>NZ_CP197471.1:0-4648060 GCF_052180215.1 Neobacillus sp. D3-1R | reverse complement strand
AAACGCGCTGAAGAACTTTGATGCGGGTGTGAATTCACTTTGCTAGGTACACCATGTGTGGCCCAACGAGTATGTCCAATTCCGACATTTGCTAAAACATTTAAATCCACTTCTTCACGTAAATCAGCAATACGCCCTTTTTCTTTAAAAACATGAACTCCTTGATCGTTCATGATGGCGATACCAGCTGAATCATAGCCACGATATTCGAGCTTTTCTAAACCCTTTAATAAGATTTCTTTTGAATCCTGATTCCCAATATATCCAACAATTCCACACATACTCTTTTTCCTCCTTGAAAAAGGGGAACAAGAAGTCACAGGAGGCACTTCTTTGCCCCCTTATCTCTGTAGTTTAAAATGGGTATGATTGTCGGCCACTCAATTCCCGATTCTCATTACACATAGTCTTCCCTTTGTTCATTCAGTTACCCAAATGGTTTAAGGAAGAAATTTCGGTTGTGTGCTCATCAACCGGGAGGCATCCGCCGAAAGCTCGATAAACCTCCTCCTCGTCAACTAACCAATTTTCGTCCGATGGTTAGTCCTGGCGCTTTACATATATATATTTCTCTACTATCCTCCTTTTTTAAATTTTGAGTGGAGTTTACAAAAACAGGATTATCATACACCAAGGATGATATTTTCGTCAATCAATATGAGAAGGAATGATATGGAAATTTGTAATTTTTGGAAGTTTCCTAATAGTAAAGGTGCATAATAAAAAATATGCATAAGGGCTCAATAAGGTTCCCTTATGCATATCCATTCTTTCACTATTCTTCTCTTAAACCCATTTCTTCTCTTACAACTTGAGCAATTCTCTCTACATATTCCGCACAAGATTCTTCAGTTGGAGCTTCTGCCATAACCCTTACTAATGGCTCTGTTCCAGAAGGACGAACTAAAATTCGGCCATTTCCATTCATTTCCGCTTCCACTTCTTCAATAATGGCTTTTACCTTTTCATTATCCGTTACATGATGTTTGTCGGTTACTCTAATATTAACTAGCTTTTGTGGATACTTTTTCATTTCATTTGCTAGTTCAGATAGTGATTTCTCCGTTACTTTCATGATGTTTACAAGCTGTAAACCAGATAATAATCCATCACCTGTCGTATTATAATCAAGGAAAATAATATGTCCTGATTGTTCTCCGCCTAAGTTATATCCGTTCTTTTTCATTTCCTCTACGACATATCGGTCACCGACTGCCGTTTGTACACTTTGAATTCCGTGATTTTCAAGACCCTTATAAAAACCAAGGTTACTCATGACAGTAGATACAACTGTTCCATGCTTTAATCTTCCATGCTCTTTCATATATTTAGCACAGATATACATAATTTGGTCACCATCTACGATGTTACCATTTTCATCAATGGCTATTAGACGATCTCCATCACCATCAAAAGCTAAACCGACATCTGCATTCTTTTCCTTTAGAAAGGCAGCCAATGCTTCCGGATGGGTTGAACCTACACCTTCGTTAATGTTTAATCCATTTGGAGAGGCACCCATTGTTGAAAGGTCAGCTTCTAGGTCCGCAAATAAATGCGCTGCTAAAGAGGATGTCGCACCGTGTGCACAATCAAGAGCTACATGAATACCAGCAAAGTCCTCATCCACTGTTTGTTTTAAATATTGGAGATATTTTTGTCCACCCTCAAAATAATCAATAACCTGTCCAAGTTTGGCACCCGTTGGTCTTGGTAATTCATCCACTGGCAAATCTAACAATGCTTCAATTTCTTCTTCTTGTTCATCAGATAATTTAAACCCATCTGGTCCAAAAAACTTAATACCATTGTCTGCTACTGGATTATGGGAAGCGGAAATCATAACTCCCGCTTGTGCTCCTAACACCTTTGTTAAATAAGATACACCCGGGGTAGAAATAACACCAAGTCTCATTACTTCTGCTCCCGTGGATAAAAGCCCAGCGACTAATGCCCCTTCAAGCATATGTCCCGAAATACGTGTATCTCGCCCAATTAATACCTTGGGACGGTCTTTATCCTTTGTTAAAACATATCCTCCAAAACGGCCTAATTTAAAAGCAAGCTCTGGTGTTAGTTCACTGTTTGCTACTCCGCGTACACCATCTGTACCGAAATATTTACCCATTTAATAATCGCTCCTTTAATTACAAAAATACAAAAGTTTTTCTATAGAAAACTGTCCGTTTTAAGCTTCTTTCTGTGTAATGGATACTTGAGCAATTGGATTGCTCAATCTCCAGTTTACTTCTGCTGGACCATTTACCTTAATATCTACATCATGATTACCAACGGTTAAATTCGATAAATCGACAAAGACTCTAAAATCATTTTCGTTTAGATTATTGACCACTTCACTTGGTCCATAAATCGTTAAATCCGTTTTAGCACTGAAAGGGTTAAGGTACTCTACTGTTAATCCATCCCCAAGCCCTTCATTGTTAATGGTAAGACTTGAAAATGTCTTTTCCGCCATCTTCGTTACTTTAATTTTAGCTTTTACTATTTGGGGGCTTACTTTTGTTATTCCCTCGGATATGATCACAGGTAGAGTGACCGTTGTATCATCCGTAATCTGTGATAGATCCACTTCTACTCGAACATTTTCTATTCCCTTTAGGAGATCTTCTTGACCAATAATAGTAGCTTCTTCACTATCTAAATCGATGGAATCAACCTTAATTCCTTCCGGTGTACTTCCTTTTTCTACTATTTTAATTGGAACCGTCTTTTTTGCACTTTTGATAGGAATCGTTACTTGTACGGTTTCAGGTTCAACCACGACATTCAGTTTATTCAATTCCCGGTCTAATACCCTTACCTTAGCTTCTCTGGTTAAGGAGTGACTAAACGGATCTTTAATATCTAATGTGGCTTTAACATAAGTAATTCGATCAATCGTATCCTTTGCCCCTGTAATTAATACAGACGATGGCTCAACAACAGGCCTTTCCGCCTCAAAACCATCTTCTAGCAACCCTGAATTATATTCGGCTTCTACCTCAAATTCCTTTGTTACCTTTTCCTGTACTGTAATATTGGCATAAGCAGGATCAATTTGTACTTCCAACTTTTCAGATATATCTTTTATTTTTAATGGGACCGTATGACTTCCGATTTTAATATCTGAAAGATCCACATAAACTTCAAAGTTTCTTAAAGCTTTTGCTGTTTGCACATTTGGCATAGGACCTTGAATGGTTACATCCACCGTATCGGGAACTCCTGAAATAACCAGATTCTCTGTGTCATAATAAGACTTAACCGGTATATCCTGAATGGTCTCTGTATTTTTATCACTCGAAACATTCACATCAGTCGTTTTCTTTCCATCATTAGGAACTGCTGAATAAAGAAGCAGTGCTAAAACAAGTGCAATCACTTTAATAAACCAACGATTATCCATTAATTTATCCATTATTCTTCCCCCTCCAGTTCCATCGAGTGGAAGATGCTTGTTTTATCTGTTGTTTAGCTAATAATTCATTAGAAAGTAAATCTTTGAAAGTGGATAAATTCAAATCTCTATGTAATTCACCATTTTTCGTTAACGAAATACTTCCTGTTTCTTCTGAAACAATGACCGTAATACTATCAGTTACCTCACTGATCCCCAATGCAGCACGATGGCGTGTCCCTAATTCCTTAGAAATAAAAGGACTTTCCGATAACGGTAGATAACACGCAGCTGCCGCAACATTATTTTTTTGAATAATGACCGCCCCATCATGAAGGGGTGTGTTTGGGATAAAGGTGTTAATTAATAACTCTGATGAAATTTTGGCATGTAAAGGAATCCCTGTTTCGATGTATTCGCTCATCCCAGTTTCTCTTTCAACTGAGATTAACGCACCTATACGACGTTTCGCCATATAATCTGCTGCCTTCACAATCGCCTCAACTGCTTTTTCTTGTTCATCATCTTCCTGATTAGTCGTTCTAGAAAAGAAGCGACCCCTACCTAGCTGTTCCAATGCACGGCGCAGCTCCGGTTGAAAAATAATAATAATAGCGAGAAATCCCCAGGTAATGGCTTGTTCCATAATCCAACTCAATGTTTTCAAGCCGGAAAAATCACTGACAATTTTAACAAGAAGGATGACAAATATTCCTTTTAAAAGCTGAACAGCCTTCGTTCCTTTTATTACCATTATCAGTTTATAGATCACGTACCATACAAGGAGAATATCAACAATACTAGCTAAGTATTTCAAAAAAGTGAAATCGGCCATGGGCATTGTCCTTCCTCCGTATAAGGCTAACATATTCATTTATTTTCGTAATATACGATTCTAATATTCATAACAAAAAAGAATAACTAATATATTATACCACATTTTAAGGGATAATATAAAAATGAAAGCCACTCTATAAGAGTGACCTCGACTTCCTATTACTCGGAAAATAATTGAATCGTATCTTTTGCTGCTTTTTTCATATGATACCAAATCCAATCAAAAAGTTGATTCACTTCCTCAATGTCGCCCGTTACTTGCCCTGCAGAGGCTAAGTACTTTTCTCCATTTATCACCGTTACATCTCCATTGACTTTTCCTTCAATCTTTATATCACCATTTTTGACAACAAGATCTCCCTTTACCGTTTCGCCCTCAGGGATAATTACGGTATTATTTTCTATAACTAAATTAGGATATTTGGAGACTGTAAACTCATGGTTTTGGTTCCATCCACTAATAAAGCTGCCTAACATGAGCACTAAAAACAGTGATGCTGCCGTAATCATCGGATGATGACGGAACCATCTCTTCACTCCTACCTGCTTTTTCTCTTTTGGGAGACGTGCCATAACATTGGCTGTAAAATTAGCTGGCGCTTGAATATGTGAAGTACTCTGAACGAACGCAATGGACTTTTTTAATTCGTGAAAGTGTCTGTTACATTCTGGACATGTCGAGAGATGTTCTCTTAATTTAGCTTCATTTTCTGCTGATATTTCTTCATCTAAGAAATCATGCATATATTCGATCATTGATTCAGAACAATTCACTTAACTCACCTCTATTAGACATAACGTAGTTGCTTACGCAAGGCTTCCCTTCCCCTGTGTATTCTAGTTTTAACAGTACCAATCGGTAAATTTAGAATTTCACCTATTTCAATCAGAGAAAGCTCTTCAATATATTTTAATACAATGACAGTTCTATATTTATCTGGAAGTTTTAAGATCTCCCTTTGGATGGTTTCCTCTAATTCTAAGCTTTCTAGCTCTTTTTCAGGCATATCACTATTAGAAGAGATTTGGGAATACATCGTCAATCCATCTGTACCCGCTACTTCAGCATCTAGATAGTAATCCGGTTTTTTCTTTCTAATCCGGTCAATACATAAGTTAGTAGCGATTCGATAAATCCATGTTGAAAATTTCATTTCAATATTAAAACTACTAATATTAATATATGCACGAATAAAAGCATCCTGTGCTATATCCTCTGCCTCATGACGATTTCCAAGTATACGAAAACAAAGATGATACACTTTATCTTTATAAATTTCCACTACTTCTCCATAAGCATCCTGATCGCCTTTTAATACTTGCAAAATCCTTTTCTTTACTATGGCTTCCATTCTATTCTTACCCCCGCTCTACTGCGGCTAACCGATATACGTATCGATCGCTAAAAGGTTTCATTCTATATAAAAATTCTTTTTATTGTTCATTTTTACATGTGTTTAAGTTTTCAGAAAAAATCCCAACAATCATATATTAACAAATATTTACTGCTAAGGTTTAGGAATTTTCAAAATAGGATATAAAAAAGATAAATAAATCATATGTGAGGATGATTCGATGGAGATACAACCCAATAAATTACTCGTAGACATTGAACGCTGCAGAGAAGAAATGATTGATTTAGCAATCAATTCGTCCTTTTCAAATAAGAGGGTTGTAGACTTAAGTACAAAGCTGGATGTTTTATTAAATCGGTATTATATGCTGACTGAAAAAAAATAGCAGATTCCTGTCAGGAGTATCTGCTATTTTTTATAGGTATCTAATTTCTTTCAAAGAAAGATAGGTTACTTAAAATTATTTTAGCTTTTCCCCAAATAAAGATCCCATTAATGCAACAGCAACTTGTGCTGTTTTATTTTTTTCATCTAATATTGGATTTACTTCTACAAATTCAGCGGATGTAATAAAATCAGCTTCTGCTAGCATTTCCATCGCTAAATGGCTTTCTCGATAGCTTATTCCACCGATTACGGGTGTACCTACTCCTGGTGCATCATGTGGATCTAAACCATCCAAATCAAGAGATAAATGAACTCCGTCGGTATTTTCTTTAAGGAATGAAATAGTTTCCTCCATGACTCTTGTCATTCCCAGTCGGTCTATTTCATGCATCGTATAAACTTTAATGCCTTTTTCTCTGATTAATTCTTTTTCCCCGTCATCTAAAGAACGAGCACCTATTATGATAATATTTTCAGGCTTTACCTTTGGACTATATCCTGCAATTTCAGTTAACGCTGGATGCCCAAGGCCTAAACTTGCAGCTAGCGGCATTCCATGAATATTACCAGATGGTGAGGTCTCTGCCGTATTTAAATCTCCATGGGCATCATACCAAATAACTCCAAGATTCTTGTAATGTTTACCTACACCTGCTAATGTACCAATAGCAATGCTATGGTCACCACCAAGCACTAAAGGAAAGGCTCCATCCTTAATCGCTTGATCAACAGTTGCTGCAAGTTTTTCACTACCCTCTGCAACCGACTTTAAATTTTTCAAGTTGGTTTCGGCATTTTGAACTCGCTCTGCTCTACCAATTTCAATATCTCCTAAATCCTCTATATCAAAATGTAACTCTTCTAAACGTTCTACTACACCAGCATATCGAATGGCACTAGGTCCCATATCGACTCCTCTTCGTGTTTGACCTAAATCCATCGGAACACCAATTAATGATATTTTTTTATTCATCGATTAACTCCTCCTTCTCCCCTATACATACTATTTTAACCGCTTACATTCGCTTGACTCAACTCGACAAAGTTATGCATATATATACGGGAAAAAGGAGAATAAGCTCAACATAATTGTTTATTTCAATTTATGAAGATAGTACCAAATTACCCATTAGCTTTAAACATACTCAACATATAATTTAGAATAAAAAAAATGCGATTACTCTCTAATGAAAGTAATCGCATTTTAATGAGCCATGAAGGACTCGAACCTTCGACCCTCTGATTAAAAGTCAGATGCTCTACCGACTGAGCTAATGGCTCGTTGGCTGGGCTAGCAGGATTTGAACCTACGCATGTCGCAGTCAAAGTGCGATGCCTTACCGCTTGGCTATAGCCCAATGATTTTTTAAATTATAAAGGACATTTATATATTGTCCACTTTTTACTTTTTTTATGAAAAAAAATGGTGGAGGGGGACGGATTCGAACCGCCGAACCCAAAGGAGCGGATTTACAGTCCGCCGCGTTTAGCCACTTCGCTACCCCTCCAAAAGAGTGCCGGCTAGAGGACTTGAACCCCCAACCTACTGATTACAAGTCAGTTGCTCTACCAATTGAGCTAAACCGGCATATTTTTATTAAAAGAAAAAATCTTTTTGCTAATGCAAAAAATCTAAAATGGAGGATGACGGGATCGAACCGCCGACCCTCTGCTTGTAAGGCAGATGCTCTCCCAGCTGAGCTAATCCTCCGAAATAATATTTAAGGAACTTTATTTTCTCTATCGAGAAAAAAGTTGGTGACCCATACGGGATTCGAACCCGTGTTACCGCCGTGAAAGGGCGGTGTCTTAACCGCTTGACCAATGGGCCGTTATAATAATAATGGTAAGCTTCCAAGCGGGCTCGAACCGCTGACCTCTTCCTTACCATGGAAGTGCTCTACCTGCTGAGCTATGGAAGCATTAAAACTACCTGCTCACTATAATCTTTTTCTAAAAAAATATGGCTCCGCAGGTAGGACTCGAACCTACGACCGTTCGGTTAACAGCCGAATGCTCTACCACTGAGCTACTGCGGAACGATATGATGCCTGGCGACGTCCTACTCTCACAGGAGGAATCCTCCAACTACCATCGGCGCTGAGAAGCTTAACTTCCGTGTTCGGTATGGGAACGGGTGTGACCTTCTCGCCATCGCCACCAGACTATTTTGTTTTCGACACTTTTTTATTATAATGTCTTTTTTTAAAAAATCAAGAGAAAATTTTACTTTTCATTCCCTCAAAACTAGATAATGTATTAGAAGAAGTAAAAAACAAGTTTGCCTTATTTGGATATCCAAATGTTTTGGTTAAGTCCTCGAACGATTAGTATCAGTCAGCTCCACACGTCACCGCGCTTCCACCTCTGACCTATCAACCTGATCATCTTTCAGGGTTCTTACTAGCTTACGCTATGGGAAATCTCATCTTGAGGGGGGCTTCATGCTTAGATGCTTTCAGCACTTATCCCGTCCGCACATAGCTACCCAGCGATGCCTTTGGCAAGACAACTGGTACACCAGCGGTGCGTCCATCCCGGTCCTCTCGTACTAAGGACAGCTCCTCTCAAATTTCCTACGCCCACGACGGATAGGGACCGAACTGTCTCACGACGTTCTGAACCCAGCTCGCGTACCGCTTTAATGGGCGAACAGCCCAACCCTTGGGACCGACTACAGCCCCAGGATGCGATGAGCCGACATCGAGGTGCCAAACCTCCCCGTCGATGTGGACTCTTGGGGGAGATAAGCCTGTTATCCCCGGGGTAGCTTTTATCCGTTGAGCGATGGCCCTTCCATGCGGAACCACCGGATCACTAAGCCCGACTTTCGTCCCTGCTCGACTTGTAGGTCTCGCAGTCAAGCTCCCTTGTGCCTTTACACTCTACGAATGATTTCCAACCATTCTGAGGGAACCTTTGGGCGCCTCCGTTACTCTTTAGGAGGCGACCGCCCCAGTCAAACTGCCCACCTGACACTGTCTCCCACCCCGATAGAGGGGTGCGGGTTAGAATTTCAATACAGCCAGGGTAGTATCCCACCGACGCCTCCACCGAAGCTGGCGCTCCGGCTTCTCAGGCTCCTACCTATCCTGTACAAGCTGTACCAAAATTCAATATCAGGCTACAGTAAAGCTCCACGGGGTCTTTCCGTCCTGTCGCGGGTAACCTGCATCTTCACAGGTACTATAATTTCACCGAGTCTCTCGTTGAGACAGTGCCCAGATCGTTACGCCTTTCGTGCGGGTCGGAACTTACCCGACAAGGAATTTCGCTACCTTAGGACCGTTATAGTTACGGCCGCCGTTTACTGGGGCTTCGATTCAGAGCTTCGCTTGCGCTAACCCCTCCTCTTAACCTTCCAGCACCGGGCAGGCGTCAGCCCCTATACTTCGCCTTACGGCTTCGCAGAGACCTGTGTTTTTGCTAAACAGTCGCCTGGGCCTATTCACTGCGGCTTTTCGAGGCTATTCACCCCAAAAAGCACCCCTTCTCCCGAAGTTACGGGGTCATTTTGCCGAGTTCCTTAACGAGAGTTCTCTCGCACACCTTAGGATTCTCTCCTCGCCTACCTGTGTCGGTTTGCGGTACGGGCACCTTTTATCTCGCTAGAGGCTTTTCTTGGCAGCGTGGAATCAGGAACTTCGGTACTATATTTCCCTCGCTATCACAGCTCAGCCTTCACGGTAACGGGATTTGCCTCGTTACCAGCCTAACTGCTTAGACGCACATATCCAACAGTGCGCTTACCCTATCCTTCTGCGTCCCCCCATTGCTCAAACGATAAAGAGGTGGTACAGGAATATCAACCTGTTATCCATCGCCTACGCCTTTCGGCCTCGGCTTAGGTCCCGACTAACCCTGAGCGGACGAGCCTTCCTCAGGAAACCTTAGGCATACGGTGGATGGGATTCTCACCCATCTTTCGCTACTCATACCGGCATTCTCACTTCTAAGCGCTCCACCAGTCCTTACGGTCTAGCTTCAACGCCCTTAGAACGCTCTCCTACCACTGACACCATACGGTGTCAATCCACAGCTTCGGTGTTACGTTTAGCCCCGGTACATTTTCGGCGCAGAGTCACTCGACCAGTGAGCTATTACGCACTCTTTAAATGGTGGCTGCTTCTAAGCCAACATCCTGGTTGTCTAAGCAACTCCACATCCTTTTCCACTTAACGTAAACTTTGGGACCTTAGCTGGTGGTCTGGGCTGTTTCCCTTTTGACTACGGATCTTATCACTCGCAGTCTGACTCCCACGGATAAGTCTTTGGCATTCGGAGTTTGTCTGAATTCGGTAACCCGATGAGGGCCCCTAGTCCAAACAGTGCTCTACCTCCAAGACTCTTACTACGTGAGGCTAGCCCTAAAGCTATTTCGGAGAGAACCAGCTATCTCCAAGTTCGATTGGAATTTCTCCGCTACCCACACCTCATCCCCGCACTTTTCAACGTGCGTGGGTTCGGGCCTCCATCCAGTGTTACCTGGACTTCACCCTGGACATGGGTAGATCACCTGGTTTCGGGTCTACGACCACATACTCATTCGCCCTATTCAGACTCGCTTTCGCTGCGGCTCCGTCTTATCAACTTAACCTTGCATGTAATCGTAACTCGCCGGTTCATTCTACAAAAGGCACGCTATCACCCATTAACGGGCTCTAACTACTTGTAGGCACACGGTTTCAGGATCTTTTTCACTCCCCTTCCGGGGTGCTTTTCACCTTTCCCTCACGGTACTGGTTCACTATCGGTCACTAGGGAGTATTTAGCCTTGGGAGATGGTCCTCCCTGCTTCCGACCGGATTTCTCGTGTCCGGCCGTACTCAGGATCCACTCAGGAGGGAACGAAGTTTCGACTACAGGGTTTTTACCTTCTCTGACCGATCTTTCCAGATCTGTTCATCTACCCCGTTCCTTTGTAACTCCATGTTGAGTGTCCTACAACCCCAAGAGGCAAGCCTCTTGGTTTGGGCTATGTCCCGTTTCGCTCGCCGCTACTCAGGGAATCGCGTTTGCTTTCTCTTCCTCCGGGTACTTAGATGTTTCAGTTCCCCGGGTATGCCATCAGTACCCTATGTATTCAGGTAAAGATACTACTCCATTACGAGCAGTGGGTTTCCCCATTCGGAAATCTCCGGATCAAAGCTTACTTACAGCTCCCCGGAGCATATCGGCGTTAGTCCCGTCCTTCATCGGCTCCTAGTGCCAAGGCATCCACCGTGCGCCCTTATTAACTTAACCTAAAGGTTAATTCTCTTACTATAAAATAAGAGAGAAACTAAAATGGCAATTACTCGGTTTTTACTTGGTTTCTTCTATACGATTATCTAGTTTTCAAGGAACAAAAATAGCAATATCCTTTGCTATTAAGTAGCAATAGCAATATATTGCCACAAGAGAGATTGCTCTCTCAAAACTAAACACCAAACGATTAACACCAAAGATTTTAATGTTTTTGTGACCGATGGTCACTTATATTCCTTAGAAAGGAGGTGATCCAGCCGCACCTTCCGATACGGCTACCTTGTTACGACTTCACCCCAATCATCTGTCCCACCTTAGGCGGCTGGCTCCTTACGGTTACCCCACCGACTTCGGGTGTTACAAACTCTCGTGGTGTGACGGGCGGTGTGTACAAGGCCCGGGAACGTATTCACCGCGGCATGCTGATCCGCGATTACTAGCGATTCCAGCTTCATGCAGGCGAGTTGCAGCCTGCAATCCGAACTGAGAATGGTTTTATGGGATTCGCTTAACCTCGCGGTCTTGCAGCCCTTTGTACCATCCATTGTAGCACGTGTGTAGCCCAGGTCATAAGGGGCATGATGATTTGACGTCATCCCCACCTTCCTCCGGTTTGTCACCGGCAGTCACCTTAGAGTGCCCAACTAAATGCTGGCAACTAAGATCAAGGGTTGCGCTCGTTGCGGGACTTAACCCAACATCTCACGACACGAGCTGACGACAACCATGCACCACCTGTCACTCTGTCCCCCGAAGGGGAAAGCCCTATCTCTAGGGTTGTCAGAGGATGTCAAGACCTGGTAAGGTTCTTCGCGTTGCTTCGAATTAAACCACATGCTCCACCGCTTGTGCGGGCCCCCGTCAATTCCTTTGAGTTTCAGTCTTGCGACCGTACTCCCCAGGCGGAGTGCTTAATGCGTTAGCTGCAGCACTAAAGGGCGGAAACCCTCTAACACTTAGCACTCATCGTTTACGGCGTGGACTACCAGGGTATCTAATCCTGTTTGCTCCCCACGCTTTCGCGCCTCAGCGTCAGTTACAGACCAGAAAGTCGCCTTCGCCACTGGTGTTCCTCCACATCTCTACGCATTTCACCGCTACACGTGGAATTCCACTTTCCTCTTCTGTACTCAAGTCCCCCAGTTTCCAATGACCCTCCACGGTTGAGCCGTGGGCTTTCACATCAGACTTAAAGGACCGCCTGCGCGCGCTTTACGCCCAATAATTCCGGACAACGCTTGCCACCTACGTATTACCGCGGCTGCTGGCACGTAGTTAGCCGTGGCTTTCTGGTTAGGTACCGTCAAGGTACCGGCAGTTACTCCGGTACTTGTTCTTCCCTAACAACAGAGCTTTACGACCCGAAGGCCTTCATCGCTCACGCGGCGTTGCTCCGTCAGACTTTCGTCCATTGCGGAAGATTCCCTACTGCTGCCTCCCGTAGGAGTCTGGGCCGTGTCTCAGTCCCAGTGTGGCCGATCACCCTCTCAGGTCGGCTACGCATCGTCGCCTTGGTGAGCCGTTACCTCACCAACTAGCTAATGCGCCGCGGGCCCATCTGTAAGTGACAGCCGAAACCGTCTTTCAGCTTTTCCTCATGTGAGGAAAAGGATTATCCGGTATTAGCTCCGGTTTCCCGAAGTTATCCCAGTCTTACAGGCAGGTTGCCCACGTGTTACTCACCCGTCCGCCGCTAACCTTCAGGAGCAAGCTCCTAAAGATTCGCTCGACTTGCATGTATTAGGCACGCCGCCAGCGTTCGTCCTGAGCCAGGATCAAACTCTCCAATAAAGTGTTTGATATAGCTCATAAAGTTTACTCTGGCTTTTTTTAAAACTTCTATAATAGAAGCCTTACCTTTGTTAATGTTTGGTTGTTTAGTTTTCAAAGAACAATTTCATTATCGCTCAAAAGCGACTTTATTAATTTAGCATATCGTACTGTTAGTGTCAACAACTTTTTAACAAGTTAATTTAGGCTCAGCAGCGACGTTTATTAATATACAAAATATCATAAAAGAAGTCAACACATTTTAAAATGTTTTTTAAATCTTATTCACCTTTTTTTCTTTCTTCCTCATATACTTTAAACATTCATTAGGGGAAGCTACCCTTTTAAATAGTGTAAATAGGATCTTATATCTTTCCTCCATAGCACGTTTAACAATATGATCAATACGTTCATCTTTTAAATCAAAAAGGATTTCATCCATTTCCCTTTTTATTAAATATTGAATTTCTTTAACCTCTTTTTCATTGATTAACATTCCGATCATTTATTTGCCCCCTTACGTTCTCTGTTTTTGTAGTATTTTCCATATTTTTTATTTTTATAAGAAAAAAATACATATCCGGTAAAATTCTGCATAAAAATGAGACAAGAAGTGTTTTGGACGAGGTGGTTAAGACAATGAATTTCTTTATCGTTATGAATGGAAAATCGTTTAGGCAAATTTTTCTGATTATCATTCTTGCTTTTTTTACTGCATTTTTTCTCTATATGCAAAACATCGCTGTTTCACCGGTATTCTCTACAAAAGATGGACCAAAGGCAGTCTATAAAGGCGAGAAGGACGTTGCTCTAACATTTAATATCGGTTGGGGTGATGAAAAAGCAGCACCTATCCTGGATGTATTAGAAAAAAGAGGTGTCAAATCGGCTACCTTTTTCCTATCCGCTTCATGGGCAGAGCGACACCCAGACTTAGTTAACAGAATTGTAAAAGATGGCTATGAGATTGGATTGCTTGGTTATAATTATTTAGATTACTCGGACTTAGAGGATAGCAAAATTAAAAAAGATATTTCAAATGCTCAAGTAGCGTTCAATAAGTTAAATATAAAAAACATAAAACTACTTAGAGCTCCTACTGGACATTTTGATAAAAGGACACTAGAAATTGCGAATAGGTATGGATACACGGTGGTTCACTGGAGTGTAGATTCGAAGGATTGGACGAACCCCGGGGTGAATAAAATTGTTGCCAATGTCAAAGATGCCAAAAAGGGTGATATTATCCTTTTACACGCCTCTGATTCTGCAAAACAAACGGCAAAGGCATTACCTAAAATACTAGATGATCTAAATAGTAAAGGCTTAAAACTAGTCACCGTGTCTGCTATGATCGCTAATGGAGATTCAAAATCAAATGAAATTCGTTAAATAAGAAAAGCGCAAGCGCCTTGGTAAGCCCCGACAAGCAAATGTTCTCTCGCGTAAGAAGTCTGAACTTTGACTTCTTACGCGAGAGGTTATTTGACCTCGAGGGGCTAGGCGCTGGAGCTAGACAATTTTCGAAGTTCCGAAAAATTAAACTTTCTTACCCATTAAAAAAACAAAGCCATCTTATTTAGACGGCTTTGTTTTTTGTTGTTTTTGTATAGTAGATTTTTGATTAAGTTTATGTAATATCAATAATTGATAAGCATTACAAATTAATAAAGGAAAAATCATTAAATAGATCCAACTTTTTTCATTCACGCGTAGAACGGGGACCCATTCAAGAATGGTCACTACAATCATAAAAAATAATGCTGGGATAAAGGCTTCTTTGTTGGTTTGTTTAGCTTTTACAAAAGCAACTATTACCCCTACTACCAATATAAATAAAGCTAACCCAATATAAGGCCAAAGGCTCTCACCCGCTTTTGCAAAAACAGCAAATCGAAAATAAATTAAATCAAATATGACGAAAAGAATAAGTACAATTTGGACCGGTTTCCATAATGATTTAAACATCCCTAATCCAAATCGATGAACCGTTAAATAAGCAAAAAATCCCGCCTGACTTAACATACTAAAAATAAAGCCTACCCCTATTAACCATATTAAAGTGGATAAAATTTCTCCTAGATGAAAACTTGTGAATATCGGTCGGAATTCGTCCCATCTTACCACAAAACCAACAATTGCTGTGGTAAATCCACCCAATAATAATGTCGTAAAAAATAATCTTACCCAATTTCGGCTAGTCACACACTTGTCCTCCAAAAAAATATTCCTTTACCCATTGATTGTATCAATCCAGGTTTGAAAAATCTAGGTTGAATAATTTCTCTCCTTTTTCTCATCCTAAACATTAAGGAATCATATGTGAAAGGAGCTTGGTTATGTTTAGAAAAAGAAGATTGCTCCTCCTTAGCTTTTTGATCTTAACCGTCACTGGCTGCTCCGGGAATCAAGCTAGTGGAGGAGAACTGGACTACGAGCAGACAAAAAAAATGGTTGTGGATATACTAAAAACAGACGATGGTAAAAAAGCCATTCAAGAGGTCATGTCCGATGATGGAATGAAACAAAAATTAGTGATGGACCAAAAAGTAGTCACTGATACAATTGAAAAAACATTAATTTCCGATAAAGGAGCAGACTTCTGGAAAAAATCCTTTGAAGATCCTAAATTTGCTGAAAGTGTAGCAAAAAGTATGAAAAAGGAAAATGAAAAGCTCTTAAAGGACTTAATGAAAGATCCTGAATATCGCGGAATGATGATCGAAATATTAAAAGACCCTGAACTTGAAAAAGAACTAATTAATGTATTGAAAAGCAAAGAATACAAAGAACACCTTCAATCGGCTATTTCAGAAACCTTTGATAGCCCACTATTTAAGGTGAAAATACAGTCCATTCTTATAAAAGCTGCCGAGGAAATAAAGGCTACCGGAAAAAGTAGCGGTAGCGAAGATAAAGGTGGAGGTGGTGGCGGAAATTCTGGCAGTGGTGGTTGATGAATGGAAAAGCGCAAGCGTCTTGGTGCTGGAGCTAGACATTTTCGTAGTCCCAAAAAGTATACTTTCTTACCTAAAAAAGAGGCTGAAAAATTCAGCCTCCTTTCTTATTTTTCTAATAGTGTCACGACTTTTTCAGCAATTTCTAAATACGTTTTCCCTAGTCTATGGTCAACTTGATACACAGAAGGAGCAAAGTCGGTTTCATCAAAGTCTGGTTGAGCTAATGGAAGCTTTCCTAATAATTCTGTTCGTAATTCCTCAGAGAGTTTTTCTCCTCCGCCTTGGCCAAATACATATTCTTTTTCACCTGTTAATTTGCTTTCGAAATAAGACATATTTTCGATAACACCTAAAATTTCATGTTCTGTTCGAAGCGCCATTGCTCCCGCACGTGCCGCAACAAATGCTGCTGTTGCATGTGGAGTTGTGACAATGATTTCTTTACAGCTTGGAAGCATAGTGTGGACATCCAAAGCAACATCCCCAGTGCCTGGTGGTAAATCTAATAATAAATAATCTAGGTCGCCCCATTCTACTTCATTAAAGAAGCTGTTCAACATCTTACCAAGCATTGGGCCACGCCAAATAATCGGTGCATTATCCTCTACGAAAAAGCCCATTGAGATTACCTTTACCCCAAAGCGTTCAACCGGAAGGATTTTCTCATTTTTTACAACTGGTCTTGTTGTGATTCCCATCATGTCTGGAACACTAAAGCCGTAAATATCAGCATCCACTAATCCAACCTTCTTGCCTAATCTAGCAAGAGAAACGGCTAAGTTTACGGATACTGTAGATTTCCCAACTCCACCTTTACCACTTGCAATCGCGATAAAAGTGGTTTTACTTCCCGCTCCTAATAACCCTGGATCTTTTTCATTTGTAACTTGGTGCTTTAATAACTCTTCATCTGGTAACTGGCTGAAGCGTAGTCCTACGGAATCTGCACCAGCCTCTTTTAGTAATTGTACAATTTGTGTTTGCAACTGCAATTGTTCAGCAGTACCAGTCTTGGCAATCGCAATCTTGACACTTACATGATTCTTCTCTTCTTTTATTTTAATTTCTTCAATGGCGTTTACTTCACCTAATGATTTATGTAAAAAAGGCTCTTTTAATCCGTTTAAAACTTCTCTTACTTTTGCTTCTGTTAACATATAAACACCCACCTTAGAATAAAGTTTCCAATAAACACAGTATAGCATATTTTTGCAGAATAACAGTTAAGTGTATCACACCATTTATACTTTATTACATTTACAAAGTGTTTATGGAATTAAAAAGAAGGCTATGTAGCCTTCCTTAGTTTCTTTTCTTTTCATTAGAAAAATACCTTAAAACACCATTATATATGGAAGCTGCAACCTTTTCTTGATATTCCAGACTTTTTAATTGTTCTCGCTCCTCAGGATTGGATAAAAACCCGATTTCTACCAATACCCCAGGTTTTTCTGCATTTTTTAACAAATAAATACTATTACTAGGTTTGGCTTTACGGTCTGTATTCTCTAAATTACGACTCAGCTCGTCTTGGATGAATTTGGCCGCTCTTTTATTCTCTATATAATTAGGGGAATAAAACAGCTGAGCTCCTCTCCACTGTGGTTGAGGGATAGCATTTAAATGAACACTCAAGAAGAAATCAATTTGGGAATCATTAATCATGTCTAACCGTCTTTTTAAATCTTGAACCTTTCTTTTACTATATCCCTTTAACCCAGGATCCGCTAAGTCCGTATCCGTTTCTCTTGTCATGATGACTAATGCACCCTGCTCTTGAAGATAATCCTTCATTTTTTTAGATACATTCAAAGCAATATCTTTTTCATAGGCATCCTCAGGACCAGCACCGGGGTCTGGATACCCATGACCAGGGTCAATCAAAATAATTTTCCCTGAAAGAGGGAGGTTCCACGAATTCCAAGAATCATCCTCCATAAAATCATACTGCAATATTAAAAACAAAAGAAGTAATCCTATGGTGAATGCGGCTATTTTTATTTTTCTCCTCACGAAAAAACCATTCCTTCCTGCTCGTCCCTTTTCATTTCACTATATGGGACAGAAATGGTTTTTAGAACAACAAATAGTATGAGCCCATCATTTCCTCCTAATGTTAGAAGAAACCTAATGGGCTATAGAAAAAATGATTAATGAAGACGAAGCTTATATCTTCTTTCCCCTTTTCGAAAACCTTCGTTCCACCACTCATTTACATACTGTTCGCATAAGTAATAAAGTGATTCACTGTATACTCCTTCATCAAAGGATCCTAAATATAAAAGGAAGTTATATAAAGTATCAACTAAATGTTTTTCATCTGTTGCACAACGCTGCCGGATGGACTCCATGCTTTCACCATAATAACCAAACCGACTGTACTTTGCCCCAAGTAAAAATGACTCAATAGCAACATCATAGCATGCTTCCTCAATTCCTGATTGAATCATTAGGTTTTGTGTGAATCGTGTAGAGCCAAATAAATTTTGAACACGGCCTTTTAACATATTTATCGATAAATCTCGAAGAACAGTACGTTCATACTTAATTTGCTTATCTTTTCTTTTATCTTTAAGAGTCGTTATGACATTCATATTTTCACCTCTTAAAAATAGTCTTTATCTCTAGGCGATCACTATCCGCAAAAACCATTTCCAATCTTCTTAAAAAATGTAAAAAAACCAGTCGTGAAGACTGGTTTATCTTTTAGCCACTAATGTATAGGTCTTTGGCAAGCCAATATCATGTATTTTATGATTTGGTTCCTCTTCCAACGTTGTGATTTTAAGCTCCGTTTGTCCTACAGCCGTAATAACCTCACCAATGGTCCATTTCCGTTGCCGTACTTCTGTTAACTCCGTCTGGTCCACGTCATTCATATGTTTTGAAAAAGCGACACTTGAGCTTTCAATTGTAGGATTAAAATAATTCCCGGTCACTTTATGTTTTTTTCCGCTAGAGGTAATCAACTTTGTTGAGATTGGATGAAATTCGTGAAGAATAAATTGTCCGCCCTTTGATAAAAGGGAATCCACTGTTTGAAACAATGGCAGTAAGTCAAGGAAATAGTGAAGAACTCCCAGTTCCATCAAGACAATATCATATTTTTCAGATGTTACCTTCTCTGGAAGATTTAAAACATCTGCTACCACATAGTGTAAGGAAACACCCGCTTCCTTTGCCAATTCGGTGGCAAACCGTTCATTTTCTTTTGAAAAATCAACAATGGTTACCTTAGCACCAATGATGGATAATGCTACACCCTTTACACCATTAGATCCCATTAGATGTAGGACATTTTTACTTTTTACATCACCCATGTATTTATAAAAAGGATGAAGTCTCCATTCTGGATTTTCTTTGATCTTATGAACCACTTCGGATGGATTTCCGTACCGATTTAATAATGCTTGATAATTATTTTGGTTCCAAGCCTGGTTGTTGTTGGCTGTTATGTCATGCTGTTTTTCATGTAGATATGAATGGGCTGCATGTTTTATTTTCTCATCACTGGTTGGATCATATAGATACCCATAAAGTGATCGGCACCATAGGGTCGTATTATCTTTATCAATGGATATTCGATAAGGATCTGTACGAATCGTTGTATTAAAAAAGCAGGTTACTTTTACAAAATGCTCTTGGTGATAAAAAGAAAATAGAGCCTTCGTCACATCTTTTTCTATTTCAGTAGGATGGTACTCTGAAAATAATAAATAAGCAGCATCTAAGGAGTCCCACTGAATATGTATGTCAATGTCATCCTTATCCAACCCACTTATCCCTTGAATAAATAAGGCCGTTTCTTCAACATATTGGTAAGCTATATTTTCGTCATTTAGCCTATTGGCTATCTTCGTTATCGTGTTCCAGCGGTTTATATGATTCATGGAATTTCCTCCGTACCTGACTATACTCACTTATGCCCTTCTAAGATATCACAATGATACTACAATAAGAAATAGCAGGCGTACATAATAACTGATATGAGCAGATTTAATGCAATTTAATTGGATTTATCCTCCCCAAGGGAATGGTTTGGGTAGATAGACACTTTCTAACGGACATTTCCGCTTGGCCTCAAGGCCTCTTTGTCCGTTAGACACCTTCTATTGGACATTTTCACGTGTTCTCATGGCTGCTTTGTCCGATAGAGGCTTTCTATTGGACATTTCCGAGTGTCCTCTTGGCTGCTTTGTCCGATAGACACCTTCTATTGGACATTTCCGAGTATCCACTAAAGCTCATTGTCCATTAGACTCCTCCTATTGGACATTTCCGAGTGTCCTTAAAGCTATTTTGTCCGATATACAACTTCTATTGGACATTTCCGCGTATCCACCAAAGCTCTTTGTCCGTTAGACACCTTCTATTGGACATTTCCTAGAGTCCTCATGGCTTTTTTGTCCAATAGAACTGGACATCTCAGAATAGATAAACACTATTAAAATTTTCTAATAAAAAAGACCCCCAACCAAAATGGTTGAGAGTCTTTCCAAGGCGCCAAAAATTAACGCTTTGAGAACTGAGGCGCACGACGAGCACCTTTAAGTCCGTATTTCTTACGTTCTTTCATACGAGCGTCACGAGTTAATAAACCAGCGCGCTTTAATGTTGGACGGAATTCTGGATCAGCTTGAAGTAACGCACGAGCGATACCGTGGCGGATAGCGCCAGCTTGACCAGTGTAACCTCCACCTTTAACATTTACAAGCACATCGTAGCTTCCTAATGTTTCAGTAGCGTTTAATGGTTGTTTAACCACTTCACGTAAAGCTTCGAATGGAATGTAGTTTGAGATTTCACGATCGTTAATGATGATTTGTCCGTTACCTGGTACTAAACGTACACGTGCAACAGAGCTCTTACGGCGACCTGTACCAATATATTGAACTTGTGCCAAGTTAATAACCTCCCCTAAAAATTATCCGCGAAGTTCGTAAACTTCAGGTTGTTGTGCTTGGTGTGGATGTTCAGCACCAGCGTATACGTGTAATTTCTTGAACATTTGACGACCTAAAGAATTCTTAGGAAGCATGCCTTTGATTGCAAGCTCTAACATTTGTGTAGGATAGTTAGTTCTCATTTCAAGAGCTGTTCTAGTCTTTAATCCACCTGGGTGCATTGTGTGACGGATATAAAGCTTGTCAGTTAATTTTTTACCTGTTAATTCGATCTTTGAAGCGTTGATGATGATTACATGATCACCTGTATCAACATTCGGTGTATAAGTTGGTTTATGTTTACCACGTAAAATGGATGCTACTTCACTTGAAAGACGACCTAAAGTCTTACCTTCAGCGTCAACAACTAACCATTTACGTTCGATATTTTGTGCGTTCGCCATAAATGTTGTGCGCATGGTTTTCCCTCCTATAAATAATCCATTACTAAATTGGTTTCGTATATTTTTATCACAGATAAGTTCCGGGGCTTATTTGTGGGGTTAAATAACATACCATATGCTATAATATATCCTTTGCCATCAGATGTCAAGAAGATGTTACACCAGGATAGGTTGTTATTAAAAAAATAATTTACCTTTTTTTTGAGTTTAAAAACCTTAATAAAAAACCTTCCACAAATATAATCCTTGTGCCGGAGCTGTTTTACCCGCATAAATTCGGTCTTTTCTCGCTAAAATTTCTGGAATAGATTTTGGATTACGATCTCCTGTTCCAACCTCTAATAAAGTTCCAGTGATAATTCTTACCATATTATACAAAAAACCATTACCCATAAAACGGAATACTAACATCCCATTTTCTTCAAGAATATCTATTTCTTGTATGGTTCGTACTTTATCTTCTACCTCTGTCTTGGCAGAACAGAAGCTAGTGAAATCATGTGTTCCTAACAAATGTCCCATTGCTTCACGAATAGCGTCTATATCCACTAAAAAAGGAAAATTAGTAGCGTAATTTCGTTTAAACGGGTCCCTTTTTTTAGAAAAATAGACATAATAGCGATATTCCTTTCCAACCACATCGAAACGGGCATGGAAATTCGAATCAACCATGGCTGAATCAAGAACAGAGATGTCATCAGCTAAAAGGGAATTCATCGCGATTGGCCATTTTTCTTCGGGAATGTTCAAATCGGTATCAAAATGAATCACTTGACCTTTTGCATGGACTCCAGCATCTGTTCTTCCTGAAGCAACGATCTTTACCTCTCGCCCTCTATGCAGCTTCTTTAAGGTATTTTCCAATTCCTCTTGAACCGTTCGACCTTTTGGCTGAATTTGATATCCTGAAAAGTGAGTTCCATCATATGCGATTGTACATTTCATTCTAGTCATAATTATACACCCTGTCTGAATAGTAAAAGAAGAACTGTTAAAATTGCCATTAATAGAAGGATAAGGGTATCTACAAAAGTCCAAGTTAAATGGCGGTATTTTGTTCTGCCTTCCCCTCCACGATATCCTCTGGCTTCCATCGCAATCGCAAGTTCCTCGGCGCGTTTAAACGAACTGACAAACAGCGGAATTAACAATGGGATAATCGCCTTCATTCTTTCCTTTATCGGACCACTAGAAAATTCAACTCCTCTAGCCATTTGAGCCTTCATGATTTTATCCGTCTCTTGCATTAAGGTTGGAATAAAACGTAAGGAAATGGACATCATTAAGGCCATTTCATGGACAGGGAATTTTATTTTCTTCAATGGATTAAGCAATGTTTCTAATCCATCTGTGATTTCAATCGGTGTGGTTGTCAACGTTAAGAGAGAAGTGATTAAGATTAAATAAAAAAATCGCAAAGAAATAAAAAGTCCTTGTTTTAATCCTTCTTCATAGATTTCGATCCACCCAAACTTAAAAAGCAATTCACCTTCTTTTGTTAAAAAAAGGTGTAGCAGTAAGGTGAAGAGAACTAACCAAATGATAGGTTTTAATCCGGCATATAAAAACCGAAAAGGAATTTTGGATAAGCCTAACATCAGGATTGTAAATACTCCTAATAAAGCATATGTCATGAAATTATTGGCAAGAAAGACAATACATACAAATAAAAAAACGAGAAGCAGCTTGGCACGAGGGTCCATGCGATGCATGACAGATTCCACCGGCACATAGCGTCCAAAAATCATTTTTTCCATCATGAGCCGACTCTCTCCTTCCATCTGGAGACAATCGCTTCTGTAAGCTGTTCTAAGTTTAAAAATTTCTTTTCCAACGAAAAGCCCATTTTTTCCTCAAACATCATTTGAAAACGAACGACTTCAGGAACATTTAGACCTAACTGTACTAGCTGTTGAGGAGAAGAAAAAATCTCTTCTGGACTCCCTTGTTTAAAAACACTTCCTTTATGCATAATCACAATTTGATCGGCATATTGAGCAGCATCCTCCATACTATGGGTAACCAGAATAGTAGTTAGGTTTTTCTTTTTATGAAGATCATAAAAAAGATCCATAATCTCTTTTCGTCCTCGTGGGTCAAGTCCTGCCGTTGGCTCGTCTAAAACAATGACCTCAGGCTCCATGGCAAGAACACCAGCAATGGCGACTCTACGCATTTGTCCACCCGATAAATCAAACGGAGATTTCTCAAGGATATCTTCTGACAGGCCAACCAATTGAATCACTTCTTTGGCACGTCTTTTTGCTTCTGATTCAGACACTCCGAAATTCATTGGTCCAAAACAAATGTCTTTTTCTACGGTTTCTTCAAACAGTTGATGCTCTGGAAATTGAAAAACAATCCCAACTTTTTTTCGTACCTCTTTTAGATTCTTTTCTTTTCTGCCAGATTCAATCGTACGGCCCCCAATGGTTATTTTCCCTTTTGTTGGCTGTAAGATTGCATTTAAATGCTGTAGAATGGTAGATTTCCCCGAACCCGTATGTCCTATTATAGCCAGATAGGTTCCAGAGGGAATATCAAAAGAAACATTGGTGATTGCTAGACTTTCAAAGGGAGTATTCGCTTGGTAACGATATTCTACTTGTTCAAGTGAGATGTCCATAGTTCTGTTACCAACTCCTCTTCTGAAAGATGATGTTTTGAAATAGAAAGTCCTTTTTTACGTAGTAACTTACTCACTTTAACCGAAAAAGGAATATCTAGACCAAGTTTAATCAGTTCTTCATCCAATTGGAAAATTTCATTGGGAGTACCTTCTCGGTAAACTTTACCTTTGTTCATCACAATAATTCGGTCCGCTTTAGCAGCCTCATCAAGGTCATGGGTAATCGATATAACGGTTAGTAAATTTTCATCTTTTAGCTGTCTAACTGTTTCTAATACTTCTTCTCGACCGATTGGGTCAAGCATAGAAGTTGCCTCATCCAGAATAATAATAGAAGGCTTTAATGCAAGCACTCCGGCAATAGCAACCCTTTGCTTCTGTCCCCCAGAAAGATGGTGCGGCTCTTGATTCAGAAAATCTTCCATTTTTACTTTTTTCAGTGAATCCTGAACTCGGTTGACCATTTCATCTCTAGGTAGTCCAATATTTTCTAGGCCAAAAGCCACATCATCTTGAACAGTGGTCCCTACAAACTGATTATCAGGGTTTTGAAAAACCATTCCGATCTGTTTTCGTACATCCCATATGTTCTCTTCATTTAGATCGGTTCCACAAACCGTTATCTTTCCTTCCTGGGCAAATTGAAGGCCATTTAATAATTTGGCTAATGTAGATTTTCCAGAGCCATTATGACCCACTATTGCGAGCCATTCACCTTTATATATATTAAAATTGACTTGCTCAAGGGCCCAGTTAGGTTGTTGATCATACCGGAAGGAAACTTGATTTATTTTCGCAATCGCTGTTCCCATCATTCTCATCCTCTCGTCTCTACTTCCCTATCTCAACTCACATTTCTCTCCATATAAAAAAAAGCCTGCACCTTCTTCCGTAGCAAAATAACGAAAATTTTGCTAATCCAACTTTTACAATGTAACAATTGGAAGAAGGTGCATGAGCTAGACGAGACATCAGATTAGCATAATACTCTAGTTGTCCTTTTCGAAAAAACGATTGTTTTTTCGCTAATGCTCATCATAACGCTCAGTATTGGCTTGGCTTCGGTTGAAACGAATGTTTCAATTGGATACGAATTATCCATAACGGTTTACATATAAACCTTACAGAAAAAGGGCAAAGAACAAGTTTGTTCTAAACTGTCCGTCACCCTTGTTGTCTGTTGTGCTATTAAACTAACTCGATAATAACCATTGGTGCACCATCGCCACGGCGTGGTCCAAGTTTCATAATACGAGTATATCCACCTTGACGCTCAGTATAACGAGGAGCGATGTCAGTAAATAATTTTTGTAATGCATCTTGACCAGTTTCAGCGTTAGCAACTTCATTACGAACATAAGAAGCAGCTTGACGACGAGCGTGTAAATCTCCACGCTTACCTAAAGTGATCATTTTTTCAACTGTTACACGGATTTCTTTTGCACGAGTTTCAGTTGTTTCAATGCGTTCGTTGATGATTAAATCAGTAGTTAAATCACGTAGCATAGCTTTACGTTGAGAGCTAGTGCGTCCTAACTTTCTGTATCCCATGAGGATTCCCTCCTTTGTTGAAGTATTGATATCGGCTTTCAGATAGATTGAATATCTAGTATCAACTAGTCGTCTTTTCTTAAACCTAATCCTAGATCTTCAAGCTTCGCTTTTACTTCTTCTAGAGATTTACGGCCTAAGTTACGAACCTTCATCATATCTTCTTCTGTTTTGTTAGCTAATTCTTGAACTGTATTAATACCTGCACGCTTTAAGCAGTTGTAAGAACGAACAGAAAGATCTAGTTCTTCGATAGTCATCTCTAGAACTTTTTCTTTTTGGTCTTCTTCTTTTTCAATCATAATCTCAGCATTTTGAGCTTCATCAGTTAAACCAACAAAGATATTTAAGTGCTCAGTTAAGATCTTAGCTCCAAGGGCAATAGCATCTTTAGGTCCAGTACTTCCATCAGTCCAAACATCAAGCGTAAGCTTGTCATAGTTTGTCATTTGACCAACACGTGTATTCTCTACTTGGTAGGATACGCGAGAAACTGGTGTGTAAATCGAATCAATCGGAATAACACCAATTGGTTGATCTTCTCTTTTGTTTTGGTCAGCAGGTGTATAACCACGACCGCGTCTAGCTGTTAAACGCATACGAAGATGACCATTTTTTCCTAATGTTGCAATATGAAGAGTAGGATTTAAGATTTCAACATCACTATCATGAGTGATATCAGAAGCTGAAACAACACCTTCACCTTGAATATCAATCTCTAACGTCTTTTCTTCGTCTGAATAGATTTTAAGAGCTAGCTTCTTAATGTTTAAAATAATTGATGTTACATCCTCTACGACGCCTTCGATTGTTGAAAACTCATGAAGTACACCATCGATTTGAATCGACGTTACAGCGGCACCTGGGAGTGAGGATAAAAGGATACGACGTAGGGAGTTACCCAAAGTGGTACCATATCCACGCTCTAGTGGCTCTACGACGAACTTCCCGTACTTGGCATCATCGTTGATCTCAACCGTTTCGATTTTTGGTTTTTCTATTTCGATCATCAAATATACCCTCCTTCAAAACGTCGAAACCTCAGTCAACAGTTTAACTGAAATTCCCCTGTTTACGTTCCCGTATGTGCACAACAACTCGATATTTTTTACCTGTATAATCAAAGAATGAATGCATCATATCCCATTATAGACGTATGATACAAATTCTATACAGAAAAATTAAACACGGCGACGTTTTGGTGGGCGACATCCATTATGAGGAACTGGAGTAACGTCTTTGATTGCAGTAACTTCAAGACCAGCAGCTTGTAGAGCACGGATTGCAGCTTCACGTCCTGCACCAGGTCCTTTAACTGTTACTTCTAAAGTCTTCATACCATGTTCCATAGATGCTTTCGCAGCTGTTTCAGCAGCCATTTGTGCAGCAAATGGAGTAGATTTACGAGAACCTTTAAATCCAAGAGCACCAGCACTTGACCATGCAAGAGCGTTACCATGAGCATCAGTAATCGTTACGATTGTATTGTTAAAAGTAGAACGAATGTGTGCAATACCAGTATCAATATTCTTTTTCACACGACGTTTACGAGTATTAGTTTTACGAGCCATTGAATGTTACCTCCTTTACGGATTATTTTTTCTTGTTAGCTACAGTCTTACGAGGACCTTTGCGTGTACGAGCGTTGTTCTTTGTATTTTGACCACGAACCGGTAAACCACGACGGTGACGTAAACCGCGGTAGCAGCCAATCTCCATTAAACGCTTAATGTTAAGGGAAACTTCACGACGAAGATCACCTTCAACTTTTAATCTGTCAATGATATCACGAATTTTATTTAACTCATCTTCCGTTAAATCGCGTACACGAGTGTCTTCAGAAACACCAGCTTCAGCTAAGATCTTTTGTGCAGTGATTTTACCAATACCAAAAATGTATGTTAAAGAAATAACTACACGTTTCTCACGTGGAACATCTACACCAGCAATACGTGCCATAGTAATAGCGCACCTCCTTCAGAATTAACCTTGTTTTTGTTTATGTTTAGGGTTTTCACAAATAACCATAACTTTACCACGTCTACGAATAACTTTACATTTTTCGCAGATTGGCTTTACAGATGGTCTTACTTTCATTATCCTAACCTCCTTGATAGTACGGAGTGCAATGAGTTATTTAAAGCGGTAAGTGATTCTTCCGCGTGTAAGATCGTATGGAGATAGTTCTACAGTTACTTTATCACCTGGTAAAATACGAATGAAGTGCATACGAATTTTCCCAGAGACATGAGCAAGTACAGTATGACCATTTTCCAATTCTACCTTAAACATGGCGTTCGGCAAAGTTTCCGTTACTGTGCCTTCTACCTCAATTACATCATCTTTAGCCATTCTTAAAATCTCCCTTCTTATCCTTTTTCACGTAGTGTGGAGTAATCGCCTACACTGTTGTTAATATTTCATAACCAGAATCAGTGATTGCTATTGTATGTTCAAAATGAGCACACCTACGCCCGTCAACAGTAACAACTGTCCAGTTGTCAGCTAAGGTCTTAACGTATCGACTCCCTGCATTCACCATTGGTTCAATTGCCAATACCATTCCCGGTTTAAGTCGCGGCCCTTTATTAGGTGGACCATAATGTGGAATTTCTGGATCCTCATGTAAGTCTTGCCCGATTCCGTGACCAGCATACTCTCGTACAATAGAAAAGCCATTCTCTTCCACATACGTTTGGATCTTATTGGAGATGTTCGAAAGGCGTTCACCTGGTTTAGCTTCTTTCAAACCTCTATACAATGATTCCTCAGTCACATCTAAAAGACGTGATGTCTCCTCATCAATCGCACCTACTGAATATGTCCAAGCGGAATCTCCATGATAACCATTAAATTTAGCACCAATATCAATGCTGATAATGTCACCGTCATTTAATTTGCGATCACTTGGAATTCCATGCACAAGTTCATTATTCACGGAAGCACAGATACTGCCACGAAAACCATTATACCCTTTAAACGAAGGAATTGCACCTTGTTTGCATATGAACTTCTCTGCAATATCGTCTAATTCAATCGTTGTGATACCAGGAACTATAAATTTCTTAAGTTCTTGGTGCGTCAGAGCGACTATTCGTCCTGCTTCTCGCATAATTTCGATTTCACGAGGGGTTTTACATATGATCATTAAGTCAAACTCCCAAGTAATTCGTTAATGTCAGCAAATACTACTTTAATATCTTGCTCGCCATTAATATTTTGCAAATATCCTTTTGTTTCATAGAAGTTTAATAGTGGTGCTGTTTGTTGCATATTAACTTCTAAACGATTCTTTACTGTATCTTCATTATCATCAGCACGTTGATATAATTCTCCACCACAACGGTCACAAACACCATCTTTAGCAGGAGGATTAAATACTAGATGATACGTAGCGCCACAGTTTTTACAAATACGTCTACCAGTTAATCTAGCCATTAAAAGTTCATGATTTACATCTATATTAATGACAAAATCAATCTTTTTATTTAATTCAGTAAGGATATCTTCCAATGCCTCTGCTTGAGGTACAGTTCTTGGAAAGCCATCAAGTAAAAATCCTTTTTCACAGTCCGGTTTGCTTAAACGCTCACGAACGATACCGATTGTAACTTCGTCAGGTACTAGCTCCCCTTTATCCATATAAGATTTTGCTTTCAAGCCTAGTTCTGTTTCCTCTTTCATAGCAGCACGGAACATATCTCCAGTTGAGATATGAGGGATACCGTACTGATCAACGATTTTGTCAGCCTGAGTTCCTTTACCAGCACCAGGCAAACCCATTAATACTAAATTCACACGTATACCCCCTTAACTAACGTATCGGTTATAGGGAACATGATGTTCCCTAAATCCGCTACTTAATGAAACCTTTATAGTGACGTTTTACAAGCTGAGCTTCAAGTTGTTTCATTGTATCTAGTGCAACACCAACAACGATTAGTAAGCTAGTTCCACCAATTTGAGCAGAAGGTGGTAAGTTTGCAATATTAATGAAAAAGACCGGAAGTACAGCAATAGCTGCTAAAAATAAAGATCCAACTAAAGTTAAACGGTATAAAATACGTGTTAAGTATTCTTGAGTGCTTTTACCTGGACGGATACCAGGAACATATCCACCTTGTTTCTTTAAGTTTTCTGCCATTTGCTCAGGATTAACCTGAATAAAAGCATAAAAATAAGTAAAGGCGATAATAAGCGCTGTATACATAATCATCCCAATAGGATGTGTATAGTCAAAAACTCGTTGAATCCACAATGTTACATCGTTAGTAGGAAAAAACGATGCAATTGTTTTTGGTGTAATAATGAATGAAACCGCAAAGATTACCGGGATAACTCCAGCAGCATTTACTTTTAAAGGTAAATGAGTAGACTGTCCCGCAACAGAGTTACGACCAGTAGTGCTCATGCGTTTCGCATATTGGATTGGAATTTTACGTAATGCTTGTTGAATAAAGATAGTTCCAACTACAACCGCAACCACTGCGATTAGGATAAGTAGTACAGTGATAATACGTAAGAAGATTTGTTCTCCAGCATTTTCAAACTGTTGAGCGTAGATTTGGTTTACCGTATTAGGGATACCAGCTACGATACCAGCAAAGATAATGATCGAGATTCCGTTTCCAACGCCTTTTGCTGTAATTTGTTCACCTAACCACATTAGAAAAGATGTACCTGCAGTTAAAACTGTCGCTATTAACAAGTAAGTACCAATTCCAGGGTTTTCAATTAATTGGCCATTGGCTAAGTTGTTAAAGCCATATGACATACCGAAGGCTTGGATAAATCCTAGCACGACAGTTAAATAACGTGTAAACTGTGCAAGTTTACGACGTCCTACATCTCCTTGCTTTGACCATTCCGTAAATTTAGGCACGACATCCATTTGTAGTAATTGGATGATAATCGATGCTGTAATGTACGGCATAATACCCATAGCTAAGATAGAGAAGTTTTTTAAAGCTCCACCGCCAAAAGTATTTAGAACACCGAAGACACTAAGTTCATCTTGTGCTCTAAGTATTTCAGCATTTACGTTTGGTACAGGAATAAATGTACCAAGTCGAAATACGATTAACATTAAAAGGGTGAATATGATCTTTCGTCTTATATCACCCACGCGCATAAAATTGGAGATTGTCTGGAACATTAGATCACCTCAGTTTGACCGCCAGCAGCTTCAATCGCTTCTTTAGCAGCTGAGGAGAATTTGTTAGCTTTTACAGTTAGCTTTTTCTCAACATTACCTTTAGCAAGAACTTTGATTCCTGCTTTTTCACTTTTAACAATACCAGCTTCGATTAATAGTGCAGGTGTTACTTCTGTACCATCTTCAAAGCGGTTTAAAGCGTCAAGGTTAACAACTGCATAATCTTTGCGATTAATGTTAGTGAAGCCACGCTTTGGTAAACGACGGAATAACGGTGTTTGACCACCCTCGAATCCAAGACGAACGCCTCCACCAGAACGAGCATTTTGACCTTTATGACCTTTACCAGCAGTTTTCCCTTGACCAGATCCGATACCGCGTCCTAGGCGTTTACGTTCTTGACGAGAACCCTCTGCAGGTTTTAATTCATGAAGTTTCATTTGGGCACCTCCTTATTGTAAGAGAGATCGATTAAAGTTCTTTAACCGTAACAAGATGAGCAACTTTATTAATCATACCACGGATAGCCGGGTTATCTTGTTGCTCAACAGTTTGATATACTTTGCGTAATCCAAGGGCTTTTACTGTTTCACGTTGATCTTGTGGACGACCAATCACACTGCGAGTGAGGGTAATTTGTAATTTATTCGCCATAACATTTCCCTCCTTATCCTAACAGTTCTTCTACTGATTTCCCACGTAATTTCGCTACGTCCTCAGCACGTTTTAATTGAGTTAGTCCGTTCATAGTTGCACGAACCATATTAATAGGAGTGTTAGTTCCTAAAGATTTTGATAAGATGTCTTGAACACCAGCTAATTCAAGCACGGCACGAACTGGACCACCAGCGATAACCCCAGTACCTTCAGAAGCAGGCTTTAAAAGAATTTCACCTGCACCAAATTGTCCGATGACTTGGTGTGGAAGAGTAGTACCTACCATAGGCACTTCAATTAAGTTCTTTTTCGCATCTTCAATTGCTTTACGGATTGCATCTGGTACCTCTTGAGCTTTACCAGTACCAAATCCAACATGACCGTTTTTGTCTCCAACTACTACAAGAGCAGTGAAACGGAAACGACGTCCACCTTTAACAACTTTAGCTACACGGTTAACGGTAACTACGCGTTCTTCAAGTTCAAGTTTGTTTGGATCAATACGACGCATCTTTTTGTGTCCCTCCTTTGACTATTAAAATTCTAAGCCGTTTTCGCGAGCAGCGTCAGCTAATGCTTGAACGCGTCCATGATAGAGGTATCCACCACGGTCGAATACTACAGCTTTAATACCTTTTTCTACCGCACGTTTTGCAACTAATGCTCCGACCTTTTGTGCTGCATCTACATTGCCAGTAGAGTCAAGAGTTAACTCTTTATCTAAACTAGAAGCGCTAGCTAAAGTTACTCCGTTCACATCGTCAATTAATTGAGCGTAAATGTGTTTACTAGAGCGGAACACATTTAGACGAGGACGAGCTTCAGTACCGCTAAGTTTCGCACGAACACGAGCATGTCTTTTCTTGCGAGTAGCGTTTTTATCAAGCTTCGTAATCATTTACGTCACTCCTTTCGTTTACCTATGCGGCATTACTTACCTGTTTTACCTTCTTTACGGCGAACAAATTCACCTTCATAACGGATACCTTTACCTTTATACGGTTCAGGTGGACGAACACCACGGATATTAGCAGCTAATGCGCCAACACGCTCTTTATCGATTCCTTTAACAGTGATCTTTGTATTAGAAGGAACTTCGATTTCTAAGCCTTGTTCTGGTTCGAATTCTACAGGATGAGAGTAACCAACGTTTAATACAAGCTTGTTACCTTGCTTTTGAGCACGATATCCAACCCCGATTAACTCAAGGTTTCTAGCGAAACCAGCGGATACACCTTCAACCATGTTAGCGATAACAGCGCGAGTTGTACCGTGTAAAGCACGATGTTCTTTCGCATCTGATGGACGAGAAACGTTTACTACGTTCTCTTCTACTGAAATAGTAATATCAGGATTAAAAGCACGAGATAATTCACCTTTAGGTCCTTTAACCGTAACTGTGTTGTTATCAAGTGTTAATGTAACTCCAGTTGGGAGTTCAATTGGTTTTTTACCAATACGAGACATTTAGTGCACCTCCATTCATTCAGAAAATCTTTTACCAAACGTATGCTAGAACTTCTCCACCCGTTTGCTTTGCACGAGCTTCTTTGTCTGTTAAAACACCTTGTGAAGTAGAAACTAGCGCGATTCCTAGTCCGTTAAGTACACGTGGTACTTCATTAGATTTTGCATAAACACGTAATCCTGGTTTACTAATACGTTTAAGACCAGTAATAACACGCTCATTGTTCGCACCGTACTTAAGGAAAATACGGATAATACCTTGTTTGTTATCTTCGATATATTCAACATCACGAACGAAACCTTCACGCTTTAAGATCTCAGCGATATCTTTTTTCATGTTAGAAGCAGGTACCTCTAACTTTTCGTGACGTACCATGTTCGCATTACGAATGCGGGTAAGCATATCTGCAATTGGATCTGTCATGACCATTGTTTTTACCTCCTTCCCAAATAAGGGTTTTACCAGCTTGCTTTTTTGACACCAGGAATTTGTCCTTTGTATGCTAATTCACGGAAACAAATACGGCAAAGCTTAAATTTACGATATACAGAATGTGGACGTCCGCAACGTTCGCAACGTGTGTACTCTTGTACTTTAAATTTTTGTGTGCGCTTTTGTTTCACAATCATTGACTTTTTAGCCACGTTTTCGCCTCCCTCTATTTAGCGATTACTTTTGGAATGGCATTCCGATTTGAGTTAGTAATTCACGAGCCTCTTCATCAGTGTTAGCAGTAGTAACGATAACGATATCCATACCACGTACCTTGCTTACTTTATCGTAATCAATTTCAGGGAAGATTAATTGCTCTTTTACACCTAAAGTGTAGTTCCCACGTCCGTCGAATGCTTTTTTAGAAATACCACGGAAGTCACGTACACGAGGTAGAGAAACAGATACTAATTTATCTAGGAACTCATACATGCGTTCGCCACGAAGAGTTACTTTCGCACCGATAGGCATACCTTCACGTAAACGGAAACCAGCAATTGATTTCTTAGCACGAGTTACAACTGGTTTTTGACCAGTAATAGTAGCTAATTCTTCAACAGCTACGTCTAATGCTTTTGCATTTGCAACTGCATCACCAACACCCATGTTAATTACGATTTTGTCAAGTTGTGGCACTTGCATAACTGACTTATAGTTAAACTTGCTCATTAGAGCAGGAGTAATTTCTTTTACAAATTTTTCTTTTAGGCGGTTCATCCATCGTACCTCCCTTCTTTATTGACTATTTATCTAGTACTTCACCGGATTTTTTTGCAACGCGTACTTTCTTACCATCAACCGTTGTGTAACCGACACGAGTTGGGTTACCAGACTTAGGATCGATCGGCATAACGTTTGATACATGGACAGGTGCCTCTTGGCTAATAATTCCGCCTTGCGGATTAGCTTGAGAAGGTTTTGAATGCTTTTTCACAACGTTAACACCTTCTACGAGTACACGGCTTTGTTTAGGATAGGCTTCTAGGATCACTCCTGTTTTGCCTTTATCCTTACCGGAGATGACCATAACTTTGTCACCTTTTTTTACATGCATCTTGCGCACCTCCTTAAAGGCATAAATATTATTATAGTACTTCTGGAGCTAATGATACGATTTTCATAAAGTTGTTTTCACGCAGTTCACGTGCAACTGGTCCGAAGATACGAGTTCCACGAGGGCTCTTATCATCTTTAATAATTACACATGCGTTTTCATCGAATTTAATGTATGAACCATCTTTTCGACGCGCACCAGTTTTAGTACGTACAATAACCGCTTTAACAACATCACCTTTTTTAACAACGCCACCTGGTGTTGCTTGTTTCACTGTACAAACGATAACGTCTCCGATGTTAGCCGTTTTACGACCAGAACCACCTAAGACTTTAATAGTAAGTACTTCACGAGCACCAGAATTGTCAGCAACTTTTAAACGAGTTTCTTGTTGGATCATCCGTGTAACCTCCCTTCGGATTGAAGCTTATCCGAACAATTAAATAATAACTGCTTTTTCTACTACTTCTACTAAACGGAAGCGTTTTGTAGCTGAAAGTGGACGAGTTTCCATAATACGTACAACATCGCCAGTTTTAGCTTGGTTTTGCTCATCATGAGCTTTAAACTTTTTAGAGTACTTTACGCGTTTACCGTAAAGAGGATGCTTTTTGTATGTTTCTACAAGAACGGTAACAGTTTTATCCATTTTGTCAGAAACAACGCGTCCAGTGTAAACTTTGCGTTGGTTGCGTTCACTCATTTGCGAACCTCCTCCCAATTATCGATTGTTAACGCCGATTTCTCTTTCACGAATCACAGTTTTCATGCGAGCAATCGCTTTGCGCACTTCACGAATGCGAGCTGTATTTTCAAGTTGTCCAGTCGCCAATTGAAAGCGAAGGTTGAAAAGCTCTTCTTTTAATGACTTAACTTTTTGTTCAATTTCGGCAGTGGTAAGTTCTTTAATTTCATTAGCTCTCATTTGATTCACCACCAATTTCTTCACGTTTTACAAACTTACATTTAATAGGAAGTTTGTGTGCTGCTAGGCGCAATGCTTCACGTGCGATCTCTTCAGATACACCCGCAACCTCGAACATGATTCTTCCAGGCTTAACTACTGCTACCCATCCTTCTGGAGCCCCTTTACCGGATCCCATACGTACTTCTAGAGGCTTTGCTGTATATGATTTGTGTGGGAAAATTTTAATCCAAACTTTTCCTCCACGTTTCATGTAACGAGTCATCGCAATACGCGCTGCTTCAATCTGACGGTTTGTGATCCAAGAAGCTTCTAAAGCTTGAAGACCGAATTCACCGAATGTTACTTCAGTACCGCCTTTTGATTGACCACGCATGTTTCCGCGATGTGGACGACGATATTTTACGCGTTTTGGTAATAACATATTAGTTGCCTCCTTCCTCAGTTTTCTTCTTAGTAGGAAGGACCTCTCCACGATAAATCCATACTTTAACGCCAAGTTTACCGTAAGTAGTATCTGCTTCAGCATGTGCATAATCGATATCTGCACGAAGAGTATGAAGTGGAACTGTTCCCTCGCTATAGCTTTCTGAGCGAGCAATATCTGCTCCGCCTAGACGACCAGATACCATTGTTTTAATACCTTTCGCACCAGCACGCATTGCACGTTGGATAACTTGTTTTTGTGCACGACGGAAAGATACACGATTTTCTAATTGACGAGCGATATTTTCAGCAACTAAAAGTGCATCCATATCCGCTTTTTTGATTTCAAGGATGTTAATGTGTACACGCTTGCCAGTAAGTTCGTTAAGAGCTTTACGAAGTGCTTCGACTTCAGTACCACCTTTACCGATTACCATACCTGGCTTCGCTGTGTGAATAGTTACATTTACACGGTTCGCAGCACGCTCAATTTCAACTTTGGAAACTGAAGCATCTTTCAAACGCTTTGTGATGTATTCACGAACTTTAAGGTCTTCATGCAAAAGAGTAGCATAGTCTTTGCCAGCGTACCACTTGGATTCCCAGTCACGGATGATCCCGATACGCAAACCGACAGGATTTACTTTTTGACCCACAGCTTATCCCTCCTTCTTTTCTGATAAAACGATAGTAATATGGCTTGTGCGTTTGTTAATTTGGCTAGCACGGCCCATTGCGCGAGGACGGAATCTCTTAAGAGTTGGTCCTTCGTCAACGAAAGCTTGAGCAACCACTAAGTTGTTTACATCCATTTCATAGTTGTGCTCAGCGTTTGCTAGTGCGGATTTTAATACTTTTTCCACGATTGGAGAAGCTGCTTTAGGCGTTAAGTTTAAGATCGCCACTGCTTCACCAACTTGCTTTCCTCGAATTAAATCAACCACTAAACGAGCTTTACGAGGAGCAATACGAACTGTTCTTGCAACAGCTTTAGCTTGCATGAAAATGCCTCCTCTCATTAACGTCTTGTTTTCTTGTCATCATTGCCATGGCCTTTGTAAGTACGAGATGGAGCGAATTCTCCAAGCTTGTGACCTACCATGTCTTCTGTTACATATACAGGCACATGTTTACGACCATCATAAACCGCGATAGTATGGCCGATAAATTGTGGGAAGATCGTAGAACGGCGAGACCAAGTTTTTACAACTTGCTTGCTCTCAGTTTCATTTAACTTTTCGATCTTAACCATTAAATGGTCATCAACAAATGGTCCTTTTTTCAAACTGCGACCCATGATAGAACCTCCCTTCGTGACTGCTCTACGGTTCTATGTACGAACCGTAGTACAATCCCGTTATTTTTTACGACGACGTACGATAAACTTGTCGGATTTATTCTTTTTCTTACGTGTTTTGAATCCAAGAGTTGGTTTACCCCATGGAGACATTGGAGACTTACGTCCAATTGGTGAACGTCCTTCCCCACCACCGTGTGGATGGTCGTTAGGGTTCATTACAGATCCACGTACAGTTGGGCGCTTACCTAACCAACGAGAACGACCTGCTTTACCAATGTTGATTAGTTCGTGTTGTTCATTACCAACTTGACCTACAGTAGCGCGGCAAGTAGCTAAAATCATACGAACTTCACCAGAATTCAAACGCACAATAACATATTTATCTTCTCTACCAAGTACTTGTGCAGATGTACCAGCAGAACGTACTAATTGTCCACCTTTACCAGGCTTTAACTCGATATTGTGAACTACAGTACCCATTGGGATGTTTGCTAATGGAAGAGTGTTACCTACCTTAATGTCAGCCTCAGGACCAGACATAATTTCCATTCCAACTTCTAAGTTTTTAGGAGCTAGGATGTAACGCTTTTCTCCATCAACATAGTTAATTAATGCAATGTTTGCAGAACGGTTTGGATCATACTCAATTGTGGCAACGCGTCCTGGAATGCCATCTTTATCACGCTTAAAGTCGATGATACGATATTGACGCTTATGACCGCCACCTTGATGACGAACGGTTAACTTACCTTGGTTATTGCGGCCAGCTTTTTTCTTTAATGGAGCTAATAAAGATTTTTCTGGTGTGCTAGTTGTGATTTCTGCGAAATCAGAAACTGTCATACCGCGACGACCATTGGAGGTAGGTTTGTACTTTTTAATCGCCATGCTATTTCCCTCCTCTTCTTATTGAATGATTTATGCTTCGAAAAATTCGATTTCTTTGCTATCAGCAGTTAATTTAACAATAGCCTTACGACGCTTATTTGTATATCCGCCGAATTTACCCATACGCTTGAACTTACCTTTATAGTTCATGATGTTTACTTTCTCAACATCTACTCCAAAGATCACTTCAACAGCATCTTTAACTTGAGTTTTGTTAGCTTTCACATCAACTTCAAACGTATATTTCTTTTCAGTCATTAAATCAGTTGAGCGTTCAGTAATAACGGGGCGCTTAATGATATCGCGTGCATCCATTATGCAAGCACCTCCTCTACTTTTTCGACCGCTGCTTTCGTCATGATTAATTTATCATGATTTAAAACATCTAAAACATTAATGCCTGTTGCAGTTACAACTGTAACACCAGGGATGTTACGAGCAGATAGAGCAACATTCTCTTCAAGATCCGCAGTAACGATTAAAGCTTTCTTTTCTACAGAAAGTCCTTTTAATACGCTTGCGAATTCTTTTGTTTTAGGAGTTTCGAAAGCAAGGCTTTCTAGTACTAAAATGTTTTCTTCTAATACCTTTGAAGAAAGAGCAGATTTAATAGCTAAACGGCGTACCTTCTTCGGTAATTTGTAGCTATAGCTACGTGGTACTGGACCGAATACGATTCCACCTCCACGCCATTGCGGAGAACGAATCGAACCTTGACGAGCACGACCTGTTCCTTTTTGTTTCCACGGTTTACGACCACCACCGCGTACTTCAGAACGGTTTTTTACTTTATGATTTCCTTGACGTAATGATGCTCTTTGCATAACAACCGCTTCGAAAAGAACATGGTTATTAGGCGCGATACCAAATACGGAATCATTTAATTCAATTTCACCAACTTGACTGCCAGTTTGGTTGAATAATGCTACTTTCGGCATTCTGTTTTGCCTCCTTTCTTAAAAACTATTATGCTTTTACTGCACCTTTGATTTTTAGTAAAGCTTTTCTAGGTCCAGGAACATTACCTTTAACTAATAATAAGTTACGTTCAACGTCAACTTTTACAATTTCAAGGTTTTGTACAGTAACAAGTTCTCCACCCATGCGTCCTGCTAATTTTTTACCTTTGAAAACGCGGTTTGGAGCAACAGGTCCCATTGAACCTGGACGGCGATGGTAACGAGAACCGTGAGCCATTGGTCCGCGAGATTGTCCGTGGCGTTTAATTACACCTTGGAAACCTTTCCCTTTAGAAACACCTTGTACATCTACTATTTCGCCTTCTGCGAAAATATCAACTTTGACTTCCTGACCAACCTCATATGCAGCTAAACCCTCACCGCGAAATTCGCGTACGAAGCGCTTAGGAGCAGTGTTTGCCTTAGCAACATGTCCTTTTTCAGGTTTGTTAGAAACTTTTTCACGTTTCGTTTCAAATCCTACTTGTACAGATGCATATCCGTCAGCTTCAACTGTCTTCTTTTGAAGAACAACGTTATCAGCAGCTTCAATTACAGTTACAGGAATAAGATTGCCGTTTTCAGCGAACACTTGAGTCATACCAATTTTTCTACCTAAGATTCCTTTGGTCATTAGTCACACCTCCTATATTTTATCTCATTTTTTCATTAAAGTTTAATTTCGATATCGACACCAGATGGTAAATCTAAACGCATTAATGAATCAACCGTTTGTGGTGTTGGATTCACAATGTCAATTAGACGCTTATGAGTTCTCATTTCGAATTGCTCACGAGAATCCTTATACTTATGCACCGCACGTAGAATTGTATAAATTGACTTTTCTGTTGGTAATGGGATCGGACCAGATACAGCCGCACCAGAACGCTTAGCAGTTTCAACAATTTTCTCAGCAGATTGATCAAGAATTCTATGATCATACGCCTTTAAACGGATACGAATTTTTTGTTTTGCCATTACTTTCCCTCCTTTTCGCCTATTTTACTATAGACATTCTCAGTGAAAATTTCCCACACACCGCCATGGCAAAGCGGCCGGGTGTGTCAGCAACCTTCCACATCATCGCAGTCAAAGACCAACATTGTCTATTATACATAAAACATAAAACAAATGCAACATTTATTATGTTGTAACCTTTACTTTATGTCTTGCACACTTTTTATATTATAACGACTGATATCCTAAATTACAAGTGCAAGTTGGAATCGCGAAAAATTAAGACAATTTCATTCATCTCGATGTTTTATTATTTGATTAAATAGATGTATTTATATAATAGAAGAAACTCGTCAAAAAATGAGTTTATATTCCATCTACTATATAGAAAAAAGCAGATGGCGTCCCATCTGCTTTTGATTATTAATTATTATTCTTGGATTGAAGCAACAACGCCAGCGCCTACTGTACGTCCACCTTCACGAATAGAGAACTTAGTTCCTTCTTCGATCGCGATTGGAGCGATTAGTTCAACTGACATTTCAATGTTGTCACCAGGCATAACCATTTCAACGCCTTCTGGTAACATACAAATACCAGTGATATCAGAAGTACGGAAATAGAATTGTGGGCGGTAGTTTGTGAAGAATGGAGTATGACGTCCACCTTCTTCTTTTGATAAAACGTAAACTTCAGCTTTGAACTTAGTGTGTGGAGTAATTGACTTTGGCTTAGCTAAAACTTGTCCACGTTCGATATCTTCACGAGCAACCCCACGAAGAAGAGCACCGATGTTGTCTCCAGCTTCTGCATAATCAAGAAGCTTACGGAACATTTCTACACCTGTAACAGTAGTAGATTTTGGTTCTTCAGTGAAACCAACGATTTCAACTACGTCACCAACTTTAACTACTCCACGCTCAACGCGTCCAGTAGCAACAGTTCCACGACCAGTGATTGAGAATACATCCTCAACTGGCATCATGAATGGCTTTTCAGTATCACGAGCTGGTGTTGGGATATAGCTATCAACTGCATCCATAAGTTCAGTGATTTTTTCTTCCCAAACAGGGTCTCCCTCTAATGCTTTAAGAGCAGAACCTTTGATAACTGGAGTGTCATCGCCAGGGAATTCATATTCAGAAAGTAGGTCACGGATTTCCATTTCTACTAATTCAAGAAGTTCTTCGTCGTCAACCATGTCACACTTGTTCATGAATACAACAAGGTAAGGTACACCTACTTGACGAGATAGAAGAATGTGCTCACGAGTTTGTGGCATTGGGCCATCAGTTGCAGAAACAACTAAGATACCGCCGTCCATTTGTGCAGCACCAGTGATCATGTTCTTAACATAGTCAGCATGTCCTGGGCAGTCAACGTGTGCATAGTGACGAAGGTCAGTTTCATACTCAACGTGTGCAGTAGAGATTGTGATACCACGTTCTCTTTCTTCTGGTGCACCGTCAATTTGGTCGTATGCACGTGCTTCTGCTTTACCTGACTTAGCAAGGAAAGAAGTGATTGCAGCTGTTAAAGTAGTTTTACCATGGTCAACGTGACCGATTGTTCCGATATTTACGTGTGGCTTTGAGCGATCGAATTTAGCTTTACCCATTAGGAAATCCTCCTCATAATTTTAAGTTTAAGTATATATATGGAAGTAAGAAAAAGGGTTGTCCCTTTTCCTTAATCCAGCTTACATAGTAGTTATACTTTATTGTCAGGTGAAAATCAATTATTCACCTTTATTTTTTTTGATGATTTCTTCAGAAATTGATTTTGGTACTTCTTCGTAGTGGTCAAAGTGCATAGAGAATACTCCACGACCTTGTGTACTTGAACGAAGAGAAGTAGCATAACCAAACATTTCTGATAGTGGAACCATTGCACGAACTACTTGTGCGTTACCACGAGCGTCCATACCTTCAACGCGTCCACGACGTGAAGTGATTTGTCCCATGATATCCCCTAGATATTCTTCAGGGATGATTACTTCAACTCTCATAACAGGCTCTAAGATAACAGGGCTACACTTAGATGCAGCATTCTTAAGTGCCATTGAAGCAGCGATCTTAAACGCCATTTCAGAGGAGTCAACATCATGGTAAGATCCATCAAATAATCTAGCTTTAATATCAACAAGCGGATATCCAGCTAACACACCGCGATCAAGTGCATCTTCAAGACCAGCTTGAACTGCAGGGATGTATTCACGAGGAACAACCCCACCTACGATACCGTTAACGAATTCGAAGCCTTTACCTTCATCATTTGGAGCGAATTCGATCCAAACGTGTCCGTATTGACCACGTCCACCTGATTGACGTGCAAACTTACCTTCTACAGAAGCTGAAGCACGGAATGTTTCACGGTATGCTACCTGTGGAGCACCAACGTTAGCTTCTACCTTGAATTCACGACGCATACGATCAACAATGATATCTAAGTGAAGCTCACCCATACCAGCGATGATTGTTTGTCCAGTTTCCTGGTCAGTATGTGCACGGAAAGAAGGATCTTCTTCTTGAAGTTTTTGTAATGCAGTAGACATTTTGTCTTGGTCTGCTTTTGATTTCGGTTCAACTGAAAGCTGAATTACTGGCTCAGGGAATACCATTGACTCAAGGATAACAAGATTTTTGTCATCACAAAGAGTGTCACCAGTAGTTGTATCTTTTAGTCCTACAGCAGCAGCGATATCACCAGCATAAACCTTAGAGATTTCTTGACGGCTATTTGCATGCATTTGTAGAATACGTCCTACACGTTCACGCTTTCCTTTAGTAGAGTTTTGAACATATGATCCAGACTCTAAAGTACCAGAGTAAACACGGAAGAATGTTAATTTACCAACATAAGGGTCAGTCATAACTTTAAATGCAAGAGCAGAGAATGGCTCTTCATCACTAGAATGACGTTCAACTTCTTCATCTGTATCCGGTAGAATACCTTTAATAGCAGGTACATCTAATGGAGATGGAAGATAGTCGATTACTGCATCAAGCATTAATTGAACACCTTTGTTTTTGAATGCTGATCCACAGATTACTGGGTAGAATTCAACGTTTGTCGTACCTTTACGAATACCAGCTTTTAGCTCTTCAACAGTGATTTCTTCACCGCCAAGGTACTTTTCCATTAATTCTTCATCTAATTCTGCAACAGCTTCAACTAATTTTTCGCGCCATTCTTGAGCTTGATCCAAATACTCAGCAGGAATATCACGAACTTCAATATCAGTTCCTAAGTCATTAGCGTAGAAAGTAGCTTTCATTTCTACTAAGTCAATGATAGCTTCGAACTGATCTTCAGCACCAATCGGTAACTGTATTGGGTGAGCATTAGCTTGTAAACGATCGTGAATTGTTTTCACAGAATACAAGAAATCTGCACCGATTTTATCCATTTTGTTAACGAAAACTACACGAGGTACACCGTAAGTTGTTGCTTGGCGCCAAACAGTCTCAGTTTGAGGCTCAACACCAGATTGTGCATCAAGTACAGCAACCGCACCATCAAGTACACGTAAAGAACGTTCAACTTCGATTGTGAAGTCTACGTGTCCTGGAGTGTCGATGATGTTAACGCGATGGCCTTTCCATTGAGCAGTTGTAGCAGCGGAAGTGATTGTAATTCCGCGCTCTTGTTCCTGCTCCATCCAGTCCATTTGGGAAGCACCTTCATGTGTTTCTCCAATTTTGTGGATTTTACCAGTGTAATAAAGTACACGCTCAGTTGTTGTAGTTTTACCAGCATCAATGTGAGCCATGATACCGATATTACGAGTGTTTTCTAAGGAGAACTCTCTTGCCATTGGGTCTTTCTCCTTCCTAATATAAGGATAGTTTTAGTTTGAAGGTTAAATTACCAACGATAGTGAGCAAACGCTTTGTTTGCTTCAGCCATTTTGTGAGTATCTTCACGCTTCTTAACAGATGCACCAGAATTGTTAGCTGCATCTAAGATTTCATGAGCTAAACGCTCTTCCATCGTTTTTTCACCGCGATTGCGAGAATAATTTACTAACCAACGAAGACCAAGAGTTGTACGACGATCTGGACGCACCTCTACTGGTACTTGGTAGTTTGCTCCACCTACACGGCGAGCTCTTACTTCTAAAACTGGCATGATATTCTTTAGAGCTTGGTCAAATACTTCCATAGGTTCTTTGCCAGTGCGCTCACGAATAATATCAAATGCTGCATAAAGAATTGCTTGAGATTTTCCTCTTTTACCATCTACCATCATTTTATTGATTAGACGAGTAACTAACTTAGAGTTATAAAGCGGATCTGGTAAAACGTCTCTTTTTGCTACAGGACCTTTACGTGGCATGTTGTTTCCTCCTTTCGATGTTGCTATTTCAATTTAATTTTTAGTTTATTATTTTTTTGGTGCTTTTGGTCTCTTAGTTCCATATTTAGAACGACCTTGCATACGGTTGTTAACACCAGCTGTGTCAAGTGCTCCACGAACAATGTGATAACGTACCCCTGGTAAGTCTTTTACACGTCCACCGCGGATTAATACAACGCTGTGTTCTTGTAAGTTATGACCAATCCCAGGAATGTATGCTGTTACCTCGATACCGTTAGTTAAACGAACACGTGCATATTTACGTAATGCGGAGTTCGGTTTCTTTGGTGTCATTGTACCAACACGTGTACATACACCACGTTTTTGAGGTGAAGATAAGTTTGTTTGAGATTTTCTAAAGCTGTTATAACCTTTATTAAGCGCAGGAGATTTTGACTTTTCCTCGATAGATTTACGAGGCTTGCGCACTAATTGATTAATTGTAGGCATGTTTTTTCCTCCCTTCAATTTTTGTTAAGCCCACACATCCAGGTGGTTCATTTTAAAGCAAAAAACAAAGTTCTTGAAGATACAATCGATCCACAAAAACAGTTTTTAAGAAAGTATGGCAACCGTTGCAGCAGCTACTTCAATTCCACAAGCTTTGCCTAGCTTTTTCATTGAATCAGCATGTAAGATTGGTACTTGTATTTCTTTAGCAAGCTGTAGTACTTTTGCTGTTACCTTATGGTCAGCATCATCTGCAACTACTAAATATTTTACTTTTCCTTCTTTTAGCGCTTTAACAGTTTGCTTTGATCCTACGATTATTTCTTTTGCCTGAATTACTTTTTCATAAGACATTAGGATATCCTCCAAAGTAACAGGTGAATAGGAACACCTTTGCTATATTATCACTTGTAATAAACATTGTCAACTATATTTAATGTTTTTTAACAATTGCGTGAAACGAAAATACTATCAATAACTAAAATTCATAATACGGTACTTGTGGAACCCCACAAGTACCGTATGTTTTTTATTCAACCATTAAAGGTTCTTCTTGTATTTCACCTTTAAGGAATGATTCTGTTTTACGATAACGTTGCATTCCTGTTCCAGCTGGTACAAGCTTACCAATAATTACATTTTCTTTTAGACCTAATAATTCATCACGTTTTCCTTTAATTGCTGCGTCTGTAAGAACACGAGTTGTTTCTTGGAATGATGCAGCAGATAAGAAGGAATCTGTTTCAAGTGAAGCTTTCGTAATACCAAGTAATACAGGACGGCATGTTGCAGGAAGATTTCCTTCAAGCAGCGCTTTTTCGTTAGCGTCTGTAAATTGGTGAATATCAAGTAATGATCCTGGTAAAACATCCGTTTCACCTGCATCAATAACACGTACTTTACGAAGCATTTGGCGTACCATTACTTCCACGTGCTTATCCCCGATTTCTACCCCTTGCATACGGTAAACCTTTTGAACCTCACGCAATAAATATTCTTGAACGGTGCCAACATCTTTAACTCTTAGAAGTTCTTTCGGATCGATAGAACCTTCTGTTAGCTCTTGTCCTCGAAGTACATTATCGTTAATAGCTACCTTTAGGCGCGCTGTATAAGGTGCTGTATAGGTTCTAGATTCAAGTTCACCTTGAACAACAATCTCGTGTTGACGATCACGGCCCTCATTTATACCAACAACAACCCCATTAAGCTCTGAAATAACCGCTTGACCTTTCGGGTTACGAGCTTCGAATAATTCTTGGATACGTGGTAAACCTTGTGTGATATCGTCTCCTGCTACCCCACCTGTATGGAATGTACGCATCGTTAACTGTGTACCTGGCTCACCAATAGATTGTGCAGCAATAATACCTACTGCCTCACCTACTTCAACTTCCTGACCAGTTGCTAGGTTGCGACCATAACATTTTTTACACACACCGTGTCTTGTATTACAAGTGAATGCTGAACGGATATTAACTGTTTCAATTCCAGCATTTACGATTTCTTTTGCTATATCTTCTGTAATCAAATCATTTTCTTCAACTAATACCTGCTTCGTTTCTGGATGTTTAATCGGTTTTCTTGCATATCTGCCAATTAAACGCTCTTCTAATGGTTCAATAATTTCCGTTCCATCTCTTAATGCACTCACTAACAATCCACGATCTGTTCCACAATCATCATCACGAACGATAACATCCTGAGCAACATCAACTAGACGTCTTGTTAGGTAACCTGAGTCAGCTGTTTTTAAAGCTGTATCGGCAAGACCCTTACGAGCACCATGTGTGGAAATGAAGTATTCAAGTACAGTTAATCCTTCTCGGAAACTTGATTTAATCGGTAATTCAATAATTCGTCCAGCCGGGTTGGCCATCAGACCACGCATACCTGCAAGCTGTGTAAAGTTAGATGCGTTACCACGGGCTCCAGAATCACTCATCATAAAGATAGGATTTGTCTTGCTTAAGGACTTCATCAGTTTACCTTGAATAACGTCCTTCGCTTGACTCCAGATAGAGATAACACGATCATAACGCTCATCCTCTGTGATAAGACCACGGCGGAATTGCTTTTGAACATTATCTACTTTTGTTTGTGCATCTTTTAGAATTTCTTCTTTTTCTCTAAGTACGACGATATCAGCTACCCCTACAGTAATACCTGCTTTAGAAGAAAACTTAAATCCTAAATCCTTCATACGGTCAAGCATTTTAGACGTTTCCGTAATTTTAAAACGTTTAAATACTTCGGCAATGATATTTCCAAGGATTTTCTTTTTAAATGGATCCACTAAAGGCATTTCCTTAATAAGAGCTCTTACGTCTGCACCTTTTTCCACAAAATACTTAGCAGGTGTTTCTACTTCTAAGTTATTTTGTGTAGGTTCGTTAATGTACGGGAATGACTTAGGCAAGATTTCGTTGAAAATCAACTTACCTACAGTCGTTAATAACAACTTGTTGTTTTGTTCATCTGTAAATGTTTCATTATTAAGTGAACCAGCGTGAACTGCTACACGTGTATGCAAATGAGCATATCCATTTTGATACGCAATTAAAGCCTCGTTTGTATCCTTAAAGATCATTCCTTCGCCCACTGCGTTTTCTCTTTCAAGTGTTAGGTAATAGTTACCCAATACCATATCCTGAGAAGGAGTAACAACTGGTTTACCATCTTTTGGATTTAAGATATTTTGAGCTGCAAGCATAAGTAATCTAGCTTCTGCCTGGGCCTCAGCTGATAGTGGTACGTGAACCGCCATTTGGTCTCCATCAAAGTCAGCGTTATAAGCTGTACATACTAATGGATGCAATCGAATTGCGCGACCTTCTACAAGAGTTGGTTCGAATGCTTGGATACCAAGTCTGTGAAGAGTTGGGGCACGGTTTAAAAGAACTGGGTGTTCTTTAATTACGTCTTCCAGTACATCCCAAACATCTGGTTGAACTCGTTCAATCTTACGTTTAGCAGATTTGATATTATGTGCTAAACCTTTTTCAACAAGCTCTTTCATGACAAATGGTTTGAATAGCTCTAACGCCATTTCTTTCGGAAGACCACATTGATACATTTTTAAGTTTGGACCAACGACGATAACGGAACGTCCTGAATAGTCAACACGTTTACCTAAAAGGTTTTGACGGAAACGTCCTTGTTTACCTTTTAACATGTGAGACAGTGATTTTAATGGACGGTTACCAGGGCCCGTAACAGGTCTGCCACGACGTCCATTGTCAATTAATGCATCTACAGCTTCTTGAAGCATACGCTTCTCGTTTTGAACGATGATGCTTGGTGCTCCTAAGTCTAATAGACGCTTTAATCGATTGTTACGATTAATAACACGACGATATAGATCGTTTAAGTCAGATGTGGCAAAACGTCCACCATCTAATTGAACCATCGGACGTAGTTCAGGTGGAATAACTGGTAGAACGTCTAAGATCATCCAAGAAGGCTCATTTCCTGAATTACGGAAAGCTTCTAAAACTTCAAGACGTTTAATAGCACGTGTTCTACGTTGACCTTGTGCAGTCTTTAATTCTTCTTTTAAGATATTTACTTCTTTTTCAAGATCGATATCTGTTAAAAGCTTTTTAATTGCTTCAGCACCCATTGATGCTTGGAATTTATTGCCGAATTTATCTTTATAAGCACGGTATTCTTTTTCAGATAATAGTTGTTTTTTCTCAAGTGGTGTCTCACCCGTATCTGTAACCACATAAGAAGCAAAGTAAATAACTTCTTCTAAAGCACGTGGTGACATATCTAAAACTAGACCCATACGACTTGGGATACCTTTGAAATACCAAATATGTGATACCGGTGCAGCTAACTCAATATGCCCCATTCTTTCACGACGGACCTTCGCACGAGTTACCTCTACTCCACATCGATCACAAACTACACCTTTATAACGAACACGCTTATATTTACCACAATGACATTCCCAGTCCTTAGTTGGACCAAAAATTCTTTCACAGAATAAACCATCTTTTTCTGGCTTTAATGTACGATAATTTATCGTTTCTGGTTTCTTTACTTCACCAAATGACCAAGAACGGATTTTATCAGGTGAAGCCAGACCAATCTTCATATATTCAAAATTATTAACGTCTATCAAGGGTCTACCTCCCTTTCGATCTACAGGTTTTACCCTAATTGCTATTTAACAGGAGTAAATCACAAGAATCGTATCCATAACTTGTGATTTACTACCCATTAAATGAAAGAGGATTTAGTCTTTAATGCTTACAGTTTCTACTTCTTGATTCTCTGGCTCTGGAGCGATTGTAAAGGATTCTGCTTGTTGAATTTCTTCTTCATCCTCTAAATCTCTCATTTCAATTTCTTCATCATCACCGGAAAGAATTTTAACATCCATTCCTAAACTTTGAAGTTCTTTAATTAACACCTTGAATGATTCAGGAACTCCTGGTTCAGGAACATTTTCACCTTTAACAATCGCTTCATATGTTTTCACACGACCAACAACATCATCGGATTTTACAGTTAAGATTTCTTGTAATGTATAAGCAGCACCATATGCTTCAAGTGCCCATACCTCCATCTCTCCGAAACGTTGTCCACCAAACTGTGCTTTACCACCAAGTGGCTGTTGGGTAACAAGTGAATAAGGTCCTGTAGAACGAGCATGAAGTTTATCATCAACCATATGAGCTAGTTTAATCATATACATGACACCAACAGAAACACGGTTATCAAATGGTTCTCCAGTACGTCCATCATATAGAACAGTTTTAGCATCTCGTGCCATTCCTGCTTCTTCAATCGTTGACCATACATCTTCCTCACGAGCACCATCAAATACTGGTGATGCAACGTGAATACCAAGATAACGAGCAGCCATACCAAGATGTAACTCAAGTACCTGACCGATATTCATACGGGAAGGAACTCCTAATGGGTTAAGCATGATGTCTACTGGTGTTCCATCTGGAAGGTACGGCATATCTTCTTCTGGTAAGATACGAGAAATAACCCCTTTATTACCATGTCGTCCAGCCATTTTATCCCCTTCAGAGATTTTACGCTTTTGAACGATATATGCACGTACTAATTGGTTTACACCTGGTGGTAATTCGTCTCCATCTTCACGGTTGAAGACTTTAACATCAAGAACAATACCGCCGCCGCCATTTGGCACACGAAGAGATGTGTCACGAACTTCACGCGCTTTTTCACCAAAGATTGCATGTAAAAGTCTTTCTTCAGCTGTTAACTCCGTTACTCCTTTAGGTGTAACTTTACCAACAAGTAAATCTCCGTCTTTTACTTCTGCACCGACTCGGATAATTCCACGCTCGTCTAGGTTGCGTAATGCATCTTCCCCAACATTCGGAATATCACGAGTGATTTCTTCAGGTCCAAGCTTTGTATCACGAGACTCTGACTCATATTCTTCAATGTGAATGGATGTATAAACATCGTCCTTCACTAATCTTTCACTCATAATGATGGCATCTTCATAGTTATAGCCATCCCAGTTTAAGAAGGCAACTAGAACGTTACGCCCTAAAGCTAATTCACCTAATTCCATTGAAGGTCCATCTGCTAAAATTTCACCCTTTGTTACGCGGTTACCAACAGCAACAATTGGTCTTTGATTATAGCAAGTACCTTGGTTGGAACGAATAAATTTAAGCATACGATATTTATCAAGGTCACCTTTTACTTCTTGACCATCGATTTCTTTCACACGACGTACCCAAACTTCACGAGATTCAACATGTTCTACAATACCGTCATGTTTACAGATAACAGCTGCACCAGAATCTTTACCAGAAACGTATTCCATTCCTGTTCCAACTCGCGGTGCTTCTGGCTGCATTAACGGAACTGCTTGACGCTGCATGTTCGCTCCCATTAGGGCACGGTTTGAGTCATCATTTTCTAAGAAAGGAATACAAGCAGTCGCTGCAGATACAACCTGCTTCGGTGAAACGTCCATATAGTCGATTCGTTCACGATTTACTACTACGTTTTCATCTCTGAAACGAGCAACGATATCTTCATCAAGGAATGAACCATCTTCACCTAGACGTGAATTCGCCTGTGCAACCACATAGTTATCCTGTTCATCAGCTGTTAAATAATCAATTCGAGATGTTACCTTACCTGTTTCAGGATCAACTCTGCGGTATGGTGTTTCAATAAACCCAAAGCGGTTTACCTTTGCATATGATGACAATGAGTTAATTAATCCAATGTTTGGTCCCTCTGGAGTCTCAATCGGACACATACGACCATAGTGAGAATAGTGAACGTCACGCACTTCAAATCCAGCACGTTCACGTGTTAATCCCCCAGGTCCTAACGCTGATAAACGACGCTTATGTGTTAATTCCGCTAACGGATTCGTTTGATCCATGAACTGTGATAACTGAGAGCTACCAAAGAATTCTTTAATAGATGCTATTACCGGACGAATGTTAATCAACTGCTGCGGAGTAATAGTAGCAGTATCTTGAATAGACATTCTTTCCCTTACAACACGTTCCATACGGGATAAACCGATACGGAATTGGTTTTGTAATAGTTCACCAACGGAACGCAGACGACGATTTCCTAAATGGTCAATATCATCTGTATCTCCTACTGAATGTAATAAATTGAAGAAATAACTAATGGAAGCCATGATATCAGCAGGTGTAATATTTTTCACCGGCTCTTCGACATAGGCATTACCAATAACATTAATGACCTTCTCATTATCATCATAAGGAGCATAAATTTTGATAGATTGTAATGTGATTGCTTCTTCCACCACTCCTCCAACTGGCTGAGAAGATTTATAACCAACATGGTTGTTTTCTAAATATGGAAGAATTTTATCAAGTGTACGTCTATCTAAAACAGTACCCTTTTCAACGATAATTTCGCCTGTTTCTGGATCAACAAGAGTTTCTGCCACTCGTTGGTTGAAGAGACGATTCTTTATATGAAGCTTTTTATTAATTTTATAACGACCAACACTTGCTAAATCATAACGTTTAGCATCAAAAAATCTTGAAATTAATAAGCTTTTCGCATTTTCAACAGTAGGTGGTTCACCTGGACGAAGACGCTCATAGATTTCTAATAGTGCTTTATCGGTACTTTCTGTGTTGTCTTTTTCTAATGTGTTTCGAAGATATTCATTATCTCCAATCAAATCGATGATTTCTTGATCAGAGCCGAACCCGAGAGCACGCAAAAGAACCGTAACGGGTAGTTTCCGAGTACGATCGATTCGAACATATACTACATCTTTCGCATCTGTCTCATATTCAAGCCATGCACCACGATTAGGAATAACCGTAGCGGTAAATCCTTTTTTACCATTTTTATCAACTTTTCCACTGAAATAAACACTCGGTGAACGAACAAGCTGAGAAACGATAACACGTTCAGCTCCATTGATCACGAATGTACCAGTTTCAGTCATCAATGGGAAATCTCCCATGAAAACATCTTGATCTTTTACTTCTCCAGTTTCCTTGTTGATAAGACGCACTTTCACACGCAATGGTGCTGAATATGTGACATCTCGTTCTTTAGATTCCTCAACGGAATATTTTGGTTCGCCAAGACTGTAATCAATAAACTCAAGCGATAGGTTACCAGTAAAGTCTTCAATTGGTGAAATATCCTGGAACATTTCACGCAAACCCTCATCAAGAAACCATTGATAGGAAGAGGTTTGAATTTCAATCAAATTTGGTAATTCTAAAACTTCACTGATTCGCGCATAACTTCTCCGTTGGCGGTGTCGTCCATATTGAACTAGTTGTCCTGTCAACTGATTCACCCCTCAAATCAAGCGTTATAATTCTATAAAATTCTTATAGCCACGAAATTTTTCGTATCCATAAGACAAAAAGAAAAAGGGTTTTTAAGCTAAAAAACCACATTTTCACATTTACACTATTATTTTATTAGCATTCCCGATAAAAACCAAAATTATACAAAGAATGTTTAATTTAGTAATTATCCAGAATATACTTTGTTGGCATTTTATAATATTAACATAGGGGTATTCTTACGTCAATTATTTTGTTGCCTTAATAATAAAATAACCTTTTTTCTTTTCCACTACCTCAACTTCGTTGAATAAACCTTCTAGCAACTCCACAGCTGACGGAGCCCCCTGCTTTTTTTGAATCACAACCCATAACTCTCCATCTGTTGTTAAATAATCATAGCTTTGACGCAAAATTTGATGAACTACTTTTTTCCCTGCTCGGATAGGCGGGTTTGTAAGAATGGCTGCAAATTTCACGCCTTCTTCAACAGCATCCAAACAATAACTTTCATAGATAGATACGTTGGAGATTTGATTAAGCTGTGCATTTTCTTTCGCTAACGAAAGTGCTCTTTCATTTACATCTATCATATGTATTTTCCTAGCACCGGCATCTTTAGCAATAGAAAGACCTATCGGACCATAGCCACAACCAACATCTAAGATATCTCCCTCTATAGTTGGAAAGCGAAAGAACTCTACCAAAAGTCTTGATCCAAAATCAATTTCTTTTTTTGAAAAAACACCATTATCTGTTCTAAAACGGAAAGAATGGTTTCGCAACTTAAAATCAAAATGTATAGGATCGCTTTCAACTTTTTGTTCTTTGGAATAATAATGTTCAGTCATTTCCTGCCACCTCCGAAGGTGTAATAGAAGAGTAATGAGGTTAAAATACAAAAACACGGTCATTCTTCAAAAAGAAATACAGAGGAAAAAAGCTCGCTATTAAGCGAGCTTTTTCATAATTGGATTACTTAACTTCAACGTTAGCTCCAACTTCTTCAAGTTTAGCTTTGATTTCTTCAGCTTCTTCTTTAGAAGCGCCTTCTTTAAGTGGCTTTGGAGTGTTGTCAACAAGGTCTTTTGCTTCTTTAAGTCCAAGACCAGTGATTTCACGTACAACTTTGATAACTTTGATTTTTTGGTCACCAGCGCTAGCTAGGATTACGTCAAAGTCAGTCTTTTCTTCAACAGCTGCAACAGCTACGCCACCCATTGCTACAGGAGCAGCAGCAGTTACGCCGAATTCTTCTTCGATTGCTTTTACTAGATCGTTTAATTCTAAAACAGTCATATTTTTAACTGCTTCAATGATTTGTTCTTTAGTCATGATAAGTTTTCCTCCTTAAATTTTGTTTTAATATGGTAAAACCAATAATGTTAACTTACGCGCCTTGTTCTTCTTTTTGATCTGCCACCGCTTTTGCAACAAGTGCAAGGTTGCGGATAGGAGCTTGAAGAACGCTGAGTAACATAGAAAGTAAACCTTCACGAGATGGAAGTTCAGCAAGAGCTTTCACTTCTTCAACAGTCGCAATGTTTCCTTCGATTACACCAGCTTTTAGTTCTAGTGCTTCGTTCTTTTTCGCGAAATCGTTTAGGATTTTCGCAGGTGCTACTACATCTTCATTAGAGAATGCGATAGCGTTAGGGCCTGTTAAAGCCTCATTTAACCCAGCTAACCCAGCAGCTTCTGCTGCACGACGAGTCATTGAATTTTTGTAAACCTTGAAATCGATCCCAGCTTCGCGCAGTTGTTTACGAAGTTCAGTAACTTGTCCAACTGTTAATCCGCGGTAGTCAACAACGATTGTTGATTTACTGTTTTTTAGCTTTTCAGCAATTTCGTCTACGATTTGTTTTTTAGTTTCGATAGCGCTGCTCATCTATAACACCTCCTGTAGTTTCACTACATTCATACCGAGCATATAAAAACCTCCATGCTATGCATTAAGACATGGAGGCAGATAAAAGTCGTTCATTAAACGAACTAAATTCTATCAATTTACCTCGGCAGGATTTTTAAGCGTTAGCCCCTACTGTCTCTGGTACAAATGTTATATATTTTCAAAACAACAAAATTTATTATATCTAGTTGTTTTATAAATGTCAATTGGTTTTTTTCTCCAGAAAAAAACTTCCTAATTACTTAACTGTAACAGTTGAAGGATCAACCTTTACACCAGGTCCCATAGTTGAAGCAACTGTTACGTTCTTCATGTATGTTCCTTTTGCTGCAGAAGGCTTCACTTTTACCATAGTTTCGAAAACAGTGTTGAAGTTTTCAACTAACTTTTCGTTTTCGAAAGATGCTTTACCGATTGGCACGTGGATGTTTCCAGCTTTGTCAACACGGTATTCAACTTTACCAGCTTTGATTTCATTAACAGCTCTTGTTACGTCGAAAGTAACAGTTCCTGTTTTAGGGTTTGGCATTAAGCCTTTTGGTCCTAATACACGACCTAATTTACCAACTTCACCCATCATGTCAGGAGTTGCAACGATTACATCGAAGTCAAACCAACCTTGTTGGATTTTAGTGATGTATTCTGCATCACCTACATAATCAGCGCCAGCTGCTTCTGCTTCTTTAACCTTTTCGCCTTTAGCAAATACTAAAACGCGTTGAACTTTACCAGTTCCGTTAGGAAGCACAACTGCACCACGGATTTGTTGGTCAGCTTTCTTAGGGTCTACCCCTAAACGGAAAGCTACTTCTAATGTTGCGTCGAATTTAGCAAAGTTTGTTTTCTTTGCAAGTTCGATTGCTTCTGTAATTGGATATGCTTTAGAACGATCTACAAGCTTTACAGCTTCTAAATACTTCTTACCTTTTTTAGCCATTTTAAAATCCTCCTAAATTGTGGTTTTAACGGAAGAACCTCCCACGAATAAAGGTTGCGAGTAGAACTACTTCACTCCCCGCAACCCCAATCAAACAACCTAATACTCCAACATGGATTAGTCTTCGATAACAATACCCATGCTGCGTGCAGTACCTTCTACCATGCGCATAGCTGCTTCAACGCTAGCTGCATTTAAGTCAGGCATTTTCTGTTCAGCAATCTCGCGTACTGTGCTACGCTTAACTGTTGCTACTTTATTACGGTTTGGTACACCAGAACCAGACTGAATTCCAGCCGCTACTTTTAACAATACAGCAGCAGGAGGAGTTTTCGTAATAAATGTAAATGAACGGTCTTCAAAAACCGTGATTTCAACAGGGATGATTAATCCAGCTTGATCAGCTGTACGAGCGTTGAATTCCTTACAGAATCCCATGATATTAACACCTGCTTGACCTAATGCAGGACCAACTGGTGGCGCTGGATTAGCTTTTCCAGCAGGAATTTGTAATTTAACAACTTTAATTACTTTTTTAGCCACGAGACACACCTCCTTAAAGTCCGTGATGTGGTAATAGGGTATTTACCCTCCCACTCAACAAATTTCTTTATATAAAAATAAAGAATTTTACATATTTGTCCAGTCTCTTTTCTGAGACATACTGACCTATGAAATATTACCACTTTTTAAAAATGATTTCAAGTTTTTTCAGGTTATATTTTTTCAATTTGTGTAAAATCAAGCTCTACAGGCGTGTCACGACCGAACATATTGACTAAAACTTTTAGCTTCGCTTTGTCTTTATCCATCTCTTCAATCGTACCTGTAAAGTTAGCAAATGGACCTTCTTTTACTTGAACCGTTTCACCAAGGGTAAAATCTACATCAATACGTCTTTCTTCTACACCCATGCGTTTTAAGATGAAGTTAACTTCCTCTGGCAATAATGGAGTTGGCTTTGAACCTGATCCAGCAGAACCAACAAACCCTGTTACTCCAGGCGTATTACGAACGACATACCAAGAATCATCGGTCATAACGATTTCTACTAAGACATAACCTGGAAATACTTTACGCTTAACTACTTTCTTTTTGCCGTTTTTGATATCTGTTTCTTCTTCTTCAGGAACGACCACTCTAAAGATTTTGTCTTGCATTCCCATCGATTCCACGCGCTTCTCTAGGTTTGCTTTTACTTTATTCTCATAACCAGAGTACGTGTGAACTACATACCAATTCTTTTCCATTCAAGGGGACTAATACGTCCTTCCCTCCCTATGTTTCAAATATGAATTTATTTCAAAATGAGATTTTTTACCAAATGAAAAAACCCGTTAGACGGGCTTTAATCAGTTTGTTTCATTCATCTACCATTATACCATAACCTACCAATGGTTATTCAAGAATTAGACGGATTACCTCAGAAATTCCTAAATCTAACACTGCAAAAAAGACCGCCATAAAAGTAACTGTTGCCATAACTATAACCGTATAACGAGTTAACTCTTTACGTTTTGGCCAGCTTACTTTTTTCATTTCTCTTACAACATCGCGGAAAAAGTTAATAAGTCGTTGCATTATTTAACCCCCAAACAAATCGAAATACGTCTATTTATTGATATCTATTCAACTTACTTTGTTTCACGGTGAACAGTATGTTTATTACAATTCGTACAGAATTTTTTCAACTCAAGTCTGTCTGGTTTTGTTTCCTTGTTACTCATGGTTGTATAATTACGTGATCCACAATCTACACATGATAGAACCACTTTTTTATTCATGTCGACACCTACTAATGTCCTTTTTTATATCTTTAAAAAGATAACATGGTACCTATAGGTTGTCAATAAGTCCTATGTCAATCACATAGAAAATTCACGAATTTCCAAATATCTTTCTAATTTTCGCTTGACTCGCTGAAGCGCGTTATCAATCGATTTCACATGCCTGTTTAACTCTTCTGAAATTTCTTGATATGACTGCCCGTCTAAATAGAGGGCTAGTACTTTTCTTTCTAAATCGCTTAAAAGCTCTGCCATCTTAAATTCGATTTGGTCGAATTCTTCCTGGCTAATAATCAGTTCTTCAGGATCCATCACTTTCGCTCCTGAAATTACATCCATAAGGGTCCTGTCTGATTCTTCGTCATAGATAGGTTTATCTAAAGACACATATGAATTTAATGGAATATGCTTCTGTCTTGTAGCGGTTTTAATGGCCGTAATAATTTGTCGTGTAATACAAAGTTCTGCAAAGGCTTTGAAAGAGGTCAGTTTGTCCTCTTTAAAATCTCGAATAGCCTTATAAAGTCCAATCATTCCTTCTTGAACAATATCTTCTTTGTCGGCACCAATTAAAAAATAGGATCTTGCTTTTGCACGAACAAAATTTCGATATTTATGAATGAGGTAATCTAATGCTTCACTTTCCCCTTTATGGACAAAATCAATAATCTCTTCGTCTTCAAGGTGGGCATAATTTTCGTTGATTTTTGTTCTTAAGTCAACACTCACTTAGATCCCCTCCGACCGTACAAGCATAGATAGCAATATTATACAGTAGGGTTTTTCTAAGCGTCAAGGCAGTCTCATTGCCCTCTGCGCCATTTTTCAAAAATTTCTAATAGTTCATTACTCAAATTTATTTTTGAAAAAGGGCGCTGTTCTTGAATTTTCTGGACATTCTTTTCTATTTTTTTATCGATGGCTTGAATTTCAATAAATAATTCACGGGCAGACTTTCTTAAAGCACCTTGTCCAAAAATAGACCATTGTTCTGTAAAATCTGAAGTAGCTACATGAACCTGCGTTTTTCGATTATTTAATTGAATAGCCAGCTTTTCAATTCTTTCATCTGCTGTTTCATTTTCTTTTGTAAAAATAATCTCAATCTTGTAATTGCGATATTTTTTTTCGGTTCCTTGAACGTAATGAGCATCAAAAACAATAATAACCCGATATCCAGTATATGCCTGATAATCAGCCATCATTTCTACTAAACGGTCACGGGCAGCTGCTAAATCTTTGTCCTTTAGAGCCCTTAGCTCTGCCCAAGCCCCAATCATGTTATATCCATCTACAATAAGGATGTCCATGATTATCCCTCAATCGGGTTTCTTTTTCGATAAACCTCATACATCAGAATGGCAGCCGCTACTGAAGCATTTAGTGAAGTAACCTTACCTGCCATTGGAAGATGGAAAAGAAAATCACATTTATCTCTGATTAATCTTCCCATCCCCTTCCCTTCACTACCAATCACAAGACCAAGTGGCATGTTACCATCCATTCTGCGGTAATCTTCACTTCCTTTTGCATCCGTTCCTGCTATCCAAATACCTCTTTCCTTCAATTCATCAATGGTTCTAGCAAGATTAGTAACACGTACGACTGGTATATATTCAATCGCCCCGGTTGAAACCTTCGCAACCGTTGTTGTTAAACCAACCGCGCGTCGTTTTGGAATAATAATTCCATGAGCTCCTACAGCATCTGCTGTTCTCATAATGGATCCTAAATTATGAGGATCCTCTATCTCATCAAGAATTAAAAAGAACGGTGGTTCATTTCGTTTTTCAGCTATTTTATATAAATCATCTAATTCAGAATATTGATAAGCCGCAACATGGGCTATTACTCCTTGATGATTCCCATCACTCATTTGATCCAATTTTTTCTTTGGAACAAGTTGAACTAGCACCTTGTTTTCATTGGCTAAATGAGCGATTTGAGACATTGCACCCTTTTGCAATCCTTCTAAAATAAAAATTTTGTTAATATCACGTCCTGATCTTAAAGCTTCCAGAACCGTATTTTTGCCAATAATATAATCTTCACCCATTGTTTATTCCTCCTTCCTTGTTCTCAATGAATTGAATGGTTAATTGAATAATTTCCTCTAAACGTTTTTCATTCTTTGATAAATATAAATATCCGATTAAGGCTTCAAAACCTGTTCCATATCGGTACGTTTGAACATCCGTATTTTTGGGAATGGAACCGGATTTAGCATTACGCCCACGCAGCACAACAGAGTGCTCGTATTCCGTTAATACGTTTTGATCCAATAAATAAAACAGCATACTTGCCTGTGCTTTTGCGGAAACAAATTTGGTTGCCGTTTTATGCAGCTGATTCGGCTTCACTTTCCCTCCTTGTAAGAGGTGATGACGGACATACGTTTCAAAGACCGCATCACCCATATACGCAAGGGCTAAACTATTTAATTGTTTTTCATCAATTCTTTGATCATACTGAAGCATTGCTTAGCCTCTTTTCCAACGAGTACCTTGAGCCGTATCTTCTAAAATAATATTCATTTCCTTTAATTGATCACGGATTTGGTCAGATAATTGAAAATCTCTATTCTTCCTTGCTTCCATTCTTTTTTGAATTAACGCTTCGATTTCTTCATCTAAAAGTTCTTCATTTTTAAGCTCTAGCCCTAATACCGCAAATAGCTCTTCTAATTCTTTTAGGAATGCATCAATCACATCAACTGAGGTGTTTTTTTCTAAAAGATAATAATTGGCAAGCTTGGATAGTTCGAATAAGACGGATACTGCATTTGCTGTATTAAAGTCATCGTCCATGGCTTCCATAAACTGACCTTTTAATTCGGCTATTTTATCGAACCACTCTTGTTTTTGATCATTTAGATTCGAGCTCATCTCACGGCGGTGTTTTAGGTTTTGATAAGAAGTTTTTAGTCGGTCAAAGGCAGCCGCTGTATTTTCTAATAGCTCTTCACTATAATTGATTGGATTACGATAATGTACCGATAACATAAAGAACCTTAATACTTGTGGATCATGTTTTTTAATAATGTCGTGGACTAACACAAAGTTCCCTAGGGATTTAGACATTTTCTCGTTATCGATATTAATATATCCGTTGTGCATCCAATAACGTGCAAACTCTTTGCCAGATAAGCTTTCCGATTGAGCAATTTCATTTTCATGGTGAGGGAATGCTAAATCCTGACCGCCTGCATGGATATCAATAGTCTCTCCTAAATACTTCTTCGCCATAGCGGAGCACTCGATATGCCAGCCTGGACGACCAAGCCCCCATGGACTCTCCCAAGAAATTTCCCCTTCTTTTGCTGATTTCCATAAAGCAAAATCTAAAGCATCCTGTTTCTTTTCACCGATTTCAATACGAGCACCTAAACGAAGCTCATCAACGGACTGATGCGATAATTTTCCGTAATCATCAAACTTTCTAGTTCGGAAATAAACATCTCCACCAGACTCATACGCAAAATCCTTTTCAACCAATTTCGCAATAAATTCAATGATAATATCCATACTTTCCATTACTCTTGGGTGGACATCCGCTTTTTTGCATCCCAGTGCGGAAACATCCTCAAAATATGCCTGGATAAAACGATCGGCAATGGTTGGTACATCTTCACCAATTTCATTTGCAGCACGGATTAACTTATCATCTACATCCGTAAAATTAGAGATATATTTAATGTCGTAACCTCGGTATTCAAAATACCTTCTGACTGTATCAAAAACGATTGCTGGTCTTGCATTTCCTATATGAATATAATTATAGACAGTCGGTCCGCATACGTACATTTTTACTTTTCCTTCTTCAAGAGGAATAAAGTCTTCCTTTTTTCTCGTCATCGTATTATAGATCTTAATCGCCATTTACCTTGCTCCCTTCTGTAATAGACTCATTTAGCATAAGTCTTAATGTTTCCATCTCATTTTCCAATTCCTTTAATCGGTCATTTATCGGGTCTGGAAGATCACAATGATTTAAATCCTTCCCAATTCGTATCCCATCCTGTATAACGACTTTACCTGGGATTCCTACGACCGTTGAATTAGGTGGTACATCCTTTAAGACGACCGAACCAGCACCTATTTTAGAATTCTCTCCCACAGTGATGGAACCTAATACTTTTGCTCCAGTAGCAATAAGGGCATTATCCATTACCGTTGGATGTCTTTTTCCCTTTTCTTTACCTGTACCCCCAAGTGTTACCCCTTGGAAAACGGTGACATTATCTCCAATTTCACAGGTTTCTCCAATCACAACCCCCATGCCGTGGTCAATGAAAAATCGACGTCCAATTTTGGCACCCGGGTGAATTTCAATTCCTGTAAAAAAACGGCTAACTTGAGATATGACGCGGGCTAGAAAGAAAAACTTCCGTTTATAAAAACCATGAGCAAGACGATGTGCCCAAATTGCATGTAATCCTGAATAAGTTAAAATGACTTCTAAATAACTCCTTGCCGACGGGTCCTGCTCAAAAACTACCTCTAAATCATCCTTTAGCGTTTTAAACATGTTTGTTTTCACTCCTTTCTCTGTCTAAAAAATATTCCATAGCTTTATCACTTCTTGAGTCCTAGGCTTATTTTTTCTTAAACTCTGTTAAACAAGAATGTTAATTTCCGCTCCAATTAACTTTGTTAAAAATAAACAGTGCTCTTTGACTGAGCTTTTTTTAAAAATAGGACACACAATCCGTTATTTCTCTAAAATAAGCGGTTTTTACTAACTTAACGGACTCAGATGCCGTTATTCACTCTATTTCATCAGCAAAAGGCTTATTTTTAGTGAAATAACGGAACTGTAGTCCGATAATCCCCTAAAAACACTCATTTTCGTTAAAATAACGGAACGTGTGTCCGATAAAATCGGACTGATGAGGATTCGCTTTAAAAGCACTACTATTTTAGCCATTTGTGCCGAATCAAACATAGCCAAATAAAAAAGCGCCCCTGTCCGAAGACAGAGACGCTTAAAAGGCGCGGTTCCACTCTGATTAGATGATTCTAAAAATCATCTCACTTAAACCTAATAACGGTAGGGTTCCGCCCTAATTTACTTGGAAAAAATCCGTTTAATCAGGGACTCAGAGGTGCATTTCAAAAAATGAGTGGCCTGAACCACTTTCAGCCGGTGATGGTTCTCTCTTTTAAGCATCATTCTTTTACTTTTCCTCTTCAACATTTTTACATATATAAAATATTACTTTTACTATATTACATTTCACTTAATATGTTAACTAAATTGACCTTAACAAAAAAAGTTTTTTTAAGCTTGTCGTAAACGATTTAGAATCTTTTCTTTTCCTAGTAAAGAAATAGCCTCAGGAAGATCTGGCCCATGTGTCTGACCTGTAGTGGCAACACGAATTGGCATAAATAGATTCTTTCCTTTTTGACCTGTTGCTTTCTGAACAGCTTTCATTGCAGCTTTAATTTCCTCCGCGTTGAAATCGGTTAATCCCTCTACTTCTTGAGCGAAAGCCTTTAATACTTCTGGTACTTGTTCGCCCGTTAACACTTCTTTTGCCTCTTCTTCATAGTTTACTTCATCCTGGAAAAATAATTCCGTTAAAGGTACGATTTCAGCACCATAACTCATTTTTTCTTGGAAAAGAGCAATCAGTTGACGAGCCCAAGCCTTTTGCTCACCATTAAGTTCACTTGGAAGATGACCTGATTTGATTAAGTGTGGAAGTGAAATGTCCACTAATTTATCAAGATCCAGTTGTTTTACGTATTGATTGTTCATCCAAGTTAGTTTCTGATTATCAAATAAGGCAGGTGATTTAGAAAGACGGCTTGCATCAAAGATTTCAATAAATTGTTCTTTCGTGAAAATTTCTTCTTCCCCTGATGGAGACCATCCTAATAAGCCGATAAAGTTAAATAATGCTTCTGGTAAGTAGCCAAGTTCTTCATACTGCTCGATAAATTGAATAATGCTTTCATCACGCTTACTCAATTTTTTACGGCTTTCATTGACAATTAATGTCATGTGCCCAAATTGAGGAGCTTCCCAACCTAGTGCTTCATATACCATTAATTGTTTTGGTGTATTGGAGATATGGTCATCTCCTCTTAGTACATGGGAAATTTTCATTAAGTAATCGTCAATGGCAACAGCGAAGTTATAGGTTGGAATTCCATCCTTTTTCACCATTACCCAATCGCCGATCCCCTCTGATTCAAAGGATACATTTCCTTTTACCATGTCATCGAAGGAATAGACTGTATTTGCCGGTACTTTTAAACGAATACTTGGTAAACGGCCTTCTGCTACATAGGCTGCTTGTTGATCTGATGTAAGGTGGCGACATTTCCCTGAATATTGCGGATTTTCACCTTTTGCAATTTGAGCCTCACGCTCAGCTTCTAATTCCTCTTCTGTACAATAGCATTTGTAAGCTTTGCCTTCATTCAGAAGCTGTCCATAATATTTTGCATAAATATCGTTGCGTTCTGACTGGCGGTAAGGACCATACTCTCCACCAACATCAACACTTTCATCCCAATCGATTCCAAGCCATTTTAAATATTTAAGTTGGCTTTCTTCGCCACCTTCAATATTACGCTTTTGGTCTGTATCTTCTATACGGATGATAAATTTTCCACCCTTGTTTCGAGCATATAGATAGTTAAAAAGAGCAGTACGTGCATTACCAATATGTAAATGGCCAGTTGGACTTGGCGCATAACGAACACGAATATCATTTGACATGATAGGTAGGCCTCCATTTTATTTTAATATATACAAATGTTTAGCTTATTCGCCTTACAAGGCGCTTTCGCCTTCTCTATAGCAATTTATTTTATCATATAAAAATCTTAATGGAATAGAAATAAAATGAGTTTATAGCTACACCTTACACCTTTTGCAATAACACAGCAACTTGTGAGGCTATTCCTTCTCCTCGGCCAGTAAATCCTAATTTTTCAGTTGTTGTTGCCTTCACATTCACTTGGTCGATGGTTGCCTCTAACAACTGTGCAATTCTTTCACGCATTTGCGGAACATATGGAGCCATTTTGGGCTGTTGGGCGATAATCGTACAGTCGATATTTCCTAATTTATAGCCTTTTTCTTTCACTAGATTCCAAACATGCGTTAATAATTTTGCCGAGTCTGCGTCCTTAAACCGCGGATCTGTATCAGGAAAATGTCTCCCTATATCTCCTTCTCCAATCGCACCTAAACATGCATCCGCTACAGTGTGTAAAAGAACATCTGCATCTGAGTGCCCAAGTAGACCCTTTTCAAATGGAATGGTTATTCCACCGATAATAAGCGGTCTATTTTCTGTTAGTTGATGTACATCAAATCCTTGTCCAATTCGAAACATCATTTCATTCTCCTATCTTTCAAGACTGTTTATTTTGTTCTTGTAGAATAGCATTGGCAAAAGCTAAATCCTCTGGAGTTGTTAACTTGATATTGTTGTAATCTCCCTCAACAATGGCGACTTTTTCACCCATGTATTCCACTAAACTAGCATCATCTGTCCCTAAATAAGCATTTTCTTTTGCAAAAGCATGAGCTTTTAACAACAAGGAAACGCGAAAAGCTTGTGGGGTTTGTATAGCCCACAAGCTAGAACGTTCCACAGTTTCGATAACGATTCCATTTTCAACTTTTTTAATGGTATCCTTTACGGGTACAGCTAATACAGAAGCACCAAGACGTTCTGCCGTCTGAACCAGCTTATCAATAAAAGGCTTTTGGATAAATGGCCTTGCTGCATCGTGTACGAGTACAATACTCTCACCCTCGATTTTTTGTAGCGCATTATACACACTATGTTGTCGCTCAGCACCACCAATCACAAAAGTAAGCTTCTTCTGGATTGAATATTTTTTGATAAAGGAACTCATTTCTTCTCGATCATCCGGGTGAATCGATAAAAATATTTCATTGCAATTTTCATCCTGGTCAAAAATACGTAATGTATGAATAAATACGGGAACATGATTTATTTCGATAAATAACTTATTCTTTCCAGCACCCATTCTTTTTCCTTTTCCCGCTGCGGGAAGAATGACTTGATACCCCATATTCTAACCCCTAACTAATCATAGAGCATTTCAAAAGAACACTTATAATGCTTTTTCTAATAGCTTTGGTTTTGCAAAAATCATTCTGCCTGCTGAAGTTTGAAGAACACTTGTGACTAGAACATCTATCCGCTTTCCGATAAATTCACGACCATCTTCTACCACAATCATCGTTCCATCATCTAAATAAGCAACACCTTGATGATGCTCTTTTCCATCCTTAATCACTTGTACATTCATTTCTTCACCAGGAAGGACAACCGGCTTTACCGCATTAGCTAAATCATTAATGTTTAATACTCCAACATTTTGAAGCTCACATACTTTATTTAAGTTGAAATCATTCGTTACAACCATGCCGTTTGTAACTTTTGCTAATTTTACTAATTTACTATCGACTTCAGATATGTCTTCAAAATCGCCTTCGTAAATTTCTACCTTCACGGCAAGCTCTTTTTGAATTCTATTTAAAATGTCTAAGCCACGTCTTCCACGATTTCTTTTTAATGCATCCGAAGAATCAGCAATATGTTGAAGTTCTTCTAATACAAATTGAGGAATGACAATCGTTCCTTCTAAAAAGCCTGTTTGACAAATATCAGCAACACGCCCATCAATTATGACGCTAGTATCTAATATTTTCAAGGAGTGATTGTCCGTTTTTTCCGGTTCTTCTTCCCCTGATTTCTTTTTGTTCTTATTTCCGAATAAATGAAGGATCTCATCTCTTTTCTTAATTCCAACCTGAAATCCTAAATATCCAAAAAGAAGTGTCAGTAAAATAGGAGCAACCGTGTTCACCACAGGAACTTGAATAGCATTAAGAGCAAAGCCAATGAGAAAAGCTACAAATAAACCAAATACGAGCCCTACACTTCCAAAAAGTACATCTGTAATCGGGATTTTTAATAAAGATTCCTCTACCCATTTTACAAATTCAACTACATAATCAATGGCCCAAAATGATATAAAATAAAAAATAATTGCACCTAACAAAGCCGAAATATAACCATTATTAATAAGAGGAATGTCTTCTAAACTCATTAAATCTAGTAAATAAGGAATTAAAAATATTCCAAGTGTACCTCCAATAATAAGGAAGCAACCTTGAACAACACGTTTTAACATTCCTTCACCTCCTTTTACTCATTATAAACAATTTTAAACGTTTAAAACCTGTATTCGATGATTATTTAATCTATTTGTCACTATTTTGAAATAAGCTTTTTCACAATAGTAATTTACTAATAATGGAAATCAAACTCCTCTTTAGGTTAGCATCCCTATTATAAAGAGTCAAACAAATAGATAGGCTTGATTTTTCTTATAGATGGCGATCGGCAAATAGCTGTTCTTTAATCAATTGCAAGCCTTCTTTAATTTTCCGAGCCCTTACTTCCCCAATTCCTTCCACATCATCTAATTCCTCTACAGAAGCTGCTACAATATGGGGTAAGTGTTCAAATTGATTAATCAGATTTTCCATAATCACGACTGGTAATCTCGGGACCTTTTTTAACATTCTGTACCCTCTAGGACAGATGAATTCATCTAAGTGCACATATCCAGAGTGCCCCAATTGTTTGAGGAAGAAGGAATCTTCAATGATCTCTTCCGCGGACATCTCCTGTAATTTACAAAGAACTTGCTCTGTGTCGATGGTTCTGTCATGAGCATAATCTTTTATGACTAAAGCCGCTTCCTCTTCCATATCTGCTAATAGCTCATTCATTTGTAAATAAATCAGTCTTCCTTCAGTTCCTAATTCATTTAAATACGTAATAAGCTCTGTTTTAATTCGTAAAACCATTTCCACGCGTCTTAATACTTGAAGAACATCTCCGTAGGTGACTAGTTCTTCAAATTCTAAAATACTTAAGTTGGATATACTTTGCTCTAATACCAGTTTGTATTTTTCTAATGTTTGAAGGGCTTGATTGGCTTTTGAAAAAATAACGGAAATATCCTTTATCGTATAACGAAAATTCCCTTGATAAAGCGTGATCACGTTTCTCCGTTGAGAAATAGCGATAACTAGAGCTTTTGTTTGCTTGGCAACTCGTTCTGCGGTTCGATGACGCATACCTGTTTCTGAGGACGTGATCGATGAATCTGGTGCTAGCTGAGCATTTGCAATCAATATTCGATTACCTTGTTCGTTTAAAATAATGGCACCATCCATTTTAGCTAGTTCATATAAAAAACTTGGAGTGAAAACACAATTTACTTGAAAGCCGCCATCCACCATGGCTTTTACCTTATCATTATATCCAAGGACGATTAATCCTCCTGTATTAGCGCGTAGGACATTATCAATTCCATCACGAATAGGCGTACCTGGAGCAATAAATTGTAAAATTTCACTTTTTGCTTTTTCACTCAGCTTTTTATGATCCATGCTTATCCTCCTAATGTTACTTTTAACGCTTGACTAACAGTTGAAACACCAATTAGTTCAATACCATCTGGACCTTTCCAGCCACCTAGATTATTAGCCGGTAAAATGACTCGTTCAAAGCCTAGCTTTGCCGCTTCCTGTACTCTCTGCTCTATTCTAGATACCCTTCTTACTTCCCCTGTTAAACCTACTTCCCCAATGATGCAGTCTGTTGGTCGTGTTGGTTTATCACGAAAACTGGAGGCAATGCTGACAGCAATAGCAAGATCTATTGCGGGTTCATCTAACTTCACTCCACCCGCTACCTTTAAATAAGCATCTTGGTTTTGTAATAGCATCCCTACTCTTTTTTCTAAAACAGCCATTAAGAGTGGAACTCGATTGTGGTCGATACCTGTTGCCATCCGACGGGGATTTCCAAAACTCGTTGGGGAAATAAGAGCTTGAACCTCTACCAAAACTGGACGTGTTCCTTCCATTGAGGCCACAACGGTCGACCCAGCAGCTCCTTGTGAACGTTCTTCAAGGAAAATCTCCGATGGATTTTCAACTTCTTCAAGACCCGCTTCTTTCATTTCAAAAATACCCATTTCATTTGTAGAACCAAAACGATTTTTTACTGCCCTTAATATCCGGTATGTATGATGTCTTTCCCCCTCAAAATATAGAACAGTATCAACCATATGTTCTAATATCCTAGGACCAGCAATTGAACCTTCTTTTGTGACGTGGCCGACAATGAAAATGGCTATCCCTTTTGTTTTAGCTATTCTCATCAGCTCTGCTGTACATTCACGGACTTGAGAAACACTTCCCGGAGCAGAGGTGACATTCGGATGGAATACGGTTTGAATCGAATCTACTATGACAAACTGAGGACTCATCTGTTCGATGGTTTGATTGATATCTTCCAAATTCGTTTCCGAATAGACAAGTAGGTTTTCCGATTTTATCCCTAAACGGTCTGCCCGAAGCTTTGTTTGTCTAAGCGATTCCTCACCGGAAATATAAAGAACCCGGTGTTGATGGACAGCTAATTGGGAGGAAACCTGCAAAAGCAAAGTAGATTTACCTATCCCAGGGTCACCACCGATTAAAATGAGAGAGCCACGTACTACCCCTCCGCCAAGAACACGATTTAGTTCTACTAAATCTGTTTTTACACGAGGTTCAGAAACTGTTTCAATTGATGTTATTGGGGTTGCTTTTGACATTGATTTATCATGAAGTGAATGAGTGAAGGCTCCTCTTCTTCCAGGAGCGGACCTCTCCACCTCTTCAACCATTTTGTTCCATTCCCCGCACCCTGGACACTTCCCCATCCATTTAGCAGATTCATAGCCACATTCCTGGCACATGAATTTTGTTTTTGACTTTGCCATTATTTACATCCTCTCTTTAAATTACCTAGTTCTGGTCTATTTTATGATTATTATTTTAATAAAAGATTATTTTCCTTTTTAAAAGGCTCTGATAAATCTAGTTGTTGATTTCCGCTCCAATCAACAGGGGATGAAAATCGTGAATTCATTAACATAGCATTTTAAAAAAAGAGGTACACGAAGTATATAAATCGTGTACCTCCAAACTTTTAGGATTAGCTCCTGATTACATCACTTCTGTTGGTTCTGCAGTTTTGACAACGAATTCTCCATTTTCAACATCAATTAGTACTTTTTGATTGGTTAGGAGGGTACCTTTTAATAATTCTTCAGATAGACGGTCCTCAATATGCTTTTGGATAGCACGACGTAATGGACGTGCACCATATTCTGGATCATATCCTTCTTCGGAGATTTTTTCTTTTGCTGTATCTGTCAATTCTACATCGATGTTTTGCTCTTTTAAGCGTTTCACTAATTGGTCAGACATAAGAGTAACAATTTCCTTCAAGTGCTTTTTCTCTAATGCATGGAAAACAATCATTTCATCGATACGGTTTAAGAATTCTGGACGGAATGCTTTTTTCAGCTCCTCCATTACCTTACCCTTCATATCTTTATAATCTTGTTCTCCATCTTGGATATTGAATCCAACGTATTTATTACGTTTAAGGGATTCAGCACCGACATTCGAAGTCATAATCAAAACAGTGTTACGGAAATCAACAGTTCTACCTTTAGAATCTGTTAATCGTCCATCCTCTAAAACCTGTAGCAGGATATTAAACACATCTGGATGTGCTTTTTCAATTTCATCTAACAAAATAACAGAGTATGGTTTTCTGCGAACCTTTTCTGTTAACTGTCCGCCTTCTTCATAACCTACATAGCCTGGAGGTGAGCCAACAAGACGAGAAGTCGAATGCTTCTCCATATATTCAGACATGTCAATGCGGATCATGGCATCTTCATCCCCAAACATTGCCTCTGCTAATGCACGGCCAAGCTCTGTTTTACCAACACCAGTAGGGCCTAAGAAGATGAAAGAACCAATCGGACGTTTAGGATCCTTTAAACCTGCACGTGCACGGCGAACTGCTCTAGAAATAGCCTTAACAGCTTCCTCTTGACCAATGACACGAGAATGGATAATCTCTTCTAGCTTTAATAGCTTATCTGTTTCGGTTTGAGCTAATCGAGAAACAGGTATTCCCGTCCAGCTTGATACGACATTTGCAATGTCTTCCACCGTCACTTCACTATTTTCTTTCCCTTGTTGCTCTTTCCAATTCTTCTTCGTTTCTTCTAGCTTCTCTCTTAAGCGTTGCTCGGTATCTCGGAGTGAGGCTGCTTTTTCAAACTCCTGACTTTGAACAGAAGAATCCTTCTCTTTTCTTACTTCTTCAAGCTTTAGCTCTAATTCTTTTAAATTTGGAGGTGTCGTATATGAGCGAAGACGAACCTTTGATCCGGCTTCATCAATTAAATCAATCGCCTTATCTGGTAAGAATCGATCAGAGATATATCGATCTGATAGCTTAACTGCTGCTTCAATCGCTTCATCAGTAATCGAAACTCGATGATGAGCTTCATAACGATCACGTAAGCCTTGTAAAATTTGAACAGATTCCTCCATGGTTGGTTCATCAACTCGAATTGGTTGGAAACGTCTTTCTAATGCTGCATCTTTTTCAATATATTTGCGGTACTCATCTAAGGTCGTAGCACCGATACATTGTAACTCTCCTCTTGCTAAGGATGGCTTTAAGATGTTAGATGCATCAATCGCACCTTCTGCTCCACCAGCACCGATTAATGTATGAAGTTCATCAATAAAGAGAATGATATTTCCAGCTTGGCGGATTTCATCCATCACTTTCTTTAAACGATCTTCAAACTCACCTCGATATTTAGTTCCTGCCACTACTGTACCCATATCTAGTGTCATAACGCGCTTATCACGTAATATTTCTGGTACTTCATTGTTTACAATTTGTTGGGCTAAACCTTCAGCAATCGCCGTTTTACCAACTCCAGGCTCACCAATTAGAACTGGATTATTTTTTGTACGACGGCTTAGCACTTCAATAACCCGTTGAATTTCTTTACTGCGGCCAATTACCGGGTCAAGACTTCCTTCACGAGCGATAGCTGTTAAATCACGAGCCAAACTATCTAAAGTAGGTGTATTGGCACTAGCAGATGCTCCACCTTGATGTCCATTTGAATCATTACTTCCTAATAACTGAAGGACTTGTTGACGTGCCTTGTTTAAGCTCACACCAAGATTATTTAATACCCGAGCTGCTACACCTTCACCTTCACGAATCAGACCTAGCAATATATGTTCAGTACCAACATACGAGTGACCTAGTTTTCTAGCTTCATCCATAGATAGTTCAATTACCTTTTTAGCTCTAGGAGTATAATGAACAGTTTGTGAAGTATCTTGCCCTTTACCGATTAAGGTTTCTACTTCTTTTTGGATTTTATCTGAACCGAGTCCAAGGGCATACAGGGCTTTCGCAGCAATTCCTTCTCCTTCACGGACTAATCCAAGCAGAATATGCTCTGTACCAATATTATTGTGTCCTAATCGAATAGCTTCTTCTTGAGCTAATGCTAAAACCTTTTGGGCTCTTTCTGTAAAACGTCCAAACATCATATGTCATTCCTCCTAACGATTTCATTTTTCTAATCTTATTCTTTCGCGAATAAGTGTTGCACGTCTTATATCCCTTTCATTAGGGCGTAATGCCCCGCCAGCATACTGCTGAAGGAAACCTGGTTGGGTAAGTATCATTAGTTCATTCAAAATATTTTTTGAGATATCTTTTATATATCCCATATCAATCCCTAGCCGCACATCAGATAAACAGCGAGCTGCTTCTTTCGATTCAATAATTCTCGAGTGTGACAATATACCTAAGGAACGGAAGACTCTGTCTTCTAATTGTATGTTAGAAGTTTTCACTAATGCTTCTCGAGCTGCTCTTTCCTGAGAAATTAGTTGACTTACCACACTAAATAAATCAGATACGATATCTTCCTCAGACTTACCTAGAGTGATTTGATTGGATATTTGAAAAATATTCCCTAATGCTTCACTGCCTTCTCCATAAATACCTCTAACGACTAAACCAAGCTGATTGATGGCTGGAACGATGCGATTCATTTGATGCGTTAAAACTAATCCAGGTAGATGCATCATTACGGATGCTCTTAACCCTGTTCCTACATTAGTTGGGCAACTTGTTAAATAGCCATGCTTTTCATCGAATGCATAAACAACATGTTGCTCTAATACATCGTCTATTTGGTTTGCTAGTTTCAGTGCTTCCACCAATTGTAAACCTGGAAACAGGCATTGAATTCGTATATGATCTTCTTCATTTAACATAATGCTGATTTCTTCATTTGCAGAAAGAAGGCATGCACCATGCGCCGAATCCTCAGCCAAATGAGGGCTAATTAAATGTTTCTCTACTAATACCCTCTTTTGAAGAGGTTGAAGCTCATTCATCTTTAATAGTTCAAAAGGGACAAGCTTTTGAAAATCTGAACGTTGAACCATTTCTTCCATTGTTTGAATAATAGCTGCAGCTTCTTCATTTGTTGCCAATGTCGGAAACTTATAATCTTGAATGTTTCGGGCAAGTCGTATACGGGAACTTAATACAATATCAGAATCTGGACCTTCTGAACTCATCCAAGAACTGACTGCCTGATTTAAAAAGCGCTCAAGTGACACAATTATTCGCCTCCTTCATGAGCATCATTTAGATTTTTTTCGAGAGAACGAATTTCATCGCGAATAATAGCTGCATTTTCAAACTCTTCTTTAGAGATTAATTCTTTCAAACGTAACTTTTTCTCCTCTAGATCTTTTTTTAATCGTAAATTACCGCCAACTTTTTTAGGAATTTTTCCATTGTGTGTCCAATTGCCACTATGAAGTCTTCTTAAAATTGGTTTTAATTGGTCTTTAAAAGCATGATAGCAATTAGAACAACCAAATCTCCCTACTTTTACGAATTGAGGAAATGTCATATGACATTGGTTACATTGCAAAATCTCCTCTTGATGAAAAGCATCTTGTTTAGGTTGAGGGAAAGAATGTTCTACATTGAATAGTCCTGCTAACAGATTATGAATTGGAAAGGCGGATGTACCACCATTCATCATAAACATCTCACCCTTTTCCTGGGCACATTTTTCACAAAGATGCGTTTCTGTTTTTTCCCCATTCATGATTTTTGTAAAATGTAGGGTGGCTGGTCTTTGATTACATTCCTGACAAATCATGTTTTCACCCACTTACCTTATTTATATTTTAAAGTCGTTAACATGGCTTTTAACATTCGTGCACGCAATTCGTCGCGATAAGGAAGATCAATATATAATACAGAACGGTCAATCACACTTAACATGATTTTAGCTTCTCGATTATTAATAACCTCTTCCCCTACAAGGCGGTAAATGACATCCTCTGCACTACTTTGGCTAATTCGATTCCCAAATAGAGATAATAACTGATCAATGAGATGCGCATGATCATCTGTTTGAACCTTCATGATTCGAATATATCCGCCGCCTCCGCGTTTACTTTCTACGATATATCCTCTTTCAATTGTAAAACGGGTATTTATAACATAATTGATTTGGGATGGGACACATTGAAATTTATCTGCTATCTCACTACGTTTGATTTCGACTAAGTCAGAATCACTAATATCTAATACTTGCTTCAGATAATTCTCAATGATGTCAGATATATTCCTCATCTAACCACCTCCTAATCTGACTTTGACTATATTTGACTATAATTATACATGAAAGAATAAAAAAAATTCAACTGACAGTAATCCACATTCACTTATTTTCCCCAAAAATAGCCAAACCAAAACCTAGTTTAGGAAATTCCCGTTTAAAAAAGAGAAAGTAATGATGGATTGATAATTGATGAAGTTCATAAAAATCAAAAGCCCATCATAATCAGGATGATGGGCAATCTTTCTAGGATATTATTTTGACTGAATATGGAGTGTATCTGCCTCTTTTAAGCATAAATCCAAAGCCTTTGAAACACAAAAAAAACAACCCAGTTGGGTTGTTCTTTAGTTGCCTGGCGACGTCCTACTCTCACAGGAGGAATCCTCCAACTACCATCGGCGCTGAGAAGCTTAACTTCCGTGTTCGGTATGGGAACGGGTGTGACCTTCTCGCCATCGCCACCAGACTGTATTTTGTTGAGGTAAACTCTTTTCACTTACGTGAAAAAGTCTTGTTCCCTCAAAACTAGATAATGTATTAGAAGAAGTAAAAACAGGTTTGCCTTATTTGGATATCCAAATGTTTTGGTTAAGTCCTCGAACGATTAGTATCAGTCAGCTCCACACGTCACCGCGCTTCCACCTCTGACCTATCAACCTGATCATCTTTCAGGGTTCTTACTAGCTTACGCTATGGGAAATCTCATCTTGAGGGGGGCTTCATGCTTAGATGCTTTCAGCACTTATCCCGTCCGCACATAGCTACCCAGCGATGCCTTTGGCAAGACAACTGGTACACCAGCGGTGCGTCCATCCCGGTCCTCTCGTACTAAGGACAGCTCCTCTCAAATTTCCTACGCCCACGACGGATAGGGACCGAACTGTCTCACGACGTTCTGAACCCAGCTCGCGTACCGCTTTAATGGGCGAACAGCCCAACCCTTGGGACCGACTACAGCCCCAGGATGCGATGAGCCGACATCGAGGTGCCAAACCTCCCCGTCGATGTGGACTCTTGGGGGAGATAAGCCTGTTATCCCCGGGGTAGCTTTTATCCGTTGAGCGATGGCCCTTCCATGCGGAACCACCGGATCACTAAGCCCGACTTTCGTCCCTGCTCGACTTGTAGGTCTCGCAGTCAAGCTCCCTTGTGCCTTTACACTCTACGAATGATTTCCAACCATTCTGAGGGAACCTTTGGGCGCCTCCGTTACTCTTTAGGAGGCGACCGCCCCAGTCAAACTGCCCACCTGACACTGTCTCCCACCCCGATAGAGGGGTGCGGGTTAGAATTTCAATACAGCCAGGGTAGTATCCCACCGACGCCTCCACCGAAGCTGGCGCTCCGGCTTCTCAGGCTCCTACCTATCCTGTACAAGCTGTACCAAAATTCAATATCAGGCTACAGTAAAGCTCCACGGGGTCTTTCCGTCCTGTCGCGGGTAACCTGCATCTTCACAGGTACTATAATTTCACCGAGTCTCTCGTTGAGACAGTGCCCAGATCGTTACGCCTTTCGTGCGGGTCGGAACTTACCCGACAAGGAATTTCGCTACCTTAGGACCGTTATAGTTACGGCCGCCGTTTACTGGGGCTTCGATTCAGAGCTTCGCTTGCGCTAACCCCTCCTCTTAACCTTCCAGCACCGGGCAGGCGTCAGCCCCTATACTTCGCCTTACGGCTTCGCAGAGACCTGTGTTTTTGCTAAACAGTCGCCTGGGCCTATTCACTGCGGCTTTTCGAGGCTATTCACCCCAAAAAGCACCCCTTCTCCCGAAGTTACGGGGTCATTTTGCCGAGTTCCTTAACGAGAGTTCTCTCGCACACCTTAGGATTCTCTCCTCGCCTACCTGTGTCGGTTTGCGGTACGGGCACCTTTTATCTCGCTAGAGGCTTTTCTTGGCAGCGTGGAATTAGGAACTTCGGTACTATATTTCCCTCGCTATCACAGCTCAGCCTTCACGGTAACGGGATTTGCCTCGTTACCAGCCTAACTGCTTAGACGCACATATCCAACAGTGCGCTTACCCTATCCTTCTGCGTCCCCCCATTGCTCAAACGATAAAGAGGTGGTACAGGAATATCAACCTGTTATCCATCGCCTACGCCTTTCGGCCTCGGCTTAGGTCCCGACTAACCCTGAGCGGACGAGCCTTCCTCAGGAAACCTTAGGCATACGGTGGATGGGATTCTCACCCATCTTTCGCTACTCATACCGGCATTCTCACTTCTAAGCGCTCCACCAGTCCTTACGGTCTAGCTTCAACGCCCTTAGAACGCTCTCCTACCACTGACACCATACGGTGTCAATCCACAGCTTCGGTGTTACGTTTAGCCCCGGTACATTTTCGGCGCAGAGTCACTCGACCAGTGAGCTATTACGCACTCTTTAAATGGTGGCTGCTTCTAAGCCAACATCCTGGTTGTCTAAGCAACTCCACATCCTTTTCCACTTAACGTAAACTTTGGGACCTTAGCTGGTGGTCTGGGCTGTTTCCCTTTTGACTACGGATCTTATCACTCGCAGTCTGACTCCCACGGATAAGTCTTTGGCATTCGGAGTTTGTCTGAATTCGGTAACCCGATGAGGGCCCCTAGTCCAAACAGTGCTCTACCTCCAAGACTCTTACTACGTGAGGCTAGCCCTAAAGCTATTTCGGAGAGAACCAGCTATCTCCAAGTTCGATTGGAATTTCTCCGCTACCCACACCTCATCCCCGCACTTTTCAACGTGCGTGGGTTCGGGCCTCCATCCAGTGTTACCTGGACTTCACCCTGGACATGGGTAGATCACCTGGTTTCGGGTCTACGACCACATACTCATTCGCCCTATTCAGACTCGCTTTCGCTGCGGCTCCGTCTTTTCAACTTAACCTTGCATGTAATCGTAACTCGCCGGTTCATTCTACAAAAGGCACGCTATCACCCATTAACGGGCTCTAACTACTTGTAGGCACACGGTTTCAGGATCTTTTTCACTCCCCTTCCGGGGTGCTTTTCACCTTTCCCTCACGGTACTGGTTCACTATCGGTCACTAGGGAGTATTTAGCCTTGGGAGATGGTCCTCCCTGCTTCCGACCGGATTTCTCGTGTCCGGCCGTACTCAGGATCCACTCAGGAGGGAACGAAGTTTCGACTACAGGGTTTTTACCTTCTCTGACCGATCTTTCCAGATCTGTTCATCTACCCCGTTCCTTTGTAACTCCATGTTGAGTGTCCTACAACCCCAAGAGGCAAGCCTCTTGGTTTGGGCTATGTCCCGTTTCGCTCGCCGCTACTCAGGGAATCGCGTTTGCTTTCTCTTCCTCCGGGTACTTAGATGTTTCAGTTCCCCGGGTATGCCATCAGTACCCTATGTATTCAGGTAAAGATACTACTCCATTACGAGCAGTGGGTTCCCCCATTCGGAAATCTCCGGATCAAAGCTTACTTACAGCTCCCCGGAGCATATCGGCGTTAGTCCCGTCCTTCATCGGCTCCTAGTGCCAAGGCATCCACCGTGCGCCCTTATTAACTTAACCTAAAGGTTAATTCTCTTACTTAATATAAGAGACAAACTAAAACGGCAATCTTACTCGGTTTTTACTTGGTTTCTTCTATACGATTATCTAGTTTTCAAGGAACAAAAATAGCAATATCCTTTGCTATTAAGTAGCAATAGCAATATATTGCCACAAGAGAGATTGCTCTCTCAAAACTAAACACCAAACAATTAACACCAAAGATTTTAATGTTTTTGTGACCGATGGTCACTTATATTCCTTAGAAAGGAGGTGATCCAGCCGCACCTTCCGATACGGCTACCTTGTTACGACTTCACCCCAATCATCTGTCCCACCTTAGGCGGCTGGCTCCTTACGGTTACCCCACCGACTTCGGGTGTTACAAACTCTCGTGGTGTGACGGGCGGTGTGTACAAGGCCCGGGAACGTATTCACCGCGGCATGCTGATCCGCGATTACTAGCGATTCCAGCTTCATGCAGGCGAGTTGCAGCCTGCAATCCGAACTGAGAATGGTTTTATGGGATTCGCTTAACCTCGCGGTCTTGCAGCCCTTTGTACCATCCATTGTAGCACGTGTGTAGCCCAGGTCATAAGGGGCATGATGATTTGACGTCATCCCCACCTTCCTCCGGTTTGTCACCGGCAGTCACCTTAGAGTGCCCAACTAAATGCTGGCAACTAAGATCAAGGGTTGCGCTCGTTGCGGGACTTAACCCAACATCTCACGACACGAGCTGACGACAACCATGCACCACCTGTCACTCTGTCCCCCGAAGGGGAAAGCCCTATCTCTAGGGTTGTCAGAGGATGTCAAGACCTGGTAAGGTTCTTCGCGTTGCTTCGAATTAAACCACATGCTCCACCGCTTGTGCGGGCCCCCGTCAATTCCTTTGAGTTTCAGTCTTGCGACCGTACTCCCCAGGCGGAGTGCTTAATGCGTTAGCTGCAGCACTAAAGGGCGGAAACCCTCTAACACTTAGCACTCATCGTTTACGGCGTGGACTACCAGGGTATCTAATCCTGTTTGCTCCCCACGCTTTCGCGCCTCAGCGTCAGTTACAGACCAGAAAGTCGCCTTCGCCACTGGTGTTCCTCCACATCTCTACGCATTTCACCGCTACACGTGGAATTCCACTTTCCTCTTCTGTACTCAAGTCCCCCAGTTTCCAATGACCCTCCACGGTTGAGCCGTGGGCTTTCACATCAGACTTAAAGGACCGCCTGCGCGCGCTTTACGCCCAATAATTCCGGACAACGCTTGCCACCTACGTATTACCGCGGCTGCTGGCACGTAGTTAGCCGTGGCTTTCTGGTTAGGTACCGTCAAGGTACCGGCAGTTACTCCGGTACTTGTTCTTCCCTAACAACAGAGCTTTACGACCCGAAGGCCTTCATCGCTCACGCGGCGTTGCTCCGTCAGACTTTCGTCCATTGCGGAAGATTCCCTACTGCTGCCTCCCGTAGGAGTCTGGGCCGTGTCTCAGTCCCAGTGTGGCCGATCACCCTCTCAGGTCGGCTACGCATCGTCGCCTTGGTGAGCCGTTACCTCACCAACTAGCTAATGCGCCGCGGGCCCATCTGTAAGTGACAGCCGAAACCGTCTTTCAGCTTTCCCTCATGAGAGAGAAAGGATTATCCGGTATTAGCTCCGGTTTCCCGAAGTTATCCCAGTCTTACAGGTAGGTTGCCCACGTGTTACTCACCCGTCCGCCGCTAACCTTCAGGAGCAAGCTCCTAAAGATTCGCTCGACTTGCATGTATTAGGCACGCCGCCAGCGTTCGTCCTGAGCCAGGATCAAACTCTCCAATAAAGTGTTTGATATAGCTCATAAAGTTTACTCTGGCTTTTTTTAAAACTTCTATAATAGAAGCCTTACCTTTGTTAATGTTTGGTTGTTTAGTTTTCAAAGAACAATGTTTTCAGAGACAACTTTTATATAATATCAATATTATCAATAGTTGTCAATAAGTTTTTTGGTGGAGTCTAGGGGGATCGAACCCCTGACCTCCTGCGTGCAAGGCAGGCGCTCTCCCAGCTGAGCTAAGACCCCAGGAAATTAATATGATTAAATTAATGGTCGGGAAGACAGGATTCGAACCTGCGACCCCTTGGTCCCAAACCAAGTGCTCTACCAAGCTGAGCTACTTCCCGTTCATATGGCGCGCCCGAAAGGAGTCGAACCCATAACCTTCTGATCCGTAGTCAGACGCTCTATCCAATTGAGCTACGGGCGCATTTTATTCTTATCTTTAAGTTATCAAAAATATCTTGGTTTTTTTCTGTCGAAAAAAACTTGGTGCCGAGGACCGGAATCGAACCGGTACGGTAGTCACCTACCGCAGGATTTTAAGTCCTGTGCGTCTGCCAGTTCCGCCACCCCGGCACTACTTTGGAGCGGAAGACGGGATTCGAACCCGCGACCCCCACCTTGGCAAGGTGGTGTTCTACCACTGAACTACTTCCGCATCTTATGGTATATTTCTTTTGTATTGAAAAACATGGTGCGGGTGAAGGGAGTCGAACCCCCACGCCTTGCGGCGCCAGATCCTAAGTCTGGTGCGTCTGCCAATTCCGCCACACCCGCATATGATAGTTTATTTTACTGTCGTAAAAAAACTAGTTCTTTTTACTTTCGTAAAAAAACTTGGTGAGCCATGAAGGACTCGAACCTTCGACCCTCTGATTAAAAGTCAGATGCTCTACCGACTGAGCTAATGGCTCACAGAATTCCGATTGAGTACATAGCTCGTTCGAAAAAAAAGTGGTGCCGGCGAGAGGACTTGAACCCCCAACCTACTGATTACAAGTCAGTTGCTCTACCAATTGAGCTACACCGGCATAAAAAAGTAAATTTATAATATATAAATTTTAAGGATAGATCTTTTTACTATCGCAAAAAATTAAAGAAAGTTCTTTTCGCTATCGCGAAAAAACTTTGGTGGAGGATGACGGGATCGAACCGCCGACCCTCTGCTTGTAAGGCAGATGCTCTCCCAGCTGAGCTAATCCTCCATATTTTTAAGCCTGGCGACGTCCTACTCTCACAGGAGGAATCCTCCAACTACCATCGGCGCTGAGAAGCTTAACTTCCGTGTTCGGTATGGGAACGGGTGTGACCTTCTCGCCATCGCCACCAGACTATTTTGTTGAGGTAAACTCTTTTCACTTACGTGAAAAAGTCTTATTCCCTCAAAACTAGATAATGTATTAGAAGAAGTAAAAACAAGTTTGCCTTATTTGGATATCCAAATGTTTTGGTTAAGTCCTCGAACGATTAGTATCAGTCAGCTCCACACGTCACCGCGCTTCCACCTCTGACCTATCAACCTGATCATCTTTCAGGGTTCTTACTAGCTTACGCTATGGGAAATCTCATCTTGAGGGGGGCTTCATGCTTAGATGCTTTCAGCACTTATCCCGTCCGCACATAGCTACCCAGCGATGCCTTTGGCAAGACAACTGGTACACCAGCGGTGCGTCCATCCCGGTCCTCTCGTACTAAGGACAGCTCCTCTCAAATTTCCTACGCCCACGACGGATAGGGACCGAACTGTCTCACGACGTTCTGAACCCAGCTCGCGTACCGCTTTAATGGGCGAACAGCCCAACCCTTGGGACCGACTACAGCCCCAGGATGCGATGAGCCGACATCGAGGTGCCAAACCTCCCCGTCGATGTGGACTCTTGGGGGAGATAAGCCTGTTATCCCCGGGGTAGCTTTTATCCGTTGAGCGATGGCCCTTCCATGCGGAACCACCGGATCACTAAGCCCGACTTTCGTCCCTGCTCGACTTGTAGGTCTCGCAGTCAAGCTCCCTTGTGCCTTTACACTCTACGAATGATTTCCAACCATTCTGAGGGAACCTTTGGGCGCCTCCGTTACTCTTTAGGAGGCGACCGCCCCAGTCAAACTGCCCACCTGACACTGTCTCCCACCCCGATAGAGGGGTGCGGGTTAGAATTTCAATACAGCCAGGGTAGTATCCCACCGACGCCTCCACCGAAGCTGGCGCTCCGGCTTCTCAGGCTCCTACCTATCCTGTACAAGCTGTACCAAAATTCAATATCAGGCTACAGTAAAGCTCCACGGGGTCTTTCCGTCCTGTCGCGGGTAACCTGCATCTTCACAGGTACTATAATTTCACCGAGTCTCTCGTTGAGACAGTGCCCAGATCGTTACGCCTTTCGTGCGGGTCGGAACTTACCCGACAAGGAATTTCGCTACCTTAGGACCGTTATAGTTACGGCCGCCGTTTACTGGGGCTTCGATTCAGAGCTTCGCTTGCGCTAACCCCTCCTCTTAACCTTCCAGCACCGGGCAGGCGTCAGCCCCTATACTTCGCCTTACGGCTTCGCAGAGACCTGTGTTTTTGCTAAACAGTCGCCTGGGCCTATTCACTGCGGCTTTTCGAGGCTATTCACCCCAAAAAGCACCCCTTCTCCCGAAGTTACGGGGTCATTTTGCCGAGTTCCTTAACGAGAGTTCTCTCGCACACCTTAGGATTCTCTCCTCGCCTACCTGTGTCGGTTTGCGGTACGGGCACCTTTTATCTCGCTAGAGGCTTTTCTTGGCAGCGTGGAATCAGGAACTTCGGTACTATATTTCCCTCGCTATCACAGCTCAGCCTTCACGGTAACGGGATTTGCCTCGTTACCAGCCTAACTGCTTAGACGCACATATCCAACAGTGCGCTTACCCTATCCTTCTGCGTCCCCCCATTGCTCAAACGATAAAGAGGTGGTACAGGAATATCAACCTGTTATCCATCGCCTACGCCTTTCGGCCTCGGCTTAGGTCCCGACTAACCCTGAGCGGACGAGCCTTCCTCAGGAAACCTTAGGCATACGGTGGATGGGATTCTCACCCATCTTTCGCTACTCATACCGGCATTCTCACTTCTAAGCGCTCCACCAGTCCTTACGGTCTAGCTTCAACGCCCTTAGAACGCTCTCCTACCACTGACACCATACGGTGTCAATCCACAGCTTCGGTGTTACGTTTAGCCCCGGTACATTTTCGGCGCAGAGTCACTCGACCAGTGAGCTATTACGCACTCTTTAAATGGTGGCTGCTTCTAAGCCAACATCCTGGTTGTCTAAGCAACTCCACATCCTTTTCCACTTAACGTAAACTTTGGGACCTTAGCTGGTGGTCTGGGCTGTTTCCCTTTTGACTACGGATCTTATCACTCGCAGTCTGACTCCCACGGATAAGTCTTTGGCATTCGGAGTTTGTCTGAATTCGGTAACCCGATGAGGGCCCCTAGTCCAAACAGTGCTCTACCTCCAAGACTCTTACTACGTGAGGCTAGCCCTAAAGCTATTTCGGAGAGAACCAGCTATCTCCAAGTTCGATTGGAATTTCTCCGCTACCCACACCTCATCCCCGCACTTTTCAACGTGCGTGGGTTCGGGCCTCCATCCAGTGTTACCTGGACTTCACCCTGGACATGGGTAGATCACCTGGTTTCGGGTCTACGACCACATACTCATTCGCCCTATTCAGACTCGCTTTCGCTGCGGCTCCGTCTTTTCAACTTAACCTTGCATGTAATCGTAACTCGCCGGTTCATTCTACAAAAGGCACGCTATCACCCATTAACGGGCTCTAACTACTTGTAGGCACACGGTTTCAGGATCTTTTTCACTCCCCTTCCGGGGTGCTTTTCACCTTTCCCTCACGGTACTGGTTCACTATCGGTCACTAGGGAGTATTTAGCCTTGGGAGATGGTCCTCCCTGCTTCCGACCGGATTTCTCGTGTCCGGCCGTACTCAGGATCCACTCAGGAGGGAACGAAGTTTCGACTACAGGGTTTTTACCTTCTCTGACCGATCTTTCCAGATCTGTTCATCTACCCCGTTCCTTTGTAACTCCATGTTGAGTGTCCTACAACCCCAAGAGGCAAGCCTCTTGGTTTGGGCTATGTCCCGTTTCGCTCGCCGCTACTCAGGGAATCGCGTTTGCTTTCTCTTCCTCCGGGTACTTAGATGTTTCAGTTCCCCGGGTATGCCATCAGTACCCTATGTATTCAGGTAAAGATACTACTCCATTACGAGCAGTGGGTTCCCCCATTCGGAAATCTCCGGATCAAAGCTTACTTACAGCTCCCCGGAGCATATCGGCGTTAGTCCCGTCCTTCATCGGCTCCTAGTGCCAAGGCATCCACCGTGCGCCCTTATTAACTTAACCTAAAGGTTAATTCTCTTACTTAATATAAGAGACAAACTAAAACGGCAATCTTACTCGGTTTTTACTTGGTTTCTTCTATACGATTATCTAGTTTTCAAGGAACAAAAATAGCAATATCCTTTGCTATTAAGTAGCAATAGCAATATATTGCCACAAGAGAGATTGCTCTCTCAAAACTAAACACCAAACAATTAACACCAAAGATTTTAATGTTTTTGTGACCGATGGTCACTTATATTCCTTAGAAAGGAGGTGATCCAGCCGCACCTTCCGATACGGCTACCTTGTTACGACTTCACCCCAATCATCTGTCCCACCTTAGGCGGCTGGCTCCTTACGGTTACCCCACCGACTTCGGGTGTTACAAACTCTCGTGGTGTGACGGGCGGTGTGTACAAGGCCCGGGAACGTATTCACCGCGGCATGCTGATCCGCGATTACTAGCGATTCCAGCTTCATGCAGGCGAGTTGCAGCCTGCAATCCGAACTGAGAATGGTTTTATGGGATTCGCTTAACCTCGCGGTCTTGCAGCCCTTTGTACCATCCATTGTAGCACGTGTGTAGCCCAGGTCATAAGGGGCATGATGATTTGACGTCATCCCCACCTTCCTCCGGTTTGTCACCGGCAGTCACCTTAGAGTGCCCAACTAAATGCTGGCAACTAAGATCAAGGGTTGCGCTCGTTGCGGGACTTAACCCAACATCTCACGACACGAGCTGACGACAACCATGCACCACCTGTCACTCTGTCCCCCGAAGGGGAAAGCCCTATCTCTAGGGTTGTCAGAGGATGTCAAGACCTGGTAAGGTTCTTCGCGTTGCTTCGAATTAAACCACATGCTCCACCGCTTGTGCGGGCCCCCGTCAATTCCTTTGAGTTTCAGTCTTGCGACCGTACTCCCCAGGCGGAGTGCTTAATGCGTTAGCTGCAGCACTAAAGGGCGGAAACCCTCTAACACTTAGCACTCATCGTTTACGGCGTGGACTACCAGGGTATCTAATCCTGTTTGCTCCCCACGCTTTCGCGCCTCAGCGTCAGTTACAGACCAGAAAGTCGCCTTCGCCACTGGTGTTCCTCCACATCTCTACGCATTTCACCGCTACACGTGGAATTCCACTTTCCTCTTCTGTACTCAAGTCCCCCAGTTTCCAATGACCCTCCACGGTTGAGCCGTGGGCTTTCACATCAGACTTAAAGGACCGCCTGCGCGCGCTTTACGCCCAATAATTCCGGACAACGCTTGCCACCTACGTATTACCGCGGCTGCTGGCACGTAGTTAGCCGTGGCTTTCTGGTTAGGTACCGTCAAGGTACCGGCAGTTACTCCGGTACTTGTTCTTCCCTAACAACAGAGCTTTACGACCCGAAGGCCTTCATCGCTCACGCGGCGTTGCTCCGTCAGACTTTCGTCCATTGCGGAAGATTCCCTACTGCTGCCTCCCGTAGGAGTCTGGGCCGTGTCTCAGTCCCAGTGTGGCCGATCACCCTCTCAGGTCGGCTACGCATCGTCGCCTTGGTGAGCCGTTACCTCACCAACTAGCTAATGCGCCGCGGGCCCATCTGTAAGTGACAGCCGAAACCGTCTTTCAGCTTTCCCTCATGAGAGAGAAAGGATTATCCGGTATTAGCTCCGGTTTCCCGAAGTTATCCCAGTCTTACAGGTAGGTTGCCCACGTGTTACTCACCCGTCCGCCGCTAACCTTCAGGAGCAAGCTCCTAAAGATTCGCTCGACTTGCATGTATTAGGCACGCCGCCAGCGTTCGTCCTGAGCCAGGATCAAACTCTCCAATAAAGTGTTTGATATAGCTCATAAAGTTTACTCTGGCTTTTTTTAAAACTTCTATAATAGAAGCCTTACCTTTGTTAATGTTTGGTTGTTTAGTTTTCAAAGAACAATTTGTTAATCGCCCATAAGCGACTTTTTAATATTAGCAGAAACGTTTTTTTTAGTCAAGAACTTTTTATCATCTTTTCTTTCAAACCGTTTGTGCTGTTGTCTCGCAACAACGAATATAAATATACCATCAATATATTATCATTGCAATAACTTTTTTTCTTTTTTATACCTTTTAAATTCCCCCAGACACTTTAAAGACAAAACATTGCAGGTCAGAGGTAATTTTAAAAGTAATTTTAATATAATTATCTTCTTGTATAAAAGCTGTTTCCGTATAGATTGTGGTTTTCGTAAAAATCCCTAAAGACGGATTTTTACAGGCACTCTTACTTAGTGCTCAGCTCTTTTCTTAAGTTTCATATGAGTTTAACACCCAAATTGTGAATCGGCTATTTTATTTGTAAGAAAGAGCAACAAAGTTTCAGAAAAGAGCCTATATAAAAAAGGCAAAAGCCATTAAAGTGGCTTTTGCCTTATATCTTAACGATGACGCATTAACGGGAATAATAGTACATCTCTAATAGATGGAGAATCGGTCAATAGCATAACTAATCGGTCGATACCAATTCCTAGACCACCTGTTGGCGGCATTCCGTACTCTAATGCCTCTACAAAGTCCTCATCCATCATATGAGCTTCATCATTACCTTGTTCACGTTCTTTAAGCTGATCCTCAAATCGCTCACGTTGATCAATAGGATCATTTAATTCTGTGAATGCATTTGCATATTCACGAGCAACAATAAATAATTCGAATCGATCAGTAAAACGTGGGTCCTCAGGATTCTTTTTAGCCAGCGGAGAGATTTCTACTGGATGACCAGTAATAAACGTAGGCTGGATTAAATGTTGTTCTACTTTTTGTTCAAAGAATTCATTAACAATATGTCCATAAAGCATTGTGTCTTTAATTTCTACACCATGCTCTTTTGCAAGCTGTTGCGCTTCTTCTGTGGACATTTCTTTCCAGAAGTCTACCCCTACATATTCTTTAATAGCATCAACCATATGCAGGCGTCTCCACTGAGGCGCTAAATCAATAGTATGTCCGCCATACTCAACAGTTGTTGTTCCAAGCACATCTTGGGCAATATGAGAAATTAGGTTCTCTGTTAAATTCATGATGTCACGGTAATCCACATACGCTTCATACAGTTCAAGCATTGTAAATTCTGGATTATGCCTTGTTGAGACACCTTCATTACGGAATACGCGTCCAATTTCGTAAACCTTTTCAAGTCCGCCTACAATCAAGCGTTTTAAATGTAGCTCGATAGCAATACGCATATATAATTGCATATCTAATGCATTGTGATGAGTAATAAATGGTCTTGCAGAAGCCCCTCCAGCAATAGAGTGCATTAATGGTGTTTCCACCTCTAAGTATCCATTATTATCTAGGTAACGGCGCATGGATTGAATAATACGAGAGCGATTAATAAAAGTTTCTTTACTTTCCTCACTCATAATTAGGTCTAGATAACGTTGACGGTAACGTTGTTCTACGTCCTTTAAGCCATGGAATTTATCAGGAAGTGGTCGAAGTGATTTCGTTAATAGTTCAAAAGACTTCGCTTTTACAGAAAGCTCTCCCACTTGTGTTTTAAATAATGTACCGGATATTCCTACAATATCTCCAAGATCTGCTGAATCAAACATTTCGTACTGTTCTTCACCCACTGCATCCATACGAACATAAATTTGAATTTGGCCAGATAGGTCTTGAATATGAGCGAAGCCTGCTTTTCCTTTGCCGCGCTTTGTCATAATTCTTCCTGCAAGTGTCACTTCAATACCTTTAGTTTCAATTTCTTCTTTTTCTAGCTCACCGTATTCACGAATAAGGTCTTGGGATTGATGAGAACGGTCAAATCTTTTTCCGAATGGATCCATTCCTTTTTCACGAATGGCATTCATTTTTTCTCTTCTAACAACCAACTGGTCATTTAATTCTTCATGACTCATTTTTTTCATCTCCAATTTTATTTTCATTATTATGTAACACGCCTAACCGCAGCGATAATGATAAATACTTCTACACATTATATTATTTTACACAATCTTATTAAATCAGACATCAAAAAACGTATAAATAGAATAAAAACTGCCAGTAATCTACTGGCAGCTTGCTAACTTCAATAAAAATATTATAGAAAAAGAGTAAATGAGTGTCAAACTTTAAAAAGTCAGTGACACCTTTCCTGCACATTAACCCACATTCACACTTTCTTCTTCTCTTGCTTCCACTTCTTCTACCAAGCTATTTAATAGAGATACTAATTGGTCTCTTGTTGTACATTCGTTAATCCCATTACGGACAGTTGCATTTCCGCGTACTCCTTTTAAGTACCAGGCAGCATGTTTGCGCATTTCACGAACAGCAACATATTCAGTTTTTAAGTTGATTAAACGATCAAGGTGAAGAATACATACATCAATTTTTTCTCTTACAGATGGTTCTCCTGTTAATTCACCAGTTTGTAGGTATTTAACCGTTTGATAAATCATCCACGGATTCCCTAAAGCTGCACGCCCGATCATCACTCCGTCAGCACCCGTTTCTTCCAACATACGCTTTGCATCCTGAGGAGTATTTACATCACCATTTCCGATAATCGGAATATTAACAGATTGTTTTACTTCTCTAATAATATCCCAATTTGCTGTTCCTTCGTACATTTGAACACGTGTTCTTCCATGTAGAGAAACGGCTTTTCCACCTGCACGTTCTACTGCCTGGGCATTGCGCACTGCATAAATATGATCTTCATCCCAGCCCATACGCATTTTTACCGTTACCGGTTTTTCTACCTCAGCTACTACCGCTGAAACCATCTCATAAATTTTATTCGGATCTAGTAGCCACTTTGCTCCAGCATCACATTTTGTGATTTTCGGAACTGGGCATCCCATATTGATATCGATAATATCTGCATTTGTATTTTGGTCTACAAACTTTGCCGCTTGAACGAGTGTATCTTTTTCCCCACCAAAGATTTGAAGGCTTAACGGTTTTTCACGTTCGTCAATATATAGCATGTTCATTGTTTTTTCATTTTTAAAAAGAATCCCTTTATCGCTTACCATTTCCGCACATACTAGCCCTGCACCAAATTCTTTGACGGTTAGACGGAAGGCAGAATTGCATACACCAGCCATCGGTGCTAAAACAACCTGGTTTTTCATTTCAATATCGCCGATCTTTAACACTATTCTCTCCCCCCTTTTTACGGTCCTTTATAAATGATTGTCTTCATCAGGTGGGGTCAACTCTTCCACACTAACCTTTAAGACATTAGAAATTTTGATTAATAATTCTTGTTTGGGCATTCGGCTGCCTCTTTCAATTTCACCAACAATGGAAACTGATATACCAAGCTCTCTGGAGAAGCCTTCTTGGGTAAAACCCTTTAGTTTTCGATAGGCGCGAATGCGTCTTCCCCATTTCTCCGCTTCCATAATCGAACACCCTCTTTTTCTTGAAGTTCTACTATATTTATATCACCTAACGACGGTGCAGAATAATCTTTATTTATTTCCAATAACGGGATTAATACAAAGGCTCTTTCCTGCATTCTTGGATGCGGAACAATTAACCTCTCTGTTTCAATATTTTCTTGATTATACAACAGAATGTCAAGGTCTATTGTTCTTGGACCCCACCGAATTTCCCTTTTTCTTCCTAATTCCGTTTCAATCTTCATACACGCTGTTAGTAATTCATCAGGACTCAGGTCCGTCATAACGGATATAACCATATTTAAAAAAGGACTTTGGTCTGTATATCCTACAGGATCCGTTTCATAAATGGATGAAATATCTACCAACTTAATATGAGGGTGATTATCTAAACGGCTAGTAGCACCATCAAGATAGTTTAAACGATCTTCTATATTTGAACCTAACGCAATATAAGCTTTATTTTGCAAAATTTATCTTCTCCTCGTAATCTCAACCGAAACGGACTGATAATAACCAGGGATAGGCGGGTCCGGCTTGATTACTTTTACTCTCACTTCGTTTACCTTGATAAACTTTTCTAACACATCATTTGCAATCTTTTCAGCCACAGCTTCAATTAATTGAAAAGGCTGCCCCTCTACAATTTCCTTACTTACCGTATATAGTTCAGCATAGTTCACAGAATGATTTAGATCGTCTGTTACCCCAGCCTTTTGTAAATCACAAAAAACATCTAAATCCACAATAAACCTTTGACCAAGACGAGTTTCTTCAGGAAAAACCCCATGATAACCAAAGAATTGCATTTTATTCACGCTTATCTTATCCATTTTCCACCACACTCTTCCCCATCATAGCATCCATCATTTTCGCCATTCGAGCTATTTCCTTTACATCATGGACACGAACGATTTGACAGCCCTTTTGGATACCATAACAAACCGTTGCTCCTGTCCCTTCTAATCTTTCGTTTACTGGAAGGTCCAGGATATGTCCAATCATAGACTTTCTTGAAGTTCCAAGTAAAACAGGATAGCCAATGTCTACTAGTTTATCTAAGTCTCTCATCATTTGTAAATTCTCGTCCACACTTTTCGCAAAACCAATGCCAGGGTCTAAAATGATATTTTCATCCTTTACTCCTGCCGTCTTCATCATGAATATACTTTCGTAAAGGTCATTTACAACATCACGATAAAACTGTTGGTATTCCCGATTATCACGATTATGCATAAGGATGATTGGCACCTGTAAGCTAGCCGCTACTTCTGCCATTCTTTTATCTGCTTTTCCTCCCCATACATCATTAATGATATGTGCTCCCGCTTCTATTGCCTGTTTAGCCACTTCTGCTTTATAGGTATCGATGGAAATTGGAACTTTCACTTTCTCTGCTAAAGCTCTAATAACAGGGATAACTCTTGAAATCTCTTCCTGAGCGGAAACATAAGCAGATCCAGGGCGGGTGGATTCCCCTCCAACATCTATAATGTCAGCACCCTTCTCGACGAGTTCACGGGCACGTTCCACAGCAAATTCAACTTGATTAAAACGGCCACCGTCTGAAAACGAGTCTGGTGTCGCATTGAGTATCCCCATAATTAAAGTTTTCTTTTGGTAGTTTAGCGTATAAGGACCACACTGGATGATTCCCACCGTTTAAACCTCCTTATCTAATTCAGTCTTACTAGATAATAGCAAACAATACTGTCTATATTGCTGGAATAATAACTGCGTGATTTTCCCTTGTTTCCCTGGGAAATACCGTCCATTCCATTCCTTAATCCCAACAATTTCTTGAATGGAATTTGTAATAAAAATTTCATCAGCAGTTTCAAGCACTTCAGGTTTAAAAAATCCTTCTTTTACTTGATAGCCTAATTTAGCTGCTAATTTAATGACAAACTGTCTTGTAATCCCATTTAATATTCCAGTCTCAACAGCTGGAGTAAACAATGTACCTTCATTAAACCAAAATAAGTTTGATACAATCCCTTCAGCTAACTCATCGTTTTCTGTTAGAAAAATCCCTTCAACATCTGGAAAATTACCAATTTCTCTTTTTGCATAAATATTATTTAAAAAATGATGTGATTTTAACCGATAGCTTCCTTCAGGAGTATTCCGTTTAATCGTGAGTAATTGTGCCTTTTTTTCAAAAATATCATTCCCTGCAGGAGGTAGCGGTTTAGGGTAAATAATCACATTAGGTACCTCATATGGCTCCACTTGTAACCCCACTTCTCCGTAACCAGCTGAAACATTGAAACGAATATAAGCATTTTCATAGCCATTTTTTTCAAGTAAAAGAGACAAAGCCGCCATTACTTCTTGTTTAGAAAAATTCTTCTTAATCGATAAATCTGAAAGTCCTTTGTTTAAGCGTTGTAAATGGTCTTCTAAAAGAAAAGCATGTCCATTATATATACGGAATGTTTCGAACAAACCAACCCCGTACAAAAATCCATGGTCAAATGCAGACACAGTAGCCTGATCCTTTGGGACCAGTTCTCCATTCATATACACATACATTTATAATCTGCCGCTTTCTGTTTGGAAGGTGTAATTTTCGTAATAAGAGATAAAATTACTTAATAGTTTTTTCCCGTCCTTCGTCATAATCGATTCTGGATGAAATTGAACTCCTTCTATTGGAAGGGTCTTATGGCGTATTCCCATAATTTCACCCTCTGCTGTCCAAGACGAAACTTCCAAGCATGTAGGCAATGTTTCTTTTTTAACAATTAACGAATGATATCTAGTCGCTGGAAATGGATTATCCATACCCTCATAAATGGTTTTGCCATCATGAATAACAGGCGATGTCTTACCGTGCATTAATCTTTCTGCTTGGACAACATCACCTTTGAAAACTTGTGCAATAGACTGATGCCCAAGGCAAACACCAAAAATCGGAATTTTCCCGGCAAAGTATTCAATTGCCTTAAGGCTAATCCCCGCTTCATTGGGACTGCAAGGACCTGGAGAAATCATCAGAAATTTTGGCTGCAGCTGTTCGATTTCTTCTATCGTTGTTTGGTCGTTTCGTTTCACGACTAATTCCTGACCTAATTCACCTAAGTATTGAACTAAGTTATAGGTAAATGAATCATAATTATCGATCATAATGATCATCGTAGTTCACCAGCCTTTTCTGATTCTTCCTTTGCCTTCCAAAGAGCGATCGCCTTTTTCAAGGACTCTTTATATTCATTACTCGGGATGGAATCAATCACGATGCCTGCACCAGCCTGAACATGCGCTTGTCCATCTTTCACTAGCATCGTTCGAATGACAATATTTAATTCCATATCATTATCAAAACCAATCCATCCTAGGGATCCGGTATAAATCCCTCTGCGCACAGGCTCTAGTTCTTCGATTATCTCCATCGTCCTTACCTTTGGTGCGCCTGTAATCGTTCCCCCTGGAAAAACAGCATCAATTACATCGTAAACATCCTTATCTTGGGCAAGTCTTCCTCTAACATTAGAGACGATATGCATAACATGTGAGTATTTTTCAATAACCATAAATTCATTTACTTCTACTGTGCCGTACTGGCTTACACGGCCCAAGTCATTTCTCTCAAGGTCTACAAGCATCACATGCTCAGCCCGCTCTTTTTCATTTTCAATTAATTCATTCGCAAGCTGTATATCCTCCGCCTCATCTTTACCTCTTGATCGTGTTCCCGCTATCGGGCGAGTACTTACCTCTAACCCTTTCTTTTTCACTAATAATTCTGGGGAGCCGCTGACCATCTGGAATTCAGGCGTGTGAAAATAACCCATATACGGAGATGGGTTTAAGATTCGAAGTTTCTCATAAACATCCATTGCACTGACAGCTAATTCCTTTGTTTGACGGACGGAAAGGTTAACCTGGAATACATCTCCTGCTGAAATATAATTTTGGACCTTTGCTACTGCATCCATAAATTCTGTTTCATTCATCGAAACTTCTAATTTATCCTCATTGGTTTGGGATTTTCCTTGCGGTTTACTAGAATAAAATTCTTGCCAGTTTGCAAGCCATTGTTCCATTTTATTCTCAATATTCTCATTCTCTTCATGCAAAAATAACAGCCATAACTCAGAAGTCGTATGGTCAAAAATAAACCATTCTTTATAAACAAAAAAACAAATATCAGGTATATGTAGATCATCATTTGCCCAATTAGGCAGTTTTTCGATATAGCGAGCATAATCGTAACTAATAAAACCAATTGCTCCGCCTTTGAAATCAGGAATATCTGGTCTACTCTCTATTTCAAACCCCTTCATCCATTCCCTCATTAAATGGAGTGGGTTTCCTTCTCGTTGTTCTAAATGTCCATTCTCTGTTTCAATCTGTAAATGGCCATTTTTCCCTATTAGTTTAGCGATTGGTTGGAAGGCTGCAATACTATATTGGCCTCCTCTACCACTCTCGAGAAAAACATGATGAGTATAGTCTTTAGATATATGGCGATATTGATGAAAAAATTGTCCAAGCGAAAAAGGGATTTTTGCTGTTTTTAGTTTAAAGGTTGTCAACAAAAGTGCCTCCTATATATATTCTCTCTTCATCATACATGAAGTGCGATTAGGTTTCATTTTTTTGTTTGGTTTTTCGCATAAAAAAAGGTAAAAGGCTATAGCCTTCTACCTTGTTATTCTATTCCGTTTCAAATTGATAAAGAGGAGTACTTAAGTACCGTTCACCATTACTTGGAATAATAGCTAACACCTTTTTACCTTTTCCAAGTTCCTTTGCTACTTTCAACGCTGCAAAAATGGCAGCACCAGAAGATATCCCACCAAGGATTCCTTCTTCCTTAGCAGCACGGCGAGCATATTCGAAAGCTTCATCATTCTTTACCTGGATGATTTCATCATAAACCTGTGTATCAAGAACTTCTGGAACAAATCCCGCACCAATCCCTTGAATCTTATGAGGTCCTGGTTTCCCTCCGGATAACACTGGAGAATCGGTAGGTTCTACAGCATAAATTTTAATAGTAGGATAGGCTTCCTTTAAAACGGAGCCGGCACCCGTAATTGTACCACCTGTTCCAATTCCAGAAATAAATCCATCTAGTTGTTCTCCCATTTGTTCCACAATTTCTTTTCCTGTTGTACGTTTATGCACTTCAGGGTTTGCATCATTATTAAATTGTTGAGGCATAAAGTAACCATTTTCTTTTGCTAATTCTTCGGACTTGCGGATCGCTCCACCCATTCCTTCCGACCCAGGTGTTAATACAAGATCTGCACCATAAGCACGTAGAAGATTTCTTCTTTCCATACTCATCGTTTCAGGCATGACTAAAATGGCCTTATACCCTTTTGCTGCAGCGACCATCGCTAAACCGATCCCAGTGTTTCCACTAGTTGGCTCAATAATCGTGTCACCTTGTTTAAGTACCCCAGCTTCTTCAGCGGCTTCAACCATTGCTAAAGCAATACGGTCTTTTACACTACTGCCTGGATTCATATATTCTAATTTCAAATAAACATCTGCCATATTTTCATCTACTAATCTGTTAAGCTTTACAATTGGTGTTTGACCTACTAGTTCTAAAATGGAATTTGCTACACGTACCATTTCTTCCACCCCTTTTAACTAAATCTTAATCCGACTAAATTCATTGGTTTTATTATATTATTACAAATCATTATATACAAAGTCAATGAAATTGCTTATCAAAAAACTAAATATTTCCTAATTTTAGGAAATAAAAAGACCATATGTAAGAGTCTTTACTCTTCTATATGGTCACCTTAATAATTTTATTCATTCATTCTTTCTTTTCATAAAACCAATCAACTTTTAGTTCATTCCAGAAGGCTCTTGCAGAAACAGGTGCATCCATTTGCTCCAGGGCTATTTGACGACGAATTTGCCCTTTTACTTGATTAAAGGAGTACTTTTTCCCTTCCAATTTTTGTTGAAGTAAAATTATGGCGTATCCATTTTCAACCTTAAATGGTTTACTCCATTCCCCTTTATCAAGTTTTTTAGCATAATCCATATATTCAGAAGGATACTGGTCATCTTCTTCACTAATAAAACCAATATCTCCTCCTTGATTGGCAGAGAACTCCTCTATAGAACGCTCCATTGCAAGTGCAGAGAAGCTGGAACCACCCTCTAGCTCCTTTTCCGTTTTATCTGCTTCATCCTTTGTTTTTACAATAATGTGCGATAAATGGTAAGAGGTAGGTACATCAAATAGGTTTTTATTTTCTTCAAAGTAATTCTTCATTTCTTTCTCTGTGACAATAGCGTCTTTTGTTAATAATTCCTCCAGTAATAAACTGTAACGAATCTGTTCTTTCCATTTTTCTTCATCTGAACCTTTTACTTGATCATTTGTCCCATACATGGTTTGAATCAAGCGCAACTCATGTTCAATTGCCTCGTCTGAAATTTTGATTTTATACTTATCCGCCAACTGCTCTATTACTTTTTGATCAATTAAATCTTTTAGCACTACTTGACCATAACGCTCTTCCATTTCATTTAGCCAATTTTGACGAGAGACTGTTTCATCCCCAATCGTTGCCACTACTTCGTCCGTTCCCGAAAGAACACTAGACTTTTCGGCCCAATCTGGTCGATTTAAAAAGAAAGCAATGGTTAGACAGTTTAAAAGAAAAAGACCAGCAATAATCATCCATAACTGCTTTTCCTTCACATTTCCTCCCCCTGTTATTGCGAGCTTTTATTTTGCTTGATCTCTTAGCTCTTCTAGTTCTTCTTTTGTATACTGATACTTTGCATTACAGAAATGACAATGCGCTTCTGCCTGTTCATCTTCATCAATGATTTGTTGAATTTCTTCTATCCCCAAACTCACAATAGCATCCGCAAATCGTTCTTTTGAACATGTACACTTAAACATGATCGGCATCTCTTCTAAAATTTTTACATTTTCTTTCCCAAGTAGCTCAAATAAAAGCTCTTCTGGAGTTAATCCTTTTTCGATTAATTTAGAAACTGGAGGAACCGATTTAATACGTTCTTCAATTTCTGTGATCGTAGAATCTTCTGTTCCCGGCATTAGTTGGATTATAAAACCTCCTGCTGCCAAAATGGTATTATCAGGGTTTACTAAAACACCAACCCCAACGGAAGAAGGAACCTGTTCAGAAACAACAAAGAAATAAGTGAAATCTTCCCCTAGTTCCCCTGAGACGATTGGAGTTTGCCCGGTGAAATTTTCACGCATTCCAATATCTTTTACCACCGATAACATCCCGTCTGTTCCAACAGCACGGCGAACATCTAGCTTACCATGTTCGTTTAAGTCGAAATGGGTTTGAGGATTCGAAACATATCCTCTAACTTCTCCTTTGGCATTAGCATCAACGAGGATATTACCAATAGGTCCGCCACCGTTAATTTTAATCGTGAGTTTATTTTCTCCTTTTAACATAGCCCCCATCATTACACCAGCAGACATAGCCCTACCTAAAGCTGCAGAAGCTGTTGGCCATGTATAATGTCTTCTTTGTGCCTCAGAAATGGTCTCCGTACTTCTAACCGCATAAGCACGTACTTGACCGTTAAACGCAATTGCCTTTACTAAATAATCTTTCATTCAGAAGCCCCTTTCTTGATGCTCTTACGATAATTTATTCTTTGCTGCATCCATGTTTCGTTTGTATATAAGCTGTAAACCTTTTAATGTTAAAAATGGGTCAATGACATCGAACACATTTGATTCTTGCGAGATTAACTGGGCTAATCCACCGGTTGCAATGACAGTTGGCTCTATCTTACTTTGTTCTTTCATTCGCTTTACAATACCTTCAACTTGTCCTACGTAACCATAAACAATACCTGCTTGCATCGCGGATACTGTATTTTTCCCAATAACCCCTTCCGGTCGTGTTATTTCAATTCTTGGTAACTTGGCAGCCTTAGAATATAAGGCTTCTGTAGAAATGCCAATTCCTGGTGCAATTGCACCTCCCATATATTGCTTTTGTTCATTTACATAACAATAGGTCGTTGCTGTCCCAAAATCAACAATGATAAGGGGACCGCCATACTCATGAACAGCAGCCACTGCATTGACAATTCGGTCGGCACCGACTTCGCGTGGATTTTCATATTTAATATTAAGGCCTGTCTTCGTACCGGGTCCGACAACAATTGGCTTTTGCTTGAAATATTTCTCGCACATCTTTTCCAAGGCAAACATAATTGGTGGGACAACGGAAGAAATGACAATTCCATTAATTTGCGCAAAGTTTAAACCAACAAAATCAAATAATGATTTAATAATCATGCCATATTCATCATCGGTTTTATTTCGATTCGTTTCTATTCTCCAATGATGCTTTAATTGGTCCCCATCATAAACCCCAAGAACCGTATTTGTATTTCCAACATCAAATACAAAAATCACACTATTTCACCACTTTTTTCATATTTACTGCAAACATCATACCATTATTTATCCTATCAGGGCAAAAACAAAGAGCACCTGATTAGGGTGCCCTTAAAAATTTTACTTTTGAGTTTCTTCGTCTTCTTTTGAAAGAGTAGATGGTGCTTGCTCTTCTTTCTTAGTATGAATGTTTACCTTTACATCGTCAGCCTTTTTTTCATCAAGAATCAGGTCTTGACCAGTTGCGGAACGGTCCGGAAGCGCTCCTGTTTCAACAAGACTGTTAATTTGTTCTGCGTCAAGAGTTTCAACTTCTAATAAAGTAGTAGCAATTAGATCTAATTTACTGCGATTTTCGTTAATGATCTTCGTTGCTCTTTCATAACTTTCTTTAATAATACGTTGAATCTCTAAATCAATTTCATAGGCAATTTTCTCAGAATAATTTTGTTCGTTATTAATATCACGACCTAAGAATACTTGACCTTGAGACTGTCCAAATTGAAGCGGTCCAAGCTTTTCGCTCATTCCGTATTCTGTAACCATTCTTCTCGCAATATTCGTTGCACGCTGGAAGTCATTATGTGCACCGGTACTTACTTCATTAAAAACAATTTCTTCTGCCACACGACCACCAAGTAAGCCAACAATTTTATCAAGAAGTTCTTGCTTTGTTGCAAGGAAACGGTCTTCTCTAGGAAGCATAACCGCATATCCACCCGCTTGACCACGAGGGACGATGGTTACTTTATGAACCATATCGGCTTCGTTTAGAACAACTCCAATAATGGTATGACCCGCTTCGTGGAAAGCAACAATATTTCGTTCTTTCTTTGAAATGACGCGTGTCTTTTTCGCAGGACCAGCAATAACGCGGTCTGTCGCTTCATCGATATCGTCCATTTCAATTTTCTTTTTGTTTTGACGAGCAGCTACTAATGCTGCTTCGTTTAATAAGTTTTCTAAATCTGCTCCTGAGAATCCAGGAGTTCTCTGTGCAATACTCTTTAAATTAACAGCGCTATCAAGCGGTTTATTTCGAGCATGAACTTTTAATACAGCTTCACGTCCTTTTACATCTGGACGATCAACCGTAATTTGGCGGTCGAAACGCCCTGGACGTAAAAGGGCTGGGTCTAGAATATCGGCACGGTTCGTTGCAGCAATCATAATAATTCCTTCATTCCCACCGAAACCATCCATTTCTACTAACAACTGATTAAGGGTTTGTTCACGTTCATCATGTCCGCCACCTAATCCTGCTCCACGTTGACGACCTACAGCATCAATCTCATCAATAAAGATGATACATGGTGCATTCTTTTTAGCGTTTTCAAATAAATCACGTACACGTGATGCCCCTACTCCGACAAACATTTCAACGAAGTCAGAACCACTAATAGAGAAGAACGGTACTCCAGCTTCTCCAGCTACGGCACGAGCAAGTAAGGTTTTACCTGTTCCTGGAGGTCCAACTAATAAAACCCCTTTTGGAATACGTGCACCTAATTCAGCAAACTTGCGAGGGTCCTTTAAGAACTCTACAACCTCCACAAGTTCTTGTTTCTCTTCATCGGCACCAGCAACATCATTAAATCGTACTTTCTTTTTATCATCATTGTAAAGCTTAGCTTTACTCTTTCCAAAATTCATTACTCGACTTCCGCCGCCTTGAGCTTGATTTAAAAGGAAGAAGAATAAAATGAAAATGATGACAAATGGGATAATGGATGTAAAGAAGGTTACCCATCCACTTGTTTCTTTTGCTTTAACAACATCAAGTTTCACCTTGCCAGTAGCAGCTGCTTGATCAATTCGATTTAGCATTGGGTCATTATTTGTCGTATAAGTGACGAAAAACTTTTTCTCATCATACCCTTTAAGCTGTCCTCGAATCTCGTATACCCCACCATCAGGCTGCATCGAAACCGATTTAACATCACCTTTTTCTAAGTGACTAACGAACGTATCATAACTCATATTTTCAGTTGGTTCGTTGCTGCCATTAAAAAAGCTAACAACCCCGATTATGACTAAAAATATTAATAAATAAAATATCGTATTACGGAAGATCCGATTCATCCCTTGCCTCCTCCCACGGTAAACAAACTATACTAAATGTTATCATAGTAAATCATGGTAATTCAAGAAATTAACCTATTTGTCCTTCATTTTGAAATAAAAATGTGTCTTTTCTTTTTTCTATATATACCTTTAAGAAAAAAGTTTTATTCTTTTTTACTCACTTTTTGTGTAAACTTCTGGTTTTAATACGCCGATGTATGGAAGATTTCTATATTTTTCGGCATAATCCAACCCATATCCTACCACGAATTCATCTGGGACGATGAAACCAACATAGTCAGCTTCAATATCTGCTTTACGTCCAGTTGGTTTATCTAAAAGTGTAACAATTTTAATGGATTTAGCTTTACGATAACGGAAAAGTTCAACTAGGTAACTTAACGTTAATCCACTGTCAATAATATCTTCGATGATTAAAAGATCTCTTCCTTCTACTGATGTATCCAAATCCTTTAATATTTTTACCTCTCCAGAAGAGACCGTTGAATTACCATAACTAGAAACATCCATAAAGTCCATTTCTAAATACGTATCCATTCTCTTTAAAAGATCGCCCATAAAAGGCATTGCACCCTTTAAAACTCCAATTGCCAAAGGAAAGCGGTCATGATAATCCTCTGTTAACTGCTTTGCTAATTCCTTTGTTTTTTGTTGGATTTCCTCTTCAGAAAAGAGTATTTTTTCTATATCCTTTTGCATCATCGTTCATTGCCTCCTAGAAGAATCATTGCTTATGATAGGTTAAAAGTAGATAGTGATCTAAAGCTTCCTCACTTGCTTCATCTTTTGACTTCTTTAATTCAGGAATCCACAGAATGGTTCCATTTCCATCTGTAATAATAGGCCATTCCGCACGGGATGACAGTGGAATTTTTTGTTCAATAAATATATCTTTTATCTTTTTTGTTCCACTCATACCTTTTGGTTGTATCCGATCCCCTTTTTTTCTTGTACGTACGATAATAGGAAAAACAATGTTTTGGGGATTTAATAACATGGTATTTAGACCCGTGTTCTCTTCCTTACCCTCTACATACTTAAAAGTAAACGTATTACCATTTGGTAATTTAATTACTTCAGGTCTTTCTAATTCAAACAAGTAAGGTGTTATTTCCTTTTGTTCAAATTGAAAATGACATTTCTGATAAGAGCGGAGGATGTGAAGACCTTCTGGGAAATCAAGATTGCCAGATGGATGAGGATTCTTTATTAAGTCAATAATTAAATCAATATGTATAGCCGCTAAAGACGAAGGTCTTACCTTATAAAGATAGTTTAATATTAGTTGAATCCCTCTTCTTTGTAAAGGCATTGGCATCGCAAGAAACTTTTCGATATTTATCGTGAGTTCAGCTTCATTTCTACTTTCAATAACTGTATTCATTCTTTCAGCTGTTAATTCCTCCAGAAAGCTTTCATCCTGATAAAGTTCCTCACTCATCCTTTGAAACTGTTCATGGACAGCTGGATTTTCTTTCTTTAAAAAAGGGACTACCTCTAATCGAAATCGATTACGACTATAATAAGGTTTTTCATTACTTGGGTCCCTTCTAGGGTCCAACTGATGTTCCTTACAATAATCCTCAATTTCCTGTTTATTTACGGCCAAAAACGGGCGAATAATCTCGCCACTTTGAAAGGTTCTTTTAAAAGCAATTCCAGCTCTAGCTTTACCAGTACTTCCTCGAGTCATTCTCATAAGCATTGTTTCAATCTGATCATCCCCATGGTGGCCAAGTATTAGATAATCGGCTTGATATTTTCCCATCATGTCAGAAAAAAACTGATAACGACATTCCCTTGCTCCTACTTGTACACTTTTACCTGATGATTTCATATATTCTTCCACATTGATTTGAACCCATTCATAATTAACGTTCAATTCTTCACAAAACTCTTTGACAAAGATTGCTTCTTGATAAGATTGTTCACCCCGAAACATATGATCCACATGTGCTGCTGTAATTGTCAGGTCCCATTGTTCTCGTTTTCTCCATAAGAAGTAAAGTAACCCTAAAGAATCTGGTCCGCCGGAAACCCCAACAACTACTTTTTTTCCATATAAGGATAAAGAATGATGGTTAAGAAATGCTTCTACCTTTTGTTCGAACATATCAATTCTTCCTTGTTTTTGATTTTCTTCATAAGAATAACATTTTTCACATCATTCCTCCAAAGAACTAAGCGCTTCATACGACTAATTCCGGAAAAAAGAGATACCTTTTCATTGAGCCCCAACGAGCAAATTATTATACGGATTAAAAATAAAAAGGTTTCAATTATTTTAAATTAATTGTCCTAGGATATAGAAAATATAAAGTAAAGTAACGATAAATATAATTAAGAAGGTTTCTAGAAAACCATGATGTTTCTTGTTTTGTTTATTTACTTGGCGCGAACTAGAATTTTTTATGCTCTGTGTTTTCTGCATTCTGGTCGATTGTGTTTGAACCGTTTTTTTGGTTGATGATGAAGATGGACTATCATTTACAATATTTAACAAATGTTTCCGCATATCTTTTGCACTATTAAAATGTCCATTTAAGGCATAAAGAATGAAGTTTTCATATTTAGCAAGCTCCGGTTTTGCCTTTATCATTTGCGATAGTTGATGAACTCCGCCAACTGTTTTATTAAATCTTTTAGGATAAGCAGTATTTATGAAAATCATCCCTACTGCAAATAAGTCATATTTATAGTCTGCTTTTCTCGAGCCTAAACCCCAATAACCTCTATCATAAAACTCCGTAAATTCCTTGATTGCTCTACCTTGAATTGTCGTACCACCTACATCAATACATCTAATCTTTGGAGGGGGACCTTGAACAATTAAATTTTCAGGTTTAAGATCTCCAAATACCCAACCATTTTCATGAAGTCTTTCTAAATCGGTTAATAACTGTAATACTAAAATCGGAACCCAAGACTTACCTTTTTGTTCAATAAATTCCAAAAAATTTAATCCGTGAATATATTCCATGACATAGAAGGAAACCATACCTGTTCTTCTTACCCAGTCATCTACATCAAGTAAAGAAGGTCCGAGGGTAGACCCTTGGACCTTTGCAAAGGATTTTAATACGTTAACCTCTGAGGTAATGGACATCCCGTTATCACTCATTTTTAATGCTACATACTGACCTTTACTTTTGGCCAAATAAACGATTCCATTTGCCCCAAACCCTAACTCCTTGACAATCGTGTACTGATTTTGATGCCATTTACCCTTAATGACCGTTCCAATATCCAGTTTACACTGATTCTTCAAAGAATGATTCATCATCACGGGATAACAAACTCCTTAATGAACGTTTTTTCTTAAAGGAAGATAAGGCTTCACGAATAGCTGGACCTGTAGGAGTAATACCTCCAGTTGTTAATTTTGGAAAAATACTAGTCAATACTTCAAGCTTTGGAGTCCAGTCTAACAATTTTTCGACATCATTCTTTTTCCCGGGAAATACAAAGACGGAAAATCTATTTTCACCTGACCGAGCATTTAAACTTAGTGATAAATCTAGTAAGGCATCTTTTACAGTAGGTAATTTATGCTTCATACTGGCGCTTGTATCAACCAGTACTAATACATCTAAATCGACCGTTTCCCCTAATTCATCCACCACTTCCATTACCTCTCCTCTTTTTTCAGGCGGTAAATCTTCAACCGTTTTTGAGGAACCTAAAATTTGCTGCAGCTCACGGTTTACAACACCGTGGATAGTTTGGGTCATTGCTTTTCTAGTAACCATTTGTACGGTTTGCGAGAGTTGCTGTGTGTAAACCACTTGGCTTACTCCACCGCCAGATAAAGCAATTCCTTCTATTTCATTCATCCCTTTTTCATCAATTACATCTTGATCCACAACCCCAATGACATTGACGGTTATTCCTTGTTCTTTAGCAAGTGCCGCCATAGCAATAGGGTCTTCCCCCGAATTTGAACATCCATCTGTTATTAATAATATCTGTTTGATTTTACCTGTATTCATATCATAACTCCCCTCCATGGTAGAATTATTACCATTTTCGACGGGAATTTAGGTATTTATACATGAATAATCAAGAAGTTGGTTACATTAAAAGGTTATGCTTTCTTACGCTTTTGTACCGGGATAGTCGCCCATTTTGGTGTATTGTGTTTGATTTTCGCCACCATAACGGTCATATCATCTTCAATCGAACCGGCACGAGAACGGATAACCTCCTCCATAATAAGGTCTGCTATCTCTTGTGGATCATTTGTTTGGATTTCTGTAATTTTTCGTTTCATCCATAAATCAAAGTTCTCAACATGCTTCGGCCCTTCAAATACACCATCACTCATCATAATAAGTAGATCACCAGCTTTTAATTGTTCACTAACTACATCCACTTCAAATTCTTGGATGATGCCCATTGGTAAATTACTAGCTTGGATCTTCGTTACTTTTCCAGCCCTTTTTATAAAGCTTGGAGTAGAGCCAATCTTTAAAAATTTTGCCGTCGCATTCTGTAGATCTAGCATAGCCAAATCTAGTGTAGAGAAGATTTCATCGGTTGTGCGTAAAGAAAGAACAGAGTTGACAGATTTTATGGCAACCTTTTCTTCAATTCCTGATTGTAAAATCTTTTGTAAAAGCTGAAGAGTTTCCTGACTTTCATAATGAGCTCTTTCCCCATTCCCCATTCCATCACTGATGGCGATGGCTAATTTTCCACAGCCAAGCTCAATCATCGAATAGCTATCACCAGATACTAAACCGCCATCCTTGGCAGCATGGGCCACACCGGTATCCACAGCATACGCTTTAGCAGAGCGGAACGTAACGTGACAGAATCCATTTGGATAGGTTGAACATTCCTCTGAATTTACCACGATGGTTTCACCTAAAATGTCCGATAACATTGGCGCTATTAATTTTTCACACTCCCCATGCCCCCCGCAATATGGAATGGTCATATCAATATCTACATTTCCTTGGTCCAAACTGTAAATTTCAACGTTTTCAATATGAATACCAAATTCCTGCAATGCTTCTAATATTTGATCCTCTTGTTTATGGTGGGTTTCTCTTTCTCTTTGAATCTCCTTTGCGAAATCTCCCATTACTTCAGAAACACCTAGTAACTGATCAGCAACAAGACGTCTGCTTTCTTGCACTTGACGCTTTAATTTTTGATTTGCCTGGAAAAGGGTTAATTCCTGCTGCATAGTAGCAATAACCTTCTTAGAATGAATACAATGCTTTTCCCAATTTCGTGATGTTTTAGAAGAAACCGTTCCTACATTTTCATCCATTTCATACATAATTTCTTTCATTTGTTCATAGGTTGTATTAAAGTTCTTTGTCCAACATTGTTCTTTCTTAAAACAGGTTTGGCACGTCTTTTCTGTCACATTACTAAGAAAATAATCCAATTCCTTCTCAGAATCCAATTCGTCTACTTTCCCATCAATGTTTGAAAAACTATTGGATAATGCCTCAAAAACAGTAGAAAACTTAGCAACCCTTTGAGCTGTAACATCTCGCATTTTACGCATATATTGCTGCTGTTCTGCCGCATATTCTGTTGTTCCCGGAATATATTTAGCTACCTTTGAAGTAAATACCTGTGGCGTAAGCAAAAATAGTAGAATCGCAACAGCTGTTTCTAAAAGACTAATGGACAAAGTTCCTGCGCCTTCGCCATACATACCAATGAGTAAAGTTGAAATAAACAAGCCAAGGGAAACACCGATTTTTTTCCCTTCTTTTAATAAACCGCCCAGTACTCCCGAAAAAGCTAATAAACTCATATGATAAAAGCTCGATATATTCGCAAGGCTAAAGATTAATCCTGTAACCACTCCGACTGTGGAACCCATTGTAGCCCCAGCTACAAAGGAAAATACTAAAACTAAGTATCGTGAAAGGATATGTTCAATAGACAGGTCATACACTTTCCAGCCAATGGTTCCTGTCATAACGGAGGCTAACATAATAATTAAGCAAACAATCTCTTCTGTTTTTAAAGCTTGCTTTCGTTTATTCATGGTTAATAAAGGAATACTTTGCAGAAAAATAAGGGTGAGGATAAAACCCAAACTAGCTTCAACACCAGCCATAAGACCATCATAAATAGTTACTTGGCTAGTAAGAATAAAAGCCTTAGCTATTTTTCCAACCAGTAGAATAGAAAAAACCAAAAACGGTAATACCTTTATTTCATTGTTTATCCATCTACTAAAAAGTCTATAAATGACTAGAAATAATGAGATTGTAAAAAATGAATAGCCCGCTTGAATAAATGATAATGTTGCAGCCCCTCCGATTAATCCAATTAAGGCAATAGGTGCTTTATCCCTTCTTATAAAATATACTGCTGCAAAAAACGGAAGACTAAAAGGAGTAAGCTTCGCTAATATTAAGGCTCGTCCTAATAAAAAGCCTATTAAAAGGAGTAGAAAACCCTTTTTAATAAAAAAGGTTTCCAACTTTAGCTGGAACTTTTTTAAACCCTTAGAGAAATCCAAATGAGGACGATCAAAATTTACATCCCCAATCGGTTCAATTAAATTCCTTTCTGCCTTTTCCATTTACTACACTCCTTAAACTGATATCGTTGCCATTTATTATAAAAGTCAAAAAATTAGAAGTTTGTCAAAATACAGGACAAGTATAGGCTTTTTCTTCGACTGATTTCTTGTTTATACCCAATAAGGGAACAAATATCATTTTGTTGCCAAAGTCTAACTGCAACTATTACTCTTTATTCTTCTAAGATTGTATCTCTATTGGTTATTCTCCTTTGTTGCATCTTGACGAAGTAGAAAATTAATGTCGACAATTATTGTGAAATATATTGACATAACAATTATCCGAATGTATTATAGTTCTTGTGTCTTATTTACGGCGGTGTAGCTCAGCTGGCTAGAGCGTACGGTTCATACCCGTAAGGTCGGGGGTTCGATCCCCTCCGCCGCTATAACGTAAAAAGAGGAAATCCATTTTGGATTTCCTCTTTTTTTTCGTTCAAACTTGTCTATTGAATTTTGATAAATATAAAAACAGGTCTGAACTCAGACCTGTTTTTAACTGCCTAATTTGTATATGAAAGAAGCAGCAAGTTAACCGCGTCTAGCTCCTCTACCGCCACGTTTTGATTCTGTATTGCGTTTTAGAGAAGATAAACGATCTTCACTATCCTTTAAGAAGCGAGCCATTTTCGATTCGAAGTTTTCTCGTTGTCCACCCTGTTGGCGATCATTTGATCTGCCTTGACGTGGACGCCCACCGCCACCATGGCCACCACCATATGAAGGTCTTTCTGGTCTTTCTGGTCTTTCCGATCTTTCCGGTTGTGGTCTATCTTTTGCTTTCTTAATAGATAGTCCAATCTTACCATCCTTTTCCACATTAATGACCTTCACTTCAACCATGTCGCCAACTTTTAAATGCTCGTTAATATCCTTAACGTAATTATCAGCAACCTCACTAATGTGAACTAAACCAGTTGAACCTTCCGGTAACTCTACAAACGCACCGAAATTTGTAATCCCTGTTACTTTCCCTTGTAACTTGCTGCCTACTTCGATTGACATAAAAAGAAACTTCCTCCTTAGAGATATAAAAAATCAATATTACTCTATATTATACAGAATGTAAAAAATAAGTGTCAACTTGACAGCTAATCTGATGATTTTTCTTCATCATTTTCTGGAAGATTAAAAATAATTTCATTCTTTTCAGATAAGAAATATTCTTTTCTTGCAAGCTTTGCGATATATTCATCGTCATTTAATTTTACAATATCTTCTTTTAATATTTGCTGTTTCTTTTCTAAGCCTGCAAGCTGTTTTTCTAACTGCTTCTTTTGAGCAACTTTATCCTCTAAGGCAGAAAGTTGTGTCATATAGGTAGTAATCATTAAAAAAGCAACAAAACCAGCAAACAGGGAAAAAACAGTAAGTCTACGATAAAGAAGTTTACGCCTCTTCGTCGAATTCATTTCCATATTCTCATGTTGTATCGCATATTTTGTTTGCAGCTTGGTAATATTCCGCGAAGCGCTCATCCTTTACCTCCTTACTCCTTAGGTTTTTTCCACCTTTGGATCCATCCTTGAAAATAATTCTTTATTAAGGAAAAAATTCCTGCCATTTTATTATATAACTTCTCGACGGATTTTTTAATCTTTTTCGGCATAAGTTTCCAAAAAATTAGTAAAATCCAAAAAATAGGCTTAGAAAGTACAATAATAATCCATTTTACAATGTTAAAAAGAAGTCGAATAAGGGCTATTGAACCTCGATATAAGGCAAATAACAACGAAATGATTAGACTGAATAACCAAAGCAATGGTTTCCAAATAAGCAATAGAAAGGTTTTTTCACCAAAACGATAGGTTGAAATACAAAATTGAATAAACGTTTCTAGCAATCGTAAGTAAAACCTCTTAAACAAACTTTGATAAGCAGCAAACCCACATAACAATGCTAAAAATATATAAAACCTTATTTCACCTTGATTGACTAGAAATAAAGTATAAAAGATAGATAATCCTTGTGATAACCAAAAAAGAATATCATTAATAAATACAAACCATCGTTTTCTTTTGGGGCGATTTAAAAACCTTTGGTAAGTATCTAAGGAGGTACCAAATAGTACCCCCATACCTACCATTGAAAGCATGGTAAGGAATTGTGTTGAAAGTGTCATCGGAATAACTTACTAAAGAACCCTTTAGCTTTCTCCCCATGATGCTCATCTAAATAAACGAGGTCAAAAATCTTCCCTTTAATAGATACAATTCCTTTATCGACATCCAAGTTCTTCATTTGCAGGTTTTGTCCTCTGATCGCTAGAATACCCATTACTGTTTCCAAAAGGAACTCTTCATTATCAAAGCTTTCCACCTGCTTCACGCCTGTGATATCGAGTAAACGCCTGCTTCTCATTATCACATCATGTTCTGGAACAGTACTCTTTTGATTATTCGTATCATAATATTGACTCATTCTAATCCCCCACATTCCTCACAAACTTAACTTTGTACAAGTTTATGAATGGGTTAACCAGATTAGAACAAGCTTTTGTCCATTGGTTACTCCGCTTCTAGTTCCACTCTTTCTTCTTTTATTACGGTATACATCTCTGCTGCTTCTTCTTTTTTACTTGTTTCTTGAATTCGATCAATGCGAACTACTACTCTTTTATTACCAAATTGAACAGCCAGCTCATCCCCTACCTTTACCGTAGAGCTTGCTTTCGCCTGGTTCCCATTTATAGTAATTCGGCCTTGATCGGAAACTTCTTTAGCTAACGTTCTTCTTTTGATTAATCTTGAAACTTTTAAAAATTTATCTAATCTCATTTTTTTCTCAATCCCCTTAATTTCTATTCTTAAAGCCCTTGTCGTTTGGCTTCATCCCAAAATTGGTCTAATTCTTCTAAACTAAAGTCTTGAAACAACTTTCCGCTTTCTTTAACCTTTTTCTCAATAAAGTGGAATCTACGTTTGAATTTTTCATTTGCTTGGAACAAAGCCTCCTCTGGTTGGATTTTTAAAAATCTCCCCACATTGACTAAAGCAAATAAAATATCGCCATACTCCAGGATTAAATGTTCTTGATTCACTTGTTTTTTCGAGATTTCTACTTCTAATTCCTTTATTTCTTCCTGAACTTTTGCAAAAGCAGGTCCAATATCATCCCAATCAAAGCCGACCTTAGCCGCTTTTTTCTGTAATTCATAGGCTCGAATTAAATTAGGTAAGTCAAAACCTACGCCATCCAGGTAAGATTGTACTTCTCCTTGTTTTTCTTCTTTTTTAATGGCATCCCAAATACCTACTACTTCTTCAGCACTTTGGGCAGTTCTATCACCAAAAACATGAGGATGTCTTCTGACCATTTTATTCGAAAGATTTTCAATTACATCATCTACCGAAAAGTAGCCCTCATCCTCTCCAATTTGAGAATGCAGCATTACTTGAAGAAGAACATCTCCCAGTTCATCTATAAGGGAATCAATGTCACCATCGTTAATTGCTTCGATTACTTCATACGTTTCCTCAATTAAGTACTTTTTTAACGATTCATGTGTTTGTTTTTTATCCCATGGGCAACCATTTGGCCCACGGAGCTCGGCAATAATTTCTCTTAGTTTAAAAAATTGTTTTCTTAAAGGAAGATCTTCCTTTACAGGTGGAACATATAAAGAAGTTAAGTTATTTAATGTTACTTCCCGGTCCAATTCGAACAGTGGGACTTCTTTTATGAATTCTTCAGAACTTCCAGCTGCTGTTACAATAGTAACTGGATAATCGTCTGGAAGTTTCTCCATTAGAGTAAGCTTGACCTCAGATGCAACGAAGGAATCATACACTTGTGAAATAATCATGTGTTGTTGAATTTGTAATTGTTCTTTATGTAAAGCAGTACCATCTAGTAACTGAAAACCTTCAACAGGGTCAATTTTTAAAGCCTGAAATAAAGCATCAATGAAACTTTGACCCCCACTAATTTCAATTTCCACTTCTCCTTTTTCTTGCCTATTTATTAAAAGCTGAACCGTTCTTTCTGCCACTAAAGGGTGGCCCGGAACAGCATAAACGACTGGGCCATCCTTTACTTCTTTTAAAAGTTGTAAACAAATCTGTTCATAGACCTCTTCAAATTGGTCATGACTTTCATAAATATGATCAAAGGACGTATAGGTTACTCCTTCTGATTCTAATTCTTTCACTACTGGGTGCTCTTTTGTTCGCAAAAACAATCGGTTTTGCCCAAGAAGCTTTTTATAAACGCCTAAAGGTAATTGGTTTAAATCACCTGCACCTAGTCCAATAATTTCAATTTTATTTTGCATGGATGATTACTCCTTTTTCTTATTTGGAAGCAAGAACATCATTTTACTTCCAAATGGTAGTAACGCAATATCTTCAAAACGGAATACATTTGTTCTCATAATAATCATTATATAAATCATTCCACCGACAACCACACTGCTTAACGATTCAATCGTTGCGAATAATCGGTGGGAGTCTATGAAAAAGAATAAAAACGTGCTTATATATTGATAAATTTTAATACCAATAAACATAGATAATGATGCCAGCACAACTTTTACAAGAAAAATAGTCGGTATAATCGAACCGCTAATACGCCTTTTTAATCTCCACCATAATAATAAAAAGCCTATTGTTAAACTAATAATCGTTGCTAATGCGGCACCATAGGCACCTAAAAAAGGGATTAGACTTATATTTAATCCATATTTTATCGCAAACGAAAGAAGTATGATCCACGCTGGAAAAAACATGACTTCTAAGCCTTGCAGGATGGAAACAACCGTAAGTGTGACAGAACTTATTAGAATAACAAAAGTTAAAATGGCTAATATAGATGAACCATTTTGATTTTCATAGAGCATTTCGTTGGTAGAACGAATAATAGCCAATAACCCCACTGACGCGGCTGCTCCAATGACCAAGCTTGTTTGGATTGCAAAACGGATTTTATCAAATAACTCCTGTTTATTGGCTTTTATCCGCTCGCTTGAAATAAGAGGGACTAACGACAATGACATAGAGGTAGCCACAATGGATCCTAACTGAATAAGGGGCTGACCACGGTCATAAATCCCTTTTAACTCTTTCGCTGATTCTAAACGAATTCCTTTTTCAACTAAAAGGGATAGCATATTCAGCGAGTCACTTAGTTGCATAAAAATAAAAATCATACTACTTATACAAACAGCAAATCCTTGTATGACTAAAATTTTAAACACCTTTCTTAAATCGAAAAAAAGCTGTTGTGTCCATATTGTAGACCATTTATGCTTTTTTATTTCCTTTAGAAAAAATAAAATCAAAATCAGGATGGCTACTAGACCTCCTGTTATTGATCCAAAAGCAGCTCCTCCACCCACTATATAAAGAGAATAACCTCTATTTATTAATAAAATAGCGAGAGTAAGAATGGTCATTACTCTAAATAATTGCTCTGCTACTTGCGAAACGGCAGTCGGAACCATGTTACCCATACCTTGAAAATAGCCTCTTATAATGGAAATGATCGGCATAATGAGGAAAACAACGGAAATCACCTTAAACAAAATAGACAAATTGGGATCATCCATTTGAAGGGCAAGCCAGGAAGAACCATAGTATAATAATAAAAAGGAAATAATTCCGATGGCATATAACACGAAAAAGGATAAGAGTAAAAATTGTATCGCTTTTTCAGCTTGGTTTTTGGCCCTTAATTCAGAAAAATGTTTTGAAATAATGACCGGAAATCCATATGTAGATAAAGCTAATGCTATCCCAAAAAAGGGATATACTTGCTGGTATATATAAAAACCGACATCTCCTACGATATTCTGAAAAGGAACACGATACACAGCGCTTAAAATTTTGGTTATCAAAGCTCCTACTGTTAAAATAAACGCGCCTTTAAACCAGTCACTCGAACCTCTAGTGGGCTTCACTAGCCCAACTCCTTCCAATTTTAAAATTCGAGAGTATTATAGCACACCCTATTAGCAAAAAGACCCAAATCAATAGAAAAAGGTAGCAAAGTTGCTACCTTTTTGATTAATTCTCCATTTGTCTAGCAAGAAAGCCTGCTGCTGTTTCTACTGCCTTTTTTTCTACTTCACCAAGTGTTCCTTCCTTGGCGAAAATGACTACAGCACCAATTGGGTCTCCGTTTGCAATGATAGGTCCAATCGTATAGGAAGATACTGATTCTTCACTCCCGTCAATAATAGAAACATCACCCTGTTGGGTACTTAACACGGAGTTTCTTTCTTCCATCGTTTTTTCAACAAATTCACCAATATTTTTATTTAAATAATCCTTTTTAGAGCTTCCCGCAACCGCAATATATGTATCGCGATCACAAATTAAAATAGGGTTTCCTAAACTGTCATATAGAGCTTCAGCATATTCTTTCGCAAAATCACTTAATTCACTAATAGGGGAGTATTTCTTTAAAATAACCTCGCCATCGCGATCAACAAAAATCTCTAATGGGTCACCTTCACGGATACGTAAAGTTCTACGTATTTCCTTTGGTATTACCACACGACCCAAATCATCAATTCGACGAACAATTCCAGTTGCTTTCATTCAACGTTGCCTCACTTTCATCTGATGATTGTATTTGGAAATGACTTCAAACTTTGTTTTTATTTGAAATCACCACCAGGTTTGAACTTAGTATCTTTCATATGGAAAGTTCTATACACAATCAAATATTTTTTCTCTCATTGTGCAATCTTTTCCAAAATGAAATATCTGCGCAGATAAAATGTTGCTTTGATTTTAAAATACCCTATTTCTTAATTTACAAACATTGGAAGCATTACATTTTCATAACAAAAAAAGGACTTTTCTGCTTAAAATGCAGTTTTTAGACAATAGTTGTCCGTTGATTTCCGCTCCAGGCACTTGCTTTCCGCGGGGAGGGATGGGAGCCTCCTCGGCGCAAGCGCCTGTGGGGTCTCCCACTTCCCTCTTTTTCCCGCAGAAGTCAAGTGCCCTCCACTACAATCAACTCAGATTATTAAAAAGCTTATTTTTCAAAAAAGTAATAAAGCTTACAAAATACCCTTTCTTAAAGATTGTTGTTTTTGAATTAATTTTTTCATCAAACCGTTGACTGGAACGGAAGGTGCGAGACTCCTGCGGGAGCAGCGGGACAGGTGAGACCCCACAGGCGCTAGTAGCGCCGAGGAGGCTCACCGCCCGCCCCAAGGAAGAATTTGCTTTTTGAAAAAGCCGGCAGTAGGGCTTTTTCATAATTCTTCCCGCGGAAAGCGAGCAACCTGGAGTGGAAGTCAACACTACTCTAATAGCAATAATTTATAGTAAAACAGACAAAAAAGCTCCAGCGCTAGGTTAGCTGCTGAAGCTTTTTTTAGGCTCTTTTCTAAAACCTTGTTGCATTTTCTAACTAATAAATAGGCATTTCACAATATAGGGTGTTAAACTAATATGAAAATTAAGAAAAGAGCTGAGCACTTATTAAGAGTGCCTGTAAAAATCCGGCTTTAGGGATTTTTACGAAAACCAAAATCTATAAGAAAAACAAATTTTAATTAAGATACACTTTTATTATGTTCTAATTTTGCTTCAAATACCGTTTTTAACATGTCAAAGGCTATTTGTAACCACTTAGCTGGCTCCAGTCCCTTCGTGCGTAAAGTGATTTTTAGCTTTTTGCCATCCATTCCTAAACCTACTATCCTAGGATACTGATTACCCTTTTGGAAAATTAACGTCCCGTCGATATTGGAACTTGCTTTTTCCGAAGCTAAAATCAAGACTTCATCCTTAGATTGTTTAATTAATTCAACTCCAGATAGGAGGGCATATACCTTCATCTCGGCAATTTGGAATAGATACGCAACCTCGTCTGGGTATTCACCGAAGCGGTCTACCATTTCCTCTTGAAGCTCTTCAATATCCTCTAATGCTGTAACAGCTCTAAATCGTTTATACATTTCAATCTTTTGATGTCCATCTGAAATATAGGTATCGGGAATATAGGCATCTACTTCTAAATCAATTTCGACCGATACTCGTTCTTCTTTATCTTTATCTCCTTTACGCTCTTCAATTGCTTCTTTTAACATTTGAGAATAAAGGTCAAATCCAACCGAATCGATAAATCCATGTTGTTGTGCTCCTAAAAGATTTCCCGCACCCCGGATTGATAAATCTCTCATCGCAATTTTAAACCCTGAACCAAGTTCTGTAAATTCTTTGATTGCCTGCAAGCGCTTTTCAGCTATCTCCGTTAATACCTTATCTTTTCGATAAGTAAAGTACGCATAAGCAACACGATTTGATCTTCCTACGCGACCACGAAGCTGATACAGTTGTGAGAGCCCCATTCGATCGGCATCAAATACAATTAACGTATTTACATTTGGAATATCGACTCCTGTTTCAATAATCGTTGTCGATACGAGAACATCATATTCACCAGAAAGGAAGGATAACATCACCGACTCTAATTCATTTTCGGTCATCTTCCCATGCGCATATGCGACCCTAGCATCTGGGACAAGCATCGAAATCTCCTCCGCTTTCCGTTCAATATCCTCTACACGATTATAAAGGAAATACACTTGTCCATCTCGGGCTAACTCTCTTTCAATCGCCTCTCTAACAAGCGCTCCGTTATATTCCATTACATAGGTTTGGACAGGGAAACGGTTTTCTGGCGGCGTTTCAATAACGGATAGATCTCTTACTCCCAACATCGACATATGTAATGTTCTAGGAATTGGCGTTGCCGTTAAGGTTAAAACGTCAATATTGGTTTTAAGCTGCTTAATCTTCTCTTTATGCGTCACACCAAAACGTTGTTCTTCATCTATAATCAGGAGACCAATGTCTTTATAAATAACATCTTTGGATAACAGTCTGTGTGTACCTACTACAACATCTACCGTTCCATCCTTTAAGCCCTTTATCGTATCATTTTGCTGTTTTCGCGTACGGAAGCGGCTTAATAGCCCAATATTGATCGGATAATCCTGAAACCTTTCTCTCATCGTTTCATAATGCTGTTGAGCTAAGATAGTCGTCGGTACTAAAAAAGCAACCTGTTTTCCATCGGCAATGGATTTAAAGGCAGCACGGATGGCAACCTCTGTTTTTCCGTATCCAACATCCCCACATAGCAGTCGATCCATCGGACGAGGTCTTTCCATATCCTTTTTAATCTCGTTAATGGAACGAAGCTGATCCTCCGTTTCCTGATAAGGGAAGGCTGTTTCAAACTCTCTTTGCATGTCCCCATCTGGTAAAAAGGCGTAGCCAACAGCTGCTTCTCGCTCAGCATACAGCTTAATTAAATCGTCTGCTATATCTTGAACAGAAGATTGAACCTTTTTCTTAACCCGCTTCCAATCCGTTCCCCCAAGTTTGTATACCTTTGGCTCTTTACCTTCAGAACCGACATATTTTTGAACGAGGTCAATTTGGTCTACGGGAACATATAGTTTATCAGAGCCTTGATAACGGATATGCAGATAATCTTTATGAATATTGTTAATGGTTAATGTTTCAATTCCTAAATACTTTCCGATTCCATGGTTTACATGAACCACGTAATCTCCGACTTTTAATTCGGAATAGCTTTTAATTCTTTCCGCATTGGATAGCTTCTGCCTTCTCGTTGATTTCTTTGCTGTCTTTTTATTAAAAAGCTCTTCCTCGGTAATGACTACTACTTTTTGAAGCGGCAGTTCAAACCCGGTATGGAGCCCACCCTGAATAATTTGGACAACTCCTGGGATTAATTCCTTATCTTTTTTGACTGTAGCTGCTTGAATCTCATAGTCTTCCAATACTCTTTCTAATTTCTTTACTCTTTCCTCATCAGAACCTAAAAGGAGCACGGAAAATTTCCCTTTTTTCCAGCGTTCTATTTCCGCCTTTAGAACATTCATTTGACCATGGAAATTCTGCATTTGCTTACAGGAAACATTCAAGATATTTTGCGGATTGGTATTCGGTACATGTCTAAGAAATAAAGATAAATAGACAATAGGCCGTTGTTGTTTATGCACTAATTCGTTTAGCTGATGTGAAATTTTCACATCATGGACCATCATGCCTTCACTTAAGAGAGACGTATACCATTCAGCCTCTTCTTTTTCTAACGAATCGTTCATTTCCTGTACTCTACTAATTTCATCAATAAATATAAGACCATTTTGCGGCAAATAATCTACTAAACTATTTTGCTTTTCATAGGCAAATGATAGATATTTAAATACTTGATCAGGTTTTTGGTTATTCTTTAGTTGTTCTAACTCATATCCAATATTTTGATGCAGCAGCGTTTTTAATTTTGTATCCTTTATTTTTGTCAAACTCGCCGCTAAACTAGCTTCTAGTTTCTGAATGATAGCCTGGAACTGCTCATCTTCCATTGTTAATTCCGAAGCTGGTCCAATTAAGACTTCATTCACCTTGTCTTTAGAACGTTGATCTTCTAAGGAAAAATACCGAATAGAATCTACTTCCGTATCAAAGAGTTCTATACGCACAGGGTCTGCTTCTGTTAAAGGGTATATATCTAAAATTCCACCGCGAACACTAAATTCTCCCGGTGTCGAAACCATTCCGACGCGAACATATCCCATCTTTACGAGCTTTGTTAATAGCTCATCAACATTTATATCCTCACCCATTTTAATATGTAATTGATATCGCGACCATTGTTCTTTCGATGGAAGTATTTTTCTTAAACCGGCAATAGGGGCAATCATAATTCCCTTTTTATTTTTACTCCAGTAATTTAAAGCTTCTATTCTTTGAGCTCTTAATTCTGGACTAGCAATGCTCATTTCGGCTGCAATTAATTCGTTTGCAGGGTACAGATACACTTCATTTTCATCCACTACACTCACTAAGTCTTCATATAATTTTTGAGCTTGTAATAGATTATGTGTGACTATTAAAATGGACTTTTTGGTTTCTTCATAAACGGCTGCTAAAAATAGCGTTCTCGCGGAACCTGAGAGTCCTGCTACTAATTGTTCTCTTAGTCCCTCATTCATTCCATTTATAATCGTTTTTACATCTTCTTGTTGACGAAAAAGGGTGGTGAGTCCCTTCATCTTATTCCCCCCTCTGTTACGGAAATGCGAAAGCATATAGGCAAAGATCATTGAGCTAGAGTCAATGGTCTATTTAATCTACAAAAGTATGAAAAATAAATGATCTACTCATTCTATTAAGTGGAGTAAAAGTAAACGGAAAAATGCTTTGGATTAACTCCAAAGCGTTAATGAATCAAGTAATCGTATTGATGGAAGTCAGGATTTCGTTCTAATGATTCTTGGCAATCCTCACATATAGATTGTACATAAATATCACCTGATGAATGATATTCAACCATATTATTCCGTTCCTCAGGATTTAATTTGTGTAAGCCAAGCTGTTCGGTGTGAATTGAAATATCATTGAGTGAACCTAGCTTCTGACCACAATGACGACAATGATAATGAATCGCCAATTTTGTCCCTCCTGTTCATACATCCAATACTGCTATTATGAACGGAAAAGGAGGAACTTATTCATTTTTAACCATTGTATGTATATCTCTGTAAAAATAGTAGAGCTCTTTTTCTATGTTTAATTAAACTCATTCATGACTTGAAGAAACGGCTTTGTTAACCAGCTTTGACATGCCTCAGCACTTCTTTTTACCACTTCATCAATAATAGGTTGTTCATCGGCAGTAAATCTTCCTAGAACATAATTAGAAACACTCATTCCATTCTGAGGACGATCAACGCCAATTCGTATCCGATTAAATTCTTGTGTACCGATATGGGCAATGGTTGACTTAATTCCATTATGTCCACCGGCACTGCCTTTTTGACGTAGACGCAGTTTACCAACAGGAATATCTAAATCATCATAAATGACAACGATTTCTTCTGTGTCGATATCATAAAAGTCCATGACGGCTCTAATCGATTCACCTGATAAGTTCATATACGTTAATGGCTTTAGTAGAAGAACCTTTTCTGTTCCGACAAATCCCATACCGAATTGACCTTTAAACTTTAATTGGTCCAATGGGATATTGAATTGGTTTGAAAGTTCCTCAATGACATCAAAACCAACATTATGTCTTGTTTTCTCATACTGCTTACCAGGGTTTCCAAGTCCAATAATTAATTTCATTCTACCTTTCCCCCAACTATTTATATACAGAAACTGATTTTTATAGTTACCATTTAAAAACAATTTAAAAGCCTTACCAATATGGTTGGATAAGGCTTTTTTGTTATTAGTATTATTTATTCGATAATCTCGGTCTCTCTTCCTTCTTCATTTTCTGGATGACCTGGTTCTTGTTCTTCACCAGCATTAATTTCTTCTTCTTGTTTAGGAGGAAGAATGGAAGCAATCGTGAGTTCTGGTTCATGATTAATTTCAAATTTACCTTGATATAGAATATCTGCTACTGTAACGGTTTCACCAACTTGTAAGTTCGATACGTCTACTTCAATCGTTTGCGGAATATTATCAGGAGTAGCTGTTACGGATAATTCATGGAATGGTTGTTGTAATACCCCGCCATCCTTTACTCCAGCAGCCTCACCTGTTAACACAACACGAACTTCCACCGTTAGTTTAGAAGACTTGTCAACAGCTAGGAAGTCAGCATGAACAATCTCTTTTTTAATATGATTTTCTTGATATTCTGACAAGATAACATCTTGTTTATTACCACCAATATCTAAAGAAATAACTCCATTACGCCCTACTGTTTTAATCGTTTTAATCAATTCAAGTCCATTTACATAAACGGGTTTGCTATCAACCTTAGAGCCATAAACAATCGCAGGAATATTTCCCTCTTGTCTTATTTTTCTAAGTGCTGAGTTTCTAAATTCAGTTCGCTCTGTTGCTTGTAGTACACTTGTCATCTCTATTGCCCCTTCCTCAACTTGGTCATTTTGTGCGTCTATATAAAAAAATGCCCCAAAACAGGAAGGTCTAAACACAAAACTTTTTATTTAAGAAATGTATTTTTCTAAAAGCACACAAAGGCTTGCTATAAAAGCAAGCCTACTGTGTATATAAATTAATCAAATAATGTACTTACAGATAGTTCTTCATGGACGCGGATGATTGCTTCACCGATTAATGGTGCAACAGAAAGTTCATGAATTTTATCAATCTTCTTTTCTTCAGGTAATGCGATTGTATTCGTCACGACTAATTCTTTAATGTTAGAATTCTCGATTCTGCTGATGGCTGGGCCTGATAGTACTGGGTGAGTACAGCAAGCATACACTTCAGCTGCTCCATTTTCTACTAATGCATTAGCAGCAAGTGTAATAGTACCTGCTGTATCAATGATATCATCAATAAGAATGGCTACTTTACCATCAATATTACCAACGATATTCATAACTTCCGCAACATTTGGTCTTGGACGGCGTTTATCAATGATGGCAATTGGCGCTTTTAAACGCTCTGCTAGTTTACGTGCACGAGTAACTCCACCATGATCTGGGGATACGATGACAATATCTTTATCAAAATCCTTTGTCTTAAAGTACTCAGATAGAATTGGAACACCCATTAAATGATCAATTGGAATATCAAAGAATCCTTGGATTTGCGGTGCATGTAAATCCAGAGTAATCACTCTAGTTGCTCCAGCTGTCTCAAGAAGATTCGCCACTAATTTTGCGGTGATTGGTTCACGTGCACGTGCCTTACGATCTTGACGAGCATACCCATAATAAGGCATAACGATATTAATGGTTTTAGCAGATGCTCTTTTTAAAGCATCAATCATAATTAACAATTCCATCAAATGTTCATTTACAGGTCCACTAGTAGATTGGATGACGAAAACATCACAACCGCGAATACTTTCTTCAATATTAATTTGAATTTCTCCGTCACTGAAACGGGTTACGGAGTTTTTACCTAGCTCTACACCAATTACCTTTGCAATCTCTTCCGCAAGAGCACGGTTGGAATTCATACTAAATAATTTCATCTTAGGATCTAAGTACTGGTTTGCCATCATGAACCTCCAAGTTTATTTCTTTAGGTTTAACTTTTGTACATAGTTTTCTTTATTTACTTGTCGTGCTCTCGCAATCGAAAGGGCATCTCCTGGTACATCATCCGTAATAGTGGAACCTGCTGCAATGTATGCACCATCCCCTATAGTTACAGGAGCAACAAGGTTTGAATTACAACCTACAAAAACTGAATCGCCAATTTTCGTTAAATATTTATTTTTACCATCATAATTCACTGTGATGGATCCACAACCTAAATTTACATTAGACCCTACTTCTGCATCTCCAATATAGCTTAAATGGGATGCCTTACTGCCCTTACCGAACTGTGCCTTCTTAATTTCTACGAAGTTTCCAATTTTCACATCATCAGAAATAGAGGAATCAGGACGTATATGCGCAAATGGACCGATATTTACATGTGATCCAATGGAACTGTTATGAGCGACAGATTGTTTAATTATTGTATCATTCCCAATTTGACATGTATCGATTTCAGAATTTGGACCGATCACACAATCTTCACCGATAACAGTTTGACCTTTTATCGTTGTGCCAGGGTAGATAACCGTATCTCTGCCAATCTCTACACCAGCATCAATATAGGTATTTTGCGGGTCGATAATCGTTACCCCATTACGCATCTGAGCTTCATTAATTCGGCTACGCATAATCTTTTCAGCTTCTGCTAATGCAACGCGGTCATTTACACCTAACGTTTCATGGAAGTCACTTGTTTGATAGGCAGTAACAATTTCTCCCTGTTTTTTTAATATTTCAATGACATCAGGCAAATAATATTCGCCTTGAACATTATCGTTCGATACACTTTTTAAGGCATTAAATAAAGCCTGGTTATCAAAGCAATAGGTTCCTGTATTTATTTCTGCAATTTTACGTTCGTCCTCAGAAGCATCTTTATGTTCTACTATTTTTTCAACATGCCCAGCTTCATTGCGGATGATTCTCCCGTAACCAGTAGGATCCTCGGCTTTTGCCGTTAGAACAGAAGCTTTCGCCTTATTTGACAAATGATGTTGAAATAGATTTTCCATTGTTTCTGCTTTAATAAGGGGAGTATCGCCGCAAACGACGATTGTCACGCCTTCTTTATCCTCTAAAGCATCCTTAGCTTGAATAACAGCATGTGCTGTCCCTAGTTGTTCCTCTTGTAAAGCGTAAGAACTCGTTGTCCCTAATTGCGCTTTCACCTTTTCAGCTCCATGCCCAATAATCGTAACAATTTGTTCTATTTTAAGATGAGAAATTTGATCTACTACGTGTTGGACCATTGGTTTACCGCAAACAGGATGAAGAACTTTATATAATTTTGATTTCATTCTTGTTCCCTGACCTGCAGCTAAAATAATGGCATATCGATTAGACATAATCGTCCTCCAATTCACCTTTTTATCCATATAAAAATATATCTCAAAATTAGGTTTATTTCAAGGACGCAGAAATAGATATACTATTTTGAATAGGAATTGTTTGGAAAATGAGGTTTGAAGTCAAAAATAGGGGGTAAAAGTAAAAAGGCTGTTTTCATATAAGTCAGGGTTTTGGTAAAAATCCCAGAAGCCGGATTTTTACATCTTTCCTTTAAAAGTGAGCAGCTCTTTTCTGGATTTATACATGAGTTTTATCATTCTTCACTTAGAAATCCCTTTTTAGTAAATTAAAAGCCACAAAAATTTAGAAAAGAGCCAAGTAAAAAGAGCCTTACTTATGAAGTAGGCCCTTGTTGTATAAATCTTAGGAAGCACCGGCTTCTTCAAATTCCACTTCTAGTTCACCTAATCGGTGGTATTCTGCCAATACAGCTTCCTGGATTTTTCCGCGTGTACCAGAATTGATAGGATGAGCTATATCGCGGAACTCGCCATCTGGAGTTCTTTTGCTTGGCATCGCAACAAATAATCCATTATTTCCATCAATAACACGAATATCATGGACAACAAACTCATTGTCTAATGTAATTGATGCAATTGCTCTCATACGACCATCTGTGTTTACACGGCGTAATCTAACGTCAGTTACTTCCATTTTGTTCACACCCTTTTCATCGAAGTTAAAATCTAGTTAAATAATTCTACAAAATTTACAAGTTTCCTGCTTGAATTGTAAAATTTTTTTGAAAAATAGGGTAAAAAAGTGAACTTTTTGTACTAGACGCTAAAAAACAGTGTCTTTTTTTATTTTACAAGAGCTATTACTTCTATTTCTACTAAGGCATCTTTTGGTAGTCTAGCAACCTCTACAGTAGATCTGGCTGGTTTATTAGTATGAAAATATTGTCCGTAGACTTCATTTAGATCCGCAAACTGGTCCATGTTTTTAATAAAAACAGTCGTTTTAATCACGGTTTCTAACGATGCACCTGCACTTGCTAATACAGCCTGAAGATTTTTAAAAACTTGGTGTGTTTGTTCTTTAATGTCTCCAGTAACCATTTCCCCTTCAGACGTTAATGGTATTTGACCAGAGCTGTAAAACATATTGTTTACAATAATCCCTTGTGAGTATGGTCCAATTGCAGCTGGAGCTTGATTCGTTTGCACAACTTTCATCTTTATCCCCCTCTACTATGCCTTAAAAAAATTACCAACTTTCACATTGATCGTTTTTTCCTTCTCATCGACATTCTCTAATTGTACTAGAGATAGATAATCATTTATTAATCTTTCTTCTATTTTTTCTTCCGACTCTACTAATACAGCAATACCAGCAACCTTAGCCTTGAATTCTTCCAACATGCTAATCATACCGTTTATGGTGCCGCCTGCTTTCATAAAGTCATCGACAATTAATACCTTTGAGCCTTCAGATAAGCTTCTTTTAGAAAGAACCATTGTTTGTATTCTTTTCGTTGAACCTGACACATAATTAATACTAACTGTTGAGCCTTCTGTTACTTTCGTGTCTCTACGAACAATCACAACAGGCACATTTAACTGTGTAGCAACGGCATAAGCTAAAGGAATACCTTTTGTGGCTACAGTCATAACAACATCAATATCTGTATTAGCATAGGCAGAAGCAATGATTTTCCCCGCCTTTTGTACAATAGACGGATTACCTAAAATATCTGTCATATATAAATAACCACCAGGTAATAATCGGTCCGGACTGGCAATCATTTGACAAAGCTCTGTTACAAAAGGCATAGCTGCCTTTTCACTAATTTTTACCGAATATTTCACTCCACCTGCAGCTCCCGCAATGGTTTGCAGTGTTCCAATTCCTCTTTCCTCAAACGTTTCCTTAATGATGGCTAGGTCTTCACTAATAGAGGACTTGGCGGAACTATATCTTTCTGCAAAAAAAGTAAGTGAAACTAATTGTCTTGGATGATCTAAAAGATAGTTGGTCATATCAATGAGTCTCTCACTTCGACGAAACTTCATGAAGCCCCTCCTTAAACACGAATGTTTTGAGGTAAATATAACACTATTGTACGTATTTAATCAAGGGTGTGTCGTTCCCCCAACATTCTGACAGCAAAGACTTGGTCACAAAATCCTCTTAATCCATTGTAGATTCGATGCATCCGTGAATCGTGTTTCACCAGTCCAAAAACAGTAGGTCCGCTGCCACTCATCAAAACAGCGTCAGCTCCAAATCGTTTCATTTGGTCCTTGATTAAGGCAACCTCAGGATGAATGTTTAATGTAACACTTTCTAATACATTCCCTACATTCTCACATACATGATGATAATCACCTTGATAAATTCCATTTATCATTTCTTTTGTGTTTGGATGATGTATTTGATTTAAATCAAGCTTACGGTAGACATCCGCTGTTGAAACCCCAATAAATGGCTTCGCTAAAATAACCCAACATGTTGGCGGGGCTGGCAGTTCCGTAATTTCCTCTCCTCTGCCTTTTGCTAAGGCCGTTCCTCCATATACACAAAAGGAAACGTCTGAGCCAATCTCTGCCCCAATAGCGGCTAATTCATCTAATGTTAGACCTAAATCCCATAATTGGTTTAGTCCCCGTAATGTGGCTGCTGCGTCGCTGCTTCCACCAGCTAGACCAGCCGCTACAGGAATCGCCTTATCAATGGTTATAGCTACCCCTTTTTTTACTTTGAATCTTTCCTTCAAAAGAAGAGCCGCTTGATAAGCAAGATTTCGTTGATCATCAGGGACAAATCGGTTATGGGAATGAATAACAATTTGATCCTTCTCTAATAATGACAACTCAATTCGGTCAGCTAAGTCGATTGTTGTCATAATCATTTCTACTTCATGATATCCGTCCGGCCTCTTATTTAAAACGTCTAATGATAGGTTAATTTTTGCCGGAGCTTTTACTAAAAGCTTCACTACTTCCACCTCTTTAATCCGTCTGCACATTTTGTCCTATTTTACCACAAAATGCACAAACTAAGACGTTCATTCTTCACTTCTTAGAAATTTAATCTATTTTCCAAGTAAAAAGCTTAAATAACTGCTTGATAACATAAATTTCTCTATTAAAAAAGGCTCTTTTCTGAAACTTTGTTGCTTTTTCTAACTAATAAATAGGCAGTTCCCTATATAGGGTGTTTAACTCATATGAAAATAAAGAAAAGAGCTGAGCACTTATTAAGAGTGCCTGTAAAAATCCGGCTTTAAGGATTTTTACGAAAACCACAATCTATACGAAAACAGCTATTAAAAAAGAACCAAGGTGTTAACCTTGATCCTTACCATGGTGGACTAATTTTAGTTAAATAGTATTCGTTTGAAAACAGCTAACCAAAAGAGATTTAACGTCGTGAATTCAGAAGCTGTTGTTGAGCTAATTCAATTGCCCGTTTAACCATATTCCCGGCATCGCGAGCACGAATGCCGCCCCATCCTTCTTTCTGGACAACATCGTAAAAACCTAAGTCTTTAGCAAGCTCCTCTTTAAAATGATCAGACATCATTCCTCTTCTTCTGCTCAAACCAAACACCCCTTCCGCCACCTTGGCCTCCTTAGTATGTAACAGAAGACGCTTCTTCATTTCTTTGTATAGACTCAAAAAAGATAGACAAAATAAAAAAACAGCAACACCGGGTTACTGTTTTTTTATTTATTATTAGATTAATCCTAAATTTTCTGCTGTTTCATCATAGAAGGTAATTTGAACGGTTTCTGTTAATACATCTGCATAACTATAGGAGACACGTTCAAAGGCATTTTCGTCTTGATTTAATTCGATTACAAATACAGATGGATAGGTTTCAGCTAAAACACCATAACGTTCGATTGTTTTTCTGCGTCCACCGTTCGCCTTAAGCAACAGTTTTTTCCCTAAATTTGAATCCAAAGCCTTTTTAATATCGGCTAATGTTTTTGGCATTCGGTCCACCTCACTGTGTTAAGTATAACACGTTGACATCTATTAGTCAAATAAAAACTATAAATTATATCAGTCCAATAAAATGATTGTCAACGGTTTTTGTTCTACTTTTATTGCCTTTTTTCAACAATTTTATCGTATCCTTGACATTTACATATTATGTATTCTTTTAAAAAATATATGAATTGTGAATTTTTAGGAAAAGTAAACATAAAAATAAAAGGAGTACACGGTTGTGAACTCCTTCTTAGCTTATTCAGTGATTTCTGTTTTGTAAGGCATGCCTGTTCGAAGTACGCCTCTTGTCTCAATCCCGCCAAGACCTTTTTCACCTGTTAAGGTATTCCGTAAAACATCCCATACATTTATTCTATCCATGAAGGGAGTGAAGCTAATTTTAGCAACAATATAGACCGGATCTAGTGCATGAATATTGATTCTTGATGGTGAACTTGCAAAATTTGCACCTGCATGGATCAAAGATTCAAAATGAGATTGACATGCACCTGCAAAAATAACTAGCTGGTCTAAATGTGGAACCTTTTTTCTTGCTTCTCTTACAGTCTGTACAAAGTCCCGTGAGTGCCGATAAGCATTTAAGTCAGAGACCGTGCCTTTTGCCTTTGAATAAGCATCGTGTCCCGTAATGACCAAAATATCTGGCCTATAATAATCAATGAGCTGTCCGACCTTATTTGCCATTTCCTTTTCATTACAATGGACACCATATACGGGAATCCCTATTTTTTCATATACATCGGTGCACTTTTTCAAATAAGATGGATCTCCATCTAAATGAAGTACTTTTCCGGGTATTTGAAAATAGTTTAATTCTTTACTATATCCCCTTGTCACTTCATATTCTTGTTTTTCCTTAATTAATGATATATCTTGGCGGAATAACTCCAGTGACTGCTCCTCAAGGGAACGAAATTCCTTGGAACGCTTTTGAATTTCTTGGGGATCTAGCCTTATTAGGTCTTCATACGGCGCATCTGCTATTAATCGAAAATCCTCACCATACAAAACAGCTATTTTTTTGTTGTTTTCAACCTTGATATCGATAATTCTAAATATGATATCACAGTTATAAGAAAGTCTTCCGACAATATCCATTTTCTCCACTGTCGTCACTCCAAACGAGTTAAACCCTAGAATAGCTTTAAATTGATACTATGCCTTTCATAAACTATGCAAAAACCCACAAGATGGTGACATGGTTGGTTTTTCCAAAGTAAACCATAGTCTATTTTATTTAAAGGCTCTTTTAATCAAAGTTGTTGATTTCCGCTCCAGCCGCTTGCTTTCCGGGGGGCGTTCGTCGAGCCTCCTCGTCGCTTACGCTCCTGTGGGGTCTCGCCTGCAACGCTAATCCCCCAGGAGTCAAGCGTCTTCCACTCCAATCAACAGATTCTCAAAATAAACAATACCTTTTAACACAGCCTATTCAAAATAAAAACCCACCAACTTATGTTGATGGGTAGTACCACTTATTTAAAATGCTCATAAAGTCCATCGCTTAGTTTGGCGAATTCTTCAATGGATAGTGTTTCTCCTCTTCTGGTTGGATCGATTTGAACGGTTTCTAAAACGGAAAGAATTAATTCCTTTTTTTCTTTCCCATTTGGAAGGTGACTTAATAAGTTATTTAATAGGGTCTTCCTTCTTTGGGCAAAGCTCGCTCTAGTAATTTGAAAAAAGAAAGCTTCATCCTTTACGTCAACAATCGGCTTTTCTCTTTTTGTTAAGCGAATAACCGCTGAATCTACATTCGGTTGCGGCATAAAAACAGTTTTAGGTACGATCATCACTGTTTCTGCCTTTGTATAGTATTGAATGGCAATGGATAATGAGCCATAATCCTTTGTACCAGGGGAAGCAGAAATTCGGTCAGCTACCTCTTTTTGAAGCATACAAACGATCCCCCGAATCGGTAAATGATCCTCTAAAAGCTTCATGATGATTGGTGTTGTGACATAATATGGTAAGTTTGCAACAACCATAACATCGTCAATTCCAACAAATTCTTCCTTCATGACAGACAATACATCCGCTTTTAAAATATCTTGGTGGATAACCTTTACGTGTGGATAGGGAGACAGTGTGTCCTTTAATATTGGCAATAGGCGTTGATCGATTTCAAATGCAACAACCTTTTGACTATTTTTTGCTAATTGCTCCGTTAAAGCACCTATTCCTGGACCAATTTCAATAGCACCTGATTGGTTGGTTAAATCTGCATGGTCCACAATTCTTTTTAGTATATTTGTATCTATTAAAAAATTTTGTCCTAAACTTTTCTTAAAAGAAAACCCATACTTCTCAAGGATGGCTTTTGTACGTATAGGGGTGGCAATATCTTTATCCATTTTGTTCCTCCTGCCGAATAATCATTAAGGCATGCTCAAAATCATGTTTACTAATCTGAAACATTAAGAGACGTTTTTGAAGCTGCTTTCCATTTGTATAACCTATTTTAAGTAGTTCACCTAAGCGTTCTCTTCTTGCTTGTGATCTGGGACCACCAATTAGACCAGCTTGAATTAATTCATCTTTGGTTATCTGCTCAACCAGTACATCCTGCATCATGTGAGCCTCTTGTAATGCTTTTCGAATAGAATCTGGTGATGCATGTTCTACCCCAACACCCTTTCCACGTTTATGAAGAGCTTCTCCCTTTGGTAAAAAGGCATGCTTACAACCAGGGACTTGTTCAGAAATGGTATGTCTAATTTTTTCCCCTGGATAATCAGGGTCGGTGAAAATAATGACTCCGCGTGTTTCCTGTGCCAATTTTATTTTATTAATCGTCTGGGCATTTATAGCTGACCCGTTCGTTTCGATTGTATCCGCGTTTACCGATCTCTGAATCGCAACAGTATCATCTTTTCCCTCGACAACAATGATTTCTTTAATTTTCATAAAACCTCCGAAAGACTAAAAGCCAAAAATATTTATTATTTTATTAAAAAGGCTGAAACATTTATGTAATATAAAACGTCTAAATGGGTAGAATGTATTTCATTCGTTATTTATGATGATCAAATGCTAGTATCCCCATTAGTATAAAGAATTTCTATTAAAATGCAAAATGCAGAGGAAAAAAATCCCCTGCACTTAAATACTACTTTAAGATTTTAATTTTGACTGTCTTTCTTCCCCAACGGTAAGCATCCGCCTTAGAAGCAAAGAAGACATCAATTTTGTTGCCTTTTATTGCCGTGCCTGTATCGGCAGCAATCGCATAACCATAACCTTCTACATATACCTTTGTTCCAAGTGGAATCACTCTAGGGTCTACGGCAATTACTTTAATATCAGGATTTTGATGGAGATTAATTCCTGTTGCAGTATGCCCCGAACAACCATTACAATTAGCCGTGTAAGCCGTGGATGACACATAATATTCTACTCCTGTTTCCATACCACGGGATACTTGCCTAGCCATTACTTTGGTTCCAACGGCAACTACTTTATCTTGCTTTTCCTTAACCTTCTTCTCACTGATTAACTTTCTTGATACTTCCTTACCATTTTCTAAAATCACTTCAAATTCTTTAGAGACTAAGCCCTTTTGGCCACTTGAAATGACTTTTTCTTTTCCTTTTAGTAAGCTAGCATCTTTTTTGGTTACAACAGCAAAACTTATTGGTTCTTCCACTACATCGGTGACTTTTTCAATACGTACAACATTAACGACAGCGTTCCCTTTGACGGTTGTGTCTAGAGTAGGTTCTACACGGTCTAATGGTTTAAGTGTAATTCCTTGTTGAGCTAAAAAGTCAGCGACCGTAGTCGAAGTAGTCCAAACCTTTTCCTTTTTCCCACCATTGTTAAGCGTTAATTGAAACGCTTTATGGATGGAGATGTTCATGTTGCTCTTGATTGCTTTCTCCGGTTTTGGATCAACTTCATCATAATCGTTTAAAGCAATATTTTGCTCTTTTAAAGCCTCTGCAACAGTATCTGCTGTTGTCCAAATCGTTTTCTTCTCGTTGTCTACTACCATTTGAACCTGTTTAGCTGGTTTCCATACAACTTTTAAATTGTCTGAAACCTTTGTGCTACCCGAGGGGAACACATAATCTTCAGAGCGAAGTGAAATACCGAGATCATCGAATATTTCCTGGACATTTTTTGCGTGTGTTTTTATTGTCTTTTCTTTTCCGTCAAGTGTTAGTGCAACGGTCTCCTTCGTTCCCTCATAGAATAGAATTCCTAGAGTTGCTGCAAAAACTACAAAACTAGTAGAAATAATAATCCAATTTTTCTTTCTGGAAGACTTAGAAAACAGGTTTTTCATGTTTTGAATTACGATGAAAAACGCCTCCTTTTCTCGGAGTGATTATATAGAACTTTACTGCCGTCTGTCAACCCTTACACATTGGAAGAAGGTATTTCCTATTATGCATATTCGTGGAACGTATGTGAAGGAAAACTTATCGACACGTTTATACTATGAGAAAAGGGAGACATGTAGAACTTTTTATTTTCGGAAAAAATTGGGACAAACTACCTTTTAAATCGACAAATTCCTTTGTCAATTTATGCCGAAAATTCTTTTTGCATTGTCGGAAGTTGCTTGAGCAATTTCTTCTAATGTCATTCCTTTTATCTCTGCTATTTGTTCTGCCACTAATTTTACATAACTGGGTTCATTTCGTTGCCCACGATAAGGGTGTGGTGTCAAATACGGACAATCTGTTTCTATCAATAATTTATTCAAAGGAATTTCTAATGCTACTTCTTTGGGCTTTTTTGCATTTTTAAATGTAACCGGCCCACCTAAAGAGATATAAAAGTTCATTTCTAAGCATTGTTTAGCAACCTCGACACTTCCACTAAAACAATGCATAATTCCACCTACTTCTGCCGCATTCTCTTCTCTTAAAATGTCTACGATATCAGAAGTAGCCTCACGATTATGGATAACAATAGGGAGTTTCACCTTTTTAGCTAAACGTATTTGTTTTCTGAATACCTCTTTTTGGATATCATGAGGAGATTTATCCCAATGATAATCAAGACCCATTTCCCCAATAGCTACTACTTTAGGATGTTTGGCTAACTCCTCAATCCAGTCTAAATCCTCATCTGTCATATCAATGGCGTCTACAGGATGCCAGCCTACACAAGCATAAATAAAATCATGGGCTTCCGCTAATTCCATAGCTTTTGTAATCGTCGGTCGATCAAAACCTACTACTACAATGTTTGAAACCCCCGCCTCTTGTGCTCTTTCCATTACTTCATTTAAATCTTCATTATATTGTTCAGCATTTAAATGTGCATGTGTGTCAAATAACATAGTATGTCTCCTCAAGTCTTATTTTAAGCCATTTTTATATCATAATATTACCTGAAATATGACTATTTATGAACAAAAAGGCTTTGGTACACTTAATAAAAAAACATAGAAATGTCTCACATGTGGATGTTTCATGTGGAACATTTCTATGTAATAATCCAATCTGGGTTCTTCGTTTGATTACTTTTACTTTACCTTCGAACCTATAGGTAGTGATTCAGCAATTGTTGCCAAGGAAAGACTTCCATCTTTGGAACCCGCTAAAATCATACCTTGAGATAGCTCTCCTCTTAATGTAACAGGCTTTAAATTCGTTACACAAATGACTTTTCTTCCAATTAAATCTTCAGGCTTATAGTATTGAGCAATTCCTGATACTACTTGTCTCTTTTCATATCCTAAATCTAATTGTAATTTTAATAATTTGTCAGCCTTTTTTACAGGTTCTGCATGAATGACTTGCGCCACTCTTAAATCGACTTTCATAAAATCATCAATAGAGATTTCTTCTACCTCTGGTTTTTCTTCCACTGGTTTCTCTTCCACAGGCTCGCTCTTACCTTTATTACCTTGCATTTGATTTTTAATATATTCGACTTCTTCTTGGAGTTCTAATCTCGGGAAAATAGGATCACCCTTCGCTGTCTTCATTCCAGCTGGAATAATTCCAAAATCCTTTAAACTTTCCCATGATTGGTATTGTTCATCTGTTAAGCCTAATTGAGCAAAAATTCGATATGGAGTTTGTGTCAAAAATGGCTTTAGGAGTATCGCAGCTCGACGCAGTGATTCAGCTAAATGTGCCATAACACTGCTCAACTTTTCACGATTTGACTCATCCTTTGCTAATGCCCAAGGCTGTGTTTCATCAATGTACTTGTTCGTACGACTAATTAATTGCCACAAGTTTGTTAAGGCTACAGAAAACTCCATGTTTTCCATTGCTTCTTCGTACTTTTCGACCGTACTTTTATTCATCTCAAGTAATGAATCATCAAACTCTGTTACAGAACCTTTATAAACTGGGACTTCACCATCAAAATATTTTTGAATCATCGCAACAGTACGATTCAGTAAATTTCCAAGATCATTGGCTAAATCAAAATTAATTCTTTCGACAAACCCCTCAGGAGTAAAAACACCATCAGAGCCAAACGGCACTTCTCTCAGTAAGTAATAACGAAGGGCATCTAAACCATAACGGTCAATCAACATAACAGGGTCCACAACATTCCCTTTTGATTTCGACATTTTCCCTTCTTTCATTAGTAACCAACCATGAGCAAATACCTTTTTTGGCAATGGTAAATCAAGAGCCATTAACATGATTGGCCAATAAATTGTATGGAATCGCACTATTTCCTTCCCAACTAAATGCACATCTGCTGGCCAGTAATTTAAATACTTTGAATCATCTTCTGTTCCATACCCCAATGCTGAAATATAATTTGATAAGGCATCAATCCAAACATAAATAACATGCTTTGGATTGCCCGGAACTTTAATTCCCCAATCAAAGGTTGTTCTTGATACAGCTAAATCTTCAAGACCAGGCTTAATAAAATTATTTATCATTTCATTTTTACGTGACTCTGGTTGAATGAAAGTTGGGTTTTCTTCGTAAAATTGTAATAGACGGTCTGCATAATTGCTCATTCTAAAGAAGTACGATTCTTCCTTAACCTTTTCGACAGGTCGATTACAGTCTGGACAATTCCCTTCAACTAATTGCCGATCCGTATAGTAGGATTCACAAGGTGTGCAATACCAGCCTTCATAATGGTCGATATAAATATCCCCTTGTTCCATTAATCTTGCAAATATTTTTTCTACAACCTTTTTATGACGGTCCTCTGTTGTACGAATGAAATCATCATATGAAATATCAAGCTTCTTCCATAGATCTTGTATACCCGAAACAATTTCATCTACATAGGCTTGAGGAGAAACACCTTTTTCAGCTGCATTTCTTTGAATTTTTTGACCATGTTCATCCGTTCCAGTTAGGTACATGACATCAAAACCACGTAAACGCTTATATCTTGCCATAGCATCACCCGCTACAGTTGTATAAGCATGTCCAATATGTAAATTTCCACTTGGATAATAGATAGGAGTGGTAATGTAAAATGTTTTTAATTTTTCCTCCATCGAACTTCCTCCTTTAAATAAATCCTCTATCGAAAAGCCCTATTCTGATGTAGAAAGAGCTCATTACAAATGTATTTGTATACGTCATCTTTTCCTCTTATACCAACAAAATATACCTAAAATTCTTAGAATGTGCAACAATGGTCTAACTTACCAATTTCCTATACCCACATATCTATTTGGTTGTACGAATCATATATTGTCGAAAACAACTCGACAATATATGTAGTATTTTGTCGAATAATCATTACGAAGTTTTTATAGAAGGTTATATTTTTTCCAGCTAAATTTTAATATTTTACAAATTTGTGACAGAAACATTACATGAAATGTTGCTACTATCACATTTTCTCGAGAAAGAAAATTATTCCAATATTTTTCACAAAATTACAATTGACGATTATGGGAATGACTGGTATTATAAAGTCAGTGAGAAATTTGTCGAATAATGACGAAACAAACAATAGATATCCTATTTAATTTTTGAGGGGAGAAACAAAAAAATGAAATCTACAGGTATTGTTCGTAAAGTTGATGAGCTAGGTCGTGTAGTTATTCCTATCGAATTAAGACGTACACTTGGTATTGCTGAAAAAGATGCATTAGAAATCTATGTTGACGATGACCGTATCATCTTAAAAAAATACAAGCCAAATATGACTTGCCAAGTAACTGGTGAAGTGTCTGATAGCAATATTGCACTTGCAGGCGGGAAATTAATCTTAAGCCGTGAAGGTGCAGAACAATTATTAAGTGAAATCCAAAATGCATTTTCTGTTGCGAAATAATAAAGCTTTAAAATGATAGCCTCTCCGGTTGGAGAGGCTATTTTTCAATATGATAGGCTTGATAAACATCTCTTTTTTGTAATCCCCTATCTTTGGCTGTTAATTTAATCGCTTCTTTTGAAGGCATTCCTTTTACCGAAACATAGTGTTCGACATGTTCATCAATCGTTAAGGCCTGCCACCAAGTGTTTTCTGTTTGCTCAGAAATTTCATTTGCTCCCTCTATAATTATGCAAAATTCACCGCGTATTTCCCCTTCTGATGTCCATATAATGGCCTCTGAAATGGACCCTCTAATAAATTCCTCAAACTTTTTGGTCAATTCCCGGCAAAGAACGATTTTACGATCTCCTAATGCTTCCTGAAGCATTTCTAAGGTTTCTCTCAATCTATGAGGTGATTCGTAAAGAATTAAAGTGGCCGTAATAGTAGCTAATTGTTCTAATTCCTTTTTTTTCGTTTTCTTTTGTCTTTCTAAAAATCCGTAAAAATAGAACGGATGCGTTTGAATTCCTGAAGCGATTAATGCCGTAAGAGCTGCGTTTGCTCCTGGAAGAGGAACGACTGTTAATTTCTCCTCTATAGCAGAAACAACTAATTCATAACCAGGATCAGAGATGGTTGGCATCCCGGCATCACTCACCAGCGCAATCTTTGCTCCTTCTTTTAACTTCTCGATGATTTTATGACCACTTTGTTGCTTATTATGTTCATGATAACTAATAATTGGTGTTTCAATCTCAAAGTAATTGCATAACTTTTTCGTATTTCTTGTATCTTCTGCTGCAATCCAATCAGCTTCTTTTAATAATCGAATGGCTCGGAAGCTCATATCTTCTAAATTTCCGATTGGTGTTGGAATTAAATATAAAATTCCTTTTACGTTTTCATTTTCAAAGCTTTTTTGCTGCCACATTGAACCCACCCATTTCTTCTGATAAAGCAGTATTCACTAACCACTTTAGAACTCTAAACATTTTCACCGTATAAGATTTTTTTTACCTCATCAGTATATTCATTTTCTTCATTATACACAAATAGCGGTGGTAGGATTTTTAAATCAGGATTCCCATTCTTTGTTGCTTCAATTAATAAGGTGTTCGCTTCCTTACCTTGCTTTGGATAGACAAATTGTATTCTTTTTGGCTCTAACTTATAGTTTCTCATTAAAGAAACAATATCCATTAATCTCCCCGGGCGATGAACAAATGCAACCTTCCCTCCAGCACGGACCAATTGGCTAGACGCTTTGATGGCATCCTCTAAAGTACACAGTATTTCATGCCGAGCAATCGCTAGATGTTCGTTTGCATTCATCTCATCCTGTGATGGAGTTGGAAAATAAGGTGGATTACATGTGACAATATCGAATTTTCCGTGACCAAGCAATTCAGGCATTTCTTTGATATCACCATGAATCATTTTGATTCTTGAACTAAGATTATTATAGTCAATGCTTCGACAAGCCATATCATAAAGTTTTTCCTGAATTTCAACCCCAGTGATATTTCCTTTTGTTCTAGTACTTAAAAATAATGGTATGACTCCATTACCGCTGCATAAGTCAATAAGCTTACCTTTTTGAATTGGAACATAGACAAATTTTGATAACAAGACAGCATCTAATGAAAAGGCAAATACGGAAGGACTTTGTATAATACGTAAATCCTCAGCTAGTAAATAATCTAACCTTTCATCATTCTTTAATAAGACCATGTTATTCTCCTTAGATAAGAAAAAAAGCTGACTCATAAGTTTGAAACTTATGAAACAGCTCTTTTTACTTTTTATTTAAAAATGATAAACAGAAAAGACAGTCTCCCTCTTTACGTGGGCTTCCGAAATGGAGATTACAGATATGAAATCCTTCTTGGTATAGTCTTGCTAAATTATCATAGCCTTCACCAATATCAATAGATTTATCCTCGGTTTCCACTTGATCAAGCTGGACTTTTTCTCCCTTTTTAGAGGGAGTAACAGATTTTGCTGTCGTTTGATCAAGTCGACGTCTTAAATGTTCATTTTCCAGCTTTAAAGAGTTGTTTTCTTCTAGTATCTCTGCTAAATGCTGTTTTAACTCACCAAGCTGAGTATACAAATGGCCAATTTGTGTTTCCATCATAATGACAGAGTCAAAGATTTCTTTTTTATCCACGTTCTCCACCTCTTAATCTGTGGATTGTAATGAAACAGCGCCCTCTTTAATAATTTCATCTATGGTATACTCTAGAACTCGTTCATGGTCTTTTAATTCTACTTGAAGTACTCTTTCTAATATATTTAAACCGACCACTCTACCCTGTCCATGCGGTGTCTCAATCATTTCACCTAAATCTGGAAGCTGTTCTTTTGCTGTTTCATACTCATCATTTTCATACTTTAGACAGCACATTAAACGTCCACATAATCCAGAAATTTTGGTTGGGTTTAATGAGAGGTTTTGGTCTTTTGCCATTTTAATAGATACCGGATCGAAATCTCCAAGAAATGTTGAGCAGCAAAGCATTCTGCCGCAAGGCCCGATGCCGCCTAGCATCTTTGCCTCATCTCTTACCCCAATTTGGCGTAGTTCAATTCGCGTACGGAATATAGCTGCTAAATCCTTAACAAGCTCACGGAAGTCAACTCGTCCATCAGCAGTGAAGTAAAATATCACTTTATTGCGGTCAAATGTGTATTCCACGTCAACGAGCTTCATATCCAGATCATGCTCGTTTACTTTATCATTACATACTTGATAGGCTTCCTCAGCAGCCGCTTTATTTTCTTCCACTATCATCCGGTCTTTTTGGTCTGCGATACGCAAAACCTTTTTTAATGGAAGAACCACATCGTTTTCTCCTACTTGCTTAGGAGCGATGACACATCTACCAAATTCTACACCACGAACGGTTTCTACGATGACAAAGTCATCCTTTTGGATGGAAATTTCGCCGGGATCAAAGTAGTATATCTTACCTGCCTTTTTAAAGCGAACACCTACAACATCATACAAAAGAAGATCCCTCCTGCAAATTCAGCACAAGCTGTTCCATTAATAATTGAGGGTTCATATTTGCCTGAAGCTTTCTTTTAGCTTCTAAAATAGCAGACATTTGCTCCGTTAATGCAGATTGCGAGCAATGTAAAGCAAATTGTTCTAAACGAGGCCTCTCATTAATGAATGCAACTTGGTCTGTTTTCCCAACTTGTATATATAGTAAATCCTTAAAAATTAAAAGAAGTAAATCTAACCCACGATCGATTTGTTCTTTTTCTTTAAAGTGCAAAAACCAATCCTCTTGTAACACTAATAATGCCTCTAGTGGACTCTTTTTTAGCACTTCATATAATTTTACCACTATTTTTTGCGCTTGTGCAAACCAATCGTCACCAGATAAGGCAATTGCTTCATCTAAGTTGTTTGTCATTAATGCTAAAAGCGGTGCTTGGCCTTCACTAACATCTAACTCTACAAGTTTTTTTATCATATTTTCTGAGGAAAGTGGTTGAAAAGATAGGGTTTGACATCTAGATAAAATGGTAGGAAGAATTTGTTGAATTTGTTCCGTCAAAAGAATAGCAACAGTCTGAGAGTTTGGCTCTTCCAGAAATTTCAATAAACTATTAGCCGCATTTACGGTCATTTTATCAGCTTGCGAAATAATATAAACCTTTTGCTTCGACTCTACCCCTGCTTTTGAAAATTCCTCCTGTAAAGCTTTTATTTGTCCTTTTTTAATGGAAAGACCATCTGGCTCTACTAAATGAACATCAGGGTGGTTTCCATGATTGATTCTTTTACAATTTATACAGGATTCACATGGTTTATATTGCTCAATTGGTGAGAGGCAAAACAATGCTTTTGTTAATAATAAAGCACATTCTTTTTTTCCCGTTCCTCTTGAACCCTCAAATAAATAGGCATGTGCGACTCGTTGCTTTTGTAAGCTGTTTTTTAACATTTTTAACGCCACTGGTTGAAGCTCTTGAAGTTGGTCCCAGTTTTTCACCGCTATCACTCTCTTACGTATACAGGTTGATTAACAATCCTTTGATTTCTCCTATTTTCCCTAAGAGATCGATTGAATTTCCTTCTTTTTCAGTTAATTGTTCAGTTAATTCTACTAACTTCTCATCAATGGTTTCGACTATCTTTAAGGATCGTCCTTGCCCGAATTGATTCCAGCTATGTGATTGCTTTAGTTCCATCCCATAATCAACTGTTTCACGGATGAACTTTTTTACTAGAGTTTTAAATTTTGCTAAGTCTTTAAAGGATCTTGAACGTCCTAATCGATCCCCTGCATTAACGACTTCATTCATCAATTTATGAAGCTGTTCCATTTGCATTTTTTGATCATGCTTGGAAACTAATTCTTGAAATCGAGAACTTCCTACTTCTACTTGTCTTTGTTCATTTCGTACTTTATCTACATTCACTCGAAGGTCTTGGTTGATTTTCATAATAGCTAAAGCTCCTACTAAAAGTGATGAAATTGCTCAATCGGTAAAACAAACACGGTTGCTCCACCGACAGCAACCTCCACCGGATATGGAACGTATGAATCTGCATTTCCACCCATTGGAGAAACAGGTGCAACTAGCTGATCCCTAGATTGGCAATTTTCTTTAATAATTTGTAGACATCTATCTACTCGAATATCCTCTGTTCCAATCATAAAAGTAGTATTTCCAGACTTTAAGAAGCCACCAGTACTAGCAAGCTTTGTTGCACGAAAGTTATTTTTAACAAGTGCTGAAGACAATTTATTGCTATCCTGATCTTGCACAACCGCTAAAATTAATTTCATTCAAACCAATCCCTTCTCCGTATGAAAATCGTTACTTTTCCTTTATTATAACAGTTTATGTTAATTCATACAGTGTTTAAGTTGTTGGAAACTACTAATTAATGGATAAGTTTACCTTATTTTTGGAAGAACTAACTCCAAAACTTGTGAAAGAACATCTTCCACAGATTGAGAAGCATCTACTTTTTTTATTCTATCTGGAAATTGATTCAATAATATCTGATAACCTTCTCGTACTTTATGATGAAACTGTAAATCTTCTAGATCCAGTCTGTTCACTTCTCGATTCTGGTGCTGATTGATTCTATCTAAGCCCTCTTTGGGATCTATATCAAAATACAAGGTTAAATTCGGCATTCTGTCCCCAATAGCAAACTGATTAATAGAAAACACATCATCCATCCCTAAACCACGTGCATATCCTTGATAAGCAAGAGAACTATCAATAAATCGATCACAAAGAACAACTTTTCCATCTAGTAATGCAGGCTCAACCTTTTCTACTAAGTGCTGCCTTCTTGCAGCTGCATATAATAAGGCTTCGGTTCTAGAGTCCATTGCCGTATGATTTTTATCTAAAATAACGCTACGAATTTCTTCTGCAATTTCAATTCCTCCAGGCTCTCGAGTTTGTAGCACCTCGTAGCCTAGTTTTTCTAGCTCATTTGATAATCTTGAAATAACCGTTGTTTTTCCAGCCCCTTCAGGACCTTCAACCGTTATAAATACACCCTTATTCATTTCATTTCCTCCAATATTGCATCTATCATTTATATACTTTTAATTTACATTCTGATAGAAATTCACCGCCGTGAAATCTTGAACCCAGATTTACAAGCTGCGTTAATTCCTCTAAAACATCTGCTGTCACTTCTTCCCCTTCCATTAATAATGGAATTCCGGGAGGATAAGGGATCACCATTTCTGCTGAACATCTTCCTACTGTTTCTGAAATCGGAATAATTTCATGGGATCGTTTTAACTGTTCTTTGTAACTAATCGTTAACGCTGAGTAGGAATCTTTCTGTTTATTATGGAAAGTGTCCTTCCAAACAAGATTATTTTCTTTTTTTGCTAAGACCTGCTTTATGCTTTTAATAATTCCTGAAGTTGGAAAAGAATCATTCTTTTTGAGCAATGGAAAGATGATCAGGACATTATTAGGATCAGCTAATTCCGTATAGATTCCTACCGATTCCAATCTTGTTTGCAAATCATACCCACTTAAACCATCCCTTGATTGGATAACTATTTTAAGTGGGTCACCGCTAGTGGAATGAGTAAGCACTTTTAACTGTGGTATTTTATTCAGTTCATGTTTAAAAATCGTTAACTGTTCCATTAAGTAATGTTTATCTTCATCACTATACATGGCAATATAGCTGCGTGCTAAGTCCAATGAGGCCATTAATGGATAGGATGGACTGCTTGATTGTAATATCTGTAAGTAGGCTTTAACCCTCTCTATTGCCACTCGATTACTATTCACATGTAGGAATGAAGCCATCGTCATCGCTGGTAACGTTTTATGAGCAGACTGGACCACCATATCAGCGCCTAGTTTAATAGCTGACAACGGAAAAGGTTCGCCAGCGATAAAATGCGCTCCATGAGCTTCATCCACTAATACGAGCATTTTATTTACATGACAAAAATCGATAATTCCTTTTATATCAAAAGCAAAGCCATAATAATTTGGATAGGTTAGGATTACTCCTTTACCCTCGGGATAAGCTGTGTATGCACTTTGTATAGATTTTAATAATATACCGACTGCTACCTTCCAATCGTCATTCCATTCAGGCTCTATAAAAATAGGCTGAAGCTTTGCTAGCTTTAATCCATTTAGAATGGATTTATGACAATTTCTTTGTACGAATACAACATCCCCCTCTTCGAAGGATGCTAATATCATTGTTAAATTCCCAACGGTGGAACCATTAATCAAAAAAAAGCTCTTGTTTGTATGGTAAGCATTCGCTAATAAGTCTTCAGCCTCACGAATAACACCCTCTGGGGAATGTAAATCATCTAAGCCTGTTAACTCCGTTACATCCATAGACAGAATATCTTGAAAAATTGGTTTCCCCTTATCTAAAAAAACCTGTCCATTTTTATGACCTGGAACATGAAAGGACTTTGGCTTATGCTGGATATGTTTATTTAAAGCATCAAATAATGGTGTATGTTGTTGGTTCATCTAATTACTTCCTTTTAATAGTCCTATCTATTTTAACAAATACACTGGTAAAGGGAAATGTTCTATCTATTTGAAGCATTATATGGACTTATGCGTAACCAAAAAAAATAGGATAGCCCTTATTAGCTATCCTATTCTTTAAACGCTGTCCTATGTCAATTTTAAAGAAGATCCGTAATCCTCTTTGCCGTACGTTCACCATTTTCAATGCAATCAGGAATGCCTACTCCATAATACGAACAACCAGCAATGATAATCCCTGGATAGATGGTTTCCATCTTATTCTCCAGAGCTTTTACAGATTGAGGATGCGTAATTAAATAATTAGGCATGCTCTCTGACCAGACGGTGACTTCACTGGCAAGTAGTTCAGCATTAATGCCAAGGCTTTTGTTGATATCATGAAGTGCTACTTGAAGTAGTTCTTCTTGGCCCATTTGCTGCAATCTCTCATACTCCGCGGAACTGCTTTTATAAAATAATCTCACAAGTAAATTACCACCTGCTGATGTATGGGCCCACTTCCGACTAGTCCACGTACATGCATTACATACTACATCATGACTATTTGCTGTAATAAAACCCGTCCCGTCTGCAGGGAGCATGCTATCAGGAGCATCAAAAGCCATATAAATACTAATGAGAGAACTATTTTTCAACTGAGCAAATTCAGCTTTAACCGTTTGATCATCCAGCAACACCTCTGCAGCTGTATGAGGAATGCTCAAGACTACATAATCCGCTTCGATGAAATCTTGATTATCTAACATGACTTGGTATCGATTAGAGGTCTTTTTAATATTTGTTACCCTTGTATTTTTTAAAATCTCCACATCTTCAAGATTTGCTTCATACGCATCAATAAGTCGACCTAATCCATTCTTAAAGGAGAAAAATTTCTTATCTCCTCCACCTATAAATTTCTTCTTATTTTCCTCAAAGCCTTTCAAAATACTGCCATATTCCTCTTTATATTCAAGGACATAAGGAAGGGTAGACGCGATGGTTAAGTCTTTTAAATCCCCAGAATACACTCCAGAAAGAACGGGAGCTATTTGTTTTTCTACTAATTCTTTGCCAAGAAAATATTCAAGAAAATCACCTATGGAATCATTTTTCGTAAATGTCTCGTTTTTCGTGTAAAAGTCCTTTAATGCCTCTACTTTTCCTTCTGCAGAAACAAGGGTACTCTCAACTAATGATTGCATACTTGCTGGAATTCCAAAAACGGACTCAGTAGGGATTGGCTTAAGCTCACCCTCCGTATAAATAAAGGACCGACCAGTGGCATTGTACACCACTTCTTCTTCTAAACCTAGTTCCTCAATAAAGGACAGCGAATTTGCTTTTCTAGCAACGATCGAATCTGCGCCAGCTTCCATAACAAATCCGTTTGCTTTTTTTGTTCTAATTTTGCCTCCAAGTTCCTCAGAGGCTTCCGTTAAAATTAGGCGGATATCTGACTTATTTTCCTTTTTCCACTTATGTAGCTTGTACATGGCGGATAATCCAGTAACTCCGCCTCCAATAACTAAAATTGTTTTCACTATGTACACCTCAATTTTCGTTCCATTTCATACATTCAAAGTTTACCATATTGCTCTCTTTCAGTGTTTGCACTTTTTCACTGAAAAAAACAATAAATGAAAGTAGGTGCATGTGTTTATAGGACAATAAGAAAAGCGCAAGCGCCTTGATTAGACCCGACAAGCAAATGTTCTCAAGCGTAAGAAGTCTGAACTTTGACTTCTTACGCTTGAGGTTATTTGACCTCGAGGGGCTAGGCGCTGGAGCTAGACAATTTTCGAAGTCCCAAAAAGTTATACTTTCTTACCTATTAAAAAAAGTCCTAAAAAGGACTTTAAGAGAAAATTTCTGGTGTATTTACTTTCTTTAATTGTTTCAAGAAAAATTTATATTTGGGATGATCTGTATCAGTATGAATTAAGTCGTGTTCACAATCAGTACAAATAAATGAAGTATATAAATGAATACCTCTCATCTTCATTTGCTCACAAATCACACATGTTTCCCCAATATGTCTCTCTGTTAATAGCGAACTCAATGACTCCACCTCCATACTTCTTATTCTCTCCAAAGATCTCCATTTGTATGCAATCTTTTGAAAATTCATTTCATAAGTTTAGTTGATTACTATTGTATGATTTAAATGGGCATTAGGTGTATGTCTATTATGGATTTCTTACAGAGATTACTTATCCTTTTTTAGGGATGGATAAAAATTGAAGGATTTTGGGTTTAATCAGGTAGTAAATCCTATAAAACACAAAAGAACAACCCAGTTGGGTTGTTCTTTTGTTGCCTGGCGACGTCCTACTCTCACAGGAGGAATCCTCCAACTACCATCGGCGCTGAGAAGCTTAACTTCCGTGTTCGGTATGGGAACGGGTGTGACCTTCTCGCCATCGCCACCAGACTATTTTGTTGAGGTAAACTCTTTTCACTTACGTGAAAAAGTCTTGTTCCCTCAAAACTAGATAATGTATTAGAAGAAGTAAAAACAAGTTTGCCTTATTTGGATATCCAAATGTTTTGGTTAAGTCCTCGAACGATTAGTATCAGTCAGCTCCACACGTCACCGCGCTTCCACCTCTGACCTATCAACCTGATCATCTTTCAGGGTTCTTACTAGCTTACGCTATGGGAAATCTCATCTTGAGGGGGGCTTCATGCTTAGATGCTTTCAGCACTTATCCCGTCCGCACATAGCTACCCAGCGATGCCTTTGGCAAGACAACTGGTACACCAGCGGTGCGTCCATCCCGGTCCTCTCGTACTAAGGACAGCTCCTCTCAAATTTCCTACGCCCACGACGGATAGGGACCGAACTGTCTCACGACGTTCTGAACCCAGCTCGCGTACCGCTTTAATGGGCGAACAGCCCAACCCTTGGGACCGACTACAGCCCCAGGATGCGATGAGCCGACATCGAGGTGCCAAACCTCCCCGTCGATGTGGACTCTTGGGGGAGATAAGCCTGTTATCCCCGGGGTAGCTTTTATCCGTTGAGCGATGGCCCTTCCATGCGGAACCACCGGATCACTAAGCCCGACTTTCGTCCCTGCTCGACTTGTAGGTCTCGCAGTCAAGCTCCCTTGTGCCTTTACACTCTACGAATGATTTCCAACCATTCTGAGGGAACCTTTGGGCGCCTCCGTTACTCTTTAGGAGGCGACCGCCCCAGTCAAACTGCCCACCTGACACTGTCTCCCACCCCGATAGAGGGGTGCGGGTTAGAATTTCAATACAGCCAGGGTAGTATCCCACCGACGCCTCCACCGAAGCTGGCGCTCCGGCTTCTCAGGCTCCTACCTATCCTGTACAAGCTGTACCAAAATTCAATATCAGGCTACAGTAAAGCTCCACGGGGTCTTTCCGTCCTGTCGCGGGTAACCTGCATCTTCACAGGTACTATAATTTCACCGAGTCTCTCGTTGAGACAGTGCCCAGATCGTTACGCCTTTCGTGCGGGTCGGAACTTACCCGACAAGGAATTTCGCTACCTTAGGACCGTTATAGTTACGGCCGCCGTTTACTGGGGCTTCGATTCAGAGCTTCGCTTGCGCTAACCCCTCCTCTTAACCTTCCAGCACCGGGCAGGCGTCAGCCCCTATACTTCGCCTTACGGCTTCGCAGAGACCTGTGTTTTTGCTAAACAGTCGCCTGGGCCTATTCACTGCGGCTTTTCGAGGCTATTCACCCCAAAAAGCACCCCTTCTCCCGAAGTTACGGGGTCATTTTGCCGAGTTCCTTAACGAGAGTTCTCTCGCACACCTTAGGATTCTCTCCTCGCCTACCTGTGTCGGTTTGCGGTACGGGCACCTTTTATCTCGCTAGAGGCTTTTCTTGGCAGCGTGGAATCAGGAACTTCGGTACTATATTTCCCTCGCTATCACAGCTCAGCCTTCACGGTAACGGGATTTGCCTCGTTACCAGCCTAACTGCTTAGACGCACATATCCAACAGTGCGCTTACCCTATCCTTCTGCGTCCCCCCATTGCTCAAACGATAAAGAGGTGGTACAGGAATATCAACCTGTTATCCATCGCCTACGCCTTTCGGCCTCGGCTTAGGTCCCGACTAACCCTGAGCGGACGAGCCTTCCTCAGGAAACCTTAGGCATACGGTGGATGGGATTCTCACCCATCTTTCGCTACTCATACCGGCATTCTCACTTCTAAGCGCTCCACCAGTCCTTACGGTCTAGCTTCAACGCCCTTAGAACGCTCTCCTACCACTGACACTTTTGCGGTGTCAATCCACAGCTTCGGTGTTACGTTTAGCCCCGGTACATTTTCGGCGCAGAGTCACTCGACCAGTGAGCTATTACGCACTCTTTAAATGGTGGCTGCTTCTAAGCCAACATCCTGGTTGTCTAAGCAACTCCACATCCTTTTCCACTTAACGTAAACTTTGGGACCTTAGCTGGTGGTCTGGGCTGTTTCCCTTTTGACTACGGATCTTATCACTCGCAGTCTGACTCCCACGGATAAGTCTTTGGCATTCGGAGTTTGTCTGAATTCGGTAACCCGATGAGGGCCCCTAGTCCAAACAGTGCTCTACCTCCAAGACTCTTACTACGTGAGGCTAGCCCTAAAGCTATTTCGGAGAGAACCAGCTATCTCCAAGTTCGATTGGAATTTCTCCGCTACCCACACCTCATCCCCGCACTTTTCAACGTGCGTGGGTTCGGGCCTCCATCCAGTGTTACCTGGACTTCACCCTGGACATGGGTAGATCACCTGGTTTCGGGTCTACGACCACATACTCATTCGCCCTATTCAGACTCGCTTTCGCTGCGGCTCCGTCTTATCAACTTAACCTTGCATGTAATCGTAACTCGCCGGTTCATTCTACAAAAGGCACGCTATCACCCATTAACGGGCTCTAACTACTTGTAGGCACACGGTTTCAGGATCTTTTTCACTCCCCTTCCGGGGTGCTTTTCACCTTTCCCTCACGGTACTGGTTCACTATCGGTCACTAGGGAGTATTTAGCCTTGGGAGATGGTCCTCCCTGCTTCCGACCGGATTTCTCGTGTCCGGCCGTACTCAGGATCCACTCAGGAGGGAACGGAGTTTCGACTACAGGGTTTTTACCTTCTCTGACCGATCTTTCCAGATCTGTTCATCTACCCCGTTCCTTTGTAACTCCATGTTGAGTGTCCTACAACCCCAAGAGGCAAGCCTCTTGGTTTGGGCTATGTCCCGTTTCGCTCGCCGCTACTCAGGGAATCGCGTTTGCTTTCTCTTCCTCCGGGTACTTAGATGTTTCAGTTCCCCGGGTATGCCATCAGTACCCTATGTATTCAGGTAAAGATACTACTCCATTACGAGCAGTGGGTTCCCCCATTCGGAAATCTCCGGATCAAAGCTTACTTACAGCTCCCCGGAGCATATCGGCGTTAGTCCCGTCCTTCATCGGCTCCTAGTGCCAAGGCATCCACCGTGCGCCCTTATTAACTTAACCTAAAGGTTAATTCTCTTACTATAAAATAAGAGAGAAACTAAAATGGCAATTACTCGGTTTTTACTTGGTTTCTTCTATACGATTATCTAGTTTTCAAGGAACAAGGAAATGTTTTTTTACTCACGTAAAAAAATTGGTGGAGTCTAGGGGGATCGAACCCCTGACCTCCTGCGTGCAAGGCAGGCGCTCTCCCAGCTGAGCTAAGACCCCATATAAAGTTTAATAAAGATGGTGGGCCTAAATGGACTCGAACCATCGACCTCACGCTTATCAGGCGTGCGCTCTAACCAGCTGAGCTATAGGCCCCCAATACCATCAAATGATGAAAGATTGCTCTTTCAAAACTAAACACCAAACGATTAACACCAAAGATTTTAATATTTTTGTGACCAATGGTCACTTATATTCCTTAGAAAGGAGGTGATCCAGCCGCACCTTCCGATACGGCTACCTTGTTACGACTTCACCCCAATCATCTGTCCCACCTTAGGCGGCTGGCTCCTTACGGTTACCCCACCGACTTCGGGTGTTACAAACTCTCGTGGTGTGACGGGCGGTGTGTACAAGGCCCGGGAACGTATTCACCGCGGCATGCTGATCCGCGATTACTAGCGATTCCAGCTTCATGCAGGCGAGTTGCAGCCTGCAATCCGAACTGAGAATGGTTTTATGGGATTCGCTTAACCTCGCGGTCTTGCAGCCCTTTGTACCATCCATTGTAGCACGTGTGTAGCCCAGGTCATAAGGGGCATGATGATTTGACGTCATCCCCACCTTCCTCCGGTTTGTCACCGGCAGTCACCTTAGAGTGCCCAACTGAATGCTGGCAACTAAGATCAAGGGTTGCGCTCGTTGCGGGACTTAACCCAACATCTCACGACACGAGCTGACGACAACCATGCACCACCTGTCACTCTGTCCCCCGAAGGGGAAAGCCCTATCTCTAGGGTTGTCAGAGGATGTCAAGACCTGGTAAGGTTCTTCGCGTTGCTTCGAATTAAACCACATGCTCCACCGCTTGTGCGGGCCCCCGTCAATTCCTTTGAGTTTCAGTCTTGCGACCGTACTCCCCAGGCGGAGTGCTTAATGCGTTAGCTGCAGCACTAAAGGGCGGAAACCCTCTAACACTTAGCACTCATCGTTTACGGCGTGGACTACCAGGGTATCTAATCCTGTTTGCTCCCCACGCTTTCGCGCCTCAGCGTCAGTTACAGACCAGAAAGTCGCCTTCGCCACTGGTGTTCCTCCACATCTCTACGCATTTCACCGCTACACGTGGAATTCCACTTTCCTCTTCTGTACTCAAGTCCCCCAGTTTCCAATGACCCTCCACGGTTGAGCCGTGGGCTTTCACATCAGACTTAAAGGACCGCCTGCGCGCGCTTTACGCCCAATAATTCCGGACAACGCTTGCCACCTACGTATTACCGCGGCTGCTGGCACGTAGTTAGCCGTGGCTTTCTGGTTAGGTACCGTCAAGGTACCGGCAGTTACTCCGGTACTTGTTCTTCCCTAACAACAGAGCTTTACGACCCGAAGGCCTTCATCGCTCACGCGGCGTTGCTCCGTCAGACTTTCGTCCATTGCGGAAGATTCCCTACTGCTGCCTCCCGTAGGAGTCTGGGCCGTGTCTCAGTCCCAGTGTGGCCGATCACCCTCTCAGGTCGGCTACGCATCGTCGCCTTGGTGAGCCGTTACCTCACCAACTAGCTAATGCGCCGCGGGCCCATCTGTAAGTGACAGCCGAAACCGTCTTTCAGCTTCTCCTCATGTGAGGAAAAGGATTATCCGGTATTAGCTCCGGTTTCCCGAAGTTATCCCAGTCTTACAGGCAGGTTGCCCACGTGTTACTCACCCGTCCGCCGCTAACCTTCAGGAGCAAGCTCCTAAAGATTCGCTCGACTTGCATGTATTAGGCACGCCGCCAGCGTTCGTCCTGAGCCAGGATCAAACTCTCCAATAAAGTGTTTGATATAGCTCATAAAGTTTACTCTGGCTTTTTTTAAAACTTCTATAATAGAAGCCTTACCTTTGTTAATGTTTGGTTGTTTAGTTTTCAAAGAACAATTTGTTAATCGCTCAGAAGCGACTTTATTAATATAACATTTACCTTTTTTAATGTCAACAACTTTTTAAGTTTAATTTACTTAGTTGTTGCGACAACGTTTTATATAATATCACCTTACAAAGAGATGGTCAATACATTTTTTCAAAAAAATAGTTGAAAAGCCATTTTGACTTTTCAACTATTCGATTTCGGTTATAGTACCCATGTTTGAATCGCCACTAAAGCAAATAAACCTGGAATTCCTAAGAATCCGGAAACTGCTGAGGTAATAAAGTTAATGGGAACATGTAGACCAAATTGATTTCCAAATGCATTTAGAAAAAACAAGAATAATGCCCCTATTAAGATCTTTATAATGCCTTGACCTAGAAACTTAATTGGTTTAAAAGGTGTACCCATAAACAATAACAACACTATTAGGACACCTATAATAGAAATGACGACAATAGGCTCCAATCGTTTCCCCCCTAATCATCTTTTCTATTAGCTTATGTACAAGCTTTACAGAAAAGAACGAAAACGGAGTTATCATTATTTTTTTAATGAGATTCGTCGATGTTTCGCTTCTTTAAATAGTAAGAAATATTTAGCTTCCGCAAGCTTTGTATGACATATTACTTCTTCAGAGGGTTCTAGGCATTTTTCAAGCAACTTTTTTTGTTGATGCCAATTCTGTTTAATCTCTTCTAATTGAAGTAATAATTTCTCATCATATTCCTTTCGAAGCCATCCTTTTCTTCGAAAAAACATGGTTGATTCCCCCGAAATAATAATTACACTTCTCTTCTTCCTTCTATAGCCTTAGAAAGGGTAACTTCGTCCGCGTACTCTAAGTCTCCGCCAACAGGTAAACCGTGAGCAATTCTAGTCACTTTGATACCAGATGGTTTAAGGAGACGTGAAATATACATGGCTGTTGCTTCTCCTTCAATATTAGGGTTGGTAGCAAGAATAACTTCCTGAACGGTTTCATCTTGCAGCCTTTTTAATAAATCAGGAATATTAATATCTTCAGGGCCTATTCCATCCATTGGTGAAATAGCTCCGTGCAACACATGATAGAGACCGTTATATTCCCTCATTTTCTCCATTGCAATAACATCTTTTGGATCCTGTAATACACAAATGATGCTCTTGTCGCGTCTTTGGTCCTCACATATATAACATGGGTCCTGGTCAGTTATATGACCGCAGACGGAACAATATGATAAATTTCTTTTTGCATTCACAAGAGCCTTCGCAAAATCTAGGACATTATCTTCTTTCATATTTAGGACAAAAAAAGCCAGACGAGCGGCCGTCTTCGGACCGATTCCTGGCAGTTTCATAAAGCTATCAATCAGCTTTGATATCGGTTCAGGATAATGCATAATGTTTTATCCCCCTAGAACATTCCAGGGAGGTTCATACCCTTTGTAAATTGACCCATTGTATTATTGCTTAATTCTTCCGCTTTCTTCAATGCATCATTGGTTGCAGCTAGAACCAAGTCTTGAAGCATATCGATATCATCCGGGTCAACCACTTCTGGTTTAATATTGACTTCTAAAATTTCTTTATGTCCGGAAATAATGACTGTTACCATTCCGCCACCAGCTGTACCTTCGATTCTTTCTTCTCCTAGCTTAACTTGTGCTTCTTCCATCTTCTTTTGCATTTTTTGCATTTGTTTCATCATATTTTGCATATTTCCCATTCCGCCACGCATCATTATAAATTCCTCCAATTAATCTTTTATTTCAACAAGTTCTGAACCAAACAGCTTTTTTGCTTCAGCAATAAAAGGTTCTTCTTCCTGCTGTTCATTTGTTTGATGATCGGGATCATTTTGTTGATCTTGGATATAACTTTCTCTTATGGAAACCCACTGGTCTTCAGGTACTCCTACAATACTCACCATTTTGTTTGTAAGTTCGTGGATCGTATGAGAGATTGCTTCGATAAAACGACTATTTTCCATGGCCATCTGACAGTGTATTTCATACTTAAATTTAATAATAACTGAATCTCCTGAAGCTGCAACAGGTTCAGCATCATTTAATAATGCTGCTTGAGATCGCATTTGATTTTGAATCAGTTTTGCGATTAGTTGCCCCCATTGCCCTTTGATTTGCTGTAAATCTTGTTTTGTTGCATATTTTAGTATCTCATTAATTCGGCCAACAGGCGCTTGGAATCCCTTACGGCCAGCTCGCTGCGGCGCTTTCGGCTGTGTTGGTTGAGCACTTTCCTGTTGCATGACTGAACCGTTTTCTTTAAGAAACTTTAGTTCTTTTTCCAATTGATTCACTTTTGCGATTAACTGTCCAACCTCATCAGATGTATGACCGCCTGCTTCTTTAGCTTCCGTCTGTGTCAACTTTACGATGGCCACTTCAAGGAAAATTCGAGGATGGTTCGTCCAGCGCATTTCCTGCTGTGTTTTATTTAAGATATCAATTAATTGATAGATTTGTGTTGACGCTACCTGATCAGCTAAGGTTTGAAACTCATTATCGAGCATCACTCTTTCGAAGGTTTCCTCTAAATTAGGCGCCGCTTTATATAAAAGCATATCCCGGTAATAAAGAATGAAATCTTCGATAAATCGAACAGGATCTTTTCCATGTGATAAAAGTTCCCCAACCGTTTCAAGTGCGCTACCGACATCCTTCTGGAGAATAGCGGTTGCCAGTCGATTAAGTAAGTTTTGGGAAACAGACCCCGTAACAGTCAACGCATCCTCGACAGTAACCGAATCTTCACTAAAGGAAATGGCTTGATCTAAAAGGCTCAATGCATCACGCATTCCGCCTTCAGCTGCTCTTGCAATAATATTTAGTGCCTTTTCATCACATTGAACCTTTGTTTCCTCTAGGATTAAATCCATTCGTCTCACAATATCTTGAGGGGTAATCCTTTTAAAATCGAACCGCTGACATCTAGAAATAATCGTCAGTGGTATTTTATGAGGCTCTGTTGTAGCTAAGATGAAAATAACATGTTTTGGTGGTTCCTCTAATGTTTTTAATAAAGCATTGAAGGCCCCAATGGAAAGCATATGCACTTCATCGACAATATAAACCTTATATTTCACAACATTCGGAGCATATTTTACTTTGTCCCGAATATCTCTAATTTCTTCTACCCCATTATTAGATGCAGCATCAATTTCAATGACATCTGGAATCGAACCATCGGTAATACCCAAACATGCTGGACATTGATTACAAGGTTCACTTACAGGAGCCTTTTCACAATTGACCGCTTTTGCTAATATCTTTGCAGCACTTGTTTTACCAGTACCACGCGGGCCAGAAAATAAATAGGCATGTGATATTTTCTGTTGAACTAAGGCATTTTGCAATGTCTTCGTTACATGCTCTTGCCCGACAACGTCAATAAATGCTTGCGGTCGCCATACGCGATATAAAGCTTGATAACTCATTACATTGCCTCCTTACCTTAAGCGAATAGATTTGCAATTGGTATGTATATGAAGGGTCTTTGAAAAAACTCTATTATCCAACTGCTTTTCTATTATAACTTATCCTATTTCTTTTTTACAAAGGCTGTTTTCGTATAAATTGTGGTTTTGGTAAAAATCCCAAAAGCAGGATTTTTACAGGCTCTCGTAATTAAGCGCTCAGCTCTTTTCTTTATTTTTATACGAGTTTTATCATTCTACATGAGAACCCTTTAAATAAATTAGAAAAGCAACGAAATTTTAGAAAAGAGCCTTTTCAAAATAATATACAAAAAACTCACCTCTAAAAATAGAGATGAGTTTTGTTTATGATTTATAAATGCCGTGCACCTTCCGTTGACTCGTATCCATAGGCGTTACTCAAGCAGTTGGCTCGGCCCAGGTAACCCTGCGGCACATGAGAGTGTCCACTTAATGCTGCTTCCTTCCGGACCTGACATGGTTCATGGATTCCCATTGCGCAGGACCCAGACGTCAACACCACTTACTTGAGGCAGCCCTACAGAATACGAGCCTAAGGAAGGAATTCGGCCTCGCTAGAGCGGATTGCGAGTACAGGGCACCGCTACCTCCCCGCTTAGCACGGCAAAGTTGAAACCATCATTAGGCGTCGTACTGACGCATAAACAAGTATACTAAGTTCTACGAAAAAAAGCAATGATTATAGATTGTCAATTCCTTCTTGCTTAACCAATTCAGCTGTCTTCCGTAACTTTTCTTGTTTTTTCCGTTCGCGGATTCCTCTAAAAAAAGCGGAAAGCAAGGAACTGCATTCTTCTTCTAATACTCCTGAGGTAATTTCACTTTTATGATTAAAACGATCATCCTGGAGGAGATTCATTAACGTGCCTGCACATCCTCCCTTCGGATCAGCCGCTCCATAAATAACGCGCTTAATGCGAGATAAGATGATAGCTCCTGAACACATCGGGCAGGGTTCAAGCGTGACATAAAGTTCTGCATTTTCCAAACGCCATGACCCTACATCCTTACATGCCTGTTCAATAGCTAATAACTCAGCATGAGCAATGGCATTTTGCTGACATTCTCGCAGATTATGTCCTCTAGCAATAATTTTACCATCTAAGACGATAATAGCTCCTATTGGAACTTCCGCTTTATCCTGCGCTTTCTTCGCCTCTATAATAGCTTCCTTCATATAATCTTCATCCGTCAATATCATAAAAATTCACACCTATACCTTTTTAAATGGCTATTTTCGTATAAATTGTGGTTTGTAAAAATCCCAAAAGCCAGATTTTTACATTTTTTCTTAAAAAAGTGAGCAGCTCTTTTCTAAATTTTTAGTTGAGTTTTATCATTCTACACTGGGATATATCTTTTAATAAATTTGAATAGCAACAAAGTTTTAGAAAAGAGCTCCATAATACTGTTCATGATAAAAATAGCGTTTATTACTTAAAATAGCAAAAAAGGAGCGAAAAAATATGACTCGAATCCCTTCCAAAACAGCGCTAATTATTATCGATATCATGAATCCATTTGAATTTGAACATGGGAGAACTCTAGCCGAAAAGACCTTGCAAATTCTCCTACCTTTACAACAATTAAAGGCCTATTTTAAACAAAATAGATTACCAATTATTTATGTAAATGACCATTTTAATCTTTGGCAAGCTAACCTCGAAAAAATAATCCAACATTGCCAAAATGACTTAAATCAGACCATTTTACATAAGTTGAAGCCTAGTGAAGAGGATTATTTTTTAATTAAACCAAAGCACTCTGCTTTTTTTGGAACAGCATTACATACATTATTACACCAACTTAAGGTGGAAACCCTCGTTTTAGCCGGTATTGCAGGCAATATATGTGTTCTATTTTCGGCAGTAGATGCTTACATGCGAGAATTCAAGCTAAAAGTACCCTCTAACTGCATAGCTTCTGTTGATGACCAAGATCAAAAGTATGCCTTAACCATGATGAAAAATGTATTAAAAGCAGATATATCTCCATACGTAACAGACAATCTAAAAAAATAATCATCAATATCCTATTCCTTTCATAAAATGGTTGTAACGTTTAGATGGTGAGGAGGACATAGGATGCAAATTCATGTCATACAGAGAGGTCAGTCATTATATACCATTGCCCAAATGTACGGAACAAACGTTAATACCATTGTAGAAGCAAATCAGGTTCCGAATCCGAATAATTTAGTCATTGGTCAAACATTAGTCATACCGATAGTTGGTAGTTTCTACTGGGTCCAATCAGGTGATAGTTTATTTTCTATTGCCAGACGTTTTGGAATATCGCCACAAGAGCTAGCGAGAATAAACGGAATTTCTGCTAATCAATCATTACAAGTAGGGTTTCGACTATATATCCCACAACAAAGAAAAAGAAGAGCTGAATTTAACGGTTATGTGGAACCTCGAGGATCAAGTGTAGCTCCTGCTCTAGAGACTGCTGCAAGAGAAGCAGGTCCATATTTAACCTACCTTGCACCTTTTAGTTTCCAGGCTTTACGTGATGGCACCTTAAAGGAACCGTTACTTAACAATTTCCCATCCATCGCAAAATCTAATAATAATGTGTTAATGATGGTAATCACCAACCAAGAGAATGATCAATTTAGCGATGAACTTGGAAGAATTCTTTTAAATAATATGGCCATTCAAGATAAATTTTTAAATAATATTGTCACAACAGCTAAAAAGTATGGATTTAGAGATATCCATTTTGATTTTGAGTTTTTACGGCCAGCAGATCGAGATGCTTATACTCGCTTCTTAAGAAAGGCGAAGGCTCGATTTAAACAAGAAGGATGGTTCATCTCTACTGCCCTCGCCCCTAAAACAAGTGCCACACAAAAGGGTGACTGGTATGAAGCCCATGATTATAAAGCACATGGGGAAATCGTTGATTTTGTCGTGATTATGACGTATGAATGGGGCTATAGTGGAGGTCCTGCAATGGCTGTCTCTCCAATTGGGCCAGTCAGAAAGGTTCTTGAATATGCTGTCTCTGAAATGCCATCAAATAAAATTTTAATGGGGCAAAATCTGTATGGTTATGATTGGACTCTGCCTTTCGTTAAAGGAACGGTAGCGAAAGCGGTAAGTCCACAGCAAGCCATTCAACTAGCAGCTAGAAATAATGTCCCAATTCAGTATGATGAAAAAGCACAAGCGCCATTTTTTAACTATACAGATTCAGACGGCAAACGTCATGAGGTTTGGTTTGAGGATGCCAGATCGATCCAGGCAAAGTTTGACCTCATAAAAGAGTTGCGCTTAAGAGGTATGAGTTACTGGAAGCTCGGCCTTTCCTTCCCACAAAATTGGTTGTTAATTGTAGATAATTTTAATGTAACGAAAAAATAACCAAGATAAAGCTAGAAGCTTACTGCCTCTAGCTTTTTTACTTTTACAATGGATTAATAAATTTTCTAAATAGTTAATATTTTTAAAAAACAAGTATTATTTCTAACAAAACATTAAATATTCCTTCCCATTTCCATTTCATATTGTGATAAAATAAATTTTGTGTCAAAAACAAAGAATGACATCAACGGACAAAAAGTGACAATATTTTTTCCTAAGTGTAAATAACTTAGTTAAATAGAAATAGGTAGATGGAGAAGGAGGACATGCGATGGAAGGAACACCTTTTATAACGGTTGAAGGTCCAATCGGGGTTGGTAAAACATCTCTCGCCAAAGCCATTTCAAACCACTTCCAGCTTGCATTATTGAAAGAAATCGTGGATGAGAACCCTTTTTTAGGGAAGTTTTATGAGAATATTGAAGAGTGGAGCTTCCAAACTGAAATGTTCTTCCTCTGCAACCGATTTAAACAATTAGGAGATATTAATAAGTACTATTTAAATAGAGATATCCCAGTCGTTGCTGATTATCACATTTTTAAAAATTTGATTTTTGCTCAAAGAACGTTAAGTGGAGCAGAATATCAAAAATATTATAAGATTTATCAGATTTTAACGGAAGATATGCCTAAACCAAATGTAATTGTTTACTTAAATGCTAGTTTAGACACTCTTTTAAAACGAATCGAGATGAGAGGACGAGATTTTGAAAAGAAAATTAGTCCTTTATATTTAGAACAGCTTTCCATTGATTATGAACATCAGATTTCAAAATTCGAAAAAGAACACCCTGAGGTAACGGTATTACGCTTCAACGGGGATGAAATCGACTTCGTTAAAAATGAGGAAGACCTGAAGTTTATTTTAGAGCAATTATCACCATCTTTAAAAAAAGGAGTCTACAATCATGAATCTTCGAAATAAATATGGGATTCCCTCGAGTGCTGTTATTACCATTGCAGGAACAGTTGGTGTTGGAAAATCAACCATGACAAATGCCCTTGCCAATGCACTTGGTTTTCGCACTTCCTTTGAAAAAGTCGATACGAATCCATACCTAGATAAGTTTTATGCTGATTTCGAACGTTGGAGTTTCCATCTTCAAATCTACTTTTTAGCTGAACGTTTTAAAGAGCAAAAGCGCATTTTTGAATATGGCGGCGGTTTTATTCAGGATCGTTCTATTTATGAGGATACAGGTATCTTTGCAAAAATGCATTTTGAAAAGGGGACTATGTCCATAACAGATTATGATACGTATACAAGTCTTTTTGAGGCTATGGTGATGACACCTTACTTCCCTCATCCTGATCTTCTGATTTACCTAGAGGGATCATTAGATGATATTTTAGATCGTATTAAAGAACGTGGACGTCCAATGGAACAGCAAACACCTGTTTCTTATTGGGAGGAAATGCATGGACGTTATGAAAACTGGATTAATAACTTCAATGCTTGTCCTGTTCTTCGCTTGAACATTAATGATTATGATGTAGTTCAAAATGAACAATCAATCGAGCTAATCATTGAACGTATTTCCCACTTTATGAAACAAACCCAACTACTAAAAAGATAGTCGCCGAAAATCGGCGACTTTTTTATTTAGACTCACTTTAACCAATTAACGTACTGGGGGTCTGACCCCCGGTACGTTAATTGGTTAAAGTTATTAATGGAATTTAAGAATTTTTAATGAAAAGAATTTTTAACGAAAAAAAATCCACTACATTTCTGTAGTGGACTGTATCTCCAATTTATGCGCTATGGTAATACATTTTAAAAATGATGGCGGAGGAAGAGGGATTCGAACCCCCGCGCGGTTTAACCCGCCTGTCGGTTTTCAAGACCGATCCCTTCAGCCGGACTTGGGTATTCCTCCGTATCGACAAGGAATAATATATCACCAATATTAATCCATGTCAACACGTATTTACTATTTTTTATTATGGTTTAATCACTTCATGTCTTCCCATATAAGGTCGTAGTACTTCAGGAATAACAACACTGCCATCTTCTTGTTGATAGTTCTCTAAAATGGCAGCTACTGTACGGCCAATCGCAAGACCAGAACCATTTAACGTATGAACATGTTCCGGTTTCCCTTTTGGATCACGACGGAAACGAATATTCGCACGGCGAGCTTGGAAGCCTTCAAAATTACTGCAAGAAGAAATTTCTCGATACGTGTTATAGCTTGGAATCCAAACCTCAATATCGTACTTCTTTGCAGCTGTGAAACCAAGGTCTCCAGTACACATGCTTAATACACGATACGGTAGACCTAATAATTGTAAAACTTTTTCAGCATGGCCAGTTAGCCTTTCCAATTCTTCATATGAATCTTCTGGTTTAACAAACTTTACAAGCTCCACCTTGTTAAATTGATGCTGACGGATTAATCCTCTTGTATCACGTCCAGCTGAACCTGCTTCAGAACGGAAACATGCACTATAAGCAGCATAGCTTAAAGGTAAGTCTTCACCAGATAAGATTTCATCTCGGTGCATATTCGTCACTGGAACCTCTGCGGTTGGAATAAGGAAATAGTCTTCGCTTTCGATTCTAAACGCATCTTCCTCAAATTTAGGCAATTGCCCAGTTCCTGTCATACTCGCACGGTTTACCATATATGGAGGTAGAATTTCCTTATACCCATGCTCATCAACATGTAGGTCGAGCATAAAGTTCATTAATGCACGTTCTAAACGAGCCCCTAAACCTTTGTAAAAAACAAAACGGCTTCCCGTTACTTTTCCTGCTTTTTCGAAGTCTAGAATACCTAATTGATCGGCAATATCCCAATGTGGTTTTGGTTCAAAGCCAAAATCTTTCACTTCTCCCCATTTTCTAATCTCGACATTTTCATCTTCTGTTTCCCCTACAGGAACACTTTCGTGAGGAATATTAGGGATGCTTAATAATAATAGCTCTAACGTCTCTTCTACACCACGAAGTTCGTCATCGATTTCTTTAATCTTATCTCCCACTTCGCGCATTTCTGTAATTAACTGGTCTGCATCCTGCTTATCACGTTTTAAAGCCGCTACTTGTCCTGAAACCTCATTACGTTTGCTTTTTAGTTGCTCAGATTGAACAATAAGCTCGCGGCGTTTCGTGTCCAATTCTTCAAACTTTCCTAAATCCGTTAAATCCTCACCACGATGCTGAAGCTTATTTTTTACTTCTTCAAAGTTGGCTCTTAATACCTTAATATCTAGCATTTTTCTTCCTCCATTCTAAATTTTGACAAATAAAAAACTCCCGTCCCCTATAAACAGGGACGAGAGTTAACCCGCGTTGCCACCCTAATTGAAAGCAAAATGCTTTCCTCTTAGATTCATAACGGCTATTCACCGAAAGTATTTACTCACAAATGCTTTCAATACTTTGCTCAAGGATGGATTCCTAAGTTCTATCCGCTAGTTTGCACCAACCACCAGCTCTCTAAAAGGACGATTTCTTAGTACTATTTCCTCTCAATGCTTTTACACTATTTAAGATTTTTATTAATGTACTATAATTATCAGCAAATTGCAACTGAATTATGCCTACTTTTAGATGTTATTTAATATCTTGTTGATTTGTGCTTCAGGCTGCCTAACATAGCACTCTTTATAAAGATTCTTTCACCATGTTGATGAAGTAAGCAGTCATACGATGGTCATCGGTGAGTTCTGGATGGAAGGAGCAGCCTAAATATTGCCCTTCTCTTGCCGCTACAATACGCCCATCGTATTTTGCTAGAACCTCTACATTTTCACCAGCTTCCACAATATGTGGCCCTCGGATAAATACAGCTGCAAAGTCTTCAGCGACGCCAGCAATAGCAAGACTCGCTTCAAAGCTCTCTCTTTGGCGACCAAAGGAATTTCTTTCAACGGTTACATCCATGACCCCAATATGAGGTGCATCATATCCCACTAATTTCTTTGCAAGAAGAATTAAGCCCGCACATGTACCGAACATTGGCTTTCCGGCTGCGGCAAATGCCTTTAGTTCATCCATAAAGTCATATTTATCGATAAGGCGTCTCATTGTCGTACTTTCTCCTCCAGGGAGAATCAAGCCATCTACTTCTTTCAGTTGCTCTTTTAATTTAATGACAACAGCTTCTTCACCACAAGCTTCTACTGAACGTACATGTTCACGGACAGCGCCTTGCAAGGCTAATACTCCGATTTTAACCATGATTAAAACTCCTTACCAACCACGTTCCTGCATACGATCACTTGGAGATAATGTTGAAATTTCAATACCCTTCATTGCCACACCAAGATTCTTTGAAATTTCAGCGATTAACTTATAATCTTGATAGTGAGTAGTTGCTTCAACAATAGCTCTCGCAAATTTTGCAGGATTATCTGATTTGAAAATTCCTGAACCTACGAACACTCCATCTGCACCTAACTGCATCATAAGAGCTGCATCCGCAGGTGTAGCTACTCCACCTGCAGCGAAGTTAACAACTGGTAAGCGGCCTAAACGTTTAATTTCTAATAATAACTCAAACGGTGCACCTAATAGCTTTGCTTCCGTCATTAATTCATCTTCATTCATTGCTACTACTTTACGAACTTGCGCATTTACTTTACGGATATGACGAACAGCTTCTACAATGTTTCCAGTACCGGGCTCACCTTTTGTACGTAACATGGAAGCCCCTTCACCGATACGACGAGCAGCTTCTCCTAAATCACGGCATCCGCAAACAAATGGAACTGTATATTCACTTTTTAATAAATGGAACTCTTCATCTGCAGGTGTTAAAACTTCACTTTCATCTATGTAATCGACACCTAATGCTTCTAAGACACGAGCTTCCACGATATGACCAATACGGGCTTTTGCCATAACAGGGATGGAAACAGCATTCATCACTTCTTCCACAATACGTGGGTCAGCCATTCTTGAAACTCCACCTGCTGCTCTGATATCAGAAGGAACACGCTCTAAAGCCATTACTGCAACAGCACCAGCTTCTTCTGCTATTTTTGCTTGCTCAGCATTAACAACGTCCATAATGACGCCGCCCTTTTGCATTTCTGCCATTCCACGTTTTACACGATCTGTACCTGTTTTCATTATGTTGCCCCCTTTGATATTACCTTCTGCTAATAAGTAAAAATTTATTATTCAATTCATCATAACAAAAAAATAAAGGAATGATAACTAATTCACTCGGAATTATTCATATCCCTCATGGTAAATAAACAATAAAAAAGGCCTCCTGTCAAGACAGGAAACCTCTTTTTCTTATTTCACTTATTAAAATAAATTAGCAGCACTTTTCCATAAACCACCAAAAAAATCACCAATGCCGCGCATCATTAAAACAAACCAATTTGCCTTTTCAACACTAGAAGCTGCCACTAAAACAACTTTGATTTGATCATCTGCTTTATCAGATAAGAATGAAACTTTATTATCACCTTTTGCTTTAATGGTAACATAACCAACGACATCACCTTTTTTAACTGGAGCTGTCAATTCACCATTTTTATTCAATTTCTTTTTATCTAATACCACAACTGGTTGATATTGGTCCTTTTCACCATTTAAAATAACCATTTCGATCGAATCTTTTGTTGTTAATTTAACCTTATTTCCTTTTCCTTTTGTTACTGGTAGGTTTTCTGTACCTTTAATTTTAGCGTTTTTAGGAAGGAGTTCTTCAATGGAATAATTACTGAATGCATAGTCAAACATTTTTCTAGTTTCATCAAAACGCGCTTTATAATTTCCTTGTCCAGAAGCATTTTTTGCATTCATCACAACCGTAATAAAACGTTTCCCATCACGCATTGCCGTCCCTGTAAAACAGTAACCGGCAAAATCAGTTGTACCTGTTTTAAGGCCATCAACACCTTCATAACCAAAAACTAATGATGGTAACATCCAATTCCAGTTATCCATTTTTATTTCATCATCCGTACCTTCACGGAATTTTTTCTTCGTTGTACTTGCAGTAGCTAATACATCCGGGAAATCCTTAATTAAACGGTAAGCTAACTTAGCAGTTGCGCGAGCAGACATCACATTCTCTTCTTCTGCTCCAGTACCTTCAGGATGAGAACCTTTAAGGTCACGATTATTTAATCCTGTTGCATTAACAAATTTATAGTTTTCTAATCCAAGTTCTTGTGCTTTATCATTCATCATCTTAACAAAATTAGCTTCTGAGCCTGCAATGGTTTCAGCTATCGCAATTGTTGCGCCATTCGCAGAATAAATAGCCATTGCTTCATATAACTCACGAATATTATATTTGCCATCACGACGAAGAGGGACATTGGATAAAGAACGGTCTTGAGAAACCTTCCACACATATTCTGAAACAGAATATTCCTGTTCCCATTTCACTCTTCCTTCTTTAATGGCTTCTAGTAATAAATACTCCGTCATCATCTTGGTCATACTTGCAATACCAAGAACCGTATCTGCATTTTTTTCAAATAAAACTCGACCAGTAGAGGCTTCAACTAAAATTGCAGCGTCCGCTTTCACATCCAGTTGAGCTTGTGCTTTGACAATATTTCCATTTTGAAATAGACCTACTATCAAAACAAATGCCATTAAACTGGCTATATATTTTTTAATGTATTTTTTATTCACCTTTATGCCCCTCCACCTCTTATATTTACACTTTTGTTATTTTAACATATCTCCTATTGAAAAGGTAGGATAGCAAGACCTATCTTATGAAGAAAAGATGATTCCATACTGTACATTTTTTGACAACGCTCTTTTCTAAAACTTTGTTGCCTTTGTAACTAAGAAAGAGAGATTTCTCAATATAGGGTGATAAAAATCTTTTAAAAATCAAGAAAAGAGCTGAGCTCTTATTAAGAGTGCCTGTAAAAGTCCGACTTTTGGGATTTTCACCAAAACCAAAATCTATACGAAAACAGTTTTTACAAAAAGAAAAACAGGGAAACAACTCCCCTGTTTTTATGATTGATATGAATAGTTTGGTGCTTCTTTAGTGATTTGGACATCATGCGGATGGCTTTCTCTTAATCCCGCACCTGTCATTTTCACAAACTGAGCTTTTTCTCTCAATTCAGTTAAGTCCTTTGTCCCACAATACCCCATACCTGAACGTAAACCGCCAACTAACTGGTAAATGGTGTCTGCAAGTGGTCCTTTATAAGCGACTCTACCTTCAATACCTTCTGGAACAAACTTTTTATTATCTTCTTGGAAATATCGATCCTTTGACCCTTTTTCCATTGCAGCTACTGAGCCCATACCACGATACACTTTAAAACGTCTACCTTGGTAAATTTCTGTCTCACCTGGGCTTTCTGTTACCCCTGCAAGTAAGCTACCAAGCATGACCGCATGTCCTCCAGCAGCTAATGCCTTTACAACATCACCAGAATATTTAATTCCGCCATCCGCAATAATAGATTTTCCGTGCTTTCTAGCTTCCGTTGCACAATCATAAACTGCAGTAATTTGCGGAACACCAACACCAGCCACAACACGAGTTGTACAAATGGAACCCGGTCCAATTCCTACTTTTATGATATCAGCACCTGCGTCAATTAAGTCTTTAGTTGCCTCAGCCGTAGCGACATTTCCTGCAATAATATTTAAAGAAGGGTAGGCTTCGCGAATCATTCTAACTGTATCGAGAACTCCTTTAGAATGTCCATGTGCCGTATCAACCACAATAACATCCACATGTGCCTTTACAAGCATTTCTACTCGTTTCATTGTATCAGCAGTCACCCCAACCGCAGCACCTACTAATAAGCGACCAACTGAATCTTTTGCAGAATGAGGGAACTCAATAACTTTCTCAATATCCTTTATTGTGATAAGTCCTTTTAACACACCCTCATCATCAACAAGTGGTAATTTTTCAATTTTATGTTTTTGAAGAATTTTTTCTGCTTCTTGTAAGCTTGTTCCAACTGGTGCAGTGACTAAATTTTCTTTTGTCATCACATCTGAAATTTTTATGGAATAATCTTGAATAAATCGTAAGTCACGATTCGTTAAAATACCAATTAATTTTTGTTCCTCTTCGTTGTTAACAATGGGAACACCTGAGATTCGATATTTACCCATAAGATGTTCAGCATCATAAACCTGATGATCGGGTGTTAAATAAAAAGGATCTGTGATAACGCCACTTTCGGAACGTTTCACTTTTAATACTTGATCCGCTTGTTGTTCAATGGACATGTTTTTATGAATAACCCCTAAACCACCCTGTCTTGCCATCGCAATGGCCATTTCAGCCTGTGTAACAGTGTCCATACCCGCACTAATAAACGGAATGTTTAACTTTACACCCTCTGCTAGTTCAACTTGAAGGTTTACATCTCTAGGAAGCACTTCTGATCTTGCTGGAACTAATAAAACATCATCAAAGGTTAATCCTTCTTTAGCAAATTTACTTTCCCACATTTCAATAATCCTCCCCAAGTGTAAAAAAATATTATTTGTAGGTTATCAATTGGACAAAATACTGTCAAGGAAGAAGTTATTATTTGTATTATTCAATTTATTTGAGGAGAAATCATTATGTATACCCAATATAAGAACTGGACCAATTATTCCATCTTCTTTTCAGCAGAACATACTCAGCAAATGCTAAAAAAATGTTACGACAAAGCACAAATCGAGAATGGAGACCAAAAGAGCTTTGAAAATTGTTACCCGTTTATTTATTACCTAGAGCATGCTAAGACCTATTACGACCAAGCAGAAAAATCTCCTCTTTTAATTCAACCCATTTTATTATTCTATGGCTTTGTTCATTTAATAAAAGCTTGTATTTTAACCATACAACCCAATTATCCTGAGAATACCTCTGTTTTAGCCCATGGTGTATCGACAAGGAAACGTAAAAAACAGCAATATCAATTTTTTCAAGATGAAGTAAAAATACAAAAGAATGGCCTTTTCCCTTTTATTGCTGAAAAAATGTTCCACATGAAACATTTGGAAGGTGAAAAAGCCAATATGGGAGAGTTATTAAAAGAAATACCGGAGTTAAATGATCTTTTCTCTACTTTGGAAGGCAAACAAACTTTTATAAGAGTTAGTCAAAAGGAGGATACAATTCTTTTTTCTAATCAAATCTTAGATAAGTATCACATGACAGAAACACGCTTTCAGGACTTTTATCAGGCAAAATCCCTCTATCCAGTTGAACTAGCTGAAAAGGGGGGAAATGGGACTGCTTTTAAAATAAATATGCATAAATGTATTGATTGTATCCCTCTCAGATATCATTTTGAAGAAGGTAAGTTTTACTTTCCAATGACCAAAAGTGAGCATATACATTATCCTGAAATGCTGATCCATTATTTACTTTTATATAATTTAAGTATGATTGCACGTTATGAGACAGAATGGTGGAGTGAGCTTATTAAGATGATGCCAAATAGGGATTATCCATTTATCAGAAATTTTTTAAATATAGCCGTACACAAAGGTCCATTTTTGATTTATCAATATTTAAATAGTCATTTGAAATAAGGGCTCTTCCCCTCTTTCAATTCAAAAAGCAAAATAAAAACAAGCTCCTAATAAATGGAGCTTGTTGCCATGAATAAATTTACCAGTCCTGTGTTTTTTCTAATAACTTATCAATTTCGACTTTTTTTAGTTTGAATTGATAATCTTCGTCCAATGAATAGGAGGTAAGTTCTAATAATTGATCAATATCTAATTTTACTAAATCCATTATAAAACCTCCTTATATTTGTTTATTATTTACCCTATTTCTTTGATTCTAAACAGAAAAGAGATGTGGTAAAAAATACAAAATTTTAATCTACTATAAGGTTCGTCTTATTATCTTTTCTTATGGGGGTTGTTTTTATTTTTTACTAGATTTCTATTTTTAGAGACAAAAAAAACAACCCTTGTAGGTTGTTCTAATTTGCCTGGCGACGTCCTACTCTCACAGGAGGAATCCTCCAACTACCATCGGCGCTGAGAAGCTTAACTTCCGTGTTCGGTATGGGAACGGGTGTGACCTTCTCGCCATCGCCACCAGACTATTTTGTTGAGGTAAACTCTTTTCACTTACGTGAAAAAGTCTTGTTCCCTCAAAACTAGATAATGTATTAGAAGAAGTAAAAACAAGTTTGCCTTATTTGGATATCCAAATGTTTTGGTTAAGTCCTCGAACGATTAGTATCAGTCAGCTCCACACGTCACCGCGCTTCCACCTCTGACCTATCAACCTGATCATCTTTCAGGGTTCTTACTAGCTTACGCTATGGGAAATCTCATCTTGAGGGGGGCTTCATGCTTAGATGCTTTCAGCACTTATCCCGTCCGCACATAGCTACCCAGCGATGCCTTTGGCAAGACAACTGGTACACCAGCGGTGCGTCCATCCCGGTCCTCTCGTACTAAGGACAGCTCCTCTCAAATTTCCTACGCCCACGACGGATAGGGACCGAACTGTCTCACGACGTTCTGAACCCAGCTCGCGTACCGCTTTAATGGGCGAACAGCCCAACCCTTGGGACCGACTACAGCCCCAGGATGCGATGAGCCGACATCGAGGTGCCAAACCTCCCCGTCGATGTGGACTCTTGGGGGAGATAAGCCTGTTATCCCCGGGGTAGCTTTTATCCGTTGAGCGATGGCCCTTCCATGCGGAACCACCGGATCACTAAGCCCGACTTTCGTCCCTGCTCGACTTGTAGGTCTCGCAGTCAAGCTCCCTTGTGCCTTTACACTCTACGAATGATTTCCAACCATTCTGAGGGAACCTTTGGGCGCCTCCGTTACTCTTTAGGAGGCGACCGCCCCAGTCAAACTGCCCACCTGACACTGTCTCCCACCCCGATAGAGGGGTGCGGGTTAGAATTTCAATACAGCCAGGGTAGTATCCCACCGACGCCTCCACCGAAGCTGGCGCTCCGGCTTCTCAGGCTCCTACCTATCCTGTACAAGCTGTACCAAAATTCAATATCAGGCTACAGTAAAGCTCCACGGGGTCTTTCCGTCCTGTCGCGGGTAACCTGCATCTTCACAGGTACTATAATTTCACCGAGTCTCTCGTTGAGACAGTGCCCAGATCGTTACGCCTTTCGTGCGGGTCGGAACTTACCCGACAAGGAATTTCGCTACCTTAGGACCGTTATAGTTACGGCCGCCGTTTACTGGGGCTTCGATTCAGAGCTTCGCTTGCGCTAACCCCTCCTCTTAACCTTCCAGCACCGGGCAGGCGTCAGCCCCTATACTTCGCCTTACGGCTTCGCAGAGACCTGTGTTTTTGCTAAACAGTCGCCTGGGCCTATTCACTGCGGCTTTTCGAGGCTATTCACCCCAAAAAGCACCCCTTCTCCCGAAGTTACGGGGTCATTTTGCCGAGTTCCTTAACGAGAGTTCTCTCGCACACCTTAGGATTCTCTCCTCGCCTACCTGTGTCGGTTTGCGGTACGGGCACCTTTTATCTCGCTAGAGGCTTTTCTTGGCAGCGTGGAATCAGGAACTTCGGTACTATATTTCCCTCGCTATCACAGCTCAGCCTTCACGGTAACGGGATTTGCCTCGTTACCAGCCTAACTGCTTAGACGCACATATCCAACAGTGCGCTTACCCTATCCTTCTGCGTCCCCCCATTGCTCAAACGATAAAGAGGTGGTACAGGAATATCAACCTGTTATCCATCGCCTACGCCTTTCGGCCTCGGCTTAGGTCCCGACTAACCCTGAGCGGACGAGCCTTCCTCAGGAAACCTTAGGCATACGGTGGATGGGATTCTCACCCATCTTTCGCTACTCATACCGGCATTCTCACTTCTAAGCGCTCCACCAGTCCTTACGGTCTAGCTTCAACGCCCTTAGAACGCTCTCCTACCACTGACACTTTTGCGGTGTCAATCCACAGCTTCGGTGTTACGTTTAGCCCCGGTACATTTTCGGCGCAGAGTCACTCGACCAGTGAGCTATTACGCACTCTTTAAATGGTGGCTGCTTCTAAGCCAACATCCTGGTTGTCTAAGCAACTCCACATCCTTTTCCACTTAACGTAAACTTTGGGACCTTAGCTGGTGGTCTGGGCTGTTTCCCTTTTGACTACGGATCTTATCACTCGCAGTCTGACTCCCACGGATAAGTCTTTGGCATTCGGAGTTTGTCTGAATTCGGTAACCCGATGAGGGCCCCTAGTCCAAACAGTGCTCTACCTCCAAGACTCTTACTACGTGAGGCTAGCCCTAAAGCTATTTCGGAGAGAACCAGCTATCTCCAAGTTCGATTGGAATTTCTCCGCTACCCACACCTCATCCCCGCACTTTTCAACGTGCGTGGGTTCGGGCCTCCATCCAGTGTTACCTGGACTTCACCCTGGACATGGGTAGATCACCTGGTTTCGGGTCTACGACCACATACTCATTCGCCCTATTCAGACTCGCTTTCGCTGCGGCTCCGTCTTATCAACTTAACCTTGCATGTAATCGTAACTCGCCGGTTCATTCTACAAAAGGCACGCTATCACCCATTAACGGGCTCTAACTACTTGTAGGCACACGGTTTCAGGATCTTTTTCACTCCCCTTCCGGGGTGCTTTTCACCTTTCCCTCACGGTACTGGTTCACTATCGGTCACTAGGTAGTATTTAGCCTTGGGAGATGGTCCTCCCTGCTTCCGACCGGATTTCTCGTGTCCGGCCGTACTCAGGATCCACTCAGGAGGGAACGAAGTTTCGACTACAGGGTTTTTACCTTCTCTGACCGATCTTTCCAGATCTGTTCATCTACCCCGTTCCTTTGTAACTCCATGTTGAGTGTCCTACAACCCCAAGAGGCAAGCCTCTTGGTTTGGGCTATGTCCCGTTTCGCTCGCCGCTACTCAGGGAATCGCGTTTGCTTTCTCTTCCTCCGGGTACTTAGATGTTTCAGTTCCCCGGGTATGCCATCAGTACCCTATGTATTCAGGTAAAGATACTACTCCATTACGAGCAGTGGGTTTCCCCATTCGGAAATCTCCGGATCAAAGCTTACTTACAGCTCCCCGGAGCATATCGGCGTTAGTCCCGTCCTTCATCGGCTCCTAGTGCCAAGGCATCCACCGTGCGCCCTTATTAACTTAACCTAAAGGTTAATTCTCTTACTATAAAATAAGAGAGAAACTAAAATGGCAATTACTCGGTTTTTACTTGGTTTCTTCTATACGATTATCTAGTTTTCAAGGAACAAGGAAATGATTTTTTTACTCACGTAAAAAAAATGGTGGAGTCTAGGGGGATCGAACCCCTGACCTCCTGCGTGCAAGGCAGGCGCTCTCCCAGCTGAGCTAAGACCCCATATAAAGTTAATAAAGATGGTGGGCCTAAATGGACTCGAACCATCGACCTCACGCTTATCAGGCGTGCGCTCTAACCAGCTGAGCTATAGGCCCCCAATACCATCAAATGATGAAAGATTGCTCTTTCAAAACTAAACACCAAACGATTAACACCAAAGATTTTAATGTTTTTTTGTGACCAATAATAAAAATATTCATTTTTACTCGGTCACTTATATTCCTTAGAAAGGAGGTGATCCAGCCGCACCTTCCGATACGGCTACCTTGTTACGACTTCACCCCAATCATCTGTCCCACCTTAGGCGGCTGGCTCCTTACGGTTACCCCACCGACTTCGGGTGTTACAAACTCTCGTGGTGTGACGGGCGGTGTGTACAAGGCCCGGGAACGTATTCACCGCGGCATGCTGATCCGCGATTACTAGCGATTCCAGCTTCATGCAGGCGAGTTGCAGCCTGCAATCCGAACTGAGAATGGTTTTATGGGATTCGCTTAACCTCGCGGTCTTGCAGCCCTTTGTACCATCCATTGTAGCACGTGTGTAGCCCAGGTCATAAGGGGCATGATGATTTGACGTCATCCCCACCTTCCTCCGGTTTGTCACCGGCAGTCACCTTAGAGTGCCCAACTAAATGCTGGCAACTAAGATCAAGGGTTGCGCTCGTTGCGGGACTTAACCCAACATCTCACGACACGAGCTGACGACAACCATGCACCACCTGTCACTCTGTCCCCCGAAGGGGAAAGCCCTATCTCTAGGGTTGTCAGAGGATGTCAAGACCTGGTAAGGTTCTTCGCGTTGCTTCGAATTAAACCACATGCTCCACCGCTTGTGCGGGCCCCCGTCAATTCCTTTGAGTTTCAGTCTTGCGACCGTACTCCCCAGGCGGAGTGCTTAATGCGTTAGCTGCAGCACTAAAGGGCGGAAACCCTCTAACACTTAGCACTCATCGTTTACGGCGTGGACTACCAGGGTATCTAATCCTGTTTGCTCCCCACGCTTTCGCGCCTCAGCGTCAGTTACAGACCAGAAAGTCGCCTTCGCCACTGGTGTTCCTCCACATCTCTACGCATTTCACCGCTACACGTGGAATTCCACTTTCCTCTTCTGTACTCAAGTCCCCCAGTTTCCAATGACCCTCCACGGTTGAGCCGTGGGCTTTCACATCAGACTTAAAGGACCGCCTGCGCGCGCTTTACGCCCAATAATTCCGGACAACGCTTGCCACCTACGTATTACCGCGGCTGCTGGCACGTAGTTAGCCGTGGCTTTCTGGTTAGGTACCGTCAAGGTACCGGCAGTTACTCCGGTACTTGTTCTTCCCTAACAACAGAACTTTACGACCCGAAGGCCTTCATCGTTCACGCGGCGTTGCTCCGTCAGACTTTCGTCCATTGCGGAAGATTCCCTACTGCTGCCTCCCGTAGGAGTCTGGGCCGTGTCTCAGTCCCAGTGTGGCCGATCACCCTCTCAGGTCGGCTACGCATCGTCGCCTTGGTGAGCCGTTACCTCACCAACTAGCTAATGCGCCGCGGGCCCATCTGTAAGTGACAGCCGAAACCGTCTTTCAGCTTTTCCTCATGTGAGGAAAAGGATTATCCGGTATTAGCTCCGGTTTCCCGAAGTTATCCCAGTCTTACAGGCAGGTTGCCCACGTGTTACTCACCCGTCCGCCGCTAACCTTTAGGAGCAAGCTCCTAAAGATTCGCTCGACTTGCATGTATTAGGCACGCCGCCAGCGTTCGTCCTGAGCCAGGATCAAACTCTCCAATAAAGTGTTTGATATAGCTCATAAAGTTTACTCTGGCTTTTTTTAAAAAACTTCTATAATAGAAGCCTTACCTTTGTTAATGTTTGGTTGTTTAGTTTTCAAAGAACAATTCATTAATCGCTCAGAAGCGACTTTATTAATATAACATTTTGTTAATCTTACGTCAACACTTTTTACGTTTTTTTATTACTTAATGTTCAATTCGTGTCGACTTGAATTATTATATCAGGCTAACTTTATAAATACAAGTAATAAAACGAAAAAATCTAGTTTTAATGGTTTGCAAATTGATTTAGTTGTATGCGGTTGTCCATCTATGCCTCAACCGCACAAATGGACAGCATCTTAATCTTTTATTTTTATATTCGATATAACTATTTTACTAAAATAATATTATTGAATTTCTTCAATATACAAGTGTCTATTTTTCTCTAAATGAATCATTTCATTGCTATCCATTAATTTTACTAACGGACGAGTAGGATTTTGTTGATCAATAAATACAATCTCTGCTAATTGCCCATCTGAAAGCTTTACTTTACTTCCATTAGAAAAATTCATTAACGCAGAACTTAATACATTCACAACACTTACATCAAATTTCCCAAAACTGTCTTGTAAAATCATTTCTAGGACCTTAAATGGTGATTGTTTTCCTTTATAGACTCTTTCCGCTGTCATTGCATGGAACATATCAGCCACTGCAATAATTTTGGCAAACGGATGTATCTTTTGGTTTGAATCTCCCAACGGGTAACCACTTCCATCAATTCTTTCATGATGTTGAAGGATTGCAATTTTGGCTTCATTCCTTAATGCTGGAATACTTTGTACCAATTTATAACTGTATACGGGATGTTTTTTTACATCTTCATATTCATGGGCTAATAAGGATGTTTTTTTATGTAGGATGGTTGGATTCACCTTTGCCATACCGCAATCGGCTAAGCAGCCAGCTAACGCAATTTGCACCCAATCACCTTTAGGGTAGTTAAGTTTTTTTCCAATAAATCCACTTAATAATCCAACTGTTACTGCATGATGATAGAGATAATCATCTTTTCTGGAAAGGTGATGGAGGTCAAAAATTTCGGAAGGAGATTCCTCTAATTTTTCTAGTAAAGGTAATAATAGAGCACGAATAGGTCCTATTTTAATAGGCATCCCTGACTGCCATGAAGTAAATTCCTTTTTGTAGTCCTGAACAGCCTCTAAATAAAGGTCAACAAAACCTTTCATTACTTTTTCAGTTTTATCTGTTGTATTTGCTTTTTCATCTTCTATTATTTCTGTTGGAATAAAAGGCATACCATTTACTAGTGTTTTTTCTACCGTTACATCTTTTATTAAGAAGGCTTGTAAAACTTCTATCATTTCCTTTGTTAAGACTGTTTTTTTGGCTACAATTGGTTTGTTGGTCCAACAAAATATATCTTTAGTCAAAATACAGCCTTCCTGCAGTTCCGATACTTTAACCCGCAAATCCTCCACCTCATAACTAAAACTTAATTCTTCCTTTTATATAAAATAACAGACTCTCTCTCGCTGTTTTAATAGAGGTTAAGTCAATCTAATTCCCTATCATTTTACCTTATTTTTCAAAAATTGAACATAGTAGAGATTAAGCACAAAAAAAAGAGGAGCACGTTATTTATGCTCCTCTTCCTTTTACTCTGTATCGGTATCTGTATCTGAATCTAGTTCAGAAACTACTTCTGAATCTGTGTTTTCTATATTAGACTCTACTGATTCTTCAGATTCTTCATCTTCTTTTTCTTCTTCTTTTGCAACAATAGCAACTGTTGCTACAAACTCATTTTCATTTTCATCCAAACGGATTAATCTAACACCTTGAGTGTTACGTCCCATGCTAGAAATTTCATTTACATCTAGACGAATAAGGACTCCACCTGTAGTGATAAGCATTAAGTCCTCTTCACCTGTAACAACTCTCATGGCAACTAAGTCACCATTTTTATCTGTTATGTTACAAGTTTTAATTCCTTTACCGCCACGACTTTGGACACGGTATTCCATAGCATCTGTACGTTTACCATAACCATTCTTAGTAACAATAAGAATTTCTGTATTTTCCTCTAGTACTTCCATTCCAACAACTTCGTCATCTTTTCCTAAAGTAATACCTTTTACACCAGTAGCCGTTCTTCCCATTGAACGTACATCTGTTTCAGGGAAGCGAATGAGCATACCATTCTTAGTCCCAATAATCATTTCTTTAGAACCATCAGTTAGTTTAACAGAAATTAATTCATCTTCTTCTCTTAAATTAACTGCAATTAATCCGTTTTGACGAATATTTGCAAAGGAAGATAAAGGAGAACGTTTAGAAATTCCTTCTTTCGTTGTGAAGAATAAGTACCAATCGTCAACAAATTCTTCAATTGGGATAATGGCATTTACCCACTCACCTTTTTCAATTCCGAGTAAGTTTATAATAGGAATCCCTTTAGCTGTTCGGCTGTATTCTGGAATTTCATAACCCTTTGTACGATAGACTTTCCCTTTATTGGTGAAATAAAGAATCGTATCATGGGTAGAGGTCGTGATTAAGTGTTCAACAAAATCATCCTCATTGGTTCCCATTCCTTGAATTCCGCGACCACCACGTCTTTGCGCACGATAAGTAGATACTGGAAGACGTTTAATGTATCCATTATGGGTAAGCGTAATGACGATATTTTCTTGAGGAATAAGATCTTCATCTTCAATGAATTCTAATCCGCCAGAAACAATTTCAGTTCGACGCTTATCATTAAAACGTTCTTTGATCTCTGTTAATTCTTCACGAATTATTTCAAGAACCTTTTCTTCGTCTGCAAGAATGGCTTTTAGTTCAGCAATCAATTTGACAAGGTTTTGATATTCTTCTTCAATTTTTTCTCGTTCTAATCCTGTTAAACGCTGTAAACGCATATCAAGGATTGCCTGAGCTTGTTTTTCAGATAGCTGGAATGTAGTCATTAATCCTTCACGGGCAATATCTGTTGTTTGCGAGCTGCGAATTAAACTAATAACTTGATCTAAATGATCCAATGCTATTCGTAAACCATCTAAAATATGTGCACGAGCTTCCGCTTTACGTAATTCAAACTCAGTTCTTCTTCGAATAACTACTTTTTGATGATCTAAATAATAGACTAAACATTGCTTTAGATTTAACACTTTTGGTTGTCCATCAACAAGGGCTAATGTGTTAATTCCAAAACTAGTTTGAAGAGATGTTTGCTTATATAAGTTATTTAATAGAACATTCGAATTAGCATCTTTTCGGACCTCAATAACGATTCGCATTCCTTTACGGTCTGACTCATCTCTTAGGTCTGTAATACCATCAATTTTCTTGTCACGAGCTAATTCAGCAATTTTTTCTATCAATTTTGCTTTATTTACTTGATATGGTAATTCTCTTACGATGATTACTTCTTTACCATTTGATTTTTGTTCAATTTCTACTTTAGCACGAATGGTTATAGATCCTCTGCCAGTTTCATAGGCTTTACGGATACCACTACGTCCTAAGATAAGTCCTCCAGTAGGAAAATCTGGACCTGGAATAATCTCCATTAATTCTTGTGTAGTCAATTCAGGGTCATGTGTGATGGCTAATACTCCATCGATCACCTCACCAAGTTGGTGTGGCGGAATATTAGTAGCCATCCCTACAGCGATACCAGTTGTTCCATTTACTAATAAGTTTGGAAAACGTGCAGGTAGGACGACAGGTTCTTTTTCCTCACCATCGTAGTTATCTTGATAATCAATCGTATCTTTGTTGATATCTCTTAATAGTTCCATCGAGATTTTAGACATTCTTGATTCTGTATAACGCATTGCCGCCGCTGCGTCACCGTCTACTGATCCAAAGTTCCCATGTCCATCTACGAGCATGTAACGATAGTTAAAATCCTGCGCCATACGGACCATTGTTTCATAAACAGCAGAATCACCATGAGGGTGATATTTACCGATTACATCCCCTACGATACGTGCAGACTTTTTATAAGGCTTGTCCGAATGCATACCAAGGTCATGCATCGCATATAGAATACGGCGATGAACTGGTTTTAATCCATCTCGAACATCTGGCAAGGCACGAGAAACAATAACACTCATCGCATAGTCAAGAAAAGATGATTTCATCTCCTGACTAATATTAATCTCTTTTATTTGAGACTCTGGTGTTTCAGCCATAATTGGTACCTCCTATTTCGGCTGGTGGTAACACTAATTGACCACCACTTGATCTTGGAAAAAGAAAAAGGAGGATAGTGGTCAATCCTCTACCCTTTTTATCCTTTTTCATTGTCTTATTTTTATATATCTAAGTTTTTAACATACTGTGCATTGGCTTCGATAAAGTTACGGCGTGGTTCTACTTTTTCACCCATTAACATTTCAAAGGTTTCATCTGCTTCGATAGCATCTTCTAGACTAACCTGAAGCATGGTTCTAGTTGAAGGATCCATTGTTGTTTCCCATAATTGTTCAGGATTCATTTCACCTAGACCTTTATAACGTTGGATATTCGGCTTAGGCTGACTTGGCAATTCTTCGAAGATACGTTCAAGCTCTTTGTCATTATATGCATACTCTATTCGTTTACCTTGTTGAACTTTATACAATGGCGGTTGGGCAATATAAATATATCCCGCTTCTAATATTTGTCTCATATATCGATAAAAGAATGTTAAGATGAGTGTTCGAATATGAGCTCCATCCACATCGGCATCTGTCATAATAACTATCTTATGATAACGGGCTTTCGAAATATCAAAATCTTCCCCGATTCCAGTTCCAATTGCTGTAATCATTGCTCGAACTTCATTGTTTGAAAGAATTTTATCTAGGCGTGCTTTTTCAACATTAAGAATTTTACCTCTTAACGGTAAAATGGCTTGGAAGTGGCGATCTCGACCTTGTTTTGCTGAACCGCCCGCTGAATCACCCTCAACAATGTATATTTCACTTATAGCAGGGTCCTTAGAGGAACAATCTGCTAATTTACCAGGTAAACTTGATACTTCTAGAGCACTTTTTCTACGAGTGAGTTCTCTTGCTTTTTTCGCTGCAAGTCTTGCTCTTGCTGCCATCAAGCCTTTTTCTACAATTTTTCTAGCAACTGAAGGATTCTCTAATAAAAACTTTTCGAATGTATCAGCAAATACTGTATCTGTAATGGCTCGAACTTCAGAGTTACCTAGCTTTGTTTTCGTTTGTCCTTCAAATTGTGGATCTGGATGTTTAATCGAAATAATAGCGGTTATTCCTTCACGTACATCTTCACCCGAAAGATTAGCATCTGCTTCTTTAAAAATCCCATGTTTTCTCGCATAATCATTAATTACACGAGTTAAAGCTGTCTTAAAACCAAACTCATGGGTACCACCTTCATATGTATGAATATTATTAGCGAAAGAGTAAAGATTACTTGTATAGCCATCATTATATTGTAAGGCTACTTCAACTGTAATACCTTCACGTTCACCCTCCATATAAATCGGTTCGTCATGAATAACTTCTTTCGTCCGGTTTAAGTGTTCTACATATGATTTAATACCGCCTTCATAGCAGTACTCATTCTTTTTATTTTCAGTTCGTTTATCTTCAATCGTTATTTTTAAACCACGATTTAAGAAGGCTAATTCTCTAATTCGAGTAGCAAGAATTTCATAATCATATTCTAAGGTTTCTGTGAAAATCTCACCATCTGGTTTAAAATGGGTAGTTGTCCCTGTACGTTCTGTATCGCCGATAATTTTTAGGTCAGCTGCAGGTACACCCTTTTCAAATTTTTGATAATGAATTTTACCATCACGGTGAACAAAAACCTCTAATACTGTTGAAAGGGCGTTAACTACAGAAGCCCCTACACCATGTAGACCACCTGAAACTTTATAACCTCCGCCGCCAAATTTACCTCCAGCGTGAAGTACCGTCATGATGACTTCAACAGCAGGGCGTCCCATTTTCTCATGTATACCAACTGGGATTCCACGACCATTATCAATAACAGTTATACTGTTGTCAGGTTCGATCACTACGTTTATTTCATCACAATAACCTGCTAATGCTTCATCAATACTATTGTCAACGATTTCCCATACTAAATGGTGCAAGCCTTTTCCACTCGTTGAACCAATATACATCCCAGGACGTTTACGAACAGCTTCAAGACCTTCTAAAACTTGTATTTGATCGGCATCATAGGATTGTTCTTGAATTGCTTTTGGTTCCGTTGTCAAAACAGTCACCCACACTTTCTATTTACATACTTTACTGCAATCTATTTAAATGAAATCAGGAGATTTAGCCTGATTTATGACGTTACTATTGCTCCATTACATATAGCTGTAAGGATCTCTTTTTTAAAGTAGTGGAGGCTAATGGAGAAAGATATACCTTCTCATGTGTAATCACAATCGATTTAAAGGAATTTTTCGAAAGATTTTCTGTTCTTTGTTCATTTTGTTGGAGAAATTCTTGTATATGGTCAGAAGCTTTCACACTGTCTTTGTCAAGAATAGCGATAATATCCTTTGTTTTCACCAACACTTCTTCCCCGATGTGAATGTACATCTTTTCACCTCACTGTACTTTTGCAATTGATCCTGCTTCAACTGTATAGGTTGCAGCCTCTTTAAGCGTTTGATGGTCAATACCTTCTACACTTGTTGTTGTTACGAACGTTTGGACTTTCCCCTGAATTGTATTTAATAAATGGGATTGTCTATAATCATCTAATTCTGATAAAACATCATCCAATAAGAGTATTGGATATTCTTTAATTTCTGCATGAATTAATTCAATTTCGGCTAATTTAATAGATAAAGCTGTCGTTCTTTGTTGTCCTTGTGAGCCAAAAGTTTGAACATCACGATCGTTAACATAAAAAAGTAAATCATCTCGATGTGGGCCAAATAAGGTGACCCCTCGCTCGATTTCTCTATTTTTGACTTTTTGAAATTTTTCCTCAAACCTTTCTATCATTTTCGACAACTCTTGTTCTTCTGATACCTCTACAGAAGGCTTATACTCAATTTTTAAGGTTTCCAGCCCTCTTGAAATTCCAGAATGAATCGGTTTTGCCCATTTCTCTAACAAATGGATAAATTCGAAACGCTTTTGAACAATCTTCGTTGCGACTTGAATAAATTGGTCTGTTAAAATTTCAAGCATCGCTTCATCCGTTTGTTTTTTGATTTGCATCATTTTCAAATAATGATTGCGTTGTTGTAGTATTTTTTGGAATTGACTCATATCGTGTAAGTATATAGGGGAAACTTGGCCAATTTCCATATCAATAAATCGGCGCCTAATTTGTGGACTACCTTTAACAAGGTGGAGATCTTCAGGCGCAAACATGACGACATTCATATTTCCAACATATTGGCTTAACCTTTGTTGTTCAATATGATTGCATTTTGCCTTTTTTCCTTTCTTGGAAATGACTAATTGCATCGGTAACGACCCATAATTTTTTTGAAGTCTACCTTCTATTTTAGCATATTCTTGGTCCCAGCGAATTAAATCTTTATCATTTGTTGTACGATGAGACTTTGCCATAGCCAAAACATAAATAGATTCCATTACATTCGTTTTACCTTGCGCATTTTCTCCAAGGATGACATTAACTTTATTTTCAAAGTTTATTTCTAATTGTTCATAGTTGCGGTAATCTTTTAGAACTAAATGTTCAATATACATGAATTAGACATCCTTTAAGTTAAAGAATTACATATTCTCCAAAACCAGGAATCTTTACATTATCTCCACTTCGGAGCTTTCTTCCTCTCCGTTGGTCTTGTTCACCATTAATAAATACATCATATTCCTGTAAAAAAAACTTTGCCATACCACCTGATTGAATGACATCTGCCAATTTTAAAAACTGTCCCAACGTAATATATTCCGTTTCAATTTTAATTTGTTGACTCACGGATGGCTTCACTCTTTCCTTCTAAAAATATGATCTGTTGTTTTTTACTCCAATACTTTATTTTAACAAATTTGGTGGGGAATACACAAAGAAAACCTAAAAAGAAAATTTTCTTATTTTACAAACATGAAAAAGGGGCAACCCTCAATGGGTTAGCCCCTTCATTTTTATTAAAATTAATACGTTCTTACTGGAAGAATTAACTGCAATATAGATTCATCATGAAGCGGTCTCATAAAGAACGGTCTCATTGCTCCAGTAAAGCTAATTTGAACATCTGTTCCTTCTAGAGCTTTTAACGCATCCATCATGTATTTGGCACTAAAGGAAATTTTCAATTCTTCTCCCTCGATCGTTTGGCTCTGAACTTCTTCTACTACTTTACCGATTTCTGGAGTATTGGAAGATACTTCGATAATTCCATTTTCTAAGGTTGCAAATTTAACGACATTATTTCGGCCGTCTCTTGCTAGTAACGAGGCACGATCAATTGCCTGTAAAAATTCTTTTGTATTTAATACAATATCTGTTTTACTTTCAGTTGGAATTAAGCGAGTTGTATCTGGGTAATTGCCTTCTAATAATCTTGAGTAAAATAACAAGTGCTTCGCTTTAAATAGCACTTGATTTTCAGTAATAACAATTTCTACAAAATCATTATCATCATCAAGAATCTTACTTAATTCATTTAAGCTTTTACCTGGAATCACAACATTGTAATGTTCTTGGTTTTCCGTATCGATTTTAGCTTTACGAAATGCTAGACGATGGCTATCTGTTGCAATACAGGTTAATTCACCTTGTTCCACTTTCCAGTTTACACCTGTCAAGATTGGTCGTGTTTCTGAGGTGGACACTGCAAATACAGTTTGGCGAACCATTGCTTTTAAAAGGTCAATTGGTACTCTGAAAATATTTTCTTCTGATAATTGTGGAAGTAATGGATATTCTTCTGCATCTAAACCATTAAGATGGAATTCAGATTTACCTGAACGGATAACGGTTTCCAATTGATTTTCTACCTCAATTTCAACTGAATCGGTTGGTAATTTTTTAACGATTTCACTAAAAAATCTTGCTTGAAGTACGATAGAACCAGGTTGTTTAATCTCTACAATTTCATCTCCAGCTTCTTCTCTTGGAATAAAGGATTCAATAGAAATATCAGAATCACTACCGGTTAATGTTACTCCCTCATTTGTCGCAACCATTTTAATTCCTGTCAAAATAGGAATCGTTGTTCTTGTAGATACTGCCTTCATTACGTCCTGAACACTTTGAACTAGACGATCTCGTTGGATTATAAATCTCATTTTTTAATCCTCCGTTTGGAATATTTTATGAGTCTATTACATATATTAATATGTTTTAAAAAATAGTAGAAGTACTAGTAGGGCCTGTTAGTATGTGGATAACCTATAATTTCGAAAGGAAACACAGTCTATCCACATGTGGACAGACTGTGTGTAAGTAATAGCAAGTTATACACATAATTTTAAACTTTTAACATATCTTTTATTTCTTTTAATTGTTTTTCAAGTTGAGAATCGGTTTGAAGCAACTTAGAAATTTTTTCATGAGCATGAATGACGGTTGTATGGTCTCTGCCCCCAAACTCTTCACCAATTTTAGGCAAAGAGTAATCGGTTAACTCTCTTGAAAGATACATAGCTATTTGACGTGGAAAAGCCACTGATTTTGTACGTTTTTTAGCCTTAAAGTCTTCCAGTTTAATGCTGTAGGTTTGCCCCACAACTTTTTGAATATCTAAGATTGTAATCACCTTAGGCTTAGAACTTGGAATAATATCCTTTAATGCTTCTGCTGCTAAATCGGCATTTATATCTTTATTTATCAGTGAAGAATAGGCCACTACACGAATTAATGCCCCTTCTAATTCTCTGATATTTGTATCTATTTGATTCGCAATATACAGCATCACTTCATTTGGTATATCTAAACCTTCTGCTTTAGCCTTCTTGCGAAGAATGGCAATCCTCGTTTCCAAATCCGGTGGAGTAATATCAGTAATTAAACCCCATTCAAAACGAGAACGTAATCGATCTTCCAATGTTGGAATTTCTCTTGGAGGGCGGTCACTTGAGATAATGATTTGTTTACTTTCCTCATGAAGTGTATTAAAAGTATGGAAAAATTCTTCTTGTGTTGACTCTTTTCCAGCTAAAAATTGAATATCATCAATAAGTAGAACATCAACATTTCGATATTTGTTACGGAATTCAATGGCTTTATTGTCACGAATGGAATTGATGAATTCATTTGTAAATTTTTCTGAAGATAAATAAACAACTTTAGCGGAAGGATTATGATCCAAAACATAATGACCAATTGCATGCATTAAATGGGTTTTCCCAAGACCTACTCCTCCATAGATAAATAAGGGATTATAAGCCTTTGCTGGTGCCTCAGCCACAGCTAAAGATGCAGCGTGTGCAAAGCGATTACCAGATCCAATAACAAACGTATCAAATAAATATTTAGGATTTAATATGTTTTGAGGATACTCAATCAGTTCGTCCTCTTTTTTTGTCTGCTTCTGAGGCGGTGGAAAATCAAGATCTTCCTCTTTTTGATTTTGCGGGATGATAAATTTAACTGTAAGCTCTTCACCTGTGATCTCAGCTAAAATACTTGAGATTAAATGAGAGTATCTTTCTTCTAGCCAATCTCGTGCAAATTCATTTGGGGCGGTAATCACTAGTAAATCGCCTTGAAGGGAATGAGCCTTTGTCGACTTTAGCCAAGTATCAAAACTTGGTTTGCTGATCTTTTTTTCAATCGTACTTAGTGCAGCATTCCAAAGATCCGCAATATTTTTCAAATAGTCTCCCTCCCTTTTTTAATGAATTTTTTTCTATCTGACTAAGATTATACAGCTTGTACAACCTGTAATTTATAAATATTCATCTCGGTTTATGTGGAAAAACATATAATAATGTAAGAAGTTGGAGTTTCGACAATATCCACCACTTGTGGACAAAGTTTTACATAGGTCTTGAATAACCTGTCCACAACTTATCCACAGTTTGTGGATAATATAAAACTGAGAATGTATTTATCCAGAGTGAAAACACAATAATAATATCAAATAAACTGAAGAGGTGCAATGCTTTTTCTCGTTTTATCCACAACATACATTTCCTATGGATAAAAAATATCCACAGGCGCTGTTTTTGTGAAAAACCTGTAAATAAGGGTTGTGGATAATAAAAATCATGTCGAAAATTATCCACAAACTCATAAATGAACAAAATGGATCAACTAAAATTCTTGGTTATTTTGGCTAAAAGAAATTTTTCTATGTAAATTAAAAATGTAGGTTAAGGAGAAAAAGAAGTTTGTGCTGGTAGCAGGATATGAAGAACATTTCTAATGTCAGTTAGAGGAATTTTGTTGTTCATTGTGCTTATGAAGAACATTTCCCATGTTAGTTAGAAGATGTTTGTTGTTCATCTAGCTCTTCCTCTAAACTTTTTTTAGTTCATGAAATTAGATAGACCTTTTTCGGGAATTGATGGAATTTCCCCAGAATCTTTAGGAGAGAGTTGACAATATTCAGCTTTGGTCTATATAATAGGTAGGACTGTCTGAACAGCAATTCCTCAGGGAGGTGTCATATAATGAAAAGAACGTATCAACCAAATAAGCGTAAACATAGCAAAGTTCACGGTTTCCGTAGTCGTATGAGCAGTGCAAACGGACGTAAAGTTCTAGCTCGCCGTCGTCTAAAAGGAAGAAAAGTATTATCTGCTTAGGCCACTGAAATGTCTCAGTGGTCTTTTTTCTAATATTTATTTATTTTTAAAAGTCTTTAGCGTAAGTTTGTTCTAAGCAAAAGGCTTTTGGTAACACTAGTTTTAGTGGCTTTTATGATCCAAGACCCCGTTATATAGAAAATGCAGGTGTATACATATGAAAAAGACTTTTCGAATAAAAAAGAATGCCGAATTTCAGGAAGTATTCAAAAAAGGGAAATCGGTCGCTAATCGACAATTTGTTGTTTACTGCTTAAGAAGAAGCGATCAAACCAATTATCGTGTTGGACTATCCGTAAGTAAAAAAGTTGGCAATGCCGTAACCCGAAATCGAATTAAACGATATTTGAGACAAACCTTCCTGGAAATTTCAAATCAATTACATAAAGATGTGGAATTAATTGTGATTGCCAGAAAACCTGCCGCCACCATGAGCTTTGCGGAGGTAAAAAGCAGCATGATTCATGTTCTAAAAATTGCTAAGGTGTTAGAAAAAAAATCAGTCGACTAAAACTGAACTTTTTGTGTCCATATCGACATGGAATGGCTTTTTTGTCGGAAGATTATCCTCTCTATGGCATATTTTCCACTTTTTATTCAAGGTACTTATTGGTAAAATACTGTTATGTCAGGGGATAGGGGCTAAATTAAAAATTTATTGGACAAGCTTCTTGTCTATTATTTTTGGATAAATCTAAAAGGAGGAAAAAAGGTTTGAAAAAGAGAATATTTCTTGTAATCGGTCTCATCTCGATAATGTTGTTTTTATCGGGTTGTACGCAAGTAAAACAACCTATTACAGCTGAAAGTACGGGTTTTTGGAATGAATACATTGTTTACCCATTATCTTGGTTTATTGTTAAAGTGGCTGAGACTTTTGGGGGAAGTTTTGGATTATCCATTATATTAGTTACCATTATTGTTCGATTAGCTATCTTACCTTTAATGATTAAGCAAACCAAAAGTTCAAAGGCGATGCAAGCCCTTCAACCAGAAATGGCTGCTTTAAAGGAAAAATATAGTTCAAAGGATCAAAAAACACAGCAAAAATTACAGCAAGAAACAATGCAATTATTTCAAAAACATGGTGTAAATCCTTTAGCTGGATGTTTCCCATTAGTGATTCAAATGCCGGTTTTGATCGGATTTTATCATGCCATTTCTAGAACAAGAGAAATTGCAGAACATAGCTTTTTGTGGTTTGACTTAGGTTCTCCGGATCCTTTTTATATCCTGCCACTTGTCGCAGGGGCAACAACATTTATTCAACAAAAGATGATGATGGCAGGTACAGCTAACCAAAATCCTCAAATGGCTATGATGCTTTGGATGATGCCGATTATGATTATCGTGTTTGCAATCAACTTCCCAGCCGCTTTATCGTTATATTGGGTAGTTGGTAACCTCTTTATGATTGTTCAAACCTACTTTATTAAAGGGCCGGATTTAAAGGCTACGGCTACCGGCAACGCGGGAGGAGCAAAAAAGTGAAACAAGTAACTGCTACAGGACAAAATGTCGAAGATGCAGTAGAATCAGCTTTAGCTCAACTTAAGACAACAAAAGACCGCACAGAAATTTCAATCATCGATGAAGGTAAAAAAGGGATATTTGGTATTTTTGGTTCACGACCAGCTGTCGTAAAAGTAACTGTCAAAGTGGATCCAATTGACGAGGCAAAGAATTTTCTTATAAGTGTTAGTGAACAAATGGAAGTTCCGATTAAAATTGACATAACCCAAGAAGGAAAAAATGTATTATTTAGTCTTTCTGGAGAAAAAATTGCCTTATTAATTGGAAAAAGAGGACAGACTCTTAATTCACTTCAGTATCTTACTCAATTAGTGATTAACCGTTATGCGGACCACTATTTTACGGTAACCCTGGATGCTGAAGATTATCGTAAAAGAAGAAATGATACTCTTATCCAACTGGCAGAACGCTTAGCAATAAAAGCTATCAAAACAGGCCAAAATGTAGCCCTTGAACCAATGCCTTCGTATGAGCGAAAAGTCATTCATACCGCTTTAGTCGAAAATAGAAAAGTAAAAACGTATTCAGACGGAACTGAACCACATCGATTTATTGTGATCACTCCAGTTAAATAAGGCTCTTTTATAAAACTTTGTTGTTTTTAACTAATAAAGAATGATTTTACGTAAGTATTTGATTAAAATTCTTTAGGAAATCAAGAAAAGAGCTGCTCACTCATTAAGGGCAGCTGTAAAAATCCGGCTTTTGGGATTTTTACGAAAACTTCAATCTATACGAAAACCGCCTTAAATAAAATGAAGAAGTCCTCAGTCCAAAAGACTGGGGACTTTTTTTATGGTTAGGTTTCATTTAGTTAGATTTTTTCGATACGGATCCTCATCGTTTTAACTGCTTTTTATATTGAAACTTTTTAAAAATATCCTTAGTCATTGTTTGTTGTTATTCACATGTGGATAAGTTAAAATAAAGAGATTCATTTATTCTTTTGTGGATAATTAATTATCTTCTGATATTGTTGATATTTCATTTATTTAATAAATAGGTTTAAAGGTTTTAGAAAGTAGGTGTGTCACTTGGAAATGGATACAATAGCGGCTATTTCCACTCCGATGGGAGAGGGAGCTATCGCGATCGTCAGACTAAGTGGAGAACAGGCTATAGAGATTTCGGATCGGTTGTTTAGAGGAGTTGGAGGAAAAAGACTGAAGGATGTTGCTACTCACACCATTCATTATGGACATTTAGTAGATCCAAAAACAGAATTGGTTGCAGAGGAAGTAATGGTTTCAGTGATGAAAGGCCCTAAAACCTTTACGAAAGAAGATGTGGTAGAAATTAATTGCCACGGTGGACTTGTTTCGGTTAATCGTGTACTTCAGCTCACTTTAAATAATGGGGCAAGATTGGCTGAACCTGGTGAGTTTACAAAGCGTGCCTTTTTAAACGGTAGAATTGATCTTTCTCAAGCTGAGGCGGTTATGGATTTAATTAGAGCCAAAACGGATCGTGCTATGAATTTGGCATTAGGTCAGATGGAAGGAAGGCTTTCAAGATTAATTCAAAGATTAAGGCAAGAAATATTAGAGACTTTGGCACATGTTGAGGTAAATATTGATTATCCTGAATATGATGATGTCGAAGAAATGACCCATCAATTACTTCTTGATCGAGCAAAGAATGTGAGAATGGAAGTAAAAAATTTATTGCAAACATCGCAACAAGGTAAAATTTTAAGAGAAGGGTTGTCTACTGTTATTGTAGGTCGTCCAAACGTAGGTAAATCCTCTCTACTAAATAGTTTGGTTCAAGAAAATAAGGCGATTGTAACGGATATTCCTGGAACTACTAGGGATGTTATTGAAGAGTATGTCAATGTTCGTGGTGTTCCGTTAAAATTACTAGATACAGCGGGAATTCGTGAGACAGAAGATATCGTGGAACGAATCGGTGTTGAAAAGTCTCGTCAAGTATTAAAAGAGGCCGATTTAATATTATTAGTTCTTAATTATTCTGATGAATTTACTCCAGAAGATGAGAATATTTTTAAAGCTGTTGAAGGTATGGACGTCATTGTCATTATCAATAAAACAGATCTTCCGCAGAAGATTCAGATGGAACAAGTTGAAGAATTAGCGAAGGAGCACAAAATCATTCGCACTTCACTATTGGAAGACCGTGGGGTGGATGAATTAGAAGAGGCTATTGCGAGTCTTTTCTTTGAAGGTTCCATTGAAGCGGGGGATATGACATATGTTTCAAATAGCCGTCATATCGCATTATTACATCAAACGTTACAATCTATTGAAGATGCTATTTTTGGAATAGAATCTGGAACGCCAATTGATATCGTGCAAATTGATTTTACAAGAACGTGGGAACTATTAGGAGAAATTATTGGAGAAAGTGTCCATGAAAGCCTAATCGATCAGCTATTCTCCCAGTTCTGTCTTGGAAAGTAGTTTAATTAATTAGTCATACAGAACCTTTTTAGGTTTTGACAGGAGGTAAAGAAATGCAATACGAGGCAGGGAATTATGATGTCATCGTTATTGGTGCTGGACATGCAGGCAGTGAAGCAGGTCTTGCAGCTGCACGTGTCGGTGCAAAAACTTTAATGATTACGATTAATTTGGATATGGTTGCGTTTATGCCATGTAATCCATCTGTTGGTGGACCTGCTAAGGGCATCGTTGTTCGAGAAATTGATGCTCTTGGTGGAGAAATGGGACGTAATATCGATAAAACCTATATTCAAATGAGAATGTTGAATACAGGAAAAGGTCCAGCGGTAAGAGCTCTTAGAGCACAGGCGGACAAGTTTGCTTATCAACATGAAATGAAAAAGACGATTGAAAATCAACCGAATTTAACCTTATTGCAGGGGATGGTTGAAAGACTTCTTGTGGAAGATGATGTCTGTAAAGGGGTTATTACCCAAACAGGTGCAGTATACCGCTCGAAAACGGTTGTCATTACAACAGGGACTTTCCTTCGCGGGGAAATTATTCTTGGTGAATTAAAATATTCAAGTGGTCCTAACAATCAGCAGCCATCGATTAAATTATCGGAACATCTTCAAGAACTTGGCTTTGATCTTGTCCGTTTTAAGACAGGAACACCCCCAAGAGTCCATAGCAACTCTATTGATTATAGTAAAACGGAAATTCAGCCTGGCGATGATGTGCCAAGAGCCTTTTCGTATGAAACAACCAAATACATTACAGACCAACTTCCATGTTGGTTAACTTATACAAATGAGCAAACTCATTTATTGATTGACAATAACCTTCATCGTTCCCCTATGTATTCAGGCATGATTAAAGGGACAGGTCCACGTTATTGCCCATCCATCGAAGATAAAGTAGTGCGCTTTAATGATAAGCCGCGCCATCAAATCTTTTTAGAGCCAGAAGGTAGAAATACACATGAGGTTTATGTACAAGGACTATCAACAAGTTTACCAGAGGATGTTCAAAATCAAATCCTTAAGACGATACCTGGTTTAGAAAAAGTTCAGATGATGCGTGCAGGCTATGCCATTGAGTATGATGCGATTGTTCCAACACAGTTATGGCCAACTCTTGAAACAAAAAAAGTGAAAGGTTTATATACTGCTGGTCAAATCAATGGTACTTCTGGGTATGAAGAAGCAGCTGGTCAAGGAATCATGGCCGGTATGAATGCTGGATTAAAATCACTTGGTAAAGAAGAAGTGATCTTAAGTCGTTCTGATGCTTATATCGGAGTTCTAATTGATGACCTTGTGACAAAAGGGACAAATGAACCATATCGACTTTTAACCTCAAGAGCCGAGTATCGTTTATTGCTTCGTCATGATAATGCAGATTTAAGATTAACGGAAATCGGACATCGAATCGGTATCATTTCTGATGAGAGATATGAAAAATTTTTAGAAAAGAAAAAGAAGATTGAAGATGAAAAAGAACGTTTAAAGACAATCATCTTAAAACCTTCTGGTGAAGTTCAAGAATTAATTAAACAAATGGGTGGAAGTGAACTGAAGGACGGAATCCGTGCAGCAGATTTATTAAAGCGCCCTGAAATGAACTATAGCCATATCGACCAGCTTGCCCCATCCGAAGTGGAACTTCATGAGGATGTAAAAGAGCAGGTAGAAATTCAAATTAAGTACGAAGGTTATATTGAAAAGTCATTGCAGCAAGTGGAACGTTTGCAAAAAATGGAGGATAAAAAAATCCCTGAAAATATCGATTATGATGCCATTTCTAGTTTAGCAAATGAAGCTCGTCAAAAATTAAAACAGGTTAGACCGATTTCACTTGCACAAGCATCTCGCATTTCAGGTGTTAACCCAGCTGATATTTCCATCTTACTGATCTACTTAGAACAGGGGAAAATTGCTCGTATCTAGTCATAATCAAGAGAAAAAAGGATTGACATAAATGAATGTGAACCAATTTCAAGAGTTATTGGCGGAAAAGGGGATTACGCTTACCGCTGAACAATTAAAACAATATGAAATTTATTATGAAACACTTGTTGAATGGAATGAAAAAATGAATTTAACTGCGATTACTGAAAAAGGTGATGTATATTTAAAACATTTTTTTGATTCTATTTCAGCAGGGTTTTATCACGATTTTACATCACCAATAACTGTTTGTGATGTTGGAGCGGGTGCTGGTTTTCCGAGTATCCCCATCAAAATAGCCTTTCCAAATATTCATGTAACCATTGTAGATTCCTTAAATAAACGAATATCCTTTTTAGAGCACTTGGCAAAGGTGTTACAATTAAAAGATGTTCGCTTTGTGCATGATCGTGCTGAAACCTTCGGGCAGAATAAAGAATTCCGTGAACAGTTTGATTTAGTAACAGCAAGAGCTGTTGCAAGACTCTCGGTTTTAAGTGAACTTTGTCTTCCACTTGTCAAAAAGGGTGGACTATTTATTGCAATGAAGGCGGCAAGTGCAGAAGATGAACTAAAATCTGCCCAAAAAGCAATTCAAACATTAGGTGGGAAAATGATAAAGCAGGAGTCTTTTTTACTTCCAATTGAAAATAGTGAACGAAACATTATTTTTATTCAAAAAGAAAAAAACACTCCAAAGCAATATCCAAGAAAGCCTGGTACTCCTAATAAAACGCCAATAGAATAAAAAAACTGTCGAAAAGAAATTTAGGTATTCTGTTGGAAACGTCGAAAAAGGGATTACAATTTTTACGAATTCATGTTAATTTTGTTTTAAAATGTATTTTAAAGGCAGGACATTGTCATTTATATAAAGAATATGTAATATGGGAGTTTCGTAAAGGTGGTGTAGGGTGATGAAAAATACTTTTTCACGCTTTTTTGGCCTCGGCGAAAAGGGAGATCAAGCTATAGCAGAACAAGAGGTTAATGATCAAGATTTTACCATTGATCAACAAGAACTAGAAGAAGTGCATGAAGAGATTCGTAAAATACCAATTGGTCATATCATTCCCAACCGTTTCCAACCGAGAACGGTATTTGATGATGAAAAAATTGAGGAACTATCCCGGACAATTCATACCCACGGGATCATACAACCAATTGTTGTTCGTGAGCTTGACCATGACAAATTTGAAATCATTGCTGGGGAGCGTCGTTGGCGTGCAATGAATCGCCTTGGCTGGGAAGAAGTTCCGGCTATTATTAAAAATTTAAGTGATACCGAAACTGCCTCTGTTGCATTAATTGAAAATCTTCAACGTGAGGAATTATCACCAATAGAAGAAGCGATTGCTTATGGGAAGTTATTAGAAATTCATAATTTAACCCAAGAAGCACTTGCACAAAGATTAGGAAAAGGACAATCTACTGTTGCGAATAAATTACGTCTTTTGAAGCTTCCTCAAGAAGTTCAAGATGCACTTCTAAATAAATCGATAACAGAAAGACATGCAAGATCCCTTATTCCGTTAAAAAACCCAGAGCTGCAAGTAAAATTAGTAGCTGAAATTATTGAGAAGAATTTAAACGTTAAGCAAACGGAAGATAGAGTCGTAAAATTACTAGAACAAAACAATCCAAAACCAAAGCCGAAACGTAAGGCATTTAGTAAAGATATGAGAATTGCCGTTAATACGATTCGTCAATCGTTATCAATGGTAGCGGATAGCGGAATAAATTTAAATTCGGATGAAGAAGAATTCGAGGAATATTACCAATTCACCATCCGGATTCCTAAGAAAAAATAAAATGATAGAACGGTGGGAAACTAGACTTCTTGGTTAGTTGCTCACTGTTTTTTTATGTAAAATAGAGATTTTAGAAGATTTTAAGATTATTTTTAAAGAAAAAATCATAATTAAAGAATGTTTCATGATAAAATAGGATTTATGACTGTTCATTTTTATAAAAGTCTTTGAGATGAAGGTAGGTGACATCGTGGGGAAAGTATTAGCGATTGCCAATCAAAAAGGTGGAGTTGGAAAAACAACAACCTCTGTAAACCTAGGAGCCTGCTTAGCGTATATCGGTAAAAGGGTATTATTAGTAGATGTTGATCCGCAAGGAAATGCAACGAGCGGAATCGGTATAGAAAAAGCAGAGGTAGATCAGTGTATCTATGATGTTTTAGTAGATGATGTAGAGGCAAAGCAGGTCATTAAGCCAACCTCTGTTGAAAATCTATTTGTTTTACCAGCAACCATCCAGCTTGCAGGAGCAGAAATTGAATTAGTTCCAACCATTTCAAGAGAAGTTCGTTTAAAGCGTGCTTTGGAAGAAGTGAAGGATCAATTTGATTATATTGTAATAGATTGTCCTCCATCATTAGGGTTATTAACGATAAATGCTTTAACAGCTTCAGATGCTGTGTTAATTCCAGTACAGTGTGAGTATTATGCATTGGAGGGGTTAAGTCAGCTTCTTAATACAGTAAGATTAGTTCAAAAACACTTAAATCAAGATTTGAAAATTGAGGGTGTACTATTAACCATGCTAGATGCTCGTACGAACCTTGGTATTCAAGTCATTGAGGAAGTGAAAAAATACTTCCAAGATAAAGTCTATAAAACAATTATTCCTCGAAATATACGTTTAAGTGAGGCACCGAGTCATGGAGAACCCATTATTATTTATGATCCAAAGTCTCGTGGAGCGGAAGTATATTTAGATTTGGCAAAGGAAGTGGTTGCTAATGGCTAAAGGTTTAGGAAAAGGTCTTAATGCATTTTTTGCCAATATAGAAGTAACAAAGGACGAGTCTATTCAAGAGATTCCAGTTAAGGAACTTCGTCCAAATCCTTATCAGCCAAGAAAAACATTTCAACCGGAAGCAATTGAAGAATTGAAAAATTCAATTGTGGAACATGGTATTTTACAGCCAATTATTGCTCGAAAAAGTATTAAAGGCTATGAAATTGTTGCAGGTGAAAGAAGATATAGAGCAGCAAAAGAAGCCAAGCTCGAAAAAGTCCCAGTGGTAGTCCGAGAATTATCCGAACAGCAAATGATGGAACTAGCTGTTTTAGAAAATCTTCAACGTGAAGATTTAACTCCAATCGAAGAAGCCATTGCTTATCAAACATTAATGGAAAAGTTAAAGTTGACTCAAGAAGTGTTAGCGAAACGACTTGGTAAAAGTCGACCGCACATTGCTAATCATCTGCGTCTATTATCTCTACCACCTAAGATTCAAGAAATGATATCTGATGGTAAAATATCGATGGGGCATGGTCGTGCGTTACTGGGTTTAAGAAAAAAGGACCAATTACAGGCTTTAGTAGATAAGATTATGAAAGAAGGCTTAAATGTCCGACAGGTAGAACAATTAATTCAGGAATTAAATGAACATGTTCCACGTGAAACAAAGAAACCACAGCCGGCAAAAGATATCTATATAAAAGAACAAGAAACGGTATTACGTGAACGTTTTGGAACCACTGTCCATATTAAACAATCTAAAAATAAAGGGAAAATCGAAATTGAATTTTTCTCTAAAGAAGATTTAGAACGTATTTTGGAGATTTTAGAACAAGAACGCTCTTCTATTTAATAGGTCCTCCCCTAAGAAATGTATGGCATTCTTAAGGTGTAGGCCTTTTCTTTTTTTGAGGCTCTTTTCTGAAACATTGTTGCTTTTTGTAACTAATAATTAGGCATTTCACAATATAGGGTGTTAAACTCTTATGAAAATGAAGAAAAGAGCTGAGCACTTATTAAGAGTGCCTGTAAAAATCCGGCTGTAGGGATTTTTACGAAAACCACAAACTATACGAAAACAGCTTTTTATGAAGAATCTCCTATACGAAATGATTTTTATATAATATAATCATTAAAAAAGTTAATGTTTCGTTGTTCGAAATAAATGATAGGTGGCAAAATCATGTTTTTATTGGGGACACTTGTAAACGGCTTGTTAATTGTCATTGGTACATTATTAGGGAAACTTTTTCACCGTATTCCTGAAGGTATGAAATCTACTGTTATGCATGCAATCGGCCTTTCGGTAATGGTGTTAGGGCTGCAAATGGGGTTTAAAAGTAATAATTTTTTAATTGTTATTATTAGCTTAGCATTAGGTGCTGTGATCGGAGAGTTTTTTGCGTTAGAGGACAAGCTGAACAAGCTTGGAGATTGGTTAGAAAAGAAAATAGGTTCAAATGGAAATGGGAAAGGTAGTATCTCTGAAGGTTTTGTGACAGCTACATTAATATTTGTTATTGGGGCAATGGCTATCATTGGAGCTTTAGATAGCGGGATACGCGGCGATCATGATGTCTTATATACAAAGGCCATAATCGACGGTTTTACCTCTATCATATTAACGACCTCATTAGGAATTGGTGTTATTTTTTCAGCTATTCCTGTTATGCTATATCAAGGTTTAATAGCAGCGTTTGCGACACAAATTGATCGTTTTATTCCACAAGCTTTAATGGATAGCTTTATATTAGAAATGACCGCTACAGGCGGTATTATGATATTTGCAATCGGATTGAACTTAACAGGTATCATTAAAGTGAAAGTAGCTAATTTGTTACCGGGAATCGTTGTAACACTTATCATCGTTACCTTGATTTATTTATATCAACATATAATTATGTAAAAAGGCCCTTTATGAAAAGAGCCTTTTTTATATAGATTCTTCCATTTTTGTTGTCATTGAGTTCCACTCTGCTTTTTGTACACGATAATGGATACTAGCTTGGTAAATTCCCTCTGAAATGGTTTTGGCCATTTTTAAAACAAGATTTAATCTCGTGTTTTGTAAAACAAAAAACTCCATAAATCCACTTACATTGACGATTCCTGTTAGGTGTATATCACCTACTGCAGGTAACTCCTTATTGACTCCCGCGCCAGGTTTAACAGGTCCATCCGCTAGTTGAATGGAACCTACGCTTTTCAGTTTTCCAAGGCAAGCATCAATGCCAATAATAAATGGGTAGAAGTGCTGCTGTTTAATTTCCTTTAATTTATCCTCTAGATTAACCGCATGAATCGGTTCATCAAGAGTTCCATATACATGAAAAGGACTTGGACCTTTTTCTTCTAATAATGTACCAACTAATGGACCTAAAGAATCACCGGTGGAGCGGTCGGTACCGATACAAACAAAGACAATAGGACGAATAGTATGGGGAGGGAACATATTCATCAATTCTTTGGCTAATAGCTGAACTGCATCTTCTTCATCATGAAAGACTTTTACTCCGCTCCGTCTTTCAAAGAAACTTGGTTTAAGATTCATAGGGTCCACTCCTTTTCATATACAACAGCCTTTGTCTCGTAGGAATCTTTTTAACAGTATACGGATGATTTTGGAAATCTATACGTAAAACTTCCTACTTTCAATAGCAAAAAATAAGGAAAGTTGATTTTATTCATTTCTTCCAATGCAAAAACTTGTTACAATAGTAGCTATCGATTAAGAAGATATAAAAAGGGTAAAAATGGAAAATGAAGGTGATGAAAATGAATTATTTCTATAAAATGTATAAGAAATTAAAGCTAGAACTTTTAAATGAAGATAATTGGATTCATATAGGAGAAATAGCATTAAAAATTGTTGCCATACTCATTTTAGCGAGTATTGTCATACGAATTGGAAAAATCGCTATTCATAACATTTTTAAGGTTAGAAACAGAGCTCCGATTAGAACCTCGGAACGGCGTGAGAATACCTTGGAGAAACTATTAGATAATATCCTTACTTATGTGATATCCTTTATGGCCTTTTTGATGATTTTATCTACGCTAACCATTGATGTGAAGGCTCTGTTAGCAGGTGCCGGTATAGTAGGTCTAGCAGTAGGTTTTGGAGCACAAAGTCTAGTAAAAGATATTATTTCTGGATTTTTTATCATTTTTGAGGATCAATTTTCAGTCGGGGATTTTGTTAGGATTGGTCAGTTTGAAGGGACCGTTGATGAAATCGGACTTCGAACCACCAAATTAAAAACTTGGACAGGTGAAGTTCATATTTTACCAAATGGTAGTATAATTGAAGTAACAAATTTCTCATTAAATAACAGTATGGCGGTACTCGATATTAGTATTGCTTATGAAAGTGATATTGTTAGAGCTGAAGAAGTCATTCAGCAGTTTTTAGAGACATTGCCAGAAAAGTATGAGGATATCGTCAGTCCTCCACAATTATTAGGAATTCAGATGTTGGGTCCATCTGATGTAATATTAAGAATTGCAGCGGAAACAAAGCCAATGCGTCATTTCGGTATCACTCGGATGCTTCGAAAGGATTTAAAGCTCCTTTTAGATGAGCATGGTATTGAAATTCCTTTCCCTCGAATGGTCATGTATTCAAGACAAGAAGAACCGCCAGTGGAAGTTCAAAAAAAATTAGCCAATGAATAAGGGGATTGAAAAATGGAAGAAAAAGAGTTTGGTTTAAATGACATAGTCGAAATGAAAAAACCCCATCCATGCGGAGTAAATCGTTGGAAAATTATTAGACTAGGGATGGATATTCGAATTAAATGCGAAGGCTGTGCGCATAGTGTTCTGATACCAAGAAGAGAATTTAGTCGAAAACTTAAAAAAGTTTTAGTAAAGCATGAAGGCTAACTTCGTGCTTCTTTTTTTTATTAATATATATTATTCTATTGTATAAATAGATTTTTTGAAGGAGAGGTGTGCGAGATGGCCAAAATCTATCAATCTTCTTGTTCCTTAAATTGTTGGGATAATTGTGGATTTGAAGTGACGGTTGAAGATGGTAAGGTTACGAAAGTGGATGGAGCGGCTGACCATCCGATTACAAAGGGGAAAATATGTGGACGTGGAAGAATGTTAGAAACAAGGACTAACTCGACACAACGTTTAGTATATCCTTTGAAAAAAGTAGACGGTGAATTTACACAAATTAGCTGGGAACAGGCACTCGATGAAATAGCTGCTAAAATGCAAGATTATAAAGATACCTTCAGCTCAACCTCTATTTTGCATAGCCATGATTATGCAAATGGCGGTCTATTAAAAAATATAGATCGTCGTTTTTTCAATTGCTTTGGTGGTGTGACGGAACTAATTGGTTCATTATGTTGGGGTTCTGGAATCGAAGCGCAAAAATGGGATTTTGGTGATTCTTATGGCCATGAGCCAGATGATGTTTTTAATAGTAAAAATATTATTATTTGGGGTAGAAATGTAGCACGGACGAATATGCATTTCTATCAAAAGCTTCAACAGGCGAAAAAAGCAGGAGCTACAATTATTGTTATTGATCCAATGTTTAATGCAACTGCCAAAATAGCCAACCAATATATATCCATCAAGCCAGGAATGGATGGTTTTCTTGCAGCAGGCATTATGAAAGAAATACTCCGCTTACAGGGTGAAGACCGCGAGTTTATTGATAACCATTCAGTTGGTTTTAACGACCTGGAAGAGCTTCTCCAATCCATTTCTATGGAAGAGATTATCGAAAAAGCAGAGGTTTCCCGTGAAAATATCGAATTACTGGCGAAGGTTTATTGTGATAAGCCAACCTCCACTTATTTAGGATTAGGAATGCAGCGTTATGAAAATGGCGGAAATACCATTCGTTTAATAGATGCTTTAGTAGCGATAAGCGGCAATGTTGGAGTGGCTGGTGGCGGTGCAAGTTACGGAAACCTGCAAGTGGGCCAAAAGTTCCAATCACCAGCTTTTACACTTGAACATCGAGCAAAGCAAAGTCGTCAGTTTACCATGATGAAACAAGCAGAAGGAATTTTAACAGCTAAGGATCCAGAAATTAAAATGGTTATCGTCACATGTGGAAATCCATTAACACAGGTTCCAGATACAAGCTTAGTAAAAAGGGCTTTTGAATCTGTTGACACATTAGTAGTGATGGAACAGTTTATGACAGATACAGCGAAGCTCGCTGACTATATACTACCTGTGACGACTGTTTTTGAAGAAGAAGATGTTTATTATTCATCCATGTACCATCATTATGTCAATTATGGACCGAAATTAGTAGAAGCACCAGGTGAAGCAAAGTCAGATCTATGGATTTGGACAGAGCTTGCCAAACGTTTAGGTTTTGGAAGTGATTTTGATTTTACAACCGAGCAATGGTTAGAGTTAGGCTTAGCTCCATTAAAAGATCATGGAATCACTTTAGAAAAACTAAGAAATGAAAATTTCGCTGAGCTTCCGGTTCATAAAATTCCATGGGAAAATCACGAATATAAAACCCCAAGCGGAAAATATGAATTTACCTCACAAACAGCTGAAATGAAGGGCTTTGATGGGAAAATTCAATTATCCTTACCAAGTGAGAGTAAATGGACCAATCGAGAGCTGGCTGAAAAATATCCGTATTCATTATTGACGATTCATCCTTTGCGTTCCAATCATTCACAACATTATCATCTATTTGATCCAGCACCAAGATTGAAAGTGGAGATATCCCAGGATATTGCGGTAGGTAAAGACATAGGTGATGGTGATACGGTAAAGGTTTGGAATGATAGAGGTTCTATTGAAGGATATGTCCAAATTTTAAAACAGGCCCATCCACAAACGATTAATATTGATGAAGGGATATGGAGTCAATTTGGAGGATCCGTCAATTTACTAACATCCAACCGGGAATCAGATAACGGACTGGGAAGCACCTTATACGATTGTTTAGTTAATATAGATAAAGTGAATTAAGGATGAGAAGCTGCTGCGTATTGAGTTTAACCCGTACGATTGAGAGGGTTAAACTCAATACGTAATAGCATAGCTTTTGGAGATGCAATTAGCACGCTAATTTGCATCTCTTTTTTTATGCTGGTATATCAATCTCCAATAGCGAAATTTTTGTTAGTTTTATAAAAGGTGCTGAAAATTGGTGAATTTAAAACACAAATAACGAACCCTGTGTCCTATAAAAAATAGAGATAAATTTATCGGACCTACAATCCGTTATGTTCAACAGAGACTATCTATTATATATTTGCTCAGCCTTCTATGAACATTTGTCCCATTTTTTGTAAAAATAGTGGACGATTTATGGAATTATCGAATTTAAAAAATATTTTTGAATATTCTTGCTTGGGTATTGAAAACATATTATACTGAGATTGAACAAATGTTCAAACTGTATTTAACAAAATATCAAAAGGGGTATTTCTATTAAGTATGAAGAACCTAAGTAAATTGATAGAAGTCGCTAGGTTATATTATCAATTTGACCTTAGTCAGCAAAGGATTGCAGAAAAGCTAGGGATTTCAAGACCTTCTGTTTCAAGAATGCTCCAGCAAGCAAAAGAACTAGGGATTGTTCAAATTAAAATTTTTGATCAATTAGAAAGTACAGAAAAACTAGCCAATTCTGTGAAAGAAGCATTTCAGTTAAAGCATTGTATTATCATTCCTGTTCCAGAAGTAAATGAGGAAAGCATGAAAGTGGAACTAGGAAAAGCAGCAGCTGCCTATATTGGAGAAATTGTTCAAAATGGTGATATCATCGGTACGACTTGGGGGACAACTTTATATGAAGTAGCCCAACGAGTAAAACCCAAAAATGTAAAGGGAGTAACGGTGGTTCAACTAAATGGTGGAATTAGCTACTCTGAAACCAATACATATGCGGCTGAAATACTTAATGATTTAAGCGCTGCATTTAACACCTATCCACACTTTCTTCCATTACCAGCGGTTGTGGATCATCCTGTAGTAGCAAGTGCCATCCACTCTGATCAACAAATTAAACGAGTACTTAATTTAGGCAAAGAGTGTGATATTGCACTTTTTACGGTAGGAGAACTTACGAAGGAATCAACTTTATTTAAAGCAGGCTATTTTTCTTCGGAAGACTTTGAACAGTTAAAATCTCAAAATGCAGTCGGTGACATTTGTTCAAGAATTATTGATGTAGAGGGAAATATTTGTAATCAACAATTAGATGAACGAACGATTGGTATCCATTTGTCCGATTTGAAAAATAAGCACTACAGTATCCTTATTGCTGGAGGAATGGAGAAGGTAGATGCCATCATCGGAGCATTAAAAGGCCAATATACAAATGTTCTCATTACAGACCAAAACACTGCTCAAATATTACTCACATTAGATGAGGAGGGAAAAGAGTAGTGGAACAAACAGAGTTAGTTCAACTTATTAGAGAAGTAACCTTGAAAACATTGGCAAAACATCAAAGACAACTAGAAGTTCCTATTGCTGTATCTAATCGCCATGTTCATCTTTCGAAGGAGCATGTAGAAAGATTATTTGGCAGGAACTATCAATTAAATAAATGGAAAGACTTATCACAGCCAGGTCAATTTGCTAGTAAGGAAACGGTTACTTTAATTGGTCCTAAAGGTAAGATTGAAAAGGTTAGAGTTCTGGGACCAGCACGGGGTGACACCCAAGTTGAGATCTCGTTATTTGATGGCTTTACATTAGGAGTGACTCCTCCCATTCGGGACTCAGGAGATATTGACGGAACCCCTTCCATTATCATTCAAGGCCCCCGCGGGCAATTGAAGGTGGAACAAGGCCTTATCTGTGCAGCTAGACATATACATATGAATCCAGAAGATGCCGCTCATTTCAATGTGACAAACGGTGAACGAGTTCAAGTCAAAGTGTTAGGCCAGAGAGGTGTTACCTTTGACCATGTATTGATTCGTGTTTCACCAAGGTACAAGCTTGAAATGCACATTGATTTGGATGAAGCCAATGCTGCACAAATAAAAAGTGGCCAATTGGGTGTGCTTTTAAAAGGATAAAGCATGTTCAAGTAAGGGGGGAATGCGAGTGAAGGAAAAAATTGAATCGATTGTCCGAAGAATGGTCATGGATTACTTGAATAAAGAAAAAAAATCACCTAAAAATAAACGCTTATTGATTATCCTAGACGAACAGAGAACCCTGGATAAAGGCGATGTTTGGATAAAATTGAAAGCGATTGCAGACACCTATCAAGTTACTTTATTGGTAACAAATAGCTGGACTTCGATTCCAGAAGAAATAGGCAATGTAAAAACCGTTCCATTACATGAAGACCATTTAGAGGAAATCATGAATGAAATGCAAAAGTCGGATATCCTGCTTTATGCAACGGCAAGTTACTCCACTCTAGCAAAGCTTTCCTTGACTATGGATGAAGGCTTCCCGCTGTGGATTACGATCCAAATGCAAATGGACGGAAAACAAATCATACTAGCTAGTGATTATCTCACCCCTAAGGGTACTCAAAACATCACTGCTCCCTTTACGGTAACAAGAAGAATTCAAACATACATAAGACAAGTAAGGGAAGATAAAGTTCAAGTTCTGGCTTTATCTAGTATTCGTAAATGGCTAGAGTCCTATTTTAATAGTGTTACAGAAAGTCGTCATGTCGTATTGGCCAAGCATATTGAGGAAGCAGCCAAAATGGGCGAGTCACAATTGGTCGTACCGAAAAACAGTTTAATTACTCCAATGTGTAAAGATTATGCAAGAGAATTAGGGGTCTTAATAAAGCAAAAGGAGTAAAAGCATGATTATAGGGAAAGTAATCGGAAATGTCGTTTCAACTTGTAAAGCTGAAAAGCTTCAAGGCAAAAAGTTATTGATTGTTCAGCCGCTTGATTTCATTTCCATAGAGCCCGATGGCAAGCCTGTGATTGCAATTGATACAGTTGGTTCAGGTAAAGGGGAAGTCGTGATGGTTGTTAGCGGTAGCTCCGCAAGGCAAACTGCTGTAACCAATGGAACCCCGGTGGATGCTGCCATTATTGGAATCATCGATCAAGTGGAAATCGAAGGTAAGTTAACCTTTGAAAAAAAGTAGGATAAAGGGGGGACAAGAACATGCAAGTTAGTGAAAAAGATATTCAAAAGCTAGTGGAACAAGTGCTTGCTAATATTACGGGTCAAGCAGCTAGTAATACAGTATCCTATTCTGCATCTGAAATTGCCCTAGGAGATGGCGTTTTTACTACAGTAGATGAAGCTGTCGCAGCTTCCAAAATTGCTGAAGGGAAAATGCGTCATGTATCTCTTGAAGGTCGTAGAAAAATAATTCAAGCTATGCGCGAAATTAGTATCCAGCATGCGGAAGAATTAGCAAAAATGGCTGTAGAAGAAACAGGTTTAGGCAGAATAGAAGACAAAATGGCTAAGAACCTGCTTGCCGCTAATAAAACACCTGGTGTAGAGGATTTAGTCAGCACGACCTATACTGGGGACGACGGAATGACTCTAGTGGAATATGCTCCATTTGGAATCGTCGGTTCGATTACACCTTCTACGAATCCAGCGGCAACCCTTATTAATAATAGTATTTCAATTGTTGCTGCAGGTAATGTGGTCGTATATAACCCACATCCAAGTGCAAAAAAGGTAAGTCTGCAAACTCTTAAACTATTAAATAGAGCCATTGTTTCTGCTGGAGGGCCTGAAAATGTCTTAACGGCCGTCGCTTCTCCTAATCTTGATACAAGTAAACAAGTAATGGAACACCCAGCGATTCGTGTTCTTGTCGTTACTGGCGGAGGAATCGTGGTAAAGGCTGCTATGAAAACTGGTAAGAAGGTTATTGCAGCTGGTCCAGGTAATCCACCGGTAGTAGTGGATGAAACAGCTGATATTGTCAAAGCAGGTAAGGATATAGTCAGTGGAGCAAGCTTCGATAACAATGTTCTTTGTACAGCTGAAAAAGAAGTATTTGTCGTTGATAAAGTGGCAAATGCACTAAAGCAAGAAATGCTGAAAAATGGTGCAGTCGAGCTAAAAGGCTTTGAATTAGAAAAATTATTAAAAGTCATTTTAGTAGAAAAAGACGGAAAGTATTATCCAAATCGTGACTATATCGGAAAAAATGCTGAGGTTTTATTAGCAGCAATTGGCAAGAAAGTAGATTCGTCTGTCCGCCTAGTCATTGCAGAAACGTCCTATGATCATCCACTGATTTGGACAGAAATGCTGATGCCAATTTTACCGATTGTAAAAGTATCCAATGTAGATACAGCGATTGAAATGGCTGTTAAAGCAGAAAAAGGCAATCGTCATACTGCGATTATGCACTCACAGAATGTGACGAACTTAACGAAAATGGCGCGGGAAATCCAAGCAACTATTTTTGTGAAAAATGGTCCGTCTTATTCAGGGCTTGGTTTCAATGCTGAAGGATTTACGACTTTAACCATCGCTGGTCCAACAGGAGAAGGCTTAACATCAGCTAGAACTTTTAGTCGTCAAAGACGTTGTGTCTTAGTAGATGGATTTAGAATAGTGTAAGCGAGGTCATGTAGATGTCTGAGAAACCAGATCACACAAATCAAGACCCATCCAAAACAGAAAAGAATGGTAAGAAAAAAGGGAGGCCAAAAGCTTCCGCTTCAATAAATAAAAATGCGGCTGAAAATCAGCCAATACAAGGAGGAAATCACATGAAAGAAGCATTAGGAATGATTGAAACAAAAGGTTTAGTTGGAGCAATTGAAGCTGCAGATGCAATGGTAAAAGCAGCAAATGTAACATTAGTGGGTAAAGAAATGATTGGTGCTGGACTTGTAAGCGTTTTAGTACGTGGGGATGTGGGTGCAGTTAAAGCAGCGACTGAAGCGGGTGCAGAAGCGGCTGGACGTGTGGGACAATTAATTTCTGTTCATGTTATTCCAAGACCAAATGGAGAAGTGGAAGGAATTTTACCGAAAGCTTAAGTAGGTGTAAATAGTGATGTCTCAAACCATGCTGGAAAGTTATATCGAAAAAATGGTCAGACAAGCCGTAACTAGTTCTCTTTCAAACCAGTTAGTAACCAATGAAAAGATTAAGCCCATTGTGGTCGCAAATTGGAAAATGAATATGAACTTGGATTCTATTTCGGAGTTTGTCTACGATTTTTCAAAAACGAACGTTCCTGTTGATGTCGTGATTTGTCCACCTGCTCCTTATTTGTATGTCTTAAATGGCTGGCAAATAAAATTAAATGCTCTCTTTTCTATTGGGGCACAAAATGTGCATTCTGAGTCAAAAGGAGCCTTTACGGGGGATGTGTCAGCGGAACAGCTAGTTGATGTTGGCTGTGAGTATGTCATCATTGGACATTCCGAAAGACGTGCAATAGGTGAAACGAACTCTTTTATTCATCAAAAAGTAAAACACGCATTAAATACAGGTTTAATTCCAATCCTTTGTGTTGGAGAATCGGAAGAAGAACGTAAGCAACAAAAAACGAACGTTGTTGTAGAGGAGCAAATTCTCTCGGCACTTCAAAATATACAAGATATTTCACGTGTCATCATTGCTTATGAGCCTGTTTGGGCTATTGGCACAGGACAGTCAGCTGCACCTGAACAAGCGCAGGAAGTACATCATTTTATCCGGTCTGTTTTATCCAAGCATTTTGGTGTGACTGCTGGAAGGACTCCTATTTTATATGGGGGGTCAGCGAAGCCTGAGAATGCAAAGGAATTTAGTGCTATGGCTGATATCAATGGGTTATTAGTTGGTGGAGCTAGCTTAAAAGCAGGCGATTTTTCAAAAATTATTCAGGCGTTTTGTTAAGGGGGGAAAACCATGAAAAAAGTAGCGATCGGTAGTGACCACGGTGGTTTTGAATTAAAAGAAGCCATCAAAAAGCAATTGACCAGTTTAGGTTATCAATATATCGATTTCGGTTGTCACAGCAAGGAAGCGGTTGATTATCCTGATGTTGCCTTCCTTGTTGGTGAATGTGTCGCAACTCATGATGATTATGTAGGAATCATGATTGATGGAGCTGGAATTGGAAGCGGCATGACATTAAATAAAATTCCAGGTGTTCGGGCAGCCGTATGCTGGGATCTTTCCTCCGTCATGAATAGCCGCCTGCATAATAACGCAAACGTACTTTCTATCGGAGGTCAGCTTCTTGGACAAGGATTAGCATTGCAAATGGCTAAAACTTGGTTAGAAACACCTTTTGAAGGTGGTCGTCATGATAAACGCGTGACGAAGATTATGGAAATCGAAAGTCGATTCATCAAGCGCGAAAGCAGGTAATCAGATGTTTATAGGCAAAGTCATTGGGAATGTTGTGTGTACACAAAAGGATGAGAGTTTGCAAGGTCTGAAGTTACTTGTTGTTCAACCCTTAAACGATGATTTAAATCCTAAAGGCAAGCCCATTATCGCGATTGATACCATTCGTCAGTCTGGACAAGGTGATATCGTATATATGGCTAAAAGCAAGGAATCTTCCCTTCCACTTGACCGGGAGCTAACTGCTTCTGATGCAGGTATTATGGGGATTATTGAACACTATCACATACAAAAAATGGAGGAATAATACATGAGTAACGCATTAGGTATGATCGAAACTAAAGGTTTAGTTGGTGCAATTGAAGCAGCAGATGCTATGACAAAAGCAGCTAACGTTACGTTAGTTGGTAAAGTAAATGTGGGTGGAGGCTTAATTTGTGTGATGGTACGCGGAGATGTAGGCGCTGTTAAAGCAGCTACTGAAGCGGGTGCAGATGCAGCTGGCCGTGTAGGTGAATTACTTTCTGTTCATGTGATCCCAAGACCACACTCAGATATTGAGAAAATTTTACCTCAACAAGCTTAATAATGAAAATTGCTAGAGTAATAGGAAATATGGTTTCCACCATTAAAACACCAAGTCATAACAGCCAAAAGTTTATGGTCGTTGAACCAATAGATATCGAAGGTAAAGTGATCGGTGACTCGTTTGTGGCTGTTGATGCAGCCCAAGCAGGTATTGGAGATATCGTCATCATTATAGAAGAAGGCGGCTCTGCACGGGAAATATTAAAAAAACCAGATGCAGCAGTAGATGCCATTATAGTTGGAATCGTAGACTATCTAGAATCATAGAAAAGCGGAGACGGCTTGCTCAGGGGCGACAAGCAATGTTCTCAAACCGATGCAGTCGTTCTTTGACTTCATGGTTTGAGGTTATTTGACCAAGGAAAAATGGTTTTTATTTTTCCCTCGAGCCCCTAGCAAGGAAGAAATGAAGTGCTTTCTTCCCCGTCGGAGCTAGACAACATACGGAGGTGAGTTCAGTTGGACATGGAATTATTGATTAAACAAATTACAGAACAAGTAATGACTCAAATTACGAATGCAGGTGCAAGCCAGCCAGCTCAGGTGGTTAGCACATTAAAACCATCTTACTTTGATAACAAAGTCATTACTGGGCCACAAATTGCCCGACTGATTGATCATACATTATTAAAACCAGAAAGCACGAAAGATCAAATCGTACAGATTTGTAAGGAAGCAATCGAGTACAACTTTGCTACTGTTTGTGTGAATCCATTCTGGGTTAGTACAGCGGCTGAGGTTCTTAAAGGAAGTAAAGTTGGGATTACAACAGTAGTTGGTTTCCCATTAGGATCAACAAGCACATTCTCAAAAATCTCAGAAGCACGTGATGCACTTGCTGATGGTGCAACTGAAATCGATATGGTAATCAATATTGGTGCTTTAAAATCTGGTGACTATGAAACAGTAAAGAAGGACATTGAAGGTGTCGTGTTAGCTGTTAAAGGACAAGCAGTTGTTAAAGTCATTATTGAAACAGGTTACTTAACAGATGAAGAAAAGAAAAAGGCTTGTATGTTATCGAAAATGGCTGGAGCTGATTTTGTTAAAACTTCAACTGGATTCGGACCTGGTGTGGCTACACCGGAAGATATTGCCTTAATGCGTGAAGCAGTAGGGCCAGACATGGGCGTTAAAGCTTCTGCTGGTGTTCGCGATTTAGATACTGCACGTAAATTAGTAGCCGCTGGTGCAACACGTATCGGGGCAAGTGCGGGTATTGCGATTGTTAAAGGTGAAAAAGGTACAGGTAGTTACTAAATAGTTAAGATAAAAAGACCCTAATCGCTAGGGTCTTTTCCCTCCTAAAGTAGCAGCCTAAAGATTCAAAATTATCATTATATTGATAAAAGTTATAGTAGTTTGTATAATGAGGATAGAAAACGCTTACATTTTATGAAAGGTGTGGGGTAATGAATACTATTGGTAAGCAAATCGTACAGATGAGAACATTAAGAGGCTGGGATGTAGACCAGTTTGCTAATGTTGTTGGTTTAGATACGGAAACCGTTCAAAATCTTGAAAAAGGATTACTAGACCCACAGCTATCTATTTTAGAAAAAATCACAAATACCTTAAACTGTAGTTTTAAAATTGGTGATGTTTCTATATAATAATGACACTATAACAGTCTGCAAAAGGTAGACTGTTTTTTTATTTTGTTTTTGTTAAACTTGGTTGTTGATTTCCGATCCAGCCGCTTGCTTTCCGGGGGGCGTTCGTCGAGCCTCCTCGTCGCTTACGCTCCTGTGGGGTCTCGCCTGTAACGCTAATCCCCCAGGAGTCAAGCGGCTTCCTCTCCAATCAACAAATTGTCAAAATCAAAATCAACAATAACCTTTAATACACCTTTATAATTAGAGTGACTTATAAAAAATATTCCCTATTTACTCGATTCTTAATAAGGCTTGTCTTTTTTAGGGCAAATCTCTATAATTGTGAGTGGTTTATAAATGGAAATAACATTTTTGATGACATAGATATTATAAGAAATGAGGAGTGGCAATATGGCTTTAACAGCAGGTATTGTGGGTTTGCCAAACGTTGGTAAGTCGACATTATTTAATGCAATTACACAAGCTGGAGCAGAATCAGCAAACTATCCGTTCTGTACAATTGACCCCAATGTAGGGATTGTAGAAGTTCCTGATGAACGCTTAGTCAAATTAACTGAGCTTGTTCAACCTAAAAAAACAGTTCCAACAGCATTTGAGTTTACAGATATTGCTGGTATCGTTAAAGGTGCTAGTAAAGGGGAAGGTTTAGGTAACAAATTCCTAGCCAATATCCGAGAAGTAGATGCTATCTGTCAGGTAGTACGTTGTTTTGAAGATGAAAACATTACACATGTTTCCGGTAAAGTCGATCCAATTGATGATATCGAGGTAATTAATCTTGAATTAATTCTTGCTGATTTGGAGTCTGTTGAAAAAAGAATCGGCCGTGTTGAAAAAATGGCACGTCAAAAAGATAAAGATGCAATGGTTGAAATCGAAGTATTAACGATGCTTAGAGATGCCTTTGAATCTGAAAAGCCTGCACGTACAGTTGATTTCACTGATGAACAACTGAAAATCGCAAAAGGTCTTCATCTATTAACGATTAAACCTGTTCTTTATGTAGCAAACGTTAGTGAAGATGATGTTGCGGATCCATCAGGAAACGAATATGTACAAAAGGTACGTGAATTTGCAGCTAAAGATAATGCAGAAGTCATCGTTATTTGTGCAAAGATTGAATCTGAAATTGCTGAGCTAGAAGGCGAAGAAAAGACAATGTTCTTACAAGAACTAGGCATTGAAGAATCTGGTTTAGATCAATTAATTAGAGCAGCTTACAGCCTACTTGGACTAGCTACTTACTTTACTGCTGGGGTACAAGAGGTTCGCGCTTGGACTTTCCGCAGAGGAATGAAAGCACCTCAATGTGCTGGAATCATTCACTCTGACTTCGAACGTGGATTTATCCGTGCAGAAACGGTAGCTTATGAAGATTTATTAGCAGGTGGAAGTATGACAGCGGCTAAAGAAGCTGGAAAAGTACGACTTGAAGGTAAGGAATACGAAGTAAAAGACGGAGATATCATCCATTTCCGTTTTAATGTTTAATTAAAATCAGCCCCTTATTTAAGGGGTTTTTCTTATGTATGAAGTGATAGCGAATCATGTCGTTGCTTTTAAGAAAAGACTATGCTATACTTTTACCTTGTGAGTAATGAATAATTGCTCCTTGCCCAATAGGGCCGTTTAGACCAAAAGGAGGTGACAGTGATGAGAAAGTACGAAGTTATGTACATCATCCGCCCAAACATTGAAGATGAAGCTAAAAAAGCTCTAGTTGAGCGTTTCAGTGGAATTTTAACTGATAATGGTGCGGAGGTCGCAGAAGCGAAAGATTGGGGTAAGCGTCGTCTTGCATATGAAATCAATGATTTCCGTGATGGCTACTACCAATTAGTGAAAGTTAACGCTTCACCAGCTGCGGTAGAAGAATTCTCTCGTTTAGCTAAGATCAGCGAAGATATCATTCGCCACATCGTTATTAAAGAAGAAGAATAAGACTTAACATATAATATAAACATCAAAAGTTCCACGTGAAACATGTTAGAAGAGAGGAGTTGGTTCTGATGATGAATCGAGTTATACTTGTTGGAAGATTAACAAAAGACCCTGAACTAAGATATACTCCAAACGGAGTACCAGTTGCCACTTTTACACTGGCAGTAAATCGTACATTTACTAATCAGCAAGGTGAAAAGGAAACGGACTTTATTAACTGTGTTATTTGGCGCCGTCCTGCAGAAAACGTTGCTAATTTCCTTAAAAAAGGAAGCTTAGCTGGCGTTGACGGACGTATTCAAACGCGCAATTATGAAGGACAAGATGGAAAACGTGTATACGTGACAGAAGTTATGGCCGAAAGTGTTCAATTCCTTGAACCTAAGGGTGCTGCATCAGGTGATCGCGGTGAAGGCGGATACTACAATAATCCTCCAAAAGAGAGAGCTCCATTCAGTAACCAGAATCAACAACAATCTAACAATCAAGGTTATACACGTATTGATGAAGATCCGTTTGCAAATAGTGGACAAATTGATATTTCAGATGACGATCTTCCATTCTAATACGAACCTAGTTATAACTGGAACGAAACTATTTTCTTAAAAAGGAGGCGCTTATAATGGCAGGTCAAGGTGGACGCAGAGGCGGACGTGCAAAACGTCGTAAAGTGTGTTATTTCACTTCTCATGGAATCACAAAAATCGATTACAAAGAAGTAGATCTTCTTAAGAAGTTTATTTCTGAACGTGGAAAGATTTTACCACGTCGTGTAACTGGTACAAGCGCGAAATACCAACGTAAATTAACGATTGCTATCAAACGTGCTCGTCAAATGGCTTTATTACCATACGTTTCTGGTGAATAATAACCATTCTAAAAGCAGTAAGGAGAATTCCTTACTGCTTTTTTCTTTTATAAAGATATTTATTCAAGTTGATAAGTTGAACGTTCCATCATTAGGCAGTAAAATAAGTTAAAAACAGAATTTTTTAATTGGGGTGAAAAGGTGAAAAATGCTCGAAGGCTTACGGAAGGGGCTGTTTTATTAGCCGTCTTTGCTATATTGATGCTTTTAAATTTATATGTGCCTGTTTTAGGGCTAGTGATCATATGGTTTTTACCATTACCATTTATTTATTTTTCCTGGAAACATGATTGGAAAGGGATTATCGTATTTTTAGTAGCATCATTAGGATTATCCATGATTGTAGGGTCCTTTCTTGCCCTTCCAATGGCTCTTATATTTGGTACAACAGGAATTGCTTTAGGATACTTAAGTCAAAAAAATAAAAGCAGAACAACTATATTATTAGTTTCATCTATCGTTTTCTTAATCAATTTATTAATTCAATATGGTATTGCTGTAGCCTTCTTTAAATTTAATTTTGTGGAAGAAGCCACAACCATGTTAAAAAAGTCCTTTGATATGTCTTTCAAAATAATGGACACAGTAGGAAATAATGCAGAAGCTGATAAACTTAAAGAACAATTAGATTCTTTTATCTCTATGGTTGATACATTAATGCCGAGTATGTTTGTGATCAGTTCGTTTATTTTTGTTTTCTTGCTTCAATTAATCAACTTTCCAATTTTAAAAAGATTTGGTTTGACGGTTTCTCATTGGAAAGCATTTCGTGAAATCTCCTTACCAAAAAGCATTCTTTGGTATTACTTAATAACAGTTATTTTATCGTTAGTATTAAACCCTGAAACAGGTAGCTATCTTTATTTAGCTTTATGGAATTTAGCTTATATTTTGCAAATCATTTTAGTGATTCAAGGATTATCCTTTGTTTACTTTATCAGCTATCAAAAAGGATGGGCTAAGGCTGTACCTATTTTAATAACGGTGTTTCTATTCATTCTTCCTTTAGTGCTTTATATTATTAGGATATTAGGTATAATTGACTTAGGATTTGACTTAAGGAAAAGATTAGTCAAAAAGTGATGTATTTCTACTCAAGTATGGTAGAGGTGATTGATCAACTTCTCCACTGCTGAAGTTTTACTAAATAGGAGCTGAAGAAATGCCTGCATATTTGGAAAAGCGTTCTCTACGCTACCTATTATATGGGTTAATGGGCTTAACCTTTCTGGTGCTTAGTGTTTTAACCTTTTATAATTGGGTCTTTGGGCTTATTGGATTAATCGCTCTGTTTTTTCCTTACTATTATATTTTTGAAGTGGACCGAAAACAGAGGAAAGAAGTGGAAGACTACATAGCTACCTTATCCTACCGAGTTAAAAAAGTAGGAGAAGAAGCATTAATGGAAATGCCAATTGGAATTATGCTTATTAATGACGACTACTTTATTGAATGGGCAAACCCATTTTTAGCATCTTCTTTTGATGAAGATACTTTAATAGGCAGATCTTTATATGATGTAGCAGATGTCCTGATCCCCCTTATTAAACAAGAGGTAGAGACAGAAAATATCATGCTTCATGACCGAAAGTTTCGGGTTATCCATAAAAGGGATGAACGACTTCTATACTTTTTTGATGTAACAGAGCAATCAGAGATTGAAAAAATGTATCATGATGAACGAACGGTCATTGCCATTATTTTTCTAGATAATTATGATGAGTTAACACAAGGTATGGATGACCAGATGCGAAGCAGCTTAAATAGTTTGGTTACGTCCATTCTTAATCATTGGGCAACGGAAAACGGCGTTTTTTTAAAGCGAGTTTCTTCTGAACGATTTATTGGTGTATTTAATGAACATATCCTCAATCAGTTAGAAAAGGGAAAATTCACGATCTTAGATGAAGTACGAGAAACAACAGCAAAGCAAAATGTTCCTCTTACATTAAGTATTGGTGTTGGGGCAGGTGTTACGTCTTTACCGGAATTAGGAACTCTTGCCCAATCAAGCCTAGATTTAGCGCTTGGTCGGGGTGGCGACCAGGTGGCAATCAAACAGCCTAACGGGAAAGTAAAGTTTTTCGGCGGAAAGACGAACCCAATGGAGAAACGAACAAGGGTCCGTGCGAGAGTAATCTCACATGCCTTAAAAGAGTTGATAATTGAAAGTGATAAGGTTATCGTCATGGGACATAAAAACCCTGATATGGATGCTGTGGGGGCCGCAATAGGGATTCAAAAGGTTGCTCAAATGAACCAACGCGAAGGCTTTATTGTGATGAATTTCCATGAAATTGATACTGGAGTTAAAAGGTTAATGGATGAAACCAAAAATAACGAAAAGTTATTCACTAGGTTCATTACACCAGAACAAGCTCTAGAAATAGCAACGGAAGATACCTTATTAGTTGTCGTCGATACCCATAAGCCTTCTCTCGTTATTGAAGCACGATTATTAACAAAAATAGATAAAGTAGTAGTGATTGACCATCACCGAAGAGGGGAAGAATTCATTGAGAATCCTCTTCTCGTCTATATGGAACCATATGCCTCATCTACAGCTGAACTAGTTACGGAGCTATTAGAATATCAGCCAAAACGGTTAAAGATTGAAATGCTTGAAGCAACTGCTTTATTAGCTGGTATTATTGTTGATACAAAAAGCTTCACTTTAAGAACAGGCTCAAGAACTTTTGATGCGGCCTCCTATTTAAGAGCACAAGGGGCAGATACCGTATTAGTGCAAAAGTTTTTAAAAGAAGATGTTGATACGTATGTGAAAAAGGCTAAACTAATCGAATCGGTCGAGTTTTTCCGTGAAGGTATTGCCATAGCTAAGGGAAAAGACCATGATATTTTTAATCAAGTGTTGATTGCCCAAGCGGCTGATACACTGTTAACGATGGATGGCGTACAGGCTGCCTTTGTCGTTTCAAAACGAAATGATCAGGTGATAGGCATAAGTGCTCGCTCATTAGGTGGAGTGAACGTACAGCTGATTATGGAAAGCTTGGACGGTGGAGGGCATTTAACGAATGCAGCTACTCAGCTTACGAATATGACGATGGATGAAGCGGAACAAAAATTAAAAACCGCCATTTCAGATTATTTTGAGGGAGGAAAAAAAGAATGAAAGTGATCTTTTTAAAGGACGTTAAAGGTAAAGGGAAAAAAGGTGAAGTAAAAAATGTCGCTGATGGATATGCACAAAATTTCCTTATTAAGCAAGGGCTTGCAGTCGAAGCAAATCAAGGGGCAATATCAAGCTTAAATGCTCAAAAAAAATCGGAAGAAAAGCAAGCTGCAGCAGAACTTGAAGAAGCTAAAAAGCTTAAAGTGGAATTAGAAAAGATTACGGTTGAACTAAGTGCTAAATCTGGTGAAGGCGGACGTTTATTTGGTTCTATTACAACCAAACAAATCTCTGATGAACTACAAAAGAAATTTAATATAAAAATAGACAAAAGAAAAATGGAACTAAACGATGCGATTCGTACGTTAGGATTTACTAAGGTTCCAGTTAAACTTCATACTGAAGTAACAGCCACATTAAATGTTCATGTAAAAGAAGGAAATTAATTTTTCGACCACAAACGACAAAAACATGATAAAATGATAAATGTTAATACAAATGTGATCGCTATTTTAGGCTGATCACATTTTTTTCTTGATAAAAATACTTTCCTCTATTGAAGGAGGTTTAATAGATGAGTGATTTATTTGCAGATCGTCTTCCGCCGCAAAATATCGAAGCGGAACAAGCCGTGTTAGGTGCTATTTTCCTTGAACCATCCGCCTTAACACCAGCAACGGAAATCCTTATACCAGAAGATTTTTATCGCGCTGCCCATCAAAAGATTTTTAATGCCATGTTGAATTTGAGTGACCAAGGGAAAGCGGTCGACCTCATCACCGTAACGGAAAATTTAGCAGCATCGAAAATTTTAGAAGATGTGGGTGGAGTTAGTTATTTAAGTGAATTGGCAGGATCCGTTCCTACAGCAGCCAATATTGAATATTACGCTAATATTGTTGGGGAAAAGTCTCTTTTAAGACGATTAATCCGAACAGCAACAGAAATTGCACAAGATGGATATACTCGTGAGGACGAAGTGGAATCCCTACTAGGGGAAGCAGAAAAAAGCATTATGGAAGTGGCACAGCGTAAGAACGCAAGTGCATTCCATAATATTAAAGATGTCCTTGTTCGAACATACGATAATATTGAAACATTACATCAACGTACAGGTGATGTTACCGGTATACCAACAGGCTTTGCCGAGTTAGACCGTATGACCGCTGGTTTCCAACGAAATGACCTTATTATTGTTGGAGCACGTCCATCCGTAGGGAAAACGGCCTTTGCCTTAAATATTGCCCAAAACGTTGCAACACGTGCAGGGGAAAACGTAGCTATCTTTAGTTTAGAGATGGGTGCCGAGCAGCTTGTTATGCGTATGCTTTGTGCTGAAGGGAATATTGACGCTCAACGTTTGCGTACAGGTACATTAACCGATGAAGACTGGGGCAAATTAACCATGGCTATGGGTAGTTTGTCTAATGCAGGTATTTTTATTGATGATACTCCAGGTGTTCGAATTAGTGATATTCGTGCCAAGTGCCGTCGTCTAAAACAAGAACACGGACTAGGAATGATCTTAATTGATTACCTACAGCTTATTTTAGGTAGTGGACGAGGCGGAGAAAACCGTCAACAGGAAATCTCTGAAATTTCTCGTTCCTTAAAAGGACTTGCCCGTGAGCTTCAAATTCCAGTCATTGCGTTATCACAGTTATCTCGTGGACTTGAGCAACGTCAAGATAAACGTCCGATGATGTCAGATATTCGTGAATCTGGAAGTATCGAGCAGGACGCTGATATTGTAGCGTTCTTGTATCGTGATGATTACTATGATAAGGAATCTGAGAATAAAAACATTATTGAGATTATTATCGCAAAACAGCGTAACGGCCCGACAGGTACGGTGTCACTCGCCTTTGTAAAAGAATATAATAAATTCGTCAATTTAGAGAGACGATTTGAAGATGTCGGATAGCACGATTTAAGAGATTAGCTTTTTAATAGAGCTAGTCTCTTTTTTTATGTGAATAAAGCTTTTTTAAGGAAAAAAAAGTAGGATAAACTTGGATAAAATGATGTCTTTGTCGGAAAACTAGTTTAAGAATAAAATGAGATAATATGGGTTTGAGTATAAAGTTATAATTAACGAACATATTTAGAAAAAATATAATAAAATGTTCGTGTTTCATTGACTTTTTAGTTCTGTTACTGGTAAACTAGGTATGGTTTTAGTGAAATTAATAACTTTTCCAATCATTTGGAGGTGCAGGGCGTGTCATCAGTTGTAGTAGTAGGAACTCAGTGGGGAGACGAAGGAAAAGGGAAGATTACAGATTTTCTTTCGGAAAATGCCGAGGTAATCGCTCGTTATCAAGGTGGAAATAATGCAGGCCATACCATTCGTTTTGGTGGTGAAACCTATAAGCTACACTTAATTCCATCTGGTATCTTTTATAAAGATAAGATTTCTGTTATTGGAAATGGAATGGTTGTGGATCCTAAAGCTCTTGTAAAAGAGTTAGCGTATCTACATGAAAGAGGAATCACAACTGATAATTTACGAATTAGTAACCGTGCTCATGTCATTTTACCTTATCATCTAAAATTGGATGAGGTAGAAGAAGAACGCAAAGGTGCAAATAAAATAGGAACAACCAAAAAGGGAATCGGACCAGCCTATATGGATAAAGCTGCGCGTGTAGGGATTCGAATTGCCGATTTACTTGATAAAGAAGTTTTTGAAGAAAAATTAATGAGAAATCTAGAGGAGAAAAACCGTTTATTCGAACGTATTTATGAAACGGCTGGTTTCCAATTAGAAGATATTCTTGATGAATACTATGGATATGGTCAACAAATTAAACATCTCGTTTGCGATACTTCCGTTGTCCTAAATAATGCATTAGATGAAGGCCGCAGAGTGCTGTTTGAAGGTGCCCAAGGTGTCATGTTAGATATTGACCAAGGTACTTATCCATTTGTTACATCGTCCAATCCTGTTGCAGGAGGCGTAACAATTGGCTCTGGTGTTGGCCCAACGAAGATTAAACATGTTGTCGGTGTTTCTAAGGCATATACAACTCGTGTTGGTGATGGTCCATTCCCAACAGAACTAAATAATGAAATCGGTAACCAAATTCGTGAGGTCGGTAGAGAATATGGTACAACGACAGGAAGACCACGCCGCGTAGGTTGGTTTGACAGTGTGGTCGTTCGCCATGCTCGCCGTGTCAGCGGCATTACAGACTTATCACTGAACTCCATCGATGTATTAACAGGTATTGAAACCTTAAAAATTTGTGTGGCTTACCGTTACCAAGGTGAAATCATTGAAGAATTCCCAGCAAGCTTAAAGGTTTTATCTCAATGTGAACCAGTTTATGAAGAATTCCCTGGTTGGACAGAAGATATTACTGGCTGTAAGTCATTAGATGAGTTACCTGCAAATGCGCGTCATTATTTAGAGCGAATTAGCCAATTAACAGGTATTCCATTGTCTATTTTCTCTGTTGGTCCTGACCGCTTGCAAACCAATGTGGTAAGAAGCCCATGGAGACAAAGTTAATAGGTAAATGATTTATTGGGAAGTTGGAGGGGATATTCTCCGACTTCCTTTATCTTTTAAATAGATCCTAAAAAAACATTTAATATTTTTTCTAAAAAAACATTGCAATTTAGTATTATATTATGTTAGTATAAAAAACGTCGTCATAAGACGTTAAGTTTTTTTGTATGAGCCATTAGCTCAGTCGGTAGAGCATCTGACTTTTAATCAGAGGGTCGAAGGTTCGAGTCCTTCATGGCTCACTTTTCAATAGAATATGGCCCATTGGTCAAGCGGTTAAGACACCGCCCTTTCACGGCGGTAACACGGGTTCGAATCCCGTATGGGTCATTGGCATTTGGTAGTCAGTGAGTGACTGGCTAGGACGGTTTCCGAGCTGGCTACCAATACTACATAACTTATTTTTTGTTTTTATACTGGTCCCGTGGTGTAGCGGTTAACATGCCTGCCTGTCACGCAGGAGATCGCGGGTTCGATTCCCGTCGGGACCGCCATTATATGGCTCAGTAGCTCAGTCGGTAGAGCAAAGGACTGAAAATCCTTGTGTCGGCGGTTCGATTCCGTCCTGAGCCATCCCATGAAAAAGAGGTTGATTCTCCATGAATCAGCCTCTTTTTCTATTTTTTTATATAAAATCGTACAATCTGTCATATTTGTAATGTAAATGTAATATAAGGACAAGCCTAATTTGTTTGACTCTGAAACTTGTCCTATTCCATAATGAAAAAAGTAATTCCTTATAGCTAGTCAACAATCAAGCTATTATGGTATAAAATAACTATCTGAAAGTTCAAAAACAAATTTTTCCTATTACCAATTCACTACCAATATTAGTTACAAAATGTCAGTATTTATACAATTTTGTTACATTATAAAGACTAGTAAACTTTTTTCCTATTTTTATGTTAAAGTTAAGAAGTGCTAAATTGCAGAAATATTCACATATAGTTATATAGCACTAGATTACGAGAAAATAAAAGGTTTCGTAGTTTAGGAGGATCGTAATAATGTTTAAGAATCTAAAAAATTTACCCAGGTGTCTAACAAAAGCAAGCTTACCTAGTATAAAAAAGGTGGCGTTTACGTCGTTAGTTGCCTCTTCTTTTGCCTTATGTATGGCTAACAATCCATTAGCAAGTGAAGGCCTAACAACTGTATACTACGTTTATTTAAATAATGAATACATTGGAACTATATCTGATAAAGATGTAGTAAAAGAAGTTGTAGAAGAAAAATCAGAGCAATTTAAAGAAATGTATAAAGAATATGACCTATCTCTAGAGTCACAATTGTCCTATATACCAGAACAAGTATTCAGATCTAATGCCGATAATGAATTGGTGAAAGATACTTTACAGGATGAATTAAAGCCTAAAGTTGATTCTGCGGCAGTAACCTTTGGGGATGCTTCTGTTTATCTCGAAAATGAACAAATGGCCCAAGAAGTTATTGACGGCCTAAAGTTAAAGTATGTAACAGAGGAACAATTGCAGGAGCTTGAATTAAGAAAGAAGGTTCCAAGTACTTCTTTACCAGCATTGAAGGAAAATGAGACTCGTATATTAGACGTTTATTTTTCTGAAAATGTTTCAATACAAAAAGAAAAAGTTTCCCCAAATAAAATATTTACTGTAGCAGAAGCGTTGAAATACATTCAAAAAGGCACTTTAGAAGAGAAGAAATACATAGTGCAAGATGGAGATGTGTTAGGATCGATTGCCAGTGACCATCAATTAAAGCTAAAGCAGTTATTGGATTTAAATCCAGGCATGACTGAGGATTCGATGATAAAAATTGGCCAAGAACTTAACGTAATGGTTCCAGAACCACTAGTAAGAGTAATGGTTGATAAGGAAGTATTTTTGAAGGAAGAAATCCCTTATCCAAAAAAAGTGGAAGAAAATGATAACATGTTCAAAGGGGATACGAAGGTTAAGCAGGAAGGCCAAACAGGTTTACGCGCTGTAACCTATAGAATCTCTCAACAAAGCGGTCATACGGTGAAAAAACAGGCAATCCAAGAAAAGGTTCTAAGTGAGCCAGTTGCTTATATCGTAATGAAGGGAACAAAAGTGATACCTTCCCGTGGAGATGGCAGCTTCGTTTGGCCAACGGTAGGCGGTTATATTTCCAGTAATATGGGATACCGCTGGAGTAAGATGCATAAAGGAATTGATATTGCTAGACCGAGCAACCGTACTATTAAAGCCGCGGATAACGGTGTAGTCGTTTTTGCAGGATGGGATGGCGGTTACGGTAACAAAATTATCGTTGACCATCAAAACGGTTACCGTACCGTTTACGCTCATTTATCTTCTATTGGGGTAAATGTTGGTCAGACGGTTCCAAAGGGCTCTCAAATTGGAGTAATGGGCTCAACGGGTGATTCGACTGGTACTCACTTGCATTTCGAAGTATATAAGAATGGCGCATTAGTGAATCCGTTAAATTATATAAGATAAAATAAAATATATGAGTCTCTAGACCCTTCTAGAGACTCTTTTTATTGCTACTAGATGAATTCAATTTAGAGAAATGGTAAAGTAATGATAAGTATGTGTTTTATTACAATGAAGTGATAATCAATTTTATTATAAGGGGAGAACATACGTGAAAAAGATTCTAGTTGTAGACGATGAGAAACCCATTGCAGATATATTACAATTTAACCTAAAAAAAGAGGGTTATGACGTCATTTGTGCTTATGACGGTAACGAGGCACTTAGAAAAGTTGAAGAAATACAACCGGACTTAATTCTGTTAGATATTATGCTTCCACAACGTGATGGTATGGAGGTATGTCGGGAAGTAAGGAAAAAATATGAGATTCCCATTATCATGCTGACGGCAAAGGACTCTGAAATCGATAAAGTTTTGGGCCTTGAATTAGGTGCAGATGATTATGTCACTAAACCATTTAGTACAAGAGAATTAATTGCTAGGGTAAAAGCAAATCTTCGCCGTCATCAGCAAGTGGCTACTGCAGCTGATTTAGAAGAGGAAACCAATGAAATTTCTATTGGCTCTTTAACCATACACCCTGATGCCTATGTTGTGTCTAAACGTGGTGAAATGATTGAATTAACACACCGCGAATTTGAGCTTCTTCATTATCTTGCCAAGCATATAGGCCAAGTGATGACAAGGGAGCACTTGCTACAGACTGTTTGGGGCTATGATTATTATGGAGATGTAAGGACTGTCGATGTAACAGTAAGAAGACTTCGTGAGAAAATTGAAGATAGTCCAAGCCATCCAACTTGGATTGTGACACGTAGAGGAGTAGGTTACTATCTGCGGAATCCTGAACAGGAGTAAGATTTTTAAATGAAAAAAGTAGGTTTTTTTCGATCTATTCATTTAAAGTTTGTTTTAATTTATGTACTACTGATTTTAATTGCTATGCAAATAATTGGAGTCTATTTTGTAAGGCAATTAGAAGACACGCTTCTAACCAATACCATTCATTCCTTTAATGAAAGAGTGGATTTATTAGCCTACGATATTGAAGAGGAATTGGTAAAGGAACGGGGAAAAGAGGATTTATCAAAAGAAGATGCGATCAAAAAAATATTAAGAGATTATCGGGCTGTCGATATTTCTGAAATACGTGTTATTGATGGTAGGACACTAAAGATTATAGGCACTTCGGATTCAGATAATCAAGGAATTGTCGGTCAAAGAACAACAGAGTTGATTGTTAAACGTTCTATTGCATTAGAAGCAGAGGAAAGTGAAATCCTTATTGATCCTAAAAGAGGATATCGAACATGGGTCTTAGCTAGACCGATCAAATCAAATCGTGAAGTTATAGGTTCGATCTATTTGGTAGCAAAAATTGAAAATGTTTTTACCCAAATGAAAACCATTAATAATATTTTGGCTACTGGAACCGCAATTGCCTTAGTCATTACAGCCATTTTAGGGGTTTTATTGGCCCAAACGATTACAAGACCTATTTCTGATATGAAAAAACAAGCCCTAGCCATGGCAAAAGGGAATTTTTCCAGGAAGGTTAAAGTGTATGGATACGATGAAATTGGGCAACTGGCGATCACTTTTAACAATTTAACAAAGAAGCTGCAAGAGGCTCAAGCTACGACCGAAGGAGAGAGAAGGAAGCTTTCGTCTGTCCTTTCTTATATGACAGATGGTGTGATAGCGACAGATCGAAAAGGGCGTGTCATTCTAATCAATGAACCTGCTGCCAAAATGCTTTCTGTTTCACGTGAAACAGTTCTTTCTCAATCCATTGTTTCTTTGTTAGGCCTTGAAGAAGATTATTCCTTTGAGGATTTATTGGAAGAACAGGATTCAGTTATTCTTGATTATAGTACGAAACATAAACATTATATCCTGAGAGCAAATTTTTCTGTCATTCAAAAAGAAACAGGATTTGTGAATGGACTAATTACGGTCTTACATGATATTACGGAGCAGGAAAAAATCGATATGGAACGAAGAGAATTCGTAGCGAATGTATCTCATGAGCTACGAACGCCTTTAACGACGATGAGAAGTTATTTAGAGGCATTAGCGGACGGAGCTTGGCAGGACGATGAAATTGCACCGAAATTCCTGGAAGTCACTCAAACCGAAACAGAGCGAATGATTCGTTTAGTAACAGATCTATTACAGCTATCAAAAATGGATAGTAAAGATTATCGTCTTTCAAAGGAATGGGTTAATTTTATTCCATATTTTCATCGGATTATTGACCGTTTTGAACTAACGAAGGAACAAAACGTTGTCTTTGAACGGAATTTACCAGAATACCCTGTTTTTGTAGATATTGATGAAGATAAAATGACTCAAGTCTTAGATAATATTATTTCAAATGCATTAAAGTACTCACCTGAAGGTGGACAAGTTACCTTCTCTTTAGAAGAAAAAACGGATGAAATTGTGGTTAGTATCTCCGATAAGGGAATGGGTATTCCAAAAGAAAACCTTGAGAATATTTTTGATCGATTTTATCGTGTGGATAAAGCTAGAACGAGAAAACTTGGAGGTACTGGTTTAGGACTAGCTATTGCCAAGGAAATGGTGAATGCACATGGTGGGGATATATGGGCGTTAAGTGAGGAAGGAAGAGGAACAACGATTTCTTTCACTCTCCCATACGAACGCTCCGAAGAGGATGATTGGTCATGACGTATGAAAATATTAAATCGACAATATTAACGTTCCTTGTATTAAGTAGTTTTTTTCTCACTTGGAATCTTTGGACCTATCAACCTAATTATGAGCTAATGGAAAATACAAAATATGTCCAAGAAGTGGCCATAGGGGAGAAAAGAGATATAAAGAAAGTGGTAAAACCGGATAAGGTGATATTTCATTATCAAAATTCACATTATGGAACGATCAATACCGTTGAAATTGATAAAATGATTCACGAGATGAGTGATTGGAATATCTATGATCTGAAAAACTATACCAATAAGGTGGAAGATTTTACACAAACGATCCATGGTAACGGTAATGTAGAAATCATATTTCCCGAGAAGGTCCCTATTGATATTTATAAAAATGTTTTAGATTTTGAAAATAAATCGTTACCAAGATTCAGTTTTGACCGAATTGTCATTGATATGGATAATATTCAAAAAGAGACTGGTACCATTTATTTTGTAGACTACGAGAAAAAAATTGTTTTTATTAGTCATGTTAGCAGTACGAATTTAACTAATTTTAATCGTAGTTTTTATAAGGTTGCGTATCGTTATCCATCCTATTTTCTATATCAGCCATCAAAGGAAAAAGCCTTATTTATTCCTGAAAATGATACGAACATGATACAGTACAAGTATTTCCCTGATTTTCTAGATTCCGATAAATTTAAGGAAGCTCTCTTTACTGACCCAAGCTTCGTTCAAAAATCACCTATTCCAGAGGGTGAAGAATTTACAAATGGATCTAGTAAGATGAACATTTATAAAAATTCAAATCTGCTTTTTTATGTAAATCCAATCGAGGAAAGTGAATTTGTAGGAAATTCCATTGAAATTTTACAAAGAGGAATTGAATTTATCAATGAACATGCAGGGTGGACAGATCCCTATCGTTATGTAGGCCTGGATTTACTCAATCAAAAAGTAACGTTTCGTTTATATAGTTCAGACGGGTATCCAGTGTTCAATGAAAGTGGAATGTCAGAGATTATTGAGGTCTGGGGCCGAAACGAAATTAATAAATATTTAAGACCAAATTTTTCATTAGATTTACCTTTACGTTCGGAGATGTCGGAAATCACTACCCCCTCAGGGAAAAAAATAATCGAATTTCTAGAAAAACAAAAAGGATTTAAACCAGAGTCGTTAACGGATTTAAGACTAGGATACCACATGGAAAAAGATCCAAAAGAACCCAAGCTTATTGTTCTAGAACCATCTTGGTTTTACCGGTATAATGACAAATGGGGACAAATACGTTTGGATGCTGTGAAGGGGGAGCGTAATGGATTGGAGTAAAATAAAAACCATATTCATTATCTCGTTCCTTATCCTCGACCTTTATTTAATGTATCAGTTCTTGTTAATACGCGATGCAAATAAATATGATTTGATATCTGAGGTATCGTTAGAAGACAATTTAAAGACAAACGAAATTACTTTTGGGGAACTGCCGAAAACGAACATAAATGATATGTATTTAACAGCAAAACCAAAAGAATTTGTGGATGAGGAAATACAAAATTTGAAGGGTCAATCCATTACAGTGATAGATAAAACGATGATTCATAGTGTATTGGAAAATCCCATTTCATTAAATCCTAATTTTGATGCTGCCGAAGCACAAAACTTTATCAAAACTTCTATTCTTTTTGGTGAGCAGTACGGCTTTTGGGAAATGGATGAGGAATCAAAAACCATCACCTTTTATCAAAAGTTCGATAATAAAATGTTCTATGAAAATATCAATGGTAAGGTTACTCTATTTTTAAATGATAAGCTTCAAATCATGTCATATGAGCAAACGTACTTAGATGAAATTGATAATCTCACAGAAAAAGAAGAAATATTGCCACCGATTAAGGCCATCGAAACTCTTTATCAAAAGGGTCTGTTAAAGCCTAAGAGTAGAATTACAAAGGTAGAGCTTGGATACTCAACACTTGTTCAGTTGGCTGCTTCTCAAGTTTTAACCCCAACTTGGCATATTGTTGTAGAAGATAAAGACCATTTATATGTTAATGCTTTTGAAGGACAAATCATTCAATTTAACAATGATGAAAAAATAAAAGTGGAGTGAAAAATATGTCTTTGAAGATGAGTGTTCTTGCTAGCGGAAGTACGGGGAATGCGATTTATGTGGAAGCAGAAGAACAATCATTTCTGATAGATGCAGGCTTAAGCGGGAAACAAATGGAAGGTCTTTTTAAGCAGATTGACCGAAAAATAGATGATTTATCTGCTATTTTTGTGACTCATGAACATAGTGATCATATAAAAGGAATTGGTGTTCTTGCGAGAAAATACCAGATTCCTGTTTATGCGAACGAAAAAACATGGAAAGCAATGGATCCTTTAATTGGAGAAGTTGCACTTGATCAGAAATTTATTTTTAAAATGGAAACCGTTCAAAGCTTTGGGTCTGTTGATGTGGAATCATTTGGTGTTTCTCATGATGCAGTAGAGCCAATGTTTTATGTCTTTCATCATGGTGGAAAAAAGATCGTGCTGATTACGGACACTGGTTACGTGAGTGAACGGATGAAGAAAACGATTGAGAATGCAAATGCCTATGTTTTTGAAAGCAACCATGATGTACAAATGTTAAGGATGGGTCGCTATCCATGGAATATTAAACGAAGAATTTTAAGTGATGTGGGTCATGTATCGAACGAAGATGCCGCTCTTGCGATGAGTGAAGTAATCGGTAATCAGACAAAAAGTATCTATTTAGCTCATTTAAGCTTGGATAACAATATGAAAGAGCTAGCCAGAATGTCTGTCACCCAAACCCTAGAAAGTACAGGCATTACCGTAGGTGAAACATTTCAGCTTTATGATACAGATCCAAAAAACCCGACTAAGCTAGTTGCTGTATAAAAATATGATTAATTATATTTTTAGAATCTGTTGATTGGAGCGGAGGCCGTTTGACTCCTGGGGGATTAGCGTTGCAGGCGAGACCCCGCAGGAGCATAAGCGACGAGGAGGCTCGACGAACGCCCCCCGGAAAGCAAGCGGCTGGAGCGGAAATCAACTCATGATTAATAGAGCCAAAATAATATAAAAAATACTGAAAAAGAGGAATAGAGCTGTTCTATTCCTCTTTTTATTGGGGAAAAATGATAGATATGATTTGCTATTTTTTAGAAATTGACAAGAGAATGAGTATAATAATGGGTATAGAGGCAAAATAATTTTTAGCTATTTTCGAGAATAGAAAGGGATGGTGACCATTGGGTTATTACGACCAAGATTATGATAATCGGTATAAACAAAAGGGGAATAGAGGGAATGTTTTCATAGCAAGTCTTGTCGGAGCCATTTTAGGTGCTATATTAGTGATCATTGCGATTCCCACCTTATCTAACTTTGATGTCTTGCCTTATACCATCCAACCAAATGAAAATCTAGCAGAAGAGGCAAATGAAGAGGCACCTGTAACTGCAGCCAAGACAATCAATGTAGATATTGATACCCAAATTACCAAAGCAGTTGACAAAGCTGGTGAAGCGGTAGTTGGGATTACAAATTTACAAACAGCCAGCTTTTGGACGGATGATACAGAGGCTGTTGAAGCTGGGACAGGCTCAGGAATCATCTATAAAAAGAAAGGCAATAAGGCTTATGTGGTAACCAACCACCACGTTGTAGAGGGAGCAAGTCAATTAGAGGTGACACTGGACGATGGAACAAAAGTAGCTGCCCGATTGCTAGGAAGTGATGTTTGGACTGACTTAGCCGTACTAGAAATTGACGCTAGTCATGTGAATAAAATTATTGAGTTTGGGGTTTCAGGAAAATTAAGAAGAGGTGAACCAGCTATAGCCATTGGTAATCCTCTTGGACCACAATTTTCCGGGTCAGTTACACAGGGAATTATTTCGGGACTTGAACGGACCATTCCAGTTGATATCAATCAGGATGGCGTGGAAGATTGGCAAGCCGATGTTATCCAGACGGATGCGGCGATCAATCCTGGAAACAGCGGAGGAGCTCTTGTTAATATTGACGGACAATTGATTGGAATTAACTCGATGAAAATTGCTCAAAATGCGGTTGAAGGTATTGGGTTAGCGATCCCGATTGATTATGCTAAACCTATTATCAATGACTTAGAGAGATTTGGAGAAGTGAAGCGGCCATATATGGGCGTAGAGTTAAAATCGGTGGCAGAAATCCCTGCTTATTATCAGCAAGAAGCCTTAAAGCTACCGAAGGATGTTAACTATGGGGTTGCCATTCGCCGTGTAGAACCAAATTCACCTGCTTCATTAGCTGGTTTAAAAGAACTTGATGTTATTGTGGAAATGGATGGAGTCGAAATCAATGATGTTATCGATTTACGAAAACATCTCTATAATAAAAAGAGAGTTGGAGACCAAATGACGGTTAAGTTCTACCGTGATGGAAACCTGAAACAGCTAACATTAAAATTAGGTGGAGAAACGATGTAATAAAGGGAGGAAACAGGAAGGCAAACAAGGCTTTCCTGTTTTTCTTTTTAAAATGAATAGAGAAGTGTTAACATATGGTTTGTGGATAAAGAAGTTGATATTGTTACAAAATGTTAATAAGTAAAAAATGAAAAGGATGATCAAGGTGATTTATTGTTGTGAAGAGCATGTAGAGTTAGCTTTAGATGTGGCTGTTGATGAATCAGGTACATTTCCAGAGTTAAATAAAGTGGAAAATCAGTTATCAACAACCTGTGAATATTGCGAAAAACAAGCTATATATATGGTAGGGAACGAATGATCCCATACTAAATGTGGATAATAATTGTGGATATGTGGATAACTATTGTGGATATCTTGTTTGTAAACTGTTTGTAACATAAGTGGGGTTGTGGATTGTGAATATTTCAATCATTACAGTAGGGAAACTGAAAGAGAAATATCTAAAACTGGGGATAGATGAATTTTTAAAACGACTAACAGCTTATGCCAAAATGGAAATTATCGAAGTCCCAGACGAAAAGGCACCTGAACAATTAAGTGATTTAGAAATGGAACAGGTCAAACAAAAAGAAGGAGAAAAAATACTATCCAAAATTTCTCCCGATACATATGTCATTGCGTTAGCGATTGAAGGAAAAATGAAATCTTCGGAAGAACTAGCCGATTCTCTTGATAAATTAGCCACATACGGAAAAAGTAAAATTGCTTTTGTAATTGGAGGGTCCTTAGGCTTGAGTAATGAGGTATTACAGAGGGCAGATGAGAAGTTATCCTTTTCAAAAATGACCTTTCCGCACCAGATGATGAAATTGATTTTATTGGAGCAGATTTATCGTGCTTTTAGGATTAATCGGGGTGAACCTTATCACAAATAGTGGTAAAACAGAGAGATGAAGTTACTCTTGATAAAGAGTGGTTAAACAAACTAATGATGTGACTTACAAGTAATTTATAACTTTTTAATGAGTTCGTTTCTGTCTATTTTAAAAACCAACCTCTAGAATAGAGGTTGGTTTTAAAATAGTAATGCCTGATTATTATTTTTGGCCTGCAATTTCTCCTCTATTTGGAGCAAGTGGTGGTTGTTCTAACCATTTATTTTTTACCATTAAATCAAACCATTTTTTTGTAACTATAAGATTTTTAAGAATTGTTCCCTCGTAAGCAGTAACAAGATCTGTTCGCATTGCTGATGCCAGACCTGCTCCATGATAATTTTGTGCTGCTTGAAATAAGAATCCAATATGATACAGCATTAATTTATCAGAAAAAGGAGAGTCTGTTGAGATTGTTACTTCTGTTTCTAAAGATTTTGGAACAGGTAAATTATCTGCTTGCATTATTTTTGAAAATGCTTTTATTTGCCCATCGGCTGTTTTCTCAGAATCGGTTAAAAATTTTCTTACTTCTGAAGTTTGAGCAACTTGACTAAAGGCAATAGAAAGCGTTTTTGCCATAATACTTTTTTTAAGGTTAAATGAGATACTAATAATTTCTGTTGCCGCTAATTTTCTACCTTTTCCGAAAAAACCATCTGTGAAGTCTTTACTTGAAATAAATTCAGGGTTTTCGGCAGGATAGAATAAAGGATCTTTTTGAAAATTACCTTTTTCAAGCAAGAGTTCAATCGTTTGGTGATACATCCTTTTTGCATCGTCATCACATGAATCATAAAAAAACCTTAAGTCTCTTCTTACCGACACACCTAACGAAATACTGTGTCCCAGCAAACCATGTAGTGTCATGATATGTAAGTAATTCAAACAAAATATATCCGTGAACAATCTCTGCTTTCCTTTAAAGAGGTCGGATTCTGAAAATCCAATTGGAACTGGAAAGCCCTCGTTCTTCAAAAATGCGCTAATTTGCTCTTTTTGCTTTTTGAATGTTTCAATAGCATCTGCAAAAATCGCTTTAATTCGCTCATCCTCAATGATTGTAAACATATATTTATTTACTACATCAGTCATCGTACCATTTACAAACTCTCCCCATAGTGAGCCTATTTCAGAAGATGTAAGTTTTAATTTATCTTTATCCAACATATTCACCTCATTTATTCAAAGATAATAACGCGTTTAATTAGATGGATTGATAAATAGTATATCCACACTTAATAATTCAAATGTATGGTACTCGTTGTATTCTGCTAAAACATTAATGTTCACTTATCTCTACATGAAGTTCGTTAACATTAAGCATAATAAAGATATCAGGGATAGTTTTAACCAAATATTGGTCAAAAGGTGTAATGATATGGATAACTATACGAATAACAATACCGCTAAACGTTATAAAGCCCATGTAAGTATTTTAGGGACAACTCAAATACATTTAAGGAATCCTTATATTATTGCTTGGTGGTCTGCAGCGTTTCCAGGATTTGGACATATGATTTTATCAAAATATCTCAGAGGTTTTACACTGTTTATTTGGGAAGTTGTAATTAATCTAAAAGCAAATGTTAATCTATCAATGAATTATTCATTTCAAGGGAATATTGATATGGCGAAGGAAGTTTTGGATACAAGATGGCTTTTGATTTATATCCCAGTATACATTTTTGCTATTTGGGATAGTTATCGTACTACTGTAGATATGAATAATGTTTATATGTTAGCAGAACATGAAAACCATCCTTTTAATACATTTAGTATAGGAGCACTGGAAATTAATTACCTTGATAAAAGGAATCCCGTTTTATCTTTTTTATGGTCCCTTTTTATGCCGGGATTAGGACAACTTTACATACATAGGATTGTTACAGCCTTCTTTGTTATTATTTGGTCTGTTGTATTTTTTTATTTTTCTCATGCACTTGAGGCGATATCCCTTTTGTTTTTAGGGGAAGTGCAACAAGCCACATCCATTATAAAACCTGAATGGTTACTGTTTTTCCCATCTTTATATGGTTTTGCTGTTTTCGATTCATATATAAATACAGTAGAGAACAATAAACTTTATGAAAAGGTACAAAGAGGTTTCCTAACAAAAAATTATCAAAATCCCAATTTCCAAATATTAAAAGGCCATAAAGTGGAGTGATTGCCATGCAACTTTTTTCTACATTTGAAAATCATATATATTTGGAAATGGCTATTTCAACATTAGAGAAGAAGGGAATTTTAAAAGAAAACATATTTGCTGTTCCATTAGATAATCGACTTGAGGAAAGTAAGTTGTTCGATACAATTCATCGGTCTGATGGAACATCCATAATTGATATCGGTATGGCCCTTGCAACGGCTTTTTCTGTAATTGGGGCAAGTATTGGATTCAAACTAGAATGGGGACCGATTTATTGGGGACTTATCGGTGCCTTTATTGGATTCTTAATAGGTTTTGTCATTAGGCTTTTTATAGAAAAAGTATTTAAAAAAAGAGAGAGAGTTTTAAAAGGAAAACATTCAGAGGTTATATTGATTATAGATTGTGACGAAACACAAGCAGAATTTGTTGAGAACGTTCTATTTAGACATTTTGCATTAGGGGTTGCTAAGATTAAATGAAAATAAGGTAACACTGTATGTATGCTTTACCATAAATACAATGGAGAACCGTACCATAAGTAAATGAGGTTTTTAGAAGTTATAAGATTGGGACTGTTTCTTAAGACTACTTTTCGGTAAAAAGGAGAGGAATTTATCCTCTCCTTTACTTATGGGAAAATACATTAAATTGATGTGCAAGATTAAAAAACGATATTATTGTTAAGCCTTTTAACTACTAAGGAAATGTATTTAATTGACTTTAACAAGAAGTTTACCGACATTTCCACCCTCAAATAACGATAAAAAAGCAGGTACTGTATTTTCAAATCCTTCAATAATTGTTTCCTTGCTTTTAATTTTACCTTGAAGAACCCATTCTCTTAATTGATTGTCTGCTTCTGAACGGAGTTGATCAAAATCATTTACAATAAACCCGTGTGCACTAGCACTTTTATTTAAAAGTGTGGGAAACAGTCTTGGTCCGACAGACACTTCAGCGGAATTATATTCTGATATAGCACCACAAATCACAATTCTTGCGCCAAAGTTAATAAGAGAAACTACTTGATCTGTAATGTCACCACCAACATTGTCAAAGTAAATATCTATTCCGTTTGGGCAATGGTGTTTAAGGGCTTTACGAATATTTTCCGTTTTATAGTTAACAACTGCATCAAAACCTAGCTCATTGATTAAATATTGTCCTTTTTCATCTGATCCACAGATACCAACTACCCGAAAACCTTTTAATTTCGCAATTTGACCTACAACACTTCCAACTGCTCCTGCTGCACCAGAAATAACAATGGTTTCACCTTCTTTTGGTTGACCCTTATACAGTAAACCAAAATAAGCCGTTCTTCCAGTCATACCTAGGATGCCTTGTGCAGTTGTATAAGGGAGCTCATGATTGAGTTTTCGAACGGTTAAATCAGTGCCTACATTGTACTCTGACCAGCTCATTACAGCAGACACTACATCCCCAACTTGGAAATTACTATTTTTTGATTCTATTACCTCCCCAATTCCGCTACAATCGATAGGTTTATTAAGTTGATAAGGAGGTGTATAGGACTCTCGATCTCTCATCTTTCCTCGCATAAATGGATCAACTGATAAATATGTAGTTTTTATTAATATCTCCCCATCCCTAATAGTTGGTATCTTATTTTCAACTATTAGAAAATCATTTAAAGTAGGCATCCCGACGGGTCTTTTTACAAGTGTAATACTTTTATTCATTTGAATCCCTCCAAAATGTTATATGTTTCCATTTTATTTGTTTTAAGATGAAGAAAAAGTGTAAACTTAAAATAATAATCTTTCACCTTTTTTGAAGGTAGTGATAAGACATGCAAGTTTATGAAGTTTATGAGGATTTATGTATGCATTTCAAAGAGGAACTAGAGGTACCTATTTCAGTAACACTTGAAACAGTATCTAATCTTTTAGGATGTTCCAAAAGAAATGCTAATTTTGCATTAAAGAGATTAGTAGAAAAAAATTGGATTTCATGGCAACCAGGAAGAGGAAGAGGAAAGACATCGGTTATAAAATTTCATTTATTCATCCAAAGCATGTATGTCCAAGTAGCAAAAGAGAAGGTGAAAAATGGTGATATTAGTGGGTCATTACGATTCGTCGAAAATAAAGTAAAAGACTTAATTGAAAAAGAAAAATATTTCCAGTGGTTATATCATTCGTTTGGTGTTCTTTCAGAAGAGAAAAATAGTAAAAATGTAGATATGTTACGAGTTCCGATGGTTAAGGAGATAGGTAGTTTAGATCCTATTCTCACAACTTGTGGGATTGAGGCCCATCTTGTTAAACATATATTTGATACGCTAGTCGTATTTCATCCCGTACAAAATCAGATTGAACCAGGATTGGCCCATTTTTGGGAGTCTAAGAACAATCTAGAGTGGACACTATATTTACGAAAAGGAGTCCTTTTTCATGATGGAAATGAATGCAACGCCAAGGATGTGTTGTATACTTTTCAACGGTTGAAAAATGAGCAATCTATCTATAGCTGGATGGTAAGTGATATTGCGCATATCGATGTATTAAATAACTGGACAATACGATTTCAATTATCTAAATCCAATCTATACTTTTTACATTATCTTGCTGCTCATCCACTATCGATTGTACAAAAAACCAGCACGTTTCAAGAATTTTTACATCCAGTTGGTACGGGTTCATTTAAAGTCGTTCAAAATGATACAGATAAATTAATTCTGCAAGCAAACAGTAATTATTACGCAGGGAGACCTTTTTTAGACAAAATCGAATTATGGAAAACGGTTGAAAATACTAACTCTGTAAATGGTGTTCGACCCGATGTGTTTCAACTGGAAAAGCTAATATTACAAAAACCTGAAAATAAAGAAATGAAGTTTCATAGGGCAGATCGATTGGAGAATGGATGCAAGCTACTAACATTTAATTTAAATATTGAGGGTCCACAACAAAACATACTATTTCGTAAGGGAATGCAAATCCTTTTAAAAAATGAAGAATTGATAAAACAGATTGATTGGGAAATCTATTATCCTGCGTATTCATTGTTGCCTAAGGAGAGTATCATAGAAGAATTTAACTTAGACTATAAAAGCATCGCAAAACAATACATAAAAGAATCAGGTTATTCAGGTGAACCTATTGTTTTGTACTGTTCCATTTATCATGAAAATGATGCTTTATTACTTCAAAGAGTATGTAAGGAAATAGGGATTAATATGATTGTCCGATTCATACAAAAGAAAAACGATGCTCCCTATCCGAAAATAGTTGATGCACAACTGATTTTGTTTGAATGCTTAATAGATCATGATACAACTTTTTCACTTTTAGACGTTTATATGACCGAGGAAAGTTATATCCGGAGGCATCTGTCACCTGATTTAGTATCGGATATAGAGAAAAAGATTACTAGTCAAATTTACGGTTCGAATAGAGAGAGAAATTTAATAGAAATACTAGATGAAATTGAGCAATCTTTACTTGAAGATTATGCCTTGATTTATTTGTATCGAAGAAAAAAAACGATTCAATATTCCGTTGGTTTGGCTGGAATTCAAATAGAACCTCTAGGATGGGTGAATTTCACAAAAATTTGGTGCTTGGAATGACATTTTCCAGAGCACTATTTTGTTTAATGGATAGCTAATATAGAAAAAGGCGTATAAGATTTAAGGTCGAAAGAATGCTAATCATCAATAAGAAAATACATTATTAAACCTCATTTAGATAAATCATGGTGAACCGTACCATAAGTAAATGAGGTTTTTAGGGAAATAATGAACTGCACCTCCATTTTGGGTCTTATCTTATAATTGTAGGTGCAGTTTTTTACTATTGGCTAATTTACTACTTTAATATAAAAATAAATATCGTGCCCAACCTTTTCCGGTTCTATCAGGAGCTGGTAGCCATGTTTGACAGCTTCTTCCGGAACACTTCGAAAGGATTGAGGACAATCTGCGATGACTTTTAATACTTCTCCGATTTTCATCGTTTTTAGCGCATCCAGCGCAAAAATGACAGGATAGGGTCAAGGCTCCCCACGAATATCAAGGGTATAGTTGACATCAATCACTTGGGACATGTATTAAGCCTCCTTTGTAACTTGAGAAATCCGTTCCGTTTTTTGATGATTGATGCCTTTTCCGTAACGAAACCGCTTTTGCCACCAATTTGATAAGAAGAACCAAGCGGACAACATGGCCAGTGTCCCGAATAAAGCTCCCATAGGCCCCCATTGTTCCATTAGGTTGACTTTTGGCCAATTCTCCACAAGTGAGTTGTAGATGCCAAGATGGTCCCAGCCATAGGCAAGAACTGTAGCACCGACGATATTTCCTAAGCCTACGACCCAGAATAACAATTGACCTTCCATTGCTCGATACATCATGCCAGTCTCACAGCCGCCGGCAAGTACAATACCGAACCCAAAAAGGAGTCCGCCGATTGCTGTGCTAGGAGCAGCCAATTTGATAAGGGCGACAGAGCCATTTTGAATATAGATAAATGTTACGATAACACTGATCATCATGCCAACAGCAATTGCTTGTGACATTACAGCCCTTCCGCTGACCCATAAATCTCGAAAGGCAGAAGTGAAACAAATTTGTCCACGTTCGATAAGAATCCCAAAAAGGGCTCCAGCTATACAGGCAACTGCGAGGAGTGGTTTGCCTGTTGCGAAAAAGTAAAGAACAAGTGCGAGATACAGGCAGGCAAAAATTAGACCAAGTATCGGTTGGATATTCCTTATTTTCACAAGCGAGGTGTTATCAGGGTTCATTGAGCCTTTCGTCAAGATAGGTTTTCCCCTCCACCATTTAGTACTTACAATTTTAACGCCAAAATAGGTTCCAATCGCAGTGGTCAACATAAAGATCCAGGAATGGAACGAGAACTGAGGCACGCCCGTAAAAAAGGCAGCCAAGTTGCATCCAAGGGCAAGGCGTGCACCAAACCCTGCGATGATTCCGCCAATAAAACCTTGAACTAAACGGCGTTTTTGTTTTGGTACGCGGATTTTAAAACTGTTGCTTAGTAAAATCGTTATTAGTGCGCCAACGAGCATCCCAATGACAATCCATCCATCCGTACGGCTGATGGGAGTCCCTTCCATTCCTACCAATTGAAAATACGCCCATTGAGAGACATCGACACCGAACCATTGTAAGATATGCCCGCCTAATCTGGTGAATTCCCCCGTAACTGCCCAAACTGTACCTGTAATCCCGAAGTACAATGCACTGATCAGACCTGCAATACTGATGGCTATGTAGGGATTCCAATATTCCTTGAAGATTTTTTGATAAAGATTCATTAAATGTATCTCCTCCTTTTTAGGCAAAGGCGATAGGGGTGCCCTTGGCCAATATTATGATCAAAAGTTGCTATGAAATTGTCCAAAAATCCTGATGCTAAAAAATGCCCGAAGATATACAGGGCATTCTATGGGCTTCATTTATTCACTAATATAAAGGTTAGTTTGGCTTTAGGGCAATTCAAATTATCGATAAGATAGATTAATAGATATCGAAATATTAGATGAATAGATCTCAAAGGTGGTATCATTTAGATAAATTAATTTAACTATCTTATCAATATATATAATCGTTTAATTAGATGTAAATACGTTAAAGTTTGTATGTTGTTTGGGTTCAAAGTAACAGCAACATAAAGGAGATAACCGAATGGATTTACACCAGCTATTTGTCTTTACAAAAGTGGTGGAGAATAAAAGTTTTTCCAAGGCAGCAGAGGATATATTCTTGAGTCAATCCACCGTAAGCACGCATATACAAGCATTAGAAAAATCATTGAATATGAAACTGTTTGACCGGGTTGGGAGGGAAATCATTCTTACACCTCATGGGAGCCGTTTATATCAATGGGCATTAAAATTACTTCAGTTAAAAGATGAAGCCATGCTTGATCTAATAGAGGGAATGAATGAACTGCGGGGAATAATTCGGTTTGCGGCAAGTTCGGTTCCGGGACAATTTATACTTCCCAAAATGATTAAGCACTTTCGGAATCAATACCCGAATGCCGTTTTTCACATTGAACAATCTTCTTCAAAGGTTGTGATGGAGAAGGTGTTAAATGGTGCTGTTGATTTGGGGTTTTTGGGCAAAAAGTTTGAAAATGATAAACTTTGTTTTGTTCCATTGGTAAAAGAAAAACTGGTCCTAATTACCTCAAATAACATAGAGATAAACGAACCAGTGACTATTCAGGAGCTCCTGAAATATCCATTTATTATGAGAAATTCTGGATCAGGAACAAATGCCATTCTTGAGCAATTTATGAAAAAAAATAATATCTCAAAAGAACAAATGAACATCATTGCCTATACAGAAAGCGGACAAAATTTAATTCAGTTTGTTATGGAGGACATTGGGATTGCCATAATCTCAGAAATTGCGGCCAAGGATTATGCTAAAAAGCAATTGCTTCAAATGCATGAAATTAATGGCTTTGAGGATGAAAGATATTTCTATCTTGTTTATAACAAAAATAAAACTCTGTCACTGCTTTCCAGATTATTTATTGACCATGTTAAATAGGTTCCTGTTTTGCGGCTGTGCAGGTTTCTATAAATAAAGAAAAACACATTGAATCGGGCGATTCAGTGTGTTTTTCAGCGTTCTCTCAAATCGAAAGATCTTTTTTATTCAGGCATAACAGCGATAAATTCGTCAATAGTTTCAGGGGTGTGTTTACCTTTTTTTCCTTTGAAAAGGTCGAGATTAATGGTCACATCCATACAGCCAAGGTATTTTCCATTTTCATCACGTACTGCCATAAACTTTTGGTAAATTTGACCGGTTTCTTCACCAGAGCGTTTTGGAAACCAAAACTCCCATTCGTCGCGTGCTCCTGAACGGAAATCATTCAACAATTTTTCAACATGATGAGCCACTTTTGGGTGAAGCTCAAGCACATGGCGACCAATTGCTTCGTTACGACGACCATGGACACGGTTTGGATTATTTGAATACCAGCGGAAAATATCGTTAGCATCGCAAAAACCCATTTCAAATGGTAAAAGATTGATAATTGAATCCAAAGTGCTCGCTTTAATTGCACCAGTTTCAAAATTAATGATAGCTTCAGGACTAATTAATTCTGACAATTTATTTTCAGACATTTATAACACTCCTTTATGTAATTATCTTTATGTAAAGTAATAGTACAAATAGCAGTGAGAAAAATTTAGGTGATTATTATTATCTAACTCATTAATAATGATAGCATTAGTAATCCTAGCGAATTGTGATTTATATCACAAAAATGGTTCTGATCATTACCTGCAATTAAGGGACCGGCCCTTTTTAAACTAAAAGGGAAAAAATACCAAAATGTGCGAGGGACGATTAATAGGGAACAAACAACTAATAATTGGTTTCTGTGAACTTTAAATTCTAATGGAAGCAAATATCCCCCTCATCTTTTTTAAATGAGGGGGATTTAAGGTTTTTCTATAAAACTTTTTATTTAATTGCTTTGCTCACTTTTAACTTTTTTCCTTTGATAGTCGCATTCTCCATGGCTTGTAAAACTAGTGAGCCCTTTCCATTCAGAATATCAACATATGACATATGATCTTGGATGGTTATGATGCCGATATCATCTGCTGTGACTCCAGGGATTTTTGCGATTGTTCCAACAAAATCAACAGCACGAATTTTCTTTTTTTTACCACCGCTGAAATGGAGTTTCATAATATCTTGATTGATTCGGGCTGTTTTATTATTTCTTACTACTCGTCTGCCGCTAAGTTTTTCTTCGAAAGCTGCTTTTCCAGAAACCACTTCTAGATGGCTAGGAGCTTCTATAGTAGGTATCTCAAAGCCGATGTATTTTTCAATTGCTTTAATGAACTTTTCTTCAAAAGGTGTTGAAAACGTAATGGCTTTTCCTTTATTTCCGGCACGGCCGGTTCTTCCAGTTCTGTGCACATAGCTCTCTTTTTCCATAGGAACGTCATAGTTGATGACAAGATTCACATTATCAATATCAATACCTCTTGCAGCTACATCGGTGGCAACCAGATAGCGGAAGTTCCCTGATTTGAAACCCTCCATAACAGCAAACCGGTCATCTTGTTCTAGTCCCCCATGGAGTCTCTCACAAGAATACCCAACTTTATCCAGTTCACTATACACACTATCTACGTGTTCTTTGGTTCGGCAGAAAATGAGGCAGCTGTCTGGATTTTCTACAACCGTGATGTCTTTAAGGAGTGAAACCTTTTCTTCTTCTCTCACTTCAATGAGAAAATGTTCAATGGTATCGGCGGTTACCCCAGTTGATTCAATCTCAATATGAATAGGATCTTTCATATATTTATGGCAAAGACTTTCAATATCTTTAGGCATGGTAGCTGAAAAAACCATTGTTACTCTGGTTGAGGGCACCTCTTTAATGATCGCTTCCACTTCATCGATGAAACCTCTATTAAGCATCTCATCAGCTTCATCTATGATAAGATACTTTATTTGATCCAAAACTAGGGTTTCTCGTTCAATATGGTCCATGACCCGTCCAGGCGTACCAACGACTACATGAGTTTTTTGTTTCAATTCATCCTTTTGTTTCGTAAAAGGCTCCTTTCCATAGACGGCCACTGCTTTAATGCGTTTAAACCTTCCGATATTCGTAATATCGTCGCGGACTTGAACCGCAAGCTCCCTAGTTGGGGTAAGAATTAAGACCTGTGGTTTTTTTTCCTCCCAGTCAATCATATCGGAAACAGGAATACCAAAGGACGCAGTCTTTCCACTTCCTGTTTGAGCCTTTACGACAAGATCTTGATTTTCCATTACTAATGGAATGACTTTACTTTGAACTTCTGTTGGAGTTTCGTATTTTAAAACAGATAGTGCTCTTTTTATTTCTTCACTTATATGATAATCCGCAAAACTTTTTTTACTCATTTTTCAACCTCGTTTTTGGTTTTTTATTCATATGTATAGAATCCTCTCCAGGATATATTATATGCATATCTGAATATGGTTCATTATACTTGAAAAATGCTGGACAAATCGGTTTTTATTTTAAAAGGTTGTTTTCGTATAGATTGTGGTTTTTGGTAAAAAGAGAAGTTTAGGAAAATACGGCTAATAATATTCAAGGGATTAGGAATCAACCATTCAACTTTTTCGGGTTATTTGAGGAATTTGGGTATCATTTAGTACTTGGAGTATTCACAACAAATACTTTCACCGCATAGGATAAAGGACAAGTTAATTCAATGGAAGCGGTGAATAGAGTGAAAAAACCTTCTATTATTTACCATGGTAAGGATCCCTTTATAGCCTATTATGAAAACGTAGCGAATCAGATAGAGTGTCAGCAATTGCAAGATTTGGCTAAAGGAAAGCTTCAACAGTCTGCTGTAATTGGGCATTCAAAACAAATATTATCAGAAACAAGGAAGTCAGAACAGGCTTGGTTCGCCCACAATACTAACACAGGTGTTCAACAAATATGTGAGCGAATTGCAACGATTGTTGGTCAACCACTTAACCATGCTGAGAAGTTACAAATTGTTAGGTATCAAACTGGTGGTAAATTTGATATACATTTTGATTCCTTTAGTTCTACTAGTAAACTAGAAAGAGAGTACTTACTTAAAGGAGGACAACGAATTCTTACAGCGATTCTTTATTTAAATACAGTAAATGCTGGTGGAGAAACTTTTTTTCCTTCCCTTTCGCTTGAAGTTTCACCTACTCAAGGGAGCTTGTTGGTTTTTGAAAATTGTATTCATTCAACAAATCAAGCCCATCCACTTTCCATGCATGGATCTCACCCGTTAAAAGAGGGGGAAAAATGGATTGCAACTTTATGGTTTCGAGAAAAACCACAATATTGATTATTTTATAAGGAGATAGGCTCTCATTGGGGAAAGTGGTAGTAGTCGTCAAGAATTTTTAAATTATGTATTTCTGACCATATAAACAACCTAACCTTGGAGAAGGTTAGGTTGTTTATATGGTCATTTTTAAGTTTTTACTTTACGTCTTCTCGTAAAATAGGAAGAGTACAACAACGGAAGGATCCACCAGATTTAATGATTTCCGTAATATCTACTTCAATAACTTCAAAGCCCCGAATACGAAGCTGTTTGTTTACTTTTTCATTGACCGGCAAACTTAATACCTTTTTGTTTCCGATACTCAATACATTTGTACCTAATTGAAATTGTTCTTCTTCCGAAACTTCAATTAAATCATAGCGGGAAGCAAAAAGATCGATGTTTTCTTTCGTTAAGGCATTTGGGTAAATAAGGGCCACCTCAGATGAAACGACATTAAATACACAATCTAAATGCAGGTATTTTTCTTTAAATGGGATGGGAATAACATTGAATTGATTTAAAAGACGCTGTAATTGTTCAGCAGCTTTTTGGTCTGTCCGATTGCTCAGCCCTACGTAAATGGTTTCCCGATCAATGACAACATCTCCGCCTTCAATGAGTTCCTCAGCTAAATTATAATAAGAGATTTCTTCGTCCTCCAACCATTGTTTTAAAACATCTTCCTCTCCTGCACGAATATCTGTTGCCATCTTTGCAACAAAAATGGTTTGCCCTAATGTAAAACCAATATCCCTTGTAAAGACCTGTTCAGGGTATTTTTTATGATAAGGTAATAAAATAACTTCAATACCATTACCTTTTAGAGTTTTGACAAATTCAGCATGCTGCTCTAATGCACGCTCAATATGAATACCTTCATTCTTAAAATGCTCTTGCGTTTCATTAATTACTTCGCGAATTGTCATATATTGAGGCTGACAAAGAATTACTCGTTTTAATACATCGTATTCACTCATGCAAAAAGTCTTATTGTTTGTCTTTGGACTTTCTACCATTATTTGCACTCCTATCTTATCTATTTAAAGTTAGGTTTTCCTAAATAACTGTTTTTATTTACAAACTACATTAGGAACAGTTTAGGATATTTATAAAACAAGAAGGGGAATAATAGTAAACCGATAGATTAATAGGGTAGGAGTACCATACATAAAAAAAGCCTGACCAATATACTCTATAGGGTCAGGTCATATATTTTCATTCACATACAAGTTTCATATTCTCTCATAATGTTGTTGATGATTGTTTTGACTGGCAGGATTTCTTTGATTTCACTTACTCTTGCACCGGCAAAAACAAGGCCATTTTCGCAATCTCCATTCATAGAGGTAACCAAAGAATCAAGTGTACAGAAACGATAAGAACAGTTCTTTAGGCAATCAATGCACTTCTTAATTTTCACCTTTTTATCATCACTAATAAGTTCAGTGAATTGGTTCTTAATAGCACGACCTTGGAGACCAACCGTTGTTTTTACTAAAATCGTATCTTCCTTTTGAGCGTGTACATATTTTTCTTTAAATGATAACGGCGCATCGCACTCTTCACTAGCAACGAATCGCGTTCCCATCTGTACTCCAGAAGCTCCCATTCTTATGGCGCGTGCAAGATCTTCTCCGGTCATAATTCCTCCAGCCGCAATAACTGGAATCTTCACTGCTGCAACCACTTCCGGCAATATGTCAAATAAAGGTCTATCCGTACCAAGGTGTCCACCGGCTTCATGTCCTTCTACCACAACAGCAGAAGCACCAAGACGTTCTGAAAGCTTCGCAAGCTTTGCTGAAGATACAATCGAGATGACTGGTACGCCCGATTCTTTGCCCCAGGTATACATATCTCTTGAAATTCCAGCACCTGATATAATGAAATCCACTTTTTCTTCTATGGCTACTTTCATTTTTTCAGCAAAGTCATTCATGGCGAAAAGAACGTTTACTCCAAAAAAGCCGGAATCCTTAATAGCCTCTTTTGTCTTCCTTATATGTGATCTCAATTCATCGACTGTAATCCCTGTTCCGGATATGATTCCAATTCCCCCAGCGTTTGCAACAGCAGTTGCAAGTCCACTTAAAGAAATACCTACACCCATACCGCCTTGCATGATTGGAACATTTGGCATAATGCTACCTATTTTCAACTGTGGCAAATTCAACGGAAAACCCCATTTCATTCATATTTTTGAAAGTCCATAAGACTCCTTCATTGTAGCAATAAGGTTTCAATAAAACAGTGAGCTAATTAACACCTACTCCTAATAGTTGATAATATTTAACCGTTGTCACAAAATATTCAAATTTATAGTTTAGAAGGTATAATCAGTTGAAAAATTTCACTGCATTTTACTTTATTTGGATCTGTGACACAGATTTCAATTTTGCTAACAGGATTTTTATTAAAATTTACATCTGCCCAAATACTTGGTATTTTCTTTGGGAGTTTTTGTATCATAGTAAGTCTTATATGGATAATAGTTGTTAATAGATGTAAAATATGGTTTGGAAATCCAAAAAATATTGGAACGGAAGGTTTTTTAGATGATTAAGATAAAGAGATTAAGTGAATGTACGTTATTAGAAGCGACGCAAGCTTGGAACGAAGCATTTTCAAATTATAGCCTTAACATGGAAATTACCGTTGAACAGTTAACAAACATGTTGGGAAAGAAGGAATTATCACCTTCCTTATCCATTGTTGCGTTTATCGATGATAAACCAGTTGGATTTGTCTTTAATGCGGTAAAAGTAATTGACGGGGTAAAAACAGCTTGGGACGGTGGAACAGGCGTTTCCCCACATCATCAAGGATTAGGAATTGGGAAAGTATTGATGGAAGCAACATTAGACATCTACAAGAAATCTTCAGTTGAAATGGCAACACTCGAAGTTCTGACCAATAATGTCCCAGCGATCAAGTTATATGAAAGATTTGGTTATAAAAAGGAGAATACAACCTGGACATTTACTAATGAAAACTTGAAGCTTGCTAATATAGTAGAGGAACAATTTTCTAACTATACATTAAAGCTAGGATATGTTTCAGATGTAAAAGCTCTATCCTTTTATAACAACGATGTTACTTGGGAATCAAGGCCAGAGAATATTTTTAACGGATATTCTCTCATCGTTTATGACAAAAAAGGAAATCCATTAGGCTATGCCTTATTTAAAAGATTCCCAGGGGAAAGAGGAGAATCTAATGTATTGTTATTTCAATGTGAAACGGATGTAAACATCGATCATATAGAGCAGGAATTAATAATAAATTTAATCTTATCAAATGTTTTTCAGCAAAATGGTCAGCCTGGAAGAACAGGAGATTTTATAAGTGGCAATAAACTAGTCTATGACTTGCTTAAGCAAAAGGGGTTTTCGATTACGGCTGAAAGGTATTTAATGAACAAACCATTTTAACTAACAGTGTAGGAATAAAAAGGTAAAGAAATACTAATTGGCTAAGGACTAGTTTGTGTGAAATGAGGTTAGTGATTAAGATGCTCGATAAAATAACAGAAAATGAGATGGGAAATGAAAGAGAAATAGACCAGTATCTAGAACGAATCAAAATGACTGGGGAGATAAAACCAGACTTTAATTCATTACAAAAAATTCAAGAACATCATATTCTAGCGGTTCCATTTGAGAATATCGACATTGCGAATAATAAACCAATCATACTAGATATTGAAACATTGTTTGAAAAGATTGTGAGAAGTAAACGCGGTGGATATTGCTATGAGTTAAATGGGTTATTAGCATGGTTTCTAGATAATGTAGGTTTCACTTCAACTATACTATCCGGTAAAGTTAGTCGAGATAACGGAACCTTTGGCCCTGAATTCGATCATATGCTTATTCTAGTCGAACTCGAAAAGAAGTATATTGTCGATGTGGGATTTGGTAATTTTGCTCGAAGCCCTTTGCCGTTATCAGGTGAAGTGGTAACAGATATAAGTGGAATGTACCGTATAGCGTCTAATCAAAGTTCGGATGTTTACTATTTTCAGAAAATAATAGCTGGTCAATGGGTTTCTGGGTATGAATTTACACTAGAGCCTCGACAAATGCAGGACTTTAACGAAATGAATGTCTATCAACAAACATCCGTCAATTCACATTTTACTCAAAACCTAATTGTTTCTATTGCCACAGCTGAAGGGAGATTGACCATTTCAGGTAATTCATTTATAGAAACAAATAAATTTGGTAAAAAACGAAAGCAGATAGAGACCAACGATGAGCGAAACAGTCTGTTAAAATGTTATTTTGGAATGGATATGTATTAACTGAGGGTAAAAATTAACTTAAAAAGGAATAGAAGCTAAGTGAAAAATTCTTTAATCTATGCTGCAGCCATAATGAATGCGAGTATTATAGGGTTATCTTTTTTATTTACAAAACTGGCTTTAGAATCAACATCTCCAGCAGATACACTGGGCTATCGCTTTTTATTAGCTTGGATTGCCTTAAGTCTCTACATGTTCATGTTTAAAAGGGGAAAAAGGATTGTTATAAAGTGGAATAAAAAAACGATTCTCGCATTAGGTGCATTAGCCCTTTTTAACCCTACTCTTTTTTTTGGTTTTCAAGCAATTGGTTTAGAACATGCTAGTTCGGTAGAGTGCGGGATTATTATTGCGCTATCGCCTGCTCTCACAGCCGGGCTTTCCGTTCTATTTCTTAAGGAAAGAGTGAATAAAATTCAAGTTATGTTCATGTCCCTCTCGATTTTAGGTGTCATATATATATCTTGGATGAATGGGTTTGAACTTGAGGCAACAACAACCAAATGGATAGGGATTTTATTCCTATTCATATCTTGTTTATCTATTTCCAGCTATTCAGTGTTATCCAGACACTTATCAGGGATTTTTACACCTGTGCAATTAACATACATAATGGTTACATTTGGAGCTTTGTTTTTTAATGGCTTTTCGATATTCAAGAAGGTAGTGGAGGGGGATATTTTAGGCTATGTCCTCTTATTTAAAAATATAGATTTTCTCCTCTCGATTTTATTTCTTGGAGTCTTATCCACCTGGATTTCATCATTACTATCTAATTATGTTCTATCAAAGTTATCAGCTACCAAAGTTAGTATTTTCTCTAATCTTTCCACTGTTATCTCAATCATTGCAGGAGCTATTTTCCTTAAGGAAGAAGTGCATCTGTATCATCTAATTGGTTCGATGATGATTATCCTTGGAGTATTAGGGATGAATTGGTATAAGGCAAAGTCAGACGAGAAGAATAGGTCGGAACTGGAGCTAGTAAAAGGGGCTTAATATATCATCATTTTTAAGAGAAGTTAAGAACTTTAAAAGTATCTCATTTAAATGTGTTATGGTAATAGTAAATAAAAAAATGTGGTTATTTAATAATGGATTAAGCCAAAAATAGGAGTTTGTTAGAAACTTTCTTATTTTTGGCTTTTTAAATTTAATAGTTAGTCATTTGTAACTTGTAGAAGTTTTCCCAGTCTTGTGCCTCAGGTATAAAAACTTGATCTGTTAATTGAATTTGAGTATTTTCGAAACCTTTTCCACCTAATACAAATTTCAAATGAGGATTTTCTTGTAGGCATTTTTTTACCCAGTTCATTATATTTTCAATCGAATTTGAATTCGTGGTAGATATAGCAATGACGGAAATATTTTTCCTTTTTATTATTTCCGTTAAACCTTTATAGGGTGTGTTCGCACCTAAATAAATGACTTCGTTTCCTTTTTTTCGAAGAAATAAGCTAAAGAGCATGAGTCCTATGTGATGAAGTTCTGCTTCGGGACAAAATGCCAATACTTTTGGGAGATGATCATGTAAAGGCAATACTCTTAAAAAATTTGTGAACCGATGCATAATTAACTCAGATGTGAAGTGTTCCTCGGCAACCCCGATAGACCCAGCCTCCCATTCATCTCCAATCCGAACAAGTACAGGGGCTAATATGTGAAGAAATACATCTTCAATAGCATGCAAGGAAAATGCCAAATCAATGATTTCGTTAGCTTGAACAAAATCTAATTCTATTAATCTTCGATAGAGTGTATCTTGAAGTTCCTCATAGTTTCCAATAACCTTGGTTCTATGTTCATATTGTTTTTCAGTGAGATTATTTTGAGTTTTTACTCTTAACAATCGTACAGCTTCACTGATTTTTATACCTCTTTCTTCCATTTGTTTTTTTAACCATTTTAGTGTGTTGATGTCATCTTGACTATATAAACGGTGACCCCCATCGCTTCTTTGCGGAGAAATGATATGATATCTATTTTCCCAAGCACGAATGGTAACGTTAGGGATATCTACCAATTCGGAAACTTTTTTTATAGTGTACAAATCTCTTTCCTCCCCTCCAAAAACATTCTACATAAGTTATACAAAAAAGACTAGAGATTTCGAGTGATAAAAGAAATAAAGGTTTTATCCTTGTGATTTTTGTATAATTTCCCTATAATTATAGTACATTAGTTATACAAAAATTATACATAAAAATTTAAATATAGGGAGCTACTTTATGAGCGTCGATTATATGAATATAAGTACTCAAGTATTGGATCATCATTCTGTTTTAGCAGCTTTAGAGTCTAATTTGGCCATGATAGAATTTAATAAAAATAGGGAAGTTATTTGGGTTAATGAGATTTTTGCAAAAACGATGGGATATCATGTTGCTGAAATGAAAGGGATGGACCATAAACAATTTTGCACGCAAGATTTTAAAAATAGCAAACACTACAATGATCTCTGGGATAATCTTCGTCAAGGAAAGAAGTTTCAAGAAAAAATCCAAAGGATAGACAAGACAGGAAATCTTCTTTGGCTTGAAGCTACTTATATTCCCATTCTAAATCAAGAAGGTACTGTCGAGGCCATTCTTAAAATCGCAACAGATATTACCGAACGTGAAAATAGAACAGTAGAAATCATTTCGCAATTAAAAGATATGCCCGTTGAATTAGCTACGGTAGTTGTTGAAAATTCAAATGAAACGATACAAGCTGTTCAAGCACTAAAGAAACAGACTGATTTAATCAGCGATGTTTCTAAAACGATACGCAATATTTCCTCTCAAACAAATATGGTAGCATTAAATGCTGCTATAGAAGCTGCACGTGTAGGAGAGCAAGGAAGAGGTTTTAAAGTTGTCGCTGATGAAGTACGAAAATTAGCAAGTAACGTAGATGATGCTATCAAAAATGTAAACTCAAATGTAGAAAACATTACTAGAGAAGTAGGAAAAGTTAGTGGGAAGACCGAAGATTTACAAAAAATAGTCTTAGAAACTCAAAGTAAATTTAAGGAGACTATTGAAGAATTTGAAGGTGCATTAAATAGTTGATTAACTTATAAAAGAATTCAATGAAATTGACTTAAAGTGGAGCGCCCTTTCAGCTTCACTTTTTTTGTTGTATGAAATAGACCATAAGAGCAAGAATGAGGACGAATTGGAGGTCGATTGCTTGTTAAAATGGGTGCAATAACTTTTAGGTGAAACTAAAAATGAACAAGATGTAGAAATGTAATAAGGTGCATTCTATAAAGGCTTGTATTAAGCTAAAAGAATGAGACCAGGAAGATAGAAGGTGGCTATTGGATGATGGATATCAATCTAACATTTGAAGAGATGTGGGAGAAGATTATCGCATGTGACCGTAAATATGATGGATTATTTTTTACAGCTGTTAAAACAACTAAGATATATTGCCGTCCTTCCTGTAAATCAAGAAAGCCCAAAAAAATGAATGTAGAATTCTATCGTGACATGAAGGAAGTTGAAATTGCTGGTTATCGTCCTTGCAAAAGATGTCAGCCGGAAGTCGAGCAATCTCCGCATATGGCGATTGTCAGGAATATTATTACGTTCCTAGTCAATCATTATAAACAAAATTTGAAATTAAAAGATATAGCCGATCAAGTCGGATTAAGCCCTTTTTATTTAGAACGTTTATTTAAACAAGAAACCTCTGAAACTCCGCGTTCCTATTTAGAAAAAATACGTATCGATAAAGCAGCCTATCTTCTTAAAGCCACAAACCTGACGAATCTTGAGATTTGCTATGAAGTGGGGTTCCAGAGCTCTTCCAATTTTTATAAAGTATTTCGAAGCATAAAAAACTGTTCTCCTAGTGAATATCGAAAGGAACTCGCAGATGAATTGGATTGATCACGAATCTTATATAGAGATTTATCCTCCAAAGGAATTTAATTTTGAAGAGTGTTTAATTTTTTTAGGTAGGTCAGATCAGGAAGTGACTCATCAAGTTAAAAAGGGAATTTTATATAAACTAATAAAAGTGAACGAGTCATTGATACTATGTAAAATTAAATTCGTCAATCATTACCTGCATGTTGAATTCCTAATAAGCCCTACATCTGTTTACTCAAGGAAAAAAGTAGCGGAGTATATTTGGGAATGGTTTGATTTAGATCAGGATTTAAAGGAATTTTATCAATTGGCAAGTCAAGATAAAATTTTAAAGGAAATTGCTTGTAAATATGATGGTTTACGGATTATGTGCATACCGGATTTATTTGAAGCGCTAGTATGGGCGATTATGGGACAGCAAATTAATTTAACCTTTGCTTACACATTAAAGAAACGCTTTGTCGAACAATTTGGAGAAAGTCTCATTTTCGAAGGAGAAACATTTTGGTTATTTCCCTCATTTGAAAAAGTAGCTTCATTAAGTGTAGATGATTTGAGGAAACTTCAATTTACTAGTAGGAAAGCGGAATATATAATGGATATTGCAAAAGCAATGGCAAATGGTGAATTAACAAAAGAGCTTTTGCTTCAGAAAAAAGATCATCAACAAATACATAAAACATTAATGATGAGAAGAGGTATCGGAGCATGGACGGCAGATTATGTAATGATGAAATGCCTACACTATACCTCCTCCTTCCCAATAGCGGATGTCGGACTTCATAATGCTATAAAAAATCTATTAGGACTTGAGAAGAAACCGACTATTAAAGAAATACAAGAATATGCAGCTGGTTGGGATGGCTGGCAGGCGTATGCTACCTTTTATCTTTGGAGGTCTTTATATGACTAAAATATATCAATTAGACTATGAATCACCAATTGGCATCATAGAAATAACCGGAACGCATGAAGCGATCCGATCTATTTTGTTTTCTGAAGAGAGTCAAAAGGCGAATGCTTTAAATGCTGACACTCCTTCGGTTTTAGCAGAATGCTATAACCAACTTGGTGAATATTTTAAAGGAAATCGACATGAATTTACCTTCCCGTATGAATTCGAAGGGACTGACTTTCAAAAAACAGTATGGGGTGCTTTAAAAGAAATTCCCTACGCGGAAACGGGGTCCTATAAGGATATTGCGGTTGCTATTAGGAATGAAAAGGCCATCAGAGCTGTTGGGAGTGCAAATGGAAAAAACAAGCTAAGCATTGTCATACCTTGTCATAGAATTATCGGTTCCAATGGGAAATTAACCGGTTATGCAGGAGGTCTATGGAGAAAAGAATGGCTGCTTCAACATGAGAAATCTTGCAAAAGGTAACTTAAAGCTTTTCTATAAAAGCTGTTTTCGTATAGATTGTTGTTTTCGTAAAAATCCCTAAAGCCGGATTTTTACAGGCACTCTTAATAAGTGCTCAGCTCTTTTCTTTATTTTCATATGAGTTTAATACCCTATATTGTCAAATGCCTATTTATTAGTTAGAAAAAGCAACAAAGTTTCAGAAAAGAGCCTTATAAAAAAGGATACAAGGAAATAAATCATAAAAGGGGCTTCCCAAAGGTCGGTTACCTGACTTTTGGGAAGCCCCTTTTGTTAAATTATATAGATTTAGTACTTTCACGAATAACAAGGTGGTGCAGGACATTGATATGAGGGGCGATATACTCCAGTTCATTTTTACATAGCTTGATTAAATTTCGTGTAGCTGTCATCCCAATTTCAACGGCAGAGTATTCGATGGTTGATAGAGTGGGGCGAACCAGTTTGGAAAGTCCAATTCCATCAAATCCAAATACCGAAATATCTTCTGGAATTTGGTATCCATGGTCCATCAGATAATTAGTGGCACCAATCGCAATGGAGTCAGTCGAACAAAAAACAGCAGACGGTTGAACATCATTCGCCAGGAGCTCCGCCATTGCTTGACTTCCACCCTCAAGTGTTAAGTCACTTTCTACTACCCAATTTTCCTCTACGGTGATTCCTGCATCGTTCATTGCCTTCAAATAACCTTGAAATCGGTCTTCTCTAATCGTTTGTCCATGCGTTCCGCGAATCATGGCAATTTGTCTATGACCATTTTGTATGAGGTAGGTGACGGCCTCGTAAGAAGCTGTTATATTGTCCACATGAACCGATGGAATGGATGGAATAGATGAAATCTGACCTACGAGAACAACAGGGGTAAGATTTTTTTTGATGATTTCTATATGTTCTTCATCCCATTCCTGTCCCATAAAAATCATACCTTGGACAGATAATTTATTACTAAATAAATCAATATAATGAAGTTCGTTTTCGGTTGTGCCATCCGTTAATCCCATGACGGTATCAAAGCCATATAATTTGCATACTTTATTGATTCCAACAATTAAATCATCCAGAACAGTATTACTGTATTGAGGACAAATGACACCTATCAATTGCTGAGATTGTTGAAGAGTCAGATGTTGAGCGACAAAAGGAAGGTAATTGGTTTCTTTTAAAACATTCAGTACCCGTTTACGTATGTCTTCATTAACAGGCTTACTATTGTTTATAACCCTAGAGACCGTTGATGTTGAGACACCTGCTCGAGTAGCAATCTCCTTTAACGTGATTTTCAAGCCGACCACAACCTTATTTTAGGATAATTTTTTATATAAAAATCATTTTTAGTTGTTTATAGATTTAAGATTAATAGATAAAGTATGGGAAATGTTAGAAATTTTTCAATTGACCTAGGAAATATAATGTCATATAATCTGCATATAGGCAAGAAAATTTCCTAAATAGGAAAAAAGTTCTTATAAAAGGGGGAAAACTTAATGAGCAATTTTATGAAAACGCTTAAAAAAGCAGCAGTGCTTGGTATGACTGGCGCTTTAGCTTTTTCGTTAGCTGCATGTTCAGGCTCAACGGAAAAAACTTCAGAATCAAAAGACAAAGATTCAAAGGATTCAAATTCACCAGTAAGCATCATTCTTACAAATGGTAAAGGTGAAATTGACGCTCAGTTCAAAGAAGCAGCACAAGCATTTATGGACGCTAACCCTGATATTAAAGTGGAAGTAAATTCATCTGCAGTTGGGGATACACTAAATGTTTTTGATAAATTAACTGCTTCAGGTAAAGTTGTTACATTGGCTATGTTTGAACCATATGCAGCTTTACATAAATACAAAGATGTTGCAGCAGACCTTTCAGGTGAAAAATGGAATGATGAAACAACATCTGCACTAAAAAACTCAGATGGCCAAGTAATTGGTTTCCCATTTGCAGTTGAAGGTATGGGTTTAGTTTATAACCAAAAGGTTCTTGATAACGCAGTAGGTGGAACATTTGACCCATTCACAATTAATACACGTGATAAATTAGTAGAATTATTAGATAAGGTAAAAGCATCTGGTGTTGAATTCCCTGTAGCTTATCAAACAGAAGCATGGTCTATGGGAAATCACTTCAGTTCACTATTCTTAAACCAATCTGATGATCCTTCTTCTATTTTACCTCAGATTGCATCTGGTGAATTTGACCTTACAAGTAATGATACTTGGAATGGATACTATGATACTTTAGAACTATTAACTTCTAAAAAATATAACAAGTTCGGCGAACGCCCTATCGGCCAATATTATGACGCTGCTCACGTAGCTGTTGGTAAAGGTGAATCTGCTTTCTTATTTAATGGTAACTGGGCTTATGATTCCCTTCAGGCTGTTGCTGGTGATACATTCGGATTTATGCCAGTTCCTGTAGATAACAATGCGGATAATCCACTAAACAACAAAATTGCTGCTGGTCCAACTCAAGTATTTGTTGTGAATAAGAAAGCTTCTGATGCAGAGCAAGCTGCTGCAAAGAAATTCCTTGATTGGTTAGTATATGATGCTGCAGGTCAAGACTTTGTTGTGAATAAAGCACAAATTATTTCAGCTTTCAAAAACAATCCAAATACAGTAACAAATCCACTTGGTGTTGCAATTAGTAATGCAATCGGTAAAGATCAAACAATGCCATTCAGCACTGACTTTATCAATGCTGGGGATTGGTCTACTATGATTGGTCCAGATGTTCAAAAGTATATTGCTGGAGAACAAAGCAGAGAAGATTTAGCGAAAGTATTTGTAAATTACTACAAAGAACATCAAGAATAATTTTATAAAACCACTAAAGTGGGCGAGTAGTAGGATATCTCGCCCACTTGTTTTAATTTTAGAAAGGGTGTGAAATAAATGACACAACGGAAAAGAAGCCTGGCAAATTTCGGGAACTCTCTATTATTCCTAGGACCTACTACACTATTTTTTGCCATCACGGTTCTAATCCCTTTCATTTTTGGAGTTTATATAACACTAAATAAAATGGCAACTCCAGTTGATCCGATGGAATTTTCGGGACTATATAATTACTTGAATGCATTTAAAGATAAGGAATTTTGGGAGTCACTTTGGCTAACACTTAAATTTGTGGTTGCAACCGTCGTATTTGTTAATTTAGTAGGATTTGGTTTAGCTTACTTAGTCACTTCCGGTATTCGCATTCAAAACTCCATGAGAACAGCCTATTTCACTCCTAACTTAATCGGAGGATTAGTTCTCGGTTATATTTGGCAATTTATTTTCGTACAATCTTTACCCTCAATTGGATCAAAGCTAGGTATTAAGTTTTTAGAACTTGGCTGGCTGGGAGACCCCAAAATGGCTTTTTGGTCACTTGTTATTGTCACAATCTGGCAAACATCTGGTTATATGATGATTATCTTTATTGCTGGATTGGTGAGTATTCCAAAGGATCTTATTGAAGCGGCTAAAATAGATGGTGCTAGTCCTTTTCGAAGACTCATTAGTGTGACTATTCCTCTAATGATTCCTTCTTTTGTCGTAACGATTTTCTTGTCTTTAAAGAACGCCTTTATGGTATATGACTTAAACTTTTCTTTAACAAAAGGTGGACCTTTCGATAGTACGAAAATGGTCTCCATGCATGTCGTGAATAAGGCATTTATTGAATCGAATTACGGAACAGGGCAAGCAGAGGGGATTATTCTCTTTATTATCGTTGCTGTTGTGACTGGAATTCAGGTGTACTCAAGTAAGAAAATGGAGGTTGAGGCATAATGACTAAAACCAGAGTGGTGTCTTCTACCTTACTATATATTGTTTCTATTATTGCGTTTGTTTGTTTTGTTTTTCCTTTTGCTTTGCTTATTATTAACTCCTTCAAGACAAATGGGGAGATATTAACCAGTCCATTTTCATTACCAACAACTTGGAATTTTGCCCATTTTGCAGAAGTCATTGAAAAAATGAACTTTGTGGTAACCTTTAAAAATACATTTGTTATCACTACTTTAAGTACGCTATTTATTGTGATCTTTTCTGCAATGGCTGCCTATCATATGGTTAGAAAACCAACGAAGTATAACAAAATATTTTTTACTATTTTAGTAGCTTCTATGGTTATTCCGTTTCAAACATTGATGATTCCACTTATGTATATTTATGGTGCAAAGCTTCATTTCATTGATATGATGCCGATTCCTTTATTAATTTTCTTTTATATCGGCTTCGGAAGTGCTCTATCGATATTTATTTTCCACGGGTTTATCAAATCGATTCCAATGGAAATTGAGGAAGCTGCTAGAATTGATGGCTGTAATACGATTCAAACCTTTTTTATCATTGTTTTTCCAATGCTTAGACCGATTACGGTTACAGTGGCCATTCTTAATGTTCTATGGATTTGGAATGACTACTTACTTCCATCATTAGTGTTAAATAATGAAACGGTCTATACAATGCCGGTTATGATGAAAGTGTTCAACGGTACGTATATGAATAACTGGGAGTTGCTGATTCCTGCGATTCTCTTAACTGTTATTCCGATTTTGATTATGTATATTATTGGTCAACGATCTATCATTAATGGAGTCATGCAAGGATCTATTAAATAATATTGACAATAATAAATTAGAGGAATCCTTTATAGGATTAGTAGTTTCATTTCGGTGATAAGAAATAAGACACAAAGTAGAAGACCAAATCGCATACTGATTTGGTCTTTTCTTCATCCTAATAATCAATAATGACTAATAAATGATTTGTCATACGAAATTTTTAATTAAGAATTGTTTAAACTAATTGGAACAGTCTACTTGCGCAGGGAATTTTTGAGTAATGGAGAGAGGGTTGCTAAAATGAGAGAAGAACTTTTATTAGAAAGACTTAATCAGATTGGTAAAAGTTTAGAAAAAACTGGAGATGCCTTGCTTTTACTAGGGCTCGGTTCAGTTGGAGATGAGATTGGACGTCTAGATGAATATTCGGATTTGGACTTTTTTGTTATCGTAAAGCCTAGCTTGAAAAAAAGATTTATTGATCAATTAGATTGGCTTGAGACGATTCATCCTTTAGCTTATTCATTTAGAAATACAAAGGATGGTTATAAGATTTTATTTGAAGATGGAATATATGGTGAATTTGCAGTATTCGAAGAAGAGGAGATGGGAGATATTCTTTTTTCTCCTGGACGGATTGTATGGAAAGATCCTTCCTTTCATAATCTAGAAATTATATCACCTTTAAGAAAAGCCCCATCGATACGCCAGGAGTCCCTAGACTTTGCTATAAACGAAGCTTTGACTAATTTATATGTAGGGCTTTGCAGGTATGCTAGAGGCGAAAAGTTATCTGGTATGAAGTTTATTGAAAACTACGCGTTAGATAATATCCTATCCGTGCTTCATTTAATTGAAAAGGAAGTAGAATATTACCCAGATATTTTTGGTAATGAAAGACGCGTGGAAAAAAGGTTTCCCGAATTTGCAGCAAAGATGGGTGATATGTTGCAAGGATATCAGCAAGTTCCAGAATCTGCTCTTAAAGTTTTAGCGTATTTGGAAGAAGTTTATCCTGTTAACCAAAATATGTGTAAGGAAATTAGACGATTAGCCGTTATTTGTAATCAGTTGAATGAACAGGAATACTAAATTTGATGAGTTATAAAAAACAGAACGCTTGGATAGATCCAAGCGTTCTTGTATGATATTTGAACTGTTATCGGTGATATAAACGTTTTAAAATGTTTCATGTGAAACTTTTTTGCTAGATTACTTAGAAGTTTAATGCTACTTCCTTAATGGTATTTTTAAATCTTCTCCAACTTCAAGAATACATTCTTGGCGGTCTTTAACGGGACCAAAGACCATTACATATTGCCCGAGTGGCGCTGGAATTTCATTTTTACTAAAAATAGGCTCTACTTTTTCCCCGGCTGATTTTAAAAACACACCAGTTTTAGTAGGGTCAACAGAATAACCAAAGCCTTTTTTAAACTTCCTTGCATTAAGAAGTTGGCTTTCCACTTTACTCATAACATCGTATTGCTTTCCATCTTCATCAGTATAAGGGCCTGTATCCGTTCCAGTTACGACAACCCTTGTTTCAAGCTCTGAAAATTCTACTTCATGAATGGTGTATGTTTCATTTTGGAAAGTGAATTCCTTATTTAATTGGATCATTTCTCTTTCTGAAATTGCAGACTTGTCGAGTGTAAATGCTAGTGGCCAGATGGTCTCAAGCTCTTTTCCTTTTCCTTTTTTATCGTATATGGTTATATTTTTAATTTCTAATTGAATATTTTTCCCCTCAAGGTCTTTTAGTGATTCAAAGGATAAGGCTTCAGCGACTTTATTTTCTTTGCTATCATAATATCTGCTTCCCCAACCAACATTTTTAAGTTTTTTCTTTTGAGCATTTTCATCAATTAGGTTGATGGAACTATCGCCTTCAAAGATATCTAAATAATAATTTTCTAAATCTGTCTTATTGCTTTGGAAGGTTAAGAGGAGTTTCGTTTCTTTATCATCTGTCATGATGTTTTGAAAAAAGACAGTAATATCATGTTCTTGATCATAATAGGTTTGGTTAATAAACTGACCGTGACCTAGATCAATAGCGGCTTTTAAACCTGAATCATCTATATGATCACTGGAAAAGATTTTGTCGTACATTTGTTGAATAGTCGCCAAAGCCGGTGTGAAAGTTAAAGTTGAAATGGAAAGTAAACAAACCGCTGCCGCAACGGCTAATCTTTTATAAATCGTTTTCTTTTTGTTAGGCCCCTTGCGATTCATTATTAACAGTTTTTCTTGATTTCCTCGTTTTTCCGCTGCCTTTATTTTACTTTGTATATCAACCCAGACATCTGGGACTTGTTTTTCAATAGCTTTATTTAGATGTTTTTGTGTTTTTTCTTTTTCCATCTGATTTCCTCCTTAGTCTAATGCTTTGCGAAGTTTTTTCATGGCAGCATTATACTTCCAAAGAACTGTACCCAACGGCATTTCCGTGATTTTAGCAATTTCTCGATGCTTTAGACCTGAGATATCCTTTAAAATGACGATTTGCCTTTCCTCTGTATTCAACAATTCCAAGTATTTTGATAAGACCATTTTGTCGATAGGGTCCTCCGATAAATAATGGATTTGTTCAAAATAGTTTTGATCAAATCCGGTTAATTCCCGATTTTTTTTTCGATAAAGGTCTAATGCTGTGTTTCTTGATACACGAATGAGCCATGCCTTAACATTTTTAATTTCATGATTCTTCAGCTGCTGATAAAGTTTAATATAAACTTCTTGAAGCACGTCTTCAGATAGTTCAAAGTCTCTTAGAATGGAAAGTGCTATCGCAAATACATGTTTCTTATGTTGATCAAATAAAATCTTAAATTCAGCAAGGCTTTCATCATATTGTTCTGATTGGTGTAAAATAGGTTGAGCCATTTTTTTCCTCCCTTCACCTAATAGACGTTTGAATGTTTCTTTTTATTGGAAAAAAGATTAATTTTTTAAATGAATTTCCACTATTTTACCATGCAACCAATTTATATTAATATAGTTAATCAGGTTGACAGATTGATGGGCGTGTTGTAGCCTTATAAATATAATTTAATAGAAACCTCACTTTTTAATAGGTGAGGTAGAGGCGCGATATTTAACAGTCTTTAGTGGAGTTTGAGAAGCTTTGATGCTAAGGAGAAGGAAATGTCGCCGAAGTGAGTAATATTCTCCGTATTACTTGCTGGGTCTGCAGTTAAGAGCTGCAGGACTGTCTCAGTAAACTTTCCTGGTTTATCTGAGTTGTGCTATCTCATTTGAGAAAAGAGAGGAATTTAGGGCAACTATGCATAGTGCGACCTGAGTTTATCTCAGGTCGTTTTTTGTTGTAAAAAAAGCTCAAAAAAATAGGGGGAGAATGAACATGAGAAAGAAAGCATCATTATTTTTAGTATTAATCCTGTCCGCTATGATTCTATTAGCTGGATGTGGGACAAGCAGTCAATCCACTTCTGGGTCAGAAGGAGAAGATACATTTAAGGTAGGTCTTGAAGCTGGATATGCGCCATTTAACTGGACTCAGAAGGATGATTCCAATGGCGGTGTAAAAATAGATGGAGCGGCTGAATACGCTGGTGGTTATGATGTGGAGATTGCTAAAAAAATTGCCGATGGGTTAGGCAAAAAACTAGTGATTGTGAAAACCGAATGGGATGGTCTAGTACCAGCATTAACATCTGGAAAAATTGATGCCATTATTGCAGGGATGTCACCAACAGCAGAACGTAAAGAAACCATTGACTTCTCAGATAACTATTATAAGTCTAATCTAGTGATGGTTGTTAAAAAGGGTGGAAAGTTTGAAAATGCGACATCTATCCAAGATTTCAAAGGTGCAAAGGTAACGGCTCAATTAAATACATTCCACTACTCTGTGATTGATCAAATTGAAGGTGTATCTAAACAGACAGCAATGGATAACTTCCCAGCAATGCGAGTAGCACTTCAATCAGGAATGATTGATGGTTATGTATCAGAGCGTCCGGAAGCAGTTAGTGCCGCATCAGCAAATGAAAACTTCGCAATGGTTGAATTTGAAGATGGATTTAAAACATCAGAGGATGATACAGCTATCGCTGTTGGACTTGAAAAAGGAAGTAAATTAACAGAAAAAATGAATGAAATCTTAAAGGGTATCTCTGAGGAAGAACGTACTCAAATTATGGATACGGCTATCAAGAACCAACCTGCAGCAGAATAATGTTCGAGCAAACCGGCTGTATTCAATTATACAGTCGGTTTTATGATAATGAGGAAAAGGGGGAAGGAAAGATGAGCTTTGAGTGGGTCGTAAAGATTGTATTGGAAAACTGGCCAATGTTCCTACGCGGTGCTGGTATGACACTCTTTATAGCGCTGATTGGGACCATATTTGGGGCAATCATTGGATTATTGGCTGGAGTTATTCGTACGATTCCTGTTCCTGAACGTGGAGCAAAAAAAGTTATTCTTAAAATTATTAATATCATTCTTTCTATTTATATAGAGTTCTTCCGTGGAACACCTATGATTGTTCAGGCGATGGTTATTTATTATGGTTCTGCTTTAGCTTTCAATATCAATATGAATGTTATAGTTGCGGCCCTAATTGTTGTATCGATTAATACGGGGGCTTACATGGCGGAATATGTTCGCGGTGGGATTGTTTCCATTGATAAAGGACAATATGAAGCTGCCCAAGCCATCGGGATGAACCATATTCAAACGATGTTAAATGTGGTATTACCACAAGTAATTCGAAATATTTTACCGGCTACCGGAAATCAATTTGTCATTAATATTAAAGATACATCTGTCCTAAATGTTATTTCAGTATCAGAATTGTACTTCTTAACAAAGTCAGTTGCAGGTAATAATTTTAGATATTTTGAATCCTTCTTTGTGGCTTGTGTGATTTATTTTGTCATGACGTTTATCGTAACGAGAATTTTACTTTATGTAGAGAAAAAATTAGAAGGTCCTGATAATTACACGATGATTGGAAATGAAACGCCATTAGAAGCAACAGGTACAAGAAACTAATTAAAAGCGGAAGGAGGAGCATATATGGAAAAAGTCATTGAAGTTCAGCATCTAAACAAATCTTTTGGAACTAATGAAGTGTTAAAGGACATTGATTTTACTGTTAACAAAGGAGAAGTTGTGAGTATTATTGGTTCCTCAGGTTCCGGAAAATCTACTCTTCTGCGTTGTATCAATCTTTTAGAAAAGCCAAGCGGTGGCCAGATTATTTATCATGGAGAAAATATATTAGATGACAAGCATGATCTATTTGCTTACCGTAGACATTTAGGAATGGTATTCCAACAGTTTAATTTATTTAACAATCATAATGTCTTGAATAATTGTGTAGTAGGTCAAACCAAAGTATTAAAAAGATCTAGAGATGAAGCAGAAAAAGTGGCAATGAAATACTTGAAAGTCGTTGGTCTGGATAAATACGTCAACGCAAAACCTAAACAATTATCTGGCGGTCAAAAACAACGTGTAGCTATTGCTAGGGCGCTATCGATGGAACCAGATGTCATGTTATTTGATGAACCTACCTCTGCGTTAGATCCTGAAATGGTCGGAGAAGTGCTAAAAGTTATGAAGGAGTTGGCTGAATCTGGGCTAACCATGCTAATCGTAACGCATGAAATGGAGTTTGCAAGAGAAGTGTCAGATCGTATCGTCTTTATGGACAAAGGGGTTATTGCTGAAGAAGGAAATCCAGAAGAAATCTTCAATAATCCTAAACATGAACGTACAAGGGAATTTTTAAAACGCACATTAAGATAATCCTAGGGAAGTCTAAAGTGAAAATGAACAGCTATTGATTCATTTTTACTTTAGACTTTTTTTCGTTTCTTTAAAATGAAAAACACTGCAAACTCTTTTGCAGTGTTTATATATATAGACCGTTACTAGTCTAATTTAAGATGGTTACGTTTAATTTTTTGACCCCAAAGCGAATGGCTGCTTTTTTTGAAGGGATAAAAATATCAATTCTTTTTCCTTTGATGGCTCCACCAATATCACCCGCAATGGCGGGACCGTATCCTTCCACATAAACTTTGCTTCCTAATGGTATAACCTTAGGGTCAACGGCAATAACCTTTTTGTGTGGGTTTGCTTTTATGTTAATTCCGGTTTTGGTAATACCGGAACATCCTTTACATGAAGCTGTATAGGCTGTCGCAGTTACCGTTATTTTCTTTTGTTTTGTCTTTTTTGGAGCAGGAGTTTTTGCGGTAGTAGGCTTATCCTTTTTAGCTTTTACAATAGGACTTTTCGCTTTCGCTGTTGACTTATTTGTCACCTGTGGAGTAGCCTTCGTTGACGCTTTCGTCTGTTTTTTCGATGAAGTTAAAAGGATATCTCCTGGGTGAATAAGGTCGGTATTTAGTTGATTCAACTTCTGAAAGTTTTCTACTGAAGTATTATGTACTTGTGAAAGACTCCAAAGCGTATCTCCTTTTTTTACTGTAATCGTAGCAGCTTGTACATTAGCACTTACAGTTCCTGAGAGTACAGCAACTGCTATCAATGATTTAATGGTCTTAAGCATTCTTTTACCCTCCATGTTCTTTGGTTGCTAATTTTCAACTATCGTAACATGGATTTTTCTGAAACAAAGAACAGGGAGATGTTAAATCGGTTACATCTATGGCATTTATATTGCGATAATATTTCTTGGAAAATGAGTTTTTGAATATATTCAATGGCTTCCCAGCTATAAACCTTAGCATGTAACTATTAATCTTAGTTTTAGAATATTACAGGAATGTTACCTAATATCGTCTGGTTGTCTATTTTTTACAGACATACCATAAATTTTATAGTTTAAAATAATGAAAAAAGCTTGTCCTTATAGGAAAAAGGCCACCTATTTGTAAAAGGTGGCCTTAAATTGAAATATAAAGTAATTAAAAGGAATTTATAGCTGTTTATTGTTTAGGATATCTCCAAGCAAAGTCAAATTCTAGATTAATAACACCATTTACTTCAATAAAATTGACTAAACCATATTCTTTAGTCAAAAATTGATTTCCCTCAATGGCTCTTCCTATAAGCTCCATGCTCATTTGAAGGTCTTTAATCACGAGAGTATCGCCATTTATCGATACTTCATAAGATTCTTTCCCATTGCTAAAAGTCCCTACCCAGTTATTCCAATCCTCTGGATTAGGTGTATAGGTCAACTTAAATTCAGGACATGCTTTACTGTTTACCACAATACAATTGATCGTTTGCCCATTAATAGGTGCAGGAAAACCGATGGTGAAAACGGTATTCCCTTGTTCATCCTTTGCTAGATAGGTATCTTTGTTGAAAGGACTTAATTCGTATTGGGTGTGATTATGATTCATTACAACTTTCTCGGAAGTGATATGGATATCAAACAGCCCGTAATAACTGTGCAGATAAGTACCCTCATACGAGGACAAATCCATTTTTTCATCAGATAACCTATTCTCTGGCGTATTTCCTATATGACTATCCTCTTTTAAAAGCTCATCAATGATTTCATATCCAGCTTGGAAGATATTTTCGCCATTTGCTAAGGCAATTACCGCAATACCCTTTTCAGGGACAAGGATAAATTGGCTTGAATACTGATTACTATACTGTCCATAATGCCAATATCGATCGATTCCATCCTTTGTTTCCTTGAAAAAGTTAATTCCACATCCTGCATCTGTTAAGGTGTACCATCTAATTTGCTGAGTTCTCATCTCTTTTATAGAAGAAAAGTCGAGTATTTTTTCCTCAGAATAAACCCCGTTTTGCAAATGCATCAAAGCAAACGTACTAAGGTCCTCAATAGAGGAGAAAGCATAATAAGAAGGATAATTCCCACTGTTATCATAGAACTGGTGCGAAATAGACAAATCACCATTAGGACTCTTATCATGCGGCAAGGCTAATGGATACGTCATGGCCTTTAATGGGTCATACGTCGTTTGCGTCATCTCTAAAGGATCAAAAAGCATTTCCTGCATAAGTGTGGCGAACGGCTTTTTTGTGACTTGCTCAGCTACAAAGCCGGCAATATTTAAGGAATGATTACCATAGGAATAAGCCGTTCCTGGATGAAAAAGAATGGGAAGCGTTGGAACAACTTCTTTCATGTAATGATAAAGTCCTGCTTCTTTATAATCGGTGCTTACATTTTCCCCTGTTGGTAAACCGGAGGAATGGGTTAACAGCATACGAATCGTAATCCATTTAGATAGTTCAGGATTAGCTGTAGTAAACCAGGGAACATAATATTGTACAGGTTTATCTAGCTCAATTAAGCCCTTTTCAACAAGCATCATCATAAGTGTTCCAGTAAAAAGTTTACTTACGGATGCGATTCGAAATAATGTATTGGGACGAATAGGAGAACCCCAATTTTCTATATTTGTTTTTCCATAACCTTCAGATAAGATCACTTCATTGTTTTTAATCACCGCCACGGCTGCCCCGGGGATGTTATTGGTTTTCATCGACTCATCGATCATTCGATGGATATTTTTAATCAACTCTGACATTTCGGTATACTCCTTTTTATCTACTTTTGCGCAAACTATTAATAATTCAACATTTGATAAAGATATTCCTCCTTATCTAATCAAAGCTAATAGATAAAGACATGAATTCTATTAGAAAAAAATGTTTACACTAATCTCAAGTACGTTTGACTCCATTATAGTTAATCGCGTAACAAACTAATGATTATAGGAGGGAAAATAAATGCCAGAAAAACCTGTCATTACGTCATCTGAAATCGGGACGCTTTGGATAACCTATCAACAAAAAACGATGATTTTACAGATGTTAGAATATTTTATTGATAAAGCGGATGATGAAGAGGCAAAAAAGATTATGAAAAGTTTACATGAAGATGTTATTTCATTCATAGTTAGAATCAAAGATATTTTTCAGAAAGAAGGCGCGGTTATCCCTGTTGGGTTTACGGCAAATGATGTCAATGTAGGGGTTCCAAAACTTTATGAAAATGGTTTCGATATCATGTTTGTTCGGATGATAAAAGAAATAAGTATGGCCATGCATACCTTAAATTTAACGATGTCTTACCGAGAAGATATTATTATGTTATATCGAGAATTAACGACTATGACTCAAAAGTATTATGATCAATGTACAAAATACTTAATTGAAAAAGGTCTAATGGCTAGACCACCTTATACTTCCATGCCTAAATCAGTAGAGTTTATAAGAGATATTAGCTATTTAAGTGGACTAAATCCATTTAGTGAAAAACGACCATTAAATACGGTTGAAGTTGCTCATATTTATCATGGAATCGAATCCAATGTGACGGGAATGCAAATGATCTTTGGATTTGCTCAATGTGCCCAGCAGGAAGAAGTACAGAAATTTTTTATAAAAGGAGGAGAGTTGGCGAAGAGCATTATAAAAGAAATGAGTGAAGTACTATTAAAAAGTGATATTCAAGTGCCGAGTACCTCAGGGGGAAATATCACAAAATCAATGGCAGCTCCTTTTTCTGATAAAATGATGATGTATTGTGTGAGTCTTTTCTGCAGTTTCTCGTTAGGTGGCAATTCCCTTGGGACTGCCTTTAGTTTTAGAAATGATTTACCAATCAAAATGACAAGCTTTATGAAGGACATTTTTGATTATGCACATTATGGAGCCAAAATGATGATTAAAAATGGTTGGATGGAAGAGCCGCCGCAAATGAATAAACAAAGTGATTAAAGCTATTACAAAGGATAATGGAGCATTTGTGTAAAATCATTTACCACAGGTGCTTTTCTTTTTTTAACAGGAAATTAAGTATTTAGGTTGTCTAAATAAAATGCCTCTAAACATTTACTTACTAAAGGAAAATGGGTATATTAAACTTATTGTACATACTGTTTACTAGTGTTAAGAGGGGGATATTTTCATTGGATAATGAACTTCTATTAGGCTTATTGCAAATCATACTAATTAATATAGTGTTGAGTGGCGATAACGCTGTTGTCATTGCGCTTGCTTGCCGTAATTTGGATGTAAAATATCAAAAGAAAGCGATCTTTTTTGGAAGCTTTGGAGCTATTGCTCTACGGATCATTTTAACCTTTGTTGCCGTTTATTTATTAAAAATTCCTTTCTTAAATTTTATTGGCGGAGTCCTTCTTTTATGGATTGCCATTAAATTATTAAAGGGTGAAGATGAAGAAGACATCAAAGCCAGCTCTAATCTAATGGGGGCGATTAAAACCATTATCTTTGCTGACTTGATTATGAGCTTAGATAATGTAGTAGCCGTTGCCGGAGCAGCACATGGAAATATGTTACTGATCATAATCGGACTAGCTATTAGTATTCCATTAATTATTTGGGGAAGTCAGCTGTTAATGGCGATCATGGGCAGGTTCCCAATCATTGTTATTTTGGGAGCTGCACTACTGGGGTATACAGCGGGTGAAATGATGTTAAGTGATAAAGCAGTAGGTCATTTCCTTGAAGATATAAGTCCAGCATTGCATACGATACTTCCTATTCTTTTAGCTGCCTTTGTTGTGATTGTTGGTAAGTTTAGCGGAAATTCTAAAAGAATTCAGCATAATTAATGACAAATAGTCAGCCTTTGGTACATTTGATGTACCAAAGGCTTTTTTAATGCTTCCATCCAAATTATATAGTGGTAAAATATAGTAAAGAAGTACTAGGAGAGATTCTAATGCTCATTCAATATATTCCATTCTTTTTTTATACATTAGTCATTGCCATTATCGCTAACTATTTTAGATTTAAAGTTGGTGATACGCTCAATAAATGGATTCTTATGACTTCAAGTCTTGTGATAGTGGAAGTACATGGTTTTTTATTTGAGTCTATACATACAAGTTGGCTGAATTTATTGTTTATCGGTGTTTCAGTGCTATGCTTTAATATTTTAGGCGGCTTAATCAGTATTCCATTAGCTTGGATCTTTCTCTTGAATGGGAATGAGAGCGATTTCATTATATTGATAAGCTATTTTCTGTTTGCGATTGGTTTATATTTTATAATGGAATACATTAGGGAAATCAAAAACGAAAGTGAGTACAGGCTTACAAAACTACTTGAAAATTCCAAGCAACTAAACGTTTTTAAAGAAGTCAGTATCAATATGCAGGAAACCCTTCAATTAGAAAAGCTGTTAAAAACCATTCTAACCTCTGTAACGGCTGGACATGGATTAGGATTTAATAGAGCGATGATATTGCTTATTAATGAAGATGGAACGAAATTAAATGGAATTATGGGAACGGGCCCTATGACAGCAGAAGAGGGTTATGCCACTTGGGAGAGAATCACGAAAAAAAAGTATAAACTCAAGGATTTAATTGAAATAAAGGAAACGGAAAAATCCACAGATTTATTACTCAATGAACGAGTAAAGAAGCTAGAAATTCTACTAAATGAAAATCATTTTCTTTTTAAAGCATTAGAAAGTGGAACTCCCTATCATATAAAAAATATTGATCATCATGATGAAACGCTGATGCTCTTTGTAAGAGAATTCAATATGGATGAGCTAGCAATTTTTCCTTTAATGAATCAAGGTATAAAGGTTGGAGTTCTAATTATTGATAATCCCGTTAATAAAAAACCAATTACTGCAGACGGTATGGAAAGTGTTATACCTCTGGCCAACCAAGCTGCGATTGCTATTCATCATGCAAGCCTTTATTCAAAAATTGAGGAAATGGCGCTTAAAGATGGATTGACAGGACTATATAATCAGCGCGCTTTTCAAAATTCATTTGAAAAGTACTTTCTAAAAGAGAGTCATGCGCAGTTGTCCTTAATCCTTATTGATATAGACTCTTTTAAACACTTTAATGATACGAATGGGCATTTGTTAGGAAATCAAGTATTAATCCAGCTAGCTGATGTGATTAAACATTCACTATATCAAAAAGAAATAGCCTACCGTTTTGGCGGTGAGGAATTTGTCATTGTTTTACCAAATGCAAATTTAGAAGATGCTTCGATTTTAGCGGAACAAATACGTCAAAATGTAGAATCCACATCCTTCCCATGTGGAGAAAAACAACCGACAGGCCGCTTAACGATTAGTCTTGGTGTGGCTTCAACAAGGGAACTGGAATCTCTAACCGCTGATCATCTATTCGAAGCAGCAGATAGGGCGCTATACAAAGCAAAAGAAACGGGTAAAAATAAAGTTGTGACCTATGAGGGAGTATGGAACTTATGACTGAGTTCAGTATCATCATTTCTGCCATTATTTTCATAAGCGTCCTTTTACTTAGTAACAGGTATTTTTATTTTTTAGAATTAAAGGCATTCACGAATAGGGTATCACGTACCTTGGGATTAGATGTCTTACAATTAGACTATTCTTTTGAACAAATGGTTTATTTTATTTCCCTACCTAGTAACATACCCGTGATTAAAAAAGCAAAACAAGAAGATATTTTAATAAAGTGTGTGTATACTTCGCTCTTTTTTCCAAGATTATCGGGTATAAAAATACTGATAAAATCAAATGAAGAGAACAGAGTGGTCGCTTATTTACCGATTAAAGATTTTCGCCTGCCAACACTTGACCGAATACAAGAAGAAGGCAAAATAAATGAATCATCTTATCTTAAAATAAGTACTTATAAGTTAAGCCATTCTACAACTTTAAAAGAGATTTCAGAAGAAGTCTTTAAACAAATACATGGTAATCAGTAAAAAGTTAGAGGGTGTCCTATAATGGACACCCTCTATTTATGATCTTCCTTATTTTTCAATAAGTGCTTTATTTAGTTTTTTTAGAAGATGTCCAAAGCTTTCACATTCTTCTTCCGTCCAATCATCGAGCAATTCCGAAAATCGATCTATCCGTGCTTGTTTATATTCGACTAATTCCTGTATACCAAAGTCCGTAATGGTATAGAAAAAAGCTCTGCCATCTAAAGGGTCCGAAACCTTTTCTAAATAGCCTTTGTGCTCAAGAGATGAGGCTTGTCTACTAACAGTAGAAATATCTAAAGAAAATTCATCGGCTAAAGCTTTCACACCAGATGAACCTTTTGTATATAAGTGGTGAAGTAATAGATAGGCGGAGCGATCTAGTTTGCCAATTTTCTTAACAGAAGAAATAGACGTGACTCGGCGTACAAAGACAGCCATTTCAAGCTCGATCATTTCTAATAACTGTTTATTCATAGTTAACCACCTCAGGTTGTTCTTCTAAATTATGATATCGTATCACTAATTTTTGTCAAATCTGATTGACATTTTGGAATTTAATTGTATTATACAATTAAGTAGTTGTATGATACAATCAGTTGGTCAACTTGATGAAATTTAGACACAATATAGATATAACTCTAGTCCCGGGGGATGAAAATGATGCAAGCTCATGAAATAATGAATACCCAAGTGATCAAAGTAAAGGAACAGGATACTGTTCGTTCTGTCATTGAAAAATTTATTGAGCACAGAATCAGCGGGCTTCCAGTCGTTAACGACAGAAATGAAATCGTTGGTTATATCAGTGACGGGGATATTTTACGTTATATCGGCAAGCATGAGGATCGTGTCGTTGACGCCTTTTACTATACGTTTGTCATTAATGGCGATGATGATGATTTTGAGGAAAGGGCACGTAGACTCCTTGATATTAGTGTATTAAAAATCGCCAAAAGGAAAGTCTTTACCGTTCAATGGAACGAAGAAATGGAGAATATTGCGGCAAGTCTTGGAAAAAAACAAATTAAAAAACTACCTGTAGAACGTAATGGAGTCTTAGTTGGAATCATTAGCCGTGGGGATGTTATTAGAAATTCCTTTAAGACATTTCTCTAACAGTTAGATAGATTTAAAAAACAAAGGGGTAAAGGAGTAGTGAGAATGGCATCAACTTCAAAGTCTGTTTCAGCAACAGATCTAGCATCAATGGAAAAGGAAAAAACAAGCTTGCTCAGTCAGCCTAAAGCTGTTTGGGCAGTCTTTTTTGCATGTATCATCGCTTTTATGGGTATCGGTTTAGTAGATCCTATTTTACCAGCGATTGCTGAAAAATTACACGCTTCACACAGTGAGGTAACGCTTCTTTTTACAAGCTATAATGCGGTTATGGCAGTAGCGATGTTAATCACAGGGGTTATTTCCTCTAGATTAGGTATTAAATGGACCCTGCTTAGTGGGATTATCTTAATTGCCCTATTTGCGGGACTCGGGGGATTATCAAACGGTATTTGGACTCTCGTATCTCTGCGAGGCGGTTGGGGATTAGGGAATGCCTTGTTTGTTGCGACATCCTTAGCAGCGATTGTGTCTCTTTCCAATAGTGGAACTGCAAGAGCGATTATTTTATATGAAGCTGCCATCGGGCTAGGTATATCAGTGGGTCCTCTGTTGGGGGGCTGGCTAGGTGCCATGTCATGGAGAGGACCTTTTCTAGGCGTTGCTGCACTAATGGTTGTCGCTTTTATCGGCCTTTCCATCTTAATGCCAAGTACGGCAGGTAAAGGGGGAGCTAAGGCAAAAACGTCTTTACGCGATCCATTCCGTGCTTTAAAGCACCGTTCTTTATTGGTATTCGGTATTACAGCAGCACTATACAATTTTGGATTCTTCACTTTATTGGCTTACGCACCTTTTGTGATGGGGCTAGATGAGCACGGACTTGGCTTTGTATTCCTAGGATGGGGGATATTATTGGCGGTAACTTCCGTTTTCATGGCACCAAAAATGCAAAAATGGTTTGGTACGATTAAATCCATGAGTGCGATGTTAACTTTATTTGCTTTGCTTTTAGTTGTAATGGGTATCTGGACATCCACACAATGGGTAATCATCGTTGCGGTCATTCTTGCCGGTGCTTTATTAGGAAATAACAATACTCTTATTACCACAGCAGTAATGAATGCTGCACCTGTAGAACGCTCAACAGCATCAGCGGCGTATAGCTTCCTTCGTTTCATCGGAGGAGCCATTGCCCCTTATACTGCAGGAAAGCTTGCTGAAATTTATAATCCATCCGTACCATTTATTGTCGGAGCTGCATTTGTTCTTGTTTCCGTAATATTTATCGCAAGCAATTACAAGCATGTAAAGCATGTTGATTCCGTGGAATCATCACATTAATCTCAATAATTGTGACAAAGTCGGAAACATTTGTGAATTTGACGGATATCTCATCAAAAAGGACGGATATCTCTTCTTGAAAGTCGGATAACTCGGTGACAAAGTCGGAAACACTATATTCTAATCATCATTTCCACTGATTCAGACCTGTGGAGACCTGCCTTTTTGGTGGGTCTTTATTTAGATAAAGCTTATGAAGAACAAAAAGTATACAAAGTTAAGGGGGAAAGTATTTCATAACACCTATGAAGAACAAAATGACCTCAAAAACAGAAGAAAAAGTATTTCATCATACATATGAAGTGTAACCTGTTTAAAATCAAAACATGTTATACTATTCTGAAAAAGGGAGGGGATAACATGGAAGAGAAAGTATTGAAAGCAATACAAGATGAGTATCCGGATGATTTTGCATGGTGTTATGGGTGTGGAAGGTTAAATGAAGAGGGACATCATTTTCGTACCGGTTGGAATGGAGAGCAAACGGTCACTATTTATCAACCAGAAGCGAAACATGCTGCACTTCCAGGGTTTGTCTACGGTGGAGTGATGGCATCCTTAATCGATTGTCACGGAACGGGGTCTGCCTCATTAGCCTTACATAGAAAAAATGGCCATGAGCCTGGAGATGGTGCAGAACCACCACGATTTGTGACAGCTTCTTTAAAGGTAGACTTCATGAAGCCAACTCCGCAGAATATCCCATTAAAAGCCGTAGGGACTATTCAAGAAATCCATCCAAAGAAGTGGAAGGTTGAAACAGAGGTTTTTGCAGGGGATACTCTTTGTGCCCGTGGTGAAGTGGTTGCGGTTGTCATGCCTAGTACATTTTTAGTAAAAGAGTAATTTAAAAAAGCGTGAATTCTAAAAGAAATTCACGCTCTTTTCTTCTAATACAGTGGCACTTTCCATTTATCCTTCAGTTCGTGATATCGAGTAACGGAAAGTAATTTCAACGTTAACTCATCTGGCACCTCATCCAAGCCATATGTCATTAACTCCGTCGTTGTTTTAAAGCGGCCATTTTCATCCTTTTCATCAAGAATGGAACCACTATGGAACGTTTCATAGGTTTTTCCAGTTTGGTCAACCAGAGTCCATACACCTAGAGCAGAAGAAAGTGCTTCTTTTCCACCTTCCATTTCTATTTTAAAAATGGTTTTCTTTTCAATTGGAATGAGTGACTTTCTTAACGAGAATTCACTGTCTTTTTCAGCTTTTTTAATGGTCACAAAGTTACCTTCGTATTCAAAACTGATCGGATGTTTTTTTAATTCTTTCGGTTTAATTTTAATGAAAAAATCAGATGGCTCTGTTTTAAAAATTCCATCTAAAACGAAGGAAAGTTTTTCTTTATCCTTTTTAGGAATAAAGGATTGATTCCATAATACATGTCCGATGTCCTCAGGAATATCTTCTCCACTTCCCTGTAAAGTTCCTGAATCACTAGGGTGTCCTTTTCCGTTGAAAAAGGTATTATGGTGCAATATAGCTTTACCTTCTTCATTTTCAATATGATATTGAATGTCAGTTCCAAAATTGGCCAAACTGTTTTTTCCATACTGTTCCTCAAGTTGGCTTATTTTCGGAATCAATTCGGCTTTCGCTTCATCCGTTAAAGCAGTCTCGTAAATAATTTCAGTAGTAGATGGGGCAAATCGAATTTCCTTCATGTTAACAGAAACTCCTTGGAAACTGATCTGTTTCCCTTTTAATGGAACAGTGGTTGTGGCCTGAAGACTTTCTTTCAAGTTAATTGGAACATCGAGCTGCCAATTACCATCTCTTCCGTCTAATTCACCTAACTGAATTTTAACCATCAGTTGTTCTGGTGTAGGGATATCCCTTAATGAAAACTCAATTAACCCATATTCATGTTGGTTTCCCCAGCTCATATTGTTTAGCTCTAGCTTTTTTCCCCCATCATCGAAAACAGTAATGGAATTTTGGGGATGACCAAGTTCAAAATAAGGGTTTTTTACTTTACCAGTTTCAGATAAGATCTGGTAGGATAGGGCGATTCTTGAAGAGTCTGCCATCACATCTTCAATTTTAAAGGTTAATCCTTTATCCGTTACTTCTTGATTGAGGCGTTTTACAAAACCTGCTTCATTTGCCACTCTTAAGCCTTCGTCCACTTGACTGGATGAAAATAATCCATCAATCCATTTTGCAAAAGCTGGATTTAAACTTGTGCTTACCCCAATAGCCAACACGACTCCAGCTGCTGAAAACAGCATTTTCTTCCATGGCGCTTTTTTTAGTCGAATCGATTTCTGCTTATAGGGCTCGACTTGTTCAAGAACAAGTGAAGCAAAATCGTCTGGCAACGTCGGAGTTTGTAAAGTTTCTTTTAGGAATTGCTGTTCATGTCTAAAAGCCTCTATAATCAGTTGGCATTCCTTACACGTTTCAGTGTGACTTTTTATATCAATAAGTTCCTGCCCTACTAATAGTTCATCTACAAATTGCGAGAGTTTATCTGTCGTTGGACACTTCATGAAAGTAACCTCCTTCTCGTTTAACCGTTTCTCTCATTTTCTTTTTCGCTCGATGTAATTTGTTGCGGACATTGGAAATCGGTGTGTCGACCATCTCACTTATTTCTTCATAGCTCAGATCGTTGATGTAACGTAAGAGGATAATCATTCGTTCATCTTCAGGCAGGGTGGCAATTAACCTTTCCAACTGTCTATGCTTTTCTTTTTTGAGAAAAATGACTTCTGGATGATTGGGATTATCGAGTTTTTCTTCAGTTAATTCGACTTGTTTCATTTGATAACGTTTTTTACGAAATTCGTCCATACAGTGATTGACCGTAACACGATAAATCCAGCCTGCAAACTCTCCTGTACCATCATATTTTCCTAACTGATGGTACACCTTGATAAAGGCTTCTTGGACAAGATCTTGTGCATCCTGCGGGTTTTTCGTCATCCGTAAAATCGTTGCATATAATGGATTTTTATATTTATTGATAATGTGAGCAAAGGCTTGTTTGTTCCCTGCTAGAACTTCGCGGATCCATTGGATTTCTTCCTGCATAATAACCTCCTAACTCAAACGTACATGCGCATGTTTCGTTTTTGTTTGTGTTTCATCAAGTATAACGAGTCCTTCATCGGAAAAATTTCAAGGCTAATGAAAATTTTTTAAAAAAATTGGGGGATTTTTCAATAAACTTCCCGGGAAATAAGGTTTCCCATAGATTGATCTCCGCTAAGTAACATCTCTTTTACAATATAAGGAAACTGATTAGCTCTGTAAACACAAAAAAGCCCAGCATGCAAATCATGTTGGGCATAAACATTATTTTAAAAGATCTCGGATGACCTCATTGGTTAAGTTCGGTACAACCTCAAGAGAATAGGTCATTTCCATTCGCTCTAATTTTTTATGAGCATCAATACCATAAGGACCTATGTTAATGACAGGTACATTTATATCACGGATATCCTGAAATTCAATGAAGTGTTTTGTGCCCCAACCAGGATTATTTTTAGAAACGGCATTAATTCCTTCTTCATCATCACTTAGAGCGACAAAGCTCATGTCCGAGATATAAGGGAAGAAGTTTCTCGTCACGATTGGATGTTCATAGGTTGGTTGGACGGTTTCAACAGCACGATCCAAGGCATCAATTAAAGCTTGCTCATCATCTGTTTTCCCCGATAACTCAATACGTGGGGAATACAGAGAAGAGTAGAATACAATAATGGCTGGGTTTTTATCCTTCATCCATTTCCATGCCTCTTCTACGACTCTAGCGGCAAACATACGGATATCTAAATCCTTATTGTCCAAAAGTGCTTTTTTAAAAGAATCCATATGGGAAGTAAAGGCTTCGCCATTTTCTTTGATTAAAAGCTGTTCCATTTCTTCGTAAATAAAGACTCTCGGCTTCCAAGTAGGAGCAACATACTTTTCGCCGCTTAACGCGCAATATTTTTGATAACGCTCATCAAAAGAAGTGAGTGTATTTTCAAAGGCAGTGGTCGCTTGCTCCTTTAATATTTCTAGAACCTGTTTTGGTGACCAAGAATGGATAAAGAAATTGTAATAGACATACGCCGATAACGCAGTTTGAACCGTATAGGATGGCTTCAAATCAGTTTGCTTTAATGATACCGGAGGAACAGTTGTTTCCCCGAGAGCTTCATTACAAAGATCTGGATTATAGTTAATCTGCTTTGTCAGTTCAGCTGCAATAAAGTTAGGGTCTAAACCTTCAAATGCAGAACCAACGTGAGTTTCAGCCCCTGTGATAAAGAAGGATGGAAGGAGCTTTCCAACAGTACCTTTGTAAATATAGCGGTTTTGATCACCTTCATAACGAGGGGAAACAAAATCAGCATTGATAGCTGCAACATATTCAAAGCCATGCTCTTCCTTCCAGGCCTTAAGTGTTTTTAGAGCAGAAAGGACACCATGTGAGCTATCCTCTTCATCACATTCTGCTAGTAGTACCAGATTTCCATCCAGTTCATCAGGATGCTCAGAATAATATTTTAATAGATAAAGATGACTAGCAACGCCACTCTTCATATCAAGGACACCACGGCCAAATAACCAGTCTCCTGAGTTTAACTGCTCTTTAGCAGAAGCAGGCAATTCTTCACTTTTAAGTGCTTCCATCAGTTCATCTGGATAGCATGCCTTATCTTTTAATTGAGTAAAATCATCAATTCCAACAGTATCGATATGCCCCATTAAAATAACCGTTCTTTTGCTAGTTCCTTTTGTCCCTTTTACAAAAGCAAGGACATTGTATCTTTCAAAATCATCGTTTATCGTTTGGGAAACGGTGACGTAAGAAGGATTTTTTGAGAAGTATGGGAAAGAAGAAATCATCTTATGTAAGGAATCGGCAATAACCTTTTCGCCCTCTGTGTTAACAATACTCTCAATGTTAACAAGTTGATTCGTAAAAGCGAGTACTTCTTCACGACAGTTCAACATACATTTAGCCCCCATTTTCTGAGAATTGGTATTGTACAAAATGTATATCATGGATGAAATAAACGTCAAGGATTTTATTTTTATAATAAACTGTAAATTTTTACTATTGTAATATATCAAATACTGTGTATATAATTTGTATATTGTTACAAAAATGTGAATAAAAATCCTCATCTTGCAAGCATTAGATGGGGTAGAGGTCGCGATTTATAAGAGTATCCTATTTGAGATGAAGTGAAATCTATGAAAATAGGAAAAAGGATAAATCGCCGAAGCTGCTGAATCTCACTGTTTCAGAAAGCTGGGGCTGCACTCGAAAAGGGGCAGAACTGTCACAATTCTTTTGAATTGTGGAGAACTATCTTCACCAATGCTTATAGAACGAGGGTGTATAGGACACCGTCATACCCAGAAGGGGACGGTGTTTTTTTATTTTTAAACGTTTTTTAAATTTTGAAAAAAGGGGACAGTACAACGATGAAAAAACTTACGATTATCTTGATTTCAGCATTGCTAGTCATTTTATCTGCTTGTGGTGCAAAGGGAAGCAACGGTTCAGGAAAAGAAGAGAATGGTCTGCAATTAGTAAAGGAAGGTTCTTTAACATTCTCGATGACGGGTATGTACCCGCCATTAAATTTTAAAAAAGATGGAAAATTAACTGGTTTTGATGTGGAAATTGGAACAGAAATTGCGAAGAGAATTGGTCTTGAAGCAAACCCTGTAACTAACCCGTGGGAAACGATCATTCAAGGTTTAAAAGCGAAAAAATATGATGCAATCATAGGAAGTATGACTGCTACACCAGAGCGTGATAAGCAAGTTGACTTTACAAATCCTTACTATCTGTCAGGTGCACAGATCTTTATTGCAGAAGATAACACCGATATCCAATCAAAAGAGGATTTAAAAGGTAAAAAAATTGGTGTGATTCAAGCTAGTACTTGGAAGGATATGGCCGATGAATTATCGGATGATGTAAAAGGGTATCCAACTGACGTAAATGCTCTACAGGATTTAGCGTTAGGCCGTTTAGATGCGGTAATCACAGATAAAATTGTTGGTGTAAACGCAATGAATGAAAAGGGCCTTAAGATTAAAGCAGTTGGTGAATTATTAAATGAAGACCGCGTAAGTGTCGCTGTAAATGAAGGTAACAAAGAGTTGGCAGATAAAATTAACGAAGCAATTCAATCCATGATTGATGATGGAACATATGAAAAAATTAGTATGAAATGGTTCAATACCAATGTTATGGAGAAATAATGGAACAAATTCCACGCAATCTTAAGGAGGCTTAATCATGAGTTTTTTCCACAATATAATCGGCATCCTAACCGAGCATGGAATAGCCTTCTTACAGGCTTCATGGATGACGATATCGATTACAGCAATCTCACTACTATTTGCAACCATAATAGGGATAATATTTGCAGGTTTTAAAATTTCTTCTATTAAACTATTAAATCGAATAGCGGATATATATATTGGAGTAATTCGTGGGACACCGCTAATCGTTCAAATTATGTTTTTATACTATGGACTAGCTAATTTTGTCACGTTAGATAGTTTTACAGCGGGAGCATTAGCTTTAGGGATTCATACCGGCGCTTATATCGCTGAAATATTTAGAGGAGCCGTCCAATCGATTGATCGCGGTCAGATGGAGGCAGCAAGATCGCTTGGAATGTCTTATTCACTAGCCATGAGACGAATCATTTTTCCACAGGCGCTAAAAAGGGCAGTCCCATCCTTAGCCAATCAGTTTATCATTAGCTTAAAGGATTCCTCGCTGGTAGCTTATATTTCCGTTACAGATTTATATAATACAGCCCTAACGGTGCAAGGTGAAAACTACATGCCGTTTGAAACATACTTTGTCGTTGGACTATATTACCTAATTATTGTTCTCATTTTCACTTGGTTTGCTAACCGTCTTGAGAAAAAATTAGACGTAAGTAAACCGAAGGAGGTTAAAATCGCATGATAACGATAAAAAACCTTTCAAAATCCTTCGGTTCATTACATGTTTTGAAAAATATCGATTTAGAGATAAAGGAAAAAGAAGTAGTCGTTTTAATAGGAGCAAGTGGTTCTGGGAAAAGTACGCTTCTTCGTTGCTTGAACTTTTTAGAGGTAGCAGAGAGTGGAGATATTGTCATAGATGCTGAAAAAATCGATGCTTCTAAGACCAATTTAAATAAGATAAGAGAAAAGGTCGGCATGGTATTTCAGCATTTCAACCTGTTTCCACATAAGACGGTATTAGAGAATATTATGGAAGCACCTATGTTTGTACGGAAAGAAACGAAGGCTGATGTCAGTAAAAAGGCTATGAACCTTTTGAAAAAAGTAGGTTTGGAGGATAAAGCAAACTATTATCCTGATCAGTTATCCGGTGGGCAAAAGCAGCGTGTCGCCATTGCTAGAGCTTTAGCTATGGAACCGAAAGTCATGCTTTTTGATGAGCCTACTTCTGCATTAGACCCAGAATTAGTTGGAGAAGTATTACAGGTTATGAAGGATCTTGCGCGTGAAGGTATGACGATGGTGATCGTGACACATGAAATGGGATTTGCAAGGGAAGTGGCTGATCGTGTTGTGATGCTAGCAGATGGAAATATCATTGAACAAGGTCATCCAGATGATATATTCAGTAATCCTAAGCATGAACGAACTAAACGGTTCTTAAAGCAAATTTTATAAAAAAACAGAAAAAGCCGTAGGTGTGACGAATTTCGTTGTCTACGGCTTTTTTACTTTCTAAAAAAATATCTATTAAAGAAACAGTACTAAAATAATAGAATGAAATAGGTAATAAAGTAATGTTTTTTTATAGGATTATGTTTTGTATACAAGTATACAAAACGTAATCTTGATGTATACAAAAGTGTATTCTTGTGTACAAAACCGTACACTTCTAGTTGTAGCGCTATGTATACAGCTTTGTAATCGTGTAAACAACTTTGTCGTTTATGTACACAACTTTTTAATCATGTATACAATTTTCAAAATAGGTGTTCCTCTTGATACACAACTTTCGCATTATTGATTCATCTATTAAGCTTCTATACCCTTTTAATAAAGGATCGTTTTTATAGAAATGACCTATATGAATAGATTAAGAAGGAAAGGGATGATTCGATGAATACTTCGAGAATTACAGCAATTGACGTAGGAAATGATTGTGTAAAGGCACTTTTTGGGAAACCTGCTTATGAGCTATACATACCTAATGTGATTGCAAGGGATACGGAGGATAGACCTGTCATTGGGATTGAAGATTTAAATGATAAGGATCCGTTGGATGGTATTCATATAAGAGTTCATTCCCCCGCTTTAAAAGAAAATAATGTGATTTACCGTGTGGGAAATTTAGCGACGAAAAGTGATAATGCCTCTGAATTAGACCCTGGAAGTAGCAAGTCTGAAGAGGATCAAACCTTAGTTATGCTATTTGCGACGCTGGCATTAGATGCCGTAAGAGACGAAAACGCCAATCTTTTTAAAAAAATAAATAATGTGATTGATGCAAACTATACCCTTGGAACCGGCTTACCACTTAGAGAGGTAAAAGAAGGAAAGGACGTTGGCTATCGATCACAGCTCCTCAGTTCCGTCCATCAAGTAGAATTCCTCGTCACGCCTAAATACCAAGGTTTAAAAGTCAATATTAAATTTGATCAGGTAAAGGTCTATCCTGAAGGCTTTGCTGCTTATATCAACTTAGTTATGGATAATGATTTAAATATTATTAACCGTGACTTAATCGATAAAAGTATACTTATTCAGGATATTGGCGGATTATCAACCGATGTGGCTGTGATTAAAAACCGCAACGTCGATGATGATAAAGCACAAGGCTTTAATATTGGAGTATCCGAATCTCTAGAAGCCATTAGAGAAGAGATCCGAACGAAACATGGAATTGAATTAGATAGCCGTCGTGATGTAGTGGAGATTATTACGAGAAAAAATGATCGTAACCATATTATGGTCAAAGGCAGTCGTACAAGCGTACATGATATAACAGACCGAATTCTTTTAGAATTAGCGAAAAAACAATATCGCCACCTGCGCAATGTTTGGCAAAAGAATTCACAAACGGAAATCTGCTATTTTGTCGGCGGTGGAGCAATGGTGTTAAAGGATTACCTGAAAGCACTAAACAATGGTCTTGATGGCTACAATATTGAGTTTTTTGAGGATGAAAAGGAAAGCATCTGGATGATGGCTAACGCTTATTATAAATTGATTTCCGACTATGTTCGAAAAAACAATAAAGAGCCTGAAGTGAAAGAGAAAGAGAAACAACCAGCGGGGAAATAGGGTGATTTCATGACAAATAAGGGAACGACTCGAATACAGAGAGGACAAGCGATAACCTTTCGTCTCCCTTCTGATACCCCTGACCACATCATTAAGCAATTACAAAAATTAAAAGAAACAGAAAGACGTAACTTTTCTAGTAAAATTGCTCAATTCACGATAGAAGGCGTCACCAAATCCATGGCAAAGGAAAGAGAGACGATTACGATTCCCCTTCCCAAGCAGCTAAGTAAAGAACAACGTAACTGGCTTAGACATTCACACTCAGAAGCCCTTTTAGGAAGTATCGTCTATCAATTATTAGCAGACCCAGTGCGGGCTACTACAGTTTTAGCATCTTTAAATAGCCATTCTCTTGATATTAACGAAGCCCTTTATTTGCAGGAAAATGATAATGTGGAAAAGGAAATGGTCTTTGAAACAGAAATCATCTCCCCTGAAGTGAATGACTTTGAAGATGATATGCTTGATTTTGATTGGGAAAAAGCAAAGCAAGAGATCGCGGTTTCAGAGGATGATTCAAGTGACCATGATGAGGAATTGGATGCGGACGACCTGCTGGGCGGTTTTCTAGCCAATATGAATAAATAAAGGTTGTTTTTTTGGAGAGAATTCCTAGTTTGGAGATAGAGAGGTTCTGTTATCAACCGTATTTTCGATTTTATCAACCGGAATGGGAACTTTATCAACCGCATTTCGAGATTTATCAACCGTTATAAGAATTTATCAACCTCCGCACTGCCCTGCTATACAATAAAAAAATCCCAAGTGCCATCTAATCAGCACTTGGGACTATTTATTACGCTTCCACTTCACTCATTAAAGCATGAGTGTTATCTTCTGTATCCTTAAAGAAGGCCATCCAAATTTCAGTCGAGCCCATTTTACCGACAATATGTGGTTCATCGATAAACGTAACCCCTTTTTCTACTAAGTTTTCATACTTTTCCTTTAAGTTTTCCACTTGAAAATAAATAACAGAACTGGACGTTGAAAACTCCTCTTTTTCTGGCAGGCTCAGCATTAATCTTAGGCCATTACACCCAAAAAATGCCAAGCGGTCTGTATTAAATAAAAGTGGCAACTCTAATTTTTCTTGATAAAAAGTAACCGCAGTCTCGATATTTTTTACAGGTACTCCAATTTGTCCAACCTTTTGAATCATATGTATCTCTCCCCTTCATTCATCTACTTTTTCATCATAAAATAAATTTCAATCTAATTCTTATCCAATATCACCTTTTTCCGAAATTGTAAGGGCGAAATTCCTACGTGCTGTTTAAACATTTTGCTGAAGGAGACAGGGTTTTGAAAGCCCACTTGAAAAGTAATTTCGGTCATATTTAAATCTAACCTGCGTAATAGCTCCATAGCCTTCGAAATTCTTAGAATAGAAATATGTTGGTGCGGTGTTTTACCGTATATTTCTGAGTAGTTTCTTAACAAATGGTTAGGCGATAAACAAGCTATATGTGCAATATCTTGTAATTGTATCGGCTGATGGTAGAACGATCGAATATAATCATGAGCGATACTAATTCTTCTATATATTTCTTCTCGTGTAGCGACTCGATGAGCTTTTAAAGAGTGAACTTCCTTTATGGTATCTCTATGAATAAATAAAATAGTCTCCATGATTTTATGGAATTGTTCCTCAAGCCAGTGTAGATCATCCTTGAAAAAATGGTAATTCATTTTGAAAGTCTCAATTTGATAGGATAGTGTTGGATGATCTTCGTATGTTTTTTCAAAAAAGCCAATAGAACCAAAAGTTTTAAAAGGATCATCAAGGAGTTTATCCGAAGATTCTTCAAATGTACGAGAAATCTCTTCAGCAAAGCCATTTTTAAAAAATAGGCAAAAGGACTGTACCTCGTTTTCTTCCTCAATGGAAATGGTGTAGGGTCCTTCGTTAAGTAAAAGATAACGTGACTCTTCCACCGTAAAGAAACCTTTATTCGTTTTATATTGTACATTTCCATTTTGAAAAGTTTTTATTGAAAGCTGCCCAGTACCTTCCCAGAAAAACTGGTTACTCGCTGCATGTAATACAAAATTGGTTGAGCCTTTGTTTCCCATGTTATCCCTACTAACCATGATAGATTCCTTGGTTAAATATTCTTTACCTACTGTAAAAAACCTCTTTAAGATTGGAAAAAGACTAAATTTGATTAATAAATCCATTTTGTGGTGAAGCTGAATCTATTCAAAATTTTTAAAAATTGAGGTGTAAGTACTGAAATGGTTTTGAGTACAAAACGAAAACTCATTTATATTGGAAGCTTTATTTTAGGGTTTGGCTTTATGGGAGCATTGGATGGAATTATTTTTCACCAACTGCTGCAATGGCATAGTGTCATTATGAATACGGATCGTCCAGGGCAAATTGCCAGTGATGGCATTTTCCATTTTGCTGTAACGGTTACTCTAGTAGTTGGAGCGATTATTTTATGGGTTGGCGGAAATCCGATGGATCATAAAAGAGGCATAAGAGTGCTAATCGGCGGGTTTTTACTAGGGGCAGGCATTTTTAATTTGGTAGAAGGAATAATTGACCATCACCTATTACAAATCCACCATGTTAAGCCAGGTGATCCCAATGAATTAGCCTATGATTTAGGTTTTCTGGCTATTGGACTTCTTTTAGCATTAATCGGATATATCCTTCAAAGAAATCAAAAAGAAAGTACCCGTACAGCAGAAGTATAGGAGGAAGGAATATGTTATATAGAATCATAAGCTTTATTGTTCTCTTTCTCTTTGTCTTTGTTATGCTTTATTTCCATAATGAATCAGGCCATCATCATGAAGATGCTATTGAAAAAGCTATCTCTACAAAAGAGATAGCTTTTACCATTTTATTTCAATAGATATACTCTTGCTTCGTATGGCTTTAATTCAATACGATCAATAGCTTCGTTTTCGTCGACTTCGTAGTTGTGGATGAACAGTTGCTTTTCAGTGTATTGAATATCGCTAGGAAGTTCAAAAACTGGCTTTTCAGCAGAGAAGTTTAACATTACTACCATCGTTTGATCTTCATATTTTCGAACATAAGCATAAATTTGTTCATGGTCTGGAAGGATCAGGTCATATGATCCGTAAACCATGATCGGATTTTGCTTTCGCAGTTGAATTAAATTTTTATAATAATGGAAGACAGAGTTTGAATCTGCCACCGCCAGTTTTGCATTAATTTCTTTATAATTTGGATTTACTTTTAACCATGGCGTGCCTGTTGTGAATCCAGCATGTTCACTGTCATCCCATTGGATAGGAGTACGAGCATTGTCGCGTCCTTTTACATAAATAGATTGCATTACCTTTTGTTGATCTTCGCCATTTTCGATGACTTTTTCACGATACATATTTAAAGTCTCAATATCTTGATAATCATCGATGGAATCAAAAACAACATTGGTCATTCCAAGTTCTTCCCCTTGGTAGATATAAGGTGTTCCTTTCAGTGTATGTAGGAACGTCGCAAGCATTTTAGCTGATTCGAGACGGTATTCTTTATCATTTCCAAAGCGGGATACCATGCGCGGCTGGTCATGGTTATTTAAGTATAGGCTATTCCAACCGACGGTCTCTAACCCTTTTTGCCATTTTGTAAAACTATCACGGAGAGCAGAGAGCTTTAATGGACGTAAATCCCATTTTCCTCCTGGACCAGAATCTAAATCGACATGCTCGAATTGGAAGACCATGTTTGTTTCATGACGATTTTCATCTGTATAGAGTTGTGCTTGCTCCACATTCGCACCAGGCATTTCCCCTACCGTCATCACATCATAACGAGAAACGGTTTCTTTATTCATTTCTTGAAGGAACTCATGGATACGAGGACCGTTAATAAAATAATCTCCACCCGGAGCATAGCGTTTTCCTTCAGGGTTTGGCGCATCCGGAAGACCAGGTACTTTAGAGATAAAGTTAATCACGTCCATACGGAAGCCGTCGATTCCCTTTTCTAACCAGAAGTTCATCATATCGTATACTTCTTGACGAAGTTTAGGATTTTCCCAGTTTAAATCAGGCTGTTTTTTGCTGAAAAGATGGAGATAGTATTCACCCGTTGCCTCATCATATTGCCAAGCCGAACCACTGAATACAGATTCCCAGTTATTCGGTTCCTTGCCGTCTTTCCCTTCATGCCAAATATAGTAATCACGATAAGGATTATCTTTAGACTTACGAGATTCAATGAACCATGAATGTTCATCCGAACTATGGTTGACCACCAGGTCCATAATCAGCTTGATTCCACGGTTGTGCATTTCTTCTAAAAGCTTTTCCCAATCCGCCATCGTTCCGAATTCATCCATGATGTCACGGTAGTCACTAATGTCATAACCATTATCATCATTTGGTGATTTATAAACTGGTGATAACCAAATCACATCAATTCCTAATTCTTTTAGGTAGTCTAGTTTGGAAATAATCCCTTGAATATCGCCAATTCCATCGCCATTTGAATCCTTAAAGCTTCGAGGGTAAATTTGGTAGATAACCGCTTCTTTCCACCATTGCTTTTTCATATTTGATCACTCCAATATTCTTTTTAAAAATAAAGCTGTGTTAAATTTGGTTGATTTCCTCATAAATATCATAAAGGAAGTGGAGGAGTGCTCCCCCACTTTTTATTATTTGATTGCCCCTTTTGTAACCCCGCTGATGATCCATTTTTGAGCGAAGATATAAACAATGATCATTGGTGCTAGAGCCATTAAGTAAGAAGCGAATGCTAAATTGTAATCTGTACTAAATTGTCCTTGGAACATATATTGAACAAGTGGTAATGTTGCCATATCGCTGTCACTTAATAGAACAAGCGGAAGCATAAAGTCATTCCAAGCCCAGAGACAAGTTAAGATTCCAACGGTTGCATTCATAGGAGTTAATAATGGGAAAATAACTTTCCAAAAAACTCCCCAAGTACTTGCTCCATCGACAATGGCTGCCTCTTCAAGCTCTTTTGGTATCGATTTCACATAGCCTACATACACAAAAATATTGAAAGCTAATCCATAAACGATATATAACAAAATTAATCCGTATACATTATCCATGCCCCAAGCACTTGTTTGTTTGACGATTGGAAGCATGATGATCGGAAATGGAATAAACATCGCACTAACAAAATAGTAGTACAAAAATTTAAAGAACTTTTTATGCATATTACGAGCGATGGCATAAGCGACCATAGAATTCGTAAGAAGTGTAAAAATCACCACGACCACTGTAATTAAAAAACTATTTTGGAATGCATTAAAAAAGTTTGTTATTTCAATGGCATCTAAAAAGTTTTGGAATCTCCACTCTTTCGGTAATGCAATTAACGAATTGGCTGTCTCCTGAGGAGTTTTTAGCGCGATTGAAATGGTGATATAAAGTGGAAATAAAATCAGTAAAGAACCTAAAATTAAAAGGGTTGTAATGAGCCAGTTGTTTTTTGAGGTCTGCATTACATATCCACCTCTCTTCGTTGTAACACTCTAATTTGAAAGACAGAAATAACGACAATGACAATAAAATAGATAACAGCGTTAGCAGACTGATAAGCAAATTCCCCACCCTCAAATCCGCCTCGGTAAATAAGTAGTGAGATGGATTCGGTTGATTGTCCAGGTCCACCGCCGGTCATCGCTATAATTTGGTCAAAGACCATTAAGAAGCTTTTCATTGCTAAAACCATGTTAATCGTGAAAAATGGTGCAATCATCGGGAAGGTAATGCTCCAAAATTTTCTCCACGTACCAGCTCCGTCAATGCTTGCTGCTTCGTAAACATCAGAAGGAATGGTCACAAGTCCTGCTAAATAGAGAATGGTATTAAAGGCCACGGACTGCCAAACAGCTACAATGACAATCCCCCACCATGCTAAGTCAGGGTTCCCGAGTATATTGTTTGTTAAAACTTCAATCCCCAATTTTTCCCCTAATAAAGGAATTAATTGAGAAAAAAGAAAGTTAAAGATATAACCGATAATTAAAATACTTAAAATATTAGGCAAGAAATAAATGGCACGTAAGGTTTTTTGAAACTTTATTTTTGAATTTAACCCCATGGCAATTAATAAGCTAATTACATTTACAAGGATAGTCGTAACGATCGCAAATTTAAAAGTAAATAAATAAGCATGTAAAGCACGATCATCCTTAAATACATTGAAATAATTTTTTAATCCAACAAAGTTATAATCGCCGTATCCACGCCAATCCGTAAAGCTGTAAAAAATACCTTGTAACGCAGGATATGTATGGAAAACAAAGAAGAAGACTACTGCAGGAATGGCCATTAGTAAATAAGCTGTTTTTTGCTTTTGCATCGAATCACATCCGCTTTTCATGTTGTTTTAAAGGAAGAAAGGATAAGCAGTCTTATCCTTTCTTCCTTTTTTTAAATGTTAACGACTTTGAACTTTTTCCCACTCTTTATCCATTTTTCCTAAGAACTTGTCTGTATCTTTTTTCATAAGGAATTCTTGGATAAGGTTAGCTGCTTGCATACCTGCTGGATAGTAGTGATCAGGGAAGCTTGTAATGGCACCTGTTTCAAAGTTGGTTTTAATTCCTTCAAATGTTGGATCTTCTTGGAATACCCCTTGAACAGCAGAGAATGCAGCTTGTTCATTTATATAGGTTGTAGCAGTTTCTTCATTTGTCATGAATTCGATAAATTTCATTGCTTCCTCAGGGTGCTTAGCATCCTTATTCATGGTTAATAACACGTCAACACCAGATACTAGTTTATTTTGTGCTGGGTCATTATTCACAGGCATTGCAAATACTCCTAATTGAATATCTGGGTTCGCTTTTTTAATTTCAGGAATCGCCCAGTTACCTTGTAAATACATCACGCTTTCACCTTTTGCAAAACCAGTGTTACCATCACCATAAGCTTTACCAAAGATATCTTTTTGACCATATTCCGTAAGCTTTAACATTTTTTCAGCTACTGGTTGATAGTCCTTTTTAAAGCTTGCATCACCAGCGTTTTTCTTACTTGCAAAATCAGAACCAGCCGCATTTGCTGCAATAGAGTTCCATGGAATCATCGCTGTCCAAGCATCTTTTAATGTTAAATAGAAGGCAGGTTGTCCAGCTGCTTTTGCTTTATCCGCAATGGCAATAAATTCATCCCAAGTTGTCGGAACGGTTACACCAAGCTCATCAAACTTTGCTTTATTGTAAATAACCGCATTTGCGTTTGTAGCGTAAGGGATACCAAATACGCCTTTCTTTTCATCTCCTACAAGCTTTCCAACCATTTCAATGTAAGCCGGTTGAATTTTTTTCACTATATCAGAATCTGAAAAATCCTTTAATACGCCGGCACGTGCGATTTCACCGTAAGTTGCATTTCCCCCGATAGACATAAGGTCTGGAAGGTCATTCTTAGTTAAGCGTGTTTTAAGAACGGTTTCAGCTTCAGGTGGTGCATTTAATTCAATATCGATATTTGGGTTTTCAGCTTCGAATTTCTTAATAAGTGCTTTGTAAGTATTAATACTTTCTACTTTGTTAGAGAAAAGCTCTAATTTAACTTTTCCATTTGCACCTTCATCATTATCCCCGCCGCCACAGGCAGCTAATAAGGAAGTAGATAGGGCTGCTACAGCTAAAACAGAAGCGAATTTTTTTGTTTTCAATTTCATGTTGATTTCCTCCTCATTTTCACTTTGTGTTTAGTATGTTTACGTAAACGTTTACGTAATTCACGAAAAAAAATTATTTTACACTTTTTCTCTCTATAATCGTATGAGGCATAATTCTGCTTTCTACGGATTCACCCGTTTCGAGCATTTTAAAAAGCATTGTTGCTGCTTTTTCACCCATTTCTTCTAATGGCTGGGAAACGGTAGTCAGCGGAGGAATCGTCATTTCCGCCAATGGCAGATTATCATATCCAATAACAGATAATTGATCTGGGACATTGATTCCTTTTTCGGTTGCGGCTGATATCGCGCCACAAGCCATTTCATCACTAGCAACGAATATAGCGGTTAAATCAGGTGCCTTTTCAAGTAATTGAGGCAATGCCTGATAACCATCTGCAAATAAAAAATTATCTCTGCATACAATATTTTTTTCGTTTTCATTCAATCCATGAAGGCGTAAGGCATCTAGAAAACCATCCATTCTTGGCTGACCTGCTATGATATCTTTTGGATTTCCACTAATCATACCAATCTTTTTATGTCCCTTTTTTATTAAGTAATCGGTTGCAGAAAATGCTGCATGTCGATCATTTACTTTTACATATGGGATAGAATATTGGTAGGATTCAGTGGACACGAGAACAACGGGAATTTTCATACTGGAGATAACCTTATAATATTCCTCAGTAATCATTTCACTGACAAATATGATTCCTTCAATCCGTTTTTCTTGTAAAACCTTCAAATATTTTAGTGTTTTTTCTCCATCAGCTGAAGTATTACAAACAATCACACTTGATCCCCTCTGATGGACCGTTTCCTCTACACCTTTGAGTATTTTAGAGGAAAACATACTTGATACTTCAGGAAAAAGAACCGCAATGGTTTCCGTGCGTTTACTAATTAAGCCGCGTGCCAATGCATTTGGTTGGTATTCTAATTCTTCGATTGCTTTTAATACTTTTTCTTTCGTTGCGGGTGAATACCCCCCAAGATTATTAACCACTCGTGAGACCGTTGCTATCGACACATTTGCGTGCTTAGCTACATCTTTAATATTTTTTATGTTTGTCACCTACCTTTAGGTAAACGTTTACGTTACTCTTTACGTTTACATCTTAGCACTTTGTGCAACCCCTTACAACTATTTTGTTATTGATATTTGTGACAACCTATTGAAATGTTGGTGACTAGTGTAAAGACACCTGTTAAAATGAGTGTGAACTTATAGTTTTGAAAGCAATCATTATATTTGGACAAACTACTATTGGAATAGAATAGTGATATGTCAGTGGGAGGACAACATGGGAAAAAGAGGCGAAATTTCTAACCGAAGACTCTTAAGTATTGCTGGTCTTGGTTGGATGTTTGATGCGATGGATGTAGGAATCTTATCCTTCATTATTGCAGCATTAAAAGTCGAATGGGATTTATCTGTGGAGCAAATGGCTTGGATTGGAAGTATCAATTCGATTGGGATGGCTGTCGGGGCCTTTATTTTTGGAGTAATGGCTGACCGTATTGGTAGAAAAAGCGTCTTTATCCTCACTTTATTACTCTTTTCTGTCGGAAGTGGCGCTTCAGCTTTTGCGACTAGTTTATCGGTATTTTTGATCTTACGTTTTCTGATTGGGATGGGATTAGGAGGAGAACTTCCGGTTGCTTCCACCTTAGTTTCAGAATCCGTTCCGGCTGAAAAGCGAGGAAAAGTGGTTGTGTTATTAGAAAGTTTCTGGGCAGGAGGATGGCTAGTTGCTGCTATTATTTCTTATTTTGTCATTCCAAAGTTCGGCTGGCAGGCGGCCCTTTTAATTAGTGCCATTCCTGCATTCTACGCCTTGTACTTACGGTTGAAGTTACCTGACTCACCGAGATTTACTTCTATACAATCAAAAGAGAGATTATCGGCGTTTCAAAGTTTAGCGAAATTATGGTCGAAGGAATATGTTCGTGAAACGACCATGCTTTGGATTCTTTGGTTCTGTGTCGTGTTTTCATACTATGGAATGTTTTTGTGGTTACCAAGTGTGATGGTTATGAAAGGTTTTAGCTTAATAAAAAGTTTTCAATATGTGCTGATTATGACTTTAGCTCAATTACCAGGCTATTTTTCAGCTGCTTGGTTAATTGAAAGAAAAGGAAGAAAGTTTGTTCTTATCACGTATTTAATCGGTACCGCTATCAGTGCTTATTTCTTTGGTTTTGCTGAAAATTTACCATTGCTGATTACATCAGGGATCTTTTTATCCTTTTTCAATCTTGGTGCATGGGGGGCTTTATATGCCTACACACCAGAGCAATATCCAACGGTGATTCGTGGAACGGGAGCGGGAATGGCGGCATCCTTTGGCCGAGTTGGTGGAATCCTAGGTCCTCTTTTAGTCGGTTACATGGTTGCTAGGGAAATTGAAATCACCATGATCTTTACCATTTTCTGTGTATCTATCTTAGTTGGAGTTGCGGCTGTTTACTTCTTAGGGAAAGAAACGAAGAATAAAGAGTTGGTATAAGAGGGATGTTTGATTGTTTATTTGTTTGTTGCCACAGTCCTGTTTAGGGGCTGTGGTTTTTATATTGTTTGGAAGTATTTTGAAAATGTGTGACAAAGTCGGAAACATTGCTCATTTATACGGATAACTCCTTTGTAAAGTCGGATAAGTGGGTGAAATGGTCGGATAAGTCAGTCAAAAAGTCGGATAACTAAAATGAAAGGTTTATCTAGGCCTCTTGGAGGGCATAAACACCTCTTTTTTTGGAAAAAGATCAAACAAAACGTTAAACATACAAAAAAATCCCGAAAACGATTCAGATTCGTGAACGTTTTCGGGATTTTTCATCTAATTTTTAAAGTTTAAACGAACTTTTTAATGACACGATTCGGTTGATGACGATTTTTTCAGCTGATGTTAGCTTTGAATCAACATTGAAGTAGCCGTGTCTAAAGAATTGGAATTTATCTTGTGGTTGAACATCCTTCATATTTGGCTCTACAAAGCCTTGTAGGATTTCTAGAGAGTTAGGATTTACCTTATCTAAGAAGGTTTTATCTTCCTCATCATCAGAAGCTTCCTCATCTAAAATTAATGGTTCGAATAGACGGAATTCAGCTGGTACCGCTTGTGTAGCTTCTACCCAGTGAATGGTTCCTTTTACTTTACGGCCGGTAAAGCCTGTGCCACTCTTGGTTTCAGGGTCATACGTACAACGTAATTCAATCACATTTCCATCTGCATCCTTGATAACTTCCTCACACTTAATAAAGTAAGCATGCTTTAGACGCACTTCATTTCCTGGGAACAATCTGAAATACTTAGCTGGAGGATTTTCCATAAAGTCATCCTGCTCAATGTAGATTTCTCTTGAGAATGGGATTTGTCTCATACCCATTTCAGGAACCTCTGGATTAATTTCTGCATCTAACATTTCAACTTGACCTTCAGGATAGTTTGTAATCACAACTTTTAATGGATTTAAGATCCCCATGGTACGTGGAGCTTTTAGTTTTAAATCTTCACGCACAAAATGCTCAAGCATTTGTGTATCCACGACTCCAGTCGTCTTCGCGACTCCGAGCTCACGAACGAAAGTTTTAATGGCATCTGCTGTATAGCCTTTTCTTCTTAAACCAGAGATAGTTGGCATACGAGGATCATCCCATCCATCGACAAATCCTTCTTCGACTAACTGCTTTAATTTACGTTTACTCATAACCGTATTCGTTAAATTTAAGCGGCCAAATTCAATTTGTTGTGGTTGGCTGTCCATTTCGCAGTTTTCAACCACCCAGTTATAGAATGGACGTTGGTCCTCAAACTCTATGGTACAAATCGAATGAGTAACATCTTCCATGGCATCTTCCAAAGGATGAGCGAAAGCGTACATAGGGTAAATGCACCACTTATCCCCTGTGTTATGGTGGTGTGTATGTGAAATACGGTAAATAACAGGATCACGCAGATTGATGTTAGGGGATGACATATCAATTTTCGCACGTAATACTTTTTCCCCGTTTTGGAATTCACCTTTACGCATGCGTTCAAATAGGTCTAGGTTTTCTTCGATGGAACGGTTGCGATAAGGGCTTTCCTTACCAGGCTCTGTTAAAGTTCCACGATATTCACGAATTTCATCCACGCTTAAATCGTCGACATAAGCGAGTCCTTTTTTAATTAAAAGAACAGCACGATTATACATTTCTTCAAAATAGTCCGAAGCAAAGAAAAGTCCTTCCCAATCAAAGCCGAGCCATTTTACATCTTCTTTAATCGCTTCAACAAACTCTGTGTCCTCTTTTAATGGGTTTGTATCATCGAAACGCAAATTGGTTTTCCCATTAAATTCGTCTGCTAAATCAAAGTTAATCACGATGGATTTCGCATGGCCAATATGTAAGTACCCGTTCGGTTCAGGAGGAAATCGAGTGACAACTTTCTCTCTCTTTCCAGTCTTTAAATCATCAATCACAATATTTCTTATAAAATTTGCTGGATTGTGCTCCAAGTTTTTCAACCTCTTTCGCTAAGCATTCAATAACTGTATATATAACATAATTCACAACAATTTTCCATGGACCTTAAGGAAAAATCCCTTCTTTAGGTACATCATAAGGAAAAGGCCAATCTATTTGATTAGCCTCTATGATCAATTGGATATTGTCATTCTACCATTTTCCTCTTTTTAAAAACAAATAAGGGTTACCATAATTGGCTAAATAGCCTTTGGTCGATTAAGTTGGTATCAATCGGACATGTGGCGGAGTCACGTCCATATTGCCATCCCCAAACATTTGCTATACACGGAGGTTTTTTAGGCTGGTAAGCAGGTGCCTGACGTGATTTGGTGACACCTGTTTGTGGCTCTGCACTCCAAAGAATTAATTGTTTGGCCACTTCTTTATTTTCCTGAACAGCTTGACAATAGGCTGCTGCAAATTCACCTTGAATCGGATCATGATAAATGCCGGCTTTATAGGTGCTTTTGTACATGACATCAACATAACCCTTGATCCAATCTTTATCTACATTGAAAAATCGCTCCACATTAGCAAAAATAACCGTTCCTGTTGGGACACCAATTCTTTTGGCATGGAAGGTCGCATTTTGAGCCACCACCCTGCCTTTATCATAGCCTATGGCTTCGCTAAAGTTATTGTAAATCGGTACAATCTTTGTGCCGCTATTGTGAAGTAACTGGACTTCCTCCTTGGTTAATTCCTCCGAGGCATTCTCCACTCTTGTTAAATATCTGCCCCAATAGGCAGGCTTTCCGTATTTTTTCAAAACACAGTTATAAAGGTCTGTTGTCACCTTTGCTGCTGAATCAACTCCCCAAATATATCTCAATATTCATCTTCCTTCCGTCTAACAAAATCTCCACTCTACGATATATATGAAGAAAAAGAAAATAATTGATGAATTTTATGCATCTAAATTTATTTGTTTCCTTGCAGCGGGATAAAGCTGTTGCTTTAGTTTATTTTTATGCTCCTCAAAAAGCAGCTCTAAGCCAACCATTGCTAAGGAAAGGAAGTTGGCATAATTCTTTTTTACCTCCCATTTCAGTTCGTTTTTACCGCAAATACTATATTCATTTAATTCCTTAAATTCTCGTTTCAAGGATTCAAGGTCTTTAGGGTCTATACTTGGGGATTTCTCCATTAGTTCATCGATGCTCCTAATATAGGCTTGAGATTTTTCAATCTTTGATTCGATATCCGCATGAGTATGCTTGTCAATGAGCTGGTATTGTAATTTAAAATCATTTAATCGTTTGGCAGATTCATAAGTGGCATCGACGATTGTGTCTCGATTCATTTCTTTTGTTTCATAGCTGAGCATATGCTTCCACGAAGGCTGAGTAATGGCCTTGCGATGGTCTTCTAATGTATGACAGTGTTTAATATAGCCATATCTTTCAGGATTTTCGAAGGCGGCGCTTGCTGGATCTAAAAAAGGTGCTAAGGGGGCAACAAAATAAGCTAATCGGCTGTCATGATGACAATGATTATGGATTTCTTCACAGAAATCGATATTGGCGACCGCACTTTCCTTTGTTTGCCCAGGGATCCCAATCATAAAAAATAAATCAATTTTGGAACAGCCGTGTTTCAGTGCTGATTGTAGGGTTTCGATTACCTTTTCATTCGTACAGTGAAATTTACCATTCAGCAATCTGATGTTTTCATCAAAGGTTTCCAGTGTCAGCTCTAGGCTATACTTGGGAACAGCGGACTGAATTTTTCTAAAAAACTCTTCATCTGCATATTGAAATAATTCAAAAACTAATTCATTTTTCAAATGGATGTTCTTTAAGCCTTCCATTAATTCGTCTACGTAGTTTGCGCCGCCTTGACGGATATCGTGAAGAATAAAAATAGGTGCACGGCTAAATCGCTGGATAAAAACAATATCTTCTATTAATTTGGTGGGTGATCGTAAGGCTAAGGACTGGCGCTGGCAATTCTGGTGGTAGGCATCTTTGGAGCCGCCGCAAATTAAACAATTTTGCGTACAACCCCGAGCGGTTAAGATCGCCGTATTTGGATATTGGAGCCATTCTTTATAGGGAAGAGGATCTAAAAAGTTACGATATTTAAAAACAGAACGAATCGTATAGCGATAACCTGGTATATCGAACTCATCAAGATGGCTTGGAACATAGGTGAGCGGATTCACGTTCATTTCATGTCCCCTTTTCCAGGTTAAATTAGGGATCAAATCAAATTCATCTACTTGGTCTTCGAGGTCATTCATCAGCATAAGCATTAATTTCTCCGTTGAATCGCCGCGGACAACAAAATCAATAAATGGGTATTGGATTAATGCTTTATGGAAGTAGGTTGCGGATAAGCCGCCAAATATGATGGGAGTGGTGGGATGTAAGTTTTTGACTAACTTGGCCAGTTCAATACTTCCATGTGCATGGGGAAGCCAGTGCAAATCAATGCCAAATGCTTTTGTTTTGATATGGGTTAATTTCTTTTCTACATCAAACTTATCATCAAGAAGCATTCTGTTAGCGATATTGATGATTTTCACCTTTAATCCAAAGCGTTCAAGGTAATCGGCAATACTTGTTAATCCAATAGGATACATTTCAAAGACGGGAGAAGATGGTACAACATCACTAATGGGGCCAGCTAGAATAGAATTTTTACGAAAATCATAGACGCTCGGCGCATGTAAAAGAACTAAGTCATATTTCATGCTAAATCACCCTTTAGAAGCAAATTTTATAAAATCGGAATGCAAGTGGCTGGAGAGGAAATTAATTTACAATATAACAAAGCCTTATGAAAAAAAGATTTCTTTTTTCAATCCTTTTGTTAGGGAAGGATGTCTGATTATGATCTAGGAGATTATTCTCATATTGTTCAGAACTGTTGGAGGGATCTTTTGAGGGGTTAATAAGATAATTCAATAATCAATTAATTCCTGTTTATTATTATTTTACCATATAACTTTGCAAGGAAATGTGTCGAATAAGAGAAGGTTTTTTAGTACAAAAGTATTATTAAATATATTCCATTTGCTGAATAGGCAAGAGATGGATGTCTTGAGATAATAAGAGAAACAAATCATCTTTGGTTTGTCCCAGCATCGGTCAGTGCATTGTCATTGGACTGGTCTGGGTTTTTTGTCCTATTTTTCCATATATCCATATTTTTGGTTTGAGCTTTTGGTTATTAGGGTATAGGATTATATTAATTTACTGAATATTTGGAATTAGCATGGCCGTAAGGGGGGAGAAAATGCCTAACACTGCAATCATACAAAAGAAGGAACGTAGGGCTCGGATTAATATCTTTGTCATCTCTTTAATCGGGTGGGTCCTTATTTTTACATATGGGTTTATGGGGCTTCAGGAACCTAGAAATGTAGGGATTCTGATTCTATTGTTTCTTTTTTTAGTGACGGTAGAATTTTTCCCAATACCTGTATGGCGAGGTTTTACATCGATCGCTTTTCCCATTGTTTATGCCATTTTAGTCATGCAGGGAATATCGTTTGCTATTACGGCTTACTCCCTAGTTGTGTTTGGCGGATATTTGTTGAAAAGGCGTCCGCTTCGGATTGTCTTTTTTAACCCTGCACAGCTGGCTATTAGCTTTTTGGGCGCTTATTGGTTGGCAGAAGCGTTTCTTCCTTTTTTTAAGGAGTTTAATGAGTCTAGAATCATATTAGGAATCATTCACTTTTCTCTCATGATTGTCCCATTTTATTTCTTTAATAATTTAATTGTTGATTATATTTTATTTCTACGACCACAAACGTATACGTTTGCAGCTTGGAAGCAAAAAACGTTACAGGAGTTAAATAGTTTAGTTATTTCGTATATCTATTTAGTTCTTTTTATTGTGTTAGGCAATCAAAATCGCGGTGAGATTGATTTTGTTGCTTTCTTTTTCTTTTTTTCACCTTTAGTTGGTTTAGCATTGTTGAGCTCCAGCATCGTGAAGCTTAGAAAGGAAAAAGCACGATTAAAAGCTCTTTTTGAGATGTCCTCTGAATTAAATAAAATCATGCCTTCAAAGGAATGGCTGCATTTTTTACAAAATAGTTTACAAGAGTTTATTGATGTAGATGCATCGATTCTCTGGATTTGCGAAGACGGAGAATGGAAAAGAAAATTTTCAATGGGCTCAACTAAAGGGCAAAACCCTTTATCCCAATCGGCCATTGAAGCTTTTGAACAGATGAAACAAATTACCATTTATCATGATACAAGGAAAAATCCTGGTCCCTGCGCAGATTCCTTTGATAAAGAAATAGTAGCTAGTTTATATGCGCCTCTCTTATTTGAGGATGAGATTGTCGGAATGTTTGTCTTTGGCCGTAGCCGGACGCGAAGCTTCAACGAAGAAGATATCCAGTCTGGGGCTACCTTAGCCAATCAGTTAGCCATTGTGATCAAAACAAAAATGCTTTTTTCCGAGCAGGAAAAACGTCTCATCCTTGAAGAACGTAATCGTATTGCACGAGACATCCATGACGGTGTCGCCCAGTCTCTTGCTGGTGCTGTCATGAAATTAGAAACAGCCGAACGGAAATTTTTCAAAACACCTGAAGATTCCTTAAAACTTATGCAGGAAAGTAATGAAAAATTAAGAAAGAGTTTAAAAGAGGTTCGGGAATCAATTTATGCTTTAAGACCGTATCCTACGGAGCGAATTGGGTTGATGTCGGCTATCCATTCTCGTATTGCCTTAATCCAAAAGGAGAACAATGTCGCCATCTATCTGGAAAGGAGAGGCGTTGAATATTCTTTAAGCTCCATGGTTGAAAAGGTTATTTTTGATATTTTTCAAGAAAGTGTTCAGAATGCTATAAAGCATGCAAAAGCAACAACGATTGATATTTTAATAAGCTATCAAAGCGAGCATATATTTTTAAAAATTAAAGATAACGGCTTAGGATTTTCTTTATTCCAAGCGATGATAAAGGCACGGAACGAACCTCATTTTGGCATTTTACAAATGAATGAATCTGCGGAGAGAATTCATGCCTCTTTACAGATTGATAGCAAAGAAGGGGAAGGGACAGAGATTAGTTTAACCGTTCCCCGTATGGGAATTGAAGGGGGAATGGAAAGTGATCAAGCTTATGCTAGTCGATGATCATGCGGTGTTGCGTGATGGTTTGAAAAATATATTGGGGATGGAAGAGGATATGGAGGTGGTTGGAGAAGCCGTATCTGGCAACGATGCCCTTCAAAAGCTAGAGGGTTTTAATCCTGATGTCATTCTGATGGATATTAATATTCCTGAGAAAAATGGAATCGAAGTGACGGGGCTTATTAAAAAATCACACCCCCAAATCAAAATTCTCGTCTTAACGATGCATGACCATGATGAATACTTTATGTCTGCAATTCGCGAGGGTGCGGATGGATACTTGCTGAAGGATGCTCCTTCTCAGCATGTGGTCGATGCGATTCGTTCCGTTGTCAAAGGCCAATCGGTGATCCATCCGTCCATGACCAAGAAGTTTTTAAACTTCCAACATGAGAAGCCGGAACCGGAAAGGGTCGATAAGGATTTACAACTCACCGAACGTGAAAAAGAAGTCCTGCTTTGCCTCGTTCAAGGGATGAACAATAAAGAGATTGCTTCAAGCTTGTTTATCAGTGATAAAACAGTGAAAATTCACGTCAGTAAAATTTTTAAAAAGCTTGATGTTAAAAGTCGTTCGCAAGTCGTGATTTATGCGGTGCAAAATCAGCTGGTGCCGCTGCCATAGGTTTGTGTGTGAAGGCCCCCTTTGTTTGTTGAAGGGGGCTTATTACTTTTTTCTGAAAAGTGGTCATTTTAGGTTGTTAATTGTGACAAAGTCGGAAACATTTTGATTTTAGACGGATATCGGGTGAAAAAAGTCGGATAAAACGTGTCGAAAGTCGGATAACTGCTCATGAAAGTCGGATAACTCATTTTTTCAGAAAAGGAGCTTTATAAAAAAGGTGTCCTATTACCCTCAAAATCCCTCCACTAAACCAAAAACAGAGTGGAATCTCGTAAATTTGCTCATTTACTACTTTGGTTGTATGGAAGATAGTACATTTGCAAAGCCAAGATATAGCCTCTGTAGAATAGGACTCCATACCCAAGGGTGCGATAATGAAGAAAATGGGGAAATAGGAGGTTGTTCTATGAAAATATCATCCGTTATATTGGCCATTCTGTTAATAATGGGGACGATTTTTAGTACCATCGTTCCGATTCAAAAGGCTAACGCTACGATATCATCAGCTATCATTGATGAGCAGTTAATTTCTAAGTTTACAGATTCGATTACACCTCAAGAGGTGATTGTCACCTTCAAAGATGATTCAATTTTACAAGGTGAAAAACTTACGATTTTAAAAGAGATAGGAATTTTACAAGGAATAGTACTAAAAGAACTGCCGATTGCAGGGGTTCTTGCGACAAAAGCGCAAGTAGAAGAGTTAGCCAAAAATGAACATGTGTTATCGATTTACTATAATAAGCCATTGAAATACGAAAACAAAGAAGCAACGGAATTAACGGGAGTGGACCGTCTTCGTGAAGAAGCTGCTTTTCAAAAGGCGAATGGAGGATTACCGGTTTCAGGAAAGGGTATTGGCGTTCTGATTAATGATAGCGGGGTGGACGGAACCCATAAGGATCTTGAGTTTGGTTCGCACCTTGTTCAAAACGTGCTGGGTGCGACGAATTTACATGCGCAAAATGAGTTATTACCTATTACGTATGTTGAAAATGTCCCCAATACAGACTCCAGTTCTGGACACGGTACACATGTGGCTGGGATTGTAGGTGCAACGGGTGCTATGTCTAACGGGGAATACGAAGGTGTTGCTCCAGGTGCCAGTCTAATTGGTTATGGATCAGGAGCGGCTGTAGCCATGCTTGATACATTGGGCGGTTTTGAATATGCCTTAACCCATCAAGCTCAATATAATATCCGCGTGATCACGAATTCATGGGGTGACACAAGTGACTCCAATACAGATTTTGATCCATATAATCCGATTAACATTGCCACAAAGAAGCTGTTTGACCGCGGAATCGTAACCGTATTTTCAGCTGGAAATTCAGGTCCAACAGATTCTACGATATCAGGAAACTATAAAAAGGCACCATGGGTCATTACCGTAGCGGCGGGAACGAAGCAAGGCAAGCTGGCCGATTTTTCCTCCAGAGGGGTGAAAAATAAAGGTGGTACGATAACAGTGGATGGTGAAACATGGAACTGGGCGGATGAGCCAACGGTCACATCCCCGGGAGAAGCCATTGTGTCAACGCGGGTGATTGCGCCGGTTGCTACATTAGGTGCGCCGGATGATGTAAATCTTATTCCGCCAGCCTACCTTCCGTACTATACAACGATGAGCGGAACATCTATGGCTGCACCACATGTGGCAGGAATTGTTGCTCTACTACTAGATGCAAATCCAGAATTATCTCCACTTGAAGTGAAACAAATTTTACAAAATACAGCTACGAATATACCAGGCTATGAAAGCTGGGAGGTTGGTGCAGGTTATGTCAATGCTTATGCGGCTGTTGATGTCGCTTTGAACCAACGAGCTTATGGTGAAACTTTAAATATCACACGTACCTTTAACGCCAATGCTAAAATGACAGAAACGAAGCAGTCTTTTTCGGTGGATTACAATCCGTTAATTACAACCTCCAATCAAACAACCTTTAAAGTCGGGGATGGGCAGACAGAACTAGTGGCGCGTTTTAACGCCAAAGGTCTTTTAGAAACAACAGGTAATACACTGAACCTAGCTTTAATTAGTCCAGATGGCACGAAATATTCATCGGGAATTTCGGTACTATTCCCGCTTTATATGGATCGTGCGGTACAGGTAATCAATCCAATGCCGGGTACATGGACGCTAAGCATTGAAGGGCTCGAAGGTAGTATTGCGCTTCCTGAAACGATTGAAGGGGAGATTGTATTAAAGCAATCGAGTGGATACACCGGATTAAATGATATTGCTGGACATCCAGCTGAATCCGCGATCCAGCTTGCTGTAAGTGAAAGATTAGTAGATAGCAAAAATACGAGGAACTTTGACCCAGATAAGGCATTAAAACGTGTAGAATTAGCTGATTTCTTATTGATGGGCGCGGGCGTTCGTCAGTTTTTACCGCTAGATGGTTCTAAGACTGTTACGGATGTAAAATCAGATGATCAACCTTTTGCTGAGGCAGTTTTGGCGAAAGGGGCTGCTTTAAAGGATATGGCACAGGCTACGAAAGGTGTTATGCTACCAACAGCAAATGGTTCCTTCTCTCCTGATGCAAAAGTAGACCGTCTGCAAATAGCGTATTCGTTAGTTCAAGCGCTTGGTTTAGAAGCAGAAGCAATAAAACGTTCAACGGACACTTTAACGGTTCAATATGGCGATAAGAGGGTAGCAATAAAGGATGCTTCATTAGTTCCTGCTGAATTAAGAGGATACGTTCAATTAGCGCTCGATTTAAATATTTTAAATGCCTACTTTACGGTATACCAAGGACCTTATGATTTAACTCCGACCATTGAAGCAAAGTTTGATCCGTATAAAACCGTGACACGTGCCGACTACGCTGTTACGATTACTAGATATTTTTCTAATTATCATTATTAAAAATATTATCTGAAGCTGATTGCGCTTGTTGGTGCAGTCAGTTTTTTTATAGAGATTTTTTACTGGGTGTGCATTAGTACTAAGCTTATCTACAACTTTTGGATAATAAAAGATAGGACCGACTGAACGACTATTTACATCCTTTGCTGAATAGGATTCGATACCTATTTTTCAGATAATAAAACTATGAAAATATATTTCCTTTGAAGGAGGAAGCGGAAGATGAAAAGGTTAACGGCCGTATTGTTTAGTATCCTATTGTTATTGACGCCATTATTTATTGGAATGTCTATCGTAAAAGCAGACACAACATCTGCCAAGCTTGATGCTGCACTAGTAGCTGCTTTTGAAACGACAACAGGACCGCTGCAGGCGATTGTGACATTTGAAGGAAATGAAGCCCCTTCAGCTAGTCAGCTAGACTTATTGAAAGCAGTTGGCATCACAACAGGTGTATCGATGAAGTCCTTGCCGATAGCTGGAGTTTTAGCCACAAAAGAGCAAATTCAAGCTCTTGCAAGCAAGCCAGGAATTAAGTCCATCTATTTAAATAAAAAGCTAGAGTACTATAACTATGATGCAACAGCCTTAACAGGAGTTGATAAAGCAAGAACAGATGCTGCAATGCAAAAAGCAAATGGTGGTTTCCCGTTAACAGGAAAAGGCATTGGAGTCGTTGTCAATGATAGTGGGGTGGACGGTACCCATAAGGATATCGAATTTGGGACGCATCTTGTTCAAAACGTGATGGGATCGACCAATTTAAATAGTCTAGAGCCAAGTTTATTACCAGTTAGCTATATTGAAAATGTTCCGAATACAGATTCTAACTCTGGACATGGAACTCATGTTGCTGGTACGGTCGGCGGAACGGGAGCCATGTCAGGTGGCAAATACGAAGGGGTAGCACCTGGGGCTGATTTAATTGGATATGGTTCAGGAGCAGCATTGTTTATCTTAGATAGTATTGGTGGATTTGACTATGCGCTTACCCATCAAGCTCAGTACAATATTCGTGTCATTACCAACTCTTGGGGATCATCAGGAGACTTTGATCCTAATGACCCAGTCAATATTGCTAGTAAGAAGGCATATGACCGAGGGATTACCGTCTTATTTGCAGCAGGAAATGAAGGACCAGGAGAGAATACACATAATCCTTATGCAAAAGCGCCTTGGGTCATTTCGATTGGTGCAGGTGAGAAGGATGGAACATTAGCAGACTTTTCATCACGTGGAACAAAAGGGGTTGGCGGTACGTTTGAAATGGATGGAAAGGTTTGGACATGGGAGGACCGCCCAACGGTTGTAGCTCCAGGTGTCAATATTATCTCCACCCGAGTACTGGCGCCAGTATCATCCTTAGCTATAACAGATGATGCTTCCTTAATCGAGCCAGCCTATTTGCCTTATTATACTTCGATGAGCGGAACGTCCATGGCTACTCCGCATGCAGCCGGAATTGTCGCTCTTTTGTTAGAAGCCAATCCAACCCTTACTCCAGATGAAATTAAGCAGGTTCTTCAAGACACAGCAACGAACATGCCTGGCTATGAAACTTGGGAGGTAGGCGCAGGTTATATTAATGCTTATGATGCATTGGATGCTGTATTATTTGGAACGAAATATGGTCAAACGGTAAATGCTTATCAAACGTTTAACAGCAACGCAGAGTCAACCGTTGAAAGATCGGCTTTCGAGGTAGAATATAATCCCGTTACGCTTTCTAGCAATCAATATACATTTCAGGTAGAAAAAGGACTTTCTCAGCTTGTTGGGAGAGTAGATGGAAAAGGGCTGCTCGAGCAAACAGGGAATCCTATTAATTTGGTTTTAATTGCCCCAGACGGAACGGAGTATAGTTCAGGTGTAAGTCTACTTTTTACCCTTTATTATGATCGGACTGTTTCCGTAAATTCACCAATGCCAGGAGAGTGGAAGGCGGAAATAAGAGGGTTAAGAGGCGATGAGCTAAATCCAGTTGGAGTAGCTCTTCCAGAAACGGTGCAAGGAAGCCTTGCTTTTTCAAAAGTAAGCGGGTTTTCTGGATTAAATGATATTAGTGGTCACCCGGCAGCGGATGCGATTAAGATGGCAGTTAACGAAAGACTGCTTGACGGGTATAGTGATGGTACTTTTAAACCTGACCAACTTCTTTTGCGCAATGAGTTAGCAAAATATTTAGTAATGGGCACAGGAATTCGTCAAGCTAAAGGAACAGGGGATTTAAGTGATGTTTCTGCTGCTGATACTCCCTTCGTGCAAGCGGTTTTAGCAAAAGGTGCTTCTATTCGAGATCATTCGTATACAGAAAACGGGGTTATGCTTTTAAAAGTGGATGGAACATTTGGGGCAAATGGTGAGGTAAATCGGGCTGAACTGGCTTATTCGCTTGTTCAGGCATTAGGACTTCAAGAAGAGGCTGCTGATTTTACCGGTGACCTAACCGTACAATATAAGGACAGTCGTATTCCGATAAAGGATGCTGCTACTATTCCTGCTAATTTAAGAGGTTATGTTCAACTAGCATTAAATTTGAATATCTTAAATGCCACATTTACTGTAAAGCAAGGTCCATATGATCTACAGCCTACTGTGGAAGCCTATTTTAAGCCAGAAGCAAAGGTAACACGCGGAGACTATGCAGTGGCCGCAACACGCTATTTTCAAGCGTGGTTTCAATAACCAAAACATGAGCTGATTCAAGGATTATCTTGAGTCAGCTTTTTTTAATTCCTATAGAAATAAAATGGTGCTAACCGTTCTTTTTTTTGTTAAAATTTACTAACTGAGGATTGAATCCTCATTTTTCCAATGGATAAAGATTGAAAAAAGGGAATGTAAGCGTTACACTACTATATATGTTTGAATGTGCAATCGATTGCACTTGGAATAATAACTGAAAATATACAAGTAATGAGGTAATGGTTATGAAAAAGATATGGTGGAAAGAAGCGGTAGGATATCAAATTTATCCACGCAGCTTTCAAGATTCCAACGGAGACGGAATTGGCGATTTACAAGGAATCATCTCACGTTTGGATTATATAAAAGACCTTGGTATAGATGTAATCTGGATTTGTCCAATGTACAAATCACCAAATGACGACAATGGGTATGATATTTCTGATTATCAAGATATCATGGAAGATTTCGGAACAATGGCAGACTTTGACCAGCTATTATCAGAAGTACATGCGCGCGAAATGAAGTTAATCATCGACCTTGTTCCAAATCATTCAAGTGATGAGCACCCTTGGTTTGTAGAATCTCGCTCTTCAAAAGACAATCCGAAGCGTGATTGGTACATTTGGCGTGACGGGAAAAACGACGCTGAGCCAAACAACTGGGAAAGTATCTTCGGTGGTTCAGCTTGGAAATATGATGAAGTAACGGATCAGTATTTTATGCATATTTTCTCTACCAAGCAGCCTGATTTAAACTGGGAGAATCCAAATGTACGTCATGCGATTTATGCCATGATGAGATGGTGGTTGGATAAAGGAATAGATGGCTTCCGCATTGATGCGATTAGTCATATTAAAAAACGTCCAGGTCTACCGGACATGCCAAATCCAAAAAACCTTAAATACGTTCCTTCTTTCGAAATGCACATGAATCAAGAAGGTATTCATGAATTCTTAAAAGAATTTAAAGAAGAAACGTATGGTAACTACGATGTGATGACCGTTGGGGAAGCGAACGGCGTTAAAACGCATGATGCTCATCTATGGGTAGGCGAAGAAGAAGGAAAAATGAATATGGTATTCCAATTTGAACATTTAGACCTTTGGGATGCTGAGAAAAAGAAGAAGCTTGATGTGGCTGGTTTGAAAAAGACGCTTACTCGCTGGCAAAAGGGCCTTGAAGGAAACGGTTGGAATGCTCTTTTTATTGAAAATCATGACAAGCCACGTATCGTATCTACTTGGGGAAATGACGACGAGTACTGGTACCAAAGTGCGACCTCTATGGCAGCTATGTATTTCTTAATGCAAGGCACACCGTTTATTTATCAAGGTCAAGAAATTGGGATGACGAATGTACAATTCCCTTCTATTGATGATTATGATGATGTAGCTTTGAAAAATATGTACCGTTTAAGAAGAGAAGCTGGTGTATCACATCAAAACATTATGGAAGTTATTTGGGCTTCTTCCCGTGATAACAGCCGTACACCGATGCAATGGTCTGATGAAGTGAATGCTGGTTTTACAACAGGAACTCCATGGATGAAGGTAAATCCGAACTTCAAGGAAATTAATGTTGAAAAACAAGAACAAGATCCAAATTCCATTCTTCATTTTTATAAGAAGATGATTCGTCTAAAAAAAGAGAACGACGTCTTTACGTATGGAATATATGATTTGTTACAAGAGGAAGATACACAAGTATATGCTTACACAAGAACAAGTGAGGATGATGATCAAGTGATCGTCATTGCAAACTTATCTGACGAAGCAGCTAAATTTGTTACAAATGGAATCAGATTAGATTCTGACCAACTATTATTAAATAACTATCCAGTTACTGATGCTGTAGTTGAGGAAATACTGGATCTTAAACCGTTTGAAACAAGAGTGTATCGTTTAAAATAGTATTTAAGGGCAAGCACTTATTTAAAGTGCTTGCTTTTGTATTATATTGAAATAATATTTTTTATTGAAAAGGTGTTGACGAATGGTTGGTAAGATTGTATGATAATAAACGTCGCTAAGAGATGCGAGTGATTAACAAAAACATTTTAAATAGTTCTTGATAATTTTAAATGAATTTGGTAATATTAAATCTCGTCGCAAAAAAGCGATATCGCTTTTTTAGAAAAGTGATTGACACACCGAGGGCAAGATGTTATATTAATATCCTGTCTTGAAAAATTGCTCTTTGAAAACTAAACAACCAAACATTAACAAAGGTAAGGCTTCTATTATAGAAGTTTTAAAAAAGCCAGAGTAAACTTTATGAGCTATATCAAACACTTTATTGGAGAGTTTGATCCTGGCTCAGGACGAACGCTGGCGGCGTGCCTAATACATGCAAGTCGAGCGAATCTTTAGGAGCTTGCTCCTGAAGGTTAGCGGCGGACGGGTGAGTAACACGTGGGCAACCTGCCTGTAAGACTGGGATAACTTCGGGAAACCGGAGCTAATACCGGATAATCCTTTTCCTCACATGAGGGAAAGCTGAAAGACGGTTTCGGCTGTCACTTACAGATGGGCCCGCGGCGCATTAGCTAGTTGGTGAGGTAACGGCTCACCAAGGCGACGATGCGTAGCCGACCTGAGAGGGTGATCGGCCACACTGGGACTGAGACACGGCCCAGACTCCTACGGGAGGCAGCAGTAGGGAATCTTCCGCAATGGACGAAAGTCTGACGGAGCAACGCCGCGTGAGCGATGAAGGCCTTCGGGTCGTAAAGCTCTGTTGTTAGGGAAGAACAAGTACCGGAGTAACTGCCGGTACCTTGACGGTACCTAACCAGAAAGCCACGGCTAACTACGTGCCAGCAGCCGCGGTAATACGTAGGTGGCAAGCGTTGTCCGGAATTATTGGGCGTAAAGCGCGCGCAGGCGGTCCTTTAAGTCTGATGTGAAAGCCCACGGCTCAACCGTGGAGGGTCATTGGAAACTGGGGGACTTGAGTACAGAAGAGGAAAGTGGAATTCCACGTGTAGCGGTGAAATGCGTAGAGATGTGGAGGAACACCAGTGGCGAAGGCGACTTTCTGGTCTGTAACTGACGCTGAGGCGCGAAAGCGTGGGGAGCAAACAGGATTAGATACCCTGGTAGTCCACGCCGTAAACGATGAGTGCTAAGTGTTAGAGGGTTTCCGCCCTTTAGTGCTGCAGCTAACGCATTAAGCACTCCGCCTGGGGAGTACGGTCGCAAGACTGAAACTCAAAGGAATTGACGGGGGCCCGCACAAGCGGTGGAGCATGTGGTTTAATTCGAAGCAACGCGAAGAACCTTACCAGGTCTTGACATCCTCTGACAACCCTAGAGATAGGGCTTTCCCCTTCGGGGGACAGAGTGACAGGTGGTGCATGGTTGTCGTCAGCTCGTGTCGTGAGATGTTGGGTTAAGTCCCGCAACGAGCGCAACCCTTGATCTTAGTTGCCAGCATTCAGTTGGGCACTCTAAGGTGACTGCCGGTGACAAACCGGAGGAAGGTGGGGATGACGTCAAATCATCATGCCCCTTATGACCTGGGCTACACACGTGCTACAATGGATGGTACAAAGGGCTGCAAGACCGCGAGGTTAAGCGAATCCCATAAAACCATTCTCAGTTCGGATTGCAGGCTGCAACTCGCCTGCATGAAGCTGGAATCGCTAGTAATCGCGGATCAGCATGCCGCGGTGAATACGTTCCCGGGCCTTGTACACACCGCCCGTCACACCACGAGAGTTTGTAACACCCGAAGTCGGTGGGGTAACCGTAAGGAGCCAGCCGCCTAAGGTGGGACAGATGATTGGGGTGAAGTCGTAACAAGGTAGCCGTATCGGAAGGTGCGGCTGGATCACCTCCTTTCTAAGGAATATAAGTGACTATTGGTCACAAAAAAACATTTAAATCTTTGGTGTTAATTGTTTGGTGTTTAGTTTTGAGAGAGCAATCTCTCGGTAGCTATTTATGTAGCTACTACTTGTTCCTTGAAAACTAGATAATCGTATAGAAGAAACCAAGTAAAAACCGAGTAATTGCCATTTTAGTTTCTCTCTTATTTTATAGTAAGAGAATTAACCTTTAGGTTAAGTTAATAAGGGCGCACGGTGGATGCCTTGGCACTAGGAGCCGATGAAGGACGGGACTAACGCCGATATGCTCCGGGGAGCTGTAAGTAAGCTTTGATCCGGAGATTTCCGAATGGGGAAACCCACTGCTCGTAATGGAGTAGTATCTTTACCTGAATACATAGGGTACTGATGGCATACCCGGGGAACTGAAACATCTAAGTACCCGGAGGAAGAGAAAGCAAACGCGATTCCCTGAGTAGCGGCGAGCGAAACGGGACATAGCCCAAACCAAGAGGCTTGCCTCTTGGGGTTGTAGGACACTCAACATGGAGTTACAAAGGAACGGGGTAGATGAACAGATCTGGAAAGATCGGTCAGAGAAGGTAAAAACCCTGTAGTCGAAACTTCGTTCCCTCCTGAGTGGATCCTGAGTACGGCCGGACACGAGAAATCCGGTCGGAAGCAGGGAGGACCATCTCCCAAGGCTAAATACTCCCTAGTGACCGATAGTGAACCAGTACCGTGAGGGAAAGGTGAAAAGCACCCCGGAAGGGGAGTGAAAAAGATCCTGAAACCGTGTGCCTACAAGTAGTTAGAGCCCGTTAATGGGTGATAGCGTGCCTTTTGTAGAATGAACCGGCGAGTTACGATTACATGCAAGGTTAAGTTGATAAGACGGAGCCGCAGCGAAAGCGAGTCTGAATAGGGCGAATGAGTATGTGGTCGTAGACCCGAAACCAGGTGATCTACCCATGTCCAGGGTGAAGTCCAGGTAACACTGGATGGAGGCCCGAACCCACGCACGTTGAAAAGTGCGGGGATGAGGTGTGGGTAGCGGAGAAATTCCAATCGAACTTGGAGATAGCTGGTTCTCTCCGAAATAGCTTTAGGGCTAGCCTCACGTAGTAAGAGTCTTGGAGGTAGAGCACTGTTTGGACTAGGGGCCCTCATCGGGTTACCGAATTCAGACAAACTCCGAATGCCAAAGACTTATCCGTGGGAGTCAGACTGCGAGTGATAAGATCCGTAGTCAAAAGGGAAACAGCCCAGACCACCAGCTAAGGTCCCAAAGTTTACGTTAAGTGGAAAAGGATGTGGAGTTGCTTAGACAACCAGGATGTTGGCTTAGAAGCAGCCACCATTTAAAGAGTGCGTAATAGCTCACTGGTCGAGTGACTCTGCGCCGAAAATGTATCGGGGCTAAACGTAACACCGAAGCTGTGGATTGACACCATATGGTGTCAGTGGTAGGAGAGCGTTCTAAGGGCGTTGAAGCTAGACCGTAAGGACTGGTGGAGCGCTTAGAAGTGAGAATGCCGGTATGAGTAGCGAAAGATGGGTGAGAATCCCATCCACCGTATGCCTAAGGTTTCCTGAGGAAGGCTCGTCCGCTCAGGGTTAGTCGGGACCTAAGCCGAGGCCGAAAGGCGTAGGCGATGGATAACAGGTTGATATTCCTGTACCACCTCTTTATCGTTTGAGCAATGGGGGGACGCAGAAGGATAGGGTAAGCGCACTGTTGGATATGTGCGTCTAAGCAGTTAGGCTGGTAACGAGGCAAATCCCGTTACCGTGAAGGCTGAGCTGTGATAGCGAGGGAAATATAGTACCGAAGTTCCTGATTCCACGCTGCCAAGAAAAGCCTCTAGCGAGATAAAAGGTGCCCGTACCGCAAACCGACACAGGTAGGCGAGGAGAGAATCCTAAGGTGTGCGAGAGAACTCTCGTTAAGGAACTCGGCAAAATGACCCCGTAACTTCGGGAGAAGGGGTGCTTTTTGGGGTGAATAGCCTCGAAAAGCCGCAGTGAATAGGCCCAGGCGACTGTTTAGCAAAAACACAGGTCTCTGCGAAGCCGTAAGGCGAAGTATAGGGGCTGACGCCTGCCCGGTGCTGGAAGGTTAAGAGGAGGGGTTAGCGCAAGCGAAGCTCTGAATCGAAGCCCCAGTAAACGGCGGCCGTAACTATAACGGTCCTAAGGTAGCGAAATTCCTTGTCGGGTAAGTTCCGACCCGCACGAAAGGCGTAACGATCTGGGCACTGTCTCAACGAGAGACTCGGTGAAATTATAGTACCTGTGAAGATGCAGGTTACCCGCGACAGGACGGAAAGACCCCGTGGAGCTTTACTGTAGCCTGATATTGAATTTTGGTACAGCTTGTACAGGATAGGTAGGAGCCTGAGAAGCCGGAGCGCCAGCTTCGGTGGAGGCGTCGGTGGGATACTACCCTGGCTGTATTGAAATTCTAACCCGCACCCCTCTATCGGGGTGGGAGACAGTGTCAGGTGGGCAGTTTGACTGGGGCGGTCGCCTCCTAAAGAGTAACGGAGGCGCCCAAAGGTTCCCTCAGAATGGTTGGAAATCATTCGTAGAGTGTAAAGGCACAAGGGAGCTTGACTGCGAGACCTACAAGTCGAGCAGGGACGAAAGTCGGGCTTAGTGATCCGGTGGTTCCGCATGGAAGGGCCATCGCTCAACGGATAAAAGCTACCCCGGGGATAACAGGCTTATCTCCCCCAAGAGTCCACATCGACGGGGAGGTTTGGCACCTCGATGTCGGCTCATCGCATCCTGGGGCTGTAGTCGGTCCCAAGGGTTGGGCTGTTCGCCCATTAAAGCGGTACGCGAGCTGGGTTCAGAACGTCGTGAGACAGTTCGGTCCCTATCCGTCGTGGGCGTAGGAAATTTGAGAGGAGCTGTCCTTAGTACGAGAGGACCGGGATGGACGCACCACTGGTGTACCAGTTGTCTTGCCAAAGGCATCGCTGGGTAGCTATGTGCGGACGGGATAAGTGCTGAAAGCATCTAAGCATGAAGCCCCCCTCAAGATGAGATTTCCCATAGCGCAAGCTAGTAAGAACCCTGAAAGATGATCAGGTTGATAGGTCAGAGGTGGAAGCGCGGTGACGTGTGGAGCTGACTGATACTAATCGTTCGAGGACTTAACCAAAACATTTGGATATCCAAATTAGGCAAACTCGTTTTTACTTCTTCTAATACATTATCTAGTTTTGAGGGAACAAAAACCTCAACAAAATATAGTCTGGTGGCGATGGCGAGAAGGTCACACCCGTTCCCATACCGAACACGGAAGTTAAGCTTCTCAGCGCCGATGGTAGTTGGAGGATTCCTCCTGTGAGAGTAGGACGTCGCCAGGCATAATATTGTTCCGCAGTAGCTCAGTGGTAGAGCATTCGGCTGTTAACCGAACGGTCGTAGGTTCGAGTCCTACCTGCGGAGCCATATAAACAGTTTAATATGGCCCATTGGTCAAGCGGTTAAGACACCGCCCTTTCACGGCGGTAACACGGGTTCGAATCCCGTATGGGTCACCAATCTTTTTTCACGATAGTGAAAAGAAGTTTCATTAAATCGCGACAGCGAAAAGAAAGTTCCTTATTATTTTGGAGGATTAGCTCAGCTGGGAGAGCATCTGCCTTACAAGCAGAGGGTCGGCGGTTCGATCCCGTCATCCTCCACCATAGATTTTTTACGATAGTAAAAAGATCTATTCTTAATTTCGCGAGAGCGAAAAGAACTTTCCTTAAAATTATGATATTGAAGATTAGCTTATATTATGCCGGTGTAGCTCAATTGGTAGAGCAACTGACTTGTAATCAGTAGGTTGGGGGTTCAAGTCCTCTCGCCGGCATTTTTTATTGGAGCCATTAGCTCAGTCGGTAGAGCATCTGACTTTTAATCAGAGGGTCGAAGGTTCGAGTCCTTCATGGCTCACCAGATTTTTTACGATAGTAAAGGAAATTATCATATGCGGGTGTGGCGGAATTGGCAGACGCACCAGACTTAGGATCTGGCGCCGCAAGGCGTGGGGGTTCGACTCCCTTCACCCGCACCATGTTTTTTTTCATAGCGAAAAATGTGCGCGGAAGTAGTTCAGTGGTAGAACACCACCTTGCCAAGGTGGGGGTCGCGGGTTCGAATCCCGTCTTCCGCTCCAACAAATGCCGGGGTGGCGGAACTGGCAGACGCACAGGACTTAAAATCCTGCGGTAGGTGACTACCGTACCGGTTCGATTCCGGTCCTCGGCACCAAAGTTTTTTCGCGATAGCGAAAAGAACTTTCCTTAAATCTTTTAATAGATAAGAAAAGATGAGAATAAAATGCGCCCGTAGCTCAATTGGATAGAGCGTCTGACTACGGATCAGAAGGTTATGGGTTCGACTCCTTTCGGGCGCGCCATATTTACGGGAAGTAGCTCAGCTTGGTAGAGCACTTGGTTTGGGACCAAGGGGTCGCAGGTTCGAATCCTGTCTTCCCGACCACTAATTTAATTATAACTATCCTGGGGTCTTAGCTCAGCTGGGAGAGCGCCTGCCTTGCACGCAGGAGGTCAGGGGTTCGATCCCCCTAGACTCCACCAAATATTTTTCGATAGAAAAATAACTGTCCTTAATATTACGGAGGAATACCCAAGTCCGGCTGAAGGGATCGGTCTTGAAAACCGACAGGCGGGTTAAACCGCGCGGGGGTTCGAATCCCTCTTCCTCCGCCATATTTATTTTAAAATGGTGCATGTATAAAGCGAAATATATTATTATCGACGCGGGGTGGAGCAGCCCGGTAGCTCGTCGGGCTCATAACCCGAAGGTCGCAGGTTCAAATCCTGCCCCCGCAATAATCCATTTTTTTAAGTAAAATGTATCTATGGTCCCGTGGTGTAGCGGTTAACATGCCTGCCTGTCACGCAGGAGATCGCGGGTTCGATTCCCGTCGGGACCGCCATTTATATTTTTGATAGAAATTAATATATTGGCTCAGTAGCTCAGTCGGTAGAGCAAAGGACTGAAAATCCTTGTGTCGGCGGTTCGATTCCGTCCTGAGCCACCATTTTTCCATATTTTATGGAGGGGTAGCGAAGTGGCTAAACGCGGCGGACTGTAAATCCGCTCCTTTGGGTTCGGCGGTTCGAATCCGTCCCCCTCCACCATGTATTTTTGTGATAGCAAAATAATTATGGCTTTTTTTGCGTTAATGAAAATAAACTATTTATAATGGCGGTTGTGGTGAAGTGGTTAACACGCCAGATTGTGGCTCTGGTACTCGCGGGTTCGATTCCCGTCAATCGCCCCATTTTAACTAATATGATTGGGCTATAGCCAAGCGGTAAGGCATCGCACTTTGACTGCGACATGCGTTGGTTCAAATCCAGCTAGCCCAGCCAACCTTAAGGCAGCATAGCCAAGTGGTAAGGCAGAGGTCTGCAAAACCTTTATCCCCGGTTCAAATCCGGGTGTTGCCTCCAAATTTTAATATATGCGGGTGTAGTTTAATGGTAAAACCTCAGCCTTCCAAGCTGATGTCGTGGGTTCGATTCCCATCACCCGCTCCAATTTTAATAGGGGCCTATAGCTCAGCTGGTTAGAGCGCACGCCTGATAAGCGTGAGGTCGATGGTTCGAGTCCATTTAGGCCCACCATAAAATTGTTCCGCAGTAGCTCAGTGGTAGAGCATTCGGCTGTTAACCGAACGGTCGTAGGTTCGAGTCCTACCTGCGGAGCCATTTTTTTTATTTGGGGAAGTACTCAAGAGGCTGAAGAGGCGCCCCTGCTAAGGGTGTAGGTCGGGTAACCGGCGCGAGGGTTCAAATCCCTCCTTCTCCGCCATAAAATTGCGCCTTTAGCTCAGCTGGATAGAGCATACGCCTTCTAAGCGTACGGTCAGAGGTTCGAATCCTCTAAGGCGCGTAAACAACTTTTAACGTCTCATACATAAAAATAAATGATTAAAGATTTAAGAAACAGCATCCTTTACGATGCTGTTTTTTTGCCGTTATTCAAGTTCTTAGAAATCGGTATGCATTAACTTTGTAAAAAATAGGCATTCACCTATATTTACTTCATGCATAACATAGTTTGTGAAGTGATGACAATGTCACAGAAAAGGAGTGTTGAACGTGGCAGGTAAAATTTTAAACTATTATGCAGGAGGAAACACGGCACGCGGTTTCCATAATCTCTACAACTCTAACTTACAAGGGTTAGATCGATTATTCATTTTAAAAGGTGGACCTGGAACGGGAAAATCATCTCTAATGAAAAAAGTAGGCAATGAGTGGATGAAAAGAGGCTTTGATATTGAGCTTTTACATTGTTCTTCTGATAATGATTCCATTGATGGTGTAATTATCAAGGGATTAAATGTTGGTATTGTGGATGGTACGGCCCCTCATGTGATTGAACCAACTGCTCCAGGAGCTATTGAGGAGTATATAAATTTAGGTGAAGCTTGGGATGCTAGCAAATTAAAACTAAAAAAAGACAATATATTAAAAATTAGCGGGAAGATTTCAGAGTCTTTCCAAACGGCTTATTCAACGTTTGCAGAAGCGTTAAAAATCCATGATGAGTGGGAAAAAATTTATATTAATAGCATGGACTTTGAAAAAGCGAATGACCTCACAGATAGCTTAATAGAAAAACTTTTTGGGAAAATGCGATTGCATAAAAAGGCAGACGTTAGACATCGTTTCTTAGGAGCAGCTACTCCAAAAGGAGCAGTAGATTATGTTCCAAATCTAACTGAAGATGTAGCAAAACGTTATTTTATTAAAGGCCGTCCTGGCTCTGGAAAATCTACTATGTTGAAAAAGTTAGCAACTGCTGCGGAAGAAAGAGGCTTTGATGTCGAGGTGTACCACTGCGGATTCGATCCTAACAGCCTTGATATGGTAATTGTAAGAGAGATTGGTTTTGCTATATTTGATAGCACAGCACCACATGAATATTTCCCAAGTAATAGTTCAGATGAAATTATTGACATGTATGAATCCTTAATTGCACCAGGAACTGATGATATTTTTGCAGAGGATTTAGCTGATATCGCTAAACGATATAAGGATAAAATGACTGAAGCTACATCCTTCTTAACCAATGCCAAGGCATTGCACGATGATTTAGAAGAAATTTATATCAATGCAATGGACTTTGGAAAAGTAGAAGAGATCCAACAAAAAATCCAAAATGAAATTTTGAAGCTGGCTGAAAAATAATACATCATATAGCAGGGTCCCAACTGGGCTCTGCTTTTTTTATCACGATTGAAAGGCTAATTGATTCAATCAGCTCCAATCTGATTTGGGGATGAAAACTCGAGCATTACCCTTGGAAAGTCGAGCATAAAATTTAAAACTCGAGCATTTCCTTTGGAAAGTCGAGCATAAAATTTAAAACTCGAGCATTTCCTTTGGAAAGTCGAGCATAAAATTTAAAACTCGAGCATTTCCTTTGGAAAGTCGAGCATAAATTTATAAAAACTCGAACATTTCTTTTCGAAAGACGTGCATATTGTGTCAAAGTAAGAAAATTCTTCAGTTATATTACCAATTTAGTCAGATATAAATCCGAAAAGGCTTGATAAATTTATTTATTGCCTTATAGAAGGCTTCTAATCTATTGAAAATAGTAGGAAACTACCAGTTATTTAAGAATTTACGCACCCATCTAGGCTTTTTGCATACATTACAGGGAAGAAAAGGAATAAAAAGGAGGATTATGCCTTGGATTATCGTCAATTTTCTAATTTCCCATTCTTTGGTGGGAATCAATCTCAAATGCCGCCTTTTGGACAGCCAAGTCAGTTTCCGTCACAACCCGGATTTCGATTCCCAGGCGGTGGCCCAGGAGGATTTCCAGGTGGTTCCGGAGGATTCCCCGGCGGCCCAGGTGGTTTCCCTGGAGGACAACCGGGCTTCCCACCAGGACAACAGCCAGGTTTCCCGGGCGGTCAGCCAGGCGGTGGCCAACAACAACAAGGAGCTCCAACAAGTCCACCTCCAGCTTTTACACCGCAACAAAGTCAGGCATCTTTATTCGCCGTTGATCCAGGCGGAATCCGCAGATGCTTATACCGAAATACGTTCATTTGGTTAAATAATGGCCGCAGTTTTTGGTATTTCCCTACCTTTGTAGGAAGAACATCCGTGGCTGGTTGGAGATGGAGAAGAAGGCAAGGCTGGGTTTATTATGGAATTAATTTAAATCAGATACAATCTTTCCAATGTTTTTAAAAAAAATGGTCTGTTATCCATAGTGGTAACAGACCATTTTTCAATAGGTAAGAAAGTATAACTTTTTGGGACTTCGAAAATTGTCTAGCTCCAGCGCCTAGCCCCTCGAGGTCAAATAACCTCTCGCGTAAGAAGTCAAAGTTCAGACTTCTTACGCGAGAGAACATTTGCTTGTCGGGTCTTACCAAGGCGCTTGCGCTTTTCTAATTTTCTTTAATTAAAGTAAAAATATGTTAATATATATAATAGTCAAAAAAATCACAATTTTAGTTGCGGGTGAATTATGTTAAATCTAAAAATGTATTGGACGTTTACGAAAAAGGCTTTTCTCCGTTCAGCTGTCTATCGTTTTGATGTGTTTTCACGAATGGGATATAACCTCATTTTCTTATTGATGTGGGGTTCGATTTGGACTGCTTTATATGCAGGGAAAGAGGAAGCGGGCGGAGTAAGTTTTGCGGCCATGTTAACCTATATCGTCGTCAATCAATTTTTATCAGGAATAAACGGAGCAGGAACGCCGCTCTGGGACATGCAAGAGAAGGTTCGAACTGGTGATATTGCTTTGGAATTGATGAGGCCGTTTGATGTGCCTCTCCGTTATTTATTTGCGGATTTCGGCAGTGTCGCTTTTTACTTCCTATTTGCTTTGTTGCCGGTGTACGTCTTAGTCTTTTTGTTTATTGATCTAACCTTGCCAACATCTTGGGAAACGTGGTTGCTTTTTTTAGTGGCAGCGATGATTGGATTTCTGATTCGATATTGTATTGAAATGTCCTTTAGTTTTCTATCCTTCTTTTTAGTGGAAACAGGTGGAATCGTAGATATTTTTTATTTTGCGATGTCATTGCTATCAGGGTCAGTGATACCGCTTTGGTTTTTCCCAGATTGGCTTGAAAAATTAGCCATTTACATGCCGTTTCAAGGAATCTATTTTATTCCAACATCCATTTTCATCGGCAAGATAACAGGTGTAGAAATTGCTTTTTCCATTGCGATTCAGTTATTTTGGCTGGCAGTTTGTTATGGAATATTACGATTTGTGTGGCATAAAGCATCTCAAAAAGTCATTGTACAGGGGGGTTAAGCTTGAGGACCGCAATAAGTTATTTACCATTATATTTTAAGCTGGTAGCTGCCGGTGTACGGGCTCAGCTTCAATATCGCTTTGCATTCGTTATGAGAATCATAGGTTTACTCACCGCTTATGCCGGGATGGCGGCCACGATGTGGGTGATGCTCTATCGCTTTGATGCCCTAGGGGATTGGACCTTTTATGAAATGTTGTTTTTACTGGCATTGGCTGTCGTATCATGGGGTTTCTGTGTGATGCTATTTTTTCATTTTAAGAGTTTAGATACGTATATTGTAAATGGGACGTTTGACCGTTTTCTTGTTCGTCCCATTCATCCCTTTTTTCATTTCATGTCGATGAAATTTGATATCGGTGCTGTTGGCCAGTTTGTATTCTCAGTGGTTGTGTTTCTTTGGGTGAGCTCTGTCATTGATATTCAGTGGACCGCAGCTAAGGTATTGTTTTTAATTGCTACCATTATCGGCGGAGTTTTAATTCAAGGTGGTATGCTTGTTATCATTTCGGCACTTGCCTTTTGGACGACCAAATCCGAGCAGTTTTACTGGGTGGCCATGTATCCAGCACGTAATTTAACCAATTATCCATTAGTGATTTACCCTAAGGTTGTCCAAATGATTACCGCGTTTATTATTCCATTTGGGTTCGTTAATTATTTTCCATCAACCGTTCTATTAGAAAAAGAAACGCCATACTTTCCTGATTATATCGGCTACCTTTCACCATTAGTAGGATTAGTCTTCTTTTTATTAGCCTATTGGTTTTGGATGGCGGGATTAAGTAGATATAAGAGTACGGGGTCGTAGAAAAGAGAAAGAAAGGGTGACAGGCATCACGTCATTTTCGTTGAGTTTTTCGACAAATTTCGGGTAGTGCCTGTCACCTATAGAGGGGGAAGTAGAATGCCAATCATCGAGGTAGAGCATTTAAATAAGGATTTTATGGTGGCAAAACGTGAGACTGGCTTCTTAGACAGTATGAGAAGTTTGTTTAAGCGAGAGTTTATTAAAAAAGAGGCGGTAAAGGATATTAGTTTTTCGATTGAACAAGGGGAAATGGTTGGTTATATCGGACCAAATGGGGCTGGAAAATCAACGACGATTAAAATGCTAACAGGAATACTAGTACCGTCAAGTGGAACAATTAAGGTTAATGGAATTGTTCCTTATGAGGAACGTCAGAAGAACGCGCAAAATATTGGAGTGGTTTTTGGACAACGAACACAGCTTTGGTGGGACTTGCCGACGATTGAATCCTTTGAGTTATTAAAAGAAATTTATAAGGTTAGTAACGAACGCTACATACAAAATATGGATATATTCCAAGAGATATTAGGACTAGATGAATTTTTAAATACACCTGTCCGCCAGCTTTCATTGGGACAACGGATGAGAGCAGATATTGCGGCTTCATTGCTTCATGATCCGCCAATTTTATTTTTGGATGAACCAACCATAGGTCTCGATGTAGTTGCCAAGGAAAAGATGCGTACCTTTATACAAGAAATTAACCGCGATCGCAAGGTAACGGTTATTTTAACCACGCATGATATGGAAGACATTGAGAAGCTTTGTAACCGAATGGTCCTGATCGATCATGGTCAAAAGGTGTATGACGGCGATATCATGGCGGTTAAAGAACGATTTGGAAAAATTAGAACACTGGTTGTTGACGTAGAAAACAGCGAGGCAAAGTTCGATATTGCAGGGGCAGAAGTGTTTAAGCAGGAAAGCAACCGAATTTGGCTGCGTTTTAATCGTGATGAGATTTCTGCTTCGGAGTTGATTGGGCGAATAACCCAGCAACACAATATTAAAGATTTAACGGTAGAAGAGCCAGAAATTGAATCGATTATTAGCCGAATTTACCAGGAAGGCTTTGAACAAGAGACGGTGACGGTATAAAAAAAGGGTTTCCGCTGTATGTGACGCGGAAACCCTTTCTTATTTTTAAAAGAATAACAACCCTAGTGAAATGACCACTCCACTTACGAATAAAACTAAAACGCAGTAGCCCATAATATCTTTTGCCTTTAAGCCTGCGATAGCTAATGCTGGAAGGGCCCAGAACGGCTGAATTAAGTTCGTCCAAGCGTCACCCCAAGCGACAGCCATAGCGGTCTTTGGAATCGAGACATTTAAGGCTTGTGCGGCTTCTAGCATGACAGGAGCTTGAACGGCCCACTGACCGCCACCAGATGGAACAAAGATATTCACAAGCCCCGCACTTAGGAATGTAAATAATGGGAAAGTAAACTCATTTGAGATTGATACGAACGCTTCAGACATCACAGCAGCTAAGCCTGAAGTGACCATCATTCCCATAATCCCTGCATAGAATGGGAATTGAATAATAATGCCACTTGCTCCTTTAACCGCATTTAATACGGCATCAAGGAAGTTTTTCGGTGTACCGTGGAAGAGAATTCCTAAGAATAAAAATAGGAAGTTAACGATATCTAAGTTCAATTTAAACCCGTTGGTAGCAAAATAATAAAATAAAAAGACAAGACCGAAAATACCGATAAGGAAAGAGACAATTTTGCTGTTCTCCAGACGTTCAGCTGGAGTCATTTTTCCTTCTAATGCAGCGGCTTGGAAGTTATTTTCCTCAAGTAACGCTGGATCTACTGTAACGGTTTGGTCTTTAGTAGGCATCATAAGACGGTTAATAACCGGTAAGACGATAAGTAGAGCAATAACAATTACCACATTAAAGGTGGCGAATATCGTTTCATTTGTTGGAATAATGCCAATCATCGCTTCCGAAAAATGACCCTTTGTTGCAATGGTTAATGGAACAGATCCAGAAATTCCTCCATGCCACACAATGAATCCGCTGTAAGCGCTCGCGATTAACAGTCTGTAATCGACATTTTGCACTTTTTTAGCTAGTTCTTTTGCAAAAAGTGCCCCGATCACAAGACCGAATCCCCAGTTAATCCAGCTAGCAATAACAGATACGACCGTTACGTAAATGATCGCTTGCCCTGGCGTTTTTGAAAGACTAGCGAGTGCCCCTAATCCCTTTTTAAAAATGGCACTGCTAGCTAAAACATGTCCTGTCACCAAAACAAGCACCATTTGCATCGAAAACGTTAAAAGTCCCCAAAAACCAGTTCCCCAATGCTGAACCATTTGATAAGGTCCATTATCGGTAAAAATAAGCCCTAATCCAAATACAACAAATGTTAAAATAATAACAAATAAGAATGGGTCTGGCAGATAGCGTTGCATGACCCGATTAAAGAAAGATACGACTGCTTTCAATCCATTAGCCCCCTTTGTTTATTGGTAAATCCACCCAATTTTAGTATTCTACATTATTCAATATATTCCTTCTTTTCTGAAAATATTATCGGATTGTCCATCTTTCGAATAAGGGCTAGAGGACGAATCATACTAAGGAAAAGGAGGTAGAAAAATGGATAAGAAATATAATACCCCAGGGGAAACAAGTCAGGAGTTAAAAAAGGCATTAGCGAATAGTAAGGGTAGAACGAACCCCAATATGAGTGAAGCAGAGGCAAGATTGAAGTTTCAAAATAAAAAATAGGGTAAAGTCTTTTTCATACAGGAGTGATTTTTTTGGATAAAAAAATGAGTACGACAGATGCAAACATGGAAATGAATAAATTTTTTGAAGTAAAGGAAATTCATGAACCAAGCTCCAAAATGAGTATTTCAGATACAAATCTAGAGCTGCAGAATGCGTTTTACAGAGACGATCACTCAGAAAGAAACCCGACATATGTGTACAGTGGGGTTCCGTCCTTAAGAATTAATAGTGATGATCAATAAAATATAGCGTTATCCGTTTTTTTCGGTTAGTTATCCGACTTTGGAGACGAGTTATCCGACTTTTTTGAGGAGATATCCGTCTAGTTCACAAATGTTTCCGACTTTGTCACAATTGGCTTATCTATAAAATAGAAAAAGTCGGCTTTTTTTAAGAGCCGACTTTTTCAATATTAGTCTACATCTGTTTTATCATTTTGATCTTTGTTGTGTCTGTTACCTTTACTATTATCACCGCTTACAAAACCAGTTCCGTGGTTTTTAGGAGAGTTTTGATTTTTGCTCCCTTTATTAAACTTCTTTGTCATGTTTTTCGCCCCCTTTATTCATGTTCACCTCTATTTTGTCTAAATTGCCTAGTTTGTATGTAAAAAGAGGAGTTTTCCAAAAGAAAGAGAATTACAATTTATGACAAAGTGAAGGAGAACAGACAGATGGAACTAATGAAAGCAACGATAGAGGACAAAGCTCTGTTAAAAACCTTATATTCTTTTTATCTTCATGATTTATCAGCTTATAATCCGACATTAACGACAAATGAAGAAGGCGCTTTTGAATTTGATTCCTTTCATCTATTTTGGGAAAAAGAAGGGATAAGTCCTTATCTCATAAAGGATGGAGCAGAATTAATTGGCTTTTTTCTATTATTAGAGAAACCTTTGATGAAACAAGTTGATTATTGTATCAATGACTTTTTCATTTATAGTCGCTACCGCGGAAAAGGTTATGGTGAGAAAGTATTAGAGCAATTATTTGAAGAAAAGCAGGGAGTCTATTTTATTGAGCAGATGGTCAATAATAAAAAGGCTGTTTTCTTTTGGAAGAAAATTTATAAACAATTTAACATCGAGTTTGAAGAAGAACTACATATGGAAGATGACATCGAAGTGATTAGTCAAACGTTTGAAATGAAGAAAACTCAAGCTTCTGTTTAGAAATATGACTTGACCATTAAAAAAGGGATGAGGCTGCTCATCCCTTTTAAGCATTAATTTGGAAATTCAAAAAATGACATCATACTTGAATTTAACGGGGAAAATGTGTAAATTGTGTTAAGGTTATAGTTCTCTTTTTAGCGTATATTTTTAAAAGAATTGGACGAAAAATGAATAGAACACTTTAGGTTCTAAGAGAAGGTGACAGCATGATTAAATGTATAGCAACAGATATGGATGGGACACTTGTATCGAGTGCTCATATTATTAGTGAGGAAAATAAAAAAGCGATCCTAGCCGCACAAGCAAAAGGGATAGAAGTGGTCGTGGCGACAGGAAGGTCCTATCAGGAAGCAGCATTTGTGTTAGCGGATGCGGGGCTAGAATGCCCGATGATTCTTGCAAACGGGGCTGAAATTCGGACAAAAGATGGCGAAATTATTGGAGAAAATCCGATTAGTAAAACCGAAGCCATTGATATTGCGAAATTACTCAATGAGCTTGATGTTTATTTTGAGGTTTATACCAATCATGGAACGTATACAAATGATCGTGAGAAGGGCCTTGCTCTGATTGTCGATATCTTTTTAAGCATCAATCCCGATTCGGACCGAGAATTTGTAAGTAAAGCGGCAAAGGATCGTTTTGAAGAGGGTCATATTCATGTCGTTGACAATTATGATGAACTTTTTCAAGGAGAAGAACATAAAATCTTAAAGCTGCTTGCTTTTTCCTTTGATATGGATAGATTAGATGCTGCGAGTAAGACGTTGGCTGAATTCCCGCAGATTGCGATTAGTTCTTCCGCAAAAGGCAATCTTGAAATTAATAGCAGCCAAGCTCAAAAAGGAGTAGCCTTAGAGCAATTTGTAGAAAAAAGAGGGATATCACTGGAGGAAACGATGGCCATCGGTGATAACTTTAATGATGTTTCCATGTTCCAACGGGTAGGCCGTTCGGTGGCAATGGGAAATGCGGTTGATGAAATCAAGGCGATGTGTGATTTTGTTGCCGCAACGAATGAAGAAAGCGGCGTTGGAAAGGCAATTATGGAAGCAATGGAAGTTGAATAAGGAGAGTGGCCGATGGCAAGGTTTGTTGTTTTCTACATAGTGATGTTGTTTATGTTAGTGGCTTGTTCCAATCATCCGCAACCTCATTTGGATGAGGACATGGATGTCGCATTAACTCAAGCAGCACCAACTATTTTAGCTGAAAATCTTCAAACCCCATGGTCCATTCAAAAAATAGGTTCCACTTTTTATATAAGTGAACGTCCAGGTTCGATTGTAAAATTAGAAAACGGTCAGCTAACAAGGCAAAAGGTGAATGTAAGCAGATCATTGTCAAAGGTGGCTGAAGCGGGTTTACTAGGCTTTGTGCTGCATCCAAATTTCAAGGAAAATAAGCAAGCCTATGCTTATTACACGTATGAAGGAAATGGCGGGCCATTGAATCGAGTGGTTCTCCTAACGCTAGCGGGTAACGTTTGGAATGAAACTCAAATTCTTTTAGATGGAATTCCGAGTGGAGCATACCATCACGGCGGACGATTGAAGATTGGTCCAGATGGAAAGCTTTATATCACAGCAGGGGATGCCACAAACCCTGAAAACGCTCAGAATTTGAATACACTCGCCGGAAAAATTTTACGAATGAATCTGGACGGTTCGATTCCAAGGGATAATCCTTTTGCGAATTCCTATGTCTATAGTTTTGGGCATCGCAATCCACAAGGACTGGCATGGGATGAAGCGGGGACGACTTTATACGAAAGTGAGCACGGGCAATCGGCACACGATGAAATTAATCAGATACAGGCTGGGGCGAATTACGGCTGGCCGATTATTCAAGGATATGAAAAAGAGCAGGGGCTCGTCACACCGATTTTTCAAACAGGAGAAGTGACCTGGGCACCATCGGGCATTGCTTATCACGATGGAAAATTGTATGTAGCTACTTTAAGAGGGCAAGCGCTTCAAGAGGTTGATATAGCTACGAAAACGACTCGTGCCTTAATTACCGGACTTGGCCGAATTCGTGATGTCATGATCGATGGAGAGTTTCTTTATTTTGTGAGTAATAATACGGATGGGCGAGGCAGACCTTTACAAGGTGACGATAAGCTGTATCAGATACGGTTAAGTGAGTTGCAGTAAAAAGGCTTGGGTTTTGTGGACCCAAGCCTTTTTAAATGTGGTAAATTTTTGAAAATGTGTGACAAAGTTAGTAATAATCGAGTTTTAGTCAGATATATTGTGAAAACGGTCAGATAAAACCGTGAAACAGTCAGATATATCGCAAAAACAGTCAGATAAAAGTAGCACCCACCAATTTACACTTTAAAAGATCTCAATTTTCAACGAGTTAACCTGTGAAACTAGCAGATCCTCGTATTCTTTTTGCGCTAAATAATTGATTTCTTGATCATTTACCTTTGGATTTTCTTTTTTAACCTTCGCGATGAGATCTTGTTGGACTTTTTGAGAGAGAACAATCATCTGATATTGTTTTTCTTCAATGCTCCAAAACTTGTCTTCACCGAATTCTTTAATCATCTTACCAGCAATTTCATGTCCAGCATATTGTTGTCGGACTGTTTCAATAGCTGTTTTGACTTCTTCAGGAGTTGCTTTATGTCCTTTTTCTTCCCCTAATATGGCCATGGCGCGAAGTCGGATTATTTGCGTTAATAATTGGTTTTGATTTTCGTTCATTTTTTCTTGGGTATCCCAGTAAGCTTGAGCTTCTTCTAATTCTTTACCGCTAAGCTTTTGTTCGTCAAGGGAGCGGCTGATGGCGATATGAAGCTTATTGATGAAACTGTAAAACTCGATATCCTCGGATGTGATCACTTCTCCATTAACTGTCGCTACCCCTTTACTTTTTTCCACTTTGTATTGCACCACTTTTTCAAACGTTTTACCGTCTCTTTCAACGGTAAAAACGGCTTCCCAGTTTCCAGCCATCGACAATTTAGTTGTAGTTGCATATGTTCCTGCTTTTTGTTCTTCAAACTGAACATCAAAGGTTCCGTGGTCCATATCAACCATGGATAAGGAGGCGCTAATGTCGAGCCCTTTTACAGCCTTTCCATCCTCGGTAATGTTAATTTCAAACGGCATTTCTTTTTCGCTTGAAAAAGTAAGTGGTTTCGTTACCTCTATATCGATATTTTGAGTGTTGCTGCAGCCTGCTAACAAGGCAAATACGGCGATGATACTGAACATTAGCCATTTTTTCATGCTTCCATCTCTCCAAGTCGTTGAATTTTTAAAAATTGCCCAACGGTATATTTTTCTATTTTTCCATTCTCTAAAAAGGCAACATGCGTGCAGACCTGCTTAATTTCATCCAAATGGTGGGACGATAGCAGGATCGTTTTATTTTTTAAGGTTTTTAATACTTCAAGTATTTCAATACGGCCAATTGGGTCAATGCCACTGGTTGGTTCGTCTAAAATTAAGATTTTGGCATCTTGATAGAGAGTGATCGCTAGACCTAAACGTTGCAGCATCCCTTTGGAATACTTTTTAATCGGAAGATCACGATCCTCCCATAGGCGAACGGATTTCAACACTCCTTCTATTTTTGCTTCATCAAGTTGTTTTGTGGTCGCTTTGGCAAAAAAAGCGATATTTTCATAGCCGGTCAGAGTTGGGTAAAGAGTGAACTTTTCCGGCAGGTAGGCAATCCCACTTTTCCAGATTTCTTTTCCACTTTTTTGTTTCACGCCGTGGATGGTAATCGTTCCAGATTTAGCAGGGATTAACCCAAGTAAACTATTTAAAAGAGTCGATTTCCCGGCACCATTTCGACCGACTAGGGCACAAACCTCATTGGTGCCGATCTCTAACTGGACATCATCTAAGACCACTTTTTTTCCAAAGACTTGAGTAAGATTTTGTATGTGAATCATTCGACACCCTCCTTACGATGGAAAAGCACTGATAGTAAATAAGAGATAACCACCCAAAAGACAAGACTGCCACCTAGAAAGATGGATGGCTTTGTCCAAAGGAAGGTTTGCAGTAGTTTGGACATATGGCCCACGGATAGGACGCCGATCCCGCCTTCCAAATAGACTCGAGCCGCCTGAAACGGATTTAAAAAGTAAAAGAACGAAAATATCTTTACATTTTCATAGGTCACTTTTTCTAAAAACGATAGCATCATAAAGTCATGTAAAAAGAAAAAGTAGAACCAGACAAAAACGGTTAAACCAACAATCTGCATTCGTGACCGGCTAATGCTGCCGATGAGCGCACCAAGCTGCAGGAAGATGATAATGATCGTACTTAATGCGACGAGAAAGTATAGATAGCTTTTGAAATCGATAATCAATAAGAACTTTAGTGGGACAAGATAGATGAAAAACCAAACTAGAATGGGCACAAGTAAGGTCACCCAAATACTGATTGATTTTTTCCATAAAAAACTAGCAAAGGTCTCTCGTTTTGTTAAAAGCATGATGAGTGTTTTCTGCTCTTTTTCCTGGAAAATAGAGAAGGCTCCAAGGAACAGACTTAACACGGGAATAAAATAAACGAGACTATCAAATAGATGTAATAGTAAAAAGTAAAAGCCTTGATCCACGGAAAGAACAGAGGATTTGAACATCATGCTGATGGATAAAAGGATAATGATGCCGCTTGCTAACCAAAGCCCTTTGCCTCTTATATTTTCCTTCCATTCCTTCTGAATGTAGTACATAGCCAATGTCTCCCTTTGTATAAAATCAAGATAAGAATGAAACCGACAAATCCATATAACCCTAAACGATGATGATTCTCACTAGAGCCCATAAGAGGATGCGGATCTTCAAACATGACCTTATCTTCATTTAAAAATTCATTCATTTTTTCATAGATTTTGATAGCAGGGCTTTTTAAGAAAAAATAGGTGAGCTCTTGGTCCTCAATCAATTGATAAAGGGAAGAGCGGTAGGTTACCGAAAAGTCGCCTAAGCCGTCTTGGTTTAAATCTGTTAGTGGAAAGGAGCTGCCCCAGTCATTTCCGCGACCCTTTTCACTCCAAGTGTTTTGCCCTTGACCACCTAAGGCCACTGCAGGGATGGTGTTTTCAGTAATGCTATTTCCTGTAAAAATCTGTTGGTTGGAGCTTGCCCAAAGCTCAATACCAATTTGGTTTTGGATAATTTGATTATTTTTAATGCTGTTGCCAGTAGATTGATCAATATATAAACCTCTTTGATTTAAATAAAAGGTATTATTTTCAACGGTAATATCATTAGCTGATAGCAATAATAATCCAAAGGAGCGATGGCCGTAATTAAATAGGAATTTATTATTTTTTAACGTAATAGAGTTCGAATTCATAATGGCTGCTCCGCCTGTATTCATCGTAAACGTGTTGCCAATAAAGTGGTTGTCATTGGAGTACATATAATGCAGTCCATATCTAGTCTTCGAGATGGTGTTGTCAATGGCCGTATTTCCATCTCCGTAATCAAAAAACATGCCATCTCTCGTGCCTTCAATATTGTTATTTTCTAGTACATTGTCATTGGCATAATAGATGTGAAATCCGTTCCCCTGGGCAGCAATTTCACCTTTACCCATTCCTTTAATGTCGGTGTAGCGGATCGTATTATGATGCGCCTGGCTTAAATAAATTCCATGGAAGGAATCGCGGACAATGATGTGCTCGATGGTGTTTCCATTCGAGTGAACTTTAATCGCCGCGAATTCTTCGGGGGAATTCCGATTCATAGAGCTGTCAATGACAGTTAAGTGGCTAATTTTCACACCTGGTGCTGTAATTGAGATAACATTCCCAGTTTTGTCGCCTTTAATAATCGTCTTATCAGTGCCTATGATTTCAATCGGTTTATCAATCGTGATATTTCCTTCATACGTTCTGCTCTCCAGCTTTAATATGTCCCCTGCTTTTAAAGTATTAATTTTTTCTTGAAGCTCGCTGGCAGCATGGCTCGTTGATGGAAAAAACATGATGATAAAAGGGACGATGAAAAGGAAGAGCTTCACATGTTTCATTTTTTTCGATCCTTCCATAACGGAATTAATAGTAAAACAAAAGCAGCAATGACCAGAAAGGCACCCATTTCCACGGTACTATAGGTCACAAAATTGGCTAACGTATTTTCTCCGATAATCGGTGGTATAAATGGGTCAATTTTAATTGGAGCTTGTGGGCTTAAGTTCGTACCGAAATTTTTTAACCATCGATGCAGATCATATACGCCAAGAGCTCCACCTAACACAAATAAACCAATTAATCCATATAAGATGCTTTTTTTTCGTAAAATGGCGGTAATAGCCGTAATCGCAGCTAAACCTCCGATAAGATAGTTCAAATAGTTTAACTCTGGAAAGTTTTCTTCACTGAAATTGGCCATCCCAATGTAATGGTTTAAACCATTCACGATATCAATTTGACCTTCTAAATGATCAGGAAAAACAATGATGTTTAAACCTTCAGGATATTGGGGTGCAATAAATTTCATCGCCCACCAAGGAAAAAATAAACTTGCGACAATTAAACCTGCTGCAATCAAGATTAGAATACTAGATGTAACCGATAATTTTTTATCATTCAAAATAACCACACCTTTCCGAACAGTGGACCAATGTCACGCTGTCTAAATGTTCGTGTCGTCAGGTTGGCGGCGGCACTAAGTTTTTTTCTTATACCTAGATTACTAACTAAACGATTAATCAAGGTAAATAGGTTATAGTTGTGACTTAAGGCTGAAGCTATAAGAAAAAGAACTTTCTTTTTCAACCTTAATAACTACCTAAACAATTTGTATAGGTTAGTAACTATTCAAAAAGGAAGGGGGGTATCGTTCGAAATGATACCCACCACCTTTTTTTATTTTTTAGGCTTAACTAGGAAGTAGCCTGTCATTTCTTGGTGTAATGCTGAACAGAAATTTGTACAGTATAGCGGGTAGGTACCAACTTTATTTGCTGTAAATTCAAGGGTATTGGTTTGACCTGGTTGAACCTCCATGTTTAGGTTGTAACCATTGATAGCAAATCCATGGGTAATATCCTGGTCAAAGTCAATATTGGTTAAGTGAATGAATACTTTATCTCCTTCATTAACTTCAATGGTATCTGGACGTTTTGCTTTTGCATCAAAGATGAATTTTGAACGCATCGCAATACCGTAAACGTGAACCTCATTGCCTTTACGAACAATTTTTGTATCATCCTGTTTGTATACAGCGTCTGGATTCTTTTCATCTTTTGGATAAACGGTAATCGTCTTAATTTTGTCAGCCTTAATCATTTGCGCATAGTGTGGCTCTGGGTTAACTGGAGCAGATTGAACGACTTCCATTTTTCCGCTGATATCAATTAATTGCATAGATTCTGGATGAGAAGGGCCTACAGATAAATAGCTATCTTTCGCAATTTTGTTTAATGCCACTAACCATTTACCATCTGGAGCAACAGTGTCGCCTTCAGCTGCTACAGAGTGACCTGGTGAATATTGAACAGGCACACGGTCTAATGTTTCACCTGTGTTCGGATCCCATTTGACAATTTCGGATGAAATGAACATCGTTGTATAGGCCATACCTTTTTCATCAAACTGTGTATGAAGAGGCCCAAGGGCATTTTCAGGGTTAACTTCTCTTTCCATAACAGATTCATACTTTAAGATTGGAATCCCATTACGTTCGCCCGCGAAATCTTTGTTTTCAACCGCTTTGAAGGCTTTTTCAAAAGAGAAGACCGTCATTGTTGGTGCTAGTTTTCCGGAAGCGATGAAGCGTGTTCCATCTGGAGTTACGTCTACACCGTGTGGTGATTTTGCAACTGGTACTAAGTAAATTCCACCTTTTTGCTTTTCAGGGAAAATCATTTTTTGGCCAGTTACAGTGTCGTACTTACCATCTGCAACCATTTTCTCAAGCTCTTTCCAGTTGAAAAGAACGATAAAGTCACGGTCAGCTTGTGATGCGTTGATTTCTAGGTTTGTTGTCGCTTCTTCTGTGTTGTAAGTTGTCATGACAGCCCAGTCACCAGACATCTTTTTACCAGCATCAGATAAGTCATAGGACCAAGGTGGAAGTGCCACTTGATAGGCAATACTTAGCTTTTCTGTCTTTTCATCAAAAGTAACCGCAGACATAACGCCACGATACTTGCTGCTATAGTCATCTAAAGGTGCATATTCTTGGCCAACTGGTACCGCAAAGCGTGTTGGTAAGAACATGTACTCAGTATTCTGTGTAACGAATGCAGCACAGTGTGGACCGCTTGTGTTTGGTACTCTAATAATGTCACGTGTTGTAAATGTTTCTAAATTCATCACGGCTGCACGGCTATTCCCTACATCCGTTGCAAACATGTACTTACCATCATAATCACCATTTGTTTCTGAAAAAGCAGGATGGTGAAGGTCACCCCATGTATAATCACCCATCATTTCTTTCGAGTGTTTATCAAATCCGTACCCCGTTGCGGAGTCTGGTGAAAATACTGGAATGGTTCGAATGTGACGCATGGACGGAACACCGTAAATGAACATTTGACCTGAGTGACCGCCTGATGCAAATAAATAATAGTCATCTTTTTCGCCGAATGGCACATACACCTTTTCTGCATTGCTTTTGTTCGAGTTATCCTTTGCAGCCTCACCTTTTGGTCCTGGGGAGAAATCTGCGAAGAATACGGTTGCTGCCATTAGCCCGGCCACTAAACCGGATGCTGCAGGAATCCATTTCTTCATTAAACAAGCACCACCTTCATTAATTTTTTATGGTAAAAATAGGGTTACTTAGATGCAGCTTCTTTTAATAGGTCCAACACTTGAGTGATTTCATCATCAGTCAGTGGGTTACCACCAATAACACCTGACATTACAGCGGATGTTGGTTGCTTTAAAAATTCGTTGATTGGCTTACCATGTTTACCTTCTACGTTGTTAAACGCTTGAGAGAGGTCAGGACCTACGGCACCACCTTTAATATTTAAGGCTCCAACAGAGTGGCACTGTAAGCAGCCTTTTGCCGCTAAGATTCCGCCATCGGTAGAAACCTCTGTTGCTTCTTCGGTGTCTTTATTTTCAGATTCAGCTTCGTTTTCGGTGGCTTGTGTTGTATCGGGTGAAGCTACCTTTTGGTCATTGCTAGATTGACCGCCAATTACTTCAAAGCCGATATATCCTAGGCCTAACCCCAACAATGCACTGATGACAAATTGAATAATCGCCTTTTGCACTTTTTTCCCTCCTGTAATTAGAATTACACTATTATCCTAATGGGTAGAGGGGTTGAGAAAATGTGATTATTGTCACGTTTGTGGAGGTGTTTGTGAAGATTCTGTGTGCCTTCTGTGAAGAAACTGTGAAGAGCTAATTTTTTGGGGGATTTAGCTTTATTTGTATATTTTGTGAACAATATCACTACATAATTGAAAGATGTCCGTTACTATTTTTATAAGGGTATCAGTAACGGAGGTGGAGATATGGGTCAGTTAGAGCGCATTAGTCCGCATTTATCAATGATTCCATTTGCAGAAATGGAGCCTTTTATGAGAAAGATCGAGATTTTTAAGAACTTGCCAACTAGTGTTTTGGCTGGAATCGTCAAGAGGACACAACGGTTTGAATATAAAAAAGGCCAGCGGATTATTGTAGAAGAATCGAAGGCAGAAGGAGTCTTTTTCATCTTAGCTGGTTCCGTAAAGTTAACAAAACAAAATGAACATGGAAATGAAATTATCGTCTGTATTAAAAAGCGTGGCGATATTTTTGCAGAGGCTTGCTTGTTCAATCAAAAGAATAACTGTTATCCTGCGACCGCCGTCATGCTTGAAGACGGGGAAATTGTTTTTTTAAACAAAAGAGAATTAGAAAATGAACTATTAAGCCAACCGGAACTGGCGATTGAGATGATTCGTTATATGAGCGAGCAGCTGCAGGATTTCACTTCTACGTTAAGGGACATTGCCTTGTTGGACGTGTATACCAAAACGGTCCGAACATTGGAAAAGCTGGCAGAGAAATTTAGGGGCGAAGGATATACACGCCACAATATTGAAATTCCATTGAATGTCCAGGAATTTGCCACCGTGGTAGGGGTATCACGCGAGAGTATTAGTAGAGTGTTTTCGAAGCTAAAGAAGGACGGTTTAATCGATTTACGCGAACGAAAGATTATTATTTTAGATTGGTGCCTGTTTTGTGCGTTGATTAAGCCGGGGTATTGATTTGATAGTTAGGGGATGGGAGAGTGACCTGGGGGGGTTGCTCTTTTTTTTGTTTGGGGCGGGGAGGTGGTGGGTGATTAATTTACAGTTTTATCTAGAGTTGTGACAAAGTCGGAAACATCCCTAATTTATACGGATAACTGGCTAAAAAAGTCGGATAACTTGTCCAGAAAGTCGGATACCTCGGTGACAAAGTCGGAAACACGGCAAAAAAATCAATTTACAGAGTGGAGAGATGAAAACATAGTTAAAAACACCAGGTAATTTGTACTTCGAATACACACTGAATGTGTGAAAGTCGTAAAATTGTCACTTTTTTAAGCAGTTACTGATAGGAAAGCGACCACTTTTTATGGAAACTCTACTAAAACTAAAAAAGAGGTGATTGTCTTTATGTCTTTGTTTTTAAAAGAGAGGTTAATTCCGCTCAAAATACTGTTACTAGAGGTAATATTAAGGAGATTACCGCTGAATCATCCTAAAAGAAGTTTGATAGAAAAAGAACTCTATCGGCGGAAGGCGGGATGGTGGGGAGAAAATGAAGTAGATAAGAAATTAAAGCTCATGAACCACGATAAGTATTTTATTCTTGCTGATCTTCGTCTACCAAATGGCGATACTTTTTTTCAAATTGATACATTATTACTTACGACGAGGTTCGCCCTTATTATTGAAGCGAAGACCATTTCTGGTACCCTGTATTTCGACCTTGATAACCATCAGCTTATTCGGAAAAATAACGATGGTACTACTGAAGGTTTTGGCGACCCTGTTTCCCAAGCTAGATTCCACCAACAACAATTAAGAGAGTGGCTCCTAAAACACAAACTCCCCCTATTCCCAATTGATTTCCTCATAATTATCACCAATCCAAGTACTATTTTTCACCTAACACCTCCGGGACATCCTTTTGCGAAAAAAATCCAAAGTATTTCTGGGCTAACTTGGGAAATTGATAAACTCGAAGATTTTTACCAAAAAGAGGTAATCAGCGAAAAGGAAATTCGTAAAATAGGTAAAGCCCTTATCAAAGATCATACCCCTTTAACCTCTGAAATTCTCCAACAATATGATATTTCCAAGTCAGAACTATTAACAGGTGTCCAATGCCCAGACTGTCAGTCACTTCCGTTAACCTATCATAGAGGGAAATGGCATTGCCCGAATTGTAAGGGCGCCTTCAAAGATGCTCACCTGCCAGCTCTTCAAGATTATGCACTTCTTTATAAGCCTACCATTACAAATTCTGAATTCCGAGAGTTTCTCCATATACCAAACCCATATATGGCAACAAAAATGTTAAAAGAGTTGGATGGAGAAGTTTCAGGCATTAATAAGGGGAGGGTCTATCACTTAAAATACTAGAATTGTTTTTTTGGGGAGAGTGTGCAGTTGTAAGATATTGTAAAAGTTGTGACAAAGTTAGTAATAATGAGGATTCAATAAGATATATTGGGGAAATAGTCAGATAAAACGCTAAAACAGTCAGATATATCACGAAATGCGTCAGATAAAATTTTTAGTGAACTTCATATTACCTTTTTTTGGGAAAAAAGCAGCCCTGCGCAAACCGCAGGGCCACCTATTTAAAATTTATAGGTCCAAAAGCGTTCGTTTTGGATCCAGTTTAGGATTTGTTCGTCACCTTTTTCGAGTTTTTCCTCGAGTTCAGCTGCCATTTGCTCCGTTTGGGAGCGGTGTGCGCGTAGGCAAGCGAGCTTCTGAGGTAAAACGTCGGAAATTCGGTTAATGATGTCTGGTTTTCCTAGCTCCTGCTCACAGCCTTTAGCAAAAGCGACGCAATGAAGCTTGGGACGCTGTTCTTCCTGCAGTAATTCTACCGCTTTTACCACTGCTGCCCCACAGGCTTCATGGTCCGGATGTACAGAGTAGCCAGGGTAGAAGGTAATGACAAGAGATGGCTTTAACTCTTCTAATAAAGAGGACATCATCCCAACTAATTCGTCTTCTTTGATGAATTCGACGGTTTTATCGCGAATGCCCATCATGCGTAGATCGGTAATTCCAATCGCAGCCGCCGCTTCCTGAAGTTCTCTTTTTCGAACATGCGGTAACGTCTCACGGTTTGCGAAAACAGGGTTTCCCATATTTCTGCCCATTTCACCTAAAGTGAGGCAAGCGTAGGTTAAAGGGGTCCCATTATTGATATAGGTAGCGATGGTTCCAGATACACCAAATGCTTCATCATCTGGGTGTGGAAAAACCACTAGCACTTGTTTTTCTTTTTCCATGGGTGATGCACTCCTTTCTATCGGTTATTCAAAAGGGGTTTGACTGATTTCAAGGGCAACAGCGAGTTTCCCTTTAAAGTCATGCCCCGCCAGTAAGAGGCGTCCTTTTTCGTCAACGGTGTAGTGGGTAATGCCTTCTGCATATATCCAGCCTAGTGGAATTTTAATCCCGACACGGTACGGTCCAGGGCCGGTAATCTTTCCGTATTCTAACTCTACTTGTGCATTGCGAATATAAGCACCAGAAGAGAAAAATGATTCATCGTTGTGGGTAGCGTAAGCGCCATTCGTCGTTTCCAAATGGACATAAACGGATTGGTTTGAAAATTGGTCGATTGCTTTTTGTACAAGCTCTTTGTTCACTATTTCCACGTTTTTCCCTCCTATTCTAACGGGATATTTCGTCTATATGAGCGTATTTACTAATCACAATAAATTATAACAATAATTTTTTCACAAACAAAATTTCGTGTACTCAAAGTTTAAACTTTTTCATTCTCATGCAGCCGAATCTACAATCATGGTTAAGGAGTGATATAATTGGCAAAACAAGGAAAACGGGGTGAAAACGGTGATCGCAACAGGAATTATTTTGGCTGGAGGAAATTCGAGTCGAATGGGGACCAATAAAGCTCTTTTAAAAATCGGCCAAAAAACGGTTATTGAAAAAGTGATAGAAGAGATAAGGCCAATTACGAGTGAGTTGATTGTGGTCACCAATCATTTTGATGAATATGAGTTTCTCGGTCTGCCGCTTGTAGCAGATAAGCGGAAAGGGATGGGGCCACTAGCAGGATTAGAGGCGGGGCTGCTTGCATCGAGCACAGAAAAAAACTTACTTGTTGCGTGTGACATGCCATTTATTTCGCAAACATTAGCACAATTATTGCTAGAACAATTATCTCAAAACGATGCAGCTGTGCCTTATGTGGAAGGAAGAATGCATCCCCTTTTCGCGGCCTATCGAAAAAGCTGCTTACCGGAAATTCAAAAATCACTAGATGAAAATCAGTTAAGAATGCGATCTTTTTTTGAGAGAATACGGTTAAAAGTCATGGATGAGTTGAAAATTGATACGATGACGTTATTTAATATGAATGAACCATCAGAATATGAAAAGGCCGTCCAATACAAACCATTTAAATAACATGTTCCAAGAGGGAAAATGACATTTTGGCAGGATATAACCAGACTCTTCTAGAATAAAGAACCTTATGAGAAATATAATTTCTTACTTTTAAAAAAGGAAGAGGTTCGTATGAAATTTTTCCAAGTCAAAACAGTCGAAGAAACGCATCAATTAATAAAAGAATATGTGAAACCGAACCTAGAAATAGTGAGAAAGTCGCTTTATGAAGCGCTTCATTTCGTGTTAGCTGAAGATATAGTAGTAAAAGAAAATGTTCCGAACTTTAGACGTTCCTCGGTGGATGGCTATGCGGTTCAGGCAAGCGATACCTTTGGGTCATCTGAAAACATGCCTGGGTTTTTAACGGTAACAGGCGAAGTGAAAATGGGAGTAGTGCCTCCAAGTCCTGTTCTTGGTGGAGAGGCCATGTATGTACCAACGGGTGGAATGATTCCCGAAGGCAGCGATGCTGTAGTAATGGTGGAGCATTGTGAGGATTTAACTGGTCTATTAAATGTGTTCAAACAGGTAGCACCGGGGGAAAATGTAATCTCCGTTGGCGAAGATTTGCTAGAAGGGGAGCTTTTACTAACTAAGGGTACTAGATTGCGTCCGCAGGAGTTAGGAGCACTCGCTGCTCAAGGAATTCTAGAAGTGGGGGTCTATCGAAAACCAGTGATTGGTTATATTTCAACTGGTGATGAGATTGTTCCGATTGAAAAGGCAGAGCCATCATTAGGGGAAATCCGCGATATGAATGGAATCACCATCGGTTCCATGGTACAGGAATGGGGCTATGAATTTATTCATGATGGAATTGTTCATGATGAGGAAGAGGAGCTTTCCAACAGAACGAAAGCATTGCTTGAAAAAGTAGATTGTTTGATTCTTTCTGGTGGCAGCTCTGTTGGAACAAAGGATTACTCGGTGGATGTGATTGAATCTTTGGGGCAGCCTGGAGTTTTTGTCCATGGTATATCGATAAAACCAGGGAAACCAACGATTCTATCAATGGCAAACGGAAAACCGATTATTGGTTTACCAGGTCATCCAGCCTCTGCTATGGTGATCTTTCAATTATTTGGGAAGTCCATACTAGATGAATTGCAAGGCTACAACCGCCAAGATATACAGTTAGCAAAAGCGATGATCACCAAGAATATTCCTTCTTCACCGGGAAGAACGGATTATATTCGTGTTCGTCTTTTTCAAGAAAATGAACAGTGGTATGCAGAGCCGATTTTCGGAAAATCCAGTTTGATCTCTACTCTTGTGAAAAGTGAAGGATTGATAGAGATTCCTTCGCAAAATGAAGGAGTTCAAAAGGGAGATTTTGTTTCGGTTAGACTCTTTCGATAAGGTGTGAACAGTATGATACAAACGACATATAAACGAAAAATCTATCTGCAAGACAAGCCGCGCCAAGAGGCACTTCAAGAAATTTTATCCCACTTTGCGCCGACGCGGAAAATGGAATGGGTCGATAGTGTTGAAGCATTAAACCGCATCACAGCGGAGCCGATATTTGCGAAAACGTCTATGCCTCATTATCATGCTTCCGCGATGGATGGAATTGCTGTTGAAGCGGAAAAGACGTATATGGCGCATGAGAAGAATCCGATTCAGCTAAAACGAAATGAAGATTTTATCTATGTGGATACAGGGAATGCTGTTCCAAGTCCGTATAATGCGGTCATTATGATTGAAAATATAGAAGAAATAGATGAGAATACACTAGAAATTATCGAACCTGCGTCACCTTGGCAACATATCCGTCCGATTGGTGAGGATATTGTTCAAGAGGAAATGTTATTTCCACAAGGTCACACGATCAGACCTGTGGATATGGGGGCTTTATTAGCTTCGAAGGTGTTAAAGGTTCCGGTTTGGGAAAAACCAGTGATAACGATTATTCCAACTGGGAATGAACTTGTTCAGCCTCATGAAGACCTTTCCGCTGGTAAATTAATCGAATTTAATGGTTCTGTATTTGCAAGTTATATTTTAGATTGGGGCGGACAACCGCTTTTAACGGAGATTGTAAAGGATGAGCCGGATAAAATTCGCGAAGCGCTTTTAAAAGCAACGGTGGAATCTGATATTGTTGTCATTAATGCTGGTTCCTCGGCTGGGTCAAAGGATTATACTGTTCATATTATCGAGGAATTGGGTGAAGTGTTTACACATGGTGTAGCGACAAGACCCGGTAAGCCTGTTATTCTTGGAAAAATTAATGGGACTATCGTAGTTGGAGTCCCAGGATACCCAGTTTCAGCCTATATGGCGTTGGAATGGTTTATCCGACCATTAATTTGCGATTACTATCAAATTCCAGTTCCGAAAAGACAAACTCTAGAAGTGAAGCTCGGTCGCAGGATTGTATCTACCATGGGTGCGGAAGATTTTGTGCGCATGAATATTGGCTTTGTGGATGGGCAATATGTGGCTAATCCATTGACGAGAGCTGCGGGTGTGACGATGTCTCTTGTTCGGGCAGATGGTTTATTAGTCATTCCGCCGGAAAACAGCGGTTATGAACAAGGCGAACTAGTTCAAGTGGAATTATTAAAGCCTGTAGAGGAAATAAGCCAGGCCATCGTTTTTAATGGCAGTCATGATTTAACCATCGATTTACTGTCCGTTCAGCTGAAAAAGGTGAATCTGCATAGTAAAATTATCTCTTCCCATGTTGGTAGTATGGCCGGATTAATGGCGATTAAAAAAGGGGAGGCCCACATTGCGGGTGTCCATTTATTAGATCCTGAAACCAATCAATACAATTTACCATATGTGGAGCGTTTTTTAGCAGGACAAGAGATCGTTCTTTATCCATTTTTAAAAAGAAAACAAGGCTGGTTCTTGCCAAAAGGAAATCCGTTGGCTATTGAATCGGTTACGGATATTGCCGATAAAGGAGCTCATTTTGTCAACCGTCAAAAAGGGGCAGGGACACGGGTTCTTTTTGATAAACTATTAAAAGAGAATCAGCTTACTCCAACCAATATTACCGGCTATTCACGGGAAATGTTTTCGCATTTAAGTGTTGCAGCAGAAGTGAAAAACAGTGATAATGCAGTAGGACTTGGAATTTTCCCAGCCGCGAAGGCAATGGATTTAACCTTTATTCCAGTAGCCGATGAAGAATACGATTTAGTGATGACCAAATCATTTTATGAAAGCTCTCAAGGGCAGCTTTTACTAGACGTGATTCAATCGGAGGAATTTAAAAAGGAAGTCGACAAAATTGGCGGCTATGCAGTGGTCGAAAAGGCTGAGCCGAGATTTATAGGATAATTGGTTAATACTCATAGTTGATATCACAATGTTAATGAAGATCATCAGACGAGTGTAACAGAAATCATTTTTTTAGAAAACGGGTGAACACATGAACCTATTTGAAATATCAAAAGAGCCGATTAACACACAGTCCGTCATCGATAAGGTCGTTCAACGTGAAGCGGGAGCGATTACAACCTTTATTGGGACGGTTCGAGAGTTAACCCATGGAAAAAAGACGCTCTATTTAGTCTATGAAGCGTACGAATCTATGGCGGTGAAAAAATTAGCTCAAATTGGCGCAGAAATCGAAGAACGCTGGAAAGGCTCAAAGGTGGCGATTACACACCGAGTTGGCAAGCTAGATATTACCGATATCGCGGTGGTAATTGCTGTTTCAACACCCCATCGTGCAGATGCTTATGAGGCAAATCGATATGCGATTGAAAGAATTAAAGAAATTGTTCCTATTTGGAAAAAGGAACATTGGGAAGATGGGGACGAATGGATTGGCAATCAATTAGAGACTGTTGCTTATCCAAGTGGAAAGCCTGAGGAGGGTGATCTGAATGAATAAGGTTTTATTTTTTGCTCATCTGCGAGATGTAGCCGGCAGTGAATCCGTAGAAATAGAGGCAGCTGGAAAAACGGTTGCTGAGTTAAAGGAAGAAATCGTCACTAAATTTGGCTTTCAAAAATTAGATACAGTAATGACGGCCATTAATGAAGAATTTGCTTCCGATGAGGATATCATTGAAGAAGGCGATACAATTGCGTTTATTCCGCCAGTAAGCGGTGGTTGATATAGCATTGGTTGAGTTGTAACAAGGGGGAGGGCTAATAGTGCAAGACCGATATTCAAGACAAGAACTTTTTCCACCGATTGGAAAAGAAGGACAAGCAAAAATTCGTTCAAAGCATGTGCTATTAATTGGTGCCGGAGCCCTTGGATCAGGGAATGCTGAAGTTCTAACTCGTGCGGGAGTTGGAAAATTAACGATTATCGATCGTGATTATGTGGAAGCTAGTAATCTTCAAAGACAGCAGCTCTACACGGAAGAAGATGTTTTAGAGAAGCTGCCCAAAGCAGCCGCGGCATTTAAAAGATTAAGAGCGATTGACTCTTCTGTTGATATTAGGCCGATTATAGGCGACGCGAACGTCGAAATGCTAGTAGAATTTATCCAAGATATCGATTTAATGATCGATGCGACGGATAATTTTGAAACAAGAATGATGATCAACGATTTGTCGCAGAAATATAAAATTCCTTGGATTTATGGAGCTTGTGTCGGGAGCTTTGGCATGAGTTTTACGATTATTCCGGGGAAAACACCTTGTTTAAATTGTCTTTTGCAATCGATTCCGATTCAAGGTATGACCTGTGATACAGGGGGCATTATTGGGCCAACCGTTCAAATGGTCATCGCCCAACAATCTGCGGAAGCTTTAAAGATATTAGTAGAAGATTGGGAAGCAGTAAGAACATCCTTTGTCAGCTTTGATATGTGGCGAAACCAGTATACCTCTATGAAAATGTCGAGAGCGAAAAAGCAGCATTGCCTCTCCTGCGGTGAAGCGCCAACCTATCCATACTTAGCGGTAGAAAATCAAACGAAAACAACCGTCTTGTGCGGTCGTGATACGGTTCAAATTCGACCGCCCCAACCAAAGCAGCTCGTTTTGAGTGAGTTGGCTGAACAATTAAAAAGACTAGGGTATGAGGTAAAGGGAAATCCATATTTACTATCAGTAGAGTGGGCAGAAAACCGCCTCGTTATTTTTCAGGATGGACGCGCGCTCATTCATGGCACGAAGGACCTTACACAGGCCAAGACCATATATCAGAAGATTTTAGGATAATGGCATAGTAAAAAAGCGAGGCAATCTCCGGGGATTGCCTCGTTTTACTTTTTATATCTAGCATCTAATGTGCTTTGCTAAACGGGTCCCTGACGCTTTGTCCATTAATGGGAAGTCCCAATTAAAACGACTTTCCCTCTATCAAGTTCTTCTTCATATTTTTCAGCTTCCATATGGGATAATCCTAATGACTCGAATTTGGATCGCAGATCGTCTCCACGCTTTTTAAACATGTTTCCAATGGAACCGAGCAAACCTTGTTCCTCAAAGCCTACTTCACTAGTATTGGTAGCTTCCGTTAAATGTTCCGAGCGGTTTTCATCATGGGCAAATAAATAAATTTGATCCTGGGAAAACCCTTCATTCACAAGAGTCGAGATTTTTTCTGTTGCTTGTACTCCATTTTCAACGACAAATACACGATACATATGAAAATCTCCTCCTTTGGTTTTTGCCCGAAGAGAAAGGAATGCCTTGTCCCTTGGGTACTAGTTATTTAACCTATCAAGAAGAAAATAAACATGATTTAGCAGATTTAAGAGAATGGTACTAGTTATTGGAATGGGGGTCATTAAAATCAAGGGAATATAGGACACAGAATCCGTTATTATCACAAAAACCTACAAAATCAAGGTAATATAGGACAGAGAATCCGCTATTCGCTGAATAATACAAGAATACCGCCTGATTTTACCTCATAACGGAACCACGGTCCTATAACAACTAGAATTCCTCTATTTTGATCAATATAACGGAACCAGAGTCCGATAATTTTCTGCCTGCATTACTTTTTATAAGGTTAGAGTTCGAAAAAGAGCAAGCTAAGTCATTTTCAGCACCATTCGACCCGTTTCACGTGGAACAAGTCGAATGATGGCGCTTGAATTGATATAGTTGGTAATCGTCTTTGTTTATGGTTAAATAGATTAGGTAGAAGAATGAAATCGGTCAAAAAGGATGAAGAAGATGGATATCTCTGTGAACCAGCTTTTAAAGAAAATGGAAAAGGAATTGCAAAAAGCCAAATTGCTAGAAAGCTCTTCAAAGGTAAGAGAAAGCATCCATTCCATTAAAATACTATGTGAGCTTATTTTAGAAGAAAATGATAGAGAAATAAGCAGCTTCAGCCAACCAGTTGTTGCACCACCAAAGCCACAAATTTCTCAAGTGTTAACAACCACTTCACTACCATCCAAAAAGCTTGATATGGATGAAGAAGCAAACGGCGATTCTTTATTTGATTTTTAAATTTTAATAAAACAGCTTAAAAGGAGAAAAAAATGAAAACATTTATAATTTTAGGGGCGATAAATGCCTTTTTATCAGTGGCACTTGGTGCTTTCGGGGCACATGGATTGGAAGGTAAGGTAGAACCAAAATATTTGGACGTTTGGAAAACGGGTGTAACGTACCAAATGTTCCATGCAACTGGATTATTGATTATCGGCGTTCTGTTAGGGAAACTTCCTGCCAATGTCCTTCTTTCTTGGTCTGGCTGGTTAATGCTCATTGGAATCATTCTATTTTCGGGAAGCTTATATGCTTTAACGCTAACTAAAATTAGCGTATTAGGAGCGATCACACCTCTTGGAGGAGTGGCCTTCCTAGCCGCATGGGTTTTACTTATCGTTGCTGCAGTTAAATACTTATAGTAATAAGAAAGGGACTAAATCATCACGATTTAGTCCCTTTTACATTGCTTTTATCTAGGCGGATATTTTACTAAATTTGGAGCTCCGCCAAACGGATACTCATATTCAATTTCCTCATCAAACGTTACATAATCTAAGTATACCATTGGAAGTAAAATCCGCTGACCAGTTTGTGGGTCACTTAGGATCAGATGGTCTCTTCCAGCGGCTTCAATAATTCCTTTGAATATTTTCGCATTCCACTGTGTATTATTTTCGAATGTAGCATATACCGTTGCAAGCTTCCCTTTATTGAGGCGTAGAATGTTTTCAATATAGGATTCTTCTATTGGAAGTTGGCCTCCTGGTCCCGGTTGTGGACCTGGCATACCTTGAGGTGGTGTTTGCCCAGGGAACCCAAAACCTTGCCCCGCCGGAAATCCAAAACTTTGACCTGATGCTGTTGGTATAGTTGGTGTTTGAGGCTGGTAGTATGGAGTTTGCTGACCTGCACCTGTGTAAGGCTGGAAGCCGGTTTGGCCACCTTGTGTAGAGTATGGATACATTATTTTTCCCCTCCTATTAATCTTAATTTATTAGAGGTCCCCAATCTTGAAAAAATAGACAAAAGAAGCAGTGAAGTTGCTCATTCACCTCTTTTCACTGTTAGGTATGTCGGCAATGGTGAAAATTGGGTAATCCTTCAATAGCAAATTTCGTAAAGACCCACTAACTAATGAATATGATAAGGAGGGAAAAGTTATGACTGATAATTAGGATAAGTATTTTTAATAATAAAAAAAGCCCATAGCGATTAGCTATGAGCTTAGAGATTACACGTTTAGGAATGTTCCTACTTGATCTTCTGTTAACAGGTTACCTACGAAGAAGGAACCAAATTCACCGAAACGAGCACTTACTTCATCAAAACGCATTTCATAAACAAGCTTTTTGAATTGTAGTGAGTCGTCTGCGAATAGAGTTACGCCCCATTCGTAATCATCAAAACCAACAGAGCCAGTAATGATTTGTCTTACTTTGCCAGCATACCCACGGCCAATCATACCATGGCTGCGCATCATTTTGCGGCGGTCTTCCATAGATAACATGTACCAGTTATCATTGCCTTGACGACGCTTATCCATTGGATAGAAGCAAACATATTTTGTTTTTGGTAGTGTAGGGTAAAGGCGTGCTAAGAACTCTGGGCTTTGTAATGGATCTTGGCCGGCAGGTAAATAGTTACTTAACTCGACAATAGATACATAAGAATGCATTGGAATCGTGTATTCTGCTAATTTCGTTTTATTAAATTCTGTTTCAATTGCATTTAATTCTTCTAAAGTTGGACGTAAAATCATCATCATAAAATCAGCTTTTTGACCAACAATGGTATAAAGGGCATGGCTGCCTTCTTTAGCAGTTTGTGTAGTATTCCATTTTTCAAGAAGGTTTAAAAACTCATGAATAGCTTCTTGACGCTCTTCGCTAGAAATCATTTTCCATGTTGTCCAGTCGATCGAACGGAAGTCATGCAAGCTGTACCAGCCTTCATATGTTTGTGCTACTTCTGACATTAAAATCACTCCTAAAATTTCTATGTACAACATAACTATATCATAGTTTTACCTATAGTCACCTCTCTAAACCTTAGGAACGGAGGAAATCGTTTTTTCTGATAAAAATGGATAATATAAGAAAATAAGTAAAAATTAGAAGAGGATAGAATCAAAGTATTTCCTGATTTTTATGAAAACAAGAACATTTCTATGAAAGCGTTGTCTGTGATAGATGTTGTTTGAAATTTTAAATAGGAAGAGTATGCTATTGATATAGTAGGACTTAGGAGGTCATGATTGTGAGCGATTTATTCAGTGGTTTAAAAACGAAATTAACGGGCAAAGGGTTAAAAATTGTTTTTCCGGAAGGGACAGACGAGCGCATTCTAAAAGCTGCAGGACGTCTGGCAGCGGAAAACATTTTGACGCCGATTTTAATAGGAAATGAAAAGGAAATTACCGAAAAAGCACAAGGACTTGGTGTGACACTTAATGGAGCAACGATCTTTGATCCACATCATTATAGCGGAATGGATGAAATGGTTGCCTCATTTGTAGAACGCCGTAAAGGAAAAGCAACCGAAGAGGATGCTAGAAAAGTGTTAGTGGACGAAAATTACTTTGGAACGATGCTTGTACATATGAACAAAGCGGATGGATTGGTCAGTGGGGCTGCCCATTCAACAGCTGATACAGTACGTCCAGCGTTACAAATTATTAAAACAAAGGAAGGGGTTCGTAAAACTTCTGGCGTTTTTATCATGGTGCGCGAGGATGAAAAGTATGTATTTGCAGATTGCGCGATCAATATTGCTCCGGACAGCCAGGATTTAGCTGAAATAGCGATTGAAAGTGCAAAAACGGCGGATATGTTTGATATTGAACCGCGTATTGCAATGCTTAGCTTTTCAACAAAAGGGTCTGCCAAATCTCCAGAAACAGAAAAGGTGGCAGAAGCCGTAGCAGAAGCAAAGCGTCGTAATCCAGCATTAGTGTTGGATGGTGAATTCCAGTTTGACGCGGCGTTTGTTCCATCCGTAGCAAAGTCAAAAGCACCTGATTCTGTGATTAAAGGGGACGCGAACGTCTTTATCTTTCCAAGCCTGGAAGCAGGGAATATTGGTTATAAAATCGCGCAACGCCTTGGAAACTTTGAAGCAGTCGGTCCAATCCTCCAAGGCTTGAACAAACCGGTTAATGATTTATCCCGTGGCTGCAACGAAGAAGACGTTTATAAACTAGCATTAATTACAGCAGCACAGGCTTTATAGTAGTGATTAAGAGGGTGATCCGTTTATCAGATGGGTCACCTTTTGTTATAATAAAGATAGTTTATTTTCCAAGGAGAATTATGGATGACATTGGATCTTTTAAAGCAAAAACAGTGGAGAATTATTGATCAATCTAGTGTGGGTCCTCATTTTCATGCCTTACAATCATTCGGAACGGATGATACTCTCTGCGAGGCTGTTGGAAGCGGGAAATCTCCTTCAACAGCAAGAGCATGGGTTCACCATCGAACCATTGTATTAGGCATACAAGATACAAAGCTCCCATTTTTGGACAAGGGATTAGCTTACCTTGAGGAACAAGGTTTTCAATATATCGTCCGCAATTCGGGTGGACTAGCTGTTGTATTAGATGAAGGGGTGTTGAATTTAACACTCGTTTTTCAAGAGGCGGAAAAAAAGATAGATATCAATAGTGGTTATGATGCCATGTGGGAATGCGTGAAAGAAATGTTTGCTGATTTCCCAGTTGATATAGAAGCAAAAGAGATTGTTGGCTCCTACTGCCCAGGAAGCTATGACCTTAGCATTAATGGAAAAAAATTTGCCGGTATCTCTCAGCGAAGACTACGGAACGGTGTCGCTGTTCAAATTTATTTATGTGTAACAGGAAGCGGTAGTGAAAGAGCAGGTCTCATTCAAAACTTTTATTCTATTTCAAAAGCAGATGAGCAAACCAAATTTCATTTTCCTAACATTGAACCGGACGTGATGGCGAGTTTATCAGAATTATTGCAGGTAGAACTTTCGATGGCCGATGTCATGTTTCGGTTTTTAACTACTTTAAAAAATAATAGTAATCACATCTTTGCGGGTTCCCTTTCGCAAGAAGAATTAACCTTTTTTGATGCTTACTACAAAAGAGTGATAGAAAGAAATGAAAAAATGCTAGAGCGTGAATAAACATATAAAGGGTCTGTCGGATAGGAAGAAATGAACTTACTTCTTCCAATGACAGACCCTCTTTTATGGGATGTTGCGCTTTCTTCTCTCAAATGTTACTCTCTCTATTTGTCTAGCTTCAGCGGCTAGCCCCTCGAGCGAAGAAGAAAAACCACTTCTTCCTTGGTCAAATAACCTCTAAGCTATGAAGTCAAAGAACGACTTCTTAGCTTAGAGAACATTTGCTTGTCGGGGCTAAACAAGCCGCTTCCGCTTTTCTATTTACTCTGCAACTTTTTCAAGGTTTCCGTTTCGGTCCATTTTAAATTTAGTGGCTGGACGTTCTTCTTCCTCGAATAGAACCAGCTTTCTTGCACGGTTCATTATTTTCATTAATGTTTCGTAATCCTCTTGAACCATAACGGTTTGTTGTTCTAATTCCTGCACTTTTGCTTCTAATTCAGCATTGCGCTTTTTAAGTTCGGCTGTTTCCAACTTTAATCTTTCATTCTCAATTTTCAATGCATCCTTTTGAATGCTAGAGTTTCCAACATTTTGTAAGAAACGAATAACCATGTCCATTGTTAAGCTATCTTTTTGCACAAATTGCGGTTGGGGCTTTGGTTGTAGCATTGGTTGTACAACTGGTTGTTGTGGTGGAACTTGATAGTTAGGCAGATTCGTTTCAACTGGAATTTCTTCAGCCTCTACCATTTCCATTTCTCCAACTTCTACCATTGTCTCTAATTCTTCCAAAGGTGTGACTGGTGGAGTATATAATAGTTTTTTCTTGCCGCCTTGCTCTTTTCCGAGAATACGATTCTTTTGTTTACGTTGTTTCTTCGCAAGCTGTAACGCTTTTTCATAGCGATGACGTACAACGGCATTCCAACGGAACCCACATGCTGCAGAAGTACGGTTTAGCTTATCTCCTACCTCTTCAAAGGCATTTAATTGAGTACTGCCTTCTCTAACGTGTCTTAATACCGTCTCTGCTAATAGTAAATCGTCTTCATCTGTCCATGCATCTTGTCTTACTTTCATTTTTTCATCTCCTAAATCAAATAAATTTAATATGTTTCAAGAAACCGGTCACTTCTAATCTAGTGGTTCATGATTTTAATAAAGGATTTCTTGAGTTGATAATTTCATTTTCACCATTTTTTAAAAGTTTTATACTAAATGGGATAAAAGGATAATAGATTTTTTTTGAAATGAATGGAATTAAGAGGTTAATACAGTCTCTATGTTGCTTATTTAGCTTGCTTGCATTAGAACGAAAGAAACTGTAAAATACGTTGGTAGTAGAAAAAATTATTCATTTTAATCAAGGTCATTCAGGACTAGAAATATATATTTTGTACCGAAAGGGTTGTATTCAAGATGGCAAACGAATTTCGTGTTTGCGATGACTGCCAAGCAGTCAACTTAAAAACACTCATTCCTCGGTTAGAAAAACTAGATCCAGACGCAAAAATAGAGGTTGGCTGTCAATCCTATTGTGGTCCTGGACGAAAAAAGACATTCGCCTTTGTCAATAATCGTCCACTAGCAGCTCTTACAGAAGAGGAACTAATGGAAAAGATTGAGAAGAAATTAAAGTAAAACTGGAATTCATTTTAAAAGATCACCTTTGCTTTTGCGGCTTAGGTGATTTTTTTTCCAATGGGTAGTTGATCCTTGTAAAAATAGGTCAAAAATTGCCGAAATTTGGATGAAATTAACTGACAATTTGGGTATAATAGAAGGAAGTAAGTGCGCGGAAAAGAGGGAAAACGATGGGATACGCCACGGAAAAGCTTAGTGAGGAAAAGGTTTTTAAAGATCCTGTTCATCGCTATGTCCATGTTCGAGATCGAGTCATATGGGACTTGATTGGGACGAAAGAGTTTCAAAGACTGCGACGCATTAAACAGCTTGGGACAACTTATTTGACCTTTCACGGTGCAGAGCATAGCCGATTTAATCATTCTCTTGGAGTTTACGAGATTATTCGTCGTATTGTCGATGATATTTTCAAAGGGCGTCCGGAATGGAATGAGGAAGAGCGGTTGTTATGCCTTTGTGCCGGCCTGCTTCATGATTTGGGCCATGGGCCATTTTCTCATTCGTTCGAAAAGGTATTTGATCTAGATCATGAATATTTTACCCAAGCGATTATTCTTGGGGATACAGAAGTGAATAAGGTGCTTTCAAAGGTAGGGACAAACTTTCCTAGAAAGGTCGCAGAGGTGATTGCCAAAACCTATCCAAATAAGCAGGTGGTTAGCTTAATTTCCAGTCAAATTGATGCCGATCGAATGGATTACCTTCAGCGTGATGCTTATTTTACAGGGGTAAGCTATGGCCATTTTGATATGGAGCGGATCTTGCGCGTCATGCGTCCTCGAGAAGATCAAGTGGTCATTAAGCATAGCGGGATGCACGCGATTGAGGACTATATTATGAGTCGCTATCAAATGTATTGGCAAGTCTATTTTCATCCTGTTTCCCGAAGTGCCGAAGTTATTTTAACGAAAATTTTGCATCGGGCCAAGCATCTTCACCAACAATATTATTCTTTTAAACATCATCCGATTCATTTTTATTCTTTATTTGAAGAGGAAACCTCTCTGCAAGATTACCTAAAACTAGATGAAGCTATCATTCTTTATTATTTTCAAATGTGGCAGGAAGAAGAGGATACGATCTTAAGTGATCTCTGTACGCGTTTTATGAACCGGAATCTTTTCCAATATGTTGAATTTGACCCAGCAAAAGAATATAAGAAAATGGCTGAGTTAAGTTTATTATTTAAAAAGGCAGGCATAGACCCGGAATATTATTTAGTAGTCGATTCATCCTCTGATTTACCGTATGATTTCTATCGGCCAGGTGAAGAAGAAGAACGGTTACCGATTCAGTTATTAATGGATAACGGCGATATTCGTGAGCTTTCCCGGGAATCCGAAATTGTGGATGCTATTTCAGGAAAAAGAAGAACAGACCATAAATTGTATTTCCCGGCCGATTTTCTTTTTGATCTATCAACAAAGAAAACCATTAAAAAACAAATACAAGCCCTTTTAGGCATATAAACACTTTTTTAATAGATGGAGTAGGAGTGACGAGCATTGCTGAAGGATCATGCAAAATTAATGAACGCAATTGAAGCAACCGGGGAAATTATCGGACGGAAAAAACTGCAAAAAATCATTTATATTGCGAAGAAATTATCTTTTCCATTCCAAGAGAGATTTCAGTTTCACTTTTACGGACCCTATTCCGAAGAACTGACACTTCGAATCGAAGAGCTGTGCAATATCGGATTTATTGAAGAAGTTAAGGAGAAAAAAGGCGGATATTTTCAATATCGCTATACATTAACCGATACAGGTAAAGAGTTTTTGAGTTTAAATGAGGTGGAAATGCCTCATATTAAAGATTGTTTAACAGATATGAATGAGCAAAGTGCTAGATTCCTTGAATTAGTTTCCACCGTGTTATTTTTTGATAACTTACCAAGAGCAGAAGTGGCAGAAAAGATTTTCACTTTAAAAAGCAAGCAGCGCTATACAGAAGACGAAATCGATGAAGCGTATTCCTATATTGAATCATTAAAAAACAAAGCTAAGACCCATTAGAAGGGACTTAGCTTCAGAGTGTCGACAAAAGGCAGTGAGAGAATCTATCTCGTTGCCTTTTTGTTATTTATTTGGAAGAAATTGTGGTCGAAGCGCTGATTTCCGTTCCAGGTGCTTGCTTTCCGGGAAGAATTATGAAAAAGCCCTACTGCCGGCTTTTTCAAAAACCAAATTCTTCCTTGGGGGGCATTCGTCGAGCCTCCTCGGCGCGAGCGCCTGTGGGGTCTCGACTGGAACGCTGTATCCCCCAGGAGTCAAGCACCCTCCTCTCCAATCAGCTAATACAATCTTTGAAATTGGATATAAAAACATGTCAACTAGCAGACTTCCAAGTCCATTTTGTATGTCACCTCTTATATTTTAACAGGTAACTAGTTGATTGGAGTGGAGGGCGACGACTCCTGCGGGAGTAGTGTGAAGCTTGAGACCCCACAAGGAGCGTAGCGACTGAGGAGGCTCAAGTCACACCCCGCGGAAAGCGTTCGCCCGGAACGGAAATCAACGGATTTCTAGTATATAAAGTAATTTTAAAAGAAAAAAACTGTAGGCAAACTCGTATTTCATCAAGTTTGTCTACAGTCTGAAGTTAAGATCCATTAAGAATAGGGCTTAGCTTTTTTAATACTTGATTCTATTCGTCACTTAATCGTTTTCCACCAACGGCATAGTGGTTCTTTGTCATTTCTTCGATAAAAACCACGACTTTTTCTGCTGGGGCACCCGTTGTTTCTGTTACAGCGGCAGTCACCTTTTCAACAAGGGCCTTCTTTTGTTCTTCCGTACGACCTTCTAGCATTTTAACTGTTACGTATGGCATGATGGGACCTCCTTATCTATGTATGAGGATAGTTTTTCATATCTTAAGCTAGAATGCAAGTTCGGGATGGTGAAATTTCCATTCGCTTTCATTTCCATGTATACTTGGAAGTAGAATGCCATTAAAAAAGGAGAACAAATACGTGGACTTTTTAGCTTATCCATTAAGGGAAATTCCGTTTGTGGCGATTACATTAATGATTGCTTTTACGATTCATGAGTTTGCCCACGCATATGTAGCCTATAAATTTGGTGATGAGACGGCAAAACGTCAAGGTCGATTAACATTAAATCCAATCCAGCACCTAGACCCTATTGGGACTTTATTGATATTAATCGCTGGTTTTGGTTGGGCACGACCTGTACCCGTTAATCGCTTTTTTTTCAAAAATCCAAGATTAGCAGGAATTCTCGTTTCCGTTGCTGGACCTATTAGTAATCTGTTATTAGCTAGTTTAGGTTTTTTCATTTGGTATGCCTTATTAGGGACCGGAGTTGCTGCTCAGCTGCCAGATTATGTTGCTGATTTCTTTAATGTTTTTATTAATTTAAATCTTGTCTTATTTGTGTTTAATTTAATTCCTCTGCCGCCGCTAGATGGCTATCGAATTATTGAGGACTTGGTGCCCAATCAAACTCGGGCTAAGATGACACAGTATGAGGTATATGGATCTGTTATCTTTTTAATTCTGGTTTTAACACCTTTAGACCAATATACGATTCAACCGATATTTCAAACGATTATCCCCGCAGTGGCTGGGACGTTAAATGAATTTTTCTATCAAATGTTTTTATGATCGTTGAAAGGAGTTTTATCAATGGAAGAAAAAAAGAAAAAAGTAGGCTTTAATATTATTAAAAATGATAGCACCGATGGCCATGGCGGTTTTGGAGTAGGTGCCTTGAGTTTAAATAATGTTTCTCCGGTTATTATTGATGTCGAAGCAGAAACGGCATCGATTGAAATTGGAGCGTTGCATGCACGCAGTGATGTAGAAAAAGGGATCAAGTTTCTTCAGGATAAGGAGCAGGTTCCAAACGGAAAACCTTATTGGCTTGTATGGGTCACCATTGATCGAAAGGTGGAAGGGCCATATTATGCAGGTGTGACCGCTTGTGAGATGACGGTTGAACGTGAAATTCGCAGAGGGTACAAATCACTTCCAGAGCATGTGAACAACCTGGATAAATCAATTAAGCGAAAAATTATTGTAGAACAGATGGACAACAATTCTAAAAAAGTATTAAGCAACTTTTTGAAAAACCATAATGAGGAAATGTGGAATAATTCCTCTGTGGAATTAAAAAACCAATTAGATGTGGAATAACCGTTAACAGGAAAAAAAGTTTTTTTAGAAAAATATAAGTACTTGATGAATTTTGTAAAAAAAAGTAGAATTATCAATAGCATGGACGTAAAATGTACATGTAGAACTAGGACACGAAAAACCTCGGGGAAAACCCCGAGGTTTTTCACTTTATTTAATTGTCTTGCCATGGCCAAGGCGCTTCCGCTTTTCTAGTGTCTAGCTCCAGCGCCTAGCCCCTCGAGGTCAAATAACCTCTAAGCTATGAAGTCAAAGAACGACTTCTTAGCTTAGAGAACATTTGCTTGTCGGGGCTGACCAAGGCGCTTCCGCTTTTCTAGTTCCAATCCCATATCTTCTTATACCACGGCTTTTTCTTAGGAGCTTCTTTGTGTTTGGAATTGGTTTGCTTTGTATTGGTTAAATGATCCGTACAATAATCAGTTGGTTCTGTGCCGGCAACAAAATAGGTAAAGCGTTTCACAGGGCATTCTTTGGATGCGAGCTTTCCGTTGGCTGGATTGACATAAACACCGATCACGCCATTTTTAGGGCGTTTAAAGTTTTTAATCGGCTCATTTTTTAGGGAATCTTCCATAAAATGAATCCAAATGTTTTTAGCATAGGTTTTGTCGACCGTTAAATAAATGGCCTTACCTGAATCATAACCTGTCCAAACAGCCGTAACGAGTTGCGGCGAGTACCCAATCATCCAGTTATCGGAGTTGGTTGTTCCGGATTTCCCAGCATAAGGTCTTGTCATACTTTTGATCATGGTGCTTCCTGTTACACTTGCGTATCCATTGAGCTTTGAATCAAAGATACCTGTTAACATTTGAGTCATGACATACGTTTGTTCAGGCTGGAGAACTTGTTTATGTTCCGATTGATTTTCGTATATAATATCACCTTGGAAATTTTCTACCCGGGTGATAAATATAGGATCTACTTCTTTCCCGCCGTTTGCAAAATGACTGTAAGCATTAGCCATTTCAATCACGCGCACTCCGGATGTCCCGAGGGCAAGTGAAGGAACCTTTGCCATTTTTGAGGCGATTCCAAAACGTTTCGCCGTGTCGATCAACACTTCTTCTCCTAAAAAGAGATGTGTTTTAACAGCAATGACATTATCAGAAAGCGCAAGGGCTTGTGCTAAAGTAATTTCTTCATTGGCATATTGGCTATTATAGTTATGCGGTGCATAGTCAGGCTGTCCATCCTGAAACTTAAAGGTGGTTGGTTCACTGCGCATCATGGTCGAAGGAGTAAAGCCTTGCTCAAGTGCTGCATAGTAAAGAAGCGGCTTTACGGTAGATCCAGGTTGGCGAACGGCTTGAATCGCTCGATTAAATGGACTTTTTTCATAATTTCTGCCGCCGACCATGGCCTTTACATAACCATTTTTAGGGTTCATCGAAACTAGAGCGACTTCTATTTCGGAATCTTTCGCAACTAATTTACTTATTGTTTCTTCAGCTATTTTTTGTTGTTCTAAATCGATCGTTGTGTACACTCTTAATCCACCTAAAGCAATCGTACGATCATCTAAGTGAAGCTGATTTTTTAATGCATTTCGCACCGCATCCTGATAGTAAGGTGCAATCTCTTTTTTAGCATGAGGATATTTTCCAACGAATTTCAGTGGTGCTTGAATGGCCGACTCGGCCTCTTTTTTATCAATATAATGATTTTGAACCATTGTATTTAAAATAATTTTTTGGCGTTTCTTTGCTTTTTCTAATGAAATAAAGGGTGAGTATATACCTGGTCCTTTTGGAACACCTGCCAATAAGGAAGACTCCGCCAACGTTAAATCGGATGCGTTTTTCCCAAAATAATATTGACTGGCTGCTTGAACACCGTAGGCACCATGGCCATAGTAAATTGTATTGATATAGCCTTCTAAAATTTCTTTTTTCGAATAGTTCATCTCTAGCCGAATGGTATAAAAGGCTTCTGTCAACTTACGCTTCCAGGTTTTATCATGCACTAGGTAAAGGTTACGTGCATATTGCTGAGTAATCGTACTAGCACCCTGTACTTTGGATAATGCTTTGACGTCGGCTAAGGCAGCCCCGATAATGCGTTTAAAATCAAAGCCGTTATGGTCGTAGAATTTTCGGTCTTCAATGGCGACGGTTGCTTCGAGAATGGGTTCAGCAATTTTATCGTAAGAAACCCAATATCTCTTTTGACCGTTATTACTCTCACCAATGACTTCACCATCAGCAGAGTAATATAGGGTTGATTGCGGAACAGAAAGTGGCGGTGGGCCAAGGACTTTAGCATAAATAAACACACCTGCGATAAACAGGATTGATAAGACCATACCGATTAAACTAATAAAAAATAAAGCTCGTATATATTTAAGCGTCTTTCGAAACCTTTGGTCTGTCATCAATTCCATGCCTATCACCACCTTCTAAAATTTACCTTGATAGTAATAGTATGAAAAAAATGGTAGTGTTTTAAACATAGCCTAGTGAAAATTCTACTAACTCTTCCCCTTTTTGAAGAAAAAAGAAAATTTTTCTTGTATTTTTGCTAGATTCCTCTATACTTTTTATCGTGTTTGTAAATAGTAATACTAGGTAAAAATGATGAGTAATGGTAAAAAACGTAAGTTCAATATAAATAAACAAAAGAAAGGAAGATCAATATGGGTCTTTGGTTTACAGAAAAACAAACGGAAAATTTTGGTATTACAATGAAAGTGAACAAAACTTTACATACAGAACAAACGGATTTTCAAAAGCTAGATATGGTAGAAACAGAAGAATGGGGTAACATGCTTTTATTAGATGACATGGTAATGACTTCTATTAAAGATGAGTTCGTGTACCACGAAATGGTAGCGCACGTGCCTTTATTCACTCATCCAAATCCTGAAAACGTTCTTGTTGTTGGTGGGGGAGACGGAGGAGTAATCCGTGAAGTATTAAAGCACCCAAGCGTAAAAAAAGCTACTTTAGTTGAGATCGATGGCAAGGTAATTGAGTACTCTAAAAAATTCCTTCCTGAAATCGCTGGTAAGCTTGAAGACCCACGTGTAGAAGTAAAAGTAGACGACGGTTTCATGCATATTGCACAAAGTGAAAATGTATATGACGTGATTATGGTTGACTCCACTGAACCAGTAGGACCAGCAGTAAACTTATTTACAAAAGGTTTCTATGCAGGGATTTCAAAAGCGCTAAAAGAAGATGGTATTTTTGTTGCTCAATCAGACAACCCTTGGTTTAAGGCTGACTTAATCCGCCAAGTTCAAAAGGACGTAAAAGAAATCTTCCCTATCACAAAGCTTTATATTGCAAACATCCCAACATACCCAAGTGGAATGTGGGCATTCACTGTAGGCTCTAAAAAGCATGATCCATTACAAGTGAGCGAAGATCGTTTCCACGAAATCGATACAAAATACTATACAAAAGAACTTCACAAAGCAGCTTTCGTATTACCGAAATTTGTGGATGATTTAACGAAATAATAATTGATTATTACTATTTGAATGAATATAAAAAGGAGTCACTTGTTATTAAGTGGCTCCGCTTTTTCGTAAAAAAAACATATAAGTGAGGGAAAATAATATGCGTTTTGATGAGGCTTATTCAGGTAATGTATTTATTAAAAGCCATCCAAGTTACGAAGAAAGCCAAGCGGTACTTTACGGAATGCCGATGGATTGGACAGTAAGCTACCGTCCAGGTTCACGTTTTGGTCCAACTAGAATTCGTGAAGTTTCGATTGGACTAGAAGAATACAGTGCATACTTAGACCGTGAATTAGACGATGTGAAATATTTTGATGCAGGTGATATTCCACTTCCGTTCGGTAATGCGCAAAAAAGCATAGATATCATCGAAGATTACATTGATAATCTTTTAGCAGATGGCAAGTTCCCACTAGGAATGGGTGGAGAACATTTAGTTTCTTGGCCAGTAATGAAAGCTGTATATAAAAAATATCCAGATTTAGCAATCATTCATATGGACGCTCACACGGATTTACGTGAGCAATATGAAGGAGAGCCTTTATCTCACTCTACACCGATTCGTAAAATTGCCGAATTAATCGGACCATCCAATGTTTATTCTTTTGGAATTCGTTCAGGTATGAAGGAAGAATTCGAATGGGCAAAAAGCGTTGGCATGCACATCTCTAAATTTGATGTTCACCAACCATTAAAAGAAATTTTACCAAAATTAGCAGGTCGTCCTGTCTATGTAACGATTGATATTGACGTATTAGACCCTGCCCATGCTCCTGGTACAGGAACGGTTGATGCTGGAGGGATTACTTCAAGAGAACTTCTTGCATCGATTCATGAAATTGCACATTCTAACGTAAAAGTAGTCGGCGCTGATTTAGTTGAAGTCGCACCAATCTACGACAACTCAGAACAAACAGCAAACACAGCAAGCAAACTCATCCGCGAAATGATCTTAGGCTGGGTGAAGTAATATTGGAGAAATAGGTGACAGGCACTTAGTAATTTTCGGCAATTAGAAAATTATCTGTCGAAAAATCTTTGTCTATTAGATAAAATTCGGAAAGGAATTCTAAACGACAAAAATTCCCCAGTGCCTGTCACCTTGTATTGCTTTTTGAAGGGAGTGGAGCTCAGTGGTTGGAATGAAGGCAGAGCAAATTCCTGTAAAGGTTTGGGTGAAGACGGATATTTTTCAAGGGGATCAAAAGGAAACTTTTGAATTGGTGACTTTTGGTCGATATTATAATAAGGGCCAATCTTCGTATCTTCTTTATGAAGAAGTAATGGATGTTGGGAATATTAAGACGTCTGTTAAGTTTTCAGAAGGGGAAGCGGTCATTTTACGTTCGGGTGCCTTGAATATGCGCCTAGCTTTTAAACAAGACCATCAAATGCGAGGCCATTATGATACTCCTTATGGGGCAATGGAGATGTTAACGGATACAAAAAGAATGGCTCATAACCCCTCCAGTGAAAGAGACGGGGAGCTTGACCTTGTATACGATTTAACCACTCAAGGAGAAGTGGCCGGTACTTATCATATGAAAATAACGTATAAGGAGGATGCAAAGTGAACATCGCTCAAGAAGTACAAAATAAATTAAAGCAAGAAATAAAAGCGGCTGTCATCAAAGCAGAGCTTGCAACCGAAGAGCAAATTCCAGATGTAATCCTAGAGATTCCAAAGGAAAAAGCGCATGGCGATTATTCCACGAATATGGCGATGCAATTAGCACGAGTAGCGAAAAAAGCACCGCGCGCGATTGCGGAAGCACTTGTTCAACATTTTGACCAGACAAAGGCTTCGATTGAGAAAATGGAAATTGCCGGACCTGGATTTATTAATTTTTACATGAATAATACGTACTTAACGGACTTGATTCCGAGCATTTTAGAGGCAGGTTCAAATTACGGAAGTACAACGATTGGACAAAATCAAAAAATCCAAGTTGAGTTTGTTTCAGCGAACCCAACAGGTGATCTTCATTTAGGTCATGCACGTGGGGCGGCAGTTGGGGATTCACTATGCAATATTTTGGCTAAAGCAGGCTATGATGTGAGCCGTGAATATTACATAAACGATGCAGGAAACCAAATCAATAATCTCGCTCTATCAGTTGAGGCTCGTTATTTCCAAGCACTTGGCAAGGATAAACCAATGCCGGAAGACGGTTATCATGGTGAAGATATTATTGGAATCGGTCAAACGCTAGCTGACGAATTTGGCGATAAATATGTCCATATGGATGAGCAGGAGCGTTTCGATTTTTTCCGTGAATACGGTTTGAAATACGAAATGGCGAAGCTGAAGAAGGATTTAGAAGATTTCCGTGTTGGTTTTGATGTTTGGTATTCAGAAACTTCTCTTTACCATAATGGGAAAATTGATGCAGGCCTTCAAGCTTTAAGAGACAATGGTCATATTTTTGAAGAAGGCGGAGCAACCTGGTTCCGTTCTACGGCTCTTGGTGATGATAAGGATCGCGTGTTAATTAAGCAGGATGGTTCTTACACGTACTTAACACCGGATATCGCTTATCATAAAGACAAGCTGGAAAGAGGCTTTGAAAAATTAATCAATATTTGGGGTGCGGATCACCACGGATATATCCCTCGTATGAAAGCGGCGATTCAAGCTTTAGGTTATGATCGCGACGCTTTAGAGGTTGAAATCATTCAGCTTGTACATTTATATAAAAATGGCGAGAAAATGAAGATGAGTAAACGTACTGGTAAAGCTGTTACAATGCGTGACCTTGTCGAAGAGGTTGGTCTGGATGCGGTTCGTTACTTCTTCGCGATGAGAAGCGCGGACACACATATGGATTTTGACCTTGATTTAGCGGTATCACAATCCAATGAAAACCCAGTATTCTACGCACAATACGCACATGCTCGTATTTCTAGTATTCTTCGCCAAGGCGAAGAGCAGGGCTTTACAGTAGATACAAATGCTGATTTTACTTTAATTGAAACAGAAAAGGAAATCGATGTTCTGAAAAAATTAGGCGAATTCCCGCAAGCCGTTGGGGAAGCAGCAACCAAACGGATGCCGCACCGCATTTCCAATTATATTTTTGAATTAGCGTCGGCTTTCCATAGCTTCTATAACGCAGATAAAGTTTTAGATGCAGATAGCCCTGAACGTTCTAAGGCGCGTTTAGCATTAATTAAATCGGTTCAAATCACATTGAAAAATGCATTAGCATTAATCGGAGTTTCAGCTCCAGAAAAAATGTAAGCTCTCAATTTTTGAGGGCTTTTTTTCATGGATAGTTGGATAAAAATTTTGCCTTCTTCAAATAATAGGATGGAAGCTTTTTAGGAGGAATGAACGAATGAATGTTGGTCGCGCAAAGGAAATTTTAGATTCCATGGAAATGTTTAATGTTACATACGAAGGTACACCTGTCATCATTCAAAACGTCGACGAAAAATCAAAAATGGCACGAATTTATTCAAGAGTGAATCCGGAAAATGAAATAGATGTACCAGTTTTGAACTTAATCGAGGAATAAATAGCGAAAAGGAGCTATCGTTAGCTCCTTTTTTGATGGGGTGGAGCAGATATGAGACTGTTTGGAGGATATATCTGACTGTTTCACCATTATATCTGACTACTTTTTTAATATATCTGACTAAATCGGCATTATTACTAACTTTGTCACAAGTTTGGTAATAGGTTGAAATTGAGGAGATGTATAGTGGATTACAAAACGTATGGCAGGCATATTATTGCTGATGTTTGGGGTATTGAATTTAATAGAATTAATGATATTGAATTTTTGAAGCAGCATATGCACAAAGCAGCGGAAAAATGCGGAGCGACCATCCTTGCAATGGAATATAAGGTATTTCAGCCTTGTGGGGCAACGGTGTTCCTTTTATTATCGGAAAGTCATTTATCGATTCACACGTATCCTGAAAAAGGATTTGCCGCCATTGATGGATACACATGTGGAGAAAAGGTCAATCCCGAAGTCGCCATCCACTATTTATTATCGGTTTTGGAACCTCAAAAGGTGTATTCCAGTAAAATTATCCGCGGAACAGGCGAATTTGACATAACGAAAGAATCTCCATAAAAAAAGGATGCTGTCCATGTCAGCATCCTTTTTACATCTCAAAACTGTTTAGTATCTAACAATTGGCGATTAACGAGCTTTCCTAAAACTCCACCGCTCCACCGCTAATCCGTTTAATCCCACGAATTTTACTGATATCCTCAATTAATTTTAACATCGCCAAATCCTTCATTTTGGCTTCGATCATAAAATCAACGTCCTTTTTCAGTTCTCGAAGCACCTCGATTAATGGCATTAAAAAATTGAGGTCTACAAAATCGGCATGAGAGCGAAAAGCCTTTTCGGATTTTGGTGAGGAGATATGTATTTTGGGCGGGTGATTTTTTCTCTCCCAGGTAGGGAAGGTCCTTGAGAGAATCACATCTAAAGGAAGCTCCCCAAGATTGGCCATGTGATGATGATAATCGAAGACAAATGGAATATTTTCTTTTTCGCATGCTAAAAGGGTTTCGTCGGCGTTGTAGGTTTTATCATCGTTCTCAAGCGTCATAACCTCTTTTACCTGGGGCGGCAGCCTTTTTACATTATCATGAAAGCGATGAATCGTTTTACCTTTATCACCATAAGCACCACCAATATGAATATTAAGCACAGAGTCTTTTTCGACTCCCATTGCTTCTAGCATGCGATAGTGGAATTCCATATCTCCGACCGCATTGGTGGTGACTTCATCACGCGGTGAAGTAAAAAGGGTGAATTGATTTGGGTGAAAGCTGACCCGTAAATGATTTTTTCGAATAATGTCCCCAAGCTCCTTCCATTCCTCCAAAAAAGGGGAAACAAAATCCCACTTGACTTCAGGATGGGTGGCAAGGGGGACGATAGAGCTTGAGAGGCGATAGACCTCTATTTCATTTGCCAAATTATAATACAGCATTCTTCGTGTGCTTTTTAGATTAAGGGAAGTGACCTGCAGTAATTTAGCATACCGCTCGTCCTTTTCTAGTTGTTTATAGCGGGTAAAAGTAACCGTTCTGGCCGGTGATGCTTCCCATAAGTGGACGGCAGTGGAAACATAACCAAAGCGAATTTTCATGATGTAAGCTCCTTGTGATTTTATAAAAATTGCGAAAAGAGGGTAGCTGTCTTTTCTTTAACGGTCCGTAGAATATTTGGCTGATTCAATTCTTCCAGCGTAAGGATTTTGGAATCCTTTATATCCTTTTCAATGGTATTTCGCAGCTGTTTAATAAAATCTTTGTCGTACATATAGCAATTAATTTCATGGTTGAGGAACATACTTCGTTTATCAAAATTAGCAGTTCCGATATCACATACCCGATCATCGATAATAAGGGTTTTTGCATGATAAAAACCATTTAAATATTGATAAACGGTTGCGCCTTCACGAATTAATCTTCGAAAAAACGGAAATGACGCTTCTTTTACCAGCATATGATCTGGGATTTTAGGAACGAGAATGGTCACTTTAACGCCTCTTCTTAACGCAGCCATTAAGGCAAAAAAAGTTCTCTGGCTAGGAATAAAATAGGGACTACCAATCATAAGGCTATCTTTAGCAGAGTCAATTAGTTTTAAGAAAGTGGTTTCAAGATAAACACCTTCTGAAGGAATGATTTCATGTTCAACAGGCCCTGATTTTTGATTGGGAAAATAAATAGGGTTTTGCAGCAAATCTGTTTTTGTACATTGACGCCAATCCATTAAAAACTCTCGTTGAAGATCATTGACTCCTTCGCCGGTTATTTTTAATTGATAATCTCGCCAAGGACTTAATTTTTGATCTTTATTCACGTATTCTTTTCCAATATTAAATCCCCCAATACAGCCTATTACCCCATCTATGACGGAGATTTTTCGATGATTTCTCGTTTGGGAGGAATAGAAAAGAAACGGAAGCTTTGGAATATTACTAAACGAAAATTGTCCACCTGCTGCTTTGAAATCGTTAATCATCTTTCGATTGACTTTAAGGCTACCTAAGAAGTCTAACAGAAGGCGAACTTCCACACCTTCCTTTGCCTTTTGGGTAAGGATTTGAAAAAACTCTTTGCTAAATCGATCATTTTTGACGATGTAAAATAGGATATGGATATGCTTTTTTGCATTTTTTAACTCTGCAAAATAATCTTTAAAAAACACTTCCCCATCTGTAAAAAGCTCCATTTGACTTTGTCGTTTAGGAGCATTTGGAGGGACAAATTTTTTTAAATGGTGGGTTCGACCTAACCAATAGTCCAACGTTAACCATAAAAAAATTAAAAATAGCACACCCAAAACACCGAGAGTAAAATTCAAGGTCATCTGCTCCTCCGGTAAAGTATCTAATTGTTTTCTTTAGTATTCCCGTGATTTCCTAATTATGAAACCTAAATTGCGAAAATAAAATGGTTGACTGAATGCTCATTCACCTTATAATTAAAAGTAGGTATATAATTCAGAAGATTTATTTGGTTCAAAATTTTTCTACCAAAGGGGAAGAGAATGGAAATGTTACTTTTAATCAATCTTATTGCGTTCCTTCTTGTAACCGCTTACGCAATCAGTTTGTTTGTGTATGTAGTGAAAACAAGAATTGAATTTATCAAGCTTGGAAAAAAGGTTGAGTTTGATAATCGTGTTAAAGAACGTTTAGAAAAGATTTGGGTAAATGTGTTTGGGCAGAAAAAGCTCCTGAAGGATAAAAAGAGTGGAGCCATTCACGTTATGTTTTTTTATGGCTTTATCCTTGTTCAATTTGGAGCGCTTGATTTTATTTGGAAGGGACTTAAGCCAGGTTCACACCTGCCGTTAGGTCCGTTATATGCAGGGTTTACGTTTTTTCAAGAAATCGTTACGTTAATGATTTTGGTAGCGGTTGTTTGGGCTTTTCACCGCCGTTATGTTGAAAAATTAGTCCGTTTAAAAAGAGGCTTTAAAAGCGGTTTAGTATTGCTGTTTATCGGAGGCTTAATGCTTTCGGTATTAGTTGGTAACGGGATGGGAATCATCTGGCATGGGGAAGAGGCATCTTGGACAGAGCCGATTGCGTCTTTGATTTCCGGTGTTTTTGGCGGTATTGGTGAAACGGCTTCTGTTGTTGTTTTTTATATCGCATGGTGGATTCACTTACTGTTCCTATTAGCCTTCTTAGTATATGTACCACAATCCAAGCATGCCCACTTAATTGCTGGGCCGGCAAACGTGTTTTTTAATCGTTTAGAAAAACCGGGCAAATTAAAAAAAATTGATTTTGAAGATGAGTCTCAAGAAAGCTTCGGAGTTGGAAAAATAGAGGATTTTACACAGCATCAATTAATTGATTTATATGCATGTGTGGAGTGCGGACGCTGTACGAATATGTGTCCAGCAACCGGTACAGGGAAAATGCTGTCACCGATGGACTTAATTGTGAAGCTTCGTGATCATTTAACGCTGCATGGTGCGGCTATTACGCAAAAGCAGCCTTGGGTACCGACCTTTGCTTTTTCAGGAACAAAGGGGAACCAAATCGCTTTAGCAGCTGCTGGTCAAGGTGCGCAAGAGTCTGCTGCTGGTTTAGCATATAGCCCAAGCTTAATTGGCGAAGTCATTACGGAAGAAGAAATCTGGGCATGTACAACTTGCCGTAACTGTGAGGACCAATGTCCAGTTATGAACGAACACGTGGATAAGATTATTGACCTTCGCCGTTATTTAGTTTTAACAGAAGGAAAAATGGATGCGGATGCACAGCGTGCGATGACTAACATTGAACGTCAAGGAAATCCTTGGGGACTTAACCGTAAAGAGCGTGAAGACTGGCGCGAAGCTCGTGAGGATGTTCATGTTCCAACCGTAAAGGAAATGAACAAAGCGGGCGAAGAGTTCGAGTACCTATTCTGGGTTGGTTCGATGGGTTCTTACGACAATCGCAGCCAAAAAATCGCGTTATCGTTTGCGAAGCTTTTAAACGAAGCTGGCGTGAGCTTTGCCATTTTAGGAAACAAAGAAAAGAACTCTGGTGATACACCACGCCGTTTAGGTAATGAGTTCTTATTCCAAGATTTAGCTGCGAAGAACATTGAAGAATTTGAAAAAGCTGAGGTCAAGAAAATCGTGACGATTGACCCTCATGCTTATAATATTTTCAAAAATGAATATCCTGATTTCGGCTTAACAGCTGAAGTGTACCACCATACAGAAGTGTTAGCGAAGCTGGTGGAAGAAGGAAGATTAGTTCCGAAGTACGAAGTGAACGAAACGATTACCTTCCACGATTCTTGTTACTTAGGACGCTATAACGAAGTGTATGATCCACCACGTGAGATTTTAAAATCGATTCCAGGCGTGAAGTTGGTTGAAATGGAACGTAACCGCGAAACAGGTATGTGCTGTGGAGCCGGCGGCGGACTAATGTGGATGGAAGAACACACAGGAAACCGCATTAACGTAACAAGAACAGAACAAGCCTTAGCCGTTAATCCATCGATCATCAGCTCAGGCTGTCCATATTGCTTAACGATGCTATCAGATGGCACAAAAGCAAAAGAAGTCGAAGAAAAAGTTTCCACATATGATGTAGCAGAAATCCTAGAGAAAGCCGTAGTAGGCGAACAACAACAACTAGTATCTTAAAAAATAGAGCTTGGCGAGCTTAAAAGGTTTTTCGCGCTTTAAAACGCTTTAAAGTACTTTAACACACTAACGCACCGGGGGTCAGACCCCCGGTGGTTTAAAGCGTTAAAGTGAATGGCTGTGTTCAAATTGTAAAAATAGTAGGGTGGATTTTATGTTAAATATTTCTATTTCTACGATTTTTAAAGTAAAATAGATTTAAAGCGCTTACAAACATTTAGGAGCGTATTTTATACCTTTCTTTTTTTTCTTCTTTCACCCGAGCGAGCGTTCAGTCGCTTGTCTTCCACATCTTAGATGACTGCATCTAGTTTTTTAGTTATAACATCGATTTTTTTCAAGAATTTTAAATAGAAGTTTCATAGTTTTATATAGCGCCAAAAGGGATTTTTTTCACGAAAGCTTTCTACACATCAAACAAAGGAGAGGTTTTAGATGGGGAAAACAGTCATTATTGCAGGAGCAAGAACACCATTTGGGAAATTCGGCGGATCATTAAGCCAGTTTACAGCATCAGAACTAGGAGGTTTTGCTGTTAAGGAAGCACTTCAACGAGCAGGAGTGCAGCCTGAAGAGGTAAACGAACTCATTATGGGATCCGTTTTACAAGGCGGACAAGGACAAATTCCTTCTCGTCAAGCTGCTCGTCAAGCTGGCCTTCCTTGGAGTGTAAAAACCGAGACAATCAACAAAGTGTGTGCTTCAGGTATGCGCAGTGTCACGCTTGCTGATCAAATCATTCGTGCTGGTGATGAAGAGGTGATTGTCGCAGGTGGAATGGAATCGATGAGCAATGCACCATATATCATGCCAAAGGCGCGTTGGGGATTACGTATGGGTGACGGTGCTGTTAAGGACTTGATGCTAACAGATGGATTATCCTGTGCCTTCACTGGCGTTCACATGGGGACATATGGAAACGGAACGGCAAAAGAGTTGGAATTAACACGCGAGCAACAGGATCAATGGGCGTTAAGAAGCCATGAGCGAGCGATTGTTGCGATTGAAACTGGTACTTTTTCAGAAGAAATCGTGCCTGTTCAAATCCCACAAAAGCGCGGCGAACACGTAGTTTTTGAACACGACGAAGCACCTCGCAAGGATACTTCTATTGAAAAATTAACCAAACTTGCACCAGTGTTTAACTCAGACGGAACGATTACAGCAGGTAACGCACCTGGCGTAAACGATGGGGCAGCAGCGCTCGTGTTAATGAGTGAAGAACGTGCGAAGCAAGAAGGAAAACAACCAATGGCATACATTTTGGGTCATGCAGAAGTCGCGATTGAAGCAAAAGATTTTCCGAAAACACCTGGACTTGTCATCAATGAACTTTTGAAAAAGACAGGCAAAAGTGTGGAGGAAATTGACTTATTTGAAATTAACGAAGCCTTTGCAGCTGTCTCACTTGCAAGTGAAAAAATTGCCGGTCTAGACCCTGAAAAAATCAATGTAAACGGCGGTGCCATCGCATTAGGCCACCCAATCGGGGCAAGCGGTGCGAGAATTATTTTAACCTTAATGTACGAATTAAAGCGTCGCGGCGGTGGAATTGGAATAGCAGCCATCTGTTCAGGCGGCGGTCAAGGCGACGCCATCATGATCGAAGTTCCGAAGCAGTAATTTTAAAAAAATAGACTCTGAACGTTAATAGGGGGAGGAATAGCAGTGAATATCAAAAAAGTAATGGTCATTGGAGCAGGGCAAATGGGTTCTGGTATTGCCCAAGTTTGTGCGCAAGCAGGATACGAAGTCCTTTTAAATGATTTAAAACCAGAATTTGTCGAGCGCGGATTAGGTATCATTAAGAAAAACCTTTCTCGTCAGGTGGAAAAAGCACGTATGACAGCAGATGAAATGGGCGAAGTGTTAAGCCGTTTAGCAGCATCAACAGAATTAGCGGATGCCGCTAGTGTTGACCTTGTGATTGAAGCAGCAGTTGAAAACATGGAAATTAAAGCAAAAATCTTTGCTCAGTTGGATGAACTTGCACCTGCACATGCGATTTTAGCTTCGAATACTTCTTCTTTACCGATTACAGAAATTGCAGCCGCAACGAAGCGTCCTGAACAAGTAATCGGAATGCACTTTATGAATCCTGTACCAGTAATGAAATTAGTTGAAATCATTCGCGGACTGGCAACAGCAGATGAAGTATATCAAGCGATTGAAGATATGACGAAAACATTAAGTAAGGTACCAGTGGAAGTGAATGATTTCCCTGGATTTGTTTCTAACCGAATTTTAATGCCAATGATTAACGAAGCGATTTACACACTTTATGAAGGTGTTGCGACGAAAGAAGCGATTGATGAAGTGATGAAGCTGGGAATGAACCACCCGATGGGACCTTTAACCTTGGCTGATTTTATCGGCTTAGATACTTGTCTTTATATCATGGAAACCCTTCATGAAGGCTTCGGTGATGACAAATATCGCCCATGTCCACTTTTAAGAAAGTATGTAAAAGCAGGCTGGCTTGGACGTAAATCTGGCCGTGGCTTTTATGAGTATAACTAAGCTAACGGGTGCTTAGACTCCGATGGCGGGTTGGTGGTAGTTTTTAGATTGCAACTAAGAGGGCATAGAAAAGGAGGTTTTCGAATATGGATCTCCGTTTTACGGAAGAACAAGAGATGATGCGGAAAATGGTACGTGATTTTGCTCAAAGTGAAATTGCGCCATTTGTAGAAAAAATGGAACAAGGAGAATTCCCACGAGCGATTTTAAACAAGATGGGCGAATTGGGCTTAATGGGAATTCCAGTTCCTGAAGCGTATGGCGGCGCAGAAATGGATTTCATGTCCTATATCATCGCCATTAATGAATTGTCACGAGTAAGTGCGACTGTTGGGGTTATTTTATCGGTGCATACTTCGGTTGGAACAAACCCGATTTTATACTTTGGAACAGACGAACAAAAACAAAAATATGTACCGAAGCTCGCAAGCGGTGAGTCTTTAGGAGCATTTTGTTTAACAGAGCCCAGTTCCGGTTCAGATGCGGCTAGTTTAAAAACAAGAGCGGTGAAAGATGGCGATCATTATGTTTTAAACGGCTCTAAGGTGTTTATTACAAATGGCGGAGAAGCAGATGTGTATATCGTCTTTGCTTCGACCAACCCTGAATCAGGCTCAAAGGGAATTTCTTGTTTTATTGTGGAAAAAGGAACATCAGGACTAGTTTTTGGAAAAGATGAGCATAAAATGGGTCTCCATGGCTCACGTACCATCCAATTAACCTTTGAAGATATGAGAATACCAGCAGCTAATTTGCTTGGTGTAGAAGGAGAAGGCTTTAAAATTGCCATGGCTAATCTGGATGTTGGTCGAATTGGCATTGCAGCACAAGCGTTAGGGATTGCGGAAGCTGCTTTAGAAGCGGCAAGGGGCTATGCTAGGGAACGTGTTCAGTTTGGTAAACCGATTGCAACTCAACAAGGTATTTCCTTCAAGTTGGCTGATATGGCTACGAATGTAGAAGCTGCTAGATTACTAGTTTATCGTGCTGCTGATTTGCGCATGAAGGGTCAAAAGTGCGGTAAAGAAGCCTCGATGGCTAAATTGTTTGCGACTCGAACAGCTGTGGGAGTGACGACAGAAGCGATTCAAGTTTTCGGAGGTTACGGCTACACAGAGGACTACCCAGTCGAACGCTACTTCCGCGATGCGAAAGTAACCGAAATCTACGAAGGAACAAGCGAAATTCAACGAATCGTGATAAGTAAGCATCTATAAAAGTTGTAGCTGCTGTTGTTGTTGCAGTAACGCGGTAAAGCACCGGGGGTCTGACCCCCAGCGCGGTGATGCGATAAAGTGAATCGGAGGGAACTCCGTAAAAATAGGGGGAAATTAGGATGAATTTTCAATTAAGTGAAGAGCATGAAATGATACGTAAAATGGTTCGCGATTTTGCTAGAAACGAGGTAGCTCCTACAGCTGCAGAGCGTGACGAAGAAGAACGTTTTGACCGTGAAATTTTCGATAAGATGGCTGAGCTTGGTTTAACAGGTATTCCTTGGCCGGAAGAATACGGCGGAATCGGCAGTGATTATCTTGCTTACTGTATCGCCGTAGAAGAGCTTTCTCGTGTGTGTGCTTCAACAGGGGTAACACTTTCTGCCCACACTTCATTAGCAGGATGGCCGATCTTCAAATTCGGTAACGAAGAACAAAAGCAAAAATATCTTCGCCCAATGGCTGAAGGGTCAAAAATTGGGGGCTACGGCTTAACAGAGCCAGGAAGTGGTTCTGATGCAGGCGGCATGAGAACAACAGCACGTCTTGAAGGCGACCACTATGTATTAAACGGAAGCAAAATTTTCATCACTAACGGTGGAATCGCTGATATCTATGTCGTTTTTGCGTTAACAGATCCATCTTCTAAACAAAAAGGAACAACAGCTTTCATTATCGAAAGTGACTTCCCAGGCTTCTCTGTAGGTAAAAAAGAGAAAAAGCTAGGCATTCGTTCATCACCTACAACTGAAATCATTTTCGAAGATTGCAAGGTTCCAGTTGCAAACCGTCTTGGTGAAGAAGGCGAAGGCTTTAAAATCGCGATGATGACGCTTGATGGAGGACGCAACGGTATTGCTGCTCAAGCAGTTGGTATTGCACAAGGTGCCCTTGATGCGGCTGTTGATTATGCAAAAGAGCGCGTTCAATTCGGTAAGCCAATTGCAGCGCAGCAAGGTATCTCTTTCAAACTTGCAGATATGGCGACAAGTGTAGAAGCAGCAAGACTATTAACTTACCAAGCTGCATGGAAAGAATCTGCTGGTCTTCCATACGGAATGGAGTCAGCTATGTCTAAATTATTCGCGGGCGATACAGCCATGAAGGTAACAACAGAAGCGGTTCAAGTATTTGGTGGTTATGGATATACAAAGGACTATCCAGTAGAACGCTTTATGCGTGATGCAAAAATCACTCAAATCTACGAAGGAACTCAAGAAATCCAACGTTTAGTTATTGGACGTACATTGACGAAGTAAATTCTTGAATGGGGCAGGAGTGCATGGAGAGAAAAACATCTAGACACCTAACTCGGCCATACTTATAGGACAGAGGATCCGTTATTTACGTATAAAAGCACGTTTTTGCAAAATTATCGGACACAGGAGTACCTTATTTACTAGAAATGAAGAGAAATAACCCTTTTTTCTTAAAATAACGGAATGAGAGTCCTATAAATCGATAAAATGGGTACTTTTTACGGAAATAACGGAACCAGAGTCCTATAAATCAATTTAATGTCCTTAACGTACTAATAAATCACGATTATTCGCACCAAGTCACATCCATCACCCAAAGGAGATGAAAAGGGCGGTAGAAACGATGATGAAAAAACGGGAAGTTCAGGCGTCGGTGAAAGATGAACGCCTGGTGAGAAAACGAAGAACAGAAATGATTAAGGGAGCGGTTAATCTCTTTATTCAAAAGGGGTTCCACCGCACCACTACGAGAGAAATTGCGAAGGCTTCCGGTTTTAGTATAGGCACGCTCTATGAATATATTAGAACAAAGGAAGATGTTCTCTATCTTGTATGTGATAGCATCTATGACCAAGTTCGAGACAGACTCCATAGCGACCTCAACAATAACCAAGGTACACTCGAAAGCCTCAAGACTGCGATCGCCTACTATTTTCGCGTAGTCGATGAAATGCAGGATGAAGTGCTTGTGATGTATCAAGAAGTGAAATCGTTATCAAAGGATGCCTTGCCGTATGTATTGCGGAAGGAGCTGGAAATGGTAGCGATGTTTGAAGAAGTCATCGCGAAATGTGTGGAGAACAAGGAATTAGATTTGACTGAAAAACAAATTAAAATGATCGCCCATAACATCTTTGTTCAAGGACAAATGTGGGGCTTCCGCCGCTGGGCACTTCATAAATTATACACGCTCGATGAATATATTGAATTGCAAACGAATTTGCTTTTATCAGGAATTAAGGGGTAAGAAACAAGATTGGGTCAGTGAACGCTTACGTAAAAGACCCAACTAGTTTGAAGCAACAAAGGGGTAACTAAAGTAAATAGGTTCTGCTGCCACTCCAAAAGCAGGACTCAAACCAGTCATTTTTTCACGAAAGTAAGGGGGATAAGGATGAATACGAAAGAAACGTATAAGCCGAAGCATCATATTCGCTTTGTGACGGCTTCGAGTCTTTTTGATGGGCATGATGCCTCCATCAATATTATGAGAAGAATCCTTCAATCACTTGGGGCAGAAGTGATCCATCTTGGACATAACCGTTCTGTAGAAGAGGTCGTGAATGCGGCGATTCAAGAAGATGTTCAAGGGATTGCCATCTCTTCCTACCAAGGCGGGCATGTTGAATATTTTAAGTATATGTATGACCTATTAAAAGAAAAGGGTGCTTCCCATATCCGCATTTATGGCGGTGGCGGTGGTGTAATCCTTCCAAAGGAAATCAAGGATCTTCATGAGTACGGGATCGCAAGAATTTTTTCACCAGAAGACGGTCGTCAGCTCGGTCTTGATGGAATGATTCAATTGATGATCAAGGAATGTGATTTTGCAACGATCACGCCTGAAACGGTTCCGCAATTAACGGAATTACAAACAGAAGATGTCAATACGATTGCCAAGCTGATCACCTTAGCTGAGCATCAAGTGGACCTTGACCGTGAAGCCGCAGCAGCTGCTCAGAATGTTATGGAAAAAGTAAAGTCATTAACAAAATCCGTTCCGGTTGTTGGTATCACAGGTACAGGCGGTGCTGGGAAAAGCTCATTGACAGACGAATTGATTCGTCGCTTTATCAATGAAATTCCTGATAAAAAGGTTGCCATCCTTTCTGTTGACCCGACGAAACAAAAAACGGGCGGAGCGTTACTTGGTGACCGTATCCGCATGAACGCAATTTTTAACCCACGCGTGTACATGCGCAGTTTAGCGACAAGAAATTCAAAGAGCGAGCTTTCGCTTGCCATTAAAGATGCAATCAGCGTAGTAAAAGCAGCAGGCTTTGATTTAGTTGTCGTAGAAACAAGCGGTATCGGTCAAGGGGATGCAGAGATTACAGAAATTTGTGATCTATCTCTATACGTGATGACAAGTGAATTCGGAGCACCATCTCAGCTTGAAAAAATCGATATGATCGATTTTGCTGACTTAATCGTTATCAATAAGTTTGAACGTAAAGGCTCGGAAGATGCGAAGCGTCAAGTTCAAAAGCAATATCAGCGTTCCCACATGCTTTTTGAAAAAGATCCTTCCGAAATGCCAGTGTACGGCACGATTGCGAGCCAATTTAATGACCCAGGGACAAACGCATTATTTGCCGCTTTAGTCGATACGATTAATGCGAAAACTGGTACGAACTGGACGACTTCTTTTGAAAGAAATGCCTTAGTAGAAAAGCAAAATGTCATTATTCCAAATGACCGCCGTTACTATTTAAGAGAAATTTCCGAAACGGTTCGAACTTATCATAAGAAGGCAGAAGAGCAAGTAGCACTAGCTCGCAAGCTGTTCCAACTAGAAGGTGCTATTGAGGCAGTTAAGGCACAGCCTGAGATTGCCGAAGCTCTTGAAAAAATTAAAGCTGAAACAGAAGGTAAATTAACACCAGAAACACTAAAAATTTTACAAACATGGGAGCAAACAAAGGCAGCTTATGCCGCTGACCAGTTTGTGACACGAATCCGTGATAAAGAAATTATCACAGCCCTTAAGTCAAAGAGCTTATCTGGATTAGATATTCCTAAGGTTGCTCTTCCTAAATATAAGGATTATGGTGAAATCATCCGTTGGGTCTATCGTGAAAATGTTCCTGGTTCATTCCCGTATACAGCTGGTGTATTCCCATTCAAGCGTGAAGGGGAAGATCCGAAGCGTCAGTTTGCGGGAGAAGGTACACCGGAGCGCACGAATCGCCGTTTCCATTACCTATCAAAGGATGACAATGCAAAACGTTTAAGTACGGCATTCGATTCAGTAACTTTATATGGTGAAGACCCAGATTACCGTCCTGACATCTATGGTAAAGTTGGCGAAAGCGGTGTAAGTATTTGTACATTAGATGATATGAAAAAGCTGTATGCGGGCTTTGACTTATGCCATCCATCAACATCAGTTTCGATGACGATTAATGGTCCAGCACCAATCATTCTAGCGATGTTTATGAATACAGCGATCGAGCAGCAGGTAGAAAAGAAGGAAGCGGAATTAGGACGCGTTTTAACGTTTGAAGAGTTCAATGAAGTAAGGGCTTATACGTTAAAAAATGTTCGCGGTACGGTTCAGGCTGATATTTTAAAAGAAGATCAAGGCCAAAACACTTGTATTTTCTCAACTGAATTTGCGCTACGTATGATGGGAGATATTCAACAATACTTCATCGATCAACAAGTTCGTAATTATTATTCTGTTTCAATTTCTGGATACCATATTGCAGAAGCGGGAGCTAATCCAATTTCTCAATTGGCGTTTACGTTAGCAAACGGATTTACGTATGTAGAATATTATTTAAGCCGCGGTATGAATATTGATGACTTTGCACCGAACTTATCATTCTTCTTCTCGAATGGTTTGGACCCAGAATATACAGTAATTGGCCGTGTGGCTCGTCGTATTTGGGCATCGGTTATGCGCGATAAATATGGGGCAAATGATCGCAGCCAAAAGCTGAAGTACCATATTCAAACATCTGGACGTTCTTTACATGCTCAAGAAATTGATTTTAATGATATCCGCACAACGTTACAAGCGTTGATGGCCCTTCATGATAACTGTAACTCTCTTCATACCAATGCGTATGACGAAGCGATTACAACGCCGACTGAAGAGTCCGTACGCCGTGCGATGGCGATTCAGATGATCATTACGAAGGAGCATGGATTAACAAAGAACGAAAATCCACTTCAAGGTTCTTTTATCGTCGAAGAATTAACTGACCTTGTCGAAGAAGCTGTTTTACAAGAGTTTGACCGCATGAATGATCGTGGCGGTGTATTAGGTTCAATGGAAACTCAATACCAACGCGGAAAAATTCAAGATGAATCGATGCACTATGAAATGAAAAAGCACACAGGTGAACTTCCAATTATCGGGGTAAACACTTACTTAAATCCAAACCCGCCTTCTGAAGAAGAAGTAGATAATATGGAAATTGCTCGTGCAACAAAAGAAGAAAAAGAATTACAAATTAACAACCTAAGAGAATTCCAATCAAGAAACCAAGCGCAAACAGCTCAGAGCTTAAATCGTCTAAAAGAAACAGCTGTGAGCGGCGGCAATATCTTTGCGGAATTAATGGAAACCGTTAAAGTAGCAAGTCTTGGTCAAATTACCCGTGCCCTTTATGAGGTTGGCGGACAGTATAGACGTAATATGTAAAAAAGATGCTCTCGTTAATAAACGAAGAGCGGAATGAGACTCGAAGTAACATTCAATTTTTTATTTTTCCTCCCCGGGAAAAATAGATGAAAAGGGCGGGTAGCTATTAGCTATCGGCCCTTTCCATTCATTCGCTTGAAAATATTTTTGCAAAAGAGATAGAATTTAAAAGGATTTCCATTATAATCAAGTTAAGATAGACTAACTGGGGGCAGGGTGGGAATGAATTGAGGCAAATTATCTATTTTGCAGCAGCCATTGCGCTGGGTTGGGGAATGTTTTACCTTTACCAACGGCAACTTGGAGCCATTTCCTTTTTAATTTTATCGATACTATTTTTTATCATCGGTTTTAGAATGTTAAGGAATCGGAAATAAAAGAGGGGTAAATGCGTTTTTTTATAAAAAATGGACAAAGTTTTGGTAAACAGCCCTGTTAAAACTAGCATAAAGCGGAAGAATTTGTTTATAATGAAGAGTATGTATTTGAGTGGAAGGAAGTGCGGATATTGAGTTTGGATCAATTCACAAAAGAGCAAATTGAAGACATGTCTCTTATTGAAATGACATACGTATTACTTGAAGGTAAAAAGCAAGCTTTACCATTTAGAGAAATCATGGATGAAATTGTGAAAGTATCAGGTCTAACACAAACCGAAGTTAGAGCGAAAATTGCCCAATTTTATACGGATTTAAATATAGACGGTCGCTTCCTTGGTTTAGGTGATAATGTTTGGGGCTTAAGAAGCTGGTATCCAGTTGACCAAGCCGAAGAAGATACGATCACCCAAATCAAGCCGAAGAAGAAGAAGGCTAAGAAGGTCGATGACGAAGATCTTGATGATTACGAAGATGAAGATCTGGATTATGAGGATCTGGATGAATTCGATGACGAAGATCTTCTTGACGATGAAGAAGAGGACTTCGATGATCTCGATGAATCAGCAGAAGAGTTTGAGGATGAAGAACTCCTCGACGACGATGAGGAACTGCTAGATGATCTGGAAGACGATGAAGACGACCTCGATGAAGAAGAGGATGACATTGAATTAGAAGATGAAGAAGAGGAGTTCTAAACTTCTTGACTTTTTAATTCTTGGAATGTAGAATCTTTTTTGGGCTCCTTTAAAAAGGAACGGTATAAATGATGATAAACGCTCCCCTTACTACGGTAAGTGGGGCGTTTTTTATTTTTGTAAAAGGAAGAGAGATACGTTTCTTACAAAAATCATTCTCCCGCTTTCATATGAATGATATAAAACGGTAAATCTAAGAAGAGAATATGCACGAAATGTGTACATAAATTAAGAGGGGGACTTATTAAACATGACAAAGTATATATTCGTTACAGGCGGTGTGGTTTCGTCTTTAGGGAAAGGGATCACAGCTGCATCACTTGGTAGATTATTAAAGAATCGTGGATTAAAAGTAACGATTCAAAAATTAGACCCATATATTAACGTGGATCCAGGAACAATGAGTCCCTATCAGCATGGGGAAGTATTCGTAACGGACGACGGTGCAGAAACAGATTTAGACTTAGGTCACTATGAACGTTTCATTGATATTAACTTAAATAAGTTCAGCAATGTGACAACTGGTAAAATTTATTCAACGGTTTTGAAAAAAGAAAGACGCGGCGATTATTTAGGGGCAACGGTACAGGTTATCCCGCACATTACCAATGAAATTAAAGAAAAAGTGTTCCGTTCAGGGCGTGAAACTGGCGCGGATGTCGTGATTACTGAAATCGGGGGAACGGTTGGGGATATCGAATCACTTCCATTCTTAGAAGCGATTCGTCAAATCAAAAGCGATGCAGGTCGCGACAATGTTATGTATATCCATTGTTCCTTAATTCCGTATTTAAAGGCAGCTGGCGAATTAAAAACGAAGCCAACACAACACAGTGTAAAAGAACTGCGCAGCTTAGGTATTCAACCAAATGTGATTGTCGTGCGTACCGAAATGCCGATTTCTCAAGATATGAAGGATAAGCTTGCTTTATTCTGTGATATCCCTGCAAATGCAGTCATTGAAGCACCGGATGCAGATACATTATATGCGATTCCTTTAATATTACAAGATCAAAACCTAGACCAAATTGTTTGTGACCATTTAAAACTAAACACACCGAAAGCGGACATGACCGAATGGACAGCCCTTCTGGATAAGGTTAGAAATTTATCTAATAAAACTAGAATCGCTCTTGTTGGTAAATATGTTGAACTGCAAGATGCCTATATTTCCGTTGTAGAAGCATTAAAGCATGCAGGTTTTGCGTTTGATTCTGATGTGGAAATCAAATGGGTCAATGCTGAACAGGTAAACGAAGAAAATGTGAGCGAATTATTATCAGATGTAGATGGTATCCTAGTTCCTGGTGGATTTGGTGATCGCGGTGTCGAAGGGAAAATTTTAGCAACACAATATGCACGTGAACAAAAGGTACCTTTCCTCGGAATCTGTTTAGGAATGCAATTAGCGACCGTTGAATTTGCACGTAACGTCCTTGGCTTAAAAGGTGCACACTCATCTGAATTAGATCCAAATACACCTTACCCAATCATCGACCTTTTACCAGAACAAAAGGATATCGAAGATCTTGGTGGAACTCTTCGTCTAGGCTTGCAGCCATGTAAGATTGAAGAAGGAACAAAAGTGTATGAAGCTTACCAAGATGAGGTTATTTATGAGCGTCACCGCCATCGTTATGAGTTTAACAACGAGTATCGTCAAGCGATGGAAGAGAAAGGTTTTGTCTTCTCTGGTACAAGCCCAGACGGCCGTTTAGTGGAAACAATCGAGATTACTGATCATCCTTGGTTTGTAGCATCTCAATTCCACCCAGAGTTTACATCCAGACCAAATCGTCCACAACCGCTATTCCGTGACTTTGTGGAAGCTTCTTTAAAAATGAATAAATAATCGTGTGATATGCTCCAATCCTTGTTAAGGGTTGGGGCTTTTTTTATGGGTAACTTTTCGGGAAATGTGACAAAGTCGGAAACATTTCCATTTTAGACGGATAAGTCACTCGGAAACTCGGATAACTCAACAAAAAAGTCGGATAACTCGTCTGGAAAGTCGGATAATGTGTTAGGTTATACAAAATTTAGTTTGAATTTAGATCTTCCCCCAAAAAGAACAAACAAAAAGCCCGGAAATCCGGGCTCAAAACTTCATTATTCTTCCTCTTCATCCTCATATTCTGCTAAAATCTCATCAAAAGTAAACTTTAACCCGTAATAAGCGAAAAGTGCGGCCATACTGGATGGGAATCCGAAGCGGTTTCCGAATTCGTCAGGCAATAATCCTTTAGCAAGCTGTAAATGAATCGACACATCCGCTAAATCAAATAAATCTTCCTTAGATGCTTCTACCTTTGTGGCGATGGCTACAAACGGGACTTCCAGCATCTCAAGATTTTTTGCACAGGCTATAGCTTCCGCATCTGTCGAGAAACGTGTAATAATTAAGGCTCGATCAGATTCTTTGATTTCAGCTAGGTCAGCAGGGAATTTTTTTGCAAAGCGGAAAGGTTCAGCTCCAAATGTTGCTTCCAAAGTCACAGCTTCCATCTCTTTATTTCCAAAAATAAAAATGGATCCTTCACTTACAGCAGCTTGAGCTAATAAACGAGCACTATCCTCGAAAGCAAATTCATCTTTTTCGTGTATGCGTTTAAACAATCCAGTTAGTTGAGTTGAAAACATTTTTAACATCTTAAGCCCTCCATATCAAGAAATCCCGCTTCCTATTATAGACTTATATCTAAAAATGGCAAAAAACAAGGGAATTTGGAAATAAAAAGAAGGAAAAATGCATGTGGATATAGAATGTATTTGAGGGGAAAAAAACTGCGTAAATACAATAAAAATATTTCTAATCTAAGTTAGGGGCGGTAACGTTGAAAGAGAAAATATTAATCGTTGATGATCAATTTGGGATTAGAATTTTATTGAATGAGGTATTCCAAAAAGAAGGATACCAAACATTCCAAGCAGCAAATGGTGTTCAAGCTCTTGAAATTGTGAAAAAACACTCTCCTGATTTAGTATTGTTGGATATGAAAATTCCAGGTATGGATGGAATTGAAATTTTAAAAAGAATGAAGGTTATTGATGAGGACATCCGTGTCATTATCATGACTGCGTACGGCGAGTTGGATATGATCCAAGAGGCGAAGGATCTGGGTGCCTTAACCCATTTTGCAAAACCTTTTGACATTGATGACATTCGTGCTGCAGTGAGAGAACATTTACCTATGAGGGCTTAAAAAAAGCCTCGATTTTTATCGAAAATTCTAGCATTTCCGTATGGTTCCGCTTTCATTATGACATTTTTCAAAACTGCGTGATGAATGTTGGTAATTCCTATTTTCTTTTGGTATGATACTAATGGATTTTCAAAACCAGTTCTTTTTTTAGCGTGAATCTTTTTACATTACATAATGATAAAAAAGGTTGGTAAACCTAACATGAAGATTGCTAAAAAGATAGAGCATGAGGAGGAAATAAAATGCCTTTAGTTTCAATGACAGAAATGTTAAAAAAAGCAAATGCAGAAGGCTATGCAGTAGGTCAATTTAACTTAAATAACCTTGAGTTTACTCAAGCAATTTTACAAGCAGCAGAAGCTGAAAAGTCTCCAGTTATCCTTGGAGTTTCTGAAGGTGCTGCTCGTTATATGGGTGGTTTTACTACTGTTGTGAAAATGGTAGAAGGACTACTACACGATTACAAAATTTCCGTTCCGGTTGCGATTCATTTAGACCACGGTTCAAGCTTTGAAAAATGTAAAGAAGCGATTGATGCAGGTTTTACATCTGTTATGATCGATGCTTCTCACCATCCATTTGAAGAAAACATAGAAATTACTACTAAAGTAGTGGAATACGCTCATGCGAAAGGCGTTTCTGTAGAAGCAGAACTAGGAACTGTTGGCGGTCAAGAGGACGATGTAGTCGCTGACGGCGTTATCTATGCAAACCCACAAGAATGTGTGGAACTAGTGAAGCGTACAGGAATTGACTGCTTAGCACCAGCGTTAGGTTCTGTTCATGGACCATACAAAGGTGAACCAAACCTTGGTTTTACTGAAATGGAAGAAATCCAAAAGTTAACGGGTGTACCTTTAGTATTACACGGCGGAACTGGTATCCCAACAAAGGATATTCAAAGATCAGTATCTTTAGGTACTGCAAAAATTAACGTTAATACGGAAAACCAAATTGCTTCAGCGAAAGCAGTTCGTGAAGTATTAGCAGCAAAACCTAATGAGTACGATCCACGTAAATACTTAGGACCAGCACGCGATGCGATTAAAGAAACTGTAATCGGCAAAATGCGTGAATTCGGTTCATCAGGAAGAGCATAAACCGAAAAGCGGAAGCGGCTCGCATAGCCCCGACAAGCAAATGTTCTCAAACCAATGAAGTCGTTTTTTGACTTCAATGGTTTGAGGTTATTTGACCTCGAGGGGCTAGCCGCTGGAGCTGGACAAATAGAAAAGCAGCATAAGCTTGAAAGTTAGCTCAATAATTTGATAACCTTTTAGTGAAACCGCCCTTTTGAAAATGGCGGTTTCAGTTCTTTTTAAAAGTTTTGAAAATACTGTCGAAAAATGAACGGGAGGAAACAACATGAAATTTTTTATCGATACAGCTAATATGAAAGAAATTCGCGAAGCTCATTCTCTTGGAATTCTGTCAGGAGTGACGACCAACCCATCTCTTGTTGCAAAAGAAAAAGGAATTTCTTTTCATGATCGCTTAAAGGAAATCGCAGAATTAGTCGATGGTTCTGTGAGCGGCGAGGTTATTGCCCTTGATGCAGAGGGTATGATTAAAGAAGGAAAAGAATTAGCGGCTATTCACCCAAATATTACGGTGAAATTACCGATGACACCGGATGGCTTAAAAGCAGTCAGCGTTCTATCTAAAGAAGGAATTAAAACAAATGTAACGTTAATTTTTAGTGCAAACCAAGCATTAATGGCAGCAAGAGCTGGTGCTACATACGTTTCTCCATTCTTAGGTCGTTTAGATGATATTGGCCATAATGGCTTAGATTTAATCTCAACGATTGCCGAAATTTTTGCGATTCACGGAATTGAGTCAGAAATCATTGCAGCTTCCATCCGACATCCTCAACATGTAACAGATGCGGCGTTAAGAGGAGCGCATATTGCCACTTGTCCGTATAAGGTGATTATGCAAATGTTTAAGCACCCGTTAACTGACCAAGGAATTGAAGCCTTCTTAAAGGATTGGGGCACTCGTACCGAGAAATAGGTCTTTTTGCTTATTTCAAAAAAAAATAGGTTTTGATACATGAAAAGTATATTTTCGTGTACACTAAATAAATAGAGACTGTCGGATTCTGTCTATAGGTGTTGGAAAAATATACTAAATGTGGTATTCTCCAATAAAAAAGCCAGTCTTAAAAATATGTGGGCTTAGAAAGGAGTCGAACATGGAAAAGCTTAAAATCGCAGGCGGTTACCCATTGAAAGGGACAGTTCGAATAAGTGGGGCAAAAAATAGTGCGGTTGCGCTAATCCCGGCAACTATTTTAGCAGATTCACCTGTTTCTATTGAAGGATTGCCTGATATCTCAGATGTAAGAATCCTCAAAGCACTTTTAGAAGAAATTGGTGGGACTGTCCAATTTTCGGATAATGAAATGACCGTCGATCCATCCTCGATGATTTCGATGCCACTGCCTAATGGAAAAGTAAAAAAACTACGTGCCTCCTATTATTTAATGGGAGCCATGCTAGGTCGTTTTAAAAAAGCAGTCATTGGTTTACCTGGCGGATGTCATCTAGGACCAAGACCGATTGACCAGCATATTAAAGGATTCGAAGCTCTTGGAGCAAGAGTCACCAATGAACAAGGGGCCATTTATTTGCGCGCCGATGAACTTCGTGGTGCCAGAATCTATTTAGATGTTGTCAGTGTGGGAGCAACGATTAATATCATGTTAGCAGCGGTACGTGCTAAAGGACGTACGATTATTGAAAATGCGGCGAAAGAACCTGAAATTATTGATGTTGCTACGCTATTAACTAATATGGGTGCTAAAATTAAAGGGGCAGGAACCGATGTTATTCGTATTGATGGCGTGGATCATCTTCATGGCTGTCGTCATACGATTATTCCGGATCGCATTGAAGCTGGAACGTATCTAATTTTAGGAGCAGCTGTCGGAGAAGGAGTTATCATAGATAATGTCATTCCTGTGCACCTTGAATCTTTGATTGCGAAACTTAGAGAAATGGGTGTCCATATTGAGGCACATGATGACCAAATTTATGTCGATGGTTCGCAAAAACTAAAAGCCGTTGACGTTAAAACGCTTGTTTACCCTGGTTTCCCAACCGATCTTCAGCAGCCAATGACCACACTGTTAACGAAAGCAACTGGCTCAAGTATGGTGACAGATACCATTTATGGAGCTCGTTTCAAACATATCGATGAATTGAGACGAATGAATGCCAATATTAAAGTGGAAGGTCGTACGGCGATTATTAACGGTCCTATTCAGCTGCAAGGAGCAAAGGTAAAAGCAAGTGACCTGCGTGCTGGAGCAGCATTAGTGATTGCTGGACTTATGGCAGAAGGAATTACGGAAGTAACAGGGCTTGAACATATAGATCGTGGCTATAGTAACCTCGTTGAAAAATTAAATGGGTTGGGTGCCACTATTTGGAGAGAAGATTTAACAAAAGAAGAGATCGAGCAACTGAAAAACGCATAAAGCTGAGCTGAGGTATTTCATTTGGCTTTTTTAAACAAAGGCCTAACTAAAAATAGATAAAGTTTTAAACAAGGGGAAGGATGAAAACCGATGGAAAGAAGCTTATCGATGGAGCTTGTCCGTGTCACAGAAGCAGCAGCCTTAGCATCCGCACGTTGGATGGGTCGAGGTTTAAAAGACGAAGCAGATGGAGCAGCGACTTCTGCCATGCGCGATGTATTTGATACGGTCCCAATGAAAGGGACAGTTGTAATTGGGGAAGGCGAAATGGATGAAGCGCCAATGCTTTATATTGGCGAAAAGTTAGGGACAGGCTATGGCCAACGCGTCGATGTAGCAGTGGACCCGCTTGAAGGCACCAATATTGTTGCTTCTGGAGGATGGAATGCACTGGCTGTTTTAGCAGTTGCTGATCATGGTAATCTACTCCATGCACCAGATATGTATATGGATAAAATTGCGGTAGGACCAGAAGCAGTTGGTCAAATTGATATCAATGCATCTGTACTAGATAATTTAAAAGCTGTTGCCCGTGCGAAAAATAAGGACATTGAAGACGTGGTAGCAACGGTTTTAAATCGTGATCGTCATTCTCATATCGTGGCCCAACTTCGTGAAGCTGGAGCACGTATCAAGCTGATTAACGATGGAGACGTTGCAGGTGCCATTAATACGGCGTTTGATTTTACGGGTGTCGATATTCTTTTTGGTTCTGGTGGAGCTCCTGAAGGTGTAATCGCGGCTGTTGCGCTAAAATGTCTTGGTGGAGAAATCCAAGGAAAGCTTCTTCCGCAGAACGATGCAGAATTACAGCGCTGTATTAAAATGGGCTTAGATGTGAGCCGTGTGTTACGCATGGAAGATTTAGTCCGAGGCGATGACGCTATTTTTGCTGCAACAGGTGTAACCGATGGTGAACTTTTAAAAGGAGTTCAATTCAAAGGTTCTTATGGTTCTACCCATTCTGTGGTTATGAGAGCAAAATCAGGTACTGTTCGTTTCATTGACGGCAGACATAGCTTGAAAAAGAAACCAAATCTAGTTATTAAACCTTAATATTTTTTAATAGAATAAAATGCAAACCCTTTCAAATTATTTTGTTCCTGGTTCGTTAAATTAGCGGGCTGGGAACTCCACTTAAATTAGGTGTTGATTATTTTCCGTAAAAAAGGGTAAAATATAAATTGTTTTGCCTTAACATAATATCTACCTTAGATCACTTTCTTCTGAAACAACTTCAACGTATTCTTCTATTTTTCCTTTCCTTACTTACCTTAAACTTTTTTGTATGGGGGAAATTCTGTTTTATTGCAAATAAATAAAGAGTGGTGTCAAAATGGATTTATCAATTACAAATTTAGAAAATATGAAGCTGAAAGAACTTTATGAGCTTGCGCGCGAGTATAAGGTTTCTTACTACAGCAAACTAACAAAAAAAGAATTAATTTTTGCGATTTTAAAAGCAAGAGCAGAGCAGCAAGGCTACTTTTTCATGGAAGGTGTTCTGGAAATTATTCAGTCAGAGGGATTTGGATTCCTTCGTCCGATTAATTACTCGCCAAGCTCTGAAGATATTTATATTTCTGCTTCCCAAATCCGTCGTTTTGATTTACGAAATGGTGATAAGGTTTCAGGGAAGGTCCGTCCGCCTAAAGAAAATGAACGCTATTTTGGATTATTACATGTTGAATTGGTTAATGGAGATGACCCAGAAACGGCAAAGGAACGTGTTCACTTTCCAGCGTTAACACCTCTATATCCTGATCGTCAAATGAAGCTAGAAACAACTCCTAAGGCCATTTCAACTCGAATCATGGATTTACTCGCACCTGTTGGTTTTGGTCAACGTGGTTTGATTGTGGCTCCGCCAAAAGCGGGTAAAACGATGCTCATTAAAGAGATTGCCAACGCGATTACAACGAATCATCCGGAAGCAGAATTAATTGTTCTATTAATTGATGAGCGTCCAGAGGAAGTAACGGATATTGAACGTTCAGTCGCAGGGGATGTTGTCAGCTCAACATTTGATGAAGTGCCGGAAAATCATATTAAAGTTGCTGAGCTAGTATTAGAAAGAGCGATGCGTCTTGTTGAACACAAACGTGATGTCATTATTTTAATGGATAGTATTACTCGTTTGGCTCGTGCCTACAACTTAGTTATCCCGCCTAGTGGACGAACTCTATCTGGTGGTATTGACCCGGCTGCGTTCCATAGACCGAAGCGCTTTTTTGGGGCTGCCCGTAATATTGAAGAGGGCGGAAGCTTAACCATTTTAGCGACAGCCTTAGTCGACACAGGTTCTCGTATGGACGATGTCATTTACGAAGAATTTAAAGGGACAGGAAACATGGAGCTTCATTTAGATCGTTCTCTTGCTGAACGCCGTATTTTCCCTGCGCTTGATATTCGTCGTTCCGGAACTAGAAAAGAAGAGTTATTAATTCCGAAGGTACACCTAGATAAATTATGGGCGATCCGTAAATCCATGACCGATTCCCCAGACTTTGTCGACAAATTCCTTCGTAAACTAAAAACAACCAAGTCCAACGAAGAATTTTTCAACATCATTGGCGAAGAAATGAAAAGCAAACGCTCAACAAGCTCGGCTAGCAGGGAATCATAGTTATTAGGAAAAGCTCACTCTGAGTTGATTGGAGCGGAAGGTGCGAGACTCCTGCGGGAAAAAGTGGGACAGGTGAGACCCCGCAGGCGCAGTAGCGCCGAGGAGGCTCACCGCCCACCCCGCGGAAAGCGAGTATCCTGGAGCGCAAATCAACTTTCAAAAAAGGTGAAAAATCCCAGGTTGCAAAACCTATTAGCCCTTGTTATAATGATAGCAGTGTGTTTTTACTAAATGGTACAAACTTATTTGTATCATCGATATAACTCTGTTTCGAAAGACTCAGGGCAAAAAGGAGATGAAAAGAATGAAAGCAGGAATTCATCCTAACTATAAAAAAGTAAATGTGACTTGTGCTTGTGGTAACACGTTTGAAACTGGTTCTGTTAAAAACGAACTACGTATCGAAACATGTTCTGAATGTCATCCATTCTACACAGGACGTCAAAAATTCGCTGAAGCTGGCGGACGTGTTGACAAGTTCAACAAAAAATACGGTATTAAATAATTTTACTTTCAAAAACAGGCAAGGGATTTTGCTACTTGCCTGTTTTTTATTTAGTAAAATTTCAAAACGTACAAAACATAAGGTTTACTAATAAATACATCTAGTCAAATTTCGATAAAAAACATAAACTTTAAATATAGATTTTTTTTAGGCAAGGAAGGAGAGGCCGCACAATGTATGTTATGAAGCACAGCGGATGGGTAGAGGTCATCTGCGGAAGTATGTTTTCCGGAAAATCAGAAGAACTCATTCGTCGAGTAAGACGCACACAATTTGCAAAACAAAATATTGTCGTCTTTAAACCACAGCTGGATAATCGGTATGCGGACGAAGCGGTTGTGTCGCATAATGGCACATCTACGATGGCAATTCCTATTGCTCACTCTAAGGAAATTTTTGATCATATAGATGCGTCTATTGATGTCATTGCGATTGATGAAGTGCAATTTTTCGATGATGAGATTACAAAAGTCGTTCAACAACTTGCAGATAGCGGCCATCGCGTCATTGTCGCTGGTTTAGACCAAGATTTCCGCGGGGAACCATTTGGTCCGATTGCGAATCTTTTATCGATTGCTGAGCTTGTCACGAAGCTTCAAGCAGTATGTGCTGTATGTGGCTCACCTGCAAGCCGTACGCAACGATTAATTAACGGTCGCCCAGCTTCCTTTCATGACCCAATCATCCTTGTGGGTGCTTCTGAAGCATATGAACCACGTTGCCGTCACCACCATGAGGTTCCAAGAACGCCAAGCGCTTTGGAAGCCGTTGAAACAGTAAGTACAAAATAATATGAAAAAAATAAACCGCCATTCTCTATAGAACTTAACCTGCCGCAACCAGGGAAAGTATAGAGATGGCGGTTTTTCCTCTATTTGCTATGAAAACTCTATTCTTTTCTCGGACACGATAAGAATGGAGGTGTAAGAATGAAAAAGAGCTATCTATTACTGATTATTTTGGTTGTCCTAGCTGGTTGTAGCAGTGGTATGAAAGGCAATGAAAATGTCGATGTTAATCATAATGCGGTTGAATTTATGAGTTATGGTCATCAAAACAAAGACCAAGTTGTGGATAAAGATAAGGATAGGGACAATTTTAATAAAGATGAAGTAACCGAGCAAAATCCCAATTTTTTAAACTTAAACACCGATAATGAAACACATGTAAACAACCAAGGGATAAAAGTAAATAAGATTAAGGATATTGTGAAAAAAAGTAATAAATTTGAAGCTGGCCCTGTTTGGACAAACGGACAAGATATGTTTGTAACGGTTTATCCGAAAGGCCGATTAACTGCAGAAGAAAGAAATGCAGCCAAAACACAATTACGTAAGGATCTAGTAAGAGCGTTGCCAACTTACCATATCGAAGTAAGAGTGAAAAATAGATAAAAGCTTTAGAGGATGGCCATAATGCTATCCTCTTTGTTGTTTAGAGGAGGTTGATTGGAGCGGAAGGTGAGTGCCTGGAGTGGAAATCAACTACATGTCATAAACAAAAATGGAAAATATTTTTATCTCTTTCTGATTTGGCTTTGACCTTATTTTTCGCCTATACTATAATTATAATGTTATGCCTGTAAATAAAATAGAGGTGAAGAACTTTGTTTGATCGTCTTCAAGCAGTAGAAGATCGTTATGAAAAATTAAATGAGCTTTTAAGTGATCCGGATATCGTCAACGATCCTAAAAAGCTTCGTGACTATTCAAAGGAACAATCTAACATTCAAGATACAGTGTTAACGTACCGTGAGTATAAGGAAACGAAGGAACAGCTACAGGACGCAAAGGCGATGCTAGAGGAAAAACTAGATGCTGATATGCGTGAAATGGTGAAAGAGGAAGTAAACGGGCTATCTTCCAATTTAGAAGAGCTAGAAGCGCGTTTAAAAATCTTACTCATTCCAAAGGATCCAAACGATGATAAGAACGTTATCATGGAAGTCCGTGGTGCGGCAGGTGGAGAAGAAGCAGCGCTATTTGCTGGAACACTTTATCGTATGTATACCCGCTATGCTGAATCACAAGGTTGGAAGGTAGAAGTAATGGATGCCAACCCAACTGGTTTGGGTGGCTACAAAGAAATTATTTTTATGATCAATGGTGAAGGTGCTTATTCCAAAATGAAATTTGAGAATGGTGCACACCGTGTTCAACGTGTTCCAGAAACAGAATCTGGTGGACGAATTCATACTTCCACTGCAACCGTTGCTTGCTTACCGGAAGCGGAAGAAGTAGAAGTAGAAATCCATGATAAAGATATTCGTTTTGATGCCTTTGCATCTTCTGGTGCCGGCGGACAGAGCGTTAACACAACGATGTCAGCGGTTCGTTTAACGCATATTCCAACTGGGATCGTTGTATCCTGTCAGGATGAAAAATCGCAGCATAAAAACAAAGACAAGGCGATGAAAGTTTTACGTGCACGTGTTTACGATAAGTTTCAACAAGAAGCGCAAGCTGAATACGATGAAGTTCGTAAGTCAGCAGTTGGAACAGGTGACCGTTCTGAACGTATCCGTACGTACAATTTCCCGCAGAACCGTGTAACGGACCACCGTATCGGTTTAACGATTCAAAAGCTTGATCAAATCATCGAAGGCAAACTAGATGAAATTATTGATGCTTTAATCGTGGAAGACCAATCAAGTAGACTTGAAGCAGCATCTGATGTCTAAAAAAGTGTATGAGGCCCTAAATTGGGCTTCTTCTTTTTTAACGGAAAAAGGCCGGGATGAAAATGCGGGAGAAATCATGCTGCGCCATTTAACCGGAATGAGTCGCGCGCAATTGTTTGCGAATATGCGTGAGGATTTGGCGGAAGATGTATGGGTGAAGTTTGAAGAGTATGTGTTTCAGCATGGAGAGGCCGGCGTACCGATTCAATATTTGCTCGGGTTTGAGGAGTTTTATGGTCGCAGGTTTCGGGTTTCTCCAGCGGTATTGATACCGAGGCCAGAAACGGAAGAATTAGTGCTGGGTGCTTTGGGACGGATGAAGCGCCTTTTTGGTGAAGAAGCTGCTGTGAAGGTCTTAGATGTTGGGACTGGAAGCGGTGCAATCGGAGTAATGATGAAGCTAGAGGCTCCAGCCGCTAACGTGGTGCTGTCGGATTTGTCGTCGGCTGCGTTACAGGTGGCTAAAGGGAATGCGGCTGAGTTGGGTGCGGACGTTGAGTTCGTGCACGGTGACCTGTTGCAGCCGTTTATTCAGGAGGGTGTCAGGTTCGACGTGATTTTATCGAATCCACCTTATATTCCCGAGGGAGACCGCTCTTGGATGTCAGTCGTGGTGAAGGAACATGAGCCCGAGACTGCCCTGTTTGCTGGGGAAGATGGTCTTGATCTGTATCGTCGTTTTATGGACGAACTTCCACTCGTTTTGCGTGAAAAGGCGTTGGTCGGCTTTGAAGTGGGTACTGGGCAAGGGGAATTGGTTGCGCGGATGTTGAAGTCGAGGTTTCCTGAAGCTCGTGTAGAGGTTGTGAATGATATTAATGGCAAGGACCGAATGGTGTTTGCTGAAATAGGATAGAGTTTTGGAGCTGCTCCTTTGATGGGGGCGGCTTTTTGTTTATGGGTGGTGTTTTCTAGGGTTATTTGTTGGCGCTGAGCTGGGAAATTAATGGTGTAATTGTGACAAAGTCGGAAACAAAGCCCATTTAGACGGTTAAATGCTTGAAATCGTCGGATATTTTGCCAAAATAGACGGATAACTCCCTAAAAAAATCGGATAAGTGAAATGTTCGAGGTAAAAGAATCGAAGTAAGTCGGCCCCAAAGCTAGTTTTACAGCAAAAATTTCACGAAAAAATCGGATAAGTGGACTACTGAAGGTTATAGGATTGAAAAAAGTAGCTCCAAAGCCAATTTTAATAGCAAATACTTCTCAAAAAACTAGATTCGTAGATTTTTTTTCATTTGCTAGTTTAAGATTTCGATTTTCTGTCCACAATGAGGATGTGAAAGGGATGGTGGCAGAAATGACAAAGACTTTTAAATTGAAAACATTGGCATTATCTTATATCTTAATTTTATCAATCGGAACTATCTTAAGTTTATATATACCAAAGAATGAAGTGACCGCTAGTGAAGCGGTGGTGATTCCAAAGGAAGCGATTCGCCTACGGATTCTAGCAAATAGTGATTTAGAATCAGATCAAGCTTTAAAAAGAATGGTAAGAGATGAAGTGAATAAAAATATCACGCAATGGGTTCAGGAATTAACATCTATCAATGATGCAAGAACTACTTTACAAACAAAACTACCAGAAATTCAAAAGATTGCGGAAGAGGTAGTAAAACGAGAAGGCAGCCAGCAAACGGTCAATGTAGAGTTTGGTAAAGTGCAGTTTCCTACGAAGTTATATGGACAGTTTTTATACCCAGCTGGTGAGTACGAGGCCATCTTAATTACGTTAGGAGAAGGAAAAGGCGCCAATTGGTGGTGCGTATTATTTCCTCCACTATGTTTCTTGGATTTTTCAAACGGTGTAGCGGTTAGTGATGGGTTTGAAGATGAGAAAAAGGTATTAGCCGCTGAAAAAACAAAGGAAGAACAAAAAGTAGAAGAGCAGCCACAAGAAATAGTAGAGAAACCAAAAGAAACACAAACGGAAGAAGTCAAAACAGAAAAACTAGAAAAGAAAGAAATCAAAACAGAACAACCATCTGAACCAAAACAAGTTGAATCTGAAAAAGAAGAACCGGTTTTTGTTGCAGATGCAGAGGAAAAAGTAGAGGTAAAGTTCTTCTTAAAAGAGTTGTGGATGAGATTGTTTTAAGAAATATAGGTGGTAGCGTCGATAAACAGGCGTTACCACCTTTTCTATTATGAAGAACGGATTTATGTGGATAAGTTGTGAATTCTATTTTTTAAAAACTAGTTCTACTTTTCCTACTTTTTCATATTCATAGAGTAAATAGGGAAAGAAGGAGTGGGGAAGGATGGAAACAATGATTCGAATGGCGTGTGAGCAGGACTTGCCGACTTTAGTACAGTTTTTAGAGAAGGCAAACCTTGGAACAGAAGGTCTAAAGGAAACAATCGAGTATTTTCTTTTACTAGAAGATGAAAGTGGTAGATTAAGAGGAACGATTGGAGTAGAGCCATTTGGAGAGAACGGCTTGCTGCGATCTCTAGTTGTTACAGCTGGAATGACCGAAAAGGATATTCTATTATTGTTCCAACAAATTTTACGATTAACAAAAGAAAAAGAGATGACATCCTTGTTTTTAGCAACAAATAAGAGGGAATCTGTCTCTTTTTTTGAAATGCTAGGGTTTACCATCGTGCCGGAAAGTAGTTTGCCAGAAGATTTATACCGTTCAGAGCATATTAAAAACATTTTAAATGTGGATAACTCGATATTTTTAAAGATAGAGATGTAAATTGTGGATATATCCTCAAAGTTATCCACTAAATAACCCTTTTTATCCACAAAATGTGGATAACAACTTGTGTTCGCATTTGAAATCTTTTATACTTGCAAACATAAATAGCCGAAAACCTACGGAAATTGTAGATTTGTGTCGTTTTTATGACAAGTATTAAAGGTGGATTGTTCGATGAATACAAAGTATTGGAAAGTGGATAACTCTGTGGGTAATTTGGAGGAATATCCACAGGTGCTGGAGGCTAGCGAATTTTTAAAAAAGAATGAAGTGGTAGCGATCCCAACAGAAACCGTATATGGACTAGGTGGAAACGCTGAAAGCGATGAAGCGGTGGGTAAAATTTTTCAAGCAAAAGGCCGCCCAAGTGATAATCCACTGATTATCCACATTGCAGACAAAAACCAACTGAATGCTTTTGTTAAGAGTATTCCGGATAGCGCAGCCCAATTAATGGGTGCCTTTTGGCCAGGGCCGCTGACGATTATTTTTCAAAAAAAAGACGGAACTCTTTCGGAAAAAGCAACAGCTGGACTTGAGACAGTAGCGGTAAGAATGCCGAATCATCCTGTGGCATTGGCGGTGTTAAAAAGCTGCCAGCTTCCGATTGCCGCACCAAGTGCCAATACATCAGGTAAGCCCAGCCCAACAACGGGTGCTCATGTGTTGGAGGATTTAAATGGGAAGGTAGCTGGGATTCTGGATGGAGGGGCAACGGGAGTTGGGGTAGAGTCGACGGTCATCGATTGTACGGAAGGAATCCCTGTGATTTTGCGCCCGGGTGGTATCACGAAGGAGCAGGTGGAAGCGGTAATAGGTGAAGTGCGGATGGACAAGGCGTTAACCGATTTGGCGAGTGCCCCGAAATCTCCGGGAATGAAGTATCAACATTATGCGCCGAATGCTCCGTTATATTTAGTGAATGGGTCGAAGTTGTTTTTGGACAGCCTTGTGGCTGAGAAAAAAGCGGAGGGGCTTCGAGTGGGCGTTTTAACGACGGAAGAACAGGTTGGAGCGTATGAAGCAGACGTGGTATTGGCTTGTGGATATCGTTCGGACCTTGAAACGGTTGCCAGCCGTCTTTATCAAACGTTGCGAAGCTTCAATGATGCTGGTGTGGATATCATTTTTAGTGAGATGTTCCCAAACGAGGGTGTGGGCCAGGCGATTATGAATCGTTTGGAAAAGGCAGCGGGGCATCGAGTGTTAGTGGAATAGGATTGAAGGAGGGGCTTCCTTTTAAAAAGGGGAGCTTTTTCTTATGTCTGTGCTTGGTTTTTATCAGGCGTGAATGGACTTGGCGGATAATTCCTAAGAGGGTTGTATTCATTTTTTTCTTCTAAAAGCCTTTGGACGTGCATATCTTGAATTAGCAAGTCCAAGGGGGCGAAGATTGAATATGACAGCAGTCGTGGGAGAGTTGTTGACACTCATTTTAATGGCGTTTGCATTAGGAATGGATGCCTTTTCTGTAGGCCTTGGAATGGGAATGTTTAAACTGAGATTAAGACAAATTTTTAAGATTGGCATCACAATAGGTTTTTTCCACGTGTGGATGCCGTTACTTGGAATGATTGCTGGAAAGTTCTTGTCTCACCAATTTGGGACAATTGCCACATACATAGGCGGTGGATTGTTAATTGTCTTGGGAGTTCAAATGATTTGGTCCAGCTTTAGAAGTGATGATGATAGTTCTGTCATGACGCCAGTTGGATTTGGTTTACTCGTTTTTGCCTTTAGTGTTAGCTTGGATAGTTTTTCCGTCGGCTTAACCTTAGGGATATATGGGGCAAAAACAGCGCTAGTGTTGATCTGCTTCGGAGCGGCTGCTACCATCTTAACGTGGAGTGGATTGCTGGTAGGGCGCAAAGTGCAAAATTGGCTTGGTAAATACAGCGAAGTCTTAGGTGGAAGCATCCTGCTCGCCTTTGGCTTAAAATTACTGCTTTAACGAATTAACGCGCCGGGGGTCTGACCCCCGGCGCGTTAATTCGTTAAAGGAATGTGTAAATTTGCTAAAATTTTAACAATATTCCTACTGAAATGGGGAATATTGACTTATAATGAAGAAATGTAAGAATGAAAACGTTTTAGGTAGGAGGCAGCTAGATGGTTCGTATTTTATTTGTATGTACTGGAAATACATGTCGCAGTCCGATGGCAGAAGCGATTTTAGCAAGCAAGAAATTGCCGGATGTAGAAGTTAAATCTGCTGGAGTATATGCAATGGATGGCTTACATGCCTCTGAAAATGCAAAAGTGGTTTTATCGGAAAATCAAATTAAACACGATCATCGCTCAAGCTTACTGACTCAAGAAGATGTTGAGTGGGCTACATTCGTCCTAACCATGACAGGGTCTCATAAGGAAGCAATTTTATTTAACTTTCCTCAAGCGAAGGATAAGGTTTTTACCATTAAAGAGTTTGCAGGGGAAGGATTGCAGGATGTGATGGACCCTTATGGCGGAAATGTCGAAATATATCGAAAAACATATCAAGAATTGAGCCAAGTGGTCGATAAAATAATAAAGAAACTTTAAATTAGATAAAAATCACTTTTAAAAGAGAGAGAAACTGACGAGGGAGCAATTGAAAATGGACAAACCGAAACGAAAGCGATACAAAAATGGACTTAGAAAAAAGCTTGTTTTCTTTACCACGATATTGGCCATCATTACGTATACAACCAGTGCTTTATTTATTTACTTTTTGTATCCAATGGTAAAAGATAGCCTGCAAATCGGGGAATCACTTTTTACCACAATCACATTGGGAATGGGTGTCATTTGGTCGGGGATTCTAACCTTCATCGCGGCTGGAATTATTACAAAGTCACTGCAAAAGCTTGAAAAAGTGGCACTTGAAGCGGCAAATGGTGATTTAAGTGTGGATGTGGAGATTTCGAAATCGGATGATGAAATCCGTGCATTGGGATTAGCTTTTAACCAAATGCTTGGTAGTTTAAGAGACATGGTACATAAAATTGAAGAAAACTTTTCTGAAACAAATGATAAGGTGATTACGATTTCGAAAGAATCATCCTTTGCAGCGCAACAAGCAGAATCCATCGGAAGAACCATTTCCGAAATCGCAGTGGGAGCTGATAATTCCGCAGTGGCCATCCAAACAACGGTTGAATCATTAGATGATGTCATTCGAATTGCAGCTGAAGTTCAGGAAAAATCTAAAGCAGCTGAACAAATTTCTGAAGATATGATGGATGATTTACAAAACTCTCGTGATGTGATTCACTCGTTAATATCTGGTATTGTTAAATTAGCAGAAGATAATCAGCAATCATTAGAAACGGTTAAACGATTAGAGGAAAATGCAAAAAAGGTAGAAGAGATTATTCAGCTAGTTGGCGATATTGCGGCACAAACGAATTTATTAGCGCTAAATGCTTCTATTGAAGCAGCTAGAGCGGGAGAGCACGGTAAAGGATTTGCTGTAGTAGCGGATGAAGTTCGTAAACTGGCAGACGAGAGTGCAAAAGCTGTTCAAGGTATTTCTGAATTAATTCAAAATATCCAGCTAGAAGTTCAAAACGTGGTGAAACAAATCTCACTACAAGTGGAAACGGCTAACAAAGAAGCTACTAAAGGTACCAAAACAAACGAAGTGATTGAAGAAATGACAAAAACGGTGCATGACATGGCAACAAGTGTTAGCACGATTACAACTTTAGTAGATAATCAGATGGGAAGTATTCAACAAACCTCAAACCAATCACAAGAGGTAGCGGCTATTGCCCAAGAAACGTCTGCAGGTGCACAAGAGGTGGCTGCATCAACTGTCCAACAAACCTCTGTGATCGAAAGTGTCGAAACCTTAGCACAGGATTTAAAAGGACAAGCAGAGAAATTAAAAGAAACGATTACAAGATTCAAACTATAACTAGAAGAAAGGCTGACCTTAAGGAGATTTCAAGGTCAGCTTTTTTTATTTGCTGGCTGGTGACTTTACCGCATTAACGCACCGGGGGTCAGACCCCCGGTGCGTTAATGCGGTGAAGAGGTGGACTGTTTTTTCGTTGTTGCTCCTTTTGCTTGGCTTTCTTTTTTAAGATGACTATGACAAAATATAGAGTAGAAACGTTTACATTTGGGGAGGCTTTTTTACATGAAAGTAGCAATTGCATCAGACCATGGCGGGATCAATATTCGTAATGAGATTAAATCTTTGTTAGATGAAATGGGAGTTTCGTATGAGGATTTTGGCTGCGATTGTGAAACTTCTGTTGATTATCCGGACTACGCTTTACCAGTGGCTCAAAAGGTGGCTAGCGGTGAGTTCGATCGAGGCATTCTTATTTGCGGCACAGGTATCGGCATGAGCATTGCAGCCAATAAAGTAAAAGGAATTCGTTGCGCGTTGGTACATGATACGTTTAGTGCAAGAGCAACAAGAGAGCATAATGATAGTAATATTATCGCCATGGGCGAACGCGTGATTGGCCCTGGATTGGCACGTGATATCGTAAAAATTTGGTTGGGAACGGAATTTGAAGGCGGACGCCACGCAAACCGCGTTGGTAAAATTACCGAAATCGAAAACAACAATTTGTAAAAGAAGGGGTGAGCAAATTGACTCATACCATTCAACACTGGGAACAACAATTACAGACGATTCTAGATGAATTTCTTGAGCAAGCTACATTAACAGAAAAAAATGTTCTTGTTATAGGCTGCAGCACGAGCGAGGTAATTGGTCAAAAAATTGGTACAGCAGGAACGCTTGAGGTAGCTGAAATGATTTATCGCAAGCTTCAGCAAGTTCAAAAGAAAACAGGAGTTCAATTGGCATTCCAATGCTGTGAACATTTAAATCGTGCATTAGTGATCGAACGAGCTACGCTTGAGCAAAAACAACTTGAAGAGGTATCGGTGGTCCCGGTAAGAACAGCCGGTGGAGCGATGGCAACTTACGCTTACGAACATTTTCAAGATCCTGTTGTCGTGGAATTTATTAAGGCGGATGCTGGCATTGATATTGGTGACACTTTAATCGGGATGCATATGAAGCATGTGGCTGTCCCTGTTCGTACTTCTCTAAAAACAGTTGGAGAAGCCCATGTGACCCTAGCAAAAACAAGGCCAAAATTAATTGGTGGACCAAGGGCGGTTTATGAGAAAAAGAAAGAGAATAATAGCTGCTCATAACGTTAAGAAGGTCTGCCTTACAATAGGGTGACCTTTTTTAAAAGGTAGTTTCGAAAAGTTTGTTGCTTTTAAGTTTTTTTTTTATTTTCACTATGAGTTGATTGGAGCGGAGGGCACTTGACTCCTGGGGAAATAGAGGGAAGTGGGAGACTCCACAGGCTGTAAGCGGAGGAGGCTCCCATTCCTCCCCTCGGAAAGCAAGTGCCAGTAGCGGAAATCAACGGGCAAAACGATGAGCTAAAGGCAACAATTATGCGAAAAGAGCCTTTTTATAAATAAATGTTTGTCTAATAGAGTGATGAACAACCTTCTTTTAATCGAAAATTCATGTTAATATAGTATTGGAAATTTTCGAAATATAGCAATTCGTTTTTGATTTACATAACCGAACAGTCAGACAAAGGGGGATTATCATGAAACACTTAGAAAAACAAGATCCAGAACTTTATGCATCGATTCAAAAAGAGCTTGGTCGCCAACGCGGAAATATCGAGTTGATTGCGTCTGAAAACTTTGTAAGTGAAGCTGTTATGGAAGCACAGGGTTCTGTGTTAACAAATAAGTATGCGGAAGGCTATCCAGGCAAGCGTTATTATGGTGGCTGTGAATTTGTCGATGTAACAGAAGATTTAGCAAGAGACCGTGCAAAGAAAATCTTTGGGGCAGAGCATGCGAATGTTCAACCGCACTCTGGAGCCCAAGCAAATATGGCTGTATATTTTACCATTCTTGAGCAAGGTGACACGGTGCTTGGAATGAATTTATCTCACGGTGGTCACTTAACACATGGTAGCCCAGTGAACTTTAGTGGTATTCAATATAATTTCGTAGAGTATGGGGTGGATGAAGTTACTCACCGCATCAATTATGAGGACGTTCGTGAGAAAGCGCTTACTCATAAACCGAAATTAATCGTTGCGGGTGCAAGTGCTTACCCTCGTGCGATTGATTTCGCGAAGTTCCGTGAAATTGCGGATGAAGTGGGAGCATATCTAATGGTGGATATGGCTCATATTGCTGGATTAGTAGCAGCTGGTTTACATCAAAACCCAGTACCATATGCTGATTTTGTCACAACTACTACGCATAAAACACTTCGTGGACCGCGTGGCGGATTAATCCTTTGTAAAGAAGAATGGGCAAAGAAGATCGACAAATCGATTTTCCCTGGAATTCAAGGTGGCCCATTAATGCATGTGATTGCGGCTAAAGCTGTGGCATTCGGTGAAGCTCTTCAAGATAGCTTCAAGGATTATGCTAAGCAAATTATTGACAATGCGCACCAATTAGCGGAAGGTTTGAAAAAAGAAGGCATTAACCTTGTGTCTGACGGTACAGATAATCACTTATTATTAGTGGATCTACGCAGTTTAGATTTAACAGGGAAAGTGGCAGAGAAGGTATTAGATGAGGTCGGTATTACCGTGAACAAAAATACGATTCCGTTTGATCCGCAAAGTCCATTCGTCACAAGTGGTATTCGTATTGGAACAGCAGCGGTTACGTCTCGCGGATTTGGTTTAGCAGATATGGATGAAATCGCATCAATTATCGCGACAACCTTAAAGGATCACGAAAATGAAGCAGTGCTTGAAGAAGCAAGACAACGTGTTGCGGCTTTAACTAGTAAATTTACATTATATCCTGAGAAATAATATTGGTTTAGGGTCTGTCCTTTTTATGAGGGCGGACCTTTTTTGGGCTTGAATAATTTTTTAGTGGGGATTTTATCATCGGACTCTGGTTCCGTTATTTGTGAAAAAAAGGCACTTTTTCCTAACTTATCGGACCCCTATTCCGCTATTCGCTATATTTCATACTAAAAAGGCCAGTTTTGATGCGATAACGGATCCAGAGTCCTTTAATTTTAAAAAAGCACTGGTTATTAGTAAAATAACGGAATGAGTGTCCGATACGAATCTTTAGCGGATTTTATTGGTCTTGATGCGATATTTTTTGTGGAGCTAGACCAATATTAAAAACATTCTCTTGGGAAAGATAACCCATGAGGTGATTAAAATGAAGAAACGTTATGGTGCGTTGACCATTTTTTTATTCCTACTATTGTCCCCGATTTCGGTAACGAAAGCTTCGGAACATAAGGCTGACCCTGATAAAGTAACACGAGAGGCCAATGGACTTGTTACCTGGTATGGGGATTGGGTCTATTATTGGGGAAGAAATGAATCGGAAAAGGAAACGAAAGTGACGAATGCCTTTTTTCGTGAAAAATTGGATGGCAGTGGGAAAGAGATGCTCAGTGATTGGGGAGAGCTGGTTTGGAGTCCAGAGTTCGAAATCGAAAATAACTCCATTTATTATCTGGGCTATGAGTATTCAGGGGAGAAGAAACGATTTTTCTTAAAAAGGATGGACTTAGACGGAAGAAATAAGGAGATTGTCTTGGATCATCTTCCTGTTGGAAGTTTTGAAGTGGAAGGAAAGTGGTTCTATCAAATCGGCTACGACAACACCTGCCCAGACAATTACAAGAATGGAGTCATCTACCGAACCAACTTAGAGACGAAAAGAACGGATGTTTTAAAAAAATGTATTTACCCAAGACTTTGGCCGATTACCGAAAAAGGTACGTATGTGGAGGATGATTTTTATCCGGTTAACAGTACTAAACCACACAAGTCCAACTTAAAAGATGTCTGGAAACAAATCGGTCATAAATCTCCTGTGTTTTTAGAAGTGATTAGGGATGAGGTTTTCCCTGATCGTGGAAACATCTATTATATGATTTGGAGCCGACAGGCATTGATGCAGTATTTAGTGAAATACAACGAAAATAGCAAAAAACCCACTTTAATTAAGGAGCTGCCGAGGTATAACCCGCATTTACGAATGGTGAATGTTTATCGAGGCTACGCCTATTTCGAATCTAGTCCTTTTAAAGGGCATAAAAGAGAAATTCATCGCGTGCCATTAACTGGCGGAGAAATAAAAAAGGTCATAGACATCCCGAATAAAACCTCATTCTCCATTATTAATGGTAATATTTACTTTTACGACGAAAACGTAAAGGTAATCTCCAGAATCCCTTTACCACATTAACGCGCCGGGGGTCTGACCCCCGGTGCGTTAATGCGATAAAGCGTACTTCCTTTTACCATCAAATAAACTCTATTGATTATTAGTTGAACTGGCTGAACTTTTTCTGTAAAATTAGACGAAGTGTGTTATGCGATAGATACATACATATAATGACAGGTTCTCACAAATTCTATTAACAAGATTAACGAAAAGGGGCGAAAGCTGTGGCAAAGGTTTACGTTTTTGATCATCCACTGATTCAGCACAAACTTACATACATCCGTGATAAGCATACAGGAACGAAGGAGTTTCGCGAGCTTGTTGATGAAGTTGCAACTCTAATGGCATTCGAAATCACGAGAGATATGCCTCTTGAGGATATTACAATTGAAACGCCAGTTAGCCAAACAAAATCAAAGGTTCTTTCAGGTAAAAAATTAGGGATCATTCCAATCCTGCGTGCAGGAATCGGTATGGTAGATGGGATTTTAAAATTGATTCCAGCTGCAAAGGTTGGCCATATTGGTCTTTACCGCGATCCTGAAACATTAAAACCGGTTGAATATTATGCTAAACTTCCTAGCGATGTGGAAGAAAGAGATTTCATTGTAGTTGATCCAATGTTAGCAACTGGTGGCTCAGCGATTGAGGCGATTAACTCATTAAAAAATCGCGGTGCGAAGCATATCAAATTTATGTGCTTAATTGCGGCTCCAGAAGGTGTAAAAGCGGTGGAAGAAGCACATCCAGATGTGGATATTTACATCGCAGCACTTGATGAAAAGTTAAATGACCACGGTTATATCGTTCCTGGCTTAGGTGATGCGGGCGATCGATTGTTTGGAACAAAATAAAAGAAAAAAGGTGCCAGGAGCCAACGAATTTCAGCTACATTAAATTCCTTGGTTTCTGGCACTCTTATTAGAAGAGGTGTTCTTTTTGAATAGACCAATTAAAGTCATGACGATTTTTGGGACAAGACCAGAAGCGATTAAAATGGCGCCACTTGTTTTAGAACTAAATAAACACCCAGAGCATTTTGAATCCATTGTTACAGTAACGGCACAGCATAGACAGATGCTAGACCAAGTGTTAAATATTTTTGAAATTACTCCAGATCATGACTTAAATATCATGAAAGACCGCCAAACATTAGTGGATGTGACCACAAGAGGTCTTGAAGGATTAGACAAAGTAATGAAGGAAGTAAAGCCTGATATCGTCCTTGTTCACGGTGATACGACGACGACTTTTATTGCTAGCTTAGCAGCTTATTATAATCAAATTGTGGTCGGACATGTGGAAGCGGGCTTACGCACTTGGAATAAGTATTCTCCATTCCCAGAGGAAATGAATCGCCAGTTAACGGGTGTAATGGCAGACTTACATTTTGCGCCAACGGCGATGTCAGCGGAGAATCTTTTAAGAGAAAACAAGCAAAAGGAAAACATCTTTATCACTGGGAATACAGCCATTGATGCTTTAAAAACTACGGTGAAAGAGGAATACCATCAAGAGGTTCTTGATAAAATTGGCACTGACCGCCTGATTTTATTAACCGCCCACCGTCGTGAAAATTTAGGTGAACCAATGCGCAATATGTTCCGCGCGATTAAACGCATTGTCGAGGAGCAGCCAGATGTTCAAGTGGTTTATCCTGTGCATTTAAATCCTGTGGTTAGAGAAATCGCTGCAGAAATTCTTGGAGATGACCCTAGAATTCAATTAATTGAGCCGCTTGATGTGATTGATTTCCATAACTTTGCTTCAAGAGCGTATTTAATTTTAACCGATTCTGGCGGCGTACAAGAAGAAGCACCTTCACTTGGCGTTCCAGTATTGGTACTGCGTGATACGACCGAACGTCCGGAAGGAATTGAAGCAGGTACATTAAAGCTTGCGGGTGTCGATGAACAAACCATCTACAACTTAGCAACAGAATTATTAACAGACCGTGTAGCTTATGAAAAAATGGCGAAAGCAACGAATCCGTATGGTGATGGAAATGCGTCAAAACGTATTGGAGAAGCGATTCGTTATTATTTTAAGCAAACGGAAGATCGTCCAGAAGATTATATTACAAAGTAAAAGATGCCAAGCACTATCCAGAAATTTGGGTGGAGCTGGCATCTTTTTTTTAAAAAAATTTGTTCTTGGAAAAATTACTTTGTACCAGTAGCATCCTTTTTTATCCCTCGCCTGCATACTCTTCCATTTTCAACACAAACTGAAGGAAAAAGAGGAGGAATTTGGAATGAAGCGAGTTTTCCTATTAACAGCTGGCTTAGCATTACTTTTTCAAAGCAGTGCTATCAGTAAACAGCCCCTTACTCACCCGCCTATCCCTGCAGAATCACCAAATGCGGAAAAGGTGGCGATTATTTTACTAAAAGAAGAAAGCTCTCATTCTGACATTCAAAATTTAATAAAGCCATATCGCCATTTAACCGTAAGGCATGTTTTTCGTGAGGTTTTGAACGGATTTTCGGTAAAAGGTCCGGCCGAACAGATAGAAAAACTGAAGCAGCACCATGAGATACTAGGTGTATCGCCCGTTCAAACGTATAAGGTCGAAAGCAGTGAAGGGATCAAATTGATTGGCGGTGATAAGGTTCGAGGCTATTTTGATCAACAGGATCAGCGTTTAACGGGGAAAGGGGTAACCGTTGGGGTGATTGATACAGGTGTGGATTACACCCATCCGGATTTAAGACGAAATTACAGCGGTGGGTATGATTTAGTGGACCATGACAAGGACCCAATGGAGACTAATGCCAAACAAGGTGAACCAACCTTGCATGGAACGCATGTGGCTGGTGTAATTGCGGCAAATGGAAGAATGAAGGGCGTTGCTCCAGAAGCGAAAATTATTGCCTATCGTGCACTTGGTCCGGGAGGCAGTGGAACCACCGAGCAAGTTTTAGCGGCAATCGACCAAGCTGCCAAGGATAAGGTGGATATTGTGAATCTATCGCTGGGAAACGCGATTAATGGCCCTGATCTTCCCATCAGTATGGCTCTGAACAAGTTAACGGAAAAAGGAATTGTCGCGGTGACTTCGTCTGGGAATTCGGGGCCGAATAAATGGACGGTAGGCTCTCCAGGTACTTCTGCTAAGGCAATTTCTGTTGGAGCATCAACACCGGAATTGAAAGTCCCGTATTTATTAATAGAAGGCAATCGTGAAAAAACCGACATGCAACCGATGATTGGCGCGGAAAAATGGGTGAAAGACCGTTCATTGGAAGTGATTACCGGTGGGATTGGTGAAAAAGCGGAGCTAAAGAACGTGAACGGGAAAATCGTCCTTTTAAAAAGAGGGAAGTTAACGTTTACCGAAAAAGCTATGAATGCCCAAGAAGCGGGTGCCAAAGGAGTGATTATTTACAATAATACAGCTGGTCATTTTATCGGCAATCTTCAAGTCGATGTAGGAATTCCAGTTGCTTCAATCTCAAAAGCCGATGGCGAATTATTGGCGAGACAAATAGAGAAAGGAAGAAATCATATTCGAATTAAGGAAGAAACGGAGCAGGATGTGTTGGCTGCTTTTAGCTCAAGAGGCCCGGTGACAAGAACATGGGAAATTAAGCCCGATGTTTTAGCACCAGGGGTAGCGATTAATAGTACGGTTCCGGGTGGATATTTATCACTTCAAGGAACGAGTATGGCAGCTCCGCATGTAGCAGGTGCCGCTGCGTTAATCAAACAAGCCCATCCCGATTGGACGCCGGAGCAAATTAAAGCCGTATTAATGAATAACGCTCTTCCTTTGCAAAAGCAGAACGGACAACGATATCGAACGTATGAACAGGGGGCAGGGCGCATTCAAATCGACGAGGCGCTTCAAGCAGAATCCATTATTTCCCCGGGCTCGCTGCAGTTTGGGAAGTTTCAGCTGGAAGATCAAAATCATGAACATCGTGCTAGAGTGACAATCGAGAATGTAAGTGATGAAGTCATTCATTACCATTTTGAAACGCCAAAGCCAAGAGATGGAATGAGTTGGCATTTACCTCTCATGTTTTCGTTAAAGCCTAAGGAAAAAAGAAGCGTGGATTTGGAGCTTCAGGTGGATTCAGGACACTTAAAGGAAAAAATTCAGGACGGCTATTTAAATGTGAAGGCCAATGGCAAGAGGATTCACCTTCCCTATATTTATGTGTTGGAGGAACCAGATTACCCAAGAGTGATGGGCTTTGAATATGGAGCTGGAGATGCCCCGAATACATTGCGTTATCAAGTATATTTACCTGGGGGGGCGGACGAATTTGGGATTGCACTCTTTGACCCAGGCGATTATCGTTTTTTAGGATTCCTAGATTCAGGCAGAAATGTGAAGAAAGGAATGGTAGAAAAAGAAATCCCTCTAACAGATACGTTTAAAAACGGAGTCTATCTAGCAAAAGTTTTTGCTAAAAAAGCAAGAAAAGAAGATATGGTAGAAATGATGATCGAGATTCAAAAAACGGATGATAGGGGTCTTGGGAAATAAACCCGTTTTCAATAAGAAGACGGGTTTGTTTTAAATAAAAATTAGATGATAATCATTATAATTTAAGTATACTAAAGAGTGTTTTTCTTGGGAAATTATTTGTGAACAAATTGTGAACAAAGTGTGAACTAAACGGTGACTAGATTGTGAACTTTTTCACTGTAAATGGATTGACATTGACAAGTCACTATTGTATGCTTATCTAGGTGTGAAATGGTAGGGTTTTCAAAACGATTCGACAAATTTCGTCCTAAGCTAATTTGCTAGGAAATAAATCTTACATAATTCATACTTTGTGTTCATTCTCAAAGGTGAGGATGCGATCAAATGAGTCAAAAAAAGCGCCACCCAATGCAAGCAATGGCTTTAATGTCCGCGATACTTTCTCAATTAGTAGGGTCCGTATTGATAGGCATTTTCTCTGGAAGATGGGTCGATCAAAAAATAGGAACCGAACCACTTTTTCTTATTCTCGGATTACTTATTGGATTGGCTACAGGGATTTATGCCATGCTCCGTCTAATCCAACACTTTTTTTCAGGAGAATAGCCACCCATGTCAGATCTTAACCAATTGTTTCAACGACAACGCAGATATATGTTTTTATTGCTAGCTGTTTATGTTCTGGGCTGGGGTTTTACTTCCTATCAATCAATCTTTGCGGGCTTAATTCTTGGAACGGTTTTTAGTTTCATGATTCTATTGCTTCTAGCAAGAAGAGCGCAAAGCTTTGATAAAGCTGTTACTCAAGGCAAGAAGGTCCGTTCACTCGGTTCCCTTTCTCGTTTAGCGACGGCGGCAATCGCGATTATGATTGCTTTAAAATATGAAAACTATTTTCATACCGTAAGCGTAGTAGTGGGACTAATGACAACTTATGTTGTTATTATCATAGATTATTTTTTACTAACATTTTTACAACGTAAATAGCGGGGGAAGAGAGGTGAATACTGTTGCATCATGAAGCTCCATTAGTTCATTTTTTAGGACTTACTTTTAACTTAGCTAATGTCTTAATGATTACAATAGCAAGTGTTATTGTTTTTCTAATTGCGGTTCTTTCCACTCGTCGGATGGCGATGAAGCCTACTGGAATTCAAAACTTCTTTGAATGGGTTATGGATTTCGTTAAGGGCATCATTAACAGCACGATGGATTGGAAGGATGGAGGAAGATTCCATATTCTTGGACTAACTCTATTAATGTATATTTTTGTATCAAATATGCTAGGTCTTCCATTTGCAATCGTTATAGACGAAACATTGTGGTGGAAATCACCAACTGCAGACCCAATTATTACTTTAACTTTAGCAGTAATGGTGGTAGCACTATCTCATTATTACGGAATTAAGTTAAAGGGTGGAAGAGAATATGCGAAGGGCTTCTTTAGTCCGATGAAATTCTTATTCCCATTAAAAATTATTGAAGAGTTTGCAAATACGTTAACACTTGGTTTGCGTCTCTACGGTAATATTTACGCTGGTGAATTACTACTATCTCTTTTAGCAGGCGGTTTAGCTGCTTCGGGGATTGTTGGAACAATCGCTGCGATTCCTTTAACATTAGTATGGCAAGGATTCTCAATCTTTGTAGGTTCAATCCAAGCTTACATTTTCACAATGTTAACAATGGTTTATTTGTCACATAAAGTGGGACATGACCATTAATATAAACCTGTTCATTTGAACAAATTTTTTTAAAAAAATTATTCATACATTTTTAAGGAGGAACTTTATAATGAATCTTATAGCAGCAGCAATCGCAATCGGACTAGCAGCAGTAGGCGCTGGTATCGGTAACGGATTAATCGTAGGTCGTACAGTTGAAGGTATCGCTCGTCAACCAGAAGCTCGTGGTTTATTACAAACTACAATGTTCATCGGGGTTGCGTTAGTAGAAGCATTACCGATCATCGGGGTAGTTATTGCGTTCATGGTTTTAGGTCGTTAATTTTAGAAAAAATGTTCAAATGGCGAAGACGATTCTATTTGACGCTTCGCCATTCCTATGTACCAACTATTATTGAAAATTATTCAAATTGATATAATCACCCGGTTTTTTAACGAGTGTTGAAAACAAGGGAAAGACTCTTGAAGGGAGTGAACCTGAGGTGTTAACAAGCCAATTTGTTTTAGGTGCGGCAGAAGCTGCACACGAAGGAATCAACGGTGGCGACATCGTGTTCCAGTTAGTAATGTTCTTAATCTTGTTAGCATTGCTTAAAAAGTTTGCTTGGGGTCCATTAATGGGGATCATGAAACAACGTGAAGAGCATATTGCTGGCGAAATCAACGCTGCAGAACAAGCTCGTCAAGAAACAAGCAAGCTTTTAGCAGAACAACGTGATCTATTAAAGCAAGCACGTACTGAAGCACAAGAATTAATCGAAAATGCGAAAAAGCAAGGCGATGTTCAACGTGAAGAAATCATAGCGGCAGCTCGTGCTGAATCTGAGCGCGTAAAAGAATCTGCGAAGCGTGAAATCGAACAACAAAAAGAACAAGCTGTTGCAACCATTCGCGAACAAGTTGCAAGTCTTTCTGTTTTAATTGCGTCTAAGGTAATTGAAAAGGAACTGACGGCAGCGGATCAAGAAAAGCTTATTAATGAATATATTCAAGAGGCAGGAGAAGGGCGATGAGCAACTCCATGGTAGCAAAACGCTATGCGTTGGCTCTTTTCCAATTATCGAAGGAAAATAATCTTCTAACTCAAATTGAAGAAGAACTTCGTGTAGTTAAGTCTGTATTAGTTAATTCTAGTGATTTAAATGCAGTTTTAAAGTCTCCTAAAGTATCAGTGGCAAAGAAAAAAGAGATCATCAAAGACTCTTTTTCAAAGGTAAATCCTTTCGTATTGAATACTTTAATGATTTTAGTTGACCGTCACCGCGACGATCAAATCGTTGATGTGGTTGATCAATTTATCGAACTTGCAAATGAAGAACATGGCATTGCTGAAGCGAAAGTGTACAGCATTCGTCCATTAACAAAAGAAGAAAGTGAAACATTATCAACGAGCTTTGCAGCTAAAGTTGGTAAAAAATCACTTCGTATTGAAAACATTGTAGATACCGATTTATTAGGTGGATTAAAAATCCGTATCGGTAACCGCATTTATGACGGCAGCTTACGCGGTAAGCTAGAACGTTTAGAACGTAAATTGTTAGTCTAGATTTCGTAGATAGGGGTGAAACTCATGAGCATCAATGCTGAAGAAATTAGTGCGCTGATAAAAAAGCAAATTGAAAACTATCAGTCTGAAATTCAAGTGAGTGATGTAGGTACGGTTATCCAGGTTGGTGACGGTATCGCTCGTGCTCATGGCCTCGACAATGTCATGGCTGGAGAACTTGTTGAATTTTCAAACGGCGTTATGGGTATGGCACAAAACCTTGAAGAAAATAACGTTGGTATTATTATCCTTGGTCCTTTCACTGAAATTAAAGAAGGTGACGAAGTTCGTCGTACAGGTCGTATCATGGAGGTTCCGGTTGGTGATGAGTTAATCGGACGTGTAGTAAACCCTCTTGGACAACCAGTTGATGGAATGGGACCTATTAACACAACTAAGACTCGTCCAATCGAAGCTCTTGCACCAGGTGTAATGGCTCGTAAATCCGTTCATGAACCACTACAAACTGGTATCAAAGCGATTGACGCACTTGTACCAATCGGACGTGGACAACGTGAGTTAATTATCGGTGACCGTCAAACAGGTAAAACATCTGTTGCGATCGATACGATCCTTAACCAAAAAGACCAAAACATGGTGTGTATCTATGTGGCTATCGGTCAAAAAGAATCAACTGTTCGTAACGCAGTAGAAATGTTACGTAGAAATGGTGCATTAGATTACACAATCGTTGTAACTGCATCAGCTTCTCAACCAGCTCCATTATTATTCTTAGCGCCTTACGCTGGGGTAACAATGGGTGAAGAATTCATGTACAATGGCAGACACGTTCTTGTTGTATATGATGATTTAACAAAACAAGCTGCGGCTTACCGTGAGCTTTCACTATTATTACGCCGTCCTCCAGGTCGTGAAGCATATCCAGGGGATGTATTCTACTTGCACAGCCGTTTGTTAGAGCGCGCTGCTAAGCTTAGCGATGCATTAGGTGCTGGTTCAATCACTGCACTTCCATTCATCGAAACTCAAGCTGGTGACGTTTCTGCTTACATTCCAACAAACGTTATCTCCATCACTGATGGACAAATCTTCTTACAATCTGACTTATTCTTCTCTGGTGTACGTCCAGCGATCAACGCTGGTTTATCCGTATCCCGTGTAGGAGGATCTGCACAGATTAAGGCGATGAAGAAGGTATCTGGTACATTACGTCTTGACCTTGCTTCTTACCGTGAACTTGAAGCATTCGCTCAGTTCGGTTCTGACCTTGATAAAGCAACACAAGCAAAACTTAACCGTGGAGCTCGTACAGTTGAAGTATTAAAGCAGGATCTTAACAAGCCGTTAAAGGTAGAAAAGCAAGTTGCGATTCTATATGCATTAACACGCGGTTTCTTAGATGATATTCCAGTTCAAGATATCCGTCGTTTTGAAGCTGAATTCTTAACATGGTTAGACCACAACCAAAAAGCGTTGTTAGACCATATTGTGAATACAAAAGATCTTCCTTCTGACGAAGATATGGCTGCTGCAATTAACGGATTCAAAAAGACGTTTGCAGTATCTGAATAAGATTGATGAATAGGAGGCGATTCTTGCCTTCTTTTATCCTAAAATATGGTTCGGACAAACTTGAGTAAGGGTGGTGAGAACTTATGGCATCATTACGCGATATAAAATCACGGATCGTTTCAACGAAAAAGACGAGCCAGATTACAAAAGCGATGGAAATGGTATCCGCTTCTAAATGGAACCGTGGGGTTATGAATGCGAAATCATTCGTACCTTACATGGAAAAAATTCAAGAAGTGACTGCTTCCGTAGCTGGTGGTAGCAAGGGTGTTAACCATCCAATGCTAGTCAGCCGTCCCGTGAAGAAAACTGGTTACTTAGTAATAACATCTGATCGTGGTTTAGCAGGTGCGTACAACTCTAACGTTTTACGTAATCTTTACCAAACGATTAAAGATCGTCATCAATCAAATGATGAATTTGCAATCATTGCTATTGGTCGTGTTGGCCGTGACTTTTTCACAAAGCGTGGAATGTCTGTTGTCCTTGATGTTGTTGGTATTGCGGATCAACCAAGCTTTACTGAAATTAAGGATATTGCTAGCAAAACAGTAGGAATGTTCGCAGACGGAACATTTGATGAATTATATATGTATTACACACATTACGTCAGTGCGATTCAACAGGATGTAACAGAAAAGAAGCTTCTTCCTTTAGGGGATATTACAACTTCTTCTAAGTTAACTTCTTATGAATTTGAACCATCTGCGGAAGAGATTTTAGAAGTTCTCCTTCCACAGTATGCGGAAAGCTTAATTTACGGTGCTTTACTTGATAGTAAAGCGTCTGAACATGCTGCCCGTATGACGGCAATGAAAAATGCAACCGATAATGCGAAGGAGCTTATTAACGCTCTTAGCCTTAGCTATAACCGTGCACGTCAAGCAGCTATCACACAAGAGATCACTGAGATCGTTGGTGGAGCTGCAGCTCTAGAGTAGAATCTAAGTGCGTTTGCTCCTGAGATGCTAACGCACTGCGCGTTGGCGCGAAGCAATTTTTATAAAAAATAATCAGGCAGAAGGACCCCGATGGTTCCTTCTTGCCTTTTCGTCAAGAGTACGTTAGGAGGGAAAACGATGAACATAGGACGCGTTCTTCAAGTTATGGGTCCGGTTATTGACGTAAAGTTCGAAAGCGGTCAATTACCTGAAATCTATAATGCATTAGTAATTAATCATAAAGCGCGTAACGAATCAGAAGTTAACATCAACTTAACTCTTGAAGTAGCCCTTCATTTAGGTGATGATACAGTTCGTACAATCGCGATGTCTTCTACTGATGGTGTTACTCGTGGAATTGAAGCAGTTGATACAGGTAAGCCAATCTCCGTTCCAGTTGGAAATGTGACACTTGGCCGTGTATTTAACGTATTAGGAGAAACAATTGACCTTGCAGACGAAATTCCTGCTGCAGAGCGTCGTGACTCTATCCACAGAGATGCTCCAACATTCGAACAACTTTCTACTGAAGTAGAAATTCTTGAAACTGGAATTAAAGTAGTAGACCTTCTTGCTCCTTACATCAAGGGTGGTAAAATCGGTCTATTCGGTGGTGCCGGTGTAGGTAAAACCGTTTTAATCCAGGAATTAATCAATAACATCGCTCAAGAGCACAGCGGTATCTCTGTATTCGCTGGTGTAGGTGAGCGTACTCGTGAAGGTAATGACCTTTTCCACGAAATGACGGATTCTGGAGTTATCAAGCAAACAGCGATGGTATTCGGACAAATGAACGAACCACCTGGTGCTCGTATGCGTGTTGCTCTAACTGGTCTTACTATGGCTGAATATTTCCGTGATGAGCAAGGACAAGACGTTCTTTTCTTCATGGATAACATCTTCCGTTTCACGCAAGCAGGTTCTGAGGTTTCTGCCCTATTAGGTCGTATGCCTTCAGCGGTAGGTTACCAACCAACTCTTGCTACTGAAATGGGTAAATTACAAGAACGTATTACGTCTACTAACGTTGGTTCTGTTACTTCTATACAAGCGATTTACGTTCCTGCCGATGACTATACGGATCCGGCTCCAGCAACAACATTCGCTCACTTAGATGCTACAACAAACTTAGAGCGTAAACTTTCTGAAATGGGTATCTACCCTGCGGTGGATCCACTTGCTTCGACTTCTCGTGCATTATCACCTGAAATCGTTGGCGAAGAGCACTACAATGTTTCTCGTCAAGTACAGCAAACATTACAACGTTACAGAGAATTACAAGATATCATCGCAATCTTAGGTATGGATGAATTATCTGATGATGATAAATTAGTCGTTCTTCGTGCACGTCGTATCCAGTTCTACCTATCTCAAAACTTCCACGTTGCTGAACAGTTTACAGGACAAAAGGGTTCTTATGTTCCTGTTAAAGAAACTGTTAAAGGCTTCAAGGAAATTCTTGAAGGTAAATACGATCATCTTCCAGAAGATGCATTCCGTCTAGTTGGACGCATCGAAGAAGTAATCGAAAAAGCTAAATCGATGGGTGTAGAGGTTTAATACTAGCCAGGAGGGTAAAAAATGAAGACGATTAGTGTCAGTGTTGTTACTCCTGATGGCCCGGTGTATGAATCAAATGTGGAAATGGTCAGTACGAAGGCTCAAAGTGGAGACCTTGGTATCTTACCTGGACATATTCCATTGGTTGCACCATTAAAAATTGGTGTCGTTCGTTTAAAAAATGGCGGCAATACAGATTTCGTTGCAGTGAGTGGAGGCATTCTTGAAGTTCGCCCTGATAAAGTAACGATCTTAGCGCAATCCGCTGAGCAATCAAGCGAGATTGATGCAGAACGTGCTTTACGTGCAAAAGAGCGTGCTGAGCAACGCTTACGCGAAAGTCAGCAAGCGAACGTCGATTTCCAACGTGCTGAACTTGCTCTTCAACGCGCAATCAATCGCCTTTCCATTGTGGAGAAAAGATAATTATTTTTTATATAAAAACACCTTCGGCGTTTATGGCGCTGGGGGTGTTTTTTTATGTTATTTGAGAGTTAGGGCAGTCCTTCGGACTTTTGGGTGGGATGGAGAGTGGAATTTGTGACAAAGTCGGAAACACGGGGTGTGGGAGAGGTTTTCTTTGGATTTTGGGATGGGAATGAGTGGGGAATTTGTTACAAAGTTAGTAATAATGGGAATTTGGTCAGATATATTGCTAAAACGGTCAGATAAATTGCGGATTTAGTCAGATATATTGGAAATTTGGTCAGATATATTTGGGATGGGGTAGTTTGATTGGATGAGTAGGGAGGGTAAAATGGAAATTTGTTGATGAACGCTAGACCTTTCGGTCTTAAAATTTAATGATAGAGTTTGAAACTTGTTAGGTTTCTTCATTTATATATGCACTTCTTAATATTATCGATAAGTATTCACAATTTATCGTGATTGTGGCTCAAAATTACTGATATATTTTTTATATAGGTAATAAGAGGGAGTTGGTTGTTTGAAAATTTTTAAAGAAATAGCTTTGCACTATAACTGGGGGGATCAATGTGATGGGTGGCACCTAGTGAAGAATGACCAGTTAAGTGTGATTTTTGAAAGAATGCCACCAAATACTAGAGAGATGAGACACTCTCATAATAGATCAAGGCAATTTTTCTTCATTATAAGAGGAACGGCGGTAATGGAGATGGATGGGGAGGAATTTGTTTTGGAGCCTGAGCAGGGAATAGAGGTTCCGCCGCAAACTCTTCATCAAATGATGAATCGTACTGATCAGGATGTTGAGTTTCTCGTAATTTCTCAGCCGAACTCTCATGGTGATAGAGTGTTAGGTTAAATAGACAAATTTAATAGAAGAAACTCTATTAAAATTATGTGAGAAAAATAACAGGCAATGATAAACCTCACTGACAAGCACGGAGGGATTCGTGTTAAATGGGGGAGGACGGATCTTGCGAACCTTTTTCTAGGCACGTCATCTTCCGCTATCGCTTCAGATCACGTGCGGCTCAAAGGTCACTTGCACCAAGTGTCTGCAGCAGTTCGCTCTTGCGTCATCTCTGGTTTGCCTTTCGGGGATGTTTGGCATTCGAGATCACGCAAACGCTCAGAAAAAGGGAATGTGTGTCGACGACAAGGCTACTGCGCTTGGAATTTCACTCGTGGTGCTGTCGCACTACGCCTCGGCTAACGCCGAAGCTAGCCAAATTGAGCCATTTTTCCGCTTACCGCGAGCGAGCTCTCGGACGCTCCAAAATGTCTAAATTTGGCCTACGAGTGAAATTCCAATAAGTGAGAATGGCTTGTCGACACGCATTTGGAACAGTGATATAATGTTATCGGTTACAAGTTTAAAAAGTGAGAAATTTTACAACATTGGAGGGGATAGGCATGGAACTATTGAATTTATATCAGAATAACTATCTGATAGTGTTTGTGTTCTTATGTCTCGGGGTTTTGTTGCCTGTGGTGGCGCTTTTTTTAGGTAAGCTATTACGCCCTTATAAGCCGAGTGAGGCGAAGTACACCACATATGAGAGCGGTATTGAACCATTCCATGATTCTAGGGTCCAGTTCAATGTCCGCTATTATATTTTTGCCCTGATGTTTGTTATTTTTGATGTAGAAACAGTGTTTTTATATCCTTGGGCAGTAGCGTATGATAAACTTGGTCTTTTTGCACTTATTGAAATGTTAATTTTTGTATTCATGCTCATCATTGGTTTAGTCTACGCATGGAAGAAGAAGGTGTTGAAATGGATTTAAAATTAGATAACCTAACGCCAGAAGAGTTAGAAGAATTGAAGAGAAATGTATTTATGACGACTTTAGAGCAGGTCAAAGCATGGGCTAGAAGTAATTCTTTATGGCCGATGACGTTTGGTCTTGCTTGTTGTGCGATCGAAATGATGGGTGTAGGTTCATCCCATTATGACTTGGATCGTTTCGGGTCGTTTTTCCGTACGTCTCCACGTCAATCGGATTGTATGATTGTTTCGGGTACGGTAACGAAGAAAATGGCGCCAATTTTACGTCGTTTATATGATCAAATGCCAGAACCTAAGTGGGTAATCGCGATGGGTTCATGTGCAACAGCTGGTGGTCCATATGTAAAATCGTATTCGGTTGTAAAAGGTGTGGACCAAATTGTTCCTGTTGATGTGTATATTCCAGGATGTCCGCCGAACCCAGCTGCTTTAATCTATGGAATCAATAAATTAAGGGAAAAGATTCGATACGAGGCGAAAACTGGGAAGAAGGTGATCTAATCCATGAGTGGGGAAAAGGATCTTGAACAATTAAAAAAGGAAGCTGCCGCGAAAGCGAAGGCTGCTGCATTAGCCAAGTTAAAGGCGAAAGAACAAGGGCAAGTAGCTGCTGAAGCCTCTGAGTCCCAGGAAGTTAAAGCCGAGCCTACTTCTGAAGTGGAAGTGCCAAAAGAGGAAGCACCAGCAACAGAGGCTCCAAAAACGGAAGCTGGAAGTGACTTAGATTTAGCGAAGCAAAAAGCTGCTGCTGCTGCGAAAGCAAAAGCTGCCGCCGCTGCAAAGGCGAAAGCTGCTGTATTAGCAAAACAGCAAGGTACTGAAACGACTGAAACGGTTTCGGAACCTGCTGCTACTGAAACTCCTGCAGCAAGTGAACCAGCAGGAGCAGATGAAAAAGCGAAAGCTGCCGCTGCTGCGAAAGCAAAAGCCGCTGCCGCTGCAAAAGCCAAGGCTGCTGCACTTGCGAAACAAGCCGCTGCCGGTGAGGCAAACGATTCCACAACGGATGCTGGAGCAGGAGCAGATGAAAAGGCGAAAGCCGCTGCTGCCGCAAAAGCAAAAGCTGCTGCCGCTGCGAAGGCAAAGGCTGCCGCACTTGCCAAACAAGCTGGTGGAGATACCACAGCTGCTGGTGGAGATACCACAGCTGCTGGTGGTGACGATGAAAAAGCGAAAGCGATTGCTGCTGCCAAGGCAAAAGCCGCTGCCGCTGCAAAAGCAAAGTTAGCCGCACAAGGTGGAGATTCAGCTGCTGGTGGTGACGATGAAAAAGCGAAAGCGATTGCTGCTGCGAAAGCAAAAGCTGCTGCTGCCGCTGCTGCAAAAGCAAAAGCTGCCGGTGCTGGAGCAGAACCTGTGGTAGAAGCAGAACCTGCTAAACCATCACCGAACCAAGTATACCTTGATAAATATGTAAAAGTGATTGGAGAACATTTAGGAAGCGATGTATTAGAAGACTCCTATATTAATAAACTTTCGAAGGATGTTCCAACACTTGTAGTAAAGAAGGAAAACTACTATAAAGTGGCTGAATTTTTTAAGTATAATGAGCAGTTAGGGTTCGATTATTTATCAGAAATTCATGGTTCTGATTTCGAAACCCATATGGAAGTATATGTTCATTTATTCTCATACAAAAATCGTCAGTCTGTTGCTTTAAAAGTGAAGTTGGACCGTGATCAACCAACCATTTCATCTCTTGTACCGCTATGGGTAGGAGCCAATTGGCCAGAATGTGAAGCCTATGATTTATTAGGTATCAAATTTGAAGGCCATCCGGATCTTTACCGCATTATGTTGGGTGAAGAATGGGTTGGTCACCCTCTACGCAAAGACTATGAGCAGTATGATGTGGAGGTGTAAGTAAGTGTTAAGAACAGAAGAGATGCTACTAAACGTAGGACCTCAGCATCCTAGTACCCACGGTGTTTTCCGTATCGTGTTAAAAATTGACGGGGAAACAATCGTTGAGGCAAAGCCAGTAATCGGTTACTTGCACCGCGGAACAGAAAAAATTGCTGAAAACCTACAGTATACACAGATTATTCCTTATACAGACCGTATGGATTATCTAGCTGCGATGACAAATAACTATGTTCTTGTTCATGCAGTAGAAACCATGATGGGCTTACAAATTCCGGATCGTGCAGAATATTTACGTATCATATCCATGGAACTGGGCCGTGTTGCGAGCCATCTTGTATGGTGGGGGACGTTTTTATTGGATATCGGGGCAGTCAGCCCATTCTTGTATGCGTTCCGTGAACGTGAAATGATTATCAATCTCTTAAATGAACTTTCAGGTGCTCGTTTAACCTTTAACTACATGCGTGTAGGCGGAGTAAAATGGGATGCGCCAGAAGGCTGGATTGAAAAAGTAAGAGACTTTATTCCATACATGCGCGAACAACTCGAAGGCTATCATAGCCTTGTAACGGGAAATGAAATCTTCATGAGCCGTGTTAAAGGAGTAGGAACGTACACGAAGGAAGAAGCGCTTCAATATTCGTTAAGTGGTCCGAACCTTCGTTGTACAGGTGTGAAATGGGATTTACGTAAAGATGAGCCATATTCGATCTATGATCGTTTTGATTTTGATGTGGTTACACAAGAGGGCGGAGATGCATGGGCTCGTTACCATGTGCGCCTAGGTGAAATCGAGCAATCGTTAAGAATTCTTGAGCAAGCAGTTGAACAGTTCCCTGCTGAAGGTGAAATTTTAGCAAAAGTGCCTAAAATTATTAAAGCACCAAAGGGAGAAGCTTTTGTTCGTATTGAGTCTCCGCGTGGAGAAATCGGTTGTTATATCGCGAGTGACGGCAAGAAAGAACCTTATCGCTTAAAGTTTAGAAGGCCATCATTCTATAACCTTCAAATTCTCCCTAAGCTATTAGAAGGCGAAAATATTGCAAACTTAATTGCTATTTTAGGGGCAATTGATATTGTCCTTGGGGAGGTTGACGGCTAATGGTTCAAGATTTACTACAATCAAGTCCCGGGCTTTTGAACTTTGGAATCTTCTTTTTACTAGCAACCGTTTTACTTTTAGTGGTATTAGGGTTCGTAACCTACGGTATCCTTGCTGAACGTAAGGTAATGGGTTTCATGCAATTACGTCATGGTCCAAACCAGGTTGGGGGTCGTTGGGGACTTTTACAAACAGTTGCCGACGTTTTAAAGCTTCTATTAAAAGAAGACAATATTCCAAAATTAGCAGATAAACCATTGTTTATTTTGGCACCAGTAATCGCTTTTGCACCAGCTTTTATGGTGCTAGCAACGATTCCATTTACAGACAAATTCCAATTTGCTGATATTGGTGTTGGATTATTGTATTACATCGCTATTTCAGGTTTAACCACTATCGGTGTAGTAACGGGTGGTTGGGCTTCTAACAATAAGTACGCTCTACTTGGTGGAATGCGTGCAGCAGCCCAGATGATTTCTTATGAAATCCCGCTTGTTATGTCCGTATTAGGTATTATTTTATTATCAGGAAGCTTAAACTTAAATGAAATCGTTCATGCTCAAGAACATGGCTGGTTTATTTTATGGCAGCCAATCGCGTTTATCGTATTCTTAATTGCGGCAACAGCGGAATTAAACCGTACTCCATTCGACTTACCTGAAGCGGAATCCGAGCTAGTTGCGGGTTTCCATGTTGAGTATTCTGGTTTCCGTTGGGCGTTCTTCATGCTTGCCGAGTATGTTTATTTATTCGCGATGGCATCATTGGTAACGGTTCTTTTCTTCGGCGGATGGTTACCACTACCGTTTTTAGGCTTTATTCCAGGAGCGGTTTGGTTCGCGCTTAAATTCAGTTTTGTGCTATTCATTTTTATCTGGTTCCGTGTGACCTTCCCGCGTTTACGTGCAGACCAACTGATGGAGTTTGGCTGGAAGATCCTTTTACCAGTAGCACTTGCCAATATTTTCTTAACAGCATTAGTGAAAGAATTAATCGACTTATTCTAAGGTCAATGCACCATTTTTGAAAAATCAAACTGCAGGTGCTGTCCAATTTTTCCTAAAGGGGTGAAAAAACGTGCTTGGATTAGCAAAAGGCTTGAAATATACCCTAAAACAATTAACGAAAGAAAAAGTAACGTATGATTATCCAAATAAACCGCTTCCATTACCGGATCGTTTCCGTGGAATTCAAAAGTTTTATCCGGAAAAGTGTATTGTATGTAACCAATGTGCGAATATTTGTCCGACAGAGTGTATCAATCTGACAGGTAAAAAGCATCCTGATCCATCGAAAAAAGGGAAAATCATTGATACGTATGATATTAACTTCGAAATTTGTATCCTATGTGACCTTTGTACAGAGGTTTGTCCGACAGAAGCAATTGTCATGACTAATAATTTCGAGTTAGCAGATTATAGCCGTGATATGTTATTTAAAAACCTAGAATGGTTAGATGAAAATGATCAAAACATTCGGAAGGAGAATAAAGCATGACGTTGTCAGGAGAGTTTTTAGCGTTTATATCTCTTGCTTTAGTAGCGGTGATCGGCGGCGTGCTTTTATTAAACCTTTCCAAAGTGATTCATATGGTGATTGCTTTAGTGTTTACGTTTGTCAGCATCGCAGGAATTTATGTCATGCTTTCTGCTGAATTCGTTGCCGCTGTTCAGATTTTAATTTATTCTGGGGCGATCACAATCATCATGCTATTTGGAATCATGTTAACGCGTCACGATGACACAAGTGAAACAGAAGGAAGCAAGTGGAGAAAGTTCGCTCTATTCTTAGGGGTACTTGGTTTCGCTGGTGCTTTCTATTTAGGAATTTACAATTTGGATTTAGTTTCAATGCCAAATACGCTTCACGAAAACAATACGTTCCAAATCGGGGAAGCTTTATATTCCAAATTCATTATTCCGTTTGAAGTAACATCAGTGCTTTTATTAGTCGCTCTTATTGGTTCAATTATTTTGGCCAAGAAGGATGATGAGAAGGAGGCGGATAAGGAATGAGTGCAGTTCCAGCTTCAGCCTTTCTAGCATTAGCATTAATCTTGTTCTGTATCGGACTTTACGGTGCGTTATCCAAACGCAATACGGTAATTGTCTTAATTTCCATCGAGTTAATGCTGAATGCAGTAAATATTAACTTAGTAACATTTAGTAAATATGGGGCCACTCCTAATATTTCTGGTCAAATCTTCGCATTATTTGCGATTACGGTAGCAGCTGCAGAAGCAGCCGTGGGCTTAGCGATTTTGATTGCGTTATACCGCAACCGTAAGACCGTTAATATTGATGAGATGGATCAGTTAAAACATTAAACGTTTCGCATTAAAATGTAGGTCAAGCGAAATGAAAAAAGAGAAACTTGAACGCGCTTTTAGATGAATAGCAACTTAGCTTACGCGCGTCTCAGGAAAAGGGGAATGTGATAGTGATGGAAAATGCATGGATCATACCGCTTTTCCCGCTTTTATCGTTCTTGTTCCTTCTTCTATTTGGTAAACGGTTAAAAGAATCAAGTGCATATGTTGGGATGATTACAACACTTGCTTCTTTAGTTTACTCCTTGTTGGTGTTGTTTGAGCGTTTCTCAAGCCCAACCTTCAAGGCGGAAGCCGTTTGGCTTACGATAGGAGATGTTCAATTAACAGCGGGCTTTGAAGTGAATCAATTAAATGCATTAATGCTGTTTATTGTATCGCTCGTAAGTTTTCTCGTACATACATATTCGAAAGGGTATATGCATGGCGATGAGCGATTTCCAGTCTTCTACGCTTACTTAGGATTATTTACTTTTGCAATGCTTGGCTTGGTATTATCACCAAACCTATTGCAAACGTATTTCTTCTGGGAACTTGTCGGCGTCGGTTCCTTCCTATTAATTGGCTTCTATTTTTACAAGGAAGAAGCGAAGGCTGCAGCGAAAAAAGCGTTTATTATGACACGTATCGGGGATGTCGGCTTACTAATCGGAATGATTCTATTGTTCTGGCAGGTTGGCAGCTTTGAATATGATCAAATTTTTGCAGCAGTGGCTGCAGGCGAAGTCGCACAAGGCATCGTTACGCTAACAGCAATCTTAATTTTTATCGGGGCGGTCGGAAAATCCGGTCAATTCCCGCTTCATACATGGTTACCGGACGCGATGGAAGGTCCTACACCAGTATCAGCTTTAATCCATGCTGCAACGATGGTTGCCGCAGGGGTATACTTAGTAGCTTCTTTATTCCCGTTATTCCATGCGAGTGAAACAGCTTTAATGACAGTAGCGGTTATTGGGGGCTTCACAGCCATTTTTGCAGCAAGTATCGGTCTTGTTCAAAAGGATATTAAGCGTGTATTAGCCTACTCCACTGTGAGTCAGCTTGGTTATATGATGTTGGCGTTAGGTTCTGCAGGTTATGTAGCAGGTGTGTTCCACTTGATGACACACGCTTTCTTTAAAGCATTGCTATTCTTAGCTGCAGGTAGCGTCATCCATGCTGTTCATACGCAAGATATCGAAGAAATGGGTGGATTATGGAAAAAACTTCGTGTCACTGGACCGTTATTCTTAATCGGAACATTGGCAATCAGCGGGGTACCATTATTCTCTGGTTTCTTCTCAAAAGATGAAATTTTAGTTGCTGCTTGGGAAGGTGGTCATCCGATCCTATTCTTATTAGCGGTTGTGGCTGCGTTCTTTACAGCATTCTATATGTTCCGTTTATTCTTCATGGTCTTCACAGGTCAGCCGCGTAAAGAAATCAAGAATGTTCATGAGTCACCTAGCTTGATGACATTACCAATGATCGTTCTTGGAGTATTAGCAGTCGTTGCTGGTTATGTGAATACTCCATGGTTTGGAACATTTTTAGGTGATTGGTTAGTGGAAGGCAATGAGGCTTTAGGTCACGGTCATATGGAAGGTCCAGCTTGGATCATGCTTGTAGCAACTCTAGTTTCATTAGCTGGTATTTTCCTTGCTTACTTAATCTACGGAAAGCGTTCAATTTCCCGCGATTGGCTTGGCGCACCAACCCTATATAACATCTTGTATAACAAGTATTACATTGATGAGTTCTATAAAGTTTCCATTGTCTATATCACAAAAGGAATCAGCTTATTCCTACAGTTCATTGAAACCTTCTTAGTAGAAGGTTTGGTGAAGCTTGTTACGGGGATTGTTCAATCTCTTGGAAGACTTGGTTCTAAGCTTCAATCTGGTCAAGTTCAAACGTATAGTGCTGTAGCATTCGTCGGACTTGCGATTCTAGTTGTCATCTATGCCGTAACAGGGGGGTATTTAAAATGAATCTAACATACGTTTTATCACTTTTAGTATTCGCCCCTCTTTTAGGTGTTGTGGTTTTAGCTTTTGTTCCTAAAACGCAAGAGAAAACGATTAAACTAGTTGGATTCTTAGCTACTCTTCCGACTTTGTTAATATCTTTAGCGATTTACTTCCACTACCTAGCAGGAAAAAGTTTAAAAGACTTCTCCGTGTCAGCAGAGTGGATTCAGTTTGGTGGATTCAAAGAGTTTGATAAAAACTTCTTTGCCGTTCATTATGAGCTAGCGGTCGATGGTTTTTCGATGATCATGGTGTTATTAACAGCCATTGTCGCAACACTTGCTGCAGTCGCTTCCATTCATATTAAAAAAGAATGGAAAGGCTATTTCATGTTATTCCTTATTTTAGAAGTAGGGATGCTTGGAGTCTTCGCAGCACAAAACTTAATTCTATTCTTTATCTTCTTTGAAGTAACGCTTGTTCCAATGTTCTTCTTAATTGGGAAATGGGGTTATTTTGAAAAAGAAAAAGCGGCTTATAGCTTCTTAATCTATAACGGATTAGGGTCTGCGATTTTATTAATCGTTATTATGATTTTGTTCTCTCGTACAGGGACTTCCAATATTGAAGTATTACGAGAATTTGTGAATTCACCAGATGCGAAATGGGTTGCTCCGATTTCAGAAGCTGGAAAATACGGATTATTGTTTGCTTTACTAGTTGCGTTTGGCGTAAAGCTTCCAATATTCCCATTACACAGCTGGATGCTGCGCGTTCACGTGCAAGCACCACCATCTGTTGTTATGATTCACTCTGGTATTCTTTTAAAAATTGGTGCCTTCGGTTTAATCCGTTTTGGTATGGGAATATTTCCTGAGCAATTTAAAACATTAGGATTGTTATTAGCTGTCTTAGGAGTTATCAATCTTCTATACGGCGCATTCCTAGCGTTTATCCAAAAAGATTTTAAAATGGTTCTGGCGTATTCATCGATTTCCCATATGGGTATCGTGCTGATTGGGCTTGGAGCATTAAATGAAGCAGGAATCCAAGGGGCTATTTTCCAAGTGGTATCACATGGTTTAATTTCAGCATTCTTGTTCTTCCTGGTAGCTGTGTTCTATGAACGTACAGGTACAACTCTTATTGAAAACCTAGGTGGTATTGCCAAGGGAATGCCGCTTGCTGCAGGCTTCTTGTTAGCAGGTGCAATGGCTTCTTTAGGATTACCAGGTATGTCTGGATTCGTCAGCGAATTCATGGCTTTCTTAGGATTATTTAAAGAAGTTCCAGTGCTTGCCGCCGTCGGAACACTTGGAATTATTATGACAGCTGTTTACTTATTACGTGCTGTGCTTGGTATGACTTTTGGTCAATCTCATCGTGAATTTGTCGGAATTACCGATATTAAATCATTTGAATGGGTACCAGTAATCACGTTAATGGCATTGATCGTGTTAATTGGAGTTTTCCCTAGCGTTTTAAGTGGACCACTTCAAAAAACAGTAGAAGCGATCATGCTTGGGTTAGGAGGGTGATGAAGGATGGACTTTGCACAATTACTAGAATTTAAATGGAGCATCATGACACCTGAGTTCATCATCCTAGGTGTAGCAACATTACTATCACTTTTAGATTTATTTATGCCAGGAAAGACGGATCGTAAAATTCTTGGATGGATTGCTGTGGCAGGGATTGCTGCTGCTACCGTCTCCTTAGCAGGATTGGTAGGAGAAGAAACGACTTCGATTCTATACGATACGTTCCGTCTGGACTCTTTTGCAAAAGCGTTTAAATTTATCTTGTTAATTGGTTCTCTATTCGTTTTATTATTAGCAATTAGCTATGATAAAAAAGATGGTTTGGCTGAATTTACAGGTGAATTTTACTACTTGTTCCTAACCGCGTTACTTGGAGCAATGTTCATGTCTTCAAGCGGCGACCTAATCACCTTATTCGTTGGTTTAGAGCTTTTATCCATTTCTTCTTATATCTTAGCGGGAATGCAGAAGAAAAATCTAAAATCCAACGAATCAGCGATGAAGTATGTGATTAACGGTGGAATTTCCACAGCCATCACACTGTTTGGTATGAGTTATATTTACGGGTTAACAGGAACAACAAACATTAAAGGGATGGCAAGTGTTCTTTCGGCTCTTTATGATTCACAGCAAATTTATCTGTTGGGCTTAGCGTTTTTCATGTTATTAGTGGGTCTTTCCTTTAAGCTTGCGTCTGCTCCATTCCATATGTGGGCACCGGACGTTTACCAAGGAGCACCAACTCCAGTAACAGCATTTTTAAGCGTTGTGTCTAAAACAGCCGGTTTCATCATTATTATCCGAATCTTAGTTGCAGTATTTGGTTCAACACCTTCTTCTATGGAACAAGGGTCTGCACCATTACTAATTCATCTTCAAGATTATATTGGATTCTTAGCAGGGGTTACGATGATCGTCGGAAACGTCGTGGCCTTACGTCAAACGAACATAAAGAGAATGTTTGCCTACTCCAGTATTGCTCACGCTGGTTATATCCTAGTGGCATTTACAAGTATGGGATACTTCACTTTTGATGCGATTTGGTTCTATCTACTAGCCTATGTGTTTATGAATATCGGTGCCTTTGCGGTGATTCAGCTAATTGGTGCTAAAACGGGTTCAGAGGAAATCGCTGATTTTGCAGGGCTTTATCGCCGTGCTCCAATCTTAGCGATTACTATGGCCGTGATGATTTTATCACTTGCTGGTTTTCCAGGAACAGCCGGTTTCATCGGAAAATTAAACATCTTTATGGGTGCCTTTGCGGGTGAACCAGCACATTATGTGTTAGCATCCATCATGATTGCTACAACAGTCGTTTCTTATTTCTACTATTTTGGCATCATGACACAAATGTTCTTTAGACCAGCGGCCGATTCAAGCAAATTTAACATTCCGGTTGCATTGGTTGTTGTATTAATTGGAAGCGTCATTGGCACAGTATTGCTAGGAATCGCTCCAAACATTGCATTAGACTTTTTACATGATAACTTCAATCAGTTCAAAGACTTTTTGCAGTAATACGTTTGAACAATTGGGAGAAATAATGGATTTTTAAAAGGGGTAAAATAAATGGATGGCAGCTCTTAAGGGGAGAGTTGCCTCTATGATTGAATACGTACGGTAAAGGAAGGAGTATAGGGGCTCCTTCCTTTTTTTTTATTGGGGTTTTGTAGGGGAATCGCGGAAAAGCAATGCACGACTCTATTAGCGTATATGGTAAAATATAATGGATCATTTTTAAAAAGGGAGGTATTCAACTTAGATGATGTCTTCATTTGGATTAGATTCGTTAGTGAGCATCCTGGCCAATTTGTTTTTTATTGCGATTTCATGGTGGGCACTACAAGCGATAAAATTAGATCGATTCTTAAAGCCAAACAAAGTCATGCAGTCGCGTGCTTTATACATATTATTATCCATCGCCCTGGGGTCCATCGTCAGCGACTTCTTCCTTAACTATCTCCTATGGTCCAGACAGCTTCCGTATATCTTTAAATAGGTATGGAGTGTGTGGGGGACGTACAAATGGATAGTGCTTTTTGAGGGGCCCCAGAGTTTAGTGTTGGTGTTTTCGAAGTTTTATCGGACACAAGTTCCGTTATTTCTGTAAATTAGACGCTTTTTCCTTGTCTATAGGACACAGATTCCGTTATTCACAATAATTCATTGGAAATAGACATACTTTTGAAGCAATAACGGAACCATAGTCCGATAATGTTTTAAAAAACAACCATTTTCGTAAAATAACGGAACGTATGTCCGCAAAATGAAACGTTATCGTTTTCATAAGGCATTAGCCGCCATTTTTTCAAAATGATTTATTTTTGTCTCAGATTAACCAAGTAAACTAACACAGCCATTCTTAAAATAGTTCTTCTTTTCTTATATTGCTTCATCGGAAATGTCTTTATTATCCTTTAAATCCAAAATGGTTATGGCTACTCATAAAAAATCCTCAAATAACCCTCCATACCTCTTAATCCAATGCTATTAATCACAACTGACAACATGATCACTCCTTTGGCTTTGGGCTTAATAAAAATTTCAAATAGTTTTCTTTTTGTGGCGCTTGGAAAAAGGATAAAGTTTTCTCTGTGGTAACCAAGGGGTTTGGGGTAGAAGTAAAGTAAGCAGGATAACTGCTCCAGGGATAGTCTTGGATTTCCGAGGTAATTTCGGCTTCGAGTGGATTTGTATGAATATAACGACTTGTATTAAGGAAATGACTGGCATCCTTAATGAGATCTGATTTAAACCTTCCTTGAAAAACATGTCCGACTAAATCGTAACGTTTGTTAAAATAAACAGCATAATGGGTTTGGATTGTTTTCATTATTTCAGTGATGGGAATGTTCTGGGTTTCTAATAGCAGGTGGATATGGTTGCTCATGAGGCAGTAGGAATGAAGGTAGTAGGGGAGTTGCTCTTGGGTTTCTTTCAAAATGGACAGGTATTGCTGATGATCTTTGTCATCATAAAAAATAAAAAATTTCCGGTTTCCACGTGCAGTAATATGATAACTTGCACCAGGGAACCATATTCGGTGCCGTCTAGCCACTATAAATCCCTCCTAAATTTCTATACTTATTATTTCTTTTACAAATCCAAAATCCCTTCAAAGAAATGAAATATAATCGTCATTTTTGCAATAAATAGGACTTCGTACATGTTCCCTAAACCTGACTTTTTGAGTAATATGAATAAGGTGTCAACATTTGACAATAACTTTAACGCATTAACGCACCGGGGGCCTGACCCCCGATGCGTTAATGCGTTAAGGTGGCAGGGTCCGTACCCCTTGTTAAATGTCAAAAAGTGACGAGAATTCCTATGTATGCTCTTTCCCCCATTGGAAACAATGGTAGTAAGGGGAGGAGTTATACAGATGAATAGAATAATTACCTTATTATCAATTTTTGGTATTGTTGGTTTTGTTTTCTTGCAATGGGGGAATAGAACGATTGTAGCTAGCGAACGTAATGAATTATTGACCATTGCTTCTGTATTTGAAAAAGAGCAGGTAGAAGTTGGAGAATGGGCTATGCATTCCCGCGAGCATCTAACCTCTTTGAAAAATAAAGAAGAAGTTGAACAATTACAAACAAAGATAATGAAAGAATACCCGAATTGGGACTGGTCTATTCATCAAGATAACGAAAAGTGGAAAGCAATTGCCACACATGCAGCTCATAATTACAAAGAAACTATCCAAATTATGGCAACCCTCACAAATGAACAAATTCATACGTATATCATATATGAGGTCAAAGGAACTAAATGGAATAAACAGACAAAGGATTTTTTTGATAAAAAGTGGAAATCAAGAACTTCCAACATTTTTCGAGGAAATCCCACAAATTTCTCTTGTATGAAAGCGGATATCAGTGATAAGATGGAATCGTCTTTGACAAAAACAGTAAATAACTGGTTAACTGCCTTTGATGCAAAAGAAATAGAATCACTCCAAGAATCATCTTTTGTCTCCATTTCGGCCTCTTCGCCATTATTTGCCGGTGTAATTCAAACTAAAGATGAAAAAATGAATGTACAATTAGCGATAAGATCGAACGGATTGGGCTCGAACACTACCTTGGTAGTTGGCACACCCATCATCACGATTGAATATTAATATAGAGAAATTGGACGCGGAGGGGAATACACTTGGAAAAAATCATTGTCCGTGGCGGACAGCGCTTAAACGGTACCGTCAAAGTTGAAGGAGCAAAAAATGCCGTTTTACCTGTGATTGCTGCAACATTATTAGCCAGTGAAGGGAAGAGCATTATTCGAGATGTGCCAACTCTCTCCGATGTATATACGATCAATGAAGTATTAAGATATCTAAACGCCGAAGTGGAGTTTAAAAATAATCAAGTTGTTGTAGATGCATCCAGTGAGTTAAAAGTAGAAGCACCATTTGAATATGTACGTAAAATGCGAGCTTCCGTATTAGTTATGGGTTCTTTATTAGCACGCAACGGTCGTGCGCGCGTTGCCTTACCTGGTGGCTGTGCTATTGGTTCACGTCCGATTGACCAGCATTTAAAAGGCTTTGAAGCAATGGGTGCGCAGGTTAAGGTGGGGAATGGCTTTATCGAGGCTGAAGCTACAAATGGTCGATTACACGGTGCGAAAATTTATTTAGATTTCCCGAGTGTAGGCGCCACCGAGAATATTATGATGGCTGCAACCTTGGCAAAAGGAACAACCATTCTTGAAAACGTTGCAAAAGAACCTGAAATTGTCGACTTAGCCAATTTCTTAAATGCAATGGGTGCAAATGTACGTGGTGCTGGAACTGGTACCATTCGAATTGAAGGCGTAGATCGTATGTACGGAGTAGAGCATACTATTATACCTGACCGTATAGAAGCAGGAACATTTATGGTCGCAGCTGCAATTACGGAAGGAAATGTTTTAGTTAAAGGAGCAGTTCCTGAACATTTATCTTCTTTAATTGCAAAGATGGAAGAAATGGGAGTTATGATTATTGAGGAAGAAGACGGCGTTCGTGTTATTGGTCCTGAAAAATTAAAGGCCGTTGACATTAAAACAATGCCACATCCTGGATTCCCTACTGATATGCAATCACAAATGATGGCTCTTTTACTTCGTGCTCAAGGCACAAGTATGATTACCGAAACTGTTTTTGAAAATCGTTTCATGCATGTGGAAGAATTCCGTCGTATGAATGCGGATATTAAAATTGAAGGCCGTTCTGTCATTTTATCAGGCCCATCTGACCTTCAAGGGGCAGAAGTGTCAGCAACAGACTTGCGTGCTGCAGCAGCTCTCATTTTAACGGGCTTAGTAGCAGAAGGTGTAACGCGTGTGACAGAGCTAAAACATTTAGATCGTGGCTACGTTGACTTCCATCAAAAATTAGCAAGCCTTGGCGCCGATATTGAACGCGTGAAAGAGCATGATGCTGTGGAATTAGTAGAAGAAATCGTGACAGATTTAAATGCATAAAAACAATTAAGAAGTAAGCTCTGCCACACCTGGCGGGGCTTTTTTACTTTAAAGCGCTGGGGGTCAGACCCCCGGTGCTTTAAAGTGGTAAAGTTTTTTGTTTCGCTGATTTTCCCACACTTTATTCCTCGTTTTCAACGTCTTCATTTTCTTAAAAGTATTTGTCATAAATGCTTGTCCTCCTCCATAGAAATGAAAAGAGACATAGCCTAGCAGTGGCCAATGTATAACTTCAAATGGAGGATCGATATCATGAAAAACTTCAAACCTTTAGTCCTACTAGCTGCAGTTCTATTTACGATCACTTTATTAGTTCCAGCGCTTCTGGTATTACCATTTTCAGGGGATCATGCAAGTGGTAAGCTTGGTGAAAATCTTCGCTCAGACAAACCGGAGGCAGTCCCTGTGGACAGTAAATTATTGGATTCATCCATTGAGGTGGCTGTATACCGTACTTCCAAAAAGGAGATTGAAAAATTCCCGCTTGAACGTTACGTCGTGGGAGTGGTGTCAGCGGAAATGCCAGCTGAATTTGAATTGGAAGCATTAAAAGCACAGGCCTTAACAGCCAGAACCTATATTGTTAAACAGTTATTAAGTGATGGCCAATTAGGCGTTCCTAAAGGAGCTAATGTAACGGACACCGTTATCCATCAAGTTTTTAAAAATGATGAGGAATTAAAAAGAATTTGGGGAAAAGACTACGAAGCGAATCTTCGAAAAGTTCAAGAAGCTGTCATTGAAACAAGAGGACAGATTCTAACATACGAAGGCAAACCGATTTATACAACATTTTTCTCGACCAGCAATGGGTATACGGAAAACTCAGAAGATTATTGGTCTGATTCCTATCCTTATTTGAGAAGTGTGGCGAGTCCATGGGACGTAAAGGAATCCCCGAAGTTTAATGCACAGGTTGTTATTACCGTTCCGGAATTTGAACAAAAGCTTGGTGTAAAATTATCAGGTTCCGATAAAATTGGTGAGATTGTGGAAAGAACAAAAGGAAATCGTGTGGCCAAAGTGGATTTCAATGGAAAAACGTTAAGTGGAAAAGATATTCGGGAGAAGCTTGACTTAAAATCATCTGATTTTTCATGGGTAAAAAAAGGTGACCATATTGTGATTAATACAAAAGGATATGGTCATGGAGTAGGGATGAGCCAATACGGTGCCAACGGAATGGCAAAGGAAGGTAAAAACTACGAGGATATTGTGAAACACTATTACCAAGGGGTAGCCATCTCATCAGCTGAACAGCAGTTAACAACAGTGACGGCAAAGAAATAAGTTTAGATATCTGGGACAGTAAACATCATCTTTAACACTTTAAAGCGCCGGGGGTCAGACCCCCGGCGCTTTGCAGTATTAACGCAGTGGGGGTCTGACCCCCATTGCGTTAGTGTGGTGAAGTGGCAGCTACTTTTCTTTTGATGATGAGGTAGCTGATGGTGACGCCGATGATGTCTTTTAGGACGTCGATGAGGCTGGAGGAGCGGGCTGGGACGAAGCTTTGGTGTATTTCATCAGTGATTCCGTAAAGGCACGCCAGGACCGCAAAAACCACATTAGACACAGGTGTTAACTTTCCATTGAAATAAGCTGCCAACACAAACAATAAATAGAGAATGGCAAACTCAATCAAATGCAACGATTCCTTTATAAAGGCGTCGGTAGAGGAGTCAGGCAGCTCTACGAAGGTGTCATCCGGTAAACTGGACATGGTCCAAACCATAGCCATGTAAATGACCGGTAACACCCATAAAAGTCTTCTTATAATCTTCACAAAAATACCTCCAAAAATAATTTTTAAAATCATGCATAAAAGAATTCTCTTTGTCGAAAAATAAGTGTAAAAAAATTTTTAGATAATTGTATATAATCACCAAAATGCGTTAAGACTGATTGCTGAGGTGATGAAAATGAGAGAGGAAGAAAAGAAACGATCTTCTCAAGACTCCAGTTTTAAGCGCTTTTTCCAAAAGCGTTGGGTATTTCCAGCCATTTATATTGCAAGTGCAGCCATTATTTTAACAGCAGTGCTTTGGTATCAAACTAGCAGCACAAACAATGCTGCAAAGGACAACAAGTATGATTATAACGCAACGGATATTGCAGGTAAAAAATTTAACGAACCTGCGATTGAAGTAAACAGCGCATTAGAAAACTTCAAGTGGCCAGTAGCAAATCCTGACACAGCAGTCATTCAAAAGCAATTCTATGATTTTGATGGCAAAGCAGAAGATCAGGAGGCTGCGTTAGTATCTTACAACAACTCGTACCACCCGAATACTGGTATCGATATCTCGATGAAAAACGGGGAAACCTTTGATGTCCTAGCGGCTCTTAGCGGTACCGTAACCGATATTCGTGAAGATTCTCTACTTGGCAACGTCATTATGATTGAACATGATAAAGGCGTTGTGACACAGTATTCATCTGTAAAAGATTTTGCTGTAGAGGTTGGCGCGCAAGTAAAACAAGGACAAGCCATTGCAAAGGCTGGGCAAAGCTTGTTTAATGAAGAGGCTGGAGTGCATGTACACTTTGAAATCCGTAAAGATAAACAACCTGTAAACCCAATTTCTTATTTCGATAAGCCAGTGAGTTCTTTACAGGTAGAGAAGCCTGCGGATGACAAAGCAAACTTAACAGAAGAATCTGCCGATGACCAAACGACCACAGACAATCCTGAAGGTGCTGGTACAGGAGCAGGATCTGACAAAGATAAAAAAGAAGACGGAAACACTTCTGATAAAAAATCAGAAGGTGAAGAGTCTACTGATTCTAATTCAAGCGAATCCTAATATTTGATAAGAATGAATGCCAAAAGAGTAAGTGCAAATCTTAAGCGCTTGCTCTTTTTTTGTTAAGGCTGTATTTGTATAGATTGAGGTTTTCGTAAAAATCCCAAAAGCCGGATTTTTACAACTTCCCTTAATGTGTGAGCAGCTCTTTTCTTGATTTCCCAAAGAATTTTAATCAAATTTTTATGTAAAACATTCTATATTAGTTTTAAAAGGAACAAAGTTTTAGAAAAGAGCCGTTTAAAAAAATTTCCAAATATTGATTAAGGAAAATATACCATTTCTCCTCTATATTTACTATATATAGATAGATGTTGGGGGATAGGTAGATGGAGAGGATAAACAAAGGTTTTTTCACGTTCCTAATGGTTTTGGCATTGATTTTTCCAAACATAGGAACAGTTTCAGTAAAAGCAGCAACAAAGTTTCCAGACGTGACTAGTTTTCGAGATGAGATCTTGTACTTAAATGAACAAGGGATTATTAACGGTTATAGCGATGGGAATTTTGGTCCTAAGGATCCAATTAAGAGGGTTCAAGCGATTATTATGATTATGCGTGAATTAAAGTTGGATACCACTAACGTGAAGGATCCTGGTTTTAAAGACTTACGCCCAGGTGATTTTGGCTATAATGAAGTGGCAAAGGCTACCGAGGCAGGCATTATCTCAGGGGTTACAAAGGACCAATTTAATCCGAATGGGCAGTTAACCCGTTCGCAAATGGCTAAAATTTTAGCCAAGGCATACGACCTTAAAGGTGTAAGTCCTTTTGAATTTACTGATGTAAGTTTTGAATCGTGGGCATATTCTTTTGTAGACGCATTAGCTGCACATAATATTACCACGGGTTATCCGGATGGGACATTCCGTCCGAATGAAACGATGACTCGTATGCATTTCTCTGCGTTTATGGCTCGCTTTTTAAATGAGGAATTTAAGCCTGTATACGAACCCATTGCCTATACAATGGAAGAGATGGCGTTAAATGAGCAAAGTGTTGTGACGATTGAAGTTTATGATGACAAAGAGGAACTGATTTCCCAAGGAAGCGGATTTATCGTTGCTAATCAATTGGTTGCCACGAACTTCCATGTGATAAGCGGTGGCGTGAAAGCGAAAGTGGTAACAGCGACTGGTCAGAAATTTGACCTTGCAGGGGTTGTTGCCTACGACGATTATTTGGATGTTGCTTTATTAAAACCTGTTGTTCGTACAGGGTTTCCATCCTTAACATTAGCAAGCTTTGATAAAGTACGTCAGGGACAATCCGTGGTTGCTATCGGAAGCCCATTAGGCTTTCAAAATTCGATTTCAGATGGAATTGTTTCTGCTAAACAAGTTTTTGAAGATGAAACGGGCTCTGTGAAGGTCATTCAGACGACGGCAAGTATTACGTTTGGAAGCTCAGGTGGTCCATTAATGAATATGAATGGGGAAGTCATTGGACTAAACTCATTCGGTATCGAAAAGCTTAATTTTGCCATTTCTTCAGATTACATTATCAATCTATTAAACCCATATAAAGCGGTAAATTTTAATGACATACAAGTGAAAAGTTTTGCCTCGATGCCAGTTTTGGAGGAAGAAGAGGTTCCTAATGATGGCTGGGAGGAAGAGGTTATTGACGGTGGTACAACTGAAGAACCTCCTGCTGAAACGCAGCCAGAAGTTAACCCAATTGAAGCTTTACCAGGCACGAAACAAACGTTAAGCGATATTTTTATCGATGCTGTTCATGACCCTGAACTGCCAGTTGTTTACGGGATTAACGAAGACGGGGAACTACTATCCGTAAACTATGAAACAAAAAGTATCAAGCGTTTGCCTTTCAGCTATCCTGCCGAATCCATTTATTACGAGAATGGAGAAATCTATGTAACCCTTTTAAAAGGTGAGCACAGTTCTTATTTGTGGAATGAACAACAAAAGGGTGGCATCGCTATTGTTGACCCATCAACATTAAAAGTGAAAAAGACCATAGATATTGCCCTCGACCCTTACGATATTGTAGCGGATGGACAATATATCTATGTTTCGTCAGGCTCTGGACAGTGGACGTATATTAAAAGCTATGACCGTGTGACAGGGGCAGAGGTCTCTTCTGCAGGCATTAGACAGCAAAGCTTGATCGAAATGCATCCTAGTGAAAATCGAATCTATGCGGTCAACTCTGATACATCTCCACGAGACATTGAAGTATTCTCTATTAACAATGGTGTCATTACGGCTGGCTATGACTCTCCTTATCATGGAGATTATACGATGGATGAGTGGATGTTTATTTCACCAGACGGAAAGTATATCTTCAATGCGGCTGGAACTATTTTTAGAGCATCAGCCTTAAAAGAAACGAATATGCAATATGTGACGGATATCGGGACACCTTTCTATTCCGTTTCCTTTAGCGACGATGGAACAGTATTCTATGTGACGACTGAGGATCAGTTTATAGTCTATGACTATGAAACCTTCCAACCGGTTAAGTCCTATAGTTTGGGAGGAGACGGTTACTTTACCTTCAACCACAAAGGAAATATTATTGTCGTGGGTGAAGAAGTGCCGACGGGCTCAAACATCTTAAAAACGTATATTTTAAAAGCAGATTTACAATAAACAAGAGCAGTCTTTGCTCTTGTTTTTCTTTTCTTCAAAACTTTTCGACAATTAGGATAATCCTTGGTATAATATTTCGCAAGACGAAGAAAAAACTAGGGGGAATCTAAAATGCCTAATCTTAACTATCCGTATACTTCACAGCGTATGGCAACCATTGCTCGCAACGGGATGGTCGCTACTTCACAGCCATTAGCGGCTCAGGCTGGCTTAGATATTTTAAAAAAGGGTGGAAATGCCGTTGATGCAGCCATCGCTACAGCAGCTTGTTTAACGGTCGTAGAACCGACTTCAAACGGGATTGGCGGGGACGCATTTGCTTTAGTCTGGATGAAGGATGAAGGGAAGGTCCTTGGATTAAACGCAAGCGGTCCAGCACCTAAGAGCATTTCGATTGAAAAATTAAAGGAAAAAGGCCATGAAAAAATGCCGGTTCATGGTTGGACTCCCGTAACGGTTCCGGGTGTACCTTCAGCATGGGCAGCTCTTTCAGAACGTTTTGGACGCTTACCGTTAAGTGAAGTGTTAAAACCAGCGATTGAATATGCGCGTGGCGGTTATCCGCTTTCCCCAATTCTCGGAAAGTACTGGAAGCGAGCACATGAAATTTTTAAACAACGCTTTGAAGGACAGCCGGAATACGAAGAGTGGTTCCGCGTGTTTGCTCCAAATGGGAAAGCACCGGAAATCGGTGAAATGTGGAGCTCAGAGGATCATGCAAAAACATTAGAAGAAATCGCTGAGACAAAGGCTGAAAGCTTCTACCGCGGAGCTCTTGCGGATAAAATTGCTGCGGCATCTGAAAAGTTTGGCGGTTATTTAGGTAAAGAAGATCTAGAAAGCTACCAACCAGAGTGGGTGGAACCTATTTCGGTAAACTATAAGGGCTATGATATTTGGGAAATCCCTCCGAATGGCCAAGGTCTAGTTGCCCTTATGGCATTAAATATTTTAAAAAATGATGAATTTAAACATCGTGAAGACGCCAGCGCGGTTCACTTACAGTTAGAAGCGATGAAGCAAGCTTTCACGGATGGTAAGGAATATATTACAGATCCAAAAACAATGAAAACACGAGTGGCGGATCTTTTATCAGATGAGTACGGAAGAGAATGCCGCGCTAAAATTACCGATAAAGCCCAATTACCGGTTCCTGGTACCCTTCCAAAGGGTGGAACGGTGTATTTAGCAACAGCGGATGGGGAAGGAAACATGGTTTCCTATATCCAAAGTAATTATATGGGATTTGGTTCGGGAGTTGTCATTCCAGGTACAGGAATTGGCTTGCAAAACCGCGGTGCTGATTTCTCATTGGACCCTGAGCATGAAAATTCCTTACAGCCTGGTAAAAGAACATACCATACGATTATCCCTGGCTTCATGACAAAAGGAAAAGAAGCGGTAGGACCGTTTGGGGTAATGGGTGGCTATATGCAGCCGCAAGGTCATATGCAGGTTGCCATGAATATGATTGACTTCGGATTAAACCCACAAGCGGCTCTAGACGCGCCTAGATGGCAGTGGATCGAAGGAAAGAAGATTGAAGTAGAATATACCTTCCCGAATCATCTCGTAAAGCAGCTGGCTGAAAAAGGCCATCAAATCACGGTTGCCTATGATTCAGGTGGTTTTGGCCGAGGTCAAGTGATTGTTCGTAATCCTGAGACGGGAGTATTAACGGGCGGTACTGAACATCGTACAGACGGTAGTGTAGCAAGTTACTAGAATAGTAGGTGGAGTGGGCGTCAATGAGCGTCCACTTCTTTATAAAAGGGGGAGAGACATTTGAAAAAGCTTTTACTTAGCGGATTTGAGCCATTCTTAGGATTCCCAATCAATCCGACAGAATCGATTGTAAAAGAACTTGATGGCAAAGTCATTGGTAACTATCAGGTTCATGGTTTACTGCTACTGGTAGATTTCGAGAATGCGGGTCCGAAAATTTTAGAAGAGATGGAAAAGGTTCAACCGGATGCGGTGATTTCCTTAGGATTAGCGGGAGGAAGGTCTTCGATTACCCCTGAACGCATTGCGGTTAATTGCCGTGACGGAGAAGCCGATAATCGAGGCGTGGCTCTACAGGATAGTCCGATTTATGAGGACGGGGCAGATGGCTATTTTTCCACATTACCGATTCGTAAAATGGTCAATGTGTTAAATGAAAATGGCTTTCCGGCAAAGGTGTCAGATACGGCTGGAACGTATCTTTGCAATAATGTCATGTACACCGTTTTACATGCCACAGGGAAAAGAATACCAGCAGGCTTTGTTCATATTCCAGCTTCCCATGAGTTGGCCGTAGCCTATAAAAAGGAAATGCCAAGCTGGTCCCAAAAGGATTTAACAGCGGCAATTGAAAAAATTATCGAGATGCTTGAATAAAAGGCGATATCTCGACAAATTTCTCGGGAAATAAATGAAAGGGCTAGGTTGCATCATGCACCTAGCCCTTTGTTTTTATTTTACTTCGAATTCCATCTTTGTTTTGGCATCTGGCCAGTTTTTATCAATCAGCCAAATTTCAAGCTCGTATTTCCCTTTTTCTAAGCCTTTTAAGTCACCTTCAAAGGTTAATTCTTCACCTTGTTTAAGGGTTTTTTCTACATAAATCATGATGAAATTTTTACCTTCTGAGTACTGCTCGATTTTCTTGCCGTCTTTTTTCAAAATATAATCAAATTTACTGCCGCTTATATTCAACGTTTGTTCTTTTTCAGTTTGATTTTTCACTGTGTAAGTCCATTTATAATCTTGATCCTTCGTATTGGAGATTGTTACTTTCGGTTCTAGAGTTCCAGCCACAATACCACGATCCTTGTTCATGAAATGGTAAACTTCATATAAGCTATACACTAAATGAGATCTAAGTGCAGTCTCACGATAGTTTTCTTCACTTGTTAAAAATCCTTCAGCCAATGCCGCTGCTAGATAAGGTTTCGCCCAATTGCTAGCATTTAATTCAATAGACATATAGGCATCTTTATCTAACTTCGTGACTTTTGTTAATACATGGGCTACTTGTTCGATTGTCATCTTTTTATTGGGATTAAATTTGTAGCCTTTTTCGCCAACCATCCAGCCTTTTTTGTAGATAGCTTGGATTTCTTTTTGGGCCCAATGCTTCTTAATGTCCTTTAAAGGAGTGCTTTCTTTTTCATCCTTCAAGTGATACATCCGATACAGGCTAACCGCTAATTCGGCTCTTGTTAAAGATTTATCAAAGTTTGCTTTTCCATCGGCTTTCCCTTTTAAAATCCCTTTCTCTACCAAAAATTCATAGCGTTCCTGTAAGGATACATCTTGTGTTGCGCGGAATAATTGAATCTGTTCATTTTTACTGATATTCCCTTCTGCACTTGCTGAAGCAGAGGTGGGAATAAGTAGAGCCATTGCTGATAATAATACAAACCATTTTTTCATGTTTACTTCACCTCCGAATATTCAAACAAGTAGACGGAGGAAGATGAAGATCTGTTACAAAAATATTGGAAAAAAATTCTTTGGAATTTTGAACAGGAGAAAATTCTTAATAAAAACTAATTAAAGCACCGTTTTTATAGGTAATAAAAACTTCTTGATTCGTGATTTTTTGAAAAAGAACAGAGGTTCCGTGGCTGACCTTAAGTGGCAGCGGTTCACCGTGAGTATAAAATTCTACCGTTGTATTATCCGTAGCACCAATGATGATTGCGGTGGCAAAGTATTTATCACCAGGTATGTAGAGTTTTTGATCAGCTTGAATATGGTTGGTATTTAAATGATTGACCCTCTTAAGTTTTGCAAAAGGTACTCCAAAACGTTCGGAAAGACTCCATAATGTATCACCAGGAACAATGGTATAAAATTCACTGTAGCCTTTTTCTTGTTCTTCTGAAGAGAATATTTCCGTTTCAACGTTTGGCTGAAGTTGATTGTTTTGAGGACCCTGATTTGGAACGGTTAGTACCTGACCAATAAGAATTTTATCGGATGTTAGTTTATTTTGTTTTTTCAATTCTTTCATTGGCAAACCATATAGCCTAGCTATGGAATAGACCGTCTCACCCTTTTTAACCACATGATGGGAGGGTGAATTTTGTTTTGGAATAAGGAGCTTCTGCCCTTTTCGATTTTATTAGATTCTAACTTATTGATTCTCTGAATATCTTCAATATCGATATGATACTGGTTTGAAATGGAAAATAAGGTTTCTCCTTTTTGGATAGTATGCTCTTTCATAGTAGCCTTGGCTTTTGTTTTGTCTAGAAAAAAATAAACGGCAGCCACTAATAGGGAGGTAATTAAAATCATTTCAATAATAGCTAGTACTCTTTTCTTTACGTTGCAATGACGCTGTTCTTTCCTTTTATCTCTTCTCGTCCTCGTCACAAATTCATTCATCTAAAATCCCCATCCCCGAAGCTAAATAACAAAACTAATAAAAAATTCGACAAAAATCAGCTTTTTATGTCATACAAATTTAAAAATTCTTACATAAGAATATAAAGGAGATAATTCAATCACTTTAGCGCATTAACGCGCCGGGGGTAAGACCCCCGGCGCGTTAATGTGATAAAGAAAACTCCCATTTTTTGTCCAATTTTCAAAAAACTTTCATAAAACCTTGTCCCTATTGACTCATTCGTGCATATATCCACAACCAAGCTAATAAAATGTTACAAACCTATCAAAGAGGGGTTTGAGGTGAGGAATCGTTTGTAGAAACTCTAGGATCCAGTCGGGGACATGATTATTCATGGCAAATTCAGAAAGTGAGTACTGCATTTAGCACTTTCTGCCGCATGATAAAACAAGTGATGGCGCCATATTTCACTTAACATCATGCGGAAAGGTAGTAGGACGTCGAAGCGAAAAGCGAGTCTCATTTCACACTTCTCACATCCGAATCTAGGGAGGGCGAGTGGTGTGCACGATTACATCAAAGAGAGAACTATCAAGATTGGAAAGTATATCGTGGAGACGAAAAAAACAGTTCGCACAATTGCGAAGGAGTTTGGCGTATCCAAAAGTACAGTCCATAAAGATTTAACGGAAAGGCTTCCTGAAATTAATCCTGAACTGGCAAATGAAGTGAAAGAAATCTTGGATTATCATAAATCAATCCGCCATTTACGTGGAGGGGAAGCGACAAAGCTGAAATATCGTCGCGAAGAAAAAGAGGGAGAAATGGTTCAGTAAGTAGGCCATTTTCTTTTTAAAAAGAAAAAAGGACAAAATTCTACAAAATGATTTAAGTATTCCTCCTGAATATGATAAAATATTCAATTAGAGTAATCACGGTTCGTCTAGATAATTGAACATACTAAAATGGAGCATATATTTCATTACTTTGCAGGAGTGACAGATACGTTCCGAAAGACGCTGCTGCTAGACAAACCCGTTTTGAGGAGGAAAGAAAGACAATGTTTGCTAGGGATATCGGAATTGATTTAGGGACAGCGAACGTGCTGATTCACGTTAAAGGTCGCGGGATCGTCTTAAACGAGCCATCTGTTGTGGCCATTGATAAAAACACAAATAGAGTCTTAGCAGTTGGAGAAGAGGCACGCCGCATGGTTGGGCGTACGCCTGGGAACATCGTGGCGATTAGACCATTAAAAGACGGAGTCATTGCGGACTTTGATGTAACAGAAGCGATGTTAAAGCACTTTATTAACAAGTTAAATGTAAAAGGCTTTCTATCAAAGCCACGCATTTTAATTTGTTGCCCAACGAATATTACAAGCGTTGAGCAAAAAGCGATTAAAGAAGCGGCTGAAAAAAGCGGCGGTAAAAAGATCTATTTAGAAGAAGAGCCAAAAGTGGCTGCCATCGGCGCAGGTATGGATATATTCCAACCGACCGGAAATATGGTAGTGGATATTGGAGGAGGAACAACAGATGTTGCTGTTCTTTCTATGGGTGATATCGTAACCTCCTCCTCCATTAAAATGGCGGGTGATAAGTTCGATATGGAAATATTGAACTATATCAAGCGTGAATACAAGCTCTTAATTGGGGAAAGAACAGCCGAGGATATTAAAATTAAAATCGGAACAGTTTTCCCAGGCGGACGTAAAGAAGAAATGGAAATTCGCGGACGTGATATGGTAAGTGGTTTACCTCGTACACTATCGGTTCATTCTGATGAAATTGAACAAGCTCTTCGCGAATCTGTTTCTGTGATCGTTCAAGCAGCAAAAACGGTATTGGAACGTACTCCACCAGAATTATCAGCGGACATCATTGACCGCGGTGTGATTTTAACAGGTGGTGGCGCATTATTACATGGTATCGATCAACTTCTTGCCGAAGAACTGAAGGTGCCAGTATTAGTTGCTGAAAATCCAATGGACTGTGTAGCGATTGGAACAGGTATCATGTTAGATAACATCGATCGTTTACCACGTCGTAAATTAGGATAAGCCATCCAAAATCAAACTCTGTGACTATTAAAAGTTGCAGAGTTTTTAAATTTTATAAAGTAAAGTCAAAGTGAAAACACAAGGTCTTTACCGCATTAACGCACCGGGGGTCAGACCCCCGGTGCGTTAATGCGGTAAAGTAGGCGCTGCTAAATTAAGTTGTTGGGAAAATTTAACGTTGGCCCCGAACCCCTTTGAAATCAACATATCCTGAGCATTTTGGAGGATTTTTTACAAAAATTGACGGAATTCGGCAAATAGTTAATGTCGAAACAGGAATTTTTTTTTATAATAGAAGTTAAGTATATGTTCGGAATATTAGAACGGAGGAATTTTGATGTTTAGAGGATTTTACACAGTCGCTTCTGGAATGCTCTCCCAACAGCGCCGTACGGAAATGTTAACAAATAATATGGCTAATGCGAATACTCCAGGATTTAAAGCCGATCAGTCTGCCATGAGAGCATTTCCTGAAATGCTGCTACAGCGATTGGACCATACATCAATTCCAACGGAAAAACCATTAAACCTACCGTTTAACAAAGAGGTAGGACGCCTTAATACCGGTGTCTATATGCAAGAAGCGATTCCACAGTTTGTTCAAGGTGCTTTACAATCAACAGAAAACAAAACGGATGTTTCCCTTGTGAACACGAATCTAACTAAAGACCAATCCGTGTTTTTCACCGTTCAGAACCCAAACGGGGATCTTAGATACACTAGAAATGGCAACTTCGCCGTGGATGGAGAAGGATTTTTAACGACATCAAGCGGATTATATGTTTTAAATGACCAAGGCAATCGTATACCTTTAACAAGTGACCAATTCACGATTAATGAAGATGGAATTTTAACAGAGGCAAATGGCCAGCAAACCCGATTAGGAATCGGTTTTTCAGATAATGCCCTAAGAATGGTAAAAGAGGGTGACGGCTTATTCCGTACGGAAGATGGTGCAGCTTTACAAAGTGCCTATACATCAGCGAACGGGCAATTCACGCTTCAACAAGGATTTCTTGAGCGTTCTAACGTCGATGTAAGCCGTACCATGACAGATATGCTGTCAGCCTACCGCGCGTTTGAGGCAAACCAGAAAGTACTACAGGCTTATGATAAAAGTATGGAAAAAGCGGCCAATGAAATCGGTCGAATTTAATTTTTAAAAATCTCATAAAAAGGAGGGTATCCCATGAATCGTACCATGATTACCGCCACTAATACATTGAGTCAGTTGCAAAAGCAAATGGATATCATCAGTAATAATATGGCGAATATTGATACAAACGGTTTTAAAAGAAGAGATGTTCAATTTACTGACTTGCTTTTTCAAGAGTTTAAAAACCAAACCACGGATACGGCCGAAACAAACCGATTAACGCCAAATTATATCCGCCAAGGAACGGGAGCAAAACTTGGGCAAGTACAGGTTAATATGAAACAAGGTAACTTAAAAGCAACCGCCCGCCCGTTAGATACCGCTTTTTCAGCAGAAGGGCAGCTTTATCGTGTGCTAGTCACAAATGAAAGTTCAAGCTCAGTTCAGTATACGAGAAATGGAGCGCTGTATTTGAGCCCAGTCTCCGAAACGGAAGTCATGTTAGTCAATAGTGATGGATATCCTATACTTGATGAGAATAATCAACAAATTACGGTTTCTGGAAATGTTCAAGACTATTCGATTTCTAAAAATGGGACACTAACTGCAAAGATGGCGGACGGTAGCCAACAATCCTTTGAACTAGGGGTTGTGCAAGTGAAAAAACCTCAATTTTTAGAGCAAAAAGGAAATAATTTAGTCGGACTTCCTGCTAACATGGCTCAGCTTGGGGTAACTGAGGCTGACATTGTAACAGATTTAAATGGCCCTTTACGCGGGCAAATTAGCCTTGAACAAGGCGTTTTAGAGCAATCAAACGTAGATATGTCAAAAGAAATGACAGAACTAATTAATGTTCAACGTTCGTACCAGTTTCAAGCCCGTTCCATTACCATGGCAGACCAAATGATGGGGCTAGTAAACGGAATTCGTTAAAAGGAGTTACAAACAATGGCTTTAGACCAAGAAAAGGTAATGACCCGTGAGGAAATGAAAAAAATTCGTTCCGAAGAAAAAGAAAATACGACGATGAACGAAAGACGAAAGAAGATTCGCGTTCGTCTTATACCGGTGTGGGTCAAAGTTTTAATTGTTGTAATTCTTGTCTTTGCTAGTCTTGCAGCCGGTTTGATGGTAGGGTACGGTGTGATCGGGAACGGTAAACCCTTTGATGCACTTCAAAAAGGAACATGGGTGCATATCGTAGACATTATTAATAAAAAATAAGATTTGTGACAAGGAAGGGAGTTTTCCCTTCCTTTTTGTATGGAGTATTTAGTACAATGGAGGAAAGTTAAATTAAAACCTATTATTAGTAGGAGGTCATAATTATGATGGATGTAACGCAAATAAAAGAAATTATCCCACACCGTTATCCCTTTTTATTAGTCGATCGTATTTTAGAAGTAGAAGAAGGTCAAAGGGCTGTCGGCATCAAAAATGTAACAGCGAATGAAGAGTTTTTTAATGGGCATTTTCCTGATTATCCCGTTATGCCAGGCGTGCTGATTGTTGAGGCATTAGCACAAGTGGGTGGAGTAGCGATGCTAATGAAAGAAGAAAACAAAGGCAAATTAGCCTTTTTTGCTGGTATTGATGGTTGCCGTTTTAAAAGACAAGTAAAGCCAGGTGACCAGCTAAGACTAGAAGTAGAGATTATTAAAATAAAAGGTCCAATTGGAAAAGGCAAAGCAGTCGCTACCGTTGACGGCGAACTTGCTTGTGAAGCAGAAATTACATTTGCGATAAAATAAGCTCTATGGAAATGTTGCTTTAACACATTAACGCACCGGGGGTCTGACCCCCGGTGCGTTAATGCGTTAAATTAGTTCTTTTTCCCCTTTTTTGTCTGATTTTGTTTAAGTGGAGTGGAAAGTGTTTAAATACTTATTAAACAAGCTTTCGAATGAAAAAAAAATCTTTCGAGAATGCAAACTTTTTAAGCGTTTGGGGCAACATAACACCAGACCAATGCTTGAGGTCGAAAATTTCCAATCAGAAAGGGGCTTTTAACAATGGGCAAAAAGCTTTTAACATTAATTGGAGGATCCGCTTTAGCTGCGATGTTACTTGCAGGTTGTGGGAATAATGACGACAATCAAAATCCACCGCCAGAAGATGTAAATAATAATAACGGAGTAGTAAATCCTCATGATGGTACGGATCTTGACAATAATACGGATAATGACATGAATGACAACAACGGTGTAAATAACGGAGTTGACAACAATGGAGTAAACGACAACAACGGTATTACTGGTAATGATTTACCGGAAAGCGAAGACGTCAATACTCCGAACGATAAAGACCCAGGAAAAGACAATAACACTCCACAAGAAGATGTTATTGAAGACGATATTGATGTAAATGATAACGACAACAAAGACGAATAAAACAAAAGGGGACAGGAATACACCTGTCCTTTTTCTATAAAAATTAGGAATGGCATTTTTTGGCTATTTTATAAAAAATGGACAATATCCGACATCCATTTACTAGAATTTTTTGAAATTTTATAAAAAAATTATTAAAAATGGATAACTTTTTTTGTACCTTGTCGATATTTGTGGTAATGTAAATATGGTATAAAGGTTGACAGGGTAGAGATAAAGTTTGGGAGGTACCTTTACAAGTATGTTTAAAGATCTTTCACCAGGCATAAAAAGAAGTATTACACGCTCGATCACGGTAGCGTTTGAACAATATATGAACCGAATTGACTGGTCAGAATCAAAATTTGATTTATCTACCTTTATTTCGGAATGGCGCGATTATATTCAAAATCAAGCCACTTGGTACGATAAGGTAGAAAATGATACAAAAAATAATTCTCAGTTCCATCAGGAATTGGCTGTAAAAATTAACGAGACTATTGAAAAAATCCTATCCGAAGAACCAACTAAAGAACAAATGGATGAAATAGAAGCTTTACAAACTGAATTGAACCAAGAGTATGACTACTCATGTAAAACAGAAGCTAAATATGTCATCGAAAAGTTAAAGGAAGAATTAAAAAAAAAGCGGAGCAATTAAGACCAGCTTCTGAAAAGGAGCTAAAATACGCAGCCTTGCTTTATTTTAGAACCTTTGAACAAGAGCTTCCTTTGCTAGACTATCGAAAGCAGGATATCGATTACATTATTGAACAATTAGAAACAAAACCTAAAGATGAAGTCTTTATCAGTTATATACTTCATTAAAAAAACTCCCAAGTTGTTGGGAGTTTATTTTTTCGTTTCCTCCAGTCGAGGTTTCGATTTCATCTTTTCTTTGAATTCTACTAATAATGCGTTGCCGCCAAGCCCTTTATTTAAAAGGTTATCGAGTAAAAGCTCAGCATAATTATTTCGTGAACGTTGAAGCTTCCCTTGCAGTAAGACACTAACGTGTCCGTCCAATCTTTTCACGGAGCAAACTTTTGTTAAAAAAGCTGCAGGGTCGTTTTCTTTTTTTGAGATAACAACTTGGACTATGAGGTCTTGTTGTGTTTGAAAGGCTTTTTGAAAAACATCAAAATGGATATCATCTGTAAATGCTTCAAGAAGCCAACTATTTTGATCATCTTCTTTATTAATGATAAGCCCATCCTCTAAGCGAACATCCACCAACCGATATTCTTCAACAATTTGCAACGAAATTAACTTAAAGGTCTTCATCATCAACCTCCTGCACACGTTTTTTTCTCATTATAACATATGTAAAAAGCGAAATGAATTTGCCCAGGAATGGAAGGGCAGAGGTTGGGATCATCAATCTCGCTTTACTGCATTAACGCACCGGGGGTCAGACCCCCGGTGCGTTAATGCGGTAAAGTGTCTATTGGAGTACCACTTCCGAAAATTTGTCGAAAAAAATTGGTTAGATTTTGTAAAATAGTACTAAATGGCAGATTTAAGGGGTGAAAATGGCATTTCTCTTGGAGAAAATGACATTTTCAAATAAAAATAAGCTTGAAAATGCTATTTTCTCAATTTTACTAAGGTGGTTTAAAAGGACTATGATGGTTTCATCAATAGAAAGGAGATGAGACATTTATGATTAACCAGGTGACACTAGTTGGACGTTTAACCAAAGACCCAGATCTAAGGGTAACTCCGGAAGGGACTCCAGTAGTAAATGTGACCCTAGCGGTAAATAGGCAATTTAAAAATCATAATGGGGAATACGAAACGGATTTTGTTCACTGTACCTTATGGAGGAAAACGGCTGAAAATACAGCCAACTATTGCCGTAAAGGTTCAGTCATTGGAATCACTGGGAAAATTCAAACCCGAAATTACACGAATCAGGAAGGAAAAAAGGTTTACCTAACAGAGGTGGTGGCCGAAACCGTCCAATTTTTAAGTCGAAATACAAATGATGAACGATCTTCTGCTGGAGGACCTTCAGGGAATGCATCTTCTGCTTTCCAAACGGAAAGAAGGAATTCAGGTGATTGGCCTATCTCAGGTGAACGGACAGGGTCCATGGATTGGCCACCGCCAAATTATAGCAATCGACAAGATAGTAATTCGACAGTAAATCAGGCAACAGAAAATCAGGTTCCAGAGGAGAATACGAATGCAACAGCTGCAGGAATCCGCTAGTCAACTTGAAACCTTGCTAGGCAGTTTAATAAAAATGGTAGGAAGGACAAATGAAAGGATAGATAGTCTTGATAAGCGAGTTCGACAGATGGAATGGGTAATTCGTGAAACCCACATGATTACACATGAAGAGGGTGGGCCACGGTTATACGCATACATGGAACGGAAAAATTAAAAAGGTAATACATTATCCTCAAATAGAAAAAATCAAAATATCCCCCGATTACCCCCTATTATTTTATGCTTCTGTTGAGAGAGTGTTTGATCTCGATAGTTGCTTCTTTTTTCACATATTACCTCTATATGAAGTGTATTAAAGGTGATATCTTTAATAAAAGTCCATTGCTTAAATTGTCAAAATCTTTTCACAAAGTATATAAGAGAATCGTCTGAAAAGTATAGTAAAATAATAAAGCGGATTAGTGCTATTTTACTATTTAGGGGGAATCTCACAGTATATGGATGACAGTTCAAAAGATATTACATTTAATAATGATAGCTTAAACATTATCTTTATTGGGAAACATAAATCAACTTCAGAAATACATATAGATAGACTTCCAACGTGGCATGATGTCTTATATTTCATGTGTAAAAAAAATAATCAGGATTTACATTTAAATCGCTATAAGTATATAAATTTAACTAAAGATAAAATGATCTATTTTCAATATGAAGATGGAATTAGAAAAAATAGAGGGAGAATTTTATATTATAAACATAATTTGACTATCATTTTGGATGAACCAATTATGTCCATATGTAATTACTTTCTAATCCAGAAGGGAAATATAGTAACATTTCTTTCGTGTCCCCCTTATAACAAGATAAAACTAGGATATAAGGATTCATGGATGATATGTGCAGAGAAAATGAACATACCTATTGCTTAAATAAGAGATGGATTTAAAAACGACCTTTAAAAAAACATCCCATTTCCTTTTAATGGAGTGTTTTTTTTATTATACCCTGCTGTCATTTCACTTTAGTATTGTACAGCATTACCTCACTGGGGGTCAGACCCCCGGTGAGGTAATGCTGTACAGTGATAAATTGATTAAATTCGCTACAATGTCTGATTTTATACATAAGTTGCTCCTTTTTCATCCATGATAAATTTTAGGATGGAAAGGGGATATCAAGTTGAAAAGTAAAGTTTATGTAATACTGATTACCTTTATTATTAGTATTCTTTTATCGAGTCAACCGACTGAAGCGAAATCTTTTGCTGATGTCACACAATATGAAAGTGAGATTGGCTTTTTAACTCAACGCGGAATCATTAAAGGTTACAATAGTGAGTTCCGTCCGAAGTCACCGATTAAACGGCTTCAAGCGGTGCAAATGATTCTGAGGGAAAAACAAGGTTCCTTAGGCGGTGCTCCGAATCCAGGTTTAATGGATATGAAGCCTGGTGACTACGGTTATGAAGAAGTGGCAAAAGCCATTGAGATGGGATTCATCGGCGGAAAAACAGATCCCAAGACAGGGAAAAAGTATTTTGACCCTAATGGAACTCTCACTCGAGCACAAATGTCCAAAATATTAGCGATTGCTTATGGCTTATCTGGGATCTATCCTGGGGACTTTAGTGATGTGCCAAAAGACAATTGGGCTCATGAGTATGTCGAAGCTTTAGCTAAAAATAATATCACTACCGGCTATCCAGGAAATGTATTTAAGCCAAACCTGGCTTTATCTCGCCAACATTTTGCTTTATTTATGGCACGGATGTTAAACGATGAGTTTAAACCACTCCCTGATTTCCAGGTGCATTTTTTAGATGTCGGTCAAGGAGATAGTATTTTGGTACTTTTCCCAGATGGTAAGAACATGTTAGTGGATGGCGGAAAAAAAGAAATGGGGAACTCAGTCGTTCAGTACCTAAAAGCACAAGGGATTCAATCCTTAGACCTTGTCGTTTCCACCCACCCTGATGCCGACCACCTTGGTGGACTATTAGCTGTACTAGCAAATATACCTGTAAAAGCTATACTGGATAGCGGCAATACTCATACAACAGAAACCTATAGTGAGTACTTACAATTAATCCAACAAAAAGGTATCCCGGTTTCGGTGGCAAAAGAGGGTCAGCTGCTCGATTATGATAAACGAGTTAAAGTAGAAGTATTAAATAGCGGTGACGCCAATGAAGAAAGCAATGAAGCATCCATCGTGTTGAAATTGAGCATGGGGACAATTGACTTTTTATTAACGGCTGATGCGGAAGCACCACAAGAGGCTCAAATGGTGCAAACCTATAATGTCGAAGCAGAAATTTTAAAAGCAGGTCACCACGGTTCACAAACTTCTACAAGTGCCCTGTTCCTTGATGAAGTAAGACCGAAAGTAGCGATTCTATCCTATGGATTAAACAATCAATATGGTCACCCGCATAAGGAAGTGTTGGACCGTTTGCTTCAGTGGGGAACAAGTATCTATTCAACGGCCCAGTCTGGCACCATTGTAGTTAAAACAAATGGCAGTACCTATGATGTGTTAGCACATCCATGGCAATATGCTGAAAAAACCGATGAAATCGAAGAAACTCAGCCGAAACTGGAGACAAAGCCATCTTATGAAACAGGGAACCTAATCATAACTGGCCTAGACCTTGGAAAAGAAACAGTATCCATTAAAAATAAAGGATCAAACGACGTGACGATGACGGGGTGGAAGCTGGTGAGTGTAAATGGAAATCAAACATTCCCTTTCCCAGAAGGATATGAACTAAAAGCAGGACAATCTGTCACCATCACGGCAGGTCCGAATGCATACGAAAAACGTCCAAGTATCCTTTTATGGACGACGAAATATATCTGGAATAACTCAAGTGATAGTGCAAAGCTGTATGACCCGTTTGGAAAATTAATATATGCAAAATAATAGTCAGGATGTAGCAGAAATCTTTGGACAAGCCATCTACACAATCGATCGTTTCGAAGGAGAGGTAGCGGTCTTGTTGCTGCGTTCCGACGAAACAATGGAACTTAATGTCCCGCGGACGATACTTCCGGATGAAGTGACAAAAGGCAGTATTCTTCAAGTGGATGTTAAAAATGGAAAAATCAAATCGGTAACTTATTTGAAGGAAGAAACAGAGAAAGTTCGCAGAAAAAATAAAGAATTGCTACAAAAATTGATCAATACACATCCTTCTCTGTAAAAAGGGAAGGATTTTTTCTGGTAAATAACCATTTTTACAGGCATAGCACTATGAAAATGGTCATCTAAATTATCTTATCGGACAGATGATCGGATTTTTCGGACACCTTCCGAGTGTTTTACGGACACAAATTTTTATTTATCGGACACTTTTTAAAACTTATCGGACATTCTAAAAAAAAGAGCTGCCCGATAAGTAAGGCAGCCCACACTTTTATGATAAATAAACCAATTCACGCAAATCTTCCGTAGAAAGCTCGGTGATCCAGTTTTCACTTTGGATAACTTGATCGTTTAAAAATTGTTTCTTTTCCAGCATGGCATCGATTTTTTCTTCTAGCGTCCCGGTGCTTATCATCTTATGGACGTGAACAAAACGCTCTTGACCAATTCGATACGCCCGGTCGGTTGCTTGATTTTCAACAGCTGGATTCCACCAACGGTCATAATGAACGACATGGTTGGCTGCTGTTAAATTCAACCCGGTTCCCCCGGCCTTCAGTGACAGCAAGAATACTGGGAATTTTCGGTCCTGGAAGCGGGAAATCATATCATCCCGTTGTGCTTTTGGTACACTGCCATTTAAAAATGGCACATCTAATTTATACTTCTTCTTCAGCAGTTCGCGAATCATTTCACCCATTTCAATATACTGAGTAAAAATGAGACAGCTTTCTTCGCGTTCTAGCACATTCTCAATAATTTCAATGAGCTTCTCCATTTTCGTGGAACGGTCCAAAATATCCACAACAGGTTTTTCCTTCAGATACAATGCAGGATGGTTGCAAAGCTGCTTCAACCTGCCCAGCATTTGCAGCACCAACCCTTTTCGAGCAATCCCTGATAAACTTTCAATCTGTGCAAATGTATCAGAAATCAATTGCTCATAAAGCGATGCCTGCTCGGCTGTTAACGGACAATATTCCTTTTGCTCCAGTTTATCCGGTAGATTCAAGGCCACTTCTTCATCCCGTTTCGTCCGGCGCAATAAGAACGGACGAATCAGCCCTTGGAGCTCACGAATCTTTTGCTTTTCATCATCTTTTTCAATTGGCACGATGAAACGCTTTTGGAATTGCCCCAAACTGCCCAAATATCCATGATTGGTAAAATCAAAGATCGACCATAGCTCGGCTAGACGGTTCTCCATCGGTGTCCCGGTTAAAGCAATATGATGCAGCCCCTTTAACTTCCTCACAGCACGCGACTGCTTGGTCTGAGCATTTTTGATATTCTGCGCCTCGTCAATGGCAATCACACTCCAGGTTAACGACTCGAAGTCACTTTCATCTAAATGAGTTAACCCATAAGAAGTTAGCACAATATCACTAGCCTCAGCCTTTTCCTTAAATGCCTCTTCCTTCAATCGTCCTGAGCCATAATGCAAATACACATTTAAGCTCGGGGCGAACCGTTCGAGCTCTTTCTGCCAGTTGCCAAGGACAGACGTCGGACAAACAATTAAGGCTGGCCCTGCAGTCGGCTCCTTTTCTTTCACCGACAACAAATACGAAATCAACTGTATCGTTTTTCCTAACCCCATATCGTCGGCCAGCACAGCGCCAAATCCATATTTTCGTAAAAATAATAGCCAGTTCATCCCCGTTTGCTGGTATGGTCGAAGCTCTGCTTTCAACGTTTCTGGAACCGGCACCTCTGGTAATTCCTTCAACTCGGAAAGCTGATGAATCATCGTTTTCCACTGACGATTTAATTCAATTTGAATTTTGGCAAAAGCTTTTGGATTTTCAAGCTGATCTTCTTCCTCTTCTCCGATCATTTCCTGCTCAATTAAATCGCGAACATGCAAGCCTTCTTTTTCAGCCTGCTTCATTAACGTTTGAATTTGCCGAATAAATGCGGGGTCAAGCTTCACCCAACGTCCGCGAATATAAACGAGGCGTCTTTTTTCAGAAACAAGCTGCTGAAATTCATCTTCTGACAAATCCACGCCATTCATAGAAAAACGCCAATCGAAATCGAGCATCGCCTGCAATCCGACAAAGGAAGGACGATGACTGGACGCGGACCCCTTCACACGGGCCTTCACCTTCAAGTTCGCATTACGCATTGCTTCCCACCATGCCGGCAATAGGATTTCGACGCCCAAATTTAGAAGCGTTTCGCTAGCTTCGGTTAAAAACATCCACGCTTCTTCTTCAGAAAGAACATGCTTTAGACCTTCTCGTTCCCCGAAATCGTCCCCGCCTTGCAGAGACGATATACCGCGCAGCCATGGGAAAATTCGTACCCAGCGGGCTTCCGTCTCCTGAATCGCATCCATATACTTCCGCCATTTTGTAGGAAGCGCAGCTACCTCAACCATCTTCTCTGGATTTTTACGGTCACGTAAGAACAGTTCAAGCGTCCAATCAGAAGGATCGCTCCTACTAGGTTCATGTGCTTCCAACTTGTCAAAGGATTCTTCCACAGCCGCACTAAACTCTGGTTCATCCAGACGCAAGCCAATCGTAAACGGTACATCGCTTTCCTTTAGACCAATCCATTCCAACCAAGTATCTTCATCAAAAAACGCAGAAAGCATTCCTTGAGGGAAGCTTTGTTTTTGTAAAAGGTCTAGCTTATGGCCAAGAAACTGTTTCATCTCTCGATTTTGATTTAAATGCCCATTCAGTGCTTGGTGGAACCAGTCGCCGACAAATTCTTGAACCGTTTCTTCTCCCAAACGGCGTTCCCAAAAGGAAATATCAAACTCTTCCATTACCCGTTTTGGCAGCTGCCAACGAAACTCGCCAAACTCAAGCGCCTTAAAATCCGGCAGCCAGTCTTTTTCGGTAATTGCCTCATATAAGGAAGGAGCAGCCGTTAGACAGAGCTCAGCTAATTCATCCCAGTCCCATTCAATAAACGGATTAAATTTTTCATGGGCAAAAAGCGTCGTTAGCTGCCAGCTGTCAAGATGAACCGCCTCATTTTTCACCTCAAGGAAGGCGCCATAATAGCTTTCGCGGTGACGTTGGAAAAGCATGTTTCTCCAGTCCGAAACAGGAAGGAATACTTCGTCCGCAATGGCGCGGACTGCATAAAGGTTATTTTCTAGTTTTTCAACTGCAATGGTCAGTGATTTCGTTCTAAGCATGGATTAACTTACCCCTTTTGCATTCTTCATGGAAGGCGCGCAGACGCTTCGTTTTTTCAATCAACAGCTCGAAAAATTCGTCCCACTCCTCCAAACGCTTCAACTTCTTATAAACGGTCCGAAGTTTTTTCAACTGGCGGACCGCCTGGCGATAGCCTTGGCGATTTTTTAAATCGATCTGCTGTTGGATCGACTGATGATAAAGAATGACAAGTGTTTCCGGACTTTGCGCCGATAACAAGCTGACTCGGTCCTTGCCAATCCACTCCAAGTCAATGCCGATATAAGCTTGAAGTGCACTCCAACGTTCGAAGTCATTTTTTTCAAAAAGAAAAGTGTCATACGAAACATAGCTGTACGGCAGTAAATACTGAAGCGCTCGCTCGTACAGGTCATCGCTTTTCGTTTCTGAGCAGTACGGCAGAATCGCTTGAATCACAACCCTTGTGAAATGGCGGCATTGCTGGTCGGTTCGATATTCCTTCAGATAGGACTTGGAAAAATCAACGAACATTTCGACAAATGGCCTCATGCGTGACCATTCTTTTTTCGAAGTCATGAGTTCGAGCCATTGAAGCAGCAGCGGCACTATCATCGGACCTTGTTTTTGAAGGTTTTCAAGAGCTTCACTGTCACGATTTAATAGAAAAAGCTGGTGAATTTCCGCAATCGCGTATTCAAACGTCGGAGCTCCAGCAATATTGGACAACTCAGCCTCGCGCCACTCTTTTCGTTTAAAAAGATGCGTCCATAACAGACGGTAGAGCATCAGTCTTTCAATCGGGAAGAGAGGATTGCTTTCGAGAAGCGTGCTCGAATCTTCGCGCAGACGCTCTAAAAATTCATCGAACGCAAAGGGCATCGTTTGGACCCCAAGCTTTTGAATGTATTCCTCAGAATCGTCTATCAGCTCATCTAGAATCGGTGAAAAGACTCTATTTGTTTCTCCGGGCGAATATTGCATCACATCCGCGAGTTCAATCATTTTTTGAAACGTAAAGATGGCGGCCACAAGCTCGTATAGCAGCTTCCACTCTTTTTCAAGGGGAGCGGACGCCCGAATTCTAAGTTTGTAAACGTGAAAAAGTTCTGGCAGCACATACTGATTTTTAATTTTACTAGGCGTCAGGATGGTTTCAAAGCTTTCATTAAAAGCCTCCAGCCAACGGTCATAGTTTGGCTGTAACGTTCCACTCGCCTTTAACAGGTCCTTCGCACGCTGGATCCCCCATTTGGCGGTGGCACTTTTGGTTTTCAATGGCTCGCGCCAATTTTCAATCCATTCGGACACACTGCCAATTTTGGCATAAGCAGCAAAGAAAACAGCGAGTTTATGTCGGCACAGCCCCATAATAGGGCAGCCGCAATCGCTCATTTCAAAAAAAGACAAGTCAATCCGTACTTTGACAGGTGTTACATCCTGCACGGAGGCATATACTTGATCATTTTCAAACTTCAGCTGATAAACGAGACCCTGTCGATAAAGAAGCATCCCTTTTTGCACCATCTTGGCGTTCTCTTCCACATCCGGCTGCAGCATCGAACGCAACGTCTCCGACACATACTTCAGCCCTTGCTCGACAGCACTAGGCAAAGTCCCCATTGAATAGGACCTCCTTCTATATAGATAGCAGCGCATCGCCGCAATTTTTTAAAAAAGCATATTCTTTTATTATACCCAAAAAATGGGCTGGGGGCATCAAGGGAAGACAAATTCTTGGGAGTGTCCGATAAACGTGGTGAAGCTGTCCGATAAATGATTGCGAGTGTCCAATAAATGTTGAAATGTGTCCGAAAACGCTAGAATTGTGTCCGAAAAGGTACACAGTTCTAAAATTTTATTTTTAAAGAGAAGGAGTTATGTACATTTATAGTGAAATCTACTTAAAAAGGAGGTTTAATAACAATGAAATTCCGCGCCAAGCCGGTTAAAATGCTAGTTTATGACGCTTTATCAAGGCGAGTTGTCCCACATCATCCCAAAATAAGCAATATAAAAGAACGTTATGCAAATGAATACTCAGGTTTTAAAGGTGAACAAAGTTTAGAGTACTATCTAGAGCCTCTTTCTGAAAAAAGGTATCATTTCCTTCATGGTATTCGCCTCGCAAACGGTCCACGCTTTTTCCAACTAGACACGGTATTACTTTCTTCTTACTTTATCCTCAATATTGAAACGAAAAATTACACTGGCAGCATCTACTTAGATGCTAATTTTAAGCAAGTTATTCAAGAGAAGGGCAATCAAAAAAAGTCCCTGCAAGACCCGGTATCTCAGGTTTCGAGGCAGGTATGGGAGCTTCAAAAGTGGTTGAAATCACACCGATATCCTGATATCCCCATCATTTCACTTTCCGTATTTACGAACCCCAATTGTATCCTTATTAATTCCACAGGGAACAAAAAAATTTACGAAGACGTTTCTAAGCCGGGCAATATTGTTGAACGTGTAAAAAGGCTGGAAGAGCTTTATCACACAGAAAAAATGGATCAGAAAACAACCGGAAAGCTTTTTCGGCTTCTGGTAAAAAGTCACACCCCGCCGAGCAGGAGTTCCATTCTTGCCAAATACGGGATTAAAGAAAGTGATATTCAAACGGGTGTGCAATGTCCAACATGTTATAAAATTCCGATGCAGTACCACTACGGAGAATGGATATGTTCGGCTTGTGGTACAAAGTCAAAAAATGCTCATGTGCAAGCCATCCGCGATTATTTTCTTCTCATCAAACCTACCATTACCAATGCCGAGCTTCGGCAATTTCTCCATATTTCCCATGAAAAAACTGCGCAAAGAATATTAAAGGCTTTAAAGTTACCTTTTTCTGGAGAAAGGAAGGCGCGGGTTTATTATGAATGGGGGGATGGTTGATCCCCTTTTTGTGCGACGGGCAGTCGCATAGGACCCTGACATTGTCAGGGTCCTCCACTTCGTTTCTGGACAGAGACGACACTTCGGTGTAACGACTGAATGAGAGAAATGAAGTTGTATTTCAGATGGTGAAAGTCCATCCTCGAGGAGGCTGACCTAGCTCGAGAAGCTTAATCTAGGGCAATATCGTGAGGTATTGTCTGAAGGAGATGCGGAAAGTCGAGAGACCCGTAGGCGAAAAGGCAGACCCTAATACAATAAGTGTGAAGCACGGCGGCGGGATAAGTTGGTGACTCTTCGAAAAGTGAGGAAACCCTCTAAAAAGACATTTCCCTAAGAAGTCAGAGCTGGGATATGTGGCTTATAACGTGATGGTGCAGGGTATGTTTTGAAGGAATTTGCGATGACCCCGTGAGATCTCTACCTTACCGAACAGGCAGGGTTCTAGTCTATAAGGATACTCCGAAGTGACGAAGAACGGGTAGAGAAGTCAGACATTCTCGTAGTACGGAAGTAGTTCAATGACCATAACATTGAATGAACGGAAGGGGAATGACCTATGGCTCCAAGTCATGGATGTGATGTAATGCCAACAATCATGTTACTGCGGTAAAACCGTTTGAATGTACATCAAGGAAGGACGTGGAATAAGCAATGAATCAAGAGTGGAAATTTAAACTACATAGCGTCTATGGACAGCTATTATTTGACCGTAAACTTACAGAAAGTTTTCTACAAGTAAAAGCTAATCAAGGTGCGGGCGGAGTAGATGGCGAAACGATTAAAAGTTATGAATCTAGACTAGAGGAAAATATATTCTCTCTCCTAGACAAGCTTCGAAACAAAGAATATCAACCTCTACCAGTCAGAAGAGTATATATTCCAAAGAAGGATGGTAAGAAACGTCCATTAGGAATACCGACTATTGAAGACAGAGTTGTGCAACAGAGTGTGGTTAATGTACTTCAGCCTAAATTTGAAGACCAACTGTTTCACAATTGGTCAGTTGGGTACCGTCCAAATCGAGGTGTAAAGAGAGCATTACAGATAATCCTTTGGAATATAGAACAAGGATATAATCATATCTATGATTGTGACATTAAAGGATTCTTTGACAATATTCCACATACAAAGCTCATTTCAGTCTTGAAGAAATACATATCGGACCGTACGGTCCTGAAAATGATTGAACAATGGCTAAAAGCGGGATATATGGAGGAAGGGAAAAGAATACATTCTGACTATGGTACTCCACAAGGCGGAGTGATTTCACCACTTCTTGCGAATGTTTACCTTAATGAAATGGATTGGGAATGGGATTTACATGGGATTAGATTTGTAAGATACGCAGATGATTTTCTTCTTTTTGCAAAGTCGAAAGAAGATATACAGAAAGCAGCCTCTCTAACAAAAAGTAAGTTAACAGAATTGGGATTAGAAATATCCAAGGAGAAGACGAAAGTCGTTGACTTTCAAAAGGATAACTTCGATTTTCTAGGTTTTACTTTTCACCATTGGAGAGAAGGAAAGAAAGATAAGAAGCCTGTATATCACGTCACACCAAAAGAAGAATCCATAAAAGACTTTCGCTTTAAAATAAAAGAGAAAACACGTAAAACATTAACCTTAAATAAAGAAGAATGGGTAAATCGTGTTAATCCAATCATTAGAGGGAAGGTTAACTACTATATTTCGATTATAAAAGCTATTAAGGAAAATGAAGAATTAGGGATTAAAAGTCACTGCATCACAAGATGGGTTCGAAGAACCTTACAATCGTTGGACGGATATATAAGAAGGAGACTTCGAGTTGCATTCATCCATAAACATCCCTCTCAAAGGAAGGGGATGAAGATGCAGTCATTGTGGAACAACGCATTCTTTCTCAAAATAAAATTAATTCCCTCATATTGGCTTTACCTTAACAAAGCTTATGGATACACGGAAGAACAATATTTAAGTGATTCGACTAGAAAATCCAAAAGGAAATTACAAAGTAGAATTCAAAGAGCAAAAGCAAAAGGTGAGAAGTACTATACTCCTCACCGACTCCAAAAGATGCAAAATGCCTGGAATGCATCCTCTTGACAAAGATTGTAAACAATACGCCATATTGGTAAGCCGTATGCCTTAATAGGGCACGTACGGTTTGATAAGGGGGAAGCCTTGAGAAAGGTTTCCCTACTTTATTGAGTGTGTGTCCGATAAACTCTTTGAGGTGTCCGTTAAACATTGTCAACCTGTCCGATAAATTTTAAAAAGTGTCCGATAAAGTAGAATGACGTGTCCGATAAATCGAAAATCAATATCAAGAATAGGGATTTAGTGCCGTATTCTGAAAAAAATCTTATTTTGAAATGGGGAAAAAGGCCTGTTTTCTGAAAACTTTGTCGAATTTTATATACAAGGAATACGAAGGGGAGTAAAATTTAGGTAACAATTTAAAATCCGAAAGGGCAAACCTGGAGAAATTCAGGGACGCAAAACTAAAGGGGCTTCGGTTATGAACATAACCATGCCAGCCAGCTGCCGAAGATCGACCGGTTTATGCTAGTCTTCGGAGTAGCTTTTTTTGTTGGATTTTAATTTGGAAAACCATTTTAAAAACCAGGGGGACTAGAAATGAAAAAGATCATTGTAACAACGGTTTTGGCATTATCGTTTAGTGTTGGAACACAAGCCTTTGCAGCAGAGACGGGAACTTCTACAGACACTAGCACAGTTACGGAAACAAGTGCAACAGAAGGACAAACTAGCACAGACGCAACTACAAGCACAGATACGACTTCAGGTACAGATGTAACTTCAAGCACGGATCCATCCACAAGTACAGATACAACGACTAGCACAGATGCAACAACCTCAACGGATACAACAACTTCTACAGATGACCAAGCAACAGACGGAGCAACTTCTACAGAAGGACAACCTTCAGATACAACAACGACAACGGAAGAAACGACTCCAACGACGGATGCGGGTACTACACCAGATTCATTTTTATACACATTTGACCTTTTAATGGAAGACTTAAAGCTTCTTGTAACATTCGACCCTGAGAAGGAAGCGGACCTACTTTTACAATTTGCACAAGAACGTTTAGCCGAAGCACAAACGATGACAGAGGCGGAAAAAACAGAATACGTTCAAAAGGCCGTAACTGATTATTTAGCCCTTCTTGACCAAGCGGGAGAAAAGGTATCAGAAGTGATAACAGATCCGGAATCATCAGAAGAAGTGAAGGACGAGCTAACTGGTGAGTTAGAGGAAACAACTGACGTAACGGACGAAGTAGTGGATCAGCTTGAACCTGAACAACAAGAAGAAGTAGCTGCGAAAACAGACCAAGCTTATTTAGTAGCCCAATCTGTAGCAGGTCTTGATACAGAAGTAGTAAAAACTCTAAGAGAGCAAGAGTTTGGATACGGGGAAATTGCGAAAGTTATCTCTTTGGCTACCATTAGTGGTAAGTCGATTGAAGAGGTTGCTAGTTTACTAGATGAGTCTGGTTTTGGCGGGGCAATGAAGGAGCTTGGTGTGAATGTTCATCAAGTGAAGCAGCAAAAAGTGGCTCAACAAATTGGTGGAATTGAAGCAGCGATTGAAGCGGCAAAAGAGAGTGGCGACGAAAAGACGATTGCAAAGCTAGAGAGAAAGCTTAAAGGCCTAAACAAGCAGAATGAGAAATTCCTAGCAAAAGCGGGTGCTCCTAAGACTGAGGAAGCAACAGAAGGCGATGACACAGAAGGTACGACAGAAACATCTGAACAATCAGCAACTGAAGGAACAACTGAACAATCAGCAACTGAAGGAACAACTGAGCAAACAACTGAAGCAACAACAGACCAAGCAACTGATTCAACAACAGAAGAAAGTGCAGAAACTACTGTTGTAGCTTCTGCTGAAAAGACAGTAACAACAATTTCTGCAAAAGAAAGCAAGAAAAAAGAAGTAATCCAGGTAGCAGCGGCAACATCTAAGAAAGCGGAAGCTACTTCAAAAGCAACAGAAAAGAAAGCTGCAGCTGCAACCAAAAAGGAACAATCTAAAGGCCAAGCGAAAAAAGAAGAAGTGAAAAAAGAAAATAAACAAGAAGAACAAGTGACAGAGGAAGAAGCAGAGGAAGTAGAAGTGGTTGAAGCTGAAACAGAAACGAAAGTAACCGAACCTACTGAATCAGAAGCTGAAAAATCCGAAGAACCAGCTAAAGAAGAATCAAAAGGCAATGGCAAAAGTGAAGAAAACAAAGGTCACGGTAAATCAGAAGAGAAAAAAGGTAAAAAATAATGAATTGGAGTGGGGTCCTCGGACCTCACTCTTTTTTAATAAAAAATTTGTCGGAAAAATAATTTAGTAAAAAAGAACTATTTTCCAAAAAAGAACGCATCTTTTTCCATTTACTGGCGTCTAAATTAGTGGTTTGACATAAAACACTATTTGGAGGAATCAACGGATGAAGGGAAAAGGTAAAAAAATTCTACTTACTGGATTAACGGTTGCGTTGTTGAATACACCTTTTTTAATGAATGATGGGATGGTTTGGGCGAAAGAACAGCCGAAACATACACACCCGGAAAAAGTTAAAAATGAATTAACGACCCAACAAGCTATCAAACTGGCAAGCGACTTTGCTAAGGCGTCCGCCTATGTACAGCGCGGCGGTGATTACAAAGCTGGCGAATATAAAACATTTAGTTACAAGGGGAAAACCTATCGTTATTTGGCTAGCTCTATTGATACAAAGAAGGAGCTAGTAAACTACTTAGCAAAAACACTTACTAGAAAAGCAGCGGAACAATTTTTAAAAGACAATGGGATCATTGAATACAAAGGGAAAATGGCTCAGGTAGAAGCGGACGGCGGGTCTTTATTACAGTGGGAAAAAGCAACGGCTAAATATATTAAATCCACGAAAAATACGGAATACTATCAGCTGACGGTTCCGGTTGGAGACACAGGTGTGACAGAGACCTATATGGCAGAGTACCAGTATGTTCAAAAAGTTGGCTGGAGATTAAGCAATGAGCCTTCATTTGAACAAAGTTCCTTAACAGCCGAAGGGGTATTAGACCTTGCGAAAAAATTTGCGCAGGCCTCCAGTTATGTTCAGGCTGGCGGGTCCTACCGTCCAGGTGAGTATCAAACCTTTACGTATGGTGGAAAAACGTATCGCTATCTATCAAGTTCGATCGATACAAGGAACGAATTATTAAATTACTTGAAACATTCATTAACCCATACAGCCGCAGAGCAGTTCATTAAATCCCGCGGTATCATTGAATACAATGGAAGATTAGCTCAAATCGAAGCGGATGGCGGCTCCTTATTACAGTGGGATAAAGCAACGGCGAAATTAGTGAAATCTGAGGACAGCAAACAAATCTATCAATTAATCGTACCGGTTGGGAATACCACTGAAAAACAAACCTTTATCGTGGAGCTTCAATTCGTGAAAGAGGTCGGCTGGAGAATTAGTAAGGAACCGGCGCTAGAAACAAATAATGCTTTAACGGATAGCCTTGCCGTAGAGCTCGCCACAAAATTCGCGCAAGCATCCAGCTACGTTCAAGCAGGTGGAACGTATCGTCCAGGTGAATACCAAACTTTTACGTACCAAGGGAAAACGTATCGTTACCTATCAAGTTCAATTGATACAAAAAGCGAGCTATTAGCTTTTTTGAAAAATTCTTTAACCCAAGCGGCAGCAGAATCGTTTATTCAATCCCGCGGCATCATTGAATACAATGGACGATTAGCTCAAGTGGAAGCAGACGGCGGATCTTTACTAAGATGGGATAAAGCAACGGCTCAATTAACTAAAAATGAAAATAACACTCTAACATACCTACTCACGATTCCGGTAGGAGATACAACGGAAAAGCAGAACTATTTAGTGGAATATCAATATGTGCAAAATATCGGCTGGAGAATCAGTAAAGAGCCATATTGGAACCTAGATATTCCAGGAAATATCAATCCTGCTTTTAATTTTGTTACCCTTTTACTAAAAAATACGGAAACAACCAAACAACTTTTTATAAATCCTAACGACTTTAACGTGGAAGAGTTTAAAAAGGGAATCAAAAAAATAGAGTATGTCAATTTCACAGAGATCGGTAGAAAAAACTCTCAAGTCGAATATATCGTGAAAGTAAAATTTGAACTTGAGAGTTCATACAAAGGAACTCTTGAAAACGGAGAAAACAATCTGTATTTCCTCATCCAGCCTGTAGGGTACATGGATTTTAAAATTGCTGAAATTGGAAGAGTAGAACTTTATTAAGGTGGAAGGGCCAGACTTGTGCTGGCTCTTTTTTTGTGTGTTAAATTTGTTGCGAAATTCTATCAATCTAACAACAAACTTTAGAAAGGTAAACAATGGTTTACTATTCTGTAAATATTGATGAATCTAGTAGAAAAGTCACACTTACAAAAATTTTACATAAATTCTAAAAACTTCGTTACTATTACCCTATGAATCTGTTACAATAGTCTATGGTTCGACATAAAATCCAAACTTTTAACAGGAAAGAGGAGATTGAATGTTACGTAAGTATGGTAAAAAATTAGTAAGTGTTGCTCTAACATCAGCGTTAGCGATGGGAGCATTTGCAGCACCGTTTAGCACAGAATTAGTAAAGGCAGAAACAGAAAATATTAAGGTACAACTTTTAGGAGTAAACGATTTCCACGGACAGCTTGATAGTTCCTCATCTTTTGATAGAGATAAGGACGGAGTAAAAGAGTCCAAAATTGGTGGAGTTGAATATTTAGCTGCTTATTTAAAAGAAGCTGAAAAAACAAATCCAAATACATTATTAATTAATGCTGGTGACATGATCGGGGCTAGCCGACTTGTTTCTGCTGCATTCCAAGATGAGCCAACGGTTGAAGCATTTGAAGCTATGGGCTTTGATATTGGGGTACCAGGAAACCACGAGTTTGATGAAGGTATTGCGGAATTAATGCGTATGGTTAAAGGTGGAGATCACCCAGGTGGTAAAGGCCTAAAAGGCTATGATGGAATGAATTTCCCAATGATTTCTGCAAACGTATATGACAAATCAACAGGCAAATTATTATTTGAACCATATGCAATTAAAGAAGTTGGCGGAGCTAAAATTGGATTTATTGGTGTAACAACCCAAGAAACTCCAGACATCATCGTGGCAACTGGAAACGAAAACTTAGAGGTTCGTGATGAAGCAGAAGCGATTAATACGTATGCAAAAGAATTAAAAGACCAAGGTATTAAAGCAATCGTTGTTATTGCGCATAATCCAACAACGCAAAATGGTAACGATTTAGATTTTGACGCTAGTGCATTCGCTGAAAAAATTGATGATGAAGTAGACGTAATTTTTGCTGCACACAACCATGTAGGTGTAGATAAATTAGTAGACAATAAACTAATTGTCCAAGCTTATTCTTACGGAACAGCATTTGCAGATGTAGATTTAGAAATTGATCCGGTATCAGGGGATATTGTTAACAAAGAAGCTGAAGTTAAAACCGTATTCCAAAGCGATCTTCCAGCTGATCCAGAAATGGCAGCTCTTTTGAAAAAATATCTTGATTTAGTTAAGCCGATTGCAGAAAAAGTAGTAGGTGAATCAACTGGCGACATGAAGGGCTCATATCCTTCTCGTGGTCTTGTTGGAGACCAAGCTGTGGGTAACTTAATTGCTGACGGTATGAAAGCAGAAATGGACGCGGATTTTGCTCTTATGAATGGTGGAGGCGTACGTTATTCCATTGATAAAGGACCAATCACAGTAGGAGATCTTTTTGCTGTTCAACCATTTGCAAATACATTAGTTAAAGTAAGTTTAACTGGTGAGGAATTAAGAACAGTACTTAACAACCAAATTACAAGTAAAGGATTAGACTTCTATATTGGTGGATTTAAGTACACTTGGGATGGAGATACAAACAAAGTAGTGGACATCATGTTCCCAGATGGAACAAAGATTGATGAAAGCAAAGAATACACAGTAGTTGTTAATAACTATATGTATGGAGTTAAGGGTTACCAAATCGCTGAATTTGCAGGTAATAAGTTTGTACAAGGTCCAGAAGATCTTGAAGCAACAACAAATTTTGTAGCATCATTTGACGGCAAGCCAGTTGATTACAAAGCAGAAGGACGTATTTCTGAAGTATTCACTCCATTTACAGATCTTCCAGCAGATCACTGGGCTTCTGATTATGTTTACGACCTACGCGTAAAACAAGTAGTAAAAGGTACAACTGAAGGTACTTTTTTACCACAAAGCAGCTTAACTCGTGCACAATTCGCTTCTTTACTTGTTCGTGGTTTAGGATTAAAAGCTACTGATGCACCTGTTGCATTTACAGATATTGCAAACGCTGATGAAGCAACAAAAGCTGAAATCACAGCTGCATTCCAAAACGGTCTTGTAAAAGGAACTTCTGAAACAACGTTCGAACCAAACAAGGCAATTACTCGTGCTCAAATGGCTACAATGGTAATCAGAGCTTACAACTTAAAGAACAAAGTTGATTACAAAGCTACTGCAACTGCTGACTTCAATGACATCACTAAATTAGATGCTGAAGTTCAAAACGCAGTATCTGCAGCTGTTGAATTAGGCTATGTTAAAGGTTACGAAGATTTATTCAATCCTGGAACTGGCGCTTCAAGAGCTCAAAGTGCGAAGCTTGTATCACTTCTTTTAAAATAATTTTGATTTGATGAACTGGATGGTACCTTATGGTGCCATCTAGTTTTTTATTTTTGTAGGGTGATAGATAGTTAGTGGGTGTATCCTTTTTTAAAAAGATGATAGGGGAGTCTATTTGAAAAATGTGACAAAGTCGGAAACAAATCGAATTTAGACGGATATTTGTCCCAAAAACTCGGATAACTTGGTGACAAAGTCGGAAACACAGCAACAAAACTCGGATAAACTTCGGCTTAACCATTTTTAAGGGGAAATTCTTCTCAAATATACCCAGAAAACTAGTGGAAAAAATGAATTCTTTAATAAGATCACTTTTTTTATCAAAAGTGTTATCAAAAGAGTCCAAAAAGGGAACAAAACATCGATTCGCATACAGGTCGACTCAATCTATAAAAACACAAATCCCTACCCGCCACCATTCGCCAAAATTTGCATAAAAATTTAGTTTATTCTACAATCATTTTAAATAAATGATACATACTATGAAAAAGTGTGTATTAGAAGTTAGACGTATTACAACATTTTTACATTCAGAGGAAAAAGCTATGACCATTCGCTTTTTTTCGCTATAATAACAAAGGGAATTCATATTTAGAGGTTTCAACAGAAAAGGAGACAAACACTTATGTCGAAAAAGCTTTGTGTGGTCGGACTTGGTTACATTGGTCTTCCAACAGCCGTAATGTTCGCAAACCACGGATTAAAAGTGCACGGTATGGATGTGAATGAAAAAGCTGTTAACATGATCGCCAACAAACAGCTTCATATAGAGGAAAATGGCCTAGAGGAACGTTTAATTACAGCTATTGATAGCGGGAATCTAACGGTTTCTACAAAGGTGGAAAAAGCAGATGTGTTCATTATTGCGGTTCCATCGCCAATCAACGCAGACAAAACAGCTAATTTAGAATATGTACGCAGCGCAACCAAATCAATTGTTCCTTTTGTCGAAAAAGGTAATCTTGTAATTTTAGAATCTACGGTGCCTCCAAGAACGGTTGAAGATATCATGATTCCAGTTTTAAAAGAAACTGGCCTAGAACTTGGCACAGAGCTATACATTTCTCACTCTCCAGAACGCGTTATTCCAGGTAGAGTATTCGTGGAGTTAGTTCAAAACGATCGTATCGTTGGTGGAATTAACGAGGAATCCAGCCGATTAACGGTTGAACTGTACCGTACATTTGTGGAAGGTACGATTCACGTAACGGATGCAACGACTGCTGAAATGGTAAAAGTAATTGAAAACACGTACAGAGACGTGAACATTGCGTTTGCCAATGAATTAGCGAAAATCTCGGAAAAAATCGGGGTAAACGTTTGGGAAGCAATTAAGCTTGCGAACTACCACCCACGTGTAAATATTCACCTTCCTGGTCCAGGTGTAGGTGGACATTGTATCGCCGTTGACCCTTGGTTCATGGTGGAATTACAGCCGGATTTAGCGAAAATGATCCATCTAGCTCGTACAACCAATGATAGCATGCCAGAATATACTGCTAATAAGGCAAAACGAATTCTTGATGCAAAAGGGATTCAACATCCTCGAGTAGCGGCATTTGGATTAGCATTCAAAGCCAATATTGATGATATGCGTGAAAGTCCGTCAATGGAAGTGCTTCACCATATGAAGGAACTAAAACTTGACCTTTCCGCTTATGACCCGCATATCAAAGAAAATAAATTTGAGCAGCAAACACAGTCTTTAGAAGAAGCGGTTAGCCATTCTGACTTAATTGTGGTCTTAACAGAGCATCAACAATTCAAAGACTTAAATCCAGCAAGCTTTGCTGATAAAATGAGAACTAAGCTTGTGTTAGATACAAAGAATTGCTTAGACCGCAAGCTTTGGGAAAGTGCAGGCTTTGAAGTCTTCACACTTGGAGATTCAAAGAATAACTAATTTTTTAAAAAGCGTCTGGCTATCGCAGACGCTTTAGCCATTTACAAAAGGTGATGACGCATGAAAGAGACAATTTTAGGTGTAGACGTTTGTACGGATAACTACGACTCACTAATAGCTAAACTACTGAAAAAAATCGATAACCGTGAAAAAGCATTTATTGTCGCGATTAATCCTGAAAAAATTATGAAGGCTGAGGAAGATGAGGGATTAAGAAACCTGCTTAATTCCGCAGACTTTCAAATTCCGGATGGCATTGGCGTTATTTTAGCGTCGAAGCTTAAAGGTGGCCAAATTCGCGAGCGCGTTACCGGCATTGATATGATGTTAAAGCTTTGTGAAGCCGCGGCCAAGCACGGTAAAAAAGTTTTCCTTTATGGAGGGAAACCAGGCAGGGCGGATCAAGCAAAAGCAAAACTAGAAGAAATGTATCCTGGCATTCAAATTGTGGGGACAGTAGATGGTTACCAAAAGGATGAGCAGTTGGTTCACCAAACCATCAATGAATCACAAGCGGATATTATTTTTGTAGCGATGGGCAGTCCAAGACAGGAAAATTGGATTATTGCCAATAAGGAACAATTGCACCCTTCTGTTTATCAAGGGGTAGGTGGGTCTTTTGATGTAATTTCTGGAAATTTGGAGCGTGCTCCTGAATCATTCCAAAAGTTAGGTCTTGAATGGTTTTACCGTCTACTAAAAGAACCTTGGCGTATCAAGCGTCAGGCTGCTTTACCGAAGTTTTTGATTAAGGCGGTCACTTCCAAAAAATAAAGGAATCGTTTGCACAAAATTCTTATTTGATTTCAATAAATTGTATTTGAGATATGCCATTTTTAATGGTAATATATATATGTAACAGAAATTATTTCCTTCTGCTTTTGCATAGAATCTCGGTTGGTAGCCCAGTAGAAAGAACACCTATCAATGCCTGATAGGTGTTTTTTCTGTCTTTGTCGTAGGTGGATAGTATTAGGTGAGTGTACCTAATTTTGATAGATGTCACATTTTAATGCTAGATGATAAAACAAAGCGCCTGGTCAATTAAAAACCAGGCGCTTTTTCTATGTTCTATTGCTGCTGTGGAGGATAAGCTCTCCATTTCGATAAGTCGATATTCTCTTTCGTCACCATTTCCTTAGGGAAAATAAACGTCCAAGGCTTGCTTGTGTTAGCTTTTACTTCAAAGTCTTCTAGCTTGAAGCCACCTCTAGCCACTACTTCTCCTGAAGCATCTTCGACGACTAATGGAATTTGTTCTAGTTTAATATTCTTTGGATTACCGTTTCGAACCATTACGGTTACATGAAGGTTGCCGTTTTCAGCTACCTGAGCCTGTATACCCATGAAGTTTACTTCACCATTTTTAGGCGGCTCCATGTTCTCAACCAACTTAGCTAAACGATCTTTATCTTCAGCTGGTAAAGATTTCTCCCAGCTTTCAGCAAGATCTAAACGGTGCTTGGATTTCAATTCAAAAGCAAGTTTCCAGCCTTCTTCAGGTAATTCTTCAACTGCTAAGTCATTTTGGTTGAACACAAATAGCCAAGGTGTACTGCTCTTTGGCGGTAATTCGCCTAACTGGCTTAAATCAAATTCCTTACGTCCAAGCTTTTCGCCATTTGGTCCGATTAACAATAACGGAAGTTGCTCAAAACGAATTCCTTTAGACAGCGTATTACGAACAAAGGCCACCACATGCCATTCGTCGCCAACCTGCTTTAATTCAATCCCAGCTAACGAAATCTGGTTCGCCTTTAGGAGTGGAAGCTCGTTATGTAAGAACTGAAAATAATAGCGTTCTTCCGTACTAACCGTCATTTCTGGTAAAAAGGATAAACTAGTTTCAACAGATTCATCAGTTGAAGCATCCTCACCAGCCTCGCCACCTAATAACTCTTGAGAATCCACCACACTATCCGTACCATGCTTCTCAATCTTCTCATCCTTATTCTTACGTTTAAAGAAACCTAACATCAACCATACCTCCAATCAATCAAACTAAACACTTCACCACTTTAAAGTACCGGGGGTCAGACCCCCGCCACTTCACCGCGTTAAACGAGCGGGGGTCTGACCCCCACTGCGCTACTGTGTTAAAGGGTTAAACGGATGTGGCTTGTTTCGCGTGCGACATCTCGTTCTAGGTTTTCGTACATCATAGTAAATAGCTCTAGGCCTTCGCGTTCGTATTGGCGCATTGGGTCTTCTTGGCTGTAGTTACGTAAGCCAACGCCTTCTTTTAAACGTTCCATCGCGTCAATATGCTCTAACCAGTGCATATCGATAAACGCAATCAGCATTCGTTTGAAAATGCTTTGTATGCTTCCATTTTCGCGATCAGCTTCAAGAGATTCAATGTAATCCGCCACGATTGGTTCGACAAACTTCATCAATTCTTCCTTGGATGTTAAGCCTTCAGGGAAGGTTACGTCACGGTCAGCTAAAATGCGAACTAGCTCATGCTCAAGCCCATTTAAATCCCATTTTTCCACAATGACTTCTTCACTGCAAGTTTCGTCAAACAAACGATCCACATAAGAGCCAATCATTGGCAGGACAACCGGTAACATATCGGTTTCTTCCAACACACGATTGCGCAATGTATATATCGTTCTGCGCTGCTCATTAATGACATTATCTAGTTTTAAGTTGTACTCACGCATCGAGTAGCTGCTGCCCTCGCAAATACGTTGGGTACGTTCAACAAATTCCTTCGCTTTCTTACTCACGACAAGGCCAGTTTCAGAATCTGCATCAACCGAAGCAACCAACTTATCTAGTTCTTCCTTCGCATATCGCTTAAACATATCGTCCTCAAGGGAGATAAAGAAGCGAGACTTTCCAGGATCTCCTTGGCGACCAGAACGTCCCTTCAGCTGGTTGTCGATCCGGCGTGATTCATGGCGTTCAGTCCCGATGACATATAAACCGCCAAGCTCAGCCACACCTTCACCCAGCATAATGTCGGTTCCGCGTCCAGCCATATTTGTCGCAACCGTAATATGACCCTTTTGGCCAGCCTTCGTAATTAAATCGATTTCTTGCTCAATCGTTTTCGCATTTAATAGCTCGAACGACAAGCCTTCCTTCTTCAAATATTCCGCAACCTTTTCCGATTGCAAAATCGAAGTCGTTCCAATTAACATCGGTTGTCCCGTTTCATGGATGCGTTTTGCTTCCTTGGCAACAGCCGTGTATTTTTGGTCAATCGTCATATAAATGAAATCCTCTAAATCCTCGCGAATGATAAGGCGATTCGTTGGGATTTGAACAACATCCATTCCGTACAGCTCTTGGAATTCTTTTTCTTCCGTTTTTGCTGTACCTGTCATACCGGATAACACTGGATACAGACGGAAGTAGTTTTGGATCGTGACCGATGCCTGAGTCTTGTTCTCTTCAGAAACTTCCAGACCTTCCTTTGCTTCAATCGCCTGGTGAAGTCCGTTACTTAACGTTCTTCCCTCCATTGGGCGACCCGTAAACATATCGATCAGCATAACTTGTCCATCTTGAACAATATAATCAACATCGCGTTTGAACATCACCATCGCACGCAATGCTTGAATCACATAATGGTAGAGCGTTTGGTGCTCCAATTCATATAAATTGTCGACACTAAAGCCTTTTTCAATTTTCGTAATTCCATCTTCCGTTAAGTTAACGGTGTGGGACTCTTCGTCAAAAATAAAATCCTCATCGCGAACAAAGCTTTTCACGATACGAGCACATAAATAACTCAACTCCGAGCTAATTCCTGTTTTACCGGCAATAATTAATGGTGTTTTCGCTTCATCGACTAACACGCTATCGGCTTCATCGATGATCGCATAATGGTACGGGCGCTGCACGCGTTGGCCAGTTTCGTAAACCATATTGTCACGAAGATGATCGAAACCGAATTCTGTCCCTACCCCGTACGTAATGTCCGCTTTGTACGCTAACTTCTTCGCATCCGGCTCCATCATTGGCAAGTTCAAACCAACGGTTAACCCGAGGAACTCATGGATTTTTCCAACTATTTCACGGTCACGGCGTGCTAAATATTCGTTAACGGTGATAACGTGAACACCCTTGCCTTCTAAGCCGCGCAAGTAACTTGGTAGGGAGGCAACCAATGTTTTCCCTTCACCCGTTGGCATTTCCGCGATATTTCCTTCCGCTAACACGAGTCCACCGACCATTTGCACATCGTAATGGCGCATGCCTAACACACGTTTCGCCGCCTCGCGCACAACAGCAAAAGCTTCGACTTGGATATCAAAAACCGTTTTTCCAGAAGCAAGCTGCTCCTTGAAGTAAGCAGTTTTCCCTATTAACTCCTGATCGGATAATGCTTCAAAATCTGTTTCTAATTCATTTATTTGACTCACGATTTGACGGTATTTTTTAATTTGTTTTGAATCCTTTGTACCGACTATTTTTTTAAAATAGTTTAGCAAAAGAGATCACCTCTTCGATTACAATTTTCACATAGAATCAGTATAGCACTGTTTCAAAACAGTTTCATCTTATAGCCAAATTTTCTCTATTGCATCAAAATACATTTTGAATACATTTATGGGTATTATTACCAACTGGGTATAAAGTGCTATTTCACAAAAATTTCCAATATTTTATAAATAAATGAAACTTTTTCCTGATATAATCGTCTATTGTAAGTGAGTTTAAAAGTAAGGGAGGAAGATTTAATGAAAAAATGGCAACGCATGTCGCTTTCCCTTGGGTTAGCTTCATCCTTGCTTGTGCCTGGCCTGGCATCCGCCACTACGAAACCAGTAGACTTGGAAGCTATGAAAGAAAAGGCAAAGCAAGATTTAGCGAAAAAACTTAAGCTATCTGAAAGTGAGCAAACAAAATTAGCTTACCAAAAACAACAAGAACAACAAGAGGTGTTAAGTGATAACACCATTGTCGTGAAATATGCCAAAAAACTTCCTGCAAGCATTCATCTAAAAGCAGGGGTTATCGTAGATCGTTCCATTCCATCCCTTGGCTATGACATTGTGAAACTATCAAAAGGTCAGAAGATGGCCGATGTAGTATCTTACTATTCAAAGCAACAAGGCGTTTTAAGTGCCACGCCAAGTGTTACATACAAGACGTTTGCCTTGAATGATCCGAAACAATCGAAAATGTACCATCTGTCACTATTAAATATCGATAAAGCTTTAAGCCTTGCAGGGGATAACAAAGTAACGGTTGCTGTTATTGATACCGGTATGGACCTGAAACACCCTGAATTAAAGTCACAAGTTCTTCCTCCTTATAACGTCTTAAATCCAGCTAACCTTTCCTATACGGATGTTCATGGTACGCATGTTGCCGGACTGATAGCTGGGGCGAAGGGTAATGGCGTTGGTGGATATGGGGTTAACCCGAACGCGAAAATCCTCCCAATTGATGTCTTTAACGGGATGTGGGGAACATCGGACTACGCGATTGCGGAAGGAATCCTTTATGCCGTTAGTAAAAACGTAGACGTCATCAACATGAGTCTTGGCGGTTCAATGCCATCACCAATTTTAGAAGAAGCTGTGAAAAAAGCGATCGATGCTGGTATCACTGTGGTAGCAGCTGCTGGAAACAATTACGGAGAGTCCGTATCGTACCCAGCTGCTTATGAAGGCGTCATTGCGGTCAGTGCGACCAACGATAAAAAGGAATTAGCGGAATTCTCCAGCTACGGTGCATTCGTGGATATCGCAGCTCCAGGGGAAGCCGTTTACAGCTCCGTTTTTGATTTCTTAAAAGGTTCATCTTTTGCTGAACTGAGCGGTACGTCAATGGCAACACCGATTGTAGCGGGCGTTGCGTCCCTTTTGAAATCAAAATATCCAGACCTGAAGCCTTACGAAGTCGAAGCCATTTTAAAAATGACAGCCGATGACTTAGGCGATAAAGGTTACGATGTGAAATATGGTGCTGGTTTAGTGGACCCTGTAAAAGCATTACAGTTCGATTTGAAAAATCTGCCTAAAGTCGTAGAAGCTGCTGACAAAACAAAAGCGGTTGAACTAACAGAAGAAAAGGGCGAATGGACGAAGAGCTTTACTCAACCAGGAGACATGCACTGGTATCAAGTGAAGCTAGAAAAAGGTCAAGGCGTTCAAGCATTACTAGATGGTGCTAAAGCATACAATTACAAATTAATGTTCGAATTCCTTCCTGAAGGCAAAACAGAAGCTTCTGTAAAAAGAGACATCAATGATGTGAACAATGGCAAGCAAGAAGGCAGCTTCTTCCAAGCGACTGAAAATGGAACATTATATATCGCGGTCAAAGATGTGTACGGTCAGTATGACGAAAGTGGTGCTTCCCACTACACATTAAAGCTGCAAAAAGAAACAGAAATGAAGATTGACAATGTAACAGCTCAAGAGCCAGTTGTCATTTCAGGCTTACCGTTTAACAGTGAAGACAGCAGCACGTTAACATTTGCGGTCGATGCGGAAGCGAAAGAAGGCGACAAAGACTATTTCCGCTTCACGGTCGAAGAACCAACGATGGTGAAATTCGAATTATCTGCCGTACCTGGAATTAACTCTTCCATCTCTGCTTATTTTGAAGAAGAATTTTTAAACTGGCCGCCAAAGGATCTTCCACCAGATGTCTATGCGGAAGTACCAACGATTCAGTATGCAAACAACAATGGTGTGAGTGAAGGCGAAACCATGTCGTTTGAAGCAATGCCAGGAATGAACTATTTAATTGAAGTTTCTAGTGAACCAAGACGTGACTACTTTTATGAGTTCATCTTTGGAATTCCACAAACGGAAAAAGCAGTACCGAATTCCAATACACCTTACACGTTAAAAGGATCCAAACTTGATCTTGGCCAAGATGAAGACGGCTTCCCAGAAAGAGACCAAGGGCCTGAAGAAAAATTCAAAGAAGGCGAAATGACGGAAGCGGAATACAAAGAGAAAAAGGTTAGCGACTTTAGAGCGGCAATGGAACAAATGGCGGAACAACCAAAGTACCGTTATTTCCAAGATGAAAAAATGCTTGCGACCATCCGTGAAAAAGCTCTTCCATTTGAATTAGGTGGAAAAATCGAAGGGAAAATCAACTTTAGCGGTGACGAAGATTATTACAAATTCACAGCTACAGGCGATGAAATTTTCCAATTCGAACTAGGCAAAACAAAAGAGCTATTCCCATGGGTACAAATCATGGAATACGATGAGGAAAACAATGACCTACTTCCAATTGCCGATATTTGGACAGATTATTACTATTACCTATTTGGCGGCGGTGGTGAGCAAAATCTTACTCGTACATTGGCCCTGAAAGAAGGAAAAGAATATTACATCCGTTTCATGAACAATCGCTACCAAGCGTCTGAGGAGTCTTACCAATTCACATCGAAAAAATTAATGGACGTTCCAACGGACAATGATATCGATGAAAACAAAGACCTTCGTGCGAAAGTGTTACAACCAGGCGATAAAGATCAGAACCATCTGATTTACGCAACAGATACCGATTTCTACTATTATAAAAACCATGGAGAAGAAAACCACTTATCCTTAACTGTAAATCCTCAATCTTTTACAGATGAAGAAAAGAAAAATCTTCCGAAAGAGCTTCAGGGAGCATTGATTCCGTTCTTGACGATTGTCGAAGATACGAACGGTAACATGGTAATCGACGAGGAAGAATTCGGTAAGGCAAATGGTTTCTATCCAGATTATTACGCAACCGTATTTAATGTAAACAGCTCCTTTAAAGCGAAGAAGGATGTAGGTTACTTCTTCGTATTGAATGGCTACGGATATAACGGTTTATCGATTGAGCCATACGAAATCGCCCTTCACAATTGGAACACAAATGACGAAGACAAAGATTCTGTTGTGAAAAATAATGTGCCATCGAAACCGGCTGCCCTTAAGAGCACAAAGACTGGCTATACAGCAGAAGGATACTTCAACCCTGGAATCGACTTTGGTGACAAAGACTATTATTCACTAAAAGTAGATAAGTACTCTAAGTTGCAAGTGAACCTTGAATTACCTGCTGGATTAGACGGTTCCATTACCATCTTTGACAGCAAAGGCAAAAAAGTGGGACGCTATGACCACTACGGTGCAGGCGACGCTGAAGTAGCCAATGTTACCCTTCCAAAAGGTCAATACTACATTTTAGTAGAAGAAGCCTTAGGAAGAACGAGTTTGGAAGCTTATAAGCTGACAGTGACGAAATAGATTAGTAGGGGAGGCCTGGCGATTCTGGTATGGAGTCGCTGGGTTTTTCTTTTTGGTTGTGCGTTTGTGCGGCCCCCATTTTTTACCTGAGTTGTGACAAAGTTAGTAATAATCGGGTAACAGTAAGATATATTCCGATTTAGGTCAGATATATTTGTGAATTAGTCAGATATATGGCTGAAACGGTCAGATATATGCGGTCTTTACTCTAAAATATGAGTTGGGATTCAGGGAAAAGCCGTGTTTAACCCGCAATTTTCTTATACTAGCTCAAGACTTTTCTATAAATATCAAGATTTTAACTCACAATCCATTAATCTACTCAATTTTTCCTATTTTTAGGAGTAACCCCAAATGAGACTATTAGTCTGCTATAATAATAGAAAAAACAGAAGGGAAGGGTAAAGCAGTGTACAACAATTTCATTAAACTATATACACTAACCACGTGCCTGTTCTTATTTGGTTTTGCGCAGCATTCATCTGCTCACGTACTCGACGAAGTGAGAACGAAATCGGCGCAAAGCGATTACCAAGATAACTACACGCTTCTAGCAAGCTATAAAGGCGAAAAGAGCGGCGTTACGTTCGAAAGCTATAGTCCATTATGGCGTTCAACGGACAAGCTGAAAGCACTCGAAGAAGAGCTATTACGCAATAAGCATGGCGAGGAGCTTCCTCTTTTGGGGAAAGTCATGATCATCCCGGACTATCCAGCTGGAAAAAAAGTAATGGGGCAATATTTTGCTAGCTATCAATACACAAGCACATCTGCTTCATTAAAATCAGATCGCCCAATTTACTTATTCGGTGGAAATGACTTCACGACAGTGGATAGCATGGCCTATGTTCTTTCGCATGAGTATGGCCACCATTTTACGTTCTATCACCTAATAAACGATGAAAATAGCAAACCAGGTAACTGGTTAACTAGCGACTATGCAAAAAGCAGAGAACTAGACGCTAACCCAAATGTTCATGACACTGATACTGGTGAATACATTTGGTCGATGCCGGAAATTTTAGCGGAAGATTATGTGCAGCTATTTGGTTCAGAAAATGCCATCAAACAATCGGCACAAATGAATGTAAACATTTCAACACCGTTTGACACACCGGCAATTGAAGATTATTGGAGCAAACTACTTCCGGGTTTTGAACCGAAAAATCCACTTTCCTTCTATTTAAAAGGAGCGGAAACGAATCCTTACAATCCGCAAATGTATAATCTACAATTGCAATTGAAAAATTTAGAAGGTGATACGACGTATGTTCATGCCCGTGAAGGAACAGGAACGTATTCTTCCGTATTATTGGATCAAGTAACGGGTGTAGCCGACTCAACCAAATGGTACAACTACAGCCAGCTTCCTCTAGAAGTAAGTTGGATTTTAAATCAGATAGATAACAAGCAAATGAATCTGAACGCGATTCAACACGAAGCAACGGGCTTTAACCGAGGCTCCCAAACCCTTGTTTTAAATTACGAAAATATTCAATCAAGCGTTACAACAGATGCTGATATCCAAAAAGAGCTTTATCAAGAATCAAAAAGTTACAGCACGCTTGAGATAAAAGCCATGTTACAAGAAACAGCCATTCAAAACGGCATTCCACCAGAAATTTTAAAAGCCATTGCGTTTATCGAAACAGGCATGAAGCAATTTGATTCCGCAGGCCAACCGATCATCGCAACCGATGGTGGTATCGGAATAATGCAAATCACCATGTCAGATGCCGAATTGCAAACAGCCGGCATTGACAAGGAACGTTTAAAGTGGGACACCCAATATAATATCGAAACAGGTGCCAAAATCTTGAAACAAAAATGGAACAATTCGAATTTGCCAAAAATTAATGACAAAAATCCGAACACCATTGAAAATTGGTATTTTGCGATTATGGCCTACAACGGTCTTTCCAAACGAAATGATCCAAATCTCGACCATGAAAAAGCACCATACCAAGAACGAGTATTAGAAGCAATTCGCAACTATTCTCTTCTACCTATCAGTAGTATCCCTAAAGTAAATATTGCTTATCCTTACACTGACAAGCCAGACATCATGAGCTTTGTGGATAGTGAATATAACTGGCCAAACGTTGGAACATTAACGTCACAAACTTTTACAAATGGACAGAAGGTTTATACATTAAACGACCAGCTTTCCTACTCTAAACTGCGTGATGGTATAAATGGAGCAGAGATTCAAAGGCTGCCACATTACACACCGATTGAAATCATAGCTGGCCCATTTGAAATGGAAAACCCAAGCAACCATTATGTTATGTACCAAGTGAAAGGAAACGGCTTTGTGGGCTATATTGCGTCTTCAAATCTGCATGCAGGAAATGTAACGGTATTTAGCGACGTGAAATTTGGGGAAGAAGCGAGTGCCATTGCATACCTTCAGTTAAAAAGCATCATCTCCGGTTATCCAGATGGCACATTCAAACCTGGGCAGCCATTATTAAGACGTCATGCAGCTGCTATGCTTGTTAAAGAGCTTGGTTTAACGTTGCCTGAAGGATACAAAATGAAAGCAACCGACATGAAGCCAACAGACTTAAATTATCAAGAAATGATGATTGCTGAGGCACATGGGTTGATCGGTAAGGACGGGGCATTACGTCCAAATGAGAATTTAACAAGAGCACAAATGGCCGCGATTTTAGCTCGTGCTTATGAAAATTTATATGCAAAACCAACAAATAATGCCTACTTCACAGATGTAAAACCAGGTGATTGGAGCTATAACGTGATCAATACACTGGCCTTTAATAAAATCACCGTTACGGCAAACGGGGCTTATCATCCGAATGATAATGTGACTCGTTCACAGTTTTCTAGATTCTTGATGCGAACGATGGAATTGCGTTAATATTAATAACCTCTTACCAAATTAATGGTGAGAGGTTTTATTTCTTTACATAGAGGGTATAAAAACAACTATAATGGGACATTTTATTTAATGGTTGGTAAGCGTTTGGTGGAGGGCTCTCTGAAAAAGCCTTCCACTTTTTTCGTATTTGGAAAAAAATATAAAAAAGTGAAACCAAATGAAAACTTATCCGTCTAATACATTGGAATCTATTTTACAAGTATCCTTTCTTAATTCTCGCATCATCTAGATTGTGAATTTAACAAATTTGTAACAAAATAGTGTAAATATAGGTAATATTATGAAAAGTAGATTCATACAATGGAGATGTTGAGAAAAAAACACAGGGAAATAAGAAAATTGCCCAAAAAAACCTTGCTATTTTTGACAGTTTTTGTAGAATAGAGTATAAGTACTAGCAGAATTTTATCTATTTCATAACTTCAAAAGTTAAAAAATAGGAAAATATTAGCCAATGCGAATGCATTGACAATGTTTCTACAAAATTCTATACTAGTATTTGTAATTGTTAACAATTGAGTTTAAGAGAGAGAAATACATAACAATTCTCTTAATCTCGGTTAAATAATATGATTTTTTATTTAGAGGAGGAAATAAAGTAATGGCTTACCAACCAAAGTCTTACCGCAAGTTTTTAGCTGGAACTATCTCAGCTGCTGTTGTAGCATCTGCTATCGCTCCAGTTGCTGGTGCAGAATCAAAGTTCTCTGATCTTTCTTCTGTAACAGATCAAGAAACTCTTACAGCAATTGCTGCATTAGTTGATCTAGGTGTTATCCAAGGTTACCAAGATGGTACGTTTGCTCCAAACCAAACGATCAACCGTGGTCAAGCATCTGAAATGATCGTAAAAGCTCTTAAATTAGAAGCGAAAGCAGCTGTAGGTGGCGTATTCGAAGACCTAACTGCAAAGAGCTACTACTCGACATTTGCTGAAGCACTAGTTGCTGCAAAGTTAATCCCTGCTGGCGGTAAATTTGCTGCTGGAACTGGAATGACTCGTGAAGCAATGGCTACTGTATTAGTTAACGCTTTAGGCTTAACTGACAACGGTACTGCAGTTGAAATCAAAGACCTTGACAAAGCTGCTGAAGCTAACCGTGCTAACATCAAAATTTTAGCTCAACACGGAATTACAGTTGCTCCAAATGGGGAATTCAACCCAACTGACTCTGTAAAACGTTCTCAATTCGCATTATTCTTCTACCGTGCATTAAACGTAGCTGTATCTGCTGCTGAAGTAGTAGAAGTAAAATCAGTTAACAGCACAACTTTAGAAGTTAAAGTTAAAGGCGAACTTAAAGAAGTTAAAGCTTCTGACTTCGCATTTGACGGTGGTTTAACAGTAACTGCTGCTGAAATCGTACCAGCTGCTGCTGAAGAAACTTACACTACTGTTAAGTTAACTACTTCTGCTCAAGAAGCAGGTAAAGCATACAAATTAACTTCATTCTTAGGTAAAGAAGTTAAATCTGAAGTAACTGTTGCAGGATTTTCAACTTCAGTTTCTAGCCTAACTGCTGTTGGTGCAAAAAAATTAGAAGTTAAATTCAATGGTGCTATTGATACTACAAAAGCTCAAATCACAGTCAAAAAAGGTTCAGTTTCTACAAACGTAGAAAAAGTTACATTCTCTGAAGATAAAACTTCAGCTGTAATTGAAACTGTAACTAAATTAACTGAAGGTGAATACACAGTTTCTGTAGCTGGATTAACTACTGAAGCTCTTTCTTCATCTGTAAAAGTTGCAACCGAAAAGGTAGCTAAGATTGAAGTTCCTACAACAACTGCACCTATGAACAGCGGAACAGTAACTCCTGTTCCAGGAACAACTTTTGCTGCTGGTCAAAGTGCATTAGTTAACTATAAAGTCTTAAACCAATATGGCGAAGCTATGACTAACCAATCTATTACATGGACCCAATCAACTGGTGGTTATGTTGTTGATGATGCTGTTAATGGTAAATTAACTATTACAAACACAACAACTCCAACAAACTTTGTTCCAGGTACTAAGGTTTACTTAACAGGTGTACACGCAGCTAGTGGAACAGTTGTTAATGTTGAGTTTGTAGTTGGATTAGAGTCTAAAGCTGATCAAGTTGCATTTAAGGGTGTATACAATACAGTTTCTAAGAAGCTAGTTGATCTACCAGCTGGATTTAATAATGATGGTAGATATGTACTTTTATTCGAAGCGAAAGATCAGTATGGTAACAAGTTATCACTTGCAAACCATAATGACTTAGTATTTACATCTAGCAATCCATTATTTGTAGGAAGCACATTTAGTGCAGCTACAGATGTTGAAGTTGATGGTGTAACTTATGAAGCAGTTACTTTAACAAATGGTACTGCCCCTGCTAAAGGTGGAGAAGTTACTATTCAAGCAATTTCTAAAGTAACTGGAAAAACTGCAACATATACAATTAAAGCAGATGCTTTAGCTGCAGTTAAAACATTCTCAATTTCTGCACCAACTAAATTAGTTGCAGAAGGCGAAAAAGTTGAAATTCCTTTCACTGCAGCTGACCAGTATGGTAATGCTGTAACTGCTTATGATGATTTAGCTGGAAATGTAAGTTTTGCTTCTGGTTTAGCTTTTGAAAAACAAAACGACGGAACTGCAAAATTATACTATACTGCGCCATCAAATGCTGGAGCAACAGCAAATGCTGACGCACCTGTTTATCTTACTTCATTAGTAAGCAATGGTGGAAACTTCTCTAGCTTGATGATTAATGTTAAAGATCAAGCTCAACCAGCTGCTGTTATTGGTTTAAAAGACACAGTTTCAACAAGCGTTGCAATTGGTAACAAAGTTGAATTTACAGCTAGTAAATTACTTGTTCAAGACCAATATGGACGTACTTTATCTGATACTAAATTAAATGCTTGGTTAAACACTTCTGGAAATGCAATTGTTGTAACTTCAGTAAAACCAGCTTCTGGTACTGATGCTTCTGCATTCACTGTTCAGTTAGATAATGGTTCTGTTGGCTCTGATTTAGAAACTAACACAATCACCTCATCTACTGATAAATTAGTAGTTTCTGCTAAATCTGGATCTAACTTAGATTCAACTGAAAGATTAGTATTTGCTTTATCTACTGATAACGGAACAACAACTAATGCAGCAAGCTCTAAATCTGTGACTTTCACAAAAGTTGCTCAATCTGCTTATGCTAGCTATGAGGTTGCTGATTTAGGTACTATGTACCAAAATACAGTTGATACTTCTTCTGTTTCAACTGATCATGCTAAAACAGTTAAGGTATATGGTGTAACACAAAGTGGTACTAAAGTATTATTACCAGTAGGTGATTACTCAGTAGCTTTAGATTCTAACAAAGTATCATATTCTTCAGGTGTAATTTCTGAGGTTGCTAATGGATTTGCTGCTTCTGATTTCTTAGATGCTGCTGGAAATTACAAAGATGTTAAAGTACAAGTATTAGTAACTGTAAATGATGCTAATGGTGCAGCTGCAGCTATTCTTGAAAAAGAATTAGTCGTTTCTAACAAAGCTCCTAAGGTTGAAACTGTTACATTCAATACTGACCTTGTAACTGATGGTAAGGCTAATATCACTGCTGGTGCAATCACAACATCTGAATTAAACGGATACTTTGATGAAGTATTAGACCAATATGGTGTTGATAGATCTGAAAATCCAACAATTACTATTACAAACTTAACTAAAGTTACTGGTTCAGCTCTTGCTGTAACAGCTAATGGAACTTCAGGTACTAGCATCTCAGGTGCTGAAATGGGAGATAAGTTCACAGCTACCTATAAGTATGCTAGTGGAAAAACTGTTTCTGTAGCATTTACAGTAGGTTTAGATTCTTCTGGTCCTGTGGCTACAGTAACAACTGGAACTCCATCTGGATTAGTATTAACATTTAATGAAGCTCTTTACAACGGAACTACTGCTATTGCAGATGGTGCTAATGTAACTACATTATTTACTGCAGCAGACGTTTCAGGTACTTCAACTGCTATCTCTATCACATCAGCAACATACGATGCAACTGCTAAAACAGTTACATTTGTAATTGCTGGAGCAGAAGCAACTGATACAATCACTGTAGCTAACACAGTTAAGGATGCTGCTGGTAATACAGTTTCTTCTTCAACTGATGTAGCTGTACTAGGCGCTACTGCTTGGACAGTACAATAATATAGTCAAACTTATTTCTTGGAAGTTCTGAAGAGAGGAATCTCTTCAGAACTTTTTTATTTGTTTAGGAAAGAATCAGTATAAAGCTCCACCCGCAGAGACACAGGGACAGGTTCCTTTATCCCGACTAGTAAGAAACAAAAAAAGTTGCCAAGTAGAGTTTTCTCTCAACTTGGTTTCTTTTTTATAGTGAATAGTAATTGTTTATAACATAAGAAAATGATTATTTATACTCAATTGTTCATTTCACGGGACACGGGACAGAGTATAATGGCAAATAGGTCAAGTGTAGTTTTTAAAGAAAATTGGCCGACTTTAAGTAAAGCCCTCTGTTTCCATTTTTAGGAAGACTCAACTATCGCAGAAATTATTATAGGGCCCCTCTAGAACGTGAAAGGATCTTGCATTTTCATCCAACAGTGATACCGCCTAGCAAATATAAACTTTGATTTTCACGTAATATTCGTATTTGAAGGACAAGATCCATAACGCTGTCCCACGAGGTCTTAAGCTTCAGGTACCAAAAACAATGTGATCTAACGTCCTAGGGGAGCCCCATTTTAAAGATAATAATGCTTACTTACTTAATGTAGTGTGGGGACAAGGGGACAGGTTCCTTGTCCCGACTAATAAGGAACTAAAAAAAACCAAGTAGAGTTCTCTCTCAACTTGGTTTCTTTTTTATTTTGAAAAGTATTTTGTATATTACATATAAATGTCAACACAAATATGTACAATTTCGCTTGTATGGGACAAGGGGACAGGTACCTTGTCCCAACAAATAATTCCATTTTGGATATGATGAAGGAAAGCTCTATAGAGAGAAATCTCTGTTGGGTTTACTATTTGCTAGATACCGAATCAAATAGAATGACATATATTATTTTCATGAAGAGAATATCTTAAGCCTTTATTCCTTTTGAGGAGTTAGGGCTTTTTTTATTTGAGGAGAAAGGGACAGAGGGACAGGTTCTTGTCCCGACCCGAGTGTGTTGATATTGCAAAGCTCTGTGGAGACGAATCTCTACGGGGCTTTTCTTTTTGAGGGACACGGGGACAGGTACCTTGTCCCAGAGCTGTGGGATGCACCATTAGATTTTGGATGGCGGAGAAGTCTCCAAATGGCTTGCTGTATGTAAACGGTGCTGACAAAGTATTTGTTTACTATCCGGATGGTCAATTAGCTGCAACATATGTGGTAGAGTACGGCACAAATCCAGTAACATTCGATAAGGACGGCAATGCCTATATCGTTTCCACAACATTGGATAAAGTATCAACCTTAACCGTATGGGATCCTAAGCATCAGTTAAAATATAGATACTCTATTTATGATGGAGGAATGGGCGAAACTCCTTTGGTTACTGCAAATGGGGTTGTCTATTTGGGTGGGAATAGATTGTTTGCTGTGAAATTACCATAAGAATGGGAAAAAACAAGGTTCGAACGCATTTTGTCTGAGACCTTGTTTTTTTCTGGACTAATTTTTAGGAATGTCCGATAATGGACTTCTGTCAATAAAATAGACATTTTTTAGCCAGGTTGTGGCGTATTTTTTCTTCCGCGCTACAGGGACACGGGGACAGGTACCTTGTCCCAATTAGAAAGAACCTAGTAAAGAAGCCAAGTATTGATATCTCCCAAATTAGTTTCTTTTTAATTATGAGCATTATTACTTAGAAACAGTTTGGGAATTAGTACTTGATACAATAATACGAGGTAGCAGTAACGCTTGAAATACATACGAGGACTTGTATTGAACACCCTAATTGTGAAGGGACGAGGGGACAGGTACCATGTCCCACAAAAAGTTGTAATGTATATATATCTGAGTTTCTAGCCTAAAGCTGTCACATAATCTAATACAAACTGTTAAAAAAAGAGGCTAAGGATATTAATTTTTCATTAGCCTCTTCTTTTTTTACTACAACCTAATTCTTTAATTGATAAATCCCATACCCACTACCAACATATAAAGTATTATTTTTACTAATTACAATAGAATAAATAAGACTATTACTCACTTTTCGCTGCCAATTAATTTTCCCATTTGCGGAAATAGAATAAACCATACCTTTCTCTGTTCCTATATAAAGATTACCTTTGTTATCTTGAACGATTTGCTTAATCCATCCATTTAACGGAAGTCTCCAGGTGCGATTTCCTTGTTTAATCATATTCGTTACTTTGATAGTTGCGGCATTTGTTGAAGGAAATCCTATATCAGTTTCATAGATGCCATATAAAATTCCAGATTCTCCTCCGATATAAATGGCTCCATCTTCACCTATAACAGGTGAGGCGCTAATCCGATTACCATCTATGCGTTCTAATTCAATTGCCCATTTAGGTTTGATCATTTGAATATCTTTTCTATAAATTTCATGGGACCCTGTATCATCATAATAAGTAAATGGACCACCTTGATAAGTAAATGGTTGACTACTTAATGAATACGCTTGAATCATATTGCTATAAGTACCGAAATATAGTGTATCGTTGTGAAGGGTATAATCGGAAAAACTAGTTGATTCCCCATCTAATTTATATAAAAACTTCCCATCTTTTGAGAGGACATTATTATTTGCAGTATAAAACTTCCCTGATTTTCCAATTGCCCCCGTCACGTTATATAAATCTACAGGTGGGTAATCAACATCTGGACTTTCATATAACACACTTTCATCCCATGTCCATTGTATTTCCTTTCCTGTATAACCTCCGTCTGATTGAGGTGGCTTGATTTTTAAAATATTGCCTTCCGTTCTGATATAGATATTTCCGTCTTTATCCAGGATCGGCTGAGAGTTATTTATACTATAAGGCAGTTCTATTTGCCAGATGGGCCCTTGGTATAATGGATGGAATCCATATAAAACGGTGCTTCCTCTTTCAAAGGAGTGAGCTAAAACGTAAATTTGTCCGTTGTCTGCAAGGATAGGAGCGGTATTTATCTCCATTTTTTCAGATGGCTCAAAACAATACTTCCAGTCAAGTTTTCCAGTTGAATTCACAGCATAAAAACATCCATCTTGTGAACCAAAATAGATGGTCCCGTTTCTAGAAATGACAGGTTCTGATTGCACATAACCACGTGTATTCAATAAGAGCTTTACATTAGGTGCAGTTGGTCCTGAAAAACGTGAATGCTTATTCCAATTCGAATTAGTAGGGTGAATGGCGTAACGATCATAGGCAGCTATTTCATATGCATCTCCTTGATTAAAAGGAGTGGTTGTCATCGCACGATATAGGAAGACAGCCATCTGTGCACGGGTCACAGAGTTATTGGGTCCAAACACATGTGGATTAATCCCAGTTGTAACACCAATGGTTGATAAGGTATAAACAAATTCCTTTGCCCAATTGCTGTTTTTAATATCAATAAAACGTTCTTCTGCTTTTGGCTCCATATAAGTAAAATGAAAGGCTTTTGCAATAATTTTAGCCATTTGTGCACGTGTTAGAGGTTCGTTTAATCCGAATTTATCAGCGCTCTTGCCCTGAAGAAGTCCCTCTTTAAAGGCGACCTGTATGTAGGGATAATCAGGATGAGTCTTATCAACATCCTCAAATGGTAATTCAGGTAAATCCCCATTAATACTTAATCCTTTTGCTTTTACTAACATACGTGCAGCTTTTTCTCTGGTAATCGGTTCATTCGGCACAAATAAATCACCCTGTAGGGCTTCAGCAATCTCTTTACCTTGGAGATAATGAATCTCTTTATAAGCCCAAAAGGATGAATCGACATCTGAAAAAGGTTCGGTTGCACCTGAATGAACAGGTTTCACACTTATAATGGTTATTGCAATAAGTAATAAGATGAATGTTTTTAAAAATATAGTATTCCTCATATATACATGAATCCCCCTTTGTTAGTTTGTATTCTATAAAAATTGGAAAATTCCTCTAGTAGATTTACTTCCCCATATTATCCTCAAACCAAACAAACAATTGTTTCGACAACACTTTCCATATTTTGTTATTAAAATACATAATCTCCGCTTATCTTCCTCTAGTTTTCCTTATAGTAGAGGAATCTGTCGATTTAAAGAGATAGAAAACAATTGCCTCCTAATTTCCAAACATTGTAAAATTTAGTGGTGTAAAAATTTGGATATATAAGGAAGGGAGAGGTAAATGAGGAGTTTTCGATTGGTATTATTGATTTTAATTCTATTAATGAACACGATTTTTCCGACTACTAATTTATTAGGTCACTTATCTGGAGAAACGGCAAAGGCAACAACAATTGAACCTGAAACACCTTCGATTACAGTTTTACCTGGAACAGATCGGATTACGATTATGAAAAATGATGATCAGCCAGGGGACCCAACAAATGGAGAGGGTTTTTATTGGACAGGTCCAGGATTTCAGTATTTAAAGACTGGTACCGTTTTATCTATACTCGACAATTTAAGAATATATGATTCAAATGGTCATGAAGTTTCGCCTGAAACGGCAAAAGATGAGATTAGTTTCTATGTGGAGGATGAAGAAGTGGTCAAGGTAAATGACTCACTCGAAATAACGGCAAACACACTTGGAACTTCACAATTAATTTTAAACTATCATAACTTTGAAATTAACTTGTACATAAATGTTGTGGAAGAGTTGGAACGGGAATATGTCATTACTTATCCAGCGAATGGAAATGAATATTACGTTGACTATAATTTATACGGAAAAGACAAAGTCACTGGAAGGTATCAATACATTCCATCTAAAGATAACTTCACTGTTATTAATGAGAAAAAGCAGCTTACAATAAAAATTCCTCAACCTGAAATCAATCAATTTGATGAATACAAACTTTATATAAGTGAACCAGGTTATCTCTATATGGTTGACTTATTAGATGATAAGCAGATTGATATTCAAGTAGACAACCAATATTCAATGCTACAGTTCCCTACTGATAGTTCAGGAAATGTTGCGATAAAGCCAGATGTAGATGGTATTGGTTCCATATATGCGTATTTGTCAGGAGCCCAAAGTTTAGTATTACCAAAAGGAACCTATACATTCTCTACTACGAAAAGTAATCTTGAACGAACATCTTATACGCTTATTGATAGTGCAATTACGGTCACTGATGATCTACAAATGGTAACGTATAATGATGACGAAAGAATTCCTTTCCAGTTGGAATACTTAGGAAATTCCAACTATCTTCATGCTTCACTACGATTTAATAGTAATAATTATTTTTTGTCCAATTTAACGAACAACACGAAAATATTAGGTAAACCGGGTTCTTACTCTTTTAATCTCAGTGTTCAAGATCAAAAATACTATTATAACTTTAGTAAAACACAATCCATTACGACAGATAGTACTGTAAATGTAAGTCCTGAATTTAAATCAATAGTTAATTTAAATGATACTTATGTTGGTGGAGATAGCCTTTACAGAGGAGTGAATCCTATTCAGTTTGTAAATAATGAAGGCTTTAAGCTAGATTATATTTTTCAAACTGCAAATGGAATGGATGTAAAACCGCTATTAACATTAACCAATGTCGCCAATTCTGATGAAGTCTATCAAATAGAATTGGATAGTTTCTACTATCCCAATGCTACGCTCCCTAACGTAGACGGAGTATTCGATGTGACAGTCTCTGTCCCATTAACGACCACCCCAGGACTACCTGATAGTAAGATAATCGGAATTCATTCTATTCCAGAACAAAATATGCCGATCAATTCGACTATTGATCTTGAAGTATTTGCTACTTTTGAAGATACTTCAGTACAAAATATTACCCCGTTTGTTACATTTTCAGTTTCAGACCCAGAAGTGATTCATGTTTCAGATGATGGAAGGGTGAGGGCTCTCAATCCAGGTACAGCTACTATTACAGCATCGTATGGTGAGTTTACTACGGAAATCATTATAAATGTCCAAGGAGATGAACTTCTATCCTTAGAATTTAACCAGCCATCATATATACTGGAACCCAATGCTACCATCCCTCTTTCTGTAAAAGGGAATTACAGTTTAAGTGGCTCACGGGATTTAACCCACTTAGTCACAATAGAATCACAAGACACCAATATTGTAACGGTAGTAGATGGGCATATCTCTGCACTGAATCCTGGAACGACAACCATTACCGCTTCCTATAATGGTGTTACTACCAATGTAGAAGTAACCGTACAGGAACCGCCAAGACAACTTGAAAAAATCACCCTAAATCAAGAGTCATTCGATTTAATCCATTTAAGTTCCGCTCCGATTATTGTGACGGCCCATTACAATAATGGTGAAACTGAGATTGTCACGAGTGAATCTACTCTTACTAATTCGAATGACATCCTAGAAATTACAAATGGAAGCATAAAAGGGATTCAAACCGGAAGCAGTACTCTAACCGTAACCTATCAAGGGAAAACGGTGAATGTTCCGGTTCAAGTGAATCGCTATTTAGTAAAACTGCAAAGTACGTTACAAGACATTCAACTTGAAAAAGGTAAGAATCAGCAACTTCAAATAGAGGCAGTATATTCCGACCAAACAACAGAGGATGTCACGAATCAAGTCATGTATCAAATAGATAACCAGATTGCAACGGTTACAGCAGAAGGCATGTTGACCGGAGTAAACGAAGGTTCTACCAACGTCACAGCTTCGTTTGAAGGAATGGAGTATCAGTTCCGTGTAAATGTTTTTTCCAATGAAACAGGAATGGAGCTCTCAGTCAAACAAGCGACAACCAGTGGACTAATCAGTGCTCCTAAAGTCATCATTCAAAAATATGATACGACCAATAAAATTACGTTAACGGAAAAAACCACTGGATATTTTAAAGAAGAACTGGAACCAGGCTTATATGACATCTTTGTTTATAAAAATAAATATATGCCTGTTTACAAGCAAGTGTTAGTGGAACAAGGGAAGGTAGAAAAACTTGATATTTTATTAGAGGAGTCAGACCTCATTAAAGCTGATTTTTCCGCAACGAGAATGGATTTAAATGATTTAGCCGCTGCAGGAATTGATCCTAATGACCCTAACAACCGATGGACGTATAAGTTCGAAGCAAATCTAGCTTTCCGTGGGGAGAGCAAAACGATTACGTATTATGGTAATAGTGTTGGAACTTTATATGGTGAACCGACGAATTTAGGTGGAGGCTACTACCTTTATCCATACCTGATTCCTGTGGGTGGAGAGGGTAATGAAAATGAAAGTATCCCGTTATTTGCTTATATGATTGTTCCCGGTGAGGTTAGCTGGCTAAAAGAGTTTTTTAAAGTTCAGTTAACGATTCAAAATTTAACACCAGATCCGTTTCGTTTAGAAAACTCTACTATTCGTTTAGCTTTACCTGAGGGGTTAAGCTTAGCGGATACGACAGAACCCCAAACGTTAGAAGTAAATATTGGAGATATTGCTGGTGAAGAAACGATTTATCACGAATGGTATTTACGTGGCGATGAAAAAGGGGAATATGATTTAAGTGCTAGCTTTAACGCCACACTTTCGGTATTTGATGCACCAGTGAGTGGGACTTTTGCTACTAAAAATCCGATTAAGGTGTATGGTGAAGACGCCTTGAAAATGTATCTGAAGGCGGATAGTAGAGCGAAAGTAGGGTTGCCATATGAGGTTCAATTTGAATTAAAGAATGTATCAGATGGTCCGGTGTATTTCCTGAATTTCTCATTAAAAGAGGATGGGAAATTAAACTATTTTTACTCACCGAATACGCAGTTATCCCACTTTGTTGAGGAATTAGCAGCGGGAGAATCAGTTACATTTACCTACCTACTAATCCCGAGAATTACTGGTGTATTGGATGTTTCTCATTCCTTTATGTTAACCACGGGTGGAAATGCAGAAGTTGAAACGATTATTTCGACTTTAGATTAAATAGAAAGAAGAAAGTGGGCAAGTCCCACTTTCTTTATAAGGGGAGCGAAAAGTGAGAAGGTTTAGGCAATCGATTGCAATCATTTGTACCATGTTTCTATTATTTGGAGCCATGTCGCCAACCATACAGGCGAAAGCGATTGATAATAATAAAACATTCAAGGATATCGAAAATTATTGGGCTAAAGATTCGATTGAAAGTTTAATAGAAATGGGAATCATTAACGGCTATGAAGACGGAACATTTCGTCCTGGAAACAAAGTGACACGAGGCCAATTTATTGCCCTAATCACAAGATTAATGGGTTATAAGGAAGAAAGTGCTACCCCTTATTTTAAGGATATTAATGAGAAGAACTGGATGTTTCCTTATGCACAAGCCGCCGTTGAAAAGGGTATTGTTTTTCCTGAAGAATTAGGAAATAGCTTGAAACCAAACACCCCACTATCACGCGAAGAAATGGCGATCATGATGGTTCGTACCTTAAAATTGGGGAAGATAGAAGGAGCAAATGTAACCTTTAAGGATACAAATCAAATCACAGTAGATAAAGAATTAATCGCAACGGCAGTCCATGAAGGCTTAATTACAGGGCATGAGGATCATACCTTTAAGCCAAAAGATACAACGACTAGAGGACAGGCAGCTGTTATTTTGTATCGACTGTACCAATATAGCATCCACACGGATAATCCAGATGTACCAACGGCAGCCCCTGCTGTTGAAAATCATGTAGATGAAATTGATGTATTAGATACGGTTAAAGAAATCTCACCAAAGACAATGGATTTACTTACAGAAGTGAAGGATGATGATTCGACATTTGTTTTTTCAGAAATGCCAGAGGAGCTAAAGAACTTAAAAAGTGGAGATATTTTCACCCTGCCTCCTTCGAAAAAATATCCTACTGGGTTTGCTGAAAAGGTAGTCAGTATCAACTCGGTGGATGGAAAGACCGAAATAAAGACAGTGAACCCAGAACTAGAAGAGGTATTTCAAACGATCGATGTAAAAGAAACAACCGAGATTCAATATGATAATATTGTGCCTATTGAGATGGCAGATGGAGTTGAATTATTACCTGCTAGCGGAAGTGAGGAAACGACAAATTCTGCTCTTAGATACGTAGATAAACCGCAGTATTCTGCTCAGGCGGAAGGTGACTTTAAGGTAGCCATTAAGGAATTGGTATTTGATATAGGTGGACAAAAAGTAAAAGTAAATGGAGATATTGTTTTTAAAAATGCGGAGTTAATCACAGATGTAGATTATAAGTTATTTAAACTAAAGTCATTAGAGGCTCGTTTTATTTCTGACCCTACTTTAACGGTGAAGCTTCAAGTTCCAAAAACAATCGGATCTGTTGAAGGGAATGTAAAAGGTAGCTATACGAATGTTTATAAGGGAATCGATTTTGGAGGAAAAGCCACTGTCCCAGCCTTTATGAATAAGACAGATTCGACAAAGCCTTTTGAAAAGAGGAAGTCGCTTGGGAGATTATATGTGCCAGTTTACGGACCAATTGGCGGAAGCTTAGAGGTTTTCTTAGTCCTTAAGGCAGACCTATCCTTAGGGGTAGAAGTAAAAGTAGTGGAAAATATGGATATGGAAATCGGCGTTATTGCTAAAAAAGGTAGTGTAGACGGTATTGGAAAAGTAAAATTTACTGAGCCTACTTTTACTATCAAAGGTGAAGGGGGAATTCAGGCCAAAGCAGGAGCCGGTTTAGGCATTAAGGTTGCCATCTATAAGCTAGACGTAGGTGGGTTTGAAGGAGAAACCGGGTTAAAAGGTGAGATTTATGGTCGAGCTGCAACAGGATATGGTGAAAGTGCTAACCCTGACGAAACCGAAAAAAGCTGGCAAGGTATTAAGTTCTGTTACCGAGCAGGTATTGGAACATATGTCGAGTTTAATGCGACATTTGATATTTTGAAAAAATTAGGTTTAAAAGCCTCACTTAATCTAGTAGACAAATCAAAAACATTTGCAGAGGCAACGAATTGTAAAGATAGTATGCTGATACCAGATCCTTCGATTGTCATAGTGGCACCAGGTGAAAACACCTCTCTAAATCTAGATTTATATTACTTTGATAAACTAAATTTAGATCTGACGAAAGCAACGGATACATTGAGTGATGACAATCTTACTTTCGATTTGAATGGAGATAAAGAGATTTCTATAAAGAAAAGTAAGAATAAATTTGATATAAAAGTAGATCCAGCCGCAAAAGGTGGAGAAGTGGCAGAATTGAAATTGGCGTACAAGGATGAAGTCACAGAGACTGTAAAAATCATTGTCACCACCTTAAAAGAAATAAAAGTAGACCCTAGTCCAGTCGAAATGCTTTCAAAAGCTCAGACATCATTATCCGTTCAAGCCATCTTTGAAGACGTCCATCATCAAGATGTAACGAAAGAGGATTTAACACAAGATATAACAGCATCCCCTCAAATTTCGTATGTAAGTAAGGATTCATCTGTCGTTACAGTAGATAGCAAAGGTGTCATAACGGCTAAGGACATTAATAGTGAAAAATCTACAGAAATTGAAATCTCCTACAAAGGAAAAAAGGTTACGGTGCCAGTTAAAGTAAAGGCCATTGATCCTACAAGTGGAAATACAGGCAGTGGTGGTGGGGCATCACCGGTAGAAAATAGGAATGAACAAATAAAAGAGTTGATTTTAAAGGCAGAAGAAAAGGCCAATGAAGTGTTCAAGGCCGAAGCGGAAGCGGAAACGAGTGCAGAGTTCGATTCACTGATTCCAATGCTGCAAGATCGATATTCAGAAAACTATCTAGCATTCTGGAAAAAGATATACAGGGGGAATATCAAATGGTTCCTAGACCCGCATTTGTTATATCCATTAACGGAGGCCATTGCTCAAGGAACAGGAGCAACATTTGAAGTCAAATCTGTTACAACCGACACCATTAAAGCAAGCGTCAAAGTCCCACTGAGAGAAAATGAAATACCAAATGATAAATTCGAATACGAATATACATTGAAAAAGGTAGAAAACAACTGGTTGTTGGATGAAATATCGTGTAATAACTGTGAGAGACCGGAGTAGAATATTGTCGGTGGAAGTGAGAAGCCCTGTGGAGAGAAATCTCTGCGGGGTACTTTTTTTGGGGTTCTAATATGTGTTTTTTTGTATGATTTCTTTAGAATGTCCGATAAATTTTTAAATGTGTCCGATAAATGGAATTTAGTGTCCGAAAACCATTCAAAGGGTGTCCGATAAGTAAGAATGTGTGTCCGATAAATTCCATCGCGTATAGTTTGATTGTTTGAAATTGAGTTTTATTCGGCAGGAGTAATATATCCCAAATATTCTAACCACTAAACAGATTAAGTAATCTAATTTGGTTTTTATAATCTTATCTCTTACATTGTTAATTTTTTTATAGATGGGTATAATATAAATATAAAAGACATAATAAAAAAAGGTACTGGTTAAAACCAGTACCAAATGCACAGCAAACTGCATAAAGAGCAGTGGCTTTCAGTGGAAAAGTGAATAGTTACAAAAAGAGTAACCAATTTACCTTACGACACATCCGGCAAGATGGTAAGGGGAGGTTACTTTTTTTGTTGTGTAACCGCGATTACTGCGGCTATCAGTGATGCGAAAGAAATCATAATCACTAGTGCGTCTGCTATTGTAATCACCAGCGTCACCCCCTTTCTTCAAGGGAATGGCCAATGCCCACTATACCGAATTTACTGTGCATCACTATTATACAATATAAACTATTTTTCTGAAGGATATAATGTAATTCTTTCGACAAGGATAAGGAATTAAAACAATAAGGACCCATTATATAAACAGTGTTATCTTAATTGATTGTTTACAATGTCCAATAAATTTTAAAAGCTGTCCGATAAATCAATTTTAGTGTCCGAAAAGCATCAAAAAGCTGTCCGATAAATCAAAATTAGTGTCTGATAAATACCATCTCGATTAAAAATGAGGAATATTGCTTCCAATCCGCTTTCCGCTGTTGACGCCATATATGAGTACGACAAATTAGGTGGAAATAAATGATCGCTGTGAAACTTCCAAAATAAAAAAATCCATGGTGCGTAGACATATTTTGTCTGACACCTTGGATTTTTTTCGTAAAACTAGACTTTAGCTATTAAGAAAACTGATCATAGTAAGTGTAACGGCTTACTTCGACATGGATAATAGAGCCAACTTTTTGAACCCTAATATTTAAGCCCAATGTACCTTCTTTTTTCCTATCACTCTTAGGAAAATCAATGTACGTGTTTCCTGAAGATAATCCTTCAATTTGAAAAATATTGGAGTTTTCTTCACGCGTGACTTTTGCAATATTTGTATCCTCATCAGAAATCGTATATTCACTAAAATCCCCTTTATCTTTACTCAAATCAATCGTTACAGTTGGTCTATCCTCAATGGAATAGGTGTAAAGATAAAAATCAGAAGGATTAAGGATTGCTTCTATACCATACCGAGCTTTAGTGCCGTTCGTATATTCGACTGTTGCAATATATTCACCAGGACTTGTTAATATAAGGGAAACTTGATTTTGATCAACATATTCTTTGGTTTGAAACTCAATGTTTTCATCAACAGGAGTGCCATCCATTGTTGCCAAGGATATTTTCTCAATAGGTACCTTTAGTACTCTTAAACTTACATTTGTCGGAACAACTTCATCGGTTTCTTCAAAATTGATTTTTAATTGACCATTTTCTTTTGATACCTGAACATAATACTTTTTATGTTCAAAGTCATCGAAGTTGGTTGTCTTGTCTCTTTGTCCAGAAAGAGTGAATTTTTGCTTTCCTTCTTTCATTGGAACAATTTGCAGTACTCTTGAACTTATTTTATTAGGAATGACCTGGACAATTTCGTCTTCTATTTTTTCAGGATCTAAATAATCTTGGTGATAATCCTTATAGCCTCTAAACATATACCAGCCAAAATCTCCAGCTTTTAACGTAACCGTTGCGGCTCGAACTTTTTCTGTTTTCGTAATAAGAACGGCTGCCTGAGCTCTAGTAATTGGGTTGTTCGGGCTAAAAGTTGTCGGTGATGTACCGGAAGTAATGCCTAATTTATAGAGCGTATACACCGAGTCTTGATGACTAGCTAATTTTTCAATGTCTTTGAAAGGAGTCACTCCGTAACTGTAACTATAATAATGGAAACCGAAAGCTTTTATTAAAATAGATGCCATTTGCGCACGGGTAATCTTGTCGTTTGGCCCAAATCTTCCATCACCATATCCACGGAAAATTCCTTTTTCTGCAACGACTGCAATAGCCTTATAACTCCAAAGTTTTGGAGAAACATCCTTAAATTCTGGATCTTTTACATTTTTGGTATCAAGATTTAATAGCTTGGTGATGATGGCCGCAGCTTGCCCTCTCGTAATGAACGCTCCTGGTTTGAATGTACCGTCTTTATATCCGCCAATGATGTTGCGCTCCGCCAGTTCATAAACGGCACTAGCATAAGGCTTATCCTTTGGAACGTCAGAGAATTCGATTGAAACGGAATCTGCGTTTGCTTGTGAAGTAAATAAACTGATCAATAGAACGAATACAACGGCAATCGCTGAATACTTACCAAATCGGAAATGCAATATGTACCCCTCCTAGAAAATAGTATCTACTTACCATACAATCATACATTGCTATGGTAAACAATAAGCAAATATTCCCTGTTTGTTACAGTGGTGGGAGTAATCTACTAGTAGATTACTTTTTTTAAAAACGTCAAGTGGGAGCGGGATAGGGTGGGGGGCTGATAATAAAAAGAAAAGCCAAATTAAAGATCTAAGCCATAGATGCTATGAAAATTAGGATGGAAAAGATCGTAACGATAAAATAGATTTTAAAAAAGCTGAGTACCAAAATCCTTAACATTGGAAAAAAATTTTTTAGATTAAAAAGAATTACAATGATATACTAATTTTAGAAAAGGAGGTGGGGAAAATGATAGAGCAACGACTAGATAAATTAGAAAATATGATTTCAGATTTAATCTCAGTGGTTGGTAATATGAATCAAAGACTCATAAGCATAACAGAAGAGCAAGCTGCCATTCGTGAGCAAGTAACAAGCATGCAGGAAGACATCCTAGAAATGAAGCAAGATATAGTGGAAATGAAGCGAGATATTGTGGAAATAAAGCAAGATATAGTGGAAATGAAGCGAGATATTGTGGAAATAAAGCAAGATATAGTGGAAATGAAGCAAGATATAGTAGTAATCAAACAGGACATAGTAGAAATGAAACAAGATATTAAAGAAATTACGAATAAGCAAAACCAAATGGTAGCTTTTCAAGACTTTCATTGGGACAAAACATCTAGACAGGAAAGAGATATAACGAAACTAAAAATCCATCTTCAAGTGTAATCACAGCCTCTATTATTGCTACATGCAGCCTCATTGTAAATAATTTTTCCAATAAAAATGGACAGAGGATACGTCCATTCTCTGTCCATTCAATACTTATTCCACTCCTACCAACAATTCTTTCACCTGATCAATCGGCACAACCAACCCTGATGCTTTTTCCTTACCCAACAGTTTTGGCACGGTTGTAGCATAGACAACTCCAATAACTTCGTTATTTTCCATTAATAGAGGACTTCCGCTGTTGCCGCGATAGATGGGAGCTGTGATCATGATGACAGGCTGTGTACGGTCATTTAGCATGACATTTCCTTTAATTTCGCCTTCATTGGCGATTTGCGTGTAAGCGAGCGGGTTGCCAATCACGAAAATATGATCTTGAGGATGCCATGTTGGTTCTTCTTGCAGTTTCAATACGGGCAAGTTCTCTCCGGGTATATCCAGAATAGCGATGTCTAGCTCTGGGTTATCTCTTACGACTTGTCCTATAAAAACCTTTCCGTCTGCAAACGTAATCGTAATCCTATTCATTTTTTCAATCACATGAGAATTGGTAATGATTAGTCCATCTTCCCTTATATTAAACCCAGTTCCTTTGACGTCATTTCCTTGTATCGTGACAACAGCCTTCTTCGCTGTTTGAATCGATTCTTGTTGGGACAATCGGTAGGACGTTTTCACAAATTGAAGAGCAGGGATATTAATCACATTCGTCCAAACCGCCAATGCATTAAATAAAAACGCTAATGCTAAAGCAGCAGCTCCGAATTTTAACCAAAAGGCTCTTCTTTTTTTACGCTTTATGGCTTTTTCATCTATCTCCTCCACCCGAAAAAAATCCTCTAAAGGCGGCTCATCGTCAAAAACATCTTTATCATTTGTTTCTTGGTCCATATCACTGTTTTCCTTTCTTAAAGCATGGGTGGAGCATGGGGACGGTTCTCTTGCTTCATTTAACTGGTGTAAATGAAGCAGAAGAACCGTAGCTTGTTTGCATTAAATATAAAGGTTGGTGCTAAGGGAACTGCTCCGAATGTTTTTCTTACTTTATTTATATATAACACCTTAAAGATATCTTATAAAGGTTTCTCTTCCTAAACTATTTTTTCATTTGTTTCTTGACCTATACCGCCATTTTCCTTTCCTGACCATCTTTACCTATTTTATCAAATTTGGCTGGTTTCATGCATTGAAACACAGGGACGGTTCTCTTGCTTCATTTAACTAGTTTAGTGAAGCAGAAGAACCGTCCCTATGTTTCATTTTTTTGTAAACTATTGTTGATTTTTGTTTGGTGTTTTGACTGGAAAACTCTAAATAATGAGAAAAGTTTTTAAAGGAATTAAACTATAGTTGACGGAATATTTATCAGTGTACGAGATGGTTCTCAAGAACGTACATATTATAAATATTAAGGAGTTGTTGTTAGAAAATGCAAAAAAAGGTTTTTAAGTCGGTTTTAATTTCCTCGGCGATGTTAGTGTCATTAGCACCATTTGGCGCCAACATAGGAGCCACAGCCAAAACAAACAATGTAGCACCTGCAGATTTAGCTCAATTATACGGTCATTTCAACTTCTCATCCTCACAAAAAACCTCAGTCATCGTGGAACTAAAAGAGCAATCCATCGTAGAAGCCAAACAAAAAGGAAAATCTCAATCAAAAGCCAATCTTTTAAAAGCTCGCAATCAAGTAATCTCTGACCTTAATAAAGCAGTTAAAAATACAAAGGTAAAGCAGGAGTATGACTTCGTGTTTTCTGGTTTTTCAGTTGAACTACCAGCTAACCAAATTCCTTCCCTTTTATCATTACCAGGGGTAAAAGCGGTCTATCCTAACGTGGAATATTCAGTAACAAGCGTTGGGGACGGTGAAGCGGTGGAAGAGGACGCGATTAGCCCTCAAATGTTTGCGAGTGCTCCATATATCGGCGCGAATCAAGCTTGGGACTCAGGCTACACAGGTAAAGGCGTAACCGTTGCGGTTATTGATACAGGTGTCGACTATACTCACCCAGACTTAGCGCATGCCTTTGGTAGCTATAAAGGGTGGGACTTTGTCGATAACGACGCAGATCCAGCAGAAACACCTAATGGTGACCCAAGAGGTGCTTCAACAGACCATGGTTCACACGTATCCGGAACGATTGCAGCAAATGGAACCATTAAAGGTGTTGCGCCAGATGCTAATTTACTTGTTTACCGAGTTTTAGGACCTGGTGGACGTGGAACATCAGAAAATGTAATTGCCGGTATTGAACAAGCAGTGGAAGATGGCGCAGACGTAATGAACCTTTCCTTAGGAAATTCATTGAATGATCCGGATTATGCAACAAGTATTGCCTTAGACTGGGCGATGGCTGAAGGCGTTGTGGCGGTAACATCTAACGGTAACAGCGGACCTAATAACTGGACAGTAGGTTCTCCAGGAACTTCCCGTCAGGCGATTTCGGTCGGCGCTACACAGCTTCCTTATAATATTTATAATGGAGCGATTACAACAAATGGTGGCGTGACGTATCCTTCTGCGAAAGTACAAGGTTTCCCTTCGGATAACGCTCTACTTGCTCTTAATGGAAAAGAATTCGAATACGAATATGCTGGCTTTGGTTCTCCAGCTGAATTTGTTGGAAAAGACTTTAAAGGAAAAATTGCTCTAATTAGCCGCGGTGCTGGTATTGCTTTTGTTGATAAAGCAACAGCTGCAAAAAATGCTGGTGCGGTTGGAGCAATTATTTTTAACAACGTTGCTGGTGAAACACCAGATGTAGCCGGCATGGCAGTTCCAACTATTAAAACAACTGAAGCAGACGGTAAAAAACTTTTAGCTGAACTTGCAAAAGGAAACAATAAAGTTACCTTTAATATTGAATTCGCAAAAAGAGTGGGCGAAACAATGGCAGATTTCTCATCCCGTGGTCCAGCATTTGGAACATGGATGATCAAGCCAGATGTATCGGCTCCTGGTGTGAATATTACAAGTACCATTCCGACACACAATCCAGCGAACCCACATGGATATGGTTCAAAGCAAGGAACAAGTATGGCTTCCCCTCACGTAGCGGGAACAGCGGCTTTATTACTGCAAGCACATCCAGACTGGAATGTCGATGACGTGAAAGCGGCATTAATGAATACAGCAGAAGAATTAAAAGATGCAAACGGAAATGTTTATCCGCATAATACACAAGGTGCTGGTGGAATCCGCGTGATGGTTGCCCTAAATACAAAAACTCTTGCTTTACCTGGCAGCCATTCCTTTGGAACTTTTTATAAAGATAAAGGAAAACAAGTAGAGAAACAGAGTTTCACACTTAAAAATCTTTCATCTGAACGCCAAACTTATAGTTTTGAAGTTGATTTTGGTGAAAACTCTGATGCTATTAAAGTATCAACTAGTAATAACCTAAAGGTGAATGCTGGCCAGTCACAACAAGTTGAAATGAATGTTCAGGTAGATGCTGGACAGCTTGCGCAAGGCTATTACGAAGGAACAATTGTTGTAAGTAACGGAACTGAAACATTTGATGTTCCAACAATCCTATTTGTAAAAGAACCGGATTATCCTCGTGTTACTACAGTAGGAGTCGATCAATTAAGCAGTGATAAGTTCGATATTTATGCGTACTTACCAACAGGTGCCGAAAAAGTAGAGATATTTGTATATGCTTCAAATTCCGCAGGGAATCCGCTAGCCTATGTAGGTGATATTGTTGATCTAGAAAATGTAGCAGCAGGCTATAACAACATCTATACTTGGGATGGCAAAATAAATGGCACTAAGCTAGCACCAGGTTATTACAATGTGTATGCTTATGCTACTCAAAAAGGTGTGACTTCTTTAGCCGGAGGTAATTTCCAACTTAAATAATAGATTTACGGGGCCGCAGTTCTATAGTAGAGCTGCGGTCCTTTTATGCATTAAATCGCTGATTCTACGCCTTTTGTACTATCTTTAAAAATAAAAACGGTATCTTTCCCCAATCTACTGAATGTCGTAAAAATGGCAATAAAATAGATAGTCTATTTTAAAGGTTGGGAAAATAAATTTTAGTCATACACCTATTAGAAGCGTGTACATAGGAGAAAACCGAGCGATTGGGGGACAAAAAAGCGGAGTAGAGAAAAAGATTAGATCAGGATGGGGGAAGAAAGATGAAAAAGTTTATGGCGTTATTAATGGGGGCTTCACTAGTAATGGGGGGCATTCCAGCTGTTGCCAAAACAGCTGCACCATCGAATGTTCATCTAACCGTTGTGTTTAAAGGGAACCAAATTCCAAGTGACGTAACAAGTCTATTGGGGAAAAATGGGGCTAAAGTCCTGAAAAATTTTCCCAACATCGGAGCTATTGAAATTTCCGGAAGTGCTGATCTCATTACCACTTTACAAAAAAATACCGCTGTTCAGGCTGTTTCGCCAACGATGGTTCAATACTTGCCTAAGGTGAAAACCGTTGAATTTAATCCAGAGACTACGAAATCGTTATTAAACCAACAAATGAATAGTGGCGATACTTCTAATCTTTCTCTAGAAAAAAATAATGAACCTCAAATAATCGGGGAAGATCCGATTCCTGAAGATTACCCATTTCTCCATCACTTTTACCAGTGGGATATCAAAAGAGTGACCAATAATGGGGAGAGCTACAAGGTGGAAAAAGGGAACCACGACGTTGTGGTCGGGATTATTGACACCGGTGTCGATAAGGACCATCCAGACTTAGAGAAAAATCTATTAGGTGGTCGCAATTATGTTCCTGTTGGAGGTATTGGTGAAAATGACCTAACAGAAACAGGTGACCCAAATGACTTTGAAGACCGAAATGGACATGGAAGTCATGTAGCCGGAACCATTGCTGGTAATGGGCAGATTTTAGGTGTTGCACCTGAAGTAGGATTCAAAGCATATCGCGTTTTTGGTGCAGAGGGAGGAGCTTCTACAGCTACCATTGCCAATGCGATTGTTGGAGCAACGGATGATGGAGTAGATGTCATTTCGATGAGCCTTGGCGGATATAGCGTACTGGGGCAAACGATGTGGACCGATCCTGCAACTGGAAAGACGTATAAATTAGGAAATGAAGTTGCCGATTTCCTTTTATATAAAAGAGCCGTTAAATATGCCACAGATCATGGGGTAACAGTCGTAGCAGCTGCCGGAAACGATAATTTGAACGCAACAAATAAAGCAGCCGTAACTGACTTTTTAAATGAAGAGTATGGCCCTCAAGGATATAAATTCATTGGAGCAGGCATGGAAGCACCTGGGTCTATGCCGGGAGTAATTACGGTTTCTGCTACTGGTCCAGATGATCAGAAAGCATCTTATTCCAATTATGGTGCTGGTTTCGTAGATGTCACGGCTCCTGGTGGTGATGGGGAGCGATACCCTGACAGTACTTGGTTTGAGGACTTAACGTTAAGCTCCTATAAGGAAGATGGTTATATTTTTATGGCTGGTACATCAATGGCAACACCGAAAGTATCAGCAGTAGCGGCGTTAATCATTGCCCATGATGGAAAAATTGGTCCAGTGAAAGTAGCGCAAAAAATCAAAGAAACAGCTGATGAAGTAGGACAGCAAGGCAAAGATGTGTATTTTGGTGGGGGAATGGTGCAGGCGCCACACCAACCAATCGATTTACCATCAAATGTAGAGTGGCAAAAGAATTTTGGTGGCTTGGGCTTTGACGGAGCGATGAAAGTGTTACAAACCAAGGATGGCGGCTATCTATTACTAGGGCAGACAGATTCCTATATAAAGGATTCTTTTGCAGATACCTATTTGATTAAAACATATCCAGATGGAAGAATTCAATGGAGAAAACCAGTATTTTTACCAGGTTATGATTTTCCAGTAGATTTACAGGAAACAAAAGATGGCGGCTATTTGTTCGTGACGTTTTCCTATAGTTCAGATTTTAGTAAGGCGTATATGAATCTATTTAAACTCTCAGCAGATGGAGAAATGAACTTGTTTGAAACCTATGATGCGACCAATAAAGGAGCATCTTCCATACTTGTTCAAAACGATGGATATATCGTCGCTGGAGAAAATAATGGGGATGCCATGTTGAAGAAACTGGACTTGGAAGGTAATCCTGTATGGGAGAAAACCTACGGAGGATATGGTAACGATTATACATCAGTTGTGAAAGCAACTCCTGATGGCGGATATATAATCGGCGGTTCTACGTATTCGAACGGTATCGGGCGTGAAAAAGATTATTATCTCATAAAAGTAGATGGCAATGGAGAACGAGAATGGGAAAAGATGTACGGAAAAGATGACGTCGTAGAGGAATACATTACCGATATTGAAGTAACAAGCGATGGTGGTTACATGATTATCGGTGGCGAATCACAAATGTTTACCGAAGGATACTTCCAGTACGGAGTTCCAAGCATTTATTATGCCAAATTAAATGCCAAGGGCGAGACAGTTTGGTCCAAAGTAATCGGTGAATCAGAAAGCTATGAGGAAGCAATGGCCTTGATCAAGACAAAGGATGGCAACTTTATGCTCGCTGGGTCCTACGAAAGAGGAGTAAACAATAAAGATGTGTATGTACTGAAATTCAATGAAAACGGAGATACGCTAAGCGAACAATTTATCGGTGGTGACAATAGCGACTTCGCAACCGATATCCAAGAAACAAGAGACGGCGGATTCATCATCACCGGAAACACCAAATCCTACGTCAACGGCTTCAGAGAAGTATTCGGACTCCCAGGCGACAGAGATGTTTACTTGGTGAAGCTGAAGTAAGGTTAAGAGATTAATAGGAGGCAATTCCCTTCTTTTCGAGGGGGATTGCCTATTGATGGGTTGGTTTTTCTAAAAAGAAATGTGATTAGGTTTTTAGTGATGTTGATAAAAGTGAAAATTGGTTGAAAAAAGGGCTATCCCGGTTGATAAACTTCGAAAATCGGTTGATAAATGGGCAAACGCGGTTGATAAAACCCCTAGGAAAGGGTTTGGTTTTGCAGAAGTCCAGGTTCAGAGGTAAAAACCACACCATTTTGGTGATAAGATCTCCCCAGAGTAGAACTTATCCGCTTTTTTGAGAGAGATATCCGACTTTAGAAGCGGTTTATCCGACTTTTTTGTCCAGTTATCCGACTAAATCTCCAATGTTTCCGACTTTGTCACAATTCCAAAACCTAAGCGAGCTTTTTTTAGATAAACAACACCCTACACCACAATAAACGATACGGAGGCAAGTATGAGGAGACGAAATCAAAAATGGTTTTCGATTTGGTTAACAATACTAATGCTATTTTCAATAGCCGTACCAGCGGCAACGGCTAAACAATCTAGCAATCTCGATTCTACGAAACTAGCAAACGCAAAAGAAAGACTACAACGGCACCTAGCTGAAGTTCAGAACAAAAAAATTGCTAAAGGCATCGACACGAAGTCGAACGAAACGATAAAAGTCATCGTGGAGTTCAACGAAGAGCCAATAGCAGTTCAAGAGCATAAAGCCAAAAAGCAAAAACAAGCTTTCCAAGCGGCGCAGCACAAAGAAAAACTCAACAACGAGCGTGCCAATCTAAAAGCACAACTTAACAAAAAAGCAGTCAACGCGAAATTCGGTAGATCCTTTGAAAAAGTATTCAACGGAACGGTACTAGAGATAAAAGCTAGTGATGTTCCTAAGCTGGCGGAGGATCCAAATGTTAAAAAAATCTATGAAAATAGTAAACAACTGGCACTTCCAGTGGAACCAGCAACGAAAAATCTGCCATACATGGCAGACAGCGCACCGTTCATAGGCGCTGATCAATTATGGAAACTTGGTTACGAAGGCCAAGGCAAAAAAATTGGGGTTATTGATACGGGAATCGATTACAACCACCCTGACTTAAAGGATGCTTATAAAGGCGGTTATGATTTCGTCGACAATGATGCCGATCCATTTGAAGGAAACGATGGTAAGCAACATATAGAATCCTATCACGGAACACATGTGTCAGGAATTATTGCAGGACGTGGTACGTATGAAGCAGGTGGAACACGCGGTATCGCACCAAAGTCAGATCTATATGTGTATCGTGTATTAGGAACACAAGGCGGTTGGGATGAGTGGGTGATTGCCGGGATTGAAAAAGCGGTAGAGGATGGCATGGATGTCATCAACCTATCCCTTGGAAATAGCGTTAACGACCCAGATCAACCAACAAGCAGAGCGGTTAACAATGCGATGTTAGCAGGAGTAGTAGCGGTAGTGGCCAATGGAAATGATGGTGACTATGGATATTCCACAGTAGGTGCGCCTGGAACAGCTGCATTGGCCATTTCCGTTGGAGCGAGCTTCCCTCCTATCAAGCAAACCGTTTATTCGGGAAAAGCTTCCGCCACTGCTGACCAAGAAAAAGAATACACCTTACAGTGGATGATGAAATGGGATCCAACTCCAGAAGCGATCGAACCTTTAAAAACTGAAAAAGAAATGGTCTACATGGGCTTCGGTCTTCCTAGTGATTTTGAAGGAGTAGACCTTACTGGAAAAATCGCCCTTGTTAAACGTGGGGAGTCGATCCTAAGTGAACTTAACAAGCGGGCAGGCGATGCGGGTGCTGTAGGTGTTATTGTTTTTAACGCCGATGGAATAAATGAACATATCAATCATCCTTTCCCACAGGAAGGCCCACTTCCGATGTTGGATATGCGTGGGGATGAAGGCCGTGAATTAATTGAAAAAATGAAGATGCAGGAGCAAAATACTTTTAGCATAACAGGAGAAAGCATTGATAGCTATCCTGGAGATGAACTAGCCGGATTTAGTTCAAAGGGACCGGTTATTGGCAGTTGGGATATTAAGCCTGACATAGTGGCACCTGGTGTCAACATTCGTTCCACGATTCCATCGACGGATGGCACATATGATAAAGCTTATGAACGATTATCTGGAACGAGTATGGCTGCGCCGCATATTGCCGGATTAGCCGCACTATTGCTAGAAGCGCATCCGGATATGGATACTTTTGATGTCAAAACAGCGCTGATGAACACTTCTAAAACGATTGCTCCACTTTCAGGTGAGGGAAGATATAATGTTCAGCAAATTGGGGCAGGCCGGGTACAGGCAGAGGCAGCCTTGAACACACCTGTTTTAGCACAGGTTCAAGAAGTAGCCAGCTATTCAAAAGACCCTCTTGGCCCAACAGCTGAAGAAGAGGTTCAACATCGAACAGGTGCACTAAACTTCGGCACGTTAATGATAGAGGAATCTTCAAACAAAACCATCAATCTGAAGAATCTATCAGATTCAGATACTACCTACAAAGTATCGTATGACATGAATTTCAATTATACCTTAGGTGGCGGTGATGAAAATCCATCTATTGCAAGTGTGAATGAATATTCTGCCGTATTAACACTAGATCAACAGGAAGTAACCGTTCCGGCAGATGGAACGGCTGACTTAACAGCGACAATATCAATACCAGCCGATGCCCAAAATGGTATTTACGATGGCTATGTCTATTTAACTCCAGTCTCTGAAAACGCAAAACCAATTCAATTGCCGTATATTGTCTATAATAATGTGAATCTCATCAATCCGATTTCTTATATGGACGCAGAGCCAAAGTATCTATCGTTAAACGATGATGGCATTAATGAATCGACGAACATTGAATATAAGTATTTAATGGATATGAAAACAGCGAATATGTACGTATGGAGTGAATTTACAGAAGAAGAAGTATACGGTGATATCACAGCGTTTACCGATGATGATTTGAAAAAAGGGATTCATACCTTTAATTGGGATGGTTCGTTTACCGATTTGAATACGGGTGAACAAAGAACAGTTCCAGGTGGCGTTTATTTTATCATTTTAGAAGCGGAAGACCAGTATGGGAACTTTCATTACTATGACATTTATTTCGTTGTAGCTAATGAAAAAACGGAAATCAAAGCAGATAACGAAGAAATCAATTCATCTGGACAAAAATCAGTATTAATCCGTGAAAATAAGCTTCATGGGATGATAACGTCTGATGCGGTCTTCATTTATCGTGATTATAATTTTTATATCGGATTCCCTTGGTATTGGGGCTTAATCTCGATGGAATATGAGTTATATGATACAAGCAATAAACTCCTGTCTAAGGGAGATATTTTTACGATAAAAGAGGAAGATACACCGGAAAGACATGTGGAGTTTTACCTGCCAGATAATATTTTTCCAAACGGCGAGAGCCGATTAGTAATCCGTGTGAAAGATAAAGCAGGCAATTCCAATGAGGAAAGCTATCAGGTGCAATATCTTCAAAATACAGCCGTTGAACTGATCGGCGGTAATGATGTGGAAGTAGGGAAATCATATGAAGTAGCCCTTCAGGCAAACCAAGTGAAGGATATGATTGGAGCAGAATATTTGGTTTCCTATCCATCTAAAGTTCTATCCCTTCCTAAAATACAGCCGGTTGCTGGGTTCCCAGCTGCTACCTTGGAGGTTGAAAAAGTGAAGACCTTTAAGGATGAAGCAGGAACGGAGTACACAACTGTAAAAGTGGTGACGGACTTACGAAAAAAACCTAAGGAACATATGAAACCGAAAAAAGATGAAATTCCTGTAACCGGAAATATTTCGACGGGCAAGCTCATATTTACAGCCAATGAAAATATCGAAAATATCGGAACCTATCAACTGAAAGCGGCCCCGTCCATTTACATCAACAAAGGCTTGGAGAAGAAACCATTAATGGCCAGTGAAAAAGCAGTAGAAATATATACGCAAGCCGGTAGTATCTCCGGATTCATCAAGCCAGAGGCACTTCTAGACGGAAATGGAAACCTCAGAAAAGATATCAACTACGGTGATAAATTGGGGACTGTATTAGAGGTATTCTATACAGACAAAGGCGGTTACAGCATTGGTGAAGCGGCAAGAGTAGGCATGTTAGATGGTTACAGAACCGACATCGGCTGGGCATTAGAAAGAGATGGCAGCTTTAACATTTACGGATTAAATCCAATGGTAAAATACGATATTGTGATTACTTTCCCATCACACTTTACAGGAGTGATGACAGGGGTTCAACCTGTGAAAAATGTTAACGGAAAACTAAGGCCTGCCGATTTACAAATGGACTTTGGGGAGTTAAAAGCAGGTGATGTAGAAAACTATAACCCATATGATGAGAAGATTACGATTATGGATGTTGTAAGAGTGGCGAGACACCAAGGTAAAAAAGCGGTTAATGGCTATTACGAAAGCTTCGGACTGGAAAATTATGATATGGATAAAGACGGACAAATCAATGAAAAAGATTTATCCTTCCCTATCAAAAATTTCGGTCTTGATAACGCAGCACAGGATGGTATCGAAACGACACCGCTGCCAGACAATCCTCCAAATGAGTTTGCACCTATTATCAAGTTCAATACTGAAAAAGCAACAGTGAAAAAGGGGGATATCATCCCAGTAACTGTGGATTTAGCGAATACACAACAAGTCTATGCCCTTCAATACGGATTCACCTATGATTCATCGGTCCTTCAATTAGTGGGAGCAGATGGAACAGAAGTACAAGGAGGTCAGGTGGGAGAACTATTTGGCGGCAACACCATCGTTCTGGCCAATAAAAACGGAGACAACCGTGTTGAATTTGCAGCAACACATAAAGGGGATGCAACAGCAGAACTAAAAGATACCGGAACAGCGGTAACCTACTACTTCAAAGTCCTAAACGACTCCGTAAGCAGCACATCACTCACATGGGATCGCTCATTTACAAAAATAATCAGAGAATCCTATGGAGATGCTTTGGAAGAATGGCAAAAAGCAACCGAAAATTTAGAAATAGTGATTGAATAAAGCAAAAGTGCTGGCTCTTTTGCATCACGGGGGCGGTTCAATGAAGCATGGGGACGGTTCTCATGCTTCATAAATGAAGCAGAAGAACCGTCCCCATGCTGCTTTTATTCGGATTGCGAATGTTTCATTATTTATTGCTACACCGAAAAACCCCTTATTTAGGGGTTTTTATTTTAGATGTAAAAGATACTAATGGAGCAAAGGAACCGTCCCCATGCTTCGCCCAAACCTCCTATCAATTGTCGACCGTTTTTTGTGTCCTGTTTGCACTCCTGCCATTTAGAATGAATAGGTAGATATTTACAATTTATTAGGAGGTAAGGCATGAATAAGAGCAAAGCATTTCTATTAGTAGCTCTCGTAATACTCTTTTCTACTTTCTTGGCAGGAAAGGATAGTTTTGCGAAGGATGGTTCCGATAAAGGAATTCCATCTCAAATAGAAGATTTACAAAAACAGATTAACACTCTATCAACAATGGTCTCAGAGCAACAGCAATTATTAAAAGATCTGACAACCAATCATAATCAGGAAATCACGCTATTAAATGAAAAAATTCAGAATCAAAGCACCGAGATTAATACTCTATCAACTAAAGTAACCGAACAGGAAAAAACACTCTCTCAACTAGAAACATCTTCAAAGGAACAAGATGACAATATAAAAAACATAAGCAGTCAACTTGCCTCATTAAATGAGTACATCACTCAATTCATCTCAGTTCAATTCAATACTTTTAAAACTACAATTGAAACGCAAATAAACCAAATTCTTAAGGATATTTCGGATTTGAAAAACAATCCACCTTCTGAAAATCAAAAATATAAGGTAACAGGAAGATTGCTAGATTCAGAAGGGAAAGCCTTCTATACTTATTTTTATTTAATGGATGAAAAGAATAATACGTTCCCTTCCTTTGGTACGCAAAATGGAGAGTATTATATTCCAGACCTTCCAAACGGTAAGTATAAGATTAGATTTTGGATAGAACCGTATCAGAGCTTACTTATTTCCGAAGATGAAATTGTGATTAGTGGCAGTAATATAGAAGAATTGGAATTAAAAATAAGTGAACCAACATTTACAGCTTCAGGTGTAGCTCTTGGTAGTAATGGATCGCCGTTAGGAAATCAAAGAATTCACATCTTTGACCCTAATAATACGGGATGGGGTGGTTATATAGAAGGAGGAAGACCGAAGACCGATTCGGATGGATCTTTCTCCGTAACAGGACTACCTAATGGAACTTACAGATTTAACGTGGGTTATGATTGGAAAAATCCATTAGCAACTGGTGTTATTACCATTAACAATGGTAATGCTGAAGGTATTATCCTAAAAGGGACGGAAGAGACAGGGACAGGTTATACCGTTACAGGAAAGGCTCAATTCAAAAATAATCAGGCACTAAGCTTTGCTAAAATTTATGTGATAAATCAAAATGGTCTAATGGCCCAATTTCAAACAGGTTGGCATGGGGATTTTACTTTAAGCAATTTACCGAATGGAGAGTATGTCATCAAATTTGGAAGTATGGAGAATCCATTAATCGAGCAATCGATAAACATTAATGGTCAAAATCAATCAGGTTTGATTTTAACTTCCAATGCTCCTTTATATGATGTTTCAGGAAATATGTATGATGTAAATGGGAAAGAAATTTATGCTGGAATCATTTTGGTTGATAAAAATACGGGAGTTACTTATTCAGAGTATCCAAGAAATTATCAATCCTATCATTTCCAGGTTCCAAATGGTACTTATGAAATTCGTTATCATGTACCTGGTTTTGATGTTTCAACACCAACTGAGTTTGTTGTAAATGGAGAAAATATAAATGAAGATATCCACCTTTCTGTTCCTACCTATTCTATAAAAGGAAAAGCGATTGATAAGGATGGAAATCCATTAGCACGGCAGCCGATATCAATGGGATACGGCAACGGAGGTTCTTTCGGATACAATTTCATGACGGATGAAAATGGGAATTTTGAGATAGATAGTTTAGTAGATGGTCAATATATCATTAAAATTGGTAATTTTGATAATCCTAGAGCAACTAAACCAATTACCATTTCTGGTTCAGACTTAACGGATTTAGTAGTATCAGAGTAAAGCACAGGGACGGTTCTCATGCTTCATGGCCCAGGGGGCCAATGAAGCAGAAGAACCGTCCCCATGCTTCTTCCCATGCTTCTTCCCATGCTTCTTCCCATGCTTCTTATTTTATTGGTACCGTTACTTCTAACTCCTTAATCTCTCGATAGTCGGTTTTCATTGTACCAATAAATAGTTGGTCAATCGGCTCATTATTCAGCATGGCCTTATCAAATTTAGCCACATGATTTCTATTATAATAATCCATTTCCAAATAGTTGGATGGTCGGATTTTTTGGTTATTCTTTTCACTTAAAAGATAGATAGAGTTCCTCATTAGATGTAAGTTTCCTTTAATCTCATAGTGTACTTGTATTTCATCCTTCAGATCCTCCACCTTTGTCACAAATAGTCCTGCATTTTCTTCTTGCTTAACCAAATATGGGGTAGGAGTGAGTAACAATTGCTTTTCTTCAAACGGATGTGGTTTTCCTTCAGTCGATGCTCCCCAAGCGCGATGAATAATGGTCTTGACTGTTAGCGTTTTAGGTAAATAGGAAAGGTCCTCATAGGGCATTACTTTAATAATAGGAGAACTAATCCAATTATCAGCTGCAATATAGGGTAAGACATATCCCTGGTCATCCATAACTTCAAATTCAATAACTGGGAATCCGTCTTGTATATCTCCTTTTGGTATCAAATTTTGAACCATTTCCGTCGAATATAAAGGATTCTTCACATTTGTCTTAATCGCAATGGCAGTAGGGGAGAAGTTAACCTCATTAACCGTCATTGTAGTACCTGTTTCATCATAGGTGGAGGAGATATTGGTCTTAACGGTATGCGTTAGTTTCTCATTCTTTACAACAGGTATTTGGAATTTCCAATCACCAGCTGTTTCACCAATATTCGAAAAAGATATGCCCAAATCGAACTGGTCCGGTAATGACTTACCAGGAATAATCTCAAGTAAAAGCTCTTCTTTATTTTCTGTGTTTTCCTGGTGCCCAGATGAACTAAGACGGTAATTTAAATCTTCTCCATTAATGGTCAAAAGCATATTACCAGGAGCAGCATTGTCACCGCTGACGTTTTTGGTGTTGGACTCAGCTGTATACCTGATGATAAAGCGACTTCCATCATATAATAACTCATTGACTGACACCGAAATACCATTGCTAGTGTTTTTTTCATTAAGCGAGTGAAATAAATCTTGTTGTTTAGCTTTTTGCACACCCTCATCGGCAAATAGAGTAAAAAGGTAATGTACCCCCGGAACCTTTGCTAATGCTACTTGTAATTGTGGATAAAAGAATATAGAGCATATAACAAATAGACTTGCTGCAATAGTTGGTATTGCTCTTTTACTATAAACGAAATTTTTCACAGGTCTCCTAACAACACTTTGATTTTGTCTAATGGATTGAATTACTTTTTCACGATCATTCTGATGAAAAGCTAGTGTCTTCCGAATCTCAGGTCTTTTCAACTCTCTCTTTAATTCCAAAAGTTTATTCTCCATGACTAAAACCCTCCTTATCTAAAATCCTATTTAAACGTGCCTTTGCTCGACTTAACCTTGTTTTTAACGTGTGACTGTTGATCGTAAGGGTTTCAATTATTTCTTGATGAGATAGATCCTGTATGTAAAACAATAAAATGACTTCACGGTACTTAGGTGGAAGTTGTAAAACATAGTTCAACATTTCTTGCTGCTCACTTTTTGCGAGTAAGTCTGTTTCGGGAGAGTGTGTTGATTGATGATGTTCTTCCCTTAATAACCCATTTGGAATAACCCTCCTAAAAAAGGCGGATCTTAAATAGTCTTTGCACTCATTAATGGTGATTCGGTATAGCCAAGTTTTGATAGAAGAATGCCCTTGAAACGAATGTAAATGTGTATAACATTTAATGAAGACGTTTTGGGTGATATCTTTTGCCGTCTCTATATTTTTTACATACGTGTAAGCTAAAAAACTAAGCTCCGTGCTATACTCAATCATGATGGCTTCTAATTGTGATTCCGTGTTTGTTTCTATCCAATCTTCTTCATTTAATGAAGTTTCCATATCGATTGCCCTCCTTATAAAGTCACTATTTAGACGTTAAGACTATTGATGAGGAATTCAAATTTAAAAATAAAAAATTAATCACTTAAAAAAAGAAATGATTCCACAAGTCATAAGCACGGGCATAAGCACGGGGACGGTTCTTCTGCTTCAAAATGAAGCAGAAGAACCGTCCCTCTGTTTCCCTCTGTTTCCCTCTGTTTCCCTCTGTTTCCCTCTGTTTCCCTCTGTTTCCCTCTGTTTCCCTCTGTTTCCCTCTGTTTCCCTCTGTTTCCCTCTGTTTCCCTCTTTTCTTGAAATTTTTGTCGAATAGATTCTCTTTGCTAACGTACTAAAGTATGTCATTATAGTAACAATCTATATAGTAATATTTTACTAGTGATTAAGGGGGAGACTTTAGCATGTTAAACCAATTAATCGAGAGAACACGCATTCAAATGTTTGAAGAAGCTAGAGTGAATGGCTTTACAGGAACTAAAACGGTTCAAATAAGTCAGGATCTGGATCGTTTACTCAATTGGTTCCAGAATAAATATATCAATCAGACCAATAGAATAATAGATGACTTTCAAGTACACGGAAGTATCATTCAGAATATTAATAGTGGTTTACAATATAATGGATTAAACCATGAATTACTAGAAAAAGACACTTCCCATTGGCATTCTTTAAACGACATCTATCAGGTGTTATTGAAGTTAGAAGAAGAATATGATGAGGGACTGATCAGGGATATAGGGAAGTTCGTACCGGAAAATAGCCTTTTCCCGGGCGAAATAGATTCCTTTGAAAAGGGACTTTTAACCTTGGATATGGCCTATAAATTGAACCACTCTGATGGTATAGAGGGTTATTATCAAGTGTATTTTCAAGGAAGAAGAGAAATTTATGTGATATGCAATACCCTTTACTATTCGGCTTCCTTTAATGAGGGAATCATTAAGGGATTGGCGGAAAAATTTAACCTGCCGATTCAGATTACAGTAATGGATCATAGAATGGGTGGAGAATTTAAGATTAGTTTATTGAGTACGTATTAAGCAACAAAAAACACGGTCAGAAGACTGTGTTTTTTTCGTGCAACAGGGGGACGGTTCTCGTACTTCATTAGCGGAGCTAATGAAGCATGAGAACCGTCCCTATGCTTCAAAAAAATGGTCCAATTTACCACTAGGAAAAAAGAAAAATCCCTATTTTCAGACAAAATTCGACATGGTATGCTTAGGATAAAATACCTAATAAAGGGAGTATTCTCATGTCGCTTAAAAGCCGCTTTATACTAATGTTTGTTGCCATGTTTCTTGTGTTTTTTGGGACAACGACGACCTCATTATTACTCTTCAAATCTAATCTTTCTAAAGACGTCAAACAATCTGATGTTCAAATGGCTGAGAATACGAATGTTTATGTAAAAAGTCAGTTATCTCAATTAGCTACTTCTATTGGCAACAATTTAGTAAAACAAGAAGAAGTGATTGATCAAAGTATGTTAAATGCGGCTTATGTCGTTCAGAATTTAGACCAACAAAAGCCACTTACAAACGAAGATTTAGCTAAGTTAGCAAAACAAACCAATATGACTGATATTTATCTAACTGACAAAGAGGGTATTTTTACAACGGCGACAGAACAAGTTTCGATTGGAACCAATTTATTTTCGATCTGGGACGGATATAAGATGCTTCTAAATGGAGAAGCTACGGTTCTTCCTTCTACGCTGAAGGTTAAAGTGGAAACCGGGGAAATCTTTAAATTTATGGCGATTCCACGATATGACCAAAAGGGAATTATCGAAACGGCTATAAATTCATCTGACATTGAACTTCTATTATCAAAATCCATTCAACCTGAAAGTGGAGTGAAACAAATCTATTTGGTTGATAATTTTAATACGGTTTTAACGGAATCATTGGCAGATGGGGAAAAAAGTGAATGGAAGAAAGGGTCCCAAATTGAGAACTCTACAATCAAGCAAGTGTTTGATTCTAAAAAGCCACAAATCTCTATAGATGGAAAGCAAGGGAAAATCTATTATCCGATTATCGATAAACAAAGCAATGTTCCCTATGTGTTATATATCAATTTAGATACAACACCATATGCTAAAAATAGTGATACTGGTAGAGACACATTACAGGACATTGAAGTCCATTTTACAGAAACGTTCTATATCATCTTAATTGTCCTTGTGGCGATGAGTGTTCTGATTATCGGTGGGACTGCGTGGTATGTGGGAAAACATATGAATAGATTAACGAGATTGAAGGACTCGGCGATTCGCATCTCTCAAGGTGATTTGTCATTTGCTGAGGCTGTGGAAAAAGAAAGCAAGGATGAAATTGGACAGTTAAGACAGGCTTTTCTTGTGATGAAAAATAACCTAGTGGATATGATAACGAGATTAAAAGAAACATCATCCCAGGTTGCTTCTTCCTCCGAGGAATTAATTGCAAGCTCTGAACAAACGAGTCAAGCAGCAGAGAGTATCACCGTTACGATACAGGAAGTAGCAACGGGCACAGAAAAACAAACAGTTAGTGTTTCTCAAGGTGTAGAAGTTATTCATCAAATGTCCCATGAGGTGGAACAGGTTTCGGCCAACGCTCAAATGACAGCTACATTGTCAGAGGAAGCATTCCGAAAAACTATAGATGGATCGCAAATCGTAAGCGAAGCACTAAAACAAATGGAATCCATCTTTAGCAAATTTGCAACCTTATCGAGTGCGATTGATCGAATGAATAACCGTTCGAAAGAAGTAGAAAAGATTATTGATGTGATTGGAAGTATTGCCGATCAAACCAATCTATTAGCTTTGAATGCGGCTATCGAAGCAGCAAGGGCGGGTGAACATGGAAAAGGTTTTGCCGTTGTTGCAGATGAGGTTCGTAAGTTAGCGGAACAATCCGGTGCTTCAACGAAACAAATTGCTCAGTTAATTACAACAATCCAAAGTGATACCGTTGAAGTCGTCAACGAAATGGATTCTGGTAAAGAGGAATTAAACAAAGGATTAACAGTGGTAGAACGAGCAAATGAACTATTCGTTGAGATTAAAAACGTTTTGCATGAGGTAAATGCAAAAATCGTGGATGTATCACAATCCTCGGCTCAAATCTCAACTAATACCAGAAAAGTAGTCGATTCCGTCACGACGATTGCGGAAATCTCAGGTGTCGTAGCAGAAGGAACACAAACCGTATCTGCAGCGACAGAAGAACAATTAGCTACAATGGAGGAAATCTCCGCATCTGCTGTTGCTCTATCAAAGTTAGCACTAGAATTAGAGGAAATGATTCAGGAGTTTAAACTATAAAAAAACAGATAGGATTGTTAATGAGCATTTCCGGCTCGCAAAGTCTCTTGCGAGCCTTTTTATATGAAAAGCACGCGGGCAGTTCTTCTGTTTCATGGCCAGGGGGTTATCTAGTATTTAAACTTATCCGACTTTTTGAAGCAGATATCCGGATTTTCCCCCTACTTATCCGTCTAAAATGGCCACTTATCCGACTTTCGGCACGATGTTTCCGACTTTGTCACAATTCAATGATGCATGGGGACGGTTCTCATGCTTCATTGCCCGTGGGCAAATGAAGCAGAAGAACCGTCCCTCTGCTTCAAAACCGCCCCCCACTCCTGCCTCACAATCTTGGGTCAATTTCACTTTTTTGGCTTTCTTCGAATAGTAGGTTAGCGATGGTTTGTTTGTAAGCTGTATTTTCTGGTCCAATTTCGTCCAATCTAGTTTGGAGCATTTCCATGCCCAATTTGTATTCAACTAACGACTTTTGGACTTTTTTCTTGATGCTTTTTTGCTTGATGAGCTTTGCGTATTTGTGCGGGAACCGGTAGTCATATCCGTAGACGAGCGTCAGGTATTCCGAGTTACGCACTTTCATAAATGGAAGCAGTCCATCTTGTTGCACCTCTGGCTTGATAACGACACCTTCCATGCCGTGTTCAAAAGTCAACTTTTTGAAAAACTCCAAAGCACCGTCATAGGTTTCCTCTAAATTCATAATCAAAAAATCATCTTCACTAATAAATGAGAACATTTCGGATGTTTTCATCTTCGGAATTTCTTCCTCTCCGTTAACATAAACCATCTTTAAAATTGAGAAGGGCTTAAACTCCAACTCGTTGTCCTTCGCATAGATTTCAAGCTGTTTCCGGTATACCTGATAAGCTTTGTCCTGCTCATCTAGGCTGTGTGTCGCCGCCAAAATATCCTTCAAATCTTTAAAGTTATGATAATTATTCAAACCATAGTGGGAGATGAGGTCCTTCTTGGAATGCCGCGACTTTTCTTCTTCAAAGCCACTCGAATCGTATCGGTTAGCTAACTCCTGTAAACTCTCTTCAAAGCCAAACTCCTTCAAAAAGCTAATTTCCGTTTCAAGCGCTTTGGTGACGACATCAAATTGGCTCTCAATCAAGCCTTTTCCTAGTGCCTGCCAGGGGAGAAGCTCGCCATCAAAAATAACGATATCGATCGCTTTTTCATCCATCCACGGAAGAAATTTTGCATGTAAACGACCAAACACTTCTGTTAAGTCAATATGATTCATTTTATAGCCATTCCGACTGACCGCATAGCACTGCTCCAAATCGCGTGACAAGTACAGATTGCAGCGGGAGCCCATATATTTAGGCTGCAGCACCACTTCACGGACGCCATTTTCTTTGAAAAAATCAAGCCCCTTCGTCAAACTTTCAAGCTCATTCTTTCTTACATCCTTATCGGCAGGGCTCATCGTTCCAGAGATAAAATTAACCTTATTATGGAGTATATAATCTAAACGCTTTTGGTCGCTTTCACTCAACTCAACGAGCTTTACTTCATTAGACTTGCGTAAGAAAGGTTGTGACAACTCCTCTACTGGTTGATCTGTTAGTTCCGGCTCACCCGCAGCCAATCCACTTGCAGGGACGCTCTTAAAAATAGGCTTTTGTGCATTCAAAGCTACACTCGTTAACGCATTTCCAGTCACACACCCTGTATCAATGCCAATTTTATTTTTCAAACGAATCACTTCACGAGTGGCGACATGCCCGAATACATGGTAGGGAAAATTGTTCCCACTTTCTTTTTCCAAAAATTGCAGCTGCTCTTGGAGATCCGCCTCAAAATCCGTGGCAAATCGGCGCTGATTTCGGCGCGAGGTCGTGTCCATTTTTCCGATATATGGATTGCGGCAAGGAGCGTGTGTAAGGTAGTAGCTATTATATTCCTTGCCGATGAAGCGGTAGAAATCGCGCGACAAATCCACAAGTGCTTGGAACTTTGTTTGTAACTCCAAATCAGCTGTCAAAACAGGAATCGAATCGAAAAAGGTCTCCAGCAAATGAGGATCAACATGGTCAATCTCATCCTTCAGATATTTGGAAACAAAGTTTTCGTGGTTGCCTTTTACAAAATAAAAGTAGTCTCGATTTTCATAGAGAAATTCAACGGTAGCCGCGGTGTTTTTTCCCTTATCGATAAAATCGCCAATTAGTACGAACTTTTTATCGCCACTTTTGGAGGTCCGCTCTATTTTGCCATCGACAATCTCAAAACCATGTATGGTAATCATCTTCTGCAAAGCATCTAGTGATTCATGGACATCCCCAATGATAATGTAAAAGTGGCCGTGCGGAAGAAGGTGATTCAAATATTCCTCTCGATTTTCGACCACAACCTCATACCCATCAGAACTCAGAAAGTTTTTCTCGCGAATACGATGAATATCATCAAAGTCGCTCCGTCTCAAGGTTGGCAGCACATCTCGACGCATGCGGTTGACGTGAGTGGCGATGACCTTTTTACTGCGCTTGGATGCGTAATAGTCTCTTATATTTTTATAATCAAACACAATGGCCTCTAACCGATAATGGTTTTCTTGGGCAATCGTGATCACTTTTTTTCGAAAATCCTCAGCAAGCCCAATCGTGTCGACAATAACAAAATCAGCATTAATCGGAAAACTTGTCACGGCCCGCAGCTTGTGAAAAAGCAGATCAAACGCCTGGACGGAGGATTCCATCATCATCGAATCATATTTATCGTATGGATAGCCAAGCAGCTCCTGGCGAATTTCATCACTGGAAAGGTACTGGACATTGCTGCGATAGTTTTTTTCATCATCATGAAACTGCAGTTGGGGGAGGAGGACATTCTTCGCAAACGTCGATTTCCCACATTCCGTCGGTCCAATCAGCATGTAAATCGTATGTAGTTTCGTCTCAATTATCATGAGTTACACCCTTCAGCAAAATAATCATGATCGCTGATCATCCTTTCTCGTAATGACTACTCCTTGAGTCGTGTGAATCCCATTGACCCTGTCGCCAATTCCTTGGTGAAAAATATCCCAGCCATCGGGAAAGATTTTATGAATCCAGCTTTTGAATTCCGCTTCATTCATTTCCCATTGATGATCCTCATGACGCCTTTCGATTTCGTAAAATTGGTTGAAATCACGGTTTGGGGTGGTGATGATCAGTTTATGAATAGGAATGTTTTGAATGATTTTTGCGATCAGTTCTTCAGCTGCTTTTTCACTCATGTGCTCGATGACCTCGGTTAGGAGGACGTCTGCTAATTCCCTAGAGTTATTTTTCAAAAAATGGTCAATGGACTCGTAAAGAATGATGTTTTCAATATCTTGACGTTCGGCTTTTTGAGCTACTTTTAAGCGTGCTGTTTCATCGATATCGATGGCATGGACAAAGTGAGGAGTGATCTTTTGACTAAACGGTATAGCATAAGCACCCTCGCCGCAGCCGACATCGATAATCGGATGCTTAAACGGAAGCTGACGGGTAATCCATTCCCTGCGCTGCTTTGCTGTGTTTCCGAAGGCAAAATCGATTTCGTATCTCGACGTGTCTTCCAACATGCTTTTGTAGCGACGAAACCAATCCATCTTAGTCAGCACATTCCGAGCAAATAAATAGCGAATGAAAAAAGGTGCATCAATGGCGTTCATGCTTCGGATATACTTCTCAATGGTATCGGGCGTCAAATCGAAATAGGAACGATTCATTAAAGATAAGAGCAAAAACAAGGTATTACTATAATTAAACAACTCAAAAAGTGTTTTCTTAGTTTTAATCGTCATCCGATAGTTTTGATGTGCGAGCTCCTCCCAAGCCAGCTCGAAGTCCTTAAAGTGGTGCTGGAAAAAGTGGAGATATCTAATAAGGTCAACTTGAACAAGATTCACGGTCATTTGGTGCTCATAGCCTTCTGTATCATCTTCTTGCAGCTTTTTTGAGGACGTCCCAAAATAATCCGCTACCACATTTAACGGGAAGATGGGAGTGTTATAACGCGAAACATTCAAATACTCAAACTGCTCCTCCCGATCTTTCGGGTAGGAGACCTCATTTTCAGCATCCTTGAAATACACATTGTACGTATAAGAATCCGAAAACCAACCAAACGACTTCCCCTTGCGTACACTCTTTACCAACATTCCAGAACTGGGATTTTTACCAACAACATAAGAAAGCCTTGGGTTCGAGGACCGTAATTGGAAAATTGCCAATATAGTACACCTCCAGAGATTCAGTTTTAATGGGATTAGTATAGCCATTTTTTGGGGTGGAAATAAGCATGGGGACGGTTCTCATGCTTCATTTGACTGGGGGCAAATGAAACAGAAGAACCGTCCCTAAGTTTCGCATGCTCTTGCGAGCCTTTTTTTGTTTCCAATGGAGAAGGGAATAGTTCGATAGGTGGTAGGTTCGACAAATAATTTAACAAATTTACAAAATAACGGAAAATTCGGGTCCCGAATATGGTATAATATCCTAGAAATTTAGCAATTTATGGAGGCAGCTATGGAAGAAACGATTAGTTTAAGAGAACTGTTTCAAACATTACGTAAGAGATTATGGTTAATTACGTCCATTACCTTGGTCGCGGCCATAGTGAGTGGGGTAATTAGTTTTTTTGTTTTAACACCTATTTATTCCTCATCTACTCAGCTATTGGTAAACCAAGCGAAGAATGATCAGCCGGTTTACAATATTGGGGAAATCCAAACAAACCTACAGTTAATCAACACATATAACGTCATTATTAAAAGTCCAGCGATACTAGAACTAGTGATTAAAGATTTGGACTTAGATGCTACAACCGAACAATTAAATTCAAAAATCACTGTTGGCAGTGAGAGGGATTCACAAGTCCTGGCCATTACCGTTCAAGATCCAGATCCGTATATGGCTGCAGATATTGCCAATACAACAGCTAATGTGTTTCAACGTGAAATTGTAAAAATAATGAATGTCGATAATGTTAGTATTCTAGCAAAAGCAGTTGTAAAAGAGGTACCATCACCAGTAAAACCGCAGCCAGTACTAAACATTGCGATCGCCATAGTGGTCGGATTAATGGCAGGTGTAGGTTTAGCGTTTTTACTAGAATACTTAGATAACACGATCAAAACAGAGCAGGATATTGAAAAGTTACTAGAGTTACCTGTATTAGGGGCCATTACCACGATAGAAGACAATTCAAAAAGTAAAAAATATGCTAGAAAAAGAAAGTCAGAAGTAAGAGGTGAGACGTATGGCGCTTAGTCGTGAACATAAGAAGATGGCAACCAACAGGAGAAATCTGATTACCCATAACGAACCACGCTCACCGATTTCCGAGCAATACCGAACAATCCGAACAAATATCCAGTTCTCTTCAATAGATGAAACGATTCAATCCTTAATGGTGACATCTGCAGGACCAGGGGATGGTAAATCAACGACGGTTGCGAACTTAGCCATCGTGTTTGCCCAACAAGGGAAAAAGGTCCTTTTAGTGGATGCGGATTTACGTAAACCAACCGTTCATTATACGTTTCTATTAGATAATAATAAGGGTTTAACCAATGTACTAACGAAGCAAGTCACTCTAGTAGATGCAGTTAATCAATCAGATATAGAAAACCTATATCTATTAACTTCAGGACCTATTCCGCCAAACCCAGCTGAACTCCTAGGCTCAAAATCGATGGAGGATCTATTAGAAGAAGCGCATCAGCAATTCGATCTTGTCTTATTTGATACGCCGCCAGTATTAGCCGTAACCGATGCGCAAATTTTGGCGAATAAATGCAGTGGCACGATTTTAGTTGTGAATAGCGGAAAGACAGAAATTGAAGGTGCGACTAAGGCGAAAGAACTACTTCTAAGTGCGAAAGGGAAGTTGCTTGGAGTAGTGTTAAATCAGAAAAAAGCAAAGGATAGCCAGTATTACTACTATTATGGAGGAAAATAGACGGGATTCGACAATTTTCCTCCCTTTACAACAAATGCTAGTCATATGTTACTATTAAAGAGGTAAGAATGTGGGAATAATAGGGGGTATTGGTAATGGTTGATATACATTGTCACATTTTGCCGAATGTAGATGACGGCTCACAAAGTTTAGCGGATAGTATCGCAATGGCAAAAATGGCAGTGAGCGAAGGCATTCATACCATCATTGCAACCCCTCATCATAAAAATGGAAAATATGAAAATACAAAAATGGGCATTCTTGAACAAGTTGCTCATTTAAGTGAAGAGCTTCAAAATGCTAATATCAATCTACGAATTTTGCCTGGTCAAGAGGTTCGAATATATGGTGATTTACTAGAGGATTTACAAAAGGATGAAATTCTTTCTTTAAACCATAGTAAATACCTATTTATCGAACTCCCATCTGGACATGTTCCTCGATATACCGAACAACTTCTCTTCGATATCCAAATGAAGGGTCTCGTACCGATTATCGTTCATCCAGAGAGAAATCAGGAATTAATCGAACAGCCTGAAAAACTCTATCAATTGGTGAAAAAGGGTGCATTAACCCAAATAACTGCTTCCAGTGTAGCGGGTTATTTCGGGAAAAACATTAAGAAGTTTTCCCTTCAATTAATAGACGCAAATCTTACCCATTTTGTTTCATCTGATGCACATAATATTTCCAATCGTTCCTTTAAAATGCTAGAAGCCTTTGAAACGATTGAAAAGAAATATGGAATGGATATGGTTTATCTGTTTCGAGAAAATGCAGAATTATTAGTTAGTGGGAAAAATGTATATAAAGAAATACCTGATAGGATAAAAAGAAAAAAAGTGCTGGGTATTTTTTAAAGTGATCTATTAACAAAAAATACTAGTTCCTTCTATATATATTGTTGCTGATAACAGATAGAGAACCTTTACAACAACAAGAAGAAGTCAGGCATCCGACCTGATCGGCAATGTCTCCTATCCGATATCGTTGGAGGCACTCGGCTATGCTGTGGGTATAGAACTTTTGTCATAGGTTTTATTCCTTAGACGCCAGTCGTCAATAGCATGGTGTGAGGATGGGTTAGATGCCCATAATAATTTATATATAGGAGAAATAGGAAAACGTTGTCCACAATAGTTTACTTTTGGGACTAAGAAAACAATACGATTTTAATAATAATCTAAATATCTAATGAAAGTATGTGTGTAAGACACATGTGTTTTCATTAGATATTTATTTTTGGATAAAAAGTGATTCGAAATAAATCTTGGGGGGAAATGGATGAGTTATCGAAGACGCTTGGCCTTTTTAGCAGGTTTGGATTCATTAATTGTTATAGTCGCCATGTATTTAAGTTATGGACCACTCAATCCATCTATTATTTTTCAGTTTGAAAGTCTAGTCATTAGTTCAGCTATTTTACTCATTAGTCACCATATATATGCTTCATTTTTTCATTTATATAAAAAGGCATGGGAATATGCAAGTATTGGTGAATTAGTTGCGATTGTAAAGGCTGTTACCTTTTCGATTGTGGTCACAGCATGTTTTCAATATTTTGTAGGGTTCGATCTTTATATGAGAGCATTAGTGACAGCTTGGATGCTGCATGTTCTCTGTATCGGTGGAACGAGATTCTCATGGCGAGTGTTCCGAGATCATTATGTAAAGCCCCATCGGGAAATGAAGAAGGTATTGATTGTTGGTGCTGGGAAAGCAGGAACGTTAATTGTTCGCCAACTATTAAATAATCGAGACTTAGGCTTAAAGCCAGTTGCGTTCATTGATGATGATAGAAAAAAAGTAAAGCTGCAGATATTAGGCATTCCGGTAGCGGGAACATCAAAGGAAATTGGGGGAATCGCTGGGAAGTATCAAGTCGATAAAATTGTGATTGCAATCCCTTCCTTAAATAAGACGGAAATGAGTCGGATTTTTAATGAATGCTTAAAAACTAATGTAAAAACGCAAATCATGCCAATGATGGAAGATATCATGCTGGGGAAAGTAGCGGTCAACCAGTTCCGTGATGTCGAAGTAGAGGATTTACTAGGACGAGAACCGGTCGAGTTGGATATTGAAAGTATTTCGGGGTATGTGACTGGGAAAACAGTGTTAGTAACGGGTGCAGGTGGTTCGATAGGTTCAGAGATTTGCAGGCAGATTGGCCGATTCTCACCTCAAAAAATTGTGTTGGTTGGGCATGGGGAGAATAGTATTTATCTAATAGACATGGAGCTGAGGAATACGTTTCAATCTTCAATTGAAATTATTCCGGTTATTGGAGATATTCAGGATCGGGCTCGGATGTTTGAAGTGATGGAGGAGCATAAGCCAGATGTCGTGTATCATGCCGCGGCGCATAAGCATGTGCCGTTGATGGAATATAACCCTCGTGAGAGTGTGAAAAATAATGTGTTTGGTACTAAGAATGTGGCTGAGGCAGCTGACACCTTCGGTGTGGATACGTTTGTTCTTGTTTCGTCTGATAAAGCAGTAAATCCTACGAATGTGATGGGGGCTACGAAACGAATTGCGGAGATGGTGATTCAGCAGTTATCAAAGGCAAGTAAAACGAAGTTTGTGGCAGTGCGGTTTGGGAATGTGTTAGGAAGTCGAGGGTCTGTTATACCGTTGTTTAAGAAGCAGATTTTGGCTGGGGGGCCAGTGACGGTGACGCATCCGGAGATGACTAGGTATTTTATGACGATTCCGGAAGCATCAAGGCTTGTGATTCAGGCGGGGTCTTTGGCTCGCGGTGGAGAGATTTTTGTTTTGGATATGGGTGAGCCAGTGAAGATTGTGGATTTGGCTAAAAACCTGATAACCCTTTCGGGTTATACGGAAGAGGAGATTGGGATTCAGTATTCTGGTATTCGACCTGGGGAGAAGATGTATGAGGAACTGCTAGGGCAGGATGAGGTATTTCCTGAAGAGGTGTTTCCGAAGATCTTTATTGGAAAGGCACGGTTTGAGCAGGAGGATGAAGTGCGGTACTTACTCAACCAGTTTGAAAGTTTGAAAGAGATAGAGTTGAAGGAATATGTGTTGGATTTGGCTAATCGGAGGGAGAATGGGGTTTATTTGATGGCTGGGAATCAGTGATTGGGTTGAGTTAGACTTGGGAAATGAATGAAACCTTCGGTTTGTAGGATGGATGGTAATAGATGGAGGGGATTGGATTGAAAAAGGTTCGGAAGGCGATTATTCCGGCGGCTGGTTTGGGGACGAGATTTTTACCAGCTACGAAGGCGATGCCAAAGGAAATGTTGCCGATTGTGGATAAACCGACTATTCAATATATAGTGGAGGAAGCAATTGCTTCAGGGATTGAGGATATTATTATTGTAACGGGTAAGGGGAAGCGTGCAATTGAGGATCATTTTGATTTTGCACCTGAGCTTGAGCAGAACTTGATGGAGAAAGGAAAGTTTGAGCTACTTGACAAGGTTCAGTATTCTACTAGGTTAGCAGATATTCATTATATTAGACAAAAGGAACCAAAAGGACTAGGGCATGCTGTGTGGTGTGCACGTAATTTTATTGGGGATGAGCCGTTTGCAGTGTTGCTTGGGGATGATATTGTTCAGAGCGACACCCCATGCTTGAAGCAATTAATTGATATATATGAAGGAACACGTTCATCAGTGATAGGGGTTCAAAGTGTTTCGGATGAAGAGACTCATCGTTATGGAATTATTGAACCTTCGGTTCAGGATGGACGTAAGTATCAGGTAGAGAATTTTGTGGAGAAGCCTGAACCAGGTAAAGCGCCTTCTAATTTGGCGATTATGGGTCGTTATATTTTGACTCCGGAGATTTTTATGTTTTTGGATCAGCAGGAAAAGGGTGCTGGTGGGGAAATCCAGCTGACGGATGCAATACAGAAATTAAATCAGATCCAACGAGTGTTTGCTTATGATTTTGAAGGTAAGCGATATGATGTTGGGGAGAAGTTGGGGTTTGTAAAGACGACGATTGAGTTTGCTTTGCAAAATGAGGAGATTAAGAGTGAGTTGTTGGCGTACTTAGAACGGACTGTTGAGGAGATGGGTGTTCGGAAGGGAAAATAATAGTGAGGGTTTGTAACTATTTTCTTTTTGAATAAAGACTAGTTTCTTCTGTTATATATGTCATTAATATAAGCTGTTATTTCTGTAGGTGCTTAATAAGGAAAATTAATATCATCTATTATAGTATTTTATTTGATACTCTTCGAGCATCTTATATTTTGGTGATTAATAGAGAAATAAGCGGAATAGCCCCTATTCATATGAATTTTGATATGAATAGGGGCTATTGTTTTGTTGGATTTTGTGTGTTGTAAGTTCAAAGGAAAATGAGCGCTCGCAACTTAGGGAAAGAGCACTGTCCTATACATGTGGTGATAAGTTATGTTGATGGAGAAGTTGGGTGTAGTGTGCATCCTAAGGATAGAGGGGGTGACGGTGAAGAAGGCGAGAATAATGGAATTCCTTATTTATGATCATGATATTGATAGACAGTGTTAGGTATTCGAGCTAGTTTTTTTGAGAGGTTGCCTCACTTTGCTTTTGATTGAGTGTGAAGGGGGATGGAATATCATAGCCAGATAAGATGCTGAAATCCTTGGTTTGAGGCATTTTTAGTGGAAATTATAGATTGATTGAATGGTATATATAATAGGAAGAAACTCGGTTTGAAGTGATTATGGATTGAATATCTATTTCGTATTTTTTAGGTAGATTGTTTCGATATTACGAGGTGACTATTTGAAGTAGATGGAGCTTAGTGGGTTAGTAGTTAGTTGGAAGATAGTGGTTTTCAATTAAGTCCTAACTTACTAAATAACTTATCAAGGAGTGTTACATGGCATGTATATGAAAATTAAAAGATTGATAGATATTATCCTTTCATTAATTGGACTTTTAGTATTAACACCGGTTTTTTTAATTCTAATTATTGCTATTAAGTTTGAATCAAAAGGTCCGGTTCTATTTAAGCAAAAGCGGGTTGGAATTAATAAGATTCATTTTAATATACTGAAATTCCGTACTATGAGAATAGATACGCCCAAGGACACTCCAACTCATTTATTAGAGAATCCAGAACAGTACATTACAAAGATAGGCAAGTTTCTAAGAAAGACCTCACTTGATGAGCTTCCTCAGATTTGGAACATTGTTATTGGACAGATGAGTATTATAGGGCCAAGACCGGCTTTGTGGAACCAGTATGATCTGATCTCTGAACGAGACAAATATGGTGCTAATGATGTACCACCTGGACTTACTGGATGGGCGCAAATTAATGGACGTGATGAGCTTCCAATTGAAGTAAAGGCTAAGTTAGATGGCGAGTATGTTGAAAAGATTAGTCTCTGGATGGATGTTAAGTGTTTCTTTGGAACCATCGTGAGTGTAGTGAAGAGTGATGGGGTTGTTGAAGGTGGTACTGGTGTTAAGAAGGAAGTTGCGAGTGTTAAGGAAACGGGATATTCATGAAAGTAAATAGAGTAATAGAGGTGTTGAAATGCTATTAGTCACCGGAATCACCGGTCATACGGGAAAATACTTTTTACAAGAACTTATTAATAATAAATATGAAGGCTCTATTCGCTGTATTGTTAGGGAAACATCCAATACTTCTCTTCTGGATAACAGCGGCTTAAATATTGAAAAGGTTGTAGGAGATTTAGATGATCCAGACTTTATTGATAGTGTGATGAATGGTGTTGATACGGTAATGCACATCTATAATATTCATCATTCACCAATGATAGTGCAATCTGCTATTAAGAATAAAGTGAAATGGGCTATATTAGTACACACTACAGGAATTTATTCTGAATTTAAGTATGCCTCAGAAGGATATAAAAAAATAGAACAAAAGATTAAAGCACTAAAAAGCGATACTAAATGTCTTACGAAAATTACAATCTTAAGGCCATCTATGATATATGGAGATCTCTGTGATAGAAATATGAGTAAGTTTATTAAAATGATAGATAAACTTAGAATCATGCCTGTTATTAACGGTGGAAATAGTTTAATTCAACCTGTGAATGCTAGAGATTTAGGAAAGGCATTTTTTACTGTGTTAATGTCTCCTGTAGTGTCAGATGGAGACGCTTATGATTTAACTGGTGAACGGCCTATTAAAATGATAGATGCTTTCAAGTTAATAAGCAAACAACTCAATAAAAAAACTGTCTTCATCAGCGTACCATTAAGTTTAGGTGTACTAATGGCAAGAGCTATTAAAACTATGACGTTAGGAAGAATCGATTATATAGAACGGGTTCAGAGAATGGGAGAAGATAGAAACTATTCCCATGAAAATGCAAATAGTGATTTCGGTTATAATCCCATGACTTTTGAAAAAGGAATACGAATAGAAGTGCAAGAGTACTTGGAGAAAAATAGAAATTAGTATATATGAGTAGGAGCATTTATATGAAAATAGCTGTACTTTCTAGTCATACATCATCATTGTTTTGGTTTCGTATGGATATGATGAAAGACTTTATAGAAAATGGCCATACCGTAATTGCATTAGGCTCTGAGCCTGAAGTGGAATGGAAGAATAAGTTTCAAGAGTACAATATTGATTATAGGCAGATATATGTTGAACGAAATGGTATGAATCCACTCAAAGATTTAAAAACTTTAAGGTTTCTTTTTACATTCATGAAAAAGGAAAGGCCAGATAAAGTGTTCGCATATCAAGCAAAAACTGTTGTTTATGGAAGTATAGCTGCAAAGTTAAATGGTGTTTCTGAAGTGTACCCTTTAATAGCTGGACTGGGCTCGGTATTTAGAGGGGAAGGTTTTAAAAACAGAATAGTAAAAACAATAATGAAAATAGAATACTGGGCTGCTTGCAAATGTAGCAAGAAAGTATTCTTTCAGAATCAAGATGATAAAAATGAGTTTATTCAAAATGGTTTAATAAATGATAATAAGACAGTAATAATTAATGGTTCAGGAGTTGATCTTGAAAAATTCAAACCAACAAAATTTCCGGAAGAACCAGCATTTCTTTATATTGGTAGGCTTATTAAAGATAAAGGAATAATGGAATATTTAGAAGCTTGTAGAGAGGTTAAAGAAAAACACCCTAAGGTTCGTTGTTTACTAGTAGGGCCATTTGACAGTAATCCTTCTGCCTTAAACCCAGATGAGTTAAAACCCTATATAGTAAATGGTATTATTGAGTATTTTGGAGAACAAACTGATGTGAGACAATTTATCTCGCAATGTAGCACCTATGTATTACCATCTTATCATGAAGGTACACCAAAAACGGTATTAGAAGCCATGGCAATGGGGAGGTCAATCATCACGAGTGATGCTCCCGGTTGCAGGGAGACGGTTATTGAAGGGCTAAATGGTTATTTAGTAAAGGTCAAGGATATCAAAGGGTTAATAAATAAGATGGAATACTTGATATCTAATCGTGAGATATGCAAAAACATGGGTCAAGAAAGCGAGAAGATTGCTAGAGAAAAATATGATGTGAAGGTTGTTAACCAATCAATTAGCCAGACTATGGGTTTATAAAAAAAGGAGAATTCAATATGAACTTATATGAGAAGATTGTTAAGAGAGAAGAGAAAATTTCATTAGTTGGACTTGGCTATGTGGGGATGCCAATCGCTGTTGCCTTTGCAAAAAAGGCTGACGTGATTGGCTTTGATGTAAATAAACAAAAAATTGAACTTTATAAGAATGGCATAGATCCTACAAAAGAAGTGGGAAATGAAGTAATAAAGAATACAACTGTTGAGTTTACCTCAGATGAGGCAAGAATTAGAGAAGCGAAGTTTCATATTGTTGCCGTGCCTACACCTGTAAAAGATGATCACACACCTGACTTAACACCGGTTGAATCAGCAAGTCGCACTTTAGGTAGAAATTTGACAAAAGGTTCAATAGTTGTCTTTGAATCTACAGTTTATCCTGGTGTAACTGAGGACATCTGTGTTCCAATTTTAGAAAAAGAATCAGGGTTAAAATGTGGTATAGACTTTAAAGTTGGTTATTCACCAGAAAGAATTAACCCTGGTGATAAAGTTCATAGACTAGAGACTATTATAAAAGTTGTGGCAGGCCAAGATGAAGAAACATTAGATAATGTAGCAAAGGTATATGAATTGGTCGTTGATGCTGGTGTTTATAAAGCAGCAAGTATTAAAGTGGCTGAGGCTGCAAAGGTCATAGAGAATTCACAACGTGATATTAATATTGCTTTCATGAATGAACTCTCTATCATATTTAATAAAATGGGAATTGATACAAAAGCAGTACTTGAAGCAGCGGGAACGAAATGGAACTTCCTTAATTTCTCTCCAGGATTAGTTGGTGGTCACTGTATAGGGGTTGACCCATACTATTTAACATATAAAGCAGAGCAAATGGGTTATCATTCCCAAATCATCCTTTCAGGAAGAAAAATAAACGATGATATGGGTAAATATGTAGCCGAAAGTACGGTAAAGAAAATGATTAAAGCAAATAAGCAAATAAATGGTGCGAAAGTAGCTATATTTGGTGTTACGTTTAAAGAGAACTGTCCCGATGTCAGAAATACAAAAGTAGTTGACGTAATAAAAGAATTAGAAGAATACGGAGTAGACGTTAAAGTTGTAGACCCTCAAGCAGACAAAGAAGATTTATGGCGTGAATATAGGATTAACCTTTGTGAAATAGAAGATATCAAAGAAATGGATGCAGTAATCTTTGCAGTTTCACACGATGAATTTAAAGATATTCAATTGGAAGATGTAAAAATGATGTTTGGGCCAACTGGATATGTAAATTTAGAAGCTATGAATGAAGTAGCAGCAACATCTGAGTTTGATATAGAAATTGATAGAAAAGATTGTGTACTAATGGACCTTAAAGGAATATTTAATAGAAAAGTAGCAGAGGATACTGGATTTGTATATTGGAGGTTGTAAAAATGGGATATGAAAATATTAAGTTTCCAGAGGGCAGTAAATTCTTAGTTACTGGCTCAGCAGGTTTTATTGGTTCCAATTTAGTAGAAGCCATACTTAAATTAGGCTATAAAGTTAGAGGGCTCGATAATTTTTCAACTGGAAAAAAAGAAAATGTAGAAGAGTTTTTAGGCAACCCTAATTACGAATTTATCGAAGGAGATATTCGTGATCTTGACACATGTATGAAAGCTTGTGAGGGAATCGATTTTGTTTTAAATCAAGCTGCATGGGGGAGTGTTCCAAGAAGTATTGAGATGCCTTTGTTTTATGAAGAGGTAAACATAAAAGGTACACTAAATATGATGGAAGCAGCAAGGCAAACTGGTGTAAAGAAATTTGTCTATGCTTCAAGTTCATCAGTTTACGGTGATGAGCTTAATCTTCCGAAAAAAGAAGGCGTAGAAGGAAATTTATTGTCACCTTATGCTCTTACTAAAATGGTAAATGAGGAGTATGGAAAATTATATAATAAGTTATATGGTCTTGATACCTATGGTCTACGATACTTTAATGTATTTGGTAGAAGGCAAAATCCAGATGGTGCATATGCCGCAGTAATTCCAAAATTCATAAAACAATTGCTTAATGATGATCAGCCAACTATTAATGGGGATGGTAAACAGAGTCGAGATTTTACCTATATAGAGAATGTTATTGAAGCTAATTTGAAAGCTTGTAAGGCATCTCATGAAGCTGCGGGTCAAGCATATAATATAGCATACGGTGGCAGAGAATATTTAATTGATATCTATTATGGTTTATGTAAAGCATTAGAGAAAGATACCAAGCCAATTTTTGGTCCCAACCGAAAAGGTGACATTAAGCATAGCAATGCGGATATTAGTAAGGCCAGGGATTTGATCGAATATAATCCCGAGTGGAGTTTTGATGAAGGAATAGTAGCTGCTATAGATTGGTATAAAGAAAATTTATAAAAGAGTATTTTTCACTTAAATAGGTGTACCGGGGGGACTTAGATGATAATAAGGATTATTAGAAAGCTAAAGAAATACTTTTTTGCCAAAAAAAATATCAAAGTTGGGCAGAATACTAGAATTTTAACTAAATTAAGTAATTTTGGCTCTGAGCCTTTCTTAGTTGAGATAGGAAATAATTGCACTATTACCCCCGGGGTGAATTTTGTTACCCATGACGCCTCTGTTGACATAGCTTTAAGATATATGAATAAAGACAGAATCGTTAATGGGGAGAAGTATGAGATGATGGCAAAAATAAAGGTTCACGATAATTGTTTAATTGGGCTTAATAGTATTGTTCTACCAGGAGTGAGTATTGGGCCGAATAGCATTGTTGGAGCTGGATCGGTTGTAACAGCAGACGTACCAGAAGGGGTTATAGTTGCTGGTAATCCTGCTAAGGTGATATGTACTCTTGAGGAATACATTTCAAAAAGTGAAAAAAAAATGGTTTTAATTCCTATAGAGAATAACTTGGAGAATAGAAAAAAGGCAATAATAAGTAATATAAAGTAGAGGTATTGGTGATTAGAGTGAAAAAAAAAATATTGTTTGTAGCCCCTAATCTTCAACATGGAGGAGCAGAAGCTGTATTAGTAAAAATACTAAATAATTTAGATTTATCTAAATATGATGTCAAATTAGCTTTGGTAAAAAAAGAAGGAGATCACCTATCCAAACTAACAAAGGCCATTGATGTAATTGATTTAAATTCAAGTAAATCAATCTTAGCAATACCCAAATTGATAAAATTGATAAAAAATATAAAACCTGATTTTGTTTTTTCCATTATAGGGCAAGTTAATATTATCCTAGCAACAATTAAAACTTTATTTTTTAAAAAAACGTGTTTTATAGGTAGAGAGAATGCGGTGTATAGTGAATGGCTTTTTAAAGACTTGACAATAAAAAAGAGGATCTTTTCAATTGTTTATAAAATTCTATTGAGAAAGTTAGATTATGTAATTGTACAATCAAACTTTATGGCAGGACAGGTCAAAGAATACTTTAATGTTAAGGATAATCAAGTTATCATTTTAAATAATCCTATAGAAGGCAGTAAAATATCGGATTTAAGCAATGAAACTAATTTAGGTAACATTTGGGATGAAAATAAAATAAATCTTATTGCAGTGGGAAGAATTGAACAGGTGAAAAATTATAGAGAAATGGTAGATATAGTAAGTATGTTACCAGAAAAATTTCATTTAAATATTCTCGGTGATGGAAGAGAGAGAGAGACTTTACAAGAATATATTAATCAAAAAGGATTATATAATCGTGTAACGATACATGGATTTATTGATAACCCTTATAAATATATGAAAAACTCTCTAGTTCTTCTAATAACATCTAAAAGGGAATCTTTTCCAAATGTTGTTTTGGAATCAAATGCTTGTGGTACTTATGTGGTTTCGTACAACATGCCAGGTGGGATTTCTGAAATTATTACAAACGGTAAAAATGGGGATTTAATTCCTGAAGGTGACAAAGCTTTGTTTGTACAAAAGTTAATAGGTATATATAAACGAGGTTACGATCCGAATATATTAATTAACTATAGTAGAAAATATTCTATAAAGGAATATATCAATAAACTTGATTTTATATTTGAAAGATCAAAATAGCTTATTGAAAAATAATATGGAAAGAGGTAGTTTTTTTTGTATTGGGTACTAAACTTTTTAGAATAAGAGAGGCTAATAAATTGCAAGCTGTAAAGGTAATTATAATATTTTTTGCACTATATGATCTAAGCTTTAAGATAGCTCCTTCACTTTCTTTGGGCAAAATTACAGTAATTTTATTAACTATTTACTATCTGTTTGGTTGTAAAAATAAAACAGTAATATTTAAAAGTGAAGCTAAAGTTTTTATTTTATACTTTTTTATACTTTTACACGTCATAGTTATTTATGTACTTAATGGAATGCCAGAAACCACAACTTTAGCAAGAGTAATATATTATTTTATTTATAGTATATGGCTTAGCATTATTTTCGCATCTATTTTTAAAAATAAAGATGAATTTTTAAAATTATTATCTATTGCAATTTTTATACAAAGTTGTTTTGTATTAATTTCATGGATATCAATTGACTATCGTATACTGATTGACAACTTACTTGTTCAGACTGGCAATATATCGTTGTTTAGTGGAGAGCGCCCACCTGGCCTAATGAATAGCGCAGGTGCCAAAGCATCAGTAATTTTAGGAATTGGAGCTTCGATTTGTCTTTACCAAATAACAGTTGCTCGTAATTTTAAAAGTGTAGTGATATATGCATTAATGCTTCTTGTTAATGCCATAGCAACTTTTATTATTGGAAGAACCGGTCTTTTAATATTAGCAGTTCTACTCTTATCTCTTCTTTTGCAGAAAAGTAAAAAATTATTACTTAATAAGAGATTTATATTCATTGTGCCTGCTATTTTCCTATGTAGTGTACTGGTTTCTCGAAATATTCCAGATGATATTCAAAATAAACTTGACTATAAGGTGAAATGGGTTCAGGATGAGTTCTCACAAGGGTTATTAAAATCTGATACAGTTATTATTTTAAGGGAGATGCCAATAAAAGAACTTGGATTAGATACTTTAATAGGTACATCCCAAATCAGACCACCTGGTTTTCAAAATGATTCTGGATATATTCAAAACTACCATTCTATAGGGTTTATTTTTACTATTATTTTCTATATCACCATAATTATCCACATTATTTCGTTTATGAAGTTAAAGAAAAATCGGGAATTTGTCCAAAAAAATATATTATTTATCATGACATTAATACTTGGTTTGTTTGTGGTAGAAATAAAAGAGCCGTTTATATTTTCATATTCCTATATGTTTATCATATTATCTATGTTGAGAATTAATTAATACCAACGTTACTATTAATAAGAAAGTGGGTTAATATATTCGATGATTAAAAATACCTTTAGCCAAGCTGATAATAATATTTTAATTTCAGTTGTTATACCCCTATATAATGTTGAAAAATACATGGAAAAGTGCATTGATTCTGTTTTGAATCAAACCCTCTCCTCTATTGAAGTAATTTTGGTAGATGATGGGTCACCAGACTCTTCTGGTGATATTGCGGATAGTTATTTAGAAAAAGATAGCAGAATCAAAGTTATTCATAAAGAAAACGGTGGTTTATCTTTAGCAAGAAACGAAGGTATTCAAGCTGCAACAGGAAAATATATCATCTTTATTGATAGTGATGATTGGGTTGATAAAAATTTATTAAAAAAAGCATATGATAGGATTGAAGAAACAAACTCAGAAATATGTGTTTTTAATGTAATTAGAATTCATGAAGACTCTAAAGAAACAATAGTACAAGGAAAGGATATGGACGAAGAAATAGATATAAATTCATATGGTGTTGAAAATTATATAAATAGCTTTATGCTAAATCCAAAATCACATAGATATTCTGCATGGAATAGGTTGTATAATTTGCAATTTTTAAGGGAAAATCGTTTGTTTTTTGAACCGAATAATGAAATTCATAGTGAAGACATGTTATTTAATTTAGAATGCTGTCTATATTTAGAAAAGGTATGTAGTATCAAAGATCCTTTGTATTTTCATCTTTTAAGATCTGGGACAATATCAAGTTCTAAAAAACCTGATATCACTAAAAAATTAATGAACCTTTGTAAAAGGTTTATTGAGAAAGCGCATCGAGAAGCAAAGTATAGTGAAGTAGAAGGTGTAGTTCCAAATATAGTTCAATATTTATTCTTTATGTCGATGGGATCCGAAATAAATTCTAATAAAGGTAACTTTAAAGCTGTTTATACATCATTAAATTGGTGTTATAACTATAATTTTTTTAAGCCTTCGATGAAATTGATGGGCAAAAAAAAATTAAATAAACGAAACTTTATTTCGTTTTTATTGGGAAATAGGCTTAAATTTATATCATCAGTAGTTGTTTATAATGTAATTAGATCCAAGTTGTAAGATGACGTAAATTTCAAAGACAAAATAATTCTTATAAGTTATAACAAAGGGTTGTTTTGTCAGAGTATATATATATGTCAAGGAGGCTTAATATGTCTAGTCTTACAATATTCACCCCAACTTATAATAGAGCAGATAAACTACATGTCTTATATGAAAGTTTAAAGTCTCAGACGAATAAAGATTTTATATGGTTAGTAGTAGATGATGGATCTACTGATTATACCACTGAATTATTTAATAAATGGCAAAATGAAAATAAAATTAAGATTAGATATGAATATCAGAAGAACCAAGGTAAGCATGTAGCACATAACTATGGAGTAAGTCTAACAAAATCAGAACTTTTTTTATGTGTAGATTCGGATGATTATTTAATAAAAGAAGCTGTCGAAACTATCATTAATCTATGGGGAAATAGAATCCATAAAGCAGATAGTTTATGTGGCATTGTAACACCCCGTGTTGAAAATAATAAAGTAGGTGAATTACCTAATATCCCCATATCAACTTTAGGTAATCTATACAAGAAATATGGATTTAAAGGAGAGACATGTTTAGTATACAAAACAAACATAATAAAAAAATTCCCTTTTCCAGTTTTTGAAGGTGAGAAGTTCTTAAGCGAAGTAGCAGCCTATGATTTAATAGATATAGAATATAAATATTTACTTTATTCTAAACCTCTTGCATATGGAGAATATTTAAATGATGGATATACAAAAAATGTTGAATTTCTAAAATATAAAAACCCTAAAGGATATGCATATATTCACAAGAATAAAAGTAAACTAGTAATTAATTTTAGGTTAAGAATATATCATTTAATTAGATATGGGGTTTTCTCTAGACTTTCAAATAATAATAGATATATAAAGCAAAGTCCATATCCACTTTTAACAGTCTTATTAATACCAGTTATATTTTTAAGGACCAAAAATTTTTCAAAAAAATGTAAGCAGGCAAATTAATAATAAATTATCCTATTGGATTAATAAATACAGCATTGGAGGATAGGACGTAAGTGGATAATAACACTACCAGAAGCAAAGTATTATTTGTAATGCGAAATTTAAATGGGGGAGGAGCAGAAAAAAGTCTTCTTACGGTCTTGTCATTATTTGATTATACTAAGTATGAAGTCGATTTATTTTTACTGCAACAAGAAGGTTTGTTTCTAGAGTTATTACCCAAAGAAGTGAATTTATTAAATTTACCAGATTACAATATACTGAAAACATTCAATAAATCGCTTAAAAAAGCATTACCTATATTTTTAAAAGGAAAAAAGTTTAAAGTTTTATACTATAGAACAAAAATGTTTTTAGATGATGTATTCTTTAAAAGGAAACATATATATGTTAGAAGATGGAAGAATATGAAAGAGGTAGTCCCCACCTTGCGAAAAGAGTATGATGTCGCAATAGGATATATGGAAGGGCTACCTACTTATTTTGTAATAGATAAAGTAATAGCAAAAAAGAAAATTGGTTTCGTTCATGTAGATTACAAAGGTGGGAAATTGCCAAGGCAATTTGATAATTATTATTTTGAACAGTTAGACCATATTGTTACTGTATCAGAACAATGTAAGAAAATTCTAAATGAATGTTTCCCGCAATATTCAAGAAAAACCACAATTATAAAAAATATTATATCGACAAAAAGTATCAAGTTTTTAGCTAATCAACACAAAGGATTCGAAGATAATTTTAATGGTGTAAAAATATTATCTGTAGGTAGACTCCATAAATCTAAGGGATTTGATTTGATAATACCTGTATTAGAAATGCTAAAAAAAGATAAATATAATATTAAATGGTATGTGATAGGTGATGGTGAACAAAGAGAAATGCTAACTGAACTAGCCAAAAAATACAAAGTATCAGACAGGGTAGTTTTTCTTGGGATAAAAGCGAATCCATATCCATATATAAATAATTGTGACATCTATTTACAACCGTCGAGGTGGGAAGGATATGGGATTGCAGTTGCTGAGGCTAGGGCATTAAATAAACCTGTTATTGTTTCTTCATTAGAAGTTTTTAGAGAGCAAATTCTTGATAAGGTAAATGGAATACTGGTAAAAGGTGATGTAGATGGTATTTTCAAGGGGATAAAAGAATTATTAGATAATACAGAGTTGTATAATCGGATAATAATAAATAGTAAAAAGGACATAATAGGAAACGAAAATGAAGTTAACAAAATATATAAGTTATTTTGATTTTTTTTATAAAGGCTTTCGTTAAACCTAATTAGGAGGCCGAAATGAGATCTAAAAAGGCAATTTTATCAATAATCACAGCACTATCCACAACTGTAATACGGACTGTTATGGGAATATGGTTTGCTAAATTATTTCTAGAAACATATGGATCTTCTATTAATGGATTGGATGCTACTATAACACAATTACTCTCTTATTTGCTACTTGTTGACGGGGGGATGGGAGCATCAATAATTTTTTCTTTATATAAACCTTTAGCGAACAAAGATTGGAAAGCAGTTAGTGAAATTCTTTCAGCGGCAAGAAAGATTTTTCGCTGGATCGCTTTAATTATTTTTATACTTAGTATTCTATTAGGATTTTTAATTCCTTATTTTATTCATGATAATACTATTCCATCAACTACAATGTTTTGGATCATGGCTCTTGCAGGGTTAAATGTTTCATTGGATTACTTAGGAGATTCACTTTATCGTCTCTTATTAATGGCTGATCAAAGATCATATATTATAAATTTGATAGCTGGGATATTACATGTTTTAATTCCTTTAGTTTCAATAATCTTTATAAAACATGGTGCAAGCGTGATAGTAATAAAAATGATAATACCTATATTTACCATCCTTAGAATTATAATGGTATTATCTTTTGTTAAAAGGAAATATACTATGCTTGATTTTAATGTTTCCCCAAATTGGGCAGCTGTAAAAAAGACAAAAGATGTATTAGTTCATAAGATTAGTGGTTTAGTTGTATACAACACTGATATTGTAGTGATAAGTGTATTTCTAGGATTGAAAGAAAGTAGTATTTATGCTGTCTATAATATGGTTTTTACTATGTTAAAAAAGTTTATTACCCCGATTTTTAGAACAGTTGAGCATACGTTCGGTAACATGATGGTTGGAGAGTTAGATGACAATTTTCAGAAAACTTATTCTTCGTATGAAATAATGGTTTTGATGATGATTACAATTACTATGACAGTATCTTATATAATGGTATTACCCTTTATAAAACTTTATACTAGTCGTTTGGGTGATCCAAGTTATATAAGTACAACATATGCAATGCTTTTTGTGTTAATAAACATACTTGATTATACTCGTATGGCCCCAGGTAATTTAATATCTGCAACTGGTCAATATAAAGAAACGAAACTATACTCTATGATTGAAGCTGCGATAAATATAACTGTAACCCTAATTCTAGTTAAAATATTAGGGATTACGGGCGTACTAATAGGAACAATATGTTCATTTGCGTATAGAACAACGCAGATAGTACACTATACTTATAAAAAAATATTAAATCAACCTCTGCGTAGGTTTGTTTATAGATTTATTTGGAATTCATTGATAGGTATTATTTTGTCTCTATCTTTTCATGCATTACCTTTTAAAATTGATAATTTTATTGAGTGGTTATTAATTTCAATTTTAGTTTCATTATCAGTCTTTAGCATAGTTTTAGTATTGAATATGCCGTTTGAAAAGGAAAATATAAACTATATTTTTAATAGAATAAAACCTGTTTTTTTAAAGTTCGTCACCAAGGGGAAATTTGAATAATATTATTAAGGGACAAGGGGACAGGTCCCTCGTCCCAATTCGAATTGGTCCAAGCAACCTGTCCCTCCGTCTCTTCTAGGATTAATTAGAAGGGACAAGGGGACAGGTACCTTGTCCCGATTTGGGTGTCATTTATGTCAAATTAGGTAATTCTTAAAAATATTTATCAAATCAATATAGTTAATAGGAAGGATTTCTAGTTTTCTTGCAGTATAATTTAATATGTAAACTCTTATATATGAACTGCCTCTATTTTCTAAAAGCTATAATGTATTACCAGTTATGGCTTAATGATTTTCTTCTATTTTTTTTCATCCTTCAAATTCTACTCAATTGTTCATTATCCATTTGTTTGATACCTCCATTATTACTACTAAAACCTAATGACATTCGTATCGTTATATCTACGCGCTAGTTCTTCAAATGAATTTTAAACCTCCTCCATCTTTTTTACACCATAAAGGTAAGTATACTTTTCCGTATCGATAGAACTATTTTCTCCAATCGACCATCATCATTACCATGTACTCTCCATACTAAATCAGTAACAATTCAATAAATTCTTAGATTCAGATTAGATAACCTGTTTAGTTTGTTAGTTAAATAGAAATTAAACCTTGAGGTGAATGCTTTATGTCAAGGAAAGGCAGAAGGAAAAGCCAAAGTGGAGTGTATCATATTATGTTGAGAGGGATTAACCGACAAACCATCTTTGAGGACGATGAGGATAGGCAAAAGTTTTTAGAGACGTTAAAAAAATATAAAGATATCAGCCAATTCCAGCTATACAGTTACTGTTTAATGGATAATCATGTGCATTTATTGGTAAGGGAAATGGAGGAAACGTTATCAGATGCTATAAAACGAGTTAGTTCTAGCTATGTTTATTGGTACAATTTTAAATATGAACGGGTTGGCCATTTGTTTCAGGAACGTTTTAAGAGTGAAAATGTCGAAAATACTTCCTATTTTTTAACGGTGCTTAGATATATTCATCAAAATCCAGTAAGGCAGGGCTGGCGAATAGTGTATGGGAATGTAAATGGACAAGTATAAATGAATATATCCAGAAAGAAGATATGGTGGATACTGATTTGGGGTTAAGGCTATTCTCCGAAGATAGAATGATAGCTATATCATTATTTATCGAATATATGCAGCAACAAAATCATGATCAATGTTTAGATGATGAGTTAAAAGTTAAAATGTCCGATCGTGAAGTAAGGGAGCACCTAAATAAAATGGGAATCAGTAACAGCAGTATATTACAACAATTAGAAAAGGATGAAAGAGACCAAGTGTTAAAGAAGCTTACTCAATTAAAGGGTGTGAACTTACGGCAACTATCTAGAGTCACTGGGATATCCAAAAGTGTGATTCATCGAGTTTATTAATAGGGCAAAATAATAAGGAGAATGATGGTATGGTAACAAAAATCATGAGTATTGGTTTAAAGGGAGTAGAAGGTTACCGTGTCCAAGTTGAAGTACAAGCATTAGAGGGAATGGAGACTTTTGTCATCGTTGGTTTGCCGGATGCGTCTGTAAAAGAGTCAAAGGAACGAGTGGCATCTGCTCTGTACTCTTTAGGTTATCCGTTGGTAGATCAAAAAATTATTGTGAATTTATCACCAGCAGAACAGAAAAAGAATGGCCCACTATTTGATTTGCCAATGGCTATTGGTATATTAAAGAGCCAGGGCTTTATAAAGGAGAGAATATTACCTAACGCGTGCTTTATAGGTGCCTTATCATTAGATGGTTCCATTCTTCCATTTGAAGGAATGCTAGCTGCAGCCTTGTCTGCAAAAAGACTAGGGTTTGCTGTTTTATATATGCCATTTTACGAAGATTTGCCAGAAGTTAAGATGGATGGATTTGAGATTATTTTTGTTTCTTCCTTACATGAAGTTCTTCAACATTTGTCAGGACAAACCATTCTTCCCTTTTTTGTGAAAAAGCCATTGAATGATAAAGAAATCATTTTTGAAAAAGATTTTAACCAGATTATTGGTCATTCCTTTGCAAAAAGAGCCCTGGAAATTGCAGCTGCAGGAGGGCATCATGTGTTTATGACAGGACCGCCTGGCTGTGGAAAAAGCATGTTAGCAGAAACTTTTCCTTCCATTCTTCCTCCATTATCGAACGAAGCCCAGCTTGAAAAAATTAGCTTGTATCAACTAGCTGGCGTTGAGTTTGAAAATATTCATCTTCCTTCCATTCGTAACCGGCACCATTCAGCCTCTAGTGTCTCTATTATTGGAGGAGGACAAAATCCAAAACCCGGAGAAATATCATTAGCCCATCATGGAGTTTTGTTTTTAGATGAGATGGCTGAGTTCTCTAAGAAGACATTGGATATGTTAAGACAGCCTATTGAAACTGGAAAAGTCACGATTAGTCGTGCGAGATCCATTGTTACGTATCCTGCTTCATTCCATCTCATTGGTGCGATGAATCCATGCCCTTGTGGATACCTGGGATCAAGCACACATTACTGTACATGCTCACCAAAACAAATTCAATCCTATCAAAATCGTATTTCCGGACCAATCCGTGATAGGTTTGATATCTCCCTTCCTATTCAACACGTTAATATTGAAACTTATAATGACTATAAAAGTGAGTCATCCGCAGAAATTAGAAAACGAGTCATTAAAGCTCGAGAACGACAAACACAAAGATACAGCGTAGAAATGAGTAATGGCAGAGTGTCCTATGAAACTCTGATGTTGACCAACAGCATACCAGAAAAAGTTAAGCAACTGATCACACAAATGACGATGAAAAAGAAATGGAGTAATCGTGTCCAAATCAAAATAATTCGATTAGCACGAACGATTTCAGACTTAAAAGATGAAGAACAAATAACAGAAGAATCGCTATGGGAAGCCATGTCATTAAGTAGAGCACATGATGACCAGAGGGTAGGGATGAGGAAGCGGGGGTGAATAGCCGGGACAGGGGACCTGTATCCTTGTCCTCATTTTGGTAATAAAATGTTTGCAAGAGTGAATTTGAAACTATGATATAATCTAAAAATAAGGAGTGGGAACGGTGGAAGAACTACTAAAACAGTTATTGGAAGGGCAGGAAAGAACAGAGAAGCAACTATTGGAAGGGCAAGAAAAAACAGAAAAGCGACTATTGGAAGTGCAGGGAAAAACAGAGAAGCGACTATTGGAAGTGCAGGGAAAAACAGAGAAGCGACTATTGGAAGTGCAGGAAAAAACAGAAAAGCGACTATTGGAAGTGCAGGAAAGAATAGAGAAGCAACTATTGGAAGGGCAGGAAAGAACAGAAAAGCAACTATTGGAAGGGCAAGCAAAAACAGAAAAGCGACTATGGGAAGTGCAGGAAAGAACAGAGAAGCAACTAAGTATGATGCATAATGATATTCAAGATATTAAGAAAACGGTTTATCGTATTGAACATCACCAAGAAGAAACCATTATGAGTATATTGCATCATATTAAAAAGCAATCAGAAAAAAAGGATTACCAAATTCAAGTCTTAAACAAAAGGCTCTTTGAAGTAGAATCTAAAACAGAACAGGGACAACAATGATAAGAGATATACAAACGCGTCTCCCATGAGTGGACGCGTTTTTTTTATTATTCTTCTGACAGAATCCCCCTTGAAGACAAAATGGAGCAGCAACCTATGCAATACAGAATATAGGTTGATACAGCCGAAATATCGGGACAGGGGACCTGTCCCTTTGTCTCGTCCTATTTTTGTTAAAACTTACGTAGGTATTTAAAATCTGGATAAAAATATTATAATAGTTCTAAAGTCTCGATTGTAAAATTAAAAATAATCGACGTATTAAGGGAGGAAGTTCAATGGGATCCAATCCATTGGTAGTATCTGAGTTAAGTAAAATCGCAACAGAATCAATCAAAGTATTTGGTGATTATATGAAATGTCGTGAAGTCGAGATTACAGAAAGAACTAGAATCCGTGCAACGTTGACTGCGATTAACAAAAAAATAGAAGCAGAAAAAGAAATTTTTTTAAGATTTATTGAATCTAGCTTTGCTGACAGAGAGAAACTTTACCAGCGTGCAGACATTGTCTTAAAAACAGCCGTTGAAAATGGAGACGTAGAAATGGTAAGGGTTACCCTTAACTATCTGGCAGTTGTTTCTAGTAGAAATCCATTAGAGGGCTTTAATCAAGTGGACATGTTATCGCATGGGATGAAATCCTTAGTTTAGTCAGGGGAATGTGACGATGAATTATGACCAACACTTAAAAAAAGTGAAGAAGGAATACTCGGTTCGGTAATCCAATAATCATTGGTTAGAGGGTATTAAGGCCATGAAAGATTTTGTTGTGCAGACCATTGAAGAGGATAAGAGCGCACGATAGATAGCCGTGGAGAAGAAAGAGCAAAGTAAGAATATAAAACTGGTAGAATTTGATCAACATTTAGATGCTGCTATAAAGTCTTATGATCAGGTGAAGGTTGCCGGAGCCCTCCAATTATTGATCAACACACTATATCAGTTGAAGGCAGGGGAGACAAGGTGGGATTTAGATCAAGTAGGTTCATTCAATTTGTTAAGGACTTAGGAGAAATCGCTAGTGACGCTAAAAATATTGTCAAAGAAGGTCGACAAGAATTTACCGAAATCATGACTGATGGGTTTAAAGAAATGGTCATTAAAAATAATAATGATTACAAAACTTCATTTGAAAAAAAAGATCAGGCACATGCAATCATGCAAGGCGCAAAAAGCCGTCTTAATGCTAAGTTTGAAGAAGTCGATACATACGCTAGGGAAACTGAGGCCATAATTACTAAATTTTATGATTATAAATTAAAAATCACAAATGACGCGATTCATTCCGCTAAAATAACTATGGATAACTTCAAACAAAATGATTGGCAGCGCAAAATCATTCTAGAGGCAACGTTTTTACAGACTCCAATTAATGGGTTGTCTGTGTCTAAAAATATCACTAAAATAGGATTATTAAATCTTGTTGACGATTTGTTTGTGCAGTCACGTCGCGTCCAAGCGGCCAATGAGTATTTGGAGGACGCTAAGGATTTCAAAACCCAAGTTGATTTAGAAATTGCGAGATTGGATTCTCTGAAGGCGAGAATGACCTACATCCGAAACGTGGTAAAGGATGAACAAAGAGTGCTTGACTTAGTGAATCGGGAGCTTGAAAAAGTTACGAATCTATTAAACGGTTTAATTAGTAGGGATACGTTGTCAGAGGATGATGCCAAGACAGCGAACCAGTTTTTTCTGATTACGGAGATGTTATATCAGTTTGTTAACGAAAAATTTGTCTCAAAAGATCTTGAAGTGGCAGCCAAGTATCTTCAAGATCTGGCTAAATTGGAACGTTTAATCCTTAATTCAAATGATTCTCAAAGCCATGGGTCCGTCAGCCCGGCAAAGTATGAAAAGCAGAGTCCCGTTCTTTTTAAGGATATACCCAATCAAGCTTCAGTGTTAGAAACAGATATAGGAACTGTAGACGTTTTGAATTTGAATTTAGTCCATACAGTGAAAGAATACGAGGACAAATCTACTTTTATAAGAAAATGGTTCACAGATATACGAGTTTTGGATGATGAAAGGTTGGTCGCTATATATGGCATTGATCTGATCCTTCTTGATATAGTGAAAAATCGGAAGTTCATAATTGGCCAAATTAAAACGAACAACGGACCATATGTTCTAGAATCTTCTGAGCCACTGGACTTATATAAGAATATACTCGCATATTATAACAATAGTAACTACCAATTCCATTTATACGATTTAGCAAACAATCGTAATATTATTAGTTTTCGGACTAAGAGCGATGCTCCGAACCTAATTAGACTAACGGAAGAGTACATTTATTCTATTCATTACTTACAAAACACATATGGGAAATTCTCCGTGTCCATTATTATTTATGATTATAAGGGGAACGTTATTTCGAATGTACTTAATGACCCTATATATGTGAAACTTCGTAATAAATACAACCGATTGTTGTCTCTCGAAGAGACCTTTTCGGTTGGAAGGATCACAACGTCCGAAGCAGGTGATTTGTTAGCGGGAATACGTAAGATGGGGAGTAATTCATTCCGAACCAACAGTATGTTGAAGGACAATGAGGTGGTTATTTCAACTAAGGATAGAAATACCCAAAGAATTGCTTTAACACGTACTGCAGAGTGTATTCAAATAATCGGTAAGAATTTGTTTGTAGCTACTCGAGAGTCCCTCTTTATTTATGACGCCCAGACGCTAAGGCTTCTTAAAAATATTAGGCTTCCGCAAAACGACTATGTTTCAAATATTTTAGTAAAGAACCATCGATTATATGTTGTACAAGGTGATCAAATTCATATTTACGAATAATTTTGTTTGCTATATATTTGTTATCGGTACCAGTGCTATTAAAAAGAGAATAACAACAAACTGTAATAAGGAGTCTCAAAAGTATATGCTTTTGAGACTTTCTCTTTACTATTTGTACAGTATTTTTAACACGTACCTTTTTACTGATTTGTCCTTTGTCGGTACCTGACACCGATGCTTTCTAACAAAAGTGGAAGGCAGCACATACAATAAAATAGCTTAATGGAGTATGGAGGTGTGTCGTATAGAAATCAACTATAAGTCTTTGTACAAAAATATGAAAAAGGAAAATGAAAAATTAAAAAAAGCCTTAAACCAACAAAAGAATAAAGAAAAGATGGAGCAAAATGATTCCCTATCTCTCCTACAAGAACTTTCCAATAAAAAACAACAATTATTTGAAACTCAGTCTTTACTAACAGAACAAAACAAAAAAATGGTGGAAATGGAACTGGTTATCCAACAGCAAATGGCGCAATTGGATAAACAAACGATCCAAATAGAAAAATGGAGAGTAGAAAAATCGAAGTTGAGCGCTAGTATTACGAAAATGAAACAACTTAAAAGTCTTGCTACTGCTGATAAATTAGCCGCTCAAAAACAATCGAATCTTCTTAAGGAAAGCCAAAAGCTTTTACAAGAAGAGCTCAGTAAATGTCAACAAACGATTCAAAAACAAGAAACAAAATTAATAGAAATGGAAACAATGCTTAATCGTTTTCTTTTACTGGAACCCTCTCATCTGATAAATCATCTAACTAATCAATTAAATATAACCTCGTTTAACCAATTTGAAGACTTACCATCTCTCTACAAACAGTATGTTCAATACCATTCACTGAAAAAAGTAAGTCCAAGTTCTAATAAGTCTTCATCGGAAAATAAAGTGGAGTACGGCTTTCTTGTTAAGAATCCACTTTTACCACAAGGTAAATGGCAGTTTGTTACAACGAATTCTCTTTCCTATGAAGTGGCGGGAAAAGTCAAAGGGAAAATGAAGATAGGCACTCCTGTTTCTGCGGTTGTCAATGAAGCTAAAAAGAAGGCATATATCTGTTGGTTTTATCAGACAGAAAGTGAAATGGAGCATGACAGAAAAACAACTAATCCACAAAACCTTTTAACTCCTCACTATAAAGACGATAAGGTGTATCTCCCAATAGCACCCATCAGCGTTCTGATTGTAACGAGTAAAAACGGCGTCCAATATCGCGACCGACTAACCAAACATGGTGTTCAAGCAGATTGGGTGAACCCTTATGAAAAAAGTCTTACACATATTCGAAACCTGTCACACTCTTATGATATTGTTCTTTTACTCGAAGATGCGATCCCACACGAAATGAGGCATCTAATTAAGGATTTTGAAGAAGATCATCCTGATAAAATCCAAACTATTTATAAACACAATGAGGACATCATTGTTGCAAGAGTTCGATATTTCGCTATAAACAATGGTTTGTTATCCTTAACGAACATTGAAACAGGAAAGGAATAACTGCCGCCAATTAAATGGAACAAGAACCCTCCGATAACTTTCTTTCTATAAACTAAAAATGGAGTCTCAGAAGCGTATGCTTTTGAGACTTTGTTTTATAGGAACAATATCGGTACGGCAAAGGCCAATTAATATTTTTATTTGAACTTAATATTTATTGTGAGTTCTAAGTTCCAGAGTCCCTCATCAAATGAACGAAAATTAAGTTCGTAGCTTACATTAGAATTTACTTTTTCTTTTATCTTTTTAGATAGATTATTAGTAATTAAAATATTCATTTTATCTTCAAGTGTTTTATTGAGATTTGGAAGTTTGGTAGATGAAAGTTTTTCTGATACTTCCTTAACAAATGAAAGGTAATTTTCATCAAAATTAGCTTCGTTTGAAAAAGGAATATTTAGTACACTCTCGCTTACATATTCCTCAAAACTAAAACTTAATTTTTTTTCATTGTCAGACACAATATATGATCGATATCCATTTTTATCCTCAAGTGCATTTGGCTTAATGGAAAAATTATATTTTTTTGCAACTTGACTAAAAACACTGGCGTTTTTTTCTAAGATGCTTTTATCAACTTGTTCTTGAAAATTGACATATTTAGTACTTACAGCTTTAGGATATTGGGCAACCACCCAGTAATGATCCTTAGAAAGCATATTTTGAGGGACTAAAAAATAATTATAATTAAAATTATGATCGTTTTCATCATCAAAAGTAGCATCTAAATAATAGAATTCACCATCTAAGTAAATTAAATTCCAAGAATGCGCAATCCCATCCCCAGCTTTTCCCTCAACTTCAAGAGTGGGGATATTTAACTTATTTAATAGAAGAGACATGGTCGTAGAGTAACCGTCACAAACAGCTGTACCATAAAGTAAAGGACCATTAGGAGTATGGGATGATTTAGGGACAGTTTTCTTATAATAGTTATCTAAATCATATTTGGTATGGTTCATTATGTAATCATGTACATATTTTATTTTTTCTAAATTTGTAGGTTGTTTCTTTGCCTCTTTAAGTATACTATTCTGGTGATTTACCAAACGTTTTAAATCATTTTTTGATATCATATTTTTTATTTCTTTATCTATTTCTCTTTTTTGATCTATGATACTTAAAAAGAAATCTTGATTTACTACTGGTTGTTTTATTATTTTCTTAAGTTCAGTTTTATTAACCATATAATGAAATTTAACCGTTTTACGACTCTCAACATCCTCAATATATACATATTTATACATAGGATAATGGTCATCTATTACTTGGTTGGCAATCCCGAATAATTCATTTTTTTCCTTTTCCTTATAATTAGTTAAAGTAACCTTATCTTGTAAATTATTTATAGCTTTTAAAATCCCCTGATAGGCTTCTTTTTTTGTCATAGATTTAGCTGCAGCAGTTGTGTTGCTAGTAGGTGTTAAAATAAAATTTAAAACGAAAATAATCATAATTACATATCTAATCATCTTGATCAAAATAATTTCTCCTTTAGATTTTAAATATTTATAAGATAAGTATACTTTATTAACGTATGAACATGATACCAGAAAGTGGAAATATGTTGGCCTGAAAATTGGTGTTGGAGGAGAAAAGGAAATTAAATGCTCTTAGCGTCATGATATCAAAATTTCAAGGTATAAACTCATGGTCACAGTGATGCCCCGATAAAACTAGTTTCACAGATATGTTCCGACACAATTAAGAATTAAATAGAGAGAGCGTCATTAAAGAAGACGCTTTCTCTTGATATTACACATAGATTATTAAATGGGCTTGATGACTATATTAAGAATCATAGTAGTTAACAGTTTACGGGGATAACGGAGCCGAAGCAGGAAATTATTGATGTTGTTATTCCAGTGAGATTATAAATATTTTGCGTTTATGCTCAAATAATATATAATTAAAGCACAAATGCAAAAAGAGGTCGAAAATATGAATTATCGAGAACAATTAGAGAATTTAATTGCAGATAACAATGGAATCGTAGTAACGAATGAGGTGGAAGAACAAGGTATCCCACGTCATTATCTAACTCTTTTTTTGAGAGAAGGAAAGTTGAATCGAGTATCGCATGGAGTTTATGTAGCACCTGATGCGTTTGAAGATAAAATGTATATGCTTCAGATGAAAAGTCCTAGAGTGGTAATTTCTAATGAAACCGCTTTATTCTTCCACGATTTAACGGATAGAGATCCACTAGAATGGTCCGTCACCGTACCTTCTGGGTACAATGCTTCAAAATTAAGGGGCTTAGGTATTCAAGTATATTCTGTTAAAAAACAGCTACATTTAATGGGAACTACTGAGGTTGAAACTTTGTTTGGAAGAAAGGTTACAGCCTATAACAAGGAAAGAACTATTTGTGATATTATTCGAAACCGAAATAATATGGATATCGCTATCTTAAATGATGCATTGAAGAGATACCTCGCAAGTAAAGATAAGAATATTTCCTTATTAATGAAATATGCGAAAGAGTTACGAGTCCAAAAAATTCTAAGAAGTTATATGGAGATTCTACTAACTTAATCCTTATTAAGTGGTCTGTACGATTAGTACGTAGTTTGTAGTGATTCACTATTTGAAATATGTCATGATTTTGTCGAAGTGTGTTCGTCTTTTCAATTTGAATGAAATGATAGAATAGAGTTGCAACTGAAATTGTGAGGGTGGTTGGTTGTCACTCTTCTTTCTTTTTTAGAAAGGAGGTGATAATCATGGAAACATTTCTGGAATTTCTGAAAGAAGTTTTGAAGGGGATTGTACGTGAAATAAGTGCGTATTATTTTCGGAAAAGCCTTTTAGAAACTAGAAAACCACCCCGCCGTCGTAAGGTTAAGGGTGGTTCTCGTAAAAAGTAACTAAACTTGACAACCACCACCCTGACGGTAGAGGTTGCAGGGAGAAGTGTTAGTAGCACTTCTCTTTTTTATTATATGTCTATTATACACAATAAAATTCATTTTTAGAAGTGACAAATCTGTATCAGGTGAAGCATGGTGAAGCATGGGGACGGTTCTTGTGCTTCATGAATTACTGCTGGAGAAGCAGAAGAACCGTCCCCATGCATCATACCCATGCATCATAATTTAATGGTAAAATGTACCTATCAAATATTTTAGTAGCTTTGGAGGAAAAATGAAATATAAGAATAGTAAGGTTTTCATTAAATCACTAATACTAGCAACTTCTGTACTTTTTACAAGTAATATCCTTATGGCGGAAGCAACGGAAGTAAAACAAGAGGATGCAATACAAAAGACTTATAATGACTTCGAAGAAAACCAATACTGGACAAACGATATGTTGTGGGCTATGGATAAGGGGTTAATAAGTGGCTACCTTAATAGTAAACATCCGGTAACAGGGAAACTAGGAAACTGGTTAAACCCATATGGTAACTTAACAGAGGGACAACTTCTCACGATCTTATTTCGTTACAAGAGTCCTGACGAATTAAACAACACAAAAGCAGAGAGTAACTTTTGGGCATCCGTACCTTATCAACTAGCCAAAAAATATAAACTACCTGTAAAGGGTAGCTTAACAAACCAATCTCCAGCAGGTAAAGCTGTTACGAGAGGGACAATGGCGAAGGTAATTGCTTCTTTATATTTCGGTAAAGAGGTAACGGAAGAACAAGCGATAAACTTCATGTACCAAGGGAAGCTATCTAATGGGTACAAAGACAAGAACGGTAACTATCCAATGACGGTAGAATCTTTCGGCTCGAAGGATCCTTTAAAGCGAGCTCATATTGTGACATTTATTAAACATTATGACGACCTTATTCAATCGGGGGATAAAATAAACTATGAAGATATTATACAGCTGAAAGATACATTATTATATGACGCTATATTAAACGCATTGCTAAAAGCTGAGAGTGTGTTGGACTATAGCAGATTTACACAAGATTTTAACGAGGTATATGATACTGTTTATGAAGTTTTAAAAGATCACCCAGAAATTATTTATTTTAAATCTATACCTTTGGGCACTGATTCGAGTGTAGGATTTAACTATTCATACCCAAAATCAGAAATCATTGAAATGAACAATAAGTTAGAGAAACTAACAGACGAGATTATTGCTGAACAGATTCAACCCGGTATGAATGAATTTGAAAAGGTAAAGGCCATTCATGATTATGTCGTTTTAAATTCTGCATATGATTATGAAAACTATAAAAACAATACTATTCCTAAGCTGTCCTACACGGTCTACGGATTGTTAGTGAATGGCACTGCCGTTTGTGATGGGTATGCCAAAACGATGTTTTATTTACTAAATAAGATTGGAATTGAAACTTTATATGTTGTTGGAAAGGGACATGGTGAAGACCATGCTTGGAATAAAGTGAAAATCGATGGACTTTGGTATAATCTCGATGCTACTTGGGATGATCCAGTGCCGAATCTAGAAGGGTATGTCAGATACAAGTATTTTCTAATATCTGATAGTAAACTACGAGAAGACCATATATGGGATAATTCTGAACTTCCTGACGCATCTAATTCTACTTATAGTTATATCCCTGAATTTTTTAGTCCATCTGATTTATTTGGAGATAAAAATAGAAACATAGTCTTACATGAGGGTTATTTTTATTTCATTAACCAAACAAATATTTTTAAAATGAAAACAGATGGGACGAATAAAAAGAGTTTACTATCAGTGAAAAATGGTTATTTAAGTAACTTTGTCATAAACGAGGGTTGGATTTATTCTTTAACCAGTGAAGATAACGGGCCTAAGTATATTACCAAGATGAAGACAGATGGTTCGGACAAACAAACTATCTATTCTATAGAAAAAGGTACGATAAGTAAATTTAGTATAAATGAGGATTGGCTACTCATTGTTACCTCTAACGGCCTTATTAAAATGAAGTCAGATGGAACTAGTAAAGAATTATATGAGAATGTTCAGGCATATAATGTTATCTTATATAACCAGGGCATTTATTATAATGATCTATCTAATAATAGACAACTTACTAGAATAAATATGGATGGAACAAACAAACAGATGCTTGGAGATATTGCCATGGATTTCGTCATTTATGAGGATTGGATTTATTATCTCGGAGAATCTTATCATTTGTTTAAAATAAAATTGGACGGAACACAAAAAACAAAATTAACTAATTTTAATACAGAAAATTTAAGATTATCGGGCTCAACACTATTCTATATGGAAACTTATCCGGAATTCAAAATGCATAGGTTGGAGTTGGAGTAGTTACCAGTACAATGGACAAAATCAGTTTCGGTTGGACAGAGGGAGAAAGGTCTCTCTGTCCGATTTTATTTTTTTATGAAAAATGTAGGTCAAGATTTACTATTGGTGGAGTATCCAACGATTAGTGCGACTTGCACAAAAAAGGAGTGCGCCAAAGTTCTACTGTTGGGACATCCCCTTTCTTTTATATTTAAGAGAAAAATAAGTTTTTCAATACATAACAAACTGTTATGAATCTCCATATTTTTATCAAAAATTATCATTTTTCCTTTTGATTTACTCTACTTTTATTTGCCCAGTCTTGGATCCATTTATCTAATAGAACTATGTACTTTTTAAAAATCGTGAGGCCAAGTAATAGTAATATAACGACAAATATACTAAAAAAATGAAATGTCCCATATTTTAAAAAGTCTAAAATAAGTAATGTAATATGGGGGAAGTACCCCGTTATGATCGCAACGGTTCCCCAAATGATAAATTGGGTTTTGGATTGCAGCCAATATCTTGCAAAGCACATATAGATAGTAGCTAACCAAGCAATTATTTCAGAAAGTAATAATATCCACCATTTATATTCCATTAAAAACAAGATCATTTTTCACCTTTGGCTGAGTTAGATTTCGATTATGGATTAATAGATCAAGACAATTAGGGCAGGATACTTGGTTGAAATTATGTATTCCTTTATGGGTTGATTTTTGGCTCCAAGCAATCCTTTCTGTTTTGGCTACTTCCTTGTTACAGTATGAGCATGTTAGTAGGGGGGAAGATTGATAATAATTAGACAGCCATTTGTAATTGTCTAAATTTGATAGAGTGTGATGGACATCAATAATGATGGGGACCAAGTTGGTTTTTCTATAAGGTATGCTTTTATGTAATTGATAAATGGCAGAAGGATAAAATTTATTCATCGCTCTGAATAAACCATAATCAATAGTAGCTATGTAATATTTAAAATTATGCGTTCTTATATATTCAAAAACAGTTAGAAGAACTCTAACTAAATTCTTTAACCCCCTAAATTCCTTCAGGATAGCGAGATTTTCAATTTCTGCAATACTTCCTATGTTATTTTTAATCATTTCGTTTTGTTTAAACGGAAAGACATGATCAATGGTAGAATCATAGTTGTATGGACGGAAAGATACGGACCCTATAAACTGATTTTCATCATTTCGTACAAGGTAACGTTCAACTGGCCCCAATAATCATTCTAAATCAAACCCTTTTTCTTGCCACGCAGGCATCCAAATCGAATCGAATATTCTTAACTCTTCTTCTGTTTCTACTCTTTTGTACATAGTTCCCCCTTGATTTTTAAAACATAATCATATTTTACTATTAATTACCATATTTTTGGGAGATATTAAGACGACAATATTTGCAGGTGCTTGTTTTATGATATCTGTCTAGATAGCTCCAAAAGGGTTATTAGCATTTTGTACAATCCATTTACAAGAGTATTCCAATAGATAAGTATTATTAAATGATTTTAGAAATTTAGTCATAACTTTGTCGAATTAGAATGGGTAATTTTATATTTATGAAATGATAGAATAGAGTTGCAGCTGAATTGTGAGGGTGGTTGGTTGTTGCTCTTCTTTCCGTTCTGGAAAGGAGGTGATAATCATGGAAACATTTCTGGATTTTCTGAAGGAAGTTTTGAAGGGAATTATACGTGAAATAAGTGCGTATCATTTTCGGAAAAGACTTTTAGAAACTAGAAAACCACCCCGCCGTAGAAAGCTAAAGGGTGGTTCTCGAAAAACTAAAAAGTAATTTGACAACCACCACCCTGACGGTAGAGGTTGCAGGGAGAAGTGTGGGTAGCACTTCTCTTTTTTATTATATGTCTATTATACACATTCAAATACATTTTTTGAAGTGACAAAACTGGAAGCAGGGGGACGGTTCTCGTGCTTCATAAATGAAGCAGAAGAACCGCCCCTATGCATCGCACTATTTTTTTAATTTATACTGAATAATATTTATATATGGACCAGGCGCTTCGTACGGAGTAGTTGTACCATCGTCATTTTTTATTTTCATGATTTTTGAGCTCTCTGCCATGATGCTGCCGTTCCGTAAGGTATCTGGCAGTAAGCTTAGGATTTGTGGATTGGTGTTGGCATAAAGGATTTTACCGTTCAATGTATCTAATAAATATAATTCACTTGTTTCTTTTACTCCATTTCGATGCAGAAAATACATTATTCCATTGGTATCTATAATCGGTTCATTGCTTGAAAGTAGTTCTGCATTTTGGAAAACGGTTTTCCAAATTTCTTTCCCTTCTTTATATCCTTTGAGCATAAGTAGTGCTTTAAAGTTACCGTTTGGATACACCCCTTTCAATTCTCTAATCGTTTTGACAATGGGTGTGTCGTTTAAGCCTAAACTTAAACGGAGATAAGAATTTGGAGTGTCATAGATTCTTTTTTTCCATTTAAGATTACCATTCAAATCTAATGCATATAAGTTTTCACCCGTTATAAAATAGACTGTATTTTTAGAAACGACAGGTACATCAAAGATGATTTCATCTGTTGAATATCTCCATTTTTCTTCCCCATTTGGTGTTAAGGCAATTAACCCTGTACCGTTCACATTCTGATAAATGGTCTCATCTTGATAGACAGGGTGTCCATAGGTCACATAATCTAAATGGTATTCCCATACTTTCTTTCCATTGAAATCGATCTTAGTGATTATACCGTGAGCATTCCACTTTGTATTTTTCGGCACAGTAAACAAAATCCCATCTTTTAGCATAACTAATTTATCTGGTCTAGATGGTAATGAATATTTCCATAATACGTTTCCATCATATGTGTATTTGATGATGTAATTTTCATTCTCTAATGCATACTCATAATTCTCATATATCACTTTCTTCTGTGGGTCTAACAAATCTGGTTGAATGGAATTAAATCTCCCATCCACCAATACTTTCTTTTTCCATAAAAATTTATTTTTTTGGAAACGACCATAAAAATCTAAATTCAAATTTCGTACATGGTTGGCTTTAACCATATATGTTCCGTCATTCAACGGAGTTGCTTTACATTCAAAGTTGGCAGGACAGATGCTTTTTGCATTGAATCCTACTTTTTTGATTACCTCTAATTTCTTAACAGGTTGGTTTGCCTGAGAATGTACGGGATTGATGGTACCATTTAATAATAAAATAACAACTAATAGAATAACCGAGATTAATTTATTCATGATTTCCCCCTAATCATTTTATCCAGGTGCCTGGCCTCCGGAACTTTAAAGAGTATATCTTATAGTATTCTTCAGAAATATACCAAATTCCTTTAGGAGGTGAAGCATGGGGACGGTTCTTGTGCTTCATGAAACATTTAGCTGCTGAAGTGTAAAGGGACGCTCCTACGAATCACATCTTTAGTCCCTATTGTCGTAATATTGTCATATTTTGTTGAAGTGGTAGCCTTTTGTATTTCTATAAAATGATAGAATAAAGTTGCAACTGAAATTGTGAGGGTGGTAGGTTGTCGCTCTTCTTTCCTTTCATGGGAAGGAGGTGATAATCATGGAAGCATTTCTGGAATTTTCAAAAGAAGTTTTGAAGGGGATTGTACGTGAAGTAAGTGCGTATATAACTCGGCAAGCTCTTTTAAAAACTAGAAAACCACCCCGCAGTCGTAAGCAAAAGGGTGGTTCTCATAGCAAATAACTTTAATTGACAACCACCACCCTAATGGTAGAGGTTGCAGGGAGGAGTGTTACCAGCACTTCTCTCTTTATTATATTCCCATTATACAACAAAAGATTCCTAGGACGCTAGAAATATGTAGAGAGTTAGATGTAACATCATATGTTTGTAAACTTTACAAAGTTTATTAAACAAACCAAACTATAAGGGTTTTTTCTAAAGTGTTTTAATCTTTTTAGCAATAATGTCCGTTGCCTTTTTCGGATTTAGTCGATATAGAAAGTCCATTATTTTTGCATCGTTTCCAGCTAATACCCGGTATTTTTTATTTTCCATCCCATTAATAATGGTTGAAGCTGCTTCAGTTGGGCTGATCATCTTATAGGAGTGGTTGTTGGCGCCTTCTAGTTCAATTCCAGCATTTTTGACGAGGTTCGTGTCGACTCCACCAGGAAAGACGACCGTTACGCCCACATTAGTATTTCTAAGTTCTAAATGTAGGCCCTCCGTTAACATTTTGACGGCTGCTTTGGAAGCGGAGTAAATCGATTGGAGTGGTACAGGAAGAAATCCACCCATACTTGATACATTGGTAATATGAGCTTCTGGTCGATTTAATAGGTGTGGTAAAAACGCTTTACACATATAGAGCGTCCCGTAAAAGTTGACATCCATCACCCTTTGGATTTGTTCATAATCAAGGTCATTCACGCTGCGAAAATTTTGTAGAATTCCAGCATTATTAATGATTCCGTCAATGCATCCGTGAACGGCGAGGATCTCTTCTGGAAGCTTTTCCACATCCTCTTTATTAGCGATATTCGCCCTGTGGGCCGAAATCTTGTCACCATAGACGGGTGTTAATGACTTGATGTCCTCTAGACCGGATTTGTGGATGATGGCTGCGACTCTTGCTCCTTTTTCTAGAAGTTGGCGAACAAGCTCTTTTCCAATCCCGCCGCCAGCACCGGTTACGACAATGACTTTACCCAATACCTTCATACGATTCCCCCATATTTTTGGAATGAAAAAAGAACCTATTCACTATACATATGTGGGATTGGTGTATGAAATTCTACCTATATGATGTACTTTTAATAAATGCCAAATTTGTCAACATTTTGTCGAAATGTGGTAGCCATCTGGGATTAAATAAAATGATAGAATGAGGTTGCAACTGAAATTGTGAGGGTGGTTGGTTGTCGCTCTTCTTTCCGTTCTGGAAAGGAGGTGATAATCATGGAAACATTTCTGGAATTTCTGAAAGAAGTTTTGAAGGGGATTATACGTGAAGTAAGTGCGTATGTAACTCGGAAAACTCTTTTGAAAACGAGAAAACCACCCCGCCGTCGAAAGCATAAGGGTGGTTCTCATAAAAAATAACTAAACTTGACAACCACCACCCTGACGGTAGAGGTTGCGGGAGAGAAGTGCGTCAACACTTCCCTCTTTTATTATATGTCTATTATAAACAAAAAAATTCGTAAATAAAAGAATCAAAAAATGAACTTTTTGGAGCATGGGGACGGTTCTCATGCTTCATCAGCCATACCTGTTGAAGCACAAGAACCGTCCCTATGTTTCAATATGCTCCCCTAATGACAAAGAATGAGCCTCGAATGGTTCCAGCTAGTTTAGACTTCTGTCTAGCAAACTTAAACTTTCCTTCTAGCTCTTTTGGTACTTCCATTCCTTCAGAGAGCTTAAAACCAACGGCCCGCTTCGGCTTATCTCCATCAACTGTATACAGGACGTTGACCGCTAGACCATCCTCAAAAAAGACGAAAGCCCAATTGATATTTTCCACTTGAAAACGTGATGTTTCTAAAGGTTTGGCCGCAAACTCAATACCGCGTTCTTCTTTCAAAATACGGTTCACATAATCAAGAGTATCTTGACTTTCGCTCGCCGGTACAACCGTAAATTCATGCTTGTATTTGTTCATAAAGTAGCGAGCTTCATTCGCACGTAAACCAGCAAGCGCATCGGTTACAGGTGAAGACTCTAAACCAACCGTAGATACATTTTTAAAATCTACTAAATAGGACAATTTCAACCCTCCAGTTCTTCTTTATTTCCTAACAACAGGAATCCACATTTCACCAAAAACTAAGCCGTTGTGATGCCCCATCTCAACCGATGTATTTGGCCCGCCAACATAGGCGAAGTTCTTTGCTTCTGGCAAGACTTGACCAAAGGCAATACCAGTAAGCATATTACTCAACGCATCAGACGTCTCTGCTTCTCCTTTTACAACCAGGTATTCTCCCTTAGGAAACTGAATGACTCTGGTTGCTTCTGGTAATGTTTCCTCTGTCATGACGCCAGCATAATGCATCATCTTGTGATTCACCGCTTCGTTCACGGCAAAAATGTAGTCGTTTTTGGCTACGGCTATTAAAGTGTCAAGTCTTCCATCTTGTTTGACTTCTTGCCAAAAGTCTAGTTTTTCCTTGTTGATGCCAGCGTAATCTGTATAATCGCTCTTAAGCTCCGTTCCAATACCTAAAACAGTAAAGCTTTCTTTTTCTTCTAAAGTATAATTTGCCATATTCATACCTTCCTTTTTAAAAAAATATGATTGTCTTCTCACTTACTAAGTTTATAATAATCTTTAATCATGTCAAAAAATGATACTGTTTAGGAGACTCAGATGAAAAAAGTTGAACGGATTAATATCATCATGCGGTATATCAATAACCGCTCCCATTTTACCATTTCTGAGATCATGCAGGAATTCAACATTTCTCGTTCGACCGCGATTCGAGATATTAGAGAAATTGAAGCCATGGGGATGCCGCTCGTCGCTGAAGTAGGACGGGATGGGGGTTATTTTGTTATGAACAATTCGGTCCTGCCCACCGTTCGTTTTACCGATAATGAGATTAAAGCTCTTTTTATAGCCTTTATGGCGACAAGAAATCAACAACTCCCTTATTTAAAAAGCCGTCAGTCTTTAGCGGAGAAATTACTAGGACTCATTTCAGAAAACCAGCAGGATGACCTAGTTCTATTAAATCAACTCTTGCTTTTTGAAGGGACCAACCCGAATAATCCCGATTTGCTTGAACTGTCAGACCTACCACATCCTATATTAGAAAAACTGATCCAGATCCTTCTATTAGATAGCTATTTATTGATTACCATTGAAGAAGGGGAGGACATCAAGTCTTATCCCATCTATCTTTTGCATCTTTATCGTGAAAAAAGCCTTTGGCTGATTGAAGGCTTTGATTTAAGGGAGGAAAAGAGACAGATTTTTCCCGTCGACAACCTCATCGATATTGAACCATACTCCACGAAAAAAAGATTAAGTAAGAAAAAGATTATGGAAAAACTAAGTAAGCAGGAAGAAGTAGTCAACCTTGTCCTTGAACTTGGCCCAAAGGCGATTGCCCAGTTCAAAAAATACCATCCTTTAAACGTTTCCATATCCTACACTAATCCTTACCAAACCACAGCCATTCTAAAAACGTTTATCAATATTCATCATTCAGAAGAACTAACCGAAATGATCAATTGGCTGCTTTTCCTAGGGAAGGATATCAAAATAAAGGAAGCTCCGGAAGAAGTCTTAGAAGGTTTAAAGGAGAGATTATTTCTATATTGCCCATGAAGCAAGGGGACGGTTCTCGTGCTTCATCAGCCGTAGCTGATGAAGCAGAAGAACCGTCCCTATGTTTCATATCAAATTCGTCCAACTTTTCAAAAAAACGCTTCAAATTTGGTTTTTGAAGCCATTTTTCGTAAAGTTGGCCAAATTTGGACGATGAAAACGATTTTGGTTCATTCGCCCAAATTTTGGCTTGTTCGGTATCGTAGAGTCAGAACTTTTTCCTAGAAAGAAGGAAGTTGCGAATGACCTATATACCGAAATTAGCACTCGAATTACAATCCTTTTCTTCCATTGAGGAGATGAACCATCATATGAATCTACATTATGTCGCTTGGAAGGGTCAGCTAACGAAAAGCAGCGATTCCATTTTTCATTTAATAAAGAAGTTCTCTTGTAAGGTAGCGGGAGTGTGCTGGCTAAAGCAAGAGAATCTATCAGAGTATGCACGGGTTTCGATTAAAACTGTGGAACGGGCGATTCATTTTTTAAAAGAAAAGGGAATTCTCAAAATCTATCATACGAAACGGAGCAACGGGTTAAATGGGAATTGCTATTACGTGCTGCAGCCGTTTCAAGGGGAACTGGTGACCGATGTAGAAGAAATCATTTCAGTCGAAGAGGGAAATGTCGGAGCGGTGGGGGGTGCTGGAACCGTTGATACAACTGGTGTGGTTGGAGGTCAAAACAAGGACAAACTCTTTTTAAGCTCTAATCAAGCTCTTGAAAACTCTTTTAAAGCATCTGAAGAAGAAAAAATAAATAATAGTGCGCGTGTAGGTTTAAAAGAAAATAGAGTAAAAGCAGACGTGCGAGAAGACCTAGTTCAATTTTTAATAACAAATCACTTTTCAAAAGAGGCGGCCAGGGACATTACTAATAGAGTTTTACAATCATGTACGAACATGAATCCATACACCATTTTGAAATCATACCCTTGTGCTTTGGCAAAATTCCGGAAGCGGTTAGCCTACTCCCAACCTATCATTTCCGTCGTGGACTACTATGTGAGATTAGTGTTGGAGGAGATTCAGCCAAGTTATCATGGAGAACGAAATGAAGGGAATCTACCCATGGTAGACTTGGTGGAAAGAAATGCGCGTAAGGAAAAAGCTATAAAACATTTGATGGAATTTAAGGAGTGGTTGGAGGAAAAGTCTAGTAAAAGTTTCGGGAGGGGATAATAGGATTTACTATAAAAGAATGAATTCCTAAAAATGTTTGGATCCTTTCCCTTTGTCCCTTGGGGTTTTTTGGTTCATCCAGGGGGACGGTTCTCGTGCTTCATCAGCCCCATGGCTGATGAAGCAGAAGAACCGTCCCTATGCTTCCCTATGCTTCATTACTGGTATTTTCCAATATAAATTTAGCATTACACTAGATATAATTTAGAGGGTAAAGATTTATTTAAAGAAGGGGCGATATTGACAACATGAGATTGATTCGACTTTTATTCGTTCTGATTTTAACAATCGCCACTTTTCCTGTTTCAGCCTTTGCTGATCAGAAGACAAGTTGGGATTATGTTCCTGATGATATTGATGAGAAATTTTGGGCATATAATGAAATAACAGATTTTATGAGTGCGGATATTATGGATGGCATTCAGCAGTATGATCCAATCGAGAATTATAAATATATATGGGCCAATCCAAATGCGAATATTACTCGTGCTCAATTTACTAAAATGATGGTAAACGCGATGAATTTAAAACAGGTAGGAGAGCCGAAAGAATTTATCGATGTGAAACCATCTGATTGGTACGTTGATTATGTAAATATTGCTAGTAGCAATGGGGTTGTCAAAGGTGTTGGCAATAAGTTTAATCCGAATGCGAAAATTACACGGGACCAAATGGCACTTATGATTTATCGAGCGTTTAAGGATTCCATTGAATTTGGCCCTTATACAACCTATTATACCGATATTGCAACAGGTATCGAATCAGAACAAGCGATTAACTATTTAACGGTAAATCGAATTATGAAAGGGTTTGGGGCGAGTACGTTTGGTCCCAAAAATTTTTCAACAAGAGCGCAGGCCATTGTGACTATTCATCGTGCGATTCATCAAGAAACAAGTCATTTGCCAACGGATGAAGAGGTAATCGGTTTTATGACTGAATATTTAACAAAGGAAAGAGAACTATTTTTATCTGGTAATTGGCAGGAATTAGCACCTTTGTATAAACAATATGAAACAGGTTACTCACTTGCGGCTTCACTCGAACAATTCAATGATGGAGAATTCATTGGTGGTGCCACTTTTAAATCAGTCGGCGACTTTACCATATCTGTTGTTTCCAAAAACAATAACTATGCCGAAGTTCAAATCGATAACCTAGTTTATCAACTTTCCAATATCAATGGTGAAGCGGGTGCTACCCAAACTCTTGATTTATCTAGCAAAGTAATGTTAAGAAGAGATACTAATGGCAATTGGAAAGCTTATGATTACAAATAAAATGTGAAACAAGGGGACGGTTCTTGTGCTTCATTAGCAATGAAGCACAAGAACCGTCCCTATGCTTCAAAAACCTTCTCGAAAAATTCCTGAAAAGGAGAACCAATTCCATTCGCTTGGAATATTTTACAATTGCAGTTAATTAGAGGAGGTATTATAGATATGACACAACCGTATGTTAATCAGAATACTTATGCCCCAAGGGATCATCACCACCATGAACATCACCACCATCATGAAAAGTGCCGTAAACATTTGTACCAATTTATCCAATTGGAGATGAATGATGGTACTGTTTATCAAGGAATTCTTCATAGCTATGATCATGACAAAATGTATATTATTATGCCGAGTATGAATCAAACCACCACAACCATGCACACTCACGATGAAAGCAGCGAAAGCCGATTCTTCCCTTTCTTTGGACCATTTGGATTATTTGGGTTCCCTTTCTTTGGCATTAGAGCCTTTGGTCCGTTTTTTCCGTTCTTCTGGTAGGAATTATAATAGAAGGGCTATCTATTATCCTTTCATGATTAAACGCCAAGATATATCACAGACTTTATGACAATTTTTATCAAATAGCTTAATAGAGTGTCGAAATTTTTAGATAACTTTAACATGTAACTACTATTCATAGAGGGTACAATAGATAAAAAGGGCGTAAGGAGAAAAATAGAATGTTTCAGTACACGATTTCAGTTACCCTAAACGGGATCAACTATCTTACAAATGTCATTGTAGATAAACATGCCACGGAGGAAGAAATTCTTCAACTTGCTAAGGAGCAAGTTGAAAAACAATGGCTTCATTAAATGAGAATGGTAGTGGGGGATGAGTGTTCTTTCAACTCATCCCTTTTTTTGTAGAAGAGGACCTTATCGCTTTTTCGAGGGAAGAGTCAGCAATAATCCATTTTATATGTTTATATCGAAGAACAACATATCAACTTAAATGGTGAAATCTTGCTATATAGGGCGATGAATTTGAAAAAATAAAATAAAGTACCCAATGAGAGTTTAAACTCACTCCTGTTGGGTATTTTATTTTTGCAAAAATAACCATTCACCATAGAAGGCTTTTAGGATAAACTAAATCATTCCTTGTTGTTGCTTCATATACCTATAATAGGAGAAAAACAATAACCTTCTTGTCCCAATTTTTATTTATGATAAACTAGTAAAGGGTAAGAAAAAACCATTAAACTAAGGCAATCAATAAGGTGTGGAAAAATACACAAGGCTAAATAAAATGGGTGTTCTTGGAATCAAAATTATTTTAATCTTGCGATAAAATTCACATCTTAATACGGTTTTCAATGTTACTATATTTATATATAACTTTTGGAGGTCAACAAACATGCAAAGTACTATGGATAATTCAAACAATGTCCAAAAGGATCAGCTTGTTCCAACTTATTCAAGAACGAATCCGTTTCAAGCCAAAATCCTTAAAAATGTTAATTTAAACGGAGAAGGCTCTAGCAAAGAAACACGCCATATTGAATTGTCACTTGAAGGCTCAGGCCTTTCATATGTGCCGGGGGATGCGCTTGGTATTATGCCATCCAATGATCCAGAACTTGTCGATGCCATTCTGGAGGAAATGGATTGGGATGGAATTGTGGCTGTTACAGTTGGTAAAGGAGACGAAGTTCTTCCTTTAAGGGAAGCGCTAACAAATTATTTTGAAATTACGCTTCTTACGAAAAAGATTTTACAAGGCGCAGCTGCGTTTACAGAAAATGAAGAGCTTCAAAGACTGCTGTTGGTAGAAAATGCAGCTGAAGTGAAAGAATATTGCAATGGCCGTGACTTACTTGATATGTTACGTGAATTCGGTCCATGGAAAATGACACCGCAGGAATTCGTAACTCTTTTAAGAAAAATGACAGCTCGTCTTTACTCGATTGCAAGCAGTATTGCAGCTAATCCAGGTGAAGTTCACTTAACAATCGGTGCTGTACGCTACACTGCTCATGACCGTGAACGCAAAGGGGTTTGTTCGGTACAATGTGCGGAACGTGTAACAGAAGGAGATACGCTTCCTGTCTTTGTTCAAGCGAATAAACATTTCCATCTGCCAGAGACTCATGATACAGATATCATCATGGTTGGTCCTGGAACAGGGATTGCACCATTCCGTTCCTTTATTCAGGAACGTGCTGTGAATAAAGCAACAGGTCAGGCTTGGTTATTCTTTGGGGATCAGCATGAAGCTTGCGATTTCCTTTATCGAGATGAGTTGGAAAAATACCAACAAGATGGAGTACTAACAAAGTTAGACACAGCCTTCTCCCGCGACGGAGATCGAAAAGTCTATGTTCAACATAAAATGCTTGAACACGGCAAAGAATTATACGAATGGCTAGAAAAAGGCGCCTACTTCTTCGTTTGTGGAGATAAAGAGCATATGGCAAAAGACGTTAACGAAGCGTTAATTACCATCATTGAAAAAGAAGGCGGGCTAAGCCGCGAAGATGCAGAAGCACATCTAAAAGACTTACAAAAACAAGGCCGTTATCTACGTGATGTTTATTAAGAAAGAAATGAAGCAGGGGAGCAGATCTCCTGCTTCTTTTTTTATGGAGCATGGGTGCGGTTCTTTTGTGAAGCATGGGGACGGTTCCTATGCTTCATTGAATTTTTTTGTAAGGTTTATTCAAAGTTTGTTTTTACCGAAAGGTGCAATAGAAGAGAATGTCAGGTTCTTCTCAACCTGTATTTTTCAATATGTTGGATTGAGCACTTATTTAGCTTACTAAGATACTATTCTTAACCTTTGAGAATGCCTCTAGTATACTGTCAATATGCTCTTCCTCGTGCGTAGACATGAGACATATACGAAGTAGTTGGTGTCCTTCAGGTACGCCCGGGCTGACAGCAGCGTTGGTAAACACTCCATGTTCCATAAGTGCTCCCCATGTTTTAAACACGAGCATATCATCACCTAAAATGACAGGAATAATTGGAACGAATCCTTCAGGTACGCGGTAACCGAGTGATTGAAGGCCCTTTCGAAGTCTATTGGCAAGAGTTTGGAGTTTTTCCATACGTTCCGGTTCAGCAAGTAGAATGTCGATTGACGCCATCGTTGCTGCAGCTTGGGCTGCTGGTAGGCTAGCAGAGAAAATATGAGCTGGACTTGTATATTTTAAATAATGAATTAGCTCCTTACTTCCTGCCACAAAGCCTCCGATGGATCCGAAGCTTTTGGAAAACGTCCCCATAATCATATCAACCTCATCGTCTAGACCATAATGACTGGCTGTTCCGGCACCACTTTTTCCAATAATTCCAATGGAATGAGCATCATCCAACATAATCCTCGCTCCAACTTCCTTTGCAGCCCGCACCATGTTGGGAAGGTCGACAATTGCGCCAGACATGGAAAATACACCATCGGAAACAATCAATTTCCCCGCATCCATTGGCGCCTGTCTTAAACAACGGGTGAGGTGATTCATATCATTATGTTTGTATCTGACGATTTGATTCTTGTTTAAAAACATTCCACGGGAGATGAGAGTGGCCTGAACAATACTGTTATGATTGTCTCGATCACTGAATATGAGATCTTTTCGACCAATCAAAGGAACAATGGCGCCTTGGTTGGTTTGATAACCAGTTGTGTATGTTAGTGCCGCTTCTTTTCCAACGAACTTGGCTAATTTTTCTTCCAATTGTTCATGAAGATCTAAGGTACCATTATGTAAACGGCAGCCGTTGTTACTGACTCCATATTTTTTTATGGCTGTGGTGGCTGCTTCTATCACTCTTTCATCATGAGACAGACCATGATAATTATTGGAACCAGCCATAATGACCGTTTTCCCATCCATTTTTACAATAGGTCCGTTATTCTCCTCAATGGCCCGATAATAGGGAAAGAGCGAAGTGTTTAAAATCTCCTTACCCCTCGAATAATTCCTTACCTTCTCAAATAAATCCATAACCCATCCTCCGTATTTTTTTGTTTATTTTTCCTAATAATTCTATTTAAAGGTCTTTGATTCCTTCTGGAGCATGTGGTGTGTGAAGCATGGGGACGGTTCTTGTGCTTCATGAAGTGAAAGGGACTGTTTTCTTGTTTTTACAAGGGGAAAATGCAGGCAAATTGGATAGCACCATACTTTACGCTTATTGAAAATCAGTAGGATGGATATACTAACCAAAAATTGGTTTTTCGTTTAGGGGATGTGTGATGAGTAAGGAAAAAAGTAATCATAAGAGTCGTTTAGTTTTTCTACTTTTTCTTCTATTTGTGATGATAATGGGTGCTTGCTCAATAAGCGATAAAGAAAATAGCAAGAAAGAAGAAGGCCAAGAGAGTCAGAAGTTGGATTGGCAAAAAAAAGTAAAGAGTACCGCTGCATCCAAAAAGACAAAATCTGAAAAGGCTGATGAAGTTTCTTTATTGGCAAGCAGTTATCAGCCAAGTGAAGAAGAGTTACATGCATTTGAGGAGGATATTATAGAAGAGTTTTCTAAGGACCGATATTTAAGTGACATCAATAATCACGAATATATGTTAACGAATATGTTTAAATGTAGAGTTATAGATAATTTTTATGATGACCAAGAGCAGCAACCGATGGATAAGTTCGCTTATGATTTCTTTCAAAATACAAACTACACATATCGGGGGTCGATGAAAGTAGAGAGTGGAGAAATCAAAAGAAACGAAGACAAAATGAACAAATCGTTATCAGAAATGGAGAATGAATGAAGCATGGGGACGGTTCTCATGCTTCATTTTTAGGGGCTGATGAAGCAGAAGAACCGTCCCTTTGCTTCTTTTCAAAGTATTGATCAATAAGGACATTATGCTTAACACTGAGTGAGATGTAGTCTGAACTATTTGGTCCTTTTTCATTATATAGGTCTTTTAGTAGTTCTCTGGTCGTAAGGATTTCGATTAATAGATTTTTAGATTCGGTTTCATGTATTTGCATCGTACACCTCATATATTACTTTAATGATTCTAAACCTTTCTGATAATAGCATTTTATAGGATGGATGAGTAGGCACAAATAAAAAGTTAAATAATTTAAAAAAGTTATAAATGATACTACTATATTAAATATTTAAACGTAATCGCTTTAAATAGGTATCACTATTAAATTGCTTGTTATCTTCTAAAAGTATTAAAAGAAAAAGTAAAACTATTTTCAAAAATGCAAATAAAAAATTACGAGAGTTAGAGCAGGGGGATATGGGATTGGAGCATGGGGACGGTTCTCTTGCTTCATTTATTGGTGGGTGGGGTGATGAAGCAGAAGAACCGTCCCTTTGCTTCAACACTGCTGAAGCAAAAGAACCGCCACTTTGCTTCAGCAAAAAGCCAGAGGTTCCCCTCTGGCTACTGTTGATGATATTGATTAGTCTACAACTTTTAGAGTGATTTTCATTCCTTCATGGTCTTTCATCGCACCACAAATTTGATTACACTTCAACTCGAATTCCCCAGTTTTATCTGCAGTAAATTCAGCAGGTGCATCTGCAGTTAGATTAATTCCAAAATCATCGTTTAAAATGGTATGAACGCCCTCTGCGTTCACTAAATTCAATTTAACGGTTGTTCCTTTTTTAACTGTTAACTCTTTATCTGCAGAAAATTCCCAGTTTTTTGCTGTGATTGTAAATTCTTGTGCATCTGTTGATGTTGTGGCTGCTGTTGTTCCTTCATCTTGCTGAGTGGTTGTTGTATCTGCGCTAGTGTCTTCCGACTTTGACGCTTCATCTGATCCTCCGCAAGCAGTTAAACCTAATGTTAATGCACCTGCTAATAAAAATAATCCTAGTTTTTTCATATTGTATTTCCCCTTTCTGTTTTTTCTTCTTTATTTTAAAGGGGATTTTTTTGACTTTCCTTGATTCAGGTCAAGGAAAAAAATATTTTCGTGTTGGAAACCTAAAAGGAAAGGAAATTTTTACATTTTTGAGAGTCTCCATTGTGGTCGTTGTTGCACTGATTAAAAGTTTGATTATCTTTTTTTCATATTTTTATGATTAATAACTAATAGATTGATATGAAGCAAGAGAACCGTCCCTATGCTTCATAGTTCCTTTTTCTTATGTAAATTTACAATATTTTAAATAAAAAGTCCTATTTTCGATATTTTTCGACAATAAGTTTGTCGAAAGTATGATAAATTAGGGCTAATTTAATTGTTATGTAAATTGAAAAGGAGGTTAATTATGACATATATTGTCGATTTTGCAGGTAGGCTTAAAAGTAAGAGCAATATTGGAATTGTCGTATATCTTATTATTAACATTTTAATTGTCATGTGGTTATTTCAAAATGTCTTACTTGGTTTAGCAATTTATGTTGCATCTCTAGTCATTGCCCTATCACCGATTGGGGAATGGATATTAAGGGTTCAAAATGGGTGTAAACCAGTTGTACGAAAGGATCATATTGCTCGATTGAAGCCACTATTTGATGAAGTTTATACAAAAGCAAAAGAGCTTGATCCTTCACTACCTGAAGATGTAAAGTTGTTTATCTCCAATGATAAATTTCCTAATGCCTTTGCTACTGGTAGGAAGACGATTTGTTTAACCAAAGGGTTTCTGGAGTATGATGATGAAGAGATTAAAGCAACATTAGCTCATGAATTTGGGCATTTGTCTAACAAAGATACGGATTTAATCCTTGTAGTGACTGTAGGAAACTTAATTGTCTCATTATTATTTATCTTGTATCGCTTTTTCTTTTTAATTGCGGCTGCTTTCGTTGGAGGTGCAACTAAAGGTCTAGGTGGATTTGTTGTTTCCTTTTTTGTTGATCTTATTTTAGTTGGAATGATGTGGCTTTGGACAAAATTAGGTACAGCCTTAGTCATGCACTCAAGTAGACAGAACGAATACCAAGCAGATGCCTTTGCTTTTAAAGCCGGATATGGTCATAAATTAATTAAGGTATTAGATAGCTTTAATGAATTTGAAGGAATACATACTAAAGGATTATGGGCAAACCTTATGTCTAGTCATCCAGAACCTGACATTCGTATTGCAAAATTACAAGAACTGATGGATCAACTCGAAGAAGAATCAAGTGCCTTGATTGTGAAGTCAACTGAAAAGGCAGAAATTTTATAAAGCATGGGGACGGTTCTCCTGCTTCATTAATAGTTGGCTGATGAAGCAAGAGAACCGTCCCTTTGCTTCATAGGGAGAGAATCGTTTTGGAAGATGTGATGACGAGAACACCTCTGGCTGAGAGGTTTGAAGCGGCGTTTAATCGTATTCATAAATGTTTAGTGAGAATGGTTCCGAATGCTAGAAGTGATGCTTTTAAAGAGTTATTAAATAGTGGAAGTGCCCATGCGATTATTCGTACCTATAGGCAGGACCTCTCGCAATATGCGAAGCTTCGAAACTCTCTTGTTCACGAGAAAGTAAAGGCTAAATTTTATATCGCAGAACCGCATAAAGAAATTGTCCTCCATATTGAAAAACTTGCTATGTTGTTTGAACAACCAAAAAAGGCTCTGCAAATTGCTAGTAAACCGGTCCTCTATTACAAAGAGGAAACGTCATTGAAGGATATGATGAAAGTGATAGATAAGCTTTCTTACACAATGTTCCCCATTTATGATGCTTCAGGCTATAAGTGGTTATTAACTTCTGAAGGTATTATCCGGTGGCTGTCAAAACAACCTTTATCAGCCAATACTCTTGAAAAAGCACCTGTCTCTGCCGTTTACCCATTTGAACGGACACATATAGTTCTATACGTTAATAGAGAAATAGATATATATGAAGTGGAAGAAATGTTTGAAGATTATCATTTAGCGCATAAGAAGCTGGAAGCCGTCATTATTACGGAAAATGGACTTGAAAGTGAAAAACCGTTGGGGATCATCTCCGCATGGGATTTGGTTGAAATCGATGCTATGGAGCAGGAATTGGAATGATTAGAATCATATTAAATTCAAGCACTTCACCGATAATAGGTTGAAGTTTTTTTAGAAAGAACTCCTTCCTGAATTATCCACAAATTCTAACAAAATGGTTACAAAGTAGTCACAATATACTAAAATAAAAGAGAAATTAACCACTTATTCATCATATTTACCTAGAAGCGAGGTGGGCGAATGACCCAGTTTTTATTTCGGCAGATAGAACGGTTCGAACAACAACTTGAGCTGTTAAAGGGAGAAATGAAGCAAGCCTATCATTATTTAGAAGACGATCCAATGGCGGCTTTGCAAAAGACGAGAACGATTTTAGAAAGAATTCTAAAAGATGTGTATGAAAAGGAAATGGGCAAACCCCCTAAAGCAAATGCCATGATCGGAACATTAATTGATAAGGGTAATCCTAAAAATATGGAGTTTATTCGTAAAATTGATGTACCCATTTTTAATCAAGTTGAGTTTATTCAGAAAATGGGCAACTTTGCTTCTCATGACCAGGGAGACAAGACAGAACAATTGAAAATTACTCATGTTGTCTCGACCCTTACAACCCTATGCGATATTCTCGATTGGTATGCCGAAAAATATATAGGTGAAACTACTCCCCAATCGAATCTCTCTACAGCCTCTTTTGTTAATAGAGAAAGCACAAAGGTGATAAAAAATATACATAATGTTCAAACCGATATTAGTGGACCCATGACAGGAAATTTCCACTTAGGTATTGGAAATCAAATTGTGAATAAAGAAGTAAAAAAATAAAGAGTAGGAGGTTAATTGGATGGAAAATCATTCACCGGTTGAAGAACAGGAAGAAACCGTTGAAGAACAAAAAGATGATGAAGTAGAATCAGCTTTTTCTATAGACGAGGAAGAAGAAGAAATTCTCCAACTAGCTGAGCAAACGGATCGGAATATTAACCTTTATAAAATGTATTACAACTTTAACGGGGAAATCAATGGTTCCATTCAAACCGGAAAAGGAGATCAATATGTTACAGGAGGAAGCGGTGGGCAGAGCAGTGATATTAGCTTATATGAAATAAAAGCGGAAGAACTTGAATTTATACGATTCGTATATGAAAAAGTCCCTGCCTACAGTGAGAAGCTATCAACATTATCGATCCATCATTTATTGATTTTAACAGGTGAAAATGGTGTGGGGAAATTTTCTACAGGGATCCATCTTCTCCTTCAAAATGGTGTTGAAAAGATCTTTGAAATATTTCCCGAAGTCACCCTAGAGGATCTTATCCATTTTCCTTTTAAAGAAAATACCGGCTATATCATTGACCATTATATGACATTATCTATTCAGTCAACCGTTGAACACCAGTTAAAAGTTTTGGCTCAAAAGTTAGCGAATTTAAATAGTTTTTTCATATTTACACATGCCAATCCATTACATTTACATATGGCATCTAGCTGTGAAATACCTGAAAAAAGACATAAGATTTTTATCAATCACTTAAATTATCATTTTCATCATGATCATGAGTTGCTGGGTAGTTATCTAGAAGTGGCTAATGATTTACATTTTAGAGAACAGCTTAACCAATATCTTATCCCTAAAGAATCTGATTTGCTCATAGAACAGGTAGTGAAATATAAGCAAAATCAAATTACCTTTGATGATATTTTTTCTTCTCTTCGGTCTCATGTTGATCGTCAAATTGAAAATTGGTTTTCTAAAAGGCCAAGCTTAGAGAATCTATCTTTTTTTATCACGATTGCGCTTTTTAATAAAATGCCTTTGGATACCGTTTTACATGAGAAAAAACACGTTGAGGGTATATTGGGTCCATTTATGACAACGGATGATGAAACCGTAGACGAATTTTATGAAGATGAACGTGCCAAATTGAAGGGGTTACATGCGTACTTATACGATGAACTTAAGCAAATGGAATATGGGGCGGATACCATTAAACATATTTCCTTTCACCATGATACTTACTCAAAATCGATCCTCCACTATGTATGGAATTCCTTTCCGCGAATTCGCAGGCCTTTGCTAGATTTGCTCCGCTCTTACGGAGAAAGTTCAGAACCTTTGATTTTAAAATCAATAGAACGAACCATTGTAGATTTAGCACCCCTTGATTTTAAAACCTTTAAAGACGATGTTATTCAAATCTGGGCTACCCATCCACATCCTAAAGTACGATATCTTGCGGTGGAAACATTAGTGAAGCTTGCTATGAATGAGGCTACTTTACCAAGAGTTCGTGGACTTATTCATCATTGGTCCAGATTGAATCATTCCTTTTTAACCTGGACGGCTCTAGCGGTCTATGGAAAAATTGGTCCAATGCTCCCAGACTTTGCATTTGAGGATTTATCCTTTGTCATTGAAAAGCAAAATCGATCCTTGCATCCTATTATACGTTCTACCGCATTATCACTTTATCGTTCTGGGCATGAATTCCCAGTTATGTTTGAAAAAAGCTTAGCCTTTATCATGAACCTAATGATCAAGATGGAAAATTCAGATTTTCCTTTCTTCTTATTTTTACAATTCATGGAGCAAAAGGAAGCCCAATATCCCATTGCCTTGCATTACCTTGAAGAGATACGTGTAAGGAAGGAATATCTCGTTGTTCTTTTTAAAAAAGGAATGGAAAAACAATCGACTAGAAAAAGCACCATGGAGCTTATTTATAAGTGGCTTGATATCGCATCTTATCACCAACAATGGTTGAAACCAACTGGTATTTTCATTCTGGAGATTCGCCAGGAATTGAGCATTTCTTATCGTGAAAAGCTTTACAATCAATTAAAAAAATGGTCATTGAATCCTAGAAAAACAAATAGTGCGATACAAAAGATCATTCATATTATCGATAATCAATAAAGGGGAGTAGTAAATGAATACATATCCAATCGAACATGATGAAAAGTTAGGAAAAATGGGGTTATTTTCACGTAATGTGCCTACAGCTCCTAGTGGTAAATCGCTTGTACTTGTAGGAAATAGTGAAAAAACAGTGCTTTACCCCAATCAAAAACCTACCCGTGGTGAGATTCGTTGGGGAAATTACCATACTGCTTATACGGTAGATATGGCTACCAAATTTTTAGAAAAAACCTTTGAAGTGGATTCGAAAGATCCTTTAGAAAAATATAAGGTATCGCTTGAATGTTCAATAGTAGTAAATTCACCTATTAAGATTATTGAAAACTATGTCACAGATGCAGAAAGTCTCATTTTTAATATTGTTTCTAAAAGAGTAGAAAGAGTCACATCTCTTTATTCGATTGATCAGGTCGAAGAAGCAAAAGAGGCTGTTTTGAAATTAACTGCTGACTCATCCTTGATAGACCGAATTGAATCTCAAGGGTTTGAAGTTCAGGATATTTATTTGAAACTAAACTTAAGTGATAGTGCTCTACTTTTACAAAAAAATCGAAGAGAAGAAAAAGAGCGTATGGCATTTGAGCGTGAACGCGAAAAAATGAAACAAGAGTTTGAGAGAGAACTAGAGCTTCAACGTAACGAAGAAGAAAGAGAACGTCAACGCATGCGTCAACAATTTGAAAAAGAGTTAGAGATGAATCGATTGAAAAATGAGCAAGAATTAGAAAGAGAAAGAGCAACCCTAGGCAAAATCAAGGTTGAGACAGAGCTTTCGGAGAAAGAAATGAAAGCAAATCACATGAAGAAGCTTATTTCTGAAAGTAATGATAAAACTGAGCTTATGATGATCTTTAGCGAAAACAAAGAAGATATCTTAGATGTATTAAAAACAGTTCGTCAAGAGAATAAAGAGGACCGAAAAGAAATCCTTGATATGTATGTGAAATTAAAACAATTAGATATGCTTGATGAAGACTCTGAGATTGTTGAATTTTTCAAAAATATGGCCGTCAGTCAAACATTCCAAAATAGTGGTGTTCTACAGATAGCAGCAACCACAGCAGATGATTCCAAACATTTATTAAATGAGCCAAAGCATGTAAAGGAAATTGATATTGATAATGTCGAATGGGAAGATTAATGATTTCGAAATGATAAGAGGGGGATGGAATGGAATTTATTAAAGAGATATTGGCCACCATTTGGGTTGTGTTTGTTGGGTGGCCACTTTTCGCTCGTGTTACCTTATTTTTATTAATCATTGGCTATTTTGCATTGCGTCTAGTTAATCGTTTTTTTCCAAGTCTTATTCTTTTTCTATTAAAAGTATTAACGAAAGTACTAGACATTGTATTTTCTATTTTATTATATCATGAGTTTTTGCTGACCCGTTTTTTAAGAAAGAAAAATGAAAATCCAATTGGTTTTGCTTACTCAGTTGGAGAAGGCTTCCATAAAATTTTGGTGATTTTTACAGATTTAAAAATGTTTCCAATAAAATGGTTGGAAAATCGCAAACTCATTTTTAGCCGGTCGAGAAATACTTTCATCGCTATTACGCTACTTTTGGCAGTTTTGCTTTGGATTAACCCCAATGGAAACAATGGAATCGTAAAAAAATGGAGTGACTTTGAAGGTTGGTTCATGTCCTATCATGATGGGAATTACAAGGTTAATGCTGCGGGCATTTGGAAAGAAACGACCTATTATCGATTAATAGAAAAGTATAATGAAGTGCCGCTAAGAGATACACCAAGTATAAAAGGTAAAACGGTGATCATTGTCAAACAAGGTGAAAAGCTGGAATATATGAATGAAGATACCTTTGATAATGGGAAAGTATGGTATAAGGTGAGGAATCCACAAGGGAAAATTGGGTGGATTGGCGATCACGCGATACAGAAATATTAAAAAAATGAGAAGGTGCTCTTTGCACCTTCTTATTTTTATCGATCTTTTCGCCTTTCTTTATATAGAAGAAAGGCTAGCACGCATGGAAAGTAAAATAATATTAAGGCATAAAAAAAGTGTAGATTCGTTGAGTGCTGTGTTATGAAGGGAATATTCATTCCAAATATTCCTGATAATACTGATATCGGTAAAAATACAAGTGTAATTAATTGAATCATTAAATTGGTGCTGGCTTCTTTTTTCCTATGTTCGCGATCTTCCTTAATGTCTATGAAGCTTGAAAGTGCTTCAAGTTCATTATGTAATTCTTCCAATAGCTCATCGATACCTAATCGTTGTCTGATGATTTTGTATAGATCGGCATGATGAGTGATATAAGAAGCCTGTCTATAATTACCTCTTACTATAAAACGAATGACTCTTTCTTTAAAGTTGTTTACCGTTTCACTCTGTTCTGAAACTGTCAATTTTGATATATGCTCATGAAGGCTGCCAGCTTCAATCGATAGTTTCAATAGAGTGTATTTCTGTTGAAGAACTAATAGGTAAAGATAGAAATAAGTTTGTTCTAGATTATCAAAGAAACTTTTTTCAAAAAACTGATCTGTCTCTTTATCCCCTGTTAAAAAGGCTATATTCGATAATCCTTCTAATGAGACGCCCCAATAGCTATTTTCAAAGGCTTGAAAAATATCAGGATTGTTCTCTGTATCTAAATCCCATTTGCTAGGAAGATAGTTTTGTGTAAATGATTTTCTCATCTCATATAAATAGGTTGGAAGTGCTTTTTGATTAGCTTCATTTTTATCAAGAAGAATAGAAGAGAACATTAATGCATGATGGGGTTTATCCACTTTTTCAAAAAAGGATTGTACATTCAGTTCCTTCGTTATTTGGTTAATTAATACTTTCAAATCCACTTTTTGATTCTCATAGCCTAACGTATTTTTACCATAATAAAATCTTTTTAATTGGTAACTTGTGTTTATAAATTCCTTTATCGTTGGGGCTTCCGAGTTTTCATTTCCTTTAATGGTCAGTTTTATCGAGATAAAGCCTATTTGTGTTTCAAAAAGATAGACATCGATATCTTCTAACGTAATAAAATGGGATTCTTCCTTTCTTTCAAAGCTGAGTATCTGATTTATATGATCCGTAAGTCCAAATTCCCCTCTTCGATTGGTATGGAGGGAAAAGGCCTTTCCTATTTTCCCCTTCGCATCATCATTATTGGAGATTAAGTTGGAAACATGATCAAATACCTTACTTTTCTTCACCTTTTTTTCGTGAAAGTGTTTCATCCTATTAATAGATTGATAGTCTTTCCCATAAACGAAAGGAAAAATCATATACGTAAGTTGTTGCTTGATCAATGGCTGGTCCATAAGTCCTCCTGGTCTTGATTTTTAAGCATTTAATGATTCTTTTGTTCGTGTAACCCAATTATTTAATTTTTTAAAGAAAACCGCTAATTGTCCTGTTTCTTCAAACATACTCGTAATGGCATCAATATCACGGTTACCAAAATCAATCTCAATTACTGGATAGGTATTCCATGAACGATCAAATACCCCATCACTACATATATCATTTTGGGCAATAACAAAAATATCTTTTTGTAAGGCGTTGGCGATTCCGGCTTCTAAGTGCAACCAACCTGATGTATATTTCGTATGGATTTTATCTTCCTCTTTGGACCCACCTACTCGGTCTCTTAAGAAGTAGGCGTGACTTCTTTCTAGACCAATGACAATCATAGCCTCTGTTTCTGCAACAAATTGCCGAATTTTTCCGATAGGATCATTTTTATCATAATCATCTAGATCAGCCCTAATCGGTTTAATTCCCATTTTCTTGAGGTGATACATAAATAATTCTAGAAAAAATTTATGATATTCCGTGTCTGGGTTAATGGTACTAATAAATACAGGTATGTGACCCTCTTCATTTGTGGGTTCTTGGTCATTCTGATTGTTTACTGTTTTTGGAGGGAATTTAGTTATGTACCAATCTAAGATCACTCTTAAATATTCCACAATAGACTGTGCATCTAATTGCAAAGTTTCTTTACCATGGCCTGTAGCATGAACTAAGCGATTCCGTTTCTGACGGATTTCATCACATCTCTTAGCAATTTCATCTGGAACCGTTAATTCTGGATTGTTGGCAATCTTATCGTATTTGTAGAGGGCGGTGATGTACTCATTTAAGTCTTTAAAATCATGCTTTTTTACATCAAGCTCTTTTACAAGATCCACCAGAAATCCCTCTAGAAATACCGCACCCCAAACAGCAGATGATAGATACTGCTTTTCTCTAAATGAAACAACACAATGCTGCAGATTATAAAAATTTATCTCTGATAAATAAGGCTCATATTTGAAAATATTTATTTTAAGTTCCATTACTAAACTCCTTCTAGGCTAACTTACATTTCTTCCTATATAAATTTTACATTTAACGACAATACGAGGCAAGAAGAAGCATGGGGACGGTTCTTCTGCTTCACTAAAGTGAAGCAAGAGAACCGTCCCCATGCTCCAAAATTTTTACTATACTGGTATAAAAGTCTAGTAAAATAGAAGTAGAAGATTGTGTTTTTTTTAGGAGGAAGGATGAATGGCGAAAATGATTTTTAAGGATGAAAAGAGTCTGCAGAGCATTGATGAGGTGTTTCGTTTTGCTAGTCAAGCGTTAGGAACGAATCGTCCTGTGTTTTTAGACGGTAAAACGATTCCTCCTGCAATTGGGATAGCCCTTGGAGGAACCATTGGTGCAGGAATAGGAGTGGCAGGGTTAGGAGCAGGTGTAGCGGGTGTAGCTGGAACCGCTAGTTTTATCGGTGGTGCTTCAGCAGCTATTGGTACGGCAGCGTTGTTACCTTTTGTAGCTCCAGTTGCCATCTTAAGTGGAATTGGCTATTTCATTTTTAAAGGAAAAAGACAAAAAGATTTACATAGAAAGAAACTGACCAGGTATAAAGAAGCGATTAGTAAACAAAATGACGTGATTAAAAAATACCAAGAAATCGATAAGCAAAGGGTAGAATCCGAGGAAAAGCTTAACAAGGTCAATGAAGAGCTTAGGGCTAAAATTAATGAATTATTAGCCATTAATGAAGCTTTGCTTAAAATTATCAGTGAACTAGGAAGCGACTTGCAGGTTGCCTAATGGATAGGTGATAGATTGGGGAATATGAGGATGGATGAGGATCAACAGATATTAAATTTATTAAAATTTAATCAAGATCAATTAAATAAGCTCACTAGTGATACAAAAGACAACATTGTCCATATGGAAGGTTTAGTGAAAAAAGGCCATGACCAAATGATGGAGATGGATGAATCTATCTCTAAATCAATGACTCTTTTAAAAAAATATGGTTTAGGTCATATTGAAGTGAAGAAAACAACGAACGAAGTGGAAGAGGACAATCCAACCGTAGGTGTAGATGTAATGACGGAGGCCCCTTCCTGGGAAGAGTTAGTCCTTCAAGCAAATCAAGCTGGATATGAACATACCCTCATTGAGGACATTTTGACTCCAGAAGAAATAGCCAAAGCGGATCAAAGGTATGAAGAAATTGAGCAGGAATTTGCCAGAAAGACGAAACTAAATAAGGTAGATATTTCGTTTTTATTATTAGCAACTGCTTTACAGTGTGCCAGACAATATATTTTTTCAAATGAAAAATTTAGATTTAATAAAGCTGAAGATGCCGATAAAGCGATAAAGGATCCTTTGAAAAAAAGAGTACCAAAAGATTGGCAAGATATTCTATTTGGCAGTGTTCCCTATGATGCTGTTAAAAGACTTGATAAAAGTAAGGATACAGGAATAAGTGCCAATACCCACAGATACCGAACGTTAGGACATGATCCTATCCTTGGATGGTTTTTTGGACCGGTGAATATTTTATCCGATTCCTTAACGAAAAGTGATTTTTTTACAACCTATGAAGTAACCAATTATCAAATCGGCGATCCTTTTCCGAATGGTACATGGGGTGCAATCACGACCGCACAGGAGGTTGCTCAAGAAAATAAATATAATCTGCCGGCGGCTGTTATCAAACAAGCGATTCATTTTGGCACCGATTATTTTACCAAACAAGGTCTGCCTATTCCTTTTGTAAGTACGCTAGATAATGATTTATCCAAGGTGCTCATTAATCAATTTAATATAGACACTTATAGTGTCACAAGAGGCGCAACCCTTTCCGTTCTAATTAATACCATTATTAGTTTCATACACAGGTTATTTTACGACGAAAAGAAATATGGAAGTCTTGAAGCTTTTGAAGTCAAAACAAGAAAAATTCTACTATTATCTAACGCCATTGCCACCACTAGCAATGTCATTTATGTTGCTCTGTCAAAAGACTTAAAGAAACTTGATGCAGGTGGAATACTAGTCACCATCTACCGCCTCATCAGCGACACCCGATTTATAAGCAGAGTCAAAGAAGAATTCTTTCAAACCAAACTCCAACAAGACCTCCAACACGAACTAGATTACTTGGATCGTGTTTTGGGGTGAAGCGTGGGGGCGGTTCTTCTGCTTCACTTTTTTTAGAATATTTTAGGGGAATTTAAAGTAATGGAGAAGCCATGTTGTTTCTCTATTTTTTTTTACATATTTTATAAATGATTAAATTTTGAGTGTTTAACATTTTCTAACAAAATACTAGCTTCATAGTATCGAAGAATAAAGATGTAATAAATAATGATTTGGTATAATATTACATTTATAATTTGTGTTTTATGGAGTGAGTTTATGGGCATTATCCGTAGAGGAGATCTAAAAAAGTAAAACGAAGTAAAAACAGACCTATAAAGTAAAAAGAAAAAAGATGTTTCTTTTTGTTTTTTAGTAAGGAGGGAATAAATTGAAAAAGAATTGGTTAATAACCCTAATAGTAGTTTTTCTTATTTTTTCAATAGCAACACCACCCGTCTTGGGGGCGACGAAAGGTTCAACAATGGCAGAGGTACAAAAGAAAATAACTTCTTTAACTAAACAAGTAAAGGATTTAAAGAACAAACTGGGTTTGAAAATAAAAGAAACCGATAAGCTAAAGAAAGAAAAATCTGCATTGCAAAATCAAATTAAAACTAAAGATTTAAGCAATAAAAATAAAGATATTCAGATAGTTAATTTAAATAAAGCAATTAAAGAGAAGGATATCAATCTATTAGATTTAACCGAATCTATTAATGATAAAAATATTGAGATATCAGATTTAAGTGAATCTATTGTAGAAAAGGATGAGACAATAGAAGAACTACATAAAAAAATTAAACAGCTTGAACAATTAAGTAGTGTAAATTTTATTTATACAGATGAAAAAGGAAACTTACTATCAAGTAACTCAAAGAATGCTATAAAATGGTATGAATTTAGAACAGATCAAATAACTATTTATCTAACGGCAAAAGCATTTAATGAATTTGGATATATAATTGATATTTCAGATGAAGTTGTAACGGACATTTGCCAATATTTTAATGGTAATCAATTACCACAAAATATGGCTGTTTTTATCTCTTTTAATGATACGGTATCAAAAGCAACATCTGGGGAGTATTTTGCAGGCGAGAAGAGAGCTTTTATTAGAGGGGAAAGTTTCTATCCACATAACAGATATACACAAGAAAGCTTGGTTGATGTATATGTCCATGAACTTACACATGCATTTCAAGATGCTTTAGCGCCAAACCTATTTAATGCAAACGTATCAAGTGGTGGATTATATTGGTTAACTGAAGGAATGGCTAGCTATGTAGAACACCAATTCATACCATATGAAAACTACGCTATTCCTGAGGGACATTTAACATCCGAGCATAAATATAATAAAGAAGAATATAGAGCAAAGATTTTAAGAAGTATAAAGGAAAACAACATAGATATGGACAGCTTCACGAAGCTTCCAGAAAGAATGAAAATGTACAAAAGCTATGAAATATATGAGTCTTTAATATATTTTATTGAAAACAAATATAACCATAATACATTACTTACCTATACCAAATCTCTCGAAACACAAGATCCAATCAACTCCTTTATGCCTACTTTCAAAACTACCGAAGAACAATTCATTAATGATTGGAAAGAATATTACTCACTGAAATAGTGAAGCATGCTAGCGGTTCTCATGCTTCAACATTCTTAATATCTTCATATTTCATAAACTCTCGGGTAAAGTATTCAAACATTTTAATACTTTACCCGAGAGTTTTTTATTCTATTAAAGCTTAGTAAAGAAGAGTAAGGTTTTAATATAAAGATAATAGAATTAGTGAAGCAAGAGAACCGTCCCTATGCACCAATCCCCACCATCCACCATCGAAAATTGTAATATACTTAGAGTGTTTGTCGAATCTCTTTTCTTCTTGTAAATAATTGTTCATAATATTCTCAGGAATAAAGGATTTAAATAAAGAAAATGAAATAGAAGAAAGAGTGAAACTAGTGAACCAAAGTGAATGTTTAAATCAAATCAATCAGATTAGGAAAAGAATGATTGAAATTGGACTTCATAAAGGTCTGAATAGTACAGAAACCATAAGTATTAGTAAACAACTGGATCAATTATTATTTAATTATCAGTTACTTATGTTAGGAAAAAGATAAGACTTTCCTCTTAAACATCTTTGATATAAACCTCTAGTACGTGCCACTTTATAGAAGTAATTCTCTCAGAAAAAACGACTTCCTATAGAATTTAACGAAATTCAGAAAATAATAAAGGAGGTAGGAGCAATGGGCTGTTCAGCGGATACCATAAAAAGACGGACATTCTTCATTTTTAAAAAGGCAATTAGAACTGGAATCATCGCAGCTGCTTTTTTTACATCAAGTTCCGCGTTTGCAGATGAACCGGATGCCGTAGAAAAAACGACTGCTACTCCAGTTGTAAGTATGGAGGAATCAGATTCCTCAGAAACGCTAGAGGGAACCAATGCAGAATTGCCTTTATTAGAGGAATACGCCGACTCAAAGGAAATGTCAGAAAAAGAAAATCCAGTTAACGAAGAAAACGATTTAGAAGTAGAAGAAGAAAACCCAGTTAACGAAGAAAACGGTTTAGAAGTAGAAAAAGAAAAACCAGTTAACGAAGAAAACGATTTAGAAGTAGAAGAAGAAAAACCAGTTAACGAAGAAAACGATTTAGAAGTAGAAAAGGAAAAACCAGCTAACGAAGAAAACGGTTTAGAAGTAGAAGAAGAAAAACCAGTTAACGAAGAAAACGGTTTAGAAGTAAAAGAAGAAAAACCAGCTAACGAAGAAAACGGTTTAGAAGTAGAAGAAGAAAAACCAGTTAACGAAGAAAACGGTTTAGAAGTAGAAGAAGAAAAGCAAACTAACGAAAAAAGCGACTCAGAGTTAGAAAAAGAAAAACAAGCTAACGAAGTAAGCCATGATGGTGTAACAAAACTTATAGGAGATAGCGAGAATTCAACACAAGATGAATCCATAATAATGCCGGAAGATCATTTTTTTATAGAAGCTGTACCAACAGAAAGTGACACAACTACGATAATGGAAGAGAATCCGAAAGAGGAAAAAGTGCAAAAAGCAACACCGAAGCAAGCCGAAAAGGAAGAAGCGAAGGTCCAAAAAAGGACGAGTATAGAAGTAGAAGTGGAGTCACAAATCAAAGAGTTAATCAGTGCAAAAGTAAATGCACAAATTGAAGCCGAACGAAAAGAGCAATTAAACCTCTTTATTAAGAAAGTATCTACTGCTCAAATCCAGATGGATAAAAAGCTTAAGGACTGGTCAGTAGCTATCAAACAACTAGTGTATGTAAATAAAGCAGCTAAAGCCATAAAAGTCAAAAATGGAAAGCCAGACATGAATCAAGTTGCTATAATCATTGGTCAATATCAAGCAATAGCCAATAAATTAGCAGCTGCTGATAGAGATCCTGACTTCGTAAACATGGTAACCATTGCAGTAGAAATATTGAAGAAAAAAAAGGTTGAAGCAAACATCACCGTCCAATTTGTGAAAGAAACCATTCGCACCTCTAATGATCTAAATATTCTTGTGAAAAACTTAAATAAACAACATTTAGTCTTGAGCGAGTTAGTAGAATATCAAAAAGAATTAAAGGAAAAGGAAGAACTCCTTAAGGAAATTGATAGCAGTTCAAGATTACCCCTGTATAAAATAGCATTATTGCACTTTGGGGAATGAAGCATGGGGACGGTTCTCTTGCTTCATTCTGAAGCAAAAGAACCGTCCCTGTGCACCACAACAAAAAAGGACTCTAAAATTAGAGTCCTTTTACGCGCTTATTAAGCTTTTTTAACGTTAGTAGCTTGAAGTCCACGTTGACCTTGTTCTGTGTCAAATGTAACTTTTTGGCCTTCGTCTAAAGATTTAAATCCTTCGCCTTGGATAGCTGAGAAATGTACGAATACGTCTTCTCCACCTGCAGTTTCGATGAAACCGAAGCCTTTTTCTGCGTTAAACCATTTTACTGTACCTTGTTGCATGTGTGTTTCCTCCTGTGTGGATTAATTCCACGTTTTATTACTATTGTTGCTCAATTAGATATCAAAGGCGAAAAATTTAAATACTTATTCATTCCTTACATATCGAACAAAAATAATTCTTTTTAAGAATAACAGATATAACATATAAAAGCAAGGGGACGGTTCTCATATGACCCCCAAAAGTTAGATTTTACTCTAACTTTTGAGGTGCAGTACATTCTCATGCTTCATTTTGAAGCATGAGAACCGTCCCTGTGCATCACTGAATTTTGTAGGAGACTAGTTTTCCGTTTACTAGGTTAAGCAAGATTCGGTTTTTTACTTTTACGATGGAGAATATTCGATCTGGGATTGGATTTTTTAAGATCGTTTTTCCATTTTTATCGATGATGATTAGATATGCTTTGTAGTCTTCAATATTTTTAGGATTGAGAACCGCCGTACCCATATAGCTAATGCCATTTTCAACAAATAGATCGTCTGCATGCCCAAGTTTATTAACTTCGATTAATTTTTTCCCATTTGAGGAGAAGGCAAACAACGTTGAGTCACTGTATTGAAGCCCTGATTTAGAAACGATTTTATCATTTTGAAGATAATATAACGTTTTCGGCTCATAGAAAAAGTGACCACTTGTCATCGACCAATACCCATTATATTTTTTAGCCCTTTCCCGGTAATCCTTAGGGTTAATCTGACCTTGATCATCCATGTGAGGGTCTAAATATGAATAAGCTTCATTTGGGACCACACCATCAAGATTAAAATGCTTTTCCATTTGAATGAGTTTGTCCAGTTCTTCTTGACCTGTCATCCATTTTTTCTCTTTTGTGGTTAGATTGATGGATAGCATTTTTTCATAATCATTTGAGACATAATAAACAGTATTCGTTTGATCATAAAACAGTGGAGATAAATTTTGAACCTCTTTATCCGTTACTTTAATCTTCTTTTTTACCTTCCCATCCTTCATACCAATAATTTCTATTTCTTTAGAGTTTGGCATCAAATAAAAAGCATCTTCAGAATAATAGCCAAATTGGTATCCATATTTTAATAGTTCCTTTGTTTTGTATTGCCATTTCAATTTTCCGGTGCTAGAAATTAATTTGAATCCTGATAGAGTATCATACATGGATCCTAACGCAACTAAAACCGAACCATCGCTTGTTATGTGTAAAATCTCCTTTAACTGAGAATGTGTTAGATAAGGAGTTTTATATTCAAACTCCTTTTTAATTGAAACTCCTGCCGCCGATGCCTGCTCTACGCCTCCAAAAAGACCAAATAGCACCGACATTATTGTAAGTACAATTCCAAACCTCATTTAATAACCTCCAAAAAGTAAATAATCATGGGGACGGTTCTCCTGCTTCATTTATGAAGCAGGAGAACCGTCCCTCAGCATCCCTCAGCATCCCTCAGCATCCCTCAGCATCCCTCAGCATCCCTCAGCATCCCTCAGCATCCCTCAGCATCCCTCAGCATCCCTCAGCATCCCTCAGCATCCCTCAGCATCCCTCAGCATCACAACTGACTAATTAATATTTTGATTTCTTCCTTGTATCGCAGAGCTAATTTAGAATGTGGTGATTTTACTAAGGAAGTTTCAAAGCAGGATTGTGCTTCTTTATAATATTTCCGTGCATTTGCAGTGTCTTGAATTTCTGAATAGCAATCTCCCATTTCTTTATAGAGCTTCCCTCTACTATTATGGGCATAGATATATTCAGGGGCATTGATTAGAACCTGGTCACTTTTTTGTACGGCTAATTCATAATTTTCTAGAGCTAACGAATAATTTTTTTGTTTCCGATATAATTTTCCAAGCAGTCGATAGGAGGAACTCAATCGATTAAGAGAGCTGCCCTGTTTATTTGATAAGGCAATAGCCCCCTCAAAGGACTGAACCGCTAGTTGAAAGCTTTCCATCCCTTCTGAAAAAAGCTCTAACTCTATTTGAAGTCTAAGCAAGTCTGCAGCAGCATGGCCCCTCATTTCATGTCCATTGACATAATCCGGCGCAAGCCTAATCACTTCATTATAAATCTCTATGGCTTTATGAAAATGATCTAGTTTTTCCTTTGCCTGTGTGTCTTTTGAAAAATATTCAGCTAACCTTTTATGAGCGAGTCCTTTGTGAGCGAGAATCGGAATATAATCGACCATGTCTTTATCTTGTAAGGCCACGTCATATGCCTTTATCGCTTCAACTAAATAGTTAATCGAGTTGGCATCTTTCTCTTTTTCCTCGTCACTTATCATTTCAGCTAATTTTTCATAGGATTCGCCTAAAATAGCATAGATCGCAGACGGGGCATTATTGGACAGAATGAGTGGGTTACAAAGCTCAAGAGCATTCTCATAATATCTCTTTGCTTGGACATAGTCAGATAGCAATTTATAAATTTTTCCTAAACGGATGGAGATATAACCCATATCTTGAACGGCTCTGATATCGTCTCTAAATTTTTCAAGATTCAGTAATGCCCCTTTAAATGCTTGAATCGACTTTTCGTACTTGCTTGTATTTCGATATAAATCACCCAGCCTCTTTTGGATTTGGGCTATATTTTTAAAACGATGGGTTTCTAAACCATCTTCATGGAGTTTAATCGCTTCCATAAAGTGGTTTTCTGCCAAATCATATTGACCTCTAAGTGTAAGAATCTCTCCAATATTTTGCAGGCAATAGGCGTGAAGCTTTTTGCTCGGATGATGTTTTAGAAGTTTCTCTAATTCATGTATCAGGCTAGCCCATTTACCATGGTTGATTAATATAATCGTATATTTAGCGAGCCATTCTACCAATTCTTCTTCCTTTAAAACCATCTCCCCGTGATACAACCCTTCCGCAAAAAAAGTGACGAGTTGGTTTGATGATGGATTCGGTTTGTCCAATTGTTTCGTATAATATTTATATAAAAAGAAATGGACTTGTTCAAAGATTTGAGGAGATTCCTTTATTAGTTGATCCTGCAGGCCAACCCGCATAAGTTTATGCATGGACCAGTAGTCATTTTCGTTATGTTCATCGATGAATGAAAATTGACAGAGATCATGAAACGCCGTGATAGGATAAAAGGTATTGAACTCCGTCACTAAATCGGCAAACAAATCCTCTGACCAAAATCGAGTGAAGGATAAGATTTTTAACGTTTCTTGTTCGGGTCGATCCAGATATTTTAAGAAGCGGTTCAGAACCTCTTCCGGTCTTTTGGAAAAGTCATCGATAACCGGTGTCCGCGTTCGTTGGATAAGCTGATAGGTGTCTACCATTAAATCTAAATAGTAGGGAAGCCCTTCGCTTCCTTTAATAATCGTATCTTGGATAAGCTCGTCTGTAATCCCGCATGAATTAAGGAAACTTTTACAATCCTTGATAGATAGTTCTCCTATGAGATGTTGTTCGACATATTGGTCCCATTCCGGATTGTATTTACCCCAATTAATTTTTTCCCTACCGCAAATGATATTTAAAACGTTTACCTCTTCGAATTGAAGGATAAGGTCTCTGATCCATTCATCTTTTTCGCTATAAGAGCCAACTGTCCGATTTTTTTCCCAAAGTGCTTCGTATGTATCAAAAAAGAAAATGGCCTTCCGATTATTCTGTTTGAGCCATTCGATTAAGTCGGACGCCCAATACACTAAGAGCATATCCTCGATGTCCTTAGGATGCATATCTTTTAAATCGTTTAAGACATTTTTTCCTATACCACTCCACCATTGAATCATTTCTTTGTATTGAGATAACCCGTTGATAAATTTAAGCGTTTTCGGTATCCACTGAACCACTGGAAGATGTTCCAGCTGGTTAATGAGCTCCCCGATAAAATCGCCTTCTTCTAAAAATGGGATATTTTTTTGCTCTGATTTTAATGTAAGTTGAGGTTTAATTTTGCTCCAATACACCCCGTAAGCTAGATCAAAGGTTGTAAATTTAATCTTGTACTCTTGTGTTAATTGTTGTCTAAGCCATATAAGAGCTTCCGAAGGTTCGCGGTGCTTCTCATCACGAAAATCAATGGAAACTTTGATGGCCGTTTCATCTAAGCTGCTTGTTAACGTTTGCAATTCTTTTAATAACCTCGATTTTCCTATTCCCCCAACTCCATAGAAAACGAGTACTTTAAATCTGTCTTCCTGTATCGAGTGAAACGCCTTTAAAAAAGACTGCTTCGGCGCCTCCCGATCCGTAAACTGCCTCGAAGCCGTCTCCTTAAACCTCTGCAATGAACGTTTAGCCCGTAACAAAACATCCCCTCCCCAAGAAATACCAATATCTGGCTCTATTTTACTATTAAATAGTAGTCATGGAAAGAGTGGGGGCGGTTCTCGTGCTTGAAGCATAGGGACGGTTCTCATGCTTCATCAGTGGAGCATGAGAACCGTCCCTATGCTTCATTCCTATGCTTCATCTTTTGCAAAAAGTGGTGTATGATAGATTTGTAAAACACATTGTTAACAAAGGAGGTAATTTTTATAAAGAAAGGTTTACTAAGAAAATTCTGCGTTTATATTCCACATTTCTATCTTTTCGCTACACTCCCTCGTTTTCCTAAAAACATCATTTAACTACCAGCAATATAAACCATTTATCAGACCCTATTAAAAAATCCACTAATTTTGCTACTAAATGTCTTCTATTCTTCTACTAAAATTTCTGCAAGTCCATTCTTATTTTTTCTAAAAAAAAACTAAATATCGCTTAGAGGTGTTGATTATGCCACGCAGAGCTAGGCTTAAAGGCAATAGCGGAATATACCACGTTATATCAAGAGGTGCGAACAAACAGGAAATTTTTCACGATGATGAGGATTGTATGCAGTTTCTTGATATCGTTGAAAAATATAAAAAGAAAGCGAACGTTAGCATCTATGCATGGTGCTTGATGAATAATCATGTGCATCTTTTGTTGAAGGAAGGAACAGAGGAACTTTCTATTACAATGAAACGGATAGGCGTAAGTTACGTCTCATATTATAACTGGAAGTATCAGACAACGGGCCATCTTTTTCAGGATCGATTTACAAGTGAAAATGTTGAATCGAATCGGCGTTTGTTTACCGTGATTCGATATATTCACCAAAATCCAGTAAAGGCTGGGATGGTAAGAAGAGTGAATGAATGGAAGTGGAGCAGCTGCCGGGGCTATTATGGGGAAAACAGTTATCTTAAGAAGTTGGTGGATGCTGAATTTATTTTAAAGAAAATTTCACCAGAGAGTGCAAAGGCAATTTACCTTTTCAAAGAGTTTAATGAGAGAAGTCATCAGGATCAATGCTTGGATGTCCACTTACCTAGAAGAAGACTATTGGATGGAGAGGCGAGTCAGGAGATTAAGAAATTACTTGGAGTAAATGAGATTGCCCAAGTCAAGAGCTTACCGAGGCTGGAAAGAGATGAAGTCCTTCGAAAAGTAAAAGAAATCGACGGACTATCACAACGACAAGCGGCAAGAATATTAGGGATTTCTGCTAGTTTGATCTTCCGGGCGTAAAGGTGGAATATGGGCACGAGTGTGGTGCATGGGGACGGTTCTCGTGCTTCATCACCAAAGAGTGATGAAGCAGAAGAACCGTCCCCATGCTTCACTAAAGCGTGGGAACCGCCCCATGTTTCAAGCAGGTGAACGGCTCCATGCTTCAGTGAAGCAACCTCAACCCATGCCCCAGCCCGCGCTTCCCCCCGTGACTTTTTCCCCTCGACTTGATTCCAGTTTATGGTATAATAACCGAATGTTAGCGGAGAGGATGGGTTTGTTTTGTTTAGATTTGCTTCAAGGTCGATACTTGTTATGTTTACGCTGGTTTTAATGATGAATGTTATCACGATGAAACCGGCATTGGCTGCGGCTGCGGCGGCGACTGATTCCAACGCCAGTTTATCAGAGTCGCAGTTTCTGACTTTATTTTTAAAAGAGTTCGCGGCGGAAGAGTTGGCAACGATGCCGACGGACGGTACGTATACGAAAGCAATAAAAGAATATCATCTTGCCAAACGCCTTGGTCTTCCTGTTATAGGGACAAGCTATACTCCGTTTGGGGATGACAAAATTACTCGAAAAAAAGCGGCCCAAATCATGGCACAAGGGTTTACGGGCAAATTATATACAGAGAAAGAATCGGTGGATTGGCTGTACACCCAATTTTTTGCGAAAAATAGCTATTTTAAATATGAAGACTTCGCACCAAATGATTTTTTAACAAAAGAAGACGCCCAACTATATATCAACCTATTAAAAAACTTTGGCCATATAAAACTAGTAAAAACGCCAAATAAAAAGGTAGGACAGTATCGCGTTGATTCTTTTTCAACACCGGTTGCTTCCTATACTACTTACGAACAGGCTTACAATCATGCCAAGAAGTATTCCTACACAAAGGTAGTGGATACAGCGAATGGCATGGTCCTGTGGTATCCACCAACCAACCCGAAAATTCTTTTCCATCTATATGTAGAAGGTAAGCGAGTAGCAGGTTTTGATACAAAAGAGAATGCCATTGCCTATGCGAATAAGCTGGAAAACTATCAATCCCGCATTATGGAGGGGAACAGGAATATATCTGTTTGGGAAAATTACAATCATTATGTTGTAAAAAATGGTGCTGGGAAAACAGTCCCATTCAAAACGTGGGATGAAGCCTCTCAATACGCATTGGATAATGATAGACAAAGAAGTTATATCCAATCCATTGATGATGATGTGAACAAATATAAGAATGCCTTTCAGACAAAGGACTCAGCGAATATTGGAAATGGTGTATTAATATACAACGGTTATGAAATTGACCGAAAGAACCAAGATAGCTATGAGTTAGGAACGCATGGAATATTTCCGCAAGACTTTTTCAATCCTTATATTGCTTATAAAAAAAATGGAGAGTATGTCGATTCGTTTTTTGACACTTTTATTATATTAGGGCGTTTTTACTCAGATACAGGTAGGTTTGAGGAAACCGTTATGAATCAAGCAAACTATCAGGAGTGGAATTGGTATAAAGAACGAACGCTTCAACCTGGCGGAGTGATCGATAGTTTAAATCTCGATGTTTCCTCTATCCCGGTTGTGGACAAAATTAAGGTATATATCGGGATTCCGTATCCAAAAGCAAGAGGCGAAATCATCAAGCTTGATGGAACCTCTGTTGCGGCCGATTATGATAACCGATTTGAGCTTGTAAAATGGTATGTGAACGATATTGCAGAAGTTTTTGAAAGTGGAAAGTTTGATAATATTCAATTCGAAGGCTTTTACTGGATCAACGAAACGGTCAGAAGCAAAGATGATGAGAGACTTGTAACGGAAACGGCGAATCTCATTCATTCGAAACAGAAAAAGTTTATCTTCTCGCCCCATTCAAAAGCAACCAATTATAAAAATTGGAGCCAATACGGATTTGATGCTGCCTACTTCCAGCCAAATGCAAGGAGCGTAACCGATCCGTTAGAACTTAAAAAGAGATTACATTGGGGCTACACGAATGCTTACCAATACGGAATGGGAGTCAATCTAGAGATGGAGGATATCTCTTTTTCTAGTATTGATTCACTAAAAAGAAGCTTTGATCAGTATATGGAAATCGGTGATCGTTACGGCATCCAAAAAAGCAGCACAATCATGTACCAAGGCACCGTCATGATCCACCGCCTCGGCGACGGAAACACACCAAAATTCGAAGAACAATACCGGGATTACTACGACCGGGTTTATCAGTTTTTGAAAAAATGAAACAAGGGGACGGTTCTCCTGCTTCATCAACTTTCAGTTGACGAAGCAAGAGAACCGTCCCTATGCTTTATCCATTCAATATCTCATCTATTTTCTCAAGTGTGCTGCCAGATAATTTTACGCCAGAGGCTTTTACGGTTTCTTTTAATTGGTCTGGGCGGCTTGCTCCAACAAGGGCACTGGATACATTGGATTGTCTTAAAATCCAAGCAAGGGCAAGCTGGCTCATGGTTAGATTTTCTTCAGCGGCAATTCCTTTTAACTGTTCTACTTTAACAAGGTTTTGGTCCGTTAGTTGCGAAATTTTTAAATGATTTTGGGCTGCACGTGTTCCTTCAGGAGCGGCCTCACCCTTTTGATATTTTCCTGTTAGAACCCCTTGTGCTAATGGGGAAAAGACCACTTGGCCAATCCCATGTTTTTCACTGACAGGAATGATTTCACTTTCAATTTTTCGATGAAGCATGCTGTAGTTAGGCTGATTTACAATGATGCGGTCTAGAAGTTTTTTATCGGCAAGATGTACGGCTTCTGTTATTTGCTCTGCGGTCCATTCACTTACCCCGAGGTAAAGAACCTTTCCTTGTCGTACTAAATCATCTAAAGCACGTAAAGTTTCTTCTAATGGTGTTTCCTGGTGGTATCTGTGGCAATAGTAAACATCGATATAATCCATACCAAGTCGCTTTAGGCTCGCGTCACATTGCTCCATAATGTGCTTGCGTGATAAACCTTGGTCATTCGGTCCATCCCCCATTTTTCCAAAAACCTTTGTTGCCAGTACATAAGATTCTCTCGGATATTTGCTTAATGCCTTCCCAACCACTTTTTCAGCTTCACCACGTATGTATACATTGGCTGTATCGAAAAAATTGATTCCTAACTCATAGGCTTGATCAATGGAAGATACCGCATTTTGTTCCTCTACATAGCCACCGTATGTAAGCCAGCTTCCAAGACTGATTTCACTTACCTTCAAACCAGAATTCCCTAAGCGACGATATTGCATAATCATTACCCTCCTCCATTTGGTTTTAATTTGAGATTTTCTATTTTAGAAATAACCTTAATATTCAAACTATACTATAAATTTTGGATGACGGCTATATCGTAAACCATCATTTATAAACATATAAATTAATAGTATAAAAGACTATAAATTAGCCAATACTTATACTACTTGGATTACCTAAGTGATGGTGAAACACGAAACCAACCCCAAAAAGAAAAGGGATGATCTTGATGTGGAGCATGAAAACACTATTCCTATTACCCGTAATCATCATCTGTGCGATATTAGAAGTTTTTAAGTTATTAAAAAAGAGGATAATGAAGCAGGGGGACGGTTCTCGTGTTTCGTAAACGAAATGTTGACGAAGCAAAAGAACCGTCCCCTTGCTTCAACCCTTGTTTCATCATAATAGATACGCTAAACTAAATGAAGATTATAAAAATAGAGAGCACGAAGCAGAGGGACGGTTCTCGTGCATCATCACAAATAAGTAAAATGAAGCAGAAGAACCGTCCCCATGCTTCTTCCAAGGGGTTTTATAAAGTGCAAGGAAGAGAGCAGATTGTTTATATTGATTTTTTGAGGATTTTTGCGGCGTTTGCGGTTGTGATGCTGCATACTTCCGCGCCTTTGCTTTTAAAAATGGGGCAGGGGGATACGGTTCAATTTTTGCAGGGGAATTTAATAGATAGCGCCACGAGATGGAGTGTACCGATTTTCTTTATGATAAGTGGAGCCTTACTTCTTAATTCAAAAAGAGATTTTGATTTAGGCTTTTTCCTAAAGAAGAGATTCAATAAAATATTAATTCCCTTTTTATTTTTTAGTGTCTTTTATTTTATTGTGGAACATAAAGGGTTTGCTCTTGTTCCTTTCCTTTTAGACTTAGCCAACAATAAGATTACGGTACATTTGTGGTTTTTTTATGCACTAATAGCGGTTTACTTATTTTCACCGGTTTTAATCTTATTTGTGAAACAGTCTAACCAAAAACTGAATATCTTCATCCTGATTGTTTGGTTTCTCTTTTGTTCACTGGTTCCATTTCTAAATGGGACGTTTCCTACCGTTTTTAAAATTAATTTTTTCAAACCGTTTGGAACTTACTTAGGTTATTTTCTATTAGGCTATGTTTTATTCCGCCAATCTTTTTCGAAAAAGCAACAATTCCTCATCTATTTTTTAGGAGCTTTGAGCTATTTCATCACTTTTTACGGGACCTATATATTCACTAGACGACAGGATGGCCAATTCTTCGGTATGTTTTACGAGTATAATTCACCGAATGTACTCATGATGTCCATCGCCATTTTTGTCTTTTTTAAATACGTCGTCAATTTTAAAATGAAAAATACCAGTATCCTAACTAAAATAAGTTCCTTAACCTTTGGTATCTTTTTATTACATCCGTATATTCTGAAGCTGATGAAATCAAAAAGTGCCTTACTTTCATTATTCAACCAAAATGTTTTAATCAACATCCCATTAATATGTCTCGCCATCTTTATCATTTGCCTAATCTTATCCTTAATTATTTCATGGATTCCAGTATTAAAAAAAGTCATTTAATGAAGCAGGGGGACGGTTCTCCTGCTTCATTCCATTTCTCACGGTTAATTCCATTTTTCACGGTTATCCAAAGAGTTTATTTAATTTTGGAATCATCACCGATGTTTTTCCTGCAACTATATGCAATAGACGCTGATTTATAAATATTGCCACGGTTAATATCTCCTTTGCATCGGCTATGACTTTGTAAGAAACCTCTACTTTCCGCTCATCCATGTTGATCTCTCCCTGTCCGTCAAGATACTTGTAACCTATATTATGCTGATTAACGAATAATATTTCCGAAAGGGAGAGTTCTTTGTAAAAGAGAAAGGTTTTTGTGAAGCATGAGAACCGTCCCTCTGCATCTGCTCCTGCTTCTGCAAGAAGATGGATTGGTGAAGCAAAAGAACCGTCCCCATGCTTCACTTTTGTTATAATATGGAATAGGTATTTTATTTATAATGGAAAAAGGGGTTTCGTAATGCAGGAGTTAAAAGATTATCTGGCTTCACAGGCTGTGGTTGGGCCGATTTTAAAGCAATTGGTGGAACAACCGGTCATTGGTGTTATAACATTGATTATTTTATTGTTATTGGTGGTAAACTCAGCCATTAAACGCGTATTAGATGTGAATTTATTAAGAATAGTAGTTTTGTATTTTCAAGGGAAAGATAAGGAGGAACGATATAAAAAGGCTAGGGAGGCGTTTTATAAGCATTCAACGGAAAAGAAATTTGTAAAATGGCAGCATCAAATTCTTAAAAAAATATATGCTGATCTACCTTTAGTTCATTTGTTTCATGATACCCATTTGGTAATCGTACATAAAGCAGCAAATAAAATCCTATATCCCTTCAAAGAAAATATGAAAGAATTTGGGGAACTATTAGACTTGAATGTGCCTGATTTGAAGTTGGATCGCAGGCAGAAACATTATTTTAAAATTATGAGAGGTACAATTAGAAGACCTAATTTAGTTGGATTTGAGTTAGATGAATATGTACTCAATGATAAGAACGAGATTACAGGCTTTAAGGCGAACGTCTGCCAATATAAACACACCGTTTTAACTAGTCATATTTTAGAATATGAACTCTTTAAAACGTACAAAAAAACCAAAATGAAATTAACCCATCTTTCAAAAGATGAAATTGTAAAAAAGTTACCCTACCGAAATCAAATTCACAAGGGACAGACCAATAATGACCTCATTATAAAGGGGCATAATCGTCATTCACTCCTAAGCGTTCAAATGATGGTAGTCGGTTTTCATGAAAAATATAATCAATACTGTACGTTAATTTTTAAAAGATCAAAGGAAGTAGCTATTAAACCTAACTACTGGCATATTATTCCTGCCGGTGGCTTTGAAATTTTTGAAAAAGAAGGAACGGTCAATAAATATATCATCAAACAAAATTTTGATGTCGAACTTGCCTTGTTTCGGGAATTGATTGAAGAAGTTTTTAATGGGAAAGATTATGAAGCTAACGAGACTGGTGAAGTCAATGAAATCATTCATCGTCATCCGGATATTGTAGACCTGGAAGCAATGTTACAAAATGGTGAGGCAAAACTGGAGTTTCTCGGGAATGTGACTGACCTCCTATCCTTACGACCAGAACTTTCGTTTTTATTAGTCGTTGATAATCCAGCCTTCTTTAAGAAAAATTTTAAAATAAACTTTGAAGGAATTGACCTCCAAGTAGTCCCTGTCAATGATCTCCAAAACTTACTGGAAGACGAACTTCTCTATCCAAGCAGCGCCGGCCTTCTTGCCTTAGCCAAAGAATCCGAATTAATGAAAGAAAGAAACTTACTGCAGTCACTATAATGGAGCAGAGGGACGGTTCTTTTGCTTCATTCATCCAATTCTTAAAACCGCTTATTTTGAGTTTACGAGTTTACTAAATGAATAGTGAGGCAAGAGAACCGTCCCCATGCCTCAAAGGAGCCAAATATGAAAAAATTGACCATGCGTATGATTGTTGTTTTAGTTTTAGGATTTTTAGTTTCTAGCTTTACAACGGCTCAGGCTTCTACAAGGTTTATTGATGTTCCTGAGAACTATTGGGCGAAGATGGAGATTGAGTACTTGGTGGATACGGAGATTATTAAGGGCTATAGTGATGGGACCTTTAAGCCAGAGCGCCTAGTTACTCGTTTACAGGCGGCCATTATGGTAGTTCGCGCTTTACAGTTAGATACTACTAATCGACCTGATCCTGGATTTTTAGATATGAAAAAAGGTCAGTATGGGTACGAGTATGTAGCAGCGGTCACTGATTCTAGCATTTTCTCCTTCAAAGGGAAATTCAATCCTAATCAAACGTTGACGCGTGGAGAAATGGCAGGAATTTTAGTAAAAGCTTTTGAAGTAAAAGGAAGCTATGATGGAAAAATTAGTGATGTTTCTGGTGAACTGTTAAGCTATGTCAGTGCCTTAGCATCGACTGGGATTACGAAAATTTACGCCGATCATACGTTTAAACCGAATGACCCTATCAAAAGATCGTCATTCGCTGTTTTTTTCGCTAGAGCCAAAGACCCTTCGTTTAGAGTTGTCAATGAAATGAAAGCAACGACTGAATTTTTACAAGGAGAAGGTTATTTAAAGGGAAAGTATGATTTAATGGCCATTCAGCCAACCTCTAGTAACTGGACGCGCCAATCCAGATTTGTCGGCCCTGAAAATTCTACTGTGAATTGGACATTTGATGGTTATGGTTTTCATGGAGGGTTATCCATGGGGCGGGATGGGACGATTTATGTCGGAGATAGCCTGGCTCGTCAAATCATTGCCCTGCATCCAAATGGAAGAGAAAAATGGGCTTATTTATTAGATGATGAGGTAGAAATCTGGACATCACCTGTTATTGCAGAGGATGGGACGATTTATGTAGGAGTTTCCTTACAATTTGCAACAAAAGATACAAGTATATGTAAATTAAATACTTGCAAAGGCGCTTTATTGGCTTTAAACCCTGATGGAACTTTGAAGTGGCAGGCCACTTTTGCAAAGGATATCTCCGGATCCCATCCGGTTATTGATGATAAAGGAAATATTTATGTGGGTACGGGAAATTATTTTGATGAAGGCGGCATCCTTTATGCTATCGATTCTGCTGGTAAAATCCTTTGGAATTTTGATACTTTAAATTATGGCGGTGAAGGTATCTATACTTCGCCTGCTCTCACAAAAAGCGGCTATATGTTTGCACATAACCTCTATTTTAAAGAGCGTAACTTTTTAAAACCATATTACATGACTCAAACTAGCTTTTCTTCCCCTGCCATTGGTTCGGATGAAACGATTTATTTTGGAACCTATACAGGACTTCTTGGAGCGATGAATCCAAATGGAACACCAAAGTGGCGCTTAAGGTTAAATACCACTGTATCTGATTACACTCAAGATGATGGCAGTACCGTCATCGTTACTTCCGGTGCCAATATTTCCGCCTCACCTGTGATAAGCGAAAAGGGAATCCTGTACATCGGTGATGAAGAAGGAAACTTGTTTTCTATCAAGTTGAAGGATGTCGAAAATGCACCCAAGTATGAAGAAACCTTTAATGGTGAAAAGCTTTATGACGAGTTGGCGTTTAGTGATATCACAAAGAATGACGAGAATTGGATTGTCAAAACAGGTGGATGGATTACATCAGCCCTAATCGGTAAAGACGGCACGATTTATGCAGGAGACATGGAAGGGAATATGAATGCCTACAGACCGGATGGCAGTTCTATCTTTAGTGAAAAATTAAATTCTGGTGTCATCGATATGGCTATTGGCAGCGATGGAAAGCTTTACGTCTTAACGACATATGCCGTCTATAGTCTTGGAAGTAATTAATTATAATCTCCCCATTCTGAACGGTTGGGGAGATTCAATAAGAAGTGAAGCATGAGAACCGTCCCCCATGCTTCATAGGGAGGATTAATGAATGGAGATAGGAATAAGTACGTTTGTTGAGACTACGCCTGATGTGAAGACGGGGGAAGTGGTTAGCCATGCGCAGAGGTTGCGTGAGGTTGTGGAGGAGATTGTTTTAGCCGATCAAGTTGGTTTGGATGTTTTTGGTGTTGGTGAGCATCACCGCCAGGATTTTGCGGCTTCTTCACCAGCGATGGTGTTGGCGGCAGCTGCCTCACAGACAAAACATATACGGCTAACGAGTGCGGTTACGGTGCTTTCTTCCGCCGACCCGGTACGTGTGTTTCAGGATTTTGCGACGCTTGATGGTATTTCGAATGGACGAGCGGAAATTATGGCGGGGCGCGGTTCATTTATCGAATCCTTTCCGCTGTTTGGTTATGATTTACAAGATTATGATGAGCTATTTGATGAAAAGCTTGAGCTTTTGTTAAAAATTCGAGAGTCAGAGAAGGTAACATGGAGAGGTGGCCATCGTCCCGCTATCCATAACTTAGGCGTCTACCCAAGACCAGTCCAGAACCCTTTACCTGTATGGATTGGCAGTGGGGGTAACCCTCAATCGGCCATTCGTGCTGGTGTCCTTGGCTTGCCAATCGTTCTAGCGATTATCGGTGGAAGTCCGTTGCAGTTTGCATCCATTGTAAAATTATATAAAAGAGCGGCTGCTCAAGCGGGTCATGATCCAGCCAAGCTGCCGGTAGCTTCGCATTCACACGGTTTTATTTGGGATGATACCCAAACGGCAGCGGATAAATTTTTCCCGTCGACCCAGCAAGTGATGAATGTGCTTGGTCGAGAGCGAGGCTGGTCTCATTACGACCGAAATAGCTTTGATATGGCTCGAAGCTTTGAGGGAGCCCTATATGTGGGCGACCCAGAAACCGTTGCTCAGAAAATCATTCATCTTCGAAAAAATGTTGGTATTACAAGATTTATGCTGCACGTTCCAGTTGGCTCGATGCCGCATGACGAGGTGATGAGAGCCATCGAGTTGTTGGGAAAAGAGGTAGCTCCAAGGGTAAGAGATGAAATCACCAAATGGGAAGCAGCACAATAAACAAATGCCTTCTGTGTAGGGGAATAGCCCTTATACCGAGGGCATTTTTTTAAAAAAAGATATGTCAATTTGGTGAAAAATAAATTTGATTACCATAATCATCAATAAACGTGCAATTTCCTATTTAAAAAATAGTCCCCAATCACTATAATTAAACTAGTTTGATAAAAGGTTATTTTAATAATAGTAGAGGGTGGGCATCGTGAGACTAGTTTCGATACATAATTGTGAAGAAGGCTTGATCCTAGCGAAGCCCATTCTTGATTCAACCGGTAGAATTCTATTAAATCAAGGCAGCACCCTTTCATCTACCTTTATTGCTAGATTAAAGATGATGAATATTCCTTTTTTATATGTTCAATCGGAATTGACGTCCGATATTGAAGTGAATAAAACGATTTCGCCGCAAATACGACTAAATACATCCTCAAAGCTAAAAGAGGTCTTCTCCTCCATTACCGATCAAAAAGCATCTAAAAAAGAGGCGATTGGGCGAGTAAGGTTAATCAAAGATTTATCCACGGTGTTCGAACAGATGATGAAAGATTTAAATTCATCGGACAGTTTACTAGACTTACTGAGCGACATGCAAACGCCTGGAAATGCCATATTTGAACATTCTATTAATACGTGTCTCTACTCTATTTCAATGGGAAAACAGTTGAAAATGAAAGAAAATGAGCTGCATCTACTTGGAATGGGCGCTCTATTTCATGATATCGGTAAGCTTAGCCTTCCTGAGGACAGCGATCAAAGTGAATTAAGAAAGCATCCTGAAGTTGGGTTCGATATGTTAAGAAAACAAGATATGCACCTACTAACTGCTCATTGTGCCTACCAGCATCACGAAAATGTGGATGGTACGGGATTTCCTAGAGGCCTAAAAGGAAACCAAATACATATCTTTGCCAAAATTATTTCTGTGGCGGAGGCATTTGATCATTTAGTGATGAAAAAATCCTTTTTGCCTCACGAAGCAATGGAGATGATTCTAGCAAGATGTTACACCCGTTTCGACCCCGAAGTCGTAGAGGCGTTTAAAAATTCCATTGCCATCTATCCTATTGGATTAACGGTCCTACTAAACACCGGGGAAACGGGAGTGGTAATTGGGAATAACGCGAACTTCCCACAGCGACCTAAAGTTCGTCTCTTTAAAGATAAATCTGGCCAAAAACTGAAGGAGTTCATCGATATCAATCTAATGACCTCTTTAAGTACGATGATTGTGAGATGTGACGCGATTATTGCTTAGGTAATAAGGATGGTATTTCCCTTTAGCAGTGGAAATAGAATCTTCAACAATTATCTAGTATCGGAAAAAATTAGTTTGCTGAAAAAACTGGGTGATTTGCATTCCGATAAATGTTTCTACAATTTTTATCGGACACAGGATACGCTATGTGTGTCAAATACGCTCTTTTGGAAGGGCTATCGGACACAGGGTACGCTATTGGCTTATTATCACGCAAAATTGGGCACCTTTTACCTCGATAGCGGAACGTGTGTCCTATAAGAGTGTGAAAACACCCATATTTTTAAAAATAACGGATTGTAGGTCCGATACATGTTTCTTCTAATTTTTATCGGACACAGGATACGCTATTTGTGTCAATTAAGCTATTTTGGAGGAGTTATCGGACACAGGGTATGCTATTAGCTAATAATAGAGCAGGTATGGGCACCTTTTACCTCGATAACGGATCGTGTGTCCTATACGAGCTTGAAAACACCCATATTTTTAAAAATAACGGATTGTGTGTCCTATAAATGCTATTCTCCCTCTCACCGAACCTATTATGTTTCCCACCCCGTTATTTTGTCGCCAGACAGCTTCATTTTTTCCGTACCACCCAACTATCTGTCTCCAAAACTACCCACCAATGAACGGAGTCACACTCATGTATGTTGCTTCCCCCCAATAGGGAATAATGACAAAAAAAATAGTTGGTGATGAAAATGGAAAAGTATTTTCAGCAAGATGGTGAAGCTTCCTTTGTTTTATTTTCTCTTGTTCATTTAATAACTCTTGCTGCACTTCTATTAAGCATCGTTTGCATCTATCTTTTTCGAAAAACGTTAAGGAAAGAACGTATCAATTTAATGGTACGGGTCGCGATAGCTGCCATTCTCATCTTATCTGAAATTTCCTTACATGTTTGGTTGTGGAGGATTAAAGAATGGACGATTCAATATTCCTTGCCGTTTCATTTAAGCAGTATTTCGGTTATCCTTTCAGCGGCAGCAATACTAACGCGAAGCTTTCCTTTATTTGAATTTACCTACTTTGCAGGAGTAGGAAGTGCCTTACAGGCGATGATTACACCGGATATTAGTGCGTATACCTTCCCACACTTTCGCTATGTCCATTTTTTTATCTCACATGGTGGAATTGTGGTTGCTAATTTGTTTCTCGTTTTGGTGGAAAAATATCGCCCCACCCTTCAAAGTTTGTGGAGAGCCTTTTTGTATCTCAACATTTATACCCTGTTTGTCTTTATCTTGAATGATTTTATTAAGGGAAACTATATGTATATCTCGGCAAAACCAGTTAACCCATCGATATTGGATTATTTAGGTCCATGGCCGTATTATATTTTTTCATTGGAACTCATTGCTCTTATGACCTTTTTTATTCTGTATCTTCCTTTTTGGCTCATTAAAGGTAGACAAAAGTGACCGCTCCACCAAGAAAAGGTCAGACTCACAAAGGTCCTAAGAAAACCTTATGAGTCTGACCTATTTATTTTCCTAAAACATCCACGAAGCGACGACCTTGTTTTTACCTGTGGTTTTCGCTTGGATTTCCGCGTTGTCCGCATAACTGATTAAATCCTCAACCGTCTCTACCTTACATAATTCTAGAGAGGAAACTCCCACACTAACCGTAACTGTATAAGGGCGTCCAACCGAAAATTCTTGTTCGATTTGCTCTCGGATTTTATGGGCAACTTGTAAAGCGGCTTGTCCATCCGTTTTCGGCAGGATTAATAAAATTTCCTCACCGCCGTATCTTCCTGGGATATCATTTTTACGTAAGTTAGACTGGATGATCTCTGCTACCTCTTGTAAAACTCGATCGCCTTCTTGGTGACCAAATTCATTCACTTTTCGGAAGTCATCAATATCGATCATGATCAAGCTAAGGTCTAACCCATATCGTTTGGATATTTCCAGTTCCTCTTTAATTTTTTCGATAAAATACCTTTTTAAGTAATAGCCGGTTAAATCATCGACCACCATTTCTCTGTACAATAACGCATTTCCGAAATGCGGTTTAATAAAGGAAAGGAAGTGATCCATATGCTGTAATTTGATTGGGTCTGTATCCTTTATATAGACATCCATGAATACAGATTGATTCCCTTGTTGATAAAGCGAGTATTCCTTCTTCATCATTTGATTATCAGTTGATTGATAATAAAGTAGTTCCGTATTATCGACCAGCCCTGAATTTGAGAAGAATTTTTTTTCTTTATGATGAGAAAGATTAAATGTGACCACAATCTGAGACACTGGAAAATAATCGAAAAGAGCTTGGGATAAACGATGAACCGTCTCGGATAGTTCAAGCTTCTCGGTAATTTGTTCACTTAAAAGGATAATGACTTGCAATTCAAGTGCTTGCTGGAGCCAGTATTGTCTGTCATGTAACAAGCTATCCACGATAAGCGGATCTTTTATATCCGTCATCGTCTGCATGATTTCCGGTGCAATCGTTTCTTCTAATTTTTCTGACATAAAATCTTGCCATCTCTTTTTGTCGATGAGCTGATAACCATTCACAGATCGTCGAGCGAAAAGAAGGGTATTTTTAAGGTCTCCATTCATTTTGGCCCATAGTGCCGAAAAGCGATAATAGTCTGGCCAAAACACATCATACGAAAACTTTTTCAAATAGGTTTTAAATTCCCCGAGCCAATAGGCAATCTCGTTTTGTTTATATTTAAATTGTAAGTTCAGAATCTCTCGATAAGACCAGCCTGCAATCATACCAGCCTGATTTTTATCGATACTGGCCTGGAATAAGCGACAGGCAGATTCCACAAATCCTTTTTCCGCCTCATAAAGAGCATTTAAAAATAAAGACTCTTCATTCTCAATCTCCAAATGAATCGGATCGGGAAGTGGTTCCTTTTTACGGTAGGCTGCGTAGCGTTTGTATACCTCCCATAAGGATTGATTGGTTGTGGTGACGGGCTGACTAGATAAATGGGTATTTTCCTCTTCGAATAAATCCCATCTTTCCCATTCACAAGCAAGCAATAAGTGATGAAGAATGTATCCTTCCGCTAAATCTTTCCGCTTGATTTCATCGACTGCCACCACTTGTTCATTATGATAGTGGTAGCTAGCCAGATCCCCTTGATATAAGGAAACTTCCATCCCGTTTAGATGGCCAACTTGTTCCTTTAGGGTAAAGCCTCTTCGTTTAGACCCTTCAATTCCAAGATGAATATATTTGAAAACGAGCTTCATATTGCTTTGGAAGCTATAGGCATCGTATAAACGTAACTTTAAATCTTGATGAAAAGATGTCTCTAAAATAGATTCTGTTTTTTCAAGTAAGGATACGCCCCATTCCTCTTTTTCAGGAAAGTATTTAAAAATGATCAGACAAATCACAATCGTCAGTTCACAGAAATATCGGGGAGTGATGCTGCTGCGATTAAAATAAGCATTCAGGATATAAAAATTTAATACTCTTTCGGCTTCTTCTCGCTGCAAAGGGATATAAAAATTACTCCATGAGATAAAATAAGCAGCCCTAACCTTATCGTCTAAATGATGGTCACTTTCCAACATCTCAAACATTTCCTTGCGAGTGGAAAGAAGATCAATTTCATTTCGATTCATTAAAATTAATAGCCACTCGATCCGATCGGCTTGTCTGCCAGTTCGATGAAAGACGGACGAAGCTAACTCCGCTGCAGGAGCAAATTGATTCAACCATTGATTTAAACGGCAAATCATTCGATCTAGCCATATACTAGGTCGGCGATTTAGCTTTTGGTGTAATACCTTAATTCTTTCTAATAATGATTTTCTTTTTTCATAGGTCAGAAAAGCATTGATCGGTCTATAATATCGAAGCAATAAATAATATTCCACCCGTTCCATTTTTGCTTTTTGAGCAAGAACAATTAACGGAGGAAGTACATTTGGCTGATGATGATATTGGAGCGTAAGGGCTTTTTGATAGAAAGCCCTTTGCTCTTCTTCCGATAAAAGGAGTTGGATTTGTGTAACCACTTCTTTAGGGACAAACATGCATTCATCATTACATACAAATAATAAGCCTAATTTTGAAAGCTTTCTTAAAAATGTAGGCAGGATTTTTAAATCCATATGGTTAGCGATAAATAGAGAACGAATCGAAATAGGCATAGGTAGACAAGCCAACACATTTAGTAATTCTAAATCTTCGTTTTCTAACTCTTTTAATCTATTCGCAATGATTTTTTCCGGAGATAGTGAATCCCAGTCTAATAAAAGAGAAGGGGAGCTATTCCAGTAGTTTTGATTAAAAATTAACTGTTCCTTTTGAATTAATTCCTCTAAAATCATTGAGCAATTGCTATAATTCACTTCCTTTTGATTTAACCAATCAGAAAGTTCAAAAAGAAGGGAAGGATGGGCTCTGCCAAGTTGATAGCTTAATAAATTTTCATAGATATCAGGCTTTTTTTCATCCAGATTAAGAATCGATTGTAAGCTCTCCGTTAATTCAATCGGGAGTGTCTTTCCGCTGAAAAAGAAATGCAAGCCAGGTATATCCTGATGATATTGTTTCCAAAAGGACTGTAAAATGAGCTGTGAGTCGTTATCAAAGTCCTCACATTTTTCAAAGGCATAATAAAGCTCTTGTAAAGGAAGCTTAGGTGTCACTTCTTTGAAAAAATGAAATAACCAATCGGTTAGGGAATAAAAAATATCATTCCCTTCAAAATGTCTTTTTAAAAGTTGGTCAAATTTCCGATTTAGTGTTCTTAAAAGTGTATGTGAATCGGGTGAATACTTTAGGACCACTCTTGTCGTATTTGAAATAAGATCACGTAAGGTAGCAAAAGCACGGTCCTTACAAATCAATCTAAAAAAGATATTATGCTCTAATACTTCATTAAAGCTTTGACTATAAATATCATAGAGAATTGTTTCATCCTCACAAATCAGTCCAATAAATCGGAATTCATCAGAACGTAAAAATGAGCTCAACACCTTATGATTCTCACCTGAAATAGGGAGAGGGGCTGGATGCAGCCAATTTGGTGTAGGTTCCATTCCTATTAATGGTGACTGGGCTGACATATTTAATGATTTCCGTAAATCCGCAGCAATTTCTTCCGCAAATAGGTACATATTGGGAGTATGAATTAACTGATGGAAAATGGACTCGATATGAGTTGGAATGGTTGGAAATAACCATTCTAAAAGCAAACCAACCGCATAATAATCGGAAATTCGAGCCATCGAATAACTACGGGAATAGGTAGACAAAAACTGATAAGAATAGACATCTGTCAGTTTATTAACAAACGGAAACGAAGTAGGAAATGGCTGAATATCGATTAAAATAGACCCATTTTCCGGGTGGAAATAAATCGATTCCGGCAAGATAAAGCCTAAAATAAAGTCATTTTTATGCAAAATACTTAATGCATCACATAACTCAACCAATAATTGTATTTTTTCGTTCTCTTCTATTGGTTGGGTATGAATCTCTGAGATAGGTATATAGCCTTTAGGTAGAGGTGGGAAATAAACATACAATTCATTTTGCTTCATTTCCCATTCTACAGGTAAACGGAACCTATCACCCTTTGCCGCATCTAACCAAGCTACCAATCTTTCTTCAATCTCTGAATGATGAAAAAAATCCCATAATCCATCATGGAAGCGGATCTCAGAAAATAAGGAGTGGTTAAACGCCGTTTTATATGAATTAGATTTTAATTGAATACTCATAATGTCCTCCAACAAGCTCCGACTCTTTTTGTAGCTCAAAGATGCAAAAATGATTTATGTAAGTTCTTTGATACAAAACGATTTTATCCGATCTTCCTTTGTCATCGTCTCTTGAAGCCAAAGCATAAAATCTCGTTCAGGCAATGGACGGCTCAACAGATATCCTTGTATTTCATCACAATGATGTTCGGTAAGGAAACGAAGTTGCTCCTGATCTTCCACACCTTCTGCGATCACGTTCAACTTTAAGCTGTGTCCTAAGTTAATGAGAGCTGTGGCAATCGCCGCATCTGTCGAATCTTGAGCAATATCACGAATAAATGGTTGAGCAATTTTTAATGTATCTAATGGGAAATTTTTTAGATACATTAAGGTCGAATATCCTGTTCCAAAATCATCTATTGAAATTTTAATTCCTTTTTCTCGCAAACTATTTAAAATCACAATAATGGATTCTTCTTTCAGCATCAGAATGCTTTCGGTAATTTCAAGCTCTAACCATTGGCCATCTAGGCCTGTCTCCTTCAGAATCGTATTGACGGTATTCGTTAGGTCATGTCGAAATTGTAAAGCCGATAAATTGACCGAAACCATAAAAGGCGGGATCCCAGCATCCTGCCAAGCTTTATTTTGACGGCACGCTTCTCTTAATACCCATTCGCCCATCGGGACAATTAAGCCCGTTTCTTCAGCTAACGGGATAAATTCGGCTGGTGAGATCATTCCTAGTTCAGGATGATTCCAGCGAATGAGTGCTTCTACACCTATGAGTTTTCCTGTTTGGAGATTCATTTTTGGCTGGAAGAATAATAGAAACTCTTCATTATCTATCGCTTTTCGAAGCTGATGTTCAAGCATTAACCGCTTAGATGTTGTTAATTTTTGTTCGGGCTTATAAAAGCGATAGGTATTTTTTCCTTGATCCTTTGCTATATACATAGCGGTGTCTGCTTGTTGGACAAGTTTTTCCGCAGTGGCACCATCATAAGGATATACGCTAATCCCAATACTAGGAGTAATCACAAATTCATGGCCTTCTATAAAAAGAGGTTTAGCTAGTTCGTCAATTACTTTTATCGCGACTAATTCGGCTACATCATAGTCTCCATTGGGAAGAATAATCGTAAACTCATCCCCAGCAAGACGGTAGAGTTCATAGGTAGAATCTAAGCATTCCCTTAAACGAACCGAAACCTCTATTAATAAAGTGTCACCAATACTATGTCCAAGTGTATCATTAATCAGTTTAAATCGATCTAAGTCGATAAAAAGTAAGGACACATTTAGGTTGTTATTTTCAGCTTTCTCTAAGTGCCCCTTTAAGGCACTATAAAATTTCAATCGATTAGGCAGTCCAGTTAGTCCGTCATAATGGGCTTGCTGATACACGATTTCCTCATGCTGCCTTCTTTCGGTAATATCCGTTGCTACGCCAAGCAGATACTTGTTTCCCTTATGAATAATCGGTAATTTGATCACATGAAGCCAACGGTCTTCTCCTTTAGAATTTTGAAAAGCACACTCGTAAACTATTTTATCTTTCGTGCCATTCATTATTTCTCTATCTTCATCCAACCGTTCCTCTATATCTGGAGCATTGGAGTTAAAATCCTTTTCGGACTTACCGATAATATCCTTTGCTGTCACACCGAACGCCTCGGCAAAGGAAGCATTCGCTAAATAATAATGGCCGTCCCAGTCTTTTGCATAAATCATACATGGATTTTTTTCGATGATTTTTTCACTGATTTCTGTGCGAAAAAGCAAATCTTCCATTTGGTGTTTTAACAAACTCAGTTTACGAGATTGTCTTAGACTATTTATCGCAAAAAGAACCGTTGGGATCAAAAGAAGGAGGAGACTAAAACTCCAGTTCATAGGGTTTATGGAAACACTTACAACCGTAAAGCCAACTGATAAAATGGAAAGAAAAAGTAGTATACCGTGTTCTCTATGAACCTTCATCGTTGTTTTCCCCCTGGAATGTTATTCAATAAATAATATTTTAAATGAAATTTATAAGAGTAAATTTTAAAAAATGGTATATTTTACACTAGAATTTTCATTTTTTAGAACTATTTTAATTATTTTTTAATTATAAAAAAATGTCGGATTTTGTTATATAGTACAAAAGTACTATATTCAACGTAAATAAGCTACAATATATTCGAAAGGTTTCTCCTAGGGGAGATTAGATGATTATTAAAAAGGCTAGTAATCAAGAAAGATTACTAGCCTTTTTGTTACTATTCTATTATTTTCTCTGATTTCCCGTTGTTCCGTTGTTACCTTCACTGCCAATTTTTACAGTATTAGTAGATGTGTTACCTGCGTTGTCGACTGCAACGACGGTTACGGTTTCACCTTCTGTAGCCGGCTGAGCAAGCACGTAGGCTGTTTCGCCGTGGACATACGGAGTTTCAGTTGCGGGTTGTCCGTCAACTAATACATACCAGTAAGCAACACCACTTGTTTTATCGGAAACATCTACGGTTACGGTTTTACCGTCTGTTCCTAATGTAGTTTTTAATTTAGGTGTTGTTACGTCAAGCTTCACTGGGAATTTATAGCTTTGGGCTTTTGCACCATCAAAGTCAAGAGTAGCATCGACTTCCATGTAGTATTGGCCCTCTGGTGCCATCTTACCGTTATGCATTGTACCATCCCATGTCCAGTTGGAGAATAGGTAGTACATAGCTCCTCTTCCGCCATCATAGTAGTTTTTAGGTACATCTTCTTCGGTCATAATTTCTTTTACAACCTTACCTTCTTCATTCACCACTTTTAACGTTAATTCTTTTGCGTTACGAAGTAGGGATAGTAGGTAAGTGGCGCTGTCGTTATTGCCATCACCATTTGGTGAAATGGCGATTAATTCTGGATCTAGGTCGCCAGTTGCCTGGTCAACTCCCAACCAATCGTAGCTTCCTCCACCCATATGGGTAAGAAGACCTGTCATTCCGTAATATGACATCGGATCCCAAGCTGGAGTGTCTAGGATTGGTGCTGCATTCCAATCACCTTTAAATCCAACGTAAGGGACAACCAAATCTGGATTTGTATCAGTAGGGTCCGTTAGTTTTACAAAACCTTCTAACCAATAACCATTCGTGAAATAAGATTTTAAAACTACATCCAAATCGCTAACATCAACTGAAACATCAAATGATGTTTGACCCTTAGCAGGAACTTCGATCGTGCTAACTGCTTCACCATTCACTTTTGTTATTGCTCCTAAATCAATAGCACCAAACATGTTAGGCGCCGATACCCATACACCGCCACCGTTTACAGGACTATCTGTTTGAGCACTTGCACTTACTTGATAGGTTGCTGCTTTGTCAGAGTAGTTTTCTGCTGTTAAGGTGAATGTTACAACATTGCCCTTTACTTCTTTAAGTGCCACTTTTGCTTCTCCAGTCACTGAGTCTGATACTGTTACCGGTGTTGAGAGTGCTGCATGAAGCTGCATTAAACCTGAACCTTCACGGCGAGGAGATACAGGTGCACCATCAAATTCAACTGGTTTAGCTGTGTTTAATAAGAATTTTTTCGCAAGTTTAGATCTTGCTGCTCCATCTAGACCAAATTCTTCATCAACTCGCTCTAGTACTAATGCTGATCCACCTGACACGTGTGGAGCTGCCATGGATGTACCACTTTTCATACCATATTCGTTGTGATTAAGGGTAGAGTAAATTTGTCCACCTGGTGCTGTGAGTTCTGGTTTGAAATCAAGGTTAGGAGTAATCCCCCAAGAAGAGAAAGAACTCATTTTACCTGCTTCAACGTTTGGAATCGTCATTTTTTCGCCACCGAAGGTAACCTGAACAGATTTACCTGTGTTTAGTGCAGAAGCAAAACGGTCCCCATCTGCTTTTAACATGAACAATTGCGGAATAGTGATTTTAGCATCCGTTGCCATATTAACGGTTCCATCTGTACTATTGTAGATAATGACTCCAGCTACTCCAGCGTTTTGAGCATTTAGTGCTTTATCAACAAACCCTATGGTACCGCGTTTAACTAAAGCAAATTTGCCGTTGAAGTCCTTACCTTCAAAATCAGCAGGGTATCCTAACCCGGCAGGAACCAACTCAAAACTAGTTCCCACTGTTGGAGCATTCTGACCAGCCGATAAGAACATCACTTGGTCTGCCTCGCCGCCATCAATAGAAACCCCAGCTGCATCTACATCCATGAAGGAGTTTTCATAGGATGCGACGGAAATAGAATCATAGGCAACACCTGGTGAACCGACTACTCCATAGTCAGGATTCGATGCATATGGATAGAAATAGCCGTTTCCAAAGTACGTAGAGTTACCTGCGGAAATGGACATGACCACTCCGTTATCAACGGCACGTTTAATGGCTTGTTGTTCAGGTGAATCCGCATCAACGAATCCCGCAGTAGAACCAAGGCTCATGTTCAGAACATCCGCCCCAAGCTTCATTGCATCATCAATGGCTTTGATATAAATATCGCCATATGTAGTGGCTTCATTTTCACCGAATACACGTAGAGCTAATAACTGCGCTTCAGGAGCAACCCCTTTAATACCGCCGTTTTCTTCGTCACCGTTAGCTGCAACAGTTCCAGCTACGTGCATCCCATGCATTCCCGTGTCTACATTGTCATCAACAACGTCATCGTTATTATCATAATAGTTCCAACCGTAAGGAACTTTTTCAGTTAGAAAATGCCCTGGCAGTTCAAACTCAGTAATGGCACTATTTACCTCATCCGCAGATAATTCAGCGGAATCACTATCTGTTAATTGAAAATCTTTATGTGAAGAATCAATACCAGAGTCAATGATCCCAACAACCATACCTTCCCCTTCATAGCCAAAATCGCGCCATGCTTGTTGTGCTTGAACTAATTCTTTGCTGTACTTCATATCTGGTTCTTCGGTTGGAAGTTCATATTCGGTTGCTAGGTAAACATCTTTTACTTCTGCTACTTCCTTAATTTTTTCAATATCGCCATATTTTACAGTGGCACTAAAGCCATTTACAATAGCTTCAAAATCTTGATGGAATTCAATGTTAATGTTTTTTCCTTTGATTTTATCCTTTGTTGTTTTTTGTTTGCTTTTAGCTGCGTTTTCAAGTTGTTTTCGTTCTGCTTTGGATAGCTTGTCGTACTTTACACCCTTCATTGTTGCGGTTTCAACCGGTGTACTGCCGTCCAACTCCACGACAACGCGAACTTCTTTATTTGGATCTATCTTTTGTAGATCCGTAGCTAAAAAGTTCTTGATTGGAAGCTGCGGTTTTTGGGCATCTAATGGCAGTGGAGTGATTCCTCCTGTTACAGCAGAGCCGCTACTGCCAAATGCTAATAAAGAAACTAGTGAAATTGCCGTAATTCTTTTTAACATGCCTTTCCTCCCCAAAAAAAATATTTAAAAAGAAACAAAGAATAATAGATCTAATCCCCCCTTTGAATATACTGAAAAATTATAACTTTCAGTATATTCATACTATACTAAATTACTTATAGAGGGACTAGCACATCCAACCTAGGAACGAAACAGTAGAATTGCTCGAAAAAGTAGATTTATGTCTTTTTCTTTAGCTGAAAATGGGGCGATTTATGTAAGGAAATGTTGAAACGGCATGATATTTGACTGAAAATCAAATATTTTAGGAGAAAAAAGTATATGAAATAGATCGAACTTTATCGAAAAGTTTTGTAGTACAAAAGGTTTATTGGTTTGAGTGCGTGGTAGAATTTGTGAATTTCACTAGCTGTTTTTCAGCCTTGATTCCTATTTTTAAAAAAGGAATGTTTCTGAAAAGAGGATATCAACCGTTTTATAACATTTATCAACCGATTTAAAAATTTATCAACTTCTATGGATATAGGTATGAGTTTAACTCTATTTAAAAAATGGAATTTAATTCCTCTTTTATATTTTTTAGATAGACTTCTAGAAAATAATTGCTTAAAAAATAAATCTACTAAAAATCCTCATCTTATCCTCGAATCCTCACACTCTGTAACTCGAAAAATTCTCATCTTTCAACAGCTAATTTCGACAGTTTCTACATATCTATATAGGGATAATTAACTACGAAATGTAAAAATTTTACTATGTATAACAAGGGGGAGCTTACCGGCCATTCTTAGACTTTTTAAATTTATAAAGCACGGGAAAATTCATTAAGAGGAGAAAAGGATATTAATGAAAAAGATTTTAAGTAAAAAGATATTATCTATTCTATTAATCGTTCTACTAATTGGAAATGGCTTTACATCGTTTCAATTAACGGCCCAAGCTGAGAAACTAGTATCATCTATTCAGCTTTCAACTAGTGGTAAGGTAGTGAATCATGCTTTTGGGGATAGAAGTTATGATTCAGATTACTATGAAAAACTATCCTTGCAGGTGACGGCTGCTTTTTCAGATGGAACATCAAGTAACATCTCAAATGAAGCAATTAAAACCAGCACTGATAATGGGATTGAAGTTAGCCAAGATGGAACCCTCACAGGGAATTCCGATACATCCGGCTATGTTACGGTCACTTATCAGAATAAGCAAGCTACATTATTCGTTAACTCGAATTGGGATTATGTTAGTGGGTCCTATGTATTAAACGTGTTGAGTGAACCTGAATATGGCGATGTAACCAAAACTAATGTAGGTTTTAAAGATTCAAATTTGGAAAAAGTGGTTCGTGAACAATTAAATAAGCAAGCAGGGACCATTACAGAAGAAGATATGAAGCTATTAACCACACTGGATGCTGATTATGAAAATATCCGAGATTTAACAGGAATGGAGTTTGCTGTTAATCTGGAGGACTTACATCTAGAAGGAAATCAAATTAACGATCTCATTCCGTTACGGAAACTAAATAATCTTAAAAAAATATGGTTAAGTCATAATGACATTAATAATTTGGAACCTTTAGGTGGTTATACTCATTTGACAGAACTTTACGCTGCTGAAAACCAGATTTCTCATTTAAAAGGGTTAGAGAAACTTTCAAACCTTCAAATCTTAGATCTACATAATAATGATATCAGAAATATTGACTCTCTTAAGGGGGGAGCCTCGTTATCAGAACTTAATTTGAATCAAAATCAAATTACAAGTATAACTCCTTTATCTAAGTTAACTTCTCTAGAAAACGTACAACTAAATCATAACCAAATACCTAACTTAGATGCGTTAGATCATTTGAGTCATTTGCAATGGGTGGATGTAAAATGGAATCCTCTTAATGCAAAGTCTGTTAAATCCATAGAGGAATTAGAAACAAAAGATGTTTATGTAGATTTTACGGATTATAATAGAACACCAATTAAATTTGCAGATTCTAAATTAGAGCAAGCTATTAGTGAAGTTTTAAACTTATCCATTCCTATTAAAAAGGGAGATTTGGAAGATGTTCAGAATTTAGACTTGAGTAATAGAGGGATAACCAATTTAAAGGGATTAGAATATGCTACAAGCCTTCATTCCATTGATCTTAGCTCAAACTTTCTTAAAAATATAGATGTCCTTTTACCACTAAAGGAACTGGATTGGGTCGAGGTTAGTAGAAATCCACTTACGGCCGATGCCATGAACACTATCCAGAGTCTAGAGGATAATGGTTCCTATATTGAATACCATCTAAATTACGACTCAACGCCGGTAAAATTTGCAGATGCTAACTTAGAAAATGCGATCAGTGATTTTTATGAAATTCCTAAACCTATTACCAAAGGCGATATGAGTCAGTTTGATTATTTAACTTTAACTAGCAAGAATATTTCTAGTTTGAAAGGTTTAGAAAATGCAACTAATTTAAATGAGCTATCTATTTGGGATAATAAACTTACTAGCATTAGTGAGTTGGAGCAATTAGAGCATTTAACATCTGTTGATATAACAAGGAATCCTTTGGATACGAATGAGGGGTCAGAAGTATCTCAGGTTATCAAAGGATTAGAAGCGAGAGGTATAACGGTTTCCTATGACCAAGGCGATTCAACTTCTATTGATTTTGCTGACCCAAAATTAGAATATCGTATAAAAGAAATTCTTAATATAGGAACAACCATAACCAAAGGTGAATTTAGTCAGCTTGAATCCTTATATTTAAATAGATATCCTTCTGGTGAGATTATTCGTTTGAATGGAATGGAAGAGGCAGTTAGTCTAAAAACGTTATTTTTAAATGATCATTTAATAACAGATCTTTCTCCTCTATCGGGTATGGAGAAACTTACAGAATTGCATTTAAAAAATAATGAAATAACGGATCTATCCCCTTTATTGGCACTGCCAAATCTACAGTACTTAGATGTTAGAAACAATTTTTTTGAAGCTGATTTAGATTCTCCTGCTAGAAAAATTCTTTCTTCACTTGAGGAAAGAGGAGTGAAGGTCGAGTATAATCTGAGACCTGATACGATGGTTAAAGGTTATGTGTTGGATGAAACGGGAAGTAAACCTGAAAAGTATTCCTATCTGACGATCAATGATGAGAAAAATACGTATCAAACCGCATGGAATCCTCACGGTGAATTTACTTTAAAATTAGGTGATGGTTCTTATCATGTAACTAGCTATTCAACAAGGGTGTTAGAAAATATGGAGATTATTTCTCTAAACATGGATTTTGAAATCAAAGAAGGTCAATTATTTGTCAATGGAAGCCCAAAAGAAACGTTGGAAGTGAAAATACCACCTATTTCTTTAAAAGGTAACGTTCTGGATGAAAACAGCAATCCAGTAGCGAATGCCAGTGTGACTATAGAGAGTAATACGAATAGATTTGAGATTAATACGGATTCATATGGAGACTTTAGCTCTCGATTGCAGGATGGGGCTTATTCGATTTCTCATATTTGGACGGGTCAAGAAGGTATCCCGTTACAGATTTCATTTGAAATAAAAGAAGGAAAACTTTATGTTGATGGGCAGTTAAAAGACCTCCTTGAAATAAAACTACCGCCAGTCACCTTAAGAGGCAGTGTATTAGACGAGAATGGTATACCTGTAGCTAATGCAAATGTGCAATTAGAGAGTAAAAATGAAAGATATTATACCAATACAGATGACCTAGGTAATTTTAAATTCCGCTTGATAGATGGAGTTTATAGACTAACCCAAGTTACAATGGGCAATGAAGGAGCCCCATTAGATATTTCTTTTGAAATTAAGGAAGGCAAGGTTTATATCAATGGAGCCCTTAAAGAAACCCTTGAAATAAAACTTCCGCCTATTACGTTAAAGGGTACTTTAAAAGATGAAAATGGATCCTTGATATCAAATGCTGATATTTCCATTGATGTAAATAACAGAGGATACGGAGTAAGAACGGATAGTCAGGGTAACTTTAGTTTTCGATTAATGGATGGAATGTATCGAGTATCCTATCTCTGGAAAGATAATGAAGGCATACAGCTTCATATTCCGTTTGAAATCAAAGATGGAAAACTAATGATCAATGGAGAACAAAGGGAAAACCTAGAGGTGGCCTTACAACCTATAACGTTAATCGGTAGTATAGTTGATGAAAATGGAACATCTGTGATGAATGCAAATGTGCAGGTTTTGGATAATAAGCTATGGTACAATTCGAACACAGATTCGAAAGGTCATTTCACCTACAGATTGGTTGATGGAACGTATCGAATTTCCCGTGTTTCGGTGAATAATGAAACAGTTCCTCTAGATATCCCATTTGAAATTAAAGATGGCAAGCTTTATATGAATGGGGAATTAAAAGAAGAGTTAGATATTCAATTACCACCTGTCACTTTAAAAGGTAATCTAAAAGATGAAAATGGGACACAAATATCAAATGTTGACCTTTTTATAGATATGAATGGTCAGGGTTACGGCGTTAGAACGGATAGTCAAGGTAAGTTTAGCTTTAGGCTAAATGATGGAATGTACAGAGTGACTTATTTAAGGAATGGGGAAGAGGGAACACCATTAGATATCCCATTTGAAATTAAAGATGGGAAACTATTAATCAATGGAGAGCCAAGGGATAACCTAGAAATAAAGTTACAACCTCAAACCTTAACCGGTAGTTTGGTTGATGAAAATGGATCACCTTTGTCGAATGCATATATACAAGTTGAGGGAAATAACCAGTGGTATAATCCTAACACAGATGCACAAGGTCATTTTACCTCCAGATTGGTTGATGGAACCTATCGAATTTCCCAGGCTTCGATGGATCATGAAACAGCCCCTCTAGACATACCATTCGAAATTAAAGATGGCAAGCTTTATATAAAAGGTGAACTTAAAGAAAAGTTGGACATTCAATTACCACCTGTCACCTTAAAAGGCAGTCTAAAGGATGAAAATGAAGTACTTATATCAAATGCTGAGATTTTTATAGAAATGAATGGTCGGGGTTACGGGGTCAGAACGGATAGTCAAGGTAACTTCATTTATCGGTTAAATGATGGAATGTATCGAGTATCCTATCTCTGGAAGGAAAATGAGGGCATACAACTTAATATCCCATTTGAAATTAGAGAGGGAAAACTATATGTAAATGAAGAGCAAAAAGAGAGCCTTGATATTAATCTACTTCCAATAACGTTAAATGGTAGCTTATTAGACGAAAATGGGTTGCCCGTCGCAAATGCTAGTGTTCAAATTGAGGGTAGTGATGGGTGGAAGGTCATTAACACAGATTCACATGGTCACTTTGTCTATAGATTAGTAGATGGATTCTATAAAATAAAACATGTATTTATAGGAAATGAAGGGGAATTCTTTGATACTCCATTTGAAATCAAAGAAGGAAAATTGTATGTCAATGGAGAGCCAATGGAGCAATTAGTTATAAACTTATTGCCCATCGCACTTCAAGGAACTGTAGTAGACGAAAATGGAGTAATAGTTTCTAATGGGGTTGTATATGTTCAATATGAAAATATGGAGCAGCAAAGCAATTTGGATAACCAAGGTAATTTTAAGTATCGATTAGCTGATGGCGAGTATAATTTGACATATATTTGGATGGGAAAAGAGGGTGCATCGATAAATATTCCCTTTCAAATTGTGGATGGAAAACTCTATGTGAATGGAGAAAGGAAAGAAAAATGGGATATTCAGCTATTGCCGGTTACCTTTAATGGGAAATTAGTAGATGCAAATGGGCAACCCATTTCAAACGCTGATGTCTTTATTGAAATTAATAATAGAGGATATATTGCTCGTACAGATGCGCAAGGAAACTTTAGTTACAGATTACCTGAGGGAACCTTCCACATAACTTATATCTGGAAAGACCAAATTGGTAAACCAGTCTATATTCCTTTTGAGATTAAAGAAGGTAAACTTTATGTGGATGGTGACCTTAAAGAACAATTAGAAGTCTTGTACAACTAACCATACGTTAAAATTAAATTTTAAAAGGATTACAGGTCAACTGATCTGTAGTCCTTTTTTTAAATCACCTGTTTAAACTTGTGGATATCAACCGGGTTTAAGTGTTTATCAACCGAATTGGGGCATTTATCAACCGAAACGAACTATTTATCAACCGCTTATAAAATTTATCAACATCTAGCGTTTTAAGAAGCCCTCTCCTGAAAAAAATATTTCTACTCCCGAAACATTTTGGTTGACTATCTTCTGAAAAGTCATAATATTAAATAATAGTTTGGTTATAGCCAGTCCTAAAAATAATCCAAGCTGTAAAAAATTAATCAAATAGAGGAGTGGAAGTATGAAGGACTTTTTAAATGAACTTTTTAGATCAATTGATGAACTAGAAGAAGAGATGATTGACATTAGAAGGGACCTTCATCGCCATCCAGAACTTGCCTTTCAAGAGGTGAGAACGCCTGAGTTTATTGCGGATTATCTTGAGAATTTAGGCGTAGAAGTGAGACGAAATGTGGGAGGACGAGGGGTTGTCGGAACACTGATAGGTGGATTACCTGGAAAGACCGTGGCTTTAAGAGCAGATTTTGATGCCTTGCCAATCCAGGACGAAAAAGAGGTAGATTACAAGTCTACCGTACCAGGTATCATGCATGCCTGTGGACATGATGGGCATACAACGGCTTTACTGGCAACGGCAAAAGTTCTATCAAAGCACCGTAACCGATTACCGGGAACAGTCGTATTCATCCATCAATTTGCGGAGGAATTAGCGCCTGGTGGAGCTAGACCAATGATTGAAGATGGATGCTTAGACGGAGTGGATGCCGTTTTTGGCTGCCATCTTCAAAGTACCATGCCATTAGGAAATGTTTATTACCGTAGCGGATATATTCAGGCAGCTGCTGACAAGTTCACGATTAAAATTGTAGGAAAAGGCGGACATGGGGCCGTTCCTCAAGAAACGATTGACCCTATTATTATTGGTTCTCAAGTCGCGTTGAATCTGCAAACCATTGCCAGCCGAAGAGTGGACCCATTAAAGGAACTGGTTGTTTCGATTGGAGCGTTTCATTCAGGCAAAGCCTTTAACGTCATTCCTGAATCGGCTGAACTGATCGGAACTGTTCGATCATACGATCCAGAGGTAAGAAATATGGCCGAACGTTCTCTTATCAAAATTGCTACTTCGGTTGCGGAGGCAAATGACGCTAGTGCAGAGGTTGACTATGAAAGAGGATATGATGCCGTCTACAATCATCCTGAAGAAACAGAGCTTGTCAAAAATGCCCTTCAGGATGTACCTGGTGTTCATTCGGTATTGGAGACACCTCCAGTAATGCCTGGTGAAGATTTTACCTACTATACGCAAAAGGTACCTGGCTCCTTCTTCTTCACAGGTGCTCAAATGGAAAATCCAAAAGATGTATTCCCGCATCATCATGAAAAATTTGATTTTGATGAGCGCGCAATGGCGGTTACAGCTAAGAGCTTTTGTTCTATTATTCTATCTTATCAAAAACAACATAATGGCAATTTAGAAGCAGTAGGAACATCACAGGAATAAATACTTAACAATTCCATATCTATGAAAAAGGACTGCCCCGAAGGAATATTTTCATCCCTTTGAAGCAGTCCTTTTTATTATTTATTCCCTTTTGGAACGGTTACAGTTGCTGTAGCTTTTGTCTTGTTTCCTGCTTTATCTGTTACCGTATAGGTAATTGTATAGATACGTCCATCACCATATCCATTTCTTTCAGCACGAAGACTAAATTCTGTATCCTGTGTTCCATAAGCTGCACCTTCGATATCGCTAGGTAAACCATTGACTTCATTGATTGTAATAGATTCTAATACGACAGATTCTATTTCAGAAGTGACATCGCTGAAATCTAGTATTGCCTTAATATCCACCATCTTATGGTTTGGTACAGGAAGGATTGGCTTATCAACCGAAACCTTTAATGTTGGTGCTGTCTTATCGATTTTCACTTCGATAGACTTGATTTCTTCGATATTACCTTTTTGATCGATACTTTGATATTCAATCGTATAGACGCCATCTTCAGTCAATTGAATTGGTTCTTTATACGTTACCCAATCTTGACCGCCCATTCGGTATTGTGTTGATTTTACTCCAGTCATATCATCTGATGCTGTGAAAGTGATTGTTACATCGGAAGTATACCAACCGTTTTTACCTGTCGAGTCAGTTGGATTCGCAACTGCTGTTGTTACTGGAGCAGTCGTATCTTTTATTCCAATCAGTTCCTTTGTGTCTCTAACACGGATTCGTTCACCCTGTGCAAAGGCACCGGAAATACCAACCGCTTCTAAAATATCTCCAGGTTCTAATGCTGGTAGTGGGCCACTTTGGTTAACGATGTATCCGTCCGTAAATACTAACACATCACCAGATCCATCATTGATGATATAGGAGTTTTCATCAAACTTCGACACCACGGTTCCTTTTACCTTCACTAGAAGACCTTGGTTGGCTGTAGAAGTAGCTTCACCAGTCGGAACTAGCTTAGGTTGTAGCGGTTCACCTGAACCGATTTTAATGACATCTTTTGCGTAGCTTGTAAACTCTAACTCTATATTGTTATCAAATTTCTTAATATGGCCATACACGCGCACTTTATCACCAGGTTTTAGGGACGGATCTGTCACTTCTTGGAATGCCATAATACCGCCGGTTTCATCCTGCAGATTGAAGGCATCGAAGAAGACGCCAGCTCCAGTTGTGATGGTACCTTCTACTACTACATCTGTACCTTCTGGAAGTTTACGTGCATCGGCGATATCCGTCACCTTGGTTTCACGATGCGCTAACCAGTTTAACGCATTTAAGGAGAATTCATCATTTCCTTTTGGCTCGTATGACTCATCCATTTGTTTATCGTTAAAGATGTTCATACCGGATACAATGATACGTCCGTTGTCACCAATTTTTTCAGATGCGATCATCGGAATCGCTGAACCACCGGTTTCATCTGAAACTGTATCGTAAGTGTAGCCGCCTTTAACGCTTCCTTGGTAAGTCGTTTCGTTACCTTTTGCCAGGATTACCACGTTATCTTCTGAACCTGTTAGAGGTTGATCGTTCGCTCCAGATAAACTGGTTCCACTGTAGTAATCAATAAACGATACGCGATCCGTGATATAGTTTGAAACTAATCCAGGATGCAATCTTACTGCATATGGGCTAACTTTCGGATCTGACCAGAAATTACCTGTCTTACTATCATCAAATACTCCATCATTACCCATTCGGATAGCTGATCCAATATCTGCAAGAAGCGGGTTGTTAATGGTCGGATCATTATTGTAATTGCTCTTTCCAGCCATTAATAACGAACCGCCATTTTTTACAAATTTAGCAACGGCTGCTCGTTCTGAATCTGTCAGTGGTTTTGTTCCATCTGTGATCATAACGATTTTCACATTGCTTAATACTTCATCTGTAAATGCTGATTTATTTTCTGATACAGTGTAGCCTTCTTTTTGTAAAAGAAGAGTGAATGCTTTTAAGTTATCTTTATACGAACCACTGTCCCCACTTGTATTTTCGTTTCCATGGTAAGCGTCGATTAAGACTTTAATTCCGAGCGGCTCTTTAATTTTAACTGGTAAAGTAAATTTCACATCACCGATATCAAGACCGTCTAAAGAGGTGACAACGGCCATAATCGTATGGTCGCCATTTAGTGGGCTCTCCCATGTAGCCGTAGCGGTTGCCGAGCTCTTTGTTAAAATCGATGAAATGCTGTTTGTACCAATAAAGTGATCTTGGTTGATTTCATCATAATAGAAGTCAACTTTCAGGTTTTTAATGACTTGAGTACCATTGTTCGCAATCGTTGCCTTTAATGTAGCAGGGTTACCGCCAACGATCACACCACCATCTACTTCAATGCCACTTACTTTTACATCAACGGATTCCTCTTTTGACCAAATAGGGGAGGAGTAGATCTGCTCGCCATCCATTTGAGTTACTTTCACGACAAACCATTGCTGACCGCCAGTGACCGTAACAGAAGGAGACCATGTAAATTCTTTTTCCATTGGTTCCGTAGACTGAACCACTTTTCCACCATTGCTGATTAATTCAACCTTTGCAATTCTGTCATCAGACTTGTAGGTAGTTGGCAGATAGCTATAATCACTGTCATTATGTGTTTCTGCTACAAAGTCACTACCAGAGATGTCAAAGTTTAACGTTTTGCTGTCAACCGTTGAACCCATATAGTAACCATTTGCTTTCACATCTAATGTAAAGTTTGGATCCTCTTCCATATAGACACGCATATTACGCATTGAGTGAAGAAGGGATTCTTGTGTTAAATCATCCGCTACAATAACGGTACGAGCATTGACTTGACCCCATGTTCCTTCATGGTTGTCTTCACCATAAGTTGGAGCCACATGCCAGCCTAAGTCTAATGCAGCAAAATACTTACTTTGAGCATTTGCATAGCCATAATGACCAGAACCGTTACCTACTTCTAACATCGTAAATAATTGATCTACTTCTTTGTTGTATGGCTTAAAGTTGTTAAATGCATTATTAGACATATCAGGGTGGTTAAATTGACCAACGATATCATCGTATGTCATAACCCACGCATAATACTGATTTAAATCTTGGTATTGCTTTCCATTAATATTTCGGTCGATAAAATTATCTGTACCAAAGATATTAGAGTGACCCCATGTTGTCGAAGTCATTTCAAAAGCAGGGAAGACCACATAATCTTCATTGGTATATTGTTTTGCTAGATCTTTGGTTAATTGCCAATCCGATCCGCCTGTACGTTCCTGCATACCATCACGAACGACTGTATCTGTTCCCAATTTTTCTGGGTCGATATCATGTGAGTGATCAGAGAACGCAAACCAATCATAATGATGGGCTTTCCCAGCTTTTAAGGCATCTTCTGGTGTACCAGCTCCATCATGTGAAATATTCGTATGGTTATGTGTTGTACCACGGTAATGGTTTCCACCGTCAAAACGAGGAACCACTTCAAATGTCCATTCCTTTTCAGTCGTGTTACCATTTACGTCTTTTGCGGAAACCTTCACCGTATGAGTTCCAAGTACAAGGTCACTTGTTGGAATATATTTGACCTGTGTTTTGCTGATGGATGCAGCTGGTGCTGTTAGCTCTTGGCCATCCAGCCACATTTGAACCGACGTTTCGTTCACACCACTTGGATCTTCAATAAGAGCTGAAATCTCAGGTGTTGGGCTTTCTACTTTTGTTCCGTTTTGCGGTGTTTCACCTGAAATTTCAGGTCCAAAAGAGTCATTAATTAAAGTAACGGCGTAAGGAACCGTGCTTGTTCCTGCTGTTTGAGTTTGAGTGCCAGCTTTTGCTTCGATATAGTACTCGAAGCCGTTTTGTGGTACATTAGCTGCCTCTAGTGTCGCCGTGTAACGTCCTTGGCTGCCTTTTACCATTGGTATAGCCGTATAGTCAGTGGTACCAGTTGCTCTGTAGTATACCGTTACAGATTCTGCACCATCTGCCATCGCCTCAAATTCAACGTTAGCATCCTTATATACTTCCGTTAAAGCTGTATGCGTAATACCAAGGATTGGAGCGATATCTTTTACATCTCGCGGATAAATTTGATATCCAGATGTCAGTTGAGTTTTATTCGTTGTATATTGACCTAGAATTCCGGTAACGGTGTAGCTTTTTCCAATAACTAAGTCTGTATCAGGGTTAATGCCTGTTGCTCCCATTACCCTTAATGTTGTGGCTTTATTATTTTCATCAACGAATGTAACATTGTAGTTTGCACCAGTAGCGGTTGTTGCTGAAACTTTACCTGTTACAGTAACAAGACTGCCTTCAAGTGGTTCAGCTGTTGCGAAGGTAGTTGATTCAACAATTGTTAAATTTTTGGATGCAGGCAATGCACTACCTTCACCAATCTTTTCAATAGAAGTAGGTTCAAATTCCATTAAGCCATTGTAAATGAGAACCTTACCAGTAATTCTTAATTTATCGCCTTTCGTCACTTTAAAAGGTGTTTCATAATCGTAGCTGAAAATGTCAATTCCAGCTGTATCGTCTTGAAGGAAAAAGTATTGCTTTTGAGTTCCTAAAATTTGATTATCAACGGTTGCGACACCTTCGATGGTAAAATATTTGTTTAGATTTAAAGGTTGACCGTTTGAATCATAGGAGCGAACCTCGCTAATTTTTGTAACCTGAGAGGTATCCGCTTTTGTCACGGATACGGAAGCACTTTCCAACATCATCCCTTTAGGAGAGCTTGAAGTTTGTGTAACATAAACGGTGTCTGGTGCATTAGAGATGGTTGCAGAGAAATCTCCTGATGTACCGGCTTTTATTTCTTCGTTTGTTAAATTAGTTGCAGTTGTTTCATCACCGTAAACATGAATGATGGCATTTGCGTAAGCAGCCCCTGCACTTCCAATTAATGTACCAACACCATCCGCTACTACATAGCTTAATTTGGTTTGAGTAACTTCTGCACTTGGAACGGCTAGGTTTACTTGAATGGCAGCACTTTCATCTAAACCATCCTGTTTTGCAGCAACATAAACACTTGTAAATGTTTTATCAGTTGTAAAAGAAATGTCAAAGGATCCATCAGCTCCAGCAGTACCACTAGCAAGGGCAGTACCTTTAGAGGATGTCTCATAAATAGAAATAATAGAATTTGCTTCGGAAGCTTCGGTTTGACCTGTTACCTTAACGGAAGTTCCTTCTTGTGTAAATTGAATATTCATTCCTTTAGGTTGTAGACTTGTTACCGGAACCATAGGGGCTTCCGTTGGGCTTTCTGTGTTTCTTGGAACCGGAGCTGCAGCTACAAAATCTGCTTTATTATCATCCGTATCCCAAGCATTCCCTTTGCCAGGTGCCGGGTCAACGTTGGCATATGGTCGGCGTTGAACGCTTTTTGTATTGGAAGGCGCACTAGTTCCACCAGAGCCTTCATAGGCATTTGCACTACCAAAGCCTACGAAATCTACAGTACCATCCGGCTTTGCACCAGATGCAGCAGTCGTTTTGTCGTTGAATAATGCTATTTTTCCAGAAGAAGCAGACATGGAGATTGCCCCAGAAGCATCTGGAGTAGGTAGATCCACACCTGTTGCACCGCCGCCTTCTGAAATGAGGTAGTATCCGTGAGCTTTAATGGTGCCGGCTAAAGGTGTTACCGACCATGTACTTCCACCAGAGGAAGCATACTGAACGGACCAGCCATCTAGTGCAATATCCTGTTCAGTAGGATTATATAACTCAATAAAGTCCTTATTGTACGGAGCTCCTGAGTTACCTCCACCACCATATACTTGAGAAATAACGACATGATCAGCTTGTTCTGCATGAGCATTGCCAATGAAACTGCTTGGCAAGAAGGTGCTGATCAATAGAAGAGCTGCCATGAACGTGCTTGTCCATCGCTTAAACTTCTTATTTCTAGCTATCATTTCTTCTACCACCCCTTTAGGATTTTTAAAAATCTACTACTCTTTTATTCTATAGACCTGTAAGCAATAAGACATGTGCCAAATTATTCAAATTATTATATGATTAGTTCAATTGAAATATGATGTACTGTATAAAAAAGTAGATGAATTGTGCTATATTAAAGTAAATTACTTACAGGTAATGATGGAGTAATGGTGTAGTTATTATACTGATATAATAAAAACAGGAGGGGTATATTGGATATTAGTACTTGTAAAATAAGAAAAAAACCTTTTTCTTCAACATATCGTTTTCTTTTGGTTATGCTTCTTATTGTTGGAATTTCCTATCCTAGAGTAGCCCAAGCTCATGCTTATAGTGCAAGCTACACCCAAATAACAATGGATCATGAAAAGACAGAAATCGTGTTTTCAATCGATACATTATCCATCCTAGAACTACTTCCGAAAATAGATAAAAATGAAAATTGGGTACTTGAAGAATCAGAAATTAAAGCAGAGGAACACCATCTAGAAGAGTTGATTACGGAAGGGCTTACTCTTGATAAAGATAATCGAGAACAAACGCCTGAAATAGAAAAAATGGAAATCGTGAAGAAGGAAAATAAAATTTTTCTTTCTACTTATATGAAGTTTCCAGCTTTTTCTCCAGGTGACACGATTGTCTTTAACGATGGTTTTTATGCCAATGATATCGGAACGAATTATGTTGATCTGATTACTGCGTCTTTTTTTGGACAAACAAGCGAGGGAGTTTTACAAGGTAACGAGCGGACATGGACTGTTCTTTTAACGGAAGTGCAACAGGAACAGGGAGCAGAAAATCCTGAAAACGGACAAGCTTCTCAGCCTGAAACTAATCAAGTCCAGCCAGACCAGTCCCAATCAAAACAGGTTGCAGCACCATCTACTACTTCATCGTGGTATTCTTTTTTCAAACTTGGAATGTTTCATATCTTAACTGGTTACGATCATCTCTTATTTCTATTTGCTTTATTATTTAGAAAACAAACCTTTAAACAATATGCAGTCATCATCACAGCTTTTACCATTGCACACAGTATCACCCTTACTTTGGCTGTTTTAGGTTGGGTAACCTTGCCTTCTCGTTTTGTGGAAGCGGCCATCGCGTTCAGTATTTGTTATGTTGCTTTGGAGAATATTTTTAAAAAGGAAATCCGTTATCGCTGGGGGATAACCTTTTTATTTGGGTTAATCCACGGACTTGGCTTTGCGACGATTTTAAAAGAAATGGCTATTCCCAAAAGCCATCTTGCAGTAGCGCTTCTTAATTTCAATCTTGGAATTGAGTTTGTTCAACTAGTTATTGTTTTACTACTACTACCGATACTTTCTTATCTATTTAAACAAAAATCCTCTGGGAAAATCGTTCAATACGGATCTTTTGTGATTGCAGGATTAGGAGCTATTTGGTTGGTGCAACGTATTTTCTTTTGATTTGGATATTTTAGATTTTTTTCCGGACACCTGGAAATGAATAAAAAAGGAGAGCCAAACGTTTGGCGCTCCTTTTTAAAACGATATTTAGAAATGGCTAAAACCTTTTTCATTCAAATGCTTGAATAGCATGACTACCTCACCTCTAGAGATAGATGCCTCTGGCTTAAAAGATTCTAAAGTTTTTGGATAATTTCCGTCTTTATCCGGATAACCATGCGAGATGCCGTTATCATATAACCATTGAACGGCTTCTTCAACTGACATCTTTTTCTTTGTTTTAATCAAACAATTCACAAGTAGTTGTGCAGCTTCTCCTCTTGATAGGGAGGCATTTGCTTTTCCTGTGACAGCAAGGCCCCTTTCTTTTGCGAGTTGGTAGATCAATTTTGTGAATTCATCTTTTAACTCTTCGCCTAACGTATAACGGAAAAAGACTTTTAAGAATTGACTTTCGCTCATAGCAGCCTCTGGCTTTAATACTTTCTCTGTTGCAAACCCTTTAATGATTCCTTTTTCAAGAGCCCAAACAAATGCATCCGACCAAGCTTGATTTGGTTTGTAATCTTTATAAATAGTTGGGTCGACTAATGCACCAAATTTCACCCAGTTTGAAAGATCGGAAATGAATTCTTCAGAAACATTTCCTGGTGTCATATATTCGGACAAGCCATCTGGTTGACCTTGATAATCAACTAATAGATGGAACATATTTGGATACAGTTTATAATCGACATTTTTTCGATTCTGTAAGGCATCCTTCCAAAGTTCAAACTCCGTTACTGGTACTTGTACATCTTTACCACCTTGAATAAGGAGTAAAGGTATCTCTTGATTTTTTGCCAGTTCAGTAGGTTGATAGTCTCGTAAATCATACCACCAATAAGGATTACCTAGCAGGAAGTTTGGTGGAAGGTGATCTTTCGAATAGGTAGGATCATTAATTAACGCTACCTGTTGCCGGATAAGTTCCACATTGGCTTCAAGAGCTTGAATTTGCTCAGCAGGTGTTCCCATATCTTTCATTCTTTTTAAAATTTGTTCCATTTGCCATAAATACAATTCATGAAATTTGCTAGCATTTCCGGCAATGCCGACAGCCCCTTTGATATCATGGGTTTTGTCATCATTTAAGATAAGGGGGAGGGCATAGGCACCCTGACTATGACCGACAACATATATATTTTTTGTATCAATCTCGGACATGTTTTTCAATGCTGTTACCGCTAAATTAGCATCCATTACGGTCTCTTCTTGTATAGAAAAATTTGGAGTGGAACTAACCTTTAAGGGGTGAGTGTTGGTTCTTTTGTCATAACGAAGAACCGCAATCCCTTTATTGGCAAGACCTACTGCGATATCTCTAAACGGTTTAAAGGCATATGCCGTTTCATCCATATCATTTGGACCAGAGCCATGAACTAACACCACCACAGGGAAAGGTCCTTCTCCTTTAGGGACCGTTAAAACCCCTGGTAAAGCGAAAGTTCCTTCACCAATCACTACTTGTTTTTCAGTATAATTTTCAGTATGTTGATAGGAAGGATTTAAAAAGTGATTTGGCGGATAAACTTGATTGACATTCAAATCATCTAATTGCCCTACATGGTTAAATAATAAAACCACTTCCAATGGACCTTTTTCCGTTGTAAAAAGATAAGGTACCTTCGTATGTACTCCGTTAAAAGTGATATCCCCTTGCTTCATATCGATCACTTTCCCGTATGGGGCACTAATACTAGCCCAAATGACAGATAGCGACTCCTTTGTAACCAATGGCTGCAGATTGGTACTTAGCATGGCATAAGCCTGATCCCACTTATTTTCTTTCGTAAAAGAAATGAACTGATCCCCAAGCTTATGAAACTCTACTTCCTTTGTTAAATCCTCTGCATGAACAAGGTATGATGAAACTGGAAAGTTAGCACCAATAGTAGTGAAGCCGATGGACCCTGCTAATACCATTTTTCCAAGTGATTTAGAAAAAATATTCATTTATCTTTCCTCCTAAACTAAATAACTACTTATAATACGGATGAAATAAGGAAATGGTTCATTTTGGAAATATTTAATATAAACATTTTTAAACCTCACATTTTTTTATGAATTATTGTCAAAAAACGAAAAAAGAAGCCGAGGAAATCCCCGGCTCCAAAATCATCAATTGTTATAGTATTATTGCCTATTATTGAATTAAATCATGCGTGAAAGAATGAAAAAGTGAAACTAAAATTTAAATAGGAAAAAAGAGGGAAATCCATAATTATACAGAATAATATATATTTGCACTATATCTTTAGGAGGAAAGTATGAAAAAGTTATTAACGTATTTTACTAGTTTTATGCTGTTGTTTTCATTTGTTGCAACCTTTGAAAAATCAGTAACTGCAGCTGAGAACAAAGAGATTTGGGAAAAGGAATCTAATAACTCAACTGTAAATGCCACCGTAGTAGATTATGATTATCAGACAACGATAAGAGGTCAAATTTCAGATTTAAATGATTATGATTATTTTAAAGTGAAGGTAAAGCATGGAGTATTAAACATTAAAACGAAAGGTTGGGATAACGTTAAATACCCTATGGGTTTCAAAATGAATATTATAAAACAGGAGGATAACGCTTTTACTTTATACAGTAGTAAAGATGATTTTGGATCATCCATGGTAACTGGGGAGGAAGCTTATTCGATTTCACTTGAAAAGGGAGATTATTACTTAGAAGTACACCCAATGAGTTACCCAGGGGTGAATTATTCTATTTCGATAACAGATCATGAGGATTCGGAATTTGAATTAGAAAATAATAATAGTGAAGCAAAAGCAAATATTATTTCAAAAATTAACCAAAAAACATCTGGATATATTCATTATGGTGATGTGGATTATTTTACTTTCACTTCACCTAGTTCAGCTAAATCTAATATGATTGAACTTTCTTTTATGGAAAATTTACCTGATGGTACGAATTTAGAAATCTATGATAAAGAAGGTTATGAATATACCTATTCAAAATTTGAAGGAAAATCAAGTGATGGAGATCTTAATATCTATTCTATAGATCTTCCTGAAGACACAGATTTCTATATTAAGGTTAGTGGAACTCCCTATATAGGGCCAACTTATTTTTACCAATTTGGTCTGTTTGAAAAGAGCTTTCGTGACCTTGCTCCAAAGCATTGGGCTTATATGGATATCGAAAAGTTAAGTAGCCTTGGAGTCATTAAAGGTATGGCAAATGGAACATTTAAAGCAGAGATGAATGTGAAGCGTTCACAAGCGGCGGTGATGATTGCAAGACAGCTTAAGTTAAATCTCAATAATCGACCAAACCCAAATTTCAAGGATGTACCATCTACGTATTGGGCTTATAAAGAGATTGCTGCTTTAGTGGATGAAGGGATATTACCTAAACAAACAAGATTTAATCCAGATAGCCCATTAACTAGAGAGGGTATGGCACAAATATTAGTTCGTGCTTACCATTTAAAGGACTACACTGAAAAAATAGCTATACCCAAGGACTATACGGATGTTGCTAAAACTAATGCCTATTATCAAGACATTAAAATTATTTCAACTTTAGGTATTACCTCTGGGTACGCAGATGGAAGTTTTAAACCTAAAAAGGCAGTAACAAGAGCTCAATTTTCCGCCTTTATTTCACGTACACTTTTTTACGTAGATAGAGACTTTGTTATAAAGCAAGTATTAAAGCAATAATAAGGAATACTAAAATCCTGATAATATTAAATAATATCTATCTAAAATAAGAAAATGGATGGTGCAAAGGCACCATCCATTTGTAACTATTTAAATAAAGTAACTTTGTAGATTAGATTTTGTTTTGAGACCATCACAGTTCCATTAGGAAGAATCGTATATTCATAGAAATCAGAATCAAGTTGTTTGCTTAATTTCACTTTTCCACTTTTTTCATCTAACACTTTAATAAGCATATTTCCAGAGAATTTATCCACGATGAATAACCCTTTTTGGTGATAGTTAAAATCCCCCATCGCTTTAACTTTCCAATTTAATTTACCTTTTGAAATCGATAATATATTTCCGCCACTTGAAAGAAACACCGTACCAGTGGATGTGACATATTCAATGGAGGTATCTTCTGTCACTTTATATGACCAGAGTGTTTTTCCTTTTTTGTCTAAAGCTTTTAATGTGGAAGTTTCTACATCAATGAAATAATCACTCCATACTTTATTGGAGTAACTAAAAGTTTCTTTAGAGGATAGTACTTTTCCAGCCTTTGATATAGTATAGTTCCAAACTAATTCATCATTTGTACTAGGGAAAACAAGGTTTTGATTTTTATCAAATTGGATTGTACCAAAAATGCTATCACCATTGATGTTAACACTCCAAAGCTTCTTCCCTTTAGGTGAAACAGCATAGAAATTACTTTTACCAAATGGTCCTACACTATCAGTAGGATTACCTGATCCAAAATAAACATTTCCTACTTTATCAATAATAGGAGCTCCTGGACCATAAGGATTGTCTAATTTATATGCCCACGTTAAACCACCTTTTGAGTTCAACTTAGCTAAATAATATTGACTGTTTTTTTCAAAGCCAAAATAGAGATTTCCCTTTGAATCTATCGTTCCCCCTGTTTTATAGGACAAATATGATGTTTTTGGAAGTTTATAAGTCCATAATTTTTTGCCTGAAGAGGAAATAGCGTTAATTTTAGAAGAATCATATAAATATTGATAAACAACTCCATTTGGTGCTGAAGCTAGCTGGGAGCCACAGCGGTCACAATTGACTGGATCTTTAAAAAAAATAGGGAGTTTTGTTGCAGCCGCTTCAGCCGAGATAGAGAAAAACAAGAGAAAGACAAGAGAAAAAAAGAAAAATCTACTAAAACCCTTTTTTGACATCTTCATAAATTACTCCTTCATAAAAAATAGTAAGCACTTTCTTTCGTGCCTATAAAATTATACCATTTTTTACATACTTTTCCATTAAAATCTTTGAAGCGTGCGGTTCTTGTGCTTCATTCGTTGAAGCATGGGGACGGTTCTTATGCTTCATTGATAATAGTAAGTTGAAATTTTCAGGGAGGTGTAGCAATCCCTTATATAGTCATTGGCTCTATTAAAAAGTAATGTTGAGTTTCTATTACAATTAGCAATTAGATAGCTATTTCTTTTCTTGCCATTTAATTATTTCTCAAAAAGAGGACCTCTATTGGACAGTTTGGAGTGAAACCGAAGTCAGGGCCAAATGTATCAAAATACTCTAGGCGAAAAGAAGGGTTTCTTTCAGAAAAAGTACAAACACGGTCACAAAAATGGAGAACATCACGAATCCTGTCCACAGATGATTCTAAATAATGGAAGGAGGTGAAAACGTGCAATTTAGGCATTTTCTTCTATCAGGTCTAATGGTTGGGGCAGCCCTATTATTACCGAACAATGCCTTTGCTGAAAAGAATGATCATAGTGGACAGGAGAATTCTCAAAAAACTTCCGTATTAACTGAGGTATCAGAAAAAATGGAAGAGGTCCAAACTAAAGTTCAGACAAAAGCTGAAAATGCAAAATCTATGAAAAATACACCAGTTGAACCTGCCTCAAAGCCTAAAGCTGAGATAAAGGAGCAGCCGATAAAAGCTTCCTCTCACAAAGCGGCTGAAACTCTCGAAAATTTACCCGAGAAAGCGAAAGGGAACCTTCAATCTGTGATAAAAAAGACTGTAAAAGACATTAAGTCTCCTGGGCTTGAACAAGTTGAAGTGGTAAAGAAGCATGTTAAAGGGGTAATAAAGAATAAAAAAGCTTCCCAAAAGAAAGCTGGAAATTCTACCTTAGATTCTTTACACAACACGGATACAGTTGGAACTAATATTCAAACAGAGGATGTCGTTCAACAGACAAAATCTCAAGGCAAATCCCTTTTGGCATCTCAAAAAGAAAGCAAACCTAAGACTCTTGTATCAGAAGAGGATCATGAGAAAAAGGTTCCAACTAGTAAAAGAGAGGTACCAGAGGCCGATCAAGCACCAACTCCTACCCAACGTACGAACAGTACGGGGGGAACGTCGCATGATCGAGCAGGTCATGGATTGAGCACAGTTAGCTTTTTTGATAAATGGTTCGAATGGAATAAGTTTTATGAAATAGAGCTTATTCAGCCTTTTCTTTCTCGAAAGGCGTTCATGAATAATCAATGGGTTAATGCACCACCTGCACCGCCACCAAAAGAAGCTCCTTTTTATAAAAATGTAAACCGCTGCTAACGCCGCTGGAACATAACCTAAAAGGAGCGAATTAAATCATGAAACATTACTTAAACACAAATAAAGTTGCTAAATCCCTTGTTGTTGCTGGAGCATTATCAATCGGAGTATTAGTTGGAGGACATTTTACGCAAGCTGCTGGTCTTGATAAAGCTAATGTTGAACATAACAATCATGTGAAAACTGAAATTAGCGTAAAAGCAAATGTTAAGGCGAAGCCAATCGTAAAAAACCAAACTGAAGAAACGGTTCAAGCAAAAGATGAAGTGGAAGTAACGGTAGATCTTAAAGAAGAAAAAGTAAGCAAGTCACAGGCTTATTTACATGCCAGTGAAACAGCAAAAAAACATGCTGCACCTAATGCTGCTGTTCATGGAACAAAAGCAGAAGTGGTTACGGATAAAGTAGAAACTGAAGAACCAGTAGTTGTAGAGGAAGAAGCGACAACTCAACAACCTGCAACAGAAGAAGCTGCGGTTGAAGCAGAAGTGACTACTGAACAAGCAGCAGATGTAGAAGCAACTACCGAAACCGAAGAAACAGCGGAAGTTGCTGGTGATGTAGTGGCACAAACAGAAGAAGTAGAAGCAGCTGATGAAGTAGAAGCTGCAACAAATGTTGAAACAGATGCAACAGTAGAAGTAGAAGATAATCAAGCTACCAACGAAGATTCAGAATCTGATTCTGATTCAGAGAAGAAAGTAAACCTTGATACAAATGCCGTTGTAAAAACAAAAGATGATGAAGAAGCAGCTGTTTCTGAAGAAAAAGAGGACGATGCTGAGAAAATAAATCCATCTGCGGCTAACAAGGCGAAATCTCAAGCTAGTGTACATGCAAGTGCAAATGCAAAAGCACATGCTGCAGCAAACTCTGCCGTATTAGCAAGTGAAGTTGTAACGGAAGAGGCTCCTGAGGTAACACCAGAAGTTGAAACAGAAGTTGGGACAGACGTAGCTGTAGAACCAGTAACTGAACAAACTACTGATACAGTAACTGAAGTAACACCAGAAGTAGAGGCAGACGATGCGACTGAAGTAGTAACAGAAGGAACTACTGAAGTAGAAGTTGAGGCACCAACAGAAGAAGAAGCTGCAGTAGAAGCTACAGATGCAGCGGCTGAAGTAACAACACAAGCAGACAATACTGTTGAAGTATCTACAGATGAAGAAACTGCAACATCAGATGGAGTACCAGCACCAACAGAAGAAGAAGCAGCAACAACAGAAGAAGTAACAGCAACAACTGAAGTAGAAACAACAACTGAAGTAGAGACAGCTACAGAAGGTACTGTTGAAGCATCAGATGTAGTTGTTGAAGATGCAACTGAAGAAGTTGTAGCTTTAGACGAAGAAAGCACTGAAGAGGTAAATCCTTCTACAGCTAACAAAGTAAAAGCTCAGGCTAGTGTAAAAGCTAACGTACAAGCAACAACTCATGCAGCTGCAAACTCTGCAGTATTAGCTAAGGCTGAAGTAACAGAAGAAGTTACAGCAGAACCAACAACTGAAGAAAAAGCTGTTGATACTATTACTACACAAGAATAATTCAACCTTGTGTAAAGAGAAGAAACCGAGGAATAACGTCCTCGGTTTTTCTTTTTCAAAAATAACAAAAAAAGTCCTTCCTTAAAAGAAAGGAAGGAAATAAATTTTGGGCTTACCAACCCTATATTAATAAGAAAATAAAACGATACAAAATAATACTTCAAAATCCCTGCTAGTCCTTTTCGTACGATCATTCCTATAGGACTCATAAAAGGACCTTCCTTATATAAATGAAAGTAAGGAATAAAGTAGGCTTACCAGACCTACTATATGAATACGTCGCACCACTCCAATATTTGAGGATAAAAGAGTTTTGTAATATAAATGATATATTTGAAATATAAAAACTATCCCCATAAAACAGTTTGAAAGTTTTATTTTAGATAATAAAAAACCATTGTCATATTTTGTTAGACAACTATATAATGAAATAAACTTAATCTTCTTTTATTTACAACGATAACGGCAAACCCAATGAAAGTTGGGGACGCAAAGTCACAGATCTAAGGCTAAATGCTATGATGGCTGGATTACCGAACTGAAAGCAAGTTAGCATGGCCTATCTAACTCCTTTTTTCACGTTATGTTGAAAAGAGGAGTTTTTTATTTTTAAACACCCAAAGGAGGGAAGAGGTAATCTCAAGTAACCTGAAAAAAATCCCATTATCAAAAAGGAGAAATTATGAAAAAGTCACTTTCGATTGTTGTCATTTTAGGAATCATCGTCTCATTCTTACTTCCAACTCCATCTGCGTTTGCCAAAACTTCTTTTATCGATGTTCAAGAACAATTTTGGGCTTCTGCAGAAATTGAATATCTTAAAGATTTTCAAATCATTAACGGCTATCCAGATGGATCATTCAAACCTAACAATACCATTACACGAGCACAAGCTGCGATTATGCTCAAGAGAGCTTTTCAATTAGATACATCATCCGTTGAAAATCCAAATTTTGAGGATGTCAAAACCACTTATCATGCTTATAAGGAAATTGCAGCCGTTGTCGAAGCTGGTTTTATCGAAAAAGGTGAATTTTTCAGACCTAATGATAATTTAACTCGTGGGGAAATGGCTAAAATTTTGGTCAATGCTTATCAGTTAAAAGGTACATACACGCAAGAAATTAAAGATGTATCAACAGACTTATTACCTTATGTCAGTGCCTTAGCTGCAAATGGAATAACGGATATTTATGATGACCAGACCTTTAAACCAAACGATCCAGTGAAAAGAGCCCATTTCTCGGTATTTTTTTCAAGAGCTCTTAACCCTAACTTTAGAGCTGAGTATTCCGTTTTAAAACTGATTCTTCCACAGTTACAATTTGATATGGGTGTCGATGAGGTAAAGCAGCTAATGAAAGATTATACATTAGTAAATGAAACAGAGCTCCCATTCGAATTTACTGATTATCAGCTTACCTACTCAGCCAACGTTTCGGGTTATTCTGAAAATGAACAATTTGTTTTAAGCTTTAAAAATAATCAATTTCATAGTCTACTTATCAATATTGATAATAGGAATCTGAAAAACAAGCCAACAGCAGAACAGTTGGATGCAGAGTTTACTAAGTATTCTACTTTTTACAAGGCTTATGTTGGTTCTCCATTAAAGGTAGACGTAACGACACCGGATCCAATCGTTTTTTATAGTAAATTAGCAACTTACGAAGGTAAATACACTGAGGAATGCAAATTGTACGTTCAAGGCTATGATTTTAGAGAAGATCAAGAAGGTTATATGACTTCATATATGTTTCTTGTTAAGAAAAAATAAATAAGAAAAGAGTCAGGTAAAAACATAGGACGGGTAATGGAATAAGCATCATTTAAAACAAAAAGCTCAGAGCGTATAATCTCTGAGCTTTTTGTTTTTTATTTAGGCTGTTTTCGTATAGTTTGTGGTTTTCGTAAAAATCCCTAAAGCCGGATTTTTACAGGCTCTCTTAAAAAGAGATTAGCTCTTTTCTTCATTTTCTATGAGTTTCAACACCCTATATAGTGAAATGCCTATTTATTAGTTAGAAAAAGCAACAAAGTTTCAGAAAAGAGCCTTTATTTATTTAGTTTATGCCTGTAAATTCAGACTTCTCTTCAATAACTGGACTATTTAATAAAGCTGTCACTATCTTAATAGCCGCCTTTTTTCTGTATATAAGCAACAAAGTTATCCATATTTTTTTGTGTGTATCCATTAAATGTTGTTATAATTTCCATGTTAATCGTGTAAGAACCATATGTTAAGGATTTTTTAGTAGGATCCTTCTTTGTTGAGAAATTATATATTTCATTCATTAATGTTGATACATCTTCTTTTATCCCAAATTGAATCAGTGTTTGGCTAACTAGTTCGATAGATGGTTGATAAGTTGGAGTTAAGTTGCCTATAAATAACTGATCACCAGTATTTTCAATGGTTATACGTGGAGAAAAAGGCATTCCTTCCACCATAGCTTTTGATCGTGCAGTGATAACCCCATTCGATGATTTTTCTAGTGTAAATTCTTTCTCCTGAAATAAAGGTAATAACGCATTAAATAGAGCATCCCCTCTTAATTCATCTTTCCCTATTTCACTAGCCATAATGTTAAACTTCAGACGGTCCATCTTGGCAAAAAAGGCACTAACATGGGCACGTTTTAATCCATCTTGGCCACCAAAATCTATATATTTATCCTCACTTACACCTTTACCGGCTGTAATATGATTTTCATACATCCAATCGATTACATCTTTATCAGAACCGGTTAACCCTCTCGATTTAAAAAATGCCTTCGCGAGTTCTAATCTAGTAAACACTTTATTTTTATGAGAAATATCAGTATGACCGGGCAATAACACACCGCTCTTTTTTAAATAGTCATAATGAGCATTGGACCATTGAGTTGGATCTAATCCTTCCTCGATAGTTGGGTTAAAATATCTACTCATAATGGCTGCAAATTGAGATTCTGTCAGAACATTATTCGGTTTAAATGTACCATCTGGGTATCCTTTTACCAAATTCTTTTCAACCGCCCAACTTATGGTTTCATAAATTGGACTCTCTTTTTTTACATCGTTAAATTGAATATCTTCAGCGTGCCCATTACTTGCAAAGCTAAAGAGACTTAATGCCAGAGCACCTGTAATGAATAAACTCGTTTTGAATTTCATATCCTTACTCCTTTTAAAATGTATAGTTCATTTTACTCGTATTTCCATTTTTTACTATACCACTCTCTACTTTTATTTCAATAAAGAAAGATGAACTCTATAAATTTCACATTTTTGTCATAGATTTAAGCTGCTATTACAAAAATAAAAAGGCCACTAATATCAAGGGTTCGACAGCGTTTGTAACATATTTGCTCGAAAAAAGGCGATATTTTTAGAAAATTGTAATAAAACTGTAATGTAGATTGACCTTTTTTGTAATATTCATCCGTTATAGTAGGTTTAGAGAGTAACAACAGGGGGAAAGATATCATGTTGAAAAAACTAATAGCTGTACTATCTTTTTCATTTACGATAGCTCTTGCTGCACCATTAATGAGTGAAGCAGCTACTAATTCTACTAATACTAATACAATACAATATGTTGATATAAAATCAGGTACCTTAAATGTGAGAGAAAGTGCATCTGAAACTAGTGCCATTGTAACGGAAATACCAATGGGAAAAAAGGTTTATGTATATTCCGAGGCAAATGGTTGGGCACATGTCAAAGTTGGTGAATATAAGGGCTATGTAAGTGCCCAATTCCTATCTGCTAAAACGAGTGCTAAAAAAACAGATTCTGTACATAAGAAAGTTATCTCTGCTGCTAAAAGTACTCTAGGTGTTAAGTATAAATTTGGTGGGACAAGCACGAAAGGTTTTGATTGTTCAGGTTTTGTAGGATATTCCTTTAAAAAGGCAGGAATCACTTTACCTCGAACAGCTGCAGATATGCAAAACGAAGGAACCAAGGTTTCCTCTTTAAAACCTGGAGATTTACTTTTCTATTCAGAGTATAAAGGTGCAAAAGCCACACATGTTTCTATTTATTTAGGAAATGGCAAGATGATTCATTCCGCAACATCAAAGGGTGTATCAATTACAAGTATTGATAACTCTTATTGGAAAAAACGTTTTATTGGGGCAAAAAGAGTTTAATATACTAGTAGAAGCCTAAGTTCAATCGACTTGAACTTAGGCTTTTTAAAATAGAATGATATAATAAAGCCTTTAAAAAACAGCTTAAACTAATGATTAAGCTGTTTTTTACTCATTATTTTGTTGAGATCTCGATTACTTTATATTTTGGGTCATAAGAGAACTTGGTATTTAAGGCATCACTTATAAATCGAACTGGAACCATGGTTGTTTTCTTATTTAGAATAATAGGTGCAGCATCTAATTTCACGGGTTTCTTATTAACGTATGCCACTTTACTACCAATTTTTAAGGTAACAGTAGTGTTCCCTTTTTTTGCATATACGGATTTGGTTTTACTCTCCCATGTGACCTTTGCACCAAGTTCTTCAAAAATACTGCGCATTGGAACCATTGTGCGTCCTTCACTAATAACAGGAGGTTGAATATATTTTTGTTCTTGATTATCTATGACCACAGTAATCTCATCCAAATCGAATAAATGAACATCGTAGGTAAGAGATGATGGGGAACCGTCACTTTTTCTAATTCCTTCTACTAAAACGGTTAAAGTATCTCCTTCTTGATAATCAAGGTTATTTGGTTTAAAAGTTAGTAAATAGGGATTAGCGTAGAAATAGCCATTGTTTACATAACCAACAGGGTTTGTTAGAACCCACTTATTCTTCGTTCTTTGATTTGTAATGGTTAGTTTGACTTTCTTCTTATCAATTTCTTCATATCTATTCTCATTTAAAGCTAACGACCAAACACTAGCCCCTTCTGCAAAAGAAATGGGAAAGTTCCCTTTACTTGGCCAAGCGATATAGTCGTAATGGTATCCTAATTCTATAGGATCTGAGGAGCTCATATGCATTAAAGAAAAATAACCAGAATACCCGAATCCTACACTCGTGAGATTAGGTGATAAAATAGATGTTCGATGCCCAGCTCTTTGCAAATTGTGCTCACCGGGATCATCCATAAAGCCTGTTACGGCATTTGCTAAGGAGAACTGACCAAAATGTAGGTTTTCCCAACCGGGATTAGCAGTTTCGTAGAATTCTTCAGACATATCTTTCGGTTTAGGTGGATTATGTGGGCTATTAGAATCATAACTCACTTCTAGTAATGCAGCCTTATGCTGGGCAGAATTTACTAAACTATTATTTAATTTTATATTCGAATTCATATTGGCTATATATCTTACAAAGTTTGTCATGTTTAAAGCATCATTTAAAAAAGAGGCTTTGAGCTTGCCAGCTTTATATGGTGCTTTTAACAAGGGCTCTTCCATAAACATTTGTCCTTTATGCTTAGGATTTATTTCCTTCCATTTCTTTTTAATGGCTACTTTTGTTTTTTTTTCTTCTAGAAGTTCTGCTGTCACCATTTTCTTACTAACTAACATATACTCATCGTAAAAATAATTTTCACCACCAACATACAAAATTCTGTATGTAAATCCCTGTAAAGGTGCTGTCGTGATGGTAAAATGGCCATCTGACCCAATGGTTGTTTCATAGTTCTGACTGTCATCAGAATTATCCAGATTTTCAACATTAATGACGGCCATTTGTATCGATGAATCCTTGGTGATTCCCTTTACCGTAATGGAACCATCCGCATTAAAAAAGGCTTTTGATTGCTTTCCTTCATCGTAACCTAATAGGACATCCTCTTCGGCAAATGTAGGTATACTGGAACATATGAAAAATAAACTTACCATTAAAATAAAACTAAATTGTATCTTTCTAAACTTCAAATCTACTTCCTCCTTAAACGTATCTTCTAATCGATAAAATCTCACTTGCTGTATAATTTCTTGATAGTATTGTATATTTATATTATAAATTTTGGAAAAAATTATCAATATACTAAGAATAAAGGCGGGAATACAATGAATCATTTTCTTAAAAGAGTGGCTATCATGATACTGCTATTTACCCTAATTGGTACAACCCAAATGGCATCAGCTGCTGGAATTAAAAAAGTATCGATTACAAATCCCAAGAATCATCCGTTATTAAAGGAATATTTTATCCCTGAGAACCAGAAATATGATAAGACTGACAATGGCGTTCAAGTCTATTTTCAATCAAAAGGAACTGGGTATGCTCAGTACTATCAGCTTATTGCAAAGAAGGCTGGAAAGACTTTATGGAAAAAGGACTTTCATGTAGGTGTAAGTCTATTAGGTGTCGAAAGGAATCTTATTTTTCTATATGAAAATAATCAAAATACGGCTATTAATGGACCTTCTACCCTTATTGTATTAAATACACAAGGGAAAACGATTTATCGTTCAGGTCTAAATGGAGCGGTTGTAAATGACGCCTATACATATATTCGCGATGGGGATGCTATCTATTTTGTGACGGACCGTTTCTATGATCGACTCAATGAAGGTGGAACAACACCAGGTAAACTATACTCTAGAATGGTTGCTGTATCAGTGAAAACAGGGAAAATTCTTTGGACAAAAGGGTTGGGTGTCGCGAATCGGCCCCCTTTACTTTATAAAGGAAAAATTTATGTAACGGATAATAATGAAGGATTATTTTCTTTTGATGCAAAAGGAAACAAAACCCTGCTTTTGAAGGATGACAATATTGATGGCCAAGCTGTTTTTTCACCAAAAGGGTATATTTATTTAACCTTTTTCACTGATTCGAACCAAGACGTTTTAAGAGCCTATGATCCAGAATTTCGTTTATTATGGTCTCAACCATATGATGGTTTTGACGTTAACCTATTAGTAGATGATGACCTTATCTTTCTATCCACCTATGAATACGAGGGTGATGTAGGAAGACTCTATACGATAAACGAAAAAGGTAAAGTCCTTTGGACCTATAAATATAAGGGATATGATTCACAAGGTGTTGTGACTTCGGGGAACAATGTCTTTTTCATTAGTCGAACGGACGAATCGGAAGTCATTCAATTACACAATAATTTAGTAGCGATTGATAATCGAATTTTTGGATTTAATAAAAGAACAGGTGCCTTACTCTATAGTACGAATTTAGGTAGTTATTCTTTCGCTACTAATGAATATCCGGTTTCTCGAGTATTTACAAAAAACATCCAGCCGATAATAGAAGAAACCTCTAGAACAGGGAAGACCAGTTATTATTTTTTGAAGTAGTGTTTTTAAAGTCTCTGTAAATTTTGATAATATACTGAAATAATTGTCAAAAACCTTGGTAAATGAAAAAGCTGTCAAGCCCTCTTTCTATTATAAAATATGGAAGGAATTCAAAAAAATGATAGAATTCCAAAGTAGACACCATCTTTTTATCGGGATTGGCTATGTAGCAGACGGGAACTATTGGACTCAGGAGTTTATTGGGAAATAATACTAGATGGACTGTCGATAATATCGGCAGTCTTCTTTAATATTTATAATTAATTCCTATTAAGTTAGTATTTTCAAGGTGAGGTTGTTTTTTAAAAACTAAGACCTGAGCCCTAATTACATATACTTCTCGGTCCCAATGCGGGTTTGGTGTTCTTTTAGGATAATAGAGGAAACTAGTGAGTTAAATAGGAGGTTATTCATGGAAACGGTATTGCAAATCTCGAATCTGAAAAAAAGAATCGGGAAAAAAACGATTATTCACGACTTAACGTTGGATGTCTATAAAGGTGAGGTATTCGGTTTTCTCGGACCGAATGGAGCAGGGAAAACAACGACGATTCGGATGATTGTCGGCTTAATGTCGATTACAGAAGGGCAAGTACTCATAAATGGAAAAAGTGTTTCCAAGGATTTTGAGAGTGCAGTCCGCCATGTGGGAGCCATTGTCGAGAATCCGGAGTTATATAAATTTCTAACAGGCTATCAAAATTTGGTGCACTATAGCCGGATGATGAAGGGGATTAGTCAGGAACGTATTCAAGAGGTGGTTAAATTAGTTGGTTTGGAAAATCGGATTCATGATAAGGTAAAAACCTATTCATTAGGAATGCGTCAACGTCTTGGGCTAGCCCAAGCTTTACTGCATCGACCATCTCTACTAATCTTGGATGAACCGACAAATGGACTAGATCCAGCTGGGATTCGTGAAATCCGTGATTACTTGCGAAAACTAGCAAAAGAGGAAGGATTAGCGGTTTTTGTATCCAGTCACTTGTTGTCTGAAATGGAACTCATGTGTGACCGGATTGGGATTCTCCAGAATGGAAAACTAATTGATGTTCAAAGTGTGAAGGGCTTTACACATGATAAAGAAATGCGGAAGGTTGTTTTTACAGTAGACAGTGCTTCTATGGTTCAAGACTTGCTTAGTGCAGGGGAGGTTCTTTCTGGGGTTCAAATTGAACTAACCCTTGAAAAAGAAGATATTCCTGCCGTTGTCGCTAAATTAGTAGAGAAGGATATCAAAATTTTTGGCATTGAAACAAAAGAGAAATCTCTTGAAGATAAATTTTTAGAAATAACAGGAGGTGAGCAAATTGTCTAGCATGTGGGCATTAATTCAAAATGAAAATATGAAAATATTTAGGCGTATCGGAACGTGGACTATGATTGCGTTACTGATGGTGATTGTCATCGCTGGTGGGATTATTGAAAAAGTGACCTCTAAGGACGACCAAGCAAATTGGAAAACATCTTTACAACAGCAGACCCAACAAATGGAGCAATCGTTGAAAGATGGTCATGTCCCTAAAATGATGGTGGAAACCATTAAGAAGGATATCGCCATTAACCAGTATCGTATTGAACATGATTTAGATCCGTTTGGCCATGGAGCCTGGGAAAATGTTGTTGATGATGCGGCTATTGTGGGTGTTGTTACCCTTTTTACGATTATTATTGCTGGAGGAAGTGTGGCTTCTGAGTTTTCTTGGGGAACGATTAAGCTTTTGCTGATTCGACCAGTTAATCGAGCGAAAATCTTATTCTCGAAATATATCGCAACTTTTATTTTTGCGTTAATACTGCTGTTAATTTTATTTGTTTTATCCTTTATCGTTGGTGGAGCATTGTTTGGTTTTGATACTTTAAGTAATCCGCATTTATCGTACCAGGCTGGTAAGGTGGTCGAGTCGAATATGTTTATACATGCGATTCAGGTTTATGGATTAGCTTGTGTGAATCTGTTAATGATGGTCACGTTTGCGTTTATGATCTCGACCATTTTTAGAAGCAGTTCGTTATCGATTGGACTAGCGATTTTCCTCATGTTCACCGGTGTACAAGTGACTGGTATTTTAGCAACCAAGTTTGATTGGGCAAAGTATATTTTATTTGCTAATGTGGATTTAACACGCTATATCGATGGCGTTCCATTTGTCGAAGGGATGACCATGACCTTCTCGGTTGTGATGCTAATTGTTTATTTTATTGTGTTTAATGGGTTGACTTGGTTTATTTTTAAAAAGAGAGATGTAGCGGCATAAACAAAAGGATGGTGTTCAGGCACCATCCTTTTTTTCACTTGAATTAGGCAAAGGATATTTCTTTTTTACATACTGAAAAAACAAGATTGTACAATACTGAACAAGTAGATATACCGTGAAAGAATAATAAAGATTCCATTTTTTATAAGTGAAAATATGTAATTTGTATGCGATCCATTCAAAACCAACTCCAAAAAGCGAGAATCCTAAGATGTATAGAGCAGTATAAATCCCATTTATGTTCAAACGGTCATAAATATAGATGAAAAGATAGGCAAAAGGTGCATACATAAAATAAGTAAGAACACCAAAGAACTCATATTTAGGAGAATCCATCACATCGTATAAATCCATAAATGGCGATGCTAGGATATGATCAAATGTTCTGGAATAAAAAGATGAAAAAATCATAACTAGGAATGACAAAGAATGCGGAAATCTTTTCGGTAAAAATAAGTATAGTAACACCCCGAAAATAAGTGTTCCAATCAGCATCCATTCATTTTCGTCAAATTTTTCAGGTAGCGGAAGAATCGTCAAAATATCCCTCCTTTGCAAGTAGCTTGCCTATTATCAAATGAATCAAGAGAGCTATCAGATAGAAGAAAAACCAAACGATCATGGTTTGAAATACATCCCATTTTATAAAATCAATAATTTTTAAATAAATTAACCATTTTTCAAAGAAAATAGGGAGAAAAATGAATGATAGGAAGATGAAACATTGGTATAGTTTGTTTTTACTAAAATAAAACAATTCAATAAACCACAAGGTTAACATCGGAAATAAAATGATTTCAGCCATACGAAATGGGACATAGGCAGTCACTTTTTCTTTGACTTTCCATAGTTCTAAATTATCAACAATGATCGAAATGAAAGATGAGTAAATAAAAACAAGAGTAAGAAAAACAAATAGATATTGCACGATATGGAAATGCTTCTTTTTCAATAGAAACAAGATAGAAATGAAAATGATAAAATCAATAAAAAGAGAGATTTTCATGTGTTTTCCTTCCCTAATGAACGGCTTATAAGAAACATCGTTTATAGATTTTCCTATATCGTCTACTATTTCCTTTTAATCCTAAATTTATAAAAAATCGGTCTTTAAAATGGTAAAATAATACAAACCACTTTTTGTAGGAGATGCTCCGAAATGGATGAGTGAAATTAGAGAGTTTGGGGGAGAAAAGTATTGAAGAGGATATGGATATTAGGTCTTCTTTTTCTACTGCTAGTTGGCTGCAACAGTGAAAAGGTTACGAAAAAGGAAGAATCTAAATTAACAGATTCAGAGAAAGAACAAGAAATAGAGTTAGTTGAGGGATCGAAGCTTTTGGTTGCTAATGAAAAGGCTTTAACCGGGGATATTAAGGTGCTCCCGAAATTTAAGATAAAAAGCTTAAATCGTGAGCGTAATATCTGGATTTACTTTCCTCCGAGCTATCAGGCATTCGATAAAGAATATCCGGTTCTTTATATGCAAGATGGCCAAAGTATTTTCAAGTCAGCTGATACGGAGTGGAAGGTTGATGAAGCGCTAAAAGATATTTTTAAACGTAACCAGGCAGAGGAAACGATCGTAGTCGGAATCGAAAGTGACCCTGAAACAAGATTTGATGAATATGCTCCTTGGAAAAATGGAGCAGGTGACGGCGGGGAAGGCGACTTATACGTTGATTTTATTGTGAAAGAGTTAAAACCCTACATCGATGACCATTTCCGCACACTGAAGGATCGAGAAAATACGTTGATTGCTGGCGCTTCCATGGGTGGTTATATTTCTTTATATGCTGCTGTAAAATATCAGGATGTATTTGGAAAAGTAGCTGCCTTTTCACCGATCATTGGTTTTAATAAAGCTTCCTATGTCCAGTTTATTAATAAAGAAAAGAAGAAACAGGACATGATCATTTATCTAGACTCTGGTGAGAAAGAAGAAGAATTTATTAATGCAGACGAAGATGTTAAAGAAATGAAAGAACTTCTCATAAATGTTGGATTCCAAGACAGTCAGATGAAAATGGTCATTGACCCCAACGGAATTCACCGAAAAGAATCATGGCAGCAACGATTTCCTGAAGCCTTTGTTTGGTTGATGAATGCAAAGTGATTAATTGGGTGCTTGTCATGATACCTATTTGGGTATTTGGTAAAATTGAATTTTCAGAATTGGTTCCAGTGTCCGAAATATTATAAATGGTGTCCGAAAAACGTCGGCATCTGTCCGATAAGTAGAAAAAGTTGTCCAATAAACACCAAATTTTGTCCGAATGGAATAGGTTTAAGAGAAAATACCAGAAAAGCCATCCAGCACCCTGGATGGCTTAGGTAATTTAATAAGGATATGGATAGCCGCCTGGAAAACCACCGTAACCTCCATACCCTCCGTATGGAGCATATGGCACCGGGTATGGATAGGCATATCCAGGTGAAGCAGCCATTCCAGCTACTGTTCCTAATGCTAATCCTGTTGCAAGTCCTCCGAGTCCACCGCCGTAGCCCCAGCCGCCGCCGTAACCACCATAACCGCCGTGTCCCCAGCCGCCACCATGATGGCCCCAGCCACCGCCATGTCCCCAGCTTCCTCCGTGATGGCCCCAGCCACCGCCATGTCCACCTCCGTGACCTCCATGTCCATGTCCGCCTCCACCATGTGGTGGTCTCATAAATTGATTCATTTTGATCATCCTCCCTTTCTTTTTTCAGCTGTTTTCGGATAGTTTGTGGTTTTAAGGCTCTCTTAATAAGAGCTCAGCTCTTTTCTTCATTTTCATAAGTGTTTAACACCCTATATTGTGAAATGTTAATTATTAGTTACAAATAGCAACAATGTTTCAGAAAAGAGCCTTTCTCATTTATCATATGTACGAAAGCCTAAGAGGGGACTGAAATTTTTAAAAATCAACGATTGAGTAAGTTTCGATTATTTGATTTGTGATAAATTCAGGTGTTATAAATAGGAGGTAATTCATATTTAAGGAGGAAACCAAATGCCAACAAGCTTGCAAGATTCAACAACGTTACATAATGGTGTGAAAATGCCATGGTTTGGTTTAGGTGTATTTAAAGTACAAGAAGGTTCTGAAGTCATTGAATCGGTGAAAGCTGCGATTAAAAATGGTTATAAGAGCATTGATACAGCAGCGATTTATCAAAATGAAGAAGGCGTTGGACAGGCTATTAAAGAATCAGGAGTTTCCCGTGAGGAATTGTTTATTACAACTAAGGTTTGGAACTCTGACCAAGGGTATGAATCGACACTTCAAGCTTTTGAAACAAGCTTAGAAAAACTTGGTTTAGATTATTTAGATTTATATTTAATCCATTGGCCTGGAAAAACTAAATATAAAGAAACGTGGAAGGCGCTTGAAAAACTTTATAAAGACGGCCGCGTGCGTGCGATTGGGGTAAGTAATTTCAAAGTACACCATTTAGAAGATTTAATCAGTGATGCTGAGATTAAGCCAATGGTCAATCAAGTAGAATACCATCCACACTTAACACAAAAGGATCTTTTAGCGTATTGCCAAAAAGAAGGGATACAACTTGAAGCGTGGTCACCATTGAAGCAAGGTCAGCTTTTAAATGATCCGACCTTAATGGAAATTGCCGAAAAATACGGCAAATCTACCGCTCAAGTGATCCTTCGTTGGGATCTGCAAACTAAAGTGGTTACCATTCCGAAATCTATTAAAGAACAACGCATTATCGAAAATGCGAATATCTTTGATTTTGAGCTATCAGCTGAAGATATGGCTAAGATTGATGGACTGAACAAGGATGAGCGTGTAGGACCGGACCCAGATGTGATGAATAATGGCTTTGAAAGCTAAAAAGTAAACCCGCATTTAATAAGTTCAAAAGTAACTAACAAGAAAAATCATAAACTGTTAGCATGAAAAAAGCTTGGATTAACTATAATCCAAGCTTTTTTTAGTATGTTTTTTTGTAGATGGTTTTTTAGCGGACACAGGATCCCTTATTTTCCTAAAAAGTATGAATTCTGTAATGTTAGAGGACACAGAATCCTTTATTATCAAAAATAGCGCGAAAAAAGGTTGCTCTTTATGGAATAACGGAATGCGAGTCCTTTAGTCCTTCTAAAATGGCGTTTTTTGCACAAATAACGGAATGTGAGTCCTTTACATGAAAATTCTTCTTTACCATTTGATTTTTTCTCGACAAAATTCCACCTTACTTAGTCACTTTTTCCATAACTTCTATAATGAGCATAACCCTTATTGGAGAAACCAATTTTGGATTCGATAACTGAAATGCTTAATCGAAAACAACCCTCCCTTTTTATAAAATTTATTAGAAAAAAGTAATTTTCCCGAAAAGTGTCGATAGGTATTTATACCTGTAAACAGTAGTTTACCCTATAATAAGACTTACAGGTACAAATGACAAATATATGAAGTGGCCACAGAATATATGTCAACTACAGTTAATATTGAAAATTACTTTAGGAGCCAGATAATTCTGGTGATGAGGAACTTTATTTGAAGTTCCACCTAGGGAAGCTATGAAATATAGCCTTTAATTGGACACTTTGGCTATATGGAGCTAGTAGTGTAACCGGCCCTCTTATAAACTATTTATTAAGAGGAGAGATTCGAAATGAAAAAGACAATTTTTTCAAGTGTAGCAGCAGGAGCATTAGCTCTTGGAATCATGGCAAGTTCAGCATTTGCATCAGTGACAATTGACGGTGATACAGGTACAGGATTTGTTGGGAAAGGTGATGTTCAGACAGCTCTAGGGTTAAATAATGCTCAAATGCAAAATCAAGCTGAGAGTTTGAAATTTACTTATGAGACTGTTGAAACATATGAAGTTACGGTACAATTCATAACTGGTGAAGGAACAAAAGGGGAAAAAACCCATATAGTTGAACATAAAAGATCTTCTTCGGTAAACAGTGATGTTCTATATGATGCAAGAAAAGCGAAGCAGTATACAGGATTTAATTTAAATGGTTTCACTAATACAACTTCAGAAGGTGTAATTCCAGCCATTGGTGACGAATTCCCAGGTGAATCAGACCATACCGTAACAAGTGTTGAACTTGTTTCTTCCCAAAGTACTTTATATGTTAATGATGTTGCGCTCCAATAGTTTTAAAAAAGGGTTAGCACTAAGGTTAAGTAGTTCCGTTTTGGAGTACAAAAATAGAAAAAGCAGTCCAAAACGGACTGCTTTTTTACTATGTATTCACTGATATATTCACTGTTAAAATCGCAGGCTTTTCGTAGATGTCCATTTTTATAAGATTATTCTGTAAAAATGTTATTCTATAAACAGAGCTTCTTCAACTAACGGGGCAGTTTACTTCCATAAGAAGGGAAATTTCTATTAATGTTGAATATACTCATTAGCACGTTTTTAATAAAGGGCAAGGTAAAATCTAGCCCTAAAGATGGGTTGCAATTTGTTTTATAATGAATTTTACGAAGAAGAACTTATGTTAAATATGGGACGGTTGCAGCGCCACCTGTACAAAATTGTTCTTATTCAATGTTTCGAATAATTCTGGCTGATTATATGAGAGGATTATTTTGCTTAAACCGAAATTTATTGGAGTTTTTTTGTTGCTATGTTTATTTTACTTGGATGCCAAGATGGTTTAAATCAAAATTCTGTTGACAATCACGGCGTAATAATTGATGTGAATAAAGAAAACAAAGAAATTTTAGTCGATGATAAAGAAATGGACTCATTTGAGTTAATTTATCTAAAATAAAAAATTGGGACGATTATCACACTCCATTAGAAGTTAATGTTTGGTTGGAGGATGGAATAAATGAGAGTGATCCTCATAGAGTTAAGACTGTTAAGGTTCAAATAGTTAAATAATGTGAATCCTAAATGAACTATGGCTTTTTCAATGAAATCAAAATTTGGTAGATTAAAGAATTGGATGGGATAAAATGAAATACAGAAATGTGGTCTTATTTTTATTTATATTACTGTTATCAGGATGCACTTCAAAAAATGAATTAGCAGATACTCAAAAAGAACTAGAGTCAGTAAAAAAAGAATTAATTTATTCGAATGAAAAATTAAATAGTATTGAAAATCAAAATCTAGAACTCAATGAAGAGTTGGTAAATCTGAACAAGCTCACCGATGCAGATATAGATTCAAATGCTATAGCAGTTAAATTGTTAACCAGCAATTTTTCATCAAACCATGCAAACGGTGATAAACTCCCAATACTTCACGCCTTAGTATTCGCAGAACACATTTCTACCTATTTTGCCTATAATAAGAATGGTGAAATACAGGATACCGATAGTAGTATTAGCAGTTATCTTGGAAACGTACATGATCTTAATGTAAATAACTATTTTTTAAATATTGTTTTTTCGGAAAGTGTTGAAATACCATTAACAGTTAGAAACGATACCAACAAAATTGTTACCAATAATATTCTGCTTGTTATTGACCCAGAAAAAAAGTTGCCAAGATTATATATTAAAACTACTAAGAATACTTACAGTATCTATGAATGTGATGTACGAGGTATGTTCCCTTACGATCCTGATCTTTCGATTAATCAATTAATCGAGCATTATCAATTGGAAATGTTTAATCAGGAATAGAATTAATGGCTAGTTGTTCCTTCTGTATTACCCACAGTTTCAAATAATCGTTATTATTTCCATCAACTTTTTTGAACTATGTTATTTCTCACAAATATTGATTTTTACCAGACTGCAAAATACTGAACTTTAACTAAACCAGCTTTAATAGTAGCTTAAATCCATAAGGAAGTAACGTAAGGCTTTAGTTGAAGAAAAAGTCACTTTTAAAACAGTGAACTTATTATGAATTTAATCACTATAAGAGAATGAATTAACCATAATGGATAAAAATTCGTTATGGTTTTTTGCTGCCATTCCGCATGTGAAATCGCTATATAAATCGCAAGACCACAATATTTATTTCAGTGTTTTGAAAAGGTATGTGAATTATGGTGTGAAAACACCATTAAAATTGAATAAAACGTTATTATATCAACAAAAAATAGCATACGAAATGTGTTGCGAATTCGTATGCTAAAAGTATTGTTTTTTCTTATTTTGTACTCCAAAACGGAACTACTTACACTAAGGTGCTAGCCCTTTTTTTAATTAAGCAAAAAAAGAACCCACCAAAGTGAGCTCCATTCTCTAACTATTTCTTCCCATTCCCCTGAAAAAATTGAAACAGGCTTTTGATGGAATTTCCCTTTTTAAAATAAACTTCCTCTTTCACTTGATTGTTGATAATACTCCAGAGTTCAAGTTCTTTTTCCGATAAAGGCGTAACTGGACCATCTGTTTCGGAGAAATTGGATAAGTAATCCAATGGAATTTGATAGCATCTTGCTATGTTTGTCATAATATCGAATGAAACGGATTTTCGATGGCCATTTTCGACCATGCTTAAATATTGTTTCGTGATGCCAATTTCGTTAGCAGCCTGCTCTAGGCTCATACCGCGTTCCATTCTTAAACGCCTTAGCTCTTCACCTAAGAAATTACTCATAGATTTGCTCCTTTCTTTACCTGTAAAATGAATATCCAACTGACGATACCTTCTAAAATCATGACGAAAAATTCTTCTATTAAAAATTTGTATTTTAGTTTTTTATTAAGAAGATGATGAAGATACTCATGAATAATCGTTTGTAATTGTTCCGGGTAATCAAGCTTTTCATCAATGGCAATGATTTTCTTTTTCGGATAGTAAACCCCTTTGATCGACCCAAGCTCCATAAAAAAGATATCGAGCTGATGCTTTTGCTTAATGCTGTCAATTAAGTTTTGAACATGATGATCGGAAATCGATAACAGCTTACCTCGACAAAAGTTTAGAAACGACAGATAAATCGTTAGCATCAAGGTAATGATAAAAAAGTTGAAGTAATGATAGAGTGATAGAACAGGAAAAATGACCAATACTTTAAATAAAATAGGTAGGAACATACTAATGAAAAAAGAACTAGATTTCCGATACTCTAAATAAGAATATAGCTTCGTTAAAAATAGGCTTAAGATTAGTAAAAAAATAAAAGTCATATATCTGTAGAAAAAGGTTTGATAGGCAAAATGACCATAATACTCGTTCCCTATAATGATTCCAATAATTCCAATGGAGGTAGCCGGGAGGAGATTGGTGATATTTTTGCCTTTATTCTTAATCGTGTTGAAAATTAACCCTGTTGCAAAGTAAAACAAACTGTAAAAAATTGAATTTTCATCAAAGATGAGTAAACCCAATACGACAATAAAAAAGGAAAACCATAATGGGGTATAAAACTTGATGAGAATTCTCTCGAGTAATGCAATGAAACATAAAAATAAGGCTAATTCTCCGTTAAATTCAGAAATGGTTGCTGGTATATTCATATACTTGAACATTAAAAAGATAGCTACTAATGGTAATAAAAGGGCTGGATTCTTTAGATTTGATATCCTCATTCGCTACTCTCCTTCTTTAATGTCAATATGTAGACCTATTATACTACATACCTTCCCAACATGTTTTTATTTTCAGAATAAAGTTAGAATTTTTCTATCCTGTGATATTTGTCATATTCAAAAGCGGATTTTTTCGATTATATGGTAAATAGAATAAGCGTGACTTTTGTCCTAGTTCCCGGAATATTTGACTCAATACAGGAGTGGATGCCTTTGAAAAAATCGATTATTACTAAATTATCATGGCTTGTTATCATTGTAACGCTTATTAGTTTAACTGTTATTTCATTTGCTAACTATCAGATGACGTATAACAAGGTAAAAGAAGCAGCGGGGTTAGAGCTTATTGGCTGTGCGAACATTACGACCGGATTGTTAACGAAGGAAGATATTGATAGCCTACAAAGTCTTTCCCCAACAAAAGCGGAGGAATTAGGAAGAAAGATTAATTGGACCATTGAACATAAACCCATTTTTGAAAATCAGTATTTATTATCATTAGAAGGGAAAGTACTTGTAGCCGATGAATCGTTGCAAAAGCAAGGAATAAAAGCGGGAGATTCTTTTCAAGTGGATCCAGATATTTTAAAAACATTAATGGATGAAAAGAAGCCTGTTTTCTCGAAGGTTTATACGTTTGGCGGAATGAAACGTTTAACAGGCTATGCCCCTATTTTTAAGGAGCATCATTCTAATGGGGAAATCATTGCAATCAGTGCGATTGATTTTAATGCGGAGATTTTAACAGAAAGAACATGGAGTATGGTTTCCTCTACCATCATTGTAGGAATTATTTCTTTGTTATTAGCTGGAACCCTTATCATTCTTTATGTTCGCAAAACCATCTTACCATTAAGAGAGTTAACACAATATACACAACAAATTGCTGAGGGAGATCTTTCTCTTAAACCGCAAAGGTTAAAAGCCTCTGGTGAAATTCTGCTGCTTCATGAAAACTTCAATTTAATGGTAGAAAAATTGAAACAGGCTCTTTTACAGACATCCTCAACATCCAAAGAATTAGCTGCATCGACCGAAGAACTTTCGGTTAACACCTCAGAAGTTACACATATTGTTGAAGAAGTTTCTACCACTTTTAAAAGCGTGGCTGAATCGGCGAATCACCAAGCCAATGATGCAGAGAAAATCGTACTGGTGTTCCAACAGATTACCGAGCAGATGAAACGGATGACCGAAAAAATCCAAGAAACCGCTAAAGATTCCAATGAAGTATCTTCAAAGGCATTATACGGTAATGATTTAATCCAAGAGTCCGTGAAACAAATGAATCAGATTCAGTCTAGTACAACAGACATCTTTCATTCCATGATGGAATTAAAAGAAAAATCGAATAAAGTTCATGAAATATTAGCGATCATCATGAACATCTCCAAGCAAACCAATTTGTTAGCCCTAAATGCTTCCATTGAAAGTGCAAGGGCAGGGGAACATGGAAAAGGCTTTGCGGTTGTCGCTGAGGAAATTCGTAAATTAGCAGAAGAGACTTCGAAAAGTATTACCAACATCAATCAAATCATTAATGAAATGGAAAATAAAACAATCGAAGCAGTAGAGCTTACGGAAGTTGGAAAAAATACCGTTGAGGTTGGACTTGAAAAAGTACAAACCGCTGGCACTTCGTTTCATGAAATTAAAGAGTCTACTCAAAAAGTCAGTGAAGAGGTTACCGATATACACTCGACGATTGTCCATATTCAGCAAGAAATTGATGTTGCCAATCAACAAATCTTTGATATCACAACGATTTCTAGAGAGATATCCTCACAAATGCAACAAGTAGCCGCATCTTCTGAACACCAAACAGCTTCAATGGAGGAAATTTCATCCTCTATTCAAATGCTTGTCCATCTCGCGAATGAAATGGAAGACCTATCGAATCAATTTAAGATGTAAAAAAGACAAGGATATATACGAGGGCACTGAAAAAGTCTCTCAAATATTTTAAAAGTACCCCTTCCTTCAAATTTTTTTGAAGAAAGGGGTACTTTTTTGTCGTATAATTGATGTACTAATATAAAGCGGGTGTGTTATAGATGATTCCAAACCAACAGTCTTTGAGTTTTAGTCCATACATGGCACTTTACGATATTATCGTGCCAAAAGATAATATGCTTCGAAAAGTGAATGAACTCATTGATTTTTCCTTTGTGTATGAGGAACTCAAGGACAATTATTGTCACGATAATGGAAGAAATGCCATTCACCCAATACGTATGTTTAAATATCTATTTTTAAAATCTATACACGACTTATCGGATGTTGATATTGTAGAACGTTCAAAGTACGATATGTCGTTTAAATATTTTCTAGACATGTCTCCTGAAGAAGAAGTCATTGACCCGAGTTCTTTGACAAAATTTCGAAAAATACGTTTAAAAGATGTTAATCTTTTAGATTTACTTATTAATAAAACGGTAGAAATAGCGATTGAAAAGGAAATTATCAAAAGTAATTCTGTTATTGTGGATGCCACTCACTCGAAAGCTCGTTATAATCAAAAGTCTCCTAAAGAAATATTGATGGATAAATCAAAGCTTCTTCGAAAAGCAATCTATCAAATTGATGAAAGTATTAAGAATCAGTTTCCACCAAAATCCTCCACAGATGTATTAGAAGATGAAATCGAGTATTGCCAAAAGCTAATGGATGTAGCCAAAAATAATGAGGTAATCCGTGAATACCCAAAAGTGAAAGAAAAAATGAACTTACTAAAAGAAACCCTTGAAGATATGAATGAACAGCTTCAGATGTCCAATGATCCAGATGCGCGAGTGGGTCATAAGACAGCTGATTCTTCCTTTTTTGGCTATAAAACACATCTGGCAATGAGTGAAGAAAGGATTATCACTGCCGCAGTGATTACAACAGGCGAAAAGAATGATGGAAAACAATTAGAAACATTAGTCGAGAAAAGTAAAAAAGCTGGGATGGAAGTAAAAACGATAATCGGTGATACTGCTTATTCTGAAAAGGGAAATATCGAGTACGCAAATACAAATGAAATAAATTTAGTAGCTAAATTAAACCCTTCTGTTACTCAAGGATATCGTAAAAAAGAAGAAGAGTTTGAATTTAATAAAGACGCTGGGATGTACGTTTGTAAAGCTGGACATCTGGCAATAAGGAAAGCTAGACAAGGAAAAAAAGATGTAGCTGTCAATCAAGTAGACACTTATTATTTTGATGTAGAAAAATGTAGAGTTTGTCCATTTAAAGACGGATGTTATAAGGAAGGTGCTAAAAGTAAGAGTTACTCTGTAAGCATTAAATCAAATGTGCATACAGAACAAATAAAATTTCAAGAAAGCGACTATTTTAAAGAGAAATCGATGGAGCGATATAAAATAGAAGCTAAGAATAGCGAATTGAAACATAGACACGGGTATGATGTTGCAGATTCCTCGGGTCTAATTGGCATGCATTTGCAAGGGGCAATGGCTATCTTCACAGTGAATGTGAAAAGAATATTGACGCTAATGAACCAAAAATAGGGAATAGAATAACTACTCAAAACACAAAAAGACAGTTCGGAATCCAAAAAAATGGATGTGAACTGTCTTTTTTACTTTAATGGTTCAAGCACACTTTTGAAAAACGAAAGTTTTTCAGTGCCCTCGATATATACCTTGTCTTTTTTTAACTGCATTTTATTTTAGAGATAGATCTTGTCCACTCAAATCCATAGCTAGGGAGTGGTTTTCTTTTATAAATAACCTCATTTTCGTGAACTAATTTAATGTTATTAATCATAGAACTTGTATTCTCTTGTTCTTTAATTTCCAAATATCCTGAATCGTATTTAAAATATACTGTGTAGAGCTTACCTTCATATACTACTTCTTCTATATTTCGCATACACTCACCCTTTTTTAGAATACTTGATAAGGTTATTATAATCGAAACAAAAAAAGCATGTTTTCGCCAAATAACGCCATTTTTGAGGGGAAATGAATCATTATCTGTGCTTTTTAACATTCTCTCATCGAAAATATAACTATAAGAATATTTTGAGGGTGGGGGTTGGGAAAATTTTCAGAATAGTTTCCGATGTCCGATATATTTTAAAAAGTGTCCGATAAACTAGAACGAGTGTCCGATAAAGAAAATTTAGTGTCCGATAAACAAAAAAACCTGTCCCATAAATCGGTGTAAACAATAAAAAAGGTATCAAGACATCTCTTGAGATTGTCTTAATACCTTTCTTTTTCCTTAAATCTACAATAATAGCGCACCATATCCAAGAGCACCGACAATCACATAGGCAGGGTGAACTTTCCATTTTTCTAATAAAAGAAAGCCAACAACCACCAAGATCACTGTTTGTATCCAACCAGTGTCTTCTATAGAAGTAGAAAAGAAACTAAACGTCATGATTCCTAGTAAAACGGCAATAGTTGGTCGAATGTAATTGGTCATTCGTTTGACCTTTGGAGAATCTTTAAATTTATATAAAAGTCCTAATAAAACAATCATTAGAATAAGAGAGGGAGCGACCGTTGCAAAAATTCCGACAATCGAGCCCAAGATTCCACCTTGCTGGTAGCCGATATAACCAGCCATTTTGGTCGCAATTGGTCCAGGCAAGGCGTTTCCTAATGCCAGCACTTCACTAAACTCCGAAACGGTTAACCAGCCGTATCGATTCACTACCTCGTTTTGTACGAGTGGAATCGAAGCGGGACCACCGCCATACCCGACAATCCCTGGAATGAAAAAGGCAAGAAAGATATGCCAATAAGTCATCAGCTGACACCTCTTTCACTAGAAGGATGGGTTTCTTTCTGTTTATCCTTTTTAAAAATAGCAAAAAGAAGCAAAGCAGCAATTAAGATGGCAGGATGGAACCCAGCAAATTGAATGAGTATAAAGCTGGCAGCGATAATGCCCAACGCTATTTTCCAGCCCAAGGATTCCTTTGATTTTTTGAAAAAGTCCCAAGTTAAAGATGCCAGCATCACACCAACCACTGGAACAACGGCTTTGGTCATTCCCATCACCCATGGCTGATCCTTAAAAGATGATAAAAACGTTAATAAGACAATCATTAAGACAATGGTAGGGATAATCGTGGCAGCGAGGGCGATGATTAATCCTAAAATTCCGGCGACTCGATACCCTATATAGCCGGACATCTTAGTGGCAATGGGGCCGGGGAGGGTGTTTCCTAATGCTAATACATCAGAAAATTCATCATCATTCATCCATTTGTATCTTTCCACGACCTCTTTATGTACGAGAGGAATGGATGACGGTCCGCCGCCATAACCCAGCATTCCGACACGGAAAAAGGCTAAAAATAACTGAAGCTGTGTTTTCATAATATACTCCTTTTATTTTGTGTATAATCCCTTAATAGGGGAGTAATCTAGGTGTTGAAATTGAGGAAAATACGAATCTATTACTTTTAATAAAAGACTTTGTTAAACATGACTAGTGATTTCCTCTCCAATCAACATTGTTAAAAATCAACACTACTCTTTAACAGAGCCAAAAAAGGTTAAATTCGTTTTTTTTCAGGCAGTTACCAAGAGTTGATTGCGCCGTCCGTTCTAGATTCTTTACCCTACTGATAGTACACCTGTTTTTGGATTTTTCCAAATAATTTGTCCGCGACTGAAACCTCTACTATCAAGAGCAACAACCGTTAAGCAAGCAGCAGTTGCGATGGCTGCATCAATCGCAGTTCAACCTTTTTTTAAGAATATCTAATCCAGGTTGAGACGCCAATGGTTAAGAAATGGAAACCATCCCATTTTTTTGCAAATGCCGCCATTCACTGGGAAGGATAAGGGTAATTTAAATAATCTAGATTCATATAGAAACTGAACTTCCTCTTTTTTAGTAGTTTTAGAAGGTTAGAGACACAGTTTTCGTATAATAAGGACAAAAATTGGCATGCTACCTATTGTTTCTTCATAAATAGAAGTAGTGAATGAACACCTTTTTAGTAAAATGATATTTTATCTGACTGTTTTCACGTTTTTTCCGCCTAAAATGGGAATATATCTGCCCAAATTGGAAATATATCTGCCCAAAATTTAATTATTTCTAACTTTGTCACATTCCCACCGCAATCTTATCGCGTTTTCACCATATTCTAAACCTCATCTCACCACCATCTCACCCACTTCAACAAGTAAGCCCATTCAGCAACTAGCTGGACGGGCTTACCTTTGAACCTGTAATAGGGGGTTCTTATTTAATGGTTACATCGTTAATCATATAGATACCTGCTGGATGAATCCAGAAACCATTGACATTTTTGCCTGCTGCCATTAGATTTTCATCGTTGCGTAAGAACACCATTGGAGCATCTTCCATTTCGATTTCTTGTGCTTCATTATATATTTCTTGACGCTTATTAGGGTCAGCTTCTTGACGTCCTTGGTTGATTAGCTCATCCACTTTTGGATTGCTGTAGAAGGAACGGTTTCCAGCTTCCCCTTTAGCATCAGAGTGGAATAAGAAGAATTGGTTATAGTCGGCATCACCTGTCATATTAGACCAGCCTAGGATAAACATATCGTGTTCTCCTTTTGATGTAGCATCCAGGTAAGCGCCCCATTCCATGACTTTGATTTCAACATCAATACCGATGCCTTTTAACTGGGATTGAACAACCTCAGCTACGTCCACACGCTCTTTGTTGTCATTCGTCCAGATCGTTGTTTTAAAGCCATTTGGATATCCAGCTTCTTTAAGTAGAGCTTTTGCTTTTTCTACATCATAGTCCCAACCAGTTAAGTTTGGATTATGACCCCAAACCCCAGGGCCCATTGGAGCGGTTGCTTTTGTACCTACATTATTAAAGACACCTTGGACAATCATATCTGTATCAATGGCTAAGCTAATCGCTTGGCGAACCTTTACATTATCGAAAGGTTTCTTTTGTGTATTGAAGCCAATATAGTCAATACCTAACGCCTCACTGCGGATTAACTTCATCGTTTGACTATTTTCAATGCGCTCTACTTCGGTAACCGGAACTGGTTCAGCTAGGTGTGCTTGGCCTGTTTCTACCATGGCAATACGTGTAGCATCCTCAGGTACTACCTTGTAAACAACGCTATCAACTTTTGGCTTATCGCCCCAATAATCTTCATTCTTTACTAATTTAAGCTCGGATCCTGGAGTCCATGAATCTAGTTTGAAAGGACCTGTTCCAGCTGGATGTTGTCCTAATTTGTCTCCTTGCTCCTCAATCGCTTTCGGGCTAATGATTCCGCCAGAATAATGGGCAAGATTAGATAGAAGTGGGGAGAACGGATACGCTGTCTTTAATTGAATCGTATAATCATCGACAATTTTGATTTCGGTAATCATATCAAATAATTTCGCGCGTGGAGAGGCTACCTCTGGATCTACCACACGTTCAAGCGTTTTCTTTACCGCTTCAGCATTAAAATCAGTACCGTCATGGAACTTAACACCTTGACGAAGCTTGAATTCCCATGTAAGGTCATCTAATTTATTCCACTCTGTGGCTAAACCAGGTTGGATGTCCATATTTTTATCTTGGATGACAAGTCCTTCATAAATCTTTCCATGATAGACGTTAGCAGAAGGAATGTCTGTTCCTTTATGCGGGTCAAGCTGGGTAGCGTCAGACAATACAGCAATTACAAGCTCACCGCCGTCAGATCCTCCACTTTCTTGTTTGTCACCATCACCTTTATTACTTGATTGTGGTTCATTAGATGCATTTTCAGAAGGGGCACTCGTACAGCCGGTTAATGCGGCTCCGATAAGAAGCATGAACATTAACACCAAAAACGTAAACTTTTTCGTCTTCATCTTTTTCCCAACTCCTTTTTATTTTTTAGCCATTATGAATGGTCTACATCATGACGTTATTTTTTATAGGACAGAGAATCCCTTATTTGGATATTTACAGCCCTTTTTTGTAGAGTATCGGACAGAGAATCCTTTATTTATGAATAAATCCACAATAAATGCCTTTTTTGGCAAAATAACGGATTCAGGGTCCTATATATCCATCAAAATGGGGTATTTTTCACAAATAGCGGAACTAGAGTCCTATAAATCACTTCTTATTTGGAAAAATCAACAACAAACCATTTTATGATGTATACACAGATAAAACTTGAAGTTCTTTGGTTGCGGTGGTTAAGTTTCGATAACCATTTTCGGTTATCACAACAAAGTCTTCAATTCGGACTCCGCCAAAGCCTGGTATATAAATGCCTGGCTCTACTGTAATGACCATTCCTGGTTGTAAAACCGTTTGGTCGCCATAACGCATGGCTGGTTTCTCATGGACGGCTAATCCGATGGAATGCCCTAAGCTATGACCAAAATTATCACCATAACCAGCATCACGGATAATGGATCTTGCTACTTCATCGAGCTCGGAACATACTTTTCCTGGACCGATTTCTTTTAAAGCAGCCAGCTGTGCTTTTTTGACAATGTTATAGATTTCGAGTTGCTTTTCCGAAGGCTCGCCGACTACGACAGTTCTTGTAAAATCAGAATAGTAGCCTTTCACTCTTGCCCCGATATCCATTTTGACAAAGTCGCCCACTTGAATAACTCTATCGGTTGCTTGTCCGTGGGGAAGGGAAGAGCGCTCACCGGATGCTATGACATGATTCGCTTTGATTCCTTCTGCTCCAGCTTTTCTCATGAAAAACTCCAGCTCCAGACCAACCTCCATTTCGGTCATGCCCGGACGGATAAACGATAGGATATGTTCGAAAGCTTGGTCACAATAGGAAACACCTTGTCTCAAATACTCAATTTCCTGTTCGTCCTTAATCATCCGAATGTCATAGTATAGGTGATCCACCTTTTCTAGGCTAACGGACGGAACAGCTTCTTTTACTGCTAAAAACTCTTCGACTGGAAGCGACTCATATTCGATCCCTAGTGTTTGGACATGATGGGTTTCTACTAATCTCTTTACATATGAAAATAACTCTCTGTTGTGGTTGATGACTTCGAATAAGGAAGCTTCTTTTTTGGCTTGGTCGACATATCGGAAGTCTGTTAAAAGGATTGCATGATTTTCTGTTATGAATAATGCTCCTGCAGACCCCCGAAAGTTGGAAAAGTAGTAACGGTTTTCGACGGATGAGACAAAAACCGCATCTACTCCTGTCTCTTGCATTTTTTTACGCAGCTTTTCTAGTCGCTTTTGTTGCATGCGTTTTACCACCCCCACATTAGAATAAAAATGCATATGAAAATGATTCACCTTGCCCAATCATTAACTTGTTTCCATTATAGAAAAATTCAGAAAATAATATTTTCAAAATCATTACCTACATTTACAGAATATTTACTTAATTTTAAAAATAATGTAAAAAGTATTTATTTTCTGATAATTTAATAGAAAAAGGAGGGCATGTTGCATGAGTCAACCGATTGTAAATGTAAATGAAAAAACGATTTCTCATAGTGAGATTCACAAAAATCCTAGACTAGAACGTTTTTTATCTTTTTATAAGCAGTTAAAGAAAAATAAAATGGCCATGGTAGGGGGAGGAATTATTATCTTCTATCTATTAGTAGCCATTTTTGGAAAACTGGTCGCTCCGTATGATCCATTAGAAATTGACTTAATGAACAAGCTCCAGCCCCCATCATGGGAACATTGGATGGGAACAGATGATAAAGGAAGAGATGTACTAAGTAGAATCATTTACGGTTCACAGCTTTCTCTGACGGTAGGGGTTGTATCCGTTGCGATTGGAGCCTTTTTTGGGATTATTTTAGGTCTTGTATCTGGTTATTATGGAAAAATGGTGGATACGGTCATTATGCGCTTCATTGATATTTTACTCGCTTTTCCAGGGTTGCTATTAGCTCTAGCCATTATCAGTGCCTTAGGCCCAAGCTTAATCAATGTTATGATTGCTGTCGGGATTTTCTCGATTCCAACGTTTGCGCGAATCGTCAGAGGCTCTACTCTCGCAACCAAAAAGCTCGAATATATTGATGCAATTCGAGCATTGGGAGCGAAAGATTTTAAGATTATCTTTGTTCATATATTACCGAATATTTTATCGCCGATTATTGTACAAGGTACCTTACGCCTTGCCACTGCCATCCTTACAGCAGCCGGTCTTTCCTTTTTAGGAATGGGGGCACAGCCGCCTTCACCGGAATGGGGAGCCATGTTAAGTAGCGGACGCAATTTCTTATGGAATGCTCCTCATATGGCTACCTTCCCAGGTATTGCTATTGCCATTATCGTCATGGGTCTAAACCTATTCGGGGACGGTTTACGTGATGCTCTTGATCCGCGCATGAAAAAATAAGCAACAAAGTTTTAGAAAAGAGCCTTACAAAAAGCAACAAAGTTTCAGAAAAGAGCCCAAATAAAAAAGGAGTGAGACCATGTTTATTTTTATCCTAAGACGTTTAATTCAAATGATTCCTGTATTACTAGGAGTTGTGTTAGTTGTTTTTTTAATCATGCAAATGGTACCTGGTGATCCTGCGGTTTTGCTCGCTGGGGAAAGTGCGTCTCCTGAGCAGGTAGCTCAAATTAGACATCAGCTTGGATTAGACCGCCCAGTAATCGTTCAATATTTTTCCTACTTAAAGGACATTGTATCAGGGGATTTTGGAACTTCGATTCGTTCAAACCGTCCTGTTTTGGATGAAATCCTCGTTCGATTACCGGTCACGTTTGAACTGGCTTTCTGGAGTATACTGGTCACGATTGTACTTGGTCTATTAGCAGGTATTATCTCTGCTACAAAGCAATATTCCTTTTCTGATATTTCCTTAATGATCGTCGCATTACTCGGTGTATCATTACCAAACTTCTGGTTCGGTTTAATGCTCATTCTTTATTTTGGAGTGAAAATTCCACTATTCCCTGTAGCGGGTTGGGGAACCTTTATGCATGTGATTCTCCCTGCTATAACCCTTGGAACTGGCGGGGCGGCGATTGTTGCTCGTATGACACGATCTAGCATGCTTGAAGTCATCAGACAGGATTATATTCGTACAGCGAAAGCCAAAGGGGTAAAGGAACAAATTATCGTCTATAAGCATGCCTTGAAAAATGCAATGATTCCGGTTATTACCGTTGTAGGCTTACAGTTTGGTGCCCTTTTAGGTGGAACGGTGTTAACGGAAACCGTATTTGCCATTAACGGATTAGGTCGTTTTATTATTGATTCGATTCGAATGAGAGATCTGCCATCGGTTCAAGGGTCGATCTTAGTCGTTTCCATCATTTTTGTGGTCGTTAATATGGGAGTGGATATTTCCTATCGATTATTGAATAAACGGGTTGATTTAAATTAGAAAGAGGTGAACGAATGATGCAGCAAAAGCGGGAGGGTATTTTAGAAGTAAAAAATTTGCAAACCCATTTTTCTACAGACAGAGGTGTAGTAAAAGCGGTTGACGGTGTGGATTTTAAAGTTGAAAAAGGACAGACTTTAGGGATTGTAGGAGAATCTGGGTGTGGAAAAAGTATCACCTCTTTATCGATTATGAGATTAATTGATTCAGGAAAAATTGCCGGTGGAGAGGTTCTTTTTAAAGGAGAGAATCTATTAAACTATTCCGATGAAAAAATGAGAAGCATTCGTGGTAATGAAATTTCGATGATCTTTCAGGAGCCCATGACTTCTCTCAATCCGGTCTACTCAGTAGGTGAACAAATTGCCGAAGCGATTCGAATTCATCAAAAACTAAATAGAAAACAAGCTTGGGAAAAGGCCGTTGATATGCTTAAGCTTGTCGGAATCCCCTCTCCTGAAAAAAGAGCGAAACAAGAACCCCATGAGTTGAGTGGGGGGATGCGTCAGCGGGTCATGATTGCCATGGCGCTCGCTTGTAATCCAGAATTATTGATTGCGGATGAACCGACAACGGCTTTGGATGTGACGATTCAAGCGCAAATCTTAGATTTATTAAAAAAGTTACAAGAAGACTTTGGTTCAGCTGTGATTATGATTACCCATGACCTCGGAGTGGTGGCGGAGACATGCGATATGGTCGCTGTTATGTATGCAGGGAAGGTCGTCGAATATACCGATACGGATTCCTTATTTGAGCAGCCGAAACACCCTTATACAGAAGGGCTATTAAACTCCATTCCCCGTGTGGATGAAGATGTAGAGGAATTAATCGCGATTAAAGGCAGTGTACCGAGCCCAACGGATATGCCAATCGGGTGTCGATTTGCTCCTCGTTGTCCCTATGCGACTACCTTATGTCATGAAAAACTGCCAGACTTAGTTTCTTTGGAAAAAAACGAGCAAGTTCGCTGTTGGATTTATACAGATGAATGGCAAGGAGAAAAGCCATTGGTTGGAAAGGGGGCACTGTCAAATGTTAACGGTTAAAACAAAGAATCCATTATTAGAGGTAAAGGATTTAAAGCAATACTTTCCCATTAAAGGCGGTGTCTTCGGCCGAACCGTGAATCACGTTAAAGCAGTAGACGGAATCAGCTTTGAAATTTTTGAAGGAGAGACGGTCAGTATTGTTGGGGAGTCAGGCTGTGGGAAATCGACCACTGGTCGGGCGATACTGCGACTAGATGAGCCAACTTCAGGTCAGATCCTTTTTAAAGGAGAAAACCTGCTAAGTCTTTCAAAAAATAAAATGAGAGAAAAACGAAGAGATCTACAGGTTATCTTCCAAGATCCTTATGCTTCCTTAAATCCACGACAAACGGTTGGGCGAATGATTGAAGAGGCCATGGGAATCTTGAATGTCGTACCAAAGGCAGAGCGAAGACAGCGTACCATCGAATTGCTTGAACAGGTTGGTTTAAGAGCCGATATGATTCACCGTTATCCCCATGAATTTAGTGGTGGACAGCGTCAGCGTATTGGCATTGCTCGTGCTCTTGCGGTTAAGCCGAAGCTATTAATCTGTGATGAAGCCGTATCTGCCTTAGATGTATCCGTACAGGCACAGGTGCTTAATCTTTTGAAAAAACTGCAAAAAGAATATCAATTAACCTACTTATTTATCTCCCATGATCTTGGTGTAGTTCGTCATATTTCGGATCGGGTGATTGTCATGTATTTAGGAAATATTGTAGAAATCGCTGATAAGAAATCTTTATTTGAAAATCCGCAGCACCCGTATACGAAAGCGTTATTATCGGCCATCCCAGAGCCAACTCGTAAACGAAATAAAGAAAGAATGATTCTAACGGGGGATGTTCCGTCACCGATCAATCCACCTTCAGGCTGCCGCTTTCATACACGTTGTCCAATGGCAACGGAACAATGCCGGGAGAATACCCAAAGCTTACGCCAGGTTGGACCAGGGCACTTTGTGGCCTGTGACATCGTTTAAAGTTTAAAGGAAATGGTGCCACTAAAGCTTGTCTTTAGTGGCACTAATCTTTATTCTAAGGGTAAAGATCCTTGTTTTAGTCATTTTCTACATTAAAAAAATAGGTGGATGTCGATGATTTCATTTAATGTCTATACTGCACTTATTACATTAGCATTGTTAGGTCCTGTCGTAGGCTCCATTGCTTTGTTTTCGATTCTCGCTTTTGAACGGGAGATTGATGTGTTAAAGCATGAAAATGTAAAGGTCCGTTTAGAAAAGGAATTAAAGCAAAGTGAATACATGCAATTAAATCAGCAAATTCATCCTCATTTTCTGTTTAATACCATGAATTTGATCTTAGGTCTAGCTAGACTAAAGAAAAATGAACAACTCATTGAAGTGTTAGAGCATCTATCCTTATTTTTAAAGTTTAAATATCGAGAAAAGGAACAATTAATTTCTTTTTCCGATGAGCTAGAATACACGAAGCATTACTTATCCATTCAACAAATACGAATGGGTAGCCGACTAACGATTTTTTACGAACTAGCGCCTTCTAGTAATGTGGCAGTCTTTATTCCCCCGTATATGCTCCAAACCTTAACAGAAAATGCCTTTAAGCATAGCCTTGAGAAAAAATCAGGGATGATTGAGCTTCATATACGATTCAGAACAGATGAAACGACGGCTACTCTGGAAGTAATAGATAATGGAATTGGGGTCATAGACGACGATTTTGATATCGATCAAACAAGTGGTCATGGATTAAAGAATATTAAAAAACGCCTTTCTTTATTGTTCGGTCATCAGGCTTCGATTCATTTGGAGCAAGTGCCAACTGGAGGAGTAAAGGTGATTGCGAGTTGGCCTATTAAGAAGGAATTTTAGAGATTTTTGAAAAATCAGATAAAAATTTTATCGAAACATGGTACTATATTAATAAAAGCAGCTTTATTTTAGGACTTCATAAAGGTGGAATAGTGATGAATGTCTTACTAGTCGATGATGAACCGATTGTATTAGAGCAGCTTGAATATTTCATAAAACCTCTTTGCCCGATGTGGAACCTTTATACAACGATGGATGGTAGTCAAGCCTTACATTTATCCAAACAGCATCACTTTCATTTAGCTTTCCTTGATATTGAGATGCCTGGGAAGTCGGGCCTGGAACTGGCAAAAGAGTTAAAAGAAAAGTTTGAAGGAATTTCGATTGTGATCATTACAGCCCATCAAGAATTTGATTATGCCAAAAGAGCCATCCAAATAGGGGTCAATGATTTCCTGACCAAACCGATTATTGAGAGTGAACTGAAAGAAGTCATTCAAAAGTATGCTAGGGAAATCGATTACTTAGATTGTTCCAAAATTGTTTCTGATGCCATCAGGGTTATTCATCAAAAATATCATGAGAAATTAAATCTATCCTCCGTAGCAACGGACATCCATGTTAACTCTTCTTATTTGAGTCGTAAATTTAGTGAAGAAGTAGGAAAATCCTTTTCCGATTACCTTATTGATTACAGAATCGAAATCGCAAAAAATTTACTAACCAACGACCATTTAACCATTTCCCAGATCGCCGAAAAGGTTGGATTCAATAGTCTCCATTATTTTAGTTCGATTTTTAAACTTAAAACGGGTTTTACCGCCAAAAATTATCGAGAAATGAGGATACACTAGCTTGCGTACGAATGAAAAGGAAGAGTTAGGTTTAGGAATATCCTCTATATTAATGATTTCAAGATGGATGTCGGCTAATGCTATGTTTACAGCCTCATTAGTCACAATGACGTATGGTATTTTAGCTGGCGTATTATACGGAATTACCGGAGCTTTTGCATTTTCTTTATTTGGTGTAATAGGGAAAAGACTACAAAGAAAAGGAAGTGTAGAAGTCCCTATTCCTTTATGGAAGGGAAAGGTTGGAGAAAAAACGATCAAAACATTCTTTTTGCTCATCGGAGTAGGGTATGTATTTGATTTTCTGCTATTAGCTATTGGTTCTAGTATTATCTTTTATGCCGTCTTCCATTTACCAGCTAAAATGGGTGTCTTCTTATTTATGCTGATTAGTGTACCCTTCCTCTTTTTTCGCCGACTTCGGAATATTAGAAGATATACGATTTATAAATTTGGCCTCTTCCAAGCTGTTATCATCATCGTATTTGTGTATCTATTTCTGAGCAAAAACCTAGAGCAAATGTATTTTGGTATGAGATTATACCATCCCTATTTATTTAGTATACAGTTAAAGGAATTATCTTTATTAGTACTGTCTGTTTTTCTTATATTTTTAGGGAAATTAGTGACTGACCCTGGTTCATGGAGCTTGCTGTTTCGTATTAAAAAAGAAAAAGTAAGACGAAGCCTACTATTTACTGGCTTTATCTGGGCGACCATTCCGGTTACTTTTTCTATTATTATTTTTCCAGTCCTAGGTTTAGGTGGATTTCACAGTCTCAGAACCGTTTTTTATGATCTTTTGCACTTATTTGATTCATCGATTTTACTTATGATTACCTCTGCGACTTTGCTGGGCACGTTAATTTCTACCTACTTTGTCAGAATACAAGATTTCTTCATTTTATTCGAAACAGAAAGATTTTCAAAAAAGAAGAAGAGTTTTTCTTTCATCATCATTTCTATTATTGGGACCTTGTATTTGGCTTATTTCTTCATTCAGCCATCTATTTTAGAATTGTTTTTTTTCATTGGTATTTTATATTCCGCGCTGTTGCTGCCGGTGTTATCTGTTCTTTATTTAAAAACGATACATAATCAAGTAGTCGTGGTTGCTTCGGTTATAAGCTTGGGTATGGGGTATGGATCGATGATGTTCCTTGATCGTCTTTTGAGTGTGGTGGTAGCCTTTATTACTTCCGCTTTCATCCTAAGCCTCTATTTATTTTTTAGGAAAAAAGAAGAGACACCCGTTTAGGGGTGTCTCTTTCATTTAATCTTGTATTGGCGGCTGCAAAGCCTTTTTACGAAGCTTCTGATATTCTTCTTCTGTTCTTTTTCCATCATAATTGTAGAGAGCATCTTCCCAATCCCCATACATAGGGTTCGGGAATACAATGAACTTTTTACCAAATTCTTCTTTGTATCGATCGACGGCTTTCACTCTTTCTGCAGGAGGTAATTGATCAAACCCTTGAAAATCTCCCAAATTATCACCGAATAAGAGAACAATTTCATGAGTTTTCGCCACTTGTTGTCTCCGCGTTTCCTTGCCTTTTTCCATCGGTTGTTTTAATAGAACGTGCTCTGTATTGGCTTGCGGTGCTCCAACCAGCTGCAGGTTTCGTATCGTTGCTCCCGTTTGGGTGTAATGGCGATTTGATATGTAAAAAATGTCTACACCCTTGGAATCTGCATATTGTAAAAATTCGACCGCCCCGGGAAGAGCCTGATCATTGGCCTGATTAAACCAATTAAAAAAATCATTCGTGTTCCCTTTTCCTGTTAAAATGGCGTTCGCGAAAAAAGGGCTGTTATCTAAAATCGTTTCATCAATATCCAGAACAACGGCAGGTTTCTTTCCTTTTTTCTTTTGACTCAAATATTCGTCTAATCTCATTTTCCCAATATTATAACCTTGATAATAAAGCGCTTTTGCTTCCCCGGAAGTTTGAAACCACAATACAGACATCATGTTTTGGTTATGAATCGGTTCTGCTTTCACGTATGTAGTACCAAGAATGAAAGAAAAAGTTAAAACCGCCATAGCGACTAATTTTTTCATGATGATTCCTCCTTCGTTTATTCGAAGTTAGTATGTCCTATGTAAAAGCAAAATAAAAAAACGACTCAACATGAGTCGTTCTTAAAACCATGGCCACCATTCTGTATATGGTGAAAAATGAGTGGTGTGAGGCTTTATCGTATAACCGCCTTTATGCATGACAAGATGTTTTTGCTCGCCTCCCATCATACCGCAAAAAGTATGAGGTTCGTGCGGGATTGGCTTGAACCCGCTGGGTGGGTGACCGTGGGATTGACCATAGGATATTGGACTTTGTGGATAATAAGGACTTTGAAACGGATAACTCGGATACTGACGTTCTATTTTTCATTCCCCCTTTCCATTTTCCATATCATATGAAAAGTTGTCCGAGACCGAATGGTCCCTAGTCTACTTTTCCAAAAAAAATCACCCTCTGAAAAGGAGGGTGTAAAAAAAGGGGGATAATACACTTGTATCTTTAGGATGGCCAGAAGAAAAAGTAATTATTCATAGATTAAAAAATTTTCTTCTGAATTATCTAATTTACTGGGATCCAGTTTTATAATGTGTTTGTATAGGTATGAAAATATAAGAAAGTCCACACCGACTTAAACTCCTTAACATAAGATGTTAAGAATTGTTTATAGGAGGTGGATAGAATGAGTGGAGGAGCAGGCTTTTTTGGAGCAGGATTTGCCTTGATCGTAGTACTCTTCATTCTGTTAGTCATCGTTGGTGCTGGTGGATTCGGAGGATACTATTAAGGATGAGTAGTGAACTGGCTTGAAGGGTTGAAAAACCTTTTAGGCCAGTTTTTTTCATGTTTTTCAATTGGCTGAGGATGTTAACCCTTGAAAGAGATCAACATTTTACGTTGGCCTCTTTTCTTTTAAAATAAATAAGTATCGTATTTTTCTAGCTCAAACCGGGCAGAAAGACGTTTATTTCTTTAGCCTCACCAAGTGATCTTCGCTCCCCTCCCTACACTGGAAAGAGAGCAGTCCATTCTATTTCATCCTTACCAGGAAAGGACAGATCAATATGATTACTCCTACTAGGCTAATTCCGATAGCGCCGAATTTATTTTTATCCTTTATAAGATAAAAGGCATGGCCAAAACTATAAAACGCACCAAATAATACAACTGTCCACATCACTAGATTCATTAATCCTTCACCTCATCCATCTCTCGCTCTTTGATTTGTTTTCCGTATCCAATAACAGCAACATCTACCTTTACATTTATGTCCGCATCGGGAAATCTTTTATTCATCCAATCCCATTTTTCATATTCTTTTGTCGAACTGAAAAGAGGGCGAATTTCCAATGACCAATAAAACGGTTCTGCTTTGAATTCTTCTTGTACTTTGTGAATTAATTCCTTAAATTCCTTCTCCTTTAATTCTTCTATACTCTTCTTTAAAATTTCTTGTTTTTTTATATCTGCACCATAATCTATATTGCTTGGAACTGAGATAAGTTCTATTTCAAGAGGGACAAACACGTCTATTTTGGGTGGGCCGTTTCTCAATTTAAGCTTTACATCGGTTTCTAGTTTTTTTCTTATCCTTACGCTAATTTTGAACTTTTCTTTTAATGGATCAGGATACACAGCAAACATATCTTTAATTTGGGATGTATTATCCAGTAACAGGGAACGCCTCGTTTCTTCGCCATTTAGTGTACCTATCATACGCCCCTCTTTGAAGACTGCTGACCCAATTAACTGTGCTGGATTTCCTCCTTTTTTGGGTACCTCTCCTGCTTTATATCGATCCTCTTCACCGAATGGTCCCTTTTGTTTTACATCTTTTACAGAGCCATAAATCGCTAAAAAGAGGTCAGCGTCACCATCGGTAATATTGGCAAAGCGGTTAAGGGTTGAATTTGGCACCATTCCGGTCTCAATCGAACGCTGGATGATGAATTGATAATATTTATGTGGCTGAATCCCCATTTCAGGCTTGTTTTTTTCGATAAAATCCGATGCTTTTCCGTGTGTAATTAACAGATTCGTTTCTCTCCTTATTTCTCGTTCTTTAAAGGCAGAGGTAATAAAATGAAAAAACATATCTGTTTTTGCGAGTTCTTCGGAAGCAATCATTACGACGGTATGATTAAAGGTGACCTGCCTTGTGACAAAAGCATTAGCTGTATTTTTTGCGGTAATAAAATCAGGTGCCGTAATGGTAATAAAATCTTGTTCTTCTTGACCTGGTTTCTCACCACCTTGAGTTTGACTGGCCGTCCCTTTTGGGTTTGAGAACTGAAAAGTCACATCGATCGCTTGCTCCTTTTCCAGGTCAATATCCTTCGGTAAATCCAATCCAATGGCCACCACATAAGACATTTGTTCGACTTCCTTTCTATCCCAACAGCCCGTTAAAGCTAGGGATAGCAGAGAGATATTTAGCAAGATGAAAAATAGTTTTTTCACCGATTTAAAACCTCCTTTAGCTTAACAGTCATCCAAAGCAGGGGCGGAAAACCTAAAAAGAAGTATTTTGAATACGTAAGCATGTTATCTCTTAGGATAAAAATATTTTCTAATTGATTGTCAGGCAGCATTCCAAGTAAAAGCACCAGGATGGTTAACGGAATTAAGGTGTGTTCAAACTCACCAATCTTAAAAATAGCCCCAAATATTTTGCTTAAAGCATAAAGGTATATAGAAAACTTTACAAATATCGCAAGCAGCCAAAATGTAAGATAGATGGTTTCAATATTTCTAATCGACTGCCCAAGCGAAACAAATCGGGTTGCATCATTAAATGGATAAGTGATCTTATCGATGCTTTGATAATCAAATACAAATGTGTATAAACAATAAAAGATGGCCATTTGGATGGCGGTGAAGCTAAGACCAAGGAAGATTCCTCGCGAATACGTTTTATGACTTTTGACAAGAGGATAAAACATTGCAAGGACAAATGCATCACCGTAAATAGCTGAGTACTGAAAGCTTGTTTTAGCTACTTCCCATTTCCCTGGGCCAAATAAAGGAAAAAGCCGTTTCCATTCTCCTTGGGTAAATAACAAAACCGCCAATAAAATTAGTACTAGTGAAATGTATGGAAAAATCATCCAAGCAATAGATGAAATAGCTTCCCACCCCTTTTTAGCAACCCATAGAGAAATCCCAAGAAAAACAGCATAAAGGGCAAAAATAGGTGTTTTGGGAAAATTCATCGTAATCAATTGGTCAGTATAACTTCTTGTATCGATGGATGTAGCAATGAGTACGATTAGGAAAAGGAGAAATCCAATCATAAACCCTACATATTTTCCAAACGCAGAAAAAGTAACCTCCATTAGATCGTTTGTTTGATATTTTTTTAAGACTTGAACGAGAAGCCACATGGAAGGCAGGATCATCAGAAACGATATCATGATCACCATCCATGCGGCATTTTGAGCTTTTTCGTATAGTAGTGTGGTGGTCATATCACCAGCTTTTGTTCCCATTAATAATGTGATGACGGCAAAAAACTCTTTGCCACCGATTTGGTCTTTTTCGTGTGTTCTCAAGGTATCACCTTATTCCCCGTTTTCATCAGTGTCTTTCGTTATATCTTTTGTTTTTACATAGGCAGGTCTAAGATTTTCACTTATGAGCACTTTTCTAAAAATCGTATCGTTCGAGGACCGATAATTAGGTGTAAGTGGAGCTAAATAGGGAACTCCGAATGACTTAATAACCGTTAAATAAGCAAGAACTAATATAAAACAACCGACCATTCCAAAAATACCAAATAAGCTCGAGGCTAATAAAAAAATGAATCGGGCTATGCGAATCGCATAGTTAAGATTGATATCCCCAATCGCAAAGGAAGATAGACCGGTTAACGCCACTACAATCACGACAATAGGGCTTACAATATTCGCTTCAACGGCAGCTTGACCCAAGATAAGTGCTCCAACAATGCCAATAGTCGGGCCTATAGGGGTCGGGACTCTCACTCCCGCTTCCCTAATTAACTCAAAGGATAATTCCATAATTAACAATTCTACAATAGCTGGAAAAGGCACTTGTTCCCTTGCTCCGGCAATCGCTAATAATAAATCCGTCGGGATCATTTCGACATGATAATTCGTAATCGCAATATAAATAGAAGGAATAAATAGTGTAATAAACATGGCAATCATTCTTAAAACCCGTGTGAAATTTCCGTAAAAAAATCGTAAATAATGATCATCCGCAGAATGATAAAAGGACCAAAACGTCGCTGGTAATATTAAAGAGGATGGTGAATTATTCATCAGTACAGTGATATAGCCATCTTCTATAAAAGATGCCGCCCGATCAGGTCTCTCGGTTTCCAAGATGGTTGGTAAAAGGCTTGAATTTCGATCCTCTATGTATTGAGTTAATAGACTCAAGTTTTGGACAGCATCTTTTTCAATCGCACCAATCCTTTGTTTTACTTCGGCGAGTACCTGTTCTCCAACTAATTCACGATTATAAACAAGATAGACTTCATTAAAAGAACGCTTGCCTATAACCATTTTTTCTACCATGAAATCTTCGGTTCGAATCCTTTTTCGAATCAAAGAAATATTGGTCTCTGCCTTTTCATTAAATGCCTCTTTTGGTCCCATCAAGGTTGTTTCATTTTGCGGCTTTTCTACATTGCGGCCAGCTACTTCTGCGGTTTTAATAATATAAGGTGCCTTTTCTCCCTCAAGAAACAGAACAGTATCTCCTGCATTAATCTCTTTTATGGCATTGCTGATTACTTTTTCTTCCTTTACGGCACTGCCGGTTAATAAAGAAGGAATGTCCCGAACCGCTTTATCACCCATAATTAAGGGTTTTAGGATTTCCTCATCTATGATATTGGAATTAGATATGGAAGGAACATAAAATAATGCCCCTTTTTTTCGTAAAGGATAAAGGGTAAACTCTCTTACCATAAAGTCTTTATTGTCTGGATAGGCATACCGCTTCATTAAAATACATTTATCTATTTCAAAATTTCCGGAAAATTCGGCTTGGTCCTCAGGCTGTGGCGGTTTTTCTTTTTTGTTATCTTTTTCCTTATGAAAAAATGGTATCTTCATTGAAATCCTCAACCTTTATATTTTAGTAATGGATGTACCTTCTCAAACAAGGCCGAATGATGACCATAGAATATTCAGGCATTGAAATTCATTTTTAAAAATGTATTTTTTTAGTATTGGGAAAAAATTAGTGAAAAATGCAATTAAAGGATGGAATGTCTAAGAAATGATGGAACTTCTATCTTTATGGTCCGCTCATACTCAAGATTTTCCTAACATATTATCAAACATAGAAGGTTAGGAGGGGGGATTTTATGAGTTGGGAAGATAGACTTGTCATGCCTAATGGAACAAAAGGGGAGTACCAATTAGCAGGAAATACTCGTTATTATAAATTGATTGCCCAACCAGCTAAGCATCAGATTGTGGATGATGTGAATATAGAGGGTTTAGGTTTTAACGGAATGATTCCTGGACCATTGCTTGTTTTTCGGCAAGGGGAAATGGTGCAAATCGAGGTGGAAAATCGATTAGATAAACCTACAGCCATGCATGTACATGGTCTATCAAAGCCTGTTTCACAAGACGGTGTCCCTGAAATTGAACCTACTCCTTCGATCAAGCCAGGTCAGTCCTATGTGTATCAATTTAAAGCCTGGCAGGCAGGAACCTTTTTTTACCACGCCTCAGATCCTGCACAAATTGCTCAGGGGTTATCGGGACCATTTGTCGTTTTACCTAAAGAAGATAGCCCGGAAAATCAGTTCATGCCTTATCGAGATTATGTTCTATTTTTACAGCAGTGGGAGATTCCTCAAGATAAGCTGGGTGAGATAACTCCTGGAACATTCAAGCCTAAAAAATTCGATATAAACCCCAATTTTTTCACGATTAATGGGAAATCCTTGCCTGACACAGAGCCATTACGGACCAAATACGGGGAAAAAATCCGGATCCGATTTATTAATAAATCAAGTGGATCCCATTCGATGCATGTTCATGGACATGATTTTCAGGTAGTTCATGTGAACGGATTCCCGCGGTATAACTGGTATGATGATACAATCAATGTTGCTTCGGGACAAAGAATGGATATTGAATTTATGTCGATGAACCCTGGTATATTCCCGATCAATGGTGCCAAAACCTTTCATCAAACTAATAATGGAAAAACACCAGGCGGTATGATCACAAAGTTAATGTATACGTAATCTATAAAACCATTGCGAACTGCAATGGTTTTTTATACTTTTACAGCCAATTGCCAATACTAGTAAAAATAAAGGAAAAGGAGGCGGAATATGAAGGGTGGAGCCATTTCTACGGAACATATTGTCATGATTGTAACAGCGATTATCATTGGAACATTGGCACGTTTTTTAACGATTAAAGAAGATTTTCGCCAGTATCCCAGTTATCCAAATGGATATTTAATTCATCTAATTACGGGGTTTGTTGCAGCTGCTCTAGGGGCGGTAGCCATTCCAGCCTTAATGACGAAAAACTTTGTGGCCGTCACTTTTCTAACATTAGCCATTCAACAGTTTAGAGATGTTCGAAAGTCAGAGAGAGAAAGTCTTAAAGACTTAGAAAATACGGAATACGCCTATCAAGGGGACGCTTATATTGATGGCATTGCTAAAACCTTCGAGGCAAGAAATTATTTTTCACTTATTGTCTCTTTAGCAACTGCTTTAACCATTCAACTTGTCGATAACGATCGTCAATGGGTCAATGTCATCGCTGGTGCCATCGTTGGATTGATTGTTCTTTATCTTTTAAAAAGATTTTCAAAAGGAAAAACAATCGGGGACATTGCCCAAGTGAAACCTGGAAAGGTAGAGGTAAAAGGGTCGGAGTTATTTGTGGACGGGCTATATGTCTCCAATCAACTAGGCTCAGAGAACGCCCAAAAGCTTTATCAGAATGAAGGGATTGCCGTCGTCATTTATCCGAATGAAGTGCATTTTCGAATTTCACTTGATAACTATGGACAGCGGCAAGCAGCCTTATTTGAAGCAACAAGAGCGATCGGCGTTAAACGTTATCATTTTTCCCGTAAAGATTATGAAAAGGGAAGAGTCGTCATTACGCTTGTCCCGATAATAAATGATATCGACCGGTTAATAGAAGCGGTGAAAAAGACCCCACTGCTTGAAAGTACGAAAAAAAGCCATAAGGTGATGGATACAAATCTAGTGGGGAGGGAGTAACAGATGGGACGTGAATCATCGATCAAACCAGCTTACGAAATCCTTGCCTATGTTACGTTAAAAAAGGGGCGATATTTAGGAGGGAACGCTCTTGCCTTATTAGCGGAAAATGAAGAAGAACAAAAGCTAATGGTCCAAGATATCGCCAAAGCGATGAAAGCTGATACGGTTCAATTGAAAAATGGTGATTATATCGTGATTAGGTCGTGAAAAAGGGGCAGAACTATCTGCATGTATTAAAGGAGTAAGTGCTAAGACTGCAAAACTACATTTGTAGCCCAGTACTTTAGCTGAAAGTTTTAGACGCTTTCAGCTTTTATTTATTTTAAGGGGGGGTTGGTAAATATTTGGAATGCTTTACATGAATCTTTTGTGCTGCTGTTCAAGTTCACTTACCTTCTTTTCGATGAAATATATTTTTTTTTGAATTTGGTCCAAATTCAAAAGGATTCTACTCACTTGATCTGAAGTTGAAGCTCTATCTTTATAAATGATATTTCTTTGACTTTGCTTGGGTTCTATAGGATAAAAATAAAGGGATGGTACATAAAAGTGCATACAGAAATCTCCTTTTTAGTTATTTTTCCTATACTATTCTCTGATTCTAAGAAGGGTCTAGATGAATGCCTAATCCATTATATTTAGAAAATTTATGGTTAGAAAATAAAATTAGCATAAATAATTTAACCAAAGATAAAGCTATCGATAGTATGGATACATACAGATAAAAAGGAAGCCTTCGAATATCGAAGGCTCTTTTTTCGTTGACCAAAATAGCGTACCCTGTGTCCGATAAATATAAGAGAAAACATTTATCCGACCTACCATCTATATTTAGATAATAGACATCTCTTTTTCTAGCCCCAAAAAAGAGCCGTGATTTCCAACATGAAATCGACGGCTCTTTTAATTTGGATTTAAGTTGTTATTTCAAGTGCGAATTATCATTTTCAACACCATAAACATACGGGTCTAGAGCGCCATATATTAGCGAATCCCTTTCATATAGGATTGAATTTTTGGAGATAAGGCCAATAAAATAATCCCTAATACGATGGATGCTCCACCAATGATACCGAAGTAGGCTGTTTCGGTTTCTGGTGTGTAGAATTTCACGACTTGTGCGTTCAGTGCTTGTGCTGCTGCACTTGATAAGAACCATAAGCTCATTGTTTGTGCAGAGAATGCTGCTGGTGCTAATTTTGTTGTAGCTGATAGACCAACAGGTGATAATAACAACTCACCAAATACACAAATTAAATAACTAAGAACTAACCATAATGGGTTTACCAATGAATCTGTTCCACCAAGGTACCCTGGTAATAGAATCACTAGGAAGGAAACCCCTGAGAATAATAAAGATAATGAGAACTTTTGTGGAATCGTCGGCTGACGTTTTCCTAATTTTACCCACACCCATGCAAAAATTGGAGCAAAGATGATAATGAATAATGGGTTTAAGGATTGGAACCAAGCTGGTGAAATATGAAGACCAGCAAAGTCTAATTGTGTACGCTTGTCCGCGTAGCTTGCAAGAATGGTTGAACCTTGCTCTTGAATCGCCCAGAACATCACTGATGCAATAAATAATGGAATATAAGCGATAATACGTGAACGTTCCACAGCCGTTGTTTTCGGACTGCGATACATCACGATAAAATACATAGTCGGAATGACAAGAGCAAGAATGGTAACAATGTTAATAAAGCTAGCAAATGTTAATAGCCCTGCTGGAATTAGAACAGCACATAGAATGGCTACTGCTGCAATTCCTAAACCTATCCAAGTGAAGGTTTTTTTCTTTTCAGATGGTGATAATGGATTTGGAACGGTCGCTCCAGCTAGACCTAAGTTCTTTTTCTTTGTTAAAACGAACATCACAAGTCCTAAGAACATACCGATAGCCGCAATAGCAAATCCATAATGGAAATTATAGTTGTCCGAAATAGAACCAACAATTAATGGTGCTAAGAATCCGCCTAAGTTGATACCCATGTAGAAAATCGTAAATCCTGCGTCACGACGATTATCTTCTTCGCTGTACATTTCACCTACTATAGTCGAAACGTTAGGTTTCAATAACCCGGTTCCGAGAACGATCAGAACCATGGAAATGAAGAACATGGAAACGCTTCCGGGAATTGCCAACGCAATATGACCAAGCATGATTAAGATACCACCGTAGAACACGGCTTTGGATGTCCCGAAAATACGGTCCGCTAACCAACCACCAATAATACCGGACATATAAACCAATGATCCGTAAATAGACATGATGGAAAGAGCTAACGTTTCATCGATGCCTAATCCGCCATCTTTAACCTTATAATACATGTAGAATACAAGGATTGCTCTCATTCCATAGTAAGAGAAACGCTCCCAAAATTCAGTGAAGAAAAGAGTAAATAATCCCTTTGGATGTCCAAAGAATCCTTTTTGAGGGACACTTTCTACAATTTTCTGTTTATTTAAGTCAGTCATCAGACAACCTCCTTTTATTCTTCTACTATAATAATAAGAAAGTCGAATATTGTCAAAATATTTTTGTAGAATAACTTATAGTTCCGTGGTAGTATTATTGGTTATTTTGTATAGGTCTATTCGTGTAGAAATATTAGCAGAAAAGAGGCTAATCTAAACTTTTTTACCTATATATCATAATGTTTTTGGAATAATTTTATAAAAGTTATTCTAGGAATTACCATAAGAAATGACAAAGATATTTTTTAAAAAAATAGTAAAATAACTTTTGTAAGAAAATTGGGAATAGTGTAACCTTTTAGTAAGCAAATAAGTCTATTATATATCGATTAGGACTTTACTCCATTAACAAAAGAGAGACTCGGAGGTTACTAGAAATGAAGATTCTACTAAATCTAGTCGGAAGTTTTATCATCTGGCTACTCGTCACATTGATTTTAATCGCTATTGTCCTCATTCCAAGAGAGGTCAGTTATAAAAGAGTGGGGAGTACGGATGCAGCGACATTTACTTTTTCGTGGGATTCGTATGAAAATAATATAAAAAACTATGCGACTCAAGTTTGGGAAACGAAGAGTTTTGGCATCTCAAAAATTGAAGTCCCTGTTGAACAAGAGCTCGTCCATTATATGAAGAGATCTCTTTCGATCATTTTTCCAGCCTTATTTCTTTCCTACCTTTTGGGGGTTTTGAAAGGGATTTATGATTATCAACATTCCCGTGGGATAAAAAATTTTATCGGAAATGGATCAACCTGGTTTATGCAATCCATTCCAGAATTCTTTTTCATTATTACGGTACAATTGGGGATTTTGTATCTGATCAGACAAGGCTTTCCATATATCGACCTTTATGGGTATGACAAATGGTATAATGTCCTGCTACCGATCTTTTTCCTATCTCTGTACCCTTTATCTTATATTGCCCGGATTACCTCATCTGCGATTGCAGAGCAAGAGGGGAGAGATTACATTCGAACGGCTCATGCAAAAGGGATCTCGAGCCGGGTTATTTTGTATGTACATATTTTAAAAAATTGTTGGCCCAAAATATTAAGTCAGTTTTTAACCGTGATGCTCACGATTATATCAAGCTCAATCATTGTAGAGTACTTAACGTTCTATCGGGGGGCAGGAAAAAGATTGATGGATGCCCTTCAAATTAAAACGATTTATTCGGCCGGCTCTCATTTTCCCGTCGAAATCCCGACCATTATAGGCTTTTCATTTGGATTTATGTCTTTAATCCTTGTCAGCTTATGGATTCATCAACTTCTTAACTATTTTCTCATCCCTATGAAGAGGGGAGAATAACGATGCGAAATAAAACATTAATCATTGGTATGACGATGTTCTTGAGTTTACTATTTATCACAATCGTTGGTCCGTATCTACCATTTGTCGATCATGACTTGGAGGGAATTCCCTTTTTGAAAAATCAAAAGGAGATTTTGGCACCGCCCTTTCCGCCATCTGATGATTTTTTATTAGGTTCGGATCGTAAGGGAAGAGATTATGTAAGCGTCCTTATTATTGGGGCGAAAGAGACGATGGTTACGATTTTGATTATTACTTGTTTTTGTTTCCTGCTGGCTGTTCCGTTTGGGGTAGGGGCAACGAAAAGTAGAATCGTGTATCAAGTATTGGTAGCTTGGAACTATTTATTTTCACGTGTTCCTAATTTGTTTGTTATTATTCTCATTACCAATATTCCGCTCTTTATGTTTTCGAGTCACCGTTCTATCTATTTTGTCGTTATTATTGCGATTTTAGAGATTGGGAAAATTGCTGATATTTTTAAACAGCAAATTGACATTTATAATCAATCACCGGTTGTTCATTCTGGTATTGTTTCGGGGAACTCAGGTTTTGGCATGTTCAAACGCTATTATTTACCGGAACTGATGCCACAAATCATCTTAACCTTTGTGTTGCATTTTGGGAAAATTCTCTTTCTCATCGGTCAGCTTGGAATTTTTTCTATTTTTGTTTCTCAGGAATTTGTTCAGATTGAAGGAGGGATCCCAGGTCATGCGTATTACGAAATTAGGAATACCTCTCTGATCTGGTCAGCTCATCTTTCCAATATTTTAGATGACATACGCGATGCCCCTTGGATTCCGTTTTATGCAGCCGGCTTAATTACCTATACACTAATGACCTTTAATCTTTTAGGTGAGGGCTTGAGGGCCTATTTTCAAACGAGGCACCTAGGAATGGTCAGCAAAGAAAAAGTTGGGATTTTTCGATTGTTTTCGAAAAATCAATCTGGAAAAAATGAAATGATGGGGGCATAAGCTTTAAGCATTCTCGGGACTTTGCGGTTCAACCGTATCACCGCATGCACATTTTTTGTAATGTGGCAGCTCCGAGCAACCACTTAAAAGTAATACGATTGCCATCATGGAGAATAAGAACTTCATATACATGACCTCCTTTTTTAACATTAGACGTGTGAATTTGAGGGTAGGTTACAAAAAAAGGGAAGCCTTATTGAGTGGCTTCCCTTTTTGATTATATACTAGTTAAGTTTTGGGAAGAATAAGTTCTAGAAGGGAAGTGGTAGGTTGTTTACTCTTTTACAAATCATTATCTTTATTTTAATTGTAGGGATATTAGTACTTCCTTTTACTGTAGTAAAAGCTTCTCCTAGAACAAAATACATTGTCTATTTACTTTTACCAATTGGACTATTCATTATCATCTTAATTACTCATAGCTACAATATCCTCCTCATCGCAGCCATTATTATTATGATCGCAGGAATAGGGAGAAAGTTAATACAGGTCTTTTTTAATAACAAGTCACTTCCACGGGGGTAGTGCTTCAAAAATAGGTGGTAAATGTGACAAAGTCGGAAACAATCCGGTTTTAGACGGATATCTCTCCAAAAAAGTCGGATAACTCGGTGACAAAGTCGGAAACACGGCTCAAAAAGTCGGATAACTCAATCGCGTGTGTAGTCCTGAATGAATTTTTGGAAGAATATAGGGTGTAATTTGTGACAAAGTTAGTAATATCTTCATTTTAGTCAGATATATTGTTAAAAAGGTCAGATATATTCTAGAAACAGTCAGATATATAACGAAATTAGTCAGATATCTTAAGTGTATAAACCAAAGCTACCTCTTTTTGGAAGCAAAAAAGGCAGGAAATCCTGCCTTTTTTACGTTTCAGACCGAAATGTTTTCCCTAATTCAGGTCCCAGACCAAAATAATGACGGAAATTATAGATGAGTGGGCTCCATTTTTGCGGATTTATGTGATTTTCGTTCAAAACGATCTCCTCATGCGCATGAACAAGAACCGATTGAACCTCAACGATTCCAAAAAAAGGTGAATAATCAGGAATTCGAATATGTTGCACGCGCGCTTCAATTTGTATCGGACATTCCTCGATCCTGCAAGGCGCGACCTCCAGAGAATCTACAGGTGTCAGCTGGCCTGCCGCATATTTATCCTTCGTAAACGTAAATCCTAGTTGCTTTTTATAATCAGGCACCTCTTCCTTACCTGTAAAGGAAGCTAACCTTTCTACATTTTCCCATAAAGAGGAATCCGGAATATTGATGACACATTCCGGGTGCCGTTCCAAATTCTCCATCGCTTTGCCGCCAAGACCGATTCCTAAAACTAAAACATCGCCTAAACTCCACGAGGAAGACAGTGGACTGATATTCGTACTGCCATCCTCATTTAGGGTAGTAAGTAAAATAACAGGTGTACCGTAGTACAGAATTTTTGGTTGGATTAACATTTAAATACTCTCCTTTAGCCGTTTTCTAACTTTATTGTAAAATATAAACATTTCCACTATCATCGAAGTATGGATTACAAATAAAGGAGGCATATAAAATGAGCATCGGTCAACAGGTGGCAAATACGGCTTTATTAATTGGTGACCCGTCCAGGGCGGCTATTTTAACGGTTCTCCTAGACGGAAGATTTCATACGGCGAGTGAGTTATCTATGTTAATAGGGGTTAAACCACAAACCACCAGCTACCATCTTAGTAAGCTAATGGAGCAGAATATCATTGTCGCTGAAAAACAAGGGAGACACCGATACTTCGGGATCGAGAATCAAGAGGTTGCGAAAGCAATGGAAACCTTATTAACTCTTTCTCCACCAGCAAAAATTAAATCCCTCAGACAGTCTAGGGAGGATGCGGCAGTAAGATATGCAAGAACCTGCTATGACCATATTGCGGGTTTCGTTGGTGTTCAAATAGCAGATGCCTTCATCCAAAAGGGCTATCTGGATCGTGAATTTTCACTCACTACTAAAGGAGAAAAATTTTTAGAAAAGTTTAGTGTAAACCTAAAAGAAATAAAGAAGAAGAGACGGTCTTTTTGCCATAAATGTTTAGATTGGAGTGAAAGACGTCATCATATCGCGGGTTCACTGGGACTTGCCATCCTTGAAAGGTTCATAGACTTAGGGTGGGTTGCTCGCCAGCCAAAGACACGAGCATTATCGGTTACGGAAAAGGGGAAAATGGGAATGCGGGATTGGTTATCCATTGACATTTAGGCAAACAAAAAGGTGCACGCCACCAGCTTATGCACCTTAAAAACTGTCCTTATTCACTTAACTTATCCCGGTCGCTTGCTTGTGGAGGTCTTTCCATCCATCCGTTTTCAATCATCAAGTCTGCACCATCTTTTGCATATAATAAAAGTTCTGAAGCGAGACGAGAATAAGATACCGTTTCATCCATTCTCAAACTGGTTGAAATGGCGGCACCATAATCAGCAATAGCAATCGCCGTAACGGCTCCAATATGAAACATCATTAATTTATCTGAAAAAGGAGCTACCGTTGAATCTGTTACCGTGTCGTTCCAAGTCAATGGGGCTTTTAAGTGACTTTCATCTAAAATGTTCTGTAATAGATCCAGATGTTTACTGGCAATATCTCGGCCGCGAACCATATATTGACGAATTTCCTTAGACTTTGCCACCTGGCTGAACGCAATTGTAAGTGCCTTACGTAATGAATTAGCTTGCATATTCCCATATAAATGGGTGACTTCCAAAGCTAATAACGGACGTTGTTTTCCAAAGAGTGTCCCTAAGAATTTTTTATCGTCTACAAAGTCTACTTCTTTTAATTTTTCAATATGAGGCGCTCGTATATACAAACCTTTCTTTAACAATGTATTGGTTACAAGGTTATCTAACTGGATGGCTTCATGAACGTTTTCTTCGTATAACTTTCTAACATCATCCCTTACGGCAAGTGTAAGGCCAAGGCCATGGGCGGTTAATCCAGTTCGACAAACCTGCTTGATATAGTCTAAATAAAAAGTATCTGCAAATAACGCTGGTGCATCCATGACCACATCTTCTTCACCAAATCCCTGTGGAATAGCCATATTTTCTTTTTCAAAAATATTTTTGATTTTATCTATATGATTTTTAGCGATTTCGATACCAGTTTCGAGGACAGTCTTAATTTCCGTATCTTTCACCTTATGATTAAAATACGAAAGGACATATAGAGCTAATTCATCATTAATATATGTATTCCAAAGGTTTGAAATTTCAGCAGCTGTAAGTAATTTAGGTTGTTCCAATGATACTCCTCCTATCAAGAAATATTATTCCATATTATGATGGGATATTATGCAAACTATAAAGAGTAAATTGGAAATTTTTTTACAAATGAAATGATTGTGAAGCATGGGGACGGTTCTCGTGCTTCATTTTCACATAAGGTGTTTACTCCTTGTTGTATAAGGAAAACAAATCATCTTTCCACATTTGGGCTAAAAACTTCCCCGAAAATTGATACCAATTTCGTTATCTTTCGACTAATGGTTTAGTAGCGTATGTTCGAGCGCTGCTAAATATCATTAAGAGGTGAGTCACAAATGAAATGGAAACTTATCATTGCCACTCTCATGATGCTTTTTATAACAGCAGGGTGTGGAAACGAGAATGATGTATCTAAACAAGTTGATCCAGGTAATGAAAGTACTAATACAAACTCAAATAAAACAGATCCAATTAAAAGTGAAAATGGAAGTATCGATATAAACTCTAACGAAGTAGAATCAACCCAAACTGAAAACGAAAACACGAATACAACTTCTAAAGAAGACGAAGATGTCAATCCTGCTGATGAAGCTGAAACGAAAGATATTATCTATATGGATAATGGGGAACAAAGGACATATCCTGGTACTTTGTATAAAAGTGATCTACAAAACTTGCAATTGTATTTGTTGCCAGGGTTTGGAGCCAATTCGGACTCTGTAAAGGGGCTGGATGTTGTTTGGAATGCTGACTCTGATGAAGAAAAGATGGAGATTAAAAATCACGGGAAAGAGGATCAGCAACCAATTGTTGATAAGGGAAAAGATGATTTTGTGAAAATCTATGGAAGTGTGAAGGAGGACAAATCAAGATTAAATGATAAATTTTATCAAAATGCGGTCATTCTCCAAGCGTCAAACGAACAAGAAAAAATAGTGAAAATCATTGTGCCGATCCAAGGGGATTTGTTTGAAATCACTTTTCGTCAATCAGAGAAAATCGCAAATGATGAGTATCTTTTTGCGATGATTAAAACAATCCTTCCTGCCACGACAGAATAACAAAGTGAGAGTAAGGAAGGAACGGGTCATATTTCATCTTTCCGAAGAAGGGGATACCGGGGCTCAATAATTGAAAGAGGTAAGAAAAGTGGATATAGTAACTAAAATTCCTAAGTTTGAAAAAGGAAAACGTCTCATACTAGCTATCGACGGCTTAAGCCGTTCGGGAAAAACCACTCTCGTCAAAGAGCTAGGTAAATATTGGGATGAAACAAATACTCCCTATCATATTTTTCATATCGACGACCATATCGAAGAGCGAAGCAAACGTTATCATACCGGGTATGAAGAGTGGTTCGAATATTATTCACTACAGTGGGATGTGAACGGGTTACGTGAGTGCTTTTTTGAAAAATTAAGCTCCCATGCTGAACTGTCACTGCCCTTTTACCAAGCCGACACGGATACGCAAACGATACAAACGGTTCAGTTACCAAAAGAAGGTATCATTGTGATCGAAGGGGTGTTCCTTCAACGTAAAGAGTGGAGGGATTACTTTGATTTTGTGGTTTATCTCGATTGCCCGAGAGACTCAAGGTTTCTACGTGAATCCAAGGAAACTCAACAAAACCTAACCAAGTTTCAAAACAGATACTGGAAAGCGGAAGATTACTATTTAAAAACAGAAGAGCCTATAGGAAAGGCAGATTTGGTTCTGTGAAACAGAGGGACGGTTCTCATGCTTCATGAAGCATGAGAACCGTCCCTCTGCTTTACCCCTAATATATGACAAATGTCACCTCGAACTCATGACACTCCTTATTAAAAATGGAAACTTCTAGATTATAAAATGAACTTAAGAAATCAGGAGGTGTTGAGTGATAATGACTGAAGTGGTGAGTGTTAAGAACGTAACGAAAACGTTTAAAGATAAAATAGCCGTAAAAAATATAAGCTTTTCAATTCAAAAAGGCGAGGTTGTCGCGATTCTTGGACCAAATGGGGCAGGAAAGACAACGATGATTTCGATGATTTTAGGATTGTTAAAACCTAGCCAGGGTAATGTCACTTTATTTGGGAGACTCCCCCATGAAAAAAGTGTCCGCGAAAAGGTGGGAACGATGCTTCAGGAAGTGAGTGTCATGCCCGGATTAACGGTAAAGGAATTGCTCCATATGATTCGTAATTACTACCCCGATCCATTACCTTTAGAAGATCTCATTGAAATAACAAGATTGACGCCACAGGACATGAAGTCAATGGCTGAAAAATTGTCTGGAGGGCAAAAACGGCGCTTAAGCTTTGCTTTAGCATTGGCGGGTAATCCGGATTTGATTATTTTTGATGAGCCGACGGTCGGAATGGATCTGCACTCGCGCAATCGTTTCTGGCAAACGGTCCATTTGCTTGCGGAACAAGGGAAAACGATTATCTTTACGACTCATTATATCCAGGAAGCAGATGATGTCGCCGAACGCGTTCTTCTTTTTAAAAATGGAGAAATCATTGAAGACGGTACACCGGCTGAAATCAAAAAGAGAATCAGCAAGAAGTCGGTAACGTTCACGGTATCACCTGAAAAGTCGTTGGAAAACTTATACCGTCATCCAATGATTGACTCGATTTATCGAAAAAATGATCGTGTGGTCGTTCATACTGAAAACACGGATAAGGTACTAGAGGTTTTGTTTAGTGAAAAGCTAGGTGTCAGTGACATTCGGGTTGAAGGTGGAAAATTAGAAGAAGCCTTTGAACAATTGTTTGTTGAGCATAAGGAGGTTATGTAAGCTATGAAAATATTTTTGATGCAGTGCAAATACGAGATTCTTAGGGTATTACGAAATCGCTATTTTGTTTTTTGGTCAGTGATGATGCCCATTCTTTTCTATTATATTTTTACCAATGTGGTCAATGGAGATTTGCCGGACAAAGCTCTATGGCAAGCGCACTATTTAATGTCGATGACGACTTTTAGTGTAATGGGTTCCTCGATTATGACCCTTGGTATTCGTAAAGTGCAAGAAAGTTCACAAGGATGGTCAAAGTTTATGAGAATCACTCCGCTTTCTGATACCGTCTATTTTGTGGCGCAAATGGTCGGGCAAAGTCTGGTCCATGTGCTATCGATTATCGTTATTTTTTCAGCAGGGGCTATCATCAATGATGTTTCGCTCACTCCTGTTCAATGGATGGAGAGCGGACTGTGGATTTTACTTGGTTCGATTCCTTTTCTTGCGCTTGGTACTGTGATCGGGACGATGAGAAAAGTGGAGACCGCTTCTGGGGTGAGTAATTTGATTTACATGATGCTGGCGATTGCAGGTGGCATGTGGATGCCGCTAGAAGTGATGCCAATTTTTATGCAAAATGTCGGAAAGTGGCTGCCATCCTTTAACTATGGAAATGGTGCTTGGCAGATTATTAGTGGAGGAGCTCCAGATTGGAAAAATTTTCTCATTCTATTCTTCTTTTTTATCGTATTCATGCTACTATCTAAATATATTAGAAGAAAACAAGAAGCGGTGTGATCGTAAATGGTTCTATTTAAAGGGAAAGAATTCGTTGTTTTTCCAAGGCGTTTCGGATTCTTTCCATATATCTTTCTCCTTTATGTGACGTTCCCGATATACTCTCTCACGAAAGAAACGGGGATCAAACAACTATTGGGTTTCGCGATGATCCTATTATTTCTCGTCACGTATCGGCAGTTATACACGGTGACTAGTCATAAAAGTTTTTCGATATGGCTTGCTATACAGCTCTCAATCATTTTTATTTATTGCCTATTGTATGACATCAATTACTTATTTTTAGGTTTTTTTCCAGCGAACTTTATAGGTTGGTTTCCTAATAAGAAATTATTCAAGTTGGGATTCGCGGGATTGCTATTTGTAGAATTAGTCCCATTTTTCTATCATGTTCTGCTCGGTCAAGTGCAGTTAACTTCTAGTGAATTGTTGTATTTTGTTCCGTTTATGATCATCATGTTCATTTCTCCTTTTGGCATTCGTTCGATGAATAAACGAATGGATTTGGAGAAACAGCTAGATCAAGCCAATCAACAAATTAAAGAATTGGTGAAGCGTGAGGAGCGGGTAAGGATTGCGCGTGATCTTCATGATACGTTGGGCCATACTCTTTCTTTATTTACCTTAAAAGCGCAGTTGGTTCAAAGATTAATAGAGGTTGATTCTGAACGTGCAAAAATGGAAGCAAAAGAAATGGAACAAACGTCGAGAGCGGCATTAAAGCAAGTGCGTGAGTTAGTGACCGATATGCGTGCGGCAACAATAGCCGAGGAATTACTCGATATTCAGCAAATTCTTCAGGCGGCCGGGATTCGTTATCATATCAGTGGGACAGAAGATAGCGCGGGTACGATGTCTACTTTTACCGAAAACGTTCTGTGTATGTGTATGAAGGAAGCGGCCACTAATATTGTGAAACATAGTAAAGCAAAGAATTGCTTTCTATCGATTCAGAAGGAAGTCGATCAGTTTAAGGTGATCATTCGGGACGATGGAATGGGTTTAAAGGATGTTACAGAGTATGGGAACGGGTTAAATGGTATGAAAGAGAGGCTTGATTTGATTGAAGGAAGCCTTTCTCTTACCAATTATAATGGAGCGATCGTCGAATTGACCGTACCAATTGTTGAAAAAGTAAAAAAGGAAGGTATAGCCTTATGATTACCTTATTTATTGCAGAAGACCAAAAAATGCTTTTAGGGGCACTGGGTTCCTTGCTGGACCTTGAGGCTGATATGGAGGTAATCGGTCAGGCCCAGAATGGGGAGGAAGCGCTCAAGTTGATAACGGAGCTTCAGCCTGATGTTTGTTTAATGGATATCGAAATGCCGTTAAAAAATGGTCTAGACGTAGCAGAGGAAATCATCCAAAGCGGTTTGAATAGTAAAATCATCATTTTGACGACATTCGCGCGTCCCGGTTATTTTGAGCGGGCTGTAAAAATTGGGGTTCATGGCTATTTATTAAAGGATGGTTCTATTGAAGAGTTAAGCGATGCGATTCGGAAGGTGATCACTGGAAAACGAGTATTTAGCCCAGAACTCACTTTTCAAGTTATTAGAGAAGAAAATCCACTTTCATCAAGAGAACAAGAGATTTTAAAGTTAGCCGAAGAAGGGAAAACAACGAAAGAAATCACCGCCACCCTATATTTATCATCCGGCACCGTACGAAACTACATCTCCGAAATCATCCAAAAACTCAACGCCAAAAATCGCAACGAGGCCGTGAAAATGGCCAAACAAAAAGGGTGGATTTAGATGCATAGATGCAGAGGGACGGTTCTCATGCTTCATGAAGCATGAGAACCGTCCCTCTGTTTCAACCACCCATTTGTTTCAAAACCACGCTGAACGTAGATCCTTCTCCAACTTTACTTTCAACCAAAACAGATCCGCCATGAGCTTCGATAATGGATTTTGTAATTGAAAGTCCAAGACCGGCACCTCCAGATTGCCGTGATCTGGATTCGTCAATTCGGTAAAAGCGGTCAAATAAATGGGAAAGGAATTCTTCTCTTATTCCTGGGCCATTATCGGAAATGCTTAGTGTAGATTAATCATCGAAAAATAAACGACTAACCCTGCGGCAAAAGCAATAATTGAGAGGATTACTTTATCTTGTAGGGAATTCACTAGTCCTGTCGTGCGATTCCGCTGTCCTTATTGAAACGTCACCTTATTTTTCCCCGTACGTTTTGATTTGTATAGTGCTTCATCAGCGTAACGGATCACGGCAATTGGCTCGATATCATCTTTTGGCCACACCGCACCGCCAATACTGCAGCCTACGTGAATCTTTTCGTTGCTAAGATGAAACGGTTTATTGAGGCTGTGAATGATTTTTTCAGCGGCTTTCAATGCTTCCTGTTTATCATTGACAGAAGAAGTGATCAAGCCCACTAAAAATTCATCTCCACCGAGTCGAAACACTTCATCCCCATGAACGCAATTTTTCAATCGGTTCGCCACCTCCTGCAACATTAAATCACCCGTGTGATGACCGTATGTGTCATTGACACCTTTAAAACCATCTAAATCAAGATAAAGGAAGGTAATCGTGTTATTCATGCTCTTAGCCTTTTCCATTGTCTCTTCGAAAAAATGATCCAAGGCCATTCGGTTACGCAGCCCAGTTAATTTGTCATGATGAGCGATAGTTTCCATTTTATCAAGATCTGAGGTTGTCTTAACTAGAGAATCTACCAATTCACGCAAGGACGCCGATAGAATTTCAATATCCTTTATCCCCTTATAAGAAGGGATTTCTACCTTTCTGCCTGCTCGTAATAGATTAGCAGAATGGGTGATGTCTCGCAGTGGATTCGTAATAAATCCAGCTAAAAACCAGCCGATGATGGCAAAAATAACGGATGATGTGACTCCGATTATAAAAATAGATTTCTGTAATTCCTTTACGGGTACAAAGGCTTTCTCAACCGGAACTCGAACCAATGTCGTCCATCCTAAGCCAGGATAATCTTGATAACCTTTTCCGAATGCATAGCCAGTTAAGTATTCCTTTCCATCAGGCCATATTTCTAATGACCAATTGGAATCGCCTTTACGAGCTAATTCAATACTATCTAATTGTAATGGCTGTCCAACCAGCTCTTTTGGACCTAAAACGACCGTATTATGGTCTGCACTTACCACAAATAATTCGGCATCTTGCATTTCCTCTTTCAAGGGCTTGACGATTTCATCCTGTACTTGACGTGACCATTCCCAGCTTAGATGAGCTGCTAATACTCCGATAGGATGACCGTTTTCATCCACAATCGCTTTACTAATATCGACAAACTGTAAGGGCTCGCCACTAGGATTTGGAAGCAATTTTGCTAAAAGAACAGCGTTATGGACATCGCCGATAAAATTTCCTTTTATGCCTTCTGTAAAAACGGGACGCTCAGAAATATCTTCCCCTTTTAAAATATCATTTGTTGCGACAAGAACTTTCCCGTTGGCATCCGTTAGTCCTACCCACGAAAAGGATGGGAAGCTTTTTTGAAGTTGATTTAATAGGTTTTGTACATGTTGTTGATCACTTGGATTTTGAATATCCTTTAGTTGGCTAAGTATATCCATTTCTGCTGACCTTGACCACATAAAAAAATCAAGTTTATCGGCCATTTGATAAGCAGTGGTTGATAAGGCATGGCCAATTTCGTTCTTTACTTTTTCACTAGATTGCTTGCCAATGGAGAAGCTCAATACAATCGTTAGACCAAAAATAACGATGGCAAAAATGGCTGCAAAGTATGTTCTAAGTTTAATATTCATTTATATACCTCAAATAATAGTTATGAAAAATTCGACATAAACTGACAATCATTAAGACTTATTTTAATATAATAGGACGTATTTTGATAGCGGTTTATTACTTTTGGAAGGAAAAGGCTCCCGCAGTCTGATTATGAAGTGGACGAAAAGGGCTTTGACTTTGAATAGTACGATGAACACTGTCATTATTGGGATTACGACCGAATTTATTTGGAAATCCATCTGCCAATAAAGGTAAGAGGGTGAGTGTTTAAGGAAACATTTCATTAAAGGACACACGGTCCGCTATTTAACAAAAACGTATCGTTTTTAGAGGGTTATCGGACTATGGTTCCGTTATTGCCCCAAAAGTATACCTTTTTACAATGAAATAAGGGGAATAGCGGATCCTGAGTCCGTAAAGCTATGAAAAAACATCTATTTTTGGGTAATAACGAATAACGGATCCTGTGTCCTATTTGAAAAAGCAAAGCCTATTAACGATAAGATAATCACGGTGCTACCTAAAAAGAGCCCAATGTAATTCTGGGTTAAATGTTGATGAATTACCCTTCGATTCTAATTCCTAACGGTGATCGCTTCGCAGGTCCTATGGGGAATGGTTTTCTTTTCCAAATTCACGATTTAGGGGAACATACGTATTAATCAAACGTTTGATTGAATTTTTACTTAAACCAAAAAGGGCAGCCAAAAGAGGTTCTCCCTGGCCACCCTACTATTTACGCCTGACAAACTCGATTTCTTCCAGATTGTTTCGCGTCATATAATGCTTTATCCGCATCCTCAATTAATGAAGTAGCATCCTTGGTTGTTTCGTTGTACGTTGCCACTCCAATGGATATGGTTATATGAATGGTTTTCCCAGAACTAAGTAAAAAGGAATGTTTCTCCACGTTTCTTCGAATGCCTTCGGCGATTTCCCTGGCTCTATCCAGCGGGCAGTCCAATAACAGGACCGTAAATTCCTCGCCACCATTTCGACTGACGACATCAAAGGTTCTTGTGCTATTTTTCAAAATCATACTAAGCTCTCTTAATACCCCATCGCCCTCTAAGTGACCATAAGTATCATTAACCTTTTTGAAAAAGTCGATATCGATATAAAGGAGTGATAGTTTTTCATTCGTTGTTTTCAAATTCCCAATGCATATATTAAAAATTTCATCAAACTTTCTCACATTATTTAATCCAGTCAGTCCGTCTGTTGCCGATTCAAATTTGTACTTTTTTAATAACTGTTGATTTCGTACCATGAACTCAATCATATAAAAAGCGACAAATGCACCTAAATAGGAAACACTCCAGTAAACAGGTAAAATGACCATTAGGGTTGACCAATCTTGGATGAGATAAGTAAGAATTACGGTAGAAATAAGGTTGGATAAAGTTAAAATGGAAACTACTTTCCATTTCCTTGATAAGGTTGTTTTTGAAACTAATAGAGTCATAATTGTAATTGGAACGACAAGAAAAATTGATGCATAGGCAGATAGATTAATGCCGATTAGGAATCGACCCAAAATAATGAGGATCATCGCTATATAGGCTGGGATAGACCCGCTATAAAAGGCTAGTGTAATAATGGGTATATGTCTTAAATCTATAATAGTGGAACCAATATGCATGCTATACTGCATAAGAATATTACCTAATATTCCTCCTAATAGACCAAATAGGATTTTACCTTTTAGGTTTTGAGTAACATCCTTCGTTATTTGGGTATAGAGAAACAATAAAGATATAAGGATGGCTAAATTTGCAAAAAGCTCTTTTATTATCATTAAAAATCACCTAGTCTAAGATAACATGTTTTGCCATTTTAGTTAACTAGTATTTTTAGGAAAAGAATGATAAATAAGTGAACTTTAACACTGTGACAATAATAATAAAAGCACGAATTCCTATTTTGGAAATCGTGCTTTATTTAAATCTATTCAATGGCATACTTATATTTTATGATAGCTGCAAGACCGGCTCCATGCTTGAATTCTCCGTTTTTAATCATCACTTTCAAATCTTCCATACTCATTTTATGTACTTCCAATTGTTCGGAGCTTTCTAGGTTTTGTTCGGTAGGTGTTAGTCCTGCTGCGGCAAATAAATAGATTTCCTCACTTGTCGAGCCTGGTGATGGAAAAAAGCTGCCTAATTCAAGCCAATGTTCAGCCACATAACCAGTTTCTTCCTCTAATTCACGTTTGGCTGTTTCCAGTGGGTCTAAATCAATTCCATCTATCGCACCCGCTGGCAGCTCCCATTGCCAATCCTTAATGGAGTGACGGTATTGCTTTAAAACTAATACTTCGTGATCCTCCGTAATTGGAAGGACACAAACCCCTTTAGCAAAATCGACAAAGGAAAACGTTTTTTCTTCACCATTTGGCAGACTTACTTTATCGGATGTGATTTCAAAACGATCTACTTTTAATTTGAGTGAATGGTTTATTTTCCACGCCATATTTATTCTCCTCTCAAAAGACCTACTACCAATATTTAGTAGAAGGACTTTGGTGCTATAAAATTCTACTACCTTCCTTCAATTCTTTTAGTATAACCGTATTTATTTTAGGAGAAAAGTTTCAGTTGATTTTTTATTAAGGTAAAGCGTTACCATGTAAAATCCTTATTTCTCAACAGTGCAAGCGGTTACTAACATTTAAAATATTCTAAATATTTAAAATAGTCCTTTTTACTCTTAAAAAGATTGGTCCGTTTCTAGATAATAAAAACTAAATATTTATTCCTTTTCAAGCTTTTTCATTTGAAAAAAAGTCGAATTACATAAGCGATTATGCGAATCCAAGACGAATGGAGGGGTTGAATGTATGGAAAGCACCAGCTAGACCAACTTGATAAAAAAATTATCCACCTTCTTTCCAAAGATGGAAGAAGACCTTTCACCGAACTAGCCGAGGAATTGAATGTCACAGAAAAGACCATTCGAACCCGTTTCAAAAATTTAACCGAAAATGAAATTCTCAATGTTACTGGTGTCGTGAATCCGGTGGCCATTGGAATTAAAGCAGGAGCGATCATTCTCGTTAAAGTTCAATTATCCCACTTAGATCAAGTCATTGAACATGTCAAAAAGGTAAAAGAAGTTCGATTCATTAGCCTTATTTCAGGACCCTATCCATTAATTATCCAAATCAACGTCCCCGAGCAAGAAGATTTAAAAGACAGCCTTAAACGTATCAAAAAAATCGATGGCATATTAGAAATAAATAGCTTTATTCAACTCGAAGTGTATAAAAATACATTTGAGTATTTTTAAATACAACCCTCATTAAATTTTTCTAATTATTAATTTGAGTAAACCGATAGAAATTTACAAAATTACACAGGGGGAATGTCCAATGTTACAAACCTGGTTCCAGCAGTTAGAAGAGATGTATGACCAAATGGTGGAATGGAGACGGCATATGCACCAGCATCCGGAGCTAAGCTTCCAGGAAGTTGAGACACCGAAAATGGTTGCCTCGATTTTAGAAAGCTTTGGTGTGGAGGTACGGACGAATGTAGGGGGCAGAGGGGTAGTCGGAACGATTCAAGGTGCCAAACCTGGGAAAACCATTGCACTAAGAGCCGATTTTGACGCTCTGCCCATCCCAGACGAAAAGGATGTTCCGTATAAATCAAAGGTTCCTGGTGTGATGCATGCCTGTGGACATGATGGTCACACGGCTACTCTTTTAGCGGTAGCAAAGGTGTTAAGTGAAAATCGTGACCAGTTAGCAGGAAAAGTTGTTTTACTTCATCAGCACGCGGAAGAGCTGGCTCCCGGTGGTGCGATTGCGATGATTGAGGATGGCTGCTTAGACGGAGTGGATGTGGTATTTGGAACTCATCTAACTTCCGGTATGCCAACAGGCGGCTACGGTTATAGATCGGGTTATCTGATGGCAGCAGCAGACCGCTTTGAAATTAAGGTTCAAGGAAAAGGCGGGCACGGTGCTTCCCCGCATCAAACGATTGATGCCGTTGCGATTGGGGCACAGGTGATTAACCAGCTTCAGCATATTGTCAGCCGTCAGGTCGATCCACAAAAGTCAGCTGTCCTAACAGTAGGGTCGTTCCACGCTGGAAATGCATCCAATGTTATTGCTGATTCCGCCGTGATGACGGGAACAGTTCGAACATTTGATGAAGAGGTTCGTGATCATATTGAAAAAGAAATTAAAGTGTTAGCAAACGGAATTTGCTCCGCCTTCCATGCCACTTGCGAAGTCGATTATGGACGTGGCTATCCAGCTGTCTATAACCATCCGGAGGAAACGCAGGTTTTTGTAGAGGCTATTTCTAAAAATGTAGGTAAGGAAGTCCTGGTTGAAATGCCAGCGATGATGGGTAGTGAGGATTTCTCTTATTATCTAAAAGAAAAGCCAGGGATGTTCTTCTTTACAGGTGCTGGTAATACCGAAATCGGAGCGGACTTCCCGCACCATCACCCGAAATTTGATTTTGATGAAAAAGCGATGGTAAACGCAGGCAAAGGGTTATTAAGCCTTGTTTATCAATATGTGTCAGCAAAGGAACCACAAGTGGCCGAAACAAGGTAATGACTCACAGGAGGTGAAACGATGAAGGAGTTTTTAGAAGTTGAAAAATTGCAAACTGCTTTTAAAACAGATAAAGGAGAGGTGACCTCGGTAGAAGAGGTTTCCTTCTCCCTGAAGCCTGGTGAAACGATTGGGATTGTAGGTGAATCAGGTTGCGGAAAAAGTGTCACCTCCCTATCGATCATGAGGCTGTTGGGTAGACAGGGATTTATCAGGAAAGGTGCAGTGAAGTTAAATGGGAAGGACTTAACTCAACTCACAGAAGAAGAGATGAGACAAATTCGCGGGAATGAAATCGCGATGATTTTTCAGGAACCGATGACATCGTTGAACCCTGTTTTTACCATCGGAAATCAGATGATGGAAGGCCTTCGCTTACATTTAAAAATGGATCCAAAGGAAGCAAAGCTATATGCGATTGACATGTTAGGGAAAGTTGGGATTCCAAGACCAGAAGCAATTTTTCACGAATATCCGCATGCCTTATCAGGCGGGATGCGGCAAAGGGTCATGATTGCGATGGCGTTATCATGCAACCCAAAACTATTAATTGCGGACGAGCCTACTACCGCCTTAGATGTCACGATTCAAGCGCAAATCTTGAATTTGATGAAAGAACTCCGCGAAACGTCGGAAACCGCGATTATGCTTATTACCCATGATTTAGGGGTCATTGCGGAAATGGCAGATAAGGTGTTGGTCATGTATGCGGGACAAGTGGTGGAGGAAGCGGATGTGTTCACGTTGTTCGATCATCCCAAACATCCTTATACAAAAGGATTAATCGAGTCGATTCCTCATTTGGAATTTGATAGCCACAATCGTTTGTATTCCATTCCGGGGACAGTGCCAACGTTGCAGCATATGCCTGAGGGTTGCCGTTTTCATACAAGATGTCCGTATGCAACCGATAAGTGTTTATCGAATAAACCACAGCTTCTTCCAGTCGACAAGGGGAGCGACCATAAAGTTAGGTGCTGGTTATATGAAGCCGAGAAGCAAGAGGCTGCACACCTTAGTGGGAAGGGGGTACGAGTATGACGGTCATCGTAGAGAAATTTTCAAAAGATGTTGATGCTAAGGCGCAAGACACTCTCTTAGAAGTTAAGAATCTAAAAAAATATTATCCGATTAAAAAAGGGATTATCTCGCGAACAGTCGGGCATGTCAAAGCGGTAGATGGCTTAAATTTTTCGATTAAAAAAGGGGAAACTCTTGGTCTAGTAGGAGAATCGGGCTGCGGTAAATCGACAACTGGACGAGCCATCATCCATCTAGAACAGCCAACAGACGGCAGTATCATCTTTGATGGAAAGGACCTATCGACGCTTGGAAATAAGGAGTTACGCAAGGTTCGAACGAATCTGCAGATTATTTTCCAAGATCCTTACTCCTCCCTTAATCCAAGAAAACGGGTCGGTGACTTGCTTGCGGAACCGTTATTGGCTCATAAGCTAGCGACACCTGAGGAAGTGAAAAAGAAGGTAGACGATATTCTTGAAATCGTCGGGTTAACCAAATTCCACCAAAGTCGTTATCCACATGAGTTTTCAGGCGGACAACGCCAACGGATTGGAATTGCGAGGGCCCTAATCTTAAATCCGAAACTGGTGGTCTGTGATGAGCCTGTTTCCGCTTTGGACGTATCGATTCAAGCCCAGGTTTTAAATCTATTAAAAGATTTACAGAAGGAATTTCAATTAACCTACTTATTTATTGCCCATGGGCTTGGAGCCGTGAAGTATATCAGTGACCGAATCGCCGTGATGTATTTGGGAAAAATTGTTGAGCTTGCCAAGACTGAGGATATCTTTAAGCGACCGAAACATCCTTATACACAAGTCCTTCTCAACGCCTATCCGATTCCGAATCCGCATTTGCGGAACCGAGAACGATTTGTCATCGAAGGCGATGTTCCAAACCCGGCCAATCCGCCAAAGGGGTGCAGCTTCCATACAAGATGCCCATTTGCTAAGGCGATTTGTCAGGAGCAAACGCCACAGCTTACTGGTGGAGAGCACTCATTCGCTTGCCATTTTCCATTATCGTAGGCTGGCGCGAAGCATTTTTTTAAAAAAGAAGGGGGGAGAAACAGTGTTTCAATATATCGTTCGAAGGTTACTCATTGCCTTGCCAGTTCTATTAGGAGTCACGATTTTTAACTTCTTCATTATTAATCTAGCACCTGGGAATCCAGTAGAAATGCAGTTGAATCCATATGCGACGGAAGCAGATTTAGCGATTAAGAAGGAAGCCCTTGGGTTAAATGATCCGATCATCGTTCAGTATTTTCATTGGTTGGGATCGTTGCTGAAAGGTGAATTTGGTTATTCTTTTTCTACCTATGAGCCGGTTGTTGACATGATTGCAGGAAGAATCGGGCCAACGGTGATGTTAATGGGGACAGCCCTATTAATTGCTTATCTGATTGCCATTCCAGTCGGAATTTTAAGTGCAACGAAGCAATATTCCTGGCTTGATTACTTGACCACATCGGTATCCTTTTTAGGAATATCCGTTCCGAACTTCTTTTTAGGATTAGGAGCGATTTATGTCTTTGCGATTTCGTTCCGTATCTTTCCAACAGGGGGGATGAATACACTCGGGGGAACAGTTGGCTTTGGGGATACCCTGATGCATATGGTCCTTCCGGCTATGGTGTTAGGAACCGCAATTGCCGGAAACGTTGTCCGATATGTCCGATCCAGTATGCTTGAGGTCCTTGGTCAGGATTACCTGAGAACCGCACGGGCTAAAGGTTTAAAGGAATTTATCGTGACGAACAAGCATGCTTTACGAAACGCGTTAATTCCGATTATTACTGTTATTGGGTTGGAAATCCCGATGCTCATTGGGGGAGCGGTCATCACGGAGCAAATTTTTCAATGGCCAGGGTTAGGGCAATTAACGATTCAGTCCATTGGCTCACGGGATTATCCAACTTTAATGGCGCTAAACTTTATGGCTGCATTAGCCGTTCTGTTTTCTAACTTATTAACCGATATTATGTATTCCGTAGCAGATCCGAGAATTAAATACAACTAAAAAGGGGGGAGAAGGATGTCGCTGCCGACACTAGATACGACAAGGGATATTCCATTAAAACAGAATATTGGCGTCATGGAGGTCTTTGGGGAAGAGGAGAGTTACCTCAAGTTAATCAGGAGAAAGTTTTTCAAACATAAATTAGCGGTAGTAGGACTCGTGATCTTTTGCTTATTCATCTTGATGGCGATTTTTGCACCGTGGTTCGCACCAAATGATCCGTACGCGGTGAATGCCGAGTTTGAGGCAAAGCCATCAGCGGCTCACCCTCTGGGAACCGATTCCGTTGGCCGTGATATCTTAAGCCGACTCATTTATGCCTCTCGCGTTTCCTTGTCTGTTGGAATTGGTGCCGTCGCCATTTATGTCGCCATCGGAACGGTTCTTGGTGCGGTTGCCGGATACTTTGGCAAATGGGTGGATATGGTGATCATGCGTCTAACAGATGTGTTTATGTCCTTCCCTTACTTAATGGTCATCCTTGTATTGGTTAGTATCATGGGGCCAAGCTTATCCAACATCATTTTAGTACTCGGTGTATTAGGCTGGCCGGCGATTGCCCGGATTGTCCGTGGGAGTGTTCTTTCTATTAAAGAGATGGACTACGTCAAAGCGGGAGTGGCTCTAGGATATTCGACTCCAAGAGTCCTGTTCCAGCATATTTTACCGAACTGTTTAGCTCCGATTTTGGTTAATGCCACATTCGGAATTGCCTTCGCGATCATTATGGAAGCATCCTTGAGCTTTTTAGGAATGGGAGTGCAGCCGCCAACGGCAAGCTGGGGCAACATGCTAACGGAAGCTCAATCGTTAACGGTTCTTGCTTCACAACCGTGGTTATGGGTTCCGCCAGGTGTGATGATTTTGTTGGCCGTGTTAGCGATTAACTTCATGGGTGACGGTCTGAGAGATGCGATGGATCCGAAGAGTTTGAAGTAGATTTTGGGTGGCGCGGGATTCATTTTAAAGAAAATGCTCTTGGAATTGATGGTTTTTTCTAAAAAAGAGGTAACTTTGAAAGGGTTTTTGTTTAAATTGGCATCCCTTTTTAGGGATTTAACCAAGTTCCTGTGATTAAATGATTGAGTCACCGGGAGTTATGCTCGACTATCCCAGGAAATGCTCGAGTTTCAAAAAATATGCTCGACTTTTCGAAGGAAATGCTCGAGTTTCAAAAAATATGCTCGACTTTTCGAAGGAAATGCTCGAGTTTCAAAAAATATGCTCGACTTTTCGAAGGAAATGCTCGAGTTTCAAAAAATATGCTCGACTTTTCGAAGGAAATGCTCGAGTTTCAAAAAATATGCTCGACTTTCCGAGGGGAATGCTCGAGTTTGAAAAAATATGCTCGACTTTCTGAGGGCAATGCTCGAGTTCCAAAAAATATGCTCGACTCTCCGAAGGAATGCTCGAGTTCCAAACAAAAAAGCTCTACTACTTAAGGGATCAACCTACACTTCAAACTCAACTTTTCAACACCAAGCTTCTAATCAATCAAACTAATATCTAGGAGGGAATTTATGAAAAAATCTTTTAAGCAAGTCATCTCTTTCATGGCCATTTTATCGCTGCTGCTACTTGCTGCATGCAGCGGCGGGGCATCGCAAACATCATCTGACGGCAAGTCCGCAGCGGGGAAATCTAAAGACACCTTATTTTTAGGAATGGTGAATCCGCCGATTCTTTTTAACCCAATCAACTCATCTGATGTGGCCTCCGGATTTGTAGAAAAATTTATGTTTGAATCTTTACTAGAAATGGACGGACCACTGAATTTCGTTCCAAAACTAGCGGATTCCTTCGAAACAACGGATAACCAAACGTATACGATCAAGTTAAACCAAAAAGCGAATTGGTCTGACGGCAAGCCAGTTACCGCAGAAGACTTTGCGTTCACAGTGAATCTTGTTGCCAACCCTAAAGTAGAAACAACTGTTGGTGGCTACATCTCCACATTAGAAGGCTTAGATGCAAATGGGAAATTACCTGAAGGGACAACAGAGCTTTCATCTGTCAAAGTGATGGATGAAAAAACCATCGAATTAAAGACTAGCAAACCAGTTGATCCTAACATGTTAAAAGAACAGTTAGGTGTTAAATTTATGATTCTTCCAAAGCATGTTTTGAAGGATGTGGATCCTACTAAACTATCACAGCATCCATTTTTCCAGAAACCGACTGTCACCAATGGTGCTTACAAATTTGTTCAATATAAGAAGGACCAATTTGTTGAACTTGAAGGAAATGACAACTACTATTTCGGTAAGCCAGAAACGAAAAAAATCTTTATTAAAATTATGCCCGCTCCTAACTTAGTCGCTCAGCTTCAAACTGGCGAGTTAGATATGAACGTTGGGATCGGAATTGGAAAAATTGCCGTTCAAGATTACGAGACCGTTGAAAAAATGAAAAACATTCGTACAAAAGTTGAACCGACGATCGGATTCCAAACAATGGAATTTAATACGAAAACCATTAAAGATCCGAAAGTTCGTCAAGCCATCGCCTATGCACTGGACCGTAATGTTTTAGTGGACAAGCTACTCAAAGGCTACGGAGAAGTAGTGGATGGACCATATACTTCCTTAAATCCATACTTGAATAAAGATATGGAACATTATAAGTATGATCCTGAAAAAGCAAAGAAATTATTAGAGGAAGCTGGTTGGGACTTTAATAAGAAATTACGTTTAGTCGTGCCAATTGGAAACAAAATTCGTGAACAGTCCGCACCGATTATTGCGCAACAGCTACAACAAATTGGAGTAAAAGTAGAGGTAACCACTTACGACTTCCCAACTCTTTTACAAAAAGGGAAAGCTGGGGACTTTGACTTACTATTAATTGGTTTTACCTTTACACTTGATCCAGATGTTTCAAGCCTTTACGGTTCCAATGCTCCTTATAACTTCTCAGGCTACAGCAATGCGAAGTCTGATGAGCTATTAAGCGCAGGTAAAACAGAACCAAATCAAGATAATCGTAAACAAATTTACAGCGATCTACAAGAAATCTGGAACGAAGACATGCCAATTTTAACGCTTTACTCTGACCACGATTTCGATGGAATTAACAAAGAGGTTAAATACGGCGAACCAAAGGTATTCGGCTTCCACCACAACATTCACAAGTGGGGCTATGGAGCACAGTAATACTTTTTGAGGTAAAAGCTCTTATATAGAGGAAAATAGTAGTATAATAACCAAAAATATCTTATCGACAAACTTCGACAAAATTTTATATTATGTTAGTATGTAAGGTTTTGATTGGTAAACCATAACTATTTTCTTTCATTATATTTTTAGCATCGAATACATCCTATTCGGTGCCTTTTTTTTTGAAAAAAAAACACCCCAACCGAACAGGCTGAGTGTGTCTTTCATACCTATTATGTCCTTTCCTTCAATCGGTCGGGTAAACTTTGAATCGATTGCACCACCATATCAAGCTTTGACTCAATCCGATAAAGCAAGTATAAGGTAACGACTATCGGAAAGCCTACCTCACTAATGAGAGGTACGAACTGCTCCATCTCTTACCCCTCCTTTCTACTATTATTTGTCGAAAAAGACCGACTTCAGTTCAGAAGCCGGCCCTCGGAGATTAAACAATTTCATAATCCGTCACATTGCGTTCCACGATGCGTGCTCCTTTAATCGCAACAAGGTCACCGGTTGTCGAGAAAAATACTCCAGCAGCTAGAATTTGATCCATTGCTTGCTTAACGGCAGCAGAATCAATCGGTTCCTTTGGATTGTCTACAGACACACGGGCCGTTCCGCCGAATTCCGTACTAAACTGTAACTCTAGTGTTTTTGCCATCCTTTTTCACCTCCTCCTTTTTTAAAATTTTCCTTACCATTAAGCGATAATGTCATGACGATCAGAACGTTCAACGGTGTTAATTGGATCATTGCAAAGAGTTCCGATTGCTTGGGCTACCTGAAAAAGTTGGTCAACGGTTGATTCCTTTTTCACATTGTTAAACGTTTTTGCTTTGTAAGTTGGCTCGCCTTTTTCATTCATGCCTGTTTCAAATACTAAACGTAAATTGGATTCTAGTAACATTGCTTGTGCCATTTTTGTATCACCTCCTTCCACCTTTTATATATAGAGAAAGGGAGGAGAATGGACATGGTGTAAGGAATAATATTTTTCTACGATAAAAATATTTGAGAGGGAGTCTATTATATGGGGATTACTTTTTTTCTATTAATAGTTGTCATTTTTTTAGTGATCATGTTGATCGTTGGAGGAATCATGCTGGTGAAAAAGCGCTGGAAGCGAGGGTTGGCGCTGATTTCCTTGCCTGTATTAGCAGGGGGCCTAGTTGCGATCACGTATTTTTATTTCTTTCAACCTACTGATGCGGATTCGCTTAAACTTTCAGTAAAGAACAAACCAAATGATACATACGAGCTATCCGGTAAATGGCAGGAACGAATGGACTATTACAGCTATGGAACGGACTTTGTGGCTATTTGTAGTAAAGATAATATCCACGCGGAAATGATCGATTATCAGAAAGGGGATTGGAAACCGAATGAATATCGTTGGGGAGAAGATATTCCAACCGAAATTAGCAAAAATTTCAGCTTACCAGAAGGCTGTGTTCCACAGCTTTTTGATATACACGTTCAAAAGGAATTTTCGATGACCTTTCATGTAAAGGAACCACGATCTCTCTATTATGTCCATATCAAAATCGATCCGATGAGCTCTCCAAGTTATTGGATCAAACAAGTGCAATTTTAAAAATAATTAGAAAAATCATACAATTCACTTGATTTATGAAAATATTGGAATTAAAATAAACTATACAGTCGGTTTAGTTTAAAGGGGGATTAACAATGAAATTTAGTGAGTTCCAATATGTAAGACCTGACATCGAACAAGTCAAACAGGATATGGAGCAGTTCATCCAGGAATTTAAGGATGCCACGTCAGCTGCAGAGCAGATAACGATTATTGGAAAAATAAATGAGATCCGAAAAGAATTCGAATCTACCCAGACGATTGCCCAAATTCGTACGACATTAGATACGACAGATCCTTTTTATGAAAAAGAACAGGACTTTTTTAATGAAAAAACGCCGGAATACGAACATGTCGACTCCCAATTTTACGCTGCTTTGTTAGAAACACCATTTCGTGCGGAGTTAGAACAATCTTTAGGAAAACAGCTTTTTCGATTTGCCGAATCAAAGGTGAAAATTTTTTCACCTGAAGTCATGGACCTTTTAACAGAAGAAAGCCGATTAACAAGTGAATACCAAAAACTGATTGCGACTGCCAAAGTGCCATTCGATGGTGCGGAAAGAACCCTTTCCCAACTGGATAAGTTTATCTTAAATCCTAATCGTGACGTCCGAAAACGTGCCGCTGAAGCAAAGTACGAATTTTTTGCCCGCCAGGAACAGGTGTTAGATGAGTTATACGATAAGTTAGTAAAAGTTAGAGACAGCATTGCCAAGAAGCTAGGTTTTACGAATTTTATAGAGTTAGCTTACCTTAGATGGAATCGGACATGGGATGCCAATTCTGCTGCGCTTTTTCGTGAAAATGTCGTCAAACATATCGTTCCACTTGCATCCAATCTTGTGGAAAAACAGCGTCAGCGTTTAGGCGTAAATAAGATGAAAATCTACGACGAAAGATTCCAGTTTCCAAGTGGAAATCCGACTCCAAAGGGCGATCCTGATTGGATTGTGGAGCAGGGAAGAAGGCTGTACAGCGAGTTATCGGTGGAAACAAAGAATTTTTACGAGGAAATGATGGAAAGGGAGCTATTTGACTTAGTCAACAAGGATGGAAAAGCCAATGTTGGATACTGTACGGTCCTATGGAAGCAACAGGCACCATTTGTTTTTGCAAACTTCAATGGTACAGCGAATGATATCAGAGTATTGGTTCATGAAGCAGGTCATGCGTTCCAAGTCTATCAATCGTTGAAAGAGCAAGAGCTTCCGGAATACTTTTTTCCAACGATGGAAGCAGCCGAGATTTTCTCGATGAGCATGGAGTTTTTCGTATTCCCATGGTCGGAGTTATTTTTCAAGGAAGATACGGATAAACATAAGTTTGCTCACTTGCATGATGCCCTTGTCAAAATTCCAAGACTGTGTGCGGGGGATCACTTCCAACATGAAGTTTATGCAAACCCTCATCTAACAGCTCAAGAACGTAAGCAATTATGGTTGGAATTAGAGAAAAAGTACATGCCTGAGCGCGACAATGACCAAATTCCATTCTTGAATGCGGGTGGATTCTGGCAGGAAGTCATCCATATCTACGAGGTTCCTTTCTATCTTATTGATTACACGCTTGCACAAGTTTGCGCTTTGGAGTTTTGGCGCATGTCCAATGAAAATTGGGAAGCCGCTTGGGAAACGTATGTCAAACTTAGTCGTTTAGGTGGCAGCAAGTCATTTTCTGAGTTACTAGAAGAAGGAAATCTAAGATCCCCATTTGAAGAACACACATTGCTAGAATTGAAGAAATTCGTGGGTGAGCAGCTGGAAGAGTTAGGGGCGAAGGAGTTCGAGTAGATACATCTTAGAAATGTGTGGCGTTAAATAGTAGAGGGGAAATCTGATAGACTCGAGCATAACCTCGAAAAGTCGAGCACAAAATCTAGAACTCGAGCATACGCCAAGAGAAGTCGAGCACAAAATCTAGAACTCGAGCATACGCCAAGAGAAGTCGAGCACAAAATCTAGAACTCGAGCATACGCCAAGAGAAGTCGAGCATAAAATTTAAAACTCGAGCATAAGTCAGGGAAAGTCGAGCATAAAATTTAAAACTCGAGCATAAGTCAGGGAAAGTCAAGCATAAAATTTAGAACTCGAGCATAAGTCGGGAAAAGTCGAGCATAAAATTCAGAACTCGATCATAAGTCAGATCAACTCGAGCATATCCTCAGGAACTTGATTATATATCCAAAAAGTTGAGCAAATGATATATTGGTATCACTACAAAATGCATCATTTTTTCTATGAAACTTGATTTCTAGACAAGAAACTAGTGATTTTCATAAAAAATGGAGCCTTTTTTAGAAAAAACACAATAAGAAGCCACAGGAAAAACTCCTGTGGCTTCTATATAATTGAAATAACTATACATAATTAGGAGTGCGTCAGATATGATAGAATTCTTAACTCTCCCTTTGTTTCATGAAGACAGAAAAATCCGAGTGTATTTACCTGTAGACTATGATTCTACCTCTAAAACTTATCCCGTTTTGTATATGCATGATGGTCAAAATGTGTTAACAGATGATGAAGCGATTGGTGGAGTTTCTTTAGGACTTCAGGAATACTTAGATGAAGAAAAAGTCGATTTGATTGTTGTAGCGATTGATCAAAACACAACGGGGGATGAGCGATTCCATGAGTATTGCCCTTGGGTGAACGGAGAATTTTGTAAAGAGGTTTTAGGTTATGAAAGTAAATTAGGCGGTAAGGGAGAAGAGTATACGTCCTTTATTGTTCATGAATTAAAGCCTTTTATTGACCGGAAGTACCGAACTCAAAGTGACCAGTCGTACATGGCAGGGATCTCCTTAGGTGGGTTAATTTCCACATATGCCGCTTGCCGTTATCCCCATTTGTTTAAAAGAGTGGCGATTCTTTCATCTGCTTTTTACCGAAACCAAGAGGAAATCGAAAATCTATTAAAAAAATCAGACTTATCGAACCTTGAGAAATTTTATATGGACTGCGGTACGGAAGAAGCTGGTGAAAACACCACTTTAAGCAAGCAATTTTATCAATCCAATCAAGCCATCTATGAGATTCTCAAGGATAAAATAGAGGATATTCAATTTGAGACCATTGAAGGTGCTGGGCACTCTTATTCCTTTTTTAAAAAGAGATTTCCAGAATTTTTGCAATTCCTTTGCTCATAAAAAAGAACCGGTTCCTGCCATTGGAACCGGCTCCTCTAAAATTAAATCAATTCATAATCCGTCACATTTCGCTCAATCACACGAGCACCTTTTACCGCTACTAAATTTCCAGTAGTCGAATAAAAAACGCCAGCAGATAAGATTTGATTCATCGCTAATTTGACTGCTGCAGGATCAATCGGTTCCTTAGGGTTATCCAGTGAAACTCGAGCGGTTCCTCCTAATTCTGTACTAAACTGCAATTCTAGTGTTTTTGCCATCCTTATTCACCTCCTCTATTAAAAATTTCCCGTCTAATTATTAGGCCATAATATCATGTCGATCCGAACGTTCGACGGTGTTGATTGGATCATTGCTGAGGGTTCCAATTGCTTGAGCTACCTGAAAAAGCTGGTCAACCGTCGCCTCTTTTTTCACATTGTTAAAGGTCTTCGCCTTATAAATGGGTTCCCCTTTTTCATTCATGCCTGTTTCGAAAAATAAACGCAAATTAGATTCTACTAACATCGCTTGTGCCATTTTGTATCACCTCCTTTCACCCTTTATATATAGGGGGAGGGGAGGAAAAGGACATGCATAAGAATGAAATAATTTATTGATCTGGTGAATTTGCAAACTGGATGAGTAATTGTCCCTCATACGTTAAACATCGGACACAGGTTCCGCTATTTTTGCCAAATGTATGATTTTTAGCGGATTATCGGACTACAGATCCGTTATTGCCTCAAAAGCGGTCCAACCCCCTAAGTTTGGACACATACTCTTATTATCTCTTTTAAACGAAGTATTTCATTTTTTCTAGCGCGCTTCGCTTACTGGCCTCGTGATAGAGAATAACAGGGAACCTGTTATTCTCTATCACGAGGAATCATCACATTGATTGCTTCACTGACTTTATTTCACCAGCTAGCCATTTATTGTAATACTCTGTTGGAGAATAGTCATCTAGACTGCCATGATAGCGCTCTTCATTGTAAAATTGAATATATTCATCAACACACTTAAAAGCTTGATCAAACGTTATGAATTCATTACGTTGAAAACACTCCCGTTCCAACACACTATGAAAAGACTCAATATATGCATTCATATTAGGTGATTTAGGCGGAATCCGTTCGTGTTGTACTTGCGGTGCCAAACAAAACTCTTCAAACTTATTACTTATGAATTGAGGGCCGTTATCAGTCCTTATAATAAGGGACTGATCCTCTTCTAATTCGTAAATTCCTCTTTTCAATAAGGCTTTTTGAAGCATATTTGTAACATCTTTAGCTTCACATGTAGTACCACGGTAATGACCAACAATAGTTCGATCATGAACGTCTATTGCACTAGCTACATAAAAAAAACGACGAGATGATGAGACATAGCCATATTTAATGTCTAGTTGCCATAATTGGTTTGAACCGGTGATTACATGATTCTTAGCCAATCGACGAGGATATTTCTGCTTTTTTTCACGTTGTGGCATTAAAATATCTAATTCTTTGCATAGGCGATATACTTTTTTCTTATTTATGATTAACTTATACTGGCGTTGTAAACACCGAGTTAATTTTCGGTAGCCATATACCTCAGCCTTACTACTAATCAACTCAAGTAAATACTCTTTAATTGTTTCATCTTTGATCTTTTTTCCTTGTCTATTTCTAGAAAAACCAGGGATAGGTCGTCCCCCAGTATTTGTCTTTTGAATCGGAGGGTGGGACAATCTATAGTAATAGGTTGAACGGTGTACTTGAGCAATTCTTAAAACGCGTTTAGCTGGAAAACCAGAATCAATCCACAAACTAGCATATTCGATTCGCTCATCTAATCCGACAACTTTTTTTTTAACATGTCACGAAGCATGGCAACTTCAAGTTCTTTTTCTCCTAAGAGTTTCATGGCCTTGTCATATTTCTTTTGTAGATCATCCGATGTGGAAGACTCAGTTAAAGGGCTTACACCTTCTTCTCTCATCTCACTGTCAACTTCTTCACGATAGATCTTCATCCATCCTCCTAAAGTAGAAGTACTCACACCTACTTTACGAGCAATATGTGCAGCATTCCCTGATTCAATTGCCATACGAACATATTGTTCTTTACATCTTCTATAGGCCCCATTTTTCTTTTCATTTTAGCTCCTCCTCTATAACTATTTATATTTTAATATTTTATATAGTAGGTGTCCAAATGAGTTAGGGGGCTAAATAGAAAGTATGCCTTTCTCTATGGAAATAAGGTGAATAACGGAACCTGTGTCCGCTAAACTAGGAAAGTATGGCTATTTTACACAAATAACGGATTCAGGGTCCTATAAAATGACAACAACTATTAAAAGCATTAGACCATATCACAATGCCTTTAAAAATACTATAGAAAGATTACCCAAAAATATGGGAAAATAGGCAGGAATCTCTTAATCTATATCGAAAGTTAGAGTTAATTATATTCGAACCCTACGGAGGTTAAAAAATGAGCATTTTAGTGCTAGGCGGGGCCGGTTATATTGGGTCCCATGCTGTGTACCAATTAATAGAGCAAAACTATCAGGTTGTAGTCGTTGATAATCTCCAAACAGGCCATGAACAGGCGATCCATCCGAAGGCGACTTTTTATAAAGGAGATATTCGCGAACGCGAATTTTTAAAAGAGGTTTTTTCAAAAGAAGAGATTACGGGTGTACTCCATTTTGCAGCTAACTCTCTGGTTGGGGAGTCGATGGTAAAACCGTTAGAATACTTTCACAATAATGTTTATGGAACACAGGTTTTATTAGAAGTGATGGAGGAATTTGGTGTCAAGCATATCGTTTTCTCCTCCACGGCGGCAACTTACGGGGAACAAGAGGTAATGCCGATAACAGAGGAAATGCCTACTCTTCCAACAAATGCTTACGGTGAAACGAAGCTGACCATGGAAAAGCTGATGAAATGGTGTGACAGCGCCTACGGAATGAAGTATGTTGCCCTGCGCTATTTTAATGTAGCCGGTGCACGTTCCACAGGTGAAATTGGTGAAGATCATCATCCTGAATCCCATCTCATTCCGCTTGTCCTTCAGGTTGCGTTAGGACAACGCGAGTTTATTTCGATTTTTGGAGAGGACTATCCAACCCTAGATGGCACTTGTATTCGTGATTATATTCATGTGGAGGATTTGATCGATGCTCATATTCTCGCCCTTCGCTATTTACAAAATGGCGGAGAGAGTAATATTTTTAACCTCGGAAGTAGCAAAGGTTTTTCCGTAAAAGAAATGGTTGAAGCCGCTCGAATTGTAACGGGACATTCGATTCCAGCAAAAGTAGTGGAACGAAGAGCGGGTGACCCGAGTGAGCTCATCGCTTCATCTGAAAAAGCAAAACAAGTTCTGGGCTGGAATCCAAAGCGAACATCGGTCCATCAAATGATTCAAGACGCCTGGAATTGGCATCAATCTCATCCAAATGGGTATAACGAATAATCTGAGGCATTTTTAAAAGGAGAGATTGATTTGGAAAAAACGACTCCATTAGCTGCACGATTTGAATCAGCGTTTAACCGTATCCATAAAAGCTTAATTCGTATTGTCCGTGATGCAAAACATGATCATTTTAAAGGTTTGCTAGATGAAGGCGATTCTTATGCCATCATTCGGATGTATCGAGATGATCTCTATCAATATGGAAAGCTGCGAAATGCCATTGTCCATGATAAGGTCAAACAGGATTATTATATCGCTGAACCTCATGAAGAAATTGTTCTCCAAATTGAAAAGATTGCAGAAGAACTAGAAAAACCAAAAAAGGCATTAGAAATAGCCAGTTCTCCAGTCCTTTATTATAAGGAAGAAACACCATTAAAAGATATTTTGAAGGTAGTCGATCGTTTATCCTATTCGCAATATCCAATTGTTGATACAAAAGGGATCTATAAGTGGCTACTGACAACAGAAGGAATTATTCGTTGGTTAAACAAACAGCCTTTAACCGGGCTTTCATTGAAAAATGTCGTAGTAAAGGATTTGTTACCGTACGAAAAATTACATCAAGTCGTTTATGTCAACAGTGAAGCTGATATTTATGAAGTGGAAGCGATTTTTGAGGAACATCATCTTGCTAAGAAAAAATTAAAAGCCGTTATTGTGACGCAAAACGGAAAAACCGATGAGAAACCTTTAGGGATTATTACCGCCTGGGACTTAGTCGAAATTGATGCAATCGATCAAGAACTAGAATAAATAGAGAAGCGAAAAGAAGGGGAGGAAATGGGAACTCTACCATGTCAAGGCTGCAGGGGATTGTGCTGTGGTCCTGTTCCAATCACAGAGCAGGAATTTAAAAAGATTAAAAAGAAAGTAAAATCGATGCCAACTAAGCTGCGTAATGAGCTTGAAAATCAACATCGCCATTTTGGAACCTGCATCTTTTATGACTTGAAAAATGATAAATGCGGGATCCATTCAGCAAGACCTGATATTTGTCGGATGTTCGGCTATCATCAGGAATTGGTGTGTTTTCGTAAGCCAAAACTCGCAACCGATCAAACACCGATTCAAAGAAGAGAAACCATTGGCACCTTGAGTATCGATTTGAAATGGGAGCATTTTAAGTAAAAAAAGGTGCCAGGCACCATCCTTTTTAGGGATGATGCTGGCACCTTTTTTATGGGAGCACTTCCACTTTTCTAATTAGAATGAAGCTCCAACGATAATGAGTAGGATAAATAACACAACAATTAACACGAATGAACTACCGTAGCCACCGCCATATCCGTAGCCACCGCCGTATCCGCCGTAACCCCAGCCGAAACAACCCATCATCAATCATCCTTTCTTTTATTAATTTGAGTGTAATCACTACACTATAGATTATGTCCTTGTGCCCGATATGGTATGGACATTTGTACGAGGGTAACAGCGGAAATTATTTACCACGTAAAAGCTCCAGCAAACGTCATTTTCAGACTATTCCCGTAATTTTGTTACAAAACTGTAAAATTATGATTCTACAAAATGTGATATTCTTTTACATAGAGATAACCGTGTACGATTGGAGTTGGAGAATCTACTATGTTAAAGCGACTTTTTATGACCATTTTTCTACTATCCATCCTATTTTCTGTAGATAAATCTGCTTTTGCTAAATCGGGTGATGAGCCGATTAATTATGATCAATTATTACCGATTGCAAAAAAATACATAGGAATACCATATGCATGGGGTGGAACGGCACCAAGCGGCTTTGACTGTTCGGGATACATACAGTTTGTTTTTAAACAACTCGACATCGCTTTACCAAGAACGACAAGTGATATGGCGGTAATGGGAGAGCCAGTCAAAAAATCAGATTTACGAATTGGAGATCTTGTTTTCTTTAATACATATGGAAGTGGTGTTTCTCACGCAGGTATTTACATTGGAGATGACCGATTTATTCATGCTTCCACTTCAAAAGGTGTCATGATTTCTCCTTTAAATGATCCTTACTATTGGGGTCCAAGATATCTAAGTGCTAGAAGAGTTCTTAATTATCAGTTAGATGTTGGACAATATAATGATGTAAACTCCAATTATTGGGCATATAAAGAAGTGAATACATTAAGTAAAAAAGAAATTTTAGTAGGGTATGAAAAAAGTTATTTCTTACCGGAAGAGAAGATTACTAGGGCAGAAGTGGCTGCCTATATGGCAGAGGCTTTGCAGTTAAATGTTGCGGATCGTAAGCAAATTTTTAATGATGTACCTTCTGATCACTGGGCGGTTGGAGCGATTAATGCATTATATAAAGAAGGTATTATTAAAGGGGATCCAAACAATAATTTTAATCCAGATGCGGAACTTAAGCGGGAGCATGTCGCGATCATCTTTTCAAATGCTTTCGATTTGGGGCAAGCTGAAAATGCAGAGAATTTTGTAGATGTATCACAAGAGAATCCAGCTTATGAAGCCATCCAGAAGCTCGCAGCCTCTGGGATTGCGAAGGGCTATCCGGATCAAACCTTTAAACCAAGGGATAATGTAAAAAGATCTCAATATGTGGCTTTCTTATACCGAGCGTTATATCAATAAATAATAAAAGTGGTCTTCCGATAAGGAAAGGCCACTTTTTATTTGGAAATTTTCTCATCTGAAAGGCTAAAGGAATTTGAAAAATCGGAGTCCGTACATAAGGTGAATTCTAAGTTGAATGAGGTTTTCCAGGCATCATAAATAATTTTAGCATCTTGAGTTAACCATTTTTGAGCCAATGGCTTTTCTAACAAAGCATGATGTTCAGACATAATTTGCCGGGCATATCTAAATTGAGCCTGTTTAACGGATTCATTAATGACATTTAGCGTGCGCTTATCCGCGTGGGATAGAACTTCAAACCTGCCATCTTCTTTTTCGCTATTGATAATTTTAATAAACTCCTGAGCACTAGTATTTAATAAGTGATAGTTTCTCGATTCCGTCAGTCGTTTCCATTCGTTTATGATAATGGGACGTGCTTTGGAAAAACTATTACTTTTACACAGAGTATTTATAATTGAAATGATTCCTTCAATCTTCATCGTTATCCTCCACACAAACTCCTGGGTAATTAGAACTATTATCTATTTTATGGAAAATACTAAGAATGGTCAAGAGTGTTGATGGAAATTTCAGAATATTAAACTATATGTAGATGGTTGTATAATAAAAGCTCCCCAACGTTCATTGAGGAGCATTTCATTATTATACATACTCATTACTTAACGGCGGAATCCGCCACCTAATTGTTGTTCTGCCATTTGAACTAGGCGCTTTGTGATTTCTCCGCCAACTGAACCATTTGCACGAGATGTTGTTTCTGGGCCAAGATTTACTCCAAATTCACTTGCAATTTCAGCTTTCATTTGATCAAGAGCTTGTTGAACTTGCGGTACTAATAATTGATTAGAGTTGTTGTTTCTTGCCATTTTTTATTTCATCTCCTTGGTGTAATGTTGAGTATGTGTTAACACATTTTTATTTTTAATAGGTATAAAAAATATTATTCATTAATAAATATGGTAATTTTTTACATGTTATTATCTATTATTGGTTAAAGTGGATATCTGAATCCTAAAAAGTCAATAATAGAATCAATTGGAAGTGAATCCTCAGGCAGTATCATGATTTTTTTATCAATCTTCTGGTATAATATTTCGGTAAGATTTATTTGTATACCCGAAATATCCCTATATACATTTATATCTTGTAAATATAAATCGATAGGTGGCAGAAAAAATGACTCAAAAACCTTATAGAGTTTTGTTGTATTACATGTATGTTCCAATTGAGAATCCAGAGGAGTTTGCTAAGGAGCACAAGGAATTTTGTGTGGAGCTTGGACTTAAAGGCCGCATCCTGATTGCCAATGAAGGAATGAACGGTACCGTTTCTGGAACAATGGAACAAACGAATCAATATATGGAAAAAATGAAGCAGGACCCACGTTTTGCGGAGATGATTTTTAAAATAGATGAAGCCGATGAACACGCTTTTGCTAAAATGAAGGTGCGTCATCGTCCAGAGCTTGTGACTCTTCGGTTAGAAGATGATGTGAATCCAAACGAAGTAACGGGAACCTATTTAAACCCAAAAGAATTTTATGAAAGATTACAAGACCCCGATACGATCGTCTTAGATGCGAGAAATGATTACGAATATGATCTAGGTCATTTTAGAGGAGCTATAAAACCAGATATCCTCAATTTCCGTGACTTACCGCAATGGGTTAGAGATAACAAAGAAATGTTTGCCGACAAGAAAATCATCACGTACTGCACTGGCGGTATCCGTTGTGAAAAATTCTCCGGCTGGTTACTAAAAGAAGGTTTTCAAGATGTTGCTCAGCTCCATGGCGGAATTGTCACCTACGGAAAGGATTCCGAAGTGCAAGGTGAGTTATGGGATGGTCAGCTTTACGTGTTTGATGAAAGAATTGGAGTTCCTGTTAATCAGAAGGAACATGTGATTGTCGGAAAGGATTATTTCACTGGTGAGCCATGCGAACGCTATGTTAACTGTGCAAACCCAGAATGTAACAAAAAAATCCTTTGCTCAGAAGAAAATGAACATCAATATCTGCGCAGCTGTTCTCATGAGTGTCGTACACATTCTAGAAACCGTTACATTGCTCAACACGGGTTAACGGAGGAAGAAGTGGCGGAGAGATTAGAAGCTATTAAATAATATAAAAATCTAGCAGTCGGGGTTAGAAGCTAACTGGATCTCTTATGGGAGGGAAAGTTAATTTTTAGACTCAAAATAGCCTATTAGCCAATCAATTAGCACCATAAATAACACTTTAAATAGTAAAAACGTTTGGGATTTTAACCCCAAGCGTTTTTTATTTAATCATTTGATTAGCCATCTGTATTATTTCCTCTTTATGTTGTTCTACGGGAATGTTTTTATTAACATAAACAACATCATATGCTACATTATCCAGTTGGAAAGACACAGTATTTTTTAGATATTTGCCAACGACACCATTTTTTAATTCGACTTCTTCAGCGTTTGGTACTTGCATGTCGGAAACTGGATAGTCAACTTTTATCATTAAAATAATGTTGTTATCTTTGTATTTTGTTGAGGTTCTAAACTCCACCATTAGTTTCTTGCCATCATGTGTCATATCATTAATGACAGGAGGATGAAAAGGTTGAGCATCAAATGGTAATTCTTCGGGTAAGTACATTTCAAACGGTAGTGCATCTAGACCAACCTTTACAGATTGTGCTTCATAAGTAATAGGTATTTTTTTTGCTTGTTCCTCTGTAACATCCTTCATTTCTACCTTTGTTAATTTTGATGTATCAAGAGCTCCGTTTTTAGCGGTTTGACAACCAGCAAGTAAAAGTAAAAGAAGTGCTAAAACTGATACTATTCTTTTCACCTGTATACCTCCTTGAAGTTGTTTGTATGTTCTACGTTTTTATATTTAAAAGGTTTCATCTAACCCTTATTTTGACATTTAATTTGAAATCCCTGTAAATAAATATTTTTCTCTCGCAAAAGGGAACCCGTTGGTTAAAATCCAGGCTGTTTTTATTTTACTTTCATTTCCAATTAATGCAAAATGGAGGTGAACCTGTAAAATTGGAAAGACCTGTATATCTCTTTTCTTTCTCGTATATAATGGTTTAAAGTCTAAACTTTTAGTAAGGAGCCCGTTTATGAGAATTGTTTTAATCATGGTTTGGGCAGGGTTCATTTTTTTATCTACTTGTAACTCTAGCTTTCCTGATTTATTGGAACATCAGCAAATTAGCTTTCATTGGACCTTTACCCCTTCTTTTGAAGAACTGCTATATCCATTGCCTACGGAAGATAATCCGTATTTTACCCTACAAAAAATCGGTCACGCCCTGTCTTTTTTTATTCTAGCACTTTTAGTTATGGCTAGATTTCCTTCAAAGATTCAAGCATTCATTCTTTGTTTTTCCTATGCTGTTTTAACCGAAATTCTCCAATTATTTTTCATGCGAGATGGAAGATTATTTGATATTGGATTTGATTCGATCGGAATACTTTCAGCCATTATCCTGATGCATTTAGTCTGGAAGATAACAAAGAAAAAATCCTGGCCCATTTGATTTCTATCCTTTCGGTGGGGAACTTTAGCGGACTAACATTCCGTTAAGTGTGTCAACAAAAAAAACGCATGGTTCGCAATGACCCATGCGTTAGTAACTCCCCGACATGATAACGAGATTTCTTCCTTCTTCCTTGGCAAAATAAAGTGCCTCATCTGCCCGTCTTATTAGATTGCGTGGTGAAAAGTTTTGGTCAGGGACGGTTGTTGCGACACCGATACTAATGGTTACATAAGGTGAAGTGTACGAACCTTTGTGGGAAATTTGTAGTTCCTTCACTGCATTTCTGCATTCCTCGGCGATTTCGTTCATTTGTTCTGATGTCCTGCTTGAAATGAGGGCAATGAACTCTTCGCCACCCATTCGGGCAACTGTTCCATTATATTTTTCTAATGTTTCCTTTAAACAGGCTGCCACTTGAATCAATGTTTTATCGCCTTGTTCATGACCGTAAGCATCGTTGTAAGATTTAAAATGATCAATATCAATGTAAAGAATCGATAACATGGTGTGATTGTGAATCGCTTTTTCCCATTCTGTTTCATAGACATTGTCAAACAAGCGTCGATTCGGAAGCTTTGTTAGCTGATCTTGATAGGATATTTCGGTTAAAGCTGCATTTACACGCTGCAGTTCCTGCTTAGAGAGCTCTAAAGACTTGGTTCGTTCATAAATCTTTTCTTCTAATGTTTGATTCAATTCAGTTAATTCCTGTGAATATTCCTCTACCTTCTGAAAAGCAATGGTCACGCGCTTAGCTAATATATAACTTTGTGAAAATATAAAGATAAAAAGTCCAAAGCTAGAAAGGTTCATCGACACAATGGTTCCATTGATAAAAAGGATATCATTAATTACGGTAAGTGCATAAAAGGCGGCGCATATAGCTACAACCAAAGAACCTTCTCGTTTTCTGTAAAGGGCTAAGCTCAAAGAAAAAATGAGGTAAATGAGCGTGATGATTGTAATAGCTTGGTACAAGAATAAACTTCTAGTGTAAATAATGGCAGGTGTAACTATAACTAGTAAAGCAAATAAAGAGCTGAGGATGGAAAGGAATTTGCAATACTTTCTTGAAACTTCCTCTTTATATAAATAGTGTAAAAACCATGTAAACAGAGGCACCACTGAGTAAAAAGTCAAGTACTCTATTTTTACCAATAGCTCCCATGGGAACCTCTCAAAGAATTCAATTAAAACCTGTTCCCCAATCACGAGCGTTCGTAAACTAATGACAAGATTCACAATTCCAAATAATAGTAAGACTTTTTCCCTTTTCCGGTACATATATAAAACAATATGATACAAACCTGAAAGAATTAAGCTTCCTATTAACATCGATTCAAATGCAAAGTTTTTCTTCGTCGCATCCATGATTTGTTCGGGTGTTCCCAATACTAAGCTTCCCCATAAACCACCGCTACGATAATGGAAGTTTGATATCGCTATGTAAAGATTTACCGTATCATTTTTAGCGGTGAAAAATACTTCTTGCGGTTTATAAAAAGGAGTTGTTGTCTTTTTGGTGTTTCCTGGGTTCCCGTTGGTCATCATCAATTGATCGTCAATCCATAGCCGGTAAGAATTCGAAAGGGTAGGAATCTTTAATCCGTAGCTTTTTCCCGCTTGAAGTCCTTTGATTTGTAAGTGATATAAGCCGTAACCAGTAGAGGGAAATCTATTATTATCATTCCATACCGAAGGAATGCTAAGTATAGAAGGTTGATGGGAGGAAAGGTGACCAGGATCCATCGTTTCCCAATAAAATTCCCATTCACCATCAAGCATAACTGTTCCATTTTTATCAAAATTCCAATTGCTTAGAGTAGCTATTCCATTTTCAGCTATCGTACTAGGTGGTTTCATCCAACCTACTAAACAGAACAAAACGAAGACTAGGGTCATAGAATGAATGATTTTTATTTTCATAGAGATTAATCTCACCTGATTTGATTGGGTATTTTTAACACAACTATAGATTAATCATATAGGTAAATAGTCACAAGGTAAATTCGTAATATTCGACAAAGTTCGAGTATTTCCATCCTTTGTACTAAAAAAATAGGGGTAAAAGGAACGGAACAATTCCTTATACCCCTATTTTTTATTTTTTAAACTTGTCTGTATATTTCTGATCCAATTAATATGGTGCCCAACAAACCATTTTTAAATATCAAACTTTTTAAACTCTTTTTCTTCCCCATAACCTAAGGTAATCACTTCAGTTTTCTTGTAATCTCCTAATAATTCTTTTAAATCTTTATCCTTATCGATCATGAATCCAACTACAGGGAAAGCTTGTAATAATTGCTCCAACGATTCTGGGGAAGCCGCTGTTTCGTTAGATGGAAAGGTGTGGCTAGGAATGACGTATTGAACGTCTAATAAATGTTTCACCGCATAGGCTGCTTCTTTAGGACCCATTGTAAAATGACCTGATGAAGAAAGAATCGCAATGTCAGGTTGATAGACTTCCTGTATTAATTTCATATCAGACATGATCGCGGTATCGCCAGAATGGTAGAGGGTATGGTCGTTAGTAAAATCAAAAATATAACCAGCAGCTTCTCCTGCATAAATAGGAGTGCCTTCCGTTTCTCCATAAGAGGAGGTATGCCTTGCTTGAACCATCGTAACATCGACATCATCCATCGAGACAGATCCGCCGATGTTAATAGGCATGACATTTTTCATCCTTTTTTGAAGGAGGATAAGAGCTAATTCGTATTGTGCGACAATCATAATATCTGGGTTGTGTTCCACTAGCTTAGCAAGACCACTAGTATGGTCAAAATGCCCGTGTGTTAGAAAAACACCATCAATAGATTGATAGAAATCAGTCTGATTTAAATGAGCAGGAAATCCTGGGTTTAAATCAAAGAAAGGATCAATTAAGTAGTTCTTCCCAGCATTACTTTTTAATACATACATGGCATGACCTAAACGTTGAATCTTCATTCTATGCCCTCCAGAAAAAAATAATATTAATAGCTTCAAAATATTGTATTTAACTCTATAAAAAATAAGAACTAAATCCGTCATACTTTGTCTTATATTCTTTATTGATTAACTTAATAGGAGGTGCTATTCTTGGTTTAGTAGGTTTATGAAAGCGTTTGCATAATTTGTAGATTAATAGGGAATATTTCTCTTTTTTTGTCGAAAAAGGCAAACGTTTGCACTATTTTGTAAGAAGAAAAGTCATAAAGGTATAGGAGGAGAGAACTAGTTGAAAAAATCGAGAATAAGAGCGTTTTCGATTGCCATGGTCATAGCCTTAATGATGCAATTATTGACAGGTATTGCCCCATATGCAAACGTTAGCGCTGAAACCCAAAGTCCTATCATTCATGATGATGGCACGGTCACGTTTAATTATGTAAGTCAGGGTGAGTCTGCCGTCTATGTAGTGGGTTCATTTACCGATTGGGATTTGAGTAAAGCTTTAGAGATGACACTGCAAAACGGCATATTTACAGTGACAAGTGGTAGTTTACCAGAAGGGGACTATGAATATAAGTTTGTATTAAATAATCGGAGCTGGGATCAAAATACGACGGATCCACTAAATCCTGAGAACCGAAATAATAATTCCTATTTCCATATCGGTGCTCCTGCCCCAGTAGCGCAAAGTCCGATCATCAATGCCGACAACACGGTCACCTTTCAATATGTTGGGGACGGGGATCGAGTTCGGGTAGCGGGCAGCTTCACGGATTGGCAAAACGGTGCTATTGATATGGTGAAAAATGCAGAAGGAGTTTGGCAGCTAACGAAAGCATTAGCACCTGGTACCTATCAGTATAAATTCATTATTGGAGAAAATAATTGGATCACAGATCCAGGGAATAACAAATACTTAGATAGTAACTCTGCTCTATACGTACCAGGCATTACGATTCAGTCACCTAATGAGATTCAAAAAGGGAATACCGTTGAATTAACAGCGAAATTTTTAAATGAAAACGGTGAGGAATCCTCGATCACTCCTGAGTGGAGTCTAAAAGAGAGTAGAGAGGGTATTTCCTTAACGAATAACACTTTAACGATTGCCTCTTCTTATGCTGTACAGCCAAATGACAGTGTGACCATTGTGGCTGCCTACGATGGCAAGACGGCTGAAAAAAACATCAACATTCTAGACAGTTTATTTACGTATACCATTCATTACTATCGATTTGATGGGAATCAATCAAATTGGGATATGTGGTTATGGGAGGATGGGAAGGATGGAGCGGCTTATCCATTTACCGAAGTAACCGAAGATGGATATGCAAAAGCAACGGTTCAATTTCCATCTAATACATTAAACATCATCACAAGACCAGGAGATTGGTCTACACAGGAAGTCACGCGAAAAATAGAAATAAAAGATGGCCATTCTGTAGACGTATGGATTGTCCAAGATGTAGCGGATGTTTACTATACGAAACCAGATGTGTCCCCATCGATTCAAGCAGCCTTAATGGATTCTAAAAATGAAATCAATGTAAAGGTGAATAAAGAGTTAGCGGACGATGTGGTCTTTACGTTAGAGGATGAAGAGGCTAATGAGGAGATTCCGGTCACTGTCACCAAGATTTCTTCCAATAAAGTGAAGTTAACGGTTCAAGATCCATCTCGAATCGATATAAGAAAGGTTTATCTTGTTCGAGCCACAGGATTTGCCAGTAGAAACGTGATCATACGAAATGTCTTAAATGATGATTCCTTCTATTATGATGGAAATGATTTAGGGTATACCTATACAGCTGATGAAACCACGTTTAAATTATGGGCACCAACGGCAACGAAAGTAAGCGTAGCCCTTTACAACGATGAAGGTACATACGATGGGGCTTTTGTAAAAGATAACAGTGGCGGCCAAGAAACAGAAATGACGAGAGCCGATAATGGTGTTTGGTCGTTATCCGTTCAAGAGAACCTGGTCAATAAGTTTTACCTTTATAAAGTAGAATTTGCTGATGGTTCGGTAAACTACGCGGTCGACCCTTATGCGAGATCTACCTCTGCCAATGGGCAACGAACAGCCATTGTCGACTTAAATAGTACTAATCCAGCTAACTTTAATCCAGCAAATAAGCCAGCTCTTGTGTCACCAACAGATGCGGTTCTTTATGAATTACATGTAAGAGATTTCTCCATTGATGAAAATTCTGGCATGACCAACAAAGGAAAGTACAAAGCTTTTACGGAAACAGGAACAACGGGACCGAATGGTGTTAAAACTGGAGTAGACTCTCTTAAGGAATTAGGGGTTACCCATGTCCACCTTTTACCAGTCTATGATTTTGGTTCAGTTAATGAATTAACGGTTGATGACTCGAACTCTACTGATCCAAAATTCAATTGGGGATATGATCCGATACACTTTAATGTACCAGAAGGATCGTATTCTTCAGATCCACATAACCCAACATCACGGGTCATGGAATTTAAAGAAATGGTTCAATCTCTACACGATAATGGAATACGTGTTGTCATGGATGTGGTGTATAACCATACGTACAATCCAGAAAGCACCCAGCTTTTAGGAGGGGCACCATTTGATAAAATTATTCCAGGCTATTTTTACAGAACAGACGACGCTGGAAAAATAACAAACGGTTCTGGAACTGGGAATGAAGTCGCATCCGAAAGACCAATGGTGCGTAAGTACATTAAAGATTCCGTTAAATATTGGGCCACGGAGTATGGTGTCGATGGTTTCCGTTTTGACTTAATGGGCTTAATTGACCGCCAAACGATGTCCGAATTAACAAAGGAATTGAAGGAAGAAGTCGATCCTTCCATATTAGTATACGGGGAGCCGTGGACAGGTGGTTCTACTAGCTTAGACCCTGCGTTACAAAACGTTAAAGGTACACAAAAGGATCAAGGCTATGCCGTTTTCAACGACAACATCCGCGGTGCCATCAAAGGTGGCAGCGATGATGCAACGACTGGATTCGCCACAGGGGCAACCGGTAAAGAAAACGACATTGTTACGGGTGTGAAGGGTGCGATTACTGATTTTACGAATCGTCCATCCGAGAGCATCAACTATGTAACCGCCCATGATAATTTAAATCTTTGGGATAAGCTGATGAAGGTGGCTGGTCAGGATATTACGACTGAACCGCACGCTATCATTACAGAAGCAGATGTTCTAGATAATGAATGGATAAAACGTGATTTATTAGCCAATGGAGTGGTTTTAACTTCACAAGGGATTCCTTTCCTTCATGCTGGGGAAGAAATGCTAAGAAGTAAATACGGTGAACACAACAGCTATAAGAGCCCAGATAGTATCAATAAAATTCGTTGGGAACTAAAAGATCGATTCAAACCGGTATTTGATTATTACCAAGGTTTAATCAAGTTAAGAAAAACTCACCCTGCTTTTAAAATGAACACCAAAACAGCGATAGAGCAAAATCTTCAAGTATTCAAGTCTGACGATAATATCGTTGCGTTTGAGTTAAAGAATTTTGCTAACAACGATTCTTGGAAAAATATCGTGGTCATCTATAATGCCAACAAGGCAGCTAAAGAAGTGGCCTTACCAGCTAGTGCAGACTGGAATGTAGTGGTTAACGACAAAAAAGCTGGAACAGAGGTACTGAGCACGTTTAATGGAGATAAAGTAACCATTGCACCGCTTTCGATGATGGTGTTATACGACCAAAAAGAAGCGAATTATACTCCAGAAGTGACTAGTATTGAAACCAATGTCAGCACATTCGCTTTAGATCCTGGCACTTCTAAAACGATTACGGCTTACGCAAAAGACCAAAAAGGCCGTTATATGTTAGATCAGACCATTGAATGGACTTCTTCTAATGAGCAGGTTGCAACAGTGGTAAATGGCAAAGTGACAGCTGTTGGAAATGGAACAGCTGAGATTACTGCTGCTGCAGGCGGAGTAAGTGAAACAGTTACAGTAACAGTGGCTGATCTCGTTCCAGCAAAAGTGACGATTTCTGGTGAGAAGTCTGTATTTGAAACGTACTCCACACAGCTCACAGCAAAAGTAAAAGATCAGTTCGACCAAGAAATGTTAGGACAAAAAGTCACTTGGACATCTTCTAACTCTTCTGTTGCGATGGTAGATGGAAGCGGTAAAGTATCTGGATTAACTCCAGGGCAAGTTACCATAACGGCCACCGCTGGAAACGTCTCTGCTTCCATGGACATGGTTGTAAAACAAAATGTTCAACGGTTTGTCAAACTGAAATATGTTCGTCCTGATAAAGATTTCACCGATTGGAATGTTTGGGTTTGGAATACGGGAGTCAAAAATGATCAAATTGATTTTACAGAATTTGATGGCGACACCGCGATTGCCAATATTGAAATCGCCCCAACAACGAAGTCAATCGGATTTTTAATCCGTAAAGGAACTGATTGGAGCACGGCGAAAATTGGTCCAGAAAGTGATGATCATACTATTCAAATTGGTGCTGATGAAGTCATCACGAAAGTAAGGGTTGTTTCAGGAATTCCGGGTCAAGAAATGGTGCCTTCTGTTAAGGGTCCAATTTTACAAGATGGAAATGTTACCTTCTTCTATCGAGATGAAGCCTTGTATCAAGCGGATGAAATGAATACAATTGATGCTGTTAACGTGAAGGTTGAGGGTAAGGAATATCCAATGGTCTATGATGAAAAGAATGAATATTTCTCTTATACATTGGAAGGGATAGAGCCTGGCCATTATGAATATTCATTCCTCGTGAAAAAGGATGGGGAAACGAAGGAAGTAACCGATCCTAAGAACACGAAGAATGGAAAATCAGTTATCACCTATACGATTCCGAAATTGGATATCGAGGCACAAGTGAAGCCTGGAAAAATTTCTTACAATGAAAATGCTGTTTTATCTCTAAATGTTACTTCTGAAGAAGATGTAGCTATCAAGGAAATGTTTGTCGATGTCACTCCGTTGGGCGGAACAGCGAAGCTGATGATTGACCCAGCATTGAATGCTGTAACAATTGCTGTAAAGGATTCTGTTACGGCTGGAGTGAAAGAACTGCTTGTGACCGTTATTGATGAGTTTGGGAATAAGCATCAGCAAAAAGTAAATGTTGAGGTAAAGCCAAGAATTTCCCAAGGTCCGTTAGATTTTGATTGGGATGAGGCTCGAATCTACTTTATGCTGACAGACCGTTTTAACGACGGAGACAAGAGTAATAATGGTCTTGGCTATGATCCGAATCATGATGAAGCTTACCATGGTGGAGATTTCCGAGGCATTATTAATAAGCTCGATTATTTAGATGAGCTTGGTATCAATACGATTTGGATTTCACCTATTGTAGACAATATTGATTTCAATCAAGGGGCCAATTTTTCAACAAGTGAAAATCTTGCGGCAAAACAATATGCCTACCATGGCTACTGGGCGAAGGACTTTACAAGCTTAGATGAGCATCTTGGTGATATCGAGACCTTTAAGGAACTGATTGAAAAAGCGCATCAGCGTGGCATCAAGATTATGGTCGATGTGGTGCTCAATCATGCTGGTTATGGTATGAAGGTTATGGATCCAGCGTTTGCAGATGAAGAGGGGTACCCAACTGATGCTGACAGAGGCGAGTTTAAAGATATGTTACGCACGGAAAATGATGGTTCAGAGGTTCGCGGTGAGCTGTCCGGACTTCCTGATTTTAAAACAGAAGATCCAGCCGTTCGTGCCAAGCTGATTGAATGGCAAACCGCCTGGTTGGAAAAAGCAAAAACGGACAGTGGTGAAACGATTGACTATTTCCGCGTAGATACTGTCAAGCATGTCGAGAATACCACTTGGATGGCATTCAAAAATGCGTTAACAGAGATTAATCCTAACTTTAAGATGATTGGTGAATATTGGGGAGCGGGAGTGAATCAGGATGGAGGTTACTTACGTTCTGGTCAAATGGATTCTCTATTAGACTTTGATTTTAGAGATAAAGCTAGAGACTTTGTAAATGGAAATATGGAAGAGGTTGAAGCTTATTTACAAGATCGTAATGGTAGAATGGATAACACTTCGATGCTGGGCCAATTTTTAAGCAGTCATGATATGGATGGTTTCTTAACGGAATCGGTTGGTGGTGATGTAGGCAAGCTAAAGGTAGCGGCTGCTTTACAAATTACCTCCAAAGGTCAGCCTGTCATTTATTACGGTGAGGAGCTTGGCAATTCGGGTAAATCATCCTGGGAGTCAAAAGACGGTGTGATTACTCAATTCGGCCAAAACCGTGACAGCATGCCATGGGATAAGTGGGAAAGTAAAGATCCTGCAACCGTTGACTTACATGATCACTATGCAAAACTATTAAATATTCGTGGAGCGTATTCGAAAGTATTTTCAAAAGGTACTAGAACAAAGGTAGCTGGAAGCAACACGGACGGATATCTAGTGACGAAACGTGAATATCAAGGTGAGTCTGTTTTTGTTGGGCTAAACGTTACGGATAAGGATAAAAAAGTCACTATCTCAGTAGATTATAAACCAGGAACGGTTTTAGTAGATTTATATACTGGGAAGCAGTATGGGGTAGGAGCTAATAAGAAGATTAATGTGAAATTGGATTCTCGTGTGAACGGTGGAACCTTTATTTTGGTGGAAAAATCGTTGAAGAGACCTGACAAAAAGAAGTAATAGGAATGGACAGAGAGTTTTCAGACTCTCTGTTTTTTGGGGGTAAGGTGCCTAGGTTGAATATTCTGAATTGTTTCGAGTGTCCGATAAATATTAAAAAGTGTCCGATAAATCTAATATGCTGTCCGATAAATGAAATAACTTGTCCGATATCCTAAGTAGATTGTCCGATAAGATTAAATCAGGTCGGCCATTTTTTAAAAAATATACCCGATTTGCAGAAAAAACCTACCTTCAAAGGAGTGAAGGCAGGTTTTTTCAATTATTTTACTTGAAAATTAACACTTTCCCAACTGTTCCATCTGCACTTTGACCTACTACACGGAATTTTAATCCGTAAGTAGTTAGATTACGACCAGCATCAGCCATACCAGAGTTTGTAAAGCTTGCACTGTCATCGAAAAGTGGGTTTCGTTGTGTAAAGTTATCGGTTAAAGTAAATAAGCCTGGATAGTTTAAGTACATGCTATCCGTTTTATCTAAACCAAACGTTGCATCATGCACTTGATAACGTGTGGAAGCAACAGTTTGGTCACTCCAAGACAACGTATGTTGATCTGCGTCGACTACTCCTAAGAAACCATCTCCAGGATGAACGCCTGTCCAGTTATCATCATAAGATTCATCTACATACCACACGAGTAAACCTGAGTCATAAGACATTAGGCTTGCACCACGACGAAGGTGAGCTAAACCAGCATCCACTCCGTTATGAGATCTCCATTCTAATAGGTAGTAGTGTGGTGTTGTATATTTACCTTCATGCTTTTCAAAACCGTTAAGAGTGAATTTTGCCGTACCTTCAGCACCATCAAATAATACTTCATTTGAGCCTGCTGTTACTTTTACATTATCAACAAAGAATCCGTTTAAGTTGGTGCCCCAATCTGTCATATAACGGAATTGAAGTTGAATTTGTTGTCCTGCATAGGCACTTAAATCAATACTTTCGTGAACCCAGCCATTACTAGAACCAGTATAACCCGGCAGATTGGCAGCTATTGCAGGATATCCATTTGGATCAAGCTTACTAGTCGTTCTATTACTTGATAAAGATGTCCATGTCGCACCATTATCGGTTGAAACTTGAACCATCGCATAATCCCATTCTTCTTCAATATCATACCAAGCATCAAAATCAAGTGTTGCAGTTGCAGCGGTTGTTAGATCAACATTTGCTACCATTTGATGATCCACTTCATCGCCTTTACCACCATAGTATTCGTATGCACCCGATTTTGGAGTGTTTAATGCTGTTACTTTATCTGGTAAATCGATTCTTACAGCATCATTGTTTGTCCCTTTTGAATTTGCTTGGTCCAGCAATACTTCTGTTCCTACAGAAGTCACTTCATTCGCTTTAATCGTTGTACCTGTTAACCAATTGCCATATGGCATCGTTGCTTGTAAAAATTCTTTTGACCATGCGCTAAAGCCAGTTGGCTCTGTTCCAGGAATGTCTCCAGCCCAGCTTCCGCTCGCCATGATAGACCAATAAGCAACGGCCTCCCCGGCACCGCTATAAATTGTATCATATTCATCAGGTAGACCTAAATCATGACCGTATTCATGGGCGAATACCCCAGCTGCACCGTCTGCTGGCTCTATCGTATAGTCGTAAGCAGCCATATTGCCGCCCCAATAGCGCACATCGGCTTTTGTACGAGGAAGAGTTGTAACGCCTCCAAGATTCCAACGATGTGACCAAATAGCATCGGCACCTAAAGAACCTCCGCCAGCTTCTTCACCAACACTGGAATGAACGACCATTAAGTGGTCAATTAAACCATCTGGCTCACGATAGTTTCCGTCTCCATCCAAATCATAACGATCTTCTTGGTCATACATTTTTAAGTCAACACTTTTATCCTTTGCCACTGCATAAAGCGCTTCTTTTACAAGTCCCCGAGCATTTCGGTCATTATCACTGGAATCATTTCCGCCATAATACGCTGCAGGTTGAGATGCTTTATACCAGCCAGCCACTTGACCGCCAATCGTGTAACTGCCGCCCGATTGTTGTTCATAATATTGCTTCACTGATACCAATGTTTCGCCATTAGGACCTTTATAGCCTTTATCACCGAAAATCATATCCTGATAATGCTGTTTGGTATAATCGGCATAATACATGTCCGTATCACTGGATGTAATCTTAGAAGCAGGGAAATCTGGATATTCAATTAATAAAACTAGAACATTATCTTTACGTTGAGTACCGTTCCAGCTTTCTTCTTTGACTGAACCAACTGTTGTGGCTTGTCCTAATTTATTCCCTTTCCCACTAACAAGACCGGTATTGGTTAGGTTACCATTTAAATTACTTTGTAATTCCTTTTCATGTTCATGAAGCTCACCAACCTCTTTTGAGGAACCAGCAGCTTTGTTTTTTAAGAATTTTTGCAATGCTTTTTCCGCATCTGCAGGTGTTGCGTTTTGTGGAATCGTTCCATTTTTCTTAAGCATTTCTATCAATCTCTCATCATTTGCAATAGCTAAGTCAACAGGAGAGGATTTCGTAGTTGCAGCTGAAGCGGACAATGGTGTAGGGGTGTTCACTGCTAGAGTTCCAGCAAATAGGCTGCTAGCTACAATAGCACTTGCTGTAATACTAGAAAAAACCTTTAAGGCATGCTTTGTTTTTGCCAATCTTTATTCCTCCTTAAGTCATATGAATAGTACACAATGATTATCATACATACTATTCTGATTATTGTAAATATTAAGTTAAAATATATGTCGAAAGTACTAGTAATTTAATAGAATTTGTATATTGAACGATTAAACTAATAAAAAGGTGCTAGGCATCATCCAAAATACTTGGATGGTACCTAGCACCTTTTTATCTAATTGGTAAACAAATATGGAAGGTCGTTCCTTTTCCTACTTCACTTTCAATGGAGACACGACCGTTATGGTTATGAATCGTCGTAAAGACTTGGGTTAAGCCCATTCCCGTTCCATCCATTTTAGTAGAGAAAAACGGAGTTCCCAGCATCGTCAAGCTTTCATCGGGAATACCGACTCCGTTATCCGTTATTTTGATATGGACCATACTATCCTCTACATATTGTTTAATGATAATTTTACCATGAGTTTTGATTGCTTCAATTGCATTTTTGATTAAGTTAAAAAAGGCTTTGATTAGTAAATTTCGTTTTCCTACAATCATCACAGCTTCGTCTGCATAATTTTTTTCTATTTTTATATTAAATAATCTTTCATGAAACAAATAGGCGATGGAATCTAGTTCTTGACAAAGATTAATAGGAAACGATGGTTCATCTTGAAAATCAGGTTTGGTGACATGCAGCAAGTTATTTAAAGTTGATAAGGCTTTATCTAGTTCTACTTCCATTGTATGTAAATATTTTGGGTTATTTTCTTCTTTTAATAAATGGAGGAATCCCTTAACGGCTGATAAGGGGTTTCGAACTTCATGAACGATTCCAGCAGTCAACTGTTTAATAGATGCAATTTTATCAAAATGGGCAATCGGCTGAGTACTTTGATGCATAGGCAGTTCTCTTATAAAAAGACTAATATATTCTTTTTTCGAATAATGGGGTGCCATTTTAATTTCCGCATACATGAGTTGTCCTAATGATGAACGGACTTGATAAGTATACTTGCAAGGAACTTTATGACTTAACAGTTGGTGTATCTCATCTTTAAAAATTTCTTTAAATTCAGGTATGATAAAATGCGAAAAATCCGACTGAATGAAATCTTGCATGGTGCAATCAAACAAGGACAAACAAGACTGATTCGCATAATGAATTTTAGTATTCTGGTCAATGACTACTATCCCATTTGAACTTTGCTCAACTAATAAACTGTAATCTACATATCTATTTTCATCTATCATATTATCCCTCTATTAATCATAGTGAATGTGCTTGCAAAAATGATAAAAATCAAAAATGTACTATTATTATACAAAGATAAACACGAAACAATTTGAAATCAAAAAAGGTTGTGCCATTCTTTCCACTTTTGGAAAATTTGGCACAACCTTATATAAACGATATTAATTAACAAACACTTTATTATTTCCTAAACGGGCATTAATCATCGAATCGATAATCGTTTTATCGCATCCTAATTTTATTAATTCGCGAATAGGTAATTCGGCTTCGTTGATGAGGTACTTTTCAATAAACTTAGATAAAGATTTCATTAAAAGAGGGATACTTTTTTCAATCATTCCTGCACAAAGTAAAAAATACTCATCTTCTTTTTCTTCTTCTGTCAGCTCATTTAGTAAGTATCTAGCTTTTTCAAGATTATTGATTTTAATATTATACATGATTTTACTTTGTGGATATAATAAATCCTCTTCTTTGATATCAGCAAAATCATTAGCGATAATTTTATTGAGTGGTATGGTCTCTTTTAAAAGATAGTCAGCAAGTGCCTGTAAACTAGGATCAAAACAGGAAAGGTCCCTCATAATCGATTGACCTTTCATTATTAAGTCAATAGACTTCTTGTGGTTTGTGTATTGATAGATCACACCAATATTATAAAGATTAAAGCCTTTTAATAAGTATGAAATAACATATTGATTCGATTTCTCTAAATAAAAGATGGTATCTTCGAGATTATTTGCCCTCATCAGAATTTGACCATAGTAATTATAATAACGTGCTAAGTAACTATTACGAAGCAAACTAGGTGGAAGCTCATCAATGATTTGTTTAGCCTTTTCGCAATATTCTAAGGCGATTTCAGGTTGACTTGAAATGGAATAATGATAGAAACAAAGAGATAGGTACTTAAAAGCTTTAAGTTCCTTTGAATGTATAGAAGCGGATAAAAGAGATTCTAAATATTGAGCCTTATCCATTTTACCTGCACGATAATTCTGCCAAAGCAAATAATAGTCGGCCCATTCTCTATCTTTTTGCTTAGAAGTATGCTTAATGATTTCAGCTGCTTTAGTAACCGTTGCTTCATCACGATTTAGTCTAGCAATATCAAGAATGACCTTTAATGGGTAGATGGTCTTAAAGCTCGGTACTAAGTCTCTTAAAATAAGGTAACGGTCCATCTCTTTTGGAAATAAAAAATCCAATACCTTCATAATGACTTCAATATTAGGAATCCGCTGTCCATTGACAAACTTATTCAGCACCGTTCGATCAATTTCTAGCTGTTCACTCATTTGGCTAATTGAAAGTTCTTTATTTGCAATGGCTCTATTAAGTTTCTCAATGATTTTTTTACGCATCCCATAAACTCCCATACTTACCAATCTATTTTCTCTATTATACTAAAGAATTGAATTATGGGCATCTGTAAAATTTTTGAAGTCAGACCTTTAGTGAAATATATTCTTTAGCATCTTCATCCAACCAAATATCGATAGCCAAAGCGGTATGCTTAAAACCGCTCCCCATAGGAAACCCTTGAAAAAACCACTCGATTTATTTGTATCATTCATCCATTTTCACCCTAATAGTTTTTTTATCAGCATTGCCAGATATCAGACTGCTTATAACTATCATTTTAAAAAGTAGTTTTCGTATAGTTTGTGGTTTTCGTAAAAATCCCTAAAGCCGGATTTTTACAGGGGCTCTTAATAAGTGCTAAGCTCTTTTCTTCATTTTCATATGAGTTTAACACCCTATAATGTGAAATGCCTATTTATAGTTACAATAAGCAACAAAGTTTCAGAAAAGAGCCTAAAAAATAGGAATGGATTGGGAAATCTAGCATATCTATGAACTATAACTATTTAGATAGAGGGAGATGTCATGGGTATTCTAACCGTATCTCAAACCAATCCTACTGCCTTGTTTTCAACTATTTCCGAAGCCATACAAGTAGCCAAACCCAAAACGAGGATCCTTGTTGATCCAGGGACATATCGAGAAGCCCTTTTGATAGAAAAAGAGATTGACCTTGTTGGAAACGGTTCATCAGAACAGATCGTGATTGAAAGTAATGAAACGACCTGTGTTCGTTTGAAAAGTGATTGTGGCAGCTTTTCAAACCTAACGATTAGGGGAATAGGTGAAGACAACCAGTACGCAGTATTTATCAATCAAGGTGGCTGGCACTTTCAACAATGTCGTTTTTCTTCTTCTGGGACAAGTGTTCATGTCATGAATGAAGGAGCTGCTCCGACATTTGAAGCATGCACCTTTCATTCTAGTAAAATGGGTCTCACCTTATCGGAGGGAACCACTAGTAAACTAAAAGACTGTACCGTTGAGGGAAATTCCCAAATTGGCATAAAGGTGGAGAAACGGGCAAATCCACTTATTCGCCATACAAGGATCGTTGAAAACGAAGTAGGGGCCAGCTTTTTGGAAGAGGCTCATGGAACATTTGAGAGCTGTGAGTTTTTCGAGAATGACCATGGGGTGTTGGTCACAACGAAGGCTGCACCCATTTTTGATAGCTGTCATTTTGGCGATAACACCCAACATTTTAAGTTGGAGGACCAAGGGGTTTGCATTGTTCATCGCTGTTCCGTTAAAGGCGGAACAGTCGGCATGGAAGTGTTGGGGCAAAGCTATGCCACGATTATGGAATCTACTTTTGAACAGAACGAAGAACATCAGATTTGGGTGGAGGAAAGCAGTGTCCAGTTGAAAGATAGTGAGCTAAAGGAGTCCCAGATTGGTGTGTATGTGAAAGACGTGTTTCGAAGTCAGATTGAAAATACGAGTTTTGTGGGGCATTCCGTAGCTGGAATTACACTAGAACGAGAAAATGATATTTTTATTCATAAAAGTAAGGTTGAGGGTGCAGATTGTGGCGTTTGTTTTCAAAAGAAAGCGACGGGTGCGGTGCAGGAATGTGAAATTGTTTCGAGCGTCCTGACTGGAATTGCGGTGTTAGATAAAAGTGAACCGAAGATTGTGGATTGTCAGGTGAAGCAGGGCCAGAATGTTGGCTTATTTTTACAACAAGGAAAGGGAAAAGTGATCAACAGCCGATTCAGTGAAAATGCTTATCTCGACCTGCTTGGCGAAGGGGAAAATGAGACGGTCTTGGAGAACTGCTCTTTCGATAAAAAGAGAATGTTTACTCAAGAAGAGGTAAGTACTCCTACTGAATCGCTGTTTCAGGTCCTTGACGAGCTTCATTCCTATATCGGTCTTGAAGAAGTAAAGGAACGAATTTCGGACTTGATCGATTTTATCACCTATACGAAGGAAAGACAGAAGGCGGGGATTTCGACTCAAACTTCTATCAGTCATCATTGTCTGTTTCTAGGTAAGCCAGGGACCGGGAAAACGACGATTGCCAGATTGATGAGTAAAATCTTTTACCACCTTGGACTTGTAAAAAAAGGGCATTGTGTGGAAGTGGATCGAAAGGATTTAGTCGGTGAGTACATTGGGCAAACGTCGATGAAAACGAATAAGGTTCTGAAAAAAGCGGTTGGTGGCGTGCTGTTTATTGATGAAGCTTATACATTGGTTAAGCCTGATACACCGAATGATTTTGGGCGGGAAGCTTTGGATTTAATTTTGAAAAAGATGGAGGACGATCCGTCGTTTATTGTGATTGCAGCGGGCTATCCAGAGGAAATGCAACCCTTTATCGAGGCTAATCCTGGTTTAAAGGACCGGTTTAAAAGTCATTACCACTTTGAAGATTATACGCCTGAGCAGCTTGTTCAGATTTTAGAAAAAATGCTGGGGGAAGAAGAATACTGGATGGCGCCTGAAGCGGTAGAGCTGATTCGAAGTGAGTTTTTAGAGCTTTATCGAAAGCGCGACCGAACCTTTGGAAATGCCCGCATGGTCCGCAAGTTTTTTGAAGAATTGAAAATGAACCATGCGAAACGTTGCACGCGATACCAGCAATTTGAAAAAGCAGCATTAACATCGATTACAGTTGAAGATGTGAAGCCCTTGCTTCGAGTAAATCAAGAGCAAGCAAGTGAACCAATTCCGGTTAATGAAGATCGATTAACAGAGTTGCTGGCACATCTTGATGGTTTCATTGGGTTGGAGAAGGTGAAGAGGGAAATCAGAGAAATCGTGAAACTCGTGAAATATTACCAGGAAGAGGGCAAGGATTACACAGGAAAATTTGCGCCGCACACCGTCTTTCTTGGAAATCCAGGGACAGGAAAAACTACCATCGCTAGACTGTTAAGCCAAATCTATGAGGCACTGGGGATTCTACCGGTTGGCAATCTAGTGGAAACCTCTCGGGATGATTTCGTTGCCGGTTATGTTGGACAAACGGCATTAAAGACGACAGAAGTGTTGAATCGAGCGATGGGCAGCACGCTTTTTATTGATGAAGCCTATGCCTTAACAAAGCAATCTGATTTCGGCCAAGAGGCCATTGATACGATTTTAAAAAGAATGGAAGATGACCGTGGCAAGTTTAGCTTGATTGTAGCTGGATATACACAGGAAATGAAGAAGTTTTTAAAATCGAATCCTGGGCTCGCTTCCAGGTTTGGACGAGCCATTCAATTTGAAGACTACTCACCAGCGGAAATGGTCCAAATTGCCAAAAAGATGGTGAAGGACGAAGGCTTCCGAATGGAAACAGAAGTAGTTGAACGATTACAAGGGTATTTTGAGGAATGTTATCAAAATCGTGATCGCTATTTTAGTAATGCACGGTTAGTACGAAATGTGGTCGAAAGAATGATTCGTTCGGCTACCCTTCGTTTGGCTGATTTGGACAAAGAAGACCGGAAAGGCAAGAATATCCTTACCACGACCGATTTTATTGGGATTTTTGTGTGAGGGGAGGGAAGAGCTTGTTATATATCTACGACGATGTACTGGAGTTAATCAAAAAGGAAATTGGGGACCATGAGCCCGAAAGAGGGGGAGCGCTGTTAGGTGAACCTGGAGAACTAGTAGTTACTAGGTTTATTTTTGATCCTTCAGCGGAGACGACTTCCTCGAGCTATTCTCCATCTCGGGAATTAAATTTGATGGTTAAAAAGGCAGAAGAATTGGAGGGACTTGAGTTTAAGGGGATTATCCACTCCCATCCTGGCAGGTTGGACCACCCCTCTCAACAAGATTTGTTGGAGTTAGAAACAGGCTTGGAGATTAATCCACATATGCCGTATTATTTACTGCCAATCGTGACAGGTGAGTATGAAGGAGATTTAGAGGCACATGAACTGGTGCTTGGTGGAATGAAAATCTCTTTTTATGCAGGGGTATTAGATGAGGATTCTGGGGTTCGTGTCAAAACAATGGATGTGAATCTTGTTCCCTTTGGACTTTTTCAAAAGGAGTTAGAGTCGTTGTGCCGAGTTATTCCAGGTCTACGAAACCCGGAAGTCTATAAAGTCAATCATGATGGACAACCCTTGCTGGCTGGGAAAATCGAGATAGAAGAGTTATTTGATTTATTGCTGTTAGTAGATGTAAATTATCCGAGTTGTCAAACTAGTATTCTTGTTACCCACATAGATGGAGAACAGGAAGAGTGCTTTATGGAGTCGGCAGTGGAGTTAGAGAAGTTTGTTTTGGAAATGATTGAACGGTGTACGGAAACATTTCAATAATTTTAAAGGAGGACGTAAGAGATGTCATCCCCAGTTGATTTAAATAAATTACGAAATACGATTCTTTCAAGTCAAGCGCGTAATCAGAGTTTACCATCCGATCCTGAACGGAAAATCATGGTATCGAAGGAAGGGAAAATCCTTGATGCGAATAGCAGTCAAATTGAAAATCCAAAGCAATTATCAGAGGTTCATCAAGGTGTGTTTGCAGCGGTTTCACGATTGGAATATGAACGAAAAATCGTACAAGATAAATTTCCGAAAAATACTAGAATGATAGAGGTTGATGGGATTAGAGGTTGGTACTACTCCTTTCGTGATGAATTTGAGCAGCATTATGAAATGTATGCTTATTTCGATGGTAATGCCTATCAAGTTAAGGTCGTTCATCCAGAAGTGGAAGGGAAGTATAACAGCGTTCATGAATGCCACTTGTACCGGGATGGGCGAATTTGCTTTGGCAATCAATACGCAGGCGGATTACCTTCATTAGAGATTGCGTTTGCTAAGTCGGTATTATGGGCAAATGGATTTACGGCTTTTGAGCATACGAAAAAATATCCGTTTTCTACTAATAACTTGTAGGGGGAGCGGAAAGTGAGCAGACGGTTTATCAAGTATAGAACTTCGGATGGGTTTGTGTTGGGGGAAGGTTTTAAGAATAGGGGAGTTATTCGTGAAGTTCAAGAGGGCATTTCGTCGCGGACTTTGGGTGTACTGTCTACGGATATTTTTTCAAAAAAAATTCTTGTTGTCGGTGTGGGATCGGTGGGGAGCTATATAGCGGAACAGTTAGTTCGTAGTGGCGTTGGAGCAATGATTATTATGGACCCTGATGTTGTGGAATATGCGAATCTATCACGTACGGTTTATATGGCTTATGATGTCGGTAAATCAAAAGTTAATAGACTGGCAAAACGTCTAAAAAGGATTAATCCAGGTCTAGAAGTAGAGTGTTGGAGACGCGATATTCAAACTTGTAGTTCTGAAGAATTAGTGGGGATTTTTTCAAAATGTGATGTCATTGTAGCCACAACGGATGACCCGCAAGCTCAACGGGTAATCAACCGCTTTGCTTATGGACTTGGAAAACCTGCAGTATTCGTCGGACTATATGAAGGGGCTGAAGGCGGAGAGGTGATTATAAGTATTCCTGGTGAAACTCCTTGTTACCAGTGTGCCACCTCTGTAAGGCATGAGATGGAGCAGACGACAGGTGAAGTAGGAGTTAAGACGGATTATGGCACAGGGAAGCTTGAGGGTGTGGTCGCTCTGGGTGTGGATATTCAGCATGTGGCAAGTGCGTCTGTAAAGATCATTTTATCGTTACTAGTACCTTCAGAAAGTAACGTCAAGCTAAAGGGGTTTCTTGCACCTGCCATTGAAAAAGGGTTTAGCTATTTAACGTTTTCCATGAAGGACCAATACTGGTTTTACCCATATATTTTTGAAGGAACCCCAGGACAGTATGCGTACCAAAGTGTATGGCTATCGCCACTTAGAAATGAAGAGTGTGTGGTTTGTGGGAAAATAGAGCAGGATATCGATAGTCTTATGATGACACCAGTGAAAATGCCAACTCTCGCCAATATTCGAAAGGCTGTGGATTGACATGGCCCATCCCAATATCAAAAGAGTCAGAAACCAGATCCAGCAAGAAAAAATCAAAGGGCAAAAAGCTAGACAGCGCAAAACGAGATTAAAAGTGATCCTACTCATGACAGCTATGTTTCTTTTTTATCTATTCATCCTCAACCAAGACATCATTTTTACCCCTACCAAACACATCTTAGAAAACCTACTAAATCAAAGATTCTAACAATAAACGAGTAATAACTATTATCTATTCTATTAGAATAATGATTATGATTTTTATCCTATTACCTTAGTGCTAATTCTCTTACACTATCTACTAAAATATCCTATTATTCGCATGAGATTGTCAGTAATTGAGGAACGAAACTGCTTGTTTGGGCCTAATATTCGGAATATTATGTAAGTGCGGCCGCAATAACCCATAAAGGAGATTTGCATTTGAATAAGTTTATTAAAACTAGTCTATCATCTGTTATGATTGCAGGTACTTTATTTGCCGGATTCCCAGGCTCTTATACTTCTTATAAAGACGGTGATTTATTACATAAACCGGAATCTGTTGCAAAAGCAACTCATTCAAATAGTTCACTAGATTTGGCAATCGTGAACGATGAAAAGTTAATAGAATCCTTCATTAAACGTGGTCTTCTTTCTGCGGATGCTTCAGATGCAGAAAAGCAAACCTTCCTTAAAAATTATCTTGCAGTTAAGGGACAACAGACAAAGGCAACAGAGTCTGATCCATTAGCGGCTAAGGTGAAGGCTGCTGAGGCGAAGAAACAGAAGAAATTTAAAGACTTTAATAATGGTCTTTTAAATGGTAAAGGTGAGAAGAATGGGCATTTGAAGGGTAATCCGGATCCTGTAAAGGAAGGAACTTCACCTGGGGTTCAGAAAGAGGGTAAACTACTGACTCTAATGGTTGAATACTCTGATTTTGTTCACAATCAGTTAACACCTGAGGACACAGATAATTATTATCCGGATTATACTCCTGAACACTTTGAGGATATGATTTTCGGTGATAAAGGTGAATTTAAAGGGCCTAATGGTGAAGATTTAGTTTCTCAAAAGCAATTCTATGAAGAACAATCAGGTGGTACTTACACCATTGATGGAAAAGCATATGGATGGCTAAAAGTACCTGGAACAGCGAAATTCTACGGAGCGGATAGTTCAAATGGTCATGATAATGTTGCACCAGGTGGATCCAAACAATTAGTTAAAGATGCTTTAGTTGCTGCAAAGGCTGCTGGGGTTCCTTTACAAGATTATGATTTGGAAGATCCGCATGATTTAAATGGTAATGGAAACTTTTGGGAGCCAGATGGTTTAGTTGACCATCTGCAAATTATCCACTCTGGAATGGGTCAAGAAGCAGGTGGTGGAACACTAGGAGACGATGCTATTTGGTCTCATCGTTCTGCTGTTTTCTATGATCCAGATGGATTAGGAAAAGGCCTTCCAGGATTCTATGACTATACAGTAATGCCTGAAGATGGGGCTACTGGAGTATTCGCTCATGAATATGGTCATGATTTAGGTTTACCTGATGAGTATGATACACAGTATTCTGGAACAGGTGAAGCAATCGGTTACTGGTCTATCATGGCAAGTGGTTCATGGGCTGGTAAAATTCCTGGTGCTGAACCAACAGGCTTTTCACCATTTGCTAAACAGTATTTCCAATCTACACTTGGTGGAAAATGGACAGCTCCAACAGTTGTAAACTGGGAAGATATTTCAACAAAAGGGACACAATTTTTATTAGACCAAGCGAATTCACCACTTGGTAAAAACAATCAAGCGATTAGAGTAAACCTTCCGCAAAAGAAAAAGCCATTACTTGCTCCACTTACAGGAAATTACTCCTTCTGGGGAGGAACAGGCGATGAATCTGATCATAGCATGGTAACAAGCGTTGACCTGACAGGTAAAACTTCAGCCACTCTTGATTTTGATGCATGGTATAAAATTGAAGAACAGTGGGATTTTGCGTTCGTTCAAGTATCTGAAGATAATGGTGCGACTTGGAAGTCATTAGCTAACGATAATACTAGATCAGATACAGTGAGTGGTGTTTACCCAACTATTCCTGCAAACCTACCTGGTTTCACTGGTGATTCAAACGGATGGACTAAGCAATCCTTTGATTTATCTGCCTATGCTGGTAAGAAGGTCCAATTAAAATTCCGTTATATAACGGACTGGGGTTACAATGATGACGGATTTTTTGTTGATAATGTAAAGGTTACTGCTGATGGAGCGACTGTTCTAGAAGAAGGTGGAGAAGGTGAAACAACAGTGTTTACACATAACGGATTTAATAAATTCGATGGTAATGTTTATGCTGATCACTATTACCTACTAGAATGGCGTAGTCACAATGGTGTGGACCAAGGTCTTGCACACATTGCCCGTGGTAATTCTTTAATGAGTTATGATGGTGGTTTAGTCGTTTGGTACGTAGATGATAGCTATACAGATAACTGGACTGGTATCCACCCTGGGGATGGATTCTTGGGAGTTGTCGATGCACATGTTGGAACTAACTTAATGTGGAGTACTGGTGCTAATGCGAGCACGCGCTACCACATCGCTGACGCTGCATTTGGGTTAGACCCTACATCTGGTTTAGCGTTAGATTACGGGTACATGCAATTGAATTTAGATTCTCAAGAAAGAGTTTCTTTATTCGATGACAGCAACTCATTTATGAACACATTCATGCCAGACGCTGGACGTAATTTAGGCAACTACGGACTAAAAGTTCGCGTAAACGGCCAATCAACAGACAAATCTGTAGGTTCAATCGTAATCTACAAATAATAATCCTTTACCACACTAACGCACTGGGGGTCTGACCCCCGATGCTTTAAAGTGTAAAAGCAGGAGTCCCCCCGGTCTCCTGCTTTTTTTATACAACTTATTTAATTACGCTTGGTTTAGACGTTTGATACGTTCGTCTAGGTCAGGGTGTGTGGAGAAAAGTGACTTTCCACGTTTACCACTGATTTTTAAGGTTGAGATGGCTGTGTTGTCGCCACCTTGAATACGTTGTGAATAAGCTTTTAACGATTGTAAGGCATGTGTCATTTTGTCTCTGCCTGCTAAGTCCGCGCCACCGCGGTCAGCATGGAATTCACGATGTCTTGAATACGCAAATACAACTAAGCTTCCTAAAATAGAAAACGCAATTTGGAATACGATAATCGCAATGAAATGAACGATTGGTGCTAAATCTTCTTTTACAAAACGAGAAGCCACCCAAGCAGCAATACGAGCAAGGAACACCACAAATGTGTTTACTACCCCTTGTAATAATGTCATGGTTACCATATCACCGTTCGCAATGTGTGCAACCTCATGAGCAATAACTCCCTCAATCGCATCATCATCCATTTCACTCAATAAGCCAGTGGAAACAGCCACTAATGAACGCTTTTTAGAAGGACCCGTAGCAAAGGCGTTTACTTCAGGTGAGTTATAAATACCCACTTCAGGCATATGAGTTAAACCAGCCGCTCTAGAAAGGCGGTAAACTTTTTCTAATACGTCTCTTTCATGAATGCTTTGTGGTGCATCAGGATTAATGACCTTTACACCCATCATCATTTTCGCCATCCAACGTGACATCGCCAATGAAATGAACGATCCAGTGAAACCAACTACAGCACTAAATACTAATAGTGCAACTAAATCTATGCCATTAGCCGTGATGTACCCTCCACCACCAAGTAGGGATAGAACAATACTAATCGTGACTAATACTAAAACATTTGTCAGTAAAAAATAGAAAATACGTTTTCCCATCTTCTCACCCTTTTAATTGAAATTTCAAGTTCATATGAACTTAAATAATATGATATGATTATACTATGTCTCGGAGAGCTTGGCAATATATTAAACTTGTAAACCTACAGACACAGACGCCAATTGACTATATAATAGGAAAGATTTAGGATGAAGAAAGATTAAGAACAAATGCTAAAAAGGGTGATTCTGTTGGAAAGATTCCAGCTTTCAAGAAAGAACATGGCTGACTTTTTATTGTCTTTAAAGGGAGAAGGGGACAAGAGACCTTTAACCATCATACAAAATGCGTGGATAAAGAATAAACAAGAGACAGAACAAGGTTCACTTCTTTCTTTTATCCAAACAGAAATGCCACCTATCTTTGAAAAAATAATTAAAGCGGATGGACGACAAACGATCGGCTTTTCAATCAACGATATTGTTTCCTTAGGGAACCAAATAGAATTTACTAACCTTTCATCGACAACGATACAAAATTGGGTAAAGCGAGATTTAAAAGGTCTCATCGGTTCCCCGAGGCTTGGAAAAAAGTACACGGTCGAACAAGCAGCCACGCTGTTTATCGTAGAGGATTTAAAGACGTCCCTAGACTTTGTGTCGATTCGCAACGTACTCGAACTCATTTTTAATAACCCAGATGACCAATCAGATGATATTGTCGATCCCATTCGTTTTTATATGGCCTATGCCTCCGTTTTTGAAAAAATACATTATCTAAGGTCCATGACGCAAACTTCAACTGTATCTTTAAACCAACAACTGGAACAAATGATTTATAACGAGACACTTGTTGAATTAGAAACTTTTTATGAATTAGATGTAGAACATAAGGAAACCGTATTTAAAGTATTAGTCGTGGCTTCCCTAACGGTTCTATCAGCGTACTACCAAACACGATCGAAAAAGCAATTATCGCATTTGTTTATGTTAAAAGAAGGGTTCAACAGGGAGTAAGCTTATTAATCAAACGTTTGATTAAAAGTGCTGGACCCAGTATTACTAGAGGTTTTTTTGGAAAAGTAGCTCACCTATAGATTTAATTTTATAAAATATGGAAAAACTGAATCCTATCTATCATAAACTTGAACATAACGCAAAAGGTCAGATGAAACCAACATCTGGCCTTTGATTTTGACTGAAAAATACGTCTCAAGACCTAGAAACATTTACAGTCGCAGTCTAATAGCTTGCAGGAGAAACTTTGTGTATTCTTGAAATAAGAGGAAGTCTAGATCTTAATAAAAATTTTCCTCTTAGCTGCGAAACATTCGTTCCACTAAATCGTAATAAGATGTAAGTGGAAATATATTATTTCCTAATCAAGTCAGGAGTAGATGGAATATGAATTCTTTTCTTTCATTTATTATTCGAACATCGATAGCAGCCCCCACAGCTGTCATTGTTTGGCCAATAAGCTTTTTTGGTTTCGGCCAGACGTTTTTACTATCATCAGCAATCTCAATAGGCGGTGGACTAGTAGCTTACTGGACTACTTCCGTCATTACGAATTCTCGTTTCTTAAAAAAACATCAGTTATCCAGAAAAGAATATCTATATATAAAGAAAAATTTAGAAGAAGCGAAGCCAAAAATTAATCGCTTAAACAAGGCACTTTTTAAAATCCGTCATGTCCCTTCCTTAAAGGAAAGGGTGGATGTACTGCGTATAACAAGAAAAATATACAGATTAACCAAGCTTGAGCCGAAGCGATTTTACAAAGCGGAGCCGTTTTATTTTTCCCATTTGGATTCACTAGTGGAATTAACAGAGAAATACGCGTTTTTATCGTCACAGCCTAAAAAGAACCTTGAGCTTGACCGATCTTTGTATGAAACGCGTCAAACCTTATCAGAATTGGCGCAGCTTTTAGAAGAAGATTTATATAAAGTGATTTCAGATGATATTGACCATTTAAATTTTGAAATTGATGTCGCGAAAAAATCGATTAAAAAGTAAATGTCCAGGAGGTTTCTATAATGAGTGAAAATCATGCAGCCAACTCAGGTAATTTATTAGATGATATATTGGCCAATCCGTTTGGGGATAATAATGAGTTAACTATTCCACAGACAATAGAGGAGAAGCCTGTTAAATTAATTGATGTGATTCCAGAGGAAAACCGCCAAAAGGCGTATCAGATTGCTCAACAAATCGACCCTAAAAATCATCAGTCGATGATTCTATATGGTACACAAGCCCAAAGTAAATTATTGTCGTTTTCCCATTCCATGCTTGAACACGTTCAGAAAAAGGATGTAGGTGAAGTAGGGGAAATCATTAGTGACTTAATGAAGCATTTAAACGAGGTCAGCCCCGATGAACTAACGACAGAGAAGCGATCTTTGATTGGCCGTATGTTTGGAAAAATTTCAGGGTCCGTGCAAGAAGTGCTATCTAAGTATCAAAAAACAGGAGCTCAAATTGACCGAATTACAGTGAAACTAGAGCGTAACAAAAACTCGCTCATGTCCGACGTGATGATGCTAGAGAAGCTATATGAGACGAATAAAGAATACTTCCATGCTTTAAACGTCTATATCGCAGCGGGTGAATTGAAGCTTGAGGAATTGAATGAAAAGACAATCCCAGCACTGAAACAAGAAGCAGCCACAACCAATGACCAAATGAAGTTCCAAGAAGTCAATGATATGATCCAGTTTGCCGATCGGTTAGATAAACGTCTCCATGATTTAAAGCTAAGCCGTGAAATGACAATCCAAAGTGCACCGCAGATTCGCTTAATTCAAAATACAAACCAAGTATTAGTCGAAAAAATCCAATCATCCATCGTAACAGCGATTCCGTTATGGAAAAACCAAGTAGCGATAGCCTTAACTTTACTAAGGCAGCGCCATGCAGTGGAAGCTCAAAAGCAAGTATCCAAAACAACGAATGAGCTGTTGCTTAAAAACGCAGAATTACTTAAAACAAACACAATCGAAACGGCTAGAGAAAATGAACGCGGGCTCGTCGATATCGAAACATTAAAGAAAACACAGGAAAGCCTAGTTTCAACGCTTGAAGAAACATTAAGAATCCAAGAAGAAGGCCGCAACAAACGCCGCCAAGCCGAACACGAACTATCCATGATGGAAAACCAGCTAAGAGTAAAACTTCTCGAAATCAAAGGAGAATAAAAAGAATGGCCTTGGTTACCAAGGTCATCCTTTTACACTTTAAAGCGCCGGGGGTCAGACCCCCGGCGCTTTAAAGTGGTAAAATATGTTTACTGTTACATGAATATTATGAAGTAAAAATTCTTCTGCGAGGTTTATTTCCATATTTAATGTAGATAAAGCCATCGGAGTCTTTAAAGTATTTGATTCCCAATAGTCTTAAAGGAGTAAAGATTTCTTTCATATGTATTAATGGCATCGATAAAACCTCCAACAAGATTTCATAGTTTTATCATACCTTAATAGAGAACGATATAACATAAAGTGTTCTCGATAAATAACGACAATATTCTTAATAATAGATGAATGGTATAAAACACATGAATATTGACCTAAAAAACAACAAAATATTAACAGGGATTTACATATTATTTACAAAATACTATTAAATTTTACAATATTCCCAAATAAAATTATTTTACTTAAATTCATAGTATGCTACTATTGTAATGTACTAAATTTCCGATAGGGGGAACAAAGTTGAAAAAAATCTCTAATAAAAAGAAAGCGGTTGCAAGTGCGGCGTTAGCGTTTGGTTTAATTATTCCACAGGCTATTCCAGCAATTACTCATGTAGAAGCGGCAGATAATGATGTAGTGAAATTACGTATCATGGAAACTAGTGATGTCCATACTAATTTAATAAGCTACGACTATTATAAAGGCTCCGCATCTGACAAGTTTGGGTTAGCAAAAACATATCAATTAGTGAAACAAGCACGTGCAGAACAGAAAAATAATGTTTTAATCGATAATGGTGACACGATTCAAGGAACTCCATTAGCTACTTTTATGGCAAAAATTGATCCTTTACAAGCTAATCAAGTTCACCCAGTTATTAAAATGATGAATGCTATGGGTTATGACATGGCTAACCTTGGTAACCACGAGTTTAACTATGGATTAGATTTCCTAAATGAAACATATAATGATGCCAAATTTGGCTTTGTTAATGCAAACGTTTATGTTGATGATAAGGATAACAATCCTGACAATGATGTAAATAATTTTACTCCATACGAAATTGTTGAAAAAATAGTTGTGGATGAAAATGGTGCAGAGCAAAAAGTGAAAATTGGTTATTTAGGTTTAGTTCCTCCGCAAATTATGGATTGGGATAGACAAAACTTAGATGGAAAAGTCATTGCAAAAGACATGGTTGAAACAGCGAAAAAATTCGTACCTAAGATGAAGGCAGAAGGTGCAGATGTTGTCATTATTATGGCTCACTCTGGATATGACCCTAATGCTGAAGGTAGCGACCTTCCAGAAAACGCAATCGTTCCATTAAGTAAAATACCAGATGTTGACGTTGTAACAATGGCACATACTCATAAAATTTTCCCTGCTGATAGTGAAAAAGCACTAGATCCTTTATTTAAGGATAAAGATGGTAATGTACAACCAGATGTAAACAATGCTAAGGGAACAATCAATGGAGTAGCATCCATCCAATCAGGATTTGGTGGAGAAAGACTAGGGGTTATTGACTTAACTCTTACTAAAGATGCTAATGGAAAATGGCAAGTAACTGATTCGTTATCTTCTACTAGAGCGATCTATGATGCTGTAGCGAAAAAACCTCTTGTTGATGCAGATCAAGAATTAGTTGACCTAGTAAAAGAAGATACAGATGCTACGGTTGAATATACAATGGGTAAATTAGGTACTACAACTGCACCTATTCACAGCTATTTCGGTTTAGTTCAAGATGACCCATCTGTCCAAGTCGTAACGAATGCACAAAAATGGTATGTAGAAAAATATATCAAAGCAAATCTTCCAGAATATAAAGACACACCGATTCTATCTGTAGGTGCTCCTTTCAAGGCTGGGCGTAATGGTGTAGACGAGTACACTGAAATTGAAAAAGGTGACTTAACAATCCGTTCAGCTGGTGACTTATACCTATATGACAATACTTTAAAGGCGATTCTTGTCAAAGGTTCTGTTGTAAAAGAATGGATGGAAATGTCTGCAGGTAAGTTTAATCAAATTAATCCTAGAAGTAGTAAAGAACAAGCATTATTAAATCCTGCATTTGCTGTTTATAATTTTGATATTATTGATGGAGTAACATTCCAAATTGATGTTACAAAGCCTGCAAAATATAAGACAGATGGAACAATTAATAATGCATTATCAAGTCGTGTTGTAAACATCCAATTCAACGGTAAGCCTTTAGATATGAATCAAGACTTTATCGTTGTTACTAATAACTACCGTGCTAGCGGTGGCGGTAACTTCCCAGGAGTGAAGGGAAGCAAATATATCATTGATTCTCCAGATGAAAACCGTGCAATTTTAATGGATTATATTACTGAAACAGGTGAAGTTAATCCAACTGTAGATAACAACTGGTCTATCGCACCAATCAAAGGGAATCCAAATGTGACATTCATTTCGAACCCTATTGCAGATAAATATGCGAAGTTAACAGATAACATCTCTTATACTGGTAAGACAGATCAAAATAACTTTGGTATCTTCAAGATGGAATTAGGCGACGGTACAGCAACTACAGTACCAACACCTGAATTTACAGATGTAACAGAAAATCATTGGGCTAAGACTTTCATCAATTCATTAGCTGATTTAGGTCTTGTAAATGGTAAATCTGAAACAACTTTTGCTCCAAGTGAAAAATTAACTCGTGGTCAATTCGTTGCTATGGTCGTTCGTGCACTTGGATTAAGCGATGGTACTCAAGGTCTTGATAAAGAAGTAGCAATTGCTTACGAATATGGAATCACAACTCTTTCTCCTGATAAATTTGAAGGGGATAAAGAAATCACTCGTGAGCAAATGGCTGCAATGGTCGTTCGTGCTTATGGCAAGAAAAAAGGTAAAGACTACACTGCAACTACAACTGCAACATTCAAAGATGCAGACAAAGTTGGTAAAGTGTTCAAAGATGTAGTAAATGCTGCAAATGAGTTAGGCTTTATGACAGGAAATGAAGATGGAAACTTCACTCCGTTAAATACTGCAACTCGTGCCCAAGCAGCAAAAGTTATCTACAACTTCTTAAATAAGTAATCATCATATAAAATGACTCTCCTTCAAGGAGAGTCATTTTTTTAATATTCGCGTTAAATATAGGACCAAGGTCTCTTTAATAAGTAGGTAAACTTTTCATATAATTGAAGAAATACACATAAATCGTACGAATCGGCAAAATCATTGAAAAATGATGACGCAAAACTACAGGGGCTAAAGTTTATATAAGCCAAGCCAGCCAGTTCCCGAATACGAGAACTCCACGATTTATGTAAATTAGATGGAGGGTTAATCGTGTTGAAGAACTTAATGAAACTAAAATATTACTGGCATTCCTTTCGTTACCGGTATCATGGTCTATTATTAGATGGATGTTTATGTCATGATCTTCGGTCACAAATAAAACGTAAAGTTGATTATCATGAACGTAAGGCAGTGTCTTTATTAGTGAAGATGTAGATGTGTAATCCCTTTATCATTGGATAAGGGGATTTTTAATTGTAAAAAAATAGCCTGACAGTAGCTGTCAGACTGATAGGATAAGCTCTATAGTGCCTCTTTGGCTTTATTAAGTAAGGCGGTTTCCCTAGCCTTTTTAGCTGCTTGGTATTGCTCCATAAAATCTTTTGCGTGTGTAGGGCTGAATCCGTTCTTTTTAAGGTCATCTTCTAATGCCTTATAAACGTATTGGAAAACCTCATCAGTTTTGCCTTCAAGCTCTTTTCCGGCTGAAGAATACTTTTGATAAAAATAGGAAAATGAGATAGATTCTCCGTTCGCTTTCTTTTCTTTATACTCACCAAATGCTCTTGAAACAAGCGAGTCAATTTTTCCGTTCGCCTGTGATTCCAAAGATTCAAAAACTGGTCGGTATTTATCTTTAATCGATGCAACCGTTACTTCATTTACTTCAGTTGTTTTAGTAGAAGTGGATTTAGTGTTTGTTTGATTTTGGTTAGAACTTTTTGACTGATTATTGTCAGCTGAACTAGAATTTTCTGTAGTATTATTGCTAGTTTCAGTATTAGAATCAGAATCGGTCGAATCAGAACTTTCTGTAGTAGTTTCTTCGTTAGTATCCTCAGATACTTTATCTTCACTATTAGTTTCAGTCGTAACTTCAGCTGTTTCTCCAGGAAGTGCAATCTTGTATTCTGTATTGATAATTTCTTTTATTTCCTCATCGGCTGTTTCGTACGTTTTAATATTTAAAAAATAATATATAGTACCTACTGAACCAAGAATGATCACTAGTAAAATGGAGAGAATATATTTCCATATCTTTTTCATTTTTTGAAAAAATCCCCTTTCGACAATTAACTATTAAATTCTATCATAAAACAAAATATTGGGAATCGATTTTTGTAAATTATATTAAAATTCTATTAAAATATGACATATAACTAGTTACTATTGGAATAATTGTATAAATTTTCCCATATTTTATTGAACAAATTGTCGAAATAAAGTAAGATAGACCTATTGATATTATGAATCTAGCTATAAAAGTAACAAACTTACATAATACTAACAAAATCTAATAAAATCTTAAGAGGTGAATGGAAATTGACGAAATATCCTTTTAGCAAAAAAGCGTTAAAAGCCATGTTGGCTGCAACGATTGCATTGAGTCCTGTTGTAACAACTGGTGTGGTTTTTCAGCCTAGTAAGGTAGAGGCTTCTCTTAATGTTGATCAAGAGATTGATACACTAGCAGAAAGATTTTTTGTATTTTATCAATATGCTGGTACTTATGGTTTCACAGGTGCTCCAGAAACTATAGATAGCCTTGACTTTGGTAATATTTCAGCTACTGCTGAGGCAAATCATATTTCTTTAAATGTCCCTTCAGAAAAGCAGACTCAGTTTGCTCAATTGATGCAAAACACGGCAACATTGATTTATACAAAATACAACTCTGCTTCTGACCTTGCTTCAGCAATTAAATTATTCAAGGCTAATAACACAACTATTTTTAACTCTTTATTTGAAGAAAATGGTGATTTAGCAGCTGATCAGTTCATTTATTTTGTAATGGACCTTGAAGGTAAACTTGAAATGGCGATAGCTGATGTTGCACTGTCAGGTAATCCTACATATGCAAATGTTATAAAAACTGCAGTAAATAACACTATGGCGACTGGGGAAAACAAAGATCAGTACCAAAACCTAGATGGCAAATTATCAAATATTGGTTTGTCAGTAGAAAGCTTCTTTTTATTACAAGATAAATTAAATAACGGTATAGTTGATACTACTAAATCTATCAGATCTGCTATGATGCAAAGTGCGTTCCAAGCAAAAGGTGCAGATATATCTCGAGATGATAATACTTTATATTTAAATGTTCCAGTTAGTTTCTTAAATGGAACTAGAATTCAACTTGGTAGCAGTGTAACTTGGGAATCAAGTAATTCTAGTGTTGCAACTATTTCTGGAAATACACTGACACCTGTATCTACCGGACAAGTTACAGTATATGCCAAATTAGATGGCATTAAGTTAGCTTCGAAAAGTATAAGTGTTACAGTTGATGGATCAACACCACCACCGGTAGTAACACCACCGGTAATAACTCCACCGCCAGTGGTAACACCACCAGTACAAGGTGACAACGTGATTTCTCTACCAGAAGGTGCAGCTGAAGTGGTGAAGGTGAAAAATCCTTCAGGCAAGGTTGAAGTTGTGACAAAGGTAAATAAAGAAAAGGTAGCTGACATCGTTAACCTACTAGACGAAAAGAAAAATATCGTTTCAGTTGTATTGGAAAAGTTAACTGAAGATGAAGCTGCAAAGGCACAAGTTCCGTCAACATTATTTACAGAAGCTCTAAAGAAAAATGCAAAGGCGATTGTAGCGGTACAAACGGACGGTGCAAGCTACCAACTTCCAGCATCTCAATTAGATTTTGCTAAATTATCTAAAGATCTTGGAGGCAATGTTGATGATCTCCAAGTCAATGTTTCCGTAAACGTTGTGGATTCGGCAGACCTAGAGTCCAAATTAATCAAAACTAAATCAAAACTCGCTTCAAAAGTAATAGATTTTACAGTTAATGTTTCTTCTGGTGAGAGCAATGTAGATATTACAAGGTTTTCCACATATGTGAATCGTAATTTTTATCTAAATGAAAATATTAACTTTAATAAATCTGTAGGTGTTATCGTCAATGCGGATGGAACCCTTTCTCCGGTACCTACTGAATTCGTTACAGTTGAAGGTAAGAAAATTGCTGTCCTTAAGTCTTTAAGAAACTCTAAATATACCATTGTTGAAAATGATGTAACATTCGCCGATGTTGATAATAAGAACTGGGCTCAAGATTACATCGAAACACTTGCTTCAAAGTTCATTATTAAAGGTAAAGAAGATGGCAAATTTGCTCCAAGTGAACAGATGACTCGTGCTCAATTTACTGTTCTTTTAGTAAGAGCTTTAGGATTACCATCTGAGTCATATACTGGAATCTTTAGTGATGTTAAAGAAAATGATTGGTATAATGCAAACGGTGAGTTAGCCGCTGCTCTAAAGAGTGGGATCATTCAAGGAAAACCAGATGGCAGCTTTGCCCCTAACGAAAAAATCACTCGTACTCAAGCTGCTATTATGATCAGCCGTGCAATGAATCTTGATTTTATCAATTTCGATCAAACACAACTAGATACAACGAAAAAAGTGACTGATTTCTCTGATTCTAGCAAGATTGCTGACTACGCTAAGAGTGCTATTGAAGCTGTTTATCAAGCAGGAATCATGTCTGGTAAAGAAGATGCTACTTTCGATCCAAAAGGATCTACAAAACGTGACCAAATGTCAAAAATTCTAGCAGAATTCTTAATATCTGCGAAGTTAATGAATGATATTAAAGAATAATGTATGAAAAAGGGGTGCTAGTTTAAAACTAGTGCCCCTTTTTTTATTAGATAGACTGAAAAAAGCACTGTAAAATGTTCAACGATTAGTTCATCCACCTTTTTATTCAATGAGAAGTGCTATAGATTGAATTTATCAGACACATTTTTAAGTTTAAAGGACACTTAATGAGCATTTATTGCAGACACTTATTTTCTTTTATCGGACACTTATTAACACTTAATGGACAATCCAAATATTTATCCACCTTTCAATTGAAAGAACGAACCACATCAAACGTTGAATACCAAACAAAAAAAGGAAACTCACCAGTTTGATGAGTTTCCAGATTCCTACCTACTTATTTAACCCAGCTGCTCTTACTAAGAACACGGCAAAATGGGCTCTCGATGTTTCAAGGTTTGGTTTAAATGTGTTATCTGGATAACCTGTGGTTACTTTTGCAGAAAGCATTGCATCCACATAGGTTTTTGCCCAACTAGAGCCTGTAACATCCGTAAAAGTAGACGATTGTATTGCTTTTAATTTAAAAGCAAGGGTGAAAATTTTAGCCATTTGTGCTCTCGTTAATGAAGCATCTGGGTTGAATTTTTCTGCTTTTGTGAATACACCGGCTGCTGTTAGCTTTGCGATAGCCATGTAAGCAGGGTGAGATGTTGGAACATCTGTGAATCCAGGGTCTTCTGGAATGGATTTGTCAAACGGTAAAATATTGAATAGTGCCTGTGCTGCATCCGCGCGCGTAATGGCTTGGCCTGGGCCAAAGGCTTTTTCCGAAAGGCTTGTCATGACTTTCTGTTGGACTAATAATTGAATTTCTTTATAAGCAAAGTGGTTTTCGGAAACATCATCAAATTCAACGGTTTTTGGTTGGCTATTGAAAGCCGTGATAAAGGATTGTGCCATCACATTATATCCTAGTATGGATGGGTGAATATCTAATGGATTTGGTAAAAATGCTTTTGGATCGGTATCAAATATTCCTATCATTGGAACAAAAATGGCGTTATTGTTCTCAGCAGATGTTTTAATCCCGCTATTTAACATGCCAATCAACTTCAATATTTGTGTTTCTTGCTCTTCATCTAAGTAAGGAAATGCGTTGTAATAGCCTGAAACATATACTTCTGCTTTTGGGTTCAGTGTTTGAATTGCTTTTATCGTGTTCACTAAATTTAATTGTAATTTTAGAACGGTTTTTAAAGCTACTTGAGGCTCAATGGTAATCGTACCTTTTTCGACGTTAATATCTGCTTCGTGTAAAAGATCATTTGCCCCAGCGGTAATTGTCACGATGTCAGCTGTCTTTAATGCATCTTGAATTTTTTGTCCTTCGACCTCTTTGTTAGCCTGGATGTCGAGTAAAACATTTTCGGTTGTATATCCAGATTTAGCGAACTTGTTTGTGTAGCTTCCAAGTAAACCTTGCTCCTCGAGATATTCGGAAAATATCCCACTATAACCTTTATCGAAGGTTGCTTTTCCATCTTCCGTTTTGAACGGCAATTGACCAGCCGCTAGAGAATCGCCAAGGGCCACATAACTAATTTTGGCAGCTGCTGCCTGGCTTTGAAGAGGGGTGAAAATCCCTAATAGGAAAACAAAGGCTACTAAACCACGGATGAAACTACTTTTCTTAAAAAAATTCAATGAGTGCATCTCCTTTTTAATTAATATTTTACTTATTTATTAGATTCTATCATAACCCATTATATTCCTGTTTTGCTATCAATCTTGTCTCTTGCGATTAATAGTTTTGCTAAAAGAGATGCAAATTGAGCTCTCGTCACGGGTTTTTCAGGATTAAATTGACTTCCGGCTGAAATCATTCGAGTGCCACTTAATGCTTGTATGTAATCATAAAATTCGGATGAAGGAGAGACATCTTCAAAAGTTTGTGGTGTTTCTGGACTGTTTAATTGGAAGCTGGTTGCAAGCAGCTGGGCCATTTCTTTTTTCATTAATGGTTTAGTTGGTTCCGTGGCTGTGTTCTCATTCCAATATCCAAGTTGAACCATCTTAGTAATGGATGAGGCGCTCCCATCCGATTTTTTAGCATTCGTTGAATCTAACTGTAAAGCACGGTCTAAAATAACCGCTGCTTGAGCTCTTGTGATGGGTTCATTGGGTCCAAACGTTGTTGGAGAGTTTCCTTTCACAATTCCGTTGCGCTTAAGGTAAGATATCTCATCTCGGGCCCAGTGGTTTAACGTATCTTCGTACCAAAACATGTTGATGGCTTTCGTTAAAATCGAAGCTAATTCTCCCTTTGTAACAGGTCGATTTGGTTTAAAGGAACCATCTTGGTTAATAGGAATGATTTTTGAATCGGAAACAGCTTGAATATAAGGGAAGTCCTTATGATTATTAGGTACATCCGTAATGGATGGCTCGGACGTTGATGACTCTATATCTAAATCAAACGTTTCAACTTGTAATCTACTTAAATCAGATTTCGTGAGGTTTCCTTTATCGGAAAAAGCAGCTCCTGATTTATTTGATTGAGATCCTTCGTCCGAAATCTTAGAAAACAGTTTTTTTGTTTCCAGCCGACTTATGATTTTATCCGGTTGGTAAAAACCGTTTTCTAATGAGCTTTCAAACCCTAATTTGCTTAATTGTTGGATTTCCTTCGTGTAAGGATGTTTGAATGTATCAATATACCAGTTTGTATTTTTGGGATAGTAGCTAATGGCTTGCTTGCCCATCTGATTCCATGAATCAATAAAGTCTTGTTTTTTCACGGCACGATTGGCTTTCGGGTATAACGGGTCATTAATATAGATATATTTGCTATCGTATCCCGTCACAAGAACGCTATGCTCGCGATAAGTGATTCTTAAAGGCCCTGTGCTCGTTTGCCAAGTGATAAATTGAGAAGAGGGAAGTCTTTTAAACCATGAGTTTGTAATTACCCATACTGGTTGTCCTTGATCTAACATTTGGTAAACATAAGAAAAATCATGTCCTGTTAAATTAACCACCCGATTCTGCAGATACTTTTCAGCTAAATCCTGAATAGGACCGTGGTAGACTCCAAGACCAGGGGCATTGAACGTATACATATTTCCGATAAACCCATCATAAGGGTTCCCGTATAAACCATTCTTTTTATAAGGAACCTTTTGCACCTCTTTGGCTAACTGCATTTTATTCACTTTTATCCCTCCGTGCTCAAGCATCATGGCTAAGCTTGTGACCTCACAGCCTCTTGGTAATTCAGGCATTTGTTTAATATGAGGTGCTTTAATGGGAGATATCGCATAGCTATGGTTGGAAAAAATACTTAGGAAAAAAACTAGGAAAATAGGTAAGATGCTTATTCTTAGAATCTTTGACATGAAAACCTCCAAAACTACAAAAATATTTCTACGATTATACAAAAAATGCACAAATAGTATTATACAATATATAATTGTGGTGTATAGAAGAAATATCCAATTTTATACGTAAATGGTAATGGGTATTGGAGACTATGGAGCTAAAAATGGAATCTGTACCTAAAAGGGTGCTGTCCATCACATTTTTTTAGAAATATTTAGAGGTGAATACATGTTAAAACGAATCGTTATTTTTTTAATCATCTTTAGTTTTGGAGTTTTAAATGCTCCTGTACCTTCAGAAGGAGCTGTTGTTAAGGACCAGCTTATTATTATTAACAAAAAAACCAATCAGCTTGCTTTTTTTGAAAATGGGAAGTTGATCAAAACATACTCTGTTGCGACGGGTAAAACATCAAAACTTACTCCGGAAGGTAGCTTTTATATTCGGGAGAAAATAAAGAATCGTCCCTATTATAAATTGGGTATAAAAGGGGGAGACCCTAAAAATCCGCTAGGCGATCGTTGGCTAGGATTGAGCGTGAAGGAAAAAGGCGCTTATCCGTATGCAATCCATGGAAATAATAATGAGAACTCAATTGGTAAATATGTCTCAGCTGGGTGTATTCGTATGCACAATAAGGATGTTCGGAATCTTTATGAAAAAATTCAAACGAAAACAAAAGTAGTTATTACTTCATCAAAAGAATCGTTTGCCGTATTAGCTCAACCTCATTTGAAAAAGGTAGTAGCAAAAAAGTAACCCTTTAACACATTAACGCACCGGGGGTCAGTCCCCCACCGCTTTAAAGCGGTGGGGGACTGACCCCCTTTTTTCATTTATTCATAAATTCCATCGTTCTTGTTAACATTGCCGCAAATTGTGCTCTTGTGATGAGAGCGTTAGGATGAAAGTATTCCTGCTTTGAGATGATTCCTTTTGCTGCTAACTGTTGTACAGCTTGTTCGTATTCAGCATCTTTTGGAATGTCTTTAAAAGGATACCTATTCGTTACACTACCTTCATCAATTCCTAGAGCTCTTGCCAATATTAACGCAACTTGGCTCCGCGTAATTTTTTTCTCCGGGTTAAAATGGCCATTGGTCCCTTTAATCATGCCATTTTCACTTCCGATTAGAATCGGCAATATTCCAGGAGTTGTGAATGAAACATCTTGGAATGGGATATTCATGGACACTGGAAGCTTTTCTGGAAATAAACGACTTAACATCATCATCGTATGACGTCTCCCGATATTTTCAGATGGCTTAAAGGTTCCATCGGAATATCCATTAATGAGCTTTTCTTGATAGGCTTTTGTGATTTCTTTATAAGCCCAAAAATCGTTCGGAATATCGGTGAAAGCGCCTGTTTTGATCACGCTTTTTGTATTTACAACGGATAGGCTAGACATATCCAATATTTGATTTTTATCATTTACAACAACGGCGGTTAAAGGCGTATCGTGCTGAGTGAAAAGTTCCGGATTGATATAAATCGTTTCGATCATCTTTTCGACTTTTTTGGTTAAAAGGAACTTTTCATCTTTAAAAACTAAAAGAGTAGAGCCTAATAACGTTTCTGAAAAACCTATTACGATTTGCTGTTTATCATCGATTGGCTGTCCATCTTTTAAATTTAACCAATCCATCTGTTCCTTTTCTTCCATAGAATTAGATAGTTGAAGTAATCCTGCACCAGTATAAATGTCATACCCCTTTGCGCCTATGTCCAGAGCGGAATTCGCCAACATTCTTCTGATTTGAATAAAATCAAGATCAGGGTGTAAGCTTTTATAATAGGCAACAGCACTTGTTACGTACGGTGCCGCCATCGAAGTCCCTGTTAACTCCTTGTAGGAAGGTGACAGGTACGTGCTTAAAATATTGATGCCGGGTGCGCTGATATCCACTTCCCAACCGAAATTCGACCTTTTGACTTTACCGTTGTTCTGGTCAATTCCCGCAACGGTAATCACTCCTGGAAATTTGGCGGGGTAGACATCAGAAGTATCTTCATTACCATTACCGGCAGCGGCTACAACGGCTATGCCTTTTTGTAAAGCTTCCATGACCGTATCTTCAAAAAATTCCGTCGTTCCTTTTCCAGCAATGCTTAGGTTAATGACATCGACATCATAATCAATGGCTTCCTGGACGGCTCTACTTAAGGTATAGTCATCCGTTAATCCATCCTTATTCAGTGCTTTTAAGGGAATGACATCTACTAATGCGCCTCCAATAGCACCACTTATGCCAATGCCATTTTGACTGCAAGCAGCAATGATCCCAGTCACATGGGTACCATGGCCGTTTGTATCTATCGGTTGACTCATTCCTTCGCGAAAATCCTTCCCTAAACTATAAAGGATATTATCGCAAAAATCCTCATGTTCAATGACTCCGGAATCAATCACTGCCACGATTGCCGAATAAACACCTGTAAGCTTTTTGATGATGGGATTCTCGCTCCAGCCCTCTGTCTTTATTAAAGAAATAGATAATGACGTATCAGGTAGATTTTTTGGCAATAGTAAATCGATTTTTTTATAAAGGGAAGTGTTTTGAGTAATTAATTGGTTTTGTTTATCTCTAACTTCTACTTTCCAGTTCCCCTGTGGATTTGCTAATTCAACGGATAGTCGTCTTATGTGCTCAGATTCTAAATTGATTATGAAATGGGTACCTGAAAAAGGCTTCTCTTCGTATAAAAACGAATCATTTCCCATTGTGATGGTTTTTCCGATTAATTGATTTAGTGAAGATTGATTGGCTAGTCCAGAACCATCATAAGCAATTTTCTTTAATGCCCACTGCTCTGGATAATAAGGATCATCTTTACCGATATAGCCGGTTAACGCTTTTTGAAGATTTTCTTCTACTTTTACTATTTCGGGATGAGTATGCAGGATTTCATCTAGCTTTTTTTCAGTAAAAGTTGCCTCTATAACCGATTCGGATCGAGATAGGACTTGCTCGTTGAAATCATGTTGAAATTGAGATGCTTTATGTATGGTGTTAAAATATAATATCCATTCTTTGCTGATAAGATTTTTTTCTTGTGCATGAATGGAAGAGGCTGGAATCACAAGGAGAATACATAATAACAGGGTCCCTATGCGCTTTAACATCGTTGCTACTCCCTTTCTTTTGTCGAAATCATTCTTTATTTTTATTTCGACAAACGGAAGGAAAAGTTAAGGGGAAAGTACCAATGACTCATAACCTTTTCTTTTTAATGGAATACTAATGGGAACATTTTACTTCATTTTAATGATAAAACTTTTTTTCCACCTTAATTAGACATCTGCCAGTAAATTGCTTTTGACGAATGAGGAAAAACTAAGGTATATTTGAAAAGGATATGTCAATTTATAAGAGCAAACATTGGAGAGAATAAAACGATGGAATTGAATTTACGATCGTATAGTTTTTTATTTGCAAGTTTTTTCCTATTATTAATAGGGATGTTTTTACCAAAGATGATTTCACTTGTATTGGTTACAGGAGCCTTTGCTGCATTTTCCTTTTTTAAACCAAAGCAAGCCGTACTGCTTCTCTTTTTATATGTACCAATTCGCCCCATCTTAATCGAGATGAATTCGGGATTAAAGCTGATAGGGGATGTCGTAACGTTTATTGTTTTATTAAAAGTTTTATACGACACTCGAAAAGATTGGAAATCGTGGTTTTGTTTTCAACCTTTTGAATGGGGATTCTTTGTTTTCTTACTGATTGGTTCCTTTGTGGGATTAATGATGGGAGTTTCTCCTGGAGCTGTTATCTTTCAATTACGAACTTTCCTGATCATGTATTTGTTATATTTCATTGTTTCGAGAATGAACATTGAGAAAAAAGATTATATCGATTTCGCTTGGGTGACCATTTTTGGCGGTGTCATCGTAAGTATTCATGGCATCATCGAAAAGCTTACTTTAAGACAATGGTTATTACCAGAAGCATGGAGCCAAAAGGTATTATCCGCTACAAATATCGTCCGAATTTACGGGATGCCAGGGAATCCGAATTCCTTAGCGATTTTTATAGGATTTGCCATTGTTTCTGTACTTTATCTGATGTATGAAGCAAAAGTGGGAAAAAGAAAGTTACTATACTTCCTGCTTGTTCTTTTTACTGGGATATTACTTCTATCTTATTCTCGCGGTACTTGGATCGCCTTAGTAGTAGGTCTTGTCTTCTATCTTCTTTTATCAAAGAAATGGGCTCTCATTAAACCGATTGTCATATCAGGAATATTAGGATTCATCCTTGTCTTTTTACCAGTCAATTATGGAGTTCAACTAATTCAAACCTATGGCCTACAAGGACCTGGTGGTGGAGCAGGTGGAATTTCAGACCGTTTAAAAGGGACGTTTGATGAAGATAATTTAGACTTGATGGTTGAAAGTGGCCGCATTTATTATATTAAAAAAGGCTTTGAGGTTTTTAAGGATTACCCTGTATTAGGGTCAGGTTTTGCGACCTTTGGTGACTCAGCGACCTTATCTTATGGGTCTCCGATTTACCCGCATTATGGAATACGTTCCGATATCTATGGAGGTAAGTACTTCTACTCTGATAACCAATATATTCAAGTTATCGCAGAAACAGGAGTATTCGGGGTCATCGCATTTGCTGTCTTCCTACTAGGATTACTATTCTTATTCTGGAAGCGACGCAAAGACGACGATCACTTCTCAGATTTCATGATTGCCCTATGGTTCTCAACCGGCATAATGGGAATGTATTACAATATTTGGGAATTGAAACTGTTTACCCTTTACTACTTTGTGATTCTAGGTGCATATGCATTTAGACATAAACTTTATAAAAAATAACATTTAGACTCCTGCCCAACATGGGTAGGGGTCTTTTTGTTCTTTATTTTTAGCTGGTATAAAAAACGTTTAATAGAAAAGGACACACGTTCCGCTATTTCATGAAAATGTCTGTTTTTAGAGGATTATCGGACTATGGTTCCGTTATTACCCCAAAAGTAAGCTTTTTTCTATTGAAATATAGTGAATAACGGAACCAGTGTCCGCAAACCTATGAAAATACGTTTATTTTACGTGAATAGCGGATTCAGTGTCCGATAATAAAACAAAAATATCACCACTATCGTTTTGCGTATTCAATTGAGTGAAAAAGCAATTTACAAAGCAAACTTTTTTGTAACCATCTCCCAACAAATTTCGTCAAAATAGTGGATTAACTAGTATCTATGTCTATAAAACTTAGGAAAAAAAGTCGTATTTTGCCAGATTAGGAGAAAGGTTTGATAGAGTTTTACGACAATTTTTGCTAAGATGGGTAAGGTATAGAATTATTTTTCCAAATAATTAACAAATAGATAAGAAACACCTTAGGGGGAGTAGAAGTGAAAAAATTATTGCAGATGGCTGTTATTGCTGCTTTAATGATCAGTTTTGTCCCTGGAAAGTCAACACAAGCAGCAAGTACGCTTCCAGGAACAATAAAGGAGCAATTCCAAGTGTCATCAGGTGTCACGTATTCTAATGCGGCCTATCAAAACGCTGGTGGCAATCAATCTATTAATATATTAGATATTAATACGACTGATCCATATACGAAACTTGAAGTCGGGATACCAAACCCGATTAATAAGCTCATGACGACAACATCAAGAGCTAATTTACCAAGAACAGATGGAAATCGTGTTGTTGGTGCAGTCAATGGTTCTTTTTTTGAAAATCGGGTGCCTATGTATCTCATCGCAAAAGATAATGCCCTTTATAATGCGGGGATTGTATCAGACGGTACGGATAAGTATGTCAATGAACCGATTACCTTTGGGGTGTTAGCGGATGGAACACCAGAAATAGATTATTATAATTTAAATATGAGAGTTCAATATAAAGATAAAAACTATCCATTATCAGGGATGAATCGTATCCGAAATAATGATGAGTTAATTCTTTATACCCCTTCAAATGATGATGGTTATACCAATACCAATTCAACCGGTACCGAATTCGTTATTGTAACGGATCAGGAAAAATTAAATGAACCGCTTAAATTCGGTGATCAATTAACAGGGAAAATCCAACAGATACGTCCATATGGAGATACCACAAATACAAAAATTCCAGCTAACGGCTTCGTGCTTTCTTTTAAAGGGAAGATGTGGAATGACCGTTTACAAAGCTTAACTATCGGAGATCAAATTTCCGTTTCCTTAGCCATTGATTCCAAATGGATGAATGCTCAATACATGCTAGCAAGTGGTCCGATGTTAGTAAAGGATGGCAGTGTGTTTATTACCATGGACGAAAACAGCTCTCGTGCAAGAGAACGTGCACCTCGTACCGCAGTTGCTATTGACCAGTCTAAAAAACGAGTGTTCCTTGTAACCGTAGATGGCCGTAATCCAGGGATTAGCTCAGGTATGACAATTAGAGAGTTTGCGGAATACCTCGTGAAACTTGGAGCAGACCGCGCGATTAATTTAGACGGTGGTGGGTCTACAACCCTTTCTGCTCGTCAATATGGACAAAATCAAGTTAGCTTAATGAATCGCCCTTCTGATGGATTCGAAAGAGGAATTGCGACCGTCCTTCAAGCAGTGAGTACGTCTCCGATTGGTGAGCCGACTCAACTAAAAGCGGTTAAAAAACAAGAAGGAAAGCTTTTAGTAGGCTCAAGTCTTGATATCGGAGTCGATTATGTCCTAGATCAATATTTTAATAGCTTACCTTTTACTACATCTGATGTAAAAATTTCATTAACCTCTGATATGGCAACAGTATCTGGAATGAAGATCACTGGTGCGAAAAAAGGCGATGGGAAAATCATTGTACAAGTTGGCAATGCCACTCAAGAGCTTTCCTTGTCAGTAGTCGATTCAATTGATCGTTTCACATTAAATGAAGTAAATTCAGTGTTGACGATTGGACAAGCCCATAAATTTACCGCATCCGCATTGGATGCATCTGGGCAACCGCTTATTTATGATCAAAAACTAGTTGAATGGTCTGTTTCAAACGATATTGGAACGATTACAAAAGATGGAGTATTTACAGCGACGAAAAAAGGCTCTGCTGTAGTGACAGCGAAATATGGTAATTCGATTGTGTCAGCGAATGTTAACGTAACCGATGAGCCGATTGTGTTAGATGATTTTGAGGATGTTTCAAACTGGACAACTTCCGTGGCAAGAGCAAGTGCTACAATCAATACGGTTCAAAGTCCAGAACCAGTTAAAAATGGTCTATCCTCTTTGAAGCTTGATTATGATTTTTCTACTGGCGAAGCAGGGACAGCGGCTGCCTATGTGATTCCAAAAAATAAATTGTCTGTGGATGGACTTCCAGTAAAACTTGGATTATGGGTGTACGGTGATGGCAAAAATCACTGGCTGCGCGGAAAAATTCAAGATAATGCAGGTCAGTCATACACCATTAACTTCACAGATGAAGGTAAATTGAATTGGAAGGGTTGGAAGTATGTTGAAGCAGCAGTTCCGACGAATGTAACGACTCCAATCTCTATTCAACAAATATATCTCGCGGAAGCATTAGCAGAAAAACAAGGAAGTGGCACGATTTATTTTGATAAGCTACAAGCTGTCTATCTTCCAGATTATAAAGAACCTATGTTCAATGATGTAAAAGCAAACTATTGGGCTAAGACAGAAATTGAATATTTAGCATCAACGGAGATTATCAGTGGTTATCCTAACGGAAACTTCCAACCAGAGGCTAAGCTTTCACGTGCACATGCAGCTGTTTTATTAGCAAGAGCTTTAAAGCTTGATTTGAAAAATGTAGCAACTCTTCCTTTCAGTGATGTACCTACCACACATCCGTATTACAAAGAAATTGCAGCCGTCGTAAATAGTAAAGTGATGGGTGGAAAAGGAAACAACATTTTTGACCCGGAAGGTAATCTAACAAGAGCACAAATGGCAGCTATTTTAGTCAATGCCTACAAATTAAGTGGAACTTATGATCAAGGATTTACAGATGTATCAGATACCTATTGGGCGAAAAATCAAATTCATGCTTTAGCAGCCAACAATGTGACCACTGGTTACCCAGACGGAACCTTCAAGCCAGGAAACACTGTTACCAGAGCACAATACAGTGCCTTCTTATACCGAATTTTAACGAAGTAAATTTACGAAGAAAAATTACCTAGTATTTTTCAACAGAAAAATTACCGAGTATTTTTCAACAGAAAAATTACCAAGTATTTTACGAAAGTAAAATTACCAATATTCATCTATTTAACTGATATCAAGCATTTGATATGCTACATGCATGTTGAAATTGTACAAGGAGTGACGAGATATGCAGAGAAAGGTTCGACTATTGTTTGCTTCATTGTGTTTCTTGCTTATCTTTTCACCAATAACACAACAATGGGTTCAAGCAGAAGAAACTGGAACACCAGTAGACGACACCGTTGAATTTGAAGGCACTGTTTTAGGGCCAGTAGAAACCTCTCCCGAGAATGCCGATGCTCAAGTAGATAACAGTACCATCCAAGCAACGTCAGATTCTGAACAAGTGACGGAAGAAACAGCTACCCAAACCCAAACAGATTGTCCGGCTGAGGAAAACGTGGATAGCTCACAGGTAGATTCAACGGTTTGTCCACCTGAGGAAATGGCGGAGGAATCATCCGATACCGTACAATCAACGGCTGATACAATTACTAGTGAACCGATTCCATTTGTGGATGTCCCTACTACGTATTGGGCCTATCAAAATATTCAGCATCTATCATCCTTAAAGGTCATTAACGGTTATGATAATGGGGATGGAACGTTTTCGTTTCACCCTGATGATAAGGTGACAAGAGCTCAGGCGGCAAAAATGATTATTGAAGCCATTGGGGAAAAGGAAGCTCCTGTAACTACGCAAATTTTCACAGATGTACCTGTCAACAACTGGGCGGCAGGATATATTCAGAGAGCTTACGAACTTGGTATTTTTAAAGGTTATAATGATGGTAGATTTGGAGCAGCTGATACGTTGAAACGTTCGCAAATGGCAAAAGTCATTGTAGAAGCTTATCATTTCGATTACAACGGATACACGCCTACTACCTCTGTGTTTTTTGATATTCGTCCTACCTATTGGGCTTACGATTACATTCAAAGATTACATTACAATGGAATCTCCAATGGAAGTAACTATCAATTTATGCCAGAGGATTTGATTTCAAGAGCGCAATTTTCCGCCTTTTTATCTAGGGCAAGTGACACTGGATTTAGACTGAAAGTAACTGGTCCGGTTTTGACACAAGGGAAAGTGACTTCAAAAACACCCCTAAATATTCGTGAATCCGCTTCAGGTACTGCAACCATTTTAGGAAGTTTGCCAACAGGTACGATGGTAAATATCATGGAAATGGACGGATTTTGGGCAATGGTTAACTATAATGGAATCACTGGATATGTATATAAATCGTATTTGAAGCTTTATTCACCTGATCCAAGCACCCCATTATTAGGGCGGATTATTGTCGTGGATGCCGGTCATGGTTACCAGGACCCTGGTACGAATCATAATGGCATTTATGAAAAAAATATTGTCCTAAGTGTCGCAAAGAAAGTGGCAGAAAAATTACGTGCTGCTGGAGCAAATGTTGTAATGACTCGTGATACGGATTCGTTCTTGTCGCTTCAAGAGCGGGTTGACGTAGCGGAAGAATCATACGCTGAGATTTTTGTCAGCATCCATGTCAACTCTGTGGAAAGTGCACCAACGGCAAAAGGAACAGAAACGTATTACAATACTTCAAACAATGAAAATGGGGCGGAAAGCCAATCGCTTGCTTATGAAATTCAAAAGCAAATTGTTTCTGAAGTAGACATGAACGATAGAGGAACGAAAGATAGCGGATTTTATGTGATTAAATATAACCAAATTCCTGCGGTGTTAGTGGAACTTGGTTTCCTTTCCAACACAGATGATCGCAATAAATTGACTTCTGAAGTTTTTCAAAGTATGTATGCCGATGCGATCTACAAAGGAATCGAAAATTATTACTCAAAATAAGAATGATGTAAAAGAGAGAGAATTCATCGCGATTCTCTCTTTTATTCTGGTTTAGAGCTCATTAAATCTTCAATGGCTTTTCCTTTTAGATTGTTTTTTCGTCTTTTCGACATAATATGTTATAATTACCATTGCATTTGCAGTATGAACATTAAGTAAAGGAAGTTATCTAATGAAAATTGGAATTGTCGGTAACTATGGAAATAATAATAATGGCGATGAAGCTATTTTATTGGGAATCATTACACAATTAACCACTCATTTTGAGGTTCAATCTAGTGATATAACCGTTTTTAGTAATAATCCAGATCAAACTAAAGAACGTTATGGGGTAGATTCTTACCCTCTATATTATAAAAAAGGATCAGCTGCTAAAACGTTTTTAGAAACGGTAAGGCAAAGCCGAAAGATCCTAAAGAATCTTGATTTGGTTATCGTCGGTGGCGGCGGCATCCTAATGGACTTATATAAACGTGAAGCACCACTGTATGGTACTTATGGAATTTTAGGAAAAATGCTCGGAGCCAAAGTAGTCGTTTATGGTTGTGGGGCAGGTCCGTTAACCTCTTCGATTGGAAAGTTTTTCATCAAAAGATTGGCTACTGCGGCTGATTCCATTTCCGTACGTGACCCTGAATCTAAAGCATTATTAGAATCGGTTGGTGTAACGAAGGATGTTCAAATTATTGGAGATCCGGCCTTCACCCTTACGACTGAAAAGAAACATCAAATGTCATCAAAAATTGAAAAGATTGGGGTAACGGCCGTTCCTTACTTCAATATTAAATATTGGCCAGAAGCAGACGAGGAAAAGTATCAAGCCTATGTCCAAGGGATGGCCAAAAATCTAGATGAATTAATCGAAAAGAAAAATGTGGAGGTAACATTCTTCTCTACGAAATACCCGCAAGATGTTTGGGTGACAAAAGATATTTATGAAGCTATGAAGCAGAAAGATCGTGCTGTGGTCAATGAAGAACATCTTTCACCCGCACAATTGATTGATTTCTGCGGTCAAATGGACGTGGTTATCGGTACGCGTCTTCATTCGATTATCTTATCGTTAGATGCTGAAACACCAGTCATCGGAGTAGGTTACCATCATAAAGTTGAACATTTCATGCAAATGGTTGGAAAAGCCGATCAATGTTTATCGATGTCGGATATTTCCGTATCTAATCAACAATTCCTATCTGTTATTGAAAAAATGGACAGCAACTGGGAAGAGACGCAAAAGGAAGCAACCCGTATTTCTGCCGGTTTAAAGGAAAAGGCGGCAAAAGGCTTACAACAATTTTCCATGCTGCCTAAAAAGGGTCGTTAATATGAAAATTCTTGTGCTCAGTAATATGTATCCATCCCCTGCACATAAAACATTTGGGATCTTTGTCAAAAACCAAGTGGAAGCTTTGAAAGAAGCTGGCCATGAAGTAGAAGTAATTGGAATTACCAATCCACTTACTGGAAAGAAAAATGTCATAAGTAAATACTTACGTTGGATAACCGAAACGAAAATGAAACTGATTTTTTCAGGAAGAAAATATGATGTCATCCATGCGCACTATGTGTTTCCGACAGGCTTACTGGCATTACTTTTTAAAAAAATTACCGGGAAGCCGTTTGTAGTAACTGCACACGGTGGTGATATTGACCGTATGGCAAAAAAGAATCCTAAAATCCGCCAATGGACGGAAAAGATTCTTCAAGAGGCTAGCCATGTTGTAGCGGTTGGAGAAGCGTTGTACCAGGAAATTAATGAGGATTATCAAATAAGTAAAGACAAGCTTTCGATTATTAATATGGGTGTGAACCGAGACGTTTTTAAAGCCTATCCGAAGAAAAAAATTCGCCGAGAGCTTCAGATTCCGGATGGAGTGGAGCCGGTTGTTTTTGTCGGAAACATCATTCGTGAAAAGGGACTTTCTGAATTAGTAGAGGCTTTTAAAACGGTAAAAGAGAAGCGTCCACAAGTGGAACTTTATTTAATCGGGGCAAGCAGGAACCAAGCTTATCGAGAAGAATTAAACCAACTAATGGGCACGGGAGTTCATTTTATTGAACCGTTACCGCAAAAAGAGTTGGCTAAGTGGATGTCAGCCGCCGAGGTATTTGTGCTGCCTTCTCATATCGAGGGGTTTGGCCTTGTCGCGGTGGAGGCAATGTCCTGTCATACACCTGTGATTGGTACAGAGGTAGGGGGACTGCGATATTTACTGCGTGATGGCAGTGGAGTATTAGTTCCTGCTCAACAATCAGCCCGATTAGCAGAAGCCATCATAACAGTCCTTGAAAATGATGACCTCAAGCAACAGTTAATCGAAAAAGGGGAGCAAAAAGCTTCTGAAAATGACGAAAAAAAGATGATTGCCAAGCTAGAGAGAATTTATCAACAAATAAGTTAACATAGGAGTTGACTAAGTCAGCTCTTTTTCAATTTGGCTCTGTTAAAGAGCAGTGTTGATTTTTAACAAAGTTGATTGGAGCGGAAGGTACGAGACTCCTGCGGGAGCAGCGGGACAGGTGAGACCTAGGTAAAATGATCCTCCATGAGGGATCATTTCTACCCCGCAGGAGCGATAGCGACGAGGAGGCTCACCGTACGCCCCAAGGAAGAATTTGGTTTTTGAAAAAGCCGGCAGTAGGGCTTTTTCATAATTCTTCCCGCGGAAAGCGAGTGCCTGCAGCGGAAATCAACATTCTTGTTTAACAGAGCTTTCAATTTAAAAAAGAGGATGGAACTCGATGAAGGGTAAAATGATCAAATTAATTGGTGCCATTGCGGTGATTAATATTTTATCACGCCTCCTAGGTTTTGTAAGAGAAATGGTGATTGGCTATCAATATGGTACTTCCTTATTAGCAGACAGTATTATTACTGCCTATACAATCCCAAATTTCATTTATATAGTCATTGGTGGGGCGATAACAACGGCCTTTATTTCTGTTTATAGTAAGCTAGCAGATGGGGAAGAGAAGCAGAAGTTTCTTTCATCCACTTTTTCGTATATTTTATTAATCGTTGGAGTATTGACGATCCTCCTAGTTGTATTTGCAGAACCAATTCTTAAGTTATCCTTCAGCGGGTTATCTGGTGAAGAATTAGAGATTACGAAGCGTTTATTTTATTGGATGGCACCCTCGACGTTCTTCTTGGTTTTCTCGATGTGGCAAAGTGGGATCTTAAATGTTCATCAACGATTCCAGCTTTCAACGTTTGCGACTTTCGTGTATAACCTTGCCTTCCTCGTGTTGGCTGTTATCTTTACTCCATTATTAAAAGTAGATTCATACGGTCTTGGTGCCCTTTTAGGTGCAGCTATTATGGTTTTGATGCTTTTTTACGGATTGAAAAAAGATTTTACTCCGCACTTCCGTTTTCATTTTAAACATACGAATGAATTAAAACGACTATGGATGATCGCCCTACCGATTATGTTGGGTGGAGCTTCCTTACAGTTTTATTTCTTTATTCAACGAGCATTTGCGTCCAATCTTTCCGACGGCTATATCGCCGCGTTAAATTACGCTTCCAAACTGACTCAGTTTCCACAGGCAGTGTTAATGACCGCGGTAACAACGGTTATTTATCCGTTGTTGGCTAAAAAAGTCGGGGCGAAGGAAACAGAGGGTGTATCTGAACTATATCAAAGAGGGATGAATCTTTTAGGATTGTTATTAATCCCGATTACCTTTTTTGTGTTTTTCTACTCAAAGGAAATCGTTACGATCATTTTTGAATATGGAAACTTTAACGCCGATTCCACCCGTATGACGACGCCGCTTTTACAAATATTCTCGTTATCGATGTTTGCATTAGCTGGAAATGTGTATATCTCTCGATTCTTTTATGCGATGGAAAAATCGTATTTGACAGTGTTGATTAGTTTACTTTGTGTGTTTGGTGTAAATGTACTTGTAACCTTACTCATGATTGATCAATACGGTGCGGTGGCGATTGCTTGGGGAACCTCGATTAGCTCAATTGTTAATTTAATCCTGTTGATGCTATTAGCTAAATATATGTTAAAATTAACGGTGAAGTCGAATTTACAACAAACTGGGAAATCAATTATTCTGTACGGTTTTTTAATTGTCTTATTATACATGTCCTCTAGCTACATACACACAGGCTGGATTATAGGGGACCTTTTAATAGGTGGAGTTATTTTCTTAATCGTTTTATTAGGTGGAATGAAAGTACTTCGATTCAAAGAGCTTCAATTTTTCCTTCGAAAAAGAGGAGTATAGTATGGATATGGACAAGCTAAATTTCCAAATTTAGGGCTTTTTATACTTTTTTCGACAAAAAGACTGTGTTACGATAAATAAAATAGAGAGAGCTAGCAAACAGGGGGAAATAGAATCAATGAAAAAAAAGTTCTTACTTCTTATTGTAGCTTTATTGGCTATAGCAACCACGGCATGTTCGAAAAAGGAAGTAGAAGCTGGCATTGTCACAGAAGCGGCCGGTGTTGATTGGACTCAAGGGGAAATTAACAAGGTAGATTCAAGAGTGGAGAGTATCGATTCGAGAATGGATCGATTACAGGATGAAATCAATGAGTTGCTCAATGGGGAAACGCCTATTTATCTACAGGTATTCAATGACGTAACAACGGATTATTGGGCTTTTAAAGAAATTATGACTTTATATAATAAGCAATTAATCTCTGGATATACCGCTGAAAAATTATTTAAGCCAGAACAATCGATAACACGTGCACAAGCTGCAACGATGTTAGTTAAAGCCTTAAAATTACCTTTAAGTGACTCACCTTCGACCTTTACAGATATTAAAGACGATATGTGGGCACGTAAGGCGATCATGACGGTAGCAGAAAGAGGATATTTTAAAGGAAGTAATGGAAAGTTTATGCCAAATGACCCGATGAAGCGGAAGCATATGGCTGTAGTTTTACAAAGAGCTTACCAGCTTCAGCCTATCTCTGGACCATTCCAAGATTATAAAGATGTTCCGGCAACAGATGATGGGTACATTGCCATCAAAGCCGTCACCCAAAACGAAATTGCCACAGGCAGCAATGGGAACTTCATGCCATATGAATCAACAAAGCGTTCCCAGTTTTCTGTATTTCTATATAGAGCGATGTTGAAATAGTAGTGATTAAAGCTGATTACCTTTTGGTGTTGGCTTTTTTATATTGGCTCTGTTAAAACTGAGTGTTGATTTAAATGTGTTGGAAAAATAAACGGAGAAATTCCGTTTATTTTGGGAAATAACCATATTTCCTTAAAAATAAGGGTGGTTTTTCCGGTTATCCCAACCAAACCTTTGGGTTTCTGTCGTATTTAGAGCCGTTAATCGGAAATTCTCCGCTTATATCTATTTCTTTAGCTTCCTCTACATACATTAGCCGGAATTTCTCCGCCTATTAATTCTCATACCTACAAGGAAATTAAAAATGAATAATAACAGAGCTTTTAAGTTACGGATGAAGAACAAAACGCAGGGAGAAAGCCCGAAAAAAGTATTTCATTAACCCTGTGAAAAAGCCAAGAATGAAAAGTCCCAAGTGTTTTAAACGTCACTTGGGACTTGAATATAACTAAATTAAAAACCTTATGGTGCAGGTGTTACAGGAGCAGCCGGTGTATCTGCAACTGTCCAAGTACCTGCGGTTGCATCTAAAGTAGCTGTGTAGTCCTTACTGTTACCTAATGAATCTGTCACAGTAAAGGATACGGTAGGTGTTTCTGCAGGAACAGTTAATGTTGCTGTCTTTTTACCAGCCACATCTTGTGTTCCTGTTACCGTGTCAGGAGTAGCGGTCAATGTTTTTACATTTTCATTAAAGTTTAACTTCAATGATGTTGCCGTACTAGCTGTATCCACCACAGCTACTGGTGCTGCTTTATCCACCACTAAATCAAATACTTTGGTAGATCCGCCAAGTGCCACGACTAAGCTTGCTTTTGCCCCATTATCCCCTGTAACAGTTAAAGATCCATCCTCATTAATAGTAAAGACTTTTTCATCTGTAGAATACATCTTCACATCTTGTGCTGATAAATCATAAGGATTGCCGTACTGGTCGATAGCTGTAAAGTAACCAAGGCGTACTAAGTCAGCAAAGGTATGTGTACCGTTCACTTTTACCGCAGAAACTCCCTCAGCTAGGTTATAGGATACCAGTTCAGAAGGGGCTGGTGTTGTATTTTTAACCGTAATGGTTTGAGTAGCACGAGTAATATTACCTTCTTTAACCGTTAGAGTGACATCTTTTCCTGCAGCTGTCGCTTTATCTGTAGCCGTAACGGTTACTTTCCCACCCTCAAATCCAAGTGTAGCCTCTGGATTAGTCGCATCGACACCTGTAAGTGTAACCGTATATGTCTTTCCATTCGCTGTAATTGTTTTAGCGGTACCGTCAGACGCTGATGAAACTTCTGCCACCAGGCCTTTGTCATCTAAACCAACGAATTCGTAGCTTGCAGAATTGTCTACTGCACGATTATTCGTTCCATCCATGTAGTAATCAAGAACATTGTCGGCTGCAGTTGTTCTTAACACATAAGAAGTCGCTGCACCTGCTTGTTGATAATTAACAGTTACTGTACCGATCGTTTTGTCGCCAGATTTAATGTTATAAGTTGCTTGAGTATCCTTCGTTACAAGGCTTGTATTTGCTGTAACTGTAATCGTGCCTTTATCGTCATCACTCATGGTGATGCCTGCTACCGGTGCTGCAGCGTCTGTGGGTTCAATCGTAATCGCGTTGCTGAAATTAGCACCATGTTGATCCTTAACCTGGTACGTAAAGGTTCTAGTGTTATCAGCTGTGGTTAAGTCAAATGTTGTTCCGCCGTTGATATCAATTGAGTTAACTACCGGAGCTGCTTTCACTTCTACAGGATAAGTGTAGGTTTTATCATTCCACTTAACAAGAATATTGGCCGTTCCTTCTTTAATGGTGGTAATCGTTCCGTCATCGGTCACAACCATAACCGTTGGATCGGAAGAAGATAAGTCTGCGCCAGTAAACGTACCTAAACCGATTGTTTCTCCTTCTTCATCACCAATGACATCATTGTTGTACTTAATCGCTTTTGTAATATCAAAGGCAAAGCTTGAGCCGAGTGTTGCATATTGAACGGTTGTACCAGCAGTATTTTTTACCACACCATCTAGGATTGTACTATAAGCATTACCGTCAACTACATCAACCGTAAATTCACCCATTTTAGCATTGGTTTCACTGTTTGTAATTTGGATGGTTACTTTGCCGGTAGTTGTTAATCCATTATCTTTATAAGCCGCAGCCAACGAACCATCATCATTAAAGAAGCCTCGATTATCATACACTTTATATTTAGAGTAGTCCGTTGTATCGACAACATTGCCATCTTTATCTAAGAAATTCACCACATCAAATGCTTTAATGTTTTTATTAGCTGTAGCAAAGAATGCATTTGGTGCTGCATTTACACTTGCCACTTCAACAGCTGCAGGTACTTCAGGAGTTGGAGGTGTCTCAACTTCACCACCTGCTTTTGATTCAATCGTTCTTTGTAAAAGCATCGCAAACTGTTCGCGTTTTACATTATCATTTGGAGCAAAGGTAGTAGCCGTTGTCCCCTTTGTTAAGCCTAAATTATACATAACACCGATGGCATCATCGTGTCCGCTTCCGGTTTGATCTGTAAATGGAGTTGTTTTATCTCCATCTAAATCGTAGGCACGTACAATAACAGAAGCTGATTGGCCTCTTGTAAAGTTAGCGGTTGGATTAAAACTCTCGCCTTTTTGGAATAACCCAGCTGCTGTTGCAGCCGCAATTTCACGATAGTACTGGTGTGTTTTTGGAACATCCTTAAATCCAGGATCTGTTACATTTTCTAAGTCTAATTTTAGTGCTCTTGCAAACATAACCGCTGCATGTTGGCGAGTGATTTCAGCTCGAGGCTTAAATGTTCCATCTGGATAACCAGTAATAACGCCTGCATCAACTAATGCATTAATAGCAGTGGCGCTTTCACGGTCAGCTGCTACATCAGTAAATCTTTGTTGTTGTGCTTGATCAAGCTCGGCCGCATAGGCACGGTGTTCCTTTCCTTTAAACATTCCTGCCACTGCAGGAGTGAAGGCAAATGAAGTTACTAACATGGAACCAACCATGATTTTAACCGTTGCTTGCTTCAGGTTAGGTATTTTATTTTGAATATAGCTATTCACACTTGTATTTAAATCAGCATTTTTTTCCTTATCTACATGACCTAATTCCTTTGCGAACTCCGTTAGGCTAGGGTCAAGATATAATGTTAGGATCGTTTCATTTCCTTGTGTTTTCAATTCATGGCGTAAGATTTTAACCAAATTGAATCCATCCTCTCTGAATAAAATGATTCTCTTAAAGAATGTCCAAATGAAAAGATAATATTTATGTTTTATAAAAAAATGTAGGAATACAAAAAAAGAACCAAACATTATTGTTTGGCTCTTCATTCGTTATAATTCCATTTTTTTAATTTCAATCCCCGTATAATAATGCTTCAGGATTTGGTCATAGGTCATTCCTGCTTCCGCCATACCGCGGGCTCCCCATTGGCTCATTCCTAAAAGATGGCCCCACCCATCGCCGACAAACGAGAATGTTGAAGGTGCGGTCTTTACTGATGTAGAAGCATCTAAAGTTCTTACAGGCAAATTAATATCTTCTATATAAGAAGTGTTTCCATCCGCTGTTTTCATTTGATAACCCACTAGATGATCTGATTTCATTTCCGATCCGTTGGCTAATTTAATTTTAACAGTGCTATCTGCAGAAACATTAAATTTAATACTTTTTAAAGAAATTCCAAAGAATGAACGTAAGCTATCTGGTGATGATACATATTTTGGAAGAATGGCCAGATCTGTTTTTTCTTTTGTAGTTTTATCATAAATCGTCGCATTGATTTGCTGAGCGGCACCGCTTGGCCCACGTTCGACCACTTTTACTCCAGCTAATACTTGATTGGATGAAAGTTTTAATTTTTGGGATAATACAGATGCTTGGCTAATCGATTCCCACCCATAATGATAATTACCAGGATGTTTATCATATGGGTCTTCAACTGCTTTTAAATAAGGAACTTCACTCGTCCAAACGTTTTCACTATTTTCCGTATATCCACCGGAACTTGAATGGAAAAAGGCATGGATGGGTTTGTTATCATATACAGCATACAAAGAATCAGTTGCCTTCACGGCTTGATTTCCAGACGCAGTTTCTTTTGTTTTACCGCCATATACTTGGCTGGCAACCGTCATTTCAAGATAGCCGCCGTTCGCTTTACTATACAAAATCTGTGTGTAGGCATAACTTCTTGCGGCAATGGCTTGTGCCTTTAAAGCTTCGGTATGCCAGCTTGATGGCATTTCACTAGTGACAACGCCTTTTAAGTAATTTTCAATCCCTAATCGGTTGAATAATAAAGGGCCATTTGCACTTGGTAAAATTTCAAAGGATCCGCGGTAACGAACATCATTTACACCATAAGCGGTTAATATTTTTGAAATCGTCACTTCATTCGTTTCCGTATCGGTCACTTCATTAATTTTGAAACCTTTAGCTGAAGTTGTTAACGTACCATTAGAATCTACGATGACTTTTCCATTGGCAGTGGAGAACTTAACAGATGAACTGAAAGGTATTAATGTATTATCGTCGATATTCACAATTTCGTAGGTACCATTTAAGGTGGCTGTAAAACTGCTTGAAGCTGGTAACAATTTAACCTTTATTTCCGTCTTATAAGTGATTGGTTGTGAAGGAGTACTTCCTCCAGAGGCAAAACCGTTTGTTGTACATACTAATAAGGAAAAAAGAATGATTATAGTAAGGAATGCAGGTGTTTTTTTCATTTTTAAACTCCTCACTATTTATTTAATTGTTCTTTTAGTTGTTGTACTTGTGCTTCCAGTTCCGTCACTCTTTGCTCAAGATTATCTACTTTTTTACTAAGTGGATTAATAACAGACAGCACCCAGTCTACACTGGCGATTACGGTCTCAGAATTGGCAGCTAAAGCTGTCGTTCCAACGCTAAAGAATAAGGCAGAACCTAAAATGACAGGTAAGGCTTTTCTTTTCATGTAATTTTTCAATTGATTTACCCCCATTAATTCTATTACTCTTTCGTAATGTTATTATAGCAGAGATTACAAAAATTGCAGTTTACTAATTTAGGAAATTAACGAATTTAGTTATTTTGTAGGAGAAAAAGTCGAAAAATATCGGTTGTTTCAATCATGTAAAATCTATTCCCAACTCTAGAAGTCTATGATATAATTCGTTGTGGTCATGTAATCAGTAGCTAAGATTTTATGAGATTACACGATACGGATGGTAGATAGTGGAAAAAGTAATTCTTGAAAAAACTGTCGTAAATTGAAATTTCTTTCTTAAACTTTTGAAAAAAACTAGTGTTGAGAACATTTATATTGGGTAAGATAATTTTAAGGAGGGTCTACATGTTCTATTTGACCTTGGTTATTTGCTTATTAGCATCAATTGTGATCACTCCGATTGTAAAGAAGCTTGCATTTAAAATCGGTGCAACAGATAAACCAAATCAACGAAAAGTCCATCAAAAAATTATGCCACGTCTTGGCGGTTTAGCGATATATTTAAGTTTTATCATCGGATTCTTGATTTTAAGACCAGAAGATCCGTATGCATTACCGATTATTCTTGGAAGTGTCATCATTATCATTACTGGAATTCTGGATGATATGATTGAATTATCTGCTAAGATTAAACTGTTTGGTCAAATTGCAGCAGCTTTAGTTGTTGTGGTTTGGGGCGGAGTTCATGTTGAATTCATCAACCTTCCTTTCGGTGGTCAAGTTGAATTCGGGTATTTAAGTATTCCGTTAACTATCATTTGGATTGTAGGTGTAACAAACGCAATCAACCTAATTGACGGTTTAGATGGTTTAGCAGCAGGTGTTTCATCCATTGCTTTAATCACCATCGCTGGTATGGCCGTGATTATGGGAGATGGATTTGTTGTTGCCGTTGCGTCGATTGTATTAGCATCTACATTAGGTTTCTTAATATACAACTTCCACCCGGCAAAAATCTTTATGGGTGATACAGGAGCATTATTCCTTGGTTACATCATTTCCGTTTTATCCTTACTTGGATTTAAAAATGTAACCCTCATATCATTCATTGTTCCTGTCATTATCCTTGGTGTTCCGATTTCTGATACATTCTTTGCGATTATCCGAAGAATTGTCAATAAGAAGCCATTATCGGCTCCAGATAAATCACATTTACACCATTGCTTATTACGTTTAGGGTATACACACCGACAAACGGTATTAATTATTTATGCAATGGCAGCGTTCTTTGGTTTAACAGCGGTGATTTTCTCTCAAGCAAAAATTTGGGGATCATTTGTGGTAATAGCTGTATTATTGCTCATGATTGAAGTCTTTGCTGAAAAAATTGGTTTAATGGGACACAACCATCGACCGTTACTAAAATTCTTTAGAGACATTCGTTTTTCAACGATAAAAGACAGATAATAAAAAACGGATCTTCCTTTTATAGGAGGATCCGTTTTTTTTATTAATTTTTTGTATTGCATGCTACATTAAATTGCCACTATTTATGCTAAGGACTTTAGTTTACTTTCGATAAACACAAAGTATTTTTTATCATTCTGGAGGTCAAAGACGGTTAAGGCTTTCTCCATATATTTTATCGCTAACTGATTATTTTTTATTAATTCATAGTTATAACCAATATGATAGTGGAGTTCACCAAGGATAAATAAATTATCTTTTTCGATACACCAATGGATTGCCTCTTTGCAAATGGCAATGGATTGTTCATATTGCTCTAAACGAGTCAAAGTTCTTGCTGTATTATAATACAATCGGCTTATAATGGTTTCATCTTGAAGGTGAGGGAGCAGCCTTAAATGTTCTTTGGCTGGATTATAAATCGACAGTGCTTCCTCTAATCGACCTTCTTCAAAAAGAATAACTCCTTTACTTAAAAGAATCTCGATTTCCCGTTCGGTAAAATGTTTGGAATGGGTAAGAGTAATCGCTTCATCTAATAAGCAAAAAGCTTTTTCGATATTATGATTTAGTTCATATTCATATATTCCTTTGTGCCATAATAGCAATTGTAGATTTTTTCGATTTTGTGTGAACAATGGATTTTGTTCTTCATTTTCGACCAATTGCTTCATTTCTTCATAATTAAAATTCCGTCTAGTTATATTGAGTTGGCGGCCAACTTCCTTTACATAATCTAATCTTGGTGTCGAACCAATATCAAAGAAATAATTAACATCTACTCCCAAACGTTGAGAAATTTGATATAATGTAGAACCATAAGGATCAACATCTCCATTTTCAATCTTACTAATTTGCGCCTGGGTGCAAATCCCTGCTGCGACATCTTTTTGGGTTAAGCCCAACAACTTTCGAAGCTCTCTAATCTTTTCTCCAATTGCCAAAAGATCCATCTAATCTCACATCCTCATAATATTCCTATAATTATATTTTTTGATACTAGACTAAGTAAATGATAGATTTTGTTAGAAAATAGGCTGAAAATCGCTGATTTCGCCAAAATAATTCAAATGACATTTGTGATTTAATAGAAATATGACATTTGAATTATAAAATTAGCGGAGGGAAGAAAAATGAAAAAATTCTTTTCTATATTAGCAATCGCAACGATATTAACAACTTCTAGTTTTGCTGCAACTCTTGATAACAAGAAAGTTGATGTTGCAGAACTACCATCTATTTATTCGACAAACTCATCTGTGAATGTTGCAGAGCTACCGTCCATTTATTCGCCAAAGCAATCAACATTATTAGCGGAATTACCGTCTATCTATTCACCAAAGCAATCAACATTATTAGCGGAATTACCGTCTATCTATTCACCAAAGCAATCAACATTCGTAGCGGAACTGCCATCTATCTATTCGCCAAAACAGTCAACATCACTAGCGGAATTACCGTCTATTTATTCAACAAATAAGTCAACGTTCGTAGCAGAGCTACCGTCTATCTATTCACCAAAGCAATCAACATTACTAGCAGAATTACCATCTATTTATTCAACAAATAAGTCAACATTCGTAGCAGAGCTACCGTCTATCTATTCACCAAAACAATCAACATTCGTAGCGGAATTACCGTCTATTTATTCAACAAATAAGTCAACATTCGTAGCGGAATTACCGTCTATCTATTCACCAAAGCAATCAACATTCGTAGCAGAGTTGCCATCTATCTATTCACCAAAACAATCAACTCTAGTTGTAGAACTGCCATCCATTTATTCACTAGGTCTACCAACTGTCATTTAATATCTTAACTACTGAAATCACTCCTAAAGACTAGGGGTGATTTTTTTATGTTAATCTTGACTGTTCAAAAGACAACATTCTTCTTGAGCGTGAGTGTGGATCTATTGGATAGGACACACGTTCCGTTATTTAACGAAAAACGATTGTTTTTGAGTTTTTGCGGACACTGGTTCCGTTATTACACCAATCATATGCCTATTTTCAAAGTAACATGGTGAATAGCGGAATCTAAGTCCGATAAACTTGAAAAATACATCTATTTTATCGAAATAGCGGAACGGGGGTCCGATAGCGCTCAAACATAGTCGTGCGCTAAACGGCTGCTAAACACTTTTTTGTTGAAATATTCCTATAATTATATTTTAGTGGAGAAAAGCGATAAAAGGAAGCGAAAAGGCGTGAAACTTCAAAAAAACGGCGTAAAATGGCGAAAACATCAATTTAGGGCTTTTGATATAGTAGAATCAAAAGGATAAAGAGGTGGAATCATATGAAGAAAGAATTTGAAATGAAGGTTTTACCTTCTTTCCAAGAAGATGAAATTATTTTTTCTTTTCGTTTTATGAAAGAAAAAAATAATATTGGGGAAGCCGTTATCCATACTTATGCGAGTGATATTTTTCAAAAGCAGGAGTCTTTGCATACAATCGCTTTTTGTAAGGAATTCTTTATTTTGGAAGAATACCGAAATGTATCTCTGAAAAAAATAATGGACTTTTTAAAAATGATTGGAATCAGACGGTTTAATTTTGAAAGTAATGGAAGGATAGAAGAGAAATTCATTGTATGAAAATAGACCTAAAAAAAAGCTGACCTATTGGCCAGCTACTTTTGTCGTACTTGAATTTTCTTCTTTATCTGATTGAGAACTACTATTATCATTTGAACCAATATTCAATTGGGTTTTCAAAGTGGATTTGATCACTTCAAGCTCAGGTTTATCTAGCTGATAGTAATAAATACCATTTATTCTAGAGTCTGATCCTTTTAACGTTAAGGTTTCAACATCTAGTTGCTTTCCTGCTGTTGCGTAATCAATAAAGGATTTCATTTCATCAAAGGATAAGTCAGTTTCCATATTATCACCAACGGCTTCGATCACCGTACCGTATTTGGAAACGGATTTAGCAGAAGCAGCTTTTGAAATAATTGCTTTTAAAATTTCTTGCTGACGTTGTCCGCGGTAAATATCGCTATCATAGTGTCTCGTTCTTGCTAAAGCAAGTGCTTCTTCACCATCAAGTTCCTGGAGGCCTTTTTGAAGGTGAATGGCGTTATGTCTATCTTTAGAGTCTTTTTCAAAAAGCTCATAAGGGACTTCTACCTTAATTCCTCCTAAAGCATCAACAACGTCAATAAAAGCATCAAAATTCATTTTGACATAATAATCAACCGGAATATCTAAAAGTTCTTCAATGGTTTCGATGGTTGATGTAATGCCACCCTTACCGTATGCGTGATTAATCTTATCTTCATATCCTTTACTTGGGATGTAAACATAAGAGTCACGTGGGATGCTAAGCAACTTCACTGATTTTTGCTTTTCGTTAAATGTGGCTAACATTAAAGCATCGGTTCTAGAGGCAGTACTAAAATTACGCGTTTCACTATCATCTATTCCTGCGAAAAGGACAGTAATGTTATCCAATTCAGGGTGAACTTCTTTTACACGTTTGGTGGAAGTTCTCTCCAGTGGTTTATATGATTTAGAAACAACTGCTTCAGCTTTATTATATAGATAGGAGCCATATGCTGCTCCGCCAAGGACAATAATTAATAGAGGAGTTAACACCCAAAATAACCATTTTTTACGGCGCTTTTTCTTTTTTTGTAATTTTAATGCTCTTCTTTCATTAAACATATATATTTTTCCCCTTTAATAGCTAATGTTAATAAGCAATTTTTTTAAAAAATTGAAATGAATGAGCCAAACTTCATTTTACAATTTTTTTCAACTTTCGTAAAATGAAATTTTTTGGAGAAAAGTGTCGAATTTCATTAATTAACAGGGATTTCCTCTTCCAGATAAAGAATATCGCCTTTTTTTATTTTAGCTTGACCATTCGTCAGTTCTATCATCCAATCCAAAAATTTTCGTATGTCACTTTCTTTTACGAATGTATCAAAGACAACATGATCGAGGTAGTGGATTTCCTTTAGACGATAGATGGAGTTTCTGATTTCATTTTCCAGTTTTCCAAGCCAGGTATAATCAACTTGAGTATGGATGACTTGCATTAATTGACGTTCCACCACACCTGTTGCTTTAATTCCTTCAGAGGTGGCTTTGCCATATGCACGAATCAGTCCCCCTGCTCCTAATTTTATTCCACCGAAGTAGCGGGTTATGACAACAACTGTGTCTTTTAAATTCTTTTTTTTCAGTACTTCCAAAATCGGGACACCAGCTGTACCGCTTGGTTCGCCGTCATCGTTTGCTTTTTGGATGTGATTGTTTTCTCCTATTATATAGGCGGAACAATTATGGGTCGCATCCCAATGTTTTTTCTTAATCGATTGAATAAATTCCTGTGCTTGTTCTTCTGTTTCGGCACGACTCACATGAGCAATAAAACGTGACTTTTCAATCACGATTTCGTTTTCACCAAATTCTTTTACCGTATAATATTGAGATAGCATGTGACTTTCTCCTTTCTTTTTACGCTTTTTAATGGAGAATTAACATGAATTTGTAATACTCCTTTAATATGAGTGAATTATTATCGTGTTATAATAACAGATATTTATTGTTAAAAATAAATTAAGATAGGGTTTCACACCAATCATTTCTGGGTATATTTTATTGATTTAAAATCGATTATGGTATAATTTTTCAAAAATATAGTCAAAAAGTTATAAGATGACGGACGGAAACTGTTACTTTCTACCGAATTCTATCATAACGGCCAATAATTTATATGTAAAAAGATGCTACATATTTTATTTCACGATAAAATATCAATAAAGTCAAAGGGCATAAGAGGGAAAATATGTCGAAAAAAAAGTTTGATTCGAAACTGCTTGACCAAATATTAAATAATATGATTGATACCGTTGGAAACAGTAAGGATGAAATTTTTCAAATTGGGGAACAATGCCGTAAAGATTTTGAAAGTATCTCGGAAGAACTAAAGGAAGTCAAAATTTTAGTTCTTAAAATTATTGATGATGGGGATAAGCTTGATGCTCAAGTTCGATTAGCCCGGAAACGATTATCAGAGGTCAGCCAAAATTTCCAAAAATTTAGTGAGGCTGAAGTCCGAGACGCTTACGAAAAAGCGCATCAGTTACAAATGGAACTTTCGATGAATCGCCAACAGGAAAAATTATTACGGAACCGCCGTGATGATTTAGAACGAAGGCTTATTGGAGTACAGGAAACGATTGATCGCGCGGATCTATTGATTTCACAAGTCTCTGTTGTAATGACGTACTTAACGAGTGACTTAAAAGAAATGGGACAGGCCTTAGAAGATGCCCAATTAAAACAAGACTTTGGATTGAAAATCATAGAGGCTCAAGAAGAAGAGCGGAAAAGATTATCTCGTGAAATTCATGATGGCCCAGCTCAAATGTTGGCTAATGTCATGATGAGATCGGATTTAATTGAAAGAGTCTATAATGAAAGAGGCGCACAAGAAGCCTGGGAGGAAATAAAGAGCTTTAAAAAAATGGTTCGCTCAGCGCTCTATGAGGTTCGTCGAATCATTTATGACTTACGACCGATGGCACTTGATGACTTAGGACTCATTCCGACCCTCAGAAAATACCTACAGACAACCGAAGAATATCATAAGAGTACGAAAATTTCGTTTATTAACTTAGGGCAGGATTGCCGATTGCCATCTAAGTATGAGGTATCGTTATTCCGACTCATTCAAGAATCTGTTCAAAATGCCTTAAAGCACGCGAATGCAAGTGAGATTCAGGTCAAGGTTGAAATCAAAGATGAGCGCGTAACGGCAGTCGTCAAAGACAACGGTAAAGGCTTCGATGTAAATGAAGTGAAAAGTCAATCTTTTGGAATACTAGGAATGAAGGAACGAATCGAATTATTGCACGGGGTTATCTCCATTGACTCTAAACCAGGAGCTGGAGCGGGTATTTTGATTCAGATCCCATTAGTCTCATTAGAAAAAGCAAACAAATAAATTTCAAATAAATAAAAAAATGATGAGTGAACTGAACAGGGAGGCGGAGAAAAAGATGACAAAAACAAAAATCGTAATTATAGATGATCATCAATTGTTTCGCGAAGGGGTAAAACGTATTTTAGATTTCGAACCAAGCTTTGAGGTAGTAGCAGAAGGGGATGACGGAACCGAAGCTGTTGCTTTAGTGGAAGAATATAAGCCTGATGTGATTATTATGGATATTAATATGCCAAAGCTTAATGGCGTAGAAGCGACACGTGAATTAATTGAAAGCTACCCAGAATCAAAAGTCATCATCTTATCCATCCATGATGATGAAAACTACGTATCTCATGCGTTGAAGACAGGTGCTACTGGCTATCTTTTAAAAGAAATGGACGCAGATGCACTTGTTGAGGCAGTTAAAGTAGTAGCGGATGGCGGTTCTTATTTACATCCTAAAGTAACTCATAACTTAGTGAAGGAATATCGCCGTTTAGCAGTAGGTGGAAGCAGTGATGGAGAAGCGCCATTCCAGCAAGTTGAAATCCGTCGCCCATTACACTTACTAACTCGCCGCGAATGTGAAGTGCTGCAAATGCTAGCAGATGGAAAAAGCAACCGCGGTATTGGGGAAGCGTTGTTTATTAGCGAAAAAACTGTTAAGAACCATGTAAGTAATATTTTGCAAAAAATGAATGTTAATGACCGTACACAAGCTGTGGTGGAAGCGATTAAAAACGGCTGGGTTGTTGTGAGATAAGGAATATGGGAAAGAGTGAGTGCTGACTTGGGTTGGTGCTGGCTCTTTTTTTGTTTGATTTGGGTGGTTGCTTGTGTGGTAGTTTTGTGGCTGGAAGTTGATAAATTTGAAATTCGGTTGTTAAATGTCTGCGAGCAGTTGATAAAAGTTGAATTCCGGTTGATAAATCTTCAAAACCGGTTGAAAAAAGTTCGAGAGGACAAAAAATCATCCGTTTTTTTATCAAATGCGACCTTCAATATTGCCAATTTCGGCCAATTTTGAAAATGAGTTAAACTCTTCTGTTTCGTCCCGATATATCCCATATACATACTAAGAGTAAAGAAGGGATACAACATGAAAAAACAGAAGAAAACGAAATTCCGCATGACGATTAGTAAAAAATTAATAGCCTCCTTTTTATTTATTTTACTAGTGCCTACCATTTTGATTGGCCTCATTTCTTTTCAAAATGCTGAGAAAGAGATCACTAAAAAAATCGACTTAGGTGCTCAAGAAAATGTCAAACTCCTTGATTCTTACATAAATGATTTTATGGAATCCAATATGAACGATATTTCATTTTTCGCAGAAAAGCTAAACCAACAGTCAGCTTCAGAAACTGAAATGGAGCTAACTAGAAACTCGCTTGCCCAATATATGAAACTTCATAAAGATGCGGTTGCGATTTATTTAGGTACCGAATCAGGTAAATTAATCATCCAGCCGGATGCCGATTTACCAGCTGATTTTGATGCAAGAACCCGTCCGTGGTACAAGGATGCAAAAGCAAATGGTGGAAAGGCAATCATTACGGAACCATATGTAGATGCTGTTTCAGGGGATGTGTTAATTACTTTTGCTCAAGAGTTAAAGGATGGTTCTGGGGTCGTTGGGATTGACCTAAGTTTATCCTCTATGGAAAAAATTGCAAAAGGGATTAAAATCGGAGAAAAAGGTTACCCATTCATTTTAAGTGCAAAAGGAAATTATCTCGTGCATCCAAGTGAAAAAATAGGGTCAGAAGCAAAAGAAGAATGGACCAAAAAGGTTATTCAAGAACAAGAAGGGCGTGCTTCCTATCGTTACAAGGGTGAGAAAAAATCACTGTTTTTCACTACTAATAAGCTTTCTGGGTTAAAAATAGCTGGAACAATGAGCTTGAGTGAAGGGACTGAAGCTTCACAGCCGATTTTAATTTCATCGCTGATCGTTATTTCTATTTTTATCGTATTAGGGGTAGCTCTTTCTGTGCTTATTACATTATCGATTACTCGTCCGTTAAACAGATTGGTAAAAGTAACGGAACAAGTAAGTGAGGGAGACTTGACTTCCGATGTTCAAGTGAAATCGAATGATGAACTGGGGCAGTTGGGTATTGCTTTTAACAATATGGTTAGTTCTTTAAGAGATTTAATTCACCATGTAGGAGATAAAGCCGATCAACTTGCATCATCATCTGAGGAATTAATGGCTAGCTCAGAACAAAATAACAGTGCGACCGAACAGGTGGCCAATTCGATCCAGGAAGTTGCATCAGGTACTGAAGTTCAAACCAGCAAATTAAGAGCAAGCAATCAAATCGTTAGAGAAATGGCAGAAGAAATTCAACAGATTACCATGAACACGAAACAAGTAGCAAGCACTTCTTCAGAAGCTTCAAGTGTGGTAGCAGACGGGGAACAAGCTATTCAATCATCGATTGAGCAAATGAATCATATTAACGATACCGTGAAGCAAATCGGTCAAGTCGTTCAATCTCTTGGAGAACGTTCCAAGGAAATTAGCCAAATCGCGGATGTGATATCAGATATTGCAGGACAAACCAACCTTTTAGCCTTAAATGCAGCGATTGAAGCCGCAAGAGCGGGGGAACAAGGTAAAGGCTTCGCGGTTGTAGCCGATGAGGTTCGTAAATTAGCCGAGCAATCCTCTCGCTCAACTGAAAGTATTCGTCAATTAATCACATCTATTCAATCAGAAACCCAAATTGCCGTAGAATCAATGGGTAAAGGAACGAAGGAAGTAGAAAAGGGAATCGAAGTCGTACACAACGCAGGTTCCTCCTTTAAACAAATCAATAAATTCGTGGTAATGGTTAGCGACCAAATAAAAGAAATCACAAGCTCCATTCAGCAAATCTCGCAAGGAACCGAAAAAATGGTGGAAACGGCAAGTGAAATTGAAGAAATTGCAGAAGAAACCTCGGCACAAAGCCAGGACGTATCCGCTGCAACCGAACAACAACTAGCCTCCATGCAAGAAATTGCCGCTTCATCCTCTGCCCTGGCCAATATGGCAGAAGAACTGCAGGATTCGATTAAGAAGTTTAAACTATAACGCATTAAAGCGGTGGGGGTCTGACCCCCACTGCTTTAATGTGTTAAAGGTTAGTTTTGTTATTTGTGGTTTTTCAACCGATATTTAAAGTTTATCAACCGCAATTGGGTATTTATCAACCGTTTTTCAAATTTATCAACCGCTTTGGCGAACTTATCAACCATTTGTGATCTGGATACAAGATTTTACAGTTGGCCGTTCCCCCAACATCACAAAATGGTTATTTGACCTGTGAGTTTTTCATCACATAGACAAGCAATAGGGAATAGGATGTTATCAAGAAAATAATAACTGAATACTTCTTCAACATAGTTTTTCAGGTTCAAATTCTATAAGAAGTTAGATTTAGACAAAAGGCTTTAAAAGAATAGAGGACAACCCTGGTTATATACGTATATTTGGTATTTATATAGAATATATTTCCAGTAGTAGGAAAAAGGTTGTATAATAGTAAAGGTATAAATTGGAAGTTTTGTTTTTTTGCTCTTTGGGAAAAGGTTTAGAAATTATTCACATTTAAACAATGACATCCCGTTTACACTGCCCTTTATTTGCCCTATAGTTAAAGCAGTGTCTACGTAATGGAAGGGATTTTGCCTATGTCTAATGAACAACAGGAGCTATTTATGTCCATTATTATGGATGCTTATCAAAAAGGAATTACTAGTAGAGATCTATCAGTAGAAAGTTTTTTCAATGAAATCAAACAAAAATTAGTGAAAGTCATAGATACAGAGATTACCAACCAGAAGGAAGCTTGATACATTCATGCTTCCTTTTTTACTTCCAAATAAGTGCAATTTTTCTCGCAATCATATAAAATAGAGCAAGTACATATAGTAGAGAAAAAACGAAGGATGGTAACTCTTTTATGAAAACGGCAGTTGTCACGGATAGTACAGCATACATCCCAAAGGAATTGCGAGAACAACTTAATATACATATGATTCCGCTAAGTGTCATCTTTGGGCAGGAAACCTATCAAGAAGAAGTAGAGATCAGTGCAGCTGAGTTTTATGAGGAAGTCAAAGTGAGGGACCTTCCAACAACTTCACAACCACCAATTGGCCAGTTCGTCCAACTTTTTGAAAAATTAGCCAAGGACTATGATGCGGTTATTAGCATTCATTTATCTAGCGGCATAAGCGGGACCTATCAAGGTGCCATTACAGCTGGCACGATGGTTGAGGACATTAAAGTATACGCCTTTGACTCTGAAATCAGCTGTATGGTTCAAGGTTTTTATGCGTTAGAAGCAGCAGATTGGGCCAAGCAAGGGAAGTCACCGGAAGAAATCATGGTTCGACTAGCGGAAATGAAGGAAACAGTCGATGCCTATTTCATGGTTGATGATTTGTCTCATCTACAAAGAGGTGGTCGCTTATCAAGTGCCCAAGCATTTATCGGAAGTTTATTACAAGTTAAGCCTTTATTACGTTTTGAAGATAAAAAAATTGTCCCATTTGAAAAAATTCGCACCCGCAAAAAAGCAATGAAACGTATTGAGGATTTGTTGGGACAAGCAGTTGCTAGCGGTGAGCCGTTTCGTGCAGTTATCATTCATGCAAATCGCGAAGAGGAAGCTCATGAATGGAAAACTGAACTCGAGGAACAGTTCCCAAATGTGGAATTCATGATTAGTTATTTTGGAGCCGTAATCGGAACACATCTTGGCGAAGGCTCCATGGGGCTTGGTTGGGTTAAGAAATAATACAGAGATAGAAATACTTCTAAGATAAACGTCATTCTGAGATTTTTTCGGAGGGGCGTTTTTATTTCTACTCGAATACTTTATTGGACAAAACATCCTCTGATGAAGCAAATATAGTCAAATACAAGGGCTCTATTGGACAAAACCCTCTCAGATAAGTCAAGGATAGTCCAATAGAGTAAGTGTATGTAATACTTTAATATCCAAAAGAAAGCAGGTGTTCAATTGCAAGTTCCTCCTAATAATTCATCCTTCAAATTTAACCCTCAACTCCAATCCTTCCTAACTGGCAAACAACTCCTCTTAGAAGACATTCCTTTTCCAAAAGAAGAAATCCAGCAGCACCTCGAAAATGACTATATTCAATATCGACCTGGTTTGATAGAAGTAAAAAAGCGGTTAACATGTAACCGATGTGGAAATCAAGATCCTAGTTTGTTTGCTGTATTTCCAAGTGCAAGGTGTGGAGAATCTAGTCACTATTGTCGCAAATGCATTATGATGGGGCGGGTAAGTTCATGTACCTTCTTGGTTGGTTGGAGTGGACCTCCTGCTAAAATTCAGCCCCTATTAAATCCTCTTAAATGGGAAGGTCAACTATCGGAAGGACAAAGGCCTGCTTCTAATAGAGTAGTGGAAGCGGTAGAACACAACCAAGATCTACTCGTATGGGCAGTATGTGGAGCAGGGAAAACGGAGGTTCTGTTTGCTGGTATTGAAAAGGCACTTCAACAAGGGAAAAGAGTTTGCCTAGCTTCCCCAAGAACGGATGTGGTCCTAGAATTAACTCCACGTCTTCAAAAAGTCTTTCCTGAGATTCTGGTCGCATCATTGTATGGAGGAAGTGAAGACCGCCACATATTTGCCCCATTCACGATTTCTACTACCCATCAATTACTAAGATTTTATAGAGCTTTTGACATGATGATTATAGACGAGGTGGATGCCTTTCCTTATACAGCTGACGAATCCTTACGATATGCTGTACAACAAGCAAGAAAGGAAAAATCCTCACTCGTTTTCCTCACCGCCACCCCAAGTGAAAAATGGCAACGAGAATGCAAACTAGGAAAAAGAAACTTCATCACAATCCCCGCCAGATTTCATCGTCATCCATTACCATTGCCTAAATTTGTCTGGTGTGGAAATTGGAAAAAGAAGCTTGCGAAACATAGAATACCAGCAAATATCCTTCAATGGACAAAGGAACGTCTCCAACAACAAAAGCAAGCACTCATGTTCTTTCCTAACATAAGCCTAATGGAAAAAGCACTCCCAATCCTTCAGAAATTAGACCCACGGATAGAAGCAGTCCATGCAGAAGATCCACTCCGGAAAGAAAAAGTTCAAGCCATGCGAAACAAGGATACTCCCATTCTATTAACCACAACGATTCTTGAAAGGGGAGTAACCTTCCCGAACCTTGATGTCGCGGTAGTAGGAGCAGAAGAAAAGATCTTCACTGAAAGTGCCCTCGTCCAAATTGCTGGCCGTGTCGGCCGCAGTGCCCAACACCCAAACGGAAACATCACCTTTTTCCACTACGGCAAAACCGAAGCCATGATAAAAGCCTATAAACAAATCCACCAAATGAACCAACAAGCTAAAAGACAAGGATTAATTGACTAAAGAACAGATATGTTTTAACACTTTAAAGCACCGGGGGTCAGACCCCCGGTGGGTTAATGCGTTACTATGTGAAAGGATGAGGGGAATGATGAGAAGTATATTTACGAAAGATCGGTGTTTGGTTTGCCATGAGGAGATTGATAGTCCAATGGGATGGGGGGATTTAATCCTGCCTGATAAAAAAGTATATTTATCTAAAGAGTGTAAAGGCAAGTTACAGCCAATTGAGGGAGAGACATGCAAGATTTGTGGTCGACCTTTCAACCAATTAGACCCACAATTTCGTAACGGAAATTTATGCAAGGATTGTACTCGTTGGGAAGCAGCCTCTTTTTATAAAGGAGTCCTTACTCAAAACCACTCCATCTATATCTACAATGACTTCCTAAAAGAAATCATAGCTAAGTTTAAATATCGAGGAGATTATGTTTTAGCAAAACTATTTGCAGAAGATATCAAAGCTAAGATAAGAGATATTAAACCTGATGCTATTGTTCCTATTCCACTAAGCCAAGAACGCCTTTATGAAAGAGGTTTTAATCAATCCGAAGCTCTAATCACCGAATCTGGATTCATACCCACCCACCTCCTAACAAGAATACATACCGAAAAACAATCCAAAAAGTCCCGAACGGAACGGATTCATCTTTCTCAAGTCTTTCAAACTACACAATCGATAAAAGGAAAGATCCTCATTATCGATGATATCTACACAACTGGTTCCACTCTAAGACATGCCGCCAAACTCCTGAAATCAGCTGGAGCCACATCTATACACTCCATCACAATCGCCAGAGGATAATAATTCCGATTCCCAACTTTCCAAAGAGAAGTTATAATATTAAAAAATATACATATTTCGACATGGAGGCTAAATCCTGTGAGTGAATTATCAAATTGCCCAAATTGTGGATCAGTTTTTGTGAGAACTGAATTTCGTACAGTATGTCAAGAATGCTTTAAAGAAGAAGAAAAGGCATATGAACTGGTCTATGAATATATGAGAAAACGTGAGAATCGTACAGCTACTATAAAACAAGTGGTAGAAGCGACAGGTGTAACAGAAGAACTTATCTATAAATTTATTAAAGCGGGCCGTTTAAGACCGACACAATTCCCGAACCTAGGATATCCTTGTGATCGATGTGGTCGTATTATCCAAAACGGTAAGATTTGTGATCCTTGCCAAGAAGACATAAAAAAAGAACTTAAACAAATCCAATCTGATGAAGAGCGTAAAAAGGATATGCTTCGCCGAGAGAGAAATGCGACTTATTTCTCAGAAAGAAAATAAGGCTATTTGCCTTATTTTTTTATAATCACTAAAAAATGATAGAATTATTCCGATACTATTTGTAAAGGATGTACTGTTTTGAAAGTGAGGAATACAAAATGAAAATAAATAATTTAGGTCCATCTGGATTAAATCCCTATAAACGTCAACAAAACAAGCTAGATAATATGAGTGGCAACGCTAGACGCACTGAGGATAAAGTAGAAATTTCTTCTGCGGCTAAAGAAATGCAACAAGGAAACCAATTGCAAATCGACCGTCAAGCAAAAGTGGACCAACTTAAGCTAGATGTCCAAACAGGCAACTATAAGGTGGACCCACAAAAAGTAGCGAAGAGCATCTTAGACTTTTACTCTAAGAAATAAGTAAAGGAGGGTTAATATGTCAACCTCTGCTTTAATATTATCCATGGAAAAACTGCTAAAGCTTCATAAAAGCTTGAACGAACTTGCAGTCAGAAAGACCGATATTTTAAAGAAGGGTGACATCGAAGCCCTTAATCAATTAATAAAAGAAGAGCAAAAACATATAGCGGCAATCGGACAAATCGAAGAGGAACGAATGGTACTAGCGAGACAAATTGTCCCTCAATTAGAGAATCCAACTGTTAATGATTGCTTGAACCTCATTTCAGGCCATGAGCATGAAAGTCTTAAGCAATTACGAGATGACTTACTTCAAGAAGTTTTTAACATTCAGGAAAATAACACCTTAAATCAACAGCTTCTGCATCAATCCATGCAATTTATTCATTTTTCAATGAGTCTTGTGGCTCCGCAGCCTCAGAACTATAACTATGGGCCACCGTCAAATAAACAAAAAACACCTGGAACAACTTCGACTGGAATGTTTAATTCGAAGGCCTAAACTTTAAAATTGGAGGAACGACATTATGCGTTCAACCTTTATGGGATTGGAAACAGCGCGCCGTGGTATGTACACGCAGCAAGGCGCTTTATATACAACAGGACATAATATTTCAAATGCTAATACACCAGGCTTCACACGCCAACGCGTAAATTTTGAACAAACGGAACCATATCCAGCTGTCGGAATGAACCGTCCGGAAATGCCTGGACAAATGGGCACAGGCGTAAAAGCTGGATCAGTTCAACGAGTTCGAGAAAGCTTTCTTGATGTTCAATACCGTGGTGAAAATAATAAACTAGGTTACTGGGAATCTCGTGCAGAATCATACGGTAAATTAGAAGAAATCATGAATGAACCATCTGAGTCAGGTCTTTCCAAAACAATGGATATGTTTTGGCAATCACTTCAGGATTTAGCAGTGAATCCAACAAACCCTGGTGCACGTTCCGTTGTCCGTCAGCGCGGGATTGCCGTAGCAGAAACGTTCAATTATTTACACAACTCTCTTTCTTCTGTAAAGAGTGATTTAAAAAATGAAATCGATGTAACCAATAAAGAAATTAACTCTTTAACCTATCAAATTAGTAAAATCAATGAACAGATTCGTGATGTTGAACCCCACGGCTATTTGCCAAATGATTTGTACGATGAGCGAGATCGGTTGGTTGACCAATTATCTTCTTTAGCCAATATTAGAGTAGATTACGTTTCTTCTGGCGGAAACGCCCTAGCGATTGCCGAGGGAAGTGCCGTTATTAAAATGGTGAATGAGACAGGCTCTGAACTTGGTATTCTAGTAAGTCAGGTTGGGTATAACGAAGTAAAAGTAAACTTTGACGGGGCAGATGGATCCGTTAAGACCATTTCGATTGGTAATACAAGTCGTGACTTTATTGATATGAAATCGAGCGGAAAATTAAAAGCAGTCATTGAATCTTATGGGTATGATGATAAAGGCAAAGCTACTGGTGTTTATACTGATATGTTAAATGAGTTAGATAACCTTGCCTTTACTTTTGCGAATGAATTTAATAATCAACATATAAAAGGGATTAGCCCTAACGAACTTGATAATAAGCCACCTACGGATAAGTCGTTTTTCTCAGATAATGCAATTGGCGATAGAAAAGGATATGCTGGTCGAATCAAGATCTCCAAAGCTATTGAAGATAGTTTAGATAATATTGCTACTTCAAAAGGCCCTTTGTCAGATGCTACTAAAGGGGATGCGACAAACGCTTTAGCCCTTGCAAACATTCTTAATAAGGATTTCGATTATAAAAATGGCGGTACACAAGAATTATCAAACTTCAAAAGTCACTATGAAAGTGTAATCGGAGGAATGGCAGTTCTTTCTCAAGAAGCTGTCCGTTTAACCAACAACAGCACTTCCTTAAGACAAGCGGTGGATGAAAAACGCCAAGCAACAAGCTCAGTTTCTCTTGATGAAGAAATGACTAATATGATCCAATTTCAGCAAGCATACAATGCTTCAGCTCGAATGATTTCAATAACAGATGAACTTTTAGATAAAATAATTAACGGTATGGGTACCGGAGGAAGATAGGTAGGTGAATAAAACATGCGCGTCACGCAATCAATGCTGGCAGGGAACTCACTTCGTAATATTAGTGAAAGCTATAGAAGAATGGGGCAATATCAAGACCAGCTTTCTACAGGTAAAAAAATAACCAAGCCATCAGATGATCCGGTGGTTGCAATGAAAGGTATGTTCTATCGTTCGAATCTTACAGAAGTGGAACAGTATAAACGTAATCTTTCTGAGCTATACTTATGGATGGAAAATTCGGAAGCTGGTATCGAACAAGCAAATAGTGGACTACAGCGTGTACGTGAACTAGTCATTCAAGGGAAAAATGGGACGTTAAGCCCATCAGATAAACAAGCAGTTGCCCGTGAAATTGAACAAATAAAAAGTGATTTAGTTCAGGTTGCCAACACTCAGGTTTCCGGAAGATATATTTATAATGGAACTGATGTTACCAATGCACCTATAAAAGATGGCAATCCACCTACAGTTGAAGCTAATTTAGAACCTTATATGGTAGAAGTTTCTCGTGGAGTATCTTTAAGAGCTAACATCAATTCTTCGAATGTTTTTAGCCAAGATCTTTTTGATACCATTCATAAAATTCAAACAGGGTTGGACGGAACTACAACTGAGGATTTTGATACTCTTTTGGAAGATTTAGATAATGTAATGGACAATATGTCAGGTGAACGTTCAGAACTAGGTGCACGTTATAACCGTTTAGAAATGATTGATGATCGTATCGCTCAACAAGAAGTCATGGCTAATCGAGTTCTTTCTGATAATGAAGATGCAGATATAGAACGAGTGATTACAGACTTGAAAACGCAAGAAAGTGTCCATCGTGCTGCCCTAAGTGTGAGTGCAAGAATTATTCAACCGACCTTAATGGACTTTTTAAGATAGAAAGCTATTCGTATGAATAGCTTTTTTTACTAGGAGTTGAGATACATGAATCTACCACAGATAAGATTGGAATCTAATTATGCAAAAATTAAAATGAATACGCAACAGCCTATTCAAGAAATTGAACAACCTAAAGCAGAATTAGACATTCAACAACCAGCAGCCGATTTGGAAATTAATCGTACTCCCTCTAAACTCACGATTAATCAAACAAAAGCACGTGAGGATATTGATTTAAAAAGTATTTTCAAAAGAATGGATGAGGCAGCTCAATTAGGTTATGAAGGTTGGTTAGAAGGGATTGCCAGACGCTCCCAAGAGGGAGATGAGCTAATGAAGATTGAAAATGGTGGAAATATAATTGCTGAACAGGCTGCGAGAAATGCTTATTCGCCTATGCTGGAATTCAATATTGGCTGGCTTCCACATCAAGGTAGTGTAGAAATAGGATATGATCCAGGAAAAGTAGAAATCAATGTGACTCCTAATAAACCAATTATTAAAAGTAGAATTAACAAGCCAAATATCCAATACACACCTGGTAAAGTTAACATTTCGCTTAAACAGTACAACTCTTTAAAAATAGATTTTGAAAACCTTAAATATGTTGGTATCAATTATGAGCAATCTATATAAAGGACGGAGAATCAATGAATATCAACTCAAAATATCATGGTGAAATTGAAGTGAATGAAGAAAAAATTTTATTTTTTGAAAAAGGTATCCCTGGTTTCCAAGAAGAAAAAAAGTTTATTATTCTACCTCTTTCAGATGACCAAGTTTTTTCAGTACTACAATCAGTTGAATCCCACTACCTAGCATTTGTCATTACAAATCCGTTTGTTTTTAACAAAGAATATGACTTTGAGTTAGATACTTCTGTTATAGAAGAATTAGATATTGCATCTGAACAAGATGTACAGGTCTATTCCATTCTAACGGTACAGGATCCATTTGAAAAAACAACGGCAAACCTTCAAGCACCGATAATCCTAAATGTGAAAAATAAAAAAGGCAAGCAAGTTATCCTAAACAATAGTCAGTACACAACAAAACAGCCAATCTTTCAGTTAGTGAAAAAGGGGTGAAATTAGATGTTGGTGTTAACGCGAAGAAATGGAGAATCTATAAAAATTGGTGATGACATCGAAATTACCATTATTCAATCGAAGAATGACCAAGTGAAAATCGGCATCAAAGCTCCCAATAATATTGAAATATTACGAAAAGAATTATTTGAAGAAACAAGAAATGAGAATGCCCAAGCCTCAAAAAATATAGGAGAACTCCTAAAATTCTTTACAAAAAAACAAAATTAAACAAAAAATTATAAAAAACTATTAAACAAAAAATAAAGCTGTCGATAAAAGTAGTAAGAGAGAATAAGGGCGGCCGACCTTATCGACTCGAACTATCTAAAGAGTTCACAAGGATGTGAACTAATTATTCAAGGAGGAAAATAAACATGCGTATTAATCACAATATTGCAGCACTTAACACTTATCGTCAGTTGAACAGTGCTTCAACTGCACAATCTAAGTCAATGGAAAAATTATCTTCAGGTCTTCGTATCAACCGAGCTGGAGATGACGCAGCTGGTCTTGCTATCTCTGAAAAAATGCGTGGACAAATCCGTGGTTTAGATATGGCTTCTAAAAACGCACAAGATGGTATTTCTTTAATCCAGACTGCTGAAGGTGCATTAAACGAAACTCATGACATTCTTCAACGTATGCGTGAATTATCAGTACAATCTTCAAACGATACTTCTACTGATGCTGACCGTAAAGAAATTCAAAAAGAGGTTGCTCAGTTAAAAGAAGAAATTAATCGTATTTCTTCAACAACTGAATTTAACACTAAGAAACTTTTAAATGGTGACCTTGCTGGTGGAAAAGTTGCACAAGGTACAAAATTAGAATCAGCTGAGTTATCTGTTGGAGGAACAGTATTAGGAAGCAACGCTACAGGTTACGATGCTTTTACAATTGATTCAACAAATAATTCAATTGTTCTTAAGGGAGCATCAAATACAAATAGAACAATTACAATCGAAAGTGGTACTTGGAGTGAATCTGAGCTTGCTACAAAAATAAATGATGCATTAGCTGCATCTCAATCAAGTGATGGAGCTCTTGATTCCGCTGATTTGTCAAAGGTTACAGCTTCATTTAATGCAAGCCATGAATTAGTTCTTACTCCTGCAACACCTGGTGCGGCTTTAACAGTGACAAGTGCAGGGACTGCAAGTTCATTATTAAATATTCCAACTGCAGGTTTAGCAGTTACTAACACAACAACTGCTGTAACAAATACAGGAAAAGCTGCTGTAGGAAATGCCTTAACAATAACTGAAGGATCTAATGACAAACTTCAAATTACTTTAGGCGATGGAACTGCACAGACAATTGATCTAACAGCAACAACAAATGAGTATTCTAAACAAGAAGTAGTTGATATGATAAATGATGCAATTGAAGCTAATACCGAGCTTAAAGGAAAAGTTTCTGCGTCTTTAGATAACACTGGTAAATTTGTACTTGCTGCAAAAGGTGAAGAATTAACTGTAACTAATACAGCTTTAAGTGATGATCTTGGATTAACTTCAGCTGCAGCAGTTACTGCAAATTCAAGCACTACTCTACTTACAAATCTACAAGATTCAGAAGGAAATGATTTTGGCTTACAAGTTGGAGATCAAATTAAGATTAATGGTAAAATTAGTGGATCAGCTATTACCGAACAAACTCTAACTATTGCTGCTGACACTGATATTTCAGACCTAACAGCGCAAATTGAAACAGCATTTGGATTAGATGCTGGAAGTGTAAGCTTAAATAGTGATGGAGAAGTGGTTGTAGCTGGTAAAGATGGTACAGCAAATGCAATTTCTGACTTGAAACTAAGTGTTGATAATAGAGCATTATTCAATAACAAACTAAGTAGCTTCAGAGAAACACAAGAAGCTCAAGATACAAAAACAGACTCTTCATTATCATTCCAAATTGGATCTAATGAAGGTCAAACAATGAAAGTGGACATTAATGCGATGAGTGTTCAATCATTAGCACTTTCTTCTGTAGATGTTTCAACACAACAAGGTGCTCAAACATCTATCTCTGTTATTAATTCTGCAATTGAAGAAGTTTCTACAGAGCGTTCTAAGCTTGGTGCTTTCCAAAACCGTTTAGAGCATACAATTAACAACCTAGGTACTTCTTCTGAAAACTTAACAGCTGCTGAGTCTCGTGTACGTGACGTCGATATGGCAAAAGAGATGATGACTCAAACTAAGAATTCAATTCTTTCTCAAGCAGCACAAGCAATGTTGGCTCAATCGAATCAGATGCCTCAAGGAGTTTTACAACTCTTGAGATAATGATTAGAAGGGCGTCCAGTTTGGTAACGAGCTGGAGTATAACTGGGTGAATTGCTGGAACTTCCTAAAGCTTCATCAACCACAACGTAACTGGAAACGGTCAGCGTGAAGGTCTGAAAATGATGGAGATGAAACAATGGATAATCAGCAGCCAAGCTCCTCTGAGGAAACTCTGGAGAAGGTTCAACGACTAGAGAATACGGTCTAAGGCGAAACGGCTATGACTATGAATCTCGTAGGGCAGTGAAATACTGTTCGAAGTGCCCAGCTCCATGGAAATCATGGATGAAGATATAGTCTATTCTGTAACTGAAAAGTGCAGTCGCAAAGCAAGCGAACCAACAACCACAAGGAGTTCTTCAACTTCTTCGTTAATCTTGACTTAAGAAGATGGTCATCTTATAGATGGCCATCTTTTCTTATTTCTTTTATCTTGTATACGATTGACCAATAAGTTCTATTTAAAGTTTTGGCAATCTCTTGATCACTAAAGCCAGCTTTCTTCATCTGGATAATTGTTTTTACCTCCTCGTTTGAATAGTTTTTGTTTCTATTTGAGTCTGAAGTTAGAATGGTGTAATTAGATAAATGTTCAAATTTCTTTTTTTCTTGTTCGAAACGCGCCTTCCAATCAAACTTATAATTCATGTCTTGACAATTCGATGCTACATTTTTTACTAACTCTAAAAACTTCATATTTTCTTCAATCTTATTTAGTTTTAAAACATAACCATATCCATCTGGACGTTTTGTTAATTTAAAATTGAAACCGAATATTTTTTGAATATGTAGTTGTAATACTTGAAGTTCATCTACTTGATAGTTTTGTAGATACAAATAAATATGCGGAGTTAAGTAGACCAATTTTTTATTATGATTAATTCTTTTGGAAATGCTTAAAGATCCATCATCTAGATAGAGTACAGCAAGAAATTGGGGGAGTGTACAGAAGCCGTAGTTCAACTGGTATTCGTTTTTGTCCATTTTGTTTATAAAAGTAGGGATATAATTCTGTAAATATGGTTGAAGACTTAGAAACTAGGTAGCTATGATTGGTTCGAAAATATAACAATTCTTTAAGAAAGTGTGCTTTCCATCTTCTATAGTTCAATTGTTCTAAACTAAAATGCTCCCTATAGCTATTATTTTTCCTTCTACTTTTAGGATATAGTTTTGTAATCTCTCCATCTGCAATGATACTAGCAAATAATATATTTTTTTGAACAGATGAAAATTCATTCCAACTCAAATTTATCACCTCTAAACAAAAAACAGAATGTATGTTCCTATAATTTTATTATACCATTTGTAGAAATCAATTTATACTATAATTAATTAGAATTAATTATCTATCTAGTTAAATTTCTGAGATTTAAACCGATAAAATAAGTAAAGACCTATACACAGGGGGAACCAAGATGATTGAACGTCTATCGTCTTCCAATCTTTCCTCAACGATGAATGCTAACGTGACGGAAGAAGTCAAATCAAATCAAAATAGTGACTCTACTTTAGTAGAAGCAGAGAAACAAAAAACAATAGAACAAGAGACTTTAAAATTTCCAAAAGAAAGAGTAAAAGAGATTGTGCAGGGGATGAATGACTTTTTAGAGCCTACTCACACTTCTCTAAAATTTCAATACCACGAAAAGTTAAATGAATATTATGTTACCATTGTAGATGATGCAACTAAGGAAGTAGTTAGAGAAATCCCTTCAAAAAAGCTGCTAGATACATATGCAGCAATGACCGAATTTTTGGGGTTACTTGTTGATAAAAAGATTTAAATGAGGTGTTTATATGGCTAGTAATATGCGAATTGGCGGACTTGCCAGTGGCATGGATATCGATCAAATGGTATCTGATTTAATGAAGGCTGAAAGAGTGCCTCTCGATAAATTGACTCAAAAGAAACAATATATGGAATGGCGACGTGATGATTACCGCGATATGAATAAGTCACTATTAGAACTTGATCAATTAACTTTTGATGGAGTTATGAAACAAGGGTCTTATGTAAAAAAGTCCATTACAATCTCAGATTCTGAAGCAATATCTATAAAAAATATCAATTCAACAATTGATTTTTCAGGATCTATTGAAGTTGTAAACTTAGCTAAAGCAGCAACGATGTATTCTAAATCATCATCAGGTATAACAAATCCATCAGCCATACTAGGCACTTCGATAGCTGCACAAAAGATAACTATTAAAGCGATAGATAAAAATGGTGTATTAGAAACTAGAGGGACCGAAATAACCATTGATCCAACAAAAGATACTTTGGATAGTATAATTGAAAAAATAAATGCTAACTCAGGTGTGTCTGCTTTTTATGATAAACAGACTGGGAAATTGTCTCTAATTGCCAAAAACTCTGGTGAGACAACTGCAGGAACTGAAATAGAGTTATCAAGTGATCTTGCATCAGGTACAGCGGGACATTTTTGGGAGACTTTAAAGCTAGATGCTACTAATACAATTGCTGCTCAAGGAGTTCCACCTTCAGGTTCAGACGGATTAAATGCAACAATTAAATATAATGGAATGGAGATTAAACGTTCCTCTAATAACTTTAATATTAATGGCGTAGAATTTACAGCCAAAAAGGCAACAACTTCACCAGTTACTTTCTCATCCACACCAGATGTGGATGCAATTCTTGAAACAATAGTTAAATTTGTTGATAAATACAATACAACCATTGAAAAAATTCAAGATAAATTGGATGAAAAACGGTATCGTGATTACCAACCATTAACAAAAGAACAAAGAGAAGCAATGGACGATAAAACCATTGAGTTGTGGGAAGAAAAAGCTAAAAGTGGTACTTTAAGAGGAGATTCCATTCTTTCAAGTGCCTTAACAAAAATGCGTACAAGCTTATATTCATCTGTTACAAGTATTATCTCTAAAAATCAACTTTCTAAAATTGGGATTACTACTTCAGGTAATTATCTTGAGGGAGGAAAGTTGATAGTTGACCCGGATAAATTGAAAGCAGCTATTTCTGAGGATCCTAATGCTGTTTATGAACTCTTTGCAAAAGATGGGGATACAACAGGTGAAAAAGGTCTTGCCCGTCGCTTACGTGATGACATTAAAGCCACTATGGGAGATATTGAACAAAAAGCGGGTAAGGCATCAAGTGTGAATTATACTTTTGTTCTAGGAAGAAATCTAGACAGCCTTGACAATCAAATATCCCGATTTGAAGACCGCCTAACCCAAGTAGAAGACCGCTACTGGCGCCAATTTACCGCGATGGAAAAAGCCATTTCGAAATCCAATAACCAAGCCACCTATCTTATGCAACAATTCGGCGGCGGTAATTAGAATAGGTCACCATAGATTAAACATACTTTACAAAAAGGAGTGTTTTACCCATGGCAGTTAACAATCCATACCAATCGTACCAACAGAATTCCGTTAACACGGCCTCCCCAGGCGAGTTAACATTAATGTTATATAACGGATGTCTAAAATTCATCCACATGGCGAAAAAAGCGATTGAAGATAAGGATATTCAAGCAAAAAACACCAACATCCAAAAAGCACAAAACATCGTTCAAGAGCTTATGGTTACTCTCAACATGGACCAAGAAATCTCTCAAAACTTGATGTCTCTTTACGATTTTATGAATCGTAGATTAATAGATGCGAATATTAAAAATGAACTTGCTGCTCTAAACGAAGTAGAAGAGCTTGTAACGGAGTTCCGTGATACGTGGAAGCAGGTTATTCAGTTGAACCGCCAAAAGCAATATGCTCAAGGTGGACAAGTGTAGTGAGTATGGTCAAGCAGGCTTACGACTGTACGCTGGAACTGCTGCAAAAATTGCAATCCAACATAGACCGTGATGAAAAAATAGTTCAAGTAGAAGCTGCTCTAGAAACTCGTGAGCAGCTTCTCCAGCAACTATCAGCACCCTACACGGATGAGGAAAAACAACTGGGCCAGCAACTCATCCAGCTTAATCAAAGGCTATCTCAGTTACTTTCCCGAGAAAAAATGCTTATCCAAAAAGACATCAAAGACTTAACTATCAAGAAAGAATCAAACACAAAATACGTGAATCCTTATCAAAGTCTGTCCACGGATGGAATGTTTTATGATAAGAGAAAATAGGTGCCTCGATGACAACTTTAACAGAAGAGCAATACAGCTTAGTTAAACAATATAGTGAGCTTCTTACTACCGTTGAAGAAGCCTTCCAATATATTATAGAAAGCTTCAATAATTACGAACGTACCGAAGGGGATCAAGTGCTTGCGGACGTCTTCTTAGCATTTGCCCAAATTGCGGATGCCAACAGCCAACTTGCAACAACATTCCCAAATGAAGTAAACCAGTTCAACGAAGTCATAAAAGCAGCTCAACTTCTTGAACCCGTATTCACCAACCAAACTCAAAAGCAACAACTCATCCAAGAAAAATTATACCCAGCATTTCATACCTGGAGCCAAACCATCCAAGAAAAACTTAAACCACTTTACACTGTCTAAGCTTTCCGCCCCAAGCGGAAAGCTTTTTTCCTACAAATCTAGAATAAAATTACTCTTTTACCCATATTCATATAAGACTAAACCATCAAAGTCCAAACATACTATTTCCACTATATTTATATTGTCAAGCCACTCCGATAATAATTCCAGAATTATTCCACAATTATCGACAAAAAGGTGACATTTATTTTTTCTTCTGTTTTAGCAGGAGTTTGGTAGGGTAAAATAGAAATGTAATACATAGTCTTTTTAAGGAGGAGTCACTTATGAACTATGCAATCCGTGGTGAAAACATTGAGGTAACACCAGCTATTCGAGAATATGTAGAGAAGAAAATCTCGAAGTTGGATCGCTATTTTACTGAAACACCTGAAGCAAATGTCCATGTGAATTTAAAAGTTTATCAAGATAAAAAGGCTAAAGTTGAAGTAACGATTCCTCTTCCACATTTAGTACTTCGTGCAGAAGAATCCAACGATGATATGTATGCGGGCATCGATTTAATTTCTGATAAATTAGAGCGTCAAATTCGCAAACATAAAACAAAAGTGAACCGTAAGTTCCGTGAAAAAGGAAACATTCCAGCTTACTTCGCGGTGAATGAAGCTTCTGAAGCACCACAGGTGGAAGAAGATGATTTAGAGCTTGTTCGTACGAAGAGCTTTGATCTAAAGCCGATGGACAGCGAAGAAGCGATTCTTCAAATGAACATGTTAGGCCATAACTTCTATGTATTTACAAACTCAGAATCTAATCAAACAAACGTTGTTTACAAGCGTAAAGACGGGCGTTACGGATTAATTGAAGCTCAATAAATGTATAAGGACTTACCCCAAAAGGGTAGGTCCTTTTCTATTTTATTTTTCCACAAAAATGAGATGAACCACTTTTGTCACTTCTTCCACATTCCCTTAAGTAAATTCACTAAACTCTATTCCTCTAAAATTTTTAAAAATAAAATTCTTCTCCAAACTTGAGAAATTTCTAAAATAATCAATTCGCTCCTCATAAAAGTATTTCCTATCAATTATAGAATTTTCTGAAAATATTACTTTTTCACCCTGTAGATTTTTGTCGAAAAGCTAGTTTTTTATTCGTAAGAAAACTAATTTTTATGTCCCAAAATTAACCAACGTTAGAATTTTGTTAGAATTTAGTTACTCTTTTGTTTGTAAACGGTAGTGTACAAATGTAAAGTTATGTCTGAATTGCGCGAAAATTCACTTAAAATAACCAGAAAATGCCTTTTTTCTTTCGGAAACAGAAACATCGGACATCCTAAAAGTTGTACAATTTGTTATTTTTATGTTGACTTTTTGAGGATTTATTCCTATGACATTTGTGCTATAAATGTTGTTAGACATATCTTAATTTTCTAACAACTCTTATATACCCAGTAAAAAGGAGGGAAGCTTTTCTACTGATCCAGTTTTATTTTCAAAAATTCCTAAGGGGGCAAATTATGTTAAATTGGCGGAAATTTATCGTTACAGGTGCTCTAGCAACAACACTTACATTTACTAGTATTTCTGCGTTAGCGGTAAGTTTTGATGATGTAAGTGGTTCAGCAAGTGAAGCTTCAATTAGTAAATTAGTTTCTTTGGGTATTGTTGTAAACAACGGTACATACTTTAATCCAGAAAAAGGCTTATCTCGTCAAGAGTTTGCTGAAATCTCTAGCAAAATTATGGATTTAAGTGCAGCAAAGTCTGTAAAAGTGTCAGATGTTAAAAACAATGCGGCAGTGGCAAAAGCAGTCGGTGCAGGCGTTTTAACCATTAATAAAAAGAGCCAGTTTAAGCCGAAAAATGCGATCACTTACTCTGATTTAGCAAGAGGACTAGCATATGGCCTTGGCTTCAAGAAAACGTGGTCTAATCGTCCAATCGATCATCTTTATTTCTTAGAGCGCAAAGGTGTTCTTAGCATCGATACAGATTTAGATGCTGTTGTGACAAGAGAAGATGCGGCAGTGGCGATTGATAAATACATGGAAGTAAAAGATGGTTATAAGACAGGTTCAGGAATCGTGGATCGCGTTAATGGCAACATTTTAATCGTGAAAACCGATACAGGATCCCAATCTTATAAAGTGGCATCTAACGTTTCTATTTTCTTAGATGATCAAGCTGGTGATCTTGGAAACTTAGCTAAAGGAACTGACGTTAACTTAGTTTTAAATAAAAAAGGTGAAGTTGCTTATGCAACAGGTGCAGGGCTAGAAGTATTTGATGGTAAACTAGCTTATTCTGGTGGAAATTTAACTTACAATGGCGCAGTTAAGAACTATAAATTAAACGCTGTTGTAGTGGCTCTACCAAATGATCCTAAAACACCATTTACGTTCACTGAATTCAGTAACTATTCTGCTAAAGCAGGTGTGAGCTTCGGAGGTACTTTATACTCTAATACGGCTACTGATGAAATCACAATGCTAGAAGCTTATATTTCTAAGGTTGAGGATAGAGCGTTCACTGTATCTAAAGATAAAGTGACTTTTGATTTCTCTGACTTAGGATATAAGAGCCAGTCCTTCACATTAAGCGGTGAGGCGAAAGTAACGCTTGTAGAAGGAGAAACAAAAACAGAAGTGTCTGTAGCAGACCTTGCTGCTCAGGTAAAAGCTTTACAAACTGCTGGTAAAACATTAACTGGAACTCTTGTTGCAGGTGCTGACGGTGCAGGTGCAGAGCTAACAGTAACAGTGAAATAAATAAACATAGACGAATAGGAGGAAACAAATAAGATGCAAAATATCAAACAGAAATTTCTCGTTACTTCTTTAGCTTCAACCATTGCACTTAGCGGAATGGCTTTCTTTACTGGTGACGATGCAGCAGCTCGTACAGTAGATAAGAGCAAAGTCGGTGGTAAGGTAGTCTTAACATCTTTCTCAGATGCTGTAAGATTAATCCCTTACACAACATCGGATTCTGCTTCTGGTCGTATCCAATCGATGATTTATGATGGAATGATTAATATTGATCAAAAGGGTAATCCTGTTCCATCATTAGCAACGAAGTGGTCTTATAATAAAGCGACTATGACTTGGACGTTTGAACTTCGTAAAGGTGTAAAGTGGCATGATGGTAAACCATTTACAGCTGACGACGTTGTGTTCTCTTACGATATGTATCGTAATCCAAAGTCAATCAATAGCTATATCTCTGACTTTGAATCGATTAAATCTGTTAAGAAAATCAATGCCTATAAAGTGGAATTTAAATTAGCTAAAAAGGATGCATTAATCCTAACTAACGTATTCCCGGCAGCGATTATTCCAAAACATCAATTCCCTAAGGGTGTTGAGGACTTTAACAAAAACAACTACATCCACCGTCATCCAATCGGAACAGGTGCATTTAAGTTTAAAGAGTGGAAAACAGATGAGCGTATCGTAGTAGTAGCAAATACTAACTACTGGGATGGCCGTCCATATTTAAATGAAGTCGTTACACGTATCCTTCCAGATGCGAACGTGGAAGCAATCAACCTATTAAAAGGTGACGTTGACTGGGTAGAATCTTTAACTCCAGCTACGATTTCTCAGGTAGCAAAAGATAAAGATCTTAAGATTACGAAGTGGGATTACGGTCAATTCGACTTTATCGGCTTCAACGAAGCTGTTGCACCATTTAATGATGTAAAGGTTCGTCAAGCATTAACATATGGTTTAGATCGTCAATCGATCGTAAGCAAAATCTATTTAGGTAAAGCTTACATTGCAAGCGGTCCATTCCATCCAAAGATTCCACAAAACAACCCGGCAGTAAAAGCATTACCATTTGATCAAAAGAAAGCCGCTAAGTTATTAGATGAGGCTGGTTGGAAATTGAAAGATGGCGTTCGTCAAAAGAACGGCAAGAAAATGGAATTTGATTTCTATTTCAACAACGGAAACAAGAGTCGTGAAAAAATTGGTCTAGTTGCTCAACAAAACTGGGCTAAATTAGGCGTTAAGATTAACGTACGTGGTTTAGAATGGTCTATCTTCCTTGATCGTTATGCAAAGGGTGAATTAGACACATTTGCACTTGGATGGGGCGGTTACGACGGAAACGTTGAACACAAAGGCTTCTTCCACAGCAGTAACATCCCAACTGCAACAGCTCCAGGTAACAACCGTAACCGTATCAAGGATGCAAAAATCGATAAGTGGTTAGATTCTTATTTACAAGAAGAAGACCGCAACAAGCGTATCAAGATTTACCAAGACATGCACAAGTACATGGCAGAAAATGCAACTCTTATCTGGACAGTACACCCAATGAAGAACATGGGTCATGACAAAGACCTAAAAGGTATTAAAACATCTTTAGCTAACCCATTATACAACCTACAAGATTGGTACTGGGGAACAGCTAAGAAAAGAAAATAAGAAGTAGAATTACTGGCGGCCGTTAGCGACAGGAGTTGCTGCGGCTGTCTTTTTAAAAGAAATTAGTATTGTAATATATAAAACTATTACTTATCCTTGTCGTTTTTCTAAACTTACCTTGAAAGTAAGTCTTCTATTTACATATAGGAGCTAGATTCATACATTTTAATACTAAGCTAATAGAAAGTAGTGAGACCTTTGACTAAATATATTATTCGAAGAACACTTCAAGCCTTACCTCTACTGTTTATCATCTCAATTATTTCTTTCTTATTAATGACACTGGCACCTGGGGATCCAACTGCTATGTATGAGAACCCTGAGGCTGGTGGAGAGCAGGACCTTTCCGCCATTAAAGAGCAATTAGGTGTGGATCAACCTATTTATATCCAATATGCCAAATGGTTAAAGCTTTTAGTTTTAGAAGGAAACCTAGGATACTCCTTCCAGGATGGTCAGCCTGTTATGCAAAAAATAGTGGAAAGAATTCCTGCAACCTTATTACTAATGGGAACAGCAATTATTATTTCACTAATCCTAGCGATTCCAATCGGGGTTTACTCCGCCGTTAAAAAATATTCGCTTTTTGATTATTTCTTTACGTTCTATTCGTTTTTAGGAATTGCCGTACCATCGTTTTTTATCGCTTTAATGGTTATTTTATTTTTCTCATTAAAATTATCTTGGTTCCCAGTATCAGGTATGAGAGAAAACTTTGATTCCTTTGATTTATGGGACCGTGTTCACCATTTAATTTTACCTTCCTTAACATTGGCATTTGGATTAATTGCCTCAAAATCGCGCTACATGCGTTCTAGTATGCTTGAGGTAATCAAGCAAGACTATGTTAGAACAGCTAGAGCAAAAGGTTTATCGGAAGGAAAGGTTATTTTTAAACATGCATTACGTAATGCCTTAATTCCTATTATTACAATTCTAGCATTACAGCTTCCAGCATTATTCGGTGGTGCCCTATTTATCGAACAGCTTTTTGCGTGGCCTGGTATGGGAAGATTAACCGTTAATGCAATTTTCATCCGCGATTATCAGGTTATCATGGGTACAACGATGATTGCTGGTGTCATGGTTGTCTTTTCAAACTTAATCGCAGATATCTTCTATGCCGTTGTGGATCCGCGTATCCAATTAGGCAAGAACTAGAGAGGAGCAAGAATAATGGGGGTTCCGAATCCATCAGTTAATAATCCTATTCAATTAAAAACTCCAAAGACCAATGTGAAGGAATTGAAATTAGAAAGTAAAGCAGCCGTCATTTGGAGACGTTATCGAAAAAATAAATTAGCGGTTGTTGGCTTAGTTGTATTTTCGATTATGTGTTTCTTAGCAATTTTTGCACCGCTATTAACGCCCTATACGCCTGATGTATATGACATTTTAGATTCCTTTTTACCGCCAAGTAAAAAGCATATCATGGGTACTGATTCCATGGGTGGGGATGTATGGACACGTATTTTATTTGGAGCCCGTATCTCCTTAAGTGTTGCCTTATTGGCGATGGTTTGTACAGTTTCGATCGGTATTGTGTATGGTGCAGTATCTGGTTACTTCGGTGGCTGGGTTGACAATATCATGATGCGTATCGTTGACGCGATTCAATCGATTCCAACTTTCTTCTTATTATTAATTGTTGCAGCGATTATTACTCCATCTTTATGGTCAACGGTTTTAGTATTAAGTGCTTTTGGTTGGACAGGGATGGCGCGTATCGTTCGCGGTGAAATCTTATCGATTAAGAAACGTGATTATGTAGAAGCGGCCAGAGCAACAGGAGAAAAGAAAGCAAGTACGATTTTCTACCATGTACTGCCAAATGCAATTGCACCGATCACAGTTATCGCGACATTAGATATCGCAGCAAATATTTTAGCAGAATCTTCTCTAAGCTTTTTAGGTTTAGGGATTCAACCTCCAACTCCGAGCTGGGGGAACATGTTAACATCTGCTCAAGAATTAACGACCGTTATGGATTATATTTGGATCGTACTTTTCCCAGGTGCCTTCATTGTACTAACGGTATTAGCGGTTAACTTTATTGGTGACGGTCTTCGTGACGCACTTGATCCAAGAATGAAAGAATAGGAGGAACTTACATGTCTACTACTACAGTCAAAACAGATACAGTCGTATCCGTTGAAAATTTAAAAACTTATTTTTATACAGAAGATGGTACGGTTCCTGCTATTGATGGAGTAAGCTTTGAGGTGAAAAAGGGCGAAACTCTTGCCATTGTTGGAGAATCAGGGAGCGGAAAAAGTGTTACCTCTTTATCGATTATGAGATTAATTCCATCACCTCCAGGTAAAATCCTAGAAGGCGATATCAAGTTCCATGGCGAAAGCTTGCTCGAAAAGTCGGACAAAGAAATGCGTTCGATCCGTGGAAATAAAATTTCAATGATTTTCCAGGAACCAATGACATCGTTAAACCCAGTTTATAAGGTCGGCGATCAAATTGCTGAAACAATCATGCTTCATCAAAAGAAGTCAAAAAAAGATGCCTATGCAGAAGCTGTTAATCTATTAAAATTGGTTGGAATTCCTGAACCGGAACGCCGGATTAATCAATACCCTCACGAACTGAGCGGAGGGATGAGACAGCGTGTCATGATCGCGATTGCCTTAGCGTGTAATCCAGAGCTGTTGATTGCCGATGAGCCAACGACTGCACTGGACGTAACCATTCAAAATCAGATTCTTCAGCTGATGAAAAAGCTAAAAGAACAAACGAATATGTCGATCATGTTGATTACACATGACCTTGGAGTCGTAGCAGAAATGGCTGATCGAGTGGTCGTTATGTATTCAGGTCAAATTGTGGAGCAAGGTGATATTTATACGATTTTTGAAAATCCTAAGCATCCCTATACAGAAGGCCTGTTAAAATCGATGCCAAGTGCAGAAAAACGAGTAGGAAAGTTGTATGCGATTGATGGAGTGGTTCCCAATCCATTAAATCTACCTGCTGGTTGCCGTTTTGCAGACCGTTGTGAATATGCAACATCCCTTTGTCATCAAGAGATGCCGCAAATTCAAACCTTAGGTGAAGGCGAAGTTGTACGCTGCTGGAAATACACGGACCGTTGGGAGGCATAGACATGAATGGAGTAGTTGAATCAGTTCAAACAAACGATAAAGTAGCAGGAAAAGATAAAGACGTTCTATTAAGTGTGAATGATATTAAAATGCATTTCCCTATCAAGGGCGGATTATTTGGCCGCACGGTTGGTCATGTTAAAGCGGTTGATGGTGTTAGCTTTGATATTTTAAGAGGGGAAACGTTAGGACTTGTTGGCGAAAGTGGTTGTGGTAAGTCGACGACTGGTCGTGTGCTATTACGCCTTTTGGAAGCGACAAGCGGCTCCGTGCAATTTGATGGAAAAGATATTTTTTCCTTAAATGACCATGAATTACGTGAAGCAAGACGTGATATGCAGCTGATTTTCCAAGATCCATTCTCTTCGTTGAACCCTAGATTAAGTGTAGGAGAAACGATTTCTCGTGTGTTGAAGATTCATGGAATGTCAAATGCACAAGAACGTGAAGATCGCGTGAAAGAGCTTCTTGAATTAGTTGGTCTTAGTGCATTTCATATGAGACGTTATCCGCATGAATTTAGCGGTGGGCAAAGACAGCGTATTGGGATTGCCCGTGCCTTGGCGTTAAATCCAAAGCTCATCGTCCTAGACGAGCCGGTATCTGCGCTTGACGTATCGATCCAATCACAGGTGGTTAACTTACTTGAGGACCTGCAGGATCGTTTAGGGTTAACGTATCTATTTGTTTCACATGGATTAAATATCGTTCGTCATATCAGTGATCGAGTTGGGGTTATGTACCTAGGGAAAATGGTGGAGTTAACAGATTCCGATTCCTTGTTTGAAAAACCAAAACATCCGTACACACAAGCCTTAATCTCAGCCAATCCTATTCCGAATCCTAGATTAAGAGATAAACCAAAGATTATTTTAGAAGGAGATGTACCGAGCCCGATTAATCCTCCTTCAGGGTGCTATTTCCATACACGTTGTCCATATGCACAGCCAAAATGCCGTCAGGAAGCGCCAGCATTTGTGAAAACGGATGATAACCACTATGTGGCTTGTCATTATCCGTTGTCGTAAAATATTTTTAAAATTTTCCAAAAAAACATGTCATATTCCGTCAACTACTGTTTTCTATCAGAAAGGATTGTGATATGATAAAACGAAGGCATAACTGTGTCTTTAGTACTGTATGGGGGAGTACTAATGGAAAAAAAATTAGTGATAATTGAAGAAGATAACCAATCGAGTAATAAATTATCCCAATTTTTCGAACATTACTACGAGGTTCAAACATTTAATAATGGTTTACTAGGACTAATTACCGCGATTGAATCGAAACCGAACATCGTGATCATTAATCATAGTCTATTAAATGTAAACAGCCTCGAGCTATGCCGACAAATGAGGCAAAAATTAAATTCTATTATAATTGTATTAGGAAAACCCCTATCAGAGGAAGCGACCATCAAGTATTTCGAAGCAGGGGCGGATGACGTTATTACATATCCGACTACATTTCCAGTATTACTATGTAAAATTAGGGTTTTACTCGATCACATAGCCGCTAAGAAAACTGCAGAAGAAGATAAGATACAATTCGGGTTATTAACAATGAACAAAGTTACCTTTAAAGTTCATTACGATAAAAAAGTCCTTAATTTTACAAAGAAAGAATTCTCGATTCTTTGGACACTCGTTAAAAAGCAGGATGCTGTTGTCACACGTGAAGAGTTACTTCGTGTCGTTTGGAGTTACGAACATCTTGACGATGACCGCATGATTGATACGCATTTAAACCGTATCCGTAAGAAATTGAAGCAAAATAGTATCAATCTCAATATCAAAACGGTTTGGGGAATCGGCTACAAGCTTCATGTGGAAGAAAATGAAGAAGAAAATGAGCCGAAATTGATAGTAGAAATATAGAACTAGTCAAATGCCCTGCCTATGTGCAGGGTTTTTTATGTGGATATATTTACCTATATAAAGTTTTTGAAATTAGAAGGATTTCTTCTTTCGATTGTCGAAACATTATCTATTAAAAGTGGGAGGTAGAATCTTAATGACATTCTCCATCGTAGGTTATGATCCGATAGAAAAAGAGTGGGGTATTGCAGTTCAATCGAAATTTCTTGGAGTCGGGGCCGTTGTTCCGTTTGCCAAGGCAGGTGTTGGGGCAGTAGCCACCCAATCGTATGCAAATACCACTTATGGACCTAGAGCTTTAGAACTGTTTGCAGAAGGGAAAACAGCTGAAGAAGCTTTGGCAATTTTAATAGGGGATGATTCTGATCAGCATCTTCGTCAAGTTGGGCTAATCGATGCTCAAGGTAACCCAGCCACTTTTACTGGTGAAGGCTGTTATAGCTGGGCTGGCGGAGTAATGGGGCCAAACTTTGCGGCACAGGGTAATATTTTAGTAGATGAAAGCACCGTTCAGGCGATGGCGGATGTGTTTACGACGAAAGAAGGTAGCTTGGCGGAACGTTTATTAGCAGCATTAGCTGCTGGACAAGAAGCGGGTGGCGACAGCCGTGGTCAACAATCTGCCGCGCTATTGGTTGTAAAGGATAAGGGTGGCTATGCTGGCTTTAATGACCGCTATATTGATTTGCGTGTTGATGACCATCCAGAGCCGATTAAGGAGTTAATCCGAATCTATCATTTACAGCAGTTGTATTTTGCGCCTACAAAGGAAGAGAATGTAGCGGTCGTTGAGGGTGCTGTGGAGGAAGAGTTAACAGCAAACCTTACTCGATTAGGCTATTTACGTGAAGGTGTAGAGTTATTAGGTGCATTGAAAACTTATATCCATACAGAAAACTTCGAAAATCGTGAGCAAGCACAAGGGAAGATTGATTTAGAAATTTTGGAATATATGAAGAAACAAGGGTAATAGGGTAAGGCGGTCTCCGTGAGGGGGGCTGCTTTTTTGTGTTTTAAAACAGGCTGAATTTTCAGAATTATCACCAGTGTCCGATAAACAGGAAAGACCTGTCCAATAAACTTAAATAGCTGTCCAATAAAATCGATTTTGTGTCTGATAAAATTTATTTATTACTCTCTATATAGTGATAACGGTCACATTTCGTAACTTTAATAATTGGTAAAATCAAATCAAGATGGAAAATCACTCTAATGGAACTGGGGTTCGACCAATAATGAGTTCATTTCTTGTATTAGATAACGAAAGTTTATTACATACTTATTATTCAGCTATAAAATATCAACTGGAATCGGATTTTATCATGATTTTAGAATCGGAAATAAAAAGTAGGAACATTGCTTTTTAAAAAATGAGCTGTGGAGGCCCTTATGTTTAACACTAAAAAACGCTTAACCCTTATAGAAGAAGAGAAAAAGGAATGGCAACACAAGTTTGATGAGATATTTTTAGAATGCCGCGAAAAGGAAGCTTTTTTCGAGGTGTTTCTAGAACGTTTCAATCAGGAATTATCCCGAACCGTTGAGCAGCATGAAATTGTAAACAGCCAGCATCATGTTATGGGGCAATTAGTTGGCAAAATTAAAGACCGCTTTGACAAGGTCAATGAATTAAGTCAGCTTTCCTTTGACAACTCGGATGAGCTTTTTCAAAAAGGGGACAACCTCATCCAGTCAGCGAAAGATATGGTGACCAAATCTGATGAAGGCAAAGAGCATGTAACCAAAGTAGAAGAGTTAATCACTCAACTTGGTGAACAACTCGAGGAAACCTCTAAAAAAATGAATCAATTAAATGAGCGTTCGAGAGAGATTGAAATGATTGTTAAGGTGATCAAAGACATTGCCGATCAAACCAATCTATTAGCACTTAATGCATCGATTGAAGCGGCTCGAGCTGGTGATCATGGCAAAGGTTTTGCGGTGGTAGCGGAAGAGGTTCGCAAGCTTGCCGAAAATACAGCCATCAGCACCAATAACATCAGCCAGCTAACGCAAAATATCCAAAAAGATATTCAAGATACACTCAAATCCACCACGAGCAGTACAGGCCTTGTAAAGGAAGGTATTGAGCTAAGCAAGGACACATCCAATAAAATTGGCTATATCATATCGGTTATCCATCACGTTGAAACTGAAGTCAGCGAAGTGAATGGAAAAATTGAGGAACAAAAAGAATATTCAGAACAAGTGATGAGTGAAATTTCCGATACAAAACACATTTTTGATGAAGTAAATGAAATGATTCTTCAGCATATTGAAGATGCTAGTGTAGTAGACGTTAAATTAGAGGAAGTTATGAAGCAGGTGCAAAATAAGAAAGCTGGAACAATTTTAAATGAAGAATAAAAATGTGATTCCCTTTCCACAAAAATCGGAAAGGGAGGAATTCCTATTACTCAATCATCATCATTGGATATGGATAGCTTTATTTTGGGGCATGCTTGTAGTCCTTTCTATTATTTATTTGGTTTATATAGCTGATTAATAGACATCAATCCTAACAAAGGGGATTGGTGTTTTTTCATGTATATATTTCTACCAATCTGCCGAAAATGATAATATAAAACATAACGTAGGAGATTATAAAGTGAATTTACTAGACTAAATAATAATATAAAGCATTAAACAGACCGAAACCTTTCCGAAATTTTAAAGATGCATTATATGAAACTGACCTCTGGGATGAGTGGAATCGATTTCAATACGATTTTGCTAAACAAGAATTGGAAGACTGGCTAAAGGAAATTTTAATAGAAGAAGGGGGACCAACAGATGACTGAGAAAACCGGACGTAATGATCCATGTCCATGCGGAAGTGGCAAAAAGTTCAAAAAGTGTTGTGAGAGTAAGGGAGAAGTCATTTCAATCAAACGTTTGATTGATTCTGATTTAGCCGATTTGCAAAGGGAATTACTAGATTTTGCGGATGCTCGTTATAGAGAAGACTTAGAAGATGACTTTGCGGATCTTTGTGACATTTTAGAACTGCATGACCCAAAAGAGATAGAATACTATGCTTTTACTCATACGATATGGTTTATTCTTTTTTCTCCGTTAGACGATGAACAAACCATTTTACAAAAATTCATTCACTATAAATCTGGGAAACTGAAGCGCCCGACCTTAAAGCTGGCTCTCCAATCTTGGGCAAATGCCTTTGTGGCTGCAGGTGTAGTTGAAGAGATTGAAGGTAATCATCTTCTTTTATCGGATACTCTTCGTAAAAAGAAATTTAAAATTCATAGCCATTTTGAGCTTTCTGAATTGAATAAAGGTACCTATGTTCTAGGGATGGTTCTTCCTTTCCAAGACAACTTCTCCTTTTTTCCAGGACCATATCCATTTGGTAGACTCGAAGCAAGTGATTGTATGAACTATGTGAAGGATCAATTTGAATACTCGAGCCAGGCTTATGAAACCGTTGATGAATTTTTAGCTGAAGAATTTTTAGAATTACTTGATATGATGCCGCACTTAGGTGGTGACGGGATAACAGAGTCCTTCGACTGGCCGTTACCGATCCATCAAGATGTAGCGGACCTTTTTATAGAAAAAATGGAAGAAATGAATCAAATGCCTAAATTGGTGGCAATTGGACTTGCTCTTTGGCATAGATATTGTCAACTAGATCCGAAAAATTTGAAAAAGCCTAACCTATATGCGGCAGCCGTACAATACTTTGTTGGTGCCATCATGGCCGATGAAGCACTTTTTACACAGAAACAGCTGGCTGGGGAATTCGAAGTTGCCGTCGGCAGCATCTCAGCCAAATTTAACGAAATGTACAATGTCTTAGAACCAGAATTGGATGCAGTAGTCATGCCATTTTTTGAAAAAGCGGCCATTGAGCCAAGCGTGCCGAACATCGGCTTCACCAAAAACGTTCCAGCCTCTGTCTCGCATGTAACAGAGCAGGCTTTACAGGATGTCATGTCACAAATCCAGGGCAAAGAATTTGAATCTATGGAAGAAGCAAATGAATTCTTGCAAACGTTCTTACAGCAACCTGAAAAGACGAAATCAAGTAAACCCAAATCAAAAAAGGGACAAGCGCAGGATCTTATCTATCAGGCATTTGAAGCAAGCGGGAAAAAGCGCTTCGACTTAGCCCGTCAAGCACTGGAACTCGACCCTAACATGGCTGATGCCTATAATATTTTAGCGGAAGAAGTGGAACAGCCCATTTTAAGACTCGATTTTTATGAAAAAGCGATGAAAATCGCCGAAAAAGAGCTAGGTGACAAAAAGTTTTTTAAAGAAAACAAAGGCTACTTCTGGGGACTTCTTGAAACAAGACCGTACATGCGAGCCAAAGCCAACTATGCTCTTACCGTTCAATCCCAAGGATACGATATGATCGCCATCAAACATTTTAAAGAAATGTTAGATTTAAACCCAATGGATAACCAAGGAGTAAGATATCCGTTATTTATTTCTTACTTGAAGGAGAAGATTTTTGGAAAAGCTCGGGAGCTGCTGAAAAGATATCCGGAGGAAACAACAGAAGGATTGTATAATGAGCTGTTATTGGAGTTGCTGGAGAATGGATTTACTCCTAAAGCATCAAACCTTTTGAAGGAAGCTTTAAAGACAAATCGCTTTGTAATCGATTATGTAACCGGCGAAAAGAAATTACCTGCTGCTACCATCCAAGAATACTATTCTTTTGGAAGTAAGGAAGAGGCTGTTGGTTACGCGGAGAACTATCTTGAGCTTTGGAAAGAGGTTAGTGGGTTGAAGGAATGGGTGAAGGTAGGAAGTAAGAAAAGTAAAAGATAAAAGAAAACAACCAACCGCTTTTATGGCTGTTGGTTGTTGTTTTTTTCGGGGAGTGGCATGCTTCGATAAATGATACACGGCGTACTTTTTCGAAAAAACTTCCAAAAATTCACTCAATAAAAAGAGAGCTATTACGGGATAAATATGGTAATAATAACACAATGGTTGTAGGCTGATTTTGATAAAAAGTTGTTTTCTTATAGAATGTTGTTTTGGTAAAAATCCCAAAAGCCGGATTTTTACAGCTTTTCTTAATAAGTGAGCAGCTCTTTTCTTGATTTTCATACGAGTTTTATCATCCTATACTGAGAAATCGCTTTATTTAAGTTACAAAAGAAACAAAGTTTCAGAAAAGAGCCTTATAAAAAAAGGACATATTCGCCCAAACTCTCCCCCAATCTGTACATTTGTTGTCACTCTTTGGCGGAAGTGGTAATATGGATAGGGAATAAATCGAATGATTTTAAGAGGATTCTCCTATAAGGAAAGCGAATGTACTTACATTGGATTTTTTTTATGGATCGTTCTGGTGCAAAAGCCACCTGCTAAAAACATACAGAGGTACTTGAACTTTCTAGTGATCTTCTTATCTCAATATATAAAGGAGCGTTTATCATGCTTGGGATTTTAAATAAAGTGTTTGATCAAAATAAACGCGAGTTAAAAAAGTTAACGAAAATAGCTGATCAAGTAGAGGCATTAGCTTCTGAAACGGAAAAATTAACAGATGACCAGCTTCGTGAAAAAACAGAGGAGTTCAAAAAGCGCTACCAGAATGGTGAAACACTTGATGACTTATTAGTAGAAGCGTTCGCTGTTGTGCGTGAAGGGGCTCGCCGTGTATTAGGCTTGTATCCATATCCTGTTCAGATTATGGGTGGTGCGTCTTTACACGACGGAAATATTTCTGAGATGAAAACAGGGGAAGGTAAAACCTTAACCGCAACGATGCCTGTTTATTTGAATGCTCTTTCTGGGAAAGGTGTTCACGTTATCACGGTAAACGAATACTTAGCAAGCCGTGACGCGAGAGAAATGGGTCAGCTATATGAGTTTCTTGGCTTAACCGTTGGTCTTAACTTAAACAGTATGACTAAGGAAGAAAAGCAAGAGGCTTATGCGGCCGATATTACGTACGGAACCAACAATGAATTTGGTTTCGATTATCTACGTGATAATATGATTCTTTATAAAAATCAAAAGGTACAACGCGGATTATATTTTTGCGTTATTGACGAGGTTGACTCGATTTTAATCGACGAGGCGCGTACTCCTTTGATCATTTCTGGTACTGCACAAAAATCAACATCCCTATACATTCAGGCGAATGCGTTTGTTCGAATGTTAAAAAGGGATACGGACTATACGTATGATGAAAAAACAAAGGGTGTTCAATTAACAGAGGAAGGTATCAATAAAAGTGAACGTGCCTTCGGAATTGATAACCTATTTGATATTTCACACGTAACCTTAAACCATCACATTAACCAAGCGTTAAAAGCACATGCAAGTATGCATCTTGATGTAGACTATGTCGTGCAGGATGGCGAAATCGTCATCGTTGACCAATTTACGGGTCGTTTAATGAAGGGACGTCGCTATAGTGAAGGCTTACACCAAGCGATTGAAGCGAAGGAAGGCCTAGAGGTTCAAAACGAAAGTATGACCATGGCAACGATTACGTTCCAGAACTACTTCCGTATGTATGAAAAGCTGTCTGGTATGACAGGTACAGCGAAAACGGAAGAAGAAGAATTCCGTAATATCTATAATATGAACGTTATCGTGATTCCAACGAATAAACCAGTTATTCGTGATGACCGTCCAGATTTAATTTTTGCGTCAATGGACGGGAAATTCCGTGCGGTTTGTGAGGACATTGCGGAGCGTAATAAAAAAGGTCAGCCTGTCCTAGTTGGTACGGTTGCCATCGAAACATCAGAATTAATTTCTAACTACTTAACGAAAAAAGGCATTCGTCATAATGTCTTGAATGCGAAAAACCATGAACGTGAAGCAGAAATTATCGCAGAAGCGGGCCACCGCGGTGCGGTAACAATTGCGACGAACATGGCAGGTCGTGGTACGGATATTAAGCTAGGTGAAGGCGTTTTAGAGCTTGGCGGTTTAGCGGTTGTAGGTACAGAGCGCCATGAATCTCGTCGTATTGATAACCAGCTTCGTGGACGTTCAGGACGTCAAGGGGATCCAGGGGTAACGCAATTCTATCTATCTATGGAAGATGAATTAATGCGTCGCTTTGGTTCTGACAATATGAAGGCGATGATGCAGCGTTTAGGTATGGATGATACCCAGCCTATTCAAAGTAAAATGGTATCAAAAGCCGTTGAATCTGCGCAAAAACGAGTAGAGGGTAATAACTTCGATGCTCGTAAGCAGCTATTATCCTATGATGATGTTTTACGCCAACAGCGTGAAATTATCTATAAACAACGTAATGATGTCATCGATGCTGAAAATCTTCGTGAAATTGTCGAAGCGATGATTTTAGCTTCTATTGAGCGCAATGTGGAAGCTCATACGCCAAAAGATGAAGATTCTGAAGACTGGAATTTACAAGGTGTTGTGGATTATGTAAATGGTAATCTTCTACATGAAGGCGACATTACCTTAAATGACCTTAATGGTAAAGACCCAGAGGATATGGTGGAAACGATTTTTGCCAAGGTGAAGGAGCGCTATAACGAGAAAGAAGAATTGCTAACTGAAGAGCAAATGCGTGAATTCGAAAAGGTTATCGTTCTTCGTTCTGTAGATTCTAAGTGGATTGATCATATTGATGCGATGGATCAGTTGCGTCAAGGTATCCACCTTCGTGCGTATGGACAAATTGACCCTCTTCGTGAATACCAGTCTGAAGGCTTTGCGATGTTTGAAAACATGATTGCTTCTATTGAAGAAGATGCTGCTAAATACGTGATGAAAGCGGAAATCCGTAACAACTTGCAGCGCCAAGAGGTTGCGAAAGGTCATGCAGTAGATCCGAAAGAAGGCGAAGGCGGCAAGGTGAAGAAAAAGCCTGTCACTAAGTCTATTGACGTTGGCCGTAACGACCCATGTATCTGCGGAAGCGGCGAAAAATACAAAAACTGCTGCGGAAAAGGGAAATAAAAGTAACTAGAGTGGAGCGCGCTTTACCACTTTAAAGCCCCGGGGGTCAGACCCCCACCACAGTAGTGCGATAAAGCGTTATCGTGCCGGGGGTCTGACCCCCGTTGCGTTAGTGCGTTAAAGAGGGAGCCAGCAAAGCTTTTTCAGCTCTTGCCGACTCTCTTTTTATGCGTTTTAGAGTGAAGTTCAAAAAACGCAAATACATTCAATGTATGACCAATTGATTTCTGGTCGATATAATAAATATGAAAAAGTTTCCCGAGGTGACTGGTATGGAATTAGCAGAAATTCGTAATGAACTAGAAAAAACAGCTAAAAAATTAGCAGACTTTAGGGGGTCTCTTTGACCTTGAAAATAAAGAGGCTCGTATTGCTGAGTTAGATGACATCATGCTTCAGCCTGATTTCTGGAATGATCAGCAAAAGGCCCAAACGTATATCAATGAGTCAAACGCATTAAAAGACCAAGTGCATGAATATCATTCTTTAAGTGAATCTCAGGAGAACCTTGAGCTTACCTTTGAGTTGGTGAAAGAAGAGCAAGATGCGGAGCTTCAGGAGGACCTAGAAGCTGAATTAAAAGAGCTTGTAGAGCGTCTCAATGAATATGAACTGCAAATGCTTTTAAGCGAGCCTTATGATAAAAATAATGCCATTCTGGAGTTGCATCCAGGTGCAGGTGGTACAGAGTCTCAGGACTGGGGTTCGATGCTTCTGCGCATGTATACACGATGGGCAGAAAAACGTGGTTTTAAGGTCGAGACACTCGATTATTTACCAGGTGACGAGGCAGGAATCAAGAGTGTAACACTTTTAATTAAAGGTCATAATGCCTACGGTTATTTAAAAGCGGAAAAAGGAGTTCACCGACTTGTACGTATCTCACCATTCGATGCGTCTGGCCGTCGCCACACATCATTCGTTTCCTGTGAGATTATGCCTGAGTTCAACGACGAAATCGAAATCGACATTCGCACCGAGGATTTGAAAATTGACACGTATCGTGCAAGTGGTGCCGGTGGACAGCATATCAACACGACAGACTCCGCCGTTCGAATTACCCATACTCCAACTGGTGTTGTGGTTACATGTCAAACAGAACGTTCGCAAATTAAAAATCGTGAACAAGCGATGAAAATGTTAAAAGCGAAGCTATATCAACGAGAAATTGAAGAAAAAGAAAAGCAATTACTCGAAATCCGTGGTGAGCAGAAAGAAATCGGTTGGGGAAGTCAAATCCGCTCCTATGTTTTCCATCCCTACTCCATGGTCAAAGACCATCGTACCAACACGGAAAGTGGAAACGTTCAAGCAGTAATGGACGGGGATTTGGATAACTTTATTAATGCTTATTTAAGATCTCGATTAGCGTAAAAAATAAGAGCCTTTGCCATCATAGAAATTTGGCAAAGGCTGTTATTATTTGGGATTTATTCATTTACTTTGCCTAGAGGTAAAATCAGGGGCTAGTGAAGTTTTAATTTGTTGGCGACGATGTCAAAATTGGATTGATGAATATCAAGTTTATCTTCAATGTATTTAAAATGACTGCGGAACTCGGTAGTGTTATCGTCAACCTTTTGTTCTAATCGAACAATGCTCATATCTAGTTTATCTACCTTGCCTTCTAACTTGTCCACTTTTTGATCCAGCCCATCAAAACGAACTTCGAGTCCGTCCACTTTTTGATCCAGCCCATCAAAACGAACTTCAAGGTTGTCCACTTTTTGATCAAGTCCGTTAAAACGAACTTCAAGCTTGTCCACTTTTTGATCCAGCCCATCAAAACAAACTTCAAGCTTGTCCACTTTTTGATCCAGCCCGTCAAAACGAACTTCAAGGTTGTCCACTTTTTGATCAAGTCCGTCAAAACGAACTTCAAGGTTGTCCACTTTTTGATCCAGCCCATCAAAACGAACTTCGAGCTTGTCCACTTTTTGTTCCAGCCCATCCATACGGACTTCAAGCTTATCAAATCTTTTATCTATCTTTGAAAAACCATTATTCATTTGCTCCATTAACTCTTGCAATAATTTCTCCATTTCCTCACCTCCTTTTTCAAAAATTATAGCATAAATGTTTGGGTTGTTATGACTTAAAATACTCTCTCTCTGAAATAAGGATAAAACGCCTTTCCCTATCACACCCTAAGCCAAAGAAACCCAGAATTATTTAACCCTTTAATACGTTAGTCTAATGTTATTTACACACAACAAGCCCCGTGCTATACTCACTCTCGGTGAAAAATGAATACATAGAGGATTTTTTGAAAAAATACTACTAATTTTTACCAAAAGAGAACCAAAAATAGGCTATTCAAGTACATAAGGGGATGTCATATATGAAACGAAAACGAGGCTTTTTTCAACTTCAGCTTCATCCAAAGATAGAATGGATATCTGAATATTTATACATATTAGCTGGCTCGGCCGTGATTGGTATTGCTTTTAATGTGTTTTTGTTGCCAAATCGGATTGCTTCTGGAGGGGTTAGCGGGATTAGTACCATTTTAGATTCGGTAGTAGGCTGGGAACCTGCCTATGTGCAATGGGCATTTAATATTCCACTTTTTATAGCGGGAGTACTTTTACTTGGGAAACATTTTGGAATTAAAACATTGGTTGGAACCATTTTTCTTCCATTTATCGTTTTATCGACAAAAAATCTAGAGCCGTGGACCATGGAGCCTCTTTTAGGAGCTCTTTTTGGAGGCATTGGAGTTGGGTTAGGACTTGGATTAGTTTTTCGCGGAAAAGCCTCAACAGGCGGTACAGACCTTGCCGCGCAAATTATTAATAAGTATACAGGCTTAACACTAGGGACATGTGTCGCTATCATCGATGGTCTTATTGTGTTATCGGCGGCCATTGTATTTGATATCGAACGTGGTCTTTACGCTCTCATTGCTTTATATGTTACGACAAAAACCATTGACCTTGTTCAGGTTGGATTAGGGCGATCCAAGATGACGATGATTATTTCGAACCAGCAAGCAGAAATTCAAGAAGGAATTTTGAATAAAATAGACCGTGGTGTGACAAAACTATCAGCATATGGTGGTTATACGGACCATGAGAGACCTATTCTGATGTGTGTGGTCGATCAAACGGAGTTCACAAAATTGAAACAATTAGTGAAAAGCATTGACCCGACTGCGTTTATCGTCGTTATGGACGCCTCAGAGGTGCTAGGTGAGGGTTTCAAACGTCCGTAACATTGATATAATATTTAGGTAGTTATACCATATTTTAACTCTAAGGGGGATCCTTGTGAAAAAGAAGCTTCTAGGATTAGTAATGGGAACTGGTTTAGTGTTAGCTTTAGCTGCTTGTGGGGGCGGCGGCGGAGATGACCAAGCTGCTGGCGGAGATACAGTTGATGCCGAAAAAATTACCGCACAAAAATGTTCAACTTGCCATGGTGAAGGCTTAAATGGCGGTGGGGCAGCACCAAAAATTAGTGATGTAGGCTCTCGTTTATCAAAAGAAGAAATTGAAAACACGATTTTAAATGGTCGTGGCGGTATGCCTGGTGGACTATTAAAAGGTGAAGAAGCTTCAGCTGTTGCTGAATGGTTAGCTTCAAAGAAATAATATCTTTAACGCTCTGTTTAGTACAGGGCGTTTTTTTTATTTTTTAAAACTGTCGATCTCATTTTATCGGACACAGTATGAAATTTATCGGACACTTTATGGGAACTTATCGGACAACTATTTTCATTTATCGGACTACTTTTTCAATTTATCAGACACTTTAGACTGGCATCGCGCGTTTATCGAAATAAAAATTTCTAGAGAAAAAAGTCCCGATTTCCCCTTATATCATTGGTAGGAGAGGGTTTCATTTCCACTTTTCGACAATATTGAAAAGAAACTGTAATATTTTTGGCGGTTATTTTGTCAGATTATGATGTTATAATGGTTTTGTGCGCTAAAAAGGTGCAGGCTATTGTCATTTTATTTTTCCTGATGCAAAAAATGTCGAAACAAAAATACTTAATACCCATAAGGTGATTATAAATGATAGAAATGCAAGATGTTTATAAACAGTACCCAAACGGCGTAAGAGCGGTTAATGGGATTGATGTTCATATTAAGCAAGGTGAATTTGTTTATGTGGTTGGCCCAAGTGGTGCTGGTAAATCAACGTTTATTAAAATGATGTACCGCGAAGAAATTCCAACATCTGGAAATATCATTATCAATGGTGTTAACCTTTCCAAGCTTAGACCGAAAAAGGTACCATTATTACGCCGAAATATTGGTGTGGTATTCCAAGATTTTAAGCTGTTGCCAAAGCTAACAGTCTATGAAAATGTAGCGTTTACGCTAGAAGTAATTGAAGAAAACCCTAAGTACATTAAAAAAGCAGTTATGGAAACACTTGAGCTTGTTAATTTAAAGCATAAAGCACGCGTCTTCCCAACAGAGTTATCAGGTGGAGAACAGCAACGGATTTCCATTGCACGTTCGATTGTAAACTCTCCAAAGGTAGTAATTGCCGATGAGCCAACTGGTAACTTGGACCCAGAGACTTCATGGGAAATTATGAATATTTTTGAAGAAATCAATACCAGAGGTACAACCGTTGTGATGGCCACCCACAACAGAGAAATCGTCAACACAATCAAACACCGCGTTATTGCCATCGAGGGTGGAAAAATTGTTCGTGACCAACAAAGAGGTGATTACGGCTATGAAAATTAGAACTCTTGGCCGTCATACGAGAGAAAGTTTAAAAAGCTTGGCTCGTAATGGTTGGATGACCTTTGCTTCCGTTAGTGCCGTAACAGTGACACTAATCCTAGTTGGAGTCTTTTTCGTGATTATGATGAACTTAAATCAAGTAGCGAAAAACATTGAAGAGGATGTTGTGATTCGCGTTCATATTGATGTGGCCGCAAACGATAAGGATCAGCAGGCATTAAAGCAGAAAATTGACCAAATCCCTGAGGTGAAATCGATTCTCTATTCTTCAAAAGAGAAGGAATTAGATAATTTGATAAACAGTCTTGGTGAGGAAGGAAAAGCTTTTAAACTGTTTGAACAGGATAATCCTTTGAATGATGTTTTCATTGTTAAAACGAAAAAGCCTACTGACACGATGAAAGTAGCCAAGCAAATTGAAAAATTAGATTATGCGGCAAAAGTAAAATATGGACAAGGTCAAGTGGAAAAGTTGTTTAAATTTATTGGTGCCAGCCGAAATGTCGGCCTAGCCCTCATTATTGGATTACTTTTTACAGCCATGTTCCTTATTTCTAATACGATTAAAATTACGATAGTTGCACGTCGAAGAGAAATACAGATTATGAGATTAGTAGGAGCAACAAACTCTTTTATCCGCTGGCCCTTTTTCCTTGAAGGCTTATGGTTAGGTATTCTAGGTGCGGTTGTTCCGATTTTAGTTGTATCCTCAGCTTATTATTATTTATACGATTATCTTGAACCTAAACTACAGGGCAACTTTATGCAACTGATCCCATTCGACCCATTCATTTATCAAGTTTCATTTGTACTCGTTGCACTAGGAGCTTTAATTGGAGTTTGGGGAAGTTTAATGTCCGTGAGAAAGTTTTTAAAAATATAACATGACTTAGAGAAAGGATGTTTTCCAAATGTCCTTTCTCTACATATGTGTAAAAATTGGACAAGCCTAGGGTTGAAATAACCATCCTAAATAAAAAAAACAAACATCCACGATTTACCTGTACAACTGTTGAAGTGGAAAGGAGAAATCGGAAATGAAACGAACTTTATCGATGGTCATAGTTGCCGCAATGATTGGTGCTAGTGGTTTAATAGCAGGGGCTCCAACTGACGCACTAGCTAGTAAACTATCAAACTTAAATAGTCAAAAAAATAAAGTATCTAATGAACGTAATAGTGTAGAATCTGAAATAAAAAAGGCAAATGATGAAATTGACCGTATACAGGGTGAACAATCAAAGGTACGAGCAGAAATGAAACGTATCGATATGGCCACTACGGATACGGAAAATAAAATTCAGGAAAAAAACCAACAAATTGATGCTACAAACAAAGAAATTGAACAATTAAAAGTAGAAATTAAAGAATTAGAAGAGCGAATTGCCAAGCGCAATGAACTTTTGAAAGATAGAGCCCGTAACTTCCAAGAAACGGGTGGGATGGTAAGCTACATAGACGTATTAATGGGTGCTCATTCATTTAGTGATTTTATTGATCGGATGAGCGCTGTTGCCACGATTATGGAGGCAGACCAAGATATTTTAAAGAAACACCAAGAAGATAAAGAACTGCTTGAAACAAAGAAAACTGAAGTGCAAGAAAAACTCTCGAATCTTGAAAACATGAAAAAAGATTTAGAACAAATGAGAGTGAAGCTAATTGCTCAAAAAGCTGAAAAAGATAAGTTAATGGCTTCATTAAAGGAACAGGAAAAAGAAGTAGAAGAGTATCTGTTAGAGTCTAAAGAGAAAGAAGAGCTCTTAGCTGCTCAAGCAAGAGCGATTCAAAAGGCAATTCAATTAGAGAAAGCACGTATTGCTGAAATTGAAAGACAAAAACGAGAAGCGGCGAAAAAAGGACAAACCTATACTCCACCTGTTTCTAATGGGAAATTTATTAGACCAGCAAACGGGGTGTATACTTCTGGGTTTGGTGCACGCTGGGGAACCGTTCATTATGGATCTGATATTGCCAATCGCGCGGATGTTCCAATCTGGGCTGCAGCAGATGGGGTCGTTATTCGATCTTATTATTCAAGCAGTTATGGGAATTGTGTATTTATTTCCCACTCCATTGATGGTCAAATCTATACAACCGTCTATGCCCATATGAGTACTCGTATGGTTGGAGAGGGTGCCGTTGTTAGACAAGGTCAGCAAATCGGTATAATGGGTAATACAGGTGATTCTACAGGTCAACATTTACACTTCGAAATCCATAAGGGACCTTGGAATGACGCAAAATCAAATGCTGTAAATCCAGCTAATTATATTCCGTTGTAAAAACACATTTAAACACAACATATTCAAATCGTTAAAAACGAATGGATATGTTGTGTTTTTTTTGGCTCTTTTCTGAAACTTGGTTGCTTTTTGTGACTAATAAAATAGGTATTTCAGCATATAGGGTGATGAACTCATATGAATAATAAGAAAAGAGCTGAGCACTTATTAAGAGAGCCTGTAAAAATCCGGCTTTAGGGATTTTTACGAAAACGAAAAACTATACGAAAACAGCTTTTTTTTAATTTAAAAACGGCTCTAGCTTTTGAATGGCTTCCTGGACTCGTTTTGCATTTTTGGTGTACATTTTTTTAGCACTTTCGGAATTGGTTTCTAATGAAAAAAGTTCAAGGTCAGCCTGACATTTTTTTAACATCGCATTTAATAGTGGACGCTGTTGTGGCGAAGGAACCTGAATCTGATCATCATATAAATCTACGGTTAGTTCGCCGTAGGAGTCAATTTGCCCAAAGAATACATTTTCAACAGTGACATTTAATTTAGCTAATTCTGTATTCAGCCATTCACGGGTTTTTCCTGCCTGTGCCATCGCATCATTATTGATTTGTCCATCCATAATAATCGTTTGCGGTTCTTTTTCAGGAGCCACTACTAATTGAAGGTCTTTTGGTGTTAAGGGTCTGTTTTCCTTTTTTAATAAAACACTAATATCACCTGTTGGCTCTAATACAGCAAATTCAACATCTGCCGCTTTAAACACATTTTGACGACGAAGTAAGGAAGCAAGCTCATCGGTTGAAAATCGCTCTCTTTTTAAATTTTCTTCTTGGATTTTTCCACCTTTAATTAAAACCGTTCCCGAGCCTTCAATGAGATCCCTAAATTTTTTACTCTTAAGAGAGGTAATATCAACAAAGACCGTTACAAATCCAAAAATAAGTATGGAGATGATGCCGTACATAATATGCCTTTCAAGTCCCATAATCACTTCACCGGCAATGCTACCGATTGTAATTCCTGAAACATATTCGAAAAAGGAGATTTCAGAAATTTGTTTTTTTCCAACTATTTTTGTGATTAAAATGAGAAATGCTATAAAAACAAATGTCCGAATTATGATATGGACCGGTTCCGCCACCTATGTCACCTACTTTCATGATTACGAATTTTTATATTGTGGTTCCTCTAATTCCATTTGGGTTACTCTTGCTTGTAGTTCATTTCGAACTTTCTCCATTTCTACCATTACCTCATGGAAAGCTCGCTTGGCACTTTCTTCTTCCGAATTTAAGGCAAGGATGGAGAGTTGTGCTTCAATTCCTTTTAGAGTTGCTACACACTGATTCACATTAGAGGCAATTGTCATAAACATCATCTTCCTTAGAAAAAATATAAATGAAAACAGGGTTGGCAAAATAGCCAACCGAAAGCATTATTGTTTGTATTGTGGTTCTTCTGCTTCAATTTCCTGTAAACGTGGCTCAAGGCTATCGATAATCGCTTGAGTTTGTTTTGCAGCTGTTTGGTATAGTTGTTTTGCTGTTTGGTTGTCAGTTCCTAATGAGAACGTTTCTAAACTAGCTTGGGCACTTTTTAAACCAGCCAGTGTTGTTTTAATTTGAGTTCCAACTGTCATTCTTGATTCCTTCTTTCACTAATTTCTGAAATGCGGTATTACAAAAAGTAGTATTTGCGGTTTTTCCATGTTTATGTTGTAGAAACTTCTGGTACTTTCTAGGTGATTCACAAGGATATGCTATAAACCAAGCATAACTCGTCCTCTTATTTCATATATCTTAATAACCAAGACTATCTCGTATCTTAGATTTAATCCTGCTTTTTACAAGGAAAAAAGAGAAGTTGTGACGAATAGGGAAAGAACAGCTTATGAGATACATGTGGATGAGGAGGACAAGGAATGAACCGTAAGTGGATAGCGATTCTTATGACAGGCTCTTTGATAACAGGAGCTGGCGGTACTTATGCTGGCATGAAATGGTTAGGTAGTGATACGGCTTCAGGTTTTGATAATCAGTCAGGAGAAACACCGTTGATCTCAACAGATGGTAATCAACCAGCAAATTTAGAAAAAGTGGAACAAGCCTATGAATTAATTCTTCAACGTTATGTCGAAAAAGTGGATCAATCTCAATTGGTTGAAGGAGCTATTCAAGGAATGCTTTCGACATTAGATGATCCTTATTCTGTTTATATGAATAAAGAAACAGCTGCTCAATTTAGCCAAGCACTGGACTCATCTTTCGAAGGCATTGGTGCAGAAGTAAGTGAATCAGATGGGAAAATCATTATTGTTTCTCCTTTTAAAAATTCCCCAGCTGAAAAGGCGGGAATTAAACCAAAGGATCAAATTTTAAAAGTAGATGGAACGTCAGTGGAAGGACTCGATTTATACGAAGCCACTTTGAAAATTAAAGGGAAAAAAGGGACAATCGTAAAATTAGAAATTTTACGAGAAGGATTAAAAGATCCAATAACAGTGAATATTAAGCGTGATGAAATTCCACTAGAAACGGTACATTCAGATGTGAAAAATGAAAGTGGAGAGAAGATTGGTTATATTGAAATCACTTCTTTCTCAGAAAATACGGCAAGTGATTTTAAGAAGCAGCTGAAGGATTTAGAAAAAGAGGATATTGAAGGTTTAGTCATCGATGTTAGAGGTAATCCAGGTGGCTTATTATCCAGTGTCGAGGAAATTTTAAAGGAGTTCGTCACAAATGATAAGCCTTATGTGCAAATTGAAACACGAAGCGGCGAGAAGAAGCGTTATTTCTCTTCTTTAAAGAAGGAGAAGGATTATCCAGTTGCTGTCTTAGTGGATAAAGGAAGTGCCTCAGCTTCGGAGATTTTAGCAGGTGCTTTAAAGGAAGCGGAAGGTTATCCATTGATTGGTGAGAACACATTCGGAAAAGGGACTGTTCAGCAAGCCGTTCCGATGGGTGATGGAAGTAACATTAAGCTGACTTTATTTAAGTGGCTCACACCAAATGGAAATTGGATTCATAAACAAGGTATAAAACCAGATATTGAAGTCAAGCAGACAGAAATTTATCATGCCCACCCACTGCAAGTCGAAAAGCCGCTAGAACTGGATATGAACAATGAGAAGGTCAAGAATGCACAATTGATATTGAAGGGATTAGGTTATGCACCAGGCCGTACTGATGGCTATTATAACAACCGAACCGAACTTTCCGTTAAAGCATTCCAACAACAAACTGGCTTAGATGTCACAGGAAAGATCGATAAGAAAACAGCAGCAGCCCTAGAAGCTGAGGTTGTAAAGGAAGTTCGTAACGAAGAAAATGACCTCCAGCTCCAAACTGCTCTAAAATACGTCGCAGCAAAACGGTAAAGCATTACATGGAGAAATGAAGTTTATCCTTCAAAAGCGCCGGGTACAAAACCCTCGGCGCTTTTCCACTTTAAAGCACCGGGGGTCAGACCCCCGGTGCGGTGGTGCGTTAAAGTGCAAACGCCCGCCGATCCCCGTTCATTCCAAACAACCCACCAAAATTCTGCTAAATATCTAGAGTCTATTTTGTAATCTATGATTTCAGGTGATGCCTATCTGCTATTTATTTGGTAAAATAGGTTTAATAGTCTACTAAAGTTAAAAACATACGTTTTTTAGAAAATAGAGTTGATCATTTATAGGAGAGTAGGTGGGTTGATTTTGGTACAGGAGTGGCTATGGGAATTGTTAAGAGCGACAGGAAAAATGTTTTGGAATCCGCTTTTTTATTATTTATTCTTTCTGGCAGCCGTGCTCGGTGTTCTTCGCGTGAAACGAGAGAGACGAAATTTTCACGTTCGGGTACAGGATGCTTATTTTGAGCTGCGGCAGCTTTGGCCATTAGGTATTTGGCTTGGGTTAGGTGCGTCCTTACTTATGCTGGCAGGTGGTATCGTCGTTCCATTAGGAGCAGTGATCCTAGTTGCGCTTTTTACATTTTTATGGAGTCTGACAGGCAGAATGCGCCTCATTTCACCTGTTTATATCGTAGGAACGGCCTTTTTCGCCCTCATTTTTGCGGCTGGAAGAACCTTGCCTATTCCGATTTTCTCCCATACATTTACAGACCTTGATGAAAAAATATATCCATCGTTAGGGATTTTAGTTGCCATCCTTGTTGTGATAGAGGGGATTTTGATCCTGCGTAATGGTTCGGTTGCCACTTCACCAAAGCTCATAAAGAGTAAACGCGGACAATCTGTTGGGATTCATGAGGTGAAGCGCCTTTGGGCCGTGCCGATGTTTCTTCTCCTACCAGGCGATGCAATTACCTTACCTTTCGATTGGTGGCCGGTGTTCAGCATTGGCGGGCATGAGTACTCGCTATTACTTGTCCCATTTGCTGTTGGTTTCCATCAGCAAGTCCAAGCACAGCTACCGAAAGAAGCCATTCAACTGCTTGGAAAACGTATCATCACCTTAGGGGTTCTTACCTTATTACTTGCTTCTATTGGTTATTGGATCCCTCTTGCGACCATTGCGGTGATCGCTTTGGCAATGATCGGAAGAGAAACGTTAACTCTAAGACAAAGACTGTCTGAGGAGAATATGCCATTTTATTTTTCAAAACGAAATCATGGTGTCATGATTCTTGGAATCCTGCCGCAATCTCCCGCGGAAAAAATGGCTCTGCAGGTTGGAGAATTAATTACAAAGGTGAACGGAACTTCAGTTTATAATGAACAAGCCTTTTACGAAGCTCTGCAGCGAAATCGTGCTCATTGTAAACTAGAAGTAATTGATACGAATGGGCAAATTCGTTTTGTCCAACGGGCATTATTTGAAGGGGAGCATCATGAACTCGGTGTGTTATTCGTTGTCGATGAAAAAAAGCGAGGGAATGAAGCGGTATAATAAAAAAACAGCCAATCAAATGGCTGTTTTTTTCTGTTTTAAGAACATCGCTTACCAAGGCGCTTGCGCTTTTCGTATTTTACATCGCCTTCGTTAAAGGCGCTTGATAAAATTGCTCTGGGTGGGTTTCCGAAATTACTTTAATGAATGGATCAACGATATCGGGGTCAAACTGTGTTCCTTTGCATTTGACTAACTCTTCACAGGCATCTTTAAAGCTTTTCACCTTTTGGTATGGACGATTGGTCGTCATCGCATCAAAGCTATCGACAACAGTCAAAATTCTTGCAAGTAATGGGATATTATCACCTTTTAAGTTATCAGGGTAACCTCTACCATCATATCGTTCGTGGTGGTGTCTGATAATCGGCAGACATTGAGACAGTTCTTTGATGGGCTTCACCATCTCTTCTCCCCAAATGACATGCATTTTAATCGTTTCCCATTCTTCATTCGTCAGTTTGGATTGTTTATTCAAGACATCTGTTGGGACTTCTACTTTCCCGATATCATGTAATAAAGCGGCATAACGGACCGTCTTGACTTCATCTTCAGGAAGCCCCAAATTCTTGGCTAACTTTTCTGCATATTCCATAATTCGTTCGGTGTGGGCGTAAGTATACCGATCCTTTGAGTTAATAATCGTTAAGAAGGTTTTGATCGTTTGTAACACATCTTCCTCTTTATTTTCAAAAGTAAAGCTTGTTTTTAATTCATCAATAACAGAGGAGTAAAGATGAACCTTATTTCGACTTGTATATTTTATTTTATAAAGAGCTTGGTCGGCGTGCATGATCAAGCTATCTTTGTGTTCAGCTGTATGCGGGTAGGTGGATACCCCAATGGAAACGGTGACTGTTTTTCCAGGCATATGTTCTTTTCCGCTAAATGGATGATTGGATACTCTTGTTCTAATCTTTTCCGCAATTTCAATGGCTTCGTTTGAATCAATATTAGGAAGGATAATGGCAAATTCTTCGCCGCCATATCGGCAAATCGTACCGATTTTCGGGCAATCTAATGATAATAACATGGCGATTTCTTTTAATAATTGATCTCCTTTTGGATGACCAAATAAATCATTATACGTCTTAAAATAATCTAAATCTAATAGTAGCAATGAAACAAGTTCTTTCGTCTCAACTTGTTCCTTTAAGCTTTCTTGGAAATAGCGATGATTATAAAGACCGGTCAGTTCATCCTTTGTCGATAAATCTCTGAAATGATCAAACATCTTATAATAATTGCGATAGGAAACGCCTAATGCCCACATGATCAAGCTCATGAGCATTAAACCAGTCAGACCTTGCTGCTGGTAGACAGTGACCATCAGTAATCCGAATGACATAATCGTAAAATAGGTTAAAACATTCTTTTTCTCCACAAACACCTGCAATAATTCCTTCGTTGTCCCTCTGCCTGCTATCACTAAATAGGTGACGAGTAGAATAACGTTTAAACAGAAATAAACAACGCTATAGCCTAAAAAAGGGAGGCTTGTGCTTAAATCGAGACCCCCAGTTTCTCCGCCAAGTGCTAAATAAACCTTCAATCCGCATAAGCTTGCAATCGAGTATTGTACCGAGTTAAAGATATGGGATTTGGACTTCTTCGGAATGGAAATACACAGGATGGTACACATAAAGGCTGCGACAGCCAGCATGGCGAATTCTCCGTAAATGGTACTTACTGTGAAAAATAACGGCATCACTAACGCCATGTTTTCCCCAGAAGGGAGGACGATTGGGTTAGTGTCAAAAAAGGCAGCAAGAAAAGCAAAGGTCGTGATAACCACCCAAAGGTGGAGACTGATATCATATGAAAAATGAAAAAATAAGAATAAATAGCCTAGAATACAAGAAACAAAATATATATTTAATGGTATTGCGCTTTTCTTGTCCATCGTACCACCCTAATTAATATGTTTTTTAACCATTGTTTTTTGGATAAAAAGGAACACGCCGATACTAATCACAATATCTCCGAGACTAATAATAATCGGATGTGGATAGGGCGCTTGGAGGTAAAAGATATCTCCTAAAAAGTTAAACAACGTGTGGTCTGAAATCGCAATATGTTTTCCGTATTCACCGGCAAGAAGGGCAGGTAAATCTTCAGGTGCAAGCAAGCCTGCCGCATGCGGATCCACTGGCATTCTTCCGCCATTAGCTACCATCACGATTAAATTCAAAGCCATTCCAATCGCAATATAAATTAACCCTGTAAGGTGACGATTAAAGATGGAAAATATAAATAAGATCAAATAACTGAGTGTGACAGCAAAGAGAAGTGCTTTGGAATAAAAATAGATAACGAGAAATTGCGTTAAAAAGGCAAATATGATTAAATAAGCATTTTTTACTCTCATATCTAAAAATGATTTAAAGTTTCCCCCACGGATCTTCCCAACAACCAACCCAACTAATAAACTATCGATAAACATAAATACCCCCCTTTGAAGAAAAGCCGGGAGAGTATCCCGGCCCAACCCTAAATCTCATACGCTTAACGATTAATCTAATTTATATCCAGAAACAGCAGTCAAAACGAACATGGTAGCAAATAATAAGAACATTATTACTTTATATTTCATTTTTATGAATCTCCCTTTAAATTAAATTTTTAAATATAATAGATGCTTGTCCAAATATTAAAAATCTAGTTTCCAAGTGTGCATGATTGATAATTTCTTTAATTTAAAGAGTAAGGTTTTTAACATAAGCGGCGGCCCCCTTTCGTTATTATTTTTATAATAAGTTCCGGGCGCCTATTGGCAGCTGGCTGGCATTGTATGAATGAATAATACTTAAGCCCCTATAGCTTTGCGTCCTACCTTTTCAGATAGTTTGCCCTTAACTTAATTAATAAGATGAAGTAATCTATAAAACTTCAAAACCCTACCTGGTTTTACGAAAAGACCTAATAAGTTACATAATAGTTCTTTTTATCTAGGACAAAAGTCGCTATAAAATGATAGTAATATTTGTATATGAAAAATATTGTAAAATTTTGTAGGTGAATTACCTAAATTTTTCGACAAATATTGTCATTAAAAAAGACCATTCATGAGAGGGTGCTCCCTCTGGTATGAATGGTCTTCGCTTTATTACATTTCCCGCTTCTGAAACCGAATCCTCGGGTCTATAACGGCATACATAATATCCGCGAACAAGTTACATATGATCACGGCTACCGCCACTAGCATAGTCGTTCCCATAATAAGAGGATAATCCCTCATGAATACAGCGGTTATGGCTAGACGCCCTAGGCCTGGCCATCCAAAAATTTGCTCAATAATAAAGGCTCCGCCCACAATGATTGGCAATTGCATCGCAACAATGGTGATAATCGGTAGCAAAGCATTTCGAAGCGAATGTTTAAAAATAACCTTGAACTCTGAAACTCCTTTTGCACGTGCGGTACGGATATAATCTTGATTAATCACTTCTAACATACTAGAACGGATAAAGCGGGTATTTCCTGCAACCATGCCAAATGAAAGGACTGTGGCAGGCAGGATAAGATGCTTGATTCGATCGACTAAACTAAAATGGTCATACACTTCACGCATTCCGCTGACAGGAACCCAACCTAATTTTAAGCTGAAAAAGAGAATCCCGATTAGAGCAACGAAGAACGCAGGTGAAGAAATTCCAAGATAAGAGTAAAAGGAAAATAGTAAATCAACAAATGAGTTTCGTTTTACAGCCGAATAGACGCCAATAGGAATGGCAATGATTAAGGAAATAACTAAAGCCGTACCGGTAAGCCAAAGGGTAGCTGGAATTCTTTCGACAATCTTATGGAAAACAGGCTGGCCATCTAAAAAGGAATAGCCAAAATTAGCATCCAACAATATCCCTTTGATCCAATTAAAATATTGCATATGGATAGGAACATCTAAACCTAGCCTCTCGAGAACTCGTTCCCGTTGCAGCATAGTTGCTGCATGTGTAGCACCGGGGTCTTCAAATAACGCTAACACGTCCCCGGGGGCTAAGGCCATTAATAAATAAGAAAGAACGGAAATAATAAACAATAGTGGAATAGCTTGAAAAATTCGCCTCACAATATAATTCCTAAGCGCCATTAAAATCCTCCTAAGTCCCAATGAATGATTAAATATTTATTCTCTATTCAGGACTTTATTCCTGCTGGAGTCTGACTTTTCAAAAAATATAAATTTTCCTCTTATCCACAGGATAAATGAAATGAAATTGAAATTTTTAAAAACTTATCAACTATTGTGAATAGTTATCTACAACTAAATCGTGGATAACCTTTGGCTTTATAGTGTTATCCACATCTATCCGCGATTATTTTTCTTGAAAAGTATTATAAGACCAAACTCCTATTGTATTGGTAATATTAACCACTGTTTTGTTTTCATAAATAAGTATTTTGAAAAAGTTAATTATGATATAATTTTGTAAAAATTGGCCAACAAATAGGTGAGATAAATGACTCTGGAAAAGCAGGAAAAGCTAGATGGTTTGCTTGTGGGTGAACTCGCAGAAAAGGCAGTGAGTTTTTACCACTCTTTATTTTATAGCAACTTATTTGCGGCAGCTTCTTTTAACAAGGATTTAAAAATGGTACAAGTAAATGAAGCTTTTACTTTAGCATTAGGATATTCACCATCTAATGGGCATGAATGGCTAGAAATACAGGAGAATTTGAAAAAAGCTCTGCAAAGGAAGGAACTTCGAAATGGAATTTCGATACAGCAGGAGTTAACGCTTAACCATGTTTTAGGGCATAGTGTATTTATGCGGATTACCTTAATTCCTTCCGTTGTCGAGGGAGAATTAAAGGGTGTCATTTTACTAGGAAGCGATATTTCTCATAAGGTAAGGGTGGAGAGCATTCACAAGCAATTAGCCTTTTATGATGATATGACAGGTTTGCCAAACCGTCGAAATTTCTTTTCTACTTTAGGTCAATATTTACGGGAAAAATCAGATAGCATTTCTACTTTATATGTAGTCATTCTTAGTCTAGATAATTTAAAAGAATTAAATAGCTATGGCTTTCACATAGGTGATCTTGCTCTCAAACATATCGGCAGTCTGTTAACGAAAACGTACGGAAATGATGTATTTATTGCAAGAATCAATGGAAATGAGTTTGGTATCATTGTAGAAAATCCTCCATTTGACATATTCATCAGTCAGATTGAAGGTCTCCTTTATACACTGAATCATATTCCGCAGCTTTTTTATGGAATGGAAACCGTCCTAGAATGCAGTCTAGGCATATCCCAATGGCCAGACCATGGTCATACAGCGGAAAGGCTCATTCATTCTGCGGAGAAGGCAATGTTTACGGCAAAAGGAACACGGTCTAAATATTGTTTATTTACCGAGAATATGAATCCACTTTATCCATTAAATCTCGAGCATAAAATTAAAAAAGCTTTGCAAAAAAATGAATTTTATTTAGTCTTTCAACCGATTGTCGAAATCGCGACAAAAAAGGTTATCGGCTATGAGGCTTTGGTAAGGTGGCTGGATCCAGAAAAAGGGGTTATTCCCCCGAATCAATTTATCCCATTTGCTGAACAATCTGGAATTATTATTGAAATTGAAAAAACGGTGTTAATGCTTGCTTGTCAAAAATTAAAAGAGTTAGATGAAACACATCCAGGTATCCATTTATCTGTTAATATTTCAGGTTTGCATTTTCATCAAAATATCGTCGACCATATCCAAGCGGCTGTACAAAAAGCCAAAGTTAATCCTACACAGTTAAAAATCGAAATCACCGAGACTTGCTCAATGAAGGACCCAGGCAATACTATTGTCAAACTTCACCAATTAAAAAAGTTAGGCATCAAGGTGTCTATCGATGATTTTGGTTCTGGCTATAGTTCCTTGCAGTATTTAGGTAATTTTCCGGCCGATGAAGTGAAACTAGATTTATCGTTTATTAACCCGATTACCCCACAAAAAACAACCATTATTAATGCGGTTTTATCCATTGCAAATGATTATAAGATTGAAGTGGTCGCAGAAGGAATAGAATCAGAAGAGCAGCTACAATTTCTTGCCAAACTAGGCTGCAAATATGGACAAGGTTACTTGTTAGGAAAACCAATCAAAATGTAAAGAAAAGGCCCCATACATGATGGTGGCCTTTTTGTGTTCTAAAAGAATTTTAAAATTTTAAACTTGTGGATAACTTTAGACGAAATTTTTCGTATTCCAGCTCAAGCGCTTTTTGTTCTTCTAAGATATTTTCCTTTCTACATTTTCCACTCTATTTGTGGAAATAGGCAGTATGATCTCGAAGGTGGTTCCTTTATTGACCTCACTATATACCTTCATTTGTCCTTGATGATTTTCAATTATGTTATAACAAACCATTAAGCCTAAGCCGGTTCCTTGTTCCTTTGTCGTGTAGAAAGGTTCCCCGAGCTTGGCAATCATTTCTTCGGGTATTCCATATCCTTCATCGATTACTTTAATAAAAATCATATCCTCATCGTACAGCCCTGTTTGTACATGTATCGTACCGCCATCTGGCATCGCTTCAATCGCATTTTTAATTAAATTAATAATCACTTGCTTAAGCTGATTTTCCTCGCAAGAAACCATTGGCAGGTTTTTCGTCAATTTATAATCCATATCAATGTTATTGATAATCGCCTGTGTTCCAATTAAGGTGACAACATGGCGAATTATGTGATTGATATTCTTATTACTAAATTTAATCATTTGAGGTTTAGCCAAAATTAAAAACTCGCCAACAATTAAATTGATTCGATCCAGTTCTGACAACATAATGTCACAGTATTCTTTATTTTCCTCCGTTTTGTACTGCAGTAACTGAATAAATCCTCTTAGGGAGGTTAACGGATTTCGAATTTCATGGGCAATCCCTGCTGCAAGCTGTCCAACGAGTGAAAGCTTGTCCGATTTTTGAATTAACTCTTCGGTTTGATTCTTTTGTGATGTAATATCTCTGATCCTCGATAAAAGGGCAGGCTTACCATTATAGTTAATCATCGATGTCATCGTTTCAATATCGATTAGTTCATCATTTAAAGTGGATATTTTAATATCTACTTGTGGAATCAGTTCGGGATTAGTCAGGATAGACTCAATATTACTCATTACGACTTCGTGATGAGAAGATTGTATAAAGTTAAAAATTGTTTTTCCAACCACCTCATTTTGGGTCTTAGCCCGCAATAACTTTAATCCTTCTTGATTAACAAAAACGATTTCACCATTTTGGTGAATAACAAGCGGGTCGGGAAGCAAGCTTAGTAATAACTGATTACTGCGTTCACTCTCTTGTAAATCGATTTTCTTTTTAAATAAATATTTGATTAAAAAAGCGAAAAGGGAATAAACAACCGTATTAACAGCCACAGAGACAATATTTCCTTTAATCAGATAGATTGAATTACTATCTTGGTAGGTTAAAAGCAAACTGATGAAAACAGTTCCAACCAATAAATTGATGAAAGGGTTTGGAATTAAAAAGGCACTGATAAATAGAAAATTGTACGCTAATGACAATAGGGTGAAAAGGTCAATGCTAGAGAAAATAGTAATGAGGGTAAAGGTTAAGAGGGAAATAACAAATAAAGGATAGAAGAGAGGGGCTTGTTTTCTGAATACCGATGATAGGACAAAAGTCACAGAGAAAATGGTGGCTAGTAGTTGATGCTTCAAATCCGTCATTTCAAAAAGGACTCGGACACCGACAATGGCACTTAACAAGTGTAAAATAAGCGGACCTCTTTTTTCCATTAAATCATTCATAAACAGTAGAATTCTCGATTTTTCCGTCAATTTGTTCCACTCCTAAACAAAAAATGACAATTTACAATTTTTTCAATAATTATACTCTATTCAAAACAATATTTCCAATATAGAGATAATTCCATTGACATTCAAATGAGTATTTGAATATCATATATTCAAACGAACATTTGAATGTAGTGAAATGATATAGAGGTGAAGATATGAAAGAGCATGATGTGTGTGAAGTAACTTGTACTGTTGATGATAAGGTAGATCGTGTTCAAAGTGAGCTTCCATTAGATCAGATTCTTGATGTTGCCAACTTGTTCAAAGCTTTATCTGATGATACGCGATTGAAAATAGCCTATGCCCTTACGTTAGAAGAGGAGCTTTGTGTGTGTGATGTTGCAAATATTGTGGGAGCCACTACAGCTACGGCTTCCCATCATTTACGCCATTTAAAAAATTTGGGCCTTGCGAAATTTCATAAGGAAGGCAAGCTTGTGTATTACTCTTTGGACGATGAACATGTTCGTCAATTAATACACATTGCCTTTGCCCATCATCAGGAGGTGAAGAGCCGTCATGAGTAATGCGGAAGGTCAAATCCTCCACGCCGAAAAACAGGTGTACCGTGTTCAAGGCTTTTCCTGAGCAGGCTGCGCCGCTACGTTCGAAAAGAACGTCAAACACCTGGATGGTGTGGTCGATGCAAATGTGAACTTTGGAGCTTCCAAGCTAACCGTTTATGGAAAAGCGTCTATAGAAGCCATTGAAAAGGCAGGAGCCTTTGAAAATATTAAAATTGTCCGTGAAAAAGAGGAAGTTGTTCAGGAACCATTTTTCAAAAAGTATTCCGGACTTATCATCTCTTTCTTCCTCATGGTTTTAGGCTATCTAGCCGTAGCGATGAACGGGGAAGGGCATATGACTTCGATTCTCGCGTTTGCCGCTGCGATGATCGTGGGCGGAGCTCGGCTTTTTAAAGCCGGCCTTCAAAATTTAACTCGCTTCATCTTTGACATGAAAACGTTAATGAAGATTGCGATTATCGGCGCGGCAATCATTGGGGAATGGAGTGAAGGGGCGGTTGTCGTCATTCTTTTTGCTATCAGCGAAGCGCTCGAAAAGTATTCCATGGATAAAGCGCGAAAATCAATTCAATCGTTAATGGAAATTGCCCCGAAAGAGGCTGTTGTTCGTCGGAATGGTCAAGAGGTCACGATTCCAGTGGATGAAATCGAAATTGGCGATACGATGCTTGTCAAACCTGGTATGAAAATCGCCATGGATGGAGTCGTTCTTAGCGGTGCATCCTCCATCAATCAAGCCTATATCACAGGTGAATCGGTTCCGGTTGAAAAGGGTATCGATGATGAGGTGTTTGCAGGCACCTTAAATGGTGAAGGATTTCTTGAAGTTAAGGTAACAAAGCGCGCTGAAGATACGACGATTGCGAAAATCATTCATCTTGTCGAAGAGGCTCAAGGGGAACGTGCCCCTTCACAAGCCTTCGTTGACCGCTTCGCCAAATACTATACACCTGTCATTATCGTGGTTGCGGCTCTAGTTGCCATCGTCCCGCCACTTTTATGGGGAGCAAACTGGAACACATGGATTTATCAAGGCTTAGCCGTATTAGTCGTTGGCTGTCCATGTGCGCTTGTTATTTCAACACCTGTCGCCATCGTGACCGCCATAGGCACAGCTGCTCGCAACGGAGTCCTCATTAAAGGCGGTATCTATTTAGAAGAAATGGGTGCCATCAAGGCCATCGCCTTTGACAAAACCGGAACATTAACAAAAGGAATTCCCACTGTAACAGATGTTTCCTTCTTTTTAGATGAAAATGGGCCAGTTGCGAAAGAGTTAGCGGATGGAGATGAGGCTGGATTCTCTTCCGAAGCCTCACGCGCTGAAGCATTCGCACCCATTGCTGCATTAGAAGCAAGATCCCAGCACCCATTAGCTGCTGCCATTATCGAAAAGGCACGGGAAATTGGCGCTACTTATGAAGAGCTGTCAGTTGAAGACTTTCAGTCGATTACTGGTAAAGGGTTAAAGGGGAAAGTGGATTCAACTTATTTTTATATAGGAAATGTCGGACTGTTTACGGATGTAGTCAAGGTAGAGGTTCGGGACCAAGTTTTAACGGAAATGACTCGCTTACAGGAACAAGGGAAAACCGTTATGCTCTTTGGCAACGAAGAAAAGCTGCTTGGCATGATTGCCGTGGCTGATGAAGTAAGGGCAAGCAGTCGAAGTGCGATTCAAAAAATCCACCATCTAGGCATTCGGAACACGCTGATGCTGACAGGGGATAATGAGAAAACAGCCCAAGCGATTGGACGAGAGTTAGGGGTAACCGATATTCAAGCCAATTTACTGCCAGAAGAGAAGCTTAAGTTTATCAAACGTATGGGCAAGGAATATGGCAAAGTGGCAATGGTCGGGGATGGCGTCAATGATGCACCTGCACTCGCATCAGCCACCGTCGGAATAGCGATGGGCGGTGCGGGAACCGATACGGCATTAGAAACAGCGGACATCGCGCTAATGGGGGATGATTTAGATAAGCTAGCATTTATGGTTAAATTAAGCCGCAGAGCGCTAGCCATTATCAAACAAAACATCACCTTCGCGATCGGAATCAAGCTGGTAGCCCTTCTATTAGTCGTGCCAGGCTGGCTGACACTCTGGATCGCCATCTTCGCCGACATGGGCGCCACCATCATCGTCACCCTAAACGGCCTGCGCCTACTCAAAAAATAAAACTTGGGGCAGTTTAGCACTTTAAAGCACTGGGGATCAGACCCCCGGTGCTTCACCGCGCTACCGCGCCGGGGGTCTGACCCCCAGTGCGTTAGTGCGTTAAAGGGGAGAGCGGATTGAATAATCATTGGAATCAGTTGATTTATAAAGTGTGGGCACCGATGTATGATATGTTTTTTAATCGGGGTTCCTTTCGAAAGGCACGGAAAAAGGTGTTTGCGAATCTTCCATTTAAACCAGGGGACCAAATATTGTTTGTTGGGGTTGGAACTGGAGCAGACTTTGAATACATTCCTCATCATGAATACAACATCACTGCGATTGACTACTCCGATGATATGCTAGCAAAAGCTAGGACAAAATATAAGCAATCATCCATTTCGTTTCAACAAATGGATGCCCAACATTTAACCCTTCCAACCGACAAATATGATTACGTTATTGGCAGTTTGATTCTTTCGGTTGTTCCGAATCCTCATCAAGCACTGAATGAAATGGTCAGGGTCACGAAGCCGGGAGGGCAGATAATCCTTTTTGATAAGTTTGCTCCGGAAGGTCAAAGCTTATCATATTCTAAAAAAATCCTTCGTCCCATCATTCAAGTATTGGGAACGGATATTGGTCTAACATTTGGGAACATTATGCCATCTGAAAATAAAGCACACATTCTATCTGATGAAGATATGATGTTTCAAGGTATGTATCGAAAAATTGTCCTCGAAAAAGAAATATCGCAGGCATCATAGAATCGTTAGAGATATAGGAGGAGAAAACATGGGTCATCATCATTCGCATGGTCATGGACACGATCACGGTCATGGTCACTCCCACGGCCACTCCCACGGCCACGGTCATGGACATCATCACCATCATTCCAGTAACAAAACGGCATTATTTTGGTCTTTCCTTATAATAGCCTCCTTTATGATTGTCGAAGTCATCGGCGGTATCGTAACGAATAGCTTGGCATTGTTATCGGATGCTGGACATATGTTAAGTGATGCCGTTGCACTAGGCTTAAGCCTTTTCGCTTTAAAAATGGGGGAAAAGCAAGGAACAAAAGAGAAGACATACGGCTTTAAGCGATTTGAGATCATTGCAGCTGCCTTAAATGGAATTACATTAATCTTAATTGCTATTTATATTTTTTATGAGGCATTTAAACGTTTCGCCGCACCGCCGGAGGTTCAAAGTGGTGGTATGCTGATCATTTCTACCATTGGTTTATTGGTCAATATCATTGCGGCATGGATCCTCATGAAGGGTGACAAGGAAAATCTGAATGTTCGTAGCGCCCTCCTCCATGTGATCGGCGATATGCTAGGTTCTTTCGGAGCCATCATTGCGGCCTTATTGATTTTATTTTTTGACTGGGGCTGGGCTGACCCATTAGCGAGCGTAATCGTAGCGGCACTCGTATTAGTAAGCGGCTGGAGAGTGACGAAGGAATCGTTTCATGTTTTAATGGAAGGTGCACCAGCACAACTGGATTTAGACAAGGTCAAAGGAGCTTTATTAAACATCCCAGCTGTTTGTGAGCTGCATGATTTGCATATTTGGACGATTACATCGGGATACCCCGTGCTAAGCTGTCATTTAACCATTTCAGAACAAGGCGATCATGACCATGTTTTAAAAATGGCTCAAAAACGGCTGCATGACGATTTTGGAATCGAACACAGCACTATTCAAGTCGAACGAGCAGAAAATGGCTGTCCGAATCCACATGGGGCATGTAATTAGTTGTTTTTTAGACTAAATCCCATTACTATTAAAATAATGAATTTTAAGAAAGAAGAGAAAGAGGTAATGGATTTGGGTATCATTCGTTTTTTTTCTGGCCTACTCCTACCGGGCTTACTTGTGTTGCTTTTTACCAGGGTTACGTACAATCGGGTCATCGGACTTGTTTTAACTGTCGCACTAATCGCTGCTTCTGCATATAAAGGTTATACCAATACGATTCCTATCATCGTCGTAGACGCCATCTCCTTAACAATTGGCTTTTGGCTTTCCGCTAAAATGAAACCGAAAAAACACCAAAGTGCCTAACCAATCCACGAACCTGCCCGCATTTGATAGCGGCAGGTTTGTTTTTTTAGGCTCTTTTCTAAAACTTTGTTGCTTTTCAAATTTATTAATAGGGATTTCTCAGTGTAAAATGATAATATTCGTATAAAAATCAAGAAAAGAGCTGCTCACTTTTTAAGAAAAGATGTAAAAATCCGGCTTTTGGGATTTTTACCAAAAACACAATTTTATACGAAAACAGCCTTTTTTAAGAAAGTTCGATTTTCTGCTCAAATGTGACAAAGTCGGAAACAAACGAGTTTTAGACGGATAAAACGCTAAAAAAGTCGGATAACTCAGTGACAAAGTCGGAAACACAGTAAAAAAAGTCGGATAACTTCTCCAGCAAATGGATAACTACTCTAGAAACTCGAATAAACTGCTTCAAAAAGTTGGATACCTACCTCTAAAAATCGTATAACGTGGACATCACCCGAAAATACACATCAAAAAACACATCTTTTCTATAAATTACACCTCATTCCCTTCAAAAACACAAAAAAAACGAATATCCGTTCGCATATTATTGGTTTGTTTTGGATGCTTTGTGGTAGAATGAAGATAGAAGATTAAATATGGAATTAATTAACCAAATGTATTCATTGCACTAATCATTATCATCAAGGAAAAACAACGACTTTAACTAGGAGGAAATACTCTATTTCCTCCCTATTCTCGGTTCACGAACAGGGGGATTTTTTCGTTGAAAGATCAGTTTGAACTTGTGTCAAAATATACGCCTCAAGGAGATCAGCCAGAGGCCATTAAACAAATCGTCGAAGGTCTTAACAACGGCAAGCGTCATCAAACCTTGCTTGGGGCAACGGGTACTGGTAAAACGTTTACCGTCTCCAATGTGATAAAAGAGGTAAACAAGCCAACCTTGATTATCGCTCACAATAAAACACTTGCTGGTCAATTATATAGCGAGTTTAAGGAATTTTTTCCGAATAATGCGGTGGAATATTTCGTCAGCTACTATGATTATTATCAACCTGAAGCTTATGTTCCACAGACGGATACCTTTATTGAAAAAGACTCCAGTGTAAATGATGAAATTGATAAGCTTCGCCACTCAGCAACTTCCTCGTTATTGGAACGAAAAGACGTTATCGTCATCGCTAGTGTTTCTTGTATATACGGTTTGGGGTCACCAGAGGAATACCGTGAGATGGTTCTTTCCCTCCGAGTAGGGATGGAAATTGAGCGAAATCAGCTTTTACGTAGACTGGTAGATATTCAATATGAACGAAATGATATCGATTTTAAACGTGGAACGTTTCGTGTACGCGGCGATGTGGTAGAAATTTTCCCAGTATCGCGTGACGAGCACTGCATTCGTGTGGAGTTCTTCGGAGACGAAATCGAACGTATCCGTGAAGTCGATGCGTTAACTGGTGAAATCATCGGCGAACGTGAACATGTTGCGATTTTCCCGGCATCCCACTTCGTTACCCGTGAAGAAAAGATGCGTAAAGCGATTGAAAATATTGAAAAAGAGCTTGAGGTACGACTAGCGGAGCTTCATGAAAAAGGTAAGCTTCTTGAAGCACAACGCCTAGAGCAGAGAACAAAATACGATCTGGAAATGATGCGGGAAATGGGCTTTTGTTCCGGGATTGAGAACTACTCACGTCACCTGACACTTCGTCCAGCAGGCTCAACACCGTACACATTAATCGACTTTTTCCCAAAGGATTTCTTAATTGTCGTTGATGAATCGCATGTTACCTTACCGCAAATCCGCGGAATGTTTAATGGTGACCAAGCCCGTAAATCGGTGCTTGTGGAGCATGGCTTCCGTTTGCCATCAGCCCTTGATAACCGTCCGTTAATGTTCAACGAGTTTGAGGACCATGTCAATCAAATTCTTTTTGTATCGGCAACTCCTGGACCTTATGAGCTGGAGCATACTCCGGAAATGATTCAGCAAATCATTCGTCCAACAGGATTGCTGGATCCGAATATAGATGTCCGTCCAATCCAAGGTCAAATTGATGACCTGATTGGTGAAATTCAAGACCGCATCGCTAAAAACGAACGTGTCCTTGTTACGACCCTTACGAAAAAGATGTCAGAAGACTTAACCGATTACCTTAAAGAAATCGGAATTAAGGTGCAGTACCTACATTCTGAAGTAAAAACGCTTGAGCGGATTGAAATTATCCGCGACCTAAGACTAGGAAAATATGATGTTCTCATCGGGATTAACTTACTTCGTGAAGGACTCGACATTCCAGAGGTTTCCCTTGTAGCGATACTTGATGCTGACAAAGAAGGCTTCTTACGCTCCGAACGGTCACTTATCCAGACAATTGGTCGTGCCGCTCGAAACGCCAACGGTCATGTCATCATGTATGCGGATAAAATGACCAACTCCATGCAAGTAGCTATCAGTGAAACGAAGCGTCGCCGTGAAATACAAGAAGAATACAACACAAAACATGGCATCACCCCACAAACCATCCAAAAAGGGATTCGTGATGTCATCAGAGCAACTCATGCAGCCGAAGAGCAAGAAGAATATACACCGGCAGCTTCACTCACAAAGATGACGAAGAAAGAACGAGAAAAAGTCATTGCCGATATGGAAAAGGAAATGAAAGAAGCAGCCAAAGCGCTTAACTTTGAACGTGCGGCTGAGCTTCGCGATCTCATCTTAGAATTAAAAGCAGAATGATAAATTTTTTGAAAGCGGAAGGATGACAAAAGAAAATGGCAATGGATAAATTAATTGTCAAAGGTGCCAGAGCACATAATTTAAAAAATATTGATGTCACCATTCCGAGAGATAAACTTGTTGTACTAACAGGGCTTTCCGGTTCAGGAAAGTCCTCGCTTGCCTTTGATACGATCTATGCGGAAGGACAAAGACGTTATGTTGAGTCGTTGTCGGCGTATGCCCGTCAATTCTTAGGTCAAATGGACAAGCCGGATGTCGATGCCATCGAAGGGCTGTCTCCAGCGATTTCGATTGACCAAAAAACAACAAGCCGTAATCCTCGGTCAACGGTGGGTACCGTGACAGAAATCTATGATTATTTACGACTATTATTTGCTCGTGTTGGACGTCCAACCTGTCCGAATCACGGGGTTGAAATTACTTCGCAAACGATTGAGCAAATGGTGGACCGAATTTTAGAATACCCAGAAAAAACGAAACTTCAAATTTTAGCACCGGTCGTTTCAGGTCGAAAAGGAACACATGTGAAAGTTCTTGAAGACATTAAAAAACAAGGTTATGTTCGTGTCCGTGTAAACGGCGAAATGATGGATCTAAGCGATGATATCGACCTTGAGAAAAATAAAAAGCATTCGATTGAGGTTGTCATAGACCGTGCTGTGGTCAAAGAAGGAATTGCTCCTCGTATCGCAGACTCCCTCGAAAGCGCGCTGAAACTAGGGGCAGGCAAGGTCATCATTGATGTCATGGGCGAAGAAGAGCTTCTTTTCAATGAAAATCATTCGTGCCCATACTGTGATTTTTCCATTGGTGAATTAGAGCCGCGGATGTTCTCCTTCAACAGTCCATTTGGTGCTTGTCCGAGCTGTGATGGTCTAGGCTCACGACTTGAAGTCGATCCAGAATTAGTCGTTCCGAATTGGGACTTAACCTTAAAGGAGCATGCGATTGCTCCTTGGGAGCCAACGAGCTCACAATATTATCCGCAGCTGCTTGAAGCCGTTTGTAACCACTACGGCATTGATATGGACATTCCTGTGAAGGATATTCCGAAAAATCTAATGGACCGTGTCCTTCATGGATCAGAAGGCGATAAAATCTTTTTCCGCTATGAAAATGATTTCGGTCAAATCCGTGAGGGCTATGTGGAGTTTGAAGGGGTACTAACCAATATCGAACGCCGTTATAAGGAAACAAGCTCCGATTATATTCGCGAGCAGATGGAAAAATACATGGCTCAGCATGCCTGCCCGAAATGTAAAGGCTATCGTCTTAAGGATGAGAGCTTGGCCGTGCTCATTTCAGGCCAGCATATCGGAAAAATAACATCCCTATCGATTGAAGAGGCGCATCAATTCTTTGAATCTCTCGAGCTTTCGGAAAAAGAAATGCAGATTGCTAAGCTGATTTTTAGAGAAATCAATGAACGTCTTGGTTTCTTAATCAATGTCGGTTTGGATTATTTAACGATGAGTCGTGCCGCTGGAACTCTATCAGGCGGAGAAGCACAGCGTATTCGTCTGGCGACCCAAATCGGCTCTCGACTGACAGGGGTTCTCTATATTTTAGACGAGCCTTCGATTGGTCTGCATCAACGCGATAATGACCGTCTGATTGATACCTTAAAGAACATGCGTGACATTGGGAATACGTTGATTGTTGTTGAACATGATGAAGATACGATGCTGGCAGCGGATTATTTAATCGATGTCGGACCTGGTGCAGGTGTTCATGGCGGTCAAATCATCTCCCAAGGGACACCAGAAGAAGTGATGAATGATCCGAATTCGTTAACCGGCCAATATTTATCTGGGAAAAAATATATTCCATTGCCAATCGAACGCCGAAAGCCAGATGGACGTCTAATCGAAATCAAAGGTGCAGTGGAAAACAACCTTCGTAAGGTCAATGTGAAAATTCCTTTAGGAATGTTTGTCGCGGTAACGGGTGTTTCTGGCTCCGGGAAAAGTACATTGGTCAATGAAGTTCTTCATAAAACACTTGCTCAGAAGCTGCACAATGCCAAAGCAAAACCTGGTGAGTACAAGGAAATGAAGGGAATTGACAATCTTGATAAAGTCATCGATATTGACCAATCTCCTATCGGACGGACTCCGCGTTCTAATCCTGCTACTTATACAGGCGTTTTTGATGATATTCGCGATGTGTTTGCAGCTACGAATGAGGCGAAAGTACGCGGCTATAAAAAAGGACGTTTTAGCTTTAACGTCAAAGGCGGACGCTGTGAAGCCTGCCGTGGAGATGGAATTATCAAGATTGAAATGCACTTCCTTCCTGATGTGTACGTTCCTTGTGAGGTTTGCCATGGGAAACGTTACAACCGCGAAACGCTAGACGTACGTTACAAAGGAAAGAACATTTCCGAAATCCTTGATATGACAGTGGAGGATGCTTTAGTCTTTTTCGAAAATATCCCAAAAATTGCTCGTAAAATGCAAACTCTTTATGATGTTGGGTTAGGTTATATCACATTAGGACAGCCGGCCACCACCCTTTCAGGTGGGGAAGCCCAGCGTGTGAAGCTTGCCTCCGAATTACACCGCCGTTCAACTGGAAAGACGATGTATATTTTGGATGAGCCGACAACCGGTCTTCATGTGGATGATATTTCTCGCTTATTAACGGTCCTACAACGTCTTGTGGAAAATGGAGATACCGTTTTAGTCATCGAACATAACTTAGATGTGATTAAAGCGAGTGACTACATTATCGATCTTGGTCCTGAAGGTGGAGACAAAGGCGGAACGATTGTTGCAACCGGAACGCCAGAGGAAGTGGCAGAGGTTCCACAATCGTACACCGGTAAATACCTAAAACCAATCCTCATCCGCGATCGTGCTAGAATGGAAAAAGAATTAGAACAACGGGAAAAAAGCCCAACCAATGTCTAAAACCAAAGAGCTAGCCATCTTACCAAAGGCTAGCTCTTTTTTTTACGTTCAACATGAAACTTTCTAAAAAATCACTCGTAAATATACGAAGAAGGAGTGATCAACCAGATGGAAACGAATAAAGTGTTATCGGCCTTAAGTTATTTTAGTGTTTTGTTTGCGGGCTTTCTTTTTCCGCTTGTTGTTTATTTTGTTACTGAAGATCAACGGGTCAAGTATCATGCGAAAAAGGCGTTACTCTCGCATTTAATTCCATTAATACCTGTACCATTTATTTTTATAGGAATATTTTTAGACATCAATAGTAGCGGAGAAATGGAATTTCCGGCTATTTCCTTTTTAGCTATGATCATAAGCATCATCTTAAGTTTGATCGTGTTAATTTGGAACATTATTAAAGGCGTAAAAGTTCTGAGAAACGAATAACATAGAATAGTAACCTATTCGGGAGTCAGGAGGATGGCTATGAATAAAGAGAGAGAACGAATTTTAAAACTAGTAGAGGAAGGGAAACTTTCTGTTCAAGAGGCACTTACATTATTGGAAGGTTTAGATAAGGAAAAGGTCACGGTCGAGCAGGAAAAACAAGATTCAGAGATTACCTCGAAAGCAAAAGTAGAAGATCATGAGAAGAAGGACGAAACGTATTATAAATTTCAATCGACGAAAGAAAAGATTTTTGATTTTGTCGACACGGCTTTTAAAAAATTAAAGGAAATCGATATCGACTTAAATATCGGTAAGTCGATTGAAATGGCTCATATTTTTCAACAGGCCAACGCCGAGTTTCGCGATGTCGATATTCATGTAGCGAACGGCTCCGTCCAACTGATTCCATGGGACCAATCTGATGTCCGTGTTGAATGTCAGGCAAAAATCTATCGTGTAGAATCTTTAGAGGAAGCGAGAACCACCTTCCTGCAGGGAGTTATTTTTAACATTGAAAATAATCGTTTAAACTTTCAAACCCATCATAAGTGGATGAAGGTAGATGCGAAGGTATACATTCCATTTGCCGATTATGATAAGGTTCGCGTACGCTTGTACAATGGCCCAATCTCAACGGAAGATATGAGAGTGAAAGACTTGAAGGTGGATACCGCAAATGGAAAGGTATCACTCGAAAATATCCAAAGCCAAAAGGTCAAAGCCGAAACGGCGAATGGAAAAATTAAAGTGAAGAAAAGCAATATCGAAGAGTTCGAGGCAGAAACGATTAATGGGGCGATTAAGTATGAAGGTGGCCTGTTAAGAGGGAATCTGCACACGTTTAACGGAAATATTTCTTGTACACTAACCAGTCCAGTCTGTGAGACATTAACGATGAAGGCGACCACTGGTCATATCGAGCTAGCTGTTCCAAGTGAGATGGCGGTGTCCGGTGAGTTGAAATCCAATCTGGGGAATTTTGATGTTAAGCTGGATGGGATCCAAGTGGTTGAGGAAAAAAATGAAGTAGTCCAAAAATGGCTTCGTTTTAAACCAGTTGCCGAGACTGACAGAGTGCTACACGTGCAATCTGATGCAAAAGCAGGTACGATTAGAATAAAACCATTAGAAACAGTGAAATAATTTTAATGTAGGAAAAAAATAAGGAGGTTTGTGAAGCTTATGCGGTGGCTGGTCAGTATATTAATCAATGCGATTTTGTTTATCGCGTTAGCAGGATTTTTTGATGAATCATTCCAAGTTTCGAGCTTTGGGGCCGCCGTGACCGCAAGCTTTATCTTATCCATCTTAAACATCCTTGTGAAACCATTATTAATTTTATTAACTCTTCCATTTACGATTTTAACATTAGGATTATTTCTATTCGTCATTAATGCCATGACACTGTTGCTGACAGACGGAATCATGGGAAGCGCCTTTGAAATCTCCGGATTTGGCATGGCGATATTTGTAGCCATCGTGATGGCCATCGCCAACACCATCATTCAAAAAACGGTATTAGACGATAAAAAGAAATCATAAAAAAGCGGGTGAGCCAGCATCTATGAAAAGATGCGGCTCATCCGCTTTTTTAATCCAGCTCCAGTAGGAAAAGATAATTTTCCCTGACCAAGAAACTTCCGCTTTTTACTTTACTTCCCCTCAAAATCGATAAATGCCGTATATCCATCTGATTCTAAGGCGCGGACCAATTCTTCCGCGTTATCCCTATTGGAAAAAGCACCGACTTGAACCTTGTATAGCCCCTTTGATGCGGATGGAGTTGGTGGTTTTGGTTTGGCTGGAGTATTCGTTGAGGTAGAGGATGTTTTTTCTTTTACTAGTTTAAATTGCTCCACAAGTCCTTTGACAATGGCACTCGCGCATTTACGGCGGTAATCCTCGGATCGAATCAATTTGATTTCCTCAGGGTTCGTATAAAAACCTAATTCGCAAAGAATGGCATCCATTTTCGTTTCCCGTAATACGTGAAAATCGGCTGTTTTCACACCACGGTTTTTTAAACCTGTAGTTAAAATTAAGTTTCGCTGCACTTTTTGAGCAAGAGCATAAGCAAGCGGTGGCTTGGTCACATAAACATAGGTTTCAATTCCACTTGCACTATTCCAAGTGGATCCGTAAGCATTTGCATGGATCGAAACAAAGATATCAGCATTAATCCTATTGGCATAATCAGTGCGGGCTTCAAGTGGGACATCTCGATCATCGGAGTGAGTAAAGTAGACGGTGACACCTTGATAGGTATTCAGTAAATCACGGGCGTAATTGGCAACAGCTCGAGTAAATTCATATTCTCGTAACCCATCTGGACTTCTTTTTCCAGGAGTATTATAACCATGACCAGCATCTAAGACAATTTTCATTTTCTCTCTCCTTTCTAGACATAGGTTATTGCCTCATTATTATCATATGTTCTAAGTTAAAAAAAGGACATGGACATTTCGTATGGAAAATAGTGGGTTAATGGTCTTAGAAAATATTCTTTTACATATTCATACTATATAGTGGTCTAGACAACTATACTTCTATTTTAATAAGATGGAAGTAAAAATGATGGTAAAAAGGGGAATCGATATGAATTCCAAAAAAAAATTAATCATGAATATCAATGTTTACGCTGAAACAGGGGTTATTCCGAATGGCTATGTCCTCTTTGATGAAAACAACATTGTTGAAGTGGGAGAAACTCCATCAGTCATTGAAATGGGTGAGGTAGAGGTCTTTTCCTTTCCAGAACAGTACGCTTTAGTTCCTGGGTTTATCGATCTTCATATTCACGGAGCAGGTGGAGCGGATACGATGGATGCCACACAGGAAGCTTTAAGTACAATGGCTGCCATTTTACCAAAAGAAGGAACAACAAGCTTTTTAGCGACGACCATGACAACCGCTGTAGACGATATTGAAAAAGCATTAGGAAACGTCGCCAATTATATAAGTAGCTCGAATCCACTAGGAAAAGCAGAGGTTCTTGGCATACATCTTGAAGGCCCATTTATCTCTCCTAAAAGAGTAGGGGCACAGCATCCTCAATATATATTAGAGCCAAACATCGACTTATTTAAAAAGTGGCAAGTTATCGCGAACCAACTAATTAAGTTGGTTACCTTGTCCCCTGAATGTCATGGGGGTATGGAGCTAACTTCATTTTTAAAAGAAACAGGTGTTGTCGCCTCGATTGGTCATTCGGATGCTACCTATTCAGAGGTGAAAGAAGCGATACAAGCGGGAGTTTCGCATGCCACACACTTATACAATCAAATGCGCGAGCTGCATCATCGCGAACCAGGGGTTATTGGTGCGGTTTTGATGAACGATGAAATAAAGAGTGAAATCATTGTCGATGGCGTCCACAGTCGGCCCGAGATGGTACGCTTTGCTTTTAAAAATAAAGGCAGTCAAGGTCTTATTTTAATAACGGATGCGATGCGAGCCAAATGTTTAGGTGAGGGAATCTATGATTTAGGCGGCCAAGAGGTCACCGTGACTTCCGAAAAAGCAACGCTTAAGGACGGAACCCTGGCTGGAAGTATTTTAAAATTAAAGGATGCCTGCCAGAACATGATGAAATTTACTGGTTGTACCCTACAGGAAATCGTTCAGATGGCAAGTGAAAATCCAGCAAAGCAGCTTGGGATTTTCGATCGAAAAGGAAGCATTAAACCGGAAAAAGATGCAGATTTAGTGGTGTTGGATGAAAAGGGAGAGGTTAAGCTAACCTTTTGCAGAGGTGTCCTGGCTTATCACAACCAAGAGGAGGAATCGAAATGAAACTTGTCGTGGTCAAAAATGATCAAGAAATGAGTCAAACAGCAGCAAGATTCATTATGGAGCAAGTGAAACGTCATCCGCATTCCGTTCTTGGATTAGCAACCGGAGGGACAGTGGTGGGAACGTATGCTCAATTAATCGATTTATGCAAACTAGAAAAGCAATCGTTCCAACATGTCCGCACCGTCAATTTGGATGAATATGTGGGCTTAAGTTCAGAAAACCTTAACAGTTACCATTATTTTATGAGAGATCATCTTTTTGACCATATTGACATTCCAGTTGAAAATTACCACCTTCCTAATGGTCTCGCTAAAATTCCAGCTAACGAGTGTGAACGGTATGAACAGCTTATCGAGTCATTGGGCGGAATTGATTTACAATTATTAGGAATCGGACGAAACGGCCATATTGGCTTTAATGAGCCTGGTACCTCTTTTTTATCAAGAACGCATGTAGTACGGCTAACGGAATCCACGAGACAAGCGAATGCAAGATATTTTCCTAGTCTTGAAGAAGTTCCGACCGAAGCGATAACAATGGGTATCGCGACGATCATGAATAGTAAAAAAATCCTTTTACTCGTATCTGGGAAACACAAAGCGAACATCCTTCAGCAATTGTTTTATGGACCATTGGATGAACGCATTCCAGCCTCTATTTTAAAAACACATCCCCATGTGACCATTATTGCGGATGAAGAGGCGGTATCGTTATTGGATAGGAACGACCTGGAGGTAAACATGACATGATCAATAAAGAATTACCGATACCGATTTATTTTCAACTTGAGCAAGGGATAAAGGAACTTATTGAAAAACAAGAATTAAAACCCGGGGAGCTTATTCCCTCTGAACGTGAATTTTCAGAAACGTATCAAATAAGCCGCATGACCGTACGCCAAGCGATTACCAATTTAGTCAATGAAGGGATATTAGTTCGGGAACGCGGAAAGGGGACCTTTGTTGCTTTTCGAAAAATTGAGCAAAGATTAAAAGGATTAACGAGCTTTACCGAAAATATGAAGGCAAGAGGAATGCAGCCGAGCACCAAAGTACTTGATTTTTTTGTTAGAGGGGCCGACTCGCAAGTCAGTCACTTACTAGAAGTGGAAGAAGGGGCACTAGTTTATGAGATCATAAGAGTTCGCTATGCTGACGGCACTCCGATTGCATTAGAAAGCTTATATATGCCGAAAGCCTTAGTTCCTGATTTAATGATGGATCAGGCAGAAGAATCTATCTATGAATACGTGGGAAATCAATTGAATTTGGAAATTAGCAGGGGGATCCAGGAACTAGAGGCTTCGATTTCTACAAAAGAGGAAGCGGGTATCCTAGGAATAAAAGAAGGTGCACCAGTCTTACGAATCCAAAGAATTGGATACCTTGCAGATGGAACCGCCCTCGAACTAGCCCAGTCTGTTTACCGTGGTGATCTTTATAAGTATACGATTGAGCTGGAGAGGTAAATTTGAGTGATGGAGAAGTTGGCTTTTCTAGATATTGGTAGATGAAGGACAATACACTTTGAAAATGGAGACGAAATGTCCTTCATAAGACCGATGAAGGACAAAACACGGAAGGAATAGGATGAAAGTGTCCTTCATCTGGATGAATGTGGAAAATGAAGGACAAAACTAATCAAGAATGAAGGCGAAATGTCCTTCATAAGGCTCATGAAGGACAAAATGCAGCGGAAATAGGGTGAAAGTGTCCTTCATCTGGATGAATGTGGAAACCAAGGGGAATACACTTAAAAAGTGGGCGAAAATGTCCTCCATAATCACTGAAGCTAATCCCTCAAAAAAAGAAATGCCACCCAAGCGGCATTTCTAAACATCTAGCACTCTATAAAATTCTTATTTCACCTTCACGGTTATTTCTTGTGTCGGTAAGCTTTCGTTGTGAAGTCTGTCCAGAGCGGTAATCACATAAGTATAGGTTTTTCCAGGGTCTGCCGATTCATCCTTGAATTGTTGGGTATGCCCCGTTTTACGAACTGTAGTTAGCAGATTTCTAGAATCTTCTATATCTCCTTTTTTGTCACCATCAAAGCGATAAATAGCGTAATACGCGGTATCATCGCTATCATTTAATGTATGGTCCTCAATGCTTATCAAATTTCCATCCTTTTCTCGCTCAACATCACGCAGCTTTGGTCTCTTTGGTGCCTCATTGTCTAGCCATGGCATCGTTGGTACTAAGGCTGGATATTTATAAATATCATTCTTCAATTTATCCTTGATGCCCAGTGGATTACGATTCAAATCTTTAAGGCTAAAATGAGTGCTACCCATGACGTCTTGATATTGATGATTCAACGCAATTTGTCTTGGATACTCATCTGGATCAGACCATTCTGGCACAAAGTTATTATTAATTTTATAAGCAGCTTGCCCAATATAAAGGTGAATCGGTTTATTATGAACTTCCCTTGTCCACCAATCGAGGAGAATATCGTAGGCTGCCGGTTGGAAACCGATATTCCAGTAGATTTGTGGAGTAATATAGTCTAGGTATTCATTTTGAATCCATTCTCTTGTATCCGCATATAGATCATCATAATTCGTTTGCCCAGCGGTAGTAGCAGAACCAGAAGGATCTACAGCATTATTACGCCAAACGCCAAATGGACTAATGCCAAATTTCACATAAGGCTTTTCCTGCTTAATCGCGATATTGATGTCACGCACAAGCTGGTTAACATTATCCCTGCGCCAATCTCCAATATTCAAAAACTTGTCCGCCCCGTATTTTTCATACGTGTCTTGGTCAGGAAATTCCTTACCAGGTACCCGATAAGGATAAAAATAATCATCCATATGGACAGCATCAATGTCATAGTTTTTCACGACCTCTAAAATCCCATCTACGATAAATTGCTTTGCTTCTGGAATCCCAGGATTATAATAGAGCTTCCCACCATAAGCAACCACCCAATCTGGATGTTTTCGAGCAGGATGATCCGCAACTAGTTTATTTAAATTCGTATGATTCATGGTAATTCGGTATGGGTTAAACCAGGCATGGAATTCGAGATTACGCTTATGGGCTTCATCCACCATAAATTGCAGCGGATCATAACCAGGGTCTTTTCCTTGAACGCCTGTTAAGTATTCGGACCAGGGCCCGTACTCTGATGGATAAAAAGCATCAGCGGTCGGCTTCACTTGGACAACCACCGAATTCATGCCCATTTCTTTTACATCATCTAGTAATTTCACAAACTCTTGCTTTTGTACTTCTGGGGTTAATCCTTTTTTGGATGGCCAATCGATATTGGTGACCGTGGCAATCCATACCGAACGCATTTCCCTTTTTTGATAGGTTGTTTGTACTTCGGCTTTTGCTTTTACTGAGGGTTGAAGAGCAGAGGTGACTAACAGCAGCATGGATAAAAATACTAAACTCATGTTTCTAAATAGCTTCATTTACATTCCTCCCGCTAATTTTAAAAAGGAAGCTCCTTTTCGTGGAAAAAGATACCATGGGAAATGAAAGCATGTATATATTACGATTTTACTATTTTTTAGAAAATTCAAATTAATTAATATTTTGTAATAGCTTTATAGGTTAAACCTGCAAAGGCAATTAGTACTTCATAGGCACTCCTATTAATTTGGAGCGTAATTTTAACTTTTGTACAAAAATATTGAAATTTTACTCCAACACATCTTATAATTAAAACAAGAAATGAAAGCCCTTTCAAAAGTAGGAGTTATCATATGGAGAATTTTTCAATCATCAAATTAATTGAGCTACAAATGGAGAACTACAGCCCTTCTGAAAAAAAGGTTGCTGAATTTGTTTTGGCCTATCCGAATGATGTCTTGAACATGACGACGAAGCAGCTGGCCGAAGCTTGTGAAAGCAGTGAAGGAACGATTATTCGCTTTTGTCAAAAAGCAGGTATTAATAGTTTTAAAGGTCTTAAGCTTGAAATTGCGAAAGTCATTCGTTTATCCGAACCTCAAACAAGTGTCGATACGTTATTGAGCTTTGAGGACGATACCGCAACCGTTTTAGAAAAAGTCATGCGAAAAAACATCAGTGCCCTCACCAATACGAGTAAATTAGTTCAGCTTGAGCAAATCGATGCAGCCGTTCAGGCGATCGATGAGGCAGATCGTGTTTATGTTTATGGAGCTGGCGGTTCAGCTGTTGTCGCAATGGATGCAGAGTACAAGTTTTTAAGAATCAATGTCCCTACATTTTTATCGTTAGACCATCATGTTCAAATGATGATGATGGCCAATATTACGAAAAATGATGTTTTGTTTGTGGTCACGACTTCTGGAAAAACAAAAGAAGTGATTGACCTTTTAAATGTGGCGAAAGAAAAAGGAGCGAAAACCATCTGTCTCACCCAGCATGGTAAATCGCCGGCCCAAAGATTGTCGGATATCGTTCTGACTATCTCAGAAGAGGAACAGAATATTCGAATTGGAACGATGAGTGCGAGAATTGCCCAACTAGCGATCATTGATACGCTTTTTATCCGTTTATGTATTCGTAAAGGGTTAAAGGTGTACGAGCGCATTATTGATACCCATCAAATTGTGCAGAAGATGAAACGCTAGCGGGATTCTATAAAACTATCAAAAAGGAGGGAAGGAAATTTAATGAAAATATTATTTGTTTGTTCCGGTGGTATGTCTAGTGCCATTGTCGTGAAAGCGTTAAAAAATGAAGCGCAAAAGCAGGGCATTGATATGGAGGTATTAGCCATCGGAACAAGTGAAGTGGAAGATGAAATTCACAAGGGCTGGGATGTAGTCATGGTTGCTCCACAAGTGAGGCACCGTTTTGACAAAATAAAAGCATTTGCTGAGGAAGCTTCGGTTCCATGTGATGCCATTCCACCGCAAGCTTATACTCCTCTAGGTGGCCCAGCATTATTGAAAAAGGTAAGGGAAGTTGTCGGGAAATAGGAAGGTTCTAGCGTCATATAAACTGTTTTTGCAATCATTTTCGTGTTTTTTAACCTAGGCTCATAGAGCAAGAGGACAAAGGGGGTAAAAAGATGGATCGTTTTATCGCATTTTTAGAAAAGAATTTATCCGGTCCTATGGCAAGGCTTTCCGAACAAAGGCACTTGCAAGCGATTCGTGATGGGGTTATTTCCGCATTACCTTTTATTATCGTAGGAAGCTTCTTCCTCATTTTAGCTTTCCCGCCTGTACCGAAAGATTGGGGATTTGCAGTTTGGGCTAGTGAAAACATCGCCAATATCTTGATTCCTTATCGATTAACGATGTTTATTATGTCGCTCTATATAGCCTTTGGGATAGGGTACAATCTCGCCAGGAGCTATAAGATTGACCCATTGTCAGGTGCACAAATCTCCGTTGCTGCATTCCTTTTAACACTTGTACCGAAGGCGATCGAAGGGGAAGGTTTTATGCTCCCGATGGCCAACCTTGGCGGACATGGTTTATTCGTAGCCATGCTTGTATCCATACTATCCGTAGAAATTCTTCGTTTCTGTAAAACGAAAAACCTTACTTTTAAGATGCCTGACCAAGTACCGGCGTCCGTGTCCCGTTCATTTGAAGCACTTATTCCTGTTGCTATTGTGGTTGTGTTGATGACACTGATTACGGTTGTATTCAAGATTGATTTACATTATTTAGTAGACAAAGCCGTCGGCCCAATCGTAAAAGCTGGCGATAGTTTACCGGGTGTGTTAATTCCAGTATTTTTAATTACCTTCTTCTGGTCGTTTGGTATTCACGGAGTTTCTGTTGTTGGTACGGTTGCTCGACCAGTTTGGGAAGTTTATCTTGCGAAAAATGCAGAAGCAGTCGCAGCTGGTACATCTATACCTCATATTGCTCCAGAAACCTTCTATCAATGGTTCATTTGGATTGGTGGATCTGGTGCCACTTTAGGTCTCGTATTAGCGATGCTATTCTTCTCTAAATCTAAATATTTAAAGAATCTAGCAAAAACGTGTCTTATTCCGGGAATTTTTAATATCAATGAACCGGTTGTCTTCGGGGTACCGATTGTATTAAATCCAATCATGATCATTCCGTTTGTTATTACTCCTCTTGTAACGGCTACTATTTCTTATGTAGTAACCGCAATTGGATTAGTAACACCAACCTATGTTATGGCACCATGGACATTGCCTGCACCAATCGGCGCCTACCTGGCAACTGGAGGAGACTTCAAAGCTGTCATCCTAGTACTCGTCAACATCGCCATCTCCTTCTTTATCTATCTACCATTCTTCAAAATGTACGACAAAAAAATGCTTCAAATGGAAAGCGCTGATACAGAAGTAACCACCAGCAACAACACTTTTTCGGTGTAAAGCGTAAAGGTGACAGGCACGAAGGAAGTTTTGGTTTTTAAACTTCTGCCTGAATTTTGTCGAAAACAACCACCAAGTCTTAAACCCACTATACGAATTTAAATAGTTTTTTATCCAAAAGTGGGGATCATCGTTTGAGCTGATTCCCACTTTTGTTATTACATTTTGGCAGGTGATTTAGGATGGAATTCAAAATTAAGCGGATTGGTTTTAAAAGTGTGTTTACGTTTTTACTGATTGTTTGTTTGACGAATGTGGTGTTGACCAGCCCATTAACAATGCTGGGATTATCAACCGATGCAAGCCTATTTATTTGCACGAGCTTTTCGGCCGCCATTGCCATAACGGTGTGTGCCTTTTATGTTGAAAAACTATTAAAAAGCAAGAAACAAATGATCACCTGTTTCCTTCTATCTTTAGCGGCTTGTTCGATCGGTACGTATTTCCTCATCTTTTTTAACTAGGCGGTGCCAAAATGAATGAGCAAGGCATCAAAATTGTAACGATAGGTGGGGGCTCGAGTTATACCCCTGAGCTTGTGGAAGGATTTATTAAAAGATATGAAGAATTACCTGTTCGAGAGCTTTGGTTAGTGGATATTGAAGCAGGCAAAGAAAAGCTCGAGATTGTCGGGCAATTAGCCAAGCGGATGGTTAAAAAGGCGAATCTTCCCATTCAAATCCATTTAACCTTAAATCGTAGAGAAGCACTGAAAAATGCTGATTTTGTCACCACGCAAATGCGAGTCGGTTTATTAGAGGCACGAATCAAAGATGAACGAATTCCTTTGCAGCATGGAATCATTGGTCAGGAAACAAATGGGGCTGGTGGGCTTTTTAAAGGGTTACGAACGATTCCTGTTCTACTGGAAATTGCCGAAGAAATGCAGGAGCTATGTCCGGAAGCGTGGCTGATTAATTTTACAAACCCCGCGGGAATGGTAACGGAAGCGTTACTAAGATATAGCTCACACCAAAAGGTTGTCGGTGTTTGCAACCTTCCGATTCATATGAAAAAAAGTATAGCTAGGTTATTGGATGTAGCCGAAGAAAGAGTCATGATCGATTTTGCCGGGTTAAATCATCTTGTATATGGACTGAATGTGTACGTTGATGGAAAAATCGTCACCGCTCAAGTTATTGAATTACTAACGAACCCAGCAAACCATCTCTCGATGAAAAATATCACTCCGCTGCCATGGCAGCCGGACTTTTTAAAATCACTAGGGATCCTTTTATGTCCTTATCATCGCTATTATTATAAAACGAAGGAAATTCTCGAAGAAGAGCTCGAAGACTTTTTAAGCGGAAAGACACGGGCAGAGGTAGTCAAACGATTAGAAGAGGAGCTTTTTCAGCTTTATCAGGATCCAAACTTATCGATCAAACCGCCGCAATTAGAAAAACGAGGCGGTGCGTATTACAGCGATGCCGCCTGTAATCTGATTTCTTCTATTTATAATGATAAAAAGGATATTCAAACGTTAAATGTACAAAACAAGGGGGCAATCGCGGGGATTCCTTATGAATCTGCGGTTGAAGTCAATTGTCTCGTGACCAAAAACGGCCCTAAGCCAATATCCGTTGGCGAACTTCCAGTAGAGGTCAACGGTCTCGTTCAACAAATCAAATCATTTGAACGGGTTGCGGCAGAAGCGGCCGTGACAGGCTCCTATGAAAAAGCATTATTGGCGCTCACTATAAATCCTCTTGTCCCGAGCGATGAAGTAGCCAAGCAGGTGCTCGATGAAATGTTACAAGCTCATCGAGAATATCTGCCTCAATTTTTCTAAAAAGCTGTTATCGTATAGATTGTGGTCTTCGTAAAAATCCCTAAAGCCGGATTTTTACATGCTCTCTTAATAAGTGCTCAGCTCTTTTCTTCATTTTCTTAAGAGTTTATCAACCTATATTGTGAAATGCCTATTTATTAGTTACAAAAAGCAACAAAGTTTCAGAAAAGAGCCTTCCAAAAAGAAAGGAAATAAACGATGTACGCAGTTGGATTAATGTCGGGAACTTCATTAGATGGTATCGATGCCGCGTTAGTAGAGATCGAAAACAGCGGCGCACAAACGAAAATTCAATTACTAGATTTTCAAACAAATCCCTTCTCACCTGAAATAAAGGCGGAGATTCAAGATTGCCTTTCACTTGAAAAATCAACCGTTCAACTCATCTGCAGTGTGAACTTTAAACTAGGACATCTATTGGCTGAATCGGTTAAGACAATCTGTCAAAAAAATAACCTTCCTTTTGAAAAATTAGACTTTATCGGTTCACATGGACAAACCATCTATCATCAGCCTTCCTCACAAGGGCTGTTCATTCCTTCTACTTTGCAAATTGGAGAACCTGCGGTGATTGCCTATGAAACGGATACCATCGTCGTCTCTAATTTTCGAACAATGGATATGGCAGCAGGAGGGCAGGGCGCCCCGCTTGTTCCATTTTCGGAATTTGTCCTGTATCGAAGTGAACAGAAAAATCGCTTATTGCAAAACATTGGCGGCATCGGTAATGTCACGGTGATTCCGAAAAATGCCGATATCCATCACGTAACAGCGTTTGACACTGGTCCTGGCAATATGATTATCGATGAGATATGTCAGCGGTTGTTCCATATTCCATTTGATGAGGGTGGAAAATTAGCTGCACAAGGTAAGGTTGATGCAAATCTCCTAAAAGAATTAATGGCTACCCCTTATCTTTCAACTAAACCGCCAAAGACAACGGGGAGAGAGCTTTTTGGAAAAGAATTCACCACCCATCGCATCTTAAAAAATTACGCCCATCTGTCCAAGTTTGACCTTTTAACGACCGTAACGATGTTCACCGCTCAATCTATTGCCGCCAACTACCAACAGTTTATTTTTCCAAAATATTCAATCAATGAAGTCATTATTGGCGGTGGGGGAAGCTACAATACTACCTTGGTCTCGATGATTAAGGAGCTTTTAAAAAATGAGTGTGAGGTTTTTATTCAAGAAGATTTAGGCTTTTCATCGGAAGCGAAAGAAGCGATTGCCTTTGCGATCTTGGCAAATGAAACGCTTCATGGTAATACGAGTAATGTCCAGAGTGCTACCGGCGCGAGGGAATCGGTCATATTAGGGAATATCACGCTCCCGCCAAGGAGGAATATTTAATGGAAGAAACGATGAATTTAGAGGTTGAAATTTTTGAAATCATTGCCCATGGCGGTAATGCGAGAAGCTTAGCTTATGAAGCTCTCCAGGCAGCGGAGGAATTTGATTTTGAAAAAGCGCAGCAGTTGATTGAGGATGCCCAAAAAGAGTTAAATCTAGCTCATAAAACGCAAACGAAACTGATTCAAGCAGAAATAAACGGTGAGAAATACGAAAAGTCACTGTTGCTCATCCATGCGCAGGACCATTTAATGACCGCCATTTCCGAGCAAAAGCTGATTGAACATATGATTCGCATTATCAAAAAATTAAAAGAGGAGAAGTAAAGGATCATGAGACAACTAGGCATTTCGATTTATCCAGAACACTCCACCGTTGAAAAAGATAAAGAGTACATCACCCTTGCACATCAGTACGGGTTCAAGCGGATTTTCACCTGCTTATTATCGGTTGATGGAAATCAGGAAGAGATTATGAGTAGTTTTAAAGAAACCATTCGCCACGCAAACGAGCTGGGAATGGAAGTGATGGTGGACATCGCTCCAAGGATTTTTCAGAAACTAGGGATTTCCTATAATGACTTATCTTTTTTTCATGAATTAGGGGCGTATGGAATTCGTTTAGACCTCGGATTCACAGGAAATGAAGAATCGATTATGACCTATAATCCATATGGTTTAAAAATCGAAGTCAATATGAGCAGCGGTACGAAATATATTGATAATCTATTAAGCTATCGACCGAATAAAGAGAATTTAATCGGTTCACATAATTTTTACCCGCACCGTTATGCCGGATTATCGTATCCGCATTTTTTAAAATGTAGTCAGCAATTTAAAGACTTAGGCATTAGAACAGCAGCTTTTGTGAACTCACAAAGTGCAACCTTCGGACCTTGGCCGATTGTCGAGGGCTTATGTACGTTGGAAATGCACCGTGAGCTTCCGATTCAAGTGCAAGCTAAGCATCTTTTTAAAACCGGCTTGATTGATGATGTCATCATTGCCAATGCCTATGCATCGGAAGCAGAATTAAATGCGTTATCTTTAGAGACAAAAGAACCGTTTACTTTTGAAGTCGAGTTATTCGATTCAATCACTCCTTTAGAAAAAAAGATCGTTTTAGAAGAGTTTCATTTTTATAGAGGGGACGTATCGGACTATATGATTCGTTCCACACAAAGCCGCGTGAAATATAAACAGGAAGAATTTAAACCTACCTATACACCTGATATTCAGCGTGGTGATTTATTAATTGAAAATGAATTATATGGGCAGTACAAAGGAGAGCTTCAAATTGCCCTGCAAGGTATGAAAAACTCAGGTAAAACCAATGTTGTAGGAAGAATCAGACAAGAGGAGCATTTTCTACTAGACTACTTACAGCCTTGGGATAAGTTTGCTTTTAGTCTCGTAGAATAGGCAGGCAGCTGAATGGACTATTTGATTGGAGTAGACGGAGGCGGCACGAAAACAGAGGCCATTGCCTATGATTTAAATGGAAAAGATCTATCTTCAGGATCCAGCGGATTCGGTCATATCTTGATTGACCATGACCAAGCAACAGCAAATATTATCGAAGCCATTCGTCAATGTACAAATGCTCTCGACGGTCACTGTGTAAAAATAATCTTAGGATTAGCGGGTAGTGAAGGTGGAGACCGAGAAAAATTACTCAACACGTTACAGCTGGAATTTGCCACGGATATTTCCATCGTCAATGATGCCGTAATTGCGCATGCGGCTATGTTAGAAGGTAGGGATGGGATCTTAACGATTGCGGGTACAGGATCGATCTGTCTTGGAAAAAAAGGAGAACAGTATCTTTATACCGGTGGCTGGGGTCATTTGTTAGGGGATGAAGGCAGCGGCTATTGGATTGTCATGGAGGCATTTAAAAGAATGATAGACGAGGAAGATTCCGGTCGGGGGCTAGGGAAACTATCACATAAACTCCTTAAAGAGTTAAAAATGAATCTAGCACATGAGATTAAATATTTTATTTATACCTCTACGAAAGATCAAATTGCCGGTCTCGTACCTTTTATTGTTCAAGAAGCAGAAAATGACAATGTGCAGGCGAAAGCAATTTTACAAAAAGCTGGTGAAGCTCTTGGAAAAAAGGCTGTCCAACTGTATCGGAAATTAGATTACAACCAAAAGACTTGTGTGGCTTTGAAAGGCAGTATTTTTAGTAAAATTCCGATAGTGCGGAATACGTTTATTGATTATGTTCAAAAACAAATTGCTGTGGAAGAGTTTATGATCAAAGACATTTCTTCTACAAAAGGGGCTTATTTTTTGGCAAAAAAAGAGTCAGAGACAAGAGGGTAGCAGGAGGCCATATGGAATGAACTTACATCAAATATTGACGGAAACGAGAAATCCCCATACAACTCATATCGATGAAAAAACAAGTCTCGAAATCGTAACAATCATTAATGAAGAGGATCAATTAGTTCCTCAGGCGATAACCAATGAATTGCCAAAAATTGCGCAGCTGGTTGACCGAATTGTCGAAGGGCTTGAAAACAATGGACGTTTAATCTATGTAGGGGCAGGTACAAGCGGCCGTTTAGGTGTCTTGGATGCCTCGGAATGTCCGCCTACCTACGGAACTCCGTTTGAACAGGTTATCGGAATCATTGCGGGCGGTGATACGGCGTTACGTTTTCCGCTAGAAGGGGCAGAAGATGATGCGATCCAAGCGGAAAAAGACATGGAAGTCCTTACCCTTACTAAACATGATGTTTTAATCGGCATTGCGGCAAGCGGTCGAACTCCTTATACGATTTCCGCCATGAATCAAGCGAAAAAGGCAGGCGCAACGGTAGGTTGTATCGTTAATACGCTGCATTCAGAAATGGAACAGATCGCCGATATACCGATTGTTGTCCAATGTGGTCCGGAGGTGATAACCGGTTCGACAAGGATGAAGGCTGGAACGAGTCAAAAGCTTGTCTTAAATATGCTGTCAACGGCAGCCATGATTCGTTTGGGCAAGGTGTATGGAAACTTAATGGTCGATGTGCAACCATCAAACGAAAAGCTTACCCAGCGAGCAAAGGATATTATTGTCGAAGCGGCTAATGTCACTTTGAAGGAAGCGGAAAAAGCATTGGCGGAATACGGGTCAACAAAGGCCGCCATTCTATCTTTGGTTACAGGTCTGCAAGGGGAAGAGGTTCATCAAGTATTAGATCAATATAACGGTCACTTAAAAAAGGCTATTCAATCACAGATGTAAAAAATAAACCGCCGGAAATAGGAATTCCGGTTTTTTGTTGTTGGAAAAGACGATAACACAAGAAATGAAGCTTACCGTTTGGTTCTTACTAAAAAAGTGCTAAAATAGGGAAAGTATACATATTCGTCGCTCATAAGGAGGAGACCTATTTGGCTAAGGTTCGCACAAAGGATATTATTGAAAAATTTAATTTAGAACTGATTAGTGGAGAAGAAGGGGTCGACCGCCCGATTACAACAACTGATATTTCGAGACCTGGACTTGAAATGGCCGGTTATTTTGAATATTATCCCGCCGAACGAATTCAATTGCTTGGGAAAACAGAATTATCGTTTATACATCAATTAACAGAGTTTGACCGCGCTTCTAGGATGGAGCGGTTATGTACAGATATTACCCCTGCCATTATTATTACAAGGGAAATGGAAGTACCGGATGAGTTAATCGAAGCCTGTGAACGCGAAGCCGTTCCTCTTTTGCGAACAAAACAAAAATCCACTCGCTTTTCAAGTTTGTTAACGAATTATCTGGAAAGTAAATTAGCTCCAACAACTGCCGTTCACGGAGTGTTAGTAGACATTTATGGTGTTGGTGTACTGATCACAGGGAAGAGTGGAGTCGGTAAAAGTGAAACAGCATTGGAACTTGTCAAACGCGGACATCGCTTAGTAGCAGATGACTGTGTGGAAATACGTCAGGAGGATGTTGGGAATTTAATCGGGAATTCACCGGAATTAATTGAACACCTTTTAGAAATCCGCGGTCTAGGGATTATCAATGTGATGACCTTGTTTGGGGCTGGTGCTGTTCGAAGTAATAAACGAATTACACTTGTCATTGATTTAGAAATATGGGATCAGAAAAAACAATATGATCGCCTTGGCCTTGATGAAGAAAAAATGAAAATCATTGATTCCGAAATAACGAAACTAACCATCCCAGTTCGTCCAGGACGAAACTTAGCTGTTATTATTGAAGTAGCTGCGATGAACTATCGTTTAAAGAAAATGGGAATGGATGCGGCTCAGCAATTCAACGACCGCCTTCACGACGTCATCGACGACGGTGAAACAGAAGACTAAATGAATCGTAAACCGCACCACCGCATCACCGCACTGGGGGTCAGACCCCCGGCGCTTCACCGCGCCACAGTGCCGGGGGTCTGACCCCCACCACGTTAGTGTGTTAAAGCGAAAATGAAACGAATTGAGAGGAGAGAGAGAATGGAAGAGAATATTAAGCCGCTTAATCCGATAGCTCTTGATCTTGGGCCTATCGAAGTTCATTGGTATGGGATTATTATAGGTACCGGTTTGGCGCTTGCCTTATGGATGGCAATGCGTGAGTCCGAACGAAGAAACTTACAAAAAGAAATTTTTGCCGATTTAATGTTATGGGCGATTCCGATTGCGATTATTTCAGCGAGAATCTACTATGTTATTTTTGAATGGCATTATTATAAGGATCATCTGAGCCAAATCCCGCAAATTTGGGAGGGTGGAATTGCCATACACGGTGCCCTAATTGGTTCCGTCATCACCACCTATATTTTCACGAAAAGGAAAGGCGTTTCCTTCTGGAAGCTGGCCGATATCGCCGCTCCAAGCATCATTCTTGGCCAAGCCATCGGGCGTTGGGGTAACTTTATGAACCAAGAAGCACATGGTGGCGAAGTCACTCGCGCTTTTCTAGAAAACTTACATTTACCGCAATTTATCATTAATCAAATGTATATCAATGGCACTTATTATCATCCTACGTTTTTATATGAATCACTTTGGGACTTTGCAGGAGTCATCCTGTTATTAGCTCTTCGAAAAGTAAATCTCCGTCGTGGGGAAAGCTTCTTAACCTACGTGATCTGGTACTCCATCGGCCGCTTCTTTGTCGAGGGTATGAGAACAGACAGCTTAATGCTGACAGAATATTTACGAATGGCGCAGATGATTTCCATATTCCTAGTTGTCTTTGCCATCGTTTTAATCATCTTCCGTCGTAAAACAGGTCTTGCGGATAAACACTACTTAGACCCATCAAATAACTAAAAACTACTTTTTTACAGGAAATAGAGAGAAGGGGAACCATGTTAGCGGGGTCATTAAAAAGAGGATTTTTAGTTGGTTTAAAAACCACCTGGACACTCGGTAAAATTATCTTTCCGATTACGTTAATCGTCGGAATTTTAAAATATACACCAGTCTTACCGTGGGTGACAAAATTAATAGCCCCACTAATGGGACTCATTGGATTATCAGGCGATGCGGCTATCCCGCTTGTCCTTGGCGCACTTCTAAATCTATACGCAGCCATCGGCTCAATCTTAACCTTGGATTTTTCGGTAAAAGAAGTGTTTATTATCGCCGTCATGACCTCGTTTTCCCACAACCTATTAGTAGAATGTGGGGTTGCTGTAAAGGTTGGAGTAAAGCTCTGGCTAGTTTTATTAGTCAGACTTGGACTTGCTTTCCTTTCCGCCATCGTCATAAACCTAGTTTGGCATGGAGGAAGTGAGCCTGCACAATATGGATTCATTCCGGCAAAAGAAGAGCATATAAGTGGAATGATACCGATTGTACTTGAAGCACTCCAAAAAGCAGGCCTTGGTATCCTGCAATTAGCACTTATCGTCATTCCGCTTATGATGGCCATTCAAATTTTAAAAGATAAAAAATGGATTGATGTATTTTCACGCTGGACAGCTCCTGTTACAAGAGCACTAGGAATGCAGGAAAACACGTCCATGACCCTCGCAGCAGGCTTCCTTTTTGGCTTAGCGTATGGGGCAGGCGTGATGATTCAAGCGGTGAAAGAAGATGGGGTTAGCCCGAAAGATGTGACATTGGCGATTATTTTCCTCGTTTCCTGTCACGCAGCCGTCGAGGATACGCTTATTTTCCTCCCTTTAGGAATTTCGGTGTGGCCGTTATTTTTAATCCGCTTAGGTGTTGCCATTATTTTAACTCTAATTATTTCTCGTATTTGGAATCGAACCATTGCAGCTAGAAGAAAGGAGGCAACCTATGAACAATAAGATTACCACCATCCTTTTTGATTTAGACGGTACATTAATTGATACAAATGAACTAATTATCGCGTCATTTTTACACACATTGGAAAAATATTATCCAAGTCAATACAAGAGGGAGGATGTCCTTCCTTTTCTCGGACCAACTTTAAGGGAAACCTTTGAACCGATGGACAAGGACCGCGTTGATGAAATGATTGCTACTTACCGTGATTTCAACATTAGCAACCATGATGCGTTCGTCACGATTTTTCCAACAGTGTTAGAAACCGTGAAAACCTTAAAAAATCAAGGTTTCAAAGTTGGAATCGTGACCACCAAACTTTCCGATGTCGTCATGATGGGGCTTAGATTAACCAAGCTTGATTCCCTGTTTGATGTCATTGTCGCTCTTGATCATGTCGAAAAAGCAAAGCCAGATCCAGAGCCCATTTTTAAAGCATTAGAGCAGCTTGGTTCAAAGCCGGAGGAAGCCATCATGGTCGGAGACAACCATCATGACATTCTAGCTGGAAAAAATGCCGGAACCAAAACAGCAGCCTGCTCATGGTCCATCAAAGGCCGCGAGCATCTTGCCCAATACAATCCGGACTACATGCTTGAAGAAATGGCTGACATATTAAATATAGTAGGAGCTAAGAGGTAATGAGAAACACCGAACGTCACCCTGTCGAAGGCGCTAATTCACTATGGCATGTGTACAAAACGGTTCCTTTTTGGAAGGTTGTTAAAAACTTTATCATTATTCAGCTCGCCCGTTACACCCCATTTCTCGGAATGAAAAACTGGCTGTATCGTACTTTTCTGCGGATGAAGGTTGGCGATCAAACATCGTTTGCACTTATGGTCATGCTCGACGTCATGTTTCCTGAAAAAATCAGCGTCGGCCGCAACACCGTTATCGGCTATAATACAACGATTCTCGCTCACGAATACTTAATCAAAGAATTCCGCCTCGGCGAAGTTCGCATCGGCAGCGAAGTCATGATTGGCGCCAACACCACCATTTTGCCAGGTATTACTATTGGAGATGGAGCTATCGTTTCAGCTGGAACCCTTGTTCACAAAGACGTCCCAGCAGGTTCCTTTGTCGGTGGCAACCCAATGCGTATCATCTACACGAAAGAACAACTAGCCGAACGCTGGGCCGACGACCCGATATATGGAAAATGATTATTTTTTGAAAAAAAAACGCCATCCGAAAAAACTCTTAACGGGTTCTCTTCTGGAGTGCAAAATGTAAAAAATTAACACAAATAGCATGCTAAATCGCATATGATTTAGCATGCTATTTTTTATTGGAATAACAACATTTATGGTATTTTAACCTTAGAATTAACACAGTAATTAGCATACCAATTAGCAAAGTGAGAATGAATATTCTCATGCTGTTAGTTAATATGCTAAAACGGTTGTTAATATTTCGAAAAATTTGATAGGAAACTCGGCTGTATTTATGCGTCCTTAATTAAGTAACCAGCGAAAGTAAAATAAGCGGAGATTTTCCGGTTAAATTCAGAATGGAGCTCGTTTCGGGCTAAATAAGGGGAGGTTTTCCGGTTATACCAAGCAAAATCCCATATTTTCATGTTTTTCGAGTCAATAGGCGGAATCTCTCCGTCTAATTAAGCTATTTTTAATGCTATTTCCTAATTAAGCGGAATTTTTCCGTCTATTTATCTGATCGGGTATAACGGATAATACTCGGAGGCAAAAAAGCATGATGATTAAATTGCTAATCACCATACTTTTTACTACGTTATTTGTACTGTTATTTATGATTTTGCACCTCAAAAGAGAACCCGTTAAAAAAACTCTCGGAGGGCGTTTTTGCCAGCGCAAAATGTTTGGTTCCAAAGCCGCAGATTTCCACTAGAAATATCGTCAATAAATGAACCCTTAAGAAACAAGCTTCAACCCAACAGCAGCCACTAGCACCATCGCAATAAATAAAACCCGCTTCCAGTTACTTGATTCTCCGTACAAAACAATACCAAGAATAGCTCCGCCGGAGGCACCAATTCCTGTCCAGACCGCGTAAGCCGTTCCCATAGGAATATCCTTCATCGCTAAAGATAAAAATAGGAAGCTGCCGCCAAAACCTAAAATAAGGTACAAAAGCGACTGCCAATTGCGCTTTTGATGTAGACGATGCATAAGCACGACACCAAGCATCTCAAATACTCCCGCAATCACTAAATATAACCAACTCATTTGGAAGTCACTCCTTCCTCAGAGTTCTCGGAAGTGACAAGCTTTAGCCCCATCACTCCTATCAGTAAAAGTAAAATCAGCAACAGCTTAACCCATTTAAATGGTTCTCCAAAGAAGAGAATTTCAGCTGTTACCGTTCCGGCCGTCCCGAGTCCAACGAACACTGCATAAACCGTACCTACTGGTAGATTTTTTCCTGCAGCCACTAAACCATAAAAACTAATAGCAATGCTAATAGCAGTGCCTAGCCACGTCCATATATCATCAGCATGCTTTAGGCCCATCACCCAAAAAACCTCAAAAAATGCGGCCACAAACACCTTCAGCCATTCCTTATTCATTAAAAGTCACTCCCTATCTCTATTTTCACCTATACCCAACAAAAAAAGCCCAGAAGATTATAATCACTTATAATCTCCCGGGCTTTTATCCCTCCGTGGCATAGCAACGCTTTAAAGCACCGGGGGTCTGACCCCAGGTGCTTTAAAGGGGTAAAGTGAAGTAATACACTTTGCTATGAGTTTTCTCTCGGACCAGTCCAATTTATTCTATGGAAAAATTGCGGAACCCTAGAAAACTTAGTCATTATTAATATCCTTTTATTATACACGGCAATCTCTGATGAGCAAGCAAGAAATTTTGGGAAATACTACGTACAGACAAAACTTTTCAGTTGACGTTTGACCCAAAACAACGATACAATAACTTTAATTTACTACCATATTAGCGAACTAAAGGATTTCAGAAAATATAGTTCTTCAATTTAAAGGGGAGAGCATCTTGAGTCAGTTATTTATGTTTGAAAAACCGCTCGGTATGAGAGATACATTACCGAATTTATATGAAACGAAACATCTAACAAGATCCAAAATGGAAAATGCGATTAAACAGTGGGGCTATCAATTTATTGAAACACCCACGTTAGAATACTATGAAACCGTTGGGGCAGCATCGGCCATCCTTGATCAACAGCTTTTTAAGCTCCTTGATTCACAGGGACACACATTAGTCCTTCGCCCTGATATGACGACTCCAATCGTTCGTGTTGCGGCATCGAAACTTTTAAAGGAAGATCTGCCATTAAGACTCGCTTATGCAGCCAATGTATTCCGTGCCCAACAGCGAGAGGGTGGGAGACCGGCAGAATTCGAACAAATTGGTGTAGAGGCGATTGCCGACCCTACCGTTTCGATTGATGGAGAGGTGATTGCCCTCCTTGTCTCGACCTTACAGGAAGCAGGACTCGATCACTTCCAAATCTCTGTTGGCCATATCGGATTTGTACAGGAACTATTTTTGCAAATACTCGGAACCGAAGATCGAGCCAATGTTTTAAGACGTTATTTATATGAAAAAAATTATGTCGGCTACCGTGAGCATGTGAAATCACTATCATTATCTTCTATTGATAAACAACGCCTATTAGACTTTTTAAAGCTTCGCGGTGGGCAAGAAGCCATAGAAAAAGCGTTCGATATTGTGGAAAACGAACGCGGCAAGGAAGCACTTCGACAGCTGCAGGAGTTATACGCTATTCTTTCAGATTATGGCGTTGAAAGTTTCATTCAATTGGATTTAACCCTAGTCAGCCATATGAGTTACTACACGGGAATTTTATTTGAAGTGTATGCGGGCCAAGTCGGATTTCCAATTGGAAACGGTGGCCGTTATGATCAGCTTCTTGAAAAGTTTGGTGAGTCGAAAAGCGCTACCGGCTTTGGGATTCATTTAGACCGACTATTAGAAGCCATTGGAGATCCAGCAGAAGGGACCCCAACTTATTGCATTCTTTTTAGTAATGAAAGAAGAAAAGAAGCATTCGAACTTGCGAAAGCCAAACGCTCGGAAGGCAAGCAAATCGTGCTTCAAGATATAAACGGTGTTCAAAATATTGATCAGTACACAAAGAAATTTGCAGATGTCAGTTTTTTAATTGGCCGAGCGGGACGAGATTCTGCTTTTTAAAAGAACGAAATCGTAAAGAGGAGATTGCTTTATGACCCAATTTTTAACAGTGGCAATGCCGAAGGGGCGAATATTTGAAGAAGCGGTTGAGCTATTGCGACAAGCTGGCTACCAGCTTCCTCCCGAGTTCGCAGAATCCCGGAAGCTTATTATAGACGTAGACGAAGAAAAATTACGGTTTATCCTAGCCAAGCCGATGGATGTTCCCACTTATGTGGAGCATGGTGTTGCCGATATCGGGATTGCCGGCAAAGACGTCATGCTTGAGGAAGAGCGAGATGTTTACGAACTTTTAGATTTAAAAATTAGTGCCTGCTATCTGGCGGTTGCAGGTCTTCCGAATACAAAGATGAAGGATATTGCGCCAAAAATTGCGACGAAATATCCGAATATCGCTGCTGCCTATTTCCGTGAGCAAGGAGAGCAGGTTGAAATCATTAAATTAAACGGCTCGATTGAACTTGCACCAATAATTGGCTTAGCGGACCGCATCGTCGATATCGTTTCAACAGGCAGAACCCTTGTGGAAAATGGATTAGTAGAATATGAACAAATTGTTGGCATTACTTCTAGGCTGATTGCCAATCCGGTAAGCTACCGAATGAAGGACGAGCGAATTAGCGACATGGTCGAGCGCTTAAGTCGAATTATTTAAAAATAAGCCAACAACCATTCAGGGGGACAAAATGAAAATTTTAACGATCAATGAAGGTATTTCAATAAAAAGAACGCTTGAAGCAGGTACAGAAGAGCAGCTAAAAGCAGTCAAATCCATTATCAATTCTGTTCGCGCCAATGGAGATTCAGCGTTAAAAGAATTCACCGCAAAGTTTGACCGTGTTGAAATAAACTCGCTAAAGGTTTCGAAAGAGGAACTAGAGGAAGCGTATGAGCAACTAACAGATGAACAAATCAGCATCATTCAGGAAGCGGCAGCCAATATTAGATCTTTTCATGAAAAACAACTTCGTCCATCTTGGTTAACAACCGAGGAAAACGGAACGATCCTTGGGCAAAAAATGACTCCGTTGGATTCTGTCGGTGTTTATGTCCCAGGAGGAACAGCAGCTTATCCGTCTTCGGTACTAATGAACGTTATTCCTGCTAAAGTGGCTGGAGTTAAACGAATTGTGATGGTTTCCCCGCCTTCACAGGATGGACGTTTACCATCAGCTGTTCTTGTTGCTGCAAAAGAAGCAGGTGTAGAGGAAATCTACAAGGTAGGTGGCGCCCAAGCGGTAGCGGCACTCGCTTATGGTACGGAAACCATTAAATCGGTTGATAAAATCACCGGCCCTGGAAACATCTATGTGGCTCTTGCGAAAAAAGAAGTGTTCGGAGATGTGGACATCGATATGATTGCCGGTCCAAGTGAAATTGCCATCTTAGCAGATGAAACAGCCAGAGCAAATGAAGTAGCAGCGGACCTTCTTTCGCAAGCCGAACATGATCTGCGTGCTTGCAGTATTTTAGTTACGCCTTCACAAACATTGGCTGAGCAAGTAGCGCAGGAAGTTGAAAAGCAATTAGCGATTTTACCGAGACAAGAGATAGCTGCTGCATCCATCCGCGATTACGGTGCCATCTACGTGACGGCTGACCTTGATGAAGCGGTCAAGGTGATTAACGAAGTGGCACCAGAGCATTTAGAAATTGTCACGGAAAATGCGATGGAACTGTTAGGAAAAATTCGTCATGCTGGCGCTATCTTTATCGGTCGCTACAGTTCAGAACCAGTCGGAGACTATTTTGCTGGTCCTAATCATGTTTTACCTACAAATGGAACAGCACGATTTTCAAGTCCATTGAATGTGGATGATTTCCAGAAAAAATCAAGCATCATCTCCTACAGTCAAAAAGCATTTGAAGAAAATGCTGGAAAAATTGCCGCCTTTGCCCGTTTAGAAGGTCTAGAGGCACATGCTAGAGCCATCGAATCACGGTTTAAATAATTATGATACTTATGTAGGACAAAACAATCGATCAACCAGGTAGAAATGTCCATCATACCAATGATGAAGGACAAACCAGTCGGTGAACCAGTTCGGAATGTCCATCATAAAACTGATGAAGGACAAAACAGTTGGTGAACTAGGTAGAAATGTCCATCATACCAATGATGAAGGACAAAACCATCGGTGAACTAGGTAGAAATGTCCATCATACCAATGATGAAGGACAAACCAGTCGGTGAACCAGGCCGTGATGTCCATCATACCAATGATGAAGGACAAAACAATCAATCAACCAGGTAGAAATGTCCATCATAACACCGATGAAGGACAAACCAGTCGGTGAACTAGACCAAAAAGTCCATCATCCACACCGAAAACGCTAAAACGAAAGCTTATTAACTCGAAAAAAATGGAGGCCCAAATAAATGGAACGTATCGCAACAGTCCACCGCAAAACAGGGGAGACGGATATTAAATTAACCTTTGCCATTGACGGTGAAGGCAAATCAGAGCTAGAAACATGTGTCCCATTTATGACACATATGCTTGACCTTTTTACGAAACATGGCCAGTTTAATCTTGCTGTTGACGCAAAAGGGGATGTAGATGTCGATGACCATCATACAACCGAAGATATCGGCATCTGCCTTGGACAGGCTCTTCGTGACGCTCTAGGGGACAAAAAAGGAATTAAACGCTATGGCAATGCCTTTGTACCAATGGATGAGGCGCTTGCGCAAGTAGTGGTAGATTTAAGTAATCGACCTCACCTTGAAATGAGAGCGGAGTTCCCAAGCCAAAAGGTGGGTACCTTTGACACGGAGCTTGTGCACGAATTTCTGTGGAAGCTTGCATTAGAAGCACGCATGAATCTTCATGTCATTGTTCATTATGGGAAAAATACGCATCATATCATTGAAGCGATTTTTAAAGCATTAGCACGGGCTTTGGATGAAGCGACCACAATTGATCCTCGAATAAAGGGAGTCCCGTCAACGAAAGGGATGTTATAAATGATCGGAATTATCGATTATGGAATGGGGAACCTGTTCAGCGTCAGTAAAGCACTTGAACGCCTTGAAGTGGACTATTTCATTTCCGAGGATAAGGAAAAATTAGCCCAGGCAACAGCGCTTTTATTACCTGGAGTGGGATCATTTCGCGATGCGATGAAGCGCCTTCGTGAAGAGGGCCTTGATGTAATGATTAGGGAGTATGTCCAAACTGGAAAACCGCTTCTAGGCATTTGCCTCGGCATGCAGCTTCTATTTGAAGAAAGTGAAGAAAATGGACCAACCGAAGGACTAAAGCTTCTGCCAGGCAAGGTAAAACGTTTTCCAGGAGGGGACTACAAAGTACCCCATATGGGCTGGAACCAGCTTGAGTTTTTAAAGGAAACCCCTATAACAAGGGAATTATCTACACAAGAAGAGCATGTTTACTTTGTCCACTCCTATTACATAGATGCAAAAGAATCAAATGTGGTAATGGCGAAAAGCACCTATTATGAAGACGTTGCTGCCATTGTAGGACGTGGAAATATATACGGAATGCAATTTCATCCTGAAAAAAGCGGTAAGCTTGGGATGGCACTCCTCCAAAATTTTGCAAAATTAGTGGAAGAAAGTCAGGTGGCCCAATGAGTTTTACAATCTATCCGGCGATTGATATGCGTGGTGGGAAATGTGTCCGCCTACTACAAGGAGATTATGATAAAGAAACGATTTATGGTGACTCACCGTTTGAAATGGCCAAACGTTTTGCGGAAAATGGGGCTGAATGGATTCACATGGTCGATCTTGATGGAGCCAAGGATGGAAAAAGAGTCAACGATCAGTTTGTCATTGAAGCGTCACAAAAACTAGGAGTGCGAATTCAAATTGGCGGCGGAATTCGGACAGAGGAAGATATTTACCATTATTTAAAAAATGGAGTCGACCGCGTTATCTTAGGGAGTGTAGCTGTATCTAATCCGGAATTTGCCACGCAAATGATTCAAAAATATGGCGCCAATATCGTCATTGGCATTGATGCGCGTGATGGCTATGTAGCCACACACGGATGGCTGAATAAATCAGAACTAAAAGCGGTGGAAGTAGGAAAAGCATTTGCAGACGCAGGAGCAGATACCTTTATTTTTACCGATATCGCCACAGATGGTACACTTGCTGGCCCTAATTTTGAAGCAGTAGAGGAACTAGCATCTGAAACGAAGAAAAGTGTGATTGCCTCTGGGGGGATTAGTACGCTGGCGGACTTGAGCGGTTTAAAGGTTCTGATGAAAAAAGGAATTATGGGTGCCATTGTCGGAAAAGCCCTATACGAAGAACGCTTTACGTTAAAAGAAGCGTTACAAGAGGTGCAAGATTAACGAGGTGATTAAAAATGCTTACAAAAAGAATTATCCCTTGCTTAGATGTAAAGGACGGGCGAGTTGTGAAGGGAATTCAATTTGTTCAACTACGAGATGCCGGTGACCCAGTGGAGCTTGCAAAATTCTACGATGAACAAGGTGCTGATGAGTTAGTGTTCCTTGATATTTCTGCTTCACACGAAGGTCGTGCAACGATGACGGAGGTTGTGAAAGCTGTGGCTTCGCAATTAGCGATTCCTTTTACCGTCGGCGGCGGAATTAACTCGCTAGAAGATATGAAACGAATTTTAAGAGCCGGCGCCGATAAGGTTTCTCTTAATACAGCGGCCTTAATAAATCCGGAACTGATCACAGAGGGTGCTGACTTTTTTGGTTCCCAGTGTATCGTGGTTGCGATTGATGCGAAATATGACCAGGAACTTGGATCATGGAGAGTGTTCACTCATGGCGGCCGAAACGCAACGGATTCGGAAGTCATTGCTTGGGCAAAAGAAGCCGTTTCAAGAGGTGCAGGGGAAATTCTCCTTACCTCTATGGATAGTGATGGTGAGAAAAAGGGCTTCAATTTATCGCTAACGAGGGCGGTGAGTGAGGCGGTTTCTGTTCCTGTTATTGCCTCTGGTGGAGCGGGAAATGCCAAGCATTTTGCGGAAGCATTTAACGATGGGAAAGCAGATGCCGCGTTAGCTGCCTCTATTTTTCACTATAAAGAAACGTCTGTTGAAGAAGTTAAAACGTATTTACGAGAGCAGGGGGTGGCAGTACGATGAAATCATTAAAATTTGATGAAAAAGGGCTGATTCCAGCTATTGTGCAAGATGCTGAAACGAAGGAAGTTTTAACATTAGCTTATATGAATGAAGAATCACTAAATAAATCCTTAGAAACGGGGGAGACATGGTTTTACAGTCGGTCCCGTCAGGAGCTATGGCATAAAGGAGCAACAAGTGGAAACACGCAAAAAATCGTCGAACTAATTTACGATTGTGACCAAGATGCCCTTGTGGTAAAGGTCATTCCGAATGGACCTGCCTGTCATAACGGAACCACGAGCTGTTTTACAGAATCACTATGGAAAAATGAAGAAGAGGCAACTCCAACATCAAACTTATCTATTTTAAGCCGACTTGAAAAATTGATCCAACAACGTAATGTGGATAGACCCGAAGGAGCCTACACTACTTATTTGTTTGAAAAAGGGGTCGATAAGATATTAAAAAAGGTTGGCGAAGAAGCAGCAGAAGTCATTATTGCCGCGAAAAATCGCGACCGCGAAGAATTAAAATGGGAAGCAGCCGATTTGCTTTACCATTTACAAGTATTATTAGTGGAGCAAGGACTTCCATTACAAGAAGTCATTGGTGTACTTGAGGAAAGACATAATAAGAAATAAGGAAAAGGTCTGATCGTCAGCATGTGAGATCAGACCTTTCTTATTCCTAAACGGGCGCTTACGCTTTTCTATTTCCCAATAAACATTTGTGTCCAGTGGTTACCAGTTGTATCATGTCCAACCCCAATATGAGTAAAGGCAGGATTTAAGATGTTTTTACGGTGTCCTTCACTGTTCATCCAAGCGCGAACCACTTCTTCTGGAGTTTGTTGCCCTTGAGCAATATTTTCTCCAGCTGTTTGATACGTAATACCGAAGTCACGCATCATATCGAATGGTGATCCGTAAGTCGGACTTGTATGGGAGAAATAACCTTTAGCCTGCATGTCATTTGACTTTGTTCTTGCAACGGAACTTAATTTTGTGTCACCAGTTAACGGTTTAACACCTGCTTTTTGTCTTTCAGCATTTGTTAAATCAATTACTTTTTGCTCAGTAGCACTAATTCCAGCTGTTTTAGCCTGCTGAGTTTGTTGAGTAGTTGGTGCTTTTTGAGTCGTTGTTGGAGCCTTCTGCTGTGGTGCAGCTTGCTCAGTTGGCGCTTGTTGCTGTGGTGTTGCTTGCTGAGTTGGAGCCTGCTGTTGCGGTGTTACTTGTTCAGTTGGTGTTTGCTCAGTCCCAGGTTGCGTCATTTGCCCTGGAACTTGTCCACCTTGCCCTGCCATACCTGCTTGACCTTGGCCAGCTGCATAGTATGGTCGTCTTTGCTCAGCCTGATATTGACCGCGTTGTCTTTGAAGACGATCGACTATATTTTGCAATTTAGAACGGTCAAAATCAAAATTTTGCATATTTCCTTGGTTATTTCCTTGTAATTGATTTTGATTTCCTTGCATTTGCCCTTCAATCACATATTGATACTTTGCTTCTTGGATTTGAACGGGTCTCGTATGTGGGAAACTCTGACTATTCATTTCTGTATAGTCAGCAGAAATGGAGTCATCCATATTTCCTGCTAAATCATTACCAGGTCTTACTCCATAGCGTGTATTTCGAGCTGTATTTAAACCTTCCGCAGTATCATTCCCATTTCTTGTACGGAAGGCATCGCCCACATTGTCTCCTCTTTCGTCATTTACATTATCCTGATCGCCAGGAGTTAAAGCATCAAATGCAGAATTGTCGTTATCATTGTTACACGCAACAAGTAATATCAGAAGTAAACTTGTAGCAATCATTTGCAACTTTTTGACCATGTTTTCATTTCCTCCTTTAAACTCACATGATACGTTCTTATTGTCTTTTCTTTTTGAAAAAGTATAGATGGTAATTATCGAGATAAAAGGGTAGGTTTATGGAAAAAATAAAAATAACCTCGGCAAAAATTCGCCAAGGTTATTGCTTCTTCTTTATTTATCACCAATAAAAGACATACCTTTAATAAAATACTTGTTAAAAAAGGCATAAATTAGTAGGACTGGTAAAGTAAATACCATTGATGCTGCCATAATATAATTCCAGTAACTAATATATTGACCTTTAAAGGTGTTTAAGCCTAATGGTAAGGTGAACATTTTTGAATCAGATAGAATAATTAAAGGTCTCATAAAGTCATTCCATGAGCCCATAAAAACGAAAATGGCCTGTGCTGCCAAGGCTGGTGCAGCCATTGGTAAAACAATTTTGAAAAAGGTTCCAAATTTCCCTAATCCATCAAGTGAGGCAGCTTCTTCTAATTCCTTAGGGAAGTTGATGAAAAATTGCCGCATCATAAATATAAAGGTTGCATTAATCATAGTAGGAACAATCATCCCTTGATAGGTGTTGAGCCAGCCAAGCTCCTTTAAAATTAAATAATTGGGTATCATGGTTACTTGGGCAGGAATCATTAATACGGCAAGAATGATGACAAAGAGTGGCTTTTTGCCTGGAAAGCTTAATCTTGCTAATGCATATCCAGCCATTGAATTAAAAATAATATTTAATCCTGTAACCACAATCCCTATAAATAAACTGTTAAATAACCAACGTGGAAATAATTCTTGTTCAATGAATATCATTTTATAATTATCAAAGGTAAAGTTTTTTGGCATAAAACTCATGGATCCACTAACAATTTCCTCTAATGTTTTAAAAGAAGAGGACATTGCCCATAAAAAAGGAATGATGGTGACAATGGCATATATAACTAAAATGACATATAAAGAGGACTTTGCAAAGCCGACTTTTCTTTTCACGTTTTTCCCTCCTAGTAAAGAGACTCCTCTTTGGAGAATTTTCGTTGTATTAGGGTTGCCACTAGGATCAAAATGGCAAGGGCAAATGCTAGTGCAGCAGCGTAGCCAAGTGTTCCTAAACTCTTAAAGGCGTATTGATAAATTAATAAAACAATGGTTAAGGTTGAATTGTTAGGACCGCCGGAACCGGCAGAGAAGATATAAGATTGATCAAACAATTGGAATGTCCCGATCATTCCCATTACAACAACAAAACTTGTAACCGGTCGTAGATTTGGGATGGTTACATAAAAGAACTTTTGAATGGCGTTAGCCCCATCTAAACTAGCTGCTTCATAAAGAGAGTCTGGTATACCTTGAAGAGCTGCTAAATAAATAACCATAAAAAATGGAGCTGTAGACCATACATTCATGATCATGATGGCGTTCAAGGCTATTTGTGGGTCACCAAGCCAGTTGTAGGTTGGCAATCCAACCAATTCGAGTAAGTGATTGATTAAACCGTTTTGATTGTACATCCACATAAAAATGAGTGTTAAGACGGCAGAAGAAGTTAAGGTTGGTAAGAAATAAACAATTCTAAAAAACTTTTGCCCTTTCAAGCCAGCATTTAACGTTGCAGCTAAGACTAATGCCAAAAAGGTTTGAGTTGGCACCACAATCACAACATATTTTATCGTGTTCAAAAGAGCAATTTTAGCTCGGTCATCATCCAATATTCTTATAAAGTTATCGAATCCAACAAAATCTAATGAGGCATTTCCTAAAAGTTGAACCTTATGAAATGAAAGATATATCGCATAAAAAATAGGTCCTATTAAAAATAAAATAAGGACAAATAGTGTCGGTGCCATAAAAAGATAGCCTTGACCTGCATCTTTTAATAATTTCTTTCTATTTCTCACCCTTCTCAACTCCCTTTTCTCCCAAATCTAATATATGTGGGAAGATTCTTCTCATTGGTAGGTCAATATTTAAAATTGAGTGCTTTTTCTATTCAACTCTTTCAACCAACGTCGTAACATTGGCACAAAGAATTGTATAGGTTTTATAAAAGGGAGGAGAGAACAATCTCTCCTCATGCCTTATATATATATGGAGGTTGGACTTGTTACTAATCCAGCTTCAGCGCCTAGCCCCTCGAGGTCAAATAACCTCAAACCCAAGAAGTCAAAAAACGGACTTCTTGGGTCTGAGAACATTTGCTTGTCGGGGCTGTTCAAGCCGCTTACGCTTTTTTTATTACTTAGAATCGATTTCTTTATTTGCTGTATTTTGTCCTTCAGCAAGTGCTTCTTCAAGAGGTCTTTCACCTAAGTAAGCACTTACAAATTGGTTGTTAAAATTGTTAAATACGATTGGAAGATTGGTTCCTCTTGCCCAAACAGTAGCATATGGAGCACCTGCTACTAATGCACCACGTAATTCATCCTTGTCATAACCAAGTTTTTCAGCAACGGATTTACGAGATGGTAATTCGAATCCTTTGGAAGTCCAAGTTTCCATTCCTTCTTTACCTGTTAAATACGTAATTAACTCTGTAGCTGCTTCTTTCTTTTCAGATGCTGCATTCATAACGTAAGCAACTGTGAAAGCCATTGTCCCTTTCTTTCCATCAATAGTTGGAACTTCCGCCATTCCAAAATCAATATCCGGGAACGTATTTTGTAGGTAAGGAATAGCCCAGTTTCCTTCAATAACCATTGCTGCTTTACCTTGACCAAACATTTCTCCTGTCCAACCTGCACCAACATCACTTGGTTGTGCTGCGGTCTTATCAACTAAATGTTGGTCAACATACGTTTGATAAGCTTCTACAACTAGAGGATCGGCAAAATTAGCTTTGTCATCTTTTACAACTTCTCCGCCTTTTGATTCACCAATAAACACTGTACGGGCAAGTTCTGGATTTTGACCAAAACCATATACATCTTTACCTTTTGTTAGTGCTTTAGACACTTCACGTAATTCATCCCATGTTTTAGGAACTTCCACACCTGCATCAGCTAACATTTTTTTATTGTAGAAAAGTGCAAGTGTTGAGTAACCTTTAGGGAAGCCGTATGTTTTACCATCATATTGATAAGCCTCAAGCAGGGGTTTCTCAAAATCTTCAACATCAAAATCATCTGGAATATGCTCATCAAGTGGTTCAATGGCACCAGTTTGGATTAAAGCAGGTGCTTCAGATGCATCTAGATAAAATACATCGGGACCTTCTCCACCAATGAGTCGAGTTTTTATCACATCCATGTACTGATCTGCGATTACTTCATGATTTACTTTGATATTAGGATGTTTGGTTTGGAAATCAGCTAATACTTGCTCTAAAAGTTCAGTTTCTTCTGGAGAAGAACCCCAACCAGCAAGGGTGATTTCAACTTGCTTATCTTCTTCTTTTACAGGATCATTAGAGGCTTTTTCTTTTTCTCCGCCACTACAGCCTGCTAGCATACTACCAACAAGCATCGTTGATAAACCTAATGTTGCCAACCATTTTTTTCTTGACATATTTCTCTTTCCCCTTTCTTTTTATAAAAAATTTATCTCTTACGAAGTTTACCTTCGTGGAAGATTAAGCTTGAATAACTTCAAAACCAGTTGTGTTTTCTAAAATTTCTACTCCTGCTTCACGAGTAACACGAAGGGAGAGGTGACCATTTCCAATAGCTATACGACCAACCTGTAATTCATTCATTCCATTCAGTAGCTTTGGTGATAAATTAATTTTTCTTTTTAAACTATTAGGGAATAGTCCCAAGATAGATTGAATGAAAACAAGTGGAGTTCCTGCAGCCCATGCTTGTGGTGAACAGGCAACAGGATATTTGACAGCCTTTCCAATTGATTTATCGTAGCCACAAAATAGTTCCGGCAAGCGATCGTATTCAAAATGTTCTGAAGCAGCAATTAATCCTTCCGTTACGATATTTACTTCTTTGTTTTTACCAAGCTTGCTCATTCCTAATAGGGCCATACTATTATCATGCGGCCAAATACTTCCGTCATGATAGCTCATGGGATTATAGCCTGCTTCATCTGCCCCCATTGTACGAATTCCATATCCAGAGAACATTTTAGGTGAGACCAGCATGTTCACAACAGCATTTACACGGTCTTCGGAAAGCATTTTTGAAAAAAGGACATGGCCAGGATTGGAAGTAATTGTTCCAACCTGCTGTTTATTTTCATCTAGTGCAATCGCATAGTAATTTACATCATCCATCCAAAACTCTTGATCAAATTTTTTCTTTAATTTCTCGGCTTGATTTCGTAAGGAAGTAGCCTTTTCTTTATCGTCGATGCTTTCAAAAATCTCAGCCATTCCCATTTTCGCTTGGTATACATAGCCTTGGACTTCACTTAAAGCAATAGGGGTTTTGGCATAATCACCATTTCGATGCACTACACTATCCCCTGAATCTTTCCATCCTTGATTGGCAATCCCTTTACTCGATTCCTGATGGTATTCCACGAATAAATCTCCATCTCGGTCACCATACTGATCAATCCAGGTTAGCGCATCATCGATATTTTGTTTTAATGTAGTAACAATCTCCATATCACCAGTCCATCGAACATATTCGGTAAGAAGAACTAAGAATAAAGGAGTTGCATCAATGGTTCCGTAATAAGGGGTAAAAGGAATTTGGTTTGTATTCGCTAACTCCCCATAACGAATTTCATGCATGATTTTTCCAGGCTGTTCATCCCGCCAAGGGTCAACCTTTGTTCCTTGCTGGCTGGCCATTGTAAGCAATGTTCCTTTTGCTACCTCAGGATTAAAAGCCAGCATTTGTATGGCGGCAATGATGCTGTCCCGTCCAAATGGAACACCAAACCAAGGGAGGCCGGCAACTGGAAACTTACCGAAACCTAAATCTGTTAACAAAACACGTAAATCAGCAATTCCACGGTCAACGAGTCTTTGAAGAGAAGGGAAGTCCGTTTTGACTTTTGTAATTTGGTCTTCCCAAACCACATAAGAATGCTGAAGTTTTTTTAATGCTTGTTCCGGATGTAAAGGGTTTTTTGCTTTTTCTACACCAATAATTGGTTGAATCATAAATGTAACGCTGTCATCCGCCAGATGATCTAATTGAATATCAAAGTAGATGTTCCCGGTTTCATCCAAATTCGTTTCATTTTTGTCCCAATTCACCACTGTTGCTCTATGTAACTTATCTGCACCCTCATAGTGGAAGGTTAATGATTGAGTAGCTACCGTTTGCCCTGTTCGCTTTCCAATGTCACCTGTTTGAAAACCCCTAACGATAAACATATCAGTAAAATCAACGTCTAGATGAAGACTAATTTGGAATTTAACAGGCTTCGGATAATAGTTTTTTACTTTAATTTTTTCATAAAGAACATCGTCGTAAATAAATCTCGTTCTTTCCATTTCTACGGATTCACGCCAAAGGATTAATTTTCCATCTTTCTCCATATGCGGGTTTGTTAATAGGATTTTTGCCATATAATTTTCTGCAGCATCTGAAGAAAGGAGGATAGGTTCCTCACCATTAATTTTCAAATCTAGTTTACTTAGGAATCTAGTATCTTTGGTATAAAGGCCAAGCCCATAGGGATGATTCTCGGTAATATTTCCGTTTGTATCGGTTAATAAAAATACGTCATTCTCTTTAATCACACGGTAATCCATCATGTTCCTCCTTTGCAGCGAATCGGTTACTTTAACTAGTATGGCAGAAATGAAATCAACTATTTCCGAAACGTTTCGGTTTTTGGAGATAAAAAAACCAAAGTAATATAAAGTTTATTTTACAAATACCGACAAGTATTTCCAAAACGTTTCGGATTTTGCGTAAAGTAATACTGGTCAAATATAAACCAATGTTACTTGTATATCTAAAAAGATGGTTTCAAACATTTTGTTGTTTCTCGAACTTTAAGTTCGGTAGGCAACGTTATAATATGAGGGGCATCATCCGTTTCTAACATATTGATTAATAATTTTGCAGCTTCATAGCCCATCTGCACTTTATTTTGGGCAATAGTAGTTAGTGATGGTGTTATATGTGCAGCTAATAAAATATCATCATACCCAACTATGGATAAATCTTCAGGGACTTGTTTATTCATTTGCTTTGCTGCCCTAAGCACCCCCATTGCCATAAGGTCACTTGCACAAAAAATGGCCGTAATCTCAGGGTACTTGGTTAGTAATTCAATCGCTTTTTGCTCAGCTTTTGTTTCATCAAAATCACCATTAACAATCCAATTAGGGTTTATCGTCATACCTGAACCTTCAAATGCTTGAAAATAACCTTCCAATCTTTGTCTGCTGACAAAAGCATATTCATGCCCGTTAATCATGGCAATATTTCGGTGTCCTAGTTCCATCAAGTGCTGAATACCATGTTTTGCACCTAGAACATTATCAGTAGTTACGTAACCGACCGTGTTGGAATGAATCGGAATATCTATTAATACGCACGGTATGTCACTTTCAACAACTTCTTTTAAATAAGGATCATCCGTTCTTATTCCAGAAATAATAGCGCCGTCTACTTTTCTTTCACGACAAAGCTGGGAATACGTTTTTTCTCTTTGCTTGGTAGAGGTAGTACTGAAAATGACTAGGTCATAATCTGTTTCACCTACATACTGGTTTAACCCAGCTAAGACTTCAAAAGTAAAATTATCTTTAATACTGCTCTGGTTAAGCCCAGAAATGAGTAAACCAATGGTTTTTGATTTGTTCATGACAAGGCTTCGTGCAAGTGTATTAGGACTGTAGTTTAACTCTTTTGCAATACTTTCCACTTTTTTTCGTGTTTTTTCACTAACATCGGAATATCCGTTTAATGCTCTTGATACTGTTGTGACGGAGACCCCAGCAACTTTGGCAATATCCTTAATTGTAGTCATTACTAAATCCTCCAAAACGTTTCGGATATTTCTTGATTTGAATTTTACAGTAGAACGAAAACGTTTTCAATAACTTTTTTTGAACAAATTATGACCTATTTTTCCCCTTTTTAAGCAATGAAGGCATATAAAATATTTCGGTTGCCCAAACTCTTCTCTACAACCTCCCAATTGTGGTATAATACATAAGTTATGGCTGTTTCGCATAGCTCTTAGTGATTAATGTAATTCGGAGGAATCCATGAATAGAGACTCAAAAGCAAGAAAAAAGGAAACTGGAATGCTGTTATCCTTTTTACCAACAGGAGAATATTATTTTACAAAGGGTCTAAAGGCGTTTCATCGCCGGGATTTCGGGCGTGCGAAAAAATATTTAGAACGTGCGTTACAGTTGGAACCTGGAGAACCGATGATTGCTTGCCAGTTGGCGATTGTGTCAACAGAATTGGGGGAATACGAACATTCCAATCGATTGCTTCATCAAATTTTAGAAGAATTCGATGAATTTATGTTCGAATGCCACTATTTTTTAGCAAATAATTACGCTCATTTAGGCTTATTTAAAGATGCTTATCATCATGCTAATTTATATAAACAGCTAGATCCAGAAGGTGAGTTTAGTGACGATACCGAGGATCTCATTGAACTTCTCACCTTTGAAGCGGATGAGTTGGATGAAGATTGGTATGAACAAGATGACCTTATGATTAAGCAAGAGCAGGCTCGAGAGTTGCTTGAATCTGGTTACTTCCCTAAAGCGATTGAAGTGCTGGAGGAAGTGGTCGAGGGTTATCCTGAATACTGGTCTGCCTATAATAATTTAGCTTTAGCTTATTTTTATTTAGGAGAAACGGACAAAGCGGCCGAAATTCTTGAGGACGTTCTTCGGAAAAATCCAGGGAATTTACATGCCATTTGCAATCAGGCTGTTTTTGCCTTTTACCAAAATGATGAACCGCAAATGATGAAGCTAAAAGCGGCATTGGAAAAAATAAATCCTCTTTTAGATGAACATCAATTCAAATTAGGGGCCACCTTTGCTTTAATAGGTGAATATGCTCATGGTCATTTTTGGCTTCGTAAGCTTTATAAAAAGGGCTTTGAAGGGGATGGCTCGTTTTATTATTGGTTATCCTATACGGCGTTTCATTCTGGACATCCAACCTTTTCTAAATCAATCTGGAAAATTGTTCTTGAATTAAGTCCTGATAAAGAAGGGCATGAGCCATGGAATGAAGAGCAACCGATTTTAGGTGGCTATGAAGACCACACAGCATCTATTTTTCAAAAGCTCGAAAGTGAATATATGGAAGAAAGATTATTTGGTTTATTCCTAATGTCCATCTCTTCTAAAAAAGAACAGCTCTTAGATGCCCTATCACCTAAATCACTTTATAAATTGACCGAATTAGAAAATAACTATTTTGGTTTTGTGAAAAATGAACGTCAGCAGAGCAAAGTTTTTGATTTTCATGAGGTGGCACTCCATCTTTATGAACATCATCGTCCAATTGGTGCTCTAAAGGCGGGTATCTATTTACTTTGGTTCACGGTTTATCAAGAATCACAGCAACCATTAAAAAATTACCAGGCATGGGCTGCAGCCGTTGAGTATACATGGTTTAAACTACGCAGCGAAAAAATTTCTCAAACAGAAGTGGCGGAGAGATATGGATTATCCGTTTCGACTGTTCAAAAATATGTAAAATTGGTGAACAACTTACTTCAGTGAGCATATTCTTGGACTCGAATTGTGTTGTTTTATAGGATAGAGATATTAGGAAATAATAAATTCGAGTATTGGGTTTATTGAAGGAGTGAACATTTATGACAGAGGAAAAAATCTATGATGTTATCATTGCTGGTGCAGGTCCAGCAGGGATGACTGCTGCAGTATATACATCACGTGCAAACCTTTCTACTTTAATGTTAGAGCGCGGTGTCCCAGGCGGACAAATGGCTAACACAGAAGAAGTTGAAAACTATCCAGGTTATGACCATATTTTAGGACCGGATTTATCAACGAAAATGTTCGAACATGCAAAGAAGTTTGGTGCAGAATATGCATACGGGGACATCAAGGAAATTATTGATGGAAAAGAATATAAAACTGTTGTAGCTGGATCAAAACAATATAAAGCTCGCGCGATTATCATCTCAACGGGTGCTGAGTATAAAAAAATCGGAGTTCCAGGTGAAAAAGAACTTGGCGGCCGCGGTGTTTCTTATTGTGCGGTTTGTGACGGCGCATTCTTTAAGCAAAAAGAGCTTGTTGTGGTTGGTGGGGGAGACTCTGCTGTTGAAGAAGGTGTGTATCTAACTCGCTTTGCTTCAAAGGTAACCATCGTTCATAGACGCAGTGAGTTACGTGCTCAAAAGATCCTGCAAGATCGTGCGTTTGCCAATGAAAAAATTGATTTCATTTGGAATCACACTATAAAAGAAATTAACGATAAAGACGGTAAAGTCGGCAGTGTTACTCTTGTGAATACCGAAACAGGTGAGGAGCAAGAGTTTAAAGCAGATGGTATCTTCATTTATATCGGAATGGTTCCTCTCTCTAAGCCATTTGCTAACTTAGGTATTACCAACGAAAGCGGATATATTGAAACAAATGAACGAATGGAAACAAAGGTACCTGGAATCTTTGCAGCTGGGGATATTCGCGAAAAAACACTTCGTCAAATTGTTACGGCAACAGGTGACGGAAGTATCGCAGCCCAAAGTGCCCAACACTACGTAGAAGAACTGCTAGAAGAACTAAAATCTGAATAATTTAGCCCTTTAAAGCATCGGGGGTCAGACCCCCGATGCTTTAAATTGGTAAAGCGTTAATCAGATTTTACAGAAAAGTAACTTCGTTTTAACTAGAATGTAACAATAGTGAAATATTGATATAGTATGATAAGGGTAGAAATTGACCCCCTTTTAAAAATACTTTTGAATGCACAGGAGAAACCCCTCCTGTGCCCTTTTTTTGTTTCTTGCAAAGTTCGCTTACGCTTTTTAAATTTTGACAAGTTCTGTTCATTGTGAGCGCTTTATAATAATAGTATAATAAAAGGAATTACTAATTCATAAGAATGATACAAACATATTTGAACTTGCCATATGAGAAGTAATATATAGATGAAAAGGTAATCGAGGTGAAGGTTTTGCAACGTGTTACCAATTGTGTACTTTTAAAAGAGGATAAAATATTATTGCTACAAAAACCCCGAAGAGGCTGGTGGGTGGCACCAGGTGGAAAAATGGAACCGGGTGAATCTGTTCGAGATTCCTGTATTCGTGAATATCGGGAAGAAACCGGTGTCTATTTGAAAAATCCACAAATTAAAGGGATTTTCACCATCATTATTGAAGAAGAGGGTAAGGTTACATCAGAGTGGATGATGTTTACCTTCATGGCCTCTGATGCGGATGGAGTAAATGTAGAAGTATCGGAAGAAGGAAAGCTTTCATGGTACCATGTTGACAAAATTCGTGAACTTCCAATGGCACAGGGAGACTATCACATCTTAGATTACATGATTCATGGTAAAGGTATCATTTATGGAACTTTTAAATATACTCCAGATTTTGAACTAATTAGCTATCGTTTAGATCCTAGCAGTTAATTGATTATAGATAATTTTTAAAAGGGGGAAATAAAGATGAGTACGGGTTCGACTAGTGACACACAAATGGTCATTATAACTGGAATGTCAGGTGCAGGAAAAACCGTAGCAATTCAGAGTTTTGAAGACCTGGGATTCTTTTGTGTGGACAATTTACCTCCGACACTATTACCGAAGTTCTTAGAGCTAATGAAAGAGTCTGGAAATAAGATGAATAAAGTGGCTTTAGTTATGGACCTGAGAGGAAGAGAGTTTTTTGATCATCTCTTTAAAGCATTGGATGATTTAGCAGAAACGTCTTGGGTCACACCGCAAATTTTATTTTTAGATGCAGATGATTCTTCATTAGTGAGACGATATAAAGAAACAAGACGATCTCATCCATTGGCACCTTCTAGTTCGCCATTAGAAGGTATTAAGCTGGAAAGACAATTGCTAGAAGAATTAAAAGGTCGCGCCCAACAAATTTTTACTACTTCTGACATGAAGCCTAGAGAGCTTCGTGAAAAAATTCTAACGGAATTTACAGTAAATAAGAAAAATATTTTTACTGTCAATGTCATGTCATTTGGATTCAAACATGGGATTCCGATTGATGCGGACTTAGTGTTTGATGTGCGATTTTTACCCAACCCTCATTATATAGACCATATGCGTCCAAAAACGGGATTGGATGAAGAGGTATTTACTTATGTTTTAAAATGGAATGAAACACAAAAGTTCTTGGAGAAAGTAACCGACTTACTTTCTTTTATGCTTCCTCATTATAAACGTGAAGGAAAAGCGCAATTGGTGATTGCTATCGGCTGTACCGGCGGTCAACACCGTTCTGTTGCACTTGCTCAGCATATTGGCGAATTTTTCAAAAAGGATTATCATACATCTATTAACCATCGTGACATTGAGAGGAGAAAGGACACCACGACATGACAACGAACGGAAATCCACGTGTTGTAATTATTGGTGGTGGCACAGGACTACCTGTTCTATTGAGAGGTTTGAAGCAATATCCTTTAGATATCACTGCTATTGTCACGGTGGCAGATGATGGTGGGAGTTCTGGCCGAATTCGTGAGGATTTGCATATTCCGCCGCCTGGTGATATCCGAAATGTATTAGCGGCCCTTTCGGATGTAGAACCTTTGGTAGAGGAAATGTTCCAACATCGGTTTAAGACAACCAATGAATTGTCAGGGCATTCTCTTGGGAATTTGATATTGGCTGCCATGACCTCCATTACAGGGAACTTTGTTCATGCGATTCAAGAGATGAGTAAAGTTCTTAATGTTCGGGGAAAAGTTCTGCCTGCGGCGAATCAAAATGTCATTTTACATGCTCAGATGGAAGATGGTACAGTCGTTTCTGGTGAATCGAAAATTCCATTTTCAGGGAAAAGAATTCACCGGGTCTTTTTAAGTCCAGAAAATATTAGGCCATTGCCAGAAACGATCCTTGCGATCCGTCAAGCAGACTTGATTGTTATCGGACCAGGAAGTTTGTATACAAGTATTTTACCAAACTTGCTTGTGCCAAGATTGGGAGAAGAAGTTTGCAAAGCAAGTGCTAAAAAGGTATATATTTGTAATTTAATGACCCAAGCTGGTGAGACGCATGATTTTACAGCAAGTGATCATGTACAGGCGATTCATGACCATATGAATGCATCGTTTATTGATATGATTCTGGTTAATAATGAATTTATACCGGAGCCAGTGAAGATGCGTTACCATGAAGAACTTGCGATGCCAGTTAAATTCGATCTAGATCGTTTAAAAAATTTAGGGGTAGAAGTTCTTCAAGATGAAATTGCGAGCCTTGAAAACGGAGTCATCCGTCACGATACAAAAAAAGTAGCTAAAATTTTAAATCAAATCATAAAAGATGAAACCAAAAAGCGTTTCCATTCGTAAAGACTAGTGCAAGCGTTTGTCTGACCATTAAGGGTCCAGTTGCTTGTACCATTCCAAGTCTTCGCACCTGCGTATTTGGTTAAGGGGGGTGACAAGGGTGTCTTTTGCATCTGAAACAAAAAAAGAATTAACCACGTTAGACATAAAGGATTGCTGCGGGATATCGGAGTTGTCGGCCTTAATTCGAATGAATGGGTCATTATCCTTTTCTAACCGAAAATTAATCGTCGATATTCAAACCGAAAACGCAGCCATTGCTCGACGAATTTATACCCTTATTAAAAAGAACTTCCAAGTGCCAGTGGAACTGCTAGTTCGGAAAAAAATGAGATTAAAAAAGAATAATGTATACATTGTTCGTTTAAAAGAGCAAGCAAAAGAAATCCTTGAAGACCTAAAAATATTAGGTGAGAGCTTTACGTTTGTTCATGATATCTCCCAGGATTTAGTGAAGAAAAAATGCTGCCGCCGTTCTTACTTAAGAGGTGCATTTTTAGCAGGAGGTTCCGTAAATAACCCTGAAACATCATCCTATCATTTAGAGGTGTTTTCACTATATAAGGAACATAATGATTCACTTTGTGAGTTAATGAACACCTTTGATTTAAACAGCAAAACGTTAGAGCGAAAAAAAGGCTTTATCACTTATCTAAAAGAAGCTGAAAAAATCACTGAATTTCTAAATATTATCGGTGCTCATAATGCGCTCATGCACTTTGAAGATATCCGTATTGTTCGTGATATGAGAAATTCCGTAAATAGACTAGTGAACTGCGAAACCGCTAATCTGAATAAGACGATAGGGGCTTCAATCAGACAGGTCGAAAATATCCGTTATATTGAAAAAAACGTTGGTCTACATATTTTGCCAGATAAGTTAAGGGAAATAGCAGAGCTGCGTGTTCAATATCAAGATGTTACATTAAAGGAATTAGGTGAAATGATGTCTGGTGGCGCCATTAGTAAATCAGGAATCAATCATCGCCTAAGAAAAATTGATGAAATTGCTGAAAAGCTACGTTCAGGAGAAACAATCTCAAATTGAGATAAATAATAAATAGGATTCATTAGGGAGGAAGTTAAGTATGGTTGAGAGACAAGTTGAGGTAAAACTAAAAACAGGTTTACAAGCAAGACCAGCAGCACAGTTTGTACAGGAAGCTAACCGTTTTTCATCAGATGTGTTTTTAGAGAAGGACGGAAAAAAGGTAAATGCGAAAAGTATCATGGGTTTAATGAGTTTAGCGATTAGCTCAGGTTCAACGATTACCATTTCAACAGATGGTCATGATGAAACAGAAGCTTTAGCCGCTCTTGCGAAGTTTATCGAACAAGAAGCGTAAATAGATCAAAAGACTAGGCATTATATATGCTTAGTCTTTTGTTTTTTAGGTGCAAAATGTTTTTTCGTACCCTAAATTGAACTGCTTTTATCGTTGTGATTCATAAGTAAAAGCGGCAATTATATAATTCGTAAAGGAAATCACACTGGTGAACGTTAGACCTAATTAGCGTACCCTGTGTCCGCAAAAATGAGAGAAAACATTTATAGGACATACAATCCCTATTGCTAAAAATATAGGTGTTTTCACGCTCGTATAGGACACACGATCCGCTATTGAGGTAAAAGATGCCCATATCTGCTCCATTCTAAGCCGATAACGTATTCTGTGTCCTATAACTACTCCAAAATAGAGTAATTGACACAAATAGCGTACTCAGTGTCCTATAAAAAATAGAGATAAATTTATCGGACATACAATCCGTTATTCCTAAAAATATAGGTGTTTTCACGCTCGTATAGGACACACGATCCGCTATCAGGGTAAAAGGTGCCCGTTTCTGCTCCATTATAAGCCGATAGCGTACCCTGTGTCCGATAACTCTTCCAAAATAGCATAATTGACACAAATAGCGTACTCAGTGTCCTATAAAAAATAGAGATAAATTTATCGGACCTACCATCCGTTATTATTAAAATATGGGTGTTTTCTCACTCGTATAGGACGCACGATCCGCTATCGAGTCGAAGGTGCCTATTTTTGTGCAATTACAAGTCAATTGTGAAAACCATTGTTTTTTAATAATTTGTACTCCGAAACTAACTTTTCTTATAGAAACAAAAAAGGGACTAGGCAGAAGCCTTAGTCCCTATACTATATTATTTCTCAGTTTTTTTCTTATCAACTAATTCGTTACGTGTAATGATATGGTCAATTAAACCATATTCTTTTGCTACTTCAGCGGTCATGAAATTATCGCGGTCAGTATCCTTTGCGATCGTTTCCATTGGTTGACCTGTACGCTCAGCTAAAATACCGTTTAACTTATCACGTAAGAAAAGAATACGCTTCGCTGCGATTTCAATTTCAGTCGCTTGACCTTGTGCTCCGCCAAGTGGTTGGTGAATCATCACTTCAGCGTTTGGTAATGCATAACGTTTACCTTTTTCACCAGCCGCAAGTAAGAAAGCACCCATGGATGCTGCCATACCGATACAAATGGTTTGAACATTTGGCTTAATAAATTGCATCGTGTCATAAATCGCCATACCAGCAGTAATGCTTCCGCCAGGACTGTTAATGTAAAGGGATATATCTTTTTCAGGATTATCTGCTTCTAGGAAAAGTAATTGGGCTACGATACTGTTTGCAACATGATCATCAATAGCGCTTCCTAACATGATAATACGGTCTTTTAAAAGACGAGAGTAAATATCATAGGCTCTTTCGCCACGATTGGTTTGCTCAATAACTGTAGGTATCAAATTCATCTTTTATTTCCTCCTTTAAAATAAGAGTAGTTATGTATTGTTATCATACACTGATGGTCAATTAAGGTCAAACAATTCGAATCTTTAAAATGATGATTTCGTTCGACAACTTTCATAACCGAAAAATCCTTTATCCATCATACCCTAAAAATAGTTGTTTTAATCAACGTAGATTTAGCTTCGAACCCTGTTTCTTCTTGCAAAGAGGGTAAACCTCTTATATAATAGGAAAGCGACTGTTATATGTCCTCGTGGTGTAACGGATAGCACGTAAGATTCCGGTTCTTAAAATGGGGGTTCGATTCCCTCCGAGGGCGTTCCAACCAGCCTCTATGCATTTATCATAGAGGCGTTTTTAATTAATACCTTATTATTTTATATATTTCATTTAAATCGGTTATCTTTAAAGCGAAAGCAATCTCAGCTATTTCTTCGAGGTAAATTTTTTCATTTTCTTCTTTTAATATTCTTTTGATTTTAGTTAACGTGATTCCGGTCATCTCAACTAATTGTTCTTCGGTTATATTTCTCTCTTTTAAAATGCGACTAAGTCTAGATTCCAATCTAACTCCCACTAATAACACCCCCGATCATTTTATTTATGTAAACCCTTCCAATTTCTTCCCATTCACCAATTCCATTCAATATTGTAAAATAAGGGTTGGGGGTGAGGGTAGAATGAATTTTAAACAGGGGCTATTTCAACAACAAAGCTTAAAATTAACGATGACACAAGAGCTTTCCCAAGCGATTGCGTTGTTGCAATATTCTACACAAGAACTCACCGAATTTCTAGAAAACAAAGCGTTGGAAAATCCATTTATTCAAATAGAACCGGCAATAGTTCCTGTTAATCCCCTTAAAGAACGAAAGAAAAAGACCAAAACGCAAAATTCGATCCAAACCATTGAACAAAATTGGTTGGAACAATTGGGTGACACTAAAAAGTCCATTGTGGACCACTTAATGTCACAAATACCACTAATTGATGAGATTAAACCTCTAAGGCCATTCCTTGAAAAATTCATTTATTATATCGATGAAAATGGTTACCTATTGGAGGATGCTGTACAGATAGATCTCCCACAAGCGTACAAGGAAAAATGCTTGATGATTCTTCAAGCGATGGAGCCTGCTGGGATAGCAGCGCGATCCTTGCAAGAGTGTTTGTTGCTTCAATTAAAAAGGATGCCCACACCCCATTCTTTAGCCGTCACTCTTGTAGAATTCCATTTTGAACCCTTTGCGGAAAAGAAATGGAAGGAACTTGCCAAAGAACTAAAGGTAAGTTTAACTGAGATTCAATCAGCTTTTGACCTTATTATAACATTGGACCCCAAACCAGGGGCTGCTTATAAAACGGACCATACGGCCTTTATCGTTCCAGATATCGTTGTCAGCTGGGATGGTAAAGAATACATGATTACCGTGTTTGACGAACAACTTCCAAAGATTTCTTTTAACGAGACATACTATCAACAATATGCCAATGACGTTGATAAGAATGTTGCTCACTATATCGATCATCAAGTGCAAAATTATCATTGGCTAATGAGCAGTCTGGAACAAAGAAAAGAGACCCTTCAAAAGGTTGCCCTCAAAATCGTTGAAAAACAGCCTGGATTTTTTCAAAATGGACCCTCGAAATTAAAGCCGATGACGATGAAGGAAGTGGCAGATGAAATTGAGGTTCATGAATCGACGGTCAGTCGGGCAGTTCGTGAAAAATATGTTCAAACCCCTTTTGGGATTTACGGATTAAAATCATTTTTCACAAGCACGATTCAAACAACCAATGATGAATCGGCTTCCTCGACTCAAGTGAAAAATGCTCTTACAAAACTCATTGAAAATGAAAATAAACAAAAACCACTCTCTGATCAAGAAATCGTTTCTCTTTTAAAAGACAATGATGGAATTGTGGTTTCTCGAAGAACGGTTGCTAAATATCGTGATCAATTAGGAATTGCTTCTTCTTCCAAACGAAGAAGATATGATGGTTAAAGGAGTAAAAATAATGAACAAACCCACTCTTACTTTTTATACGAGAAATAAATGCCCGTTATGTGATAAAGCCAAAGCCGTAATAGAAGAGATTAAACTCGAAATGGATTTTATCTATATCGAAAGAGATATCGATGAAAGTGATGAATTAACAGAAAAATATGGCTTAATGATTCCGGTTGTCGAAATTGATAGGGAAGAGGTTGAATATGGGCATGTTAACAAAAATGTCATAAGAAACCGTTTACATGAAAAAAGCCAGATATTATAGCTTGAAACTAGTTTTCACTCCTGTTAAAATGTTTATTGTAGCAGGGGTGATTTTTTTTAATGTAAGTGGGACATAATTTGTCTTGGAGGGACATTTTTAGACCAGGGAATCATTTTAGACTTTGAATTTAGTTTTACCAAATCCATAGTTATTATGAACTCTGCTAAATTCTCTCGGATAAACTAGTCTGAATGCAAGACATGAAGGAGTTCTTGTCTGATGTACTCATTAATTAATATTCAAAAAAAATTAATACCTGACCTGCTTCAAGTCATGGAAAAACGCTACCTCATCCTACGTTACATAAATCGCATGCAGCCTGTAGGAAGACGAAGCTTAGCACAAAGTTTAGGTCTCACTGAACGTGTGTTGCGAAGTGAAGTCGAGTTTTTAAAGGATCAAAATCTTTTATCGGTTACGAGTGTTGGGATGGAATTAACCTCGATTGGTAAAGATTTGCTCGAAAAACTTGAAAGCGTCATGAGAGAGGCAGCAGGAATTGATGTAATGGAAGCTAAATTACAGTCTATGTTTCATATTCGCAAAGTAGTTGTGGTCCCTGGTGACAGCGATGAATCTCCTTGGATTAAAAGCGAATTAGGCAGGGCATGTGCTTCTGGAATAAAGGTCTTATTTCCTTCAAACATGAAGGAATCGGGGTCAGAAAAAAATATAATTGCAGTAACTGGTGGAACCACAATGGCAGCTGTCGCTGATAAGTTAACCCCTGATATCGTTTCAGGCGACGTGTTGTTTGTTCCAGCTAGAGGTGGAATTGGTGAAGATGTCCAAAATCAAGCCAACACGATTTGCTCGATTATGGCAACCAATACGAAACAAAAACATCGAGTTTTCTATGTCCCTGATCAAGTAAGCGAAGAAATTTATGCCTCCTTTATGAAGGAACCGATGATTAAAGAGGTAGTAGAAATTATTCGGTCTGCAAGCATGGTTTTACACGGGATTGGAGACGCTATAACAATGGCGGAACGTCGAAAAACCAATGCTGATGATATGGAGAAACTCAAAGAAGAAAAAGCAGTTGGCGAAGCGTTTGGCTATTATTTTAATGAATCTGGGGAAGTTGTTCATAAGGTATTAACTGTGGGTCTTCAACTTAGTGATTTAGATCAGATGCCGAATGTGATTGCTGTCGCCGGAGGTGCTTCAAAGGCTAAAGCGATTAGAGCCTACATGCAGAAAGCTCCGTCTTCAACGATATTGGTAACGGATGAAGGGGCAGCCAAAAGCTTGTTAATGGATTAGATGGATTTAGTGTCCAATCTGATTCATTTAAATATTAAAGTAACACCATACTATTTGGATTGTTACGAAAGCATTCAGAATGAATTCTGAGTAGCAAAAAATAAACCTTAATGTCCTGAAGGAGGAAATAAACATGGCAGTAAAAGTTGGTATTAATGGATTTGGTCGTATCGGACGTAACGTTTTCCGTGCAGCTTTAAAAAATTCTAATGTAGAAATCGTAGCAGTAAATGACTTAACAGATGCACACACTTTAGCGCATCTTTTAAAATATGATACCGTTCATGGAAAATTAGCTGAGGATGTAACAGTTGATGGTGAATATCTAGTTGTTGGTTCTCACAAAGTAAAGGTTCTTGCTGAAAGAGATCCTGCACAATTAGGATGGGGCGATCTTGGGGTAGATGTGGTTATCGAATCTACTGGTCGTTTCACAAAGCGTTCAGACGCAGCGAAACATTTAGAAGCTGGCGCAAAGAAAGTAATTATTTCTGCTCCTGCAACAGATGAAGATATTACAATCGTAATGGGTGTTAACCACGATAAGTATGATGCAGCTAACCACCATGTTATCTCAAATGCATCTTGTACAACAAACTGTTTAGCTCCTTTTGCTAAAGTTTTACATGACAACTTTGGAATCAAGCGTGGAATGATGACAACTGTTCACTCATACACAAATGACCAACAAATTCTTGATCTTCCGCATAAAGACCTTCGTCGTGCTCGTGCAGCTGCGGAAAACATTATCCCAACTTCTACTGGTGCTGCTAAAGCAGTTTCACTAGTATTACCTGAATTAAAAGGAAAATTAAATGGTGGAGCAATGCGTGTTCCAACTCCTAACGTTTCTTTAGTTGACCTAGTTGCTGAATTAGATAAAGATGTGACAGTTGACGAAATCAACTCAGCTCTTAAAGCAGCAGCTGAAGGTGATTTAAAAGGAATCCTTTACTACAGCGAAGAGCCACTTGTATCAAGTGACTATAATGGTAGCCCAGCTTCTTCTACTATCGATGCTCTTTCTACAATGGTTATGGAAGGCAGCATGGTTAAAGTTATTTCTTGGTATGATAACGAAAGTGGTTACTCTCACAGAGTTGTTGACCTAGTAGACTACATCGCTAATAAAGGACTTTAATTTTTGAAAAATAGTCACCATTTCTTTTAGTCCAAATTGGATATTAGAAAATGGAACGGCTATAATAAAAAATGGAAAATGATGCTAGTCACTTGAAAAGGGGAGCGGGGAGGATTCCCCCGCTCTCCTTTTCTGCTTCTTCACCGCATTAACGCATCGGGGGTCAGACCCCCGGCGCGTTAATGCGGTGAAGGGTTATTTCTATTTGGGAGGTCCTTCTAAGATGAATAAGAAGACGGTGAAAGATGTAGAGGTTAAGGGTAAGAGAGTTTTTTGTCGTGTCGATTTCAACGTGCCGATGCAGGATGGCAACGTAACGGATGATACAAGAATTCGTGCAGCTTTACCAACGATTCAATACTTAATGGATCAAGGGGCAAAGGTTATCCTTGCTAGCCATTTAGGTCGTCCGAAAGGGAAAGTAAACGAAGATATGCGTTTAACACCCGTTGCCGCTAGATTATCTGCGCTTTTAGGCAAGGATGTAAAAAAAGCGGATGAAGCTTACGGTGAAAGTGTGAAAGCTTTAATCAGCTCTATGGGTGAAGGAGACGTACTACTTCTAGAAAATGTTCGTTTCTATCCTGGCGAAGAAAAGAATGATCCAGAATTAGCTCAAGCCTTTGCAGAACTTGCAGATATCTATGTGAACGATGCCTTTGGTGCGGCACACCGTGCACATGCATCAACAGAAGGAATTGCTCACCACTTACCAGCTGTATCTGGATTCTTAATGGAAAAAGAGCTAGAAGTACTTGGAAAAGCTCTATCTAACCCAGAAAGACCATTCACAGCCATCATTGGTGGAGCAAAAGTGAAAGATAAGATTGGTGTAATCGATAATTTACTAGAAAAAGTAGATAACTTAATTATTGGTGGCGGTCTTGCTTATACCTTTATAAAAGCAAACGGTCATGAAATCGGTAAATCTCTTCTTGAAGAAGATAAGTTGGATCTTGCTAAAACCTTTATGGAAAAAGCAAAAGCAAAAGGCGTTAATTTCTATATGCCGGTTGATGCTGTAGTGGCGGATGATTTCTCACCGACTGCTAACAACAAAATCGTTGATATCTCTGAAATCCCTTCAGACTGGGAAGCATTAGATATCGGACCAAAAACAGCTGAAATCTATAAAGATGTGATTCAAAAATCAAAGCTTGTGATTTGGAACGGACCAATGGGTGTGTTTGAATTTGATGCATTTGCGAATGGTACAAAAGCGGTAGCTGATGCTTTAGCAGAAGCAACTGATACTTATTCAGTTATTGGCGGTGGAGATTCAGCCGCAGCTGTAGAAAAATTCAATCTTGCTGAAAAAATGAGCCATATTTCCACTGGTGGTGGAGCTTCCTTAGAATTTATGGAAGGAAAAGAACTTCCAGGAGTAGTGGCCTTAAACGATAAATAAGATTTTACGGCAAAAGCCTTTTCATAAAAATTTGGTATGCCGGCAAAAACATACATGATAATCAGGAATAGCAGAAAGGATGAACCTAGATGCGCAAACCAATTATTGCAGGAAACTGGAAAATGCACAAAACACTATCTGAGGCAAAAAGCTTTGTAGAGGAAATGAAAGGTCAAGTTCCTTCTAAAGACAAGATGGAATCTGTTATTTGTGCTCCAGCCCTCTTTTTAGAAAGCCTTGTTTCAGCAACAAAGGGTTCAGACGTTGGAATTGGTGGACAAAATATGCACTTTGAAGAAAGTGGTGCTTTTACAGGTGAGGTTAGCCCTGTTGCCCTAAAAGACTTAGGTGTTCAATATGTGATTTTAGGACATTCAGAACGTCGTGAAATGTTTAATGAAACAGACGAAGCGGTAAACAAAAAGACGCTAGCTGCTTTCAAACATAACCTAACACCAATCGTTTGCTGTGGTGAAACACTAGAACAACGTGAATCAGGACAAACGAACGAGCTAGTTGGCAACCAAGTGAAAATCGCGTTAACAGGTTTAACGGATGACCAAGTAAAACAAACGGTTATTGCGTACGAACCAATCTGGGCAATCGGAACGGGTAAATCATCTTCAGCAGCAGACGCTAATGAAGTTTGTGCCCATATCCGCCAAGTGATTGCTGAGCAATTTTCACAGGAAGTGGCGGCAGCCGTTCGTATTCAATACGGTGGCAGCGTGAAACCATCTAATATTGGTGAATACATGGCCCAACCGGATATTGATGGAGCACTTGTTGGTGGAGCCAGCTTAGAAGCTTCCTCATTCCTTCAATTATTGGAGGCAGGAGTGCAATGAGTAAATCTCCAGTTGCTTTAATCATCTTAGATGGATTTGCTTGTCGTGACGAAGTAAAAGGAAATGCAGTTGCTCAAGCAAACAAACCAAACTTTGATCGTTTTTGGAAAAATTATCCTCATTCACAACTAACGGCATCTGGTGAAGCAGTTGGATTGCCTGAAGGACAAATGGGTAACTCCGAAGTGGGTCACTTAAATATTGGCGCAGGTCGTATCGTTTATCAAAGCTTAACTCGTGTAAACGTAGCCATTCGTGAAGGCGATTTTGAAAAAAATGAAACGATTTGTGCAGCAATGGACCATGTGAAGAAAAATGGTACAAACCTTCATCTGTTCGGACTTCTATCAGATGGTGGTGTTCATAGTCATATCAACCATATGTTTGCTCTTTTAAAGCTAGCGGCTGAAGAAGGCGTTAAAAACGTGTATGTTCATGCCTTCCTAGATGGACGTGATGTTGGACCGAAAACGGCAGGAACATATATTGAGCAAACAATGGAGAAAATGAAGGAGTATGGCGTTGGAGAATTTGCGACAATCTCAGGACGCTATTATTCGATGGACCGCGATAAGCGTTGGGAACGTGTGGAGAAATCCTATCGTGCCATGGTTTATGGTGAAGGTCCAACCTATACGGAGCCAATGGAATTGGTAGAAGACTCCTATAAAAATGGAATCTTCGATGAATTCGTTTTACCATCGGTTATGACAAAAGAAGATGGTCAACCAGTGGCCACTATTTGTGAAAATGATGCGGTGATTTTCTATAATTTCCGCCCAGACCGAGCGATTCAAATTTCAAACACTTTCACAAACGAGGATTTTCGTTCCTTTGATCGTGGACCTAAACATCCAAAACATTTACATTTCGTATGTTTAACGCATTTTAGTGAAACAGTGGATGGCTATGTAGCCTTCAAACCAACAAACTTGGATAATACTTTAGGTGAAGTTTTATCACAAAATGGTTTACAACAGCTGCGTATTGCCGAAACTGAAAAATATCCACATGTCACCTTCTTTATGAGTGGTGGTCGTGAAGCTGAATTCCCTGGTGAAAAGCGAATTTTAATTAATTCACCGAAAGTAGCTACATACGATTTACAGCCTGAAATGAGTGCTTACGAGGTAACCGACGCCCTTGTTAAAGAAATTGAAGCGGACAATTTTGATGCGATTCTTTTAAACTTTGCCAATCCGGATATGGTAGGACATTCAGGGATGCTAGAGCCAACCATCAAAGCGATTGAAACGGTGGATGAGTGTTTAGGTCGTATCGTTGACCTGATCGTATCAAAAGGTGGAGCGGCTATTATTACAGCTGACCATGGGAATGCCGATGAGGTAATCACCTTAGAGGGTCAACCGATGACGGCGCATACAACAAACCCTGTACCGGTTATCGTCACAAAAGATGGTATCACATTACGTGAGGGTGGGATTCTTGGAGATTTAGCTCCAACTATGCTAGATTTATTAAATGTAGCAAAACCAGCTGAAATGACTGGTACCTCTTTAATTCAGAAATAATATTTTGTAAAAAATGAAACCCATTAAAAGGAGAGATTTTTCATGCCATTTATCGTAGACGTATACGCACGCGAAGTACTAGATTCTCGCGGTAACCCAACTATTGAAGTAGAAGTATTTACTGAATCAGGTGCATTTGGACGCGCAATGGTTCCAAGTGGAGCATCTACTGGGGAATACGAAGCAGTAGAACTTCGTGACGGAGACAATAGCCGTTACCTTGGTAAAGGTGTTTTAAAAGCAGTTGATAATGTAAACGAAATTATCGCTCCTTACCTAGTAGGCGAAGAGTTCAGCGTTTTAGATCAAGTTGCTCTTGATAAAGCACTTATCGAATTAGATGGTACAGAAAACAAAGGAAAATTAGGGGCAAACGCTATTCTTGGTGTGTCTATGGCTGCTGCACATGCTGCTGCTAACTACCTTGACGTTCCTTTATACCAATACCTTGGCGGATTCAACTCTAAGCAACTTCCAGTTCCAATGATGAACATTGTTAACGGTGGAGCTCATGCGGACAACAACGTGGATATCCAAGAATTCATGGTAATGCCTGTTGGAGCTGAAAGCTTCAAAGAAGCTCTTCGTATGGGCGCAGAAATTTTCCACAGCTTAAAGTCTGTATTAAAAGGCAAAGGCTTAAACACAGCTGTAGGTGACGAAGGCGGATTCGCTCCAAACCTTGGTTCAAACGAAGAAGCAATCACTACAATCATCGAAGCAATTGAAAAAGCTGGTTACAAGCCAGGTGAACAAGTAATGATCGCAATGGACGCTGCATCTTCTGAGTTCTACAATAAAGAAGACGGCAAATATCATTTAGCTGGTGAAGGTGTTGTCAAAACATCTGAAGAAATGGTTGACTGGTACGAAGAGCTTGCTTCTAAATATCCAATCATCTCTATTGAAGATGGATTAGACGAAAATGACTGGAAAGGTCACAAGCTTTTAACAGAACGTCTTGGTAAAAAAGTTCAATTAGTGGGTGACGATTTATTCGTTACAAACACACAAAAGCTTTCTCAAGGTATCGAACAAGGAATTGGAAACTCAATCTTAATCAAAGTGAACCAAATTGGTACACTAACTGAAACTTTCGATGCAATCGAAATGGCGAAGCGTGCTGGTTATACAGCTGTTATCTCTCACCGTTCTGGTGAAACAGAAGATAACACAATCGCTGATATCGCAGTTGCAACAAATGCTGGCCAAATCAAAACAGGTGCACCTTCTCGTACAGACCGTGTAGCGAAGTACAACCAATTACTTCGTATCGAAGATCAATTAGGTGACACAGCTCAATTCTTAGGCCGCAAATCTTTCTACAACTTAAATAATAAGTAATTTTTAAAAAGGGAGTGGCAGCGGTGGCTGCTACTTTCTTTTTTTTTAGTGCTGCTGAGCCCGAGAGATGCGCTGAAATTGTGACAAAGTCGGAAACATCCTTTAAAAAGTCGGATAACTGGTCACGAAACTCGGATAACTACTTTCGAAACTCGGATATCGGCTCTCAAAAGTCGGATAACTCATTTTTTCGAAAAATAGCACGCCATCTATCCACAGTTATTTGAAGTTATGAGGAGTGTTATTTAAAAAAATACAGATTGTATCCCCATACTTATCTACATATCTACATAAAAATAGAGATACCCACAGGAATTTTTTAAAAAAATATAAATATTTTGCTCATTTCAGTAGTTATCAACAGGTTAGACCTCTTTTGAATAGGGTTGTCCACTATTTGCCTTTACTCTGCTATTGTCCACTTTGGGAATTTATGATAAATTAATACTAATGCAGAATGTACGTTTTTTCAGGAGGTGGCTTTCGTGCACACAGTATTAGTTATTTTATTAGTTATCGTATGTATTGGTCTTATTGCGACAGTTCTTTTACAATCAGGGAAAAGCGCAGGACTTTCTGGAGCGATTTCTGGTGGAGCCGAGCAATTATTCGGTAAACAAAAGGCAAGAGGACTTGACCTAGTCTTACACCGCATTACGATCGTTCTAGTTGTATTGTTCTTCTTACTTACGATTGGTGTTGCTTATTTTAAACTTTAATTTTTGTACGATGGAGCCGTCCTAAAGCAGGGCGGCTTTTTGCATGTATGGGATATCTCCTTTTTTTCGAACAATACTATAAAAAAGGAAGGTGTCTTATATGGAAAATAAAGAGGTTGTTATAAAAGAGTTGAATGCCTTTTTAAAAGGACAATATATGGGGATTCACTCTTATGAACATTTAATACAAAAAGTTCATGATCCTGTGATGAAAGAAGAGTTTCAAAAGCTGCAGCAAGAGCATAAACAGCATGCGGCAATGGTGGCAGAGCGGATTCAAAATTTAGGTGGAACACCCGTTGATGACGAAGGACCAATCGGTTCCATTCAAAATTATTTTTCTCAATTCATGATACCAGATGACACAGAGGGTCTCGTGAAAACGGCTTTAAAAGGAGAAGACTACTATGGTATTCAAGTCTCAGAAGAAATAGTCAAGGGTGACCTCGATGACGAAAGCAAACAGCTCATCGAAACCATCCTAGACAAAGACCGCCAACACGTCCAACTCCTAAATCGTTTACTGCTTTAAAGCACTGGGGGTCAGACCCCCAGTGCGGTGATGTGCTAAAGTGCAGTGCAGACACCTGGTTAAGTAGCTGCTTCTTCAAATTCTTTTCAACTTCCCCTTTGTCTCAGTCTTTTTTCTGGAATGTTCCCGTTTACTTTGTTAAAACTAATAAGAAGGAAAAAATGAACGATATTAACAATAATGAATATAACGATTAGATATAAAGGAGATAGAAATAGAATGAAAATTGCCTTACCAAAACCATTTACGTTTGAGGGAGGAAAACGAGCGGTTTTATTATTACATGGTTTTACGGGGAATTCCTCCGATGTTCGCATGCTTGGTCGTTACCTTGAAGCAAGAGGGTATACCTGTCATGCACCACATTATAAAGGGCATGGCGTTCCACCAGAAGAATTAGTACATACGGGCCCTGAGGATTGGTGGCAGGATGTCTTACAAGGCTACCAACACTTAAAAGAGAAGGGTCATAATGAAATCGCCGTTGCCGGATTATCGCTAGGTGGGGTATTTTCCCTGAAATTGGGTTACACTCTACCTATAAAGGGTATCGTTCCTATGTGTGCTCCAATGCATATTAAAAGTGAGGAAGTCATGTATAAAGGAATACTAGACTATGCTCGCGAATATAAGAAACGAGAAGGAAAAACAGACGAGCAAATCGAACAGGAAATGATCGAGTTTGCCAAAACACCAATGTCCACACTAAAAGCTCTTCAAAATTTAATAAAAGAAGTTCGTGAAAATGTGGATATGATTTATGCCCCAACTTTTGTGGTTCAAGCAAGACATGACCACATGATTAACACGGAGAGTGCTAACATTATCTTTAATGAGGTGGAATCACCGGTTAAAGAATTAAAATGGTACGAAGAATCTGGTCATGTGATAACGCTCGATAAAGAAAAAGAGCAATTACACGAAGATGTTTATCAGTTTTTAGAAAAACTAGATTGGGCAGAATAGAAATAATTGAAAACTTTGTTCCTATTTTTAAAAAGGAACAACCCCACTATAAAGGAGGTTTGAAGAATGAGTGAAATACAAAATCATATAGACCGGTTACTGCGTCATATGAAAGATGAAACCTATAAACCCTTAACCGTTCAAGAGCTAGAGCAAGCCTTTGGCATCGAAGATTCCGCTGATTTTAAGGATTTTGTTAAGGCTCTTGTGATTATGGAGGAAAGGGGGCTTGTCGTACGTACGAGAAGTAACCGTTACGGGTTGCCGGAAAAAATGAATCTTATTCGTGGTAAATTGACTGGGCATGCAAAAGGCTTTGCTTTCGTGATCCCCGATGAACCAGGAATGGATGATATTTTTATTCCGCCAACTGAGACGAATAATGCGATGCATGGAGACATCGTTTTAGCGAGGATATCCTCGGAAACTTCGGGTCAAAGACGTGAAGGATCCATTGTCCGCATCTTAGAAAGAGGGATTAAGCAAATTGTAGGAACCTATGTGGAAAGCAAAAACTTCGGATTTGTGATTCCGGACGATAAAAAATTTGCTAGTGATGTCTTTATCCCGAAAGCAGCTTCTAAAGGGGCAGTGGAAGGTCACAAAGTTGTCGTACATCTGACAAGCTATCCAGAAGGTAGAAAAAGTGCAGAGGGAGAAGTAACTGAGATCCTTGGTCATAAGAATGACCCCGGTGTTGATATCCTTTCTGTTATTCATAAGCATGGGTTACCGGGACCATTTCCTGAAGATGCTATCGAACACGCAAATAACACACCGGGCGAAATTGATCCAAGTGAAATCAAGAATCGCCGTGACTTACGGAATGAAGTGATCGTGACGATTGACGGAGCAGATGCCAAGGATTTGGACGATGCGGTTACTGTTCAAAAATTAGAAAATGGGAACTATAAGCTAGGTGTACATATTGCCGATGTTACGTATTATGTGACAGAGGAATCACCAATTGACCGAGAAGCGGCAGACCGTGGAACGAGTGTGTATTTAGTGGACCGTGTTATCCCGATGATTCCACACCGATTATCCAACGGAATCTGTTCGTTAAATCCGAAAGTGGATCGCCTAACATTATCCTGTCATATGGAAATTACACCAACTGGGGAAGTCGTTGGGCATGAAATTTTTCAAAGTGTGATTAAAACAACAGAGCGCATGACGTACTCTGACGTGAATAAAATTCTTGTCGATAAAGATGAAGAAGTCATGAAACGATATGAACCATTAGTTCCAATGTTTCAATTAATGGAAGAGTTAGCACAAATATTACGAGAAAAGCGCATGAACCGTGGTGCGATTGACTTTGATTTTAAAGAAGCTAAGGTTCTAGTAGAAGAGGACGGAAAGCCAGTTGATGTTGTGCTTCGAGAGCGTTCAGTTGCGGAACGTCTAATCGAGGAATTCATGTTAGCCGCAAACGAAACGGTTGCCGAGCATTTCCACTGGATGGATGTTCCGTTTATCTATCGTATCCATGAGGATCCAAAGGAAGATAAGCTCCAACGGTTCTTCGAGTTTATTACAAACTTCGGATATCTTGTAAGAGGAACAGCCAATGATGTTCACCCTCGCGCTCTTCAGCAAATTATTGAAGAGGTACAAGGCAAACCAGAAGAGATGGTTGTTTCGACTGTCATGTTAAGATCGATGCAGCAAGCAAAGTATGACCCAGAAAGCCTAGGGCACTTTGGACTTTCAACGGAATTTTACACACACTTCACTTCACCGATTAGACGTTATCCGGATTTAATCGTCCATCGTTTAATCCGTACTTACTTAATTGAAGGGAAGATAGACGATGCAACCCGTCAAAAATGGAATGCACGCCTTCCTGAAATTGCCGACCATTCATCTAGAATGGAACGTCGTGCCGTTGATGCCGAACGTGAAACGGATGAATTGAAAAAAGCAGAGTTCATGGAAGACAAAATTGGTGTCGAATACGATGGTATCATTAGCTCTGTTACCAACTTTGGTATGTTCGTTGAACTTCCAAATACGATTGAAGGTCTTGTTCACGTTAGCTACTTAACCGATGACTACTATCGATATGATGAGCGCCATTTTGCGATGATTGGTGAGCGAACAGGGAATGTTTTTAGAATTGGTGATGAGATCACCGTTCGTGTTATAAATGTTAACAAAGAAGAAAGATCGATTGATTTTGAAGTAGTTGGCATGAAAGGCACTCGTCGTGAAAGAAGTGATACGAAAAAGATTTTCCGCTCGAAAGGTCCAGAAGGTACTCCTTCAAGAGGCGGAGGTCAAGGTCGACGTGGCGAAGGTCGTCCGTCAGGTTCAGGCGGAGGTCAAGGCAGACGCGGTGATGGCCGTCCATCTAGCTCTGGTGGTGGAAAAGGCCGTCGTGGTGGCGAGGGTCGACCATCAGCTAGTCAAGGTAGAAGTGGTGAAGGCGGCGGTCAGGCTGCTGCAGGAGAAGGCAAAAAGCCGAAAAAGAAACGCAAATTCTATGAAAATGCTCCTAGTGCGAAACGTAAACCGAAAAAACGTAAATAAGTTTAAAGTAGAGCTGGTTCATTTATGAATCGGCTCTCTTTCATCCTTGTGAATATTTTGGTAAAATAAAATTCATAACCCGTTTTGAAGGGGGAGAGACAGATGCCAAAAGGCGAAGGAAAATTAATTGCGAATAATAAAAAAGCCTATCATGACTTTTTCATCGAAGAGACCTATGAAGCTGGCTTAGTTTTACAAGGAACTGAAATAAAGGCAATCCGTGCAGGCAGAGTAAACTTAAAGGATTCATATGCAAGAATTCAAAATGGTGAAGCTTGGCTGTACAGTATGCATGTAAGCCCATATGAACAAGGGAATCGCTATAACCATGACCCACTCCGCACGAGAAAGCTTTTACTTCATAACCGTGAAATTGCCAAATTAATCGGTGAAACGAAGGAAGCAGGATATGCTTTAGTTCCATTAAAGCTTTATTTAAAAAATGGTTATGCGAAGGTTTTAATTGGACTTGCTAAGGGTAAAAAGAATTACGATAAGCGTGAGGATCTAAAGAAAAAAGAGGCCAAACGTGAAATCGAAAGAGCATTCCGCGATCGTCAAAAGTAATTGTAAAACAGTTGTTACCCAGAATTGGAATTTATTTTACAGTAACTTACAATTGAAATTGCATTGCTCTGTGATATAATAATAAATGTCGCAAGGTTACGAGATAATAAATCATAAGAGTTGCGACACCAACTTAGCTCAAACTTACAAATGAGCTTCCGACGTCAAGCAAGCGTAAAAGCTGCTGACCATTTTATAATGGGGACGCTACGGATTCGACAGGGGTAGTTCGAGCTTAGGTGGCGAGTCGAGGGGATCGGCCTCGTTAAAACGTCAAAGCCAATAACTGGCAAAACTAACAATAACTTAGCTTTCGCAGCTTAATACTGCATAGCTGTTCGCCCGTCCATCGCCTATGTGGTACGGTAGCGGACTCACTCTTAGTAGGCTACGCCGGAGTCCACCGTCTGAGGACAATGGAAGAGAACAACCAGACTAGCTGACCGGACGCCTGTCGATAGGCAAAAGGCTCAGCGAAGCGCCAATATGTCGACTACACTCGTAGAAGCTTAAGTGCCGATATCTTTGGACGTGGGTTCGACTCCCACCGTCTCCACCAAATACATATTTGGTGGTTTTTATTTTTTTACATGACGTCAAGCATAAGTTTTCCGTTTGGAAAGCTTATGCTTTATTTATATTTAATTCCATAACAGAAGAAATTTTTTTGAAACCTAGTTTTTCGTACATAGCTTTAGCTGGGTTTCCAGTGAATACATTCAATTGAACGGTTTCTATTTTCCTTGCCCATAGTTCCTTAATTGCAGCCTCCATTAATTGCTTACCAATACCTCTATCTCGATATCTTGGAAATACATATAAATGAAGAAGATGCCCAATTTCTTTTCCAGTTAACAGATTTCGGTCTTTAGTCAACAAAATCCAGCCTTTAATCTTTCTGTTTTCTTCTTCAACCAAATAATAGCCACCGTTCAAAATGATTGGCAAAAACATATTATAAGAATTTTGATAATTATTGGCTGCGTAACCCATAGAACTTTCATTTATTACATTTCCTGAAAATTTAAGAATGTAGTCAGTTTCTATTTCGTTTGCTTTTCTTATTGTCATATTAGCACCTCGAAAAAATAAAACTATTTATGTACTAATATATTTAAACTAGGCTGAAGGTGTCACAAACTATTAAATTAAAAATAATTAAACTTTTACCGTCTTAGTTTGTTGGAAATAAAACTATGTATGCCTTTGTCGCAGTGGGATAGAAATTTACTTATAATCAAATAAGGAAAGAATGGAAAAAGGGCTGTAATAAATACAAGCCCTTTCTATTTTATACATGAAAAAACTCGTACATCCATGATCCCTTGGTATTTCATTGTCATCAAAATATGCTGAATCATGATTGTAAATAGTTCAGGTTCTATATCTGAGGAATACTTGTATTCGGAAGGAGGGGTGTGTTCTAAAATGGATTCGTGATCCAGAGCTATTTTAATATCCCTGAATCCTGTTTCATTTAATAAAGTAATCCAATCTTTCTCCATGGGAAGTGAATCAAAACCATAGAATTCTTGAATCTCCTTTTTTTCAGCGATTCCTAGTGATTCATTTAATGTAAATTCATTGGCAATAATCTTTCCGCCGGTTTTTAATACACGAAATATTTCCTGCAAAGCCTTTGGTTTATTGACAAAAGCTAGCACTGATTCGGAAATCACATAATCAAAAGAATCGTTCTGAAAAGGGATGCTTTCTACTGAACCATGGATAATTTCAACAGGTAATTGTTGTGATATCATTCTATTTTTTGCTTTTTCAATCATAATAGGATTTATCTCAAGCCCAATAACCTTTGAACCATATTCACCGGCTAAATAAGCAGACGTCTGGCCAGTACCACATCCAACATCTAAAATAAGTGAATTCTGATTTAATCCCTCATCTTTCATTACTTCCTTTGTAAGAGGTAACCCTCCTGGATGAGCACTACCAATGCCGAATTTAGACAAAAAATCCAAATATAATGAATTATTACTAATAAAAACCACCTTCTTTAGTCTGGATAGTTGAATCTTATGTAGATAAGTCTCAGGAGGTTCCTATTGTTAAGCAAAAAAATGTGGATGCCTTTATGTTTGTGTACTAGATAGGGAAAATTAATTGGTTAATTAGTTACAAAGGTCAGCAGAATTATAGAAGTAAGTAATCGCCATTTGAATTCAATGTTTTTTTGTATTTGATTACATTATTCATTTAATGAAACTAATTATTATTGTTGCGTTTTGGGAGAAAAAATAGATTATCTAAATATGTATGTTACTTTAAACATCTCCTTATGAAAGGAAATGATAGATGAAAGTTTATTTTAAAAAGAAGTTGACTTCTACGAATCTATGTATTATATTAGTAAATGTCGCTGCAACGAAATTTAAAAATTAGTGAGTTTTCGCAGAAGTTGACAACGACGAAATGATATGCTAATATAGTATTTGTAAGTTAGAAAAAAATGCTCTTTGAAAACTAAACAACCAAACATTAACAAAGGTAAGGCTTCTATTATAGAAGTTTTTAAAAAAAGCCAGAGTAAACTTTATGAGCTATATCAAACACTTTATTGGAGAGTTTGATCCTGGCTCAGGACGAACGCTGGCGGCGTGCCTAATACATGCAAGTCGAGCGAATCTTTAGGAGCTTGCTCCTGAAGGTTAGCGGCGGACGGGTGAGTAACACGTGGGCAACCTGCCTGTAAGACTGGGATAACTTCGGGAAACCGGAGCTAATACCGGATAATCCTTTTCTTCACATGAGGGAAAGCTGAAAGACGGTTTCGGCTGTCACTTACAGATGGGCCCGCGGCGCATTAGCTAGTTGGTGAGGTAACGGCTCACCAAGGCGACGATGCGTAGCCGACCTGAGAGGGTGATCGGCCACACTGGGACTGAGACACGGCCCAGACTCCTACGGGAGGCAGCAGTAGGGAATCTTCCGCAATGGACGAAAGTCTGACGGAGCAACGCCGCGTGAACGATGAAGGCCTTCGGGTCGTAAAGTTCTGTTGTTAGGGAAGAACAAGTACCGGAGTAACTGCCGGTACCTTGACGGTACCTAACCAGAAAGCCACGGCTAACTACGTGCCAGCAGCCGCGGTAATACGTAGGTGGCAAGCGTTGTCCGGAATTATTGGGCGTAAAGCGCGCGCAGGCGGTCCTTTAAGTCTGATGTGAAAGCCCACGGCTCAACCGTGGAGGGTCATTGGAAACTGGGGGACTTGAGTACAGAAGAGGAAAGTGGAATTCCACGTGTAGCGGTGAAATGCGTAGAGATGTGGAGGAACACCAGTGGCGAAGGCGACTTTCTGGTCTGTAACTGACGCTGAGGCGCGAAAGCGTGGGGAGCAAACAGGATTAGATACCCTGGTAGTCCACGCCGTAAACGATGAGTGCTAAGTGTTAGAGGGTTTCCGCCCTTTAGTGCTGCAGCTAACGCATTAAGCACTCCGCCTGGGGAGTACGGTCGCAAGACTGAAACTCAAAGGAATTGACGGGGGCCCGCACAAGCGGTGGAGCATGTGGTTTAATTCGAAGCAACGCGAAGAACCTTACCAGGTCTTGACATCCTCTGACAACCCTAGAGATAGGGCTTTCCCCTTCGGGGGACAGAGTGACAGGTGGTGCATGGTTGTCGTCAGCTCGTGTCGTGAGATGTTGGGTTAAGTCCCGCAACGAGCGCAACCCTTGATCTTAGTTGCCAGCATTCAGTTGGGCACTCTAAGGTGACTGCCGGTGACAAACCGGAGGAAGGTGGGGATGACGTCAAATCATCATGCCCCTTATGACCTGGGCTACACACGTGCTACAATGGATGGTACAAAGGGCTGCAAGACCGCGAGGTTAAGCGAATCCCATAAAACCATTCTCAGTTCGGATTGCAGGCTGCAACTCGCCTGCATGAAGCTGGAATCGCTAGTAATCGCGGATCAGCATGCCGCGGTGAATACGTTCCCGGGCCTTGTACACACCGCCCGTCACACCACGAGAGTTTGTAACACCCGAAGTCGGTGGGGTAACCGTAAGGAGCCAGCCGCCTAAGGTGGGACAGATGATTGGGGTGAAGTCGTAACAAGGTAGCCGTATCGGAAGGTGCGGCTGGATCACCTCCTTTCTAAGGAATATAAGTGACTACTAGTCACAAAAAAGCATTTAAATCTTTGGTGTTAATTGTTTGGTGTTTAGTTTTGAGAGAGCAATCTCTCGGTAGCTTTTTGCTACTAATTAATTTTGCTCCTGCGGCACAGTGTGTTCGATGGTGTTAAGTTCACCTCGTCGCAAGGCTGCATGTAGCTTAGCCAAGAAGTCAATCATGATGTGATTGAAATTCGCGGCCTTGTTCCTTGAAAACTAGATAATCGTATAGAAGAAACCAAGTAAAAACCGAGTAATTGCCATTTTAGTTTCTCTCTTATTTTATAGTAAGAGAATTAACCTTTAGGTTAAGTTAATAAGGGCGCACGGTGGATGCCTTGGCACTAGGAGCCGATGAAGGACGGGACTAACGCCGATATGCTCCGGGGAGCTGTAAGTAAGCTTTGATCCGGAGATTTCCGAATGGGGAAACCCACTGCTCGTAATGGAGTAGTATCTTTACCTGAATACATAGGGTACTGATGGCATACCCGGGGAACTGAAACATCTAAGTACCCGGAGGAAGAGAAAGCAAACGCGATTCCCTGAGTAGCGGCGAGCGAAACGGGACATAGCCCAAACCAAGAGGCTTGCCTCTTGGGGTTGTAGGACACTCAACATGGAGTTACAAAGGAACGGGGTAGATGAACAGATCTGGAAAGATCGGTCAGAGAAGGTAAAAACCCTGTAGTCGAAACTCCGTTCCCTCCTGAGTGGATCCTGAGTACGGCCGGACACGAGAAATCCGGTCGGAAGCAGGGAGGACCATCTCCCAAGGCTAAATACTCCCTAGTGACCGATAGTGAACCAGTACCGTGAGGGAAAGGTGAAAAGCACCCCGGAAGGGGAGTGAAAAAGATCCTGAAACCGTGTGCCTACAAGTAGTTAGAGCCCGTTAATGGGTGATAGCGTGCCTTTTGTAGAATGAACCGGCGAGTTACGATTACATGCAAGGTTAAGTTGATAAGACGGAGCCGCAGCGAAAGCGAGTCTGAATAGGGCGAATGAGTATGTGGTCGTAGACCCGAAACCAGGTGATCTACCCATGTCCAGGGTGAAGTCCAGGTAACACTGGATGGAGGCCCGAACCCACGCACGTTGAAAAGTGCGGGGATGAGGTGTGGGTAGCGGAGAAATTCCAATCGAACTTGGAGATAGCTGGTTCTCTCCGAAATAGCTTTAGGGCTAGCCTCACGTAGTAAGAGTCTTGGAGGTAGAGCACTGTTTGGACTAGGGGCCCTCATCGGGTTACCGAATTCAGACAAACTCCGAATGCCAAAGACTTATCCGTGGGAGTCAGACTGCGAGTGATAAGATCCGTAGTCAAAAGGGAAACAGCCCAGACCACCAGCTAAGGTCCCAAAGTTTACGTTAAGTGGAAAAGGATGTGGAGTTGCTTAGACAACCAGGATGTTGGCTTAGAAGCAGCCACCATTTAAAGAGTGCGTAATAGCTCACTGGTCGAGTGACTCTGCGCCGAAAATGTATCGGGGCTAAACGTAACACCGAAGCTGTGGATTGACACCATATGGTGTCAGTGGTAGGAGAGCGTTCTAAGGGCGTTGAAGCTAGACCGTAAGGACTGGTGGAGCGCTTAGAAGTGAGAATGCCGGTATGAGTAGCGAAAGATGGGTGAGAATCCCATCCACCGTATGCCTAAGGTTTCCTGAGGAAGGCTCGTCCGCTCAGGGTTAGTCGGGACCTAAGCCGAGGCCGAAAGGCGTAGGCGATGGATAACAGGTTGATATTCCTGTACCACCTCTTTATCGTTTGAGCAATGGGGGGACGCAGAAGGATAGGGTAAGCGCACTGTTGGATATGTGCGTCTAAGCAGTTAGGCTGGTAACGAGGCAAATCCCGTTACCGTGAAGGCTGAGCTGTGATAGCGAGGGAAATATAGTACCGAAGTTCCTGATTCCACGCTGCCAAGAAAAGCCTCTAGCGAGATAAAAGGTGCCCGTACCGCAAACCGACACAGGTAGGCGAGGAGAGAATCCTAAGGTGTGCGAGAGAACTCTCGTTAAGGAACTCGGCAAAATGACCCCGTAACTTCGGGAGAAGGGGTGCTTTTTGGGGTGAATAGCCTCGAAAAGCCGCAGTGAATAGGCCCAGGCGACTGTTTAGCAAAAACACAGGTCTCTGCGAAGCCGTAAGGCGAAGTATAGGGGCTGACGCCTGCCCGGTGCTGGAAGGTTAAGAGGAGGGGTTAGCGCAAGCGAAGCTCTGAATCGAAGCCCCAGTAAACGGCGGCCGTAACTATAACGGTCCTAAGGTAGCGAAATTCCTTGTCGGGTAAGTTCCGACCCGCACGAAAGGCGTAACGATCTGGGCACTGTCTCAACGAGAGACTCGGTGAAATTATAGTACCTGTGAAGATGCAGGTTACCCGCGACAGGACGGAAAGACCCCGTGGAGCTTTACTGTAGCCTGATATTGAATTTTGGTACAGCTTGTACAGGATAGGTAGGAGCCTGAGAAGCCGGAGCGCCAGCTTCGGTGGAGGCGTCGGTGGGATACTACCCTGGCTGTATTGAAATTCTAACCCGCACCCCTCTATCGGGGTGGGAGACAGTGTCAGGTGGGCAGTTTGACTGGGGCGGTCGCCTCCTAAAGAGTAACGGAGGCGCCCAAAGGTTCCCTCAGAATGGTTGGAAATCATTCGTAGAGTGTAAAGGCACAAGGGAGCTTGACTGCGAGACCTACAAGTCGAGCAGGGACGAAAGTCGGGCTTAGTGATCCGGTGGTTCCGCATGGAAGGGCCATCGCTCAACGGATAAAAGCTACCCCGGGGATAACAGGCTTATCTCCCCCAAGAGTCCACATCGACGGGGAGGTTTGGCACCTCGATGTCGGCTCATCGCATCCTGGGGCTGTAGTCGGTCCCAAGGGTTGGGCTGTTCGCCCATTAAAGCGGTACGCGAGCTGGGTTCAGAACGTCGTGAGACAGTTCGGTCCCTATCCGTCGTGGGCGTAGGAAATTTGAGAGGAGCTGTCCTTAGTACGAGAGGACCGGGATGGACGCACCGCTGGTGTACCAGTTGTCTTGCCAAAGGCATCGCTGGGTAGCTATGTGCGGACGGGATAAGTGCTGAAAGCATCTAAGCATGAAGCCCCCCTCAAGATGAGATTTCCCATAGCGTAAGCTAGTAAGAACCCTGAAAGATGATCAGGTTGATAGGTCAGAGGTGGAAGCGCGGTGACGTGTGGAGCTGACTGATACTAATCGTTCGAGGACTTAACCAAAACATTTGGATATCCAAATTAGGCAAACTCGTTTTTTCTTCTTCTAATACATTATCTAGTTTTGAGGGAACAAAAACCTCAACAAAATATAGTCTGGTGGCGATGGCGAGAAGGTCACACCCGTTCCCATACCGAACACGGAAGTTAAGCTTCTCAGCGTCGATGGTAGTTGGAGGATTCCTCCTGTGAGAGTAGGACGTCGCCAGGCGAAAATACATAGAATTCACTTCCATGTATTTTTTATCCCTATAAGATAAATTTTATATTGTATTTAACACCGATGGTGTTATGATACGAAAGTTCCATTTTCAACTATTAAACTATTAAAAAGTTGTTGACGTGAACGTGATAAAATGATATGATATAAAAGTTGTCTCATTAAATTGTTCTTTGAAAACTAAACAACCAAACATTAACAAAGGTAAGGCTTCTATTATAGAAGTTTTTAAAAAAAGCCAGAGTAAACATTATGAGCTATATCAAACACTTTATTGGAGAGTTTGATCCTGGCTCAGGACGAACGCTGGCGGCGTGCCTAATACATGCAAGTCGAGCGAATCTTTAGGAGCTTGCTCCTGAAGGTTAGCGGCGGACGGGTGAGTAACACGTGGGCAACCTGCCTGTAAGACTGGGATAACTTCGGGAAACCGGAGCTAATACCGGATAATCCTTTTCTTCACATGAGGGAAAGCTGAAAGACGGTTTCGGCTGTCACTTACAGATGGGCCCGCGGCGCATTAGCTAGTTGGTGAGGTAACGGCTCACCAAGGCGACGATGCGTAGCCGACCTGAGAGGGTGATCGGCCACACTGGGACTGAGACACGGCCCAGACTCCTACGGGAGGCAGCAGTAGGGAATCTTCCGCAATGGACGAAAGTCTGACGGAGCAACGCCGCGTGAACGATGAAGGCCTTCGGGTCGTAAAGTTCTGTTGTTAGGGAAGAACAAGTACCGGAGTAACTGCCGGTACCTTGACGGTACCTAACCAGAAAGCCACGGCTAACTACGTGCCAGCAGCCGCGGTAATACGTAGGTGGCAAGCGTTGTCCGGAATTATTGGGCGTAAAGCGCGCGCAGGCGGTCCTTTAAGTCTGATGTGAAAGCCCACGGCTCAACCGTGGAGGGTCATTGGAAACTGGGGGACTTGAGTACAGAAGAGGAAAGTGGAATTCCACGTGTAGCGGTGAAATGCGTAGAGATGTGGAGGAACACCAGTGGCGAAGGCGACTTTCTGGTCTGTAACTGACGCTGAGGCGCGAAAGCGTGGGGAGCAAACAGGATTAGATACCCTGGTAGTCCACGCCGTAAACGATGAGTGCTAAGTGTTAGAGGGTTTCCGCCCTTTAGTGCTGCAGCTAACGCATTAAGCACTCCGCCTGGGGAGTACGGTCGCAAGACTGAAACTCAAAGGAATTGACGGGGGCCCGCACAAGCGGTGGAGCATGTGGTTTAATTCGAAGCAACGCGAAGAACCTTACCAGGTCTTGACATCCTCTGACAACCCTAGAGATAGGGCTTTCCCCTTCGGGGGACAGAGTGACAGGTGGTGCATGGTTGTCGTCAGCTCGTGTCGTGAGATGTTGGGTTAAGTCCCGCAACGAGCGCAACCCTTGATCTTAGTTGCCAGCATTCAGTTGGGCACTCTAAGGTGACTGCCGGTGACAAACCGGAGGAAGGTGGGGATGACGTCAAATCATCATGCCCCTTATGACCTGGGCTACACACGTGCTACAATGGATGGTACAAAGGGCTGCAAGACCGCGAGGTTAAGCGAATCCCATAAAACCATTCTCAGTTCGGATTGCAGGCTGCAACTCGCCTGCATGAAGCTGGAATCGCTAGTAATCGCGGATCAGCATGCCGCGGTGAATACGTTCCCGGGCCTTGTACACACCGCCCGTCACACCACGAGAGTTTGTAACACCCGAAGTCGGTGGGGTAACCGTAAGGAGCCAGCCGCCTAAGGTGGGACAGATGATTGGGGTGAAGTCGTAACAAGGTAGCCGTATCGGAAGGTGCGGCTGGATCACCTCCTTTCTAAGGAATATAAGTGACCATTGGTCACAAAAAAACATTTAAATCTTTGGTGTTAATTGTTTGGTGTTTAGTTTTGAGAGAGCAATCTCTCGGTAGCTATTTAGGTAGCTACTACTACTTGTTCCTTGAAAACTAGATAATCGTATAGAAGAAACCAAGTAAAAACCGAGTAATTGCCATTTTAGTTTCTCTCTTATTTTATAGTAAGAGAATTAACCTTTAGGTTAAGTTAATAAGGGCGCACGGTGGATGCCTTGGCACTAGGAGCCGATGAAGGACGGGACTAACGCCGATATGCTCCGGGGAGCTGTAAGTAAGCTTTGATCCGGAGATTTCCGAATGGGGAAACCCACTGCTCGTAATGGAGTAGTATCTTTACCTGAATACATAGGGTACTGATGGCATACCCGGGGAACTGAAACATCTAAGTACCCGGAGGAAGAGAAAGCAAACGCGATTCCCTGAGTAGCGGCGAGCGAAACGGGACATAGCCCAAACCAAGAGGCTTGCCTCTTGGGGTTGTAGGACACTCAACATGGAGTTACAAAGGAACGGGGTAGATGAACAGATCTGGAAAGATCGGTCAGAGAAGGTAAAAACCCTGTAGTCGAAACTCCGTTCCCTCCTGAGTGGATCCTGAGTACGGCCGGACACGAGAAATCCGGTCGGAAGCAGGGAGGACCATCTCCCAAGGCTAAATACTCCCTAGTGACCGATAGTGAACCAGTACCGTGAGGGAAAGGTGAAAAGCACCCCGGAAGGGGAGTGAAAAAGATCCTGAAACCGTGTGCCTACAAGTAGTTAGAGCCCGTTAATGGGTGATAGCGTGCCTTTTGTAGAATGAACCGGCGAGTTACGATTACATGCAAGGTTAAGTTGATAAGACGGAGCCGCAGCGAAAGCGAGTCTGAATAGGGCGAATGAGTATGTGGTCGTAGACCCGAAACCAGGTGATCTACCCATGTCCAGGGTGAAGTCCAGGTAACACTGGATGGAGGCCCGAACCCACGCACGTTGAAAAGTGCGGGGATGAGGTGTGGGTAGCGGAGAAATTCCAATCGAACTTGGAGATAGCTGGTTCTCTCCGAAATAGCTTTAGGGCTAGCCTCACGTAGTAAGAGTCTTGGAGGTAGAGCACTGTTTGGACTAGGGGCCCTCATCGGGTTACCGAATTCAGACAAACTCCGAATGCCAAAGACTTATCCGTGGGAGTCAGACTGCGAGTGATAAGATCCGTAGTCAAAAGGGAAACAGCCCAGACCACCAGCTAAGGTCCCAAAGTTTACGTTAAGTGGAAAAGGATGTGGAGTTGCTTAGACAACCAGGATGTTGGCTTAGAAGCAGCCACCATTTAAAGAGTGCGTAATAGCTCACTGGTCGAGTGACTCTGCGCCGAAAATGTATCGGGGCTAAACGTAACACCGAAGCTGTGGATTGACACCATATGGTGTCAGTGGTAGGAGAGCGTTCTAAGGGCGTTGAAGCTAGACCGTAAGGACTGGTGGAGCGCTTAGAAGTGAGAATGCCGGTATGAGTAGCGAAAGATGGGTGAGAATCCCATCCACCGTATGCCTAAGGTTTCCTGAGGAAGGCTCGTCCGCTCAGGGTTAGTCGGGACCTAAGCCGAGGCCGAAAGGCGTAGGCGATGGATAACAGGTTGATATTCCTGTACCACCTCTTTATCGTTTGAGCAATGGGGGGACGCAGAAGGATAGGGTAAGCGCACTGTTGGATATGTGCGTCTAAGCAGTTAGGCTGGTAACGAGGCAAATCCCGTTACCGTGAAGGCTGAGCTGTGATAGCGAGGGAAATATAGTACCGAAGTTCCTGATTCCACGCTGCCAAGAAAAGCCTCTAGCGAGATAAAAGGTGCCCGTACCGCAAACCGACACAGGTAGGCGAGGAGAGAATCCTAAGGTGTGCGAGAGAACTCTCGTTAAGGAACTCGGCAAAATGACCCCGTAACTTCGGGAGAAGGGGTGCTTTTTGGGGTGAATAGCCTCGAAAAGCCGCAGTGAATAGGCCCAGGCGACTGTTTAGCAAAAACACAGGTCTCTGCGAAGCCGTAAGGCGAAGTATAGGGGCTGACGCCTGCCCGGTGCTGGAAGGTTAAGAGGAGGGGTTAGCGCAAGCGAAGCTCTGAATCGAAGCCCCAGTAAACGGCGGCCGTAACTATAACGGTCCTAAGGTAGCGAAATTCCTTGTCGGGTAAGTTCCGACCCGCACGAAAGGCGTAACGATCTGGGCACTGTCTCAACGAGAGACTCGGTGAAATTATAGTACCTGTGAAGATGCAGGTTACCCGCGACAGGACGGAAAGACCCCGTGGAGCTTTACTGTAGCCTGATATTGAATTTTGGTACAGCTTGTACAGGATAGGTAGGAGCCTGAGAAGCCGGAGCGCCAGCTTCGGTGGAGGCGTCGGTGGGATACTACCCTGGCTGTATTGAAATTCTAACCCGCACCCCTCTATCGGGGTGGGAGACAGTGTCAGGTGGGCAGTTTGACTGGGGCGGTCGCCTCCTAAAGAGTAACGGAGGCGCCCAAAGGTTCCCTCAGAATGGTTGGAAATCATTCGTAGAGTGTAAAGGCACAAGGGAGCTTGACTGCGAGACCTACAAGTCGAGCAGGGACGAAAGTCGGGCTTAGTGATCCGGTGGTTCCGCATGGAAGGGCCATCGCTCAACGGATAAAAGCTACCCCGGGGATAACAGGCTTATCTCCCCCAAGAGTCCACATCGACGGGGAGGTTTGGCACCTCGATGTCGGCTCATCGCATCCTGGGGCTGTAGTCGGTCCCAAGGGTTGGGCTGTTCGCCCATTAAAGCGGTACGCGAGCTGGGTTCAGAACGTCGTGAGACAGTTCGGTCCCTATCCGTCGTGGGCGTAGGAAATTTGAGAGGAGCTGTCCTTAGTACGAGAGGACCGGGATGGACGCACCGCTGGTGTACCAGTTGTCTTGCCAAAGGCATCGCTGGGTAGCTATGTGCGGACGGGATAAGTGCTGAAAGCATCTAAGCATGAAGCCCCCCTCAAGATGAGATTTCCCATAGCGTAAGCTAGTAAGAACCCTGAAAGATGATCAGGTTGATAGGTCAGAGGTGGAAGCGCGGTGACGTGTGGAGCTGACTGATACTAATCGTTCGAGGACTTAACCAAAATATTTGGATTTCCAAATAAGGTAACTCGTTTTTACTTCTTCTAATACATTATCTAGTTTTGAGGGAACAAGACTTTTTCACGTAAGTGAAAAGAGTTTACCTCAACAAAATAGTCTGGTGGCGATGGCGAGAAGGTCACACCCGTTCCCATACCGAACACGGAAGTTAAGCTTCTCAGCGCCGATGGTAGTTGGAGGATTCCTCCTGTGAGAGTAGGACGTCGCCAGGCAAAAAGTGAACAACCTTAAAGGGTTGTTTTTTTTGTTTTTCAAAAAGTTTTCTTCATTTCTCCATAGTTTCTTGAGATTTTCATGCTATAGTTCTACTAAATTGAATTAATTGTTTACTTCCCAAAAAGGTGGTCCGACCCATGTATGAAATTTTTAGTCAGATAAGTAATTTTTTAAGCCAGCCCTTCCTTCAAATAATGAGAAGTACAGAGGGAGTTCCAGTTTTAACAGCCTTTATTTTAGGAATAATCGGTGCATTGGCACCGTGTCAATTTACAGGCAATTTAGGTGCCGTTACGATCTATGGAAATCAATCGCTTCAAAAAAGAATAGCATGGGTAGAGGTTCTATTCTTTATTTTAGGCAAAATCTTTGTTTTTTCTGGATTAGGTTTGATTGTTTGGATAGTAGGCAGTGAAATTCAAACTAGTTTAACGCTTATATTTCCTTTGGTTAGAAAAATTTTTGGCCCTTTATTAATCTTTATTGGTCTTTTTATGATAGGTATCATAAAGTTTCATAAATCCGTATCTCTTGGTTCCATTCCTGAAAAATTTTTTAAAAAAGGAAAGTTAGGGGCATTTCTAATGGGGGTTAGCTTTACCTTAGGCTTTTGTCCAACCATGTTTATTTTATTTTTTGTCACACTAATGCCTATTACACTAGCAGTTTCATATGGTGCCATACTTCCAACCATTTTTGCTATAGGGACCTCATTACCACTTATTTTATCTATTTTACTCATTTGGTATTTTGGGCTCAGTGGTAGATTCATGAAAAAAACTGGTAGAAGATATGGGCAGATTGTCCAAAGGATAGCAGGTGGCTTTATGCTTATTTTGGGGATATTAGATACTTTAACCTATTGGGGAATATAAAGAAAACAGCGGAAAATCCGCTGTTTTTATTTTCTTCTTTTTTTGCAAATGTAAAATAATAGACTTGTTAAAACAAAGAGTGCAATTAATGATAATTTCCAACCGGAGCTTAATTGTAGGGCTCGGTCAGTGGCATATGCTTCCATCAATAAGGAAGGGACTTTTCCTATTGTACTTGCTAAACCAAATGAAAATATCCCCATTTTACTATAAGCCGCATAAAGAGTCACAACACCAGAAGGAATAAAAGGTAATATTCTTAAGACTAGAACAAGAAACACTGCTTCAAGCCCTGTAGAGTGATGAAGTCTAGTTAAAATTTTATTTTTTAATGGTCCTTCATTTGAAAGTTTGGAAATCCCTTTTCGATATAAGATGAAGCTAATGATGGCACCAACCGCCTCACCGAAAATAGAAATAATTAGTCCTATTTTAAAGTCTAAAACAGCAATGTTAGCCGCAGTTAGAAAAGCACTTGGTAATATACCAGAAATAGCAATGACAACATTCACAATGATACTTAAAAGAACAAATAATAGTTTACTCTCAGGCATCCATTCCCAATAAATTTCTTCCATCATCTACACAGCATCTATCCATTTATAACCGACTCCCCAGACAGTAAGTAAATACTCATCTGCAGGGAATCCGGCTTTTCGCAGCTTATCTCTTAGGTTTCTAACATGTGAATCGATCGTTCGATCCTCCGTAGAAACACCATGACCCCATATCGTTGTAATTAAGTGATCACGTGTAAAAACTTTATTTACATTAGTTAAAAATAAATTCATCATCCCTATTTCTTTTGGTGTTAAGGGAATAGGCTTATGTTGAAATTGAAGTTCATAGGAATCCTGATTAAGAACAAGTCCTTGAAAGGTAATAATACTAGGTGAAGACTGATTTCTTCTTAATACGGCTTCTATTCTTGCGACTAATTCATCCCCATCAAAAGGTTTTGAGATATAATCATCTGCCCCAATATTTAACCCTTTTACAATGTCGGGCTTTTCTGTCCTAGCAGTAAGCATGATAATAGGATAGTCCCACTGCTTTTTGATAATCCGACAAGCCTCCCAACCATCCATTTCAGGCATCATAATATCTAGAAGGATTAAGTCAACTCGATTTGATTCCAAATATTCTATAGCTTCTATTGCCGATTCTTTTTTTATGCAGTGATAGCCCTTTGGAGATAAATAAAGGGTTAGTAAGTCTAACATCCTTGTTTCATCATCCACCAATAATATATTCTTCATCATCCGATTGCTCCTTTAAAGATAAGCTCAAACTGAGTTCCTATGTTCTCTTTACTTTTCACTTCAATGGTTCCGCCATGTGCATGTATCAGTTCACGGACAATGGCTAGTCCAAGCCCTGAACCACCAAGAGTACGTGTTCGAGATTTGTCAACTCGGTAAAAACGATCAAAAATATGCGGAATGTCTTTTTCAGGTATTCCTTTTCCAGTATCTGAAATGGATATATGACAGTTTGTGCCTTTTCGAATGACTCTTAAAACTGTTTTATCTCCACTTGAGGAATATTTCATCGCATTGTCCAACAGATTAAGAAAAATTTGCTCGAGTCTTGCGGGGTCAGCCATTAAGAACAAATTTTCAGGGCAGAAGACATCTAAAACCCTATCCTTTTCTTTAAAAGCTGGAGATAATTTTTGTTCGATATTATTTAGAAATTCATGTAAATCGATTTGCTGCTTTTGAATAACAAAGGTATTCTGGTCAAATTTTGCTAAAACAAATAACTCCTTTATCAGTACGGAAAGGCGAGTCGTTTCTTCTATAATGATTTCTAAATATTTCTCCTGTTCTTCTCGTGGTAAATTGCGCTTATGAACAATATCTGTATACCCTTTTATATAAGTCAACGGAGTGCGAAGTTCATGAGAGATACTAGCTAAAAAATCATTCCGTTCCTTTGTTAAATAGTTTAATTTTTGGGCAAGTAATTGAATCGAATTTGCCAAATCCCCCAGTTCATCATTTGCTACTTTCGGCAATGAGACCGTATAATTGCCATTACTGATTTGTGAAGTAGCTTCTTTCATTTCAAGCAATGGTTTAGTAAGAGCTTTTGAAAGAACTATAATGATAAAGAAGGTTAAAGCAATGGATATAAATCCTGCTAATAAAAAGTGTTCATTTAAATGTTTGATCAAAGATTGCACGGATGCAGTATCTTGAAACATATATACATACCCTACAACTTGCTTATCAATTTCTATCGGACTAACCGTTGCGATAAAGGGAGTCTTCCTCCAATTATTCTCAATTACCTTTCCATGTCTTGGAATATCATGTGTCTTAGATTGAATGTATTTTGAAAAATGAATACTTTGATTTGAAGATCCAATAAAATTCAAATCAGAATCTGTAATGACCACATCGGTATCAGCTTCGGATTCCATTAAGGTAATATGACTAATGGTAGTCTTGTCAAAGTTCATTTCTAAGACAGAGCGGTGAGAATTTCCTCTAGCCAATAATCCATTAAGTTCTTCCTCGACACGATTATCTACCAAGGCTGAATGCAAAAAGAAAAACATAAAGGATTCTAGCCCGAAAATAATAAGAAAAAAAATGATACCTAATTTTACAGATAGTTTCATGGGGATTCACTCATTTCAACCTATGTTACTCTTATTTTACTCTAAAAATATCAAGAATTTATGCAGAGATTTTATTAAAAAAATAAAAAGAAGGTGAACTTATCAGACTTCTTTTTATGCTCGACTTTCAGGGAGATATGCTCGACCTTTAGAAGAATATGCTCGACTTTATTTATATAAAGAAAAACGCCCTATAAAAGGGCGTTCATCTATTAGAAGTTATTCATCATATTTTCGGAATTCATATTTTTAAAGTTTTGATTCTGCATCATACCATTATTGCCGTGGCAGGTATCATACATCTCCTTCAGTTCTTCATTTGAAAAATTCGGATGCATTTGTTGCATAAAAGGCTTCATTTTTTCGAAATTGAAAAGATCCGTATCATTCCCAGCAGCAAAGGCTGCTGTCCCAATCGCTAACATGGAAACTAAGCTGATACTAAAAATGGTTTTCTTCATCTTCCACCACTCCTTATTGATTACTTACCTATATGATAGACGGTAAATTTGCATAATTTATCAAGAATTTGTGTGGATTTTGTGAAGAAATCAATCTAGTATGCTTTTTCTTCGGCTAAAGGTAACTTTATTTCGACCAAGGTTCCTTCTTTTACCTTACTTTTGTAGGTTATCGTACCATGATGCTGCTTAATAATTTTTTGGCAGATCATTAAACCGAGTCCTGTTCCTTTTTCTTTCAGACTATAAAAAGGTTCGCCGAGTCGTGGAATAAGCTCTTCAGGGATACCGCATCCTTCGTCCTTAAAGGTAATTAAACATTCATTCCGAGGTCCTTTTTGTAGTTTGATATCGATCACTCCGCCATCTTTCATCGCTTCCATCGCATTTTTTAAAATGTTAAGGAAAACCTGTTTCAACTGATTTTTTTCACCGATTACAAAAAATGGATGTTCCTCAAAATTTGCACGGAATTGGATAGCATTCATATGTGCTTGAGGTGAAAGGAGCTCAAGCGTGTTTTCTAACAACTCTCGTAAATTTGTCCGATTCATTTGAATCGCTTGTGGTTTTCCTAAGGTTAATAGTTCACTAGTGATTGTTTCAATCCGTTCTAATTCAGTCAAAAGCAATTCGGTAAATTCAAGTGGGCGATCTTCATTTTTATAAAGCTGTACAAAACCTTTAATGGTCGTAAGTGGATTTCGAATCTCATGGGCAATACCGGCAGCTAATTCCCCAACAATCGATAGCTTTTCAGATTGTAACAAAAATTCTTCCGCCTTTTTTCGTTCAGAAATATCCCGGCTAATAATAACAATATGCTCAATGGTGTTTTCTTCGCCTTTTACGGGCATACAACGAGATTCAATTTCAACATAATGACCTTCAATATGTTTAAAGCGCAATTCCATCGATTGGGCTTCCTTATGATGAATCAATTTTTCTAATGTATTTTTACATAAATGAACATCATCTGGATGAATGAAATGATACAATTCAAACTCTTTTAAATCCGTATCTTTGTAACCTAATACAAGTTCATGAGAGGGTGAGAAGTAACTGATAGAATGGTCTTTATTAACGACCATAATGAGATCTGATGTATTTTCAGCAATTAAGCGATATTTAAATTCACTTTCCTCTAATGTGGATAACGTTTCTTTTAATTCTTCTTGAGTGGCAGCAACCATCTTGAACATATTTGAATATTTAAAGTTTAATCTATGTAGCTTCATATAAGATTCAATCAGTAACACACCAACTATGACACCTAGTAAGACAAAAATTAAATATTGAACATGAAAGAACGAATTATCCCGAATAACATGAAAAATGAGCGGTACTGTGATGATGTAAATCAATATATAGGAACCATACAATAATAGGATTCTTTTAACTGGATGAAAACGTGTAGCTAGGAAAGATACAAATGTAAATGCAACGACAATAACGCTCCATCCAACGATAGCTGGTAACCAATTATCACCCGTAATGAGTCTTAACGCTAGGGCGAAACTTCCTGTAATAAAACCTGCTACAGGTCCAAGATAAGCATAGACGAGAATAACAGGGGCATAACGAATATCATAGGAGTATCCTTCATGGTGAATGGATAATATAACAAGAATGATAGAAACAATTCCTGCATAAACTCCTCCCACTATTCGAATTTTGCCAAGTGGTTTACGGGAAATAAATGAATGGATTACTAAAGGTGTACTAACCATTAGTGAAAAAATAGAGAGATTTACGATATAGTCAAAAAGAATCAATGAACTCCCACCTATTTAAGTCATTTCTAATCTATTATCCCTATCATAAACTAGCATTAAAAGCATTGCCATAAGTATTTCTCGACAGTGGAAAAATATTAACAATACATTAATAGTAGAAACATAATCCCCAAAAAAGACTCTACATGTTTTATTAAATGTTCAAATCTTTTTATTTCTTTCTTTATCTATTTCCTTTAAAATAGATTTAGGAAAACGTTTGCACAAAAACAGGAGGGTACATCTGTGAAAAAATTTGCTCTTAGTATCATTGCCCTATTTTTAGTCTTAACGGGTTGTCAGTCCCAAAAATCAACTGAAAAAGAAAAATCCTCTCCATCAACAGAAATGGTTTGGTCAAAAGACCAATCTGCAGCTGAAAACACCAAACATCGCGTTTATTACGAGATATTTGTACGAGCATTTGCAGATAGCAATGGCGATGGAATTGGTGATCTCAACGGTGTCACCAAACAATTAGATTATTTGAAAGAACTGGGCGTAGGCGGAATTTGGTTAATGCCGATTAATCCTTCTCCAAGCTATCATGGATATGATGTAACGGATTATATGAATGTGAATAAAGATTATGGAACATTAGAGGACATGAAAAATCTGGTAAGTGAAGCACATAAACGTGACATAAAAGTTGTCATGGATTTGGTCATGAACCACACCTCTAAGGAACATCCTTGGTTTCAAAAAGCACTGATTGGTGATCCAAAATATAGAGATTACTATGTATGGAGTGACGAAACAACCAACACGAATGCTGTGGGGGATTGGAATCAAAAAATATGGCATGGTACATCTGATCAAAAATATGAAGCTATTTTTTGGGATGGCATGCCTGACCTTAACTATAAAAATCCTGCCGTCATGACGGAAATGAAAAATGCTGGTCAATTTTGGTTATCCGATATTGGGATTGATGGATTCCGTTTGGACGCGGCTAAATATTTAATTAGCTCTCATCAGTCCGCAACTAATCATGAGGATAATGCAAAATTATGGAGTGAATTTAAACAAGCCACACAACAAGCAAAGCCTGACTCTATCCTTATCGGTGAAATTTGGGACAGCGCATCGATTGTAGGAAAATATTTAACAGCTTTAGACTCAGGATTTGATTTTGATTTATCGACTAAAATTTTATCATCCGTAAAAGGTGAAAATGATGCGGGGATTGCATCAAGCTTAGAACGAACAAGAGGTTATTTCCAAACCGTTTCCCCAACTTATATGGATAGTATCTTTATCACCAATCACGACATGAATCGTGTCATGAGTGAGCTAAACGGAGATGTGAATCATGCTAAAATGGCTGCATCTCTACTTTTAACCTTACCAGGTAACCCATTCCTATATTACGGAGAAGAGATTGGGTTAGAAGGGAAAAAACCGGACGAACATATTCGCGAACCGATGATTTGGACTCCTAGCGAGGAGGATGCGATTCATTCTAAATGGGTAAACCATTTGTACAGTAAAAATCGTGATGAAGTAGCAGTCTCCGTTCAAGAGAATGAAAAAGATTCATTATTAAATCATTACAAAACAATGATTGCTGTTAGAAATAGTCATCCAACCTTAATGGATGGAGAAATTAAAGCTTCTGCTATTCGAACAAAAGGACTCGTTTCGTTTGAAAGAGTAAAAGATGACTCTAGACTCCTAGTGTTGCATAATGTTTCGAAGGATAAATTGACAATTACCTTACCAGAAGACATGAAAGATGTTTACTTCTCATCCGAGTCCTATGTGAAAAAAGGAAAAGAGTTAACCTTGTCACCATATTCAACGATTATATTTGAAGCAAAATAAGGTAAAAGGCCAAGAAATGATTCTTGGCTTTTTATTTTACTCTTGTGATGGTCATAACATATAATGGTATTTTAGTGATTGTTTTAACTACATAAGGAAGGTGAACAGCATGGAAATCAATCTTAAACCATTAGCGATAACTGAATTAAAAAAAGTCGACTTTAATGAAAAGGAAGGACTTAGAATCGAAGCCATCTTTTTAGGGAACTGTTCGATTTATGCAGAATATCATCTGAAAATTGATCAAAAGAATGAAGAGGATGATGTATTTTTGATAGACGGTATTCCTGTTTTTGTTTCAAAAGAAAGTCAAAAACATCTGCACCATAGGATCTCAGTGGACTTCAATCCAAAGCTTGGCTATAAGTTATCCTCAGATGAGGAAGTGTATCGTTATAATTTAAAACTTGAAAGGTAGGGTTTACCTTGGAAATGTCTTCTTTACCAGCTGGGAAGCCAGCTCAAAGTATTTTTGCCAACAGGATTGTTCTGGCTATCATGTCTTCAAGCTTTTTGTTACAACTTGGAATTTGGGTAAGGAATTTTGCGATTCTATTGTATGTAACTGATATAACTGACAATGACCCTCGATATGTAGCCTTGATTTCTGTTGCAGAATTTACCCCCATTTTTATCTTCTCTTTTATTGGCGGTACGTTCGCAGATAGGTGGAAACCAAAATTAACCATGGTTTGGTGTGATTTTCTATCCGCCATATCAATCTTTGTCGTTTTATTAACCCTTATTTATGGTTCATGGCATGCGATTTTCTTTGCTACATTGGTTTCGGCTATTCTTTCCCAATTCTCGATGCCTTCAGCGATGAAGCTATTTAAACAGCATGTTTCTAGTGAACAATTACAATCCGTTATGGCGATGTTCCAAACGATGATGGCCATCTTTATGGTGATTGGCCCCATTTTAGGAACGTTTGTTTATCAAAAGTATGGAATTTACACGTCGATTGCCGTGATGGGAATTATGTTTTTACTATCTGCAGCTGTTTTGTTGTTCTTGCCAAGGGATATAAAAGAAAAGAAGGAAGAAGCAAACAACTTCAAAAAAGAATTAGCAGATGGTTTTCGTTATGTTCTGTCCAATAAAGTCTTAAAAACAATGGGTGGAGTATTTATTGCCTGTGGCTTAGCTGTCGGACTTATTCAACCTTTAATGATTTTTATCACTATGGAGAATTTAGGAAAGACAAAGGATTTTCTGCAATGGTTATTAATGGCTAACGGTATCGGGATGTTAATCGGTGGCGGTGTTATTTTTGCCATTTCCAAAAAAGTATCTCCGCAAAAGCTTCTGGCCATTGGAATATTTACGGGTATGATTTTTACCATTGGAATTGGCTGGTCTACTAGTTCGGTTATTACGCTCATTTTGCAGTTCTTAAACGGCTTATTTTTCCCATGTATTCATATCGGGATTAATACCTTAATTTTAAAAAATTCAGAGGAAGCCTTTGTAGGACGTGTAAATGGAGTCTTAAATCCACTATTTATGGGTATGATGGTCATCGGAATGACTGTATCCGGCATTATTAAAGAACCGATGACATTATTCGGTGTCTATTTACTATCCGGTATATTATTTTTACTGGGGTCATTATTAGTGGCGCCACTTTTTAAAATAAAAGAATATAATCAACCCATAATGGAAGTACAAGAGTAGAAAGTAATCCTTGAGGGGGATTGGTGTTGCGCACACGATATGAAAATTTAGACGGAGTCAGTAACAAAAAAACATATAAAGATATGCGCCGTTGGATGAAGGAAAGGCGTTCTAAAACAAAGGATTTAACAAGGCAAATCCCCCACGTCGCTGAAAAAGAGATGGATAAACTATTCCATAATAAGACCCTAGCCTCGATTACATGGGTTGGCCACTCCACCTTCCTCATTCAAATGAATGGGTTACATATTCTTACTGATCCTGTTTGGGCGAAAAGGATGGGGATGCAAACACGGTTAACAGAGCCAGGTATTCCAATTCATGAGCTTCCTGAAATAGATGTTGTTTTTATTTCACATGGCCACTATGACCATCTTGATTTTTCGAGCATAAAGAAGTTAAAAGGCGCTCCGATCTTTTACGTTCCCATTGGATTGAAGTCTGCCTTTACAAGAAGAGGTTATAAAAATGTGGTAGAGGCAAACTGGTGGGATTCCTTTGAAAGTTCAGGGCTCAGGTTTACCTTTGTTCCTGCACAACACTGGACGAGAAGAAGCCTGCGTGATATGAATACCTCCCATTGGGGTGGGTGGATAATCGAGGATAGTTCCACTCAAAAGTCTATTTATTTTGTTGGCGATACTGGCTATTTTCGTGGATTCAAAGAAATTGCCAAGAAGTTTGATATCGATATCGTGTTAATGCCGATCGGAGCCTATGAGCCAGAATGGTTTATGGCAGATTCTCATATAAATCCCGAAGATGCCATTAAAGCTTTTAAAGAGCTTGACGGGAATCTTTTTATCCCGATGCATTACGGAGCTTACCGTTTAGCAGATGATACCGGTCCAGAAGCACTGGAAAGATTATATAATGAATGGAAACGACTAGAACTAGAAGAACAGAAGCTGAAAGTATTGAGTTTAGGGGAAACCCTTTGGATAACTCAACATGATCAAGAACAAAACTCCTGATGAGAAGGCGGAAAAAGTATTTCATAAGCGAGATGAAGAACAAAACTCCTGACGGGAAGGCGGAAAAAGTACTTCATAAGCGTGATGAAAAACAAAACTATTTGCTAGAAGGCGGAAAAAGTACTTCATAACCTAGGTCCCTGATTTCAACATCAGGGATTTTTTTTGGCGAAAAATTTCTATTCATTTCCAATTAACTAGATTATAGTACTAATAGAAACTACTAATTTTAAGCGGGGATGAAATATGGCTCAGTTAGGAAAAACGTATACTCAATCTTTCCTTTCCTATATGTTCAAAAATAAATTTGCAGTTACCACCGATGATTATAAAATCTTGCCTAAAAACACCTTGCCGCCAAGAGTCCAACCATATCAATTTAAACAAAGCACCAATCCTAGAACCTTTTCCACTATAAACTATATACACAAAGGTACTCCAAGAAGTGCTGAGTTTCAACCATTTATGGAAGATTCGGGGACAACAGCTATTATTTTAATAAAAGACGACGAGGTCATCTTTGAACAGTACTTCAATGGGCACAAGCAGCATACTCCACATAAACTATTTTCAATATCAAAATCGTTTACATCTGCTTTAATCGGTATTGCCATTGAGAAACGTCTAATTAACAGTGTAAATGATCCTATTTCTCTGTATATACCGGAAATAGAGGTACCTACCGTCACCATTAAACAACTTTTGCAAATGGATGCTGGTATTAAATTTCAGGAAGGTCATTTTCCGTGGAAGGATGAACCAAAGACATACTTGCATCCTAATGCTAGAAAGCTAGCACTGGGCATATCTGAAGATTTTTCAAAGGATTTCTTTCACTACAATGATTATCATCTATTATTATTAGGCCTCATACTAGAAAGAACGACCGGAATGTCAAACACCGAATTTTTCATACAAAATATTTGGAATCCATTAGGAATGCAATACCCGGGGAACCTGATAGTAGACAGTGATGAACACCGTTTTGAAAAATTAGAAAGCGGCCTCGTGATGACGGCAATTGATTTAGCAAAGTTTGGCCGTTTATTTTTACAAAAAGGAAATTGGGAGGGAACACAGTTGGTGCCTGAGAGCTGGGTACAGGAATCGACTAGCAAAGAAAATGTTCCGACTGATAGCCAACATTTCCGCTATTATCATCAACACCCATGGGGAAAAATGTGGTTCAACCGAAATAAGGCATACTACAAATATTTATGGTGGGGCTACTTAAATAAGGAAACCAACAATGACTATTTTGCACTAGGAGCATTAGGACAAGTTCTTTATATCAGCCCAGAAAACAATACCATCGCCATTCGTCTCGGAAAAAAATGGGGTATAAAGGACTGGTGGCCAACTATTCTCCATAATATGATTCGAGATTCATAACTAGTAAAAGACTTACCTCCTAGGGTAAGTCTTTTTTTAAAACTAACTAATTGACTAACCAAATAGTCTGGATTATAGTTTAATAGGTAAATAGTTAAACAGTTGAACAATTAAACAATCGAATAATTCCAAAGTGGGGTGAATATATAAAAATGTCTGATGAGATCATCAAAAACTTAGTGGACCGTTACATAGCCGTTTCCCTTTCCGTCGAAAAAAAAGGTGGGGCCCTCGTAAAAGACCAAATCGGAAGTGATCTAACCAATGATCAGCATTTCACTCTGAGGTATATTTATCAGGTGGGTTCGTGTACTTCCTCAGAGTTAGCCGAAGTATTTGATGTACAGAAAAGTGCGATCACCGCGATTATTCAGCGCTTATGGGAAAAAGGCTTGATTCAAAGGACTCGTGATGAAAAGGATCGTAGAGTGGTTTATTTAACTCTTACGGAAAAAGGAAATGAGCTTTACCTAAAGGCTGAGCAAAGGATTCATCAGTTAGTAGAATCACTCATCAATAAGTTCGACCCTAATGAAATTAAGCAATTTATTGAAACATTTGAAAAGCTAAATCAATTGCTAATCAATTTTAAGATGGAGGAGTAGCAGCGTGAATTTTATCATAAAAAATAAATGGCTTGTCATTATTGCTTGGATAGCGATTACTGTTGGATTATTTATGTCGGCACCCAATATGGCAGAGCTTGTTCGTGACAAAGGTGAAATCAAGGTACCTGAAGGGTATTCCTCTACTTTAGCAGGGGAAATTATGGATCAAGTGAAAGAAGACGAAGGTGGGGGAAATACATCCCAAGTGGCCCTCGTTTTTCATGATGACAAAAAATTGACTCAAGAGGAAATAAAGGAAGCCGAAAAGGCGATTCGTTTACTTGAAGACCATCAAAAAGAGCTTGGGATTACCGAAATTCTTACTCATTTTAATGAAGAGAATTTAAAGGATCAGCTTGTCTCAAAAGATGGAAAATCAATCCTAGCTTCTGTCAGTGTGGAATTTAACGATCGTGTAGCCACCGAAGTTAGTGAGGACCTCTACAAAGCAATTGAAGATGTAAAGGTCGATCACTATTATACGAGCGGCTGGATGATTAGTGAAGACTTAATGAAAAGTTCGGAAGAAGGCTTGAAAAAAACAGAAGGGATTACGCTAGTCTTTATCCTGGCTGTTCTATTTTTAGTTTTTAAATCGGCGATTGCACCACTTATCCCGGTATTAACCGTTGGATTTTCGTATCTGGCTTCCCAATCGATTGTATCGGTACTAGTCGATAAGCTTGATTTTCCGATTTCCAATTATACGCAAATATTCATGGTAGCCGTGCTCTTTGGTATTGGTACGGACTATTGTATTCTCCTGCTTAGCCGTTTTAAAGAGGAATTAGCAGTTAGAGAAAGTATTTCAGAAGCGATTGTGGAAACATACCGCAATGCAGGACGTACTGTATTTTTCAGCGGTGTAGCCGTAATGATTGGCTTTGCCGCCATTGGTTTTTCTAAATTTATCCTTTATCAATCTGCCGCAGCAGTAGCGGTAGGAGTGGCTTTACTTCTTGTGGCATTGTTTACGGTTGTACCATTCTTTATGGCTCTTTTAGGGCAAAAAATCTTTTGGCCATCTAAAGCCAAAGCAGAGCATGGTGACAGTAAGCTATGGGCCATTTTTGGGAAATTCTCGCTTGCACGTCCTTTCCTAGCTTTATTGGTTGTTGCCATTGTTTGTGTCCCTTTCCTTATTAAATATGATGGAAAAATTTCTTTTAACCAGCTTGAAGAAATTAGCGGCGATGTTAATTCCATTAAAGCGTTCAACGCGATTGCAGATAGCTTTAGACCGGGGGAATCCATGCCAACTCAAATCGTCATTAAAAATGATGAAAAAATGGATTCAGTAGAATATGTTGGTTTAGCTGAAAAAATCAGTGAAGAGCTCGAAAAAGTGGATTTAGTTGATGCCGTTCGTTCGGTGACAAGACCAACTGGTGAACCAATTGAGGACTTTTTTGTTTCGAAGCAAGCGGAAAGTCTAGAAGAAGGACTTGGTCAAGGGAAAGAAGGGATCGATAAAATTAGTGAAGGATTAAATGAAGCCGGAACGAAATTATCGAAATCTGCACCAGAGTTAGAAGGAGCAACAAAAGGAATCAATGATTTAATCACTGGAACAAGTGCCATTCAATCAGGACTAGGTGAAATTCAAACAAACCTTGCGAAAATTGAAAATGGAATCCGTCAAGGCACTGCTGGTTCAGACGAGTTGAAAAAAGGTTTAGCGCAAACGAAAGCTGGTGCCGAAGATTTATTGAAGGCTTACCAACAAATGCAAAAAGGCTACCAAGAGATTGGTGGAAACTTAACAAATTTACAAAAAGAATATACTAAGATTGGTAATGGATTAACTTCATTAAATACAGCACTAAGCCAAATTTCTGGTGAGGATTTTGCCTACTTAGAAAATAAATACCAAGGTGTTGCTGGTGAAGCTCAATATCAAAAAATAAAAGGAACCGTTCAAGCTGTACAGCAGCAATTAGCTCCTCTTTCTGCTGGGTTAAACCAATTAAATGGTGGATTATCTCAAATTAACGGGGGAATGACCAAAGCAAACGCAGGCTTTAGTCAAGCAATTGGTGGACAGCAGCAGCTTGTAACCGGTTTAGAAAAATTAATCCAAGGCATTGAACAGCAACAAGCTGGTTTCAATCAGTTAGCTGATGGCCAAGGTCAAATTGTTTCAAATATGCCAAAGCTAACAAATGGTTTGGGTGATATAAATAACGGTCAAAAGCAATTATTGGCTGGATTTGGAGACCTTGGGGGTCAATTAAGTCAACTAACAGATGGTCTTAACCAAAGCTCAAAAGGATTAAATCAAGTTTCAGAAGGTTTAGGCTCTGCCCAAGATTATTTATCAGGCTTAACGGAATCTACGAATGATGGATTTTATTTGCCGAAAGAGGTTCTAGAGAGTAAGGACTTTGCACGTGCGTTAGATGCGTACATGTCTGATGATCGCAAAGTGATGACGATGGATGTAATTTTTAAATCGAATCCATATTCCAATGAAGCGATTGACCAAGTGGATGAGGTAAAAGCAGCTGTCAAAAGAGCGACTAAAGATACGAAACTAGAAAATGCGACGATTGCTGTCGGCGGGATGACAAGCGTGAACGCTGATTTACGTACGGTTTCTGGCGAGGATTATTCTCGTACCGTCGTATTGATGTTACTTGGAATATCTATTATTCTCGTGTTCCTTTTCCGTTCTATCATAATGCCAATCTATATTATTGGCTCATTAATTTTAACGTATTTTACATCAATGGGAATTAACGAAGCGATCTTTGTTGACTTGCTAGGTTACACAGGTATTAGCTGGGCAGTACCATTCTTTGCCTTCGTTATCCTTATGGCTCTGGGCGTTGACTACAGTATTTTCTTAATGGACCGCTTCAATGAATATAAGGATTTATCTGTTGCAGAAGCGATGTTCATTTCGATGAAAAAAATGGGTACCGTCATCATTTCAGCTGCCATCATTTTAGGTGGAACATTTGCCGCCATGATGCCAAGTGGAATGTTATCCTTACTACAGATTGCTAGTATTATTTTAGTAGGGTTACTGCTTTACACATTTGTCGTTTTACCAATGTTTATCCCAGTGATGGTGAAAAACTTCGGCAAAGCCAACTGGTGGCCATTTAAAAGAGCATAGTAATGAGGGGAAGAGGCATCTCCTTTTTGTGAGGTGCTTCTTTCTATGAAAAAAAATTGCAGATTCCAAAGGGGAATCTGCTAACTTTTTATGGATTGGTAGACCATAATCCTGCTTGTTTCATAAATACTCTTGGATGAAGTTTTAATTGAGCAACAATAAGCTCAGCCAAGTCTTCCGGCTGCATTACATTTTCAGGATTACCTGAAATAAGGTTTGTCTCCATCGCTAAATCTGTCGCGACCGTACTTGGTGTTAAAGCGGATACACGAATATTATGCTTTCTTACTTCAAGCATTAGAGATTCTGTTAAACCTAAAACAGCAAACTTCGAGGCACTATAGGCACTGGTAACGGGGGCGCCTTTTTGACCAGCGGAGGAAGAAATATTAATGATATCTCCCGACTTTTGTTCGATCATTCCTGGTAAAACGGCTCTTGTAACGTTATAAACCCCCATTACATTTACTTTAATAATGTTTTCCCACTCTTCAGGTGAAAGGTCGAGAAAACCGCCAAATTTAGCAATCCCCGCATTATTAACTAAAATATCAATGGAACCTAATTCTGATTTAATATGATCAATCGCATGTTGCACAGAGGTTAAATCAGATACATCTGCCGCCGCCGCTGATACGTTAACCCCATATGGCTCGATTTCAGTTGCTACTTTTTCAAGATTCGCGATATTTAAACCAATCATCCCAATATGAACGCCTTCCTTTGCTAATGCAATCGCAGTAGCACGTCCAATTCCTCTGCCTGCTCCCGTAATTAAGGCTGTTTTTCCATTTATTGAAGGCATATGCTCTCTCCTTTTTATAAAAAATTTACACTTTATTTAGTGTAGCCTCATAGAGTTCTGTTATTCTAAGTTGGTCGTTTTTAATCCTGTTGTGAACGAATTAAAAATCCTATCAAATATAATACATATCATTCTTTGTTGGAAGTACGCACTTTATTATTACATAGTGCTAAAAAGTATACTAATGGATTACAATAACAATGGAGGTGGGGCAAGATGTCTCGTATGCAGGATAAAATATTCAATTGTGAAAAAGAATTAACGTTATCAGTTATTGGCGGCAAATGGAAAATGTTAATATTATGGCATTTAGGTAAAGAAGGGACGAAGCGATTCGGTGAATTGAAATCCCTGATGCCTGGAATTACCCAAAGAATGCTAGTTAACCAATTACGTGAATTGGAAGAAGATTTAATCGTTCATCGTGAAGTCTATCCAGTTGTGCCTCCAAAGGTGGAATATTCTCTTACTGAACAAGGAAGAAGCTTAATGCCGATATTGGATGCGATGTATAAATGGGGTAAGGACTATATGGAGACAGTCGGTGTAAAGCCGTTGGTTAGGTCTGAATCGAAGTGATAAAATTAGGGTCAAAATAAAAGCCTTTATGAATAAACATCCTAAAGGCTCAATATAACAGATAAGATAGCATACATAACTTTTAGGGACTTCGAAAATTGTCTAGCTCCAGCGCCTAGCCCCTCGAGGTTAAATAACCTCTAGCCTAAGAAGTCAAAGTTCGGACTTCTTAGGCTAGAGAACATTTGCTTGTCGGGGCTAACCAAGGCGCTTGCGCTTTTCTTACGAAAGGGCAAACTCTTTTATTTCATCCTCAGGAATATACCCTCTGGAACGATTGGTTTCTTGCCCATTCTTGATTTGTATTAAAGTAGGTATGCTTTGCACGCCAAACATACTAGCTAGTTCTGGAGCTATATCCAAATCGACATAGTAAAAATCAACATTACTTTCTTGTTCTGCAACCATAGAGACCACCGGCCTCATAAAGCGACAGCTTGGTCACCAATCTGCTCCAAATTCAAGAACAATCGGCTTAGTTGCATGCTTAATAATTTCTTCAAACTCTACTCCTGTTATCCCCTTAGCCACTTTTCCACCTCATTTATTCTTTTTCACCCATTTATTAAGCAAAAAAGTTTCCATCTTCTTGAAACTATTATATGTTAAAGTTGAATCTATCATAAAACATCCTACTTTAACAGGACTTTTTTTCAACAAGAAATGGAATAATAGTAAAAGTTTCTAATAGTAAGGAGCTATGTTTTACACAGTATACTTTTTTACACTATGTTACTGTAATGTGCGTACTTGCTCATCCATCATTATTCACTAATAATAGGAAATATGACTAATAAAGAAAGAGGGGATATTATGCAATTAAGAGTCTCTGCCGTACAATATCATCTTCATACCATTCAATCCTTTGAAGAATTCGCTCATCAAGTAGAGCATTATATAAAAACAGCTCAAGAATTCAACTCCGATTTTATTATTTTTCCTGAGTTCTTCACAACCCAGCTGATGTCAATTGGTAACGAAAAAGGCGAAGCATTAACGATTCAGGAGTTACCTAACTTCACTGAACAATACCGAAATTTATTTATCAATCTAGCTAAACAAACTGGTATGCATATCATTGGTGGTACCCATGTGATTCGTAAAGGCGATAAGATTTACAATGTCGCTCACCTTTTTTATCCAGATGGAAGAGTAGCAGAACAAGCAAAACTTCATATCACTCCTACGGAAGTGGAAGAATGGAATATGTCTGCTGGTGAAGGCCTTGAGGTGTTCGAGACCGATAAAGGAACGATTGCGGTGTTAACGTGTTACGACATCGAGTTCCCAGAGATTGTTAGAATGGCGAAAGCGAAGGGGGCAGATGTGATTTTCTGTCCATCTTGTACAGATGATCGCCATGGATTTCACCGAGTTCGTTACACAAGTCATGCACGTGCGATTGAAAATCAAGTCTATGTCGTCACAACTGGAACAGTTGGCTCACTGCCAACCGTTGATTTTATGAGAGGAAATTTCGGTCAAGCGGTTGTAATTACGCCTAATGATGTTCCTTTCCCGCCAAAAGGCATTTTGGTTGAAGGAGAAATTAACCAGGATATGATTGTGACTGCAGATTTAAATTTAGATCTTTTATACAAAGTGCGTGAAAGCGGATCGGTAACAACTTGGCGTGACCGTCGTTCAGACCTTTATCCTGATTGGGAAAAAGAAGTGAAAAAATAAGAGGGAGGGATTACCTTTGTATCGAAAAGAATTTTACGTTTTCGACCAAGATAAACCTGTTCCTGCCATTATACGAAATTATACAGAAGAAGACTTTACAAACTTGATTCAGATTCAACAGGAATGTTTTCCACCTCCATTTCCATCTGAACTTTGGTGGAATCACGAGCAGTTGAAAAATCATATCACGTTGTTCCCAGAAGGGGCTTTATGTATTGAAGTGGATGGTGAACTTGCTGGTTCAATGACGGGCTTGCTAGTAAATTTTGATCCAACTCATCCAGATCATACGTGGGAAGAAGTAACCGCTAACGGTTATATTACGAACCATGACCCAAAAGGAAATACGTTATACGTGGTTGATATTAGTGTCCGCCCGGCTTTTCGCAAGCTTGGTCTGGGAAAATGGTTAATGTCATCTATGTATGATGTAGTGGTTCATTTAGGATTAGATCGATTATTAGGTGGTGGCAGAATGCCAGGTTACCATCTAAAATCTAGTGAACTAACAGCTGAACAATACTTAGATGCTATTGTAAAAGGCGAAGTAAAAGACCCAGTCATTACTTTCCTGCTCCGTTGCGGACGTACACCTGTTAAAGTGGTGGCCAATTATTTAGATGATGAAGAATCATGCCATTATGGAACACTGATGGAATGGAAGAACCCATTTAAGATTTAGAGAGGAGTATTTTTAAGATGGAATATACAAGAATTACTCATATTGATGACCCGTTATTTAAGCAAATGCACCAATTAATGCAAGATGTTTTCCCACCGGAAGAAGTGTTGGAGTTTAGCCTTTGGAAGGACCCTTTAGAAGACCCAGGGATTCGTGTTTTTGTAGCTGTCCATGAGGGAAAAGTAGTGGGTGCAACCGAATACCGTTATTATGAAGACTTTAATGTTGCAATGACCGATTTTACGATTATTGGTCAGGCTGGTTTAGGAATTGGACCTTTCCTTGCTAATCACCGTGCAGAGGATTTAAAAGCACTTGCCGAAGCAAACGGAAAAAAACTATATGGAATGTTTGCCGAAATTTATGACCCATACCGAGTGGAACACCATGAATTTGGCGGTGTTAAGCCAATGAACCCTTATGTTCGCCGTGAAGTTTTATCCCATTTAGGATATAAACGTCTAGACTTCCCGTACGTTCATCCATCTTGGAACAATGATGGTGAAGCCGTAGAAGGACTGGATCTTTCATTTTTGCCAATGGAACCGGGAGTAACAGAACTAGATTCAGAGTTGATTGTGAAATTCTTAAGAAGATACTACACCGTTCTTCCAAACAAACCACAAGCTTGGCTAGATATGATTGAAAGCTTAGAAACAAAAGACAAGATAGCTTTAAAGCCGTTTTAAATGATAATAAGTCTGATCCTCGACTTTATAAGGCGAGGATTTTTTGTGGCTTTAGAATCATTTTTCAAAAATTTAGTAGCTCGTCCAAGCCATATTAAAGTTCGGACATAAAGTAAAGAAGATTAAGAGAAAGGAGGGAAAACAATGGAAGAACATGAAGTTGTTACACAAGCCCAAGCTCAATGTCCAGATTGTGGAAGTCAAACATGTGAACCAACAGACCTTCTGTGCGTGAACATTCCATGTACAACAACAGTCGTTCTTTTAGGTTTGGTCACTCTAACTCTAGGACCTGTATGTTTAAAAGTTTCTGGGGCAGATAGTTTGTTAAACTTAACAGAAGAACAGAAGCTTGCTAAACTTCAGCAGGTTTTTGGGGCATTAGGTAACGCTCTTCCACGTTTCACAGCTTAAGCTTGAAATAAGGAGGAAAGGGAATGATAAACAACCTTAGTCCAGAGTGACTAAGGTTGTTTTTTATATAGGCTCTTTTCTGAAACTTTGTTGCTTTTTGTGAATATTAATAGGCATTTCTCCATATAGGGTGTTAAACTCATATGAAAATGAAGAAAAGAGCTGAGCACTTTTTAAGAGAGCCCTAAAACCACAAACTATAAGAAAACAGCTTTTATATAAAAGGAATGCTACTAGTCCATGCCGAACTTTATTATGAAACGTTATATTTTTTAACACGTATATAAGCAAAGAATGTATAAACAGTGGGGGACTCCTGATGAAATCCGAGAAAAAATTATATCGCATGTGGAAGGTACTGAGCTTTGCTTTTTCCTTAGTCATACAAGTGTATTGGTATAAATTCCGTAAAAAATCTGAAGCAGAATGGGATCAATTATGGGAGAAGTTAGGGAAGCAATTTCGCCAGATGCTGTTTGAATTAGAAGGATTGTTAATTAAAGTTGGGCAAATGTTAAGTATCCGTGCCGACCTTTTACCTAATGGATTTATTAAACAGATCCAGGACTTAGTGGATAAAGTTCCTCCTTCTCCTTGGGAAGATATTAAAAATGTACTCGAAAGAGAATGGAATGGCCCTATTGAAGAAAAGTTGTTAGCACTGGAACGTAAGGCCGTTGCTTCAGCCTCCATCGGCGAAGTGTATCGCGGGGTATTAAAAGATGGGACAGAAGTTGCGGTGAAAGTTCAGCGTCCGACCATTCAATCCATTGTTAAAACAGACTTTCGAACACTATCAATTATCATTTGGTTTGCCCATCACTTTGCCCCAGTTCCAAAGGGATTTATTAGTTTTAAAATGCTCTATCAGGAATTAAAACAAGTGATTGAAAGAGAGCTCGATTTTAAGAAGGAAAGAGAGACAGCCGAGCATTTTCAAAATCGTTTTCATTCTTTTGCTCAGTTGAAAATACCTCAAGTATACCCGGAGCTCAGTACTTCACAAGTGTTAGTAATGGAATGGGTGGACGGGATTCGTATAACAGATGTAGACTTTTTACTGCGATCCAATATCGATCGAGATGAATTGGCTCAAAGATTATTCAGAGTGTTTCTGCCTCAATGGCTGGAAGCGGGGATTTTCCATGCCGACCCCCATTCAGGGAACGTACTTGTCCAACCTGATGGAACGATCGTTCTTTTAGACTTTGGGATGGTGGGAGAAATATCGAAATCCGATGCAGCTAATTTTCAAAGCTTACTAGAGGCTATTTTATTAAAAAATTATTCAAAGGCCGCAGAGGTATTATGTGATTTAGGTTTCCTACTGCCTAATGCCAATCTAAAACCTATTGAAAAAATTCTTGGTGAAGCATTAAATTTTGAATTAGCTCAATTAAAAGAAATGGACCTTTTTGCCGTTAAAAAGGAAATGAATGATATCGTTAAATCCTTACCCATTCAAATCCCAACGCGTTTTGTCTTTTTAGGGCGTTCTTTTGTGACTATTGAAGGGATGTTACATACGATTAATCCTGAAAAAGAGGTGCTGGAAGTCATAAAACCGGCTTTTATGGACTGGCTTCATCACAGTGAAACAAACAAATGGAAGTTATTTTTAAAATGGATGAACTCCCAACCTATTTTTCAAATCTTTCATTCTGTTACCGATTTGATTAAGAAACCACAACAGCTGTTGGAACAAAGGGAAATTCAACAACAGCGGGAATTTCATTTTTCCATTTTTGAAAACCAGAAAAAGCAATGCGTTTATTTAGGGATAGTGGGAGTCATCGGCAGCTTACTAGGGGTTTATGTAGAGCAAGATATACTTTGGCAACTCTCTAGTGGATTATCTGGAATGTGCTTATTTGGATATGCGATTGTTAGCCTAAAACAAAGGAAATGGTTGAAAACACTATCATAAGGACTTATTTTCAAACTATTAAAATAAATCGGATGACAATAAATATGATTCACTTTAATATGAATAGTAAGAAGGGGGAACGGATTGATATGTTGGTAAAAGTGTTTGCGAATCTTCGAGTGATTTGCGGCGGAGTTTCCGTTAATGTTGAGCCGGATGGCGACCGTGTAATGGACGTGCTGGATAAAATGATTGAAATGTTTCCTGATTTAAAGGATGAAATATATACAGAAGAGAAAAAACTAAAACCATTTGTGCATTTATATGTGAATGGCAGAAACATCATCCACGCAGAGGACTTAGAGACAAGGGTAAAGGAAACCGATCAATTAGCCTTATTCCCACCTGTTGCAGGCGGTTGATAGAATCATAGAATAGGAGGGCGATCAAATTGGTCAATCGCGACCTTGAATTTCGTGGTATAAATCGTGCCCACCTAGCCATGTATTTTAAAGAATTAGGTGGAAAACAAGTAACGGATTCCTTTCCATACCTATTCGAAGGCAACGGTTGGAGAGGCGAAATCTTGTCTGAAGAAGAACGAGCTTTTACCTCGGTTTTTAAAGTGAACGCCGTTTACATTCGATTTACTGCGGAAAATGAAGAGGAACTAGAAAAACTGATAAAAAATTATCGATATAAAACCACTCGAGTAGGGGGATAGGAGCATGTGCTTCTGTCCTTTTTTAGTCTTGATTAGGATTGTATTCAGGAGAATAGTAGACTCTGCCTTTGTTGGTTCCTATATATGGTAGTTTTAATGAAATTAAGATTCGAGTTGCCACTTGTCTATCTTTCAAAAGAGTGAACTCTCTAAATTGTTTATTTGTGATAGTTGGGCCATTTAATAAAAAGTGATCTTGAATCGTTTTTATATGTGCCGTTTTTGATTTAGTCAGGCATTTTGGACATTCCCATTTTCCATAGATATGATCCATGGGGATAGCGTTACATGAAGGACATTGTACACCAGGAATCAGCTCTTCTTTTGAAATTTTGTATTTTTTTAGTACATCGGGATTTAGCGGTGTATGAGCTTTAAGTAACAATTTTCTTAATCTCTTACGTTCTTTAAGGGAGATATGCTCTGTTTTATACATTTTTTCGTAAATTTGAATTTTTTCTAGAAGGTCTTGTCCGCTACATATCTTCCAATATTGGTCGGGTAATCCTGATGGAGAGTTTATTTTTGTTGAAGGATTGGACATCGCAACAAGAAAATCGGGGATGGGGGGACAATTTTTATTTTGAAGCCAATCTGTAAGTTGAAGCTTTTGCAATTTCACCTGTGATAAGGGATTAGTTATAACTCCTCCACTATTTGTGAATTTATTATTTTTCCTATCATATTCGATTGTTCCTGCTAGATTCTTTATTTCTATTGGTAATATAAAGGCATTTGAAATGATAAGCGTATCAATTTGGAAGTAAGTTTTTCCGTTAAACAATCTTATCCCATGATAAAAATCATACTTATCTTGATCCATTAACGAGAAGTAGTAATCAACCGCTTTTTCACCTTGATAACCTGCTAAAAAACGAGAGTGAGCTAATTTAAGAATTCCCTGTTTTTCGTGAAAAGGAGATAACCTTCCACTTAAAGCCTCTAACTTAGGAATAATCTTTGGTATTTCTCGTTCTAAAATATTCATTTTCATCACTCCATATCATTTTTATTAAAAAAATTAACTATTTTAAGAGAAAGTCGTGCAATTCAGAGGAAAAAATAGAGATTTTCTAGGGAGGAAGACAATCTTTAAAGTAAATTTGCTCGACTTTGAGAAGGAAATGCTCGAGTTTAAAAAAATATGCTCGACTTTGCGGGAGAAATGCTCGAGTTTAAAAAAATATGCTCGACTTAGATAGGGGCATGATGGAACCTTCCACTAGTTGCTCAGTTTATCCGAGATTCACAACCAAACCACCCAAAAGAAGCAAGTTAAATAGAAAGGGAGACAACGAGGGAAGAAATACCAAAAGCAAGTTACCTCTTTTTGGGGAAAACCAAACTCAAATTAACACCTATACTATAACTCTCCCATTTACATTATTCAACAACATTAAGAACTCCCTAACCAGGCCATCAAAACCCATGAACCCCATAACACCACCACTCAACCCCAAACCAAAAAGGGCCCAAAAACTCGGCCCTTTCAAAACAACTCAATCAGTTTATTACTGCTCTACAGTTTCCCCAGAGTCAGCTTTTTCAATGATTCCTAATTCAACTAATTTCTCAGTCGGAACCACTCCGTCTTTCCATCCGCGGACGTTGTAGTATTCATCTAACATGATGTCCATGCGGCTTACAGAGCCGGCACTGTTACCGGTTGCGCCTTCTTCTGTAAAGCGTTTAGGTAAGAAATCATCCTCAGCCTTATCGAAACCAGCAAGGTTATTGTAGTAGCGCTCTAAGTTATAGATACGTTCACCAGCAAGCATAACATCTTCAGCTGTCATTGGAATGCCAGTCATTCCGCTGTATTGCTCTGCATAATGCTCAGCATTTTCAGAGAATGAAGAGAATTTACAGATATTCATAGAGTCAGAGAAAGATAATAGGTCTTGGAACACTTTCAATAATTCGCCTTTACCTTCTGCTGCTAAGCGGTCAGTCGGTTCAGGAATTCCTGCGATTTCACTGGCAACTGTATAACCGCGTAAGTGACATGCACCACGGTTACTTGTCGCATAGCCAAGTCCAATCCCTTGGATTCCGCGTGGATCATAAGCAGGAATAGATTGCCCCTTAACAGACATCGATAACTCTGGAGCACCCCACATTGCAGTAGCCCGTGCAGGTCCTTCAGCTAATACGCCGCCGAAACCTTCACGGTGAGCAATTTTACGAGTCATTTCGATCATGCTGTCTGCGTCGCCCCAGTCAAGCTTTTCATCGACAAGACCCTTTTCAAAAGCTTCCATTGTCACAGATAAACAATGTCCTAGTTCAATAGTATCCATTCCATATTCATTACATAAATCGATTAAGTAAGCGATGGCTTCAGAGTTGCTTAAACCGCTGTTGGCACCAAGCGCCCAAGCCGATTCAAACTCAAAGCTTTCTACACGAGTTTTGTATTTACCTTCTTTTACTTCAACCTCAATTTTACAAGCTACTGGACATGCATGGCATGTGTTGTTGGCTACCAATAAATGCTCATTTACCCATTCACCACTGTGCTTTTCAGCCTCATCCCAGTTAGTCGCTTGAGAGTTCATAGTAGGAAGAGCTCCCACTTCATTAATTAAATTTGTTAGTACGTTCGTACCGTAAACGGATAAACCACCTTTATTTGGCGCTGTTAAGCCGCCATCAAGAATGGCTTTAACAGCCTTCTTGTTTGCTTCTTTATATTCATCTGCATTTTTCGCTTCCGGCATATTTCCTTTTTGAGTTGCCTTAATAACGATGGCCTTCAACAGTTTGAAACCTGCTACGGCACCAGTACCTCCACGACCTGCAGCACGGTCATGTTCATTCATGAATCCGGCAAAACGAACTTTGTTTTCACCAGCTTGGCCGATAGTCATAACGCTCAGGTCATCTGCACCATATTTGTCTTTGAAAGCTTGAACCGTTGCGCGAGTACTTTTTCCCCAAAGGTCAGAAGCATCACGAAGTTCTGCCTGCCCATTTTCGATATAAAGGTAAACAGGCTTATCACTTTTTCCTTTAAAAATAATATTATCAATGCCAGCCCACTTTAGACGAGCTGCTGTCCAACCGCCCATATGAGAGTCTGTAACAGTGCCAGTTAATGGGGATTTTGTGACTACACATAAACGTCCGCTCATGGATGAACGTGATCCCGTAACAGGACCTGTCATGATACATAGGATATTATCTTCAGATAATGGCTCAACCTCAGGACCGTTATCTAAAACGTATTTCACACCTAAACCACGTCCACCGATGAATTTCTTTGCATACTCTTCGTTAACGGGTCTGTAATCAACGGAACCACTTGTTAAATCTACTAAGACTTCTTTGTTTTTAAATCCGCCAAGATTCATCCTTCTTCGACACCTCTTTCATATAATGATTACGTAAAAACATGTATGCTCCTTTATAAAATATTAGATACTTGCCCAAGAAATTCCTCTACATATTTATTAAATAATAGAATTTTAGTAAAATTTTTATAAGTCTAATTTTAAAAAGGCAGCGGAAGTTCAAAAATTATCTGCTATTAAGGGGGGAAATGGATGCAAAAGGAGCTGGAAAGATATTCACGCCAAATTCTTTTTCAACCAATTGGGAAGGAAGGACAGCTCAAGTTATTAAAAAGCCGAGCAGTGCTAGTCGGAATGGGTGCGTTAGGAACGGTTATTTCGAATCATCTTGTTCGGTCTGGTGTTGGTTATCTTCGGATCATTGATCGCGATTTTGTGGAGCTTTCCAATTTACAAAGACAATCCTTATACAAGGAATCGGATGCCTTACAACAGCTTCCTAAAGTCATAGCTGCCGAAAAAACATTAACCGAAATCAATTCCTCCGTCACGATTGAACCTATTATTGCGGACATTAACATGAATAATGCAGAAGAACTACTGAGTGGTTTTGATGTGATTGTAGACGGAACAGATAATTTTCTTACAAGGTATTTAATCAATGATGTGGCTGTAAAGCATGGTATTCCATGGGTACATGGAGGAGCGGTAAGTTCAAGGGGAATGTTTGCGACGATTATTCCTGGAAAAACGCCTTGTTATCGTTGTTTATTCCCCGACCTTCCAGCTGGAAGAGGAGAAACCTGTGATACGGTAGGGGTACTTTCACCCATTACCGATATCATTGGCTCCTTTGAGGCGATGGAGGCGATAAAGGTATTGGTTGGTGCCGAGCCGAATCCTAATCTAGAGCAATTGGATATCTGGGATAACTCCACGTTCCAAATGGATATATCCAATGGACATAATCCAAAATGCCCTACTTGTGTGGAACGCCATTTTGAATTTTTGGAGACACGGTCGAGCCATCAAACTACCTATTCTACCTTATGTGGCAGAGATACGGTGCAAATTGTGAGTCGAAATAAAGAGGAATTTGATTTTAACAAAATGGCTGAGCAGTTTAAAAAAATCGGAGAGGTTAAAGTAAATCCATATTTACTGCGCTTTTCTCCGGATGAAGAAATTTCCATGGTGCTTTTTAAAGACGGACGTGCTCTCATCCACGGGACAAATGATATAACAAAAGCCAAATCGTATTATTCGAGATATATTGGAAGTTAAGATTTTCGTCACCAAAAATATTTTTTTTGGTGGCTTTTTTCTATTAAAAAAATTCTTTATCCTCCGATAATTTATATACAAGACATTTTAAAAGAAATGTCGATTCTTGGAAAAGTATTTATTTCAAAAGATACTTAACAAGAATCTAAGTTTTTAAAAAGAGGGAGACATCTTATATGTCGATTGCGGAGTTAAATCTACAGACGTTGCGCAGTAAGAACAAAATCGCTTTAATCATGTTAATCATTTCAGCACTCTTAGCGGTAGTGGTTGATTTTGCGCTGGGTCAGGAATTGATTGTTATTTTGGTTATTGCAATTGGCGGGGCGCTTATATGCTCAACCATTGCTTTTCTACACCTCACAAAGAGACTGTCGGATAAGATACCTTATATTGCCATACTTGGCTTGACCATTATTTCTGGGTTAATTATGTATTTGAGCCCTTCGGATAACAATATTGCCTTGGTTTATTATGTATTGGTTTGTTCAGCACTTTATATGGACCGAGTCATTTATTACATTGGAGCCATATTAAGTACTATATTATTAGTTGCCTCGTATCTATTGTTTCCAGATGCGTATGCTTCAACTTTATCCAATGCATTGCTTATTTTTGCTTTAGCTGTCATTGTATTATTTTTTCAGCAAAATATATCTAGCACCCTTTCTAAGAATATTAATAGTATGCAAGCTACGATTGAAGAAAAATTACAAAAGGAAGCAGAACAAAAGAAGTCTTTATTAGATAATTCACAAATTATTGCTGATAATATGCAAAAGGTACAGGAACAATCTGAAGCAGAAAAAGCAACAACAGAGGAAATAAACGTGGCATTGCAAGAAATTGCGGCTGGTACCCATTCACAGGGAAATGCCATCAACGATATTATGGATGCCATTGAAAGCACTACAAAACAAGTATCAGTTATGAATCAACGTGTTCAGCAGGTGGGAGATCAAACGGGACAAATGACTGGTCAAATCGAAGAGGGGAGAAATCAGTCTCAAATCCTCAGAAAACAAATGCTAGAATTTAAAAACTTCATTGAAATCATGGAAAAAGATATGAAGACATTGAGTGAAAATATTGATTCATCCTTAAGCTCAATTCAATTGATTCAAGGTATTACGTCTCAGACCAATCTTTTAGCATTAAATGCTTCCATTGAAGCAGCACGTGCTGGAGAAGCCGGCAGAGGATTTTCAGTGGTAGCTGAAGAGATTCGTAAACTAGCAGAAACAACAGATACAACAGCGGTTCAAATCTCAACTACCTTAAACCAAATCCATTCCAATAACCGAGAAACTCAAGAACAAATGAATTTTGTCGCAAATAAGATGGATGAAAATATTGAAGGTACGATGAAGAATCATACGATTTTTGAATCGATTAAACATTCCATCGAGAAATTGCAAAATGAGATGGATTCATTTGGAACAGTGGCTAAAAGCATCGACAAAGATACAGGCTCCATCGAGGTGGCCGTAAATGAATTTGCGTCCATTTTGGAAGAAGCATCAGCCTCACTTGAAGAAATCTCTGCAACCGTACAAAGCCAAACAGATAATAAAGAACAACTTACACAACTTATCCATGACACAAATAAAGCAACTCAAAATTTAGTCAATCTTTTTTAATAGAAAACAAAAATGGCTACCATGAAAACTGGTAGCCATTTTGCTGTTACACTTTGACTTATCGGTCATAAATATTTTTTAATGTTATGAAAATAATATAAATAATTGACCAATTTTTTTAGTAAAGTTATAGTTAATATGGATATGACCAGTCAGTCAACTTAGTGAAGAAAAGGGGAAAAAAATGAACAAAATCATTAATTTTGCGCTGAAAAATAAATTTGCCGTATGGCTGCTTACGATTATTATAACCGTTGCGGGGCTCTATTCTGGATTTAATATGAAATTGGAAACACTTCCTGATATCACCATACCTGTTGTAACCATTACAACACCTTACCCAGGAGCTACTCCAGAAGAAGTGGCCGATCAAATTTCTGAACCATTAGAAAAAAGACTCCAGAATCTAAAAGGGGTAAAAGCAGTAAGCTCGTCATCCTTCCAAAATGCTTCAGCCCTTCAAATTGAATATACGTACCAAACCGATATGGAGGAAGCAAAGCGAGAGGTAGATGAGATCATTGCCGATATGACCTTTCCAGAAGGGGCGTTAGAATCAAAGGTCTCACGGATTAGCTTTAATGCCTTCCCTATATTGGCTGTTAGTGTGGCCAATGATAAAAAATCGTTGTCGGAGTTAACCAGTGAAGTGGAGGATGAAATTCTTCCTGCCATCGAGGGTCTAGAGGGTGTATCCTCCGTGCAAATCTCCGGGCAACAAGTAGAAGAGGCTCAACTACAATTTAAAGAAGATCAATTAAAGGCATTAGGACTTAATAAAGATACAGTCCAAAATATCATTAAAGGTTCAAACGTAAACATGCCATTAGGTTTGTATACGTTTAAAGATACACAAAAAGCGGTTGTGGTTGACGGAAATATCATGAATCTGGAAGATTTGAAAAAAATGAAGATTCCAGTAATCCCTACTGCCGCTGCTGGCCAAGGTAATCCAGGAATGATGCCTCAATCCGGTACAAATCAAGGTAATCCAGGTGCGATGCCGCAAACAGGTATGGGTCAAAGTAATCAAGCATCAATGCCACAAGCAACACCAGGTAATCCAACTGGCCAGCAAGGGTCAGTAACTCCATTCGAATTGCCAACAGTTGAATTGCAGGATATTGCTGATATAAAGATTGTAGGTAAGGCAGAGTCAATTTCACGGACAAATGGTCAGGAAGCCATTGCGCTACAAATTGTGAAAGCGGCAGATGCCAACACAGTAGATGTAGCCAATGCTGTAAAGGATAAAATTAATCAGCTTGAGGACCAATTTGAAGGAACGAAATTTATTATCGGGTTTGATCAAGGGGAACCAATTGAAAAATCAGTAGAAACGATGCTAAATAAAGCGCTGTTTGGGGCTGTATTTGCGATTATCATCATCCTACTGTTTTTAAGAAGTTTTAAATCAACCATTATCTCGGTTATATCGATTCCTCTCTCCCTATTGATTGCGATTTTACTATTAAAGCAAATGGATATTACCTTAAACATTATGACATTAGGTGCTATGACCGTTGCTATTGGTAGGGTCATTGATGATTCAATCGTTGTTATCGAAAATATTTACCGCAGAATGTCATTATCAAAGGAAACTTTATCGGGCAAGGATTTAATCAGAGAAGCCACGAAGGAAATGTTCATTCCGATTCTGTCATCAACGATTGTAACGGTTGCGGTCTTTTTACCACTAGGACTTGTAAAAGGGCAAATAGGTGAATTATTTTTACCATTTGCTTTAACCGTGGTATTTGCTCTTTTAGCTTCCTTACTAGTGGCTATTACCATCGTACCAATGATGGCTCATACCTTTTTTAAGAAAGGGCTTAAACATAAACATGAACAAGGAAAGCCAGGTAAGTTAGCTTTATTTTATAAAGGAATCTTGAATTGGTCATTAAATCATAAGATCATCACATTTGGACTGGCGATTCTATTATTGTTGGGAAGTTTCTTTTTAGTTCCAATCATTGGCGTTAGCTTCTTACCATCTGAAGAAGAGAAGATGGCGATGGTTACCTTTAAGCCAGCACCAGGACAAACACTCGAGGATGTAGAAGAACTGGCATTGGATGCAGAAAGTTTCTTCCTGAAACGTAAAAATGTTGAAACCGTTCAATATTCGGTTGGTGGAGAAAATCCGATGAACCCAGGTGCCAATAACCAAGCTCTCTTCTATGTTATTTATGATAAAGATACAGAAAACTTTGAGACTGAAAAAGAAAATGTAGTCAAAGAGCTTCAAAGTAAGACGGAAAAAGGAGAATGGGAATCACAAGATTTTACTGGCGGCACGGGTAATAAGGTTTCTTATTTCGTCTATGGTGAAAAGGTTTCTGATTTAGAACCAACCGTGAAGAAGATTGAAGAAATCATGAAAAAGAATGATTCTTTCCGAAATGTCGATACAAGCATCTCTCAAACGTATGATGAATACACCTTAGTAGTTGATCAAGAAAAACTAAGTAAACTTGGATTAACAACTGGTCAAATTGGCATGGAGCTCATGCAACAACGTCAGCGACCAGTGGTAACAACCATTGAAAAAGATGGAGAAAAATTAAATGTCTATCTTGAGGTTGCCAAACAGAATTACGAAAAAATTAACGATCTAACAGATAAAACCATCACCAGTCCACTTGGGCAAACTATTAAAATTGAAGATGTTGTGAAAATAAATGAAGGAAAAACTTCTGATACAGTAACAAGACGTGACGGAAAGATATATGTTTCCGTAAGCGGTGAATTAACCACAAAGGATGTATCGAAAGCATCAAAGAACCTGCAGAAGGAAGTGGATAAGCTCGAGATCCCATCTAATATTGAAGTGAAAATGGGTGGGGTTACGGAGGATATTCAAGAATCCTTTACGCAGCTTGGATTAGCGATGCTAGCAGCGATTGCCATCGTCTATATTGTCCTTGTGATTACCTTTGGTGGAGCACTTGCACCGTTTGCGATTTTATTCTCTCTTCCATTTAGCATTATTGGCGGATTAGTTGGATTGTTGATAGCCGGAGAAACATTAAGTATCTCTGCAATGATAGGGGCCTTAATGTTAATTGGGATCGTGGTAACAAATGCGATCGTGTTAGTAGACCGTGTCATTCATAAAGAAAATGAAGGATATACGACGAGAGAAGCTTTACTTGAAGCAGGAGTCACTCGCCTTCGTCCAATCTTAATGACAGCCATCGCGACCATAGGGGCATTAATTCCATTAGCTCTTGGTATTGAAGGAAGTGGAGTGATATCAAGAGGTCTGGGAGTCACCGTCATTGGCGGATTAACAAGTTCTACTTTACTGACTCTATTAATTGTTCCGATTGTATATGAAACCTTAACAAAGCTAAAAAGAGGCAAGAGAAGATCAGCTGAAAAAATGATGTAAATGGAAAACGCGCCTATGAATTAGGCGCGTTTTCATTTTCAAGCAATTCAAGAATATCTTCCACTGCTGAAAGCAAACTATCTGCTTTCTGATCAGCGCTTGTTTCTTCATTCCCGATAAAAACGGTTTTGCAGCCAGCTTTTTTACCTGCTTCGATGTCTCGTTCATGATCCCCTACCATGACGCTTCTTTTCAAATCAATATCATACTTTTTCGCTAAATCTAACAGCAATCCAGCATTAGGCTTCCGACATTCACATCCTGCCTTTGGTTTATGCGGACAATACGTAATTTCTTTTAACTTTCCTCCTTTTTCTCCTACTAACTCACAAAGTCTTTCGTGAATCCTATGTAATTCCTTCTCTTTTAAAAATCCTAATCCCACTCCACCTTGATTCGTTACAACAAACACATCATAATCTGCTTTTGTAAACTCAGCAATCGCCTCAGCCGCGCCTTCCAATAAATAGAGGTGCTCTGGTTTATTGACAAATTTCACACGATGGGAAAGCACTTCATTGATAACGCCATCTCTGTCTAAAAAAATTGCTTGTTTCATTTTTTTCCTCCATTACATAAGACCCTATATGATATATGATTCCGATAAAACTCTTATGGCAATTCTCTGTTTAAATTTTCCTTTGTTAGTAAAGATTAATAGTAAGTCAAAAATAATGGGTGGCAGCATGGTTACGTTGGCATTTGTATTAATCTTTACTATGTTAACCTCTTTAGTCGGTATGATTGATATCTTCTTTTTACATAAATCAATTGGTGAGTTTTTCTATTCCGTACTTTCACTAGAATTCGGTACAAGAAAATGGTGGGTTTTTTTCGGTTTATTTTTAGGATTATTTTATTCCATTATGACTGACTATAAACGTTTTCGAAAGAAAAAAGGAGTACCTGAGGGAACACAAAATGGAACGTAAAATGGATGAAAAGATTTCATTATGGCAGCTATTTTTATTAATTTTTATTTTTGAAACGGGCTCTGCTGTGGTTGTAGGAATTGCTGGAGAAGCCAAAAAAGATGCATGGATTGCTTTATTAATCGCAACAGTTATTGGAATCATCATTATCTTATATTATTTTTTCATAATAGAAAAAAGTGGTAATAAAAACCTGTTTGAGATATTAGAGTTTTGTTTCGGAAAATACATAAGTAAGTTGTTTATTTTCCTCTATATTGTTTATTTTTTTTACATTGCTTCCCGAGTATTAAGAGATTTTGGAGAGTTAATGGTTTCGACCATTTTTGAAAAAACACCGATCGAATTTATTAGTATAACGATGATGTTTTTGATCGCCTATTTTTTAATCTTAGGAATTGAAATCTTAGGGAGAACCTCTGAAATTTTTATCCCTTATATTGCGATATTTATCGTTTTTGTTGGTTTGGGAATTTTATTATCCAATGAACTAGATATTGCTAATTTATTGCCTATTTTAGGAGATGGATTTAAGCCAGTCATTAAGTCAGTTTTTCCTTCCCTGATAGTCTTTCCTTTTGGTGAACTCATTGTTTTTACAGCCTTTATTCCCAGAGTTACAAAAATAAAAAAAGGGAAGACCGTTGCTGCTATTTCTGTTTTTTTAAGCGGATTACTCCTTGTTTATACAACAGTGATTCAACTCGCTACCTTAGGTGATAATATTCGCAACCGTTCGAACTTTCCCATGTTATCAGCTGCTCGGGAGATCTCTCTTTTGAATTTTATCGAGCGTGTCGATTTAATCATTGTTTTTATCGTAATGTTTGGAATCATAGTTAAGGTAACAATCTTTTTTTATGGAGGATTAGTTGGCTTGGAAAAAGTATTTAATGTTCCGTATCGTCAGTTTGTTATTCCCATGGCACTCCTCATCTCTTTTTCATCAATTATTATTAGTAAAAATTTTGCAGAACATATTGAGGAAGGTTTAAAAGTGGTCCCACTATATTTACATTTACCTTTGCAGTTGGGGCTTCCGTTATGCCTTTTTCCGATTATTTGGATTAAAAAGAAGCGTCAAAAAAAGTGAACGGATGATCGTGAATGAAAGAAAATATCTCACTTTGGCAATTATTTATTCTCGTCTTTCTCTTTCTATTAGGGAGTTCTATTGTTGTTAACATAGGAGTAAAAGCTGAGCGTGATGCATGGATTGCAATATTAATTGCTTGTATCTCGGGTCTTTTTCTTGTTTTTAATTACTTGCAGCTGCTTAAATGGTTTCCTAGTAAAAATTTATTTGAAATTTTAGAAGAATGTTTAGGAAAGTGGCTTGGTGGTTTACTAGGTATCATCTATGTTACTTTCTTTTTTTTACTAGCTTCATTTGTATTACGGGATTTTGGGGAACTGATGGTTTCTTCCATTTTTTTGAGAACACCCATTGAATTTATCTCCATTACGATGATTTTTCTTATCGTATATATTGTCTATTTAGGTATTGAGGTACTGGGGAGAATAACGGAAATTTTTATTCCGTATGCTGTAGTTTTTCTTCTTTTTCTTGGTGTAGGCGTTTTATTTTCAGGAACCGTAGAATTTAAAAATATATTGCCTATTTTAGGAGAAGGTGTAACACCTGTTCTTACACCCGTTTTTGAAGAGATTATTCACTTTCCTTTTGGAGAATTTATTGCTTTTATGGTGATTATTCCTCATGTCTCTAAGTTTAAGTATGCTGCTAAAACAAGTGTGATTGCTTATCTGCTAGCTGGGATATTTCTGGTCTATTCCTCCTTGTTGCAGATTACCACTCTAGGTGTGTTAAAAGAACGAGTGAACTTTCCACTTTTATCAACAGCGAGGCAAATATCTTTATTGAATTTTATCGAACGCGTCGATTTATTGATTGTATTTATCATGATGTTGGGGATTATTGTAAAGGCATCCGTTTTGCTTTATGGGGGATTAAAGGGGCTAGAGAAAATTTTCAAAAGACCATATCGTGATTTTGCTTTTCCAATGGGAATGTTGATTGCACTTTATTCCATATTAATTGGCGAAGATTATTATGAATATATCATGATTGGAGGAAAGATATTAACGGTCTATATACAAACTTTTCTTCAAATCATTGTTCCAATTAGTTTGTTAGCCATAGCTTTTTTTATAAAGAAAAAGGTGGTGAAAAAGAGTGAGTCTAATTAAAAACTTGTTTAAAGAATTATTCCCAAATAATCAAGAAACTCGAAAAGATTTATTAACGGTTGAGCCCACTTATACGAGTAAGAATCTATTGGAGAATAAAGAAAAAATAATAGAAATATTTAGTTCTTCAAGTGACTTTTCCTATCAAAAGATAAAGTTTGGCACTAAAGAAGCTTATCTCTTTTTTTTACAAAGCATGGTGGACGAAAAAGAAATCAATCTTCGGATCCATCAAAATCTAAAAGAACTAAATCAAGCGGAAAAAGTAGTCATTACAGATGAGGATTTAGAATCGGTTAGAGATAAGTATTTTTCAGCACTAAATTATCACTATTCAAATGAATTTCATCACCTCGCAGAAGATATTCTTAACGGACATATCATTTTGATGATCGACCGGTTCGAAAAGGCATTGGCTTTTGCGATTGATAATATCGAATTTCGTCCTATTTCAGAGCCTAGCACCCAAACGATTATTAGGGGGCCAAAAGATAGTTTTACGGAATCAGTCAGTACCAATATTAGCTTAATACGCAGACGAATTAAAAATCCAAAACTAAAATTTGAAGAATCTATTATTGGATTAGATTCACGAACGAAAATATCAATTGGTTATTTGGATGGAGTGGTAAATCAAGGCTTGCTCCAAGAGGCAAAGACACGCTTAAATTCTATCCAACTTAGTTCTATCTTAGATTCTGGAAACATTGAAGAATCAATAACAGATGAGTATTTAACCCCATTTCCATTAGTATTTAATACCGAACGACCAGATGTAGTTGCTGCTGGTATCATGGAAGGGAAAATTGGCATTATCGTGGATGGCAGCCCATTTGTGTTAATTATTCCAGCGGTGCTAACGGATTTCTTTCAAAGCTCTGAGGATTATTATCAACCTTATCTGATGGCATCCTTTATACGAATGATACGCTATGTTTCATTCATGGTTGCGCTTATTTTACCATCTTTATATGTTTCCATTGTAACGTTTCACCAAGAGTTATTACCGACCAATTTACTTGTAAGTATTCAAGCCCAAAGAGAAGGAGTTCCATTCCCTGCGGTTATTGAGGTATTAATCATGGAAATGACTTTCGAAATTTTAAGAGAAGCGGGAGTAAGGATGCCTCGTGCTGTAGGACAAACCGTATCCATTGTAGGGGCATTAGTCATTGGGCAAGCTGCCGTGGAAGCAGGATTAGTATCCAACGTTTTAGTCATAGTAGTTGCGTTTACGGCCATTGCTTCATTTGTTTCACCTATTTATAATTTTTCGATTTCCACTAGGCTCATACGTTTTGTTTTAATTTTTGCAGCGGCCATAGCAGGATTATATGGAATTCTTCTGTCTTTAATCATAATGGTAGCTCATTTAGCCAGCCTTCGGTCATTTGGCATTCCGTATTTATCACCGATTGCTCCATTAATTATGGAAGACCAACAGGATGTCTTTATTCGATTGCCTAATTGGTCAAATCGAACAAGACCAACCTTTTTAAAGACAGAACAAAGTATCAAATTCGATGAAGTAAAACCGCCTAGTCCACCTAAAAAGGAGGAGTAAAATGGTTAAGCGAATTTTCTTATTACCCTTATTTGCTGTGACTTTTCTTCTATCAGGATGTTGGGATAAGGTCGAATTAAATGAAATTGCGATCGTTTCAGGAATTACGATTGAAAAAGGGGAAAATGCCAGATATAAAGTAACCGTGAGTGCCATAAACTCTGCCGAACAATCGAAAACAAGTGCGATGGGCAATACCCCTTCTGTTTCCTATTCCTTAGAGGGGGATTCGGTCTCAGAGCTATCGCAAAAGATGAATGTAGGTGTATCTAGAAAGTTAATCTATTCTCATACACGGGTACTAGTTATTGACGAAGCAGTGGCAAGAGAAGGTTTACTAGAATTTTTAGATTTTCTTGAACGAAGCGGTGAATTTAGAAATGACTTTAACATCCTTATTGCAAGAGAGGGAGAAGCTCAAGATATTTTAAAAATAACCTACCCTATTCAAAAAGATCCCTCGTTAAAAATCCATGACCAAGCACAAGCTCTGCATAATGAGTGGGGAGGAGATCCTGGAATTCGATTAACAGATTTTATTACTACTTTAATTTTAGAAGGCAAACATGCAGTAGCTGCCGCTGTAAAAGTAAAAGGAGATCCAGAAAAAGGATCCAGTGTTGAAAATAATAAAAAAATAGATTTAGATGCATTAATTGAATTTGATGGTTTAGCCGTGTTTAATTTTGATAAGTTAGTTGGATTTCTGTCTCTAGAGGATGCTCGCAGCTATTTATGGACAGAGGATCTTGAACAGACAGAATTAAGTGTTCCTTGTAATGAAGAGAAAGATAAGTTTATTGATATAAAAGTGATCTCAACTTCTACTAAAAAAGAAACAGAGTTTAAAAATGGTAAGGCCGAATTAGTGGTAAATGTAATTGGGGAAGCAGACCTTGTTGGAACACAATGTACAGACCCATTAGACAAGATTGACACGTTCAATAAATACGAAAAATTAACAGAAAAATTCATTGAAAAAAATATTAAGGAAACCATAACGAAAACTCAAGAAAAATATAAAGTGGACATTTTTGGTTTTGGTGATACTTTAAATCGCTCCAATCATAAAGAATTTAAAAAAATTAAGTATGATTGGGATCAATATTTTAGTGAAGCATCTTTAACCGTAAAAGCAAATATCTTTTTAAGACGCTCCGGCATCAGAAATAAGAGTTTTCTTACTGACCTAGAAAAATATAAAGAAAGAGCAGAGTAGTGGAATGCAAAAAAAATAGACATATACCTGAAAAGGCTATGTCTGTTTTTTTTGATTCTTTAGGAATTTATTAAATTTAACTTTGTGGATATATTTAGACGGAGTTTTTCGTAATCCAGCTCCAGCAGGGAAGAAAGTACTTCATTTCTTCCTTCCTAGCCCCTCGAGGTCAAATAACCTCTAGTGTAAGAAGTCGAAGTTCAGACTTCTTACACTAGAGAACATTTGCTTGTCGGGGCTGGGAAAAAATGAACTTCTTTTTTCCTTATTCAAGGCGCTTGCGCTTTTTGTTTTTAATGAATCGCTTTCTTCTTAAATCGACCACCACGAACCTCTGATATCGCAGCAACTGCTAAAAAAGCAGATGGGTCAATGTCTTCGACAAGGGATTTTAATTTTGCTTCTTCTAATCGAGTAATGACACAGAAGATAACTTTTTTATCATCACCAGTATACGCCCCTTCACCATTTAGGTAAGTGACTCCTCGTCCAAGTCTTGCCAGAATAGCATCTCCAATTTCTTTATAATGTTCACTAATAATCCAGGCTGATTTAGATTCATCGAGTCCAGCTATGACGATATCAATGGTCTTAAAAGCAATAAAGTACGTTAATAAAGAGTACATGGCACGATCCCAACCAAAGACAAAACCAGCAATGGTAAAAATAACAACATTAAAAATCATAATAATTTCGCCGACGGAAAAAGGCAGTTTTTTATCTAAAAGAATGGCCATAATTTCCGTACCATCTAGTGATCCACCATAACGAATGACGATCCCTACTCCTGCTCCAAGGGTTATACCTCCAAAGACGGTTGCTAATAAAAGGTCCTCAGTAAATACGGGAACATCATGCAATAATATAGTTGTGATTGATAAGACAGCAATACCTAAAAGGGTGGAGAAGGCAAACGTTTTACCTATTTGTTTGTATCCGATATAGAGAAAAGGAATATTGAGGATGAAGATGAAAATACCGAGTTTTATACCGGTGAGATGAGATAGGATAATGGAAACACCAACAATTCCACCATCTAAAATATTATTTTGTACTAAAAACTCCTCAATCCCAACCCCCATGAGAGCTGCTCCGAGGATGATAAAGAAAATTCTTTGAGCTAATTTCTTCTTTGATAAGCCTTTATGTTTCGTTTGAGCTAGTAATTGTTCTTGTATCTGATTCATATATCCCCTCCGCTTAATATGACATATCCTATAGGCATTCTATAGGTTTATTTTATCACAAACTATATAAAATTTGCTTATATGGAGCTTGGACTATTTTTCGTTCATAAATCGATTATGATTGGCTGAAAATATGAAGTAACACAAAGGTAAGAAATATAAAGGCCGTGATGATATGAAATTTTCGGCGATGACCGCTCGCTCTTCGTTTTCTCAAATAACCAGCAAATAAAGTGAAGACCAAACAGCAAGCGGCAATAAGGCCGAACCACATTTTTATACTGGATGTGTCAAAGGATATGTTCATTAAGATAAAAGTTATATGTAAAATAATCAAGCTTGTGGCTGTAATCGCAATGGGAATGTGATATTTCATGATGGTACGCGATGCTTTTGCCAAGGTTAGTTTCGTTTTACGTTTTGTACTCTTCCGAATGAGAAGAAAAATAAAGTACATATTGATATTAAATAAAACCAAAATAACCGCTGCCTGAGAAAACAAAGTAGCAATTTGTAAACCAAACCCGTTTGTCTCTTGAAGAAAGCTCCAAGTAACCATTCCAATAATCAATAATACATTTACTGCTAGCCATATGATGACCATAATCATCGCCCCTTATGGAAAATAAATTTCAGTTCGAAAAGTTTCCCATTCCATCACAAAATAATTAGGAAAGCTCCCATCCTTCCGAAAATGTAAACGGTTAGGTATTGCTAATTCATAAAGTAACTGTTCATCTTTATAAACATACATTTTATGATCAGTAATGATTATTTCTTTAAAAAAGAATCCATTACGCTTGAATAATTCCTCATCCATATATTCATTTATGATGATTTGTCTATTTTTATAATTCATTATCGTTTTGAACATCATCAATCCATCCTTTAGCAATAGGTTAACAACATCATACTAGCAGAAACCTAACTGTTAAGAAGTGATATAGATTATAAAAAGTCATTAAATTTGTGAGAAATACATGTAAGTAAGAAAGTGAACAAATATCCACTTAAAAATAAAATTTTTCTTTTGACAGATATAGTGACCTGTAATATGATAGTTAATGCCGACAAAATATATAGGAATTGTGAGGTTTAAAAAATGAAAAAATTAACGATTATGTTTGCTCTGTTCTTTAGTATGATGTTTCTCCTTGCTGGGTGCGGAACTTCTGAAAAACAAGAGAGCAATGAAAATAATAAAACAGAAGAAAATACAAATGGTGCTAGCAAAGCAGCAGATCAAGATTTATTAGCAAAAGTAAAAGAAGAAGGTAAATTGTTAATAGGTACAGAAGGAACCTACGCACCGTTTACGTTCCACGATGAAAAAGGTGAGTTAACAGGTTTTGACGTGGAAATGGCGAAGGAAATTGCTAAGCGTCTTGATGTTGAACCGGTATTTATGGAAACACAATGGGATGCCATGTTTGCTGGATTAGATGCAAAACGTTTTGACATGATTGCCAACCAAGTAGGAATTCGTCCAGATCGCCTAGAAAAATATGATTTCTCTAATGGATATATCACGTCAGCTGGGGTCCTTATTGTTAATGAAGATAATAATGACATTAAGGCATTTGAAGATTTAAAGGGTAAAAAATCAGCTCAATCAATGACAAGTAACTATGCGGATATAGCAAAATCATTTGGAGCCGAAATTGTCGGTGTAGAAGGCTTTAACCAAGCTATCGAGCTACTTGCTACAAAACGTGCGGATACAACCATCAATGATAAATTATCCTTTTTAGATTTCAAAAAGCAAAAGCCTGATGCTCCAGTCAAAATCGTTGCAACAGCTGATGATGCATCTCAAAGCGGATTTATGTTCCGAAAAGGCAGTGATACGCTTGTAACTGAAGTGAATAAAGCATTACAAGCTATGATTGATGATGGCACTTACCTAGAAATCTCTAAGAAATGGTTTGGCGAAGATGTACTTAAGTAGTATTTTTGCTAATCCAGAAAGAATGGAAAGACTTATTTCCATAGCAGAAAGTTCCCTTCTTCCTTTGGTGAAGGGAGCTCTTTTTTATACATTTCCACTTGCCATTATTACATTTATTATTGGGATTATTTTAGCTATCCTCACTGCATTAGCTAGAATTTCAAGTGTGAGAATTTTTCAAGGTATTGCTCGTTTTTATATTTCAGCTATTCGTGGTACTCCACTACTTGTTCAGCTTTATATTATTTTTTATGGATTACCGAATATCGGAGTCATGTTAGACCCTTTTCCAGCTGCCGTTATTGGTTTTTCATTAAATGTAGGGGCATATGCTTCGGAAATTATTCGCGCCGCTATTCTTTCCATTCCTAAAGGACAATGGGAAGCGGGCTCTTCACTTGGGATGTCCTATTGGCAAAACTTAAAGCGAATCATTTTACCGCAAGCTTATCGTGTTTCAATACCACCGTTATCCAATACCTTTATTGGCCTAGTAAAAGATACCTCCCTGGCTTCAGCGATTCTTGTAACAGAGATGTTTAGAAAGGCACAGGAGATTGTTGCAACGACTTATGAGGTATTATTACTTTATTCCGAAGCTGCCCTTATTTACTGGGTGATTTGTTTCTTCCTTTCTATCATCCAACAACGATTAGAAAAGAAGATGGACCGTTATATTACAAGATAAGGGGGCGATGGCATGATTTCAGTAAAAGGTTTGAAAAAAAAATTCAATCAGCTCGAAGTATTAAAAGGAATTGATTTAGAAGTTGGGAAAGGAAAGGTTATTGTGTTAATTGGTCCTTCCGGGTCTGGAAAAACGACTTTCTTACGCTGCCTAAATGCCTTGGAAACACCGAGCGATGGTGTCATTTCAATTGGGGATGAAAAATTAGACTTTTCTAATTCAATCACAAAGAAACAGGTTGCTTCTTTTCGCAGACAAACGGGAATGGTCTTTCAAAGCTATAATCTGTTTCCTCATATGACTGCCTTAGAAAATGTAATGGAAGGTCCTATTACCGTAAAAAAAGAAAACAAGGAACAAGTACTAAGCAAAGCAAAATCTTTACTCCAAAAAGTTGGTTTAGGAGATAAATTAGATTATTACCCATTCCAACTATCTGGTGGCCAACAGCAACGGGTTGGTATTGCTAGAGCGTTAGCCATGGAACCTAATGTCATGCTTTTTGATGAACCGACTTCTGCTCTTGATCCAGAACTTGTTGGAGAAGTCCTAAAGGTCATGAAGGATTTGGCCAATGAAGGTATGACCATGGTTGTAGTCACACATGAGATGAGATTTGCGAAGGAAGCAGCTGACGAAGTACTTTTCTTAGATCAAGGTGTCATTGTAGAAAGAGGAACACCTGAACAAATCTTCACCCATCCAAAAGAAGCGAGAACCAAGCAATTTTTAAGTTTAATTGAGCAATAGAGGATAATAAAAAAACGATTTAATGCATTAACGCACCGGGGGTCAGACCCCCGGTGCGTTAATGCGTTAAAATAGGGAAATGTTTGGTCCATGGCTGCAGGAATTCTGCGACTAGTGGATTAGGGTTTTGGATCACCTGTTTGGTTGGTCCAACCTGTGCCATTTCTCCATCCATTAACAGTAATAAGCGCTTCGAAAGCGATTGAATTTCAAGTAAGTCATGACTAATCAGTACAGTGGTGGTTCTTGTCAATTCAATAATTCGTTGAAAATCTTCAATTAGTTTCACCTTTGTAGGAAAATCCAAAGCAGAGAACGGTTCATCAAGAAAAAGAACTTCGGGCTCCGTTACAAGAGCTCGCGCTAAATTGACACGCTGTGCTTCCCCGCCAGACAATTGATTCGAACTTTTTTTAGCGAGATGATGAATGTCAAATAACTCCAACATTTCCATGACTTTATTGCTCAAACCTGCTTTTTTCTCCCCGCGTAATTTCAACCCGATGGCTACATTTTCGAATACAGTCCCTTGAAGCAAAAGTGACTGTTGAAGAGCAACCGAAAATCTTCTTCTTAAGGGAAGTGGGAGAGAAGCGGCTGTCCATTTTTCACCACGGTAACGAATCGAACCTGCACTTTGATTTTCAAGAAAAGCTAGTAACTTTAAAAAGGTACTTTTCCCTGCACCGTTTGGGCCCATAATTCCAAGCCATTCACCTTCATACAGCTCAAATGATGGAAGATCCAAAATCTTCCTATCCCGGATATTATATTTGACCCCTTCCATTTCTAAGATCGGAATCATTTAGTTGTCCTCCTTTGCTGTAGAAGTGTCAAAATAAGGGTAATCATAAAAGCCAATGTCATGAGAATAAATGAAAGGGCTAAGGCAATATCGAAGTTTCCTTTCGAAACCTCCATCACGATAGAGGTCGTTAAAATTCGGGTATCTCCACGAATATTTCCCCCTACCATCATGGCGGCACCTACTTCTGCCATAATTCTTCCCAATCCGGCCATAACGGCTGCAAAAATCGCAATCTTTGTTTCTTTTAATAATAAAACAAGAGCTTGCCATTTAGTGGCCCCTAAAGCTTTTAGTTGTAAGAGAAACTTTGAATCAATTTGTTGAAAAGCAGAGCTTGTTAACCCAATAATGATGGGAAGAGAAACTAAAATTTGAGCAATGATAATCGCTTTTGGGGTATATAACCATGATAACCAGCCTAAAGGTCCGGAACGCCAAAGAAAGATGGTAATCCATAACCCAGCCACAACAGGAGGGAGGCCCATTCCGATATTAATGAAAACAAGAAGAATACTTCTACCTGGAAAATGGGCCAATCCTAATACAACTCCTACAGGAATTCCGATTAACATACTTAAGATAATAGCTGTCATTGACACCTTGAGCGTTAACCAAGTGATTTGAAAAATTTCACTATCACCGGAGATGATCATGTCCCATGCTTTGATAAAACCATCGATTAGTAAATCCATGCTTGCCTCCCAGTCCTCTGCCCATTAAGCTCTGCTTTCTAATAACTACCTTTTAAAACTATTAAACTTGCACATTTCTATTCTGTATATTTAAAAAATAAAGATTGTCCATATTCTTCCTTACCAAAATCCTCAATGACTTGCTGAGTAGAATCTTTCACCATAAATTCAACAAATGCATTAGCTCCATCTGCATTCACTTTATCATGCTTTTCAGGATTTACCTGCATCACATGATAAATATTTAATAAATCCTCATCCCCTTCAACAAGGATGCTCATGCCTTTAAGATTCTTTTGTTGTGCTAAATAAGTAGCACGATCTGTTAATACATATCCTAGTTTTTCCACCGCTACATTTAGAGTAGCACCCATACCTTGTCCAGTCTCAATCCGATTTTCCAACGTACTTGGATCGAGATTGATTCCTTTCCAAATGGATAATTCCTTTTTATGCGTTCCAGAATCATCCCCACGAGAAATAAATGTTCCTTTATTATCGGCTATTTTTTGGAATGCTTCCTTTACTTCAAGCCCTTTAATTCCCGCCGGATCTGAGTTTGGTCCAACAATAACAAAATCGTTGTACATCACACGTTTACGGTTAATAGCATCACCGCTATACACTATTTCTTGTTCCGCTGCTGGGGCATGAACGAGTAATACATCTGCTTCCCCTTTTACACCCATTTCTAATGCTTGTCCAGTTCCAACGGCAATCGTTTTTACTTTATATCCACTTTCTTCTTCAAACATAGGAACCAATACATCTAGTAGACCACTATCCTGTGTGCTAGTAGTTGTCGCCAAAATTAAGTCCTTATTCACAACCTCTGTTTTTTCTGTATCAGATTGTTTCTCGTTTGCTTGAGATTTAGAACCAGTAGTTTCAGTCTGGCCACATCCTGTAAAAATAAATAGAGTTAATATAATAGCAAGAGCTGGATAAAAACGTTTCATAAAATTAGGTCTCCTTAAGATTAGAATGATAGATGATTTCCCCTAATTGCTTTAAACAATAGCCAACATGATGTTTTAACTCTTGCTGCAGGTTTTGGTCTTGGAGAATGTCGAGTAATTGCTGCAAAGCATTTCGGTTACCTTTCGTCCATTTGAATACTAAATCAAATTGTTCCTTGGCGATGGGGATAAAATCAAGTCCTAGCTGATCTGCTGCTGATTGAATTCCAAATGTGACATCTGCCGTCCCTTTACTGATATAGGAAGCAGTTGAAAGATGATTCCATTCTTCTTTTTCATAGCCTATGACCTCTTGGGGGGCAATTTCGAATTTAGCAAGAAAGGAATCAAATAAAAATCTAGTTCCTGAACCCTTTTGACGATTGACAAACCGGATATCTTTTCTGGTTAAATCATGGAAAGTATTGATCTTTTTAGGATTGCCTTTTCCTACAATAAAGCCTTGTTCCCTGGAAGCTAGTCTGATTAATGAGATGTCTTCATGAACAAAAAGCTGATGAATAAAAGGTAAATTATATTCCTGTGAAGAGGGGTCTAATAGGTGTATAGCGGCAATATCACACTGGCCCCGATAAAGCATCATTAATCCTTCTAAACTTCCTATATAGGTAGGTTGAATACGGACCGAGTTAGATTCTTGTGTAACCATTTTAATAAGCTGCTCAACTAGTAAATCATGACTTCCAGCAAGTCTTAGGGGATTAGATGGACCTTCCGCTTCATTCTGAATGGAAGATTGTTTCGTGACAGGGGCTTTCTGTTGCTCTTTAAAGCGATCAAGTTCCTGCTGTTCAATTCGCATTTTATTGCCAATCTTAAAGGCTATCAGTTCCCCGCGTTTAATTAATTCATAAACGGTGTGTTTGGAAATTTGGAAAATTTGTGCCACTTCATCTGGGGTATATACTTTCTCTTCCACGTTTACTCCACCTCCTTTTATATAGAAATCGTTAAGTTTCGTTAAGTTTTGTTTAGTTTCATTAAGGTTTATTCGACAAAATGATGATCATTTCCTTTATCCGCCAAAAATATTTAAAAAGAAAGATAGGAAATAAACAAAATATTTCTCAATTTAGTACTTTTTTTCTAAAATAGAAGAAATGACATAAGAATAGGGGAGACAGCGAATGGGAAATAGCCACCTTCATTTTAATACGAACATCGGGCGTGAAAAACCAAACAGCATTCGAAATAAACAGCAGGCATGCCCGTTTTGTGCAAGGGAAGAATTAACCGATATCATTGCGACAGAAGGGCCAATGATCCTATTAAAAAATAAATTTCCTGTTCTAGAAAATACCTTTCAGACCGTATTAATTGAAACAGATGATTGCCAAGGTGAAATCTCATTATATGAGGATGAATTTGTAGAGAAACTGATTGCCTTTGGGGTAAAGCTCTGGATGGAGATGGAAGAGAGTGGCCGGTATAAATCAGTCATGTTTTTTAAAAATCATGGCCCATTATCAGGAGGAACGATTGCCCATCCGCATATGCAAATCATTGGCTTGAATGATATCGACTATAAAGAGAAAATGAATAAAGAATGGTTTCATGGGATTTTGATTGACCAACAGGATGGAGTAGAATTTTCTCTCTCTACCCATCCGAAAATTGGCTTTTACGAGTTAAATGTCCGAATGACAGAGAAGGAGCAAATAAAAACATTTTCAAGTTACATAAAAAAAGCTGTAACGTATCTAATGCATCATTTTCCTTTTCAATGTTCGAGCTATAATTTATTTTTCTATCATATTGATGGGGAGATTTTGGTGAAAATCGTCCCGCGTTTCGTGACAACACCTATCTATATTGGCTATAGTATTCCGCAAGTTCCGAATAACTTATCTTGGATGGCAAAGGATATAAGAGAGCGTTTTTTTTTATGAAAAAGTATCCATTTTTACTCTTTGAGTTGTAGTTTAGGATAAATAAAAATATAATTAAGTTTTGAGGCTTTTGTTTTAAAAGGAGAATTAGGATGACAACAAATAAAGCATCTACAACTAAACTTGATTATAATCTTGTATTAATATTATTCTTACTATTTCTTGCAAGCTGCATTTCCATATATAGTGCTCAAAAAACAGGGCAATATAAAGAAAATTTCCTTATCAAACAATTGGTTTGGTATTTGGTAGGCTCTGGTATCATTGCAGCCGTTATTACTTTAGACTCGGACCAACTCAAGAAACTTTCCTGGTATGCCTATGGATTTGGACTCTTTTTACTAGGATTCCTTCTTATTGCACCAGAAAGTATCGCCCCAGTAATCAATGGGGCGAAAAGTTGGTTTAAGGTGCCAGGACTAGGATCACTTCAGCCTTCTGAATTTGTTAAAGTTTTTATTATCCTGGCATTAGCAAGGGCGATCGTGGAGCATCATCAAAAGTATCGGGTGAAAACCGTCCAAACGGATTTATGGTTAATGGCGAAATTAGGTCTGATTACGATGTTTCCATTGCTCCTTGTTATGCAGCAACCAGATTTAGGTACATCGCTTGTTTTTATTGCCATCCTTTTAGGGATGTTATTTATCTCTGGGGTATCATGGAAAATTCTCGTTCCTATTTTTAGTGTTGGCTCCGTTATCATTACGACTATTTTTTACTTTGTACTTTGGAAGCCAGAGGTACTAGAAAAGTATTTAGGTGTAAAAGAGTATCAATTTGGCCGTATATACTCTTGGATTGACCCTTACAACTATCAAAGTACAACAGGATTCCAATTAACAAGATCTTTACTTGCTATTGGTTCAGGAGAAACTACGGGTAAAGGATATGGACAAAGGGAAGTGTATCTCCCAGAAAGTCATACAGACTTTATTTTCAGTGTGGTGGGGGAAGAATTTGGATTTATCGGTTCTAGTATCTTAATTAGTTTATTTTTCTTATTAATTTACCAAATCACCAAGATAGGAATGGAAACGAAAAACGACTTTTATACCTATGTTTGTGTCGGTGTAATCAGTATGGTAACCTTCCACGTTTTCCAAAATATTGGGATGACGATTGGGATCCTCCCGATTACGGGTATTCCGCTCCCTTTTATCAGTTATGGCGGTAGCTCATTAATGGGAAATATGCTAGCACTAAGCCTTATCTTTTCCATTCGTTACCATTATAAAAAATATATGTTTTCAACTACTGAATAAAAAGAAGCGAGGGAAACAATCTCCCTCGCTTTTTCTATAGGATAAGAAAACTTTTTGGGACTTCGAAAATTGTCCAGCTCTAGATTTTATTCAATAACCCCAGATTCAACGATATCTACATAGGCTTTTACATGTACTTTAAGTGATTGATAACGTTCGCTATCTTCCCAATTGTTAAGATCAAAGCCCCTTTTCTTTGTTTTAATAAAGAATCCAAAGCCAACAGGGTCAATCTTTTTTTCTTGAAACCTTTTTACCAGTCCTTCACATTCTTTTGTTACTTTTTCGGACAATATCTTTTCCATTTCTTTTATTTCCATTGGAGTTAATCTTTGTCCAGTATATTCTTTTAATACCCCAGTTATTTTTATTTGAATATTAATGACAAAAGGGTTTTGACTAGCTATTTTCATCTTATTTTTAGATTTGATGCTTCTTAATACACCCTCATCATTCCCCATTTTAATTTTGTGTGCGCCTTCACTAAATTTGTCGGTTAATAGTTTAAAGAAAAACATTTTATCCACTTCAATGGTATCGACGATTCTCATTTCTTTTCCTTTAAACAGGCTAAGACCACTGACCTCCATCACTTTATCATTTATTTTCTTTAATTCAGGAAGGAAAGGTGTTTTTCCAAGTTGATAGTAATCATGAAAAAAAAGCTGCATATTTGTTTTGGGGATTTCTTCATGTTCCATGTTATGTTCGAGTAGAGTAGATATATAGATCGCATTCCCTCGTCTTCCGAAGTTGCCTTTTAATAATTCTTTAGCCTTACCATTAACGGTTGCAAAGTATAAACGCTCTCCGATGCTGGCATTCCTTTGAGGGGCATCAAGATAATCAGATATTCCATTCAAGGCTAGTTCTTTACTAAATAAGAATGCTTCAATACTACCTTCAGCCAAAGGATCAGGCGACTGTCTTTGCAATTTATTAAATAAATCGCGGCTTGTTGTTGCTTCTGCTGAAAAGGTAGTATTTTCAACGGATTTATCAGGCTGAACATTATATACTAAGCTTGTACCTTCTATAGTATCTTCATCAACCCAGTCATAAGCACGAGCCATTTCAATTCCAATATCATCTAATATTTCTTTTTCCACACAGCCTGAAAGGAAAAAGAGACAGGAGACTGTAACAATCATTCTATTTTTCATTTCTTTTTCACCTTCTTTGCAATTAAAACAGCAAAAAAAAGTATTGGAATGTAAATATAATGGAAGTAAAAGCCGATTTTACCCGTCATATCATTCAGGGTATTAATTTGATCACGATTATCAAATAGACTTACACCTACAAGACAAATAAGGCAAATAAGGATAACACCTTTTTTTTGCTGAAGCTTGACCGTTCGCTTTAATATCCGACTTGCACACCAAATTGAGATACAAATATTTGGTAAAATGATTAAACTCCAGTTTGCAATCCCTAAGTATTCAAAGCGTTCTACAAAGGGGAGCTCTACAATTTTCCACATAGTTAAGGTCGCCCAGACGGTCTTTTCTAACTGTTTATCGGAAAAATAAGAGAATGTTACAATAGTTAAAACAGTATAAAGTAACGTAGTGGAGATAATCGCTAAATGAGCAAACTTCTTTGATTTTTTCGGATTTTTTAGATATGGATAGTAAATCAAAAAGGTTTCATATCCTAAATATGTTAGTGACATATCTCGTGAAGCCTGCAAAAATTCACTAAATTTATGATTAAAAACTGGAAACAAGTTATGATAATCATCATAGGGAATGGTGTAGCCGAATGTAAGGATTAAGTAGCTCGGTAAAACTGTTCCGAAAAATGCGATTCCAGCAACGGTTCGAAATCCACCAAGAATAATATAGATAACCAAACCAAGGTAGGCCAATGAATACCAAAAGGTACTGAATTCTGGAAACATCCATACTTGAACCACTTCTATATAAGTTCTCAATACGGCAATCGCCAAAAGGATAAAATAAAATTGAAAGAAGAAACTCAGCAATCTCCCAAGCTTCTCTCCAAGTAAATAAGTATGGACACTTATAAAATCCCCATCAACAGTCTCTACGATCTTATACATCATAAAGATACTTACATGGATAGCAAGTCCGGCGACAATGACAGAAATCCATCCATCATAGCCAACAGACTTGGCAATAATTCTTTGAAAACCTAGAACCCCGATTCCAATCTGCATGGAGCTGATTAAATAGAAAACAAGGAAAGGTGATATTTTGGCTTTTTCAGGAATGGATACTGACATCAGAGTTCCCTCCCAGAAACATTATTCGTCGATGTCTTTCTTTTCGTTCGCTTTGGCTTTACTAAATTTAACAGGTTGCTCTGTTCTTAAATATTCGGGACGTTTTGAATTAAAATTAAATGGTAATCGAATCAAGGCATCCTTAAAATCCGTAAGTCTTGGTGGATAGAGCGGTTCTAAAAATGGCCTTCCCAATGAAGTCAATTTTAATAAATGGGTCATTAGGAGGCAAAAACAATAAACGATTCCTAATAGTCCCCATAACTCAGCAAAAACTAAGAATGGAAACCTCAATAAACGAATCGTATTACCCATTTTATAAACGGGTGTGGTAAAGGACGCAAGAGCTGACAAGGCCACGATAATGAGTAGGACATTACTAGTTAAGCCTGCTTCAACAGAGGCAGTCCCAATAACAATCCCGCCCACGATACCGATTGTTTGACCTACCTTTGTAGGTAGTCGAGCCCCAGCCTCTCTTAGTAATTCGATGGTTAACTCTAAAAATAACGCTTCTAATATAGGGGGTAGCGGGATTTCTCTCCTGGATGTAATCAATGTTGCCAGCAGATCTTTCGGAATAAGTTCATAATGATAGCTTAATGTTGCAACATATATCGGTGTAATTAAAATGGAGAATGCTACCGCAAATAAACGAATCAAACGGAAGAAAGAAGATAGCATCCAGTTTAAAAAATAATCCTCAAAAGAACCAAAGAACTCGACAAGCGTTGTTGGCGCAATCAAAGCATGGGGAGACCCATCCACTAAAACGGAAATTTTACCTTCAGCTAAAATCGCGGCTACACGGTCAGGTCTTTCCGTATCCAAAAGCAATGGAAAAGGTGAGTTATGATTATCTGATATCATTTGCACAATATAAGAACTATCTGTAATAGCATCAATCTCAATCTCTTTAATCCGTTGAATGACGGTTTGTAAATTATCCTGATTGGCAACGCCTTCAATGTGCATAATTGCAACTCTTGTTTTGGAAAGCTTTCCTACAGTAACTTCTTCAATAATCAGCTCTTTAACTGGAAGCCTTTTACGAATCATATTTAAATTTTGCCCAAGAGATTCGACGAATGCTTCTTTTGGTCCAATAACGCTGAACTCTACTTCTGGTTGTGTAACCGAGCGGACAACTTCTTTCTGTGTAGCGACAAAGGCAAACCTTTTTTCTTCAGTGTCAATATTAAGCAGGACATAGCCATTAAATATTTTCTGTTCAATTTGTGAGGCATCGTCACTTATTTGAACGTCGGCTATAGGCACAATGAGTTTTATATCCTCTAATTCACGAAAATCCTTTTCTAATAAATAAGGTAGAAGGCTTTCCTGGATGATCGTTTCATCGGTAAGGGTTGACATAAAAGAGAGGGAAAAACGCACATTCGTTTTTTGATTAAAATAAAAGATCTTTTGAAAATCATTCGAACGAATCGCATACTTTTCCCAATCCTTTTTATCCATATCAACCTTAGGTTTGCTTTTTTGGAAAAACCAATTCTTCATTCCTGTCACCATTCCTTAAAGGATTAAACATATTGTTTACCTAAAAAGGAAAGTTTATGAATCATGATATTTAATGTATAAAAAAAGAGCCTACTCATTTGAGTAGGCTCTCACTATATATTTATTTCACTAAGATTTTTTCTAAATCATCTAACATTAAATTAGCAGCTAGAACACCGCCGGCAGTGTTCCAGATTGTATCAGAAACTTTATGAATATTTCCTGCTTTTGCTACTTCTAAGTTTTGGAATAAAGGATCTTCAATCCATTCCTTTTCGACACCTGATGCTTTTCCGTCGCCTTCTTCATAAGTGAAATAGAAGAGGACATCTCCGTCCATTGCTGGAATACGCTCTTTTGTTACACCTTTTTCAGCAAAGTCATCGACATTTTGACTTTCAGGACGAGCAAAACCAAGTTGTTCTAAGATAACTCCGGAGAACGTATCCTTATGGTAAATACGAACATCACCAGCCATGAAACGAACCATAGATACTTCCATGCTCGTTTTATCACCTAATTTTTCTTTTAAGTCTGCAATATGATTCGAATAGTTATCTAATACTTCTTGACCTTTTTCTTCTTGATTTACTGCTTTTGCGTAAAGTTTAAAATTCTCTTGCCAGTCACCGCGTAATGTTTCTGCAAAAATAGTTGGAGCAATCGCTTTTAGTTGATCATAAATTTCTTCCTGGCGCATTTTATTACCGATAATTAAATCCGGCTTTAATGCTGCAATAGCTTCTACATTTACCTGGCTCTCTGTACCAACAACCTGTACATCTTTCATTTGGTCTGCAATATGCTCATACCAAGGGTTTCCAGTCCATGACTGAACAGCTCCAACTGGTGTGATTCCCATTGCTAATAATGCTTCTGTTCCTTCATTTGTAAGAATGACAATTCGCTCTGGATTTTTAGTCAATGTTTCAGTTCCCATAGCGTGTTCAACAGTATAGTTCACTGCTTCATCTTTTGTTTCTGTTCCTTTTTTCTCATCTGTTGTTTCTTTTCCAGTTCCACCGCAAGCAGCGAGGAGCAGAACTAACATAATGGTAAGTAAGCTTACAAGGGATTTAAATGATTTCATATTTATTTTTTCCTCCTATGTACTTGTTAATGATAATCATTTTCAATGACCACTTTATCATAATGGGGAGGGAGAGGGATTGTCAATAACTAATTGAAAATGATTTTCATAATCAATGACAGAAGTGTGAACAAAAAATAATTCACAAATGAAAATGATTTTCAAACTCATTGACACTTATTCTCAATTCCACTAGACTGATATTGTAAAATATATGGATATCTATTAAGAATAGAAGGGTTATACCATGTTGCTTAAAAACACAAGGGCCAAGTGGTTTGGACTTATGGCCAGCATTCTTTTGTTACTATTTATCATGTGCATCAGTATTGTCTATGGTTATACAGATACTTCTTGGAAAACGGCTTTTGAAGCCTTTAGAGATTATGATGCATCAAATGAACATATTGTTATACAATCTATTCGACTTCCGCGTGCTCTTATTGCAGCATCTGTAGGTGCAAGTATTGCCATTGCAGGAGCATTAATGCAAACGTTGACTAAAAATCCTTTAGCTGATCCAGGAATCTTTGGTATTAATGCCGGGGCTGGGTTTGCAGTAGTGGTGGCAGTTAGTATTTTTTCTGTTGCCAATCTTCAAGCATTTACATGGCTAGCTTTTTTAGGTGCCACAATTGCGGCTGTGGGGGTTTATTCAATTGGTTCGCTTGGTCGAGAAGGATTAACACCGATGAAGCTTACTCTTGCTGGAGCAGCAATGGCCGCCATGTTTTCTTCCTTTACACAAGGGTTACTTGTATTAGATGAAGCGGCTTTAGAACAAGTTTTATTTTGGTTAGCCGGGTCTGTACAGGGGAGAAAGTTAGAAGGACTTATAGCGGTTTTACCTTATTTAGGAATCGGTTGGATTGGCTCCTTACTTTTAGCTTCCAAAATGAATGTCTTAGCTATGGGCGAAGATGTTGCAAAAGGATTAGGACTAAAAACAGGGCTTGTTAAATTAGGGATCGGATTTATTGTAGTATTGCTTGCAGGTGGAGCGGTTGCGATATCTGGGCCAATAGGATTTATTGGGATCGTTATTCCTCATATTACAAGGTCAATCGTTGGTATTGATCACCGCTGGGTCATTCCCTTTTCAGGATTACTTGGTGCGATGCTGCTACTAGCAGCCGATATTACTGCTAGATATTTAATTATGCCAGAAGAAGTTCCTGTTGGTGTAATGACCGCCATCATTGGTACCCCGTTTTTCATTTACATAGCAAGAAGGGGGTTCAATGGTCGATGAATCAATATAAAGGTTTAAGACTACTTAAAGGGAAAATTTCCTTTTTAATTGATAAAAAAGCACTTATTACTTCTATAGTATTATTGATCATAGCCTTCTCTGTTTTTGTCATAAGTACAGGGATGGGAGATATGAAAATAAGTCCTTTTCATGTATTAAAGGTTTTTTTTGGTGGTGGGGATGACATGGAACGGCTTGTTATTCAATCCTTCCGACTCCCGCGAATCATCGTTGCTTTAATGGTGGGGATTTCACTTGCCGTTGCTGGAGGAATATTGCAAGGCATGATTCGAAATCCTTTAGCTTCACCAGACATACTAGGAATCACGGGTGGTGCAGCTGTAGCCGTTGTTGGATTTTTAGCCATATTTAGTGATGAAAATAATTCATTAACTGTTAGTATAAGTTGGATGCCTGTCTTTGCATTCATCGGAGCAGCCGTTATTGCTTTCTTAGTCTATTTTTTAGCTTGGAAAAATGGTGTTTCACCCATTCGCCTGGTATTGATTGGTATTGGAATATCTGCCTTGATGCAGGCGTTAACCACTTTAATGATGATTATGGGACCTATTTATCGTGCAAGCCAGGCGAATATTTGGCTTACTGGAACGGTCTATGGTTCAAACTGGAGTAATGTAGCCATCATAGTGCCTTGTACGTTAATTCTTTTTGCGATTATTATGATGCTGGCTAGAAATGTAAATGTACAAGAACTCGGTGATGAAATAGCTACAGGGGTCGGAAGTCACGTCCAAAAACATAGATTTTGGTTATTAATGTTAGCTACTGCTTTAATTGGTACCGCTGTCGCTTTTGCTGGGGGAATTGGATTTGTTGGATTAATGGCCCCCCATATGGCCAGACGATTAGTAGGATCAACTTTTGGAGCATTACTCCCTGTAGCTGCACTAATTGGAGGGATCCTGGTTATGGTAGCGGACCTAATTGGCAGAACAATGTTTTCACCATTGGAAGTTCCCGCGGGAGTATTTACAGCAAGTATCGGAGCCCCATACTTTATTTACTTACTATATAAAACGCGTAATTCTTAATAACCATAAAAATTAAACAACCAGATAAGAAAAGCAAAAGGAGTGAATGGTGTGATGCAAGCAATTGAGACGAAAAGCCTAACTTTATCATACGGGGATACATTAATAATAGATGAGCTTGATTTAAAAATACCCAAAGGCGAGATTACGGTTTTTATTGGTGGGAACGGTTGCGGAAAATCCACATTACTTCGCTCCATAGCAAGATTATTAAAGCCAGTTTCTGGTTCTATTGTATTAGAGGGGAAAGAGATTGCTAAGCAGTCAACGAAAGAAATCGCCAAAAAAATGGCGATTCTTCCACAATCTCCTTCAGCACCAGAAGGCCTTACTGTGTTACAGCTTGTCAAACAAGGCAGATACCCTTATCAATCTTGGCTAAAGCAATGGAGCGAAGAGGATGAGCAAAAGGTTAAGAATGCACTAAGGGCAACAGGTTTGGAGGACTTACAGGAAAGAACGGTAGACTCTTTATCGGGTGGACAACGCCAACGAGCATGGATTGCGATGACACTAGCACAAGATACCGACATTATCCTCTTGGATGAACCTACTACTTATTTAGACATGACCCACCAAATTGAAATTTTAGATCTGCTTTTTGAATTAAATGAAACAGAAAAAAGAACGATTGTTATGGTTCTTCACGATTTAAATTTAGCATGCCGCTACGCACACAATATTGTGGCTATCAAGGATAAAAAGATTTTTGCTCAAGGAAAACCAGAATACGTCATTAATTGTCATCTAGTAAAAGAAGTATTTGGTATGGATTGCCAAGTAACGGTGGATCCTTTGTTTGGTACCCCTCTTTGTATTCCTTATGGTAAGGGAAGATGTGTATTACAAAAGGCGGTTGTAGCCAATGGTTAATATTGATACCAATGATAAAAAAGATATCACCACACTTTTATGGTTTCGTTTAAGTGAAGACTTAAATAGCGAACCACTTACTATTGAAATAGATACCTTATTAAAGGGTGATATGAATAGCTATCTTCAAAAGGTAAAGAATGGAATATGTGCTCCTAATGAGAAAGTAGCAGCCTCTATGATCATAAAAAGATATGCCTTTTTTGCAGCTATGTCTTTTTTTACCATGTCACATTCGGACCGTGCGTTAAATGTAAAAACGAGCAATATTACACTTGTATCTCATTATGAGGACGGAAATTGGCTGCCAAAGTTTTATTTTAAGGATTTGTCTTTTCATCCGATGCAAGGTGATCGAAAGAAGTGGCGAGAGCAATATGTAAAAGACGTTTTTGCTCATCATATTTTCTTATTGATAGAAAAAATTTCAAAGACAGCCAAAATTTCAAAATTAATTCTTTGGGAAAATATAGCCGTCTATCTCTTTTGGTTATATGAAAACGTTCTTGAGAGCAACGCAGAACGGAAAGAAATCGTACGTGAAGATTTTAACTATTTGTTTTTTGAAGCACCAGGTCATCTGTTTGGTGCCTACAATCATAATCCACTATCTAAATATGATTCTAAAAAAATCTACCATCAGCAGACAGAAAAGTATATTCGGATACGGAAAACGTGTTGCTTTTCCTATAAATTAGAAGGTAGTAACAAAAGATGCAGCATATGTCCATGCTATCAACTAAGTGAAGAGGGTAGGTGTCAAAATGAACAAAGCTTTTGTTCAACAATTCGAAGCATTGATGAGTAAATATAGTGAATTGCTTGTGGGTGAATCAAGTGATGAAATCAAAGAAAAGGTTACCATGTGGGCCTTGTATTCCCATGTTGCTAAGTCTATGCCAGCCTTAGCTAAGCACTGGAATGAGCTATATCCTGAGGCAAAAGATGAAATGAAAAAAGTCATGGAAGAAATCAAGGAATTGAATGAAAAGCATCGTGCAGCAAATCGTAAATAAAAGGGTTTGGCCATTATGTGCCAAACCCTTATTTTTTGCCAATAATGAACTATTGCAGTGATTGACCGTTTCCATACGGGAATTGGTTTGTATAGCCTTGGAATTGCTGATAGGATTGCTGAAGCTTTTGTTGCTCCGCAGCTTCTAATTTGTACCAGCCTTTTTTGAACATCATGTTATAAAGATCACGCTGCATATTTTGTGTTTCTGTACAGATAGCCAATATATCTTGGTAAAGCCCATCATGGCTAGCTTCATTCATCGCAACACTATAAGCATCTGTAAAATACTTTTCCGTTTGTAAAATATCGTTAATAAAATCACGGTCGTTCATTTGTGGTGTTTTTTGTATAGGTGTTTCTGGGTTTTGAACTTTTTGTTGGTTTTGATTCATCTTTCTTACCTCCTATTGCATTCCCAAGGTTTGGTTTTGTAGATGACTATTCATGTGATTTAGGATTTGTTGATAATGGCGTTGGTGCATTTGTCCACATTGGTCAATAAGCGCTTTAATTTCTGGATCCTGACATTGTGCGGCAAAAAAATGCGCCTTCTTCGTTGCTAATAGATTCCACGATAGCATATCAACGATATAGTTGGAATCCTTACCAGTAATAACTGCAGGGGGGGTCTGCATTAAACCCTGTTGATTTTGCATGTTCATATTTTGTTGCTGCATTCTCAAATTCCTCCTTTGGAATAGTTTTTAGTAAAAGCAAAAAACCATTTTGTTTTTTTTATCTAAGAATGGAAGTTTACGAAAATAGGTTTCCTCAGTGAATAAATAACTATTCCAAAATCTTGATATTGTTGAAAACATTTCACAAAAAATTATTTTAGAAAACATATTCAAAAATGTATAAAAATGATAAAATGGGTACGGCATATATAATCATTTATTATTGAAGGAATAGTTTTTTGAAATCGTTTTCAAGGGGGAAGCGGGAATGGAACAATTAATGAAAGATTTCTTTCTATTTTTGTCACAAAATAAGACCTTGACGAAAGCTGCTAAAAAATGGGGTCTTCGTTTTGGGGCACAACGTTTCGTTGCTGGAGAATTGACAGATGATGCAGTTCGAGTAATTAGAGAATTGAATAAACAAGGATTAGTTGTAACAATTGATTATTTAGGGGAATTTGTTGAAACGGAACAAGAAGCAAATGAAAAAACGGAGCATTCGATTGCTACACTGGAAGCTATTGGCCGTGAAAAATTAAATTCTCAGCTATCCCTTAAAATGACTTCAATGGGTATGGATATTTCTGATGAAGTGATTATGCGCAACATGAGAAGAATTTTAGATACAGCTAAAAAATATAATATTTTTGTTACCATAGATATGGAAGACTATAGTCGTTATCATAAAACGCTAGAAATCTTCAAAAAGCTAAAGTCAGAATATGATAACGTGGGTACAGTACTACAAGCCTATTTATATAGCGTTGCCGACGATATTCAAGAATTAAATGCATACTCTCCAAATCTCCGTTTAGTAAAAGGGGCTTACAAAGAATCACCTGAAGTGGCTTTCCCTGAAAAGAAAGACGTAGATGAAAACTATAAGAAAATCATTAAAATTCATTTGTTAAATGGTAATTACACAGCCATTGCTTCACATGACGAAGCTATAATCGAATACACAAAGAAATTAGCTGAAGAACACAATATTCCTAAAAGCCAATTTGAGTTCCAAATGCTTTACGGAATTCGAAGCGACAGACATCTTGAACTAGTAAAAGAAGGCTATACCTTCCGTGTTTACGTACCTTATGGAAACGACTGGTACGGTTATTTCATGCGTCGTTTAGCAGAACGTCCTGCAAACGTTTGGTTTGTTTTAAAAGGAATGTTTAAATAGAATGATAGAAAAAAAGACAGATTAGGATAAAATCCTGAGCTGTCTTTTTTATATTCTAAAAAAACTCCCTCATTTGGAGGGAGTTGGGTATTTGTTATTTCTTTTTCGTTAATCTTCCTAATAGAAAGGCTCCGGCAGCTAAACCAATTACGGTGTTGGTTTTTGTATTAAAAACTTGTTTCGCTACTAGATTTAAATTTTGTGGTCTTTCAGCGAGACGTCTCATAAAATAACCGTACCAATCATGGCCAAATGGAACATACGTACAGAATTGATAGCCTTCTTTTGCTAATTTTAATTGAAGTTCTTTTCTAAAACCGTAAAGCATTTGGAACTCAAATTTATCATTAGGGATATTATTCTTTTTCACAAATGCTTTTACATGGTTAATGACAAGGTGGTCATGTGTAGCAATAGAAGTGAATTTTCCATTTAATAAATGCCATTCGATTAATTTAATGTAATTGGCATCGATTTCTGCTTTATTTTGGTACGCATACTGTTCTGGCTCTTTGTATGCACCTTTAACGATTCGAAGGCGATAATTTTTATATTTTTGGATGTTTTCTTCTGACTGATAGAAATAAGCTTGTATAACCGTTCCAACATTATCATATTCTTTGGAAAGCTCGTCCAAAATATCGAAGGACGGCTGTAAACGTTTATGATCTTCCATATCAATATTGATAAAAATATCGTATTGGTTAGCGCGTTCAACGATTTCCCTTAGATTGTCCAAACAAAATGAGTAATCGATATCCAATCCTAATTGTGAAGGTTTTAAAGAGATATGTGCATCGACTTTATGAGCATGGATAGCCTCAATCACTTCAATAATTTGTTCCTTAGCATCGGTCGCTTCTTCCTTTTTAAAGACGAATTCTCCTAAATTATCGACCGTACAGGAGATACCTTGAGCATTCAGTTCTTTGATGCTTTTAATTGCTTCATCTAAATTTGTTCCCGCTACGACACTTTGTGCGCCCATTTTTAAACCGTACTTTTTTGCGGTACTATTTAAAAATTGATTTTGGGATAGGCTCATAAATAGGTCTTTTAACATTTCGATTTACCCCTTAATGCTAATATTTTTTCGGGATAATTATAACATAATTTCATAATCTAATAGAAAGCAAATTATTGGATGGCATCATAGATTTTTCCCTACATTATATCCTGATAAGGGAAGTAATATAAAAAGCCCGGACATGAAGTTGTCCGGACCAGGTGCTTTCACAATACTTTTCATTATTTTTTATACTGATTGTTTTGGCTATTTACTTTCTTCTTTCCTTCACGCTCTTGGTTTGGACCAGCATCACCTTGGACACTTGCCGCACTTACACCAGCTTTAGAAGGATCTTTTTTCTGCTTTGCCATCAAATATCACCTCATGTTTTATCATGTCCATTTATAAAGATTTTTGTCTTAAAACTTTTCATAAAATTAGCAGTTTAGCATTGCAGAAATTTTCGAAATATTTTATAGTTAAGATAGTAACACTCATTCAAGGGCGAATATTTTTTTTAACAATAAAATGAATGAGTATTCATTCAAAAAGCATAAAAGGGGGAAATAAAGTTGATCCAAAGTATAAAAAAGGCTGCTGTTTTAGGCTCTGGTGTCATGGGTTCAGGGATTGCTGCCCATTTAGCGAACATTGGAATCCCTACTTTATTATTAGATATCGTACCTCGTGAGTTAACAGAGGCAGAAATAGCAAAAGGATTAACATTAGAAAACAAGCAGGTACGGAATAGAATTAGTTCTACTGCAATTCAAAAACTTCTTAAACAGAAGCCAGCACCGTTAACATCAAAAAGTAATTTGGCTTTAATTGAAGCGGGGAACTTAGAAGATGATATGCAGCGACTTGCAGAAGTAGACTGGATAATTGAAGTGGTTGTAGAAAATTTAGCTGTAAAAAAACAAATCTTTGATAAAGTAGATCAATTCCGCAAATTAGGAAGCATTGTAAGCTCTAATACTTCTGGTATAAGTGTGGAAGCGATGGTTGAGGGCCGTTCAGAAGATTTTCAAAAGCATTTCTTAGGAACACACTTTTTCAACCCACCTAGTTATTTAAAATTACTAGAGGTTATTCCAACAAAACAAACATCACCAGAAGTTCTTGCTTTTATTAAGGAATTTGGCGAAGACGTATTAGGTAAAGGTGTAGTAGAAGCAAAGGATACACCAAACTTTATTGCCAATCGTATCGGAACTTACGGCCTGCTAGTGACTGTTCAAGAAATGTTAAAGGGCGGTTACAGTGTCGGTGAAGTGGACTCTGTTACAGGTCCTCTCATTGGTCGTCCAAAAAGTGCGACCTTCCGTACTTTAGATGTCGTAGGGCTTGATACTTTTGCTCATGTGGCAAAGAACGTCTATGACCAAGTGGAAGGAGCCGAAAAAGAAGTTTTTGAAGTTCCGGCATTTATGAAGCAAATGCTTGAAAAAGGTTGGCTTGGAAGTAAGTCAGGTCAAGGATTCTTCTTAAAGCAAGGAAAAGACATACTTGAATTAGACCCTAATACATTAGAATATGGTCCAAGAAAAAAGCTGAAAACAGCAGCAACGGAATTAAGCAAGCAAGAAAAAGGCTTAGCGAATAAATTGAAAGCGCTTGTATATTCGGATGACCGTGCAGGACAATTATTATGGAATATCTTTAGTCCGGTATTAATCTACTCTGCGCATCTACTTGGAACCATTGCAGATGACATCGTTGCCGTTGATAATGCAATGAAATGGGGATTCGGTTGGGAATTAGGCCCTTTTGAAACTTGGGATGCGATTGGTTTGAAAAAATCGGTATCCAAAATGGAAGAGGGCAACCTACAAGTTCCAACATGGATAAAAGAAATGCTCGATAACGGCCATGAATCTTTTTATAAAGAAGAGAATGGACAGCTTTATTACTATTCAAATGGCGAATATAAACAAGTTTCGCAAAATCCTAAAGTAATAAATCTTAAAACCGTAAAGAAACAAAAAGAAGTAATTAAAAAGAATAGCGGAGCAAGCTTGATTGATCTTGGCGACGGGGTAGCCTTATTGGAGTTTACTTCTCCAAATAACGCCATTGGATTTGATATCATTCAAATGATTAACTTTGCAGTGGACGAAGTAGAAAAAAATTATAAGGGCCTTGTGATTGGAAATCAAGGTAAAAACTTCTGTGTTGGGGCAAACCTTGCCATGATCTTAATGGAAGCACAGGATGATAACTATTACGAAATTGATATGGTTGTTCGTCAATTCCAAAATGCCATGATGAAAATTAAATATAGTAAAAAACCAGTGGTTGCAGCACCGTTCGGTATGACACTGGGGGGCGGATCAGAAGTATGTCTTCCAGCTGCACAAATTCAAGCTTCTTCTGAAACCTATATGGGTCTAGTAGAAGTCGGTGTAGGCTTAATCCCTGGTGGCGGAGGAAACAAAGAGCTTTACATTAAACATTTAAACAATGCTCCAAAAGGTGTCGACTTTGACCTGCAAAAGGTAGCTAATAAGGTGTTCGAAACCATTGCGATGGCAAAAGTTTCTACATCTGCGGATGAAGCATTTGAAAATAACTTCCTAAATAGCAAGGATGGAATTAGTGTAAACGGCGACCACCTTCTATATGATGCAAAACAAGCCGTGCTATCACTTTACGAAAAAGGCTATAAAGCGCCAGTTCGTAAAAAGGTACCAGTTGTTGGTGAAACAGGCTATGCTACCTTACTTTCAGGTGCACATGCCATGTTCTTATCTGGTTATATTTCTGAGCATGATTTGAAAATTGCTAAGAAGCTTGCTTTTGTCATTGCTGGAGGAAAGGTACCATTTGGTACAGAAGTGGATGAACAATATTTACTTGACCTTGAAAGAGAAGCATTCTTAAGCCTAGTAGCGGAACCGAAATCACAGGCAAGAATGCAGCACATGCTCGTTAAGGGGAAACCATTACGCAATTAAATATAAATGTTTGATAGATTCGTAGCTGTAATAAGGGAAGGAGAGGATTCTTGTGAGAGAAGCAGTCATCGTTGCTGGGGCCCGAACACCAGTCGGTAAAGCAAAAAAGGGAACATTAGCAAATGTTAGACCTGACGATTTAGGTGCATTAGTTGTTCAAGAAACACTCAAAAGAGCGGGAAATTATGAGGGGAACATTGATGATTTAATCATTGGTTGTGCGATGCCAGAAGCAGAACAGGGTTTAAATATGGCTCGAAACATAGGGGCATTGGCTGGCTTGCCTTCATCAGTACCAGCCATAACGATTAATCGTTATTGTTCATCTGGCTTACAATCGATCGCTTACGGTGCAGAAAGAATCATGTTGGGTCATTCTGACACCATTATTGCCGGTGGAGCGGAATCAATGAGCTTAGTTCCAATGGTTGGGCATACGCCACGTTTAAATGTAAAAATTGTTGAAAATGTACCAGAATACTACATGGGAATGGGGCATACAGCAGAAGAAGTTGCTAGAAAATATGGCGTTTCTCGTGAGGATCAAGATGCTTTTGCCGTTAGAAGTCATCAAAAGGCTGCAAAAGCGATTCAAAAAGGTAAATTTGTGGATGAAATTGTACCTGTTGAGGTTATCCAGCGTTATGTTGATCAAAATCATAAATTAGTAGAAAAAAAGATCCTATTTTCACAGGATGAAGGTGTAAGACCCGAAACAAACCTTGCATCATTAGGAAAACTGAGACCTGTATTTTCAATAACTGGTTCGGTAACGGCTGGTAATGCATCACAAACAAGTGATGGTGCAGCAGCTGTGATGGTTATGGATAGGGAAAAAGCAGAATCACTAGGTTTAAAACCACTGGCTAAATTCCGCTCTTTTGCAGTAGGAGGAGTACCGCCAGAAGTAATGGGAATTGGTCCAGTTGTAGCCATTCCAAGGGCCTTAAAAATTGCCGGCTTAGAACTATCCGATATTGGGTTGATTGAATTAAATGAAGCCTTTGCTTCTCAAGCTATTCAAGTTATTCGTGAGCTAGGAATCGATGAAGAAAAGGTAAACGTAAATGGCGGCGGAATTGCTTTAGGCCATCCACTAGGCTGTACAGGTGCAAAGTTAACATTAACACTCTTGCATGAAATGAAACGCAGAAATGAACAATTCGGCCTCGTAAGCATGTGCATCGGCGGCGGAATGGGCGCAGCCGGAGTATTTGAACTACTTTAAAAAATAGATTGTTTTCGTAAAGTTTGTTGCTTTTAAATTATTTTTTATTTTGACTACTGAGTTGATTGGAGCGGAAGGCACTTGACTCCTGCGGGAAATAGAGGGAAGTGGGAGACCCCACAGGCGCTTGCGCCGAGGAGGCTCCCATCCCTCCCCGCGGAAAGCAAGTGCCTGGAGCGGAAATCAACGGGCTAAATGATGAAGTAAAACAACAATTTATGCGAAAAGAGCCTAAAAAAAAGGGAGGATATTTAAATGACAAACCAAACAGATCAATTAATTAAAGGCGGAAGCTTTTTAATCGATGATATTTCAAAAGATCGTATTTTCACACCAGAAGATTTCAATGATGAACAATTAATGATTGCTAAAACAACAGAAGATTATGTAGCAAACGAAGTATTACCTCAAGTAGAGCATTTAGAAAATCATGAATTCGATCGTTCTGTGAAGCTATTAAAGCAAGCGGGAGAATTAGGACTTTTGGGAGTAGATGTTCCTGAGGAATACGGCGGTCTTGGCCTAGATAAGGTGAGTTCAGCATTAATTGCTGAAAAAATGTCTCGTGCAGGTGGTTTCTCCATCTCTCATGGCGCCCATGTAGGTATCGGTTCTTTACCTATCGTATTATTTGGAAATGAGGAACAAAAGCAAAAGTACTTACCTGATTTAGCTACTGGTGAGAAGCTTGCTGCATACGCTTTAACTGAACCAGGATCTGGTTCAGATGCTCTTGGGGCTCGTACTACTGCTAAATTAAATGCTGAAGGAACTCACTATGTATTAAATGGTGAAAAGCAATGGATTACGAATGCTGGATTTGCAGATGTATTCGTCGTTTATGCAAAAATCGATGGTGAGCATTTCTCTGCATTTATTGTGGAACGAAATTACCCTGGAGTTTCTACAGGTGCAGAAGAGAAGAAAATGGGTATTAAGAGCTCCTCTACACGTACATTAATCCTAGAAGATGCACAAGTTCCAGTAGAAAACCTATTAGGTGAAGCTGGTAAGGGGCATATTATCGCTTTTAATATTCTAAATATTGGACGTTATAAGCTTGGAGTTGGAGCAGTCGGCGGTTCTAAAGCAGCATTTGAAATTACCGTAAAATATGCAAATCAACGTCAACAATTTAAAACACCAATTTCGCAGTTCAATTTAACAAAAGAAAAATTAGCGACAATGGCTTCTAAACTATACGCAGCGGAAAGTTCTGTATATCGTACAGTCGGTCTTTTTGAAGAGCGTATGAGCAAGCTAACAGATGAAGAAATAAAAAATGGTAAAGAAGTCGCAAAGTCCATTGCTGAATATGCGATCGAATGTTCATTAAATAAAGTGTTTGCTACGGAAACATTAGATTATATTGCGGATGAAGGTGTTCAAATCCATGGTGGATATGGATTTATGGCTGAATACGAAATCGAAAGAGTATACCGTGATTCTCGTATTAACCGAATCTTTGAGGGGACAAATGAGATTAACCGCTTATTAGTTCCGGGAACATTTTTACGTAAAGCCTTAAAAGGTGAACTTCCTTTATTACAAAAAGCGCAAGCTTTACAAGAAGAATTGATGATGTTAATGCCTGAAGAGCCAGGTGATGAGCCATTAGCACAAGAAAAGTATCTTGCAAAAAATGCAAAGAAGATTGGTCTTCTTGCCGCTGGTTTGGCTGCACAAAAATATGGTAAAGCATTAGAAAAAGAACAAGAGGTTTTAGTAAATATTGCTGACATTATTTCCAATGCATACGCAATGGAATCAGCTGTTCTACGCACAGAAAAGGCAATTGAAAAATCTGGCTTAGAAAAAAATAAACAGAAGCTTCTTTACACACAAATTTTCTGTCAGGAAGCATTTAATGAAATTGAACAGCATGCAAAAGAAACATTAGTTGCGACAGAGCAAGGTGATACGCTAAGAATGCTAATGTCAGCATTACGCAAGTTTACTCGCCACACGCCAATTAATGTCATTGTGAAAAAACGTGAAGCTTCCGAAAAATTAATTTCTGCAGAAAAATACGTTCTTTAATAGCCTCTTAAGTTCAAGGGCCCCCTATTTTAGGGGGCTTTAAAAATTTTAAGGAACAGAAGGATTTTTAAAATAAAGATAGAATTTTTAACAATGTATGTCTTTCATCTGACAATTGGGTTCCCAATATTGGAAAAGGAAGTTAAATATGCTAATATTCAATTGATAAGTTGTCGAATGGATGTGAAAGTATATGAGTTTAACCTTTTACTGGTATCCTAAATGCGGAACATGTCGAAATGCCAAAAAGTGGTTAGATGAAAAGGGCTTATCCTATAAGGAAATACATATTGTAGAAGCCCCACCCTCAAAAGAGGAATTGAAGAATCTATATGAAAAAAGTGGTTTAGATCTTAAGAAATTCTTTAATGTTAGTGGTCTAAAGTACCGTGAGCTTGGATTAAAGGAAAAGCTTAAAACAGCAACTAAGGATGAAATGCTTGAACTTTTGGCAAGTGACGGTATGCTAATTAAGCGTCCGATTGTCACAGACGGCAAGAAAGTTACGATTGGTTTCAAAGAAGAAGAATTTGCAAGCAATTGGTTATAAATAACTGGTAAATAAAAGAAATTTTTTAAAGTGCCAGTATGGAATGTGAATATCATGATTGATTATGATATATGAAATATTACATGGAGGGATTAGGGATGAGTATACCAAAGGAATTACGTTATTCAGAAGAACATGAATGGGTAAAAGTTGAAGGAGAACAAGTACGAGTTGGAATTACAGATTTCGCTCAACATGAGCTTGGTGATATCGTATTTGTTGAGCTTCCAGAGGTTGGAGATACTGTAACAGTAAATGAGCCATTCGGAAGTGTAGAATCAGTTAAGACTGTTTCTGAGCTTTATGCACCAGTAAGCGGTAAAGTAGTTGCTGTTAATGAAGAATTAAGCGATAGCCCTGAATTTGTGAATGAATCTCCATATGAAAAAGCATGGATGATCGTTGTTGAACTATCAGATGCTAGCGAAGTTGAAAACCTAATGACAGCTGAAAAATATGAAGCAATGATTAATGAAGACTAATATTTAATGAGCACCTCATTGTTGAGGTGTTTTTTTATATCCATCTTCATTATTTTTCCATACTTGCTTAACAAATTATGGGCATTCTAATCATAAAATACTATCAGAAGGGTGAGAATGATGACTTTACAGCCACAAAGAATGGACATTACTGACCGAGTAGTTGGAAAAATAAAAAATGGGAAGATAGAGCTTTATGTAGAAAATGAACCCATAGGAAAAGTGACCTTACCAGAAGGAAGCCAATTTGAATTAAATCATCACTACGAAATGGATCAACAACAAAGAATTTATCAGCATTACACCTCGACTACACAACCTGAAGCACGATATACCGACTGTGATGAGGGTGGTTGGTGCTAACTGATTCTTGAACAAGTTACAGGGTCTGTGGTGTAATAATCTACATACCCTGTCTAGATTTTTTAGAAGAAATGAGTAAAATCAAAAGATATTGCAAATCAGAAGGCCACACCCTTTTGTCTTACCTTGAATAAAGTATTGTAACCAATATTAACAATTATAGGTGATCATAATGTTAGACAAAGTGATTATTGTAGAGGGAACCTCTGATAAAAAAAAGGTTGAAAATATTGTGAAGGAACCTGTTGAGATCATTTGTACAAATGGTACAATGAGTCTCTCTAAAATGGATGAATTGATTGACTCTTTGTTGGAAAAAGAGGTATATATATTAGTGGATGCTGATGCAGCTGGTGAAAAGCTTCGAAAACAGTTTAAAAGGGAGTTTCCAGAGGCAGGCCATCTGTATATTGATCGCTCCTATCGTGAAGTAGCAACTACACCTAGCTATCATCTAGCAACCGTTTTAATGGCAGCTAATATTGATGTGCATTCGGAGCACCTAGAAAAAGGATGATTGTAATGAAAGAAATGAGCCAGGAAGATATAAGCCATTTTTTAGAATTAAATAGTACTGGCATCATTTATTTGTATACACCGCTATGTGGAACATGCCAAACCGCATCAAAAATGATGAAAGTATTAGAGAACCTCCTGCCCAATATCCCCATTTTGCAAGCTAATCTTAACTATGTCCCCGAAATAGCAAAAAATCTTTCAATAGAAAGTGTACCGTGTTTAATGGTCGTCATAAATGGGCAAATAAATGAAAAAATTTATGCATTTAACTCGGTTCCATATTTATATGAAAAACTACAAAATATGTTGAAATAAAAAAGATGCTTAAAAAGATTCTTTCAGACTGTAGACAAATTCGAAGAAATACGAGTTTGTCTACAGTCTTTTTTCTATTAAAATTAATTTATATACTAGAAAACCCGTTGATTTCCGTTCCGGGCGAACGCTTTCCGCGGGGTGTGACTTGAGCCTCCTCAGTCGCTATGCTCCTTGTGGGGTCTCAAGCTTCACACTATTCCCGCAGGAGTCGTCGCCCTCCACTCCAATCAACTAGTAACCGGATAAAATTTAAGAGTGATGTATAATAGGATGACAAGAAATCAATCAGAACGAGAACAATTAGAAATGTTGACGGTTGATACGTGTATTCGCTGATGCGAAGGAGAATAATGGTATGCGATAAACTAGCTTACTAGTTCTAAAAAAAGTCCAAGCAGGTGATGCTACTTTTGCTGCTATGAACTTAAAAAATTTGCAATTCTGACTTTGCAGCCTGCAAGTTAACATGTTTTTGTAACCAATTAGCTGATTTGAAAGCAAGCACCCGGAACGGAAATCAGCGCTTTTGACCATCCATTCTTTTCAAATAATCACGAACTCTCTCACTAGCTTTTGTCGACACTCTGAAAGATGCATAAAAGCATCTTTTTTGTATATTCTTTTTTTGAATATTTTAAGGATTGTCACATTTGTTATTTACAAAGATAACCAAAACAGATTATGATATTTAGGGTGGCGAAATATAAGGGGAGAAAATTATATGGCATTTTATAAAGAATGGGCGACCCAAATTCGTGGCTACAATCGCAATATTAGGCTAGCTCTGTTAAGCAGTGTGTTTATTCAAATCGGTATGGGTATTTTTATGGTTATTTATAATTTTTACATTAGAGGACTTGGGTTTTCTGAGCATGTGAATGGTCAAATTATATCGATGAATTCATTAGCAACTGCATTAATTTTAATACCAGCAGGCTTACTAAGTGATCGACTTGGAAGAAAAAATGTCATGATATTTGGTGTCGTTTTAACGGGAGCTTTTTTAATTTTTCGAAGCATCATTGAAATTCAGCATTTATTAGTCATGTTTTCATTTTTAACTGGACTAACAATGGCGTTTGTTCAGGTTTCTGGAATTCCATGGCTAGCTGAAAATTCGACACCAGCACAAAGGGTACATCTTTTTAGTATTCATTTTGCCGTCATGACAGGGGCCAATGTGATAGGAAATTTACTAGGTGGAGCATTTACCGACTTTTTCTCGCTTTTTTATACAGAAGTAGAGAGTATCCGTGCAACACTTCTCATTGGTGCACTCGTATTTTTAATTGGAATGACCCCTATTTTAAAATTCAAAGAAGTAGAGAGAAAGAAACAGGAAAAAGAGAAACCATTTAAAGAAAAAGTAAAATTACATAGCGATAGTATAAAGATTGTTTTACTTTTTGCATTTGCTCAGTTATTGATCGGTATTGGTGCAGGATTAGTCATTCCGTATTTAAATTTATATTTTTCGGACCGTTTTTCAGCATCTAATACCACAATCGGACTAATTATTTCTTTAGGTCAGGCAGCAACGGCTATTGCTATTATCATTGGACCGTTAGTGGTAAGAAAGATAGGAGAAGTCAAAGCGGTTGTTACACTTCAATTATTATCACTACCTTTTTTATTGTTAACAGCTTATACAGAACACCTATGGCTCGCTGCAATTGGATTTTTATTTAGGCAAGCATTAATGAATGCTGGGAATCCAATTCAAATGTCCTTAATGATGTCAAAGGTTGACAATTCCATGAAGGGACTTGCGAATTCTGTTAACCAAATGGTTTTCAACCTAGGATGGGCGATGATGGGACCAGTCTCAACCGGTATCGTAGTTAAGTATGGAACGTATTGGGGATATGCAACGGTGTTTTCCATTACAGCATCCTTGTATTTAGTTGGGTCCGTTTATTTTTACATTGTGTTCAAAAAATTAAAGGTGGAAAGATCTCTTAAAGAAGCTGTCTAATATTTGACATATTTCTCGGGAAATGTTTGACAATGCCGAATTAAATATCGGCATTGTTTTTTTTGTCGAGAGAAATAAGAAGGATTTTGTGTTAGGAGTAAGAATATGTTAGGGAGAAACTAGTGAGGTGTTGGCTTTGGAAATACTTTATTCATGGGGATCCTCTATAAAACAAAATTCGGCCGTCCAATTATTTATTGATTCACAAGAATTCATGATTACCTTTGAGATTGGTCATGAAGAAATGACTGTATTATTTCAAAATGGAATGATAGAAATAACCAAAATGGTGAAAGCACAAATACCTCAAATCTATATAAAAGGTAATTTAGAATCAATAGAAAAATTATTAAAAGGGCAGTGTTCATTAAGGGAACTCATTTCTCAACAATTCATTATTGTTGAAGCTACGTTTAGAAAAATCCTTTTCTTAGAAACATTATTTAAACTTGCGCATTCGGATTTTATTTCTGAAATTTCTAAAAATAACTTGACGGTATAAAAATTGGTGTGATAAGATTCAGTTAAATTTTATTTCATTAACATCAGTAATACATGAAAACTTAATATTTCTTATCAAGAGAGGTGGAGGGACTGGCCCTTTGAAACCCGGCAACCGGTAATAACACGGTGCTAAATCCAGCAGAGTTTTAACTCTGGAAGATAAGAAGAGATGACAGCTAACCTCTTCTTCGGAAGTGGTTTTTTTATTTTCTTCTAGACTAAAGACTAATAATTAGAAGGAGAGATTGAGAATGAGTGTAAATCAAAAAAATTATCGATTTGAGACATTAAGTGTTCACGGAGGTTTAACACCTGACCCCGTAACAGGGGCTAGAGCAGTTCCGATTTATCAAAATAATGCCTACCAATTTCAGAATACGGAGCATGCTGCCAATCTATTTGCATTAAAAGAGCCTGGTTACATATACACAAGAATACACAATCCAACGGTTACTGTATTTGAAGAAAGAGTTGCTTTGCTAGAAGGTGGTGTAGGGGCGCTAGCCGTTGCAAGCGGTATGGCTGCTATTACATTGGCGATTTTAAACATTGCTCAAGCTGGGGATGAAATCGTTTCGGCTTCGACGCTTTATGGTGGAACCTATAATTTATTTGCGACAACGTTGCCGAAGTATGGAATCACAGTTAGGTTTGTCGATCCCGAAAAGCCGGAGAATTTTGCAGCAGCTATCTCGGAAAAAACAAAAGCCGTTTTTGCTGAAACAATTGGCAATCCGAGTTTAAGAGTATTAGATATCGAAAAGGTATCTGAAATCGCTCATTCCCATGGGATTCCGTTAATCATTGATAATACCTTTGCAACTCCATACCTTTGCAGACCAATCGAATACGGAGCGGACATTGTGGTACATTCAGCCACAAAATGGTTATTAGGTAATGGAACTACACTTGGAGGAATTATTGTTGATGGTGGGAAGTTTGATTGGAATTCTAGCAAGTTCCCTGGATTTAATGAACCTGATCCAAGCTATCATAACTTAGTCTATAGTGAGGCGTTAGGATCCCAAGCTTATATTATTAAGGCAAGAGTTCAACTTCTCCGCGATCTTGGGCCATCACTAAGTCCGCAAAATGCCTTCCAATTCACACTAGGGTTAGAAACACTACATGTTAGAATGAAGGAGCACATTGCCAATACAAAAGTAATTGTACGTTACCTCGAGGAACACTCAGCAGTTGATTGGGTAGGGTATCCAGGTAATGAACCGCATCCTGATTATCACCTAGTCGAGAAATACTTACCAAAAGGTGCTGGGGCAGTGGTTGTTTTTGGCATAAAAGGTGGTAGAGAAGCAGGAGCAAAGTTAATTAATTCGGCTAAGCTCTGGGCACATGTTGCCAATGTAGGAGATGCCAAAAGCTTAATGATTCATCCTGCAAGCACGACGCATCAACAATTAGACAATGAAGGGTTAATAGCTTCAGGAGTTTCAGAAGATTTAATCAGACTATCTATTGGAATCGAAAATGTAGAAGATTTAATAGAAGACTTAGAACAAGCAATTGAAAATGCGACGGGTATACGTTCTATTTCATTACAGGTATAAATGTAAATTGAAAAAATACCCATAAATTATTCTAGAAAAATAGATTGACACCCTACTTTTTCCGTGATACGATATCAATCGTGATTACGAAATTCACTTAAATACATTAACGTGTTAATTAAATATAGTTTGTGGTTTGCTCTTATCAAGAGAGGTGGAGGGATGTGCCCTATGAAGCCCGGCAACCGTCAATATTCGTATTGAAATGGTGCCAATTCACGCAAAGCGTAGCTTTGGGAGATGAGAGAAAGGAAAATCGATGGATTGTGCCTTTCTGCTCATTTGCAGAAAGGCATTTTTATTTTCTTAGAATGATTTTCCCTTAATAACCCAACCCTATGTTTATATATAATTCGAGAATAATAATCCGGAAGTAAAGAGGGTGAAAAAATGATATCGATCAAAAATGTTCAAAAAGTATATTCGTCCAAAAAAGGTCAGGTTAGAGCAGTAGATGATGTGAATTTAGAAATCACTGAAGGCGAAATTTTTGGGGTCATTGGGTATAGTGGTGCAGGAAAAAGTACATTAATCCGTATGCTTAATGGACTTGAAATCCCATCAGCTGGGACCATTACAGTTGCTGAACGTGTCATTTCAAAAATCAAAGGCAGTGACCTTCGTAAGGCAAGACAAGAAATCAGTATGATATTTCAACATTTTAATCTCCTTTGGTCGAGAACAGTTCGAGAGAATATCTCCTTTCCGCTTGAAATTGCTGGGGTAACAAAAGCAGAAAGAATTCGCCGCGTGGATGAGTTGATTAAGCTAGTTGGTCTAGATGGAAGGGAAGATGCTTATCCATCAGAACTCAGTGGTGGTCAAAAGCAAAGAGTAGGGATTGCACGAGCACTAGCTAATAATCCTAAAGTTTTACTTTGTGATGAAGCGACATCTGCTTTGGACCCACAAACAACGGATTCTATACTAGATTTACTAGTTGATATTAATAATCGCTTAGGATTAACGATTGTCTTGATTACACATGAAATGCATGTAATTCAAAAAATTTGCCATCGGGTAGCTGTGATGGAAGGTGGAAAAATAGTGGAGTTAGGGCCGGTGTTAGAAGTGTTTAAAAATCCTCAGCAGCCCATAACAAAACGTTTTGTCCAACAGGTTACAGAACCGGAGGAAACAAAGGAAACAGCTGAGCATCTCATCGGTCGTTATCCAGAAGGAAAAGTCGTTCAGTTAACATTTGTTGGCGAAGCTACTGAGCAACCTGTGATTACGAATCTTATCCGCCATCATAATGTAACCGTTAATATTCTTCAAGGGAAAATTAATCAGACACAGAATGGCTCTTACGGATCATTATTTATCCATATTGATGGAGAGAGTAAAGAAATCACAAAAGCCATCGATTTTATTCGCTCTCAAGCTGTTGGAGTGGAGGTGGTAACAAATGGTTGAAAAGTTCTTTCCAAATGTAAACTGGGAACGAATGTGGCAGGCGACATATGAAACTTTATACATGACAGGGATCTCTGTGTTGGCAACGTTTGTTCTAGGTATTATCCTTGGCCTACTATTGTTTTTAACATCAAAGGATAATATATGGGAAAACAAAGTGATTAACACGATTATCAGCGCATTGGTAAATATTTTTCGATCTATTCCTTTTATTATTCTGATTGTATTATTAATCCCTTTTACTAAATTCATTGTAGGAACCATGATTGGGGAAGATGCTGCATTACCGGCGCTTATAATAGGGGCAGCACCTTTTTATGCACGAATGGTGGAAATAGGGTTAAGAGAAATCAATAAAGGTGTTATTGAAGCAGCCAAATCTATGGGTGCAAAAACGAGCACCATTATTTTAAAAGTTTTACTTCCAGAATCCATGCCAGCATTAGTATCAGGGATAACAGTTACGGCTATATCCTTAGTTGGTTTTACCGCAATGGCGGGTGTTATTGGAGCAGGGGGATTAGGGAATCTTGCTTATTTAGAAGGTTTCCAAAGAAGTCGATTTGACGTCACCTTAATGGCAACAATCGTCATTTTAGTCATCGTTTTTATTATTCAATTCATTGGTGATATTATCACCGCTAAATTAGATAAAAGATAAAGGAGAAATGGAACATGAAAAAATGGTTAAGTGTACTATTATCATTAGCAATGGCATTAGTTCTTGCAGCTTGCGGAACTTCTGAAGAAAAAACAGAGGGTGGAAATGCAGGTAAAGAAGATGGATTAAAGAAATTAGTGGTTGGAGCGTCTAACGTTCCCCATGCTGAAATTTTAGAAGAAGCAAAACCTCTATTAAAAGATAAGGGGATTGACTTAGAAATCACAACTTTCCAAGATTATGTATTACCAAACCAAGCATTAGAATCTGGTGAATTAGATGCAAACTACTTCCAACATATCCCTTACTTAAATGCTCAAATTAAAGAAAATGGATATGACTTTGTCAATGCAGGCGGAATCCACATCGAGCCAATTGGTGTTTACTCAAAAAAATATAAGAGCCTTGATGAACTTCCTGAAGGTGCACATATCATTGTAAGTAACTCAGTTGCAGACCACGGCCGTATCTTAACGATGTTAGAAAACAAAGGTTTAATTAAGTTAAAAGAAGGCGTTGAAAAGACAGAAGCTACCGTTGATGATATTGTAGAAAATCCTAAAAAGTTAAACTTTGACGCAGAATATGAAGCATCTTTACTTCCTCAAATTTATAACAACGGTGAAGGCGATGCGGTGTTAATTAACTCTAACTATGCAATTGATGCAGGATTAAATCCACTTGAAGATTCTATTGCGATCGAAGAAAGCGATTCACCTTATGTAAACGTCATTGCTGTTCGCAAAGGTGACGAAAATAAAGAAGAAATTAAAACATTAGTAGAAGTTCTACGTTCAAAAGAAATTCAAGATTTCATTCTTGAAAAATATAAAGGTGCAGTTGTACCAGTTTCAGAATAATAAGGTTAAGGTCAGAACTTCATAAAGAGTTCTGACCTTTTTCTTTTACTAAAAATGCATAGCACTCATTTGTTGTTATCATACTAATTTTGATATTGATTAGGATGGAGTGAAAACATGGAACATAACAATGAACTAAGAAATTCTACAGAATTAGCTTTACATGAATATAAAGTAGGGTTAGGTACTTTTACGCAAAAAATGCCTAAGTTGGCTCAACATTATAATGCCTTTACAGAGGCATGTTTTGAAGAAGGAGTATTATCCAAAAAGGATAAACAATTAATCGCCCTGGGAATCAGTTTATATTCTCAAGATGAATACTGTATTATTTATCATGTGAAAGGTTGCCTTGATGAAGGAGCCAGTGAAGAAGAGATTTTAGAAGCGGTAGGTGTGACAGCTGCATTTGGCGGTGGAGCAGCTATGAGCCAAGCTGTTACTCTCGTTCAAGAAGCAATGGAAGAGTTAAATCAGTTAAAACAATAAGTAACTTATATAATAAGGAAGAAAATTGCTAAGGGGCAGACTTTTTCAGTCTGTCCCTTATTCTCATACATGAATAAGGGACAATAGAGGAAAAACTAATATGTAATGTAAAATGCCTAATAAAAAAATAGTTTTTAATAAAAATTGATATAAATCAATGATTTTTTCAACAAAATACATTAACATTATCACGGTAGTGTAAATCGTCTTAAATGGTTGCTATCAGATTCTATTTGTTATAAGATTGTAATGAGAATAAAATGAGAATGAGATTTGATGAATGAACAAGTCATCAAATATTATACTTCGGAGGTATAGATATGGCAGGATCAACTTTAACAATTAAAGACTTACATGTAGCGATTGATGGGAAAGAAATCATTAAAGGTTTAAACCTTGAAATAAAAGGTGGAGAAATCCACGCTATCATGGGTCCAAATGGTACAGGGAAATCTACTCTTTCTTCAGCTATTATGGGTCATCCAAAATATGAAGTAACGAGTGGTAGCATAACACTTGACGGTCAAGACGTTCTTGAAATGGAAGTGGATGAGCGTGCCCGTGCAGGTCTTTTCTTAGCTATGCAATATCCAAGTGAAATCAATGGAGTAACGAACGCAGACTTCTTACGTTCTGCTTTAAATAGCCGTCTTGGTGAAGGAAATGAAATCTCACTAATGAAGTTCATCAGAAAAATGGATTCAAAAATGGAATTCCTTGAAATGGATCCAGATATGGCACAACGTTATTTAAATGAAGGTTTCTCTGGTGGGGAGAAGAAGCGTAACGAAATTCTACAATTAATGATGTTAGAACCAAAATTAGCTATATTAGATGAAATCGACTCTGGATTAGATATCGACGCACTGAAGGTAGTATCGAAAGGTATTAACGAAATGCGTGGAGGAGACTTTGGTTGCTTAATTATCACTCACTACCAACGTTTATTAAACTATATCACTCCTGACACTGTGCATGTGATGATGCAAGGTCGTATCGTAAAATCAGGTGGACCTGAGCTTGCACAACGCTTAGAAGCAGAAGGATATGACTGGATCAAGAAAGAACTAGGAATTGAAGACGAAACAGTTGGGCAAGAAGCTTAAGCGTTAGGGGGATCAACATGACAATTGATACAAAACTACCATTTGATCAGGAGTATATCGCTAATTTTTCAAAAGAAAATGGCGAACCTGCATGGTTAACAGAATTAAGAATAAATGCATTATCAAATGCCGTACAATTACCATTGCCAAAGCCTGATAAAACGAAAATTGATAAGTGGAACTTCACACAGTTTGATACTCATCAAGTGAAAAGCAACGCTTACCAATCTTTATCAGATCTACCTAAAGCGGTAAAGGTATTAGTAGATACGGAATCACAAAATAGAAATTTATATATCCAAAACAATACAACACCAGCTTACTTGGAGGTTTCTTCTGAGCTAAAAGAAAGTGGAGTTATTTTTACAGATATCTTTTCAGCAGCAAGAGAACATGGTGAATTACTTCAAAAGTATTTCATGACAAATGGTGTAAAGATTGATGAACATAAATTAACAGCTCTACATGCCGCATTGGTTAATGGTGGAATTTTCCTCTATATTCCTAAGAATGTAGAATTAAAAGAACCTATTCAGGCTATTTTTGTTCACGACGATGCTTCATTAAATCTTTTTAACCATGTATTAGTGGTTGCTGAGGATAATAGTAAAGTAACATATGTTGAGAATTATGTATCAACAATGGATACAGCTAATGGAATTTTCAATCTTGTTACAGAAGTAGTAGCAAATTCTAATTCTAAAGTACAATACGGTGCAGTTGACAACTTAAACAAAGGTGTAACAACTTATGTGAATCGTCGTGGCGTGGCTGGGAAAGATGCACGTATTGAATGGGCATTAGGGTTAATGAATGATGGAAATACGATTTCTGAAAATATCACAAACTTAATCGGTGATGGTTCTTTCGGTGATTCAAAAACGGTTGTAGTTGGACGTGGAAATCAAATTCAAAACTTTACAACAAGTATTGTGCATTTTGGGAAAAACACAGATGGATTTATTTTAAAGCATGGTGTTATGAAGGATGAAGCTTCTTCCATCTTTAATGGAATTGGTAAAATTGAGCATGGTGCTTCTAAATCTAATGCAGAGCAAGAATCACGTGTTTTAATGCTTAGCGAAAAAGCTCGTGGCGACGCAAACCCAATCCTTTTAATTGATGAAGATGACGTTACAGCAGGTCACGCAGCTTCAGTTGGAAGAGTAGACCCATTACAGCTTTACTATCTAATGAGTAGAGGGATTTCAAAAACTGAAGCAGAACGTCTTGTTATTCACGGTTTCTTAGCTCCAGTTGTAACAGAGCTTCCTATTGAAGCGGTTAAGAAACAATTAACCGAAGTGATTGAAAGGAAAGTAAGATAATGAATATCCAGGATATTCGAAATCAATTTCCGATTCTTAATCAAGAAGTCAATGGCCGACCACTTGTTTACCTAGATAGTGCTGCTACCTCTCAAAAGCCTATTCAAGTAATTGAGGCTGTAGACAACTACTATCGTCAATATAATTCTAACGTTCACCGTGGTGTTCATACGTTAGGAACACGAGCAACGGACGGGTATGAAGGTGCTCGTGAAAAGGTTCGTAAGTTTATTAATGCAAGATCCACGGAAGAGATTATTTTCACACGTGGTACAACAACTTCACTAAACACAGTAGCTGCTAGCTATGGGGCAGCAACACTAAATGAAGGTGATGAGATTGTGATCTCTCATATGGAGCATCATAGTAATATCATCCCATGGCAGCAAGTTGCAAAAAGAACAGGAGCACAACTCAAATATCTACCATTACAAGAAGATGGTTCGATTTCTTTAGAAGATGTTAGAGCAACTGTTAATAATAATACAAAAATCGTTTCCGTTATGCAGGTTTCCAATGTACTTGGGGTAGTCAATCCAATCAAGGAAATAGCGAAAATTGCTCATGAACATGGGGCAATCATGGTTGTCGATGGTGCTCAAAGTACACCTCATATGAAGGTGGATGTTCAAGATTTAGATTGTGATTTCTTCGCTTTTTCTGGACATAAGATGTGCGGACCAACTGGAATCGGAGTACTTTATGGTAAGAAAAAGCTATTGGAAAACATGGAGCCAGTTGAATTTGGCGGTGAAATGATTGATTTTGTTGAGCTATATGATTCAACATGGAAAGAGCTTCCTTGGAAGTTCGAAGGTGGTACGCCAATTATTGCAGGAGCAATTGGTTTAGGAGCTGCTATCGATTTTCTTGAGCAGATTGGATTAGACCAAATTGCTGAACATGAACATAAGCTATCAGCTTATGCGATGGAAAAAATGTCGACAGTTGATGGAATAACCATTTTTGGACCTAAAGATCCATCTAAAAGAGCAGGACTTGTTACTTTTAATTTAGATGATGTACATCCACATGATGTAGCTACTGTTTTAGACGCAGAAGGAATTGCCGTTCGCGCAGGTCATCATTGTGCTCAACCATTGATGAGATGGCTGAAACAATCTGCAACTGCAAGAGCTAGCTTCTACCTATATAACACGGAAGAAGATATTGACAAGCTTGTAGAAGGGCTAGTCAAAACAAAGGAGTACTTTAGCGATGTCTTTTAATAATTTAGATGCCTTATATCGTCAAGTCATAATGGATCATTATAAAAATCCGCGTAATAAGGGTGTTATTGAGGACGGAAGTTTAACGATAAATATGAATAACCCTACTTGTGGTGACCGCATCCAGTTAACCATGAATGTAGAAGATGGTATTGTAACAGACGCGAAATTTGAAGGTGAAGGATGCTCAATATCCATGTCTTCTGCATCCATGATGACTCAAGCTATTAAAGGGAAAAAGATGGACGATGCGTTAAAGATGTCTACTATTTTCTCTAATATGATGCAAGGAAAAGAATATGACGAAGATATCGACCTTGGCGATATTGAGGCTTTACAAGGTGTATCCAAGTTCCCGGCAAGAATCAAATGTGCAACACTAGCCTGGAAGGCAATGGAAAAAGGGCTAAAAGAAGAGGAACAAAAATAATCTTAGAAAATCGGGTAAGCTGTCTAGCTCCAGCGCTTAGCCCCTCGAGGTCATAAGCCAATCCCTGAATGAAGGCAAAGAACGCCTTCTTTCAGTGCTCGTCTTATGCTTGTCGGGGCTGATCAAAGCGCTTCCGCTTTTCTAATAGAGGAGGATTCGACGATGGCAAAAAAAGCGCCTGAAATCGGTGATTATAAATATGGCTTTGCCGACAAAGATGTCTCTATTTTCCGTTCTAAACGCGGATTAACTAAAGAAATCGTAGAAGAAATTTCAAGAATGAAACAAGAGCCACAATGGATGTTAGATTTCCGTCTAAAATCATTAGAGCATTTTTATAGTATGCCAATGCCACAATGGGGCGGCGATATGGCATCATTAAATTTTGAGGAAATCACTTATTATGTAAAACCATCTGAGAAAACAGAGCGTTCTTGGGATGAAGTTCCTGAAGAAATAAAGGCTACTTTTGATAAACTAGGGATTCCTGAAGCAGAACAAAAGTATCTTGCTGGGGTTTCTGCACAGTATGAATCTGAGGTAGTTTACCATAATATGCAGGAAGATCTTGAAGCACTTGGAATTGTATTTAAAGATACAGATTCTGCTCTTAAAGAAAATGAAGATCTTTTCCGTGAGCACTGGGCAAAGGTTATTCCGCCGACAGATAATAAATTTTCTGCATTAAACTCAGCTGTTTGGTCTGGTGGCTCGTTTATCTATGTTCCTAAGGGTGTCAAGGTAGAAACGCCATTACAAGCATACTTCCGTATTAACTCTGAAAATATGGGACAATTTGAACGTACGTTAATTATTGTTGATGAAGGTGCACATGTACATTATGTTGAAGGATGTACAGCGCCCGTTTACACAACGAACTCTCTACACAGTGCAGTAGTTGAAATCATCATTAAGAAAGATGCATATTGCCGTTATACAACCATTCAAAACTGGGCAAACAACGTATATAACCTAGTAACGAAGCGTGCGGTTTGTGAAGCAAACGCAACAATGGAATGGATTGACGGAAACATCGGATCTAAATTAACAATGAAATATCCTGCTGTTATTTTAAAAGGAGAAGGCGCACGTGGTATGACACTTTCCATTGCAATCGCAGGTAAAGGTCAGCATCAGGATGCTGGGGCTAAGATGATTCACTTGGCACCAAATACTTCTTCAACGATTGTTTCAAAATCTATATCAAAACATGGCGGTAAGGTAACATATCGTGGAATTGTTCATTTTGGACGTAAAGCAGAAGGTGCTCGTTCAAACATTGAGTGTGATACGTTAATTATGGATAACCAATCCACGTCAGATACGATTCCGTACAATGAAATTTTAAATGACAATATCTCTTTAGAGCATGAAGCAAAAGTATCAAAGGTGTCAGAGGAACAATTATTCTATCTGATGAGCCGTGGTGTTTCTGAACAAGAAGCAACAGAAATGATTGTAATGGGCTTTATTGAACCATTTACAAAAGAACTTCCAATGGAATACGCCGTTGAAATGAACCGCCTAATCAAGTTCGAAATGGAAGGTTCTATCGGATAAAAGTCAATCCGTCTACTTACAAGTAGGCGGATTTTTTTATGGAGCGGAAATCCATAATCCAAGATAACAAAGTCTCCATTCTTTAAAAAAAATGGTAAAATCTACTGACGAAAAATGAGGAAATGTGTCGAAATACCTATTTTTATCATAAAAATATAATAGTAAAATGTAACTAACATTCATGCTTTGTTGTAATAAAGTTAGGCAAACTTATCGAAAGGTAAGGACGCAAAGCTACGGGTCTAAGGTTCGAATGAACGATGATCGCCGGGTTGCCGCAACCTCATTATGTTGACGTAGCTGTTTGCCTTCGGAAGGAGAAGTAAACTTGAATAATAATAAACACCATATCGAGGGAATGATTGAAAATTTTTTTGAATTGCTAAAGGAATATTCTGATACTCCTGAAAACGCTGAAATTTTTATTAATTATATTCGATTATTTCTACGGACAAAATCGGGAACTCCATTACCTACAGTTGAAATGATGTCCCTCATCAAAAAGAAAAAGCCAGAGATTTTTGCCGTTATTCGACAACGTGGAAAATCAGACCTTCTGCTTGAATTCGTAACAGGAATACATATGGATACTGAAAATGCAGAGGATAGAATGAGACAATATCTTTCGAAAATAGCGATCTAATAATCGATACCGTTAAGGCACAAGTCCTAACGGTTTTATTTTTTGTTCATATACTAATTCTTTTAAAAATTATGTTAATATTATTAGGGAAACGAAACTTTAACATTGAATTCAACAAATGGGGGGGAATGGATTGATCTATATTGGTTTAACAGGATGGGGTGATCATGACCAGCTTTATACAGCTGGAACTTCATCACGTGACAAACTAAAAGCCTATGCTTCTCATTTCCCTACTGTGGAAGTAGACACCTCTTTTTATGCGATTCAACCAAAAAGAAATACGGAAAAATGGGTAATGGAAACACCAAAATCGTTTCAATTTGTCGTTAAAGCTTATCAAGGGATGACAGGACATCAAAGAGGTGACATTCCTTTTGATAGCCCAAAAGATATGTTTATGGCTTTTAAGGAATCCATTAACCCTTATATAGAAGCAAAAAAATTAGCAATGGTATTATTCCAGTTTCCTCCTTGGTTTGATTGTAAACGTGAAAATGTAGAATATATAAGGTTTTGTAAAAATGAAATGGGAGATATTCCATGTGCATTAGAATTTCGTCATCAATCCTGGTTTTATCCTAATTATAGGGATAAGACTTTAGAGTTTATGAGAAAGGAAAAATGGATACATAGTATTTGCGATGAACCACAAGCAGGTCTGGGATCAGTACCTATCATCCTTGAAACGACAGATCCTAAAGAAGTTTTAGTTCGATTTCATGGAAGAAACATTCATGGTTGGCAACAGAGAAAAGGAGTTAATTGGCGCGAGGTTAGGTATTTATATCGGTATAATAAAGAAGAGCTGATGGACTGGGTCTCTAAAATCAGAGAATTAGAAAAGATGACCCAAAACTTGTATGTCCTTTTTAATAATAATTCAGGTGGGGACGCTGCCGATAACGCTAAAGAGTTTATGTACTTATTAAATATAGAGTATACCAATCTTGGTCCAAGGCAGCTCGATTTATTTTCATAGAAAATAGTGCAAGGGAAACCTTATATAAAAAGCAGAAAAGTAATGAAATTAAAGGGGAAAATAAAAAATGGAATGGGTTATATTAGTCATAATTGGGTTAGTGGCAAGTTCTCTCGGATCTCTAATTGGTCTTGGTGGGGGGATTATTATTGTTCCTGCCTTATTATATATTGGAACTTACACAGATTTACTTGGTGACATTCCTCCACAAATTGCAGTAGGAACAACATCAATTATTTTAATCGTAACAGGTTTATCATCAACGCTCTCCTATATGAAGCATAAAACGGTTGATTATAAAAGTGGATTTACCTTTTTTGTTGGAAGTGCTCCTGGTGCCATTATTGGGGCATGGGTAAATAAAGCACTTGATGTGCACTCGTTTAACTTATATTTTGGATTTTTTATGATTTTTGTTGGGATATTACTGATCGTAAAAAATAAACTAAAGCCACTTAAGCTCCGCACGGATAAAGGGATTGTTAGAACCTTTACGGATCCAAGCGGTGAGACCCATCAATATGGATTCCAACCTCTTTTAGGTTTTATCGTTTCTTTTGTTGTGGGATTTAGCTCTGGACTATTTGGAATTGGCGGAGGATCATTGATGGTCCCAGCTATGATTCTTATCTTCTTATTTCCTCCACACGTTGCGGTGGCTACATCTATGCTTTTAGTATTCTTATCAGCCCTTGTTAGTTCTGCCACACATATTAGCTTAGGAAATGTTAATTGGTGGTTTGCTTTAGCCTTAGTTCCAGGAGCATGGTTTGGAGCAAAGATTGGTTCATTTTTGAACACGAAGATTAAAAGTAATACTCTTGTGAATATTTTACGAGCATTCTTTATAATCATGGGACTTCGATTAATCTATCAAGGTATATTTGGATAAGGGGTTATAAACCTAATCATCTTAAAGGATTTTATCTTTTTATCCATAAATTATACACGCTTTTTTCTTTTCCACATAATGTGGTTAGGAAAGGAGCGGATGCAAAATGATGGAACTTTCACCGGTTTTAATTGAAGGACATACTTTCTTGGCTGTAACCGTTAAACTTCCAAAAACGACTCTTTTAGTGGTAACGAATGATAAGGGTTACATTATGTGTGGTGCTCTTGATGTTGGGTTGCTTAATGAAAAATTAAAGGACCGAAAAATAATTGCTGGAAGAGCTGTAGGAGTTAAAACGATTGAGCAGCTATTAGATGCACCATTGGAATCCATAACTTTTGAAGCAGAAAGTTTGGGCATCCACAAAGGTATGATTGGAAAAGAAGCATTATTAAAAATGATATAAGGGCGTTGCTAAAAATGGCAGCCCTTTTTCTTATGGGGAAGAAAGCTGTTTACCAAGGCGCTTGCGCTTTTCTTTTAAAATACACAACTATTGGCATATGAAGAGATACTTGAAAAATTGAATCTTTTGATGGGATAATAGAATGAAAGTCTTTGTCGAATATTGTAAAAATTAGAAGATTAAAGAATGATAATTTTAGGAGAAACCAATGAGATTAGTGGCAACCCAAACAGTAGAGAGTGGAGCAATACTCGGGAAACCTATCTATAATGAAAAGGGACAGGTTCTTTTAAATGAAGGAGTTAGTTTAAGTTCAATCGTTTTAAAACGTTTATTAAATTTAGGCATACATTTTATTTATATAAAGGATCAAAAAACGGAAAATATAACCGTCACTGATTCTATTTCTGAGAAACTCAGAAAGGAAGCGATTCTAACAATAGAATCAACTTTTCAAGAAATTTATCGGGCGCCTCAAAAGGATCTTTCTCTTATTATGGAGAAATCCTCTAAACAATTTAAAGGTTTAATTCGACAACTATTATTGGAACTTAAAAATAACCCTAATTTGATCACACTCTTATCTGATGTTTATACATATGATAATTATATTTTTACCCATTCACTAAATGTAACCATGTACACCATAGCCATAGGTCTTGAACTAAAGCTTTCTTCCAAGGAGCTTGAAATTTTAGGACTTGGTGCGATTTTACATGATGTTGGGAAAATGAAGATTCCCGAAGATATACTCTTCAAACCAGGTCGACTTACAGAAGAAGAGTATGAGAAAGTGAAATTGCATGCAGAGGATGGTTATCAAATTCTTAAAAACGTTCCAAGCCTTCCTTTATTAGTGGCTCATTGTGCATTTCAACATCATGAACGTATAAATGGATCTGGTTATCCTAGAGGGATAAATGGGGAAGACATGCACCTTTATGGAAAAATAATTGCCGTTGCAGATGTTTTCGACGCTGTGACTTCCAATAGAGTGTATCGGAATGCCATGCTTCCTCATGAAGGACTAGAAATTCTTTATGCGGGCTCGGGAAGTCTTTTTGAGCCAAAAGTGATTGAAGCCTTTCGAAAGTCAATTGCCATTTACCCGAATGGATTAACCGTTGAATTAAATGATGGTCGAAAAGGTGTTGTTTCTCAACAAAATGCTGGCTTATGTGATCGGCCAATCATTAGAATATTAGAAGAGGACGGTCAACCAATCCCCCAACCTTATGAATTAGACTTAAAAAAGGAACTTTCATACATGATCACCAAATGTGATACCACAATGAAAAAAGAATAGAGCCATGGCTCTTCCACTTTTTATAATCTAGTTCCAGAGCCTAGCCCCTCGAGTCAAATAACCTCGGTCTCATGAAGTCAAAAAGCGACTTCAGGAGCCCGAGAACATTTGCTTATCGGGGCTGAACGAGGCTCTTCCACTTTTTTAATCTAGTTCCAGAGCCTAGCCCCTCGAGGTCAAATAACCTCGAGCTCATGAAGTCAAAAAAACGACTTCAAGAGCTCGAGAACATTTGCTTGTCGGGGCTGACCAAGGCTCTTCCACTTTTTTAATCTAGTTCCAGAGCCTAGCCCCTCGAGGTCAAATAACCTCGAGCTCATGAAGTCAAAAAAACGACTTCAAGAGCTCGAGAACATTTGCTTGTCGGGGCTGACCAAGGCTCTTCCACTTTTTTGTGTACTTTATCCCCTCTTTACAGCATAGACATAGCTTGTAAGGGGGGATTTGTCTTGGCAAAATTTCGCGGGCCATTGCCCCGTAGAGGCCCATTACCTTTTCGCTATGTTTTTTTATTAACATTTGTTTTTTTTACTTTTTCAACTGCAACAGGGTTATGGGTTATTAATAAAGGGATAGAACCTACATTAATGGCTTATGCAGAAAGTCAGACGAAGAAAATTGCTACGCTGGTTATTAGTAAAGCCATTAATAAAAGAATAGTTAATGGTATGAATATCAATGATATAATCGAAACAACGACAACTGATGAAAATGGAACTATGGTTAAACTAAATACAGAAATCATAAATAGGGTAATGTCAGAAACTCAAACTTTAATTCATATGAATTTAAAAGAGGCAGAACGAGGAAATCTAGAATCATTAGAGTATATCACAGATGTGGAAATTGACTTAGATGAGTCGAGAAAAGAAAAGGGGATTGTTTATGAGGTGCCACTTGGTCAGGCAACAAATAATGCCTTACTTGGTAACTTAGGTCCAAAAATTCCTGTTCGTTTTAATGCTGTAGGTGAAGTGGAAGTAAATCCAAGACCAGAATTAAAACCATTTGGTATTAATAATGCTTGGATTGCTGTTTATATTGAAGTAAAGGTTGATGTTCAAATTATAGTACCATTTGCTACTAAAGTTACCACTGTAACGCAGGATATCCCGGTTGCAATGGGAACCATTCCAGGAAAAGTACCGCAATTTTATAATGGGGCAGGTGGCGATGGTTCCGGCCCTTCTATTGAACTTCCATTAGAGCCATAGTAAAAAAAGCAAGGTATCTTACGTACCTTGCTTTTTCACATTGGTATGGCAAAAAGTATTATTAATTGAATAACTTTATTTAATGAAAGCGATTACTATTTCTATATAAAATCAGAGTAAATAGCTGGTAAAAAAAACTACTGAATTTTTTAAAATAATGTTTTGACTTGTGTCCTAAAAGTGGCTATACTAGTCATAGATTATACTAAATAGTCAGAAAATAATAAAACTTCCAAACTTTCTATTTATTTTAGAAATTTATGGAAGCACAGGGGGAAAAAATTTATGGAAAATCGTCCACAATGGGGAACGAGAGCTGGCTTTATCTTAGCGGCAGTGGGTTCAGCAGTTGGACTAGGAAACATTTGGCGTTTCCCAGCTGTTGCCTATGAAAATGGAGGAGGAGCATTCTTCTTACCGTATTTATTTGCACTACTTACAGCAGGTATTCCACTACTAATTCTTGAATTCACTTTAGGTCACAAATATAAAGGATCTGCTCCACTATCCATAGCTCGCCTTAGCAAAAAGTCTGAATGGCTTGGTTGGTGGCAATTAGCTATATCTTTCGTGATTTCAACGTATTATGCTGTTATTATTGCATGGGCCTTCTCTTATTCTAAATTCTCTTTAAGCCTAGCTTGGGGGAAAGAACCAGGTGATTTCCTTTTTGGAGATTTTTTACACCTTGCTGAAAAGCCAGGACAAATTGGTGGAGTAGTACCTGGAGTATTTATTCCGTTAGTATTAGTTTGGATTGTTACATTAGGTGTTTTATTTAAAGGTGTTAAAAAAGGAATTGAACTAGCGAATAAAGTAATGATTCCTACACTTGTCGTGTTATTCTTAATTATCGTTGTTCGCGCCTTAACTTTAGATGGTGCAGCACAAGGGTTAGATGCTTTCTTTAAACCAGACTGGAGCAAAATTGCTAGTCCAAAAGTTTGGGTTGCTGCTTATGGTCAGATTTTCTTTAGTTTATCGATCGGTTTTGCTATTATGATTACTTATTCTAGTTATTTACCAAAGAAAACAGACCTTACAAACAGTGCTTTTATTACCGGTTTCGCAAATTCTGGTTTTGAATTATTAGCTGGTATTGGTGTTTTCTCAGCTTTAGGATTTATGGCTGCACAGCAAGGTGTACCTGTTAGTGAAGTTGTATCTGCTGGTGTAGGGTTAGCATTCGTTGTATTCCCACAAATAATTAATGAATTCCCAGCATTTAATGAATTTTTCGGAGTAGCATTCTTCTTATGCTTATCTCTAGCTGGGTTAACGTCTTTAATTTCGATTGTAGAAACCTATATCGCTGGGGTTCAAGATAAATTCAAAGTATCCCGTAATAAAGCAGTAGCTTTTGGTGGAGGAATTTCAGCACTTCTTTCGATTTTATTTGCCACAAATGGCGGTCTATATTTCCTAGATGCAGCTGATAATTTCATTAATCAATTTGGTATCGTAGTAGCTGGATTTGTAGAAGTAGTATTAGTAGCTTGGGTTGTGAAAGAACTTAAAAATCTTCAAGCACATGCTAATAGCGTTTCTGACGTAAGACTTGGTTCTTGGTGGAGAATATGCTTAAGTATTATCACACCAATCGTTCTTGGTTATATGATGATTCAAAACTTTATTACAAACATAAAAGAAAATTATGGGGGTTACCCAACAGGCTTTGTTATTAGTTCAGGCTGGTTGGTAGCTGCAGGAGCATTAGTTGTAGGTATCCTATTTATGTTATTCAAATGGGATAAAAATGCATTAACTGTTCCTAGTGAACAAGAAAAGGAGGTCTCTTAATATGTCAGCAAGTGCAATTACAATGATGATTGTTGGGATAGTCATTATATGGGGTGGCCTCGCAGTTAGTGTAACCAATGCAGTAGTAAAGAGTAAAAAATAAATCGAAAAAATAGAGGGAGGACTAAAAGTCCACTCTCTATTTTTTTCTCATCTAGCTCTAGCGCCTAGCCCCTCGATGGAAGAAGAAAAGTCACTTCTTCCTTGGTCAAATAACCTCTAACCCATGAAGTCAAAAAACGACTTCTTGGGTTAGAGAACCTTTGCTTGTCGGGGCTAACAAGGCGCTACCGCTTTTGTCGATTCCGTATTCTTTCTTGTCTTTCCCAAAGTCTTAAATGTGGATACGGATCGTATGACCATTCTGTATAACCATTATCTTTATACATTCCATAATGAAGATGCGGGGGGAATTTTCCAGATGTTCCTGGTGGTCCATAACCGGAGCTGCCAACCCCACCAATCAGCATACCCGGTTCAACTATTTGACCAACTTTTAAGTCCTTCGCAAATCCACTTAGATGGGCAAAATAGTGGTAAGTATTATTAATATCTCTAATACCAATTCTCCATCCACCATAACGGTTCCATCCTTTCATTTCGACGATTCCATAGCTCGTTGCGCGTACAGGAACTCCGTAATCGGCAAAAATATCTGTCCCTTCATGAATTCGTCTGCCACCCCAACCTCTAGCGTCACCCCATGTATTTTTATAACTATGGTTACTTCTTAGTGGGACAGGAAAAGAATGAGCATCTAAGTCTAAACGCCCTAAATGCTTATATATTTGGGCTTTTCCGACAATAATTCCTACTGTTTTATCACGCTTATAATAGTTCCATAATCCAATTTTTATGTTGTCATGGTCAATTCCATAAGAAAGGAGATAATTAGCAAAAGCGTGGAGAACATCCTCATCATTGGATAGACTCGCCTTACCATCTCCATCACCATCAAAGCCAATTCCATCGAAAAATTGAATGGAACTAGGATTTTCATCTCTAGGGTTTGGATTCAATAATCCAGACCATTGTTCAGGCTGAAAATAAATCCCAATTAATCCCGTTGGTTTTGGTAAGTCCCTTCGAACTTGACGTATATTTCGCTCATATTGATCGATTGCGGCAAAATAATACCATGGGATTTGTGTCACAGCTTCTACTTTTTTATATAGCTGTAATCTTTCTGTGTAAATATCCTTTTCTTCCTCTGCTTTTATTTTAGACGGAGAAAGTGAACAGACAAGAAAAAATGAGAGAAATAATACAATAACGTTCTTCATTTTAATCCTCCCTTCCGAAAGTCATGTATAACTATATTCTGCATTTATTTAGTCATAAAATGTTCTTTAAATATTGGAAAATGAAAATTTCTCTAGCTTGTTCATCTATTTTTAGTATGATAAAGTGGCATAAGAAGGAATCACTTTTTATTATTAAGGGGTGGGATGATTTTGAGTAAGAGCGAGCACTTAAGAAAACCTGAATGGTTAAAAATAAAGTTAAATACCAATGAAAATTACACCGGCTTGAAGAAGATGATGAGGGAAAAAAACCTTCATACGGTTTGTGAAGAAGCAAAGTGTCCTAATATCCATGAGTGCTGGGCTGTCCGTAGAACTGCCACCTTTATGATTTTAGGAGATGTTTGTACGCGTGCGTGCCGTTTTTGTGCGGTAAAAACTGGATTACCAACCGAACTGGACTTAAAAGAGCCCGAGCGTGTGGCAGAATCCGTTTTCCACATGAACCTAAAACATGTCGTTATTACAGCAGTAGCAAGGGACGATTTAAAAGATGGAGGAGCTGCTGTTTTTGCGGAAACCGTACGAGCAGTCAGAAGAAAAAATCCATTCACGTCCATCGAGGTTTTACCATCCGATATGGGTGGAGTAGAAGAAAACTTAAGAACCTTAATGGAAGCAAAACCGGATATTTTAAATCATAATATTGAAACGGTAAGAAGACTCACTCCAAGAATTAGAGCGCGCGCTCAATATGACCGTTCCCTTGAATTTTTGCGTCGAGCGAAAGAAATGTTGCCTGAAACTCCAACTAAATCAAGCATTATGATTGGTCTTGGCGAAACAAAGGAAGAAATTATTCAAGCAATGGATGATTTGCGTGCAAATCATGTAGATATCCTAACAATTGGGCAATATCTGCAACCAACCAAAAAACACTTAAAAGTAGAGAAATATTATAGTCCGGATGAATTTAAAGAATTAAGAGATATCGCTATGACAAAAGGCTTTAGTCATTGTGAAGCAGGTCCACTTGTGCGTTCCTCTTACCATGCAGACGAACAAGTGAATGCAGCTGCTAAGAAAAAGCAAGAACTATCAGAGATGGAAGTAAAAGAAGCATAATAAAAAGGCGGAAGCTTAATGGCTTCCGCTTTTTATATATATAGACCTTTTTTAGCGATTTTGCATTTTTGTTGTATGTGGGCTATAGCCTCGATCGGGTTTGTCATCCATTTCATCTTTGGTAACTCCGTTTTCGTTTTCGGAATCACTCATCGGTCGCCCTTGAGGAGACTTAAGCATCTGAACAATAAGTTGATCAACTATGCTATCGATATTTCGACTATTTGAGTCTAATGTAGCGTAGCTCTCAACATTTTTGATTAAATTAGGGTTATCGGTCACATACACATGGTAAAATCTTGGAACAACTGACATAGCTGTACGTTTTACCTGGTCTGCTGTTAAATTGCGGTCTTTACTATCCGTGTTATAGGCAATTAACACTTCTTCGTCTGTTACAAGTGTGGCAACATCATGCACATTCGGAATATCTGTGCTTAATTTACTAATACTATCAGCCACTTTTTCACGGTCAATCGCTAAATAATGATCGCCATTATTTCGGCCATTTATTGGACTCTTTTGATGTCTAACATAACCAAAGTCTCCGCTATTATTTGTGTTTTTTACATTATAAATATCTGCTCTTTCATCATTTACATTTATCGTATTGCCACTCTCTTCGTATATATCATCACGACCAGCCATTTCGTTTGCACCACAACCAGTTAACGCTAATAAACCGCTTAATCCTAAAGTCATGAACATCTTGTTCACTTTTCAACACCCCCTCATTTATAGAATGACCATGATTTTTACTTTTTCTCTTAGTAATTCATGGTGAATGAGTTATAATGAAGAAAAGTATGAACAGATAAATAATGGAATTTGTATATAGTGAGGTGTGTAAAGATGATACAAATTAATAATATAATGTATGAAGTAGTGAAAGAGCATCGAGATGGTTTTAATGAAGAAGCCTTTCGTGCCAGATATAGTGATATTTTAACTCGTTATGATTATATAGTTGGGGATTGGGGTTATGGCCAATTGCGACTAAGAGGCTTTTTTGATGATCAAAATCAAAAAGCTACATTTGATACGAAAATAAGCACCTTAAGCGAATATCTTTACGAATATTGTAATTTTGGCTGTGCTTATTTTGTCCTTAAGCGGGTAAATAAATAATTAACGGATTTATTCAGCTGATAATCCTTACTGGGTTATGAAGGACAAAATTCGTTTAGTTTACCTAGGAAATGTCCTTCATCGGTGTTATGAAGGACAAAAATCATCCGTTTTTCCATGAAATGTCCTTCATCGGGGATATGAAGGACAAAACTCAACCGATTTTCCCATGAAATGTCCTTCATCAGGGTTATGAAGGACAAAACTCAACCGGTTTTTCCATGAAATGTCCTTCATCGGGGTTATGAAGTACAAAAATCATCCTGTTTTCCCCAAAATATATCCTTCATCCCGAGAAGATGAAAGACAAAAATACTATATAAAAAGAGGGTGCCTCTAAAAGTTATACTTTTAGGGCACCCTCTTTTTATAAATTAATGTTCCAGATAATCTTCGTAAGGTGGTTGCTTCCCCGTTTTGGGGTCATCATGTGTAGGGTGTGCCCCCTCCATTTGCCTTGGAAGATTTTCATGGAAAGTTTTGAATTCATAGTTAAAGGCACTATAAAATCTTTGCCCTTCTTTCCACGGAGTTCGTTTGTTTTGGACAGGCTCTGTTTCTCCACCAGGAGCACCATAAGGTCCTTCTGGCATATGGTTCACTGTTAAAAAGTTTCTTTGAGCCTCAACATTAGAAAAATCACTGTAAACTTCTTTGTCCTTATCCTTCATGTTTTCACCTCTGTTAAAAAAGCTTCGACAAAATCAGAAAATAGCTTTTTTATTATTATGAACAGAAGCTCGTGAAAACATTTTATCAAATACATTCGTATAGAAAATCTCTTAACTCTGCGGCTTCTTCTTCAGATAAATCAAAGGCATATTCTAGATAGCCCTCTTCTTTAAGATCGTCTTCTCCAAGAATCGCGTATTTGTTTCCTTGTAAATTTAGGACTAGCTGCTTGCCATAATGTCGCTGTGTTGAGGTAATTGCTAAATCGTATCTTTGATGTTCTCCGACAAAGCTGACAAATCTAGTCTTTGTATCTTCTCTATCATCGTATAAAAAAATTCTTTCACTCATGATATACCTCCGCTTGTTTGTACAGAAATAATGCTACTTGGTTAAATTTATCATAAGTAGCAAGAAAAACCCACTATTCCATGTTATTTTAGGTTATAATACGATAACAATTGTTTAGATTTGTAGAAGAATGGAAAGAGTATCATAATTATGTCATTTTTTCTACAGGAAAAAATACGTAATTCTACAAAATATGATACAATATAGGTAATATTTTAACGTTCACTTCTGAGAGGAATGAAACTAATGGTCCGTCTATACGTTGAAAAATTTAAGCGTTTGCTTAAATGGGCGAAAATTTTTCTCCCACAAACAAGCATGCGCTATTTCCCACCACAGTTTATCTTAAGGGACCCTATTGCTCAAGGGATTAAACATGCCTTTAAAGACGGATTTGAAGTGGCAGTAATCGTATTTAATATTAAAAATTTGCATGACATCCATGAACAATTAGGACCAATTCATTATAAAAATTTCACACAAAGATTAAAAAATTATTTTAGAGTGATTGTGGATCAACATTTTGAGAAAAAAGAAATTATTGCTTTGCATGATTTTTATAGTGATGGGTTATCTCTTTACGTTCGTATCAATCAAAAAAGAGATTGTTTGGCAGAAATCGATACCATCATGAAGAAGATTTCTTTCGAAGTGGAGAAAAACATTAATATTGAATATCCTACTGTACAGACACAATTTGAAACAGGCTATATGTTTGTTGAAAAGAAACATTATTCTGTTCAAGAAGCTATATGTAAAGCCCATCAACAAGCAGTGGCTATGGCTGAAAAAAAAGTACAATCCGAGTTTAATGAAATGTTTTTTAATATTAGTAAAATTGTCTCTCAAAAAGATATTAAATTATTAGCTCAACCCATTATTGATTTGGAAACGAGTGAAATTAAAGCGTGGGAAATGTTAACACGAGGCCCAAGCGGGACTGTATTAGAAAGTCCATTGCAATTATTTTCTGTCGCTAGACAAACAGGTCTGTTATATGAGCTCGAAATGATTGTTCTAGAAAAGACATTAGAGCAAATTAAGGCATCAGGAAGTTATCATGACTTTTTTATTAATTTTACGCCTTTAACATTAGGAAATAGCCGATTTGTTAGAGATGTAAAGAAATTATTAACAAAGTTTAAAAGCATTTCTCCTAGTCAAATCACCATCGAGATTACGGAACGTGATTCCATCGAAGAAATAAAGGATTTTGTTTATAACATTAAAATTCTTCGTACAATGGGTTTCCGAATTGCAGTTGATGATACAGGCTCAGGATATGCTAGTCTTAATACAATCAGTGAAGTCATGCCAGATATTATAAAAATTGACCGTTCGGTTATACAGAATATTGATAAGAATTCTGTTAAAGAATCGATGTTAAAAGGATTATTATTAGTCGCAAAGGAAACAGGGTCACTAGTTGTGGCAGAAGGTATAGAAAATGCTGAAGAGGCTTTAGTCCTTTCAAGGAATAAAGTAGATTTAGCACAAGGTTTTTTCTATGCAAGGCCAAAGGCATTACAAGCAAGTGCTGCATCCTCTTAAAGTGCTAATAATACTTTGAAAAAACAGACAAGCTATGGTGTAATCAAAATGAGGTGAAGAAGATGTATTTCGTCGATCAGCAAAAAATTGAAAATACATTGCAATACCTAGAAGAAAAATTACAATTATTTCAGTCGGTGCAAGAATGGAAATCTCCTATTGAATTATTGGCTCTTGAGAGAATTGTTCATACAGCAGTAGAATCTATTCTTGATGTCGGTAATGCCATGATAGATGGTTTTATCATGCGAGATCCTGGGAGCTATGAAGATATTGTCGATATCTTAATGGATGAAAAGGTTGTGTCAAATGACATGGGGGATAGTCTAAAAAAGATTATCTTATTTAGAAAAAATCTTGTCCAACAATACCTTGAGATTAATCATGAAGAGATAAAAAAAGCATTTGAAGATCATCTGCATGCTTTTACCAGTTTTCCGCAAAGTATCAGGAATTATCTAAAAAGTGAATTAGGGCCAGTATCAGCCTTTAAAAATGATTAATGTGTAAAAGCCTATAGGGATGAAAATCTCTATAGGCTTTTTTTTATGGCGTTGTTAAAGACTTTTGGCATTTTTGGAAAATGTTGATTGGAGCCGGTAGTTGTTTGACATGTGAAAAATAGAACCTGTCTATCGGACAAAGTGGAGTACCAGGAGCCAGCAAATGTCCAATAGAACCCGTCTATCGGACAAAGTGGAGAACCAGGAGCCAGCAAATGTCCAATAGAACCTGTCTATCGGACAAAGTGGAGAACCAGGAGCCAGCAAATGTCCAATAGAACCCGTCTATTGGACAAACTGGAGTTCCAGGGGTATAAATGTCAACACAAATATGTACAATTTCGCTTGTATAAGGATGTACAAAATTACTCGTTTTCTTTAGCTAAATGATCTTTTAAACGATATGAATTGCCTACCATTGTCACCACAGTCGCATGGTGTAAAATTCGATCTAATATCGCATTAGCTAGCTTTGGCTCCTGGAAGACTTCATCCCATGCTTTAAAGTTTATATTCGTTGTAAATATCGTACTGCGCTTTTCATAACGCATATCAATAAGTTGAAAAAACATTTTCGCATCCTCTTGATCAATCGGTAAATATCCAATTTCGTCAATAATCAAAAGCTTATATTTTGCATAGTGTTTCAATCGATTTTCTAAGTGATTTTCCAACCTCGCTCTTTTCAGATTCTGTATCAAATCATGGCACTTGATAAAATACGTACTTGTTCTCTTCTTAGCTGCGTGAATCCCAATTGATGTGGCCAAGTGGGTTTTACCAACACCACTCGGTCCTAAAAAGACGATATTTTCATTTTTCTCAATAAATCGTAACGTTAAAAAATCGAAAATTTGCTGTTGATTGATGGACGGTTGAAAATCAAAGTCAAAATCCTTCACTTCTTTTAAATGTGGAAAAGCTCCAACCTTCACCATAGAATGAATCATATTTTGTTCACGCACATCAATTTCGTAATTTGTTAATTTAATAAGGGTGTCCACAAATGATAATTGGTTTTGTACGCTGAAATCTATAACTTGATTTAGATGCACCATCATTTGTTTGAGTTTTAAATACTCTAAATTATTTAGTAAATGTTGATAATTTGTACCGGGATTCATTATTTATACACCTTTCCAATCGCTGCTAGATTTTGTTTGGCTAATTCATCAATCTCAGGATAATACGGGGCTGAAACAAGTAGACTTTCTCTATAATGTTCTTCCTGATAATTGAGTTTTGCGTTACTGATTGAGTGTTGAGCGATGAGTTTCGTGTTATAATAAATCCATAGTTGTTCATCGTACACTTGTAAGCCTACTTTTTTTCCTCGGTATTCGGCTGGTACCGAATATTGATTGGATTTGTAGGAAATCATGTTAGACGCATTGACTTTTACTTGTGTATGTTTGATGCGATAGGAATCTCTTACTTTTTCAGTTGGTAGCTGGAGTAAGTGATTCCTTTCTTTTTTAAATTCAAAAACCGGTATTTTACCTGTTCCTTGATGCAACTCGTGATTAATTCGATTACATAAATCTTGTATAAACTGATGTAGCTCTTCTAAAGTTAATTGCCCTTGGTAAGCATGAATTTCATCTAATAACTTCATCGTTGATTCTACTTTTCCTTTGGTCCTTGGGCGGCCTGCAATACAAGGTTTTACTTTAAAACCAAAATCCTTCGCAAACTGCTCAAACTTTGAATTTACTTTCCCGCCAGAAAATTCTGTTCTTGCCTCGTCCATTACGGTTTTCATATTATCCGTTACAATTTCAGTGGGTACGCCTCCAAATGCTTCAAATGCCTCCGTTAAAAAAGAGAGCAGTACACTTTGAGACTTAGAGATACTTAAATAGAAAGCACGGAATCTAGAATACGATAGAAGTAACACCGCAACATTGACTTCTACTTTTTCCCCATCTTTTGTTTCAAACTGAATACTTTCCTTCCAATCTAGTTGAGCTTGTTTGCCTGGAGGTGTTTCAAAACGAACCGTCCCCGTAGGGGAAGAAATACGCTTCTCATCCTCAAAATAGGCTTTAAATTCTGGTGTTCGTGCAATATAGGCACGGAATGCAGAATCAGAACAATTTAAACCGTGGTTATCCTTAAGATATTGCCAAAGCACTCGCCGATAATAAAAAACCTGCTTTGAATCTTCGCTAAGAAGGGCTGCAATAACTTCATAGTATTCATCAATTTTAGAAGGCTTTTCTCGTTTGCGTTTCGGGACAAATCCCCCCAGATACTTATCAATCGTTCTTCGATCCACACCTAATTCTTCTGCTAATTTACTTTTATTAATTTTCATTTTTAAATGCTCCATTAGTTGTTTAAATTTTGGCAAGTCTGAAAGACTCTTAATCTCAAAATTAGTTTCAACATTTAGCGTTATATACATACTAATCCCCCCAAGATTAGTATGAAATGAGCAATCGATTTTGTACATTTTTATTCAAGCAAGAATGTACATATTTAAATTAGCATTTCTACAGGGGCAAGCAAATGTCCAATAGAGCCCTTGTATCGGACAAAGTGGAGTACCAGGAGCAGGCAAATGTCCAATAGAGCCTGTCTATCGGACAAAGTGGAGAACCAGGAGCCAGCAAATGTCCAATAGAGCCTGTCTATCGGACAAAGTGGAGAACCAGGAGCCAGCAAATGTCCAATAGAACCCGTCTATCGGACAAAGTGGAGTACCAGGAGCCAGCAAATGTCCAATAGAACCTGTCTATCGGACAAAGTGGAGTTGAGGTAGAATGAACCGAGCTATCTTGACAAGTAAATTTAACATCTTATCCATTGTTTATACATCGTTAATTAGCTAAAATGGGGGCAGGAAGGTGAACGGAATGCTACCAAACTCTACCACAACAAAAGATAAAATTCTTAATCTTATAAAAGAAAATAACCAGATGACAATTATTGAAATATCGCAGCAGATCAATATTACCGAAATGGCTGTGAGAAGACATATTGAAGTGTTAGAAAATGATGGGTTCATTACGACGGTTATGAGAAAGAATCAAAAGGGCAGGCCATCTAAAGCTTTTGAATTAACTGAACAAGGTGAAGAATGCTTCCCGCAAATGTATAAACAGATTGGGATGGAACTTTTACAAGAGATTAATCGAATCGATTCTAGTATAATTGATCATGCTATTGTCATGAGACACAATCGTCTAGTAAATCGTTTTCGCAATCGTATAGAGGGTAAATCCTTTGAAGAGCAAGTCAATGAGATTGCGAAGATACAATCGGAACTAGGGTTTATGGCAGAAGTCACGGAAATTGGTACAAAAGAAAAAAAGGCAACCATTAAACAGCGAAATTGTCCGTATTATGATATCGCTAAGGATTATCCAGATATTTGTACAATGGAACAAAAATTTTACAAAGAACTTTTACAAACAGAGGATGTCCATAAAATATCTAGTATGTCAAAAGGGGATAGTTGCTGCCATTATATGATAGGTACGAATAAAGAAGCTTTATAGGGGTGTATGATTTGAAAAGATATAATGGATATTTGATTGATTTAGATGGAACGATGTATAGAGGGACCGAAAAAATTGAAGAAGCAGTTGATTTTGTAAAAAAATTACACGATAAAGGGATCCCATATTTATTTGTTACAAACAATTCTTCTAGGACTCCAGGGCAAGTAGCGAAAAAACTACTAGAATTTGGTATTCCTGCTACGGAAGAACTCGTTTTTACTACTAGTCAAGCAACCGCGAATTATATTTATTCACAAAAACAGGATGCTAGTGTTTATGTTATAGGTGAAGAAGGGATTCGAACAGCGCTAGAAGAGAAAGGTTTTCGTCTTGCTAATGAGGATGCGGACTTCGTGGTCACTGGAATTGACCGGGGAATAACTTATGAAAAATTAGCTGTTGCCTGTTTAGCTGTAAGAAATGGTGCGACTTTTATTTCAACAAATGGAGATATCGCTATTCCAACGGAAAGAGGATTATTACCCGGAAACGGTTCTCTAACATCTGTCATAACCGTTTCAACTGGGGTTCAGCCAATCTTTATCGGTAAACCTGAATCGATTATTATGGAGCAGGCCTTAAAGGTTTTAGGAACTAATAAAGAAGAAACGATTATGATTGGTGATTATTATGATACCGATATTATGGCTGGAATGAATGCAGGAATTGATACACTCCTTGTTCATACAGGAGTAACAACAAAAGAATTATTAGCAGGATATAAAGAACAGCCGACTTACGTAGTGGATTCATTACGTGAATGGGAAGTCTAACATAAAAAATCCAGGTGGACTCTATGAGTTCACCTGGATTTTTTAAACTAGGTAAGAAAGTATAACATCTCGAAAATTGTCTAGCTCCAGCGCCTAGCCCCTCGATAGAAGAAGAAAGATCACTTCTTCCTTGGTCAAATAACCTCTAGCGTAAGATGTCAAAGTTCAGACTTCTTACGCTAGAGAACATTTGCTTGTCGGGGCTTAACAAGGTGCTTACGCTTTTCTTATTCAGCGTTAGCTGCTCTGTGTGCAAGACGGCTTGACGCCGCAGCTGCAATCGCTCCAACGATATCATCTAAAAAAGTATGACATTCACCAGAAGTTTTATCATTTAATTTTTGCAAAATTCCTGGTTTTTGTTTATCAATGTAACCATAGTTCGTAAACCCGATAGAACCATACACATTTACTATCGAAAAAGCTAAAATTTCGTCAACTCCATATAAACCTTCATCGACCTTAATTATAGTTTGTAGGGGTTCTTCGAGTAACCCTTTTTCGGCAAGAATGTCTAATTGAATTCCTGTTAAGATGGCATTTTGAACTTCACGTTTCGTTAAAACGCGTTCTACATTATGGATACAATCTTCCATTGATAAATTAGGGTGATATTTCTCCTGAAGGTAATATACCAAATCAGCAATATCTTGAATCGTTACTCCTCTATCTAGAATCCACTGCCGTGCCGTATTCTCAGGGCTATTAAGTTTATCAGAATTGCTCATATTATTCACCTTTTCTTTTCATATTCACTATATCTTTATCATACTTAAAATAGGCAAAAAAATGAAGAAAATGACTTCCAAAGTACTTTATCATCATTTCCAGCGTATCAATACTTATACCCTTTCATTTTTAAAAGGAAACATTAAATTAAATTCTTCTTACATATATATGTATATAAGGGAAAGGGGTGTTTGTATGGATTCAAAATCCATTGAGGAACTTTATGGTATCCAATCAGAACGGCAATTTCAATTGGGATCTTATAATGGCTTAATTCATAAAGACAAATTTTATATACTAGCTCCATTGAAGGAATCTCAAGAACATCTTTTGGAATTGAAGGAAATGGCCAATCACCTTGTTCAAGCAGGCGACCGTTATGTGCTCCATCTTATTCAAACAAAGGATGGCAAACTGTTAAGCGAAATGGATGGAAAATCATTTTGCCTGTTATCTGGACGTTTTAATGAAAAACAGAATCATCTTCAATTAGGAAGGAAATTGGCAAAGTTCCATCTGCGTGGGTTAACCATTCCGTTTAAAGTGGAACGTACAAGTAGAATCGGTCAATGGAAACAATTATGGGAAAAAAGATTAGACCAAATGGAGTCCGTTTGGAGAGGCAAGGTCAATCAAGTTCCGGAAAATGATTTTGAACGATTGTTTATTGAATCATTTCCATACTATATGGGATTAACTGAAAATGCTATTCAATATTTAGTCGATACAGAACTTGACGAAAATCCTGCGCAGATGGACAATGGAACGGTTTGTCATGAGAGATTTTCCAAAAATAGTTGGGGGAAAGATTTTGTACTAAAAAATCCAATGGATTGGGTATTCGATCACCGGAGCCGTGACTTAGCTGAATGGACAAGAGAAGAGTATTTTGATAGCAAACATGTGTACCATCAATCCATTCGGAATTTTTATAAAGAATACCAAACAATAGCTCCATTATCTGCTTTTGCATGGAGGCTATTATATGCGCGTCTACTTTTTCCCCTGCATTACTTTGAGTGTATTGAGAATTATTACATTACGAGATCGGAACAAGAAAAAAAATGGTTGGAAGACAGACTGGCAAAACACCTTCAAACGACTGGAGAATACGAAAGGTTTTTAGGTGAATTTTATCAGCTTGCTGATGCCCCGATACGAAAAATGAAAATTCCTTTAGTTGAATGGATTCCAGTATAGTTCGTACATCATACAAATCGTTCAAATATGTGCTAAAATTGGAAATAGGATAGATTCAGTGGCTAATACTTTTGGAAGGGGATATAGCATGAAACCTTATATATTCATAACAAGAAAACTACCAGATGATGTGTTGAGTAAAATCCAAGAAACGTATGAAGTCAGTATGTGGGATAAAGAGGACATTCCTGTTCCAAGAGAAATTTTATTAAAGGAAGCAAGTCAAGCAGATGCTCTATTAACGATGCTTTCCGATTCTATCGATCGAGACTTACTAACCTCAGCTAAAAAGCTTAAAGTAGTTGCTAATTTAGCTGTAGGATTTGATAACATTGATATTCAAACCGCAACTGAATTAGGAATTGCTGTTTGTAATACTCCAGATGTATTAACGGATACTACGGCAGATTTAACGTTTTCTTTATTGTTAGCAACTGCTAGACGTATCGTGGAAGCAGCTGAATTTGTCAAAAATGATCAGTGGAAAAGCTGGAGTCCGCTTTTATTAGCGGGTCATGATGTTCATCATAAGACCATTGGGATTGTTGGAATGGGGAAAATTGGTGAAGCGGTAGCAAAACGGGCAACTGGTTTTGAAATGGATATTCTTTATAATAATCGTACCCGTAAATTGGAGGCAGAGGAACGATTAGGTGTTCAGTATACTCCATTTGAGGACCTCATAAAAAAGTCGGACTTTATCGTTTGTTTAACTCCCCTCACCAAAGAGACAAAAAACTTATTTACCCGTGAAGTATTTCAACAAATGAAACCTTCTGCTATATTTGTGAATGCTGCACGTGGACCTGTCGTAAATGAACAAGACCTTTATGAAGCTCTAGTAAATGGCCAAATTGCCGGTGCAGGATTAGATGTATTTGAAGTAGAACCAATCCGATCATCCCATCCTCTACTCACGCTTAGCAATGTAGTGGCATTGCCGCACATTGGAAGCTCCAGTGTAGAAACACGAATGACCATGATGAAACTTTGTTTAGATAACATAAGTGCTGTTTTAGAAAGAAAGACTCCTAAGACACTCGTAAATAAAGACTGGCAGGCTGCTATTAGATAGAAAAATAGGGTTATCCTCTAAAGGAGGGTAACCTTATTTTTTCGAGAAAATTTAAGTAGAATCGCTGCAGTTACTTGATATTATTATAAAAGTGTTGAAAACGATTACATAAAAAATGTTTAAAATTATCATTGTAAATCGCTAGCACTACCTCTATAATGTCTACTATATAAAAACAAATGTATTTATAGAAAAGACAAAGAAGAGGTGGAAAAAATGGAGGTCATTTCAATTGGATTATTAGGTTTGGGAACAGTGGGTAGCGGGGTTGTAAATATTATTGAGAATCATCAGGATAAGCTCATGCATCAAGTAGGTTGTCCTGTAAAAATAAAAAAAATCCTCGTTCAGGATTTGACTAAAATTCGTCATGTTCAAGTAGAATCTAGTCTGTTAACAAGTGATCCTGATGAGATATTATTAGATAACGATATTGATGTTGTGATTGAAGTAATGGGTGGTATCGAGGAAACAAAGAATTACATCATCAAAGCCTTGCAAGAAGGAAAGCATGTTGTAACAGCGAATAAAGATTTAATGGCTTTACATGGGTCAGAATTGTTAACGGTTGCGTCAAAAAGCGGCTGCGATTTATATTATGAAGCAAGCGTTGCAGGCGGGATTCCTATTATTAGAACACTGGTGGATGGTTTAGCCTCCGATCGTATCGTAAAAATGATGGGAATTGTCAATGGAACAACAAACTTTATTTTAACCAAAATGAGTCAGGAAGGCAGACCATATGAAGAGGTTTTAAAAGAAGCACAGGAATTGGGTTATGCGGAATCAGACCCTACAGCAGATGTAGAAGGTTTAGATGCCGCTAGAAAAATGACCATACTAGCTACATTAGGCTTTTCGATGAAAATTGACTTAGAAGATGTGAAAGTAAGTGGTATCTCACAAATTTCAGATGAGGATTTACTGTACGGAAAGCAGCTCGGCTACACAATGAAACTCATCGGATTAGCACACAGAGACGGTGAAAAAGTGGAGGTCAGTGTCCAGCCAACATTATTATCGAATCGACATCCGTTAGCCTCTGTGCAAAATGAATACAATGCCATCTATGTTTATGGTGAAGCAGTAGGAGAAACGATGTTTTACGGACCGGGAGCTGGAAGTCTTCCAACTGCCACAGCGATTGTATCCGATTTAGTCGCCGTGATGAAAAATATGCGCTTAGGTGTTAATGGGAAAAATGCAGTCACTCCACAATTTGAAAAACGACTAAAAGAAGAGGATGAGAAGTTTTCAAAGTATTTCCTGCGTCTCCATGTAAAAGATGAAGTCGGAGTTTTTGCTGAAATCACTTCCATCTTTGCAAAACATGGGGTTAGTTTTGAAAAAATTCTACAATTGCCAATTAAGAAAAATGAAGTGGCAGAGATTGTCCTAGTTACTCACCAAGCATCATCTAGTGAATTTCAAAATATTTTATCAATCCTACGTGATTTGTCATTTGTGGACGAAATAAAAAGTAGTTACCGTGTTGAAGGGAGTTCAGTTGTATGAGATGGAGAGGTTTGTTAGTTGAATATCGAGAGTTTTTACCAATTGATACAAATACTCCTTTATTAACATTAAATGAAGGAAATACTCCGCTCATTCATCTTGAAAATCTATCAAAAAAATGGGGAGTCCACCTGTATGTAAAGGTTGAAGGAGCAAATCCTACTGGTTCCTTTAAGGACCGTGGAATGGTTATGGCAGTTGCAAAAGCATTGGAGGTCGGAAGTAAAACCATTATTTGTGCTTCAACCGGTAATACATCAGCCTCTGCAGCAGCCTATGCCGCAAGAGCGGGAATAAGATGCATTATTGTTATACCGGAGGGGAAAATTGCGATTGGGAAGCTTGCACAGGCCATGATGTATGGTGCTGAAATTATTTCGATTGAAGGTAATTTTGATGAAGCGTTAAAAATGGTCCGAAATATTAGTGAAAAGGAAGCTATGACGCTCGTCAACTCAGTCAATCCCTACCGATTAGAAGGGCAAAAAACAGCCGCATTTGAGGTCTGTGATCAGCTTGGAGAAGCACCGGATATCCTAGCCATCCCCGTTGGAAATGCGGGAAATATTAGTGCCTATTGGAAAGGTTTTAAAGAATATGCTGAAAAAAGAGGAACTGGCTTGCCAAAGATGTTTGGGTTTGAGGCAGAAGGAGCGGCAGCCATCGTCTATAATCGTGTGATTGAGCATCCTGAGACGATTGCGACAGCCATTCGTATTGGTAATCCAGCAAGCTGGACACTTGCTTCTGCTGCCGTAGAAGAATCAAATGGGTTAATAGACGCCGTAACAGATGACGAAATCCTAGCGGCGTACCGTACCTTGGCAAGAGAAGAGGGAGTATTTGCTGAGCCAGCTTCCTGCGCATCTTTGGCTGGAATTTACAAACAGCTTCAAAAAGGGAGTTTACAAAAAGGTTCTACTATTGTGGCTGTTTTAACTGGGAATGGCTTGAAGGACCCTGATGTAGCGATTAGCAGCAGTGCGGTAAAACCTATTCCACTTCCTAATAATGAGAAAATCGTTGCCGAACATATCCGTGGAGCTGTTAGGGATGAATAAGGTATTTACAATTAAGGTACCGGCTAGTACCGCTAATCTAGGACCTGGATTTGATTCAATTGGAATAGCTCTAGGATTATTTTTAACATTAGAGGTAAGTCCTTCAGATAGATTTGAAATCATTTCCTCATCTCCTGAACTAGACGGACTGCCGAAGGATGAATCGCATTTCATCTTTCAAATAGCTAAACTTGTTAGTCAAAAAAAAGGAGTAGCACTTTCACCCTGTTCCATAAAGATGGAGTCAAGCATTCCATTAGCAAGAGGATTAGGATCCAGTGCAGCCGCCATAGTAGCGGGTATTGAATTGGCAAACCAATTAGGAAAACTTGAACTTTCTCTTCAAGAAAAGTTAGAGATTGCAACCGAAATGGAAGGTCATCCTGATAATGTTGGAGCCTCTCTATATGGAGGTCTGGTGGTGGGGAGCTATTCTAGGCAGGATGTTCAGCTTGTTTCCTTTAAGGATTTAGCATTTGAAGTCGTTGCTTTTATACCTAAGAGTATCCTTCTAACTAAAGAATCTAGACAAGTTTTACCAGAAAACTTATCTTTTCAAAAAGCAGTCGAGGCATCCTCCCTAGGAAATGTGTTAGTTGCCTCATTACTGAGCAAAAACTGGAAGGTTGCTGGTCTGATGATGGAAAGGGATCTATTTCATCAACCTTATCGAAGAGGACTTATACCAGAGTATGAGGAATTTGAACAAGCCGCAAAAGAATATGGGGCATTTGGGATTGCATTAAGTGGTGCTGGACCGAGCATTTTAGCTTTTGCTGAAAAGGGTCATGGAGAATCTCTTCAACAGTCACTAAAGGAATGTTTCCCGAATCATACGATTACCCATCTTCCTATTGATTTGAGAGGAAGCTACGTTTATTAAATTTAATAGTATCTTAAGCGAAAATAAAAACGCGATTCTATTGAAGAATCGCGTTTTTATATTAAAATTAGAAAACTTGTTCTACTTCTACTACACCTGGTACTTCTTCTAATAAAGCACGTTCAATACCTGCTTTTAATGTAATAGTAGAACTTGGACAGCTTCCGCAAGCACCTAATAAACGAAGCTTAACAATACCGTCTTCTACATCTACAAGCTCACAATCTCCTCCGTCACGAAGAAGGAATGGGCGTAATTTATCTAATACTTCTTGAACTTCTGCTTTTATATCTTGACCTGACATTTTTATCGACTCCTTTCTACTTTATTATAATCATTATCAGCTGAAAAATCTATTCTTGAATTTGGCAACTTCTCTTTCAAAAAAAGTTGTTTTCTTAAGAATTATTGCTAATGGAGTAGTGGTTGACTTCCACTCCAGGATGCTCGCTTTCCGCGGGGCGGGCGATGAGCCTCCTCAGCGCCAAGCGCCTGCGGGGTCTCATCTGTCCCGCTGCTCCCGCAGGAGTCTCGCACCTTCCGCTCCAGTCAACCTTTTGCATAAAAAATCTATTACAAAGACAACAAACTTTTAAAATGAATGGTTTCTTAAAGCTAGTTTCTTTTAGTTAAATTTGTATTTTATAATCTGAGTTGATTGGAGTGGAGGGCACTTGACTCCTGCGGGCAATAGAGGGAAGTGGGAGACCCCACAGGCGGTAACGCCGAGGAGGCTCCCATCCCTCCCCGCGGAAAGCAAGTGCCTGGAGCGGAAATCAACGGACGACTAAAGCTTAAATACAATGCTATGTGAAAAGAGCATACATACAAATAACTAGGTTTTTGATATGTTTATATTGTAAAATGAAAATTAGAAAGGGTGGGGGAAATGGAGAAAAAAACGGTAGAGCTTGTTGTATATGGTGCCCAACAGTTATGTCCGAGCTGTGTTAACCTTCCGTCTTCAAAAGAAACATACGAGTGGTTAGAAGCAGCCATTGCGAGAAAATATTCCAATCAGCCTTTTACGATATCGTATGTCGATATTTACAATCCGCCAGAAGATACGGAAAAAAGAGAATTTGCGGAGCGTGTAATTGAAGAGGATATGTTTTACCCAGTGGTATTATTAGAGGGTAAAGTTGTAGGAGAAGGCAATCCAAAATTAAAAACGATTTATGCTGAACTAGAAAAATACGGATATACCGCAAGTGAATAAAAGGAGTTGGCCATTGGCCAACTCCTTTTTTCAATAGACATTTACTTGTCGTGGCTTATAAAGGGGGCTTGTGCTTTTCTTATCACCCTTTATGGTATTTATACATCCACAGGATACCTGATTTAATAAGTCTAGCAACTCGTCCGGTAATAGCACGATCTGCGACTAAACCGAATCCATGTTTTTTACCTAAAGAACCTAGAATCCCTTTTAATTTAATTGGAGGGAAAATTTCCGGTGGTTCTTCACCTTTCCAGCGCTTAAGTAATACTTGAACAACTTGTTCTGCTTGTCCTTCTGCTAGTTGAGCACTTGGAGCGTGCGGTAAACTTGCACAGTCACCAATGACAAACACGTTTTCATCAGTTGGCAGATGATGTCTAGGAGTCAGAGTAACCCTTCCTTGGTTATCTTTTTCCACATCCATGTCACGAACAACCTTACTTGGTTGTATACCCGCAGTCCAAACAATAATATCACATGGAATAGCTGTATCATGGTTAAACAAATGATTAGGCTCTACCTGTGTAATATTCGCTTTATTGATAATTTCAACCCCGTGAGAATCAAACCAGTTTTGTACGTATTCACTTAGACGTTTAGGAAAAGCAGAAAGAATAAATTCTCCACGATCAAATAACTTAATATGGATGTCTGGTCGACTTTCGTTCAATTCACTTGCCAGTTCTACGCCGCTTAGTCCTGCTCCGACAATTCCAACGGTTGAGCCGGGAGCTAAGTTATTTAAAGCTTGGTAGGTTTGACGCGATTTTTCAATCGACTGAATGCTGTAAGTATACTCACTTGCACCAGGAACATCGTGGTACTTGTCTTCACATCCAAGACCAATGATCAATTCATCGTACGCAACGACTCCGTCTTTTAAGAGAACCTTTTTATTCTCTAAATCGATTTCTGTTACTTCCCCATACTTAACCTCTAATTGAGGGTGTTCAGGAAAGGTAACACGAATATGTTGATCGGATATAGTGCCTGCAGCCAATGCATAGTATTCCGTCTTTAAGCAGTGGTAAGGAACTCTATCAATCAGGGTAATGGAGACATCAGATGGTAGATTTTTAAAAAGCTCATCTAAGATGCGCATTCCACCATATCCGCCACCAAGAATGACTAGTTTTTTCATATTGTTTATCTCCTTTATCTCTCAGAAGCTTCATTCTTAGTTCCCGAACAAATTGTAAATAAACAATTTTGAGAATAGATCCGATAAATTTTAACCATTAAAAAGTATAACTAAATTGTGACAAAATCACAACAGTTTCATGAAAGTATTGACAATTCAATTTATTTATTATTCCCTATTAGAACCTAGTTATAAGGAATAAAAATCAAGAAACTCTTGCATGAAATACATCTTGTAAAATATTGACGTTCTTTATAAAACAGGTTAGGATTAATTCAGTATAAAGAGGTGAAATGAATGATTAAACCAATCATTGAATTTTGTATAAGCAATCTTGCAAGTGGTGCGCAAAGAGCAAGAGAACAGTTAGAAAGAGACCCAGATCTTGATGTGATCGAATATGGTTGTCTTGGCTACTGTGGGAAATGTGCCTCTACTTTGTATGCTCTTGTTAATGGTGATGTTGTAACCGGAGAAACACCTGACGAACTCGTCGATCATATATATAAATATTTAGATGAAAACCCAATGTTTTAATATATATATAATAAAAAAGCTGGATGACCTGATCATCCAGCTTTTTTGCTACTCTTTTTATGCATGCTTTTGAATTTCCCTAATTTCATACCAACGTTCCTTCGCCATTTCAATGATGCGAGGTTCGATAGACCGTTTTTGCATCTCAATTACTTTTGAAAAATATTTTACTGCTTGATTGTAGTCATCCGTTCTAATCGAAAGTTCAGCAATTAAATATAATATTTTTACTTCAGACATTTGTGTTCCTTTAAAATCATCTACAGAATAAGATTGAATATATTCATGAAGAGCTAACTTCATAAAACGCTGTTCTTGTTCATTATTTTTTAAAGACCGATACAGCCATGCTATTCTTAAGTACATCCCTGCAAGAACAATATGTTTTTCCTGCTTTAAGGTAGCGGAATAAATAGCCAGTTTATAGCTATTGATCGCATCATCCGTTGTACGGATACCATCATATGGATGTGCTGACCAGTGTTTAGAGATTTTTTCCTTAATCAAATCTAATGAATTTGGTGGGAAATATCTGCTTGTCTCGTCTGAAAAAGAAAATCCGCAGGCAGGACATACATTTATGTGATAATAAATCGGATTGCTTTCCTCGGAATGGTAGGATGGGCAAAAATCTGTGTCGTATTGAAGGATTTTCACAAAACGAGAACGGACTTTTTTGGACGTGAATTTTTCCTTGCACCCTAAGCATTCATAGGATTTATCGTAAAGAGGAGTGAGCAAAGTCATATTATCACCTTCCTTTTGGGAATTTAATAGGATAAATAGATGGAGAATATCGTATCAAACAAGACTTTTATACTATTCATTATACATGAAAACAGGATTAAAGTACTATAATAACAGGGGAAATCTTCAATTTTTGGCAAATATATTTCAGATGAAGAAAAGGCGGTATAGTTGAGTAATAAGTAAGCCATGTATATACTGATAATTAAAAACAATGGAGGAGATTTAATGGAAACAATTGTTGAAATTACAGAAGCAGCCGCTTTGCAGATAAAAGACATGATGAAACAAAATGAAGAAGAAGGTTCTTACCTACGTGTTGGGGTGCAAGGTGGCGGATGTAGCGGTTTGTCCTATGGAATGGGCTTTGATCAAGAAAAAAGCGAAAAGGACGTAGAATTTGAAGTATTTGGAATTAAAGTTCTTGTTGATGAAGAAAGTGCTCCTATTTTAAAAGGGACAAAAATTGATTATAAACAATCCATGATGGGTGGGGGATTCACGATCGACAATCCGAATGCCATTGCATCTTGTGGTTGCGGCTCATCGTTTAGAACGGCTAATGTTGCTGGTACGCCAGAGGAATGCTAATAACACTCTAACACTTTAAAGCACCGGGGGTCAGACCCCCGGTGCTTTAAAGCGTTAATGATTAGCTGGCCCGTTACCGATAATAACGGAATCTGTATGAACACTCTAAATGGGAATAAAATATACTATAATAACGCGAGTAGCTATAAATTTGCAATTTTCTTAGTATTTAAACTCTATATAAATGCCTTGAAAAAGCCAAGGAAAAAGAATAATATGGATGTTAGGAATAAATGTTAAGATTATGTGACATTTTAAGGTCTTTTTTGTGACTAGCTTAGTGAAGGTTATCACAAACTTTTTCTCTAGATAAAAAATAAAAACCTTTAAAGCAGTGGAAGATAATAAAAAGCCCTGTATTAAAAAATCATACAAAAGGTGGAAGTGATCACTTTGAGAAAACCAAGAATAGTGGTATTAGGTGCCGGTTACGGTGGTCTAATGACAACAACCCGTTTACAAAAATTAATTGGAGTTAATGAAGCAGATATAGTCCTCGTAAATAAACATGATTATCATTACGAAACGACTTGGTTACATGAAGCATCAGCTGGTACTTTGCATCATGACCGTGTTCGTTATGATATTCGCGATGTTATTGATCGCAGTAAAGTGAATTTTGTTCAAGATTCTGTAGTTGAAATTAAAATAGAAGAAAAATTAGTTATTTTAGAGAATAGTGAAGTTTCATATGATTACTTAGTGGTAGCTCTTGGTGGAGAGCCTGAAACATTTGGTATTAAAGGCTTAAAAGAACATGCTTTTTCGATTGTGAATGTGAATTCTGCCCGTCAAATTCGTGAACATATTGAATATCAATTTGCTAATTACAATAATGATGAAGAAAAGCGTGATGAGCGTTTAACAATTGTTGTTGGTGGAGCTGGCTTTACAGGTATTGAATTTTTAGGAGAGTTAACAAATCGCATTCCTGAGCTTTGTCATGAATATGATTTAGATTTCCATAAGGTACGTGTGGTTTGTGTAGAAGCAGCCCCAATGGTCCTTCCAGGATTTGACCCAGACTTAGTAACCTACGCAGTGGCTCAATTAGAGCGTAAAGGTGTAGAATTTATGCTAGGAACGGCTATTAAAGAGTGTACTCCTGATGGAATCCTTGTTGCAAAGGGTGAAGAAGAAGTACTAGAAATTAAAGCAGGTACAGTTATTTGGGCAGCAGGTGTGCGCGGAAACTCAGTTATTGAAAAGTCTGGTTTTGAAGCAATGCGCGGCCGTGTAAAAGTTCAGCCAGATTTAAGAGCACCTGGACATGATAATATCTTTATCATCGGTGACAGCTCTCTAGTTATTAATGAAGAAATCAATCGACCATACCCACCAACTGCACAAATTGCGATGCAGCAAGGTGAAGTTTGTGCACGTAATATCGGGGCGCTTATTCGAGAAAAAGGCGAACTTGAGTCTTTCAAACCTGATATTAAAGGTACAGTTTGTTCATTAGGTGAAGACGATGCCATTGGAGTCGTTTATGGTAAAAAATTATTCGGGTCAAAAGCATCATTCATGAAGAAAGTGGTTGATAACCGCGCACTTCTAATGATCGGCGGACCTTCACTTATGCTGAAAAAAGGTAAATTTAATCTCCTATAATATATAAAAACTGGATCGACGAAGTCGATTCAGTTTTTTTGTATAATAAAATAAAACAACATTTTCAAACTGGGGGGAAATAAATGGTGAAGAGTAAACGTGGGGACGTTTGGTTAGGTGTTTCAGGACTTGTGATTAATAAAAATGGGGAATGGCTTGTCGTCAAAAAAAAATACGGCGGACTAAAAGGTATGTGGTCCCTTCCTGCAGGATTTGTGGAGGGGAATGAAACGGCAGATGAAGCCGTTATTCGTGAAGTAAAAGAAGAAACAGGAATAAATTGTGTAAACAAAGGATTAATCGGGTTAAGAACGGGAGTTATAAAAGAAGAAATCAGTGACAATATGCTTATTTTTTTACTTGAACCAAACGGAGAAGGCATAGTGACGACACAAGAATATGAATTGTTTGAAGCGAAATTTGTAAATCCCGAAACATTGATCAATGAGGAGAGCTCTTCGGTCTTGTTAAAATACTTATTGGATGTTCAACCTCAAAAAATATCACCTGTTATTGAAGGGATAAATCCAGGTGATCAGTTCGGATATAGTTCCTATAAATTATTTTTATAATTTTCTAAAAAAATGAGTAACGATTAGAAATATTAAGAAAATAGTACTTGTATGCGTTTACAATAGACTTTTTTAAGCGAAAATGCTCCTTTCCTTTTTTCGAAATCCTTGATATATTATCAGAAAATTCAATTATATTTCTTCTTAAGGAGATGACAGGGATGAAAAGTCAAACAGTTGATAATAAGGAATGCGTTTATTGCTCAGGTAAAGGGTATTTTCAACTAGTACTAGGAGGTTCAGAAACTTGTTCATGCTGTGGAGGATCTGGAAAGCGCAAGGAATAGAAGACTAACTTGACTGCCTTGATTAAGAAAAGGCAGTCTTTTTTTTGTGAAAAATAAAATCCATGTGGATTGACTCCTTTTTCTACATTAAGTACACTTAATTTGTGTTTGTTTAGGAATGAAAAAAACTAAGAAAATTGTTTTTGCAATCTAGCTCCAGGGCCTAGCCCCTCGAGTCAAATAACCTCAAACGCAAGAAGTCAAAAAGCAGACTTCTTGTGTTTGAGAACATTTGCTTGTCGGGGCTGTCAAGGCCCTTGCGCTTTTTTAATGAGGAGGGACTAAAACGATGCCAATATGGGTTGTTATTATTTCAATGCTATTATTTTTTGTTTTATTTTTTGGAATCGGCTTTTTATTAAATATGTTGTTAAGAATGTCTTGGATTATGACATTTATCTATCCTTTAATAACCGTATTTATTGTTGATAAAGTAAGATTCATTGAATACTTCACCAATACTAAACAAGCATTTAGTGATTTAGGTGAAAGAATTCTATCTTTAGCTACCGCAGATTTATTAATTTTATGCAGTGGACTAGCGGGAGCTATTATTGCTGGTGTTACCATTAACCTATTGCGTAAAAATGGATACCAAATGTTTTAAATCGGCTCTTTTCTAAAACTGGATTTTTACGAAAACTCAATCTATACGGAAACAGACGTTAAAAAAACCTACTCCTTTGATGGAATTATTCATCTTGGGAGTAGGTTTTTTTATCGTTTTTATTTTTACACTAATCTCGTAAATTTAAGTAACGATTTGTCCGTAATTTTCTGAAAACTTACCTTGCTGTGTATAATTACCTCCCAAATGGGAAATGAATACTTTGGGAGGAGTGAAAAACTAGATGATAAAATTAAACCATTTAACACGAAGAATGATGATGACCATTCTATTTGTATTTGCGTTATTTACTACATTTCAAACCATTTCTGGTGTAGAGGCTAAATCGCTTATTTCATATGCCTATACCAATTATCAAGAAAAAAGTGACATTGATCATACTGGGTCTTATTTTTTACATACATTTAAAAGTTTAGGTTTAGCATTTAAAAGCTTACAAAAAATCGGATATCAATCTCAAATCTCTTCAACGGAGGCCGTAGCGGGTCCACCTCCAAAGTTAGAAGAGGCTATTAACTGGTCTAAATATCCGTCTAAAACAGTTGTAGCAACAGGATATACAGCTGGATACGAATCAACAGGAAAAAATCCAGATAACCCGAGCTATGGCATTACCTATTCAGGTGTAAAGGTTAAAAGAGATTTATATTCAACAATCGCAGCGGACTTAAATGTATTTCCAATAGGGACTATCCTTTTTATTCCTGGTTATGGCTATGGTGTCGTAGCTGATAAGGGTGGAGCTATAAAGGGTAATAAGTTGGATTTATTTTACGAATCTGTTGATGACGTTTATAACCATTGGGGAAAGAAAACAGTAAATGTGTATATCGTCGAATTAGGTGACGGTCACCTAACAGAAGAAGATCTAATTACCTTAAATGAAAATAAAGCAATGCAGGTATTCCGTCAGCAATATATAACAACCGAAAAAGAATAAAGAAGGGATTCCCGTCTAGGAATCCCTTTTATCATTTATGAAATGATTAAATGAATCATAAGAGTTAAGATGATACCAGTTAATCCTCCAAAGAAAACTTCAATGGGTTTATGGCCTAATAATTCTTTTAACTCTTTTCTTTTTACTTGTTCAGGTTTCTCCTGCCAGCCCTTTGCTTCATTAACAAACTTGGTAAAATCACTTACTAGTTGATTTAATACAATGGCTTGTTCCCCGGCTTGCCTTCTAACACCTGTTGCATCAAACATCGTAATAATCGCAAAAACGGCAGAGACAGCAAAAACAGCTGAATCTAGTCCCGTTTCGAGGGCAACACCTGTTGATAGTGCAGTCACAGCAGCAGAATGAGAGCTGGGCATACCACCAGTACTCGTCAATAAGGACCAGTCAAATTTTCTGGTAGCGATAAATTGAATAGGTACCTTCACGAACTGAGCAAAAAAGATTGCTGCTATTGATGACCAAAGAGGGAAATTTGTTAATAAATCCATTTTAAAAACCACCTTTTTATAAACCAGCCCACCTTCAACAAGATGGTGTGAAAAAAGTATTTTATAAGCGATGAGTAACAAAACTCATCAATACAGAGCAAAAAAAGTACTTTATCCGTATCACATAAGCTAAAAATTTCTTATTAATATCATAAAGGGAATATAATAATAGTGCAAATCATTTCCCAAAGGGTGAAGAGTATGGCGGAATATCCAATTGAATATTACGAATTCTTTGTTCACTTTAATGAGGGGGATTATTATACATGCCATGACCTATTAGAGGAGATGTGGCTAACGGATAGAGGTAACCTGTTTTTAAAAGGACTTCTGCAAATGAGTGTGTCGAACTATCATTATGAATACGGAAACGTGAAGGGAGCAAGGGCGATGATGGAAGTTGCTCATAATTACCTTCAACATTATCGGCCGCATCATTGGGGGCTATCATTAGAACCTGTAATGGCTTTTATTGAGGAATGTCTAAAAATTTTTCCTAAGGACATGGATAGAGTGCCTTATGAAGAGGTCCCTTTTTTGCCGAAGCTGCCAAGATTATTTATGAATCTTGATGATTAGCTACTCGAAATAATCGAAACATTTCGATATAATAAATTGAATACATATAGAAAAAAAGGGGCGGAGTTTATGTTTTCTGTTAAAGTGGAATGGGATTTTTCTACAGAGCAAGAAAGTTTAATAATTGGCTTAGTGGAGAAACCTGTTAAGTTTGAAGGGTATTTAGCTGAACTTGATCAGTTACTAGATGGACATTTAACACAATTAGTTAAAAGCGGTGATATTTCAGCTAAGAAAAAGGCTATTTCAAAAGTACATACCTTTGGAAAAATCGGCCCGAAAAGACTCTTTTTTGTTGGTTTAGGAAAAGAAAATGGCTTTGACTTTGAAACATTAAAAGAAGCTTTTGGTAAAGTGTTTCAAACGATTCAAGATCAAAAATTACAAGAAACTACTGTATTGCTTGATTCTTTTAAATCTGACTTGTTTGAGGAAAATGATGTTGCCCATGCCTTGAGTGAATCTTTTGCTTTATCAACTTACCGTTTTAAAGGCTACAAACAAAGCTCAAATGAACCTGAAAAGAAGATTGAACAACTTACCGTATTAGGTGGAATGGACCAAACTGAGATCGAGGCTGCTTTAACAGTTGGATATACATATGGAAAAGCCACAAACTCAGCTCGTGAATTGGTTAACCTTCCAGGAAATATGCTTACCGCAACAGATCTAGCAAATTATGCGAAGTCTTTAGGAGAAAAATACGATTTTGAAGTAGAAATTTTGGAAAAAGAGGATATGGAAAAACTTGGAATGGGTGCGTTGCTAGCAGTCAACCAAGGATCCGTTGAACCTCCAAAAATGATCGTCTTAAAATACCAAGGTAAAGAAAATTGGGAAGATGTGATTGCCCTTGTTGGAAAGGGGATCACGTTTGATACAGGTGGATACTCTTTAAAACCTAAAGATGGAATTGTAGGCATGAAAACAGATATGGGCGGTGCCGCAGCTGTTTTAGGTGCCATGGAAGTCATTGGTGAATTAAAGCCAGAACAAAACGTGGTTATGGTTATTCCTTCGACTGACAACATGGTCAGCGGAAATGCCTTTAAACCAGATGATGTCATTACTTCCATGAGTGGTAAAACGATTGAAGTACTAAATACGGATGCAGAAGGGCGTTTAGCTTTAGCGGATGCGGTAACGTACGCAAAGCATCATGGAGCTAATTATATTGTGGATGTGGCAACATTAACAGGCGGAGTGATTGTCGCACTAGGAAATGATACAACAGGTGCTTTGACGAACCACGAAGAGTTATTTGAACAGGTGTTAGAATCTGCAGTTGAAGCTGGTGAGCAAATGTGGCGCTTACCTATTTTTGAAAAAGACAAAGAACGTGTGAGAGGCAGTAAAATAGCTGATCTAAATAACTCACCGGGTCGAGACGGTCATGCGATCATGGGTGCAGCATTTATTGGAGAATTCGCAGAGGACACTCCATGGGTTCATCTTGATATTGCTGGAACGGCTACAGCTAAAAAGGATTCTGATCTAGGTCCGTCTGGTGCAACCGGAGTTATGACAAGAACATTAGCATTATTTGTTGAAAGATTTGAACCAATAAAATAATCATATTCAAAGCCAGTTTCTCGTTGCTAGTAAGCATTGGGAAACTGGCATTTTATTTTTAATTTAGAAAGACTATTTGAAATCTGAAACTATCAACAGTAAAAAACTACCAAAATAAAAAAATAAAAAAATAGTAAAAAGCTATTGAAAGGGTTTTCAGATTCTATTATACTATGTTCATAAACCGGTTTAGTAAACCGTTTTAGTAAACCGTTTTAGTATGGTGGAGGAAACAATGAAAAGAATAACCATTTCCGATGTAGCGAAATTTGCAGGGGTTTCAAAAAGTACCGTTTCGCAATACCTAAACAAGCGTTTTGATTATATGGGGGAAGAAACAAAACTGCGAATTGAGCAGGCAATTGAACAATTAGGTTATCAGCCAAATATTGTTGCCAGAAGTTTAAAGCAAAAACGAACTTCTACAATCGGAGTGATTGTTTCAAATATCCTTCATTCTTTTTCAACGCAAGTGATTCGTGCAATTGAGGATACATGCAGAGAAAATGATTTTCATGTCATAGTTTGCAATGCAGATGACAATCCTACAAAAGAAGAAAACTATGTGCACATGCTTTTAGCGAAGCAGGTGGATGGTTTAGTGATTTTTCCTACTGGTGGTAATCTTGATCTTTATCAGTCTATGGTAAAGCAGAATTATCCAGTTGTGTTTGTCGACAGGATCGTCGAAGGTGTGGATATTGATGTTTTTTTACTGGACAATGTAAACGCTTCAAAATTAGCGGTACAACACCTTTTTGACCGTGGTCATACGCGAATTGGAATCGTTACCCCTCCTGTGGAAAGAAGAATCACACCGAGGATTGAAAGAATTGAGGGCTACAAAAAAGCGCTTGAGGATCTGCAGCTACCGGTGAATGAAAATTTTATTAAAAGCATGAATGTGGAATTGCTCAAATATGGACTAAAGGAAATGTTTTCAGAACCTGAGCCGCCTACAGCCATCATTGCAGCGAATGATTTAACATTATTTGAAGTTCTGAAGTTTGCAAAAGAAAACGGGCTAACGATTCCAGATCAACTGGCGGTCGTTGGATTCGATGACATCCCTTTTGTAACGATTTTAGAACCGACACTTACACTGTTTTCCCAGCCAACCTTTGACATGGGAAATAGAGCAGCAGAACTGCTTATTCAAAAGATTCAAGAACAAGATACCGAGATAGAATCACGAATTCACCGGTTTCAGCCTACCTTGCTGGCAGGAAATCTACCAGAAAACAAGGACAAGCATCATCCTAATTTTGGATAGAAGAATTCGCTTTAAATGTAAGCGTATTCCTTCAATAAATTTTAAAAAGTCTAAGGGGGACACAAAACATGTTTAAGAAGTTATTATCAATATTCATGGTGGTAGCATTATTCACTTCAGTTTTAGCTGCTTGTGGTAACACAGAAGATAAAGCTGCAGACAGTGAGAAAAAAGGTTCAGGTAAAGCAAGAGTTATTCGTGCAGGTATCGGTCTTAATGACAAGCATCCTCAATACTTAGCATTATTAAAGTTTAAAGAAATCGTTGAAAAAGAAACAAACGGCTCTATTACAGTTGAAACATACCATAGCAGCCAATTAGGTGACGACCGTGCAATGATGGAAGCATTACAATTAGGAACACAACAAATGACAATTCCATCAACAGCACCAATCGCTAACTTCGTTCCTGAGTTCTCTGTTTATGACATTCCTTTCCTTTTCCCAAGTGAAGAAGTGGCAGACAAAGTATTATTAGAAAGCGATGTAGCAAAAGAATTACTTGAGAAATTACCTGCTCAAGGTATGGTTGGACTTGCTTATTGGGAAAATGGATTCCGTGATTTAACAAACGATAAAGTTGCTGTAGCAACTGCTGCAGATTTCAAAAATCTAAAGATCCGTACAATGGAAAACCAACTTCACCTTGCTGCGTTCAGAGAATTAGGTGCAAACCCAACTCCTATGGCATTTGCTGAAGTATTTACGGCTATGCAACAAGGAACAATTGATGGTCAAGAAAACCCTGTAGCAACCATTTACCTACAAAAATTTAATGAAGTTCAAAAATATTTATCTACAACTCACCATGTATACAGCCCATTCGTAGTGTTATTAAGCAAAATGTTCTGGGATGATTCTTCAAAAGAAGAGCAAGATATTTTAGTGAAAGCAGCTCAAGAAGCTGGTGACTATGAGCGTCAATTAAACCGTGAAGCAAACACAAAATATCTTGAAGATTTAAAAGCAACTGGTATGACTGTAACAGAAGTAACTCCAGAAGCTCGTGCAGAAATGAAAACTATTACTGACAAAGCAGTTGAGCCATTCGTTGATAAGATTGGTAAAGATACAGTAGAAAAAGTTAAAAAAGCTGTTGAAGATGCAAGCAAGTAATAATTGAAGGAAGTGGGGGCTATGAAGAGATATTCTTCAGGTCCCCCCTTTTTACCAAAAAAATATTTTGGGAAACGAAACAACACAACACATAAAAAAGTAATATCCGTTCCTTTTAAGGAGGAAAAAAAATGTCGGTATTAAAAAAGATTGATCGTTATTTTGAAGAGTCAGTAGTAGTCGTTTTATTTGCGTCAATGGTTCTATTAACATTCGCACAAGTGTTATCACGTTTTATTTTTAATCTTTCTCTAGGTTGGTCAGAAGAAATTTCACGATATGTATTCGTTTGGTTAGTTTATTTTTCAGCTGCAATGGCAGCAAAACATCGACGCCATATTCGCGTTGAAGTAATTGATACTCTTTTACCAAGAGCCGTTTCGAAATGGTTTGGCTTACTAGCAGATTTACTTTGGGTTGGTTTCACCCTTTATGTTGCTTTTTATGGATATGAAATGGTTTTAATGGTTACTGAACATGGACAATTATCCCCAGCCGTGCAATTACCAATGGGGTTTGTATATTCAATTATACCAATCGGGTTCGCTCTAATAGCAATTCGTGTTTTACAAGGTATAGTAGCAAGATTCCGTGGTACTGATGAATTAACGGATGAAGAAAAATTACAACGGGCAATAGAGGGGTGATCATATGTTGTCAGCACCATTAGTTTTAGGTATTGTATTAATTCTTTGCTTACTAATAGGAGTTCCAATCGCATTTTCCATTGGAATTGCTACCGTTTCTGCTCTGTTTGTTGGTGGTGTGCCAGCATCTTTTATTGCCCAGCAGTCCTTTACAGCTGTTGACTCTTTTCCATTAATGGCTGTACCATTCTTCATTTTAGCAGGAGCTTTGATGGAGACAGGTGGTCTTTCAAAAAGAATCATTAATGTAGCCCAAGAAATGATGGGGAATATTACAGGTGGATTTGGTATCGTTACGATCTTAGCTAGTGCCATCTTTGCTGCAATTTCAGGGTCAAGCCCAGCGACGGTTGCTGCGATTGGTTCTATTATGATTCCAGCAATGGTTGCCAGAGGATATAGTAAAGACTTTGCTTCAGCAGTAGCAGGTTCTGGTGGCGGTTTAGGAATCGTTATTCCTCCATCCATTCCAATGATTATTTACGGAGTAGTAACAGGTGTTTCGATTGGAGACATGTTCTTAGCAGGATTTGTTCCAGGTATTTTTCTAGCTATTTTAATGGTTATATTAATCTATTTTATGGCTAAAAAACGCGGTTATAAAGGAACTGGGCAAAAATTCAGCTTTAAGAGATTGGCAAAGGCTACAAAAGATGCTTTTTGGGCTTTAATGGCCCCAGTTATTATTCTTGGTGGTATTTATAGTGGAGTTTTCACTCCAACTGAATCAGCTGTTATTGCCGTTGTTTATGGATTTGTCGTAGGGTTGTTTGTATATAAAGAGTTAAAGTGGAAAGACATTCCAAAGACGCTCATTTCATCTGCAATGATTACAGGATCCGTTATGATTATCCTTGGTACAGCAACTGGTTTTGGGAAACTAGTTACAATGTACCAAATTCCTAACAAATTAGCAGAGATCATTTTAGGTGTGTCTGATAATAAGTACATCGTTCTATTATTAATCACTGCACTTATCCTATTTGTCGGAACGTTTATGGAAACACTTTCGATTATTATCATTTTAGCACCATTATTCTTACCAGTTCTTACGCAGTTAGGTGTAAACCCAATCCATTTTGGTATTTTACTAGTTGTTGGAGCTGAAATTGGAATGATGACACCACCATTAGGGGTAAACCTTTTCGTAGCCTCCGGTATATCAGGGTTATCCATTGAAAAGGTTTCGAAAGCTATATTACCTTTCGTTTTAATCCTAATCGTTGGGCTAGTTATTATGTTATTTGTCCCATGGATTGCTCTTGTTATTCCAAACCTATTCTCTTAATGAATAGGTTTTCTCTTTTATTCATACAACATTGACGCTAGCTTGGAGGAAAAACTCTTGGAAAAATTAGATGTAGTCACCTTTGGCGAAACAATGGTTCTATTTAATCCTGAACAAATGCTGCCTTTGGAGTATAACCATAAATTTTTAAAGCAAATAGGTGGAGCAGAATCCAATGTTGCTATAGGGTTACAAAGATTAGGCCACAAGGTTGGCTGGTTTAGTAAACTGGGAAATGACCCATTTGGAAGATACATTCATAAGTTTGTTAGAGGGGAAGGAATAGACACATCACGCTGTAAGTATACGGATGAAGCCCCTACTGGACTGTTTTTTAAAGAAAAAAGATCTTCAACCGATATTCGAGTCTTTTATTATCGGAAAAATTCAGCTGCCAGTTTATTATCAGAGGAAGATTTAGATGAAGAGTATATGGCTAGTGCCAAAATTCTTCATCTAACTGGAATTACCCCGGCATTGAGTGCATCATGTAGAAAAGCCATATTCAAAGCAATTGAAATTGCTAAGAAACACAATGTGAAAATTGTCTTCGACCCCAATATTCGTCTTAAACTCTGGAGTAAAGAAGAGGCTAAGGACATTCTAATTCAAATTGCGAAAGAAGCCGACATAATTCTTCCGGGTATGGATGAAGGGGAATTAATGACTGGTAAGAAAACGCCAGAGGAAATTGCAGAAGCATTATCTTTTGGACAAAATAAAACAGTTATCATCAAGCTTGGAGAAAAAGGAGCTTATTTCGAATCTGGTGACGATAAAGGTTATGTGGAAGGCTTCCAGGTCACACAAATTGTGGATCCAGTAGGCGCTGGTGATGGCTTTGCAGCTGGAGTTATTAGCGGAATTCTACGTAATGAACCTACTTCCCAAGCCGTTAGAAGAGGAAATGCGGTTGGTGCCATTGTTGTAGGTGTAAACGGAGACGTTGAAGGTCTTCCAAGTAGTGAAGAGGTTGAACAAATGCTAAATGGCCAGAAAGATGGCCAGGATGTAAAAAGATAAAGAGGTGTTCCTAAATGGAAAAATTAACAAATATCCAACGATTAACGGATTCTGGATTGGTAGCCGTTATTCGCAGACCAAAAGCAGAAAAGATTGCACAAATAGCAGAAGCTCTTGTTAACGGCGGTGTTGGTGCGCTTGAAATTACAGTAGACACTCCAGGTGTTTTTTCGATGATTGACAAAATTAAACAAGAATTCGGAGCAAGAGTTCTTGTTGGTGCTGGTACGGTTTTAGATGCAGAGACAGCTAAAGCAGCTATCGATGCTGGGTCAGACTTTATTTTCTCTCCGATTGTAGATGAGAAAACGATTGAAATGACTTTAAGATATGGCAAAATTTCTATTCCTGGGGTCATGACACCGACTGAAATCGTCAAAGCCTATCAGGCAGGTGCTGATATTCTGAAAATTTTCCCAGCTAGTTCAGTTGGACCCAATTATATTAGAGAATTAAAAGGGCCACTAGGTCATATCCCAATGATGCCTACAGGTGGTGTTTCTTTAGATAATGTTACCGAATTCATTAAAAACGGAGCAGTAGCAGTCGGAGTCGGAGGAACACTTTTAAATAAACAAGCTATTGAAGAAAACCGATTTGAAATACTAACTGAAACAGCACAAAAATTTGTGTCATTAATTAAAAGCGCACGTTAGGAGAGACATTCGGCATGAAAATAACTAAATTAGAAACGTTTATCGTTCCGCCAAGATGGCTATTTTTAAAAATTGAAACAGATGAAGGAATTACTGGCTGGGGAGAACCAGTCGTTGAAGGAAGAGCCGCTACTGTAGAAGCTGCAGTGAAAGAATTAAGCGATTATATTATTGGAAAAGATCCTCTGAAAATCGAGGATCATTGGCAAGTGATGTACCGTGCAGGCTTTTACCGTGGAGGTCCAATCCTAATGAGTGCGATCTCAGGAATTGACCAAGCTCTTTGGGATATTAAAGGTAAGTATCACAATGCTCCTATTTATGATTTACTTGGTGGCCCCGTTCGTGATGCCATCCGTGTATACAGCTGGATCGGCGGTGATCGACCGAATGATGTTGCAGATGCTGCTAAGAGTGCGAAGGAAGCAGGATTTACTGCAGTCAAAATGAATGCAACAGAGGAGCTTCAATATATTGATTCTTATGAAAAAATTGACCAAGCAGTTGCCCGAATTGCAGCTGTTCGCGAAATAGGTGGGAAGGATTTTGGGATTGGGATAGACTTCCACGGAAGAGTACATAAACCAATGGCCAAAATCCTAGCAAAAGAGTTAGAAGCATTCCGTCCAATGTTTATTGAGGAACCAGTTCTATCAGAAAATAATGAAGCCTTAAGAGAAATTGCGAATCATACCAATATCCCGATTGCGACAGGAGAAAGAATGTTCTCTCGTTGGGATTTCAAAACGTTATTATCAGATGGATATGTGGATATTATTCAGCCAGACCTTTCACATGCAGGCGGTATCACTGAGGTAAGAAAGATTGCTGCCATGGCAGAAGCCTATGACGTAGCGTTAGCTCCACATTGTCCACTTGGACCAATTGCCCTAGCAGCATGCTTGCAGGTTGATGCTGTTTCGCATAATGCCTTTATCCAAGAGCAAAGCCTTGGCATTCATTACAATAAAGGCAATGACTTATTAGACTATATCAAAGACCGTTCTGTATTCGAATACGAAGATGGATTAGTGAAAATGCCGAAAAACCCTGGATTAGGAATCGAAGTAAATGAAGAATATGTTCGTAAAATGGCTGAAGTAGGACATAATTGGAAAAATCCAGTTTGGAGACATAAAGACGGTTCTGTAGCTGAATGGTAAGATAATATGAAAATATTTATTCAAGTTGTATTGCCCGTACTCGTGATCTTTGCATCAGGGTACGGGCTTCAAAAGTGGAAGAAGCTAGATATTCGTTCGATTTCAACTTTATCCTTGTATGTTGCTACTCCTGCAATGGTTTTTCGGACCTTTTATGAAACAGATTTAAATATTCAATATATGAACATGGTGGTTTTCTCTTTTATTCTCTTATTTTTATTAATTTTTATAAATAAGATCTATTCCCGACTGACGAAGCAATCGGAAAGTTTGGAAAGCGGTCTTATTTTATCAACGGTATTTATGAACTCGGGAAATTACGGGGCACCGATTATTTTGTTTGCCTATGGGGAGATGGGATTCCACTACTCTGTTTCCATATTAGTTCTTCATGCCATCATGATGAATTTTTTTGGCGTTTATTATGCAGCAAGAGGGCAAGCAGGAATCAAAACGGCCATAAAATCTGTTCTTGAAATGCCACCAACATATGCGGTTATAGTAGCGCTGCTATTTCAATGGTTTGATATTAAGCTGCCTGAAACAGCTACTTCTGCTATCAGTCTAGTAGCGGATGTGACGATCCCAGTCATTATGATCGTCTTAGGAATGCAGTTAGCTGAAATCAAATTAAAACAATTTAAGTGGGATAAAATTGCTTACGGTGTAGTGGTTCGCTTATTTGTTTCCCCGCTATTAGCTGCAGGTATTGTGTATTTCTTTCAGATGGACCCATTGCTTGAGAAGGTATTAATTGTTTCTGCAGCAATGCCTTCAGCAGCGACGACAACTTTATATGCCTTACAATTTGATGCGGAACCTGAACTTGTTTCCAGCATTACATTTATTACGACAATCTTTAGTATTTTAACCATTACTCCACTTTTATATATTTTAGGTTAATGTAGGGGTGCGAAGGATAAAGGAAAGGGATAGGTGACTTAAAATGGTCAATCAATTTTGTGGTGTTATTCCACCTGTTTCAACGATATTTGATGAATCCTTGCAATTAGATAGAACAGGAATGGGACAATTAATCGACTTTTTAATTGAAGCAGGTGTAAATGGGCTCTTTTTTCTAGGAAGTGGCGGGGAATTTAGTCAAATGTCGGTAGCAGAACGAAAGGAAGTTGCCGAATTTGCTACCCAATACGTCAATAAACGTGTTCCCGTATTAATTGGAACGGGAGGCACAGGTACAAGAGAGATCATTGAATTGAACAAACATGCAAAGGAAATTGGTGCAGACGGTGTTGTTATCATTAACCCTTATTATTGGAATTTGACAGAAAGTAATCTGCTTGATCATTTTGGTGAAATCGCTGAAAACACGGAATTACCAATTTTACTTTATAATTTTCCAAACTTAACGGGACAGGATGTTAGCCCTGAATTTGTTCTTCAATTAGTAGAAAAACATCCAAACATTGTGGGGATTAAAGAAACAGTGGATACGGCTGGTCATATTCGCGAAATGATTTTAAAAGTAAAAGAAAAATATCCTCACTTCTCTGTGTTAGCCGGATTCGATGACCATTTATTTAATACATTAGCGCTAGGTGGAGATGGGGTTATTTCTGCCAGCGGAAACTTCGCACCTGAATTGACGATCGGAATTTACCGTGCGTTCCAGGAAAAAGACTATGATAAGGCCATTGAGCTTCATAGAAGGCTGGCCTATTTGCCTTTAATGTATAAACTCGATTCTCCATTTGTAAATGTAGTAAAAGAGGCTACTCGATTAAGAGGAATGAATATTTCAACGACCGTTCTTCCTCCTGCTCGTGCATTAAGCAGTGAAAAGAAAGAAGTTTTAGCAGAGATTTTAAAGAAAGCTGGTCTTATTGAGTAACTTTTTTAAGCTCCCTTATGGGGGCTTTTTTTTGGTTTGGTGCCATGGTTTAGGACAATGGCCCACTCCAAAAAGGCTCTCCTCGCATAAAAAGTAGAGTAGGCTACTGTTTATATGATAAGGAGGTAAACCTGAATGTATTATAGAAACCCATATGGGAACGAGAGTAGATTCTTTTTTGGAGCTCCATTTCTGGGAGGAGTACTAGGAGGATTATTAGGTGGAGCACTTCTGTATCCTTTTTTTAGACCATACCCATTTTATCCGCCATATCCAGCTTTTCCTGGATATGCACCATTCTATGGTGGAATGCCTTACTACTATTAAAAAACGCGACACCATCAATGGAATTATGTTTAAACGAGTGATTTCGGCTATCTCAGGTGGGATAGCTTTTTCTTTTTTTTGGGGATTAAAAATAGAATCTGGAATAAATGATTCTTTATAGGAATGTAACAACTAGATGTTTTAATAAATATAAAGAATAAAGGAAAATCTTTTCGTTTACCTATAGGATAATAATTGTCAAAATTAGGTAGACGGATTATAGTATTAGAATAAAGAAAGGGTTCAATAAATCATCTTATGGTCAAATTGATTGGACTTTTAACATTCAAAGAGGTGGTCCTCTAATGGAATTGGAACAATTATTACAGTTTATTGAAGCCCATGGATACATTGGTTTATTTTTCTGGGTGTGGCTAGGCATATTTGGTCTGCCCATTCCAAATGAAGTATTAAGTATGACAGTAGGGATGGCAACCTCTCAAAAAGTACTTAATCCTTTGATTGCATTTTTTGTTTTTTATGCAGGAATTCTTGCAGCCTTAACCTCTTGTTACCTTTTGGGAAAATATATAGGCAGACCACTTATTGGTATTTTAGAGAAAAGAAAAAGATACGCTCAACTAATTGATCAATCTTTTCATTTAATTGAAAAGCATCATGCCCTTTCTTTATCCATCAGTTATTTTCTTCCAGGAGTTCGAAATTTTGTCCCCTTTTTATATGGATTTAGTAAGCTTCCTTTTCGTACTTTTGCCTTATTCGCGTACTTTGGCTCATTTATTTGGTTATGTATTACCTTTACATTAGGTTTTTGGTTTGGTGACAACATGGAATTGATCATGCATTACGGAAAGGAATTACTGATTATTTTAGGTCTCATTGTTTTATTTATGATTGTTTTAAAAATCACGATTCGACGAAGAAAGAAGAAAATGGAGATGATGAAAAGTCATGGAATATAAGAAGTTTTTTATAAAAAAATGAAACTTTTTATCATCTCCATCGTAAATAACTATTAAACACAGATATGAAATTATATTTTTTTCTGGAGGAGCCTGTCACCAAGGGAGTAGTATGCCTTGGTGACAGGCTTTTTGTGTTTTTTTTTCATGTTTTACAAAAGATAAATATTAAGGGGTGGAAAATATGTTGATTTTAGAGTTAGCCATTATTTTAGTGGCTGCAAAAATTGCCGGGAGCATAAGTGTTAGATTAGGCCAACCTTCTGTTCTTGGGAAGTTGTTAATAGGAATTGTTTTAGGCCCCTCAGTATTGGGACTAATTGAGGAAACAGAAACATTAGCTGAATTCAGTCAAATTGGTGTCATTTTGCTCATGTTTATTGCAGGTTTGGAAACCGATATTGATGAATTTAAAAAAACGGGGAAAGCCTCTACTCTTGTTGGATTAGGTGGTATTGCCGTTCCTTTATTACTTGGTTATGCTACTGGTTTGATGCTAGGTCTAACTGGTATTCAATCGATGTTTCTAGGTTTATTGCTTTCCGCAACAAGTGTAAGTATATCTGTTCAAGCACTGAAAGAAATGAATCAATTACAGTCACGAGAAGGGGCAACTATTTTAGGAGCAGCAGTTATTGATGATGTTGTTGTTATTATTGCTTTAGCATTCCTCATGAGCTTTGCTGGCGGCGATGTTAATTTAACGATGGTTATCTTGAAGAAAGTATTATTCTTTGCAGGCGCTTTACTTGTAGGGTGGAAAATAGTTCCTATATTTTTAACAAGATTTTCATCTTTAAAAGTGACAGAAACGGTCATATCCTCTGCTTTAATCGTTTGTTTTGTTTTTGCCTACTTGGCAGAATACACTGGAGTGGCGGCCATTATCGGAGCATATATAGCAGGTGTAGCCATCAGTTTAACGAACTTCAAACATGAAGTATTTGAAAAGGTTGAAACCATTAGTTATTCCGTTTTTGTACCTGTCTTTTTTACTTCCATTGGGGTATCTGCTGAGTTTGGTGGTATTTCGGAGCATTTAGGCTTAATTGTGATATTAAGTATTGTTGCCATTTTAACAAAGCTGATTGGAGCATCTGTTGGGGCGAAAATGGCTGGATTTAATTGGAATAGCTCATTAGGAATAGGCTCAGCCATGGTATCAAGGGGAGAAGTAGCACTCATTATAGCGGCCATTGGAATTGAAGCTAATTTGCTTACTCAAGATATGTTTGCCGTGCTTGTGGTGGTCATTTTAGTCACGACCATTGTGACTCCACCTATGATGAAATGGTTTTTTAAGAAACAACAAGATCCAAATGGTAACAAGGTTAAACAAGCGATATAAAAAATAAACGGCAGCAAGTTTTTGCTGCCGTCTACTTTGTAAATGGTTGTGTTGTAAAGATTAATATTGATCTCGATGTTCAAATAAGTCAATTGCACCTAAGACAATGTGAGCTAAACCAAAACCGAAAATGGTATTAGAAATCATCTTATCGACTTTTCGATTTTGTTTTAGAGCATACCCAGTAGCCGTTACGGCTGTTCCAAGTACAGTTGGAATTAAACCTTCACGAATATTCATCATTATTCACCTCAGTATTTATAACGTGTCCACTTTGAAAAGGACATATATAGTTTTTCCCTTTATAATAAGGTTAAAGATGCCATTCTTTAACAGTTTTACCTCACTGTTGAAGCTAAAATGATGATAAGGGGATATGAAAATGAATCTTCAAAAAACATTAATTGAAACACTTGGAATCAAAATCACCACTTTGGAAAAGGGGAAAGTCATAGCTACTATGCCGGTGGATGAACGCACGAGACAGCCATTTGGACTTTTACACGGTGGGGCTTCTGTAGCCTTAGCTGAAACAGTTGCAAGCGTTGGCGCGTATGAACTAGTAGATAAAGAAACAGAGGCTGTAGCAGGTCTTGAAATTAATGCTAATCATGTCCGAGGAAAGCGAGATGGGGTAGTGACAGCGATTGCCACTGTTTTACACCAAGGAAAAACAACTCAGGTTTGGGATATTAAAATAGTGGATGAAGCGGAACAAATGATTTGCATATCTAGATGTACAATGGCTGTATTAAAGTTAAAAAAATAAATCTCCTGTTCCATATGAGCCAGTATATCTAGGGGAGAGTGAAGGAAATGAGCGAAAAAAATCATTTGCTTATTAAGGAACTACTTCCTCTATATATTGATGATGCGGTAGTGGAAGAAGTAAAAAAAATCATTGATGAACACTTACAAACATGTAAGTTGTGTCAAAAAGAATGGATGGAGCTAAAATCTACTGTCAATGCTTCTAGGCAATCTAATCTTTACATAGTAAATAGGGATCAGGTGGAAGGACAGCCATCTTTTATAAAACGACTAAAAAAATTAAGTTTCATCGTTGGTAGTATCATCGCTGGAATGATGATCCTTTTTATGGCCGGAAGCTGGCTAATGGGCCAAGAAAAAGCTGAAGAGGAAAAACTAAAGGAAGACCAGGAATTAGTCCAGCTAGATGAAGAATTTGAATCACTTTCTCCACCGAGAGAAGCCATTATGAAAAAATCTGGAGTAAAGATTGATATTTTGACTAAAGAGTTTAATGAGGATGAGAGTTTATTTAAGTATCGCTATACATGGGATAATCCTAAGATTGATTATGTAAAAGAAGATATTTATTGGCCTAATCATTTGGTAGCCATGGATTTAACCAATAATCATATTTTACATCGGAAAGAAAATATGGGTTCCGCTGCCCATAACATGAATGATGAATCTTGGACCCTGTCAGGCATCGAGAAAAATACAGAAATAGTGGGTATTGAAATGCCTAATTTTGCTGTTTTTTATCAACCGGAGCCATTTGAAATTCAGTTAAATGAACATGGCGAAACATCTATTCAGAAAAAAATAACGGTGAATGGTATTCATTTTTACATTGATAGAGCTGAGATAACAAATGAACGGATTTTTGTCTATTATCAGCAATTAGATGATATTTCAAAAGTTGGTTTATACCAACTCAGCTTTAACCTATTTGATAAAAATGATAAGCATTGGAGTAAAGAGCCAAAGATTGATTTCCAAATAGAAAAGGATAGGATTTATAATTTTCCATTTTTTCAAGGTATGAAAAATCCACTCACACTTCATTTGGAGCATGCCGTATTAATTGTTCAAGGAATGCATTATAAATTTCCTGTTAAATAAAGTCCCTTTTAAGAAGAGTATGAACTTTTCTTAAAAGGTTTTTTCATTTTTAGTGTAACCTTTTACGGATGAATGTTACTACATAGTTAAGGGAAAGGGGGGACGTTCTCTTGAAGTTTTTGGATTTGTTTTGGGGTAAAGAACGGAAGCGGAATTCTTTAATTGATGATTTAACTGATTTTTATAAAAAGAATAAAGGGATTGTCTTTTCCTATTTTCTAAAGGTAACAGGTTCGCCGGAGGAAAGTGAAGAATTGACTCAGGAAACGTTTTATCAAGCTGTAAAATCGATTCATCGTTTTAAGGAACAGTCCTCTTTAAAAACATGGCTATTGCAAATTGCAAGGAATGTATATCGAAATAAAGTACGTTCATGGGTTAGAGATCAAAAATTATATTCTATAACGGAAGACATCGATCTCCACGGAGATGATTCCCAAAATCCCCAACGAATTTCCATCCAAAATCAATCCAGAAACGAAATTCAAGCCGTTTTTCTCAAGCTTCCTGAAGATTACCGTGATGTTCTTGTTTTTAAGGAAATTGAAGGTCTAACTCATCGGGAAATTGCTCAAATCTTAAATAAAACCCCTCAAACGACAAAAGTTCTTTTATATCGGGCAAAACAAAAGTTCAAAGAGTTATATGAAGAAGAGGTGATACGACATGAAGAAACCATGTGATATCGTGCAGGATTTGCTTCCTCTTTATCTGGAGGGCATGTTAAAGAAAGAAACAGCAACGTTTGTTAAAGATCATCTGGATAACTGTGCACATTGTAAATCTGTAAAGATTAGATTGGAGAAAACGAATCCTTGGAAGCTTGATTATCGAATCCCTAAAGAAAGTTTTATGTCCCATGGTGGTGAAAAAGAGTTAATAACAAGAATTAAAAAATGGAAAAGAAGGACTTCCATTGTTGGAATACTATTGCTCCTCATTATTTCTCTCCTGTCATGGTTCATCGGAAAAACATTTAACCCACAGCCCGTCATTAAACCTACCATCGAACAAAAGACAAGCATGATTCGAACAACGGATGAAATACAGGATTTAAGGAGTTGGGGAACATAATGTTTATTTTTCAATTAGCTATTATTTTAATTTCGGCAAAGCTCGCCGGAAATCTAAGTGTAAAGTTAGGTCAACCTTCTGTTTTAGGTCAATTAATTATTGGAATCTTAATAGGTCCTGCCCTTTTAGGTTGGGTAGAAAATACAGAGATGATTCAAGAATTAAGTACACTTGGAGTTATTTTATTAATGTTTCTAGCCGGTTTAGAGACAGATTTAAGAGAGTTCAAGAAAGGTGCTAAAGCTGCCACTTTTGTAGGGGTGGGAGGAATTATCCTTCCTTTTGCAGGTGGATATTTATCTGGAGTTTGGCTCGGATTAGGGATATGGGATTCATTATTTTTTGGTTTAGTTTTAACCGCAACGAGTGTAAGCATTACCGTGCAGGCACTTCGAGAAATGGGGAGGCTTAAATCAAAAGAAGGGATGGCTATTCTAGGAGCAGCTGTATTAGATGACATAGTTGTCATTGTCCTTCTTGCCTTCCTCATGAGCTTAATGGGTGGAGATGTAAGTTTAACAATGGTTATCCTGAAAAAAGTAGTTTTCTTTTCAATCGCTATCCTTATCGCTTGGAAAGGCGTCCCTTGGCTAATGGCAAGGCTTGCTGAAATGAAGGTACCTCAAGCACCAATTGGGGCAGCAATTATTCTATGTTTGGCGTTTGCTTATTTTGCTGAATCTACTGGAGTGGCTGCCATTATCGGAGCTTATTTGGCTGGAATTGCTATAGGACGCACTTCCTATGGACACTCCATTATGGAAAAAACAGAAGTGGTTAGTTACTCCTTCTTTGTTCCTGTGTTTTTTGTCAGCATTGGGTTTAATGCCCAATTGGATGGATTAGGAGATCAAGTTTGGTTGATTATTCCATTAAGTTTATTAGCCATTCTTACGAAGTTAGTGGGAAGTGGTTTGGGGGCAAGGTTAGCTGGATATCAGTGGAAAAGTTCTTTTCGTGTAGGCGCCGGAATGATATCCCGTGGTGAGGTTGCCTTAATTTTAGCCGCATTAGGGCTAGAACAGGGGATCATAGAGTCTTCCTTATTTACTGTTCTTATCATTGTCATTCTAGTAACGACGTTAGTTACCCCACCGCTTTTAAAAATACTCTTTAAAGAAAGTGGCGTAAAAAATGAATTGAAGCAAACGAAAAGTTCAAGTGTGAGTAATCTGTAGAGCAAAAAAAGGATAGATAAGCTATGAATAGCTTATCTATCCTTTTTAACTCAAGTAGCTTGTACAACCAAATTTATAAGTATCGTAAAAAGATATAAAAATGCGAAATAATCAATGATACTAACGTTAATGGGGCACCAACTTTTAGGAACTGCATGTAACTAAATCCATTTCCTTCACGTGAAGCAATTCCTGCAACGATAACATTGGCAGATGCTCCGATTAAAGTTCCGTTACCACCAAGACAGGCGCCAAGAGCTAGTGACCACCAAAGAACATCAATTTGAGGTGCATCAGGTGTTAATCCCATTCCAACAGCCATGTCCTGGATGAGAGGAATCATAGTCGCTACAAAAGGAATATTGTCAATCGTAGCGGAAGCAATTCCAGATATCCATAAGATTAAATAAGAGGCAGTCGTAATATCCCCACCTGTTACTTCAAGAGCCTTTTGTGCAAGGGTCTTAATAAGACCGATATCAACTAACCCACCTACCAAGGTGAATAAACCGGCGAAGAAGAAGATGGTGATCCATTCAACTGAAGCAAATACTTCTTCTAAATCATGTTCTTTTACACCAATTAACATGAGTAAAGTAGCACCAAGCATAGCAATGACTGCTGCATCTACATGAGTAATGGAGTGTGTAATAAAACCTAAAATGGTAAGACCAAGAACGATTAGTGACTTCTTCATTAAAACACGGTCTTTAATATAGTCGTTTTCATTTAAATTCATTAGTTTATCAATAAGCTTCTGATCAGCTACCAGCTGTTTTCTGTAAATGAAATAAAGAATCACTGCAGTAACAATCATGATAACGATAATAACTGGTGCTAAATTGGTTAAAAACATGTTAAATGTTAAGTGTTTATTAGCGGAACCAATCATAATGTTTGGAGGGTCCCCAATTAAGGTAGCTGTTCCTCCGATATTGGAGAATAAAACTTCTGAAATTAGGAAAGGAACAGGATTAACATTTAACATTCTTGTAATCGAAAAGGTAACAGGAACAATTAGTAAAACGGTTGTTACATTATCAAGAAAAGCTGATGCTACTGCAGTTAACAGTGAAAGCATAATTAAAATATTTATAGGCTTCCCTTTTGCTGCTTTCGCTGCTTTAATTGCGAAGTATTGGAAAACCCCCGATTTACTCGTGATTCCTACAAGAATCATCATTCCAATTAAAAGGGTAATGGTTCCCCATTCAATATGATGGGTAAACGCTTTTTCTAAATCTACAATACCTAAGGCTATCATTAAACCAGCGCCTAGTAAGGCAATAATGGCGCGGTTGATTTTTTCTGAAATAATAAAAGCATAAGCAACTAGAAAGACGACAATAGCTGCATAATATTGAAAGTTTGAAACTTCATGAACGGCTGTTTCGTGCACCGATGTTCCCTCCTTGTTTTAGGGAAGAAAAGTAATTTATATTTCTTCCTTCTAGGTAGATGTGAATGCTATGTTCAATTATAGTTGAGATTCCTATAAGTTCCTCGAAGGGCAACTGAACCATTTTTTCTGTCTGTTTTGGTTTCGTATTAATTTACTTTGCTGTCACATTTTGGACAGTTTAATTGTGCGGGGTCTGTCTCTAAATTTTGAACATAGAAAGTAAACCCACAGGAAGAACAATCAATCTTCATAAAACGGTCAATAATTACTTTTTGGGATGGTCCGCCATCTTCTGAAGTATCAATGAGCTCAATATGTACATCTTCTTTTGAATCATCCTCAGCTAATAGTTTTCCTGTTTCATCCTCTTTCGTCCTCCAAACTCCATTAGCTAAATGCTGCTCCAGTTGACTATGTGAAGCGTTTTCAAACATCCTTTTTGCTAGAGAGATCAATTGATCATTTGATAAGGAAGTAAAATCTAAATCCTCTCCAAGCTTTTTCCAATAGCTTTTTAATTGATCCTCGGTGAAAATAAATTTAACAATTTTATGTATGACAACGTTTCTCATCGCAATCCTCCTTATTATTATTTCTACTCCCTAATTATACACGAAATCGACCTTAGTTGCATTAAAGTAGGTTGATTAAACTGAATATTTGGTAAATATTAACTTTATTAATTTGCTTGTGTATAAGAGGAAAATCTTTGATAATGATGTTTGAAACTCAATAGATTAAACCTTATTTTAGTAACGGAGTATTTAAAATGATAAAAAACACCTATTTAACTAGTTATTTTCCTTTAATATCTTTATTATTATTTAGTTTATCCTTTTCCATCAGTTTTGAATTTAAAATGATGATCCCTTTTATAAAGAATATTGGTATATATGCAGGTATGCTTGAATTTTTTACGGATGGCGGAATTAAACTTGCACTTTTGGCGTTATTAACTATTGCATTTTTCATGGTATACTCCGCGTTAAAAATAATAGCAGATACGATTAATGAACTCAGCCTTTTGTTTTTTTCAAAGGAAACCGAAGGGCAAAGCTTAACGAAAATCCGTTCTGGATCGGGAATTTATTTTTTTGCCGGAGCGTTTGCCCTACTCATTAGCTTTTATAGCATATTGGCAGTTTTAGTTGTCTTTTTGATTGCCACCATTAGTTACTTTATTTATTTTGTCCATAAAGTGAGCGGAGAATTAACAATAAGCGGAATTATCGGGGTCATCTTTTTCCAAGTCATTGTATGGGCAACCTTATTAGTTGGGGTTGGCTATATTGCCATCAAAGTATACAACAGTATTTTGGCTAGCTTACCCATTTAATTAAATAGAAATTTAAAAAACTGTACCTGTTTTTGTATCGGTACAGTTTTTTGTTCAATATTTATTCCTTTTCATTTTAGCCCTTTTTTAAGTATAATAGATTGGTATAAAAAAATACGGTCTATCTTCGGGGCAGGGTGAAATTCCCGACCGGCGGTGATGAGTTTTTTCTCTAAGCCCGCGAGCCTGAGTGTAAATGCTCTTTTGGGATTTACATATTTATTGGGCAGGATTTGGTGCGATTCCAAAGCCGACAGTACAGTCTGGATGGGAGAAGATGGAGGTTCTGCGGACGTTCAAAAAATGCAGGTATTGAACGTTTAATTAAGCATGCCTTTGTAATTCTCCCTCAAGTGTCTAGCTTGGGGGTTTTTTATTACAAACTTGCTTTTGCCGAACCTTTCTTCGATAGGAGAGATAGTCCTACAAGGAGAGAGGAACATGAAAAAATTGAATGTCAAAGCTTTAGTATCCATCGGAATGCTTAGCAGTATTTCTTATCTATTAATGCTGCTGAACTTTCCACTGCCGCTATTACCATCATTTTTATTGATTGATTTCAGCGATATTCCTGCATTAATTGCTGCGTTAATCTTTGGACCAGTAGCGGGTATTTTAGTGGAATTAATTAAAAATATCCTTAATTACTTTATGACAGGGAGTGCAACCGGAGTCCCTGTCGGTCATATCGCTAACTTTGTAGCAGGCATTCTTTATATTTTGCCAACTTATTATGTTTATAATAAGCTTAAAACCAAGAAAGGCATGACCTTTGGCTTAATTTTTGGAACAATTGCGATGGCTGTGGTGATGAGTGTGTTGAACTACTTTATCATATTACCAGCTTATACGTATTTCTTACATTTCCCAGCGATGTCTACTCCAGAAATGCGTACGCTGATCGTTACAGGAATTTTGCCATTCAATATATTAAAAGGTTTGTTTATGTCCATCGTATTCTTTCTGATATTTACACGATTAAATACTTGGATAACTAGACAAACATCTTTTAAAAGTGCAGCTTAATTAAATAGATAAGAAAAAGCAACGGTCCTGCTCCGTTGCTTTTTTTTATCTAAGGTAACAAGGTCAACTTTTCAAGCCTTCGAAAATTGTCTAGCTCCAGCGCCTAGCCCCTCGATGGAAGAAGAAAAATCACTTCTTCCTTGGTCAAAATGTTCTCTAGCGTATGAAGTCAAAGTTCAGACTTCATACGCTAGAGAACATTTGCTTGTCGGGGCAAACCAAGGCGCTTGCGCTTTTCTATTTCATAATATCCCGCCATATGAGCAGTTGAGGAGAGGCTTTTTCGATGTTCTCGATATCTTCTGGCTGATCTTTTCCTACCCAAACAGAAGCTGTTAGTCTATCTGTTAGACCAATAAACCAGTAATCTTTATAATCATTCGTTGTTCCTGTTTTCCCGCCTGCATAGCTGTTATCAATATAAGCTTTTCTTGCTGTACCAGAGGTAACCGTTTTTTTGAGAAGTTCACGCACTTTCATAACCGTTTCAGGTTTATAAACCTGAACAGGTGTATCCTTCCATTGATAGATGATATTCCCCTTTAAGTCAGTCACTTTTAGAATGGCATGTGGTTGTTTATAGTTACCTTCATTTGCAAAGGTGGTGTAGGCCCCTGCCAGCTCAAGTGGAGACATTCCGTAAGTAAAGCCGCCAATGGCAGCTGCCAAACGATAGTCTTGCTTGGAAATCTTTTTAAAATGGAACTTTTCCAAGTAGGAAAAGCCTTGCTGAATTCCCATCTGATCGAGTAAACGAACAGCAGGGGTATTATAAGAATGTATAAAGGCATTTTCTATAGAAACCATGCCATATTGCACACCACCATAATTTTCCGGACAATACCCTTGTTTGCAAAACGCAGCACCATTTACGAGTTTCGTAATGGACGTATTGGGTTGATCTAAATAAGGTGCGTATACAAGTAAAGGCTTGATGGATGAACCTGGCTGGCGATAAGCCTGATAGGACCGATTGAAATCGTCGCTTTGATAATTTTTCCCGGCAACTAAACCAATAATAGAGAACTGTTTATTGTCGATAATGGATACAGCACCCTCAATTCCTTTATATGGTAAATGCTTTTGGACAGCTTCCTTTGCTCTTTGTTGAATCTTTGGATCCAGAGCAGTATGAATAATGACTCCTTGGCTTAGGGTATGTTGAACTTTTTCTTCCAATTCGTTTTGAAGTTTTTCCTTTTCTGTTTGAGATGCGTTTGTTATTTTTTCATTAAAACCCTCATTGTCAGCAATAAGCTCGGTTAACTCTGCCTTCACGTAGTTGGTATAGTCAGGATAATCATGCGGTTTTTCCTTTACTTTTAAGTAAATAGATTCCTTTTTGATTTCGTTTGCCTCTGCTACGTTTAATTGATGGTCCACTACAAGTTGATCAATCAACCGTTCTTGTCTTTCTTTTGTAAAATCAAAATGTTTTAGTGGATCATACAAAGTGGGATTGTTAGGAATGGCAGCGAGAAATGCTTGCTCACCGAGAGAAAGCTTTCTTACTGGTTTGTTAAAATAATATCTTGCTGCTGACTCCATTCCGTATACACCATGCTGAAAATAAATAGCGTTTAAATATAATTCCAGTATCTGATCTTTTGATAGTTTGCGTTCCATTTGATAAGCATAAAGCAGCTCGGAAAGCTTACGGTTATATGACTTTTCATGGTTCAAGTAGAGATTTCGTGCCGTTTGTTGAGTGATGGTGCTTGCCCCTTCAGTAATGTCTTTGTCTTTTATATTCATAGATAGTGCCCGGCTTATGGCTTGAAGGTCAAACCCTTTATGTTGATAAAAACGTTTGTCTTCAGATTGAAGAAATAAGTTTTTCGTGAAGGGGGTAAAACCAGAAATAGGTTGGTAAATTCGATTTTCATTTCCAATCCATTCATCTACAATGGTGCCATTTTTATCAACTATATAACTATTTTGTTCGAGACTTTTATCTAACTGAATATGTTTATCTAGAAAGGAATGGAAGCTTTCACTTTCATTTGCTTCCACTGTTGTAAGCTTTATTAACAACAGTAGTATTGGAAAAAGTAGTAAAACGATAAAATATCCGGTAAAATGCCTCAATCTATTGTCACCTCTGGTTAAAACGGATACCTATTATATCGACCTAATCCAACGATTATAAAGAAATTTTAATGTCGATTGTTTTTAGATAATAGGGTTTGAAAAATAAGTTTAAAAAACGCAGAAAAGTTAAAAAATTTAACATTTTTTCGTGTTATAATAGAAGAAAAATGTGAAATGAAATTGAAGCAGAAGGTAGGTGATTAAATGGAAGTACAACTACAACATTTATTTATTGATTTTGAATTTACGATGCCAGAAAAAAATAAAAAGAATCCAGACTTTTACCCTGAAATCATTGAAGCCGGAATTGTAGTCGTACAGGATGGTAGAGTCACTGATCAATTTTCATCTTTTGTTACTCCAATTCGATTCCCCATTTTAACGGAGCGCTGTAAATCTTTTTTAAATATTTCACAACAACAAGTGGATGAAGGGATGCCATTTGTTAGTCTCGTTCAAAAATTGCAAGAGTATCAGAAGAAAGCGAAAACTTCAGTGGTTACTTGGGGAAATATGGATATGAGAGTCCTTAGAATTAACTGTGAGAAAGCCAATCTTACGTTTCCATTCTTGTCGAAAGAAATTGATCTCTCCATGGAATACAAACGGTTTTTCGGAGACCAGAATCAAACAGGCTTATGGAAAGCGGTACAAGAGTATGGAAAAGAAGGGACTGGTAAACATCATCGTGCCCTTGATGATGCCTTAACTACCTATAATATTTTTAAATTGGTAGAAAAGGATAAGCGTTATCTGGAAAAACCGGAACCAACTACGATTGGTGATCGGGTTGATTTTTCAAAGCTATTAAATAAATTTGCATAAAAAGCCAAATCACCTATAAAGTGATTTGGCTTTGTTGTTGTATTAACTATTTTTAAAATACTCTTTTTCTAGTATTTCAATATTCTTTAAGCTTAATTGTGCCCACTCTGAATCATCATTTTCGAGTTCGCCTCTTAATTTTTCAATGGAAACCTTTAGGGATTCTTCATAAGTTGGAATTGGCTCCTCAAAGGCTTTAACCATTTTCTTAGGGATATTGGCTTGTTCCCTAAAGGACAATGCTTTTCGTTCATGAAAAAATCCGAATCCTACTTCTTTTGGATTATGCAGGTCTCCCTGCATCGGATGCTTCAAAACCGCTAATGTTCTAACAAGATAGTGTTCAGGGCGGATATCGGTAATTTCGCCAATATATTTCCCCGTCTTATAAATACCTGTAACATAATCTCCTATATGTAATTCAGTCATTTTTTAGATTCCTCCTTTTAAAAAAAGCTGTTTTCGTATAGATTGTGGTTTTAAGGCACTCTTTATAAGTGCTCAGCTCTTTTCTTCATTTTCATAAGAGTTAGACACCATATGTGGTAAAATGCCTATTTATTAGCTAGAAAAGCAACAAAGTTTCAGAAAGAGCCTAAAAAAATCTTCGTTTGGAAGATTCTAGTTGTATTATCATTATGAGCATTTACTTAACAAAAACCAAGTGCAAAATTGATAAAAATCGGTTAAAGTAAAAAAATGGAGGGATGAAATAATATGAAATTAAAATTAATAACAGTCATTATCGCGGTATTGTTAACATTAACCGCTTGTGGGACAAATTCTGAAAAAGAAAATGCTAGTAAAAATGAGAAAAAATCAAATACTGAACAAACCACTGAGAAAAAAGAAGGGGAGCAAGCCGCTGCAGTTGACGGCTATCCACAGTTAACAACAGAAGTACAAGAGAATGAAAGATTAGTCGAAATGAATACTTCCATGGGAAGCATTAAAATAAAATTATTCCCTGAAATGGCTCCAAAGGCCGTAGAAAATTTTATTAAACATAGTGAAGAAGGTTATTTCGATGGCTTAATTTTTCATCGTGTTATTAAGGATTTTATGATTCAAGGCGGAGACCCTCAAGGTACAGGTATGGGTGGAGAAAGTATTTACGGACAGCCGTTTGAAGATGAATTTTCGGACAAGCTCTTTAATTTGCGAGGAGCCTTATCCATGGCAAATTCAGGTCCAAACACGAATGGAAGCCAATTTTTCATCGTACAAAATACAAAGCTGGGTGAGGGCATGACCGACCAGATGAAGCAGGCAAAATACCCAGAAGATATCATTAAGGCCTATGATGAAAATGGGGGAACACCATGGCTAGATTTCCGTCATACGATTTTTGGTCAAGTCGTTGAAGGAATGGATATTGTCGACAGTATTGCAAATGTAGAAACAGTTGAAAATGATAAACCTGCAAAAGATGTCGTGATTAAATCCGTTAAAGTTTTAAAATAAATCGATTAAGTCATCCGGTTAGTGCTGGGTGGCTTTTTCGATTTATTTTTTATCAAACATTGATATAATAAATGGAGTTAATCCAAGATTGAAAGGAAGCTTTTCGATGATTATGAACTATGTATTATCATTATTTTTATATTTTCCTGAGGACAAATCAGAGTATATACCAGCGGGTATCACAAGTGTTATCTTTTTAATAGGCGCCATCATAACAATGAAACTGATTATTAATCACTCTAAAAAAGAGGCATTAAAGACGAAGGAACTCGAAGAAAAAATCATGCAGCAGGAAAGAACGAAAAATACAAATCAAGAATAGCGGTGTTAAATTAATGAGTGGAATGAGAATATAATCCTATCCAATCGGACATACTAGGCACAAATTGTCTTTTTGGAGGGTATGTAAATGCGGAAAGGATGGATTTTATTCCTATTGCTCGTTTTGGCTGGCTGTACAGAAGAAAATCCTAAACAAATGGATGTGGAAATGTATAATCCAGATGGTGACTCCTTAGGAACCATTAAACTACAGGAGCAATCTAAGGGTGTAGAATTAGATATTAATTTAGAAGGTCTGCCACAAGGCGAACATGCCATCCATATCCATAATAAAGGTGTATGTAAAGCTCCAGATTTTAAATCAGCAGGAGATCATTTAAACCCTGATAGTAAAAAGCATGGACTTTTACATCCAGAAGGTGCCCATGCAGGAGACTTGCCTAATCTAATCGTTGGCGAGGACGGATCGGTTAAAGCAAAGTTGATGGCCCCTCAGGTTACATTAAAAGAGGGAAAGACATCACTATTGCCTAAAAATGGCACATCTATTGTGATTCATGAAGCAAAAGATGATGGGATGACCCAGCCTTCAGGTGAGGCAGGGACCCGCATTGCTTGTGGAGAAATTTCACTTAAAAAGAAAGAAAAGTAAAGCAATAAATGAGGGCAGCACTATATAGGCTGCCTTCATTTAAATGAAAGGCTATGTTTATGATTAGTGTGGATTTTTATTTATTGGACAGAGAATCCGTTATTTCCCTAAAATAGGCGGTTTTTACTGATTTAGCTGACTCAGATGCCGTTATTCACTATATTTCTTCTGCAAAAGGCATATTTTTATGAAATAGCGGATCTCTAGTCCGATAATCCTCTAAAAACAATCATCCGCTAAAATGGTATGTTATCGGACTGTTAAGGAAGCGTTTTAAAAACACTCGGCTTTGGGCTTTTTGAGGCACTTCCGCTTTTCTATGATGTTCATAAACTTTTTAAAATTATTCCTTACAATTTGGAAATTATTCATTATAATAGAGGTACGTACTTATTTTTTTGCCATTTTGCGAAAACGTTTGCACAAATATTAAAAAGGGTGACTAATATGAAAAGATTATTTGAAATCGATCAATGGAAGATAGTTGAAACCCAACTTCATAAGGAAGATTTCCGTCTTGCTGAAAGTATGATGAGCCTTGGTAATGGTCATATGGGGATGCGTGGAAACTTTGAAGAAAATTATTCAGGTGATTTCCATCGTGGTTCCTATATTGCTGGAGTATGGTTTCCAGACAAGACTCGTGTAGGCTGGTGGAAAAACGGATACCCTGAATACTTTGGAAAAGTGATAAACTCCACTAATTATATTGGAATTCGAGTGTTTGTTGAGGAAGAGGAGATTGACCTTTTTCAAAATAATGTAACCGATTTCTATCGCGAGTTAGATATGCAGCTTGGAGTTCTGACACGTCGCTTTACAGTTGAACATGGGGAAAAGGTAACGAAGGTTGAAGTGATTCGTTTCTTGTCTGTGGCCAACAAGGAATTAGCTGTTATTCAATATAAAGTAACACCGGTTAATTATGAAGGTAACATTACCTTTATTCCATATTTGGATGGAGATATCCGCAACGAAGACTCCAATTATGACGAAGATTTTTGGAAGGAAGTTTCCCATGAAGTAAGCGATTATAAAGGTAGTTTAGTCATGAGAACAAAGGATAATCCTTTTGGAACGCCTACTTTCCAAACAGCTGTTCAAATGCAAGTGGTCGTTGAGGGAGAAGTATTATCAATTACTGCTAGCCAAAAAGAAGAATATGTAGACAATACAATCGTTCTTAAAGCAGATAAGGGTCAGGCTGTTAGCCTTGAAAAATATGTGGCTGTCACAACAGACCGTGATTATGAAGCGGCTCAACTTCTTTCAAAGGGACAGGAAGTTTTAGCAAAAGCGGTAGAAGTAGGATTCGAATTGAATTTGGCTGAGCATAAAAATGGTTGGTTAAAGCGTTGGGAAATGGCTGATGTCGAAATTCAAGGTGATGCGGAAGCTCAGCAAGGAATCCGTTTTAACTTATTCCAATTATTTAGTACGTATTATGGTGAGGATGCCCGCTTAAATATTGGTCCTAAAGGCTTTACAGGTGAAAAATATGGTGGAGCAACGTATTGGGATACAGAAGCATATGCCATTCCTCTATATTTATCAACAGCAAGTCCTGAAGTAGCAAGAAATCTTTGTGTATACCGTCATAATCAGTTAGATGGTGCTTACCATAATGCCCGCCAACAAGGATTAAAGGGTTCCCTTTATCCAATGGTAACCTTTACGGGAATCGAATGTCACAATGAATGGGAGATTACCTTTGAAGAGATTCACAGAAACGGGGCCATTGCCTATGCCGTCTATAACTATGTGAACTATACAGGGGATCGCAACTATCTCCATGAATATGGAATTGATGTCTTGACTGGAATTTCTCGCTTCTGGGCAGACCGAGTTCATTACAATAAGAAAAAAGATCAATATATGATACATGGGGTAACAGGACCAAATGAATATGAAAACAATGTGAACAACAACTGGTATACAAATCGTATTGCCGTTTGGACGTTAACCTACACATTAGAGGTTATTGATGATCTTCTGAAAAATGGACACGAAGAAAGAGTTGTTGGTCTGAATCTAACGGAAGATGAGCAAAATAAATGGAAAGAAATCATTGAAAAAATGTATTTCCCTTATGATGAAGAACTAGGCGTCTTCGTTCAACATGATACATTCCTTGATAAGGATTTAATGCCTGCTGTAGATTTGAGTCCTGAGGACCGTCCATTAAATCAAAAATGGTCTTGGGATAAGATTTTAAGAAGCTGCTTTATTAAACAAGCAGATGTGCTTCAAGGTTTATATTTCTTAAATCATGAATACACAATTGAGCAAAAACGCCGTAACTTCGAATTTTATGAGCCGATGACCGTGCATGAATCATCCTTATCGCCATGTATTCACTCTATCTTAGCATCTGAATTAGGGATGGAAGAAAAAGCGTATGAAATGTACAATCGTACAGCTCGTCTAGACTTAGATAATTATAATAACGATACAGAAGATGGACTGCATATCACGAGTATGACAGGTTCTTGGTTAGCTATTGTTCAAGGATTTGCAGGAATGAGAACAGCGAATGAATCATTGTCATTTGCTCCATTTATTCCAAGCACATGGGATCGTTATACCTTTAAAATTGTCTATCGTGAGCATCAATTAAAAATCGATGTTAATAAAGAGAATGTCCTTATTTCTCAAGTGGGTCCGAACCTAACATTAAAATTATATGGGGAAGAAGTTCAGCTTGGAGAAAACGGAGAAATTCAAGTAGCTTTGAAAAAGTAAGATTTGAAGGAGGACAACATGTCTAAACCATTGCAAGCCTTTATTTTTGATTTAGATGGAGTAATTACCGACACAGCAGAATATCATTATCTTGCTTGGAAAAAGCTTGGTGAAGAATTAGGCATTCCTTTTACCCGCGAATTTAATGAAGAATTAAAAGGGGTATCACGAATGGATTCCCTTGAAAAAATTCTTACCTTAGGAAATCGTCAAAATGATTTTTCACAAGACGAAAAGGAAGCGTTGGCGACTAAAAAGAATGAGCACTACGTTCAATTAATTGCTAATATCACGCCAAAAGATATTCTCCCTGGAATCAAGGAGCTTTTAGCAGAGGTGAAGGCTGCGGGCTATAAGCTTGGGTTAGCTTCTGTTAGTAAAAATGCTTTTGCCGTAATGGAGTCATTAGAATTGAAAAGTGAATTTGATGTCATTGTCGATGCTGCAACCATTGTTAGAGGGAAGCCCGATCCGGAAATCTTTTTGACAGCAGCAAAGCTATTAAACGTGGATGCTAATGCGTGTATCGGTATTGAAGATGCAGCAGCTGGCGTTGATTCCATTAAAGATGCTGGAATGTTTGCAGTTGGAGTCGGCAGTGCAGAAACGCTTGCAAAAGCGGATCTCGTTTATCCATCAACAGATAAATTATCGTTTGGTGAGATTGTAAAAATGCATCAAGAGAAATAAGAAAAAGGTGTCCCGAGGTAATTTGCTCGGGACACCTTTTTTAAAGTTTTTTTTATGGAAATAACCATTTATGCTAAAATTTTGATCGAATTTTAGAGAATTTTGCTAGATTTTTACTGCTGAAACCACTTTTTAAAAGATATGATGCTCGAGATACAGGAAATATGCATGACTCATTGAGAGAAATGCTCGAGTTTTAAAAAATATGCTCGACTTCTAGAGAGAAATGCTCGAATTTCAAAAAATATGCTCGACTTCTATAGAGAAATGCTCGAGTTTGAAAAAATATGCTCGACTTTTAGAGAGAAATGCTCGAGTTTTAAAAAATATGCTCGACTTCTAGAGAGAAATGCTCGAATTTCAAAAAATACCCACGACTCAAAAGAGCTCCCACAATTATTATTTTTTCACAACCACAGGTTTCTCTTTGGAAACAAAATACTTCTCTCCGCCTACATAGAGCTCCAACTCGTCCCCTGCCAACAGGCTTATCACTGAACCATCCATCGAAACTTCAACTTGTAATTCTCTGCCTTGGTACTGCAGTCTAAATGTATATCCCTCCCATTGCTTAGGAAGAGCAGGCTGAAGATTTAGACCGTTATCCTTAATACGTAACCCGCCAAATCCAAAAATAATCGCCATCCAGGTGCCACCCATATTAGCCATGTGAAGACCGTCTTTTGTATTGCCATGGGTATTGTCTAGATCCATTCTTGCGGTCTCAATAAAGTAATCATATGCCTTCTCCTCATATCCAAGCTTCGAAGCCATAATACTGAACACGCAGGAAGATAAGGATGAGTCATGTGTGGTTACTTTTTCATAGTAGTCATATGAGTTTCTCATCGTTTCAAAGCTTTGTTCATCTTCTAATAAGAAATGGGCTAAAATCGTGTCTGCTTGTTTACAGACCTGATAACGATAAAGTGTTAATGGATGGTAATGTAGTAATAAAGGATATTTGTCCTCTGGCGTGTTTTCAAAATCCCATACGTCCTTTTCCAAGAATGTATCATCCTGTGGGTTTAGCTTTAATGCCTCATCATATGGAAGATACATTTTATTAGCAGCATCAAGCCACTTGCTGACTTCCGTATCATCAAGCTGAATTTTCTCAACAAGCCCACTCAAAACCTCTGGATCTTCTTTTTTCAATAACTGATAGGTTCTTTCCGCCCATTTCAAGTTATGCTTGGCCATGGCATTGGTATAGTAGTTATTGTTCACGATACAGGTGTACTCATCAGGTCCCGTTACGGCATCAATTCGGAAGGTATCTCCTTTGAAATGTCCCACCTCTAGCCATAAACGAGCCGTTTCAAACAGCACTTCAGCTGCGTATGCTTTTAAAAATTCTCTATCATTTGTGACCATAAAATACTGGATAAAGCTATAGGCAATGTCGGCACTAATATGGTATTGTGCCGTTCCTGCCGGGAAGTATGGGGAACACTCTGTACCCGCTATGGTTCGCCATGGGAATAAGGCACCTTGTTTATGGCCCATCTCTTTGGCACGTTGTCTTGCACCATCTAGAATAGAATAACGGTAAATTAGCAATTGTTTCGTAATTTCTGGGTTTGTCATTAAAAAAACAGGGTTCATGTAAATTTCGGTATCCCAGAAATAATGTCCTTCATATCCTTCACCTGACAAACCTTTCGCCGCAATATTGGAAAATTTATCTTGTCCAGCTGATTGTAAGAGGTGATAAAGATTGAAACGAACGCCTTCTTGTAAGGCGTCATCCCCTTTGATTTGAATATCCGCATTCTTCCAAAAACTACTCAAATAGCCTGTCTGCTTTTCTAATAATGAATCAAAGTTCTCATTTCCCAAACGACTGACCAGCTCTTTAAGTGTTTTCTCTAAATCCGTTCCATGACGTAATGAATCAACAAAATGGCTTCTTTTTTCAAAAGTAATCGGCTCTGTTAATTGAGTGGAAAATTCGCTTGTAATGATTCCCTCTCCTTCAGAATCTTGACGGGTCAGTACAGGTTGAACATCATAAGCTACTCCGCAAGCGGCTTTTAACTTGGAACGGAAGGTTTCTACCTCAATATAAGAAAGACCATCCTTTTGAGATTGATTGATAACGTGTAAGTTTTTGGCGTGCCCTGAAGAAACACGAGGGTCATTTGGATCAACAAAGTTCGTTACATTTCCATTTACGGTCGAAACGATCTTAACTTCGCCATGATAGGTCACGGGCTCAATAACGATTTTTTGAATAAACACTTCTTTTTCTATAAAAGATACAAGTCTTTGAAAATGAAGCTTTACTTCCTTCCCGGATTTGGAACGCCAATGAACGATTCTTTCTGTATAACCTTTTTCAAGGTGAAGGGAGCGTTCATAGGATACTACTTCACCATCAAATAAAGAAAATCTTTCCTCTCCAAAATAAATCTCTATACTTTGTGAATCAATTAAATTAACAAGCTTTTGCTGGGTTTCTGGAAAAGCATAGAGCTTTTCGCCATAACCAATAGAAACGACTTCGTGAAAAGCATTTATGTAGGTACCTCTAATGGAACTGCTTCCTTCGCGTAATCCTTCTTCAAAATTTCCGCGTACTCCTAAGTAGCCATTCCCAGTAAAATATAAACTTTCTTCTGTTAAAAGTTTCTTTTCTTCTAATTCCTTTGAGCTAATTTTCCAAGTCATGTTAACACCTCAACGTTAGTCTTTCACGTAAATGTAAAGTTAATCGATAAATCCTAAAACTTTCTTACTTGAATTGTAGTAATAGGATATTTACAATGATATTAAAAATTTAATCTTTTTGTTAAAAATTTAACTATGAATGAAGTGAGTACAATGAACCAAATAAGCATTAGATCATCCGTCATAAAAAAGTTTTATGAAGAAAGGCGACAAAATCAGGAAAATTTATTTTTCCATCCATCCTATACGTTGGAACAGCAGCTCATGGATTGTATTTTGAAATGTGATGAAGAGGGAGCGAAAAAGGTCTTATTTGAAATCAATCAACTTGATCGCGCTAAACTAGCGGATGATCCCATTCGTTCTTTTAAGAATTCAATGATTTGCTCCTGTACTTTATTTACGAGAGCTGTTATTAAAGGCGGAGTCATACCTGAGGATGCATTTAACTTAAGTGATGTATACATTAGGCAAATTGAAAAGGTAAATCAATGGGAGGAGCTTAGGGCTCTAGAATTTGAAATGCTTTCTTCCTATATAGATCGATTGAAGAATGAGAGTAAACCTACGTATAACTCTGTAGTCAATAAGGCGATTTACTATATCCATAAAGAAATACTACACGAGCTTTCACTAAATAAAATTGCTGAAGAAGTAGGGGTTCATCCAGGTTATCTATCAAAAGTGTTTAAAAGGTCAGTGGGGATTTCGATTACGGAATTTATTACGAGGAAGCGAATAGAAGAATCGAAGTATTTTTTATTACATTCGACTTCAAGCTTAAGCGATATTGCCCATTTATTTGGTTTTTGTAATCAAAGCTACTATACCAATCTTTTTAAAAAATATATGGGGTTGACTCCAAAGCAATTTAGGGAAAAACAAGAGGGCGGACATTATCACTAGTCCGCCCTTTTCAATGAGGGAGTATAAATTTTTTGGACTTCGAAAATTGTCTAGCTCCAGCAGGGAAGAAAGCAATTCATTTCTTCCTGCCTAGCCCCTCGATGGAAGAAGAAAAGTCACTTCTTCCTTGGTCAAAATAACCTCTCGCGTAAGAAGTCAAAGTTCAGACTTCTTACGCGAGAGAACATTTGCTTGTCGGGGCTTACCAAGGCGCTTTCGCTTTTCTTAGTTATTCCTTTGGAACTCTGATATCGCATGAAAACTTGGTTTTAATGATTCATAAAGATTTTTAAATATCGGGTAAAGCTGCTGATACTTTTGATGATGCGCGTCTATTGGTAAATACGTGTCTTGCATAGGAATATAATCCCGTATCGCTTGGAAGGATGGAACTTCATTTAATGCATAAAGCGCGGTCCAGCTGGCACCCCATGCAGAGCTTTGGTGACTTAAAGGAACCTCTACTTTTTTACCAAAAATATCGGCTAAGATTTGCAGCCATAAAGATGAACGGGCGAAGCCGCCGCTAGCTAGGAGACGATTGGATGATCCAGAAAGTCTTTCTAGCGTTTCTCCAATTTGATAAATGTTAAAAATAACTCCTTCAAGCCCCGCGCGAATCAGATGGCTTTTTTCATGGGAAGGAGACAGTCCAATATAAGCCCCTTTTGCATTCGCATCCCAATGCGGTGCGCGTTCACCATTTAAGTATGGTAAAAAGAGCAGGCCATTGGCACCTGGATTGACATGACTAGCCAGTTCTGTCAGTAGGTCATAGGCATCTTTCCCTAAATTCAAGGCTTCGTTTAGTTCTTGTTGTCCTAAAACTTCTCGTAACCAGCGGAAAACAATACCGCCGTTATTTGTCGGTCCCCCGGTTACCCATAAATCATGGTCAAAGGCATAACAAAACACTTCTTGTTTCATATCCGTTTTAGGCTGACCTGCCATTTTGCGAATGGCTCCGCTCGTTCCAATGGTTATGGCGATATCTTCAGAAGAAATCGCCCCAATTCCAAGATTAGCTAAAGGTCCATCACTGCCGCCGATAACAAACGGGGTTGTAGAAGGAATACCCATATCTTCACTGACTCTAGATGATATACCTTCTAAAATGTGAGTAGGACGCACCGGCGTTGGCAGCTGTTCACGAGAGATGCCTGCCATTTGCAAGGCTTGTTCATCCCAGTCTAATGTATGGATATCAAATAATCCGGTAGCAGAGGCAACAGAATAGTCTACGACCAATTCGTTGAACCATCTTGCCAGTAAAAACTCTTTAATAGAAACAAATTTAAACGCTTTTTTATAAGGTTCATAATGGGTTTCCTTCATCCAAAGAAGCTTTACAAATGGTGACATTGGATGGATAGGTGTTCCCGTTTTTAAGTAAATTTCTGTTCCGTTTTCTTTTTTTAATTGTTCTGCTTGCTTATAGCTTCTGCCGTCAGCCCAAGTAATCGAAGGGGATAGGGGCTGTAAATCACGATCTATACAGATAATGGAATGCATCGCAGAAGAAATCCCTACGGCTTGTAGCTCATTAGGATTAATTTTGCCCTTTTGTATGGTAAGCTTAATGGCCCGGGTGGCAGCTGTTTCAATGACTATAGGATCTTGTTCCACCCATCCAGGAAATGGATGTGATAAGGGGTATTCGATCTCATGTTCACTGACAACGCTTCCATTACGGTCAAACAAGACTGACTTTGCGCTTGTTGTCCCGATATCAAGTCCTATTACATACGATTTATTCAATTCAAACAGTCCTCTCTAAATCTTCATAGATGAAATAGCTTCGCGCATTTTTTTGATGGATCTAGCAGAATCTTCTTTTCGTTGCATCATCACATTGACATACAAAGCGTCTACGATCGAGAGTTGCGCAATTCTGGATGCCAATGCTTCAGAACGAAACTCGGTCTCTTCTGACACGGTATAAAGAGGAATATGTACTTTTTTACTTAATGGGCTTTTAGCCAGGTGTGTGATGCCGATGGTTGTGACATGGTTTCTTTGAGCTACTTCTAAAACCTCTAATAAATCTTTATTTGTTCCAGAATGGGAGATTAATACAACCACATCATCTTTGGTTAATTGCGATACAGAAGAAATCTGCATATGAGAATCATTATAGGCTACTGTTTGTAAGCCTGTTCGTAAAAATTTATGATGGGCGTCCATAGCAACAAAGCCGGAACCGCCATTACCGTAGAACTCAATTTTTCTTGCCTTTAATAAAGCTTGCACTGCTTTTTTAAATTTCCCTTCATCTAAAACCTGTAAGGATTCCTCTAGAGTCCGAATATTGGAGCGGAACACCTTTTGTGCCACTTCCTTTTCTGAGTCACCTTCTTGTATCGTCTCATGAATATCTACAATAGGACTAACAAGCTCAGAGGCTAATGAAATTTTCATCGCCTGGTAGCCTTTAAAGCCAATATGTTTACAAAAACGAAAGACGGTTGCATCCGCAATATGAAGATCTTCAGCCACTTGACTAATAGTAGAATGGATGATTTTTTCAGGATTAGAAATAATATAATCGGCGATCCTTTTTTCTTTATCGCTAAAACGTGAATAATAGGAACGAATACGCGGCAAACAATTTTGGGTCAATTCCTCTTGCATGAACTTGTTCCTTTCTATGATTCATTAAAATTATTTTAACCTAAATTTGAAAATAAAAAAATATTTTTTCATAAACAGTTGGTCTTCTGAAGAAACATGATTATAATAAAAGGGAAGATTTTTTCAAAAACTAAATAAAAATATGAAAAAAATTTCGAAGGGATGATTGTTTTGACGAAGCAACAAATAGGCGTTGTTGGTGTTGGAGTAATGGGGAAAAGCTTAGCCCTAAACTTTGAAAGCAAAGGTTTTACGGTTTCCGTTTATGATATTTCACAAGAAAAAGTTGAAGCTGTTACAAATGAACACGCTGGTAAGAACATTGCGGGCTTCTGGAATGTAGAAGAATTTGTTGGCTCTTTAGAGCTGCCTCGAAAAATTTTATTAATGGTAAATGCCGGCCCCATTACGGACAAGGCTATTGAATCCTTACTTCCTTATCTAGAAAAAGGAGATATTTTAATTGAAGGTGGAAACAGCTATTTCGAAGATACCAATCGACGGAATAAGTATCTTTCCGAAAAAGGAATTAATTTTATCGGAGCAGGTGTTTCAGGTGGGGAAGAAGGAGCGTTAAAAGGACCAGCCATCATGCCGAGTGGACAAAAGGATGCTTATGATAAGGTTGCTCCGATGCTTGAAGCGATTTCAGCTAAAGTTAATGGAGAACCGTGTTGTACATATATTGGTCCTGAAGGTTCAGGACATTACGTGAAGATGGTTCACAATGGAATAGAATACGGAGATATGCAGTTAATTTGTGAAGCATATGACCTTATGAAAAATGCTTTGGGCTTAAATGCCGCGGAGCTTCATGAAATTTTTTCGGAGTGGAACAAAGGGGAATTGGATAGCTACTTAATTGAAATCACAGCGGATATTTTCTCTAAAGTGGATGAAGAAACAGGCAAGCCACTTGTCGAAGTGATTTTAGATACAGCAGGCCAAAAAGGGACTGGAAAGTGGACAAGCAAGGATGCTCTTGATTTAGGAGTTCCCTTATCGATTATCACAGAATCAGTATTTTCCCGCTTCTTATCAGCTATGAAAGAGGAACGTGTAGCTGCAAGCCAAGTGTTGAATGGACCTAAAGTACAAACGTTTGATGGAGATAAGAAAGAGTTCATTGAAAAAATCCGTCGTGCGTTGTATTTAAGTAAAATTTGTTCTTACGCTCAAGGTTTTGCCCAATTCCGTTTAGCATCTGAAGAATATGGCTGGGACTTAAAACCAGGTGAAATTGCAATGATTTTTAGAGGCGGCTGTATCATTCGTGCGGCTTATCTGCAAAACATTAAAGATGCGTACGATCGTGATCCACAAATTAAAAATTTATTACTGGATCCTTACTTTAAGGACATTGTAGATAACTATCAGGAGGATGCTCGTGAAGTGGTGGCTACTGCAATGAAGCTAGGTATTCCAACTCCTGGATTAGCTAGTGCACTATTCTATTATGATAGCTACCGTTCAGCGGTGTTGCCGGCAAACTTATTGCAAGCACAAAGGGATTACTTTGGTGCACATACTTACCAACGTGTGGACAAGGAAGGAACCTTCCATACCGAATGGCTTGAAAAATAATAGGTTGGAGAACGCAGAGGTAGCGAATACCTCTGTGTTTTTTTCATCTTCATGGTAAAATGAAAAAGCTTAAGTGAAAATGAAAAGGTGATCAACGTGGAAATTCAAGAAATGCATATAAGACTTGTCATAGTTCTAAATGAGTGGGACCCGTTTGGCTTAGGGTTTGGTCAATATGAAACTGAAATTGCCGATGTCGTACAAGCTGTACATACATCAGATGATGTCATCAACCTCGCAGATAAAATTCAACAAATATACGAATTTTCCTTTGAACAACTAATACCAATAGAAAACTGTAAAAAAATAGCAGCCGAACTACTAAACATCAAAAACCAAGGAAGCTGCTCACTTTAACACATTAAAGCAGTGGGGGTCAGACCCCCACTGCTTTAATGTGTTAAAGGTGTTGTGTTTTTAGGTTGAAGAAATTTTTTGATGTGGTTTAATACCTCTTCTGGTCGTTCTTCAGGTACTAAGTGGCCTGTATCCTTCAATATGATTAGTTCTGAACTTTTTAAATCTCTGTTTAACTTTTTCCCTATTTGAACGGGTACAACTTTATCATGCTCTCCCCAAATTAACAGGCTAGGAGTTTCAATTGTTTGAAGCTGAGCGGAAGATAAATCCCCCTCGCGATCTCGAATCATCTTGGTTAAAGCTTTGAAAATCTCATTATCCTCGATAAAAGGCTGTAAGTACCCATATAACATTTCATCATCAATCATTTTATGATCATAAACGACATTCTGCAGGTTTTTCCTAACGCCTGAACGAGCAAGCCAAAACTTCACATACAGATAAAAAAAGGGGATATAGCTAGACGCTATTAAATAGGGTTTAGACCGTTTTAAATAACCAGAGCTGCACAACAAAATGCATTTCTCAATCAAATCAGGTCTTTGATAACAAATATTTAATGAAATTTGCCCACCCATAGAATGTCCGATAAGGGTAACGTTTTTCTTTCCTAGTTTTTCAACCAGTCGAATAACAGTTAAAGCAAGATTTTGATAGGAGTAAGAATAATACGTTGTTTTTCCACTTTTCCCAAAGGGGGGAAGATCAATGGTAATGACATTAAAATCTTCACAAAGTAAAGGGATTAATCGTCGATAACTAAAAGTCGAAGAAAGAAAACCATGTAGAAGAACTACTGTTTTTTCAGAAGTTGGATGATTAAATAGCTCGTAATAAACATGGATTTGGTCCATCTCAAAATGACTCTTTTCTAAGGTATGCTCCATAGCCTTCCTCCTTCTAAATCAAAATGTATAGCCATAGATTTATTTTTCCCAAAATTTACACCCTCACACATTTTCTAGTAAATTCCTCTTAAATGTCTTTAATTTCGCAAAATAGGAAAAAATAAAATCCTTATCGTACATAGTTAAAGGGGGATTCATCATGAAGCTTTCGAATGAGGAAATGGAAGTATTAGAAATAGTGGAGAAAAATAGCTTATTGAACAAAGAAGATATGGCCAAGATGACCAATCTTTCGGTCGAGAAAATTGGAACAATCATGAAAAAACTAGAAAAAGAAAAGATCATCTTAAGGTATACCTCGATTATTGACTGGACCAAAGTAGATGGCCACGATAGGGTAACGGCCATGATAGATGTAAAGGTAACACCGAAGCGTGGGGTTGGCTTTGATGAGGTGGCCGAAAGAATCTACCGTTTTAAAGAGGTGCAGTCTGTTTATTTAATATCAGGCGCCTACGATCTATCGGTTATTATTGAAGGGCTTACGATGAATGAAGTAGCACGTTTTGTTTCAGAAAAACTATCGACTTTAGAGTCTGTCATTTCGACTACGACTCATTTTATCTTAAAAAAATACAAACACGACGGTACTATTTTTGATCCAAATGATGAAGACAAACGAATCGTGGTGTCACCATAATGAACGTAATGAAATCCTATCTATCAAAAACAGTCGAACAGTTAAAGCCTTCCGGAATCAGACGTTTCTTCGATTTAGCCGCTGGCATGGAAGGAGTTATTTCTTTAGGGGTAGGTGAGCCCGACTTTGTTACTTCATGGTCTGTTAGAGAAGCGGCCATACTTTCACTTGAACAAGGTTATACGTCCTATACAGCAAATGCTGGTTTACACGAATTAAGAAAAGAAATCTCGCGCTATTTAGATCGACATTTTCATATATCTTACTCAGCAGAGAACGACATCATTGTGACAGTTGGAGCTAGCCAGGCTATCGATATTGCCTTAAGGGCCATATTAAATCCTGGTGATGAAGTGATAATCATTGAGCCTAGCTTTGTTTCTTATGGCCCGCTGGTTAGTTTAGCAGGGGGGACTCCGATTGCCATTCAGGCAAGTCATGAAAAAGAATTTAAAATATTGCCTTCACAAATAGAAGAGAATATCTCTTCTCGTACTAAGGCAATCATGCTGTGCTCTCCGAATAATCCCACCGGTACCTTGTTAAATAAAAGTGACCTTGAAGAAATAGCGAAGGTGGTTAAAAAACATGATTTAATTGTTCTTTCCGATGAAATATATGCGGAGCTTGTATATGATGAGGCTTATACAAGTTTTCCTACTATTCAAGGAATGAAAGAACAAACGATCTTAATTTCCGGTTTTTCGAAAGGGTTTGCTATGACGGGTTGGCGCTTAGGATTTGTATGTGCACCAGCTGAAATAACCCAAGCGATGTTAAAAATCCATCAGTATGCCATGATGTGTGCTCCGACTATGGCGCAATTTGCTGCTCTTGAAGCATTAAAAAATGGTCGGGATGATGTAGAAGAAATGAAAAAAAGCTACAGGCAAAGAAGAAACTTTTTTGTTCAATCCTTAAATGAGATTGGATTAACCTGTCATATACCAGGCGGAGCTTTTTATGCCTTCCCATCTGTCAAAAGTACAGGTTTAACTTCAGAAGAATTTGCTGAAAAGCTTCTGTTACAAGAGAAGGTTGCGGTAGTACCTGGTAATGTTTTTGGTGAAAGTGGAGAAGGGTATGTCCGCTGTTCTTATGCATCCTCAATGGAACAGCTTCAGGGAGCACTAAAGAGAATTAGAAAGTTTGTTGAAAGTCTTTCGAAATAAGGAGACAAAAAAAAGAGGACAGACCATAATCGGAAGAAAATCTTCCTCGGTTTGTCCTCTTCAAAAAGGGGGGGAATACTAGAAAGCCTTATGTTCATATCCTATCCAATTTTTTCCCTTTCTAAACCTATAAGGGAGATAATTTTTAGAAATACGCAAATGAGCTTACTCCGATATTTCAGATGCTGGAACATCCAGAACGGTTGAAAGTTTTAAGATGGTATTCATATCTGGGACCTGTTCCCCTGATTCATATCTTTCAATCGTTTTGGTACCTACTCGGATTTTAAGTGCTAAATCCTCTTGATTTAGCTCTCTTCTTTCACGGCACATCTTGATATTTTCACCTACTGAAGCCAAACGAACCACTCCTTTAGACCTTTTTCTTTTATTTTAACTCTTTTGGTCCTAATTTAGAGGCTATTTTTTGAACATTTCATTAAAGCTTCTTCAAGTAGGTATTATTTTTTAAAAACAAAAATGTTTAGAACAGATTAAGAGAATGCAGGAACACAGCTAAAATGGCAACTGGAACGATATACCGTATAGAAAAATACCAAATATCAAAAAGAACTCCTAAGCCAGTGGAGCCAGTATTCAGCTCCTCTTTAACCATTTGTCTTGGCATTTTGTATCCAACAAATAACGATATAAACAAGGCGCCTAAAGGAAGCGCTAGGTTACTGCAAAGATAATCTGCAAGATCAAAAAAAGACTTACCAAAAAATTTTACATCGGATAGAATGCCGAAGGATAGTGCGCTTGGTATACCTACTAGAAAAATGAGAAGCCCTGAATTCCAAGAAATAATGCGGCGTTTTTCCGTTTGCTCTTTGGCAATAGCTGCAACCACAATTTCTAAGATGGAAAAAGCGGAAGTTAATGTGGCAAATAAGAGTAATATTAAGAAAATAACTAAAAAGAATCCTCCAAATGCCATTTCATTAAATACAGCCGGTAAGACAACAAATACTAAACCAGGTCCAGCGCCAGGCTCAAAACCAAGAGCAAATACAGCTGGGAAAATTACAAGCCCTGCAAGGATAGAAATCAATATGTTTAATATGACTACAGAAACAGCTGACTTAGTTAAATTTTCGGATTTGGATAAATAGGAAGCATAGGTGACCATAACGGAAATACCAACACTTAATGCAAAGAAGGATTGTCCTAGTGCAAGCAAAATCGTTTCACCAGTCATTTCAGAAAAATTAGGTTTAAGAAAAAATTCAATCCCCTTCCATGCACCTTCGAGTGTGACAGAACGAATTAATAAAACGATAAATAAAATAAACAACGCTGGCATCATATAGCGGCTTGCCCGCTCAATCCCTTTTTGTACCCCGCCTTGGACGACCCAAATTGTTAAAACCATAAAGATAAATTGGGCGATTACCACTTCGATTGGATTCGAAATAATTTTTTCAAATAATTGGCCGTATTCTTGTTGAGAAAGACCTGAAAGGCTTCCTGTTAAACTGCGATATAAATAAGAAAGAATCCAACCGCCAACCACACTATAAAAAGACAAGAGAACAAATGAAGTAGCAACCCCCATATATCCCAGGAGGTACCATGGAGTTTTCGGAGCTAGCTGTCGATAGGCGCGGACAGCATCCTTTTGTGATCTTCTACCGATAATGAATTCGGCAATTAAGATGGGAGCTCCAATTAAAGTAGTTAAAATTAAGAATAATAGTAAAAATAGTCCACCGCCGTTTGTTCCAGTCATATAAGGGAATTTCCAGATCGCACCTAGACCGATTGCGGAACCGGCAGCAGCAAGTATAAAGCCAATCTTAGATGTCCATTGTTCTTGTTGCTTCATAAATATAAGGTCTCCTTTATAAATATATCTTTCCATCATACATTGATTTTTCTATTATGGGTAGTAGAAATTATAGGTTATATTCTCGTTCAAGACAGTCTCTTTGTAATTAACCTGTTCATATGATATAATTTTTAATTGCGTATATACAGGATAAATAAAAATAGAAATTAGGAGTGTTTGCATGTCAGAAAAAATCGAAGTAGGCAGTGTAGTAACGGGGAAAGTAACAGGTCTTCAACCGTATGGTGCTTTTATTGCATTGGATGAAACAAACCAAGGTTTAGTTCATATCTCAGAAATTACTCATGGTTTTGTAAAGGATATCCATAATCATCTAAAAGTGGGCGATGAAGTAAAAGTTAAGGTTCTCTCCGTAGATGAAGAGGCAGGGAAAATTGGATTATCTATCCGTGCGACAGAAGAACCACCAGTAAATCCAATTGAAAAAGTAAAGAAACAACCTCGTAAACGTCCAGTTCCAATCAAAACGGAATCAGAAATGGAACAAGGCTTTAACACATTAAAAGATAAGCTTCAAGAATGGATCGACCAATCTCAAAGTGATGAATTAATTAAAAAGTAAAAAAAGAAGAGCGGGTACTTTCCCGCTCTTTTCATATGGTCAAGAATATTGGTTTAAGACTTTTTGATATGCCATTTTTTCATTCGGTACTGCAAATTTTGCCTGCTCATCCCAAGCGCTTTTGCCGTTTTAGATATATTAAAATCATGCTGTTGAAGAGCTTTTTTTAAATAAAATGTTTCGGCTTCTTCCATATATTGTTCCAACGGTTTAATTGGCTTCCCTTTTTGTTGGAATAAGTCCTCAAGTTCGATATGTTTAGGTGTTTCCACTTGGAATTGTGGTTTTTTACGAAATTGAATGGGCAGGCAAGAGTAAGAAATAACCTCTTCATGCTCCATTAAATTCATCGAGCCTTCAATAATATGCTCTAGCTCTCGAACATTTCCCGGCCAATCATAATCATGTAGCATTTGAATCACTTCTTCACTAATGGTTTTCACATTCATGGCAAAAAGATGATTATATTTTTCAATGAAAAATTGTGCTAATTCCTTAATATCCTGCTTCCGTTCTTTTAATGGTGGGATAAATAAGGATACAACGCTTAATCGATAATATAAATCCTTTCTTAAGCGTCCCTCGGCTATAGCATCGATCGGGTCTTCATTTATGGTCGCGATGATTCGAACATTTACTTCTCTATCCTTTGTATCTCCGACTCTTCGTACCGATTTTTCTTGCAATACTCTTAGCAGCTTTGCTTGGAGATTTGGATTTAAAGAATTGATTTCATCCAGTAGTAGGGTTCCGCCATCTGCTTGTTCAAAAAGACCAGGGCGTTCGATCGAACCGGTAAATGCTCCCTTTTTCGTTCCAAATAAAATACCTTCAATAAGACTATCAGGCAATGCGGCACAATTTTGAGAAATAAAAGGTTTGGGTGCGCGTAAGCTTCCGTTATGAATACTTTGTGCAAACAGTTCTTTTCCCGTCCCAGTCTCACCAATAATTAATATAGAAGAATTTGTTCGAGTGGCACGTTTACTTGCCTCAATCACTTCTTGAATGTTAGGACTACTTCCAATAATACTTTCAAAGGTATATTTGGTGTCACCTTTTTTTAGCAGGTTTTCTCTTAATAATCGCTCATACTTCGTAACATCTCTTGCAATTTCAACAGCCCCTAACTGAACATCCTGATCAATGATTGGAAAGGTATTATTAATGGTCGTGATTTCTTTGCCTTTATTGTTGTAATACTTTTGCTTCACATTTTGAATGACCTTTCTATGATGCAAGGCTTCTATTAAAGTGCTATAACTATTTTGGTCAAATGAGAAAACGTCTAGTAAATTTTTATTTAGAACATCCTCTATCTCCATGCTCTCAATTTCCATCATTTTTTTATTATAGATAATGGTTTTACCTTCAGTATTTACAACATGAATACCAATATCAATTTCATCTAAAACTTTCTGGTAAATTTTATTTATTAAAAATTCGTTTGATTTAGGTTGAGAATTCATAGAATGTCTCCTTTTAATAGGCTTACTCGTACTATCTTAGAGGAAAAAAAATAAGGGTGCAATATTTTTTTGCATGATGATAGAGGTAATGTTCAAAAGTGCAAATATTTTTTGCTTATTTCTTTTTAAAAATTGGATTGATTAAGGTTCTTTAAATTGGCACGAATCTTGCAATAATAAAGAATGGTGAGCAAAAAGGATCTTTTAGAGGGGGATTTTTAATGGTACAACCGTATAAGCACGAGCCGTTTACTAACTTTGCGGACGAAACAAATCGCCATGATTATGTAAAAGGTTTAGAAACAGTAGAAAGCTATTTAGGTCAAGATTATCCATTGGTAATCGGTGGAGAGTATATTACAACTGAAGAAAAAATTGCTTCATATAATCCAAGTAATAAAGAAGAATTAATTGGCCGTGTTTCAAAAGCAAACCGCGAGCTAGCTGAAAAGGCGATGCAAGCAGCGGTTGAAGCGTTTAAAACATGGAAAAAGGTAAAGCCGGAAACACGTGCTGATGTGTTATTTAAGGCAGCCACGTTAATTCGCCGTCGTAAGCATGAGTTTTCTGCTCTTTTAACAAAAGAAGCAGGTAAGCCTTGGAATGAAGCAGATGCAGATACAGCTGAAGCGATTGACTTCCTAGAATTCTATGGTCGTCAAATGCTTAAAATTAAAGAGGGTGTGCCCGTACAAAGCCGTCCAAATGAATTTAACCGTTATGACTATATCCCATTAGGAGTAGGAATCATCATTTCTCCTTGGAACTTCCCGTTTGCAATCATGGCTGGTACAACTGTAGCAGCGATTGTAACAGGAAACACTGTCCTTCTAAAGCCAGCTTCTACTACTCCAATTGTAGCGGCTAAGTTTGTAGAAGTAATGGAAGAAGCAGGTCTTCCGAAGGGAGTTCTGAACTTCGTTCCTGGTAGCGGTGCAGAAGTTGGTGACTACTTAGTTGATCATAAAGATACACGTTTTATCTCGTTCACAGGTTCTCGTGATGTAGGTCTTCGTATTTTTGAACGTGCGTCTAAATTAAACGAAGGTCAAATCTGGTTGAAGCGTGTGATCGCTGAAATGGGTGGTAAGGATACGATCGTTGTGGATAATGAGGCTGATTTAGAATTAGCGGCTCAATCGATCGTTGCTTCTGCTTTTGGTTTCTCCGGTCAAAAATGTTCTGCATGTTCTCGTGCAGTTATCGTGGAAGATGTGTATGATCAAGTATTAAACCGTGTCGTTGAATTAACTAAGGAAAAAACGTTAGGTAACCCAGAAAAGCAAGAAACCTTCATGGGTCCTGTTATTGACCAAAGTGCTTTCAACAAAATCATGGAATACATTGAAATCGGTAAAGGTGAAGGACGCCTAGTAGCGGGTGGAGAAGGAGATAACTCTAAAGGTTATTTCATCCAACCTACTGTTATTGCGGACCTTGATCCACAAGCTCGCATCATGCAAGAAGAAATCTTCGGACCAGTTGTTGGTATATGTAAAGCTCGTGACTTCGATCATGCGATTGAGATTGCGAATAATACAGAATACGGCTTAACAGGTGCGGTTATTACTCGCAACCGAGCTAAGATCGAGCAAGCACGTGAAGACTTCCATGTTGGTAACCTATACTTCAACCGTGGATGTACAGGTGCAATCGTGGGCTACCAACCATTCGGTGGCTTCAACATGTCTGGTACAGATTCTAAAGCGGGCGGTCCAGACTACCTATTACTACACATGCAAGCAAAAACAACATCAGAAATGTACTAATTAATTTAACACGTTAAAGGACCAGGGGTAAGGCCCCCGTCGCTTTAACGCGTCACTGTACCGGGGGTCTGACCCCCGGTACGTTAATGCACTAAAGGAAATGGAGGAATTAAGTGTTATGACACAATCTATGAAGTCGACATCTATTATTGAACAAACTGACAAGTTTGGAGCTAATAACTATCATCCCCTGCCGATTGTTATTTCTGAGGCGGAAGGTGTATGGGTAATGGATCCAGAAGGTCAAAAATATATGGATATGTTAAGTGCCTATTCAGCTGTTAACCAAGGACACCGTCATCCAAAGATCATTCAAGCTTTAAAAGATCAAGCTGACCGTGTAACGTTAACTTCCCGCGCCTTTCATAATGATCAATTAGGACCATGGTATGAAAAAATCTGTAAACTTACGAATAAGGAAATGGCTCTTCCAATGAACACTGGTGCTGAAGCTGTTGAAACGGCTATCAAAACAGCTCGTCGCTGGGCTTACGATGTAAAAGGAGTAGAAGATAATCAAGCTGAAATTATTGCTTGTATCGGGAACTTCCACGGTCGTACGATGGGGGCGGTTTCTTTATCTTCTGACCCTGAATATAAGCGTGGATTTGGACCATTACTTCCTGGAATTAAGTTAATTCCATATGGTGATTTAGATGCGTTAAAAGCAGCGATCACACCAAATACAGCAGCATTCCTTATCGAACCAATTCAAGGTGAAGCAGGAATCGTCATCCCTCAAGAAGGTTTCTTAAAAGCTGCATCTAATTTATGTAAAGAAAAGAATGTTCTATTTATTGCCGATGAAATCCAAGCAGGTTTAGGACGCTCAGGTAAAATGTTTGCTTGCGAGTGGGAAAATGTAGATCCGGATATGTATATTTTAGGTAAAGCGCTAGGTGGTGGAGTTTTCCCTATTTCTTGTGTAGTAGCCAATAAAGATGTTCTAGGTGTTTTCAACCCAGGGTCACATGGTTCTACATTCGGTGGAAATCCAATGGCTTGTGCTGTATCCATAGCTGCCCTTGACGTTTTAGTTGAAGAAAATTTGGCTGAACGTTCTCTACAGTTAGGAGAATATTTTGTTAATAAGCTAAAAGAAATTCAAAATCCGATGATAAAAGAAGTTCGCGGCCGTGGTCTTTTTATCGGGATCGAACTTCTTGAACCAGCTAGAAAATACTGTGAAGAGTTAAAAGAAGAAGGTTTATTGTGTAAAGAAACACATGATACAGTTATTCGTTTTGCCCCACCATTAGTGATTACACAAGAGGAACTTGACTGGGCAATCGAACGAATTCATAAAGTTCTCTCAAAATAGGTATGTAAATATGAGGAAATATCCTCTATAATAAATATATTAGGATAATATTATTATGGGACAACGAGGTGCCATTATGGGAACAATTGGGGTAACTAATCAGAAAGAACAACAATCAGAAGAATCATTGAATTTATTAACATCTACTCAAGTAGTCATCAATGAAGCATTAAACAAACTTGGTTATACAGATGAGATGTATGAACTGTTGAAGGAACCTTTAAGAATGTTAACAGTCAGAATTCCAGTTCGTATGGATGATGGTTCTGTTAAAATTTTTACAGGTTACCGGGCACAGCATAATGATGCTGTAGGACCAACTAAGGGTGGAGTTCGTTTCCATCCAGAAGTGGATGAAGAAGAAGTGAAGGCTTTATCCATGTGGATGAGTTTGAAATGCGGAATTGTTGATTTACCATATGGAGGAGGAAAAGGCGGAATCATTTGTGATCCTCGCACTATGTCTATGGGTGAACTAGAGCGTCTAAGCCGCGGCTACGTTCGTGCTATTAGCCAAATAGTGGGGCCAACTAAAGACATTCCAGCTCCAGATGTTTATACCAATTCTCAAATTATGGCTTGGATGATGGATGAATATAGTCGTCTACGTGAATACGATTCTCCAGGGTTTATTACAGGCAAACCGCTTGTACTAGGTGGTTCACAAGGTCGTGAAAAAGCAACGGCACAAGGTGTAGTCATCTGTATTGAAGAAGCGGCAAAAAAACGTGGCATTGAAATTAAAGGTGCTCGTGTTGTCGTACAAGGATTTGGAAATGCAGGTAGTTTCCTAGCAAAATTCATGCATGATGCAGGTGCAAAAGTTATTGGTATTTCAGATGCATACGGTGCTTTATACAATGAGGATGGATTAGATATCGATTACTTATTAGACCGCCGTGACAGCTTTGGTACCGTTACGACTCTTTTTGAAAATACCATAACAAATGCTGAGCTTTTAGAGCTTGATTGCGATATTCTAGTACCTGCGGCTATTTCAAGCCAAATTACAGCTAAAAATGCTCATAATATTAAAGCTTCGATTGTAGTTGAAGCAGCGAATGGTCCAACTACATTAGAAGCAACAAAAATTCTTTCTGAACGTGGTATCCTTCTTGTTCCTGATGTTTTGGCAAGCTCTGGCGGTGTAACCGTATCTTATTTTGAATGGGTTCAAAATAACCAAGGTTATTACTGGACTGAAGAAGAAGTGAACGATAAGCTTCGAAAAGTTCTTGTAAAATCGTTTAATAATGTTTATGAAACGGCCGAACAGCGCAATGTAAACATGCGATTAGCTGCTTATATGGTCGGTGTTCGAAAAATGTCAGAAGCTTCTCGTTACAGAGGCTGGGTATAGTGCAAAAAATCCTTGCAGGTCATTCCTGCAAGGATTTTTCTTGTATGATGAGATTTCAATATTAGCGTACTTCTGCTTCAGGAACACGTTCGCGTTCTTCTCTATGAACAAAAAGAAGGCCAATATTGATGAGACCAGCTAGGCCAACAAGCCCATAAATGATTCTAGTTAGTGCGTTGTCACCAAAGATTGCTTCCACTAAATTAAATCCAAAGAATCCGACTAAACCCCAATTTATAGCCCCAATAATGGTTAAAACTAGTGCAATTCGTTGAATTGTACTCACTTATATTCCTCCTTAAAAAATGGATTCATTAATAGAGTGATTCATTTTCTTTTTTTTATGCATGAACGAATAATTTTTTGTAAAAATTATAGTGCAGTCTTTTTGCAAAATAATTTTTTATCTTTCATAATAAAGGTTAAGGAGAGTGATCATGATGCAAAACTTTACATATTGGAATCCCACCAAATTAATTTTTGGTAAAGGGCAATTAGCAGAAATAAAAAATGAAATCCCTCAATATGGGAACAAGGTATTGGTTGTTTATGGTGGAGGTAGTATTAAACGCAGTGGTTTATACGATCAAGTGATGGCTACCTTAAATGAAATGGGTGCAAAAGTTTTTGAACTAGCCGGTGTAGAACCAAATCCACGTATTTCCACAGCTCGAAAAGGTATAGAGATTTGTAAGGAAAACGGCATTGAATTCATTCTTGCGGTAGGTGGAGGCAGTGTTATTGACTGTACGAAACTAATTGCTGCTGGTGCAAAATATGATGGAGATGCTTGGGATTTAGTTATTAAAAAGGCGTTTGCCAAAGAAGCACTGCCATTTGGAACAGTTTTAACTTTAGCTGCTACAGGATCTGAAATGAATTCAGGCTCTGTTATTACTAACTGGGAAACAAAAGAAAAGTACGGTTGGGGAAGCCCTGCTACCTTCCCGAAATTTTCAGTTCTTGACCCAACTAATACTTTTACCGTTCCAAAAAATCAAACGATTTATGGAATGGTTGACATGATGTCCCATGTATTTGAACAATATTTCCATAACGTAGAAAATACACCGTTACAGGACCGTTTATGTGAGTCAACATTAAGAACGGTCATGGAAGCTGCTCCAAAACTTGTGAATGATTTAGAAAACTATGAGCTTCGCGAAACCATTCTTTATAGTGGAACTATTGCCCTTAATGGTATGCTTCAAATGGGTTACCGTGGAGATTGGGCTACACATAATATTGAGCATGCGGTTTCGGCGGTATATGATATCCCTCATGGTGGCGGTTTAGCGATTCTATTCCCAAATTGGATGAAGCATAATCTTAAAGTAAATCCTGGCCGCTTTAAACAGTTAGCTGTAAGAGTGTTTGATGTGGACCCAACAGGTAAATCAGATGAAGAAGTTGGTTTAGAGGGTATCGAAAAACTTCGTCAATTCTGGACCAGCATTGGAGCACCGAGTACTCTAAAGGATTATGATATTGATGATAGCCAAATCGAACTTATGGCCGATAAAGCAATGGTGAATGGTGAATTTGGTAATTTTAATCAATTGAACCGTGAAGATGTTTTAGCTATTTATCGGGCTTCACTTTAAGATGGAGTTGCCCCATTTCCTTGCGAAGTGGGGCATTTATTTTTTATAGGGGCTGTTAAATCTTGGCTGTCAATTTCACGCTAGCCGCTTGCCAAAAGAATCTCGGTGGCAAATGTAGAAAATTGCTCATAATTGGATACGCTTACAGTAGGTATCGACCTTGATTATCATTTCTAGTTTGTATAAAGTGATAAATGAAACTAAAACAAACGGAGGATCATACATGACACACGTTCGCTTCGATTACTCAAAGGCTTTAACTTTCTTTGGAGAACATGAACTTACATACCTACGCGATTTTGTAAAAGTGGCTCACCACTCTTTACATGAAAAAACTGGGGCTGGCAGTGATTTTTTAGGATGGATTGAACTTCCTACTGAATATGACCGTGAAGAGTTTTCACGAATTCAAAAAGCAGCTGAAAAAATAAAGTCTGATTCTGATATTTTATTAGTGATCGGAATTGGTGGTTCTTATTTAGGTGCTCGTGCGGCCATAGAAATGCTTCAGCATAGCTTCTATAATGCACTTCCAAAAGAAAAACGTAAAACACCACAAGTCCTTTTTGTTGGTAATAACATAAGCTCCACTTATATGAAGGATTTAATGGACCTGTTAGATGGAAAGGATTTTTCCATTAATGTAATCTCAAAATCAGGTACAACTACTGAACCTGCTATCGCCTTCCGTATTTTCCGTAAGCTTTTAGAAGAAAAATATGGGGTGGAGGAAGCGCGTAAACGTATTTATGCGACTACAGATAAAGCTAGAGGTGCATTAAAAACTTTGGCTAATGAAGAAGGGTATGAATCATTTGTTATCGCTGATGATGTGGGTGGACGTTACTCGGTTTTAACAGCTGTTGGATTGTTACCGATTGCAGTGAGTGGAGCAAACATTGAAGAAATGATGAATGGAGCAGCGCAAGCCCAAGAGGATTTAAGCGCTTCTGAGCTTGAAGATAATATCGCATACCAATATGCGGCTGTTCGAAATGCTTTATATAACAGAGGTAAAACGATCGAAATGCTGATTAACTATGAACCTGGTCTTCAATATTTCTCCGAGTGGTGGAAGCAATTATTCGGAGAGAGTGAAGGAAAGGATCAAAAAGGTATATTCCCTGCATCAGCTAATTTCTCGACTGACTTACATTCAATGGGACAATATGTTCAAGAAGGACGTCGGGACTTGTTTGAGACAATCATTAAAGTTGAAACCCCTCGTCATGAATTAACTTTAGAAAAAGCCGAAAGTGATTTAGATGGATTAAATTATTTAGCTGGTCAAACTATTGATTTTGTTAATAATAAAGCTTTTGAGGGCACTTTATTAGCTCATACAGATGGTGGCGTTCCAAATTTAATTGTGTCTATTCCAAAAATGGATGAGTACACATTTGGATATCTTGTTTATTTCTTTGAAAAAGCATGTGCAATGAGCGGATATTTATTAGGAGTAAATCCGTTTGATCAACCAGGTGTAGAAGCTTATAAAGTGAATATGTTTGCGCTTCTAGGAAAACCAGGTTTCGAAGAAAAGAAAGCAGAATTAGAAAAACGCTTAAAATAAACATAAAAGGGAGTGCGGAGCATTATTGTTTCCGCACTCTTTTTATATTTTACTCATGAATTATTAAGCTCTGGAGAAACTATATAAAAAAGGGAAATGAGGGAATTCGAATGATTGAAATTGAATCATCCATTGAAGGCAAAAAATATGATTTATTTAAGCTTGAACAAATTTTAAAACCATTAGGGTATACGATTGGCGGAAACTGGGATTACGATCATGGTTCATTTGATTACAAGATAGATGATGAGGTTGGCTATCAATTTTTACGTATTCCATTTAAAGCGATTGATGGGCAGCTTGATGCTAGAAATTGTACCGTTGAATTGGAAAAACCATTTTTGCTATCTCATAAGTATCAAATAGGAATAGATGACCATGCAGAAATTGGTAATGCGTCTGCAACCTTTAACCAGTTTCAGGAGCCTCAGGACAAAGACGCTAGTTTTCCTGATAAATATATCGATTTAGGAAAATCACTCGTAAAAGAATTAGAACAAACACTATAGATTTCACCACTTTAAAGCGCCGGGGGTCAGACCCCCGGCGCTTTAAAGTGGTGAAGTTTTTCGATGATTTCTTTGCTTACGATTTGGTTTGTTTCTATAATGGTATCGGCTCCAGCTCTGATGGCATTTTTTATTTGATCGGTAGTAAGTATTTCGATTATACAAGGTAAATTGGGGCAAAGTCCCTTCACCGAAAGAAGCGTCAAAATACTACTCATATCTGCCTGTATTTCATCCTTATGCTGGTCTGCGGTGATAAGAATATTCTTGGCCAAATGAATATTCGCCTTTAACAATACCTCGTCCAGAGATGCGCGTCCTCTAATAAAATGATTGATTTTACTAGACATAGGATTTTCAGACAGACTTTCATCAATTAATACGATACAGTTTTCATTTTCTCGATCAAAGAGTGTCTCCACAATATGTCTTGTCCTATCATTCCAACCAATAACAATTAAATGATCCTTTCCATGAAAGGCGAGCTTTCCCTCTGAAAATTGATTTTGTTTTGAAATCGCCGTTGAGGCAAGGCTAAAAAAATAGGAAGAAATGAAACCAGCACCAAGAAATATCAGAATAATTCCAACCACTCTTCCTAAGGTAGAGTGGGGAACAAGGTCTCCATATCCTGTCGTTGAAACGGTAATAATAGCCCACCAAATTCCATCAAAAAAAGTAGGGAAGGTTTTGGGTTCTACAAAATGAATAATGCCTCCAAAAAGAAGAATAATGGTAGCTGCTATAAAGAAAATTCTTAATAACTGTGGAAAACGCAAAAAAAAGGAATATAAAGCATGATGCATCTGTACCACCTCGGGTAAAAGTTCTTTACACAGTATGGTCAAACAGCGATATCTTTAAAAGATAAGTAACAAAAAAATATTAGTACTATTGTAATACTTTTTAGTTTCCTCATTTTATTTAAGAGTATATAATTAGAAAAATCAGAAAATAATAGTAAGGAGGATTTATACTTGAAAGGTAAATGGCTCATCTTTACCTTTTTCGTCTTCTTATTGATTTACGCAGAGAGGGAGTATTTCCTTGGTAAACACTATAAATTAAACCGAGAATCTACCAATTATTTTTTTTTACAAAAACTACTTGTATTTCTTATTATTTAACAATAAATTAAAATTAATAAATATTACTGCAGTACTATATGAAATGAGGGCATCCAATTTGCAAACATACGTAGATACTCTTGTAAGGAAGATTGAAGAAATGCGAATAGAAATGATAGAATTGGCTCATCAATATGGATATACAAACCCAAATGTTCTGCAGTGTAGTCAAGCGTTAGATGAATTAATCCATTCATACCAAATAACAAAATAATTTATTTTTGAAGCCCTTTGAGTAGAAGGGTTTTTTTGTTGATAAAAAAATCAAAATGACCCAAACCAATTTTTGTGTGCTTCATATATTAAAGGGAGACGTTTTCCTATATTTTAAAGGAGGTGTACGTTATGTTCGGAGGATTTGGATATGGCTGTGGATATGGTGGCTATGGCTACGGTGGCGGTTACGGCGGTGGATTTGTTCTAATCGTTGTATTATTTATCCTACTTATTATTGTAGGAGCTGCTTGGGTTTAAGATTTTGATAAAAAGGCGGCTAATTGGGTAATACCAGTTAGTCCTTTTTTTATCTTAAGAAGAAATAGTACATAGTTTTCTGAAACCAATTCACTGTCAAATCGTAAATAAGACATAAAGAAAGGTGAGGTGGCTTATAATGAGTGACAAAGGGTGTATAAAATGTGGCAGCAAAGAAGCGGGAACAAAGGAAGTAGCGATGACAGGAACAGGTTTATCGAAAATGTTTGATATACAAAACAATCGCTTTTTAGTGGTTTTTTGTAAAAATTGTGGGTACTCCGAATTTTATAATAAGAACTCCTCCACCGCTAGTAATGTACTTGATTTCTTCTTTGGCGGCTGATCGATTACAAAAATGGCTGATTCAATAAGTGAATCAGCCATTACTTTTTTATGATCTTGCTCGCTAAATCAACCGAAATATTTTTCATCAAATAACGGAAATATTACCCTCTCCATTTACGACCAGTAGCACCTACTGATTTATCTGTATTGTCTTGATTATTGTATTCTTCATCATTTAGGCCCGGCGGTTGGTCCTTGCCACCGATATAGACGCCCTGATGTTTTTTTTGTACTTCGCTGAATTTATCAAAGTTTTCGTTAACCATAGGATTCTCCTTAGTGTAAGGTATTTTTCTTATTTTTTTCAAAATCAAGTTTTCTATGCGAAATTTATTTGTTGAATGGTTCACCGAAGGTAATGGAACAATAATACATATAGCATTTAATGTTGTATAAGATGAAATACCGAAAGGGGTAACGAAATGCTTTCATCAGCGAAACTTTCTGAGCTCAAAGCTTATTTACTGGATGAAAAAACACGTTTAGAAGAAGGTCTAGAACAAAATGATAACTTTGGACTAAATAGAGGGCATTTTCACGAAGCGATGGGTGAATTATCGAGTTATGATAACCATCCAGCCGATGAAGGGACGGCTCTTTATGAACGAGAAAAAGATATTGCCTTAGAGGAACATTATAAGTTAGAGCTCGAGAATATTAATCAAGCATTGTCAGCCATGGACAAAGGCACCTACGGCATTTGTCAGGTATGTAATAAAGAAATATCATCAGAAAGATTGGAAGCACTCCCGACTACAACTTACTGTAAGGAACACAGTCCAGATCAACATATTTCCCATAAAAGACCACTTGAAGAAGGGGTCTTAATGACTCCATTTGGTAAATTTGATATGGACGAAAAAGATGAGGATGTAGCTTATGATGCAGAGGATTCCTGGCAAGAAGTAGCGCAATGGGGTACCTCAGAAACCCCGTCTGATTTTAACATCCCAATCGACCACTATAATGATACAAATATAGAGCCCTTAGAAAATATAGGCTATGTAGAAGACTTTGAAAATTTTATAGGCAATGATATGTATGGAAAAAATGTTACCGTTTATCCTAACTCACAGCATGAAAGATATGAAGAAGCATTAGATGAGGAAGGGATTATGACAACCTTTGGGGATTTACCTGCATACGAGCATGATCCTTATGTTGAAAAGGATGAGGATTAAAAAGAGAAACAGCTTCTAAGTAGGAGCTGTTTCTCTTTTTTTTTCTATTCAGTCTTATACCCATTTTCAGGAATGTTAAGGTCCTTCCCGTTAACATTCTCGATCACAGGCATTATTTCGCCTTCCATATAAGTATCACTTACTTGTTCATGAGTAGTAGCTAATCCAGAGGATAACTCATCATTTTTACTGTAATCCTCCACTTCATAGTATCTTCCAGCAAGATTTAAATTTTCTTTATCAGGTGTATTTTTATTAGCCATGTCTAACTCTCCAATCATTTGTAAATGAATTTTATCTATTCCTGCAATACGATGATTAAAATAATAATTCGTAGACTTCGTTTAGTTCATGGGCTCGTTTTTGATCTCGTTCATCCTTGGCATATTGAATTTCATCCGGAAGAATTTTATTGAGAAAATCAATTTCTTCCGTGGAAAGATTTCGTACAAACTCGCCTTCAGAAGAAAATTTTCCTTTTGTTACTTTTTCATAAATTCGTTGACCAATGGTATACTGTTCAGTATAGTTTGACAACGTCTCCCTAAGAAATCCTAAAGTTTGGTCCATGATTTCACTTCCATTTCCGTTAATTAGGATACAAAGACTATAATACTTTTTGAAAAAACAGCCTAAAATATACTGTTTCAAGATATTTATTGGATTTTGATTGGTAAGTTTTTTATTTAATAAGCCCTATTTAGCCAATAGAATGGAAAGACTATAGGTTGTGGAACATGTATAAGAGTGTTTGTAAGGAAGGAACATAGAAAGTGGTGTGGTGAAATTGGAGAAGGATTATGTAAATGCGATGGAAGAAGTAGTTACTACCTTAGTGAAAGTCCTAATGCTTGGGCCAGAATATCAAACCTTTTGCCAATGTCAAAAATGCCTGAATGATATTGTCGCACTTAGTTTAAATACACTGCCCAGTCATTATGTAACAACAGATGAAGGACGGAAAAGAGTATTTGAGCAATTGAATACCAACGAAAACCGAAAATGGATCAATAAACGAATCATAAGCGCCATCCACCTAGTCGGAAAATACCCTCAACATCAAAAAAAATAACACAAAAATCAAACAAAAAACATACAAAACAAAAGTAAAAAAACTTTACCGCTTTAACGCATCGGGGGTCTGACCCCCGGCGCTTTAAAGCGGTAAAATGTATATGTTATTTACTTGCAGGGGTTAGGCCAAGTGGTGCTAGGGCTTTAGCTAGGTTTGGTTTGATAGTGATATCTCGGAAATCAATACCTAGCTCGTTAGAAATTTTGGCTACTTGAGGGCTCATTCCTGAAAGGGTAGTCTCAATGCCAAGTAATTTTAGAGCATATATTAATTGAAAGAGATGATGGGCAATCATCTTATCTAGAATCGCAACCCCAGAAAAATCAATAAACAAATGACTAATCTTTTTCTCGCTGCACTGAAACAGTGTGTTTTCTCTAAGTAATGTCGCCCGGAAGGAATCAATATCACCAATTAATGGAAGCACTGCAATTTCCTCTGTAATTGGAATAACCGGTATCGTTAATTCCGTTATGGTTGCCTGCTGGGTCTCGAGTTTGTGGCTAGTAAAACGTTGATATTGAGTAATAAAGGCTTGAATGTATTCATCAAAAGCTTGATTAATGACTTTGCTCCACAGCAGGATATCTTGATGACTAATATTTGCTTCATATTCTTTACAGAATTTCTCAATCATCTCCCAATAAAAGGTTCTAAAACGATTGAATTGGGTAATAACCTCGGTAATGGGAGTATTGGATTTCACACGGTCACGTGCTACAGTCACAACCCACTCATGGAAATGAAGAAAAAATGTTTCTTTGTCTTCAATAAATATTTTACTGACACTTTCAATAAAATGGCGATTTTGCTCTTTTAGTTTGGATAAAATATTTATGTCGGAATGTACGGAATAGATGGAAGATGTGTTTGAATTTAAAGAGTTAATCCATATCGTTGTTAATTCCGTTGCATGGCTGATGATGTAATGATATAAGGATTCATTTTTATGCATATGCTTTCTCTCCCTAAAGAAATTTCCGACTATTTAAAATGCCTGAAAGCATTTAAAAAAATTATACTGTAAGCAGAGAAAAATTGGAAATTTTAGTGTTAAAGAGACATACATAAAAATAGCAAAAAGAGGTAACCTGCAATTGGTTACCTCTTATGATTCAGATTGCATATTTTCCTTTTCCTTTCCAAAGAAAAACCCTAATATAAAGAGCAATATGGGAACTAAGATGGATACAGATAATGCCAAATACACCCACAGGTTTTCAGTTATTTTCATGGCTCTATGATGATCATTTACAATCCAGTATCCATAAAGACCAAATAAAAGGGAAACAGGAATGATAATCGTACGATAATCTTTAAGATTGAAAATTCGTTGTACACTTACAGAGGCACAAAACAAAGTCATCATAATTTGAGTTAGAATGGAAATAGCAAAAAAGGCGATCATGATCATTTCATAACGGTGGATGTAAATACCTATTTGTGCACTTCGAGCCATTTGCATACAGGATACAATATATTGTCCTGTTACCTCTGCGGACAAAACCCCTGTTTCTAAAATTGGCCACATAATAATAAAAATGGTTCCGAAAGCGACTCCAGCCAGACTTGACCTAGCCCATTTATCTTGTTGCCGAACTAATGGTAGTATAATTCCAGCCATGATAATAACCATAGACCAATCGGCCAAATGGTGTCTGCTGGAAAGAACAACTGGCCAAAAACCTGACTGGAAAATAGGCAAGAGCTCGTTAATATCAAATCGTCCTACTGACCCTAACAACAGTAAAATATTTAATAATAAAATCGAGAAAACGCCGATTAATGCCATTCGAGCAACGACTTCAATGCCGAAGTATATTCCGTAACTGCCTACAATGATCGCAACTAAAATAAAAATCCAGGTGGGGGCATCTGGTAAAAAATAATCTTTAAGATGGTATACAAATGTTGTCATAACACTACCAAAAGCACCTAAAAAGAAGATGAAAAAAACACACCCCAGCATTCTCCCTGACAGGTTTCCGATTAATCCTTTTCCTTGTGAGAGAAAGTCCTTTTTAGGTAATCTTCTACTCACGATAACCGTTAAATAAAGTAATACCATAGCAAAAATACTAGCTATTAACGTAGAAATCCAATTATCACTTCCGACTTCCCTAGACATGCTCCCTTGAGTCAATCCAATGGATTTGGCATACACCATATTGATAATTAGCGCCATATACATACCATTTGTAATTTGTACCTTCATTTTCTAACCCCACTAGTTCTAGTGTTTGCCAATTGTGTTACTTTCCCGATTTTGTTGGATTGTACAATAACACAGAACTTTTTATTTCAGCGTTTACATCCACCGTAATTTTGGCATCGACAAATTCTTGTTCCCAATGATTTTTCATTTGCTTCCATTCTGCAGGAAATTTGTTATTAAACACTTTTCCTAACTCTAGGAAATCAGCTTTATATTCCTTTTGTGCTTTCTTGATCACGTCATCAATATTGCCTTTTAGTTCCTTTTCCAATTCCTTTTCTAATTCATTCACTTCGTGTTCCTTCTTAAGTGAAAACGGACAACCTGCCTCTACAAGGTTTGTTTCAACATCCATTTTTACTTTAAAAGCCGGCCTTTTATTTTTATAGCTGGGTTTGACCGAAAATGTTTCATTTATTGTTTCTAGAGTAATGGTTTTTTCATCGTCACTAGGACATTTAAGTACGGTTACTCCCGATTCAACTTTTTCAATAAAAGGGAGGAGCCCTTTTGTTTCTTTAGCTGATAGGGTACCAACTAACTTCGAATCTTTAATTACTCCTGCACCTGAAAGTTTTACTTGTTTGTAGGAACCCTCTTGTCCTTCTTTTTTATTCGACACTCCCCGATCAACTAGCTTTATTCTAGCGATTACGGGTTCTGTACTTTGACTAAGGTAGGCCCTTTGGATTTCAAGTAATTCTGTTTTAGGTGCTGAAGAGGTAATCGAACTATATCTAAAAAGTTTATCCAGTGCTTCACCAGGAATGATTTCCAATCCTGTCATGGTCGAGACGATATCCTTCGCTTTGTCAGGTGTAACCGTCACCCACGTTCTCATTCTCAGTTCAGGGTTTCGTGTGAAAAAATCTAAAATATCCTGAATCCCATCTTTTGCTAAGTCTTCATTAATAACGATAATAAAATTATGAGCCCAGAATATGCGTCGGGTTGAAAATTCGCCAAGATTTCGAATGGCTTCAAAAATCGTTTTTCCTTCGGCAGATGCTGACCATATTGGATCGCCTGTATTCCCAGATGGTGCACCTGTTTGTCCTCTTGCATCAGCAGGTCTCGCTATTTGAACCGTAATTTCAACACCGCCATCTTTGCCTTTATCTAATCCTACAGCCATAACTAAAGCTAATTCATTTATCTCTCTTTTACTTGCGCAGCCAGTAAGGATGAGGATAGTGAGGAATAGTAAAATCCATCTTTTAAACATCATTCTTCTTCTCTCCTTCCGATTTTACGGAAAGAAGGTTTCCTCTTCTTTTTAGTCTTTTTATTCTTATTATCATCATTGTCACTTTCTTTTTGTTTCAATCCTTCAATCGAATCTTCCTCCTGATTGGGAGAAGGAAGACTATCATCCGCTACACGTTCTTCTTTACCTTCTGCTAATTGGGGCTGTTTATCCATTTTCCACCAAGGAAAACGAATGATGGAATCCTTTTGATCGGAGGGTTGGAATGGTGTTGCTGGTGCTAAATAAGATTCACCAAATGACCGAATGGATAAAGCGTGAATCGCCAGAATAGAAAAAGCAGCAGCAAAGCCTAATAATCCCAATGTCCCAGAAGCTAGTAGTAAAGGAAAACGTATTAATCGAATCGAAAAACTTGCTGCGTAATTCGGAATCGCAAAAGAGGCAATCCCTGTAACCGCCACAACAATAACCATAAAAGGTGAAACCATTCCCGCCTGAACAGCAGCCTGTCCGATGATCAATGAACCTACGATACTCACAGCTTGTCCCACGGGTTTTGGCATTCGTAAACCTGCTTCTCTCATCAATTCAAAGGCAATCTCCATGATAAGAGCTTCTAGTAAAACAGGAAAAGGTACGACTTCTCGACCAGATGCAATGGTTAAGGCAAGTGGGGTAGGAATCATTTCTTGATGAAAGCTTGCCAGCATGACATAAATAGACGGTAAAGTAAGGCTAATGATAAAAGCAAAATACCGAACCAATCTAAAGAAGGAACCGGTATAAAATTTGGCATAATAGTCATCACTTGCTTGCAAGTATTGCCAAAAGTAAGTTGGGACAACTAAAACGAATGGTGTATTATCAACAAAAATAGCGACTTTCCCTTCAAGAATTTCTGCAGCTACTTTATCTGGTCTCTCCGTACTTTGCACAGTTGTAAAGGGGGAGTAAGGTGCATCCGCTATTAATTCTTCCACATATCCACTTTCTAAAATGGCATCGATTTTTATTTTTTTAAGACGTTCTTTTACCTCTTCAACTAATCCTTCTCTTACAACTCCTTTGATGTAAGCAATGTTGATATCGGTTTGTGTTTTTTTTCCTAAGTTGATCGCTTCTAACCGAAAATTAGGATTTCGAATACGTCGTCTAACTAACGCAGTATTTGAACGAATATTTTCAGTGAAACCGTCCCTAGCCCCTCTGACAACTTGTTCCGTTACTGGCTCTGAAACAGACCTTGTATCCCAGCCGCGCGAAGACAATAACAGTGGTTGATTGGAGCCGTCTAGAAAAATTAATGTATCCCCGGAAAGGACTCCATCAATTCCATCTTCTACTACTTTTACAACCTTAATGGATGGGTTTACAATTAAATGTTTAATCATTTCTTCCGTAAAGTTTGAGTCATGAATCATTTCGTTTCTTCTAGAAGATTCAGCCGTTTTATAAATGAGATATTCAATTAGTCTTTCGACTCCTTGAGTATTAACCAATCCATCCGTATAAAAACAAACTGCTTTTATCTCTTTTTTTCCATGAAAAACAAATTCTCTTTTGACAATATCGACACTATCTCCAAGTAGGTTATGAATCACTTCAATATTATGATCTAAATGGATACTAAAGAGAGCCCGAAGAGCACTTTGGTTGTTTTCCTGCATGATGGCATCCCCCTTTGGTTGTCTACTCCATTTATTTCCTTATTTCTTTTCCTTATTCAAATTTCGTTTGAAAAGACACATTTTATGGGAATAATAACAAAGGAATGAAAGTAGGAAGAAAGAGGTTATGTGATGGACTTTTATCATACCTGGGTGTATATCCATATTTTCAATACCAAATGGTTTATTTGGACTTTTGTTATTTTCATATTTGCATTAAATTTTATTTCTCCGATCCTGGTTTGGTTAGTGATGAATAGTAAAGGGCTTCCCTTTTTAAGAAAAAGAGAAGCGCAAGGGGAAAATAATCAATCAAAGTCATAACCAACTGATAAGCTGTCTTCCTAGTCGTCTTGTTGATGACTATGAAGACAGCTTATTTTTTTTATACCAAAATTGAAAATGAAAAAAATCAAATTTCATATTTTAGTATTAATATAGTGAAAATGTAATAAATTTGTATAAAAGGGAGGGGAAATTCTATGAAACAAGCAGTTTCACTGTTTTTAGTTGTCCTGTTATTTACATTTTCTAGCTTTGTCTTCGCAACCTCAAAGGAATCAGACACATTTTTAAAAGAATTGGAGAAAAAACTCCAAAATGATAATACTTATTACCATGAAAATACCGTTTCACTTGAACAAGTCATCTCATTTAAAGGGGATGTAACGAAGGTTATTAAGCAGGATGATCCTAAAACAGAAGAAAATGAAGAGAAGGTAGAAGTTTATCCTTCCACCATTATCATAGCCCTTGCGGATTATGAAGAAATAAGAGGACATTTGTTTACCTTCGAGAAAAAGGACTTTTATTATTATGATGCAGAAAAGAATGAATTTTTAACTAATCCTAATGTCATCCAAAATAAACAAGCAGAGGAATTTTTTAAGAAGTACGCTGAGTCTGTTGGGAAAGAAAAAACGTTTTTAACCAACTTTCTTATTACTTTTATCCTCTTTATCCTCGTAATGGTTCCTTGGTTAATTGGTTTAATCCACGAAAAACGGATGGGGCCAGCACCAAGATTTTATCATTATTAAGAAAAAGAGCCCTTTTAAGAGGGCTCTTTCTTTAACTTTATACAAAATTATGCTCTTGCAGCCTGAATTTCTAAAGAAATTTTAATTTCGTCTCCAACAAGAACTCCACCTGTTTCAAGCGCTGCATTCCATGTTAAGCCGTATTCACTTCTTTTGATTTTGCCTTCTGCATTGAATCCAACCTTTTCATTACCCCAAGGATCTTTTCCTGTTCCTTCATAAGTTACAGCAAAAGTTTCAGGACGTGTAACTCCATTAAGTGTTAAATCTCCAGTAACATCGTATTCACCTTCACCCGTTTTTACGATATTTGTAGCTTTGAAAGTCATGTTTGGATGATTTTCAACATCAAAGAAATCTGCTGAACGTAAATGGTTATCACGATCTTCGTTACGTGTATCAACGCTTGCTAGGTCAACTGTAAATTCAATAGTAGCAGTTGTTAAGTCTGTTGGATCTGCTTCAATAGTAGCACTGAAGCTATTAAAAGAGCCCTTTACCTTTGCAATCATCATATGTCTTACAGAAAAATCTACACTGCTATGAGCGGTATCTAAAGCCCAAGTTGTTTTTGTCATTTTATATTCCTCCAAAATAGTTTGATATTATTTATCTCAAATTCAAGATATATGAATCTGAAATAAATTATATGATGTTACCAAGCATATTGTCAACATAAAAATAGATGAAAAAGTTTTTTCTTAGTAAAATAATCGGAATACCTATAATAAAAAATATCTTGCCTAAAAAAATAAAGCCCAAACCTAATGACTTTGTTCTGAATAAAGATATAGAAGAAAGAGGAGGTGTTTGAATGTCACAGGAAAAAAGAAGTGGAAACGAGAGAGTTATTCATGTAGATAAGTTAGTTATACATGCAAAAGAGGTTGAAATTATCAATGAAGGTCGAGACCATGGGCGGGACCGAGACCGGGACCGGGACCATAGAGGACCGGACCATAGAGGACCGAGAAGAGATCCATGGGAATTCATGTGGGGAAGACCACGCCATATGGAAGATGAATCATCTTCATCATCCTCTTCATCCAGTGAGGTACTTTCTGAAAACAGAGATGGGATGCACAGAGAATAATAATGTTAGAAAAGAGGGTGAAGTCTTTCACCCTCTTTTGACTTCTTATATGAAAGCTGTTTTCGTATAGATTATGGTTTACAGTCTCTCTTAATAAGTGCTCAGCTCTTTTCTTAAGTTTCATATGAGTTTAACACCCTATATGGTAAATGCCTATTTATTAGTTCCAAAAAGCAACAAAGTTTCAGAAAAGAGCCTATATGAAAGAAATGATATAACCGCCTAAAGCACCAGTTAAAACAATCACCCATGGAGGTAATTTCCAAAATACAAGCATGGTAAAAAGTATCGCAGCCAGTGCAAAATCGATTGAGGTAAAAATGGAACTGGTCCAGATAGGCTGATAGAATGCGGCAATGAGTATTCCTACTACTGCTGCATTGACCCCAACAAGGGCACCGTTAATTTGAGGATTTTTTCTTAATATATTCCAATAAGGTAAAGTTCCAAAAATTAATAAAAATGCCGGCAGAAAAATAGCTATGGTGGCCATTAATCCACCTTTCCACCCATTGATCACAGCACCAATATAAGCTGCAAAGGTAAAAAGAGGACCTGGAACGGCCTGCGCCGCGCCATAGCCAGCTAAAAATACTTCATTGCTTAACCAGCCTTCTGGAACAAATTCTCTTTCTAATAATGGTAGAACGACATGTCCTCCACCAAATACAAGTGCACCAGATCGATAAAAACGGTCAAAAAGAGAAAGCCACTCAAGAGAAGTTGCTTTGACTATAATTGGTAAAAAAATGAGAAGTCCAAAAAATAGGACAAGGCAGACTAAAGCGAAAGCCTTTGAGATAGGAATCGGCTGACTGGCTGCTTCCTCCTTTTCTTGGTTGCGAAAATAGAGATATCCTAGGATGGCAGCTGCAAGAATAATTGCCACTTGTGTAAAAGCAGTTTGCCAAAGCAGCGTCACCACTAAAGCAAATAAAGCAATTGCTTTTTTAGGAAGATCAGGAGTCAATTTTTGTGACATTCCTAAAATAGCATGTGCCACAACTACTACGGCAACAATCTTTAATCCATGAACCCAGCCTGCGTTTACCAGGTCAATGCTTTGTAATAAGGTGGCGAATAAAATAAGAGCCAATACAGAAGGAAAGGTAAAACCGATAAACGCTAGAATACCGCCTAAGACTCCGCCGCGCATGGCCCCAATTCCAATACCTACCTGACTGCTCGCAGGACCGGGCAAAAACTGACATAAGGCGACTAGGTCTGCATAGCTTCGCTCGTCCAGCCACTTTCGTCTTCGAACATACTCCTCATGGAAGTAGCCTAAATGAGCAACCGGACCGCCAAATGAGGTAAGTCCGAGCTTTGTAGAAACAAGCAAAATTTCTAACAATGCTGAAAAAGATATTTTTCTCATCTTTTCCTCCGTAAAAAGAAATGTAATGAAAAGTATAGTATCATTTTAGCATAGGTTGGATTACTTTCATGAGATTAGCATTTTTATGTGAGATGTAACTTGGAGAAAATAGACGGTATATATGAAAAATCTATGACCAAAGGATTAAGAAATCAAGAAATATATGAAAAAGTGTTGATAATATTGGAGAATCGTTTTTAAATTTAAAGAAAGAACCGCTTTGATGAGGTGAAAAAAATGAGAATTTTAATGATAGAGGATAACAAAAGTGTATGCGAGATGGTCGAAATGTTTTTTTCCAAAGAAGGCATCACAGGTGAATTTGTGAATAATGGTTTGGAAGGATACAATCGTTATAAAAGTAGTGACTGGGATCTCCTTATTATAGATTGGATGCTACCAGGTATGGATGGCGTGACTTTATGCCGAAAAATAAGACAAGAAAATAGTTCCATACCCATCATCATGTTAACGGCAAAAGACAGTGAATCTGATCAAGTGTTGGGACTTGAAATGGGAGCGGATGATTATGTAACCAAACCGTTTAGCCCGCTTGCTTTGATGGCCCGAATTAAGGCAGTAGCTAGGAGATATAACAAGACAAATAATGAAAAAGAAGATGGTCATTCATTGGAATCAAAGCATATTAAGATTAATAGGGAAACACGTGAGGTGTTAATTCATAACCAATCGATTCAAAATCTTACACCAAAGGAATTTGACCTATTATCTTATTTTGTCCAACATCCCCGCCAAGTGTTTTCAAGAGAGCAACTGTTAGAAAGGGTTTGGGGCTATCAGTTTTACGGTGATGAGCGCACGGTGGATGTTCATATTAAAAGACTTCGAAAAAAGATTGGTACAGCCGAGCAGCCTTTTTTTCATACAGTGTGGGGAGTAGGCTATAAGTTTGATGAATCCCTGGTAGAGACGAATGAAAATTAAGATTAAGTATATCTATCAACAATTTTTGAGCCATATCAGTATCATTGTTGTGGCTTTTTTAATATTAAGCTTATTGTTTGCTCATTATGTGGAGAATCTGGTGTATCAAAATAAAGTTGAAGAATTAGTCTCCTATGGTCAAAATTTATTAAAAGACTTTCAAGATCCTAGAATGGATCAAGAGGATGTTTTATTACAGTACCATAATGTTTTAGTAGGAAGAAATATCCATTTGAGTATTTTTGATGAAAATGGGATGATACTTTTTCCAAGGGAACAGCTAGGGCCGCGGTTCAAAATAACGGAAGCGGAATGGGATAAAATTACCAAAGGCAAAACTGTTATTGTCAAACAAGATTTAAAGAGATTTGATCAAGATGTATCACTTGTTGCGCTGCCATACTTAGTTGATGACATTCTAGTTGGAGGGATTCTGCTCACCTCACCGATAAGTGGATCGCGTGAAATGATTTCCCAAATCAATCAATTTTTATGGTACACCGTTTTAATTGCATTTGGAGTTTCATTTTTATTAAGCTGGGTACTTTCAAGAATCCATGTGAATCGTATTAAGAGAATTCAAGAGGCAACCTCCTTAGTTTCAGCTGGAGATTATACGGTGAACATTAATTCCTCTAATTTTGATGAAATAGGGGAGTTGGCCCAGGATTTTAACAAGATGGTTGAAAAACTTAATGCTTCCAATGAAGAAATTGAGAGTCTAGAAAATCGAAGACGGCAATTTATGGCAGATGTCTCACATGAGCTTCGTACTCCATTAACTACGATCAGTGGCGTTATCGAAGGTTTTAGAAACAACATGATTGCCGAAGAAGAAAAAGAAAAAGGGATTAATTTAGTAAGTAAAGAAACGAAACGGTTAATCCGTCTTGTAAACGAAAATCTAGACTATGAAAAAATTAGATCCAATCAAGTAAAGCTGATTAAAGAGCATATTGAATTATACGAAGTATTAGAAATCATAAAAGAACAGCTAGATATTTTAGCAGAAGAAAAAAATATTGAGTTGATTATTGATGTCGATAAGGATGTCATGGTACATGCTGATTATGATCGTCTTGTTCAAATTATGATTAATATCACGACCAACAGTATTCAGTTTACTGAGAGCGGGGCAATATGGTTAAGAGGAAAACAGGGGAAAAATGAAACAATTATCGAAATTGAAGATACCGGGATTGGAATGGATCCAGAACAAATAGAAAAAATATGGCGTCGTTTCTACAAAGCGGATATTTCTAGAACCTCTACACCGTATGGGGAATTCGGTCTCGGTCTTTCTATCGTCAAACAACTTGTTCATCTTCATCATGGAGAAATAGAAGTGACAAGTGAACCTAATAAAGGAACAAAATTCACAATAAAAATACCACTTTAAAAAGTCGCCAGAAGGCGTCTTTTTTGTTGGGAAAATCATATTCATTTTCATAATTTTTATCTAATTTTTCCAAGTCTCTTAACCGTTTGTTCATAGTTTGGTCATATTTTCTGGCTAATATAAAAATATCTTAATCAATCAAATCATTCCTTAATGTAGAGGAGGAAATAGTTATGAGTGAATTTAATAATGAACTCCAAACCAATCATCAATCCTTTCAAACACCTGAAAATGAAATTCAGCCCAGTCGATATGAGGAGCCTGTCAATGTAAAAAAAACGGGCCGTTCACCTATAAAAGGATTTATTTCTCTCGTTGCAGCAGGGGTAGTTGGCTCGGCTTTAACTTTGACGGTTGCACCACATACCGATTATTTTCAAAAAATGTATCAAACAGAAGTAAGTAAACCGGTCCAAAACAATGTGCAAAGTACAACCGCATCTATTACTCCAACTCAAACAGCTATGAAAACAACTAATGGTTCCATAGCAGACATTGTTGAAAATGCTTCAAAAGCCATTGTTGGAATTGTTAATATTCAAAACCAAAATAACTTCTTTTCAGGAAGTTCTGAAAGTGTTCAAACCGGTTCGGGCTCAGGAGTTATTTTTAAGAAAACGAATGATGCTGCCTATATTGTGACGAATAATCACGTTATTGAAGGAGCCAATGAAGTTGAAATCTCCTTTTTCGATGGTGAAAAAACAAAAGCAAAGTTAGTTGGTGCTGATGCATTAACAGACCTAGCTGTTTTAAAAATAGATCCTAAATATGCGAAAACGATTCTTGATTTTGGGGATTCCTCTGTTCTACGTCCTGGTGACCAAGTATTAGCGATTGGAAACCCTCTGGGCTTAGATTTATCACGTACCGTGACCCAAGGAATTGTCAGTGCGGTTGACCGAAGTGTCCCAGTCTCTACATCTGCTGGTGAATGGGAATTAAATGTTATCCAAACAGATGCAGCAATAAATCCTGGAAATAGCGGTGGTGCTCTTATTAACACACAAGGGCAAGTCATTGGAATTAACAGCATGAAAATCTCTAATAGTGGAGTAGAAGGACTGGGATTTGCCATTCCAAGTAATGATTTAGTGCCAATCGTTAACCAAATGATTGAAAACGGTAAAGTGGTACGTCCATATATGGGAGTTAGTTTAGTAAGTTTAGAAGAGGTACCTCAAGAGTATGTCCCAACTCTTCCTGAAAAAGTAAAACAAGGAGCCATGATCACCTTTATTGATCCTAACTCAGCAGCAGATAAAGCTGGTTTGTTAAAACAAGACGTCATTGTCTCCATCAATGATAAAGAAGTGAAAGCATCAGGAGATATACGAAAATACTTATACGCCCATTCAAAAGTTGGCGACCAAGTAACATTAAAGCTATATCGTCAAGGAAAACTAATGACGGTTCAAATGAATTTAACAAGTAATCAAAATACGAATTAATATAGGCAAAACCTGAAAAAAGGAAGCCTCAACACGGTTTCCTTTTTTTCGTTTTGTAGATATATTTTAAAAAAAAATGGTTGTATTTAGAGGAGGAAATGAGATGAAGAAATTAAATAAGATGATTCTGCCTATATTAGGTGTTGTATTAATTGTCCTTGTTGTAATTTTTAGTAAGGGATTTTCTAAAAATGAAGTAGTGGCAAAGGTTGGAAAAGAAGAAATTAGCAAAGATGAATTATATACAAGATTAGTGGAACAATATGGAACGGATACACTTGATACTATGATTTCGCAAAAAATAGTGAAATTAGAAGCGGAAAAAGGAAAGGTTAAGGTAACAGAAAAAGAAAAAGATGCTAAGCTTCAATCTTTAATAGAATCATATGGAGGTGAAGAAGCCTTTAACTCTGCCCTTAAACAAAATGGAGCAAAAATTGAAGACCTAAAAAAAGACCTTGAAGATTACTTACTAACAAAAAAACTATTAGAACCTAGAATTAAAGTGACCGATGATGAAATGAAGACTTATTTTACAGATAATAAAGATAAATATGATCAAAAGGAACAAGTAAAAGCAAGACATATTCTTGTTAAGGATGAAAAGACGGCAAAGGAAGTGGCGGACAAGCTCAAAGCTGGTAAGGATTTTGCAGCATTGGCAAAGGAATATTCAACTGACACCTCTAATGCCAATAGTGGTGGAGATTTAGGATATTTTGGAAAAGGAAAAATGGTACCTGAATTTGAAAAAATAGCCTTTTCTTTAAAGAAAGATGAAATTAGTGAACCAGTAAAAACGGAATTCGGCTATCATATCATCCAAGTGTTAGATAAAAAAGAAGCGAAAGAAGCAAAATTTGAAGATCATAAAGAGGAAATTAAACAAGCGTTGATAGAAGAAAAAATGCAAACAGAATATACTACTTGGTTAGACGAAAAAAAGAAGGAATATAAAATTGAAAATGTATTAAATAAATAAATTTTTCCTTTTTTTTAAAACATAGGAAACAATATGGAAATAATTTGTTCATATTTGATGGATAAGCTACAAGTGTAAGAAAAAATATTAAATAGGAGGATGACCATGTTAAAGAAAAAGACGTTAGCGTATGTAGTAGCAGGTGCACTGACTTTAGGAGTTGTCGGGTCGATTCCAGCATTTGCAGCAAATAAAGACCAAGTAAAATCAGAAATGAAGATGGAAACTTTTCAAAAGCATGGGTTTAAACAAGGACATTTTGCGGATAGTGAATTTTTAAAAAAACAAGCTGAAAAACTAGGAATTAAAACGGAAGGTAAAGATGATGCTACTTTAGCAAAAGAAATTCGTGAAGCCCATCTAAAACAACATGCCGAAAAGCTTGGGATTTCAACAAAGGGTAAAGATATAGACACGTTGCGAGAAGAAGTCATTCTAGCTCATTTAACGAAAAAGGCAAAAGAATTAGGAATCGCAACAGATGGAAAAAATGCTGAAACTTTAAAGCAGGAGATATTTGAAACTAGGGTTAAAAATAAAGCAAAAGAGTTAGGTATCTCTACTGAAGGTAAAGATATTAGAGATTTGGCACAAGAAGTTGGAGAAGCGCAATTAAAGAAGGAAGCAAAAGAGCTAGGTATTTCAACAGAGGGCAAAGAACTTCGTGAATTACATAAAGAAGTCCTAGTAGCTCAAATCACAAAGAAAGCAAAGGAATTAGGTATTTCAACAGAAGGTAAGGATATCCGTGATGTGGCTCAAGAAGTAAGAGAAAAACAAATCTTACAAGCAGCCAAAAAGCTAGGAATTGACACGAAAGACAAGAGTACAGAGGAGATTTTCCATGAAATCTTACTTGACCATTCTGATAAAATAAAGGAATTAGATTTATTCCCTTTCAAAATTCAGCATCATTTCTTCTTTGGTAAAGAAAAGGAAAGAAACGGGCATCATAAGGGAATGCATGGAAAGACATTTGACGAAGATAGCTTTATGGAAGATACTTTTTAATATTTGGAACAAAGAAAGGGCAGAGAAACTTCTGCCCTTTTGTTATGAAAAAATATTTATTCTTTATTTATTTCAACCCAATTTTGTGACCATTTTTCGATCTCACGAATAATCGGTTCAAGGGCCATTCCTTTTTCTGTTAAAGAATATTCAATTCTTACAGGTGTTTCTGGGAATACTTCACGCTTCACAATTCCCTCCTGTTCTAAATCCTTTAATCTTTCAGAAAGGAGTCTTCCGCTAATAGGGAGGGATGACTCTATTGAACAAAAACGTTGTGGTCCTGTTAATAATTGATAAATAACTAAACCTGTCCAACGTTGGCTCATGATTTTCATTGCCTTTTCGAATCGTGGACATAAAGTAGAAGATTGATCCATTTTATATCACCTCTCAAAGAATATTATAACCGATAATTATTTTTAATAATATATTTATGTTTCAGTAAATACTTACTTGACGTTTATTTATTATGATAATACACTAACTTACATAAAGTAACTACTTTTAACTACTTTATTGTCGTTTGGAGGAAAATAAAATGCAAGCTTTATTTTTAGCTCATGGATCACCAATGAATGCAATCGAAGATAAAGAATATACAAGGTTTTTAGAAAGTTTTGGCCACACACTAAATCCAAAGGCTATTGTGATTTTTACAGCGCATTGGGAAAGTGAAGTACTAACCATTTCCTCTTCGGATCAAGAGTACAATACTATTTACGATTTCTATGGTTTCCCGGAAGAACTCTATCAAATAAAATATCTAGCAAAAGGGTCATCCCAATTAGCAAATAGAATAGCTGAAAGTTTAGACAGGAAAGGTATCCCAGTAAAAAAAGATACAAGCAGGGGACTTGATCATGGGTCTTGGACTTTATTACAACGATTATTTCCAAATGCTGATATTCCTGTCGTCCAAGTTTCGGTAAATCCTTTTTTACATCCTGAAAAACAATATGAGATTGGAAGTGCACTTCAAGGATTAGGAGAAGAAGGGATTTTGGTCATTGGTAGTGGGGTTACCGTTCATAATCTAAGAATGGTTAATTGGGGTCAAACAACACCAGAAGCTTGGGCTGTTGAATTTGATGATTGGTTAATTGAAAAGATAGAAAAAGACGATTTGTCATCACTATTTGAATATGAAAAATTGGCACCGCATGCAAAAGCAGCAGTGCCAAGACCAGAGCACTTTGTCCCACTATTTATCTCAATGGGAAGTGCAAAGTCACTTACCCAAGCCAAAGTGATCTTTCGTAACTACGAATTTGGTACATTAAGTAATTTATGTCTGCAGTTTTAAAATATAAAAAAGGTTGCTCTCAAAAAGCAACCTTTTTTCAAATCTATCTTAACACATTAAAATATCTAGCTTCTGGGTGTGAAAATACCATGGCGGTTACGGAGGCTTCTGGTTCCATCATAAACCCTTCTGTTAAGTTGATACCAATGTCTTCAGGTCGTAATAATTCAAAAAGTTTTGTTTGATCATCTAACTCTGGACAAGCAGGATAGCCAAAAGAAAAACGTTGCCCCTGATAACGAGTAGCAAAACGGTCCTGCATGGTTAATTCAACCGGATCTGGGAATCCCCAACGGTCGCGCATCTGTCGGTGGATTAGCTCAGCAAATCCTTCAGCTGTTTCTAATGCTAAGGCAGACAAAGCATGACTTTCAAGGAAACGACCTTCCTTCTTCAATTCCTCCGCTTTTTCACGAATTCCTTTACCAGCAGTCACAGCAAAAAATCCTACATAATCCATGATCCCACTGTCGACTTTTTTGATAAAATCAGCCAAACATAATTGTGGTTCAGACTCCTGACGAGGGAAGTCAAATTCAGTTAAAATTTCTGAATGATTCTCAGGGTTATAGATGAGAATTTTATTCCCCTCTGCTTGTGCAGGGAAAAATTGATAGACAGCAGCAGGGATAATCCAATTTTTCTCTCTCGCTTCGTCCAATAAATGATCAATTAGTTCTTTTACCTGAGTAGCCTTTTCATCCTTTTCTGCTAACAGTTTTGAGATTTTTCCTTTCACACCAAGATGATGGCCAAGCAGCATTTGCATATTAATATATGGTTCTATATGTGTTACATGATAAGACTTTAATAAATGTCGTTTCGTATCTTTAGGAACGAAAACAGGTGCCTCTGAAATAACGGTTGTTTTTGGTTTTACAAGTGTTGCAATAGCGGATGCTGAGTTTGATGATACCTCGATCAACTCCTGTGAAGCTTTTTCTTTTTTACTTTCTAGAAGCTTTTCATATTCTTCAGGAGTTTGTACTTGATTTGCTAAAGATAAGCCTGTCATGGCATCCTTTGCATATAGAACTAAGCCATCATATTCCTTAGCGATTTTTGTTTCAGTAAACTTCCTTGAGAGAGCAGCGCCACCCACTAGGATTGGAACAGAAATGCCTGCTTCCTTCATATCTTGGGCTGTTAATACCATTTGTTGTGCCGATTTTACAAGTAACCCCGAAAGACCCACCATATCCGGTTTTTCGTCTTTAATAACTTTTACAAGTTCAGCAGGAGGGACCTTAATTCCTAAATCGATTACTTGATAACCATTATTGCTAAAAATAATATCGACTAAATTTTTACCAATGTCATGTACATCACCTTTAACAGTAGCTAACACGACTTTTCCTTTTGTAGTGGTAGAAGTACCCTTTTCCATATATGGCTCGAGGAAGCTTACAGACGCTTTCATGACTTCAGCACTTTGAAGCACTTCAGCTACAATTAGTTGGTTATCATTAAAGAGTCTGCCAACTTCCTTCATTCCATCCATTAAGGGACCATTAATGATATCAAGGGGATTGTCATAGCTTTCAAGAGCAATGGTTAGATCAGCGATTAATCCTTCTTTTGTTCCTTCTACTACATAGCTTCCTAATCGTTCCTCTAACGTCATATCAGAGACAATTTTGTTATTTTCCTTCTTTTTATCTCGATAAAATTCTGTAAATATGGAAAGGGATGCTTCTGTTGTATCAAATAGTAGTTTTTCAGCCATTTCTACCTCTTTTTTTGAAATGGAGGCGAAACGCTCGAGCTTTTCCGTATTCACAATCGCGTAATCTAATCCAGCCTGAGTACAGTGGTATAAGAATACTGAGTTTAATACTTCACGTCCAACAGGTGGAAGTCCGAAAGAAACATTACTAATCCCCAAAATAGTTTGAGTTTCAGGCAAGCGTTCTTTAATGGCGCGGATTCCTTCAACCGTTGCTTTGGCTGAACCGATATATTGTTCATCACCTGTTCCGACAGGAAAAACGAGTGGATCAAAAATGATATCTTGTGGTTTTAAATGATATTTATTGACTAATAGGTTATAGGAACGAGTCGCAATTTCAAGCTTTCGTTCAACCGTTACACCCATACCTTCTTCATCGATGGTACCAACCACAACCGCAGCACCATAGCGATGAACCAATGGTAAAATAGCTTCAAATCGTTCTTCACCATCTTCAAGATTGATAGAATTAATGATAGCTTTCCCTTGTGAAAAAGTTAGTGCTTTTTCAATTACCTTTTCATCGGTAGAATCAATGACTAATGGGGCTTTAATTTTTTTGACTGCTTCTTTAAGGAAATTTTCCATATCAATCAGTTCTTCCCGGTCAGGGTCAGCAAGGCAGATGTCAATCACATGAGCTCCGCCTTTGACTTGAGCTCTGGCAATTTCAGCTGCTTCTTCAAATTTACCTTCCGATATTAATCGTTTAAACTTTCGAGAACCAATCACATTGGTTCGTTCTCCAACCATAATAGGGCGTAAGGTTGGATCATCATAAACAAATGGTTCAATACCAGAGACCATATGAACGGAAGAGAAGTCAGCGGTTCGTGGTTTAAATTCTTTCATTTCTTCACCAATGGCTTTAATATGTTCAGGAGTCGTTCCGCAGCAGCCACCAACAATGTTTAGCCATCCTTGCTTAGCGAAACCGGCTAATTTTTTCGATAGAGTTTCAGGTGTTTCGTGATAATGTCCTTCCTCATCTGGCAGCCCTGCATTTGGATAGCAGCTTACGGCTGTTGAAGCCATATTAGATAAAGAACGAATATGATCTTGCATAAACTCAGGACCAGTAGCACAATTTAGTCCCACAGCAACAGGCTTCATATGTTCTACCGAGATATAAAAGGCTTCAATAGACTGTCCGGCAAGGGTTGTACCCATCGGTTCAATCGTACCAGACACCATTAATGGTAAAATTTTACCCGTTTTCTCAAAAGCTTTTTGAATACCTACATATCCAGATTTAACGTTTAACAAATCTTGGCTTGTTTCAAGAAGAAGCAAATCTACTCCGCCATCGATAAGCCCTATTGCCTGCTCTTCATAGGTTTTGGCAAGGTCTTCAAAGGTTGTTCCACCCGTGACACTTAGCGATTTTGTAGTGGGACCCATTGAGCCGGCAACAAACCGTGGCCATTCTGCTGTAGAAAAGGATTGTGCTGCCTTTACAGCAATTTGTGCAGCTATTTTATTTATCTCATAGGCTTTGTGCCCTAATTGATATTCATCTAGTACAAGGCTAGTCGCACCAAATGTATTTGTCTCAATAATATCTGCTCCTGCCTTTAAATACTCTTCATGAATGTATTGAATAACATGAGGGGCAGTTAAATTTAAATTTTCATTACAGCCATCGAAAGCTTCTCCCCCAAAATCATCTGGAGAAAGATTTGCTCTTTGAAGCATGGTGCCCATTGCGCCGTCCATAATAAGGATTTTTTTGTTTAACTGATCAGTAAATGATGCTTTGGACATGGTTGTTCCTCCTAATCGCATTTGCACGCTCACGGGCGTATTTTGCCAACTCTACCGTTAACTCATAACGAAGAAATGGGGTAATTAAATAAATTCCATTAAAAAGTTCCATTGCAGCATCGATTAATGATTTAGCAATTTGGATTCCCTCGATGCTTGCTTGGTTAGGTTGGTCTTTAAATAGGGCCATTCGATTTCGAATGTCTTCAGAAATTTTAATACCAGGTACCTCGTTATGAAGGAACTCCGTATTTTTATGGCTAGTAAGCGGCATAATCCCAATGTAAATGGGAGTATCTAAATGTTTAGTAGCTTCATAGATTTCGATTATTTTTTCTTCTGAAAAAACAGGCTGTGTAATAAAATAATCTGCTCCAAAGTGGATTTTCTTTTCTAATCGTTTAACCGCTTTTTCGATTGAACGAACATTAGGGTTAAAAGCAGCAGCAATACTAAAAGCCGTTTTTTGCCCAAGGTCCTTACCAGAAATAGAAAGTCCGTTGTTAAGTTGTTTGATCATTTGAATCAATTCAAATGATGACATATCATACACGGACGAAGCACCAGGGAAATCACCAACCCTAGCTGGGTCACCGGTTATAGCAAGAATGTCATTCATACCTAATACATGAAGGCCCATCAAGTGGGATTGTAGACCTATAATATTACGATCTCTACAGGCTATATGAATTAAAGATCGTATCCCTAGCTGTGTTTTAGCCAAGTACCCTAAAGATTCATTGGAAATGCGTGGGGAGGCTAGGGAATTATCGGCTAATGTTAACGCATCAATACCAGCTTCTTTTAACGCTTTTGCCCCATCAAAGAATTTCTTTGTATCTAGTTTTCTAGGAGGATCCAATTCTACTATAACCGATGTTCGTTCACGAACAATATCCTGGAGCGGAGGATACTCCCGTTTGGCTTCGGTAGAGGGTACCACCACTATATTTTCTCTGATTTTCACTTGTTTTTCTTGAACAGGGATTTTACCTTTTAATTCATCTGCAAATGCCCGTATATGCTCGGGTGTTGTTCCGCAGCAGCCACCCAGTAATCTGACTCCTTGGTCTCGAAATAACTTAGCTGATTTGCGGAAATAATCTGAATCACTATCGTATTGGAATTTCCCATCAATATAAGTAGGAAGACTTGCATTGGGATAGGCTGATAAATAGGAATGTACTGGAATAGGAACCTCCTCAAGCGTCGTAAGCATATGATGTGGACCTAGTCGACAGTTGAGTCCAATTACATCAGCACCGTGTGTTTCTAATCTTTTAAAGGCTTCAATAATTGGAGTACGATCTTGCAAAAATCCAGGTTCCTGCAAGGAAACTTGTGCAATAATGGGTAATTCTGTTTCTCTTCTTGCAATCGTTAAGACTGTTTCTAGCTCTTGAAGATCATAATATGTCTCAAGAAGAATTCCATCTACCCCTTCAAGCAATAGACAATATAATTGCTCTCGAAAGCTTCTTTTTATTTCCTCAATGGAGATGGATTGGGGCTTAATTCCTCGATTGCCGCCAACTGTTCCTAGTATATAAGTGTCTGGATTGGCTGCCTTTTTTGCCATTCGAACGGCAGCACTATTTATTTCTTTGACAGAGTCCTCTAATCCATATCGTTGAAGTTTGAGATAATTAGCCGCATATGTATTTGTTTGAATCACATCTGCTCCAGCTTCAACATAGGCACGGTGAATGCTCTTAATTTGGTTTGGTTGGGATAGATTTAATTCCTCAAAGCACATATCCGTTCCATACGAGTACAATAAAGTCCCCATGGCACCATCTGCAATTAAAATTTGTTTTTCTAATTTCTCTAAGAAGTTCATATTCTTTCTCCTCTTTTTAAAAGGCTGTTTTCGTATAGAATGTGGTTCTGGTAAAAATCCCAAAAGCCGGATTTTTACGGATTCTCTTAATAAGTGAGCAGCTCTTTTCTTGATTTTTAAAAGGATTTTACCACCCTATATTGTGAAATCTCTCTTTATTAGTTAAAAAAGCAACAAGTTTAGAAAAGAGCCTTTTAAAAAATAAAAAAAGCCCTCTTTAAGAAGAAGACTTTTGAATGGAAAGAATCTGAGTCATTCTTCTTATCTCTCAAGTTTTCCAACTTGAAGGATTTAGCACCTTTTCAATGAGTGAAAACATTGAAGGTTGCTGAGGTGTCATAGGGCCATTCCCTCGACCTCTCTCGATAAGAGTGTCAATTATTCGATTATTTTTAAAATTTACTACTTTAAAGCGATCATGTCAATTCTTTTTTATTAGTTATGATGGTAGACCAAGGCGCTTGCTCTTTTCTATCTCACATGTCTTTCTACTAGTTTTTCTTTTAAAGGTTCCTTACGGGTATGAAGTAAATAATAAACAAGTATTCCAACTAACACATAAATAGAACCATTAATATAGAAAGAACGGAATCCAACTTCAGCGACAACCATTCCTACAATAAAGGAGCCAAAGCCGATACCTGTATCAAAAATGGATAAGAAGGTTGCAGTTGCAGTGGCTCTTTTATTCGGTGCCGCTTTCTGGATGGCAATCGTCTGTAAGCTTGGAAAAATCGTACCCCAGCCAATACCAATAAACGCTGCAGAAAGTAAGAAGCCTAATGCCGTATGACTGCTACCTAAAATGAATAAGCCAATTGCAAAAAGAACAATAGATGGAAAAATAATGACGTTAGGACCAAATTGGTCAAACCATTTTCCTGTAAACGGTCTTGAAGCTAATAAAATAGCAGCGTAAACGACAAAAAATAAACTTGATACTTCTATTAAACCAATCTCTTTTGCGTAAACGGAAACGAAAGAAAGGACAGACGAATAAACAATGGCAAAAAATGCACCAACCACTGAAATCGGAACAGCAGAAGCCTCAAAGAAATTTTGAAATTGGAATGAGATATGAATTTTTTTCTTATTTTCTTTAATAGGAATACGTATAATCCATCCAGCAATAAGGGAAAAGAGAGCACAAATAACACTGATGGCGAATAATACAGATGCATCCCACATTTGAATGGCTGTTAAACCAATAAAAGGTCCCATAACCATTGCCAGGTTAGAGGACATAATAAAATACCCCATTCCTTCTCCTCTTCGAGAATCTGGAATAATATTTGCTACCAGTCCCCCGGCGGCAGTCGTAGCCATACCAAATCCAATCCCGTGTAAAAAGCGAACTAAGAATAAAGCCATAATGGAGGTAGCAAAAAAGTATAGGATTGAGGCAATAAAGAAAATGATAAGCGAAGTTAATAGAATTTTTCGCATGCCTATTTTTTCAATACCGTAACCTGCTATTGGCCTAATAAGTATGGCTGATATTAAAAATACAGTTGTAATTAAACCTGCTTCTGTTTTCGTACTTTCGTATTGCTGTATAACCATTACTGGTAAACTTACTAATAAAAAATAAAAGGTCATAAATAAGAAGAAATTGCTTAAGGAAATACTAATAAAATCTTTTGTCCATAATCTAGGTTGTTCTTTCATATATTGAAACTCCTGTCTAAGATAGTTTTAGAAACCATTCCTTTAATAGCTTGGATAATTCTTGTTGTGACGATTCAGGAAATCCAGTTAATAAGGAATGATTGAACTGTGTGATGGCATCCTCCCACTGAGGATAATTTTGTAACGCCTCATCCGTTAACTGGATATGTTTCTCACGTTTGTCTGTACCTTGAACCTGTTTAACGTATCCTTGTTTAACAAGTCTTTGAATAGTCCTTGTCATAGGCGGTGCTTCGACAGATAAATACTGACATAATTCTTTTTGGGTAAGGGAGCCTTTTGTTTTTAAAACGTAAATGACAGTCCATTGAGCACTATATAGACCAAAGGGCTTTAGTGCTTCATTCAACTTGTTCGTTAAATGTCTGGATAATTGGTTTAACGTGTGGAATAGTTCATGGTTAGGAAACAAATAGATCCCTCCGTGGAAAAAGTATCTTGCCTTTTTTTAAAAACGGTTTAAAATAGTTACCTAGGTAACTATATCACATAAATTTGTGACGAGCAATGAAAGGTCTTCTCTCTATTTGAAAGATAAAATACAGGAATAATAAAAAAATATATACTATAATCATTAGTTGAATGATGGTTAGAAAGTGGTGTTTCAACAATGAATAAATGGTTTTCTTCAATCACAATGTTTTCAGCTGTTCAATGGCTCTTTTTTATTTTTGCCAATACCGTTGTCGTCCCTGTTTCAGTAGCGACAGTGTTTCATTTATCTCCAGATATTATGGCGATGATGTTAAGGAGTTCTCTTATCTTTACAGGACTTGCCTGCGTTTTTCAGGGAACCGTAGGACATCGATTTCCACTTATGGAAGGTCATTCTGGTTTACTTTGGGGAGTTATTCTAAATTTAGGAATATCAGCTTCTACTTTAGGAATAAGTCTTACATCCATTGGTGGTGGTATTGCTTCAGGTATTATATTAGCTTGTCTAGTCACCCTTATTCTTGCAGCCTTTAATGGAGTATCTCTCCTACAATGGATTTTTGGCCCAATGGTTATGACAGTCTATCTTTTCTTATTAACCTTTCAATTAATTTTTATTTTCTTTAAAGGAATGTTCCCGTTAACGGAGCAAGGGGCAATTAGCATTCCAGGTAGTTTATTCTCGATCGGAATTGTTATTTTAGTTAGTATTTTAAAGCTAAACGGTAAAACAATCATAAGTAATTTTTCCATCTTAATTGGTTTAATTGTTGGATGGGTATGTTACGATTTCTTATTTTCGGATTCCATTCAGCATGTTACCCAGTCATCAGATTTTTCATTCGCTTTGTTTCCGCTCGGAAAGCCAAATCTTGAAATAGGTATTATAGGAGTTACTTTTTTTGCTGTTATGATGAACTTAAGCAACACGATTGCTTCCATCGGTGCTGGTGCCTCTCTGTTTAAATTGCAACCAACTGAAAATCAATATCGAAATTCGATTATTGTTACGGCGATGTCCACTCTAATCGGATCAGGCTTTGGACTTATTCCATATACACCATTTACTTCTTCTATTGGTTTCTTACAAAGTACAAGAATTTATCAGCGTGAACCCTTTTTATTAGGTGGAGCGTTGCTTACCTTGATGGGTCTTATTCCTGCATTAGGTACATTTTTAGCCACCATGCCAATAACAGTTGGTAATGCTGTTTTATTTGTTGCTTATTTGCAGTTATTTGGAACAGCATTTGCCAGCTTAAATGGCCAAACATTTAACTCTAATACGATTTTTCGTTTGGCTACTCCTGTTCTATTCGGGGTATGTCTAATGAATACTCCCGCAACTTTGTTTTCGAGTTTACCAGTATTGATTCAACCATTTATAGCAAATGGGCTCATCATGGGGGTTGTGATTTCCATTTTCTTAGAAAAACTGGTGAAGTGGAACTTACTAGAGTCTAATCAATTAGAGAGTAAATCTTAATGTTAAAAAAAGGTAATTTCCTACTATGGGAAAATTACCTTTTTGTATTCATAACTAAGTTTAAACTATTGTTTTTGATGTTCTAATAAAAGGTGTTCCAAAATTTTAGGCAGTTGTTCAAATGCAAATGTTAAATAAAGCCGCTCTGTTTTTTTATGAGCATCTCTTCCAATTGGTCCTACATTAATTACAGGAGTTGTTAATTTTGACATCTCATTAAATGGTATGGAATATAGTTCACTGTTACCCGGCAAATTACTATGATAAGCATTCATATCTGACAATGGGGATTGAAGCCCTACATAGCTTAAGTCTGATATACCATTAAAGTATTTTACGGGTGTAAACTTATAGCCAAAATGTTCATAGGTATTATCGATGAGCGATTCAGCAAGCTCCTTTATAACTGGGTGTTCATGTGAATGAACGGCTGGATAATAGGGAGGAGCATAAAACAACACAATCATAGGTGCAAGCTCCTGACAAAGCATAGCCATTTGATCAATAACTTGTATGCATTTGTCACGACTATCTCCTTTCGTTTCACTAGCAGCCACTTGCTCGATATTTGCAATAAACTGTTGGCTTGTTTTTTGGCAAGCATAATCTTTTAACTCTTCATACGATAGAACACGAATCTTGGATATTCGAGTTGGATCAAGGTCAAATGCTCGATATTTTTCCTCCATTAGAAATTCCATTTTCAAAGCTGCAGTTTTAGCTATATCCTTCATAGCCACCATCACTTCTGCAGGACTTTTTTTCATTAGAAACAGATTGTATAAGCTTACGGAACGATGGGGGATTTGAGTTGAATATTCTTTTTTTAAATCCCTTTGAAGCAATAATGTCGGTGGAGGACTTTTTTGCTCACTAACCGTTTCACAAAGATCTTCATTCCATTCTATCTCTTGAGATAAAATAGAAGACATCCAGGCAGCATTAATACCTGATAGTGGTTCACCCACATGTGTTTCCTTCCCAAAACACAATGCACCGGGCATGATTTTCCCTATAGACCCTGTGTAAAAATAATAATCCTCGTCTCCAGGTATTTGTGAAAACATAGGTTCAGAATTAAGAAAAAGGGTATACGTTAATTGATGTTGTTCGGCAATATCTAATAACTTTGGAATAGCTTCTCGCATACCAACAGAATTAACTTCTTCGTCAGGAACAGTTAATAAAAGTAAATTTATTTTCCAGTTTTCCGTTGAGGCTTTTTCAAGTAATGACATATGTTGAACTAATCCACACTTCATATCCATTGTTCCTCTTCCGAACAGCCAATTATTGGTTAGTAAATCATTTCTTGCTTCCACTGGAAGTTCACTAGTTCGGTCATGAAGAGCTTTCGTTAATTCAATGGGATTGAACGCTAAATGTTTTAAATCTCCGTAATCCTCAACATTGACTACGTCAAAATGACTAATTAAGACAACCGTTTTAGTTGCCTCTTCATGTTTATATAACGCAGTTAAAAAAGATCTTTCATCACTTGTTTGATGAATATTTATAAAAGATGGGTTGTCTTGGAAATAGATTAATTTATTTAAATGATGTTTAACTTTTAAAGGGAATTGTTTTTCCGCTTCTGAAAGAGTAATACTCCCGATCGAGACTAAGTCATTTAATAGATTTAACAATTGATCAGAGGATTGCATCATCAAGGTTTTCATCATACTTACTTCTCCTTATTATTGATTGATTCTAGCAAGAATCTTTCTAAACGATTTAATCCTTCTTCTAATATTTCTAAAGAATAAGCATACGAAATTCTAATAAATCCTTCACCATATGCTGTAAAAGCAGACCCAGGGACAACAGCAACACCGCCTTCATGAAGAAGTTTGGTGGCAAAGGTATGGGAATCCTGAAAGTGGGCTGGTATTTTTGGAAATATATAAAATGCACCTTCTGGTTTCCTTGTTTGTAATCCCATTGATAACAAACGATCGTATACAAAGTCACGTCTTTTTATATATTCTTGGTTCATAGGAATTGAATCATTCCTACCATTACGCAATGCCTCAATCGCAGCATATTGACTTGTAATAGGAGCACAAACCACGTTATATAAATGTACCTTTAACATTTGTTCTGATAGATATTTAGGGGCTAATGTAAATCCTATTCTCCAGCCTGTCATCGAATGGGATTTAGATAGTCCATGTATTAAAATGGTACGGTCGTACATTCCATCCATTGATGCAAGGGAAATATGTTTTCCTTCAAACGTATTCTCACTATAAATTTCATCTGAAATTACGTATAAATCTTGAGTTATTAACCAATTTGTTAGCGGTTGTAAATCTTCTTTAGTTAATATAGCTCCTGTTGGATTGGATGGATAGTTGAACAAAATCGCCTTTGTTTTGGTAGTAACAGCATTTTTTAATTGATTAAGAGTTGGTTTGAAGCCATTTGCAGTAGTATCTATAATAATAGGTTTTGCACCACATAATTCGATAAGTGGCTCATAACCAGGGTAAGCAGGTGCAAATAAAATAACTTCATCACCTTCTTCAAGAATCGTTCTGAATGTGATATCAAGGGCTTCACTAGCTCCGTTTGTAATAATAATTTCATCTTCAGCTCTGTAGGATAAATGATAGCAGTCCTCGAAAAATGATTGAACCTCTTGACGAAGGGAAAGGAGACCTGCGTTAAGTGAGTAGCTGGTTAAATCTGAATAAATTGATGAGATAGCAGCTTCTTTTATATGTTTAGGCGTTGGAAAATCGGGTTGACCAATTGTAAGATTGATAGCATCAGGAAAATTAACAAGTTGATTTGAAAACTTTCTAATTCCTGGTGTTTCTAATTTTAAGACACGTGAATTCAACGTAAGTCCCATTTGTACATCTACCTTTCATCCGCTTATCTTGTTACTCTAAGAAGTTTGGTAACCACATAGACAATGCGGGAATATATGTGATAAGGAGTAAAGTAATAATCATTGACAGTAAGAATGGCATAATAGCCACAACAATTTTTTCTAATTTAATACCGCTACTACTAGATGCAACAAATAAATTAACCCCGAGTGGTGGAGTAATAAAACCAATCGCTAAATTGGCTACTAAGATGACACCGAAATGAATTGGTTCAACTCCAACAGCCGTTACAATCGGTAATAGAATCGGCGTTAATACAACTAATGCAGAAATGGTGTCTATGAACATTCCCACAACTAGCAACAATATATTAATAACAAGCAATATCACAAGAGGATTGCTTGATAAATCTGTAATATATGCTGCAATACTATTAGGGATTTGCTCAAGAGTCATGATATAAGCGAAAGAAATGGACAATCCAACAATAATCATGGTTGTTGCATTAATAACAATAGCTTCTCGAATACATACATAAATATCTTTTATCGTCATTTCTTTATGAACGAATAGCCCAATTATAATTCCATAGACACAAGCAACGACAGCTGCTTCTGTTGGAGAAAAAACTCCACCGTATATTCCTCCTAAAATAATTACGGGGATCATTAAAGCCCATTTTGCATCCCATAAAGCCTTTATAACCTCTTTAAACGAATAATTGACTGTTGTCTCTGGTTTGTAATTGTTTTTCTTTGCAATAAAATAAGAAACAGCCATAAGTCCAAGGCCAATTATAATTCCAGGGATAACACCTGCTAAAAACATACCACCAACAGAAACACCACCGATTACTCCATACATAACAAATGGAATACTAGGGGGAATAATAACACCAATTGAACCTGCTGCAGCCGTTACAGCGGCAGCAAATCCCTCATTGTAGTTCTTTTCCCTCATCGAAGGAATCATAAAGGAGCCAATCGCTGCAACTGTTGCAGGACCTGAGCCAGAAATGGCTGCAAAAAACATACAGGTTACCACTGTTACCATTGCTAAACCTCCAACCATCCATCCTACAAGCATAGTGGCTAAAGTTAATAGTCTTTTAGAAACCCCACCTTTTCCCATTAATATGCCCGCTAGCATAAAAAAAGGTATGGCTAATAGAGGGAATGAATCAAGTGCAGTAAATGCCTTTTGAGTCATAATTGTAAGAGGCAACGTAGTAGTAAAATAGATTGTCACCAATGCAGAGGCACCCAACGCGATTGCAACTGGTACCCCTATTAAAAGGAAAACAAAAAGGGAAATAAAAAGTAGTGCAATTGTCAAATCATATTCCCTCCTTTATTAGAATTAGATGGGGAAGTTCTCCAAATGGTCCAAAGTTGCTGGATGAGTCGGAGTGCCATTCCAGCACCGCCTAACGGTATCGCTACAAAAGGAATCCACATTGGTATTTGCATAGCTGGTGTGATTTGTCCATTTTTTAAGCTGCTTAGAACGAGTTGAGTTCCAAGAACAGCTAAAAATAAGGCAAGTATGAACCAAACAATAATAGATAATGTTTCAAATATTTTTTGAATGAATGGAGAAAATAAGTTTGTAAAGGCTTCAATACGAATATGTTGTCTAAGCCGAATAGCATAGCTGGCGCCGATCCAAACTTGCCATATATGAATATAGCGAGCTAGTTCTTCTGTCCAACTAGGGGCGGCATTAAAAACGTACCGTCCAACTACTTGTGTAAAAATCAAGATAACCATTGCTACCATGGTGAAAACCAAGAAAATTTCCTCGATATATTTGTCCTTCATTTTCATAGAAAAACCCTTTCTCAAAAAACTGGTAATAAAGATTGAGTAAGAAAAAAAGCCCACCCTAAATCATATTAAATACGATACATGATGGGTTTTTATATTTTTCTCTTATTTGTTAGCTTCGAGGGCTTTATTTACTAAGTCCTCACCAATTTTAGGAATATATTTTTCGTAAACTGATTTTGAAGCCTCTCTAAAGGCATTCTTTTGTTCAGCAGTTAATTCGTTTACCTTCATACCGTTTTCTTTAAGTTTTTCAAGAAATTCAATATCTTGTTGTTGAGCTAGCTTACGTTGTTCAGTTCGGTACTCCTTAGATGCATCCGTAATTATTTTTTGAAGATCTTCCGGTAATTCATTGTAAAAATTGTTATTCATAAGAAGGATGGTAGCTGCATAGACATGACCACTTAAAGTCAAGTAATCCTGAACTTCATAGAATTTATTTGTGTAGTATAGAGAAATCGGACATTCCATTGCATCATATGTTCCTTGCTGTAGGGCAGTATACAACTCTCCAAAAGCGAATGGCGATGCATTTGCACCAAAGGATTTAAAAGTATCCGTGTGTACCGGGTTTTCAAGGGTACGCATTTTAACTCCTTTTAAATCTTCAGGGCTTTCGATAGGACCCTTGTTATTTGACATATTACGGAATCCATTTTCAGCAAAAACTAATCCTTTTAAATCATTTTTTTCCAGATCCTTTAACAATGTTTCTCCTAATTCGCCATCAAGTGCTTTATAGGCAGCCTCATTAGAGTTAAAAAGGAAAGGTAAGTCAAAAACCATAAACTTTTCATTAAATGAAGCAAGGGGTGCTACTGCTGGAATGGTCATTTCGATATTTCCTAGTTGAACAGCTTCGATTGCTTCACGGTCTGATCCATAAAGTGAACCATTCGGATATATTTGCACTTCAATTCGGCCGTTAGAACGTTCTTCTACATTTTTCTTAAACGTTACCGCTGCAAGATGACTAGATTGTTCTTCGGGAACAAGATGAGCGATTCTAATCGTATATTTTTGTTCATCCGATTTGCCTCCTTCTTTATTGGATACGCTTTCATTTGTAGGACGTCCACAAGCACTTACTAACAGTACGGCAATCAACAACATGACACTAAAAAACCTTTTTTTCATTTTGTTTCCCCCTTGTTTAAATAAGTTTGAATACGGATGCCAATCTTCTGCATGTGATACTCCATTTTTTCCTTTGCTAATGAAATATCTTTATTTTTTAAAGCATTGACAATGAGTTTATGTTCTTCCACCGCATCTTTTGCGCTTATTGGAAGAGTTTTTGATAAGAGCAAGAATGCACGATTAACTCCGTTATTAACATGTTTAATCATTTCAACGAGAGTTTTATTTTTATTTTTACTAGCAAGAAGTAGATGAAAGGAAAGGTCAAGATCGATAAAAAATTGATAATTCTGTTCCACGACAGTTTGTTCTTGTTGGGTAATGTTTTGTTCAAGTAAGCTTATAAAGGCATCATCTAAATAAGGCTCAATCATAGTAATGTTATGTGCTTCTAAAATACTTCTTACTTCTAAAAAATCGAATGCTTCACTGGGTGTATAAGAAGCAACTACTGCAGGTTTTCCTTTTTCCAGTAAAACAAGTCCTTCTGTTGCTAGAAGTTTAATTGCTTCACGTAAAGGTGTCCGACTAATACCTAAATCATTAGCCACTCTTTCCTCTGGAAGTGAATCCCCAGGACTTAAATCCCCGGAGATAATAGCTTGTTTAATAATGTTATAGGCTTGTGTGGCTAAAGAATCTTCTTTGGCTATTTTTTTCATGGTAATCCTCCAAAACACAAATCTGTATACTGTATACAGGTAATTCCTCTAAAATACATCCCAGTATACTGTATACAGTAATAGTAATATTAGTTAAAATAAAAGTAAATATATTTTTCTAAAAATTTAAAATTATCAGAAGGGTGATATAACGATGTACCAACAATTGGTTGATATTCTCGGGCAGGAAAAAGTTAGTCAAAGTGAAACACAAATCTATCATCATAGTAAAGATGAATCGTACCATTCTCCAGTTGAACCTGATATTGTTGTTTTCCCAAGTTGTAAAGAAGATATAGTGGAAATTATTCGATATGCAGATACAAATTCAATTCCAATTGTTCCTTTTGGTGCAGGGTCAGGTTTAGAAGGGCAAGCTATTCCGATAAAAAAGGGGATTAGTATTAGCTTTCAAAACATGAATAAAGTAATTTCGTTTTCTCCAGAGGATATGATTGTTACTGTTCAACCAGGAGTTACCCGTTTACAGTTAAATGACATGATAAACCGCCATGGTCTGTTTTTTTCAGTAGATCCTGGGGCAGATGCTTCCATAGGAGGTATGGTTGCGACCAATGCTAGTGGTACATCTGCAGTTAGATATGGAACGATGCGGGATCAAGTGCTGGATTTAGAGGTAATCCTACCTAATGGTAAAATCATTCACACAGGAAGTTTAGCAAAAAAATCATCGTCTGGTTATCATTTAAACGGTTTATTCGTCGGTTCAGAAGGGACTCTTGGAATTTTTACGGAAATCACATTAAAGCTACATGGAATTCCAGAAGCTATTTTAGCTGCTAGATGCTCATTTTCAACTGTTGATGATTGTATTCAAGCAGCCCATTCCATTCTCTTGGCAGGAATTCCAATAGCCCGAATGGAACTTGTTGATCATATTAGCATTCAAAAAGTGAATGAATATAGTCAAACAAGTTACCCTGTTGCGCCTTCCTTATTTTTTGAATTCCATGGTAGTCAATTGGGTGTCCAAGAGGAAGCATCAATAGTGGAAGGTATTGTTTCGGATTTGGGAAGCGAAGACTGGGTCACTGAAACCAATTCAAAGAAACGAGCGTTATTGTGGAAAGCTAGACACGAGCTGGCATATGCTTTTCGACATCAGAATCCAAATTTAAAAGCTGGTGGAGCCGATGTCTGTGTGCCAATATCTAAATTAGCAGAAGTAGTTGTTTTTGCTCGAAGTTTGATTGATCAATCTGGAATGGAGGGCGGAGTATTAGGCCATGTTGGTGACGGAAACTTCCATACCATACTTTTATATGACCAGAATAAACCTAAGCAAATTAAGGAAATTGAAAATATAAACGACCAAATTGTTAATCTTTCTCTTTCGCTTGGAGGAACATGTACAGGGGAGCATGGTGTGGGGTTAGGCAAAATTAAATATCAACAAAAAGAACATGGAGATGCCCTTGAACTGATGCTGAGTATTAAGAAAATGATTGACCCTCGAAATATTATGAATCCTGGTAAGGTATTACCTCATAAAATTGACTAAAATAAAATAAAACAGAATAATAAAATAAATATTTACGTGAAAACCCAAAGTTAATCTTATAATGTTAACAAATTTACACAAATGGTGTCGAAATATGGTAATATTATAGCAGTACAAAAGTCATAGATAGTGGAATGTCGGAGGGTACCCATGAGGAAATACAGCTATATAGGTCCGATTTTTGCGATAATATTACCATTTCTTTTTTTTGAATTATTGAAACAAGGTTTGCTGCCAGACCCTGTTTTTGAAATGCCAAGAGGACATTTCTATATTGTTAGTTTAGTAGCTATTCTTTCTATTATTATTGCCATATCAGTAGGGATTGTTGGTAATCGGTTAAGAAATATTAAAATTACCTTTCTATCATTATCCTTTATTTCATTAGCACTATTGTTTTCAGTTCATGGTTTATCAACTCCCGATTTCCTATTAGGTGATACTCATTTACCAGGTGTAGCTGCGCAACTAAGTATAATCTTAGCAACTTTTTGGCTTTGGTTATCCTCTTTACCAACTGATAAAAAAATAGTTAAATTTCTTTCGAGATATAATAGATTACTGCTTCCAGTTTGGATATGCGGATTAGGTGTTTTTGCCGTTTCAAGTTTGTTATCACCACATATGGTGGATATCATTCCTTTAACGGTAAATCCGTTGAATTGGATTTTAATGGGCTTCACTATACTTTTTAATTTAGTTACCATGTTTCAATACAGCCAATCTTACCGTTATTCCCGATTTCCATTACAGGTCTCCATCATTTATAGTTCAGGATGGTTACTCGTATCACAGCTTATTATGGTTTTAGGAGAAAAGTGGAAATTAAGCTGGTGGACGTATCACTTCGTTTTACTTGCCTCCATGATTGTGGTATTAGTTGGGCTCATTAAACAGTATGCAGCAAAGGGATCTTTGGTTGGTGCTTTACGTGCCTTGTTTACTAATGATCCATTTGAAAGGGTTACGGGAAGCATTTCACCTAGTGTAAGAGATTTGGTCATTATAACGGAAAAAAAGGATACATATACGGCAGGTCATACCTTTAGGGTGACTCTGTATGCATTGAAAATAGCAGAGGAACTGCATTTAAAGCCTGAGTATCTAAGGGCAATTGCACAAGGAACCTTATTGCATGATGTTGGAAAAGTAAATATCCCTGACCATGTCTTAAATAAGCCAGGAAAATTAACTTTAGAAGAAAGAATGATTATCGAGAAACATCCAGCGAGTGGTTATGAGATGTGTCGAGATCTTGGTTTTATGTCAGAGGAATTGAATATTATCAGACATCATCATGAGAAATGGGATGGAAGTGGATATCCAGATCAGCTTAAAGGTGAAGAAATTCCATTTTTAGCTAGAATCGTTGCGGTTGCGGATGTATATGACGCCTTAACTTCTGAACGTTCCTATCGAAAAGCATGGACACACGAAGAAGCAATGAATTTGATTATAAACCAAAAAGAAAGCCATTTTGACCCTGTATGTGTGGATGCTTGGGAAAGACTTTGTGAACGAAATCCATCAGTTTACCAATATCCATCTGCAGCAATCAATAATCAAACAACCGGTTCCTTAATTTCATCATTTTAAAATGATTAATTTAATAATAAAAGTCCAGATATTTAGCGGAATTCCATTGTGGAGTTAGCAAAAAATAGCGTGAAATCTCAAACGATTTCACGCTTATTTTTTTAAAATGATAATGTTTTTTAGAATCTAATACTATTAACCAATTTTGCAGTGATATCCTTCATATAAAGATACATGACCATTGATATCTAAAGGATAAATCTATATAATGTTTTAGAATTCGACAAAAATAGAGACAAAAGGGGTACAGATTTTGGTATCAATCATTTTAGCATCGGTTATTTTTTTAGCCACTTTGGTACTAGTGATATGGCAGCCTAGGGGACTTGGTATAGGGTGGTCAGCTTGTGGAGGAGCGCTAACGGCCCTTTCTTTAAAAATTGTATCATGGCAAGATGTACAGGATGTAACTGGCATTGTATGGAATGCCACATTAACCTTTGTTGCTCTCATTATTATTTCATTAATATTAGATGAAATCGGCTTTTTCGAATGGTCCGCTTTACATATGGCACGGTACGCTAAAGGTAATGGAAAAAGAATGTTTCTCCTTGTTACTTTATTAGGTGCGATTGTGGCAGCATTTTTTGCAAATGATGGAGCTGCTCTTATCCTTACACCCATTGTCTTAGCTATGATTAAGGCATTAAAGTTTAAAGATAGCATGATTCTTCCGTTTATAATGGCCAGTGGTTTTATTGCAGATACAACCTCATTACCATTTACCATAAGTAATTTAGTTAATATTGTTTCTGCCGATTATTTTAAAATTGGGTTTGCCGAGTATGCTTCAAAAATGGTTATTCCCAACCTTTTTAGCTTACTAGCTAGTATTATAGTACTGTATCTCTTTTTTAAAAGAAATATTCCCGAAAACTATGAGGTGTCAGATCTAAAGGAACCTCGCGAAGCTATAAAGGATTCGAGAATGTTTAGATTCTCTTGGCTGGTGTTATTTATATTATTAATAGGATACTTTTTAAGTGAAGCCTTACATATTCCAGTGTCCTTCATTGCTGGTGTTATTGCCTGTATTTTTCTGTTACTTGGAAAACGAAGTCCAGCCGTTCATGTATCTCATGTCGTAAAAGGAGCACCATGGGCCATCGTATTTTTTTCAATTGGGATGTATGTAGTGGTGTATGGTTTACGAAATGCAGGACTTACAGGGATATTGGCTAATGTTCTTCAAAATGCGGCAGAACAAGGGTTATTCGCTTCAACCATGGCGATGGGATTTATGGCAGCATTTCTTTCCTCCATCATGAATAATTTGCCAACGGTCATGATTGATGCATTGGCCATATCTGAAACTCATACATCGTCGATTATTCGTGAATCTTTCATCTTTTCCAATGTGATTGGTTCCGACTTAGGTCCAAAAATTACGCCAATTGGATCTTTAGCTACCTTATTATGGTTACATGTTCTAAGAACAAAAGGGGTAAAAATTAGCTGGGGATATTATTTTAGAGTAGGTATTTTATTAACCATTCCAACCCTATTCATTACATTGTTGGGTTTATATTTATGGTTATTATTGATTTGTTAAATATCGATGTGCATATGATTTGACTGCTATATCTCTTATGGTACCATGTGTAACGAGAGTTTTAACAAATGAATCTAGAGAGGATATTTAAAATGAGAATTACGGATGAGGCACGCGATGTCTTAAAAAAGGTGTTTTCTGAACGAAATACCAACCATATTCGCCTCTATTTTGCGGGTTATGGCTGAGGCGGACCACAAATGGGACTTGCTCTGGAGGAGCCAAGCGAAGATGATTTATTTATAACAGAAAACGGTATACTTGTAGCGATTGAACCTGAATTAGAACCATTTATAGCGGACTTAACTCTGGACTATATAAATGGTGGAATTGCGCTAGTAGGAAATGAAAGTGATTGTTAAACCTTTGCTAATAGGCAAAGGTTTTTTCTTAATAGAAAGTTCTTTATAAGGAAAACTATAAAAAAATAAATGGGGGATTTCATATGGAAACGGAAGCAAATCAAGATGGATTCTTGAATCTTTTAAAAAAAGGGAATAAATCATCCGCTATCGCTATGATTGGGAATGCTATTATTGCTGCCGCAAAAGGAATCGCAGCAGCTATGAGCGGCAGTGGAGCTATGTTTGCATCGGCTATGCATTCCTTGGCAGATGCTGTGAACCAAGGATTTGTTTTTGTCGGAAGCATTTTATCTGAAAAGAAACCTACACGACAATTCCCAACCGGATTTGGAAGAGTCATTAATATTTTCTGTATGATAGCAGTTATTGTCGTTACCATTATGGCATATGAAACTATTCGTGAAGGATGGCATTTACTTCAACATCCTATAGAATCAGGCAATGGGTTTTGGCTTAATGTTGGAGTTTTACTGCTTAACCTCATCATTGACGGGGGTATTTTAATAAAAGCGATGAAGGAAATAAATTTAGAAACAAGAGCCTCAGCAAAAGGTATTGGAATCATAACGGGTGCTTTCAAGAATGTAGGAAGGGCAGCTCCGCCAACACGGCTCGTTTTTTACGAAGACTTGTGGCTGTAACAGGTGCCATATTAGCAGCTATTGCCGTTATAATTACATCCTTTACAGCACTTGATTTTTTAGATGGTGTGATGACCATCCTAATTGGTTTATTAATGTTAGGAGTAGCATTCCGAGTTGGCTATGATAATATGGTTGGATTGATTGGAGTTGCAGCACCTCGAGAAATAGAGGAAAGAGTAGCAAAAATCATTTTATCCGATGATGATGTGACAGATATAAATTTAATTCGTATTACTCAAGAAGGACGTTATTATCATGTGGAAGGTCAAATTGAACTAAGAAAAGGTTTATCTTTAGCTGTTGCAGACGATATCAAATTCAGAGTACAAGATCGTTTAATTTCGGACCCTGATATTACTGATGTGACGTTAGGAATTATTGAAGATAATGGCATAAAGGATTGGAAGCCTGAAAAGTTGGAAGAATTGGTTTAACATTAAGGCTCTTTTCTGAAACTTGGTTGCTATTTTGAAACTAATAAAAAGACCTTCGAAATATAGGGTGTTAAACTTATATGAAAATCAAGAAAAGAGCTAAGCACTTATTAAGAGAGCCTGTAAAAATCCGGCTTTAGGGATTTTTACATCTATACTATAACAGTTAACATTAGGAAGCTGTCAATGGTGGCAGCTTCACTATTTTGTCATATTTTTTTCATATTTGGCACTTTACATACTGTACGGGGGTATAATATAATAAATCACGAGGAGGGAAATCAATGGAAAATGAATTTGAAAATGATTTGCTCCAGACAGAAGATGAAGGTTGTTGTACTGTTTCAAGCGATCGTAAAAGCCATCATTCCGATAAGGTAAAAAAGAATTTAATCACCCGATTAAATCGGATTGAAGGTCAGATACGTGGAATTAAAGGTTTAATTGAAAGAGACACTTATTGTGATGATGTCATCACACAAATATCAGCGACTCAATCAGCACTGAATAGTGTGGCAAAGCTTTTACTTGAGGGGCATTTAAAAAGTTGTGTTGTTGAAAGAATCCAAGAAGGTGACATGGAAGTATTAGATGAAGTATTAGTAACCGTACAAAGATTAATGAAAAAATAAAGGAGACGATTATAATGGAAAAAGTTACATTACAAGTAGAAGGAATGTCATGTGGCCATTGTGTAAAAGCAGTAGAAGGCAGTGTTGGAGAACTAAAAGGAGTTTCTAGTGTAAAAGTTAATCTAGAAAATAAATCGGTAGATGTTGAGTTCAATTCAAATGAAGTAACACTTGATGCAATTAAAGAAACGATTGATGACCAGGGCTATGATGTAAAATAAAACAACCCGAGACCGTGCTAGTTAATAGCACGCTCTCTTTTTCAAAAATATATACCCTATATAGGTATAAAGGAGAAGGCTTATGAGTGAGAAAGTCCAAGAAAGTCAATTTCAAATAACCGGTATGACTTGTGCAGCTTGTGCCATTCGAATTGAAAAAGGACTTAAGAAAATGGATGGTGTCGAAGAGGCAAATGTTAATCTTGCCTTAGAAAAGGCAACGATTAAATTCGATGCTGCGACCATGAGTCCAGCTGATATACAGAAAAAAATTAGAGACTTAGGTTACGATGTGGTAACAGAAAAAGTTGAATTTGATATTACAGGAATGACTTGTGCAGCTTGTTCAGCCAGAATTGAAAAAGGATTAAATAAAATGGAAGGTATTCTCAATGCTAACGTGAATCTTGCTTTAGAAAAAGCTTCTATTGAATATAATCCATCTATCCTTAACCCAAAAGATATGATCCAAAAAGTCGAAAAGCTAGGGTATGGAGCAAGTGTAAAAAGTGATGAAAATGAACAGGAAACCGTAGATTACCGATTAAGAGAAATTGAAACACAACAAGGTAAATTTATCTTTTCCCTCATTTTAGCACTGCCTCTACTATGGGCAATGGCTGGTCATTTTAGTTTCACAAGTTTCTTATTTGTACCTGATGCATTCATGAATCCTTGGGTACAGATGGCATTGGCTACACCCGTTCAATTTTATATTGGAAAACAATTTTATATTGGCGGATATAAGGCTCTTAGAAATAAAAGTGCAAACATGGATGTATTAGTGGCTTTAGGAACATCTGCCGCTTATTTTTACAGTGTGTATTTATCAATACAAACCATCATTCAAAATACTCATCCTACAGGTTTATATTTTGAAACAAGTGCGATTCTGATCACTTTAATCATTCTAGGTAAATTATTTGAGGCTAGGGCAAAGGGAAGATCTTCAGAAGCAATAAAGAAATTAATGGGATTACAAGCCAAAACAGCTACTGTTCTTCGAGATGGAGAGGAAAGAGAGATTCCATTAGAAGAGGTTATATCCGGGGATGTTTTACTAGTTAAACCAGGTGAGAAAATCCCTGTGGATGGAGAAATTTTGGAAGGGCGTACAGCTCTAGATGAATCCATGATAACTGGAGAAAGTGTCCCTGTTGATAAAACAGTAGGTGACTTGGTAATCGGTGCTACCATTAATAAAAATGGCTTTATCAAAATCAAAGCAACAAGGGTCGGAAAAGATACAGCTTTAGCACAAATTATTAGAGTAGTAGAAGAAGCCCAGGGATCTAAAGCACCTATCCAACGCCTTGCAGATATGATTTCGGGGATATTTGTCCCAATTGTTGTTGGGATTGCAGTTATTACCTTCTTAATTTGGTTTTTTGTTGTGGATCCAGGAAATTTCCCAGAGGCATTAGAGAAGCTTATTGCTGTTTTAGTGATTGCTTGTCCTTGTGCACTCGGTTTAGCAACACCAACATCTATCATGGCCGGATCTGGTCGTGCAGCTGAATACGGAATCTTGTTTAAGGGTGGAGAGCATTTAGAAATGACACACCGTATCGATACCGTCATTCTTGATAAAACGGGTACGATTACAAATGGAGAACCTGTATTAACTGATGTAATTACTGACTACGATGAACATGAATTTTTAGCATTAGTTGGTTCTGCAGAAAAGCAATCAGAACATCCACTTGCTGAGGCCATTGTGGAGGGAATTAAAGAAAAAGGCATTACCTTTAAAGAGGTAATTAACTTTGAAGCAATACCAGGATACGGTATTAAAGCGAATGTAGAAAATAAAGAAGTTCTAATTGGTACTAGACGCCTAATGAAGAAATCTGATATCGAAATTGACCAAGTCCAAAGCAAAATGGTCGAGCTTGAAAAACAAGGAAAAACAGCTATGTTGGCGGCTATTAATGGCCAGTACGCTGGAATGGTAGCAGTAGCGGATACCATTAAAGATACCTCAACTGCGGCTATTAAGCGCTTAAGGGATATGGGACTTCAAGTAATCATGATTACTGGTGATAATCAGCAAACGGCTCAAGCCATAGCAGCACAAGCAGGTGTAGATCAAGTTATTGCTGAGGTGTTACCTGAAGGAAAAGCAGAAGAAGTGAAAAAGCTTCAAGAGCAAGGCAAAAAGGTAGCGATGGTTGGAGATGGTATCAATGATGCCCCAGCTTTGGCAATTGCTGATATTGGTATGGCAATTGGAACAGGAACCGATGTTGCCATGGAAGCGGCTGATATTACGTTAATTCGTGGAGACCTAAATAGTATTGCGGATGCAATTTTTATGAGTAAAAAAACGATTCGAAATATCAAACAAAATTTATTCTGGGCGTTTGCCTATAATGCACTTGGAATACCAGTTGCGGCATTAGGTTTATTGGCGCCTTGGTTAGCGGGAGCAGCAATGGCATTTAGCTCTGTCTCAGTGGTCCTAAATGCATTGCGTCTACAACGTGTAAAATTATAGAGGTGAAAACAATATGAAAAAATGGGCAATTTCAGCAATTGTATATTTACTCGTGGTAGTAGGAGCGTATTATACGTATGCTTCCTTTTCTGGGAAACCAGAAGATGCTGGCCATGCTGCAACCGAGTCTAACCATGGCACAAATACAGAACATTCCACAGATGTAGAAGAGGTAGAAAACGAAGAAGGTCACGCTCACACAAATGAAACGGTTCCAAGCTTACAAAGTCAAGTTTTACCAATGGTTCACGAAGAAAATGGAGACTTGGTCATTACGTTAAAAAATAGCAAAGGGGAACCCGTATCTGAGGCAGACCTAGAAGTTAATCATGAAAAAAAGATGCATCTTATAGTGGTTAGTACCGATCTAAAAGAATATAAACACTTACATCCAGAGTCTAGCGAACCAGGGATTTTTAAGGTGGCTCATTCATTAACAGATGGAGAATACAGAATTTTTGTTGATATCAAACCGAAAGAACTTCCTTATGAAGTAGAGCCAATCGAATTTATTCTTGGAAGTCCACAAGAAGAACATGAACATCACGCTTTAGAACCAGATACAAACTTAGTTAAACAAATCGGTGATCACCAGGTAGAATTAAAGCCTTCATCATTAAAGGTAAATGAAGAAATTCAGTTGAAATTTGATTTGAATGGTGAAACCCCTGAACAGCATCTAGGCGCATTGGGGCATGTCGTCATCCTTGATGAAAAAGCCGAGAATTATATTCACGTCCATCCCTTACATGGAGATGAACCAATTTTTGAAACCCAATTTACAAAGCTAGGCATTTATAAAATATGGGCTGAATTCAAATTCAATGGTGAAGTTTTTGTGTTTCCGTATGTTGTAGAAATTAATTAGAAAAATATGAGACGGTATTTGTCGTGGCTGACTTATACCGTTCTTACTACATCTATTACATACAAAATTTTCGTGAGGGAGAGAAAATATATGAAATTATTTGCCGTTACACCTGGCTTTGAAGTAGGCGGCAGTATTTTTAAACCGGAACAGTTATCTGTACTAGGTAATGTTTTAGGTGATAAAGCTAGGATTGAACTGACAAATTTTCAACAACTATATGTGGAACTGGATGAAGATAGTGATGTGGAAATGGTCAAAGAAAAGTTAAAATCGGTTGGATTACAAATCTACCCGGTAGGATCTTATGTAAAAAGCCTTAAAACCTGTAGCTTTTGTCAGGGTGCAGAAGTGGAAGGACTTCCAACGGCTTTAGCTTTAAACGATGCTGTAGCAGGTCAGGAAGTTCCTGCTCCTATGCATATTGCTTATACTGGTTGTACGAATGCTTGTGGAGAACCTTTATTACAGGATATAGGCATTGTCAAGAACAAGGAAGTTTTTGATGTGTACGTTGGGGGGAATCCTAAAACATTAAAAGCTCAAGTAGGTGAACTCTTAATAGCGGGTGTACCTGAAAACAAACTGAATGATGTGGTTCAACAACTGATTAACCTATACAAGGAAAATGGAAAAAAACGAGAAAAATTCAGTAAGTTTGTTGGACGCATTACGATTGATAAAGTTAGAGAAAATGCCCAAATAGTATTATAAAATGAAAAACGATAGCTGGTATGAGCTATCGTTTTTGCTATTTATAAGCCTTATTTAAGAATGTTTTGGTCCGGTCAAATTGCGGGTTGTTAAATAGTTGCTCTGGACTTCCCGACTCTATTACTTCCCCGTTGTCCATAAACATGATTTTATTTGCTACTTCTTTAGCAAAGCCCATTTCATGTGTAACGACAATCATCGTCATATGCTCTTCTGCAAGCATTTTAATGACTTTAAGAACCTCACCTGTCAATTCAGGATCAAGAGCGGAGGTAGGTTCATCAAACAATAAAATATCAGGGTTCATCATTAATGCCCTTGCAATAGCTACTCTTTGTTTTTGACCACCTGAGAGATTAGCAGGATAAACATGACCTTTATCAGACAATCCTACTTTTTCCAACAGTTCTGTGCTTTTTTTGGAAATCGATTCAACCGATTCACCATTTATCGTTCTTGGTGCAATCTCAAGATTTTGTTTGACCGTTAGATGAGGAAAGAGATTAAAATGTTGAAATACCATTCCCATTTTGGTGGTCGTACGCTTTATTTCTTGATTAGAGGGGTATATACCATCTTTTACAAGATATTCATCTCGAATACGGATACTGCCGCTATCCACCTGTTCTAAGTGAACAAGACTTCTTAGCATGGTGCTTTTTCCTGAACCAGAAGGTCCAATTACAGCGACAACATCGTTTTTATTCACTTCAAATGTGACATTTTTCAACACATCTAAATCGCCAAACGATTTTCGTAGATTTGAAACTTGAATGATCGTCACTTTTCTCCAGTCCCTTATTCAAATTTGAATTTTCTTTCAATCCATTTAAAAAATGCGGTTAATAAGAGGGTCATCATTAAAAATATAACACCTGCTATGAAAAAAGGAATGATGGTAAAATCACGGTTTACAGCTGTCTGAGCAAAGTGTAAAAGCTCAGGTACTGCAACTGCATATAATAGTGCAGTATCTTTAATTAGTGTAATGGACTCATTAGAAACCGCTGGCAAGGCAACTCGAAACATTTGCGGAAGGATGATTTTGGTCGTTGTTTGCCATTTATTGAAGCCTAAAACCTGTGCTGCTTCATATTGACCTTTATCAATGGCTAATAATCCCCCTCTAAAAATTTCAGCAAAGTAAGCAGCATAGTTTAAAATAAAACCAATTGAAGCTGCAACAAACCTGTCCATAACCAAGTACTCTCCTATATAAGGAATCATAGGCAGCCCAAAAACAATAAATAGAAGCTGTAACAATAAAGGGGTCCCTCTCATGATGTATATATAGCTTTTAGCAAACCATGAGAGCACTCTATTGTGGCTATTGGACATTAATGTAAACACAAAACCTAACGGAATCGAAAAAACAATAGCGATGAAAAATAATAAAACGGTCATCTGTGCCCCTTCGAGCATTGGTTTTGTAATATTAATTAGATAATCTATACTCATCAACGTTTGCTCCTAAAAAAAGCTTCCCCCTTTGAAGGAGGAATTATTTTTTATTCATTTTAATCAGTTCTCTTACTTTAATACTCTATCTTCCCCGAACCATTTTTCTGAAATTTTGGCTGCTGTGCCATTTTGATTTATCTTATCTAGAGCTTTTTGTAACTCATTTAGTAATTTTTCATTGCCTTTTTTTACACCAATTCCATACTCTTCTGGAGCAAGGGATTCGTCTAAAAGCTTATAAGTATCCGCTTCTTTTGTCATATAATAGTCAGCAACAATTTGATCTATAACAACAGCATCAATTCGGCCAATTTTCAAATCACTTAAAGCTAATACATTATCCTTGAATTCTGTAACTTCTTTAATTTTTGATTTAATGTCATTGGCATTTAAAGCATCTGAAGCAGAAGATAATGATTGAACACCGACTACTTTACCCGTTAAATCATCCATCTTTGAAATTTCAGAGTCTGCTTTTGTTACAATGACTTGGGCATTTTTTAAATAAGGCTTCGTGAATAAAACCTTCTCTTTTCGTTCGTCCGTAATGGTATATCCATTCCAGATGAGGTCAATACGTCCACTGCTTAATTCAGACTCTTTAGTACTCCAGTCAATTGGTTGGAAAACAACTTCTTTTTCCATTTCTTTAGCAGCAGCCTTCGCTAAATCAATATCAAATCCAACAATCTCATTATTTTCATCTCTAAAACCCATTGGGGCAAATTTATCGTCAATACCGATAACTAGTTTATTAGAATTACCAGTAGATGAGGTGCTAGAACATCCAGCTACTAAAATAGTAAAAAAAGCAAAAATAAATGTTAGTGACAAGACCCTTTTCATGAAAAATCCTCCTAATATATCTTTATCTTGTTAAAGTGGTAACGTGCTAATATGGTAATATAATACCACGATAATAAAAAATAGTCGAGTGTAATCTTTTGGTTATTAATTAGTAGGAATAGGATGTATTTTAAAAATATTCTGAAATAAATTTTAGAGAGTCAAATAAGAGACAAACAAATATATGTAGTCACTATTAGAGGAATATGAAGCCTTTAAGTGGAAAGAAAAAAGATATCACTTTTTGAAGGAGAGAAATCATTGAATAAACCAGTTGCAATTGTTACAGGAGCTTCAAGTGGGATTGGTTGGGTGACCTGTCAAGAGTTAGCGAGAAGTGGGTTTCAAGTAAAAGCTATGGTACGTAATTTAGCAAAGGTTCCTGATTTAAAAGATTTCTTAGATAAAATAGGCTTACAAAATGATATAGAATTTTTTCCATTAGATGTGACTTCGAAAGAGTCGATTTCTCATTTCCAACAACTATTAGTAGAAGAGCTATCAAATATAGATGTTTTAGTTAATAATGCTGGCTTTGCGTCTGCAGGTTTTAGTGAAGAAATCCCGATTGAAGAATATCAAAAGCAATTTGACACGAATTTTTTTGGGCTAATTGCCGTTACTCAAGCCGTTTTACCTAAAATGCGTAAACAAGGTTATGGAAAGATTTTTAATATGAGCAGTATTAGTGGAAAAATCGGTTATCCATCACTTTCTCCTTATGTTTCGTCCAAATTTGCTGTAGAAGGTTACAGTGAGAGTTTAAGATTAGAAGTGAAACCTTTTGGAATTGATGTGGTCCTTATTGAGCCAGGTTCATTTCAAACCAATATTTGGTCTACGGGAAACCATGTCACACAAAGATCAAGAGAACAGACTTCCCCTTATTATTCCTATATGAAAAATATTGAAGGTGTAATGGAAAAGGGTCGAGAGCGTTTTGGAAATCCTGAGGATATAGCTAAGCTTATTACTAGATTAGCTTTACAAAAGGGAGTAAAGAAATTGCGTTATTGTGTAGGAAAAAGTGTTAGAACTACCATCATTCTCAAATCGATTATTCCTTGGTTTTTATGGGAGAAGCTTTTTTTTAAGAAACTTTTATAGTGTTTATAGAAAAAAATGGTAGAAATGAAGTAGGATTGGTAGAATTAGTACAAAACAATGCAAATGTGAGGTTACTATGGCCAAACAACATACCATTTACAAAAGTAAGGAAGGGAAACAGAAACTCCTTAGTTATTATGACAACTACTTGAAAACATTAGAGGTAGATTTTGAAAAAGTGTTTGTTGAAACACGATTTGGGAAAACACATGTATTAGTCACTGGTCCTAAAGAAGGTAAACCGCTTTTTATTCTTCAAGGAGGTAACTGTATTAACCCTATGACTTTATCATGGTTCTCTTCTTTATTAAAGGAATATCGAGTATATTCCCCAGATACAATAGGTCATCCGGGTTATAGTTCAGAAAAGCGCTTGTCAGCTTCAGATGATAGCTACGCCATGTGGATTGTTGATTTAATGAATCATTTTCAAGTGGAGAAGGCAGCTTTTGCTGGGCCTTCATATGGCGGAGGTATTATTTTGCGACTTGCTACTTATTTTCCAGATAGGATTTCCTGCTCTATACTTTATGCTCCTGCAGGAATCATTCTAGGTTCAAAGGTAGAAATGATAAAAAAAATACTAGTTCCATTACTCTTATATAGAGGAAGCGGATCAAATAAACATTTGCAAAACATTGCAGATTGTATGTCTGATTACACTATGAAAGACATTGATGCAGAAATCATTGGTGAGATTTTTCAAAGTACAAAATTGGAGCAGGAAATGCCGAAATTAACAACCATTCAGGAATTGCATGATTACAAGGCACCAACAATGGTGATAGGTGGAAAAAAAGATATTTTCTTTCCTGGTGAAAAGTTAATTCAAACGGCAGGTAAATTAATACCTACTCTAGCCGCATGCCATCTCTACGATATGGGACATTTTACATCTGAAGAAACATTAAAGATGATAAATGATCAAATGAAGTCCTTCCTTCAAACCTATTACAACTAAAATATAGAGAAAATAAATCCTTGGTATAGTGCCAAGGATTTATTTTTTAAATTGTTAAGGAGAGTATAAATTTTAAACTTGTGGTAACTTTAGACAAAGTTTTTCGTAATCCAGCTCCAGCGCCTAGCCCCTCGAGGTCAAATAACCTGTTTTGTAAGAAGTCAAAGTGCAGACTTCTTACAAAACAGAACATTTGCTTGTCGGGGCTGTTCGAGGCGCTTGCGCTTTTTGTTCTTTATGTAAATTCTGTGACAAAACCATCACTTTTTTGTTTTGTTTTTTCCTTTTTTAAAATATAATTAAGTTATGATAGTTCACAATTTTGTCAAAAAAACATTTATATAAATTAATAGCATGGAGAGCCTAATAAGTATTGGAGGTTGGGAAAGATGATTAGAGCAGCTGTGGCTGGGGTAGTGGGTTTTATTCTCATTTTTATTGAATCAATGATTGTGATGAAATTAAAAGGTTATTCAACGATTGAATTTGGAGGAATGGCTCCATTTGTCAATGTTTGGGCAATGAATTTCTTTTTTGTATTTGCAATCCTAACCCAATTAACTGGTTGGTACGAAAATAAAGTGGGATTTGGAAGTGCAGAAGAATAAATAAAGAACCCTTCAAGAAGTAACACGGATTGTGTCCTTCCTGAAGGGTTTTTTTATTGTTAAAAAATTAGTTTTGTCCAAGAGCTTTCTCTTTTTTGAAAGCAGTTTTGCGGATAAAAGGAATGACCCAATAATCTAAACCATATTTACCAGCATTGAATCCAGCAAATAGGATAATAGAACCGATGAATAGGTCTGTTGGAATATGAGAAACTGTTCCTGCCATGAAGAAAGAGAAGTTCATGACTAGTCCGAAAAACATGGCAGCTGTTGTTAAGCAGCCGAGAATTAAACCTAAACCAACTAGAAATTCACCTAGAGGTACAATCGTATTAAATAAGTCCACGTTAGGAATCGCAAAGCTTTTTAAGAAAGATACATACCATCCATAAACCAAACTTCCATCTGGGCCTTTTACAGGATTAGCAGCAGCGTTTGCTAAGTATCCGGAAGCATCAAATCCGCCTGATAGTTTATGAAACCCAGCTGTTAACCATGAATAACCAAGGTATAAACGCATTAAAGTTAAAATTCCTGCAGCAACCGTATTTTCCCTTAACCATTTTACGACCATTTGAAACACTCCTTTTTATTAGAAAATTCATATTAGTGAGTACACTCAAAATATATCAAACTTAACAGAAAAAAAGAGGTATTAAATGACTAATTCACTAATCTGTAAAAACATTTTGTACAAATTATGAATGAGTAGTTGAACCGAAACAAAAATAAACAGAGGAAGAAGCCTAAGCTCCTTCCTCTGTTTATTTTTGTGCTAAATCGGATGCCGTTTGTGCAGCTGTCAAATCAACTTGTAATTGTTCAGCAAGGCTATGCGGATGGTAATAGCCCTTATCAATCATAAAGTTAGAAACTGCTTCATGTGTTTCAATAGCTGCTCTTAGTTGTTCTCTTAATGCCGCTCTTACCTCTGGTGTGGCAACCTCTGTTAAAGCAAAAGCATAGTTTCTTACTCCACTTTTAGCAGAAATCAATAAATCTGTTGCTATTACTTGCTCTGTCATGCCACCCATGCCCATTATATTTTGCAGAAATTGGTTCATATTATATCCTCCCGCTTCGTTAAAAATTTCTGCAATTGAGAAATATGCTCTGAACCTGATTGAGCATCATTGGCAAGAAGGTTTTTTAATGTTTCATCTTGTACTAACGCACTCATGGTAGCTGCTTTTGTTACACATAAATTCTTAAAAGTTAATAATTCATGTAGTTCAAGTGCTTCGTGAATTCCTAGATATTTTGTCATAATGGGCCACTCCTTCAAACGTTTCATTACTTTATATTTTGATAAAAATGTTGGTTTATTCATGAATATGTTTGTTCTTGGGGTATTCGTTTATTTTTACATAAAGAAATTGGATTATGGAAAAATAATGTTGGTGAACCTACAGGAGGTGAAATGTCCTATGGATAAAGAGACATTAGCATTACATGAAACAATGGATACACATGAGATTTTGAACTTTAAGACCGTGTGTTTATTACGTTCCAAATTGATGCAAGGAATTTGTTTTGATAACGATCTTAAGGCTCTGATGGAAAAGGATGTTCAACAAGGAATTAAAGATATAAATGAGTTGCTGCGTTTTTATAAAAAGCCCCCAACCACCCAATAAAGGAGTTGAAAATAAAAATGGAAGATTATTTGGACCCGCGTAATGCTGAAGGGATGCCTAACCTCGCGGACTCGTCTTTTGCAATGGATTTTTTATTAAGTGTGAAAAATGGAATAAGAAATTATTCTGTTGCCATTACGGAAACAGCCAATACAGATTTAAGAAGTGTATTAATCAAGCAAATGGAAGCAGCCCTTGATTTACATGCAGAAATTTCAGATTTAATGATAAGTAAAGGATGGCTTCATCCATACGATATAAATGAACAATATCCCCTTGATATAAAAGCCGCTGAAACAGCCGTTCAAATTGCCCAGCTAAAGCTGTTTCCAAACGACACAGATAGACTTGGGATGTTTGCAACACCAAATAAATAAGGGGGAGAAAGAATGAAAGCAGTCACCTATCAAGGAATAAAAAATGTGCAAGTCAAGGAAGTAAAAGACCCAACTATCAAAAATGCTGACGATATTATTGTCAAAGTGACCACCTCGGCAATTTGCGGCTCCGATTTACACTTACTTCATGCTATGATTCCTAATCTTCCTACTGACTATGTTATAGGGCATGAACCAATGGGAATAGTAGAAGAAGTTGGCCCAGAAGTAACAAAGCTTAAAAAAGGCGATCGAGTGATAATCCCGTTTAATGTAAGCTGCGGTCATTGCTGGTATTGTACCCATGATCTAACAAGTCAATGTGATAACTCCAATCCTCATGGAGAAATGGGTGGATTTTTTGGTTATTCTGAAACAACTGGAGGTTATGCGGGGGGACAAGCTGAATATATGCGTGTTCCTTTTGGTAACTTTACACCATTTAAAATTCCTGAGAACTCAGAAGTGGACGATGAGAAGTTGGTATTACTTGCAGATGTTACAGGCACGGCCTACTGGAGTGTAGATAATGCTGGGGTAAAACCAGGTGATACCGTCATCGTGCTTGGATGTGGTCCAGTAGGCTTAACCGCCCAAAAATTTGCCTGGTATAACGGGGCAAAAAGAGTCATTGCCGTAGACTATTTAGATTACCGTTTAGAGCATGCTAAAAAAACAAATAAAGTAGAAATTGTTAATTTCGAAAAGCATGAAAACACTGGAGAGTATCTGAAGGAAATCACACAAGGTGGAGCAGATATTGTCATAGATGCTGTTGGTATGGATGGAAAAATGACACCTTTAGAATTTTTAGCAACAGGAATGAAACTCCATGGCGGAACGATTAGTGGTTTAGTGATTGCTTCTCAAGCTGTCCGTAAAGGCGGTACGATTCAAGTTACAGGCGTATATGGAGGCAGATATAATGCCTTTCCTCTAGGTGACTTATTTGAACGAAATATTAATTTGAAAATGGGCCAAGCTCCTGTGATACCTTACATGCCATTCCTTTATGACCTAATAGCAAAAGGAGAGGTGGACCCTAGTGATATCGTCACTCACGTACTTCCACTAGATCAAGCAAAGCATGGTTACGAGGTTTTTGACACAAGAACAGATGGTTGCATTAAAGTTGTGTTAAAACCACATTGATGGAAATACCTTATGATGGACATTTTTAGTGCGAGCAAGAAGGGTTTTGTCCATCATCGCTATAATGATGGACATTTTTTAATGAGAGTATGAAGGATTTTGTCCATCATCGCTATTATGACGGACATTTTTAATGAGAGTATGAAGGATTTTGTCCATCATCGCTATAATGATGGACATTTTTAGTGAGAGGATAAAGGGTTTTGTCCATCATCGCTATAATGATGGACATTTTTACTGCGAGCAAAGAAGGGTTTTGTCCATCATTGCTATTATGACGGACAATTTTAATGCGAGCATGAAGAGTTTTGTCCATCATCAACCTTATAATTAATTGTAATTAGTCATATTAATGTTTACTCACTTTTTAAAGATAAGATATAAAATGACTCTTGCGTAGCAAGGGTTTTTTTGTGTTTCATTTCACATGTGAACTTTATGAACAAAAAGGTATTTAAGTTTTTTATGCTCTTTAGGTTTATAAACTATGAAAATTTTAAAATTTCTATAAAATTAAGAAAACGCTTACAGAAGGCGCTTACAAAGGGGGATTTACATGTTTTCTTTTAAAAAAATGACGGCTGTTCTAGCCGCAGGTGCTTTAGCATTAAGCTTAGGAGCTTGTAGTAGTGGTCAAACGTCTAGTGATGGTAAAAAGGAAGAAGGTAAGGGGTATCCACAAAAAGCCATCTCGATTATCGCTCCATCTGGTGCTGGTGGTGGATGGGATTTAACGGCACGATCTCTTACAAAAGTATTAAGTGAAACAAAGTTAGTGGAACAACCATTGACAGTCGAAAACAAGCCAGGTGGTGGCGGAGCTGTATTCATGGCTGAGTATGCGACACAACATGTAGAAAATAATGAAATGTTATTTGTAAGTTCACCGCCAATTATCATTAACAACCTGAAAAAAGAAGGAAATAGCCCTTACGGTTATAAAAATACAACTCCATTAGCGCAGCTTACAAAGGATTTTGGAGCTATTGTAGTAAAAGCTGATTCTAAATTTACAGATTTAAAATCAGTATTAGAAGAAGTTAAAAAGGATCCTACTAAGCTAACATTTGCTGGTGGTTCTGCACCGGGCTCAATGGATCATTTGATTTCTATCCTACCAGCCTATAAATACGGAGTAGATCCTACAAAAGTTAAATATGTTTCCTATGATGGTGGGGGAGAAGCGATTACAGCTCTTCTTGGCGGAAATGCAGATGTTATTGGAACAGATGTATCCAGTGTAAAAGAGTTTTTAAAAGCTGGTAAGGTAAGAGTATTAGCCGTTACATCTTCTGATCGTTTAGGTGGAGACTTTGCTGATGTTCCTACTGCGATTGAACAAGGTGTAGACGCTGAATTTACCATTTGGCGCGGTTTATTTGGTCCAGAAAAAATGTCTAAAGATGCAAAAGATTTCTGGGTGAAAACACTTGATAAACTAGTGGCATCACCTGAATGGCAAAAAGAAGTAGAAACACAAGGATGGGAAATGGAATACAAAAATAGTGATGATTTCAAGAAATTCTTAGAAGACCAAGAAACTCAAGTAACTCAATTACTTGAAGCTTTGGGAATGCAGAAGTAATAGAGGCGGGAAGGAGTTTTCTCTCCTTCCCGATTATTTTTAAGGGGGATGAACTGATGAGTGTTAGATTTGACCGAATAGCAGCTGTGATGTTTCTTGCTGTTGGGGTTCTTTTCATCATGGGAAGCAGCCATATTTCAAGCTCATCCTATGGAAGTCAAGTGGGACCCAATATTTTTCCGCTATTTCTTGGGATTATTCTTTCCATATTAAGCGTGCGATTGTTTTATGAAACTTTTCAAAAGGGAAAACAGGAAGGGGAAAAGGAAAAGTTACAATATAAGCCTTTTCTCATTATTTTTATTGCTACTCTCCTTTATATTTTAACGCTCGAAACGATTGGCTATGTCATAACCACTTTCGTCTTTTTATTTGTTTGCTTTCAAACGATGGAACGTTCAAAATGGTTAACCTCTCTAGTCATATCAGCTTGTTTTTCTGGCTTAGTCTATTATTTATATGTTTACCTTTTAAAAGGAACGCTAACAGGCTGGCCAATTTGGTTTTAGGACGCAAGAGTATGAAAGTAACTTCTAGGAAGGGGGATAGTCATGGGCACAATTGATTATTTATTACATGGATTTGGAACTGCACTAATTTGGTATAACTTATTATTTGCTTTTGTGGGGGTACTTATCGGAACAGCGGTTGGCGTTTTGCCTGGAATTGGCCCGATGAGTGGGGTAGCATTATTGATCCCAGTCACGGCATCATTAACGGGAGGTCTTCCTCCAGAGCAGGCTGCGACAAGTGCAATCATTTTGTTAGCGGGAGTTTATTATGGAGCTATGTATGGTGGGTCAACCACTTCTATTCTTTTAAATACACCAGGAGAATCATCCTCCGTAGTAACCACTTTAGATGGCTATCAGATGGCTAAAAACGGGAGAGCAGGAAGTGCTCTGTCAATAGCGGCTATTGGTTCTTTTGTTGCAGGAATCGTGACGCTCATCGCGTTAATTTTATTAGCCAAACCGCTTTCAGACGTAGCTTTAAAATTTGGTCCAGCGGAATATTTTTCACTTATGCTGTTAGGACTTGCTGCGGTGAGTGGATTAGCTGGAAAATCGGTTACAAAAGCGTTAATTATGACTGTGTTAGGGTTATTGCTGGCTACCATTGGAATTGACAATGTTTCGGGGATTGCACGTTTTACATTTGATATTCCATGGCTTTATCAAGGGATCGAATTTTTAACGATTGCCGTCGGATTATTCGCACTTGGAGAAGTGTTTAAAACGATTTTAGAAAAAGATGAAGAAAACACAGAAGTAGCTAGAATTAATAACTTATACCCTTCTAAAAAAGAATTAAAGGAATCTGCTGGACCTATAGCTCGAGGGTCTATTCTTGGATTTTTTGTTGGGATTTTGCCTGGGGCAGGAGCAACTTTAGCTTCTTTCTTCTCTTACATTCTTGAGAAAAAGATTTCTAAAAATCCTTCCAAATTTGGTACAGGTGCCATTGAGGGAGTTGCAGCACCTGAATCTGCTAATAATGCAGCCTCGGGAGGAGCCATGATTCCACTATTAACTTTAGGAATTCCGGGGTCTGGTACGACTGCGATTTTAATGGGTGCTCTTATGATGTACAATGTTCAGCCTGGTCCATTATTGTTTGAAGATCATCCACAAGTGGCATGGGGTTTGATTGCTAGTATGTTTATTGGAAATCTCATGTTATTAGTTTTAAACCTTCCGCTTGTCAAAGTATTTGCCAAAATTATCAGTACACCGAAGAAATATTTAATTCCTATTATTATCGCTATCTCAATTTTTGGTGTTTATGCGGTACAAGTGTCCACAAATGATTTGCTACTCTTACTTGGATGCGGATTAGTAGGCTATTTCTTTAGTAAATATGATTATCCAATTGCTCCACTTGTTTTAGGACTTGTATTAGGGCCGATGATTGAAAATAACCTTCGCAGGGCACTAACTATTTCCAACGGCGATTATAGTGTATTTTTAACTCGTCCTATATCTCTAGTTTTTTTACTGATTACTGTTTTATGGTTACTAGTTCCAATACTGTTAAAATCTAAGGGTAAGCAAGTTGTCATTAATGTCGAAGGTTAAAATTCTGACTTTTTAGAAGAAACTCCTTTTTTTAAGGAGTTTTTTTTTATATGATGGGAGTAGAGGTGTTTGTCCGAATGCGCTTACATACAAAGTTAATGCTGGGTATAGTTGTCTTGATTATTTTTATGGGTATTATTTTCGAATTCACCTTTAAAAATATTTTGGAAACGAATCTAAAATATGAAAAAGGAACAAAGGCCTTAGCAGTTGCACAAAGTATATCCAACATGCCTTCGATTATAGATGCTTTTTATACAGAAGATCCCGCGGCAATCATTCAACCTATTGCGGAAAAAATTCGTAAACAGGTGGGTGCCGAGTTTATTGTTATTGGTAATCGAGATGAAGTCAGATATTCACATCCTAATCCCAAAAGACTAGGGCAAAAAATGGTCGGAGGGGATAATGGACGTGCTTTTAAAGGGGAAGCTGTTATTTCAGAATCAACCGGGACATTGGGACCTTCTCTTCGAGGCAAGGCTCCGATTTTTCATGATGGAAAAGTAATTGGGGTTGTCTCAGTTGGATATCTTCAAACGGATATTGAAAAAGAAGTATCAAAGATTCAGAGGAAAATATTTATTACAACGTTGTTTATCTTGTTAGGAGGTTTGATTGCTGCCCTCTTAATCTCCTTAAATATTAAAAGAGCCATTTTTGGGCTCGAACCAAAAGAAATCGCCTGGATGTATCAAGAAAAACATGCCATATTAGAATCGATTCATGAAGGGATTATTGCGATTGATACAGAAGGTAGAATAACAGTGGTTAATGAAACCGCCCATAAGATTCTCAAGGTTCCAAACAGTATTTTACTTCGAGGCAAAAGAATTGAAGAAGTGATTGAAAATACTCAACTTTTAAATGTCGTAAATACAGGAAAAGCAGAGTACGATCGTGAATTTATGATAAATGGAGATATTTTCTTGACCAATCGGATTCCCATTTTAAATAACCGTGGGGAAGTTATTGGAGCAGTAGCCAGTTTGCGAAATAAATCTGAGCTATCTAATCTTCTTCAGGAACTTTCACATGTAAAATCTTATGCGGAAGGGTTGCGTGCCCAAACACACGAATACTCGAACCGTCTTTATACCCTTCTTGGTTTAATTCAGTTAGGTTCATATAAGGAAGCAATCGATTTTATTTCTAAAGAAGTAGACGTAGCACAAGGTTTTATTCAATTTTTGATGCGGGAAATTCCTGATCCTATTATTGCTGGATTTATTTTAGGAAAGGTTAGTTTAGCAAGTGAGTTAAAAATTGATTTTATTGTCGACCGAGATAGTAGTTTTAAGGATGTTCCCGAATCTATTAGTAGAGATCGATTAGTCACGATTATTGGCAATCTCGTAAATAATGCTTTTGAAGCCGTAAGGGAAAACGGTAAAGAGGAGAAAAGAGTTACCTTATTTTTAACAGACCTTGGAAAAGAACTGATTATTGAAGTTGAAGATAATGGAAAAGGAATCGATTCTGGAAATACGAATCTTATTTATCAATCTGGTTTTACAACTAAAACGAGTACGAACAACGCTGGGATTGGGCTAAGTTTAGTTCAGGAAGCAATTTGCGACTTTGCTGGAACCGTTACTTTTTCATCTACAGTAGGTGAAGGAACTATTTTTACAGTTGCGATACCAAAAAGCAAGGGGGGCATGAATGATGGACAACCGTAATATCGAAGTCTTAATTGTTGAAGATGATTTACGGGTTGCTGAGATACAGAAACGATTTATTGAACAACTATCTGGGTTTCAAACCATAGGAATAGCAACTAATTATGTGGAAGCAAAAAGTTATCTGGAGATTCTTCAACCAGACCTTATTTTATTGGATGTGTATTTTCCAGATATGAACGGACTTGATTTGCTAAAAGAAACGAAACAACAAAGTAAACAAATGGATGTTATTATGGTTACGGCCACCAAAGAAATACATAAAGTACAAGAAGCAGTGACACTAGGTGTTTTTGATTACATTATTAAACCGGTCGTCTTCGAAAGATTTAAACAATCGTTAATTCGTTATAAGGAATATCGAACAAAGTTAGAAGAATTGTCAAAAGAAAATATTCATGTGACCCAGCAACAAGTAGATCGATTGTTAAGTAAAGATATGAGCGAAGCAACGAATGAAAAGACGTATTTGCCGAAAGGAATTGATCCCCTTACCCTTGTGAAGGTATTAGACGTGTTAGGCAAAGTCGAATCAGGATTAACAGCCGAGTTTGTGGCGAACGAAATTGGAGTAAGCAGAACTACGGCAAGGCGATATTTAGAGCATTTAATTTCGGAAGAAAAAATTGAAGCAGATTTAGCATATGGAACTGTTGGACGCCCTGAAAGAGTATACTTGGTGGTGAAAGGGTAAATTTGTTACATTATTTACTTTCTTCATTGTAATGTTCATTTAAATAAGGATTCTCAGTAGTTGCATAATTCACCGATAAAAGACTTGTTTCAGGATCAAGGCCGTATAGTCCTTTTAAATCCTTATCAACATTTTCTCCACTTTGAAATTGAGGTTCCTTCTCTTTACTCACATGATCACCATCCTTTTTTAGGTAGCATTTCCTATATTGAATCTTTTTACTACAAAAGATTTAAACCCTCTTACTGTGTAAGAGGGTTTTTGAAATTTTACCAGTTATTTCGTTCCCTTAATGAAGTAATGTGTGCGATATGGTGTCGTCCATGCCAGGCGTATAGTCCTATATTTAGGCCTAATGGAATTACACCTGATTCTGGATGGATATATGTTTTTTCTAAATCATTTGGAGAAAGGCTTCTTAATAAATAGACCCATCTTTTATGGAGATGTTCCAATAAAGAAAGGGATACTTCAATAGGGAGCTCTGAATCGGAAAGCTCTGCCCATTTATCCTCTTTATATGGCTTAATGACAGGCTGTTCCTCAGTAAGAGCTAATTTAAAGCGGCAATAACTATTGATATGACTATCAACGATATGATGGACTACTTGGCGTACTGTCCATCCACCTTCTCGATAAGGTGTATCTAATTGATTTTCCTCTAAGCCTTTTACGGCTTCCCTTAAAGAAAATGGTGCACGCTCGATTTCATTGATCCACGCGGTTATAACATCTTGTGAAACTTCACCTTCATGCTTAAAAGTGCCAACAGGATATCTTAAATCCATATTCCTTCCCCCTATTAAAAATTTCTATCTATTTCCATTTTAAGAACCTTTTTTAAAATAGGCAACGTTTCAATTTGTACTTAGTAGCAGCGCGTTTCTATTCCAAATTCCATACCTATAAATTAATCCCATTTACCCGTTTATTTTTCTGATAAAAACAGAGACTAAAATAACCAACAGAATAGGAAAAATTGAGGTGATGGGGTGAGTACAGGAAAAAAGGTAATCCTAATAATTTTGCTTACAACAATCTCCTTTTTGGTCATCAGTAACGATTCGCAGGCACAAGATAAGTTGGAACCAACTATCACAGTTAGAATATTAGAAACCACCGATTTACACGCAAATATGCTCGCATATGATTACAAAAATAGAAAGGGAACCGTAGAATTTGGGCTAGCTAGAACGGCTTCACTTATTAAGGATGCTAGAAGAGAACAGCCTAATACTCTTTTATTTGATGTTGGGGATGCATTAGTCGGTAATGCTCTAGGGGAATATGTGTCAAAAAGTCCTATGATGATCATGGATACCCACCCTGTTTATTCAGTCATGAATACCTTACATTATGATGCAGCAACGTTAGGTAACCATGAATTTAATTATGGGTTAAATTTTTTGATAAGAAGTTTAAGGGGAGCAGACTTCCCTTATGTAAATGCTAATATTTATGTTGATGATCACAATAAATATGATGCTGATGATCTAAATTATTTTAACCCCTACACCATAGTTGAAAAGGAATTCCTTGATTCTACTGGGAAGAAGCATCAAATTAAGGTGGGAGTAATAGGGTTTATTACACCTATTGCCGCCGAATGGGACAAAGAAGCTTTTTATGGAAAATTAAAAATAAAAAATATTAAAGAGACGGCTGAATATTTCGTTCCTATTATGAAGAGTAAAGGAGCAGATATCATTGTGGCTTTAGCCCATACTGGAATGGAATCAGATATGGGTCTAAAACAGAAGAAGGGCAATTCAGTATACGCTCTAAGTAAAGTTAAGGGAATTGATGCCATACTCTATGGACACACCCATTCTTTATTTCCGTCAAAGGACCGATTCACAAATAAAGAAGGAATGAATCTAGAAGCGGGAACAATTCATGGTACTGCAACGGTTCAAGCTGGATACTGGGGCAACCATCTAGGAATCATTGATTTAAAACTTGTTCGAGAAAATAAGGGGTGGGATGTTGTTAACAGTCATTCCTACGTTAAGTCGATTTTTCGGACAGTGAATGATAAGAAAATCCCAGTTGTTCCATCCGATCGTTTGATTGAAAAAATGATGGAGGGCTACCATCGAGAAGTGTTGGGTTATATGAAAAGAAAAAATTAGTACAAAAAAGACATTTTCCATTTGGAAAGTGTCTTTTACTGTATAAATGGATTACCTTTCTTTATATTGTAAACGTGTACTAAAAACTAGGGTAAGTAGCGAGTCAGAAGCATAGGGACAAGCAAAAGGCAATCACTTCGGATAATGCCTTTTGTCTTACATACATAACAATTTTGAAATTTTGGATAAGAGCTTTTAGATAAAGGCTATGTATTAGATTAGTGTTGATTTTTATTTATAGGACACACAATCCGTTATTTCCCTAAAATAGGCGGTCTTTACTGATTTAGCGGACTCAGATGCCGTTAATCACTCTATTTCATCAGCAAAAGGCATATTTTTATGAAATAACGGAACTCTAGTCCGATAATCCTCTAAAAACAATCATTTTCGTAAAATAACGGAACGTGTGTCCGATAAAATGGTATGTTATCGGACTGATGAGGATTCGTTTTAAAAACACTACTATTTTAGACATTTGTCTTAAATCAACGAGATATTTAACTTAGCCTAGATAAAAAGTTATTAAAGCGTATATTCTTGCGTCCTCTTTAGTGGATAAAGAATTGTTTTAATTATTAATTTAAAAATTATGAATTTTAAAAATATTTTGTATTGTTATTGGAAATAAATACATATATAATATAAAAAAAGCATAGACTTCAGAAAGAGCAAAAATATAAAGCATAGACTTCAAATTTAATATTATTATCTTTTTCTTCATAAGAATCCCTTTAATTTAAACAAATAGAAGTGAAATGGGGGAGAAAATATGAGTTTTCAACATACCATTACCTATAAAAAAATAGAAGATTTAAAGGATATTGAACAAGTCGTCAAGCTCCAAGCTGAAGTCTGGGGTACGGATGTTGTTTCTCCACTGCCACAACTAGTAGCTTCTATTCATCATGGTGGGGTTGTGATTGGTGCCTTTTCTGATAACCAGTTAGTCGGTTTTTGCTATGGATTTGCTGGATTTAAGGATAAAGAGGTTTATTTAATCTCTCATATGGCTGGAATATTGCAAGACTATCAGAATGCTGGCATTGGTTATCAGCTTAAAATTCAGCAGAGAGCATGGGCCATTGATTACGGGTACAAAAAAATGGTTTGGACCTTTGATCCACTAGAAATAAGAAATGGTTATTTTAATGTTTGTAAGCTAGGTGCTTTTTCGAAGCACTATATTCCCTCATATTACGGTTTGATGAACGACAAATTGAATAAAGGAATTCCTTCGGACCGCTTGTTAATCGAATGGGATCTTTGTTCAAAGCGTGTGGAAGCTGCCATTAATGGCACTTTCAAAACTGGACCTAAAGTAAACTACGAATCTCTTCTCAGTATAGATCCATCCAATAATTATCCTACACCATTATCACAAGAGTTACAGCTCAACGAAAATCATAACGGATACCTTGTTCCCGTTCCTTCCAATATACAATTCATCAAGAAGCAAAACCTGGATGTAGGTCATAAATGGAGATATGCCGTCCGACATGCGTTAAGTGAGGCATTTTCAAAAGGCTATATGATTACAGGAGTTCATAGAGAACTAGATTCAAAGATTCATTTTTACGTACTAGAGAAAGTAGGAGGATGAAATGATAAACAAAATAAACAGTTGGGTTACCGAGCATGAAGAAACGATAAAATCCACTTATCATCATTTACATACAAACCCTGAAGTGAGCTGGAAGGAAGTTGAGACAACAAAATATCTGTGCTCGAAGCTAGAAGAACTCGACATTCCTTATGAAACTTTTGAACACCATACCGGGGTGGTAGGGTACTGGGGAAATAAAGAGGCTGGACCAGTTGTCGGAATCAGAGCAGATATGGATGCATTATGGCAGCTAGTAGATGGGAAATGGCAGGCTAACCACTCGTGTGGCCACGATGGACATATGACAACGGTTCTTCATGTGATTACGTGTCTAAAGGAAATTGGCTATCAGCCGAAGGGCTTAATCAAAATCATTTTCCAGCCTGCTGAGGAGTCTGGGCAAGGTGCAAATGCCATCATCGAAACAGGTGTCATAGCGGATCTCGATTACTTACTAGGACTTCATGTTCGACCCATTCAAGAAATGCCATTTGGAGTGGCGTCACCGGCTATCTATCACGGTGCAACGACTTTACTTAAGGGGGAAGTAAAAGGTGTTCAGGCTCATGGATCTAGGCCAAATCTTGGCATAAATGTTGTGGATTCGCTAGGGGCCATTATTCAAGCCGTTAATTCTATCAAAATGGATCCAACGATTTCAGCATCTGTAAAAATCACCATGGTTAGAGCGGGTGGAGACAATCTCAATATCATTCCAGATTTTGCAGAGTTTGGGATTGATGTAAGGGCAGAACGTAATGAAGTGATGGCGAAATTGCTTGAAGACATTTCACATGCAGCAATCACCGCTGGTTCATTCAATTTTGCAGAGGTGAAGCTTGAACCGCAAGCCTCGATGGTGGCAGCTGAAGCTAGCCCAGAGCTAGAGGAAATTGTCAAAGAGGCGATTGTCGAAGCACTGGGAGAGAATGGATTTGTTACAGCCCCTGTGACACCAGGAGGAGAGGATTTCCATTTTTATAAAAATACCTATCCAAACCTGCAAGCAACGATGGTTGGCCTTGGAACCGGATTATCACCAGGCTTACACCATCCTAATATGAGTTTTAACCTTGATGCACTGTTAAACGGTGTCAAAATCTTGAGCATAGCGCTAGTGAAGTTGTTGGAGTATAAGGCTTAGTCTATTCGAAGTTCTCTAACGATTCCCCACTTAAGCAGGTAAGAAGAAAGGGTTCACGTATATGGAAAAATACACAGAAAATATTAGAAAAAACTACAACAACATGACCAAAAGGCAAAAAATGATCGCCAAGTATTTAATGGATTTTCCAAAGGAAGTGGCGTTTCAAACAGCAAAACAAATCGGGCAAGCGTGTGGAGCGAGTGAGACCACCGTCATCCGGTTATGCTACATTCTTGGATATTCAGGATTCAGTGAGCTGCAAAGAGAGATTCAAACGAGTTTACTAGAAGACACTTCTAGTACAACGAACCCCATCGATAATTTTCGAGAGATTTCCAATACATTAAAAAATGCAAACTTAATTCAACATGTGATGGAACAAGATGGCGCTTATGTGAAAGCCACTTTAGAGGATATTGATGCCAATCAATATCAAAAAGCCATTGAAAAACTGATTGAAGCAGACAACCGAATTGTACTTGGTTTCCGTTCTTCTTATGGTCCAGCAAGCTGGCTTATGTTTGCTCTGAATATCGTCATAGGAAATACAATTCAATACCATGGTGAAATAGAGGATGCCAATTATTTATTATCCAAGGTAAATGAAAACACTGTGATGGTGGCCATCTCCTTCCCAAGATATGTTCAAGAAACCCTTTCATTTGTAAAGGCGGCAAAGAAAAAAGGGGCATGTATTATTGCCATCACAGATGATCGACTATCTCCAATTGGTCAGTATGCTGACTTTTTATTTAGAGTCATTGCACCAGCACCCATCCCATTAAAAGGTATAACATCCACGTTTTCACTCTTAAATTTGCTCGTAACTAGTATTGCCGCATCAGATAACCCCAAAGTACAAAACCATATGGTTGGATACGGCCAAAATAGTAGTGAATTTTATCCATTTACCCAAAGAGAATAAGGTCGTGTAAGTCAATCTTAGTAAGGAGAGAAGACTATTGAACGATTTCCTAAATAACACATTAGTGTTAGATGGCCATTTTGATTTATTAATGGATGTTCAAATCCAACGCGAAAAAGGGAGAACAAAGGTCATTAAAACAGACTACTACCCGCGATTCATTGAGGGTGGGGTAAATATCATTGTTGCCTCTCTATTTGTAGATAGTGGTTTCTTACCAGAGATGGGACTTCGAAAAGCATTAAGTCAAATTAGTGCTTTATATGAAGAGGTAAAAGAATCACCTGATGAGCTCATGATTTGTTTAAATGGTGAGGACATGAATTTAGCGAAGCAAAATAAAAAGATTGGCTTTCTTCTATCACTTGAAGGGGCTGAACCCATTGGGACAGACCTTAGCTTGTTACGTGTCTTTTACGAGCTAGGTGTTCGGAATTTAGGATTGGTTTGGAGTCGCCGCAATGCTGTAGGGGATGGAAGTTTCTTTCAACCAAGGAAGGAAGGGAGAAAAGGCGGGATTAGTAGCTTTGGCGTGAAGGTGATAGAGGAAGCGGAGCGACTAGGTATGATCATTGATGTATCTCATTTAAATGATGAAGGATTTTGGGATGTCATTGAACTCGCTACGAAGCCCGTGATTGCTTCACACTCGAATGCTCGCACGCTTTGCTCTACTATGCGAAATTTAACCGATGAGCAAATCATAGCAATTGCGAAAACCAATGGGGTGATAGGTGTCAATGCGGCTAGTATGCTCGTTGGAGATGATGACGCAAGTTCAACATTGGACCAATTTCTGAACCATATTGATCATCTCGTCAAGGTAGCTGGAATTGAGCATGTAGGACTTGGACTTGATCTTTGCGAGGACTTTATGAAATATGTCTCTCCTGATGATTTAGCTAGTTTACCGAGAAGACCCTTTGATGTTGTGTCAGGTCATTCCACCATTCCTCAGTTAGTGGAGGGATTAATGAGAAGAGGCTATTCGAAAGCTCAGCTCCAAGCATTGTTGGGTGAAAATTTTCAACGCATCTTCTTAAGGTAGGTAAAGAGGTTAAGAAGAACTCGAACGAGTTAAGGAGGAAGTACCATGACCAGTAAACCAATTTCCATACGAGAAGTGACTCTTCACCGTCTTGTGATGAGATTAATTAATCCATTCACAACTAGCTTTGGAACCTTCCAGGAAAAAGAATTTTTCGTGGTAGAAATGGAGGATGAAACGGGAGCTAGTGGTTTCGGAGAGTCTGTAGCATTTACAAGCCCTTGGTATAGTGAGGAAACGGTTGAAACGAACAAACACATGATGGAACAATTTTTAATCCCACTATTACTACAATCGGCCATTAATCATCCAGATGATGTATCAAAACGGTTTGAATCGATTCGTAGAAACAATATGGCAAAGTCCGCATTAGAGGTGGCAGTTTGGGATTTATATGCAAAACGAAACCAGAACCCTTTATATAAGGAACTTGGTGGAACGAAGCAGCAAATCGATGTCGGCATTAGTATTGGAATTCAACCGACAGCCAAAGAGCTTGTGCAAGTGGTCGAAGGCTTTGTGAATGAAGGCTACAAGCGAATGAAAATTAAAATAAAACCAGGTTCTGACTACGAGATGCTGAAGGAAGTGAGAAGACATTTTCCTGATATTTTACTGATGGCGGATGCTAATTCGGCTTATACGTTAGATGATTTGGATCTGCTAAAAAAACTAGATGAACTGGACCTTATGATGATTGAACAGCCGTTGGCACATGATGATATTGTTGATCACGCCACCTTACAATCGGAGCTTTCAACCCCCATTTGTTTAGATGAAAGTATTCATTCCTTTGAGGATGCAAGAAAAGCTGTAGAGTTAGAAAGCTGTAAAATCATTAATATCAAGATTGGTCGAGTAGGAGGGCTCACAGAATCAAAGAAGATCCATGATTATTGTGCGCAGCAAGGAATCGCTGTCTGGTGCGGGGGAATGCTGGAAGCTGGTATTGGTCGGGCTCATAATGTTGCCTTAACCACGCTACCTCAGTTTATATTACCTGGTGACACGGCTGCCTCTTCAAGGTATTGGGAGAAGGATATTATAGTGCCAGAAGTCATTGTGGAAAATGGAGTGATTCATGTCCCAAATAGACCAGGAATTGGCTATGAGGTTAACCGCCAAGTACTAGAGTCCTATCGCGTGGACAAAACGGTATTTTCGAATAAAAATATTTTGGCATGATGCTGGGGAGGTGAGGGAGTGAAGGTTTTCATTTCAGCCGATATGGAAGGAGTTTCTGGGGTTACCGATTGGGAGGATACGATTCCAGGTAAACGGACTTATGAGTATTCTCGAAGGCTATTCACCCAGGAAGTCAATGCGGCAATTGAAGGAGCGATTGAAGCGGGTGCAACCGAAATTGTCGTCAATGAATCACATGGCCCAATGAGAAATTTAATTCCAGATGAACTTCATCCAAAAGCAGAATTAATAAGAGGTTTTTACAAACCGTTACTCATGATGCAAGGAGTAGATGAAACATTTGATGCAATCTTTTTCATTGGATTTCATGGAAAAGCTGGAGAAAAGGATAGTATGTTAAACCACACCTTTTTAGGAAGCTGTATTCAACGACTTTTTATAAATGGAGAGGAAGCAAGTGAAGCTGATTTTAACGCGGCTGTTGCAAGTAGTTTTCACGTTCCGGTTACCTTACTCACAGGCGACCAACAAATATGTGAGGATGCCAAAAAGAAAATCCCAGGCATTCATACTGTAGCGGTAAAAAAAGGGATTGGTTCTTTTACAGCTCAATCTCTTCATCCTACAGTAGCGCAAGAGAAAATTAGGGCAACTGCCAAACTAGCAGTAGAAGCGGCTAAAAGCATTCAGCCGTTAAAAAAAGAACCGTCCTATACAATTGATATTGAATTCAAGCACACCAACATGGCGACGGTTGTCGGTTATATGCCAACCATTGAATTACTAGATGGTCGAACAATTCGGTATGTCACCGATGACTTAATTGAAGGATCGAAGGTGTTAATGGCTATTTTGCTACTAGCTATTCAAGGATCAAATTCTATTAATTTTTAAAACAATCACTGGTTGTGGAATGTACATTTTGTACATTTTTATAATAAAAAAATGAATGGAAAAGGGAGAGGTTATGTATGACTCAACAAACAGTTACTCGTGAATTCGAACAGTATTGCCAAGAGCTAGTAGAAAAATATGAGGTTCCAGGCTTTTCTATTGGATTAGCAAAGGATGGACAGTTATTCTATGAAAATGGTTTTGGATACCGCGATGTTGAAAACAATCTCCCATTGTCATCTGATACGGTTTTTGGAATTGGTTCAGTGACAAAATCCTTTACATGTATAGCCATTATGCAACTACAAGAAGCAGGAAAGCTGAATGTACACGACCAAGTGGTAAAATATTTACCAGAATTTAAGTCGCCAAATGAAGAATATACGAAACAAATGACCATTCACCACTTTATGACTCATTCAGCGGGACTACCACCATTACCAACACTATTTAAGGCGTTAAGTAAGAGTGTGGCCAATGATCCAACCTTTGATGATGGTGAGAAACCAGAAGGCGATATTGGGCTGGTACAGGAAGAAGCGAACAAGAAACAATCAAGTGTAGACACGTATGAAGAGTTAATAGCAGATATTGCAGAGCAAGAATTCACCTTACTTGGAGAACCTGGAACCCAATTTAGTTACTCCAATGATAGCTACGCACTGTTAGGAACCATTATAGAACGAGTAAGTGGAGTGACGTACGAACAGTATATAAAGGATTACATCTTAGTTCCAGCTGGAATGAAGAACAGTGTGTTCCATCTAGAAGAATTAGACGGTCATGACGATATTTCTTGTCTCTATAATTCTCGCAAAAAGGATGATAAAACGATCGTTTTCGAATCTAATAACCCATGGGATGCACCATCCATGCGTGCCGCAGGTTTCTTAAAATCTACGGTGAACGATATGCTGAAATATGCTGAAATCTACCGTAATCAAGGTAGAGTAGGAGATGCTCAAATTTTATCACCAGAGAGTGTGGAGGCGATTACAACGCCATATATTGAATGTGATAAAGATCGTTATTATGGGTACGGTGTGATGGTGACACCTGACTATTATGGATACAAGCTGATAGACCATGGGGGAGCGATTAAAGGAGTTGCAGCTCAATTACACATTCTACCTGAAGTAGGACTGACAGGAGTGGCTTTTGCTAATTTAGCAGGTGTTCCTTCTACGAAATTACTATATAGTGCTTTTGCAAACTATTTAGGAAAGTCCATTAAAGACTCCCATACCTCTTATGAGGAAGTAGAGCTTTCTGAAGAGGAATTAAACCAATATGTAGGGGATTACGCTTCAGGGGAAGGATCGAAATATACAGTAGCGGTTGAAGAAGGTAAACTCGCGGTTAAAGCAGAAGGGGTTACGATAGCGGATATTAAACCAATTGGAAACGATACATTTATAGTTGCGTTCAGAGAATCAGAGCTTGGTCTTCGTTTTGTGAGAGATGAAAACAACACGGTAATACGTGCGGCATTTGGATTTAGACAAATACCAAAAGTTGAATAGGGAGGACTCTATCATGCCTACGAAGCGTCCAATTAAAACATTTTTGTTTGTAACCATGCTCGTTCTTTCCATGCTTCTACTGTTTGGATGTAGTTCTGATTCTACCTCCACAACAGATAAAGGGAATAATGACAATTCATCAAATACAGATACGAATCAGGCTGCTTCAGAACCTCAATCAGGTGGTACGATTACCATTGCTTCTATGCAAGAGCCTGATACACTAGATGTTCATAAAACAGCGATGAGTATTGCCAGTAATGTTACTAGTCATTTAGGTGGAACATTACTAGCGATTAATCCGGAGACGAATGAACTAGAACCGAACCTTGCTGAAGACTACAGTGTATCAGAGGATGGAAAAACGATTACCTTTAAAATCCGTCAAGGAGTGACATTCACAGATGGAACGCCATTAACCGCACAGGTGTTTAAGGATACGTTTGATCGTATTTTAAATCCTGATACTGGAGCAACGGTTGCTGCTAGTCTTATTGGAGGAATTCAGTCCACTTCCGCTCCTGATGATTACACATTTGTCATCGAGCTGGTAGCTCCATCAGCACCATTTTTACGTAACCTAACAAGTCAAGGCTATTTACAGCCATTATCCATGTCAGCTATTGAAAAGTTTGGTGATGATTATGGTCGAAATCCAGTTGGAGCAGGTCCGTTTATCTTTAAAGAATGGACCACAGGACAATCCATCACATTAGTGAGAAATGAAGACTTTAATTGGCCGCAAAGAAATGCTCAAAACCAAGGTAAGGCTTATCCAGAACAAATTGTTTATAAATTTATTACAGATGCCCAAACGATGCTCGCTGCACTTGATAGTGGTTCCATTGATGTTGCGATGGGTGTAGCCCCTAAGGATGTTCAAAAATATCGCAATAATCCTGATTTCTATGTGTTAGAAGCTGATCGTCAAGGTTTAGGTTTATTTTTAGAAATGAATGTAGAGGATGAATTACTTGCCGATCTTAATGTCAGAAAAGCGATAAATATGGCGATTAATAAAGAAGCGATCATCAAAGCCGTTTTAAACGGTGAAGGATCACCTGCCTATGGTCCGATTCCATCTACGATTTTTGGATATGACCCAAATGTTGAAAATTATGGTCATAAACTTAATCAAGAGGAAGCAGTTTCTCTATTAGAAGATGCAGGATTTACAAAGAACTCTAAAGGAATCATGGAGAAGGATGGGAAGGAGCTTTCCTTTGAGCTAACCACTATGGGCCAATATAACCAAGCAGCACAAATGGTTCAAGCGATGCTGAAGGATGTTGGTATTAATCTCAATATTCAATCGATGGAAGCAGGAACATTAATTGAGAAGGTATCACAGGGAGAATATGATTTATCCTTCCTTGCATATTCATACTCAGATCCCGATATTCTATACTTGTTATTCCACTCTAGTCAGATAGGCGGATTAAACCATTCTCGAGTGAAAAACGCTGAGCTAGATGAACTGTTAGAAAAAGGTAGAATAACGATTGATCCAGAAGAAAGAAAACAAGTATATGCCCGTGTACAAGAGATTGTCGTTGAAAACGCCTATTGGGCTCCAATCTATGCAGAGAAAATTTTTTATGTCGTAAATAGTAGAGTGCAAGACGTGAAATTATCAAATGTCTCTATTGAATACCAAGATGCATGGGTGAAGCAGTAATGAAACAGTTCATTATTAATAGGATATTATCTGGTATTTTAGTCATCTTTGGAATTTCCATCTTTTCCTTCTTATTGATTCACTTTATTCCAGGTGATCCGGTTAAAATCATGCTAGGAATTAATGCATCACCAGAACAAGTTCAAAAACTAACACACCATTTGGGGCTTGATAAGCCCCTTTTGGTTCAATACGGGCAATATATGATGAATGTATTTCAAGGTGATTTTGGGACATCCTTAAAAACAGGTAGACCAGTATTGATCGAAATTCTCGATCGTTTTCCAGAAACAGTGAAGCTAGCGGTGTTTGGGCTGTTCATTGCGGTTGTTATTGGAATCTCGTTAGGAATTCTAGCTGCTAGATTTAAAGATTCCTGGATTGACAAACTATGTACCGTTCTTGCCACATTAGGGGTATCCATTCCAAGCTTTTGGTTAGCCATTCTATTAGTCATGATTTTCTCCGTACAGCTCAAGCTTTTTCCGATTGCTAACGGTACAGGTTTCCGTGATCTTATTCTTCCAGCGGTCACCCTTGGTGTTGTTGCCTCGACGATGGTTATGAGATTAACGAGAAATGGAATGGTCGAGGTACTGGCTAATGATTACATTCGGACGGCGAGGGCAAAGGGACTTGAGGACGGTCTCATTTTATTTCGTCATGCTCTTCGTAATGTATTAATCCCTGTAGTGACGGTCATCGGCTTACAATTGGCTGCTTTACTAGGTGGAACGGTCATTATAGAACAAGTTTTTAATTGGCCAGGTCTTGGTACGCTAGCACTTGGAGCCATCATGTCAAGAGATTTCCCAATTATTCAAGGGACAGTTTTATTTATGGGAGTTGTGTATGTAACAATAAATATTTTTGTAGATGTTTTATATAGTTTCATTGATCCTCGGGTGGAAATGGGCACAAAGGAGGCGTAATACATGGCAAAACTTCAAACGTATAAACCCATCCAAGCACGCGTTACACATAAGTCTCCATTAAAGATCAAGTCAGAAGCACTACGGAAATTATCTCAGGATAAACGAGCAGTGGTTTGCCTCCTTTTTCTTATTATCGTTGCCATAATCGGAGCATTCGCGCCGTTGCTTGCACCGCATGACCCGAATGAACTATTTTATGAGTCCATTTTAGAAGCACCTAGCAAGGAACATTTATTAGGAACAGATGCAATAGGAAGGGATTTACTTTCAAGACTCATCTACGGGGTACGTGTAACCATATCTGTTTCCATGTTGGCGGTGGCGATTACATTTTTTCTTGGAACATTCATTGGGTTACTATGTGCCTATGTAGGCGGGTGGGTCGATAATGTGTTAATGCGAATTATGGATATTTTATTAGCGCTACCAAGCATTATCCTAGCTCTTGCAATCGTGGCGATTTTAGGACCTAGCTTAACGAATGCGATGATTGCCGTTGGAGTCGCTTCGATACCAGGCTTTTCGAGATTAATAAGAGGAGCTGCTTTGACTATTAAATCATCTGGGTTCGTTGAAGCGAGCCGATCCATTGGAAGTTCACACCACTGGATTATACTTAGACAGTTTTTACCGAATGTAACAGGTGTATTGCTAGTTTTCACCACACTTTTTATCGGTGTTGCGATTTTAGATACTGCAGCTCTAAGTTTTATTGGCCTAGGAGCACAGCCACCAACCCCTGAATGGGGAACAATGCTAAGTGAAGGGAAAAATTATATGAGCGATGCGTGGTGGTTGGCAACGTTTCCCGGATTAGCGATCACCATGGTTGTATTTGCCGTCAACCTGTTAGGTGATGCCTTACGAGATATTTTTGATCCGAAATCATCATAGTAGAACAAGGAGGTGAGAGGCGCAAATGTCAAACTTGTTAGAAGTAACTGGATTAACCACTCAATTTGCAGGGAAAAATGGCCCGTTAACTGTCGTTGATCAGGTGAATTTTACTGTGAAAAAAGGTGAGGTCCTGGGATTAGTAGGGGAGTCAGGCTGTGGAAAAAGTGTCACATCACTTTCTATTCTTCAGTTACTTGATAAAAACGGGAAAATTTCGTGTGGCAACGTCTATTATAAAAATATCGATCTCGTTAAAAAATCTGAAAAAGAAATGAAAAAAATCAGAGGAAAAGAGATTTCAATGATTTTCCAAGACCCTATGACCTCCCTGAATCCGGTCTTAACAATTGGAAAACAAATTGGTGAAGTGATCGAAAAACATGAAAAGATAAAAGGGGCAGCGGTTAAGAAAAAGGTGATAGAGCTTCTAAGGCTAGTGGGGATTCCACGGGCAGAAGATATTTACCATGAGTATCCACATCGCCTATCGGGTGGGATGAAGCAGCGTGTCATGATAGCAATGGCTATTTCTTGTCATCCGACCATGTTGATTGCGGATGAGCCCACCACAGCGTTAGATGTCACGATTCAGGCGCAAATATTAGATTTGCTACGGTCACTTAAAGATGAACTCGATATGTCGATTTTGTTGATCACTCATGATTTAGGTGTGGTTGCGGAAATGTGTGATCGGGTTGTTGTCATGTACGCTGGTCAGGTTGTGGAATCATCGAATACAAGAACGTTACTTCGGAATCCAAGACATCCTTATACAGTTGGCTTAATCCAATCAACTCCCCACCAATCAAAAGGGGAAAAGCGTCTTAAATCGATTATCGGACAGGTGCCTGCTCCTGACCAATATTCACAGGGCTGCCGATTTGCCAACCGTTGCCCAAAAGCGATGGCGATTTGTGAGACGACTGTACCTCCATTATTTGAAGTAGACGGACAAACATCCTGTCGTTGTTGGATATATGATGAGAAAAAGGTTGGTGTTTTATGACGACAACTTTGCTCGAAGTAAAAAATTTAGAGAAAAAATTCGTGGCTAAATCGATGTGGTTTCAGCCAAATGAATATGTTCATGCCGTAAATGGTGTAAGTCTGGAGTTGAATGAGAAAGAAACAATCGGGATTGTTGGGGAATCAGGTTGTGGTAAATCAACTACGGGCAGATGCGTGCTTAGATTGATTGAGCCAACGAGTGGTGAGGTTATTTTTCAAGGAAAGGATATCACGAAGTTAAGTAAACGAGAGATGAATGAGATTCGGAAGGATTTTCAAATGGTCTTCCAGGATCCAATGGCATCCATGAATCCAAAGCTAAAGATCAGGGAAATCTTATCGGAGCCGTTAATTGCCCATAAGATTCCAAGGCTTGAACACGAACAACTATTGAGTGAAGCGATGAGGCTAGTAGGTCTATCGGAAGGTCATTTGTCACGCTTCCCACATGAACTTTCGGGAGGACAAAGGCAACGAATTGGGATTGCGAGAGCGATTATTTTGAGACCAAAAATTGTGGTGTTAGATGAGCCCGTATCTGCACTTGATGTATCGGTGCAGTCTCAAATTTTGAACCTTTTACAGGACCTGCAAGATGAGCTCGGTCTCTCTTATATTTTCATTTCGCATGATTTAGGGGTAGTTGAGCATATTGCCCATAAAGTTGGTGTGATGTATTTAGGGGAACTGGTCGAAATAGCTAGCAAAGAGCAGCTATTTGAAGAACCCCTTCACCCTTATACAAAAGCATTACTTTCAGCCATTCCTAAAACAGATCCAGACGAGGTAAAGGAACGAATTATCCTAAAAGGAGAGCTCCCCTCACCATCCACTCCACCTTCAGGATGCAAATTCCATCCTCGATGTATCTTCGCTCAGGACATCTGCCGAACCGCCAAAGCAGAATTACGACAAGTGCAAGGAAGAAGAGTGGCCTGCCATTTGGTGTAAGGTGAGTGATCAGCTTTGGAAGCAGAAGAAGAAGAACAAAATGACTAACGAAATGTCTTTTTATAAGCGCAAAATAATTGTATTTTTTAAAAAAAGTATGCCCTTTATGTAAGATTGTCTAAGTGCAAAACAATCAATTCATAGAAGGACATACTTTTTTCTGTGAAGATAAAAAGTGCGAGAGCAAGATTAGTGATTAGCATTCCTATGAAATTCTGAACGGAATCTAACACAACTAAAGAATCTAGGGGAGAAAATAGTAGATAATGATTCAGTATAGTAGCATCTAGAACATAAAAATGTAGGATTCAATGGATGCTAGATTTACACTTTTAATACTTTGCTCATGGATAAATATCGATTAAGAAGCGTTCAGCTTGAAAAAACGGTACAAACATAAAAGCCGTGAAAATGCTGAAAATCAAATGTGGAAATTTGTGAACTTGGTTCATTTTAAGGACAAGGGGGATTTCTGACAAAAAGAAAAAACCCTTTGCTACGCAAGGGTTTTCGTTGATGGAGCATAGGGGGCTCGAACCCCTGACCTCTACGCTGCCAGCGTAGCGCTCTCCCAGCTGAGCTAATGCCCCGTATTTATAATCATAATTATACTTTTTTTTTCAGACTTGGCAATACTTTTTCATCATAAAAAAAGAGTAAGCTCAAGAGCTTACTCCATACTTTCTACTTCAACCCTCTGAATTCCTTGAAATTCAGAAACAGTGTAGTAAACATCTGTTGCATTTTTTTTGAAATCTACTCCTATAACCAATTGGACAAGGTGATTTTGATCCGATAAATCTTTAATTCGAATTCTTTTAATCGAAAATTTTTCTTTTTTGATTAAGAATATAATATCCGTAATGTTCTCTTTATTAGCTAAGTATAGTTGAAGAGCAATTTCTTTTTCGCGTAATCGTTTAGGACCTATTAATCCAATTAAATATGGTACTAATTCAACACTTATAATAATTAAACCTACTCCAGCAGCTGCTTCAATAAAAAATCCAGCCCCAACTGCAACCCCAATCCCAGCTGCCCCCCATATCATAGCGGCAGTGGTTAATCCAGAGATGCTATCATTGCCTCTCCTTAAAATAACTCCTGCCCCCAGAAAACCGATTCCAGAGACAATTTGGGCAGCTAAGCGTAGTGGATCCATGGTAATATTGATTAAATCATTATGTGGGAAAGAATAGGCTGATTCAATCGATACAATAGTAAGTAAACAACTAACAATGGAGATAACCAAACTTGTTTTTAAACCAACTGGTTTCCTTTTTAATTCCCGTTCCAATCCAATGACTAATCCTAAAATAGCTGATATTCCTAATTTTAATAACATTTCCATTTCAACATGATCCATATAAAAAACCGCCTATTTGTTTATAATTGTTAAATTAATTAAGTAAAAAACATTAGTAAATCAGATAATGACGAGTGTAAAATAAACTACATAGATTTTAGGTAGTTTTTGCACAGAAGGAGATACATATGGAAAATACAAAATTGAATCCTTACCTTGCTTTACTAATTGGAGTAATCTCAGTTTCGACCTCTGCTATTTTAGTGAAGTTTTCTGAATCACCATCGGGGGTTATTGCCTTTTATCGTTTATTTCTATCTGTTTTATTATTACTTCCCTTGTTTCTTACAAGGTATGTTTCCGAACTTCGTCTTATTACGAAACGTGACTGGATTTACTCCATGATTGCCGGTATTTTTCTTGCATTACATTTTATCCTCTGGTTTGAATCATTAAACTATACTTCTGTTGCAAGTTCAACTGTTTTAGTTACATTACAACCTTTATTTGCGTTTATTGGTACTTATTTTTTCTTTAATGAAAAAATATCGCTTGTAACGATTTTAAGTGGACTAATTGCAATCGCCGGAAGTGCCATTATAAGTTGGGGAGATTTTAGGATTAGTGGCTCAGCGTTATTTGGGGATATACTTGCTTTAATTGCCTGTGCTTTAGTTACGGTGTATTTAATGTTTGGGCAAAATGTTAGGAAAAGATTATCTCTCATTACATATACTTTTATCGTTTATTCTTTTAGCAGTATAACTCTTTTCTTTTATGTACTCTTCAGAAACGAATCTTTTATTCCTAAGCAATCTTCTGATTGGATTTACTTCTTTCTATTAGCTCTTGTTCCAACCCTTTTAGGTCACTCATTATTTAACTGGACCTTAAAATGGTTAAGCGCTTCAACGATCTCTATGGCGATTCTATTTGAACCAGTTGGAGCAATCATTCTAGCTTATTATTTATTAGATGAAGGACTCATTTGGTCTCAAATCATCGGGGGAATTATTGTTATTGGAGGAATCAGCCTGTTTGTCATAGATGAAAGAAAAGCTAGACTAACAAAAAATAAACTAGCGATGTCAGGAGGGGGAAACGAATGAAAATAAGGATAGCAAATTTAGAGGATGCATTTGATATTGCAACTGTTCATGTAGAAAGTTGGAAGGAAACCTATAAGGGGATCATGAACGAAGAATTCTTAAATAATTTGAAAGTAGAAGACAGGTTACATCTATGGAAAGAGACTCTTGCAAATCCTAAAGAAGAAGCTCCAGTATTAGTGGCTGAAGATTCACAAGGGAAAATTGTCGGTTTTGCTTCTTTTGGTCCAGAAAGATCAGAAGCTGATATAGATGGAGAATTATATGCCATTTATATTTTAAAAAGTAACACGGGTCAAGGAATAGGGTCTCTACTATTTAATGAAGGTGTAAAACTAATGAAATCTCAAGGTTTTTCTTCATTATTAGTATGGGTATTAGCTGAAAATCCAAGTAAGTATTTTTATGAATCAATGGGTGGAAAGAAATTCGAAGAAAAGGAATTTATACTCGCTGGGCAAAATCACATAGAATTATCTTATATATGGAAAGAACTTTCCTGAATATATGAAAAAGGGCTAAACCATAGCTGATGGTTTAGCCTTTATTATATTTAATATAATATGTAGGTAAATGAAGAAAAAAGGAAAGCCATTGAAGTGCTAAAAATAAAAGTACCACCGGATACTTTGCCCTCTGCCTCAGAAATTCTTATTCCTTCTATAAAAGAATAAATAAATAAGTAAATAGCCATGATTAGTGATAGATATAAAGCAAGAATTTGTAGCATTTAAACACCTCGTATACTAGATTGTCCACAATTATATATGTATCAGTTTATGAATTTTGAATGATAATAGTACCTTTTTATAAAAAAATTGTTAAGTAGAAAAATAATAGAAATGTGTGGATAAAAAAATCTGAGTTATCAACAACTTGTGCGTAAGTCAGTGGATACCTTCATTTAATTGCTATTACATATATACAATTTGTGTATAAGCTTGTTAATAAGTTGAGGATAGTTTTATTAGTTTATGTACTACAAGAAAATCCGATTAAAAAATATCATAAATTATATTGCAAACATTTTTTTATCATGTTATATTAAATCTCGTCCTTGAGACACACGATATTTATCACAACTTAGTGAGAAAATAAAATTAAAAAAGTTATTGACTTTACTTGAGTGATTATGATAAATTAGAGAAGTCGCTTTTGAGACAAGCTTTATAATTGTTCTTTGAAAACTAAACAACCAAACATTAACAAAGGTAAGGCTTCTATTATAGAAGTTTTTAAAAAAGCCAGAGTAAACTTTATGAGCTATATCAAACACTTTATTGGAGAGTTTGATCCTGGCTCAGGACGAACGCTGGCGGCGTGCCTAATACATGCAAGTCGAGCGAATCTTTAGGAGCTTGCTCCTGAAGGTTAGCGGCGGACGGGTGAGTAACACGTGGGCAACCTGCCTGTAAGACTGGGATAACTTCGGGAAACCGGAGCTAATACCGGATAATCCTTTTCCTCACATGAGGGGAAGCTGAAAGACGGTTTCGGCTGTCACTTGCAGATGGGCCCGCGGCGCATTAGCTAGTTGGTGAGGTAACGGCTCACCAAGGCGACGATGCGTAGCCGACCTGAGAGGGTGATCGGCCACACTGGGACTGAGACACGGCCCAGACTCCTACGGGAGGCAGCAGTAGGGAATCTTCCGCAATGGACGAAAGTCTGACGGAGCAACGCCGCGTGAGCGATGAAGGCCTTCGGGTCGTAAAGCTCTGTTGTTAGGGAAGAACAAGTACCGGAGTAACTGCCGGTACCTTGACGGTACCTAACCAGAAAGCCACGGCTAACTACGTGCCAGCAGCCGCGGTAATACGTAGGTGGCAAGCGTTGTCCGGAATTATTGGGCGTAAAGCGCGCGCAGGCGGTCCTTTAAGTCTGATGTGAAAGCCCACGGCTCAACCGTGGAGGGTCATTGGAAACTGGGGGACTTGAGTACAGAAGAGGAAAGTGGAATTCCACGTGTAGCGGTGAAATGCGTAGAGATGTGGAGGAACACCAGTGGCGAAGGCGACTTTCTGGTCTGTAACTGACGCTGAGGCGCGAAAGCGTGGGGAGCAAACAGGATTAGATACCCTGGTAGTCCACGCCGTAAACGATGAGTGCTAAGTGTTAGAGGGTTTCCGCCCTTTAGTGCTGCAGCTAACGCATTAAGCACTCCGCCTGGGGAGTACGGTCGCAAGACTGAAACTCAAAGGAATTGACGGGGGCCCGCACAAGCGGTGGAGCATGTGGTTTAATTCGAAGCAACGCGAAGAACCTTACCAGGTCTTGACATCCTCTGACAACCCTAGAGATAGGGCTTTCCCCTTCGGGGGACAGAGTGACAGGTGGTGCATGGTTGTCGTCAGCTCGTGTCGTGAGATGTTGGGTTAAGTCCCGCAACGAGCGCAACCCTTGATCTTAGTTGCCAGCATTCAGTTGGGCACTCTAAGGTGACTGCCGGTGACAAACCGGAGGAAGGTGGGGATGACGTCAAATCATCATGCCCCTTATGACCTGGGCTACACACGTGCTACAATGGATGGTACAAAGGGCTGCAAGACCGCGAGGTTAAGCGAATCCCATAAAACCATTCTCAGTTCGGATTGCAGGCTGCAACTCGCCTGCATGAAGCTGGAATCGCTAGTAATCGCGGATCAGCATGCCGCGGTGAATACGTTCCCGGGCCTTGTACACACCGCCCGTCACACCACGAGAGTTTGTAACACCCGAAGTCGGTGGGGTAACCGTAAGGAGCCAGCCGCCTAAGGTGGGACAGATGATTGGGGTGAAGTCGTAACAAGGTAGCCGTATCGGAAGGTGCGGCTGGATCACCTCCTTTCTAAGGAATATAAGTGACCATTGGTCACAAAAAAACATTTAAATCTTTGGTGTTAATTGTTTGGTGTTTAGTTTTGAGAGAGCAATCTCTCGGTAGCAATCGAAAATTTTTGCTACTAATTAATTTTGCTCCTGCGGCACAGCGTATTCGATGGTGTTAAGTTCACCTCGTCGCAAGGCTGCATGAAGTTAAGCTAGGAAGATCATCACGATGTGATTGAAATTCGTAGCCTTGTTCCTTGAAAACTAGATAATCGTATAGAAGAAACCAAGTAAAAACCGAGTAAAATCGCCATTTTAGTTTTTCTCTCTTATTTTTTAGTAAGAGAATTAACCTTTAGGTTAAGTTAATAAGGGCGCACGGTGGATGCCTTGGCACTAGGAGCCGATGAAGGACGGGACTAACGCCGATATGCTCCGGGGAGCTGTAAGTAAGCTTTGATCCGGAGATTTCCGAATGGGGGAACCCACTGCTCGTAATGGAGTAGTATCTTTACCTGAATACATAGGGTACTGATGGCATACCCGGGGAACTGAAACATCTAAGTACCCGGAGGAAGAGAAAGCAAACGCGATTCCCTGAGTAGCGGCGAGCGAAACGGGACATAGCCCAAACCAAGAGGCTTGCCTCTTGGGGTTGTAGGACACTCAACATGGAGTTACAAAGGAACGGGGTAGATGAACAGATCTGGAAAGATCGGTCAGAGAAGGTAAAAACCCTGTAGTCGAAACTTCGTTCCCTCCTGAGTGGATCCTGAGTACGGCCGGACACGAGAAATCCGGTCGGAAGCAGGGAGGACCATCTCCCAAGGCTAAATACTCCCTAGTGACCGATAGTGAACCAGTACCGTGAGGGAAAGGTGAAAAGCACCCCGGAAGGGGAGTGAAAAAGATCCTGAAACCGTGTGCCTACAAGTAGTTAGAGCCCGTTAATGGGTGATAGCGTGCCTTTTGTAGAATGAACCGGCGAGTTACGATTACATGCAAGGTTAAGTTGATAAGACGGAGCCGCAGCGAAAGCGAGTCTGAATAGGGCGAATGAGTATGTGGTCGTAGACCCGAAACCAGGTGATCTACCCATGTCCAGGGTGAAGTCCAGGTAACACTGGATGGAGGCCCGAACCCACGCACGTTGAAAAGTGCGGGGATGAGGTGTGGGTAGCGGAGAAATTCCAATCGAACTTGGAGATAGCTGGTTCTCTCCGAAATAGCTTTAGGGCTAGCCTCACGTAGTAAGAGTCTTGGAGGTAGAGCACTGTTTGGACTAGGGGCCCTCATCGGGTTACCGAATTCAGACAAACTCCGAATGCCAAAGACTTATCCGTGGGAGTCAGACTGCGAGTGATAAGATCCGTAGTCAAAAGGGAAACAGCCCAGACCACCAGCTAAGGTCCCAAAGTTTACGTTAAGTGGAAAAGGATGTGGAGTTGCTTAGACAACCAGGATGTTGGCTTAGAAGCAGCCACCATTTAAAGAGTGCGTAATAGCTCACTGGTCGAGTGACTCTGCGCCGAAAATGTACCGGGGCTAAACGTAACACCGAAGCTGTGGATTGACACCGTATGGTGTCAGTGGTAGGAGAGCGTTCTAAGGGCGTTGAAGCTAGACCGTAAGGACTGGTGGAGCGCTTAGAAGTGAGAATGCCGGTATGAGTAGCGAAAGATGGGTGAGAATCCCATCCACCGTATGCCTAAGGTTTCCTGAGGAAGGCTCGTCCGCTCAGGGTTAGTCGGGACCTAAGCCGAGGCCGAAAGGCGTAGGCGATGGATAACAGGTTGATATTCCTGTACCACCTCTTTATCGTTTGAGCAATGGGGGGACGCAGAAGGATAGGGTAAGCGCACTGTTGGATATGTGCGTCTAAGCAGTTAGGCTGGTAACGAGGCAAATCCCGTTACCGTGAAGGCTGAGCTGTGATAGCGAGGGAAATATAGTACCGAAGTTCCTGATTCCACGCTGCCAAGAAAAGCCTCTAGCGAGATAAAAGGTGCCCGTACCGCAAACCGACACAGGTAGGCGAGGAGAGAATCCTAAGGTGTGCGAGAGAACTCTCGTTAAGGAACTCGGCAAAATGACCCCGTAACTTCGGGAGAAGGGGTGCTTTTTGGGGTGAATAGCCTCGAAAAGCCGCAGTGAATAGGCCCAGGCGACTGTTTAGCAAAAACACAGGTCTCTGCGAAGCCGTAAGGCGAAGTATAGGGGCTGACGCCTGCCCGGTGCTGGAAGGTTAAGAGGAGGGGTTAGCGCAAGCGAAGCTCTGAATCGAAGCCCCAGTAAACGGCGGCCGTAACTATAACGGTCCTAAGGTAGCGAAATTCCTTGTCGGGTAAGTTCCGACCCGCACGAAAGGCGTAACGATCTGGGCACTGTCTCAACGAGAGACTCGGTGAAATTATAGTACCTGTGAAGATGCAGGTTACCCGCGACAGGACGGAAAGACCCCGTGGAGCTTTACTGTAGCCTGATATTGAATTTTGGTACAGCTTGTACAGGATAGGTAGGAGCCTGAGAAGCCGGAGCGCCAGCTTCGGTGGAGGCGTCGGTGGGATACTACCCTGGCTGTATTGAAATTCTAACCCGCACCCCTCTATCGGGGTGGGAGACAGTGTCAGGTGGGCAGTTTGACTGGGGCGGTCGCCTCCTAAAGAGTAACGGAGGCGCCCAAAGGTTCCCTCAGAATGGTTGGAAATCATTCGTAGAGTGTAAAGGCACAAGGGAGCTTGACTGCGAGACCTACAAGTCGAGCAGGGACGAAAGTCGGGCTTAGTGATCCGGTGGTTCCGCATGGAAGGGCCATCGCTCAACGGATAAAAGCTACCCCGGGGATAACAGGCTTATCTCCCCCAAGAGTCCACATCGACGGGGAGGTTTGGCACCTCGATGTCGGCTCATCGCATCCTGGGGCTGTAGTCGGTCCCAAGGGTTGGGCTGTTCGCCCATTAAAGCGGTACGCGAGCTGGGTTCAGAACGTCGTGAGACAGTTCGGTCCCTATCCGTCGTGGGCGTAGGAAATTTGAGAGGAGCTGTCCTTAGTACGAGAGGACCGGGATGGACGCACCGCTGGTGTACCAGTTGTCTTGCCAAAGGCATCGCTGGGTAGCTATGTGCGGACGGGATAAGTGCTGAAAGCATCTAAGCATGAAGCCCCCCTCAAGATGAGATTTCCCATAGCGTAAGCTAGTAAGAACCCTGAAAGATGATCAGGTTGATAGGTCAGAGGTGGAAGCGCGGTGACGTGTGGAGCTGACTGATACTAATCGTTCGAGGACTTAACCAAAACATTTGGATATCCAAATAAGGCAACTCGTTTTTACTTCTTCTAATACATTATCTAGTTTTGAGGGAACAAAAAGTTTTAAATTTCCTCTTGAAATATTTTTAAAAGATATTATAATAAACTATGTCGCTAATAATACAAGTCTGGTGGCGATGGCGAGAAGGTCACACCCGTTCCCATACCGAACACGGAAGTTAAGCTTCTCAGCGCCGATGGTAGTTGGAGGATTCCTCCTGTGAGAGTAGGACGTCGCCAGGCATTATAAATATGGAGGATTAGCTCAGCTGGGAGAGCATCTGCCTTACAAGCAGAGGGTCGGCGGTTCGATCCCGTCATCCTCCACCATAGATTTTTTACGATAGTAAAAAGATCTATTTTTAATTTCGCAATAGCGAAAAGAACTTTCTTTAATCTTTTACGATAGTAAAAATATCTTTCATTATTATGCCGGTTTAGCTCAATTGGTAGAGCAACTGACTTGTAATCAGTAGGTTGGGGGTTCAAGTCCTCTAGCCGGCACCAGAGTTTTTTCGCGTTAGCGTAAATAACTTTCCTTTTACGAGCCATTAGCTCAGTCGGTAGAGCATCTGACTTTTAATCAGAGGGTCGAAGGTTCGAGTCCTTCATGGCTCACCAAGTTTTTTTACGACAGTAAAATAAACTACCATATGCGGGTGTGGCGGAATTGGCAGACGCACCAGACTTAGGATCTGGCGCCGCAAGGCGTGGGGGTTCGACTCCCTTCACCCGCACTTATGATTTTTTTCGATTTCAAAAGATTTTAAATTATATATTGCGGAAGTAGTTCAGTGGTAGAACACCACCTTGCCAAGGTGGGGGTCGCGGGTTCGAATCCCGTCTTCCGCTCCAAAGTAGTGCCGGGGTGGCGGAACTGGCAGACGCACAGGACTTAAAATCCTGCGGTAGGTGACTACCGTACCGGTTCGATTCCGGTCCTCGGCACCAAAGTTTTTTCGCGATAGCGAAAAGAACTTTCCTTAAATCTTTTAATAGATAAGAAAAGATGAGAATGAAATGCGCCCGTAGCTCAATTGGATAGAGCGTCTGACTACGGATCAGAAGGTTATGGGTTCGACTCCTTTCGGGCGCGCCATATTTACGGGAAGTAGCTCAGCTTGGTAGAGCACTTGGTTTGGGACCAAGGGGTCGCAGGTTCGAATCCTGTCTTCCCGACCATTAATTTAATCATAACTATCCTGGGGTCTTAGCTCAGCTGGGAGAGCGCCTGCCTTGCACGCAGGAGGTCAGGGGTTCGATCCCCCTAGACTCCACCAAATTATTTTATGACAATAAAATAAATATTCCATAACATGGCGGTGTAGCTCAGCTGGCTAGAGCGTACGGTTCATACCCGTAAGGTCGGGGGTTCGATCCCCTCCGCCGCTACCATGATTTTGGACCTTTAGCTCAGCTGGTTAGAGCAGACGGCTCATAACCGTCCGGTCGTAGGTTCGAGTCCTACAAGGTCCACCATAGTTTCTTTACGCGGAGGAATACCCAAGTCCGGCTGAAGGGATCGGTCTTGAAAACCGACAGGCGGGTTAAACCGCGCGGGGGTTCGAATCCCTCTTCCTCCGCCATATTTTTTAAATTAAATGGATTAATATTATCGTCGCGGGGTGGAGCAGTCTGGTAGCTCGTCGGGCTCATAACCCGAAGGTCGCAGGTTCAAATCCTGCCTCCGCAATAATCCATCTGGTCCCGTGGTGTAGCGGTTAACATGCCTGCCTGTCACGCAGGAGATCGCGGGTTCGATTCCCGTCGGGACCGCCATTTTTATTTGTGGCTCAGTAGCTCAGTCGGTAGAGCAAAGGACTGAAAATCCTTGTGTCGGCGGTTCGATTCCGTCCTGAGCCACCAGAATTTTTTTGCGATAGCAAAAATAATTCACCTTAACATGCGGGTGTAGTTTAATGGTAAAACCTCAGCCTTCCAAGCTGATGTCGTGAGTTCGATTCTCATCACCCGCTCCAAATTGGGCCTATAGCTCAGCTGGTTAGAGCGCACGCCTGATAAGCGTGAGGTCGATGGTTCGAGTCCATTTAGGCCCACCAGAGTTTTTTGTGAAGAGTTTTTTTGCAATAGCAAATTAACTTACCATTGTTCCGCAGTAGCTCAGTGGTAGAGCATTCGGCTGTTAACCGAACGGTCGTAGGTTCGAGTCCTACCTGCGGAGCCATTTTTATGGGGAAGTACTCAAGAGGCTGAAGAGGCGCCCCTGCTAAGGGTGTAGGTCGGGTAACCGGCGCGAGGGTTCAAATCCCTCCTTCTCCGCCATAACGGCCCATTGGTCAAGCGGTTAAGACACCGCCCTTTCACGGCGGTAACACGGGTTCGAATCCCGTATGGGTCATATAAAAAGAGCTGTAGACATTTTGTCACAGCTCTTTTTATCTTGTAAATTATCATTTTTTTATCCTATTTAGTAAGTATAAACCCAATTCTTCAAAAAAATACTTAGCTTGTTTGCGATTATACTTCACTTCGCCGATGTATATTGGACTTTCCGAGGGATATGCTCGACTTTCCGAGGGATATGCTCGACTTTCCGAGGGATATGCTCGACTTTCCGAGGGATATGCTCGACTTTCCGAGGGATATGCTCGACTTTCCGAGGGATATGCTCGACTTTCCGAGGGATATGCTCGACTTTCCGAGGGATATGCTCGACTTTCCGAGGGATATGCTCGACTTTCCGAGGGATATGCTCGACTTTCCGAGGGATATGCTCGACTTTCCGAGGGATATGCTCGACTTTCCGAGGGATATGCTCGACCTTTCGAAGGATATGCTCAACTTCCCAGAAATGTGCTCCACTTTCCAGATATATCCCCAAAGGAAATCCCTTCTTTTCAAATCTCTCCCGATTCCTTCATGGAATATCGTTGTTGTTACATAGCCCAACCTTTAATAAATATAAGCCCCCTTACGTGTTACAGTAAGGGGGCTTATTCTCAATCATACTTCTCTACTTTTTCCGCTAGTTTGTTTCCAGGATTATTTAAATCGAATTCTGAAGAGACCCCAGTATACGGTCCACGGAACATGTCTCCGGTTGCTAGGATTTTTCCATCTGGGGCATCAAACAAAGGTACACGTTCTTCCGATCCTGCTTGTTTTAATAAAAACTCTTCCTCTTTATTAGCCATTCTTACACCACCTATAAAATTCTTTTTAGGTTTATTTGTTTTATTTTGTCTAATTTTCTCTCCATTTATGTCGGAATGGATAGAATTTGCTCATTTCTCCTCATAATAACTATTTTTACCCCGTTTATTGTCTGAAAGTATTACAAGGAATTCTCTGTGAAAACAAGAATAATACAAGAAAGCAGCAGAATACTTTCAAATGAATAATATTTTTCATAGCAAAAAAATAAATTCGATTATTCTCAATTTAGACAGTCTTTATGGCATCTCTGTCAGCACCAACTTGATATGGCTTTTTGTCATATTAGAAGCTAGGAATTTTTATAGGGATGGGGAGAAAAATGGTTTTGAGCACATTGTATCCAACCGATTTCCAAATGCACTTATTTCATGAAGGAACTTTTTATCAGAGCTACCAGTTATTTGGAGCACATGTTTTACATGATTCAGATCGAATTGTAACTCGTTTTTGTGTTTGGGCACCAAATGCCCGAATAGTCAGACTTATCGGTGATTTTAATAATTGGAATGGAACAGAACACACCTTACATAGAGTTAATAAAGAAGGCATTTGGATGTTAGTGGTTCCTGAAAATTTAGAAGGGTGTTTATATAAATTTGAGATTATTACTTCAAATGGAAAAATAGTGCAAAAATCGGATCCATATGCATTTTACTCAGAAATAAGGCCTAACACTGCTTCGATTGTTTATCCCCTGAAAGAGTACCGTTGGAATGATGAAAAATGGCAGCAAAAAAAACAAAAGACTCAGGGTCTTTCACAACCTGTTCTAATTTATGAGTTACATCTTGGTTCGTGGAAGAAAAAGGATAATGGTGATTTTTTAACCTATACAGAACTTGCAAATGAGTTAATTCCCTATGTGAACGAGCATGGATTTACTCATATTGAACTATTGCCTCTTGTCGAGCACCCGCTCGACGCCTCATGGGGATACCAAGGTACAGGTTACTTTTCTCCTACTAGCCGATACGGGACACCTCAGGAATTAAAGTATTTCATCGATCAGTGTCATCAAAATGGGATTGGAGTTATTTTAGATTGGGTTCCAGGTCATTTTTGCAAAGATGCACATGGATTATATCAATTTGATGGCACCCATCTTTATAGTTATGAGCACCAAGCTGATCGTGAAAATGTTGTTTGGGGAACAGCCAATTTTGATTTAGGAAAACCAGAAGTAAATAGCTTTTTAATCTCAAATGCTATTTATTGGATGGAACACTTTCATGTAGATGGTTTCCGTTTAGATGCAGTAGCAAATATTATTTATTGGCCCAATTCTTATGAAAGTAAACCCAATCCGTTTGGAATAGAGTTTTTAAAGAAACTGAATCAAGTGGTTAAAGAGTATGATGAAACGGTCATGATGATAGCAGAGGATTCAACGGAATGGCCGCAGGTAACAGCACCCACCCTATATGATGGGCTAGGATTCCAATTTAAGTGGAATATGGGCTGGATGAATGACATGTTGGAGTATATGAAAACACCGTCGGATTTAAGGAATCAGTCTCATGGGAAGGTAACATTTTCCTTGTTGTATGCTTTTAGTGAAAATTTTGTCCTTCCTTTTTCACATGATGAGGTCGTTCATGGAAAACGTTCATTGCTTAACAAAATGCCAGGTGATTATTGGCAGAAATTTGCCCAGCTTAGATTGCTTTTGGGGTATATGATCACACACCCAGGAAAAAAGCTTTTATTCATGGGGTTTGAGCTCGCTCAATTTGATGAATGGAAGGATAAAGACCAATTAGACTGGAAACTAATGGAATTTGACATGCACAGGAATTTAAATGCATATGTTAAAGAATTAATTAAGATATATAAACGTTCAAAGCCGCTTTATGAATTGGATTTTTTACAAAGTGGCTTTGAATGGATTGATGTTCATAATCGTGACCAATCTATTTTTTCCTTTATACGTAGAGGAAAGAAGGAAGATGACTTTTATATTATTATTTGTAACTTTACTGAAAAAACGTATACCAACTTTAAAGTTGGAGTACCGTCTGATTGTCAGTATCGAGAAGTATTGAATAGCGACCACCACGAGTTTGGTGGTAGTGGGCATATGAATAAGAGTGTTTTAGCAGGAAAAAATGGTGAGTTTCATGGTAGGCCTTATCATATTCAAATGAACATTCCACCATTCGGGATTTCTATTTTACGTCCTGTTAAAACGAGGAAGGAGAGAAAAGGCAGTGGGAAAGAAAAAGTGCGTAGCCATGCTTCTAGCAGGGGGAAAAGGGAGTAGACTTAACTCCCTAACAAAAACGTTAGCAAAGCCAGCAGTACCATTTGGAGGGAAATATCGAATTATCGATTTTACTTTAAGTAATTGTACAAATTCAGGGATCGATACTGTAGGAGTACTAACTCAATATCAGCCACTTCTTTTAAACTCTTATATCGGAATCGGAAGTGCGTGGGATTTAGATCGAATGGATGGCGGCGTAACGGTTTTACCGCCATACAGTGAATCTTCCGATGTGAAATGGTATACAGGTACCGCAAGTGCCATTTTTCAAAATATGAATTATCTACAGCAGTATGAACCAGAGTATGTGTTGATTTTATCAGGTGACCATATCTACAAAATGAATTATGAATTTATGTTAGATTACCATATTGAAAAGGAAGCCGATGTAACCATCTCGGTGATAGAAGTTCCTTGGGTAGAAGCAAACAGATTTGGCATTATGAATACAGATGAGGCATTGAGAATCACAGAATTTGAAGAGAAGCCAGATGAACCAAAAAGCAATCTTGCTTCAATGGGAATATATATATTTCGTTGGGAAGTATTAAAAGAGTATTTAGAAAGAGATGATCAAAACCCTGTCTCTAGTCACGACTTTGGAAAAGATGTTATTCCTCTCTTACTGAAAGAACAAAAGAAAATGTTTGCCTATCCTTTTAAAGGATATTGGAAAGACGTAGGTACCGTTCAGAGTTTATGGGAAGCCAATATGGATTTATTAGATGAGGATTGTGAATTAAATTTATTCGATTATACTTGGCGAATTTATTCCGTAAACCCTAACCAGCCGCCACAATACATTGCACCTGAAGCAGAAGTGATGGATTCTCTTATTAATGAGGGCTGTATCATTGAGGGGGATATTGAAAGGTCTGTTTTATTTCAAGGCGTAAAAGTAGAAAAGGGTGCTGTCATTCGGGAAGCTGTCATTATGTCAGATGCTGTAATTGGCAAAAATGCCTATATCGAAAAAGCGATTGTTCCCGCAGATATAAAGATACCTGAAGGGGCTATTATTTGTGGTGATTCGAAAAGTGGAGAGATTTTACTAGTAACAGAAGAGCTTATTTCCGAGTTGTTAGCCAATAAATAGATAATAATGAGGTAGGGTGGGGGATAGCAGATGAATAAACAATTACTGGGAGTTGTAGATGCAACAGCATTTCATGAGGGGCTTGAAGACTTAATGATTCATCGATCTCTAGCAGCAGTACCTTTTGCTGGAAGGTATCGATTAATAGATTTTGTATTATCTAGCATGGTCAATTCGGGTATTCGAAGCGTAGCCATTTTTCCTAAATTTCAATACCGTTCTCTAATGGACCATCTTGGTTCTGGTAAGAATTGGGATTTAAACCGAAAGCGCGATGGGTTATTCTTTTTTCCATCCCCAAATATCGAAGGAAATAGCCAAGGATTTGGCTGTTTTGAGCATTTTTCTGCCAATATGGATTTTTTTAATCGAAGTCTACAAAAATATTCTTTGATTACCAACTGTTATACGGTATCCAATATGAATTACACAGAAATTCTTAATAAGCACATCGCTTCTGGTTGTGACATTACCGAAATATCGAAAAAGGGTAAATCACTCGGAATGTTTATTGTAAAGACCTCACTTCTTGTTGAATTAATTAAAACAAGGGAAGAAACCGGTTATAAAACGATGAAGGATGTAGTACTAGATATAAATCATTCTTATAAAATTTGCAGCTATGAATATGATGGATATGCTGAAATGATCGATTCTATACAAAAATATTTTTCTACTAGTTTAAATATATTAAACCCTAATATCTGGAAACAAGTTTTTTTAAAGAATCGTCCCATCTATACAAAAGTTAAGGATGAACCGCCTACTAGATATTTAAAAGAGTCACTGGTTCAAAATGCAATGATCGCAAATGGATGCCAAATCGAAGGTAGAGTAGAAAATAGTATCATTGCACGAGGTGTTAAGATTGGCAAAGGAACGACCATTAAAAATTGTATAATTTTACAAAAGTGCTCCATTGGTGAAAATTGTATGTTAGATTCTGTTATTTTAGACAAAGATGTAAGAATAGAAGATGGTACTGTTATGGTTGGATTACCTACTAAACCCCATGTTATACGTAAAGGGACTGTACAAGGAGCGTTGATTAAATCGTGAAGGTATTATTTACTGTTTCGGAATGCGTTCCGTTTATTAAATCAGGAGGTCTAGCCGATGTAGCAGGGTCTTTACCAAAAGAGCTACTCAGTTTAGGAACAGATGTAAGAGTCATCCTTCCGAAGTACGGAGATATTCCAGCAAGTTATCGAAACCAAATGAAGAAAGTTTGTGAGTTTACGGTTCATGTTGGCTGGAGAAATCAATACTGTGGAATTGAAGAGCTAAACTGGAATGGTGTAACTTTTTATTTCATTGATAACGAATACTATTTTAATCGAAAAGGGCTATATGGATATGATGATGATGGAGAGCGCTTTTCATTTTTTAACAAGGCAGTGTTGGAAAGTCTTGTCCATTTAGATTATTTTCCTGATGTGATTCATTGCCATGATTGGCATACAGCTATGATTCCATTTCTACTTAGAGTCCATTACTATCATAAAGAACGGTACGGCTTTATTAGAACCGTCTTTACGATTCATAATTTACAATTTCAAGGGATTTTCCCACGGGAGACGTTAACAGATTTATTGGGAATCGAAGAACGTTATTTTCACCCAGACCAGTTAGAGTTTTTTGGAAATGTGAACTTTATGAAGGGTGGAATTGTAGCAGCGGACAAAATTACCACAGTAAGTCCTACTTACCGCACAGAAATCCAAACTGCCTTTTATGGTGAGAAATTAGAGGGTCTCTTAAAAATGCGGGATGAGGATCTAATGGGTATTCTGAACGGAATTGATGAGGACTTTTATAATACACAAAAGGATGCACTTCTCCATTATCCATACAGCGTAAATGATTTAAAAAATAAGTATAAGAATAAATTAGAAATTCAAAGGCACTATCGTTTAGCAGAAAAAAAGGATGTACCTTTATTAGTCATGATTACAAGACTAACGAAGCAAAAAGGAATCGATTTAGTAAAATGTGTGTTAGATGATATTTTACATGAAGAAGTACAAATGATTGTTTTAGGTACGGGTGATTGGGATTTTGAACAGTTTTTTCAACAAAAAGCAGCACAATACCCAGATAAATTAAAGGTTCATATTGGCTTTGATGAGGCGTTAGCACATAAGATTTATGCGGGAGCAGATTTATTTTTAATGCCATCATTATTTGAGCCATGTGGCCTTGGCCAATTGATTGCAATGAAATATGGGGCAATCCCTATTGTTCGGGAAACGGGCGGATTAAATGACACCGTTCATTCTTTAAACGAAATAACAGGCGAAGGAAATGGCTTCTCTTTTCAGCATTTTAATGCACATGACATGCTGTATACCATCAGAAGAGCGTTTCATTTTTATCATCAAAAACCAGTTTGGGAAAAGTTGGTTCATTCAGCCATGTCAAAGGACTATAGCTGGGCACAATCCGCATTTAAATATAATCAGCTATATGCAGAGCTCATCACGAGGAGTGAAAGCCATGTTTTCTAGCAAAGATCAATTTAAAAAAGTGTTTATCAACCGTGTTGAAGCCATGACTGGAAAAAGCTTTGAAGAAAGTACGGAACGAGATCAATATCAAACCTTAGGGAATATGATACGTGAATTTGTGAGTCGTGATTGGATACAAACCAATCAACAATATCTATCCAATAAAACAAAACAAGTCTATTATTTATCGATTGAATTTCTATTAGGTCGATTGCTCAAGCATAATTTAATCAATTTAGGGATCGACAAAATGGTAGAAGAAAGCTTTCAAGAACTTGGACTCTCTCTAAAAAATATAGAAGAGCTTGAGGCAGATGCAGCATTAGGGAATGGCGGCCTGGGACGGCTGGCCGCTTGTTTTCTTGATTCTCTAGCATCTCTTCAATTACCGGGCCATGGATGTGGCATTCGATATAAGCACGGGTTGTTCGAGCAAAAAATTGTCGAAGGCTATCAAGTGGAGCTTCCTGAGCATTGGCTTAGAAATGGTCATGTATGGGAAGTAAGAAAAATGGATCATGCTGTGGAGGTTCCATTTTGGGGGTATGTAGAAAGTAGCTATGAGAATGGTCGACTTGTTTTTCACCATGTTCATACAGAAAATATTACAGCAGTTCCTTATGATATGCCTGTTGTTGGCTATCAAAATCAAACAGTTAACACACTTCGTTTGTGGAATGCAGAGCCATCCTCCTATCCTATTCATAAAGACATCCTTAAATATAAACGTGAAACAGAGTCTGTATCTGAATTTTTATACCCTGATGATACTCATGATGAAGGAAAAATACTTCGTTTAAAGCAACAATATTTTTTAGTTGCAGCCAGTATTCGCTCCATCATTCGCACTTATCGAAAACAACATCATTCCCTTCTTCATCTTCATGAATATGTTAGTATTCATATCAACGATACCCATCCCGTTCTAGCCATCCCAGAATTAATGAGATTTTTGATTGATGAGGAAGGCTTTCATTGGGATGAGGCTTGGCATATCACTACCAAAACGATTTCATATACCAACCACACAACATTATCTGAAGCTCTTGAACGCTGGCCTGTTCGAATTTTTCAGCCCTTACTGCCAAGAATCTACATGATTGTGGAAGAAATTAACGAGCGGTTTTGCAAATCTTTATGGGAGAAGTATCCTGGAGATTGGAAGAGAATTGAACAGATGGCGATTATTGCCCATCAAGAAGTGAAAATGGCCCATCTTGCTCTTGTAGGCTCTCATAGTGTAAATGGGGTAGCTGAAATTCATACCAATATTCTTAAAGAGCGGGAAATGAAACCATTTTATGAAGTATTTCCAACTAAATTTAATAACAAAACCAATGGCATTACACATCGCCGCTGGTTATTAAAATCAAATCCAGGATTATCTCGATTAATTACGGATGCTCTTAGTGAAGGTTGGATTAAAAAGCCTGAGTTACTTGGGAATTTGATAGATTACAAGGAGGATTCCTTGTTTTTAGAAGAGCTATCAAAGGTAAAAGAAAACAATAAAAAAAAATTAGCTGATACGATTTTAAAAAAGAACGGGATTGTAGTAGATCCTACATCGATTTTTGATATTCAGGTCAAAAGACTCCATGCTTATAAACGTCAGTTATTAAACATTTTGCACATCATGTATTTATATAATCGATTCAAGGAGGATTCAAGCTTTGAGATTCCCCCAAGAACATTTATATTTGGCGCTAAGGCATCACCAGGCTATTATTATGCGAAGAAAGTGATTAAATTAATCAATACTGTGGCCAAAAAGGTTAATGAAGATCCTGCTGTATCAAAATATATAAAGGTTATCTTTCTAGAAAATTATCGTGTTTCTTTAGCCGAAGAGATTTTTCCGGCAGCTGATGTAAGTGAACAAATCTCTACTGCCAGTAAAGAGGCTTCTGGAACGGGTAATATGAAATTTATGATGAACGGAGCCATTACCGTGGGTACGATGGATGGTGCCAATATTGAAATCTTTGAGAGGGTAGGAAGAGAAAATATCTTTACTTTTGGTTTAAGTGCAGAAGATGTTTTACGTTTTCAAAAGCTAGGAGGATATCGTTCGGTAGACTACTATCATCATGATAAACGAGTTCGGAAAGTGCTTGATCAATTGGTTAATGGCTTTTTATTTGATGAAAGAGATGAATTTGAAGTCATATTTGATTCATTAATTACTCAAAATGACCAATATTTTGTTTTGCGGGACTTTTCGTCGTATGTAGATATCCAAGCGGAAGTCGGTGAAGCATACTTGAATAAAAGGGAATGGAATAAGAAGTGTTTAGTCAATATTGCTCAATCTGGCCATTTTTCAAGTGACCGCACCATCCAGGAATACGCCAATGAAATCTGGCGAATAACGGCCAACCAACCAGTCATCTAACAGTTTAACAAATAGTTTAACACTTTAAAGCGCCGGGGGTCTGACCCCCGGCGCTTTAAAGTGAAAAAGCCCTTGTCTTCCGATAGAAGACAAGGGCTTTTATATTTTTTATAAAAGATATCCTAAAAATAATCCAATGGATAGTAGGAAACCAAAGATGGTGTTTGTTTGAGCGGTTGCTTTCATGGCTGGCATCATTTCAATAGGCATGCTTTTTCCGATAAATCCTTTTGTTGCCTTAAATGCCTTTGGTGCACTCAATAAAACGATAGCTAACCAAGGGGATGTAAGCTGTAACGCCATTAAAACAAATACCCAAGTAAATGAAACGATGAACATAGCTGCTAATAATTGAATAGCCTTTTTTCTGCCAAGCAAAATGGCTAATGTTTTACGTCCGAATTCTTTGTCGCCATCTAAATCACGAATATTATTGGAAAGAAGAATCGCCCCAACAAGAATGAAGATAGGAATGGAAACGAGAATACTAATCGTATCCACTGTCCCAGTTTGGATATAAAAAGATATAAGAATAATGAGCATTCCCATGAAAAATCCTGCAAAAATTTCACCAAATGGAGTATAAGCAATCGGTTTAGGTCCACCTGTATATAAATAGCCTACTGCCATAGAAACTAAACCAACTACTGCAAGCCACCAGCTTGATTGGCTACAGATGTAAACACCCAGTAATAAGGCAACTCCGTAAAAACTAAAAGCTAAACGCATAACCGCTTGAGGTGTGATGCCATCACGTACAATGGCACCGCCGATACCAACAGAGTCTTCATTATCTAAACCGCGCTTGTAATCATAATACTCATTAAACATGTTGGTCGCAGCTTGGATTAATAAACTAGCTATTAACATAGCAAGAAAAAGTCCAATGTGAATGGTATGCTCTTGGATCGCAAGTGCCGTCCCAAGTAATACTGGAACAAAAGCTGCAGTTAATGTATGTGGTCGGGTTAATTGCCACCATTTTCGAAAGCCTTGGTTGGATTCAACAACAGGACTAGAGCTTTTCTGCTTTAATTGTGGTTGCATAATCTTCTCTCCCTTTTGAAATTCTTTATATTAAAGTAGTATTTTAAAATTAAACACACAACCCTTAGTTTAGGAAAAGTTCACGATAGTGTCAATGATTTATTACCGTCTATTCTGGTAAGGTATTCCAACAGTAAATCTTATATATAAAGGAAAATAAGTGGTATGATGTGATATGTTTTATTGACATCCTATAAGAATGAGTAGTATGTTAAAGTAGACTTAAAAGGTATGGATTGCAGTCTTTTTGACTGTTTTGGAGGGATTTTTTTGGTTACCATCCAAGAAACGGAGCTTAAAGATGGAATACAATTAGCGATTACTCGGTCTAGAAATCTTAAAAGACCAGTATTAGTTAGTGAAGTCCACAAAATTGACAAGATAAACCCAGAAGAATTTTTTTATGCTGGAAGGGAATTATTTCTAGGAGAACGTTTCTTTTGGAAAGACCCATTAGATAAAACAATCTTTGTAGGATTGGGAAATGCAGGACAAATACAGTCGGATCAGTCAACTGACCGCTTTTTTCTTGTGGAAGAAGAATGGAAACAAGTGTTACAGGATGCTATCATATATAAGCCAATCTCATTACAAGGGATAGGTCCTACCCTTTTTGGAGGCTTCTCCTTCGATCCTTTAAAAATGAAAACGCCATTATGGTCCAAATATCCGAATTCATTATTCCGATTACCAAGGTACATGCTTTCCATTATCGATGGAGTGGCCTATTTAACGACCAATATTTTGTGTACGGGAAATGATGAAGTAACTCTTTCAAAAAAAATAGATAAAGAAAGAAGTTCCTTATTAAATCAATTAGAAAAATTAAACTTTGAAGTAGAAAATAACCCTTTTTCCATAGAAGAAGTAAAACCACACGAATGGAAGGAATCTGTAAAAAAATTAGTAGCGGACCTCCAAAAAAATAAGGTGCTTAAAAAAGTGGTTCTTGCAAGAGAGCTGCGCCTTTATTTTAAACAGTCCATTCAAGTAGAAGGAGTTTTACAGCAATTATTAGAGGCTCAAAAGGAAAGCTTTGTCTTTGCGTTTGAATCGAATGGTGATTGTTTTATTGGCGCTTCTCCCGAAAGATTAGTGAAGAAAGACGGAAAAACCTTGTTTTCAACTTGCTTAGCAGGTTCCACTCCCCGAGGGAAGACAAAAGAAGAAGATGAGCTACTAGGCAGTGCTTTACTTTCCGACCAAAAGAACTTAAATGAACACCAGTTCGTGGTAGATATGATTAAAGAAGCAATGGAAGAATATTGTGTAGATCTTGAAATACCTAATCGACCAAAGCTGATGAAAATGAAATACATTCAGCATTTATATACTCCTGTATCCGGAGTAAGTAAAGAAGATGCTTCTTTACTTGATTTGGTGAAACGTTTGCACCCAACACCTGCTCTTGGTGGAATGCCAAAGTTTGAAGCAATAGAAAAAATAAGAGAAATAGAAGAATTAGATCGGGGATTTTATGCAGCTCCTCTTGGTTGGCTTGATTTGAATGGGAATGGAGAATTTGCAGTGGCTATTCGTTCAGGTCTTATTCAAGGAAAAGAAGCGTCATTATTTGCTGGATGTGGCATTGTCCAGGATTCTGACGCAGAAAGCGAATATATGGAGACAAGAATAAAGTTCCGACCGATGTTAAACGCACTTGGAGGAAATGAAAAATGAATCATCAAGAAGCTTTAACAGCCTATACTGCAGCATTTGTAAGTGAGCTTGTAGAGGTAGGTGTTTACGATGTTGTCGTTAGTCCTGGATCAAGATCAACACCTATGGCCATGATGATGGCTGAGCATCCAACATTAAAAATTCATATTCAAGTTGATGAGCGTTCAGCAGGTTTCTTTGCATTAGGAATGGCCAAGTCTACAAAGAAACCAGTTGCGCTTCTTTGTACTTCTGGTACCGCTGCTGCTAATTATTATCCAGCTATTATTGAAGCAAGTTACTCACGAATACCGCTAATTGTATTAACAGCAGATCGTCCTCATGAATTAAGAGAAGTTGGAGCACCACAAGCTATTGATCAAATCCATCTTTATGGAAAGCATGTTAAAGCTTTTTTTGAGATGCCACTACCTGAAAAAGATCCATCTATGATTCGATATGTACGGATGACCTGTGCACGTGCTGTTAGTACAGCTAGTTGCCATCCAACTGGTCCTGTCCATTTGAATTTTCCATTTCGTGAGCCGCTTATTCCAAATCTTGAGCAAGAAGATTTATTTACAATGGATGAACGGACCGGTCGTTATGTTCATATTGATAACAGTAGTTGGACATTAAGCCAAGAGAAGTTTGTTCAATTAGCCGATCTCTTCTCGGAGCACCGAAATGGAGTTATTGTTTGCGGTCCTATGGATCAAGACCAATTTAACAGTAAGATAGTTCAACTTGCTGAGAAATTAGGTTTCCCTATTTTAGCGGATCCACTTTCCCAGTTGCGAAGTGGTTCACATGATGAGCAGTTCATTGTGGATGGGTATGATAATTTTTTACGGAATGAACAGGTGAAAAAGAGTTTAAAGCCTGATATTATTCTTCGTTTTGGAGCAATGCCGGTTTCGAAAGCACTCACTATTTTTCTAAAAGAAAATTACTCAGCCATACATATTGTTGTAGATGGTGGAAGCGGTTGGCGAGATCCATCAGGATTATCAACAGAAATGGTTTTCTGTGATGAAACCCTATTTTGTGAAAAAATAACCTCACTTCTCCCAGATGCGATGGAGAATGACAATTTGTCTAAATGGCAGACCATTAATAAGCTAACAAGAGAACAGATGCTATCTGTCAGAGATGTGGCTAATATGGATGAAGGAAAGCTATTTGCCCTTTTAGCTGATCTTTTACCTGAAGAATCTACTTTATTTGTAGGAAATAGTATGCCGATTCGCGATCTAGATTCTTTCTTCTTTTTTAATCAAAAGTCGATAAGAATTATGGCGAATCGCGGCGCGAATGGAATTGACGGTACCATTTCATCTGCAATGGGAGCGGCTGTTTATTCAAAAAAAATGTTTTTAGTTTTAGGTGATTTAACCTTCTACCATGATTTAAATGGATTATTATCTTCAAAATTATTAAATATTGATATAACGATCATTATTATTAATAACAATGGCGGGGGTATTTTTTCTTTTCTCCCACAAGCAAACCATCCTAAACATTTTGAATTGCTCTTTGGGACACCGTTAGATTTAAATTTTGAGCATGTTGTAAAAATGTATAACGGTTCTTATACAAAAACGGAGAACTGGGATGATTTCCAAACAGCTTTATCTAATGCGTCAAAAGAGAAAGGTTTAAAAGTCGTAGAGGTTCCAACTAACAGAGAAAGAAATGTTATTCAACATCGAGAATTGTGGAATTCTGTTTCCCGGGAAATAGAAAGTTTCTTGGAGGGTAGCAATCGATGAAGTATTTCGTCGAGGGAGTATCGTATCATGTCGAGGTATGCGGTGAGGGGTACCCACTACTATTATTACACGGTTTTACTGGAAGGGGTTCTAATTGGAGCCCCTATTGTTCCATTTTAGGTAAAAACGCACACATGATTATGCCAGATATTATCGGTCATGGACTTACTGATTCTCCAGAGGACATCCAAAGATTTGAAATCGAAACTGTTGCTAAGGATATTTTTTCAATCATAAATCAATTAGGGTTTGAAAAAATAGATATTCATGGTTATTCCATGGGTGGGAGACTTGCCCTCTCAATGGCTTTACTTTTTCCAGAACGAGTGAGAAAATTAATTTTGGAAAGTGCTTCTCCTGGTTTAAATTCGGCTGTTGCTAGAGAAGAACGCAGAGCTTCTGATTTGAGCCTAGCCCAATCTATTAAAGATAACGGTATAGTAGAATTTGTGAACTATTGGGAAAATATCCCCCTTTTTCATTCACAGAAGAAATTATCAGCACAAGTTCAATCTACTATACGTAAACAAAGGCTAACAAATAGTCCGGAAGGTTTAGCGAATAGTTTGATTGGAATGGGGACGGGTAGCCAACCATCCTATTGGGACAGGTTACACATGATTGAGGCAAAAGTTTTAATGATCGTAGGAGAATACGATGAAAAATTTTGCCGTATTGCATTTGAAATGCAAAAAAGCTTTAAATATGGGAAAATATATAAGGTACCAAATTGCGGACATGCAATTCATGTGGAACTACCAGAAAAATTTGGTACAATAGTAAATGAGTTTTTGTTAAATACATAAAAAGGAGGAATCTATTATGGCAGTTGTAGAATGGATTGCTGAACATCAGTATGAAGATATCATTTATGAAACATATAATGGTATTGCAAAAATTACGATTAATAGACCACAGGTACATAATGCTTTCCGTCCAAAAACAGTAATGGAATTAATTGATGCGTTTGCTATTGCTCGTGACGACGAAAAAGTTGGAGTTATCATTCTAACAGGTGCAGGAGATAAAGCCTTCTGTTCTGGTGGAGACCAATCTGTAAGAGGACACGGTGGATATGTAGGAGAGGATAAAATTCCTCGCTTAAATGTTCTAGACCTTCAACGTTTAATTCGCGTTATTCCTAAACCAGTAATCGCGATGGTAAAAGGTTATGCAATTGGTGGAGGACATGTTCTTCATGTAGTGTGTGATTTAACGATTGCTGCTGACAATGCTCGATTTGGACAAACCGGTCCTAAAGTAGGAAGCTTTGATGCAGGTTATGGTTCTGGCTATTTAGCTAGAATTATTGGTCACAAAAAGGCACGTGAAATTTGGTACTTATGCCGCCAATATAATGCTCAAGAAGCTCTTGATATGGGATTAGTAAACACAGTTGTTCCTTTAGAGCAGGTAGAAGAAGAAACGATTAAATGGTGTGAAGAAATTCTTGAAAAGAGTCCAACAGCCCTTCGTTTCTTAAAAGCTGCTATGAATGCTGATACAGATGGTTTAGCGGGACTTCAACAATTTGCAGGAGATGCAACCCTTCTATACTACACAACTGATGAGGCTAAAGAAGGAAGAGACGCATTCAAAGAGAAGCGTAAGCCTAACTTTGGACAATTCCCACGTTTCCCTTGATTTCTAAGATATCAACTATTTTTTAACAGCTTGATGGATTCCCATCAGGCTGTTTTCGTATGAAAAAACTGAGAGGAGTAATCAACATGGCTAATGAGACCATTCCTAATTTACTTACAAAGCGAGCGTACCTTACTCCTAATCGTATAGCTTTTATCTTTAAAGAACAGGAAATCACTTTTTGGCAGCTCTATCAGGAATCTTTAGCAGTAGCTGAAAAAATGACAACATTGGGTGTTAAAAGAAATGATCATGTTAGCGTATTATTAAAAAATCATATTGATATGGTTTATATTCTCTTTGCTTTACAATTACTCGGATGTAAAGCCGTCCTGCTGAATAATCGCTTAACTCCAACGGAAATTAGCTGGCAGCTGAATGACTCAAACTCGATCCTTTTATTAACAGATGAAAGTTTTGAGCCTATTGTAACAGCGTTAGGTAAAGAAGAATGCTTTCAATCAATGTTCCTCAGTGAATTGTTTACGAAGGAAAGAACTCTTTTTCAAATGGCTGAAGAGACCAACTTGGCTGATATTTGTACCATTATGTACACCTCAGGAACAACAGGAAACCCTAAAGGAGTCCTTCAGTCATACGGAAACCATTGGTGGAGTGCAACAGGATCAGCTTTAAATTTAGGAATAAATGATGATGATTGTTGGATTTGTACAGTTCCTCTTTTTCATATTAGTGGTTATTCCATTTTAATGAGAGGTATTATCTATGGAATGAAGGTAATTCTTCATGAAGGATTTGATGAGGAAAAAGTTATTTCTGATATCATCGATCGTGGTGCCACCATTATTTCAGTTGTAACCACTATGGTATCAAGATTACTAAACCAGTTAAGTGACCGAACCTTACCTGAAACTTTTCGTTGTATGCTTGTAGGTGGAGGACCTGTTCCAAAATCTCTGTTAGAAACTTGTGTGGATAAAAATATACCGGTTTATCAAACGTATGGAATGACCGAAACAGCTTCACAAGTTGTTACCTTATCACCGGAAGATAGTTTAAGAAAGCTAGGTTCAGCAGGTAAGCCTTTATTTCCCGTACAACTTAAAGTAGTAAATACAGATGGAGTGGAAGCATTACCAAATGAAACAGGGGAAATTAGGGTGAAAGGTCCAAATATTACATCTGGTTATTTGAATAGACCTTCGGTAACAGCTGAAAAAATCCAAAATGGATGGCTTCAAACTGGAGATATTGGCTATCTTGATGAAGAAGGTTTTTTATATGTGTTGGACCGAAGATCAGATTTAATTATATCAGGTGGCGAGAATATCTATCCTGCCGAAATAGAAGGAGTTTTATTATCCCATTCAGGTGTTGAAGATGCTGGAGTTATTGGGAAAAGTGATTTGAAATGGGGACAAGTTCCGATAGCCATAGTTGTAAAAAAAGGGGATACCCGTTTATCACCCGAACAGTTAATAGAATTCTGTCAACAAAAGCTAGCTAAGTTTAAAGTTCCAAAAGTAATTGTTTTCGTGGAGGAACTTCCACGAAATGCTGCTCGAAAATTAATGAGACATAAACTTAAAGCATGGTGGGAGGAAAATAACGGTGAAGATTAAGGAAATTGTCCTTTATGTCATATCCATGCCATTAAAAGATCCCTTTTACACCCATCTTCAAACTGTCTCCAATCGTGAGGGCATCATTGTAGAGGTCATTGATGAAGAGGGTTATAAAGGGTATGGTGAAGCCGTTGCCTTTTCAACACCTTGGTACACAGAGGAAACCGTTCAGACTTGTCTGCATATGTTAACAGATATTCTTATTCCGATTATAAAAAAGACAAAAATATCTCATCCAGAAGAAGTATCTCATTTATTTGCACCCATCAGGCGTAATCAAATGGCCAAAGCTTCAATCGAAACAGCCATTTGGGATTTATATGGTAAGCAACAAGGGAAATCACTAGCTTCATTACTCGGTGACCATAATAGTACGATACCAGCAGGGGCAGTCGTAGCCAGTTCCTCTATTTCGGGAGCCATAAACCAAATCGAACATTTCATTGAGCTAGGATATGAACGAATTAAAATAAAAATCAATCCACCTACAGATATTGAATGGATCTCAGAAATACGAAAGCATTTTCCAGAGCTCCCATTAATGGCTGATGCAAATTCTGCTTATACTTTGCAAGATATGGATCGATTAAAAGCATTAGATGAGTTTCAATTATTGATGATTGAGCAGCCGTTTGCTCATGATGATTTTTTAGAGCATGCAAAGCTTCAAAGCGAATTAAAAACCCCACTTTGTTTAGATGAAAGTATCCATTCTATTAGCGATGTTAGAAAAGCGATTGAATTAAATAGCTGTGGAGTCATTAATATAAAAATAGGACGAGTTGGCGGTTTACAAAATGCAAAAGAAATTTATGAACTATGTTTAAAACATCATATTAAAGTTTGGGTAGGCGGGATGATTGAGTTTGGCGTGTCAAAGGCACATAATATCGCGTTAGCTTCACTTCCAGGATTTCAAATTCCAGGGGACATCGCTTCATCGTCCCGATATTGGGAAGAAGATATCATTACACCTGAAATCCAAATTGAAAATGGAAAGATTATTGTACCAAATGGTCCTGGGATTGGATATCAAATGAATGAAAAGCGATTGAATAAGGTTTTAATTGATAAAAGAAGCTTCCCAATGGGGAAAATATAAAAGGGACTGAAAATGAATCAGTCCCTTTATCTATTTATTCTGTAGGTTCAAATGTTTTACAATCAGTTTCATGTACAGTATCTGCTTGCTTCCCGTTATGACTTACCACATAAATTTGCTCAGCAGAGCATCTATTTCCTTTTGCCCAATAAGAACAATTGTTTACTTCGCATAGAACGTCTTGTGCCATCTACCTATCACTCCTTAAGAGTACTGTTTCTAGCCATTAACTAGTAGTTAATAAACTTGATACAAGAATAGCATCCGACATTTAGACAGCTTTCATTCATCTCTCCCATTAACAATATCAGGAGGGGTCTTGCGGTTTTTGCCGTAAATATTTCTTATCGTTCATAAATAAACTCCAGAAATAAATAAAACCGGGAAACAAAATAGCAAATCCGACAATATAGGTGATAAAAACAGCTCTAAAAGAATTAGGGTCCGTGAAAGCCGATTGTATCGTTATATCTGGGTAGATGATATAAGGCAAATGCGCTTTTCCATAAACATAACTTGCTACTAAATATTGTGCGGTAACGGCAATTACAGATAATCTCGGCATCCCTAATACCCCTTTTTTCCAAAAGGAAGGGAAAAATAGACCGACTCCTCCTAATACAAATAATCCAATCGAAATAAGCAAAAGTGGAAGGTCCTCCATCATTTGATTATAGAGCCAAGGAGCTTCCTTTTTTAAGGTGATCATAATGAGAAACGCCATTAATAACGTAACAGGGCCTAAAATCATGCCATCACGGCGATAGACAGCATAAGCATCCATTTCCTCAGATGTTTTGGAATAATCCGCTAATAACAGCGAGGATAAAAACAATGTACTACTGATAGCAAAGCCAATAAAGGCATATTCATTGGGGCTCGTAAAAAGTCTTAATAAATTTAAATTAGCCGTTCCATTCGTATAGTCAACAAATTGCCCGTGTGTAATAGGCAAAACACTTATTAAAAGACCAGGAATGATGATACCCGTAATTCCTGAAATATAGGTTAGCGGCTTTTTATATTCAGTAGCAATATTTGAAAAAACTAAAAAGGCACTTCTTAAGGCTAATAATAGCAAAATCATACTTCCTGGGATCAGAAGAATGGTCCCAAGAGTGTAAGCTGCATTAGGAAAAAGACTGTAAATCGCGACTACTAAGGCAACAATGAAGGTATTCGTTACTTCCCAAGTGGGTGATAGGTATCTATTGGCAATATTAGTTGCCTTCGTTTTTTCTCTATTTATATAGATCATGGACCAAAAACCTGCTCCGAAATCCATTGTTGCCATTACAGCATAAATAAAAACAAATCCCCATAAAACCGTTACAGCAAGAAGAGCATCAGTCATTTGTGGTTCCCCCTAAGAATTAGAGCTAAAAAGTGGTACTGACTTTTTTTCAGCCCGATGGAGATCGTCGAGTTCCGTATTTTTTCTAAAATAATATAAAAGCACAAATACGACAGCTATGGCTAAGATAATATAGACAATTATAAATAAGATAAATAATATCCCTAGATTTGTGGCAGTTGTAGCGGATTCAGCCGTTGATAATATGCGGTAAATGACCCAAGGCTGTCTTCCAGTACAAGCAAAAATCCAACCAAATTCAATCGCAGCAACGGCCAAAGGACCTGACACCACCATTACCCAGAGGAATACTCGCGGATAATGTTCCTTTTTCAAAAACCTCTTCCAAACAATCCCAACTAATGAAATTAGAATTAATAAGGAACCTATGCCTACCATTGCATTAAAGAGAGTGTGTATAAATAAAGGCGGCCAAAGCTCTTCCGGAAAATCATTTAAGCCGACCACAACCGTATCAAAGCTGTTACCGGAAAGAAAGCTTAATGCCCAAGGAACTTCAATCGCCCATTTCACTTCTTGTGATTCCCGGTCAGTATAACCTCCAATGGCTAATGGTGCATGGGATTGTGTCTCAAATAATCCTTCCGCAGCAGCTAGTTTCTCCGGTTGGTATTCATGTAGATACTGTGCAGACTCATGACCATTTAACGCTGTAAGTAAAGCAAAAACACCACCTACTACAAGGCTAATCATGAGAGCTTTTTGATGAAAAAGATATACTCTCGAACCAATCTCATTTTTCATCATTTTAAAGGCAGCGACAGAGCCGACAACAAAAGCACCGACTACATAAGCGGATAAAGCAACATGTCCAGCTGTAACGAGAAAGCTTGGATTAAAAAATGCTTTCCATGGATCAATATCGACAAATTTTCCGTCTACATAATTGAAACCTGCAGGTGTTCCCTGAAAGGCATGGACATTGGTGATTAAAACAGCAGATGCTAAGGCACCGAGAGCGACAAGGATTAAACTTAGAACCCTCATCCAAGGTGCAATTCGTTCTGCAGCATACACATAAATAGACATGAAAAGAGCCTCTATAAAAAAAGCATAAATTTCAATCTGAAAAGGTAAAGGCATGACTCTACCAATAACCTCCATAAATCCCGGCCATAGTAAAGACAATTGAACTCCAGCGATTGTCCCGGTTGGTATGCCCACTCCTAGTAATACAGCAAAAGCTTTTGTCCAACGCTTTGCCATAACGACATAATCCTGATCCTTTGTCTTTTGATACATAAGTTCTGCAACGATCATCATAAACGGGAGACCAACGCCAATCGTAGCAAATATAATATGGAAAGCCATAGTTGTCCCGAATAAGGAACGGGCAATGAATAAATCATCCATCATTTTTTCGTCCTTTCAGCATTTCATTATATTTCCATATTGTCTACAAAATGGTCTGGATTATGTATAAAAAAGAACACCTCCCCTAAAATAGAGAAGGTGTTCACAAATTATTCATTTAATGCTTTTGAAAGTACCTGCAAATTTTGATTCATTAAAGTAAAATACGTTTCCTTATTTTGAAGATTTTCTTCTGTAAGCGTCGCAAGGTTATGGAGTGTTAAAGGTTTTGCACCAATTTCGTTTTGTAATATTTTTCCTAACTTTGAACTTACATTTTGTTCAAAGAAAATGTAGTGGAGGTTTTTCTCATCAGCTATTTTCACAATCTCCTCTAAATCCTTTTGAGAAGGCTCTGATGCTGTAGATAAACCTGTAATACTAATCTGATGTAAGCCATAACGCTTTTCCCAATATCCAAAAGCCGAATGGGAAACAATGATATCTTTTTGTTTTGAATTAGAAATGGTTGTTTGAAAAGATGAATCTAATTGAGCTAGTTCTTTTGAGAGTTTTTGATAATTCGTTTCAAATGTTTCTTTTTTGTCTGGAAGTTTTTCTACTAGCGCATCTTTAATGGCTAAGGCAAGTTCATTCGCATAAACAGGATCTAGCCAGACATGAGGGTCTATATCACCATGCTCATGTTCTTCTTCATCATGACTGGCGGTTAAATCTGCAGGATTTAATTTTTCACCCGCAGCGACTAATGTAACATCTTCATTTTTTAAAGTTGTTTTAGCTTTCTCTACAAATCCTTCAAGTCCAAGACCGATATATATAAATAAATCCGAATCAGCTAATGTCATCATATCTCTCTGGGAAGGTTCAAAGGTATGCTCATCAGCACCAGCTGGGTAGATCGTATCAACGGTAACCAGGTCACCAGCAATTCTTTCCGTAAAATATTTAAGTGGATATACCGTTGTATAAACGGTTAATTTCCCAGAATCCTTATTGATGTCTTTCTCACTTGGTGCACAACCAGTTACGAAAGAACTAACGAGGAGTAGAAAAAACGAAAATATAAGTGCTTTTCTCATGTGTATTCCCCCTATATGAAACTTAAATCGTATTTATTCCGATTTAGAGCACAAAAAAATAGTAGTTATTATTATTTGTACTTTTATCAATTTTTAAATAAAATAGTATTAATAATTTTTAAATAAAATAGTGTTAATACGGAATCATTCCGATTTCCCTATAGTATCATACATAAATTTTTTCGATATGGCAAGGGAATATTTTGTAGAGGGAAAAGAGAACTTTTGAAAGAACTTTTTAGAAAGTTAGGTGATTATATGGAAAAAACAAGATTATTAGACAATATGTTAGCATACAATGAAAAATTTGTTGAAGAGAAACGCTATGAGGAATATGAAACTACCAAGTTTCCTAATAAGAAAATGGTAATTTTAACATGTATGGATACTCGTTTGCTGGAGCTCCTGCCGAAAGCGATCAATGCATCCAATGGAGATATTAAACTAGTTAAAAATGCGGGTGCTTTAATCATGCATCCTTTTGGAAGTATTATGCGAAGCATCCTAGTTGCTGTTTATGAATTACAGGCTGAAGAAGTCATGATCATTGGCCACTACGATTGCGGAATGAGTGGAATGAAGGCAGACCCACTTTTAGAAAAGATGAAATCAAAAGGTATTGCACAAGAAACATTTGAAACTCTTTCTTATTCAGGCATTAATGTTTTCGAATGGTTAGAAGGATTTACTTCTGTGAAAGATAGTGTGGCTCACAGTGTGGATATTGTAAAAAAACATCCATTAATGCCAAAGGATATTCCTGTTCACGGCTTAGTAATAGACCCTAAAACCGGAAAACTCGATTTAGTCATTAATGGATATAACGATTAATTTTTATTGTTTTTTTGATGCCGCCACTCATCAGGGACTGGATCAATTCCACCAGGATGAAGGGGATGGCATTTTAATATTCGTTTAATTGTCAACCAACCACCCTTAAAAGGACCAAAACGAGTGACCGCTTCTAATCCGTAATGAGAGCATGTAGGATAAAATCGACATGATGGCGGTTTTAACGGTGATATAACAACTTGGTAAAATCGTATCAAACCTATAAATACTTTTTTTATCATATTATCAGCTTCTTTTAGCAGTTTTTTTGGGATAATGTTCATTCCTTTATATGATTGAACATTATCATAATTTTTATAAATGTTCCAAAAAAATAAATTCAGTGTAAACTGATGAATTAACTCGGGATTTAATGTATAATAGAAAAATCAAGGGATAGAGGAGTGAACAACATGCCTTCAGTAGAAAGCTTTGAATTAGATCATAATGCCGTTAAAGCTCCGTACGTAAGACACTGCGGTGTTCATAAAGTAGGCAGCGATGGCGTTGTAAATAAATTTGATATTCGTTTTTGCCAACCAAATAAACAGGCAATGAAGCCTGATGTGATTCATACATTAGAACACTTATTAGCGTTTACCCTTAGAAAACATTGTGAAAAATATGATCATTTCGATATTATTGATATTTCTCCTATGGGATGTCAAACGGGCTATTATTTAGTTGTTAGTGGAGAGCCTTCTGTCGAGGAAATTATTGACCTACTTCATGATACGATGACTGATGCACTTGAAACAGTGGAGATACCAGCTGCTAATGAAACTCAATGTGGTCAAGCTAAATTACATGATCTTGAAGGGGCAAAACGTTTGATGCGTTTTTGGTTAGAGCAAAGTAAAGAAGATTTAAAACAAGTATTTGCCTAAATAGCAATAGCAAAAGGACTCATAGAATGTTATTTTTATGAGTCCTTTTGCTTGTTCAAATTTACTTCATCATTTGTATCAGGTTCCAATGGATTCGGGTCAATCGTATGTTTAAAGTCATATGCTTTTGAAGTGGTACCGACAGCTAATACAAGAACAACCAAAACAATAATAACGGCAACAATAATAAATATCGTCAACAATTTTTTCTCCCCCTAACCATTTATATAGTAGCATATTTTGGTATAAAATGAGCGAGGAAATCATAAAAAATAGGCTTTCCTTTATCGGATTAGCCTATTATAGATATGTATGATAAGGATTACATGAAAAAATCTAATGAATATTCCTTTGCGGGTAGATTGGAGCTCTCCGTTGACCATATTCTTCTTGAGCAAATTTACCTTTTAAACTTTCAATTAAATATACGCCCATAAGATTATATACTTCCTGTTTATCCATTTCTTGAATGATATGTAATAAATCTTCATATTCCATTTCCTCTAAAAAGGCAAACGCTAACATATCAATATCTTCTTCGTCACCAGTTAATTTGTCACGATATAGTTCATACAGTTCATCTACTAATTTCATTTGTTTCCACTCCCCTCTAAAAAATATAATCTTATTTATTCAATACCCTATAAAAAGGAAATTATTCCTTTTAGGGAAGTTTAATTTCAGAATAACGATATAATTTAAAACTTGCATAAATTATATACCATTGTGGGAAACGAATAATAGTATTAAATCAAAAATAAAAGAGGAAAAATCTCGACTTCTATTGTCGAAAAAAATCGTATTTTAGAGAATGGAAATGTATTAAACGAAAAGGAAGATGTGAAAAATGGATAACAAAAAGACTTATTATATTGAAGTTGCGACGGGAGAAATATCTCAAAGTGCAACTAGCTCCACCTGGAATTATAAAATTGAAGCAACGGATGAAGAAATCATAAAATTACGAGAATATTTCGACCAAAATTATTCAACAGAATGGCAGAACTTTTTCCGGGCCCATGTTCCTTTTGTTCAATACCATTATGATCGTGAAAATGATGCATATGACAAAACAATGAAAGAAGTTTATGGAATGCTTTATGAGCTTGGAGACGAAGAGGCGAAAAAACATATAGAGAGTATAGGAATTTTAGAATAGAACCTATGGATATTTATTTTCCATAGGTTTTGTTTTTTTTGTGTATAATTTAGAAAAGAATGATTCTGTAGACATTGTTGCTATTAGATTAGTGTTGACTTTCACTCCAGGTTGCTCGCTTTCCGCGGGGCGGGCGGTGAGCCTCCTCGGCGCTACTGCGCCTGTGGGGTACAAATGATCCCTCATCATGTGGATCATTTTACTTGGTCTCACCTGTCCCGCTGCTCCCGCAGGAGTCTCGCACCTTCCGTTCCAGTCAACTGTTTGATAAAAAATTAAATTTAAAAACAATATTCTTTTAGAAAGGCTTCTTTCGTAAAGTTTGTTGCTTTTTAGTTAATTTAGTTTTGACAGTCTGAGTTGATTGTAGCGGAGGGCACTTGACTCCTACGGGAAAAAGAGGGAAGTGGGAGACCCCACAGGCGCTTGCGCCGAGGAGGCTCCCATCCCTCCCCGTGGAAAGCAAGTGACTGGAGCGGAAATCAACGGACCAGTTATACGCTAAACAATAATTGATGTGAAAAAACTTTTAGAAAGATAAAGTTAAATCAAGGGGTTAGAAGGATGAAGGAATTTCTCGATTTTTTTGGTCATAATGTTCAATTTTTTGACGTTAATGAACCATTTTCTAGTGAAATAAAACATGTTTTAATCATATGTAAATTTAAAGATAACTGGCTATTAACCAATCATAAAAGCAGAGGTTTTGAGTTTCCTGGAGGAAAAGTGGAGCAAGGTGAGTCTTTAGAGGAAGCGGCCAAGCGAGAAGTCTGGGAAGAAACGGGTGCCATTTTAAAACAGTTAAGAGAATTAGGCACGTATAAAGTTTTTGATTCAAAGGGGCCATTCAGTAAAAAAGTTTATTTAGGTATGGTGGACCATTTAGAAATAACAAATCAGTACATGGAGACCAATGGACCTGTCCTGGTGGATAAAGAGCAGTTACGGCAAATAAGATTTCAAGATGACTTTAGTTTTATCATGAAGGATTCGGTAGTAGAAATTTGCTTAGAAAAAATAGATAAGGGTGCATTCTAAGAATGCACCCCAGATTACATTTTCAGTTAGTTATTTTTGATTAATTTCTTTTCAATAAAATCAACAAGCTGGTACATCAGGGTTGCGAAAAAGGCAATGACTAATAATGAGAGAAGCACTAATGTAAAGTTAAAAACTTGAAAACCATAGATAATCATGTACCCTAATCCTTTGGACGCGACGAGAAATTCACCGACAATGACACCCACCCATGACAATCCAACATTTACTTTTAAGGTAGAAATGATGGTTGGAAAACTTGCAGGCAAAATTGCTTCTTTAAAGCATTGGCTTCGCGTTGCTCCAAAGGTTTGCAAAACTTTTAGATAGTTTGGATCGACTTCTCGGAACGAAGTGTAAATGACGATTGTTGTGATGATGATGGAGATGATAGCTCCCATGGCAATCACGGATGTTAAGCCAGGACTTAAGGCAACGATTAAAATAGGACCTAATGCGACTTTAGGCATGGAATTCAGTATGACTAGGTATGGATCTAATACCTTTGATAGAAATGGTGACCACCAAAGGATAGTAGCTAGTAAGGTGCCTAAAAAAGTTCCTAGAATAAATCCAAATACGGTTTCCATTAGAGTGATTCCTGTGTTGGTGAGTAAAGTGCCATCTTGAATTTTGGTTATCAGTAATCCAAACACTTTTGAAGGAGAACTAAAAATTAATGGGTCAATCCATGTCCTTTGACTGGCTATTTCCCATACTGCAAAAAACAAAATAAAGATGAGGATTTGGTAGAAACGCACCCATTTTTTTTCGCGTTGTAAGGATTTTATATATTGCTGATGAAGGAGAGTAGTTTGATTATTTTCATTCAAGAGACTCCAACTCCTTCCATATCTTTTGAAATATAGTCGTATATAGCTCATGACTTCGAGCCTCAAAAGGGGTTAATTGACGTAACTCGTCCGGGATCGTAAACATTTTATGCACTCTGCCGGGGTTTGCCGCAAATAGATAGACTTTATCACTCATGGCAATGGATTCACCAATATCGTGTGTGACCAGAATCGCTGTTTTTCCGAATGCTTTCAGTGTATTTGATACCAAATCTTCTAGTTTAAGCTTTGTTTGATAATCTAATGCTGAAAATGGTTCATCAAGCATTAATATTTTGGGTTCAGTTGCTAGAGTACGAACTAATGCTACCCTTTGTCTCATACCGCCTGAAAGCTGCTTTGGATACTGCTTTTCTACTCCTTTTAACCCCATTTTACCGAGCAAATCCAATGCATATTGTTTGGTTTCATTGGTTAATTGATTAGATAGCTTTAGTCCTAACAAAATATTATCTTCAATCGTTTTCCACGGAAAAAGATAATCTTGTTGCAGCATGTATCCAATATGGTCATTCGATGTATCTATCGGTTTGGATTCGAGATAGACTTTTCCCTGTGTCGGGGATAGAAGACCAGCAATTATGGATAATAAGGTTGTTTTACCACAGCCGCTAGGGCCGAGGAAGGAGATGAATTCTCCCTCCTCAATTTGTATAGAAACATCGGAGAGGGCCGTTGTAGCCGATGTTTTAGTAAAATAAGTGTGATGTACATGATTAATCTCTAAAAAGCTCATTTGGCGGCCTCCCTGTCTTTTTAAATACTATTTCATAACACTGTTTGCAATTTTGGTATTAACAAGAGTCTTATAATCGATATGTTTTGGAAGTTCTCCGGCTTCGTCCATAATATCCTGTAGGTTATTCCATTCTTCTTCATCTAAAATTGGATCAGTAGCATAAGACCCTTGGCCTTTATAACGTTCAACAACCGTTGCAATCAATTCTTCATCCGTATCTGGAAATTGAGGTTTGATTACTTTTGCCACTTCTTGTGGAGAATGTGATTCTACCCATTGCTGCGCTTTATAAATAGCTCTAGTAAACTTCTCAACCATCTCGGCATTTTCTTTCATAGTGCTTTCTTTAGTCATAAATGTGGTATAAGGAACATGACCGGAATCTTTACCAAATGAAGCCACAATGTGTCCTTTTCCTTCACTTTCGAAAAGACTGGCAGTTGGTTCGAATAATTGGACATAGTCGCCTGTTCCAGATGCAAAGGCTGGAGCAATATTGGCATAATCAACATTTTGAATCAGTTCTAAATCATTGTGTGGGTCAATACCATGATTTTTCAAAACAAATTCACCAACCATTTGCGGCATACCGCCTTTTCGCTGCCCAAGGAAGGTGCTTCCTTTTAATTGGTCCCAAGAAAAGTTATCTATTTTCTCTCTTGAAACAAGGAAGGTACCATCCGTTTGGGTCAGTTGGGCAAAGTTAATGACTTTATCCTTGGCATCCTGGGCATATACATAAATGGAGGTTTCTGAACCCACAAGGGCAACATCCACACCACCAGAAAGAAGGGCAGTCATCGTTTTATCGCCACCTGGTACAGTGGTCACTTCTACATCAAGACCTTCATCTTTAAAAAATCCTTTTTCCAGGGCAACATATTGGGGAGCATAAAAAATAGAATGGGTTACTTCGGCTACTTTTACTTTTTGAACTTTGTCTTTTCCGCAAGCGGTTAAGGAAAACATGACAATGAAAATAATGAGCGATGTAAAGCCTATTTTGAACCAACTTTTTTTCATACCAAATTCCTCCTAACGTTTAAAAAAATGTTACGGTTAAATCAGCTATTCTTGAACAAATGGGCGATTTACCTATCTACGTTTATCCTATGAACAATTAAAAAATGTGTGAATGCCTAGATGATATTTTGGAAGGAAGTTATTTTTATGTATCGAAAAATGGAGGGAATAATAGAACAGCAAAGGTTTCCATCTCCAAATCCAAATATTGAACTTTCCATAGTTACTTTTCTATCTGACGGTTTAAAAGTGAAGGGACTTTTAGCAGAGCCAAAAACAGATGAAGTATTAGATGGTTTTCTTTATTTACGTGGTGGAATAAAAAATGTGGGCAAAGTACGTCCTGCTCGAATTGCGCAGTTCGCCTCTGAAGGATTTATTGTCTTTGCTCCCTTTTATCGTGGAAATCAAGGAGGGGAAGGGCATGAGGATTTCGCTGGTGATGACCGAGAGGATGCATTTTCAGCTTTTACCCTTTTAGCTTCACATCCAAAGGTAAAGAACGTGCATATTTTTGGATTTTCTCGTGGAGGCGTGATGGCATTGTTGACTGCTATTCAATTTCCAGAAGCTGCTTCTGTTGTTAGTTGGGGCGGTGTAACGGATATGTTCCTAACCTACGAGGAACGACTTGATCTTAGAAGAATGATGAAAAGAGTGATTGGTGGCACTCCAAATAAATATCCAGAACGATATGAATGGAGAACCCCTTTATTTCAAATAGAAAAGTTACAGCCACCTGTGCTGATTATTCATGGGGTTAAAGATCACAATGTATCTGTAGAACATTCCTATCAATTAGAGAAGGCTCTACAGGACCATAATAAGCCTGTGGAGAGCTGGTACTTCGAAGAGTTTACCCATTACTTCCCACCAGCTATAAACCGAAAAGTTGTCGCCGGCTTAGCACAATGGATGAAAAAACATAGTCAGTAATGATAAAATAAAAGAAGAATAGGTAAGGAGAGATGGAAATGGGTATGCCTTTAGAGTTAAATACACTTGTGGTAACAAAAGGACGAGAAAACAGAATAGCTGAAAATTTATTTGAATTAGTAAAAGAGGACTACCGTCTTTACCCAATTGATATTCCGTTAGACATTCGTAAAACTTTAGAAAGTGATTCGAGCGGAATATGTGTGATAAGAAGAGTAGAATGGGAAAATAAACAAACCAAAATTACATACGAACTAGTTTCGTTAAATTCAACGAATTAAATCGGGTTCCATTGGAGCCCGGTTTTTCTTTATAGAAGTCATAAAAGTGATGAAGGACAAAACACAAGAGGGAAAGCGCAAAAATGTCCATCATAAAAGTGATGAAGGACAAAACACAAGAAGGAAAGCGTGAAAGTGTCCATCATAAAGGTGATGAAGGACAAAACACAAGAGGGAAAGCGTGGAAGTGTCCATCATAAGGGGGATGAAGGACAAAACCAAAGAAGGAAAGTGCGGAAATGTCCGTCATAAAGGTGATGAAGGACAAAACACAAGAAGGAAAGCGCGGAAATGTCCATCATAAGTTTTTAATTTTTTAATATTTAAATCAAATAAAAAAGACCGGGCCACAAAGCCCGATCTCATCAATTTATGCAATTGGTCCGCCATTTTCTTCTATTTCGGCTGGAACATTTGAGAACTTCTTAAAGTTTTCACGGAATTTTGCCGCAAGTTCTTTTGCTTTCATTTCATAAGCTGCCTGGTCTGCCCAAGTTTTATTAGGCTGAAGAACCTCATCCGGAACACCAGGAATGTGTAAAGGAATATTCAATCCAAAGATGGAGTCTTGAACCGTTTCCACATTGGTTAATTCGCCTTCTAATGCAGCTTGAATCATAGCACGTGTATAAGCTAATTTCATACGATTTCCAACACCGTATTCTCCTCCAGTCCAGCCTGTGTTGACTAAGAAGACTTGAGAATTATGTTCGGTAATCTTTTTACCAAGCATTTCTGCATAAGTTGTAGCAGGTAATGGTAAGAATGGTGAACCGAAACATGTTGAGAAAGTAGCTTCTGGAGAAGTAACTCCACGCTCTGTTCCTGCTAATTTGGATGTATAACCACTTAAGAAATGATACATTGCTTGTTCTTTTGTTAATTTTGAAATTGGAGGCAATACTCCAAATGCATCTGCAGTTAAAAATACAATCGTGTTTGGATGTCCCGCAACGCTCGGATCGACAATATTATCAATAGCTTGTAACGGATATGCAGCACGTGTATTTTCTGTTAAGGAGTTATCATCATAATCTGCTAAACGTGTTTCATTATTTAATACCACATTTTCAAGTACAGTGCCGAATCGGATAGCATCAAAAATTTGTGGTTCCTTTTCGCGAGAAAGGTTAATACATTTAGCGTAACAGCCACCTTCAATATTAAAGACACCATTTGCTGACCATCCGTGTTCATCATCACCGATTAAACGGCGGTTTGGATCTGCAGATAATGTAGTTTTACCAGTACCGGATAATCCAAAGAATAGAGCTACATCACCTTCACGTCCTACATTGGCTGAGCAATGCATTGGGAAAATATCTTGTTCAGGCAACAAGTAATTCATAACAGAGAAAATGGATTTTTTCATTTCACCTGCATATTCTGTACCACCGATGAGGACAATTCGCTTCTCAAAGGATATAATAATAAATGTCTCTGAAATTGTGCCATCCACTGCAGGGTCGGCTTTAAAGTTCGGAGCAGATATAACAGTGAATTCTGAAGAATGTTCTAATAGTTCTTCCTCATTCGGTCGAATAAATAATTGATGAGCAAAGAGATTATGCCAAGCGTACTCATTAATAACTTGGATTGGTAGACGATATTTTTTATCTGCACCAGCAAAACCTTTAAAGACATAGACTTCATCTTTATCCTGCAAATAATGGATTACTTTTGTATATAGTCTAGAAAATGCATCTTCAGATATTGGTTGATTGACAGAACCCCAACTGATTTTTTCTTTAACTGAGGCTTCATCAACTATATATTTATCTTTAGGAGAGCGACCTGTATACTTCCCTGTAGTGGCTCTAACCGCTCCTGTTGAAGTTAATAAACCTTCGTTTCGAGTAAGAACTTTTTCTACTAGTTGTGGAACAGATAACTGGACTTGGATATTTTCGCTCTGTAATAATTGGTTTAATTCATTGCGAACGCCAACTGAATTCATTTTATGAATACCTTCCTTTTCCCTTTTTCCTTGGAATTAATTCTGAATAATCATCATTTTTTAAATCATGATATCTTGTTAAATAGTATAACACATTTAACTAATTAGTCTATACTATTCGGATAAATTAGGTAAAAAATTTTACATTTTCCTATCATTTTTCCATATCATTCATTTATATGAAAAATAATCAAAAAAAGCATTGACATCATTCGACATGGTGAGTTATGATTTTACCTTGAACGGATACTCTCTTATCCCGAGCTGGTGGAGGGACAGGCCCTATGAAACCCAGCAACCTACCCAATTTAATAAAGGATCTTACTGATCTTTATTTTTGGAAAAGGTGCTAAACCTGCGCAAGGTATCGACCTTGAACGATAAGAGTGAAAGGCGCGACAGCGAACTAATAACCTTTCCTCAAAAACATGGGAAGGTTTTTTTATTTGTTTTATGAAGTGACCTTTTAGAAATAGCAAAAGAGTTTAATTGTGAGTATACATTTTAATCTGTACATCATAAAAACTCAATGTTTTATTCATACTATAAGGGAATGAGTACCGTATCATAATGAGGTTTAATATAGGAGGAATTCGGATGTCAACAAAACGTCGTTTGTTCACTTCTGAATCAGTAACTGAAGGTCATCCTGATAAAATCTGTGACCAAATTTCTGATTCCATTTTAGACGCTATTCTAGCAAAAGATGCAAATGCTCGTGTAGCAGCAGAAACTTCTGTTACAACTGGTTTAGTTTTAGTAGCAGGTGAAATTACAACTTCTACATATGTAGATATTCCAAAGATCGTTCGCCAAACCATAAAAGACATAGGTTACAACCGTGCGAAATATGGCTTTGACTCTGAGACTTGTGCTGTTTTAACTTCTATCGATGAGCAATCAGCTGATATCGCAATGGGTGTTGACCAAGCTCTTGAAGCTCGTGAAGGACAAATGTCTGAAGAAGAACTTGATGCCATCGGTGCAGGGGACCAAGGTTTAATGTTTGGTTTTGCATGTAATGAAACAAAAGAGCTTATGCCTCTTCCAATTTCATTAGCTCACAAACTTGCTCGTCGTTTAACTTACGTTCGTAAAGAAGAGATTCTTCCATACTTACGTCCAGATGGTAAAACTCAAGTAACAGTTGAATATGATGAAAACGATAAGCCGGTTCGTATCGATACAATCGTTATTTCAACTCAGCACCATCCAGAAATTAGTCTTGAGCAAATTCAACGCAATTTAAAAGAACATGTTATCAATCCGGTTGTTCCTCAAGAATTAATCGACGAAAATACAAAATATTTCATCAACCCAACTGGACGCTTTGTTATCGGTGGACCTCAAGGTGATGCTGGTTTAACAGGACGTAAAATCATTGTAGATACTTATGGCGGTTATGCTCGTCACGGCGGTGGCGCATTCTCTGGTAAGGATCCTACAAAGGTTGACCGTTCTGCTGCGTACGCTGCACGTTATGTTGCAAAAAACCTAGTTGCTGCTGGTTTAGCTGAAAAAGTGGAAGTTCAATTAGCATACGCAATTGGTGTAGCACATCCAGTTTCCATTTCTGTTGATACATTTGGTACAGGTACTGTTGGAGAAGATGTATTAGTTGAACTTGTTCGTGAAAACTTTGACCTGCGCCCAGCAGGCATTATTAAAATGCTAGACCTTCGTCGTCCTATCTATAAGCAAACAGCTGCTTACGGACACTTTGGACGTACAGATGTTGATTTACCATGGGAAAGAACAGATAAAGCTGAAGCTTTAAAAACACAAGCAGCTAATCGTTAATTTCTATTCTAGAAAATGAAAGCATTCTTCATAGAAGAAAACATTGTATTATTCTTCTTTAAAACCAGGGAGTTACATTTTATGTAACTCCCGTTTTTATTTTTCGTCTTATAAAGTGTGAAGGAATAAAACCTCTAATTAAGGGAATAAAACGAATAGCTGGAAATTAAAGTATCCCTTTTTCTTCCTGTTTCGTAAAATTAGGACTATTGAACCGCTAAGTTTTCCGCTTTTTCAGTGCCATTTTTTAAAAAACAGTGGTAGTATTAGAGAGGATATTTTTTAAGACTATCTTGGTAAATTTTCAAAGAGAGAAACGGAGTAGGTGACTACATAATGTGTGGATTTATTGGTTGTGTCCATGATCAAGCACAACAATTTCGTGATGAAGATAAACAACTGTTTAAAAATATGAATAATGTCATTACCCATCGTGGTCCAGATGATGATGGCTATTATTTAGATGAATATATTCAATTTGGTTTTCGCCGTTTAAGTATCATTGATATTGAAAGCGGTCATCAGCCGTTAACGTATGAAAATGAACGCTATTGGATTCTTTTTAATGGTGAGATTTATAATTACGTGGAATTAAGAGAAGAACTGGTTAAGGAAGGCTTAACCTTTGCTACTCATTCTGACACAGAGGTAATCATTGCTCTTTACAGCCGTTTAAAAGAGAAAGCGGTTGAAAAGCTAAGAGGTATGTTTGCAATCCTTATCTGGGATAAGGAAGAACAAACACTCTTTGGAGCACGTGACTCCTTTGGAATTAAACCTTTATTTTTCTATCAGGATGCAGAGCGTACTTTGTTTGGTTCAGAAAAGAAAAGTATTTTATTAGCTTTAGAAAACACAGAACTCAATAGAGATGCTTTACAGTATTATTTGACCTATCAATTTGTTCCAGAACCTTATAGCATGACTGCTGGAATACAAAAATTAGAGCCAGGGCATTATTTTACGAAAAAAATCGGTTCGAAAATGGAAGTAAAGCGCTATTGGAGAGCTTCCTTCCACCCTGTACAAAAATCAGAATCTGACTTTGTGAAGGAAATAAAAGATGTTCTTTTTGATAGTGTCAAGATGCATATGCGCAGTGATGTGCCAGTAGGATCGTTTTTATCTGGTGGAATTGATTCATCGATCATTGCATCGATAGCAAAGGAATTCCATCCAGCTATAAAAACCTTTTCAGTTGGTTTTGATCATAATGGGTTTAGTGAAATTGATGTGGCCAAGGAAACAGCTGAAAAGTTAGGTGTAGAAAATATTAGTTATATCATATCACCGCAGGAATATATGAATGAAATTCCTAAAATTATGTGGCATATGGATGATCCACTTGCAGATCCAGCTTGTGTACCACTTTATTTTGTAGCACGTGAAGCTAGAAAGCATGTAACCGTCGTTCTTTCTGGGGAAGGTGCGGATGAATTATTTGGTGGATATAATATTTACCGTGAGCCGCAATCACTAGAAGTATTCAATAAAATTCCTCGTGTTGGTAAAGCTGTTCTTAAAGGAATCGCAAATGTTTTACCGGAAGGAACGAAAGGTAAAAGCTTTATTGAACGTGGTGTAACACCAATGGAAGAGCGCTATATTGGAAATGCCAAAATGTTTACAGAAGAGGAAAAACGCCATCTTTTGAAGGGCTATCAAGAAGGGTTAAACTATACAGATATTACAAAGCCTCTATATGCTGAAAGCAAAGGCTATGATCCAGTTGACCGCATGCAGTTTATTGATATTCACACTTGGATGCGTGGAGACATTCTCTTAAAAGCAGATAAAATGACGATGGCTCATTCCTTAGAGCTTCGTGTTCCTTTCTTAGATAAGGTTGTTTTTGATGTTGCTTCTAAAATTCCAACCAGTTTAAAAACAGCAAATGGAACAACTAAATATATCTTAAGAAAAGCGGCTGAAGGCATTGTTCCTGATCATGTTCTAAATCGTAAAAAACTTGGATTCCCTGTACCCATTCGCCATTGGTTAAAGGATGAAATGAATGATTGGGCAAAAAAAATAATCCGTGAAAGTAATACGGATCATTTAATCAATAAGGCCTATCTATTAAAGCTGCTAGAAGATCATTGCCAAAACAAAGCGGACAATAGCCGCAAAATTTGGACTGTGCTCATGTTTATGGTTTGGCATCAGGTGTATGTGGAAAAAGTTTATGATTTTGAAACGGCTTTGGTTGGAGATACTGTTCTACAACCCATGTAAGAACTATTGTGGAAGATAAGTAATCGCTTGTCTTCCCATTTGCACCCAAGATTCCTCGAAATCTTTAATGGGTGCTTTTTTATTTTTTTCTCCAGTTAAAGGATCATTAAAATAGATAAAGTTTTTGTCAAAGCCTGTTAAAAGAACCGAGTGTTCCCTGTAGGTCACTCTGACCTCTCCTTTTGGTGTTTGCCAGGTAATAAAGGAGTCATTCGATAACTTTTGATATCGGGTGTTGGTAATAACCCAAACTGGTCGGTGATCAGAAAGATGAATTTTTATTTCTTTAAAATCACTGCCTGTAAAATCCTTTATTCTCCCAGGAAGATACTTTTCGGCAAGCTGACGGATAGGTTCATGGTATACTCCCAAACCAGGCTCTTGAAAAGTATACATACTTCCAACGAAGCCTTCATTAGGATGGCCAAAATAGGTTTTCCCATTTTCTACTTTATAAGGTGTTCGATCTTTTGTTATTTCTTTAGCTAAGGTCATTTTATCAACGTTAATGTCTGCACTTTGCAATAGCATTGCAAGGCTAGTCACTTCACAGCCACGAGGCAATTCAGGATATTGACTAACGGTAGCTATATTTAATAAAACATGATCTTGTATCTTGATAATGGGTAATTCAGTTATGTCCTCTACCAAATAAGTGGATTTCATAACAGGATCCTTTATCCAATGTCTTAGAAGGTTAGTGGTTTTATTTGCGAGTTTTGTATCAACGATAAAAAAGCCTGTGATGAAACATAGTGCTAATAAAAATATCATTACACTTCTTAGCCTTTTTTTAAAAAGGAAAAAGAATAATAGGAAAAGAAGAGGTAAAATGATTAAAAGCAGGTTGGACATAGGATCACCTTAAAATCTTGATTGTATTAGGTCTTATCGGTTTATAATATAGAGAAGGTTTAGCGATTATTTTGAAGAGATTTATAGTACTGCGCCTTCTCAGCGTATTCTCTTGAAATACGTTGCATATCAGCGATATCTTCAGCATTGAGTTCGCGAATTACTTTTGCAGGTCTTCCGAATGCAAGCGTATTGGGTGGAATCTTTTTCCCTTGGGGTACAAGGCTTCCAGCTCCAATAAAAGCACCTTCGCCAATCTCTGCACCATCAAGAATGATTGAACCCATTCCAATTAAAGCCCGTGAGCGGATAATCGAACTGTGTAGAATAACTTGATGTCCCACAGATACTTCATCCTCAATAATAAGAGGATTATTTGGGCTCTGATGCAGAACACAATTATCTTGTATATTTACTTTGTTACCTATAATGGTTGGAGCCACATCACCACGAATGGATGTATTAAACCAAATGCCAGATTCATCTCCGATGGTAACGTCTCCTGTTATTGTAACGTAATCAGCAATAAATGCTGAAGAGGATATTTTTGGGTATTTTCCTTTGTATGGATAAATCATGGAAAGCTCTCTCCTTAACATCATGTAATAACTCGATTTTATCGAAAAGGGTAGGGAAAAGGAAAGATTTTGTTTCGATTCTTTAAAACCGCTTTTCTAAATATTAATATATAAAGGGGGAAGAGTTATGTGGAAATGGGAAACGGAAGGGGAAGCCAAAGCGGTTATCGTCATTGTTCATGGTGCATCTGAACATCATGGCCGGTATGGCTGGTTAATTGAAATGTGGCGCTCATCTGGTTATCATGTTATTATGGGAGATCTTCCAGGTCAAGGTTTAACCAGTCGCACTAGACGAGGTCATATTGATTCATTTGATGAGTACATATTTGAAGTAAAGGACTGGATTCAATCTGCCTATCAATTTGAATTACCTGTATTTTTGGTTGGGCATAGCATGGGAGGTTTAGTTTCCATCCGTTTATTACAGGAAGAAAGGTTAAATCTGGCAGGTGTCGTTTTATCTTCACCATGTCTTGGATTAATCCACACTCCTTCCAAGTTTTTAGATGTAATATCCCATGGAATTAATCTTATTTATCCAAGCTTGCGAATGGAATCAGGATTAACGGTTGATATGGCTACACGCAACTTAGAGGTACGCGAAATCGATTCAAATGATACTTTATACGTCACCAAAATGTCTGTACGCTGGTATAGAGAGCTGGTGACTGCTATGAAGCTTGCGTTTGATAAAAACTCGGTCATTCAAGACGTCCCTATGTTAGTGATGCAGGCCGGCGATGATAAAATCGTGAATAAAAATTCCGTCAGAGAGTGGTTTAATCAAGCTCCTTTATCAGAAAAAAGATTTAAGGAATGGCCAGAATTTTATCATGAGATTTTTAATGAACCAGACAGAGACATTGTTTTTCAATATACAAAAGATTTTATAGAAGGTCATTTGAGAACAATTGGCTATCTTATTTAGATTGCTGATTGGTGAGCCATTTAGAAAGAGGTTTGTTGAATGAAAATTCCCACTTCCTCTGTTGGATTGATGGGGCAGGTTTACTTTAAAATATTGCCAGCAGTTCATCAGGAATTAAACTATTGGAAAAAAAGAGCGGATCAAATCCCGAATGAGGAACTAAGGAAACAAGCTCTTGCAAGTATTGAGCATAAAACCTTTCATTGTGAAGGTGGAGGCATACTAGCAATCTTAGCTCAGAAGGATTATAAAAAAGCTATACGATTCATTGTTGCGTATCAAACGATTAGTGACTATTTAGACAATTTATGTGATCGCAGTACTTCCCTAGATCCGGAAGATTTTGCTGCCCTTCATGAATCGATGAATGACGCTGTATCGCTTAATAAAGAGAGTAAAAATTATTATCGAAATCGCATGGAACAAGATGATGGAGGATATTTACAGGAGTTAGTGGCAACTTGCCAAGAGGTGTTAGAAAAGACGAACCACTATCAGATCATTCAACAGGATTTAGTCACCTTATGCCGATATTATTGTGATTTGCAAATCCATAAACATGTGGTGGTTCATGAACGGGTGCCTAGACTTCAAACCTGGTTTGATACATACGCTGCAAGTCTGCCAGCTATGACATGGTATGAATTTTCAGCCTGCTCTGGATCTACTCTTGGCATCTTTTGTTTAGTATCTTATGCCATGAAAAAAGAATTTAAGCAGGAAGAAGCCAAAAAGTTGTATAATGGCTATTTTCCTTATATACAAGGTCTTCATATCTTACTGGATTATTTTATTGACCAAGAAGAGGATCGAACCGGCGGAGACTTAAATTTCTGCTTTTATTATGAAAATGAGGAAGTTTTATTTACACGTTTAACTCACTTTTTAAAAGAAGCTGATAGAAATACGGAAAATGTACCGCATCAAAAATTTCATCAATTAATAAACCGTGGCTTAATTGGCATTTATTTATCAGATGAAAAGGTCAAGCAACAACCACATGTAAAAAAGTTAGCAAAGGAATTGGTCAAGCAGGGTGGACCGATAAGTGCCTTTTTCTACTGGAATGGGCAAGCCTATCGTCGCTTTCAAAAAGGATCCGTTCAAGCCAATACACAAATGGTACAAAAAGAAAAAGCCTAACCAATCGATGGTTGGGCTCTTTCCTATCTTCTAATTTTTTTCTATCGCCACAATAAAAGGGGGATCGTTTTGCTGATTTAAAAATTGGTATAGTAAAACACGAGCTTCCTTTTGATCTAATTGTTTTACATATTCCATAAGCTGATCTTTTTCAATCGCTCCTTCTGGGTGACCATGATAAATAACGAGAACAATGATCGCTTCGGGTGTCATCATGTTCAAAAGCTGTTCAATGGCTAGGATAGTGGTATCAGGCTTTGTCACAATCGCTTTATCACTGCCAGGAAGATAGCCAAGATTAAAAATGGCTGCCTTGATTTTCCCATGCTCAAACAGAGGAATGAATTGCTGGAGCTTTTCATGCCCTTCTTGGAATAGGACAGCACGATGAACAACATGATGTTCCTCTAGCCGAGCTTGGCTGTTTAATACGGCCTGTTCCTGAATATCAAAGCCATAAACTTTCCCCTCATCGCCCACAAGATTTGCTAAAAACAATGTATCGTGACCGTTCCCCAATGTAGCATCCACTACAATATCACCAGGTACAACCGTTTTTTCGATAAGTGTTTTGGCGAACTGCAGTACTCGTTCAAGCTTCATGATTTGTTTTCACCCTACTTTGATAAAATTTACCTTGCCAGCTATTTCTTCTTTTTAGCTCTGCATCAATCGAATTTAAAACTTCCCATTTATTAACACTCCACATCGGTCCAATCATTAAGTCAATCGGACCATCTCCTGTAATACGATGAACGATCATTTCAGGTGGTAAAATCTCTAATTGATCACATACTAAATTCACATAATCATCAAATGATAAAAATTCGAGCATCCCTTTTTCATACTGCTTCACCATAGGAGTACCTTTGAGTAAGTGTAATAAATGGATTTTGATACCTTGAACATCTAGCTTGGCCACTTCTTCTGCTGTCTTCATCATCATTTCAGGGCTCTCAAGAGGCAGACCGTTGATAATATGCGAGCAAATACGAATTCCATGCTTTCTTAGTTTATTAACACCATCGATATAGCATTGAAAATCGTGGGCACGGTTAATTAGTAATGCTGTTCTTTCGTGAACGGTTTGTAGTCCTAATTCTACCCATAGGTAGGTTCGTTCATTTAATTCCGCTAAATACTCTACAACATCATCAGGAAGGCAATCCGGTCTTGTTGCGATGGATATACCCACTACTCCCTCTTGTTTAAGAACAGCTTCGAATTTTTCTCTTAACACACTAACTGGCGCATGTGTATTCGTAAAGGCTTGGAAATAAGCCATATATTTACCGTCTTTCCATTTATGATGCATTTTTTCTTTAATTTCATGAAACTGGGTTTCCAAGTCATCCACGCGATTTCCAGCAAAATCTCCGGATCCGGCAACACTGCAGAAGGTACACCCACCGTGTGCGACCGTACCATCACGATTAGGGCAATCAAAGCCGCCGTCTAAGGCAACCTTAAAGACTTTATGTCCGAATTCATGACGTAAATGATAATTCCAAGTGTGATACCTTTTATTGTCTGAGGCATATGGAAAAGGGTTTGTCTGAATCATGAGATCAGGCCCTCCTTTTTAAAAGTAATATCATATTTTATCATGATATGTTTGGTAATCCAATCGAATTAATCACACTTTCAATGTTAACTCCAATTTTGGAATCAATTAACTTTACGCATAAGTGATAGGAACTGCAGAGATGAACAAAATAAGATAGAAGCATTGCTTCTAAAATGAAATTCATTTTTAATGCTTAGGGAGGGTTATCCATGGCAACCCGTCAATCAATGGAAGACTTAATACAAAGATGTGAAGATGCAATTCGTTATGCTCAAGATCAATATCTTGATGCCAGCAAACAAGAACATTATACCGATGATCTATATACAAATGCACTTCAAGGCTTAGAGGATGTATTTAATGATTTAGCTGTTATGGCAAACAGTGCAAACTCTCAACAACGAGAACAACTACATCGGATGCGTCTTCAGCTCCAACAAGCCCAAAATAATATGATCTTACTTAGACATTAATGGGGAGGAACAAAAGTTGAAAAAACGCTCGAAGAAAAACAATCCGGAACAAAAAACACGAGATGGAATAAATAATCAAGATATTGAATTTGGTCAAGATTACGATGTCGTTAAAAAATCAAAGTATGCTTATGAAAACATGGGTAGTCAGCCTGTAAAATCAAAAATGCATCAAGAACAAGAACAAACAGGAAGAACAAGACACTAGGTTATTCAAGGAGGCCAATTGGTCTCCTTTTTAATTTTGGCAATGTTAGAGGTAATGTTGATTTTCTCTTAGTTACTATTTTATAGGACACAGAATCCGTTATTTGCATAAAAAAGTCGTATTTTCCTTGGTTATAGGACACAGATACCGTTATTCACCTTATTTCATTTGGAAAAGTCATATTTAGGTCAAATAACGGAACCACAGTCCTATAACATTAAAAAAACAAGCAATTTCCTAATATAACGGAACGTGTGTCCGTTAAAATTGATGGTTAAAAACCTTATGGATATTTGGGAGTAAAATTGCTAATTGGCAGTTTGTAAAATATTTTTGCACCAGAAAAAAATTATAGTTAACTTAGGTTATATAAAAAATGCCTTTGTTAATGAACATTGTTGATTGAAGCAGAAGCCGCGGAAACTTCGGTGTGAGTAAGGGTGAGGGAAAATCGTAGGCATAAACGCCGCGGAGGATTTCTGACCCCCCACTTAAAGCGAAGCGCTTGGAGCGGAAATCAAAAACTTCACTAGTTTTACCGATATTCCCCTTGTTCATATCACAATTTTAGAGCCGCTAAAAACGGAAAAAATCCAATTGGTTCCTGTGCCAGAATGTCATCAAGCTAAATAACCAATTAAAAACTTAAGCGCATTAACGTGCCGGGGGTCTGACCCCCGGCACGTTAATGCGCTTAAGTGAGTTTTCTTTCCAGTTTTAAATATATGTATAAAATCGTTGCACTTCGTGAGAAAAACCACTAAAATTGTTTTGGTGTTCGAAATAGTGAAGTGTAAAGGAGCGTTTTTCATGCCTCGTGCCTTATGGCTCTTAATCATTGGGATGGCAGTGAATGTAACAGGCTCTTCTTTTTTATGGCCTTTAAATGCAATCTATATTCATGACCATTTAGGTAAATCATTAACGGTAGCTGGGTTTGTTCTTATGTTAAATTCAGCAGCAAGCGTAGTAGGAAATTTGTTCGGTGGAAGTTTATTCGACAAAATTGGTGGATATAAATCGATATTATTAGGAATAGGGGTTACTCTTTTAGCATTAATTGGACTAACTTTCTGGCATGGTTGGCCAGAATATGTTATTTATCTAACGATTATCGGATTCGGTTCAGGGATGGTATTCCCTTCAATGTATGCGATGGCGGGTGTCGTTTGGAAAGAGGGAGGGCGTAAAGCCTTCAATGCCATCTATGTAGCACAAAATCTTGGAGTTGCAGTTGGTGCAGCTCTTGGAGGATTTGTAGCATCGTATTCATTTGATTGGATTTTCCTGGGCAATACAATTCTTTACGTTGTATTTTTCTTCATAGCACTTCTTGGATATAAAAACATTTCTCCAAATACTGGTGCCACAGCTTCTATTTTAAAAAATAGCCAGCGTATTAAAAATCATTCGAGACTTTATGCATTACTAATTCTTTGCTTTGGTTACTTATTATGTTGGGTTGCCTATGTCCAATGGCAAACAACAATTGCCGCATACACTCAAGAGATTAATATCACCATTGAACAATACAGTATACTATGGACGATCAATGGGGCAATTATTGTTTTAGGTCAACCAATCATGAACCAATTAATCAAAAGTGTAAAATCTGTAAAGTCACAGATTATGATTGGGACGATCATATTTGTTGTTTCCTTTGCGGTTGCAGCAAGTGCAGAGCAGTTTATGTGGTTTATTGCAGCTATGGCAATTCTTACAGTAGGGGAAATGCTTATATGGCCTGCTGTTCCAACGATTGCAAGCCAATTGGCACCTGAAGGAAGAGAAGGATTTTACCAAGGAATTGTTAATAGTACGGCAACGGGCGGAAGAATGATTGGTCCAGTATTGGGTGGACTATTAGTCGATATATATGGAATGTCTATGTTATTTACTGTCATGATTGGATTATTTGTTTTAGTCATTTTATCTACAGCCATCTATGACCGTAATATAAAAGAAAAAAAAGAGCTTAAAGCTGTTTAATAGTTTTAAAAAGCCTGTTTAATGACAGGCTTTTTTTATATGTATAAAATTGTCAGAAAAGTGTGATAAAATAAATTAGAGCTTAACACAGTTAAAGATGACAGAAGATTTTAGGAATATAGGAGGAATATTTTGATGGTTCAAGATAAGGTTGTATTTATAACTGGCGGAGCCCAAGGTATTGGTTATGAGATAGGAAAAAAATTTGCTTCCAATGGTGCAAAAGTAGTTTTAACTGATATGAACGAACAACAAGTGAAACAAGCCTCGCAAGAATTAAGAAATGAAGGTTTTGAAGCAATAGGCCTTAAATGCGATGTGACATCTGAGGAAGAAATAAAAAATTCCATCGAAGAGACGGTTTCACATTTTGGGAAATTAGATATTTTAATCAATAATGCTGGTTTACAATATGTGTCTTTTATAGAGGATTTTCCAACTGTAAAATTTGAGTTTTTAATCAAAGTAATGCTGACTGCACCTTTTATTGCCATTAAGCATGTCCTTCCCATCATGAAAAAACAAAACTCGGGCAGGATTTTAAATATGGCATCGATTAATGGTTTAGTTGGCTTTGCTGGTAAAGCTGCTTACAATAGTGCGAAACATGGTGTCATTGGTTTGACAAAGGTTGCTGCCTTAGAGGCTGCATCCTTTGGAATTACCGTTAATGCTATTTGCCCTGGATATGTGGATACACCTCTTGTACGAAACCAGCTAGCAGATCTTGCCCAAACAAGGAATGTACCCTTGGAAAAAGTATTGGAAGAGGTTATTTACCCACTAGTACCCCAGAAACGGTTATTATCTGTTGAGGAAATAGCTAATTATGCTGTTTTTTTAGCTAGTGATGGAGCTGCAGGAATAACTGGGCAAGCGGTTGTTATCGATGGAGGTTACACGGTTCAATAAAGAATTTATTGGAGTGTCTCTTTTTAGAGATGCTCTTTTTTATCAATAAATTTTTAAATGAAATGAAAAAGTTTGTTTAAAAAGAGTTTTTCGAGGTAATAATAATCAAGCAAGGTTCATTGCAATTTTGTGTATTTTTACAATCTAGGAGGCAACAAAAAATGGAACGTGGTAAAGTAAAATGGTTTAACAGCGAAAAAGGATTTGGATTCATTGAGCGTGAAGGAGGAGAAGATGTGTTTGTTCACTTCTCAGCCATTCAAGGTGAAGGGTTCAAGTCACTTGACGAAGGACAAGAAGTGACTTTTGACATTGAAAATGGACAACGTGGTCCACAAGCAACAAACGTTCACAAAGCTTAATAAACCAACGATAAACAGGCCCAAAGATTTGGGGCCTGTTTTTATTATTGTCTTTTTTGGTATATTCATGGTCTTAATTTGGAATATTACGGCTTATAGTAGCAAAATAAGGATGGATATTATGGGATTACCATTGTTTTTTGTTCTAACACTTTTGTTTACAATGATATTTTATTTTCAAAAAAAGTCATTAACACTCATACAAAATTCACTTGTCTTCTTAGTAGTCAATTTTTTAACAACCAATTATTTAACGATTGTGTCTTTAAATTTAAATTGGTTAAAAATAACAGAGGATCATTTTTTATTTATAGCTATTCTTTTATATAGAGATGTGATTATGCCTGTTATCATATTAATCTTTATTAATGCATTTTTTTATGTCATTACGTTAAAAAATAAACTATTTCTTTTCATACTCTCTTTCATCTTCGTACAGGTAATCGAGGTACTATGTACTTTTTTTGATCTAATTACATATATAGAATGGAATTATTTTTTCTCAGCGGCAACTCATACCTTATTTTTATTAATTGGCTTAGGTCTTTCTAAGGCTGTTATATATGCTGGTGAAAAGGGGCTAGGCTCATGATCATTATTTATGAAAAATCTTTTGATACAAATGAATGGTTTATCATCATATCGTTAATTGCACTAAATACATTAATACTCATAACGCCTAAACTTTTTTCTTTTGTAGAAGGGCTCGTCTATTATTTATTTGGCGTCTTCTTTGTCACCTTTTTTGACCACACCCTTAGTGTTATTCCTTGGGACTATTATGATGTAAACGATAATTCTAAGTTTCAATTTATGGACTTATTATCCTATATTATGAACGGACCTTATGCTTATTTTTTTGTATATCTATATTCGAAATTGAAAATTCATGATTTTACTACTATCCCTTATTTGGTTGTTTGGTCTGGTTTTTCTGTTTTATTAGAATGGGTTGGTTTAAATATAGGTTTGTTTCACTATGACAAGGGTTACTCCTTACGGTGGTCTTTTCCGATTTATATGACAGTACAAATGATTTTGATTTTTTTGCATCTTAAAATTAAAAAAAGTAGGAATAGGGCTATTTAAAATAGCTCTATTTTTTTGCATAATAAAGAAGATTGGAAGTTTTTAACACTGTGAGGATTAATCGATGTTTATTAAAATTGAAAGATTACAGGAAAAAGATACAGGAGCTTTATTTGAATTTGAAACGGTAAATCGGGCATTTTTTGAAACCCAAGTGCCTAGCAGGGGAGACAACTACTATGTTTTTGAGCATTTTAAAAGCATTTTAGTAGATTTATTACAGGAACAAGAAGATGAAACATCATTCTTTTACTTAATCAAAAATGAATTAAACACTATTGTGGGCAGAATCAATTTAGTCGATATTAATCGGGAAAAGAATATTGGGTTTATCGGATATCGAATAAGAGAAACATTTTTAAAAAAGGGAATTGCCACAAAAGCATTGAAACTTATGTTAGAAAAAGCTCCTAGCCTGAATGTATCTGAAATTCATGCCAAAACCACATATAACAAGATCGGATCTCAAAAGGTGTTAGAACATAATGGGTTCTTGCAAGACCTAGATATCCATGTCCAGATTACGTTCATTATGTTTGGAAATCTTAAATAAATCTGTCATTAAGAGTATCAATGGAGAAGCATTTGCATATACTGCATACTAAACTTTTAAAAGAAACATTCTTGCATAAAAAATAAAAATCGTCTACAATATGGTAAAATAATGATATCAACTATGATAAGGAATAGTAATGGTGCATAGCTTGAATTAGAGAGTTGACGGTCGGTGAAAGTCAACCAAGCACATCATGAACTCGCCTTTTGAGTTGCAAGTGTGAATGAACAGTAGTACTTGCCGTATGCCGCGTTAAGGTTGAATGAAGCGAGTGCATTTTGCACTAATGTGGGTGGTACCGCGGGAGATACATAATATCCTCTCGTCCCTTTTATAGGGATGAGAGGTTTTTTATTTGGAAAAATTAAGTTAGTCAATAAGAGTAGGAGGATCACAAATGAGTTTCAATCATCAACAAATTGAAAAGAAGTGGCAACAATACTGGGAAGAAAATAAAACCTTTAAAACGAGTGATGAAAAAGGAAAGCGTAAGTTTTACGCATTAGATATGTTTCCATATCCATCTGGGGCAGGATTACATGTAGGGCATCCTGAAGGCTATACAGCAACGGACATTCTTTCTCGAATGAAGAGAATGCAAGGTTATAATGTTCTTCATCCAATGGGTTGGGATGCATTTGGCCTTCCAGCCGAACAATACGCGATTGATACTGGGAATGACCCTGCAGAATTTACTGAAAAAAATATTAATACCTTCCGCCGCCAGATTAAATCATTAGGTTTTTCTTATGATTGGGATCGTGAAATTAACACAACAGATCCAGATTATTATAAGTGGACACAATGGATCTTTATTCAGCTTTATAAGAAGGGATTAGCTTATATTGATGAAGTAGCGGTAAACTGGTGTCCAGCGCTTGGAACCGTTTTAGCAAACGAAGAAGTCATTGATGGAAAAAGTGAACGTGGAGGACATCCAGTAGAACGTCGTCCAATGAAGCAATGGATGTTAAAAATCACGGCTTACGCGGACCGTCTAATTGATGACCTTGATGAATTAGATTGGCCAGAAAGCTTAAAGGATATGCAACGCAACTGGATCGGCCGTTCTGAAGGAGCGGAAGTAACCTTTGAAATTGATGGTCACGATGAAAGATTTACGGTATTCACGACTCGCCCAGATACTTTATTCGGTGCCACATATGCGGTATTAGCTCCTGAGCACCCTTTTGTAGAAAAAATTACTTCTGCTGATCAAAAGGACGCAGTTACAGCTTATTTAGATCAAATCAAGAGTAAGAGTGATCTTGAAAGAACTGATTTAGCAAAAGATAAAACAGGTGTTTTCACTGGTGCATATGCTGTAAACCCAACTAACGGTGAAAAGATGCCAATCTGGATTGCAGACTATGTATTAATGAGTTATGGAACCGGGGCAATCATGGCAGTTCCAGCCCATGATGAGCGTGATTATGAATTTGCTAAAAAGTTTGAGCTACCAATTAAAGCGGTAGTTGCTGGTGGGGATATTGAAAAAGAAGCATACACTGGTGATGGAGAACATATTAATTCAGAATTCTTAAATGGTCTAAATAAAGAAGAAGCTATTTCACAAATGATTTCTTGGTTAGGGGAAAAGGGAATCGGAACGAAAAAGATTACCTATCGTTTACGTGATTGGTTATTCAGCCGTCAGCGTTATTGGGGTGAACCGATTCCAATCATTCATTGGGAAGATGGCACCATGTCAGCTGTTCCAGAAGAAGAACTTCCATTAATGCTACCAGTAACAAAAGAAATCAAGCCATCTGGAACTGGGGAATCACCACTTGCTAATATCACGGAATGGTTAAATGTCGTGGATCCTGTAACCGGTAAAAAAGGTCGCCGTGAAACAAACACGATGCCACAATGGGCGGGTAGCTCTTGGTACTATATCCGTTATATTGATCCTAAAAATGAACAAGTCCTTGCAGATCCAGAAAAAGTAAAAGAGTGGCTTCCAGTTGATATTTATATCGGTGGTGCTGAGCATGCCGTACTTCACTTACTATATGCTCGTTTCTGGCATAAAGTTCTTTATGACTTAGGGGTAGTTTCAACAAAAGAGCCATTCCAAAAACTATTTAACCAAGGAATGATTCTAGGGGAAAATAACGAAAAAATGAGTAAGTCAAAAGGGAATGTTGTGAATCCGGATCATATTGTGGAAAGTCATGGAGCAGATACCCTACGTCTATATGAAATGTTCATGGGTCCTTTAGAGGCATCCATTGCTTGGTCTACAACAGGCTTAGATGGATCTCGTCGATTCTTAGATCGTATTTGGCGCTTATTTGTAGAAGAAAATGGGCAATTGAATCCTAAAATTCAAGATGGTGGAGATGCATCAAATCTTGAAAAAATTTACCATCAAACAGTGAAAAAGGTAACGGATGATATTGAAGGAATTCGCTTTAATACCGCTATTTCTCAATTAATGGTGTTTATCAATGAATCCTATAAAGCAACCGTTCTACCTAAGAGCTTTATGGAAGGCTTTGTTAAACTTCTATCTCCAATTGCTCCTCACCTTGCAGAGGAACTTTGGGAGAAATTAGGCCACTCAGGAACCATTACTTACGAAGCTTGGCCTGCATTTGATGAAGCGAAACTTGTGGACGATGAAGTAGAAATTGTTGTTCAAGTTAATGGCAAAGTAAAAGCTAAATTGATGGTTGCCAATGACGCTACAAAAGAAGCGCTTGAACAAATTGCTATGGAAGAAATCAAAGATCAAATTGAAGGAAAAACGGTACGTAAAGTAATTGCAGTTCCTGGTAAACTTGTAAATATTGTGGCAAACTAAGTAGTGTGAAATGCCAAATATTAGGCTGGCGCTTGTAGCCAGCCTTTTTAAAACTGAAAAGGAGTGTTTAATCATGGAAGAATTAAAAACCATTACTACTGAAGAATTAAAGAAAAAACTTGAATCTGGCGAAAAGCTAGATCTAATCGATGTACGTGAAGACGAAGAGGTAGCAACTGGAATGATTCCTGGAGCCAAGCATATCCGTATGGGCACCATCCCTGAAAACTTGCACCAATTAGACAAGGATAAAGAATATATCATGATTTGCCGCTCAGGTAATCGCAGCGGAAACGTTTGTCACTATTTGCAAGAGCAAGGTTATAAAGTTCGTAATATGGTCGGTGGCATGATGAACTGGTCTGGAGAAACGAAGTAGTCTGCTGGAGTATCAGTCTCGTTATGGAAAGTCGAGCATAAATTTAAGAAGTCGAGCATAAGTTTCGGAGAGTCGAGCATATGTTTCGAAAAGTCGAGCATAAGTCTTGGAAAGTCGAGCATAAATTTAAGAAGTCGAGCATATGTTTCGAAAAGTCGAGCATAAGTCTCGGAAACTCGAGCATATGTTTCGAAAAGTCGAGCATAAGTTTCGAAAATCCGAGCATAAGTCTCGGAATCTCGAGCATATATCTAAAAAAGTTGCTAATATATCATTACTTTTTAGATAATATAAGCTAAAATTTATGTTTTTCCAAAGAATTAATAATTTTCGACCCAATTTTCTCAAAAGAGCATTTCGTTTATGTTCAAATCATAAAAAATCTCACCCCGATTCCACTCGAATCGGGGTTTTTCATCCACTCTCTCCAATTTAAAAAATGAAATCTATCTCAAAATAAAGTAAACTAGTATAGAATTCTCTCCAAGGAGGTGCCCTTTTTGACATTAGGTCCACGTATATTAAAGACGGGTATTTCCGTTGCATTGTCATTATTTATATGTACTATTTTTAACCTTGAGCCTGCTGTATTTGCAGGTGTTGCGGCGATTTTTACGGTTCAACCTTCTATTTACCGCTCATGGAAGCAGGTACTCGATCAATTAAAGACGAATACACTAGGAGCAGCAATTGCTCTTTTTATGATTTATTTTATCGGAAGAGATCCTTTTACTATTGGGATTGTGATGATTGTTGTCATTATGATTTGTATGAAAATGAAGATGGAGAGCTCCATTTCATTAACATTAGTGACAGTTTTAGCGATTATGATGGCTCCTCCACATGAGGATATTACGTTTGCTGTAAATCGTTTTGGAATTATCCTTGTTGGAATGATTTCTGCTTTCCTCGTGAATCTATTCATTTTGCCTCCAAAATATAAAAATAACTATAAAGAAAAGGTTCATGTTGTTTTTCAGAGAATGTCGCTCCTGATGCGTACAGCTATTTCAAATGAAATGACAGAAAAGTCGTTTCAACAGGATACTGAAAAATTAAAAGAGGATATTAAACGATTAGAAGAAATTTTTAATATTTTAGATGAAGAGCGGGGGAAAATGTCAAAATTAAACCCTCAGGATGTTAGGGAGCTAGTTGTTTTTAAACAGATGCTCAAAACGCTACAGCAAGGTTCTGAAGTATTAGATGTAGTGGAAGAACATTATTTTCAAAGTGCAAATGATGAAGAGGAAAACCAATTATTTGATCGCCAATTAGAGAAGCTCACAAAATATCATGAACTAATTCTTCTGAAATTTGACCAAAAAATCAAAAAAGAAGACGAATTAACAGAAAGTATTATCAGTGAATGTGGATTATTTTTAGAACAGATAATGGATATTTATCGCGATGACCGTGGACAAAAATTAAGACTTGTTGTCATTGGTTCTTCTATTTTTGAATACGCCTTTCAATTAAAACGTCTCGATCAATTAATTGACTATTATTTGAAAAAGACAACCAAAAAAGCTTAAGCCAAAGACGAGGGCACTGAAAAACTTTCGTTTTTCAAAAGTGTGCTTGAACCATTAAAGTAAAAAAGACAGTTCACATCCATTTTTTTGGATTCCGAACTGTCTTTTTGTGTTTTGAGTAGTTATTCTATTCCCTATTTTTGGTTCATTAGCGTCAATATTCTTTTCACATTCACTGTGAAGATAGCCATTGCCCCTTGCAAATGCATGCCAATTAGACCCGAGGAATCTGCAACATCATACCCGTGTCTATGTTTCAATTCGCTATTCTTAGCTTCTATTTTATATCGCTCCATCGATTTCTCTTTAAAATAGTCGCTTTCTTGAAATTTTATTTGTTCTGTATGCACATTTGATTTAATGCTTACAGAGTAACTCTTACTTTTAGCACCTTCCTTATAACATCCGTCTTTAAATGGACAAACTCTACATTTTTCTACATCAAAATAATAAGTGTCTACTTGATTGACAGCTACATCTTTTTTTCCTTGTCTAGCTTTCCTTATTGCCAGATGTCCAGCTTTACAAACGTACATCCCAGCGTCTTTATTAAATTCAAACTCTTCTTCTTTTTTACGATATCCTTGAGTAACAGAAGGGTTTAATTTAGCTACTAAATTTATTTCATTTGTATTTGCGTACTCGATATTTCCCTTTTCAGAATAAGCAGTATCACCGATTATCGTTTTTACTTCCATCCCAGCTTTTTTACTTTTCTCGACTAATGTTTCTAATTGTTTTCCATCATTCTTTTCGCCTGTTGTAATCACTGCGGCAGTGATAATCCTTTCTTCACTCATTGCCAGATGTGTTTTATAGCCAAAAAAGGAAGAATCAGCTGTCTTATGACCCACTCGCGCATCTGGATCATTGGACATCTGAAGCTGTTCATTCATATCTTCAAGGGTTTCTTTTAGTAAGTTCATTTTTTCTTTCACTTTTGGGTATTCACGGATTACCTCATTATTTTTGGCTACATCCATTAGCTTTTGGCAATACTCGATTTCATCTTCTAATACATCTGTGGAGGATTTTGGTGGAAACTGATTCTTAATACTTTCATCAATTTGATAGATTGCTTTTCGAAGAAGCTTTGATTTATCCATCAATATTTCTTTAGGAGACTTTTGATTATAACGAGCTTTCGAGTGAGTGGCATCCACAATAACAGAATTACTTTTGATAATTTCCTTTTCAATCGCTATTTCTACCGTTTTATTAATAAGTAAATCTAAAAGATTAACATCTTTTAAACGTATTTTTCGAAATTTTGTCAAAGAACTCGGGTCAATGACTTCTTCTTCAGGAGACATGTCTAGAAAATATTTAAACGACATATCGTACTTTGAACGTTCTACAATATCAACATCCGATAAGTCGTGTATAGATTTTAAAAATAGATATTTAAACATACGTATTGGGTGAATGGCATTTCTTCCATTATCGTGACAATAATTGTCCTTGAGTTCCTCATACACAAAGGAAAAATCAATGAGTTCATTCACTTTTCGAAGCATATTATCTTTTGGCACGATAATATCGTAAAGTGCCATGTATGGACTAAAACTCAAAGACTGTTGGTTTGGAATCATCTATAACACACCCGCTTTATATTAGTACATCAATTATACGACAAAAAAGTACCCCTTTCTTCAAAAAAATTTGAAGGAAGGGGTACTTTTAAAATATTTGAGAGACTTTTTCAGTGCCCTCGCCAAAGACTTAAGCTTTTTTTGGTAATAACTTGTCTTTACCCATTAACCCCTGAAGGAATCCTACTAAATAAAATTCTGAATATTTAGTATAAATTCTATAAAAATTGGTAAAGCTAGATAAAAAGGTTTGAAAGCAAGGGGAGAGGGACTTTGATTCAGGTTAAGGTATTTGATCATGAACATGAAAAAGATTTAGAGTCTGATATGAACACTTTTCTAAAAAAGATTGATGAGGATAAGCTATTAGATATTAAATATAATGTAGCAGCCATCCAGGAAGAAGAAGATGAGCAAATCTATTGTTTTTCAGCAATGGTTATATATCGGGCATAAAAAAGGAGAAATCATAAAGATTTCTCCTTTATAATAGGTTAAAGGTATAACTTTTTGGGACTTCGAAAATTGTCTAGCTCCAGCGCCTAGCCCCTCGAGGTCAAATAACCTCTCGTGTAAGAAGTCAAAGTTCAGACTTCTTACACGAGAGAACATTTGCTTGTCGGGGCTTCCCAAGGCGCTTGCGCTTTTCTATTTATTTGCTGCATTCATTCCTGCCAATCTTCCTGTCACGAGCGCAGAGGTAATATTATAACCTCCAGTATAGCCGTGAATATCTAAGATTTCTCCACAGAAGAATAAACCATTCATTACTTTTGATTCCATCGTTTTTGGGTCAATTTCTTTTACAGAAACACCACCGCCGGTAACAAAGGCTTTTTCAATAGGCAAAGTTCCATTTACTTGAAAAGTGAAGCTTTTGCAACTCTTAGCTAAAGAGCGAATTTTATCATTCGATACATTTGCGCCTTGCATGGAGGGGTCAATCCCATTCACATCAAACAAAAAGGATAAATACCTTTCTGGTAAAAAGCCTTTTAAACTATTCTTAATCGCTTTTTTCGGATCTTCTTTTAGAGACTTCATTATGTCTTGAAAAATATTTTCCTCTGACAAATCAGGAAAAACATCAAGGCTCATTGTTACTTCTTTTAAATCCCACTTTTTCATGGCTTTTACTACAAATTGACTGCAGCGAAGAACAGCTGGACCGCTAACACCGAAATGAGTAAAAATCATATCCATTCTGTGAGTAATGAGAGGTTTTCCTTTAGGATTTAATACACTTAAAGAAACATTTTGTAGGGATAGTCCTTGTAACGTTTTTTCTTTAATAAATGGTTCATTGGAGGTAACAGGTACCTCGGTCGGAAATAAATCCGTTATGGTATGACCAGCCTTTTTAGCCCATGCGTAACCATCCCCTGTTGAACCGGTATGTGGTACAGATTTTCCGCCTACGGCTAAGACAACAGAATGAGTGGAAAAACGTTCACCATGTTTTAATAAAACATCCTTTACTCGACCATTTTCATATTCGATTGTTTCAACAGGTGAATTGGTCAGGATTTTAACATTCAACTCAGCCAAACGGGACAATAAAGCATCGACAACAGATTGTGCTTTATCGGTTACTGGAAACATTCGCCCGTGGTCTTCTTCTTTCAGTTTAATTCCGAGATTTTCAAAAAAAGCGATAATATCCTCATTACTGAATAAGGAGAAAGCACTGTATAAAAAACGTCCATTACCCGGAATATGTTTAATTATGTCATCAATCGGAAGACGATTCGTTACATTACAGCGACCTCCTCCTGAAATAGCCAATTTCCTGCCGAGCTTATCCCCTTTATCAATTAAGAGGACCTTTGCCCCTTTTTCGCCAGCTGCAATAGCAGCCATTAATCCTGATGGCCCTCCGCCAATCACTATTACATCGTATTGCATTTCTTCACCAACTTTATCGATTCTATTCTTGTTATTATAGCGATTTTTAATGAACAAGAAAAGAATGCGAAAAAAGTAGCATCCGTTGAAAAGAAGAGGTAAACTACTAATAGTGAAAAAAAGCCTTAATTCAGGTGGGATTATATGTCATCAAAGCTATTAAGAGGGACGTTTATATTATCTTTAGGAACCCTCATATCAAAAGTACTTGGTTTACTGTATGTTATTCCGTTTTATCATATTGTTGGTGCCCATGGGACAACTCTTTATCAATTTAGTTATGTGCCTTACACCATTTTTATAAGTATAGCTACAGCTGGAATTCCTCTTGCTGTTTCAAAATTCATTTCCAAATACAATGCTCTAGAAGAATATGCCGTTGGGCGAAAGTTATTTAAATCCGGTCTTATCATTATGATGATCAGCGGTATTGTTTCATTTTTAATCATGTATCTTTCCGCACCGTTGATTGCAAAAATGAGTATCTCTGGGGAAGAAGTAGACATAAGTATTAATGACGTGATAACCGTTATTCGTGCTGTTAGCTTCGCATTAATTGTTGTGCCATTTATGAGTTTAATTAGGGGATTCTTTCAGGGACATCAGTCGATGGGACCTTCAGCTGTTTCTCAGGTTGTTGAACAAATTGCTCGTATTGTATTCCTATTAGGTGGGGCATTTGTGGTTCTAAAACTATTAGATGGTAGTCTTGTAACAGCCGTAAGCGTTGCAACTTTTGCCGCATTTGTAGGTGCGATTGGAGGTTTACTCGTTCTTTTTTGGTACTGGTATAAACGTAAGCCGCACCTTGATGAATTACTAGAGCAAGATAAGGGAACCATTGAAATTTCATTGAAAAGTATGTACAAAGAAATCATTGTATATGCTGCTCCTTTTGTCTTTGTAGGTATTGCTAATCCATTATTTCAGTTTATTGATCAAATTACGTTTGACCGTGCGATGACGGCAATTGGTTTAAAGGCACAAGCCAGTATGGCCTTTTCCATTTTAAATTTTGAATCACATAAACTCGTGATTATTCCTGTTTCTCTTGCTACGGCCTTTTCTTTAACACTTGTTCCTACCATAACAACGGCATTTGTTGCAAATGACCTAAAAAGTATGAATCGACAATTAAATCAAACCTTTCAAGTTTTATTGTATTTAACATTACCTGCTGTCCTTGGATTATCGTTACTAGCAGCCCCTTTTTATACTGTTTTTTATGAATACATGCCATTTGGTACGGATGTACTGAGAGCATACGCACCCGTTGCCATTTTGTTTGCCTTATTCTCTGTAACGGCTGCCATATTACAAGGAATAAATGAACAACGATTTACCATTTTAAGTTTACTTGTCGGATTGCTCATTAAATTATCCTTAAATATACCGTTAATTAAATTGCTGGAAACAAAAGGGGCCATCCTAGCAACAGCACTTGGCTATAGTGCGGCAATTATTATCAACTTTTTTGTGATTAAAAAATATGCAGGTTATCCTTTGCAATTTGTGTGGAGAAGAAGTCTTTTAATTGTCATTTTCTCTGGTGCCATGCTTGCTGCTGCCTCTATTACGTATTGGGTTTTAACTTTATTTTTATCAACGGAATCAAAATTCCAATCTCTCATTTTGATTGGTATATGCGCATTTGTAGGAGCTGCTGTTTACTTTTATCTTAGCTTCCGATCAAAGCTTGTCTACTTTTTATTCGGTGACAGAGCCGTTCGTATAAAGGAAAAATTAAGATTACGAATTTAAAATGGGTGACTCAAAATTCGAGTCACCCTCCTTTTTAATCTTTAAAGTTTCTAAAATTGGTTTACCACTGCTCATTCCATTGTTGATATCCAAGCTGTCTTTCCACTCTTCTAAGTCGGCGATTTAGTTGGTCTACACGACGGTCTAGTTGTTGGACCTGTCTTTCAAGTCTGTCTAATCTTCTATCAACTTGACCGCCTCCACCGCCAGGAAAACCACCGCCAGGAAAGCCGCCACCTGGGAATTGACGATAGTCCTGAGTTTGATATTCTGGAGTTGGGTAAAATAACCCTTGATCATATGGATGATAATACATAGCATTCGCTCCTCTTTTTTTTTATCTAAACACGATATTAGTCTATGAATAAATTCATTTTATTGTTTAGACGTTTGCCTATATATACTAGTGGAGGTCAAAAATGAGAATTGATAAAATGCTTGCTAACCTTGGTTTTGGAAGTAGAAAAGAAGTAAAAAAATTATTAAAAGATGGTGCTGTTCAAATAAATGGAGTGAAGACAAAGGATGCAAAAGAGCATATTGACCCGAATAAGGATATCGTAACCATTCATGGAGAAGAAGTAGTGTATAAGGAATTTATCTACTTGTTGATGAATAAACCAGCAGGTGTCATTTCTGCCACGGAGGATAATCGAGATGAAACTGTCATTGACTTACTTGAACTAGAGGATCAAGTCTATGAACCATTTCCTGTTGGCCGTTTAGATAAAGATACGGAAGGACTTTTGTTAATAACCAACGATGGTCAATTAGCTCATCGTTTACTTTCACCAAAAAAACATGTCCCCAAAACCTATTTTGCTGTTATTGAAGGAGAAGTGACAGAGGAAGATATCCTTGCCTTTCGAAAAGGGGTTACGTTAGATGACGGATATGAAACGAAACCAGGAGAATTAGTGATATTAAAGTCAGGGTTAATGTCCGATATCGAATTAACCATTACAGAAGGCAAGTTCCATCAGGTCAAAAGGATGTTTCAAGCAGTTGGAAAAAGAGTTGTTTACTTAAAACGAATCTCAATGGGACCTTTAAAGCTGGATGAAACGTTAGAGCTTGGGGAATACCGTGAATTAGCTGATGAGGAATTAGAAGAACTCATGAATTTTCAACCATAAAAAAAATCGCCTTATAGGCGATTTTTTTCATTTATTCTTATGATGAAATTTTCACTTTTTTATCTGTTGTTGTCCACATGCCACGGCTTGGGCTTTCTACTAGGTTATTGTATGCCAAGACATTTAAATCTCGTTGAATGGTGCGAGGAGTGATAGCAAATTCCTCTACTAGTTCTTGTGTAGTAACAAGCCCTTTCCTGTTAATAAACATGTAGATGGATTTGATGCGGTTTAACATCCGGTTAGTTGAAGGCTTCAAAAAACCACTCCCTATCCTTTATTAAAACCAAAGGCAAATTCCTGCGACCGACACATCCTTTAAGAAGATGTTTCTCAACAAATATGTAGTTTTCTTTTTTCCAGACATCTCCTTTTTCCTATAGAAATTAGTGAATCTAAGAAGTTCTGTCTACAATTCTATTTTACCCTATATTATCAGAACATTTCCACTAAAGCCAAAAAAATTTCATCCCCCTTTTAAAGTTTTGTATTTATACATATGGGATTGGACAGGCAGGATATGATTATTTGTGTGAATTTTTTGAAAAATAATCACAAAAAAGGAAATATTTCCTGTATTCGATTTCGAAGGTATTCCTATATAATCAATAAGTATGAAATTTTTAAGGAAGGTTGATGAGATTGGACCATACTTCACTACGTGAACAGCTTGTTCATCCAAGAGAAAATATTTATTTTGCTTTAGTATTGTTATTTGGAATCTTAACATATATCTTTTTTGTTTTTTCGATAATAGGAATTTTTATTATTGGGGCATTGATTCTTGTTTCCTTTTTCCTGCATGGATTGATGGTAGCTGGAATTCGCCGTAACGGAGTGAAATTAGGGGAAAGACAGTTCCCTGAGCTCTATGCAAAAGCAACACAGGTTTCACAAGATATGGGCCTAACAAGTGTGCCAGATATTTATGTAGTTGAATCAGAAGGAATTTTGAATGCCTTTGCTACAAGGTTCTTTAGAAAAAATATGGTTGTATTATATTCGGAAATTTTTGAATTAATAGAGAGAAATGCAGAAAAAGAGGTATTATTTGTTTTGGCACATGAATTTGCCCATTTAAAGAGGAAACATGTGTTAATTAGCTTTCTTTTATTGCCAGCCATGTGGGTTCCTTTTATTGGAAATGCTTATTTACGCGCTTGTGAATATACTTGTGATCGTTATGCCGCATACTATGTGCAATCATTAGAAGCATCCAAAAATGCCTTAACGATATTAGCGATTGGGAAGGAAATGTATCACAAGGTAGACCATGAGGTATATATGGAACAAATTGAATCTGAGTTTGGCTTTTTTGCATGGTTAAATGAGAGATTATCCACTCATCCTCATTTACCAAAAAGACTCTATGCATTGTCGCAATTTTTCACTGAAGAACCGGTAACAAATTTAAAGGAACCGACTAAGAAAATCTTACCTGGATTGAGTATTGTATTTTTACTGTCTATATTATTAGTAGTTGGCGGCTGGCTTGGGTTTAAAGCATTAGATAAATTAGACCTATTGTCTAATCTGGAAGATGAATTTGCTCCAGCTTCTCCTTTAATGAAAGCTGCCAGTGAAAACGATACGGAACAAATAGAAATTTTAATAGCGGATGGTGCCAATATTAATGAACAGGATGATGAGGGCTCTACTGCTCTTGACTGGGCCATTTTCAACGGTCATTATGAAGCCTTTGCCCTATTACTCGAAAAAGGAGCCGACCCAAATACAGTCGATACCTATGGAACGACTCCCTTAATGAATGCCGTATTTAATGAAAATGTTCAGATGGTAGAAGTCTTACTAGAGCATGGTGCAAATCCAACGATTAAAGATACAGAAGGATATACGGCTCATGATTATGCCAAGGACTATGACAACACCGAAATCATGAAACTATTACAAAATAAATAACAAATTTTAACTACTCCTATCCTTGGGAGTAGTTTTTTTTTGATAGAAGTGGGAAAATACCCTTATGAGAAATTTTACTGGAGGATCATAAAGATATGATAAATTGGATGAATGAAGTAGAAAAGCGTAAAGACGAATTAATTAAAGAAACACAACAACTTTTACATATTAAGAGCCTTTTAGATGAAGAGAATGCAACAGAAGAAGCACCACTGGGACAGGGTGTAAAGGATGCCTTAATGTTCATGCTTAACCTTGGGGAAAAAGATGGTTTTACGAATAAAAACGTAGGTAACTTAGCTGGGCATTTAGAATTTGGCCAAGGTGAGGAATTACTAGGTATCTTATGTCATGTGGATGTTGTTCCTGAAGGTGATGGATGGACCAGTGACCCATTCGGAGCAGAGATTCGAGATGGAAAGATTTACGCCCGTGGTGCACTGGATGATAAAGGTCCTACAATGGCAGCCTACTTTGCGATGAAAATCGTAAAGGAGCTAAACCTTCCATTATCTAAACGCGTTAGAATGATTATTGGAACGGATGAGGAAAGTAATTGGCGTTGTGTGGAACACTATTTTAAATATGAAGAGATGCCGACGATTGGATTTGCCCCAGATGCAGATTTCCCTATTATTTATGCAGAAAAAGGAATTGCCGGTTTCGATATGGTTTACAACTTAACTTCAGCTAAGGAATCCAATGAGGAGATTGAAGTTTTAGAATTAACTTCTGGTAGAAGATCAAATATGGTACCAGACTTTGCAAAAGCATCCCTTCTCATCAAGACTGAGCATACAAAGCTAATACAAGACTTTGATTCTTATTTAAAGGAACATCAGCTAACAGGAAAATATTATATAGAAAATGGTGTGTTTTTTCTTGAAGTAGAGGGGATATCCGCACATGGGATGGAACCGAACAATGGGAAAAATGCTGGACTTTATCTTGCTCATTTTTTAGCAAAACAAGAAATAGATGAATCTTCGAAAATGTTTTTTCATTTTATTTCAGAGTATCTTTTTAACGAATCTAGAGGAAATAAACTGGGCGTAAATTATCGAGATGATATCACAGGAGACTTAACCATTAATATCGGAACATTGTCTTTTGATAAAAATAAAGGCGGACGTCTAGGAGTAAGTCTGCGCTATCCGGTAACGAATGATATGGATAAAACGAAAGAAAATCTTGAAAAGATTTTAGCCGAATATGGTTTCACAATCGGGAACTACTCTGACTCGAAGCCACATCATGTTGATGAAAATGATAAGTTAATCCAAACACTTAAAAAAGTTTATGAGGAACAAACAGGAGAGAAAGCAGAACTGATATCGATCGGTGGTGGCACCTATGCACGTTCTTTAAAATCAGGTGTCGCTTTCGGACCACTGTTCCCAGGAAGAGAAGATATTGCTCATCAAAAAGATGAGTACATGTATATAGAAGATTTATTGAGAGCAACAGCCATTTATGCTCAGGCTATCTATGAATTAGCCAAAGCATAAAAAATGTAAAATAACACTCTAACAGGGTGTTATTTTTTTCAACTGTTTTCGAAAGAACATCACTAATTTTTTCATAATATCAATAGGAATTAAACAAAATAAGGCACATGATAGAAGAATGAAGGTTAGGTGATAAGGATGTCTGATAAAACACATTACTTTTTAGCCGTGCAGTTACCTGAGAATATCAAAAATGATTTAAACCATTCTAAAAGTCACTTTCAAGAATATCTTTCTTTCCAAAGATGGGTCCACCAAGCAGATTATCATATTACGCTTGCTTTTTTGGGGTTTGCCACTCAAAATCAACTTAAAGAAGTAGAAAAGTTGGTTTCTAATCAGATTAGGGAAGAGAAGGACTTTTTACTAGAGATATCTCATCTTGGAACATTCGGAATGAAAACATCCCCTAGGATTTTTTGGGCTGGATTAAATAAAAGTACAGAACTGGATACCCTCCGTGATAAAGTTTTTTATGCTTGTGAACAAGCCGGTTTTGAGCTGGAAAAAAGGCCATTTCATCCACATATTACTCTAGCAAGAAAATGGTCAAGCGAGGAATCATTTCATTCAAGCTTACTAGAAAAATCAAATTTGTTTCTGGAAAATCCGCTTTCTTTTCAGGCAACTAATGTCGTTTTGTATAAAACCAATCTTTTACAAACGCCAAAATATGAAAATTTGATTACCTTTTCGCTTCAATCATAATAAATTATATATACATAGTAGTTAGAAAGCAGGTTACTTGGATGGGGCAATTAATCAAACTTGAAGATTATGTTTCAAGATATGAACAAAATATATACCATTATCCATCTCGTTTTGTCAGATTAAAAAAACAACAATGGGATAAATTGAAAGATAGCATCCATAATCAAGAGCTATCAGCATTAGGGCAAGAGTTTTGGGAGGAGGATCCAAAACCGGCTCTTATTGATAAACTAAAAGTCATGTTTAAAAGAGGAAATAAAAATTCTTACGATAAAATGGATGAAAATCCTCAAGAAGAAAATATGGATGAAGAGGAAACATCTTTTCAATTTTCAACTAGATTTTCACATCTTCCTGCAAACGAGGAAGATATGAAACATCAATTTTTAGATCAGCTTTTTCGTTTTCAATTAAAATGGGCTTCATCCACTATTACGGAAAAGTCTCACATGAATACACAATACTTTTTTGACGAACGTCTAAAGTTTTTTGTTCAAAGATTTCCAGATACCTTTTTAGTTCTTTATCATCCGATTTTTCTTTTGAAAAATGCACCAATTGAAACTGAAATCATTTGCATTACTCCTACTGATACTTGGTGTATAACATTTTTAGAGGATGAAGAAAATGCTGTTTTTCTAGGAGGAAGCGAGCATTTTTGGACAAAAAGAATTGGACAATTAGAAAAAAAGGTGTTAAATCCGCTAATAGCCTTACAACGTACAGAGAAAATTGTTCGCAATATCTATCAGTTAAACGAAATAGACCTGCCTATTCATAAAGTGGTTTTAAGTCGGAATGGTTATATTGACTTTCCGCATGCACCTGAGGATGTAAGATTATTTGAAAAACGAAATTATGAAGAATGGTTTCAAACCATGCGTAAATTGAAATCACCGCTTAAGCATATTCAATTGAAAAGTGCGCAATCACTTCTTGAATATTGCCAAACAACTAGTTATAGACGTCCTGAGTGGGATACCTATGATATAGAGGAAGAAATAAAAGGGGAATAAAAACAAATCTTATACGAAGAAATAATTCCTGACACGAAAGATTTTGAAAAGGAGCTGAAGACCAAAAGTGATTTCCATCAAGCGAAATTTTTTTGCTTATTTAGATGATTTAAACGTGATCACGATTCTTCTTCCTTTTTCCTATCATGAAGGAAACTCTAATCTATTTTATATCCTAGATGGTGATCAAAAATATTCGCTTCAAATTAAAGAAAAACATACTCTTACAGAATTCAATAAGTATATTTGTGATTTCGACACAACATTAGAGTTTGGAAGAACTTACTGGATAGTGGACGAATTTGATACAAAAACCGATTTACAAGTTGGGGCTGTCATTAGAACAAATGAATTTGATTCATTATTTTATTATGACGGAAACGATTTAGGTGTGTTTTATAATGAGCATTCTACAAAGTTTACATTATGGGCTCCAACTGCAACACAGGTTAATATTAAAATTATCTCTCCAGAAGGAAGTTCTGAAGTAGTGTCTATGTGCAGGGAAGAAAAAGGCATATGGACCTATAAAAAACAAGGGAATTTAGAAGGTTTTACGTATACTTACCTTGTATGTGTAAATTTAAGATGGAGAGAAGCAGTAGACCCATATGCTACTGCAGTAACCGCCAATGGTAAGGAAGGCGTTATCATTAATTTAGAAAAAACTAGACTACCTAAACCGATTCTCCCTCCGTTTACTCACCCAGTAGATGCTATTATATATGAAACACATATCCGTGACTTAACTATCCATCCTCAGAGTGGCATTCATCAAAAAGGTAAATATATAGGAGCTGCTGAAACGAATACTTCTAGTTTAGAAGGTGGACTAACAGGGCTTTCTTACATGAAAGAATTGGGAATTACTCATGTTGAATTTTTGCCTGTTCAAGACTTTGAAGGGGTAGACGAACTAGGAAATTTTTCTGAGTATAACTGGGGTTATAACCCTATTCATTTTAATGTTCCAGAAGGTAGCTATTCAACGAATCCTCGTGATCCTTATTCAAGGATTCTCGAATTAAAACAACTTGTTCGTACGGTCCAGGAAAATGGTATTCGTGTCATATTAGATGTTGTGTATAACCATGTATATGACAGAGAAAATTCTACTTTTGAAAAAATTGTTCCAGGGTATTTTTTTAGGCATGATGAATTTGGAATGCCTTCGAACGGTACAGGGGTTGGGAATGATATTGCTTCTGAACGACTAATGGTCCGAAAATTTATTATTGATTCTGTTCGATTTTGGGTACAGGAATATGGTATCGATGGCCTAAGATTTGATTTAATGGGAATATTGGACATAGAGACAATGGAGCAGGTGAGAGAAGTAGTAGAACAGTTAGATCCTAGCTTTTTAATGATTGGAGAAGGATGGGATTTAAATACTCCACTTCCGACACAGGAGAAAGCAATACTGAAGAATCAATTCAAACTTCCAAAAATAGCACAATTTAATGATGTTTTCCGTGATTCTATAAAAGGAAGTACCTTCAACCTTCAAGATAAAGGTTTTGTATTTGGAAATCATGATAAAATAACCCAAACGAAAATGGTTATTTCTGGTAGTATTGGGTTAACTGAAAGTGAATCAGGTATTTTCCAAGAGCCAAGTCAAACCGTAAATTATTTAGAATCTCACGATAATCATACCATGTGGGATAAATTTTTAATGATACAACCTGAGGAAAAGGAAGAGGATTTGAGAAAGTACCACCTTTTGGCAAGCACCATTCTGCTTCTTTCTCAAGGAGTCCCTTTTTTGCATAGTGGTCAGGAATTTTTCAGAACAAAAGAAAAGATTGGGAATAGCTATAATTCTCCTAATAAAATAAATTGGTTGGATTGGAAAAGAAAACAAACCTATCTTAAAGATATCGAATATTTAAAAGGAATCATTGAACTTAGAAAAAGCAATCAAGCATTTAGGCTGCGTTCAGCATCTCAAATACGAACTCATTTTGAATGGCTTCCCTTATCAGAGCCAATACTGGGATATCGTTTAAAGGACATTCATTCCTATGGGGAATGGTCTGAAATAGTGGTTATTTTCAATCCCTTAAAAAGCACCCAAACCATTCCACTTCCTATAAAGGGAGAGTGGTTTCTACTAGCTAATCATCAATTTGCAGGTGCTACTAAAAAAAATATACTTCATTCGAACACGGTATTAATAGAACCGATAAGTGCAATTGTAATAGGCCACATTAAATAATCAAGCCACTTCCGCTTTTAAATTTTATCTTGACGACAAAAGGGAATTAGGGATAAAATCTATAAGATAGCTATTGTGAAATAATTGCTCAATAGCTGTTTTTTTATTTTACTTTTAACCTCTAACTTTTGACGATAACGTTTTTGTAAATTGCACAAATTGAAGGTGAACCATCTTGGAACATTTACTTGGACAGGAATGGGAAATTGTTCCTGCTGGCGGCGCAACGGGTGAGGCTTTTTATGCTCAATACGAAGAGCAAAAGCTCTTTTTAAAACGAAATTCTTCACCGTTTTTAGCTGTTTTGTCAGCAGAAGGAATTGTCCCTAAACTTGTTTGGACGAAAAGATTAGAAAATGGGGACGTCATTACTGCACAGCAGTGGATGGACGGAAGAGAATTGAAACCGTCTGAAATGTGTGCAGACCAGGTGGCAAAGCTTCTAAAAAAAATCCATCGTTCCAAGCCATTACTTGGGATGCTGAAACGTCTAGGTAAATCGCCTCTGCAACCAGAAACCCTCCTTCGAACACTCAAAGAAGGGCTTGAATTGGATATTATTAAAATTCCATCCGTACAACGTGTGTTGGAATTTTTAAACGATGAACTTGTCCATATACAAACAGAAGAAAAAACGGTTTGCCATACCGATGTTAATCATAATAACTGGCTCTTAACCGAAGAAAAGGAACTCTTTTTAATTGATTGGGACGATGCAATGATTGCAGACCCCGCTATTGATTTAGGGCAACTTTTATATTGGTACATACCAAAAGATAGCTGGGCTAGTTGGCTTGAACTTTATGGAATAAAGCTAACAGAGCATTTAGCTCTAAGAATGCGTTGGTATGTGTTTGCCCAGACTATTAACTCTATTCAATGGTATAAAAGTAAAAATCGTCTAGGTGAAATGAATAAGTGGATTGACTATTTAGAAGTCATTTAGGAAAATTGATCAATATTATTCACCCATTGTGCTAATTGAGCTTGATTGGTCGTAATATGTTCATCCAAGTTAGGAGTATTCACACCATCTTGACTATAGGTATAGATTTCTTGTAAAACGTTCTTAATGTTATGATTAATATCATTATTCACCATTAAAGATTTTACAAGGCGTTCAAGCTGTTCACACTCTGAAACAGAACCACAACAATCTGTCTGATGGTTGTTTAAAATATCTTTCAATAAATTTACTTGATCTTGAGAATTTATGGGCATTGTTATAATCACCTTTCGCCTAATTATAAAAAAGGAATTCACATTTTAGATTGTGGATTCTTTTTTATGTTTATGCACAGGATACACTTATACACTAAATATATTTCAACTTGCCAGAATTCCTGATTACATGATATGGTTTGAACGAAAATGTTTAATGAGGAGTGTCAAAATGAGACAAAGAAATAAACCGTGGGCAAAAGAGAAAATGAATCAATACCCACAATATGTAATTGCGAATCCAGAGCAACACAAAGGAAAATGGTCAGAGGTTTTTGACAAAAATCAACCTCTTCATATAGAAATCGGAACTGGAAAAGGTCGTTTTATTACTGGAATGGCCAAATCGAATCCTCATATCAATTATCTTGGAATCGAGTTAGCAGATAGTGTTATTGTCTCTGCGTTAGAAAAACTTATCGATGAAGAGCTTCCTAATGTAAAATTACTTAATGTTAATGCTGAGGATCTTGAAAAATACTTTGCCAAAAGTGATGTTGACCGTGTGTATTTGAATTTCTCTGATCCATGGCCTAAATATAGACATGCCAAAAGAAGATTAACGTTTGAAAGTTTTCTGCGTATTTACGAAAATATACTTGTGGATGCTGGGGAAATACACTTTAAAACCGATAACCAAGGCTTATTTGAATATTCGTTAACGAGCTTTTCGAAATATGGTTTATTATTGACATACGTCAACCTTGATTTACATCAAAGTGATTTTGAAGGTAATATTATGACTGAATATGAAGAGAAATTTTCTCAAAAAGGAAATCGAATTTATCGCTGTGAAGTGAAATACCAAAATAAAAAATAAGCAAAGTTGGCCAATTCAGATGAGTTGGTCTTTTTCTATTAAGGGAAAAAGGGTTAATGATGGACAAAAGAGTTCGAGTACAGAGTTAGAATGTCCATCATGAAGGTAATGATGGACAAAACGGTTCGAGTACAGAGTTAGAATGTCCATCATGAAGGTAATGATGGACAAAAGGGTTCGAGTACAGAGTTAGAATGTCCATCATGAAGGTAATGATGGACAAAAGGGTTCGAGTACAAAATTAGAATGTCCATCATGAAGGTAATGATGGACAAAAGGGTTCGAGTACAAAATTAGAATGTCCATCATGAAGGTAATGATGGACAAAAGAGTTAGAGTACAAAATTAAAATGTCTGTCATAAAGGTAGTGACGGACATAGTTAGGCAAGGTATGGTTATTAATGTCCATCATGAAATGCATGCTGCTAATAAAATTTTGAATAAGAAAAAAAATATCAAAGTAAAAACAAGGTGAATTATTATTTCTAATTTTCTAAAAATGGTAAAATGAAACGAGGAAAGGGTGAGCAGAATGGAAACACTTAAACTGAAGGATGTAAAGTTTACTTGGCTTTCAGGCGGGGTCACGAACTTAGATGGCGGAGCTATGTTTGGTGTAGTGCCGAAGCCGTTATGGGAAAAAAGATATCCTTGTAATGAGAAAAATCAAATCGAATTACGTACAGACCCAATTCTTATTCAATGGAGTGGTAAAAATATTCTTGTTGAGTCTGGTATTGGAAAGGGAAAATTATCCGATAAGCAAAAAAGGAATTTTGGGGTTACGGAAGAGTCCAATCTTGAAGAAGATCTAGCGTTGTTAGGTTTGGCCACATCGGATATCGATTATATATTAATGACCCATTTACATTTTGATCATGCTTGCGGTTTAACTAAATTAGAAGATGAAAAGTTTACATCTGTTTTTCCTAAAGCTAAGATTATTACCTCTGATACTGAATGGAACGAAATGCAAAACCCAAATATTCGCTCGGCTAATACGTATTGGAAGGAAAATTGGGAAGCAATTACAGAGCAAGTTGAGACTTTTACTGATTCTTGGGAGCTTGGTCCAATCAAACTGATCCATACTGGCGGCCATAGTGATGGACATTCCATTTTAATGATAAAAGATGAGATGGGAACAATTATACATATGGCTGATTTAATGCCGACACATGCTCATCATAACCCGCTTTGGGTGATGGCTTATGATGATTATCCAATGGATTCGATTTATGCAAAAGAAAAATGGATACCGCATGGGATGCAGGAAAACGCCTGGTTTATCTTCTATCATGATGCTATTTATCGAGCAGTAAAGTGGGATGAAACGGGAAAAATAACAGAGGCTATAAAAAGAGAAAAATAGAAAGAAGGGTTTCTCCTTCTTTCTAAATGGCTGTTTTCGTATAGATTGTGGTTTTAGGACTCTCTTAATAAGCGCTCAGCTCTTTTCTTCATTTCAATACGTGTTTCAACATCATATATAGTGAAATTCCTATTTATTAATTAGAAAAAGCAACAAAGTTTCAGAAAAGAGCCTTCTAAATAGGATACACATCCAATAAAGTACCTGTTTTGGCATCTGCTACAAATTCAAATTGTTCAGGTTTTCCATTGCTGTCGTTTCTTGAAATCCCACCTTTATAAACTTGATAAGATACATGGTTTTTCTGAAACGGCTCAAGCTTCATGTGAATCCATGAGCCAGAAATAGGACCTTGTTCTTTAAATTGTCTTTTAGTATTTTCAAGAACTTTTTCGGCAGATAAATAAGTTTGGGATGTTATATATTTATTTGTTGCATAGCCACTAATCGCACCAACTGCTACACCTAATAAAAAAGACTTCCATTTCATAACCCTGGCCCCTTTCATGTTGGGTCTTCTTTTAAAATAAGTATACCTTACAACAAATGCAGTTGCGAATGGATTTGGGTAAGTAAAATAATTAAATAGTGGTCACGGGTCTGGAATTTTTGTAAAATACAAAATATACATATGTTTCGTTTTCATAAAGAATTCAGGAGGAGCTAATAAAATGAATCAAGATACTTTAGAACTATTTAAAACATTAACAGAATTACAAGGCGCACCTGGAAATGAATATCTAGTACGTAAGTTTATGAAAGAACAATTAACAGCGTACTCAGATGAAATTATCCAAGACAAGCTTGGAAGTGTTTTCGGGGTTAAAAAAGGAGATTTAAATGGACCTACTGTTATGGTAGCTGGCCATATGGATGAAGTAGGATTTATGGTTACATCCATTACGGATAATGGAATGATTCGTTTTCAAACGTTAGGTGGATGGTGGAGCCAGGTTTTATTAGCTCAGCGAGTTCAAATTATGACAGAACAAGGTCCAGTGGTAGGTGTTATTGGATCCATACCACCACATTTATTGGATGAGGCAAAACGCAGTAAACCTATGGAAATTCAAAATATGCTCATCGATATTGGAGCAGATGACCGTGAAGACGCAGAAAGAATAGGTATCCGTCCAGGTCAACAAATCGTTCCAATCTGCCCATTTACACCAATGGCTAATCCTAAGAAAATCTTAGCAAAGGCCTGGGATAATCGTTATGGATGCGGATTATCTATTGAATTATTGAAAGAACTAAAAGATGAAAAATTGCCAAACCTATTATATTCTGGTGCAACAGTGCAGGAAGAAGTGGGGTTACGCGGTGCACAAACAGCTGCTAATATGATAAATCCAGATATATTCTTTGCTTTAGATGCGAGTCCAGCAAATGATATGTCAGGCAGTAAAAATGAATTTGGTCAATTAGGTAAAGGAACGCTATTGCGAATCCTTGACCGTTCTATGGTAACTCACAGAGGAATGAGAGAATTTGTTCTTGATACGGCTGAAACTCATTCCATTCCTTATCAATACTTTGTTTCTCAAGGTGGAACAGATGCTGGAAGAGTGCATACATCTAACAATGGTGTACCAAGTGCAGTTGTCGGGATTTGCTCTCGTTATATTCATACACACGCTTCCATCATTCATGTTGATGATTATGCAGCGGCAAAAGAATTACTTGTCAAGCTAGTGAAAGCTTGTGACAAAACGACTGTCGATAGTATTAAACAAAATAGCTAAGAAATGCTAAAGGTATAGGTCAAACTATGCCTTTTTCAATTTTTATGAAAGTATTTAGTATGGATACATATATCTGGAGGTAGAAAGCAAGATGAAAATTATCATTGGATCAAAAAATCCAGCAAAAATTGAGGCAGTTAAAAGGGCATTTACTGGAGAATATGAATTTGTTCCGTTGGATGCGCCATCAGGAGTGAGCAATCAGCCTTTTTCGGATGAAGAAACCATACAAGGAGCGGTAAATCGTGCTGAAAATGCTTTAAAGTTAGGCGATGGAGATATAGGGATTGGATTGGAAGGTGGAGTCCAAGAAACTTCGTTTGGTTTATTCCTCTGTAATTGGGGTGCATTGGTCATCAAAGGGCAGTCCCCACTGATGATTGCTGGGGGGGCAAGAATCCCATTACCTGAAGAAATTTCGGTTCGATTAAGAGGTGGAGAAGAATTGGGACCTATTATGGATGATTACACAAAAAAAGATAATATTCGAAAGAAGGAAGGTGCAATTGGAGTTTTTACTAATGGAGCCATTGACCGCTCTACTATGTTTACTCACTTGACGAAATTATTAGTAGGACAGTTTGACTATTATACGGAAATTAACAATAGAATAAAATGATACAAAATAACTGTATAAGGTGTCTTAAAATCGATTAAAAAAGACAAAAATAGGCAAAAAGACCATTAAAGGGTTGCTTGACTACTTAAAGGAACGGTATCATATAAGGTGATGATTCCTTTGAGGGGGAAGAAAAATGAGAGTCTTAATGTTGATATTTTTATCATTTGTCGTATTGGTTGGATGTTCAGCATCCTTAAATGAACAAAGCAATAAAACGATTAAAACTATTCAAGACCAATTAAAAACAAAACCAAAAAAGGCGAATAAAAACTTGGGAGAGATAGAAGCTTATTTACCATTTGGTTATGAAATAGAAAAAATTTCTCAAAATAATGTCATTTTAAAAAATGGCTCAAAAACCTATATCTTATTTTACAATCAACATGAAGATGAACAAAGTGATGTTGTTTATAAATCTACTTTAAATCAGCATAAGAAAATAGATACAAACAAGCATTGGAAGAACGAAGATCAATTTAGTTATTTACTTATCGATAATTATGAAAAAGATATGAATGAATTAATAGTTGGAATTGGCGGAGTTAAATTAACCTCTGAAGTAAAGACTAGCAGCTTATCGACAGAGGCAGTTCAAATGATGGAAATTGTACAGTCAGTTAAGGTAAAATCAAAAGAGTAAGAATAAAAAAGAAAGTAATCATTGATATAAAAGGATGGATTTACATGAGAAAGTTAGAATCAATGGAGCAATTTGAAGAACTTCGTGAAAACGGAAAACATATATTTTTATTCTCAGCTGATTGGTGTCCGGACTGTCGTTTTATTGAACCTTTTCTTCCTGAGGTAGAAGCAAAGTTTGCAGAATATGAATGGGTATATGTGGACCGAGACCAATTTATTGATCTATGTATCCAACAAGATGTATTTGGAATTCCAAGTTTTATTGCTTTCCATAACGGTAGTGAACTAGGGCGTTTTGTAAGTAAGGACCGAAAAACACAAGAAGAGATTGAACAGTTTATTCTAGGGTTAAAATAACAATAAGCTAAATTCCCCTTCGTCTTTCTTTCAGGCGAAGGTTTTTTCATGTAGAATGGAAAAGATACATCCCTTTTAGGAGGAAAAATCGTTATGAAAATGGATACTACGAAAATGAAAAAAGAATTAGAAAATCGATTGAAGGGACCTAATCGATCTATTTCATATAATCGGGAAAAAGATGAGTTAAAGATTGTAAATGTAAGGACAGGTAAAGGTATCACCATTGCCTTACCAGGGATTGTGGCTAAGTGGCATCAGGATAAAGAAAAGGCAATTGATGAGGTTGTTTATTATGTAGAGGAAGGCCTAAAAGTGATGGGCTCCGAAAATACATTATTGGGAAACGATAAAAAAATCTTTCCTATCATACGGTCTACTTCATTTCCTCTAGAATCTGGAGAAGGTAAGACTTTTTTAACAGAAGAACATACTGCAGAAACAAGAATCTATTATGCTCTGGATTTGGGACAATCGTATCGTTTAATTGACGAACAAATGGTAACGAAAGAGAACATCTCTCCAAAGCATATAAAAGAAACAGCATTATTTAATGTAAGATCATTATCAACAGAAGTGAAGAGAGACACAGTTGCTGGAAATGTATTCTATTTTGTTTCAACCAATGATGGCTATGATGCAAGTAGGATTTTAAATGAATCCTTCCTTAAGCAGATGGAAAATGAAATAAGTGGAAATATGGTTTTGGCTGTGCCTCACCAAGATGTATTAATTATTGCTGATATTCAAAATAATACAGGATATGATGTATTAGCTCAAATGGCGATGGCTTTCTTTGCAAATGGAAAGGTTCCAATCACCGCTTTATCGTTCGCCTATGAAAATGGAGAATTAGAACCCATGTTCATTCTAGGAAAAAATCGAAAAGAGTAAAAATGAAGATCACCTAATGGTGATCTTTCAGACTGTAGCCAAACTCGTAGAAATATGGGGTTGGCTGCAGTTTTTTTAAAATTATGTGTCTGATGCGAGTGAGAATTTTAAATAGCGGATTGTAGGTCCGGTAAATGTTTTCTCTTATTTTTATCGGACACAGCGTACGTTATTTGTGTCAATTTACGCTATTTGGAGGTGTTATCGGACACAGGATACGCTATTGGCTTATCATCGCACAAAAATGGGAACCTTTTACCTCGGTAGCGGAACGTGTGTCCTATAAGGGGGAGAAAACACCCATATTTTTATAAATAGCGGATTGTAGGTCCGATAAATGGTTTCTTTTATTTTTTGCGGACATAGGGAAAGCAGCATGCTGTTTACACCTCAAAAAGTTATGTTATTGTTCTCCCTCTCAACCGAACGGGTTAAGATGGACTCCTTAACTTTTGTCGACACCCTGAGAAGATCACGTAATGGTGATCTTTTTTTTAGTCAAAAATATCTAAATTAATATTTATTGTCGAAATTTCAAGAATTACTGCTAAAATAGGAAGGGTAGGAAGCTAGAAGATTAGAAAGAGTGATTTAGTTTGAGTTGGTTAAATAAGTTTTTAAAGGTTTTTCAAAATAAAGAAGAAGCTAAAAATATCGAAGAATTTGAGGAAATATACTACGAAAAAACAACTAGAAATGATAATAGAGGTAAAGAGCTAGATGCCAAAGTGGTATATCAATATCCAAAGGCGAATTTTCGTTTTCCTTTAATTCCTGATAAAAATCATGAGAGACAATTGAAGGAAAGAGATTCTAAAAGAGACTCTTCCATTGAGCGGCCTAAACGTCCTGTCAAAGAACAAAGATTTCAAGAGGAAAGAGCAAAAGAAAAAGACTCTTTTCAGGAGACTAATGGACCGAAAAAGGATTCATTTCAAAATGGAAAAAGTTTACCTATAAAGAAAAAAGAATCCATTGAACCTAGTAATAACAAACTTGCAGGTTCTAATAAAATTTCAAAAAAGAATAGTCGACCATTTCAACCGACAGAAATTCCTTCGCCTATTTATGGGTTTGCTAAACGTCCAGATAATACGGAAGTTGTAGAATTTGAGTTAAATGATGGAGAGGCTTCTAATCAAATACACACAGCTCCTTCCCCTACTATTTATGGGAATGACGTTAAGGATGTTTACGAGAATATCCATGCAAATAAACTTGAAGTTGCAGAAAAACCTTATAATCAAGAAATCCCTGTCGAGACTATTTATGATGAACAAAACTTAATCATTGAATCCGATGTTTTCATAGAAGGTTCTATTGAAAAAGAAGAAGATCTCATCATGGAGGAAGATCGGAGTTTTGCGGATACCGAGGATAGCTCGGAATTAGAGATGGAATCGATCGAAGATGAGGTATTTTTGGAAGAAGACATAGACAATCGAGCACCCGATTCTGTAACAGAGATGGAAGAAGATACAGAAAGTCAAGCATCTGAATTTACTATAGAGATGGAAGATGCCACAGGAAATCATGCATATGAATTTATAGCGGAGATGGAAGAAGACATTGATAATCAAGCACCTGAATCTATAACAGAAATGGAAGAAGATTTTGATAATCAGAAAACTGAATTCATAGCTGAAACGCATGAAGATTTCGAAACGGAAAGAAATCTAAACAAAGTAGAGGAAGAAGCTCCAACTCGTTCTCATTTACCTTTTAACGTTTTAATGTTAAAACAGGATAGGCGTTCTTTAGAACAAAAATCATTACTCAATAAAAATATGGAATTACCTAAGCAAACTCAAGAGCCAGCCCATCAAGTTCCACAACCAAAAGTAGAACCAGTGGCAGAGGAAAGGATTATACAAAGAGCGGAAAACATCCTGTCAGAGCCAATTAATGATTCGTATATATTTCCAGAATTAGAGCTTTTAAATCCTCCAGTTACCCGATTTGCGCAAGAAAATGTCGATTGGATTGAAAACCAGGAGTACCTGTTAAATGAGGCTCTGAAAAATTTTGGAGTAAGAGCAAGTGTTGTAAATATTACACAAGGCCCATCGGTTACTCGATTTGAAGTACAACCGGAACCAGGAGTTAAAGTAAATAAAATCACGAATCTTTCAGATGATATTAAATTAAGTCTTGCTGCAAAGGATATTCGAATTGAGGCACCTATCCCAGGTAAGCATACGATAGGGATCGAGGTTCCTAATAAAAAGAGTCGTCCTGTTCTTATTTCAGAGATTATCAAAACGGAAGCATTTCGAAACAGTTCCTCTCCATTAACTGCCGTGTTAGGTCTTGATATTTCTGGGGCACCTATTGTAACGGATTTAAAAAAGATGCCACATGGACTTATCGCAGGTGCAACAGGTTCTGGTAAAAGCGTATGTATCAATTCGATATTAGTATCATTACTTTATAAAGCTAGTCCATATGATTTAAAGCTTTTATTAATTGATCCTAAAATGGTTGAACTGGCACCTTATAACCATATTCCACATTTAGTAAGTCCTGTCATAACAGATGTGAAGGCAGCAACAGCAGCACTTAAATGGGCTGTAGATGAAATGGAAAGAAGATATGAGTTATTTGCTCATGCAGGTGTTAGGGATATTAATCGATTTAATGAAATCGCCGAAGAACATAAACGTTATTCAGAAAAACTTCCGTTTATTGTTATTATTATCGATGAGTTAGCTGATTTAATGATGATGTCTCCAGCGGATGTAGAGGAATCGATATGTCGTATTGCCCAGAAAGCAAGAGCATGTGGAATCCATCTAATCATCGCGACCCAAAGGCCATCTGTTGATGTTATTACTGGGTTAATAAAAGCGAATGTACCAACTAGAGCCTCTTTTTCTGTTTCATCCCAAATTGATTCCCGAACAATTATTGATATTAGTGGTGCAGAAAAGCTATTAGGAAAAGGTGACATGCTATTTTTAGAGAATGGTTCTTCTAAACCTGTCAGATTACAAGGAACGTTCGTCTCCGACGCAGAAATCGATTTAGTTGTTCAGCATGTGCGTGACCAAATGGAGCCGCAATATTTATTCCACCAAGAAGAATTATTGAAAAAGGCTCAGGTTGTGGAGGAAGAGGACGAGTTGTTCTATGAAGCTTGTGAGTACGTCATTGACCAGGGTGGTGCGTCCACGTCAAGTCTGCAAAGAAGATTTAAAGTGGGTTATAACCGCGCTGCAAGGTTAATCGATATGATGGAACAACAAGGATTCATCTCTGAACCTAAAGGGAGTAAACCACGAGATGTGTTAATAACGGCTGAGGAATTAGAGCAAATTCAAGAGACAAGTAGTAGTACATTCCTATAATTAATGGTATTCTTTAGTGACATGAACTTCATACTAAGGTAAAGACTATGAACGTTACTTGGGAAAAGATATTGGATTTCAAGGAGCACTCTGGATGAAAGAGATAGAATTAAAGTTACAAGGTAAAATAAAACGATTAACCAATCATACATTTAATTTTGATGAACGTGTAAAAGAGGGATGGTTTTCAGCTGTTTATTTCCTAAAAACAAAGGAAATTGTACAAAAGTTCCATTCAGATAATATAGTGACCATGCAATTTTTTCAAAAGGACCATGCCGTTCTTTGTGGAACAGATGAAGTAATTGCCTTGATTCATACCTTTGCTAATAATCCTGAAGAACTGGAAATCTATTCTTTAAAGGATGGAGATAAAATCACTCCATTTGAAACGATTTTAACAATTAAAGGTCCATATCAAAGCTTTGGATTTCTGGAAGGTATGATTGATGGTATTCTTTCAAGACGAACATCTGTTGCCACTAATGTTTAAAATGTCATGAAAGCTGCTGCAGTAAGTGGTGTGCAAAAGCCTGTCATCTTTATGGGAGATCGTGATGATCACTTTATTACACAAGCCGGTGACGGATACGCAGCCTATATAGGGGGAGCGACGGCACAAGCAACACATGCAATGAATGAGTGGTGGGGGAAGCAAGGTATGGGAACCATGCCGCATGCTCTGATTCAATTATTTAATGGGGATATAGTGGAAGCTACGCACGCCTACCGAGAAACGTATCCGCAAGATGAATTAATTTCTTTGGTTGATTATAATAATGATGTCATAACTGATGCGCTAAAGGTTGCCAGAGTATTCGGAGAAGAGTTAAAAGGGGTACGAATTGATACCTCTAGAACTTTAATTGATCAATACTTTTTGCGTAATCAACATCTACTTGGTACTTTTGACCCGCGTGGTGTGAATGCTGAACTTGTTTTCGCATTAAGAAAGGCACTTGATGAAGAAGGATACTCTCATGTTAAAATTGTCGTAAGTGGCGGGTTTAATGAGAATCGAATCCTTGACTTTGAAGAACGCGGCGTACCAGTTGATATGTATGGAGTAGGTAGCAGTTTACTAAAAATCAAGATCGGCTTTACCGGAGATAATGTTCTTCTGAATGGAAAGCATCAAGCTAAGGCTGGAAGGAGATACCGTCCAAATCCAAGGCTTGAAAAAGTGGAAATGGAATAAAATGATGAATGAAAAGGAAGAAAGCGTATTTGATCTTGTATCATACCGAGACCAAAAACAGCTTCAAGCTGAAAAAAATGCAAAAAGTATCTATTCTTTAGCAACTGATTTTGCGATACGTTATTCCAATATACGAGAAAAGGTAAGAGCAAAACATCTTTTCCGCCAACAAATATATTTTCATCAAGAACTTCCTTTACCAAACTATTTGGAAGAACTTTTTCAACAATGGTTTCTTTTTGATTATCACACGATCCAAGGAGAAACGATGTTTAGTTTATTTTTAAAGAATTACTCCAATCGGTTGACAGAACCCGAAATGATTCTAGGGGCACTATTTTTAACAACGTATGTAGAGCCCTTCGAAATCATTGAGGTTAGTCAGGAAAGCCGAACTATGTTAGTAAGGGATGCCCTTGAAGCAAAAAAATTCACCATTACCTTGTGTTCCAATGAGATTACATACGGAAATAAAGGGGAATATGTTTTTCTAAGAAGGCTTCCACTTGTTACGAAAGATTGGGCAGTTGGACCAGTCTTTTCAGTTCCATCTAACGAATTAGCGAAACAGGTTATTTTCTCTTTTATGGAAAGTAAAAAGAACAATTCTTCCCTAACATGGAGAGCCTTTTTAAAAAGGCAGGGATACTTTTTGTTGGCACAAGTCCCATTAAAATAGTGTTCCTTATTATTTGGTGTTATACTGTGTAAATAATGATAACTTAGAATGATAAACTGATTATCAAGAAGCAAAAATAGTTAAATATCATATAATGTTTTACAGAAAGATGTTGCTTGGAGGTTCTTTATATGACTATTTACCATTTCGTAGGTATAAAGGGTTCTGGAATGAGTGCATTAGCACAAGTCCTTCATGATATGAAATATGAAGTCCAAGGCTCTGATTATGAAAAGCGATTTTTTACTCAACAGGCCCTCGAACAATCTGGAATAAAGATCCTTCCTTTTCAAAAGGAGAATATCCAGCCAGGGATGACAATCATAGCTGGTAATGCATACCCTGATACCCATGAGGAAATACAAGAAGCCATGAAACTTGGGTTACCGGTTGTCCGTTATCATCGGTTCTTAGGCGATTTTATGCAAAACTTTACTAGTGTTGCCGTAACAGGTGCACACGGTAAGACTTCTACGACTGGGTTACTTGCTCATGTCATGAAGGGAGCGAAGCCTACTTCCTTTTTAATAGGAGATGGGACAGGTAAAGGGGAGGAAGGCGCAGAGTACTTCGTGTTTGAAGCCTGCGAATATCGCCGTCATTTTCTTTCCTATTTCCCTGATTATGCCATCATGACCAATATTGATTTTGACCATCCAGATTATTTTGCCAATATCGAGGATGTATTTTCTGCCTTCCAAGAAATGGCCCTTCAAGTTAAGAAGGGGATCTTTGCTTGTGGAGACGATGAACAGTTACAAAAAATTCAGGCAAAGGTACCTGTTCTTTTTTATGGCTTTAATGAAGAAAATGATTTCCAGGCTAGAAATATTCAAAAAACGACGGAAGGTACAACGTTTGATGTGTTTGTTCGAAATACCTTCTATGAAACATTTTCAATTCCAACCTTTGGTAACCATAATATTTTAAATGCCCTAGGGGTTATTGCCTTATGCCATTATGAAGCATTAGAAGCTGATATTGTACGTGAACAACTATTAACTTTTAAGGGTGTAAAAAGACGGTTTACTGAAAAACAAATGGGGTCACAAGTGATTATTGATGATTATGCTCATCATCCAACAGAGATAAAGGCGACCATCGAAGCGGCTAGACAAAAATATCCTGATAAACAAATTGTTGCGGTATTCCAGCCACATACGTTTACTAGAACCCAAACATTTTTGGATGATTTTGCAGAGAGCTTAAATCAAGCAGACAGAGTCTATCTATGTGAGATTTTCGGTTCTGCTCGTGAAAATCACGGGAAGTTGTCTATTGAAGATTTACAGGCAAAAATTGAGGATGCCACGATACTTTCAGAAGATAATACAAGTCAACTAAGTCAACATGCAAATAGTGTAATTATTTTTATGGGGGCTGGGGATATACAAAAGTTTCAAGAAGCATATGAACAACAGTTACAAGTCTAAAAAAGAGTCTGGCCAATTGGTCAGACTCTTTTTCATAATAATCTTATTTAAGGTTCTCTGGGTTTAGTCCTTCTAATTCGGGAATAACAAAACGGCCATCCTTACGAATTAACACATCATCAAAATAAATCTCTCCACCGCCATAATCTGGGCGTTGAATATTAACCATATCCCAGTGGATATTGGAGTTGTTTCCATTTGGAGCTACATCGTAGCATTGGCCAGGTGTAAAGTGGAAGCTGCCATCGATTTTTTCATCAAATAAAATATCCTGCATTGGTTGAGAAATGAATGGATTTACACCGATTGCAAATTCCCCAATATAACGTGCCCCTTCATCTGTATCAAAAATTTTGTTAATTCGTTCGGTGTCATTGGATGTTGCTTCGACAATTTTTCCATCCTTAAAGGTAAGTTTAACATTTTCAAAGGTAAAACCTTGATAAGGAGACGGGGTATTATACGTAATCACTCCGTTTACGGAATCACGAACTGGAGCTGTATACACTTCACCATCTGGAATATTGAGCTGCCCAGCACACTTAATGGCAGGAATATCTTTAATAGAGAAACTCAAATCCGTTCCAGGACCTGTTATACGTACCTTGTCTGTACGGTTCATTAATTCCACAAGAGGATCCATCGCCTTATCCATTTTTCCATAATCTAAATTACATACGTTAAAATAGAAATCTTCAAACCCTTCTGTGCTCATTTTAGCTAACTGAGCCATAGATGAAGTTGGATAGCGAAGGACCACCCATTTTGTCTTAGGAACGCGAATGGAACTGTGAACTTTCTTTCCAATGGTACGCCCGTGGATTTTCATTTTATCATCCGGTACATCAGCCTGTTCGTTAATGTTGTCACCGGAGCGGAGACCAATATAGGCATCCATTTGACTCATGACATTCGCTTCAAATTCAGCCATCATATTGTATTGCTCGTCTTGAGCTCCCATTAAAAGTGCTCTATCTACTTGGTGATCTTTTAGTAACACAAAAGGATATCCACCGGCAGCATATGCTTCTTTAACCAATGCAGTAACGAGTTCTCGTTGTAGCCCAAAGTTCTCGATAAGAACTTTTTCTCCTTTTTGAAGACGTACTGAATAATTTATCAAGTTCTTTGCTAGTTTTTCTATCCGAACATCTTTCATTTTATAGCCTCCAAATGTATGTATTAATGTAAGTACGACTCTATTTTACCCGAAAAGTCCATAATTGTTGAATACAAAGAATGACTCTTTTTGTCTTAACTGTTAAAATATACTATGAAATAGTATACATGTAGGAAAATGATTGCACTTGGCTTATATTTTCCCAAGAATATAGAAGGTTGATTTCCGCTCCAGCCGCTTGCAAGTTTCCTCTTATGTTTATGAAAAAATCATTCGGGTAAAAATTTACTAACTACGGAGGTGGACAAGTTAATGATTATTTCATGGAGTGTAGCTTTAATTGCAGTCGCATTTTTGGTATTAGTCATTTTCTTAGTTAAAACATTAAATGCATTGCAAGGGACATTAGAAGGCGTCTCTAAAACTCTTTCAGGAATTGAAAAACAGTTAGATGGAGTGACGAAAGAAACGACGGAGCTGCTTCATAAAACAAATACACTTGCAGATGATTTACAATCTAAGGTTGATCATTTAAATTCAGTTGTTGTGGCAGTAAAAGATGTAGGGACTACCGTAAATAAATTCAATCAATCTTTAAAAAGTGTTGCCAGCAGTTTTGATAAACAGATTGAACAAAATAAAGAAAAAATCTCGCAAGTGGTTCAATGGAGTAATGTGTTTTTAGAGTTAAAGGAAAAGTGGAATTCTAGAAAGAATGGGAAAAAAGTGGATTCCCATACATTTGAAGAAGATAAAAGAGAAATTGAACTTCAAAGATTACGCTCTCACTAGAATCTTAAGGAGGAGATGTAAATGGGAAGTCAAGAGAAGCGTTCTGATAGTGTTACGGAAAGAAGTCATGATACTAAGACTACAAGTGCAAAGGATTTTATGATTGGTGCGATCATTGGGGGATTGGCTGGAGCAGCAGCAGCCTTATTTCTTGCCCCAAAGTCAGGGAAGGATTTACGTGGAACTTTAAATGAACAAGCTTCCATTTGGAGGGATAAAGGTGAACAGGTTCGTGAAATGGCTAAAAATAAAGGCAGTAACCTTGTGGCTTTAGCAAAAGAAAAGTCATCATATCTATCCAAAGATTTGAATAACTCTGTTATATCGACAAATAAAGTAAGTATGGTGGAAGGAAAAGAAGAACTAAAAAGTCAACCAGAAACCAATACTAGTATGGAGGAAGAAATTCAGAAAAAACTGCAGGACACAGCTAAGGCACTAGAAGAAGAGGAACAAAAGATAAAAGGGTAAGATTGATTAGGAGGAATATTCATGAAACAAATTAATAATGAAACTCAATTAACTGAGGCACTAAATAATGAAGGATTAGTTTTTGTGTTAAAACACAGTACAACTTGTCCTATTAGTCAGGCAGCTTTTGAAGAATACCAGAAGTTCTCCCAAGAGCATCCTGAATTAGATTGCTATTTCTTAACAGTCCAAGATGCAAGGCCGCTTTCCAGTTATATTGCTGAACAATATCATATTAAACATGAATCCCCACAAGCAATTCTGTTTAAAAAGAAGGATGTTAATTGGCATGCATCTCATTGGAAAATTACAAATTCATCATTAAGTACCGTATTAAAAGAAAATGCCTAATAAATAAAGGCTGTTTTCTTTTAAATTGTGATTTTAGTAAAAATCCCAAAAGCCGGATTTTTACATCTTTTCATAACATGTGAGCAGCTCTTTTCTTGATTTTAATACCAGTTTTATCATTCTCCACTGAGAAATGCTTTTATATTAATTGGAAAAGCGACGAAGTTTTAGAAAAGAGCCTAAAAAAAAGCTAGTGAAAGGATTCTATTTGGAATCAAGTTCACTAGCTTTTTATTATTACTAATTTTCTTATAACTGTGGCCAGACAATTTTTAATTCATCACCTGGTGTAAGCTCATCAAAAAAGGTTGTTTCTTCTCCATTTTTTAAAAGGAGGTATGGCCCAGTATGGTTTGCTGGGACATCAAGATCAATAAATTGAAATAGGTCCTGGAAAATAAAAGGTTCCATTGTTTTCTGTTCGAGTGTTATTTCATTTCCATCTTCTAAGAAATCCTGTTCGGTAAGGGTGACACCATTTCGTTTTACCTGTATTAAACTTTTCTTTAAAACAATAGGCTCTTCATTGAATTTGACGGGAATTTGATATTCAAACGGATATTGTTTTAGTTCGGCCAGTTTTTGAATGGTTAATATTTCACCAGTGTCAATCAAAATTTCATCTAAATGATCGAACTGACTTTCTAGATTTGTTTTATTCCCATTTTTATATAGGGTTCCTGAAAACTGTGGAAAGGATGTTTCTTTTCCATTTATCTTTAAACGCATAGGTCTAAGGTGAAATAATAGATGTTCTTTTTTTAAAGAATATATAAGTTCTTCTATCGTCTCTGGCATTTTCCATTCGATCATATCTCGATCTGCGACTTCTTGATCGATTGAAACGATTTTCCCATTACATAAAATTTTACCGTGAATAGGACAAACCTCACCGTTTATGGTTACTTGCTTAAAAGGAACATCGTCTATTAAGTCTTTGATCGTAACGTTAGTGATTTCACCATCCGTTCCTTTTTCTACCTTGATAACATCCCCATTCTGAACGACGTCATCTAAGGAACAAGGGGTCCCATTAAGCTCCAATGTAGGAGCTTTCCCATATTGCCCTGGTATTGTAATCATCGTTCCATTCATGCGAATCATTTTAGCTAATCCGGGCTTACCGTAAAGTTTACTCATTTTTATTCCTGAAGCCAATAAGCAGTCTCCAACCGTAAGCTTTTTTACTTCAAATAATCGTACAGGCTGATCATTTACATAAATCGTTTTATATTGGACTGGTGCTTGGTGAGCGGCAATAGCAATCCCGATAGGCGTTACTAATTCCGGACCTTTATCTATGGTATCAGGAATCGATAAGGAGGAGATGGCATCTGTTCCTCTAATAGCTACCCGATTTTCAGGAAGCTGCAATTTAGCAGCAATCTTTTTTGTGAGTTCTGGTGTCTGGCTTCCTCCACCAACGAGCATAACAGCTTTTGGGGATTTTTGATTGTTTAATCGAAAAATTTCATCACAAATGGCTTCGGCTAATCGGTCGATGGAAGGTGAAATTTGACTAATTACTTCTTCCTTCGTAACCTCCGTTTCAAACCCTAAAATATCTTTAATCAGGATAGAGTCCTTCAAAGAAAGTTCTCTCTTTGCACTTTCGGCTAGGGGAAAATCAAGTAAAAAAGAATCACTGACTGCTTCGGTTATCTCGTCTCCTGCAATAGGCACCATCCCGTAAGCGATGACAGTTCCTAAGTCCGTTATCGCAATATCAGATGTTCCAGCTCCAATGTCAACTAGAGCAACATTCAAGCGTCTCATCGATGGAGGAACTAACACATTAATAGCTGCGATAGGCTCTAGCGTCAAGGCTTGCATTTCAAGTCCTGAGCGATGCAAAGCAGAAATAAGGGATTCAACGACCACTTTTGGTAGGAAGGTCGAGATAATCTCAACAGACGCTTCTTCCCCTATTTGGTCAATTAAATTCCCGATTTCTTCTCCATCAAGACGGTAATAAAGAACGGAATATCCGACACAATAATAATGATGATTAATATGGCTATCTTGTTTGCTGGCAACAGCCGCTTGTGCTTCTTGGACAGCACTTAATTCTAAGTGAAGAATATCTTGCTTTTGCATCATGGGCTTAGATTGTATGTTAATACTATAGCTAGCTCTTTCTGTTTTTAAAGCACGACCAGCTGCTGCGACACAAACCTTTGTCAAAAGACCATGACGTTTTTCTAACTGTTCTTTAATCTCTGAAATTACCTTTGATACCGCCAATACATCATGGATTTGGCCATCGAGCATTGCACGTTCTGTATGCTCTTTAATAAGCACGTCTAATACCTGGAATTGACCATTTTGTTCTTCTAATATAATTCCAACTACAGAACGAGTCCCAATATCTAGTGCAAATATCTTTTTATTATCCTGCAAAATGATGCACCCACTTTATTTTATGAACATACTTTACTTTAATACTGAAAAGCGTTTAATTAATAAAGAAAAAAGAGTGACAAAGGAAAGCTAATCTATTATAATAAATCCTAATAAAAAAAATAGTGTTAGCAGTATGTATAATTCGTCATCTTTATACAAAATGTATCATATTTTTCTTGCTTGATAAAGAAGATTAGACGTTTTGCATTTTAATGATCAAGTCGCCAAAAATAAGAGAAAGGACGGGATGTATGATGAGCAAGGAAGTTGAATTGGACCAGCTTCGTGGAAGAGTAGATGAATTAAATTTAGAGCTATTAAAGCTTATCAATGAGAGAGCATTGCTTGTCCAGGAAATTGGACGTGTAAAGGAGTCTCAAGGCGTCTACCGATACGATCCTGTTCGTGAAAGAATAATGTTGGATTTAATCAAACAAAATAATGATGGACCATTTGATAATTCGACAATAGATCATTTATTTAAAGAAATTTTTAAAGCGGGATTAGATTTACAAAAAGATGATCACAGTAAGGCATTACTGGTATCACGAAAGAAAAAAGCAGAGGATACGATTGTTAATGTTAAAGGTGAATTAATCGGTAACGGAGTTCCTCATTTTGTTTTTGGACCTTGTGCAGTAGAATCCTATGAGCAAACGGCTACTGTCGCAAAAGCCGTTAGAGAAAAAGGGTTACGCCTACTGCGAGGTGGAGCATACAAACCAAGAACATCTCCATATGATTTCCAAGGTTTAGGATTAGAGGGTCTAAAAATTTTAAAAAGAGTAGCCGATGAGTTCGATATGGCTGTTATTAGTGAAATTGTAAACCCTGCAGACATCGAAACCGCATGCGAATATATTGATGTTATTCAAATCGGGGCAAGAAATATGCAAAACTTCGAACTGCTTAAAGCTGCAGGTGCCGTTAATAAACCGGTTTTATTAAAACGCGGTATAGCGGCTACAATAGAAGAATTTATCAATGCTGCTGAGTATATTATGTCTCAAGGAAATGGACAAATTATTCTTTGTGAGCGTGGAATCCGTACTTACGAAAGAGCTACAAGAAATACATTAGATATTTCAGCTGTACCTATTTTAAAACAAGAAACACATTTACCTGTTTTAGTGGATGTTACACACTCAACAGGACGTAGAGATCTCCTGTTGCCAGCTGCTAAAGCAGCATTAGCCATTGGTGCAGATGGAGTGATGGCAGAAGTACATCCAGATCCAGCCGTAGCATTATCCGATGCTGCTCAGCAAATGAATTTAGAGCAATTCGATCAATTCATGAAAGAAATAAATTCTTTTGCTTATGCACGAGTTTAAATGAAATGGTGGAACCTCTTGCCGCTTGGTAGGAGGTTTTTATTTGTTTAACTTTAAATATTTAATGAATTTCTCATGCTTTTCATTGCGGCTTGTCTGCACATGTCGTATGATATGATAAATTACACTTTTAGATTGTTTACTACATCACAAACTTAATAAATGATTAGTATGACATAACTTGCAATAAAATAAGAAATAGAAATGTTTTTTGAGGGAGTTGTCAAAAATGAATGTAACGATATACGATGTTGCTCGTGAAGCAAACGTTTCCATGGCGACCGTTTCCCGTGTTGTGAACGGAAATCCAAATGTAAAGCCTGCAACAAGAAAAAAAGTAAATGACGTGATTGAACGTTTAGGTTACAGACCGAATGCTGTTGCGAGAGGTTTGGCTAGCAAAAAGACAACAACTGTTGGGGTTATCATACCAGATATATCAAGTATTTTCTTTGCAGAATTAGCTCGTGGGATTGAAGATATTGCGACGATGTACAAATATAATATTATTTTAAGTAATTCAGACCAAAATAAGGACAAAGAACTCCATCTTTTAAATACAATGCTAGGTAAACAAGTAGACGGAATTGTTTTTATGGGCGGAAATATTACCTCTGAACATGTAGATGAGTTTGAAAAATCACCTGTTCCTATTGTTTTAGCTGGTTCTATCGAAGAATCCGGGAAAATTCCATCCGTCAATATTGATTACGAGCAAGGAACCTATGATGCTGTTATTGAATTTGTGGAAAGAGGTCATAAGCAGATTGCGTTTGTGACTGGACCTCTTCACGAGCCAATTAATGGTGAGAAAAAGTTAATGGGGTATAAACGTGCTTTAGAACAAGCGGAAATTCCTTATCGTGAGGATTTTGTAGTAGAAGGTGACTATACCTACGATTCTGGTATAGAAGCGTTTGAGAAGCTAATGGAGAACAATGAAAAGCCAACGGCCATTTTTGTTGGAACAGATGAAATGGCATTAGGTGTCATTCATGGTGCAGAAGACAAGGGCTATGAAATACCAAAAGATTTTGAAGTCATCAGTTCGGATAATACAAGATTAGCTCTAATGGTGCGACCTCAGTTAACATCAGTAGTTCAGCCTTTATATGATATTGGTGCTGTAGCCATGAGACTTTTAACGAAGTATATGAATAAAGAAACGGTAGATGATAGTATCGTCGTTCTGCCTCATCGGATTGAGCATCGCCAATCAACAAGATAAAAAAGTAAAACATCCAGTAAAAGAGAGCTGTCAAAAAAGTGACAACTCTCTTTTTAGCTTTTTGGTTGATTACGTATAGGATATAGAGCTCTTTCTACTGTTTGGAAATTCTTTTCTGTAATTTCTGCCTTTCTTGGGATAGGAGGATATAGGTCCGTTTCATCTTCCCAATTCTTAGGTAAAGGTACTGGTGATAACTTTTGCCATTCCTCTAACCAGCTTTTCGGTAAGCTTCCAAAACAATTTGAGTTTTCCGTCATTTCCAGCCAAATATGGGCCCATGCTCGAGGGACAACCCGCCAAATATCATAACCTCCGCCTCCTACCGCAATCCACTTACCATCACAATATGTGTGGGCTATTTCATGGGCAAGCTTCGGAATCTCTCGATAAATTTTCATAGAAGCAGATAAATGTGTCAATGGATCATAGTAATGTGAATCTGCACCATTCTGTGTAACAATGACATCAGGTTTAAAATACGATGCAATTTCACGTAAGGAAGTTTCGTATGCATATAACCAAGAATCATCTTCTGTGAAAGCATCTACTGGAATATTAAAAGAATAGCCGTATCCTTTCCCTTGACCTCTTTCTGTAATATTTCCGGTACCAGGAAATAGGTAACGACCTGTCTCATGTATCGACAAGGTACAAACATTTGGATCATCGTAAAAAGCCCATTGAACCCCGTCACCATGATGGGCATCGGTATCTACATAAAGGACTCTAGCATTATATTTTTCTTGGATATACTTAATGGCTACTGCACTGTCATTATATATACAGAAGCCAGAGGCTTTCCCTCTAAAACCATGATGTAATCCTCCGCCAAGATTAAGCGCATGTTTCACTTTCCCACTCATAACATAATCAACGGCTGTTAATGTTCCGCCAACTAAAAAAGAGCTTGCATCATGCATTTTAGGGAAAATGGGGGTGTCCTCTGTACCTAAACCATAGTTTTCAGCGGTATCAGTTGAAAGCTGGCCATCACCAGCTAGTTTAACAGCTTGTATATAGCTTGGATCATGGATAAGTGCTAGTTCCTCCTCCGTTGCCTTTTTAGGAGGAATGATCATATGTTCTTCAATAGCATTAAGTTTTTTTAATAAATCTAGGGTTAGTTTTAGTCTGAATTGATTAAAGGGATGTTGACTACTAAACTTGTAATTTAGTAATTCCTCGGAGTATATAAAAATAGAATCGGATATCATGATGTAGCTCCCGGAAGTTTTGGCCAAATTACTTGATGACCAGCCGTTTCTAAATCTTTAACAACGGCAATGGGATTCATCATTTGAACTCTAATAACGAGAACTTTGTACTGTTCATCTTTTTTATCAGGATAGACTAAAACGCTTTGAATATTGGCATGATGGTTGCGGATGATGGTAGCAATTTCACAAAGCATGCCAGATTTATTTGGTACTTTAACTTGAATTTGTGAGCCTGGCTGATGTGCACCTGTAAGCTCTACTAATGTATGGAGTAAATCGGTTTCAGTTAGTATGCCTACTAATACTTGATCCTTTACAATCGGCAAGCAACTGATGTGATGTTCGTAAAATAAAGCAGCCACTTCTTCAACGAAATCAAGAGGATGTCCAATAATGACATTTTGTCTCATAATGGAAGAAATAGGCTTTTCTAAGTCTTCGGCATGTTCATTCGCACGAAAAATAGATGGAGTAGCATCACGAATATCCCTGTCAGTGATTAACCCAACGACATGGCGGTGATCATCTATGACTGGTATATGGCGTATTTTTTTAGCTGCCATCACCAGGATTGCTTTAGAAATCGTATCAGTTGGATATAGACTAACGACGTCTGCTTTCATAACTTCTTCAACGATCATCTGAATATCCCCTTTCAAACACCCAATTAATACATGAAACGGTTCATAAATCGTAAGCGATCAAATTTTTGTATGGATTCTGTATCCACTCTTTTTCCTATTCGAGCCATTAAACAGTTGGCAGGGTGTGAACTTATTTCTGGATCGTCAGTAGCGTACCATTGCAACCCGCCGGAATTCATCATTTTTTCCATGACCTTTCGATATTCCCACACATTTAGCCCAGTACCTTTTAAATCCCAATGCCAATAATATTCGGTTGTGATAATGATGAAGTCTTCCATCGCATCGTCCATCATTGAAACATTTAATAAGTTTTTACCAACGGAACAGCCGCGAAATTCTGGAATGACCTCTATTGCTCCAAGTTCGATTAAATTATCCATTTTCCCTTCTGACCATCTCTCAAGCGGATCTGGATATAGGTAGGTAACATATCCTACAATGGTATGTCGATGTCTTGCGACAATGATTCTGCCTTCTGGTAATCCTGCTATTTCAATTAGTGCCTTATGTTGTTGTGCTGGCGGACGAAAAGCAACAAGATCTTCATGGAAATCATAACTTGCTAATTTATCAGAAGAGATGGGACCCTCAATAAATAAATTACCATGAGGAGTCTTTAATTCTTTTGCATTATATATTTTTTTATGTTCCATTCGTTCACCCCTAATAATCCTTTCATTCAATTATATTATACATAAAATCTCTCAAATTAAAGCGCTTTCACTTAATTTTCTGTAAATAGACATATATTTTACCAAATAACTGCATAAAAATGATATATCTACTGAAAGAATATTTTTAAAATTGAGAATACGGGAAAAGTATACTATAATATTAATAAACGTTTTTATGACATTCATTAGGGGGATGATGTTAGTGAAAGTGGAAGCGCTACCAGTTGTAAAAGGAAATCATAATCTGCCAAATTATGATGAGATGTACAAGCAGTTTGATTGGTTAGAAGTTGAGAAACAATTCTCTTGGTCTGAAACGGGAAGAGTCAATATGGCTTATGAGGCAATTGATCGACATGCTGCGTCTGATCGCAAAAATAAAATTGCCTTATATTATGCAGATGGAAAACGTACGGAAAAGTATACGTTTAAAGAAATGAAAGACTTTTCTAACCAAGCTGGGAATGCTTTAAAAACTTATGGGGACGTAGAAAAAGGGGACCGTGTATTTATTTTTATGCCTCGTTCTCCAGAGCTATATTTTGCTGTTTTAGGTGCGATTAAGTTAGGTGCAATCGTTGGACCGCTTTTTGAAGCGTTCATGGAGGGGGCAGTCCGAGACCGTTTAGAGGATAGCGGGGCAAAGGTTTTAGTAACGACGCCTGAACTATTAAAACGTGTACCTGTGGATCAATTGCCAGAATTGAAACATATTTTCCTAGTTGGGGAAGGTATTGAAGAAAGTGGTAAATATATTGATTTTAATAAAAGATTTAAAGAGTCTAGTAAAGTATTATATATTGAGTGGGTAGATCGTACAGACGGGCTAATCCTTCATTATACTTCTGGGTCTACGGGAAAACCAAAAGGGGTTTTACATGTTCATAATGCGATGCTTCAGCATTATCAAACCGCAAAATGGGTATTAGACTTACAAGAGGAAGATGTATATTGGTGTACTGCTGACCCAGGATGGGTAACAGGAACATCATATGGAATATTTGGACCATGGTTAGCAGGTGCTTCAAATGTTGTAGTAGGAGGACGTTTTAGTCCTGAGACATGGTATAAGGTTATTGAGGATTATGGCGTTACTGTATGGTATAGTGCTCCAACAGCATTCCGTATGTTAATGGGCGCAGGAGATGAAGTAGTTAAGAAGTTTGACTTAACTTCTCTTCGTCATATTTTAAGTGTAGGGGAACCATTAAACCCCGAAGTCGTTCGTTGGGGAATGAAAGTATTCCAGTTACGTATTCATGATACATGGTGGATGACAGAGACGGGTGCGCAGCTTATCTGTAACTATCCTTGTATGGAAATAAAGCCTGGTTCCATGGGGAAACCAATTCCTGGTGTTGAAGCTGCTATTGTCGATGATCAAGGTAATGAGCTTCCTCCGTATCGTATGGGCAATTTAGCTATTAAAAAAGGCTGGCCATCCATGATGCATACGATTTGGAATAACTCTGCGAAATATGAGTCTTATTTTATGCCAGGTGACTGGTATGTATCAGGTGATTCTGCTTATATGGATGAGGACGGTTATTTCTGGTTCCAAGGTAGAATTGATGATGTTATTATGACTTCTGGTGAACGTGTAGGACCATTTGAAGTTGAAAGTAAATTAGTGGAACATCCTGCTGTTGCTGAGGCTGGAGTTATTGGGAAGCCAGATCCTGTGAGAGGGGAAATTATTAAAGCGTTTGTCGCTCTTCGTGATGGCTATGAAGCTACAGAAGAATTAAAAGAAGAAATTCGTCAATTTGTGAAATTAGGATTAGCTGCACATGCAGCACCACGTGAAATAGATTTCCGTGATAAATTGCCAAAGACAAGAAGTGGTAAAATCATGCGTCGTGTTCTTAAAGCATGGGAGTTAAACTTGCCAACTGGTGACTTATCTACAATGGAAGACTAAAAAACAGAACGGAAGTGCTTGTTAGAGCACTTCCGTTTTTTTAATTTTTGGATTTAGGTTTTTTGGTTTCGTTAGAAAATGGAACTAAATCAATAATTTCTTTATCTTTATCTTTGGAATTGTCATCCGTTTCTTCATCTGAATTAGGATCATCAGACTGTATTGGTTTTCCAACTTCAACCACATTAGATGGAGGGGATTCCTGTCCTGCGATATCGACTGCTGTTACATAATAAGTACCATTTTTAACATCGAAAGCATAGTCTGAACCTGACTTTTCAATTCCGACCTTTTCTCCTTTACTGTTATATATTCGATAGCCAATAACATCAGGTTCCACATCCTTAGCCCATGAAATAGTGTTACCGGATACTGATATTAAAGGGTCATCAGGTATTTGGCCATTTTCCTGGATTTTATCATTTGGTACAAGGATCTTTGACCAGCCATCTTTTTTAGGAATTAATTGTCCCGGTTCAGGTATTTTTACACCAGTAATTTGTTCCATGTAATCAGGGTTTAAGATCAAACCATGTTCTGCAAACTCATCTGGTGTAGAGTCAAGCGCTAAATATTTTTTCTCACCGACCTGAACATATTTACCGTCAATTAAACTAGAATCAACTTCTGTTGGGGCATATTTCATATTAAATAAATCACTTTCAACTAGTCCAGCTCTTGAACATGCCTCAGAAGGAAGTAAACCCGAAACCGCACAGATGGATCTTTTTACAATTCCACCGGGCATTTTAAATGGTTCAACAGGATCGACTAATTCAGGATTTACGTCATAAGCAGCATTTAATAAGTCGGCCCATAAATAATTGGTTCGCATGCTATAGCTTAAACCCCTTTTTATTTCTAAGGATTTATTATGGTCATAACCAGTCCAGATTCCAAATGTGACATTTGGATTGGATGCAACAAACCAGGAGTCAAAGAATTCATTTCCTGTTCCTGTTTTACCTGCCCAGTCTGTTTGAAACTTTAGGCGACCATTAACAGCAGAGGCCGTTCCTCGTTTAATAACATCCCGCATCATATCAACGGTTAAATAGGCAGTTTGCGGGCTGAAAACTTCTTCGGATTTGGTTTTATGCTCATAGACAACTTTTCCGTTTTTATCTAAAATTTTATCGATCAAATAGGCATCGACAAATTTTCCACCGTTAGCAAAAGTGGCAAATGCATTTGTATTTTCCTCAACTGTTACCCCTTGTTCTAGAGATCCAATGGCAGTTGATAAATTGGTATAATCGGGTTCAAGTAAAGAGGTAAAGCCCATTTTTTCTAAATATTTAGCTGGCCTCTCATTGATAATATCTCTATATAGTTTGATGGCAGGAACATTATAAGATTTTGCAAGAGCATATCTCGCGGAAACTAGGCCATTGTAGTGTTTATCATAGTTAAGTGGCCAAGGCTTATCTGGGTTAGAAGGATCAAGCCTTAATTCAACATCCGGAAGGGGACTTCCAGGTGAAGCTTTCCCTAGTTCAATAGCAGGACCGTAAACAAGTAATGGCTTCATGGTAGATCCATTTTGACGTTTCGTGTAAGTTGCGTGATTCACTTGTGCACGAGAATAATCTCGTCCGCCCACAAAGCTAATTATTTTTCCTGTATTATTTTCGATTAAAATGGCTCCAACCTCAACAGGTTCTTGAATCGTTTTATCTTGTCCAGTATCTGGATCTTTAACCACTTGGGGTTTATCTGGTCCATAATAAGGATATGCATCCTTTGTTTTCTGCATCGCATCATAAATATCTTTATCGATGGTGGAATGGATCTTATAGCCGTTTTGTCGCAGATTTCGATTTGCAAGAGTCGTATACTCTTCATACAATTCATTATTTTGCTTTAAATCTTTTTCCTCATAACCATCTTTTTCAGCTAAAGAAACAGCTAATATGTCAATTGCTCGTTTTTCAATTTCAAATGTTAACCAAGGATATTTTTCTATACTGCTAGATTTTGGTGGAATAAAGTCTTTTGTTACATCATAGGTAAGTGCATTTTGATATTCTTTATTGCTTATAAATCCACCATCATACATCCTTTTTAAAACCGTCTTCATTCTTGTTAGACCAGGTTCAAGATTAGATTTTAAAACGCCTTCATTCGTAAAAGGGGTATAACCAAAAGGACTTTGAGGCAATCCAGCAATAAAGGCAGCTTGCGGAAGAGTTAATTCTTTTACATTAACACCAAATATACCTTTAGCAGCAGTTTGCACTCCGGCAATATTTCTTCCGGAAGAATTTCTCCCGAAAGGAGATACATTCAAATAGGCCTCTAAAATTTCTTCTTTCTTAAAAAATTTCTCTAGGCGTAAGGCTAATAAAATTTCTTTTGCTTTACGTTCAAAAGATACTTCATTTGTAAGGATTTGATTTTTAATTAATTGTTGAGTTAACGTACTTCCACCCGATTGAACGGAAGAATTGGTTACTTCTTGAAAAAGGGCACGAAAGATCGCTTTCGGTACTACACCTGAATGGTCATAGAAATATTCGTCTTCTGTAGCAACAACCGCATCGACTAAATATTTCGAAACATCCTTTATTTGAACCTCTTCACGTTCCAAGTCGGTTCTTAAATTACCTAGATAGATATCATTAGCAAAATAGAGTTCGGATGTTTCCTCGTAATTATAAATTTCTTTTTTCATTTTCTCATATGGTCTAATCGGTTCATCCTTAACAAGTGAGGCAAAGTAGCCAGCACCGATTCCACCTGCAAAAGCGCCGCCTAAAAGAATAACAATAAAAAATATAAGAACTAAATTCCAGATAACTTGATAGGTAATTCTGGCACTTTTGACTGTTCTTTTATGTGTGAAAAGATTTAGAAAGTACTTCCACCTGTCCACCCATTTATTCGATTCATTGTTCATTTAATCAATCCCCCTAAAATCACATACAATTATAGCATAATCAGAAAAGGAAGATGACAAGGTTTGACATTTTTCTGATATTTCCAATTTTTGATGTCTTTTTTTGGAAAAGGAAAAAAGAAAAAGGAAATTGACAACTAACTATATTTTATGGTAAAAATGGTTTAATTAAAAATTGTTACTGCTTTGATGGGAATCCAGTAGTCCTTCTATCCCTGTTTTAGAGAGTCGGTGGTTGGTGTAAACCGATGCAAATAGAAGAACGAATTACCTCCCGGAGCTTTTGCCATGAACATGAACAGTAGTGGTAAACGGTCATGTCCGTTAACATGTTAAGTGGAGTGTTCTTCATGCGTTTGTTCGCATTCAAAACGCTCAAGCCAGGTGGTACCGCGCATATTAGCGTCCTTGCATTTTTGCAAGGGCGTTTTTTTATTTGGCCTTATTAAAAGGTTAAAAATCAAATAGGGTAAACAATTAACATTGTTACTTATAAATAGGAGGAGTCAAAATGGATTTATTACAGGATTTGCAATGGCGTGGAATAGTATACCAGCAAACAGATGAAGAAGGGTTAAAGGAACTTTTAAATAAAGAAAAGATTTCCTTATATTGTGGGATGGACCCAACCGGGGATAGTATGCACATTGGACACCTTCTTCCATTTTTAACCTTAAGACGTTTCCAAAATCATGGACATCGTCCTATTGTTCTAGTTGGTGGAGCTACAGGATTAATTGGTGATCCGAAAGCAACAGAGGAAAGAACCCTTCAAACCATTGAGACCGTACAACATAATGTAGATTGCCTACAAAAACAGCTGCATTCGATTTTTGATTTTGAGGGTGAGAATGGCGCTTTAATGGTTAACAACTACGATTGGACAGCGCCGATGAATATGATTACTTTCCTTCGTGATTACGGAAAGCATATCGGAATCAATTACATGTTATCCAAAGAAACGATTGCAACTCGTTTGGAAACAGGTATTTCTTTTACTGAATTTACTTACACGATTATGCAAGGAATGGATTTTAAACATTTATACGAAAACCTTCAATGTAAATTACAAATTGGTGGTAGTGACCAGTGGGGAAATATTACGACAGGTTTAGAATTAATTCGAAAAATGCTTCCTGAAGGATCAAAAGCTTACGGGATGACAATTCCATTAGTGACAAAGTCCGACGGTACAAAATTTGGGAAAACAGAAAGTGGCGCAGTTTGGCTGGATCCTGAGAAAACAACACCATACGAGTTCTACCAGTTCTGGATTAATACGGCTGATGCTGATGTAATCAAATACCTTAAATATTTTACATTCTTATCACGAGAAGAAATTGAAGCCTTAGAAGTATCTGTACAGGAAGAACCTCACCTACGCAAGGCTCAAAAGACTTTAGCTGAAGAAATGACACGTCTTATTCATGGTGAAGAGGCATTAGCTCAAGCTATTAAAATTACAGATGCGCTATTTAGCGGTGATGTGAAAAAACTTTCTGCTACCGAAATTAAACAGGGCTTTAAAGATGTTCCTTCCTACAATCATTCAACGGGTGAAGAAATTACCTTAGTAGATCTTTTAGTAGCTGCGGGTATCAGTCCTTCAAAGCGTCAAGCAAGAGAAGATATTACAAACGGAGCTGTTTCTTTAAATGGGGAGAAGGTAACCCAAGTAGATTATGTGGTGGATGAAAAGGATCGCATTGAAGGCCAATTTACGATCATTAGAAGAGGAAAGAAGAAATACCATCTTATCAATTACGTAGATTAATGAATAGAAAAATCCCCTAAAAAGGGGATTTTTTTATACCTTTATAACTGGGAAAGAACTAATCGAAAATAACCTTTTTTGCAGCAGTAGTAAGATCAAGTTTTTCTAAAGTTTGACAATAGTCACTCATTATATCTCCATTGATATTTTCATCTGTATACATTAAATATTCAACCACTTTCCAATCTTTAAACCAGTCACCTGGTTCTGCTTGTTTATGATGAACATTTTTCCACACAATCTCTAATCTGGGACTATAGAGTCGCATTGACCCAGGAATCAGTTTACATTGATTTACTTTAAGCACTGATTCAAGTCCTGGAACTCCTTCCTTGATATCATTAAATAAATTAGGCCAGTAATCCTTACGAGAGGCTGTGTGCGGATTTTGTATGGCCCAGTGAAGCACGCTGTTAGCAATATCTTCTGATTGAAAAAGGAGGTTGTATAATCTTTTTCCTATCAAAATTCGTTCATGGAGTGAATCGAAATGATGGACCGTCTGTCCTAAGAACCTCACCTTATTATTCTGTTCATATGGCAAAAGAATTTGATTAAACGATAATAAGTCTTGGATTTTAAATTCAATTGAATTAAATACTTTTTCTTTTAAAAGCGGATTCTGAACAACCCGTTCCTCTATATAATTTTGTTCATTTACAATGAGGCCGATTGTCAAAATATTGGGGTCTTTCTTTATCCAATAATGATTCCATATAGTCTCCATAAATAAAGAAATATTTAAAAAGGGAAGTAAATAAAAGTAGTTTTTTCTGCTTCTTAGACTTTCTTCGTAAAGTAATAATTGTGGATACGCATCTTGAAAAATGAGCCAGTTTCCTCTCTCTAGAAAAGAAAAAAATGCTTGCCTGGATGATCTGCTTAGTAATCTAGATAAGTATTCTCCCTCTAAATCTGTCATATTCCAACCGCCGTTTCTTGAAACCATATGTGCTAAAAATGACCAGTGAATTTCAGGATATTTTTGATAAAACTCTAGATAGGCTTTTGTTCTTACAATATTATTAAGATTATTTTCAGTTGTTATTTTTCTAATCCTTTCTATAAGGCGTTGATCATTCTCGCTTAACTTTTTTTCATCTATGAAAATAGGTTTCTTATTTTTTAATTCATTTTTGATTTCCATAAGATGTTTTGATAAACGGGTTAACCTATTTTTTCCTAAAGGACACATCAGATTTTTCACCACCTTTTTGTATTTAGGAAACAAATAAGGAATATGTATAAGGTACGGAACAGGTTTTAAGGGGAGTGAGAAAATGCATCGTAAAAATATTAAAAATGAAATGGATCGAATCATAGACATTCTAAAAAAAGATCAAGATGTTGATGGTTCCTGGAATTATCCGTTTGAAACAGGAATATCAACTGATGCCTATATGATCATTTTATTGCGGACACTTGAAGTTGATGATGAAGAGTTAGTGAAACAGCTTGTAGAACGAATATTGAATAAACAGGAGACAAATGGTGCCTGGAAGCTCTACTATGATGAAGAAGAGGGGAATTTAACTGCAACTGTTGAAGCCTATTACTCTTTACTTTATTCCGGGTATGTAAATAACAATGATAAACGAATGCTAGCAGCTAAACGTTTTATTTTAAAAAATGGTGGAATTGAAAAGTGTCATATGTTTACAAAAGTAATGTTAGCTTTAACTAATCAATATCCCTGGCCAACCTTTTTTCCTATCCCGATTGAAATCCTCTTACTTCCTACCACCTTTCCTATTAATTTTTATGACTTTTCTGTGTATGGAAGGGCCAATCTCGTTCCAATTATGATAGTAGCGGATAAAAAATATAGTAAAAAAACTTCAAAAAGCCCCGATCTGAAAAATTTATTTTTATCTAATAAAGATATTTCCTTAGAATGGGAAAGGTCAGGGGAATGGAAAGCTATTTATATCTATCTAAAAGATGTAATAAAGAATTTGGTCGGATTACCAGGGGAAATTCATGCTTATGCGATAGAACAAGGTAAACAGTACATGTTAAATAGAATTGAAAAGGATGGAACATTCTATAGTTATTTCAGTTCTACTTTTCTGATGATATTCGCATTGCTCTCTTTAGGATATTCAAATCGCGATCCTCTCATATTAAAAGCCGTCGACGGATTAAAAAGAATGAAAACGACCATTAACGATCATTTCCATATTCAATATACAACAGCTACTGTTTGGAATACCTCTTTAATTAGCTTTGCAATGCAAAGGGCAGGTGTTGCCACCTCTGATCCCGTTATAAAAAGGGCAAACCAATATTTGCTAAAGAAGCAACATCACCAATATGGTGACTGGGCTATTCATAATCCTCAAAGTCTCCCTGGAGGGTGGGGATTCTCTGAGATTAATACCATAAATCCTGATATAGATGATACAACTGCCGTTCTTAGATCGCTCTCACAGGAAACTGCACATAACCCATCTATTAGAGAAGCTTGGGACAAAGGGTTAAAGTGGTTGATTTCGATGCAAAATGATGATGGTGGATGGGCAGCTTTTGAAAAAAATGTCAATAAATCTATTATCAATTTATTGCCCATTGAAGGTGCTAAATATTTATTAACTGACCCAAGTAGTGCAGATTTGACTGGTAGAACATTAGAGTTTTTGGGTAAGTATACTAAAATGTCTATCAATCATTCATCTATTAAAAAGGCAGTCAAATGGCTTGAGAAAAACCAAGAAAAGGATGGTTCGTGGTATGGACGATGGGGAATTTGTTATATATACGGTACTTGGGCGGCAATCACGGGGCTAAAAGCAGTCCGAATCCCTTCCAACCATAGATCCATTCAAAAAGGGGTCGAATGGTTAAAGAAAATCCAAAATGTGGATGGCGGCTGGGGGGAATCCTGTAAAAGTGATATTAATAACAAATACATTCCTCTTGGAGTAAGTACGTTAACCCACACTGCCTGGGCAGTCGATGCACTGATAGCTGCTTCTAAAGTTGTGACGCCTGAGATTGAAGCTGGAGTTAAATTTTTAGTCAATCGGAAACAACTGCAAGAGTGGACCATAACCTATCCAAAAGGCCAGGCAATGGGTGGTGATTTCTATATCCACTATCATAGCTATCGCTATATCTTTCCGTTACTCGCCTTAGCCCATTATCAAAAAAAGTTCCATGTATAGAAAAAAACACTCGTTTCCAATCGGAGACGAGTGTTTTTTGAAGTTATTAACGAGAGTAGAACTCAACGATAAGAGCTTCGTTAATTTCAGCAGGTAATTCAGAACGTTCTGGTAAACGAGTGAAAGTACCTTCTAATTTGTCAGCATCGAATGTTAAGTAGTCAGGTACGAAGTTGTTTACTTCTACTGCTTCTTTAACAACATCTAAGTTACGAGACTTTTCACGAAGGCTGATTGTTTGGCCAGCAGCTACACGGTATGAAGGGATATCAACGCGTGAACCATCAACAAGGATATGACCATGGTTTACTAACTGACGTGCAGCGCGGCGAGTACGAGCTAAACCTAAACGGTAAACAACGTTGTCAAGACGAGCTTCAAGAAGAATCATGAAGTTTTCACCATGTTTACCAGGCATTTTACCAGCCTTGTCAAAAAGGTTACGGAATTGACGCTCAGTTACTCCATACATGTGACGAAGTTTTTGCTTTTCTTGTAATTGCATTCCGTATTCAGAAAGCTTCTTACGTTGGTTTGGACCATGTGGACCAGGAGCGTAAGGACGCTTTTCAATTTCTTTACCAGTGCCGCTTAGTGAAATTCCAAGACGACGAGACAGTTTCCAAGATGGACCTGTATAACGAGCCATAATATGACTCCTCCTTTTATGTTTTTATTTTGGTAAAATAAAAACAGATATGAAGCTACACTTATATTCATTTTGTTTTCATGCACCTTCGCCTTAGCAGCACAAGGTTACAAGATGCACCATCAATAGGTTTTAAACCTATGAGGAACAAAATGAGCATATAAAGATGTTCATATAGGCTGCGATATTTTACACAAAAGCTATTATATAATTTGTATCATAAAAAAGTCAAGAGAAGATGGACAAATCATACCTAGAAAAACGAGGAATTTTTTTAATTAATCACAGGAGATTTCAAAGGATTATGATATAATGAGAATAGTAATTGTTTTTAAAAAATAATATCCATTATTAATAATTCATTAAGAAGCCAAGAGATTGGCTTATTTAGTATGTAAAAATAGGTGATGATAGATGGGAAGTCAAGAAAAAGAAATCATGATCCAATTAAAAAATCGCTTCTTTGATATCATTGATGCTGAATTGGGTTTATGGCAATATGAATCGATTCTTTTTAATATGCTACTTGCGATAAAGAATATTTTAAAGTTAGAAGAAGTCTCTTTCTACAGTGGAGACGAATGGAATCCATATTTTTTACTTGAGAGCAGTTCTAATTCTTCATCAAGCTCTCCTTTTAAAATAGAGTTTTCACAGGAATTTGATCATACTTTTGGAGGAAGATTTGTCCATTTTAAACCACTGTCAATTATTAGTGCAGAAAACAATGATTTATTCGTTCCGTTATATGGCAAGAAGGGGTTTATTGGTCTTCTTCTAATTAAAAAGAAAGAATCTTTTGACTTAGTAAATGAACTGTCCGATCTATTTTATAAAAATTTGAGTCAACAATGTGGTGTATTCATTGAAAAAGGACAAGCCCTTTCAAAAATTGTATCTGAAGAAAAAAGATATAAACAATTGTATCGCGTAACAGAAAAATTTCATTCTTCGATGAATATGGATGATGTATTAGGCGAAATTATCATGACTTTAAAGGAAGTTTATCCTACATTTACGTATTTCCTTCTTCTTTCGCAAGATAATCACAGTCATAGTGATTTGCCAATCCGAGATTTAGAATATGATAGTGAAAACATTGCAGCTATGCAGGCATATGTAACGGGTACGATTCAATTTGAAGATTCCATACAAGAGAGAAGATCTGTACTATATGCACCGCTTAAAGGGAAACAGGGAGTTTATGGTGTGTTACAAGTGATGGCACCAAATACCCTTGTTTTTCCACAAAATGAAGTAGAATTTATTACATTATTAGCCAACACTGCAGGGAGTGCATTAGAAAATGCACAGCTTTACCAACAATCTCGACGTTTAATTGCGGATTTGCAATTAATTAATGAAACATCTCACCGTCTTAACTCCAATTTGAGATTAAGTGAAACAATGGGGTTTATGTGCGAACAAATTACGAAATCCTTTGATGCAGATGAAGTGGGTTTCTTTCTTATAGCTAAAGGTGTCCATAAAATACGCGTACTTCCTGGCAGTACTCCATTTTTCCAGAGTGAAGCTGCGAGGGGCTATATAGAATTTGTAAATGAAAAAATTGAAAACGAAAAGGATTCGTTATTTATTGGTGATTTTCAACTTCCTCCTGAACAAAATGGCCCATCCTATCGATCTTTGATGGCTGTTCCAATGGTGCAAAGCGGGATACTAAAAGGTTTTTCTATTGTTGTTCAACGAAATCCTTATTCTTTTTCCTTTGAAACATTTAAGCTTTTACAATCCTTAATTCATCATTCTACACTAGCTTTTGCTAATTCTATGCTTCGAGAAGAATTAGAAAAAATGGTGGTTACAGATCATCTTACAAAACTATATTCTCGTAATTATCTTGATGAGAAGTTAATTGCTTCTATGGATGAGGATGACCAAGGAACGTTTATTTTAATCGATTTGGATAATTTCAAGTATATAAACGATTCCTTTGGACACCAAGTGGGTGATGATGTATTAATCCAAGTGGCTAACATTATTGAGACCAATATTAGGGGAACAGACATCGGTGCTAGATGGGGAGGCGAGGAACTTGCCATTTATTTACCGAATGTCCCTCTTGAAACAGGGATTTCTATTGCGGAACGCTTGGTTTTAAAAGTATCTGATGAGACAACTCCACAAGTAACCATTTCGTGTGGAGTATCCTATTGGAAGCGTGAATGTATTGATACTGCTCAATCATTGTTCAGCCGCGCTGATAGAGCTTTATATAGAGCGAAAGGTTCAGGGAAAAATAAAGTTGAAATAGAGGAAACAGCAAGTATTGTATAGACACTTCACCAGTGAAGTGTCTATTTTTTATTTAATTATTTTAACAAAATGATCATCTTAACCAATTCTTCATAAAATTATTCTTCTCCTTTAGGCCATTTTATCATATTCTATTATTATGAAAGCGTTTTCAATATTAAGGAGGATCAATATGCGCAATAAATTTGAAACAGAGGTCATTCACGGTGGATATGAGAGTTCAAACTTTAATGGGAGCTTAGTACCACCTCTTTTTCAAACTTCAACCTTTACCTTTCAAACTGCCGAACAAGGAGAAAGGCGCTTTGCTGGCGAAGAGGATGGTTTTATCTATTCAAGATTAGGCAATCCAACAGTAAGAGTGTTAGAGGAACGGATAGCCACCTTAGAAAAGGGAGAGGCGGGTTTGGCATTTGGTTCTGGAATGGCGGCTGTATCGGCTATTTTACTTGCCTTAACAAAATCAGGTGACCATATTTTATGCTCACAGGGTGTTTATGGATGTACCTTTGGATTACTTCAATTAATGAAGGACAAATATAATATTGACCATAATTTTTCAAATATGGATTGTTCAGAAGCTCTTGAAAAAGAATTAAAACCGGAAACAGCCTTAATCTATATCGAAACACCAATTAACCCAACCATGCAATTAGTTGATTTACAAATGGTAGCAGAGATTGCAAAGAAAAGAGGTATTCCTGTTATCGTGGATAATACTTTTTGTTCTCCATATCTTCAAAATCCCATTGAACTAGGATGTGATGTAGTTATCCATAGTGCAACAAAATATATCTGTGGTCATGGCGATGTCATTGCTGGTTTAGCTGTTGGGAAAAAAGAGTTCATGGATCGTGTGGCTATGACTACATTAAAGGATATTGGAGGTATTATATCTCCATTTGATGCGTGGTTATTGTTGAGAGGGCTAAAAACTCTTCCAGTAAGAATGGATAGACATTGTGAGAATGCGAAGAAAGTAGCTTCCTTTTTAAAAGGTCACGAAAAAGTAGAGACGGTCTTTTATCCTGGGGACGAAACAGATAAACAAAAACATATTGCCGACAAACAAATGAAAAAGCCTGGAGGAATCTTTTCGTTTACATTGAAAGGTTCAAAAGAAACCGCACAGAAGTTTATGAATCAATTAAATCTAATTAAAATTGCAGTAAGTTTAGGTGATGCAGAAACCCTTATTCAGCATCCGGCAACGATGACTCATGCAGTCGTGCCTAAAGAAGCAAGGCTGAAAATGGGTATTGATGATTCTTTATTAAGGCTTTCTGTTGGCCTAGAAGCTTGGGAGGATATTGTGGACGATCTCAAGCAAGCACTTGATAAAATTTGATTGGATTAAAGAAGGAGCAGCATAAAACACTGCTCCTTCTTTTTGTATTACTGCATGATAGACAAAACGTCTTCCAAAAAGTTATAAAGATGCCCATCATTAAGCAGATGATGGACAAAAGGTCTTCAAAAAATTATAAAGATGTCCATCATAAAGTCGATGATGGACAAAAGGTCTTCAAAAAGTTATAGAGATGTCCATCATAAGGTCGATGATGGACAAAAGGTCTTCAAAAAATTATAAAGATGTCCATCATAAAGTCGATGATGGACAAAAGGTCTTCAAAAAATTATAGAGATGTCCATCATAAAGTCGATGATGGACAAAAGGTCTTCAAAAAGTTATAGAGATGTCCATCATAAAGTCAATGATGGACAAAAGGTCTTCAAAAAGTTATAAAAATGTCCATCATAAAGTCAATGATGGACAAAAGGTCTTCCAAAAGTTATGAAAATGTCCATCATTTTATAAAAGATTAGGGACCATTTTAAAAAGAAATTACAAGTACTGTACTAATACCTCAACGAATTCTTCTAACTTTTGTTTATCCACTTCATCGAAGCGTGATTTCTCTGGTGAATCAATATCAAGGACACCAAGGATTTCTCCGTTCTTTATTAAAGGGACTACGACTTCGGATTGAGAAGCAGCATCACAGGCAATATGTCCTGGAAATTGATGGACATCTTCCACTAGTAGGGTTTCTTTTTTTGCTACTGCTGTCCCACAAACACCTTTTCCTACAGGGATTCTTACACATGCTGGCAAACCTTGGAATGGCCCTAAAACAAGTTCATTTTCTTCCATTAGGTAAAAACCAACCCAGTTAATTCTGTCTAAAAACAGGTTTAAAAGAGCGGATGCATTACTTAAATTGGCAATTTGGTTTGGTTCATCTTCTATTAATGCTTTAAGCTGTTTTTTTACTAACTCATAGTTTTCGTTTTTATTTCCTCGGTAATTTTCGACATGAAACATCTTTTTTCACCTATCTTTCATGAAATTTATAATTCATTCTAACAAAAGAGATAGAAAAAGAGGAGACTTTGTCGACAATTTCTTAAAGGAATGATGAAAAAATAACAGAATGTAATAGTAGAAGGAATCTGAATTTATAAAGCGAGGGAAGTATAGTGAAAAAGAATTCTAAAGAAGCCATTATCCAAGCAGCAATATCATTGTTTAATACAAAAGGATTCCACGCAACTTCCATTCGTGATATTTCTACTAAAGCAAATGTGAATGTAGCAAACATTGCTTACTATTTTGAAAACAAACACGGATTATTAGAATATTGTTTAACATCATTTTTTGAACAATATTTAACAGAGATAGAAGCAGCGATGGATATTCTTGAGGAAGATCCAATTGCCTGCTTAAAAAAGGTATCTAAAAATATATTATCTTTTCAATGTAATAATATTCATTTCACTAGATTTATTCTTAGAGAGATGTCGATAGATTCCCAAGTTGTAAGGGAAATTATGTCTACATATTATGTAAAAGAAAAATATTTTTTAAAAAAGATATTGGAGAAGGGTATGCAAAAAAAGGTAATGAAACCACATTCCATGGCATATTTAATGATTCAATTTAAAGGGATGCTGACGATGCCATTTTTAAATACTCAGTATGTGACGGAAGTACTCCATGTCTTTCCACACGAACGATTTTTTGAAGAAAAATATTTGCAAGAAATATACCAATGGATCGATGGAGTATTAGGGCTGAATGCTTTTATTACCGAAAAAAAGGCAGTAAATCGCTAAAAGGGTCATTCCTTTTAGCTTAGGTCTACCATTTCTTGTCTACCCTGATGTAACTCCTTTACTTGATGAGCATCTGACCCATATACCAGTGGGATTTGAAGATGCTTCGCTTCATTAATGATCCAATCAGGAGGATATGGCTCGCGGCATAATGGCTTTGCAGTTCCTGCACCATTATAATCGAGTTCATAACCTTTTTCTTTGATCAGGTGTAAAATTGAAAAAATTTGATTTTCAAAACGTTCGGATGCAGGAAATTTTTTATGGAATTTTTTAATAAGCGTTATATGACCTATTCGTTTTGGTTTAAATGTGCCTAAATCAGTTATGATGGAAAGTGTTAATGTTTCAAAATACTTTTGATATATATTATTTATTGATCCATATTCTTGGATCATTGATTCAAAAACATCAGGACTGTAGTCAACACACTGATAGTCCGAGTTATTCCTTAAAAAATGGACCGATAGAATCGAATCATCTAATCTTGGACCAACCTCGTTTAAGAAATGTTTGATTTCCTCTTCAAACCCTTCAATGAAATCTACCTCTAATCCTGCATTTATTTTAATCTTCTGTCTGTATTGTTTTTTCAATTTCTCAATTTCATGAAAGTATGCATCGAGCTGATAAAATGACATGGCACTATCAACAGTTGGAGTAGTGTCGATGAAGTTAGCTGGTAGAGGAGCATGTTCAGTAAAAGAAATTTCTTGGTAACCTAATTCAATTGCTTTTTCGATGTAATGGCCGAACTCATCTTTGGTACCATGTGGACAAAACGGGGTATGGATATGACCATCTTTCATGTTCATTTCATAGTTCACCTCTTTATAATGTATAATTTTTAGCTAATTTTATGAAAATCTGTGAAAAAATTAGGTTTCTGCGACAATTTATTCAAAAATATTGAAAATAATAGTCAAAAATTGTCGTTTACATGGTATCATAAATACATTAAAAATAACACAATATTAAAGTTTAGATGAAACTTGAAAGATGCTTATTAGAGCGCTGCCAAGACAGGGGGCTTATATGGAATATATATTAGGAATCATCATTATTATTATCGGCTTGATTTTAGTCGGAATATTTTCAAAAAAGAAATTTTATAAAGAAATCGATCGTCTGGAACAATGGAAAATCGAGATGATGGGCCGTCCAATCTTAGAAGAAATGTCTAAGGTAAAGCAATTAAATATGACTGGCCAAACGGAAGAGTTGTTCGAAAGATGGAGAACGGAATGGGATGAAGTTGTAACGATTGATTTACCGGATGTAGAAGAGTACTTATTTGATGCCGAGGAGTACATTGATAAGTATCGTTTTAAACGAGCTCGGGAAGTTCAAAATAAAATTGATCAAAAACTTTTAAAAACAGAAGGCAAAATCAATAAAATTTTATCCGAATTGAATGAACTAGTTGGTAGTGAAGAGAAAAATAGAATGGAAATCGAACAACTTAAAGACGAATATCGTGAAGCAAAGAAAAATTTACTAGCACATCGTCATCAATTTGGTAAGGCTGAATTACGTCTTGAGCTTCTTTTAGATGAAGTCATCGTTCAGTTTGGCACATATGAAGAAAAAACAGAAAATGGTAACTATCTTGAAGCACGAGAAATAGTACTTGTTATCAAAGATCAACTAGATCAAATAAAAAATAAAATGGAATGGATCCCTGCCTTTCTTGTAGACTGTCAATCGGCATTACCAGCTCAAATTTCTGAGTTAAGAGAAGGATTCCGCGAAATGTTGGAACAAGGATATGTTCTTGAACATATTCCTGTTTTAAAGGAAACGGAGCATTTAGAAAATGAACTTGAACTATTGAAAGCTCAAGTTGAAAGTGCAGACATTCATGATGTTCATACAAAAATAAAAGAAATAAAAGAAAATATTGACCTCTTATATGATCTCCTTGAACAGGAAGTACACGCGAAAGCATTTATTGTGAAAAGTAATGAGCCTACTGGTCAGTTGCTTGATATCACCCATCAAGAGAGCGATGAGTTAAAAACGGAAACCCAGTTAGTGCAGCAAACGTACCATTTAACAGAACATGAATTAGAGCAATCGCGCCAAATGGAAACAAGATTAGCGGAAATCACTAAAAAATTTGAAATACTTAAATTTAAAATCGAACAAAATGATATTGCCCATTCCTTATTAAGTGAGGAATTAACAGTCATAAAAGATGAGATTGAGACTATTCAAACTGAGCAGAAAACCTATAAAGAGAAACTGCAAATGCTTAGAAAAGATGAAATGGTTGCTCGAGAAAAAGTTGCGGAACTTAAAAGAAAATTGAATGAAGCGATTCGATTAGTTACTAAAAGCAATATTCCTGGACTGCCAGAAGAATATAAGTATTTAGTGGAGGATGCCAAAGAAGGAATTCAAAATGTGATGATCAGACTTGAGCAAAAGCCACTTGATATGCAATCTGTTCACCAATACCTTGAAGTTGCGGTTATGACTATTGAGAAACTAATCCGTACAACAGAAGATATGATAGAAAATGTCCATTTGGCTGAAAAGGTTATTCAATATGGTAATCGATATAAAAGTAGATTCCCATCCGTTGCAAACGGGTTAAGAAATGCTGAACAAGAATTTAGAAGCTTCCACTACCAGGAAGCACTCGAGCAAGCCGCCACTGCCATTGAAGAAGTAGAGCCAGGTGCTCTAAAAAAAATCGAGGCCATGTTAACAGATAAAGAATAAATGGAAAGCTGACTCTTTATGAGCAGCTTTTTTCTTTTTTGAAAATGACTCAAATGCATGCCTATGTAGAAAATAAAATTGAAATACTTTAATTTTCATTTAAACTTAACTATGGTAAAGTTTTTAGTTGATGGTTAAAAGGAGAAAATGATGATTTATTTTGATAATAGTGCAACCACAAAACCATATAAAGAAGTCTTGGATTCATATGTAAAAGTTTCAACTGACTACTTCGGCAATCCATCCTCTCTTCATAAATTTGGGGGGCAGGTGGAAGCTTTATTAAGTCAGGCTAGAAATCAAATGGCAACATTATTAAATATAAACTCCAAAGAGATTTATTTTACATCAGGTGGAACAGAAAGCAATAACTTAGCCATTAAAGGAACAGCCATGATGTATAAGAATCGTGGTAATCATATTATTACTTCAGCTATAGAGCATGCTTCTATCCGTGAATCTCTTGAATCGCTAAAAATGTATGGTTTTGATATTACCTACCTTTCTGTAAATTCAGAAGGAAGAATTGATATGGAGGAATTAAAACGGTCTATTCGGGATGAAACCATTCTTGTATCCATTATTCATGTGAATAATGAAGTAGGAACCATTCAGCCAATTAAGGAAATAGGAAAACTGCTTAAAGATTATCCGAAAATTTTATTTCACGTGGACCATGTTCAAGGAATTTCCAAAGTTCCTCTCGATTTCCATGAATGTCAAATAGATCTTTGCAGCGTTTCAGCGCATAAATTTCATGGTTTAAAAGGGAACGGAGTTTTGTATCTTCGTGAGGGTGTCAAAATTGCTCCTTTATTTACTGGTGGAAACCAAGAGTGGCTAGTTAGAAGCGGAACAGAAAATGTAGCCGGAATTATAGCAATGGCAAAGGCGCTCAGAATGTCTCTAACTAAAATGGATAGTGAATTGGAAAACATTTTAAAAATTAAAAGCTATCTTCTTCAAGAGTTAGGTCAAGAAGAAGAGATTTTGATTCATACACCAATTGAAAACAGCGCTCCTCACATCATTAATTTTTCTATCAAGGGATTTAAAGCAGAAGTAATCGTTCATGCACTTGAAGAGGATGATATTTTTGTTTCAACCACAAGTGCTTGTTCATCAAAAGTCAAATCCGTTAGCCATACTCTTTTAGGAATGGGTATAACGGAAGATGTAGCCAAGAGTGCGATTAGAGTTAGCTTATCATTTGAAAATACGAGAGAAGAAGCAGAGAAATTTGTTCAGGCGATTCGTAAAACGATACAAACTTTAGGAAAGGTAATGAAGAATAATGAAATATGATCGAATATTAATCCGTTATGGAGAGCTCTCAACGAAAGGGAGAAACCGAAATAAATTTGTAGATAAGTTAAAAAAGAATATTAGACGTGCGATACAAAATTATTCAACTGCATTTGTCGAAGGCGATTTAGAGCGGATGTATGTGGTTTTGGGAGAAGAGAAGCTAGAGGATATAGTGAAGGTTTTGAAAAACATATTTGGAATTCAGTCCTTTAGCCCCGCTGTTAAGGTGGAAAAGGATATCGAGCAAATGAAGAATATTGCTTTAACACTTGTTCAAAAATTGTATCAGCCAGGCATGACATTTAAAGTAACTGGGAGAAGAGCTGATAAATCCTTTGAGTTTAGCACCGATCAAATAAATCGTGAATTTGGTGCTCATTTATTAATAAATATCCCTGGATTAACTGTAAACGTGAAGAAGCCTGATATTAATTTACGTATAGAAGTTCGTAAAGAAGCCGCTTATTTATTTAGTGAAACGATATTAGGGGCAGGGGGATATCCTTCTGGTTCAAACGGCAAAGCGATGCTTATGCTTTCGGGGGGGATAGATAGCCCAGTTGCTGGGTATTTGTCATTAAAAAGAGGGCTAGAGGTAGAAGGTGTACACTTTTTTAGTCCTCCGTTCACAAGTGAAAGAGCGAAGCAAAAGGTTATTGATCTAACGGAAAAGTTATCTCTCATCAGTGGCGAAATGGCATTACATATTGTGCCATTTACCGAAATACAACAGCTCATTCACAGTCAAGTTCCTAGCAATTATACAATGACAACGACAAGACGAATGATGTTAAGAATAACGGATGAATTAAGAAAAAAACAAAATGGCCTAGCCATCATAACAGGTGAAAGTTTAGGACAAGTTGCCAGCCAAACTTTAGAAAGTATGTATACTATAAACGAGATTACAAATACTCCTGTATTGAGGCCTTTAATTATGATGGACAAAACGGAAATTATTGAACTTTCTCAAAAGATTGATACACATGATATCTCGATACTTCCATATGAGGATTGCTGTACGATTTTCGTGCCGGCATCCCCTAAAACAAAACCAAAGCGTGAAAAAGTTCAACATTATGAAAGTTTTATTGATTTTGAACCATATATTCAAAAAGCTGTTGAAAACACAGAAATGTTAATCATAAGACCTGGTCATTCATTAAAACAAGATAATTTAGAAGATCTATTTTAAACTGGACAATTAATTCAATAAAAATTGTGAACAATTACCAGTTAATCTTTTGTATTAAGCCATGTGATTTTACACAATCTATACTCACAAGGAGGTGAAATCACATGGCAAACAACAACAACTCAAATCAATTATTAGTTCCTGGAGTACAACAAGCTCTTGACCAAATGAAATATGAAATCGCTACAGAATTTGGTGTTAACCTTGGTGCTGACACAACTTCTCGCGCTAACGGATCTGTTGGTGGTGAGATCACTAAGCGTTTAGTTCAAATGGCTGAGCAACAATTAGGTGGCGGATTTTCTCGCTAATAACTAAATAAAATGGCTACAAAGGAGTGGGATAAAACCCACTCCTTTTCTCGTTTCATGTAAATAGCTGACTTTAGTTTTGTACTACCCTTATAGTGTAAAATGATAAATTATTTTAAATTTTAAAATAATTTTGTATAATTAATTATATTGCAAATGAGGGGGAGAGAAGTTGGAGCGAAAAGATCTAATTGCACCAGAAAAGTATAATCTTGTTTCTGAAATGGAAAGATTTGCACAGGATCCTACAAGAGTTGCTTTAAAATGGGAAAATGAAGAAGGCCAAACAAAGGAAATTACATATGGGGATTTAATTAAACATGTAAATAAAATTGGAAACGTTTTCTTAAACTCAGGGCTGCAAAAAGGTGAAACCGTTTTGATCATGGTTCCTAGACTTATTGAAGCCTACGAGGTATACTTAGCCGCACTAAAGTTAGGTTTAGTCGTAATCCCTAGCTCAGAATTATTACGTACAAAAGATTTACAATATCGCATTACCCATGGTGAAGTAAAGGCTGTTATTAGTTATTATCCATACGTCGACCAATTCGAAGCTATTGATGATATGAATGAAGTACAAAAATTTGTCCTTGGAAAAGAATTTGAAGGATGGATTGAATTGGGGCAAGCAATGGCACACGCTTCTGAAGAATTAGCTTTAGCTGATACTAGCAGAGAAGATATGGCCTTTCTATCCTACACATCTGGAACAACAGGAAATCCTAAAGGAGTTGTCCATACGCATGGTTGGGCATATGCTCATTTAAAAACCGCCGCGAAAAATTGGTTATGTATTGAGGAAGGTGATACGGTTTGGGCCACAGCGGGTCCAGGGTGGCAAAAATGGATATGGAGTCCATTTTTATCGGTCCTCGGCACAGGAGCAACTGGTTTAGTTTATCAGGGTAAATTTGAACCTATTAAATACCTACAACTATTACAGAACTATAAGGTCAATGTTTTATGTTGTACACCAACTGAGTATAGACTGATGGCTAAAGTAGATAATCTATCGGAATTTAAGCTTCCAGATCTGCATAGTGCTGTTTCAGCAGGTGAGCCTTTAAACCGTGAAGTGATCGATACATTTAGAAAGCATTTTAACGTAGATGTTCGTGATGGTTATGGTCAAACAGAAAATACATTGTTAGTTGGAATTACCAAACAAATGTCGCTCAAGTCGGGTTCCATGGGAAAACCGACTCCGGGAAATAGAGTAGAGATTATTAATGAAGATGGAGAAATCTGTGGTGTTGGAGAAGTCGGGGACATTGCTGTTCATATCGAAACTCCAGCCTTATTTAAAAATTACTATAAAGATCCTGAACGTACGGCTATGCAGTTCCGTGGAGATTATTATATAACAGGTGATAAAGCGAAAAAAGATGAGGATGGCTACTTCTGGTTTGAAGGTCGTGGTGATGATATTATTATTAGTTCAGGATATACCATTGGACCATTTGAAGTAGAGGATGCACTTGTAAAACACCCACTTGTTAAAGAATGTGCTGTTGTAGCAAGTCCTGATGAGATTCGTGGAAATATTGTCAAAGCGTTTGTCGTATTAAGGGACGGTGTAGATGTAAATTCTCCCGATCTTGTAAAAAATCTTCAGGATCATGTAAAGGAATTAACAGCACCATATAAATATCCAAGAAAAATTGAGTTTTTAAGTGAACTCCCAAAAACAACTTCAGGAAAAATTCGCCGGATCGAGTTAAGACAAAAAGAATTGCAAGCTTTAAAACAAAGCTAATTTTCAGTAAAATTAATGCAGAGGATCCAATCCTCTGTATTTTTTTGTCAAAATGATGCGTGAAAAAGATATAAAATTTTCAGGGGGTGGCAGGATGAAATTATGGTTTGGTGGCTCTATTTACACTCTTCAGAATGAGAAGCATACGGTTGAGGCAGTTTTAACGAAAGATGATTACATAGTTGCGATAGGAAAGAAGAAAGATTTGGAGGAAAGATATCATCGTGAAATAATAGATAGGATTGATTTAAATGGCGCGACCATGCTACCTGGTTTTGTAGATAGTCATTTACACTTAATCGGATATGGAGAAACATTAATTCGATTAGATCTCTCAGGCTTCACAACGAAAAAGGATGTATTGGCTGCAGTAAAGGATTATGCAAAAAGCTTTACCGAAGGGGAATGGATTATTGGTGATGGGTGGAATGAAAATCTTTGGGACGATGCAACCGCTATTACACGTCTTGAATTAGATGAAATCATTTCTGATTCCCCTGTTATTCTAAAAAGAATTTGTAGACACGCATTGGTTGCTAATTCGAAAGCCCTTGAATTAGCCGAAATAACAGTTGATACAAAAACCCCAGCAGGTGGTGTAATCGAAGTGGGGAGTAATGGAGAATTAACCGGATTACTGAAAGACCAGGCACAGGAGCTACTATTAAAGGTAGTACCAAATGTTACAAAACAATATTTGGAGAAGTCTATGACCGCTGCGATAAAAGGTGCTCACCAATTAGGGTTAACGGGGGGGCACACAGAGGATTTAAATTATTATAGTGGTTTTCATCCTACATATGAAACCTTTGAAAAAGTGATAAAAGAAAAGGGGAATAAATTTCGTGCCCACCTTTTAGTCCATCATGGTGTAGTGGACGAAATGAACGAAGCAGGATACTCATCCTTTACAGGTGATACAAGTATTGAATTTGGAGCTATGAAGATTTTTGCAGATGGAGCACTGGGTGGAAGAACGGCGCTATTAAGCTTTCCATATGCAGATGATCCAACAACGAACGGGGTAGCCATTTTTACAAAAGAACAATTAAATGATTTGGTTGCTAAAGCTCGAAGACTGAATATGCCAGTCGCTATACATACAATCGGAGATTTAGCTTTTGACTATGCATTAAGTGCCATTGAGCAAAATCCAGTCACAAAAGGTAGAGATCGAATTATCCATGCCCAAATCCTAAATAAGGACTTAATTGAACGTGCAAAAAATCAGTCATCTTTGATTTTGGATTTACAGCCAAGATTTCTTGCTTCCGATTTTCCATGGGTTATAGAAAGAATTGGAAGCGACAAGATGGAATTTTGTTATGCATGGAAAACGCTAATTGACGCTGGTATTCCTTGTGCAGGAGGATCAGACGCACCGATTGAGCCTTTAAACCCATTATTAGGAATTCATGCAGCTGTGACAAGAACTAATCATGACGATCCCAATCAAACTGTTTATGGACAAAAAGAAAAACTAACGGTATATGAGGCCGTTTCGTTATTTACTAAAGGAAGTGCTTATGCTATTTGTCATGAGCATAATAGAGGGATGATTCAAGAAGGATTCTTAGCTGATTTCACTATTCTGGAAGAAGACATCTTTACGGTTCTACAAGAGAAAATTGCCAATCTTAAAGTGAAAATGACAGTGATTGGTGGAGACATTGTTTATCAATCTTAAAAATAATTAGATGAAATTTCTTCCTTTTTTTATGTTTTTACTTGCGCTATTCTAATTTCGGTTTATAATTAAATTTATTTCGAAACTAGAAAGAATCGAGGCAAGAATAATGAATAAAAATGAATATCAACTTGGATTTTTATCAGCAGGGTTTTCATATTTGCTTTGGGGACTTCTACCAATATATTGGAAGCTTCTTGTTGAAGTGAAATCAGATGAAATATTGGCTAACCGAGTAGTATGGTCTTTTGTTTTTATGATTGTGCTGTTAATTCTTACTAGAAAACTAGGTAAGCTCGGAGGAACATTAAAACATCTTAAGGCAAATAAGAAGCAAATGATGGCACTTATCATAGCCTCCATTCTTATATCAGGAAATTGGTTTATTTACATTTGGGCGGTTAATTCTGGACATATGATAGAAGCAAGTCTTGGATATTATATTAATCCTTTAATAAGTGTGATTCTAGGAATTATCGTTTTTAAAGAAAGAATGAACATGACTCAACTTTTATCGATTCTTTTAGCTCTTATTGGGGTTTTAGTCTTAACTATATCTTATGGGAGCTTCCCGTGGATATCCTTGTCTTTAGCATTTTCATTCGGATTATATGGGCTAGCTAAAAAGATGATTGTTGTAGACTCAACAATAGGATTAACACTTGAAACAATGGTGGTAACACCGATCGGAATAGCCTATATGATTTATTTATTTGTACAGGGGAATAATTCGTTTCTTACCATTTCTCCAACGATTGATCTTTTATTAATTGGTGCAGGGGCCGCAACGGCTACTCCTTTGTTATTCTTTGCAAAAGGAGCCCAACGGATTCCTCTATCAACATTAGGATTTTTACAATATATTGCTCCAACCATTTCATTGATACTAGGAGTATTTGTTTACGGAGAACATTTTTCAAAAGCTCATTTAGTAGCTTTTGTATTCATTTGGTTAGCATTAACCATGTATTCATTCTCAAAAACTAAATTTATAATGAACCTAGAATTAAAGGCAAAAAGAAAAAAAGGTTTATCGATGTAAGAAGAAAAAGAGTCAGACCTTATCTGGCTCTTTTCTATTTTTAAAAAATTTAGAGGAAAGTTCTTTTCACTTTTTCCCAAAAGGAATTATCTTTAAGCTTAACCGTTTTAATTCTTCCTTCACTTAATTGCACTTGTATTGTATCAACATGTTGAATGCTTAAAGCTTCATTATCCATTCCCATTGTTGGATGATCATTTCCATCTTGAGCTACTTTTAAAATGAGTTTTCGATCTGAACTTAAAATAAAAGAGGAACCTAGAGTACGGTAGTTATTGTTATTGACTGAAGCCACTTCACTCACTTGCATACATGGTAAAAATGGGTCTACAATCGATCCATTCACAGATTTATTGTAACCGGTACTGCCAGTTGGTGTAGCAACAATCATTCCATCTCCACGAAACGTTTCAAAGTGAAGTTGATCAATAAATACATCTATGACAAAGGTTTTAATAATGGCAGAACGAATACTGAATTCATTTAAGCAACGAAAAGTAAATTGATCGTCAATCGTCACATCAATGGTTGGATAACGCCGGACTTCAATTTGTTCATTTGTAATGGCTTGAATCATCTTTGTGGTATCATCAATGAGAAAATCACAGTACATACTAAGTCTTCCTGTTGTTGAGACACCCGCATATAAGCAATCTTCTCTAAATCCTGTTTTTCGAACTGCTTGTAGGAAAGTTCCATCATCTCCAATACTAACGACAATATTGGCTTCGTGAGGATCTTTTACAACCTTAAAACCATAACGAGTAGCTAAATAATATAGATATTCCACTCTTTCCATTTTAGATGAATCTATTGCGTGGTAAAAATAGACATTACGACGATTAGGCATTACGAATTCCTCCAACCTTCTTTGAAATTAATTCCATTATTTTACCGAGTTTCTATTGATTTACATAATAATTGATGATTGAATTAAGTTTAGCATGTTTTGAAAACTTTTTTAAAGCGTGTTCGTACATAATAAAGTGACAGTTATTTGAACAAGGAGGTTTATAAATGAACGGTAAACGTTGGGCTGCTTTAGGGATTGCAGCAGGACTATTTGTATTTTCTATTATTATTAATGCTTTATCTTCTTTTGCTTTCAATGATATTGAAAAGTCATTTAGTGATATTTTCTCTGTAAATGAAGAAAAGTTTATGGAGGAAGTAATAGATAAAGGGAACGAAATGGAAAAAATCGCTGTTCTAGAGGTAGATGGTGTCATCCAGGATACGGGTGGAGATGTAGGTTCCTTTTTTGAAAGTCCCGGGTACAATCATCGTTCGTTCTTGGAGAAATTAGATCAAGTAAAGAATGATGACTCCGTAAAAGGTATTATTATTCGGGTAAACTCTCCAGGTGGTGGAGTGGTGGAGAGTGCCGAGATACATGATAGAATTGTTGAAATTCAGGAAGAAACAAAGAAGCCGGTCTATATCTCAATGGGTTCCATGGCAGCTTCAGGTGGATATTATATTTCTACACCAGCAAAGAAGATTTTTGCTAGCCCTGAAACCTTAACGGGTTCACTTGGTGTCATTATGCATGGAATGAATTATGAAGGGCTAGCCAAAAAATACGGGGTTGATTTTGTTACCATTAAAAGCGGTCCTTATAAAGACATTATGAGTCCAACACGAGAAATGACAGCAGAAGAAAAGGCTATTTTGCAAACCATGATTAATAATTCCTACGAGGGCTTTGTTAAAGTTATTTCAGAAGGACGACATATCTCTCCTGTAAAAGTGAAAGAAATTGCTGATGGTAGAATTTATGATGGCAGACAAGCCAAAGAATTAAACTTAATAGATGGATTTGGCTACTTCAATGATGTTGTCGATACCATGAAAAAAGATTTAAAAATAAAAGATGCTCAGGTTGTTCGTTATAGCGAGGACTTTGGATTCGGTTCCCTCTTTAGTATGAGTGCTAAAAAAATAGTCGGTGAAGATTTGGAAATGACTAGTTTAATGAAATTACTTTCAAAAACAAATTCTCCAAGACTTATGTATTTATATTCAGAATAAGGAGGACCAACAATGGAAAACAATCAAACTGTAGATCAGCCATCAGTTGCCTCCCAGGAGGATTCGTACTTAGAAACAGAGGTAGTTCGTCCATTACGTTTTGCAGGATTCTGGATGAGATTTTGGGCTTATTTACTCGATCTAATTGTCATTGGGAGTATCGACCGAATTATTGTCAATCCGATTTTTCGTTTTCTTGATATTCCTTTATCAGAATCAAATCTGTTTGCGCCGATTTCTATCACAACAGCGATTATCTTTTACACATACTTCGTCCTAATGACAAGGTTCTTTGGGCAAACATTAGGGAAAATGGTATTCGGCCTAAAAGTCATTTCCCTTCATGATTCAAAATTAACGTGGAGTACGGTCCTTTTCCGAGAATGGATTGGACGTTTTATTTCAGCAACTATTGTCATCGGATATATTGTCACAGCGTTTCTTCCCAAAAAGCAAGGACTACACGACCTTTTTTCTGACACAAGTGTGGTTCATGAATCTTAAACGAGCAGTATTTTAACCTATTAACACATGTTAATAGGTTTATTTTTTTTCTTTCAGTAGAAAATAAGGCTGAAAGGGTGTGAATCAAATGAAATGGCTAATTATAGCTCTTATAATCCTTTTGATCATCATTATTACCATTATTTGGACTAAATTAACCATTATTTTAGATTTTTATCATGGGAATGATAATGACCATTTAAAACTAGAATTTAAAATTTGGTTCGGACTTATAAAATATAAAAAAGACATACCACTCATAAAAATAGATGACAATTCCCCTTCCATTATTTATGAAGATAAAACCAAAAAAGGTAAGAATGAAAAAACATCTAAAGAAGAGGTTAAGCAAGTGACGGAAAATGATATTCAGAGGAGTCTTCGAAATGCCAAACGATTACTTGAACATGTAGTTGGATTGCATTCTATTGTTAAACATTTTTTAACAAAAGTGAAAGTGAAAAAGGTAGAATGGCATTCGGTTATTGGTGTAGGTGATGCAATGTATACGGGTGTGCTTACCGGTGCAATTTGGGCTCTTAAAGGAAGCATCGTTGGTTTAATCAGTCACTATATGAAACTTAAAGATATGCCTAGAATGACCGTTACACCTTATTTCCAGCAAACTGTTAATCAAACTAGGTTTAGATGTATGTTTCAATTTCGAATCGGGCAAGCTATGTTAGCAGGAATAAAACTGATTAAATTTTGGAAAGGCGGACGCCCTCATTTTGAAACCAAGCAGCAATCAGTTTTATCAAAAGAACATGCTTAAATCTGTTTAATTGAGGAGGAAGCTAATATGTCTGACCATCCAATCCAAGGATTAATGACAACAGCAATGGAAAGTTTAAAAGAAATGATTGATGTAAATACCATCATTGGTGATCCAGTTGAAACTCCAGATGGAAGTGTCATCCTTACTGTTTCAAAGGTTGGGTTCGGATTTGCTGCAGGTGGAAGTGAATTTGTTCTAGATGGTGGAGGCTCCTCACACGGACAAGGACAAGGCCAGGGTCAAGGTCAAGGACAGGGCCAAAAGCAACATCCTTTTGGTGGAGGTAGCGGTGGAGGAGTATCGATAACCCCAATCGCTTTCTTAATTGTAAATTCACACGGTGTTAAAATGCTTCATCTTGACGAAAGCACTCATTTATTAGAAAAAATATTAGATTTAGCTCCACAAGCCGTTGAAAAGGTTCAGCAAATGTTTGCTAAAAAGAATAGTGAACAACAAAATAATCAACAAAATGGAAATCAGGGAAAGCAATCCTATGATGGTCCTAAACAAGATTTAGATATCTAATGGTAAAAGGTTAACCAACCGGAAATGGGAGGTTAACTTTTTTGTTGGAAAATAAGTTCATATTTTTGCAAATTATAGATTGAAAAGTTATGATTTAGATTGTACATACGAACTAGGAGGATGAAATAAATGGCAAATGTAACATTTAAGGGGAACCCAATTACTTTACCTGCTACAGAAGTAAAAGTAGGGGACAAAGCACCGAACTTTAAAGTATTAGCGAATGATTTATCAGAAGTAACTCTTGAGAGCACAAAAGGACAAGTTCGTTTAATCGCTTCCGTTCCTTCTATTGACACTGGAGTTTGTGATGCAGAGGTTCGTAGATTTAATGAAGCTGCTTCTCAACTTGATAATGTAAAAGTTTTAACTGTGAGCGTTGATTTACCATTTGCTCAAAAGCGTTGGTGCGGAGCGGCTGGAATTGAAAACGTACAAACTCTATCAGACCACCGTGAACTATCTTTTGGGGAAGCCTACGGCGTTGCAATCAAAGAACTTCGTTTATTAACACGTGCTGTATTTGTTGTGGATTCTACTGATACAGTTACATATGTAGAATATGTACCTGAAGCAACAGATCACCCAAATTACGAAGCTGCTATTGAAGCTGCTAAACAAGCGAAGTAAAATAGAAAAGCGGAAGCGCCTTGGTTAGCCCCGACAAGCAAATGTTCTCTAGCGTAAGAAGTTTGAACTTTGACTTCTTACGCTAGAGGTTATTTGACCTCGAGGGGCTAGGCGCTGCAGCTAGACAATTCTCGAAGTGAAAAAGATAAGCTGGGCCTCGGTTAGCCGGGGCCCTTTGCTATTTTAAAAAATAGGAACATGGGCTAAAATGAGATAGAGACGTGAGACAGGGAGGACGAAGTTTTGAAAATTTCTCCAGTAGAAACATTATTTACACTTTTAAACGAAACAGCTTTAATCCTGCAAGAAGAACTATCTATTACCTATTTAGAAGCACTGGCTGAGACAGGGGAAAATCTCTTTGAAGGCACGATTCTTCAAGAAGATGTAAGCGAATTTGCGAGTAAAAAACTCGAAAAAAAATATAATGAATTAAATGTAGAAGGTTTTACAAATGAAGAAATAAGAAAAGCATTCCAACTCGTTATTTTAAAAGGGATGAAGGAAAGTGCCCAACCTAATCATCAAATGACTCCGGACTCTGTTGGCATTTTAATTGGATTTCTGGTACAAAAATTTATGACAAATTCAGCTTTCCGAATGATGGATCCAGCTGTTGGGACGGGAAATCTTTTAACAGCCGTTTTAAACAATCAATTAAACAAAGAAATCGATTCCATTGGGATTGATGTAGATGATTTATTAATAAAATTATCTTATATTAATGCAAATTTACAAAAGCATCCTGTTGAGTTTTATAACCAAGACAGCTTAGAACCATTGTTTGTTGATCCAGTTGATGTAGTGATTAGTGATTTACCGGTTGGCTATTACCCAAATGATGTTCGTGCTATGGATTATGAATTAAGAGCAGAAAATGGTCACTCTTATGCACATCATCTTTTAATGGAACAAAGTGTGAAGCATATAAAGCCTGGGGGCTACTTATTCTTTGTCGTACCGAACGGGTTATTTGAAAGTGATGAAGCACCTAAATTAAGAGAGTTTTTTAAAGAGAAAGTCATTATTCAAGGATTATTGCAATTACCATTAAATATGTTTCAAAACAAAAATGCTGCTAAGAGTATTTTAATTCTCCAGAAAAAAGGAGAAAATATTCAACCTCCAAAGGAAGCATTGTTAGTTAATTTGCCAAGTCTATCTAGTATCCAAGCAATGGATAAAATTTTAATCCAAATTGAAACTTGGATTAATGAAAATAAACAATAAATTGTAACAAAACAGACCTTCGGTGGAAGGTCTGTTTTGTTATTATTAAACTATTCATAAGATACAGAGTATCAGAAAATAATTACATTTTCATGTAAGCGTTATTACAGAGAGGTATGGATTGAATTGTTGCTAAGACAGTGTTTTAATGTTGAATTGTGAGTTAGAAAAAGGAAAGAATATAAAGAAGTATGGTCTTTGATTTAGTGTAAACATAAAGGAGAGAAAGTCTTATGGCAAAAGTAATAGCAATCAATGCTGGTAGTTCTTCTTTGAAATTCCAGTTATTTGAAATGCCGAGTGAAGAAGTCATTACGAATGGAATTGTCGAACGTATTGGTTTACCAGATTCCATTTTTACAATTACTGTACATGGTGAAAAACAAAAAGAAACATTAGATATTCCTGATCATGAAATAGCCGTTAAAATGTTATTAGATAAACTAACAAATCTAGGTATCATTCAATCTTTAGATGAAATTGAAGGGATTGGACACCGTGTCGTGCATGGGGGAGAACTTTTTACAGATTCCGTATTGATTAATGATGAAGTTTTAGCTCAAATTGAAAATCTATCTGAGTTAGCTCCACTTCATAACCCAGCGAATATTACGGGAATTAAAGCTTTTCAAAATGTACTTCCATCTGTACCAGCCATTGCAGTATTTGACACAGCCTTTCATCAAACGATGCCAGAGAGCTCTTTCCTATATAGCTTACCTTATGAATATTATGAAAAATATGGTATTCGTAAATACGGCTTCCATGGTACATCACATAAGTATGTTTCACAACGTGCGGCTGATCTTTTAGGAAGACCACTAGAACAAATAAGACTGATTTCATGTCATTTAGGTAATGGAGCTAGTATTGCAGCTATCGAGGGTGGTAAATCCATTGATACCTCAATGGGCTTCACTCCATTAGCCGGGGTAACAATGGGAACTCGTTCCGGTAATATTGACCCAGCTTTAATTCCATATATTATGGAGAAAACGGGATTATCAGCTGATGAAGTATTAGATGTTTTAAATAAAAAGAGTGGAATGCTAGGTGTATCTGGCTTATCTAGTGATTTACGAGATATTGAAGTACTAGCTTCTGAAGGGAATCCGCGCGCAGAATTAGCCCTTGAGGTATTTGCAAACCGTATTCATAAGTATATCGGATCTTATGCTGCAAGAATGTTTGGGGTAGATGCCATTATTTTCACTGCAGGAATTGGTGAAAATAGTGATGTTATCCGTGCTAGAGTCTTAAAAGGATTAGAATTTATGGGTGTTTATTGGGACCCTGCTCTTAATAAGGTTCGTGGTAAAGAGAGATTTATTAATTATCCTCATTCACCAGTAAAAGTAATTGTGATTCCTACAAATGAAGAAGTCATGATTGCTCGTGATGTTGTCCGATTATCACTTTAATTTTTCAAAAGGCAAAGGTTTATCAGACCTTTGCCTTTTCTGCTTTTATTAAAAGCTTTCTGCATTAAAATAAGTTGGAATATTATGCTATACTAGGAGGAAAATGAAACCCTAGGAAGGTGGTCAATTCATGGCTTGGAATGAACGGGATCAAAAGGAAAATAATAAACTGATCGAATGGGAAAATAAATTATTAAGCTACCAGCCCAATGACTTCGAATTAACATATGAGAAATACATAGAAAAAGCCTTTTCTTTACTGCCAAATGAAATACAAGCTGGTTTTTTTTCTTTGTTGGATGATTGGTTATTTCACTTACATGCCCTCATTCAAGGAACTCAATTCCAAATGGATGCAAAAGACAGAATTTTAACTGCGGGTAGAATGTTTAATTCCCAAATAGAAAGCATTTCGGATTTAAGAACACTTGAAATTGATCAGATCAACTATATTGTTCAGCAACAGGTATCAAGACATCGGTTTTATTCATTTGCTCAAGGAGGACTTTCAGGCACAGGAGGGACCATTCTTTTAGGTGCTGACCTTCCTGCTATGGCTGTTATCAATCTTCGGGCTGTTCAATTAATTGCGATGTCCACAGGGTTTGAGGTAAATACGCCATTTGAAATGATGACATCGTTAAAAGTTTTCCATTTTGCGACATTACCTCCGCGTTTGCAAATGTCTGGTTGGCAGGAACTGAAAAGAGAATTACATGATGCCCATGATTATTTTTTTGAAGGAAATGAAAAATTAACGGATGTATCATGGATGGAGCAGCCCCTTAAACAACTTTTAAAGGCTTTGGCAATTTTAGCTTTCAGAAAAAAATATCTCCAAGGCATTCCACTTGTTAGTATGGCGATAGGAGCAGGGTCGAATTATTACTTAACAAGAAAAGTGACAGACTTTGCACAGCACTATTATCAAATGCGATATTTGTTAGAAAAAGAAGACAGCCAATTTTAAATAAATGGAGAATGAGAATGAGTTTACAAGATCATAAAAAAACAGCTATATCATCTATCAATTGTAAAATAATTACAGTGAGTGATACCAGGAATATGGATACGGATAAAAGCGGACACTTAATGAAGGAGCTATTAGAGACTTCTGGGCATATAGTAGTCGACTATACCATCGTAAAAGACGAGGCGGAACCCATTAAGGAAGCTGTCTTAGCGGGCTGTCAGAATTCTGATATTGATGTTATTTTAATAAATGGCGGAACAGGTATCGCTAAAAGAGATGTTACCATTGAGACGGTAAAACCATTGTTTGATAAAGAAATTAGTGGTTTCGGAGAATTATTTAGGTTTTTAAGTTACCAAGAAGATATAGGGTCAGCTGCAATTCTTTCTAGAGCTGTTGCGGGGGTTATCCAAAATAAAGCTGTCTTTTCAACTCCAGGTTCACAAGGAGCCGTTAAATTGGCCATGAATAAATTGATCCTTCCTGAGCTTGGACACGTTGTAAAGGAATTAAGGAAAGACTTATAAAGCTGGAATGTTTTTGCCGCTATTAACCAAACATAAACGATTTGATTAATACTCAAAATAATATGGCTTGCTCATTTAATTAAAGGAGTTGGTCGTATGAGATGGCATAAAACACTTCTTTCTATGCTACAACAACGTCAAGGAAAAAAGGTTGCTTTAGCTGTTGACACTAGCAGTAGTGAAGTCCCAACGATTCTTATTAATAACATAGTAAAACTGTTTGAACAACTAAAACCGGATACGCTTTTAGTCCAAGCAGATTTCAAAATTAGAGATATCTCACCTGTAAAAAGTGACACCATTAAATATTATACACATGGGAAATCTTCATATACGTTAGTACTTGAGTGGGCAAAAGAAGAGAATATCGATACGCTATTTTATATTACTGATGTAACCGGCTTTATTTCTGAAGAAATGGAAACGGTGGATTATGAAATGTTTTGGTTAGTTCCAGATGATTTCCTACCAAGAGTTCCATTTGGCAAAGCGATAAAAGTAGCCTAATCAAAAAATCCCTCACGACAAGTGGGGGATTTATTCTCTGTTTTAACTATTTATATAGTTGATACATAATACAAAAATGGATTGATATCTATATATAGACAAAATCATTATTTTGGAGGGGATAAAATGAACGATACTTACCAGCTGCGTCAGCCAAAACCTGGTGATATGGGACTGGTTGTTTTTAAACATGGTACTTTATATGACAAAGAATATGGCTGGAATGAACAATTTGAGGCACTTGTGGCGCAAATCGTTTCCGACTATTTAACGCATTATAATCCTGAAAAAGAACGATGCTGGATAGCTGAAATGGATGGTGAGGTAGTTGGCTCCGTTTTTATTGTAGAGGAAAGTGAAAAAGTTGCTAAGTTACGGCTGCTTTTAGTTGACCCGAAAGCCCGCGGGTTAGGATTGGGTACAAGACTTGTGGAAGAATGTATTGATTATTCAAAAAAGGCGGGCTATGAAAAAATAAAGTTATGGACCAATAGTGTTTTAAAAGAAGCTCGACACATATATGAAAAAACAGGATTCAAATTAATAGAAGAAGAAAAACATCATAGTTTTGGACATGAGTTAGTAGGTGAGATTTGGGAAATGGTTCTCTAATCCTGAACAAAAGAGCATCCAATTAAGATGCTCTTTGTTTCTTGTTAATGAGGATAACTTTAGACGAAGTTTTTAGTAATCCAGCTCCAGCGCATAGCCCCTCGAGGTCAAATAACCTGTAGTGTAAGAAGTCAAAGTGCAGACTTCTTACACTACAGAACATTTGCTTGTCGGGGCTGTTCGAGGCGCTTCCGCTTTTTGTTTTACAAGTGGGCCTTGTGTGTAATATCTTGATGAGTACGGTACCAAAGCCATAGATCATTTATGATGGAAGCTAATTCTGAAATTTCACTGTTTAATTGACATGATTTTAAAAAATTACTTTCATCCGAAAGCGCATTTTGTTTTTCATTAATTTCTTGTTCTAAATCAGCAATCCTATCAGGAATGGCTCCTCTAATTTTCTCCCACTGAAAGAGAATATTTTCTCTTTTTTCCTGATCATAGTGTTCCCATTCATTCACCAAATGAGGGACTAGAATTCCTAACCTAGTATCCAAACGAAAAAAATTCATTATCTATTTACCTCCAATAGGTGCTGTTTCTATTTTACTACAATCTCATGGGGAACTGATAAAAATAAACAAAAAAGCTTGGGAATCCCCAAACTTTAAATGATGAGCCTAATCTCTATTGATCTGTATAAAATTTAAAATCTATATGAATTTTATAGGAATAGGAATTAATCTTTTTCAGTTCGAACGACTAATACATCACATGGTGCGTGTCGTGTAATATTTTCTGAAACACTGCCGATAAATAAACGTTCCACCATATTTAAGCCTGTAGCACCACAAATAATTAAGTCTGCTTTAAATTGCTTTGCCACTTCTTTAGGTATCTTTATCTTTGGGGACCCATAATCGATTTCATACTTAACATCTGTTATTCCTGCAGAATGAGCGAGTGCGATATATCTGTTCATAAGCTCCTCAGCAAACTGATTGGCTCTCTCTGCAATCGTTCTGTCATATGTTTCAACGGTTGCAAAGGTCCTTGTGTCGATAATATGTGCCAATAAAAGTTTAGCTTGATTTCTTTTGGCAATTTCAATCGATTTCTTAAAAGCCCACTCAGCTTCTTTTGATCCATCCACTGCTACTAGAATATTTTTGTACGTTAATCCCATTATTCTCCATCCCCCTTTTTGATTATTTCTACAATTCCATTATACAAAATATTGGAAAGCATAATCTGTAGATAAATTTTGAAAAATAAAATAGATGAAGAATTGGAAAGGGTGAAGAAAGATGCAAAAGAAGGATCCAAGGGAACGTAATACTTTTTTCTATGACGAAGATGGTGCGAATCAAGTTTCGGAGCAAATCATGAACTCTTATAATAGTGGAGTAATTGAACAGGAAGCTGATGTTCAAACGGAAGGGAAAACGGAATTATAAACAAAACAGGCTGATATTAACTATCAGCCTGATTATCTTTCTTGTACTTAAATTGATATGAAAAGATATATACTATTACAGTTAATAGAAAAGAAAGGAAGCTTGGTGACCATTCTCTGGGAAAAGAAAGATAACTTACGACTCCTATAAGGATAGATAGAATAGCTGGCACATTCCAATGTTGGCTATAAAGTTTCTTTAAATCTTTCTCGTTCATCAATCCTTTTTTAATAAATAAATAATCTGCTACAATTGTGGCCGAGATAGGAATGATTAACACACCGAGCAAGGATATGTATTTTTGAGCATGTTCAACAAATATGGGAAAGCAGCTGATTGCTAGAGCAACTATACTAAAAATAGTAGCCGATTTAATTCTACCTAAGGATTGGAAGGTGTTTAATAAACTAAATCCACCTGTATAGGCATTACTTAAGTTAATGGAAATCATAGATGACATGGAACATAATAAGATTAAAAATATGATAAGTTTAGATTGGGATAAATAAACAATAGATATAAATGGGTTCCAATCTTGAAACAAAATGGCCGAAAATGAACCTAATGTAGCGGTAATAATAAACCCAACTAAATTCCCACTGTATAATCCCCAAAATCCAGCCTTTTCTGAACGTGCAAACCTTGCCATATCTGATGATGCGCTCACTCCAGATACGTATTGGACAAATGCGAGGCTAGCAAAAAATAAAAACTGCGAGAGCGACCAGGTACGCATTTCACCGCCTAAAAAGATAGAGGTCGACCAATCGAAATCTTTAATAAGTAAGTAGATTAAGACACATTGGCCAACAATTAAAAATGGTAAAAAGGAACGAATCGCTTTTTTCACTGCTTCAAATCCTACCAAAGCCAATATTCCCATTAGCATAGCAAAAAGAATGGAAATCATTAAAAAAGGAAGTGCCACCCCAAATAGTGCATTAAAAAGTTTGATAAAAACAAGAGAACCCCCAATGGTTTGGACAGCAAACCAGTATAGAGAAGTAATCGTTCTAATTGGCGAAGCGACATATCTAGATAGATTGCTTCCGATAATGCTTCGGATGGCATATTGGGAAGGTAACCCATATTTTGAACCAGGTAAAGTTAAAAACGAAACAAATAAAAAAGCAATGGCAGAACCTAAAACGGTTGATAATATAGCAGGGATTAGTGGTAATTTCCCATTTAGTACAGCTAATGCAGGTACAATGAAATTACCTGAGTTTACAGAAAAGGCTACTTGTAAAATAAAAAAATCAAACCAAGTAGAGTTTTTAAGATGAGTGGGGAGTGGTTCTAATCCAAACTTCTCAACATTAACGGGTAGAATTTTTGCTTGTTGACTCATAGGGGATCCTTTCACGTCACATTTTACTAATATTTCTATATCATATTATAGTAAATATTATTTTTTTACTATTTTTTTAATAGGAAGTTTGATAAAATGTAAGTGCTTTCACTGGGTTTTAGAAAATATTTCTTTCTTCTTTCCCATTAAAGGTGGTATATTATTATCGGTTTAGTTAAAATCTTACAATCTAATAAGATATTTGGGAGGTATACATCATGCGTATTGGGGTACCTAAAGAAATTAAAAATAATGAAAACCGTGTAGCTATGACACCAGCTGGTGTTGTAAACCTTACAAAGTTTGGTCATGAGGTTTATATTGAAACAGGCGCAGGGTTAGGTTCAGGTTTTACTGATGAAGATTATTTCAATGCAGGTGGGAAAATTGTAGATACTGCTTCAGAAGCTTGGTCTATGGAAATGGTTATGAAGGTAAAAGAGCCTCTTCCAAGTGAATATACATATTTCCGCGAAGGTTTAATTCTATTTACATACTTACATCTAGCTCCAGAACCAGAATTAACAAAAGCATTGGTAGACAATAAAGTTGTCGGTATTGCTTATGAAACGGTTCAAACAGCAAATGGGGCATTACCGTTATTAACACCAATGAGCGAAGTTGCTGGTAGAATGTCAGCACAAATTGGTGCCCAATTTTTAGAAAAAGTTCACGGTGGACAAGGTATCCTATTATCTGGCGTTCCAGGAGTTCAGCGTGGTACTGTAACCATCATTGGTGGTGGAGTAGCTGGGACTAATGCAGCGAAAATGGCAATTGGTTTAGGTGCTAAGGTTACTATGTTAGATTTAAACCCAGATCGCCTTCGTCAGTTAGATGACCTATTTGGTGCTGATGTGACTACATTAATGTCTAACCCATACAATATAGCTGAAGCTGTAAAAGAATCAGACTTAGTTATCGGTGCAGTATTAATTCCAGGTGCAAAAGCTCCAAAACTTGTCACGGAAGAAATGATCAAGTCAATGAAACCTGGTTCAGTTGTAGTGGATATTGCCATTGACCAAGGTGGAATTTTTGAAACAACTGATCGTATTACAACCCATGATAATCCTACATACACAAAACATGGTGTTGTTCACTATGCAGTTGCAAATATGCCTGGTGCAGTTCCGCGTACATCAACAATCGCATTAACAAATGTGACTGTTCCATATGCGGTTCAAATTGCTAATAAAGGCTACAAACAAGCTTCACTTGACAATGAAGCGATCCTTAAAGGAATTAATACTCTTGATGGATTTGTAACTTACGAAGCAGTAGCGAAAGACCAAAATCTTGAGTATAAGAGTGCAAGAGAGTTATTATATCTTCAATAGTAGAAAAAAATCCGAGAGCCAATGGTCTCTCGGATTTTTTTTGCCTTTTAAATCGTTACCAATTCTTTAGGGAACTTAGTTAATATTTCAACGCCTTCTTTGGTTACAAAAACATCGTCTTCAATTCGAACTCCGGCTACATTTGGTACATAGATTCCAGGCTCGATGGTATACACCATTCCTTCTTCCAATTTAAGAGAGTTGGTTTCTGTTAAAGAAGGGAATTCATGAACACTAATTCCTAAACCATGACCTAAACGGTGTGGGAAAAAGTCTCCGTAGCCTGCTTCTCTTATAATATTTCTAGCAGCTAAATCTACTTCAGCGCATGTCATACCAGGTTTACTAGCCTCTAATGCTGCTAATTGACCTTTTAAAACTGTTTCATAGATTTCACGCTGTTTCTCGTTAATTTCTCCATAAGCAACTGTACGTGTGATATCCGAACAATATCCATCCACGACAACACCAAGGTCAAATAACACTAAATCACCTTTTTTAATTTTTGTTAATCCTGGAGTTCCGTGAGGTGAAGCAGCATTTGCACCGGTTAATACCATAGTGGCAAATGACATTTCATTTACTCCTTTTTTCTTAAGAGCATACTCAATGGCAGCTAATACATCTAACTCTGTTTTACCTTCTTTAATTTCTTGAACCCCTATTTCAACTGCATAATCAGCAAGGGCACAAGCTTCACGAATTTTTTTAATCTCCTGGTCATCTTTTACAAGGCGAAGGGTACGCATTTTCTCTTCTGCTGGGACAAATGAAGCGTTAGGGAAAAGGTTTGAAACCGCCTCATACCGTTCAACATTCATATGTTCTTTTTCGATAGCAACTTTTTCGATAGATACATTTCTTTTAGCAATTGCCTTTTGAACAAGCTCCCAAGGGCGATCAATATCACTATGGCCGATGATTTCACCTGGCCAACCAGCTCTTTTAGCATCTTCTTTTTCCATAGCGGGACAAATTAAAAAAGGTTCTTCCTCTTGAAAAATAGCTACGCCTAGTAAACGTTCATGTGGTTCACTTAAAAAGCCGCTTAAATAAAAGACATTATCAGGGTTAGTTATAAAGCAAAGCTGAATATTCGAATCCTTCATCCAGCTAGAAATCTTTTTAATTCTTTCATTCATCCTAAAATCCCCCTTGTAAAATAAAAACTATCCTACTTCGAGATTAGCAAGGAAAAGATAAAATGTAAAACGTTTTAAGCATTTCGCAAGGAAGTATAAAATTTTTTTAGGAAGGATATGATGGATTGTTGTAGAAATTAGACAATAACAACCCTAAGAGGAGGAAATAGAAGTGAAATTATCTTATCATGGTCATTCAGTAGTAATGATAGAGACCAATGGAAAAACGATTTTAATCGATCCCTTTATTACAGGCAATAGCTTAACCGATTTAAAAACTGACGAAGTAAAAGCAGATGTGATTATTCTTTCCCATGGGCATAATGATCACGTTGGCGATACAGTTGAATTAGCGAAAAGGAATCATTCATTAGTCATTGCTATGGCGGACCTTGCGAATCTATTAAGCTGGAAAGGGTTAAATGTACATGGAATGTCTATTGGTGGAGCTTATTCATTTGATTTTGGAAAAGTTAAGCTGACTCAAGCATTCCATGGAAGTTCATATGTTACAGAAAATAAAGAAATTATTTATTGTGGAATGCCTGCAGGGATTTTATTCATGGCAGAAGGAAAGACCATCTATCATGCAGGAGATACTGGATTATTCTCGGATATGAAATTAATAGGAGAACGCCATCCAATCGATGTCGCATTTTTACCTATTGGTGATAATTATACAATGGGACCTGAAGATGCGGCTTATGCTGCAACTTTATTGAATGCAAAAAAGGTTGTTCCGATTCACTATAATACCTTCCCTCCAATTAAACAGGATCCACAAAAGTTTATTGAGTTATTGCAGAATGATACCGGTCTAATCATGCAGTCTGGAGATTCGTTCGAACTATAAAAATGAAGCTAATCTAAGGGGAATTTGCCATTAGATTAGCTTCATTTTTTATTATTTTTTGACTGTCTTTCGCATACATATGAAACAAGCTATAAAAAAGGAGGGATATTGAATGAAAAGAAATCGGTATATGTTATGTTTATTATTAGCAGCATTTATGTTATATTTTGCCCTTCCAAAGTTTTCAATTTTTGCTCAAGGGTTAGAAGGGATATTTGCCATAAGCTGGCTTATTCTTGCTTTATTAGTGATTGCGGGAAACCTTTCAGCATTACTGTATGCACCTAAGGGTCAAAAATTAAATGTGGGGAAACCAAAACAAAAAAGAGCTCGTTATCTTGGATAAGTTATTTTCTTGATTTTTCCTAGGTAATGTTTACTCGGCCATATGTTCACTTTATAATAAAATTAACTAATCCTTTTTAGGACGGAAAAAAGCAGGTGAACGTATGGCAACTAAGCATGAACAAATATTACAGTATATTGATTCTCTTCCCGTAGGAGAAAAAATATCTGTTCGCCAGATTGCAAAAGCTATGAGCGTTAGTGAAGGAACAGCGTATCGTGCTATCAAAGATGCGGAAAATAAAGGATACGTAAGTACCATTGAGCGTGTAGGTACAATTCGAATTGAACGTAAGAAAAAAGAGAATATCGAAAAATTAACGTATGCAGAAATTGTCAATATTATCGATGGACAAGTATTAGGCGGCCGAGCAGGCTTACATAAAACGCTTAATAAATTTGTTATAGGAGCTATGCAACTTGATGCAATGATGCGGTATACGGGTGCTGGAAATTTACTTATTGTCGGTAACCGCACTAAAGCACATGAGCATGCATTAAAAGCGGGAGCAGCCGTTTTGATTACAGGCGGTTTTGATACAGAGGATCATGTGAAAAAGCTTGCGGATGAACTACAGTTACCGATTATTTCTAGCAGCTATGATACCTTTACAGTTGCAACGATGATTAATAGAGCTATCTATGATCAGCTTATAAAAAAAGAAATAGTATTAGTAGAAGATATACTAACCCCTGTAGATGAAACCATATGCTTAAAGGTAGATGACACAGTATCGAAATGGCATAAATTTAATCGCGAATCTTTCCATAGTCGTTTTCCTGTTATCGATCATAATCGTAAAATTCAAGGAATGTTAACTTCGAAGGATATTCTTGGACAAGACTCAGATACACATATTGATAAAATTATGACGAAGAATCCTATGACAGTGAGCGGTAAAACAAGTGTGGCATCTGCTGCTCATATGATGGTTTGGGAAGGTATCGAAGTTTTACCTGTGGTGAATGATTCCAATCGATTAGAAGGAATTATCAGTCGCCAGGACGTACTTAAAGCATTACAAATGGTACAAAGGCAGCCACAAGTTGGAGAGACGATTGATGATATCGTCACTAGTCAGCTCGCTTTATCTAGTGGTAAAACAAAAGGGGAAGAAACCTATAAATGTAGTGTAACCCCCCAAATGACCAACTACCTTGGCACCATATCGTATGGCGTATTTACAACTATTGTGACGGAAGCAGCCAATCGTGTATTACGAACGTATAAAAAAGGTGACCTGGTTGTAGAAAATATGACGATTTACTTTATAAAACCAGTTCAAATTGATAGTATGTTGGAGATTTTTCCTAAGGTACTAGAGGTCGGTCGAAAGTTTGGGAAAGTCGACGTAGAGGTTTTCAATGAGGGAGTACTTGTTGGAAAAGCGATGATGATGTGTCAACTAATTGACCGCAGTTAGCAAAACAAAAAGCTGTTTCAGTTGAAACAGCTTTTCCGCTTTGATTAGTTGTGTTCAGCTTCCTCAATAGCTAATGGAAGAAAATATTTGTAAGCCTTCCAGCCAGACCAAATACTTAAACCACCCATTATGATAAAGACCGCTGCTACTATATAGGTAACCGTTGTTTGAAAAAGAAATAGTTGATTGATACCAAATAGTGCGATAAATAAACCGAGTGATATACTAGATTTGGAAGAAATCCATTTTTTTTCAGCTGGTTTGTTGCTTCGTACAAATTTAACTTTATAAAAAAGATAAAATACTAGAGATAATACAATAAAAATGACTAAAATAGGCATATCCAATTCCTCCATGTATGATTCAAACATAACCATGTCTATTTTAACGGTATTTAGATGGAATTACCACCACCAGAATTAGATTCTAATAAAAAAAGGAGACTACAATGAAAAAACAAATACTAGAGACGATTGAACAATTTGATACGATCATCGTTCATCGTCATGTAAGACCAGACCCTGATGCATATGGTTCACAATGTGGACTTGTTGAAATTTTAAAAACGTCTTATCCACAAAAACAAATTTTTGCAGTAGGTAAAGAAGATCCTTCATTGCATTATATGCGCCGTTTAGATCAAATCCCAGATGAGGTATTTACAGATGCCTTGATTATTGTTTGTGATACAGCAAATGAGGAAAGAATTTGCGATACGCGATACAAACTTGGGAAAAAGTTAATTAAAATCGACCATCATCCAAATGAAGATCCCTATGGTGACTTGTTATGGGTTGATACCGAAGCAAGCTCTGTCAGTGAGATGATTTACGAATTTTATTTATCTGGAAAAGATAAAGGATTAAAAATGACAGACGAAGCAGCTCGGTTGTTATTTGCTGGAATTGTTGGGGATACAGGTAGATTTTTATTCCCAAGTACGACGGATAAGACATTTAAATATGCTGGTGAGCTCATTCATTATAACTTTTCTAGAACAGACTTATTTGACAAAATGTATGAACTAAGTCCAAATGTCATTAAATTAAATGGATATATTTTACAAAACTTCGAAGTGAGACCAAGTGGAGCGGCTTCCATGATCCTGTCAAAGGAGATACTAAATCAGTTTGATGTTGAGCCGTCAGAAGCCTCATTATTAGTTGGGACTTTAGGTAATGTAAAGGGAATATTAGCATGGGTTTTCTTTATTGAAGAGGATGACCAAATTAGGGTCCGCCTTCGTTCGAAAGGTCCAGTGATCAATGGGGTTGCCAGAAACTATAAAGGTGGAGGTCACCCATTAGCAGCCGGTGCTTCTATTTATAGTTGGGGCGAGGCAGATCATGTTCTAAAAGAAATAGATGAAGTTTGTTTAAAAAGTTAAGAGAAGGCAGCTGCCTTCTCTTAATTTATCAGGTAGCTAAGTGAATTTCTAATTGAATATGAAGAGTGGTAAAAATATAGATTTCCTTCATTTCCAAACGATAGCGTTTCCCATTAATTTTGACCACTTTATGTTCAATTACTTTCTTAAGCAGGTCACGACTCTTATAAACCGTTTCTAAATCTTTGGCTATCATAATCTTTAAATCCTCTTTAACGCTTTCTTCTACTTCGTAAACACTAAAAACATCTAGTTTATATTTATCAGCATTCATTACTTTTATTTTTACATCCTGAATCGTTATTTTCTCTTGCGTCTTTTTGTTAAGAGTCTTAAATTCTTCCTGCCATATTAATTTTTCAGATTTATATTCTTTAATCGCTTCTTCCTGTTCTCGAATGAGTTTTGAATGTTTCTCTTGCCAAACACCAAAAATAAAAACAAATATACACCAGCTAATTACACTTCCTACAGCCATTCCTGTAAAAAAACGACGCCATTTTTTCCATAATTGCCAAGAAGGAATTCTCATAGTGTTGTATGCTCCTGCGTTAGCCAGTAGATGAGCTTAGCTCCTGTCTGAGCCCCGCCCATCGCTGACAGAATAAGAATAAATTGCTTGAAGAGATCTTTAGTTCCTCCCTCAAGAAATCCTTTCTCAAAACTATAAACTGTATCAAATGTTCCGCCAATCGCAGCAATAATCGCCCAAATTCGTAAAGCAGAGGAATATCGGAAGATGGCTGTTAAAGGAGGCTGTCCAGTTAAAAAGGCTGCAATTCCTCCGATTAATGAACCTCCTAATATAACTCCCAAGGCTAGAAAGTAACTTTCAATTAGAGAAGGAAAGAAACCAATTTCTTTCATCGTATAACCACCTGTCCTAAAACTAGCATTACTTCATCATATGGACATAAGGCACAGTTTATGTTAGTGAACCCAAAACAAACCTCATAGAAAAATGAGAACATATTTTCCTTTTTTACCTCTTAGTTCTATAATAAGATTAAGGATTACTTTGAAGGGTGCGATCGAAATGTCTTTTATTCACCTTCATGTTTATAGTGCATATAGCTTACTTAGCAGTACGATCCAAGTGGAACAACTTGTGAAAGAGGCAAAGGCAAAAGGATTTCCTGCCTTAGCTTTAACGGACCGAAATGTTATGTATGGAACCATTCCTTTTTATAAAGAATGCTTAAAACATGGAATAAAGCCAATTTTAGGGTTAACTGCAGATGTCTTAAATGAAAAAGATGAAAGTTTTCCATTTGTCCTCTTAGCCAAAAATGAAAAAGGGTTTCATAATCTCTTAAAAATATCGAGTGTTATTAAAACCAAATCTCCAACGGGCATACCGATAAAATGGTTAAAGCATTATCAGGAAGGATTAATTGTTATTTCACCCGGTATAGAGGGAGAAATAGAAACCCATTTATTAAATGAAAATTATTCTGATGCCAAAACAGCTGTAGAGAAGTATATTAAGATTTTTGGAAAAGATGATTTTTACCTCTCCATTCAGGACCATCTACTTTTAGAGGAAAAAAGAATACATAAAAGTTTAATGGATTTGGCCAAGTCTACCGGGATTAAAACGGTAGCAACCAATCAGGTATACTATCTTCACCAAAATGACGCATTAGCTCAAGAGTGCCTATTAGCTATAAAAAACGGCGATAAATTACAGGATGATCACCGTGAGAAGTTGGGGAGTGACCAATATTACTTCAAATCAAGGCAGGAAATGGTAGAGTTATTATCGGGATATCCTGATTCTCTAGAAAATACCATTCAAATTGTAGAAAAGTGTAATGTAAGGATTACGCTTGAAAATAGACATTTACCTAAATTTCCAACAGAAGGTTCCAAAACAGCAGATAGCCTTCTAGAGGAGGTATGTCTAAAAGGACTAAATTCTCGTCAGATAGGTTCAAATCCCATCTATTTAGAAAGATTGAATTATGAAATGGCTATCATCCGTAAAATGAGATTTAGTGATTATTTTCTAATTGTTTGGGATTTTATGAGATTTGCACGTGAAAAAGGAATCTTAACTGGACCTGGAAGGGGCTCTGCGGCTGGCTCACTCGTTGCGTATGTTCTACAAATTACGGATGTTGATCCGATCGAACATGAACTGTTGTTTGAGCGATTCTTAAATCCAGAACGCGTTTCTATGCCTGATATCGATATTGACTTTCCAGATCATTCTAGAGATGAGGTTATTCATTACGTTGCTAAAAAGTATGGTGAATTACATGTAGCACAAATCGTCACCTTTGGAACATTGGCTGCTAAGGCTGCCCTGAGAGATGTAAGCAGAGCATTTGGGTTTAACCCAAAAGAGTTAGACCAAATATCTAAGCTAATTCCTTCCCGGTTAGGCATTACATTGGAAACTGCCTATCAAGAATCGGAAAGTTTACGGAAATTTGTAAAAGAAAATTCCTTGCACGAGAAACTCTTCCATACAGCTTTAAAAATTGAAGGGTTACCACGGCATACATCTACCCATGCAGCAGGTATTGTGATTAGTGAAGAACCACTAGTGAATGTGATTCCGATCCAGTCGGGCTCACAAGAAGTTTTTTTAACACAATATTCAATGGAATATTTAGAGGATGTTGGCTTGTTAAAAATGGATTTTCTAGGATTAAGAAACTTAACGTTTATGGAATCCATATTAAAAAATATCCATAGAGTAACAGGTGAAAAAATAGATATTCGCTCTATTCCACTAAACGATTCAAAGGTCTTTGATCTATTGTCTAATGGAGATACAACCGGTATATTTCAATTGGAATCAGAGGGTATGCGAAAAGTGTTAATGAGGCTGAAGCCTTCACAATTTGAAGATATTGTAGCGGTCAACGCACTATATCGCCCGGGGCCAATGGAAAATATTCCTCAATTTATTGAGCGAAAGCATGGGATTCAACCAATCGTTTATCCAAATACGGATTTACAGCCTATTTTAGAAAAAACGTATGGTGTTATTGTTTACCAGGAGCAAATTATGCAAATAGCTTCTAAAATGGCGGGTTTTTCCCTTGGAGAAGCAGATTTGTTAAGACGTGCGGTGGCTAAAAAGAAAAAGGAAATTTTAGATGAAGAAAGGGAGCATTTTGTAAGCGGAGCACGAAAGAGAGGATATACTCTTGAGGTATCCAATGAGATTTATGATCTCATTGTAAGGTTTGCTGATTATGGATTTAACCGTAGCCATGCAGTCGCTTATAGCTTGATTTCCTACCAATTGGCTTATTTAAAAGCTCATTACCCATTATTTTTTATGACTTCCTTATTAACTTCTGCAATTGGAAATGACTCGAAAATAGCTCAATATATTCGCGAAGTGAAACAAATGGATTTTAAAGTACTCCCGCCGTCTATTAATTATAGCGGTTATTCATTTCATGTAGATAATGGAGCTATTCGTTATAGCCTTGCAGGGATAAAAGGTATAGGTGCTACGGTTTTAAAAGAAATTTTTCAAAAGAGAAAAATAAAAAGATTTGAAGATTTATTTGATTTTTGTATGAGGGTGTCAACTAAAATTATCAATCGAAAAGTCTTAGAATCACTTGTCCATTCTGGAAGCTTTGATGAATTTGGAATGGACCGATCAACCTATTTAGCTAGCTTAGATGTTGCGATGGAACATTCACAGTTGGTGAATCCGGATGATACAGCCCAAATTGATTTCTTTTCAGAAGAGGAATTCTTCTTGAAACCAAAATACGTTGAGATTGAACCTCTTCCTATCGAAGAAAAGCTTAGATTTGAAAAAGATGTTTTAGGCATCTACCTTTCTGATCATCCATTATCTATAAATGAAAAGGACCTTGCATTAACCGGTGCCATTCCTCTTATGAATATCAAGGATAACGCTAAAAGTGTTTCTGTAGGGATTTATATCAATGATATAAAGAAAATTAGAACAAAAAAAGGAGAGCCGATGGCTTTTTTAACCATTTCTGATTCTACTGGAGAGATGGAAGCCGTTGTTTTTCCGAAAGTTTACAATAAGATTATGTCGGATTTAAAGCAAGGAAATATATTAGTCGTAAGTGGAAAAGTGGAGCAGCGAACAGATTTAAGCCAATTAATCATACAGGATGCAGTAAATATGGAGGAGTGGCTTGAAACAAATAAAAGATTCAAAGCAACGCTTTACTTGAAGTTGAAAGAAAGTAAACAATCCGTAGAAGAACTTCAAAAGTTAAAAGCTTTATTTAGACAAAATAAAGGAGATACAAATATTATTCTTTTTTACGAAGGGCTAAAAAAGACGGTGTTGCTGGAGGATGCATATCATATTAATCCTACAAAACAACTTATCCAGAAATTAAAAGAGTTTCTTGGAGAAGAGAATGTCATCCTAAAGGAATAGTCTTTACAACTTCTTTAGTTATGTTATATTGGTAAAGAGATTATTTGTGGTCTGACCACTTTATTCTGAGACAAAATGATAATTCCTAATGTATGTTTATTAAAATTATTATAATTTTCTTGGATGGAATTTAGGGAGTGAATACAAATGAGTTTAAGAGAAGAAGCATTGCATATGCATCGGGTGAACAAAGGGAAATTAGAATCAAAGTCTAAAGTTCAAGTCAAGGATGCTAAAGACTTAAGTCTTGCCTATTCACCAGGAGTAGCTGAGCCATGTAAGGAAATTTATGATAAACCTGAAACAGTATATGACTATACGATGAAGGGGAATATGGTTGCAGTTGTATCTGATGGAACAGCTGTCCTTGGACTCGGGAATATCGGCCCTGAAGCAGCACTTCCAGTTATGGAAGGAAAAGCTGTTTTATTTAAAAGCTTTGCTGGAGTAGATGCCTTTCCTATCTGTTTAAATACCACAGATATTGACAAAATTGTAGAAACAGTTAAACTTCTTGAGCCAACCTTTGGTGGTGTCAATTTAGAAGATATTGCTGCTCCTAATTGTTTTGTTATTGAAGAACGTTTGAAAAAAGAAACGAACATCCCTATTTTCCATGATGATCAACATGGTACAGCTATTGTTACTGTAGCTGGGCTTGTTAATGCTTTGAAACTTATTGGGAAAAAAATGAATGAAATTAAGGTAGTAGCAAATGGTGCAGGTGCTGCTGGAATTGCTATTATTAAGCTTTTATATAGTTATGGCGTAAGAGACATTATCATGTGTGATACAAAAGGGGCCATTTATGAGGGGCGTCCAAACGGCATGAACGCAATCAAGGATGAAGTGGCTAAATTTACAAATCGTGATAATCTTCAAGGAAGTTTAGAAGATGTGATTAAAGGTGCCGATGTATTTATTGGTGTTTCTGTTGCTGGAGCTTTAACGAAAGAAATGGTTGAGTCCATGAATAAGAACTCCATTATATTCGCTATGGCTAATCCAGTCCCTGAAATTATGCCTGAAATTGCGAAAGAAGCAGGAGCAAAAGTAATTGGAACCGGTCGATCAGATTTTCCAAATCAGGTAAACAACGTTCTAGCATTTCCAGGCATATTCCGTGGAGCATTAGATGTTCGTGCTACCCATATTAATGAGGCCATGAAGGTAGCAGCTGTTAATGCTATTGCTGGTCTTATTAATGAAGATGAATTAAATGAAGATTACGTTATCCCAGGTCCGTTTGACCCACGTGTAGCCCCTGCAGTAGCTGCAGCTGTTGCTAAGGCTGCTATGGATACTGGAGTTGCACGAATAAAAGTTGACCCAGAGGAAATTAAAGAAAAAACAAGCAGACTCGCGATTATTGGTAAAAGTGAGTGATGAATGAAGTGGTATCTTCACAAACTGAATCAAAAGTATATCTCGAAATTGTGAAGCAACTTCGACAGATTATCTCAAAAGAAAAATTAAAGCCTGGAGATAAACTCCCATCTGAACGAGAATTATCGGAGCGCCTCAATGTTGGGCGCTCTTCCGTTCGGGAGGCGTTACGTGCATTAGAGCTTCTAGGATTAATAGAAACGCGTCGAGGAGAAGGCACATTTATACGAGATTTTCGAGGAAACCAGTTAGTTCAACTGTTAAGCACTTTTATCCTTGAAGATGAAAAAGCAAAAAAAGATGTACTGGAAACAAAATACCTTATCGAAATGGATTGTTTAAAGCTTGCTATAGATAGATATAGCAGTTCCGCTATGATCGATTTAAAAGAGGAAGTGGTTCTTGGTCAATCTGTTGACGATGAGAACTTCTTTTATTCCATTGCCGTGCTAGCCGATAATCATCTATTAATGAGAATTTGGTTAATTTTAAATGATTATTTTAAGGCACTAGAAATTAAACATTGTGAAAAAGAAAAGGACTTATATTTAAATATTATTGCTTCGATTGAAAGCGGAAATAAGAAAAAAGCACTTATTCATTATCAAAACTTAAGGAATTTGTCGAATTCTTAACGACACATTTAAACAATCTTTGTATAAGAATTGTTCTATATTGATAGGACAAGCAATTTTACCCATGCTTGCAGCAGGGTATTTTAAAAAAACAAGTGGTCTGACCACTAGGATAATAAATGTACACCGTTTAGGAGGTTTCACTTTGCTTAAAGAATTATTTACAAAATCTAAAAAGAAGAAGTATGCAACGATACCTTCTGAAAGTGCAAAACAAGATGTGCCTGAAGGTATTATGTCTAAATGTCCAGAATGTAAAAAGATTATGTATACGAAGGAATTAATCAAAAATCTTAAGGTATGTTCACATTGCCAATACCACTATCCGATGAATTCCTTTGAACGTATCGAGAGCTTTTTAGATGAAAATAGTTTTGTAGAAATAAATTCAGATATGGTGTCTGATAATCCTTTAAACTTTCCTGATTATCTTGAAAAGTTGGAAAAGGACAAACAAAAAACGAAAATCAATGAAGCCGTTGTGACCGGAACTGGATCGGTTGGTGGAAATCAAGTCGTTGTCGCGATTATGGATTCCACTTTCAGAATGGGCAGTATGGGTTCAGTAGTAGGAGAGAAGATTACGCGTGCCATTGAAAAAGCAGATAAGCTTTCTGTTCCATTTGTCATTTTTACGGCATCAGGTGGAGCTAGAATGCAAGAGGGTGTCTTGAGCTTAATGCAAATGGCTAAAACAAGTGTTGCGTTAAAGAAATTTAGTGACCACGGTGGATTAATTATTTCCATTATGACCCACCCAACAACCGGAGGAGTTTCAGCAAGCTTTGCTTCTTTAGGTGACTATAATCTTGCTGAACCAGGTGCATTAATTGGTTTTGCTGGAAGAAGAATTATTGAACAAACCATTCGCGAAGAACTTCCAGAAGATTTTCAAACGTCCGAGTTTCTTTTAAAACATGGGCAGTTGGACGCAGTGATTTCAAGGCTTGAATTAAGAGAAAAGATGATCAACCTGCTTGAAATCCATCAACCAGGGGGTGTACTTCAATGGTAGGAGAATTAGAATTTGAAAAGCCGGTAATAGAGTTAAGGAAAAAAATTGCCGAACTAAAAGAGTTTACGAAAAATGCAGATGTGGATCTTTCTTCTGAAATTGAGAAATTAGAAGCACGTCTTGAAAAACTTGAAAAAGATATTTATGAAAATATGAAACCTTGGGATCGCGTGCAAATCGCTAGGCATCCTGGCAGACCGACAACCCTTGATTATATTTCTGTATTATTTAATGATTTCTTCGAGTGTCATGGGGATCGTACCTTTGGTGATGATGAAGCGATTGTAGCTGGTGTTGCGAAATATCACGGACTACCTGTCACTGTAATTGGACATCAAAGAGGAAAAGATACAAAAGAAAACATTCGACGTAATTTTGGGATGCCTCATCCTGAAGGCTACCGAAAAGCATTACGATTGATGTATCAAGCTGAAAAATTCCGTAGACCTATCATATGCTTTATTGATACAAAAGGGGCTTATCCAGGTAAAGCTGCTGAGGAACGTGGTCAAAGCGAAGCCATCGCAAAAAATCTTTTTGAGATGGCTAGTTTAAAGGTGCCTGTGGTTTGTATTGTCATTGGTGAAGGTGGAAGCGGGGGAGCACTGGCATTAGGTGTTGGAAATCATCTGCATATGTTAGAGAACTCCACCTATTCGGTTATTTCACCTGAAGGTGCAGCTGCTATTCTTTGGAAAGATGCTTCCTTAGCTAAAAAAGCTGCTGAATCAATGAAAATTACTGCACCTGACTTAAAGGAATTAGGAATCATTGATGAAATTATACCAGAGGTAAAAGGTGGAGCCCACCGTGATTTAAAAAAACAAGCGGAAGAGATTGATCAAATTTTATATCATTCCTTACAAGAATTAACCAAAATGAGTGAGGAAGAACTAATTGAACATCGCTACGCTAAATTTAAATCAATCGGAGAGTTCTCTACTGAAAAAGAATCTATTGGGGTAAAATAAGATAAGCTGATTAAATGAAACTAAATAGTCTCATTTAATCAGTTTTTTTATTTTTAGTTTCGTTTTAGTTTGACTATTGATTTCCGATCCAGAAACTGATTTTTATAGCAAAAACCAAGAACCTGAATTTTTTGTGACAAAATTTAAAGATAAAACGCTTTCATTTAACTTATTATTCCGTCTATAAAAAACTTAGGTATGATTGTGTTGAGATAGCTGTAGCTTCATGTTATTTTAGAAATATTCTAGTGTATTCTGTTCATAATAAGAAAAGCAAATTTGATTTTTCGAATAATACGTTTCCAAAGAAAAATACATAATTATTTGGGGTGAAATAATGAAAAGAATCGGAGTATTAACAAGCGGAGGCGACTCTCCAGGTATGAACCCTGCCGTGCGTGCAGTTGTTCGAAAAGCTATATATCATAATATTGAAGTATTTGGTGTTTACGGAGGGTATGCTGGATTAATAAACGGTAATATTAAAAAGTTAGAATTAGGATCAGTTGGGGATATTATTCATCGTGGGGGTACAATGCTCTATTCTGCCCGATGTGAGGAATTTAAAACAAAAGAGGGTCAGCAAAAAGGGATTGAACAATTAAAAGCCCATGGTATTGAAGGCCTTGTTGTCATTGGTGGAGATGGTTCATATCGTGGCGCGAAGGCTCTAACCGAACAGGGATACCCATGTGTAGGTGTACCTGGAACCATTGACAATGATATTGCTGGAACAGATTTTACAATTGGTTTTGATACAGCATTAAATACAGTTATTGATGCTATAGATAAAATTCGTGATACGGCAACTTCCCACGAAAGAACTTTTATTATTGAAGTAATGGGTCGAGATGCAGGTGATATTGCATTATGGGCTGGATTAGCTGGTGGAGCTGAGACCATCCTTATTCCTGAAGAAAAGTATGATATGGAAGAAATTGCATCACGTCTAAAAAGTGGGCATGAACGTGGAAAAAAACATAGTATTATTGTCATTGCAGAAGGCGTATGTAGCGCAACAGAATTTGCAAAGCAACTAAAAGAAGCAACGAATCACGATACAAGAATCTCAGTATTAGGTCATATTCAACGAGGTGGATCACCAACTGCATTTGATCGTGTATTAGCAAGCCGTCTTGGTGCCAAAGCAGTTGAGCTTTTAATGGATGGTAAAGGCGGAAGAGCGGTTGGAATTGAGCAAAATCAATTAGTTGATTATGATATTATAGAAATATTAGAACGTAAACATTCTTTAGACCTAAATTTATTTAAACTTTCTAAAGAACTATCGATTTAATTGGAGGAAATGAAAATGCGTAAAACGAAAATCGTATGTACGATAGGTCCTGCTAGTGAAAGTGTAGAAATGTTAACAAAGCTTATTGGAGCAGGAATGAATGTTGCTAGATTAAACTTTTCTCATGGAGACCATGAGGAACACGGACAAAGAATTAAAAATATTCGTGAGGCTTCAGCAAAAACGGGCAAAACAGTAGCTATACTCCTTGATACAAAGGGCCCTGAGATCAGAACAAACAACATGGTAAATGGAGCTATCGAACTTAAAGCTGGGGAAAATATTATCGTTTCCATGGTGGAAGTGGAAGGAACAACGGATAAGTTTTCAGTTACATACCCAGGGTTAATTGATGACGTACATGTTGGTTCAAAAATATTATTAGATGATGGTCTTATAGGATTAGAAGTAACAGCAATCAATAAGGACCAACTAGAAATTCATACTAAAATTCTAAATAGTGGTACATTAAAAAATAAAAAAGGTGTTAACGTGCCAGGTGTTTCTGTTCAATTACCTGGAATTACGGAAAAGGACGCAAAAGATATCCTATTTGGAATTGAACAAGACATTGATTTTATCGCAGCTTCTTTTGTTCGAAGAGCGTCTGATGTATTGGAAATCCGCCAGCTATTAGAAGAAAAACAAGCTAGTCATATCCAAATTATCCCTAAAATTGAAAACCAAGAAGGAGTAGACAATATAGACGAAATTTTAGAAATTTCTGATGGATTAATGGTTGCTCGTGGAGACTTAGGTGTGGAAATTCCTGCTGAAGAAGTTCCTCTTGTTCAAAAGCAGTTAATTAAGAAATGTAACGCCCAAGGTAAACCGGTTATTACTGCTACCCAAATGTTAGATTCTATGCAGCGTAATCCACGTCCTACACGTGCGGAAGCAAGTGATGTGGCAAATGCTATTTTTGACGGTACTGACGCTATTATGTTATCAGGAGAAACGGCAGCAGGAACATATCCAGTTGAAGCGGTTCAAACGATGCATAATATTGCATCTCGCGCAGAACAAGCGTTAGATCATAAAGAAATTTTATCTGCTCGCAGTAAGGACAATGATCATAATATAACGGATGCCATCGGGCAATCGGTTGCACATACAGCTTTAAACTTAGATGTTAATGCAATTATCACCCCTACTGAAAGTGGTCATACAGCTCGAATGATTTCTAAGTATCGTCCAAAGGCTCCGATTGTAGCGGTTACTGCAAATGAAGCAACAAAGCGTGGTTTATCGCTTGTATGGGGGGTATATCCTGAAATCGGTAAAGAAGCACGAACAACCGATGAAATGTTAGATGTGGCAGTAGAGGAAAGTGTGAATAGCGGTTTAGTGAAACACGGGGATCTTGTTGTTATCACTGCAGGTGTACCTGTAGGAGAAGCAGGAACTACTAATTTAATGAAAATTCATGTAGTAGGCGATATTATTGCTAAAGCACAAGGAATTGGCAGAAAAACTGCCTATGGTAAAGTAGTGATTGCTAGTAATGCAGCCGAAGCGTTGGCAAAGGTTAAAGAAGGTTCTATTCTTATTACCATTGGTTCAGACCGTGAAATGGTTCCTGCTCTAGAAAAATGCAGTGCTCTTATTACGGAAGAAGGCGGATTAACTAGCCATGCTGCAGTTGTAGGCTTAAACCTTGGAATTCCAGTCATAGTTGGCGTTGAAAATGCGACTAAATTATTTAAGGACGGTCAAGAAATCACGGTAGATTCAGGTCGTGGTGTTATTTACAACGGACACGCAAGCGTTCTTTAAAAAAAAGAAGATGGGTTCTCCATCTTCTTTTTTTTGGCTCTTTTCTAAAACTTTGTTGCTTTTCTAATTTATTAGATGGGATTTCTTTGTGTAGAATGATAAAATTCGTATAAAAATCAAGAAAAGAGCTGCTTACTGTTTAAGAAAAGATGTAAAAATCCGGCTTTTGGGATTTTTACCAAAACCACAATTTATACGAAAACAGCCTTTTTTATAAGCTAGTCATTTGAATCTCTGCCAAAACATACTATACTAATAATAGTACAAGCTTCTTAAAGAAATGGGGAAGTAAGTTGAGATTTTTAATTCTTTTTTTGATTATTGTTCCGGCCGGTGAAATTGCCCTCCTTATGCTATCAGGACAGGTTATCGGTGTATGGCCGACTGTTTTGATCATTTTATCTACCGGTGTAATCGGGGCTTACTTGGCAAAAAGGCAAGGCATGGCGACACTCTATGAAGTACAAAGACAATTACAGACGGGGCAGGTTCCAGGAGAGGCATTATTAGATGGAATATGTATACTAGTGGGTGGAACATTATTACTTACTCCAGGTTTTATTACAGATACATTTGGATTTCTCTTATTATTTCCGACTACAAGAATCATTTTTAAAAACTATATGAAAAAATGGTTTAAAAATTGGATTTATAAAGGGAGAATTAAAATTATAAACTAACAAAGAAAAAGCTGCTTCTAATTAATTTAGAGGCAGCTTCTTTCTTATTCTGATTTTATTTCACCGGTTCTTTACCCATAATATAAGCCCATAGATCACGGAAAATATTGGCACGATGTAGTGTATTAATGATGACAAGGGTAACAGGTCCAACGATTAGTCCTAAGAAGCCAATTAATTTAAACCCAACGAATAGTGATATCAGGGTTGCTAATGGATCTAACCCGATATTTGAAGATAAAATCTTTGGTTCCATTACTTGTCTTTGGACGAGTACCACGACGTATAAAACGCCTAATCCTATGGCGGTGCTCATATCCCCTGCAATCGCTTCGTAAATAATCCACGGAACAAAAACAGCTCCTGTTCCAAGGTATGGAATGATATCTACAATTCCACAAATAAGAGCAATGGTTATAGCATAATCTACACGAAGAATTAGTAATCCGATTAAAATGATAACCGTTGTAATGGAAATTAAGGTCAATTGAGCTTTAATAAATCCGAAAAGTGCCTTCTTTAAATCGTCAAATACGGTTTTGCCACTTGTTCGAGCTCTATTTGGAACAAGCCGACCTGCTAAGGAATGAAGTTTGTACCAATCCTTACTGATAAAAAATGTTGCTAAAAGTGAAAAGATTAAGACTGTAGCTGCATTTGGAAACCATGATAGAATATTAGGAATGTTACCAAAGAAGTCCTGAATAAAAGCACCTACCGTTGTGCCAAACTTTTTCCCTACATTTTGGATATTTTCCAAGATGGTATCCTGTTGACCAACATCAAGGTTATTGAAAAGACTCGTAAGCTGATTGTATAGAGGAATAATCTGTCCAGCAAATAATTGCTCCATGTAATCAATAAGAGTATCTAAATGGTTTGGAACAACTTTAGCTAAATAATCAGCTCCAGAAACAATTTCCGCGATAAGTAAGGTAATTAATCCGGCAAAAATAGCGAACAGTATGATTAGTGCTACAAATACAGAAAGAGCACGAGGCATTTTCCCTTTTGCAACAAAAAAATTAACGAGCGGATTAATTAAGAAGGCAATAGCTAAACCGATAAGAAAAGGATAGGTAACCTTTGCTACATAAAAAATTGCCATAAGCCCAAAAACTACGACGGATAAAACAAGCAAGAACCTTAAAGAACGATAAACATAATGTAAATTCATTAAATTCCTCCCGCACACTAGGCAAAAGTATCATACATATATAATAACATTTATTTGTAAAAACTGCATAATGTGGAAGTTGTTATTTCGCATCTAGAAATACAAGTATGAATATCCAATTATAGTAAAACATTATACGGTGTAAATGGTTCTTTATTCTATATTAAAATAATTTTAAGTGAAAGGAGCTACGATCCTGGTGGAGCCATTATTATTTTTATTTTTATTACTTTCAATTGGCGTGATCGCTAAAAATAAATCATTAATGATTGCAGTTACTGTATTGATCCTTCTTAAGATTATAGGTCTTGAGTCAAAGTATTTATCACAAATTCAATCCAAGGGTATTGAGTGGGGGGTAACGATTATTACCATTGCTGTTTTAGCACCTATCGCAAGTGGGGATATTGGATTTAAAGATTTAGGAGAATCATTTAAATCCCCTTTTGCATGGATTGCATTGGTTTCTGGAATTGTCGTCGCATTGTTAGCTAAAGGAGGGGTCCACCTGCTTTCTACAGATCCACAAATTACAACTGCTTTAGTATTAGGTACGATTTTGGCCGTTTCAATATTTAAAGGTGTAGCAGTAGGACCATTAATAGGTGCTGGAATCGCTTATGTAGCAATGAAAGTAGTTGGATTTTTTCAGTGAGGGTATATTCTAAATAATTATTTCATCAAATTTAAATAAAAAAAGCGATTAGTTCGTTTTCTAGTAAAATAATAATTTTTTCACATTTTAAGCTGTTTTCATTCACAAAGTTCTGATAATTGTTTATAATAGGCTTGTAAGCGTATCCTTATTTCTATTTTTTTATTATAGTAGTGTATATAGTAGAAACGTTTTTTGTTTATACAAAAATGAAAGCATTTTCTTTCTGGTACATTATCGAGCATCCGCTCGGGTTCGTACAAAGAAAAAGGATATGTTCTTGTTTCGTGACTTATGGGTCAACATTAGTACATTTGCTGATGTGCAATAATTTTTTTCTTAACAAGTTGAAAATTCATATTTTCGACTATGATCTTGTTTTAACCAATGGGATGGGGAAATTTTTCGAGTAAAGGAGAGATTCGTAGTGACAGTAACACGTGGTCTTGAAGGGGTAGTAGCTACATCATCATCAATCAGTTCGATTATCGATGATACTCTAACTTATGTTGGGTATAATATTGATGATTTAGCGGACAATGCTAGTTTCGAAGAGGTTATCTATTTGCTTTGGCACCGAAAGCTACCGACAAAGCCAGAGCTGGAAGAACTAAAGAAACAATTAGCTGAAAATATGGAGCTTCCTAAAGAAGTTATGGAACATTTTAAGATGTACCCAATTGGAGAAGTTCATCCAATGGCTGCATTACGTACAGCTGTTTCTTTATTAGGATTATACGATGAAGAATCAGATGTAATGGAAGAAGAAGCAAATTATCGTAAAGCAGTTCGTTTACAAGCGAAAATGCCTGCCATTGTAGCAGCATTTGCACGTGTAAGAAAAGGATTAGATCCTGTTGCTCCACGTACAGATTTAAGCTTTGCAGCGAACTTCTTATATATGTTAACTGGAAACGAGCCAGATCAAGTGGCAGTCGAAGCTCTAGACAAAGCGCTCGTCCTGCATGCTGACCATGAACTTAATGCATCAACTTTCACTGCTCGTGTTTGCGTAGCAACATTATCTGATGTTTATTCTGGTGTTACAGCAGCTATCGGTGCTTTAAAGGGTCCTCTACACGGTGGAGCAAATGAAGCTGTTATGAAAATGCTTAAAGAAATTGGAACGCTTGAAAATGTTGACTCCTATGTTCGTGGTAAATTGGCAAACAAGGAGAAAATCATGGGCTTCGGACATCGAGTATATCGTTTAGGAGATCCTCGTGCTAAGCATTTAAGAAAAATGTCTCAAAAGCTTACTGCTCTAACGGGAGAGCCACATTGGTATGAAATGTCAGTTGCAATCGAAGGTATTGTAACTGGTGAGAAGAATCTACCGCCAAATGTAGATTTCTACTCTGCGTCTATGTACCATAGCTTAGGAATCGACCATGACTTATTTACACCAATTTTTGCAGTAAGCCGTGTATCAGGCTGGTTAGCTCATATTCTTGAGCAATATGCGAATAACAGATTAATTCGTCCACGCGCAGAATATACTGGTCCTGGTATGCAAACTTACGTACCAATTGAACAAAGAGGGTAAAATATTTACTTTCAAAAGAACATTGGTGTAATATGGTTAAGGTTAGAAGCTATTTCTTCTAACCTTTGAATATGTGTTTTTTATATTTTTTATTAAACTAGCTTCTTTAAGAGCAAAGATAACGGAGGGAATAAAATGGCTGGAGAAAAAATCACAGTTACTAACGGGGTATTAAACGTACCAAATGAACCTATTATTCCATTTATCGAAGGTGATGGAACAGGTCCTGATATTTGGGCAGCATCATCTCGTGTATTAGATGCAGCGGTTGAAAAAGCTTATAAAGGCGAACGTAAAATCGTTTGGAAAGAAGTTTTAGCAGGAGAAAAGGCATTCAACCAAACAGGTGAGTGGCTGCCATCTGAAACTTTAGATGTTATTAACGAATATTTTATTGCTATTAAAGGTCCTTTAACAACACCTGTTGGTGGCGGTATTCGTTCATTGAACGTTGCACTACGTCAAGAATTAGATCTTTTTGTTTGCTTACGTCCAGTACGTTGGTTTGAAGGTGTACCTTCTCCAGTAAAGCGTCCTCAAGATACTGACATGGTTATTTTCCGTGAAAACACTGAAGATATTTATGCAGGTATTGAATACGCTAAAGGTTCTGACGAAGTGAAAAAATTAATCAACTTCCTACAAGCTGAAATGGGAGTAAAGAAAATTCGTTTCCCTGAAACTTCAGGTATTGGTATTAAACCTATTTCTGAAGAAGGAACATCTCGTTTAGTGCGTGCAGCACTTAACTATACGATTAATGAAGGACGTAAATCTTTAACAATCGTACATAAAGGTAATATCATGAAATTTACTGAAGGTGCCTTCAAAAACTGGGCTTATGAAATTGCTGAAAAAGAATTCGGTGATAAAGTATTTACATGGGCACAATACGATCGTATTAAAGATGAGCAAGGAGCAGACGCAGCTAACAAAGCACAAGCTGAAGCTGAAACAGCTGGAAAAATCATCGTAAAAGATGCGATTGCTGATATTTTCTTACAACAAATTTTAACAAGACCAAGCGAGTTTGATGTTGTTGCAACAATGAACTTAAATGGTGACTATATTTCTGATGCATTAGCTGCTCAAGTTGGTGGAATTGGTATCGCTCCAGGAGCGAACATCAACTATGAAACAGGGCATGCTATTTTCGAAGCTACTCATGGAACTGCTCCGAAATATGCTGGACTTGATAAAGTTAACCCATCTTCTGTAATTCTTTCAGGAGTGCTTATGCTTGAGCATCTTGGTTGGCATGAAGCAGCAAAATTGATTGTCCAATCAATGGAAAAATCAATTGCTTCTAAAGTTGTTACTTATGATTTTGCTCGCTTAATGGATGGAGCAACTGAAGTAAAATGTTCTGAGTTCGGTGACGAATTAATTAAGAACATGGGCTAATATAATAAGATAATGATAACAAGGGTCGTTCATTGAACGGCCCTTATATCAAATAAAAGATTACTAAATTGTTTAGGGGGTTTTACAATGTCATTCAACCGTAAAAAAGTATCAGTAATTGGTGGCGGATTTACAGGAGCAACAACTGCATTTATGCTTGCTCAAAAGGAACTGGCGGATGTCGTTTTAGTTGATATTCCTCAAATGGAAAACCCAACAAAAGGTAAAGCATTAGATATGTTAGAAGCAGGACCTGTTCAAGGATTTGATGCGAACGTTACAGGGACTTCAAATTACGAAGATACAAAGGATTCAGATATCGTTGTTATTACAGCTGGTATCGCACGTAAACCTGGTATGAGCCGTGACGATTTAGTTCAAACAAATCAAAAAATTATGAAGAGCGTTGCCCAAGAAATCGTAAAATACTCTCCAAATGCTTTTATCGTTGTTTTAACTAATCCGGTTGATGCTATGACATATACTATCTTTCAAGAGACAGGATTCCCTAAAAATCGCGTAATCGGACAATCTGGTGTATTAGATACAGCCCGTTTCTGTACATTTGTCGCTCAAGAATTAAATTTATCCGTTAAAGATATTACTGGATTTGTTCTTGGTGGACATGGAGACGAAATGGTACCGTTAGTACGTTACTCATATGCGGGTGGTATACCTTTAGAAACGTTAATTCCTAAAGATCGTCTAGATGCAATTGTTGAACGTACTCGTAAAGGCGGCGGCGAAATTGTAAGCCTTCTTGGAAATGGAAGCGCATACTATGCACCTGCTGCGTCGCTTGTTCAAATGTGTGAAGCAATACTTAAAGACCAGCGTCGTGTTCTTCCTTCTATCGCATATTTAGAAGGTGAATATGGGTATGAAGGAATTTATTTAGGTGTACCTACCATTCTAGGTGCAAATGGAATCGAAAAAATTATCGAGTTAGAATTAACAGCAGAAGAAAAGAAAGCACTTGATAAGTCAGCTGATGCTGTACGTAATGTAATGGCTGCCTTAATCTAGGCTCTTTTCTGAAACTTTGTTGCTTGTGCAACTAATAATCTATAAAGGGTCTGATCGATGTATTGTTTATTGGTCAGACTCTTTTTTGAAAAAAAGTTTTGAAATCGCTTACACGGGGGTGTCTTAATGTTACTGGGAAAGAAAAGAAAATTAGGTAGAACGATTGAAGAAATATCAGTTGGGGAAAAACTGACTCTTACCGAAAAAATAGAAGATAAGGACCTACTGTTGTACCTTGGGTTAACAAATGATGCAAACCCTCTGTATATACAGCATGATTACGCATCTCAAACCCCATATCAGAAACCAATAGTTCCAACGATCATGCTTACGGGTATTATCACGTCAGCAGTTTCTAAATATTTACCTGGACCTGGAAGTCATGTTTTGAAACAAACATTAGATTTTCCTAAGCAGGTTTATCATTATGGAACTGTTCAATTCTTGTTTGAGATTACAGACGTAGATAGGAAGGCTCATACCATCCAAGTTCATGTAGAGGGAACCAATGAGTCGGGCGAAACGGTAATCGTTGGAGATTTACTTGTATGTCCACCTTATCAACCTGAAAAAATGGATGGCAGAGCTCTCGATAACTTCTAATATTTGTCATTAAATAAGTTTTTTAAAACCACGATTAAAATACTGTGGTTTTTTTTTATTTTTCTTTATAATAATAGTGGATATATATAGGGGTTTTTATTTGGGGTTAATAAAATTGCGGAGGCAAATATGAAAAATAAGGTCCTAGTCGTTGACGATGAACAATCCATTATCACTTTACTAAAATACAACCTAGAACAAAACGGTTTTGAAGTGATAACCGCTTCAGATGGAGAAGCAGGAAGAGATATAGCCATATCTGAGAATCCTGATTTGATTTTATTGGATTTAATGCTTCCTAAACTGGATGGTATTGAAGTTTGTAAACAACTTAGACAACAAAAATTATCAACACCTATTATGATGTTAACAGCCAAAGATGATGAGTTTGACAAGGTTTTAGGATTAGAGCTAGGCGCTGATGATTATATGACAAAACCATTTAGTCCAAGAGAAGTTATTGCTAGAGTCAAGGCGATTTTAAGAAGAACACAGGTAAATATAGGACAAGTCCCTCAAAATCAGGAAGAAAAGGATTATTTGCAAATTGCTGAATTGAAAGTATTTCCTGAAAAATATGAGGCTTATTTTGAAAATGAATTATTAGAATTAACACCAAAGGAATTTGAGTTACTACTATTTTTGATTACAAACAATGGACGTGTTTTAACAAGAGATCAGCTTTTAAGTGCGGTCTGGAATTATGATTTTGCGGGTGATACTAGAATTGTAGATGTTCATATTAGTCATTTACGTGAGAAAATTGAAAAAAATACAAAAAAGCCAATTTATATTAAAACGATTAGAGGATTAGGTTATAAGTTAGAGGAGCCAAAATCCGAATGATTAGATTTCGATCTAGATTACTTTTTGCCCTTATTAGTTTAATCATTGCTGTATTGGTCTGTTCTGCTATTTTGTTAGGTCAGCTCTTTAAGAGTTACTATATAAAGACGTTCGATAAGCGATTAGAGAATGAAGTAAATCTCATGGCTGATTTAGTAGAGGAGAAGGGCGGAATCGTTTCAATAAATAAAAAGGATATTGAAAAAATAAGTGAAAGCTTGGATGTTCGAATGACATTAGTTAATCGTAATGGTCAAATTATCGTCGATTCTGCGAAAGAGAATAATTTAATAGAAGGTCGTCATTCACGAATTATTACCAATGCAGTTCAAACGTATCCGAATGATACGAGTAGATTAGAAGTAGCCGGGGGATATAATCTTCATTATTATGGAACACCTATTATGAAAAATAATCAAATTGATGGTTATGTTTTTATAAGTACCAAAATAGGTGAGCTTGAAAAGGTAAATCGCAAAATATGGTGGCTATTAAGTATAAGTCTTGGTATTGCTATGATTATGATTATCTTCTTAGGTACAAAAATTACAAATCGATATACTAAGCCTATAGAGGCAGCTACTAATGTAATGATGGAACTTGCCAAAGGAAACTATCGTGCACGTGCATATGAGGATCATAACAACGAGGCAAGTAAGCTTAGCTCTTCTATTAATGTTCTAGCTAGAAATTTTCAAGAAATTCTTAAAACACAAGAGATGCAACAGGAACGATTAAGTACTTTAATTGAAAATATGGGTAGTGGTTTAGTATTAATTGATAATCGGGGTTATATCAGCTTAATTAATAAAAGCTATAAAGAAATATTTAATATATCAACGAATGAATATTTATCAAGACTTTACTATGATGTCATAAAATATAAAGTCGTAAATGAATTAATTGAAGAAATATTTATGACAGAACAAAGAGTAAAGAAACAAATCCTTTTACCACTTGAAATTGAAAGAAGATATTTTGATGTGTTTGGTTCTCCGATTATCGGAACCAATAATGAATGGAAAGGAGTCCTACTCGTTTTTCATGATATTACGGAACTGAAAAAATTGGAGCAAATGAGAAAAGTATTCGTTGCCAATGTTTCTCATGAGTTAAAAACACCTATCACCTCGATTAAAGGTTTTTCTGAAACCTTATTAGACGGTGCTATGAAAGATGAAGTCACTTTAGAAGCATTTTTATCGATTATTTTAAAAGAAAGTGATCGATTACAAACGTTAATCCAAGAGCTATTAGATTTATCAAAAATTGAACAGCATGGTTTTCAATTGAATGTAGAACAATTAGATATACTGGAATTGCTAAATGAGGTTGTGAAAATGCTTGATAGGAAGGCAGAAGAAAAGAATATTACCCTAACTATCAATCCAGGCTTAACGAATGTTTTCATAAAAGGGGACTATTATCGACTGAAGCAAGTCTTTATTAATCTCGTTAGTAATGCCATAGCATATACTCCATTAGGGGGAAAAGTTGAGATTTCTGTTAGAGAAGAAGATTCGAAGGTATATGTAAAAGTAAAAGATACCGGTATTGGGATTGATAAAGATGAAATCCCTCGAATATTTGAAAGGTTTTATCGCGTGGATAATTCAAGAAGTAGAAATTCGGGGGGGACTGGGTTAGGGTTAGCTATAGTAAAGCATATTGTTGAAGCACATAAGGGTAGCATTTCTGTTCAAAGTAAACTCAATCAAGGAAGTTCTTTTACGATCTGTTTATATAAAGAACTTTCCTAACCAAATTTACCTAAAGTTTACATTTGATTAAAACTTCCTTAATAATCTTTCATTAATATGAAATAGAAAACCCCCTATACCCAGGGAGCCAGTGAGAAAGGGAAAAGCTAACCCCGCTTTTCCCTTTCTTTTTTTATATAGGTAAGAATGTATGACTTCTTGTGACTTCGAAAATTGTCTAGCTACAGCGCCTAGCCCCTCGAGGTCAAATAACCTCAAGCGTAAGAAGTCAAAGTTCAGACTTCTTACGCTTGAGAACATTTGCTTGTCGGGGCTAACCAAGGCGCTTTCGCTTTTTTTATTTTTTGTGTAACTTTCTTAATAATCATTCGTATAAACAATCGTGGAAATTATAAAAGGAAGTGGTTAAATGACAAGTATAAAAAGAGTGTATACCATTGTTGGTCTTATTTTTCTTATTACGATCCTAAGTATTTTAGCCTTCACTACTTGGTATACAGTAGATGAATCAGAACAAGCTGTTATTCTAACCTTTGGAAAAGTAGAACAAGGGCTTAATGAGCCGGGGTTACATTTTAAATTACCATGGCCGATTCAAAGTGTAGAAAAATTATCAAAAGAAACGTTCAGTTTACAATTTGGATATGAAGAAAAGGATGGCCAGGTAAAGGAATTTCCGAATGAAACCAAAATGATTACTGGAGACGAAAATATTGTACTAGCGGACTTAGTAGTTCAATGGAAAATAACGAATCCCGCGCAATATCTATACAATGCAGATAAGCCCGAAGAAATTTTGTATGATGCTACATCAGCTTCTTTAAGAAGTATTATTGGTAGCTCCAAAATTGATGATGCACTAACCTCAGGAAAAGCAGAAATTGAGGCAGATGTAAGGGATTTACTTTCAGAGTTAATAGATAAATACGACATTGGAATTTCCATCTTAGCCGTTAAGCTTCAAGATGTTGAACTTCCAAATGATGAAGTAAGAAAGGCTTTTACAAATGTAACAGATGCTCGTGAAATGATGAACACGAAAATCAACGAAGCGAAAAAGTATCGAAATAAAAGAACCAATGAAGCACAAGGGGAAAAAGATGCTCTTATTTCTACAGCACAAGGGGATAAAGCAGCTCGTATCGAAAGCGCCCGTGGAGATGTATCTATATTTAACAAACTTTATGCAGAGTACAGTAAAAATCCAGAAATCACAAGACAACGACTTGTGTTAGAGACAATCGAGCAAGTACTTCCGAATACTGAAATTTATATTATGAATGACGATGGTAATACATTAAAGTATTTTCCGATTCGGCCACTAGAAAAAGAGCAACCGAAAGTGAAAGAAGAAGGAAGTGATAGTAATGGATAAGGAAAATGTGATTGATATGAAAACACATGGTGGCAATGGCTTTAAGTGGGGAAATTACACGAAATTGGGTATCGTATTAATCGTCATACTTGCTCTCATTATTTTTATCATCACCAATGTATTCATTGTAAAAGAAGGCGAGTATCGTGTGATTCGTCAGTTTGGGGAAGTCGTAAGGATTGAAAAGTCACCTGGGCTTAGTTACAAAATTCCTTTTATCCAGAGTGTAACAACATTACCTAAGTTTCAAATGACCTACGATGTTCAGGAAGCGGAACTTAATACAAAAGATAAAAAAAGAATTATAATTGATAACTATGCTATTTGGAGAATAGAAGATCCTAAGAAAATGATTGCCAATGCTAGAACGGTTGAAAAAGCTGAATCTCGTATGGAAGAATTTATTTATTCTGTTGTTCGAGCAGAGTTTGGACAATTAAATTATGATGAAATTATTAATGATGAGAAATCGTCACGTGGTTCACTAAATGATCGAGTAACGGAAAAAGTAAATGAATTACTATCAAAAGATAATTATGGAATTATTTTAGTGGATGTCCGAATGAAAAGAACGGATCTACCAGGTGAAAATGAACAATCTGTCTATACTCGAATGATCTCTGAACGTGAATCGAAAGCACAAGAATATTTATCAATGGGTGATGCCGAGAAAAATAGAATTGTAGCTGAAACCGATCGTGAGGTAAAGGAAATGCTTGCAAAAGCACAGGCTGATGCAGAAGTAATCCGTGCAGAAGGTGAAGGAGAAGCAGCGAGAGTATATAATCAATCCTTCTCAAAGGACCCAAGTTTTTATGAGTTGTATCGTACTCTAGAATCCTATAAGAAAACCATTAATGAAAAATCAGTTATTGTATTACCGTCTGATTCTCCATATGCAAGACTATTAATGGGTTATACGAAATAAATCAAAGAGCCGTCATTTTTCTTTCTTTTTCTATCCATGATAGAATAGAGAAGGAGATTGATGGCTTTTTTTGTATATAAATTTTTTTTGAAAAGGGGATGTGGAATGGAAAAGAAGTTGGTTTTAATTGATGGAAATAGTATCGCCTACCGTGCTTTCTTTGCTTTGCCATTATTAAACAATGACAAAGGTGTACATACAAATGCAATCTATGGTTTTACGATGATGCTAATGAAGATTTTAGAAGATGAAAAACCTTCCCATTTATTAGTTGCATTTGATGCTGGCAAGACTACTTTTAGACATAAGACTTTTACAGAATATAAAGGTGGTAGACAAAAAACGCCACCAGAACTTTCAGAACAATTCCCTTTTATTCGTGATTTGTTAGATGCATTTAGCATTTCTCGTTATGAATTAGAGAACTATGAAGCGGATGATATTATTGGCACACTTTCCAAGGAAGCAGAAGAAGAAGGATTTAAAGTGAAAGTAATATCAGGTGATAAAGATTTAACTCAGCTTGCCTCTGAAAAAACAACGGTTTGTATTACTAGAAAAGGGATTACGGATATTGAAGAATATACTCCGGATCATATAAAAGAGAAATATGGACTAATTCCTGACCAAATCATCGATATGAAAGGATTAATGGGAGATGCGTCAGATAATATTCCTGGAGTACCAGGTGTAGGGGAAAAAACGGCTATTAAATTATTAAAGGAATTCACTACTCTTGAAGAGTTACTTTCTTCCATTGACCATGTAAATGGAGCAAAATTAAAGGAAAAGCTTTCGGAATTTAAAGAGCAAGCCATCATGAGTAAACAACTTGCCACCATCACAAGAGAAGCACCCGTCCAAGTAGCTTTACCTGAGATTGAATATAGTGGTTATAGTAATGAAAAAGTAGCAGGGATTTTTAAGGAGCTTGGATTTAATTCTTTATTAGAAAAAATCGGACCGATTGAATCAGAACAACAGGTTGAATTAGAAAAAATCGATTATGAAATCGTAACTGAATTAAATGATGAGATTTTGACAAAAGCAGCTTTCTTATATGTTGAGATTTTAGAGGAGAATTATCATACTGCACCGATTTTAGGAATGGCCATTGTCAATCAAAATGGAAGCTATTTCATAGAGACGGAGAATGCCATAAGGTCACCTCTGTTTAAGAATTGGGCAGAGGATGAGTCCATATTTAAGATAGTCTACGATGCTAAAAGAACAGAGGTATCCTTATATAGGCATGGAATTCATCTTAAAGGAATTCAGTTTGATTTACTAATAGCTTCATACTTATTGGACCCATCAGAAAATATAGATGATATTTCATCTATTGCCAAAAAATATAAAAAAGCATTTGTTCAATCAAATGAGGATTTTTATGGAAAAGGAGCAAAAAGAAGTGTTCCGGGACTTAAAGACCTCTCAGAGCATATTGTTCGTAAAGCGATTGTTTTAGAAGAGTTGAAAGACACACTAGAGAGTGAGCTAAGACAAAATCAACAAGATGAGTTATTTTATGATTTAGAACTTCCACTTTCCCTTATCTTGGCTGACATGGAAGCAACAGGAGTTAAAATAGACATTGATCGACTTAAAAAAATGTATGAAGAAATTGCAGAGAAATTATTAGAACTTGAAACAAAAATTTATCAACTTGCTGGTGAATGTTTTAATATTAATTCACCTAAACAGCTTGGCGTTATCCTGTTTGAAAAACTAGGATTACCGTCTATGAAAAAAACAAAAACGGGTTATTCTACTTCAGCAGACGTTCTCGAAAAATTAGCTGAAGATCATGAAATTATTCGTGAGATATTGAATTACCGACAATTAGGTAAATTACAATCAACTTATATTGAAGGACTTCTAAAAGTTGTTCATCCAACAACCAATAAAGTTCATACTCGTTTTAATCAAGTTTTAACAGCTACTGGGAGACTTAGTTCCATTGACCCGAATCTTCAAAACATTCCAATCCGATTGGAGGAAGGACGTAAAATTCGTCAAGCTTTTATCCCTTCAGAAAAAGATTGGGTGATGTTTGCAGCGGACTATTCACAAATTGAGTTAAGAGTTTTGGCTCATATTGCCGGAGATGAAAAACTCATCCAAGCATTTAAAGATGACTTAGATATTCATACGAAAACCGCGATGGAAGTTTTCCATGTTAAGGCAGACGAAGTAACATCCAATATGCGTCGACATGCAAAGGCTGTTAACTTTGGGATAGTATATGGAATAAGTGACTATGGTTTGTCACAAAGCTTAGGGATCACACGAAAGGAAGCGGGTCAATTTATTGAACGTTATCTAGAAAGCTATCCTGGGGTAAAGGATTATATGGCAGACATTGTCAAAGTGGCAAAACAACAAGGATATGTGTCCACGCTACTACAAAGACGAAGATATATTCCAGAAATTATCAGTCGTAATTTCAATATTAGAAGCTTTGCAGAACGAACTGCTATGAATACTCCTATTCAGGGAAGTGCAGCCGATATTATAAAGAAAGCCATGATTGATATGGCAGATCGATTAAGTGCTGAAAATCTAAAGGCGAAACTTTTATTACAAGTACATGACGAATTAATTTTTGAGGCTCCAAAAGAAGAAATAGAAAGGCTAAAACAAATCGTTCCTGAAGTAATGGAGAATGCAGTAGAATTGGCTGTTCCACTAAAAGTGGACTATTCATATGGACCAACATGGTTTGATGCAAAATAGTTATATATATAATTAAAAAAGGGAGATGACATCTTATGCCAGAGCTTCCTGAAGTTGAAACTGTTAGAAAAACATTAAAAAATCTAGTTTTAAATAAAACGATAAAAGAAGTAACAGTAAATTGGTCAAAGATGATTAAAAGCCCTTCCGAAGTCATTCAATTTACAGATGCTTTAAAGGGACAAACCATAAAAGATGTTTCTCGGCGAGGAAAGTTTATCATTTTTTACACAGATGAGTTTGCACTAGTATCACACTTAAGGATGGAAGGGAAATATGCGGTCTATCCTCATGAAGAACCAATTGATAAACATACCCATGTTATTTTTCATTTCACGGACGGAACCGAATTAAGATATAAGGATGTACGGAAATTTGGAACGATGCACTTATTTACGAAAGGTACAGAATTCAGTGTCGCACCTCTAAATGAACTAGGACCAGAACCGTTTTCACCAGAATTTACACTTAAACACTTAAGTGAAAGGTTGAAAAAGACGAACCGAAAAGTGAAGCCAGCACTGTTAGATCAAAAAATTGTCGTAGGACTCGGAAATATCTATGTAGACGAGGCGCTATTTCGTTCGCGAATTCACCCTGAAACAATCGCTCAAAACTTAACTCCTGCACAATTAGAAGTTTTGCATAAGGAAATTATTCAAACACTTTCGGAGGCTGTAAAAAAAGGTGGAAGTACCATACGCTCCTATGTGAATTCACAAGGGGAGATTGGTATGTTTCAGCTTGAACTTTTCGTTTATGGTCGTAAAGGGGAAGAATGTAAAAACTGTGGACATCCATTAGAAAAAACGGTTGTAGGTGGCAGAGGTACCCATTTTTGTCCAAAGTGCCAACGATTGGATTAACGTTACAATAACATTTAAAAGGCTTCTTACATATACTGTCGTAGCATTTGACAGGAAGGAGCCTTTTCTAATGGCACAATTTATATCACTACTTGTTCTTGCTTTCGCAGTTAGTCTCGATAGTTTTAGTGTTGGATTCACTTATGGTTTGCGTAAGATGCAAATACCTCTAAAATCTATTTTCATTATTGCTACATGTTCAGCTGTCTCCCTTTTGGTTGCTGCAGGACTAGGCCATTTCCTAGCGAGGATATTATCACCTGAGATAACAGATCAATTGGGTGGGCTCATTTTAATTGGTCTAGGGGCATGGGTGCTTTTTCAATTTTTCAGACCCGAAAAAAATAAAGAGCTTGTTACAATTGAAAAAACCATAGTTAATTTTGAAATTAAATCACTTGGAATTGTGATTAATATTTTGAGAAAACCAATGTCTGCCGATTTTGACTTGTCAGGAACCATTACTGGAATTGAAGCACTTATGTTAGGGGTAGCTTTATCCTTAGATGCATTTGGAGCTGGAATTGGGGCTGCAATGCTTGGCTTTTCTCCGATTGCATTAGCGATTGTAGTTGCCGTTATGAGCTCAGTATTTGTTTGGATGGGAATTAAAAGTGGTACATTTTTTTCCAAAAGTGATTGGGTTCAAAAGTTTACTTTTATTCCTGGTATCCTATTAATCATCATTGGCGTTTGGAAATTTTAAATATGAAAGGGTTTAAGTATGGCATTAATCATAGGTTTAACTGGTGGGATTGCAAGTGGTAAAAGTACCGTATCCCAAATGCTGCGGGATATGGACATTCCCATTGTCGATGCAGATATTGCAGCACGCAAAGTGGTAGAAAAAGGGGAAACAGCCTATCAGAAGATCATTGAAGCTTTCGGTGCAGATATATTAACGGAAGATGGAGATATCAATCGGGTAAAATTAGGATCTATTGTGTTTCATGATGAAGAGAAAAGATTACAACTAAATGCTATAGTTCACCCAGCTGTAAGGGAGAATATGAATCAGGAAAAGGATAATTACATTGCTGCTGGTCACACTGTAATCGTTCTAGATATTCCACTTCTGTTTGAAAGTAAGTTAACTCACATGGTTGACCGAACATTACTCGTTTATGTGGATGAAGCAACTCAACTTCAGAGACTCATGTCTCGTAATCCATTATCCGAGCAAGAAGCATTAGCTCGTATTCATTCCCAAATGCCGCTAAAGAATAAAGTAAACCTAGCGGATGAAGTGATTAACAACAATGGAACATTGGAAGTAACAAAAGAACAACTGCTCCATGTATTAAGAAAATGGCAGGTCATCTAATGGCTTAAGGGCAACCTTAAGTCGTTTTTTTGTCTGAAAATGAAATTTTGTTTATTCTGAAAAGTACAACTTTTATTTTTTGCATTTTTACTATCACAATAATTGGCAAATATGTTATACTAATTATAACAATACAGATATAAAGTATAACATTATTGTGAGAGGGGACACATAATGAAACCAAGAATAGCAATTAACGGCTTCGGAAGAATCGGCAGAATGGTATTTAGAAAAGCAATTTTAGAAGATAATCTTGAAATTGTTGCGATAAATGCAAGTTATCCAGCGGAGACACTTGCTCATTTGATAAAGTATGACACAAATCATGGTCAATTTGAAGGGGAAGTTATTCCTCTTGATGATTCAATTGAAGTAAATGGAAAAAGAGTGCAACTATTAAGCAACCGTGATCCTAAACTTTTACCTTGGAAAGAGCTTAATATCGACATCGTTATTGAAGCAACAGGAAAATTTAACTCAAAAGATAAAGCAATAGGTCATATTGAAGCAGGCGCTAAAAAGGTTATTTTAACCGCTCCAGGGAAAAATGAAGATATCACTATTGTGATGGGAGTAAATGAAGAAGTATTTGATGTGAATAATCATCAAATTATTTCAAACGCTTCCTGTACAACGAATTGTTTAGCACCGGTAGCTAAAGTACTTAATGATAAATTTGGTATTATAAATGGTTTAATGACAACTGTTCATGCCTATACAAATGATCAAAATAATATTGATAATCCACACAAGGATTTAAGAAGAGCTCGCGGATGTGCACAATCTATTATTCCAACAACTACTGGTGCAGCCAAAGCATTATCATTGGTATTACCTGAGTTAAAGGGTAAATTACATGGAATGGCTTTACGTGTACCTACGCCAAATGTTTCATTGGTTGATTTAGTAGTAGATTTAGAAAAAGATGTCACCATTGATGATGTAAATGATGCCTTTATTGAAGCTTCGTATGGAGAATTAAAAGGTATATTAGGATTCACTACTGAACCATTAGTATCAGTTGATTTTAATACAAATGATCATTCAGCTATCATTGATGGTCTATCTACAATGGTCATCGGGTCCAATAAAGTAAAGGTTTTAGCATGGTATGACAATGAATGGGGATATTCTTCTAGAGTAGTAGATTTAGTAAAATATGTAGCAGAAGCAATGGTCAATCAAGCAGTTTCTGTAAAGGTAGGATAATAGGAAAAGCTTGCTGGAAATCAGCAGGCTTTTTTATTATTTTGAAAAGATTTTCTGTGTTGGAAAATGGGGAAATACGTGTGTAGATGGGTGTACGTACATTTTGTTATTATTATTAAAAAATTTTAATTTCATGTGTTGCAAAAATAATATAAACAAAGTATACTAGTCATCGTGAACTTCTTCTTAAGGTAATAGGTAGCTACTTAAAGGGTTAGGACCTCTTTGGACTAACTTTCCCCCGTGGTAGTTAAGTTTACCAGTTTTTAAAGAATTCATGATAACCAGGTTAAGGGGGAAGTAAAAAATGGAAACAATGGGTCGTCACGTAATCTCTGAATTATGGGGATGCGATTTTGAAAAATTAAATGATATGGAACTAATTGAAAGAATCTTTGTTGATGCTGCATTAAAATCTGGAGCAGAAGTTCGTGAGGTTGCTTTTCATAAATTTGCACCTCAAGGCGTGAGTGGAGTAGTTATAATTTCTGAATCACACTTAACTATTCATAGTTTCCCAGAGCATGGATATGCTAGTATTGATGTTTATACTTGTGGAGACTTAAATCCAAATATTGCAGCTGATTATATCGCGGAAGCTTTAAACGCTCAAACTCGTGAGAATATTGAAATTCCTCGTGGAATGGGTCCGGTTCACATGAAGCAAGCCCAAGCAAAAGTTTTATAATTTTTTTGAATTGATACTTAACGAGAGGTGTATAATATACACCTCTTTTTTTATACTTATTACTGTTATTGGAGGGAAACCAAAATGTTCGGCTCTATTTTATCTCGGTATGAAAAACAATGTGAAACAACAGAAAATCACAAGGACGAGCATTTAAAAACACATTATTATAAAGGTAGTTTTAAGCAAATATTTGAATTGGTTAAAAAGCTTATATTTGAAGATCAAATGTTACATCTGGAAAATATTTCACAGGAGCATGGTGAATTTTCTGTTAAAATAAAAAGGGGTAAAACTTATTTTCTCATTATTACTGTGGTAGCAGTTCGACCATATGAAGTGGCTGTTGATCTACATATTTCAACTGAGTCTTTTTCATTATTTGGATCATATCCTCAATTAAAAAATGAAATCGATTTATTTTATCAAAAACTGAATAAACAAGCCTCCATGATTGGAACAGGAAGAGGTAATTAGTCAGTTAAGAAGCTTGTCTTCATAAAGTGTTTTTTATAAGATAGTAATAGAGAGAATTCAACCAACAAGAGAATTCTATTGGAGCTGATTTATATGAAATGTCCTTCATGTCAACATAACGGTACACGTGTACTAGATTCTCGCCCAGTAGATGAAAGTAGAGCCATACGTCGTAGACGGGAATGTGAGTTATGTAATTTTCGATTTACTACGTTTGAAAAGGTGGAGGAAATCCCACTAATCGTAGTAAAAAAAGAAGGAACTCGCGAGGAATTTAGTACAGAGAAAATTTTAAGAGGTCTCATCAAAGCATGTGAAAAACGACCAGTTGCACTAAAACAACTAGAAGAAATCGTACATGAAGTGGAAAAGGAACTTCGAAGTGCAGGAATTTCCGAAATTAATAGTGAATCCATTGGTGAAATGGTAATGGACCGATTAGCTAAAATAGATGAGGTTGCCTATGTACGTTTTGCCTCTGTTTACCGGCAATTTAAGGATATTAACGTATTTATAGATGAATTAAAAGAATTGATTAAAAGAGAAAAATCCAAATAGAGCTAAAGATTGTTCTTTGGCTCTTTTTTACTTAGTATTTTAAATTGAACAAAATTGGTGTAATCCAGCTCCAACGCCTAGCCCCTCGAGGTCAAATAACCTCTAATAAAAGAAGTCAAAAAGCAGACTTCTTTTATTAGAGAACATTTGCTTGTCGGGGCTGAGCAAGGCGTTTACGCTTTTTATGTTTATGCAAAGGAATGAATCCACATGGCTCAGCATTGGCAGGAGCTCCTCCCTATTGATCGATATGTTGTATCTTCAGATGGAATGCTCCATTTTTATGACCAGAAAATCCTTACTTTTTTATACCAACCATTAATTGGCTCAACTGCTTTTAGTCTTTATATGACATTATGGACGGAGCTTGAGGAAAATCGACTGTGGTCAGAGCGGACGACCCATCATAGTTTAATGAATTATTTAGATACAAATTTAAAGGAAATCTTTCAGGCTAGGCAAAAGCTCGAGGGAATCGGGCTTTTAAAAACATATGTCAAACTAGAAGATGATGAACGTTCCTTTATTTATGAATTAAAACCACCATTAAATCCAGAACGGTTTTTTTTGGATGGAATGTTAAACATTTATTTATATCAAAAAGTTGGTAAAAAACAATTCGCTCGTTTAAAACGTTTTTTTAGTGATCACCAATTGTCCTCAATTGATGAATACAAAGACATTACCAAATCTTTTCAGGACGTTTATTCCTCTGCTTCTCCTGAATCATTTCAGTTTCACCAAGAATCATCTCAAGATCTACAATTGGGGGCAGAGGAAACGTTCGTTGGCCGTCATGATTCAAAAGCGATACAAATCCACCTTGATAGCTTTAATTTTGATTTATTATTAGCTGGGTTAAAGGATTCGTTTATTTCACCAAAAATGTTAACGCAAAAGGTAAAAGAGGCCATTGCCAATTTAGCTTTTCTGTATAATATCGATGTACTTCAAATGCAAGCAATTGTGTTAAGTGCATTAGAAGATGAGGATATAAATATTGAGGAGCTAAGGAAAGCGGCAAGAGATTGGTATCAGTTCCAGCATCAAGATAAGCTCCCTGCATTGGTTGATCGAACTCAGCCTGAGTTGTTAAAGGTCCAAACGACTGAACCGAATTCTAAGGAAGAAAAAATAAAAAGATATTTTGAAACGGTATCTCCAAGACAATTTTTGATGGATATCTCTGGTGGAGTTGAACCAAGCAAATCTGATTTGCAAATTGTCGAGGACATCATGTTTCATCAGCAGTTAACACCAGCTGTTGTGAATGTCCTTATTCATTATGTTTTAATCAAAACAGATATGAAGTTAACCAAAGGATATGTTGAAAAGATTGCTAGCCACTGGGCCCGCAAAGGGGTTAAGACCGTTGAGGATGCGATGGACCTTGCTCTAAAGGAAAATCGTCAGTATCTTGAATGGGCAAATGGAAAGAAAACGAGAAAAAGTCAAAATGATAAAAAACCTATCCGAACAGAGTTTATTCCTGATTGGTTTAATGAAGAAGAATCAAGCGCACCTAAAGCAGAAATAAATAAAGATGTTGCAGAAAAGAAGCGTGCCTTAGAAGAAAGATTAAAGAAATATAAAAAGTAAGGGAGGGGGATAGTAGATGGAAAGAATCAATCATACATTAAAAAGACTTTCGTTAAACGAAAACTTTCAAAAGAGATATGAACAGATGAAGCAAGAGATTCTTAAGGACACTCATATAAAGTCATTTATAAGTAAAAACAAGGAACACTTGTCTAATGAATTTGTTGAAAAAAATTTAATGAAGTTATTTGAGTATTCATCTCAAAGTAAAGAATGTGAGAAATGTGCTAATCTTGAATCCTGTGTGAATATGATGAAGGGCTATAAGCCTGAACTGGTGTTGAATAGACAAGCAATTGACATAGAGTATCACCGTTGTCCTCGAAAAGTATTACATGACGAACGCCAGAAAAATGAAAAACTAATCCAAAGCTTATATGTTCCTAAGGATATTCTAAAGGCATCCTTTGCCGACATTCATCTTGATGAATCCACCCCTCTAAGGATTGACGCTGTGGATAAGGCAACTTCATTTGTAGAAAGATACCCTACTGGTCAAAATGTAAAAGGATTATTCTTTTTTGGGAAATTTGGTGTTGGTAAATCATATTTGCTTGGAGCCATAGCCAATGAATTAGCGGAGAAAGGCATCTCCTCTATGATTGTTTATTTTCCAGAGCTAGTTAGGGAATTTAAAGCTTCGATCGGTGACCACACGTTAAACCAAAAAATAGAAGCAATAAAGAAGGAACCTATCTTAATGCTGGATGATATTGGGGCAGAAACCATGTCAAGCTGGTTAAGAGATGAAGTGTTAGGTCCTATCCTTCAGTTCCGTATGCTGGAAAGCCTACCGACCTTTTTTACATCCAATTTTAATTATGAAGGTTTAGAACATCATCTTACCTATAGCCAACGTGGGGAGGAAGAAAAAATAAAAGCTAGAAGGTTAATGGAACGTATACGTTATTTAACAGAACCTGTTGAAGTGGATGGTCCTAATCGACGTATCTAAAAGCAGTTAGCATACAGCTAACTGCCTTTTTTTTTAGGATAAGATTTCCTCATTGCTACTTCTAATTTAAACAAGCCCCCCATATACATTAAAAAGAAAACATTTTTATGTACCGATTATTTTAAATGTATTTTCCTACAAAAATGATATGGATTATTCCTAAATATAAAATCGGCTGGTGTAATAGGGGGGATTTGGTTGGTAGAAATCATCTTCCAAAATAAAGAGGATGCAAGAAAACTATATTCCAAATTAGAAAAGCAAACAGAGCTAAGTGATAAGGTATTTTTATTTGAAGAAAAGCAAGCAATCAAAATAAATGTTCATTTACTAGAGGAACCCATTCAAAATAATGTTATTGACATATTTTATGAATTTATTTTAATTACAAAACGTGATGATTGGTTCCGCAAAATTTTAGCGGAGCAATTTTATTATGATGATGTAGATGAACAACAAGCAATCCTTGATATCATTTATTCGATTATTGACGGTGAAAATAAAGAACTAGCCGAACTAATTGTAGATGGTCAAGAAAAGAAGCTGTTGAAAATGGCCGTGATGGACCTGCTTCAAGATACGAATATCGCTTTTTCTTTTGAAGCATTTGTGAAGTTTCGTTTACGAGAATTTTTGGAGAAACTATTAAAATATGTGGAATTATCTATTGATGAATATAAAATGGAACAAGAATATCAAATGTTTATTCATACCTTAAGAGAGTTTCTTAATAAACGCCATGAAAAGGTCAAATATTTACATTTAGTGTACGATGAAGAACCAACTTTCTTTAATGATGAATTTGAAGAAATAAAAAGAGCAGAATTAACAAAAATGATCGATCGAAAATTACTCTCCAATCATCCTGTTTATGTTGATTCTGTCACGATTGCCCCACTATTATCGATTGCTCCAAGGACGATTTATTTATACGCCAAGAATCCAGATGACCCTTTAGTACGAACCATTAGAAATATTTTTGAAGAAAGGGTTATACTAAAATCGATTGAACAATTTTATGAGGCACAAATAGTGGATATGAAGAAGGTTAGCGAAAATTGGTGAAAAGCACACTTGATTTTCTAATCATTACAAACTATAATACTGTACATATTAATGATAATAGTAAAAAGTAATGATAAGGACATGGGTGTTCTACCAATCAGTTTTTTAGAGAGGGAAGTCCAGGCTGAAAACTTCCTAACTTGATCAGAATACTTACCACCTTTAAACTTCAACCTTGAACGAAATAGTAGGGGTTGACGGCAAAAACCGTTATCGATACAAAGTCATGACTTTTAGTTTAAGTTGTGAAAATTTGGGTGGAACCACGTGTTTATTAAACTCGTCCCTTTTCCTAGGGACGGGTTTTTTTATTTTATTTGACGCATAGCGCAATTTTAAAGGAGGAAGTAGTAACATGAGTGAGCTTGTAAAAGTTTCGTTTCCAGATGGTGCTGTTAAGGAGTTTCCTATGGGAACGACAACAGAAGATATAGCAGCATCCATTAGTTCAGGTCTAAAAAAGAAAGCCATCGCCGCTAAATTAAATGGTCAAATGTATGATCTTCGTCGTCCGATTATGGAAGATGGTGCGATTGAAATTATTACTCAAGATCAACCAGAGGCTATAGAGGTTTTACGTCATAGTTCTGCACACTTAATGGCACAAGCATTAAAACGTTTGTATCCTAAAGTAAAGCTTGGGGTTGGGCCGGTTATTGAAGGTGGATTTTATTATGATGTAGATGTTGAGGAATCTATTACACCGGAAGATTTACCGAAAATTGAAAAGGAAATGTCTAAAATTATTAATGAGAATTTAGATATTATCCGTAAAGAAGTTTCTAGAGACGAAGCTGTACAGCTTTTTAAAGAAATGGATGATGAGTATAAATTAGAATTAATTGAAGCCATTCCTGCTAATGAGACGGTTACGGTTTATCAACAAGGTGAATTTCTTGACCTTTGCCGTGGAGTCCATGTCCCTTCAACAGGGAAATTAAAGGAATTCAAGCTACTAAGTATTGCAGGTGCATACTGGCGCGGTAATAGCGACAATAAAATGCTTCAACGTATTTATGGAACTGCCTTCTTTAAGAAAGAGGATTTAGCAGAACACCTACGTTTATTGGAAGAAGCTAAGGAACGTGACCATCGTAAAATTGGTAAAGAATTAAACTTATTTACTAATAATCAATTAGTTGGACAAGGTCTACCTGTATGGCTGCCTAAAGGTGCAACCATTAGACGTACAATTGAACGATATATTGTTGATAAAGAAGTTCGTCTTGGATATGACCATGTATACACTCCAATCATGGGTAGTGTGGATCTTTATAAAACTTCTGGGCACTGGGCTCACTATCAAGAAGATATGTTCCCTGTAATGGAAATGGATAATGAACAGCTTGTTCTACGTCCAATGAACTGTCCGCACCATATGATGGTTTACAAGAATGCCCCGCATAGTTATCGTGAGCTGCCAATTCGTATTGCTGAGCTTGGAACGATGCATCGTTATGAAATGTCAGGAGCTTTATCAGGGTTACAGCGCGTTCGTGGTATGACTTTAAATGATGCACACATCTTTGTTCGTCCTGATCAAATTAAAGATGAATTTAAACGTGTTGTGAATTTAGTGTTAGAAGTGTATAAGGACTTTAACATTAACGATTATTCCTTCCGATTATCATACCGTGATCCTCAAGATACAGAAAAATATTTTGACGATGATGAAATGTGGAATAAGGCTCAATCCATGCTGAAAGAAGCGATGGATGAGATCGGTGTTAACTATTTTGAGGCTGAAGGCGAAGCGGCTTTCTACGGTCCAAAGCTTGATGTTCAAGTAAAAACAGCCCTTGGTAAAGAAGAAACATTATCAACCGTTCAATTAGATTTCTTATTACCAGAACGCTTTGATCTAAGCTATATCGGTGAGGATGGAAAACAGCATCGTCCGGTTGTTATTCACCGTGGTGTCGTATCAACTATGGAACGATTTGTTGCTTATTTAATCGAAGAATACAAGGGCGCTTTCCCAGCATGGTTAGCACCTGTTCAAGTTCAAGTGATCCCTGTTTCACCAACTGTTCATGGTGACTATGCTCGTGAAGTAAAGGAATTGCTTCAATCAAAAGGATTACGTGTCGAGCTTGACCAACGTGATGAAAAAATCGGTTACAAAATCCGTGAAGCACAAATGCAAAAAATCCCTTACATGCTTGTAGTTGGGGATAAGGAAGTGGAAAATAAAGCTGTTAATGTTCGTAAATATGGAGAACAAGATTCAGAGACCGTATCACTTTCTGATTTTGCCAATAAGCTTGTAGCTGAAGTTACACGTTAATGGATAATGTTGTTATTTAGATTTTTTTTGAAAATCTATTGCAATGTGATGTATATTTTGATAATATTTAAAACGTTGTTGCAAAACATGAATTGTTTGACATAACATCATTGCCTATGATATAGTAACTAAGGTAATTGAATACAAGCTGAAACAAGAAGAAGCACCCGCTTCTCACCTGAATTGACGCCTTTAAGCAGTTGACAGGTTCTACGAAAACAACTATTGAATTTGTTTCGTTAAGTGTGGGTGTATAATGCATCCACACTTTTTTATTGTTTTAGCGGGATGTTGATTATTCGCTGTATTCGCTTAAAAAACCTTGGAGGTGTCTAACTATTAGTAAAGACATGATGTTAAACGAGGGAATTCGCGCACGCGAAGTTCGTCTTATCGACCAAAATGGTGACCAATTGGGAATCAAGACAAAAATCGAAGCATTAGAAATTGCTGCTCGTGTAAATCTTGATGTAGTATTAGTTGCACCAAATGCTAAACCACCTGTAGCTCGTATTATGGACTATGGAAAGTTTAAATTTGAGCAACAAAAGAAAGACAAAGAAGCTCGTAAAAATCAAAAGATCATCAATATTAAAGAGGTTCGCCTTAGCCCAACAATTGATGAGCATGACTTTAATACAAAGCTTCGTAACGCTATTAAATTTTTAGAAAAAGGCGATAAAGTAAAAGCATCAATCCGTTTTAAAGGACGTGCCATTACTCATAAAGAAATTGGTCAAAAAGTATTAGACCGTTTTTCAGCTGCTTGTGCTGAAGTAGCAACTGTTGAATCACCACCAAAAATGGATGGTCGCAGTATGTTCTTAATGTTAGCACCGAAAATTGATAAGCAATAGGAGGATACCATAATGCCTAAAATGAAAACTCACCGTGGCGCTGCAAAGCGTTTCAAAAGAACAGGGTCTGGTAAATTAAAGCGTTCACACGCATATAGAAGCCATATGTTCTCAAACAAATCACAAAAGCAAAAGCGTCATTTACGTAAAGCTTCTCTAGTTTCTCGTGGTGACTACAAGCGTATTCGTTTCTTATTAGTAAACGTTAAGTAATATTGATCGATTGATTGAAATATAGGAGGGAAAACACATGCCACGTGTAAAAGGCGGTACAGTTACTCGCAGACGTCGTAAAAAAATTATCAAATTAGCTAAAGGTTATTACGGTTCAAAACATACATTATACAAAGTTGCTAACCAACAAGTTATGAAATCTTTAATGTATGCTTTCCGTGACCGTCGCCAAAAGAAGCGCGACTTCCGTAAGCTTTGGGTTACTCGTATCAATGCTGCAGCTCGTATGAACGGTCTTTCTTACAGCCGTTTAATGCACGGTTTAAAGCTTGCTGGTATCGAAGTAAACCGCAAAATGCTTGCTGAATTAGCAATTAGCGACGCTAACGCATTTGCTGAATTAGCAAACGCTGCAAAAGCTCAATTCAATAAATAATTTTTATTGACCATAGCCATTCTCGGTTTCCGAGGGTGGCTTTTTGATTATTTTTATAGAGGAGAGGAAAACTTGGTTAGTATCATTTTACTTTTGATTAACCTGTATGGTTTTATTTTAATGGGAGTCGATAAAAATAAAGCTAAAAAAGGTCAATATCGAATAAGCGAAAGGGCCTTATGGATAACAGCTATTTGTTTTGGAGCCGTTGGTACAACAATTGGGATGAACATTTTTAGACATAAAACCAAACATACATCATTTCGCATTGGCTTTCCACTGCTTGCAGTGATTGAAATTGTTCTTTTTGCCTTATATTTAAAATAATTGTCATAATATCTTGTCTGATTTTATAGACTTTACAAGTACCTCCTTAAGTCAGTCAGAGAAGGTGAAAAAATGAATGAGCAACTATCCATGGTGTTTATACTAGTAGAATCTGTTGGCATTCTTGCACCGTTAGTCTTTATTTTATTTCATTTATTGAGGCAATTCTTATTTATTCCTGTGGCAGTGGTCTGTATAGCTGGGGGAGTATTGTTTGGTACTGCATTAGGTACGGTTTATTCTTTAATCGGTTTAATGTTAGTTAGCATTCTATTTTATTTTATCGTTCAAAAAATGCCAAAAACGTATGACAAACTGTCAAAAATAAAAGAGAAATGGTTTGGACCATATAGGAATTTAACCGTTGGCCAAATTGCCGTGCTAAGACTGATACCATTTATCCATTTTCATTTAATGAATTTTTGTCTTTTGCAGAGGAAGAAGGGTTTTAAACAATATGTTTGGGGTTCCTTCTATTCCAATCTTCCATTAGCCTTTTTTTATACGATCTTTGGGCAGTTTATTAGCCGCTTCACTCCATCGATGATTCTAGTTATATTATTTGCTTTGTCTATGCTTGTTTATTTATTAAGGGAAAAGATGGCGGTTATAAAATGGAAGGAATTTTTTAAGGAAAGTACATCAGTTTAAAAACGATCTCAATTATAAAAGGTGCCCACTTTTTCAAAAGCGGGCACCTTTTATAATTGGTAAGAAAGGATAACTTTTTGTGACTTCGAAAATTGTCTAGCTCCAGCCCCTATCTGTTTTACTGATTTAAAAGTTCCTTGATGGGGCTTTTCCAATCGATTTTTGCATTGGGATAGTTCATTCGGATGTTTTCTTCTATGAAAAGAAAGTCATTCTTCCCTAAACCTTTTAAACTTGCTATATTTTTTGGCCAAATAAAGATGGAAACCACTTCAAATGCTTCATCGGTTGTGCCAAGATACTTTTCCCCTTCAAAAAGAACTCCCTTATATGTGAGAAGAAAATTTTTACGGACATTATTCGGATCATCGTAAAGAAAATAACGTTTTTGTTCATGAGCTAATTCAAGTTTTCGTTTAGGATTAAAAATATATTTGATAAGGTAGTAAATGAGGAACAATATAAGCGCTAATAATAGCATCCGAAGTAACCACATAAAACCGTCCTCCAATAGTCGTCTTTTTCTTGATTTACGTTTCAGTACAAAAAAGGTTTCAAAGTTTGATATAATTTTTTTGAAGAAAGGATGGTTACCAATGAATTTTGAAAAACTTTTCTCTATGCAAAAAGAATTGGATTCTCATATTGAAACGAATCACGATATACAAAATGAAAATCTATTTGAGAAAAAAGTGTTAGCGCTTCTTGTTGAATTCGGAGAGCTGGCCAACGAAACCCGTTGTTTTAAGTTTTGGAGTTTAAAACCACCAGCACCAAGAGAAAAAATAGGTGAGGAGTATGTAGATGGCTTGCATTTTATTTTATCGCTTGGATTAGAAAAAGGGTTTGAGAAGAAAGAAATTCACATTAGCTCTTCTGGAAAAAAAGAGCTAACAGAACAATTTTTAGAAATATATAGTCTGGTAAATAAATTTAGAAATAATGCCACATTCGAAAACTACGAACAACTTTTTAATGAGTTTTTATTATTGGGAGAGTTTTTAGGTTTCGGCCGCCAAGAAATTGAACAAGCATATATTCTTAAAAATGAAGTAAATTATCAAAGACAAGAGAAGGGTTATTAGCAGAAAATTTGTACATTTCTCTATTCGTTTGTATAATGGAAAAATAGAATACATAAAAAAGGGAGCCTATATCATGACAAAATTAGATGAAACATTGCAAATGTTAAAGGATTTAACGGACGCGAAGGGGATTCCTGGTAATGAAAGAGAACCTCGCGAAGTAATGAAGAAATACATAGAGCCTTTTGCTGATGAAGTTACAACCGATAATCTAGGCAGCTTAATTGCAAAGAAAGTGGGCAAAGTAGGCGGTCCTAAAATTATGATTGCTGGCCACTTAGATGAAGTAGGTTTCATGATTACAAGTATTGATGATAAAGGTTTCCTAAAATTCCAGACCGTTGGCGGATGGTGGTCACAAGTTATGCTGGCTCAACGTGTGACAATCGTGACAAAAAATGGTGATGTGACAGGGGTAATTGGATCGAAGCCGCCGCATATCTTAACTGCAGAAGCAAGAAAGAAGCCAGTTGAAATCAAGGATATGTTTATTGATATTGGTGCATCTAGTCGTGAAGAAGTAATGGAGTGGGGAGTTCGTCCTGGCGACATGGTTGTTCCATACTTTGAGTTTACTGTCATGAACAATGAAAAAATGCTTTTAGCAAAAGCGTGGGATAATCGTATTGGTTGTGCGATTGCAATTGATGTATTAAAGCAGTTAAAAGCTGAAAACCATGAAAATGAAGTTTACAGTGTAGGATGTGTACAAGAAGAGGTTGGTTTAAGAGGGGCAAGAACAGCTGCTAACTTCATCCAGCCGGATATTGGCTTCGGAGTAGACGTTGGGATTGCTGGAGATACTCCTGGAATCTCAGAAAAAGAAGCACTTAGTAAAATGGGTAAAGGTCCTCAAATCATATTATATGATGCATCCATGGTCTCTCATAAAGGACTTCGTGATTTTGTAACAGGAGTGGCGGATGAGTTAGGGATCCCGTATCAATTTGATGCTATTGCAGGCGGTGGAACGGATGCTGGCTCTATGCATCTATCTCACAAAGGTGCGCCTTCTTTAGCTATTACGATTGCAACACGTTATATTCACTCTCATGCTGCCATGCTTCACCGTGATGATTATGAAAATGCAGTTAAATTAATCGTAGAAGTGACAAAGCGTTTAAATCAAGAAGCTGTTGATAAAATTACTTACGAGTAAAAGAGTAAAACCCCGAATTGATTTTCGGGGTTTTACCTTTATTTCAGTCCAGATTCCAGGGTATCTAACATTTCTTTTCTTTCATCCTCTGAAGAATTATTCCAAATGATTTCAAAAAGTACACCTAGTCCTGGGAGCATTTTTTCTTCCCCAGTTTGGATTGCATCGACAATAGTATCTCTTAATTCATCTTGTGTATTTCCTTGTACATTGTGAACAATAGCATTACGCAGATTTAAATTCATTCTTCCCACTCCTTTCTTACTTTTCCTTCATATGATTTTCCATATTTACTTTTATTATGTATTGAAAATAGGCTATAATAGTAAAATTGATAATGGAAAGTTAAAGGAGTTATAAAAGTGAAATACATCCACTCATCTAAAAACCCCCAAGTAAAACAGTGGAAAAAATTACATACGAAAAAAGAACGAGAAAAGACAGGAACTTTTCTTGTGGAAGGCTTTCATTTAGTTGAAGAAGCATTAAAAATAGAAGATTCCGTATTAGAAATCATCCTTTCTGAAGAAGTAGAAATACCACCTAGAATGAACTACGGTTCTATCCCAGTTACGACCGTCAATAAAGAAGTATTAAAAGAACTTGCTGAAACGGAAACGACTCAAGGAATTTTTGCTGTATGTAAACAACCGGATCAGGAAATAGCCAATGGTAACAGTTTTTTACTTCTGGACGCTGTTCAAGATCCAGGAAATCTGGGGACCATCATTCGAACTGCTGATGCAGTGGGGATTGACACGGTTATCGTTGGAAATGGAAGTGTCGACATCTACAACGCTAAAGTATTACGATCTGCACAAGGTAGCCACTTTCATTTACCCATTATCAGAGGAGACTTATCCGAATGGATTCAAAAATTAAAGTCTGCTAATGTTCCGATATACGGGACAGCCTTAGAAAATGGTACTACTTATACAAAAGTTACACCATCATCCTCTTTTGCATTAATGGTAGGAAATGAAGGGAATGGGATTCAATCAGAGTTATTGAATCAAACAGACCAAAACCTTTATATACCTATTTTCGGAAAAAGCGAATCACTAAATGTGGCAGTTGCAACGGGAATTTTACTATATTATTTTAAAAATTGTTAAGAACAATTTGAATCTCCTTTCATTTTATAATATAATAATCAGCAAAACTGCATGATCGAAATACATTGACGGAGAAAAGTAGCTCGTACCCAATCATTTAGGGAGAAGATGCCTTGACTGAAAGCATCTTTATGAAATGGACAAGTGAAGTTCACCTCCTGAGTAGGCATCGGGACCACTTTTTTAAAAAGTGTAAAGATGCTCCGGCTAAGCCGTTATCTTCAATGAAGTGAATGCTTACACCATAAGCATTTATAAGGGTGGTACCGCGATATAAACCTCGTCCCTTTTAGGGATAGAGGTTTTTTTATTTGGCTATTTTTAAATCATGCAAAATTTTGATAAGAAAAATTAGGAGGAAAACAAAAATGCAAGAGCGTTTAAAGGAACTGCAAACTGAAGCAATCGGGTTAATTGATGCAGCTTCAGACCTTAAGCAATTAAATGATGTTCGTGTTGCTTATTTAGGTAAAAAAGGACCTATCACAGAAGTATTACGCGGGATGGGGAAATTATCTGAAGAAGAGCGACCAAAAATGGGAGCACTAGTGAATGAGGTACGTGAATCCATTTCAACCAAAATTGAAGAAAAGCAACGCAAGCTGGAAGCAGATGTGATTAATGCGAAGCTTGCTTCAGAGAAAATTGATGTTACGTTACCAGGAAGACCAATAAGAGAAGGAAATCATCACCCGTTAACACGTGTGATTGAAGAAATTGAAGACCTATTTATTGGTATGGGGTATACGGTTGCTGAAGGTCCTGAAGTAGAAAAAGATTACTATAATTTCGAAGCATTAAATTTACCAAAGGGTCATCCAGCAAGGGATATGCAGGATTCCTTCTATATTACCGAAGAAACACTTTTACGCACTCATACTTCTCCCATTCAGGCAAGAACGATGGAAAAAAATCAAGAAAAAGGTCCTATTAAAATTATTTGCCCAGGTAAAGTTTACCGTCGTGATAATGATGATGCGACACACTCCCATCAGTTTATGCAAATTGAAGGTTTAGTAATTGGCGAAAACATTAGCATGAGTGATTTAAAAGGCACATTAGAGGTTTTTGTAAAGAAAATGTTTGGGGAAGACCGAAAAATTCGCCTTCGTCCGAGCTTCTTCCCATTTACAGAGCCATCCGTTGAAATGGACATTTCTTGTAAAATTTGCGGCGGCAACGGATGCAGCGTATGTAAAGGAACTGGCTGGATTGAAATTTTAGGAGGCGGGATGGTTCATCCGAATGTACTTGAAATGGCTGGCTATGATTCAAAGAAATATACTGGTTTCGCCTTCGGTATGGGGCCAGAGCGGATTGCCATGTTAAAGTATGGTGTGGATGATATTCGCCACTTCTATACAAATGACGTTAGATTCTTAAAGCAATTTTCGATTCACGAGTAAAAATTAGGAGGATTAACAATGTTTGTTTCATATAAATGGCTACAAGATTATGTAGATATATCTGGTGTTACTTCTACAGAGCTTGCAAAATTAATTACCAAAAGCGGAATTGAAGTAGAAGGAGTAGAAGTACTTAACGAAGGAATCAGTGGTGTTGTGGTTGGGCATGTTTTAGAACGTGAACAACATCCAAATGCTGATAAATTAAATAAGTGTCTAGTGGATATTGGTGCAGATGAGCCAGTTCAAATCATTTGCGGAGCAAAAAATGTCGCTCAAGGGCAAAAGGTTGCAGTTGCAACTGTAGGTGCTGTATTACCTGGGAATTTTAAAATAAAACGTGCTAAGCTGCGCGGAGAAGAATCCAACGGAATGATTTGTTCCTTACAAGAACTAGGTATTGAAGGGAAATTAACTCCAAAGGAATTTTCTGAAGGAATTTATGTTTTTCCAAATGATGCGGAAGTTGGAAGTGACGCGATTGCTCTATTAAATCGTGATGACCAGGTTCTTGAACTAGGATTAACTCCAAACCGTTCAGATTGTTTAAGTATGTTAGGCGTTGCTTATGAAGTAGCCGCTATTCTTGGTAGAGAGGTTAAGCTTCCTGAAGCAAATGTAACAACAGCGAATGAAAAAGCAGCAGATTATATTAAAATTTCTGTTGAAGCAAAAGAAGAAAACCCTTTATATGTTGGAAAAGTGATCAAAAATGTGAAAATTGGTCCTTCCCCAGTTTGGATGCAAGGCCGTTTAATTGCTGCAGGTATCCGTCCACATAACAATGTCGTTGATATTACGAATTATATTCTTTTAGAATATGGTCAACCACTTCATGCATTTGATTATGATCGCTTAGGCAGTAAAGAGATTTTAGTTCGACTTGCAAAAGAAGGGGAAGAAATTGTAACCCTTGATGATGCAAAAAGAACACTATCAAGTGATGATTTAGTTATTACAAACGGTCAAGAACCAGTTGCATTAGCTGGTGTAATGGGTGGAGCAAATTCAGAGGTTACTTCAGATACGACAACGGTATTATTAGAATCCGCTTATTTCAAAGGAACATCGATACGTAAAACCTCTAGAGTACATGGATTACGAAGTGAAGCCAGTGCAAGATATGAAAAAGGGGTAGATCCAAATCGTGTCCGAGCAGCGGCAGAACGAGCTGTTTACTTAATGGAAAAGTATGCAGGTGGGGAAGTATTAGAAGGTTCTGTGGAAGTGGATACTCTTGAAGTGAAGCCAGTAGTTGTCACAACTACTCTTAAGAAAATAAATTCAGTTATTGGGACTGATGTCGATGTAAAAACAGTGGAAGATATTTTTACAAGACTCGGCTTTGATATTAAGACAGATAATGAAACCTTCACTGTTACGGTTCCAACTCGCCGTGGAGATATTACGATCGAAGAAGATTTAGTAGAAGAGGTTGCGAGACTTTATGGTTATGACCATATCCCTTCTACTTTACCAATTGGTTCCGCTACTCCTGGTGCGTTAACACCTTATCAATTAAAACGTAGAATCACTAGACGATATCTAGAAAGCGCTGGTCTTTACCAAGCAATTACGTATTCATTAACCAGTGAGGATAAAGCGACTCAATATGCTTTAGTAAAAAAAGAACCAATTCGTTTAGCAATGCCAATGAGTGAAGAACGCAGTCAATTACGTTTAAGCATTGTACCTCAGCTTCTTGAAGCTCTTAAGTATAACAGTGCAAGACAAAATGAAAACTTAGGAATTTATGAAACTGGTGCTGTGTTCTTAGCAAACGAAAATGATGAACTTCCAGAAGAACAAGAGCATTTAGCCGTTGCCTTAACAGGACTATGGCATTCACATCTATGGCAAGGTGAGAAAAAGCCAGTGGACTTCTATGTATTAAAAGGAATATTAGAAGGATTATTTGCAAAACTGGGACTTCAAGAAAAAGTAGAATACCGTCAATTAGAAATGGAAGGTATGCATCCTGGTCGTACTGCAGAGGTTCTTTTAGATGGAAAGTATATTGGTTTCCTAGGTCAAATTCACCCACAAGTACAAAAAGAAAAAGACTTAAAAGATACTTATGTATGTGAAGTCAACTTAATCGATGTATTTGCTGCCGAAAACGAACCATTAAAATATGTATCTATTCCGAGATATCCTTCCATTACCCGCGACATCGCGTTGGTAGTTGATAAAGAAAAATCAGCTAATGAATTAAAAGAAGTAATTAAAGAAGCTGGCGGTTCTTTATTAAAAGAAGTTCATATCTTTGATTTATATGAAGGCGAACGTATGGAAGTAGGTAAAAAATCGATTGCGTTCTCATTAAAATATTTTGATCCAGAGCGTACATTAACAGACGAAGATGTAACAAAAACACATCAAAACGTCTTAAACAACCTTGAAGAAAAAACGGGAGCTGTATTAAGAGGTTAACTTTACTGTAACAACGCATTAACGCGCCGGGGGTCAGACCCCCGGCGCGTTAATGCGTTAAAGGTAATACTCTTACTTTTCACATAATTCATTTTCATGTTATGATAGGGATTAGGATTCTTTTGAATAGGGGTGCTTTTTCGTTGTCGCAAACACAGAAAAAACGTACAACAGTTGATATATACGGTCAGCAATATGTAATCGTAGGAACGGAAAGTTCTAGCCATATCCGGTTAGTAGCCTCGATGGTAGACGATAAAATGAGAGAAATAGGTTCCAAGAATCCTTCTTTAGACGTTAGTAAATTAGCAGTATTAACGGCCCTAAATGCTATTAATGACCTAATTAATTTAAGAGATCGTTATGAGAAATTGGAAGCAGAATTAAACCGAGAAAAGGATGAAAAAAGATAATGCTAGATTTAGCTATTCTATTTATTTTTTTAATAGGATTTCTTGTAGGCCTTAAAAGAGGGTTTATTCTACAATTAGTCCATTTAACTGGCTTTATTGTGGCTTTTATTGTGGCCACCATGTATTATGATGACCTAGCACCAAAATTAACATTATGGGTACCTTATCCGCATTTGGGTGGAACCAATTCCCCGTTACAATTTATTTTTGATGGTGCAAATATGGAAGAAGCCTATTATAGAGCGATTGCTTTTGCCGTCATATTTTTTGCAGTAAAAATTGTTCTGCAAATCATAGGAGCTATGCTAGATTTCATTTCCCATATACCGATTTTAAAGCAGTTGAATATTTTGGGCGGTGGGTTTTTAGGTCTGGTTGAAGTTTATTTACTTATATTAATCGTTTTATATATAGCTGCACTATTACCAATGGACTTTATTCAAAACCCAATAAAAGATTCATCTGTTGCAAAATCTATTATTAATCATACTCCCGTTTTTTCAAAGCAAATAAAAGAAATGTGGTTTGATTATATCTCTACTAGGGGCTAATTCTAAGGGAGGTTCTCTTTAGAATTAGTCCCTCAAATTCGTTCTCTAATGAAATTTTTAAAAATATCGCATAATGATAAGGTAAGATAAGGCGGTGTTTCAAGATGGAAATGACAAAAAAAGATATTATTCGTTTATTAGAAACTATTTCTATATATATGGAATTAAAGGGTGAGAATACATTTAAGGTTTCCGCATTTCGTAAGGCAGCAGCGGCTATCGAGGCAGATGACCGCAGTTTATCTGAGATTAACGATTTCACAGAACTATCAGGTATTGGTAAGGGTACTGCATCTGTTATCGAAGAATACTTGCAATCTGGAGAATCCACTGTCCTAAAAGAGTTACAAGAGGAAGTGCCAACCGGGTTACTTCAGCTTCTTCAGTTACCAGGTCTTGGTGGGAAGAAAATTGCTAAGCTTTACTCTGAGTTAAGTATAGAAAATGTTGAGGATTTAAAAGAAGCCTGTCTTGCTAAAAAAATACAGAATTTAGCTGGCTTTGGGATAAAAACGGAAGAAAAGATACTTCAAGCAATCGAAAATATGGGGACAAGACCAGAACGTCTGCCGATTGCCTTCATGCTCAAGGTTGCTGAATTAATTGAAGCACATCTTAAAAAATTTCACGGAATAGAGAAATATTCTCGTGCTGGCAGTTTAAGAAGAATGAGAGAAACAATAAAGGATTTGGATTTCATTATATCCACTAACGACTCTGATTCTGTACGTGAACAACTGTTACAGCTACCAAAAATAAAAGAAGTCATTGCAGCAGGAGATACGAAGGTTTCCATTACACTGGAATTGGATTACGACGTCTCCGTTGATTTCCGATTAGTCAAACCACATGAGTTTGCGACTACTTTGCATCATTTTACAGGGTCTAAAGAGCATAATGTCCGAATGAGACAGCTTGCAAAGGAGCGCGGCGAAAAAATAAGTGAGTATGGGGTAGAAAATGTTGAAACGGGCGAAATAAAAACCTTTGCATCTGAGGAAGAATTCTACCAATACTTTCATCTACCTTTTATTCCTCCTGAGATTCGTGAGGATGGCCGTGAGGTTGAGGAATTCACCGCGGAGAAGCCACTTATTAGACTTGAGGATATAAAAGGTGATCTTCATATGCACTCAACATGGAGTGATGGTGCCTATTCAATTGAAGAAATGGTAGAGGCTTTTAGGGCAAAAGGATATCAGTATATAGCTATTACAGATCACTCCCAATATTTAAAAGTGGCAAACGGCTTAGATAAAGAAAGGCTAAGGAAGCAGCATGCTGAAATTAAAAGATTGAATGAAAAGTATGATGATTTTCTTATCCTTACTGGAGTGGAAATGGATATTCTACCAGATGGAACGTTAGACTATGATGATGAATTGCTTGCTGAAGTAGATGTTGTCATTGCATCCATCCATTCCTCCTTCTCACAGTCACAAGAAAAGATCATGAATCGTTTAAAAAATGCATTGATAAACGCTCATGTTGATATAATCGCCCATCCAACAGGCAGACTTATTGGTAGAAGAGAAGGATATTCAGTTGATATGGATATGCTGGTCCAATTAGCAAAAGAAACAAATACCGTTTTAGAATTAAATGCAAATCCACATCGCTTAGACCTATCTGCGGAAAATGTAAGAAAAGCCCAAGCAGCAGGTGTGAAAATTGCTATTAATACGGATGCACACCATAAAGATACTTTATCCCATATGGAGATAGGTGTATCATCAGCAAGAAAAGGCTGGATACTAAAGGAAAATGTTTTGAATGCATGTGAAAAAGATGAATTATTGAATTTTTTACATCGTCGATGAGATGTGGAAGAAAAAAGTGCATTCTTCTTTGGAAGAAACAAAAGAATTTCTTCCTTTGAACGAAATAGATGGTAAAGGGGAGGTATCTCCATGCAACAAAGAGTTTTAAAAGTATTAGAATTTGAAAAAGTAAAAGAACAGGTTTTGGAATTTACTTCTTCTACACTAGGTCAAGAAAAAGTAAAAAGCTTAGTTCCTTCAAAGCAATTTGATGAAGTTGTAAAATGGCAGGAAGAAACAGATGAAGCGGCAAAAGTATATCGCTTAAAAGGGAATGTTCCACTTTCAGGCATTTATAATATTCGTTCACATGTGAAAAGATCAGCTATCGGAGGAACGTTAAGTCCGCAAGAATTAACTCAGGTGGCCAGTACGATTCGAGTAAGTAGACAAATTAAACGCTTTATCGAGGATATGGTGGATGAGCAAGTAGAATTACCCATCCTTAGCCAATATGTAGGAAAAATCATCGTTCTAGCAGATTTAGAGCAAAGAATTAGAAATGCCATCGATGAGAGCGGTGAGGTACTTGATAGTGCAAGTGACACCTTGCGTTCGTTAAGACAACAATTGCGCTCAAACGAATCACGGGTCCGTGAAAAATTAGAAAGCATGATTCGATCTTCCAATGCACAGAAGATGTTATCGGATGCGATTGTAACAATTCGTAATGATCGTTTTGTTATCCCGGTTAAACAAGAATACCGTGGTCATTATGGTGGTATTATTCATGACCAAAGCTCATCAGGACAAACACTTTTTATTGAACCACAAGCCATAGTCCAATTAAATAACCAGCTACAAGAAATAAGGGTTAAGGAACAGTTAGAGATTGAAAGAATCTTAATGGAACTTACTGCTTATGTAGCTGAATTTGAACAAGAGCTCTTAACGATTGTCTATGTTTTAGGTGAATTAGATTTTATGTTTGCAAAAGCCAGATACGCAAATAAAATTAAGGCATCTAAACCTTTAATCAATCAGGATGGAAAAATTGCTTTATACAAAGGAAGACATCCGTTAATTCCAAAAGATGAAGTTGTTGCAAACGATGTATTTCTAGGTAAGGATTACACAACGATTGTCATTACGGGACCGAATACTGGTGGTAAAACAGTTACATTAAAAACAGTTGGTCTATGTGTTTTAATGGCACAGGCTGGATTACAAATCCCTGCTTTAGATGGTTCAGAAGTAGCGGTTTTTGATAGTGTTTACGCTGATATAGGGGATGAACAATCCATCGAGCAAAGCTTAAGTACCTTCTCATCTCATATGGTGAATATCGTGGATATTCTTCAAAAAGTTGACTTTAATAGTCTAGTTCTTTTTGATGAATTAGGAGCCGGGACGGACCCGCAAGAAGGAGCGGCGTTAGCCATCTCTATTTTAGATGAAGTGTATCGTCGCGGTGCCAAAGTAATTGCGACCACTCATTACCCTGAATTAAAAGCCTACGGCTATAACCGACCTGGAGTCGTAAATGCAAGCGTGGAATTTGATGTTGAAACATTAAGTCCAACCTATAAGCTTCTCCTTGGGGTTCCTGGAAGAAGTAACGCTTTTGAGATTTCAAAGCGATTAGGTTTAAGTGAACATGTCATTAATAATGCGCGTAATCAAATCAGTGACGATACAAACCAAATTGAAAATATGATTGCTTCTCTTGAGAAAAGTAAGAGAGAAGCTGAAAATGACCGCCAGGACGCTCAGGACTATTTCAAACAAGCAGAGAAGCTTCATAAGGACTTACAAAATCAGATGATTGCTTTTTATGAAGAAAAGGATACAATGCTTGAAAAGGCTCAAGAAGAAGCGGCCGAACTAATTGAAAAGGCAAAAGCTGAAGCTGAATACATTATTCGTGAACTTAGAAAGTTAAGAATAGAGAAAAATGCTGAAGTAAAAGAGCATGAATTGATTGAAGCAAGAAAACGGTTAGAAGAAGCCACACCGAAGGTTAATAAGTCAAAAAAGACAACCTCCTCCAATAAAAAGGCACACACTTTTACATCTGGTGATGAAGTAAAGGTTTTGACCTTTGATCAAAAAGGAACACTTATTGAACAAACTTCAGACAAGGAATGGGTTGTTCAGATTGGTATTCTAAAAATGAAGGTCAATGAAAAGGATATGGAATACATTAGTACTCCAAAACAAAAGGAAGTAAAACCTGTTGCCGTTGTAAAGGGCAAGGATTTTCATGTTAGCTTAGAATTAGACCTTCGCGGTGAGCGGTATGAAAACGCACTCCATAGAGTGGAGAAATATATTGATGATGCCTTACTTGCCGGTTATCCACGTGTCTCCATCATACACGGAAAAGGTACTGGAGCCCTTAGACAAGGAGTTACGGAGTATTTGAAAAACCATCGCTCGGTGAAAAGAGCTAGATTTGGTGATGCCGGAGAAGGCGGCATCGGTGTAACAATAGTAGAATTTAAATAAATGGCAAACTTTTTAATTGGGGCGTAACTTAAACATAGTCGCCCTTTTTAAGAGCCAAGTTGAGGAGAAAACATGATGAATCCATTTTGGGAGAATGAATTTATTCGAACAGCTGCCAATTATAGTGTTGTCATCCTTTGTATGATTGTCTTTTTGGCAATCTTTGAACTCGTTACCAAATATAAAAACTGGGATGAAATAAAAAGGGGAAATATCGCTGTTGCGATGGCAACAGGAGGGAAAATCTTTGGTGTAGCTAATATTTTCAGATTCTCTATTATGCAACACGATAGTCTTTTGACAGTTATCAGCTGGGGTGTTTTTGGCTTTATTCTTTTATTAATTGGATATTTTATTTTTGAATTTCTAACACCAAATTTTAGAATTGATGAAGAAATCGAAAAGGATAACCGTGCGGTTGGTTTTATTGCCTTAATCATCTCAGTTGGGCTATCCTTTGTTATTGGTGCAGGAATTTTGTAAGGAGAGAACAAGTTGGAAAGATTAGCCAAGATTTTACTGATTCTTTGTGGAGCTTTTATCTTGATAGGACTTATCTACATGTTATTTTTTGTATAAGCTATCCTAATAAACTTTTTAAACTGCCTAGTAATCTAGGCAGTTTTTATTTTTTAAGGCTAGTCCAACTTTCTTTCTGATTGTCTAAAAAACATTACTATATTATAATAGGAGATAGATGTAAAATTTGAATTTTTAAATAATTCAAAAAAGGGAGGTTCTTCATGACACATGAAAAGCCATGGTTGAAACATTACCCACCCGAGATCCCGCATACAATATCAATGGAATCTGAACCAGTTCAGCACTACTTAGTGAAAGCGGCAGAAAAGTATCCTGAAAAGGTCTCGATTCATTTTATGGGAAAAGAATTTAAATTTAAAGAGGTTTATGAAAAGTCCCTAAAGCTTGCAGCATATTTGCAGCAACTAGGGATAGGTAAAGGCGATCGTGTTGCCATTATGCTGCCCAATATACCTCAAGCAGTTATTAGCTATTTCGGAATACTGCTGGCTGGGGGCATAGTGGTTCAAACAAATCCGCTTTATATGGAGAGAGAACTTGAATATCAAATGATTGATTCAGGGGCTAAAGCCATCATAACTCTGGAAATTTTATTCCCAAGAGTAACTAAAGTCATGCCAAAAACGAATTTAAAACATGTAATTGTAACCGCTATCAAGGATGCACTGCCATTTCCTAAAAACCTAGTCTACCCATTTATGCAAAAGAAACAGTATGGAATGGTTGTGAATGTTAAGCATGAAGGAACGAACCATTTGCTAACTGAAATATTTAAACAGCCAAAGAGAGATGTAAAGATCTATGATTTTGATTTTGAAGAAGATCTTGCTCTATTGCAATATACTGGGGGAACAACAGGGTTTCCAAAAGGGGTTATGCTTACACATAAGAATCTTGTATCTAATGCTGTGATGTGTCAGGGTTGGATGTATAAGTGTAAACCCGCAGGAGAAAAAGTGTTAGGAATCCTTCCTTTTTTTCATGTGTATGGAATGACAACCGTTATGATTTTATCGATCATGCAAGCTCATGAAATGATCCTATTGCCGAAATTTGATGTTGAAACAACGTTAAAAACCATTCAAAAGAAAAGACCAACCTTATTTCCAGGGGCTCCAACGATTTATATTGGATTATTAAATCATCCTGATCTGAAAAAATATGATTTATCTTCTATTGATTCCTGTATTAGCGGGTCAGCACCGCTCCCAGTAGAGGTCCAACAAAAATTTGAAGAAGTAACCGGAGGCAAATTGGTGGAAGGATATGGTCTAACAGAATCCTCACCTGTTACTCATTCTAATTTCCTTTGGGATCGTCCTAGAGTGAAGGGAAGTATTGGGGTCCCTTGGCCAAGTACAGATGCTGCCATTTTTTCTATGGAGACGGGTGAACCATTACCACCAGGAGAAATAGGTGAACTTGCTGTAAAAGGTCCTCAAGTCATGAAAGGATATTGGAATAAACCAGAAGATACTGCTCAAACGTTAAGAGATGGATGGCTATTAACTGGTGATTTAGGTTATATGGACGAAAAGGGATATTTTTATATTGTGGATCGTAAAAAAGATATGATTATAGCCGGTGGCTTTAATATTTATCCTAGAGAAATTGAAGAAGTGTTATATGAGCATCCTAATGTACAAGAGGTTGTGGCTGCAGGTATTCCTGATCCATATCGTGGCGAAACGGTTAAGGCATATATTGTATTAAAAGAAGGAACAAGTACGACTGAAGAAGAATTAAATGAATTTGCGAGAAAACATTTGGCGGCATATAAAGTTCCTCGAATATATGAATTTAGAAAAGAATTGCCGAAAACTGCAGTTGGAAAGATTTTAAGAAGGGCCTTAGTAGATGAAGAAAAGAAAAAGAATGAAGAAATAAAACAGGCCTAATGACCTTGAGTCGATTTTCGACTCTTGATTTTTGCGTAAAGCTTGTCCAACATGGCATAATGGAAATATCCAAATACCCAAATCAAAATAGTAATGTCATCTTGACATCAATGAAGTTTCTTACTATTATAGAATTATGAATGACTATTCATTCATTTTGTTAAGTAGTAAGGAACTTTTTTGGAGTTGAATGAAATGAAAAAAAATAAACCTAAATATATGCAAATTATTGATGCTGCTGTTATAGTGATTGCAGAAAATGGCTACCACCAGGCTCAAGTTTCAAAGATAGCAAAACAGGCAGGAGTTGCTGATGGTACAATATACCTATATTTTAAAAATAAAGAAGATATACTCATCTCACTTTTTCAAGAAAAGATGGGAACCTTTGTTGAAAAAATCGAACAAAAAATTGCAGGAAAAGACAGCGCAGTAGAGAAATTATTAATGATGGTAGAATCGCATTTTCAATTACTTGCAGACGACCGCCACTTAGCCATCGTCACTCAATTAGAATTAAGACAATCAAATAAAGAATTACGTCTAAAAATTAATGATGTTCTAAAAAATTATTTAATGGTTGTCGATAAAATTTTAATAGAGGGAAAAGAAAATGGTGAGTTTAACCAAGAGCTGGACGTTAGACTTGCTCGACAAATGATTTTTGGAACAATGGATGAAACCATTACATCCTGGGTAATGAATGAACAAAGATACGATTTACCATCACTTGCACCAGCTGTTCACCAGCTCCTAATCAAAGGCTGTGGTTATCATCAATCATCCATGTCTTAATGGGGTATTTCTTAAGGGGGATATGAAGATGGAATTTTTAAATTGGTCGTATGAAGAAAGGATTGCTACAATCACAATCCAACGACCTCCTGCAAATGCGTTATCTTCTGGGCTTTTAAAAGAGTTATCATTAGTATTAGATGAAATTGAAGGCAATAGTGAGATTAGAGTCATCGTTATTCATGGTGATGGCCGCTTCTTTTCCGCTGGAGCTGATATTAAAGAGTTTACAGAAGTTCAATCAGAAGAAGAATTTTCAAAGCTTGGTGAATTCGGTCAAAATCTTTTTGAACGAATGGAGAAGTTTCCAAAGCCCATCATTGCGGCCATACACGGTGCTGCCCTTGGTGGTGGTTTAGAGCTTGCGATGGCATGTCATTTCCGACTTGTTACAGAAACAGCAAAATTGGGACTACCAGAACTGCAGCTTGGTTTAATTCCCGGATTTGCTGGCTCACAACGTTTACCGAAGTATGTAGGAGTTGCAAGAGCAGCAGAAATGCTTTTCACTAGTGAACCTATCACTGGAGTTGAAGCTGTGCAGTATGGTTTAGCGAATCATGCTTATCCTGACAATGAACTAATGGAAAACGCTTACAAGATTGCTGGAAAAATTGCCAAAAAGAGCCCTGTTTCGATCCGTGCTGCTATTGATCTTCTCAATTATTCGAAAACTCCAGAATTTTATGCTGGTGTTAAACAAGAAGCTATATTATTTGGTAAAGTGTTTGGATCTGCCGATGGTCAAGAAGGAATTCAAGCCTTTTTAGAAAAAAGAGAACCACAATTTAAAGGGGAATAATTTTTTTATCATAATTTTTCAAAATACTTAAAACTGACGAATTATTCAGGAGGGGACACAATGAACATCTATGTTTTAATGAAAAGAACTTTCGATACTGAAGAAAAGATTACGATTTCCGGTGGGAAAATTAATGAAGATGGTGCAGAATTCATCATTAATCCTTATGACGAATATGCGGTGGAAGAAGCTATACAAGTTCGTGATGCACACGGCGGTGAGGTAACCGTTATATCTGTAGGAAACGAAGAGTCTGAAAAGCAATTAAGAACTGCTCTTGCTATGGGCGCTGATAAGGCTGTTTTAATTAATACAGAAGATGATGTAGAAAATGGTGACCAATTTACTACTTCTAAAATTATCGCTGAATATTTAAAGGATAAAAATCCTGATCTCATTATTGCCGGTAATGTGGCTATTGACGGAGGTTCAGGACAAGTAGGTCCACGTGTCGCTGAGTTGCTTAATATCCCTTATGTAACGACTATTACGAAGCTAACAATCGACGGTTCAAATGTAAGTATTGTTCGCGATGTAGAAGGTGACTCAGAAGTAATTGAAACGACTCTTCCTTTACTTGTCACTGCACAGCAAGGACTTAATGAACCTCGTTATCCGTCTTTACCAGGTATCATGAAAGCGAAGAAAAAGCCATTAGACGAGTTAGAGCTTGATGACTTAGATTTAGAAGAAGAAGATGTTGAAGCTAAAACTAAAACGATTGAAATCTATTTACCGGCTCAGAAAGAAGCAGGGAAAGTGTTGTCCGGTGATTTAGGTGATCAAGTGAAGGAATTAGTAAAACTTCTTCATACTGAGGCAAAAGTAGTTTAATATATTCGGTTTATTAAATTCATAGATTGATAGCACAGGAGGTTAAACAAATGGCGAGAAAAGTATTAGTATTAGGTGAAGTACGTGATGGTTCCCTTCGTAACGTTTCCTTTGAAGCCGTTTCAGCAGGTAGAACAGTTTCAGAAGGCGGAGAAGTGGTAGGAGTTTTAATTGGTGATTCTGTAAGCGCTTTAGGACAAGAATTAATCCAATATGGTGCAGATCGTGTTGTAACGGTAGAAGGTGAAAAACTAAAGTCATATACTTCGGACGGTTTTTCACAAGCACTACTTGCGGTATTAGAAGCTGAAAAACCTGAAGGCCTTATTTTAGGTCATACGGCTTTAGGAAAAGATTTAGCTCCTAAAATGGCTGCTAAGCTTCATGCAGGATTAATTTCTGATGTAACTGCAGTAGAAGTAGTAGGCGGAAATGTTGTCTTCACTCGCCCAATCTATTCAGGGAAAGCGTTCGAAAAGAAAATCTTTACTGAAGGTTTACTATTTGCATCTGTTCGCCCAAATAATATTGGCGTTTTGGATAAGGATGAGTCAAGACAAGGTGAAGTTTCTACTATATCTGTAGATGTAAAAGACTTACGTACTGTCATTAAAGAAGTAGTTCGTAAAGCAACAGAGGGTGTTGACTTATCTGAAGCAAAAGTAGTTGTAGCTGGTGGTCGTGGAGTGAAGAGCGAAGATGGTTTTGAACCATTAAAAGAGCTTGCACAAGTACTTGGCGGGGCTGTAGGTGCATCACGTGGAGCTTGCGATGCTGAGTATTGTGATTATTCTCTTCAAATTGGCCAAACAGGTAAAGTTGTTACACCTGATCTTTATATTGCTTGTGGAATTTCAGGAGCTATCCAGCATTTAGCTGGGATGTCCAATTCAAAAGTAATCGTTGCTATTAACAAGGATCCGGAAGCAAACATTTTTAAAGTAGCTGACTACGGTATCGTTGGAGATTTATTCGAAGTTGTTCCAATGTTAACGGAAGAATTTAAAAAATTAAAGGTTAATGCATAAATTACCTAAGAATGGCTGACTATGTTCAGCCATTTTTTATTTTTTTGCGAATACAGAAACCTTTAAAGGGGAATTTTAGTTAAGGAGCAAATTATTAGCATGATTTGACATTGAATGATATACTGACCTTAGTTTTTAGTATTTATATTAGGAGGCATTTCGATTATGGCTATTTCACACGTAACTGATCAAAACTTCTCTTCTGAAACAAGCAATGGCGTTGTTTTAGCAGATTTCTGGGCTCCATGGTGCGGACCTTGTAAAATGATTGCTCCAGTATTGGAAGAACTTGACTCTGAAATGGGAGACAAAGTAAAAATCGTTAAGTTAGATGTTGACGATAACCAAGAAACAGCTGCAAAATTTGGTGTAATGAGCATCCCAACACTTATCGTATTCAAAAACGGTGAAGCAGTAGATAAGGTTGTTGGATTCCAACCCAAAGAAGCATTAGCAAACGTTCTTAACAAGCACCTTTAATAGTATATTGCTTTTAAAAGCCCTTAGTTTACTAGGGCTTTTTTCTTTTGTAGAAAGCTTTAATAAAGGAAGGACCAGGAGTATAATGAAAAGGTTACTATGTTAATAATTTACCTTTAAAAGGGGTGGTCAGAATGAACGAGACCATAAAAAATAAATTGTCCCTGCTACCTGATCAGCCTGGTTGTTATCTCATGAAGGATCGTCAAGGTACAGTCATTTATGTAGGAAAAGCTAAAATTTTAAAAAATCGAGTACGTTCTTATTTCACTGGTTCTCATGATGGTAAAACATTGAGATTGGTTGGTGAGATCGAGGATTTTGAATATATTGTTACATCCTCTAACATAGAGGCTTTATTGCTTGAAATCAATTTAATTAAAAAACATGATCCCAAATATAATATCATGCTGAAGGATGATAAAAGTTATCCTTTTATCAAGTTAACGGCTGAGAGACATCCGAGACTGATTACAACGCGCCAAGTGAAAAAAGATAAAGGAAAATACTTTGGGCCATATCCTAACGTTCAGAGTGCAAATGAGACAAAAAAATTATTGGATCGCTTATATCCGTTAAGAAAGTGTAACACCCTCCCTGATCGGGTGTGTCTTTACTACCATATGGGTCAGTGCTTGGCCCCTTGTGTAAAAGAGGTAAGTGAGTCTGAATATAAACAGCTAACCGATGAAATCACTAGATTTTTAAATGGGGGCTATAAAGACATTAAAAAGGATCTTTCTGAAAAGATGACAGCAGCGGCAGAAGAATTAGATTTTGAAAGAGCAAAAGAGTTTAGAGATAAAATACTCCACATTGAAGCAACAATGGAAAAACAAAAGATAACGATGACGGATTTTACTGATCGTGACGTTTTTGGTTATGCAGTGGATAAGGGTTGGATGTGTGTTCAAGTATTTTTTGTAAGACAAGGTAAATTAATAGAGCGTGATATTTCTCTTTTCCCTATTTATAATGAGCCAGAAGAAGAAATCTTAACGTTCCTTGGGCAGTTTTATACAAAGGCTAATCATTTTAAGCCAAAAGAAATATTGATTCCCCATTCTATTGATTCTGCCATAGTAGAAGAACTTTTGGAGGTTAAGGTGATACAACCCCAAAAAGGGCAGAAAAAAGAACTAGTTAAATTAGCTGAAAAGAACGCAACCATTGCACTAAAAGAAAAGTTTTCTTTAATTGAAAAGGATGAGGACCGAACCATTAAGGCTGTTGAGAACTTAGGAGCAGCAATGGGGATTTATACTCCGCATCGAATTGAAGCCTTTGATAACTCGAATATTCAAGGGACAAATCCAGTATCAGCAATGATTGTGTTTATAGATGGTAAGCCTGAAAAGAAAGAATATCGGAAATACAAAATCAAGTCAGTTGAGGGACCGGACGATTATGAATCCATGAGAGAGGTAGTGCGTCGCAGGTATACTCGTGTACTCCAAGAAAACTTACCACTCCCAGATTTAATTATTGTGGATGGTGGGAAGGGGCATATAGAGGCTGTTCGAGATATTCTTGAAAACGAATTAGGCTTAGATATCCCATTAGCTGGCCTTGCAAAAGATGATAAGCATCGCACTTCACAGCTTTTATTCGGAAATCCACTGGAAATGGTTCCCTTAGGAAGAACGAGTCAAGAATTTTACTTGTTACAAAGAATACAAGATGAGGTTCACCGTTTTGCCATTACCTTTCATAGACAGATTCGTGGAAAAGGAGCTTTCCAATCTCTACTTGATGAAATCGAAGGGATTGGAGAAAAACGTAAAAAAGCGCTACTTAAGCATTTCGGGTCTTTGAAGAAAATGAAGGAAGCAAAGTTAAAGGATTTCACCTCTATTGGAATACCTGCAAATGTGGCAGACTTACTATTGAAAAAGTTGCAAGAATAAGGTTGTCGTCAAAAAATACATGTGCTATAATTAGTGAAAATTTAATAACAATCACTTTTAATTTTAATAGTGAAGGTAGAGGTGCGAGCCTTAAGAGTAAAAGTTCGGAGAAGATAGAGCTTCTGTGAAGGACTTTGAAAGGAATGTTCGCCGAAGTAAAGAAAGTCTCTTTTCTTTCTTTGCTGGTCCTGCGTTTAAGAAATGTAGGATTGTCAAGATGTGTTATCTTGGAGAGCTATCTCACATTGTGGTACGTATTTATATTTACGTTTACTAAAGCAATGAGAGACGACCTCTTATTGCTTTTTTTATTGTTTTTTTAGGAAATACTAATGTAAATGCTAATTAATGTAAACCATTGAAAGAAGGGGAAATTGTGGGCTTAATTGTTCAAAAGTTCGGGGGAACCTCTGTTGGCAGTGCAGAAAGAATTAAAAATGTTGCTGCCCGCGTATTAGAAGAAAAAAATAACGGAAATGATGTTGTGGTAGTTGTTTCAGCCATGGGAAAAACGACTGATCAATTGGTCACTTTAGCTAAAGAATTATCATCTAATCCGTCAAAAAGAGAAATGGATATGCTTCTATCGACAGGGGAACAAGTAACGATTTCCTTATTATCGATGGCGCTGGCTGAAATAGGAATCTCTGCTGTTTCCTATACGGGGTGGCAGGCTGGAATAATGACTGAAGATGTTCATAGTAATGCTCGTATTACCAACATCGATACAAAAGCCATCGAAAAAAAACTAACTGAAGGGAAAGTAGTCGTGGTTGCAGGTTTCCAAGGAGTAACCGATTCAGGGGAAATCACGACATTAGGCCGTGGTGGATCCGATACAACAGCAGTAGCTCTTGCAGCTGCTTTAAAGGCTGATAAATGTGATATCTATACAGATGTGACAGGCGTTTTTACTACGGATCCTCGCTATGTTAAAGATGCTCGAAAACTATTATCGGTTAGCTATGATGAAATGTTAGAGTTAGCCAACTTAGGGGCAGGGGTCCTGCACCCAAGAGCGGTTGAATTCGCGAAAAATTATCATATCCCATTAGAGGTGCGTTCTAGTATGGAAAGAGAATCTGGAACGATCATTGAGGAGGAAGTTAGCATGGAACAAAACTTAGTTGTCCGTGGTGTGGCATTTGAAGATGAAATAACAAGAGTAACTGTCATTGGATTAGCTAATTCATTAACAAGTCTTTCTACTATTTTTACAACATTAGCAAGCCATCATATTAATGTCGATATCATTATTCAAAGTACAACTGGATTTGACACAACGAATTTGTCCTTTTCTATTAAAACAGAAGATTTGGAAGAAACTCTACACGTTTTAGAAAACAATAAAGAAACGCTTCAATTTGAACGAATCGAAAGTGAAGTTGATTTAGCAAAGGTGTCAATTGTTGGATCTGGAATGATTTCTAATCCTGGAGTAGCTGCAGAAATGTTTGAAGCACTTGCGAAAAATAATATCCAAGTTAAAATGGTTAGTACTTCTGAAATTAAGGTTTCAACCGTTGTGGAAGAGAAGAGTATGCTAGCAGCTGTGCAAGTTTTACACGATACATTTGAGTTGGCTGGAAACAAAGTAAAAGCATAATAAGAAAGAAAAAGGTGTCCCATTAAAGGGACACCTTTTTATCTTTGATTTTAATATTTTGGGTTGCTTCATTATTCATGGATTCGATCTTTTTTATCCCATCTGACTATAATTTCAACCAATCCAACTTTTTTATGAATTTGCTCATAGGCCTCAGCAAGCATCTCAGTCTGTAACTCTATTTGCTGTGCTAAAAATCCTGTTTCAAGCTTAAAGTGTGAATCTTTATTTTGTTGTAAACGATGAATAATAAGTGGACTAGTAAGTGTAAAAGAAATTTCATTGGATGCTTCCCTTTTTATTGCTAACTCGCCCCACCCAGCTCTTTCGAAGAATTGAATGATATCGGATAAGGAGTCTAGGGGATATGAACGGGCTAGGCGTTTGCCAGACCAATATAAAATATCCGGAGCATCTTTACCAAGTATATTAGTTAATAGTTCTTCTCGAACTAGTTCGTATCCAAATGAAGGAATCAAAATCTCTTCAAGAGATAAAACGTGGTCATCACTGCGGGTTTTCTTCAAAGTGTTTCTCCCTCTCTTTCTATTATTCTATTATAATCAAATCGTTCCATGGTTACACAGAAAATGAATGGAAATTGGATGTAATAGAAAATATTTATCCTAAAACATATTTATTATGACCGAATTCAAATATGAACGGATTAGAAAATAATATAATTTTTTTGTAAATAAGTTAACTAAATTTTTTGAAAAATCACGTGTTATTAAGGGAAAAAACCTTATTTTTAAAAAATATTATTTGTATACGTTTTCTTGACGCTCATACTTGATGGGAGTAAAATGAACATGTCACATTATTGTTAGAAAAGTGTCGAAACTTTTTCACAGTGATAACAGGTTTTATTCTTTCTTCAAGGGGAAGATGGGTAGGGTAAACCTGAATATCATTTAAAAATTCAAGGGGGGTACATTATGGCAGGTAATCGAGAGTTTTTTAATCGCAGATTGCACTCATTACTAGGGGTAATTCCGGTTGGACTTTTTCTAATGCAGCACATGGTAGTCAATCATTTTGCTACAAAAGGGGAAGAATCCTTTAATCGAGCTGCAGAATTTATGGGAAATCTTCCATTTCGTTATTTGTTAGAAACATTAGTTATTTTCTTACCTTTATTATTCCATGCAATCTACGGACTTTATATCGCTTTTACTGCTAAAAACAACGTAAGTCGATTTGGATTCCTACGCAACTGGATGTTCTTATTACAACGTGTTACTGGGGTTATTACATTAATCTTTATTACGTGGCATGTATGGGAAACTCGTGTTGCAGCAGCATTCGGATCAGAAGTTAACTTCCAAATGATGGAGAATATTTTATCTAATCCATTCATGTTCTGGTTCTATATTGTAGGGGTCATTTCAACGACTTTCCACTTTGCAAATGGTCTATGGTCATTCCTTGTAAGCTGGGGTATTACAGTAACACCTCGTTCTCAAGTTATTTCTACATACGTGACCTTAGTGATATTTATTGCCACTTCCATTGCATTTGTAACAACATTATTAGCATTTATTTAATACCTAAAAAACTATCGAAATTTGAAAGATTTACGAAATAAGGGAGTGAGTCACGATGAGTAAAGGTAAAGTGATCGTTGTCGGTGGCGGACTAGCCGGTTTAATGTCAACAGTCAAGATTGCAGAATCAGGTACGCCGGTAGATTTATTCTCATTAGTGCCCGTTAAACGTTCTCACTCTGTTTGTGCTCAAGGGGGCATTAACGGAGCTGTAAATACAAAGGGAGAAGGAGATTCTCCATGGATTCACTTTGATGATACGATTTATGGTGGAGACTTTTTAGCAAACCAACCGCCTGTTAAAGCAATGGCGGAAGCTGCACCTGGTATTATCCATTTATTTGACCGTATGGGTGTAATGTTTAACCGTACACCTGAAGGATTACTAGATTTCCGTCGTTTTGGTGGAACACAGCATCACCGCACAGCATTTGCTGGTGCTACTACTGGTCAACAATTATTATATGCGTTAGATGAACAGGTTCGTCGACACGAAGTTGCAGGACTTGTAACGAAATATGAAGGTTGGGAATTTTTAGGGACAGTCGTTGATGATGAAGGAATTTGTCGTGGAATTGTAGCGCAAAACCTTACATCAATGGAAATTAAATCATTTGCAGCTGATGCGGTTATTTTAGCTACAGGTGGTCCTGGAATTATCTTTGGTAAAACGACTAACTCCATTATCAACACTGGTTCAGCAGCTGCAATTGCATACCAACAAGGTGTTTATTATGCAAATGGTGAGTTTATCCAAATTCATCCAACAGCTATTCCTGGAGATGACAAGCTTCGCTTAATGAGTGAATCGGCTCGTGGTGAAGGCGGTCGTATTTGGACATACAAAGATGGTAAACCTTGGTATTTCCTTGAAGAAAAGTATCCTGCATACGGAAACTTAGTTCCACGTGATATTGCTACTCGTGAAATTTTTGACGTATGCGTAGAACAAAAACTTGGTATTAACGGAGAAAATATCGTTTATCTAGATCTTTCTCATAAAGATCCTCATGAACTTGATGTTAAGCTTGGCGGTATTATCGAAATCTATGAGAAATTTACTGGTGAAGATCCTCGTAAACTTCCTATGAAAATATTCCCAGCTGTTCACTACTCTATGGGTGGATTATGGGTAGATTACGATCAAATGACAAATATCCCTGGTTTATTTGCAGCTGGTGAATGTGATTACTCTCAACATGGTGCAAATCGTCTTGGTGCGAACTCACTTCTTTCTGCTATCTATGGGGGAATGGTGGCTGGACCAAACGCAGTTCGATATATCAATGGTTTAGAGAAGAGTTCTGATGCTATTTCTTCTTCTGTTTTTGACCGTTCTGTCAAGCAGGAAGAAGAAAAGTGGAGTCAAATTATGTCTATGAATGGAACTGAAAATGCATATGTCATTCATAAAGAGCTTGGTGAATGGATGACTGATAATGTAACAGTAGTTCGTCATAATGCAAAACTTCTTAAAACTGATGAAAAGATTCAGGAATTATTGGAACGTTACCAAAAGATTAATATCAATGATACAGCTAGATGGAGTAATCAAGGCGCAAGCTTTACACGTCAATTACAAAATATGTTACAGCTTGCTCGTGTTATTACAATTGGTGCTTATAACCGTAATGAAAGCCGTGGTGCTCATTATAAGCCAGAATTCCCTGACCGTAATGATGCGGACTTCCTAAAAACAACAATGGCTAAGTTTGTTGATTCTAATTCTGCACCAGCTTTCCATTATGAAGATGTAGATACTTCGTTAATTAAGCCTCGTGAGCGTAATTATTCGAAGAAGAAGGGAGAGTAAAACGGCATGTCTGAACAAAAAACAGTTAAGTTTATTATTTCACGACAAGACAGTCCTGATTCTGCTTCATATACGGAAGAATTTGAAGTTCCTTATCGCCCAAATATGAACGTGATTTCCGCACTAATGGAAATTCGTCGTAATCCAAAAACTTCACAAGGGAAAGATACGACTCCTGTTACTTGGGATATGAACTGTTTAGAAGAAGTATGTGGTGCTTGTTCAATGGTTATTAATGGCAAGCCGCGTCAATCTTGTTCAGCACTAGTGGATCAGCTTGAACAGCCAATTCGTGTTGAACCGATGAGAACATTCCCTGTCGTTCGTGACCTACAGGTTGACCGTAGCCGTATGTTTGATTCCTTGAAAAAAGTAAAGGCTTGGATTCCTATTGACGGTACGTATGACTTAGGACCGGGACCACGTATGCCTGAAACAAAACGCCAATGGGCATATGAACTTTCTAAATGTATGACATGTGGTGTTTGTTTAGAAGCTTGTCCTAACGTGAATAGTAATTCCAATTTCATTGGACCTGCTCCATTATCACAAGTTCGTTTATTCAATGCGCATCCAACAGGAGAAATGAATAAAGCTGAACGTCTTCAAACGATAATGGGAGACGGCGGACTTGCAAACTGTGGTAACTCACAGAACTGTGTACAGTCTTGTCCAAAAGGAATTCCATTAACAACTTCTATCGCGGCATTAAACCGTGATACAACATTCCAAGCGTTTAGAAACTTCTTCGGAAGCGATAGTATCTAAATATATTAAGCCTCTTTCCACCATGGAAAGAGGCTTTTTAACACAGTAAAGCAGTGGGGGTCAGACCCCCACTGCTTTACTGTGTTAAAGGAGATGTAGCATTTTAGTTCCTTTATAAGGAGATTTCATTTATAATAAGAGAATGAATATTCATTCATTTTTTGATTAATGGAAGGGGGCTCACCTAGTTGAGTAAATTTTCTTATATAGACCAATTACAGGATTGGGAAAAAGAATTTCACTTTTTTCATCCTGTTACAGTTCGGTTTTCTGAAACTGATATGTTTGGGCACTTGAATAATACTATTCCTTTTACCTACTTTGAAGAGGCTAGAATTTCATTTTTTAAGAGTGTAGGATTTATGCAAGAGTGGGTGAAGCCAGAAAATGAAACGATCCCGGTTGTAGCAGACCTTCAATGTGATTATTTAAAGCAGGTTTATTTTGGAGAGACACTAAAGATTTTTGTGAAAGCAAATAAAGTAGGAACTTCTTCTGTTGATTTACATTATATGGCTAAAAGGGAAAATAATGAGATTTGCTTTGTTGGAAGAGGGACTATGGTTCATATGTCAAAGAAAACAGGGAAAGGCAGCCCATGGACAGAGGAGATGAAACAGTTACTCTTACATAATAGATAAGGCTTATCTAAGAAGTTAGCACATTCTTAAATATTATTTATTCTTCTTTTATTATTGTAGTCACTCCAATTGCCAAAATCACATATGATATCGTGACTAAATATATACCCATCCCACGGTTCAAAGCTGGCGAAGGCAAGGAGGGTTACAGTACTTGAAGGAGAATGAATATAATCACAAGCCATTACTCACAAAAAGAGAAAGAGAAGTATTCGAACTGTTAGTACAAGATAAAACGACGAAAGAAATCGCTAGTGAATTATTTATAAGCGAAAAAACGGTTCGGAACCACATATCCAATGCCATGCAAAAGCTTGGTGTTAAGGGGCGTTCACAAGCAGTTGTAGAGCTCCTTCGTATGGGAGAGCTAGAACTTTAATGTTGACCGGCAATCATTAGATTGCCGGTTATAACATTTATCAACATTCTTATCTTGAAATTTTGCTGAAAAAAGTAGAAAATAAAAGATAGATAGGTTATTCTAATCATTTATTTGGTGAAAATCAATCAGATTTATTTTAAGTAATCCTTTTAAAAATTCAATCTATGATAAAGCAGCCTTAAATAAAATACTATTAAGGAGTTGTTAAAATGAAATTAGAAGAAGTAGAAAATAAAGAATCATTAATGACCGTTGCTGAAATTGAAAAAGAATTACGATACATATCAGGAATCATTAAACAAAAGGGGAGAGAAATTTTAAGTAATTATACGATCACTCCTCCACAATTTTTAGCACTTCAATGGCTTTTTGAATTTGGTGATATGACTATTGGAGAACTTTCCAATAAGATGTATTTAGCGTGCAGTACAACGACTGATTTAGTTGATAGAATGGAAAAATCACAACTTGTATTGCGTGTAAAAGATCCTAATGACCGAAGAGTAGTGCGTATCCATCTGCTTGAAGAAGGAGAACGTATTATTGATGAAGTAATTAAAAAACGTCAACTATACCTACAAGAGGTATTAAAGAATTTTTCGACAGATGAAGTACAAACTTTAAAAGGGAACTTATTAAAACTACATCATGATATGCGAGAAGAATGAGGCGAGATAGTTGAAACAACCGATAGGTATTATTGATTCTGGTGTAGGTGGATTAACTGTTGCAAAAGAAGTTATGCGCCAATTACCAAATGAGCAAATATATTATGTAGGGGATACAGCCCGTTGTCCATACGGTCCTCGATCAAGCGAGGAGGTAAAGTTATTTACATGGCAAATGACTCAATTCCTTTTAAATCATAATATAAAAATGTTGGTTATTGCCTGCAATACAGCAACAGCTGTCGTACTCGATGAAATTCGAGAAACTCTGCCAATCCCAGTAATCGGTGTTATATACCCTGGTGCAAGGGCTGCATTAAAAGTTACAGAAAACCATCGTATAGGTATTATTGGAACAATGGGAACCGTCAAAAGTGGAGCTTATGAAAAAGCTCTAAAAAACTACAACCAAAAAGTAAAAGTTGAGAGTTTAGCTTGTCCAAAATTTGTTCCGCTCGTTGAAAGCGGTGAATATTCTGGTCCGGTAGCTAAAAAAATAGTGGCTGAAACATTACAGTCGTTAAGGAATAAGCAACTTGACACACTAGTTTTAGGTTGTACCCATTATCCATTATTAGAACCTTTGATTCAAAATGTAATGGGTCCAAATGTTAAGATCATCAGTTCAGGAGATGAAACGGCTTTAGAAATAAGCACGATTCTCCATCATCATAATTTATTAAATCCTTCCTCGGAAGAACCTACACATCAATTTTTCACAACAGGGTCCAAAACCATTTTTTCTAAAATAGCATCCAATTGGCTGAAACGGAAAATTGAACATGTCCATCATATAAAATTAGACTAAATAATATTTATTACATCAAAGCTCTTCTTTATTAGAAGAGTTTTTTTTATACAGCTTTTTTTACATCAATTGTTGGTTTTACTAAAATATGTCCGTTGATTTCCGCTCCGGGCACTTGCTTTCCACGGGAAGAATTATGAAAAAGCCCTACTGCCGGCTTTTTCAAAAGACAAATTCTTACTTGGGGAGGGATGGGAGCCTCCTCGGTGTTAGCGCCTGTGGGGTCTCCCACTTCCCTCTATTTCCCGTAGGAGTCAAGTGCCCTCCGCTACAATCAACTCTGATTGATGAACCTAGATTAATTAAATGCAACAAACTTTTCCTAAAAGGCTTTTATACAAAAAAAATTGAATTCTTTTCAAAAAAATATTGATAGAATGTCCAAATTTCTTTTTAAAAGACGGTCTAAATTCTGAATAAGCTCGTATACATGGTAGTACAAACTGTCTTAGGAGGGATTTGCATGTCCATCAATAAAAAAACAACTACTCTAGTTTCAGCGGTACTAGTATCATCAGCCTTACTTTCAGGGTGTGGGTTATTCGGGGGAGAAGCGAAAAAACAAATTGACCCACCAAAGGAAGTTTCATACACGGATGAAAGTACACAAACGGTGACAACTGAACAAACAACTTCTGAAACAGCTGCTAAGGAAGAAGCTGGTCAAGAATCCGTTATGACAGAATTATATTTAATTGATAAGGATGGGTATGTGGTTCCACAAACCTTTGCTCTTCCAAGTACAACTGGGGTTGCTAAGCAAGCATTAGAGTACCTAGTTGACAATGGTCCATTATCTGAAATGATTCCAAACGGATTCCGTTCCGTTCTACCTGCCGATACACAAGTTTCTGTAGATGTTAAAGGTGGAGTGGCAACAGTTGATTTTTCAAAGGAATTCAAGAATTATCAACCTGAAGATGAAATGAAAATTCTAGAATCTGTAACTTGGACATTGACTCAATTCGATTCGATTCAAAAAGTGAAATTCCAAATGAATGGTCACGAATTAACTGAAATGCCTGTTAATGGAACTCCGATTACTAAAGAAGTAAGCCGTGCAAATGGCATTAATATGGATACCACTGAAGTAGTGGATATTACCAATACGAAACCATTAACTGTTTATTACTTAGGTGGAGATGAAAGTAACTATTATTATGTACCAGTTACAAAACGAGTTAGCAACAATGAAGCAGATCCTGTTGTTGCAGTCGTAAATGAGCTTGTTAAGGGTCCAAATTACACTTCCAATCTAGTTTCTGAATTTTTACCAGAAGTGAAACTATTAGAAAATCCGAAAGTGGAAAATGGGAAGGTGACATTAAACTTTAACGAAGCAGTTTATGGAAGCTTCGAGGAAAAAATGATTTCACAACATTTACTTACTTCTCTTGTTTTATCATTAACAGAACAAAAAGGAATTGAAAGTGTAGCTGTAATGGTAGATGGGGATGCTGAAATCGTAAATGAGAATGGTGAAAAGGTAACAGAACCTGTTACTCGACCTGAAAAAGTAAATACAGGTAGTTTTTAAAAAAAATTATTTGTTATACTATATAATGACAACGTAAGAGGTTGGCAGTAAATGCCACCTCTTCTTTATTGTTTTATGTTAGGAGGAACAAGTTATGCGCGTAGATGGAAGACAGGTCGAGGAATTAAGACCAATACATATTGAAACCAATTATTTAATTCACCCAGAAGGATCTGTATTGATATCCGTAGGAAACACCAAGGTAATATGTACAGCAAGTATCGAAGATCGTGTCCCTCCTTTTATGAGAAATTCAGGTAAGGGTTGGATTACAGCTGAATATGCAATGCTCCCAAGAGCCACTGGTCAGCGAAATATTCGAGAATCTTCAAAGGGAAAAGTTACTGGAAGAACGATGGAAATACAAAGATTAATTGGCCGAGCATTACGAGCTGTTGTTAATTTAGAGTCGATTGGTGAGAAAACCATTTGGATTGATTGTGATGTGATTCAAGCGGATGGGGGAACTAGAACTGCCTCTATTACGGGTGCTTACGTTGCGATGGTACAAGCCCTACATCAGCTAGTAGTAAATAAATCAATATCAAAATTCCCAGTTCATGATTTTCTGGCGGCAACAAGTGTAGGTATTTTAGAAAACGGGAACACCGTTCTTGACTTAAATTATATTGAAGATTCTCAAGCACAAGTAGATATGAATGTGGTCATGACTGGAAATGGTGAATTTGTTGAACTTCAAGGAACAGGTGAAGAATCTACCTTCTCGTATGATCAATTGCAAGAATTGCTTAAGACTGCTCAAAATGGATTAATGGAGTTGTTTGAACATCAAAAAACAGCTTTAGGTGAGGATGTCGTTAAGTTAATTCAAGGTACAAAAAAGGGGAAAAGTAAATGATGGAAATAGTTATTGCCACTAAAAATAAGGGGAAGGCAAAAGAGTTTGAACGCCTTTTTTCAAAGCATGGATTTGCTGTAAAAACTTTATTAGATTTTCCTGAGATAGAAGATATAGATGAAACAGGAAAGACGTTCGAAGAAAACGCAAAATTAAAAGCCGAGGCTGTTTCAGGAAAGCTTGACCGCGTTGTCATTGCCGATGATTCAGGTTTAATGGTGGATGCTCTTGATGGTCAGCCAGGTATATATTCAGCTAGATACGCCGGTCTTGATAAAAATGATGATGCGAATATGGATGAAGTGTTAGCCCAACTTCAAAATGTTCCTGAAGAAAAGAGAACAGCGAGGTTTTATTGCGCATTAGCGGTAGCTATACCAGGTAAGCAAACATACACGGTCTTTGGAACATGTGAAGGTAGAATATTAACAGAGCGCCGTGGATCCAATGGTTTCGGATATGATCCGATCTTTTACGTTTTAGAGAAAGGGCTTGCGATGGCGGAGTTATCTTCAGAAGAGAAAAATGCGATCAGTCACCGTGCAAAAGCTCTTCAAAAATTAGAGGGTGAATTGAATACTATTTTTGCGAGTGAATCTGCAAATGAGTAGAGTTTTAGTAGTAAGTGACAGTCACGGACTGACAAATGAATTAGAAAAGATTAAGGAAAAACATCAAGCTGAAGTAGATTTAATGATTCATTGTGGTGATTCTGAACTTCAAGCAGATGACCCTGCCATTAAGGATTTTGTGATGGTAGGAGGAAATTGCGATTTTGGCAGTGATTTTCCTAAAGAAAAAATGGAAATCATGAATCAAAAGTCGATCTTCATCACACACGGACATCATTATCATGTGAAGTCATCGTTAATGAGCCTGGTTTATCGAGCGGAAGAAGTTAACGCGAATATTGTTTGCTTTGGCCATTCGCATATCCTTGGTGCCGAAGTGATTAATGGAATCTTATTTATTAATCCAGGAAGTATTCGTTTACCAAAAATGAGAAAAGAAAAAACATATGTGATAGTAGAAATTGAAGGTGACAAAATCCTTTTTAATGTATATGATATTAATCTAGGTATGTTACCAATGCTAAATCACGAATTTCATATACAATCTTAAGCCTTTTCATTGAGGGATTTTTCCCTCAATGAATTTTAAAAAATCTGTTTAGAAGTGTTGACTTTTTATTACTACGCTAATATAATAAAAAATGTCTTTGAAATATTAATAAATGTCCCAGTAGCTCAGCCGGATAGAGCATACGCCTTCTAAGCGTACGGTCGGGAGTTCGAATCTCTCCTGGGACGCCATTTACACCATAAGTTACATACCAATTACCGTTTACTCACCTACTATTTGGTGAGTTTTTTGTATTTTAAGAATACGCGTGCTAAACTTACTTACAAAGTAGAAATAAGGTGGAATGCTTATGAAAAAGCGGGGCACCATCAAGCCACACAAGGATAATATTTTTCTATTTCCAAATGTAGATAAGCTATTACTGGATAAGGGATTAGAAAGTTTGAAGAACAAGAGGTTTGTTGAAGCTGTTGATTACCTCGAAAAAGCAAAGGAACTTGATTCTTACAATGAAGAATTAGAACTGAGTTTAATTATTGCTTATTTAGAATCAGGTAACCTTTCAAATGCTAAAAACTTAGCAAATGAATGTCTCCAAAAGGGTATAGGCGATTATTTCCAATTGATTGACTTATATCTTATGATCTTACTTCAATTAAATGAATATCAAGAAATAGTTGTTACACTTGAAGCATTACTTGAGGAAAAAGAAATACCAATTGAAAAACTTGGCAATTTTACAAAAATATTAGAATTTAGTAAAAGAAAGCTAGAGTCTGATTACATAAAATCGGGAATTGAGTCTATTGAAGATGATTTTCAGGAAGAAATTTCATTTGATTTATTTCAATATGAAAATTTAAATGAACAATTTTTGGCTGTTGCTCAACTCTCTGAAAAAAATGTAAGAAATTATTTGCCTGGTATTAAGACTTATTTATCTTCTTCAGCTGGGCATCCATTTATCAAAACGATGTTATTGCAGCTTTTGAAGGAACAACAGGTCAATGAGGAGATTAAGGTAGAAAAGTTTCATCAAAATTTAGTGATCAATCCCATCTATCTAGCTGAGATAGCTGCTTTAGCGGATATAAATGAAATTTATATCATTTTAAAACGAGAGTTGGAACACGATAATCCAACACTTTTTGAAAGTATTAAAGCGATAGTGGACCGACACTCCTTTCTTTTATTTCCAATTGAACGAAAGCCAAACGAGCCCATAATTTTGGCAGCTGCCTATCATTTTTTAGCCTTAGAGTATTTTGGTATACATATGACAATTGAAAAAATGGTTGAAAAATATGAGGTAGATGTTCGAAAATTAACAGGGGCGATTGCTTTATTAAGAGAATTAGAAGAAATTTCTTCTCCTATTCTATAGCCTTGCCTGTTGAAAGAAAGGAAACGTATGTTATAATGTAGTGGTTGTAATGTGTGAAATAACATATTTTACATGCGGATGGATATGAACTTGTAAGGCAAGAAGTATTCAACCAATATACTTAATGTAACGATAAATAGATTTTGGAGGGAATTTTAATGTCTGCAAAGTGGGAAAAGTTAGAAGGAAACCGCGGTGTCCTTACTGTAGAAGTTGAAGCAGCAGAAGTAACTAAAGGTTTGGACGCAGCTTTCCAAAAAGTTGTAAAAAAGGTGAATGTACCTGGCTTCCGTAAAGGTAAAATGCCTCGTGGACTTTTTGAACAACGTTTTGGTGTAGAATCTCTTTACCAAGATGCATTAGACATTCTTCTACCTGAAGCATATGCTAATGCAATTGTTGAAACAGGAATCGAACCAGTTGATCGTCCTGAAATCGACATTGAAAAAATGGAAAAAGGTCAAAACCTAGTTTTCAAAGCTACTGTAACTGTTAAGCCAGAAATTAAGCTTGGCGATTATAAAGGATTAGAAGTTGAAGCATTTGATACAACTGTAACGGATGAAGATGTTGAGAAAGAAATCAAATCTCTTCAAGAACGTCAAGCTGAGCTTGTTGTAAAAGAAGAAGGTACAGCTGCAAATGGCGATACTGTTGTTATCGATTTCGAAGGCTTCGTTGATGGAGTGGCATTCGAAGGTGGAAAAGCTGAAAACTATTCATTAGAACTTGGTTCAGGTTCATTCATCCCAGGTTTTGAAGAGCAATTAGTTGGAACAGCTACTGGTGAATCTAAGGATGTTGAAGTATCATTCCCTGAAGAGTATCATGCAGCAGAACTTGCTGGAAAACCAGCTGTTTTCAAAGTAACTGTTCATGAAATTAAAGGAAAAGAACTTCCTGCTTTAGATGATGAGTTTGCTAAAGATGTGGATGAAGAAGTTGAAAGCTTAGACGCTTTAAAAGAAAAAATTAAAAACCGTTTAGTAGAAGATAAGAATCATCAAGCAGAACACCATGTTCGTGATGCAGTTGTTGAAGCTGCTGCAAAAAATGCTGAAGTTGAAATCCCAGAAGTAATGGTAGAAACTGAAGTTGACCGCATGATGAACGAATTCGAACAACGTTTACAAATGCAAGGTATGAACCTTGAATTATACTTCCAATTCTCTGGTCAAGACGAAAGTGCACTTCGCGAGCAAATGAAAGAAGAAGCATTAAATCGTGTACGTGTTAACTTAACTCTTGAAGCAATTGCTAAAGCTGAAAACATTGAAGCAACTGATGAAGATGTACAAAACGAGCTTCAAAAAATGGCTGAAATGTACAATATGACAGTTGAAAACATCCAAAATGCTTTAGGAAGCTTAGAAGGTTTAAAAGCTGACTTACAATTGAAAAAAGCTGTTGATTTCCTTGTTGAAAATAAGAAGTAATTATAGAATACGCTGCAGCTAGATTTTGACATTAAAACAAACAAGGCACGATCGCCATCGTGCCTTGTTTTTACAATTTAAATAATTTTTAGAATACATACATAGTAACGAATTCTGTTACATACGATTTAATTCAGTGAATTTTGGATAAGCTTAGTTCGTAAGATACTTTTTAAAGTGGATTTTTAAGAGAAGATTTATCGATACATACCTATAAGAGTAACACCTGGATTACTACCCGAATATTTCAATATATTGTCATGAGCTAAGAGTTATTATTTCCTGTCTGAACATAAAATGTGTTACAATGCAATACATAACGTTAAGAAGATTTTTTAAAAATTGAATAATATAGATACATTTTTTTCTTAAAAATCCGCTGCTTAAAATCCGGTTAGAAGTTCTTCAAGGGGTGAAAAATATTGTTTAAATTTAATGATGAAAAAGGGCAATTAAAATGCTCATTTTGTGGGAAAACCCAAGATCAAGTCCGTAAGCTAGTAGCCGGACCAGGTGTATATATATGTGATGAATGTATTGAACTATGCACTGAGATAGTTGAAGAGGAATTAGGTACAGAAGAAGAAGTAGAATTCAAAGATGTTCCAAAACCAAAGGAAATTCGTGAAATTTTAGATGAATATGTTATCGGACAAGATCAAGCGAAAAAATCCTTAGCAGTTGCTGTATATAATCACTATAAACGTATTAATTCTAACAGCAAAATTGATGATGTTGAGTTATCCAAAAGTAATATTGCGATGATTGGGCCAACTGGTAGTGGTAAAACATTACTTGCTCAAACATTAGCTAGAATTTTAAATGTTCCTTTTGCGATTGCTGATGCAACCTCCTTAACAGAAGCAGGATATGTTGGAGAAGACGTAGAGAATATTTTATTAAAACTAATCCAAGCTGCTGATTATGATGTTGAAAAGGCCGAAAAGGGTATTATTTATATCGATGAAATCGATAAAATTGCTCGTAAATCAGAAAATCCTTCTATCACTCGTGATGTTTCTGGTGAAGGTGTACAGCAAGCCTTGTTAAAGATTTTAGAAGGAACGGTAGCAAGTGTTCCTCCACAGGGCGGTCGTAAACATCCACACCAAGAATTTATTCAAATCGACACTACCAATATCCTTTTTATATGCGGCGGAGCGTTTGATGGCATTGAGCCAATTATTAAACGTCGTTTAGGTCAAAAGGTAATAGGATTTGGTGGAGAAAATAAACAGGCTGATATTAGCCAAAAAGAACTGTTATCAAAAGTTTTACCTGAGGATTTATTAAGATTTGGTTTAATTCCAGAATTTATTGGACGTCTGCCGGTAATTGCGAGCTTAGAGCAATTAGACGAAGATGCATTAATTGAAATCTTAACAAAACCTAAAAATGCCCTTGTGAAGCAATATCAAAAAATGCTTGAACTTGATGATGTTGAATTAAAGTTCGAAGAAGATGCATTAAAAGAAATTGCGAAAAAAGCAATTGAGCGTAAGACAGGTGCTCGTGGTCTACGTTCCATTATCGAAGGCATTATGTTGGATGTTATGTTTGATTTACCTTCTCGTGATGATATTACAGAATGTATCATTACGAAAGAAACAGTGTTAAACAACAGCATTCCAAAGCTTGTATTAAACGATGGTACGGTTCTGGAAGAAGAAAGAAAAACTTCTGCATAAAAATAAAATGAGACCAACTTTCCAAATGGGAGGTTGGTCTTTTTTATTTTTCTTGTTTATTCCAACTGGCGCTCGGAGATAATAGCAGTATCGAAATCGCAAAGCAGGAGGAATATTTATGAGTTGGACAGGTATTGCCTTAATAATACAACTGTTTTTTGGGATTATTATAGGTCTCTATTTTTGGAATTTACTTCGAAGCCAGCGTACACAAAAAATTTCTATTGATAAAGAATCCCGAAAAGAGATGGATCAACTTCGTAAAATGAGATCGATTTCTTTAACAGAACCGTTATCAGAGAAAGTTAGACCTACTAGTTTTAATGACATCGTAGGGCAGGAAGATGGGATAAAGGCGTTGAAAGCAGCATTATGTGGTCCAAACCCACAGCATGTGATTATATATGGTCCCCCAGGTGTAGGAAAAACAGCTGCGGCAAGACTAGTGTTAGAAGAAGCAAAGAAAAATGCGAAGTCGCCCTTTAAGCCTTCCTCTGTTTTCATCGAACTAGATGCTACAACAGCGAGATTCGACGAAAGAGGAATAGCCGACCCGTTAATTGGTTCAGTTCATGATCCGATTTATCAAGGTGCTGGAGCTATGGGACAGGCTGGTATTCCACAACCTAAACAAGGTGCCGTTACAAATGCGCATGGTGGGGTTCTTTTTATTGATGAGATAGGGGAACTACATCCTATTCAAATGAACAAGCTCCTTAAGGTTTTGGAGGATCGTAAAGTATTTTTAGAAAGTGCCTACTATCATGAAGAAAATCCACAGATTCCTAACCATATTCATGATATTTTTCAAAATGGTCTTCCTGCTGATTTCCGCTTAATTGGGGCAACTACCAGAACGCCAAGTGAGATTCCACCAGCAATTCGTTCCCGTTGTATGGAAGTATTCTTCCGAGAGTTAAATCAAGAAGAAATTGCAACTATTGCCCAAAAAGCAGCGGACAAAGTAAAAATGGAAATGAATCAATCCGGACTTGAAATATTATCTACATATGCTCGTAATGGTCGTGAGGCAGTAAATATTATTCAAACAGCAGCAGGTATAGCCATCACAGAGGAACGTATGAATATTAAAGATGAGGATATCGAATGGGTTATTCACTCAAGTCAACTTACCCCACGGATGGAAAAGAAGATCAATCAAATTTCTTCCGTCGGTTTAGTAAATGGTTTAGCCGTTTATGGGCCTAATACAGGGGCATTACTTGAAATCGAAGTAACGGTAATCCCTGCTAAGGAAAAAGGATCTATTAATATAACAGGAATAGTAGAAGAAGAAAGTATCGGGGATCGTAGCAAATCAATTCGCCGTAAAAGTATGGCAAAAGGGTCGATTGAAAATGTTATTACAGTTTTACGCTCCATGGGTGTGCCAGCTGATTCATTTGATATCCATGTGAATTTCCCAGGAGGTGTTCCGATTGATGGGCCATCTGCCGGAATTGCCATGGCAACCGGTATTTATTCGGCCATTTATAAAATCCCTGTGGACCACACCGTAGCGATGACAGGTGAAATCGGTATACATGGTCATGTAAAACCCATTGGAGGAGTTTTTCCAAAAGTCTTGGCTGCGAAGAAAGCAGGAGCCAAAACAGTTATTATTCCGATGGAAAATATGCAGTCCATATTAAATGAGATAAAAGGAATAAAAATCGTTACCGTTAATCATTTAGAAGAAGTATTTGATGTTGCCTTAAATCAACATCATGTATCAGAGCTTCCAACTTCATCGATTGAATCGATTCCGGCGTCCGTTGATATTTCTCAAAAGGAATCTATTTAACCAAGGCTCTTTTCTGAAACTTTGTCGCTTTTTCTAACTATACGAAAACAGCTTTAACCCAAAAGCTTCGGTTTGAACTTTCAGACCGAAGTTTTATTTTTTCAAGTAATAAAATAGGTTAAAAAAATTGATACTAATAAAGCGGATAAAGTGGCAACTTTTCAACTTGTCATTGTATAAATATTCTTCAAAATAGACACTTTTTATTAAATACGTTAGAATTGTACAAAGATTGCTTATACAATAATCAAGGAAAGAAACTGGAGGTGCTTAGCATGGCTAAAAAGAAAGAAATGAACGTCCCCCTCCTACCACTAAGGGGATTACTTGTTTATCCCACAATGGTATTGCATTTGGACGTTGGCCGAGAAAAATCAGTGCAAGCGCTTGAAAAGGCAATGGTGGATAACCATTTAATTTTTTTAACGACGCAAAAGGATATTTCTCTTGATGAACCAACAGAAGAAGATTTATATCCGATGGGAACATTAACACGTGTTAAACAGATGTTAAAGCTCCCGAATGGTACGATAAGAGTATTAGTTGAAGGGCTTAACAGAGCTGAAATTGTCGAATTCTTACCGGAAAAAGATTATTTTTCAGTCCAAGTAAAAACATATGAAGATGATGATAGCAAAGATACAGAGCTACAGGCATTAATGCGCACAATGCTCGAATATTTTGAACAATACATAAAGATGTCAAAAAAAATTTCAGCCGAAACATATGCCTCTGTTGCCGATATTGAGGAACCAGGCCGCATGGCTGATATTATCGCTTCTCATCTGCCTTTAAAACTTAAAGAAAAACAGTCCATATTAGAAACGATTGATATTAAAGAACGCCTTACTCGTCTAATTGATATTATTCATAACGAAAAGGAAGTTCTTAATCTCGAAAAGAAAATTGGTCAACGTGTTAAAAAATCAATGGAAAGAACCCAAAAGGAATACTACTTGCGGGAACAAATGAAAGCGATCCAAAAAGAGCTTGGTGATAAAGAAGGAAAAACTGGTGAAATTGCAGAGTTGACGGAAAAGATTAACCAGGCAGGTATGCCAGAGAATGTCCAAAACACTGCTTTTAAAGAATTAGATCGTTATGAAAAAGTACCTTCAAGCTCGGCAGAAAGTGCTGTAATTCGTAACTATTTAGAATGGTTAATTTCATTACCTTGGTCAAAATCGACGGAAGATGATCTTAATATTCATAAAGCGGAACGAATCCTTACCGAAGACCACTACGGCTTAGAAAAGGTGAAAGAGCGCGTATTAGAATACTTAGCTGTTCAAAAGCTTACCAATTCTCTTAAGGGGCCGATTCTTTGTTTAGCAGGACCTCCAGGGGTTGGGAAAACAAGTTTAGCTCGTTCTATTGCAACGTCTTTAAATCGCCATTTTGTTAGGGTTTCACTAGGCGGTGTGAGAGACGAATCTGAAATTCGCGGACATCGCAGAACCTATGTGGGAGCCATGCCAGGACGTATTATTCAAGGTATGAAAAAGGCAGGGACCAATAATCCTGTATTCCTATTAGATGAAATTGATAAGATGTCCAGTGATTTCCGTGGCGATCCTTCTGCTGCCATGCTTGAGGTTTTGGATCCAGAACAAAATCATAATTTTAGCGATCATTATATTGAAGAGTCATATGATTTATCAAAGGTAATGTTTATAGCAACAGCAAATAATTTAGCTACCATTCCAGGACCGCTTCGTGATCGTATGGAAATTATTACGATTGCCGGGTACACAGAATTAGAGAAACTTCATATCGCAAAAGATCACTTACTACCGAAACAAGTAAAAGAGCACGGTCTATCTAAAGGTGTTTTACAAGTTCGTGATGAAGCTATTCAAAAAATCATTCGCTATTATACAAGGGAAGCGGGTGTACGTTCACTTGAGCGTCAATTGGCAACAGTTTGCCGTAAGACAGCAAAAATTATTGTTTCCGGTGATAAAAAGAAAGTGATTGTAACAGAAAAGTCAATAGAAGAGTTTTTAGGAAAGCCAGTCTTTAGATATGGTCAAGCCGAGCTTGAAGATCAAGTAGGTGTAGCGACAGGTTTAGCTTATACAACGGTTGGCGGTGATACCTTACAAATTGAAGTGTCATTAGCACCAGGTAAAGGCAAATTAGTGTTGACAGGGAAACTTGGGGATGTCATGAAGGAGTCTGCTCAGGCAGCGTTTAGTTACATCCGTTCGAAGGCAAAAGAACTTCATATCGAGGAAGATTTCCACGAAAAATATGATATCCATATTCATGTACCTGAAGGAGCTGTTCCAAAGGATGGTCCATCTGCAGGTATAACAATTGTAACGGCTTTAGTATCTGCTTTAACAGGAAGACCGATCCGTCGGGAAGTAGGAATGACCGGTGAGGTTACATTAAGAGGTAGAGTTCTGCCTATTGGTGGACTAAAGGAAAAAACATTAAGTGCACACCGAGCGGGTTTAACGAAAATTATTTGCCCGAAAGATAACGAAAAGGATATTGATGATATCCCTGAAAGTGTACGTGATGAATTAACCTTTGTCTTAGTTTCGCATGTAGATGAAGTTTTGAAACATGCTTTATTGGATGGTGCAAAAAATGAAGGTAACTAGTTCTGATATTGTCATTAGTGCCGTCAAGCCTGAGCAATACCCGGACACCAGTATACCGGAGTTTGCTTTAGCAGGTAGGTCTAATGTGGGGAAATCCTCCTTTATTAATAAAATGCTGAACCGTAAAGGTTTAGCTAGAATTTCATCCAAACCTGGGAAAACACAAACATTGAATTTCTATCTCATTAATGAAATTCTTCATTTTGTCGATGTGCCAGGTTACGGATACGCCAAAGTTTCGAAAAAGGAACGTGAAGCGTGGGGGAAAATGATTGAAACGTATTTTACCAGACGTGAACAATTAAATGCTGTCATTCTCATCATTGATTTGCGTCATCCGCCAACTGAGGATGATCGTATGATGTATGAATTTTTGAAGCATTATGAAATACCATGTATCATCATTGCGACAAAAGCGGATAAAATTCCGAAGGGGAAATGGCAAAAGCATTTAAAAGTAACAAAAGAAACATTAGACATTGATCCTAATGACCATATTGTCCTTTTTTCTTCCGAAACGGGATTAGGAAAAGACGAAGCTTGGGCAATAATCGGACAATATATGTAAATGAAAAAGACAGAGGCTGCTTACCTCTGTCTCTTTTTTGTCTCTTTTTTAAGTAATAAAAATAACCCAACAACCACTAATACAGCTGGCCAAAATTTCCATGCTAACGACACGCCATTTTCTAATAAACCAAACCAGGATACAATTTTGTCATAAAATAATAGTAAACCAGCCAAAGCTAAAAATAATAGCCCTTGAAACAAACCATTGCCTACTTTTTGGTAACGAAGTAAAAAGCCAAGGGCAATGATTAAAATAAAGGTACCAATATGGTCAGGCCAAATCGCAAGTTTATGTACTACATGAAAGTGAACCCCAAAACCTAGTAAAATGGTACCAGGTAAAATAGCTTCATAATCCTTCCCGATATAAGCTTGTCCAAGAAAGGCAAGGCCGACAATGATTAAAAGAGTTGGCCATGTATAAAATTCTTTGAATAAATTAATTTGCGATTGCTGAAGGTAAAAATAAGCACCAAAACCTATTAATATGATTCCTGGAAAAATACGTTGATTTTTCATCCTTCTTCTACCACATCCATTACAATAACTTGAATCTCTTATGTTTTTTTGATACTGTACATAAGGAAGGAAATTTGTCGATTTTATGAATTTCTTTAAGAATTATTGCCCATAACAAGGAAAAAAGTATACAATAATGAAGGTTTGAATAATTTTAATGGGACAAGAACTCTAAGTGGGATGGCCTAATTAAAGGTATTTTCCCTTTTCATATTACCATATGTTTTCGTTTCTGTTCACATTTTTTGAGCAAACTGCCAAAAAGGGCATGATATAAATTACTAGTATAAAGTAAAAGTTTTTTTGGGGGTGTTCGTGTCACATGCATATTTTAGTAGTTGGAATTAACTATAAAACTGCCCCTGTCGAAATACGCGAGCGGTTAACTTTTAATCCGGATGAATTAGGCGACGCAATGAAACAATTGCAGTCGAAAAAGAGCATCCTTGAGAATGTGATTATTTCAACATGTAATCGTACAGAAATATATGCTGTTGTCGACCAATTGCATACAGGACGTTACTACATGAAAGAGTTTTTGGCTGAATGGTTTCAAATGGATCAAAATGAATTTGTTCCATACCTCTTTATTTATGAGCAAGAAGGGGCGATTAACCATCTTTTCAATGTGGCATGCGGATTAAATTCAATGGTATTAGGTGAAACACAGATTCTTGGTCAAGTAAGAACAAGTTTCTTTTTAGGTCAAGAAAAAGAGACAACTGGAACGGTATTTAACCATTTATTTAAACAAGCCATTACGCTTGCAAAACGTGGACATTCAGAAACCGATATTGGGGCTAATGCGGTCTCCATTAGTTATGCTGCTGTTGAACTAGCAAAAAAAATATTTGGTGCACTTGATAACAAGCATGTGTTAATTTTGGGCGCAGGAAAAATGGGCGAATTGGCGATTCAAAATCTGCACTCAAATGGTGTAAACAAGGTCACTGTTATTAATCGTACGTTTGAAAAAGCCCAAAATTTAGCTACTCGTTTTAATGGAGTCGCAAAATCTCTTGAAGAATTGCAAATGGCTTTAATAGAGGCAGATATTTTAATTAGTTCAACCGGATCAAATGATTTTGTCATCACAAAAGATATGATGGCAAATGTTGAAAAAATGCGAAAAGGTAAACCATTATTTATGGTCGATATAGCAGTACCAAGGGATCTTGACCCGAAATTAGCAGAACTAGAAAATGTTTTCTTATATGATATCGATGATTTAGAAGGTATTGTAGAGGCAAACATGAAGGAACGTCAAAAGGCTGCTGAAAAAATTCAACTACTGATTGAGGCTGAAATTGTAGAATTTAAACATTGGTTAAATACACTTGGTGTGGTACCGGTAATTTCTGCATTAAGAGAAAAGGCTTTAGCCATCCAAGCTGAAACGATGGATAGCATTGAGCGGAAGATGCCAAACTTATCCGATCGTGAAAAGAAAATTTTAAATAAGCATACAAAGAGTATTATTAATCAGTTATTAAAAGATCCGATTCTACAAGCGAAAGAATTGTCATCCCAACCGAACGCTGATCAAGCTTTGGACTTATTTGTTAAAATCTTTAATATCGAGGAACATGTAAAAGCCCAAAAGCATGAACAAAAAGTAACCGAAACCAAGAAAGTAATGGTTCAAGCTTCCCAAGCTGCCTTACAATCCTAAAGAGAGGTTTCGTCCATGTTTGATATTCACGTTACAAGATTGCATGAATTAACTGTCATTCTCTATGCGATCAGTGTTCTTTTATATTTTGTAGATTTTCTTCAACATAACCGGAAGGCAAATCGGATTGCTTTCTGGTTACTTGCATTTGTATGGGTTTTACAAACGGTATTCTTAATCTATTACATGGTCCAAACGGGCAGATTCCCGGTATTAACCATTTTTGAAGGATTATACTTTTATGCCTGGGTTTTGGTGACATTATCATTAGCGATTAATCGATTACTTAGGGTCGATTTTATCGTTTTCTTTACAAATATTTTAGGTTTTGGAATTATGGCTATTCATACATTTGCCCCGATGCAGTTTGATTCTAAAATCATGGCTCAACAACTTGTTTCTGAGTTATTACTAATTCATATTACAATGGCGATTCTTTCTTACGGGGCATTTTCTCTTTCTTTTGTTTTTTCGCTCTTATATTTAATCCAATATGATTTATTAAAAAGGAAAAAATGGGGAACTAGGCTGGTTCGAATCTCGGACCTTTCTAAACTTGAGCATTTTTCATATGTATTAAATATTATTGGTGTCCCAATGCTAATTTTAAGTTTAATATTGGGAATGCAATGGGCCTTTTTAAAAGTGCCTGATATGAAATGGTATGATTCTAAGGTTGTAGGCTCCTTTTTTGTGTTAGCTATATACAGTATTAGTTTATATTTAAAAACACGAAGGGGCCTTTCTGGGAAAAAATTAGCCCTTTGGAATGTGGCTGCATTTTTAATCGTATTAATCAATTTCTTCCTTTTTGGACAATTTTCATCTTTCCATATTTGGAACTCGTAATAAATAGGAGGCTACTATGAGAAAAATTATTGTTGGTTCGAGAAAAAGTAAATTAGCTCTAACACAAACAAATTGGGTTATAGAACAATTAAAAAAACTTGGAGCTCCATTCGAGTTTGAGGTAAAAGAAATCGTTACAAAAGGGGATCGAATCTTGGATGTAACCTTATCTAAGGTTGGGGGGAAAGGATTGTTTGTCAAAGAGATTGAACAAGCAATGCTAGATAAAGAAATTGATATGGCTGTTCACAGTATGAAGGATATGCCTGCTGTTTTACCAGAAGGCTTAACCATTGGGTGTATTCCTGTTCGTGAGGATCATCGTGATGTACTAATATCAAAGGGACATGTCCAACTAGAAGATTTAAAACCAGGTGCGCTCGTTGGAACAAGCAGTTTAAGACGTGCTGCACAATTATTAGTAGAACGCCCAGATCTTGAAATCAAATGGATTCGAGGAAATATTGATACAAGATTAGCAAAGCTTGAAACAGAAGAATATGACGCTATTATTTTAGCTGCTGCTGGTCTATTCCGTATGGGATGGGCAAAGGATGTTATTAGCCAGTTTTTATCACCTGAAATATGCTTACCTGCCGTCGGTCAAGGAGCATTGTCGATTGAGTGCCGTGAAGATGATCAAGAATTATTAGATTTATTAGCTAAATTTGCTTGTCCTAAAACTGATTTAGCCGTACGTGCTGAAAGAGCATTCCTCAATAAAATGGAAGGTGGTTGCCAAGTTCCAATTGCAGGTTATGCTTTTGTGACAGAAGCAGATGAAATCGTCCTAACGGTTTTAGTTGCTTCTCCAGATGGAAAGATTATTTATAAAGAAGAAGTGACTGGAACAGATCCAGAACAGCTTGGAGTGTTGGCTGCTAATCAATTAATTGAACGTGGAGGTAAAGAATTAATTGATAAGGTGAAAGCAGAGTTGGATAAGTAATGAGTGAGGAACCATCATTAAAAGGTAAGAGGATTCTAGTACCAAGAGGTAAAAATGAGGCAAGGTCCTTTTCTAAATTAGTTGAAGATAATGGGGGAGTTCCAGTGGAAATCCCCCTGATTGCCTTCAAAGCAATTCCTCCTTCGATTGAGATTGAAACGATGATCCAACATCTCGATACCTATGATTGGATTATTTTTACTAGCAATGTGACGGTTGAAACGTTCTTGTCCTTGAACGAGAGTCATACCTTTTCACTTCCTAAAATAGCGGTTATTGGTAAAAGAACAGCTGTTGTTTTGGAATCAAAAGGATTTAAGGTTGATTTTATCCCAGATGAATTTGTTGCCGAAGGATTTGTACGTGACTTCTTGCCTTTGGTTCTAAAGGGAATGAAAGTGTTAATTCCAAAAGGGAATCTAGCAAGAGATTATATTGCAGAGGCCATAACAAAAGCTGGAGCGCTTGTAGAAGAAATAATCATCTATGAAACCTATTTACCTGAAGAAAGTAAGATCTACTTAAAAGAAATGATACTGTCAAACCAATTGGATGTTTTGACTTTTACTAGCCCGTCAACAGTGGATCACTTTGTTCAAGTAATCGAAGAATTTCAATTGAAAAAAGAGATTAATAATTGCCTTATTGCGTGTATAGGTCCAGTGACAAAACAAAAACTAGATTCTGTAGGCCTAATCGTTGATATCATGCCTGAAACCTATACAGTAGAGGAAATGTTAAAAAGTGTTATGCTATCTTTATAAGCTTTTGGCTTAATAAAATAATCGACTGATTAATTACATATGAGGAGGGGTTTCGATGGAACTTAATTTCCACAGACACCGTCGACTAAGAAGTTCAGAAAATATGCGTGCTCTTGTAAGAGAGAATCATCTAAGAGTAGAAGATTTTATCTATCCACTATTTATCGTGGAAGGTGAGAATATAAAAAATGAAGTAAAATCAATGCCAGGTGTTTTTCAACTGTCATTGGACAATCTTCAAGCTGAAATGGAAGAAGTCGTTTCTCTTGGAATTAAATCCATTCTTCTTTTTGGAGTACCAAACGAGAAAGATGAGTGTGGTACAGGAGCTTATCATGATCATGGGATTGTTCAGTTGGCTACTCGCTTCGTAAAAGAGAAATTTCCTGAAATCATCATTGTAGCGGATACTTGTTTATGTGAATATACAAGCCATGGTCACTGTGGTCTCATTGAAGGAGATAAGGTATTGAATGACCCTTCCTTACAATTACTTGTCCAAACGGCTGTTAGTCAAGCAAAAGCGGGTGCGGATATCATTGCTCCATCCAATATGATGGATGGCTTTGTTGCTGCTATTCGAAAGGGTCTTGATGAAGCTGGGTTTGAAGATATTCCTATCATGTCCTATGCTGTAAAATATGCTTCTGCTTTTTATGGTCCATTCCGTGATGCTGCTGATAGTACTCCTCAATTTGGGGATCGTAAAGCCTATCAAATGGATCCAGCCAATCGCCTAGAGGCTTTAAGAGAAGCTGAATCAGATGTGGTTGAAGGTGCAGACTTCTTAATTGTGAAACCAGGCTTACCCTATTTAGATATCGTTCGTGATGTTAAGAATAACTTTAATTTACCAATCGTTGTTTATAATGTGAGCGGAGAGTACTCCATGGTAAAAGCAGCTGCTATAAATGGTTGGATTGATGAACAGAAGGTTGTTTTAGAAATGCTAACAGGAATGAAACGTGCTGGTGCCGATTTAATCATTACTTATTTTGCAAAAGATGTTGCTCGATGGTTAAAAGGGCTGTAAGCACAACACCTAAAAAACTCGAAATGAGGGTTCGATTACATGCATTCATATAACAAATCTATTGATGCTTATAAAGAAGCCGTAACACTTATGCCAGGTGGGGTTAATAGCCCTGTTCGTGCTTTTAAATCAGTCAAAATGGATCCTATTTTTATGGCAAGAGGAAAAGGGTCCAAAATTTATGATATTGATGGTAATGAGTATATTGACTACGTATTATCATGGGGACCACTCATTTTAGGTCACACCAATGACCGAGTAGTAGAATCCATCAAAAAAGTGGCGGAACTAGGAACAAGTTTTGGTGCACCATCGTTAATTGAAAATGAATTGGCGAAACTTGTAATTGACCGTGTTCCATCTGTTGAGATGATTCGAATGGTATCCTCAGGAACAGAAGCAACAATGAGTGCTCTACGATTAGCAAGAGGTTATACCGGTAGAAACAAAATTTTAAAATTTGAAGGCTGCTACCATGGTCACGGGGATTCATTGCTGATTAAAGCTGGCTCTGGCGTTGCTACGCTTGGTTTACCAGATAGCCCTGGTGTTCCTGAAGGAATTGCTCAAAATACGATTACAGTGCCTTACAATGATTTAGAGAGCTTAAAGGTTGCATTTGAACAATTTGGTGAGGATATTGCTGGTGTTATTGTTGAGCCAGTAGCAGGTAATATGGGTGTTGTTCCTCCACTACCAGGCTTCCTTGAAGGTCTTCGAGAAATCACCACTCAATATGGCGCCTTATTGATTTTTGATGAAGTAATGACAGGATTCCGCGTTGGTTATAACTGTGCACAAGGATATTACGGTATTACGCCTGACATAACATGTTTAGGAAAAGTAATTGGTGGTGGTCTACCGGTAGGTGCATATGGCGGACGTGCAGACATTATGGAGAGGATTGCACCAAGCGGTCCTATATATCAGGCTGGAACACTTTCTGGGAACCCATTAGCCATGTCTGCTGGATTAGAAACGTTAAGACAATTGTCTCCAGAAGATTATGTGGAATTTGAACGAAAGGCAGATGTTCTTGAAAAAGGTATTCGAGCAGCTGCTGAAAAATATGACATTCCAAACACGGTTAACCGTGCAGGTTCGATGATTGGATTCTTCTTTACGAATGAAAAGGTTTATAACTATGAAAAAGCGAAGACATCTAACTTAGAATACTTTGCAACCTATTATCGTGAAATGGCTAACCAAGGTGTCTTTTTACCGCCGTCTCAATTTGAAGGATTATTTTTATCAACTGCACATACCGATGAAGATATCCAAAAAACGATACAGGCTATTGAAAAAGCATTTGAAGTTATTAAAGGATAAATCGTTTAACCCTCACTTATGTGAGGGGTTTTTTTGTTATTTAGAATGCTTTATAGGAGTATTCATATAAAATGATTCAATTTTTAGTTTAAACATGTGCTTAAGGGTTATTTTTTCTTTCCTCTTATCATAAAAATTTCTTTTGTTTCATAGAGTTTAATGACATGGTGATTTTACGTGAGAGGAAATGAAAGGAGGAGTCGCTTTGTCTCAGGGAAACCAATCGTCTTTACGATTTTCTTTAGAAGAGTCTGTCTGGTTTCAAAGAGGACAGGAAGTCGAAGAACTAGTCTCGATTTCACTTGATCCTAATATTACGATCCAAGAAAGTGAGCAATATGTAATGATTCGTGGCTCACTTGACCTAACAGGAGAATATAAACGTCAAAGTGGTACAACTGAAGAAGAGGAACAATGGAGTTCAGTACAAAAGTGGGTACAAAATGTAGAAGAACGAGAAGAGGGATTGTGTGAGTTCTCTCATCAATTTCCAGTTGATATTACCATACCAACTACTCGTGTGAGAGATCTAAGTGAAATTGATGTCCTAATAGACACATTTGATTATGTACTCCCAGAAAAAAGCTGCCTTAAGTTAACGGCTGAACTTAATATTTTTGGGCTATATGGAGAACAGGAAACAACGGAAGAAAGAGCAGAAGAAGAAGAAGAGTTAGTAGAATTAAATATTCGCAACCTCTCTGAAGTGGATGTAGAAGAAGATGATACCGAAGATGAGTTAGAGTATGAACCATTTGAGGTGGAAGCTAGGAAGGAAGAAAAGTTCTTCACTGACCCAGTCCTTGTAGAATCTTCTTCTCATCTGCCACAAGCACCAGAAATCTCGTTTGCCGCATACAGAAGTGAGAAGGCTTCTGAGGTCCCAGAACCTGAAGTCCAAGCAGAAGTGGAAGAGATGCAGGTGAAAGTTGAAATGGTTGAGGTTGTTGAAAGTTCTGAATCCTCCTCATCTGTAGTAGAAGCTCCTGTTAAGAAAAAACTAACCAATAAAAAGAGTATGTCCATCGCTGAATTTTTAGCCCGTAAAGAATCTGAAGATGATTTAGCTAAACTAAAAGTTTGTATTGTTCAACATGGAGATACAATCGATCAGCTTGCGGAACGATATCAAGTAAATGTTCAACAGCTATTAAAAGTCAATCATCTAGAACTCAATCAAGATGTCCATGAAGGTCAAGTTTTATATATTCCTCAAGTCTATGTAAGGAAATAATCTAACAGTCTGAGCAGGTTTTCATAAATCTGCTCAACTGTTTTATAGTGAGTGGGTAAAATGAATGAACACACAGTTTTTCAAGAATTAAACCCAGTACTAAAGCATTATGATATTCGAACAAGTTTTATAGAAAAGTTTGGTAAGATCTATAAAATCTATTCAAATAAAGGAACCTTTGCCCTTAAGCAAATTCCTGTTCACCATGGAATTGACTTCATTAGACAGGTTCAATATTTATATCAGCGTGGCTTTAACCGAATTGTTCCCATTTATCCTTCCTTAGATGGAAGATATGCTATTCTGCATCAAAATTCCCTCTACTACTTAATGCCGTGGTTAGCAAACGATGAAAAGGAAGATCGGTCAAAAAGACCTCAGCAAATGTTTCGTGAACTTGCACGAATGCATACCTTATCTCAAAAGGAATTAACAGTAAACAAGGAAGAACGCACAGAACATTATGAAAACACGAAACAACAGTGGGATAAAGAAGCTGAGTTATTAGAAGGCTTCGTAGAAACTTGTGAAAAAAAAGTGTATATGTCACCTTTCGAATTGCAATTTTGTCTTTATTTCCAGGAAACGAAAATGGCCCAGCAATTTGCTCTGAAAAAGCTAGAAGAATGGTACGAGGCGACTAAAGATCTGGAAAAAGCTCGGTCCGTTATCAACCATGGTAAAGTTTCAATGGAGCATTTTCTTTTGGATGAAAATGGGTACGGGTATTTTTCAAACTTTGAAAATGCTAAACTTGGATCTCCGATTCATGATGTCCTTCCGGTTTTGCATAGGGCATTAAAAGGTCAGCCTAGACAGTCTGAGGAAGCGATCACTTGGCTATATGACGGTTATTTTAAATATTTCCCGTTTAAGGAAGAGGAAAAACATTTATTTTTTAGTTATTTTGCTTATCCAACTCCGATGATTCGTTTAATTAAAGAATACATTCAAGTAAAAGGAAAGAAAAACGAGTTTAAGTTTTCAAAAAGGCTGCAACGAAAATATTGGCATATGAAGAATACAGAATACGTAGTCATGCGAATGACAGAAATTGAGATGAAAGCAAAGCAACAAAAAGAAGGAGCCCCAGAATAAACTGGCAGGCTCCTTTAAATTACTTCCATCCATAAAGCGATGGCTACTAAAATAAAGATACTTAAAAGTAAAACATCAAAAGTAGTCGGGAAAAAGATCGTTCTGATTCCTTGGAAAATACAAAATGGGATGATGAACTGATTACATACGGCTCTAACTTTTCTTAACCAAGGTGGTAATGTATAAGGGTTGTATTTGCGCATGTTTCAAATCCCCCTTTACCTATTTTATAACAGTCTATGATGTAAATCTTTAGAAAGTGCCTAGTATTTTTGGGACACCAAAATTCCTTTTTTGAATAAATTATAAAAAAATAGGAAATCATGATTGACGACATAACCTTTTTTTCGGTAGTATAGCTATATAAATTTTAATTAAATGCTTGGATAGGGAAAGTACTTTGGTACTCTATTTAAAGAGAGGGAAATAATAGCTGAGAATTTCCTAAATAGACCCATTGGAAAGTCACCCTGGAGCTTCTTCTGTCAACGGAATTTTTTCCTAGTAATGGAAGACGGAATAGACCGTTATCTAACTAACTTGAGAGCCAATTAGTTTTTTTCTAATTGGAAAAAAGGTGGTACCGCGAATATAACTCCATTCGTCCTTTTATTAGGCGAATGGAGTTTTTTTATTTTTTTAAATCGAGCTGCAGCGCCTAGCCCCTCGAGGGAAGAAAATAAATCATTTCTCCCTTGGTCAAATAACCACTAAGCCAAGAAGTCAAAAAACGACTTCATGACTTAGAGAACATTTGCTTGTCGGGGCTGACCAAGGCGCTTACGCATCTTAACAAGGAGGAAATTTTATGGAAACTAAGGAATTAACGATGCCAACCAAGTACGACCCGAAGTCCATTGAAAAAGGCCGTTATGAATGGTGGTTATCTGGAAAATTTTTCGAAGCGAAGAGTGAACAAGAAAAGCAACCATATACGATTGTGATTCCACCACCAAACGTTACAGGAAAACTGCATTTAGGTCATGCCTGGGATACAACCTTACAGGATATTTTGACTCGTATGAAGCGTATGCAGGGCTATGATGTATTATGGCTTCCTGGTATGGACCATGCTGGGATTGCTACCCAAGCAAAGGTAGAAGAAAAGCTTCGTAGTGAAGGAAAAAGCCGTTACGATCTTGGTCGTGAAAAATTTGTAGAAGAAACATGGAAATGGAAAGAAGAATATGCTAGCCATATCCGTCAGCAATGGTCAAAGGTTGGTTTAGGATTAGACTATAGCCGTGAGCGTTTTACCTTAGATGAGGGACTATCCGATGCAGTTCGTGAAGTATTCGTATCGCTTTATCGTAAAGGCTTAATTTACCGTGGTGAGCGCATTATTAACTGGGACCCTTCCACAAAGACAGCATTATCCGATATTGAAGTTATATACAAGGATGTTCAGGGTGCGTTTTATCATATGCATTACCCATTAACTGACGGTAGTGGCACAATTGATGTTGCGACAACTCGCCCAGAAACAATGCTTGGTGATACAGCGGTAGCCGTTCATCCAGAAGATGATCGCTATAAGCACTTAATTGGGAAAACTGTAAAACTTCCAATTACAGGAAGGGAAATTCCGATTGTTGGTGATGACTATGTGGATATGGAATTCGGTTCAGGGGCTGTAAAAATTACTCCTGCACATGATCCGAACGACTTCGAAATCGGAAACCGTCACAATCTTGAAAGAGTTTTAGTTATGAATGAAGATGGCACGATGAATGCAAATGCTGGTACTTACCAAGGCATGGATCGTTTCGAATGCCGTAAGCAAATCGTTAAAGATCTACAGGAACAAGGCGTACTATTTAAAATCGAAGAGCATTTACATTCAGTTGGTCACTCAGAGCGTAGCGGTGCCGTTGTGGAACCGTATCTTTCTACACAATGGTTTGTAAAAATGCAGCCTTTAGCCGATGAAGCTATTGCTTTACAGAGCAAAGAAAGCAAAGTGAATTTCGTACCTGACCGTTTTGAGAATACGTATATGCGTTGGATGGAGAATATTCGTGACTGGTGTATTTCGCGTCAATTATGGTGGGGACACCGTATCCCAGCTTGGTACCACAAAGAAACGGGAGAAGTATATGTGGACCATCAACCTCCAGCAGATATCGAAAACTGGAACCAAGATAATGACGTATTGGATACTTGGTTCAGTTCAGCTCTTTGGCCATTTTCAACAATGGGCTGGCCAAATACAGAAGCAGCCGATTTCAAGCGTTATTACCCAACAGCTTGCTTAGTTACAGGGTATGATATTATTTTCTTCTGGGTATCCCGTATGATTTTCCAAGGCATAGAGTTTACTGGCCAACGTCCATTTAATGATGTATTAATTCACGGTCTAGTACGTGATGCTGAAGGACGTAAGATGAGTAAATCATTAGGAAATGGCGTAGACCCGATGGATGTTATTGATCAGTATGGTGCAGATTCTCTTCGTTTCTTCTTATCAACAGGAAGCTCTCCAGGTCAAGACTTACGTTTTAGTATGGAGAAAGTAGAGTCTACTTGGAACTTTGCGAATAAGATTTGGAATGCATCTCGTTTCGCCCTAATGAATATGAACGGTTTAACTTATGACGAAATTGATTTAACTGGTGAAAAATCGGTTGCTGATAAATGGATCCTAACTCGTTTAAATGAAACGATTGAAACCGTTACAAGACTTTCTGATCGTTATGAGTTCGGTGAAGTTGGTCGCGTTCTTTATAACTTTATCTGGGATGATTTCTGTGATTGGTATATTGAAATGGCTAAGCTTCCACTTTATGGAGAGAATGAAGCGGCTAAGAAGACAACTCGTTCTGTTCTTGCATACGTTTTAGATAACACCATGAGATTGCTTCATCCGTTCATGCCATTTATTACCGAGGAAATTTGGCAGAACCTTCCACATCAAGGTGAGTCCATCACTGTTGCAGAATGGCCAACTGTAAATTCAGCATTTACAGATGCTCAAGCAGCGACAGATATGAAGCTTTTAGTTGAAATTATTCGATCCGTAAGAAATATTCGTGCTGAGGTGAATACGCCATTAAGCAAGAAAATTAATATTTTCTTAAAGGCAAAGGATTCCAATATTGTAACTGCGCTTGAAAATAACCGTGGGTATTTAGAAAGATTCTGTAACCCAGAGGAGTTGCATATTGGCGTTGATTTAACGACACCTGATAAAGCAATGACTGCGGTTGTAACTGGCGTTGAAATCATTCTACCTTTAGCAGGATTAATCAATATTGACGAAGAAATTGCTCGTCTTCAAAAAGAATGGGAAAAGTTAAATAGTGAAGTGGAGCGCGTTCAGAAAAAACTTTCTAATCAAGGATTTGTAGCGAAAGCACCTGAAAAGGTTATTACAGAAGAACGTGCAAAAGAACAAGATTATTTAGAAAAACGTGCTGCTGTTGAAGCACGCATCAAAGAATTAAAAAACACATAAGATGAAAAGATTAAATAGGCTATTTTCTGAAACTTTGTTGCGTTTTATAACTAATAAATAGGCCTTTCACAATTTAGGGTGTTGAAACTCATATGAAAAATAAGAAAAGAGCTGAGCGCTAATTAAGAGAACCTGTAAAAATCCGGCTTTAGGGATTTTTACGAAAACCACAATCTATACGAAAACAGCCTTTATATAAGACGAATCTCGAAGGGGATTCGTCTTTTTAGAGAAAATTTTTCGTAAATGCTAAAATGAGTATTGTCAAAGTATGAAAATAGAATCTTACTGTTTAAAATCTTTATAAGTTTAAAGAGGTGTTTACGGTGTTTACAACATATGGACAAGCTTTAGATTGGATTCATGCACGACTCCGTTTAGGCATAAAGCCTGGATTAAAGAGAATGGAATGGATGATGGAAAAACTGGACCATCCGGAAAGAAGATTAAAAACAATCCATGTTGGTGGTACTAACGGTAAAGGGTCCACTGTTACATTTTTAAGAAATATTTTACAAGCATCTGGTTTTCAAGTAGGTACCTTTACCTCTCCCTATATTGAACAATTTAATGAAAGAATTAGTGTAAATGGAGTTCCCATTACCGATAAAGATATTGTAGAGTTAACTAATTTTATTCTTCCATTGGCAAATGAATTAGAGGAAACAGAATTGGGTGGACCAACTGAATTTGAGGTCATTACCGCGATGTCTTTTTATTATTTTGCCAAGATGAATCCTGTTGATATCGTTTTATATGAAGTCGGTCTAGGTGGCAGGTTTGATTCAACTAATATTATTTATCCGCTTGCTTCTGTTATTACAAGTATCGGAATGGACCATATGAATATCCTTGGAGATACCTTGGAGGAAATAGCCTTTGAAAAAGCAGGCATTATCAAAAGTGGTGTTTCTTTAATATCAGCAGTAAAACAGCCTGAAGCAAAAGAGGTTATTCGCAATCAAGCCGTGAGCAAAAAAGCACCCATTTATCAGCTTGGCGAACACTTTGAAATTACGAAAACGGAAAGCAACGATAAGGGAGAAACCTTTTCGTTAAAAACAGCTTTTAGCCAGCTAGAAGATTTACAAATTAATATGATGGGACACCATCAAATCGAAAATGCTTCTTTGGCAGTTATGACTTGTCTTTATTTAAATCAATTTTATTCCTTTTTGATTGAGGAAAAGGATATTCGTATGGGGTTAAAGGAAGCATTTTGGCCAGGGCGCCTTGAAGTGATCCAGGAAAATCCTCTCGTTTTACTGGATGGGGCCCATAATGAAGAAGGCATAACCGCTTTAGTGAATGTATTAAAAAAGCGCTTTAAAGATAAAAAAATATCGCTTGTTTTTACAGCGTTATCTGATAAAAAAGTGGAAGGGATGATCCAGCAATTAGATGAAGTAGCTGATCAAATTGATTTTGTTGAATTTGACTTTCCCCGTGCATCACGAGCCGTTGACCTATACGAAATGAGTCATTCTAAACAAAAGTCTTATACAGTGGATTGGCAGAATCTATTAATGGGGAAAATAAAGAATTTAAATGAAAATGAAGTCCTCATTATCACGGGTTCTCTCTATTTTATTTCTGAAGTAAAAGCATTTATTTCGAAAAACTAAAAAAATATATAGGAATAGTGTGACAATTTGTAAAAGATTTGATAAAATATTTGTAATATTTTGTTACTAATTACCTATTTTTGGAGGAGGGTGAAACGATGGGCGTAGATTCAAAAAAGAGAAGAGCTATATGGATTTCTTGGGCCCTTTTCGTTCCACTGGGGCTTTGGTTAGCGTATCTATACTACCCACCGCAATTCTCTGAAATGGGTATGGATTTAATTGGATTTATGACTTTAGCCCTAATAGGTGCAGTCATGCCAATGGTCATTAATAATACCCCTATATCTGTAGTTGAATGGGCGTTAGTTGCCGTCTTTCTGCAATTTGGTTTATTTATTGAAATGGTTGTGGCTCAAATTGCGATAACCATATTATTAATTAGACTTAGAGTAGGGAAAAGTACCTCTTTTAGGTATCCTTTAAATTCCCTGATGTTTTTTGCTATCTCCTTGATAAGCGGCATGGTTTATTTAGGGCTAGGCGGCGATTTTGGAATCGAACTAATTGATCATCCTAAATACTTATTGATTGCGATTATTTATTCCATCGTTCATTTTCTAGTGAATCAAGTATTTATAACGGTGAATCATATTTATATCTATAATAGGGAAAGAAAGTTTTTCGGTAAGGATTTCATGTGGGATATGTACACGGCGATCATCAGCTTACCTATTGGTTATATCCTATATATATTGTATAAAGAAGTTGGATTTATTTCATTTTTATTTGTTGGGGTTCCATTTGTAAGTGTTTCTATTATTCTCTACCTCTATTACTCTAGTCAAAAAATTAATGAATATTTACATGCAGCAGCGGAAATAGGTCATCAATTAGCCGAACGTTTAAATGTTGATGAGGTTCTCGATTTATTTATTCAGAAAATTTCTGAAATGCTGCCGGTTGACTATGCGTATATTTTGGATGTAGCTGGCGATGAATTGAAACTGTTACGGCGAGTAGAGGGTGGCGAAATCATGCCAGTAAATATTCCTTCGCTGAAACGAAATGAAGGAATAAGCGGAATGGTTTGGGCGAGCCGAAAGGCAGCTCTTTTCCATACGGCTAAAGAGTGGAGCGATATCGCCAAAGGCTATATGCCACCCAATGTTCATAGTGTTTTATGTGTACCGATTGTCCGTCATCACGAAGCAGTTGGGGTGCTGATGCTCGCTTCAAAACGAAAAAGAGCCTATGAGAAGTCACAGTTAATTATTGTTGATTTACTTTGCTCCCACTTCGCAGTTGCGATAGAAAACGCCAAGCACTATAAAGCGACAAAAGAAAATAGTGAAACCTGTGCCTTAACCAAACTTTATAATTACCGTTATTTTGAACGTTTATTAACGGAAGAATATAATAAAATGCTTGTTAATCAGCGAGAAGTTCTTTCCTTGATTATCCTCGACTTAGATCATTTTAAAGTCATAAATGATACCTATGGTCACCAAAGTGGAAATGAAATTCTTTGTGAACTTGCGAATCGCTTAAAAATTAGAGTGGGAAATAAAGGAACGGTAGCTAGATATGGCGGGGAAGAATTTGTCATCCTTTTACCTGATATAGCTAAGGAAGAAGCCCTTGAAATAGCAGAATGGATTCGTCAAGATATTGCCTATTATCCATTTATCCTTGAAGAACATATTGGGGATGAACCAATCAAGCTATCTATTCATGTGACAGCTTCCATCGGTGTTGCAACAGCACCGGTCGATGCAGATGACCCATTAGCTTTAATACGTCATGCGGATAGAGCTTTATATGTTGGAGCAAAAAGAGCAGGAAGAAATAGAGTAGCGGAGTATGTGAAATAAAAAAAGCTGGTCCATTGGATCAGCTTTTTTCACTTATAAATAATAATCAATACTTATAATCATATTCGGTGGAAGGGGAAGGAGCATCCCAATTAATGACAAAATCAAATTCCTTTTGTACTAAATCACTAGAACATGCATTGTTATAAGCTTCTTGATCTGTCACAACGCTTGTATTGTTACTCGATAAAGCATAGACATGACTGTTAGTGCCTTTAAATAAAATTTGATTATCAAGATTTAAATGACCCTTTACGCACACTGTTGAATTGTTGCCTAATTGTATGCTGTTTATAGATGCATCAGAATTTACAAATATAAATGACTTTTCCATTTCGTTGATATTTTCTATATCGGCCTTTCCGCCTATATACATTTTTGAGAGTACAGGTTTGATGTTTTTAAAACTAGCATTCCCACCAATTTCAATGATGGAATTATTTAATGCATCCCCGGTTAGATTTTTAAAATTAGCAGAACCACCAACGTGTAAGTTTAAACGATCGAGACTATTCATATTAAGTGCAGTTAAATTTCCACTAATATATAATGTAGAATCGTCTGTGGCGGCATTATTTTCACTTTTTGCCAGTGTCAATGAACCGTTTATTTTTAATGTCGTATTGGAAAATACTACTTTATCGTTATTGTCGAATGTAATTTCTCCAGTCATTTGACAATCACTATTCGAGAAGTCTGTTTGTTCAGGTCCGCATGTAGGTAAATTCCCTGGGTTAGATATATCATTTCCACTAGGAATATCTTCGCTTCCACCCGAACCGCCAGAGCCACCTCCAGAGCCTTCATCCTCAGACGATAAATTTATTTCAATTCCGCTAAAAGGAATATTTATCTCTGTTGCGAGGTTAACCGATTTTTCATCATTAATCCCCTTACTAATAAATTTATAGGTAATTTCTTTGCTGTTATTAGAGGCTATGATGTCTTGGATTTGAAATGCAGAATGGGATGCAGAATCGATATCTACTAAATAATCTATTGCTGGAAAATAGTTAGGGTCATTAATTCTTTTAAGCCATTCGCTTGTTACAAATTCGGAGTAAGATGGGTCTGTTTTAAGAGCAGTTTTTATCAATTCAATCTTGTCCTTCGTTATTTCCCCAAAATCTTGGATCACTTTTTGACCTAATAGTTGATAGATTTTATTTAATTCATCTTGATCACTCATCAGTGAATTTAGAGAAGTGTCTATAGCCGTTTTATAGTAAATGACCCCCATTTCAGCCAGTGACACAGCTTGAAAATCTTCTTCTGTTTTTGATAATTGTTTTGTATTACTTAATGTTTGTCCCATTAATGATATAAAAAGTAAAGTGAATACAGTCATGATCATTAATACCAATAACAATGTATTACCTTGTTGATTGTTTATTTTTTTCATAACTGGTTAGCCCCCCTTAATTTTAGAAATCACCGTTTTAATCTCGTATAGTGTTGTAGGGGACTGAATGTCTTTAACAACAATTTTTATAGGAAGGTCCACTTTATTAGGGTTTATTTGGACGTTGTTTTGTAATAGTTGCTCTGAGCCATCTAAAGGATTGTATTGATAAATGGAATAGGAAAATCTTGGACTTTCCATAGTAATAGATTCTATATTATTCGTAAAACTAAAATAAGATGCATTTGGATTTTGATCGAATGTTATCGTATAAACTGATTTTGAGGTTTGATGAAAACGTGTTATGGATCTCAATACATAATTAGCTTCCTGTTGTACTGAATTTTTATCACTTACTATATTTGAAAATTGTATGCCTTGAAAGAAAAATACCCAAATAATAACAATAAATACCGAGGAAATTGCAAGTGCTAATAAAAGTTCTATGAGAGTTAATCCATTGGAATTTTTGACCATTTTATCATTCCCCAATTTTTTAGTGTGTGATATATCCATAAAGGTTCGTTACTTTCTTACCCTCTAGTATTTCTACAATGATTTCAGTTTTGTATAAAGCTTTACTACCATTAAAATCGGGTGATTTAAATAGTTTAATAATGACTTTAGCATCAGGCGTCTTAGTGATAAGTTGATAATAGTCTGTATGATTAATAATATCTTCGGAAAGCTTCAAAGATTGGTATTGTGGGTTGTTTTTAGAAAAGGTATCTGTCGCTGTAGGGTTTGTTGAAACATTGTTTAGAAAGCTTTGGATAGAATTGCTGCTTTGAATCGTAACAAGAACTTCCTTTGCTAAACTTACACCTTTTAATTTTTGGTCATTTGTATCATTAAATTTAGCTGCTTGTGGAAAAAAAGAAAAGAATGAAATAAGAATAATAGACAATATAGTGATAGATAATAGAACCTCCAATAGAGTAAAGCCTTTTTGTTCTTTTACCAAAGGGTGTAATCCTCCCATCAGAAGAAAAATAGTAACAAAATTATAAAATGTACCAAATTTCATCATCTTTCAATAAATATAGATTTATTATACAATAAAATTTAGTCGTTAAATGTATTTTTAAGTCTAATTACATAGGCAAATATATGTGGGAAGATATTAAACTTTATTTAAAAAGGGGGGAGAGTTGTGTCGTATTTATTTGCGGCATTTTCCGTTATATTATTACTGCCATTAGTTTTGATATTAAATATCGGAATCTCAAAAAAAGGTAAAATTTTAATTACTGTATCTTCGTTTATACTTGCGACATTAGCTCTCTTTGGCCAACTAAGCTACTCTTTTTGGCAAATTGGCTTAATAATCGTTTTATTGATTATGTTGTTATCTTATCTTTTTATTCAAAGATTTGAAAAGCTCATATTTGAAACCAATCAAGAATTAAAATATGTTAATAATCCTGAAATAGTATTGATATTTGAGGAGGAGACTGAAGATTCTCCTTTACTGGATGATATCGACATTCAAACTACATCGATTAATCAAGAAAACAATAATGAGATATTAGAGCCCAATTTATCTATTACTGAGGAGTTAAGCATTCGAGAAGAAGTAACTCCTTTAGTATCAAATTTAAATGAGGAACTTATTGCTGAGGAACAAATTAATTTGGACGATCTTATTGAGACACTTATTTTTAATCAAAATGAGAGCTTACCGCAAGAATTAGATGAAAGTTTATTCGAAGAAAAATTATCTAATTATACAGTTGTAGATGAAAAAGAAATAATTGAGTGGTCTGATTTTGAGGGGAACAGAGAAAATAATCTAGAAAATCATGAATCACAAATAGATTACAAAGAAGATTTCTCACAGTTGTTTGAAAGTGATTTGGAAGAGATTACTCCTTTTGAACTTACTAAACAAAGTAATGAAGAAGAAGAGAAAATCAAAATAATAGAAATAGATGAAGATGTCATTATTCCAATTAAGGATTTTGTTCCTCTTGATACAGGAAATGACTCGAAAGAAAAAATAAAAAAAGAAGAAAAGCCGGATAAAAAAGAAACCTATTTAGCTGAAATTGAAAAACTACTAGAAGAAGATTAATAGCTATAAAGAGAGGAGGCGAATAGTGTGAGAGGAAAACAATATGTAAAAATTTTTATGTTCTTATTCCTTTGCACTGCCTATATTTTCGCATTCTCTCATTTTGGTTCTTTAGCCTATCAGACCTACTCCACAAACAGTGATACTTACCAGCAAGGAACGATGATAGGTCCTATTGATATATCGGGAAAATCTAAGGAAGAAGCATTAGCAATGATCACAAAACAGGTTGGAGATTGGCAGGAAGATGCAGAAATTGAATTTATTTTCCGTGAGAATAAGATCACATTTCAGAATAATTATTTTCAATTTAATCTATCCGAATCTATTGAATTAGCACAGGATGGTCAACAAAATCCATTGATGGTGCAATTAGATCAAGAAGAACTACAAAAATCTCTAGTGTTATTAGGTACACCTGTAACAGTAACAAACGATTTAGAGAAAATGCTCATTCAAATAGCACAATCATTAAATGATCAAAATGAAATAAATATCGATCAATATCTTGTTAAAGAGATTCCTACAGAAGTCATTGCAACGATTAAAATAGAAACAAAAGAAGATACTGTTGAGTTTGAGACACTATCGAATCTCGTTATAAAGGGTGAATCTTCCTTTTCACTTACTAAATTTCTTTCTGAAAATGGAATTACTGTCCCTAATTTACCAATGTATAATTTCCTATCATCGGGAATTTATCAATTAATTTTACCAACAAACTTTACTATTCAAGAACGTCATATTGGAGCAGAATTACCTGAGGATATTCTATTAGGGTATGAAGCAAAATTGGACAGTAACTTAGGATGGGATTTAGTGTTTTATAATCCTAATCAAGAGGACTTTACGATCCAGATTAGTCAACAAACAGGATATGTACAACTGGATTTGGTGGGTCGACCTTTCGTTGATCAATATGAAGTTGAAATGGTTAATGAACAAACGTTCTCTCCCAAAACGATTAAACATTATGACCCTATGCTTTTACCTGGAGAAACAAAAGAATTAGAGAGTGGAAGAGAAGGTTCATATATTGAAGTTTTTCGAAAAACAATCTCCAATAACGGGACGGTTACTGAACTGATTTCAAAGGATTTTTATGCACCAAAGTATCGAGTTGAACTTACTAGTTTAGTTAATAACGTCGTGGAGACAGAAATATCACTTGAAGAAGATACGGTAGACAATGGTACTGAAATAGATCCTTCTACAACAGATACTATAGGTGAGTCTGTTGTAGAAGAAACCATTACTGAAGACGTAACGAGTAGCGAAGAAAGTGCTGAAGAAGAGGATACAGGGAATAACGAGTAAGAAAGGTGGGGGAACTTAAATGCCGCAAATTCGAAAAAGACTAGGAGATTTATTAGTAGAATCTGGGCTGATATCTGAAGAACAACTTCAAGGTACCTTGAAGGAAAAGCTTCCAAATCAAAGACTCGGTGATGCCCTTTTAGAAAGAGGATATATCACAGAATTACAATTAATTGAAGTCCTGGAGTTTCAATTAGGTATCCCCCATATAAGCTTATATCGTTATCCTTTTGATACGAGTTTATTTAGTCTTGTTCCTAAAGAAGTTGCCAGAAGGAATATTTTAATTCCTCTACGAAAAGAAGGCGAAAAGCTTTTTGTCGCTATGTCTGACCCAATGGATTTTTATACTATTGATGATTTGCGGTTAACGACAGGCTTCCATATTGAAACAGCGATTGCCACGAAGGATGACATATTAAAGGCCATTAATAAGTACTATGAGGTGGATTCAGGATTTGATGAATTTATCGAGGAAATGCCTGCCGCACCTAGAGTTCAAGAAGAAAAGGTAACAGAGCAGGATTCGCCTATTGTTCGCCTAGTTAATCAAATTTTATTAAATGCTGTTACGCAAAAGGCGAGTGATATTCATATTGATCCGCAGGAAAATAAAATCGTCATCCGCTATCGAATTGATGGGATTCTTCGTGTAGAGCGAGTGTTGCCAAAGCATTTGCAAAGTGTATTAGCAGCCCGTATTAAAATTTTAGCAAACTTAGACATTACCGAATACCGAATTCCACAGGATGGGAGAATGAAGGTTCATTTAGAGCTTCACCCTGTCGATTTACGTGTTTCCGTTGTTCCGACTGTATACGGAGAAAAAATGGTTATGCGTATCCTTGACTTAGGGAATGCCCTAAATGATATTGAAAAGCTCGGTTTTAATAAGCTAAATTTAAAACGTTTTAAGAGTATGCTAGAAAGACCAACAGGTATGGTTCTTATTACCGGCCCAACTGGCTCTGGGAAATCCTCCACTCTTTATGCTGGTTTAAATAAGTTAAATAATGATGAAGTGAATATCGTGACGATTGAAGACCCGGTTGAATTCCAAATTGAAGGGATTAACCAAATACAAGTCAATCCGAATGTCGGGATGACTTTTGCGAAAGGCCTTCGTTCTATTTTAAGACAAGACCCTAATATTATTATGGTTGGGGAAATACGTGATAAAGAGACAGTTGAAGTAGCGATAAGAGCATCGCTAACTGGACACCTGGTGTTAAGTACTCTTCATACGAATGATTCAATAGGTACGATCACTCGTCTTCTCGATATGGGAGTTGAGCCGTTTCTTGTTGCCTCTTCACTTAGCGGTATTGTCGCCCAACGATTAGTTCGGAAGGTTTGTCGTGATTGTAAAGAGGAACAAGCTCCAACGAAAATGGAGCAGGATATCTTTGCAAAAAGAGGAATTACCATTGAGAAGGTCGTTCGTGGAAAAGGCTGTTCTTCCTGCAATTTTACAGGCTATAAGGGGCGTATTGCTCTACATGAAGTATTAGTCGTAAATGATGATATAAAAAGGTCGATTATGAATGAAGAAACGATTCAACATCTTCGTCAAATTGCCATAGACAACAAAACCATTTTTCTAGTCGATGACGGACTTTTAAAGGTGAAACAGGGATTAACAACAACGGAAGAAGTGTTAAAGGTAGCGTATTTAGAATAGGAGATGTAAGAGATGTTGGAAAAAATAGAATATCTACTTCGTGCGGGGTTTGAATTAAAAGCTTCAGATATACACTTAACGGTTGGAGTTCCACCCATCATGAGAATTAATGGTGAATTGAAGCGTTACGGAAAAGAGCCTCTTTCTCCAACAGATATAGAGGAAATGGCACGTGCCATTATCCCTGTTAGAATGTGGGACACCTTTAAAGAAAAGGGAGAACTAGATTTTTCCTATGGAATTCAAGGTGTATCCAGATTTCGTATCAATACGTATCTTCAGCGTTCTTGTGTAGCAATGGCGATTCGGATTGTTCCTACTAAAATACCAACTATAGAAGATTTAGAGCTTCCAGAAGTATTAAAAAATATTGCTGAAAAACCGCAGGGGCTTGTTTTAGTAACAGGACCGACTGGAAGTGGAAAATCGACTACCTTAGCGGCGATGATTCAATATATGAATCAACATATGAGAAAGCATATTATTACATTGGAGGACCCTATCGAGTATTTACACAAGCACGGAAACTCAATTATTGATCAACGTGAAGTAGGGTTTGATACTAATAATTTCGGAAACGGATTAAGAGCCGCACTTAGACAAGACCCTGATGTGATTTTGGTAGGAGAGATGCGCGATTTAGAAACGATACAAACAGCAATAACCGCGGCGGAAACAGGACATTTAGTGTTTGGAACGCTTCATACATCTAGTGCACCAGCAACAATTAATCGAATTATTGACGTCTTCCCACCGGCACAGCAACCGCAGATTCGTATTCAACTTGCTTCGGTTCTAGTATCGATTATTTCACAACGTCTATTTCCTATTATGGATAAAACAGGTCGGAAAGCGGCAACGGAAATATTAATTAACAATTCGGCCGTATCTAATTTAATTCGTAATGAAAAAATCCATCAAATTATCAGTATCATGCAAACATCTAAAGCTCAAGGCATGCATACATTGGAATCTTGCATTAAAGAGTTAGTAGAAAATGGAGTTATTTCACCGGAATTGGCTCAGCCATATTTGCAGGAGAAGTTAAACTAATATGGCTAGATTTAAATATTCAGGCCGTGATATTAAGGGGAAAAGAGATGGCACAATTCAATCAGGGTCCAATCGAGAAGCGATCCAAATGCTTCGAGAAGAAGGAATTCGTGTTATTGAAATCGGTGAGGTAGCCGAATCGATACTAACGAAAGAGATATCTTTCGGAAACCCTGTTAAACTCCATCATCTCGTCATCTACCTGAGACAATTTTCTACTCTGCTAAAAGCAGGAGTAACCGTTGTAGAATCTACAAGAATACTAGCGGAACAAACCGATAGTAAGGCTCTTAAAAAAGTATTAATAGATATTGAACAAGAGCTTCGTGAAGGAAATCCACTTTCTACAGCAACAGGGAAACATCCTAAGGTGTTTTCAGCTATGTTTGTGAATATGGTGAAAGCAGGGGAAGTAGGTGGGAATCTGGATGAAACACTCGAACGATTGGCCGTCCATTTTGAAAAGCAGCATTATACAAGACAAAAAATAAGTGCAGCACTTGCTTATCCACTTACTGTTGGCTTTGTGGCAATTGGCGTTGTCATCTTCTTATTAACATCTGTCGTTCCAACCTTTGTTAATATGTTTAAGGATTTTGGTGCAGAACTGCCTGCCATCACCCGTTTTGTCCTAAGTTCAAGCGATTTTATGCAATCCTTTTGGTGGATCATCGTTTTATTTTTTATAGCGATTTATTTCGGTATTTTAGCTTTGAAGAAAAATAGAGATACCAAATACTATATTGATTTCACCTTACTTCGAATGCCGTTAATCGGAAAGATGATGCAGAAAGCTGTTTTAGCAAGAATGACAAGAACTATGAGCTCGTTATTTGCCAGTTCGGTGCCGATTTTACAGGCCATGGCGATTGTGGAAAAGGTCGTCGAAAATGAGGTCATTGCAAGAGTTATGCGCGATTCAAGAGAATACTTAGAAAAAGGTAGATCCTTAACCGAACCGATGTTGAAACACTGGGCTTTTCCACCATTAATTACCCAAATGATTGTGATAGGGGAAAAAACAGGGGCGTTAGATGAAATGCTAGGAAAAGTAGCAGATTTCTATGAAAAGGAAGTCGAAACAAGCACGGACCGACTCAAATCTTTAATAGAACCGATTATGATTATTCTTTTAGCAACCATCGTCGGAACGATAGTTTTATCGATCATGATTCCAATGTTCGAGATCTTTAATCAAATAGGTTAAAAGTTTTTAAATATACAATAAATTTCGCTATATTTCGACATAACGATATTGTATAATCAAATCAATAGAATTTACTAGGAAGATATAACTATCTTGTAGGAGGAAATGAACATGTTTAAATCTATTAATAAACGTTTAAAAGATCAACGCGGATTGACATTAGTAGAATTATTGGCAGTTATTGTGATTTTGGGGATTATTGCGGGGATAGCTGTGCCCAATATAGGTGGAATAATTGATAATTCTAAAAAAGATGCCCATGTTGCTAACGCTCAACAAATGGTTAATGCTGCTAGATTAGCAGTTGCTTCAAATAAATCATTGCAAACAGGGACTGTGTATCTATCCTTAGGATACTTAGAGAACCAAAACTTTTTAGAAACGGTTGAAGATCCTGATAACGGATCATATAACAGAGGTCTTCCAACATTCTCTACTACTGGATTTGATGGGGCAGCAGCAACCTCTTATGTGAAAGTAGAAAATGGAAAAGTTCTTATTGTAAAGCTTGTAAATGGTACACGTGGTGTCCAAACTTCTGCAAAAGTAGGAGTGGCTCCTAAGGATTTAGATAGAACAGACGTAATTAGCAATTAGAGAAATGTTATTATATTTAATAATTTTATTTTATGGAATTGTTTTAGGCTCCTTCTACAACGTAGTAGGCCTACGCATCCCAGTAAACAAATCAATAGTAAAACCACGCTCAGCCTGTCCAACCTGTAACCACACACTTGGACCGTTGGAGCTTATACCAGTTCTTTCATATGTTTTCCAAAGGGGGAAATGTCGTGTCTGTAAGACACGCATTTCGCCCCTTTATCCGATTATGGAGCTATTAACGGGGCTGTTATTTGTAGCTGCTCCCCTCATTATGGGCTGGACAAGCGAGCTATGGGTCGCTTGGACACTTATCTCCTTGTTTATCATTATTACCGTATCTGATTTAGCGTATATGCTAATCCCTGATAAAATTCTATTATTTTTTGCAGGACTCTTTTTATTTGAAAAGTTATTATTACCGCTAACCCCATGGTGGGATTCGCTACTGGCTGCGGCCATTGGCTTTATATTATTGCTCCTTATCTCGATTGTAAGTAGAGGTGGAATGGGTGGCGGTGATATTAAGCTGTATGCTCTAATCGGTTTTGTTGTTGGCACAAAGTTAGTACTTCTATCTTTTTTCCTGGCAACTTTAATAGGAGCGGTCGTGGGTATCATTGGTATCGTGGTTGGACTTTTGGAACGAAAGAAGCCGATTCCTTTTGGTCCTTTTATTGCCATTGGAACTTTATTGGCATATTTTTATGGTGATATTATAATAGAATCATATTTACAACTAATGTCGAATGGATTTTAAATGAGGTTTTATTATGAGCATACTTTCTTCTAATAAAAGAATAACTAATATCATCTTCAATGATCATTCCATTCGGTATGTCGAAGTGAGACAGCAAAAGCCCCCTGTTCCATTAAAGTGGGGTGAAAAGCTGCTTCCCTCAGGAATCATCCAAGAAGGGAAAATTGTTGATCAAGTAACCTTATCGATGATTTTAGAAGAATGTATTGATGATTGGAAAATCAAACGTCGTAAAGTACGCTTTTTAGTTCCAGACCCATTGGTCATGATTCGAAAAGTGAAAGTGCCAGATGAAGTTCGTCCAGATGAACTGAATGGCTATTTATATTTGGAGTTGGGGACAAGTATCCATTTACCGTATGAAGAACCTGTATTTGAGACCGTCCTTTTACCGAAAAAAGGAGAGCAACGAGAAGCTCTTCTTTTTGCTGCACCACAACAACATGTGATGGAATATGCACAACTTTTATCTGGTCTTAAGCTAAAGCCGATGGCAGCGGATATTTCTCCGTTAGCTTTATACAGACTTTATCACCAAACGGATTTAGCGAACAAAGATGAACGGTTATTGATGATTCAATTTGATTTGGACCGAGTGTTTATTTGTATTTTCGAACAGCAATATCCGATCTTTATGCATCATTTTCCGATTCAGTTTCGATTGGAAGATTGGGATATAAAGGTAACACGTTCTGGAGCGCACCGCTTCCAATATAATGGGGAAGCTGCTGAACTTCATTCTCAGCTCGAAGATTTCTATAAAGAAGTCAGCAAGTTAATGGATTTCTATCGGTATTCTCTTTATCAAGGAAACCAGCAAATTACGAAAGTGTTATTAAACGGGGACCATCCGAAGCTTCAAATTATTCTACAAGAGATGCAACAGCGTTTTGAAATTCCTACACATACCATTGATGCTAGTCAATGGGCTGCAGGTAAAACATCGCTATTCCCACATTCACATTTCCTTGCCTTAGGGCTTGGATTGAAAGAGGTGTGAATATGCTGATTGATATAAATCTTTTACCGAAAAAGGAAAAGAAGAATTTTAGTGTAGCGATTATATTGTCACTACTTAGTGTGCTTTTTATCATTGGGACGAGCCTTACTTTTTATTACGGATTTGTTCTAAAATCTCAAGCCCAACAATTAAGCTTGAAAAATCAACAGGTAACAGAAAGCTTAAGACAGGAACAAGAACAAGTAGAAATGGCTCAATCGACCAATTCGGTTGTCGAACTAAAAAAGGCAGTAGAATGGGCTCAAAGCTATCCCATTAAATCGGTGCCTGTTTTACAGCATCTCACGTCTTTATTACCAGAACGAGGCTTTATTCAGCAATATTCTTATAGTGAAGATGGAAAAGTGTTATTAACAGTTCAATTCGATACAAGCCGAGAAGCTGCTTACTTTTTAAAATGGCTAAATGATTCCAAATGGATTGCGGAAGCAAATATATTAAGCTTAAATCTAGGAAGTAATAATGAGACCAATACGGAACAAACAGAAGTCCCTCAGACAGAATATGTTCCACGATACATCGGGTCCTTTGACATAACCCTTGAACGGGAAAAAGTAAAAGAATTAATTAACATGGAAAAAACGGAACAAGGAGGGGATTCTTAACATGACCCTCCAGTTAAATAAAAAAGAAAAAAAGATGGTTCTATTTATTTTCATTATTATACCTTTATTGTTTATCATGCTGTACTTCAATTATTTGCAGCCTTTAATGGCTGATGTTGATTCCAGACAGCAACAATTAAAGGCAAATGAAAAGTTATATGAAACGGTACAAAAGCAGAAGAGCGGATTAAAGGGTTCGATTGAAGAAAATACAGAATTTTTACAACAAAGGTTACCTGTTAAACCATTGATGGATCAATTTATTTTGGATCTTGAAAAAGCAGAGATTTTATCTAATAGCCTAATCCAATCGATGAGCTTTGGTTCTAAAGGGGAAGACGAAACAAATTCTACGATGGATCAAGCATTAGGTTTAACGTATCAACGAAATGATGGGACAGAGGTTACCGAGGATGCTGCAGAATCAGAAATCTCCGAAACCCTGCCAAGTGGAATTGTAAAAATACCAGTGAATTTATCGATTAAATCACCGAGCTATTTTGAGCTAGAAAAATTTTTGGATACAGTTGAAAATCTAGATAGAATTGTCATGGTTGAATCAATTAACTTTTCTAGTCAACCTGAAATAACCGATCTGCAGCAGGAGCAAGTGCCACTAATCTATCAGGTAACCCTTTCTCTCTATTACCTGCCAGGATTAGTAGATTTGCAAAAAGAGCTACCGCAAATAGAGACGGGGGAGCCGGCAAATAAGCGTAATCCACTGCAACAATTTGATCTAAATACCGAAGAAGAAGGCGAATAACGCCACAATTTGACGAAAGCATTCAATAACAAGACGACAAAAGTCTTGTTATTTTTTTTTACCCATATGATAGGATGGAACAAATTGGACGTGATAGAGAGGAGACTAGCGTAGTGGATAAGCATAATAACAATCGGACTATTACTATTAAAATAAATGGGAACGAGCGACAAGTCCTTGATCATCCTAGCCAAGAGGATAAACAAATTGATAGAGTGATGAATACTCCAGCAGATTCTAAAGAATCAGTAGAACCAATAGAATTGGATACTTTAACAGAAGTTGCTGCGGGTGAAGCAGTAGAAGAAAGCTTCGATTGGATTCTTCCCGAAACGAATGATGAAATAGAAGAGTATATCATTGCGAAGCAGCCAAAACCTAAAGCAAAAGAAAAAGGTAATGTTCCAACCTTAAAAAAACAGTTAAAGAAACAAAATGTTGGACCATTCAAGTCTATATTCACTTCAGTTCTTTTGGCGATTATTATTGGGACAAGCTTTGGTTTTCTTGTATTAAAGCTTGTGATTAGTGATGCGAAAGTCGAAGCTCCAGCGATAAGTGTAGATGAGGAAACCTCTACTGAAAAGAAAGATCCTGTCTCTACTTCAGAACTTCAACAGTTACAGCTTCAACCTATTGAGACCTTTATCATTCAGGGAGGCGTATTCTCTAGTGTTGATTCCGGAAAAATAGAAGCGCAAAAGTTTCAACAAAAAGGGATCCCTGCTCAAATCATTGAAGACAATGGTAAAGCAATTCTTGTATTAGGGGTTGCTGATACGATTGAAAATGCGAAGGCTATTGGAAGCACCTATAAAGCAAATGGAATGGATGTATTCCCTAAGCCTTATCCTATACCAGGTAAAGACTTGCAAGAATTGACACAAGGTGAAGCGGCATTTCTAAATGGAGCACCAGGTATCTATCAATCACTTGCTTCTTTAATTGCTGGTGGCATGGTTACTATGACAATTGATGAAGATACACTAGCTAAGCAAAAGAGCTTAATAGCTAATGTGGATAAACAAGAAATAAAATCAGCTAAAATAGAAGAACTTCGTGTTCAGCTAGAAAGCGCGATCACAAAGCTTGAGGAATATAAGCAACAACAAAAAGCATCTGTTCTTAACGATGCCCAGCAGCATCTTCTAACCTTTATGGGAACCTATTTTAGTCTTTAAAATCACTCGCCATTTTTCGATTATTTTCTGGGAAATGGGACAATCTAAAGAAGCCTGTTAAATAGTCGACAGGCTTCTTTATTTTTTTCCTAATCGAAAATTTAACTAAGAATGCAGAATATAAATTGTTATGCTTGTCGATATTTGATACGATAAAAGAGTATCTCCCTAATAAGGTACAGAAAAGGTAAGGTGATTTTGTTGGAACGCCTCATATTAGCCTCATCATCTCCACGCAGAAAAGAACTTCTTGAAAACATTCAACTTTCATTTGAAATTTCTAGCAGTGATGTTGACGAAAGTTTTTCTGAACATTTATCTCCAGAAGAAGTAGTCATGGAGCTCGCCGAAAGAAAAGCAAAAGTGGTTGCCAAGGATTTTCCGACAGCCTATGTACTTGGTGCAGACACGATTGTGGTTCTTAATGGAGAAATTCTTGGGAAGCCGGCAGATAACCAAGAAGCAACACTCATGCTTCAAAAATTATCTGGGAACACCCATGATGTCTACACCGGTGTCTCAATCGTTTCACCGCAACATTCCTATCGCTTTTTTGAAAAAACAACGGTAACGTTTTGGGAGTTAACCGAAACGGAAATCAACATGTATGTATCAAGTGGGGAACCGCTTGATAAAGCGGGTGCTTATGGAATTCAACAGCTGGGTAGCTTCCTTGTCAAAGAGATACAAGGTGACTATTTTAATGTTGTCGGCCTTCCGATATCTAGAGTGGTACGAGAACTAAGAAAAGCTGGATATCCAATAACGTTTTAAGACGTTTCCTTTGACTCCCTAACTAGGGAGGAGTATGAAATGCTAACAGAAACACAAACACTTATGATACGAGATTTTCCGCAGGATGAGAGACCTAGGGAACGATTTGTCTCAAATGGTCCACAAAGTTTATCTAACCACGAGCTTGTTGCCCTGTTGCTGCGAACAGGAACAAGCCAAGAGTCTGTTCTTCAGCTTTCCAATCGTCTTCTTACCCATTTTGAAGGGTTAAGGCAATTAAAAGCAGCTACCCTCGAAGAGATGACAGCTATAAAAGGAATTGGCCAAGCAAAAGCGATCCAAGTACTTGCTGCAGTGGAATTAGGCAGAAGGATATCTAATCTTGCCTATGATGACAGGTACGTCATTCGCTCACCTGAAGATGGGGCCAAATATGTCATGAATGATATGAGATTTTTAACGCAGGAGCATTTTGTTTGTCTTTATTTGAATACAAAAAATCAAGTCATGCACAAACAAACTATTTTTATCGGCAGCTTAAACGCTTCGATTGTTCATCCGCGCGAAGTGTATAAAGAAGCCTTAAAAAGATCTGCAGCTTCTGTCATTTGTGTTCATAATCATCCTTCTGGGGACCCAACTCCTAGCAGAGAAGATATTGAAGTGACCAAACGATTAGTAGAGGTTGGAAAAATAATTGGCATTGAATTGCTGGACCATTTAATCATTGGGGAAAACAAGTTTGTTAGTTTAAAGGAAAAAGGGTATTTATAGGACTATGATTTTACGAAACGTTACGATATAATATTGTTTATGATTTTTTAAGGTTTATGAATGTTTTTTTGTCCATGGTGATGGATAGTAGCCTTATCTTAAAATCGTGAAACGTATCAGAAAGGGAGATACAACGATGTTTGGAATCGGTACTAGAGACTTAGGAATAGATTTAGGTACAGCGAATACGCTTGTTTTTGTTAAAGGAAAAGGTGTCGTTTTAAGAGAACCGTCAGTGGTTGCCCTTCAAACCGATACAAAGCATATTGTGGCAGTTGGTAATGATGCTAAAAACATGATTGGTCGTACACCAGGAAATGTAGTGGCGTTACGTCCGATGAAGGATGGTGTAATCGCTGACTATGAAACGACTGCAATCATGATGAAATATTATATACAGGAAGCCATTAAAACAAAAGGCTTCTTTGCCAGAAAGCCTTACGTCATGGTTTGTGTACCGTCTGGAATTACAGCCGTTGAAGAAAGAGCTGTCATCGATGCGACTAGACAAGCTGGCGCAAGAGATGCTTATACTATTGAAGAGCCGTTTGCAGCAGCAATTGGTGCTAATCTACCTGTTTGGGAACCAACGGGTAGTATGGTCGTTGATATCGGCGGTGGTACAACCGAGGTGGCAATTATTTCTCTAGGTGGAATTGTAACGAGCCAGTCGATTCGTATTGCTGGCGATGAGATGGATGATGCTATCATTAATTATATTCGTAAAACGTACAACCTTTTAATCGGTGATCGTACGGCGGAATCCATCAAAATGGAAATCGGCTCTGCCGGTGACCCTGAAGGTATGGAAAATATGGAAATCAGAGGTAGAGATTTACTGACTGGTTTACCAAAAACACTAGAGATAACTGCACTGGAAATTGCGAATGCCTTACATGATACGATTTATGCTATTGTGGATGCGGTGAAGAATACACTGGAAAAAACACCGCCTGAATTGGCAGCTGATATTATGGACCGTGGAATTGTATTAACTGGAGGAGGGGCTCTCCTTCGAAATCTTGATAAAATAATTAGCGAAGAAACAAAGATGCCAGTATTAATTGCTGAAAATCCATTAGATTGTGTAGCCATTGGTACAGGTAAAGCGCTAGAACATATTCACTTATTTAAAAATAAAGCGAAAGATTCGCGATAATGAAATTTGAGGTGTAAGTAATGCCACAGTTTTTTCTGAATAAACGCCTGATTATTTTGCTTGTCAGCATTATTATTCTCGTGGCATTAATCGGCTTTTCATTGCGGGACCGTGAACAATTAACCTGGCCAGAGAGATTTGTTAAAGACTCAACTGGCTGGGTTCAATCTATTGTTTCTAGACCGACCCATTTTGTTGCCGGTTTTTTCGAGAACGTTAAGGATTTGCGAATTACATATAACGAAAATAAAGAGCTAAAAAAACGTTTAGATAAATTAGCTAGTTTAGAAGCGCAAGTTCATTTGCTTGATAAAGAAAACAAAGAACTACGAGATATTTTAGATAAAAAAGAAACATTAAGAGATTATGACCCCATTCAGGCAACGGTTATTGGCCGTAATCCAGATCATTGGCATGAAATGATTATTATTAACAAAGGTAAAGTGGATGGAATTAAAGAAAATATGCCGGTTATTACCGCCAAAGGTTTAATTGGTAAGGTGAAGAGTATTTCTCAATTTACATCGACCATTCAATTGCTGAGTACCATGGATCCTAAATACCGTATTTCCTCGATCATTCAGGCGGATAAAGAGGTATTCGGTTTAGTTGAAGGCTATGACGATCAGAAAGATTTGTTATTAATCAAAACGATTCCGTACAATGCTAAGATAAAAAAGGGACAGAATGTCATTACATCCGGACTTGGAGGAGTGTTTCCTGAAGGGTTAGTCATCGGGAAAGTAGTCGATGTTGTTCCAGATCAATATGGATTAAACTTAACAGCCTATGTGAAACCAGGTGCCAATTTTTATGATATCGAGAATGTCATTGTCATAAATCGTACCATGGTTCAACCAGATGTATCTGAGATGATCGACGATGAGGAGGAGGAACTGTGAGCCGTTTCCTTCCTTTTGTCCTGTTCTTTTTATTTTTTATTTTGGAAAGTCTATTTGTTGAGCTGTTACCAGTTCGGTTATTTCATAAGGACTGGGTGTATGCTCCGCATTTTTTAATAGCTGCTATTTTATTGTTTACGATTTATGGCAGTAAAAAGCATGGAATTTGGTCTGCACTTGTTTATGGATTATTATTTGATATCGTTTATACCGAAATTATTGGGATTTATCTTTTTATGTTCCCATTAACAGCCTATGCGATTTCAAAAATGATGAAAATTTTGCAATCAAACATGATTATTGCTACTTTTGTGGTTTTATTGGGGATTTCTGTGTTAGAAATTGTGGTATATGAAATGAACTTTCTCATTCATGTTACCAACATACCGTTTCCTGCCTTTGTAAACACAAGACTTTTACCAACCGTTGTTTTAAATTTTATTTTTCTTTTATTAATGGTTTATCCATTAAAAAAACAATTTGAAAAATGGAATGAACAATTAGGTTAAATGCCCATTTATCCTAATGGAAAAAAGGAATTTTAAATCTTTTGTCGAATTGTTTTATCATTGAGGTGACATCCTGAAATGAAGAAAATGCAAAATGTAATGATTAAAGGAACAAAAGATGGACTTACTTTGCATCTCGATGATTCCTGTTCGTATGATGAGTTAAAAAAAGAGTTGGACGAAAAACTGTCTGCCAGTTATCGTGCTCAAGATGACCGTCCGCTTATTACTGTTAAAGTAAAGGTTGGCAATCGTTATTTAGATGAGGAACAAAGAGAAGAAATTAAAAGTTTAATTCGTCAAAAAAAGAACTTAGTAGTGGATTCGATTGAAACGAATGTCATTACGATTCAAGAAGCCGAACAAATGAAAAATAAATCAGAGATTGTAACGGTTGCGAAAATTATTCGCTCTGGACAAGTATTACAAGTCGAAGGTGATTTATTATTAATTGGGGATGTAAATCCCGGAGGTACGGTCATAGCTGGTGGAAATATATTCATTATGGGCGCGCTCCGAGGAATTGCGCATGCTGGTTGTTACGGGAATAATGAAGCGGTTATTGCAGCCTCCAGTATGAATCCTGCCCAATTAAGAATAAGTCAATTTATTAATCGGGCTCCAGATCAGCGTGTTGAAGAAGAAAATCGCGAAATGGAATGTGCCTATATAGATGATAATGACCAAATTAATGTTGATAGATTACAAGTTTTAATGCATTTAAGACCAAATTTATCAAGATTCGAAGGGGGACGCTAATGTGGGAGAGGCAATTGTAGTTACATCAGGAAAAGGCGGTGTCGGTAAAACCACAACTTCTGCTAATTTAGGAACCGCCTTGGCCCTTCAAGGCAAGCGTGTTTGTTTAGTGGATACAGATATCGGTCTTCGTAATCTAGACGTTGTCATGGGACTGGAAAACCGCATTATTTATGATTTAGTTGATGTGGTGGATGGACGTTGTAAGATTCACCAAGCGCTAGTAAAGGACAAGCGTTTTGAAGATTTATTGTACTTATTACCAGCTGCTCAAACAACAGATAAAAATGCCGTTAATCCAGAACAAATGAAAAAATTGGTTGATGAATTAAAGCAGGAATTTGATTATGTTGTCATCGATTGCCCTGCGGGGATTGAACAAGGATATAAAAATGCAGTTGCAGGTGCAGATAAAGCGATTGTTGTGACAACACCAGAAGTATCAGCAGTTCGCGATGCAGACCGGATTATCGGCCTTTTAGAAAAAGAAGAAAATGTAGAAGCACCTAAATTAATCATTAACCGTATTCGTAACCATATGATGAAAAATGGTGACATGCTGGATGTAGATGAAATTACCACACATCTTTCTATTGAGCTTATTGGGATTGTAGCGGATGACGATGAAGTGATTAAAGCATCGAATCATGGGGAGCCGATTGCTTTAAACCCAAATAGTAAAGCCTCTATTTCTTATCGAAATATTGCAAGACGAATTTTAGGCGAATCGATTCCGCTTGAGCCACTAGACAATGATACTAAAGGAGTTTTTACAAAAATTAAAAAGTTCTTTGGTGTACGCTAAGACTAGGATTCCATTCCTAGTCTTTTTATTTTTATCCATCCATATAGTCATAACCTTTTAGGACAACTCATAGACTTGTACAAATGTCATAAGGGTTGGGTGGGAATATGCAATCAAGAGCTGATGAGATTCGAAAAAGAATGGCAAAAAGAAGGAAAATGCACGGGACTTCATCGATGAAAGACAAACCATTATTCTGGGCCCAGGATGAAGAACGATATGGTTTTGATCGTATTTCCTCTTATGAGGCAGGTCCAGATGAAGGGAATCATCCTTTATTTAATAAGGAATTATTTGTTTTTAAAATTCTTGGTGCGATCTGCTTGTTCTTAATTGTGGCCATTCTTTTTAAAAATGAAAGTGCTACCTTTAATCAAGCTCGTCATTTAGTTCAAAACACAATGGAAGATGACTTTCAATTTGCAACAGTATCGAATTGGTATGAAAAACAGTTTGGCAAACCATTAGCGTTATTACCGTTTATGGAAGACAAAGGTAAGAAAACCCTAGATTCCGGTAATGATCCTCAGTACGCTCTTCCTGCTTCAGGGCGAATCATTGAGGACTTTGCTAAAAACGGCCAGGGAATTGTCATTGAAACAGGTAAGGATGCGACTGTGAAAGCATTAAATGAGGGCATTGTTCGTTTTGCTGGTGTAAAAGAAGGCTTTGGAAAAACGGTTATTATTCAACATGCTGACAATACCGAAACATGGTACGGAAACTTAGCGACCATTGATGTTACTTTATGGACATTTATTGAAAAAGGAACAAAGCTAGGACTTGCAACAAGTTCACCGGATGGAATGAAATCATCCTTCAACCTAGCTGTCAAAAAAGAAAATGACTTTATCGATCCTATTCAGGTGATACAATTTGAATAAAGTAACTTCGCTTATTCAGAAAATTTATATCCACCCGTTAATGTGGATTGTGATCTTTTTAGCTGTAGCAACCGCTCATTTCATGGAATTGTCCCTATTGCTTTTGATTATTTTTATTCATGAGATGGGCCATGCGGTTGCTGCATCTTTTTTTTCGTGGAGAATAAAAAGAATTGCTTTTCTGCCCTTCGGTGGAGTGGCTGAAATGGACGAACATGGAAATCGTCCGCTTAAAGAGGAAGCAATTGTGACCATAGCAGGTCCTTTACAGCATATCTGGATGATGGGGTTTGCAAACCTGCTTTTGAGTGTAGATGTTCTACCTCTCGGAATATATGACTTATTCATCCAATACAATCTCATGGTTCTATTTTTTAATTTAATGCCCATTTGGCCTCTTGATGGAGGGAAAATCATCTTCCTTCTTTTATCTTTAAAAAATGCCTTTCCGAAAGCGCATCATCATACACTAATGATTTCTGTTGCAAGTATTTTGATATTTATGGTCTGTGTCCTTTTTATTTCACCATTTAATCTTAACGTTTGGATTGTCATTTGCTTTATCCTGTTTTCTTTATATCACGAGTGGAAGCAACAACATTTTATCTTTATGCGTTTTTTATTAGAGCGTTATTACGGAAAAAAAGACACGTTCCGGACGTTGAAATCGATCAATGTGGAGGAAAATGAGCGGATTCTGGATGTGTTAAGCCAGTTTCAACGAGGTAGAAAACATTTGATTGTCATCCAAAATCAAGGGAAAGAATCAGGTACCCTAGATGAAAATGAACTTTTGCATGCCTATTTTGCTGAAAAACAATTAACGGCCAAAATGAGTGACCTCCTTTTTATTTATTAAACTTTGCTATAATGGAGACAAAGTTCCTGAGGAAAAGTGAGGCAATTGAATTGGCAGAAATTATCGTAAACTATGCAACAACGGAAAAGCGTTATGCATTGGTGGAAAACAAAAAAATAGCAAAATTATACATTGAGCAACCTTTGCAACGATCGTTGGTTGGTAATATATACTTAGGTACCGTAACAAAAGTTCTTCCTGGAATGCATGCCGTTTTTGTTGAGATTGGAGAAGAAAAGCAAGGTTTTTTACATCGTGATAAACTAGTTAGCTATCTCCGTTCCGAAGAAACAATGGAAGCAAAACAGCAAAAAACGATTTCTTCCTATGTTCATCAAGGCGAACGAATCCTCGTGCAAGTTGAAAAGGATGCAACGGGAACAAAAGGTCCTCGTTTAACAGGAATAGTAGAATTTCAAGGTGAAAACATCATCTATATGCCTCAAGGTGGCTTTGTGGCGACTTCACAAAAAATGGCTGATCCAAAACGCCGAAATGAATTAAAAGCGTATGGAGAAACCTTAATGGAGCAGCACGAGGGTATCATTTTTCGTACATCGAGTGCCTCTGCATCATTAGAAGAAATAGATAGCGAGCTGAACATATTGCGTGCAGAGTATCGTCAGCTTGAAAAGTCAGCACTTTCTGTAAAGGGAACATGTTTACTTTTTGAAAAGGATTTATTTCTTGCTCAATTATCAAACGATATCAATGATGTTCATACAGGTGCAATATGGGTTGATGATGTAGGATTAAAACAAAAATTAGAAACAACTTTGGAACGAAAAGGAAAAAGTGAACACATTTCTTTGAATTACTACAAAGGAAAAGAAAATATCTTCTCTGATAAAGGTCTTAATCATGAATTAGAAAAGGCGATAAAAAGACTGGTCTGGCTGGATAATGGCTCCTATATTGTGATTGATGAAACCGAGGCGCTCACCACTATTGATGTCAATTCAGGCAAATACGTAGGGAAATCATCCAGACAGCATACGGTTAATCAAGTGAATGTTGATGCTGCGGTGGAAGTGGCCCGACAAATCATCTTGCGTGATCTAGGTGGCATGATTTTGATCGATTTTATCGATATGAAATATGATAGTGAACGTCAGAATGTAGTGAACATTTTAACGAATGAATTAATAAAAGATGCGAAAAAGCCCAAAATAATCGGCTTTACTGAATTAGGTATTCTCCAATTAACACGAAGAAAAACAAAACCTTCCTTATCAGAAACCTTGTTAACGAAATGTCCAACTTGTAATGGAAGTGGTCGTGTCTATAGTTCTGAATCGATAGCTTTCCGCTTAGAAAGAGAGCTTTGGGAATATCGGCAAAGTGACTATGAAAGTATTTTTATCACTACAACAGAGGACGTTTATCGATTATTTAGTGATGAAAATATCGTTCATAAAGAACGATTAGAAGATACAATTGGAGTTAAGATTCATTTTACCATCGTAGATAAAGCAGCTGCCTTTTATGAAATTACAAGACTTGAATAGAGTTCTGAAAAAAACTCTCTCTACCGCAGAGAGTTTTATTTTTTTACAGAGATCTTGTATTTTAAAAATAAAATCGATATTGACACTATCCTAGTAATTATGATAGGATTTTAATGTTATGTTTGTAGCGCACCCGTGCTACAACCGCTCAAAGTAGGTATTAAGCTTTTGCTTATGTGCAAAACGCCTGCAAATGGCGAGTCTGAGTCTAATGAGGAGGTGCAAGTATGTACGCAATTATCGAAACTGGTGGTAAGCAAATCAAGGTAGAAGAAGGACAAGCAATCTACATTGAAAAGCTTAACGTAGAAGCTGGTGAAACGGTTACTTTTGACAAAGTTCTTTTTGTTGGTGGTGAAACAGTTAAAGTTGGAAGCCCTGTAGTGGCTGGAGCTACTGTTACTGCTAAAGTTGAAAAGCAAGGTCGTCAAAAGAAGATCATTGTTTTCAAATACAAAGCGAAGAAAAACTATCGTAAAAAGCAAGGTCATCGTCAACCTTATACTAAAGTTGTTATTGAAAAAATCAACGCTTAAGAGGATTAGCAGATGATTCAAGTAACGATCAATCGTTTAGAATCCGGTCTGATTCAAGCATTTTCATTAAGTGGGCATGCCCAGTTTGCTAATAGAGGTCAAGATATTGTTTGCGCAGGTGCTTCTGCGGTATCATTTGGTGCTGTTAATTCAGTTATTGCCTTAACTGGTGTAGAACCAAAGATTGAACAAGGGAAAGATGGCTTTCTTCGCTGTGTGATTCCAGATCATTTATCAGAAGAAACACAAAAGAAAGTACAACTCTTATTAGAGGGTATGATTGTTTCATTGCAAACGATCGAAAAAGACTATGGAAAACATATAAAAATTAACTTCCTATAGGAGGTGGAACAAATGTTAAGATTAGATCTTCAGTTTTTCGCATCGAAAAAAGGGGTAGGTTCTACAAAGAACGGTCGTGATTCAATCGCGAAGCGCCTTGGTGCAAAAGCAGCTGACGGTGAAACTGTATCTGGTGGTTCTATCCTTTATCGCCAACGCGGTACTAAAATCTATCCAGGTGTAAACGTTGGACGTGGTGGAGATGACACATTATTCGCGAAAGTTGATGGTGTTGTTAAGTTCGAGCGTTTAGGACGTGACCGTAAGCAAGTTAGCGTATATCCTGTAGCACAAGAAGCGTAAGCTTTTTTAAAACTCTAACCTGATTGGGTTAGAGTTTTTTTTGGCTTTTTAGTTACGCTTGTTTTCTTTTTTGATATACTAGCAGCAAGTAGTCTTCTGACACAAAAATAGGTGTAGGAGTTAATCTAATGGAAAATAACTGGGATATCGTCAATGTGCTACGTTACGCACGCCATGATTGGTTAAATAAAATTCAACTTATTAAAGGAAATTTATCTTTAAATCGACTCGAAAGAGCACAAGATATAATAGACGAGATTGTAATGGAAGCACAGCAGGAAGCGAAATTGTCTAATTTGCAGCTCCCTCATTTTGCTGCACTACTTTTAGTAACCAATTGGCAGAACTATTATTTCCGCTTAGAGTACGAGGTATTAGGTGACATTCATTCGGTCAAGATGAATGATAACGAGCTTACCGAATGGACAAGCTCATTCTTCGATTTTTTAAACACCTGTATTGAAGCTTTTCAAGAGAACCATTTATCTATTTCCATTTTGCCAGAAGAAAATGGTGTAAAATTCTTTTTTGATTTTACGGGTTCGATTCAAAAACGTGAAGAATTAGAACGTTTTATAAAGGAATCAAATCAAGAAATCATGTTAAAAGAACTAACCGAAGAGGAATTATCCTTTGAGCTTCAATGGGGAAATACATAGACAACGATATGGGGTCTTCTTTGAAGACCAAAGAAGAGGATTTATTTCGGTGAAATAAATTCCGATTAGCTAGTATCTACGAGTCTCGTCGTATGATTCGAAACTAATTTCTACTGACGGGAGGTAAAAATAAATGTTTGTTGATCAGGTCAAGATTTTTGTAAAAGGTGGAGACGGCGGTAACGGTATGGTCGCTTTCCGAAAAGAAAAATATATACCAAAGGGTGGACCCGCTGGAGGAGATGGAGGAAAAGGGGCGGATGTTGTTTTTCAAGTAGAAGAAGGACTACGTACCCTAATCGATTTCCGTTATCAAAGACATTTCAAAGCTAACCGAGGGGAGCACGGAATGTCGAAGAACCAGCATGGTAGAGGCGCCCAAGATATGCTTGTCAAAGTGCCACCTGGTACAGTGGTTATGGATGCAGAAACAAAAGAGGTCATTGCCGATTTGGTTGAGCATGGACAACGTGCCGTTATTGCAAAGGGTGGCCGTGGGGGACGAGGAAATTCCCGCTTTGCTACTCCAGCAAATCCTGCACCAGAACTATCTGAAAATGGTGAACCAGGCCAAGAAAGAGAAGTCGTTTTAGAATTGAAATTATTGGCTGACGTTGGATTAGTTGGATTCCCGAGCGTTGGTAAATCCACTTTATTATCAGTGGTTTCAGCAGCTAGGCCTAAAATTGCTGAGTATCATTTTACCACGATTGTTCCAAATCTAGGGATGGTCGAAACAGCTGATGGTCGAAGCTTTGTTATGGCTGATCTTCCAGGTTTAATTGAAGGGGCACACCAAGGTGTTGGTTTAGGACACCAATTCCTTCGACACATTGAAAGAACACGTGTCATTGTTCATGTGATTGACATGGCAGCAACGGAAGGCAGAGACCCGTACGAAGATTATGTAACGATTAACAAAGAATTAAAAGAATACAATTTGCGATTAACAGAACGTCCACAAATTATCGTTGCCAATAAAATGGACGTGCCAGAAGCAGAAGAGAATCTTAAGGTTTTTAAAGAAAAGCTAGAAGAGGACTATCCAATTTTCCCAATCTCAGCAGTCACAAGCCAAGGGTTAAGAGATCTTTTATTTGCGATTGCCGATAAAATTGAAACCACACCAGAATTTCCGCTTTATGAAGAGGAAGAAGATGTTAGTGTGAATCGTGTTATGTACAAACATGAAGCGAAAGAACCTAACTACAGAATTACTAGAGGTCCTGATGGTGCATTTGAAGTTTCAGGCGAAGAAATTGAAAAGCTATTTAAGATGACTAACTTTGCCAGAGATGAATCCATCCAGCGTTTCTCTCGTCAATTGCGTGGTATGGGCGTTGATGATGCACTCCGTCAAAGAGGAGCAAAAGATGGCGATATTGTAAGGCTTCTAGATTTTGAATTTGAGTTTATCGAATAAACCGTCTCAAAATGGGAGAGGTGGACTTATGCGGCCGGGTAAAAATGATAAAAAGTTTTATTTAGTAAGAGAAGACGTCTTACCGGAAGCGATGAAAAAAACAATTGATGCGAAAGAAATGCTAGACCGGGGGAAAGCGGAGTCTGTATGGGACGCTGTCCAAAAAGTCGATTTGAGCCGCAGTGCTTTTTATAAATATCGTGATACCGTATTTCCTTTCTCATCTGTGGTCAAGGAAAAATTAATCACCTTATTTTTTCAAGTAGAAGATCGATCTGGTACTCTTTCCAAGCTCTTAAGTGTTGTAGCAGCCTCTGGGTGCAATGTTTTGACCATTCACCAAACGATTCCTCTTCAAGGAAGAGCGAACGTTACCTTGTCTCTCAATATGGTAGACATTGCGATTGATATTGATGAACTGCTCACACAACTGCGTCAATTAGAATTTGTAGATAAAGTAGAAGTGCTGGGTTCAGGTGCGTAAATTCCTGAATTCCAGCTCTTTTTTTAAGGCTCTTTTCTAAAACTTTGTTGCTTTTGTAACTAAGAAAGAGAGATTTCGCAATATAAGGTGATAAAATTCTTTTAAGAATCAAGAAAAGAGCTACTCACTTATTAAGAAAAACTGTAAAAATCCGGCTTTTGGGATTTTTATCACAATTTATACGAAAACAGCCTTTTTTTAATATTGAATGATAGGTATTGGAGGGAGTAAAAATGAAGGTCGGCTTCTTAGGACCAAAAGCGACATTCACTGATTTAGCAGTTAGAAAGATGTTTCCAACCGATCATATAAGCATTCCGTTTGATACCATACCTGAATGTATGGATGCAGTTGATTCAGGAGAGGTGGATATCGCCACAGTTCCTCTCGAAAATGCACTTGAAGGTTCAGTCAACATTACACTTGATTATTTAACGAATGAAATCGATATCCCCATTAGGGGAGAAATTTCCACCCCTATTGCTCAACATTTAATGGTTCATCCAAGTAATGTTGGTGAAAAAATTAATAAGATTTATAGTCATTCCCATGCGATTGCTCAATGTCATAAACATCTTCATAAAAATTGGAAGGGGACACCTTCTGAAAATATGACCTCAACAGCCGCTGCTGCACAATATGTAAAAAATCATCCAGAAGAGAAAATCGCTGCAATCGCGAATGAGCTGGCAGCAGAAGAGTATGGATTAACGATTGTGGCAAAGAATATTCATGATTTTGCCTACAATCATACTCGATTTGTCATTCTTTCAAAAAAGGATCTCGAGTTTCATCAATCAAAATGTTTCTACCATGGACATAAAACAACCGTCATGGTGACATTGCCTGCCGACCAATCCGGAGCCCTACACCTCGTGTTATCCGCCTTTGCTTGGAGAAAGTTAAACCTTTCAAAAATTGAATCACGTCCGATGAAAACAGGACTAGGCAATTATTTTTTTATCATTGATATTGAAAAAGAAATGGATGAGATTCTCATCCCAGGTGCCATTGCTGAGCTTGAAGCTTTAGGTAGCAAAGTAAAGGTTTTGGGTAGTTACCCTTCTTATAAAATGGAAAAAGGGACTGTCATGTAGTCCGCTTTCGGTTTTGACTACAAAACAGTCAATATTACCATCGCGACAATTATGAAGAGTAAATACGCATAGAAAAAGCAGTTGACACGAAGTCAACTGCTTTTTATAAAGCTATAGTTATAGGATCAAATGTGCAGTCTGTTCGAAAAAGTGCTTAGCTCTTTGAAGCTAGCGAAGTTATCGGACATAGGTTCCTCTATTTATCGAAATAGAGCTATTTTAAGAGGTCTAAAGGACACAGGTTCCGTTATTAGCCTAAAATAGTGCTATTTGGCATGTTTTTTGGGCTAATAGCGTACCTGGTGTCCGATAATACCTTTGAAATAGCTGTTTTTATTAAAATAGCGTACTCTGTGTCCGTTAGACTCGGGCCACACAACTATTCATTTCTGATTAACAGATTTGCCTCTAACAACGCATTTTCAGCCTCATCTAACGCTTTTTCAGACGTAGCTGTAATCGTGTGTAAATGAATCCCATCGGTTAATTCTGATAAAAAGGCAGCTTTGGTTGCCAAAACATTTTTCATGAATTGCTTAACCTCTTTACGGTTAGACACCATAATCGATGCCGTTAAATCCCCGTATACAGGATGTTCAATCGTAACATCCTTAACGGTGACACCGTGATCGACCAGTAGATTTAGCTCTTCCTCTGTTTTTTCTGGCGGATGATAACAAGCAATCGATCTTTCAACAACTGATGTAGGGGAATTTGTTTTTAAATATATATAGCCTTGGCTAGTAGCGATAATGGGTTCGTTTTTTGCTTTTAAGAGAGTTATATCGCCAACAATCACTTGTCTGCTTACATTTGTTTTAGCGGCTAAGTCAGCACCAGTAATAGGAGTGGTACTTTCTTTTAATACATTTAAAATCCACTCTCTCCTGTCATCGCCAAGTAATTTTTTTTGTGTGGTCATGATTAACTCCTCAGCTTTCTAAAGATACTTCCGTTATTTTATCCTTCTAGATAGGAATCCAGTCCTTTATCCCTATTTATTTTACTAAACTTTCTTTTGAAAAAGCGAGTGCAATGTTTACTATTGTATGAGTGATTTGTTTAACCTCATCAGCGGTAGTTAACCGACCGAAGGAGATCCGTGCGAATTCCTTTGCTTTTTTCCCTGTTATTCCCAGAGCTGATATCGTTTTGGATGGAGATTGCATTCCAGCCTGACACGCACTGCCTGTAGAAATGGCAAACCCTAACCGATTGCATTCCAGCATAAGCCATTGCCCTTCGATTCCATCAATACTTAAGCCAATAATCCCCGGATACTGATTCCCATTTTTATCTGTTCCATAGATAGTGACTTTCTTTTGGATGGGCTCTAAACCATGTATAAAGACTTCTCTGAGATTTGAAAAGTGCCTATTCCGTTCCTCCAGATGATGTATTGCTTTTTCCGCGGCAACCGTCATTGAAGCAATTCCAGGCAGATTCACCGTTCCAGGTCTCAATCCTTTTTCGTGGGAGGTTCCAGGAAAAAAGGATGTCCAGTGAATCGTTGGGTTAATGTAAACTCCGCCAACCCCCTTAGGACCATAAAATTTATGGCTTGAAAAAGAAAAACTATCTACTAATCTCGCTATTTTTCTAATATCAGATTTCCCAAATGCTTGAACGAAATCACTATGAAAATAAATGTCCCGTTTGCTGCAAATGGTTGAAATTTCTTCTAACGGCTGAATCGTACCAATTTCGGAATTGGTATGCTGAATCGTAATAAGTACAGTATCACTTCTGATTTCTTTTAACAAGGTATCCAAATCAATTATCCCGGATGAAAGGTATGGAAGATAAGTAATCTCGTACCCATCTTTTTCAAGCCTCTTTAAAGCACTATGGATCGAGGAGTGTTCTGCAATAGAGGTAATAATATGTTTTCCTTTCTTCTTAGTTGCAGTTAAAAGGGCTTCGATGGCTAAAACGTTACTTTCAGAACCCCCGCTAGTAAAATAAAAACCTCTTTTATCAAGATCTACTAAATGAGCAATCGTTTCACGGCAGTTTTCCAAAAGCTGTGCTGCTCCACCACCAATATCATGAAGACTGCTCGTGTTTCCAAAAAATTGTGTAGAAACTTGTATATACGCATCTGCTGCATCCTTATCTAACGGGCATGTTGCGGCATAATCCAAATAAATCATTCTTCTTCACTCATTTCCCCGCAGTAATTTATTGAAAAATACTTGTCATTAGTGTAAATCTATGTAAATATAGGTGTCAAGACACCTGTTAATTAGAGGGGTAATTTACATGACATATAGTGATGTTTTAATCATTGGTAGCGGAATTGCTGCTTTACAGCTTGCAAGTCAATTAAGTCAGGATAAAAATGTGAGAATTATCACAAAGTCAACCGTTAGGACAGCCAATTCATACTTAGCACAGGGGGGGATTGCGGCTGCCATTGGAAAAGAAGACCATCCTGATAAGCATCATACCGATACATTAGAAGCAGGTAGATTTCATAATCACGAAGAAACGGTCCGTAAGATTATAGATGAAGCACCTAAATTAATTCAAGAAATGTATAAAAAGGGTTGTCATTTTGACCATGATAGTGAAGGAAATCTTCTTTTAGGAATGGAAGGGGCACATAGCGAAAAACGAATTGTTCATGGTGGTGGTGATGCCACAGGAAAAAGAATGATCGAATTTCTCCTTACACAGTTAAAAGCCAATATTTTCTTAGAAGAAAATATATACGTATATGAATTAATAGTAGACGAAAAACAAGAGAAATGCATCGGTGTTAAGGGGAAGAGGCTAGATGGTTCGATTGAGTATTTCTTTGCCCAACATATCGTACTCGCGACAGGGGGCTGTGGCCAGCTTTACAGTTTCACCTCGAATGCAGAAACGGTCACTGGTGACGGCATTGTCATGGCCTATTTGGCTGGTGCAGAAATAGCCGATATGGAATTTATTCAATTTCACCCGACATTATTATATGTGAATGGTGAAACCAAAGGATTAGTTTCAGAGGCAGTCCGTGGTGAAGGGGCCATTTTAGTGGATGAAAACGATGTTCCGATTATGGAAGGTGTCCATCCATATAAAGATTTGGCGCCTAGACATGTGGTGTCCCAAACTATTTATGAAAATATAAAAAAAGGTAAACAAGTATTTTTAGATATTAGTAATATCAAAAACTTCGAGAATCGTTTCCCTTCTATTACGTTGTTATGCACTCAAAACGATATCAAGTTAAAGGATGGAAAAATCCCCGTTGTACCAGGTAGTCACTTTTTAATGGGTGGTATTAAAACGGACTTCATTGGCCGTTCCTCCATTAAAAATTTATATGCGATAGGGGAAGCATCCTGTACGGGATTACATGGGGCAAACCGCTTGGCAAGTAATTCTTTATTAGAAGGATTATATCAAGGGAAAATGTTAGCGGAGTTAATAAATGTAGAAGATAGGGCCAATCCTCCTCAAGAATATCTAACCATTGTGTATCCAGTTGTAAAAAAGCAGCACCATCTTCCTGATATTGTGACATTACAAACGAGAATGATGGAATACGTTGGAATTGTCCGTTCGAAAGAATCACTTACCGTTCAAAGAAAATGGTTAGATCAATTCGGATTGAAACAGATCGGCAGAGAACTTGATGGTTGTTCATCAGAGGACTTAACGAAAATCTTTATGCTTACCGCTGCGAAATTGATTACAAACGCTGCATTACTTAGAACAGAGAGTAGGGGCGGCCATTTCCGAAGTGATTATCCATTTGAGGATGATTTGAATTGGTGTAAAAAGCAAATTGTTTATCAGCGACAGGGGGAGAAATCAAATGAATATGTTAAAGCTGCGCTCGCAAATTGAGCAATTTTTTATTGAGGATATCGGTGACCAGGATATAACGAGCGATCTTATTTTTTCAAAAGGATCGATTGGTGAAATTAAATTTATTGCTAAAGAAGCAGGGATTTTTTGCGGAAAAGACATTATCCATCAAGGATATAAGCTTTTAAATGAAAAGATAGAGGTAAGTATGAAAACAGAGGATGGGGAGGCCGTTGAAAAAGGTCAAATCTTAGCTTCTGTTTCAGGTGAAATGGCTGACTTATTAAAAGGGGAACGAGTGATTCTAAACCTCATTCAACGAATGAGCGGAATTGCAACCTTGACGAAAAGAGCTGTTCAAGAGCTGAACAGTTCTGTTACTAAAGTATGTGATACGAGAAAAACGACTCCAGGTTTACGGATGTTTGAAAAGTATGCGGTTCGTTGTGGTGGCGGCTTCAATCATCGCTATGGATTATATGATGGTGTCATGATTAAGGATAATCATATTTCCTTTGCAGGTTCCATTACAAATGCCGTGAACGAAGTACGGAACAAACTAGGACATATGATAAAAATTGAAGTCGAAACCGAAAGTCTAGAGCAAGTGAAGGAAGCAGTTGAATCGAATGTAGATGTCATCATGTTTGATAATAGAACGCCTGAAGAAATCAAGGAATTGATCACGGTAGTTCCTAATCATATTCTTACAGAAGCATCTGGCGGAATCACACTAACAAATTTAGCTAGTTATCGAGATACAGGAGTAAATTATATTTCACTTGGTTTTTTAACTCATTCAGCTAAAGCATTAGATATTAGTGTAAAAGTTTCTTGGGATAAAGAGGAGGGTATGTAATGAGTTTTTTAGCTGCATTACAAAATAGTCATTTGATGATTCCTGAAAAATATCGGGCAATGTCTAAAGAAGAGCTAGAACAAAGAGTTTTAGAGATGAAAGAAAAATACGGGACAAAACTTTTTATCCCTGGTCATCATTATCAAAAGGATGAAGTTATTCAGTTTGCTGATGCTACAGGTGATTCATTGAAGCTAGCCCAATTATCCGCTGATAATAAAGATGCTGAATTTATTGTCTTTTGCGGTGTCCATTTTATGGCAGAAACAGCTGATATTTTAACAAATGAAGACCAAAAGGTATTTTTGCCAGATATGAGAGCGGGTTGTTCGATGGCGGATATGGCTGATTTAGAACAAACTGAAAGAGCTTGGGAAAAGCTCACTCAATTATTGGGAGATTCGTTACTTCCTTTAACGTATGTGAATTCAACAGCTGCCATTAAGGCTTTTGTTGGGGATAAGGGTGGGGCAACCGTCACATCTTCAAATGCTGAAAAAATGGTAAAGTGGGCTTTTGACCAAAAGGAACGAATTTTGTTTCTACCTGACCAACATTTAGGCAGAAATACAGCCTTTAACCTTGGAATCCGTTTGGACCAAATGGCTGTATGGGACCCACATACGGATACTCTCAACTATGAGGGGGAGTTAGAAGATTTAAAAGTGGTCCTTTGGAAAGGGCATTGCTCGGTTCATGAAGGTTTTACAGTAGACAATATTGCTGAGGTTAGAAAAGATTATCCGAATATGAAAATTATTGTTCATCCTGAATGTAGTAGAGAGGTAGTTGAGCTTTCAGACCTAGCAGGGTCTACAAGCTATATCATTAATGCAATTGAAAAGGCTGACCCTGGTTCTGAATGGGCGATTGGAACAGAAATGAATTTGGTGAATCGTATCATAAACGATCATCCAGATAAAAAAATTATTTCTTTAAATCAGCATATGTGTCCATGTTTAACCATGAATCGAATTGATTTACCACATTTAGTATGGTGTTTAGATATGCTTGAAACACCTGGTGACCATAATCGAATAAAAGTAAGCGAAAATATAGCCCAAAGTGCAAAATTAGCATTAGAACGAATGTTAGAGTACGCATAATAAATGGAGGATGGCCAACGCGGCTATCCTTTTTTCAATTTTTACAAAAAAATATTACTTTGGAATTGATTAGTGAATTAAACCGTTTAAAAGGATGTTGATTGGAACGGAAGGTGCGAGACTCCTGCGGGAGCAGCGGGACAGGTGAGACCTGGTAAAATGATCCACAAGAGGGATCATTTGTACCCCACAGGCGCTAATAGCGCCGAGGAGGCTCACCGCCCGCCCCGCGGAAAGCGAGCAACATGGAGTGGAAATCAACCAATTCCCAAAAATAAGTACAAGTTATAAAAACATGCAGCCTAAGGGGATAGCATACAATGATTAGGGAGGGATTCATATTTTTTGAAAAAATTGCATAAGTTTTTCTGAAGATTAATAGCAATTTGCCTAGATTCACATACACTATATGGACTTATGCCATAGGAGGGAAACATTGTGAAGATCCATATCGTTCAGAAAGGGGATACTCTTTGGAAGATTGCCAAGAAATATGGCGTTAATTTTGAAGAGTTAAAGAAAATGAATTCCCAGCTAAGCAATCCAGATATGATCATGCCCGGTATGAAAATTAAAGTCCCTACTTCTGGTGGTTCAGTAAAAAAAGAAGCACCAATAAGTATGGGGCCAAAAAAAGAAATGCCAACTGCACAAGCGCCATTGGTTAAAGAACAACCAATAGTGCAAGCTCCAATTAAGGAAGCGCCAGTCATGCCGATTAAAGAAGCACCTATTGTCAAGGAAGCACCAAAAGTACCCTATACTCCAAAAATGCCCCAACCAGTCATTCCAGATATTGATATCAACAACTATTACATGTTGAACATGGCCAATATGAATGTTCAACAGCCACAGCTTCCACCAAAACCAACTAATATATTACCGGAAGTAAAAGAAGTTCCAAAAGAAGTTCCAAAAGCAGTGGCACCTGTTCAGGAGGCTCCTCCAAAAGCAGTTGCTCCACTTGCGGAATCACCAGAATTACCAATTCAAGGAGGTTTTGAACAACCAATGTATCCAGAATATTGTGTTCCTGTTAGCCCTATCTTACCAGGGTCCGGCCTACAGCCTGGAATGTATTCACCACAACCATTTTTACCTTATCAACAACCTGCGGCGATGCCATATCAGCCAGTTCCAACTGCTGTAAGCCCAGCAGCAATGCCAGGGGTTCCTAATCCATCATACTTAGCTGGAGTGGAAGATGAATCTTCGTCCTTTATGCCGCAAATGCCAATGATGAATCCAATGAGCCAAAATCCAACTGCTGTAATGGGAGCACAATCTCCAGCACCATTAGGGCAGCCAATGCCGATGGCACCAGCAGGTTTTGCTCCAGTAGCGCCGATGGCAGATAATTGTGTCCCTTCTTCTCCAGTGTTACCTGGCAGTGGATTTGGTCCAGTACCAACACCGTATGCTGGAGCACCATATGGATATCCTCAACAGCCTTGGCCAATTCGTACTCAGCAAATGCCAAGTGCTGAGCAACAAATGCAGATGCCACAAATGCCACTTGGTGGCGGGCAACAAATGCCAATGCAGCAAATGCCATATGATGTAGGTCAACAAATGCAAATGCCACAAATGCCATTTGGTGGCGGGCAAATGCAAATGCCACAAATGCCATTTGGTGGTCAGCAAATGCAAATGCCACAAATGCCATATGGCGGTCAGCAAATGCAAATGCCACAAATGCCACATGGTGGAGGGCAAATGCAAATGCCGTATGGCGGTGGACAAATGCCGATGCAGCAAATGATGCCATATGGTGGCGGACAAATGCCGATGCAGCAAATGATGCCATACGGTGGTGGACAAATGCCAATGCAGATGCCATACGGTGGCGGGCAAATGCAAATGCCACATATGCAAACGGGATATCCAATGATGGAATCTCCTGAAGATTTTGGAATGGAGCACTATCCTACAATAGGAATGGCTGAAGATTGTGGATGTGGAGCACCAACTTTTCCTACCGCTCAAGTTAATCCCTATGTAGGAGGACCAGGAGTTTATACTCCAACATATGGCGGGCAAATGGTTCAGCCTCCATATATGAATCCTTATGCTTTTGGTGCAGGTGCAGTTCCAGCACCGAGAGTATTTGATGAAAGCAGTGAATATGATAGATAGGAAACGAGGAGACGATGGTGTAAACATTCGTCTCCTCTCCTCTTTCCAAAAACAATTCCCATATAAAATCAAAGAACTATATCCGTTAAGAGACCATGTTTTTAAAATAAAGACTTCCAAAGGTTCATTTATACTAAAGGGATATTCCTCTTATAACCGTTTAAAACTACAGGAGACCTTTACATCAAGTCTTCATAAAGAAGGTTTTAACAACACCTATTCTTTTATTATTTTGGATCAAGATCCGATTATGTATGAAAATAAATATTTTGGTTGTATACAATATATTGAACCGCATAAACGAACGTTTTCCTATATTAGTGATAACGAAAGACAAGAAGGATTAAGTCTTTTGGATAACTTTCACGAAATTACGAAACAGTCTGTTGGACGATATCAATCCATTCTGCCGGAATTCAATTTGCAAAAAAAATGGTTAGAACGCAGAGATCAGTTTGTTAAAAATACTCCTATTATTTCCCATTACATTTCGAGTGATTTAATAAAAGAATGGTTAAATTGGGCCGATTGGTCTTTAGAAGGAATAATAAAAAATGAGCATATCATTGAGAGTGAACCAAGTGTTATTCTCCATGGAGATGTTGCCCATCATAATTTTTTAAGAGGAAAATCTGGAAAACTTTATCTTATTGATTTCGACCTGATAAGTATTGGTCCAAGGTCGATGGATTTACTTCAATATTCAAATCGGATTTTACCGTTTATTAATTGGAATCTAAACAGCTTAATAAGATACAAAAGCTTAAAAGATCTTTTTAGGAACCAATCCTATATATATGCACTTGTTTACCCAACAGATCTTTTCCGAGAATGGAACCGCTTTATAAGGGAAAATCATTTCCGTGATGTATATAAATTACAAAACTTGATTAATCAGACTCTTTCCAAAATGCAATTAAGACAAGAATTTACGAAACAACTACAAAAGTTGGTTAATTAACCAATGTTAATGTGTCATGGTCCAAACTAACAGTCATGAAATACCCCCTTATCACAAAAGCTAAATGTGAGCACAAAAATGTGCTTAGCATTTACGAAGGGGGTTTTTCATTTGAACAAAAGATATTTAGCCTTACCATTATCAGCAGTAATGGCTATGGGATTAGTTGGTTGTGGAAATAACGACGAAGCTGGTGTTCAAAATCGTAATAACGCAGCACAACCAATGGGATATTACTCAAATGAAAACCATGGCGGAAATGGAAATGCAAGGGTATTAAATGATAATGATGGTCCGATAACTGAAATGATGGACCATACCTATGGTACAGAGGGAACAAGAAATGTTCGTCAAACTGGTGCTGGTAATGGTAATCCTGCCAACCCAACTGTTCCATTAGCGAATACGGACCAAAATTTTTACAAGCGAGATAATCGATTTAGTCGTAGTGATGCTAACTACCATGGTCATTTAAATGACAATACAAAAAAAGCAAGAAGCTCTTACTACACTGCATACGAGGGTGAATTAACAGAAAAAATAGGAAATGTAACCGGAACTGTTTCTAATGTAGAAGATGTTCGTTCGGTAACGTATGGAAGCAATGTGTTGATCGCCGTAGATTTAACAGATTACTCAAGAGAAGCTCAAACAAAAAGGGATATTGAAGAAGCCGTACAGCCTTATTTACGAGGACGATCTGTAACAGTTGTAACAGATGAAGGAACATTTAGCCGATTGCGCCAAATCGATAACGACCTTCGAAATGGCGGGCCAAAAGATGGACTGGATACCGATTTGAAAAATATGTTCCAAACCTTAAAAAATCGTATGACGAACAATAATCGTTAAATAAATATAGATGTTCATTCTTGGTCAGGCTACTGTTTGGTAGTTCTGACCCTTTTTTTGTTTTTAATTTTAAAGGATAAAGTAGAAAAATTTGGCTACACTAAGATTATAAATACATGATAACTTTTATTAAAGAGGTGATTCCTCATGTCCAAAATGATAAAGAGTGGAATTGCGATATGGTTAATGTCTTTATTTATATGGTTTTTTGATCCACATGTACAAGCGTCAGAAAATAGAAAAGAGCCATTCCAAATAGAAGTGATATTACAAAGGGTTTACTTAGACGGTGAGATTAGTGAAGAAAAAATTTCCGAGAATATATATTCTATGGAAAACTTTTGGTCGAAGTACGAACAATGGGAATTAGTAAATACCTTTGAAAAAGGTTTGGTTTTTAAGAAGCAGGTGGATGATATTTCACCTTTATTAAAGGCAAACGGTTATTTTGGAATTACCGAGGATGGAACTTTAACCATTTTTAATGGAAGACCTCATCAAACCAATATCATTCAATCATTTTTCCAAATTAATCTGGAAAAATTAGAAAGCCGAAAACAACTACAGTTAAAAAAAGGAATTCCTATCAAAACGAAGGACCGTTATGTAAATGTTCTTGAAACGTTTAAGCCATATTATATGCCAATCAAACTGAAGCAATAAAAATATTTTTATGAAAAAAGCTGACTCTGGTTGATGAGTCAGCTTTTGTTAAGTCTGTTTACTTTTGGATTCCGGTTACCAAATATTTGTCATCTACTAATTCAACCGTATATGTAACATTTTCAGGTGTCTTAATAGTACCTTTGTTAGCGTCACCTTCAATTGTAACATCCTCTAAAGTTGTATCAAGTAAAGTAGTGGTGAAGAAAGGATCAGCTTTTACAATCACTTCTCCAGCTTCAGTTGTCTGACCTGTTGCATAGTAAGTGTAAATTTCTTTTGCTGTATCTTCATTGTAATATTTTGAGAGGAAAGCAACTGCAGCCGCTTCATCCGCGAAGCTTTTATTTAGAATAGGTGTCGTTTCATCTGCCGCTACATCATGAGCAAATACATCATTCACTTTACCTTCAGCGATACGTGCAGCATTATACATTTTAGATTTTACTTGGTCAGTTAATGCAACAGTGTTTTCTTCTTTTTTCTCATCTGCTGCTTTGTCATTGTTTTCTTTATTGTCAGCAGTACATCCTGCTACTGCAAACATTAATGTAAAAACAGCTAAAATAGCTAATAGTTTTTTCATTTTAATAGACCCTCCAGTTTATTTTTTTTCAACCTTTTCCATTATATAGAAGTCTTATACAAAAATGCAACTAATTTTCTCTTATGTTACAATAGATAGGCTAAAGTACAGATTGGTAGTTCGTCGAACCCCAATTAGTGTGAAAAGGGGAGAATGAAATGTATGATTTCATTAATGGAAAAATTAATTTTGTAAGTCCTGAATACATAGTGATTGAAAATCAGGGCATAGGATATCAAATACATACGCCTAATCCATTTTATTATTCTGAAAAAGTAGGGAAAGAAACGCTTATCTTTACCTACCAATATGTTCGAGAAGATATTATGGCTCTCTACGGATTTACGAGTCGAGAAGAAAAAACATTATTTACGAAGCTTTTAAACGTTTCTGGAATTGGACCAAAAGGGGCGTTGGCCATTCTTGCTTCAGGTCAACCAGAACAGGTAGTCCAAGCTATTGAAAATGAAGATGAAAATTTCTTAATCAAGTTCCCAGGTGTTGGTAAAAAAACGGCAAGACAAATGATACTTGATTTAAAAGGAAAATTACATCAATTAGTCCCAGACTTATTTCCGAATTTATTTTCTCAACACGATGATATTCGTCCAATTCAAGATGGATCAGATGAATTGGAGGAAGCTATTTTAGCCTTAAAAGCATTAGGTTACGCTGAAAAAGAAATAAAGAAGGTTGTTCCAGAATTAAAGAAACAAAAGCTTACCACAGACCAATACATTAGAGTTGCACTTCAAAAGCTTTTAAAATAGGGTGATGATATGGATGAACGAATCATTTCAACGGAAGCAGATCTGCAAGATTTAAATTTTGAGCAAAGTTTACGACCGCAAAATTTAAATCAATATATAGGCCAAACCAAAGTAAAAGAAAATTTAAAAGTCTTTATTGAAGCGGCAAAAATGCGTCGAGAAACGCTCGATCATGTCCTGTTATACGGACCACCCGGTTTGGGAAAAACCACACTTGCTACTATCATTGCCAATGAAATGGGTGTAAATATTCGAACAACTGCTGGCCCTGCAATTGAGAGACCTGGTGATCTTGCGGCTATCTTAACTTCTCTAGAACCTGGGGATGTTTTATTTATTGACGAAATTCATAGACTACCAAGGACGATTGAAGAAGTTTTGTATCCAGCTATGGAAGACTTTTGTATTGATATTGTCATTGGCAAGGGGCCGACTGCTCGCTCTGTAAGATTAGATTTACCACCGTTTACTCTTGTCGGTGCCACAACAAGGGCTGGGTCTTTATCGGCACCATTACGAGATCGATTTGGTGTTTTAGCAAGACTAGAATATTATAATGAAGAGCAATTAACGGATATCGTCATTCGAACAGCGGACATTTTAGAAACGAAGATTGATAAAGGGGCAGCTGCAGAGATTGCAAGAAGATCACGAGGTACGCCTCGTATCGCTAACCGATTATTACGGCGTGTAAGGGATTTTGCACAGGTTCGCGGTAATGGAGCTATCGAAATGGATCTTGCTACAAAAGCCCTTGAGCTTTTACAAGTGGACCGTTTAGGATTGGACCATATTGACCATAAATTGCTTAAAGGGATTATTGATAAATTTAGAGGTGGACCTGTCGGATTAGAAACCATTGCTGCTTCCATTGGTGAGGAAGCACAAACGATAGAAGATGTGTATGAGCCATATCTACTTCAAATTGGTTATCTTCAACGGACACCTCGTGGTCGAGTGGTAACGGAGGCTGTCTATCGTCACTTTAAAATGGAGGTTCCATCTGAATGACCGGTTTAGCTAAATTTATTATGATAATTGGAGCTATTATTTTCTTAGTAGGTTTTATTATGCAATTTGTAAACTTAGGAAAATTGCCTGGAGATATCTATTTAGCCCCCTAACTCATTTGGACACCTACTATATAAAATATTAAAATATAAATAGTTATAGAGGAGGAGCTAAAATGAAAAGAAAAATGGGGCCTATAGAAGATGTAAAGAAACAATATGTTCGTATGGCAATTGAATCAGGGAATGCTGCACATATTGCTCGTAAAGTAGGTGTGAGTACTTCTACTTTAGGAGGATGGATGAAGATCTATCGTGAAGAAGTTGACAGTGAGATGAGAGAAGAAGGTGTAAGCCCTTTAACTGAGTCTTCCACATCGGATGATCTACAAAAGAAATATGAGAAGGCCATGAAACTCTTAGGAGAAAAAGAACTTGAAGTTGCCATGCTTCGTGACATGTTTAAAAAAAAGTTGTCGGATTAGATGAGCGAATCGAATATGCTAGTTTGTGGATTGATTCTGGTTTTCCAGCTAAACGCGTTTTAAGAATTGCTCAAGTACACCGTTCAACCTATTACTATAGATTGTCCCACCCTCCGATTCAAAAGACAAATACTGGGGGACGACCTATCCCTGGTTTTTCTAGAAATAGACAAGGAAAAAAGATCAAAGATGAAACAATTAAAGAGTATTTACTTGAGTTGATTAGTAGTAAGGCTGAGGTATATGGCTACCGAAAATTAACTCGGTGTTTACAACGCCAGTATAAGTTAATCATAAATAAGAAAAAAGTATATCGCCTATGCAAAGAATTAGATATTTTAATGCCACAACGTGAAAAAAAGCAGAAATATCCTCGTCGATTGGCTAAGAATCATGTAATCACCGGTTCAAACCAATTATGGCAACTAGACATTAAATATGGCTATGTCTCATCATCTCGTCGTTTTTTTTATGTAGCTAGTGCAATAGATGTTCATGATCGAACTATTGTTGGTCATTACCGTGGTACTACATGTGAAGCTAAAGATGTTACAAATATGCTTCAAAAAGCCTTATTGAAAAGAGGAATTTACGAATTAGAAGAGGATCAGTCCCTTATTATAAGGACTGATAACGGCCCTCAATTCATAAGTAATAAGTTTGAAGAGTTTTGTTTGGCACCGCAAGTACAACACGAACGGATTCCGCCTAAATCACCTAATATGAATGCATATATTGAGTCTTTTCATAGTGTGTTGGAACGGGAGTGTTTTCAACGTAATGAATTCATAACGTTTGATCAAGCTTTTAAGTGTGTTGATGAATATATTCAATTTTACAATGAAGAGCGCTATCATGGCAGTCTAGATGACTATTCTCCAACAGAGTATTACAATAAATGGCTAGCTGGTGAAATAAAGTCAGTGAAGCAATCAATGTGATGATTCCTCGTGATAGAGAATAACAGGTTCCCTGTTATTCTCTATCACGAGGCCAGTAAGCGAAGCGCGCTAGAAAAAATGAAATACTTCGTTTAAAAGAGATAATAAGAGTATGTGTCCAAACTTAGGGGGTTGGACCGATATTATCATAAAGAAGGGAAATACAACGTTTTATTTCCCTATAGTTACATCCATATTGGTTAGTGTCATATTATCGTTGGTTTTTTATTTCATAGGGAAATTTCGCTGACACGAAATTCCTCGTGACATTTCGCTGACACAAAATTATAGAAGTTTCGTAAGCAAATCAAAAATTGTTAAGACATAATAGTAGGTGACGTGATGAAAGTAGAATTATTTGATTTTTACTTGCCAGAAGAACAAATTGCACAGGTACCATTGGAGGACCGAACTGCAAGTAAGTTGATGGTATTAAATAAAAAATCAGGCGAGTTAGAGCATACGACTTTTAGCCAAGTTAAAAACTATCTTCGTAAAGGCGATTGTCTTGTTCTAAATGACACTCGTGTCCTTCCTGCTAGGCTTTTTGGGGTAAAACTAGACACTGGAGCAAAAGTGGAGGTTTTATTATTAAAGCAATTAGAAGGGGACAAGTGGGAAACGCTTGTCAAGCCTGCTAAACGAGTAAAAGAAGGCACCATTATTGAGTTTGGGGACGGTTTGTTAAAAGCTACATGTGTAGGAACTGCAGAACATGGTGGCCGTACATTAGAATTCGAATATGAAGGTATTTTTTATGAAGTACTTGATCAACTAGGGGAAATGCCTTTACCGCCATACATAAAAGAACAATTGGATGACCGTGAACGATATCAAACTGTTTTTGCAAGAGAAAGAGGTTCTGCAGCAGCTCCAACAGCAGGTCTACATTTTACAGAAGAATTGTTAAGTGAATTAAAAGAAATGGGAATCCATATTGCCTTTATTACCTTGCATGTTGGGTTAGGAACCTTTCGCCCTGTTAGTGTAGAGGATATCAATGAACATGAAATGCATGCTGAGTTCTATCAGATGACAGAAGGCACAGCGAGACTCTTAAATCAGGTGCGAGAACAAGGTGGACGAATTATTTCTGTTGGGACTACTTCAACAAGAACACTAGAAACGATTGCCCGAGACCATAATGGAAAGTTTAAAGAAGCTAGTGGGTGGACAGATATATTTATTTACCCAGGGTTTGAATGGAAGGCAATAGATGGAATGATTACTAATTTCCATTTACCTAAATCGACTTTAATTATGTTGGTTAGTGCCTTAGCTGGCCGTGAAAATGTGCTCAATGCCTACAATACAGCAGTAAAACAAGGCTATCGTTTTTTTAGCTTTGGAGATGCAATGTTAATCCTATAAAATAGGTCATAATGGAAGGAGTTACGATTTTGACTGCAATAAGATACGAATTAATTAAAACGTGTAAGCAAACAGGTGCCAGACTGGGACGGGTTCATACCCCTCATGGCTCTTTTGAAACACCAGCCTTTATGCCTGTTGGAACTCTAGCAACAGTAAAAACGATGTCCCCTGAGGAATTAAAGGAAATGGGTGCAGGAATTATCTTAAGTAATACATACCACCTTTGGTTGCGTCCTGGACATGAAATTATTAGAGAAGCTGGCGGACTGCATAAATTTATGAATTGGGATCGCGCCATTTTAACTGATTCTGGCGGTTTTCAAGTATTTAGCTTAAGTGAGTTTAGACAAATTGAAGAAGAAGGTGTCCATTTCCGCAATCATTTAAACGGTGATAAATTATTTTTATCCCCTGAAAAAGCGATGGAAATCCAGAATGCACTAGGTTCCGATATTATGATGGCCTTCGATGAATGTCCACCTTATCCCGCGTCATTTGAATATATGAAAAAATCAGTGGAGCGTACATCTAGATGGGCTGAGCGCTGTTTAGCTGCCCACCAAAGACCACAAGATCAGGGTCTTTTTGGAATTGTACAAGGCGGAGAATATGAAGAGCTAAGAAAACAAAGTGCCCGAGATCTAGTCTCTCTCGATTTCCCAGGATATGCTGTTGGTGGTTTATCTGTTGGTGAACCGAAGGATGTTATGAACCGTGCATTAGAGTTTACCACCCCTTTATTACCGACAAATAAACCACGTTACTTAATGGGTGTTGGTTCTCCAGATTCTCTAATAGATGGTTCTATTAGAGGTATTGATATGTTTGATTGTGTACTACCAACTCGAATTGCTCGAAATGGTACTCTTATGACAAGTAATGGACGTCTAGTAGTGAAGAATGCTAAATATGCGAATGACTTTGGACCAATTGATGAAAATTGTGATTGCTATACTTGTCGTAATTATTCTCGTGCCTACATTCGTCATTTGATTCGTTGTGATGAAACGTTCGGAATAAGACTTACATCTTATCATAATCTCTATTTTCTGTTAAAATTAATGGAACAGGTCAGACAAGCGATACGTGAAGATCGTTTAGGGGACTTTAGAGAAGAGTTTTTTGAACAATACGGATTCAATCAACCGAATGCAAAAAACTTTTAATTAGGCCATGCCTAACCTATTTTACTTGAAAGGAGGGGAAAAGAATGAATGGTATGTTAGGAACAGTTGGACCGTTAATACTTATGTTTGTATTATTTTACTTTTTATTAATTCGTCCTCAACAAAAACGTCAAAAGAATGTTCAACAAATGCAAACTAATTTGAAAAAAGGTGACCGTATCGTAACAATCGGTGGGTTACATGGTTTTGTTGACTCCGTTGACGAAGATAAAGTAGTCATTAAGTGTGGCGATGGCAGTAGACTTACATATGATCGTGCTGCAGTGAGAGAAGTTCTAGAAGCTGCTGCTGCTGTTCAATAAGACAAAATAAAAGGAAGCACGTCATTAGACTGCTTCCTTTTATTTTTGTGAAGGAATTTATAAATTTTAACTTATGGATAACTTTAGACAAGTTTTTCGTAATCCAGCTCCAGCGCCTAGCCCCTCGAGGTCAAATAACCTGTAGTGTAAGAAGTCAAAAAGCAGACTTCTTACACTACAGAACATTTGCTTGTCGGGGCTGTTCGAGGCGCTTGCGCTTTTTGTTTTTACGCCTTTTTTGCTGTAGTCATATTTACTCCTAGAATACCGCCCATCATGGCTACTAACATATAACAAGTATGGTAAATGATCTGTTCTACTGTAAACAAGCTGTCATGACCTAAGTATTGAAATAAGAAAATAATAATGGAGTAAATCAAGCCTGTTCCTCCACCAAGTAGCCAACCTTTTTCTTTCCCTTTCCCTCCGGATATAAACCCACCGATAAATAGAGAAATAAAGGAAACAGCCGTTACAATAAATTGCAGAGAAGATTCTTGAGTAGAAGTAAATCTCAATAATAATGAAAAAATCAAACTACAAACAATTGCCACTACAAAAATACTTACAATACCGTATAGAATAGAAACCCCCAAATTTTTTGATTCGATGATATTTCTCCCCCTTCTATTTCGAATACTGTTTGACAAGCTATTTCATAAACATGAAATAAAAGCTTGTTTCCTAGTACGAGCATATTCAGTTAGAACGGAAATTAGAATCAAAACTTGTATTACGATGGGAAAAAGAATGGAAAGAAAAGGAACGTGATAAGCTGAATCAAATTAATCTAAAAGCAAAAAATAAACATAAATGCATTCAAGGGGAGAGGTTCGAATGGAAGAATATTTATTTATTATTCTGCGCACGATCTTCCTTTATATCTTACTGTTATTAATATTTAGAGTGATGGGAAAAAGGGAAATCGGCGAGCTTAGTATATTGGATCTAGTTGTCTTTATTATGATTGCTGAAATGGCAGTTCTTTCTATTGAAAATCCTCGTGATCCCATTATGCACAGTTTATTGCCTATGGTTTTATTGATGATTATTCAAATTGGTTTTTCTATCTTATCATTAAAGAGTAAACGATTCCGTGATCTTGTTGAGGGTAAACCCATCATCATTATCAACCGTGGCAAAATAGATGAAAAAGAAATGCGACGACAACGTTATAATTTTGATGACTTATTATTACAACTTCGGGAAAAGGATATCCGAAATATTGCAGATGTAGAGTTTGCTATTCTGGAGCCATCAGGAAAATTATCTGTTTTTGAAAAGCAAAAAAGTAAAAAATCAGGTGATATTACCATCCCATTAATAATGGACGGAAGTATACAGGAAGTGAATTTATCACGAATAAATAAAACCAATTTGTGGTTACGTCAGCAATTAAGAAAAAAGGGTTATACCGATTTAAAGAAGATATCTTTTTGCAGTTATCACAATGGCACCTTTTATATTGATTTAATAGATGAAGAAAAATAAAAACACGTCAGTTTTTTGACGTGTTTATTGCTTCCTATTTAAATGCTAGTTTGGAAAGTGTAGGTCCTACCCAAGGTATACGTTTGATTTCATCGCTTTTCACGAGCCCAAAACCAACCAATAGCACAACATAAAGGAGTGCCATCAAGCTTAAGGCAGTTAAAACAATGGTTACTTGAGAATATTCACCGTTCATTTTCTCTATCGTAAAGTATCCTGACCATCCTGAAATAAACATGACGATAAACGTTTTTAGATAATCTCTTATATAGAATGTAAAGGAAATTCTTTTTAATACTGTAGCAAAATGCAGCATTGTAACCAACACAAAACCGACAATAATTCCAAGGGCAGCACCTTTTATTCCGAATGCTGGCTGTGTTGCTAATAAGAAAATAACTGCTATTTTCACAATATTTCCAATAAGGCTATTAATCATGGCAGCTCTAGCTAAATTTAAAGCTTGGAGAGAAGCCTGCAACGGACCTTGATAATAATAAAAGAGGAAAAAAGGTGCCATTAACTGAATGAAATAGGAACCGTTTGATGAACCATACATAAGTTGCATGAGCGGTTCAGCGAGTACATATAAAACTACAACGGATAATCCTCCTGTAACGAAGGCAAATCTAAGTGCCTGTTGAAGTCTATATTCAATTAGTTTTTTGTTATTTTGAGAATTAGCTTCACTAATAGCAGGAACTAGAGATGTGGCTAATGAATACGTCACGAAAGAAGGTAGTAATAACAAGGGCATGGCATATCCAGTTAACGCTCCGTATTGTTTCGTTGCGATATTGGCTGCCACACCAGCAATGGCTAAACTATGGGCTACAACAATAGGTTCAAAAAACCAAGCAACCGAACCAATCATTCTGCTTCCTGTTGTTGGAAGGGCGATATTCATTAATTCCTTAAAGGTTTGTTTTCCTGAGGAGACGTTTTTAAAGAAATTTTTACGAACTGGAAACCTCTTTTTAATTTTAAAAGCGGTAAACAAATAAATTAAAGAAATCAATTCTCCAGCAACCGATGCTAACATCGCACCAGCAGCAGCATACTCGATGCCATAAGGAATAAACGCTTTTGTTAAAACAGCGATTAAAAAAATTCGAACTACCTGTTCTAACACTTGGGAATAGGCAGCGGGCTTCATATTCTGTCGACCTTGGAAATAACCTCTAAGGACTGATGAAATGGCGATAATAGGTACAACTGGTGCAATGGCCATTAATGGATAGTAAATCCGGTCATCAGTAAATAAGGTTTTAGATAAATAAGATGCACTTAATAATAATGCAGGTGTAAAAAGTATCGATAAGAATCCTGTTGTAGCTAATGAAACCACAAGAATTTTTTTGATTTTCCGCATGTCACCTTGTGCTTCAGCTTCGGCCACATTTTTTGAAATGGCAACGGGTAAACCAATTTGCGTGATCGTTACAACTAGAATGAGAGTCGGAAATGCCATCATATAAAGACCGACGCCTTCTTCACCTATAAACCTTGCAATCACAATCCGATTGATAAACCCTAAAATTCTCGTTATAAACCCAGCTAGTAATAAAATAATGGTTCCCCTAAGAAACTTAGACATTCAACTCACTGCCTTCTCAAAATAGGTGATATCGTTTACAATTAACTATATGCAAGTAGGTGGACAAAGCATGACAAGAAGGTTTGTTTTTCATAATGGATTATAGAATGAAAAGGGGGAAAACGATTGAATAGCGCTCATTTATACGATCATTTTCGAAATCAAGTTCAACCGGCGCTTCAAAGCAAGTTAGAAGAATTATATTTACTTGGGTATGGAAAGGTTTCGGAAACTCAGTTATGGGGTTTTTTAACGAAGAAAAAATGGAAGAAACCTAAAGAAGAAATTCGTCTATATGAAGTGGTTCAAGAGATCCTTTCACTGGAACCAGGTGAATTTATGAACTATCAGACTGTCGAGGCATTAAAGTCATCGGAATTTTCGTTTCAAAATGAAGAAGATTGGAAAGCTTTAATGAAGTAAATGTAAAAATTATTCTCATATTCCATCTTTAGATAAATTGACACTCTATTCAATCTATACCATAATAAAAACATTGGTCTTTTAGTTTTGTTTTTTCATAGGGAGGCAATTACATAATGGTAAAACGCAGTAGAATCGTTGCATTCTTCTTAATTATCCTTTTACTTGGGGGATTAATGGGAGGCACAACGAAAAATATTTTAAACAATATCAAGCTCGGCTTGGACTTACAAGGCGGATTTGAAGTATTGTATGATGTAAAACCTGCAAAAAAAGGTCAGAAAATTGATAAAGAAACAATGGCAAGCACTGCTGAAGCACTGGATAAAAGGATCAATGTCCTTGGTGTAAGTGAACCAAATATCCAAATTGAAGGTAATAAACGAATTCGTGTGCAGCTTGCAGGAGTAGAAGATCAAAATAAGGCACGTGAAATCCTTTCAACAGAAGCCAATTTGACCTTCCGTGATGCTAATGATGAACTGATGATGGATGGTTCCGACTTAGTTGAGGGTGGAGCAAAACAAACGTTTGATGATAAAGGAAAGCCAAGTGTTTCCCTTAAATTGAAAAGCGCAGATAAGTTCCGCCAAGTAACGGAAAAAATTGTGAAAATGGCACCCAATAATCAGTTAGTTATTTGGTTAGATTTTGAAGAAGGTAAAGATTCTTTTAAAACAGAAGTAACGAAAAAGGATCCTAAATTTATTTCAGCACCAAATGTAAGTCAAATTTTTAACCAAGATACGGTTTCCATTGTCGGGAATTTTACAATGGAAGAAGCTACAACATTATCTTCATTATTAAATGCCGGAGCTTTACCAGTTAAATTGGATGAAGTATATTCAACATCTGTTGGAGCAAAATTCGGTGAACAAGCGATGCACAAAACAGTTATTGCCGGAATCATAAGTATGATTTTCATCTTTATTTTTATGACCTGGTATTACCGTTTCCCTGGATTTATTGCATCCATTGCTTTAACCATTAACTTATTTATTAACTTACTCATTTTTGACTGGATAAACGGGGTTTTAACCTTACCAGGTATTGCTGCCTTAATTTTAGGTATCGGTATGGCCGTTGATGCCAATATCATCACGTACGAACGGATTAAGGAAGAAATAAAAATTGGTAGAACGATTAAGTCTGCCTTCCAAGCTGGTAACAAAAATTCATTATCGACTATTGTGGATGCAAACTTAACGACGATCTTAGCTGCCATTGTATTATTCGCATACGGGACAAGCTCTGTAAAAGGGTTTGCGACTATGTTAATAATTAGTATTTTAACAGTCTTTATAACAGCCATTTATGGATCAAGATGGTTATTATCATTATGGGTTAATAGTAATTTCTTTAAAAATAGACCAGGCTGGTTTGGGGTAAAACAATCTGAAATACATGATATTGCAGAAAACTTTGATGCCCTGGATTTACCAACAAGATTTGATAAACTCGACTTTGTTAAATCCCGTAAAATTTGGTTTATTTTTTCAAGTACTGTAATTGCTCTAGGTATCATTGTTATTGCTATTTTCCGATTGAATTTAGGAATTGATTTCTCAAGCGGAACAAGAATTGAAGTTTTATCAGATAAAGCTCTTACTACATCTGTTATAAAAGATGCTCTAGAGGACGTAAATGTTAATACAGACGATATTGTTATTTCAGGTAATGACAATAACATTGGTGTTGCAAGATATAAAGGTGTCCTATCTAAAGATGAAATTGCGAACTTAAAAACAGAATTCCATAATAAGTTTGGTGCTGAGCCAAGTGTAAGTACGGTTTCACCGACAGTAGGTAAAGAATTAGCTAAAAATGCAATGATTGCAACCATTATTGCTTCAATTGGGATTATCATTTATGTAGCTTTCCGATTTGAAATTTATATGGGACTTGCTGCGGTATTAGCATTATTGCATGATGCATTCTTTATTATTTCTTTCTTCAGTATTACACGTTTAGAAGTGGATATTACGTTTATTGCAGCCATCCTAACCATCATTGGTTATTCGATTAATGATACCATCGTTACGTTTGACCGAATTCGTGAAAACATGCAGAAAAAACGTAAGATTCGTACAAATGAAGAAATTGCAGAAGTTATTAATAAAAGTATCCGTCAAACTCTTACACGTTCCATCAATACTGTATTAACAGTTGTCGTTGCAACGTTAATGATTTTAATTTTCGGTAGCGAATCTATCCGAAACTTCTCAATTGCCTTATTTGTTGGGTTAATCTTTGGATGTTACTCTTCACTATTTATTGCAGCCCAATTATGGTATGTATTAAAATGTAAAGAGCTGAAAAAGAAAGGTGTTCTTAAAACCTTTAAAGAAAAGAAAGTTTCATCAGACCAACCACAAGTATAATTTATTAAGGCTAGTTCAAACACGAACTAGCCTTTTTTTATTTTAAAAGCATTATAATGGTGAATTTCTTGTGGATCGGAAATCCATATACAAGTCCTCCCAAATAATGTACCAACTATTTTAATTGAAACAGAAGAAAACGTTTTGTATAATAGGATAGGCTAAGGGGTGACCGTATGTTAAAACCAAAAACTAGATGGAATGTTCGCCAAGCTGATAAGGTCTTGGTGGATAATTTAACGAAAGAATTGAACATAACACCTCTTGTTGCACAGTTACTTGTTAACCGCGGAATGGATACCGTTGAAGGGGCACGGTATTTTTTATTTGGGAAAGAACAATTTCATGATCCTTTTTTATTAAAGGATATGGATGTAGCGGTAACGAGAATTAAAGAGGCCATTGAAAAGCAAGAACCGATCCTTATTTTTGGAGATTATGACGCTGACGGAGTAAGCAGTACTACCGTTATGATGAAAACGCTAGTTGATTTAGGTGCAAACGTTAATTTTTATATCCCCAATCGCTTTACTGAAGGTTATGGACCAAATGAACCAGCTTTTCGCCATGCATTTGAAAATGGAATTAAATTAATCATAACTGTCGATACAGGCATTTCCGCTTTAAATGAGGCTAATGTTGCCAAGGAACTTGGACTTGATTTAATTATTACCGATCATCATGAGCCAGGTCCTGTTTTACCTGAGGCATTAGCTATCATTCATCCAAAATTAGAAGATAGTATATATCCTTTTAAAGATTTAGCAGGTGTCGGAGTAGCCTTTAAATTAGCTCATGCACTATATGGAAAAGTACCAGAACACCTTCTGGAAATCGCGGTTATTGGAACCATTGCAGATCTTGTACCCCTTAAAGATGAGAATCGTTTAATTGCTAAAGCGGGTATTCAAAAGTTGATTCAGACTGAAAATGTTGGACTAAGAGCTTTGTATAAGGTATGTGGTATCGATCCACAATCTATTTCTGAAGATACAATAGGTTTTACTCTGGGACCAAGAATCAATGCAGCTGGTAGATTAGGCGATGCAGACCCTGCTGTCCATTTACTGCTTACCGAAGATATATCGGAAGCGAGTGAACTAGCAGAAGAAATTGATGAAATCAATCGTACTAGACAAACGATTGTGAATGAGATAACCGAAGAGGCCATTCAAATGGTGGAGGAATCCTTAGCTCAAGCTGATCAAAAGGTTATCATAGTGGGCAAAGAAAACTGGAATTCAGGAGTAGTTGGTATTGTTGCTTCTAGATTAGTTGACCGATACTATCGGCCAACCATTGTATTAAGCTATGACAGAGAAAAAGGGCTAGCCAAAGGTTCAGCACGAAGTATCGATGGATTTGATCTTTTTCAAAACCTCTCCTTATGTCGAGATATACTTCCTCATTTTGGCGGTCATACAGCTGCGGCAGGTATGACATTAAACTTGGAGGATGTAGACCTTCTAAGATCTAGGTTAAATGAGTTGGCTACCCAACAATTATCAGAAGAATTCCTTGTTCCATTAACCCATCTTGATGGTGAATTCCAACTAGAAGAAATTCAGTTGGACTCTATAAAAGAAATGATGTTATTAGCCCCTTTTGGAATGGATAATCCTAAACCAAAAGTATTAGTAAAAGACAGTAGCATTGCAAATATTAGAAAAATAGGTTCTGAACAAAATCATTTGAAAATGACAATCGAACAAAATGGAGTTCAGTTAGATGGGATTGGTTTTGGCTTAGGAAAACTTTTTGATGAAATATCTCCAATATCTATGATTTCTGTTATTGGTGAGTTATCTATAAATGAATGGAATAACGTTCAAAAACCGCAAATTTTTCTACAAGACCTAACTATTCAACATTGGCAATTATTTGATTGGCGAGGAAATAAACGTGTAGGAACATTGTTAAAAACTCTTCCGCCAACAAATACTAAATTTATCATCTTTCATCAGAATTCGGTCGATATATTTAATAATTGGATAGCGGCTGAGGATATCATATTTATCTCCTCAGAAGAACATGCTCGCAGTTTGATGCTTGACGATTGCAATGTGGTCTTTCTTGATTTCCCATCTTCCAAGAAAATGATGGCAGAGTTATTAAAGGGGAAAAATCCAGCAAGGCTATATACTCATTTCTATAAAAGAGACAGTGCCTTTTTTAATACAATGCCGACTCGTGATCATTTTAAATGGTACTACGCTTTTTTAGCGAAAAAGGGTTCTTTTGACTTAAAACGCTTTGGTGATGATTTGGCAAAACATCGTGGATGGTCAAAAGAAACAATAGAATTTATGTCACAGGTGTTTTTTGAGTTGAATTTTGCTACAATAAACAATGGATTTATTTCCTTGGAAAAGATTGCACCAAAACGAGATTTATCAGAATCAAATGCATACCAAGAAAGACAAGCACAATTTACTCTTGAAAACGATTTGCTTTACGCCTCATTTAAACAATTAGTAAGTTGGTTTGAGGATGTTTTTCAAGAGTCTGTGGAAAATAGGGAGGCAATAAAAGAATGGATTTAAAACAATTTATTACAATAGTAGAAGATTGGCCAAAACCTGGAATAAAATTTAAAGATATTACTACATTAATGGATAACGGTCCTGCTTATAAGTATGCAACCGATCAGATTGTGGAATATGCAAAAGAAAGAGATATTGATTTGGTTGTTGGTCCTGAAGCACGCGGTTTCATTATCGGATGTCCTGTAGCTTATTCTCTAGGAGTAGGCTTTGCACCTGTTCGTAAAGAGGGTAAATTACCGCGTGAAACTATTAAAGTACAATATGGCTTAGAATATGGAAGTGATATTTTAACTATTCATAAAGATGCGATAAAGCCTGGTCAACGTGTATTAATTACTGATGATTTACTTGCAACAGGTGGTACAATTGATGCGACCATCAAGCTTGTAGAAGAATTAGGCGGCATTGTTGCTGGTATTGCATTCTTAATTGAATTATCTTACTTAGAAGGACGCAATAAATTAGACGGTTACGATATCTTAACATTAATGAAATACTAAAATAGAGGAGAGCACTTCTTATAGGAGTGTTCTTTTTTTATGAAATTTATAAATTTTAAACTTTGAATAACTTTAGTCAGGTTTATCGTAATCCAGCTCCAGCGCCTAGCCCCTCGAGGTCAAATAACCTGTAGTGTAAGAAGTCAAAGTACAGACTTCTTACACTACAGAACATTTGCTTGTCGGGGCTGTTCGAGGCGCTTACGCTTTTTGTTTAAACGACATTTTTCGACAGAATTCTGGTTTTTCTTTAAAAAATAAAAGCTTTCCCTTTACATTCGATGATTTTTTTTCGATAATAGATACAATCATCACAAATTAAATCTTTTTATTTCCTATAAAAAGGTTCAATTTTGGATAAATATGTTTACATGAACAATACGGCAATATTTTGCATTAAATATAAAATAATTTAGTTAAAGGTGATTATATGGCGAACGATAACGTGTTGACCGCAGAACAAGTTATCGACATAACAAGAAAATATATGAACGATGAGCATGTTGCAATCGTCAACAAGGCATATGAGTTTGCCCAAAATGCCCATCGTGAACAATATCGAAAATCAGGGGAACCTTATATTATTCATCCTATTCAAGTTGCTGGAATATTAGCTGACTTAGAAATGGATCCGGCAACTGTTGCCGCTGGTTTTCTCCATGACGTCGTTGAAGATACTCATGTCTCGTTAAAAGACATAAAAGAAGCCTTTAATGAAGAAGTGGCGATGTTAGTCGATGGAGTAACAAAGTTAGGAAAAATTAAATATAAATCTCATGAGGAACAGCAGGCTGAGAATCACCGAAAAATGTTTGTAGCCATGGCCCAAGATATTAGAGTTATTCTCATTAAATTGGCTGACAGACTCCATAATATGAGAACGTTAAAGCATCTTCCATCTGAGAAGCAGCGAAGAATTGCCAATGAAACATTAGAAATCTTTGCTCCTCTCGCCCATCGTCTAGGGATTTCTAAAATCAAATGGGAACTTGAAGATACTGCTCTTAGATATTTAAACCCTCAGCAATACTATCGTATTGTTAATTTGATGAAAAAAAAGCGAGCTGAACGAGAGCAATATTTAGATGAAGTTATTCTCGAGGTTCGTTCAAGGCTAAAAGAAGTCAATATTAAAGCTGAAATTTCAGGCAGACCAAAACATATCTATAGTATTTATCGTAAAATGGTCCTTCAAAATAAACAGTTCAGTGAAATTTATGACCTACTGGCTGTTCGTGTAGTGGTAAATAGCATTAAAGATTGTTATGCCATTCTAGGAATTGTCCATACATGCTGGAAACCAATGCCAGGTCGTTTTAAAGATTATATTGCCATGCCAAAACCAAACATGTATCAATCATTGCATACAACGGTTATTGGTCCAAAAGGGGACCCATTAGAAGTTCAAATCCGTACCTTCGATATGCATCGTATCGCAGAATTCGGGGTTGCCGCACACTGGGCATATAAAGAAGGTAAAAATATTGATGGCAGCTCTTCTTTTGAAGAGAAGTTAAGCTGGTTTAGAGAAATATTAGAATTTCAGAATGATATTACCAATGCTGAAGAATTTATGGAATCTCTGAAAATCGATTTATTCTCTGATATGGTGTTTGTGTTTACACCTAAAGGTGATGTGATTGAACTGCCATCAGGTTCTGTCCCGATTGATTTCTCATACCGAATACACTCCGAGATTGGTAATAAGACCATTGGTGCGAAAGTAAATGGGAAGATGGTCACACTCGATTATCAATTAAAAACAGGGGATATTGTTGAAATTTTAACCTCAAAACATTCTTATGGACCAAGTCAAGATTGGTTAAAGCTTGCTCAAACATCACAAGCGAAAAATAAAATTAGAGCCTTTTTCAAAAAACAGCGAAAAGATGAGAATGTTGATAAGGGAAAAGAGCTTGTTGAAAAAGAAATACGGAATATGGGCTTTGATATAAAAGAAATTTTAGCAGCGGAAAATATTAAACGAGTTTCAGAAAAATTTAATTTTGCTAATGAAGAAGATATGTATGCAGCTGTTGGTTACAACGGAATTACGGCCCTTCAAGTAGCAAACCGCTTAACCGAAAAGTGGAGAAAGAAACGAGATCTAGAGCAGGTCACAACCATTTCTGAGGCTGTTTCTGAATTAAAATCTTTCCCTAATACGAAAAAGCGAGAATCAGGGGTAAGAGTTGCTGGTATTGATAATCTATTAATTCGATTATCCAAGTGCTGTAATCCGGTTCCAGGGGATGAAATCTCTGGTTTTATTACAAAGGGCCGCGGAGTCTCTGTTCATCGTGTCGATTGTCCGAATATCGAAACGGGTGAGGCTCAATCACGTTTAATCCCAGTTGAATGGGAAACCTCTTTAAATGATCGCAAAGAATATAATGTTGATATTGAAATTAGCGGGTATGATCGCAGAGGCTTGTTAAACGAGGTTTTACAAGCGGTTAATGAAACAAAGACGAATATTTCTGCTGTTTCAGGTCGTTCTGATCGAAATAAAATGGCCACTATTATTATGTCGATAGCTATTCATAATGTTAGTCATCTTCAAAAAGTAGTTGACCGTATAAAACAAATCCCAGATATCTATTCTGTAAGAAGGATTATGAATTAGGAGTTTAACAAATGCGTGTAGTCGTTCAACGAAGCAAAGAGGCTAGTGTCACAGTTGAAGGGAAAATAACTGGACAGATAAAGAAGGGGCTTGTCTTATTGGTAGGGGTAACCCATGATGATACCTTTGAAGATGCTGAATTTGTGGCTGATAAAATTGTGAACCTGCGAATTTTTGAGGATGAAAATGATAAAATGAATCATTCTCTTATCGATGTAGGAGGAGAGATTTTATCTGTTTCCCAGTTTACGTTATATGGGGATTGTCGTAAGGGACGTCGTCCAAACTTTATGGCTGCTGCAAGACCAGAACATGCTATAACCATATATGAAAAATTTAATGCTTTGTTACTTGATAAAGGAATATCAGTAGAAACAGGAATTTTTGGTGCAATGATGGATGTTGCCCTCGTTAATGATGGCCCTGTTACCTTAATAGTAGAAAGTAAGAATGAAAAAAGCTGACCGTAGTTGGTCAGCTTTTTTTATAAGTTAGTTTTAAAATATTTTGCTAGGCCATTAAAGATACCTGTTGCTGCTGTCTCTTGGTATTGTGGTGAATTAACCGTTGTTTCCTCTGCAGGATTACTTAAATACCCAAGTTCGAGTAAAATAGCCTTTTGATTATTTTCTCTTAATACATGGTAATCTCCAAAACGGACGCCGCGGTCTTTTAATTTTGTTTGGCTAATGACAGAACTATGAACAGCCTCAGCAAGCGGTCTTTGATAGGAATGATAATAATAAGCCGTCATTCCGCGAACACTGCGATCTAAAATACTATCATAATGAATACTAATAAAGGCATCTGCATTATGATAATGGGCTGTACTAACACGTGAACGTAATGAAAAATACGTATCATTTGTTCTAGTAAGGATAGCATTTGCTCCAGATGCTCGAAGTTTATCATATAGCAGTTTAGCAGTCCGCAACGTTAATTCCTTTTCAAATGTTCCTCTTGCCCCTGTCGTACCATTATCTCCGCCACCATGTCCAGGGTCGATAATAATGGTTTTATTTTTTAAGTGAGCTTCTGCTCCTGGTTTTTCAACCTGTGGAGCTGAACCGGTTACTGATACAATCCAGCCCGCAATGTAAGCAGAGGATCCATCCTTTAGGGTAATTTCATACCAATCGCCATTTAAGCTTTTTACAGCGAATTGGTCTCCCTGATTGGCACGAAGGACAACAGAAGTAGAGACATTTGGACCACTGCGGATATTGGTACCATCATGAAGGATCGTTACAAAACTTTCTTTCACTTCTTGTGACTGTGTAGGAGTTGTTTCAGGTACAGACTTATCTAAATACCAAGAAGCAACCCAACCAAATTGTTTTGGGCTATATTCAATTTTACTCCAATTATTCACTTCTTCTAATATCGTAAAAGAACTTCCCTTAGAAACACTGCCGACAATTTTTCCGCTTAAGTCTGCTTTATTTCGTATGTTTAATCCGTTTGCTGTAACCGTGCCTACAATACCACTTGCGGAAGGTGCTTCTGTTTCTTCTGGTTCGGTGGTGTTTGTTGCTGGAGAATGAAGGTCAACAAATTCTGAACTAATCCATGCCTTTTTATTTTGAAATTCAATTTGTGTCCATTCTTTTGTGGAAGAAATAACCTTCACCTGAGCTCCCTTTTGAAGCTTTCCAACGATACTTGATTGTAGGGAGGCATCGCTTCTTACATTAAGGGAGTTAACATTGATAGTTCCGGTTCCCAGATTGTTTGGGGATGTTTGCGCTGGCTCTGTTTCCTGTTTAGTTTGAACAATCGTGATAAATTCATTGGAAACCCATCCTTCGATGGAATTAGCAGCAATTTTAACCCAATTTTCATTTTTTTCTTTAATTATTACCTGATTCCCTGTGTTTAGATGGCCAATAGTTTGAAAGCTTGTCCCAGGACCATTTCTTACCCTTAGACCATCCACTGTAACTTGACCAATAGACTGTTCCAATTCACTCGATTTTGATTGTTGCTTGTCTTTCTTTTGAACAAGCCAATTGGCAACCCAGCCGGTTTGGTTTTTACTAAGTTGAATTTGTATCCATTCATTTTTTTCATTTACAAGCGGAAAACTTTCATCTTTTTTCACTTGTTTCACAACTCGATAGCTTAGGCCTGGTCCTTCTCTAACATTTAATCCATCTATAGAGATGGTAACGAGACTTTCCGCATGAGCGAGTTGACTAGTAGTTGGTATGCCTCCGAAAAAGAGGAATGTGACGAATACTAGTGCGATTAACTTTTTCAAAAGCAACTCCCCTCCAAATTTTAACTATGAAACCATTTTAACGTAAAAATTCCAAAAATTCATTCCAAATGTTAAGAAACTTTAACTTTTTATCATTTGATGAAAATAATCTCATTCATTTGGAAACAATATGAAGAGTTTAAATGAGTAAATGAAAAAATAGTGAACGATGGGGGATGAATCAAATGAGAATGAGCAGCAAAGGATTTCAGGTAAACTCTGGAGAAAATCAACTTTTTGGGGTAGATTTTCATGACTTCATCCAAAGTGAAGCCAACTCTAATACGTTTGAATTAGCATCTGAGTTTGGATTAACTTTAGGAGATGTTAAGAAACTCAAAAAGAAAATGGAGCGTTCTTAAAAAACGCTCTTGACAACTTAAGGGTTGCTCCGTATGATTATATAAATATAATAACCTTAATATCCATAACTGATGATGGAGCATAGTAATTAAGAAACGGGTGAAAAGAGAGGAAATGTCTTAGGCTGAGAGCATTTCTACATGACGACTTAATGAATGAACACTCCGAAGGTTTCTTTCTGAACGATGAACTAGTAGGAAGGAACGTTGCAGGCGTTAACTGTTTGAGCGGAAGTTTGTTTTTATACATACAACTTCAACTAGGGTGGCACCACGGGAATAATAAAACTCTCGTCCCTTGTATTTATACAAGGAGACGGGAGTTTTTTGCTTTTATAAAGCTGTTTTCGTATAGATCGCAGTTTTAGGGCTTCTTAATAAGTGCCCAGCTCTTTTCTTCATTTTTATATGAGTTCGTTACCCTATTTGTGATTTGCCTATTTATTAGTTACAAAAAGCAACAATTTTTCAGAAAAGAGCTTTTTATAAAAGGTTTTCTTATTTTAGGAGGATTTTTATATGTTGATTAAGATTCCAAGAGGGACGCAGGATATACTTCCTGGTCAAGTTGAAAAATGGCAAGCAATTGAAACAAAAGCAAGAGAGATTTGTGAAAAATACCTTTACCGTGAAATTCGCACTCCAATTTTTGAACACACAGAATTGTTTTTAAGAACAGTTGGAGAAACAACGGATATCGTGCAAAAAGAGATGTATACTTTTATCGACCGTGGTGACCGTAGCTTAACTTTACGTCCAGAAGGTACTGCTTCAGCTGTTCGTTCCTATGTTGAGAATAAAATGTTTGGCGATGCTCAGCAACCAGTAAAATTATATTACCTAGGCCCTATGTTCCGTTATGAAAGACCTCAAGCAGGACGTTTTCGTCAATTTGTACAGTTTGGAATTGAAGCTCTTGGAAGTGCAGATCCAGCCATTGATGCAGAAGTTATTTCATTAGCCATGTCTCTTTATAAAGAAATGGGCTTAAAGAAATTAAAGCTTGTGATCAATAGCCTTGGTGATAAAGATAGCCGCACTGCCCACAGAGAGGCGTTAGTGAACCATTTTAAGCCAAGAATCGGTGAGTTTTGTCATGACTGTCAGAATCGTCTTGAGAAAAATCCTCTTCGAATTCTAGATTGTAAGCAGGATCGCGACCATGAGTTAATGAAAACGGCTCCGTCTATTGTCGATTATCTAAATGATTATTCACGAAATTATTTTGAAAAACTCCAAAAATACCTAACGGATATGGAGATACCTTTTGAAGTAGATCCTAATTTAGTTCGTGGATTAGATTATTATAATCACACTGCCTTTGAAATTATGAGTAATGCAGAAGGGTTTGGAGCTATTACTACATTATGTGGCGGTGGTCGATATAACGGCCTCGTAGAAGAATTAGGTGGCCCTGAAACACCTGGGATTGGCTTTGGATTAAGTATTGAAAGATTTATAGCAGCACTTGAGGCTGAAAAGGTAGATATGGAGTTAAGTGATTCGATTGATTGTTATTTAGTTTCGCTAGGAGATGCAGCGAAGGATTATACAGTGAAATTAGTACATGAGTTACGTTCAAATGGCTTCTCCGCGGAACGAGATTATTTAGATCGAAAAATCAAAGCTCAGTTCAAAGCGGCAGACAGACTTCGAGCTAAGTATGTTGCTGTATTAGGAGAAGATGAATTAAGTAATAACGTGATTAATTTAAAAGATATGTCTTCTGGTGAGCAGAAAGAAGTTAAGCTTGACCAATTCATAGAAACTCTTCAAAGAACTAAGGGGGATGCTTAAACATGTTTGGAAGATCATATTTTTGTGGCGAGGTTACAGAAACTGCTATTGGAGAAAAGGTCGTTTTAAAAGGATGGGTTCAAAAGAGACGTGACCTAGGCGGCTTAATATTTATCGATTTGCGCGATAGAACAGGTATTGTTCAAGTTGTGTTCCATCCAGACGTATCTTCAGAAGCCCTTAAAGTGGCTGAAAAGATCCGCGGTGAATATGTGTTAGATATTGAAGGTACAGTTGTTGCTAGACAAGAAGGAACGGTTAATGAAAACTTAAAAACAGGCCGGATTGAAGTTCAAGCTTTAAACGTAACCATTATTAACGAAGCAAAGACAACTCCGTTTGTCATATCCGACCAAACAGATGTATCGGAAGATGTTCGTTTAAATTATCGTTATTTAGATTTAAGACGTCCGGTTATGTTTGAGACCTTTAAGATGAGACATAAAGTAACAAAAGTAATTCGTGACTTTTTAGATGGGGAAGGTTTCTTAGATGTTGAAACCCCAATCTTAACGAAAAGTACACCTGAAGGAGCACGTGACTATTTAGTACCAAGCCGTGTTCATCCAGGAGAATTTTATGCCTTACCTCAATCACCACAGATTTTTAAACAATTACTAATGGTAGGTGGATTTGAGCGTTATTATCAAATTGCCCGCTGCTTCCGTGATGAGGATTTACGTGCTGACCGCCAACCGGAATTTACGCAAGTCGATATTGAAACAAGCTTTATGAGCCAAGATGATATTATGGCAATGATGGAAGAGATGATGACGAAGCTAATGAAAGAAGTAAAAGGCTTAGACATTTCCACTCCATTCTCTAGAATGTCATATACAGAGGCAATGAACCGATTTGGTTCAGATAAGCCAGATACACGTTTTGGTTTAGAGCTTACTGACCTTTCAGAATTTGCTAAGGATTGCGGGTTTAAAGTATTTGCTGCGGCAATCGAAAATGGAGGGCAAGTAAAAGCCATCAATGTAAAAGGGTCTGCAGATAAATATTCTCGTAAGGATATCGATGCTTTAACAGAGTTTGTTAGTCGTTACGGAGCTAAAGGATTAGCGTGGTTAAAGGTTGAAGCAGACGGCTTAAAAGGACCAATAGCTAAATTCTTCTCTGATGAAGACCAACAATCTATCCAAAAGACTTTAGATGCTGCTCAAGGTGACCTTCTGCTATTTGTTGCAGACAAAGGAAGCGTTGTTGCGGATGCATTAGGGGCACTTCGATTAAAACTCGGCAAAGAGCTAGAATTAATTGACCAAAGCAAATTCAATTTCCTCTGGATTACCGACTGGCCATTATTAGAGTACGATGAAGAAGCTGGCAGATATTTTGCGGCACATCATCCGTTTACGATGCCAGTTCGCAGTGATTTAGAGCTATTGGATAGCGATCCTTCTAAAGTAAGAGCTCAAGCGTATGACCTTGTCTTAAATGGCTATGAATTAGGTGGAGGGTCATTAAGAATATTCGAACGTCCAGTACAAGAAAAAATGTTCAAAGTACTTGGCTTTACTGAGGAAGAGGCTAAGGCTCAATTTGGTTTCCTATTGGAAGCTTTTGAATACGGAACACCTCCACACGGTGGAATAGCGATTGGATTGGACCGCTTAGTAATGTTATTAGCTGGTAGAACAAACCTAAGAGATACTATTGCATTCCCTAAAACGGCAAGTGCAAGTGATTTATTAATGGAAGCTCCTAGTATGGTAAGTCAAGACCAATTACAGGATCTTCATTTGTCACTAAATCTTAAAAAACAATAGGAATGTCCTATACGAGCTTTCTTGAAAAGCGGAATCAAAAATGGTAAAATACAGTTAAGTGATAAAGAGTCCTGAAGTGTACGTTGTGATACCTATTGTTTTGACCAACATTTTTCCTACGGGAGTTTGGAGTTTTCTAGCGGCGTAAATGCCCCTGATCTTACTGGGGACTTACAAAGCGGAAACAGAACACCCACCTGCTGTGTGCGGGTTCAAAACGAAGGAAATTAACCCGACGGCACAGTCGGGACTCTTTTCTATATGAGAACTCCAACCTATGTACTTACATAGGTTTTTTTATTGGAATAAATTAATATATGATTAAACCTATCGAGATACTTGTTTTTAAGGAATAGTATGGTATATTCATTACGGGTAAAGATAAATAGACCGATTAGATATTTTATGGAGTTGAGAATATGTTACATCAATTTTCTAGAAATGAACTTGCTATTGGTAAAGAGGGATTAACTACTCTAAAAAATAGTACAGTAGCTGTATTAGGGATCGGAGGAGTAGGATCCTTTGCAGCAGAAGCGCTAGCTCGTTCTGGTGTTGGGCGATTAGTTCTTGTTGATAAAGATGATGTCGATATTACCAATGTAAATAGACAAATTATTGCCCTGCTTTCAACGGTCGGTAAACCAAAAGTAGAGTTAATGAGAGATCGTATTATGGATATCAATCCGGATTGCGAAGTCATTGCGCTAAAAATGTTTTATACCGAAGAAACGTATGAGCAATTTTTTGATTATGGATTGGATTTTGTAGTAGATGCATCTGATACCATTATGTATAAAATTCATCTAATGAAAGAATGTTTACAACGGAAAATACCGATGATTTCAAGTATGGGTGCTGCCAATAAAATGGACCCAACTAGATTTCAAATTGCAGATATTTCAAAAACACATACGGATCCATTGGCTAAAGTGATTCGTACAAAATTACGAAAAGAGGGAATCCGTAAAGGAATCCCAGTTGTTTTCTCTGACGAGAGCCCAATCGTTATTCGTGAGGAAGTTCGAAAAGAAGTGGGAAATGACGAAGCTAAAATTCGAAAAGCCCAAATGCCACCATCCTCCAATGCTTTTGTTCCATCTGTGGCAGGATTAATTATGGCTAGTTATGTGGTTAGCGAAATATTAAAAGATGTAAAAATTCAGCGAGTTAAAGATGAATAACAAAAAAGAAGGGGCTGCACTATAGCTCCTTCTTTTTATTTAACTCTTTTCTAAAAGGATTGGGTTTTGAAATCGCTTTTCAAACAAATAGTTGACTGGAGCGGAAGGTGCGAGACTCCTGCGGGATTAGCGGGACAGGTGAGACCCCATAGGAGCATATGCGACGAGGAGGCTCACCGCCCGCCCCGCGGAAAGCGAGCATCCTGGAGTGGAAGTCAACGGACTTCTCTAATAGCAACATTTTTACGTAAACATCTTTTTATGTTAATCACGAAGTTTTAAAAGTTTTTCATACACAGTCCCAAGTGCTTGCTCAAATTTGCCTGTTTTTTTAGGATTATAATAGGTTTTATTTTTTATTGGAGAAGGGAGATATTGTTGTTTTACCCATGCATTTTCATAATCATGCGGGAATAAGTAGTCTACTCCTCTACCTAATTTTTGTGCGCCTTGGTAATGGGCGTCACGAAGATGATCAGGTACCTCTCCAGATATCCCTTTCCGTACATCAGAAAGAGCTGCATCAATGGCCGAGATAGCAGAATTGGATTTAGGTGATAAACATAATTCAATCACTGCATTCGCAATGGGGATCCGAGCCTCTGGAAAACCAATTCGCTCAGCCGTTTCAATCGCTGCAAGAGTACGAGCACCAGCTTGAGGATTGGCTAACCCAACATCCTCATACGCAATCACTAAAAGTCTGCGGCTAATACTTACCAAGTCTCCTGCTTCAATTAACCGGGCTAAATAATGAAGGGCAGCATTTACATCTGAACCTCTAATGGACTTTTGGAAGGCTGATAAAACATCGTAATGTCCATCTCCATCTTTATCAAAATGAAAGCTTTTTTTCTGAAGACATTCTTCTGCGTCTTCAAGGGAAATGTTAATTTGCCCATCCTCTGACTTCTTTGCAGATAAAACAGCTAATTCTAATGCATTTAACGAGCTGCGAACATCCCCACCCGATGCACTTGAAAAATGGTTTAAGGCATCGTCTGAAATGGAAATGTCCATATTCCCAAACCCTCGTTCTGAATCATGTAAGGCTGCTACAAGAGCTTTTTTAATTTCTTCAGGTACAAGAGGCCTTAATTCGAATATTTGACAGCGGCTTCGAATAGCTGGATTTATTGCATGATAGGGATTACTTGTTGTTGCTCCAATTAGTACGATTAACCCATTCTCTAAAAAAGGTAATAAATAATCTTGTTTTCCTTTATCTAAACGGTGAACTTCATCTAATAGAAGAACAACTTTACCTGACATTTTTGCTTCCGCAACAACGATTTCCATATCTTTTTTATTATTCGAAACAGCATTAAGGGTACGAAAGGCATATTTGGTACTGCCAGCAATCGCACTCGCAATAGAAGTTTTTCCAATGCCAGGAGGACCGTATAAAATCATTGATGTAAGCTGTTTGGCCTCGACCATCCGATGAATAATTTTTCCTTCACCAACCAAATGCTGCTGCCCAATGACTTCTTCTATTTTTCTTGGTCTCATTCGAAAGGCAAGAGGTTTTTGCATGGTAATCACCTTAAATTTGACTTTTCTTATAACATAACACTTCTAAACTCGAAATGCATATTTTAAGGTTGTTTTGTGCTATAATGGCTAAAGCCAACCTTTTTACTATGGATTTTGATTAACAATAATACAATTGTTAAAAATGGGGGATTATGTACATGCAAAAGATAAAAGAGCATCAAATTGTTCCCAGATTTCTTATATTTTTCGTGGGGTTATTAATCTTATCTTTAGGAATTGTGCTCATACTTAAAGCAAATTTAGGTGCAACCCCATGGGATGTTTTGCATGTAGGTTTGTATTATCAATTTGGATTAACCATTGGAAGTTGGTCAATCATTGTTGGATTTGTTATTTTAGGAATAGCAGCTTTACTTACAAAAAAACTCCCACAACTTGGAGCTTTTTTAAACATGATATTAGTTGGGCTTTTTATAGATATGTTCCTCCTACTTCCGATTATTCAAACACCGAATCACTTTGTTGGAAGAGGTATTATGTTTTTTTGTGGATTAATTATTATGTGTTATGGAATGGGCTTTTACATATCTGCTAATCTAGGTGCTGGTCCGAGAGATAGCCTTATGCTGGCTTTAACAAATCGGACGGGATGGAAAGTTCGAAATATTAGAGGTGTAATGGAAATTATCGTCTTGGTCATTGGATGGCTGTTAGGGGGGCCTGTTTCGGTTGGTACCTTTTTACTAAGCCTGCTAATTGGTCCTGTATTTGGTTATGCTATGCCTCAATGTTCCACTGTATCTAACTATCTTTTACAAAAATTAAAACCATCGACTTCTATCAATTTATTAGAAATGGAAAAAAATAAGATTAAACGAGGTGTCAGTTCGTGAAAATTTCAACTAAAGGTCGTTATGGATTAACCATTATGATCGAATTAGCCAAAAAATTTGGAGATGGTCCCATATCGTTAAAAACCATTGCCCAAGCAAATGATTTATCAGAACATTATCTAGAACAATTAATCGCACCGCTCCGTAATGCCGGATTAGTTAAAAGCATTCGAGGTGCTTATGGTGGGTATGTTTTAGGTGATGAGCCTACTAAAATTACGGCAGGGGACATCATTCGGGTATTAGAGGGGCCGATTAGTCCAGTGGAAGGTATAGAGGATGAAGAACCAGCCAAAAGAGAGCTTTGGATCCGAATTCGTGATGCAGTAAAAGATGTTTTAGATAATACGACACTCGAGGATATGGCAAGCCATTCGGACGATGGCGAAGCGGATGCTTATATGTTTTATATATAAAATCCTTTCAATGTGCATTCTAATTTTAAAGGAAGGGATATCAAATGGAACGAATCTATGTAGACCATGCAGCGACTTCTCCTGTGAATCCGAAGGTTGCTGAAAAAATGTTAGAGGTGATGACGAACACTTTCGGAAATCCTTCTAGCATCCATTCTTTTGGACGAGAAGCGCGACGCATTATGGATGAATCAAGAGAAGTTTTAGCCAAAAGTATTGGGGCAAAACCAAATGAAATTATTATCACAAGTGGCGGAACAGAAGCTGACAATTATGCAATCGTGGGAATTGCTGAAGCCTATCAACATAAAGGAAAGCATATCATCACCACCCAAATTGAACATCACGCTGTTCTTCATACATGCCAACAGTTAGAAAAGCGTGGATTTGAAGTGACCTATTTACCTGTTGATTCCACAGGAATCATATCATTAGCAGACCTAAAGAAAGCATTAAGAGATGATACCATTTTAGTTTCTATTATGTTTGGAAATAATGAGGTTGGAACGATACAGCCTATTGCTGAAATTAGTGACATCATGAAGAATTCTTCTGCCTTTTTCCATACAGATGCCGTACAAGCCTTTGGAATCTATTCCATAAATGTAAATGAGCTAGGAATAGATATGATGTCTGTTTCTGCTCATAAACTAAATGGACCAAAGGGTATTGGCTTTTTGTATGTTAGAGAAGGCATCTCTCCGACTCCAAGATTATTTGGAGGTGAACAGGAGAGAAAGAGACGAGCAGGTACAGAAAATGTTGCGGGTATAGCAGGTTTTAAAGAGGCAGTATTAATAGCGCAAAAAGATATGGAAGACAAACAGAAACAATATAAGTTGTTTAAAAGTATGCTATTAAATAGGCTTACTGAATTAGAAGTTTCATACGAACTAAACGGATCTCTTGAAATTTCTTTACCGCATGTATTAAACTTAAGTTTTCCTGGGACAGACGTAGAAGCGATGTTAGTTAATTTGGACTTAGCCGGTGTGGCCGCTTCAAGTGGTTCAGCATGTACGGCAGGTTCTATAGATCCTTCACATGTCCTTGTAGCCATGTTTGGTAAAGAATCAGAACGTATTCGCAATTCCATTAGGTTCAGTTTTGGACTTTACAATACAGAGGAACAAATTAGCCGGGTAGCCAATGAAACAGCTAAAATTGTTAAACGGTTAACAAGGAATTAAAAACAGATTTTTGGAGGTGAGAGGATGAATAAGGATCCAAAGGATATAAGGGTAGTCGTTGGAATGTCTGGTGGGGTAGATTCCTCAGTAGCAGCTTTACTTCTAAAACAACAAGGTTACGATGTGATTGGAATTTTTATGAAAAATTGGGATGACACCGATGAAAATGGTGTTTGTACTGCAACGGAGGATTATGAAGATGTTATTCGTGTATGTAATCAAATCGGGATTCCCTATTATGCTGTAAACTTTGAAAAACAATACTGGGATAAAGTATTTACTTACTTTTTGGATGAATACCGAGCAGGTAGAACACCAAACCCAGATGTGATGTGTAACAAGGAAATTAAGTTTAAAGCTTTCTTGGAGCATGCGATGAATCTAGGAGCAGATTATTTAGCTACTGGCCATTACGCTCAAGTGGAGTTTCGTGATGGTGAATATAAAATGCTTCGAGGACATGATGAAAATAAAGACCAAACGTATTTCCTAAATCAATTAACTCAAGAACAACTAGAAAAGGTTATGTTTCCAATTGGAAATATAGAGAAATCAAAGGTTCGAGAAATTGCCAAAGAAGCAAATCTCGCTACAGCCACTAAAAAAGATAGTACAGGTATTTGCTTTATTGGTGAGCGTAACTTTAAGGAATTCCTTGGGCAATACCTTCCTGCACAACCAGGCAATATGGAGACGATGGAAGGGGAAGTAAAAGGGAAACATGATGGATTAATGTACTACACGATAGGGCAACGCCATGGCTTAGGTATTGGCGGTTCAGGAGAGCCTTGGTTCTCAATTGGGAAAGACCTGAAGCGCAATGTTCTATATGTAGGACAAGGTTTTCATAATGAAAAATTGTACTCAGATTCCATTATTGCAACAAATGTTAGCTGGGTATCCAACCTACCAAAAGTAAAACAATTCGAATGTACAGCGAAGTTCCGCTATCGTCAAGAAGACAATAAGGTCACTGTTCATCTTTTAGAAGGAAATGAAGTGAAGGTTGTCTTTCATGAACCGATTCGCGCTGTCACTCCTGGACAAGCCGCTGTATTCTATCTAGGAGATGAATGCTTGGGTGGAGGAACAATCGATAAAGTCTTTAAGAATAATGCAATGTTAACCTATGTAGGTTAAAACCAAACCTCGATGATGAAATCGAGGTTTTTATTTGCCTGATTATGCTATACTTTTTAATGTAGAATGGAGTGACAAAAATGGATAAAAATCAAGTAGGAATTCAATATATGCAAGAAGGAAAATGGGAAGAGGCTGCGAAAGTTTTTAATGAAGCCATAGAAGAAAATCCTAATAATCCTATTGCCTACATTAACTTTGGAAATTTATTGTCTGTATTAAATGAAACTGAAAAGGCTCATAGTTTTTACCAAAGAGCTATAGAATTAGATGAAAGTGCCGCCGCCGCTTATTATAGTGCAGGGAATTTATATTTTAATGATGAAAATTTCATTAAAGCGAAGGATATGTTTGAAACGGCTCTTAAGAAAGGTCTCCACAATTCGGATAATTACTTTATGTTAGGGCTAACATTAATAAATTTAGAACAGCCTCGATTAGCCCTTCCTTATTTACAAAGAAGTGTTGAGCTAAATTCAGAAGATGCAGAGGCAAGATTCCAATACGGTTTATGTTTAGCTCAAGAGGGTTTTATCAATGAGTCTATTGAGCAGTTGGAACAGTGTATAGCCTTAGATTCCACGCATGCTGACGCTTTGTATAATTTAGGTGTAGCTTATGGATTTAAAGAGGATGGAGACAAAGCTCTAGAATTTTTTAATCGAGCACTAGAAGTTCAGCCTGATCATATTTTAGCTGGTTATGGGAAAAAGTTAATCGAAAAAAATTAATTCATGTAGCATTTATGTTAGAGAGGAGGGAAAGAGTTGGGACAGCAGGAGTCCTTAGATTTATTTTCATCACAAGAGAAGTTTATGAAAGGAAGGCATTTAGTAACCATCTTTCATAATGAACAAAATCTTTATACTGTTTTACGCATCAGACTCGAGGAAACAAATGAAGAATATGATGATAAAGAAGCTGTGATAACAGGTTACTTTCCTAAAATGCATGAACAAGACACGTATATTTTTTACGGAGAATTAAAGGATCATCCAAAGTTTGGACTCCAATTTCACGCTAAACATTTTCGCCGTGATATTCCACAAACTAAACAAGGTGTGGTTAATTATCTCTCCAGTGAATTGTTTAAGGGAATAGGAAAGAAAACGGCAGAAAGTATTGTTGAAACTCTTGGTGAAAAGGCCATCTCAAAAATTCTAAATACCCCCTCTTTGTTAGATAGTGTTCCAAAGCTCCCAGCAGAAAAAGCCAAGCTTTTATACGACACATTAATGGAGCATCAAGGTTTAGAGCAAGTCATGATTGGTCTTAACCAATATGGATTTGGACCGCAGCTCTCTATGAAAATTTACCAAATGTATAAAGAAGAAACGATGCAAATCATTCAAAGTAATCCATACAAGTTAGTCGAGGATATCGAAGGAATTGGTTTTGGGCGAGCCGATGAACTCGGATTTCAGCTTGGGATATCAGGAAATCATCCTGATCGTATAAAAGCGGCCATTCTATATATTTTAGAGCTGGAATCTATGCAAATGGGACATGTTTATGTAGAAGCGGAAAGCTTATTAGTAAAGGTGAAATCTCTTTTAGAAGAAAATAAACGTGACCAAATTGACTTTGTAGCTATCTCAACTGAATTAATCAAGTTAACGGAAGAAGGAAAAGTGATTGGTGAAGAACAAAAAGTCTATCTGCCATCGCTTTATTTTTCAGAAAGAGGTCTAGTTCGGAATATAAAACGGATTTTAGATCAAACCGAATATAAAGATCAATTTCCTGAATCTGAGTTTTTATTAGCATTAGGAAAGCTAGAAGAAAGACTAGGTGTTGAATATGCAGGTAGCCAAAGGGATGCGATTCAGACAGCCCTAATGTCACCAATGCTTATTTTAACCGGTGGTCCTGGAACAGGTAAAACGACAGTTATTAAGGGGATTGTTGAACTGTATGGAGAACTGCATGGTTGTTCGTTAAATCCGAAAGATTATAAAAAAGAGGAGCCATTTCCCTTTGTATTAACAGCACCAACCGGAAGAGCGGCCAAAAGAATGACAGAATCTACCGGGTTGCCTGCGGTTACCATACATCGCTTACTTGGATGGAATGGCAGTGGTGGTTTTGATAAAAATGAGGATAACCCATTAGAAGGGAAAATTCTCATTGTGGATGAATCTTCAATGGTTGATATATGGTTAGCCCATCAGCTTTTTAAAGCCTTACCGGATCATATTCAGGTGATTATTGTTGGAGATGAAGACCAACTTCCGTCAGTAGGCCCCGGTCAAGTCTTAAAGGATCTGCTTCAATCCGAAAGTATTCCAACAGTAAGGTTAACAGATATCTATCGTCAAGCGGAAGGCTCTTCAATCATTGAATTGGCGCATGAAATTAAAAAAGGAAAATTGCCAAGTAATATCCTTCAGCCACAAGCAGACCGTTCCTTTATTCAATGTAATATGAGTCAAATAGCAGAAGTGGTAGAAAAGGTTGTTCAGAATGCTAAGAAAAAAGGGTATTCATCAAAGGATGTTCAAGTTCTCGCTCCTATGTATAAAGGGCCTGCTGGGATTGATCGCTTGAATGAACTACTACAGGAAATACTAAATCCAAATGTAGGAAATACAAGAAAAGAACTTCTATTTGGAGATGTTAAATTTCGTATCGGAGATAAGGTTCTTCAGCTCGTTAACCAACCTGAAAGTAATGTTTTTAATGGTGATATAGGTGAAGTTATTTCCATTTTTTATGCGAAGGAAAATACAGAAAAACAAGACATGTTGCTTGTTTCATTTGAAGGAAACGAAGTAACCTATATGAGGCAAGATTTAAACCAAATTACTCATGCCTTTTGCTGTTCGGTACATAAGTCTCAAGGTAGTGAATATCCCATTGTTATTATGCCAATAACGAGAGGATATTATCGGATGCTGCGCCGTAATTTAATTTATACAGCCATCACTCGCAGCAAGCGTTCCCTTATCCTTTGTGGGGAAGTAGATGCCTTAAGAATAGGTATTGAACGAACAGATGAACAAAACAGAAATACCACTTTATGCGAAAAATTAAAGGAACAAATTAATCCTGGAGATATCAATCAAACCAATGAAATATTACCTGATATTCCACTTCTTGAACAACAGCTTTGGGATGTAGACCCAATGATTGGGATGGAAAACGTTACCCCTTATGATTTTCTGGAGGTTGACTCAAACTAAAAGTGTTCAGCAAAGGTGGGATTTTATTTGCGGACATTTTCTTTACTAAAAGGGCTTCCAGTTTATGAATTGAAAAAAGGTAAAAAAATTGGTGAAGTGTGTGATTTAAGCATTTCAGGTAGTGGTATGGTAAAAGGCTTGCTAATTAAAAAGGGTGGTCTCTTTAAAAAAAGCCTTTTAATTGATATTCAAGATGTGACTTCCTTTGGTTGGGATGGAGTCATGATTGAGGACGAAGATAAACTTGAAACTTTGCCAAATACACCAGAATTTACTCTTGATCACCAGCACAGTCTGCAAGGAAAAATTGTGATGACCTCAGAAGGACAAAAACTGGGGATACTGGAGGATGTTTATTTTCTGGAAGAATTGGGCACCATTGTAGGGTATGAGATATCGGATGGCTTCTTTTCGGATATAACCGAAGGTAAGCAAGTCGTAAAAACCTCTGATTCGCCTGCAATCGGAAAAGATGCCATCATCGTGAAGGTTAAATAACGTGAGGTGTCTATTTCATGAAGTGTCCAAATTGTCAAAGCAAGGATATCGGAAAAATCGGAATCAATCAATTTTATTGCTGGAGTTGCTTTATAGAGCTATCCATCGCTAAGGGAATGATTCATACCCACCAAGTGGAAGAAGACGGTAGTTTAAGCTCATTAGATGATCTTTTTGAAGAAGAGGATCGTCGATATAGTGTTTAACAACTAAAGAAGAGGTGAAACGTGATGAATAAAATGTTGACCTCTGCCATTGCTTTTGGTGCGGGTATGGTTGCCTATAACTATGCACAAAAAAATAATCTAATGTCTAACCGTCAAATGCGCAAAATGACGAAGAGAATTACTAAAATGTTTTAATGGAAAAGCTGACTAAAAGGGGGAAGTCCTTTTAGTTAGCTTTTTTTTGTTAAATGTAAAAAGTTGTGATGAATTGGAAGGAAACTTTTATAAAAATAGGCCATTTTATTTGAATTTCATCATAAAACTAAGGATTTAAATCAAATATTGATGAATTTATAAGACTTTTTGAGACTATTTTTCAGTTTAGGATAAAAGTTTTTGCATATATGCTCGACTTTCAAAGGGAAATGCTCGAGTTAAAAAATATATGCTCGACTTTCGGGGAGAAATGCTCGAGTTTAAAAAAATATGCTCGACTTTCAGGGAGAAATGCTCGAGTTAAAAAATATATGCTCGACCTTCGGGGAGAAATGCTCGAGTTTAAAAATATATGCTCGACTTTCAGGGAGAAATGCTCGAGTTAAAAAATTTATGCTCGACCTTCAGGGATATATGCTCGAGTTAAAAAATCCCGCTTAATGTTTCTAAAAGCTCCCTGCAAGTTTACTTCCGAACTTAATGAATATTTCCACCCTCCTGATTCAAACTATGGAAAAGGAGGGAGACGAATTGAATATTCAGATGAAATGGTATTACAGATTAGGTTTTCTCCTTTTACTTTTTGTGGTTTTATATGTTTTTTTAAAGATTGAAATGGTATGGCTACCGATTGTGGAACTCATTTTTACCGTACTTTTTCCCTTTATCATTGCCGCTCTTATCACGTATTTATTACATCCACTTGTTGAAAGAATCCATGAGATGGGTCTTCACCGCGGTTTAGCCGTTATTATCATATATAGCCTTTTTTTTGGTGGGGTGGGGTATGCCCTATATTTAGGGGTTCCTGCTTTTATTACTCAGCTAAGAGACTTATCTGAGAGCGCTCCCAAATTTGCGAATCAATACCGAAGCTGGAATAATGTAATCGAAAAACAGACTGCTCATTGGCCACTAGGAATCCATGAAAGAATTGAAACTGGTATTATCGCGCTTGAAAAGCGAGTAGAAGGTATTTTAAGTCTCGTTTTAAGTGGTATGGTGAATGTATTTAATTCGATTTTTGTACTTGCCATCATCCCGTTTATTGCCTTTTATATGTTAAAGGATATTAATACGTTGAAAAAAGCTGCGTGGTATATAACACCTCGAAAATGGCGAAAACAAGGTGTGCTTTTTTTAAGAGATGTAAATGAATCGTTAGGAAGTTATATACGAGGACAACTTCTAGTTTGTATCGTAATTGGTGTGGTTTCTGCTATTTTGTTTTGGTTTGTAAAAATGAAATACCCATTATTATTAGGGTTTATTATTGGGGTAACCAATGTTATTCCGTATTTCGGGCCTGTCATTGGTGCGATTCCTGCCGTGATTATAGCCGCAACCATCTCCGTAAAAATGATTATTTTTGTGCTAATTATTATTCTAGTTCTGCAATTTTTAGAGGGAAATATACTTTCACCATTAATTGTAGGGAAGAGTTTACATATGCATCCACTAATGATCATGCTAGCATTGCTGGCAGGTGGCGAGGTTGGCGGAGTGGTTGGCCTTATTTTAGCTGTTCCAATATTAGCCGTGTTAAAAGTGGCCATTTTACATGCTAGGAATCATTTTATCAAAAAGAATGATGCGATTGATAACTCGTGACATTGACAAAGCTTTTTTCAGTAGATATAATTCGGCTATAAAGAAGAATTATAGGAAAAAATGTAGAAGGATCAAGTATGTTATAGTCCATTTAAAAGAGAGGAACTTCCCAGGCTGAAAGAAGTTCTAAATGAAGGATGACAGAAAGCTAGTCCGGAATGCAGCTAATCCCTGCCGTTTTCCGCGTTAAGGAGCTGAGAGATGAATGAAGGATTCTTCATTCATAATCAGGGTGGTACCGCGAGGCATGCTCTCGTCCCTGTTTTGGGGATGAGGGCTTTTTTGTATTCTCAAAAAAATATTAGGAGGAAATTAGGATGAAAAATTTAACTGGATCGCAAATCCGTAGTTTATTTTTAGAGTTTTTTAAAGAAAAAGGACATTCTGTTGAACCAAGTGCACCATTAGTACCTCATGATGACCCGTCGTTGCTTTGGATTAATAGTGGAGTAGCAACGTTGAAAAAATACTTTGATGGCCGTGTTATTCCGGATAACCCTAGAATTACAAATGCACAGAAATCCATTCGTACCAATGATATTGAAAATGTAGGAAAAACAGCTCGTCATCATACTTTCTTTGAAATGTTAGGGAATTTCTCTATCGGTGATTACTTTAAAGAAGAGGCAATTGATTTTGCTTGGGAGTTCTTGACAAGTGAAAAGTGGATTGGTTTTGAAAAAGAAAAGTTATCCGTTACGATCCATCCCGAGGATGAAGAAGCATTTGAGCTTTGGAAAAATAAAATTGGGGTGCCAGAAGAAAGAATTATTCGTCTCGAAGGAAACTTCTGGGATATCGGTGAAGGCCCGAGTGGTCCAAATACAGAAATTTTCTATGACCGTGGGGAAGAATACGGTAATGATTTAAGTGATTTAGAATTATATCCAGGCGGAGAAAATGAACGTTATTTAGAGGTTTGGAACCTAGTTTTCTCAGAATTTAACCATAATCCAGACGGAACGTATACTCCACTTCCTAAGAAAAATATTGATACTGGTATGGGCCTTGAGCGTATGGCTTCCGTTGTTCAAAATGTGCCAACAAACTTTGACACTGACCTGTTTATGCCAATCATCAATGCTACAGAAGAAATCTCAGGTGTAAAATATCGTACAGATAAAGAGAAGGACGTTGCCTTTAAAGTAATTGCCGACCATATTCGTACGGTTGCATTTGCTGTTGGTGACGGTGCTCTTCCTTCAAACGAAGGTCGTGGATATGTTTTACGTCGGTTACTGCGCCGTGCTGTTCGTTACGCTAAACAAATTAATATTAACCGTCCTTTTATGTATGAACTTGTTCCTGTTGTTGGTGAAATCATGCAGGATTTTTATCCTCAAGTGAAAGAGAAAGAAGAGTTTATTCAAAAAGTAATGAAAAACGAAGAAGAGCGTTTCCATGAAACTCTTCATGATGGTCTAGCTATTTTATCTAGTGTGATCAAAAAGGAAAAAGCAAAAGGCAGTAACTTCATTTCAGGTGAAGACGTTTTCCGTTTATACGATACGTATGGATTCCCTGTGGAATTAACAGAAGAGTACGCAGAAGAAGAAGGAATGAAAGTTGATCACGAAGGCTTTGAGAAGGAAATGGAGCTTCAGCGTGAACGTGCGCGTGCTGCTCGTCAAGATGTTGATTCCATGCAGGTTCAAGGCGGAGTGTTAGGGGAAATTACGACTGCAAGTAAGTTTGTTGGTTACGATCAATTACAAACTAGTACTGTTGTGACTGTTTTATTAAAAGATGGTCAACCAATTGAACAAGCTCAACAAGGGGAAGAAGTTCAATTAATGCTGGATGTAACTCCATTTTATGCTGAAAGTGGTGGACAAATTGCAGATAAAGGAACTCTTGAAGCAGCTGGGTTAAAGGTCTCCATTAAAGATGTTCAAAAAGCTCCTAATGGTCAAAACCTACATTCTGCCATCGTTGAACAAGGTACGTTAAAAGTAAATCAACAAGTGGAAGCAAAAGTGAATGAAGAAAATCGCGGAAAGATTATTAAAAACCACACGGCAACTCATTTATTACACAGAGCATTAAAAGATGTATTAGGAGAGCATGTAAATCAGGCCGGATCCCTTGTTGAACCTGACCGTTTACGCTTTGATTTTTCTCACTTTGGTCAAATTCAACCGCATGAATTAGAGCAAATTGAAAGAATCGTAAATGAACAAATTTGGAAGAGTATCTCGGTCAAAATTGACAATAAGAAAATCAATGAAGCGAAGCAAATGGGAGCTATGGCTTTATTCGGTGAAAAATACGGTGATATCGTTCGTGTGGTTCAAGTTGCTGACTATAGTATTGAGCTTTGCGGAGGATGCCATGTACCAAATACATCAGTGATTGGCTTATTTAAAATTGTTTCTGAAGGCGGAATTGGAGCTGGAACAAGAAGAATTGAAGCTGTTACAGGTGAGGAAGCTTATAAGCTTTTAAATTCTCAAGTAAGTCTTTTAAAAGAAGTAGCTGAAAAATTAAAATCAAATCCTAAAGATGTTTTAACACGTGTAGATACACTTTTAGGAGAAATGAAACAATTACAGCGAGACAATGAATCACTTGCGACCAAATTGGGCAACATTGAAGCTGGGAATCTTGTTTCTAAAGTCAAAGAAATTAATGGTGTGAAAGTTTTAGTTGCTAAAGTTCAGGCTACAGATATGAATAATTTGCGAAATATGGCAGATGATTTAAAACAAAAATTACAATCTGGGGTCATCGTACTTGGAACTGGTACAGAAGGTAAGGTACAATTAATTGCTGCAGTGACAAACGATTTACTTGATAAAGGCTACCACGCAGGAAAAATTGTAAAAGAGGTTGCCTTACGTTGTGACGGTAGTGGTGGTGGCCGTCCAGATATGGCTCAAGCTGGTGGTAAAGATCCTAATAAGTTAGAAAGTGCTTTAAATTATGTTGAAGAAATGCTTCAAACCGTTTAAAGTTTAACATTGGGACAAACTAGTGTAGAATATAGGTAACAATTAACAAATGTATCAACAGTATCGCTGCCATAAAAAAAGCGAGGTGCTAATAATGAGCTCATTTGATAAAACGATGAGATTTAATTTTCAAGAAGAGCCGTATGAACATGATGTAAATGAGGTATTATTGAAAGTGTATGAAGCTCTTCATGAAAAAGGATATAATCCTATTAATCAAATTGTAGGTTATTTATTATCAGGTGACCCTGCCTATATCCCGAGACATCAGGATGCGAGAAATATTATTCGTAAACTGGAAAGAGATGAAATCATCGAGGAACTAGTGAAGTCTTATTTAAAGAAACATCGTGAGGGATAAACATGCGTGTAATGGGTCTCGATGTCGGCTCTAAAACAGTCGGCATTGCAATAAGTGATGAATTAGGATGGACTGCTCAAGGATTGGAAACATTGAAAATCAACGAAGAGGCAAACTCTTTCGGCTTTGAGCAGATCGGAAAATTGATCAAAGAGTATCAAATTGAAAAAGTAGTGGTTGGATTTCCAAAGAATATGAATGGTACAATCGGACCACGAGGTGAAGCAAGCCAAAGATATGCTAATGAGCTTGAATCTAGATTCGGGATTACGGCTATTCTTTGGGATGAACGCTTAACGACTATGGCTGCAGAAAGAGTCTTATTAGAAGCGGATGTTAGTCGAAAAAAACGTAAAAAGGTCATTGATAAAATGGCGGCTGTCATGATCCTGCAAGGATATCTTGACAGTAAAAATTAATGAGGTGAGAGAATGAACCACGGAGAAAACAATATTACAGTTGTAGATGAACAAGGTAACGAAATTTTGTGTGAAGTATTATTTACCTTCGATTCTGATGAGTTTGGTAAATCGTATGTTTTATATTATCCAATTGGCGATGAAAATGATGAAGAAGATATCGAAATTCATGCTTCAGCTTTTATTCCTAGTGAAGATAATCAAGATGGCGAGTTAATGCCAATTGAAACAGACGAGGAATGGGATTTAATCGAAGAAATGTTAAATACATTCTTAGAAGAGCAAGAAGACTAAAAAAAAGAGTTGACCAGAAATGGTCAACTCTTTTTTCTTTATACTTGCTTTTTTCCTAAGAAAAAACGACAATTACTGTTAAGAATCTTAATATTTCTGCAAAATGAACATGAAAATATAGTATAATATGGATTCATGATACACAGAGGGAAGAAAGAAGGAATCCCTGTATATTTAGGGGGAAGAAGTATGGACGAAAAAAAAACCAAAAAAGATATCATTCGTGAAAAATTAATCGAACAACAAAAAGAAGCAAAAATTGCAAGAAGAATTGTATTAGTTATTACCATTGTTCTTTTATTAGTAGTAGGTGGTATTACTGGAGGTGGGTACCTATACGTTAAATCAGCCCTGCAGCCAGTCAATGCAGAAAGTAAAGAAGAAAAAAAGGTTGTCATCCCGATAGGTTCATCTGTAACGGGTATCTCTCAAATCTTACAAGAAAATGGGATTATTAAAAATGCAAAAGTGTTTAAATACTATGTAAAGTTTAAAAATGAATCTGGTTTTATGGCGGGGGAATATTTATTAAGCCCTTCGATGACCTTCCCTACAATTATCGATAACTTAAAGACGGGGAAGGTTACGAAAGAAGTAGTCTTAAAAATTACACTGCCGGAAGGAATACAATTAGAACAAATTGCCGAAATCATCGCTAATAAAACAAAACAAAAGCCGGCTGATGTTTTTAAAACATTCAATGATCCGAAATTCATTAAACATTTGATGGAAAAATACCCTGATTTATTAACGGATGAGATATTAGAAAAAGAAATTAAGTATCCATTAGAAGGCTACCTGTTCCCTGCGACCTATTCTTTTTATGAAACAAACCCTTCCATAGAAGAAATTGTTTCAACAATGCTAGATAAAACAACAGAAATTGTTGGGCAGTATTCTGATGTTATGAAAGAAAAAAATTATACGGTACACCAGATGCTTACAATGGCGTCTTTAATTGAAGAAGAAGCAACAGAAAAAGTAGACCGTCATACGATTGCTAGTGTTTTTTATAATCGCATTGATGAAGGAATGCCATTACAAACAGATCCAACCGTCCTTTATGCCCAAGGTAAGCATAAGACTAGAGTTTACTATAAAGATTTGGAAGTGGACTCTCCCTATAATACCTACAAAGTATTAGGGTTACCACCTAGTCCTATTGCAAATCCAGGAGCAGAGTCAATTGAAGCAGCACTTTTCCCAGAGGAAACAGATTTCTTATATTTCCTAGCAACTGCCGAAGGAGAAGTACTATTTTCTAAGTCATTGCAAGAACATAATCAAAAAAAGGAAGAACATATTACGAATAACAATTAGTGATCATCTTCTTACTTAATACATTTTTTCAAAAGAACTATTTTTACTTAAACTCATTCTATACGAATACAGCTTTACCAAAAAAAAGGGAATGCAGAAAAATTAGCATTCCCTTCGCTTTTGTGATAAAATATTCAAGTGTTTAAATGTAGTTTGTTTTATATACGAGTAGATAGCGTTATCCACAGTAGTGAAAGGTCAAGCAATCGCTTGAATCGGGAATGATGAATCTTTTTCATCATGATCAGTCATCACCCTGTGAACGCTTTTTTTCATGCCTAAATCATGAACAAGGATAGAGGTGATGCAACTTGATTAATGAAGAGTTGCAATTATATATAGAAAATAAAATACCTAATAGAACCACTCTATTTGCGGAAATGGAAAAATATGCAGAAGAACAGGATGTTCCAATAATGGAGTTAATTGGAATAGAAGCGTTACTTCAAATTTTGCGTATCCATCGTCCGAAAAATATTCTTGAAGTAGGTACAGCTATAGGATATTCAGCACTAAGGATGTCTTTTACTTTGCCAGATACTAAGATTATCACCATTGAACGAGATGAAGAGCGTGCAAGTCGTGCAGAACAGTATATCGAAAGAGCGAGTAAACAAAATCAAATTCATTTGATTAGAGGGGACGCCCTTGAGGTGGAAGACACGATTAAAAATTTCGGGCCATTTGATGCTATTTTTATTGATGCCGCAAAAGGTCAGTATCAAAAGTTTTTTGAAATATACTCTAGGCAATTAAGTGAAAATGGAATTATTCTAACAGATAATATTCTTTTTAAAGGACTTGTATGCCATGAACATATTGAAAATAAGCGAATCCGCAGCTTGGTAAAGAAAATTGATCAGTTTAATGATTGGTTAATGAATCATCCTGACTATGATACAGCCATTTTTCCAGTTGGAGATGGAATTGCTATTAGTAAAAAGAGGTGAAGGGTATGAAGAAAACAGAATTATTAGTAACTCCTACTAAGCTTGAAGATATACTCCCTTTAATGGAAGCTGGAGCTGATGCTTTTGTTATTGGTGAACAACGGTATGGATTAAGACTTGCTGGAGAGTTTAATCGTGAAGAAGTAGAGAAGGCAATTGAAATCGCACATGAAAAAGGAAAAAAAGTATATGTAGCGATGAATGCTATTTTTCATAATGAAAAAATAGACGAGCTTGGTGATTATTTACGCTTTCTAAATGAAGTCGGAGCAGATGCTGTTATTTTTGGCGATCCTGCCGTTTTAATGATGGCTAGAGAAGCGGCTCCAAATATGCCTTTACATTGGAACACTGAAACAACTGCAACTAACTGGTATACCTGCAATTATTGGGGGAAAAGAGGTTCAAAAAGAGCGGTGTTAGCTCGAGAAATAAATATGGATGCTATTCTTGAAATCAAAGAAAATGCTGAGGTTGAAATTGAAGTTCAAGTACATGGCATGACAGCGATGTTCCAATCCAAACGCTCCCTGCTAGGTAATTATTTTGAATATCAAGGAAAAACAATGGATATTGAAAATCAAAAGCAACAAAAAAATATGATTTTGCATGACAAAGAACGCGGAAATAAATATCCTATTTTTGAAGATGAGAATGGGACACATATTATGAGTCCAAATGATATTTGTATCATTGATGAGCTTCAAGACTTTTTAGAAGCTGGTATTGATTCCTTTAAAATAGATGGAATTCTGCATAGTTCAGAATATATTATTTCTGTAACAAAGCTATATCGTGAAGCCATTGATTTATATTTCGAAGATCCAGATCTATATGAGGATAAAAAGGGCGAGCTTCTTGAACAAATGGAAGCCATCCAACCGGAAAATCGTCCACTCGATACTGGATTCTTCTTTAAAGAAACAGTTTATTAAAAATAAAAAATGTACAGGTGTTATTGCCTAAAAGATAGGTCGACAGTAAGACATTAAGGAGGTACTTTATAATGGTCACAACGAAACAACCCATTTCTCAAATCGTTGATGGAAAACGTATCATTGTGAAAAAGCCAGAGTTACTTGCGCCAGCAGGTAATCTTGAAAAATTAAAAATAGCTGTCCAGTACGGCGCAGATGCCGTTTTTATTGGTGGCCAAGAATACGGATTACGTTCAAACGCCGATAACTTTACCTTTGAAGAAATGAAGGAAGGCGTAGAATTCGCTAATAAATATGGGGCAAGAATTTATGTTACAACCAATATCTTTGCTCATAACGAAAACATGGCTGGTCTGGAAGAATATTTAGAAGGACTTCAGGCTGCAGGTGTAGCGGGAATTATCGTGGCGGATCCCTTAATCATCGAAACTTGTAAAAAGGTTGCGCCAAATCTTGAAATTCACTTAAGTACTCAACAATCCCTTTCAAACTGGAAAGCTGTACAGTATTGGAAAGAAGAAGGATTAGAACGTGTAGTTTTGGCACGTGAAACAAGTGCGGAAGAAATTCAGGAAATGAAAGAAAAAGTAGATATTGAGATTGAAACGTTTATCCATGGTGCCATGTGTATAGCCTATTCAGGTAGATGTACATTAAGTAACCATATGACTGCTCGTGATTCAAATCGTGGCGGATGTTGTCAATCATGCCGTTGGGACTATGATTTATACGAACAAACTACAGATGAAGAAAAAGCACTTTTCAAAGATGAAGATGCTCCATTTGCCATGAGTCCAAAGGATTTAAAATTGATTGAATCTATTCCTCGGATGATTGAAATGGGAATTGATAGCTTGAAGATAGAAGGCCGCATGAAATCAATTCACTATATCGCTACCGTTGTAAGTGTCTATCGTAAGGTTATTGACACTTATTGCGCAGATCCAGACAATTTTAAAATTGAAAAAGAATGGCTTGTGGAATTAGATAAATGTGCAAATCGTGACACAGCTTCAGCTTTCTTCGAAAGTGTTCCTGGGTATAAAGAGCAAATGTTTGGAAATCATAGCAAAAAGACCACATTTGACTTTGTTGGCTTAGTGTTAGATTATAATCCAGAAACACAAATCGTTACCTTACAACAACGTAACTTCTTTAAGGCTGGTCAAGAAGTTGAATTCTTTGGTCCTGAAATTGAGAATTTCACACAGGTTATTGAAAAAGTTTGGGACGAACAAGGGAATGAGTTAGATGCAGCTCGCCACCCATTACAAATTGTGAAATTTAAGGTTCAACAGCCAGTTTTCCCTAACAACATGATGCGAAAGGAGATCTAAGGGATGAAGCGCAAACCAGTTGTTATCGGTGTTGCTGGGGGCTCTGGCTCTGGTAAAACAAGTGTAACAAAGTCTATCTACGATTCATTTAAAGGTCATTCTATTTTAATGCTTGAACAGGATTTTTATTATAAAGATCAAAGTCATCTTCCATTTGAAGAACGTCTAAAGACAAACTATGATCATCCACTTGCCTTTGATAATGACTTATTAATTGAGCATATTAACAAATTACTTCAATATGAAGCCATTGAAAAGCCAGTTTATGATTATGCGGTTCATACAAGATCCAATCAAGTCATTCATGTTCAACCTCAGGATGTTATAATTTTAGAAGGAATTTTAGTATTAGAGGATGAACGTCTAAGAAATCTAATGGATATTAAACTCTTTGTCGATACAGATGCTGATCTTCGCATTATCAGACGTCTTTTAAGAGATATTAAGGAAAGAGGGCGGACATTAGATTCTGTTATCGATCAATATGTTGGTGTAGTTCGACCAATGCATAATCAATTTATAGAGCCTACAAAACGATATGCTGATGTCATTATCCCAGAAGGTGGGCATAATCACGTAGCAATTGATTTAATGGTTACTAAAATTCAAACAATTCTTGAACAAAAGTCTTTTTTATGAAACAATAGCATAGATAATCTTTAAACTCTGTTAATTTCTTTATGAAAATCAGTTATAATCAAAAACAATAGGAAGACATGCAAGTATCTTCCTCAGTAACAGAGAATAGATAGCTCAGGCTTGAGCTAAAATACGCGCGCCCGTTACACGGACGCGCTCATCTTACATACTTTTTTAAGTAATATTATTATTTGGAAGCGCAATCTTATGGGGGATTGTGAAGACTAGAAGGAGATGAGTGTCTTGGCAGCAGAAAAAGTATTTCCAATGACCCTAGCTGGAAAAGAAAAGCTTGAGCAAGAATTAGAACAATTAAAATCGGTAAAACGAAAAGAAGTTGTAGAGCGCATTAAAATTGCTCGTAGCTTTGGGGATTTATCCGAGAATTCTGAGTATGATTCTGCAAAAGAAGAACAAGCCTTTGTCGAAGGTCGTATAACGACTCTAGAAAATATGATTCGAAATGCAAAAATCATCGATGAAGCAGAAATGAGTACGGATAGTGTTGCACTTGGACGTTCCGTTACATTTATTGAATTACCAGACGGAGAAGAAGAAACCTATATTATTGTTGGTAGCGCAGAAGCTGATCCGTTTGAAGGAAAAATCTCCAATGATTCACCAATCGCTAAAAGCCTATTAGGTAAAAAGGTTGGCGATGAGGTATCTGTACAAACTCCAGGTGGAGACATGGTTGTAAAAATTACTGAAATTAAATAATTTCTAAGCTAAGGGACTTATCTTTTAAAGATAAGTCCTTTTGTTTTATGAATTTGACCGTTTGAAATTGATGGATCTCGTCAAAACTTTTGACGAGAGGTGGAAAAGATGAAGTGGAAAAAAAGAGCAATCATATCTTTATGCTTTTGGTTAGCGGGAATCTCCTTTTTGATAGGAAGGCTTGTTCAAATTCAATTGGTTTCAACTGAGGATTATACAAAACACCATGTAAACCTAATTGAAGCAAGTGTTAATCAACGGTCACAAGAAATGATTGTTGATAATGGAAGAGGAAATTTTCTTGATAGAAGCGGACAACTTCTAACCCAACAGAGGCTTCCAGTTTTAATTTTATTTCCGTTTTTAAACAAGATGGAATGGAAGGTTAACGAAGTGGCCCGCATTTTAGGCGTGTCAGATTATACGATCATGAAAGAAATAGAGAAAAATGATAAACCTTTTGCATTAGGAGAGCCGAAACCTCTTCTTTTATCAAATGATCAAATGGAAAAAATCAATGCCCTAAATATACCAGGCGTTTTTGCCGTAGAAAAAAAATATAATTTATCTAATTATCCAGCGGAACAACTTATCGGAATTGTACGTGAAAATCCAACAGAATTAAAAAGAAGATATCCAGATAAAGAATTATCAAATGAAACCTTAATTGGTGTTTCAGGAATGGAAGCAAGTTTTGATGAATTTTTATTACCTGAAGGAAAATCCAAGCTGGTTTACCATGTAGATGGTGACGGTTCTCCATTATTTGGTATAAATGTGAAGTATGTTGACCCAGCAAATCCATTTTATCCTGTTAATATACGAACAACCATCGATACTAAATTTCAATCGGCAGCTGAAAAATTGGTAGATCAATATGGAATTAAAAAAGGCGGGCTGGTTTTACTCGATTTACAAGATAATTCTGTTTTAGCCATGGTTTCAAGACCGAATATTAATCAAAAAGATCCATATAATGGTTTAGGGATGCACAATATGATGCTTGAAAGACAAATCTTGGGTTCTGTTTTTAAAACGGTTGTCGCTGCAGCTGCTATCGATTATAAGCTTGATAATCCGGATCGGTTGTTTGATTGTAATGTAATTAATGGAAAGCCGGATTTGCAGCATCAATATGGGGAGTTAGATTTCACCAATAGTTTTGCAAGGAGCTGCAACAATACTTTTGGTACACTGGCTAGAGAGTTAAAGGACATTGATCCCAATATATTAGAAGACTATGCCAGTCGATTAAGCTTAACAGAAAAAGTAGGATGGCAAGGTGACGTTTATCATTTTGAAGGATTTAAGCAATTAAAAGACGAAGAAAAGGGACGAGTTTTTACTTCAGAGGATGCAAAAAAAGATAAAAATTTTGTTTATTTTTCAGGTATTGGACAGCATGAAGTAAGAATTACTCCGTTAGAAGTAGCCAATATGATGGCTACGATAGCCCGAGGAGGAAAAAAAGAAATGGTTAGAGTAGCTTCTAAAATTGAATATAAAAATGGAACCACCATGGCGGAATTTAAGAAAAAGTCCATTCCAGGTGAAACCATTGCACCATATACAGCCATGAAATTACAAAAACTTTTAAGAGAAGTTGTTATGAATGAGAATGGAACGGGGAGATGGTTTCAAGACCTTCCTTACGAAGTGGCAGGTAAGTCTGGAACAGCTCAAACAGGAATAATGGCAAACAATGAAGAATTACATAATAAATGGTTTGCTGGATACTTCCCTTATAAAAATCCTAGGTATGCCCTCGTAACTGTTAATTTAGGAGTTCCATCCAATGAGGGAGGGGTTAATCCATTGTTTGCAGACATGGTCAAAGCAATATATGAGATTGACAATGAATAGAAAAAAAGCTTGGGCATGCCTTATTTCTTCAAGTTCTAAGTTAGACATGATAAAATAGTGGCAATTGTACCAAGAATGATGCAAGGGAGAGATCAATATGAAACATAAGGATTTCGATTTTAAAGGGGATTCACGGTTATCTCAAAGATCAAAACGAAGAAAAACTAATTTAATATTAAATAGTTTAATTGTACTTGTATTACTGCTCATCATTGTTGTTTCAGCATCCATTTTTTTCGGCGGCAATGATGAGTCTACCGCATCCAATGAAAATGGCAAAAATATTGAAACAAAAGAAAATAACAAAACAAATCAAGAAGAAACGAATATAGATAACGCACAAGAGGGTTCTTCAGAATCGAGCGTTGAAGAGGAAGAAGATTCAAATTCTACCATCGAGGAAGATGATTCCACTACTGAAGATACAACATCTGAAGAAACTAGCACTGAGGGTGAAACCGATTCAGAGACTGTTGTAACCGAGGGTGGAAGCGACCCCAATGTGAAAGCCACTATTACAAACCCTGATTGGAAACCTGTAGGAACTTCCCAATCAGGTGAACATGTAACGGTATACGATCAAAATTCAGCTGATTGGCAAGAAATGCTTCAAGCTATTTCATATGCGACAGGTGTGGAACAAAGTAATATGACAGTTTGGTTTTTAGGAAGAAATAATGAATCAGGAAGTCAATCAATTAGCACAATCACTTCCAAAGACCAATCTAAAATTTATCGTGTAGTCATTGAATGGGTAGATGGGCAAGGATGGAAACCACTAAAGGCCGAAGAGTTAATAGAAAATGATAGAAGATAAAAAAGAAAAGCGCAAGCGCCTTGGTAAGCCCCGACAAGCAAATGTTCTCTAGCAAGGAAAAAAGAAGTTTATTTTTTCCCTGTAAGAAGTCTGGACTTTGACTTCTTACGCTAGAGGTTATTTGACCAAGGAAGAAGTGATCTTTCTTCTTCCATCGAGGGGCTAGGCAGGAAGAAATGAAGTACTTTCTTCCCTGCTGGAGCTAGACAATTTTCGGAATCCCAAAAAGTTATACTTTCTTAACCATTAAGCAAAGGGGTCTGACCTTCACCGCTTTAAAGCGGTGGGGGTCAGACCCCCTTTGCATTAAAGCGATGAAGTCTAGCTTTTTAGGCTTTGTTGTTTTTGAAGTGAACAAGTGCCGTGTAAAAAGTGGCTCCATTTTGGTCGACATGCATTTGGTGGGAGGCTGAGTGTACCTTTAATAGTATCGATTTGTTTATTTCGATTCGTTCGTTCATTTTTTTTTCAAGAGAAGGTAAATCCCTTGCTTCAAATAATTCTACTTTATCTTCAATTAGATCTAATTGTAGATTCATCAATATCTGTCCTCTCCTTTTCCATACTTATATTTTATTTTTTAATCGAATACAAATCAATTCTTATTGAATGATTTAAATGTTTGTGTTAAATTGGGAACAGGTCATTTTTTAATTCATAGTATACTCATAGGAATTATGAGTATATAGTGGAGAGTGAATAACGTGGGACGAGAATTTTTAAATATATTTGAACAATGGGCAGATTCTTATGATCAAACGGTAGTAGGTCATGATGAAGAATATATGGAGGTTTTCAGTAACTATGAAGCCATTTTAGAAGAGGTTGCTAATCGTGCAAACGGGCATGTTGTCGAGTTTGGTGTAGGAACAGGCAACTTAACTTCTAAATTGTTGAGAAGAAATCTTCAAGTAACTGGTATAGAACCATCACCTGCTATGCGGAAAATCGCAATAGAAAAGCTTGGAATGCAAACTCAAATACTTGATGGAGATTTTATTATTTTCCCTGAAACTGATCCTGTAGATACATTTGTCAGCACGTATGCCTTTCACCATTTAACCGATGAAGAAAAAGAACAAGCCATTGAGAAATATGGAAAGAAATTAGCTATTGGTGGTAAAATAGTCTTTGCGGATACGATGTACGAGTCTGAGGAAGCTTATAAAGAAGCTATCCAAGATGCGTTATCAAAGGGCTATCTAAATCTTGCAATGGATTTAAAAACAGAATATTATACAACGATTCCTGTTTTAAAAGAAATGCTCGAGAAAAATGGATTTGAGGTCCGTTTTATTTCATGTAATAAATTTGTATGGATTTTAGAGGCTGAAAAAAAGTAAAGAAAGAGGTTTATCAATGAAAATAGCAATCATCGGTGCAATGGAAGAAGAAGTGACTTTATTACGTGATCATATTGAGAACAAAGAGCAAACAACGATTGCGGGTTGTGAGTTTACATCTGGTCAAATGAATGGGGCAGAAGTAGTTTTATTACGCTCAGGTATTGGAAAAGTAAACGCTGCAATGTCAACAACCATTCTATTAGAAGTGTTTAAACCAGATGTAGTGATTAATACGGGATCTGCCGGGGGATTTAATCCAAAACTAAATGTTGGAGATGTTGTCATATCAACAGAAGTTCGACATCATGATGTGGACGTAACAGCTTTTGGGTATGAATATGGGCAAGTACCACAGCTTCCACCAGCCTTTACAGCAGATGAAAAATTAGTCAAAATAGCAGAAAAAGCTGCAACTGAAATCAATGATATTCAAGTTGTAAAAGGTTTAATTGCAACAGGAGATTCATTTATGCATGAACCAACTCGTGTAGAGTTTGTCAGAGGTAAGTTTACAGATTTACAAGCTGTAGAAATGGAAGCTGCTGCTATTTCTCAAGTCGCACATCAATTCCAAACTCCTTTTGTTATTATACGCTCTTTGTCAGACATTGCAGGGAAAGAATCTAATCTTTCATTTGAACAATATTTAGAAAAAGCAGCTGTTAATTCAGCTAACTTAGTAATGAAAATCGTTAAAGCAGTGAAGGAACAGTAATTATTGGGGAACCGTTCTTAGTATATTTGCTTAAGGAAAATGACTGAATCAAACGATAAAGGGCGGACTTATTGTGAAGGTTTATCAAAATGTTCACCAATTAATTGGTCATACACCTATTGTTGAAATCAATCATTTCCATCTTACAGAAGGCGTACGTATATTTGCTAAATTGGAGTTTATGAATCCTGGTGGAAGTGTAAAAGATCGCTTAGGTTTGGAACTTTTAAAAGAAGCTGTCGAAAGTGGAAAACTACTACCTGGCGGGACTATTATTGAACCAACTGCTGGTAATACGGGAATAGGCTTAGCCCTAGCAGCTATAAATTCCGGATATAAAGTAGTTGTCTGTGTTCCTGAAAAGTTTAGTATGGAAAAACAGGATTTAATGAGAGCACTCGGGGCCAAAATTGTTCATACGCCAACTGCTGAGGGGATGAAAGGGGCTATTTCAAAAGCTAAGGAATTGTTAAAAGAAATCCCTAATTCCTATAGCCCGCAGCAGTTTGCCAATCCTGCCAACCCTATGACGTACTACAAAACATTAGGACCTGAGATTTGGGAGCAACTAGAAGGTCATATTGATATTTTCATTGCTGGAGCGGGTACAGGTGGCACATTTATGGGGACGGCAAAATATCTAAAAGAAAAAAATCCTTCCATTAAAACCGTCATTGTTGAGCCAGAAGGCTCTATCTTAAACGGTGGAAAACCTGGTCCACATAAAACGGAAGGAATTGGCATGGAGTTTTTACCGGAATATATGGATGTAAGCTTTTTTGACGCCATTCATACAGTATCAGATGTAGATGCCTTTCACCGTGTTAAAGAAGTGGCTTTAAAAGAAGGACTTCTTGTTGGAAGTTCTTCTGGTGCAGCACTGCATGCAGCTATCTTAGAGGCTGAAAAATTAAAAAAACCTGCTAATATTTTGGTTGTTTTCCCAGATAGCAGTGAAAGATACTTAAGTAAAAAAATATATGAGGGAGGGGTCTAGAGGATGAGACAAAAAACAAAGTTAATTCATGGTGGAATAAGTAATGACCCACATACTGGAGCAGTATCAGTTCCGATTTATCAGGTAAGCACCTTTAAACAAGAAGGGGTAGGTGGGCATAAGGGCTTTGAATATTCTCGAACTGGAAACCCTACCCGTCATGCACTTGAGGAACTAATTAAGGATCTTGAGGGTGGTAAAAGAGGATTTGCTTTTGGTTCAGGAATGGCCGCCATCACTGCTGTTGTCATGCTTTTTAACCGTGGTGACCATATCATTTTAACGGATGACGTATATGGCGGGACATTCCGAGTTATGACAAAGGTATTAAATCGATTTGGGATTGAGTCCACATTTGTTGATACGAGCCATTTGGAGAATATTACTAAATCTATTCGCCCAAATACGAAAGCGATTTACCTGGAAACCCCAACTAATCCATTACTAAAAATTACTGATATTGCAGCTGCTGCTAAATTAGCAAAAGAAAATCATTTATTAACGATTGTTGATAATACTTTTTCAACACCATACTGGCAAACACCAATTGAATTAGGAGCGGATATTGTGTTACACAGTGCTACTAAGTATATTGGTGGACACAGTGATGTAGTGGCTGGATTAGTAGTAGTTGCTGACGATAAACTAGGAGAAGATTTGCATTTTGTACAAAACTCTACAGGTGGCGTACTTGGCCCTCAGGATTCTTGGCTATTAATAAGAGGGATTAAAACTCTTGGCGTCAGAATGGAAGAAACGGAAAGCAATACGAAAGCAATCGTACAGTTTTTACAAGAACATCCCAACGTAAAAAAGGTGTACTATCCAGGCTTAGAACAACATCCAAACCATGAAATTGCAAAGAAACAAGCAAAAGGCTTTGGTGGCATGTTATCGTTTGATGTAGGAAGCGGTGAGGCAGCAGATAGACTTCTGGCTAAGCTTCATTATTTTACTTTAGCTGAAAGTTTAGGAGCTGTTGAGAGTCTTATCTCCGTTCCAGCCAGAATGACGCATGCTTCTATTCCAGCAGAGCGTAGGGCTGAATTAGGTATAACCGATGGTTTAGTTCGAATCTCAGTCGGGATTGAAGATGTTGAAGACCTATTGGAAGATTTAAAACAGGCATTAGAAAATTAATAAGATTACTAGACTATCCTTTAAAAGGATAGTTTTTTTTAGGCTCTTTTAAATGAGCTGTGTTGATTTTACACTAGGTTGATTGGAGAGGAAGGCGCGAGACTCCTGCGGGAGCAGCGGGACAGGTGAGACCCCACAGGAGCGATAGCGACGAGGAGGCTCACCGCACGCCCCGCGGAAAGCGAGTGCCTGCAGCGGAAATCAACATCCTTGTATAACAGAGCCTTTTATAAATAATTTCTTGGTAATTCTACTATTAATTACAAGCTCTATTTATATGTTATCTATGTTAAAGTAGAAAAAGAGAGTTCTTATTTCTATTATGATAGGTGATGAAATATGAAAATAGAGATTAAAAAAGTCTACGAAAAAATGATAGATTTCCATCGCTTTGCAACAGTATTATTGGCCGTTGCAGTGTTTTTATATTTAGGTGTGATTATTCCCAAAGATTCCACACAAATGAACCAGTTGGTTGGTATGGGTGGAACCATCTTGTTTTTATCTCTTTCCATCCTTTTCTTCTTCCAGTCAAAAAAGTTAAGAAAAAGATTAGAGGATACAGAAGAAGGTCAAAATTTTTTAATGAAGAAATAAAGCGCCTTTGATAGGCGTTTTTTTTATATTTTACAAAACTTGAAAAAAAATCCAAAAAAGGGGTTTACATGTAATATTAAAGTGGTTATACTTACCAAGGTAAGTGAAAAAATTCTGATTAGGAGGTTGAATGATGAAAAAGTTATCTTTATTAAACAATAAAACTTCATATGAAACAAAAATACATTCGACCTATTGGAATGGATTCACTCAGTAATTACTTTTTGTGAATATAACTTTCCATGCCGCAGGGAGAATTGTGACCTGTGGCATTTTTATGTCTAAAAAGCCGCAGGGGTCTATTTTCCTGCGGTTTTTTTCTGCCTATGGAACTAAAGGAGGTGAGTGGAATGACACTAAATATTTTATTTCTAACGGTAACCATTAAGAAAAGAACAAATTCAACAAATGACTACTTATTTGAAGATAAAATAAAAAGAATGGAAGAAGAAAACAGAAATCGCATGTACCAAATACTTCATAATCAACGTATGTATTAATCGGGTGCAAAAGCTGAATTTTGAGAGGTGAGCAATATGACATTAAACATTTTATTTTTAACGGTAACGATTAAAAAAAGAGCAAAGAATCTAAATGATTATATTCATGAGAATAAGATCGAAAGAATGGAAGAAGAAAACAGAAATCGCATGTACCAAATACTTCATAATCAACGTATGTATTAATCGGGTACAAAAGCTGAATTTTGAGAGGTGAGCTATATGACATTAAACATTTTATTTTTAACGGTAACGATTAAAAAAAGATCAAAAAATCTAAATGAATATATACATGAAAATAAGATCGCAAGAATGGAAGAGGAAAATAGAAATCGTATTTATCAAATGCTTCATATGCAGAGAATGTATTAATTATTGGTATACATGGAATCGTGTTTTTAAAAATATAAGGGAGGTGTATCATAATGACATTAAACATCTTATTTCTTACGGTAACTATTAAAAAAAGATTGATCAGTGAAAAAGAGTATTTGCATCATCAAATGATTAAGAAAATTGAAGAAGAACATCGAAATCGTCAAATGAATTTTTATCGTTTATTTTAATTCTTAATTCAGAAAGGTGGTAATGAAATGATTTATAGAAAACTTAGATGTAAAAAATGCTTATGGGTGATGAAAGATACCACCTAAAGACCGAAATAAGGAGGATCTTTATGTCTTTACATGTGTTATTATTAACGGTTTTTTTTCGTAAAAAGAAGTCAAATTGATATACTATTTTCACGATAAGAATGTAGATAAATCGAAGATATATGGTATACTATTTTTAAAAAAAGGGGTGCCTATATATGTTCATGATGGTATTAGGACTTATCATTACTGGTGTAATCGGTTGTGTGATTGCAGCTGAAGTAAGTGTTGATTAATTATAAAAAGCATTAGCCCGAGGCTAATGCTTTTTTGTTCTTATCTTTTTTTTCTTTTTTCTTTTTCTGCACGATAAAATTCATGGAACATCTTCATTAAGGCACGTTTTTCAATCCTAGACACATAGCTTCTTGATATTCCAAGCTCTTTAGCAATTTCACGCTGTGTTTTTTCTTTTTGTAAATCTAGGCCAAAGCGGCCCACAATTACTTCCTTTTCTCTTTCATCCAATACATCAATATACTCCTTAATCTTCTCTAGTTCCATATTTAGCTGTATGGTTTCAATAACGTCCTCTGACTCAGATTTTAAAACGTCAATTAAGGAGATTTCATTTCCTTCTTTATCTTGACCGATTGGGTCATGTAAAGAAACGTCTTTTCTTGTCTTCTTTAGAGCACGAAGATGCATAAGGATTTCATTTTCGATACAACGGGCTGCATATGTTGCGAGCTTTGTTCCTTTTCCTTCTGAATAACTTTCAATAGCTTTTATTAACCCAATGGTACCAATCGAAATGAGATCTTCTGAATCTTCACCGGTATTTTCGAATTTTTTCACAATATGTGCAACAAGTCTTAAATTATGTTCAATTAACATATTTCGTGCATGTGAATCGCCTTCTGCCATCAATCTTAGGTACTTTCGTTCGTCAGCAGCAGATAAAGGTTGTGGAAAGGCATTATTCTTCACATATGAGACTAGAAAAATGATTTCTTTAACTAAGAAACCTAGTGCAGTTAAGATACCGGACATTTTAACACCCCCGTTAGGACTTTTGCCTATAACTAATTCCTATGTGAAGGGTTAACGGATTGTGTCTGTCCTATATAATATTTTTTAAAGGAAAATCTTTCAAATTATAGTTTATGTAGCCATTCCTTAAAAGTTTAGCCAGTTTAAAAAAAGCCCATACAAAGGCATTTGTCCTAACATATTTTATTAATAATACCTGTTTATTTATTTGATAAACAGAATGAAAACTTGGGGAAAAGGAGGGATTATTATGCCATACGGTTACCCAGTTTCATATGGATACCCAGCTCCATATCCTTATCCGTATCCGCCCCCATATGCTGTAAGCGGTGGAGCATGGTATGCATTCTTCATTGTTATACTAGTATTAGTATTGATATTTGGTGGTTGGTGGTACTTTAGTGGATGTTATAGATGATTTTTTAGAAAAGCTTATGCGCTTGCATAGGCTTTTTTATATGCATAATAATAGAAATTTTCTAAAAATATTATTATAATAATAGAGTATTTAAATAGGGGGGGATATCCATGACTGCCACAACTTATTCGGCTGTTTGGGATTTAGACGTATTTTTTAATGGAGGAAGTAATTCACCAGAGTTTCAAGCACATCTTGCTGAAACAAATGAGAAGTTAAATAGCTTTAAAGAAAGTGTGAAGAATTGGAAGGGTACTACAACGGAAGAACATATTGTTATTCTTATAGACTTACTTAAACAGTTTCAAACTGTTACAAAGGCTGTTCGACAAGAAGGAGCTTTTGTAAGCTGTTTAGAGGCTCAAAACATGGCTGATAAAAAGGCAAATGAACTTCGCTCTCGTGTGACAGGTTTAAGCGCGTCCTTTCAATCTATTTTAACTGACTTTGATGAAAGATTAATTTCGTTTAGTGAGGAAGATTGGCAAACCATCCTAAAGGATGAAAGACTGGCAGAATTGTCATTTGTCCTATCAGAGCGCCGAAATCGTGCAAACGAAAAGCTCTCAAAAGAAGAGGAAAAATTAATTAATTCCCTTAGTGTAGATGGATATCATAGCTGGGGACAGATGTATGACTTAATTGTTGGGTCCATACATATTCCTTTTAAGGATGAAGATGGCGAAAAGCTCCTTTCAGTAGGGCAGGCTTCTAATAAATTCTCTAGTTCAGATCGTCAAGTAAGAAAGAACGTTTTTGAAAACTGGGAAGCATCATGGGGAGAAAAAGCTGAACTTCTTTCCAAAACGTTAAATCATTTAGCTGGTTTCCGTTTAAATGTGTATAAACAACGCGGTTGGGAAGACACATTGAAGGAATCACTTGATATGAACAGAATGAGCAGAAAGACTTTGGAAACCATGTGGGAGGTTATTTCAGATTATAAACAACCTCTGGTTGAATATATGAAACGTAAAGCAGAACTTTTAGGTGTAGAAAAATTAAGTTGGTATGACCTCGATGCCCCAATAGGTAACAGTGAGACAAAATTATCCTATCAAGAAGGAGCAGAGTTTATCCTTGAACATTTTGCTCAATTCGGAGAGGAAAAAACAAAGTTTGCTAAGATGGCATTTGAGGATAGATGGATTGAAGCCGAAGATCGTGCTGGAAAAAGACCAGGTGGCTTCCATACCTACTTCCCAGAATCAGGTCAATCACGAATTTTTATGACCTATTCCGGAACACCATCTAATATATCAACATTGGCTCATGAATTGGGCCATGGCTTCCATACGTACGCGATGAGAGATTTACATACATTAAATCGTAATTACGCAATGAATGTTGCTGAAACAGCCTCTACTTTTGCTGAAATGATTCTAGCAGATGCATCAGTCAAAAACGCGAAAACGAAAGAGGAAAAAGTTGCGTTACTAGAAGATAAGGTACAGCGTTCAGTGGCACTATTAATGAATATCCACTCACGTTTCTTATTTGAAACTAAGTTTTATGAAGAAAGAAAGTCAGGAATGGTAAGTACAGAAAGATTAAATGAATTGATGCTGCAGGCTCAAAAAGAGGCTTATGCAGATGGATTAGAGGAATATCATCCATTATTCTGGGCATCTAAGCTTCATTTTTACTTAACAGGAGTTCCATTCTATAACTTCCCATATACCTTTGGTTATTTATTCTCATTAGGAATATATTCTAAAGCAATAGAAGAAGGAAAAGGATACGAAGATAAATATATTGCTTTATTAAAGGATACGGCAAGTATGACAGTTGAAGACTTAGCGAAGAAACATTTAAATGTGGATTTAACTAAGCGAGACTTCTGGGAAGCAGCAGTAAAATTATGTGTGAAAGATGTTGAAGATTTCCTTGAATTAACGAAATAACATAAAGAAAACACATCTCTTAAAACTAGGGATGTGTTTTCTTGTTTTAAAAATAATGAAATTTAAATTTGTGGATAAATATAGACGAAGTTTTCGTAATCCAGCTCCAGCAGGGAAGAAAGTACTTCATTTCTTCCTGCCTAGCCCCTCGAGGGAAGAAGATAAATCACTTCTTCCTTGGTCAAATAACCTCTAGTGTAAGAAGTCGAAGTTCAGACTTCTTACACTAGAGAACATTTGCTTGTCGGGGCAGGGAAAAAATGAACTTCTTTTTTCAATGTTCAAGGCGCTTGCGCTTTTTGTTCTTATGTTATACTTTTTTTAGTTTAAATGGACTAACCATTAAAAAAGCAAGGATAATAATGATAAACAGGAATATTTGGGATGGAACGTAAGGATAGAATAGGTAGCTTAAAGTGGCTAGACAACCAGCAGCAGTAATAGGTAGGCCTGTAAAGTAGCCATTGTTTTCGGATATATTGAAACGGGCAAGTCTAAAAGCTCCACATCCAATAAAAAAAACAGTAAAGAATGAACCTGGGCCGCCAAATTCATGTAAAATTCCTTGGTACAATAATAGTGCAGGTGCGACTCCAAATGATATAATATCACACATGGAATCTAATTGTTTACCAAGTTCTGACTCGATATTAAATTTTCTTGCGACCATACCATCAAAACGATCAGCTAATGCAGCAATAAAGATTAAAAGTAAGCTTAAGTTAAAATTACCATGAATAGTGAAAATAATGGCAAATCCACCTAAAGACAAATTAATCAAGGTTAGAACATTGGCAGTTTGTGCTTTTAACTTCTTTATTGTTTGGTCAAACACATTTGATAGGAACACTTTTTCACTCCTTTCTCAATTAGGAATGGATCCATACAAAAATATCACTTCTTATAATATTATTTTATTCTAAGTGTTTTATGAACATCCGTAAAGAGCATTTCACAACCTTTTGGAGGTATATACATTGTTAAAAAACGTTTATAGACTAATGATCGAGCTAACCAATGGAAAATGGTCATCTAGAGTTTTAAAAAAATTTACACGATCTCATATAAGTAAATTTTTAATTCCTTCCTTTGCTAAAACTTATAAAATTAATACAATTGAAATGGCAAACCCTTTGAAAAGTTTTCCAACCCTGCATGACTTTTTTATAAGAAAATTAAAAGAAGACGCACGGCCAATCCATACAGACGAATTATCGGTGACGAGCCCAGTGGATGCGATTATCGAGGATATTGGGAATATTCAACCGAATGCTGTAGTAAAGGTCAAAGGGAAAATTTATTCTATCTCTGAGATGTTAGGAAGTTTGGAGAAAGCAACGCCTTATATAAATGGTACATATATGGTTTTTTATTTAAGTCCAAGTCATTATCACCGTATTCACTCCCCAGTAAATGGTAAAGTAAAAGACCAATGGGAGCTTGGCAGTAAATCTTATCCAGTAAATAAATGGGGTTTAAAATACGGGAAGTATCCTTTATCGAAAAACTATCGTTCTATAACTGAAGTCGATATCGTAAACAATCAATTGGCAGTTGTAAAGGTTGGAGCAATGTTTGTCAATTCGATTGAGCTTACCCATCCTAATGAACATTTAAGTAAAGGGCAAGAACTTGCTTATTTTACTTTCGGCTCAACTGTTATTCTTTTATTTCAAGAGAACCACTTTTCCTTACTTCCATCCATTAAAACGCCATATCCAATAAAAATGGGAGAAAAAATAGGAGAAATCTGTTTGTAAATTTAATAAAGGTGCAAAGTGAAAGTGTGCTTTTTGTAACTTTTTTAAAAAAATTCCCTCTAGAACTGTAATAAATAAAAATTGACAGCTCTGAGGGCTTAAGGTGTTAATTAGGAAATAACCTTTATTTTATTGGTAAGGGATCGACGGTGAATTTCAAGTTCTATGAGGCGAATAAAATCTAGACTGAGATTTAGTTCTCTTGCCTTAAAATAGGATTCAATTAATAGCTCATCTGACAATTTACGCATGTCAGCATCCACCTCCTAAATTTTAGTGAAAAGGTTCTAACGAGGAAACATTAATCATAATATAGTAGGTTGTCCTTAGGTGTATTATTAATCTATCAAATTTATCCAATAAGAACAATCGTTCTCTTATCCACAATAAACCGTGGATAACCTGTGGTTAATTTGTTTATAAACTGGATAAATATAGAATAAACTAATGTGTATCATGTGTATAAAGTTATCCACAGTGTTGAATAGTGAAAAGTTTTGTCGAAAAATTTTTATTTTATTCCTATTTTTCTACAAATTGCAACAATGATTGATAAAATTTCAAGTAATTTCTAAATTGTTTGTCCTTTCGTATTAAGATCTGAAAATTATTCACTTATGCTTTCCTTTATATTGTAAAAGATAAATAATGAAGGTTTATTTTGAAACTATAGATAAAATTGGTTATGATAGATAAGTTAATGAGCAGAAATAATGAGGTGTATATGAATTGATAAAAAATTTTTTGCCTGATCAGCATGTGAAAAGTATTTTTGAAATTACTCCCGAATCCTTAAAGGAAAAAGGGATTAAAGGGATTATTACAGACTTAGATAATACATTAGTCGAATGGGACCGGCCACTTGCTACTCCTAAATTAGTAAGTTGGTTTGAAAATATGAAAAAAAGTAATATTGCTGTGACGATTGTATCGAATAATAAAGAACTACGTGTTAAGGCTTTCTCAGACCCCTTAAATATTCCTTATATATATGAAGCTAGAAAACCATTGAGACGTGCTTTTTATCGTGCTTTGCAACAAATGGGGCTTGAAAAACAAGAAACAGTGGTAATCGGAGATCAGTTATTAACCGATGTTCTAGGTGGAAATAGGGGAGGATTTCACACGATTCTAGTTGTCCCAGTTGCCAAGACGGATGGATTAATAACGAAATTCAACCGTCAAGTAGAACGAAGAATACTGAATTGGTTTCGGAAAAAGGGCATGATTCATTGGGAGGAATAAAAGTGAGTAACGAACAATATATTTGCGTTGGCTGTGGCGTACATATTCAGACGGAGAATGTTGATGAGTTAGGATATGCACCCCCGTCGGCATTAGAAAAGGAACATATTATTTGTCAACGTTGTTTCCGCTTAAAACATTATAATGAAATACAAGATGTACATCTTACAGATGACGATTTTTTGAAAATCTTAAATGAAATCGGAAAAAGCAAGGGTTTAATCGTAAAAATCGTAGATATTTTTGATTTTAACGGAAGTTGGCTTCCTGGATTACATCGGTTTGTCGGAAATAATAAGGTCGTTTTAATTGGTAATAAAGTGGATCTGTTACCGAAATCAGTAAAACCAAATAAAGTAATCAACTGGATGAAACAAGAAGCAAAACAACTAGGATTAAAACCAGAAGAAGTTTTTCTAGTAAGTGCAGCAAAAGGGCATTTTATTAAGGAAACAGCAGCTGCTATTGATCAGCTTAGACAGGATCAAGATGTATATATCGTAGGTTGTACAAATGTAGGAAAGTCTACTTTTATTAACCGAATTATTAAGGAAGTGACGGGTACAGGGGATGTAATTACGACATCACATTTTCCAGGAACGACTTTAGATATTATTAAAATTCCTTTGGATGATGATAAGTCTTTAATAGATACTCCAGGGATTATTAACCATCACCAAATGGCTCATTTTGTTGATAAACAAGATTTAAAGATCATTACCCCTAAAAAGGAAATTAAGCCAAAAGTATATCAGTTAAATGAAGGACAAACCCTCTTTTTTGGTGGATTAGCAAGATTTGATTATATCAAAGGTGGAAGGAAATCCTTTGTTACTTATATTTCTAATGAGTTACTTATTCATCGAACAAAGCTGGAAAATGCAACTGAGCTTTACCAAAATCATGTTGGTGAAATGTTAACGCCGCCTAGACAAAATCAGCTCGATTCATTCCCGGAATTAGTCAGACATGAATTTACGATAAAAGAGGATAAAACGGATATCGTTTTTTCAGGACTTGGTTGGATAACAGTGAACGAAGCAGGTGTACAGGTTGCAGCTTACGTACCAAAAGGAGTACAAGTCATTCTAAGAAAATCCATTATATAACTTGAAGTGGAGATGAAGCTGGATGAAGGAGCTATTTGCTGTCATTGGTGATCCGATAGCTCACTCGATGTCACCACAAATGCATAATGACTTGTTTCAATATTATTCCATTGATGCCCATTATCAACCTTTATTGGTTAAAAAGGAAAATTTAGAAGCTGCTATTAAAGGCTTGAAAGCGATTGGAATTTCAGGCTTTAATGTAACAATTCCACATAAGACAGAGATTATGGCATTTTTAGATGAAATCGACCCCCTTGCAAGTGATATTGGGGCTGTAAATACGGTTGTCAATCAGAATGGAAAATTAGTTGGTTATAATACAGATGGATTAGGATTTATGAAGGGACTTGCTTCTTTAACGAGTGATTTTGTTAATCAAAAAATATTAATCATCGGTGCAGGTGGGGCAGCTAGAGCTATTTACTACACGCTAGCGAAAACAGGAGTTAAAGGGATGGATATCTGTAATCGAACAGTTGAAAAGGCCACTCATCTAATCGAGACTTGTCCATATCAGATAACATCTGAAGCTTTATCATTGGAGCAGGCGGAAAATAAATTATCGCATTATGGGGTTATTATTCAGACAACAAATATAGGAATGTCCCCAAATATGAGTCAATTACCACTCTCCATTAACTTTCTTAGGGAAAGTAGTATTGTGAGTGATATTATTTATAATCCTCTCGAGACTTTTTTATTAAGTGAAGCAAAAAAGAAAAAAGCCATTGTTCAAAATGGGATAGATATGTTTGTCCATCAAGGTGCATTAGCTTTTCAGTATTGGACAGGAATTACACCTGATATTAGTCGAATGAAACAAATTGTTATGGAACAACTAGGAGGTACCAAATGTTAACAGGTAAACAAAAAAGATATTTAAGATCGAAAGCACATCACTTAAATCCAATTTTCCAAGTAGGAAAAGGTGGAGTAAATGAAAATATGATTAAGCAAATCGATGATGTTCTTGAAGCTCGTGAATTAATAAAGGTAAGTGTATTACAAAACTGTGAAGAAGATAAAGATAGCGTTGCTGAAAAATTAAGCACAGGAGCAAAAGCCGAATTAGTACAAGTTATTGGTAATACGATCGTGCTGTACAAGGAATCAACTGAAAATAAACAAATTCAATTACCTTAATTGGAGGAAGGAGGAGGCGCATGAAGAAGATAGGAATTTTAGGTGGTACTTTTGACCCTCCTCATTTTGGTCATCTAATTATGGCGAATGAAGTTGCGAGCGGATTAAACTTAGATGCGGTATGGTTTTTACCAAACCAAATACCGCCACATAAGGTAAAGACTAGTTCGACAACCACTGAGGAACGATTGCAAATGTTAGAAATAGCAACTGAAAGTCATCCTCTTTTTCGAATTGAAACGATCGAATTTAGACGAAATGGACCTTCCTATACGATTGAGACAATGGAGATTTTAAGTAAGCAATATCCGAATCATGAATTTTACTTTATTATTGGTGCAGATATGATTGAATATTTACCAAAATGGTACAAAATAGATGAACTAGTTCAACTTGTTCGATTTGTTGGTGTGAAAAGACCTGGGTATACTACTGAGTCAAAATTTCCAATTATTCATGTAGAAGCACCATTAATCGATATTTCATCTAAGATGATAAGAAATCGAATTGCTAATAAAGAAACGATTCGATACTTACTTCCAGAGTCTGTTAGAATTTATATAAAGGAGAACCATTTATATGGATCGAAATGAAGCTCTTGCTTTGGTTAAAAAACAACTGACAGAGCATAGATACATACATACGATTGGTGTAATGGAGACTGCCATAACGCTAGCTGAACGATATTCTGCTGACCCCAAAAAGGCAGAGATAGCTGCCATCTTTCATGATTATGCTAAGTTTCGTCCTAAAGATGAAATGAAACAAATAATTGTTAATCAACAGTTAGATCCTAATCTGCTTATATTTAATCAAGAATTATGGCATGCACCTGTTGGGGCATACTTAGTAGAAAAGGAAGTAGGGTTAACGGATATAGAAATATTAAATGCTATCCGTTATCATACATCTGGCAGACCCAATATGACTTTATTGGAAAAAATAATTTATGTAGCAGACTACATTGAGCCAGGCCGTCATTTTCCAGGGGTTGAAGAGGTAAGAGAATTGGCAAAAATAAGCTTAGATGATGCTCTGATTAAAGCAATTCACAATACAATTGTGTTTTTAATGAAGAAAAAGCAGCCCATCTTTCCTGAAACATTCTTTACCTTTAACGACCTTGTAAAAAAACAGGAGGTTGAATAATGAATAATCAAAATTTATTAAATGTCGTGTACAAAGCAGCAGATGATAAAATTGCTGAGGATATTATCGTACTGAATATGAAAGGAATTTCTATTATTACTGATTATTTTTTAATATGTCACGGAAATTCTGATAAACAGGTCCAAGCTATTGCAAAAGAGATTCAAGAAAAAGCAGAAGAAAATGGCTTTACCGTTAAGAGAATGGAAGGGTTTGATGAAGCTAAATGGGTCCTTGTTGATCTAGGGGATGTTGTCGCTCATATCTTCCATAAAGATGAAAGAAGTTACTATAATCTTGAGCGTTTATGGGGAGATGCCCCAACCGTTGATTTAAGAAGTGAGTCATTACAATGACCTCTTATGGTAAATTTGCTTACCTGTACGATCAATTAATGCAGGATATACCCTATGAAAAATGGCTTGAAATAACAGCCAGGTATAAGCAAAAATATCAAGTTAGGGGTTCAAGGCTATTGGATATTGCCTGTGGTACAGGGGAATTATCTTGTCGTTTTGCCATGGAAGACTATGATGTAACAGGAATAGATTTATCAGAAGATATGTTAGCCGTTGCAAAAGAAAAATCCGATGCAGAAGGGCTGAAAATCCCCTATTTCCAACAAAATATGGCTGAGTTAGAAGGGCTTGGACAGTTTGATCTTATCACTATTTTTTGTGATTCCTTAAATTATCTATCAAACGAGCAAGAGGTAATCAAAACGTTTGAGGGAGTTGCATCACATTTAGAAGATAATGGGTTGTTTCTTTTTGACGTCCATTCTGAATATAAAATGGAGGAAATATTTAAAAATCAAACTTTTACTTATATAGAGGATGATATTTGCTATATTTGGAATTGCTTTGAAGGGGAATATCCATTTAGTGTGGAGCACGAGCTTACCTTTTTTGTAAAAGATAATCAATTAAAGGAAAGATATGAACGTGTTGAGGAATTTCACTTTCAGCGGACTTATTCGATAAATCAATATAAAAAATGGTTAGAACAAACGGGGTTCGAAGCACTTCACATTTTAGGTGATCTTGAAGACAAAGCAGTCACTGGACATACAGAAAGAATACTTTTTATTGCGAAAAAAAAATAACCTTATAAAAAGGAGTTGACAGTTATGTCAGCTCCTTTTTTTCTCTTATAAGCAGGATAATTCTTTAGCTTTATCGAATAATTATTTTGTAAACTGCTGTTCAACAGAAGCTAAATCCTCATCAAATTTAAGGTGGGTTGCCTGAAATAAATGCTCAAATATATCCCCTAATTCAGCCTCTAGCACCTTTATACCTTCCCCAGTGATTCCGCCTTTTACAATGACTTTTTCTTGTAATGTAGGTAAAGTATAATGCCCTTGCTTGATTAGCTCACCTAATCCAATGATCATTTCACTCGCCAATTTAGTGGCTGTTTGTTGATCGATATCCGTTTCTTTGGTTGCTGCATTAATAAACCTCTGCAGTAAATAGCTAAAAAAGGCTGGACCACAGCTTACTATATCTGAAGATACCCTTGTTATATTATTTTCAATTTCTAATGGTACTGAAATTTTCTCCAACAACTTCCATAGGTCCTCTTTCCATTTCTGTGAGCAATTTACTCCAAATGATAAAAGTGAAACTCCGGCTAAGGCACGGTTCGTTATACTCGGTATGGCTCGAGCAACAGAACAATCCAATTCTTTTTCTAAATGAGAAACACTAATTGGGCTTGTAATGGTTACAACACATTGATCCTTCCTTAAAACCTTCTTTAAATCCTGGAGAACCCCATAAACCTCTTTTGGTTTCACGCAAATAAATAATAGGTCTGTTTGTTTTGCTACTTCCGCTGCAGTAAGTTCCACAACTATTTCTGGATATGTATCTTTAAGCAATAATGCTTTTTCTAATGTTCGGTTTGTAACGATCATTGAAGAAGGGGAAACGGCATTTGAATCAAGTATTGCCTCGGTCAAAATTCTCCCCATATTACCAGTACCAATAATCCCTAGCTTCATTTGTCCAATCCCTCCTTCGGCAGGCTTCTCATATAACATTATGAACAATCCAAAAATTTTATACCAATTTGAAAGGAATGAATGTTTTGAAAGATTGGTTGGAAATCCATAAATTTAAAATGATATTAATATTTCTAATAACAATTTTAGGTATATATTTTTACTACTTTTCTTCTAATAAAAAAGAAGTCACGTTTAATCAAGAGGTCACTCCTCTAATTGAAGAACAGGAGCAAGTGAAGGATGAAGAAAAGATAGAGATAAATATCATGGTAGACGTAAAAGGTGAAGTTTTAGAGCCAGGGGTTTACCATGCTACTCAAGGGGAAAGGGTAATGGACCTTATTCGTAAAGCGGGTGGTTTTACAAAAGATGCAAACCAAAATCAAGTTAACCTGTCCCAACATATCGCAGATGAAATGGTTATTTTTGTTCCGAAAATTGGAGAAGAAGGAGCGGTGATCCAAAACGAAGGGGAAATCAAAGGGAATAATTTAGTTAATATCAATAAAGCGACAGAAATAGAGCTACAAACATTACCAGGCATCGGCCCTTCTAAAGCAACTGCTATAATTGAATATCGAGAGAAAAATAGCGGATTTAAGTCGATTGAAGACCTTAAGGAGATAAGTGGAATTGGAGAGAAGACATTTGAAAAATTAGAGTCCTCTATTTCTGTTAAATAGCTACTTTCTTTAAGGCTCTTTTCTGAAACTTTGTTGCTTTTTGTAACTAATAAATAGGCACTTCACCATATAGGGTGTTAAACTCATATGAAAATGAAGAAAAGAGCTGAGTATTTATTAAGAGTGCCTGTAAAAAATCCGGCTTTAGGGATTTTTACAAAAACCATAATCTATACGAAAACAGCTTTCTTTAAAAGTAAAATCGTATTAAAATTAATAAAAGAATTCTAAAGAGTAATCATTAGAAAAGAGGGACAAGCCTTGGAACGTATATCGTGGAATCAATATTTTATGGCACAAAGTCACTTATTAGCCTTAAGAAGTACCTGTACTAGACTAACGGTAGGTGCTACCGTTGTTAGAGATAAAAGAATCATTGCAGGAGGCTATAATGGTTCTATTGCCGGTGGTGTACATTGTATTGATGAAGGATGTTATGTGATTGATAACCACTGTATTAGAACGGTTCATGCAGAAATGAATGCCTTGTTGCAATGTGCTAAATTTGGTGTTCCGACAGAAGGGTCAGATATATACGTTACCCATTATCCATGTGTTCAATGCTGTAAAGCACTTATTCAAGCTGGAATTAAAACGGTATATTACGCAAAGGATTATAAAAATCATCCTTATGCAATTGAGCTCTTTAAGCAGGCGGGAGTAAAAACAGAACAAGTCCCTTTTAATGGGTTAACGATTTCATCCTTAGAAGAATAGCTATGAAAACAAAGCTAATTTTTGTAGCTGTCTCTTCGTTATTTGGCCTCATGAGTGCATTTGAAGGAATAGCATCTACAATCATATTCCTTCTTCTTCTTTTTGGGTTATGGGTAATAAAAAAAATAAACCCAAAATTCATCGTAATCCTGCTTCTTTTTTATACTCTTTACTTTATGATCGGTTATTTTACCATTTCAACGAGTCATTCCACTTTATCTCCGTTGCAAACTCAATTTTTTATCCAATTTACAGATGAAATAAACATAGATGGTGATCGTTTTAAAGCGATTGTAGTAAATGTAGAAAAAAAAGAAAAACTTGTTTTGACTTATAAAATTCCCACTCAAATCGTAAAAAAAGAACTAGAAAATAAACTGTTAATAGAAAATATTTGCCCCGTTACAGGAAATTTACAAACGCCAGCTGTTCCGAGAAATCAAAATGCGTTTAATTACAAAGATTATTTAATGCAAAAGCAGATTTATTGGGAATTGCAAATTACAAATTGGGACTTTTCAAATTGTAAACAAAGTTCGTATTCCTTGCTAGATCGAATAAAAATATTAAGGTTAAAAGGAATATCACAAATTGAGAGAAACTTTCCCAAAGAATTGTCTCCATTAGCCGCAGCGTTAATTTTTGGGACACGTGAACTTCTTAGTGAAGAAACCTTAACAGCTTACCAAAGATTAGGTGTTATCCATTTAATATCTATTTCAGGATTACACGTGGCGTTATTAATAAATTTTATCTTTTATTTAGGGATAAAATTAGGTGCTGTAAGAGAAAAATTATCTAAAATTTTAATCTTCTGCCTCCCCGTTTATGCGATTGTTACTGGGGCAACACCTTCTGTAAATCGAGCAGTCATTATGGCTATGCTTATTTTAATTTTCACCAATCATTTTTCATTAAAATTAACATCGATCGATGGATTGAGTATTTCACTTTTATTTTTAATTACTATAAACCCATATGTTATTTATCATATTGGTTTTCAATTGTCTTTTATCGTTACACTAGCTTTACTGCTCTCCACCTCTATCCTTTCTACCTATACTTCTTCAGTAGGAAAAATGGCACTAATATCATATATATCGCAAGTATCTGCCCTTCCGTTTTTACTTTATTACTTCTTTGAAATACCCTTACTTTCTATAATGGCTAATTTTATTTTTATTCCTCTTTTCTCCTTTATTTTTTTACCGGGTGTCCTATTACTTTTTCTCATTCAGTTTATCTCAACAGATGGTTTTCATTTCTTAGCTTTTTTCCTTACACTTTTAGCTGATCATAGTAATTGTCTCGCGGAATATATTTCTGAATTCTCTTGGACTAGGTTCATTACAGGAAGACCCTCAAATCCCCTTATATTCTTCTATATTGGAAGCATCATCTTTTCCTTTATATTATGGGAAAAAGAGCAACGCCTTCGTTTACATCTTTTATTCCCATGGCTTGTCTTATTTGTTCAACTCCTTTTACCTTTTGTTAATTCAGAAGGAGAAGTAACGTTTATAGACGTTGGACAAGGTGACAGTATTTTGATTAAACTTCCAAATAATCAAGGAAATTATTTAATTGATACGGGTGGGAAAATACCTTTTAAAGTTCCAGATTGGAAGCAGAGAAAGAACAGTTTTGATGTGGGTAAGGATGTACTCATACCATTTTTAAAGGCAAAAGGAATTTCTCAATTGGATTTGCTTATTTTAACCCATGGTGATATGGACCATATCGGAAGCAGCCTCGTTTTATTAAAAGAAGTAAAGGTGAAAAAAATATTATTGCCGTCGACAATGGTAAAATCTCCATTAGAAAAAGAAATCGTTAAAGAAGCAAATAAACTAAATATTGAAGTACTGTATGTTTCAGAAGGAGTAAATTGGGAGGTGCGTCGTAATAAATTTATGATTATATCTCCTCCTCATCATTTCATAGGGGAGAGAAATGAAGGCTCTATCGTCATTTATTCTAAAATTGGAGGAAAAAAGTGGTTATTTACAGGTGACTTGGGAATTGAAGGGGAAAGATCGATACTTAAGAAGTTTCCAAATCTCAAAGTGGATGTATTAAAAGTAGGACATCATGGCAGTAGAAATTCTACTTATGAGGCTTTTATCAAGCAAATAAAGCCAAAATACTCCATTATTTCAGTTGGTGAAAAAAATGGTTTTGGACATCCACATATGGAGGTATTAAAGATACTAGAAGAGGAGGGGAGCAAAATTATTAGAACTGATAACAGTGGTGGAATTTCTTATTATTTTGAAGGAGAAAGAGGAACGTTTTCCTCGGTCTTACCATAATATAAGGTATAATTTATTGACTGGAAAAATAAAAGGACCACATGGTAATCATGTAGTCCCAAAACATTAATTCTATGTAGACCTTTAAATTAAGATCCTACAACTTTAATGACCGTTGCAATAATAAACATTGTTGCAAAGAAACCGAAAGAAACGATAAAGCCCATTCCAGAATCTAAAGCGTCGTTACGCTTGTATTGAACGTCCTTTTCAAATTCATTCACAGTCTACCCCTCCTATTTCCTTTATAGTATAAGCTAAACAAAAAAAAAAATCTACATTCCTAAAAATGCTTTTTATGATCTTTTTTAGGAAATTTGAAAAATTGTTTTCTTTTACGGGTTCTTTCTTACCTTATTCCAAAAAAGCATTTCTATAAATGACAAGAGTTGTCACAAATACTTTCTATGGAAAGGCACAAACTATACTTACTAAGATGACATACCGTCGACAGTTAAGTTCCTAGGCCTTAAATGTCGGCGTTTAATATAGAACGGGAATTGACATGATAGGTGTGTCAATTCCCTTTTAATTTTGTTCTGTCCTATTCCTCGTTCTACTTGTAAAAATGGTCAAGCTTCATTACGATATAATGGAGGTATTTTAAGAACGGAGATAATGAAAAATGATTATGAACATTTGGAAGCAAATTAAGAAAAAGGAATTTTCACAGCTTTATTTATTATATGGAACGGAATCATTTCTTATCCACGAGACCATTCAATTGTTAATAAAATCTGTACTAAATGAGGATGAAAAGGATTTTAACCTTTCAACCTATGATTTAGAAGAAACCCCTATCGAAGTGGCTCTAGAAGATGCAGAAACTTTTCCATTTATGGGTGAAAGAAAATTAATCATTTTACAAAACCCCGTATTTTTAACAAGTGAAAAAACAAAGGAAAAAGTTGAACATAATTTATCGAAACTAGAGGAATTTCTTAATGACCCAGCCCCCTATTCGATTGTTGTGTTTTCAGCTCCTTATGAAAAATTGGATGAACGAAAAAAAATAACAAAGGAATTAAAAAGAAAAGCTGAAAATGCAGAAGCTAAAAAAATGGTAGACCAGGACTTGCGAAATTGGATAAAAGAACGGGTGAAATCGAATCATGTTGAAATCGAAGAACAAGCAATAGACAGAATGGTGGCTATAGCAGGGTCTAATTTATTTGTACTTACAAATGAAATCGATAAAATGTCTTTATACGTAGGAGACGGGAATAGAATTCATCTTGATACGGTTGAAAAGCTAGTATCAAAGACACTCGAACAAAATATTTTTGAATTAGTGGATAAAGTAGTCCATCGGAAAACGGAAGAAGCTCTTCGGATTTATTATGATTTACTTAAACAAAATGAAGAACCGATTAAAATCCTCGCGCTATTAGCTGGACAATTCCGTCTCATATATCAAGTGAAGGAAATGGCTAGGAAAGGTTATGGCCAACAACAAATTGCGGGTAGTATTAAGCAACATCCATATAGAGTGAAAATAGCTGCAGGACAAGCTAATTTATTCTCTGAATACGAATTAAAACAAATGATGCTGTTTTTTGCTGAAGCAGATTATCAGATGAAAACAGGCGGATTAAATAAAACCATGATTATTGAGATGATCCTGTTTAAATTAAATACCCTAAGCCAAAAAAAATGATCCCAAATGAATTGGGATCATTTTTTAATTCTCGTTTAATCTAGCTTCAGTGCCTAGCCCCTCGAGGTCATAAGCCAATCCGTCATGAAGGTTAAAGAACAACCTTCCCGCCGTCTTGTCTTATGCTTGTCGGGGCTGACCAAGGCACTTCCGCTTTTTGTTATTATTGAGCAGCGTTTAACTTCTTCATTAGACGAGATTTTTTACGTGCAGCAGCTTTTTTATGAACAAGTCCTTTTTGAGCAGCCTTGTCTAATTTGCTTGCAGCGTTATTTAAAAGTTCTTTAGCGTTAGTTTCGTTAGTTACGATTGCAGCTTCAGCTTTTTTAACAGCAGTACGCATAGTAGATTTTACAGTTACGTTGTGTGCATTTTTAACTGCAGTAGTTTTAACACGCTTAATAGCAGATTTAATGTTTGGCATTCCGTTCACCTCCTAAAAAGTATCGAGACTATGTGAACTCGACTTACACATTCATAATTAATAATAGAGAACAAAAGATATTCTATCAAACGCACCGATATATTGCAATACTATAACGTAAAATAACAGGTAACATTCGTTTGGAATGAATGTTTTTTACATATAGAGGCAAAAATAGGAAAAGGTTTGTTGATTTTGTTGGGAGGGAAGATTGATGAAAGAACAAGTTGATTTAAGTATGTATTCCATTAGAACTGACCTTGCAGTCGAAGCACATGAGATGGTCATTGCAGACAGAAGTGTTCACCAACAAGAGAATATCTCTCAAATTGAAGGTGTTATCATAAAGGAAAAAGAGGAAAATGGAATCAATATTTCCTTGGTAGAAATTACTCCTGAGGGTGAGAAAGCACTTGGTAAAAAAACAGGTCGTTACTTAACGATGGAAGTGATGGGAATAAGACAGCAGGATACAGAGCTGCAGCAAAAGGTAGAAAGGGTATTTGCTACTGAATTTTCAAGATTCCTTAAGGAAATGGGAATTTCTGAAGATGCATCCTGTTTAGTAGTTGGGTTAGGAAACTGGAATGTTACCCCAGACTCTCTCGGACCGTTAGTATGTGAAAATTTATTGGTAACAAGGCATCTTTTTCAACTACAGCCAGAAAGTGTCGAAGAAGGATATCGACCTGTTAGTGCATTATCACCTGGAGTGATGGGTCTAACAGGAATCGAAACAAGTGATATTATTTTCGGTGTTGTTGAAAAAACGAAACCCGATTTTGTCATTGCAATTGATGCATTAGCATCCAGATCGATTGAAAGGGTAAATTCGACCATTCAAATATCTGATTCTGGAATTCACCCAGGCTCTGGTGTTGGAAATAAACGTAAAGAATTAAGCAAGCAAACATTAGGAGTTCCAGTCATTGCTATCGGAGTCCCAACCGTAGTGGACGCGGCCACTATTACGAGTGACACCATTGACTTTATTTTAAAACATTTTGGAAAAGAGTTAAGGGAAGGGAATCGTCCATCCCGTTCGTTAGCGCCTGCTGGTATGAATTTTGGCGGAAGAAAAAAGTTAACAGAAGAGGATTTACCTAAGGAACAGCACCGAAAAACGTTTTTAGGTATAGTGGGAACTCTTCCAGATGAAGAAAAACGAAAATTGATTTATGAAGTACTTTCACCGCTCGGTCATAACCTAATGGTGACTCCAAAAGAAGTGGATGTATTTATTGAAGATATGGCCAATTTGGTAGCGAATGGATTAAATGCTGCCCTTCATAAAACGGTTAACCAAGATAATACGGGCTACTACACAAAATAAAGTTTCAAAATAAAGGTTCTACCATCTCTAGCAAAGTCATATGATTTACTAGACTTGCAAAAAGAGGTGGAAAAATGAGAAATGCTAAGTCCACAGGAATGATTATATCTGTTCAAGGGACGAGCTTGATAAAACTACTTTTAGGGTTAATTCTTTTTCTATTTTTTATTTTTTCAATCAGTGGATTAATGACATCTCTTAAGCCACAGTATCGAATTACTTCATCATCTGTTCATCTTGCTGCTAATAACTTGACTGGGGATCTCTTGTATAAGGTGTTAGGGTGGGAAAATCATTATTTCCTTGGGTCTCTTCCAAATAGGGATGAGGGTCCAAAATTAACCAATGTTTTGTTAAAGCTTTCCACTAACATCAATCTGAATGATCCACGAAGCTTATTAGGTAGGGAGTTGCCAGGATTCTCCTTATTTGATAGTAAAATAATCGTTGCAGATAAAGGGGTTAATTATACCAATATGCCTGTCGAATCTGCACCACCAACGGAAGTGATGAAGGCCGAAAGTGAAGCGGCTCTTCAAAATCTAGATGATGTTCAGCCAGATGGGGGTAATTCTAGTCCTCCACCAAGCTTAACAACCGGCGATCGTAAGGTAGTTTATCTTTACTTTACACACAATCGTGAATCATATTTGCCATATTTAAAAGGTGAAACGGATCCAGATAGGGCCTACCATTCACAAGTAAATGTGACGAAAATAGGTGAAAAACTAAAGCAGAGTCTAGAAGCTAGAGGAATTGGTACCGAGGTTAGTAAGACAGATATTATGGGGAACCTCAACAAAAAGAAAATGAACTTTGCTCAAGCGTACCAAGAATCACGTCCAGTTGTACAAACAGCCATGACACAGAATCGTGAGTTACAATATTTGATTGATATCCACCGTGATGGACATCGCAAGGACGTAACAACCGCAACCATTAATGGAAAGTCCTATGCAAAGGTAGCCTTTGTCATTGGAGCGGAACATAGCAATTACGAAAAAAATCTTCAGTTGGCTAAAGAATTGCATGAAAGACTTAATAAAAAATACCCTGGGTTAAGTCGTGCGGTTATTGAAAAACAAGGTAAAGGAACAAACGGAAAGTTTAATCAAGATTTATCTGGTAAAGCTATTTTAATTGAGTTTGGTGGCGTTGATAATACATTTGAAGAGCTATATCGTTCAGCGGATGCGATAGCAGATGTATTTAGCGAATATTATTGGCAGGCAGAAAGTGTCAATCAATCAACTGGACCAAAAACGGAGAAGCATTAACGAAAAATCCGAGGAAGGATGAAAGATATGAAATTATTTATGGTGAAAAGTTTACTTATAGTGTCTCTCATGTTTCTCTCGGTATTATTCGGAATGCAGCAAGCTAATATTGCTATACAGAAAATGAAAGGCTATGAAGATCCCAAGTTTAAAAGGGCTCTTTCTATTCAGGAAACAAAAGAAGGGAATTTACAAGCTTCTGTTTTAGGTGTAGATGTTAGTCATGATCTAGAGTCAAAAAAACAGAAGCTTGAACAAATAAATGCCTATAATCTATTTTCTGATTTAGGTAAAAAGGTGTCTTCAGGTGTGAGTAATGGTGTGAAAAACTTAATTGAAAGTGTTTTAGACTAAATGAAGACTGGTCCATACATTGGGACCAGTCTTTTCTTTGAAATGATAATGCATTTAGTTATCATTGAATCTTCCTAAACCTACTGATATAATCAAAAATAGTTTATATTGCCCGAAAAAGTAGGAGTGAAACTTTTTAATGAATAGAGAAGAAAAACTAAAGAGACAATCGAGAATCCGCAATTTTTCTATTATTGCTCATATAGATCATGGGAAATCTACGTTGGCAGACCGTATTTTAGAAAAAACAAATGCCTTATCTTCCCGTGAAATGAAGGACCAATTACTAGATTCCATGGACTTAGAACGCGAGCGTGGAATTACCATTAAATTAAATGCAGTACAATTAAAATATAATGCAAAAGACGGAGAAGAGTATATTTTTCATTTAATTGATACTCCTGGACATGTCGATTTTACCTATGAAGTATCAAGAAGTTTAGCAGCATGTGAAGGGGCTGTACTAGTGGTTGATGCTGCGCAGGGGATTGAAGCTCAAACATTAGCAAACGTTTATCTAGCTCTCGACAATAATCTAGAAATTCTTCCAGTCATTAATAAAATTGATTTACCAAGTGCAGATCCAGAAAGAGTTCGTCATGAAATTGAAGAAGTGATTGGACTTGATGCTTCTGAAGCTGTTTTAGCTTCAGCAAAGGCTGGGATTGGAATTGAAGACATCCTAGAACAAGTTGTAAAACAAGTTCCACCTCCAACAGGTGACCCGGATGCCCCATTAAAAGCACTTATTTTTGACTCTTTATATGACGCATATCGTGGTGTAGTTGCCTATATACGTGTGACTGAAGGTAGCGTAAAAGTAGGGGACAAAATTAAAATGATGGCTACAGGAAAAGAATTTGAGGTAATTGAGCTTGGAGTATTTACTCCTAAAGCAACATTACGGGATGAACTAACAGTCGGCGATGTTGGTTACCTAACTGCTGCGATTAAAAATGTTGGGGATACTCGTGTAGGGGATACCATTACAAATGCTAAAAATGGTGCCACTGAAGCGCTTCCAGGTTACCGTAAGTTGAATCCGATGGTTTATTGTGGTCTTTATCCGATAGATACTGCTAAATTCAATGACCTGCGTGAAGCACTTGAGAAGCTACAATTAAATGATTCTGCTTTACAATTCGAACCTGAAACATCACAAGCATTAGGATTCGGTTTCCGCTGTGGATTCTTAGGTTTACTCCATATGGAGATTATACAAGAGCGTATCGAACGTGAATTTAAAATTGACTTAATCACAACTGCACCAAGTGTTATTTACCATGTTATAATGACCAATGGTACTGAAATTAACGTTGATAACCCGTCAAACATGCCTGATCCTCAGAAAATTGATCGTGTTGAGGAACCATATGTAAAAGCAACGATGATGACTCCAAATGATTTCGTCGGAGCGATTATGGAGCTTTGTCAAGCGAAGCGCGGGATTTTCGTTGATATGCAATACATGGATGAAAATCGTGTCAGCATCGTGTATCAAATTCCACTTGCTGAGATTGTATATGATTTCTTTGACGTATTAAAATCAAGTACAAAAGGGTATGCATCATTTGATTATGAGTTAATTGGATATAAACCATCTAAGCTTGTAAAAATGGATATTCTTCTAAATGCTGAAAAAGTGGATGCTCTAAGCTTTATTGTTCATAATGATTTTGCATACGAACGAGGAAAAATTATTGTTGAGAAACTAAAAGAGCTTATTCCAAGACAACAATTTGAAGTTCCAGTTCAAGCAGCTATTGGTCAAAAAATTGTTGCTCGTTCAACCATCAAGTCTATGGGTAAAAACGTTTTGGCTAAATGTTACGGTGGAGATATTTCACGTAAACGTAAGCTATTAGAAAAACAAAAAGAAGGTAAAAAACGCATGAAGTCAGTTGGATCGGTTGAGGTTCCTCAAGAAGCGTTTATGGCCGTTCTTAAGATGGATGATAACAACACGAAAAAATAATTTTGAATGAGGTTAGAGAAGCTTGATCATAAGCATCTAGCCTCTTTTTGTTAATAAAGGCTCTTTTCTAAAACATTGTTGCTTTTTGTAACTTTATAAATAGATATTTCTCCATATAGGGTGTTAAACTCATATAAAAATAAAGAAAAGAGCTGAGCACTTATTAAGAGTACCTTAAAACCACAATCTATACGAAAACAGCTTTAATAAAAAAGGACTGAAATGAAATGATACAGGCTGCATATATCCATATCCCTTTCTGTCAGCAAATCTGCCATTATTGTGATTTTAATAAATTTTTCCTAAAAGACCAACCGGTTAATGAATATTTAAGCTCGTTAGAAAATGAGATCATTTTAACTTTAAAGGAAGTACCAACTCAAAAACTTCAAACTATTTTTGTAGGTGGAGGAACTCCAACAGCGTTATCAGAATCTCAATTAGTTCTTTTATGTGAAATGATTCAAAACCAATTGCCATATGATCAAGAAACAGAATTTACGTTTGAGGCCAATCCTGGAGATCTGAATTTAAAAAAATTCGAAATCTTAAAAGATGCTGGTGTCAATCGTATCAGCTTTGGGGTGCAAACTTTTAACGAGGATTTATTAAAAAGAATAGGTCGAACACATCGCCCATCCGATGTTTTTCAATCTATAGAATGGGCAAAAATGGCTGGATTTGAAAATATAAGCGTTGATTTAATTTATGGATTACCAGGACAAACATTAACACAATTTGAGGAAACATTAGAGACGGCATTTTCGTTAAATATTCCTCATTTTTCAGGATATTCCCTAATTATAGAACCCAAAACTGTTTTCTATAATTTGATGCGAAAAGGAAAGCTTCCACTTGTCGGTGAAGATATGGATGCGAAAATGTATGGGTTATTAATAGATAAGATGGAGCAAAATGGATATCAACAATATGAAATCAGCAATTTCTCAAAAGAAGGTTTTGAAAGTAAACATAATCTTACGTATTGGAACAATGATTGGTATTATGGATTTGGCGCAGGCGCACATAGTTATGTCAAAGGGTATCGAAGGGCAAACTATGGTCCATTAAGAAAGTATATGGACCCACTCGCAAATAACGAACTCCCGCTTTTAGAGAATCATCTTGTTACGAAACAAGAACAAATGGAAGAAGAAATGTTTTTGGGATTAAGAAAAACAAAAGGGGTTAACATTTCAAGATTTGAAGAGAAATTTGGGGTTTCTGTTGTTTCATACTTTTCAGAGCAATTAAAGGAATTACAGGAAAGAAAATGGATCATAATCGATGAAGACTCAATCTTTTTAACGAAACAAGGTAGATTTTTAGGAAATGAAGTTTTTCAATATTTCCTTGGTGTGTAATTATTGACTCTGACCAATCTTTTTGATAATTTATTATTAGAATTAGCACTCGTTAATGGTGAGTGCTAACAGAGGTGATATATGTGCTTACAGATCGTCAATTGCTGATTTTACAAGTTATTGTAGATGATTTTATCCAATCTGCTCAACCTGTTGGATCCAGAAGCTTGTCGAAAAAGAAAGAAATCTCCTTTAGCTCAGCCACAATAAGGAATGAAATGGCCGATTTAGAGGAGTTGGGGTACATTGAAAAAACCCACACCTCATCAGGGCGGGTTCCATCCGAAAAAGGATACCGCTACTATGTAGACCATTTAGTTTCTCCGCAAGTATTGAATCAACAGGATGTTGGAAAAATTAAATCTATTTTTGAAGAAAAGATTTATGAACTAGAAAAAATTGTTCAAAAATCAGCGAAAATTTTATCGGAAATTACTAATTACACATCGATTGTATTAGGTCCTGCAGTAAATGTGAATAAGTTAAAGAAAATACAGATAGTTCCTTTGAATCAAGATACTGCTGTTGCCATTATAATCACAGACACAGGTCATGTTGAAAATAGAATGTTTCATCTTCCCGGGTCCATTAATATTAATGAATTAGAAAAAATGGTGAACATTTTAAATGATCGATTAGTAGGAGTTCCGATCGTGAACCTTGCTGATAAAATCTTTAAAGAGGTAGCCGTTTTATTGCACCAGCATATTCAAAACTATGACTTATTTTTAAATACATTTGCTGATGTTTTGAAAATATCACCTCATGAAAAATTGTTTTATGGCGGTAAAACAAATATGCTCAGTCAACCTGAATTTCATGATATTGAAAAAGTCAAAAGCTTGCTTAATATGATGGAACAAGAACAGTGGATATATGAGTTTATTCGTCAAAACCAGTCCGGAATTCATGTGAAAATCGGAAGGGAAAATAATAATATCGCAATGGAAAATTGTAGTTTAATTACGGCTACTTATTCCATTGGAGATGAGAAGCTAGGTACAATTGCTGTCCTAGGACCAACTAGAATGGAATACTCGAGAGTAATTAGCTTACTGCAATTTGTCAGCAGAGATTTAACTACAGTTCTCACGAAACTGTATCAAAATAACTAGGCGTGGAAATATTGAGTAAGGGTGGGCATATAGCTCTCCCATTTTCACGCGCAGACTATTTAAACAACCACTTAATCTTTAAGGGAGGTGAGTAAGTTGGCATCAGAAGAAACAAAAACAAATCCAGAAATGCAAGAAGAAGTAGTTGAAACAGTTGAACCTGTTTTTGGAGAAGAAGAGGTAGCAGAGGAAAATGCTCAAGCAAAGCAAGTGGAAGAATTAGTTGCAAAGCTTGAAGAGTCTGACAACCGTTATCTTCGTTTACAAGCAGATTTCGATAATTTCCGTCGCCGTACAAAAATGGATCTTGAAGCGACCCAAAAATATAGAGCACAAAATATCATAACAGATCTTTTACCAGCATTGGATAACTTCGAAAGAGCATTGCAGGCACAAGTTGATCACGATCAAGCCAAATCCTTACTTCAAGGTATGGAGATGATTTATCGTAGCTTGCTAGAAGCCATCAAAAGAGAAGGTGTCGAGCCAATCGAAGCGGTTGGACAGGAATTCGATCCATATTTACACCAAGCAGTAATGCAAGTTGAGGTAGAAGGATCAGCCCCTGGAATGGTATTAGAAGAGTTCCAAAAAGGATACAAGTTAAAGGATCGAGTTATTCGTCCTTCAATGGTTAAGGTAAGTCAATAGAGATTATTACATATAAAATGAGGAGGATTAATTCATGAGCAAAATTATTGGAATAGATTTAGGTACAACAAACTCATGCGTGTCTGTCTTAGAAGGTGGAGAACCAAAGGTAATTCCAAATCCAGAAGGAAATCGTACAACACCATCTGTTGTTGCTTTTAAAAATGGTGAGCGCCAAGTTGGTGAAGTAGCTAAACGTCAATCTATTACAAACCCAAATACAATTATTTCTATTAAGCGTCATATGGGTACTAGCCATACAGAAGAAATCGAAGGTAAAAAATATACACCACAAGAAGTTTCAGCTATTATTCTTCAATATTTAAAATCTTATGCTGAAGACTATCTTGGAGAGCCTGTAACTAAAGCTGTTATCACGGTTCCTGCTTACTTTAACGATGCAGAACGTCAAGCTACAAAAGATGCTGGGAAAATTGCAGGGCTTGAAGTAGAACGTATCATCAACGAACCAACTGCTGCAGCATTAGCATATGGTTTAGATAAAATGGACCAAGATCAAACAATTCTTGTTTATGACCTTGGTGGCGGTACATTTGACGTATCTATCCTAGAACTTGGCGATGGTGTATTCGAAGTTAAAGCTACTGCTGGTGACAACCGTTTAGGTGGGGATGACTTTGACCAAGTTATTATCAATTATCTAGTAGAACAATTCAAAAAAGATAATGCAATTGATTTATCTCAAGATAAAATGGCATTACAACGTTTAAAAGATGCAGCTGAAAAAGCAAAGAAAGATTTATCTGGAGTTACATCCACTCAAATCTCTTTACCTTTCATTACAGCTGGAGCTGCTGGTCCTTTGCATCTTGATGTTACATTAACAAGAGCTAAATTTGATGAAATCTCTGCGCATTTAGTTGAGCGTACAATGGGTCCTACTCGACAAGCAATTCGAGATGCAGGTTTAACTGCTTCAGAAATTGATAAAATTATCCTTGTTGGTGGATCAACACGTATTCCTGCAGTTGTAGAAGCAATCAAAAAGGAAACTGGTAAAGAACCATCTAAAGGGGTTAACCCAGATGAGGTTGTAGCAATGGGTGCTGCAATCCAAGGTGGAGTTATTTCTGGTGACGTTAAAGATGTAGTATTACTTGATGTCACTCCACTTTCTTTAGGTATTGAGACAATGGGAGCTGTATTTACGAAGTTAATTGATCGTAACACAACTATCCCAACTTCAAAATCACAAGTTTTCTCAACTGCTGCTGATAATCAAACAGCTGTAGATATTCATGTATTACAAGGTGAAAGACCAATGGCTAGTGATAATAAAACACTTGGTCGTTTCCAATTAACAGATATTCCACCAGCACCACGTGGAATTCCTCAAATTGAAGTAACATTTGATATTGATAAAAACGGTATAGTAAATGTTCGTGCAAAAGACCTTGGTACCAACAAAGAACAAACGATAACAATTAAATCTTCTACTGGACTTTCAGATGAAGAGGTTCAAAGAATGGTTAGAGAAGCGGAAGAAAATGCTGATGCTGATAAGAAGCGCAAGGAAGAAGTTGAACTTCGCAATGAAGCAGATCAGTTAGTCTTCCAAACTGAAAAAACGATGAAAGATCTTGAAGGTAAAGTCGATGCTAGTGAAATCGCTCAAGCAAATGAAGCAAAGGATGCTTTAAAAGCAGCTATCGAGAAAAATGATCTTGAGGAAATTCGCAGCAAGAAAGATGCCCTACAAGAAATTGTACAAAATCTTACTGTAAAGCTATATGAACAAGCTCAACAGCAAGCAGGCGCTGCACAAGGCGGACAATCTGCACCTAAAGATGACAATGTAGTGGATGCCGAGTTTGAAGAAGTAAAAGACGACAAGTAAGTAGTGAGAATGAAAAGTCAAAGTCAGTTTTTTACGACTTTGACTTTTTCTTTCTTCATTGCCTTTTTATTCATTTCAATGGTAAAATAACCTTTATGTGAAACGAATCGGGAGTGGAATTTTATGAGTAAAAGGGATTATTATGAAGTCCTTGGGGTAAGTAAGAGTGCATCAAAAGATGAATTAAAGAAGGCTTATCGAAAGCTTTCCAAACAGTATCACCCAGATATTAATAAAGAACCTGATGCAAATGAAAAATTTAAAGAGATAGCTGAAGCGTATGAGGTTTTAAGTGATGATCAGAAAAAAGCACAATATGACCAATTTGGTCATGCTGGTCCAAATCAAGGTTTTGGTGGTTCTGATTTTGGAGGCGGTTTTGGTGGTTTTGAAGATATCTTTAATTCTTTCTTCGGTGGAGGAACAAGACGAAGAGATCCAAACGCTCCAAGGCAAGGTGCTGATTTACAATATACGATGACGCTCAGTTTTGAAGAAGCAGTTTTTGGAAAAGAAATGGATATTGAAATTCCGCGGGAAGAAGAGTGTGATACCTGTCATGGTTCTGGTGCAAAACCAGGTACGAAGCCTGAAACATGTAATCACTGTAAAGGTTCCGGTCAATTAAACGTGGAACAAAATACTCCATTTGGGCGAATTGTCAATCGTCGAGTATGTCATTACTGTAATGGAACTGGAAAAGAAATCAAACATAAATGTGGCACTTGCCATGGTACAGGTAAAGTTAAAAAGCGTAGAAAAATCAATATAAAAATACCTGCTGGTGTGGACGATGGTCAGCAATTAAGAGTAGCGGGGCAAGGTGAACCAGGATTTAACGGGGGACCTGCTGGAGATTTATATGTTGTATTCCATGTACGCTCTCATGAGTTTTTTGAAAGAGATGGCGATGACATTTATTGTGAGATGCCAATTACGTTTGTTCAAGCAACTCTAGGAGATGAGATTGAGGTACCAACCATAAATGGAAAAGTTAAACTGAAAATACCGGCTGGTACACAAACAGGAACGAAATTTAGGCTTAAAGGTAAGGGAGTTCCAAACGTCCGTGGCTACGGCGTAGGTGATCAGCATATTCTTGTTCGGATCATTACTCCTACCAAATTAACAGAAAAGCAAAAACAACTCTTAAATGAGTTTGCTGAAGTAAGTGGTAGTGTTCCACATGGGGAACAAGAAGAAAGCTTTTTTTCAAAAGTAAAACGCGCCTTCAAAGGTGAATAAGGATTGGGGTTGGAGAATGTGAAATGGTCAGAAATTAGCATTCATACTACAAACGAGGCAATTGAACCAATTTCAAATATACTACATGAAGCAGGTGCAAGTGGTGTAGTAATTGAGGATCCTTTTGATCTTACTAAGGAAAGAGAAGATCAATTTGGTGAAATATACCAACTGGACCCAAAAGATTATCCTGTTGAAGGTGTCATTATAAAAGCTTATTTACCGGTTAACAGTTTTTTAGGAGAGACGGTTGATGGTATAAAAGAGGCTATTAATGGCCTTATTCTTCATAATATCGATATTGGCTTAAACAAAGTCAGCATTAGTGAAGTGAATGAAGAAGAATGGGCTACTGCATGGAAGAAATATTATCATCCTGTAAAAATTTCTGAGAGATTTACCATTGTTCCGACCTGGGAAGAATATACACCCGTAAATAGTGATGAGCTTATCATTGAATTAGACCCAGGAATGGCTTTCGGTACAGGAACTCATCCAACAACTGTTATGTGTATTCAAGCATTAGAAAGAACGGTACAACGAGGTGATCAAATTATCGACGTTGGTACTGGATCTGGTGTTTTAAGTATTGCGGCAGCGATGTTAGGGGCAAGTGAGATTTCAGCTTTTGATTTAGACCAAGTAGCCGTAACAACAGCAAAAATGAATATTAAGCTGAATAAAGTCCAAAACACAGTCAATGTTTCTCAAAAGAATTTATTAGATGGTGTTGAGGGAATGGTAGATGGGATTGTAGCAAATATTCTCGCTGAGGTTATCGTCCGATTTACAGATGATGCAGCAAGAATAGTTAAAAAGGGTGGTTATTTTATCGCATCTGGAATTATTCAGCAGAAGAAACAGGATGTAAAAGATGCATTAAATAAATCAGGTTTTGAAATACAAGAAACCCTACTTATGGAAGATTGGGTAGCTTTGATTGCAAGAAGAGTATAAAATAGTGATTTTTTGTATAGCAAATAAATGTGTATTTGATAAAATATTCATGCAGAAAGGGGAATTTCCCCTTTTTTCTGTTGGGAATTATTTAAAGATTGGGTGTGACTGCCTGTGCAACGATACTTCTCAGATGTTAAAAATGATAAAGATCAAGTAATCATCTCTGGGGAAGATTATCACCATATTGTTAGAGTAATGAGAATGACAATCGGTGATCAGCTTATTTGTGTAAAATCTTCCGGAAAAACGGCAACCTGTACAATTGCAGAAATTACCGATGAAAAAGTTATTTGTGATGTAGTAGAATGGAAAGATAGTACATCAGAATTGCCTATTCGAGTGACAATCGCGAGTGGTCTGCCTAAAGGGGATAAACTGGAATTGATTATTCAAAAAGGGACTGAACTTGGTGCTCATAGCTTTATCCCTTTTACTGCAGCTCGTTCCATTGTTAAATGGGATCAAAAAAAGGCAGATAAAAAGGTTGAACGTTGGCAAAAAATCGCCAAGGAAGCGGCAGAACAGTCTCATCGCAGCATTATTCCAGATGTGCATATACCTGTTAGTTTGCAGTCCTTACTTGAAGTAAGTAAAAATATAGATTGTAAACTAGTAGCGTATGAAGAGGAGTCAAGAAAGGGAGAAGTGTCTATTTTAGCAAGGTCCCTTCAAGCTCTAGAGGAAAATCAATCATTGTTAGTCGTTTTTGGTCCTGAGGGTGGCTTAACCGAAAATGAAGTAAATCTTCTACAAGAACACGGCTTTCAAATATGCGGACTTGGTCCGAGAATTTTAAGGACGGAAACAGCACCCTTATATCTTTTATCTGCTGTTTCCTATCATTTTGAATTATCGAGGTGAATATAATGGCAACTGTTGCTTTTCATACATTAGGTTGTAAAGTGAATCATTATGAAACAGAAGCTATTTGGCAACTGTTTAAGCAAGAAGGCTATGAACGGGTTGATTTTGAAACTACAGCAGATGTTTATATTATTAATACTTGTACGGTTACGAATACTGGTGATAAAAAAAGTCGCCAAGTTATTCGTAGGGCAGTTCGAAAAAACCCTGAAGCTGTTATATGTGTTACTGGTTGCTATGCACAAACTTCCCCAGCTGAAATAATGGCTATTCCTGGTGTGGATGTTGTAGTAGGAACACAAGATCGTGTGAAGATGCTTGAATATATTGAACAATATAAACAGGAACGTCAGCCCATTAATGGTGTAAGGAATATCATGAAAAATCGAGTTTATGAAGAGTTGGATGTTCCTGCTTTTACCGATAGAACTCGAGCTTCTCTAAAAATACAAGAGGGATGTAATAATTTCTGTACATTTTGTATTATTCCTTGGGCAAGAGGTCTGTTAAGATCTCGTGATCCAAAAGAGGTTGTTAGACAAGCTCAACAATTAGTTAATGCTGGATATAAGGAGATTGTCTTAACTGGAATCCATACAGGTGGATATGGAGAAGACATGAAGGATTATAACCTAGCAAAATTACTTCAGGACCTTGAAACACAAGTAGATGGTCTAAAACGTCTTCGGATTTCATCTATAGAGGCTAGTCAAATTACAGACGAAGTGATTCAAGTCATTAATGATTCGAATGTTGTTGTTCGTCACCTGCATATTCCATTACAATCCGGTTCAAATTCTGTTTTAAAGAGAATGCGCCGCAAATATACAATGGAGTTTTTTGGGGAGAGACTGGATCGTTTAAAAGAAGCACTACCAGGACTCGCTGTTACTTCTGACGTTATTGTTGGTTTCCCTGGTGAAACAGAAGAAGAATTTATGGAAACATTTAACTTTATTAAGGAACATAAGTTTTCAGAACTTCACGTTTTCCCATATTCAAAACGTACTGGAACACCTGCAGCAAGAATGGAAGACCAAGTGGATGAGGAAATTAAAAATGAGCGTGTTCACCGATTAATTACTTTATCTGATCAATTGGCAAAAGAATATGCTTCTCAATTTGAAGATGAAGTATTAGAGGTTATCCCAGAAGACCGATATAAGGAAGATCCTGAAAGTGGATTATTAGAAGGATATTCTGATAATTATTTAAAAATAGTATTCCCTGGTACGGAAGATATGATTGGAAAAATTGTTAAAGTGAAATTAAACAAAGCTGGTTACCCTTATAATAAGGGGCAATTTGTCCGAGTTCTTGAAGATTCTATTCCTTCGAAAGAAGAACTCGCGATCTAAATGTAAATTTTTGCTTAAATTTGTAGATAAATAACTAATATTATACCTTCCAATTACAGTTGACCTTCATTCATTGTTATATTATAATCGTAAGGGTACATGGATAAAACCATGTGTTTGATGTTAGTGTGTTGTGTTCGGAGGGAGGGAAAGAGAATGTCTAAAACTGTCGTTCGAAAAAACGAATCGCTTGAAGATGCTCTTCGTCGCTTTAAACGTACGGTATCTAAATCTGGTACTATACAAGAAGCAAGAAAGCGCGAATTCTACGAAAAGCCTAGCGTAAAACGCAAAAAGAAGTCTGAGGCTGCGAGAAAACGTAAGTTCTAAGAGAGGGTGTATGTAATTGAGTCTTCTCGAGATTTTAAATAATGATATGAAGCAAGCGATGAGAAACAAAGAAAAAGACAAGCTCTCCGTTATTCGGATGATTAAAGCTTCTATTCAAAACGAAGCAATCAAGCTTGGAAAGCAAGAGCTTTCTGAAGAAGAAGAGCTAACAGTCCTTTCTCGTGAAATGAAACAACGCAAAGACTCCCTCCATGAATTTGATAAAGCTGGTCGTGAAGACCTTGTAGAAAAACTACAACAAGAAATTGCTGTAGTGGAGTTATACGCGCCTAAACAACTTTCTGAAGAGGAAATTGCTCATATTGTAAAAGAAGCAATAGTGGAAGTTGGTGCCACTACAAAAGCAGATATGGGTAAAGTGATGTCTGCACTTATGCCTAGAGTAAAAGGAAAAGCAGACGGTTCACTCGTAAATAAACTTGTACAACAACACCTTTCATAACCTAAACATCATCAAAGACCGTAAGCTGTTTGCTTACGGTCTTTTTATAAGGCTCTTTTCTAAAACTTTGTTGCTTTTTTAATTTATTTTTACCAACACCAACATTTATACGAAAACAGCCTATTATATTAAGTATATATATTTTGAATTTCCATCAACATAAATGAAACTAATCTATCATTGAAACGTATATACATATAGCTAATGGTAAAGGAGGGGAAAAATGAAAGTAAAAGGAATACTTCTCTTTTTTTTATTTCTTCTAACAAGTTTATCTTGGTGTTTACCACATTCTTATGGAAAAACAGATCAAATAGTATTCATCGTCCCGATCGAGGATACAGTTGAAAAAGGTTTATATTCCTTCCTACAGCGAGCCGTAGAACAAGCTGAAGAAGAAAATGCAGATGCTATAATATTTGAAGTGAATACTCCGGGTGGGGCAGTTGATGCGGCTGCAGGTATTGGAAAATTACTAACTACAACCGATTTAAAAACCATTGCATTCATTAATAATCAAGCATTATCTGCAGGAGCCTATATTTCGTTAAACACAGATGAAATTTATATGGTACCAGGAGCAACAATGGGCTCTGCGGCTATTATTGATCAACAGGGAAATATGGCTGATAAAAAGGCGCAATCCTATTGGAATGCAGCAATGAAGAGTGCTGCAATCAATAGTCAGCGTAACCCTCTATATGCCTTAGCTATGGCAGATGAAACAATTAATTTGCCGGAATTAGGAGCAGAAAAAGGTAAACTATTAACCTTAACAGCTGATCAAGCATTAAAAATAGGTTATGCTGAAGGAATTGTACAAGACCTAGATGAACTATTAACAAAAGTGGGCTTAGAAAAAGCTCAAACCCAAACGTTAGAGGAAAGTTTTGCAGAGAAATTAGCAAGGTTCATAACAAATCCCATTGTTATTCCCATTCTTTTAACAATAGGAAGTCTGGGTCTTGTATTAGAATTGTATTCCCCTGGATTTGGAATTCCTGGTTTTATGGGGATATCTGCCTTATTATTATTTTTCTATGGACATCTTGTAGCAGGTTTAGCTGGCTATGAAACCATTATTTTATTTATAATTGGAATAGTTCTAATCATACTTGAGCTTTTTGTCCCAGGTGGAATCATTGGTATTATCGGCTTTGCTTCGATATTAGGCAGTCTATTTTTAGCAAGTGATAATGTGATTCATATGGGAATATCTATCGTAATTGCATTATTTGTATCCATAATGGCATCAATCTTTATGATAAAGGTGTTGGGGCGAAAAATGAGCTTTTTCAAAAAAATTATTTTAACTGATTCTACTAATACGGAACAGGGATATGTTTCGAATGTAAACCGTGTTGAACTATTAGGGGAAAAAGGAATAACATTAACGCAGCTTCGTCCTGCAGGAAAGATAATGATTAACGAAGAGATTGTGGATGCAGTAAGTGAAGGAGCTTTTATACAAAAGGATAAACAAGTAAAAGTCATCAAAGTAGAAGGTTCTCGAATTGTTGTAAGAGAAATAGAAGGGTTATAAGGAGGAATAAGATGTTAAATGCCGGTACAGCTTTTTTAATTATTGTTATTGTATTAGGTCTAATCCTATTATCGGTTTTATTAACTTTTGTACCAGTGATGCTATGGATCTCAGCGTTGGCTGCTGGAGTAAGAGTAAGTATTTTTACATTGATTGGGATGAGATTACGAAGAGTTACACCTAGTCGAGTTATAAACCCATTAATAAAGGCTCATAAAGCTGGTTTGAATGTAACAACCAATCAGTTAGAAAGCCACTATTTAGCGGGCGGGAATGTAGACAGAGTCGTAAATGCTTTAATTGCAGCACAAAGAGCCAATATCGAGCTAACCTTTGAAAGATGCGCTGCTATTGATTTAGCTGGACGTGATGTGCTTGAGGCGGTTCAAATGAGTGTTAACCCAAAAGTAATAGAAACCCCATTTATAGCTGGGGTTGCAATGGATGGAATCGAAGTAAAGGCAAAAGCTCGTATCACTGTAAGAGCCAATATTGAACGCTTAGTCGGTGGAGCGGGGGAAGAAACAATTGTTGCCCGTGTTGGTGAAGGAATCGTTTCTACAATCGGTAGCTCTGATAATCATAAAAAGGTGTTAGAAAATCCTGATATGATCTCACAGACTGTGCTTTCAAAAGGTCTAGATGCTGGTACAGCTTTTGAGATTCTATCGATTGATATTGCGGACGTGGATATCGGTAAAAATATTGGTGCAGAGCTTCAAACAGAACAGGCTGAGGCAGATAAGAAAATTGCTCAAGCAAAAGCAGAAGAACGTCGTGCGATGGCTGTTGCACAAGAACAAGAAATGAAGGCGCGTGTACAAGAAATGAGAGCAAAGGTTGTTGAAGCAGAAGCAACCGTCCCATTGGCAATGGCAGAAGCATTAAAATCAGGTAATATTGGAGTAATGGATTACATGAATATCCAAAATATATCTGCTGATACAGATATGAGAGGATCTATCGGTAAAATTTCTAGCGACAAGAAAGATGACCATTCCAATAAATAAATTTGAATGAACAGGGAAGGGAGGTATCCTTCTTGAGAATTTTATTTGATAATCCATTTATAATTATTATATTAATAGGGACGATAATCTCGTTTTTTAAAAGAGCGAATGCTAATAATCAAAAACAACCAAACCAAAGGACTGCAAGGGAATCGATTCCGATTCCCAAAATAGAAAGAGGAAAAACACATCGTTCACAAACTAGGTTGGAACAACAATATGCCGAAATTAAAAAATCTGCAGAAATTAGTCAACCAAAGGTAAAACCAGAGTCTAAAATTGGAAAAACTAGAAATAATAAAACAGAATCGATGAATGAAATTATTAGAAGTGAGGATGTTTCTTTAGAGCAGCAAAAAGAGACATCATCCTTTACGCCAAATAATAAAGATATCATTGACGGAATTATATGGTCAGAAATTCTTGGTCCCCCTAGATCAATGAATCCACATACTTCCCAAAGGCCTAGAGTTAGAAGATAATTAATCCAGCTTCAGTGCCTAGCCCCTCGAGTCAAATAACCTCTCCACCATGAAGTCAAAAAACGACTTCAAGGGGGAGAGAACATTTGCTTGTCGGGGCTTAGCAAGGCACTTCCGCTTTTTGTTTAATCCAGCTCCAGTGCCTAGCTCCTCGAGGTCAAATAACCTCTAACCCATGAAGTCAAAAAACGACTTCAAGGGTTAGAGAACATTTGCTTGTCGGAGCTTAGCGAGGCACTTACGCTTTTTGTTGTTCTAAGAATCTCTTTTCTCTCATACATTTGAGATGAAAGGGGGTTCTTTTTTTATGGCAATAAAGTGGGGACTGAGGGTCCGACGATGGATGACGGAGAAAATGGATCTTCCTCAAGATGTCATGATGGATTTACCCCGAATTACAATGATTGGACAAATCCATATTTATATAGAGAACCACCGTGGTTTATTGGCTTTCTCTGACAAGGAGTTAAGGCTGTTGTTAAAACAAGGCCAACTACTTGTGAAAGGAAAGGGATTTGTCATAAAAACGATCCTACCAGAAGAAATACTCTTAGAGGGGAAAATTGATCAAGTCCTATATATTAATGATTAATTCAGGGGGAAGAAAATGAAGAATCAGTGGATCGAATTTTATTCCGGCATAGTCACTGTAAAAATTACTGGAAAAGGGATTGAAAGATTTATTAATTCCCTCACTCGAGCCAATTTAGTTATTTGGAATGTAAAAAAGTGCGGAACAAATACGATCATCTTTAAGATGAAATTATCAGACGTACATGAATTAAGAAAGCACAAAAGAAATTCAGATTGTAAAATTCGATTTCTTCAAAGAAGCGGGGCGCCTTTTCTATTGAAAAGGCTGCTCCGTAATAGTGGTTTTTTAATTGGAGCAGTAGGATTTATACTAGTTATTATGATTTTATCAAATATGGTTTGGGGAATAGAAATTAAAGGTGCTAAACCTGTCACAGAGCATCAAATTAGAAAAGAATTAACGAATATGGGAATCAAGGTTGGAAAACTGCAGTTTTATATGGATGATGTTGAAACAATCCAAAGGAAATTAACGAATAAAATTGAGGAATTAACATGGGTAGGTGTTGAATTAAGAGGGACAACCTATCATTTTCAAGTTGTAGAAAAAAATCAACCTAAAAAGCCTGAGGTTCTTAGTCCGAGAAATTTAGTGGCTAAGAAAAAAGCCATTATTGTTAAAATGTTTGTTGAAAATGGAAAATCCCAAGTAAAACTACATGATCGAGTAGTGCCTGGGCAACTACTGATTTCTGGCTCTATCGGAAAAGAGGACAAACCTAAAATCGTAGCTGCCAAGGGAGAAATACTGGGAGAAACTTGGTATAAAACCTCCGTAAATTTACCGTTAAAATCTAATTTTTACGTTTTTAATGGACAAGAGAAGATAAAGCAGTCCGTAAGCCTTGGGAAACTTAAAATTCCTGTTTGGGGATTTGGAAAGATACAGTATAAGGAGTATGAAAAAGAAACACTGGAAAAAAATATACGATTTTTAAAATGGGAGCTACCAATCACCTATGTTTTTGATACGTATCGGGAGAGGGAAAAAGTGACGAGAGAATACTCTCGTGAAGAAGCAATTGAAATGGCAAAGAATTTAGCGAGAGAGGATATAAAAAGTTTACTTTCTGAAGAAGCTAAAATTAAGGGTGAAAAAGTTTTGCACCAATCATTTGAGAATGGTAAAGTTAAAATATCAATTCATTTCCAAGTTATAGAAAATATAGCAAAAGCTGAACCCATAACTCAAGGAGACTCAGAATGACAGAAGAACTTAAAACGATCGATATACAACTAGATAATCCAAATGAAGCATTAAATTTATTTGGAAATGCAGACGCAAATTTAAAAATGCTAGAGCAAGAATTAAATGTTTCAGTCATTACAAGAGGGGAAACCGTTATTGTTTCTGGTAATGCTGAGAAAGTTGAATTAGCTGGCAAGGTCCTTGAAAAATTACTTTTTATTATTCGTAAGGGAATAAACATTAGTACACGAGATGTTTTATATGCAATACAACTAGCTGACAAAGGGACTTTGGATTATTTTACGGAGATTTATGAAGAAGAAATAGGGAAGAACATAAAAGGAAAGTCTATACGCGTAAAAACTCTAGGACAACGCCATTATGTTTCTGCTATTAAAAAATCCGACCTCGTTTTTGGAATTGGTCCAGCTGGTACGGGCAAAACTTATTTAGCTGTCGTGATGGCTGTAAATGCTTTGAAAAATGGTCATGTAAATAGAATTATTTTAACAAGACCCGCTGTAGAAGCTGGGGAAAGTCTTGGATTTCTTCCTGGGGATCTGAAAGAAAAGGTAGACCCGTATCTTCGTCCTCTATATGATGCTCTGCATGATATTTTAGGGATGGAACATACAACAAGAATGATGGAGCGCGGTACAATTGAGGTAGCTCCATTGGCTTATATGCGTGGACGTACTCTTGATGACGCATTTGTTATTTTGGATGAGGCACAAAACACAACCCAGGCCCAAATGAAAATGTTTTTAACACGTCTAGGCTTTGGTTCTAAAATGGTTATTACAGGGGATAAAACCCAGGTAGATTTACCAAAAGGAGCAAAATCTGGTTTAATTGTAGCCGAGGAAGTCCTTCAGAATGTAAAAGGGATATCGATGGTTTACTTAGAACAAAGCGATGTCGTTCGACATCCTTTAGTCGGAAGAATTATTGCTGCTTATGAGAATCAAAAATAAAATCACTCACAAAGAGATTAGTCTACCACTGAAATTATAGGCTAATCTCTTTTTGTTTTTTTTATTCAGATGATTTTATAGTGAAAAATAGACTGAAAACTGTTATGATTTTACGTAATACTTAATGATATAGAATATGATAGGTAAAAGTTTTAATAAACATTCGCTTATCAGGTCTTTTGACTGTGATAGGAGGGAAAAGAATTGGATAAATTACAAAAACAATTAGGTAATTTAAGGAATTTATTAGAGATTTCTTTTTTTCGCGTTTTATTGTACTTGATTATGGGCTTTGTTTTGTTTATTGGCATGTACAATAATGTAAAACCAGAAAAGTTAGATTTACATAAATTTGAGGTTGCTAAACAAACCGTTCGCTCTCCTAGTACCGTTGAAGATAAAGTTAGTACCGAGAGAAAAAGAAAAGAAGCATTAGAACAAGTTCCGGATGTATATGTTTTAAATCGAGATATCGCTGAAAATCGAATAGACTTGACCACCTCTATCTTTGATGCTGCTATTGAGGTAAATGAAGAAATAAAGGAAATGGAGCAACAAGAGAAACAAGATAAAGATAATTTGTCATCTACTACAACTACAACTATTCAGGACAAAGTCGCAAAACTAAAAGAGAAGCTTACAGAAAATGAAACAAAAGAACTCTCTGACCAAACCTTTACAGCATTACTCCAAGCAAATAAAGATGAACTAACTATTGCAAAGGACCTTACCGTTACAGCTATAAATGAAGTCATGAGTGATCGTATTCCTGCTAATGAAGTGGAAAATTCCAAGAAAAAATTAGAGGAACAATTAAAATTTTCAAGTCTTACATCCGATTTAAAAAAAGCTTCCATTGAATTAGGGCGTTATGCAGTAGCCCAAAATGAATTTTACGACCAAGTAAAGACGGAAGAAAACAGACAAAAGATTGTCGAGGATATAGAGCCAGTCAAAATTCTTCAAGGACAAATTATTGTCGAGGAAGGACAACTGGTTAATCAAGAAATTTATAAACAACTTGAATTAGTTGGGATGTTAAACAGTGAAAAAGCGATTCAGCCTTTTATTGGCTTAACTTTGCTAACAATGATATTATTAGTGACTATCTATTATTACTTTTATGATTTAAAAGTCCCTACGGAAACGAAGCGCTCTTACTTATTGATGTTTAGTATCATCTTTGTATTAGCGATTGTTTTAATGAAAATAGTAAGCTTATTTCAACAATTTGATTATGCAGAAATCGGCTATATTTACCCAGCAGCAATGGGAGCTCTTCTTATTAAAATTTTGATGGATGAAAAGCTTTCCATTTTGTTTACGATGATTATTGCAATTTGCGGTAGCATCATATTCAATCAAGAAGTTTCTGGTACTCTAAATATAACCGTTGGCATTTATATATTATGTAGTGGAATAGCGGGAATACTGATTTTAAGCAGACAAAACCATCGTTCTAAGATTTTGAAGGCTGGTTTATATGTTTCTGCTGTTAATTTAGTTGTTATCTTAGCATTAATGCTCATTCAAAATGGTAAATATACCGGACTTGATTATGGATTTTATGTCATTGTGGCCTTGGTATCAGGTATTGCATCTTCTGTTCTTACCATTGGATTATTACCTTTTTTTGAAGCGAGCTTTGGAATACTATCTACCATGAGGTTAATTGAATTATCTAATCCAAATCACCCGCTTTTAAGAAAAATTTTAACGGAAGCACCGGGAACATACCACCATAGTGTAATGGTGGCAAATCTTGCGGAAAGTGCTTGTGAAGCAATTGGGGCTAATGGTCTTTTAGCTCGTGTTGGATGCTATTACCACGATATTGGTAAAACAAAACGTCCACATTTCTTTATCGAAAATCAAATTAATATGGAAAATCCACATGACAGATTACCTTCTCAAACAAGTGCAAACATCATTATAGCTCATGCCTCGGATGGAGCTGAAATGCTAAGAAAACATCGTATGCCTAAAGAAATTGTTGATATAGCTGAGCAACATCATGGAACGACTTTATTGAAATTCTTTTACCATAAAGCCAATAAAAGTGGTATTGAAGCAAAAGAAGAGGACTATCGGTACCCAGGTCCGAGAGCTCAGACGAAGGAAGCAGCGATTGTTGGAATTGCTGATAGTGTAGAAGCGGCAGTCCGTTCCATGTCTCAGCCTACGGAAGAACAAATTGAAACGATTATTCGCAATATTATTAAGGATCGCCTTCAAGATGGGCAGTTAAATGAGTGTGAACTTACCTTAAAAGAATTAGATATAGTCGCTAATTCATTGTGCGAAACATTAAAAGGTATTTTTCACTCAAGAATCGAATATCCGCAAAATGAATCTGCAAAAGGTGAGTGAAAAATGAGACTAGCTATCGATTTAATTGATGAAACCAATTCAGTGACTCCTGAAGAAATGCAAGAATTAGAAAAATTATTAAATTTTACTGCAGAAAAACAAGCTGTTGAGTCGGAAAGTGAACTTTCTTTAACCTTTGTTACTAACGAAAGAATTCATGAGATTAATTTAGAGTATAGACAAAAAGATAAGCCAACAGATGTTATTTCTTTTGCTATGGAAGAGTTGGGTGAAGGTGAGATTGAAGTGGTTGGCGCTGAACAGCCTAGAGTTCTAGGAGATATTATCATTTCGATCCCAAAAGCCAAAGAACAGGCGGAAGAATATGGACATTCTTTTCTAAGAGAATTAGGATTCTTAGCTGTCCATGGATTTCTGCATTTATTAGGATATGACCATGAAACAGAAGAGGAAGAAAAAGCCATGTTTTCTTTACAAAAGGAACTTTTAGATGAATACGGACTTAAAAGATAAACAGCGAAAATATCGGATGAGTCAAACATTTAAATTTGCGATTGAAGGTATGATTACTTGTGTTATTCAGGAAAGAAATTTCCGGATTCATATCTTCATTTCCATTTTGGTTATTGCTGCAGCGATTCTTTTATCCATTTCTAAAACAGAATGGATATTGATCCTGATTGCAATCGGTGGAATGATGGTATTGGAAATGATGAATTCTGCTATCGAACGAGTGGTGGATCTAGTAACAAACGAATACCACCCACTAGCAAAGCAAGCTAAAGATATTGCCGCTGGAGCTGTATTAATCTATGCATTACTATCCGTGATAATAGGTATTATGATTTTTGGACCGAAGATTTACATATTGTTTTGAAGTGAGGTGTCATATTAGGACACCTTTTTTTGTTAGTGATTTGAAAAACGATTTTTCTTTCGATAAAATGACATAAATAAGGTTAATAACGTTAAATGTTTAGAAAATTCAAATTTTTTTATTACGTTTTTGCAACAAATAATGAAATAGAAGATGAAATGAGGTAAAATAAAGGAACAACATTTTATTTGTGAAATGATTACCTAAAATTGCCTATTTCATACTCACTAGAAGACCTTGCATCGGAGGAAAATAATGAATAATACAAAACAAAGCAGTAAATATAAGTCAGGTTTTATCTCAATCATTGGTCGCCCGAACGTTGGTAAGTCAACATACCTAAATAGGGTGATAGGACAAAAAATAGCCATTATGAGTGATAAGCCACAAACTACTCGAAATAAAGTTCAAGGTGTTCTAACTACAAATGATTCACAATTTATCTTTATCGATACGCCAGGGATTCATAAACCAAAGCATAAATTGGGTGACTTTATGATGAAGGTCGCACAAAACACACTAAAAGGGGTAGACCTTATTCTTTTTATGGTTAATGCTGAAGAGGGATTTGGTCGTGGTGAAGAATTTATAATTGAAAAGTTCCAAACAGTTAAAACGCCTATTTTCTTAATCATCAATAAAATAGACAAAATACACCCGGATAATTTATTGACTCTAATCGAGTCCTATAAAGAAAAATATCCATTCCAAGAAATTGTACCGATCTCAGCATTAGAAGGAAATAATGTCGAACACCTTCTTGAAGTTATTAAAAAGTATCTACCGGAAGGACCACAATATTATCCTGCAGATCAAGTAACAGACCATCCTGAGAGGTTCATTGTATCAGAGTTAATTCGTGAAAAAGCGCTCCATCTAACAAGGGAAGAAATTCCACATTCACTAGCAGTAGTGATTGATAAAATGGAACGGCGTGAAAATCAAGATGTGATTCATGTGATGGCAACGGTTATTGTAGAACGGGACTCTCAAAAAGGAATTATTATTGGAAAACAAGGTTCGATGTTAAAGGAAATAGGAAAACGTGCGAGAACTGATATTGAAAATTTATTAGGGTCAAAAGTATTTCTAGAGCTTTGGGTAAAAGTTCAAAAAGATTGGCGAAATAAAATGGGGCAGTTACGTGATTACGGATTTAGAGAAGATGAGTATTGATTAGGTTCACCTTTATACAATATTAAAAAAAATATTGTTTATGCATGATTAGGATTAGTAAATTTTTCGTGTCATGAAATTGGAGATGTTGGCAAAGATAAACTCAAGGATAGGGATTTAAATTTTTATTGCTAGTTAAAAATTGAAAGGTGGGGTTTTCGATGTTAGATTTTACCTGGAAAGTATTTTCCCAGACAGGTAATATTGACACTTATCTAATCTTTAAGGAGTTAGAGAAGGAAAAGCAAGAAATACCCAGAAATCAGGAGGAAGAGCTAGCAGAGGTTGATTTTCCCATCTCATAGATTTGTCACAAATATATTGGATGGTGACGCTAGATGCTTCAAAAATGTGAGGGCATCGTCATAAGAGCGATTGATTACAGTGAAACAAACAAAATTGTAACCATATATACTCGTGAATGGGGAAAGGTAGGAGTGATGGCTAGGGGTGCGAAAAAGCCCAATAGTCGGTTGGCAGCCATCACTCAGCTGTTCACCTACGGTTACTTTTTAATTCAAAGAGGGACAGGTCTAGGCACGTTGCAACAAGGAGAAATCCTTTCTTCTATGAGAAACATTCGTGAAGATATTGTCATGACGGCTTACGCAAGTTATATTTTGGAATTAACGGATAAATGTACAGATGAAAAAAAACCTAATCCTTACTTATTCGAACTTTTATTTCAAACCTTAAACTATATGAATGAGGAATATGACGTAGATATTCTCATTCATATTTACGAAATGAAAATGTTAAATTTACTTGGGCTCTATCCAGTTCTAAATAAATGTGCCGTTTGTGGAGAAACAGACGGTCATTTTTCATTTTCCATTCGGGAAAACGGTTTTATTTGTCATAGGTGTATAGAAAAAGATCCCTACCATATGAAAATTTCTAGTTCGACCATAAAGCTCTTAAGAATCTTTTATTTTTTTGATTTATCAAGACTTGGTAATATCTCAGTAAAAGATGAAACAAAAAAAGAACTTAAGACAGTGATAGATGCTTATTTTGAGGAATATTCAGGTTTACATATAAAGTCCAAAAGATTCCTTGATCAAATGGATAAATTTAAATTCTAGCTAGATATATTAAAATTTTAACAATGTTGACAAGAAAGTATGCTTTAAGATAATATTTTTATTACATAAAAAATAGTTGCATTGATGGAAAAGAGTACTAAATAATTCTTATAAAAGCGAACCTAGGATGGTGCGAGCTAGGGTATAAGGGATTTGGGAAGGCATTCTGGAGCAGCATTTTAATAAAGTGGCCACTTTTAGAAGGTGGCAAATAGGGTGGAACCGCGGGTAACTCTCGTCCCTATGCTGAGGCATAGGGATGGGAGTTTTTTTATTGATTCTTATCTCCTATGCAAAAGTAAAATTTTATAAGAAGGAGCGAAAAAAATGAGTGCAACTATGGAACAAATCGTCTCTCACGCAAAGCATAGAGGTTTTGTATTTCCTGGGTCTGAGATTTATGGTGGCCTTGCCAATACGTGGGATTACGGCCCTTTAGGGGTAGAATTTAAAAATAACATTAAACGAGCATGGTGGAAAAAGTTTGTCCAAGAATCACCATATAATGTGGGATTAGATGCAAGTATCCTTATGAATCCTAGAACTTGGGAAGCTTCGGGTCATATTGGTAATTTTAATGATCCGATGATTGATTGTAAGAATTGTAAAGCGAGACATCGTGCAGATAAATTAATTGAAAATGCACTGGAAGAAAAAGGTATGGAAATGGTCGTAGATGGTTTACCATTTGAAAAAATGGAAGAACTAGTGAAAGAACATAATATCGCTTGTCCTGACTGTGGTAGCCATGATTTCACAGGTATTAGACAATTTAATTTAATGTTTAAAACCTTCCAAGGTGTTACTGAATCTAGCACGAACGAAATCTTCTTACGTCCCGAAACAGCTCAAGGTATTTTTGTTAACTTTAAAAATGTACAACGTACAATGAGAAAGAAGTTACCATTTGGTATTGCTCAAATCGGAAAAAGTTTTCGTAATGAAATTACTCCAGGTAACTTTACTTTCCGTACTAGAGAATTTGAACAAATGGAACTTGAATTCTTCTGTAAACCAGGTGAAGAATTAACATGGTTTAATTATTGGAAAAACTTTGCTGAACAGTGGTTATTGACTTTAGGAATGAATGAAGAGAATTTGAGACTTCGTGACCATTCTGAAGATGAGCTATCTCACTACAGTAACGCAACAACTGATTTTGAGTTTAAATTCCCATTCGGATGGGGTGAGTTATGGGGTGTTGCATCAAGAACAGATTACGATTTAAAACAGCATATGCAATACTCTGGGGAAGACTTTAATTATATTGATCCGGAAACGAATGAACGTTACGTTCCTTTCTGTATCGAGCCATCACTTGGAGCAGATCGTGTAACGTTAGCCTTTTTAATTGATGCTTATGATGAAGAACAGCTTGAAGATGGTACTTCAAGAACGGTTATGCATTTCCACCCAGCATTAGCTCCTTATAAGGCTGCTATTTTGCCATTATCTAAAAAGTTGTCTGAAGAAGCAAAAGAAGTTTTTGCCGAATTATCTAAACACTTTTTAGTGGATTATGATGAGGCAGGTTCAATTGGTAAACGTTATCGTCGTCATGATGAAATTGGTACTCCGTACTGTATTACCTATGATTTTGATTCGAAAGAAGATAACATGGTTACGGTAAGGGACAGAGATACAATGGAACAAAAACGTATCCCTATCGCAGAACTTGTAAACTTTATCCAAGAAAAAATTATGTTTTAATGTAGAAAAAAGGTGCAGAATGAACTGCACCTTTTTCTTTTGAAATGAAATAAAAAGCAATAGCTTTATAAAAACAACTTTATTCCTTTTCATATAAAAAATAATTAGTATATAATATTGCTATTAAAGTATAACCTTAAGTGCTTAATTTAAAGAAAAATATACATATAGAACAACCAAGGTGGTGAGTACAATCGAATTAAATAAGCGGCAAGAACAAATACTTCAAATCGTTAAGGACCAAGGGCCAATTACTGGAGAACAAATTGCAGACCAATTAAATTTAACAAGAGCAACACTGAGACCGGATTTGGCGATTTTAACGATGGCAGGCTATTTAGATGCAAGACCAAGGGTTGGTTATTTTTATACAGGAAAATCCGGTACACAATTATTAACTGAAAATCTACAAAAGTTATTCGTGAAGGATTTTCAATCGATACCTGTGGTTATAAGTGAAAATGTCTCTGTTTACGATGCAATATGTACAATGTTTTTAGAGGATGTTGGAACCATGTTTGTGGTTGATCAACATTCCAAATTAGTCGGTGTTTTATCACGGAAAGATTTGCTTCGGGCAAGCTTGGGAAAACAGGACTTAACAAATATTCCAGTGAATATTATCATGACAAGAATGCCTAACATAACAATGTGCAGAAAAGATGATTTGTTAATTGATGTGGCGCAGAAACTTATTTCGAAGCAAATCGATGCATTACCAATTGTTAGGGAAACAGAACAGGGGTTTGAAGTAATTGGAAGGATTACCAAAACAAATATAACAAAAGCCTTTTTATCACTTGCTCAAGATCAATAGGCTCCAGAGAGGAGAATGATAAAAATGAGTAAGCCTGTCATCTATGTAGTATCAGATTCTGTAGGAGAAACAGCAGAATTAGTTACAAAGGCTGCTATAAGTCAATTTAATGGATCAAATCTGGTCCTTAAAAGATTTCCTTATGTCGAGGATAAAGATAATATTGAAGAAGTGATTTCATTAGTAAAACTGGATAAGGGCATGATAGCATTTACATTGGTTAAACCTGATATTAGAGAATACATGAAACAAAGGGCTGCAGAAGAAGGGCTCTATGCATGTGACTTAATTGGTCCATTGATGGATCAAATTCAAAATTTAACTGGAAAAACACCTCTAAATGAGCCAGGACTTGTTCGTAAACTGGATGAAGATTATTTTAAAAAAGTTGAAGCAATAGAATTTGCCGTTAAATATGATGATGGGCGTGATCCTAGAGGCATATTAAAAGCGGATATTGTATTAGTAGGTGTATCACGGACTTCTAAAACACCTTTATCTCAATATTTAGCTCATAAAAGATTAAAAGTAGCCAATGTGCCGTTAGTTCCTGAAGTTGACCCCCCAGAAGAATTATTTTTAGTGCCACCGGAAAAATGCTTCGGTTTAAAAATAAGTCCTGAAAAGTTAAACTTTATCAGGCGGGAACGATTAATTTCTTTAGGTTTAAATGACCAAGCCAGTTATGCCAATATAGATAGAATTAAAGAAGAGATTACCTATTTCAACAAAGTTGTTGAACGTATTGGCTGCTCAGTAATTGATGTCACGAATAAGGCGGTAGAGGAAACCGCAAATGTCATTCTTTATCATTTTCAAAGAAAAGGATGATAAAAATTTGAAGAATACGTGAACACATGGTGATATAAATATCCATGTGTTTTTTATATTAAGAATAAAAATCAATCTTTTTAAATATGTTTTTATAATAAAAAATAATAAAAAATCATGGAAAATTGATTTTTTCTATACTATAATTAAAAATTGTGATAAAAAAAGTATCATAATAGGTTTAGACTTGCATTGTAACGAATAAACTATTTATTGTTAGAAGTCAAGGCAAGTGGCCAAAAAAAATTCGACACATTGTTTATATGTGAAAACTTCTTTTTAAAAGAAGGAAAAATCGGAGTGATGTAGAATATCTAGTAATACAGCAGGCATTCCGACAATTTTTGTTGATGCTGATGCTTGTCCGGTATAAGAAAAAATTGTCGAAATAGCAAAATCATTTTCTGTTGACTGTTTTTTTGTCGCATCCTGTGCTTATATGTTTTCCAATCCTATTGGGGCTTCTTGGAAGTAATGTTGATACTCACAAAGAGGCTGTAGATTTGTACATAATGAATAAGGTTTCTCCTTTTGATATGGTTATTACGCAGGACATAGGTTTAGCCTCTACCCTTTTACCGAAAAGGGTTTATGTTCTGTCACCAAAGGGAACTTCCTATAGAGAAGAAACTATTCATATCGCCTTAGATTTGAGTTATCTTTCTGCTAAAGCAAGAAAACAGGGGATTTATGGGAAAGGTCCTAAAGCATTTACAGTAGAAGACAGAAAACGTTTTGCTCAATCATTAACAAAAATTTTGTCGAATTTTGAAGGAATTTAACTTTGATTCACGAAATAATAATGGAGTTGTTCTCATGGCAGAACGTATTGCCGAGGAAAAAATAAATGAGATCCGTCAATCAGTTGATATTGTAGAAGTTATCAGTGAGTATGTTCAACTGAAAAAACAAGGCAGGAACTATTTTGGTTTATGCCCTTTCCATGGTGAAAACTCCCCATCCTTTTCGGTATCACCTGATAAACAAATATTCCATTGTTTTGGCTGTGGAGCAGGTGGAAATGTTTTTTCATTTTTAATGGATTTAGAAGGGTATTCATTTATTGAGACAGCTATAAAATTAGCTGAAAAAGCAAATATTGAACTCGCAATCGATCCTTCTAATCTCGGGAAAGAAAAAAAAGTTTCTGATGATGTTCTACAAATGATCGAAGCGCATGAACTCTTACGGAAATTTTATCATCATTTATTAGTAAATACAAAAGAAGGTCAACATGCTCTGGAATATTTATTAGAACGTGGTTTCACCCTGGAATCCATTAAAAAGTTCCAAATTGGATACTCATTAAATTCATGGGATTTTGTTACTAAGTTTTTATTAAAGCGAAATTTCACTGCAGAGATATTGGAAAGATCAGGTCTTATTATTAGACGGGAAAGTGATAATAGTTTATTTGATCGCTTTCGAAACCGAATAATGTTTCCAATTTCAGATCGTCATGGTAAAACGATTGCTTTTTCCGGGAGAGCATTAGGGCAGGATGAGCCAAAATATTTAAATAGTCCCGAAACAGTAATCTTTAATAAAAGTAAAATTTTATATAATTTTCATTTAGCTAAGCCTACTATTAGAAAAACAAGTCAAATTGTTCTTTTTGAAGGATTTGCTGATGTTATAGCAGCGGATCGAGCTGAAGTTGAAAATGGGGTAGCTACTATGGGAACCTCGTTAACTGAGGACCATGTAAGTCAGTTACGTCAACTTGTTCAGTCTGTCACGATTTGCTACGACTCTGATAATGCAGGAATAGAAGCTGCGTATAGAGCTGGTAATATGCTTACTAATGTAGGTTTGTTAGTAAAGGTTGCGATGATGCCCAACGGTTTAGACCCGGATGATTATGTTAAGCAGTTTGGAGCAGAAAAGTTCCAGAATGAAGTAATGGGTTCAACCGTAACCTGGATGTCATTTAAATTTCTTTATTTTCGAAGGGGAAAAAACCTTCAGAATGAAGGAGAACGTTTACTTTATATCGAAGAAGTACTAAAAGAAATTAGTAAGTTAACTAAGGCTGTTGAACGAGATCATTATCTAAGGCAATTAGCAGGGGAGTTTTCACTATCATTAGATGCCTTAAAACAACAGCAAAAACAAGTCTTCTACTATGAAAAAAATAAAAATCAACAAGGTCAATTGACACCTAATAAACCTACCGTCGTTACTAAGAAAAGTGTGAAAAGTTTATACCCTGCCTACCAAACAGCCGAGAGAAGACTAATAGCACATATGATTCGCAATAGCGAGGTAGCGTACAAAGTACAGGAATTATTAAATGGTCACACCTTCAATGTTGATGAGCATCAAGCCATTATGACCTACTTAATTGGATATTATGAGGAAGGCAATCCCCCAGATCCAAGTGCATTTCTTAATTATATTAAGGATGATAAATTAAAAAGAATTGTTGCTGAACTTGAAATGATGTCTATTAATTCAGAAATGACACCTCAGGAATTAAATGATTATTTAAAACAGGTGTTGAATTTTCCGAAATTGTTAATGATAAAGGAAAAGAATGCTGAAAAAATAGAAGCAGAAAAACAAAAAGATTTCTTAAAAGCCGCCACAATTGCTATGGAAATTCTACAATTGCAAAAGGCCTTAAAATAAGTAGCTAAAGTGATTTTTTGGAAGGAGGGGGCCACATGACTGAAAAATCAACCGGTTCCAAAGAGGTTGAAACAGAATTGTCCCTTGATCAAATAAAAGCCCAATTAACAGCAATTGGTAAAAAAACTGGAGTTCTTGCTTACGATGATATTGCAGAAAAGATGTCTTCATTTGATTTAGATTCACATCAAATGGATGAATTTTATGAATTTCTAGGAGATCAAGGTGTCGAGCTAGTTGGTGATAGTGATGAAGACGAAGATCCAAAAATAAAAGACTTAGAAAAAGATGATGAATTTGATTTAAATGACCTTAGCGTTCCTCCGGGAATTAAGATTAACGACCCAGTAAGAATGTATTTGAAAGAAATTGGTCGAGTTGACCTGCTTTCAGGAGAAGAAGAAATATCTCTTGCTGAACGTATTGAAGAAGGAGACGAAGAAGCAAAACGTCGTCTTGCAGAAGCAAATTTACGTCTGGTTGTAAGTATTGCTAAACGATATGTAGGACGTGGAATGCTTTTCTTAGACCTTATTCAAGAAGGTAATATGGGCCTTATTAAAGCGGTTGAAAAGTTTGATTACCGTAAAGGCTTTAAGTTTAGTACCTATGCAACTTGGTGGATCCGACAAGCCATTACACGTGCGATTGCTGACCAAGCAAGAACCATACGTATACCTGTTCATATGGTTGAAACCATTAACAAACTGATTAGGGTACAAAGACAATTACTTCAAGATCTTGGTAGAGAACCATCTCCAGAGGAAATTGCAGAGGATATGGACCTAACGCCGGATAAAGTAAGAGAGATATTGAAAATTGCCCAAGAACCAGTATCACTAGAAACACCAATTGGTGAAGAGGACGATTCCCATCTTGGAGATTTTATTGAAGACCAAGATGCAACATCTCCTTCTGAACATGCAGCTTACGAATTGTTAAAAGAACAATTAGAAGATGTTTTAGATACTTTAACGGATCGTGAAGAAAATGTTCTCCGTTTACGTTTTGGATTAGATGACGGACGTACGCGTACCCTTGAAGAGGTAGGAAAAGTATTTGGTGTAACAAGAGAGCGTATTCGTCAAATTGAAGCAAAAGCTCTTCGAAAGCTTAGACATCCAAGCCGCAGTAAACGTCTAAAAGATTTTCTAGAATAAGTTCTAAAAATAAACATATAAATAAATGTTGTCAGAAAATAGTTTACTTCTTAAGATAGAAGTGAACTATTTTTTTTTTTAGGAGCGAAAAATGGACCAACAACGAAAACAAATAATTATGAAAGAAATTGAATACTGGAAAACAAGTTCTTTACTCCCTGAGCATTACTGTAATTTTTTGCTCACCCTATACTCTGAAGGCAGCCATCCATTAGAGGAAAAAGAAAAAAAGAGTCATAAAGTGCCGTTTAATTTAAAAAATATAGGGCTATTTTTGATAGCGTTTGCAGTTGTCTTTGTCATTTATTTTACTGAATTATCTTTCATATTGCAAATTGCCATATATTTAACATTTATAATTACTGGGATTTTTTTAATTAAATATTTTTATAAAAAAGGATTAATTCCACATTTAACATTTGTTTTTACTGCCTTCGTTTCATTGATTTTATCCATTAATATCATAAACCATATGGGGAATTTCAACACGTCATTACTGTATTTTGTACTATTTGTTCACTGTTTTTTATGGATGATAGTTGGTTGGAAATTTAGATTAATTTATTTTACGATCTCGGGCATTTTAGGTGTGGTTACTATAATTTTTTCTATATTCATATAATAATATATTTTTAAAAATTTTTAAATGTTGAGATAATAGTAACTTCCCTCTTATAATATTAAAGTAAGCGCATACATTTAAGGGGGATGAAAATGAATTTTGATTTAACTAGTGAACAAGAAATGATACGTAAAATGATTAAAGAATTTGCTGAGGAAGAGGTTGCTCCTGGTGCCTATGAGCGCGATAAGACGAAGGAATTCCCATTAGAGCCTTTTCAAAAGCTAGCTAAAATGGGGATGATGGGGCTACCTTTCTCAGAAGAATATGGTGGTGGGGGAGCTGACACGGTTAGTTTTGCCATTGTGGTTGAAGAGTTAAGCAGGGCATGTGGTTCTACCGGAATAACTTATTCCGCCCATATTTCGTTAGGTGGCGCTCCACTAAATATGTTTGGAACAGAAGAGCAGAAACAAAAGTATTTAACGCCTATTTGTACAGGTGAATCCTTCGGTGCATTTGGATTAACAGAGCCTAATGCTGGTTCAGATGCTGGTGGTACACAAACAACTGCCATTGAAAAAGATGGTCAATTTGTTATAAATGGCAGCAAATGTTTTATTACAAATGCGAGCTATGCAAAGCACTTAGCTCTAACAGCTATTACTGATCAAAAAGACGGGAAAAAAGAAATTAGTGCGATTATTGTACCAACTGATGCCAAAGGTTTTAAAGTGATAGATAACTATGAAAAGATGGGATTAAATGCTTCTAATACAACAGAACTAGTAATGGAAGATGTTTATGTTCCGACTGAAAATTTATTAGGAACAAAAGGTGAAGGATTTAAACAATTTCTTATTACTCTTGACGGAGGCAGAATTGGAATTGGTGCGATGGCTGTCGGTATAGCTCAAGCTGCATATGAAAAAGCTTTGCAATATGCAAAGGACAGAAAACAATTCGGCAGAAACCTTTCCCAGTTTCAGGCTATTCAATTTAAACTAGCTGATATGGCTATGAAAATTGAATTAGCTAGAAATATGGTATATAAGGCAGCTTGGTTAAAAGATCAAGGCAGAAGATTTTCAAAAGAAGCATCTATGTGTAAGTTATACGCTTCCGAAATTTGTATGGAAGTAACCAGTCAGGCTGTTCAAATTCATGGTGGATATGGATACATGAAAGATTATCATGTTGAAAGATTTATGCGAGATGCAAAGCTTTTAGAAATTGGAGAAGGTACTTCAGAGGTACAACGATTGGTGATTTCGAGGGAAATCGGCTGTTAAAATAAATATTTTTAGTTTTCTAATATAAAAATTGTGATAAATACTTTCCCTTCCTAGTTTTTTAAAGTAAAATAAGTATTGTTTGTACACACTAAAGTAAGATGTTCTACATAGGGAGGTAATGTAAGATGAATCGTAATCCGATTGTACCATTCGTATTAATTATGGTTTTTGGTATCGGACTAATGTTTTTCCTATCCTTCAAAGGTCTAGGTGATAATAAAGAAATCACTAAAGAACATGAAGGTGGCGGAGAAGCAAAAACAGAAGAAACAGCTTCAGCAAACCCAGAAGACCTTTATAAGCAATCTTGTATTGGTTGCCATGGCGACGCATATCAAGGTGGGGTAGGTCCAGCTTTAAAAGGTGTTGGCGACCGCTTATCTAAGGATCAAATTAAAGAAGTTATCACTAAAGGTAGAGGCGCTATGCCAGCTAATATGGTACCTGCAGAACAAGCAGATGCAGTAGCAGACTGGTTAATCACTCTAAAATAAGAAAATACAAAAAAGTTCTTTGCAAAAGCAAAGAACTTTTTTGTTGGTTTTTTTACTAAACTAGACAAGGTAGTTACGCTTTTCTTATACTAATAAAAGTATATATAAAAAGATTTTATGATTGGTGTGGTTTTATGAATGCAGAAAAATTATCGAATCGTCTTCAAGTGGTAGCTGATTTAATCCCAGATCATTCGCGAATAGCTGATATTGGTTCAGATCATGCTTATCTTCCTTGTTATGTGGTTAAGAAGGGGAGAGTCCCCTTTGCAATTGCTGGAGAAGTGGTGGAAGGACCTTTTCAATCAGCCTTACGTCAAGTAAAGCAAGAGGGGTTAACAGATAAGATAGATGTTAGAAAAGGAGATGGATTAGAGGTCATCTCTCCAAATGAAGTGGACTGTATTACCATTGCAGGCATGGGTGGGGCACTCATTTCGAATATTCTAGAGGCAGGGAAAGAGAAGCTTTTGGGTGTTAAAAGGCTCATTCTTCAACCGAATATAAGTGCCATTTCCATTAGACAGTGGTTAATTGAAAATAATTGGGAGCTAATTAACGAAAAAATTCTCGAAGAAGATGGTAAAACATATGAAGTTTTGGTCGCAGAAAGAGGTATTCCCCTCAAGCCTTACTCAACCGATAAAAATAAAAAATTGTTAATGGGTCCATTTTTAATTACAAATAAAAATCACGTATTTGAGAAGAAATGGTTAGAGGAAAAAAGAAACTGGGAAAATATTTTAGCTCAAATTTCAACTGCCAATAAAACAGAAGATATTCTTCAAAAAATAAATGAATTGAAAGAGAAGATAAAAATGGTTGAGGAGGTGTTGGATATTGAAAACAGTTAACGGATATGAAGTGATACAAGTATTTGAAAGCTTTTCTCCTAAAGGTTTGGCAATGGAAGGTGATAAAGTAGGGCTTCAAATTGGGAATCTTGCTAGGAAAGTTAAAAATGTCATGATTGCACTTGATGTATTAGATGAAGTAGTAGACGAAGCAATTGCGAAAGATGTACAACTTATTATTGCTCATCATCCTCCTATTTTTAGACCACTTCAAAGAATAACAGCCGATGACCCATCTGGAAGGCTGATAGAGAAACTGATAAAGCATGACATTGCTGTATATGCAGCACACACCAATTTAGATGTAGCAAAAGGCGGTGTGAATGACCTACTTGCAGATGCTCTTGGTCTAATGGATACTGAGGTTTTATTTCCTACCTTTGAAACGAAACTAAAAAAACTAGTGGTATTTGTTCCACAAAGTCATGAGGAAAACATTCGAGAAGCTATTGGAAAAGCAGGTGCGGGTGCTATTGGAGAATATAACTATTGTTCATTTAGTACAAATGGTACAGGAAGATTTCTACCGGGAGAACAAGCGAACCCATTTATTGGACAAAAAGGGAAACTTGAAGAGGTAGAAGAAATTAGGATTGAAACGATTTATCCAGAGCAGCTTGAAAAGAAAATTTTAAGTGCTATGTTAAAGGCTCATCCATATGAAGAAGTAGCCTATGATATTTATCGATTAGATAATAAGGGAGAGGCGTTAGGTCTAGGGAGAGTTGGAAGAGTAAACGAAATGACATTAAGAGAATTTGCTGAAGTTGTAAAAAAAACATTAGAAGTTTCTACTGTTAGAGTAGTGGGCGATTTAAATTCAAAAATTAAGAAAGTCGCTGTTTTAGGTGGCGATGGGAATAAATATTTTCCTCATGCGATCTTTAAAGGGGCAGATGTCTATATCACTGGGGATTTTTATTACCATACAGCACATGATGCAATGGCTCTCGGTCTTAATATCATTGACCCCGGTCATAATGTGGAGAAAGTGATGAAAAAAGGGGTTACCGATAAATTAAGCCAATTGTTTAAAGATAAAGGCTATGAGGTAAAAGTTTTTCCATCAGAGATACATACAGACCCTTTTCAATTTGTATAAAAGAAAAACCAGGGGATCCCTGGTTTTTTTTAGTCAGTATTTTTAACTTTTGGAAGTATTTTACTTAATGGCACTTTCTTTTCTATTACCCATGTATTTTCATTGTTAGGATCAAATTGCTCAAGGAATGTAATGACTTCTTTTGTAATAGGGGTAGGAGTGGAAGCCCCTGAGGTAACGGCAACTGTTTTAGCATCCTTTAGCCAATTCACATCGAGTTCTGTTATGTCCGCAATTCGGTAAGCTTTTGTACCTGCAATTTCTTCCGAAACTTGAGCAAGTCTATTAGAATTATTACTTTTTGGATCTCCGACAACAATTAATACGTCTGCCTCTGTAGCTTGTTCGGCAACAGCTTCTTGTCGAATTTGAGTAGCCATACAAATTTCATTGTGAATTTCGACATGTGGGAATTTTTCTTTTACCTTTTCCATTACATGCAAAACATCCCATTGACTCATTGTGGTCTGATTAGTCACAACTAACTTTTCATTTTCTAAATGAAGTAATTCTACATCTTTTTCTGTTTCAACTAGGTGAACCTTTCCTGGAGCAACCCCGATAGCACCTTCAGGCTCAGGATGTCCCTTTTTCCCAATATAGATGATATGGAAACCTTCTTTTACTTTTTCTTCTATTAGGTGGTGGGTCTTGGTAACATCCGGACAGGTTGCATCAATAGTGACTAATCCTTTTTCCTTCGCAAGTTCACGAACTTCAGGAGATATGCCATGTGCGGTAAAAATAACCGTCCCTTTATCCACTTTTCCTAAAATATCTAAACGGTTTTTCCCATCCAAGGTAATAATTCCTTCCTGTTCAAACGCGTCAGTAACATGTTTATTATGAACAATCATTCCTAGTATATAGATAGGTCGAGGAAGAGATTTATCTAAAGAAGCATTTCTAGCTATTACCATTGCATCAACTACCCCATAACAGTATCCTCTAGGGGAAATTTTTATGACATCCATTTGATTGGACCTCCTATTTTTTCAAATAACTCTTAAACTACGTCTTTATTATATAGAACCTATTAATAGATTACAAAGGATGATATCACATTATTCTTTATGAAAAATTTAAAAATCAAAAAAGACGGGTGCTTTAAGCACTCGTCACATTAAATATAAAGCTTTGGAACCGAACCACGGCTCTTTTGTCCGGTCTTGTTTTCTTTTTTCTTTGAAGTTGTTTGAATGTTTTCAACAGATTCAACAGATTCTTCTTTATCCTTTGATGTATCTGTCGCAGATTCAGATTGTGATTCAGTTGTATTTTCCGTTTCGCTAGTTGCTGCTTTTAATCCACGATAGAGTTTCCACATACTTGGTAAATTTTTGACAAGAGGTCCATATTGCTGAATCATTGGCCCTAATTGTTGGGCTGTTTTTAATACATTCTGTGTATTATTAAGTAAGCCATTTATTCCAGCTGGGTTAGTTAAAGCTTGCAATAAGCCGCCTCCCCCACCAGCAGCTCGGTTCATGGCTCCGATCCCACTTGAGGCAGGACGGTTCATAGCTCCAATACCCCCAAGAAGCCCGCCTTGCTGATTCCCACCACCTCGTCCGAGTAACTTGGACAGAAGGCCGCCGCCGCGATTACCTTGGTTTCTACCCATCATTGGTGCGAAGCCTCCAACACCAGGATTGCCTTGATTCCTTCCCATCATAGATCCAAAACGGCCAGCTCCACGATTACTAGGCATTCCCATCATAGGCCCGAAGCCTCCCATTTGAGATGGAGGGGGCGGACCTTGATTAAACCCGCCAAATGGCATCCCACCTGGTTGTCTAGGGGGCATCATTCGGGGTCCGAATCCCGATTGCATAGGATGATTTTGTCTATATGGCATAAATATGAATTCCTCCTTTCTAAAAAGAAGTCCTAAAAAAAATTAGAAAATAAGCTCTTTCTAGATAAAGTATGCAAGTATCCATGATTTGGTTTAGATAAAAATAATCGTAGTTAAAATCGCAGATAATAGTAAAAACAGTAAGAGTGGTGGAGATTTCTTCTAATCTCTATTATAATGACAGGATGGGACAAAAATATGGATAACCTAGGAGTTAATAAAAATGACTGATTCAAAATTTCGAACTTATCAATTAAAAAACTTTTTAATAAATGCAGTGGAAGACTTTGGTTATACTCAACCTACTGAAATCCAGGAAAAAATGATTCCTATTGTATTAAGAGGTGAAAGTGCTATTGGTCAATCCCAAACTGGTACTGGAAAAACTCTTGCTTACGTTTTGCCAATTCTACAAAAGATAGACCCTAATAAACAAGAAGTTCAGGCTGTTATCACTGCTCCTACACGGGAGTTAGCTAATCAAATCTATCATCAGATTTTAAAATTAACAGAGTATGCTGACCAAGAGGAGAGTATTGTTTCTCGTTGTTTTATTGGAGGGACAGACAAAGCCCGATCTATTGAAAAACTAAAAATGCAGCCACATATCGTTGTTGGAACACCGTCTAGAATTAATGACCTAGTGCAAGAACAAGCATTATTTGTTCACACTGCCACTATGCTAGTTGTGGATGAGGCTGACTTAATGTTAGATATGGGCTTTATTGTTGATGTTGATAAAATAGCTGCCAAAATGCCGGAAAGTCTAGAAATGTATGTGTTTTCCGCTACCATACCAGAGAAATTAAAACCATTTTTAAAGAAATACATGGAAAACCCAAAGTATGTTCATATTGAGCCAAAGCAAGTTTCTGCTGCAAACCTTACTCATGCAATATTACCATCGAGGCACCGAAACAAAGTGGTATTAACGTTTGAAGCGCTTCAATTATTTAATCCTTATTTAGCTATTGTGTTTACAAACACAAAGAAAAAAGCGGATGAAGTTGCAGATGCTCTGTTAGTAAAGGGACTTAAGGTTGGAAGAATTCATGGTGATTTAAGTCCGCGGGATCGTAAAAAAATGATGAAACAAATTCAAAGTCTAGAATTTCAATATATTGTAGCTACTGATTTAGCAGCTCGTGGAATAGACATTGAGGGCGTTAGTCACATTATCAATTATGAATTACCAACAGATTTAGATTTCTATATTCATCGTGTTGGTAGAACAGCACGAGCTGGTTCATCTGGTACAGCATTAACTATTTATGAGCCTTCTGATGAGGATGCACTAAATCGACTTGAAAAGATGGGAATCATCTTTAAACATGTTGACATCCAAAAAGGTGACTGGATTGATTTGGATGACCGAAATAAACGCAAAAAGCGTGAAAAGCAAGTCGATAAAATAGATGAAAAGGCTCGCAGTTTAGTCCAAAAGCCAAAAAAGGTGAAACCAGGCTATAAAAAGAAAATGCAATCAGAAGTAGATAAAATTAAAAAAAGAGAAAGACGAATTCAGAAAAAGAAATAATACAATTGTTCCTAAAAAAGTTGGTGCAGCGATAGGGGAGAGAGTAAAATGTTGAAATTAGGTTCACATGTTTCAATGAGTGGCAGTAAAATGCTTCTCGCGGCAAGTGAGGAAGCGGTCTCGTATGGTGCGAATACCTTTATGATATATACAGGTGCACCTCAAAATACCCGCAGAAAAAAGATTGAGGATTTAAATATCGAAGCTGGCCGAAAACATATGGAAATGAATGGAATTGATGAAATTATTGTCCATGCTCCATATATTATTAATATTGGAAACACAAGTAATCCTGCAACCTTTGAACTTGGAGTCAATTTTTTACGTACTGAGATTGATCGAACAGAAGCGATTGGGGCAACACAAATTGTCCTTCATCCTGGTGCCCATGTGGGAGCCGGTACGGAGGAAGGAATTAAAAAGATTATCGAAGGGATTAATGAAGTGCTAACGAAAGATGATAAAGTACAAATTGCCCTTGAGACTATGGCTGGAAAAGGTTCTGAATGTGGAAAAACCTTTGAAGAACTAGCAATGATTATCGATGGTGTTGTCTATAATGACAAAATATCCATTTGTTTTGATACCTGTCATACTCATGATGCTGGTTATGACATTGTTGATGATTTTGATGGTGTACTGAATGAGTTTGATAAAATCATTGGAATTGAACGCCTAAAGGTTCTGCATGTCAATGATAGTAAAAATGCACGTGGGATGAAAAAGGACCGTCATGAAAATATCGGTTTTGGTCATATCGGTTTTAAGGCTTTAAACTATATTGTTCATCATCCGCAATTAATTTCAATCCCTATGATCTTAGAAACACCGTATGTAGGCGAGGATAAAAATAATCAAAGACCACCATATAAGCATGAAATTGAAATGCTTCGAAAACAACAATTTGAAGAAAACTTAAGAGATTTAATCATGCAATCATAAAAAGTAGGGAAGAACAATCTTCCCTACTTTTTTCATTATTAACCAGGAATTTATAAAGTTAAACTTGTGATAAATTTAGACGAATTTTTTCGTAATCCAGCTTCAGCGCCTAGCCCCTCGAGGTCAAATAACCTATAGTGTAAGAAGTCAAAGTGCAGACTTCTTACACTACAGAACATTTGCTTGTCGGGGCTGTTCGAGGCGCTTTCGCTTTTTGTTTTTAAGATTTTGTAAATTGCACAAAAAGACGATTTACTTCTTTCGCGGTTTCAGGTCCTGCAATTTTGGCAATTTCTCTAACAATGTTTGCTCTAGATGCATCATTAAATATATTTACTTTTTCTTTTCTTAAGTATTCTGCAATTTTTTTAGCATGATCACGACTAATCTTGACTTGGAATTGATCAGCGTATTTTAGTAACTCATCTGTTGATATGTTATTAATTTTATGATTAATGATGTTTTCAAAAATCTTCATGTCATCACTCCTCTTTTATTAAGGTATGTTCGATTTTACAATTCGTGACAAAAAGGATATGACTTTGGCGTTTACTTTAAAAAATATTTAGGGTATACTACACAATGTAAATCGGAATGATTCTTAATTAAGTAAGGTGATTCGATGAAAAATAATAAAGCCATTGTGGAAATTGACCATGTTTCATATAAATATGAAAAAGAACAAGTGTTAGAGGAAATTCATTTATCAATTCCTAAAGGTTCGTTTCTTGCTATAGTGGGACCAAATGGTTCTGGAAAATCAACCCTTATCAAATTATTATTAAACCTGTTAAAACTTCAGAAGGGGAAAATTAAACTTTTTGGTGAAGATATTGATAAGTTTAAGGATTGGCAAAAGGTTGGTTATGTCTCGCAAAAAGCCAACTCCTTCAATTCTGGTTTCCCAGCAACAGTATATGAAGTTGTGGCTAGCGGGCTAACAAAGAAATTAGGACTTTTTCGATTCTTAAAAAAAGAGGATAAACAGAAAATATTAGATGCGATTTCGTCTGTTGATATGCTTCCTTTTCTTCAACGAAATATAGGGGAACTATCTGGAGGACAGCAGCAACGGGTATTCATTGCCAGAGCTTTGGTAAGTAATCCTGAATTACTGATCTTGGATGAACCAACAGTTGGGGTAGATGCAAAAAATGTGAAGCATTTTTATGAAATGTTGGAGGAATTAAATAAGAAATGGAATATAACCTTATTGCTTGTTACTCATGATATAGGTGTTATATCCGATAAAGTTTCCCATGTTGCTTGTTTGAATAAGCATCTACACTTTCACGGAGATACAAATGAATACGAAAATTTAAAGAACGACGAAATGTCTATTTTTTATGGTCATGATATCCATATCCTTTCACATGACCATGATCATGGAGGAGCTACTACATGATTGCTAGTTTATTTCAGTATGAATTTTTACAAAATGCTTTTCTAACAGGGATATTAATCGGGCTTATTGCTCCGTTAATAGGTGTTTTTATTGTGGTTAGGCGGCTTTCTTTGATAGCAGACGCTCTTAGTCATGTAACACTGGCTGGTATTGCTGCAAGCCTACTGTTATCTAAAAAATGGGCACTGTTTTCAGGGGTAAATCCCCTTTATTTTGGAATGTCATTTTCAGTATTGGGTTCATTATTTATAGAAAAATTAAGAAGTGTATATAAACATTACCAAGAATTAGCTATTCCCATTATTCTTTCTGGTGGTATAGGTTTAGGTGTTATCTTTATCTCATTAGCTGATGGATTTAATACGGACTTATTTAGTTATTTATTCGGTAGTGTGAGTGCGGTAAGTAGGATGGACTTATACATCATTATCATTATCAGTATTTTGGTGTTGGCCCTTATCTTTTTGCTGTATAAAGAACTATTCTTACTTTCTTTTGACGAAGAACACGCAAAAGCTTCAGGAATTGCTGTAAAATCTGTGCATTTCATTTTTATAATCTTAGTTGCTTTAGTCATTGCGGCCTCCATGCGGATTGTTGGAATATTACTTGTCTCATCTTTAATGACGTTACCTGTTGCAGCAAGTATTCGAGTGGCTAAAGGGTTTAAACAAACAATCTTCTACTCGGTCATTTTTGGGGAGCTATCGGTATTAGGCGGATTAACGGTTTCTTATTATCTGGATTTAGCTCCAGGTGGAACCATAGTCATGATTGCTGTAATGATCTTAATTATTGCTATTTTATTTAAAAAAATATCGATTGTTAAGGCAGATGCTAAATAGAGGTGAAGAAAATGAATATTGAGACTGCCTTAGATATCTTAAAAGATAAAGGGTACAAACACACAGGGAAAAGAGAAGATATGTTAGAGCTCTTTGCTAAAAGAAATAAATATTTAACAGCAAAGGATGTGCTAGAACAATTAAAAGATGCTTATCCTGGTTTAAGTTTTGATACAATCTATCGGAATTTATCTTTATTTGTTGACTTGGGGATTATAGAAACGACCGAGTTATCAGGTGAAAAACATTTTCGATTTACTTGTTCACATAACCACCATCATCATCATTTTATTTGCCTGGAATGTGGAAAAACCAAGCAAATTGGTATATGTCCTATGGATGAATTATCGGATGATTTAAAGGGATATGATGTATCAGGTCATAAATTTGAAATCTATGGACGCTGTCCAGAATGTGTATAATAAAAAAGGTTTCGTTTTAAAAACGAAACCTTTTTATTATTTTTCCAACCAATTTTTTACCCATTCATCTGCTTCATTCCAATTTTTAACCCGGACTACTCCCGATGGAATAGGATCCCGATTATAGGGTGTGTCAAATAATAACACTGGAATATGGCATTGTTTTGCTATTTCCACAGCATTATCGTGTTTATCTTCGAGAAAAATATCTATATTATATTTCTGGGCTGTTGCAATTTTATCATGTGATCCAATTAATTCAATATGATGAAATAGCAATTCATGCTGTTTAAACCAATTTTCGGTTACTTCTAAAAGATGACTGCCCCGAGCACTAATAAAATATAGTTCAGAATCCTTTGCCCAATCGATTAAAACCTTTTTTGCACCGGTAGCGATAGGAGACTTCTCATACATCACAGGTTCATTGTCAGTGAACCACTGGGCTAATTCTTCCTTTGTAACATTGACAAGTGGACTTAAATCATATTCTTTTATATCTTCTAAGGTAATATTTAGTTGAAATGCTTCATTTAAAAATGGAATCAGGGATGAGGGACAAGTGACGGTTCCATCAATATCGATACCAAAACGCTTTCTCATAAGTTTATTCTCCTTATTCTCCATATCGACTTAATAGTAACAAAACTAATTTTAAATAAAAAGCATCTTCTTTCAAAATGGTAAAAAAAAGAAAAATAGTCAGGACTAATCAATGGGGGTAAACATTAGCATAGTGAAATCCTTTGGTCCTGCAGACAATATAAATGCTCCTAAAATTGAAAGCGAGGGGATCATCTTGGCAGATCAAGAGCAGAAATTCGAAGACAAACCTCTTCGTTACCGTGGGCAAATTGGCGACGGAGCTTCAGATCATATGGAAGAAACCTCTGCTGAAATAGCAGCACCTGTCAGACTCGATCGTGGTCGAGTTCGTAACTACGATATGGCGGAAACAACTACAGGGGGTAGAGGGATTGGCTTCGCTGCCTTAATCCTTTCCATCTTATCTTTATTTGTAGCGCCAATATTGTTTGGTGCAGCTGGAATCGTTTTAGGGTTTATCGCTCGACGTCGAGGGGCAGAAGGTCTTGGAAATTGGGCGATAGGACTTGGTGCGATATCGATCATTGTTGGTATCTTTATCGTTCCATTTTTTGATTAACTATTCGTTAATGAAAGAATAAGGGCTGTTCCCTGAGGAACAGCCCTTGTTATTATGCTTTTTGTTCTTCTTTTTGTTTTAGGAAATACTCTTCAGCAATTGCATCAATTTCTTTCTTAAGTTCTTCTACCATTGTGGCTTCAGGGACTTTACGAACGATTTCTCCTTTACGGAAAAGTAACCCTTCACCTCTAGCTCCTGCTATACCAATATCTGCTTCTCTTGCTTCTCCTGGACCATTAACCGCACATCCAAGAACAGCTATTTTAATTGGTGCTTTAATTTTTTGAATATATTCTTCCACTTCATTTGCAATACTAATTAAATCAATTTCAATACGACCACATGTTGGACACGAAATAAGAGTGGCAGCATTAGAAGATAAACCAAATACTTTTAATAATTCCCTTGCCACTTTAACTTCTTCAACTGGATCGGCACTTAAAGAAATTCTTAATGTATTCCCAATTCCCTTATTTAAAATAGCGCCTAATCCTGCAGCACTCTTAACTGTTCCGGAAAAAAGAGTTCCAGATTCAGTTATACCTAAATGTAAGGGATAATCAAAAGCTCTTGATGCTTTATCATAGGCTTCAATCGCTAAGTTAACATCAGATGCTTTCATTGAAACGATAATATCATGAAAATCTAGTTCTTCTAAAATTTTAATATGGTGTAAGGCGCTTTCAACCATACCATCTGCTGTTGGATAACCGTATTTCTCAAGGATTTTTTTTTCGAGAGAACCCGCATTTACACCAATTCGAATTGGTATACCTCGCTCTTTAGCAGCTTTTACAACCGCTTCCACTTTCTCTCTTTTACCTATGTTTCCAGGATTAATCCTTATTTTATCGGCTCCGCCCTCAATAGCTTTTAAAGCTAATTTATAATCAAAATGGATATCGACTACAAGTGGGATGTTGATTCTTTTCTTTATCTCAGAAATAGCATTAGCAGCTCTTTCATCTGGACAAGCAACACGGACGATTTGACAGCCAGCTTCTTCTAAACGCTTAATTTCAGCGACTGTAGCTTCAACATCGTGTGTTTTCGTTGTGGTCATACTTTGAATAAATAATTCATTACTTCCACCAATGGTTAAATTCCCAACCTTTACAGGTCGTGTTTTTGTACGATGGACTATTTCGTTCAAGAGTGTTCGCTCCTTTAAAAGCTCGAATTCAAAATATCTAATAAAGCAATATACTTATTTTATCAGTGAACCACTAAAATTGACAAGGAAGATCTATTGGGTTAAATATTCAACGAAAATATCTAATTTGTTTGATAATTAGGAAAACGATACGTTTTTCCAATTTGAATTTTTTCAGGTGTTATTCCGTTATTTAATGAAATAAAATCATTCACAATTTCATTTATTGATACAGGAATTTGTGTTTGTAATTTATTTTCTACAATCGTTAAAACCGTATCCCCTGCACGAACCTTTTCTTCAAAATAAGAAATAGTTGGTTCAGTAGAAGAAACGATTGATTCTGTTTCTTCTTCGTTACTAGTAGGAAGTGTCCCATGTTTTAAATCAAAAAAGATAATATAGCATATAAGTAGGAGGATGAGTGCTGTAAATAATTTCTTCATTGGACAAGATCTCCTTTTTAGAGGTTTGTCCCATTTGTATGCTGAAAGAATGATTTTTAGAACAAAAAAACCAACATGATTGGACATGTTGGTTTACTTTTTACTTTTTACCAGGAATTTCTTTTATGATTAGAGCTAGTACAACAATAGAGACAAACCAATTGATCAGAAAACCGCTAGGTACTTGTGTTTTTAAAAGAGACATAATAGCAAAAAAGATAGTAGGGAGGGTAATAGAGTAGGCTGCCAGCCTCCACAAATGACGGTATTGAATATTTGATTTGTTTACTAAGTTTTTTAATCCTAGGCCAAACATAGCTAATATGGAAACTTCTATAAATTTAATCCCACTCGTAAAGATAAATATAATTAAAATTAGAATAGGCAGGAAAATCCACTTTAGGCTCTCAGCATTTTTTAAGAACTCGACTAATTTTTGATTCGTAATTTTCATATCCGAAAACATGCTGTAGCTGTATGTCTGTTGTTCTCCTCCAGCGATAAATAAAAAATCTTCTTTTAAAAGAGCGATCGTATTTTCTGATTGGTTTAAATCCTCTTTATCAATGGTGTTAGATGCATCAAGGATAATCTTAAAATGATCTTTTTCAATAATGACTGGGGTTACATGATCAAATGACAACTGTCCATTTTCTATTACAAAAGGAGGGACTTCATGTTGAAGTGCTTTTTTTGTTACTTCTAATCCATTTGTAATGGCAGTTGTAAAATAATAGGTTGTCGGTATGATGGAAATAAACGAAAGTAAAAACACATAAAAAATGGTTTTTCCTATCCCTTGAAAACGATATTTTGCCATATCTTTTGGTGAGTATAAGCTTTTAATTATTTGTTGTAGAACATTCATTTTTTTGTTTTACACATCCTCTGGTAAGATTCAATATTTATTTTAGCGGTATTTTTAATTTCTTCAAATATTTTGTATAAGTTAACTAACTACAATAATAGACATATCAGGTTGGGATTGACTAAAATGAAATAAAAATTAGGAGGAACAGAACGATGGATGTTTTATATTGGGTTATTATTTCAATCATGTTCTTAGTATCTTTTGTCGGATTGATTTTTCCGGTTATTCCTAGCGTTCTTTTTGTAATGGGCGGCTTTTTATTATATGGAGTATTTTATTCCTTTGAACCTTTTAACTGGTTCTTTTGGATCATCCAGATAATGTTTGTTCTTTTATTATTTAGTGCCGACTATCTTGCAAATATTTTAGGTGTTAAGAAATATGGCGGAACTAAGGTAGGGATATGGGGAAGTACGATCGGATTGTTAGTTGGACCATTTGTCCTTCCTTTTTTAGGTATTATTTTAGGTCCATTTATCGGAGCTGTTTTAGCGGAACTAATCTTTAGCAGAAAAAAATTTAATGAATCCATAAAAATTGGGATTGGTTCTGTTTTAGGCTTTATTGGAAGTGTCATAACAAAGACGATTATTCAGTTATTTATGATCGGATACTTTCTTGTAATTGTTCTGTAAAAGTAAATAAAAGAAAAGGGCTTTTATGATGAATGCCCTTTTTCTTCTTTACTATTAATTTAAACCACATATTTCATAAGCACAATTTTGGCAATCTACTTCTTCTTTTAAGAAACAAATATTTTTAACTGTAAATTTTTGTTGGTCATAGGAAATAACACCTAGTTCTCTTAATTCCTTTAATGATCGTTGAATAACTTCTCTTGTGCCATAAGTTAAGTTAGCTAATTCCTGATGAGTCATAGGAAGGTCAATAAGTATTCCTTCGTCTGTAGCAACTCCGTAACTATTGCATAGACGAATTAGGATAGAATACAATCCTCCTTTTTTGCCATTCATAATCAAATCTTGGCATTTCATTTGTGCCTTTATATACGTAGTACTTAGCCATTCTGTTGTCTTTAATAAGGCTATTGGATTTTCAATAACATATTTCTCAAACTGTTCCCGATTAATCATGATTAGTTCACAGTCTGTGAGTGTTTTTGCCGAGAAATGATAGTTAGGGCTTTGTTTAAAAAGCTGATATTCAATCAATGGTTCTCTACCATTAATCATCTTTAGAATAAATTCTTTTCCTCTCATATGGATTCTCCCGATAGCTATACTTCCCCTTATCAATAAATAAATATGCTGTACGGGATCTTTTTCTTGAAACAATACAGTGTTGGCTTTGATTTTTTGGACTGTTTCTTTTTCTATAAAATGTTGGAATAATAAACTATAAAGAGATGGATGATTATTCATTTTATAGCCTCCTCATATACCCTATATCTTGATTTAAAGAAATTATTAACATCATGTCAATATGTGTATTGCCTGTAAAATAGGTCTTTCTACTTTAAAGAGACTTATATCGTTGACAGAATTGGATTTTATAAAGTATGGCAACTTTTCGAACCTTTTTAAAGAAGTGAAATGAAGTAAGTATACTTTATTTTCCTTAGGGTAATTTAAACGATGTTAGTGAAGCTAAATATTTGAAACGATTATCCATCTTTGGTAATCTAAACTAAAGGCTTTAGAAATATTTAACTATACTTATGTTGTTTATTTTTAAAGCACCAATCATACATATTTTAAGGAGGAAATGAAAAATGGCATTTGAATTACCACAATTACCTTACGCTTATGATGCTTTAGAACCACACATCGACAAGGAAACAATGAACATTCACCACACAAAGCATCACAACGCATATGTAACAAACCTTAACAACGCTTTAGCTGGAAACGAAGAGCTTCTTTCTAAAACAGTTGAAGAAGTTGTAGCTAACTTAGATGCGGTTCCTGAAGCAGCTCGTACAGCTGTGAGAAACAATGGTGGCGGTCATGCAAACCACACATTATTCTGGCAAATCCTTTCTCCAAATGGTGGCGGTGCTCCATCTGGTGAATTAGCAGATGCAATCAATAGCAAATTTGGTAGCTTTGAAAGCTTTAAAGAAGAATTCGCAAAAGCTGCAACAACTCGTTTTGGCTCTGGCTGGGCTTGGCTTGTTGTTAATAACGGCGAGTTAGAAGTGACAAGCACACCAAATCAAGATTCTCCTTTAATGGAAGGTAAAACTCCTGTTTTAGGGTTAGACGTTTGGGAGCATGCATACTACTTAAAATTCCAAAATCGTCGTCCAGACTATATCAATACTTTCTGGAACGTTGTAAATTGGGAAGAAGTTTCAAAACGTTATCAAAACGCAAAATAATAACGAATGGAGCGAGTGCTTGCACTTGCTCTTTTTTTCTTTTTTGGTAAAAGTTAGAAGGGAACAAAGAGTTATCTTTTCTGATTTTCGAATAAAATAAGACACAATTTGTAAACACTACCTTTAACGACAAAAGGGGAGTTTACGAATGTCGAAATGGAAAAAAGTTTTAGGCGAAGTGGAACTAACAAAAGATTTGACACTGTTATTGTTTATTGGGGGGTTATATTCTCTTAGTGTTGCATTGTCAAACACCTTTGTAAATATTTACTTATGGAAGCAATCTGGTAAGTTTTTTGACTTAGGGATCTATAATTTATCAATTGTCATTCTTCAGCCCATCACCTTTATTCTAGCAGGAAGGTGGGCGAAAAAGGTTGACCGTGTCATTGTATTAAGGATTGGGGTAATTTTTCTTGCTCTCTTCTATTTAACCGTCCTAATTATTGCTGAAAATGCGTCCCATTTTCTTATATTGTTAGGGAGTTTGTTAGGAGTAGGCTATGGATTTTATTGGTTGGCATTTAATGTATTAACTTTTGAAATTACTGAACCTGATACAAGAGATTTTTTTAACGGTTTTTTAGGCATCCTTGGTTCTACTGGTGGAATGATAGGACCGTTTGCAGCAGGATTTATTATTTCTAGACTAACAGGATTTACTGGGTATAGTATTATCTTTGGCATTTCATTAGCCCTATTTTCTTTAGCTGTTTTTCTCAGCTTTTCATTGAAAAGACGTCCTGCATCTGGCAGGTATATGTTTACAAGAATCATTCAAGAGAGGAAAAATAATAAAAATTGGCGTCTAATAACAAATGCGAATTTTTTTCAAGGATTACGGGAAGGGACGTTTGTTTTTATTATTTCAGTCTTTGTATTTCTCTCAACCGGAAGTGAACTGGCACTAGGTACGTTCGGATTACTAAATTCAGGTATATCATTTGTAGCCTACTACCTAGCATCTAGATTTATTAAGAAAACTCATCGTATAACATATATCCTAATAGGCGGAATTATGTTATACCTCGGAATCTTTTTAATTGTCTTTGATGTTACTTTTTTAAGACTGCTTATTTACGCAAGCATAATCGCAATTGCTTATCCTATTTTATTAGTTCCATATATGTCGATGACTTACGACATAATAGGTTCAGGTTGGAAAGCGGCTGAGATGAGAATCGAATATATTGTTGTTCGTGAACTATTCTTAAATTTGGGCCGAATAGTATCAATTATCGCGTTTTTAGTGGCTGTATCCTTCTTTAATGAAAAAACAAGTATACCTGTATTGCTTTTAATTCTAGGGGCTGGCCATACATGTATTTATTTTTTTGTTAGGAAAGTTCAATTATCGTCTGCTTAGGGAGGAGGGGGAACCCCTTCTCTATTTTATTTTTCTCGTAAAAGAAGACCTTTTGCATTATAATCATAACCTGGGAAGTGTTACTCATAGAAAAAATTCCATTCATCTTATACAATAAAGAGTGGAAGCTTTAAATGAAGGATGTGGGACCAAAATGAATAAGAAAAAAAAGAAGAAGACCCATGTTCCTATTCGATTGAATATGCTCTTCTTCATTGTCTTTATATTATTTTCTTTACTTATTTTAAGATTAGGTGTCGTTCAAATTGTCTATGGAGATGATTTTAAAAGAGAGATTGAACGGACTGAAGATATTACGGTTAATAATCCTGTTCCAAGAGGGAAGATATTTGATCGAAATGGCAAGATTATTGTAGATAATACACCGCAAAATGCTATAACCTATACAAAATATCAAGGTACCGGTCAGCAAGAAACCTTACAAATTGCTGAAAGATTAGCTTCCTTAATTGATAAGGATTCTTCAAAAGTCCAAGTGCGTGATAAAAAAGATTATTGGATCTTAAAGAATCCTGAAAGAGCTAAGGAAAAGATTAAAGATGAAGAATGGAAAAAGTTTGAAGAAAAACAGTTGGAGGATAAAGATTTATATAAATTGCAGTTAGAAAGAATTACGGATAAGGATTTAAATGAGCTTACCGCAAAAGATCTTGAAATTGTAGCAATTTGGAGCAAATTCAATAGTGGCTATGCTTTAACACCTCAAATCGTAAAAAATAAGGATGTATCTCCAGAAGAATTTGCCGTAGTAAGTGAGAACCTTCACTATTTACCTGGGGTAGATACAACGACAGATTGGGAAAGAGCTTATACATTTGGTGATACATTAAAAACGATCTTAGGCAAGGTATCCTCATCTGATAAAGGTTTGCCTAGTGAGAGATTAGATTATTTTTTAGCTCGTGACTATAGCCGAAATGACCGTGTTGGATTGAGTTACATCGAACAGCAATATGAAGATGTATTACACGGACAGAAGGCAAAAGTAAAAAATATTACCGATAAAGGCGGAAATGTTCTTGAAACAACCGTAGTTTCTGAAGGTAAAAGAGGAAAAGATCTAGTCCTAACCGTTGATATGGAGCTTCAGCTTGAGGTTGAAAAAATTATAGAAGAAGAATTATTGGCTGCAAAAAAAGAACCTCGTACCGCTCTTTTAGACCGTGCCTTTGTTGTATTAATGGACCCACATACAGGGGAAATACTAACCTTAGCAGGGAAACAACTATCAAAGGATAAAGAAACGGGAAAACAGGAAATGTTAGACTTTGCTTATGGAACCTTTACAACCGCTTATAACGCTGGGTCAGCTGTCAAAGGGGCAACGATTCTAACTGGGTATAAAACAGGTGCCATTCAGCCAAATACGCATTTTTATGATGCGCCGATGAAGATATTGGAAACACCTGAAAAATCTTCATGGAAAAATTTTGGGGATATTAATGATATTAGAGCCTTACAGGTATCATCCAACGTCTATATGTTTAAAACGGCCATTGAAATAGGTAAAGGTCATTATGAGTATAACCAACCGCTATCCTATAAGAATAAACATGCTTGGGAAGATGTTCGTGAATCGTTTAGCCAGTTTGGGTTAGGTGTACGTACGGGAATTGATTTGCCAAATGAACAAGTTGGACTAAAAGGACAGTTAAGAACCCCAGGGTTATTGCTGGATTTGGTTATTGGACAGTATGATATTTATACACCATTGCAATTAGCACAATACGTTTCAACGATTGCAAACGGTGGCTATCGTGTACAACCTCATGTTGTGAAAGAAATTCGCGAGCCATTGCTTGATAATAATGAGTTAGGTCCTATTATTGAAGAAATTAAACCAACCATTCTTAATAAGATTGATGCAAAACCTGAGTGGATGGAGCGAGTTCAAGAAGGTTTCAGACGAGTAATGCAGGAGCCTGGTGGTACTGCTTACGGTGCTTTTAGTAATGCACCATATCTTCCTGCTGGTAAGACAGGAACAGCTCAGGCCGTATATGACGGACCTGAAATGTATAAATTTAAAGAAAAAAATCAAATTCCTCCTGAAGTAATGAATTTAAGTCTTGTTGGATATGCCCCGTACGATAATCCGGAAGTAGCAATGGCAGTTCTTGTGCCATGGGCATACGAAGGTGCAGAAGGACATCATGCAAATAATGAAATTGGCAGAAGAGTAATGGATGCTTACTTCAATTTAAAGAAAAAAAGATTGGAAGAAGAATCAAATAAAGAGAATGCCATTCAAAAAATAGAAAGACCAAATTTAACAAATACAGAAGATCAAGCTGAAGATAATACTTCTAGTGAACCTAACAATAATCAATAAACCCATTATTCTTAATGGGTTTATTTTTTTTTGACTTTTTAACTTGTTGAAAATTGATAAATAAACTTGTTAATAATCGGAAATAGTAAAGGTGAAAATATTAAACCTAGAGGGAGGATTGTTCATTTATCCATTTACAATAATAGAACATTGATTTACAAAACCTTTACAATTCATTAAAACTGGATTAATAGTTATCCTTTACTATTACAAATGTAGGACAAAACAAACATATCTCTTAGGGGGAAATAGGAAATGAAAAACCTTAAAAAGCTTAGCCTACCAATTTTACTAGCAGGATTAATGACAGTTACAGCTGCTTGTGGCGGAGCTACAAATGCAGACAATACTAATGGAGATAATGGTGCAAAAACTGAAGAGCTTTCTGGTTCATTAACCATTTCTGGTTCATCTGCAATGCAACCTTTAGTAGCGGCTGCAGCTGAAGAATTTATGAATGAAAATCCAAACGTTGATATTCAAGTAAATGCTGGTGGTTCAGGTACAGGTCTTTCTCAAGTTGCTGAAGGATCAGTTGATATCGGTAACTCTGATGTGTTCGCTGAAGAAAAAGAGGGTATCCCGGCTGATCAATTAGTTGACCATAAAGTTGCTGTAGTTGCAATGACTGCTGCAGTTAACCCTAAAGTTGGTATTAAAGATATTTCAAAAGCAGATTTAATTAAAGTATTTACAGGAGAAATTACTAACTGGAAAGACCTTGGTGGTGCTGATCAAAAAATCGTTCTTGTAAACCGTCCAGATTCTTCTGGTACTCGTGCAACTTTTGTTAAATTTGGATTAGATGGTAATACTCCTGCAGAAGGAATTACTGAAGATTCATCGAATACAGTTAAAAAGATTATTAATGAAACTGATGGTGCAATTGGTTACTTAGCTTTATCTTACTTCACTGATGAAAGTGTAACTCCATTATCAATTGATGGTGTTGAAGCTACTGAAGAAAATGTAACTAATGGAAAATTCCCTATCTGGGCTTATGAGCATTCGTATACAAAAGGTGAAGCTGAAGGTTTAGCTAAAGCATTCATCGATTATATGATGAGTGATGAAATTCAAACAACACTATTAAAAGAGCAAGGTTATACTGCAGCAACTAGTATGAAAGTTGAACGTGATGCAGAAGGTAACCAAACAAATAAATAACAAATAATAAGAAAAATTGAATCATTTGGGGTAAGTGCTCGTTAGCATTTACCCTATTATGACGTTATTTAGGGGTGTTAGAAAATGGAAAAGTCCATTTCGGCTAAGGAAAGGTTATTAAAAAGTAAATCAAGTAAAAGTTGGCTCGATGGGGAATTACGGGGAAAAATACTAGTCACATTAAGTGCTATTATTATGATTTCTGCCACGATAGCTATCACGATTTTCCTAGGAACAAAAGGACTTCAATCTTTCTTAAAAAATGGTGTAAGTCCTATTGAATTTTTAACCAGTAAAGAATGGAATCCAACTAATAAAGAAAACCCCATGTATGGTGCTTTATCATTTATATTTGGTTCATTTGCAGTGACCTTTTTATCTGCACTAGTGGCTGCTCCTTTAGGAATAGGTGGAGCTATCTTTATGACTGAAATTGCTCCTTCTTGGGGCAGGAAAATTCTTCAACCGGTAATTGAACTATTGGTTGGGATTCCTTCCGTTGTTTATGGATTCATCGGGCTTACAATATTAGTTCCATTTATCCGCGAGAAGTTTGGCGGTCTCGGGTTTAGCTTACTTGCCGGTACGATTGTCCTTTCTATTATGATTTTACCGACTGTTACAACTATTGCAACCGATGCGATGAGCTCGATTCCAAAGAATTTAAGAGAAGGTTCTTATGCTTTAGGTGCAACACGCTGGCAAACGATTCGAAAGGTTCTCATTCCAGCTGCATTACCAACATTATTAACAGCGATTGTCTTAGGAATGGCTCGTGCATTTGGTGAAGCACTTGCCGTACAAATGGTTATCGGAAATGTTAGAAATTTACCAAATAGCATCCTTGATCCTGCAGGAACCTTAACCACTATTATTACTTTGAACATGGGTCACACTACGTATGGTAGTGTTGAGAATAATACTCTATGGTCGATGGGACTTATTTTACTTGTCATGTCATTTGCATTCATATTATTTATTCGTTACTTATCAGCTAGGAGGAAATTTTAATGAATAGTAAAGTAGCTGATCGTATTGCCACAGGTGTTTTTATAGCTATTGCAGCTATTATTGTTTCGGTATTAGTTGGGTTATTTTCATATATTCTTTATCATGGCTTAAATATTGTTACTCTTGATTTTATAACAAAGCCATCAAGTAATATTCGTGCTGGTGGAGGAATTCGTGATCAATTATTTAATTCGTTCTACATTTTATTTATCACTATGCTTATTACAGTTCCTCTAGGAATCGGTGGTGGTATTTATATGGCAGAGTATGCAAAGCCAGGTAAAATAACCAATGCCATCCGTTCTTGTATAGAAGTACTTGCATCATTACCTTCTATTGTCATTGGGATGTTCGGGCTATTGATGTTTGTTAACTTAACTGGTTGGGGAAATACCATTTTAGGTGGTGCATTGGCACTAACTGTATTTAATTTACCAGTTATGGTGCGTGTAAGTGAGGATGCTATTCGCACTGTTCCTCGCGATCAAAAGGAAGCAAGTTTGGCACTAGGAATTACACACTGGCATACGGTAAAAACCATTCTTATACCAAGTGCATTTCCATCTATTTTAACTGGGGCTATTTTAGCATCGGGAAGAGTTTTTGGAGAAGCTGCAGCCTTGCTATTTACTGCCGGTTTATCGACACCAAGATTAGACTATGGCAATTGGAATCCATTTGCAGCAAATTCTCCTCTGAATATATTTCGTCCTGCTGAAACATTAGCGGTACACATTTGGTCCGTTAACACACAAGGGTTAATTCCTGATGTGGAGGATGTATCCAACGGTTCTGCCGCCGTTTTAATTATTTCCGTTTTAATATTCAATTTAATGGCACGTTGGATCGGCTCAATCATTCATAAGAAAATTACTGCTACCAAATAAGGGCGGAGGTTTGTAAATTATGATCGTTTCTATAAATGATAAAGTGAATACAAAAAAAAATATCATTGTTAAAGAAGAAAAAGCTGATAATATATTAAAAGTAAAAAATCTACAAATTTTTTATGGTGAAAAACGTGCCGTTAACGGCATTTCTATGAATATAGAAAAAAATAGAGTAACAGCACTTATTGGTCCATCCGGTTGCGGAAAATCAACCTTTTTAAGAAGTATTAATCGTATGAATGATCTCATTCCAGGTGCTAGAGCAGAGGGAGAAATCATATACGAGGATCTCAATATATTATCTAATGATATTAATGTAGTGGCATTAAGAAAAGAGATTGGAATGGTATTCCAAAAACCAAATCCATTTCCAAAATCCATTTATAATAATATTACTCATGCACTTAAATTTTCAGGTATCAGAAAGAAAAGTGAACTTGATGATGCAGTAGAAGAGAGTTTAACAAAAGCAGCATTATGGGATGAAGTGAAGGATAGACTTCATACATCTGCACTTGCTTTATCTGGTGGACAGCAGCAACGACTTTGTATCGCTCGTACCATTGCAATGAAGCCGACTGTCATGTTATTAGATGAACCTTCATCAGCTCTAGATCCGATTTCGAATGCAAAAGTTGAAGAATTAATAATGGATTTGAAAAAAGAATATTCCATTGTCATCGTAACCCACAATATGCAACAAGCATCACGTATATCTGATAAAACTGCCTTCTTTTTAAATGGGGATTTAATAGAGTATGATGTAACCAATAAAATTTTTACCAATCCTGCTGAAAAGAAAACAGAAGAATATATATCTGGCCGTTTTGGATGAGGAGGGCTTATTAATGGGAACAACATCAGTTTCTACAGAAAAAGTGTTTGATGTTAATGATTTAAATTTGTGGTATGGAGATCATTTGGCGCTTAAAAGTATTCATTTTCCTGTATATAAAAATGAAGTGACAGCTATTATTGGTCCATCTGGTTGTGGAAAATCAACTTTTATCAAAACCTTAAATTTAATGATTAATATGGTTCCAAATGTAAAAATGTCTGGAGAAATCAATTACAAGGGTCAAAATTTATTAAATGAAAAAACAGATCTTGTTGATCTACGTAAAAATGTTGGAATGGTATTTCAAAAGGGTAATCCATTTCCACAATCTATATTTGATAATATTGCCTACGGACCAAGAATACATGGAACAAAAAGAAAAAAAGATTTAGATGAAATCGTGGAAAAGAGTTTAATTGATGTTGCTTTATGGGATGAAGTAAAAGATCGTTTAAATGCACCTGCATTAGGACTATCAGGAGGACAGCAGCAAAGGTTATGTATTGCTAGAGCATTAGCAACAAAGCCAGATGTTCTTTTAATGGACGAACCTACTTCTGCTCTAGATCCTATTTCAACGCTTAAAATTGAAGAATTAATATTGGAATTGAAAGAAAAATATACGATTGTCATAGTGACCCATAATATGCAGCAAGCTGCTAGGGTTTCAGATAAAACCGCCTTCTTCTTAATGGGAGAACTAATTGAACTAGATTCGACATCAAAGGTCTTTTCACGCCCGAAAGATCAGAGAACGGAAGATTATATCACCGGTAGATTTGGCTAAGATTGAGAACCAAGAATGCATTCATTAAAAATGTATACAGATGGGAGTTTTATAAATGGTTACTAGAGAAAGATTTCAGAATGAATTAAAGGATCTTCAGAATAAACTCTTAACGCTTGGTAATTTTTCGCTTGATGCTCTACAGAAATCGATAGAAGCATTAGAAACAAAAAATATCGATTTAGCACTTAAAGTAATGGAAGATGACAATGAGGCTGACTTATTAGAAGAAGATATTAATGATTTAGCTATTTTATTAATTGCTACACAACAGCCGGTTGCCATTGATCTACGCCGTATCATCGTTGCTATTAAGATTGCGAGTGATATTGAACGTATTGCTGATTTTGCTGTAAATATTGCAAAATCAACCATTCGAATCGGAAGTGAACCATTAATTAAGCCGATTGAGCATATTAAAAAAATGTATGAAATTAATCGTAAAATGCTTTATCAAGCTTTAGAAGCATTTAATGAAGATGATATTACAAAGGCTAAGGAAGTTGCTGAAATGGATGATGAAGTAGATGATTTATATGGTGAAACGATTAAAGAACTTCTGCAGCTTAATTTAGAAAAGCCAGAATCTCTGGCACAAATTACTCAACTTTCATTTATTTGTCGCTACCTAGAAAGAGCGGCGGATCATACTACTAATATTGCAGAGCATGTGTTTTACATGGTTAAAGGAAAGCGATACGATTTAAATAATTAAATTTGAAAAGGAGCGTGGAATGCCACGCTCCTTAACTTTTGGTTATTATTTTTGCAATTTGTTCTAAACTCATGTCACTTGTAACCTCAAACACCCCTAATTGAATCTTCGTACTGTACTGATGATCATCTAAAAAGTGTTGGAATTCGTCAGGGTCCTTGATGATTTCAGCTTCATAGAGCCGATCAACAATATCATTTGAAGTCATCCCACTCACGACCTCCAAATGATATCTAATAGTAGTCTTTTGAGTAGCAGGTTCTTTTTTAGCTTCTTTCGTACTCTGCTTCCATTCTTGTTTATTCTTTTCTATTGTATCAGCAATTGTTTTTGCCTTATCCGCTTCATATTCCTTTGAACTAAAAATGAGATAATTCTCACTTTCTAACATTTTTTTTGCATCTTGAACAGTAAGGTTTTTTTCCTTTGGCTTTTGATCAAGGTTGAAGTAAAACCACCCTAATAAACTGACAGCCAATATAATCCCCAAACTAAACGCACGTACACTTCTCTTATTCATACTGAGTGCCTCTACTATCATTTAGAATTCTTAACACACTTTCAGGTGATAAAGAGGATTGTCTTGCTATCTGATCGATGGTTTTACCTTGCTGCGCTAATGCGAATACCTGATTTTTAATAATATCGTGAACCACCATTGGCTGAGAAACGGTAGGTTCTTTATAACCCCTTGGTTGGTGATTAAAATCATCCATTAAAAGTTCTTCCTCAAGGACAGATATTTTTTTCTTGATTTGATACATCTCTTGAGCTTGCTGAAGGGTCATTTGATCCATTTCTTCTTTAAGAGCATCATAAGGGTCTTTTAAAAAAAAGGATAATAAAATGAGGATTACTGCAAGCGCTAAAAGTCCAAGCATGATTGTTGACATATTTGCCACCCCATTTGTTTCGAATAAAATTATTTTTATTTTACCATTAATCCTGACAATTTTCGATTTCTACTTCCTTTTCTGTGAATATTTGTCGGAAATATTTATAAATAAGCGCGAAATTTTGTCGAAAAGTCATTCGGAATGATGATAAAAAATATTTTTTTTGAAGTTTGTTTTTGCCTAATAGGGACAAGCAAAATACGACAAAATGCGTTTATTGTAGGAGTTAGCTATCAATGCTACCATTAAATTAACTGAAAATGGAATAATTGGGTTAAGACAATCATATAATACTATTTTTTGAAATGAGGGACGTCATGATAAAAGAAATTGTATCTTTAAGAAGGAAAGGGATGTCCTTCCGAAAAATTGCTAAAGAGTTAAATTCAACTGTAGGAAAGGTACATTATCAGTGGTTGAAGTATTCCAATACTAAAACAGAGATTGAGAATCCTCCTATTAAGAATAAGGATTATTTTTTAAATTGTTCTGACCAATTAGAGCATTTTCTCATTAGCGATCTAACAGTAGAAAATAAACTTTTTTCTCAATGGTATATTGCGAAGTGGCAAAAGGAAATGGTTTCCTTTTATTTTAATCAGGTTGCTAATCAAAAGATTATGATCTTCCGAGTTTATGATGTAACCGATATTTATTTTAACGGAGCCAATGCGCATTCTTATTATGAATTTCAGTTGCCAGAAGGTAGAACAAACTGGACGGTCAAAGGATTAAAAAAAGATAGGACCTATTTAACCGAAATAGGCTTTAACGTAAATCAGCATTATTTTCCCATATTAAGATCTAACGCCGTTCATATTCATAAAGACGAAGATAAAATAAACTATCACAATCAACTTCAAATGATCACTATTGAAAATAACGATGAAACTCAACCAAATTGGATCGATCAAGTTAGTACATATAGCTATTACGAAAACATCAATGAGGTGAAATCGTAAATGGATTCAATGGGATTTAACCAAAAGAATAAGAAATTGGCCTATTCTTCAGGATTTAAAAAATTACGTATTCTCCTTCTAACCTGGGAGTTTCCTCCACACATTGTTGGCGGGTTAGCAAGACATTCTGAAGGGTTATCAGTTTATTTACAAAAAAACGGAATCGATGTAACCGTTATAACCACAAAAACACCAAAAATAGTACAAGCCTTTGAAGAAGTTCAAGGTGTAAAGGTTTATCGAGTTGAGCCCCTAAACGCAATGGATAACCAATTTCTTAATTGGGTTGGTGGTTTGAATATGGCAATGGCAGAAAAAGCATTCCAAATATCTAATGAAGAAGCTTTTGATATCATTCATGCCCATGATTGGTTAGTCGGTGAGGCTGCTCAAACCTTAAGTAAGTATTTAAATATCCCTTTAATCACCACTATTCATGCTACAGAACATGGGCGAAATGGAGGGATATTTACCGAACTCCAACGCTTTATCCATCAAAAGGAAGACAAGCTTATCCAATCTTCGAATCACCTAATAGTCTGTAGTGAATACATGAAAGAAGAAATCGTAGAGATTTTTTCTTATCCAGGAGAAAAAATCTCAATTATTCCAAACGGTGTGGTGATAGATAAACCGTCAATACAAGGTAATTTTCACCCTTTATTACAATTTGAAAATAGGAATATCCTATTTTCTATTGGAAGACTTGTAAAAGAAAAAGGATTTGATTTGCTTATTGAAGCTGCCGCCAAAATGAAGAGAAAAGACGTATGTTTTGTTATTGCTGGGATTGGTCCAATGTTTCAGGAATATGAGCGGAAAATAAAGAGTCTTGCGTTGGAGAACTCTATTTATTTAATTGGATTTATTTCGGATGAACAAAGAAATCAATTTTTTGAAAAGTGTACAATGGCAATCTTACCAAGTCGTTACGAACCGTTTGGAATTGTTGCACTTGAGGCCATGAAATTTTCTAAACCAATTATTGTTTCAGCAACGGGTGGATTAAAAGGAATAAATAAACATTTAGAAACAGGACTTTTTATGGAACCCAACAATGTAGACAGTTTAGTTTCGCAAATAGAAATGGTTTTAAATCAGCCAGAGTTGGCTGAGCAAATGGCTAAAAAAGGTAAGGATTTAGTGGACCAATTTTATAGTTGGCAAAGAGTAGCGGAAATGACAAAACGGATTTACGAGGACCAACATCTTTTTATATCGATAAACGAGGGACAGTATGAATTAAATTTTAGGCTCTGTTAAAGAGCAGTATTGATTTTTAATATAGTTGATTGGAGCGGAAGGTACGAGACTCCTGCGGGAGCAGCGGGACAGGTGAGACCCCGCAGGAGCGATAGCGACGAGGAGGCTCACCGCACGCCCCGCGGAAAGCGAGTGCCTGCAGCGGAAATCAACATTCTTGTTTAACAGAGCCAGATTTTAAATAACTTTAAAAGGTGAATATAATGGAAACTCTTATAAAAATAAAAGAAAGTATGTTAGAAGATACAATTTCTTCGCATTTGCAAATGGTATTTGGTATTTGGATTAACGGACACACCTACTGGCTATTCAATCAAACTGAAAAAATCATAACAAAGGAACAGTTAACCGTTACAATCAAGCAGGAGTTTGTACAGTCGAATGTAAGGCTAAGTCATATTTATATAACCAACCACAATGAGAGCGAAAAAGAGCTAAAATTGCTTTTTATCCATCGCTATGCACAGGCATCTAAAGATCATTTCACATTTATTTCTCCATCAGAGCAGGTTATTTTCCATTTGGCTAATAAAAAAGTATTTTTAGTAAATGGACATTTCGAAGGTAAACTCATGCAACAAGCAACAATTCAACCGTTTTGGTCTATGAATACGGAAAGAATGTGGAACTGCTCAGAAAAAGGTATCCTGAAATATCAGCCTATGGCAAAAGGATTAGCTGTAAGTATGTTTACTTTAGACCTTATTATTCCAAGCCATACAACGAAAAAAGCCTCTACCTGGACGATTAAAGGTGAATCTAAAACGGAATTGGGAAAAGTAAACGATATCCTTTTAAAAAACACACTAGCATTTCCTTTTAAAAAGTGATATTATAGAAAAGTCGTAAAAACGTACTAGCTTTTATCGTTTGGAGGGAAATATAATGCGTGTAAATATTACGTTAGCTTGCACAGAATGTGGAGAGCGTAACTATATTTCAAACAAAAATAAGCGTAACAACCCAGATCGTCTTGAGCTTAAGAAATATTGCCCAAGAGAAAAACGCACAACTACACACCGCGAAACAAAATAAGCAGTAGGGCTACCCTACTGCTTTTTTTGTGCAATTTATCATATAAATCATTACATAACACTTGAAGATATTTGAGGGGATGGATGAGGAATGAATAAAAAAGAGTATCGTTCTTTCTTAATAAAAGAGTTGAAAAAATTAACGAAGCAGGAATATGAGCAATTTTCGTATGAAATTGCAAATCATCTATTTGCAACATCATTATGGAAAGACGCAAATACAATCGGAATAACAGTCTCGAACTTTCCTGAAGTGGATACTTTTCAAATCATTCGAAAAGCATGGGAACAGAATAAACGTGTAGTAGTTCCTAAATGTCACCCGAAAGATAAACAGCTGTCCTTCCATGATATCCATCGATTTACCCAACTTGAATCGGTTTTTTATGGATTATTGGAGCCTATCGAGAATGAAACAGGAAAAGTGGATGCCCAAGAAATTGACTTACTGGTTGTTCCTGGCCTCGCCTATTCCAATGATGGCTATCGTCTTGGTTTTGGAGGCGGGTATTATGATCGTTATTTAGCAAAATATAGGGGGAATACAATTTCTTTAGCCTTCCCTATGCAAATGAGGAATGATATCCCTATTGAGGAACATGATATGCCTGTAAATAGAATTATTTCATCATCTGGTATGTAGAAAAATGTTTCATATGGTTATTAGTTTTTGCATTTTGTTTGTTTCTTTTATTGCCTTTAAAATCCAGGCATTATCAAAATCAGGTGCTTTAGCTTCTTCATTTGTTGGAGCTAGTATATATCTTGGTTTTGGTATCAAAGGTCTTGCCTTGTTAGGAATATTTTTTGTTACGTCAAGTCTATGGTCCAAATTTAAAGCAAAACAAAAGAAAGTAATCGAAGAGAAATTAGAAAAAGGGAGTCAAAGAGATTGGGTGCAAGTTTTCGCTAACGGTGGAGTAGCGGCTATAACTAGTCTCATCTTTTACTACACGAATGACATGATTTGGGAAATAGCATTTTTAATTTCCATGGCTAGTGCAACTGGAGATACTTGGTCTTCTGAAATTGGACCATTGAGTAAAACAAATCCTATATCTATAAAAAACTTTAACAAGGTTCCAGCAGGAACTTCTGGAGCTATAAGTATGCTTGGAACGATTGGTGCCTTATCTGGTGTTCTTTTAATTACGATAATCGGATATATATTGTTTCCGATTCATTTCAAGATAGCATTGTTTGTCTTACTTTTTGGAATAGTAGGGAATGGAATAGATACCATTCTTGGTGCGTTTTATCAGAGATCTTTTTGTTGTAAGGTCTGTCATATGGAAATGGAACGCTCTACTCATTGTGGAGAACCGGCTAGGTTAAAGTCTGGGGAAAAGTGGTTAACTAATGATGGGGTCAATTTTCTTTCATGCTTAGGCGCACCCGTGTTGGCGTTAATATTCCTTATGTAACAATATTGATACAATGAAGACGGTTTCACCTCTTCTTAGAGGGTATCTTCAGTTTAATTTATCCATTAAACTTTAATTGTTAAGCTCTAATCTAAGGACTATCACAGGAGGGCAATGCTCCATGAAAAATCATGTAAACAGAGTGGCTTTAATAGGAACTGGATTTGTTGGATCAAGCTATGCATTTGCACTGCTTAACCAGGATGTAACAGAAGAATTAGTTTTAATTGATTTAAACAAAGAGAAGTCTGAAGGCGATGCCATGGATTTAAATCATGGTTTACCATTTGCTCCTTCACGTACAAAAATCTGGTTTGGTGATTATTCTGATTGTAAAGATTCAGATATTGTTGTCATTTGTGCTGGAGCTAATCAAAAGCCAGGTGAAACTAGATTAGACCTTGTAGAAAAAAATACAAGAATCTTTAAAGGTATAGTGGAACATGTAATGAAAGCAGGATTCGACGGAATATTTTTAGTCGCTACCAATCCAGTGGATATTTTGACATATGCTGTTTGGAAGTTTTCTGGTTTACCAAAAGAACGGGTTATTGGTTCAGGTACGATATTAGATACAGCACGATTTCGCTTTTTACTTGGGGAATACTTTGATGTGGATACAAGAAATGTGCATGCTTATATTATCGGCGAACACGGCGATACAGAATTACCGGTATGGAGTCACGCGGATATTGCGGGCAAAACGATTCAAGAATGGATCAATAAGAAACCAGACTATAAGCAAGAGGACTTGGATAATATTTTTATCAATGTTAGGGATGCAGCCTATCATATTATTCAAAGAAAAGGTGCCACTTACTATGGAATTGCCATGGGACTTGTTAGACTAACAAAAGCAATTCTTCAAAATGAAAACTCAGTTCTAACCGTTTCCGCTTATTTAGATGGGGAATACGGTCAAAAGGATATATATATCGGAGTTCCTGCGATTGTTAATCGCTCAGGTATTCGTGACATTGTTGAATTACAACTTAACGAAGAAGAAACTCAAAAATTTACAAACTCAGTTAACGTATTAAAGAAAAACATGTCGCCAGTTCTAAATTAGTAGAGCAACAAAGTTTTAGAAAAGAGCCTAAAGAAAAGAAAAAAATAGGATTTTGGATAAAACTTTTCCTTCCTTCCCAAACTATAGGTAGGAGGGATGACTAATGACAAGATTGTTAACATCCATATTAATGATTGGAACATTGGGATATACTTTGTATCGTTATCGTTATCGATTAATGAATGTAATTCTAGGTACTGGATATTTAAGGAGAATATTAGTTCGTTCCATGATGAGCTTTCCAGGAATCCGAAAAAAAATGATGGGGGCTGTATTCTCTGGACCGTCAAATTGGTAAAGACCGATGACGGTCTTTTTTTTTAGGCTCTTTTTCTAGGTATGGAAACATCCTTTTTTTATATTATTTGAAAATTAGTTTATAATGTAGATACAAATAGGCGGGAGGGGACAATTGAGTGAGAGAAGAGCATGTATTTTGGTTCCTAGCCAATCATTTTGTAAAAGAAGAAAATTATCGTATTTTCCATTTTTCAAAGGAGCAAAATGAACTTTGGTTAGAGAATCCCGATAATAAACAAGCCCCCATATTGAGATTATTAAATTGTGAATTAGATTGGAGCAGCTGGCTAGAAAGAGATATTCAACTAACAGAGGCAAATGGAGAGAAAATTAAGAAACAATCCTTTAGGAAGAAGCTAGACATAATGAATCTATATGTCAGCCCGTATCCACCCGTGGATGATTATCAACATCGAATTTCCGAGCATCCTACACACCCATATATAAAGGTTCAAAGTTATATTCTTGCTAGATCATTATTAAGTGAAGAATTATCTAAACTACAAACGAACTTTACCAAAAAAATAGACTACGCTCCTATTAATGATGAGGATATTCAAATTGAAGATATTGCGGAATTGAAAAAAGATACATTTCAAATTTCAGCACATAGAGTAAAAAAAGAACAAGCCATTTTTAATTATGGAAAACCTTTGTTCACTTATATTTTTATAGCATTGCAGGTCATTGTATTTATTCTTCTAGAACTAAATGGAGGAAGTACGAATACAACTACCCTTGTTACTTTCGGTGCAAAATTTAACCCGCTAATCTTAGAAGGTGAATGGTGGCGCTTTGTTGCCCCAATATTTATTCATATAGGCTTTTTACATATCGTTATGAATACTCTTGGCTTATATTATTTAGGTACAGCAGTGGAAAAAATGTATGGCAGTTTTCGCTTTCTTTGGATTTACCTCTTTGCGGGAGTACTCGGTTCTATTGCTAGCTTTGTTTTTAGTCCTAATTTATCAGCAGGTGCCAGTGGAGCCATTTATGGATGTTTTGGGGCTTTGCTGTATTTGGGTCTTATTTATCCTAAATTATTTTTCCGTACTCTTGGAATGAATGTGATTGTCATTTTAATTCTTAACTTAGGTATTAGCTTTACAGTTCCTAGTATCGACTATGTCGGGCATTTGGGTGGATTAGTAGGTGGTTTTATTGCTACTGGAATGGTCCATTTTCCAAAGAAAAAAAGATACTTAAGTCAATTCTTATTTATAGTCATTGGAATACTAATCACTAGTTTTCTACTATTTTACGGATATCAAAAACCGGTAAGTGCACAGAGTGAGGCTACCATTCTGCAACTGTCCCAAGAATATATACAGGATAAAAAATATGATGAGACCTATGCATTACTTCACGATTATTCAAAGCATTCTAAAAACCTTTCTGAACACTTTTATTTTCAATTGTCTTATGTTGAAATTCAAAAGGGAATGCTCAAAGAAGCTGAGTCACATCTGCAAAAGGCTATTAATATTGACCCAAGTTTCCATGAAGCCCAATTTAACCTTGCTCTAGTTTATCTTCAGCTGCAAGAAATTGAAAAAGCAAGGGAACATGTTATAAAAGCAACGGAATTAGCTCCTTCCAATAAAGATTACCAAAACCTTTTAAATCAAATCAATAATTTATCTGTTGACGAAGGAGAGTAGGTTCACCTTCACTTGTTTCAATTAAAACGAATATATGTGTTTTGTCATTCGAAAGTAAGATAAGCGGAACAGTGCTATTGATAGGGTCAATACTTGTTCCGTTTTCTTTTTTAATACCTAAAAAATAGTTTTTATACAGACCTTCCCACAACTTTCCAATCAACTCATTTGTTTTTAACTGACTAAATCCAGGGAAAGGCTCGTGGAGATATTTTGCTAATTGAGTAAGTGGAATTTGTTTATATTTACTAGAATCAATATGATAATGATTTATTGATTTTTTCCAACTATTTGTTAATGTTTGTGCCGTAGTTTGATCTAGCACTCTTTTCCAATTGTCTTCTTCTTTGGTAGAGGGGATTCTAAATGTTCGTAAAGGGCTATAGGGAGAATCAACAATGTATAATTCATCCTTTGACATATCTTGAGAACTCATAATATGTTCATTGGGGTAATGAATTTCAGCATAATGGTATGATACGGCATCAAGATATTGACTCTCTTTACTTTTGATTTTACTTTCTTGAACCAATTGATTAATATTTTGCTTCCATTCCCCCATTTTTCCGACTAATCTTCCATTTCTAAACAGTAAGCCAATATCCTGCCTTAAGTAAGTCTCCTTGGATAAGTTAGAAATGGTTCTCCATTGAATGGAGTATTGTTTTAAACTATCCTTTTCTATTAATGATAGGTTTGTATTCACTGTTTTAAAAGGGGAAGTAGCATCGAGTGGGAAAAAGGTGATACTTTCTTCTGTCCTAGGAGCTTGTATCCATTTTTCTACAAAAAAGACTAAAGTAACTCCAAGGATGAATAAAATAATCGTATTTTTTATAAGGTTCTTCATTCGTTTCCCTCATTTCTATAAATCAAGGCTTTTTTCGGATAAATTGTGGTTTGGGTAAAAATCCCAAATCAAAGAGTTGTCCTTAAAATATATGAAAGAACCATAGTTAAATACCTTCTTGAAAGTATGTTTTTATCTCCCTTTGTCTATGATGGTTAAAGTATTTATACTTATGCTTTCTGGGGTGTTTGCATGAAAAAAGCAAAAAAAGTGACGGCGAGTACGAATTTAAACGAGAACGTGACTTATTTAAGAGACGAACTCGGTGTGGATAAAAGTTTTGATGTGATACAGTTAGATGTAAATTATGCTGGCCGTGATATGGTTTTTTATTTAGTAGATGGATTTGTTAAAGATGACATTTTAAACTTTATTATGAAATGGTTATCGGAGTTAACCAAGGAACAAATTGAAGAACATACCATCGAAAAATTAATTAAAACCTATATTCCCTATGTGGAAATTGAAGCAACGGATGATTTAAATAGAGTAGTTGATACCGTTCTAGCAGGACCAACAGCTTTAGTCGTTGATGGAGAAGATAAGGTAATTTTAATTGATGCCCGTACATACCCAGTTAGGGGGCCACAAGAACCTGATACTGAAAGAGTGGTAAGAGGATCACGTGATGGATTCGTTGAAACACTTGTTTTTAATACTGCTTTAACAAGAAGAAGAGTTCGCGACAGAACATTGCGAATGGAATATCTACAGGTAGGTCGACGTTCAAAGACTGATATAGTTGTATGCTATATTGAAGATATTGCAGATCCGGATTATGTTGAAAAAGTGAAGGATTCATTATCTAAGATCGATACAGACGGTTTACCGATGGCTGAAAAGACAGTAGAGGAGTTCGTAGCAGGTCGTCACTGGAACCCATATCCGATGGTGCGATATACAGAAAGACCAGATACCGCTGCTACACATCTTTTTGAAGGTCATGTTTGTATTATTGTTGATGGGTCACCAAGTGTTTTAATTACTCCAACAACCTTTTGGCATCACTTGCAGCATGCAGAAGAATATCGAAATAAACCGCTCGTAGGGGCTTATTTAAGATTAGTCAGATTTATTGCCGTATGGGCCTCGTTATTTATGCTTCCATTATGGTATTTATTTGCGGTACAGCCCGAGCTTTTACCGAATGCTGTATCCTATCTAGTCCCAAATGATCCAGGCCAGGTTCCGCTTTTTGTTCAAATATTATTAGTTGAAATTGGCATTGATGTGTTACGAATGGCAGCGATTCATACTCCATCAGCCATTGCTACAGCATTAGGTTTGGTCGCAGCGCTTATGATTGGTCAAGTAGCAGTTGAAGTAGGACTATTAACGAATGAAGTAATGATGTATTTCGCTATTGCTACAATTGGTACGTTTGCTACCCCAAGTTATGAGATGAGCTTAGCAAATCGTATTGTTAGAATCGCTTTGTTATCTTTAACAGCGTTATTTAAAATACCTGGTTTAATTATTGGCATCGTTATTTGGATTTTCGCTTTAAGCAGAATGAAGTCATTTGGAGTTCCGTATTTATGGCCATTTATTCCGTTTAATATACGCGCATTTCGGGACGTTATCATTCGATCTCCCATCCCATTAAAAAACCGACGTCCTAAAATACTGCATCCACAAGATCCAGATAGGTAGATTATGATAGGCTAATTCCTCCTAACCTTGGATAGGGGGATTTTTCTTTTAAGTGGTGTGTTGCTATTGAGGTGAACAACCATTTAGATTATAATTTTTAAAGACGTTTACTATTTCACAATCTTGAGGGTAAAGTATGAAAACGATTTATGATATTCAACAATTTCTTATGAAATACGGAACCATTATTTACGTTGGAGATCGGTTAGCCGATTTAGAATTAATGGAAGAAGAATTAAAAGAGCTAAATCAATCACAATTAATTGATGTAAAAGATTTTCAAACAGCTTTGCTTTTGATTAGGCATGAGATACAGTTTGAAAAAGTTAAGAAACAGCATAAGTAACAGGAAGGTGTTAAGATGACTGAAAAATGGATTGTTGGCGTTGATTTAGGAGGAACTACAACGAAGCTGGCATTTATAAATTTATATGGCGAAATTGTACATAAATGGGAAATTCCAACTGATCTTTCCAATGAAGGCAAAAACATTATTATAAACATTGCAAAAGCCATTGATCATCAATTAGGAGAAATGGACGTAGATAAAAGTAAACTCGTAGGGGTTGGCATGGGTGCTCCAGGACCAGTAGACACAAAATCGGGTGTCATTTATAATGCGGTTAATTTAGGGTGGAAAAATCAAGTTCCATTAAGAGACTTATTAGAAGTCGAAACTTCTCTTAAAGCGGTTATTGATAATGACGCCAATTGTGCTGCATTAGGAGAAATGTGGAAGGGTGCAGGAAATGGTGCAAAAGATCTTGTTTGTGTAACCCTTGGTACAGGTGTTGGTGGAGGAGTTATCGCAAACGGTCAAATCGTACAAGGTATAAGCGGGGCAGCTGGTGAAATTGGTCATATTACTTCCATACCAGTAGGAGGAGCACCATGTAATTGTGGGAAAACAGGTTGTCTTGAAACAATTGCATCTGCAACGGGAATTGTAAGGCTTGCCACGAAAAAGGTCCAAGATTCCTCTGATTCAGGTGAATTAAAAAACATCTATCAGACAGAAGGTTCAATTTCAGCTAAATATGTATTTGACTCTGCACGCAACGGTGACCAAATCGCATTGGATGTTATAGAAGAAGTAGCCTTTCATCTAGGCCTTGCATTAGCTAATATTGCTAACACGTTAAATCCAGAGAAAATTGTTATTGGTGGAGGAGTTTCAAAAGCTGGAGATCTTCTTCTTAACTCTATTAAAAATTACTTTGATCAATATAGTTTTCCAAGAGTCAAAGAATCGACTACAATGGCTATTGCTACTTTAGGTAATGATGCAGGTGTTATTGGTGCCGCTTGGTTAATAAAAAATACGATGGTGAAGTAATAACAGGCAAGGAGTTTCCGTTTATTTTAAGGAACTTCTTGCTTGTTTTTGTTAAAAAAACTAGTCGGAAATTCATAATTTCGAGCTGATTTCGATTGGTAAATAAGCTATAAGATAAGACCATAGAAGTGTTTTATAAAAATAGGATAATATTGAAACAAAATCAGGTTTAAGACGTCTAACTATAGGGGAAAAGGAATATCGACATCTACTGCTAGATTTTATCGAAATAAATTGGTTTAAAGACGGATTGATTATTTGAAAAAAAAGTATTAAGATATTGATTGGTTGATTTCTAGCTACCTAAATATAGAAAAAAATATCCTAATTTCCATCTGTTTTTAACAGGGAGGGTAATCCTATGAATAAGCTTTTATGGTCAAAGGTATCTTTGATTTCATTAGCAACTGTGATGCTTTGGCTAAAAACATATATTGTCTATCAAACTAGTTTTGAAATTAAGATAGAAAATTGGACTCAAGAATTTATTTTGTTTATCAATCCATTAAGCTTTTTAATGTTTGTATTTGGAATTGGGCTATTTCTGAAAGAGAAAAATCAAAAAAGATATATTCTGATTACAAGCTTTTTGATTTCAGCGGTACTATATGGAAATGTGGTATTCTATCGGTTCTTTAATGATTTTTTAACCATTCCTGTCCTATTTCAAACCTCCAATATGAGTGATCTTGGAAGCAGTGTAAATGAATTATTAAATATAAGTGATTTGTTATATTTTTTAGACTTTTTTATACTGCTTGCTATTGTGAAATTTAAGCCACCATTTGTTCAATACCGAGAGTATTCTAAAGGCAATCGCCGTGCATTTTTTCTCATTGCTATTGCTATAACATTTTTTAATTTAGGTTTAGCAGAGGCAGAAAGACCCCAATTACTAACTCGTACATTTGATCGTGAAATGCTTGTAAAGAATATAGGGACTTACAATTACCACATCTATGATGCATTTTTACAATCGAAGTCATCTGCTCAGCGTGCATTGGCCGATGGCAGTGAATTAGCTGATATCGAGAATTACGTTCGAGCTGGATATAATCGTCCTAACGATGAGATGTTTGGATTGGCAAAAGGTAAAAATGTAATTTTAATCTCTTTGGAATCCACTCAAAACTTTGTGATCAATCAAACTGTAAATGGTCAAGAAATTACTCCATTCTTAAACGATTTTATTAAGGATAGTTATTACTTTGAAAACTTCTATCATCAAACGGGGCAAGGAAAGACATCTGATTCTGAATTTATTGTGGAAAACTCTTTATATCCATTAAGTCGTGGGGCTGTTTTCTTTACACATTCTGGGAATGAATTCAATGCAACACCAGAAATATTAAATGAAAATGGATATTTCACTGCCTCTTTACATGCCAACAATAAAAGCTTTTGGAATCGCGATATCATGTATAAGTCTCTTGGATATCAACGTTTTTATTCCATGATTGACTATGATATTCGAGAAGATAATTCGGTTGGATGGGGATTAAAGGATAAAGACTTTTTTGAACAATCAATTCAGCATTTAAAAGATATGCCTCAGCCTTATTATGCTAAATTTATTACCTTGACGAATCATTTTCCATTCCAGTTAACGGAAGAGGATCGCTTAATAGAGCCGTTTGACTCTGATAGTAATACATTAAACAATTATTTTCCGACTGTACGGTATGAGGATGAAGCCATTAAGAATTTTGTTGAACGATTAAAAGAAGAAGGATTATATGAAAATTCCATCATTATTCTTTACGGAGACCATTATGGAATCTCAGAAAATCATAACAAGGCCATGGAACAATTTCTTGGAAAAGAAGTAACTCCTTTTGTTAGTACACAACTTCAAAGAGTTCCATTAATTATCCATATTCCCGGTCAAAAAGGTAAAACAATCTCAACCGTTTCTGGCCAAATTGATTTAAAACCAACCATTCTGCATTTATTAGGTATCGATACTAAAAAGGATATCGGATTTGGTTCAGATTTATTTGCTAAAGACAAAATGGAATTCACTGTATTAAGGGATGGTAGTTTTATAACAAAGGACTATATTTATACTCGTGGTATTTGTTATGACAAAAAAGCAGAGGAACCCACAGATACAAATTATTGTGAGCCATATATGGAAAAATCCAAAAATGAACTTGAATTTTCCGATAAAATTATATATGGAGACCTGCTTCGTTTTTATGAAAATGCTAAGTCTATAAAAGAATAACAAAAGAGTCTGCTTATGCAGGCTCTTTTCCATTTTTGTGCATTTACCTTTCCATGCATACATATATATTTTATGATGACTAGCCCACCTATCTTCTAATAACTATCAAAAGAAAGGAGGAAGGACATGAAGGTTCTTGTTCGTAAAGGAGATACACTTTGGTATTATAGTAACCTTTTTACGATACCTTTAAATTTAATACTGGATTCGAATTCAACTATCAAACCAACAGAATTGGAAATTTCTCAGGAAATTAAAATACCAGGATTTCAAGTAACTCCCTACCAACTAAAACGCGGTGATACTTTGTGGAAACTTGCCACTGAAAGAAACTTACCAGTAGATGCACTGCTGTTGCTTAACAGCAAAATAAATCCAAATCAATTACCGATTGGGGAAACTATTTTTCTTCCTAAACGGGTTTCATCACCTGTCGTAGTAGGGAAGAAAGCTTATACTTTTGATGTTTTATTAAAGGATATAAATGACTTAAAGAAAATATATCCATTTATAAATATTAGAACTATAGGGAAAAGTGTATTAGGTAAGCCGCTTCAAGAAATAAAAGTTGGTAAAGGAAATAAGAAAGTTCATATTAATGCATCCTTTCATGCTAATGAATGGATTACTACAGCTATTTTAATGAAAATACTTAATTCCTACTTACTTTCCTTAACTAATTCTGTTTCCATTAAAGGCCTTTCTACAATGCCTTTATACCAGCAAACAGAATTATCTATTGTTCCTATGGTAAATCCGGATGGGGTGAACTTAGTTTTAAAGGGTCCCCCTGCAGAGACACGGGATTTGGTCATGTCGTTGAATGGTGATCATACTGATTTTACAGGCTGGAAAGCGAATATAAGAGGTGTGGATTTAAATAATCAGTATCCTGCTAATTGGCAAATTGAAAAGGAAAGAAAGGAAGCTCAGGCTCCTGCTCCTCGAGATTATCCAGGCGACGCACCTCTTACTGAGCCAGAAGCGATTGCGATGGCTGAGCTTGCAAATGAAAGACGGTTCGATAGACTTATTGCACTTCATACACAAGGTGAAGAGTTTTACTGGGGATATGAAAGGTTAGAACCGCCTGAATCACAGGATTTAGCAGCTGAATTTACAAAATTAAGTGGTTATAAAGCAGTACAGTATATAGATAGTCATGCTGGGTATAAAGATTGGTTCATTCAAGAGTTCCGTAAACCAGGCTTTACTATAGAATTAGGTAAAGGAATTAATCCTTTACCTCTATCTCAATCTGATATACTTTATGATAAATTAGTGGGAATCTTTTTAGCTTCTTTATACATGTAAAATATACTTGATAATATAAAAATAATTATCTTTATTAATGATGATAAATCAATTAAAATAAGTTCAAATCGTTAGTAAAAAAAGCCGTTTATGCGGCTTTTTTACTATTTTAAATTAATTTTATGAAAATTGTAACATTTACAATGTGCTTTCGTACTAATTATTAAAGAAAAAAAGGAAGGGGATTGAAAACAAATGAAAATGAAAATGATGAATGGCCTTTTATTTGTTGTTCTGTATTCTCTTCTCTTTTTATTATCTGGTTGCAACACAGAAAAAAACGAGGCCATTACACATAGTACTTCCAAAATTCATTCAGTCAATAGCCAGAAATTGAGTCCACCTACATCCTTTTATTCAGGATATCAGCTTCCTATTTTATCATCCTCTAAAGAAATGAATAAGGCAGTTGGATGGCTTAACAACAATGAAATCATGTATTTGTCAGAGAATCAAGAGAGAACAGACATTTTCCGGTATGATTTAACATCTGGAGATAGTAAACGGTTGTTCCAAAGTGAATACCCTGTTATATCAGCCATCATAAGTCCGGATAAAAATTACATCCTTATTCATAGTTCTCCATCTACTTATAATGGATTAGTAACGGTTATAGATAGGGATGGTAAGGTAATATTATCAAAGGAATTTCCATCCTTTGAAATGTCATTCGAATGGAATAAATACCATTCAAAACAATTATTAATTACTGCTTTTAAAGAGGATTGGAGTTTTCAATCCTATATTTTAAATGTTGAAAATATGGATATAAAACAATTGGAATTACGAAAACCTTTTGGGAAATGGACGGGAGAAAATAAAATAGCTTTTTTGGATTGGAATGAGAATGAAATTTCCTTACTTGCCCCTTTAGTACAAAAGGAATTAGATAAGGATGAAGTATTACTAAAAGATCATATTTTTTATTTCGATGCCTTTTTAAACACCATAATTACTATTTATGCCTCTCCTGATACGAGTGAAGCACAATATACCTTTTATTCAAATGAAATGAAGGAACTTGCTACATACGATTTTCCGATTTTAACTAGCTATTCTGGTTGGGTAGTCCCAAATTATGAATTATTAAAAGATGAACAAACCTTTCTTACAATGGTCCCTTATAAAAGCACAGAAGCAGATTCATACCACGATGGTTTCCAGCTACTATCAGTTAATATTAAAAAAAATCAAACTGAGGTTATTTTAGAACATACTAATAATTTGCCTTTTACATGCGCACCTAATGGTCAGAATTGTTTAATTGGGTTTCAACTGGAAAATCTTCTTCAACTGAAAAACAAAACCTTCACCTCTCTATTTCAAGAATAGACAAGTAAAAAGGACTGCGTTATTCGCAGTCCTTTTTTTAGCTTTAAAATTAATGTGCTGTAGGAAAACCGTGATGTAAAACAGTCATGATAGTAAACCATCCAAATACTAAAAAGGATCCCCCACCAAAAACTATTCCAAGCAAGTTCTTATTTTTTAAAGCTGAAAAAGCTCCGTATCCAGCAAGGATAGTAACTAGAGCAAAGATTATAACCAGACCCACGATGATTGCCCCCTTTAATAAGAAAAATAAAGCGGTTACTCCGCAATTTAAATAAAAATACTTTATGTAAATCATCTTTTTACATTCAACTATCATTTTATATTTTTTTTTAGTATTTGTCGAGGTGTAAAAAATGATACTTTTATGTCTTTTAAAGTGTAAGGTGGTTTTTTTTATTTAATACTGTAAAATAGTAATTGCAACTTTTTATTTTTGAGGTGATAGAATGAAATGGTTTCGACTACCATTAGGACCGCTGCAAACCAATTGTTACATACTTACAGAAGATGATGGTTCCTGTTTAATTGTTGATCCTGGTGAGGAAGGAAAAAAATTGCATAACTGGTTGAACACAAAGAAGGTCACACCTAAAGCAATTCTTTTAACTCATGCTCACTTCGATCATATCGGTGCAGTTGATTACATAAGAGATGCTTTTCATATTCCTGTTTATATTCATACTAAAGAATCAAAATGGTTAGGGGACCCCGCTTTAAACGGTTCTCAATACTTTATGAATAATCAAGCGATTAGAGTTAAAAATGCTGATATACTTCTTACGAAAGAGGAAACCCTTCAAATTGGCGCCTTTCAATTAAATGTATTGGAGACACCGGGTCATTCTCCAGGAAGCGTATCTTATTTTTTTGAAAAAGAAAAAATTGTTGTTTCTGGAGATGCATTGTTCCATCAAGGTATTGGAAGAACAGACTTATATGGAGGAAACCATGAGCAATTACTACAAAGTATACATAAAAAATTGCTAACCCTACCAGAAGACACTCTCGTTCTTTCAGGTCATGGCCAAGAAACAATTATTGAGGATGAAATGGATTCAAATCCGTTTTTAAATGGGTTTTAGGAATAAGACAAAATAGAAAAGCCCTTCTCAAAAGAGAAGGGCTTTTCTAGGGGATGTTCTATTCATAATAATGGGAGGGGATATAGTTAAGCTACTATCTTAACAATATAATAAAGTAAACACTATGTCAATGATGGAAAATAGAAAAAAGGGGATAATATGCAGAATTTTCTAATCGAAAAAATTACTCAAAAAACGAACCAGCTTATTACCTATGCTGAATTTATGGAATGGGCATTATATCATCCGACGATGGGTTATTATATGCGTGAAGAAATAAAAATTGGCACATCAGGAGATTTTATCACCACGAGTAATGTTGCTGATATTTTTGGTTCTATTTTTTCAAAATGGTTTATAAAACGAGTAGAAAGTAATGGGATTACAGCAAAAGTATGTGAAATAGGTGCAGGAAATGGTCGATTTGCTAAAGCGTTTATTGAAACGTGGAATAGACTTACGAATCTTCCATTAACCTATTATATTGTCGAAACGAGCCCTTATCATCGTTCCTTGCAAAGAGAAATTTTACCGATTGACCAAACTGTATTTCAAGTAGAGAAAATTTCAGACCTTTCTCCTTTTAATGGCTTAGTCTTTTCAAATGAATTTTTTGATGCGCTTCCCGTTCATGTTATTGAAATGAAAGATGGGCAAATACATGAAGTCATGATTGGGTCGGATGGAACTCAATTTTTTGAACAACTAGTTCCTTTATCTGATTTAAAAATTCAAGCTTTCCTAAATGAGTATCAACTTACTTTACAGGAGAAACAACGAATTGAAGTACCCTTATTGATGGAACACGTTTTAGAAGAGATTTCAGCTGTTATGGAAGAAGGAATAGTGGCAACAATAGATTATGGCTATACGAAGGAAGAATGGAAGGACCCTGCTAGACGGGAGGGAAGTCTGAGAGGTTATTATAAGCATCAAATGATAACCAATGTCCTTAAACATCCGGGTGAGATGGATATTACTAGCCATATTCATTTTGATTGGTTAATTCAAAAGGGGGAAGAACTAGGGCTTCACTTTCTTTTAAAGCAAAGACAGGATGAGTTTTTACTTGCTGCTGGTATTTTAAATGAGTTAGAGCAGCATTATGATCCCAATCCATTCTCAGAAAAAAGTAAGCGAAATCGGGCCATTCGCAGTTTAATTATGGAGGGGATGAGTTCCTTCTTTCATGTGGTTTTTCAAGAAAAAGGTACAAATGTGACTAAGGAAAATTTATTCTGAAAAAACAAAAAAACGGTGGAATATCCACCGTTTTTTTGTTTTTAGTGCCCAGCACCAGGTACCATCATAAAAGTAGTCCAATACGTAAATCCAGCAAAGAATACCGTTAGATAAGCACCGAAAACGTAAATATACATACGCTCAGATAGTTTTAAGTAGCTTAACAGCAGGAAGAATCCTGTTTGACCTAAAAATATTAAGGATGTTGTATGCATATGACCTAAAAAGAACATAACTGTAAAGATCCCAGTCCAGAAGCTAAGTACTCTGAACATACCTTCCATATGTATCCCTCCTTTTTACCTTCATGTCCATCATTATCATATTATAAAGATAGTATTTCAAAAAGTAAATAACTGATTCTGTCTACTTTGCAACAAGTGCTTGATAAGAACAGCTTTCACATCCAGTAGTCATGTTTGTGTTCTCAATAAGTTCAACTGAATGAAATAATGCTTCAAACATTCCTTTTAGGAATTCGTGGTGCATGGAACACACTGTTTCAGAGTGTTCAACGGCAACCTCTTTAAAAGGACAATTAAAAATTTTGAAATAAATTTTTGTTTGATCTCCATTAACATCAAATTCTGGATAAAAGCCTGCTAAAGTTGCCGCACTTTTTAATATGTTTAACTTTTGTTCAAAATTTAATTCACTACCGCTTTGACCTTTTCTTGAAAGTTCTTGTTCTACTATTTCTAGGCCAAATCGTTTCCCTGTAAGAAACAGTGCTTTTCTTCCTTCTTCGCCAAGAGACAACATCGTTTCAATGGCAACCTTAGACAAGAGCATGTAGTCGCGGTATGGAAAGTGAAGCTGGATGACATCGTCAGACAATCGGTATAGTCTGCTAGGTCTTCCGCCTTTACCCGTTTTTTTGGTTTCGGAAGCAAGCATATTAACATCTTCAAGTTTGGTTAAGTGAAGTCTAGCTACGTTTGGGTGAATATTAAAATTATCTGCCACTTCCTGGACAGTTACTTCTTGATGTCTTTTTGTAATGTATTGATAAATATAATAGCGCGTTGGATCAGATAAAACATTTGTTATTTTTAGTGTTTGTTCCATCTCATTTCACCTCGGACCCATAATTTCCTTTATTATAATACAGTTACAGATACCTGGGAATGAGGTTAACAATATAAACACTATATGTTTAGAAAATGTTCACAAATCTAAATGATGTTTGTCATAAAATGTTCACAAATAATCATTTTTAGGTAGAGGGTAGAGTAGGATATTGTCGAATTATTTACATATACCAAGAAAGGTGGTGTTTTATATTAGCAAAAGCTCAATAGAACAGTTGGCAGATCGAATCGTTTTGGATGCTGTACGAAATCAAGCCTCTGATATCCACATTATCCCTCGGCAATTGGATACTCTAATTCAGCTTCGAATGAATAATAATATTGTCCCGCGTCTCTATTTACCAAAGGATGAATGTGATCGTCTTATCTCTCATTTTAAGTTTAGGGCTAATATGGATATCGGAGAAAAAAGGCGACCTCAAAGTGGAGCCTTTGTAAGTTATGTAAATAATAGGGCCATTAGTCTCCGACTTTCTACTCTACCTTCTTATAATAGTGAAAGCCTCGTTATTCGTTTATTACCTCAGCAAGAGCAAATTCCTATATATCAATTATCCCTTTTCCCAAATATAACGAGAAAGCTATTAGCCCTATTAAAACATGCACATGGCTTAATTATCTTCACTGGTCCTACTGGCAGTGGAAAAACCTCAACTCTTTATTCATTAATAAACGAAACTTCTCATTTATTTCACCGAAATATTATTACATTGGAAGATCCGATTGAAAAAAATTACGACGGTGTCCTGCAAGTTCAAGTAAATGAAAAAGCAGGAATAACGTATGCAACGGGTCTAAAAGCTATTTTGAGACATGACCCCGATATTATAATGGTTGGAGAAATAAGAGATGCTGAAACGGCTCAAATTGCCGTTCGAGCTGCTTTAACAGGGCACTTAGTATTATCTACGATGCATACGAGAGATGCACAAGGAGCTATATATCGGCTCCATGAGTTTGGAGTAAACTGGTTAGAGGTGGAACAAACCATTGTAGCTGTAACGGCACAGAGGCTGGTTGAACTTACTTGTCCGTTTTGTCAAAAAGACTGTACTCCTTTTTGTCATTCATATGGGAGATGGAAAAGAGCAAGTGTGTTTGAAATACTTACCGGGAAAAACTTAAATGGAATTCTAAGAGAAGCTAAGGGCGAACAAGCATCCGTTAAATATCAAACACTAAAAGATGTAATTCGAAAAGGGATTGCACTAGGCTACATAAAAGAAAGTGAATATGAACGTTGGGTAAGTGACAATGATGAGTAAAAAATGGTCTTTGCTAGAACAAGGTCAATTTCTTAAAAAAACTGGTGAGCTGTTAGCAAGAGGATATTCGTATTCTGAAGCAGTTGAATCCCTTCTTTATCAATTGCCTGTCTGTAGGCATCATGAGTTAGAAATAGGTCTGGAAAAACTTAAATCTGGGCAGCCCTTATATACGGTATTTGCTGATTTGAAATTTCAAAAAGACTTAATCGGATATATTTACTTTGCTAACAAGCATGGTGATATGATTGAGGCCCTTTCAGAAGGGAGTAAAATGATTTTAAATAAAAACAGTAATTATCAAAAATTAAGGAAGGCTTTATTTTATCCAATCTTCTTATTTATGATGACCATTATCCTTTTTTTCTTCGTGCAAAAAACACTTCTTCCTCAATATTTTAATTTATACGATTCGATGGACTTGAAAATGAACGTATTTACAAAAATTATTGCCGCAACGGGAACATTACTGCCACAAATTTCAATTTATTTCCTCATTTTTCATGTGATTCTTCTTCTCAGTTATTTTTTATTTTTCACGAAACTACCTATTCTCAAACAAAGACTAATATTATTGAAAATGCCAGTTCTGGGTAAATTGTTGAGGTTAATTCAAACTCAATATTTTTCGTTGCAATTGGGCTATTTACTTTCAGGAGGTTTATCAGTTTATGAAGCTTTACAGCTTTTTGAAAGTGCCCCTCGAAATGTATTTTATAAAAATATTGGTAAAGTAATCACGGAAAAACTCAAGCAGGGAAGTAATCTCCCTGAAATTATTATGAATATGAATGTATTTGAAAAAGAACTTCCTATTGTTTTGCTCCATGGACAGTCCAATGGAAAAATAGATAAAGAATTGCTATTTTTTAGCCAAAATTGCCTGATGAAATTAGAAGAAAAAATAGAAAAAGGCATTAAGCTCCTTCAGCCAATTTTATATGGTGTAGTGGGGATTTTGGTGGTTTCAATGTATCTATCGGTCATGCTGCCGATGTTTCGTATGCTAGATGGATTATAACAAGGGAGAGATTATGTTGAAAAATGAAAAAGGGTTTACACTAATTGAAATGATGATTGTTTTAATGATTATTTCTATTCTTCTAATGATCACCATTCCTAATGTCACAAAAAATAATAAAATGATCAATAGTAAAGGTTGTGATGCTTACATAAGTATGGTCCAAGCACAAGTTCAAGCATTTGAAGTGGATAATGATAAGCTGCCAACTACTATACAGGAATTAATAAATGAGAAGTATATCAAAGAGGGGACATCATCGTGTGGAAAGGATAAGCAATTAACGATCGATGCGGATGGAATGGTCGTTCTTGAAGATAAACCAGCCTCTGAAACAACGGCTCCGTAGTTAGTATGGATAATAAAGGATTTACCCTCATAGAATCATTAATCGTTTTTTCAATGGTTGCTATCATATCAACAGGTACATTATTCTTCTTTAAACCCCACCAATTATTCTTTGAAAAAAAATTATTTCTATCTCAACTTCTTTCAGACTTTTATATAGCTCAACAATACGCGATTTCCCACCAACGCGAAATTACAGTCTCGATTATCCCTGAGCAACAGTACTATTATATTCGGGAGCGGTATGATTCTCCAATCATTATTGAGAGAAATTATTCGGAAAGAATCAAAATAAAACCTGGTTCACTTCCCTTGTCATTTAAATTTCTACCGAATGGTAATGCTAGTCAGATTGGGGTCTTCTATATCCGAATTGGAGATAAGTCTTATCAATTTACCATGCAATTAGGGAAGGGACGTTTTTATATTGTGGATGCATAAAGGTTTTTTTATGGCAGATTTATTACTTTCTATGTCTGCATGGATGCTTATAAGTGTAACGGTCTTACCTATAGGAGTGGAATTTACAAGGAAATATATCGATGAAAGGGAAAAGTTTGAGGCACTTGTCATCTTAAATGAGAAATTACATGAGATTTTGGTGGATGGTGAGATACAACCACAGCAAACTATTACGAGAAACGGGAAACAATATATGTTTATTCCAAAAATCGATACAAAGGAGGTTTGTATTGAATTTGAAGATATTTATAAAAATAAAAAGACAGTCTGTGAATTTCTGGAGTAACGGTTTTACCTTAGTAGAGGCGATGTTAGGATTAGCAGCTTTTTGTATGATGGCAGCCTTTCTCCCGCTGAGCATCCAAGTTATCGACAGGGAAAACGATTCCGTGACACGATTACAGGCAATGGAGTGGGAGATATTTTCAAGTCAAGTCAAAAAGGAAATTCGTATGAGTGAAAAAATTGATGCAATGTCAAATAGATTACTATTAACAAAAGACTCGGATTTAATATCCTATGAACAATATGGAACAAAGTTAAGAAGAAGAGTAAATGGAACTGGAAATGAAGTTCTTTTACAAAATGTTAATCAAGTTCAATTTGAAAAAATGAAAAATGGTGTGCTTATCAAAGTAGAGGATATTTGGAATAAAAGCTATTCATTTTCGGTACAAGCCTTCATTCAAATAGGAAATTAGAATGAAAAATAATCAAAATGGTTTAACCTACCCTATAGTGTTAATGGTTGCTATTCTATTCTTTTCATTTCTTGTATATCAAATGCAATTCTACCTCTCGGAAAAACAGCTCCATCATGAAACCGAGATTATACTAAAGCAAGAATACTATTTGCATTTAGCAGTTAAGAAAGTGGAAGAAGGGCTTAATCATAATTCTATTTTAATTGGATCAGGTCAATTTACCTTTAAAAAAGGGAGTGTGGTTTATAAAGTAGAATCTTATTCTACTTCCTTACTAAGAATAAATTTTACAGTTAAACTTAATACCTTAGAAGAAGCGGTTGGTATTGGCTATTATGACAAAACTAAAAAGATAATGATAAAATGGATAGAAAAAAACTAGGTGAAAAAATGAAGGCTATTTATTTAATAGGATTTATGGGTTCTGGAAAAACAACGGTAGGCAGGGCATTAAGTGAGACCTTAGGGTTTCCGGTCTATGACACTGATGAAGAAATTATGGGGCTTACAGGCGAATCCATTTCTGCCATATTCGAGCACAAAGGGGAACAGTATTTCCGTTCACTTGAAAAAGAAGTATTAAAAAAGTTACCTCAGTTAGATGCTATTATTACTACTGGAGGTGGCATTATCTTAAGTGAGGTTAATCGGGAATGGATGAAAGAATTTGGAGAAGTTATCTTCTTATACGCATCTCCTGAGGAAACGATGTGTCGTCTTGAAGGTGACGAAACCCGTCCATTACTACAAAGCAATAAAAAGGAAAAAGTGAATAAAATGCTTGATGATAGACTCCCGTTGTATTTAGAAGCTGCCAGTATAAAGGTGGATACAACAGGGAAATCCATTACGGAAATAGTAGAGGCAATCAAGCAAAGATTGAAATTTGAATAATTGGACATACTTCTATAAGGGAAGGTGAGTGTCCATGAAAACAAATGATTATGTTAAATATCTTACACAGACAGTTGTAAAATATATTGATCAACCAAAAGAAGATCGAAAAAGGGTCAAACTTGCAAAAAAAGAGGAAAAGGAACCATTCCTAGTAAAGTGGTTTGGTATTCTCCCGTACCTGTTTTATTATAATAAGAGGAAAAAAAAGCGTTAAAGGAGCAGTCAATGGTGCTGCTCCTTTTCTTTGTAATAGTATTTTTATTAAATCGCCTTTTCTGTTAAATAAAACAATCCGCCATTTATAATGGAAATCTTGACCTTAGGTTCATATTGCTCTTGTAAGGCTTGTTTTTCAATCTCATAACTTTCGCTTTTTTCCTCTTCCTCTTCATAAAAATGATCCAATAAACTTAAATCTTTTTCCCATCTATTGATGGCTTCACTAGCCCAGGTATGATCCTCCTTTTCTATCTGTTGTCTAAAATAATTTTCGATTCGTGAAACCCCGCTCCTAGGCATCACGAGTGGAGATAGGGTATAGGAATAATCCGGAATCTTTGGGGTAAGCGGCATCTTTAATAATCTTTCATGAAAACCTTCAATCATTTGTCCGTTAATGAGCTGAAGACCAATGGATTGAAAGATATCACGTTTCCTGTCACACTGGTAAGATATTTTTACATTTAGCCCAAGCCATGGCAATAAGGGTATATGTTGTTGTTGGTTGATTTGATGATTTTCATAAAGGCGAATATATCCTGCTAGTTTTTTAGTTGATTCAAAAATCTGATGCAGGCGAGGTGAACCGAAGTGGATTAATTCACCTTGAATATGATCTGGTGCTAACTTTCGATCGGTAATAAAGGTTAGTTTCATCGGATTTGGAATTCCACCCGTTTTTTCAAGATAGTGCCAATAAAAGGGTCGATTCATTAACTCTTTATCTAATTCAATGGTTAATTGAACTATTAGGTATCCTGGTCCATTTTCGACAATCTCACAGTGATTGGATTGGAAATATTTAATTAAAAATTTATGAATTTCCTGTTGCTGCATGGTTTTCTCCTCCTCTCATTTCTTCAGCAAACTGAATCATGGCACTTAGGTTATCCATTTTGATTCTCATTTCACCTTCGGAGCTGGATTGTCCAAAAATATCAATTAAATGATCCTCGATATTACCGAATTCTAATCTTGTTAAAATATCATCAAGGTCACCGATGACCTTTTCGAAAAGTTCAATTTTTTCATATAGAAGTTTTAAGACATGTTCTTCAACAGTGTTCATCGTTGCGAAATTATAGATGTTAACATCCTTTTCTTGGCCGAGACGATGGATACGACCGATTCGTTGTTCTAAACGCATAGGGTTCCATGGTAAATCAAAATTAATAATATGATGACAGAATTGAAGATTAATACCTTCTCCACCTGCTTCTGTCGCAATAAGTACTTGGGCATGTTTTTGGAAAAGCTCTCTCATCCAATCCTTTTTCCCTCTTTTAAAGCCTCCCCGAAAGGGTACAGAACTAATTCCATGCTGCTTTAAAAACCATTGTAAATACAGCTGTGTAGCGCGATATTCAGTGAAAATAATTACTTTATCATTGATTTGTTGGATTAATTCAAGCGCTTTATTAGCCTTAGAATTGGTCGTTACCTGTTCAACCTTTTTTATTAGTACTTGAATTTGGTCTTCAAAGAATTTAGATGGATTTTCTTTACGCTGAAGCATATTTTTTAACGTATAAAAAACAGCTTCACGGCTGCTACAAGCCTCTCTTTGTAAAGTCATAACCGAAAATTGACTAGAACCTAACCAATCACTTTCGTTTTTAAGATTTGTCACAGCATCATACAATTCTCTTTCTTCCTTCGAAAATTCAATAGGAATAGTTTGGACTTTTCGTTTTGTCCATTCAATGCCCGTATCATTTCTTCTATTTCGAATCATGACTTTATTTACTAGCTCTTTTAAATGCTCATCATCATTTAATGACCGAGAATCTTTTTTATATTTTTCATAGAAGACAGACTCATTTCCAAGATGGCCTGGTTTCAATAAAGAGACTAAATTAAAGATTTCTTCAATACGATTCTGGATTGGTGTTGCGGTTAATAACAGACAAAACTTCTTCTTTAAATTTTGAACAAATTCATAGTTTTTTGTTTTATTGTTCTTAAGTTTATGGGCTTCATCAATAATGATCAAATCATAATCTTGTTTATAAATGATATCCCTATGAGGGTTACGCTTAGCAGTATCGATGGAGGAAACTACTACATCGGCTTGTTCCCAAATATAACTTTTTCTTTGTGTCATGGCAGGAATATAAAACTTCGTATTTAATTCTATGGCCCACTGTGTTACTAGGGATGCAGGAACGAGAATGAGTACTTTTTTAACAAGTCCACGTATCATATATTCTTTTAAAATAAGTCCTGCCTCTATTGTTTTCCCCAAACCTACTTCATCGGCAAGAATAGCTTTTCCATTCATATTCTCTATTACTTGTTTGGCAACCTCTAATTGGTGTGGAAGAGGGGTTAAGCTTGATAAGTGTTTAGGAGCTTGTAAACCTTCAAATTCTGGAATGACTAAATGGTTTTCGACTTCAATTGCTAGTTTATATAGTTCCCAATTTCCCCAGGGTCCGTCATTATCCATGCGATTCAAAAATTCGTCTTGCCAGGATATATCGAAATCTATTTGCACGGTCATGTTTTTTCAGCTCCTTTTATAGCTCAATAGATTAGTTTTTATATTTTGTGTGACTATGTATTTTTGTATGAAATATTGTTACAAATATAGGAACAATATTCATAAAAGCGTTTTCATTTTTTAAATAAAATCATTGCTCAAATATGCTTTTTAAGGTAGGATGATAGTAGCTTTGAAAGTTTCTAATATTACAAGCAATCAGATTTATTTAAAGTAACTTTCATGTTTCATTAGTATGACCAAATTGGAAAATTTTATAAATGCGAATGAAAACAAGGGGAGAGACTGCTATCGTGGCGCCGAAGGAGCAAACAATGATTCATTGTGAATCTCTCAGGCAAAAGTACTCTTGTTGGACGCACCTCTGGAGAGAGCTTTTTTGGAAAGCCACCAAAGGGGAAAACCTTAAACGGTAAACTTTCAGGTGCAAGGACAGAGACCTTCTTTTTGTTAAAAGGGGGTTTTCTGTCCTTTTTTTGTAAACAATGTACCTTATTAGTATGGTTAATCAAACAAGGGGGATGAGTATGTCGGATTTAAAACGCACACCGCTATTTGATGTTTATAAGGAATATGGTGGGAAAACAATAGACTTTGGTGGATGGGAGCTTCCGGTTCAGTTTTCTAGTATCAAAGATGAACATGAGGCTGTTCGAACTAAAGCTGGTCTTTTTGATGTTTCTCATATGGGAGAATTTGAAGTCAAGGGTACTGATAGTTTAGCATTTTTACAAAAAATGATGACTAACGATGTGTCAAAATTAAAAGATGGCGGTGCTGTATATACAGCAATGTGTTATGACAATGGTGGTACTGTCGATGATTTATTAATTTATAAAATCGAAGAAAACCACTACTTACTCGTAGTAAATGCCTCTAATATTGATAAAGATTATAACTGGATTGAAGACCATCTTGAAGGGGACGTTCAGCTTTTAAACCTTTCAGAAGAAACATCTCAGTTAGCTTTACAAGGACCACTTGCGGAAACAGTTTTACAAAAGCTTGCAGGTGAAGTAAATCTATCAGATATAGGATTCTTCAAATTCCAAACAGAAGTTGAGCTCAATGGCAAAAAGGCCTTAGTTTCAAGAACCGGTTATACTGGTGAAGATGGCTTTGAAATTTATTGTAAGCCTGAAGATGCGGTTCAACTTTGGAAGGATATTTTAGAAGCAGGTAAAGAAGATGGTGTTCTGCCATGTGGTTTAGGTGCACGTGATACTCTACGATTTGAAGCAAATTTAGCTTTATATGGACAAGAGCTATCACCTGAAATTTCACCACTTGAAGCAGGAATCGGATTTGCTGTAAAGCTAAATAAAGAAGCAGACTTTATTGGTAAAGAAGTTCTAAAAAATCAAAAAGAAAATGGACTTCCACGTAAAATTGTGGGCATTGAAATGATTGATCGTGGAATTCCACGTCATGGGTATCCAGTGTATAAAAACGATGAATTAATCGGTGAAATAACGACTGGTACTCAATCGCCAACACTAAAGAGAAATATTGGTCTTGCTCTATTAAAACAAGAATTTACATCATTAGATACAGAAGTAGAAGTTGAAATAAGAGGTAAACGCCTAAAAGCATTCGTAGTACCAACTCCTTTTTATAAGAAAGAAAAAAAATAAGCTAATTTTGATTTAAGAAAATATTCAATTAGGGGAGAGAAGACGATGAAACATCGCTACTTACCGATGACCGAAGAAGACAAAACATTAATGCTTGAAACAATCGGTGTAAACTCCGTAGATGATCTGTTTAGTGATATTCCAGAAAAGGTTCGTTTCCAAGGAGAATACAAGATTAAACCTGCAAAGTCAGAAACAGCTTTAATGAAAGAATTAATGTTAATGGCTGAGAAAAATGCTGATTTAAAAAAGAACACAAGCTTCCTAGGTGCAGGTGTATATGACCACTATATGCCAGTTATTGTGGATCATGTAATTTCTCGTTCAGAGTTTTACACGGCTTACACTCCTTATCAGCCTGAAATTTCACAAGGTGAACTTCAAGCAATCTTTGAATTTCAAACAATGATTTGTGAATTAACAGGTATGGACGTAGCCAATGCTTCTATGTATGACGGCGGTACTGCTATTGCTGAAGCTGCGATGCTTAGTGCTGGACATACTCGTCGTAAAAAGGTACTTATCTCAAGTGCTGTTCATCCAGAAACAAAAGAAGTGGTAAAAACTTACGCTAAAGGTCAATTTATCGAAGTGATTGAAGTGCCACATGTAGATGGTGTAACAGATATTGAGGCATTAAAATCGATGGTGAATGATGAGATTGCGGCTGTTATTGTACAATATCCAAATTTCTTTGGAAGAATTGAACCTTTAAAAGAGCTTGAACCAATTATTCATGAACATAATTCATTATTTGTTGTGTCAAGTAATCCACTTTCATTAGGAGCTTTAACACCTCCTGGTAAATTTGGTGCTGATATTGTTGCAGGGGATGCTCAACCATTTGGAATTCCAACTTCTTTCGGAGGCCCACATTGTGGATATTTTACTGTAACAAATAAACTTATGCGTAAGGTTCCTGGCCGATTAATTGGTCAAACTGTTGATGATCAAGGTCGTCGTGGGTTCGTTTTAACCTTACAAGCGCGTGAACAACATATTCGTCGTGATAAAGCTACATCTAATATTTGTTCAAACCAAGCGTTACTTGCTTTAGCAGCTTCAGTAGCTATGACAGCACTTGGCAAAAAAGGTGTTAAAGAAATGGCTGTCGCAAATATTCAAAAATCAAATTACGCTAAAAACGTATTTAAAGATAATGGTTTCACGGTTGCTTTTGAAGGTGCTTCTTTTAATGAATTTGTCGTGAAATTAAATGCACCGATTAAGCAGATTAATCAGTCTCTTCTTAATAAAGGAATTATCGGAGGTTATGACCTCGGTCGTGATTTCCCTGAATTGGAAAATCATATGTTAATCGCCGTAACGGAGCTTCGTACGAAGGAAGAAATCGATACTCTTGTAAAAGAATTGGGGGATTACCATGCATAGTCAAGATCAAGCATTAATATTTGAAATCACCAAACCTGGTCGTGTTGGATATAGTCTCCCTGAAATGGATATTCCAACAGTCGAACTTGAAACACTTTTACCAGAAGGGTACATCCGTGAAGAAGAGGCTGAACTACCTGAGGTTTCTGAATTAGATATTATGCGTCACTACACAGCATTATCTAAACGTAATCATGGAATTGATTCCGGATTCTATCCGCTTGGTTCTTGTACAATGAAGTACAATCCAAAAATCAATGAAAACGTCGCACGCTTTGCTGGATTTGCACATATTCATCCTTTACAAGATGAGAGTTCTGTCCAAGGTGCTCTAGAATTAATGTATGACCTTCAAGAGCATTTAATTGAAATCACTGGTATGGACCAAGTTACCCTTCAATCTGCTGCAGGTGCTCATGGTGAATGGACTGGATTAATGATGATCCGAGCTTATCATGAAGCAAATGGAGACTTTAAGCGTACAAAAGTTATCGTTCCTGACTCTGCACATGGTACAAATCCTGCTTCTGCAACGGTGGCTGGTTTAGAAACGATTACTGTAAAATCTAATGAAAATGGTTTAGTGGATTTAGAAGATTTAAAACGTGTTGTTGGTGATGATACAGCTGCCTTAATGCTTACAAACCCTAACACACTTGGTTTATTTGAAGAAAATATTTTAGAAATGGCCGAAATCGTTCATGGTGCAGGCGGTAAGCTTTACTATGATGGAGCCAACCTAAATGCTGTACTTTCAAAAGCACGTCCTGGTGATATGGGCTTTGACGTTGTGCATTTAAATCTTCATAAAACTTTCACTGGTCCACATGGTGGTGGAGGACCAGGATCAGGTCCTGTTGGAGTTAAAGCAGATTTAATTCCATTCCTTCCAAAACCACTAGTAACGAAGCGTGGTGACGAATTTATTTTTGATTACGATCGCCCGCAAGCTATTGGACGAGTAAAACCATACTATGGAAACTTTGGAATCAATGTTCGTGCTTACACATACATTCGTTCAATGGGTCCAGATGGATTAAAAGCAGTAACAGAATACGCGGTGTTAAATGCTAACTATATGATGAGAAGACTTTCAGCTTATTATGATCTTCCATTCGATAGACATTGTAAGCATGAATTTGTATTAAGTGGAAAGCGTCAGAAGAAACTAGGTGTTCGTACACTTGATATCGCTAAACGCCTGTTAGACTTTGGATACCATCCACCAACAATCTACTTCCCATTAAATGTGGAAGAGTGTATCATGATCGAACCAACCGAAACAGAATCAAAAGAAACATTAGATGGCTTTATCGACACGATGATTCAGATTGCTAAGGAAGCGGAGGAAAACCCTGAAATCGTTCAGGAAGCTCCACATTCAACTGTTGTTGGCCGCCTAGATGAAACACTAGCAGCTCGTAAGCCAGTGCTAAGATATCAAAAACAATAAGAAATATGAAAGTAACTCAGAGAATCTTCTCTGAGTTACTTTTTTTGTGGCAAACAAAAAACTGCGCCATTGGTGGCACAGTTTATTTACTCATTTATTTTGCTTTCACTTTTCCAGACCACTTTTTAAATCCACCTTGTAAGTGAGAAAGTTCCTTATAACCTTTTCGATGTAACAAAGCTGCTGCACGACTACTTCTCATTCCACTTTGGCAATATAAATAAACGGGTTTATCCGGACGGATTTCTCTTAAACGATTTCTTAATTGTGATAGAGGGATATTTCTTGCACCTAAAATATGTCCGCCTTCAAATTCGTTAGGTTCACGCACATCTATTAATTGTGCTTTTCGATATCCTTCACGGAATTGCTCTTCAGTAAGAGTCGTAACAATTCTTTTTTGATAGAACCAAGTGATCACAGAGTATGTTAGGAGAGCACCTGCGATAATTAGTAATGTGATAAGTGTATCCAATATGATTGCCCCTTTCTAGGAAGAATGGATTTAGATTCTTCCAAGCTACCTAATCTATTCTATATTATATAAGGCAAAGGTCATATTAGTAAAGAAAACGATAGTAATTTCTAATGTAAAATGCACAAAACTTTGATTTAAGAATCATTTTTGATAGACTAAATTATCGACAATGAAAAAAGCTAAAAGAGGTATAGAAAATGAAAAAACAAGTATGGCGATTCATAGATTCAGGGAATTGTTCACCTTCATTTAATATGGCATTAGATGAAGCATTACTAGATTGGCATAGTGAAGGGAAAATTCCACCAACTATCCGGTTTTATGGTTGGAATCCAGCAACACTTTCCATCGGCTACTTCCAAAAAGTAGAGAAAGAAATCGATTTAGATGCTGTGCAAGAGCATAGACTTGGATTTGTGCGAAGACCAACAGGTGGTCGAGGAGTTTTACACGAGCATGAGCTTACATATAGTGTTATTGTCTCAGAAGAATATCCGGATATGCCCAAAACAGTGACCGAAGCCTACCGTGTTATTTCCGAAGGGATATTAAAAGGTTTTCAAATGCTGGGTCTAGATGCATACTTTGCCGTTCCAAGAACAGCTGAAGAAAAAGAAGCACTAAAAAGTCCGCGTTCAGCTGTTTGCTTTGATGCCCCGAGTTGGTATGAATTAGTAGTAGAAGGACGAAAGGTAGCAGGAAGTGCCCAAACAAGACAAAAGGGAGTTATTCTTCAACACGGCTCTATCCTACTAGATTTAGATGAGGATAAGCTTTTTAGTTTATTTAAATATCCAAGTGAACGCGTAAAGGAAAGAATGCAGAAGGCGTTTAAAGATAAAGCGGTAGCCATTAATGAAATCTCACCTAGAAGAATTGAATTAGGTGAAGCAAAAGAAGCATTCTTTGAAGGCTTTGAAGAAGGATTAAATATTGAGTTGGAACCTTATACACTTACAGCTGAAGAAATGAACTATGTTCAACAATTGGCTAGTACTCGATATGAATCTGATGAATGGAATTTTAAACGTTAAAAGTGACTTAATATAGTCACTATTTTTTTTGGAAATATTTACATTGGTACAATTGTACTAGTGGGAAAAATAGCAAGGGTTGAAATTTGTTAAATTTAGTCTAAATTTGTTGTTTTTATATCTCTATCTCTTAAAATCTCCCAAATCTACTATTTCTTGCGTTTGACAAAATTTATTTTTTGTAATCGAACCACAATATATAGTGGTGTCGAAAATATTTGATATACTATATATTGATTTTATATCAATAATTATGATATTTTAAAACAAGCAACTAGATTCCACCTAATAGGTTCATATTGAACATAATTTAGTAGGATTTTTGAAGGAGATGTGATCATGTCTGTTGTGTTAAGACCAAAAATGGATATTAACTATGAAAGATTAAATGAGGATATTCGCTTATTTCCACAAGTGCATCCAGTTACCCCTGATATGAAAATTACTCACAAAGGTGTTTCCCGTTTAGTTATGTTAGATCGTTATACTTTTAAAGATACAGAGAAAGTAACATTAACAAACGGTGACTTCGTTGTACTCACTATAAAAGAAGATCCGAAATTTCCCGCACGTGGACTTGGATTCATACTAGATATTGATTGGGAAAAGAAAACGGCCCAAGTTTTAGTAGACGAAGAATTTAGAGGTGTACTAGATGATCCAGAGGAAGCTGGTACTGGAGTTATTGTTCGCTCTCTAGATGTGATTGAAAAGCCATTGGAAGTTTTTTATGAACAAGTGGCAAAGCGTAATGCGACTGGCTTGGCTTCTGTTGAAAAAACGGAAGAGAAAAGAAAAGAGTGGTTCGAAAAGTTTTACCATGAATTAGTTACCATGAACTTTATTCCTGCTGGACGTGTTTTATATGGAGCAGGTGCTGGTACAGATGTAACCTATTTCAATTGTTATGTGATGCCTTTTGTCCCGGATTCTCGTGAAGGAATCTCAGAACACCGCAAACAGGTAATGGAAATTATGAGCCGTGGCGGCGGTGTTGGTACAAATGGATCAACACTAAGACCGAGAAACACACTTGCTAAAGGTGTAAACGGAAAATCATCTGGATCGGTATCGTGGTTAGATGATATTGCAAAGTTGACACATCTTGTGGAGCAAGGTGGATCCCGTTAACCTATAACGGCGGGATTAAAATCTCGTGAATTGCTGGGATACCCTAAGAGCCTTTTTAACCACAACGTGACTGGTAACGGTGTGCGTGAGGGTCTGAAAATAAAAAGGATTGGGCAATCAGCAGCGAAGCATCTTTGGAAACGAAGATGAACGTTCAACGACTATCGAAATTTCCTAATACGGAAAAAGTAGACTTAAAACTCGGAAACGACTTTAAGGGCACGAGACAAGGTTTATGTACCTTGATGATATAGTCTGATCTCTAGTGAAAGCTAGAGAGCTAGGCAGAAATGACCTAGCCCACTTACTAAGTGAGTAACAAAAAGCGTGGAGCTCAAATGATTATGTTGTCGGATTGGCATCCGGACATTATCGAATTTATCATTTCAAAAATGCAGAATCCTCGAATTCTACGTTTCTTAATAGAAACGACAAATGATGAGACCATAAAGAAGCTTGCAAAAGAAAAGCTGAAATTTACTCCTTTAATGGATAAAGAAATAGCTATGTACCAAGGAATTCTTAACTATAAAGACATACCTGGTACAGGAGGTTTCGACAGGCTAATCCTTGATGAAGCTGAAGAGAAGTTATTTACCGGCGGAACATATAGTGTTCATAATACTGAGTTTTTGACTGGCGCAAATATCTCAGTATGTCTTACAAAAGATTTTATGGATGCAGTTGAAAACGATAGTGAATATGAATTACGCTTCCCTGATGTTGAAAGTTATGATTCTGAAGGAATGAAGATATATAACTCCGAATGGCATAAGGTTGGAGATGTTCGTGAGTGGGAAAAACTTGGTTACAAGGTTCGAACATATAGAAAAGTTAAAGCCAAGGAACTTTGGAATTTAATAAATATTTGTGCAACGTACTCAGCTGAGCCAGGCATTTTCTTTATCGACAACGCCAATGATATGACAAATGCAAAAGCATATGGACAAAAGGTGGTTGCTACAAACCCATGTGGAGAACAACCCTTAGCACCATATTCTGTTTGTAACCTCGCTGCTGTTAACTTAGCGGAAATGGCAGATAAAGAGACAAAAACTGTAAACTTTGAAAAACTAAAGCAAACAGTCGCGGTTGGTGTAAGAATGCAAGATAACGTTATCGATGCAACTCCATATTTCCTTGAAGAAAATAAAAAGCAAGCATTAAGCGAGCGCCGTGTTGGATTAGGGGTAATGGGTCTACATGACCTACTTATCTATTGTGAAACAGAATACGGCTCAGAAAAAGGAAATCAATTAATTGATAAAGTATTTGAAACAATAGCAACAACTGCCTATGAAGCAAGTATTGAACTTGCAAAAGAAAAAGGAAGCTTCCCATATTTATCGAATGAAAAAGAGGAAGAAACCAATCGCCTTCGCAATGCGTTTATTAACACTGGATTTATGAAAAAAATGCCTGAAGACGTTCGTCAGGATATTTTAAAATATGGAATTCGTAATTCCCATTTACTAACTGTTGCTCCAACTGGATCTACAGGAACGATGGTTGGCGTTTCAACTGGTTTAGAGCCTTATTTCTCATTCTCATACTACCGAAGCGGACGTCTAGGTAAGTTTATTGAAGTAAAAGCTGACATCGTACAAGAGTATTTAGACCGTAATCCAGATGCAGATCCAAATAATCTGCCACACTGGTTTGTAACAGCGATGGAGTTAGCTCCGGAAGCACATGCCGACGTTCAATGTGTCATCCAAAGATGGATTGACAGCTCTATTAGTAAAACAGTAAATGCCCCTAAGGGATATAGTGTTGAGCAGGTTGAACATGTCTACGAACGTTTGTATCGTGGTGGAGCGAAGGGTGGAACAGTGTATGTCGATGGATCACGCGACTCCCAAGTTTTAACCCTTAAAGCGGAAGATAACAATCTAAATGATACACTCTTTGATGATGAGCCAAAACAACATGTTGTTTTAGTAGATACTATTACGGATATTCGCTCTACTGATGTAACAATTGGCTCAGAGGTAGGTAATACTTGCCCAGTTTGTCGCAAAGGGAAAGTAAAAGAAATTGGTGGATGTAATACATGTACAAACTGTAATGCGCAATTAAAGTGCGGATTGTAAAGATATAAATTCGAGAATGGTGTAGCTTTGAATTAAAGTTTGATAATTTGTATTAAAGTTTGATAATTTATAAAAAAGATTGATAATCGATAATAAAGTTTGATAAAAAGTAACCTCTTCGGTATGATAGCCATAAGAGGTTACTTTTTTATTTTTCTGAAAATATAGTTATGAATGTTACTTAAATTTTATCCAATACTGAATTGAATTGCTGGTTTACTTCAAATAAAACATTTAATTAGGAGGCGGTTTCATGGCAAAACGCAAACGTTCATCATCAACTGAGAAGAAATTGAAGGATGGGATTGGACAGGGTTTTGGTGTTGATTATAAACCGTGGATTACAATTCAAGATGTACCATCATTAGGACGTTCTACCCGATTAAAAGGAATTAAAGTACCTAGACAATATGAATTTCTTTCAGACTTGGAACGGAACTATTTTTATTTATTGGAATATTCCGATTCAGTCATAGACATTCGCGAGCAGTATCCATTGCTACCTGTGGCTGAGACAATAGTTATTGCAGATGAATTAGGAATAAAACATCCCACCAATCCTAAAACAGGTGAGCCAGTAGAAATGACTACAGACTTTTTAGTTACTATTAATAAAAATGGTCAATCTCAACATTTAGCAAGAACTTTAAAATATAAAGATGAGCTAATGGATGAACGTGTATTAGAGAAATTCGAAATTGAACGTATTTATTGGGAAAGAAATGAAGTAGATTGGGGTATCGTAACCGATTTAGAAATACCAAAGACAGTGGCACATAATATTGCGTTTGTACGGGAATATTTTGATATTTTTAGCATTGAGGGGTTTGATGAGTGTACACAATTAGATATTGAAGATATGAGCATCTATTTCTTACATAGTTTATTAGAACAACAAAAGTCAGTTAAACAAATTGGCAAAGAAATAGAACGTGATTTTTGTTTATTAAAAGGATGCGGACTTTCTTTATTTAAACATCTCGTTATTTCAAAAGTAATTGAAATGGACATGAATAATAAATTGGATGTGAATCACATTATCAAAATTGAAGCGGTTCGAAAGGACTTCTCTGAGAAGGTGAAAGCGATATGATCTTTTATAACCAAGTTTACCAGTATACGGACAAAGAAGAAAAAAATCGTATCCGTATCATTGAGATAAATCATGATGTTGCTTATTTCATACAGTTACATGGTGATACATCTATGCCGAAAACTATTTTGCTTTCCGATTTAGAAAATGAAATGCAAAGTGATATTTTGCTTGCTATTCCAGATCCTTTTGCTAGTAGCTATTCCGACGAAGATTTAACAAAGAAACAGATTCAAAAACGTGAAGAAGATTGGAGAGTAGTTTCTGAAAACTGGAATATTTACAAAGAAGCTATCTTAAATCAAAAAGAACGTGAAAATGCTCTAACTGATATTGCTAATAAATATGGTTTAGCAAAATTAAAAGTAAAGCGTATTTTTACACGATTTTGGCAAAGGGGTTTAAATAAAAATGCGTTGCTTCCAGATTACATATACTCTGGCGGGAAAGGTAAAGAAAAAATATTAACGGAAACTTCAAAAGTCGGTCCCAAAAGAAAATATACAAATGAGGAAGGAATAAGCATAACAGAGTATGTTAAAAAGCAATTTATGCATGTAATAAAAAAATATTACCGTAAAAAAGAACAGCTTTCACTTATGGAAACGTATGATTATCTATTAAGAGACTTTTATTCAGATGAATATTATGAAAATGGTATACGGAAATATAAAGTTTGGGATTTAGGTAGGATTCCAACTTACAATCAATTTTATTATTGGTTTAAAAAACTTGAAGATCCAAAAATAGATTTTCAAATGCGTCACAGTCCAAAAGAATTTGAGCTGAAACATAGACCAATTTTAAGTAACTCAACATTAGAAACGGATGGTCCGGGAACAAGGTTTCAAATTGATGCAACAATTGCAGATATCTATTTGGTAAGTTCGTTCGACCGTAATCTGATTATTGGTCGCCCAATTGTTTATGGAGTCATTGATGTTTATTCACGATTATTAACGGGCATTTATGTAGGTTTAGAAGGACCATCATGGATAGGTGCAATGATGGCTTTAGATAACATGGCTATGGATAAAGTAGTGTATTGCAAAAAATTTGATATTACGATTGTGGAATCACAATGGCCGGCCCACCATCTACCAGAAATAATAATTGCGGACCGAGGAGAATTTGAGGGTTATTCAGTTGAAAATCTAATTAATAATTTAAATATCAAAATAGAAAACACCTCGCCTTATCGTGGAGATTTAAAAGGAATTATTGAACGTCAATTCCGCACTATTAACGGAAAAATAAAACGCAAATCTCCAGGAGCTATCCAAAAAGAATACCGTGAACGTGGAGATAGAGACTATCGTTTAGATGCTAGTTTAAACCTTGCAGAGTTCACTAAAATTATAGTCCATCTAGTGTTACATCATAATCAAAAAATCATTGATAAATATCCTTTAGAAAAAGAAATGATAGTAGCAGGACTAACTGCTACACCGGTTAATTTATGGAATTGGGGCATTGAAAATAAAAAAGGAAGATTACAGACTATTAATAATCAAAACATATTAAGATTGAATTTATTACCTAAAGGAAAGGCGAGAATAACAAGAGCAGGCATCAAATTTAAGGGATTATCATACGGGTCTGAAAAAGCTTTAAATGAACAATGGTATTTAAAAATGAGAAATCAAAGTATCGGGGTAGTATACGATCCTCGTGAAATGAGTCAAATTTATATTCCACATGCAGATGGTCGAGATTTCGATCCTTGCTACTTATTAGATAGTAGTTCCCAATATAAAGGTAACACACTTGAAGAGGTTGAATTTTATCAAGAACTAATACAAGAAGCTAAACAGCAAGAAGCTAATAAGCAAAAAGAAAACACTCTTAATGTAGATGCAGCAATTGAATCTGTTATAAAACAAGCAAAGAAAGAGAAAAAACAAACTGTTAACCCAAATGTTAGCAAGGCTGAGAAATTGAAAAACACTAAAGTGAATAGACAAGCACAAAAAATTATGAATCGTGAAGAAGAAAAATTTGATTTAGTTGAAAAAACTACAAGTGATACTGGTCAAGTGGTGGAGTTTACTAATATAAAAACAGATATTATACGAACACAAAAAAAACCAACCTCACGTTTAATGGATAAATTACGAAAGAAGCGAGATGAGGAATTTGAAAAAGATAAATAATCTAGTTCTTAAAGGTGACTTTGAAGAAGCTGATTATAAGGAACAAGATTTGTCAGAGTATAGTAATAATCCATTTATAGAAGCCCTTCCACCGATTTTTAGCGAAGATGATGTGCTAGACAGATTTATGGTCACACCACGCATTACTGAGCAGGATAAACTAAGTGAGACAAATATCCGATACCATGTACTGAAGCGTATTAAAAATTTCATACAACCATTGCCAATTCATTTTGAAGTAGAACGTCGTTTATCAACTTTAATTCGTAGGGGATACTTAGCCCGGAATCCTTTAGATAAATCCTTTTTTGAACGTATTCGGGTGTTGCATGAGTTACGAGAAGATGAGAAAGAGGCTCATAAATACATTGAAGAACGGATCAATTATATTCGTTCTACAGCCGATAGCTTGGCTGTTATTGGTATTTCTGGTATTGGCAAAACAACTGCGATTGAGCGCTTGTTATCAATGTATCCTCAAGTCATAAAACATGAATTATACAAAGATCAGTTTTTCAATCGTACTCAAATTGTTTGGTTAAAAATAGATTGTCCTTATGATGGAAGCTTATCAACATTATGTAAAAGTTTTTTTAAAGCAATTGATGATTTGCTAGGTACTCACTATTTAGAGAAGTTTGGGTATTTCCAGCGAGTGACATCAACAATGCTATTGTATATGACTTCACTCGCAAGTTTATATGGTATAGGTGTATTAGTCATTGATGAACTTCAGCATCTTCTAAATTCCAAACATGAACAGGAGGAAATGTTGAACTTCTTTGTTACAATGTCCAATACAGTAGGAATCCCAACCGTATTAATTGGAACCTCGAAAGCACAACTATTATTTAAAGGAAACTTCCGCCAAGCACGTCGGGCAGCCAGTGATGGATCGATAATTTGGGACCGAATGGCTGAAGATAGCGAGGAATGGGAATTTTTTTTAGAAACACTTTGGAATATACAGTGTTTAAAAGAACACTCAGAGCTGACTGACGAGCTTAAAAAAGCTTTTTATGATGAGTGTCAAGGCATTACTGCAGTGGCTGTGAATTTGTTTATTCTTGCCCAGGAACGAGTGTTATTTGATGAAACGAATATAGATGAAAAAATAACTCCTCAGGTGCTAAGACAAACAGCAAAGGTAGATATGAAAATTATCCAACCAATGCTTAATGCTATTCGTAAAAATAATATAAAAGCGATGTACAAATATGAGGATATTATGATTAATCTTGACGATCTTATGATTAATCATAAGAAAGGTACTGAATATGAAGGTAGAGTAAAAGATGCGATGAAAGAACGCTTAAACACATTAAATTATAAGCGTCGTGATACGATTGAAAATTTGAGTGTTGAAGTATCTGCATTGGGGATTTTTAATGCTTTGGATGTAAATGATATACGGAAATTAGTGACAAAGGCCGTTGAAAAACAACCTATTGATATAGAATACAATCAATTGAAGTTGCTTGTTATTCAACAGGCTATGGAAATGAATCAAAAACAGCCTCAGAAGGTTATTTCAAAAGAAAAGCAAGTGAACAATTTGCCTTTACTAGCTATTAGAGAAAAAGCTTTGGCAAAGAAAAAACATCCTTATGATTATTTAAAACAAAGTAACTTTATTCGAGATCCAATTTGTGAACTTTTCTGAACTCTAAATTGTCTAAAAATAAATAGGTGAGGTGATCTATTTGCTCCCGTTTTTTACTGATCCTTACCCGGATGAATTGATATATTCTGCTATCAGCAGATTTCATTTTTATAGTGGCAATATCAGTTTTGTAGAAACATTAGAGGAATTATTCCAAAGTCGAAGTATTGTACCGAGTATAGAGTTTGGTAGTCATTTTTCTACCTTGGTACAGAAATTAGGAAAAAATTATTCAGTTGAGAGTTTATTATCTAATAATACAATATATCCGTATTTCGCACCATTTACTACTATAGAACGTCAAAAGAAAGTGTACGAAGATGTGCAAACAAATGGACAAGCAATACATGGTAGATTAGGAATTTCTTCAGGGAAAATTTGTAGAAAAGATGGATTATATTATTGTTCAATGTGTTCTGATAAGGATATTAAGATATATGGGGAACCGTATATTCATCGTGAGCATCAACTACAAGGTATTGATTATTGTCCGCATCATGAATTGATGCTGAAGAAGTATCCTGTCGATTACAAAGATTTTAGTAGACATGGGTATATAAGATTTGATAGAAGACATATGGATTTAACAAATTTAAAGGAAATTGAATCTAGTGAATTCAAAGAAATACAAGTTAAATTAGCCAAAATGGCTTATCGATTACTGCAAATGCCAATTAACCAATTATCTGTAGAAAAAGTTCACTTAAAGTATAGAACGCTCTTGAGAGAAAATAATTGGATAATGACAAACTCTAGATTGAAAAGAGAAGAACTGTTTAAAGCCTTTATATCAAAATTTCCAAAAGGTTTTTTAGAAAAGTACGAGTCACCATTAAGGGTTGAAGGTCAAAACCAATGGTTGCAAGTAATGCTTACTAATTATTTGAGATATAGTATACACCCATTTCGTCATTTACTTTTACTGTATTTCTTTAATCAAGATATAGACTCTCTTTTACAAATAAATGAAGATGATGGTCCATTTGGGAGTGGGCCTTGGCCATGTTTAAATAAAGCAGCCAAGCATTATAAAGATTTGGTAATATCAGAGGTAAAAATAAAAAGAAGAGATAATACAAACGTTCTTGTTGGTAAATTTTCATGTTCATGTGGTTTTGAATATACAAGGATAGGACCAGATAAAGATGAGGAAGATAAATGGCGTAAAAATCGTATAACAGGTTATGGTAATGCATGGGAAGAAAAGTTTGACAAGTTAGTAAATATGAATATTAGTCCTAAAAAAATTGCATTTGAACTTGATGTAAGTCTAAGGACAATTACAAATCGAATTGCTCTTAAAGTAACAACCCCAAAGCTTACAGAAAAATTTCGTGCAGAATTATTGGAGTGGAGAGAGAATTTCCCGAATTCTAACAGAAAGCAATTTCAAACGGAGCTAAAGAAAACATTTACTTATTTATATAAAAATGATAGAGAATGGCTTGATGTCAACTTACCTTCACAACGTGATACCAATCGCATACAATTGAATCAAATTGTAAATTTAAATGATAAAGATAATGGGGAAAATCGAATCGAACATTTTCGTTCCTTATTGTTGGAATCTATGAGAGAATGCCCGGATGATACAAGAACAAAGTTATGGAAAAAACTCTATACAGCATGTAAGTATCTATCAGAAAATGATAAAGAATGGTTCGATGCTAATTTACCTTTGAAACGGCGTGCAAAAACGAAAAATACAACTGATTGGAATTTGCGCGATCAAGAATATTGCAAAAAGATAAAGCAAGTTTATCCCGAATTAACAGCTTTAGAAAAGCCAGTTAGAATTACACGTACATTATTTAGTAAACGATTAAATATATTCAACCTCGCAATAAATAATCATATTGAAAAATTACCAAAGACTAACAAGTTACTAAATGAAATTACTGAAACAGTCCGAGAGTTTCAAATTCGACGTTGTTGCAAAGCGATTGATCAAATGTTTGAACAAACTAATAGCGTGGGATTTGAGAAATTGAGGGAAACTTGTGCAGTAAGCACCAAGCACTTTAAAGAAATAAAACCTTTATTAGAGGAATACATAAGTAAGAAACAAATGTGATGTAGTAAAGGGAGAAAATTGGTAATCCACCACATTATTCAATAAGAACTCCATTACTAGGAGAATTTCTTTTAGACGGATTTTTGGGGATATAAAAGAGAACGGGGTATAATATTAACCCGTTCGGTTGATAGGGAGAAAAATGTAATTCGTGACTAAAATATAATCCTATTTAACACATCAAATAACATAACGCTCATTTCGTAAAGATGGTTGTTTTTAGATAGCAGAATTATATTTAATTGAAAAATTGGAATGAATGAATTATATTATCGGAATATTGTGTATAATAATAATAAAGAGGTGATTTATTATGACACTTTGGTTGTTATTACTAATCTTTTCCGCTGTATTAATTTCATTTGGCGTACTACTGGATTTCATCGCAAAGAAAAAAGGATTTATATTTCAAACTGAAGAAGTCACCAACAGTTCAAGCGGTTCCGAACTTATCAACCAAGTTCATGTGAACCAAGCTATTGGAATTGGTGATGGTGGAAACTCTTAAACATCGTGTTATTGCACGATGTTTTTTTTGTACTCAAAATTAAGCCGTTCTAAACATTTCAATCGTAGTATAATTCGATTTATCGATAGCATGAAATAAAAGTTGCTTCACTCGTTCTTTTTGAGCAACCTTCTTGCTTTGTTCGAGGTATCTAAACCAGTATAAATAGTTATCCAAATATTTGGTTGCCACACCTTGAAAATGGTGCATAAATTGCTTAAGTCGTTTGTGATAGGCATTGACGTGTTGGATATGATAGATAGACTTTCGTACATAAATCCTTTTTCGCATATTAACCATTTCGTGCTGTTTAATCACTGATGATGATAAATCAATAAGAAATGACTTCTATCGAGTCTTTACGAACGAAATCAGGTTAAGCGATGCTCACCATTTTATCGCTCGATCTGATAAGACTAAAGGCAGAGAACAGTGCGAGATGGAATTTGAGGATGCAAAAAATCACCTCCATGAATGGGGAGATGTAAAAGAATATAAAACAAAAAACTTAAGGACATTAGCTGCCCATTACCTAGAAGAAGTTCTCCATATACACGAATTTTCAGAAGAGAAGGTTAAGGACGGTTTACGTTATAGGGTTCACAAAGATAACCCTATAGAACATCCACTCGCTTCAAAGGATAGAGGCTCTTACACCGTAGATTGTGTGACAGACTTATCTTCCTACGAACCAAGTGATATTGCAAAAATGATTATGAATGTAAATGATCACTCTATAAATAGCTTTATTCAACTTGTTAGAAGAAGAATCTCGTCTTTAGAAAGACCACTTACAACAGCTCGCGGTGATAAGAAAAGCTATATCTACGCTAACCTCAACCCAGAGTATGCTCAGTATATGGTGACGATTTTAAGAACGTATTACAACTTCTGCAAACCGATGAAAATGGGGAGTAAGAAATTAACCCCTGCACAACGATTAGGCATTGTGGACAAGCAATTTAGTTTCGAAGATATATTATATTTTAAATGACAAAAAGAGCTTGGGATTGTTCTCAAGCTCTTTTTGTTCAACTAAAGCATCTTCGTTAGCTCAATAAGAAACGTCAAACCGTTCATTATCATATTCAAATTAAGACCTGAATGTCTTTTAGAAATTACTTAGCTAATCTCTTTTAGCTAAACCATTCCAAACATAGATAAGAACAATATCAATCAGGGAGATTCCTACGATGGAGCCTAAATATATCATAACTCCTATTACTTGACTGATACCATCTGTTTCAGTTAGAAACCACCATATACTTCCTAATCCTAAGATAATAATATTTATTAATATTACTTTTATTATTGTTTTCGCTGGATTATTGTTGTTTTTTAAATTATTTCGACCAAAAACAAGTGAACCTATTAAAGTTAAAACGATAAGTCCAAAGAATATAATCAATTTCATACCAATCACCCCCGCTTTATTTTTTATTGTCTAACAGAAAGTTTATTTATGTGTTTTTTTAAGGTGTTTCATCTACTTAGCTTCTTGATAAACTTCATTGGAAAACTCACCAAAGTAGAAAGGTATGTGTAGATAACAAGCCAAATAATAAAAGATTCATTGAAGACTGTGAACATCAAGATGAAGAAAATAATAAATGTTAATATCGGCATTACAAACCATTTTCTGATCAATAAAGAACCGATAATTGAAATCACAACAACAGCAATAGGAAGGATAAATAATATCAAAATAAATTCCATACTTTCTACACTCCCCTCTTACCAATATTATACAAAAAATGTGTAATTTTACACGATTATTAACAATTGTTTTGTGGCAATAAAATGTAAGAGTTGTAATAAGTTCTGTCAATAGGGGAATAATGGTTATCAGGAATAGTTTAGGCGGTGAGGAATAAGGAGAATGAAGACATCATGGCAATGTCGTTTCCAGAATTATATTCAAAGTTGGCAGTAGCCCCTATATACATCATTCAGTTAATCCTTTGTAATACATTCATAATCTTTACAATAAAATCGAATGGTTGCCTTTCGATAATTGGAAAACTATATTCCATTTTTATAATTGTTAATTATGGTATTGCACTTTATTTCCGTTTTCTTTACTAATTGGAACACAAGTGAATTTTTTTCTTTTTCACGTCTCTCGCTCCCCATACTAATTTGATAACCTCAGTTCCTAATTACTTTTTCTTTATGAAATATTCAATTCTTTAATGGAAAATTCATCCATAATTAACTAAGTGACTCCAATTGCCCACAAGAAAAAGCGACTGCTCTAATTGAACAATTGCTCTTACTTTAGTTACATTAAATAGGAAATTTAATCGAACTTTATAGATAATAATCAATCTATTTAAAAAAACAAACTTAACTTTAAAGCTACATTTAGATAGCTCAGTAATTCAATAGAATCCACTGGCTATAATTTTTATTCATGATCATTAATGTAATAATGTTTGATTAGTTGATGAATCCAAATATCAGGGTCGTACGGGTACATACCTCGTACATCACATACATAAATACTATTAAACCGTTCCGTTTTGAGGTGCATATATATCAACTGGCAATAAAAATGACATACAAATTGACAAGTAATTTGGTAAAATAAATTTAATAAAACGGATGTCATTTGACATCCGTTTTCACGTTAATATTAATATTTATCTTCTTTCTATTTTTTCATTCCGAAACTCGAAAGTAAAAGGTATCTCCGACTTCCGAAGAACATCCACTTAAATAGTATCCGACTTCTTCATCATTATTTCTTTTTTCTATATTTGAACAAGACGTGCTTTTTATACCTTTTCCAGAACCTGCATATCCATCTTGTGTATTATCATAAGTATATTGAATTTTGTTACCGTCATAAATTAAATTATAGAAAATTGGGGCTCCTTCAATAGTAAACATTGTGATTCGAATTTTATCTTTAATACCATTTTCAACATTTTCTATAAAATTCTCAAATTTATCTAAGTGACTAATTTTTCCGTGACTATTAACTACATCGCCATTTTTTTTTGCCTCTTCGGAATCATAAGGTTTCTTCAGATTGTTAGTATTAGTTTCCTGTTGGCAGCCAAATAAAAACATTGTAAAGAGTGCTGCGGTAAAAATAATAGAAAGTTTTTTTATCATAAACGCTTCCCCTCAGAATTTATAAGTTCTAATTAATTGGACGCTTTATAGTATTTCTGATTCGAATATTTTTTTTGAGAAACTAACATTTAATATTTATCTTATTCAACTCTACTCCCCCGTTATTTAAGATTACCATATATTTGCTAAAAATAATAAAAGGCTGTGCATTTTCATTTGTTAAATACACTTACTTTCATACTTGTTTTTATTCTTGCGATTTCCTGTGTGGGACCGTAAAGTAAATTCCATTTGACAATTAATTTGGCACTCGAAATGGCACTTAAATTGACACCTTTTTTCAGTGTACAATAAGTGTTGTCATTCAAAAAAACCTTAAGCATTCCACTGTCAAATATACATAAAATCGCCATAAAACTTGATATAATAACAAAAAGGCATGCGTCAATTCGCATGCCAATTCATGTGTCATTTTGTCTTCGTGCACCTTAAAACGGAACGGTTTAAAATACTATAGGTATCGTTTTTAGTTCTAATATACAATTTAGGTAACTTTTTCTCAGGGTCAATAACAAAAAGAATATCATTGGTAACGATTTTATTAGTATCATTTCTAACAGATAGTGGTATTTCAACACTTTTTGATAAAACAAGATGTAAAAAATAATTATCTACATTTAAATCACCTAAATTTCCAAAATATCTACTAATACTACTATCAGTTTCCATTACTTCACCATTCTTTATATAGGAAAAATATGGTGAGGTGTGTTCAGCAAATACTAAGGCATGAAGTATTGGGAGTTGTACTCCCTGAGAACTGTTCGTTGAAAAAAGCATGTTAATGATTTAAGTGATATAGCTTTTGTTTCTATATCGGTATCGGAAAAATTAGACTCATTTTTCAACTCTTCATTCAGTTCAAAATTTTGATTTTCAATAATTTTTAATTTTTCTTGGGTATTTACTAATTGTTTATTTACTGATTCGAGTTCCATTTTTGTTACTTCTAATTCATTTTTTGAAGTACAAGCTGATAACAGTGTTATTATAAATATAAGCTGTGTTAGTATTCATTGTTGATATTTGCACCCACGCGAACCTTTGTTCTATAATGGTGTTCAAAGACGGGGAAAAGTTGGTGCAATCAGTGAACGTTAGAGATATTATTAAAGCTATTCAAGAACTTAATCCAGGAGACAAGCATCGTTTACGAGCGTACTTGATTGATTCTCTTACTGCTTCCTCCGCAACAGGTAATGTGTTAGTTGAAATCTCGGAACGTAAGAACAAGGAAGGCTACCACTGTCCTCATTGCGAATCTGAGCATATTGTTCAAAATGGTAAATACGCTACCCTCGTTGATGGTGAAAAAATTGAAAAACAACGCTATCTTTGTAAAGCGTGCAAAAAGACGTTTACTGATCTTACAAATACCGCTTTGTACCGAACTCGCCGTTTAAATAAGTGGGTTAAATTTGTTCAATATATGATAGATGGATACTCATTACGCAAATCAGCGGAATTAATGAAGGATGAAAATTCAGATTCGGATGATATCTCTTACGTCACTTTATTCTACTGGAGACATAAGCTACTATCTTCGTTAAATAAAATGGAAATCACTGATTTTCAAGGGATTGTGGAAATGGACGAGACTTATTTTCTGTACTCTCAAAAAGGGTCTAGAGATATTAAAGACAGAGAACCTCGGGAACGAGGTGGAGCTGCCAAGAAACGCGGAATAAGTAATGAACAAGTCTGCGTGTTAGTGGCAAGGGATCGGGATAAACTGACCTTTTCTCAAGCATTAGGAATGGGTCGATTAACAAAAGAACAATTAGATAAAGCTATCGGTCATAAACTTTCTATCAAAAACGTCTTATGTACCGATTCTTGGCGTGCCTTTAAAACCTATGCTGCTGAAAAGGGCATGGTTATTTATCAATTCAAATCAGATGGTAACATTCGTACTAGAGGGATTTATCACATCCAGAACGTCAACAGCTATCACAGTAGGCTAAAAGGATGGATATAACGATTTAAAGGTGTTGCAACGAAGTATCTAAATAATTATCTTACCTGGTTTCAAGCACTAGAAACCATTCATCACCAAAGAAATGACGTTAATATAAAAGATTTGATGCTCAAAGGAAATCTAATACCAAATATGGAAACATATAATACACTTAGGTCAGCAAATATAGTGATATAACATTGTTGCTCTTCAACGAACGTAAGCAGGTTCGTTGAAGAAGATTTAATATAAGAGAAAATCAGCATTTATTAATCCCATCTAAAATCAAATGTATCTTTAGTAATGTTTACTTCCTCTTCATTTACTAATAAAGTGTTATCATCAAGCCAACGAATTTCAGGAAGTTCTGGTGGAAGCCACAAAATATTCTTTTTCTTGTAGTTAGTTAAATCTTCTAATTCAGCTATATAACTGTAGTCCCATTTAAGTAAGACTCCGCCATATAAATAAATATTGAGCTTATAATGATTATCAGGAGACGGCAGTTCATTAACCTTTTGTACCCCTTCTAAAGAAATACCGCTCAGGCTTGGATAAAATTTAAACTTTAATGTCATTAAAACCGTAATTAAGATTAATAAGGACATCAATTTTGTTTTCATATATTTTTCACCTATACTCTCTAAAAATATAATTTTTATTATACCTCAAATTTCCAATTTATGGAGTATGCAAATAGAAAGTTATAAACTAAAGGTCGTTAGTTTAATTAGAAAACGATTAGGCTTCTATTTTATGGTAGTCTAATTTAGTAATATATTTTATCAACGCTTACACATATTTTTCTTTAGTATTACTTTTAACAACGTCATTAACACCCCTTTTAATAAGCGTGAATAAATTTATTCATCGCTGCTACAAGGGGTCTTAAAATGGGTGCTATTTCTCATGTTATTATACTAAATTTTGCTTACAAAGATTGATATAGCAATACAAAAAGAAGGTGCAAATTAGCAAGCTAATTACACCTCCAAAATCTATGTTAATTTATGTTTTCTCCCGCTCAACCGAACGGGTTAGTTTAATATAACGGGTTCTCTTTTGAGGTGCAAAACACAAAAAAAGTATAGTAAATAACATAACAAAAAGCATGATGATTAACATAAGAATCGTTATGCTTTTTGTTTGCGTTTTTGCACTAAAATTTACTAGGAAGTAATTCGAACAATATTATTGATTTAAGATGGTGGTCTATTATTGAATATTAGATTTAAAAGAGTGAAACTTTCTTGTTATTATAAGCGTATAAATTAAATGAGGGGGAGAGAGAAAATGAGTGATCATAATTCAAAACTTTTTGTATTAGGTGTAATTTTCTTAATAGGCGGTTTTCCATTAAGTCTTGTTGTAATTAATCTCATACAAAGTTCTTTTTTTCAACCAGAATCGTTCTTAATATTTAGCGCTCAAAAGAGTTCATATTTTATTTTCACTGGTAGCTTACTACTATTACTACTTGGAGTAGGTTTGATTATTAACAAAAACTCTAAAGTAATTATGGGATTTGGAGTAATTGTTTTTTCCGCAGCTATTGTATTTCTGTTTTTATCATTCTATAACTACACTTATTTCGATGAAAAAGGCATCCATATTAATAAAACATTTAGTTTTAATGAGGTATTTTATTCTTGGGATAAGGTGGAATCTGTAACACAACTAAATAAGAATGGTCAACCAAGTAAAATAGAATTTAAATTTGATACAAACAATGATATGTTTCTTTATTCAATAGACAGTAAATGGTTTTCAAAAAGAACGGAGTTCAATCAACTAGTGAGAGATCATAATATAGAATTTGGTTTCAGAGACTTGGAATGATTAACCCTTTTCTTAGCAATTGGAACAAGTAGTATCTTTTTTACTTCAACTAACTAGCTAACAATTGATTAGTTGAACAATAGAAATAAAATTAATCTATACAGCAAAAATCAAAGGTGCAACCGATACATCCTAAGTAGTTCAGTTTTGAGGTATGAAATTCAAATTCACCTTCTAAAAATCGAACTATTTTTTATATTGTTTTTCGTATGATTAAATCGCAATTAAATATGTTGGGGTATTCATACATTTTTCTCAAAAGTTAAATATAATTAAGATAAGGAAGTAATAAAGGAAATTATTGTGCATTAAGAAAGGTGGACAACTTATGAAAGAAATAAAAATTTCAATTTGTACTTTTTGCAACAAGGAAATAGATAGTAACAAAATAAGTTTTAAGGGATACCAAAGAAGATGCCATCTATTGTGAAGAGTGCTTCTTCACTGACGATTGGTTGAAAGAAGATATTGCTGAATAGAATAAAGGAATTATGAGAGTGTAACTAAGAATTAGTGCCATAATGAACGGACATTCGTTATAGCCACTGTGTAATTTGTAGGATATTAAGCATTTTAACAATAAAAGACCGCATACGAAACTCGTTACGAATTTGTATGCGGTCTTTTATTGTTTTTTTATATTTTGTACTCCAAAACTGAACTACTTAGATACATCCTGTTACACCTTTTTATGTTTTATAAAGTATATCATTTATATCAAATACTTTGTTTGTTATGCCGATCCTTTGTGCTGGGGTTGTCCCTTTCTTGTCTGCATAACTGAAGTTGTAAAAGGTTCGTAGGATCGTAATAGCATATTGAGCATATTTAGGATTGAAGTTTGCATATATATATAACTTTTCCCTTCGCCTCTAGTTGTCATTAACGGGCTTTCCAAGTCATTGTGTCTCTTCCTTGAGTAGATTAATTGTCATGTCCCAATCATACGCTATTAACAGTGAGTTTTATTTGAAGAGCGAATCACAGAAAATTATCAAACTTTTTTATTAATATTGCATAATACTTCACAAATAGATTATCTGTTTTGATCAAACTTTTTTTCAAAACCGGTGTATTTATGTTAACGTAAAATATAGGTCTGTCAGTTTTTATTGATCAAACTTTAATTTAAAGCTACAAATGGAATCTTTCCATTCTCTTTTTATTATGGGAATTTGTAAAAACATTCCAATTTTGTGATGAAGTTAGTAATATTCCCATTTTACACAGATATATTCAGAAACTAGTCAGATAAAACACCAAAACAGTCAGATATCTGTGAATATGAGTCAGATATCTGACTGAGAAGCTCACTGGATGGATAACTCCATTGAAAGATTATCCAAGTACCCATAAGTAAATGCATTTGTCCATTATTGCTCATACTAAAAAAAAATATGATAGTGAGGTATGAGTAATGGAGCCTTTTACACCACAATTAGTATATATAGAACCACAAGCTTTAGACTATCCTCTTGGAAGAGAACTGAAAGAAAAGTTTGAAAAAATGGGAATCGAAATTAGGGAGACCACCTCACATAATCAGGTAAGGAATATTCCAGGTGACAATGAGCTGCAACAGTATCGAAATGCTAAGTCTACATTAGTAGTTGGTCTTCGGAGAACGTTAAAATTTGATACGTCTAAACCTTCTGCAGAATATGCTATTCCTTTAGCTACGGGGTGTATGGGGCATTGTCACTATTGTTATTTGCAAACGACACTTGGAAGCAAACCATACATTAGAACCTATGTTAATTTAGATGAAATTTTTGCTCAAGCCCAAAAGTACATGGATGAGCGAGCGCCAGAAATGACTCGCTTTGAAGCAGCTTGTACGTCTGATATCGTAGGTCTTGATCATTTAACCCATTCATTAAAGAAAACGATTGAGTTTATCGGAGAATCTGAATTTGGATTACTTCGTTTTGTAACAAAATATCATCATGTTGATCACCTCCTAGATGCAAAGCATAATGGCAGAACTAGATTTCGATTTAGCGTTAACTCTCGCTATGTGATTAAAAACTTTGAACCAGGGACTTCTACCTTCGATGAAAGACTGGAAGCTGCTCGAAAGGTAGCTGGGGCTGGATATGCGCTAGGGTTTATTGTTGCTCCTATCTATATGCATGAAGGCTGGGAGGAAGGTTATGAGGAGTTATTCCAACGATTAGGCGAAGCTTTAAAGGGAGTTAATACCAATGGTTTAACTTTTGAATTGATTCAGCATCGTTTTACCAAGCCTGCTAAAAACGTCATAATGAAACGATACCCTAAAACAAAATTAGAAATGGATGAAGAAAAACGTAAATATAAATGGGGTCGTTATGGAATAGGAAAATATGTTTATCCAACAGATGAGGCTAAAAATCTCGAGGAAACCATTAGAGAATATGCACGCACCTATTTTCCAGAATCTGAGGTTCAATATTTCACATGATCCACAACTATTTTTAAAAATTTTGCCTGTACGCTGTACTATTTTATCGGGTAACTGCTTAAAGATGTATCAATGAGCATCGAGGGGAGTGGTGCCCGATGGAAATAGACGGCGTTTTTTCTGGTGGGGGAGTCCGAGGACTTGCTCTAATCGGAGCGGTTTCTGGAATAGAAGAAAAAGGTTTAACTTTTAAAAGAGTAGCAGGAACAAGCGCGGGTTCAATTATTGCAGCTTTTATTGCTGCAGGTTATAAAAGTGAAGATATTTATCAAATGATGGATCAAATTGACTTATCTGCTTTTTTAGATACAAGGAAGACCTTTATCTTAACACCTATTACAAAGTGGTTTCTGTTGTATTGGCGTTTAGGGCTTTATAAGGGTGTAGTTTTAGAAAGATGGATTGCCTCTATGCTTGCAGCAAAAGGTATTATAACGTTTAATGATTTACCACCCAATACCTTGAGAGTAATTGCGTCGGATTTATCTAACAGCCGTTTAGTCGTAATACCGGATGATTTACCGAGATATGGGATTCCGATTGAAACCTTCCCTGTTGCAAAGGCTATTAGAATGAGTTGCAGCATCCCTTACTTTTTTGAACCGGTTAAGTTGAAATCAGTTAATGGAAAAAATATTTTTGTAGATGGCGGGGTATTAAGTAATTTTCCAATGTGGTTATTTGATAAAGAAAATGTGAAGAAGGTGAGACCCGTACTAGGTATTAAATTAAGTCATGAAGATCAAATTTATCAACAAAAAAACAAAATTTCGAATGCAATTGATATGTTTGGTGCTTTATTTGAAACGATGAAGGATGCCCATGATTCAAGGTATATTTCTAGGAAGCATGAAAAGAATATCATTTTTATTCCTACGGAGGGTATTGTATCAACAGAATTTGTCCTTACAGACGAACGTAAACGAGGATTATACGATTTAGGAAAAAAACAAGCTGATCAGTTCTTGAGGAAATGGTGCTATTAACATAAAAAATCGAGTCTCATAAAGAGGCTCGATTTTTCTTTTTATTTTTTTTGCCCTCTATCACCGTTAAATGGGCAGTTGATTTTTTCTTTATACCAGTTAATTTGGTTAGCGTCCGATGTTTTGTTCCATCATCCGTTTTTTTACGATGCACTTTTTTGGCTGTTTTTTTTGCTGCTCTTAGAAATGCCTTCTGTTCCCTTTTCTCAGGACTAGGTTTATAAAAACGTTTAAATACAAAATATACGATTAACCCGACTAAAATCATGACAGCTATCTTTTGTAAAAAAACAGTCGGATTTCCAATAAAGCTACTTAATATACCAATCAAAGCAAGTAATACAATACTAATAGCGAAAATGGATGAAGTCCGATTTTTCAAGAAAGCCACCTCCCTAAGAGCATCTTAATCAGTTTTAGAAAATTTTAAACCAGTTTAAACAATTTCTTCATTAATTTGTTGGTTTTCAGTTTCTTTTTCTAATCGCAATAATTCATTAAAGGATAATATAGCCACTTCGACTTGATCATCAGTGGGTTCTTTGGTTGTTAATAGCTGAAGCCAAAGACCTGGAAGACCTAAATATTTTAAAACAGGAATATCTCTTAGCTTATTTGTGAATTGGAGTACTTCAAATGAAATTCCTAACACGACTGGAATTAAAGCAAGTCTGTCTACTACACGTAACCACAACGGGTCAGTTGGTACTAACATATAAACAAAGACACCAACAATAACAGTAAATAAGATAAAGCTACTACCGCAGCGGTAATGTAGTCGTGTTGAAGCCTGGACATTTTCGATTGTTAATTCTTTATTGCTCTCAAAGGCATTAATTACTTTATGCTCCGCACCATGGTATTGGAACACCCTTTTAACGATGGGAGTTAGTGACACAAAATAAATATATAAAAGTAGTAATAAAAGTTTAAAAAAGCCTTCAATTAATATTTGAGAAAAATCACTTGAAAAAATAGGACGTGTAAATTCGGCTAAAAATACCGGTATTAACGTAAACATAAACTTTCCAAATAAAAAGGAAATAACACCTATGGCAGCAACACCTAAAAACATTTGAATTTTTGAAACTTCTTGTTTGTGGATGATTTGATCATCATTAGGATCTACATCAAAGCGTTCAGTAGAAAAATTTAAATGCTTAGAGCCATTGGCACTAGCCTCAATAATGGCGATGATTCCACGAAGAAAAGGTATTTTTTTTAAGGAAGCAAATAATGGCTTTGATTCTCTTGGAAGGTGGTAATAATCAATACTTTGGTCTTTACGGCGAATGGCCGTAACCGTATGATGTTTCCCTCCGAACATAACACCTTCTACCACGGCTTGGCCGCCATATACAGGTTTTTGCTGATTTGACATAATGTATAAACACCAACCTACTATAATTTATTTAATCTAACCGCCGTGTATTTCATTACACTTTAGTTTTTTTACAAGACAGAATGATATACCTGTTTTGTATATAGCTATATTCTACTAAAAGTTTTCGAAAACCTCTAGAAAAGTCTAAAGAAATTATATTATTACTGTTTTATTCCTTTAATAATTTCACATTTAATGCAGATAATAAAAATTATAAAAGTAAAAGTTCATCAATATAAGAACAAATTGGAGGTGGGTATATGGCTGAGAAAAATAATAAGCTTGAACAAGAACAACATGAAAAACCAATGTCACCATTAGGATTAGCCGTTATAACAGGCTTGTTCGGAGGTGTTTTTTGGAGTTCCATTGCCTATTTAGCTTATCTGTTCCATTTTACGAAGATCTCTCCTAACGTCATTCTTGAGCCATGGACAATCGGTGACTGGAAAGAAGGGTGGTTAGGGGTTGTCATTTCTATATTACTAATTGGGATTCTTTCCATTGGTGTAGCATTAATATATTATTTTGTCTTAAGAAAATTTACGCGTATGTGGGTGAGTATTTTATATGGGATTCTTTTATTTCTGCTAGTCTTCTTGATCCTTAACCCCATCTTTCCAGGGATTCCTCCTTTTAGGGACTTAGATAAAGATACGATTGTGACGTCGATTTGTTTCTATATTCTTTTAGGCGTCTTTATTGGATATTCGATTTCATATGAAGAAAGTGAATTACAAAAAACAAAATTAGCAAAAGAGAAAGCAAAAGAAAAAGATGCAAGACCAACTTGGGATTAGTATTCCTAAAGCCATAAATTGTGATAGAATGTCTTTTAGGGCATTCTTTTTTCATATTTATTAAATTTTTTCTAGGAGGGGCTTTTGTGAAAAAAATACTTTTATTAAATGGCCCCAATTTAAATTTACTTGGTAAACGTGAGCCGGGAATATATGGGGAAAAAACATTAAAAGATGTTGAAGAAAATGTCACATCCTTAGGAATGACCTTAGGATTTGAAGTGAGATGTAATCAATCCAATCATGAAGGCGAGATTATAGATCAAATTCATGAAGCTTTTTTTTCAGGATATCATGGAATTATTTTAAATCCTGGGGCTTATACCCATTATAGTTATGCCATTCGGGATGCTGTTGCAGGGATTACGATTCCGGTTATCGAAGTACATATATCAAATATCCATGCTCGCGAAGAATTTCGGCATAAATCGGTTATTGCGCCCGTAACTGCTGGACAAATAGTTGGGTTTGGAATAAAAGGTTATGAGCTAGCCTTATTAGCTCTTAATATGGAGAGGGGATAGGATAATGGTTAAGTTGGAAAAATTAAGATCAAATTTCGAAAACCTTGGTATAGATGGAATTTTAGTTACAAGTACATATAATCGTCGTTATTTAACCAATTTTACAGGTTCTGCTGGGGTAGTATTAATTAGTCATGATAAGGCACTTTTTATTACAGACTTTCGATATGTAGAGCAAGCATCAAAACAATGTCAAGGCTTTGAAATTGTTCAGCATTCCGGTGCTATTATTGATGAAGTAGCTACCCAAGCGGAAAAATTAGGAATCAAAAAGCTTGGATTTGAACAAGATCATGTTTCCTTTGCTTCCTACCGAGCTTATGAGAAAGCAATTAAGGGTGAATTATTCCCTGTTTCAGGTGTTATTGAAAAGTTACGCTTGATTAAGACTGATTCAGAGATTAAGATATTAAAGGAAGCAGCGGATATTGCAGATGCTGCATTTAAACATATTTTAGACTTCATTCGTCCAGGTAAAACGGAGCTTGAAGTTTCAAATGAATTAGAGTTCTTTATGAGAAAAGCAGGAGCAACATCATCATCGTTTGATACAATTGTTGCCTCTGGTTATCGTTCTGCTTTACCACATGGTGTAGCAAGTGACAAGGTTATTGAAACTGGTGATTTTGTTACATTAGATTTTGGGGCATATTACAAAGGATACGTTTCAGACATTACCCGTACTGTTGCAGTTGGTGAACCAAGTGCAAAGCTGAAAGAAATTTATAATGTTGTTTTAGAAGCACAGCTTAAAGGAGTGGCTGGTATTAAACCAGGCATGACAGGAAAACAGGCTGATGCCTTAACAAGAGATTATATTACAGAAAAGGGATACGGAGAATATTTTGGACATTCAACTGGTCATGGAATCGGACTCGAGGTCCATGAAGGTCCTGCGTTATCTTCTAAATCTGATATTATTCTTGAACCGGGTATGGTTGTAACTGTAGAACCTGGTATTTATATTCCAGGTCTTGGCGGTGTCCGAATTGAAGATGACACTTTAATCACCGAAAACCATAACGAAACATTAACTCATTCAACGAAAGAGCTCATTATTCTTTAATGATCATTTAGGAGGAAAATTAGTATGAGTATGACATCTGTTAACGATTTTCGTACAGGCTTAACAATTGAAGTAGATAATGGAATTTGGCGCGTTATTGATTTCCAACACGTAAAACCAGGGAAAGGTGCGGCTTTTGTACGTTCAAAGCTTCGTAATCTTCGTACAGGCGCTATCCAAGAAAAAACATTTCGTGCTGGTGAAAAAGTAGCGAAAGCACAAATTGATAATCGAAAAATGCAATACCTATATGCAAATGGTGATCAACATGTGTTCATGGACCAAGAATCTTATGAACAAATCGAATTACCAGCAACTAGCATCGAATATGAATTGAAGTTTTTAAAAGAAAATATGGATGTTCATATTATGTTATATCATGGTGAATCTTTAGGAGTTGAACTTCCTAATACGGTAGAATTAGAAGTAACTGACACTGAACCAGGAATTAAAGGTGATACTGCTTCAGGTGGTACAAAACCAGCTACTGTTGAAACAGGATTAACAGTACAAGTTCCGTTCTTTGTTAATATTGGAGATCGTTTAATTATTAACACAGTTGAAGCAAGCTATGTATCTCGTGCATAGTTTGTCAAAAAAATTCACCCTTACGTCACTAGCGTAGGGGTTTTTATTTTGAGTTCGACAATTCAAAAAAACGAGATTTCAGAAGTTATTTCCTTAAATCGTTCACTAGAAAAGAAAAAAGAGCCTTGCACTGAATGCAAGGTTCTTTTGTTATCAAATATTACTGCTCTATTTCTCCATTCCAACTATTCATTCCACCGGTCATATTTAATATTTGTTTAAAACCCTTTTGAACGAGGATATCACTTGCTTGCTGTGAGCGGTTACCACTATGGCAAACAATAATATATTTTGTGTTTTTATCTAGTTCATTAGACATACCATCTAATACCTGCAAAGGGACAAGTTTGGATCCAGGGATATGGCCGCTAGCATATTCCTCTGGAGTACGAACGTCTAAAACTGTTACCTCTCCCTTTTGAATAAACTCTTTGGCTTCCATAGAAGTAATATTTTCATAGGTTGTATTAGTACATCCTGTAAGAAAAACAAACAGTAAAACATATTTTAACCACTTCATTATATAGCCCCCCCCCTTTATTATACTACATAGGGTATTTTACCTTTATTTTTCTAAGAATAGTAGATTTATTTGTGAAATCTTTTTGACTAATATTTGGCTTTTCATTTCAAACTTATTTTCGAAATATCAAAAATAGTTTCATAGAAAACAAAAAAGATTAGGATGTGTTTATCCTAATCTTTTTCGTTTTAATAGTAATAATATTTGACTGCAACTGCCGCTTTAAATTGAAGTGTTCCGGGTTGAAATTCCTCACTAGAGGCAGCCTTTACAAAGGTTAATGGTTGGATAGGTCCAGTTTCCTTTCCGAGTTCCTCCACTTTAAACGGAATGGGATTCCAGTTGACTTTTAGACTCAAAACAATCGTTTCTGCTTTTTCGTGAGCATTTTTCAATGCCTTTTTTAAAGCTTGCAGATAATATTCATTAGGATTAGATACGCTAAATTGAACGTTTGAGACATAATTTGCACCTGCTTGAATGATACTGTTGATAATCCTACCAAGCTCATTTACTTCATTAATTGTAACTTTTAATAGATTTTGAACTCGATAACCGCGAAAAACTTGTTTCCCATTTTCATAATCATATTGGGTATCCACATGGTAGTCAAAAGTTTGGATATTTTTTTTAGGAATATGAAAGGATTGAAGAACCTGAACCACTTTTGTAATAATTTCTGAATTTTGTTTTTGTACTTGTGTTAAGTCCTTTCCTTCTGTAATGACACCAATCGTCGCGGAAGCCTGGTTTGGAACGGCTGTTACAATCCCCTCACCATTTACTTTCATTATATTTTTATTGTTGATAGAATCCATTTGATTTCGATAAATGGATGGATAGTTGTAATACAAACGTTCTCCTCCCTTCTTTTTTTCCTTATTAATGTTTATTTGCAAAGATAGGTAAACATTCTATGACATGAAAAATTCATATCTCTTTTAATTTCATACTAATTGTCCAAAAGAAAGTCATAATGTGTCCAGGCAGGCATACATTTTAATAAGGTTTTTTTTACGAGAGAGACTTACTAGCAAGGAGGAATCATATGGAATCAGTCCTATCCTTTTTACCCAAAAACATTTTGGAACAAATGCAGCTTATCCCTCCTTCACAAAAAGTAGAGATCGAGGAAATTCGAATAAGGATTAATCGACCAATTGAGGTAACGTTAGGTGGAAAATCTATTTTTCTTCCATATTCGGTTTCAGCTGATGATGCAGTTCAGTTATTAAATAAAATTAGTCATCATTCTATTTATGCTTTAGAGGAGGAACTACGAAGAGGATATATCACAATTGATGGCGGACATAGAGTAGGACTAGCCGGAAAGGTTATTTTAGAATCTGGAAAAGTAAAAGCCATTAGAGATATTTCTTCTTTTAACATTCGTATTGCAAAAGAAAAGATTGGAATTGCCGATTCACTAGTTCCTTTTCTGTTCGATAGAAACTGGATGCATACGATGATCATCGGCCCACCCCAAACGGGGAAAACAACTTTACTTCGTGATATAGCAAGGATCATTTCAACAGGTGATCACAAAGGATCCATTCCTTCGCAAAAAGTAGGAATTGTGGATGAAAGATCAGAGATTGCGGGTTGTGTTAACGGTATCCCACAGCTAACATTTGGCCCACGAATTGATGTTCTGGATGCCTGTCCTAAAGCTGAGGGTATGATGATGATGATTCGTTCAATGAGTCCGCAGGTCCTTATTGTGGATGAAATAGGAAGATTAGAAGATTCAGAAGCGATTTTAGAAGCAGTGAATGCTGGAATTAAGCTCATGATGACCACTCATGGGGAATCGTTTGAAGAAATTCAAAAACGCCCAAGCCTACAAATGATTCTTAAGCAAGGAATCTTTCAACGATATATTGAATTGAGCCGGCAAAAGGGGCCGGGAACCATTACCAAAATTAAAGACCAATTTGGAAAAGAGATTTCAAGTAAAGTGAGAGTGACCTAAATGATGAAAGTGATTGGGGCTATATTCATTATTGTCGCCACCACTTGGACTGGTTTTGAAGCATCTAGACATTTAAGTGAAAGGCCAAGACAACTAAGACTGCTAAAATCTGCCCTACAATCATTAGAGGCAGAAATCATGTATGGACATACCCCCCTGCACGAAGCAGCCAGAAGGTTATCTACTCAATTAACCAAACCGATTTCCTGGTTTTTTGAATCCTTTGCAAAGAAATTAACGGATTCAGATACAACTGTTAAAGATGCATGGGAAGAAAGTTTAAATGAGGTTTGGAAATTAACAGCCTTTAAACAATCAGAATTTGAAATTATGAAACAATTCGGTGAGACATTAGGTAGGCATGACCGGTTGTCCCAGCAAAAGCATATTATGCTGACACTCACACATTTAGAGAGAGAAGAAATAGAAGCGAGGGAGAAGCAAGTTAAATATGAAAAAATGGTCAAAAGTCTCGGGTTTCTATCAGGCTTATTATTAATAATCTTACTGCTGTAGCTAGGAGGAGAAACAATGGGGTTAGAAGTAGATATTATTTTTAAAATTGCCGGGGTGGGAATCGTAGTTGCTTTTTTGCATACCATTTTGGATCAAGTTGGGAAAAAGGAATATGCACAATGGGTAACCCTCTTTGGGTTTATATATATTTTGTTCATGGTTGCATCTATCGTGGATGACCTATTTCAAAAAATTAAATCTGTTTTTTTATTTCAAGGTTAAAGGAGGATTCCTGCCATTGAAATTTTGCAAATCGTTGGAATCGCATTAGTTTCTACCTTCTTAGCATTAATTCTAAAAGAACAAAAACCTAATTTTGCCTTTCTGTTAATTGTTTTTGTTGGCTGTGGTATTTTTCTTTTTCTAGTTGATCAAATCTATGAAATTATACAAATGCTTCAAAGGATTGCTTCTAACGCAAATGTAAACCTTGTTTATGTTGAAACGATACTAAAAATTATTGGGATAGCTTACATTGCGGAGTTTGCAGCACAAATAACAAAGGATGCAGGTCAGGGAGCAATCGCATCAAAGATTGAATTAGGTGGGAAGATTATCATTTTAGCCATGGCGATTCCAATCTTAACTGTACTAATTGAAACGATCATACAGCTTATACCGAACTAATCTTTTAACGGTTTAGCTTAAGGCGCTTATGCTTTTCTAATAAGGTAAGGGAGTATATAACTTTTGGGAGTTCGAAAATTGTCTAGCTCCAGCGCCTAGCCCCTCGATGGAAGAAGAAAAATCACTTCTTCCTTGGTCAAATAACCTCTAGCATAAGAAGTCAAAGTTCAGACTTCTTATGCTAGAGAACATTTGCTTGTCGGGGCTAACCAAGGCGCTTACGCTTTTCTTATAAGAGGTGAAAAAATGAAGCAGCACCGGCTACCATTCCTAGTCATAGTCTTGTTCTTTCTTTCTCTATTAATCACTCCAGTTGTCCAAGCTTCAACAGAAACTAGCCAAGGTGACCCACCTCAAACACCACAGCAACTGGTTGAGTCTCAACTTGAGACATTAAATATGGATGAGTTAAAGAAGTATTGGGAAGATATTACCCATCAATACGGCGGTTTTTTACCTGAAAGTCAAAAGGGAAGCCTTTATGACTTTATTAAAGGAGAAAAACAGTTCTCGTTCAAGCAATGGTTTACAGGTATGTTTAAATTTGCTTTTCAAGAATTTATTATGAATGGAAAACTATTAGGTTCTTTAATATTGTTGACTGTTTTTAGTATGTTTTTACAAACTTTACAGAACTCCTTTGAGCAAAGTACGGTCAGTAAAGTGGCTTATGCCATTGTATTTATGGTCCTAATGATTATTGCGTTAAACAGTTTTCACATCGCAATTGATTATACAAAGGATGCCATTAATACAATGATCTCATTTATATTAGCCTTAATACCACTGCTTTTGGCACTAATCGCATCCTCAGGCGGGTTAATATCTGCAGCATTTTTTCATCCTGTTATTCTATTCCTCATGAACATGAGCGGGGTTTTTATTCAATATGTTGTTTTACCGATGTTATTTTTATCAGCCTTACTTAGCATCGTTAGCACATTAACGGAGCATTACAAAGTTAGTCAGTTGGCCAATTTACTCCGTAATTGGAGTATAGGTTTACTAGGATTATTTTTAACAGTTTTCCTTGGAGTGATTTCTGTACAAGGCGCTTCAACGGCGATCACTGATGGCGTTACCATTCGTACAGCAAAATTTATTACTGGAAATTTTATCCCTGTAATCGGAAGAATTTTCACTGACGCTACGGATACCGTGATTAATGCTTCTGTACTGCTTAAGAATACAGTAGGTATTGCAGGTGTAGCTATTTTAATTCTAATTGCTGCTTTTCCAGCTATAAAAATTTTAATGATTGCCTTTATATATAAATTTGCTGCCGCTATTTTACAGCCTTTAGGTGGAGGTCCCGTTATTTCCTGTTTAGATATTATCAGTAAAAGCGTCATTTATGTTTTTGCAGCTTTAGCCATCGTCTCTCTCATGTTTTTTCTATCTATAACGGTCATCATCGCAGCCGGAAATCTAACAATGATGGTGAGGTAGGTAAATATGCAATTTTTAACTGAGTGGGTAACCAATATTATTTTATTTGTACTATTAGCAACGGTTATCGATATGCTTTTACCTAATTCTAGTTTCCAAAAATACACAAAAATAGTCATGGGGTTATTGCTAATTGCGATTATTTTAACTCCTGTATTAAAACTAATTTCAAAAGATTTTGAGTCTGCACTGTCCTCCATCCCTATTTTCGAGTCTTCTGGAGAAAAAAATATGGAAAATTTAATAGAAATGAAGAAAAAAGAAATACAAGCCTCACAACATGCATATATTTTAGAAACAATGGCTGTCCAACTTAAAAAGGACACTGAGGAGGAGTTGATGGAACAGTACGGTTTAGAAATTGCAAACATTGATCTAATGGTTGACGAAAAGAGCAACCATACTTTTCCGGATAACCTCCAAAAAGTCATCGTTCAGTTAAAGCCAGCAGAGGATGAAGCAAATGTCGTTGAAGTGGTCAAAACAGTGGAGATTAATACAACTAATCCTCCTCCATCTAAACGATTGACAACTCAATCAGAAGAAATCACTTCGCTTCTAGCTGAAAAATGGAATGTAACAGAAAATGCTATTGAAGTTTTGATTGAAGGGGAGGTGACAAACAGAAATGGATCGTAATGGGCCATTCACATGGTTAAAGAAACTACTTTCAACAGATGAAAAGAAAGAAAAGAAAAATGTTAAATTCCAGTATTTGCTGCTTGTGGGGCTTTTCGGGGCGCTGATTATGCTTGCAAACAATATCCTTTTTTCACAAAAGGATCCAGTGGAAAAGACAGTCTCTACTTTTCAAAATCAAGAAGCCACTGAAGAAGATGTTGCAGCATTTGGTCAAAAATCTTCTGGAGGTGGTGGACATACAACCATATCAGATTATGAGCGTTCATATGAAGCGCAGCTTAAGGAAGCACTGGAGCAGATGCTTGGGGTCGATAAAGTCACTGTTATTGTGAATGTTGATGCCACTGATAAAAAAGTATTAGAAAAAAATGTTGTCACTAGGTCTCAAACAACCAATGAAACTGACCGCGAAGGTGGTCAACGAAAGGTTGAAGATGCCTCAATTGATGAACAACTGGTTATTGTAAGACAAGGGGAAAAAGAGGGACCCATCTTAATTGAAACAAAAAAACCAGAGATTCGCGGCGTGTTAGTTGTTGCTCAAGGTGCAGAAAATATTCAAGTGAAAAAATGGATTGTAGAAGCTGTAACAAGAGTACTAGATGTACCAAGTCATCGCGTGGCGGTAATGCCAAAAAAAACTAAGGGGGATTCATAATATGTTATTGAAAAAACAAACAGTTTGGTTATTAACAATGCTTAGCTTAGTGGTAGTACTATCAGTCTATTACATTACTTCACCGGAACAAAAAATGACAGATATGGCATCAGTCCAAGAAAATAAAGATCAAGGTAAGGCAAAAGATGTAGCAGGAAGTGAGCAAGATCAAAATATTATTTCTAGTATTGCTAGTGACGAAGTATTTGAAGCACTTCGTATGGATTTAGAAGATGCTCGCAGCCAAAGAAAAGAAGAATTAGAAACGATGATCGCTTCTACAGAACTTCCAGCAGATCAACGTGTGGCAGCACATGAGGAACTAAAGACTCTAAATGAAGTGGCAAACAAAGAACAAATGTTAGAAACTTTAATTCAAACACTTGGATACGATGATGCATTAGTTCGTGCTGATGGAGAAGAAATTCGTATAACAGTTAAAGCCAAAGGAAAATCTGCTAAAGCTGCAAATGACATTATTCAACTAGTAAAGTCTGAAATCGGAACAATGCAATATGTTGCAGTTGATTTCCAAATTGAACAATAATGGATAAACAAAAGGAAGGCCAAAAGGCCTTCCTTTTAATTTTGTAATTTTAATAAGCTTTCAATGGAATCATGTGCTGCTGAGATAGATTCATAAAGTTTTTCGTTTTTATAGGTTTGAAGTTCCACAGAAGAGGATAAATCTTGTAATGTGGCACTCGCTTGTTCCATTACAGCACGAAATTCACTCAAGGTTACTTCAACTGTTTTTGAGGATTCATTTACTTGCTTAGTCAAGGCTTCATGTTTAGAAATATCTTCCCGTAAATTCATAAACGTGTCACTTATTTTAACAAAGGAATCTTGTGTTTCCATAGCTAATTGCAGATTTTCTGTTGCCTTGAGACTAGTATTACTTATCTGTATTTTTGTTTTCTCTGTGCCTAAAAAAACATTTTTTAGATTTTCTGATATTTGTGCTGCTGTTCTACTAGAAGTATCAGCCAGTTTACGAACTTCTTCAGCTACGACGGCAAAACCTTTTCCGCTTTCACCAGCTCGTGCCGCTTCAATCGAGGCATTTAATGCTAATAAATTGGTCTGATTTGCAATTTCTTGAATGGCAGTAACAAAATGAGCCGTTTCTTTAACCAGTGTGGTAAGCTTGGTAATTTGCTCTTCAGCTTCAAGCATATCTTGGTATGAAAAGGAGATTTCATCTTTTAATTTTGAAACAAGGCTTTGACCTAATTCTGTCACTTGATTGGTCACTATGGAATCTTTGTGTAATTTTTCTACTAATAAAGTAGTTTCTGATAAAGTTTCGCTTGAATTCTCCAAAGTGTCTGTAATATCGACAATGGCTTTAGATTGAATCTGAATGCCTGCTGATATTTCAGCGATGGATTGATTCATGACCTGCGAGGCTTGAAGATTTTCTTGGCTTTTTATTTTCACTAGGTCTATCATCGTTGAGATATTTTCCGTATTTTCAGCAATCGTGCTCTTTACTTGACGATCTCTTAATAGGAGTTGTTCCGTTTCTTTTTGAGCTTTAACAATATGCTCGGAAAGTTTTTTTGATATCGTAAGCTGGAAGGTTAATAAAATCGTAACAAGAGAAAACAGTAGATAAATCGTTACATAATTTTTTGTTTCTAAAGGTAAAGAATCGTGATGGAGAAATGTAAAAACAGTAATAATAACAAATCCCAAAAAGGATGATAGCCAAAGAATCGATTTCTCCATATAAATAGCAGCGATAGACAATACAAAATAAATGAGGAAGTACGCTGTAGGAGAAATACTATTTTCCATAATGATAAAGATAACAGCAGATACAATTAAAATGGCTAAGTAAGGGATAACTTTAATGAATTTTTGTGAATAATGAAGGGAGGCAACAATCGAAACGCCAATTCCGCCTGCAATAATGATGGATAATATGACGGCTAAATCTTTCTTCATAGCTATGTCGACAATAGCAGCCAACAAAACACTAATCATTGCTGCTTTTATCACAAGCGAGTTCTTTCGAATTAAATCATCTTTTTTTATTTGTTCCATTTGATCCATACGCATAATCCTTTCCTAATCGACAATAAGTACTATTTCGATAAGGGTAAGAAAAAATCCTTCTCCAATTTACAACATTTTTCCACATCTGAATATAAGACCATTTAAAGAAGGTGAAAATAAAAATATCACAGGATTTGAATCATTTATTGAACTTTTATAAGATATTATCGTATAGTATTAGTAGCTAGTCATAATTCTTATGTTTATTCTTTTAGAAAATTTCAGAAATTTAGATAGCAGACAAGGAGTGTTTCTTTTGTTAAAAGTTCAAGAAATTCGTGAGCTAATTAAATTAGTTGATCAATCAAGTATTGATGAATTCGTTTATGAATCAGAGGGTTCTAAAATTAAAATGAAAAAAACCGTGAATGGTACAGTCACTTTAACCGCACCACAACCACAGTCCCAACCAGTCGTTGTAGCAGCAACACAACAAGCACAACCAGTTCAGCCGGTTACTGTTCAAGAATCTTCAGCTGCACCAGTCCAGCCAGTTCAAGAAGCTGTACAAGCTGATACTTCAAACTTACATAAGATTACATCCCCTATGGTAGGGACATTCTATCAGTCACCATCACCAGATGCTGATGTATATGTAAAACCGGGCTCAAAAGTAACAAAAGATTCTGTTGTTTGTATTGTAGAAGCAATGAAACTTTTCAATGAAATAGAAGCAGAAGTTAACGGCGAAATTGTTGAAATTTTGGTAAAAGATGGACAATTAGTGGAATACGGACAACCATTATTTTTAGTAAAGCCTGAATAAGGAGCGATTTGTTAGAATGATAAAAAAACTTTTAATTGCAAATCGAGGAGAAATTGCTGTACGCATTATTAGGGCTTGCCGAGATTTAGGGGTGGAGTCTGTTGCAGTTTTCTCTGAAGCAGATAGAGAGTCATTGCATGTTCAACTAGCGGATGAAGCATATTGTATCGGACCTACTGCTTCAAAAGATAGCTATTTGAATTTTACCAATATCATAAGTGTCGCCAAATTGACAGGCTGTGATGCCATTCATCCTGGCTATGGCTTTTTAGCCGAAAATGCTGATTTTGCAGAGCTATGCCGTGAAGTGAACATTACTTTTGTTGGTCCAAGTCCTGAAGCGATAACTAAAATGGGCACAAAGGATATAGCTCGTCAAACGATGGCTGAAGCAGGTGTTCCGATTGTTCCAGGATCAAAAGGGATCATAAAAAATATTGAAGAAGCTTTAGAGCTTGCAAACAAAATGGGCTACCCTGTCATTATTAAAGCCACTGCAGGTGGTGGAGGTAAAGGAATACGTGTAGCTCGAAATGAACAAGAGCTAACAAAAGGTATTACCATTACTCAGACTGAAGCGGCTACAGCATTCGGTAATCCAGGAGTTTATATCGAAAAATTTATTGAGGATTTCCGTCATGTAGAGATTCAAGTGCTGGCAGACTCTTATGGAAACACTATTCATTTAGGTGAAAGAGACTGCTCCATCCAACGACGTTTACAAAAATTGTTGGAAGAAACTCCATCACCAGCTTTAGATGGGGAGATTCGTGAGGAAATGGGAAATGCTGCTGTAAAAGCTGCAAAAGCAGTTGATTATACAGGGGCTGGCACGGTAGAATTTATATATGATTATGTAAATCGTAAGTTCTACTTTATGGAAATGAATACTCGTATTCAGGTAGAACATCCTGTAACTGAAATAGTAACGGGTGTTGATTTAGTAAAAGAACAAATTAAGATTGCTTCTGGTGAAAAGCTTCCTCTTTCACAATCAGAAGTTACGTTTAATGGATGGGCAATCGAATGCCGTATAAATGCTGAGAATCCGGAAAAGAATTTTATGCCGTCCGCTGGAAAAATAAAGATGTATTTACCTCCAGGTGGTTTAGGTGTAAGAATAGATTCGGCAGCTTATCCAGGGTATACGATTCCACCATACTACGATTCTATGATTGCTAAGGTTATTACCTATGGAGCAACTAGAGAAGAAGCAATTGCAAGAATGAAACGTGCTCTAAGTGAGTTTGTTGTGGAAGGAATACATACAACTATTCCGTTCCACCTTAAATTATTAGAACATGATAAGTTTGTTGAAGGACAGTTTAATACAAAGTTCCTTGAACTGTATGATGTGATGAAATCTTAGATAATACTCGGGAGGTATTAGGGATGAGCGAAAACCACATTTTAGAAATGAATCAAGAGTATGCAGGGCTTGGTAAAGTAGAAATTGCACCTGAAGTTATTGAAGTTATTGCAGGTATTGCTGCTTCAGAAGTTGAAGGTGTTGCCCAAATGCGCGGTAATTTTGCTACTGGTGTAGTTGAAAGATTAGGTAAGAAAAATCATGGTAAGGGTGTTAAGGTAGAACTTACTGATGATGGGGTAAAGGTAGATGTATATTGCGTGATGAAGTTTGGAATTTCTATTCCAACCGTTGCTGGGAAAGTTCAGGATAATATTCGTCAAGCTTTATTAAATATGACTGCATTAGAGGTTGAGGAAGTAAACATTCATGTTGTTGGAATACAATTTGAGAACCAAAAACAGGAAGTTGAAATCGAACAAGAACTATAAAATGAAGAACCAAAGGCTGTTGTCTTTGGTTCTTTATTTTTAAAAATATTACGAATATTTATATATGATCTTTCTTAAACTAGTTTTTAATGTGAAAGTTTGTCATAATAATGATGATGTGACAAAGATTATAGCCAAATTGATGAATGGTAAAGTAAGGTAAAGGAGTTAACAATAAATGAAACGTAGAACAGCGAGAGAAAAAGCATTACAAGCTTTATTTCAGATAGATATGAGTGAGATAGAACCTAGTGCTGCGATTGAGCATGTACTTGATGAGGAGCCAACAGATCCTTATTTAGAAAAATTGGTATTAGGGGTTATTGAACATCAAACTCAAATTGATGAAAGTATTAAGGAACATTTAGAAAAATGGTCTTTAGAGCGTTTGGCAAATGTAGATCGTAGTTTACTTAGAATGGCCATATTCGAGATGAAGTACTGTACAGATGATGTTCCGGTTAATGTCATTCTCGATGAAGCAATAGAAATTGCAAAAATGTATGGAGATGACCAATCAAGTCGGTTTATTAACGGGGTTTTAGCTAAAATTAAACAGCAAATGTCTTAATACTTCACAACCTTTTAAATTGGCTTCTCTACAAAAGCGATTGGCTCCCAAAGTTTTGTATATAAGGGCTAAAGCATTATAAAAAATAGAGGAGGATAAAGGATGGCTGCTCAACTTATTGATGGAAAACAAATTGCAAAGAACAAACAGGAAGAAATTGCAAAGGAAGTTCAAGAATTAAAGAGTAGAAATATTATCCCAGGATTAGCTGTTATTTTAGTGGGAAATAATCCTGCTTCAAGAACTTATGTGAAAAGCAAGGAAAAAGCTTGTTTACAACTTGGAATGCATTCGGTCCTAATTGAATTTCCAGCTACGATTTGTGAAGATGAATTATTAGCCAAAATTGTAGAACTTAATGAGGATCATTCCATCCACGGTATTTTAGTGCAGTTACCTTTACCAAATCATATTAACGAGAAAAAAGTAATAGAAACCATTATTCCTGAAAAAGACGTAGACGGATTCCATCCAATTAACATTGGTAGAATGATGACAGGTCAAGATTCATTTTTACCTTGCACTCCTTATGGTGTAATGGTGATGCTTGAAGAAATGAATATTTCGATTAGTGGGAAACATGTCGTTGTAGTAGGGAGAAGTAATATTGTCGGTAAACCTTCTGGGCAACTTTTTTTAAATGAAAATGCCACGGTTACATATTGTCATTCTAAGACAACAGACCTAAAAGCCATTACGAAACAAGCAGACATATTGATAGCAGCTGTTGGTAAGGTGGATCTTATAACTGCTGACCATATAAAAGAAGGGGCAGTTGTCATTGATGTAGGCATGAATCGTAATAAGGAAGGAAAACTTTGTGGAGATGTATCCTTTGATGAAGTGAAAGAGAAAGCCGGATATATTACACCCGTTCCAGGCGGAGTTGGCCCGATGACGATTACGATGTTGATGTATAATACGTTGAAATCCGCTAAAAATGTAAAACCAACAATTCAAAACTCAATATAATATTTCATATGTCCTTATCCAATACATAAATTTCATACTGAAAAATATGTATTGGATTTGGACAGTTTTTTTGTAGAGGAGTCTCTAATATGTCTGAACAGCGATATTTAACTGTCAATGCTTTAACCAAATACATAAAAAGAAAATTTGATGCGGATCCTCATTTACAGGGTGTTTTTGTACGAGGAGAAATATCCAACTATAAGCAACACTCAAGTGGACATATGTACTTCACTTTAAAGGATGAAAAAGCAAGAATACTTGCTGTTATGTTCTCTAGTAACAATAGGTCTATGAAATTTTCACCAGAGAATGGAATGAAGGTTTTAATTAAAGGGGATATCTCTCTTTTTGAGCCTAGTGGTCAATATCAAATCTATATCAAAGAAATGCAGCCAGATGGAATTGGTGAGCTTTTTCTCGCTTTTGAACAACTAAAGAAGAAGCTTGAAGATGAGGGATTATTTTTACAAAGTGCGAAAAAAAGACTTCCGCCATTCCCAAAAAGGATTGGTATTATTACTTCACCAACAGGTGCTGCGATTAGAGATATTTTAACGACATTAAAGCGAAGATACCCAATTGCTGATATTCTTGTCTTGCCAGCACTAGTTCAAGGAGGACAGGCGGCGCCATCGATTGTTAAATCTATTGAAAAAGCAAATGAATTAAATCATATCGATGTTTTGATCGTAGGTAGAGGTGGAGGTTCCATTGAAGAACTTTGGCCATTTAACGAAGAAATAGTGGCAAGAGCTATTTCCTCATCGAATATTCCTATTATTTCAGCGGTTGGACATGAAACAGATTTTACTATTGCTGATTTTGTAGCCGATCTTAGGGCACCTACACCAACTGGGGCTGCAGAGCTGGCTGTACCACATATCGAAGAATTGCATGAGAGAATTTTAGAACGGAAAGCGCGTTTACTAAGAGCAATGCGAGAAAAGTTAAGTTTCCAAAGAGCAAGAATAGAAAGAATACAAAGATCGTACGCATTTAGGTATCCTAAGCGACTATATGAACAAAAGCTTGAACAGGTAGACCGTCTTACTGACCGCTTAACGAAAGGTACTAGAAGCTATACGAGTCAAAAGAGTGATAACTTAGACCTCTTGTTAAAAAGGTTAAATCGAAACCATCCTAAACAACTATTAGATAAAGAAAAAGAGACATTTAGTCGAACGCAAAAACGATTAATACGAGCAACGATTAGAATTCATCAGCAAAAACAGCAACAATTTACAAATGTCATAACAACCCTAGATGCTTTAAGTCCATTGAAAATTATGGATAGAGGATATAGTCTTGTTTACACAACCGAGCAGCAATTAATTAAAAAAGTGGAACAAGTTAAACCAAACGATCTTATTAATATTCAATTAAGTAACGGTAAAATAGATTGCCAAGTGATTAATGTAGAAAGTAGTGATAAAATTGACTGAAAAAACAACCACTCTTAGTTTTGAAGATGCGATTCAAAAGTTAGAAGTAATAGTCGAGCGCTTAGAAGAAGGGGACGTACCTCTTGAAGAAGCTATTGAAATTTATAAAGAAGGAATGAACCTTTCCAAGCTTTGTCAAGATAAATTAAAATATGTGGAAGAGCAGTTAACGGAAATGTTAACGGAGGATGGACGGACTATACCGTTCGCAGTTCGTGAGGAGGAATAACCAAAGTGTCAACAATGTCTTTATCTGAATTCTCCAAGCAGCATATCGCATCTTTAGAGGAAGAAATGAAAAGAAAAATTGATATCTTAAATGCTCCTTTGACGATTAAAGAAGCTATGCAATATTCCTTAGAAGCTGGAGGAAAGAGAATAAGACCTCTACTGGTTTTTGCTACCATTGAAGCTTTTCATAAGGATTCAATGATGGGACTCGAAACAGCTATTGCATTAGAAATGATACACACCTATTCTTTAATTCATGATGATTTACCTTGCATGGATGATGATGACCTTAGAAGAGGGAAGCCAACAAATCATAAAGTCTTTGGGGAAGCAATGGCCGTTCTAGCCGGAGATGCTTTGCTAACCTATAGCTTTCAAATTATCGCTGAATCTAACTACGATACTGTTACTAACGATAAGAAGCTTAATTTAATTTTAGAATTATCAAAAGCTGCTGGATCAGAGGGTATGGTTGGTGGGCAAGTAGCTGATATGGAAGCCGAAGGAAAAAGCTTAGATTTAACTGGATTAGAATATATTCATATACATAAAACGGGTAAACTTTTAGAATTTAGTGTACTGGCCGGTGCCATTTTAGCCGATGCATCAGATAAACAACGAAAATGTTTATCTTTATTTGCTTATCATCTAGGGCTTGCTTTCCAAATTCAGGATGACATATTAGACTTGGAAGGCGATCAGGAGATTATAGGTAAACCTGTGGGCAGTGACCAAAATAATCAAAAAAGTACTTATCCGGCATTACTAACCATGAACGGTGCAAAAGAAGCATTACATACTCATGTAAGTGAAGCAAAAAGGTACTTAAAGGAAAGCGGCTTAGACACTTCAATTTTAGAAGAAATTACTGACCTAATTGCTAATAGAAATCATTGATGCAATGGTCATTTGAGAGAAAATAACATATATGGTATACTAATGTTTATTATTGGATGGTTCAGTATTCTAGTCATTCGTGATCAGTAAAACATTGATATAATGAAGTCTCACAATTGCCGTTATCACATTTGTGTTAGCGGCTCTTTTTTCAATGGGCTTTCGTAACCATTGTTGCTTTTAGAGTAGTGGTTTCCATATTATTATAATAAGATAGAAAAAAGGAATAAAAAGATGAAAGTGAGTGGTCCATCATGGATCTTTTAAAAATAAAAGACCCTTCTTTCTTAAAAGGCATGACAATACCTGAATTAGAGCAATTGAGTGAAGAAATCCGAACCTTTCTTATTGAGAAACTTTCTGTAACAGGTGGACATATTGGCCCGAATTTAGGTGTTGTGGAATTAACCATCGCATTACATGCATGCTTTAATAGCCCAAAAGATAAATTAATTTGGGATGTCGGACATCAGTCCTATGTACATAAAATTTTAACTGGTAGAGCAGCTCAATTTGATACCTTGAGACAATTTAAAGGGCTTTGTGGCTTTCCTAAAATGGTCGAAAGCGAGCATGACGTATGGGAAACCGGTCATAGCTCCACTTCCCTATCTGCTGCGATGGGTATGGCTATAGCACGTGATTTGAAAAAAGAATCTTCTTATATTGTTCCAATCATTGGGGATGGAGCCTTAACAGGAGGAATGGCTTTAGAGGCATTAAATCATATCGGTCATGAAAAGAAAGATATGATTGTGATCTTAAACGATAATGAGATGTCTATTGCACCGAATGTTGGAGCCCTTCATTCCGTTTTAGGAAGACTCCGAACTGCTGGAAAGTACCAGTGGGTAAAAGATGAAATGGAATATATATTAAAGAAAATTCCAGCAGTCGGTGGAAAATTGGCTTCAACCGCTGAAAGAGTAAAGGATAGTCTTAAATATTTATTAGTTTCAGGAATGTTTTTTGAAGAACTAGGGTTTACTTACCTAGGACCCGTTGATGGTCATAACTATGAAGAACTCTTTGAAAATTTAAAGTATGCCAAGAAAACCGAAGGTCCCGTCCTTCTTCATGTTATTACGAAGAAAGGAAAAGGCTATCAACCAGCTGAAAATGATAAAATTGGCACTTGGCATGGTACTGGACCATACAAAATGGAAACCGGTGATTTTGTAAAGCCTGCAACGGCTGCTCCGCCAGCATGGAGTAAGTTAGTGAGTGAAACGGTTCGAAAGCTTGCCCGTAAGGATGAACGGATAGTGGCAATCACTCCTGCAATGCCAGTAGGTTCTAAGCTTGAGGGGTTTGCAAGTGAGTTTCCAGACAGAATGTATGATGTAGGTATTGCTGAACAGCATGCAGCAACAGTTGCCGCTGGTTTAGCAACTCAAGGTATGAAGCCGTTTTTAGCGATCTATTCTACTTTTTTACAAAGAGCATATGATCAAGTTGTTCATGATATTTGCCGACAAAATTTAAATGTTTTCTTAGGAATTGATCGAGCGGGTCTTGTTGGCGCTGATGGTGAAACACATCAGGGTGTCTTCGATATAGCTTTTTTAAGACATATTCCTAATATGGTTTTAATGATGCCAAAGGATGAAAATGAAGGTCAGCATATGGTAAACACGGCTATCCATTATGATCAGGGACCGATTGCTATGCGTTTCCCAAGAGGGAATGGAATTGGGGTCCCAATGGATGAAACACTAAGAAATATTCCAATCGGTTCTTGGGAAGTACTAAAAGAGGGCGAAGATATTGCAGTGCTTACCTTTGGTACTACCATTCCAATGGCGTTAGAAGCTGCTGCTAATTTAGAAAAAGAAGGAATTAGTGTAAAAGTAGTTAATGCTCGTTTTATAAAACCTTTAGATGAAAAAATGCTTAAAACGATTTTAGACCAAGATTTACCGATTCTAACAATTGAAGAAGCGATTCTTCAAGGTGGTTTTGGAAGTGCGGTATTAGAATTTGTACAAAACCATGGATATTTCTCAGCAAGAGTCGATCGGATGGGAATTCCAGATCAATTTATAGAACATGGAAATGTTGATTTATTACTAGATGAGATTGGATTAACAACACAAGATACCATAAGCAAAATTAAAAATTTAATTCAAACTAAAGCAAAAAGGATATAAACAATGAAAGTCAAGAAGGAAAGAATCGATGTTTTACTAGTAGAAAGAGGTTTAGTAGAAACACGTGAAAAAGCAAAAAGAGCAGTAATGGCAGGACTAGTGTATACGAATGAGCAAAGATTGGACAAGCCAGGAGAGAAAGTCAGTTCAGATATCCCCTTAACGGTTAAAGGGAACGTTTTGCCTTATGTTAGCCGAGGTGGTTTAAAGCTTGAAAAAGCTTTAAAAGTTTTTAATCTTACTATCAAAGGTAAAAAGATGATTGATATTGGGGCGAGTACAGGTGGCTTTACAGATTGTGCGTTGCAAAATGGAGCAGAGATGTCTTATGCATTAGATGTTGGCTATAATCAGTTGGCATGGAAGTTAAGGCAGGATGACCGTGTAATCGTGATGGAACGCACTAATTTCCGATATGTCACTCCGGCTGATTTAACAATGGGATTGCCTGAATTTGCATCCATTGACGTTTCTTTTATATCACTCAAGTTAATTTTCCCTGTTCTTAGAACTTTGTTAATTCCTAATAGTGATGTAGTGGCGCTTATTAAGCCTCAATTTGAAGCTGGTAGAGATCAAGTCGGAAAAAAGGGAATTGTTCGCGACCCAGATGTACATTTAGCTGTTATTGAAAAGGTTATTAAACATTGTCTAGAAGAAGGTTACAATGTCCAGGACCTATCTTTTTCTCCTATAACCGGAGGAGATGGGAATATCGAATTTCTCATCCATTTAAAATGGACTGGTCATCCACAAGAAGGTCTAAATAATCTAAAAATAGAACCAAAAGAAGTGGTAGAGAAGGCTCATCTGGAGTTTAAATCAAAGAAAGAAGCGGAATAAGTCATTTATTCTGGCTTCTTTTTTTTCTTTTTGAAAAGCGCTTTAAAAAAAATGTACAATAGCGACAAAATGGGCTAACATATGATTATATAAGACAAATTATTACATATATGAGGTATGTAATTAGAGGTGAAAACATGAATAAGGGTCAACGCCATATTAAGATACGAGATATCATTACCAACAATGACATCGAAACACAGGATGAATTAGTAGATTCATTAAAAGCAGCTGGTTTTAATGTTACCCAAGCTACAGTTTCGCGTGATATAAAAGAACTTCATTTAGTGAAAGTTCCATTAATGGATGGAAGATATAAATATAGCCTTCCTGCTGACCAACGCTTTAACCCATTACAAAAATTAAAGAGAACGTTAATGGATGCCTTTGTAAAAATTGATTCAGCCGGACATTTGTTAGTTATGAAAACATTACCTGGTAATGCAATGGCTATTGGTGCACTAATCGACCATTTGGATTGGAATGAAATATTAGGAACAATTTGTGGTGATGATACTTGCTTGATTATTTGTCGCTCACCAGAAGATACGGATCTTATTACAAATCGATTCCTTGAGATGCTCTAATAAGGGGTGAGGGGATTGTTAATAGAATTATCCATAAAAAACTTTGCGATTATTGAGAAACAAACAATTTCGTTTGACAAAGGTTTAACGGTTTTAACAGGAGAAACAGGTGCAGGTAAATCAATTATTATAGATGCCATTCATCTACTAGTTGGTGGAAGAGGTTCCTTAGAATTTGTCCGCCATGGTGAAGAAAAGGCTGAAATAGAAGGATTATTTCAGGTTGATGAAATAGAACATCCTATTATAAAAAAAGCATCTGAATTCGGAATTGATATAGAAGATGGAATGGTCGTCCTGCGTAGAGAAATTTCCAAGTCAGGCAAAAGTATATGCCGGGTCAATGGAAAATTAGTGACCATCGCTACTTTAAGAGAAGTAGGGTCTACTTTGGTTGATATTCACGGACAACATGAACATCAAGAATTAATGAATGAATCCTCTCATTTAATACTTTTAGACCAATTTGGAGCTGCAGAAATAGCACCAGCATTAAAGGAATATCAAATTCTATACCGCCAGTATGAGAATACAATTAAAAAGTTAAAACATTTAAGTGAAAATGAACAACAAATGGCTCATAGACTAGATCTAATTCAATTCCAATTTGATGAAATTGAAAAAGCAAACCTTAAACTTAATGAAGATACAGAACTTTATGAAGAAAAGAAAAAGCTTGGTAATTTTGAAAGAATTTTTAGCTTAATACAAACATCTTATTCAGCATTAAATGGAGAGCATAAGGGGTTGGATTGGATTAGTTTAGTTATGGGGAATTTAGAGGATGTTGCACAGTTAGATTCCCATTATCAAGAATTATTTGATTCGATTTCAACTATTTTTTACTCACTAGAAGACGTAAATAGGACTTTGCGTAACGAATTAGATGGACTTGAATTTGATCCGAATCGATTGAATGAAATTGAGGATAGATGGAATGAAATAAATCAACTAAAACGTAAATACGGAAAAACCATTGAAGAAATCTTAGAGTATTCTGCAAAGATTGAAGAAGAAATAGAAACGATCCAAAATAAAGAAACGCATATCGGACAATTAGAAATAGAGATAAAAGAGCTCACTAAAGACTTAAAAGAAGAAGCTCTCCACTTAAGTCAATTAAGAAAAAAATGGGCCCAAAAATTGACTAATTTAATTCATAAAGAATTAAAAGAGCTTTATATGGAGAAAGCAGTTTTTGAAATTAGGTTTGAAAATAAAAATGAACATTTTACAATGGCTGGTATGGATCATTTAGAATTTTTTATTTCAACCAATCCTGGAGAACCATTAAAGCCACTTGTAAAAGTGGCTTCTGGCGGGGAACTCTCTAGAATTATGTTAGCTTTAAAAAGCATTTTCTCCAAACATCAAGGTGTCACATCGATAATCTTTGACGAGGTAGATACCGGTGTTAGTGGTAGAGTAGCTCAGGCAATTGCTGAGAAAATCCATCATGTTGCGGTAAATTCTCAAGTTTTATGTATTTCTCACCTTCCACAGGTAGCAGCAATGGCAGATATCCATTTATTTATCTCTAAAAAAATTGTAGAAGGAAGAACGATAACATCTGTAAGTTCATTATCGATTGCTGAAAAAGTGAAAGAAATTGGTCGAATGATTTCTGGAGTAGAAATCACTGATTTAACGAAACAACATGCCGAAGAATTATTAGTTATGGCAAGTGAGATGAAGAAACAAAAGGAAACTGTAAATTAGCTGCTTATGTTATTGTTTGTGCAATTCGCAATGAAAAAGAGGAGAAGAACATATTGTTCTTTTCCTTTTTTAATTCTAACGGAGTCAACAGAAAAATTTAACAGAGAGCTTGAATAAAAAGAAATCAAGCAGTTCTAAAAGCTTTTCTTTATCTTCCAGTTATAAATGACCTGAATCAAGGCAAAATTATAACTGTAGCCAATTAGACGTTGTGGACTAGAAGCGAGGAGAGTGAAAAATTTGTTCATTGAAAGTTTAAGAAAAATAATGGGTGGAATTCTCCTTGTTTCATTAATTTCAATCGGTTTTTCCTCATACTTCCAGGAATATATCGAAATTCCGAAAAGCATTACTGTATTTGAAGGACAGCAGCTACAAATGAATAAAGCTGTTCCGGTAACCGTTTCATTAACTCATAACAATTCAAGTATTTCCCTAAAGGACAAAAGGGATACAGTTAAAATTAATGCCGCCGAACAAGGAAAAAATGAAATGCTCCTTGAATTAGCAGGTTTCCCTATTAAAAAAGTCGATGTTAATGTATTAAAGGATTTTAAAGTTATTCCAGGTGGACAATCAATTGGTGTAAAGTTAAATACGGTAGGTGTTTTAGTAGTTGGGCATCACCAAGTTAGTACCAATAATGGTAAAAAATCTCCGGGAGAAATTGCAGGAATTAAGGTTGGAGATATTATTACTAAAATAAATGGTCAAACAATCGAAAAAATGTCAGATGTGGCTCCATTTGTACAAAATTCCGGTGAAAACGGAAAACCGTTACAAGTTGTCATTAGCCGTGAAAGCGGTGAATTTACAACTAAGCTTCAGCCGTTAAAAGATGAAAATGAGGATACCTATAAATTAGGTCTTTATATACGAGATTCTGCAGCGGGTATCGGTACAATGACATTTTACGATCCAAAGTCAAAAAAGTATGGGGCACTAGGTCATGTCATTTCTGATATGGATACAAAAAAACCGATAGTCGTTGAAGATGGGCAAATCGTCCGTTCTACTGTAACTTCTATTGAAAAAGGAAGTAATGGCGATCCAGGTGAAAAACTCGCTCGTTTTTCATCCGATCGTGAAATTATTGGAGACATCAAAAGAAATAGCCCATTTGGAATCTTTGGAGAACTACACAAAGAAATTTCTAATGGAGTATTTGATAAACCATTACCGATTGCGTTATCTCATCAAGTAAAAGAAGGGCCGGCACAAATTTTAACCGTTGTAGAAGATGATAAAGTAGAGCTTTTTGATATTGAAATCGTCAGTACCATTCCACAAAAGTTCCCGGCTACAAAAGGTATGGTATTAAAGATAACAGATAAAAAGTTACTTGAAAAAACAGGTGGGATTGTTCAGGGAATGAGTGGAAGTCCCATTATCCAAGATGGAAAATTAATCGGAGCTGTAACCCATGTATTCGTAAATGATCCTACTTCTGGATACGGTGTTCATATTGAGTGGATGCTAAATGAAGCAGGTATAGATATATATGAAAAATCAAAACAAAAAGCAAGCTGATTCGAAAAAATAGGCGTATATATTTCGCCTATTTTTTTTGTTTAAAATGGAAAGAGTGTGGTAAAATATATTAAAAATAAAGATTTTTCGACAAAATTATAATAATGTAATTGTCAACTATCGAAATAAGTCGAATTTACAAGAAAATCGAAGGAAAATTAAGATTTTGCGTAATTTTTAAGAAATTTTTAAAAAACAAGAGGAATTTTTGTTGCATTGTCGAATTTGTAATTTAGAATAGAAATAAGAAACAGATAAAGTGGCTATATTACTTGAGGAGGAAGCTTGAATTGAAAAAAATTAAAGTATGTATCGTAGATGATAATAGAGAATTAGTAGGTTTATTAGAGGACTATCTTTCATCCCAAGAAGATTTAGAAGTAGTGGGGATTGCACATAATGGTCAAGAATGCCTTACCTTACTTGAACAAGTAGAACCTGATGTTCTTGTTTTAGATATAATTATGCCTCATTTAGATGGTCTAGCTGTATTGGAACGTTTACGTGATCTTAGAAAAAACTCATTACCAAACGTGATTATGCTTACCGCATTTGGTCAAGAAGATGTAACAAAAAAAGCAGTAGATTTAGGAGCAGCTTACTTTATCTTAAAGCCATTTGATATGGAGAATCTGGCTAGTATTGTCCGTCAGGTTAGCGGTCAAACAAATCAAATGTCAAGAAAGCCATTAAACCAAGGGTTCCGTCAACCTGTTGAGCAAAAGCCTAAAAATCTTGATGCAAGTATTACAAGTATCATTCATGAAATTGGTGTTCCTGCACATATTAAAGGCTATTTATATCTACGTGAAGCCATTTCAATGGTTTATAACGATATCGAATTACTTGGTTCTATTACAAAAGTATTGTATCCGGATATTGCTAAAAAATATAACACTACTGCAAGCCGTGTTGAGCGGGCCATTCGTCATGCCATCGAAGTAGCATGGAGCCGTGGAAATATTGATTCTATTTCTTCTTTATTTGGTTATACAGTAAGCATGTCAAAAGCAAAACCAACCAATTCTGAATTTATTGCAATGGTAGCTGATAAGTTACGTTTGGAGCATAAAGCTTCCTGAAAGGAATAAAATTAAAAGGACTGAGTAAGATTTCACAATCTTATATTCAGTCTTTTATTTTGGTTTAGGAATTTATAAAATTTAAACTTGTAGATAACTTTAGAAGAAGTTTTTCGTAATCCAGCTCCAGCGCCTAGCCCTCGAGGTCAAATAACCTCTAGTGTAAGAAGTCGAAGTTCAGACTTCTTACACTAGAGAACATTTGCTTGTCGGGGCTGTTCAAGGCGCTTACGCTTTTTGTTCTTGCTTAACTCAGAAAAAAGAGGGGGATCAAAATAAATGACACAAATATTTGCCCACCGTGGTTATTCAGCAGCTTTTCCTGAAAATACGATGAAGGCTTTTATAGAGACAGAGAAAGCTGAAGCCGATGGATTGGAGATTGATGTACAATTAACGAAGGATGGAGAAATAGTTGTTATTCATGATGAAAAGGTTGATAGAACTACGAATGGATCAGGATTTGTAAAAGATCTTACATTCAAAGAAATCAGAAAACTTGATGCAAGCTATAAAAATAAGAGATTGTTGAAAAGAGAACCAATCCCATCTTTTAATGAATTTTTAGAATGGTTAACAACTAATTCACTTATCTGTAATGTTGAACTAAAGAACGGAATATTTCCCTATAAGGGCATGGAAGAAAAAGTTATATCCCTAATACGCCATTATAATTTAGAAAATAGAATGATCCTTTCTTCTTTTAATCATTACAGTATCGTTTATTGTTATCGCTTAGCTCCGGAAATAGAAACGGCCCCGCTATACTCCGAAGGGCTATATATGCCATGGATTTATGCTCAATCCATTAAAGCAAAAGGAATCCATCCAAGATTGCTTGCCGCACCAAACGAAATTATTCTTAGCTCAATGGAGAATGGGATAGCCGTTCGCCCCTATACAGTTAATAAAGAAGAAGATATGAGAAGATTATTTGAAGTCGGTTGCACGTCATTTATAACGGATGACCCAATAAAAGCAAAAGAAATACAAATAAGCTTAAGAAAACGACCGTAGATAAGAATCTACGGTCGTTTTTTATCCTGTTGGAATTTTGCTTGCACTTTATTTCTTTTACGGTCACGATGAAAGATAAAGCCTGCTACAAAACCTAAACCAACAATAAAAAAGATAAGTCCAATAAGAAATTGAAGCCATAAGTATGGGATTGGAGCATGTAGGATTCCAAAAAACATATCTCTCATAAATTTAATGCCGACTGCCGCAATAACTCCTGGTATCAGCAATATGACTAAGGCTATTATTCTTGTCATGTTAAACATCCATTCTAAGTGTAAAGTATTTTTATGAAAATGGGATATTCAATAAATCATTACAATATTCTTCCCCATTAAAAATGATATACCATAGGTGCCATTTGTCAAGAAAACAAAATAGGTATAAAATAAGAGTGAAAAAATTTTCATACCTTCGAATAAATAACATGAAAGCTTTTTCCAAAAAGGATGATAAAATGCAAACTGTAATGATTGTTGGAGCTGGAAAAGGTGGAACTGCGATTTTAAAAATTTTAAAAGAGACAGCTGTTCTTGATGTAAAAGTAGTAGTGGACCATAATCCGAATGCTCCAGGTTTAAAATTGGCAAAGCAGGAAGGGATATTAACCAGTAGTGATTGGAGACCTTTTCTGTCGGATGAAGTTGATATTATTATTGAAGTTACTGGTGATGAAGAGGTATTTAAAGAGTTACGTGATGCAAGAAGTAAAAATACCGTGCTGATCCCAGGAAGTGTTGCCTTTTTAATCTCGAAATTAATGCTAGAAAAAGAAGAACTTATAAGTACCCTCCGAAATGAAACTTACAAACATGATCTTATCTTTAATTCGACTGATGACGGTATGATTGTGATAAATGTTAAAGGTGAAATTGTTTTCTTTAATCGTAGTGCTGAAAAAATAGTAGGTGTTCAAGGTAAGGAAGTAATTGGCAAGCAAATAACAGATATTATACCTAATTCTGAACTTCCAAGAATTTTAGAAACAAGACGTATGGAAACGAATCAGGAACAGGTTTTATTTAATGGTTTTAAAATTATCACTACTCGCATCCCCTTAATTGATGAAAATGGAAGACTGTTTGGTGCGTTTGCTGTGTTTAAGGATATAACAGGAGTTCTAAATTTAGCAGAGGAAGTAACAAATTTAAAAGAAATCCAAACCATGCTTCAAGCGATCATTCAATCGAGCGATGATGCCATATCTGTTGTTGATGATGTGGGAAGAGGAATAATGATTAATAGAGCTTACTCAAGAATTACAGGACTGAAGGAAGAAGAAGTGATTGGTCAGCCAGCAACTGCAGATATTTCTGAGGGAGAAAGTATGCACATGAGGGTTCTTCAAACGAGGAGACCGGTACGTGGAGTAGCCATGAGAGTAGGGCCTAATAAAAAAGAAGTAGTGGTTAATGTAGCACCTATTATTGTAGATGGGAAGTTAAAGGGCAGTGTTGGTGTTATTCATGATATGTCTGAAATTCAATCTTTAAATAGAGAATTAACCCGTGCAAGACAAATTATTCGCACTCTTGAAGCTAAATATTCCTTTGAGGATATTATTGGGATATCCGAAGAAATGAAACTTGCGATAGAACAAGCAAAGTTAGGGGCAAAAACCCCTGCAACTGTATTACTCAGAGGAGAGTCAGGAACAGGGAAAGAATTATTTGCACATGCTATACATAATGCGAGTGACCGTAAATTCAATAAGTTTATCCGAGTGAATTGCGCTGCTATTTCAGAGTCATTACTGGAGAGTGAATTATTTGGCTATGAGGAAGGAGCTTTTTCTGGAGCCAAACGAGGAGGCAAAAGAGGGTTATTTGAAGAAGCCAATAATGGAAGTATTTTTCTCGACGAGATAGGAGAGTTACCTGCAGGTACACAAGCCAAATTACTTAGAGTTTTACAAGAACAAGAAATTATCCGTGTAGGCGGAACCAAACCTCTACCTATTAATGTTCGAGTCATTGCAGCAACGAATGTGAATTTAGAAAAAGGAATTGCAGCAAAGACATTTAGGGAAGACTTATACTATCGTTTAAACCGTATGCCTATTCATATTCCCCCTTTAAGAGCAAGGCTAAAGGAAATCCCAGCTCTTTGTGAACGATTATTACATAAAATAAATCGTGATTATGGGAGGAATGTGGAAGGGGTTACCGAGGCAGCATTAAATCAGCTGATGATGTATGAATGGCCAGGTAATGTTCGTGAACTAGAAAATATTCTGGGACGAGCTATTATATTTATGAAATATAACGAGTCGATGGTGGATATTCATCACTTACCTGAATTGAAAAATGATAAATTGGCGAGAAAAAATGAAAAACAAGATCAGCAACCTGTTGAAATGAATCAATCTCTGACAGAAATGGTTGAACAATTCGAATCCAAATTGATATCCCAGACTTTAAGTCGTTTCAATGGTAATAAAACATTAACCGCTAAAGCACTTGGGTTATCATTACGGAATTTGTATTATAAACTTGAAAAATTAGATATTGCAAATAATAGCATGCAATAATTTTCATGGTATGAACAATTTTGCATATACCAATAAAAACAAATACTTAAAAATAAAGCGTTTTCATAAAAATAATTTTGGCACGCTTCTTGCAAGAATATAATTGAGTTCGTGTTTAATGGTAGAAAGGGTTGAAATCATTATGAAACTAGAGGAACTTATCAGAAAAGCAACCCAGATGGAAAATCAAACAGTGGCGGTTGCTGCTGCTGAAGACTCTGAAGTAATTGAAGCAGTAAATGACGCAGTAAAATTAGAACTTGGGAAATTTCTTTTATTCGGTGATAGGGAAAAGATATTACAACTCATGGAAGAAAAAAATCCAAGTTTAATAACGAACTCCGCAATTAAAGTAATTCATACAAATTCAAGCCAGTTAGCTGCCGAAAATGCAGTTAAGGCAGTTAAGCTGAATGAAGCAGATGTACTGATGAAGGGTAACATTCCAACTGCAACTATTTTAAAAGCTGTATTAAATAAGGATTTTGGGTTGAGGACAGGAAATGTTTTATCACATGTTGCTGTTTTTGAAGTGGATGGTTTTGAACAATTTATCATCTTATCTGATGCGGCGATGAACATTGCACCTGATTTAGAACAAAAAGCTCAAATTGTAAATAATACAGTTGCTATAGCCAAAAAAATTGGTGTATCACTACCAAAGGTCGCGCCAATTGCCGCAGTTGAGGTAATTAATCCTTCGATGCAAGCAACATTGGATGCAGCCGCCTTAACGGTTATGAATAAAAGAGGGCAAATTAAGGATTGTGTCATTGATGGTCCTCTTGCATTAGACAATGCTATATCTAAATTTGCTGCAGAACACAAAGGAATATCAAGCGAAGTAGCTGGACAGGCAGATATTCTTTTAGTTCCTACTATCGAGGTCGGGAATGTTTTGTATAAAGCACTTGTTTATTTTGCCAATGCGAAAGTCGGTGCAGTCATTGCAGGCGCAAAGGCACCAATTGTATTAACTTCTAGAGCGGATTCTGCTGAGAGTAAATTATATTCTCTTGCACTTGCACTCTGCTCTGCTGCTAAATAAATTCTTTTTAAAAATGGGGAGGAATTAATAATGGAAATCTTCAAGTATTTAGAAAAGTATGATTATGAGCAAGTGGTATTTTGCCAGGATAAATCTTCAGGTTTAAAAGCTATTATTGCTATTCATGATACAACTTTAGGACCAGCACTTGGTGGTACTCGTATGTGGACATATGAAACAGAAGAAGCTGCTATTGAAGATGCTCTTCGTTTAGCAAAAGGTATGACATATAAAAATGCTGCAGCGGGATTAAATCTTGGCGGCGGTAAAACGGTTATTATCGGTGACCCTCGTAAGGATAAGAACGAAGAAATGTTCCGTGCATTCGGTCGTTACATTCAAGGGCTAAATGGCCGTTATATCACAGCTGAAGACGTGGGTACAACAGTTGCTGATATGGATCTTATCCATGAAGAAACAGATTATGTAACTGGTATTTCACCTGCGTTCGGTTCTTCAGGAAATCCATCTCCAGTAACAGCATATGGTGTATACCGTGGAATGAAAGCAGCAGCAAAAGAAGCATTTGGTACCGATTCTCTGGAAGGAAAAGTGATTGCTGTTCAAGGTGTCGGTAACGTTGCATATAATTTATGCCGTCATTTACATGAAGAAGGAGCACAACTGATTGTTACTGATATAAATAAAGAAGCAGTACAACGTGCAGTTGAGGAGTTTGGAGCTCGTGCAGTTGACCCTAATGAAATATATGGTGTAGAATGCGATATTTATGCTCCATGTGCATTAGGTGCCGTCATTAATGATGATACTATTCCGCAAATTAAAGCAAAGGTTATTGCGGGTGCAGCTAATAATCAGTTAAAGGATACACGTCATGGAGATATTATCCATGAAATGGGAATTGTTTATGCACCAGATTATGTAATCAATGCTGGTGGGGTTATCAACGTAGCGGATGAATTATATGGCTACAATGCTGAACGTGCAATGAAAAAAGTAGAAACAATTTATAACAACATTGAAAAAGTAATTGAAATTGCAAAACGCGACGGAATTCCAACCTATCTTGCAGCTGACCGTATGGCTGAAGAACGTATAGAAAAAATGCGCAACTCACGTAGTCAATTTTTACAAAATGGACACCACATTTTAAGTCGTCGTAAGTAAAAAGAGCGTTAAGAAAATAGGGACTAGGTAGGTAAGAATTTGTTTACCTATACTAGCCCCTCTTACCTTTTTTATATAAGTAAGAAAGCTTTTTTGGACTTCGAAAATTGTCTAGCTCCAGCAGGGAAGAAAGTACTTCATTTCTTCCTGCCTAGACCCTCGCTGGAAGAAGAAAAATCACTTCTTCCTTGGTCAAATAACCTCTCGCGTAAGAAGTCAAAGTTCAGACTTCTTACGCGAGAGAACATTTGCTTGTCGGGGCTTACCAAGGCGCTTGCGCTTTTCTTTTAAAAATAAATGTTTTTCTTTTTAACTGGAGGAATCTACGTTGTTAGATAAAGAATATCGAATTCTCGTTATCAACCCAGGTTCAACATCTACGAAAATAGGGGTTTTCGATAATGAAATGTCTATCCTAGAAAAAACAATTCGCCATGACTCGGAAGTCATAAATTCTTTTGAAAATATCATTGATCAATATGAATTTAGAAAAAATACCATCTTAGAGGCTTTAGACAATGAAGGTATTAATATTTCCAAATTAAGTGCTGTCTGTGGTCGCGGTGGGCTACTTCGTCCCATTGAGGGCGGTACTTATGCTGTAAATGATTTAATGCTTCATGACTTAAGAGAAGGTTATGCTGGTCAACATGCTTCCAATCTTGGTGGAATTATTGCTTTTGAAATCGCCTCAGGTTTAAATATTCCATCCTATATTGTAGATCCCGTAGTGGTAGATGAATTGGATGATATTGCTAGAATTTCTGGCTTCTCCCTAATTGAACGAAAAAGTATTTTCCATGCCTTAAATCAAAAGGCAGTTGCAAGAAGGGTTTCCAAGGAATTAGGCAAGAAGTATGAAAATCTTCATTTAATTGTTACCCATATGGGTGGAGGTATAACTGTAGGTGTTCACAAGAATGGTAAGGTCGTTGATGTCAATAACGGTCTGCATGGAGATGGTCCTTTTAGTCCAGAACGTGCTGGAACCGTTCCCGCAGGAGATCTAATTTCACTATGCTTTTCCGGAGACTATTATAGGGAAGAAATTATGAGAAAACTGGTTGGGCAAGGTGGATTAGTTGGGTATTTAGGAACAAATGATGCTGTAAAAGTGGAACACATGATAAAAAAAGGTGATTCTAATGCTGCTCTTGTCTATTCTGCAATGGCCTATCAGGTTGCTAAAGAAATAGGTGCCGCAAGCGCTGTTCTGAATGGGAAAGTAGATGCCATTATCCTTACTGGTGGTTTAGCGTATGGAAAAGAATTTGTTAAAGAAATTAGTGATCGGATTAATTGGATAGCCGATGTTATTATTCATCCAGGTGAAAATGAACTTCAAGCACTTGTTGAAGGTGCTTTACGTGTCCTTAGGGGAGAAGAACAAGTGAAGGAGTATCCTGGTAATATGAAAAAGGCGACTTCGGTTTAAGGAGGAGTTAGTTAAATGGCACGTGAATATGATTTAGTCATCCTTGGCGGTGGTACTGGCGGATATGTTGCTGCTATAAAAGCGGCACAGCTTGGATTAAAAACGGCGGTTGTTGAAAAAGGCAAACTGGGAGGAACATGTTTACACAAAGGTTGTATCCCAAGTAAAGCTTTATTAAGAAGTGCGGAGGTTTACGCACAAACGAAACATAGTGAAGATTTTGGCGTTATGACTAGCGAAGTGAGTGTTAATTTTTCAAAAGTCCAAGAACGAAAAACAAAAATTGTGGATCAACTACATAAAGGCGTTCAAATGCTAATGAAAAAAGGAAAGATTGATGTTTTTGAAGGAATGGGAAGGATTTTAGGCCCTTCTATTTTTTCTCCAATGCCTGGAACGATTTCAGTTGAAATGAACGACGGTAGTGAAAACGAAATGTTAATCCCAAAAAATGTTCTAATCGCAACAGGATCTCGACCAAGAACTCTTCCTGGGCTTGAAGTAGATGGTCAATATGTTTTAACGTCTGATGAAGCATTGGTAATGGAAAGTCTGCCAACATCAATGATTATTGTAGGTGGTGGCGTTATTGGAATTGAGTGGGCTTCTATGTTGTCGGATTTTGGTGTAGAAGTTACTGTTATTGAATATGCAGACCGAATTATTCCGACGGAAGATTTAGAAATTTCTAAAGAAATGCAGCGCCTAATGAAGAAAAAGGGCGTTAAAATTGTTACAAGTGCAAAAGTACTTCCCGAAACATTAGTTAAGGACAATGGTGTAACGATTTCTGCTGAGGTTAAGGGAGAAAATAAAGAGTTTAGTGCTGAAAGATTATTGGTTTCAGTTGGACGCCAAGCAAATGTTGAAGGAATTGGGCTTGAAAACACTGAAATCCAAATCGATAGAGGTGCAATTGTTACAAACGAGTTCTACCAAACGAAGGAATCCCATATTTATGCAATCGGAGACGTAATCGGTGGATTACAGCTTGCACACGTTGCTTCACATGAAGGAATTGTTGCGGTTGAACATATGGCAAATAAAACTCCAGAACCAATTGATTACAATTTAGTATCTAAATGTATATATAGTACACCAGAGGTGGCAGGTGTTGGCTTGACTGAACAACAAGCTATTGATAAAGGCCATAAAGTAAAAGTTGGAAAATTTTCATTCCGTGCTATTGGAAAAGCGCTAGTTTTTGGTGAAAGTGATGGCTTTGTTAAAATTATTGCTGATGAGGAAACAGATGATTTATTAGGTGTTCATATGATTGGTCCTCATGTTACAGATATGATTTCTGAAGCTGGTCTAGCAATGGTATTAGATGCAACACCATGGGAAATTGCTCATACCATCCATCCACACCCTACCTTGTCAGAAGCAATTGGTGAGGCAGCACTGGCAGTAGATGGTAAAGCCATCCACGGATAATTTTTATAAAATAAAACCATATGGGGATATGGAGAAATTTTCAAGTTACATGTTCAAACATAGGAGGTTAAAGAAATGACGGAAAATCGTCACCAAGCATTAGGTTTAAGTGATCAAAAAGTATTGGAAATGTTTGAAACCATGCTATTAGCACGTCGAATTGACGAGCGTATGTGGTTATTAAATCGTGCAGGTAAAATTCCATTTGTTATCTCTTGTCAAGGACAGGAAGCTGCTCAAGTTGGTGCTGCATTTGCTCTTGATAAAGAAAAGGACTATGTTCTTCCTTATTACCGTGACATGGGTGTTGTTTTAACATTTGGTATGACAGCTAGAGAATTAATGCTGTCTGGTTTTGCTAAAGCAGAAGATCCTAATTCTGGTGGCCGACAAATGCCAGGTCACTTTGGTCAAAAGAAAAATCGTATTGTAACTGGTTCTTCTCCTGTTACTACCCAAGTTCCGCATGCCGTTGGAATTGCACTTGCTGGGAAGCTAGAAGAAAAGGATTTAGTCACTTTTGTAACCTTCGGTGAGGGATCTTCAAACCAAGGTGATTTCCATGAAGGTGCTAACTTTGCTGGAGTTCATAAACTTCCGGTTATCTTTATGTGTGAAAACAACAAATATGCCATTTCAGTTCCGATTGAAAAGCAATTAGGCTGTGAAAAAGTTTCTGATCGTGCAATCGGCTATGGAATGCCTGGATTTACTGTTGATGGCAACGATCCATTAGAAGTATATAAAGTGGTAAAAGAAGCTGCTGATCGCGGTCGTCGTGGCGAAGGTCCGACATTAGTTGAAACTGTTTCATACCGATTAACTCCACATTCATCTGATGACGATGACAGAGCTTATCGTGAGCAAGGAGAAGTTGCGGAAGCGAAAGCAAAGGATCCAATCATTACTTTTGCTGCTTATTTGAAAGAGGTTGGCGTATTAACAGATGAGCTGGAAAAAGAAATGAATGACCGAATTGCAAAATTGGTAAATGAGGCAACTGATTACGCGGAAAATGCACCATATGCAGATCCTGAGCATGCCTTGAAATATGTTTATGCGGAATAGTAAGGGGGAACAATCATGGCGGTAATTTCATATATCGATGCGGTAACAATGGCTATTCGAGAAGAAATGGAAAGAGATCCAAGAGTTTTTGTTCTTGGAGAAGATGTAGGTAGAAAAGGTGGCGTTTTCAAAGCTACCAATGGTTTATATGATCAATTTGGTGAATACCGTGTACTTGATACACCACTTGCTGAGTCTGCTATTGCAGGGGTCGGTATTGGTGCGGCCATGTATGGAATGCGTCCAATTGCAGAAATGCAATTTGCTGATTTCATTATGCCGGCAGTGAATCAAATTGTTTCGGAAGCAGCAAAAATTCGCTACCGTTCTAACAATGACTGGAGTTGTCCAATGGTTATTCGTGCTCCTTATGGCGGTGGCGTCCACGGTGCACTTTATCACTCACAATCTGTTGAGGCGATGTTTGCAAACACACCAGGATTAAAAATTGTTATGCCTTCTACTCCTTATGATGTAAAGGGGTTATTAAAAGCGGCGATTCGTGACGAAGATCCAGTATTATTTTTCGAGCATAAAAGAGCTTACCGCTTAATTAAGGGTGAGGTTCCTGAAACGGATTATGTATTACCGATTGGGAAAGCGGATGTGAAGCGTGAAGGTGAAGATATCACGGTTATTACATACGGCTTATGTGTTCATTTTGCTCTTCAAGCGGCAGAAAGATTAGCTAAAGATGGAATTTCAGCTCATATTCTTGATTTACGCACCGTATACCCGTTAGATAAAGAAGCTATTATTGAAGCTGCATCTAAGACTGGCAAGGTACTATTAGTCACAGAGGACAATAAAGAAGGAAGCATCATGAGTGAGGTTTCTGCTATTATTGCCGAAAATTGCTTATTTGAGCTTGATGCACCGATTAAACGTTTGGCTGGCCCTGATGTTCCTGCTATGCCATATGCTCCAACAATGGAAAAATTCTTTATGGTTAATCCGGATAAAGTTGAAAAGGCGATGCGTGAATTAGCAGAGTTTTAATTTGCACTAAGAATTTTAGAGGAGGTTTTACACCTTGGCTATCGAACAAATTAAAATGCCCCAACTAGGGGAAAGTGTTACTGAAGGCACAATAAGTAAATGGCTTGTAGCTGTTGGTGACAAAGTAAATAAATACGATCCACTTGCAGAAGTGATGACAGATAAAGTGAATGCTGAAATCCCATCTTCCTTTACAGGTATTATTAAAGAATTAATTGCAAAAGATGGCGATACATTTGCTGTCGGTGAAATTATTTGTACTATCGAGGTTGAAGGTGGAGCAGAGGAAACGACTTCTACACCAGTTGTTACAAGTGAAGCAACTGCAGTTGCTGCAACACAAACTGTGGAAGCTGATGCTCCAAATAAAGCTCGTTACTCCCCAGCCGTACTTAAACTTTCCCAAGAACATGGAATTGACCTTGGACTAGTCAAAGGCTCAGGTGCGGGTGGACGTATCACTCGTAAAGATTTATTGAGTGTAATTGAATCAGGAAATATACCAAAAGCAGGCACAACTCCGGCACAACCAGTTGTGGAAGCACCAACTGCTCCCGTTGCACAAGTTGCATCATCAGCACCAGCTGCACCAAAAGCTGCTGCTCCGGCTCCTTCCGTTCCAACAATGCCTGGCGATATTGAGATTCCGGTTACAGGTGTTCGTAAAGCAATTGCTGCTAATATGCTTCGCAGTAAGCATGAGGCACCGCATGCTTGGACAATGATGGAAGTAGATGTAACGAATCTTGTAGAGTACCGTAATTCTCTTAAAGATGAGTTTAAGAAAAAAGAAGGCTTTAACTTAACCTTCTTCGCTTTCTTTGTTAAAGCGGTTGCTCAAGCCTTGAAAGAATATCCACAAATTAATTCCATGTGGGCTGGAGATAAGATTATACAAAAGAAGGATATTAATCTAAACATTGCTGTGGCAACAGATGATGCATTGTTTGTTCCAGTTATTAAAAATGCTGATGAAAAAACAATTAAAGGCATTGCCCGTGAAATCACCGAGCTAGCTGTTAAAGTTCGTAAAGGTCAATTGAAATCAGAAGATATGCAAGGTGGAACCTTCACGGTAAACAATACTGGTTCTTTCGGTTCTGTTCAGTCAATGGGAATCATTAATTATCCACAAGCGGCAATCTTACAAGTAGAATCAATTGTAAAGCGTCCTGTTGTAATGAACAACGGCATGATAGCTGTTAGAGATATGGTGAATCTGTGTATGTCACTCGATCATCGTGTCCTAGACGGTTTGGTTTGTGGCCGTTTCTTACAGCGTGTAAAGGAAATTCTGGAGAATACTTCAAAAGAAACAACTTCTATTTATTAAATTACAACAAGAGTGGCTACTAGTGTAGTCGCTCTTGTTTTCTTTCTATTATTTCTTTCTATCCTCATTTATACTAATATATATGTAAGAAATAATTTAGAATTTATAGAAAAATAAGCGTAATAGAGAGGAGGGAAGCTGTCATAACAGCATCCAAATGAGGAATGAGACATTTTTACCTTCAAGCTATAAGGAATGGGAAGCAAAAGCTGAGGAATCTTTAAAAGGAAAGAAACTAGAATCCCTTTTTCATCATACATATGAAAACATTATTTTGAAACCGCTTTATTTAAAAGAAGATTGTGATATAAAAACCAGTTTTCCTGGAGGAGCCAATTATCGAAGAGGGCTTCAGGCACTAGGGAATCATTCCAATCCATGGAAGATTTCTCAAACGATAACTTATCAAAATGTGGAAGAATTAGAAGAAAAGTTTACGGAGGTTTTAGAAAAAGGTCAAACTGCTTTATCGTTTGAGGTAAACCAATCACTTTTAGAAGATACTAATAAGCTTCAAGGATTACTTAATCGTTATATGGATGGTGTTCCTCTTGCGATAGATACAAAAGGATTTCATGAAGCTTTTGCTTCTATATTATCTACTGTTGCTATTGATAAAGATGTTTCAGGCTATGTAGCAGAAGACCCGATGTCCTATTTAGTTACAAATGGTTCTCTGCCAATCTCGTTAAACAACTATTTTGATACATGGACAGAAACAATCCAATCGACAGCAGAAGTATTACCTAATATAAAGACGATCCTAATAGACACTACCCCTTATCATAACGGCGGGGCTAATGCTGTCCAGGAATTGGCTGTTGCGTTGGCTACAGGTGTTTTTTATTTAGAAGAACTATCTGCACGCGGTCTTTCTCCTGAGAAACTATTTGAAAAAATGATCTTTAAATTTCAAATCGGATCTAACTTTTTCTTAGAACTAGCAAAACTGAGAGCAGCACGAGTTCTATGGGATAAAATGGGGGAGGCATACAATATTTCTCCAGAAAAGCGAGGAATGGAAATCATTGCTGAGACATCTTCGTTTAATAAAACTTTGTACGACCCACATGTTAATATCCTACGTGCTGGAAACGAGGCATTTGCCGCAGTTTTAGGTGGCGTTCAATTTTTACAGGTTGGAGCCTTTAATGAGTTAGAGGGGATCACTAGTTTATCAGAACGTTTAGCTAGAAATACTCAATTGATTTTAATGGAAGAATCTAACCTTAAACATATTGTTGATCCAGCAGGTGGCTCTTGGTACATCGAATCATTAACCAATGAACTAGCTGAAAAAGCTTGGGAGTACTTTTTATCCATTGATGAAAAAGGTGGAATAATGGAGGTTCTATCAACTAACTGGATACAAAATGAAGTATCACAAGTTCTTCATAAAAGACTTCTAGATGTTAGCATAAGAAAACAAAGTATAATTGGGACAAATGCGTATGCCAATCTGGATGAGGGAGTAAAACATTCAAAAACAAAAGAGATAAATACGTTCTCCTTTGCTAGCGGTGAATACCATACCATTCAATCAATTTTTCCTACTAGACTATCAGAGTCGTTTGAAAATCTTAGATACCGTGCTAACCAACTGGAAAATAAAACTCCAATCGGTCTTCTTTGTTTCGGCGAATTAAAGCAATATAAAACAAGAGCAGATTTTATCTCTGGTTTTCTATCGGCAGGAGGATTAGAAAATAGCAGAAGTCATTCATTGTTTGAACTTGACGATGTTCAAGCCTATATTAATGAGACTAGTTTAAAACATTACGTTTTCTGCAGTTCGAATGAAAAGTATATTGAATTAGGACCTGAAAGCATTCAGAAGTTGAAACTAGCTAATCCTGAAGTAAGTTTTTATCTTGCAGGTTTACCAGAAAAGGAGACTCAAACTGATTGGCTAAAGGCTGGAATTCAGCAATTCATCCATGTCAAGACAAACTGCTATGAATTCCTTACTTCCATCATGACTAAATTAGAGGAGGTGTCTCCAAATGAAAAATAAACCTGATTTTCGAAAAATAAAACTAGATACCGTCCCAACTTTTTCAAAAGAGGATTGGAAAAGAAAAGCAGAAGCTGAAATCAATCAGAATATAGATGATTTGTTGTTTGAAACGAATGAACAAATCAAATTAAAGTCTCTATATACGGAAGAAGATATTGCTGGCGTTGAACATTTGAACGATATGCCTGGTATTGCCCCATATACCAGAGGACCATATCCTACTATGTACGTAAATCGTCCATGGACCGTAAGGCAATATGCAGGTTTCTCAACGGCAGAAGAAAGTAACGCATTTTATCGTCGGAATCTTGCCATGGGACAAAAGGGATTGTCAGTGGCTTTTGATTTAGCAACACATAGAGGATATGATTCGGACCATCCCCGTGTAGTTGGAGATGTTGGGAAAGCCGGTGTAGCCATTGACTCTGTGGAAGATATGAAAATATTATTTGCTGGAATTCCATTGGATCAAATGTCTGTTTCGATGACAATGAATGGTGCTGTCCTACCTGTACTAGCCTTTTTTATCGTAACAGCCGAAGAACAAGGGGTTAGCAAAGAAAAATTAGCTGGTACGATACAGAATGATATTTTAAAAGAATACATGGTTCGAAATACGTATATTTACCCACCGGAAATGTCTATGAAGATTATTGCAGATATTTTTGAGTATACAGCAAAATACATGCCGAAATTTAATAGTATTAGCATTTCTGGTTATCATATGCAGGAAGCAGGGGCACCTGCGGATATTGAATTAGCCTATACACTTGCCGATGGGTTGGAGTATGTGAGAACAGGTTTAAAAGCTGGTATTGATATTGATTCATTTGCACCAAGGTTATCGTTTTTCTGGGCAGTAGGCATGAATTATTTTATGGAAGTGGCCAAAATGCGCGCGGCAAGATTTATTTGGGCAAAAATGTTGAAATCATTCCATCCTAAAAACGATAAATCTTTAGCGTTAAGAACACATTCGCAAACATCCGGCTGGAGTTTAACAGAGCAAGATCCATATAATAATGTGATTCGTACACTATTAGAAGCACATGCAGCGGCGATGGGGCATACACAATCTCTACATACCAATGCATTAGATGAAGCAATAGCCTTACCTACTGATTTCTCGGCTCGAATTGCCCGAAACACTCAATTATTTTTACAAGAAGAAACAGGTATTACGAATGTAATAGACCCTTGGGGTGGTTCCTATTATGTGGAAGCATTAACACAACAGTTAATTGACCGTGCTTGGGAGCATATTGAAGAAATTGAGAGCTTAGGTGGAATGGCGAAAGCAATTGAGACAGGCTTACCAAAAATGAGAATTGAAGAAGCAGCTGCTCGCCGTCAAGCTCAAATAGATTCAGGTAAAGAAGTGATTATTGGTGTCAATCGATATCGATTAGAAGAGGAAGAGCCAATAGAAATCTTAAATATTGATAATACGGAAGTAAGAGAAAAGCAATTAGAAAAATTGCAGCAGATCAAAACTTCTCGTGATGAAAAAATGGTAAAAGAAGCTCTTGCCCAACTAACGGAAGCGGCTGAAAAAGGTGAAGGTAATCTATTAGAATATACTGTTCAAGCTGCTAGAGTGAGAGCGACATTAGGCGAAATTTCAGATGCTATTGAGAAGGTTGCCGGTAGACATAAAGCGATGATTCGTTCCATTAGCGGAGTATATAGTAGTGCTTATTCAAATGATGAGGAAATCAACGTTGTAAAGGAAATGACGGATGAATTTTTAGAGAATGAAGGTAGAAGACCGAGAATTCTTATTGCTAAAATGGGGCAAGATGGTCATGACCGCGGTGCAAAAGTTATTTCAACTGCTTTTGCCGATTTAGGTTTTGATGTGGATATTGGACCATTGTTCCAAACACCGGAAGAAACGGCGCGTCAAGCAGTTGAAAACGATGTACATGTGATTGGAATGAGTTCACTTGCAGCAGGACATAGAACTTTACTGCCTCAGTTGATAGAAGAATTGAAGAAGCTTGGCAGAGAAGATATTTTGGTTGTCGTTGGAGGAGTGATTCCTTTCCAAGATTATCAGTATCTCTATGAGCATGGAGCAGCGGCAATTTTTGGACCAGGGACTGTTATTACTGTAGCAGCTCAAAAGGTGATTCGAGCAATTTATCGACAGCTTGGATATGAGGAAGTGTCACAGTAATGAGTGATAATAGGGATGAAATGATAGGAAAGGGCCGTTTTAAAAAAAAGAACGGTCCAGTCTATTCAGTAGATCAGATGTATAATGGGATATTAAAACGTGATCGAAGCAGTCTGGCTCGTGCAATTACTTTGATTGAAAGTAATGCGGAGCAACATTTTTCCCAATCTCAAGAACTATTGGAAAGAATTTTACCTCATAGTGGAAAATCATTACGAATTGGCATTACTGGTGTTCCTGGTGCCGGTAAAAGTACATTTATAGAAGCATTTGGAGTGTATCTATGTGAACTTGGCTTACGTGTAGCTGTTTTGGCTGTTGATCCTAGTTCAAGTATTAGTGGAGGAAGTATACTTGGTGATAAAACGAGAATGGAGCAGCTTTCACGTCATCCATTAGCTTTTATACGACCGTCCCCATCTGGAGGAAAGCTTGGTGGAGTTCATCGGAAAACACGTGAAACAATGTTGCTTTGTGAAGCCGCTGGTTTTGATGTTATTTTAGTGGAAACCGTTGGTGTTGGTCAAAGTGAAGCCATCATTCGTGATATGGTCGATTTCTTTATGATGCTTGTCCTTACAGGTGCTGGAGACGAGCTTCAAGGAATGAAAAAGGGAATAATGGAACTGATTGATGCCGCCATCGTTAATAAGGCAGATGGGGAGAATAGACCTCTGGCTATAAAAACGAAAGAGGAATATAATCGGATCCTCCATTTCTTACAACCCGCCACTTTCGGTTGGAAAACAAAGGCCTACACCTGCTCTGCTCTTTTTAAGGAAGGAGTGGAGCAAATATGGACTATGCTCCAGCAGTTTGAAAAGACAACAAAGGATTCAGGTATTTTTGCAGAACGAAGAAGGATTCAGAACAAACATTGGTTATATTCCCTAATAAGTGATCAGTTGCATTTTCGTTTTTTTAAACAGTCCGGAATAAAAAGAGCACTTCCAATTCTTGAAGAAGAAGTGATGAACGGTAAGAAAACCGTTGCATCTGCAGTAGATGAGTTGTTCTTAATAGAAAGAAATTCATAAATATATATAGCTGCCTAAAAAAATAGGACAACACGTAAATGTGCTGTCCTGTCAAAAAGGGAGTATTGGGGTATGAATCTGGCTGCACAGATATACTACCCGTTTTTTTTAGGGATAAACCTCCTACATTGAAATTTTTATGAATTAATTGGTATGATGTATATATAAGCAATGAAAGGAGTTTTTTTACATGGATATGAATTTTAATTTATTTATGAATGATGTCGTTCGTCAAGCTCGTCAAGAGATTACGCATGTCGGATATCAAGAACTACAAACACCAGAAGAGGTAGAACAAGCCTTAAATAAGCCAGGTACCACTCTTGTTATGGTGAATTCAGTTTGCGGATGTGCGGGAGGTATTGCAAGACCTGCAGCCGCTCATGCCCTTCACTATGATAAGCGTCCAGACCAGTTAGTAACTGTATTTGCAGGGCAAGATAAAGAAGCTACTGAAAAAGCTAGAAGTTATTTTACAGGTTACCCACCATCCTCACCATCTTTTGCATTATTAAAAGATGGAAAATTAGTTTCTATGATCGAACGCCATGATATTGAAGGACATGAACCAATGGCGGTTGTAAATAAATTACAAAATGCATTTGAACAATATTGTGAAGAAGTGTAAATCTAAATAGAGATGCCTCGGATATGTTCCGAGGCTTTTTCTTTTGTTTTTGATTTCTGAATAGTTTGATTTTACCTTGAATAATTTAAGGTTCTTAGAATAATACTAATAAAGCAAATTCCCTTATTTTTATTAGATTTTTCTGTTAATAAATAAGAAATAATATCCAATCTATTAATATTTAAAAATACTATTGCATATTTATTAAACCGTGTTAAAATACATTTATGTGAATAAATATTAAACTATATTTTTGAAATAATAGGAGGAACAAAGAATGAAAAAAGGTTTATCACTTATCATTATGGCTTTTCTAATGATTGGATTATTAGCAGCTTGTGGTACAAGCAATAATGAAAGTAAAGATGCAACTTCCGGTAAAAATGAAGGAAAAGATAAAAAAGTATTAATTATGGGAACATCAGCAGATTACCCTCCGTTTGAGTATATTGATACTACTAAAGGGGAAGAAATTATCGGTTTTGATGTAGACCTTGCAAAAGCATTAGCTGATAAGCTTGGATATGATGTTCAAGTGAAAGATATGGATTTTAGCGGATTAATCTCTGCTCTTGAAAATGGACAAGCAGACTTTGTATTGGCAGGAATGAGCCCTACTGAAGAACGTAAAAAAAATGTAGATTTTTCTGATGTATACTTTACAGCAAACCATATGATTGTAACAAGCAAAGATAGCGGTATTAAAACAATCGAAGACTTAAAAGGTAAAACGGTTGGTGTCCAACTAGGTACTATTCAAGAAGAAAAAGCAAATGAAATTGCTAAAACGGTTGATATCAAAATTGAAAACCGCAACCGTATCCCTGAATTAATTCAAGAAATCAAAGCAGGACGTTTTGATGCTGCTATTATTGAAGATACAGTCGCTGAAGGATTTTTTAAGAACAATTCAGATTTAGATGGCTTTACTATTGAAGACGCTACTGAGGAAGAGGCTGGATCTGCGATTGCTTTTCCAAAAAATAGTGAATTAACAGCAGAATTTAATAAAGTTTTAAATGAAATGATTAGCAACGGTGAACTTGATAAGTTAGTTGTGAAATGGTTTGGCGGAGATGTAAAGTAACTTAAAATAAAAAACGTTCAGAGGAGTTACTCTGAACGTTTTTACTTCAAGTGATGACGAACGAAAGTTTTACTAGGAAAGGATGATTAAAGGAATGAATCTAAATTTTACAGATATCCTTCCAACGTTACCGTTTATACTTAAAGGTATCGGTATTACCTTAAAAATTGTAATTGTTGCGGGCTTGTTAGGATTCGCATTTGGTATTATTTTAGCATTATTAAAAATTTCATCTTTAAAGATTTTGAATTGGATAGCAGATGCATATACCTCTATTTTTCGTGGAACTCCATTAGTTTTGCAATTAATGATTATCTATTTTGGTTCTCCGCAAATTGTAGGTTATCAGATTGAACCTTATAATGCGGCAGTTTTAGCGTTCGCCTTAAACTCTGCAGCCTATATTTCAGAAATTATACGAGCAGGCATTTTAGCCGTAGATAGAGGGCAACAAGAAGCTTCTATGGCGCTTGGAATTCCGTATAAAAAAATGATGTGGGATATCATCATGCCACAAGCTTTAAAAAATATTTTACCAGCGTTAATGAATGAATTTATCACTTTAACAAAGGAATCAGCCATCGTAACGACCATTGGCGTTATGGATATTATGCGTCGTTCATACATTGTTGGTGCCGACAAGTTTTCATTTTTCGAACCATTAATCATAGCTGGAATCATTTATTATGTCATGGTTATGACATTGACATTACTGGGGAAAGCCGTTGAAAGGAGAATGAGACGCAGTGATTAAAGTGAATGATTTATATAAGAATTTTGGCAAGCTCGAAGTTTTAAAAGGCATTACCACTTCTATTAGAGAAGGAGAAGTAGTTGCCATCATTGGGCCATCAGGTTCTGGAAAATCGACGTTTTTACGTTGTTTAAATCTTTTGGAAAATCCAACGAGCGGGAAGATTTGGATTGGGAATGAAGAGGTAACAGATAAGAAAACGAATATCATGAAAGTGCGTCAAAATGTCGGCATGGTGTTTCAACACTTTCATTTATTTCCCCATAAAACAGTTTTGCAAAATTTGACCTATGCTCCTATGAAAGTGAAGGGGCTTTCAAAGCAAGAGGCGGAAAAATATGCTTTCGAGCTATTAGAAAAGGTCGGATTAGCTGAAAAAGCAAATGATTATCCAACTAGATTATCTGGCGGACAAAAACAGCGCGTTGCCATTGCAAGAGCTCTGGCAATGAACCCAGAAGTCATGCTGTTTGATGAACCAACCTCGGCACTTGACCCTGAAATGGTGAAAGAAGTACTTGAAGTAATGAAATCACTAGCACATACTGGAATGACAATGGCCATTGTAACCCATGAAATGGGTTTTGCTCGTGAAGTCGCAGACCGTGTATTATTTCTAGATGGTGGCGTTTTAGTAGAGGATGCTCCTCCAAAGGAATTTTTCACAAATCCAACAAGCAAACGTGCCCAAGAATTCCTAGAAAAAATGCTATAAAATGATTGCTATTTATACCCAAAATGAACAAACTAATATAGTAACAAAAAGATGGTCATCATGATCATCTTTTTGTTTTTTACTATTTTATAGTAACAGGAGTCATTTAAATGAAATATCGAATTGGCTATCGAACCATAAAAACGGCTATGGGAACAGCCATAGCCATCATAATTGCTCAACAATTTGGTTTGAGTAATTTTGTGTCAGCTGGAATTTTAACCATTCTATGTATTCAAGTAACGAAGCTACGATCATTAAGAACTTCATGGGATCGTTTTCTAGCCTGTATCTTAGCAATGCCTTTTTCTTACTTATTTTTTGAAGGTGTAGCTTACCATCCAATTATGATTGGCCTCTTACTTTTATTTTTTATCCCAACTCTCGTCATGTTAAAAGCGAAAGATGGTGTAGTCACTAGTAGTGTTATCATTTTACATATTTATTCCGCAGGACAAGTAACATGGGATTTACTTTTTCGTGAAACTGGAATAATTGTTATTGGTATTGGTGTGGCATTATTGATGAATCTTTATATGCCAAGTTTAGAAAACAAACTAGAAGATTTTCAGATTAAAATAGAGGCAAATTTAAAGATTATCTTTCTGGAAATCGTTCATTATTTAAGTACTGGAAAAAGTGATTGGAACGGGGAGGAAATCCTAGAAACGGCTAAACTGATAGAAGAAGCCAAAGCACTCTCTTTTCGTGATATCGAAAATCATTTTTTAAGAAATGAAAGTCTGTATTTTACTTATTTTAAAATGCGGGAAAAACAATTAGAGATTGTTGAACGATTACTCCCAATGATTACATCCATCCCGTTAATGGTTAAGCAAGGAAAAATGGTTGCCGATTTTATTGGTGAATTATCCGAGCATATTCATCCTGGAAATACGGCTGCCCATTTCTTAGAGAAATTAGCAGAATTAAGATTTGAGTTTGAAGAAATGTCACTGCCGAAAACAAGAGAAGAATTTGAGGCAAGAGCTGCATTATTTCAAATTGTAAAAGAGATGGAGCAATATTTAATTATAAAAAGTTCCTTTAAAGGGCTCAAGAAGGGGAAATCCAGGAATCAAAAAATGCTAGATGAGGCAAACTATTGAAAATGATGTGAGGGTGATATAATGTTAAACACATTGACAGCCTTATTTCTAACTTTCTTTATCTCTCCCATTTGGCCATTAGGTCCAAATCCTTTACCAGGTGACCCTTTTATCATTGTTAACAAAAGTACGAATGAAATGGCCTTTGTGAATGAAAATCGCATTCAAACGGTTGTTAGTGTTGCAACTGGAAAAACAGAAGACTTAACCCCAGAAGGTCTCTTTACCATAACAGTGAAGGCTAAAAATCCATATTACCGTAAGAAGGATATTCCCGGGGGAGATCCTAAAAATCCTCTTGGTACTAGATGGATAGGCTTTGATGCTGAAGGTACGGATGGTAGAATATACGGTTTTCATGGAACTAACCAACCAGAATCAATTGGTAAGAATGTATCCCAAGGCTGTGTCCGTTTGCAAAATGAAGCGATTGAATCACTATTTGATTATATCCCTTTAGGGACAAAGATTGCGGTTACTTCAACCAAAAAAGACTTTGAACAGATAGCAAGAGAATATGGTGCCTTAAAATAGAAGTGGCTACTCCAATAAGGAGTAGCCCTTTTTATGTTATAAAAATGACGCAAGTCCGATAAGTAGGGTTGAGGCTAACATAGCAAATAACATCGTGTAAACAATGATTTTTTGCATTTTGCGATTAGACATAGAGAATCATTCCTTTCTAAAATCCTAAAACGGTCTTTCCTTCTATTTTACATGAGATATGCCTATCTGAACAACCTCTTAAATAAGGAAGGATTTATGACACTTTTGTCGAATAAGATATTGTCGAATTATTTTAAAATATAGCAAAATGGAGTGGATTTTATTGGTAAAAAAGATTGACCACATCGGGATAGCTGTTCGATCACTAGAGAATACGCTTCCATTTTATACAGAGGTATTAAACCTTCCTTTACTAGGAATGGAAGAGGTTGATAGCGAAAAAGTTAGGGTTGCTTTTTTAAAGATTGGTGAATCCAAATTAGAGCTTCTAGAACCAACTTCAGAAGAAAGCCCTATTGCTCAATTTCTCGAAAAACGAGGGGAAGGACTTCATCATGTAGCTTTGAGTGTTGATTCCATTGAGGACCGTATTGAAGAAATAAAAAATAAAGGTATCAGAATGATTAATGACATACCCAAAAAAGGGGCTGGTGGAGCAATGGTGGCTTTTATGCATCCAAAGTCAACCAGTGGAGTACTTTTCGAATATTGTGAAAAGAAAGGAATAGAGCATAATGAGTGACATCTATGAAAAAATAAATGAATTATATGACCGAAAAAGGGAGATTGAGCTTGGTGGTGGTGACGAAAGAATCCAAACTCAGCATGAAAAAGGAAAATTAACAGCTAGGGAAAGAATTGAACTATTAGTCGATAAAGGTTCGTTTGTGGAATTGAATCCATTCTTAGAACATCGCTGTACTGACTTTGGTCTTGCAGACCAAAAAGGTCCTGGTGATGGAGTCGTAACGGGTTACGGAAAAGTGAACGGGCGTCCAATCTATTTATTTTCACAGGACTTTACAGTATTTGGCGGAGCATTGGGAGAAATGCATGCCAAAAAAATCGCAAATGTAATGGATTTGGCTGCCAAGAATGGTGCGCCATTTGTAGGACTTAATGATTCTGGAGGAGCCAGAATACAAGAGGGTGTTGTCTCGCTGGATGGTTATGGACATATTTTTTATCGTAATGCCATATATTCAGGTGTGATTCCACAAATTTCAGTGATTATGGGCCCATGTGCTGGTGGAGCCGTTTATTCGCCAGCGATTACTGATTTTGTTTTTATGGTGGAAAAAACAAGTCAAATGTTTATTACAGGTCCAAAGGTAATTGAAACAGTTACAGGAGAACAGATTTCTGCCGAAGATCTAGGTGGAGCTTTAGTTCACAGCTCTATCAGCGGCAATGTTCATTTCCATAGTCAGACCGAAGTTGATATACTTCAAAAAGTCCGAAAATTATTAAGCTATCTGCCGCAAAATAACGAGGAGAAACCTCCTCGATATGAGACTTCAGAAGAGGAAGATTATCGTCCAGATCTCACGGATGTCGTTCCGTTTGATGCAGTTAGACCTTATGATGTCAGAAAGGTCATCGAACAGGTTGTGGACCAAGATTCATTTATGGAAGTACACCAAGACTTTGCCAAAAATATTGTCATTGGTTTAGCGAGAATTAAAGGAGAAGTCGTAGGTCTAGTTTGTAATCAGCCGAAATTTATGGCTGGCGGATTAGATATTGATTCTTCGGATAAAGCATCTCGTTTCATTCGTTTCTGTGATTCGTTCAATATTCCGATTATCACTTTTGAGGATGTTACGGGCTTTTTCCCTGGGGTAAAACAAGAGCATGGTGGGATTATTCGTCATGGTGCCAAAATCTTATATGCCTATTCTGAAGCGACTGTTCCAAAATTAACGGTTATTTTACGAAAAGCATATGGTGGTGCTTATGTCGCATTAAACAGTAAATCGATTGGTGCGGATTTAGTTTTTGCATGGCCTAATGCTGAAATAGCTGTAATGGGACCTCAAGGTGCGGCAAATATTATATTTGCACGAGAGATTGCAGGTAGCGTAGATCCAGAAGCTTTAAGACAACAAAAAATCGAAGAGTATCGTGAGAAATTTGCTAATCCCTATGTTGCAGCAAGCCGTGGGATGGTGGATGATGTCATTGACCCACGAGAGACTAGAATTAAAATCATTCAAGCATTAGAAATGCTTCGAAATAAAAAGGAATCAAGACCATCTAAAAAACATGGGAACATACCTTTATAAACAGTTAAATTAATATTAAAGAAAAAGGTAGGATCACAAGTCCTATCTTTTTCTTTGCAGTGATATTTTAGTAAAAACCACTAATTTGAAGACTCGCTTTTTTCTATGTATACTTAGATACGAGTAGGATTACATAATTGGGGGTTTGACAGATGATGAATGAACAGCGACTTTTAGAAGAATTTTTAGAGCTTGTACAAATTGATTCAGAGACAAAATTCGAAACCGAAATTGCCAAAGTACTAAAGAAGAAATTTTTAGATTTGGGCCTAGAAGTATTTGAGGATGATACAACATCAAAAACTGGTCATGGTGCAGGAAATCTTATTTGCACTCTACCTGGAAACAAGGATGGTGTGGATCCCATTTATTTTACATGTCATATGGATACCGTTGTTCCAGGAAAAGGAATTAAGCCTTCCATAAAGGACGGTTATGTTGTAACAGATGGTACCACGATACTGGGAGCAGATGATAAAGCCGGACTTGCTGTTTTGCTAGAGGTAATTCGTGTTCTTAAGGAGCAAAATATTCCTCATGGACAAATCCAATTTGTCATAACAGTAGGCGAAGAATCTGGTCTTGTCGGTGCAAAAGCAATTGACCCTTCTCTTTTAAAAGCTAAATTCGGCTATGCGCTTGATAGTGATGGAAAAGTAGGGAATGTCGTGGTAGCGGCACCTACTCAAGCAAAAGTAAAAGCCGCTATTTTTGGTAAAACGGCGCATGCAGGAGTTGCACCTGAAAAGGGAGTTTCTGCCATTACGATTGCGGCAAAGGCGATTGCCAAGATGCCTTTAGGACGTATTGATAAGGAAACGACGGCAAATATTGGACGTTTTGAAGGTGGTCAACAGACCAATATCGTTTGTGACCGTGTTGACATCTTAGCTGAAGCACGTTCTTTAGTAACCGATAAAATGGAAGCTCAAGTAGCCAAAATGAAAGAGGCTTTTGAAACAGTAGCCGCTGATATGGGTGGAAGAGCAGAAGTGGATATTCAGGTAATGTACCCTGGATTTAAATTTGCTGAAGGAGACCATGTTGTAGAAGTAGCGCGACGAGCAGCAGCCAAAATCGGACGCAGTTGTGAGCTTACACATAGTGGTGGTGGAAGTGACGCAAATGTCATTGCTGGATTGGGTATTCCTACAGTTGTTCTTTCTGTTGGTTATGAAGAAATTCATACAACCAATGAAAAAATGCCAATTGAGGAATTAAATAAATTAGCTGAAATGACTCTAGCTATTATTGATGAAGTTACAAATGGGTAATGATTTCAAAGAGGACCAAATTGGTTCTCTTTTTTTTACTGTAAAAAGGATATTAATGATTTGTTTTTTGCTGTATATTTAAAGTACAAATCTATTAAATAAGGAGGTTTTTGATATGGCTGAATCTAGCAAAGTGATTGTTTTTCAAGTTGATAACGAAGAATATTGTATTCCTATTCAATTTGTTGTCTCCATTGAAAAACTAGAAGGAATTACCCCTATCCCTCATTTACCTGAGTATGTAAAGGGGATGATGATTGTTCGAGGAGAATTGGTTCCTGTTATTGATTTGGAACAAATATTCTATAAGCGTCAATTGGAACAAACAGAGTCTTCTCGTTTAATCGTTCTAAATACAGAGGAACTATCGATTGGAATAATGGTAAAAGATGCAAAAGAGATTATCGATATCCCTGCTGAAAATATTAAACAGGTTGGGTTAGTCGCATATGCTAAAACCTCATATTTTTCAGGGGTCGCAAATCTTAATTCAAGACTTATTACCTTCATCGATCCGTTAAAGCTAGTACAAGCATTAGAAGGTGTTAAAGAAATTAAAGATTATATGAAAAGCCATCAATCATGATGGCTTTTTACTTTATTAAACTATCTATAAAAATAGATAAAGCGGTCGTCAATTCGACCGCTCTTTTCTTTACAAATTATAGCTTCTAGTAAGATTCCTCTAGTTGATCGACTAGTGAACCAACAAATGATACTGCCTTTTTAATAGCATCTGGTTTAGACATATCTACTCCAGCTAGTTTTAATAATTCAAGCGGCTTTAATGTTCCACCAGCTTTTAAAACCTCTAACCAGCGATCAACCACAGGCTGACCTTCTTCTTGAATCATTTGGGCAACTGCTGTTGAAGCTGTTAAACCTGCGGAATAGGTGTATGGATATAATCCCATATAATAATGTGGCTGGCGCATCCATGTTAAGCTTGCACCTTCATCGATTTTCACTGAGTCTCCCCAGAATTCCTTAAGGACATTTCCTTTAATCTCACATAAAGTTGTGGCTGTTAATGGTTTTCCTTGTTCTGCAAGGTCATACACACGACGTTGGTATTCACCTTCTAATAAGTGAGTAACAAAATTGTGATAGTAAGTACCTAATAGTTGAAGAATGACCCAACGCTTCATTTGCTTATCATTCGTATTTTTTAATAGATGTTGACCTAATAATAATTCATTCATCGTTGAAGGTGCTTCAACATTATAAGTGGAAGGTCTTGTATTAAAAATACGTTGGTTTTTATTAGCTAAATAAAAATGACCAGCGTGACCAAGTTCATGTGTAAGAACAAAAGCTCCGCGCATTGTATCTGTCCAAGTAATTAAAATGTATGGGTGAGCTCCGTATGGGCTGGAACAAAATGCACCTGTAGATTTACCTACGTTATCAGCTAGGTCTACCCATCTTTCAGTAAGACCTTTTTCCATGATAGCAACATACTCTGGTCCCATTACTTGTAAAGATTCTAAGATTACTTTACTAGCTTCTTCATAGGTAGTTTTAGGATTAAATTCAGGATCTAAAGGCGCCTTTAAATCACAAAATTGCATTTTGTCGAGACCAAGCACCTGTTTCTTTAGGTTTGCAAATCTTCTCATATGTGGAGCTAGCTCTTTTTGAATAATATCAAGCTGATTGTGATACATTTCAACAGTTACTTGTTGTGGGTCTAATAGCATATGGGTAACAGATTCATAGTTTCTTAATTTAGCTAATGCTACTTGTTTCTTTACTTCTGTTGCATAAGTAGTAGCAAACGTATTTTTGTATTGTTTAAGTGTCGAGATAAATGATTCATAAGCTTTACGGCGTACATACGTATCCGGTGAAAATTCATAACGATCTTCAAAAAGAGCAAATGAATTTGGAAGCTCATTGCCTTCTTCATCTTGGAATGAAGGGAATTGCATATCTGCTGATTTACTCATTTCATAGATTTTGTATGGTGCTCCATGAACTTCTCCTAATGAAGCTAAGGCTACTTCTGTTTCAGGAGAAAGCTTATGTTTTTTTGATTCCAAAAGTTCGGTTAGGTTTTTACGGAATGGTTTCAATTCCTCTAATTCGTTTATGTATGCTTCTACAGTACCTTCAGGAAGCGATAGAATCTCAGAGGAAATAAAAGTAAGTGCTGCATTAACTTTAGTAATAACTGAAGCAAATTTAGAAGAGTTTGCTTGATTATTAGGGTTGGTGCCTTCCTCTGTTTGTCTTAAGTTTGCATAAGTACCTACAAGAACGATTCTTTGTTGAAGCTTTTCTTGGGCAAGTAGACAGTCTAAAAGTGTTTGAGCTCCTTCATGAAGTTTGCCTTTATATTGAGTTACCGATGAAAGGCTTGCCTCAATAGCATTTAGTTCTGTTTCCCAAGCTTCATTTGAAATGAATAAATCCTTTAAGTTCCAAGTTAAATGCTCAGGAACTTCTGAACGAACATAACGTTTTTCTGCCGTATTTTTCATTTTTACGCCCTCCATTATTCGTAAAGCTAAAATTTCGTAAAGCTAATAAACATTATTATAATGCAAAAACTTAATTTAATGATAGTCCTTTTTTCTGAATTTTTCTATTTTTAGAGTAGTTCTTTCTATTCTATTTTGAATTTTTTCAAACATACCCCTCTATGATAAAATAAAATCATAGAAAGGTAAGGAAGTGGCGTAAAGTGAAAGAATTTTATCCTAAGAATGGTAGAGTCATTTTACATGTTGATATGAACAGTTTTTATGCTTCAGTTGAAATGGCTTATGACCCAAGCTTGAAAGGAAAGCCACTTGCAATCGCTGGAAATGTAGAAGAAAGACGTGGAATTATTATCACCTGCAGTTATGAAGCTAGAAAATTTGGTGTGAAAACGACGATGCCGCTTTGGGAAGCAAAAAAGCTATGTCCGGGGTTAATTGTCATGAAGCCAAGCTTTGATCGATACAGAGCTGCCTCTTTGGGAATGTTTGACATCCTTCGGCAATATACAGATTTAGTTGAACCAGTTTCTATTGATGAAGGTTATATGGATATAACAGATAGTTATCATTTTGGAAGTCCTATTGAAATTGCACAAACCATTCAAAAGCGTATACTAGAGCAGCTTGATTTACCATGCAGTATTGGTATAGCCCCCAATAAATTCTTAGCGAAAATGGCTTCAGATATGAAGAAACCAATGGGGATTACCGTGTTGCGAAAAAGAGATATTCAAAAGGTTCTCTGGCCCTTGCCGACGTATGAAATGCATGGAGTTGGAAGGAAAACATCAGAAAAATTACTAACTATTGGGGTTAAAACGGTTGGAGATTTAGCTTCAGCAAACGAAATTCAGTTAAAAGGATTGCTCGGGATTAATGGGGTCCGACTGAAAGAAAGGGCTAATGGAAATGACCAAAGGCATGTTGACCCTGATGCCGTTTCAGATTTTAAATCAATTGGCAATTCGACAACTCTTCCCAAAGATACTACCAATCAAAAGGAGTTGTTTCGTGTTTTAGATCATTTATCAGAAACGGTATCCGTTCGTATGAAAAGAAAAAAAGTGGTTGCTACTACGATTGGTATAACGATAAGATATAAGGATCGAAAAACCGTAACTAGAAGTAAAAAGTTATCTAACCCATTTTTTAAACGGGAAGAAATATTTGCTGCTGCGAAACGTTTATTTTTAAAACATTGGACTGGGGACCCTGTTCGTCTTTTAGGAATAACTTCTACTGATTTAACAGAACATGACCATGCTGTTAAGCAGCTTGATTTATTTTCATTTGAAAAAGAAGCAAAAATAGAGCCGCTGATTCAAACTCTCTCCATGTTAAAAGAAAAGTATGGAAAGAACATTATTGAGCAAGCAAGTGAAAAGGAAATTCAAAAAAATCAGGCAGGTACTTTTACAAGCTTTAATCGAGATTTTCTTCAAAGAAAAGGGGACGATGTTATCGAATAACATCGTCCCTTTTTTACTTTTGGGATTTTGAAAATTGTCTAGCTCCAGCGGGGAAGAAAGCAATTCATTTCTTCCTGCCTAGCCCCTCGATGGAAGAAGAAAAATCACTTCTTCCTTGGTCAAAATAACCTCTAGCGTAAGAAGTCAAAGTTCAGACTTCTTACAGGGAAAAAATGAACTTCTTTTTTCCTTGCTAGAGAACATTTGCTTGTCGGGGCTAACCAAGGCGCTTTCGCTTTTCTTATTAGCAAGATTCTACATCAAGGTCTGTAATCGGCCACCAGAAAAATCCGTCTTTTGCTAGAAGTTCATCTGATGCCATTGGTCCCATTGATCCAGATTCATAGTTAGGGAAGTTTTGCTCTTTTTCATTTTCCCAAACAGCTGAGATTTTATCGACAAAGCTCCAAGATAGAGCAACTTCATCCCAGTGTGTGAAATTCGTTGCATCGCCAATCATACAGTCATATAATAGCGATTCATATGCTTCTGGTGTATTCATATCATGAACATCTTTATTTGAAAAGTTTAATTTGATTGGTGTTGCATCCATTTTTTGTCCTGATTTTTTTGCATTTAAGTATAGAGTGATTCCTTCCTCAGGTTGAATATGAATGACTAAAAGATTAGGATTTAGTGTTTGGTCGGTTTTATAATATAAATTCATTGGAATATCTTTAAATTGAACAACAATCTTAGTCGATTTGGCTGTCATTCGTTTACCTGTTCGAATATAAAATGGAACACCCGCCCAACGGAAGGTATCAAACATTAGCTTTCCAGATACAAATGTTTCTGTGTTAGAGTCAGGATTAACCATATTTTCTTCGCGATAAGCTGGGACATTCTCACCTTTCATTGTACCTTTGCCATATTGGCCACGAACGAAATTTTCATGGACGGCATTACCTTCTAACGGTCTCATTGCTCGAAGTGCTTTTACCTTTTCAGAGCGAATCTCATCGGTTGTTAGTTTAATGGGGGGCTCCATAGCTAATAACGCTACCATTTGAAGCATATGGTTTTGTACCATATCCCTTAATGCTCCACTATTTTCATAATAGCGTCCTCGTTCCTCCACTCCTAATGTTTCACTAGAGGTGACCTGGATATTCGAGATATATCTGTTATTCCAGAGCGGTTCAAAAATAGCATTGGCAAATCGAATAACTTGAATGTTTTGAACCATTTCTTTTCCTAAATAATGATCAATTCGGTAAATTTCATTCTCAGAAAATGCTTTACGAATTTGATTGTTTAGGATTTTAGCTGACTCCAAATCGTGTCCAAATGGTTTTTCAATAACTAATCGTTTAAATCCTTTTACATCAGTTAAGCCATCACTCTTTAAGTGTTCTGCAATTTTACCAAAGAACTCAGGAGCCATCGCCAAATAGAAAACTCTATTTCCCTCTAATTGATAGTGCTGATCTAATTCCTCTGCAATTCTCTTCAATTCTGCATAAGAACTTGGATCCGCGATATCATGACTCTTATAATAAAAATGAGAAATAAATTCATCTACTTTCTCTGTTGTGCCAAGGAAGGTAGTGATCGATTCCTTTACATTTGCTTGAAATTGATCATTCGAAAGAGAACTTCTGGCAATCCCAATGACAGCAAATTGTTCGGAAAGTTTTCCTTTTATAAACAATTGGTAGAGAGAGGGGAAAAGCTTGCGTTTAGCTAAATCTCCTGTTGCTCCAAAAATCATAATCAAAGCAGTTGGTTTTTCAGAATGTTTCACGAGTTTGAACCTCACTTTTATGTAGTGGTAAGAGCTTTAAAAATCATCCATTCAAATATTAAATTTTAGCGCTATATGACAAAAATCGCAAATTTTTGCACTTAGGGTTAGTTTTTGATGAATGATGGATTGCTATCCGTCTTATTTTATTCGTTTGTATGGAAGAGACAGGAAATTTTTAAAATATGATATAGTAGAAATAAGAGAAAGAATCTAATGTATATCCATTGGATTTCTGCAAATGAAGGAGATGAAATGGATTGAACTTGTTCTTTTTAGGAACGGGTGCAGGTATGCCTGCAAAGCACCGAAATGTAACCTCCATTGTTCTTAAGCTTTTAGAAGAGAGAGGGACTATTTGGCTTTTTGATTGCGGAGAAGCAACGCAGCACCAAATTTTACATACATCGATCAAACCTAGGCGAATAGAAAAGGTATTTATCACTCATCTACATGGTGACCATATATATGGTTTACCAGGACTTTTATCTAGTCGTTCCTTTCTCGGTGGAGAATCGGAAGTAACCGTTTATGGACCCAAAGGAATTGAGGAATACATACGAATTAGCTTAAATGTTAGCCAAACTTATTTAAAATATTCTTTGAAAATTGTAGAAATAGAAGAAGGAATTATTTTTGAAGATGAACAGTTTATTGTCGAGGCTCTTTCTTTAGAGCATGGTATTCCGTCTTTTGGATTCCGAATTGTGGAAAAGGACAAACCTGGACCATTGCTGGTGGACAAGTTAAAAGAGCTAGGTGTTCAGCCGGGACCTCTTTACAAGAAAATTAAAGAGGGGGAACCAGTTGTTTTAGAAAACGGGACTATTTTGGAAGCATCTGAATTTCTCGGAGAACCACAAGATGGAAGAATTGTGACTATTTTAGGAGATACAAGAATATGTGACAATGCGCTTTATTTAGCACAAAACGCAGATGTTCTTGTTCACGAAGCGACTTTTTCTAAAAATGAATCACAGCTTGCCTACGATTATTTTCACTCCACCACACAGCAGGCAGCAGAAATCGCAGCAAAGGCAAAGGTTAAGAAGCTTTATTTAACCCATATAAGCTCAAGATATGATAAAGAAGCTGCACAACAATTGAAAATAGAAGCTCAAGAGATTTTCAAAGAAACAGAAGTGGCAGAGGATTTTAACGAATTTTCAATGTGAGGGGAATTATGATTAAAACCATCTATTTTGTTCGTCACGCTAAAGCAAATGGGCAGGAAGTGGATGCTCCTTTAACAGATAAAGGGAAGGAGCAGGCATTAAAATTAGTCGATTTTTTTGCATCTAAACCTATTGGTAAAATTTATTCAAGTCCGTTTAAAAGAGCTATAGCCACTATTCAACCACTAGCTGATTTTAAGGGATTATCGATCGTTGAGGATTCTCGTTTAAGTGAAAGAGTATTGAGCGGGGTACCACTGGCCGATTGGATGGATAAGTTAAAGCAAAGCTTTCAAGATTTTGATTTGGTGTTTGAGGGCGGAGAATCACAATCTTCTGGCATGAAGCGTGCTATTTCTATTTTAGAGGAAGTTCTTTCTTCAAAGGATGACCATATTATTTTGGTTAGCCATGGAAACTTAACAACATTATTAATTCGTTATTTTAATGAAAATTTTGGGTATGATGAGTTAATGGGGATGTCCAATCCAGATGTGTTTGAATTCGTCGTATCCGATGAAAAAACGTTGTTGAGAAGAATTTGGGCTGACATCGATTAATATAATTTTAGTATGCAAAAAGACTCCTTCATGGTGAATGGAGTCTTTTTGCTTTTTTTGGGGGGGGCTTAATAATTCCACCCACGCTCATATTGCTTAGGACTTTCAATAGTAGTGCTAAGCTCTTTGGCTGCCGTTCTTGGCCAATAAGGGTCTCTTAATAATTCTCTAGCAATAAAAATTAAGTCTGCACGTTCATTTTGCAAGATTTCTTCGGCTTGAAGACCTGACGTGATGAGTCCGACTGCACCAGTTGGAATATCTGCCTCTTCTTTTATTTTTCAGCAAATTTTACCTGATAGCCAGGGTAGGTCTGAATGGATGCTGGAACAACTGCACCAGAGCTAACATCGATTAAATCCACCCCTTGATCCTTCATCCAACGGCTGTATGTAACGTAATCTTCTGGTGTTAGACCTTCTTCATGATAATCATGTGCCGATACTCTAACAAATAATGGACCATCCCAAAGCGTTTTAACCGCGTCAATCACCTCGCGAAGGAAACGGTAGCGATTTTCTGCAGAACCGCCATATTCATCATTTCGCTTATTAGATAGAGGAGAAAGGAATTCATTGATTAAGTATCCATGTGCACCGTGAATTTCAATTACATCAAAACCTGCCTTTTTGGCACGTTCTGCTCCAGCGCGGAACGCCTCGATCGTTTTTTGAATATCGTCCTTACTCATTTCTAACGGGGTTTTCATTTTGTCATTAAACGGAATAGCTGAAGGAGCAATGATATCGCCCTCAATGACGGCTTTGCGGCCAGCATGAGCAATTTGAATTCCTGTGGCAGCTCCATGCTCTTTCATTAATTGAACGAGCTTTGACAGACCTTCGATATGGTCATCGCTCCAAATTCCTAAATCCTGTGGTGAAATTCGGCCTTGTGCTGTTACAGCTGTAGCTTCTAAGATAATTAAGCCTACTTGACCGACGGCACGGCTAACGTAATGTGTATAATGCCAGTTTGCTACTTTACCATCTTCTGTATGGCTTGAGTACATACACATTGGAGCCATCACAATTCTGTTCTTAAGCGTAACATTTTTCATTTTAAACGGAGAAAAAAGCTTTGTAGTGACCATAATGAAAAGCCTCCTTATTTCGATTCTCTAAATTCGCAACCCTATTATATCAATTTTCAAAACAATAACGAAATAAGAAGCCTCCCCACTTTTGTACTTTAAAGCGGTGGGGGTCAGACCCCCGGTGCTTTAAAGTGGGAAAGGGACTGTTAGGTTTGAGGTTGTTTTTGATTTAGTTGGGAGCTTAGCATCTTACCTAGTCGTTTAGATTGGTTAGTTGCTTCGATAATGCAGGAGACAAAGGCTTCTTGAACATGGTGTTGCTCGAGGACGCGGATACCTGCCTCGGTTGTTCCCCCAGGACTTGTCACTTCCCGACGAAGCTGGTGCGAAGGTTTTTCCGATTTTGATAGCATGGTGGCTGTTCCTAATAAAGTTTGAACAATTAATTGTTTAGCTAATTCTGGCTCAAGACCGATTTCTTCAGCACTTTTCTCCATCGCTTCAACAAGATAATAGAAATAGGCAGGTCCGCTCCCTGAAAGGCCGGTTATAGCATCAAGCTGTTCCTCTTTAATAAACTGGGTCATTCCGATTGTATTAAACATCGTATCCACTAAATGAATTTGTTTCTGTGTAGCTTTTTCATTAAAAGCTAACCCTGTTGCTGACATCCCGATCGTTGCGGATGTGTTTGGCATCGCTCTGACAATAGAATTGGAGGTACCGACAAGCTTTTGAATGGTTTGGATCGAGACACCTGCAAGTACAGATACAAGTAAAGTATTCTCCGTAAGGAAATCTTTTAAGCCTTCTAAAGCAATGCCCGCATCTTTAGGCTTCATGGCCAAAATAATAATGTCTACTTCTGTTGTCAATTCTTTCAGGGAGTAAGTGGTTGAAATTTGATATTTACTTTCGAGTTCCTGCAGTCTTTCCTGATTGCTTCGGTTTGTCACCCAAATATTTTTACTATCAATAAAATGATTGCTAATCATCCCAGATATTAATGCTTCTGCCATCGAACCAGCACCAATAATCGCAATTTTTTTCATTTGAATTTCCTCCTGGTTCATTTTTTTTATAAAGCTATTTTTAAGATTAGTGTTGATGATGTTCAGTTTTTTTATAGGACACACATACCGTTATTGCCCTAAAATAGACGTTTTTTCTAATTTATAGGACACAGATTCCGTTATTCACAATATTTCATAGGCTAATGACATACTTTTAATGAAATAGCGGAACCATAGTCCGCTAATCCTCTAAAAACAAACATTTTCGTCATATAACGGAACGTGTGTCCGTTAAGGGACTGATGAGGCTTTGTTTTTAAACACTACTACTTTAGCCATTTGTGTAAAATCAAAAGTCAACAGTGGTATTTAACATAGCCTTATAAAAAACAAAAAAGACCCATCATCCGTTAAAGGACGAAAGGTCTTTGCTTCCGTGGTACCACCTTCATTCACCTTTCTAATTTAAACGGGCCCGTTTTCCAAAAGAAAGATGCTGCTTTGGATCCGGTAACGTTGGAGAAACGGTCAGGTTTACCTGACAGCTCATAAGGTAGGTTCGATGGGGAAGAGGACGGTGAAACCTTTCAGCCTCTCGAGTTTCACTCTCTTGCGTCATTCTCCACCTACTGGTCTTATTCATCGCTTATTTTTTGTAAATTTTTATTGATTATGAGGGAACGAATACTTGTCTGTCAACAATGTATTTTAAAAATTTTAAATTTTATAACTATAAGTTATGCGGAAATAATGACAAGTGTTCCAAGAATCGGTAAACTAAATTATAAATATTACTTTGTAAAGAATTTGATTTCAAAATTTTATATAGAAAAATAATATTAGGAGAGTTACAAATGACGGAATGGATAAATGGAATTGCAAAATTAACATTACCCACACCTTTTGCTGTTGGAGATGTGAATGCTTATTTACTAGATGAAAAGCGTTTAACTCTTGTAGATTGTGGTCCAAAAACAGAGGAAACCTGGAATGCTTTAACAAGTCAATTACTTAAATTAAATGTAAAGCCCAATGATATTGAACAAATCGTCCTTACCCATCACCATCCTGACCATGTTGGAGCGCTTGACTATTTTCCAGATTCACTTCCTGTATATGGACACCCTCTAAGCGAAAGATGGTTACTGCGTACGGACTCCTTTATAAAAGAGCATGATCAATTTTACCAAAAGCAATTTGTTGAATTTGGGATTCCAGAATCATATTACCAGCAAGTGAGCCAATTAAGAAAGAGCTTACGTTACTCATGTCATCGAGGTTTAACTAATACGGTACAAGAAGGAAGTAACATTCCAGGTCTTGAAGATTGGCAAATTATTGAGACTCCAGGTCATGCTCAAAGTCATATTTCTTTATTTCGTAAAAAGGATGGGGTATTAATCGCTGGTGATCATGTGCTTGCCCATATCTCTCCTAATCCATTACTTGAGCCGCCTTTAGTTGGGGAAACAGAAAGACCAAAGCCACTTGTTCAGTACAATCAATCTTTAAAGAAACTTTCCAACTATCCTATTCAAAAGGTCTATACTGGCCATGGTGAAGAAGTGTATGATTTGCCTAATTTGATAGAAAAAAGGTTAAAAAGACAACATGAAAGAGCAATGACGGTAAAGGAATTTATTACTGCCCAGCCACTTTCTGTTTTTGAAATTTGTCAGCGCCTATTTCCAACTGTCTACCAAAAAGAATTAAGCTTAACGATTTCCGAAACAGTTGGTCAAATCGATTATTTATTAAATATAGGGGAAATTAAGAGAATAGAGGAAGGAAAAATGGTTCTTTATACTGCCATTTGAGGTGAAGAAAAATGCCATCATTAGTAGGGAAAAATATAGTGGTGACAGGTGCTTCTGGAGGTATCGGTGCGGAAATTGCAAAGCTGTGTGCCAAAAGAGGGGCCAACTTAACGTTGTTAGCTCGAAGTGTTGATAAGCTTGAACAGTTAAAAAGAGAGTTGGAGCAACAATATTCTATTAAAGTATTTGTTCATCGCTTAGATGTATCGGATACGGATGAAGTTGAAAGAGTCTTCCATACCATTTATAAGGAAATGAAAACAATTGATATTTTAGTTAATAATGCTGGTTTTGGTGTCTTTAGAGAGGCACATGAAGCTAAGATAAATGAAATCAAATCCATGTTTGAGGTAAATGTAATTGGTCTAATGGCTTGTACTAGCATGGTACTACCTAAAATGCGTGAACACCGTACTGGCCATATTATTAATATTGCTTCTCAGGCTGGAAAAATTGCTACGCCAAAATCAAGTGTTTACTCCGCTACCAAACATGCGGTTCTTGGCTATTCCAATAGCTTGCGAATGGAGTTAGCCGCCCATAATGTATGGGTGACGACCGTTAATCCAGGGCCGATTGCAACGAATTTTTTCAATATTGCCGATGAAAAGGGAACGTATGTAAAAAATGTCCAGAGATTTATGCTGCAGCCTGACTTTGTTGCAAACAAGGTTGTGGATGCCATGCTTACGAAAACACGTGAGATTAACTTACCTCGTTGGATGAATCTTGGAAGTGTCGTTTATACGTTATTTCCAAGAGCGTTTGAGCGTATCGGACGCAAAGCATTTAATCAAAAATAGAAATTGGCCTTGGACTCGTTCAAGGCTTTTTGTTCTTTACTAGGTCCCAAGTCTTAGTGGAAATTCATTCCAGAGCCCTTTTTGGCGAATCAAGTTTTTACCTAAAATGTGATTATAGGTTGAATTATTGGAGGAATGAATGTTATGAAAAAGAATTTAGTATTAGGATTGATGATATCTGCTTCGTTAATGTGGATTGCCGGCTGCAGCTCAGTAGTTAGTGGGAAAGAAAAGGATTCAGACGTATTTGTAAAAAAAGATAAAGCAAAAGAATTAGAAGTAGTTTTAAATGTAGGTGCTGGAAAGTTAAATGTTTCTGAAGGAGCATCTGATTGGGTTGAAGGAGAAATTCAATACAGCATGAAAGAACTAAAACCTAAAGTTTCTTATAAAAAATCAGGTAAGACTGGTAAAGTTGTGATTGAGCAATCAAAAAAAAATCTTTCAGGCATTAATTTTAAAAACATAGAAAATGATTGGGACCTTGAATTTTCAAATGATATTCCCATCGATTTAGAAGTGAATACTGGAGCAACGGAAACAAAACTTAACTTACAGGGGTTAAAACTAAGCAATTTGGATGTAAGCAGCGGGGTAGGGAATGTGACTGTTGACTTAAGCGGTAATTGGAAGAAAAGCTTTGATGTTGACTTAAAAATGGGTGTTGGTCAGTCGACTATTATTCTACCTAAAGATGTAGGGGTTAAAATTAAATCATCTAAAGGAATTGGTCATGCTGATTTTGAAGGCTTTATTTCAAAAGGTAATGGTGTTTATGTGAATGATGCCTATGAAGATGCTGATGTGATCATTGATGTCGAAACAGACCTTGGAATTGGTGAAGCAATCTTTAAATTAGAAAAATAGGTTTTCTACGGGAGAATAGTCTTATAATGGCTATTCTCTTTTTATCTTGTGAAAAAAACCAAAATAAAAAGAACCATCGTTTCCTACTTGGGATGAATGGTTCTTACATTTATTTTGATAGAGATAATCTTTTTTTGTCTTTGTTTTTCTAGTTCTCATGTCTGTGAAAATAAATGGGCTTCGACTTTCTTCTGGATTTCTTCTTCCTTCGCGAACTAGTTTTTCACGAATTTTTTTGGCTTTTGATTTTGCCATTGGGTATCACTCCTTCTTAAGTTACAATCATTTTATATTAATTTACGTTGAAAGTCTTGGAAAGTTTCATAGGTTTAAAAATGTTTTGAGAAAAGCACCTTTTAATAGGTGCCTTTTTACATATTTCGCTTGTGGAATTCCATTTAATTATTTTAGATGCTTTAATGCTTCTCTGACACTTAATTTAGGTAAGGAATGAGTTTGAACAAAATTCATTACAAATTCAGGATTATTTCTGGCATATTCACGCAATGACCACCCAATTGCTTTTTCTATGAAGAAATCCTTATAGTATTTCGTTCTTTCAATCATTTCTGCAAGTAGTTCCGCATCTGTTTCCTGCTTGTATCCAAGCTGAAATAAAATACAGCTCCTCATTAACCAGAGATGACCGCTTTCAATCCACTTCTCAACTGTTGGTCGCATGATTTCTGGGTACATTTGAAAAATATAGCCAACATGATGTTTTGCGATATGATCAACTGTATCCCACCATGATTTTTTCTCAATTATATTTTCTAATAATTGAATATCCTCTTTCGTAAATTGTTTCTTCATTTTGTCCAGTAAATAAAGTCCTGCCATTTGAAGTTCGCGTTCTGGATAGGACCACAATTCTTGGATGACTTCGTGTAAATCCTCATGTTTTGGCAGCCCATTCTCAGCGATAAACGCTTTAAACGCATCCCTCATTGCTGGTGCTCTCAGTCCAATATACTTAAACTGGTCACGCATATATTTTTGCATTTTTACTGCCTCTTCTTCATTACGGTCATTGAGCAATAATTCGCGAAGCTTGTTTGCATATGTATTCATTTGTCTAATTCCTTTCGAATCTCTATTCCCTCGGATCAATTCGTCAAAAATTCATATATCACATCGTTGACAATGTCATGCAAGTCAGCGTCTGTTTCTTGTTTTAACTGAATGATTTGCTGGTAAAGCCGTTCATAATCTTCTGTTCCTAATGGAATGGATTCTAAATCGTGGTGATATTGTTTAAAGCTATTTTGAATCATTTTAACAATAAACTTTTTATCCATTTTAGGCCACCTCATCACCTGATTATATCGTGTTTTCTGCCTTTTTCCATCGTTTAGAGTCGAATGAATAAGGAAAAACGACTAAAATTCCCATTGAATACGAACGTATATTCGCTTAAAATAAGGATATAATATTGTGGAACAAACGTTCGTAAAAGGAGTAAGAGGCAATGATTAATTACAACGAGATGCCACAACAACAAATATTATGTGTTGATATGAAAAGCTTTTACGCTAGCTGTGCAGCTGTAATAGAAGGATTAGATCCTCTAGAATCCTATATAGCTGTGGTTGGTGATAAAGAGCGACAAGGAAGTATTGTGTTAGCGGCTTCACCGCGTATGAAAAAAGAATTTGGGATTAAAACAGGTTCACGTATGTTTGAGATACCAAATGATCCTCGGATTCATCTTATTGAACCGAAAATGGCTACCTACTTACGAATTTCAACTGAAATTACTCGGGTGTTTCATCGTTATGTCCCCAAGGAAGCTATCCATACCTACAGTGTTGATGAAAGCTTTATAAAAGTGGACGGTGCCACTGATATGTGGGGGGATGCCTTGACGATCGCCCGAAAAATCAAAGACGACATTGAACGTGAATTTCAGCTTCCATGTGCGGTTGGAATCGGTCCCAACATGCTCATGGCAAAGCTATGCCTTGATTTAGATGCTAAAAAGAAAGGGATTGCCGAATGGACATATGAAGATGTGCCGAATAAGCTTTGGCCAGTATCACCATTAAGAGAGATGTGGGGAATTGGACGCCGTGTTGAAAAAACATTAAATGGAATGGGAATTTTTAATGTTGGACAGCTCGCTCGTTATGATTTAAATAAGCTTGAAAAAAAATTCGGAATCATGGGTAACCAGCTTTATCATCATGCATGGGGAATTGATCTATCAGAAATCGGTGCACCGATTATGGAAGGACAAATTAGCTTTGGCAAAAGTCAGATTCTACTGCGTGATTATAAGGAGGAAGAGGAAATTAAGCATGTTATTTTAGAAATGTGTGAAGAGGTGGCTCGACGGGCACGGACCCATCGAAAAGCGGGGCGTACCATTAGTTTTGGGGTGGGCTATAGCCAGGATGAGTTTGGAGGAGGGTTTTACCGTTCAAGAACCATTAGCCAGCCAACGAATGTGACAATGGATATTTACCAAGTATGCTTAGAACTTTTTTATGAGCATTATACGGGCAAAACCGTTAGACAAATCTCCATGGCAATTGGCAATCTTGTTGAAGATAATCAGCTTCAATTAAATCTTTTTGATTTTAAGGCAGACAAAAGACGTGAACTTGGTTATGTGGTTGATTCCATTCGCAGGCGCTATGGGTCAGGTTCACTGTTAAGAGCTGTTTCCTATACAGAGGCTGGAACGGCAAAGCATCGTTCAAAACTAGTCGGTGGCCATAAAATGTAAGGAGGAGAAAGGATGATACGGGATCGTGGACGAATCAAGTGGACGGCTATGATGTTGCCGGAGCATGTAAAGCTATTACGGGATTGGGCAAATGAAGATACGTTTGAACATCAAAAAGAACTTGACGACCAAAAGCTAGAAGAAATGAATAGCATTCTGGCAACTGCGATGGAAGAGCACCAGTCAGTGATCATTACCCATTATCAAAATCATAGTCAAAAATATCAGCTAGTAATGGGGCGAATTCATTATTGGGATGAATTCACACAAAAGCTTCATATTGTCGATCATTTTCAAGAAATTCATCGAATTTCTATTTTGGATATTGCAGATGTTCAATTGAAAGAATAAAAGTTTTAGAAAAGAGCCTAACTGAAACCCGAAATCTTTTATCGGGTTTCAGAAAACCTTTTGGGAAACCTCTTTTTTCTATTTGTCTTCTTCAGTCTTAGGTACTCTAACAACTGATTCGAAGGTTCCTTTATGTGTTCCATCACAATATGGCATATTGGCTGATTTGCCACATCGACATAAAGAAAAAGCAGCTTTTGCCGGGTAAACATTTCCCTCACCATCAATTAATTCAACATCCCCAGTAATACGGTAAGACCCATTATCATTTACTTTAATTTGTACCTTCGTCATCATACCCACTCCTTCACAAAATTGTCACAATTCTCCTTAGATGGTAATCGTAAAAAGTAAAAAAAGCAATATAAGAGGATAAAACTTATCTAATAGGGAACTTATGATAAACTAGTCGATATAGTGAAAACCCATTATATAGACTACAATCATTATTACTTGACATAATTCGATTACAAACATATACTAACTTACATAAAGTAAGTGATAATCAAACTAAAGAATAGGTGAGCATAAATGGTTTCTACAGATGTAAAAAATATTTTAAAAAATAAGATGACTTTTATAAAGCAAGAAAATAGAAATGATCTTTGTTTAGTTGGTCCTGTCACATTACCTGTACAATTAGACGACCAAACAGTAACTTTTCAATGGTATTCTTGGTTAGAACTTGATGATAGATATTCAAAGGAAAACTTTTTAGAATCACTGACAAAAGCCAATCTTGCTTCCTTGCAACAATCTTCGGTATTAGTTTTTGGTGATTTTAATCAATCAAACGAAGCACTTATCAGAATGCATAGTATTTGTCATACAGGAGATATATTTGGTAGTAAGCGTTGTGATTGTGGTTATCAATTGCGTCAATCTATGAAAATGGTAGTGGGAAATGGCAGTGGGGCGATCTTTTATCTAGCTAATCATGAAGGCAGAGGCATCGGCTTATTTTCAAAATCACTAGCTTATCTACTTCAACAAGAAGGCTTTGATACGGTAGAAGCCAATCAAGCGTTGGGCTTTGAGGATGATCATCGTTCTTATGAGGAAGCTATCCGTGTTTTAAAAGAGTTACGTCAGAAACCTGTAACGTTAATTACGAATAATCCAAAGAAGCTTCAAGCATTAAGAAAACACGGTTTAACAGCGGATAAAAATATCCCATTATGGGGAGATGTATCTGAATATAACAAGCATTATTTGGAAACAAAGGTTCATAAATCTGGACATATTCCACTAGAGGAAAGAATGACCGTTTAAGGAGTAAATCAATGAATAAAGACCAATATTTTATGAAAATGGCTTTAGATTTAGCTGCAACGGCAAAAGGGAGAACAAATCCTAATCCAGTAGTAGGAGCAATCCTTGTAAAAGACGGTGTGATCGTCGGTTCTGGCTTGCATCGAAAGGCTGGTGAACCACATGCTGAGGTGCATGCTTTTAGAATGGCTGGAGAACATGCGAAAGGTGCTACCTTGTATGTAACCCTTGAGCCGTGTTCTCATTTTGGAAAGACACCTCCTTGTGCTAATTTAGTCGTCGAATCGGAAGTAAGTCGTGTGGTGGTCGCTATGCAGGACCCAAATCCACAAGTAGCTGGTCGAGGAATTGAACTAGTAAGAAAAGCAGGGATTGAGGTAGAGGTTGGTATATTAGAAGCGGAAGCAAAATTATTGAACGAGCGTTTTATTCACAATATGCTGACCAAAACACCTTTTGTCATATCAAAAGTGGCAATGACGTTAGATGGAAAAATCGCTACTTATAATGGACATTCCAAATGGATTACAGGGGAAGAGTCACGCTATAATGTACACCGATTACGAAATGAAGTGGATGCGATTTTAGTTGGAATTGGTACGGTAATGGCAGATGACCCTCAATTAACAACAAGATTAGAATCAGGTGGCAAAAATCCGATAAGAATCATTTTAGATTCAGATTTAAGAATACCTGTTGATGCAAAAATCACAGATTGTAGTGTGGCCAAAACGTGGATTGTCACACAAAAGGGAGTAAACCCAGAAAAAATTCATGCCTTGGAGCAAAAGGGCATAGAATTACTCTATATCCCTAAAATGGCTTCAGGCTTAGATTTAAAAGAACTAATGGAACGATTATTTGAAAAAGGAGTTACCGATCTTTTAGTAGAAGGTGGCAGTGAAATCAATGGTTCTTTTTTACGTGAAGGATTAATAAATAAATTTTTCATCTATATGGCTCCAAAGATTTTAGGTGGAAGAGGATCACTAACGCCCTTTACGGGAGATGATGTGGAAAATATGGATCAGGCTCTAGATGTTATCATCCACGAAATAGAACAGTTTGGTACAGATATTTGTATTACGGCTTATCCTAAAAATAATTAAACGTGGGGGAAATGACTTTGAAATTTGGCTTTGACATAGATGACACGTTGATACAACTCAGACAACATGCCTTTCATATTTATAATGAAAAAATGAATAAACAAATTGAATTAGCACAATTTCATACGCTAAAGACTTTAGAAATTCATGAACCATTTGGGTTGACAGCGGAAGAAGGCGGGCGTTTGTGGAAGAGTCTTAGGGAAGAAATCTATTTTTCGGATTGCCCTCCGTTTCCTAATGCAGTTGAAGTTTTGAATCGATTAGTAAAAGAAGGACATGAAATTTATTACATTACTGCTCGAGATAAACAGTATGCTGAAGGAACAAAAGAGTGGTTAATAAAAAATGGCTTCCCAGTTGATGAAGAAAAATTTTATTGTGGGATGAAAGATGAAGAAAAAATTAAAATCATTCAAGAAATGGAACTAGATTATTATTTTGATGATAAACCAGAGGTACTAGAAACATTATTGGAGTTGCCGTTAAATGTATATGCTATTGATAACTCATACAATCAACATGTAAAAATGCCAAGATTAAACAGTTGGTTAGAGCTGGAAGATTTGCTGAAAAGATAAAAAGAGAGCCAATTGGCTCTCTTTTATTGTTTGGAAATTAAATCATATCATCCGCAAATACAAACTCCTCCAAAAACTCATCAATGGCTTGTTCATATTTTGCTTTATTTTCATTAAGTGATTGAGCGTGAACGCCATTTTCTGCTAAGTACAGTTTTTTGGGACCTTGTTTTTTTTCGTACAATTCAAGGGTCATGGAAGGCAATATGTAATCGTCTTTTTTACTGTGAATAAATAAAACAGGTTTTCTAATGTTCTGAATGAAGGAAATAGGAGAAACCTCCTTGATGGAGTAACCCTCTCGAATTTTTAAGAAAATATTTGCAAATGGAAGAAAAATTTTGGGAGGAAGCTTCATCTCTTTTTTTAGACGATAAGCTAATTGCTCCTCAAAGCTTGAAAAAGGACAATCCGCAATATAAAAATTGGCCGAATCTTCAAGCATTCCGGCATAAAGGAGCATGGTAGCAGCCCCCATTGATTCACCGTGGATACCTAGCTGAAGCAAAGGCCCCTTCTCAATTTTTAACCAATCAACAACCGCTTTTAAATCGTCTTTTTCATAATGACCGTAACTAGTTGTTTTTCCTCCAGATTCGCCATGTCTGCGATGGTCGTAAATCAGGACATTAAAACCGCGGTTTAGGAAAAGATTCATATATTTCACTGAATTTGTCTTATTTTCGGTTACACCATGACAGATGATAACGTACAAATTGGTACGATGTGGCTCAGCTAAAACGGCTTTTAATTGATAACCAAAAGGGGACTGAATCGTAACTTCACGTTTTGGTAATAAATCGAAATCTAAAGGAAGAAACCGGCCAGCTGTTGTTTCCCTTTCTAAGATTAAGTCATCGTTTTTCTTTTTGATATACATGAGGCGATTGGTAAAATAAACACCTAGGGCAGATAATGCTGATAAAAACGCCAAAATAGATAATAGCGAGCGCATGAATTTTTTCACGTAAACACCTCCTACTAAGGAACTAATCGTTATTTATTTTAGCATCAATCATATAAAAAAGCCGCAAAAGAATGCGGCTTAAGAAGATAAAACGTTTATTCATGTCCAGCTTCAGCGGCTAGCCCCTCGAGGTCATAAGCCACTCCATGAATGAAGGAAAGACACCTTCTTTCATGGAGTGGCTTATGCTTGTCGGGGCTAATCAAGCCGCTTCCGCTTTTCGATTACTGCGGAGAATTCTGGCGTTTTGTCGGATGGATGGCTAATTCTAATTCCTCGGCTGAAATTAAACGTTTACCTGTGTCTGCGTTGGGCTTTCCTTTTTGACTATAACCTTTGTCGCGTTTTTGACTCACTAAAATCGACTCCTTCCATCTTGTTCTCTTTATTAAGATGGTTAAAGCGAACAAAGGTTATGCATGCTGAAGACGGTAATAAGTACTATCGATTTTTCTTGATAAATAGGGTGCCACCATATCAACCGCTTTTACCAATTCAGTTAAATCAATTCCTGTTTCAATTCCCATACGGTCTAACATGTAAACAACATCCTCTGTTGCAACATTTCCAGTAGCGCCAGGGGCAAACGGGCAACCGCCTAATCCGCCGGCAGACGTATCAAAACGATCTACTCCAGCCTGTAAGGCAGCAAAGATATTCGTCAGTGCCATCTTACGCGTATCGTGAAAATGAGCATTAATCAGAGTATGAGGAAAGGCTTCTTTTATTTTTGTAAAAAGAGAATACGATTCCCCTGGTGAAGCCATCCCGATGGTATCAGCTATACTTAATTCATCAACGCCTGCTGCTACAAATTCAGAACAAAGTTTCAGAGTATCCTCTTCCTCTATTTTCCCTTCGTATGGACAATAAAAAGAAGTCGATATACAAGCGCGAACAAAAAAGTTTTGGTCCTTTAAATTTTTTATAATTGGTTTGAGTTCTTCAAGACTTTCTTCCGTCGTTTTATTGATATTTTTTTTGTTAAACGTATTGCTAACCCCAACAAAAACAGCCACAGCCTTGCAATTGGTTTCCAGGACACGGTCTATTCCTTTTTGGTTTGGTGCCAAGACAATATTTCGTGTAGTTGAATCCAAGCAATCCGCAACAATTTCGGTTGCATCTCCCATTTGTGGCACCCACTTTGGTGATACAAACGAAGTCAGCTCCATTTCTTTTATTCCTGCGTTTTTCAGACGGTTAATAAATTGTTTTTTTACTTCTGTCGGAATAAAACTTTTTTCATTTTGTAAGCCATCACGAGGTCCTACTTCAACAATAGTCACTTTTTTTGGTAAATGAAGCGTCATTTTTTCCCCTCCTAATCTCATATATTCATTGTAGTGTGGGTGATTTTCAAAAAGCAACAATTATAAAAATTTTGACAAAATTAAAGGAATTTTGCTATTACACGAGAATATGTAAAAGAGTGACCAAAGTAGGGAAAGGAAGAGAAAAATGACTCAAACTGAAGTAGTAATTGTGAGCGCTGTTCGTACAGCGATAGGAAATTTTAACGGAAGCTTAAAAAATGTCTCTGCTCCAGAGCTAGGATCCATTGTGATTAAAGGTGCCTTAGAGAAAGCCGGTTTAAAGCCAGAGCAGGTGGATGAAATTATTTTAGGAAATGTGTTACAAGCCGGATTAGGACAAAATCCAGCAAGACAAGCAGCTATTAAAGCGGGTATTCCTGAAAGCGCTTCCTCCATGACGATAAATAAAGTTTGTGGTTCTGGTCTTAAAGCGGTCCATCTTGCCACACAAGCCATTTTAGCTGGTGATGCGGAAATAGTAGTTGCTGGTGGAATGGAAAATATGAGCCAAGCACCTTATCTGTTAAAAAATGCTCGTGACGGTTTTAAAATGGGCGATCAGAAATTAATTGATACGATGGTAGCAGACGGTTTAACATGTGCGTTTAACGATTATCATATGGGAATGACAGCGGAGAATTTATGTGACAAATACGAGCTTACTCGTGAAGAACAAGATCAGTTTGCTGCTTGGAGCCAGGAAAAAGCGGTTAAAGCGATTGCGGAAGGGAAATTCCAAGATGAAATTATTCCAGTGGTAATCCCGCAACGAAAAGGAGATCCGATTGTATTTGCGCAAGATGAGTACCCAAAGGCTGGGACTACTGTAGAAAAACTGGGAGGATTACGACCAGCCTTTAAAAAGGACGGAAGTGTAACAGCGGGAAATGCCTCTGGTATTAATGATGGGGCAGCAGTGGTTGTTGTCATGAGTAAAGCAAAAGCAGAAGAACTGGGAATCACTCCATTGGTAACCATTAAAGCAAATGCAAGTGCAGGGGTGGACCCAAGTATTATGGGAATCGGACCGGTTCCTGCTGTAAGAAAAGTATTAGAAAAAGCTGAAACATCTCTAGAAGAGATTGAACTAATAGAGGCAAATGAAGCTTTCGCAGCGCAATCATTGGCAGTCGATCGTGACCTTCATTTTAATAAAGAAATCCTTAATGTGAATGGAGGAGCTATTGCCCTAGGACATCCAATTGGAGCAAGCGGGGCAAGAATCCTAGTCACATTAATTCATGAAATGAAAAAGCGCAATGCACATAAAGGCTTAGCCACACTTTGTATTGGTGGAGGACAAGGGGTCGCAACGATTGTTGAGTTAGCCTAAATATCAAGGAAGGGGAGAGTATCGTGAAAAAAATTGGCCAATCTTTTAAAGATGCGGTAGCTGATATTCAGGATGGAGCTACCTTGATGGTAGGGGGATTCGGACTTTGTGGAATTCCAGAAAACCTCATTTTAGCACTGGTAGAAAAAGGGGTAAAGGACTTAACGGTCATCTCGAATAACTGTGGGATTGATGAATGGGGTTTAGGATTACTTTTACGAAACAAACAAATAAAGAAAATGATTGGATCTTACGTTGGTGAGAATAAAGAGTTTGAAAGACAAGTTCTTTCAGGAGAATTAGAAGTAGAACTTCTTCCACAAGGTTCACTAGCAGAGAAAATTCGTGCAGGTGGGGCTGGAATTCCCGCATTTTACACACCAGCTGGAGTCGGAACTCCAATTGCGGATGGAAAAGAAACAAGAGTGTTTAATGGTAAAGAATATTTACTTGAGGAAGCACTTACTGCTGACTTTAGTCTTGTAAGAGCATGGAAAGGCGATAAAATGGGGAATCTTGTTTACCGCAAAACGGCTCGTAACTTTAATCCCATGATCGCAGCAGCTGGAAAGGTGACGATTGCGGAAGTCGAGGAATTAGTAGAAATCGGTGAGCTTGATCCAAATACGATTCATACACCAAGTATTTATGTTCAAACCATTATAGAAGGCAAGCAAGAAAAACGAATTGAGCGGTTAACAGTTCAAAAATAACGAGGACAGGAGGAGAGGGATTTTGAATAATCGTGAAAAAATTGCAAGAAGAGCGGAACAAGAAATTGAAAATGGTTTTTATGTTAACTTAGGTATTGGTATGCCGACATTGGTGGCAAACTTTATTTCTGAAAACAAACAAGTTGTCCTCCAGTCTGAAAACGGCTTACTTGGAATTGGTCCATACCCTGCAGAAGACGAAGTGGATGCTGACTTAATTAATGCCGGAAAAGAAACCGTTACCGCTATTCCAGGCTCAGCCTTTTTTGATAGCGCAGAATCATTTGCCATGATCCGGGGCGGTCATGTCAACGTAGCCATTCTTGGAGGAATGGAAGTCTCTGAGAAAGGTGATTTGGCTAACTGGATGATTCCTGGAAAGATGATTAAGGGAATGGGCGGCGCAATGGACTTAGTTCATGGGGCAAGAAAAATTATTGTTATCATGGATCATGTCAATAAAGCAGGCGAGTCCAAAATATTAAAGGAATGCACTTTACCATTAACAGGTAAAGGTGTTGTAAACCGTATCATTACCGAAAGAGCGGTAATGGATGTAACAGATGCTGGATTAAAATTAGTAGAGGTGGCACAAGGATTTACGGTTGAAGATGTTGTAAACTCCACAGAGGCAGCACTACTAGTTGATGAAAGTGTCAAATTAGAAGCATATTAAAACGAGCGGGGAGATTTCCCTGCTCGTTTTTTCTCTAATGAATCTAAAAGATCATTATTTTGATTAAGCTTTATTCTCCTTTTAAAAGGCTCTTTTCTGAAACTTTGTTGCTTTTTGTAACTAATAAGTAGGCAGATCACAAATAGGGTGTGATAAACTCATATCAAAATGAAGAAAAAAGCTAGGCACTTCTTAAGAGAGCCTGTAAAAATCCGGCTTTAGGGATTTTTACGAAAACCACAATCTATACGAAAACAGCTTTTTTAAAAGGGTGAATGAATATTCCTTTTAAAAAATCATGTTATAATATGTTCAAAAATAAAAGGAGAGGTCTTTAAAAATGAAGAAGCAGAAGCAACAAAAACATCAAAGTACGAAACCGAAAAAAGATGAATCTGCCATCACATTGGGCGATTTTTTAAATCAAGATTTAATGAAGCAGTTAAAAGAGAAACAGCAAGAGTTAAAAGCTTCTGAAGAAAAGAAACTTCAAGAAGAGGAAGCCAGAAAGCGTGAAGAAAGAAGATTAAAAGAAAAAAATAAAACGTTTGAAGAATTATTAAATGAAAGCAATACTGACTGGAGAAGTTTTAAATAATGGTTCGAAAAGTGGAAGTAATCCCCTACCAAGTTGAATGGTTAGAACGATTTCAAATAGAAAAAAGTTTATTATTGAAGCTCTTTCCTCAACATGAAATTGTCATACACCATATAGGGAGTACCTCTGTTCCAGGACTAGCAGCAAAGCCAATTATTGATTTGTTAATAGAATCAGATTCACTTTCAATCTTTGATCAAAAGGCTCAAGAGCTAGAAGGAAAATTAGGTTATGAAGCCCGTGGGGAAAATGGAATCCCTGGTAGAAGATATTTTGTTAGATTTAGTCCACAAGGAGAACGCTTAGTTCATTTACACGGCTTTCAAAAGGGGCACTCGGATATTGAACGGCATTTAATATTCAGGGATTATTTACGTTTGCATCCAGTACAAGCCGATTTATATGGAAAGATAAAACTAGAGGCGGCTGAAAAATTTCCTTTGGATGTTGAAAGCTATATATCTTATAAAAATTTCATTGTGAAAGAATTGGAACAAAAAGCATTAGAATGGAAAAAAGGGCAGACCAAATGAATATTGGTTTAGCCCTTTTATAATGATTAATTATTTTATCTATGTTCTTGATAAGTAGATGCTTTTGAGAGTTGTTTTAATAATTCTAACTCTTCATTTGATAGAGCAGGTGATTTAGCCGCTAAAACATTTTTTCTAATCTGTTCTGGTGTACTAGCACCGGTTACTACTGAAGCAACAGCAGGATTTGCCAAACAATATTGAGTAGCCACTTCTGTTAAGTGACGGCTATCGAATTTATTACGTAATGAAGATAATAAGTCGTTTAGTTCAGAAGCTGAATAATCTAAATATCCTTTTTCTTTGATAGATGAAGAGAAGTCATCCCATTTTTTTTCTGAGAGAATTCCTTTTGCCAAGGAACCTCGGCAAAAAACACTAACCTCTTCCTCTTTTAAGAACGATAGAACAGTTTCTTCCGGACGTCTATCAAGAAGACTATATTGCATCATAACCGATATCATATTTGATTTCTTCACAAACTCGCGAATGACATTCGGACGAATAGAAGAAATTCCATAATATCGAATATAACCTTCCGATTTTAATTCCTCAAAGGCTTCAATGGTTTCGTCTATATTGTCATGGATTGTTCCGCCATGTAGCTGATATAAATCGATATATTCGGTTCCCAATCTCGCAAGACTTCGCTTAACGGCTTCTTTTATATAGTGCTTAGATGGGTCCCAATTCCAGCTAGTACCACTCTCATTCCAACGATTTCCAACCTTTGTAGCAATGACGACTTGTTCACGTACGTTCTTTAAGGTATTCCCAACAATACGTTCATTGACCCCAAAATCATAGAGGTCTGCTGTATCAAAATAATTGATTCCCTCTTCTAAAGCAGCCTCAATAACACGTTTGGCCATTTTTTCCTCTGTCCCAAGAGACATACAGCCTAGCCCTATTTCACTTACTAATAAATTGGATTGTCCTACTATACGGTTTAACATCTTTTTCCTCCCCAGTTTATGTTAATCATATTTTAAAGGAAAGGAAATCAATAAACCAAATGTTTAGGATTCCTTTTTGATGCTTGCTTCGTTTAACCAATCTTTTAGAAGTGTATACTGTTTTTGATATTCTAAAAGTTTTTGTTTTATTTCCCATGCTTTACCGACGAAAATGATCCCTTTTTCATGAACATACACCTTCATGGCCATCTACCTCTCAAAATAATAAAGTATGGTAAAATGTATGAGGATGATATAGCGGATTAGAACAGGAGTGTTTAAGTTGAACCGATTAGAGGAAAAAACCATAAAAACGGAAAAAATATTTGATGGCAGAGTGATAAGCTTACAAGTAGAAGAAGTTGAATTACCGAACGGGAAAACTTCAAAGCGCGAAATCATTAAACATCCTGGTGCTGTTGCTATTTTACCTATCACAAATGAAGGAAAGATTGTGATGGTGGAGCAATACCGCAAAGCACTGGAACGGACGATAGTTGAAATTCCTGCTGGAAAGCTTGAAAGAGGAGAAAATCCTAAGAATTGTGCACTTAGAGAGTTAGAAGAGGAAACAGGTTATATTTGTGAAAATCTTGACTGGCTAATCTCATTCTATACATCTCCTGGATTTGCGGATGAAGTTGTTCATTTATATGTTGCGACTGGTTTATCCAAAAAGGAAAATGCCGCATCATTGGATGAAGATGAATTTGTTAATCTTTTAGAAATCACTTTGCCTGAGGCGAAGCAATATATAGAAGAACAAAAAATCTATGATGCCAAAACAGCTTATGCTGTTCAATATCTTGAATTAAAAGAGAGTATGAAAAACAAATGAAAAAATTCTATGTAGATTTACATATCCATATTGGAAGAACGATGTCGGGTAAAGCAGTTAAAATAACGGGAGCCAAATCATTAACCTTTACCAACATTATTCACCATGCACGAAATGAAAAAGGTTTAAATATAATTGGTATTATTGATAGTCATTCTCCAGAAGTGATTTTTGAGATGGAGGAATTACGATCTCAAGGACTTCTAACAGAGCATCCAGATGGCGGAATACTGTTTGGTGATTTAACGATAATTCCAGGCTCTGAGCTTGAAATATATGATGAACAGTGCCATGGACCAATCCATGTCTTATGTTTTTTTCCTAAAATAGAAGTGATGAAGGACTTTTCGATTTGGCTTTCTCAGCATCTTAAAAACATTCAGCTTAGTTCACAACGAATTTATGTAACGGGTAAGGAACTGCAGAATAAAGTTAAGGAACTAGGTGGTTTATTTATTCCCGCTCATGTGTTTACTCCTTTTAAAAGTTTATATGGAAAAGGGGTAAAAAAGAGTTTAACAGAGGTTTTTGATGCTACTAAAATTGATGCAATTGAATTAGGACTAAGTTCCAATACCATGATGGCAGATGAAATAGGAGAACTTCATCAGTTTACTTATATCTCCAATTCGGATGCCCATTCATTAGCAAAGATTGCACGCGAATATCAAGTGATCGAAATGGAAGAGCCAACGTTTCTTGAATTAGAAAAAGCGCTAAACGAAATAGATGGGCGAAAAGTTTCAGCAAACTACGGACTTGATCCGCTGTTAGGTAAATACCATCAAACCGTCTGTGCAAACTGTTCCCATGCAATAGGACTTTTTGAAGAAAAATGCCCTTCGTGTGGTGAGGGTAAAATTATAAAAGGTGTAGCAGATAGGATAAAGGAATTAAAATCTCCTGCAGAAACTAAAAGAAAACGGCCACCCTATATCCACCAAGTACCATTGGAGTTTATACCGGGATTAGGACCTAAAATGCTAGATAAGCTTTTGAATCACTTTGGAACAGAAATGGCCATCCTTCATGAAGTTCCTTTCGAGGCTTTAAAAGAAGTCGTCCCTCAGCAAATTGCTGAATTAATATGGAAAGCACGTAATGGAGAGATCAACCTTCACGCAGGTGGTGGCGGCAAATATGGTAAAATAGCAGATCAATAATTTAAGCTGTTTTTGTATAGATTGTAGTTTTAAGGTTTCTTAATAAGTGCTCAGCTCTTTTCTTAAATTATGATATGAGTTTAACACCCTATATGGTGAAATGCCTATTTAATAGTTCAAAAAACAACAAAGTTTTAGAAAAGAGCCATATTTAACACATTAACGCGCCGGGGGTCAGACCCCCGGCGCGTTAATGTGTTAAAGGGATGCTTTTTCACCTATTTTTGATTTTTGTGTCATACCTCATATAGACAAGCATACAATTTTAGTAACGAATTGGGTGATAAATCAAAATACAGATTTATTACTAGTAGGAGGAACACATATGAAGAAAAAAATGTACCAGAATGTCGCCGCCAATTATTTACGTGAAAACTCCTCGATGTATTTATTTGTTATTGTTTTGTTTATGATGGGAGTAATTTTTGGAGCCGTAATTGTTAATAGCTTAAGTTTTGCTCAAAAAGAAGATTTATTTTATTATTTAAATCAATTTTTTGGGCAAATGAGCAGTGGGAAATTAGCGGAAGCATCGGATTTATTTCGGCAAAGTTTTTTTCATAATTTAAAGTTTATTGGTCTTATGTGGTTGCTCGGAATCTCCATAATCGGTTTACCCGTTATTTTAATCCTTCTTTTTATGAAGGGGATGGTAGTAGGATTCACGGTTGGATTTTTAGTAAACCAGATGGGGTGGGATGGGTTTTTCTTAGCATTTGTATCTGTACTTCCACAAAACTTTATCATTATTCCTGTTTTTATAGTGACAACATCCGTTGCAGTTATGTTTTCTTTGAAAATGATTCAAAGGCAATTCCTAAAAAAATACGGGCAACCCATTTTTCCATTGTTTAAAAGTTATATAGGGACCTTTGTACTTGCTATATTTTTTATTGCAGCTGCGGCTGCGATTGAGGCGTATCTTTCTCCAACATTTATGAAATCAGTTATGAATTCAATAAATAATTTATAATTATTATTATATAATACAAGTTATTTATATTTGATGATAATAATTTTATTTTGAATCTCATTTGCCTTCTGTTATAATAAGATTTGATAGTGGGCGAGGGAGGTTCTTCGATATGGTCGATTTAGAAAACAGAATTGATAGAATAAAAAAACAGTTGCACTCATCTAGCTACAAGCTTACTCCGCAACGTGAAGCAACAGTAAGAGTGCTGTTAGAAAATGAAGAGGATCATTTAAGTGCAGAAGATGTGTACCTCCTGGTGAAAGATAAATCGCCTGAAATAGGTTTAGCAACTGTATATCGGACATTGGAATTACTAACAGAACTTAAAATAGTTGATAAAATTAATTTTGGTGACGGAGTATCAAGATATGACCTTCGACAAGAAGGGGCAGCACATTTCCATCATCATTTAGTTTGTATTGAATGTGGGGCTGTAGATGAAATACAAGACGACTTATTAGAAGACGTTGAAGCCATTGTTGAACGTGATTGGAATTTTAAAATTAAAGACCATCGTTTAACGTTCCATGGTATTTGTCATCGCTGCCAAGATAAAGTAGACGTAGAATAGTAAATGATATTATAAAAAGCCAAGTGTCTCATGGAATGCATTCGTGAGACTCTTGGCTTTTTTGTTAACAATTAATTCGCCCCTTTTAATTCTCTTTTTGATTGGAATAGGTATAAAACTCGTCCAAACTGGCATATCTTGTACTAGGTACGAAAGATGGAATTATGACATGTATGGGGGCAATAGGGATGGGTTCATTTTTTAAAATGCTCTTTCAATCTATGAAGGTGTTTATTATTTTTACAGGATGCACAATCCTTTTTTATTATGGTATCATTTGGTTAAATGAAGAGTATCAAGATTATCATCGATATGATGAGCCTGAAGGTTCAGCGGTAAAAGTTTCAACTACCGAAAGTACCGATGACATGTCAATGTTAGATAGATTAATCTTGTTTTACTTAAATGGGGAGTAATGCAACTTGATAGACAATCAATTGAAAGACTTTATTCACTTTCTGTTAGTCGAAAAAGGACTAGCACAAAACACGATTATCTCTTATGAAAGAGATTTAAAAAGTTATCTTCGTTATTTAAAAGATGTTGAAAATATAACTAATCTAAATGATATAAAACGTGTACAGATTATTCATTTTTTGGGTTATTTAAAGGACGAGAATAAATCGTCTAAAACGCTAGCTAGACACACTGCTTCCATTCGGGCTTTTCATCAATTTTTAATAAGAGAAAAAATAATGGAACATGACCCTACCGTACATATTGAATCACCACAGCTGGAACGTTCTCTGCCTAAAGTTTTATCGATGCAAGAGGTAGAAACCTTACTAGAGTCCCCAAAGTTAAATAATCATTTTGGTTACCGCGATAAAGCAATGTTAGAATTGCTTTATGCAACCGGTATGCGAGTAAGCGAGTTAATTGGATTAAACGTAGGTGATGTCCATTTAACAATGGGTTTTGTTCGATGTATTGGTAAAGGTAATAAAGAGAGAATCATTCCAATCGGAAACACCGCATCAACTATTATTCAAACTTACATTGAAAAAGCGCGTTATAAATTTTCATCAGGGAAACAAAGAGAAGAAGCTTTATTTTTAAACCATCATGGTAAAAGGTTAACTAGACAAGGATTTTGGAAAATATTAAAAAAACTAGTAGCTGAAGCAGGTATTGAGAAGGAATTAACACCCCACACATTAAGACATTCCTTTGCTACCCATTTATTAGAAAACGGGGCCGATTTACGTGCTGTTCAGGAAATGCTAGGTCACGCTGATATTTCAACGACACAGATTTATACCCATGTTACCAAGACTAGATTAAAAGAGGTATATACGAAATTTCATCCAAGAGCTTAATAGCTTCATAGAATTGTCATAAAAGCTGTCCTAATAGGATAGCTTTTATTCTTGAAATTTTGAAAAGTTGCAGTAAAATAGAGATGTCAGACTTCTGACATTGAAAAGGCTTTCTTCGATTGTAAGAAAGTACAAATAGACCTCTGATGAACAGTAACCATAATGGTTAATCCTTTCAGATGAGGGGAAATATAGATTAAAGGTATGGTATAGATTGTAAAAGGAGGATTTATTATGGCTTCGTATACATATAAAAGAATTTTTCTGATTGTTATGGACTCTGTAGGAATTGGAGAAGCACCTGATGCTGAAAAATTTGGAGATAAAGGTTCAGATACACTAGGACATATTGCTGAAAAAATGTACGGCTTAAAAATGCCGAACATGGGACAATTAGGACTAAGTAATATACGAGTAATTAAAGGGATTGAAAAGTCAGCAAAACCGTTAGCTTTCTATACAAAAATGCAAGAAGCATCAAATGGTAAAGATACGATGACAGGACATTGGGAAATCATGGGACTTAATATTCGAACACCTTTCAAAGTTTTCCCAGAAGGTTTTCCACCAGAATTAGTTTCTGAGCTGGAGTCAAGAACAGGAAGAAAAATAATCGGAAACAAACCAGCAAGCGGAACAGAGATTTTGGATGAACTTGGTGAAGAACATATGAAAACTGGCGCATTAATCGTTTATACATCCGCTGATTCTGTTCTACAAATTGCTGCACATGAAGAAATAATTCCAATTGAAGAACAATATAAAATTTGTAAGATTGCCAGAGAACTGACTTTAGATGAAAAATACATGGTAGGTCGCGTTATTGCTCGACCATTTATCGGTGAACCTGGAAGCTTTAAACGTACATCTAATAGACATGATTACGCACTAAAACCATTTGACCGAACAGTAATGAATGAGTTAGCTGATTCAGGATTAGACGTCATTGCAATTGGGAAAATTTCCGATATTTATGATGGCGAAGGGGTAACAGAATCCTTACGAACCGTTTCGAATATGGATGGAATGGATAAATTAGTTCAAACCTTGGATATGGATTTTACAGGTTTAAGCTTTTTAAATTTAGTTGATTTCGATGCACTTTATGGCCACCGTCGAGATCCAATAGGGTATGGTAAAGCGTTAGAAGAATACGATGCAAGACTTCCTGAGGTTTTTGAAAAGATGCAAGAAGATGATTTATTAATCATTACAGCAGATCATGGTAACGATCCCATTCATCCAGGCACGGATCATACCAGAGAATACGTTCCACTATTGGTATATTCTAAGGGAATGACAGAGGGGAAAGAACTGCCTATAAGAGATACCTTTGCCGATATTGGTGCTACAGTAGCTGATAATTTTAATGTGAAGCTACCGAACTATGGTACTAGTTTTATGAGTGAACTAACAAGTAAATAATTTTAGAATAGAAGGAGTAAGAAGATGGATTTTGCAAAAATTCAAAATGCTGCATCATTTTTAAAAGGAAAATACAATAATGTTCCAAAAATAGGATTAATCCTAGGTTCAGGGCTAGGAGTTCTTGCTGAGGAAATTAAAGATGCAGTAAAAATTCCATACAATGAAATACCTGATTTTCCAGTTTCTACAGTGGAAGGGCACGCTGGACAACTTGTTTTTGGTTCAGTTAATGACGTGAAAGTAGTTGCGATGCAAGGGAGATTTCATTACTACGAAGGTTATTCATTTGAAAAAGTAACATTCCCTGTTCGAGTTATGAAGGAATTAGGTGTCGATATTTTAATCGTTACTAATGCAGCAGGTGGGGTAAACGAAAGTTATTCTCCTGGTGACTTAATGATCATTTCTGATCATATAAACAATATGGGAACGAATCCGTTAATTGGTCCGAATGACTCTCGATTAGGGGTGCGTTTCCCGGATATGTCGGAAGGATATTCAAAACAATTAAGAACAATTGCTAGAGAAGTTGCCAAGAATTTATCTATTAAAGTTCAGGAAGGGGTTTATGTTGGTAATACAGGACCATCTTATGAAACCCCTGCTGAAGTTCGTATGCTACGTACTTTAGGTGGCGATGCAGTAGGAATGTCTACAGTTCCAGAGGTCATTGTAGCAAGACATGCAGGTTTAGAAGTAATGGGGATTTCATGTATCTCCAATATGGCAGCTGGAATTCTAGATCAGCCATTAAATCATGAAGAGGTCATTGAAACTACTGAAAAGGTAAAAGCAAACTTTCTATTATTTGTAAAAGAATTAATTAAAAAATATGGTGCTTTGTAAGCGAATTTAGAAAACGGGTGATTATTCATGAGAATGGTAGATTTAATTGAAAAGAAACGTGACGGTTTAGAATTAACAAAAGAAGAAATTCAATTTATTATCAACGGATATACAAATGGGTCCATTCCAGATTACCAAGTAAGTGCTTTTACCATGGCGGTATTTTTTAATGGTATGACTGAAACTGAGAGAGCAGAACTTACAATGGCAATGGTCGAATCAGGAGATCAAATTGACTTATCTCAAATTGAAGGTGTAAAGGTAGATAAACACTCAACTGGTGGCGTAGGAGATACAACAACCTTAGTTTTAGGACCATTAGTGGCAGCAGTTGGAGTACCCGTTGCGAAAATGTCCGGCAGAGGACTAGGGCATACTGGCGGAACAATCGATAAATTAGAATCAGTAGAAGGATTTCATGTTGAAATTGAAAATCAAGAATTTATTGATCTCGTGAACAAAAATAAAATTGCCGTTATTGGACAAAGTGGCAATTTAACACCAGCCGATAAAAAGCTATATGCCCTAAGAGATGTGACTGCAACGGTTGATAGTATTCCGCTAATTGCAAGTTCCATTATGAGTAAAAAAATTGCTGCGGGTGCAGATGCTATTGTACTTGATGTAAAAACAGGTGCAGGGGCATTTATGAAAACGTTAGAAGATTCAAGAGAACTTGCACGTGCAATGGTGCGTATCGGAAATAATGTAGGACGCCGAACAATGGCTATTATTTCTGATATGAGCCAACCATTGGGTTATGCAATTGGAAACTCTTTGGAAGTGAAAGAAGCAATCGATACACTAAGAGGAGAAGGTCCAGAAGATTTAAAAGAACTTTGTTTAGTACTAGGAAGCCAAATGGTATATCTAGCTAAAAAAGCAAATTCTTTACAGGAAGCAAGACAATTATTAGAGGATGCCATAAAAGATGGATCAGCCCTTGAAAAGTTAAAAGAGTTTTTAAGCTCTCAAGGTGGAGATGCTTCTGTTGTAGACGATCCTTCCAAACTGCCTCAAGCTAAATTCATTCTCGAATTAGAAGCAAAAGAGGATGGCTATGTGAAGGAAATTGTCGCAGATGAGATTGGAACCGCAGCTATGTTACTTGGAGCTGGAAGAGCAACCAAGGAGTCATCTATCGATTTAGCGGTTGGTCTTGTATTAAGAAAGAAAATTGGAGATCAAGTCCGTAAAGGTGAATCTCTTGCTACAATTTATAGCAACTTTGAAAATGTGGAAGAAGTAAAAGATATGTTATATAAAAATATCACCATAACATCAGAACCAACAAAAGCTCCTACTCTTGTATATGAAGAAATAACGGAATAAATGGAATGAAAAAACGTCTTAGGCAGAATTCAAAAGCAAACGCTTTAGGTTCACACCTAAGGCGTTTTTTTATTTAGTAAATTTTGTATAAAAGTATTTTATTTGGAAAAAATGGAAGCTATATAAGATAGGAGGGGTATGTTAATGAAACGATTTATTTCAATGATGATTTTAACATTTTTATTATTTTCCTTGATTAGCCCAGTTGCGATGGCGGAGGAGAAAAATAAAACAGACTTAGTTAATGAAGTAAAGTCCGCTATTTTAATTGAACGAGATACTGGTACTGTCATATATGAAAAGAACAGTCAAGAACAACTGCCACCAGCAAGTATGACCAAAATCATGACAATGCTTCTCATTATGGAAGCGATTGATGAAGGTAGATTGTCTTGGGAGGAAAAGGTAAGAGCAAGTGAATATGCGGCCTCTATGGGTGGATCTCAAATTTTCCTTGAGCCTGGAGAAGAAATGACGGTAAAAGAATTATTAAAGGGAATAGCCATTGGTTCTGGTAATGATGCATCTGTCGCGATGGCAGAAAGAATTGGCGGTTCCGAAGAAGCGTTTGTTGAAATGATGAATAAAAAAGCGAAAGAACTAGGATTAAAAAATACAAAGTTTCAAAATACGACTGGATTGCCCGCAAGTGATCATTATAGTACAGCATACGATATGGCAATGATGGCAAAGGAACTACTCAAATATGACAAAATTACGCAATTCACAGGTCAATATGAAGATTATCTAAGGGAAACAACAGATAAAAAGTTTTGGCTTGTAAATACAAATAAATTAGTTCGATTCTATCCTGGTGTAGATGGATTAAAAACAGGATTTACAAGAGAGGCAAAGTATTGTTTAACAGCTACTGCTGAAAAAAATGGTATGCGCGTAATAGCTGTTGTGTTTGGAGCGCCAACTTCAAAGGAACGAAATGCACAGGTAACTAAGCTTTTGGATTACGCTTACAGTCAATATCAAACACATCCAATGTATAAAAGAGGGCATGCCCTTGGAAAAGCAGCTATTAGTAAAGGTGATAAAAAGACAATTGATGCTGTTACTAGCGAACCCATTTCCTTACTAACCAAAAAAGGTGAAAACATTGAAAAAGTGAAAAAGGAAATCACTTTAAAGAAAAACTTAAAGGCTCCTGTTAATAAAGGAGATCAAGTTGGTACGATTAAACTTATTAAGGATGGAAAAGTATTAACTGAAAGTCCTTTAGTAGCGAATGTAGATGTGAAAAAAGCTGGTTGGTGGAAGCTATTTAAGCGTTCTTTTGGAATGTTTACAAAAACAAATTAACCTTTTGTCGAATAGCAAAAATTCTTTTCTACTTTTAGCGAATAAACACTAGTTTTGTCTATATAGAAGGATAATAAAGTGACCACATCGAATTGACTCACTATACCAGATTAAGGAGGCTGAGGATAGTGAGTCTTAACATTGACATGGAAGTGAAAAATGATGTTCTTTGTATTCGCTTAACAGGTGAACTAGACCATCATACCGCAGAAGACTTGCGTGAACTCGCTACAACCGCAATTGAAAAATATAATATTCGTCACATTCTATTAAATTTAGAGCATCTTACTTTTATGGATAGCTCTGGATTGGGAGTTATTTTAGGTAGATACAAGCAAATCAAACAACTTCATGGAGAAATGGTTGTTTGTGCGATCTCCCCTGTAATTCAAAGGTTATTTGACATGTCCGGTCTTTTCAAAATTATTCGTTTAGAACCGACAGAACAATTTGCTTTGGAAAGTTTGGGGGTGGCGTAGAGTTGAAAAACGAAATGAATTTACAGTTTAGTGCATTAAGTCAAAATGAGTCTTTTGCTCGTGTGACAGTAGCCGCATTTGTTGCACAACTTGACCCAACAATGGATGAGCTAACTGAAATAAAAACAGTTGTTTCTGAAGCTGTAACAAATTCGATTATACATGGATATGAAAATAATCCAGATGGAATCGTTTATATTAATGTCACGATTGAAGATGGCTTTATTGATATGACTATTAAAGATAAAGGAATCGGAATTTCTGACGTAGAAGAAGCTATGCAGCCATTATTCACTACAAAACCAGACTTAGAAAGATCTGGAATGGGATTCACGATTATGGAGAATTTCATGGATGAAGTGGAAGTATTTTCACAACCAGGTCGAGGAACCGAGATCAGATTACGAAAGCATTTACTAAACAGCAAAATGCTATGCAATTAAGGAGACTTGCCGATGGATGTGGAGGTCAAAAACGAAAAAACAACACAAACCTATTTAAAAGATCATGAAGTAAAAGAATTGATTAAGAAAAGTCAAGACGGAGACCAAGAAGCAAGGGATATGATTGTTCAAAAAAACATGCGCCTTGTTTGGTCCGTTGTGCAGCGTTTTATCAATCGCGGTTATGAACCGGATGACCTATTCCAAATTGGCTGCATTGGCTTATTAAAGTCAGTTGATAAGTTTGATTTGTCATATGATGTGAAATTTTCTACTTATGCCGTACCTATGATTATTGGAGAAATTCAGCGTTTTATACGTGATGATGGAACGGTAAAGGTTAGTCGTTCTTTAAAAGAAATGGGAAATAAAATACGCAAGGCCAAAGATGAGTTATCCAAAAATCTAGGCAGAATTCCGACAGTTTCAGAATTATCGGAGTATCTTGAGCTTTCACCAGAAGATATTATCCTTGCCCAAGAAGCAAGCCGAACCCCATCATCCATTCATGAGACAGTGTATGAAAATGATGGTGACCCTATTACCTTATTAGATCAAATTGACGATGGAAATGAAGGGAAATGGTTCGATAAAATCGCATTGAAAGAAGCAATTAGAGAATTAGATGAACGTGAAAGGCTAATTGTGTACTTAAGATATTATAAAGATCAAACACAATCAGAAGTAGCCGCTCGTTTAGGCATATCACAAGTTCAGGTATCAAGATTGGAAAAAAAGATACTTCAGCAAATGAAAGACCGTATGGATCTATAAGATTCATACGGTTTTTTTTTTTTAGGCTCTGTTACCAATCCACTATCGTTAATCAGCAAGGTTTTTTCCGTTCCCACTTTAATTAGCAATTATTGGACTTCATGAAAAAAATGTCCTCGAGAAATAATACTTATACAAGGAAATCAATGTGTAGGAAGTGAATGTTTTGGAAAAAACAATTTACATTCGCATGAGACATCGTGTCATTGTACATCCGTTTATTACTGTCAAATTAGGAGACATTGCTCAAGTAATTACTGACGATGAGGTTTATCAAGAAATAATCGCCATTCCTATACACACGATTACGAAGCAGGATAACAATATTATTATTATCGATGTTATGCAGGTAATAAACTTGATTGCTTCATCTTATGAGACGGCTGATATTCAAATAGTGGGTCCCTCACAAACGATTATTGAAGTTGCCTATAAGAAAAGAGGAGTGTCCGCACCACTTTTTATTTTAATTTGGTTATTACTCTTCTTTGGAGCAGCGCTGACCATTATGAACTTCCATGAAGATGTAAGTATGAAAGCTGTACACCAAAATCTTTATACCATCATTACGGGAGAAAAAAATCCGCATCCACTTATTTTTCAAATTCCATATTCTATTGGTCTAGGCTTAGGAATGGTCCTTTTTTTTAATCATATTTTTCGTAAGAGAATTAATGAAGAGCCTAGCCCATTAGAAGTTGAAATGTTCAACTACCAGCAAAATTTAGACCATTATGTCATCATGAATGAAAACAGAGAAAGTTTGAAAAAAGTTGATAAGCATTAAAATACTTATTGTTCTATTTATTGGTTTAGCTGGTGGGTTGGCAGTGGGAACAGGATTTGTAGCTTTTTTAACCGTATTAGGTGTGATTCCGAGATTAACACAATTAAGTAAAACGATGAAAATGATTCATTGGTACGAATGGTCAGTTGTATTAGGTGCATTAGCAGGAACAATTGTGAGCTTAGAGGATGTAATTTTACATTTAACAAAATTTATTTTAATTCCAATTGGATTGGCGGTAGGAATATTTATCGGAATGATCGCTGCAGCATTGACAGAGGTTTTAAATGTATTACCTATATTAGCAAAAAGAGTGGGAGTAGATGGGAAGATAACAAATTTGATAATGGCAATCGTATTAGGTAAAATTTTCGGCTCACTTTTTCATTGGATCTACTTTGTCAAACTCTAGAGGATACGAATCCCCAATGAAAGGACATCAATATGGAAGAGAGAAGACAAGTGATTTTAATAACGGATGGCGATGATTATGCAAGAAGAACAATTGAAAAAGTAGCCAAGGATATAGGCGGACGCTGTATTTCAATGTCTCACGGGAATCCGTCACATTTAACTGGGCCTGAAATCGTAAAGCTCATTAAAAAAGCCGCAAATGACCCTGTTTTAGTTATGTTTGATGATAGCGGTTTTATGGGGGAAGGAGCAGGGGAAAAAGCCCTTAAATATGTAGCTAACCACCAAGACATCAATGTATTAGGTGTCATAGCTGTTGCTTCTAATACACACCAACATGAATGGACTAGAGTGGATGTGTGTATTGACCGTGAAGGGAATTTAACCCCATTTGGTGTCGATAAGCATGGTTTACCTGATTTAGAAATCGGACGAATGAATGGGGATACGGTTTATTGTTTAGATGAGTTAAATATTCCTATCATCGTTGGTATAGGGGATATTGGTAAAATGTCAAAGCATGACCATATAGATAATGGCTCTCCAATTACTAAAAAGGCAGTTGAAATTATCATAGAAAGGAGCGGTTTAAATGTCACAGAAAATGAAGGATAAAAAATCAATCCCGGAGTCATTAGAAGCTATTGAACAGTATATGAAAAATAGGGTTGGCTTAGGTAAAAGTTTTGATTTAGGTGTGAGAAAACTAAAAATACTTAGAAAAGATGTACACCTATACTATGTAAACGGGCTATGTGATACACAGTTCATTATTGAATTATTAGAAGAACTTGTGGAGATCAATGATCACGAAAAGTTATCCACTAATCTTTTTAGTATCGTAGAAAATCGTCTTGTTCACCAGTCGGTTAATCGGATAAAAACATTAGATGAATTAGTAGACCAGGTATTATCAGGGCTAATGGTAGCGGTAGTTGAAGGAGAAACAGAAGGTTTAGTTATTGATGTACGAAGTTATCCTGGACGTCAACCACAAGAACCAGATACCGAAAAAGTAGTACGTGGGGCTCGTGATGGCTATACCGAAAATATTATTGTTAATACTGCACTTACAAGAAGACGAATTCGAGATGAAAAACTGCGGTTTGAAATCATGAAGGTAGGGGAACGTTCTAAAACTGATATAGCAATCGGATATATTGAGGATGTAGCTGATCCAGACCTAGTGGAAGTTATAAAAAAAGAACTAAAGGCTATTGAAACAGACGGATTAACAATGGCTGATAAAACCGTAGAGGAATTTTTAGTGAAACAGGGTTATAATCCATTTCCACTTGTAAGGTATTCGGAACGCCCTGATGTCGTTTCAGCACATATTTTAGAGGGCCATGTCATTATCTTTGTAGACACTTCACCGAGTGTCATGATTACACCAACAACCTTTTTCCATCATGTTCAACATGCTGAGGAATACCGTCAATCACCTGCCGTTGGTACATTTGTAAGATGGGTTCGATTTATAGGTATTTTCACATCCATTTTTCTTTTACCACTATGGTTTTTATTTATTTTAGAACCAGATTTATTGCCGGAACGTTTAGCCTTTATTGGTCCAAATAAAGAAACGAATATTCCAGTTATTGCCCAATTGTTATTTGCAGATTTGGGGATAGAGTTCCTTAGAATGGCGGCTGTTCATACACCCACTTCGCTTTCAACTGCTATGGGTTTAATTGCCGCCGTATTAATTGGACAAATTGCTATTGATGTAGGTTTGTTTGTACCAGAAGTTATCTTATATGTAGCGGTTGCAGGTATAGGTAATTTTATGACACCGAGTTATGAATTAGGAATTGCAAATAAAATCGTAAGGCTATTCCTTCTCATAATCGTAGCTATTTTCCATGTCCCTGGATATGTAGCAGGTGTAACCTTGTTTATTCTATTGCTTGCAAGTATTCGTTCCTTAAATATTCGTTATTTTTGGCCATTTTTACCTTTCCAGCCCATTGCTTTTTTCAAAATCTTAGTTCGCCAATCCGTTCCTGGAGCGAAAATGAGACCAAGCATTACACATGCTAGAAATCGTTACCGTCAGCCGACAAATTGATGTTGAAAACCAATTGCAGATTCCCTTTACTTATGATAAAGTTTTTAATTAAATAAAGCGTTACAGTTTTAAATAGACAGTTTCGTAAAGATTCTGTCTATTTTATATCCTTGAGGTTATATAGGAATGAGGGACATGGAATGCATTTTTATGGAACGGCAAAAATTAATTCTCAGCGCCACTTAGAAATAGGCGGTGTTGATACCGTTGATTTAGTGGAAAAGTATGGAACACCTCTTTACGTATATGATGTGGCGTTAATTCGTGAACGAGCACGTGGTTTTAAAACCACTTTTGAAAATTTAGAAGTGAAGGCGCAAGTTGCATATGCTAGTAAAGCATTTTCAACTATAGGAATGGTACAACTTGTCCATGAAGAAGGTCTCTCTTTGGATGTGGTATCTGGTGGAGAATTATATACTGCGCTTGCTGCAAAATTTCCGACGGAAAAAATTCACTTCCATGGAAATAATAAAAGTTTAGAAGAACTTGAAATGGCACTAGAGCATCAAATTGGCTGCATAGTAGTGGATAACTTTTTTGAATTAGAACAGCTTATTCATTTATGTGAGGCGAAAAATACGAAAGCAAAGATATTACTTCGTGTTACACCTGGAATTGAAGCACATACTCATGATTATATTCTTACCGGTCAAGAAGATTCTAAGTTTGGCTTTGATCTACAAAATGGACAAGCAGAAACGGCGTTAAAAATGGCCCTTAAATATGAAAGATTAGAGGTACTAGGCATCCACTGTCACATTGGATCGCAAATTTTTGATACAACTGGTTTTATTCTTGCAACACAAAAGATCTTTGAAAAGCTAAACCAATGGAGATCAGATTTTGGATATACTTCTACGGTTTTAAATCTCGGTGGGGGCTTTGGTATTCGTTACACCAGTGAAGACGAACCTATTCCGCCAGCAAAATATGTAGAAGAAATTATTTTGGAAGTAAAGAGACAAATCGAAAAATTTAAAATGGAACTTCCCGAAATTTGGATAGAACCTGGCCGGTCTTTAGTTGCAGATGCTGGAACAACTCTGTATAAAATTGGGTCACAAAAGGAAGTTCCAAATGTTAGAAAGTATGTAGCAGTTGACGGAGGAATGAGCGATAATATTCGTCCGGCTCTCTATCAAGCTAAATACGAAGCTGTTCTCGCTAATCGCCCTCTAGACGAAGTGGAGGAAACGGTGGCTATCTCAGGGAAATGCTGTGAATCTGGAGATATGTTAATTTGGGACTTACCTCTTCCAAAATCGGACAACAATGATATTTTGGCTGTTTTCTGTACTGGGGCATACGGTTATTCTATGGCGAATAATTATAATAGAATACCTAGACCACCAGTTGTTTTTGTAGAAGATGGAATGGTAGAATTAGTTGTAAAACGTGAAACCTTTGAAGATTTAGTACGTTTAGATTTATCATTAAAGAAAAAAGTGGAAATATAAATGATTATGAGGTTAACCCTTTATATAGTATGGTTAACCTCTTTTTCTTACCTCTCTTTTTTGCTAAACTTAAATTAGGATTGAAGTCTAATACTTTATGTAATATGATAACCATTAGATATATGCAACAAACGTATTACTTATACATATAATATGAAGAAAAAGTTTAAGCATTTAAGTATTTGGAGAAACTAGAACATTAGTGAGAACAATTTAGATCTGTTCACTTTATTCGAATACAGCCTTTACTTAAATTAATGAGGGATATATATGTTAATTCGCTATAAAAAAACATTTGAAAAAATAGCCATGGGGTTATTGTCCTTTATGCCAAATGAAAAGGACCTTAAGAAACTGCAGCAATCCATGAAAAACTATGAACATGAAGATTCATGGCAACTTTTTTTATGGAAAGAAGAAGATATCATTGGATTAATAGGACTAACCTTTCGCGATGAACATTCCTACGAGATTCAGCATATATCTGTCAATCCGTCTCATCGAAATCAAGGTATAGGAAAAAAGATGGTTCAAGCAATTAAAGAGTTGTATCCAGACAAGATGCTGGTTACTAATACGTTGACAGAAGCTTTTATTCAAAAGTGTGAAACAGAAGATTGTTAACCAGTTGAACAAAAAGACAGTTATTCACTGTCTTTTTTTTTGCGATTATAAATGGCCTTTTCTCTTTCCTTAATTACATCTGAACGATCCCGAAGCTTATGCCGATTTACAAGATATTCATTAGACAAATCACTTTTCTTGCCCCATGAACATGGATCATAATGAGGGAAATAATCGATGAACACCTGACGAAATAGAGGTAGTGAATAGCTTTCATAAAATTCTTTTTTTCTAATCCTTGTTAAATGAGTATCTAATTGTTCAAAAAATAATTGGGAATCAATTCCTAAAGCCGTTAGCTCGGTTTCTTTAGCATACAGAATATTTATTGCTTTTTCTAAGGTTCTGATAGCACCTGGAAAATTTTGACGACGGTGATGATAATTCGCGACAGCTAGCAAAATCAGACCCACCCATATCGAGTTTTTTTCCTGGTTCGTTTCTTGTTTCCAAAAGTCTTCAAGAATTTCATGACATTCAAAATAATCCCGATCAACATGAAAGTGATATAAATACTTTACAAAAGCATTAGGTAACAATATAATTCCTCCAATCCACAACTCCTTTTATTATACTATTCAAATTTGAAAGCTAAAAATACTTTCCTCCTTTATCTAGGAAAAGGGGATATTTTCTAGATGTTTTCCTATAGTAAACTCTATACTAAAACGAAATTATTCAGTAAAATGAAGGTATTACTGGATGAAAAAGAAATTTTGGTGAGAATATGCAACAATATAATGTAAAAATTGATACCTTTGAAGGACCATTAGATTTACTGCTTCATTTAATAAACAGATTAGAAATTGATATATATGATATACCGGTGGCGGAAGTAACGGAACAGTATTTAATATATATTCATACGATGAAAGAACTGCATTTAGATATGGCAAGTGAATATTTAGTAATGGCAGCTACGTTGCTTGCCATTAAGAGTAAGATGCTTCTCCCTAAGCATGAGGAAGAAGTACTTGGTGATGAGTTAGAATATCACTTGGAGGAAGACCCGCGCGACGAACTGGTCGAGAGACTAATAGAATATCGTAAATATAAAGAAGCAGCCCAGGATTTAAAAACGTTAGAAGAAGAAAGAAGCTTAATGTTTTCAAAACCTCCAAGCGATCTATCTGAGCTATCAAAAGAGATAGTAATGGATCGTGTAGAGTTAAATGTTTCTCTTTATGACATGCTCGGAGCTTTTCAGAAGTTAATGAGAAGAAAGAAGCTTCAAAAGCCGCTTTCAACTAAAATTGCAAGGCAAGAAGTTTCCATTGAAAAGAGGATGGAAGAAATATTATTGGATTTAAAGAATTTTAGAGGTAAAAAAAGCTTTTATGATCTCTTTCCATTCCCACAAAAGGAACAAATGGTTGTTAGCTTCTTAGCCATTTTAGAATTAATGAAACGAAAAGAAATAAGAATAGAACAGGAAGGGAATTTTGCGGAGATTTATGTAATGTCTTTGGAAGGAGCAGAATTAATTGGAAATCATTAATTGGACAGGCATTGTGGAAAGTCTTTTGTTTGCTGCCGGGGATGAAGGCCTTTCCTTAAAGCAAATATCCAGCGTGCTTGAAGTAGATGAGCAAATAGCAGAAGATATTATTCAAAATCTACAAGCTGAGTATGAAAATAAAAATCGTGGAATCTCGATTGTTGAACTGGCTGGAACCTTTCAATTAGCTACTAAAAAGGAGAATGCTTCTTATTTAAAAAAGCTAGTGGAAGCCCCATCAAACTCAAGTTTATCCCAGGCAGCATTAGAAACTTTAGCGATTATCGCTTATAAGCAGCCTATTACACGATTGGAAATAGAGGAAATTAGAGGTGTGAAAACGGAACGTCCACTTCAAACTTTAATGAGTAAAGTGTTAATTAAGGAAGTCGGGAGATCAGAAGGAACGGGAAGAGCTTACCTTTATGGTACAACTAAGGAGTTTTTAGAATCCTTTGGACTTAAAAGTCTTGAGGAATTACCGCCTTTACCTGAAAAATTCGAAGAGGACTTTGTTCAAGAAGAAGCCGATTTATTTTTCGAAAAATTTCAAGAAACAATGGGTTCTAACGGCTAACTCTTTGGATAATATGCTAATATATGTATGTAATGTACAATCAGGAGGGTTAATATGATAATAAAAGAATGTAAAGGTTATGAACTTGAAAAAGAAAAGCCGAATACATCCGAAGACTACTTTAATCGGAGTGAGATTACATACGTTGAAGATGGAGTAGAAAAAAGTCTTCATGTACTATATGTACGTTACTATGAAGAACATTTTAAACAATATACTCCGTTTGAAGAAAATCCATTTTTTAATGTGAATGGAACAGATATTTATATTAAAGATATTGTTGCACTTGTTTGCTTATTAAAGAATCCAGGACTAAGACATCGCAAACGTCTATATATTAATACGGAAAAAGAATTTCAATTTTGTTTCCAAGATATGAATATTGAAAAATTGAAAGAGCTTTTAACAGACTTAAACGGAAAAAATCAAGTTGAGATCAAATCACCACTTCAATATGTTGTTCAACCCAACTAAGAAAGGGGAAAATGGATGGCTAACACGATTGTAGAATCGCAGCTAGAAGATGTAAAGAATCATTTAGATAAAACCGTCATGCTTCTTGAAAAGTTTTTAAATGAAACTACACTTCATCATTTAGTTCAGGAAGATAAAGATTTGGTCGATTATTATAAGAAATTATTATCACAATGCCGGCGATTACTGGTATATAGTGAAGAAGGATTAGAAGCTTCTCAAATGATTCTTAAAACATCCCCATTTCCTAAGGCATTGGCAGAAAAAATCTTATATAAAATATATCATCAGTGTATTGAAGAGTTCTTTTCACCAAAAAGCGATGTGTGGTATGAAGACAGTAGAGCTGCCTACACGGGGAAAAATGCGATATGTTTTCGAGATGATGTTTCCGCATCTATTCAGCTATTGTTTCAGCAATTAGAAGGCGGGTTCCAACATTTACGTGAAGAACTTGAATATTATGAAACGGATTATAAAACTAAATTACTGCAATCCAAATGAGTGGTTCATTGAACCACTCATTTTTTTCGAATTATATCCTTTTCTTGGAATCGTTAGAGTCATAGATTCATACGATGTAGATTGAATCAATGAAAACGAAAGAAGGGGACTTTATGACTGAATTTGAAAATTACGTAAAGGACTTATTCGGTTGGAATGAAGAAATGAAATCTTTTTTGCAATCAGAAAATGTACAACATGGGGAAGGAATATGGAAAAGCTTAGACCAATTTTCAAAAATTATAGAAACGGTTAAAGATCCTACAAATCAAGAAGAAATCATTAATATTCAAAGAAAGGCGGAAGCACTGCATCAAGAGGTAGAAGAATATTTTTCAGAAAGACAGCATCTAGGTTCTATTTGGATGAAAAAAACGGCAGTCGAAGCTGGGAAGCATAAGCTTCCAGTTTTAACCTATCCTTACAATGGACTGGAGCCTTACATTTCTGAAGAAATTATGAAATTGCATCATGATACACATCATCGTGCTTATGTAGAGGGATTAAATAAAGCTGAATTAAAGTTAAAGGATGCACGAGAAAAAAATGATTTTTCTCTTGTTAAACATTGGTCAAGGGAATTAGCTTTTCATGGGTCGGGTCATTATTTACACACCATATTTTGGAATAATATGATGCCAAATGGTGGAGGAAAGCCCTCTGGTAAACTTTTAAAAGAGATTAATGACTATTTTGGAAGCTTTGAAGCTTTTCAAATGCATTTTACAGAAGCGGCAAAACAGGTAGAGGGAGTTGGCTGGGCATTACTGGTTTGGTCACCTCGTGCCCATCATCTTGAAATATTACAGTCTGAGCGTCACATGCTTTTGACTCAATGGGATACGATCCCTCTTTTAGTACTAGATGTTTGGGAACACGCTTATTACTTGCAATATAAGTCAAATAGGCAGGAATACGTAAAAAATTGGTGGAATGTAGTGAATTGGGAAGATGTGGAGGAACGGTTTGAAAAAGCCATGGAATTAAAATGGAATCCGTTTTAATAACTAAAACAATACCTGTCCTTTTTTAGTCATAAGCACCCCCTTATCTTGCATAAACTTGTACAAACTAGATAAGGAGACGGAGTGACCTAATGAAACGTTTTGTAAAGTTAAGTATCATTTTCCTTGCAGTCTCGCTACTAATCATGAATTTTCCGCAGAAGTCACGAGCTTCTGTTTCAGTTAGTGCAAGTAGTGCTGTGCTTATGGACCAAGAATCAGGACGTGTATTATTTGAAAAAGGAGCACATGACAAAAAAAGAATTGCCAGTATTACAAAAATAATGACAGCGATACTCGCAATTGAATCTGGAAAACTAGACGATATGGTAAAAGTAAGTGCTAACGCAACAAAAACGGAAGGCTCTTCTGTATATTTAAAGCCAAATGAAAAAATTAAGTTAGAGGATCTAGTCTATGGACTGATGCTTAGATCGGGAAATGACACGGCTGTTGCAATTGCGGAATCTGTAGGCGGAAGTCTAGATGGTTTTGTTTACTTAATGAATCAAAAAGCACAAGAGATTGGTATGGCCAATACTCATTTTGCTAATCCTCATGGATTGGATAACTATGAAAATCATTATTCAACGGCTTATGATATGGCTTTACTTACAAGATATGCGATGCAGAATGAGACTTATCGATTAATTTCAGGCACAAAGGTGCACCGAGCACCAAACCCTGAAGAAAAGTGGGATCGAGTATGGCGAAATAAAAATCGCATGCTAACAAAATATAAGTTTAGTACAGGTGGAAAAACAGGTTATACAAAAAGAGCAAAACGTACTTTGGTTTCTACAGCAACAAAAGGAGATATGAATTTAATTGCTGTTACATTAAATGCTCCAGACGATTGGAATGACCATATCTCCATGTTCGAATATGGATTTGATCAATATGATTTAGTCGAAGTAGTGCCTAAGGGAAATATTGATTCGATTAAGGATAAGTTATACCAAAACCATATCTATTTTAAAAGGGGATTTTCTTATCCAGCTACAAAAGAAGAAAAAGATTTGTTTACTGTAAAGTACAAGTTGAAAAAGCCTAACGAGGAATGGCTAAGATCAGACCCTGAGGTAGTAGGAAAAGCAACTGTTTATCTGGATCAGAAACCAATTGAAGAAATATCCATTTTTTATAATCCGGAGAAAAATGAAGAAAAAGTAGGCTGGTTGAGTTACGTTAAAAATCTCTTTTTTTCTGTAATAAGTGTGGGCGGACCAAATGGTTAATTATATTTGGGTTGGATTAACCATGATTGGATTCATTTTTGCAGCAGTAAACGGAACCATGAATGAAGTGAATGAAGCCATCTTTAAAGGGGCAAAAGAAGCCGTAACTCTATGTATTGGTTTAATAAGTATACTAGTTTTCTGGTTAGGAATGATGAGAATAGCGGAGGATTCTGGTCTATTAAAAAAGTTGTCTTCCCTATTTGAACCATTAGTGAAACGCCTATTTCCTGAAGTACCAAAAAATCATCCAGCCTTAGGCTATATCCTTTCGAATATGATTGCTAATATGTTTGGTTTAGGAAATGCAGCTACACCATTAGGAATTAAAGCTATGGAGCAATTGAAAGAATTAAATGGTGGAAAGACTGAAGCCAGTAGGTCGATGGTAACCTTCTTAGCAATCAACACGGCAAGTATTACCATTATTCCAACAACCGTAATTGCCATACGAATGAATTATCATTCTAAATCACCTACTGAAATCGTAGGACCGACGCTGATTGCGACTATTCTTTCAGCAATTGCAGCCATTCTAATTGACCGTTATTTCTATTATCGCCGTACTCGAAAAGGATGAATAAATGATGGAACTTATTTCTGGTATTTCAATATGGATTATTCCAGTTCTTATTGGTTTCATATTAATCTATGGAACAATAAAGAAGGTCCCTACCTATGAAAGTTTTGTAGAAGGTGGGAAGGAAGGCATTAAAATTGCTGTTTCGATCATCCCATTTTTAGTTGGTATGCTAGTTGCGATTACTGTTTTTCGGGCTTCTGGTGCATTAGAATATATGATGGATTGGATTCGTCCGGGACTGGAAGCAATTGGAATTCCCCCTGAAATTGTTCCACTAGCTATTATTCGTCCCATTTCAGGTACGGCTGCTTTAGGAATGACGAGTGACTTGATTGCTACACATGGCCCAGATTCTTTTGTAGGTAGATTAGCTTCTGTTCTACAAGGTAGTACAGATACAACCTTTTATGTGTTAACTGTTTATTTTGGAGCGGTTGGAATTCGTAAGATGGGGGACGCACTTAAAGTTGGATTATGGGCTGATCTAGTAGGAATTATCGTATCCATATTCGTGGTCATGTTTATTTTTGGAACAAACTAAATAACAAAGGTGTAAGGGTCCATAATAAATGGATCCTTTTTTCTATTTGACAACCTGTTTTTTGACTCGATTATTAATTTGAAGATTCTAATGGACAAGACTGCGTTAAAAGGAAGATGAAATGTCCAATAGGAAGACTCTAATGGTCAAGACTACCTTTAGAGAGTATTTTTCTCTTTCATCAATCTCTAAATATACCACCTCATTTTTTAAATTATTAGAAATTAATTTAGTAGTCCACATTCTTCAATTGCTTACTTTGAAAATGTATCAACTTGTGTCATAATTCAAATGAATGTAAAAAAGTATTTGTCGAGTTTTGTCGTTTACTTAAAAATAGAATTCTTCGAGGTGACATATGGAAAGACTGCAAAAAGTGATTGCCCACGCTGGTGTTACATCACGACGAAAGGCAGAGGAATGGATAAAAGAAGGAAGAGTAAAGGTTAATGGAAAGGTAGTAACGGAATTAGGAATCAAGGTTTCATCCAATGATAAGGTTGAGGTTAATGAAATACCAATTCATCGGGAAGCACCTGTTTATTTCCTATTCTATAAGCCTAGAGGGGTTATCTCCAGTGTAAAGGATGATAAAGGAAGAAAAGTAGTTACTGATTTTTTCCCTAACTATGATAAAAGAATCTACCCCGTTGGACGATTGGATTACGACACTTCAGGTCTTCTTCTATTAACCAATGACGGGGAGTTTGCAAACCTACTTATCCATCCAAAACATAATATAGATAAAACGTATGTAGCAAAAGTAAAAGGAATTCCCACTCGTGAATCATTAAGAAAGTTAGAGAAGGGAATTAAGTTAGAGGATGGTTTAACGGCCCCGGCTAAAACCAAACTTCTTTCTGTCGATAAAAAGAAACAAACATCCATTGTTGAGATTGTTATTCATGAAGGTAAAAATCGCCAAGTAAGAAGAATGTTCGATGCAATTGGTCATGAAGTGTTAAAGCTGAAACGAGAAAAATTTGCCTTCCTAACACTACAAGGTCTTAGAACGGGTGAAATTAGAGAATTAACACCTCACGAAGTAAAACAACTTCGAACAGCAGCTCAAAAAAGTTCATAAAATTGTCATATTTAATGAAATCTGTTAACAATGTGAATATGATGATAAATGATATAATATTAGATAGCTTGTAGAATAGGTAGGGGGGTACATATGAAGCGGAATCGACTTTGGGTGAGAACAGTTATTTTAATTCTCTTAGCTGCAGCGGTTGCCTATACTTTATACGCCAATTTTAATAAAGATAAAATCCAAAAAGTATCGGTTGGATCCCAGGCACCAGATTTTATGTTAGTAGACATGGATGGCCAAAAACATAAGTTATCTGATTACAAAGGTCAAGGTGTATTTTTAAATTTCTGGGGAACTTGGTGTAAACCATGTGAAAAGGAAATGCCATATATCGATAATCAGTATAGTCATTTTAAAGATAAAGGTGTTCAAGTACTAGCTGTTAATGTAGGAGAGTCTGACTTAGCTGTAACTAAATTTGCTGAACGTCATCAATTAGACTTTCCAATATTAATCGACAAGGATTCGCAAGTCCAAACGGCCTATGGGGTAAATCCTTTGCCAGTTACTTTTCTGATTGATCCAACAGGAAAAGTAATAAAAATTCATACAGGTACATTAACCGAATCAATGGTAAATGATTTTATGACAAAAATTCAACCTTAAGAAATAGGGAGTTATTCTTATGAAAGATTCTAAATGTGAGTGTGGACATATTAATCCACACGGAACAGTATTCTGTGAAGCTTGTGGGAAAGATACAGGTGAAAACGGGGAAGATAAACAACTATTAGACATGAGGTATGAGGGAAGTGCACGTCGTTCCCAAACCTATAGTAAAACGTTTATTGATAAAATCTGGAACTTTTTTTCATCTGTTAAAGTTGGTGTGTGGCTAATCATTATTACTCTAGCTGCTTCTGCTGTAGGGACTATACTTCCACAGCAAATGTATATACCAACCAATGTATTGCCAGCTGATTATTATAAAGATACGTATGGTTGGGTAGGAAAGTTATATTATCAATTAGGTTTTAATAACTTATATAGTTCATGGTGGTACTTAGTTTTAATAGCATCTATTGGTGTTTCCTTAGTCATTTGTAGTTTAGACCGTGTGATACCGCTATATAAAGCCTTAAAGCGCCAACGTGTTACAAGACATGAAGGATTTTTAAAACGTCAGCGTCTCTTTGGACAATCAGCTTCTTTGACACAAGAAGAAGTGATAAGTTTAAAACAGAAATTAATAGCTAAACGATATCATGTAAGAGAAGAAAATGGAAACCTACTTGCTGAGAAAAATAGATTTTCTCGATGGGGTCCATATGTAAACCATATAGGACTTATTATCTTTTTATTTGGTGCAATGCTTAGATTTGTTCCAGGGATGTATGTGGACAAAGTGTTATGGGTTCGTGAGGGAGAAACAAAAGTTATACCTGAAACGAATGGTGAATATTACTTAAAAAATGAAAAATTCACTTTGGATATTTACGATAAAAATAAAGAAAATCAAGCTTTTAAGCAAGCCTTGGATCGAGTGGGTAGTGTAGTGAAAAATTACCAATCGGACGTTGTTTTATATAAAAAGGTTGGGGATGCACTTCCTGGGGAAAAGCCTAAGCTAGAAAAAGTTCAAGAATATCCAATCCAAGTAAATAAACCGTTAAAGTTTGACAACTTTGCTTTATATCAAGTGGATTATAAGCTAGACGAGCTAAATAAAATGTCGTTTAAACTTACAAATAAAAAATCAGAGAAGACTTTTGGCGATATTACGTTAAGTTTAAGTGAGCCAGAAAAAAAATATGATTTAGGAAACGGATATTCAGTGGAGTTAATGAGTTACTTCCCAGATTTTGAGTTTGATGAAAATGGAGAACCAACTACTAAAACTCGAATTCCTAATAATCCAGCATTTGTATTTAAAATGATTTCTCCAGAAAAACCTGAGGGTGAGGTTAGCTTTGTTGCTATACGACAAACCATAGAGCCTTTTGGAGATAATCTATATAAGATGGCGTTTAATGGTATTGAAACAAAAAATGTTTCTGCTTTGACATTAAAAAAAGATATGACAATATGGGTAATCATATTCGGTGGAATATTGTTTATGATTGGAGTAATGCAAGGAGCTTACTGGAACCATCGAAGAATATGGATTCAGCAAGTACAAGGAAATACTTGGATATCTGCACATACTAATAAAAACTGGTATGGTTTAAAACGGGAAATCCATTCGATTATTGAAGACACGAAATTGGAAGACCCTCAAGATCAGATAAATAATGAGAAAGAAGAATAGGGGGATTTAGGTTTGGTAGAATTAAGTTCAAATTTACTATACATTGCTTTTATCCTGTACCTAGTTGCAACATTGTTTTTTGGTGGTGCAATAAAGGCGAAAAAACAGGATGAAGAAAAACAAACAAATGGATGGGGTAAAATTGCCATTCTAATTACCGTAATTGGATTTGCATCCCAAGTGGGATATTTTATTACAAGATGGATTGCATCAGGGCATGCTCCAGTAAGTAATTTATTTGAATTTACAACATTCTTTGGTATGGCATTAGTAGGATCGTTTATTGTTATTTATTCTATGTATAAGACTCCATTACTTGGATTATTTACACTACCTGTCGCGATATTAGTTATTGCCTATGCAAGTATGTTCCCAAGAGATATTACTCCCTTGATTCCAGCACTTCAAAGTGATTGGCTTCATATACATGTAACTACTGCTGCTCTTGGAGAGTCAATATTAGCTATAAGTTTTGCAGCAGGCTTAATTTATTTAATTAAGTTTGTCGATCAAACTAAATCGAGTAAAAGAACTTTTTGGTTAGAGTTTGTTCTATTTGGGTTAATTAGTACTCTAGGTTTTGTGTTAATTTCTTCAACATTTTCTGCTTTAGATTATAAGGCGGAATTCTCTTGGGTGGATAAAGGTGGAAATGAAATGGCAGTTGAATATCAATTACCTGCTATCACTGGTCCACATAATTGGGAATTGAAAACAGCTGATGCTTTTGAACCAATAGCAGCAATGCCTGCTATGGTTAACGCAAAAAAATTAAATACCGTAATATGGTCTTTATTATCCGGTTTGGTATTATATTTCCTTATCAGATTAATTTTAAGAAAAAGAATTTCTGCAGCACTTAAGCCGCTAGTTAGAAACATTAACCTAGATTTAGTAGATGAAATTGGCTATCGTTCGGTATTAATTGGATTTCCAGTATTTACTTTAGGGGCTTTAATTTTTGCCATGATTTGGGCACAAATTGCTTGGACTCGTTTCTGGGGTTGGGATCCTAAAGAGGTCTGGGCACTTATAACTTGGCTATTCTATGCAGCATTCTTACATTTAAGGCTTTCAAAAGGATGGCATGGAGAAAAATCTGCTTGGTTAGCTGTAATCGGATTTGCGATCATTATGTTTAATTTAGTAGCTGTCAACCTAGTCATTGCTGGCTTACATTCATACGCAGGTTAATACTATTTAAATATGAACTCAACTTTTGTTTATAACCTTCACACAATAAGTCGTGAAGGTTTTTTTAAAATAATTGACTTGTATATAGTTGATTGAAGTGGTAAAGGTGTAAAACAATTAGTAAGTTTAGTGAAGCTTACATTTTGGGAAAAATAAAGTTACCAATTTTGCAACATATTCAACTGAAAAAGCATAGTAATTTATATTTGAATTTTGTAAAATTACCGCATAGGGGGAATATTAATGGATAAAGACGTTAGAATTTTAGTCGTTGATGATGAGGAAAGAATTCGCCGTTTACTTAAAATGTATTTAGAGCGTGAAGAATATATAATAGATGAGGCAGAAGACGGAAATGAAGCTTTAGCAAAAGCGATTAATAACGACTATGATGTCATATTGCTTGACCTAATGATGCCTGGTAAAGACGGTGTAGAGGTTTGCCGTGAGCTAAGGGAGAAAAAATCTACTCCTGTTATCATGCTTACAGCTAAAGGTGAGGAAATCAATCGTGTTCAAGGTTTTGAAGTTGGTACGGACGACTATATTGTAAAACCGTTTAGCCCGCGTGAAGTTGTTCTTCGTGTAAAGGCACTGCTTCGTCGTTCTTCTAAAACAAGTTTTTTACAAGCAGAAACATCTACAAAGGACGTTATTGTGTTTCCACATTTAACAATTGATAATGATGCACATCGAGTAACAGCTGACGGTAAGGAAGTAGGTCTTACTCCTAAAGAATATGAATTATTATACTTCCTTGCAAAGGCACCGGATAAAGTCTTTGATCGTGAACAATTATTAAAAGAGGTTTGGCATTATGAGTTTTTTGGAGATTTAAGAACAGTTGATACTCATGTTAAACGATTAAGAGAAAAATTAAATAAGGTGTCAGAACAAGCGGCTAGAATGATAGTAACAGTTTGGGGAGTGGGTTACAAATTCGAGGTCGTAAATGAATGATCTTTTTAAGAAGTGTTGTTGGTAAATTATGGTTAACCATACTATTGCTTGTTTCGTTCATTCTATTTATTCTAACTGTAATGCTCCTAGAGTTTTTTGAAAACTATCATATTACAGAGACTGAAAAGGGTTTATTAAATACAGCCAATAAAATAGCTAGTATTTTAGAGGAACATAACGAGGATGAATTACCACTTGGACTTGAAGTCTCATGGAAATTAGCAGACGAAGTCACCAATGTTTTAATCGTTGAAGGTGAAAATGAAATCTATTACTCACCTAATACAGAGGAGAAGAAAAGACTTACTGTCTTTGATATTCAAAAGGACGCATTATTGTCAAAGGTACTTTCTGAGGGAGAGGTAGAAAAGAAAATTTCTACTCTTCCTCTTTCCTCCTTAAAACAGAATAAAGAGTTAAAGCATGTAATTATCGGTGTTCCCTTTAAAAAATTAAATGGCAATTATGGTGCAGTATTTATTTATCAGTCTTTAGAAGTAATGGAAGAAACAACTAGCTCTACAACAAAGTTCATTTTATTAGTTGCTGGTGTAGCTATTATTTTAACTACAATATTTGCCTTCTTTTTATCGACTAGGATTACTGCCCCTTTAAGAAAGATGCGGGAAGCTGCATTTGAGGTGGCTAGAGGGAAATTTGATACGAAGGTTCCTATCCTCACTCATGATGAAATTGGTGAACTGGCTACTGCTTTTAACCAAATGGGAAGACAATTAAAGTTTAATATGCATGCATTAAGCCAGGAAAAAGAACAGTTATCTAGTATATTAAGTAGTATGGCAGATGGAGTTATCACATTTAATCGTGATGGAACGATTTTAATTACCAATCCACCTGCTGATCGATTATTACAAAATTGGTATTTTGAACAAGGAGATTTCCATAGACAAACAGAAGCGATTCCTCCAAAAGTAAAGGAATTATTCCAATTAGCAGTAAGTACAGAGCAGGAACAAATTGGTGAGGTATCCTTACAAGGAAGGTACTGGGTAGTCATTATGACTCCTCTTTACAATAATAAGTTCATTCGTGGCGTCGTAGCTGTCATTCGAGACATGACAGAGGAAAGACAATTGGATAAACTTAGAAAAGATTTTATTGCAAATGTTTCACATGAACTTCGTACACCTATCGCGATGTTGCAAGGTTACAGTGAGGCAATTGTTGATGATATCGCCCAAACCAATGAAGAAAAGAAAGAAATGGCAAAGGTCATTTACGATGAGTCCCTTAGAATGGGAAGACTAGTAAATGAACTTTTGGATTTAGCAAGAATGGAAGCCGGTCATTTGTTATTATCTATTGATAAAGTAGATATCCAAGGATACCTGCAAAGAATTATTCGGAAATTTCAAGGATTGGCTAAAGAGAAAGAAATTGATTTACATCTATCAATACCAGAGACAAGTCAGTTCTTTGCTTTTGATCCAGACCGAATCGAACAGGTTTTAACTAACCTAATAGACAATGCTATTCGTCATACTCCTGATAGGGGAAGTGTGATCGTGAAAGAGTTTACGGACGAAAAAGGGATTTATTTTGAAGTGAAGGACTCTGGGTCTGGTATACCTGAGGAGGACTTACCATTTGTTTTTGAACGTTTCTATAAAGCAGATAAAGCTCGGACGCGAGGAAGATCTGGTACAGGTTTAGGACTTGCGATTGCTAAAAATATCGTAGATGCCCATAAAGGCCATATCTCAGTTCAAAGTAAAACAGGACAAGGTACGACATTTTCTTTCTTTCTTCCTCGAAAAAACGAAGAAAAGTAAGATATATGCCGATTGTTCTTGATTCATATGAAACACCGAAAAGCGGAGCCGACTGTTAAGCCCCGACAAGCAAATGTTCTCAAAGCTAAGAAGTCGTATTTTGACTTCATAGCTTTGAGGTTATTTGACCTCGAGGGGCTAGGAGGCGGAGCTAGACAAACCGAAAAGCGGAGCCGACTGTTAAGCCCCGACAAGCAAATGTTCTCAAAGCTAAGAAGTCGTATTTTGACTTCATAGCTTTGAGGTTATTTGACCTCGAGGGGCTAGGAGGCGGAGCTAGACATAGGTAGGAAGGCGTTTTTACAATAAATGCCTTCCTTTTTTTTACGAAAAAGTCTATATTAAAAAGTAAACATGTAACTTTTTAGATAATACATACGACTAATATTATGAACGGGGAGGGGAAACTAATGGACTCCGTTTTCAATGATCTCTATGAAAAGTACCATCAAGATGTTTTTCAATTTTTATTTTACATGGTGAGGAGTAGGGAGCAAGCGGAAGATTTAATGCAAGAGGTTTATATTCGGGTTTTAAAATCGTATCAGCATTTTGAAGGGAAAAGCAGCGAAAAAACTTGGCTATTTTCTATAGCCCGAAATGTTGCTATTGATTCGTTTCGAAAGGAAAAAGGCTGGAAACAACGAATTTTAGAAAAATTTGATTGGTCTACTCAACAGGTCAAAGATGAGTATCCAATTCCCGAAGAGATTACTTTACAAAGAGAAGAAATTCAATTGATGTATAAGGGATTAGATAACTGCACGGTTGATCAAAAAATGGTTATTATCATGAGATATATTCAAGAATTATCCATTTCTGAAACTGCTGAAGCACTTGGGTGGACAGAAAGTAAGGTAAAAACAACGCAACATCGTGCACTGAAAATATTGAAAAAGAACATGGAAGATTTGCTTGGAAAGGAGGAATACACCAATGAGAAAGTCAGAGTGGAGCGATAACGAACTTGAACAACTTTTAAAAGAAATGCCAAAAATTAAAGATCATCGCGATCCTCGTGACATCTATCAAAGTCTTTCCATAAAAGCGAAAAAACGAAGACGTCCAGTATGGGTGATTCCTTCAATCGCTACGGCGGCTGCTGCTGTTCTAATGTTATTATTAATATCTCCTAATATTTTGCAAAATATTGGTCAAAACTCAGACAAGAGTTCTAAAAGTGAAGTAGCAAGCCAGGATAATAGTAAGGAAATGAGACAGGCAAAAAAGGTTGATGAAGGTCAAATGAACTCCCTCGATGCAAATCCAGGAGTAGACAATAATAATACCGGATTTGCTGCAGACCATTCCCTTATGGCTATAGCTACTCCAGAAACGGCGGTTTATGCAGAAGATGTACTAGACCAGGAAGTAATTACCTACCTAGTACCTGATCAAAATGCTCAGTTATTAGTACCTGTTTCAGTGATTGTGCCAAAGGAAAATAAAACTTGGTTGGATATGTTTCAAGCAAATTCAGAAAAGTTAACGGAAGATCAATGGGGGCTTAGTGACTATTATCCACTGAATGCCAAAATATCAATAGTTGATAAACAAACGATTAACATTGATGTTCCGGAAGACCATTATTATGGGATGGGATCTGCAAATGAAACCTCCTTCCTTACCATTATTCAGCAAACCTTAAATCATCAGGACCAGGTACAAAAGGTTACTTTTAGTACAAACGGAAAACCAGGTATCATGCTAGGCAACACTGGAGAAAAAGAGGAATTACAGCGTTCTGAAGAAAAAGAAAAGCATGGATATTTCCTATTTATGCCTAATACAAGTAATATGCCTTTCCTTGTACCTTCCATCGAAGAATTTAATGACATTGAATCAGCACTTGAGTCAATGAGAACCGAAAATGAAGTTTATGGGCTAAAGTCAGCGCTAAGTTTTGATTTTGAAATTATTGAAAAAGCAGGAGAATTGCTTACAATAAAAATAAAAGATAATAGCCCATTAACGGATGAGCCAAAAAATGTTTATGCGATTGAATCTATATTATTAACCGCAAAAGAATTTGGTTTTACTTCTGTAAAATTTGAGAATGCTTCAATAGCTCAAATTGGAAGATTTGATTTACAAAATGAAATAAAAGTCCCGATTGCGCCAAATAAAGTGTCTGTTCAATAAGGAAAAAGTCATAAAGAATCTGATTAATTAGTCAGATTCTTTTTTTATTCCATTAATTTTTGCATAAATTTTGTATAAAGTAGGAATTTCTGTCCTATTCTAACAAATGTGTTTAAAAGTACTTTCCCTTTAGAATCGTTCTAAAAGTTTTCTCTTATTCATAAGGTGATTAGGGGAGTACATGTAATAAGGAGGATTTAAATGCTTGACTATTTAAAGCGGCTTTTAATCGCGGGAATAATGGCAATATGTGTAAGTTTACTCTTTTTTGGAGGAAAGCCTCAAGCAGCAGAGTTAAATAATAACGTAGATTGGATATGGCCAACAGAAGGGATCATTTCTGATACTTATGGGACAAGATTTGGTCACCATAAAGGTGTAGATATTGCTTCACATTTAAATACACCTATTTTTTCAGTGGATGATGGGACGGTAACAAAGTCCTATTATTCCGATACATATGGACAAGTTATCTTTATTAAACATAATAACAACTTTGAAACGGTGTATGCCCATTTAAATAAAAGATTGGTTAAAGAAGGCGATCAAGTTAAAAAAGGTGAAAAAATCGGACAAATGGGTAATACTGGAAGTTCGACAGGTGTCCATCTTCACTTTGAGGTTCATCAAAATGAATGGACCTTTGAGAAGGAAAATGCATTAAATCCTACTGTTGTTTTAGGAGATGTACAAATTGGATATTCTGTACAAAGTGCAAACGAAGGACAGGCAGAATATGTGGTTAAGAACATATCCCCCCTTACCACGGAATCGGGGAATGACGTCTCTTCAAACGAAAAAAGTGTTCTAACCTTGCATACAGTTAAGACTGGAGAATCTTTATGGTCTATCGCAAAGAAATATTCTACAACTATTGAAGCGATTCAAGGTATTAATTTATTAAAAGATTCACAGATAGTTGAAAATCAAACCCTAAAAGTACCCCTTAATGTAAAAGATTCCTATATTGTTCAAGCTGGAGATACTCTAAGTCAAATTTCTATCAAGACTAACATTTCAGTTCAGGAAATTAAAAGCTTTAATAGACTTCAAACAGACCAAATATTTCCTTTGCAAATTTTAAATATTCCGAAACATCATTGATCATTCATTGTAAAAAAAGTATAATAACCTAAAATTAAACTGGAGTCGTGAATATGTTAACAGATTATCATAGCCATTTGGAAAAAGGATCTTTAACATTGGAATACCTTAAGCAGTTTATTCAGGTTGCAGAGCAAAAAAAAATTCACGAGTTTGGAATATCAGAACACGCCTATCATTTTTATCAAACTGCAGATATTCTTCAAAATCAATGGGTGAATCCACGGCGATATTATGATATGGATGATTACCTAGCATTATTTAATTCTGCGTGGAATAACAATCTCAATGTTAAAATGTCTATTGAAATGGATTATACACCCGAAAAACATACTGAAATGAAGGCATTTATTCAACAGTATCCGTTTGATTATGTAATTGGGTCTATTCATTGGATTGGTGATTTTGGGATTGATCTTGTGGAATACCAAGATGAATGGGATAAGAGGGACCTTTTTGAAATTTACAGAAAGTATTTTGATCAGGTAGTAACGCTAGCAGAGTCTAATTTATTTGATATTATTGGGCATATTGATTTAGTAAAAATTTTCAAGTACATACCTAATGATGAAGAATTTTTATTGGAACAATATGACCGAGCAACAGATGCGTTAGCTAAATCGAAAACGTGTGTAGAAATAAGTACAGCAGGATTAAGAAAGCCAATCATGGAGATTTATCCAGACAAAAGATTATTGCAAATGTGTTTTAACAAAAAATTCCGATTGTGTTATCCTCTGATGCTCATTATCCGAAGGATGTTGGAGCTAATTACAAGGATGCTATTCAATTGGCTAAAGAAATTGGATATAAGACCATCATGACCTTTAACAAAGGTGAAAGAAAAGAATTTCCACTTGGTTAATAAAAGGCTATACTCGTTTGTCGAGTATAGCCTATTTATTTTATAAATTAAAAACCTGTATAGAAATAATATCTTCTATTAATTTTAGTTTATTGGTAATCTCTTCTTTCACTGGTTCATCAAAAGAAAGGACCATAATTGCTTCACCGCCGAGTTCTTTGCGTCCAACTTGCATGGTTGCGATATTCACTTCATGATCTCCTAAAATCTTGCCTACTTTGCCAATTACACCTGGTCGGTCCATATGCTGAAGGTAGAGAAGGTTTCCTTCAGGCAGAAAATCAATGTTAAAACCGTTAAGATTAACGATTCGAGGACCATAGTACTCTATATAAGTACCTCTTAAATAATACACACTTTTTTCGCCTTTAATGGTAACGGTTAAACAGTTGGAATAACCATAAGATTGATCGGTATTTTTTTCTACAAGGGATATACCTCTTTCTTTTGCAATGACAAAAGCATTCACTTCATTAATATAATTCGCCATTCGATTTTGTAAAAAGCCTGATACCATTGCTTTTGTGACATATGCAGTTTCTAAGTTCGCCACAACTCCGGAATAGGTCATCTCTATTTCTTGAACAGGTTCTTGAACCTGTTGTGATAATAGTACTCCCATTTTTTTAGCTAATGAATGGTAGGGCTTTAACTTTTCCAAAATTTCATCCGTCAAAGAAGAAAGGTTAATAGCGTTTTTAACCGATTTACCTTTAAAAAATAAACAGATTTCATTTGCCACCTGGCTAGCGACATTTACCTGTGCTTCTTTGGTGGATGCACCTAAATGAGGAGTTGCGATAACATTTTCGTGTTGCAATAAGGGGTGGTTTCCCGGTGGTTCATTTTCAAATACATCAAGTGCTACGCCTGAAATATGTCCATTTTCTACATATTTTAATAACGCTTTTTCTTCTATAATTCCTCCTCTTGCACAATTAATTAAATAAACTCCCTTCTTGGTAAGCGCAAGAGTTTTATCGTTTAATAAATATTTAGTATCAGAAGTTAATGGTGTATGAACGGTAATAATATCGGAGCTTGAAAGTAAATTATTTAAGTCTGTTGAATGGATTCCAAGAGTATCAGCTTTTGTTTTTGATAAAAAGGGGTCAAAAACAGTGATTGACATCCCAAACGCTTTAGCTCGTTTTGCGATCTCTGTTCCAATTCTACCAAAACCGATTATGCCAAGTTGCTTTCCGAAAAGTTCATTACCTATAAAACGATTTCTTTCCCATTTCATTATCTTTAAAGACTGATTGGCTTGGGGAATATTACGTAACATAGATGCCATCATGGCAAAGGTGTGTTCAGCTGTTGAAATGGTGTTCCCATCTGGAGCATTCACTACTATTATTCCTTTACGAGTTGCCGCGGGAACATCGATATTATCAACTCCAACACCTGCACGTGCAATAATCTTTAGGTTGGGCATCTGTTGCATCAACTCTTCATTTACCATAGTGGAACTTCTTACTAGGAGAGCGTCGATCTTGTTTAGAGGAATAAGGGGGTTATCTATGTTTGATTCGATTATTTCTAATTCATTTTCTTCTTGTAAGGGGTACAAACCTTCTTTACTAATCGAGTCAGCTACTAAAATTCGAAACAATCAGAACACCCTCTCTTGGTAAATATGTAATATTCTGATAATACTAATAAGAAGATAAAAGTATGTCAATTTATATATAAATACTTTTGAACCTCTTTATTTAGTAATTTTATTTGTAACGAATTTTTTAAATGATGTCTGTAACCTTAATATTCTCAATTTCGTTAACTTAATAAAGGAGTGGAAGATATGAAACTAAAAAGGTTTTTAGCTATCGCTATGATTTTAATTTTGGGTGTTAGATTAGAAACTGCCTTTGCAGCACCAGAGCCATCGGAAGTAAAGAAAATAAAAGACAAAGCACCTGTGCATTTAAAAGCAACTGTTTTGCAGGATGAACTTTTTAAAGACTTGACGAAAGAAAAGGGAAGCTATTATCAAATAAGAAAAATGAAACTAAAAGTAAATCACTTTATCATAAATTTAACAAATGAAGCCCAGGATTTGGACATATATTATTCTTATATTCCAGCATGGCAGGCAGACAAATGGGTTGGTGGAAAAAATGTAGATATTGCAGTTGGCGATGAAGTAGAAATATGGTTAGAGAAAGGTGAATATGGATTAGAACCTGCTTTAGGTGGTTATACAGTGGAACATCTTAAATATGCCTCGAAACGAAAGGAGCCAATACCAGAGCCCTTAAATCATATGATAAGTAGAAAAGTGCATGAAACTTGGGTAAAGCACTCTAGTTTAATGGTTATTGGGGTGATGCTCCTAATTTTATCTATTATCAGTTTTAATGCTTTACATAAAAAAATTTAAATACTTAATGAAAAACCCCTTCCATAAGGAAGGGGTTAGTAGCTTAACAAATTTAAAATTATTCGAATTTAGTAGGGTTGCCGTCAAATGGTTCGTCAGCAACTTTAATAGAATCTGTTGGACATCCTTCAAATGCGTCCATCATGTCATCAATTAAAACATCTGGAATTTCAACAATACCAGCATTATCATCAAGTGTTACGAATGCAATACCTTCATCATCATAATCATAAATGTCTGGTGCAGCCGCTCCGCATGCTCCACAAGCAATACAAGTTTCTTTGTCAACAATTGTGTACTTAGCCATGAAAAAAACCTCCCAATAATTTAAACAATTATTCTCAAAAAACATTCCCATATATTTTTAAATGAATATGGAAACGTATTCCTCATTCCTATTGTAAAACTGAATGCCTAACTTTTCAATAGTAAATGTAATGAGAATGCTTATCAAATAAGGGTTTCCTATAACAGGACATCCCTTTTTTCATCATTTTTTATCACCTTATGTTATTCAATCGTGGTAAAATAAAAGTAAGTTTTTGTCGAGCGGTAGGGATAAAAGTATTCTTTAACCATTATTTGAATGGTAGGTAGGTGAAATTTGCATTGGAAAATTATCTTTCTTTCGTTATTCTTTCTGCTTTACACAAAATTAATACGGAAAGAACGATCTATTCTATTTACCATTTACTCAAAGGCAAGAAGTCCTCTCAAACCATTCAAGATGCACATTTATTTCAATTAACGAATATTTTTCATACCTTCCCTCATTTAAGCCGAATATTTTTTGAAGAAACGGTTCAAGAATTCGAACAGTTGAGGCTTGTGAAAAGACTTGATGGAGACCGGTATGAAATCACTGATCGTGGTTTAGAAATACTTTCCAATAAAGTATACATTCCGAAATTTGTGAATGGATGGAAATTTTATTCGATTCAAGATCATTTTTGGAAAAGATTATCTCTTATTGTACAGGTAGGATCCAATTTAATTAACCATGAATCTTCGTATATCCCGATACAAAATGATATGAAGGTTGTTGATTGGTTAAAGAGTACATTATCTAAAGTCCAGTTAAGCCGTGAATATTTGGCGAAAGGTTTATTAAATGAACTAGGAACTTGTTTGTCATCAGAAAATGATATTAATCCCAATGTTTTGGTTTTGAGGCTTTCGGGATATAAAAATATTGGTTTAACACCTCTTCAAGTTGCGGAAGCATTAGAAATGGATCCATCTTACTTACAAATTGAATTTTTAAATGTTATTCATTATATGATAGAAAAAATCTTGTCTAATACAAGTGAATATCCTATATTACAAAATCTTTTAGTTGATTTTCATAAGCCTGTTATCTTAACTCAATCTTCTTCCATCACATATAAATATTTATCAATGGGCTATACAATAGATGAAATTGCGGCTGCTAGAAATTTAAAAAGCAATACAATAGAGGATCATATAGTTGAAATTGCTCTTAATGACCCAAGTCTTTCATTAGAACCATTTGTTAAATTAGATATACAAAACTCAATAAAAACTTCTATAAAAAGATTATCAAGTAAACAACTAAAAAAAATACGTCAGGACTTGAATAATACGGTTTCTTATTTTCAAATACGACTTGTCCTAGCAAGATTTGGTGACCAATTATGATGTATCTTGAAGAAATATTAAATCGTTCCTATGGTTTTAATACGTTTAGGTCAGGACAAAAGGAAGTCATTTCCTCACTCTTCGCTAAAAAAAATACTGTAGGAGTTTTACCTACAGGTACGGGAAAATCACTTTGCTACCAATTTGTTGGTGATAATCTTGAGGGGAATGTTCTCATTGTCTCTCCATTATTATCGCTCATGCAGGATCAAGTAGAACAAATGAAAGCAAAAGGGTACAAACATGTTATTGCTATTAATTCATTTTTAACATCAGCGCAAAAAAGAAGTGTTTTTCAATCCTTAAATAAATTTAAATATATCTTTATATCACCGGAAATGTTACAAGTTGATTATATACTTAACCTATTAACCCAGTTGCGTATATCCCTATTTGTTGTCGATGAAGCACATTGTATTTCGCAATGGGGTTATGATTTTCGTACGGATTACCAAAAACTTGGAGAAATCCGAAGTAAATTAGGTCATCCCTTGACTTTGGCATTAACCGCAACAGCGACGGCTGAGGTTATTAAAGATATTACTGATACATTGGATATCAAAGATGCAACCATATATGAAACAAGTGTGGATCGCGAAAATATCTCGTTGAAAATTGAAGCATCTTATGATGATTTAAAAGATAAGCAAAAAAGCGTACTAAATCACCTTCAAACGCTTCAAGGACCAGGGATCATATATTTTTCTAGTAAGAAATTAGCTGAACAAACAGCTGATTTTCTAAAATTAAATGGAATTCCAAGAGTAATGGCATATCATGGTGGAATGACTCAAGAAGATCGAATACTGATACAACAGCAATTTATTCATGGGCAAATTGACTATATATGTGCAACAAGTGCCTTTGGAATGGGTATCAATAAAGAAGATATTCGCTTTGTCATCCATTTTCACATGCCTCTCCAAATGGAATCATACCTTCAAGAAATTGGTCGTGCAGGAAGAGATGGAAAACAAAGTTTAGCCATTCTCTTTTACAGCCCAGGAGATGAAAATCTTGCTTTTCAGTTAGTTGAAGGTGAGCTACCCTCTATTCCACAAATCGACTGGTTGTATATGCAAATTTCTCAACAGGAGGGAAAACAAAGTATCGACAGTCTTCTGAATGATCAATTAGGTGAAATGGGAGCATTTTCGGAAAACCAATGGAGGGTAACGAGAGATTATATTTTGACCCAATTAGTTCAGCAAGTAACATTGAGACAAATAATAGAAGACTTTAAAACCTTTGTCATACAAAGAAAAAATCATAAATTTAAAAAGGTTTACGAATTAGTCCATTTTATTAAGTCTTCTGAATGTAGAAGAAGAACCATATTAAATTACTTTGAGGAGCCAAGTAAACCAGCAAAGATGATCAATTGTTGTGATCAATGTGGTCTGGATATAACTGAATTTTTTGCTAAAGAGAAGCATGAAGTTTTGGATGATGAATTACATGATTGGATGAGGAAACTTTCAAATCTACTATCCCCAGTAGCAAAAGAAAACGTAGGTGAGTGAACCAAAACATGAAAAATCGATATGAAGATCTAATTAAAGACTTAACTGAAAAAGAACTACTTTTTCATTTGTATGCTACTCAAATTATCCTATTAACGGTAAGTATGGTTTTAGGTATGATATTTTATAGGGATATTTGGTTTTTTGTGTCACTATTTGACTGGAGAGACCATAAAATCTTTACGATCGGGATAACTTCAGGTGTATTAGTTGTTCTACTTGATTTGTTTTTAATGAAAGTACTTCCCAAATCGTATTATGACGATGGAGGTTTAAACGAAAAGATTTTTCGTAACCGAAATTTTTTTCATATAGCTTTTATTGCTCTAGTAGTGGCATTTAGTGAAGAATTGTTATTTAGGGGAATCATTCAAACAAAGCTTGGATTAATCATTGCGAGTATTATTTTTGCTATTATTCATTATCGTTATTTATTTAACTGGTTTTTATTTATTAATATTATCGTTTTAAGCTTTGTTATAGGGTCCATATATCAATGGACAGGCAATCTTGCAGTAACATTTGTTATGCACTTTGTCGTCGATTTTTTATTGGGACTTTCCTTAATGAAAACAAATAAAATTTAAAAATCACCAAAAAGGGGTAGTGATTTTTCGTGAATAAAGAAGAACCATTCCGTGACCAGGCAGAGCGGTTGCGACAAAAAATTGAACGGGTTAATAAAAATTCAGAAACCAAAATTAATTTACCTAGCAGAAGTGATGTGCATCGAAATAAAAAAAATAAAACGAAATGGAAGGTAAAGTATCCCGTTATTCGTATTCTTGTACTTTTCTTTACTTTATTACCAATAACCATCTTTAGTGTTTATTCTTATCTTGGGGATAACAAACCTGGTAAGAGTGAAAAAGCCAGCAGTGAGCAAAATGGTTATGAAGAAATAAATTTTGAGTCAAACGACAAAGAAGAAGATCTGGTTAGTGATTCGGAAGCTACTAAAATGGATGATGAAGTTATAATTGAAGATAAAGTAGACAAGGTAAATGAGCAGACAAATCAATCAACTAATAAGGTAGACGGTGAATCAACTCTTCCTTCAACCGATAAGGACCAAACGCAAAATGAAGATCAAGGTAAGAGTGACCCAACATCTGAGACCATGATTTATCATACTGTGCAGTCTAATGAAACATTATTTAGAATTGCGATGAAATATTATAACTCTCAAAATGGAATTGACATTATTAAAAAAGCGAATGGCATAATGGGAAATGAAATACAGGCAGGTCAAGTGTTGAAAATCCCAAAATAATTCTTCCATATCCTTTCAATCAATATCATATAATGTGGGACAAGAACATATTAATGTGATAGGTGAGGGGGGCCAAAAATGGAAGAATCTATATTAATGCTTGACGATAGAACCGACAAAGCTACAAGACAAATGTTGGAAAATGTGGTAAAAAGAAAAAGGAAATTTGATGATTTTAAATATACACATAATATAACGGTAATGATCACTTTATTAATGACCACTTTTTTCTTTTATTATTTATATAAGACGATTGTAGTGTCATACTCTTATTCATTTATGGCAATGTTTTCTGCTTTTTTGCAGAAAGAAATCAATTTAGCTTTTTTAGTCATTACAATTGGAATGTATGGGATGATGAATCTTTTAAAAGCAAAGCGTGAAAAAGCAGAAAAAGAGTACCATGCATTGAGATGTGAAATTGTGGATAGAAGTAAGGATTTATGGAAAAAAGAAGAGGAATGGAAAAGTCGCCATAAAGTATTTGAAATGATGAAAGAAAAATATGATATCAATTTATTTCATGAAAGTAAATAAGGTTTGGTCCTTTTTAGGTCCAAACCTTATTTTTTATCCTAGAAAATTTTCTTTCGATCACGTTCTTCTTTTAGAATCTCAACTGCTTCTCTAAATCTTTGTGAATGGATGATTTCTCTTTCACGTAGGAAGCGTAAACCATCATTTAAGTCAGGATCATCACTCATATTAATAATCCATTGGTAGGTTGCTCGAGCTTTTTCTTCTGCTGCGATATCCTCATATAAGTCCGCAATCGGGTCACCTTTTGCTTGAATATATGATGCTGTCCAAGGTACTCCAGCGGCATTCTGATAAAATAAAGCGTTATCGTGGTTTACATAATGATCTTCTAAGCCAGCTGCCTTTAACATATCAGGTGTTGCGTCTTTCGTAAGTTTATAAATCATAGTGGCAATCATTTCCAGATGGGCAAATTCCTCAGTACCAATATCTGTTAAAAGTCCTACCACTTTATCTGGTATGGAATATCGTTGGTTAATATATCTTAGCGCGGCGGCAAGTTCCCCATCTGCTCCACCGTACTGTTCAATTAAGTACTTAGCAAGTCGTGGATTGCAAGTGCTTACTTTTACGGGATACTGTAATTTTTTCTCATATATCCACATCTGTAAAAATTCCTCCCCCTATTTTAAAAATTGAATTAAGTGAACTTAAACCCATCATTCGTCTTAATTCAAATCTGCCAAGGCCATGGAGAGTCATTCCAGTTCCATGGGTATGCTGAATAGCTATTTCCATACTGTTGAAGAGGACCGTAAATACTTTCTACCGCTTTTTTTAGCTTTTTTCTTTCCTTTGCATAATGATTAAACTGGTTAATGGCTTCTAAATCATCCGGATGTGTATCCAGATATAAAGTGAGTTCAACTAATACAAAATCGACTGCTTGGAGTTGTTCCATTAATGGATAGAATTCTTCAGGCAGAGTCTTCATGAAGGTAGTACCCCCTTAGCAGCTAGTTCATGGGTATTGTAATAGGGATCATAAAAAGGTTTCCAAAGAGTCCCTGCACGTAGCGCCTCTTGTGGTGAAAACTGTGGAAGGTTCGGTGGTTGAAATCCAACATATAAATTAGGTGGTGTGGAGTATGTTTTTACCAAAATTGGCTTACAAGGATCAAAAGGACTGACATACGGATTATACGTCTTGTGATGTGTAAACATAATAGCCCTCCCTTATAAGAACATCATTGATAAATATGATTAGAAGGCAAACATTATTACAGGATGAGTGTAAATAGTTTTATATAAAAAAAAGAGGTTTTTTTATAAATATACAGAATATATTAGGAGATGATATTTATTTGCTAGAGGTGATGGAGATGTTTGTTAAAAGTATTATGCTTCCAAAACACTATTGTGTGACTCTTCAAGAAAATGAAAACCTAAAAGTTGCATTGTCAAAATTAGAAGAACATTCGATTGATGGGTTACCAGTACTCGAAGGTGAGAAGTATGTTGGTGTAGTTACCAGATTCGGAATTTATGAAAGTTTTTTTGCTTCTAGTAAACCAAAAGAGGAATTTTTAGAATCAACCAATGTAAAGGAAATTTTAAAAAATCAAGATAAATATCTTGAAGGAAATGAAATATTCGAAAAGACATTAGTTGATTTGAAAGATTTCCCTTTACTTGCAGTTGTTGGAGAAAATAAAAGATTTTTAGGAATCGTGACACGTTTTGATGTATTAGAGCAATTCCAAAGTGCATTTGGTATGAATAAACCTGGTGTCAGAATTGCCTTTACTTCAGTTGAAACAGAAGGGCGCATAGCTCGTCTTGCTGAAATTGCCCATCACTTCCATGAACATATTATCTCTCTAGTAACTTTTGACGAAACAGATAAATTAGTTCGCAGGATTGTTATGAAGATTCAAAAGAAAGATAATATTGACAAATTTATTAGTAAATTAGAAGAGTCAGGCTTTAGAATCTTAAATATTGATGAAATTTAAATAGGAAAAAAGAAATGAAAAAAAATCCCTTTCATACATTGGTATGGGAGGGATTTTTTTATGCGAAACGTTTTATTATTAATGATAACAGTTATAAGTGCTTATTTATTTATTAATTGGTTACCTATACCGGATCCTCTCAATTTATCCAATCTAATTTTGGAATTTGTGTTTAACCCAGTAAAGGTTTTTGCGGCTGCTATTTCCTTTTTTGTTGGGTTTATTTCAACCGGAATTCTTCTTCGTGATCTAATTGTATATATGAAAAAAACAAATGCCAAAAACAGATATTATCTTTTAAATATAATAAATATGATACTATTTATAATGGTCATTTTTCTGCTTTTTAAGAATGGGTTTCTACATATGGTACTGTTTTTTAGTTTTGCTTTTCTCTATGGTATGATGACTATGAGTAATAATAAATAGTTGTTTTCGTATAGATTGGTGTTTTCGTAAAAATCCCTAAAGTCGGATTTTTACAGGCTCTCTTAATAAGTAATCAGCTCTTTTCTTCATTTTCATATGAGTTTAACACCCTTTATGATGAAATGCCTATTTATTAGTTACAAAAGGCAACAAAGTTTCAGAAAAGAGCCTAATAAATAAACAATTTCAATTTTAGGAGGAAAAATGGGGTTATTTTGGATTTTAATAACGATTATTATTGGTTTGATTATATATATGATAAAAGAAGCATTTACCAATCGAGTCATAATAAATGAACTGCCATTTAAAGATTTTCCAGAAACATTAGGAGAAGTTTCTATTTTTTTTATTTCCGATATTCATCGAAGAGCTATTTCTCGAAAAATAATAGAAAAAGTAAAGGGAAAAGCTGATATGGTAATCATCGGAGGGGATTTAACGGAAAAAGGTGTCCCTTTTGACCGAACGAAAGAAAATATTATACTGTTAAAAGAATTAGGCCCAGTCTATTTTGTATGGGGGAATAATGATTATGAAATAGATTATCATGAACTCGATGCTTTGTTGCTTTCTTTAGGTGTGAAAATATTAGATAATACTGCTGTCACATTTGAGTCACGCGAAGGTGAAAAACTAGTTTTATTAGGTGTAGACGATATGAATGAAAAAAGGGACCGGCTTGATTATGCGATATCAGATGCAGGTCAAGATGGATTTAGAATCCTTGCTGCCCATAATCCTAGGATATCTACCAAAATTAAAGAGTCACACAATATACGTTTAACCTTAACTGGGCATACTCATGGCGGTCAGATCCATATTTTGGGGTATAGTCCTTATGAAAAAGGAAAGATAAAAAGATTACCTCAAACTACTTTACTCATTAGTAATGGGTATGGGACTACTGCGATTCCGATGCGATTGGGTGCTCGAGCTGAAACACATCTAATTATTCTCAGGAAGAGCTAATTAATGAACAACCATTCAAATGTTTGGTAAAGACAAATCACCATCCTGCATTATAATCATACACTGTTTATAAGTTTAATGATAAAAATCAATCATTACTGAACATATCTCAAAATAGAGAATCTGAAGTAATCAAAACAGTGAAGGGTTATGTCATAGCAGGAGGCATTAACATGCGCTTAGAGCGAATTACTTTTAATAAAATTAAAGTTTCTCTTAGTTCCGATGATCTTTTTCATCGTGGTATTTCTAATGAGGATATTTGGAAGGATTCAAATAAATGGCATCAGCTGTTCCATGAAATGGTGGATGAAGCTTCAGATGAGTTTGGGGTCGATATACGGGGGCAAGTAGCAGTAGAAGTATTTTCTCTCCAAACACAAGGGATGATTATGATCATAACCCTAGAAGATGATGATGTGGACGAAGAAGATGTATATGCCGATAATTTTATTGAAATGCAGGTTACAGTTGGCGGATGTGAAGATTGTTTATTTGAATTCAATAACTTTGAAGATATTATACAATTATCACAACGGTTAATATCCAAAAATGTAGTTGACGGAAAAATCTATTTCAAAGACGATAAGTATTTCTTACTGTTTGACCATACATGTAATCCATTAACCATTAGCAGCATTGCTTTTATTCTTTCAGAATACGGTGCCCCATCTTTGGTTACCTCACACGTTTTGCAAGAATATGGAACAGTGATAATGGAAAATAAAGCCATTGAGCGGGTTAGTCAATATTTCAAATAGGAATAGATCAGTGAACGAAAAGTTATGTAAAAATAGCATTTAATAGAGGTGGATTCCGCCTCTATTTTTATGGGGGTTAATTGATAACTGTTTTCAATTAATAATTTTGATAGCGGTTACATAAGTTAATCAAAAAATGCTGAAAAGTTCATTTTTCATCTTGCATAAAAATAACAAAAGTGTATACTATGTCATGAAAGCGGACAATAAAAGTTATAGTGTTTTTAGGAGGGTTTACAAATGGTAGCCGACAAGGGTACTGAAAATAAACACAATGAAGACAAACATGATGTTTTAAAGTCAACACAAACTGTTATTCATAAGGCCTTAGAGAAACTTGGATATCCGGAAGAGGTATACGAGCTTTTAAAAGAGCCTCTTCGCATGATGACGGTGAAAATTCCTGTGCGTATGGATGACGGGACAGTGAAAGTCTTTACAGGCTACCGTGCTCAGCATAACGATGCTGTGGGACCTACAAAGGGAGGAATACGCTTCCATCCTGGTGTAACAGAAAAAGAAGTGAAAGCCCTTTCAATATGGATGAGTTTAAAATGTGGAATTGTTGATTTACCTTATGGTGGCGGTAAAGGTGGTATAGTTTGTGATCCACGTGATATGTCTTTTAGAGAACTTGAAAGATTAAGTCGTGGTTATGTTCGTGCGATAAGTCAAATTGTTGGACCTACTAAAGATATACCTGCACCAGATGTATTCACAAACTCTCAAATCATGGCATGGATGATGGATGAATACAGTCGTATTGACGAGTTTAATTCACCAGGTTTTATAACAGGTAAACCGCTTGTTTTAGGTGGTTCCCATGGCCGTGAATCTGCAACAGCAAAAGGAGTAACAATCTGTATTCATGAAGCAGCTAAAAAGAGAGGAATTGAACTAAAAGGTGCTCGTGTAGTCGTACAAGGATTTGGAAATGCTGGTAGTTATTTATCCAAATTCATGCATGATGAAGGTGCAAAGGTTGTAGGAATTTCCGATGCTTATGGTGCTTTATATGACCCAAATGGGCTAGATATAGATTATTTATTAGACCGTCGTGATAGTTTCGGTACAGTAACTAAGTTATTTGATAATACCATAACAAATAAAGAATTACTTGAACTGGATTGTGATATTTTAGTTCCTGCTGCAATTGAAAATCAGATTACAGAAGAAAATGCTCACAATATTAAAGCGAAAATTGTAGTAGAAGCAGCAAACGGACCTACAACATTAGAAGCTACACAGATTTTAACTGAACGTGGGATCCTTCTTGTTCCAGACGTATTAGCATCAGCTGGCGGTGTAACCGTTTCTTATTTTGAATGGGTTCAAAATAATCAAGGTTACTATTGGACAGAAGAAGAAGTTGAGGAAAAATTAGAAAAAGTGATGGTTAAATCCTTTAATAATATTTATGATACGTCACAGACCCGCCGCATTGATATGCGTTTAGCTGCTTATATGGTGGGCGTGCGTAAAATGGCAGAAGCAAGTCGATTCAGAGGCTGGATTTAAAGTCGCCTTGGATTGTCTTTATTGAAGGCTCTTTTCTGAAACTTTGTTGCTTTTATAACTAATAAATAGGCATTTCACCATATAGGGTAATAAACTCATATGAAAATGAAGAAAAGAGCTGAACTCTTATTAAGAGAGCCTGTAAAAATCCGGCTTTAGGGATTTTTACGAAAACTCTATACGAAAACAGCTTTATTGAAATGAAGCGCTAAATCTCCTATCATAAGATAGGAGATTTTTTTTGGAAGGAGTATGATTGTTTTGGAGGATGTTATTATTGTTGGCGGTGGCCCTTGTGGTTTAGCTGCTGCTATTGCATTAAAGGAAATAGGTAAAAATCCATTAATTATAGAAAAAGGAAATATCGTAAACGCTCTTTATCATTATCCAACTCATCAAACCTTTTTTAGTACAAGTGAAAAATTAGAGATTGGAAATATGCCTTTTGTAACAGAGGAATATAAACCTAAACGAAATCAGGCATTAGTTTATTATCGTGAAGTAGCTAAGAGAAAGGATCTTAGAATTCACTCTTATGAAAAAGTGAATCAGGTAGTAAAGAAGGATGAAAGCTTCGAGGTTTACACTGATAAAAATAACTACAAAGCAAAATACGTCGTTATTGCTACTGGATACTATGATCATCCTAATTTTATGAATGTTCCTGGGGAAAATTCGTCTAAAGTTTTTCATTATTTTAAAGAAGCACATCCGTATTATAATCTGGATGTCTGTGTCATAGGTGGGAAAAATTCAAGTGTTGACGCGGCTATTGAGCTTGTAAAAGCAGGAGCAAGAGTGACAGTATTGTATAGAGGTAATGCCTATTCACCTAGTATTAAACCTTGGATTCTGCCTGAATTTGAATCTTTAGTTAGAAATGGGATTATTAAAATGGAATTCAATGCTCATGTAAAGGAAATTACTGATAACGAAGTAGTTTACGTAGTTAATGATGAAGAAAAAAGAATTAAAAATGATTTTGTTTTTGCTATGATAGGTTATCACCCTGATCATACTTTTTTGAAGGATATGGAGATAAAAATTGATACTGAAACTGGTCGACCATTTTTTAATATGGAAACGATGGAGACCAACGTAAGTGGGATATATATTGCTGGCGTCATCGCGGCAGGGAATAATGCCAATGAAATTTTCATTGAAAATGGTCGTTTCCATGGTGGGTTGATTGCTCAACATATTCTTAAAAAAGAAAAGGCTCAGGGTTAATATTCCCTGAGCTAATGTAAAAAGATTTCTTCTACTTCTTTTATATTAGATGTATAGGAAAGAGCAATTAGCAGCTTTAGTCTTGCTTTTTGTCCGTTAAGACCATTTGAAAAAATAACTCCTAATTCTTTTAACTTTTTTCCACCGCCATCATATCCGTAAATATCTTGTACAATTCCGTTAAAACATCTCGAAACGAGAACCACAGGTACTTGATTATCGATTAATCTCTTTACACCATCAACCGCTGCTGGTGGTAAATTACCTTGTCCTAAGGCTTCGATGACAACTCCATCATACTTTAAATCCTTAATAGCGTCCAAAAGAGTAGAATCCATACCGGCATATGCCTTCATTAAGGCTACCCTTTTGGTAATGGTGCTTATATTATAACATTCTTGATTGGTTGGGGCATGGTGAAAAACAATCCCTCTTTTAGTAATAATCCCAATGGGTCCATATTGAGGACTTTGAAAGGTTGAAACATTACTTGTATGGGTTTTTGTCACATTTTTTGCTGTGTGAATCTCATCGTTTAAAACCACGAGTACCCCTTTGCTTTTTGCTTCATCATTGCTAGCGACACGAATGGACTCTATTAAGTTGTATAATCCATCTGAGCCAATTTCATTACTTGAACGCATTGCGCCTGTAACAATAATGGGAATATCGATATGAACGGTTAAATCTAAAAAATAGGCCGTTTCTTCTAAAGTATCTGTACCATGAGTAATGACAACCCCATCAATTTGGCTCTTATGGAAATGCATTTCAATTAAATTTTTTAATACAAGCATTTCAGTCGTTGTAATATGTGGGGATGGAAGGTTAAATGGTTCTTCAACAATGATATTGGCTAATTCCGTTAGTGCTTTTGTTTTTTCGGTTAAAGGGTTATGTTCTCCAGGTTTAACGGCTCCAGTAACAGCATCTTCACTCATTGAAATCGTTCCGCCTGTATGAATAATTAAGATTGTTTTCTTCATGTTTTCCTCCATCATATGATAATGCTTCTGGTAATTATACAATCATCATTTTCATTCTTTCTATTACATGATACGATTAAGAAAACAGATTGAAAAGAGGATCGCAACATGTTAGCGATATTATCTGCTGGGATTGCACCTGGTCTAGCATTATTGAGCTACTTTTATTTAAAAGATGAATACGAAACGGAACCTATTTCAGTGGTTTTCAAGACTTTTATATTTGGTGCCTTACTGGTATTTCCTTTGATGTTTATTCAATATATTTTTGAAGCCGAGATGGTATTTCAATCTAAATGGATGCATGCCTTTTTCACTTCAAGTTTACTTGAGGAATTCTTTAAATGGTTTATCCTCTTTTATACAGTATATAAACATGTTTCTTTTGACGAACCTTATGATGGTATTGTTTATGGGGCTGCCGTTTCTTTAGGATTTGCTACCGTAGAAAATATTCTTTATTTACTTGCCAATGGATTTGGTCATGCAATTGGCAGAGCATTACTACCCGTCTCTAGCCATGCTATTTTTGGAGTCATAATGGGTTTTTATTTAGGAAAAGGGAAGTTTTCTACTTATCCAAATAGAAAATGGCTATTTTTCTCTTTGTTTATCCCGTTTATTCTTCATGGAACGTATGACTTTATTTTACTTTTAGAATCGAATTGGATACAGTACATTATTCCGTTTATGATCTTTCTATGGTGGTTAGGTTTAAGAAAGGTGAAAAAAGCTAGATTATTATCCTCGAAACATATTGAAAATAACATGAGCATTTCAAAAACTCTTCCTTTTTAATTTTATAAGGAAGGGTTTTTATTTTTGTTCTGTAAAATTAGTTGTTGATTTCCTAAACCAAAGTTTCTTAATGAATGAATAAAATCCCATTTCCTACAAAAAATAGGGTTAATGTTAATTCATCTTTTAAATGGAGGTTTAGTTCCATGGGTAAGCTTTCTCGACTAGTTAAAGGAATATTAATTGTGTTTCTTTCTATGCTCCTATTTTTTAGCAGCGGAAGTTATTTAAATGCCAGTGCTTTCTCAAACCAAGTGATACAACAGGGAGCAGTAGGGGACGATGTAATAGAATTACAATCTAGACTACAGTATATAGGTTTCTACAATGGGAAAATTGATGGGGTTTTTGGATGGGGGACCTATTGGGCTCTTCGAAACTTTCAATATGAATTTGCTTTACCTATTGATGGTCTAGCTGGAGCGGAAACAAAAGCTAAGCTAGTAAAAGCAACCAAATATGATAAGGCATATGTAAAACAGCAAATTAGCCAAGGAAAAGACTTTACCCATTACGGTGGGGTACCAAACAGTCAACAAAGCAAAAATAACAACAATACAAAAGCAACACCTGCACCTAAAAAAACCACAACAGCCACTAAAGCTAAACCGACAGCTGCCAATGTTCCTAGTGGATTTTCTCAAAATGATATTCAATTAATGGCCAATGCTGTGTATGGGGAATCCAGAGGTGAGCCCTATACCGGTCAAGTAGCTGTAGCTGCAGTTATTCTAAATCGTGTGCAAAGTGCTTCATTTCCTAATACGGTATCTGGGGTTATTTTTGAACCAGGAGCATTTACCGCTGTTGCTGATGGACAAATATGGTTGACACCGAATGAGAATGCAAAAAAGGCTGTCTTAGACGCCATGAATGGATGGGACCCAACGGGTAATGCACTATACTATTTTAATCCAGCTACTGCAACTAGCTCATGGATTTGGGGCAGACCACAGATCAAACGAATCGGTAAACATATTTTTTGTAAATAAAGGGGTGAAGAGAATTGGTAAGAGGGATATTAATAGCCATATTATCCTTAGGAGTAGCAGGGACTGCCTTTTGGGGATATCAAGAGCATCGTGAAAAAAATGCAGTTTTATTAAACGCTGAAAACAACTATCAAAGGGCTTTTCATGACTTAAGTTTTCAAGTCGATCTATTAAACGATAAAATTGGGGCTACCTTGGCAATGAATTCAAGAAACTCACTGTCTCCAGCATTAGCGGAGGTTTGGAGAATCACTTCAGAAGCGCACAGTGATGTGGGACAATTGCCTCTTACTTTATTACCATTTAATAAAACGGAAGAATTTTTAGCAAAGATCGGTGACTTTAGTTATCGTACAGCAATTAGGGATCTTGATAAGGAGCCCCTTTCTGAAAAAGAATACGCGGCATTAAAGACTTTATATAAACAGTCTGGTGATATTCAGAAAGAGCTTAGAAAGGTTCAGCATTTAGTTTTAGAAAATAATCTAAGATGGATGGATGTAGAACTGGCATTAGCCACCCAAAAGGAATCAGCGGACAATACCATTATTGATGGGTTTAAAACAGTTGAAAAAACGGTTTCGGAATATGATGAAACAGATTTTGGACCAGCCTTTACAAATATGCAGGAAAAAGATGAAAACTTTCAAAAATTGCAGGGACCAATGATTAACAAAGGTGATGCAGCTGCTATTGCTCAAAAATACGCAAAATTTAATAAAAATTCAAAAGTAAAAGTAGTTGAAAACGGAGAAGGCTCTGATTATGGATTTTATAGTGTTTCTATTCAAGATAATAAATCAGGTCTTGAAGCAAATATGGATATTACCAAAAAAGGGGGTTATCCGATTTGGTTTATCTTATCGAGAGATGTAAAGGATCAGAAAATAAGCTTAAATCAAGCCTCTAATGATGCTATTCAATTTTTAAAAGAAAATGGATTTAAAGACCTTGATTTATTTGAGAGCTCTCAATATGATCATATCGGAGTATTTACTTTTGTAGCTAAACAAAAGGATGTACGAATTTATCCGGATTCAATTAAAGTAAAGGTTGCTTTAGATACAGGGGACATGATTGGTCTTTCTGCTAGTGATTACCTAAAATCACATTACACCCGTGATATTCCAAAACCTTCGATAACCGAAAAAGAGGCACGAACAAAGGTAAATCCAAATTTAAAGGTTCAAGAGAATCGCTTAGCTGTGATTTTAAATGATCTTAACCAAGAAGTACTTTGTCACGAATTCTTAGGTACACTAGGTGATGATACGTATCGGATCTATATCAATGCTGAAACTGGTATGGAAGAAAAAGTAGATAAACTGCACAATGCAGAACCAATTTATGAAGATGTATTGTAAAAGGAAAAGCGGCAACGCTTTTCCTTTTATCATTTTAAATGTTCCCATATACCCTAATCCATGGCATAATAAGGAAAGACAAGTATGCTTCATTATTTTAATTAAGTCTATGTTAAAGGGTAATAGTGGTTTTTTGATACTCTGGTTGATTGTAGTGGAAGCCGCTTGACTCCTGGGGGATTAGCGTTGCAGGCGAGACCTAGTAAAATGATCCACAAGGGGGATCATTTGTACCCCACAGGAGCTTAAGCGACGAGGAGGCTCGACGAACGCCCCCAAGGAAGAATTTGTTTTTTGAAAAAGCCGGCAGTAGGGCTTTTTCATAATTCTTCCCCGGAAAGCAAGCGGCTGGAGCGGAAATCAACAACCGAGATTAACAGAACTTTAATTTTATTGTTTCATCACGTAAAGAGCTTAATAGAAAGAGTGATTTGTATGTTAAGTATTGGGGATGTACTTACTCTCGAACCAAAATACTCAGATCAAATTGAAAAATATAAATGTAAATTAGTTGAACAAAAAGGTAATGACTTATTTATTGATTATCCAATTAATTTAAATACGAATCGAACGGTGTTTTTACTGGACGGAACTCAGATGAAAGCTTCATTTGTAAGTGCTGATGGATCCGTGTATCTGTTTGAAACAGAGGTAAAAGGGAGAACGAAACAAAATATTCCAATGCTTATTTTAGGTTTCCCTGGTAAAGAACAATTAATTAAAATTCAACGTCGTCAATTTGTTCGGGTTGAAACTCCGATGGATGTGGCTATTCATTCGTTGAATTCAGAATTTTCACCATTTACAGCCATAACCGAAGATATAAGTGCAGGTGGTGCATCTGTATTTATTCCGAAAAATGTGAATATTAAAGCTGATATGATTATAGATAACTGGTTTGTTCTTCCTATGCAAAATGGAGAATATCATTACTTGAACATAAAATGTAAAGTAGTTAGAGTCATTGAAAGCGAACCAAAAAATAAGATTTCTTTGCAATTTTTAGATATAACAAGTAATCAAAGACAATTCATTCTCCGATTTAGTTTTGAACGCCAACTTGCTATAAAAAAGAAAGGAATATTAGATTAAGAGAGGATAAAATAGGTAAATCCTTCCCATAATAGTATTAACGTTACTACTGGAGAGGGTTTTATGAACAAATTTGAACGAATTTTAATTAAATTAATTTTAGTTCAATTTATTTTCTTAATTTTATCGCAAATTGTATTCCACTCTTTTAATGCATTCCCTGAACTTAAAGAGATTACTCGATATGAAGGGGTAAGTAATAGTAATTATACAGATATTTTAGAAACTCTAGGCAGGTAATAGCACCTGCTTTTTTGTATTTTATCTGTAATTTTGTTTTTAAGTGATCGGCTTATGAATTTATGCGGAAAAATTGATGAAAACGGAGAGAGATTTTCTTAATTTATGATAAAATAAAAGAAATGACCATAGAATTAATTTAGGTTTTTGAAACAGGAGGACTTATGACTAAAAAAATATCTATTGCGATTGATGGGCCAGCTGCAGCTGGAAAGAGTACAGTTGCCAAGATTGTCGCTGAAAAGTTTTCATACATATATATTGATACAGGTGCAATGTACCGTGCCATTACTTACAAAGCACAACAAAATAATATTAACCTAGAGGATGAAGATGCTCTTAATCATATTTTAAAGGAAACGACCATTAAATTAATGCCAGGTGAAAATGGTCAACTAGTCTATTTGGATGGAATAAATGTTTCTGAAGAGATTCGCTCCTCAAAGGTGACAAATTCCGTTTCCATCGTTGCGATACATAAAAAGGTTCGTGAAGAAATGGTAAAAAGGCAACAAGAATTTGCTGTCCATGGGGGAGTTGTGATGGATGGTAGAGATATTGGTACACATGTATTACCAAATGCAGAAGTAAAGATATTTCTATTAGCGAGTGTAGAAGAGAGAGCGCAGAGACGTCACTTAGAAAATACTCAAAAAGGATACCCATCCAATTTAGAACAATTAAAAGAAGAAATTGCTCTTCGTGATAAAATAGATTCAGAAAGAGAGACAGCTCCTTTACAAAAGGCAGAAGATGCTATTGAAATTGATACAACTTCCCTATCCATCAGTGAGGTTGTTGATAAAATTGTCACCCTTGCAGTAGAGAGGATTGAAACACTATGACAATCTACTCATTTGTAAGGTCAGTTGTAGGTGGAATACTTAAACCTACATATAGAATTAAGACTTTAGGTTTAGAGAATTTTCCACAAGAAGGTGGAGTATTATTATGTACAAACCATATACATAATTTTGATCCGCCGGTTGTTGGAATAACAGCACCTAGACCAGTGCATTTTATGGCCAAGGAAGAATTATTTTCAGTCCCAATTTTAGGAAAAGTAGTGCCTCATTTAAATGCATTTCCAGTAAAAAGAGGAATGAGTGACAGAGAGGCGCTAAGAAAAGGGTTAAATATTCTAAAAGAAGGAAAAGTTTTAGGTCTTTTTCCTGAAGGAACTAGAAGTAAAACTGGCGAATTAGGTAAAGGATTAGCTGGTGCAGGTTTTTTCGCCTTAAGAACAGATGCTAAAGTAGTTCCTTGTGCTATTATTGGCCCATATAAAACATTTCAAACATTAAAAGTTGTATATGGTAAACCAATTTCAATGGACGAATTAAGAAGCTCTAAGGCTTCAGTTGAAGAAGTAACTGATACTATTATGAATTCAATAAAACAACTTCTTGAAGAGCACAAGAAATAAATTCAATTGCTTGACAAACTTACCCGTTTATAAGAAGTTAGTAAAAAGAAGTTTTTTAAAAATTCTTATTTTAAGCAACAATATTTATAGATATTTAAGTAAATGATGCAATGGATAAGGAGGAATACATATGTCAGAGGATTTAAATCAAGTGCAAGTAAGAGAATTTCAGGTTGGGGACAGAGTAAGTGGAAAAGTAACAAAGGTGGAAGAAAAACAAGTTCTTGTTAGTATTGAAGATAGTAAACTTGATGGGATTGTACCAATCAGTGAGCTATCTAGTCTGCATGTTGAAAAGGCTTCAGATGTTGTATCTGAAGGAGATGACCTTGATTTAGAGGTAATTAAAGTCGAGGAAGATGCTTTAGTTTTATCAAAAAGAAAAATTGATGCTGAAAAAGCATGGGAAGAATTAGCAGCGAAGTTTGAAACAGGTGAAGTCTTTGAAGCACAGGTTAAAGAAGTAGTTAAAGGTGGACTTGTTGTTGACCTGGGGGTAAGAGGTTTTGTTCCTGCTTCCTTAGTAGAAGCTCACTTCGTTGAAGATTTCTCGGAATACATGGACCTAACCATGTCTTTTAAAATTGTAGAATTAGATAAGGAAAAAAATAGACTAATCTTATCTCACCGTGCTGTGGTTGAACAGGAAAAAGGTAAGCAAAAACAAGCGTTATTAGATAAGATACAGCCAGGAAAAATTCTAGAAGGTACCGTTCAGCGAATCACAGATTTTGGAGCATTTGTGGATATTGGCGGAATTGATGGTCTAGTCCATATTTCTCAATTATCACATCAGCATGTTGATAAACCAACTGATGTTGTAAAAGAAGGTCAAACTGTTACTGTTAAGGTTTTAAGTGTTGATAGAGACAATGAAAGAATTTCACTTTCCATTAAAGAAACACAACCAGGCCCATGGGCGAATATTAATGAAAAGGCATCAAAAGGCAGTGTATTAGAAGGAACAGTCAAAAGACTAGTATCCTATGGTGCATTTGTGGAGGTATTACCTGGAGTGGAAGGATTAGTTCACATCTCACAAATCTCTCACAAACATATTGCTACTCCTTTTGAAGTATTAAAGGAAGGACAGCAAGTGAAAGTGAAAGTGCTTGATGTAAACGAAAATGAACAACGTATTTCATTAAGTATTAAAGAATTAGAGGAAAATCCAGAAGAAGAATATAAAAATTATGAACTTCCTGAAGAACCAAAAGGTTTTCAGCTTGGAGAGTTATTTGGAGATAAATTAAAAAATTTTAAAAATTAAAATGGTGATACGATGACTAGATCTAAAAGAAAATGGGAACACATCCAGTATGCATTATTAGAATCAGACAAGAAATTCTCCCATGGGTTTAGTGATATTCATTTCGTTCATCAAAGTCTACCTAATCTGGCATTAAATGATGTTGTATTAGAACATTTTATTGGCGAACTTCCTTTAAGTTCGCCAATTTTTATAAATGCCATGACTGGAGGTGGAGGTGAACGCACTACCTATATTAATCAGAACCTTGCCATTTTGGCGAAGGAATTTGGAATGGCAATGGCTGTGGGTTCCCAAATGTCGGCTATAAAAGACCCAACCGAATTGAGTAGCTATCAAATTGTTCGTCAGGAAAATCCATCAGGGATGATCTTTGCTAATTTAGGCAGTGAAGCAACAATCGACCAGGCAAAACAAGCCGTACAAATGGTTTCTGCTAACGCCTTACAAATACACCTAAATGTAGTTCAAGAAATGACAATGCCTGAAGGCGATAGAGATTTTCGAGGAGCCATAAACCGAATAGAGCAACTTGTAAAAGCGGTAGAAGTTCCTGTCATTGTTAAAGAAGTGGGCTTTGGTATGTCTAAGGAATCAGTGGAACAATTGTATTCGATTGGGGTAGCTGCTGTGGATGTAGGCGGATACGGAGGGACAAATTTTGCAGCTATTGAGAATGCTAGGAGAAGTGAGCCCTTACCTTTTTTTAATGAATGGGGTATTCCAACTGCGATTTCTATTGTAGAAGCTAGAACAATTAGTTCTTCACTTCCGCTCATTGCTTCTGGTGGAATTAAATCAAGTTTAGATGTAATAAAATCGATCGCATTAGGTTCGGATGCTGTTGGAATGGCTGGTTTCTTCTTGAAGAATTTGCTAGAAAAAGGCTTGGAAGAAACGATAGTAGAAACAAACAGACTTCATGAAGATATTAAATATATGATGCTTGCACTAGGTGTGAAAAATATAATTGAACTTCAGTCTGTCCCACTTGTGATTTCAGGTTACACCCATCATTGGTTGACCGAACGTGGAATAGACACGAAAAAATTTGCGACAAAAAGACGTTAAAAAGCTCTCTAAATGCTAGAGAGCTTTTTCTATTTCCTCGTTTTAACTATATTTCCCGTCGTTAAGTGAACGTGCTTCTTCAGGGCTTTGAAGTTTTGTGGCGCCATCATAATGAAGTGCTTGATCGCGATCAGATTCCACTTTACCGCTCTTCTTTAGTTTTTGTTGCTGTCGATCTTTTCCCACCGTAACACCTCCCTATTTATAAGATGAATTAATCAAGACAAATTATTCAATAAAGGATTAAATTTCATAGCCTTTTCCCATAATGGAAATGATAGGAGTGATGTTATGGAAGGTCTTTATTTTTATTCTATATCCTGGTCCATATGGATTGTGTGTACATTCTTTCTCAATAAAAAATTTGAAAATAGGTTTCCCTTGGCATTTATTACTTTATTTATCATTATTCTTTCGCCGTATAACTTTACTTTACAAAACATTACGATTAGTTATGCTGCCGTTGGTTTGTTAATCATTTGTCTTTTTCAAATTTTATCTTTAGCACCTAAAGGTAAGTTTTATTTCTTCCTTACATCTTTAATTATTGCTGTTGGATATGTTGCTTTTCAGCTTTTTGAATTATTTGATCCCGTTTGGATAGTGATGAAAAGAGATTGGATGCTCAGTTTGTTACTTACTTACTTAATCTTAATGCTTCAATCAAAGTTGATCTGGAGAATAACGAGTGTCATTACAGGATGTATATACGGAGAGATTCTATTTGCTTTAGCCATCCGTCCCTATTCATTTCCGCAAGTGATTGGTTCAATGGTTTTTTTAGATGTTTGTTCCTTAACATTACTCATGCTTTTCGCGTGGACAAGTATAAAAGTAACTATCAGTTTCTTTGAAAATTACTATCAATCCATAGAAGGGGAGAAACAAAAAACAACATGAATGATTTTACCTATCCTATTATTTTTGGAGTAGTTGTTGGAACACTTGGACGCCTATATATGTTAAGAACAGATTACCGACAATATCCCACCTACCTACATGGAAAGATTATTCATCTTGCATTAGGGTTTATAGCAGCTGGCTTAGGGTCAGTTGCCATTCCATCTATTATGAAAGAGGAATTTACGGCAATTACTTTTTTGACATTAGCTGCTTCCCAGTTTCGTGAAGTTCGAAATATGGAACGTAATACACTAACACAGTTAGATGGTTTTGAACTTGTACCAAGGGGCAGTACCTATATCGAGGGGATAGCCATTGCTTTTGAAAGTAGAAATTATTTAGTTATTTTTATTTCCTTTGCTTCAACTTTTTCTTATATCGTTTTTAATATTTGGGTTGCCATAATAGTCGCTTTTAGTACTCTTTTAATTTCAAGAAAGCTGATGTCAGGTGGGAGATTGAAAGACATAGTAGATATTGAATATATAGAACCAAGGTTTGATGGAGCTGGTTTGTACGTTGATAATATTTATATTATGAATATTGGACTTCCACAGAGACAAGAAGAAGTTTTGCGATATGGAATGGGTTTTATTATCAAACCAAAGAATTTTAATGCACGAACAACTATTTCAAATTTAGGTCAGCGTCAGGCGATTCTTCATGATGTTTCTACAGCACTAGGAGTTTACCGTGATTCTGGAACACCTGCATTAGTGCCTTTAGCAAAGCGCGATTTAGATGATGGGAGAGTAGGCGTGTTTTTATTACCACAGGAAAAGAACATTGAAAAAGCATTAAAAATTATTGGAGAGGTCCCTACCTTGGAGAATGCCATTCGCATGCCAACAGAAAGGGAACCAGTCATAAAAGGGGATAATTCAAAATGACCTTGGAAAAATTTATATTAGCAGTCATCACAACCAATCCCAAAAAAGCACCGGTCGCATCAGCCGTTTTCCATTGTGATTCTAAAGAAGAAATGGAAATAGTTGCCTCGAACCTTGAAGCCATTTTAGATGGAATTGCCCACTCATTAACCGATGAGCTATATATTATTGTAAAACACTAATGATTGCATAGAAAGTAATTCATTGGTAAAATAATATAGTTGTGCCCTTCTATCATAGAAGGGTTTTATTTTACCCGAGTTTATGACCGATTATATTAAAAGTAGAATATTTACTTATTACATAGGATCAAAATATCACGGATAAAAGTTATGAATCATAAAAATAGTAGGAAAGGATGATCACTATGGTTAAACCGGTTATAGCCATTGTTGGAAGGCCTAATGTTGGGAAATCCACCATATTTAATAGAATTGTGGGAGAAAGAATTTCTATTGTAGAGGACATACCAGGAGTAACAAGAGACCGAATTTACAGTTCAGGTGATTGGCTAACACATGATTTTAATATTATTGATACTGGTGGTATTGATATTGGGGATGAGCCATTTTTAGAACAAATCCGTCAACAAGCAGAAATTGCTATTGATGAAGCTGATGTTATCATTTTTTTAACAAATGGTCGTGAAGGTGTTACCGCAGCAGATGAAGAGGTAGCGAAAATTCTTTATAAGTCAAAGAAACCAGTAGTATTAGCTGTTAATAAAATTGATAACCCAGAAATGAGAGATCAAATTTATGACTTTTATGCGCTTGGATTTGGAGAACCATTTCCGATTTCTGGTTCACATGGCCTTGGTTTAGGTGACTTATTAGATGAGGTTGCAAAACACTTTCCAAAAACAAAGGGCAATGACTATGAAGAAGATATGATTAAATTTTCGTTAATAGGGCGTCCAAATGTTGGAAAATCTTCACTGGTAAATGCATTATTAGGGGAAGAAAGAGTCATTGTCAGTGATGTAGCAGGTACAACGAGAGATGCAGTCGATTCTATCTATACCTATCACGGACAAAAGTATGTAATTATTGATACTGCAGGTATGAGAAAAAAAGGAAAAGTGTACGAGAGTACCGAAAAGTATAGTGTATTACGGGCATTACGGGCGATTGAACGTTCAGATGTGGTTCTTGTAGTTTTAAACGCTGAAGAGGGAATTATCGAGCATGATAAAAAAATTGCTGGTTACGCTCATGAAGCTGGACGAGCTGTTATTATCGTTGTAAATAAGTGGGACGCAATCGAAAAAGATGAAAAAACAATGAAGGAATTTGAAGAAAAAATACGTGATAATTTTCAGTATTTGGACTATGCTCCTATTGTCTTTTTGTCAGCCAAAACAAAAAAACGTGTTCTAAATTTGTTGCCAAAGATTAATACAGTAAGTGAAAATCACTCATTGCGTGTGGAAACATCAGTATTAAATGACATTATCATGGATGCTGTAGCGATGAATCCTACTCCAACAGATAATGGCAGACGTTTAAAGATATTCTACACCACTCAGGTTGCAGTAAAACCACCAACCTTCGTTGTTTTTGTCAATGAACCTGAATTATTACACTTTTCTTATGAGCGATTCCTAGAAAACAGAATTCGTGATGCTTTTGGATTTGAAGGAACTCCTATTAAAATTTATGCCCGTGAAAGAAAATAAAAAAGGTTGTGATATTAGTGGATAAAAAGAAAGTGGCTGTTCTTGGGGCAGGAAGTTGGGGAACTGCGTTGGCGATGGTATTAGCCGATAATGAGCATGAGGTACGATTGTGGAGCCATAATCCATCTCAAGTCAATGAAATTAACTTAGAACATAAAAATCACAAATACCTACCTAATATCGAACTTCCAGAAAATATTGTTGGTTATTCGTCACTTAGTGAAACAATGGAAGAGATTAAAATTGTTATTTTAGCTGTCCCTACAAAAGCCATTCGTGAGGTAGTAGGACAAATAAAAGAACTTGAACCGAAAAATCCATTAATTATTGTTCATGTAAGTAAAGGAATTGAACCTGATACATTATTAAGAATATCTGAAATGATAAAAGAAGAACTCCCTGAAGCCTACTTAGATGATATTGTCGTTCTTTCAGGACCAAGTCATGCGGAGGAAGTGAGTTTAAGACATCCAACAACAGTTTCTGTAACTTCCGAAAATATGAAAGCTGCAGAAGAGATTCAAGACTTATTTATTAACCAACATTTTCGTGTGTATACGAACCCAGATGTGATTGGGGTTGAAATTGGTGGGGCTTTAAAAAATATCATTGCTCTAGCAGCAGGGATTACCGATGGACTTGGTTATGGAGATAACGCAAAAGCTGCATTAATGACGAGAGGACTTGCGGAAATTGCCAGACTAGGGACGAAGATGGGCGCAAATCCATTAACATTCTCTGGTTTAACGGGGATTGGAGATTTGATTGTTACATGTACGAGTGTACATTCTCGAAACTGGAGAGCTGGTAATTTATTAGGTAAAGGTCAAAGTTTACAAGAGGTTTTAGATAATATGGGAATGGTTGTAGAGGGTGTCAGAACGACAAAGGCAGCCTATCAACTTGCAAATAAATATGAAGTAAAGATGCCTATTACCGAAGCGCTTTATGATGTTCTTTTTAATGGAATTGAACCAAAAGATGCAGTTGACCGTTTAATGGCAAGGGTTAAAACACATGAAATGGAAGATCTAGCTATTGCCTTGGGGGAAAGAGGATTTGAAGGATAAAAAATCCAATTGAAACATTTTTATTTAAAAATAGGCATTCGAGGATACGAATACCCTACCGAGCGCATACAATGCAACGAAGCACACTAGTAAATTGAATCGTGTGGGTCATTTAGTCAATTTAGACCGAAGTAAAGTTTGCCCCAACTTTATCTCGGTCTATTTCTTTTTTATTATTTCCTTTATACCCCTTTATGTTATAATAACCTTCGGATAAAGGAGGGTTTATAAAGATATGACACCATCATTATTGATGATGTGGATTTCCATTGCTGGAATGGGATTCATGCTTTTATCAATTGTTCTTATTTATTTAAGTCGGTATAAGCTGAAAGGCATAATTAAAATACTAACAGCGATTATCGCATACATATTGATGATTCTTTCAGGTATAATCATCATCTTTGTCGTTTTTAGTGGCCCCACAAGTTAACAGAGGAGAAAACATAAAATTTCTTCTTTACTATTTCTAAAAGGATTGAAGATAGATGAAAATGAAAAGTTTAATCGTAATCGTAATCTCCATCGTTTTTTTATCAGGTTGTATGTATCCGCAAGATAAATTAGCTCAAAATCAAATTCCTTATCAGGATCAGTTAGAATCTGTACAATCAGCGGTCGATCAATTTCAAAAGGACAATGGTGGAATTTTGCCCATTCAAACAAAAGAAGCTACTACTCCAATATATCAAAAATATCTGATTGATTTTAATCGGATTGTACCTAGATATATAGCTAAAGCACCAGGAAATTCATTTGAAAACGGTGGAATTTTTCAATACGTTTTAGTTGATGTTGAAGATAACCCCACTGTAAAACTTCTTGATTTAAGAATAACTGAAAAAATTCGGGATATTAAGCTGCGGATTAGTGCTAATGGAGGATATCCACCATATAAAGATAAAATTGGAGATCAAGTATTTTCACTTGATTATAAAAAGATAGGATTAAAAGAAGAGCCTTTTGTAGTAAGTCCTTTTTCAAATGTAAATTTACCTTTAGTCGTAGGAACAGATGGAGAAATTTATGTGGACTATAGAATTGATCTTTATAAGAAATTAGAAAATAAAGATGTAAAGAATCTTTTAAATAAAGATATACGGTACTTGTTATTAGAAGACTCTATGTTTGTACCTGCCTATTCTTTACCATATGAGGTAGATGCAACGACAAAGGAACCTATTTTTCTAAATGAATAATGAAAGTTTATGATTTAGTCATAACCCTTCATCTACAAAATATATTGTAGGAGAAGGGTTTTTTTTGTAATAAACGGCTCTTATTGTGTTTTCATAATGATGTGAATAATGCTTGCTAGTTTTTCAAAGTTACTACTATAGGGAGGTAAAAATTAAAATTTTAAAAAATAGTCATAAAAACATAGGACAACATCATAAACATATACTGTCCAACATTACCTAATAGGATATAAATTATATCCCATATAATTGTATGATGATCGGGAGGGGATCTCTTGGAAAAGGTAGATATTTTTAAAGATATTGCAGAAAGAACTGGTGGAGATATCTATTTTGGAGTAGTAGGAGCCGTTCGAACTGGCAAATCCACTTTTATTAAAAAATTTATGGAGCTTGTCGTATTACCGAATATGACAAATGAAGCTGAAAGAGCTCGCACTCAAGATGAATTACCGCAAAGTGCTGCTGGTAAGACCATTATGACGACTGAACCAAAATTTGTTCCAAATCAGGCAGCTACAGTTCATGTAGGTGAAGGATTAGATGTTAATATCCGTTTAGTTGATTGTGTTGGCTACACAGTTCCTGGTGCAAAAGGATATGAAGACGAAAATGGTCCAAGGATGATTTCGACACCATGGTATGAGGAGCCTATTCCATTCCATGAAGCTGCTGAAATCGGCACTCGAAAAGTCATCCAGGAGCATTCTACAATTGGTGTAGTCATTACGACGGATGGTACGATTGGTGAGCTACCTCGAAGCAGTTATGTGGAAGCGGAGGAGCGCGTTATTGATGAGTTGAAAGAAGTGGGTAAACCATTTATCATGATCATCAATAGTGTACAGCCACACCACCCAAATACAGAATCACTACGTGCAAATTTATCTGAGAAGTATGATATTCCTGTTGTCGCAATGAGTGTAGAAAGCATGAGAGAATCTGATGTATTAAATGTATTACGTGAAGCACTTTATGAATTCCCTGTCTTAGAGGTGAATGTGAACCTTCCTAGCTGGGTAATGGTACTTCGTGACAATCATTGGTTACGTGAAAGCTATCAGGAAGCAGTGAAAGAAACGGTTAAAGATATTAAGAGATTACGTGATGTTGACCGTGTCGTTCATCAATTTAGCGATTATGACTTTATTGACCGTGCAGGCCTTGCAGGTATCGAAATGGGTCATGGGGTAGCTGAGATTGATTTGTTTGCCCCAGATGATCTTTATGATGATATTTTAAAAGAGATTGTTGGTGTTGAAATACGTGGTAAGGATCATTTATTAGAACTGATGCAGGATTTTGCACATGCAAAAGCTGAGTATGACCAAATCTCAGATGCATTAAAAATGGTTAAACAAACTGGCTATGGAGTTGCCTCACCGTCTTTAGCTGACATGAGCCTTGAAGAACCAGAAATTATCCGCCAGGGTGCTAGATTCGGTGTTAGATTAAAAGCAGTAGCTCCTTCCATTCACATGATTAAGGTTGATGTGGAATCTGAGTTCGCTCCAATCATTGGTACAGAAAAGCAATCAGAGGAACTTGTTCGTTATTTAATGCAGGATTTTGAAGATGACCCACTATCCATTTGGAATTCTGATATTTTTGGACGCTCACTAAGCTCAATCGTTCGTGAAGGTATTCAAGCGAAAATTTCGTTGATGCCAGAGAATGCTCGCTATAAGCTAAAGGAAACATTGGAAAGAATTATTAATGAAGGTTCCGGTGGTTTAATAGCAATCATTTTATAAGAGAAAGGCTCCTGAATGGGAGCCTTTTTGTGCGTTCATAGTGCTTAGTCAGTACGTAGCTAGACGAACAGCTTGTGTTTTTTTGTATTTTAAGTACATATTTGTAAAAAAAATCCTAAATTTATTACAATTATGCATCAAATAAGAAAAGATTCCCATAATTTCATGAATTTTTCTTGATAAGAGCAAATGATTGTGATAATCTTTTAACAGAATTAGTGCTAAGCGCTACAAAAGCTTGCTATAAAAGGATTTTAATCTTCTTTTAGGACTTTTGACGTTTATTTTTTAAAAATTAGCACAACAATTCGCCTGTAGGTATAGAAATTATAAAAAGTGTTTAGAAATGTAGGTAGTAACCTATTTTCTGATTCTTAAAAACATTTTGGGAGGAGGTGAATGGCATGAACAAGACAGACTTAGTAAATGCAGTAGCTGAAGCTAGCGAAATTTCTAAAAAGGACGCTACAAAAGCTGTTGATGCTGTTTTTGACTCAATTTTAGAAGCTCTAAAAAATGGGGATAAAGTACAATTAATTGGTTTTGGTAACTTTGAAGTACGTGAACGTGCTGCTCGTAAAGGACGTAACCCACAAACTGGTGAAGAAATCGAAATCGCTGCAAGTAAAGTTCCAGCTTTCAAACCTGGTAAAGCGCTTAAAGACGCAGTTAAATAATTACATAATCACTGCTTTAAGCAATGCTTAAGCAAGAAGGTCTTGGGTAACTCCAAGGCCTTTTTCTTTGTATCTCAACCAATCTAATATTGTAAAAGACTTTATAATAGTTATTTGATTTTGCTACAATCAAAGTGGATATGCTAATATGAAAGAGTTAAAACAACTTAAGATTGTTACATAGGGGGAAATATCCATGGCAAATGTAAATCGTGCCCAAATAGAAGAAGCGGTGCGTTTAATACTAGAAGCAATCGGTGAGGATCCAAATCGAGAAGGTCTATTGGATACTCCTAAAAGAGTTGCAAAAATGTATGAGGAAGTATTTGAAGGATTAAATCAGGATCCTAAGGAATATTTTGAAACGATTTTTGGTGAGGACCATGAAGAATTAGTTTTAGTTAAAGATATCCCTTTCCATTCCATGTGTGAACATCATCTAGTTCCTTTTTACGGACATGCTCATGTCGCTTATATTCCTAGAAATGGTAGAGTAACAGGATTAAGTAAATTAGCACGCGCTGTAGAGGCTGTATCTCGTCGTCCTCAGCTTCAAGAACGGATTACATCTACTGTTGCTGATGCCATTATGGAAAAATTAGAACCACATGGAGTAATGGTTGTGGTTGAAGCTGAACATATGTGTATGACTATGCGCGGTGTAAGAAAGCCCGGAGCCAAAACTGTAACATCTGCAGCCCGCGGTGTTCTTGCAGAAGACGCTCAAGCTCGTTCTGAAATTTTAAATCTTATTAAAAAATAGGCTACTTTCATAAACATTGTTGCTATTTTTGTTTTTAATAATCTGAGTTAATTGTAGTGGAGGGCACTTGACTCCTGCGGGAAATAGAGGGAAGTGGGAGACCCCGCAGGCGCTTGCGCTGAGGAGGCTCCCATCCCTCCCCAAGGAAGAATTTGTTCTTTGAAAAAGCCGGCAGTAGGGCTTTTTCATAATTCTTCATGCGGAAAGCAAGTGCCTGGAGCGGAAATTAACGGACAAATTTATAATCAAAAACAACATTTGATGTGAAAAGAGCTAAAAAAAAAAATAAAGATAGAGATCTCTATTTGCTACTTAGTAGTAATATGATTGGGGTTGAATATGTATGGAAAAAAAGTCAACAACTAGTGGGGAATATGTTGTAATCAAGGCCATTGATGATGGTGTCAATGTGATTGGCTTAACAAGAGGAACAGATACCCGCTTCCACCATTCAGAAAAGCTAGATAAAGGAGAAGTAATGATTGCCCAGTTCACTGAGCATACTTCTGCTATAAAAATTAGAGGGAATGCAAAAATTTTCACTTCGTATGGGGAAGTTGAGAGCGAAGCTAAAAAATAAGACACTCTAACAAGCAACAGCGCCTGGCCAAGGCGCTTACGCATTTTTTTGTGACGGAACGGGAAACTATTAGTATCCGTTCCGCTCCTTTTTTATTGAAACATGACCAATATGGATTCTTTTATGGTATAATGATGACTGCCTTAACGCGAGAAAAGCGATAGTTAAATTAGAACAGAAAGAATCCCGCGGGGAAACAAGGGTGATATAATTGCAGCAAATACAAACCATCATGACGGATATGAAGAAACAAATAGAGGATAAAATATCTCATCCGTACTTACAACGTTTCATAACAACTCCTATAGTTGATGAAGACAAGCTTCTTCTGATTATCTCTATGTTAGACCAGCATGGTTTAACAAAATTAGAAATGGAGAACTTTGTTGTAACTACCATGTTGATTCAAATAGCCCTTGATACCCATGAATATGTGACCAATTCTCCAGAAACAATTGAAAAGGAATCATATTTGAAGTCAAGACAATTAACTGTTCTCGCTGGTGATTATTACAGTGGTTTATATTATAAAATTCTTGCGGATACGAATAACTTAGCAATGATTCGTGTTCTGTCTGAGGGCATTAAAGAAGTAAATGAAAATAAAATATTTGTTTATCAAAAAGATATTGATGAAATGGATCAGCTTATGAGTAGATTGATGAAAATTGAATCTGCATTGATCCAAAAACTTGCCGATTATTTTCATGAAAATGTATGGAAAGAAATTTCTTCCCATTTTCTTCTTATAAAAAGACTAACTTTAGAGAAAAACATCTTTATACAGAATGGTTCTTCAAAATTTTTTGACTCTTTAACTCATATTATGTTTCCTAAATTCAATTATCAGGATGATCTATCAACCGATCAAAAAGATGATTTACTCATGATCTGTGATCGCTATATACAAAGTTCTGTTCAATCTTTTAAAGAAAGTATGAAGAGAATGCCTTCTTTGAACGTTTCATTGCAACGTCAACTTGAAAGTATAATAAAAAATCAACATTCCATTGCAAAAACATTTGTGGAAGAGGGTTAAATAGGATGCAAGAATCAAAAGAACAACGTGTTCATCATGTATTCGAAAAGATATATGAAAACTATGATAAAATGAATTCTGTCATTAGTTTTCAACAACATATTAGATGGCGTAAAGATACTATGAAGCGAATGAATGTTAAGCCGCAATCGAAAGCCCTTGATGTTTGTTGTGGAACAGCGGATTGGACAATTGCTCTTGCTGATGCAGTTGGATCAAAGGGTGAAGTATATGGACTCGATTTTAGTGAAAATATGCTTAAAATAGGCCATAAAAAAGTAGACGATTTAGGCTTAAATCAAGTAACGTTAATTCATGGTAATGCAATGGAATTACCATTTGAAGATAATACCTTTGATTATGTAACAATAGGTTTTGGACTTCGCAATGTACCTGATTACTTGCAAGTACTTCGTGAAATGAATCGTGTCCTAAAACCAGGCGGGATGGCTGTTTGTTTAGAAACATCACAACCAACCATGTTTGGATTTAAACAACTTTATTACTTCTATTTCCGCTATATCATGCCTACATTTGGAAAAGTTTTTGCGAAAAGCTACAAAGAATATTCTTGGTTACAAGAATCTGCTAGAGATTTTCCGGGTATGAAGGAGTTAGCTAAAATGTTTGAGAATGCTGGTTTTAAAAAGGTAGAATATAAACCATATAGTGGTGGAGTTGCAGCCGTTCATATTGGTTTCAAAGAGGTTAAAAATAGTTAATTGATAAGCTGGGTGGATTCAGATGAAATTAAAAATGATGTACTCATTTTTGAATTCGGATATAAATATTATTGAAAAAGAGCTTGAGGACACGATTCAGACGGAATCAATGTTGTTACGTCAAGCTTCTTTGCATTTATTGCAAGCAGGAGGAAAACGAATTCGTCCAGTCTTTGTTTTACTTGCGGGGAAATTTGGCCATTATGATATAAATATTATAAAAAATGTCGCTGTTGCTTTAGAACTTATACATATGGCGTCACTCGTTCATGATGATGTGATTGATGATGCTGAGTTGCGCAGAGGCAAGCAAACGATTAAATCCAAATGGGATAATCGAATAGCCATGTACACAGGTGATTACATCTTTGCACTCGCTTTAGAGTTAATGACCAAAATTGAAAAACCAATTGCACATCAAATATTGTCAGATGCTATTGTTGAAGTTTGCATAGGAGAAATTGAACAGATCAAGGATAAGTATAATTTTGATCAACACTTAAAAACTTATTTACGAAGAATTAAACGAAAAACGGCATTGCTCATCGCTGTTAGCTGTCAACTTGGAGCAGTTGCTGCTGGCGTGGATGAACATATACATAAGAAGCTGTATCGGTTTGGATATTATGTCGGGATGTCCTATCAAATTATTGATGATGTTCTTGATTTTACCGCAACCGAAAAGGAACTAGGTAAACCTGCTGGAAGTGATTTAGTTCAAGGTAATATAACGCTTCCTGTTTTGTTCGCAATGGAAGATGAGGTAATAAAAAATAGGCTAAACAATGTTCATGAAGGAATGGATAAAAGTGAGCTAGAACACTGTATTCAACTCATTAAGAGCTCAGGTGCAATTGAGCGTTCTTTAAAAATGAGTGATCAGTATTTAGATAAAGCACTAGAAGTATTAAATGAACTTCCTGATAATAGAGCCAAAAAGACCTTAAAGGATATCGCAAAAGTGATAGGACGACGAAAATTTTAAGGTGTTGCCAAATTTTCTAAACAATGTTACTATTTTCCTTGGTTATTTTTATAATCTACATAGATGTTTATAGGAGTGGAACAGATGGAAAAAACGTTTTTAATGGTCAAGCCTGATGGCGTACAACGCAATTTAATCGGTGAAATCGTTTCCCGATTTGAAAAGAAAGGTTTCCAATTAGTTGGAGCTAAATTAATGCAAATTTCACAAGATCTTGCCCAAGAGCATTATGGTGAACATAAAGAGCGTCCTTTCTTCGGTGAACTTGTAGATTTCATTACTTCTGGTCCAGTATTTGCGATGGTATGGCAAGGTGAAAATGTAATCGCAACAGCTCGTCAAATGATGGGTTCAACTAACCCTAAAGATGCTGCACCTGGAACAATTCGTGGAGAATTTGGTTTAACCGTTGGTAAAAACGTGATTCATGGTTCAGATTCACCTACAAGTGCTGAACGTGAAATCGGTCTTTTCTTTGGAACAGACGTATTAGAATATAACAAAAATGTAAACGAGTGGATTTACTAATTTTTTAAAAAGATGCCTGCATTTGCAGGTATCTTTTTTTGCATCCGCTTTCAAGTAGGCTCTTTTCTGAAACTTTGTTGCTTTTTCTAATTAATAAATAAGCGTTTCACCTTATAGGGTGTTAAACTCATCTGAAAATGAAGAAAAGAGCTGAGCACTTATTAAGAGAGCTTGTAAAAATCCGGCTTTAGGGATTTTTGCTAAAACAAGAATCTATACTAAAACAGCTTTCAAGTAAAAAAGTATCTTCTTTTTCGCCTTTTTTCGCTATAATAGGAAATAGATTGTAAAATTTTCTGGAAAAATGGAGATTCAATCATGAATGATGATTATCAACTATTTATAAAAAAAATGAAAACAAAAACAGGAATTGATTTAAACTCTTATAAAGAAGCGCAAATGAAAAGAAGACTTACCACCATGTATGAAAAAAAGGGATTCCAGTCATTTGAAGAATTTTTTGTATCTATTAATAATGATACTTCTTTGCTTAATGAGGTTTTAGACCGAATTACGATTAATGTTTCGGAGTTTTATCGGAATGCGAAAAGATGGGAAGTTCTCGAGAAAAAAATTCTACCCAGTATGCTGGAAAGAAATAAACGATTAAAAATTTGGAGTGCTGCATGCTCAACTGGAGAGGAACCATATACCATTGCCATGATATTGTCTAAAATGGTCTCTCTATCGCAGATTGATATTCTGGCTACAGATATTGATACAAATGTTATAGCTAGAGCGAAACTAGGTATTTATTCGGAAAGATCGATGAATGAAGTACCGGAGGATATGAAGAAAAAGTACTTTAATAAGGATGGAGAGTCTTATCGACTTGATGATGCCATTAAAAGGACAGTCACTTTTAAGCAGCAGAATCTTCTATCAGACTCCTTCCAGGGGCCATTTGATTTGATTGTTTGTCGAAATGTCTTAATATACTTTACGGAAGAAGCTAAACATACTTTATATCAAAAATTTAGCAATGCTCTTAATAAGGAAGGAATCTTTTTTGTTGGCAGTACGGAACAAATTTTTAATCAAAGCCAATATGGTTTAGAAACAGAAGATACTTTTTTTTATCGTAAAAAATAACAATATATCTATTAATTTATGGTTAATCTTTTCATTCAGATTAGCCTTTTTTATTTGTTTGAACACTAACCTTTATTGTATGGATATTCATTAAAATGGAAACCTAAAATAGCGCAGAAAGACAGAAAAAGTTGTAGAAAAAATTCAAAAAAAAATCGATCTTTTGCTATTTTTATTAGAAACCATATGTTATAGTGATACATAATCCTTTAATGAGTTGAAGGGAGAAAGAGTTTAGATGAGATACTTAACCGCTGGGGAATCACATGGTCCCCAATTAACAACTATAATTGAAGGTTTACCAGCAGGTATGCCATTAACAGTCGAAGATATTAATATAGAATTAGCAAGGCGACAAAAGGGGCATGGTCGTGGCCGTAGAATGCAAATTGAAAAAGACCAGGTACAAATTGTTTCAGGAGTTCGTCATGGGTCGACACTAGGTTCTCCCATTGCTTTAGTGGTTGAAAATAATGATTGGAAGCATTGGACAAAAATTATGGGTATCGATCCTATTTCTGATTTAGAGGCAGAAGAAGTGAAAAGGGTTATTACGAGGCCACGTCCTGGACACGCTGATTTAAACGGTGCATTAAAATATGGTCATCGTGATATGAGAAATGTATTGGAACGTTCCTCAGCAAGAGAAACGACTGTAAGAGTAGCAGCTGGGGCAGTTGCGAAAAAATTACTTTCCCTTCTCGGTATTGAGGTTGCTTCACATGTGATAGAAATTGGTGGAGTAACAGCTTCCAACGTTCAATATGAATCCATTGATCAATTACGTGAGATTTCGGAAAATTCTTCAGTGAGATGCGTTGATCGCACTGTGGAAGACAAAATGAAGGAAGCCATAGATGAAGCAAAAGCGAATGGTGATTCAATTGGTGGGATTGTGGAAGTCATTGTGGAAGGCATGCCACCCGGAGTAGGTAGCTATGTACATTATGATCGAAAATTGGATGCGAAAATTGCTGGTGCAATCGTAAGTATAAATGCCTTTAAAGGTGTTGAATTTGGTATAGGCTTTGAAGCGGCAAGGAGACCAGGGAGTCAAGTACATGATGAGATTGCCTGGGATTCCCAACTAGGTTATTACCGAAAAAGCAATCGCCTAGGAGGATTTGAGGGTGGAATGTCAACAGGAATGCCAATCGTTGTTCGAGGAGTTATGAAGCCTATTCCTACTTTATATAAACCACTTCAAAGTGTAGATATAGATACAAAAGAGCCCTTTTCAGCTAGCGTTGAACGTTCTGATAGCTGTGCAGTACCTGCAGCCGCAGTTGTGGCTGAAAATGTTGTAGCGTGGGAAATCGCGACAGCTATCATTGATCAATTTTACAGTGATCGTTTTGAGGCACTGAAGGAAAATGTTCAGGCTCAAAGGGAATATGCGAGGGGATTTTAATGGAAACATTACACATCACCACGGAGTCTAAAACATACCCAGTTTTTATTGGTGAAGGTGTGATCCAAAATCTTCCCCATTTTATAAATGAGCAGTTTAAAAATAAGAGTAAAATAATCCTTATTACGGATAAACAGGTAGCTGACTTTCATTTAGAGTCTTTAAAAGAAGTTATACATCCATTTAAGGTTTGTACCTTTATTACTCCTATTGGGGAAGCTGCCAAAACATTTGAGGTTTATTACGAAGCTATGACCTTTGCATTAGAACAGAAACTAGATCGGAATTCCATCCTTATAGCATTTGGCGGAGGAGCAATTGGTGATTTAGGCGGTTTTATTGCTTCTACGTTTATGAGAGGTATTTCCTTTATACAAATTCCTACCACAATATTGGCACATGATAGTGCGGTTGGTGGCAAGGTAGCTATTAATCACCCGGTTGGTAAAAATATGATCGGTTCCTTTTATCAGCCAGAAGCAGTCTTTTATGATCTATCATTTGTTAAGACCCTTTCGTTAAAAGAAAAACGATCCGGCTTTGCTGAAGTGATTAAACATGCACTTATTGATAACCGTTTTTTCTACGAAAGACTACTTCAGGAGGTTAAGGATTTAAATACAATTGATAAATCTCTTTTACAATGGATGCTTTTAGAAGGAATAAAAATAAAAGGGGCAATTGTTACTAAGGATGAAAAGGAAAAAGGCGAAAGAGCTTTTTTAAATTTTGGCCATACTTTGGGCCATGCCATTGAAGCAGAAATGGGTTATGGAAATATAACGCACGGAGAAGCTGTTATCATTGGGATGGTCTTTGCATTAAAATTAAGCCAAAAAAGACAGAAGCTAGCATTTGACATGACACAATTTATTCATTGGCTACATGAGTTAGGCTACGTCACTCATGTACCTAGTCATCTATCTAAACAAAAGTTAATTGAGCGAATGAAACAGGATAAAAAAGCATTAAATGAGGATATCCGAATGGTGTTATTAAAAAATATTGGCGAGCCAGTACTTGAATTAATACCTGAAGAGGTCATTAAAAGGGAATTAGAGAGGGAGGTATAAACGTGATTAGAGGAGTAAGGGGAGCTACAACAGTGATCCATAATGATGAAACCGAAATACTTTCTGCAACTGAAATACTCCTAAAGGAGATGATTTCAAAAAATGCCATTATTCCAGATCATGTTGCTTCCATTTTTATTTCTGTGACAGATGATATTACCGCCGTGTTTCCAGCAAAAGCCTTAAGGAAATTTGAAGGCTGGGCTTTTGTCCCCGTCATGTGTATGAGAGAGATTCCAGTTCAAGACTCTTTGAAATTATGTATTCGTATCATGATGCACATTAATACATCCAATAACCAAGATGAAATTCATCATGTTTATTTAGAGAACGCTAAGCAATTAAGACCCGATTTACAGATACATGAAAAATCCATTTGAGGTGAAGTTCACATGAAGATAAAAGAACAGCTTCTTTCCCTAAAACCTTATCAACCTGGAAAATCCATTGATGAGGTAAAGAAGCAATATGGATTAAGTAATATTATTAAACTAGCATCAAATGAAAATCCATTTGGCTGTTCTCCAGCAGTAATGGATTCCATTAAAAGTATGGAAAAGCCTTATGCTTTATATCCAGACGGTTATGCTACTAACTTACGTACTACACTAGCTAATTATCTAAGAGTCTCACCAGAACAACTCCTATTTGGAAATGGATCAGATGAGGTCATCCAAATCATATCCAGGTCGTTACTAGATTCAAACACAAATACCGTTATGGCTACACCAACATTTCCACAATATAAGCACAATGCAGTGATCGAAGGTGCAGAAATTCGTGAAGTACCGTTAATAAACGGGGAACATGATTTAAACGGCATGCTACGAGTGATAGATGATAAGACGAGTGTAGTTTGGATATGCAGTCCAAATAACCCAACCGGAATATATATTAATAAAAATCAAATTTTATCGTTCTTAAATCAAGTGCCGTCTCATGTATTAGTCGTTTTAGATGAAGCTTATTATGAGTATGTCGATGCTTCAGATTATTATGATGCACTAGAGTTGATTAAAAACTATCACAATCTAATTGTTTTAAGGACCTTTTCTAAAATATATGGACTTGCTGGTTTTAGATTAGGTTATGGAATAAGTAATCCCGAAGTCATTAAGCTCCTTGAACCGACAAGAGAGCCATTTAATAATAATAGCTTTGCTCAAATTGCTGGAGAAGCGGCAATTGGTGATCAGGAGTTTGTTGAAACGTGTAAAAATGCAAATAGAGAAGGTTTGCAGTTGTTTTATCAATTTTGTCAAGAAAGTGGACTACACTATTATCCGTCACAAGGTAACTTTATCTTAATTGATTTTAAAGTCGATTCGGATAAAGTATTTCAGTTTTTATTAGAGCGGGGATTTATCGTTCGTTCGGGTAATGCTTTAGGATTTCCTACTTCAGTAAGGGTTACGATTGGTTCGTTAGAGCAAAATAAAGCTGTTATCGACCAAATGAAAGCTTTTTTGCAACAAAATGTAGGTAACACTATTTCCTAGTTTATTGGGGAAGTAGAAATCCAAAGTTTATACAGGAAGGCTAAACTTATGCTTTTCTCAGGAATCGTACTTTTTGGAAAGACATGATAAAGGCTGTGGATGATTTGGATAGTCGTGTTTTCATTATTGGGGTGGGATTAATCGGAGGATCAATAGCACTTTGTATTAAGAAAGACCATCCCAAAAGCATTATTATTGGATACGATATTAAACAAGAAGAACTAAAAAAGGCCAAAAAAATTGGTGTAATAGATGAAATGGTTGATTGCATCTCTGAAGGTGCAAAGGAAGCTGATTTTATCTTCATATCTGCACCTGTAATGGAAACTGAAAAAATTATTTCTGAGTTAACAACTATTACATTAAAGAGAAATGTCATTATTACAGATACAGGAAGTACAAAAAGTAGTATTGTTTCGCATGCTTCCTGTCTTCGTGAAAAAAATATAACTTTTATTGGTGGACACCCGATGGCGGGTTCCCATAAGAGTGGTGTACTAGCAGCAAAGTCGATTCTGTTTGAAAATGCTTTTTATTTGCTCACCCCGACTGAAGATGTCAACGAAGCTCAAATAGATCGTTTAAAAGGATTATTAAGCGGGACAAAAGCAAAATTATTAATCATGGCAGCAAAAGACCATGATTATTTAACTGGTGTTGTTAGTCACTTTCCCCATTTAATTGCAGCTTCCATTGTTCATCAAGCAGAAAAGTCGAGCCATACTTATGAATTAGTGCCAAGGCTTGCCGCAGGTGGTTTTCGTGATATTACTAGAATTGCCTCAAGTAGTCCACCTATGTGGAGAGACATTTTATTACATAATAAAAAAATCCTGTTGGACCTTTTAGATAAATGGCAAAATGAAATGGAATATGTTAGGGATTTTTTGATTAAGGAAGATGGCCAATCCATTTATGAGTATTTTGAAAAAGCAAAACAATTTCGAGATTTACTTCCTTCGAAAGAAAAAGGGGCCATTCCTGCATTTTACGACTTGTTTGTTGATGTCCCTGATTATCCTGGTGTCATTTCCGAAATTACTGGTTATTTGGCAAATGAGAGAATTAGTATTACCAATATACGAATCATAGAAACACGGGAAGAAATATATGGGATTTTGGTTATAAGCTTTCAGTCAGACAGTGACCGAAGCCAAGCGATAGCTTGTATCATGAAAAATACCAATTACGAAGTATCCGTTGGGCCATAAGTTTAGGCTCTTTTCTAAAACTTTGTTGCTTTTAAAACTAATAAAGAATGATTTTACATAAGTATTTGATTAAATTTCTTTGGGAAATCAAGAAAAGAGCTACTCACTCATTAAGGGCAGCTGTAAAAATCCGGCTTTTGGGATTTTTACGAAAACCTCAATCTATACGAAAACAGCCTAAGTTTAAAAACATTATCCTCATATTTAGGAAAGGATGATTGCATGGGGGCACAAAAGCTTATTCATAATGTAAACAGATTGGAAGGACTATTAAACATCCCTGGAGATAAATCTATCTCTCACCGTTCTGTTATGTTTGGAGCCATTGCTAATGGTACAACAACTGTAAGTAATTTCTTAAAAGGGGAGGACTGCCTAAGCACCATACGCTGTTTTAGGGAGTTGGGGGTTGAAATAGAAGAAACTGATTACACAATCACCATCCATGGAAGAGGATGGGATCATTTAAGAGAACCCATCAACCTATTAAATGTGGGTAACTCTGGGACGACCATTCGCTTAATGCTAGGGCTACTGGCAGGCAGAACCTTTCACTCTACCTTTATCGGTGATGATTCAATTGCTAAAAGGCCAATGAGAAGAGTGATTAATCCTTTGCGAGAAATGGGTGCAAGGATTGATGGTAGGAGCAATGGTGAATATACACCTCTCTCATTAAGGGGGGGAGGACTAAAATCGATTACCTATCAAATGCCAGTGGCAAGCGCACAAGTTAAATCAGCTCTTTTATTTGCTGGATTACAGGCTGAAGGCAAAACAAAAATTATAGAATCTGCTAAGACAAGAGATCATACGGAAAGAATGATTCGCCATTTTGGCGGTGATATCTATATAGATGACTTATCGATTATTGTTGAAGGATCTCAAAGGCTTTTTGGGAGACATGTTGATGTTCCAGGTGATATATCGTCGGCAGCCTTTTTCCTAGTCGCGGGGGCAGTTGTTCCTGAAAGCCATATCACGCTGAATCGTGTTGGCTTAAACCCTACGAGAAAAGGTATCGTTGAAGTATTGGAAAAAATGGGGGCAAATATAAATATTTCTTCTTACAATGAAGAGTCTTTTGAACCTGTTGGTGATATCATTATCCAAACCTCTAATTTAAAAGGCACTGTGATTGAAGGAGAGCTTATTCCTAGATTAATTGATGAAATACCTATCATCGCCTTACTTGCAACACAAGCAGAGGGGCAGACGATTATAAGAGATGCTGAAGAATTAAAAGTAAAAGAAACAAATCGTATAGATACAGTAGTAAAGGAACTAAGCAAACTAGGAGCTGATATTGTTGCTACTAAGGATGGCATGATAATCAATGGGCCAACGAAGCTTCACGGTAGCAAAGTTTCAAGTCATGGTGACCATCGTATCGGTATGATGTTAGCGATTGCCTCTTTAATATGTGAAGAACCTGTCGAGTTAGAGAATGCGGAGGCTGTAGCTGTTTCCTATCCAGAATTCTTTTCTGATTTATCCCAATTAATAAAATAGCTTACAAAAAATCCGCAATCTGCGGATTTTTTTTTGCAAGATCACGTTCTTGATAAAATAAAATGGCATATTTTCGTGGAATAGTCATAGCTTGTCTTAAGACCAATAAAAGGGTGGTTATATGACTTATATCATCGAAAATGCTAATATTTTAAAAGAAGATGAACTCGTTACTACCTCATTCTTAGTGAAAGATAATCACATTGCTTTTATGAGTAAAAATTTTAAAAAATATTCCTATATGAAAATGAATGTAGAACCCTATATTATGACTCCTACCTATGTAATATTTGATTCTCTTCAAGGCATGAAGTCCTCTTTTCAGGAAAAGAAACAATATTTTCTTGAACGATTTATCCAAAAAGGGTCTACTACATTATTGACATATGTTGATGTGAAGTATGAAAGGGAATTATCTGCAAAACTAAAAAGCAAAAAGGTAGAACTTATTGGGTCGCCAATAGATTATATTATTGGAGTGAAAATCCCAATCAAACTTTTAACACCTGAATTTATCAGAAAATGCAAACGTGAAAAAATTCCGGTCTTATTTATTGAATTAAGTGAAGAGGATGATTTACAATCTATTCCTTGGGGATGGATAAGAGAAGCTATGTTTCCTTACAATAGCCTTCTAGTACCATATTTCCATGATAGCCAAATAAATAAAAGATTAGTGCAGGAATGGAAGGTTGTACTTGAGGAAAATAAGATTCATCATGTAGATTCCCCGTTCTTAGAAGGAGCCCCTCTAACGATACAATTATTGAGTAAAATGGGGATATACCCAATAAAATCCAGTTTAATACAAGGCGGAGAACTAAGTTATAACCTTTATAGACGAAGTCGTGAAATCAATAATATTGATGTTCAAGGCTTGTTTCATTATCATAATGATAGATTAGTTATTACTGTTCATAAGGGTGTAGTCATTCGGGCTGCCCAAGATGGTATTTTATTTCGTTCAGGTTTTGGAGAGTATGTAACTATAAAAATGCCTTCTTATTTTTCAATTTCATAATTAAAGAAAGGATTTACCTATGACTATCGTTAATGAAATCATTTCACTTTTGGAAGACGGTCATCATACCGAAGCTTTAAAAAAATACTCAGCAGTATTAAAAAATGGCAATGCAGAAGTTCAATATGAATTAGGAGAAAGATTATTTCAGTTAGGATTTTTAGAAGAATCCAAAGCATTATTTGAGACCTTATTAGAAAAATACCCTGAAGAGGGAGAGTTACTCGTATTTTTGGCGGAAATTTATTTAGAAATGGATAACGAAGAGCAAGCCATGTTATTGCTAGAACAAATTTCGGAACAAGACCCAAGCTTTCCGCAATCTTTATTATTGCTAGCTGACTTATATCAAATGCAAGGTTTATTTGAAGTAAGTGAGCAAAAAATATTAAAAGCAAAAGCATTATTACCAGATGAGAAAATAATTGATTTCGCACTTGGTGAATTATATGCGGAACAAGGTAAGCTTTCAGAAGCGGTAGAAGCGTATCAAGAGGTTCTCTCTGAACAAACAGAGATTGCCGGTGTTAACTTGCATCAAAGATTAGCGGAGGTTTTAAGTGTCTCTGGACAGTTTGAGGAAGCACTCCCTCATTATGATAAAGCTTTAGAGGAAAAGTTAGAAATTAATACGTTATTTGGTTATGCTTTTACAGCTTACCAAGCTGGATATAACCAAACAGCGATAGAAAAATTTAATGAATTAAAAGAACTAGATCCTGAGTACCACTCCTTGTATTTATATTTAGCGAAAGCATATGAACAGGAAGGAGAGCTAGAGGCTTGTTTTGAAGCCATTAAACTTGGGTTACACCAAGATGAATTCAATAAAGACTTATACTACTATGGAGGAAAAATAGCTCTAAAATTAGCTCGTGAAAAGGAAGCAGAAGAATTACTTAGAGAAGCTATTGCCTTAGACCCAGGTTTTACAGAGGCAGCTTTAACCTTAAATAAACTCTTTCTTCACAATGAACAATATGAAGATGTGCTTGATCTTATTAAGAATATTGAAACAATGGATGAAGAAGAGCCGCAGCTACTATGGGATGCTGCCATTGCCTATCACAAATTAGAAGATTATTTACAGGCATTAAACAAATATGAGCGTGCATATACTTTTTTTAATAACAATACAGATTTCCTTTTAGAATATGGTTATTTTTTAATGGAAGAAGGAAAAACAAAGGAATCTGCCGAAATTTTTAATGAATTACTAAAAGAAGATCCAAGTAATGAGGAGTACATGCAAGTACTTGAAAGATTAACAGAAAGATAACTCTTTCATTGATGAGCCTGCAGAGGAGGGATAAACAATGGCAACCCCTGTATCTGTCAACGAGAAAAAGGACTTTATTCGTTGGTTTTTAAATCATTATCAGCTGAAGCGCAGAGAATGTGTCTGGATACTGAATTATTTAATGAGCCATGATCAATTAATGGAAAAGGTTCATTTTGTTGATCAGGCACAGTATTGTCCAAGAGGATTGGTTATGTCAACGCATTGTGTGGATAAAGTGCCATTCCGCTTTTATAAGGAAAATGTTATGACCACTGATGCAGAAAAATCTTTTCATGATATCCGGCTAAACCGAGATGAGGAGATATTTATTCAATTGAATTTCCATGCATCCAATCAGGCTCACCAGTATGTAGCGGTTCTAGAAGAGAACCCTTTTATGCCAAATCATCTTCAAACAAATGACTCTGACCGAATTATAGCAGAACAAATCTTGAATGAAAGCATTACTCGTTTCCACAGGGAAAAGCTGCTGTCCCTTATTGATGAAGCACTTGATAAGCAAGACAAAATAGCATTCGAGCGCCTAACTGATCAATTGAAAAATTTAAAGATATAATAGAAAAAGCTGAATCGAAGGTGATTCAGCTTTTTCTATTGTGTTTTTATATGTGACGATTTTGTGAAATTTTATTAAGGTTTGAAGGGAATTTTCTTTTATGTAGAACTAATTAATATAGTTGGATAATTTTTTAGATAAATTGCCTATAATAATGATATATTATAGAGGAATTTCTATATTATGGAGTGAAGTAGATGAAATGGGTACCCGAAGACATGGACATGTTTTTAAAATCTAGAGAGTATATTGATACAGTGGTTATTCCTCTATATCCAATATCTTTTGGGGATGATGCAAAGCAATCAGCAAATATGACTGAGTTTATTAATTTATTAGCCACTCAATTAGAAAGACAGTTTAAAGGCAGGCTTATATTAATGCCGGGATTTATATACTTTAAAAGCAAGGAACATAACAAAGGGTTAAGCGATCTTATAGAGTGGGAGAATAGGCTTAAAGCGGAGGATTTTAAACATATTTTTTATGTTACCGCTGATAGTGACTGGAAAATGGTTGAACAGCAATTAAGCGGTTCTCTCATTTGGCTGCCTGCATTACCTTTAGAGCATATGGAAGAAAAACAAAAAAATTCTATCCTTTTGGACCAGGTGAAACAATTATTAAATTTATTTACACAAAAATGGCATGAAGAATAATATTTTTCTTCGTTAAGTATGTTATTGACCTTCATTAGAGATTGATATATCATTGTTATGTCCTAGTTTTATATGTATTGTGTAATGTCTATATTACTTCATTATGTAATAGAGGGGGGAAAAGCATGAGCAAAAATCGAGTTTCTAGACGACAATTCCTAAACTATACCTTAACTGGTGTAGGCGGTTTCATGGCTGCTGGTATGTTAATGCCAATGGTACGATTTGCAATCGACCCTGTTTTAAAAACAGAAGCTGCTGGTGATTTTATTCCAACATCACAAAAAGTAGCGGAATTGACAACTGAACCACAACGTGTGGACTTTACTTTTAAACAAGTAGACGCTTGGTATGAATCTGAAGTAACAAGCACAGCTTGGGTGTATAAGGATGACAATGGAAAAGTTGTTGCACTTTCACCAGTGTGTAAACATTTAGGATGTACTGTTGGTTGGAATACGGACAAGGCTAATCCTGAGCAATTCTTCTGTCCGTGTCACTATGGTCGTTATACAAAAGATGGTACAAACATTCCTGGTACACCACCTTTGGCACCACTTGATGTATATCCTACCATGGAAAAAGATGGACTCTTATATTTAGGTAAAGCAAAACCACGAAAGGAGGCGTAATAATTGATGAACAAGATTTATGACTGGGTTGATGAGCGTTTAGATATTACGCCTTTGTGGCGTGATATTGCTGACCATGAAGTACCAGAACACGTAAACCCAGCACATCACTTTTCAGCATTTGTTTACTGTTTTGGGGGATTAACGTTCTTTGTAACCGTAATCCAAATTTTATCTGGTATGTTTTTAACTATGTACTATGTACCAGACATTGAAAATGCATGGCGTTCTGTTTACTATCTCCAAAACGAAGTAGCATTCGGACAAATTGTTCGTGGAATGCATCACTGGGGAGCTAGTTTAGTTATCGTAATGATGTTCTTACATACGTTACGCGTATTTTTCCAAGGCGCATATAAGAAGCCACGTGAATTAAACTGGGTAGTTGGGGTACTTATCTTCTTCGTAATGCTTGGTTTAGGATTTACAGGTTACTTATTACCATGGGATATGAAAGCATTATTCGCAACAAAAGTAGGTCTTCAAATTGCTGAAGCCACACCATTAATTGGTACCCAAGTAAAAATACTACTTGCTGGACACCATGATATCGTTGGTGCACAAACATTAACTCGTTTCTTTGCGATCCATGTATTCTTCTTACCTGGTGCATTATTAGGGTTAATGGGAACACACTTCTTAATTATTCGTAAGCAAGGTATTTCAGGTCCACTATAAATCGATTACGATATCGTAAATATAAAGGAGGGGGATTAAACAATGCATCGTGGAAAAGGGATGAAGTTTGTTGGTGACTCACGTGTCCCAGCTGAGCGAAAACCGAATATTCCTAAAGATTATTCGGAATACCCTGGTAAAACGGAAGCCTTCTGGCCAAACTTTCTATTAAAAGAGTGGATGGTTGGTGCTGTCTTCTTAATTGGATATTTATGTTTAACAGTTGCTCATCCATCTCCATTAGAGAGAATTGCTGATCCAACAGATACAGGATATATTCCATTACCAGACTGGTATTTCTTATTCTTATATCAATTGCTAAAGTATTCCTATGCTTCTGGTCCTTATACCGTTATTGGAGCTATGATTATGCCTGGTTTAGCGTTTGGTGGGCTTTTACTTGCACCATTTATTGACCGCGGACCACATCGTCGTCCTTCAAAACGTCCATTAGCAACAGGATTTATGTTACTAGCTTTAGCAGGTATCTTCTATTTAACTTGGGAATCGGTTGCTACTCATGACTGGGAAGCTGCTGCTAAACAAGGGAAAATCGTTGCTGAAGTTGAGGTTGACCATGAAGCTGAAGGATACAAAATCATGGAAGCTAATACATGTTTAACATGTCATGGTGCTGAGTTAACAGGTGGCGCAGGAGCTCCTGCACTTGTTGATACAGGCTTAACACCTGAAGAAGTAATGGAAATTGCTAAAAAGGGTAAAGGAAATATGCCTCCAGGAGTTTTCAAAGGTACTGATGAAGAATTGAAAAAGCTTGGTGAATTTATCTCCAGCCTAAAAGCAGAATAAATAATTTAAACAAGCTGACGTGAAAGCGTCAGCTTTTTACTTTATTTGAAAATATGGTAAAATCGGGATAGTTTGGATGAAACGAGGAATTGAATTTGAATTGGATATATACTTTTTTAGCTAATCGTAACATATTATGGCTTTTATTAATTGTAAATATTCTTGGTACTATTTATGGATACTATTGGTATGGGTGGCAACTTGAGGAGACACCTGCTAAATTTCTAATATTTGTACCAGATAGCCCCACAGCAAGTTTATTTTTCGTATTTGTGTTAATCGCCTTTTTAATGAAAAAAAACTGGGGCTTAATTGAAGCATTGGCTATAGTAACATTGTTTAAATATGGAATTTGGGCTGTCGTAATGAACATCCTGGTTTTTGTGGTAACAGGTGAGCTTGACGAAGTAGGGTATATGTTAATATTTTCCCATCTGGCAATGGCCATCCAAGGATTATTGTATGCACCTTTTTACCGAATTAAATTATGGCATATTATCGTAACTGCCATATGGACCTTACATAATGATGTAATTGATTATGTTTTCTTTATGCTTCCAAAATATTATGTTTTAGATTTATTTACTCCTCAAATTGGCTATTTTACTTTCTGGTTATCCATTCTTTCTATAGGATTTGCCTACTACTTTGGGATGAAGCAAAACCGTCTTGAAATTTATTAAGGGGTAAATTTTAATAGAAAATAAATAGTTGTTATGGTCTAACCTTGTCCATCTCCTCATACATTTTATTAGTAATTAGAGGGGGGACAAGGATGAAGGCCAAATTAATAAGTATATTCATAGTCATTTTTATGATAATACCAATTTACGTAAGCGCAGATGTAGAAGAATCGTCACCTTTAACGGAGCTTGATCAGATTTCGGATGACGCACTGCAAATGGCTAAATTAAATAAGTTTGAAGATGCAAAAAAATTACTAGAATATTTCTCAAAACAATTTCTTACGATTACAGGAAAAGGGCAGCCTTTTACTATGGATGAATTAAGAATTGTGACTATTTCCCATAATGATGCGTTAGAAGCTGTTACTAGTGCAAGTATGGATCAGCCCGAAAGAATAAATCGTCTAACTCAGTTTCGTTTAGTAATGGATGCGATTTCTTCTAAGAATCAACCTCTTTGGGCTGAGATGAAAGGTCCGATTATGACAACGTTCAGTCAAGTAAAAGAGGCTGCCACCAATGGGGATAATATAGGATTTCACGAAACGTTTAATTCATTCTTAACACTTTATGAAATGATTTATCCTAGTATAAAAATTGATATTCCAGCAGATCGTGTTCAGCAAATTGATGCTCGTATCAATTTTATCGATGAATATCGACCACAAATACTTGCTCAAGCGACGAGCCAAAAGGAACTGCAAGCATTAGAAACGGATTTAGAGTCTATATTTGATGAAATGACCGAGGATGAGGCAGACCCTTCCCTTTGGTGGGTAATGATCTCAACTGGTAGTATTATCATTATGACATTATCTTACGTAGGATGGAAAAAATATAAAGGTGATAAACAAAGTAAAAAGGACTTTAAACGTGAATTTAAAGAATAAATAAGATATCTTCTATCCAACTCGATATGCAGCAAGGAGGTTCATATGTACCTGATTTATTTTGCGATTATCATTCTAATCCCTTTATGGGCTCAATGGAAAGTGAAATCTACATTTTCTACTTATATGAGAGTAACAAATAGTTCACGTGTATCAGGGGCAGAGGTGGCTAGGAAAATCCTTGATCACCACGGTTTATACAATGTGGATGTACAAATGACTAAAGGGTTTCTAGGTGATCACTATGACCCAAAAACAAAAGTCATTCGTCTATCACCTGATGTATATCATGGCTATTCCTTAGCGGCAGCTGCTGTCGCTTCACATGAAACAGGACATGCACTGCAGGATAAGGAAGATTATAGCTTTCTTCGAATAAGACATGCTCTAGTTCCTGTTGCAAACATTGGATCCAATTTTTCTTGGATTCTTATTCTAATTGGGTTTTTGGCTCATTTAAGTGGAATGGTGCTTCTCGGAATTATATTTATGTCTGCAGCCGTCGTTTTTCAAGTCGTCACTTTGCCGGTAGAATTTAATGCTTCAAATCGAGCAATGGATGAAATCATTTCATTAGGTATTATTAGGAATGAGGAAGAACGAAATACAAGAAAAGTTCTAAATGCTGCTGCATTAACATATGTAGCTGCAGCAGCTGTTGCTGTATTAGAATTACTTCGTTTAGTTCTAATTTATTCGGGAATGAGAAGAGAAGAATAAACTAAAACGGTCTATCCTAGAGATAGACCGTTTTTTGCTTTTAATGCTCAATTGGTTTTTTATTTTCGTCTAACGTAAAACCTTCACCAAGAACATCATGTACCACAGTAACCGAAACAAAAGCATGGGGGTCAACGGATGTTATTACACCTTTTAGGCGAACAATTTCATTCCTTCCAACCACACAATATAATACTTCTCGTTCATTTTTTGTGAAATATCCATACCCTTTTAAGACTGTTACACCACGTTCCAATTCCTCCATAATCTTTTTGGCAATATCATCATTATGTTCAGAGATAATCATAGCGCCCCTAGCAGAATAGGATCCTTCAAGTATAAAATCGATTACTCTAGCTCCAACAAAGACGGCTACTAATGTATACATTGCTTCTTTATAGCTCAGATAAAATACAAGGGATAACGTAATAACCACTGCATCAAAAAGAAACATTGTTTTTCCCATATTCCATCCAATGTACTTCTGAGCTAGTCTTGCAATAATATCTACTCCACCAGTTGTTCCACCATAACGAAAGATGATTCCAAGACCAATACCAATAGAAACTCCTGCAAATAGTGCGGCTAAAGTTAAATCTTCTTTTAAGGGCATATCGATACTGTATCTTTGAAAAATCCATAAAAAGATGGAAACCCCGACTGTCCCAATTAATGTATAAAGAAAAGATTTCCTACCTAAAAATTTCCATCCTATAAAAAATACTGGAAGATTTAATAATAGGTTTGTATAGGAAGGGTTCCACTTAAAAAGAAAGTACAGTAATAAAGTTATTCCTGTAAATCCTCCTTCAGCCAAGTTATTTTGCATATTAAAATGAACAAGTCCAAAAGCGAATATAGCAGCTCCTAATAGAATAAATAATGCATTTTTTATTTTTAATCCGAATACCAAATATGTACACCCTTTCCTGCGATTTCTAGCGACTCCTATTATATAGGATATAAAAAGGTAGGGCAATCTACTCTCTATCTCATAACAGAATCGAAAATATTGTAAAACGAGGATAATTTAGCTAACATAATCATTAAGGCTTACTAAATTATAATCATAAAAAAGATGGAAAAAGATAGAGGTGATAGTATGAACTCACAAAAAACAATGAAACAAATACAAGTGGAAGTAGATGAATATATTAACGGGTTCAAAGAGGGTTATTTTAGTCCTTTAGCCATGATGGCCAGATTGACTGAGGAATTAGGGGAATTAGCAAGGGAAATTAACCACTATCATGGGGAAAAACCAAAGAAAGGCACTGAAAAGGAAAAAACAATAGAAGAAGAACTAGGAGATGTCTTGTTTGTATTAGTTTGCTTAGCTAATTCTTTACATATTGATATGGAAGAAGCTCATGAAATGGTCATGAATAAATTTAAAACGAGAGATAAGGACCGTTGGACTAAGAAAAATCAACTAAACGAGGAGTAAGTAAAAATGGATAATAGAATCAAGATTGTTGTTGCTGGACCAAGAGGACGAATGGGTAAAGAAGCAGTGAAGATGGTTTCGGATACGGAACATTTTGAGTTAGTTGCCGTTATTGACCATAAAAATGATGGAATGAAATTATCAGAAATAGATGGTTTTAGTGGACTTAACGTTCCGATCTATAGCAATATGGAGAATTGTTTTCAACATCATCCAGCAGACGTCTTAATAGATCTTACAACTCCTGAAGTGGGTATGTTTCATGCTAGAACTGCACTAGAGTATGGCATACGCCCAGTTGTTGGTACTACTGGTTTTTCAAAAGAAGAGCTTCAAGAGCTTCAAGATTTATGTGAGGATAAAAACCTTGGATGTATTATTGCCCCTAATTTTGCGATTGGTGCTATTCTGATGATGAAGTTCTCCCAAATGGCGTCAAGGTATTTTCAAGATGTTGAAATTATTGAGCTTCATCATGACCAGAAGCTTGATGCACCTTCAGGAACAGCTGTAAAAACGGCTCAAATGATATCAGATGTGAGAACACCTAAGAAACAGGGGCATCCAGAGGAAAAGGAAACCATTCAAGGCGCACGAGGAGCAACTATGGAAGGAATGCATATTCACTCTGTACGTCTTCCTGGATTAATTGCCCACCAGCAAGTAATGTTTGGAGCTGATGGACAATCTTTAACCATCCGACATGATTCCTATAATAGAACCTCATTTATGTCAGGGGTTAAGGTTGCTGTAGAGAGCGTTATGAAAATTAATACCTTTGTATACGGACTAGAGAATATATTAGAATAGGAGCTTTTGATATGAATATTGCTTTAATTGCCCATGATCAAAAAAAGAATGACTTAGTTACTTTTACTATTGCTTATCAATCTATTTTTGAAAAGCATCAATTATTTGCTACTGGAACGACAGGATTAAGAATTATGGAGGCAACAGGACTTTCGGTAGAGCGTTTTAAGTCTGGCCCTTTAGGCGGTGATCAGGAAATTGGTTCTATGATTGCCAAAAATCAAATGGACTTAGTATTCTTCTTTCGTGATCCATTAACGGCTCAACCCCATGAGCCAGATGTAACAGCATTAGTTCGGTTATGTGATGTTTATTCCATACCATTAGCAACCAATATGGGTACTGCTGAAATGCTGATAAGAGGCTTACAGGAAGGTCATTTAAATTGGCGCAAAGTATTGGATACTGAGAATGGTGATTCAAAATGAGTCGTGTAAAGTTAGATATTCTTGCGTTTGGAGCACATGCTGATGATGTGGAAATTGGCATGGCTGGTACCATTTCTAGGTATACAGAAAAAGGGTTGAAAGTAGGTATTTGTGATTTAACAGAAGCTGAACTTTCATCTAATGGAACGGTTGAACTTCGAAAGGAAGAAGCAGAGAAGGCTTCAAAAATATTAGGTGTCATGTATCGTGAAAATTTAAGTCTACCTGATAGAGGTTTATTTTTACAAGATGAGATGATAAGAAAAGTTGCTGATTTGATTCGTAAATATAAGCCAGAGATTGTATTTGCACCTTACTTTGAAGATCGCCACCCTGATCATGGAAATTGTGGTCGTATTGTGGAGGAAGCTGTTTTTTCTGCTGGAATTAAGAATTATAAAACTCTAGAAAATACTGAACCGCACAGAGTTAAAAATACTTACTTTTATATGATTAACGGCTTCCATAAACCAGATTTTCTCATTGATATCTCTTTGCAAATGGAGAAAAAGAAATTAAGTTTACAAGCTTATGAAAGTCAATTTATCAAATCCAATGATACATATGATACACCCCTTGTTAATGGCTACATAGAAACGGTTGAAGCAAGGGAAAGAATGTTTGGGAAAGAGGTAGGGGTAAACTATGCTGAGGGCTTTAAAACAAAAAAGCCCCTCTTGTTTGACCTAACATATTAGGAGAATGAGAATGAAAAAATTGAAAATTGGAATCACTTGTTACCCAACAGTTGGTGGGTCTGGGGTTATTGCAACAGAATTAGGTAAATTATTAGCTGAAAAAGGACATGAAATTCATTTTATCTCTTCTAGTTTGCCATTTCGATTAAAGAAAATGTACCATAATATTTTCTACCATCAGGTAGAGGTAAACCAATATAATGTTTTTCAATATGCTCCATATGATATCGCATTGGCAAGTAAAATGGCTGAGGTAGCCAATCGTGAGAATCTTGATATTCTTCATGTTCATTACGCTATTCCTCATGCTGTCTGTGCTATTTTAGCGAAACAAATGATTAATAAAGATATCAAAATTGTTACAACATTGCATGGAACAGATATTACGGTTTTAGGATATGACCGTTCTCTGTCCCAGGCTATCAAATTCGGTATTGAAAAATCGGATTATGTAACAGCAGTATCTAATTCACTCATACGGCAAACCAATGAACTTATTAATCCGCAAAAAGATATTGAAACGGTTTACAATTTTATCGATGAAAGAGTCTATCAAAAAATAAATTCAAATTCTTTAAGAGAAGATTTAAATATACAAAAAGATGAAAAAGCAATTATCCATGTATCAAACTTTAGATCCGTTAAGAGGGTACCAGATGTCGTAAAAGTTTTTTCTAAAATTGAGAAGCATGTGAAGGCAAAACTATTATTAGTGGGTGACGGTCCAGAAATGACAGTTGTGTGTAATCTTGTGTCAGAGCTAGGACTGAATGATAAAGTATTATTTCTGGGAAAACAAGATAATGTCGAGGAACTATATAGTTTAAGTGATTTAATGCTATTACTTTCTGAAAAAGAAAGCTTTGGTTTAGTAGCATTAGAAGCAATGGCTTGCGGAGTCCCATGTATTGGAACCAATATCGGGGGAATTCCAGAGGTGATAGAAGACGGGAAAAATGGTTTTATATGCCCAGTAGGAGATATTGAATCTATCTCTGATAAAGCCATTTCATTATTAACAGATAAGGTAATGCATCAGGAGTTTGCCAATCAATCCATCATAACAGTTCACGAAAAATTTAGAGCAGAGCGAATAGTTAGCCAGTATGAAGATATTTATTTTCAGCTTTTATCTTAAATAATTTTTGTAATCTAAATGTATATAGATAAGGTGATACTGTGATAAAAGCGTTTCAACAAGCTATTCCCATTTTAGAAAAAATTGAATCATTTGGTTATGAAGCCTATTTTGTGGGAGGGTCCGTAAGGGATTATCTATTAAATAAAGAAATTGATGATGTGGATATTGCTACTTCTGCAACACCAGAGGAAATTAAAATGATTTTTTCTAAAACAGTAGATGTAGGAATTGAACATGGTACTGTACTAGTTCTTTACAATGGCCAAACCTATGAAATAACGACTTTTCGAAGTGAAGCAGAGTATGAAGATTTTCGCAGACCCAAAAGTGTTCAATTTATCCGATCATTATATGAGGACTTAAAAAGAAGAGATTTTACAATGAATGCCATTGCGATGAATCGCAACGGACATTTCATTGACCCATTTCTCGGGAATGAAGCCATTCGAGATAAACGTGTTCAGACAGTAGGAAAAGCTGAAGAACGATTTTCTGAGGATGCATTAAGGATGATGCGGGCCATTCGTTTTGTTAGTCAGCTTTCTTTTTCCGTCGAGGAGGAAACGTTTAAAGCCTTAAAAAGAAATGGACATTTATTAGAAAACATTTCGACCGAACGAAAAACAAAAGAATTTGAAAAACTTCTGACGGGAAAAAATCGTAACGTTGCCTTTCAAATATTATTGAATGCAGAGCTTCTTCCCTATTTACCTGGATTAAAAAATAAAAATGAAGCTTTTACTAAATTAAGCCAACTTCATTGTGACCAACTTCAGTTAATCGAAATGTGGACGCTCTTATCCTATTTATTAAATATGGTTGACAAAGAGGTTATGGCATTTTTAAAAGAATGGAAGCTTTCAAATCAAAAAATAAAAGATATACAAAGAATGATGTTCTTTCTCTATCAACGGTTTGAGGAAAAATGGTCTCCTCTATCCATGTATCATGCTGGAGAAGTGATATGTATGAGTACGGAGAAGGTTTATAATATTTTGAATGGAAAAGACATAAATGAGCATTTACATGAAGTAAAACAAAGTTATCAGCAGCTGCCTATAAAAGACAGAGGAGACTTAGCTGTAACAGGGCAAGACTTAATGGCATGGACGAATCAATTAGGTGGACCATGGTTAAGAGAACTTTTAGAAACGATTGAAAAATTAATTCTCCATAAACAGTTGAAAAACGATAAGGAAGCAATAAAGGAGTGGCTTTTAAGTTGCAATCCGAAATAAGGAAAAAATTATTGGATGCTTTTTCTGAAAAGGAAAATCAGTATCTATCTGGTCAAACATTAGCAGATGTGATTGGCTGTTCGAGAACCGCAGTGTGGAAACATATCGAGGAATTGCGAAAGGAAGGCTTTGAATTAGAGGCTATTCGGAATAAAGGATATCGTATTATGAAGACACCTGAAAAAATCACTGCAGATGAGATAAGGCTAGGTTTAAAAACAAATTTTTTAGGTCACACCATCCAGTACGAGGAGAGTGTGGAATCTACTCAGAAAATTGCCCAACGTTTAGCGTATGAAAATGCTCCTGAAGGAACCATTGTTGTGGCAGAGGAACAATTATCTGGAAGAGGAAGAATGGACCGAAAATGGTATTCACCTAAGTATACCGGCGTTTGGATGAGTATTATATTACGACCCAACATTCCTCTTGCAAAAGCACCACAGCTCACATTAATAGCAGCAGTGGCCGTTGTTCAATCCATTGAAGAATTAACTGGTCTTTCACCGGAAATCAAATGGCCAAATGATATTTTAATCAATGGGAAAAAAATGACTGGTATCTTAACGGAACTCCAAGCAGAAGCAGACAGAATTAATTCCGTTATCATGGGAATTGGGATTAATGTGAATCAGCAAATAAAGGATTTTCCTTCAGAGATACAAGAGATTGCAACCTCTATAGCAATAGAAAAAGGGAGCAAAATTTCAAGAGCTGCCATCATTCGTTCTGTTCTATTTCACTTAGAAAAACTTTATCAACTCTATTTAGACAAAGGGTTTTATCCGATTAAGCTTTTATGGGAAGGATATGCAATTAGTATTGGAAAAAATATTAAAGCCAGAACCCTAACCAATATCATCGAAGGGAAAGCATTAGGTATTACAGATGACGGAGTATTAAGAATCGAAGATAAAGAAGGAAACATTCACCATGTTTATTCAGCTGATATCGAAATCTGCCAATAAAATTTTTCTGGAAAAAAATTTCAGGTAATAGCCAAATGCTTAATGGATTTGTTATAATGCTTATTGGGCAGTATCCAAGTGAACTGCACCTAGTGCTAAGGTGAATGCAGGAAGTGTGAAAGAACTGCAAATTATTTTTTGAACAAAATAGTTCTGCCTAGATCCATGTTGGACCGGGACAGAGGGATGAAACGAACTAAGGGAGTACAGGATCCTTCTGCATTGCGGAATGATCCTTTTTGCTGTGTCTAACCTCCATATCGTTTCGTTACCTTTTTTTCCTTGTCTAGCTATTGTGGAAAAATTGACACATTAGCTTTACAGAAAAAGGAGGAAATTGGATGAAACAGACGACGGATTTTTTTAAGATGAAAGAAGCAAATGAAAAAATTGCTATGCTGACAGCCTACGATTACCCATCTGCAAAACAGGCTCAAGAAGCAGGTGTGGACCTAATATTAGTGGGTGATTCATTAGGAATGGTTGTATTAGGATATGATTCAACGATTCCCGTCACAATGGATGATATGGTCCATCATGCAAAAGCCGTTAAACGTGGGGCTAAAAATACATTTATTGTTGTGGACATGCCATTTTTAACTTATCATACAACCACAAAAGATGCTCTAATGAACGCGGGACGCTTAATACAGGAAACTGGAGCCCATGCCGTTAAATTAGAAGGAGCAGATGAAGTATTAGATAAAATAAAAGCTTTAACCAATGCTGGTATCCCTGTTATGGCTCATCTAGGACTAACTCCTCAATCGGTTCATGTATTGGGTGGCTATAAGGTTCAAGGGAAAGAAGCTAAAGCAGCCCAAAAGCTAATCGAGGATGCAAAAAAGTGTGAAGCCGCTGGTGCATTTTCGATTGTGTTGGAATGTGTCCCAAAGCAGTTAGCTGCTGAAGTAACAAAAAGTGTTTCCATTCCAACTATTGGAATTGGAGCAGGAGTAGAAGTAGATGGACAGGTTTTGGTCTATCACGATATTATTGGCTATGGGGTAGATAGAGTCCCTAAATTTGTAAAACAATATCATCATATTCATGATCAAATTATTGAAAGTATTGGTTCCTATGTATCGGAAGTCAAAAGCAACGCATTTCCGGAAGAAAAACATTCTTTTACAATGAAAGAGGATGAATTAAAAGGATTATACGGAGGTAAATGATGCAGGTAATTGAAACGATCCATGAAATGCACCAACAGATGATAGCTGAGAATAAACAATTTAAAAAAATTGGATACGTTCCTACTATGGGTTATTTACATGAGGGGCACTTATCTCTTATAAAAAAATCGAAGAGTGAAAATGATATTACCGTTTTAAGTATATTTGTTAATCCACTTCAATTTGGACCCAAAGAAGATCTCTCAACTTATCCAAGGGATTTTGAAAGAGATTACCAGTTGGCTCTAAAGGAGGGTGTTGATTACATTTTTTATCCTACTGTTAACGAAATGTATCCAACAGAAACATCCGTAAAAGTAATGGTACAAAGCCGAACGGATGTTTTATGCGGACGATCCCGTCCAGGGCATTTTGATGGCGTAGCTACAGTCCTGGTTAAGTTGTTTAATATTATTGGCCCAAACCGAGTATATTTCGGTTTAAAAGATGCCCAACAGGTTGCCGTAGTAGAGGGACTTATTCAAGATTTTCATTTTCCAATTGAATTGATACCTGTTGAGACTCTACGTGAACATGATGGTTTAGCAAAGAGTTCAAGAAATGTATTTCTTTCTGAGGAAGAAAGAAAAGAAGCGCCTGCGTTATTTAAAAGCCTACAGATGGCAAAGCAGGAAATGGAAAACGGTGAACATGATATAGAAAAAATCATTACCTTAATGAAAGACTACTTAAAAAGTCATACTAGTGGTGTAGTTGATTATATTGAAATCTATTCCTACCCACAATTAGAACCTATTCAGGATTCTACAGAAAAAATCATTATTGCTTTGGCAGTGAAATTTTCTAAAGCTAGATTGATCGATAATATCATTATCCAAAAGTGATAAAAAAAAGAAATTATTAGATATAAATGAGGAGGAACACCAATGTTTCGCACCATGATGAATGGTAAAATCCATCGCGCGCGAGTTACTGAAGCAAATTTAAATTATGTTGGCAGCATCACCATTGATGAAGATATTCTAGATGCAGTGGGCATGATTGCAAATGAAAAGGTTCAAATTGTTAATAATAATAATGGAGCACGCTTAGAGACTTATATTATTCCTGGTGAACGAGGAAGCGGCGTCATTTGTCTAAATGGAGCTGCGGCAAGACTTGTTCAAGAAGGGGACATTGTCATTATTATTTCATATACTCTTGTTCCAGAAGATAAGATTCATGAACATAAACCTAAAGTAGCTATCATGAATGAACAAAACCAAATTAAAGAGTTAATTGCAGCTGAACCAGCTCACACTATTATGTAATATAGATTTTAAAAAAATCCCCTTCCAATAGGGGATTTTTCCTATATTTAGGACTAAAATAATGCTATAAACATTATCATTTTCATTCATTATATGATACCTTTTAAAGATAGTAAGTTTTGAGGTGTAATACATGAATAACAAATTTGTTGTAATTGATTTAGAGACAACGGGGAACTCACCAAAAAAGGGTGACCGAATTATCCAATTTGCTGCCGTTGTGATTGAAAATGGCAAAGTGGTAGAAACATTTTCCTCATTTGTAAATCCGAAAGTGAAGATTCCGATTTTTATTGAGGAATTAACTGGAATAACTGATGACATGGTAAAGGATGCACCTCATTTTGAAGACTTAGCACCTAAGGTACAGAGTCTATTAGAGGATGCTTATTTTGTTGCACACAATGTCCTTTTTGATCTTTCCTTTTTACAGGAAGAGCTTTTAATGGCTAATCAGGAAGGTTTTTTTGGCCCAGTTATTGATACGGTTGAATTATCAAGATTTCTATTCCCGACAATTGATAGTTATAAATTGAGTGATTTAGCTATTTTATTAGGCTATGTCCATGAAAGACCTCATCAAGCAGATAGTGATGCAGAAGTAACAGCTGAGTTATTGTTGCATTTTTTAGATAGAATGTTGGAAATACCCTTAACGACTTTTAAACAGTTAGCAGAACTTTCTGGTGGATTAAAGAGTGATATTCAATTACTATTTGACGACATTTTAGAACTGAAGTCGACAAGAGCAGAAGAGTGGCAAGGTGATTTAGAAGTAATAAATGGGTTAGTTCTTCGTCAGAAAATCGACCATTCGCAGATCGAAGAAGTGAATAATAAAGGCACTATCACTTTTCCTTTTCATGATGAACTAAAAGAAGGGCAGTTTCAAAAGACATTTCCTCACTTTCAAAAAAGATCAGGCCAATTTTATATGATGAATGAGGTATTTAAGTCTTTTAGCAAACAGCAGCACCTAGTCCTAGAAGCAGGAACAGGAATAGGAAAAACATTAGGGTATCTATTTCCGGCTGCCTATTTTTCCAAAATGACAGGTAGTAAAGTAATGGTTAGCACGTATACGATTCAATTACAAAACCAATTAATTACGAATGATATTCCCTTATTAAAGAAAATGCTACCATTTGATTTACACATTGCCTTATTAAAAGGGAAAATGCATTATCTTAATCTTTCTAAGTTTGAAGAAAGTTTGCATGAAATAGAGGATAACTATGATTCCTGTCTAACCAAAATGCAAATATTAATTTGGTTATTACATACTGAAACAGGAGACGTTGATGAATTAAATCTTTCTAGTGGTGGTCAGATATTTTGGAATCGAATAAATCATGGTCAACATACCGTAAATGACGAGGGGCCGTGGGTTGGCTTTGATTTTTATGAGCGTGCGAAAAAGAAGGTAGCAAATGCAAATCTCATTATCACGAATCATAGTTTACTGCTCTCCGATCTATCTGGGCGTCAATCATCTTTACCTAAGGTTGATTATGTAGTGTTAGACGAAGGACATCATTTTCATAAAGTAGCTTTTCATTTCTTGGGATCACAATTAGATTATTTTAAAATTAGACTTCTTTTAAATCAATTTGGCTTAGTAGAGCAAAAGAATCTAACCTTTCAGTTGAATACATGGATTAGAACGAATAGCGGAAATAAAGCTTATTTAGAAAAAATAAATCGCTGTATGGTTGATTTATTTTTTGAAATGGATGAATTTTTTAAAGCCATAAGAATCTACGTGAAAAATATTTTAACATCGGAACCAAGTATGAAAGTCAGTATCAAGATCGATTCACAAACCCCGTATTTTAAAAATCTATTTCATACGGGTGAACGCTTTTCATTCTTGATAAAAGAATTTATTGGTTCCATAGAACAGGCAATTATAGAACTGGAAAAGCAAAATGGAAAGCAAATGGATCCGTATTTGAGAGGTGAAATTAGTCAAGCTTGTGATGATTTATCGAAAATAAGGGAAACCATTAGCAAGATTTTCTTATCTCCATCTGATAAAAATGTGGCTTGGATTGAAATTGATTTTCGCGCTTTTCAAAATTCCACAACGGTTTATTTACAACCCGTATCGATTGCAGAAGATCTACAGGAAAATTTCTTTTCAAATTTAAAAAGTGTCCTTGTGACTTCAGCTACTTTATCGATAGACAATCAATTTGACTATATTATAAATGAGCTTGGTCTTCATGAAATGACAAAAACAATCCAAATTAGCTCTCCTTTTGATTATCGTAATAAAGTGAAATTACTTATTCCACAGGATCTTCCCGATATTAAAATGGTTTCCTTAGATGATTATGTCACTTCGATTACGGAACAAATAATTTCTATTGCAGAAGTAACAAAAGGGAGAATGCTATTGTTATTTACATCCCATGAGATGCTAAGAAAAACCTATGCATTGATGAAGGAAAGTGGTTTATTAGAGGAATATGCCTTGATTGCGCAAGGGATAACCAGTGGAAGCCGTTCACGATTAACGAGGACATTCCAAAAGTTTGAAAAAGCAATCCTCTTTGGCACCAGTAGTTTTTGGGAAGGGATTGATATCCCGGGTGAAGATTTATCTTGTCTAGTTATGGTTAGATTGCCGTTCACTCCACCAGAAGAACCATTTATGCAGGCAAAATGTGAGGAAGTTAAAAAGCATGGCGGAAACCCTTTTATGGAAGTGTCATTGCCGGAAGCTGTATTACGTTTCAAGCAAGGATTCGGAAGATTGATACGGACAGAACGTGATAAAGGTGTAATGATTGTTCTTGACCGGAGAATTATTACAACAAAATATGGAAGGAAGTTTATTCAATCTATTCCTGACATACCAATTAAAGAGAAGCCCCTAGAAGATATTTTGGAGATTATTCATTCATGGTTAGATTGAATATAAACTTATAAATTTAGTTCTTTCCACACACTCTATACAAAAGTAGAGGAGGAAAGAAATTGAATATACTCTATTCGTTAGTTTCATTTCTTTTTATTGTATCTAATATTTTTGGGAAACCCATTCCCACATTAGAAGGAATTAACTTGAAGCTGAATGAAAATGAACTTGCCTTTACTTTTTTTTCACTTTCAGATGGTGAGGCAACACTGATTCAGCATGCGAATGGTGAAAACATACTCATCAATACAGGTGCTCCTGGAATGAAACAAGAGTTAAAAAAGCAGCTTGCTGTTTATCATGTAGATAAAATATCTACTATTATTTGCACCGATATTCAAACTTGTACACATGATGATTTAGAATGGGTTATCACCCATTTTGATGTACAGCAAGTAATTGTTCATAGTGGAAATGAGGATTTTGTAAAATCACAATTGCAACATCAAGAGGATGTTTCCTTGCATATATGGAGTAATGGTACAAAGCAAATGTTATTACCAGAACTTATTGCAGAAGTTGTATATGCAGAAGATACAAAACAAAGAGGAATGGATATTTCACTATCTTATTTTCATCATAATATTTATTTAAAAAACACTTTTGGAAAAAAATCAGAGGAAGAGCTATTTAGGAAAAAGGGATTCCCATATAGAATAGTGAAACTTCCCTATTTCGGCAAAGAAGGAAGTGTTTCAAGAAAGTTATTAAAGAATATGGATCCAGAGGTAGCGGTTTTATTTCACTCAAAAGGGAAAGTTCCAAGCGTTGACTTATTAAAAATGCTTCATGAGGATTGGATTGATGTTTACTATACGGAAAGCCATGGGAATATTTCTATCAAATTTTTAAAGGATAATTATGAAGTCATAACCGTGCCGGTTAGTAATGATGAAGAATAAAAAATAGCTGTGCATATTGCACAGCCATGACGTTGTGGACTAGAGAGATTTTTTGAGCCAATACCGTATGAAAATCCTTAACGTAACTGGGTGTCTACTGCTATAATGTTGTTGGAGATTCATTTATTGGTCCGTAATCATATTATGACCTATTTAGTTTGGGATATTAGTTACAAATTTTGTTGACTTCTAGGAGGTATAACCAATGGAAAGTAAAATTGAGGTCCTTTCAACTGTGAAAATAGAGTACAGTTCAGACTTATATAAAATTGTGGATTCCTTAAACCGTACCCTTAAACATAAGGATTTAATGTTTGGACTGGCATTAGATCAAGAAGACCAAAATAAAGCCATTTTTACCATTTATCGTACATAATGGATCTGAGCGCTATGAAGAAATTATTATGGATTTTCGTGATTTTATTTTTAGTGACTTTTGGACTTATTTCAATTACGTACTCTCAATCTATTAAACCCCTTAAGAGTGCTGAACAAAAAGCGATTAAAAAAGCTTTTTTAGAAACAAGGTTAAAGACTGTTGATGACTTTGAACTATACCATGGATTGGAAACTGTTTCAATTGTAAAAGGTAAAAATGTTGATGGCGAAAAGATAATCGTGTGGATACCGGAAAATGGTAATGAACCGATTGTTAGAAAAGAAAAAAATGGGGTAACAAAACAACAGGCTATTAATAAAGTAAAGCAATTAAGTAATCCCCAAAAAATAGTTGATGTCAGATTAGGGATGGAGAAAGGTATTCCTTTATGGGAAATTTATTACCTTTCCGATTCTAACTTAATCAATTATTATTATGTTGATTTTGAAACGGGAGAATGGCTTAAAAAAATTGAAAATTTATAATAAAGGGGAATAAGGAATGGAGATTCAACTTGCTAAAAGAGTAAAGGCCTTAACACCATCAACGACACTTGCCATTACAGCCAAAGCCGCAGAGTTAAAAGCTCAGGGACATGATGTAATAGGTTTAGGTGCAGGTGAACCTGATTTTAATACACCACAACATATTATTGATGCTGCGTTCGAATCAATGAATGCTGGGTTTACAAAATATACTCCTTCAGCAGGATTACCTGCATTAAAAAAAGCAATTATCAATAAGTTAAGCGAAGATCAAGGAATTACCTATCAAGCTAATGAGATTATTGTGGGAAATGGTGCTAAGCATGTTCTTTATACTTTATTTCAAGTTATATTGAATGATGAAGATGAAGTCATTATTCCCACCCCCTATTGGGTAAGTTATCCTGAGCAAGTGAAGCTAGCAGGCGGAAAACCTGTTTATATTGAAGGGGTAGAGAGTAACGATTACAAAATTACCCCTGAACAAATTTTGTCAGCAATTACGGAAAAAACAAGAGCCATTATTATAAATTCTCCAAGCAATCCAACGGGAATGATTTATTCAAAAGAAGAATTAGAAGCAATTGGGAAAGTTTGCCTAGAAAAGAATATTCTTATTGTATCAGACGAAATTTATGAGAAATTAATTTATGGGGATAGTAAACATATTTCAATTGCTCAGATTTCACAGCAACTAAAAGAACAAACGATTATTATCAATGGTGTCTCAAAATCTCATTCCATGACAGGATGGAGAATAGGATATGCTGCGGGTCAAAAAGAAATTATTACAGCAATGACGAATCTTGCAAGCCATAGTACCTCAAACCCAACTACGACTGCACAATACGGTACGATTGCAGCCTACACTGGACCCCAACATCCAGTTGAAGATATGAGAGCAGCCTTTGAGTCACGTTTAAATGTTATATATGATAAGCTGGTTTCAATCGAAGGAATTACATGTATAAAACCACAGGGAGCTTTTTATTTGTTTCCAAATGTAAAAAATGCAGCCGAAATAACAGGTTACGATTCAGTTGATGACTTTGTTGTTGGGTTATTAGATGAAGCAATGGTTGCCGTGATCCCAGGTTCTGGATTCGGTGCACCAGATAACATTCGTATTTCATATGCAACTTCATTAGATGCCTTAGAGACAGCTATCCAAAGAATCGAGGATTTCATAAACAAAAAGAAAAATTAGGGTAAAAACTTATAATAAATATAATGATAAAATGAAAAGTCACTTGGCTTTTCATTTTATTTTTTTGAAATAGTTGGTGACTTGTCCAATCAGAATCCATATTCACTATAAACGTTTCGTGTTATACTTTTAAAGAGGTGTCTTAGATGGAAAAAACAAATATTTTAGCTTGGGCAAAGGAAGGAAACCTATCTATTCCTACGTTTCTTATTTCGCATTTCAAAGATTTAAAACTAAACGAATCAGAATTAGTTTTAATACTTCAAATAATTTCTTTCCAAAACAAAGGGAATGATTTTCCAACTCCAGAAGAATTATCTTCTCGTTTGACGATATCTGCTGACTTATGTGCTAATATGCTCAGAACACTGATTCAGAAAGGATTTGTCAATATCCATGATGAATATACCGTCGAGGGAATTCGTTTTGAAAAGTATTCTCTTGAACCTCTCTGGGATAGACTGATTGATCATTTCCTAAGGTTAAAGAAAGAAGAAGAAACTTCAAGTAAAGTTTCTTCGGAAACGGATTTATATACATGCTTTGAACAGGAATTTGGTCGACCTCTTTCTCCATTTGAATGTGAGACGTTAGCCATGTGGTTAGATGATGACCACCATGATTCGATTATTATTAAATCTGCATTAAAAGAGGCGGTTATTTCTGGGAAACTTAATTTCCGCTATATTGATAAAATTTTATTTGAATGGAAAAAGAACGGGATTAAAACAGTCGAGCAAGCGAAAAACTATGGAAATAAGTTTAGACAAAAAACACGTCCTGCTTCAATTAACCAAAAAACAACACCATCCCAATCTGTTCCTATTTATAACTGGTTAGAACAATAAAAGAGGTCATACTATGTTAAATAAACAAGAAATTAGATATTGTTTAGATAAGATGGGTGAAATGTTTCCAAATGCCCATTGTGAGCTTGTTCATTCTAATCCATTTGAACTTGTTATTGCTGTTGCTTTATCGGCCCAGTGTACGGATGCACTAGTGAATAAAGTTACAAAAGGTTTATTTCAAAAATATAAAACACCAGAAGATTATTTAAGTGTGACATTAGAAGAGTTGCAAAATGATATTCGATCTATCGGACTGTTTCGAAATAAAGCAAAAAACTTACAAAAGTTATGTCAATTACTAATTGAGGAATACGACGGAATTGTTCCTGAAGAACGTGAGGAGCTTCAAAGACTTCCAGGAGTAGGAAGGAAAACGGCTAATGTAGTGATGTCAGTTGCCTTTGGTGTACCTGCTATAGCTGTTGATACACATGTCGAAAGAGTTAGTAAACGATTAGGTTTTTGTCGTTGGAAGGATACAGTATTAGAAGTTGAAAAAACATTAATGAAAAAGGTTCCTGAAGATGAATGGTCCGTAACCCATCATCGAATGATATTTTTTGGTAGATATCATTGCAAAGCACAAAATCCTCAGTGTCCCACTTGTCCCTTATTAGATTTATGTCGAGAAGGGAAGAAGCGGATGAAGGCGAGGGACTAAAATGAATTTGTCCTCAAATCGAATTTCTATAATATTGGATGAATGGCAACAAGTGAAAAAAGAACTAACCATACTTTTTGAAAAAAGAGATAAAAAAAATACTGAAGCTCCAATGCTTAAAGGTATTGATTTATTTCAACAATTACTTTTCTTATGTAATAATAAAGAGCCAATCAATCAGTTTATTAAAGAAGAAATGATAATATGCTTTAAATGGAAACCAGTAAATGTGTTTGAACGCCTAACCTTTATTCAAAACAAACCAAATCTTTATCATTCTTTTGTTCAATTAAATGAACTAATAACTGAACAAATAAAACAATATAACAAAAAAATCGCCATAGAAAAAATGACTAAGCAATAGCTACTTAGTCTCAGACTGTAGACAAACTCGATGAAAATCGTGTTTGTTTACAGTCTTTTTTAGTTTCGCGGAGAAAGGGGCTGTTGATTTCCGTTCCAGGCGCTTCGCTTTCCGCGGGGCCGGCGCTGAGCCTCCTCGCCGCCGTTGGCGTCTGCGGGGTACAAATGATCCCTCTTGTGGATCATTTTACTAGGTCTCAGCTGTCCGGACTGCTCCCTCAGGAGTCTACGCGCCTTCCACTCCAATCAACAGGGCTTCTAAACTTAATGTGGAACTAGAAACAAGTGCCTATTTTTAAAAGATACAGTGATAAAGATGCTTTCAAAAAATATCCAATCCAACGAGATTAATATGGTTGATTAGACCAGCTGGTTCTCAGGAACATTTAGTCCGCAAGATGTAACCCTGATGTTTCTTTCACGTATGACTTGGTAAAGGATGTGTATTGTTATATAGATTTCTGATCATTTATTTGTACTTCATATCTTATTTTTTACCTGGTTACTAGTTGATTGGAGTGGAAGGCGACGACTCCTGCGGGAATAGTGTGAAGCTTGAGACCCCGCAAGGAGCATAGCGACTGAGGAGGCTCAAGTCACACCCCGCGGAAAGCGTTCGCCTGGAACGGAAATCAACGATTTTAAGAATAAGAAAATAAAAAAATGACTAAGCAATAACTGCTTAGTCGTTTTTTTTGCATTATTTATTCATTACTATCGGTTATGCCACCATCATTATTATCATGATCAGTATTATCAACACTACCATTATCATTTCCAGAGTTCCCATTGTCTGTTCCTGTTTCTTCACCAGTGCCATCATCTGGGTTAGTTGGATCGTCTGAATTATCTAGATCACCGTTATCGGGATTAAATGGGTCAGGAATTTCAATCGTAACAGTAGCTGGTTCACTACGTTGTTCTCCGCGAATTGCAACAATTTTAAAGGTATAGACGCCACCAGGGACAGGTTTTGTCACATTAAGAACCTTTTCCTTTGTCGTCGTCAACAATTGCTCTGCGCCTTCGTCGAGAGAACCACTTACTTCAAACTCGATTGGTAATTCTTCGGTTCCTTTTACATTATAATCCCAAGTAAGTTTAATTTCATTTTTCGTGTTGTCATATACCGTTTGTAGATTTGATGGAATTTCAAGCTTATCAAATTTCTTAGATGTCTCTTTTGGAACATGACCTTTTACAGCCCATTCGTAAAGAACTTGATCTTTTGGTGTAAAATCACTCGCTAATTGAGCTGGGTTCGTGCCTTTTTCGATTTTAACCTGCTGCACACTTTTTGGAACAGGAAAATCTGGTGTATCAATGCCCTGCGAAACATGCTCCATTAGGTTTTTAAAGATATATTGTGCGATTTTTTGGTCATCACCAGGAGCAATATAATTCTTTCTATTTTTGTATCCTGTCCATACGGCTGCTGTGTAATTAGTCGTATAGCCAGCGAACCAAGAATCTGGTACTGCCCGTGAAGATGGAATATCGTATTCTTTTATTTCATCATCAGAATAATTTGTTGTGCCAGTCTTACCTGCTACTGGAAGGGAAGGAACATTTGCTTTTCCGCCAGTACCGTATGAATCTTTAACTACACTTTTTAACATATCTGTAATGAGAAAAGCTGTATAATCCTTCATGACAACTTTTGTTTCATGGTCAACATTTATTTCAGTTCCGTCTCTTAGCTCTATTTTTGTTACAGTATGAGGCTCAGTGTAAAAACCATTATTACCAAATGCGCTATAGGCACCAGCCATTTGAAGAGGAGAAACTCCATCTTTTAAACCTCCGATAGCATAGGATTCGTAAATTTCATCCAAAGGAATTCCCAGGTTTTGTGCAAATCCTTGTGCTTTATCTAGACCGACCTGTTGTAAAGTTTGAATAGCAGTTGTGTTACGTGAACGAGCTAATGCCTCCCTCATGGTCATAGGACCCATATATTTTTGATCCCAGTTGTGAGGTTGAGCGCTACTTTTTCCTGAATACTTCGTTGGTTTATCCTCAAGAATATGATAAGTGCCCCATTGTAAGAATTCAATTGCAGGCCCATAGTCTAAGATTGGCTTAATAGTGGAACCAGGTTGACGTCTCGTATCAATAGCGTAGTTAAATCCGCGCTCCACCTTAGGATTACGAGCACCACCAATGGCTCTAACTTCACCAGTTTTAGTGTCTAGTAGTACTATTCCAGCTTGAAATTCATCATCTGGATACTGTACCACTTCATTTGTGTTTAATATTTTTTGAACATATAGCTGAGCATTCTTATCAAGAGTTGTATGAATGGTTAAACCATCTCTTAAAAGATCGTAGTCACCGTGTTTTTCAACTTCATCCATAACAGCATCTACAAATGCATCATAAGGAGTATCATCTAATTCACGATTTTCTTCTTTTACAAGCGAAGATTCAATTGGAACTTTTTTAGCTTCTTCCATTTCTTCTTTTGTAATAAATCCGTGTTGATTCATTAAGCTTAATACAATATTTCTTCTTTTTTCTGCAAGGTCTGGATGGATAAATGGATTATAGTTATTTGGACTTTGAGGAAGTCCGGCTATAACTGCAGCTTCAGATAGGGTTAATTCATCTAATTCTTTTCCAAAATAAACTTTAGCCCCTGTTTTTATTCCGTGAATATTTCCACCCATTAAGTTTTTATTCACATAGATTTCAAAGATCTTTTCTTTTGTAAATTTTTGTTCTAGTTGATAGGCAAGCCAAGCCTCTTGTATTTTTCTGGTTAGTGTTTTTTGGGTTGTTAAAAAGGAGTTTTTTACAACCTGCTGGGTAATGGTACTAGCTCCTTCTGAACCAAACCCATTCGTAATATTAGCAATAACTGCTCCACCTAGGCGGATAAAATCTATTCCATGGTGTTTGTAGAATCGAACATCCTCCGTTGCGAGAATGGCTTCTTCCATCTGTTTTGGTATATCTTCATATGCAACATAATCTCTTTTTACCGCTCCAACTTCTGAAATTAAGTCACCGTCTTTATCAAGAATTTTTGAAGAGACTGGATCTTTTAATTCAGATTCAACAAGTTTAGGTGTATCTTTTATAATCATGGCTATAGTAACGCCGCCTGCAATGGCACCTATTACTCCAATAATGACCAATGATAGAAATACCTTTTTCCATAAACCAGCCGTTTTTTTCTTTTGCTTGGGCTTTTTGTTAGAAAGTTGTTTGCGGCGATCCTCTCTTGTTTGGTATTTCTCACTCATATATATTTCCTACCTTTCTTGTAAAGCCGATGTTTTAAAATGGATAAAGTTTGTCTATTATTTTAATATAGTCAATCCGTGGATGAAAGCCAACTGAAATAAGATGTCCATGTTCATTGATTTCATCTATTGTCATTGATTTTCGTCCACCAGCTAACATTCTATTCCAAAAGGTGAGTAATTTTTCCCCTTCCAGTAGAAAAATTTCTTCACTTGCTGCAAACCTTATAATGACAAAACAGATTCCTTCTTGTTGAAGCACCGAAGAAATATGTTTGATTTGATGTTCATGGAAGTTTTTCAGTGGAAAGGATTGCTGTAATTGAGTCTCTTTGGCCTCAAAATCAATATATCTACCTTTATATACACCGTTATAATCTGTGGTAGATGCTTGCTTGAAATAGGCCTCTTTAATAACAGCTGCGCTTCGTTTAGGATAATCAACATGAACGATTTGAACCGGTGTTGGTTTTTTATGAATAATAGCAATGTTATTTTCCCTGTAATATTCATTGGTCAGATTTAAATCTTCTTCTAAAGTCATACCCCTATTACTAAAGCTACCATTTTTCTTTAAATGATTCGTTTTAATAGAGTTGGTTTTGGGGATATAGGGTTTTCCATTTGGATAATGAAAGTTCACTTTTGACACCTCGCTACCACCCTATCATATCAAATCTTTCGTCTTAGTGTTGAATAAAAAAGTGCAGGAATTAAAGAATATGAATAATTATTATAAAATGAAAAGATAATAGCCTAATCGATAAGGGTAGATGAATAATGTTCAAATATAACACATTTGACTTAAATATTGTACAAGAAATAGAAGTGAGAACTTCCAAAAAGAATAAAGATAATATTTCCAGGACAGAGGCTTACTTTCAATACTTTAAGCGTCACCCTGATATAAGGTGGTCTTTTTTAGCAAGCATGGTCTCCCGAAATGGGGGATATAATATGTGCGACTTGGAAGGAGTCTATTTTCCCCCAATTCTTGAGCCAGCTTTTCGTAATTGGCTATTTTTAACCTATGAAAGAGCTAATTGGTTAATTTTTTATGATGTCTACCCTCAATTACTTATCTATGAATATTCGACGAACCTAAATCGTCCTTTGTTTCATCTTTTAGAGTTTTTTGGAGTTTCAAACTTTATTCAAAGGGAATGGTATCTTTATTGGGAACAAAGAAACCAACAACGTCTAACAACTTCTTTAATTATCAATGAACAAAATGTCATTCAAAAACCTGTTATTAAACATCATTTATACAATAAAAAAGTATTTCATTCTGTTGCTTTTCAATTAGAAGACTGGTTTCACTTTAGTTGTGTATTGTTCCCGACTTGTAGGGGAGAAGTGTATGGTGCCAGTGTAAATGGTTTTCGAAACCTTAGTAAGAGAATAAACCTAGGAAAAAGGCTTGCTGATATTTTATTTCAACCTGATCTTTTTCCAGCTTTTTTTGACTTTGCAGAAAAACAAACCCATACCGGTTCCCGTTTTGATTACGAAAAATATTTTACAACAAAACACTCACGAAAAACGCCTTTTTTACGGACCACATTTCCAGTAATTGATCATCATATTCATCAAAAAGACGATTGGAGTTTAAATAAACGAATTCCAAGATCATGGTTAGATACTAAGATTCATCATCGGCATCCCATTCATTTAACAAATTGGTATCGGAAAAAACAAGATCAAATTAAAGCATTGTCAGCCATTCAACAACTCATAAAATAAAACTGGACTGATCTCTAGTACATAACTAAAGTCAGTCCAAAATTCTTTTCTAATTATTCAGCTGGGCGGTTAGGTCCATCTAGTTTTTTATCACCATATCCTGGCTGTTTTTCGTTTAATCGATTTGGTTGACTTTTGTTTTCTTTACCCTGTTTTCGCACTATTAAACACCTCCTCATACTTAGTTTGTACGGAACCACTCTTTTCATGCTTTTTTATCATTCTGTCGAAAATGTTGAAAAACAACACTTTCTTTGACGAATTACTTCTAGTTTTGTCAGTAGTGAAGGACTCATAGTAAGAATGGAGAATTCATTTGATAGATAATTCCTAGGAGGGCTTGATATGATTGAAAAACAAAATTCAAAGGAAAAAGTATTGCACATGCTGACTGAAATTTATGATCAATTAGAAGAACTCGAGTCCGTACTTGAATATTCATTAACAGATCTACGTATTAATATGGGACAACAACAGTTGGATCAAATAAACAAAGCTGAAGAAAAAATAAATAAGCTTGAACAATCAATGACAGAATCGGCTTTTAGTTTTCAAGTAAATAAAGAAACCTATCAAAATCTCCCCCCAGCCCTTAAACTTGAATTAGGTTTCTAAAAAAAATAAAATACTAGTTAAACCAAGTAGCTTTTTCTTAAGCTACTTTTATTTTTTAGAATTTTAGGGGGAAAAGGATGGAAAATCAGTTAGGGAGTTTAACGAAAACGCTACTTGAACTTTTAGAAAAAGGTAGAATCCAATTTGAAGAGTCTAAAAGTAGTGGAAAAGAGGGAGACTTCTATTCAGAGGTAAAGCCTTTTGCCGATTTAGTCAAAACAACTTGCGATGAATGGCTGCCAATAGCAATACAATGGATTCAAATAGATAAACCGCCATTTATTAATAAAAAACAGCTTGAGACAACCTACGAACACTTAGAAAAAATGGGTATTCAAGCTTTTTATCCAACCACAAGCAGAAAGCATTTTATAAGTTCTTTACAATCTGCTCAATTTGTTCTCCAAAGTATTTTGCAGTACTTAGAAAAGAATACTTAAAAAATGAAAGGTCTAGAATAGTAGAATATTCTAGACCTTTCTGGCGTTAATTTGTCTCGATGAGTGTGTTTTCGTCTTCAGGAGTTTCTGCCCCAAGTGTATCTACACCTAGTGATTCCAATTCACGTACTAGTTGTCGATATTCTTTAATAGATATTTCATTAAGAATATAGGTCATTTTTGCAAAATTCATCAGATCAATTAGGTTATCTGTACTGTAATTTCTTTTTTGCTTAAACTTTAATTTTAGTTCGTGAATGTTCATTGCAAATCCTCCCCTGCCTTTTTATTAATTTTACCATGTGAATAAATTTTTTCTTGTTTTTAAAAAATTTAAACTTCCGACAAGAGATTACATGATTAGACATTACTATTTTAATTCCAGTTTTTATTCACCCAAGAAAAAATTAGGCATATTGTATAGTAGCGAAAAGTGCGGAGGAGATGAATGCCCATGTTTAGTCATGAACGTTTTAATGGATATTATCAACAGCAACATCAGATCAATCCTTTAAATATGGGAAATCCTTATTATCCAGTTCCAACACAGCAAAATTTCCCAGCTCCATACCCAAATCCTTACTTCCAACAACAGCCTAATATGCAAGGCTATTATCCAATGGGAAATCCACAGTCTATTCCCTATCATAATCCATATCAGTCTGCCTATTCGGGTAAAAATCAGATTCAATCTATTTTTCAAAATCCTTTAGAACCAAATGAACCGTATTCTTCCAATATGCAAATGATGAACAATTATCCGATTAATTATAACCCTTATCCAAAACCAAATATGGTTCCAAAACCAAATGGAGGTATTGGGACGATAATGAATTCATTCAAAGGTCAAGATGGAAACCTCGATTTAAATAAAATGATGAATACCGCTGGCCAAATGATGAATGCTGTTAACCAAGTGACATCAATGGTGAAAGGATTAGGTGGAATTTTTAAAGTCTAAGATCTTTTGAGTAATATAAAAATCCCAATAGGTGGTATTTTTAAAGTCTAGGATTCCTTGGTGATTTCTCAAGTTGATAAAAGTTTAAAAGGTGTAACAAAAGACGAATCCTGTTCGTCTTTTTTATATGGAGTTTTTTTATAAGAAATTAGTTTTCAGTATTTTCAAAAAATATGGAATTTTGTTGACAACTATTTACGAAAAATGGAAAATGGAAAAGTGACCAATTGTTCTATATATAAAGAGGGGGGAGACAATGGTTCGAGTATTACAACAAACAGTTTTTATCATCGTTCTAATTTTATTTCTTGCAGGTCTGCCAAGTCTTATTTCAATTAATTCATTCGAACAAAGTCTTTCATTCAATTTTGAAAGATTACCGGATGTATATAAAAACTTTTTTCAAGAAATTAGCAATGGAAGCCTTGGAACTTACTATTTAGGTGTACAACAACGTGAAATCGCAGAAGACATCGGTAATAATTTTAAAACGAGTTTATTAATTATGTTAGTGGGGGTTAATGCTGCTGTCCTATTAAGTTTAATTTTTGGAATCTTTATTAGCCGTTTTAGGCTGACTCGTATTGTGAATATAATATTAAATGTCCTGGCTGCAATACCAGATTTTATTATCATTATTTTTTCATTAATATTAGCAATTAAAATTTACAAGATGACAGGTGTAAGAATTATTTCTTTACGACCTGATGCTGGTGCGCTTAATATTTGGTTTCCAATGTTATTAGTAGGTATAGCCCCAACATTATATTTATTTAAATTAGTTGCAGTGAAATACTATCAAACTAGTGGAGAAGATTACATAAGAACGGCTGTCGCTAAAGGAATGCGAATAAATTATATTAATTTTCAGCATGTATATAAAAATATAGAACCTTTTATTAAAGCTGAATTAACGAAAGTGGTATCTTTAGCAATTGGGAATATGTTTATCGTGGAATATTTATTAAATGTATCTGGAATCACGAAATTTATCTTTTTAAGTCGTCAAATTCAACCTATCTCCATTGGATTATTTTCCATGCTATTAATATCATTATTAACTTATCTTTCTGTAAGAATAGTACTCTATGTGTTTAAAAGAGGTTTTTTATATGAATAAATGGTTTCGAATAAACTATTCACTATATGTAGGAGTTGTTTTAGTTACATTCCTATTATTTATTGCTGTTTTCGGGTCCTTTATGGCTCCACATACATTAACGGAAACGCTCGATACAACCTATGTAGATGGAGATATTTTAGCTCCGCCACTGGAGCCAAATAAATCAGATAGATATCCACTTGGAACTGACCGATGGGGTTATGACATTTTAACGATGGTTTTACATGGTATTCGGTATACGATTTTTATTGCACTCGCTGTTACACTTATAAAAATGGTATTTGGAACTATTATTGGCTTTTATGTTGGAACTTGGAAAAAAACACCAAGTTGGATGGAGTCAATCGAAAATGCCTGGAGTTATGTTCCGTTATTCTTAATTCTTTATTTCTTTTTTAATCCCATTATTTTCAATTCACCAATCGGTTCATATAAGTTAATTCTGTATTTTATCCTTCTTACTTCCATTATTAGTATACCTAGTATTGTTTCTTCCACTAGGAAAAAGACAAGTGAAACTTACAAATCGGTTTTTATAGAAGCTGCTCGTGCACTAGGAGCAAGTCGACATCGGTTGATTTGGAAACATATCTTTCCTCAAATGAAAGAATCATTACTAGTTATGTTTATTTTAGAAATCGTCTATGTTATTACGATAATGGGTCAGCTGGCATTAATGAATATTTTTGTGGGTGGAACCATCGTTAGACAAGACCCCGTCATCTATTTATCCATCACAAAAGAAATTTCTGGTTTGGTTGGTTCAGCACGCGGAAATATTTATGGTTCCCAATATATCTTACAGATTCCTTTAGTTATTCTATTATTCATCACCATATCTTTTAGTCTACTAGCGAATGGTTTGAAAAATCGCTATCAATCAAATTATCAACGTACTCCTTGGATTAAAACAGGATTTGAACCAAAGTTGATGCCAAAGAGGAAAGAATATTTAAAGAAAACGAGATGGTGGACCCCAAACGGTACCAAAACAACCGCCCTTATTATTATCGTCCTTTTCTTTGGAGCAGGTGCTTTTGTATACCTAACAAAGGATAATGATGTCGGAGTTAAAAATTATAGTAAAGCTGACTATCATCTAAATGTAAAAATGGATAATGAAGGAGACTTTCAGTCAAAAGCTGAAATTAAGGTAACCAATCATTCGAATAAAACCTGGGATGAACTTATTTTCTACTTTATCCCTAATGAATTTAAGAAGGGGCACTCCTTTAAATCAGTGAAAGGCTTTTCTGAAATTGATATGAAGGATATTACGGTAGATGGCAAAAAGGTTACGTATTCTTTGGACCAAGATACGTTGAAAATTAATCTTAATAATAAGATGGATAAGCGAGATAAAGTGGATGTAGTTATCTCGTACCGTTATACACTACCTGAGGAAGGAGATCGTTTCTCGAAGGTTAATGGTAATTATTATTTAGCACAATGGTATCCAATGCTAGCCACTTTCCAAAAAGGGAAGTGGAATAAAGAACCATATAGTGAAGGATTGGAAACCTATCATACAGATTTCTCAAACTATGAAGTGGAATATGATATCCCAAAAGGGTATTCTCTTGTCTCAACTGCCGATCATGATGCAGATTTAAAAGCGAGTCATGGGAAACTTAAAATAAAGAAAGTTCGTGATTTCTTTATTGCCATTGTGAAAGATATGAAAATGTATAAAACTTCTGTAAATGGTGTGGATATCCGATTATTTTCAAAAGATGACCATGATAAAAATCCAGAGGAAGCTTTAAAGCTTGCTAAAAAGGCACTAGGTTTTTATCAAGAGAAAATAGGTGAATATCCGCATAAGCAATTAGATATTATTCTCGACAAAGGTTACAATATGGAGTATCCAGGAATTGTGACTATTGATCCTTACCAAGATAACGAAGGCTTTTTCAAGATTTCTATCGTTCATGAAATTGCTCATCAATATTTCTATGGTGTGGTATCCAATGACCCTTATCATGAGGCATGGATTGATGAGGGGATTACAGAGTTTGCCACAAACATGTATTTTTATCTAGGTGAGAAACAAGGAAGAACGGAATCACAATTACTATCTCTTAATCGAATGAAAAGTATTGAGGAACAAGGGTTAAAAAGGCAGTATTCAAATGTTCCTTTAGATAAAAATAAACATACAGGTTATATATATGGACAACCAGCCTTAAGACTATTTGAATTAGTCGAAGATAAAGATTATGTAAGGGAAAAGGATTTTGATATCGTTCTAATGGAATATCTATCGGATTATTATCACCATTTCCAATATAAAGAAGTGAATACTTCTGAATTTATCAGATTTACCAAAGACTATTTCCAAGTTCCTAAAGGTTCTTTTAATGAATGGTTAGATACATCTGAAGTTAATTTTTAATTATTAATGTTAAAAAGACAGAATCTAAGTCCTTTGGATTCTGTCTTTTTTAATTCTATAAATATAGATTACTCTATTGAAATAGATTTACCTCCATTACGAGGGATTTTTATTTGTAATAAACCATCTCTATAGGTTGCTTTGACTTTTTTTTCAGGAATCGGAGTCGGAAGGCTAATGGTTCTACTTGATCTTTGGATGGAATGACTTCGACGGTAAACCTGATTGATATCATCCTCTTCTGAAACCTCTTCCATATTTTTAATCGTGATAGTTAAATGGTTTCCGATGGTATCTATGTGAATTTGTTCTTTTTTTACACCTGGGAGTTCCGCTGTAATTATATATTCACTATTTGATTCTACAACTTCAACGGGAAAGCCAAGATTAGGAAAAGGATTTTTGAAAAATTCATCAATCGTTTCCAAAAAGCCCTTTACAGGTTTTTCATTAAAAAAAGCATTCATTGATTTCATCAAATCCCCAAAAGGTTCTTTTTCTCTTTTTGATCTTTTTTCTGGTAGATTAGAAGACATACTGCTTTCTCCTCTCTATAAAATTCTTCTTTATCATATGTTCATCAGTAAAAAGAGGTTCATTTATTGACACAATATAAACATATGCAGAGAGGAAGTGGAAATCAACGGGCTAAATAATGAGCCAAAACAGCATTTTATGCGAAAAGAGCCAAAATAAAAAGAGGATTAACTCATCGTTAACCCTCTTTGCGGTTTAAAATAACTCATCCATTAATACTTCTGGATCCAATATCATATTACCTTCTTCATCAATTTCTATTAATTCATCTTTTTTCATCTTAGTAAGTGTTCGGCTAACTGTTTCTCTTGTAGTTCCAATCATATTAGCTAAATCTTTATTGGTAAATTCATTTTTCAGTGTGACAGTGCCATCCTCATTTTTAGTACCGTGTTTTTCACCTAAACGTATTAATAGTTTAATGATTTGTTCATAGGTGTTATTAAGAATTTGCTCTTCCAGGCGGTTTTGAAGGTCAACGATTTTTTCACCTAGAACTTTGAAAACTTTTATACAAAGTTCAGGATTATCGATTAACACACTTTCAAATTTGGCAATTGGAACGACTACAAGTGTAGCTTTTTCCAGAACCTCCGCGTTTGCAGGGTAACTTCCTTTTCGGAAAAAACCGACATGTGGAAACATTTCTCCCTTTTTGAACATAGATACAATTTGCTCTCTGCCATTTACATCACTTTTATAAATTTTAACTTTTCCTTCATTAATAAAATAAACATTATCAAGCGGTTCGCCTTGTAAAAAAATATAGCTATTTTTTTTCCATGTTCTCGATAATGAAATATCAACTATTTTCTCTAATTCTTGTTCATTTAAATCTCGGAAAAGTGTGAATTTAGAGAGTACATTTTTAATTTGTTCTTGTCTCACTCCATTCACCTCCAATCAATCATTTTTTCTCACTCTCTATTCTAAACATGTTACTTTGTTTAAACAATCTATTGTGGGGAAAAATTTAAAAGAAATCAGGAGGAGGGAAAAGATGAATACAATAAAAATTGGACCTAATGAAATGTCCTATACTGAAATAGGAAAAGGTGAAACAATTGTCCTATTACATGGCTTTTGTGGAAGCATGTCCTATTGGGATAAGGTTGTGACAAAGCTAAGCCAAGAATATCGAGTCATTTTGGTAGATTTACGAGGTCATGGCCATTCATCCTCAAATGTTTCACCATTTACCATTGATGATATGGCAAAGGATATAAAGGAATTACTTGAATCCCTACATCTTGGACAAGTTTACCTATTTGGTCATTCACTTGGTGGATACATCACCTTGTCATTAATGGAGCATTTTCCTGAAAAATTAAAGGGATTTGGTTTAATTCATTCGACTGCCTTTCCAGATACAGATGAAGGAAAAGCAGGACGTTTGGCTGGATTTGAGAACATTGAAAAAAATGGAATCCACCCATTTATCGATGGTCTTGTACCAAAGTTATTTGCTGATGAGAATCTAGATAAGCTCAAGGAAGAAGTAGAAAAAACAAAAATTATAGGCTACCGTACATCACCTGAAGCAGCTAAACAAACCCTATTAGCTATGAAAAATCGCCCTGGTCGAAACGCAGTGATTCGTAACAGTACAATTCCTATCTTACTTGTTGCAGGAGAACATGACAAAATTATACCTGTTCAAAAAGTATTTTCTGTTGAAGGAAGTCATATCCATACAAAGGTAATTCCACATGCCGGACATATGAGTATGTATGAGCAACCTGAGGAACTTTATAAGGTTTTGTGGGAATTTCTAGAAAGACAAAAAAATTAGCGGTTTTCTCTTTTGAAACGAACGTTCATTCGCTAAAATAGAGATAATGAGGTGAAAGTAATGAACGTTCGTAAATCACTACAAGAAATAATAGAATTTATTCGGAAAGAGGAACAAATAAGCGAAAATATTGTGCATTGGCAAACGATAGAGGCTAAACCTGCAGTTACTGAGAACCTGCCAAAAGAACTGCATCCCAAGCTTGTGGAGGCGTTAAAGAAAAAAGGAATTGAGCAATTGTATACACATCAACGTACAGCTTTTGATTATGTTCAGGAAAAGAAGTCAATTGTAGCTGTTACACCTACTGCTTCGGGAAAAACTTTATGCTATAACTTGCCTGTACTACAGACTATTTTAAATAATCCAGAGTCTAGGGCTCTTTATATTTTTCCTACAAAGGCACTTGCCCAGGACCAAAAGAGTGAAATAAATGAGATCATCCAGTCATCTGATATGAATTTAAACAGTTATACATATGATGGGGATACACCTTCTAATATTCGCCAAAAAGTAAGGAAAGCTGGCCATGTGGTCATTACCAATCCTGATATGCTTCACTCAGCCATATTACCTCATCATACCAAATGGGTGTCCTTATTTGAAAATCTAAAATACGTTGTCATTGACGAGCTACATATTTATCGAGGAGTTTTTGGCAGTCATGTAGCTAACGTTATTAGACGATTAAAAAGAATTTGTCATTACTATGGAAGTGATCCGGTTTTTATATGTACATCTGCAACGATTGCCAATCCACTTGAGTTAGCAGAGACACTTACAGAAACGAAAATGGAAATAGTCGATAATAACGGTGCACCTTCTGGTTTAAAACATTTTTTATTTTATAATCCTCCTATTGTAAATAAACCGTTAAATATACGAAGAAGTGCTACTCTTGAAGCTCGTAAACTAGCTGCCAATTTATTAAAAAATAAAATACAAACGATTATTTTCGCAAGAAGTAGAGTGAGAGTGGAAATTCTATTATCCTATCTCCAAGAATTAGTTAAAAATCAATTAGGCTCAAAATCAATTAGAGGATATCGTGGAGGATATCTCCCAACAGAACGCCGTGAGATAGAAAAGGGACTTAGAAACGGTGAAATATATGGAGTTGTGAGTACAAATGCTCTTGAATTGGGAGTTGATATTGGACAACTGCAGGCATGTATCATGACGGGATATCCAGGCAATATTGCAAGTGTATGGCAGCAAGCTGGACGTGCGGGTAGAAGACACGGTGAGTCTCTTGTTATCATGGTGGCAAGTTCCAATCCACTAGATCAATATATCATTCAAAATCCTGATTACTTTTTCAAAAGAAGTCCCGAAACAGCCAGAATTAACCCAGATAATCTCATTATTCTTGTTGATCATATGAAATGCGCTGCTTTTGAACTGCCTTTTCATCGTGAGGAGCAGTTTGGCCGGTTGAATACAGAAGAAATTTTAGAATATTTGGCTGAGGAGCGTGTGTTATTTCAAAATGGTGATAAATGGTTTTGGATGAATGAATCGTTTCCTGCTCACAACATTAGCCTTCGATCTGCGTCCCAGGAAAATGTAATTATTATTGATCAAACAAATGTGTCAGCTGTTAGGGTAATTGGGGAAATGGATCGATTTTCGGCCATGACACTCCTTCATGATGAAGCCATCTATTTACATCAAGGAACGCAATTCCAAGTTGAAAAATTAGACTGGGAAGAAAAGAAGGCATTTGTAAGAGAGGTAGATGTTGATTACTATACGGATGCTAATCTTGCCGTTCAATTAAAGGTGTTAGAGGTCGATAAGGAAAGACAGTTGTCTGATGTGGAAATAGCATATGGGGACGTAACCATCAATGCTATGGCAACTATTTTCAAAAAAATAAAATTTGAAACACACGAAAATATTGGGTCAGGTCCCATTCATTTACCAGAAGAAGAGCTTCATACTAGTTCAGCGTGGATTTCCCTTAATCAAGGAATAGATCAGTTTGGCCAAGAAAGACTCGAACAAGGTTTAATTGGAATGGCACATGCTTTAAAACATATTGCTCCGCTTTATGTCATGTGTGATCCACAGGATGTTCATGTGGTGCCTCAGCTCAAAGCATCACATAATGAAAAACCAACGGTGTTCTTCTATGATCGTTATCCTGGTGGAGTTGGTTTAAGTGAGCGCATTTTTACTGGTATGGAAACAATCTTAACAGATGCGCGTAACATGATCACAAATTGCAAATGTGATGATGGTTGTCCTTCTTGTATTGGAACGGATACATTAAATGAACATGCAAAAAAGGATGTATTAAAATTACTTTTACTATTTTCAAAGGTTGAGACTCCACATGTCACTTAAAAATAAGTTAAATCGATTTAAATCACATATGAAAACAGATTTAGTGAAAGAGAATATAAAAAATGTTCATACTCTAACCGAAATTCCATTTCTTGATAAATGGTCGGAAGTAGGAGTTACTCCTTATTATCATGAAAATGAATATTGTTTAATTAGAGAAAAAAGATTTCCCTTATCCTATAAACATGGACATTACCACCTTGGAGATTTCATTACTGCTGTTGACTATTGGAATGACAGTAACTTAAAACATCCACTGTCGACTAAAGGGTATCGAGCTGATCAATTGTTTTTCTTTGATACAGAAACAACTGGTCTTGGTGGGGGAGTGGGAAATTCAATTTTTATTTTAGGACATGCCTCTATCAAACAGAATGAAGTAGTTTTGACTCAACATATATTGCCTCATCCAGGTGCGGAAATTCCGCTATACTATAGTTTTTTAAGTCAGGTTGATTATGAAACTCTTGTTACCTATAATGGTAAGTCTTTTGATTGGCCACAAGTAAAAACACAACATACCTTAATTAGAGAACATGTTCCGAAATTACCTGAATTTGGACATTTTGACTTGTTTCATGCAGCTAAACGGATGTGGAAACATAGATTGGAGAGAATGAAGCTTTCCATTGTCGAGAATGAAGTTCTGGGAGTCAAACGTATGGATGATACGCCAGGATATTTGGCCCCCATTATCTATTTTGATTATGTCGAAAGAAAAGACCCAGAGGGTATGATAAAAATTTTAAAGCATAATGAAATAGATATTCTTTCTTTAATTTCTTTATATACTCATCTTTCCTATCAAATTATGGGGATTGATGAGAATCAAACTAGCCAAGAAAAATTTGAAGTAGGCAAATGGTTTTCATCCCTAGGTGAAATGACCTCAGCAAAAGGCCTATACAAAGAGATAGATGATGTAGGGGATCCCGTTTTTATTCATTCACAGCTGCAGTTGGGATACTTATATAAAAAGCAAAAGGAGTATCTTAAAAGTTTAGACTGTTTTCAAAAAGTCTTACAGTCAGGTACACCTGTAATCCAAATCGAGGCTTGTGTAGAAGCGGCGAAAATTTTGGAGCATCAATTTAAGGATTATGAAGAAGCAGCCTATATTTGTGACAGGGCTTTAAAGCTTTCTCAAACCGAGCATAAACACCCTAAAATAGAAATATCAGAAATTATGAAAAGAAAAGATCGGATTATGAGAAAACATCATTTCCTGGGGAAGCGCAAGATCCTTGAGGATTCGTCAAAATAAATCACTTTTTTTCGACGTTATCTTGCTTTTTGTTACATTTTTTTAATGTATTGTCATGAAAATGCCATAATTTCGTTATTGTTTGACATAGGATAAAAGAGTAAAATGTTAAATTGTATGATAATGATTTTATGGAGAGGGTAAAAAGTGTATAAAGCCATTTTACTTTTATTTTTTGTCATTGTTTGTCTAACCGCATTTGTTTTTACAACTTTAAAAGATAGTTTTTATTCTATTCTATAAAAATAGGTATTTTCCTTAGTACAAGATAAATCCTTTCATCATAGGCTATTAGTGTAAACAAACTAATAATCGAAAGGAGAATGTCTAATATGTTTTGTGGACCTAGACCAACAAATATTATGCCAGCAATTGTCCATCCGACAAAGTGCTGCACAACTAACACTTTTTCAAATACCATTGTTCCGCATATTCATCCAGCGCATACAACAAACGTAAATCATCAGATGTTCCAGCATAAGCATTATTTCCCGCAAACAGAATCTGCTGTAAATGAGGTTTCTCATCAGCATTTTAACTGTGGACCAGGACCAGGACCTATGCCAGCAATGGGAGTAGCACCTGCACCAGGAGTTGCTCCAGGGATGGGAATGGGACCAGGACCAGGTATGGCACCTGGAATGGGAATGGGACCAGGAATGGGTATGACACCAGGAATGGCTCCAGGTATGGCACCAGGATACGGAATGTACCCAGGAATGGGACGATAAAATAAGAAAACAAGGGCATCTTTGCCCTTGTTTTTTCATACATATTGTTTAGTGAATTTTTACTTTTTTTAAGTAGGATAATATTCATAAATTTTCCTTTTAGTTCATATTTTTCATATTGTTTAGTATGATTAAAATAGAAAAATAAAAGAGGTGCAAAAAACCATTTGAAGAAGAATGTAACCATTACGGGCTACAAGCCCTATGAACTAGGGATATTCAAAAAAGATCATGCCTCTGTTGCATTCATTAAACAAGCTATCTACAAGGAACTTTATCCATTAGTAGAAGAAGGCTTGGAATGGGTCATCATAAGCGGACAACTTGGTGTTGAATTATGGGCGGCAGAAGTTGTTTTTGATCTTCAGGTTGACTTTCCACAGCTTCAGCTTGCAGTCCTTACTCCTTTTTTAGGTCAAGAAGAAACGTGGAGTGAAACGAATAAAGAATGGTATGAGTCCATAGTAGTACAAGCTGATTTTGTCGAATCCATTACCCATAAACCATACGAAAATCCAAAACAATTTTATTTGAAAAATCAAGTGCTTCTGCATAAAAGTGAAGTATCCATCATTATGTATGATCCTGAAAAAGATGGCAGTCCTAAATATTTTTATGAAGCAGCCAAAAAATATAGTGAAACACATGATTATGAAATAAGAGAAATTACTTTTTATGATTTACAATTAATTGTGGAAGAAGAAATGAGCAAGAAAATGGATTCATTTTAAAAAAATATCTATAAAATTGACATTCTTGGCTATTTTTGAAAAAATAGATGGTATGATTGGAGATATTCCGAGGTGAGCGAAATGTTATCAGATAAAGTGAAATTAACGGCAAAGGATATTTTAGAGAAAGAATTTAAAACCGCTGTTAGAGGATATAAACAAGAAGATGTAGATAAGTTTTTGGATTACATTATTAAAGACTATGAAGCCTTCCATCAAGAAATTGAAGATTTACAACAAGAAAATATTCGATTGAAAAAACAGCTTGATGAAGCATCAAGACGTCAACCTACGCAAACAGCAGGTACAACAAACTTTGATATTTTAAAAAGATTATCTAATCTTGAGAAACATGTTTTTGGAAATAAGCTATATGATTGATAGGGATTGCCATAAATTGAAATTAAAAACATTGCGTTGCAGCTCTTGATTACATATAATAGCTGATGTAGTCATTAATTGCGTTCGGGTAATCGCTGCAATGATAAATTGTAGAGGAAAGTCCATGCTCGCACGAGCTGAGATGCTTGTAGTGTTCGTGCCTAGCGAATTCATAAGCTAGGGCAGTTGGAGTTTAGCTCTGGCTGACGGCTGGGAAAATACCTAAGTTCTTATGGAATATGGTATGAATACCTATAAAAGTGCCACAGTGACGGAGCCTTTTCAGAAATGAAAAGGGTGGAACGCGGTAAACCCCACGAGCGAGCAACCCAAACGATGGTAGGGGCACCTTCTCTAAGGAAATGAACAAGAGAGAAGGACAGAATCTGATTCTGTAGATAGATGATTACCACCTGTGTACGAGACCTTTGGTCGTTTGCAGTACTATGGTACAGAACATGGCTTACAGAACGCGATTAATGAATGATAGAAAATAATGAAGGTTCAAGCTCTCCTTTATTGGAGAGCTTTTACTTCGTTTACATACGGTAGATTTTGAACAAAATAAAAAATATATATGTTAAGAAAATTAGGTGAAAAAATGTCTAAATATAAAATTATTGCAACAGCGGCTATGGGTTTAGAGTCTTTAGTAGCAAAAGAGGTTAGAGCTTTAGGATATGAATGTGTCGTAGATAATGGAAAAGTCATTTTTGATGGCGATGAGCGAGCGATTGCACGCTGTAATATGTGGCTTCGTACGGCAGATAGAATTAAAGTGGTAGTCGGAGAATTTAAAGCATTTACGTTTGATGAACTTTTTGAAAAAACAAAAGCATTACCATGGGAGCAATACTTGCCTGAGGATGCAGAATTTCCTGTGACTGGAAAGTCTGTAAAATCAAAGTTATTTAGCGTTTCCGATTGTCAAGCTATTGTAAAAAAGGCAGTAGTCGAACGAATGAAAAAGCATTATAAACGAAACACATGGTTCGATGAAAACGGAGCCTTATACAAAATTGAAGTAGCTTTATTAAAAGATGTTGTAACCATTACGATCGATGCTAGCGGAAGAGGATTGCACAAACGAGGCTATCGTTCGGATCAAGGTGAGGCTCCGTTAAAAGAAACATTAGCAGCAGCTCTTATCATGTTAACAAATTGGTATCCAGACAAGCCCTTTATTGATCCGTTCTGTGGTTCAGGAACGATCCCCATTGAAGCAGCCTTAATTGGTCAGAATATTGCTCCTGGATTTAATCGTGAATTTGTATCTGAAGGCTGGAATTGGATTCCTCAAAGTACGTGGGACGATGTTCGTAATGAGGCAGAAGATTTAGCTAAATATGATCAACCACTAGAAATCCAGGGTTCGGATATCGACCATCGAATGGTCAAAATAGCGGGAGAAAATGCATTCGAAGCAGGTCTTGGTGATTTAATTAAATTTAAACAGATGCAGGTTAGAGATATTTCAACTCCCCAACAATATGGAGTTATTGTGGGAAATCCTCCATATGGTGAACGTATTGGGGAGAAAAAAGAAGTAGAAAAAATGTATCGGGAAATGGGACAGGCCTTCGCCAAATTAGATACATGGTCCATTTACATCTTAACTTCCCATGAAGGATTTGAGCAACTTTATGGCAAGCCTGCTACCAAAAAGCGTAAGTTATTTAATGGCTTTATCAAAACAGATTTTTATCAATACTGGGGACCAAAACCACCACGTAAAAGTGATGAGAATTGAGATAGATAAAAAGACGGTGCTGTGCATCGTCTTTTTGTCCTAAGTGATAAATTATTCTTTTTCAATATGAGGATATAATGAAATGGTATAAATTAAAGAAAAATTATAAAGGAATTTATAAAAAAGGAACAAGGTTTTTTGTTCTCTCTGAATCAGAGTTTATTGGAGTAAAAGAGTATGCATTACAAACAAAATCATTAGCAGGTAAAATCATTGTGTCAGAAGAAGAACTGGAGATTTATTTTAGGCTAATTAAATAAGAAAAAATGGAGGCATTATGTCAAATCGTTTACCTTTTTCTGTTTCAAAGACAGAATCTTTTTATGAGAAATTAGGAGACTGGATTGGGGATGTGTTTTACGATATCCTTCCAGAATCAGGATTTGAAGTTCGAGATGAACAAATTTATATGGCATTTCAGTTAGAAAAGGCATTTAAAGAAAAAAAGGTCATGTTTGCAGAAGCTGGAGTAGGTACAGGTAAAACAATCGCCTACCTTTTATATGCTCTTTGTTATGCTAGATATACGAATAGACCAGCTATTATTGCCTGTGCGGATGAAACGTTAATTGAACAGCTAGTAAAAAAAGAAGGGGATATTGCTAAAATTGAAGCGGCCCTTGGATTAAATATGGATGTACGATTAGCTAAATCCCGTGATGCTTATTTATGTTTAAATAAATTAGAAGCAGCAATGGTTAGAGAAGAAGGAGATCTTTTCCAAGATGTGTTTCACCAACTCCCTGATTTTGTTCATGGGAAAGGGTCCATGCAAACCTTTTCAAAGTACGGTGATCGTAAAGAATATCCTCATTTAGAAGATGAACAATGGAATCAAATTGCTTGGGATAGCGTACAAGATTGTTTTAGTTGTCACCAACGCCATCGTTGTGGTCAAACCTTACATCGAGATTATTATCGCAATGCCAAGGATATTATTATTTGCTCACATGATTTTTTTATGGAGCATATATGGACAAAGGATTCGCGTAAACGTGAGGGTCAATTGCCATTACTTCCTGAAAGCAGCTGTGTTGTATTTGATGAGGGACATCTATTAGAATATGCCTGTCAAAAAGCACTTACTTACCGATTTACGGAACAAACACTTGAAAAATTATTATCAAGAATCATGGCAAATGATGTTAGGGAAAAAACTCTCCATCTTATGGAAGACGCCATTTACGAGAGTGAAGCATTCTTTTCATTACTGGAAGATGTCTCCCAAGAAACATTAGGGTCGGAAAAGCGCAAAGTGGAAAAAACAAAGAATGTATTAAATACTGCCTCAAGACTTTTATCTATTCTACAGGCAGTAGAGGAAGAACTTGTTTTTGAGAGTGAGCTCTATGTCATTAATGAATATGATTTAAAGGTTGTTGAAGAATATTTAGAACAAATTACGTATTCTCTTTCTTTATTTGTACGAAGTCAAAAAGGGATTACCTGGTTTGAGCATCATTCTGGTGAAAGAACGCTTGTTATTATGCCTAAACTCGTGGAAGATATTATGCGTATAGAAGTATTCTCTCAAGAGAAACCTTATATCTTTTCATCGGCAACTTTATCAGATAACCAATCCTTTAATTATATAGCTCAAAGCTTAGGTATCGATGATTATTTATATTTTTCTGTTGAATCCCCTTTTAACTATGAGGACAATATGAATATAAAATTGCCAACGTTTAAAGTGGGAAATATGCTTGAAAAATTAAGTTATATTAAAAATGAGATTATACGTTCAGAGGGTCGAGCATTAATTTTATTAAACAATCAAGAAGAAATGCATATAATCAAGACTCATTTATCTGATCTACCTTATCCTTCTTATTTTGAAGGCGATGCTGAAATTAGTACCCTAGTATCTCATTTTCAAAACGAAGAACATTCAGTTCTTTGCTCGATACATTTATGGGAAGGATTAGATATACCGGGTAGATCTTTAGAGAATGTGCTTATTTTTTCACTGCCATATCCTCCATTAGATCCAGTGTTTGAAGCGAAAAGAGAAGGGGCAAGTGATCCGTTTGAACAAGTAGATTTACCGTACATGCTACTTCGCTTAAGACAAGGAATTGGTCGTTTAATTCGTACTCATGATGATAAAGGAACCGTTCACATCCTTTTAGAAGAAAACACGAATGAACAAGTCTTTTCTAAAATAAAAAATATTCTTCCAACTATTAAAAAAAGCTGATGTAAAAGGGTTGCCAAAGGCAACCCCTAACATCAGCTTTTTACTTAGTATAATTGTCTTCTTCCCTCTTCTGTCATTTTATCAGGTGACCATGCAGGCTCCCACACAATATTTACAAATGCTTGAACTACTTCTTCCATTTGTTCAACACAGTGTTTTACTCCTGTAGAAATACTATCATGTAAGGGACATCCTGGTGTGGTTAAGGTCATATCAATTTCAATGATCCGATCAGATATTTGCTTTATATTATAAATTAACCCTAAATCCACAACATTGATATTTAACTCTGGATCATATACATTTTTCAACTCATTACGTACTTTATCAATGATTTCCATATAAAACACCCCTAATTTATTTTAAAATTACTTGTAATATATTTATGGTTGCTGCGATAATCGTTATGGCAAAGAGTATTAATGCTACTATCACGATTGTGAAAATTTGCATAACAAATCCAATATAGATTAGAAAACAACTTATGATGAAGCTAGTTAAGAATAGAATAACTAACTTATCATTTATCATATCCTTTAGAGCGGGAACAGCCTTTTTGCCAACATCTTTGCTGTATTTATAAGTCCACCATAAGAAAGGAACAATTTTATATAAATAACCTAATATACTTAAAACAATCCAAAGCATTAGATAAAGGAATAATAATGGACCAATTAAATGGTTTGCATTTTGTGAAAATAAGCTGATAAACAATATAAAGTGAATGAGTATTCCAAAGCCTATTGCTGAGAGTGAGTACATAAAAGGTTTATCAAGCTTCTTTTTGATTCTTTTTTTAATAATGGTTGAAACATGCCAGGCAAATAAACTAAAGCCAATAAATAATAGAAAGAAACCTATTTTTAGTAAAAAGTCTATTCCAGTGAAAAAACCTAGAATGTTGATAATTAATCCTGATACATAGGATATATATACATATTTGGCTAGATTCATTGTAAAACCGTGAGAAAGTGAAAACATTGGAACCATTTTATATGAAAAACCGAAAATGAGAAGTGTAAACCATCCTCCAACACCAAGTAGCAGATGCGTACGGAAAATTGCCTCATAATGACCTGAAAATATTCCAGTTTTCCATGATGTTATTAATGTAATACCTAAAAGAATGGTTATAAGTAAGCTAATAAGACCAGTTCCTACGAATAAAGTTAATATATTTGGTTTGGTTTGCTTTTTTAAAGTCATTAACATTTGGAATAAAAATAGCAATATTCCAATTATAGTAAGAATTCCTGGAATAAGAGCATGCTGAGGTGCAAAATAGAGACAAGCACCAAAACTAGTGACACCAATGGACAGGACGCTAAATTGAATAAATCCAAGTTTTTCACTCCATATGGGTGTTAAAAAGGCTACTGGAACAAGCTGATACATCGAGCCCATGGCAATCATCAATGCCCAACCTAAAATAAAAAAATGGGCTGCAGATAATAATGAAGGTACTCTAAATTCCCCATTTGAGAAATGGACTCCATTCAGAACTAAAATCAACTGTGACAACACTAATGCGATTAGGCTGAAAAGGAAAAAGCCAAAGGGGAGCTTTACATTTGTTTCACTTCCATTTTGCGGAAGCATATTCATCACCTACTTTTATCGGAAAATCTCAATCTTATAGCTGCCATCTTCTTGCTGTTCAGTACGATTTCGGTAGCCAAGTTCCTCTAATTGTTCGTATAAAAACATGGGTCTGCGATCATTTATAATCGTTAAAGTTTCATTGTCATTTAAGTTTTCAAGTGCAGCAAGAGTGCGCATCATTGGCTGGGGTGGTTCTAACCCACGATTATCTAATATCATTTTGATTCACCTCTTTTAGTGAAGGTAATCTTCCAATGTTTTTTTTCGAGCTCCTCTGTTTCATGGGTAAAACCCTTTGCTTTTAAAACTGCAAATAATGGGACAGGTTTAAATGGCGCATGCAGAACAAACACGTCATCTTCATTTAAATCAGCGATAGCTGTCATGATCTTTTGAAACGGCTCAAGCTTATTTTTTATATCCTCACGAACATCTAATTCAATTATTTTTGCTTCCATAACCATCTCTCCTTAAGTGAAACTTTAATATTTGAACTATACTCATAGTTTAACAAGCTTCCTATATTAAAAATGTGACGTGTATCATAGCAAGATGCACTCTTTTTTAAAATTAGTGTCAATTCTGTGACAAATATCACAGTAACAGTGACTAAAATCACACCTTCCAAATGAATAGGCTCACATTCAATATGAATACCACCCTATACAATAGGAACGTACACAAACAAGGAAAGGGTGGCAGAAATGGAAATTGAGCGTCAAAAACCGACGAACAAAGTGGTGAAACGAAATAAGAATGCACTTTTAAAATCCATCTTAATTTTCACCATTTTAATTAGTTTTACAGTGTTGCTTACTGGAGGATATTGGATTTTTAAAGAACAGGCTCCAAGACCTGTAGAGGTAACGAATACAAAAGGCGAGGTTATCCTTACAAAGGATACTATTATGGGCGGGCAGGCTGTTTTCCAAAAGTATGGCTTAATGGATTATGGAACCGTATTGGGCCATGGTTCTTATATGGGGCCTGACTATACAGCTGAAGCATTAAAGATATATACAGAAGGAATGCAGAATTTCAAATCAAATGAAAAATTTGGAAAAGATTTTTCTGAATTAGATAAAGATCAACAGACCATCATTCGTGAAAATGTAAAAAAAGAAATGCGTAAAAATCGCTATGAACCTAATACTGACAAATTACAATTAACAGATGCCCAGGTTTATGGGGTAGAAAAGGTACGAGAGCATTACCATAAGGTGTTCACTGAAGGTGATCATTGGGGACTAAAGGCTAATCTAATTCAAGAAAAACATATGCCTACTGGTGATCGTGCATATGTAGCAAAAGGAGATCAAATCAAACAAATTTCCGATTTCTTTTTCTGGACTGCATGGCTGTCTAGTACAGAGAGAAAGGGAGATGACATAACTTACACAAATAACTGGCCGTATTATCAAGATGCTGGTAACCAAATGTCATTTTCAGCAATCTGGTGGAGTGGGGCAAGTGTTACTTTATTAATCTTATTTATTGGTCTTATTCTATTCGTATTCTATCGTTATCACTTAGGTATGAAGGAAGCTTATACGGAAGGAAACTTCCCGCGTATTGATTTAAATAAGCTGCCTGTAACATCATCGCAATTAAAATCAGGGAAATATTTTGTTATTGTCTCAGCACTATTCTTTGTTCAAGCCATGTTTGGCGCATTATTAGCACACTATTATACCGAGCCTGAGAGCTTCTTCGGTATAAAATGGATTTATGATATTTTACCATTTAATATTGCCAAGGGTTATCATCTACAGTTAGCTATTTTCTGGATTGCTACCGCTTGGCTTGGAATGGGTATCTTTATCGCTCCACTAGTTGGTGGACATGAACCAAAACGTCAGGGCTTATTAGTTGATATTTTATTCTGGGCATTAGTTGTTCTTGTGGCAGGTAGTATGATAGGACAATGGCTCGGAGCAAATGGATACTTAGGCAACAACTGGTTCTTATTCGGACACCAAGGTTGGGAATACTTAGAATTAGGACGTATTTGGCAAGTTATACTAGTAGTTGGAATGCTCATTTGGTTATTTATTGTCTACCGGGGTATTCGAAGTGGGTTAAGAAAAGAAACGGATAAGGGTGGATTAATTCATTTATTATTCTACTCAGCGATTGCTGTTCCATTCTTTTACTTCTTTGCGTTTATGATCAATCCAGACACAAGCTTTACATTTGCTGATTACTGGCGTTGGTGGATTATTCACCTATGGGTAGAAGGAATTTTTGAAGTCTTTGCCGTTGTTGTTATTGGATTCTTAATGGTGCAAATGGGACTTGTAACGAAAAGCTCAACGGTTAAGGCGTTATACTTCCAATTAATTCTTCTTCTTGGAAGTGGTGTAATCGGTATTGGTCACCATTACTATTATAATGGATCAGCGGAAGCATGGATTGGTTTAGGGGCAGTGTTCTCAGCATTAGAGGTTATTCCTTTAACATTATTAATCTTAGAAGCTTACGATCAATATAAGATGATGCGAGAAGGTGGCGTTGATTTCCCTTACAAAGGTACTTTCTGGTTCTTAATTTCTGTTGCGATTTGGAACCTCGTTGGTGCTGGAGTACTTGGTTTCTTAATCAATTTACCAGCTGTGAGCTTCCTCGAACATGGTCAATTCCTAACGCCAACTCATGGTCACGCGTCTATGATGGGTGTATATGGAATGTTTGCAGCAGCCGTTCTAGTCTATTCACTAAGAAATATTACAAAGCCAGAAAAATGGAGCGATAAATGGGTGAAATTCAGCTGTATCATGCTAAACATTGGTTTAGCTGGAATGGTTTTAATTTCATTATTACCTGTCGGATTCCTCCAATTAAAAGAAGCATATAAAAATGGATATGCTAGCTCTAGAGCTGCATCGTTCCTACAGCAAGACATCGTTCAAAACTTATTAACCATCCGAGCAATTCCAGACACTATTTTCTTAATTGGGGTTGTAGCACTTTTAGCAGTAAGTATTAGATCAATCTTAAATTTAAGAAAAGTAACTCATAAAGAAAATGAACCGCTTCCTGTTAGAGATCTATCTATAGATGATGATGATGAATAACAAAAAAAGAAAATCCGGAAGCTTAGGCTTGCGGATTTTCTTTATTCTCCACTTTTTCGTGACAATCAAAACAAATAATTTCCTTATTTTCTAATACAATTCCGTTAAAAAATCCCTCTAAGCAATACATATCCTTTTGACAATTAGAACATTTACCGATATATTCCTTCAAGTAAATTCCCCCCTTATAAAATATATTCGATAGATATGATATAAATCCTACTATCCGTGTAGTTAAAATCATCATGATAGTGTGATACCACGCACTATAGGGCATGAATATTTCTCCTATAATGAAGAAGTAGAGAATAAAGGTTTAAAAAAGGAGAGAGTAAAAATGGAAAAAAGCTTTGCAGCAACAGTAAACGTACCAGACTATCCACCGAGAGAAAAACACCCAACGATCTTTAATACATTTGATGGCCTAAATCCTGGGGAAAATATGTTGATTGTAAACGACCATGATCCACGTCCATTACTCTATCAATTTATGATGGAACGTCCAGAACAATTTGAATGGGAATACATTGAAGAAGGTCCAGAAAACTGGAGAGTAGCCATTAGCAAAAAGTAAAAAATTATATAATCAATAAATGAAAAATAGGTACATCAAGTACCTATTTTTTTGTATTTGATTCAAGGCTTTCTTTTCCCATTTATTCTGAATACTGTGATAAAATAAAGGATGTATTGAAAGAGAATGGGGGTAGCTAGAGTGACTGAGTTTGTTAATCAAATAGAAAAAGATTTTTTAGAGTATGTAAATAAAATGATGGGTTACAATGAAGCTATTTCATTAATGTATTGGGATTTAAGAACTGGAGCACCTAAGAAGGGTGTAGAGCAACGTTCAGAGGTGATTGGAATGCTTTCTTCAGAAGTTTTTCATATGTCCACTTCAGAAGAAATGGCATCTTACATAGAGAAGCTTTCTGGTCAATCCTTAAATGAGATTACTCAAAAAACACTTGAAGAATGTAAGAAGGAATATGATCGTAATAAAAAGATACCTGCAGACGAATATAAACAGTATATTATTCTTCAATCTAAATCGGAAAGTGTTTGGGAAGAAGCAAAAGCAACTTCTAATTTTAACTTATTTCTTCCATACTTAGAAAAACTAGTGGAGACCCAAAAACGCTTTGTTGAATATTGGGGATACGAAGGTAATAAATACAATACATTATTAGATATGTACGAACCTGGTATTACAGTAGAAGTTCTTGATCAAGTATTTGGCGAACTTCGAGAGAAAATTGTCCCTTTAGTAAAACGCATTTCAGAATCAAGTCAAAAGTTAGAAACGGCTTTCCTGTTTGAACATTTTTCAAAAGAAAAGCAAAAGGAATTCAGTTTAGAAATATTAAAGCAGATGGGTTATGACTTCCAGGCAGGTCGTTTAGATGAAACAGTGCATCCTTTTGCAACAGGCTTAAATCCTGGAGATGTCCGTGTCACAACCAACTACAATGAAAATGACTTCCGTACTGCCGTTTTCGGTACCATTCATGAAGGCGGGCATGCTCTATACGAGCAAAATATTTCAGCTGACCTTGTGGGAACACCACTATGTTCTGGTACTTCTATGGGAATCCACGAATCTCAATCTTTATTCTATGAGAATTTTGTTGGGCGTTCTGAAGCTTTCTGGAAAAAGAACTATGATTTATTAAAGGAATACTCGAATGGTCAATTTGATGGAGTTGAATTAGAGGGCTTCTATCGTGCTGTCAATGAATCAAAGCCTTCGTTTATTCGTATCGAAGCGGACGAACTAACGTATCCACTTCATATTATTATTAGATACGAGATTGAAAAAGGGTTATTTAATGATGAGATCGAAGTGAAGGACCTGCCAAAAATTTGGAATGATAAGTACGCGGAATATTTAGGAATTCGTCCTGAAAATGATGCAATAGGTGTTTTACAGGATGTTCATTGGTCAGGGGGGAGCTTTGGTTACTTCCCATCTTACGCGCTAGGTTATATGTATGCAGCACAGTTCAAAGCTAAATTGCTAGAAGATTTCCCAAACTATGATCAATTATTAGAAGAGGGTAATCTTTTACTAATAAAGGAATGGTTTACGAACAATGTCCATCAATATGGAAAAATGAAAAAACCACTAGAAATCTTACATGATGTGACTGGCGAAGGATTAAACGCAAGCTACCTTGTCGATTATCTATATAAAAAATACAGTAAAGTATACCAATTATCATAAGTATTTAAAAGAAGGGTGGCATATTTGTCATCCTTCTCTTATTCGTATTTTTACGGAGGAAATAAAGTGAAAAATACCATGTCCATTTTTATGATTTCACTTGCTGCTATTTTATGGGGAGTTATTGCGCTTTTCGTAAAGGGATTAGCTGATATTGGATTTACACCGATGGAAATTGTAGCGATCCGTACCACTGTTGCTTTTTTATTATTACTAATAGTAGGAATCCTTTTTTTTCGCAATCAACTAAAAGTAAAAACACGGGATTTACCCATTTTTATAGGTTCAGGGATTATTAGTATTGTCTTTTTTAATTGGTGTTATTTTACAACGATAAACCAAATGAATCTTTCTTTAGCGGTCATATTACTCTATACAGCTCCTGCCATCGTGGTGTTATTATCGAGAGTTATTTTTAAAGAAAAGTTGACAAAACAAAAAGTAATCGCTGTTATAGGAACATTATTAGGATGTGTCCTTATTACTGGTATTGGTTCTGCAAGTAAAGAGGATATAACTATATTAGGTTTGTTAACAGGGTTAGGCTCCGGACTTGGTTATGCGCTTTATAGTATTTTTGGAAAGATAGCATTACAAAAATATCAACCTTTTACAATAACCATCTATACGTTTTTGTTTGCAACTGTTTTTTTACTACCTCTCACAACACTTTGGGATAAAGCACACTTATTTATTCGAATGGAAACCATATTTTGGGGATTAGGACTAGGGCTTTTACCAACAGTCATAGCGTATTTCTTTTATACAAAAGGGCTTGAGAAAGTAGAGAGTAGTAAGGCAGCTATTATTGCAACTATCGAGCCTATTGTAGGGACGATTCTAGGAATCTTTCTATACCATGAAGGATTGAATATCATTCAGATCATTGGAACAGGAATGATTTTTAGTTCCGTTATCATCGTAAATATAACCTGGAGAAATAAAAAGAGGCTAGCTCAAAATAGCATAACAAAGGTCTGACCCTGTATGGGGCCAGACCTTTGTTTATAATAGTTTAAGATTTTAAAGTAATTATTTAGCCCAAAGCTGGAAGCCTTTTGATCCCGGTGGTGCATTTTGAATAATATCGATAAATGGAATCGTATAAGCGAATAAAATTAAGAAAGCAGTAACTCCAAGCCATAGTTTCCAGTTTTCTAGAACAAGAGGTGTCTTTTCAGTACCTTCTGCTACTTCACCTACAGGGAAATCTTGTTCACCCTTAGGAGCAAAGAATGCTAGATTAATAACGATAATAAGAACTAATATAATACCAATAAATAAAATGGATCCGCCAACTGCTTGAGCGATTTGATATGGAATCCAATCTGCAGCTTGTTGTGCACCACCATAATCTGAGAAGGATGAACGTCTAGGAGCACCTAGCAGACCTTGGAAATGCATAGAACCGGACATGAATGACATTCCAATCGTCCAAACCATAGCCTGGACAATCGCAAGCTTATTCATGGCTTTTGTTAAGACACGGCCAGTTAAATGTGGAATTAACCAATATGAAACTCCAAAGAATGTTAAGACTACAGATGTTGCAACAGTTAAATGGAAGTGTCCAGTTACCCAAATCGTATTATGAACAACCTGGTCCATTTGGTTTGAAGCATTGATTATACCACCAGTACCTGCTGGAATAAATGCTACCATCCCTATAAATGGAACAGAGAAACGAGCATCACCCCATGGAAGTTTTCTAAACCAACCGAATAAACCAGTAGCACCTTTTGAACGACCATATGTTTCAAATGTAGCAAATAATGAAAAAGCAGTCATTAAAGAAGGGATGATAACCATAAACGTTAATACTACTTGAATATATTTCCATGCTGGATCAATACCAGGCTCTACTAATTGGTGATGGAATCCAACAGGAATTGAGAATAATAGGAACAAAATAAAGGATAAACGTGCTAATGAGTCTGAGAAAATCTTTCCACCAATGATTTTTGGAATAATAGCATACCAGCACATATAAGCAGGTAATAACCAGAAATATACAAGTGGATGTCCGAAATACCAGAATAGAGTACGGCTCACTAAAATATCAATTCGGTCAACTAAACCTAATGACCAAGGTAAAATTTGAATAAGTACTGTAGCAGCAACACCTAATGTTGCGACAATCCATAACACAGTGTTTACTACTGCCATAAAAGTCAAAAGTGGACTAGATTGTCCAGGGTTATTTCTTCTCCATCTTGCATAAGTAGCGATCATAGCGCCACCTGCTACCCAGCTACCAACAATAACTAATGTTAAACCAATGTAAAATATAGGATGAGCCTGTAAAGGAGCATAGAATGTGTATAAAACACTTGCTTCTTTTAATAAAACCATGGTTGCGGCCATTGCGGTACCAACTGTCATTAGCCAGAAACCAATCCAACCGGTTTTACGAGCACCATTTGTAAAGGTTCCAGCTGTTCTGCTGATAGCAGCATATTGGAATCCCATTATAAAGAAGGTTGTTAAAACAAGTCCTAATAACACACCGTGTACGGTTAATACTTGATAATAGTCGATTCCCCAAGGTAATTCTACTTTACCTGAACGTACTAATGTTTGTAATAATCCTGCTAATCCACCAAGTGCTAGCGCAGTGAAGGCTACATAGAAAAACGCCATCGCTAACTTTGCGTCTCGTGAATCAACTTTTTCATTTTTATTTGTGTTTAGCATTATTCAATCACCTCAATTTTAGAATGCATCAGGTGGTGACCTGCTCCGCAATATTCATTACATACGATTAAGTATTCGCCAGCCTTGTCAAATGTTGTGACATATTCACTTACATATCCAGGCTCTAGCATCATATTAATGTTTGTTCCAGCAACTTCAAAACCGTGTACCACGTCTTTTGTTGTGGCAATGACTTTTACTTTTGAGCCAAGTGGAACCTCAACATTACCAGGATTATAATTAAAAGCAGATGCTACAAAAACTAATTCATAATCCCATTCTTTTCCTTCAACCTTTTTTAACCCCGGCTCATTAAATGGAGCTGTTTGATCCACTTTTTCAGGGTCAATCGTTGTTAAGCAACTTGGCGGTTGGTTTCCCATGTAAAAAGCACTAACTCCTATTACAGATAAAAATACAATTAGGCAGGCAATACCAAATATCAGCCATATTTTTTCAAATTTATGCAAATGCACGGCTTTTTTCCCCTTTCATTCCAATTAAAAACGTTCTACAAATAGGAAGTAGACACTTACCCAACTGACGATAATAAAAAATCCTAATAAGAAAACGGATGCTAAGGTTCCCTTCAGTGATGCTGAATCGTCCTCTACTTTAATTTTCTTTTTTGAATTTAATTCCGTTTTCGCCATTTCTTTGCACTCCCTTCTAAAAACGCAAATGTGATTTAATTAACTCCATAATACAAAACATTTGTAAAAGTGAAATATAGAATTTGAGACTTCACAAAATGTTCATTTATTGCTTTAATACTATGTTAGAGTTGAAAACCTATTATATCAGTGATTTTTATCACATCTAGACTGTGATAAATGTGAATGATTTGTGAAAAATGAAAATCATTCTAAAAAGTAATAGGAAAAAAATAGTGTATAAAATTTCATAAAGAATGCACTCATTAAGATAAAAAACGTAATATATCACATATTCCTTTATATTTTGGGAGAGTGTGTGGTCAAATGGAAAAATATTATTGTGATAAATGCAGACTAATTTACAATAAGATGGAAACTTGCAAAATATGTGGTGATACTGCGGTGAAAAAGATTTGGATTGAAGTGCAGAAACACGAATCTAATGACCAATAAATCAGGGGAGTTTCCCTGATTTAGTAACAAGTGGACAAGCTTGATCTCTCATTTACCATTCACAACTAAACCTATGGTAAAATAAGAAAAAATAGGAAAGGTGAGGATGCTTTTGTTACCTACATTTAGATTAGAAAATAAAGTGGCTGTAGTTACTGGTGCGGGAAGAGGGATTGGAAGAGCTCTGGCAATAGGATTAGCGGAATCTGGGGCAGATGTAGCATTATTATCCCGAACTGAAAAGGATTTAATAGAGACAGCACGTTTAGTTGAGGAAAAAGGTCAAAAAGCTTTAATTGTTCCAACAGATGTGACGAAAAGAGAAGATGTACATATTGCAATAGCGAGTATCCTCAACCAATGGGGGAAAATTGATATCCTAGTTAATAATGCAGGGATGAATATTCGTTCAAAGGCATTAGATGTAACCGATGAGGAATGGCAAACGATCATGGATACGAATTTAAAGTCCGCCTTTATGGTTTCTCAAGAGGTAGGAAAAGTGATGAAGGAGAAAGAAACGGGAGGTAAGATCATCAATATTACTTCTGTTGGCGGACATGTTGCTCTTCGAACAGGGGTTGTATATGCTTCTACAAAAGCGGCTCTTATCCAAATGACAAAAGTATTAGCTATGGAATGGGGACAATATGGAATTAACGTAAATGCCATTGGTCCATGGTATTTTAAAACCCCATTAACAGAGAAACTATTGTCTGATCAAAATTATGTAAATGATATTCTTGCTGTGACTCCATTAAAAAGAATTGGAGAACTGCCTGAATTGGTAGGACCAGTAGCCTTTTTAGCGTCAGATGCAGCCAATTATATTACAGGACAAACCTTGTTCGTCGATGGTGGAATGACGATTCACGGTTTTTAAAAAAGAACAAGAGGTGCATCTTAGGAATGCACCTCTTGTTTTACTTCTACCATTAAAATAATTAATAGCGTTCCCTTATCTTTAATATGAATAGGGAGGCGAAAAGCTCGTTCAAATCCATAAATTTTAGCTTGCCCGACTAGTACTGTTGGAGGTGTAATATCCATTTCGTAACCTTTTTGAGCAATTAATGTTGATAAATGACCAGCCAACATATTCCCAAGCTCACCAGCGAAGGATTCTAACATTTCCCCCTCTAGTTTCATACCAAACATGCCTTCACCAATATTTCCGAAAATCTCTTCATCCCCATTAATGATAATTCTACCTTTTACATCCCCAGTCATACCAATAAGTACAGCAATCTTATGTTGAGTAAATGGCTCTGTAAAAAGAGCGGGTTTGTCTAATTCTACTTGAAAGGGTAGTAGAGATTTAACGGACTCAATGGTTCCATTAAGAATATTTGTTACATTTTGAGACAAGCTCATCTTTATTTCCTCCAACCTTTTGTATGAATATATACTACCATATATTTGTCGAAATTTAGACAAAAATCTTACAAAAAGGATAACTTTTTTCATATTACTTTTTTCCTTGTTGATTACTCTTATGTATCCATCATTAAATGGTTGAATTTGGTTGGTGAACTATTCGTTTGGACGAAGTATAATAAAAGTGCACAACAACAAACCTTCAAAACGTTTTGCTTCCTTTGTAAAAAGGAAGCTTTTTTTATGTCTAAATTAGCATTCTTTGGTAAAGGACTGGGAATAATAAGCAAAACCTTTAAAGGAGAATGCAAATGCCTAAAATATTATCTGTAGCAGAAGCCATACCACCCTTTGTCATTTCACAGAATGATACGATGGAATTTGCGAGAGAATTATTCTCGGAATCCTTTAAAGATATCGAAAGATTACTAACTGCTTTTCAAAACGGACAGATTGAAAAAAGACATTTTGTAAAAGGCTTAGATTGGTTTAAAAAGGAACATAGTTTTCAAGAAAAGAATGATACCTATATTGAAAATGCAATAGAACTGGGTAAAATAGCCATTCAAAATTGTCTCGAAAACAAAAATTTTCTAAATGGTACCGTTGATTTTAGTGAGATAGAAGCTATTTTTACTATTTCAAGTACTGGGATTGCTACTCCTAGTATAGAGGCGAGGATAATGAATGATTTGCCGTTTTCCACTCACACAAAAAGAATTCCAATCTGGGGTTTAGGATGTGCAGGAGGGGCATCTGGTCTTTCTAGAGCCTATGAGTATTGTTTAGCTTTTCCGAAGGCTAAGGTATTAGTTCTTTCTATAGAACTTTGCAGTTTAACCTTTCAGAAAAATGACCGTTCTAAAAGTAATCTTATTGGAACTTCTCTGTTTGCTGATGGTGTTGCTTGTGCTTTAATCGTTGGGGATGAAGTGCCAACGACTACATACACGAACAAAAATACCATTCCTGTGATTTTAGGTACACAATCTACAACCAAAAAAGATTCACTGGATGTAATGGGTTGGGATTTGAAAGACGAGGGTTTATTTGTTATTTTTTCCAAAAGTATTCCTGTTTTAATTGAAAATTGGCTAAAGCCCAATGTTGAAACTTTTTTAGGTAAGCATAAATTAACCTCAAAGGATATTCAACATTTTATCGCTCATCCAGGAGGATTAAAGGTTTTAGAGGCTTATACAAAAGCTTTGGATTTACCACCATCCATGATTCATCATTCTTTAGAGGTATTAAAAACCTTTGGAAATATGTCCTCTGCAACTGTTTTTTATGTTCTAGATCGCTTTATGCAGGATGAAATCCCAAAAGGGGATATTGGTATCCTCGCAGCATTAGGTCCAGGGTTTAGTTCCGAATTATTATTAGTCAGGTGGGAATAGAATGAAGGTTTTCTTTTTATTTCTTGTGATCATTATTTTGCAGAGACTTCTTGAATTAATAGTGGCAAAGGGAAATGAGAAATGGATGAAAAAGCAGGGAGGAATTGAGTACGGTAGAAATCACTATCGATTTATTGTAGGTATTCATTCATTTTTTTTCCTGTTTTTTATTTGGGAAGTCATCTATTTTCAAAAGAATATTTCTGCAATCTGGCCAATCTTACTTCTCTTCTTTGTTCTAACTCAAGTAGGAAGAGTGTGGGCGCTGTCTTCACTTGGAAGATATTGGAATACAAAAATTATCGTTGTGCCGGATGCTGAGGTGGTCGTAAAGGGTCCTTACAAATATGTAAAACATCCTAATTACGTTATCGTAACACTTGAATTTCTAATTATTCCTTTATTCTACCAGGCATATCTAACGATGTTCGTATTTTCGCTGCTTAATGTATGGATTTTATCCATCCGTATACCCGAAGAGGAGAAAGCTTTAAAAGAATGGACTCCTTACGGGGCAACTTTTGAAAAATCTCCAAGATTTTTTCCAAAGATATGAAAATAATGTGACAAAAGTAAATGGTCTATTGAAAATGATTATCGTTCGTGATAAACTTCAATTGAGTTTGAAAATTATTCTCATTTAACTCTTTGAGTGAAAGGGTGTTAAAAATGACAATTATTTTTATCATAGGAACGGTTGCAGTATACGGTTTTGTTACAAAGTACATAATGAAAAATGTGCTTAATCCATCTTAAAATAACGATTTTTTTTAAACCAGGGCAAAGGCTCTGGTTTTTTTATTTGTAATGGTAATGGTTTTTTATATCAAAATAGTGAATATTCGTATAAAATATAAGCATTATTACTAGTTCAAATAAGGGGTATAAATGTTTATGATTCAGTTGATTCAACAGCTAGAAAAAAGTGACTTTAAATCAAAAGTAAGTAATTTTTATAACATCGTGAAAGAAAGTCAAAATCAAAATGTAGAAAAGAAAGTAAAACAATTAGCAGAGAAAGCAGCTAACAAAGAATATTCTGTTGCTTTCTGTGGGCATTTTTCTGCAGGAAAATCAACCATGATTAATCGCTTAATTGGGGAAAATATCTTGCCTTCAAGTCCTATTCCTACAAGCGCGAATTTGGTAAAGGTTAAAACTGGAGAAGAATACGCAAAAGTTTATTTCAAACATGGGAAACCAAGAATGTACTTGGCACCATATGATTACGAGCAGGTTAAAAGTTATTGTAAAGATGGTGACGAAATTGAATGGGTGGAAATAAGCCATTCGGACTCCAAACTTCCAAGTGGTATGGTGATTTTAGATACACCAGGAATTGATTCTACTGACGATGCTCATCGTATTGCAACAGAATCAGCTATTCATTTAGCAGACGTTATTTTTTACGTAATGGATTACAATCACGTTCAATCTGAAGTGAACTTTATGTTTACGAAGGACTTAACACTGGCAGGAAAAGAGCTTTACTTAGTTATTAATCAAATTGATAAGCATCGAAATGAGGAACTATCATTTGAGACCTTTAAACAAAGTGTTATAGATTCTTTCGGCTCTTGGGGAGTAGTGCCAAAAGGTGTATTTTATACAAGTTTAAAAAATCTCTCTCATCCATTAAATCAATTCGATGAACTGCAAGCCCTTATACATGATCGAATCAACCATATTGATGAATGTTTATCAGAATCTGTTCTAATATCCTTAAAACAATTAACTCAAGAACATGTATTATGGGTAGAGGAGCAAAAGGCTGAACAGAACTTTGAGTTGATAGAATTATTAAATACATTGACCGAAGATGAACAAAATCAGATTGAGGAAAGTGAAAAGAGGCTAACTAGGGAGAAAGAGTTATTAAATAACAAACTAGTTCAATTTAAACATTCATTTTATGAGGAAACTGAAAAAATTCTCAAAAATGCTTATTTAATGCCTTTTCAAACAAGGGAGCTGGCTCAAGCCTTTTTAGAGAGCCATCAGGATGGATTTAAAGTTGGCTTATTGTTCTCAAAACAAAAAACGGAGACAGAAAGAGAAAATCGCTTAAACCGTTTTTATGATGATATTGTTGAAAAAGTTGCCTCTCAAATGGATTGGCATCTTCGTAGCTATTTCCAACAGATTTTAAAGGAAAACAGCATACAGGATCCTACCTTATTAGAAAAATGCCAAAATTATCAAACTCCTGTTACAAAAGAGTTTCTTATTTCGATTATTAAGCCTGGTGCAACCCTTTCAGGTGAATATCTATTAAATTATACAAACGAAGTTGTTGCGGGGATATCACGAATCGCTCGAAAGCAAATGAATGAAATTGGCGATTATATCTACCATGAATGTGAAACAACGAATGCTGTTCAAATGAAAAAAATACAGGATGAGTGGAATCAGATAGAACCATATATCCATGCCAAACGAAAAGTAGAAGAAATACAAAGTACGTTATGGAATGTAAAAAATCAAATGGAAGAAATCATTAATGGTACTTATAAAAACCAGCAGGTTAATGAAGTATTATTTTTACCTATCGAAGAGGAAATGGAGATTGTAAGAGATTCCATGATTGAAGCTTCTACTTTGAATCTAGAAGAAGATGAAACCTTAGATCATAAGCTTCCATTAATAGAAACTGAAATAAAGGATGAACACGAATTAAATAAGGATACCGTTGTACAAAGATTAAAGACAGCGGCTACTGAATTAAGTAACTTAAATGGCTTCCAGCAAACAATAAGTGAATTAAAAGAAAAAGCAGCTCGAATTGAAAATCAGGGCTTTACAGTTGCTTTATTCGGTGCATTTAGTGCTGGTAAATCATCCTTTGCAAATGCATTAATGGGATCGGATGTATTACCTGTATCACCAAATCCGACAACGGCTGCAATTAATAAAATACTTCCCGTTACGGAGCAATATCCACATGGAACCGCTCGAGTAAAATTAAAAAATATAGATCAGTTATTTACGGAAATAAACCGCTCATTAAAAGTTTTTGATTTACAATCAACCGATTTTCAGGATGCTTTTTTAAAAATAAAGAATGTGATTTCTCAGCAAACAGATTTTGTTGGAAATGAGAAAGTTCATTTAAGTTTTCTAACTGCATTTTCGCAAGGCTATGTGAATGTCCAAAATAAATTAGGAGAAATCGTACAGACAGATTTAAACGAATTTCGGGAATTTGTTGCGGTCGAAACAAAATCTTGTTTTGTAGAGTGGATTGAGCTTTATTATGACTGTGAATTAACAAAACAAGGAATTACCTTAGTAGATACTCCAGGAGCCGATTCTATCAATGCACGCCATACAGGAGTTGCATTTGATTATATTAAAAATTCCGATGCCATATTATTTGTAACTTATTATAATCATGCCTTTTCAAAGGCGGACCGAGAATTCTTAATCCAATTAGGGCGTGTAAAGGATACATTCGAATTAGATAAAATGTTCTTTATTATAAATGCTATTGATCTTGCAAACGATGAGGAGGAATTAAACTCTGTCATTACCTATGTAAAGGATCAATTAGTAGGTTATGGTATTCGCCAACCCAATTTATTTGCTTTATCTAGCTTATTAGGATTAAAAGAAAAACAGCAACTTGAAACACCACAAATTTCTCATTTAAATCAATTTGAGAATGCTTTTTATCAATTCATTTCGGGTGATCTATTACAGACGTCATTATCGTCAGCAGTAATGGAAGTAGAAAGAATTGTAAAAGAAATAGAAGGACTTATTGAAGCTTCCAATCAAGACGAATCCTTGAAAATGCAAAAGAAAAAAGAGCTTCAAGAGGAAAGAGAAATAGTCCTTGAAATGTTAACGAAACAATCTGTAGGTTATTTAGAAAAAAGAGTTTCTCAGGAATTAAATGAATTAGTGTTTTATATTAAACAAAGAGTATTCCTTCGCTTTAGTGACTTTTTTAAAGAATCATTTAATCCAGCTGTCTTACAGGATGATGGAAGAAATTTAAAGAAGGCTTTACGTGCAGCTTTGGAAGAATTCTTAAGCAGTATTGGCTATGATTTTGCCCAAGAATTAAGAGCAACATCTCTAAGAATGGATTCATTTATTAGAAAGCAGCTAGAAGAATTTCATACTCGATTATCTGATCAACTTACAGGTGTAAATAAACAAATGCATATCACAGCCTTAAAATTTAATCAAAATCGTCAATTGGAATTTGCTAATGCATTCGACCATTTAAATCGAGATATGTTCCAAAAAGCACTATCAACTTTTAAAAATCCTAAAGCCTTTTTTGAAAAAAATGAGAAAAAAATGATGAGTGAAGAACTTCATGAAGTTCTTCAAGCTCCTTCTGATGAATATTTACAAAATGGCGGACAAAGGCTAAATGAGTTTTATATCGATCTTCTTTGTCAGTTATTTGAGCAGAAGATGACTCATACGAAACAAGAAGTAGAAGAGTTTTATAGTAGATATATTTCCTTATTAGATCAAAAAGGTCAAACGGACGAACTATTAAAAGTGCTGTCAAAATTAAAATAGTTAAGAAAGCAGGATTAGGTTGTCGGCAAGTATGGCAACCTTTTCAGCTATATGGGGGCTAAAATGAAAAACATAGTTGATAAGGAATGGTTAAAAAAGGAACTAGAAAACACTAACCTTGTTATTTTAGATTGCCGCTTTTCATTGGCAGAGCCGGAAAGTGGATTTCAAGCTTACCAAACATCACACATACCTGGAGCTATTTATTGCCATTTAGAAAAAGATATATCGGGTCCCATTCAAGAGCATGGAGGAAGACATCCATTACCAGACCTAAATTCTTTTAAACTATACTTGGAGAATGCCGGCGTATCTAATAATACTGTAGTGGTTGCTTATGATAATGGGGAAGGTGCTTTTGCTTCCCGTTTATGGTGGGTAATGAAGTTTATGGGGCATGATAAAGTGTATGTTTTAAATGGGGGATGGAAGGAATGGGAAGCTGAAGGGTATCCTATCGAAAACGCTTTAACTTCTCCAGAAAAAAAAGGAAATTATCAAATCAATCTTCAACCCAGTATGTTAGCAACCTATGAAGATGTAAAAAAGAGTGTAAACAACCAACAGGAAAAGGTAGTTCTGATTGATTCTAGGGAACCAAAACGTTATTTAGGAATAGAGGAACCTATTGATAAAGTGGCTGGGCGAATACCTGGTGCGATTAATAAATTTTGGAATGAAGGATTCGAAAATGGACGGTTTAAGCAACTAGATGATCAGAGGGACCGTTTTAGTGATGTGAACCATAAAGATCCTGTAGTGGTTTATTGTGGGTCAGGAGTAACAGCTGTACCTAATTATTTGATACTTCACGAACTTGGATTCCAAAACCTTAAGCTTTACATTGGTAGCTACAGTGATTGGATATCATATGACCTAAATTCGATAGAAAAAAATTAATAATATAGGATAATTAGTTTACACTGCAAATTATCTTTGTGTTTCTCTTTGGAAAATTTTTCCTGTATAATAATGTAAAAAAACATTGTGACAAAAAGAGAAACAATGTTATAGGGGGAAAACAAATGAATGTCAGTGGGTACACGGTAACGAAAAAAAAGAGGACAGATTTTAATCATATTTTAGTTTCAATAGCATTTATTTTACTATTTGCTTCAATTCTTAGTCCCTTTTTTATAGTATTACCTTTGCAAGAAATATTTTATAAACCGGAGGGGTATTGGTTTTTCGGACCGCCGAGAAGTGCATTTGTAATCTTTATTGGAGCCATGGTATTTTTGGCAGTTTCCCTTTTAATAAAGGTATGGCTTGCATCGAGAGATACTTATAATAGTAAAATGAAAATAGCTTTTTATGTTGCTATTCTAGTGTCATTTTTAACGATGTATCTTGCACTTAACGATTACCGTTATTTGGATGGCGATTCCATAAACGTAAATCCTTTTTTTAGCATATCAGAAGAAAAATATTATTGGGAAGATGTTGCTTCTGCAAAAGAAAATGTAAAAAAGAATAAGGTAACATTTGATTTCACTTTTAAAAATGGTGATACCTATACCTTATTATTTAATGAACATGAACGTAAATCTTGGAGTCTTGTTATTTTTGAGCTTCAAGAAGCGGGTGCGGACTTGCAAAGGGTTCAAGAATCTCAATAATAACTGGAAAAGATTAATTTTTGTTTAACAAGTTTCCCATGTTATAATGGTAAAATGTTAGAAAAACAGGGGGAGACTGTATGACTGAAACTAATTCTTCTTCACATATTATGCTTGTAGACGGTATGGCTTTGCTTTTTAGAGCTTTTTACGCTACGGCCATGACTGGGCAATTTATGATCAATTCAAAAGGAACTCCTACGAACGCAATTTCCGGATTTTTAAAGCATATGTTAACTGCTGTATCAACCTTTAACCCGTCCCATTTAGCGGTTTGCTGGGATATGGGCAGTAAAACTTTTCGCAGTGAATTGTACACAGAATATAAAGGAAATCGTGCTGAAGCACCTATAGAATTAATTCCACAATTTGATCTTGTTAAAGAGGTAGTTGCTTCTTTTGATATTCCAAATATTGGCCTAGCTGGATACGAAGCAGACGATTGTATCGGAACTGTTGCTAAAGATTTAAACCAAAATATGAAGGTTTCTATCTTAACTGGTGATCAGGATATTCTTCAATTACTTGATGACAATATCTCTGTTATCTTATTAAAAAAAGGTTTTGGTAATTATCTTGTTCATACACCACAAAGCTTTTATGAAGAAAAAGGAATCACTCCTCAACAAATGATCGATTTAAAAGGACTAATGGGTGATCCTAGTGATAATTATCCTGGAGTCAAAGGAATTGGAGAGAAAACAGCTTTAAAGCTATTGCAGCAATATAACAGTATTGATGGAATACTGGAAAATTTAGATGGCTTATCAAAATCACATCGTGCGAAGATTGAAACGGACCTGGAAATGTTACACTTAAGCAGAAAACTGGCAGAAATTAAATGTGATGTTCCTGTTTCATGTTCGATTGCAGAAGCACAATTGCTCTATAATCGCAGCAAGGTAATGAATAAGCTAGAAGACTTAGAATTAAAAGGAATCCACCGTTTCTTGGCAGTGGAAAAAGAATACGCTTAATTTTTTATGGGGGATTACTCGTCAAAGAGTAACCCCCTTTATTGTTACTTAGTATTTTTCTTCTTCGCTGCATTTTCTAATTTGCTTTTTGGCTCTTCGGAAAATTCAGCATCCTGACCGTATCCTTGAGGATTTACACCAGGTGCTTTTTTTCCACGATTTGCATGTCTACTCAATATCTTCACCTCCTTTTTTAGTATGACCGCTTCGAATAATAAAAGTCATTGAACTTCAAAATAAAAGGAGAGGGGTGATGTTTTGAATAAAGGTGTTTATATTGCATTAGCGAGTATTGGTTTAGCTCAAGCTGCCAAAATCCCAATTCACTATGTGAAAACAAAAGAATGGCGGCCAGAATTGTTTTATCAAACCGGAGGAATGCCAAGTTCCCACTCAGCTGGGGTTTCTTCCTTAACTACGTATATTGCGCTTTCTCGGGGAGTGCCAACGATTGATTTTGCTCTCTCACTTGTTTATGGGTTAATTGTTATGTATGATGCTCAAGGGGTAAGGAGACAGGCTGGTCGCTTGACTTTAAAAGTAAATGACTTGGATGAGCTTGTCGATAAAATAAATAAAGAACAACCAGTGAAATTTGAAGAGAAATCTCCAGATAAATTAAAGGAAATGCTAGGTCATGAACCTGAAGAGGTTGTGGGTGGTGCTATATTTGGCATTTTAACGGGGGCAATCGGTTATGCTTTAACAAAAAAAGATAGAAAAATGTCGAAAATTAAGATAAAATTTAGAGACTGGATGTTAAGTTAAAACGTAGTAATGGATGGGGAAAGCAATGGATCGATTAGAACAATTTATAGCTACACTAAAGTCAAAGGGTTTTCAATTACAAGAAGATGCGATTGGTTTTATCTATTTTGGTAAGCATTTTACCAATGCACCTGATGATGTCATTATTGCTGCTATTGAACTAACCTTAAAGGCACAGAAAAGCTTTGACGGGAGCTTTTATATCTCTCTACTTGAAACGTTTACTGTCCAAAAAGTCCTAACGAGAGACGCGGCGCTCCAATTTTTTAAAGACAGGGAAATACTTATATAAAATAGGGACTGAATTTTCAGTCCCTATTGCATTTCCTTAGATAATTTATTTTTACGAAGGCGTAGGAATCGATCTGCTGGTACCTCAGCAAATATCATTCCTAAGAAAATAAATAAACAACCGATTAGAGCACTTAATGATAATCGTTCATTTGCCCAAAAATACCCGGCCATCGCAGCAAAAACAGGCTCCATGGCAAAAATTAACGCCACTCTTGTTGGAGTCGTGTATTTTTGAAAGCGAGTTTGCGCAAAAAAAGCAAGAGCAGTAGCAAAAACGGAAGTGATGAATAATGCCAGTAGAACACTTGGCGTAGAAATGGTACTTACTTGAAACATTTTATTAAAATCTTCGAATATAAAAGAACAAATAGTTGATAACACAGCAACGGTAAAAATTTGAATGGTCGTTAAAAGTAAGGTTGGAAAATGTTCACTAAATTTTCCCGTAAAGATAATATGCATCGCAAATCCCAATGCACAAATAAAGACATAGAAATCACCAATATTTAGGGCTGCTAAATCTGTCATCGTTAACAGAAATAACCCAATAGTCGCAATGCTTACTCCAATTACAGCAGGGAAACTTGGCTTTTGTTTTAATATTAAAAAAGAAAACAGTGGTACTAAGACCACACTAAGTCCAGTGATAAAACCAGCTTTAGATGAAGTGGTATATACTAAACCCAGTGTTTGAGTAGCGTATCCGAGGAATAGCCAAAACCCAAGCAAAAAGCCGGATAAAATAATTTTTTTATTTAAAAACGTAAGCTGATTCTTTTGGAAAAGAAGTAAACTTAGACCTAAAATAATAAAGGCCATAAAAAAACGAATGCCATTAAAAGCAAAAGGCTCCAAGGTTGAAATCGCATTCTGAACGAGAACAAAGGTCGTTCCCCAAATGAAAGTGATAAACAGCAAACTTAAATCTGCGAAGGTAGTTTTTTTCATCGTGATGCATCCTCATTGTTATTTTTTCTAATTGCTAATCTTGCCAATTCATCGGCAACTTTATTTTGACTGCTCGGAATCCATTTTAAGAAAAATAAATCAAACTTCTCAGATAATAATAGCGCTTTTTCTAGTAAGGGGGCAAAGGTTTTGTTTTTAACAAACTCCTTTTCAATCGCTCGGTTGACAAGCTCCGAATCGGTTCTAAAGGAAACCGTTTTAAAATTTAATTCCAAACAAATTTCCTGTGCCTTTATGAGAGCGTGATATTCTGCTTCATGATTGGTCATAATGCCTAATGGGATGGAGTATCTTTCTACTTTTCCATTGGCATTTATAAAAATTCCCGCACCACTTGGGCCTGGGTTCCCAGCCGTTGCACCATCAATATACACTTCAATCAATGCTAAATCCTCCAGTAAATACATAGACTAAAGGTAAGTTTATCATAAATGGTTGCCTAGGGGAAAAAAAGGTAATATTCAAACGTAAAACAATACATCCTAAAACTAGAATATAAATAAGAGAGGCTGACAAAAATGAAATACAAAATAGAGTGGAGTTATAAGAGAAAAGGACTATCAGCCGTAACATTTTATTCAGAATGGGTTGACGGAGAAGAAGTCATTGAATTAGGAGAAGAAATCGAAAACTCAGGTAAAGCGGCTGAGCTATTTTTCTATGATGAGTTAGGTACTTCCTGGACCTTAAAAGAAATGAAAAAACTAACGGTAGAAGTAGAAGAAGAACCACATGATATTACCGTATATTTTGATGGTGGATATAATGAAGGAACAAAAATGGCTGGACTAGGTGCAGTTATTTATTATAAAGAAGGTAAAAAGAAATATCGTGTTCGAGCTAATGAACAATTTTCGGACCTTAATTCCAATAATGAAGCAGAATATGCTGCCTTTTACTTTGCGTGTAACCTATTAGAAGAATTAGGTGTGCAGCACATGGTTTGTGAATTTAAAGGTGATTCACAGGTAGTATTGAAGCAGTTAGAGGGAGAATGGCCTTGCTATGAAGAAGAGTTTAATCGCTGGCTTGATCGAATCGAAGAAAAACTAAAAGGGATGGGTATTGAAGCAAGGTATTCACCGATATTACGCAAGGATAATAAGGAAGCTGATAAATTAGCGAGCCAAGCACTCGAAGGAAAGATGATACATAGTAAGATGCAAATTATTTAGTGAAAGGTATGATTTAGAGTTGAAAAACCAAGATATTTTGGCAAGCTTGGATCAAATACAAAAGCATTATTGCCAAGATTGTTTTCTCCATAAGCAATTAAAAATGGAAAACGGACGCAGATATGCCCATCGCTTTTGTATTACACAGTGTACAGTTGGTGAAAAAATAAAAGAGTATGGACAAAAATTATGTAAGAAACAAAATGCTTAAACACCGTAGTTATATAAATAAAAAAGGCTGGCAAGTAATTTCCAGCCTTGAGCTATTTGAGTTTTAAAATTAAAGCTTAACTACGTTAGCAGCTTGTGGTCCACGGTTTCCTTCAACGATTTCAAAAGAAACTTCTTGACCTTCTTCTAAAGATTTGAAGCCTTCGCCAGTGATAGCTGTGAAGTGAACGAATACATCGTCTCCGCCTTCAACTTCGATAAATCCAAAACCTTTTTCGTTGTTAAACCATTTTACTTTACCGTTTTGCATTACTTTTCCTCCTAAGCCTTTCAAGCCACCATTTGGTGCTAAAGTTAAATATTATCATTTAGACCACTCTTATGAAAAATAGTTAAATGATGCTTTAAATATACAATAATGGCTGATATCAGTCAATAAATGTTCCGCAAATATTTATAAAATTTCCATTTGTTTTTTTCCAGTAAAAGGATATAAGGAGCTATTTTGACTTCTATACATAACAATCGTTTTCAAACATATTCATTAATAAGGTTGTTTTCGAAACAAAGTACAGCCCAATGATCATAATTATCCATTGATAAAGGGTGAGAATATGTATCGATTTTCGATAGAGGGTGAAAATTGGATTTTAAGGTTTTCTCCACATATTTTTTTAGAACAAGAGGAACGAAGAGAGATTGTAAGTTTACTTGTTCAATTAGGTAAGGATCTTACTGGATTTTCACATGGCAGTTCTTTTTGCATCTTCTCAGAAAAAATAGGTTTGCTAGTATTTGATGTCGAACGAATTCCATCATTAATCCTTACCATATCCAATGTTGTGACGAAGGATAAATGGTATATACAAAAGGATTCACAAATCAAACGTTTTAACTAATGCTGCTCTTTTGAGCAGTTTTTTTTTTATTTTTATTGTAAATTGTTTGACAATACTTGAATATATTCATATTATAAATTAAAAGTTGGTCTAGGGAAAAACATTAGAGTGGGGGAAATTTAGATGGATAAGTCAAATATTATAAAATTATCTAATGGAAAAAAAGGAGAAACCGTAAAAATTACCCAAATTTCCATTGATGGCGTTATGAGAAGAAGATTATTAGATTTAGGATTTGTTCCAGGTGCAACGGTTGAAGTGATACGAAAAAGTCCGTTAGGTGATCCGATTGCATTTAGAGTCAGTCAAACAGTCATTGCCTTAAGGAAAGAAGAAAGCGATCGAATTGAAGGAGTGTTGATGCAATCATGAATCAAGCGTATCGAATTGCATTAATGGGGAATCCAAATACGGGGAAAAGTACACTATTTAATGCCTTAACAGGTTTAAGACAGCATACAGGAAACTGGGCGGGGAAGACGGTTGAATTAAAAGAAGGAACATTTGATTTTAAAAATAAATCTTATAGAATGATAGATTTACCAGGAACCTATTCACTGTACTCCAATTCGTATGATGAAGAGGTTGCTAGAAATTATGTATTATTTGAAAAGCCAGATTTAACAATCGTAGTGCTGGATTCAACAGCTCTTGAAAGAAACTTAAATTTAGCACTCCAGGTTTTAGAAATCTCTAAAAATGTGATTATCTGCCTGAATCTAATAGATGAAGCAGAGAAAATGGGAATCAAAATAAATACCCATTACTTTATGCGTCAATTAGGTGTACCTGTTGTAAAAATATCTGCTCGAAATAAATCAGGTATTTCGACACTACTTGATACCATTGATCGAATTATCGATGGTGAAATTGAGTGTCATCCGAGTCCTATTATCTACGATTCCGAAACGGAAGCTAATATTCAGTATCTTGAAGAAAAGTTAAAAAAAGTATTTAAGGATGATATTCCAACAAGATGGCTAGCCATTCGATTACTAGATGGTGACGAAAATTTAATAAAAGCAATAGAAGAAAAATATTTTGCCGTGGAGGTTCATTAACGATGGATTTCAATATGAATCAACAGCAATCAGAGTTTCGCGCGATTCTTAATGAAGCCAGTAAAATAAGTTCTGCTAATTTAAGGGATCGAATCGTGGAAAATTTATTTAAAGAAAGTAACCAGCTGATAAGAAGCGGGGTTCGTTATACAAAAACAAAGCAAAACCAAGTAACAGAAAAGTTAGATGCAATCTTAACTTCTCCTTTCATTGGGTTTCCTGTAATGTTCGCTATGCTTGGAATTATCTTTTATATTACTATTGCGGGTGCCAATATCCCGTCAAGTTTAATTGCTGATTTTTTCGTCTGGTTGGAGGGTTATTTAACGGCTTTATTTCAACTGCTCCATGCACCAGATTGGTTACATGGAATCTTAGTATTAGGTCTTTATCGAGGCACCACATGGGTAATCAGTGTTATGCTTCCGCCAATGGCCATTTTTTTTCCAACCTTTGCCTTGTTAGAGAATTACGGTTATTTACCTCGCGTCGCATTTAATCTAGATCGCCTGTTTAAATCAGTGGGAGCACATGGTAAACAATCACTCACAATGGCAATGGGTTTTGGCTGTAATGCAGCTGCCATTATGTCCACTCGGATCATTGAATCCCCTAGAGAACGAATGTTAGCGATTTTAACCAATAATTTTGTGCCATGTAACGGAAGATGGGGAACCTTAATTGTATTAGCTTCTTTATTTATGGCTGCTGGATTTACCGGTGGAATGAAATCATTGGTAACGACAGGTGTTATTGTAGCCATCGTTTTATTCGGGATTTTTGTGACGTTTGCCGTTTCTTGGGCTTTATCAAAAACATTGTTAAAGGGAGTCCCAACCCACTATACATTAGAGCTCCCGCCATATCGAAAGCCAAAAATCTTTGAAACGGTTATTCGTGAGTCGATTTCAAAATCATTATCTGTTCTTACACGTGCGATTAAAGTAGCGGCACCAGCAGCTATATTAACTTGGATATTAGCAAATGTCACGGTTGGAGATACTAGTATACTATTACATGTTGTCCACTTTTTAGATCCATTAGGTAAAGCAATTGGTTTAGATGGATATATTTTAATGGCCTTTATCGTTGGTTTACCTGCTAATGAAATCGTCTTGCCTGTATTATTAATGGGGTATTTATCAACAGGAGAATTAATAGATGTTAATGGAATAGCCGATATTAAACAGCTCTTTATTAATCAAGGATGGACTTGGTTAACGGCTTTAAATATGATGTTATTTTCACTTCTACACTTCCCTTGTGGAACGACCTTGATTAATATCTATAAAGAAACAAAAAGTCGTAAATGGACGTTTTTAGCCTTTTTCATCCCAACAATCATTGCTTTTTTTGTCACATTTATGATTACCGTTGTTGTCAGATACTTTCATCTAATTTAGTAGAATTTTGACTGCATAAACCCCTAGTTTAACAGACAAGGGGTTTTTTTCTACTTTACGAACGGGTTAGACAAGCCTAAAATAAATATGAATGTGTAAGGAAAGCACATAGTTGGATTACTATAGAAATGTAGGCGATTCATTTGAAATTAATTATTGCGGAAAAACCTGACCAAGGCTCGACCTTGGCCTCTCCATTTAAAACGAAAAAACAATCGGGTTATATTGAAATATTGCCCAATGAAATCTTTCAAAATGGTGCCTTTGTAACATGGGCAGTAGGTCATCTATGCGAACTTGCGGCACCAGAAAAATATGATCCTTCCTATAAAAAATGGTCATTACAAACCTTACCAATTTCTCCTGAACAATATCAGTATGAAGTCGTAAAAAGTAAACAAAAGCAGTTCGATATCATACAAAAGCTCATTCATCACCCAGCTGTTACGGAGATTATACATGCAGGAGATGCTGGGCGTGAAGGTGAACTGATCGTTCGTAATATTCTTCGCTTAACCCGATCTCAAAAGCCGATGAAAAGATTGTGGATATCTTCTTTAACCGCAAAATCTATTAAAGAAGGCTTTACTAATTTACTAAAAGAAGAAGATACACGAAATTTATATTTTGAAGCTTATACACGAGCATGTGCGGATTGGCTTGTAGGAATGAATGCTTCGAGGCTTTATAGCTTATTGCTTCAACAAAAAGGATTTTCGGATGTATTTAGTGTGGGGAGAGTACAAACCCCAACCTTAGCTCTTATTGTTAAAAGAGAACTGGAGATAGAACAATTTGTTTCAGAGCCTTTTTGGGAGGTTGAAGCAACCTTCTCTATGGATAAAAAGAAGTATACAGGAAAATGGGAAAAGGACGGGAATTCAAGAATCAATTCAAAAGAAATGGCTGAAAAAATAGCTGCTTTTTGTGAACAGAAGGAAGCTACGATTACAGAGGTGCAGGCTGAGAAAAAAGAATTTTTACCGCCTTATTTATATAATCTCTCCGCATTGCAAACGGAAGCAAATAAGCGTTTTAAACTCTCACCGAAAAAGACATTGGATATTTTACAAAAGTTATATCAAAAGGGCAATATCTCTTATCCTCGTTCTGATTCAAGATTTGTCACCGCAGAGGAAGCAAAAACCTTTCCAGCTATTTTACAGAAATTTAGCCATATAACCGATTATGAATCATTCTTTCCATTACCGATTCCATCGATCCAAGATAATAGTCGCTATGTAAATGAAAAGAAGGTAACTGATCACTATGCGATCATTCCGACTGACCAGGTGCCTAATATTAGCAAACTGTTACCAGAGGAAAAACAGATTTATGATTTAATTGTTCGAAGCTTAATTGCGGCACACTATGAAAAATCAATCACCGAATATACAACTGTAACGACTTTGGTGGATGGCAGGGCAACCTTTATATCAAAAGGGAAAGTTCAAATGCAAGAGGGCTGGAAAAAGGTCATTAGCACAAAGGATGCTGATAAAGAACAGGAGCTCCCTTTTCTTGAAAAAGGTGACTCAGGTGTTGTGAACAAAGTAAAGGTGAAGGAAAGTAAGACTCAGCCGCCTAAAAGATACACCGAAGGCCAGCTTATTAACGTCATGAAAACAGCAGGAAAGCATTTGGACGATAAGGAACTTGAAAAAGTTTTACTCAAGACGGAAGGTCTAGGAACAGAAGCGACTCGGGCAGGGATTATTACGATGTTGAAGGACCGCAACTATATTCAGGTTCAAAAAAATCTAGTTTACGCTACGGCAAAGGCGAAAATTCTTATTTCTGCAGTAGGGAATCAAATATTAGCTTCACCTGAAATGACGGCTAAATGGGAGCAACGGCTTAGGGACATTTCGGAAGGGACTGCCTCACCGAAACAATTCATGGAGCAGACGAAAAAAATGGTCATTCATTTGATTGAACAGACTCCAACAGAAACGCACTCATGGATTTTTACTCCAGAAGTTCAAGAGGAGTTTGAACCAAGAAAGTTTAAAGGAAGTAAAACACCAACTAAATTAGGCAAGTGTAAAAAATGTGATGGTCAGGTTGTAGATAAAGGTAGTTTTTATGGTTGTACAAATTACAAAAGTAATCAATGTTCCTTCACTATCTCTAAAAAAATTCTCGGAAAGTCGATTACTCAACAATATGTAAAAGCAATACTTGGCAATGGTGTAACCCCTATGATCGAGGGGTTTAAGGGAAAGGATAAAACCTTTAATGCAATGCTGAAATGGGACGATCAACAGCATAAGTTGATTTTTGAATTTCATCAACCCATACCTGTAAATCAGGGGGAGCTTGTTGAAAAGTGATGGAATTCCTTGTCTCTCTTTTCCATCTATAGTAAAATTTAAGATTGAATGGAACGTAGGAGGGTATTGTAATGCCGACACCAAGTATGGAAGACTATATAGAACAAATATATAAATTGATTGAAGAAAAAGGATATGCTCGGGTATCTGATATTGCCGAAGCACTTTCTGTACACCCCTCCTCTGTGACTAAAATGGTTCAGAAGTTAGACAAGGATGAATATCTCGTATATGAAAAATACCGCGGTTTAGTTCTAACGCCTAAAGGTAAAAAGATTGGGAAGAGATTGGTATATCGTCATGAGTTATTAGAACAATTCATGCAAATCATTGGGGTAAAAGAAGAAAATATCTATAACGATGTTGAGGGGATTGAGCATCATTTAAGTTGGGATGCCATTGATCGTATAGGTGACTTGATTCAGTTTTTTGAAGAACAACCTGATCGAATAGAGGATTTACGCCAAGTGCAAAAAAACAACGAAGAATAAATAAAGAAAAGGATCCGACTTTTTGTCAGATCCTTCTTTATTTTAAAGGAATTTTCTTAATAAATCTCTGGCATATCATCAAATGCAGTTTCACTAGCAGGAATAAGAGAAACAACGCCTTCCTCAGTCATATCAATTTGCAAGCCTTCTATCAAGCCATTCTCTACCTCTTGTATCGCTTTTCGATAAGAAATAATACGACCTTCCGAAGTCTGGAAACTGATAATATCCCCAAAATAATTCCGATGTAAAGCTACAACCTTTTCCAACTTATTCACATCCTAAATCTTTTTTTATAGTTGTAACCCTTTTTGTAGTTGCATAATCATAAAAAAGGGTTTATTGTCTTGAATAGAAATTAAAAGTATAAAGAAATAGAAGATGTAATTTTAATGAATGGATCAAGCAATATGATGGAGGTATAGGTTTGACGACATTTAATTGGGTAAATGAAGCGGAGAAAAAGTGGAATGAAACTTCGAATTATTGGAATAAAAACAGCAAGGACATGTGGGATAAGGGGAGTCGAAAGGAAATTGTACCTTTTTTTCAAAATTACATAGAAATTGGTTCAAGTGTGTGTGACTTAGGCTGCGGAGATGGCTATGGATCCTATAAATTGGCTCAAAGTGGATACTCTGTTTTAGGGATTGACATATCATCCGATATGATTGAAAAAGCTAAGATTCAGCGGAACGCTCCCAATCTTACTTTTCAGAAAGGGGATATCGCCAACACTCACTTGGAAAATGAGTCGTTTGATGCCGTTATGGCTATTAATTCATTGGAATGGACCGAAAGTCCCTTACAAGTATTGTTTGAAATAAATAGGATTATAAAACCAAGCGGTTATGCATGTGTTGGAATTCTAGGTCCAACAGCAATGCCAAGAACCAATAGTTATCGAAGATTGTATGGAGAAGAAGTCATTTGTAACACCATGATGCCGTGGGAACTTGAACAATTGGCTAGTGAAAACGGCTGGGAAAAGATGGATGAACTTCATGTATATAAAAGAGGCGCAGATAAACTAGATCTACATAACATCTCGAATGAGTTAAAACAAGCATTAACTTTTATGAGTGTGTTTTTACTAAAAAGAAAGGGTGAGTAAAAGATGAGTCGTTATTCGTTAAATGAGTTTGTCCAGCAAACGAAACAACAGGATAAAGGGGAAGGATTATTCGAATTAGAAACACCGAGAATGTTAGAAATAAATTTAAACGGTCAAGTTTGGGCTAAAGCAGGTGCAATGGTATCCTATCGCGGCAATATCAAATTTGAGCGAGAAGGCGTTTTGGAGCACGGCTTAGGAAAAATGTTTAAAAAAGCACTGACCGGAGAAGGAACTTCCTTAATGAAAGCCAATGGCACAGGGAAGCTGTACTTAGCAGACCAAGGTAAAAAAATCTCAATCTTGGAGCTGCAAGGAGAATCCATTTATGTAAACGGGAATGACTTGCTTGCCTTTGAACCTACAGTCAATTGGGACATTAAATTAATGCGGAAAATAGCAGGAATGATGTCAGGAGGATTGTTTAACGTTCGCTTAGAAGGAAGTGGAATGGTTGCCATTACTTCACACTACGAGCCTTTAACCTTGCTCGTCACTCCAGATCAGCCTGTTTTTACGGATCCGAATGCCACTGTTGCTTGGTCTGGCAACTTACAGCCTGATTTTGTTACAGATATTTCTTTAAAAACTTTCTTTGGTCGCGGAAGTGGAGAATCGATTCAAATGAAATTTTCAGGTAATGGATTTGTCGTTGTCCAACCGTATGAAGAGGTTTATTTAAATCCGCAATCCTAAGAAAAGTTTATTGAATTGAACTTTGATGAATGACAAAACTGCTCAAATAGAGCAGAATAATGTCTTTCATAAATTTGATGAAGGACAACTCTCCTCAAGTAGGGCATAGCAATGTCCTTCATTAAGCTGATGAAGGACAAAACTGCTCAGGTATGAGAGGTTAATGTCCTTCATAAAGCTGATGAAGGACAAAACTGCTCAAGTATGAAAGGTAAATGTTCTTCATGAAGCTGATGAAAGACAAAACTGTTCAAGTATGAGTGAAAAATGTTCTTCATAAAGCTGATGAAGGACAAAACTGTTCAGGTAGGGCAGAGAAATGTCCTTCATAAAGCTGATGAAGGACAAAACTGCTAAGGTAGGGCAGAGAAATGTCCTTCATAGAGCCGATGAAGGACAAAACTGCTCAGATAGGAGAGAGAAATGTCCTTCATACTTTTTATGCTGTAATAGTAATTTAATTTAAAAAATAAATCGATATTCGCTATCTACCAGGAGAGTTTTTTCGAAATAATCGAGATTAATCCCACTCAAAAGGAGTTTCTTGATAAACATAATAGTTTAACCAATTAGAAAATAACAGATGGGCATGGGAACGCCAACGATTCACCGGCTTATTTGATGGATTGTCATTTGAAAAATAGTTTTTTGGAACTTGGATTTCTATTCCCTTTGCAGAATCCCTCTCGTATTCCTCTGCTAATGTACTAGTTTCATACTCTAAGTGGCCAGTAATCATCAGCATTTTTCTATCAACTGATGTTATAAGCAATGGACCAGCTTCTTCTGAATAGGAAAGTAGTTTCAGCTTTTGCGATTTATTTATTGCCTCCTTCGATACATCTGTGTACCGTGAAACAGGTGCATAAAACATATCATTAAACCCGCGTAAAATCGGCTCGGACCAATCCAATACTTTATGTTCAAATACGCCTGAACACTTTTGTGGAATTTCATATTTTTCAATGCCAAAATGGTAATATAAAGCAGCTTGCGCCCCCCAGCAAATATGTAAAGTGGAAGTGACATAATCCTTGGACCATTCCATAATTTCCGTTAGTTCTTGCCAATAATCTACCTTTTCAAAGGAAAGATGTTCAATTGGGGCACCTGTAATGATAAGTCCATCAAACTTTTTCATTTTTACTTCCTCAAAAGGTAAGTAGAACATTTCTAAATGGGACTGACTCGTATTTTTTGCTGTATAGGATGTCGTTTTTAAAAAGGTAATATTCACCTGTAAGGGGGTGTTCCCTAGTAATCTCAAAAGCTGTACTTCTGTCTTTTCTTTTTCGGGCATTAAATTTAAAATTAAGATATTTAATGGACGAATATCCTGTGTTGTCGCTCTTTCCTCATCCATCATAAAAATATTTTCTGCTTCCAGTACTTCACGAGCTGGTAATAATTGAGGAATTTTAATAGGCATTAAACTCTCCTCCTTTCCTTTTTAATGTATAAGGTTATTTTCTCTATTATATTCCACCTTAATTTGATGTAGCAATGCTTACCCGTACTAAAGCCAGATTGTTCAAAAAATATACTCACAATCATTACTAGAAAGATGGTACAATAGTAAATGTTGTATGATATTTGGAGAAATGGTAGGGGATATAATGGAGATGAAGACGAAATATAAATCGGATATTGAAATTGCTCAGGAAGCCACAATGAAACCTATTTATGAAATCGCTTCCAAAATTGGCTTAACTGAAGATGATCTTGAGCTTTATGGTAAATACAAAGCAAAGCTTTCTTCAGACGCTCTTAAAAAGATTCAAACAAAACAAAGCGGTAAAGTCATTTTAGTAACAGCCATTAACCCAACTCCAGCAGGAGAAGGAAAATCAACAGTAACAGTTGGTCTAGGTGATGCTTTTAATCGTATTGGGAAAAATGCGATGATTGCTATGCGTGAACCATCTTTAGGACCAACAATGGGAATTAAAGGTGGGGCAACTGGTGGAGGATATGCTCAAGTGCTTCCAATGGAAGATATCAATCTTCATTTCACTGGTGACCTTCATGCTATCACAACTGCCAACAACGCTCTAGCTGCATTTATCGATAATCATCTGCAACAAGGAAATGAGCTGAAAATTGATCAAAGACGTATCGTTTGGAAACGTGCAGTGGATTTAAATGACCGTGCATTACGTAAGGTGATCATTGGCTTAGGTGGTCCATTACAAGGAATTCCACGTGAAGATGGCTTTGATATTACGGTTGCTTCCGAAATTATGGCCGTTTTATGTTTATCAACAGACCTACCAGATTTAAGAAATAGATTATCAAAAATGGTCGTTGCTTATAATGAGCAAAAACAACCCGTCACAGTAGGCGATTTAGGAGTAGAAGGCGCTCTAACACTATTGTTGAAGGATGCGGTAAAGCCAAATCTTGTGCAAACCATTGAAGGGACACCTGCTCTCATTCATGGCGGACCATTTGCGAATATTGCCCATGGATGTAATAGTGCCATTGCTACTTTAACGGCTTCTAAGCTTGCCGATTACGTGGTAACAGAAGCTGGATTTGGAGCAGACTTAGGTGCTGAGAAATTTTTACATATTAAAACAAGAAGTGCGGGATTTAAACCAGAAGCGGTTGTTATTGTGGCAACTATTCGTGCCCTTAAAATGCACGGTGGAATGCTAAAAACGGAATTGGTAAATGAAAATGTTCAAGCATTAAAAGATGGATTTACCAATTTACAAAAACATATTGAAACGATAAAAAGCTTCGGTCTTCCTGCAGTAGTCGCTATCAATAAATTTGTGACTGACACTGATGCTGAAGTAAAGGCACTTCTAGAGTGGTGTGAACAACAAAATATTTCCGTTGCTCTTACTGAAGTTTGGGAAAAAGGTGGAGAAGGTGGAGTTGAGCTTGCTCAAAAAGTAATTGAGGCTATTGAAAAACAGGAAAACAATTTCCACCATTTATATGATCTTTCTGATTCAATTGCAGATAAAGTGAAAACCATTGTGCAAAAGGTTTACGGAGGGAGTAATGTTGAGTTTTCTCCAAAAGCCAAAAAGCAATTGAAGGACTTTGATGAATATGGTTGGTCCAACCTGCCTGTATGTATGGCCAAAACGCAGTATTCACTTTCTGATGATCCTACAAAACTAGGCAGACCAGAAGATTTTACGATTACGATTCGTGAATTTAAACCATCAATCGGAGCTGGTTTCCTCGTTGCTTTAACTGGAGAAGTAATGACAATGCCTGGATTACCTAAAAAACCTGCAGCATTAAATATGGATGTGGACCAAAACGGCAATGCGGTTGGACTTTTCTAAAAGTTAAAAGTACATTTAATTTGGTACTTTTTATAGGGAAGTGAAGAAATATGTTTGACCCAACTGCTTTTGAAAATATGAAGGTTGTTATTGAAGGACATCTCTATGATAGGGATTTAGATGGAGATATAAAAATTGTTGATCGAAGTGATCTGGTAGATTTAGCAAAGCTATCAAGAAAATATTCCATTAAATTTTGTTTGAATGATTCGCATCAAGATGTTTTTGCTATTTTTACCTTAAGCTCCGAGATTGAAAACTTAGTAGCAGAACTATTACCAATGAATAATGTGGTAAACAAGCAAGGCATTTTTGTCCTACTGGAGTTTCAATTATCTCACCAAAATGAGAAGGATTTATTTAAGAAGATTCAAAATGAATTCCGAAAAATTTGGGGTGAAACAAGAAGTATTCAACAATTGGCTTTACTAGATCCTCTAAGTGAAAGCTCATTGATCCAAAATCGAATCATCATTGATTTTAAGAGACTAATAATCGAAGACCAAATGGATGATTTAATTGAAATGGTTACTCCTATGATAGAAACCTTATCTATGTTGGAGACTATTAGATAATTGGAATTTTTAAGGACAGCTATTGCTATTTTCGGGTGTTAAACATGGTTTTAACACCCGAAAATAGCTTATTTTTTTATATGTTTGAACGTAATATGCCTTTATACTTCTTTCCAGTGGCTGTACATCTTTAAAACTTTGCATTTTACTTTGCCAGAAGGAACGGATAAAATAGTTTCCTCGCCAATCCTTAACCCCATTAATTTCTTCGCAACAGGTGTATCATAAAAAAGTTTATTCTCCTCTATATTAGATTCACCGTATCCGACAATTTCATAAATTTCTTCCTCCGTAATATCTGTATACTCAAACGAACACCTCACGATAGAGCCAATATCAACTTTTTCCGTATTACGCTCTTCAAATTTAATCAATTCAGCAGTTTTATATTCATGCTGAATTTCGTGAATTCGTTCTTCTAATATACGTTCATCTTGCTCTAATTTATGAAAATTTGGATTAGCTAACTTATCATCACCGCAAGCATGATAGGCTGCATTTTTATCCATACGTACTTGCTTCAATTCTTGTTCAAGAATGGCTAATTGTTGAAGAATTAATTGCTTTCCCTTAGGTGTGATTTTAACTGACATATTTCTCTCCTTCCCAATCAATCCCCTTTTGAATATTTTGTCCGTTAGACAGTTAAATGATATTCCATAACGAATTGTTTTCCTAATTTAAAATTTCAGTAAAGCTATTGTAATTTGCGGTTTTTCTGTTTACGTTCAAAACGGAACCTTTTAAAGCCTTGGTTTGCTAATATCTTTTCCGTTATCTAATAATTCATAATATTATTTACATTATAACAATAAACATTTAATATTAGGTTAAATGGAAAAGAAAAGGGGGCTTACATTTTTGACAAAAAAAATTGCCTGGGTTACCGATAGTACGGCGTTTTTAGATGATGAGCTTAAAAATCATCCAGATGTGTATCAAATTCCATTGACGATATTATTAGATGGTGAAGAATTTGCAGATGGTTTGGATTTAACTCCTCATGAATTATATACGAGATTAAAAACACTTTCTACTCCACCCAAAACATCACAGCCAGCAATAGGGGCTTTTCAAACTTTATATGAAAGACTAGCTAAAAACTATGATGTCATTGTCTCTCTTTTAATATCTTCTAAATTGAGCGGCACCGTATCTTCCAGTCAACAAGCAGGCCAATTAGTAGATATACCGGTTATAACCATTGATTCGAAAATACTTGCCTACCCTTTAAGTGTATTGATTAAAAAGGGGATTAGCGACATTCAAGCTGGAGAAGATTTTGAAAGCGTTATCAGGTCAATTGAATCTCTCACAACCAAAAACGAGACCTATGTTTTAGTCGGTAGTTTAGAACAATTGCACCGAAGCGGCCGAATGAATAATCTGCAATTTGTACTAGGAAGTATGTTAAATATTAAACCAATTATTAGCATCACAGATGGTGAATTAAAAGTAAAAGAAAAGGCAAGAAGCGAGAAAAAAGCAAGAGAAAAAATTGTCGAGCTACTAAAATCCGCGAATGAGAAGGCACCTATTAAGGAAGCATACATTCTTTATGGCTTACAGCCAGAGGCGGCATTAAAATGGAAAGAGGAACTAATACAACAATTTCCAAATACTGATTTTCAAACCTATCCTTTATGTGCAACGATTGGCGTACATGCGGGAGAAAATACATTAGGTATCAGTTGGTATAATGCTTAAAAAGTGCTCCATGGGGGCACTTTTTTTCTATTTCGAGGGATTCAAATAGCCAAAGGGAAACATTTTTGATTTGTTATGATAAAATAAAGTTTGTATTGAAGGTGAGGGAAACAAGAATGGATTATTCTTTAACAATCAATCAAACGGAAGAATTTGTGAAAAGGAAAATGGGGGCAGATTCAACAGGTCATGATTGGTTTCATGTTGACCGTGTTAGAAAAAATGCCCTATCTATTTGGAAAAGTGAACAAAAAGGTGATCCTTTTATTATAGAAATGTCTGCACTATTACATGACATTCCCGATGAAAAATTGAATGGAAGTAAAGAAGAAGGACAACAAATTTTACTACAATTTTTAAATCAGTTAGAACTCTCCACTGATATAACAGAAAAGATTATAGAAGTAATCAATTCCATTTCTTTTCGTGGTGGAGAAAAAAGGGTTTTAACGTCATGGGAAGCGAAAATTGTTCAAGATGCTGATCGCCTCGATGCCATTGGTGCAATCGGAATAGCAAGGGCATTTGCTTACGGTGGAAAAAAGGGACAACCTATTTATCATCCTGAACGAAAAGTAAGAGAAGAAATGACAGTAGAGGAATATCGAAATGGAAAATCCTCCAGTGTGAATCATTTCTATGAAAAGCTTCTTTTATTAAAAGATTTATTAAACACAGAGACAGCAAAAACAATAGCTGAAAATAGACATCATTATATGGAAGAATTTTTATCTCAATTTTATCAAGAATGGAATGGTCAAGCTTGAAAATGATCTCAATCGAAAATGTATCAAAAACGTACGGAGAGAAGGAACTTTTTAAACAAATTTCTTTTACGATTAGCGAAAAAGAAAGAGTAGGATTAATCGGTGTTAATGGAACTGGAAAATCCTCTCTTCTAAAAATAGTTGCCGGACTCGATATCCCTGACTCCGGGGATATTGTGACAGGTAAAGATTATTCCATCTCTTATTTGTCACAACAACCGGAGCTAACGGGGAATTTGACGGTTATTGAACAGGTATTTAAGGGAGATTCTCCGACTTTTAAAGTTGTGAGACAGTATGAACAAGCATTAGCTCATTTGAATCATCAGCCAGATAATAAAGAGCTACAAGAAAAGCTTTTCACCTTACAAAAGGATATGGAAGCACTCAATGCATGGGATGCTAGTGCCAATGCGAAGGCTATTTTAAATAAACTTGGTATCGATGATTATGGGCAGGAAATTGCTGCTTTGTCTGGGGGACAAAAGAAGCGTGTGGCTCTTGCTCAAGTATTAATTGATTCTCCTGACCTATTAATATTAGACGAGCCTACCAACCATTTGGATTTTGAATCGGTTAAATGGTTGGAGGATTATTTAAGCCGTTATAGTGGAGCGATTCTGCTGGTAACGCATGATCGCTATTTTCTAGATCGTGTCACCAATCGTATATTCGAACTTGATGGTGGTAATTTGTACGCATACAAAGGAAACTACGCTGACTTTTTAGAATCAAAAGCGATTCGTGAGGAAAATGAAGCAGCTTCCTTTGAAAAAATGCAAAATCTTTATCGAAATGAATTAGAATGGATGCGCCGCGGTGCAAAAGCAAGAACGACGAAACAAAAGGCGCGAATTCAACGATTCGAAGAGTTAGATACGAAGCTTTCGGATCAAAAAACAACCGAAAAACTAGATATTTCTTTAAGTGGGAGTAGGTTAGGGAAGCAAGTTTTTGAAATGAAAGAGATTAGTAAGAGCTTTGGTGATAAACCAATTATTCAAGATTTTTCTTTCTTAATGAAGCCAGGTGATCGTATAGGCATTATTGGAAAAAATGGTGCTGGAAAGTCGACACTATTAAATATGTTAGCAGGAAGAATTTTACCAGATGAAGGTGAAATAATCACTGGACAAACGGTTAAAGTCGCATATTATACACAAGAAATAGATGATATGGATGAGAATAAGCGGATGATTGAATATCTAAAAGAGACCGCTGAAATGGTTCATACTTCTGATGGCAAGTATATCTCTGCTGCTCAAATGCTTGAACGCTTCCTGTTTTCGATGCATACACACGGTACACCGATTCGAAAGCTTTCAGGAGGAGAGAAGCGTCGCTTATACCTTTTGAAAAAACTAATGGAAGAGCCGAATGTTTTAATCCTGGATGAGCCGACGAACGATTTGGATACACAGACATTAACAGTCCTAGAGGATTATTTAGAGGACTTCCCAGGCGTTGTCATTACCGTTTCCCATGACCGCTATTTCTTAGACAAGGTCGTTGATCAATTATTAGTTTTTGAAGGAGATGGACATGTATCGACTTTCTTTGGAAGCTATACAGATTACTTGGAAAAGCAAGTATCAAAGAAAGACGATAAGCCAAAGGTTGTGGTTGAAAAAACACAGCCAGTCAAAGAAAAAAAGAAAAAAATGACGTACAAAGAGCAAAAGGAATGGGAAGAGATTGAAGATAAAATCGCTTCACTTGAAGAACAAATTGAAAAAGTATCCGTAGAATTAACTCAGGTGGGCAGCGACTTTGAAAAAGCACATGAGTTAAGTGAAAAGGAAGCAAGACTTAATCAGGAATTAGAAGAATCCATTGAAAGATGGTCTTATCTATCTGAACTTGCTGGGAAGTAATAGATTAGAGATAAACTTTTTAGAAGGGGTGGTCTGATGAAAATTATCGCAATTGAACCGACACCAAGTCCTAATACAATGAAGGTAATCCTGGATCAAGAATTACCAATGGGTAAAGCTCATAATTATAAAACCGACCAACAGGAGGGAGCTCCCGAAGTTATTAAAACAATCCTAACAATTGAAGGGGTTAAGGGGGTATACCATGTTGCTGACTTCTTAGCTGTTGAACGAAATGCAAAGTATGACTGGAAGGAAATTCTACCTAAAGTCCGAGAGGCATTTGGTGAGTCAGCATCTGAAATTCAAAATGCGGGCAAAAGTGTATCCCAGCATTATGGGGAAGTAAAAGCGCAGGTTCAAATGTTTAAAGGCATCCCCCTACAAATTAAGCTTACAGAAGAAGACACGGAAAAACGATTTGGATTGCCTGATTTATATAAAAATGCCGCTTTTGAAGCCCAAATGCCTGGCGATAATTATATCCTTCTTCGGAAGTGGCAGGATTTTGGTATTCGCTACGGCGATATAGAGCAAGTTGGACAAGAAATTTTAGATGAGCTTTTAGCGACGTATCCTGAAGATAGAGTTAAAGCTCTAGTATTAGAAGCTCAAAAAGGTCAAGAAGCAGTGACCGAAAAAAGAGTAAAAGAGAAAAAGAAAATCACAGTGGATGATCTTTCTAATCCCGATTGGAGAGTCCGTTACCAAGCATTGGAACAAATGAATGATCCAACTTTAGAAGACCTGCCTGTACTTGAAAAAGCGCTGGAAGATGAAAAAATGTCCATTCGCAGGCTTGCCATTGTCTATGTTGGAATGATTGAAGACAAAAAAGTCCTACCATTGCTTTATAAAGGATTAAAAGATTCTGCCGTTGCCGTTAGAAGAACGGCTGGCGATTGTTTATCAGATTTAGGCTTTGAAGAAGCCATAGCGGAAATGTGTGCGGCTTTAAAGGATACAAGCAAGCTTGTCAGATGGCGTGCAGCTATGTATTTATACGAGGTTGGTGACGAATCCGCACTTCCAGCTTTAAAAGAAGTGGAAAATGATCCAGAGTTTGAGGTAAGTTTACAGGTGAAAATGGCTATTGCCCGTATTGAAGGCGGAGAAGAAGCTAAAGGTTCTGTTTGGAAGCAAATGACGGAAGCGAGAAAAAATGATTAATAGCACAAACCCATTCTTTGCAATCTCTTAGCAAAATATAGTATGCTAACACTACAAATTGTAGTTTTGGAGGGATTTTATTATGTCTATGGCATATGAAGAATATATGAGACAAATGGTTATTCCCATGCGTCAGGAGTTAACACAAGCTGGCTTTCAGGAATTAAAAACAGCTGAAGAAGTAGAAGAGTTTATGAACAACGTCGAAGGAACAACACTTGTGGTTGTGAATTCAGTTTGCGGCTGCGCTGCTGGTTTAGCACGTCCTGCTGCTACCCAAGCTGTTTTGACAAGTGAAAAAAAGCCTGACCATTTGGTAACTGTTTTTGCTGGTCAAGATAAAGAGGCTACAGCAAAAATGCGTGAATACTTTGATGGATTAGAGCCTTCTTCACCTTCCATGGCGCTATTAAAAGGAAAAGAAGTGGTTCATTTTATTCCTAGACATAATATTGAAAGCTTTCCAATGGAAGCCATTATGGAAAATTTATTAACTGCGTTTGAAACAAAATTAGGATAAGGGTGCCAGATGGCATCCTTTTTTTCTACTAAAACCACAATTTATACATATACAGCCTTTTGAAATTATTTTTAAAAAGGGGATTAACCATGTTTGTTACAACAGCCGGCCGCACCAATCAAGTCATGATTGAACAAGCAAAAATGATTGCTGAGGACCTAGACGTACCTTTTATAGACCGAAAAAAACGTTCTGTTGCTCTTATGCAAAAGCTTCAGAATGATGCCTGCATGGTTGTGGGGAAAGAAAGGCTTGAACTTTTCCCGTTTGGAGAACCAGAGCCATTCTTTTTCCATCCTAATTCAGCTATGTTTAGAATCAAACGGCTACAAAGAGGAGAACATGATCCATTTGTTGATGCATGCCAATTAAAAGAAGGAATGAGCTTTTTAGATTGTACGTTAGGGCTTGCTTCCGATAGTATTGTGGCGAGTTTCAGTGTTGGGCCAAAGGGAAAGGTCATTGGGCTAGAAGCGGAAAAATACTTAAGCTATATCGTTCGTGAAGGTTTAAAAAAATGGGATGCTGGTATTTCCGAAATGGATGAGGCGATGAGACAAATCGAGGTAATCCACGCACATTGTTTTGATTATATGAAAAGTCTTCCAAACAATAGTGTCGATGTTGTTTACTTTGACCCGATGTTTGAAGAAAGTATTTTAGAATCGGATGGAATAAAGGCTTTAACCCATTTAGCAGTATATGAAAAATTTCAAGCTGAGTGGATGGAAGAAGCTTTACGTGTTTCAAAATGTCGAGTTGTATTAAAAGATCATTACCAAAGTGAGCGCTTTGAACAGTTTGGTTTCCTACAATTGAGACGAAAAACGGCAAAGTTCCATTTTGGAATACTAGAAAAATAATTTTATTAAATTTTTATGAATTTTCGGGACAACTATCCATTTTTTAGATAAAAAGCAGTATAATAGTTTAAAAGACTTTGAGGCAAGGGAGGGAACTACATGCAAAGGTGGATTAGAAAAACATTTGTTGTCATGGTAACTATTTTGACTTTTGGAATGGTTACTCCTTCTCAAGCTGCTTGGTTAAATGAATTAAATCAAGATCCTGGGTCTAACCGAGATGTCTTTGAATCAGAACCTCCAAAAGAGGAAATTTCGTATGAAACAATCGCCGCCATCCCATCAAGAGATGAATTTTTGGATGAAATGATGGAGCAGGCTGAATTATATTCCTTACAAAAATTTGGAAATAAAATCAAACCGATTATTGAGGATGAGTTTAAAGAAATCATTCTGCCTGAAATTGAAAAGGCCATTAATGATGTGACCCATCAAATACCAGCTGGAAAACTGCAATATTTAAATATCTCCGAATTCCCAACCGGTGGGAACTCAGAACGAATTTTTCATATCCAAAATCAATTAACAGGTGAAGACGTGATTCGTTTTCATGTTCGAAGAGATAATCCGCCTCAACAAGGATACTGGTTTAATTTCCACTATCACAGCTATCTAGATGGGTTCCAAAACCATCATACACTTGGAGCCATTTATTGGGATAAAAACACTCCACCAAAATGGATGAGATAATTTTAAATAACTTACTCTCGGCACTCAATTTGTGCCGAGTTTTTTATTTTCTCTAGCCCCTTTCAACCCACTATTTACCTATCAATGAAACCGCTTTATACCTATTTTCATATGTTATAATTTTTATAGATAAAGGACGGAAAAAGATGGGGGGAGATAGTTTGAAGAAGTGGGTCATTACGCTCGGCATTTTGATACTCTCATTTTCATTTTATCAAATATCTCAAGCCTCTGTCGAAGGGATCAGGCTTGCGGATTTCGATGAAAATTCAATTCTAAGAAAATCCATGTCTATCGAACCGAAAAAACAACTCGATCATATTGTTGTACTCCCAGAAACATCATTTAATCAACAGGAAGCAGCAAAAGTCATAAGCCGTCTGTCGGTGCTGCCTGATTTTTTATTAGATCAAATAAACGAACAAGGGATTGTTGTAAAGCTCTTTGAAGGCAAACTAACGGAAAATCCGACTGCCAGCCATTTAAGCGGTGTGATTCCAAGAGGCTATCACTCCAAAACGACTTGGGATGATGTACCAGGCATTGGTGGGGGGAAAACGGTTCTTGTGAAAATCGGGGCTAGTGAAAAGGGGAAGGGGCACGGATCGGTTAATCTTGAACTTCACGAGCTAGCCCATTCGATCGACCACTTTATTTTACATGACCTAAAATACAATCGCCCATTTTTAGATGTATGGGAAAAGGAACGTGCGGTTTTGTTCCCTGGTAATTCTTATTTCTTATTGTTTCCCGAGGAATACTTTGCTGAAACCTTTGCGATGTTTTATTTAAATGACGATACAAAAGAAACTTTGTATCAACGCGCACCACAAACCTATGAATTTATTAAAAGTATGGATGGGAAAATAGAGCCGAATCCGCTGGTTAACCTTTAAAAAATAATAAAACTAAGCGATTGATAGATGAGCATTAGGTGGCTCATCTTTTATTTTTATTGTAATGGATAAAAATTATTAGTTTTATAGTAAAATGAAGTTAAAATATGGAAAGTCAGAATTAATAAGTTAAAAGGTAGGTTATGGATGAAGGAATTTACTCATTTTTTAAAACACTTTTATCAATTTACAGGGAAGATACTATATTTCAATCTTCTTGGAATGGTCATTGTAAGCTTATTAGACGGGGCTGCGATTTTATTACTAATTCCGATGCTAAGTATAGGCGGAATATTAGAAATGCAAAGTCAGAATGCTGGGTTTTGGGGAATTTTGAACTTTTTAAAAGAGATTCCTAAGGGAACAGGACTAACGACAATATTAGGTATTTACCTGGTTATGGTCATAGGTCAAAGCCTGCTTGAACGTAATTTAGCTATTAGAGATGTAAAGATACAGCAAGGATTCGTCAATCACCTAAAAGAAGATACATACAATGGTTTACTAAATGTAAGGTGGGAATTTTATTTAAAAACACGAAAATCAAATTTGATTAACTCCTTAACCAAAGATATTAATCGTGTAGCGATGGGAATAAAGATGTTTATGTTGTTAGCTACGAATCTTATTTTTACACTGATACAAATTGGAATAGCCTTTTGGATTTCTTTTCAAATCTCAAGCCTTGTATTACTTTGTGGTCTCTGTCTTGCCTTTTTTTCATGGAGGTTTGTAAAACAAGCGAAATCTCTCGGGAAAGAGTCTACTCAACTAGCAAGAAGGTACCTTGCAGGAATTACCGATAATCTTAATGGTATAAAAGATATAAAGACTAATACACTTGAAAAATCTCGACTGAATTGGATGAAGTCATTAAATAAAAGAATGTTAACCGAACAAGTAAACTATGTGAAATTACAGTCTAACTCCCAGGTTTCCTATAAAACCGCTTTAGGTGCTATTATAACAAGTTTTATATTTTTCTCCGTTCATTTTTTCTCTGCACAACCTGCAAAGCTGCTCATGGTCATTTTGCTCTTCTCACGACTTTGGCCAAGATTTGTGGGAATTCAATCGTATTTACAGCAATTAGCCATGACTATACCTGCTTTTAAAGTTTTACTAGATTTACATAACGAAACGAATGTTAACAAAGATATTGAATTTGGCTCTAATATAAATGAACCCCTTGAGATTAAAGAATCGATTGAATGTAAAAATGTATTTTTTACATATAGTGATGTTGCCAAACCTACCTTACACAACATTAATTTAAGGATACCCGTAAAACAGATGACGGCTATTGTTGGGGACTCTGGGGCTGGTAAGAGCACTTTAGTAGATCTATTGCTCGGCCTCCATCAGCCGGAAAGTGGAGAGATACTAGTCGATGAAACAGCGATAACAAAGGAAAAACTATATGCTTATAAAAACTCAATTAGTTTCGTTCCGCAGGATCCATTTCTATTTAATGCAACAATACTTGAAAACTTATTGTTGATGAAGCCGGATGCTAAAAAAGAACAGGTTTGGAATGCACTTAAATTGGCAGCAGCAGACCAATTTGTAAAAAGACTACCTAGAGGAATCCATACTAGAGTGGGGGACAGGGGGATTAATTTATCTGGAGGCGAGCGGCAACGGTTAGTTTTGGCTCGTGCCCTTTTGAGAAATCCGTCGGTCCTTATCCTAGATGAAGCAACAAGTGCATTGGATACTGAAAATGAAACAAAAATTCTAGAAGCACTCGAACGAATTAAAGGGACAATGACCATCATCATTATCGCGCATCGTAGCTTGTCCATTCAAAAGGCGGATCAGGTTATCGAATTGAGTGAGGGGAAGATTGTCGAGAGAAGAATAGATAAAGTTTTAATGGATACATGAGTTTATGATTGATAGTTAAAATATGCAAAAATGAAATTCAATATTATTAATTAAAATTAAAATCCCCATCAGAATGATTGGGGATTTTAAAATTCTTAAATTGAGATACTATTTACCTTCTGTATTACTGACATCATTATTAGTAGTGCCATTCTCATTTTTAGTATCATTATCATTATTGTCTTCAACAATAATGATATCATCGTTTGAAGTAGATTCTTCGGTTTCAGTATCAACAGAGCTGTTATCATTAGTATTAGTACCTTCATTAGAACTACTGTCGTTTAAATTAATACTGTCATTACTTCCAGAGGAATTTTCAGAAGATACATCTTCGGTGGAGCTATCATTACTGTCAGTAGTGTCTTCATTGGAATTACTGTCCTCATTATTGGTAGTACTATCAAGATCTATTATAGTGTCATCACTGGTTGAATTTTCTTCATTGTTAGTGTTATCGTCATTAATTATAATACCGTCAACTGTACCATCATCACTACCCTCACCTGTTTCTTCCCCACAGGTAGCACCTTCTTGCTCATTATCGCTGCCAAAAAGGGCTACTCCGTTAGAATTTTCTGCTTCGTTATAATCACTATTATCTGATGCTAAGTTAAAATCAAACAAAGTTGAATCTTCACCACAGATATCTTGGTCAGATTCTGTTTCCATTTCCATAATGCTTGTATTTATACTTTGGGAAGTTTCAAATCTAATTGCACTATGACTCATAACCATAGGTCTTCTATATAATTTTTCGGACATTGTATAATCACTCCCTATACTCATAAATAGAACTATATATAGAACATTTACTGTTAGTTGTTTTTATGGAAAAATCATTATGTCAAAACAAATATGTATTAATTATAATACATTAAACGTTCGATTTAAAGAACAACAATTCGACAATTTTTATACATATCCTAATTTCTATAGAAAGGTAAAAGCATCTTTAGTTGTTTCGTGGTAAAATGTTCATTAAGAGTTTTACGAAGGATGTGGATTTTTTTGAAACAATATCTCGATTTATGTAAACATGTTTTAGAAAACGGAACAGTTAAAACTGATCGTACTGGTACAGGGACGATTAGTACATTTGGCTATCAAATGCGCTTTGATTTAGCTGAAGGATTTCCTTTATTAACAACAAAAAAACTCCATCTAAGATCAATTATTCATGAGCTTCTTTGGTTTTTAACTGGAGATACAAACATAAAATATTTACAAGATAATGGAGTAAGAATTTGGAATGAGTGGGCCGATGAAGAGGGAAATCTTGGTCCTGTCTATGGTCACCAATGGCGTTCTTGGACTAGTGCAGATGGAGAAACCGTTGATCAAATTAGTCAGTTAATAGAGCAAATTAAGACAAACCCTGACTCACGTCGTTTATTAGTAAATGCTTGGAATGTTGGTGAAATTGATAAGATGGCTCTACCGCCTTGTCATTGTCTTTTTCAGTTTTATGTAGCGAATGGTAAATTATCATGTCAGTTATATCAAAGATCAGCTGATGTTTTTCTTGGAGTTCCATTTAATATTGCATCCTATGCATTGCTTACGTATATGGTAGCTCATGTTTGTGGGTTAGAGCCAGGTGAGTTTATTCATACCTTTGGTGATGTCCATATTTATCAAAATCATCTTGAACAGGTTAAACTACAAATGAGCAGAGAACCACGAGTATTACCCAAACTTACTATCAATCCAGAAGTGAATGATATCTTCAATTTTAAATATGAAGACTTCACATTAGAAAATTATGATCCACACCCACATATTAAAGGAGTCGTGAGTGTATGATTTCTTTTGTTTGGGCAATGGACGAAAATCGTGTGATTGGAAAAAATAATCAATTACCATGGCATTTACCCGAGGATTTAAAATTTTTTAAACGAGTCACAATGGGACATCCAGTTGCAATGGGAAGAAAAACGCATGAATCAATTGGTAGACTTCTTCCAGGGCGAGAAAATATAGTTATCACCCGGAATAAAGAATATGAGTGCGATGGCTGTACTATGTTCTACTCTCTAGATGAATTCATATCTTATTGTGAATCAAAAGATGAGGAAGTTTTTGTCATCGGCGGAGCTGAAATTTTTCGAGAACTGCTCCCTGTTGTTGATCGCCTTTATTTAACAATGATTTATGATGAATTTGAAGGTGATACGTTTTTTCCAGAGTTTTCATTAAATGATTTTGAACTTGTATCAAAAGAAAGAGGAATTCAAGATGAGAAGAACCCTTATCATTATGAATTTTTAATATACCACAAACGTTAAGCAGCTGAAGCTTCAGCTGTTTTTCTTCTAAATCTACAGAGAAATACATATCCAAAGGGGAGTAAGTTGTGTTTCGATTAGTTATTTGTTTTTTATATTTGGCAGGATTCCTAATTTATAATTTACCTAAGCTGGGTTCGATGAAAAAATTGAATCGAAGAATGGAAGTAGTGAAGAGAGATCAAATCATTCATCGAATACCAAAACAATGGTCAAAGGTTATGATGAAATTAACAGGTTCAACGATTTCAGTAGAGGGCCAAGATCGAATTCCGGAAGGTCCGGTTATTTTTATTAGTAATCATGAAGGGGATTTTGATATACCTGTTCTACTTGCTGCTATTGAAAAGCCATTCGGGTTTGTATCAAAAATAGAAGTTAAGAAAGTTCCTATTCTTTCAAGCTGGATGGAAGTTATGAATTGTGTATTCATAAATAGAAAAGACCGAAGTCAATCCACGAAAGCGATTCGAGATGCAGTAAGACTTTTAAAAAAAGGCCACTCACTGGTAATTTTTCCTGAAGGTACAAGAAGCAAAGGTGGTTTAGTCAAACATTTTAAAAGCGGTGGATTTCGTATGGCAGTTGATGCAAAAGTTCCGATTGTTCCGATCTCCATTATAGGAACATCAGATATATTTGAGAAAAATAATCGTCTTATTAAACCTGCTAAAGTAAAGGTCATTATCGGTCATCCGGTTGTTAGCCATATTCATAGTGAGAAGGATATAAAAGAATTAGGGTTAGAAGTAAGAGAAATCATTGTCAGTGAAATTGAGAAGAAAAAAATAGCTTCCTAAAACAGTCTGTGCTAGGAGACGTTTTAATAATAAATGTAGGAAATAATGGAAATGCTATAAATGTTTAAAACCAAAAATCGATTCTTGTCGAATTTATTAAATCTTACTGGACAAATCCACTCTAAAATATGTTAGAATGGAAACGTCAAATAAAGTCGTTTATTTTTAGTATTTATGACATTCTTATGAACAATTGCCTGAATTCATCCATTCTGAATGTGAAAGTACTATAATCGTAGTAGAAATAACCACTTATTAAAGGGGATGTACCTATGTTATCAAATATCGGAGTACCTGGATTAATTTTAATATTAGTTTTAGCTTTAATTATATTCGGACCAAAGAAGCTACCTGAAATTGGTAAAGCAATGGGTGAAACGCTTCGTGAATTTAAAAAGTCTACTCGTGATTTAACAAGCGATGTAATGCAGGAAATCGAAGAAGAAAAGAAAAAAGTGACAAAATAAGGTGTAAGAGATTCCTTCTTGCACCTTTTTTCTTGAAATAAACTCAGAGTGAACCTGAGCTAGTAGGGGTATTATATGGAAGATAAAGAATTACATTTAGTTGATCATTTAGAAGAATTACGAAAACGGTTAATTTTCACCGTTGTGGCATTTATTGCCTTTTTTGTTTTCGGCTTTATTTATGTTAAAGACATTTATAACTGGTTTGTCCAAGACTTAGATGTTAAATTAATTGCATTAGGACCAAGTGATATTGTTTGGATTTATTTTATGCTGGCCACATTAGTGGCGATAGCAGGTACAATACCTGTACTCGCGCTTCAAATATGGTTGTTTGTCAAACCTGCTCTTAGATCAAATGAAAGAAAAGTAACATTATCCTATATTCCGGCATTATTTATTTTATTTATTGTAGGATTAGCTTTTGGTTACTTTATTATTATGCCAATGGTATTAAACTTTTTAATGAACCTAAGTGGAGATATGCTTGTCACCAACTTTACAGCTGATAAATACTTCCGTTTTGTGATGAATATGACTTTACCGTTTGGTGTACTTTTTGAGTTACCTGTAGTCGTCATGTTCCTTACATCATTAGGGATCATTAATCCTTACGTCTTATCGAAGATTCGTAAGTATGCTTATTTTGTTCTAATTGTTATTGCGGTTATCATAACCCCGCCAGATTTTATGTCAGACTTTTTAGTAACACTACCACTTTTACTTCTATATGAGATTAGTATAAACTTATCGAAGTTTGTGTACAGACGTAAATTGAAGAAAGAAAAAGAGTGGGAAGAGAATCAAGATCCAATTGAAATGGAATAGCACATTTGTACTAGACCTCTAGGGAAACCTAGGGGTTTTTCTAATTTTATTATAGTTCCAATTTCCTGGTAAAAAGAATTTTTTTATTTGGAAAATGGATTGACAGTATATAAAGATGATGATAATTTATAAGTATACATTTGTTCTTTATATGGAACAAACAACGAACGAATACTTTTAATCTGTATAAACGTAACATTCCTTTTGAAATTAAATCTTTGTCAACTTCAGTTGACTACTGCTCCAGTAAAGGTTTTGTAGATAAATTTTCAAAATGTTTCGTTCGTTATATAGAAATTACTAAACCTTATAAGGAACGTTAATTAATAAAAATAGAATAATCTTTAATAATGTCTATATTTTTTTGTGTGATTGTTCTTTTTATAGAACTGAAAGGTAAACGAAAATGAATCCAACTATTGAACTCCATCAGACAATATGAAGTCAGGTATTTATCTGACCGGCGATGTCTCCTAGTCGTTATCACTGGAGGCACTCGGCTATGCTGTGGGAATGTATTTAATAAAATCTTCCTTAGACGCTTGTTGTCAATAGTGTGGTGTGAGGGTGGGTTAGATGCCCAATTTTTAATTATACCTTTGTTTATAAATATCTAGTAAAAGAAATGGTTCGTAAAACCTATTTTTTTACTAGATATTTATTTTCGGATTTTAGTTTTCCGAATGGGAATTTTTGAGGAGGAAATAAATTGAAAAAAGTACGAAAAGCAATTATACCCGCAGCTGGGTTAGGAACTAGATTTTTACCAGCAACGAAAGCAATGCCAAAAGAAATGCTGCCGATCGTTGATAAACCAACGATCCAATACATTGTCGAAGAAGCAATCGCTTCGGGTATTGAAGATATTATTATTGTTACTGGAAAAGGAAAGAGAGCGATCGAGGATCATTTTGATTTTGCTCATGAACTTGAACAAAACCTACTTGATAAAGGAAAAACAGAGTTGCTAGATAAAGTTCGTTATTCCACTAATCTTGCAGATATCCATTATATAAGGCAAAAGGAGCCAAAAGGCTTAGGGCATGCTGTTTGGTGTGCAAGAAACTTTATTGGAAATGAGCCATTTGCAGTCCTGTTAGGTGATGACATAGTCCAGAGCGATACTCCATGTTTGAGGCAATTAATGAATATATATGAAGATACTCGGTCTTCGGTAATCGGCGTTCAAACCGTTCCTGATGGAGAAACTCACAGATACGGCATTATTGATCCTGCTGCACAAGATGGTCGAAGGTATCAAGTAAATTACTTTGTTGAAAAACCTAAGCAAGGAACTGCCCCTTCTAACTTAGCGATTATGGGTAGGTATATTCTTACTCCTGAAATCTTTATGTTTCTTGAAAAACAACAAACCGGCGCTGGAGGAGAGATTCAGCTTACTGATGCCATTCAGCAACTGAATCAAATTCAACGTGTGTTTGCTTATGATTTTGAAGGTAAACGGTTCGATGTTGGGGAGAAGTTGGGGTTTGTAAAGACAACGATTGAGTTTGCTTTGCAGAATGATGAGATAAATCACGAGTTGCTAGAGTATTTAACAGAGACTCTTAAAAATTATACATTGCAAAATTCTTAAGCAACTAAAAAATTTATTTTTAAAAGGAGGGAAGTGATAAGGAATGAGAGACCGAATTTTCCTCTCATCACCCCATTTAAGTGATGAAGGCTATGAGATGCATTATATAAAAGAAGCATTTGATACAAATTGGATTGCCCCACTTGGTAAAAATGTCAATGAGTTTGAAAATGAACTTGCAGAAAAAGTTGGTTCTAAAGCTGCTGCAGCCTTAAGTTCTGGCACTGCAGCCATACACATGGCCCTTAGAGCTGCAGGAGTAGGAGAAGGCGATATTGTATTTTGTCAATCGCTTACCTTCTCTGCAACAGCCAATCCAATCATTTATCAAAATGCCATTCCAGTATTTATAGACAGCGATAATGAAAGTTGGAATATGTGTCCTAATGCATTAGAAGAAGCCTTTCAAAAGTATCCGGAAGTAAAGGCGGTTATTGTAGTCCATTTATATGGTTTATCTTGCAATATGGACAAGATCGTTGAACTGTGTAATAGGTATAATACTGTGTTGATAGAAGATGCTGCTGAGTCTTTAGGTACTTATTACAAGGGGAAACATACAGGTACTTTTGGTGATTATGGCATTTTTTCTTTTAATGGAAATAAGATCATTACCACTTCTGGTGGAGGTATGTTGGTTTCCGATGATTCCGAAAGAATTACAAAGGTAAGATTTTGGGCAACACAAAGTAGAGACCAAGCAAGACACTATCAGCACAGTGAATTAGGATTTAATTATCGTATGAGTAATATAGTAGCTGGGATAGGCAGAGGGCAATTAAAGGTTCTAGAGAAAAGAGTAGAAAAAAAGAAAGCCATTTTTGAATTTTATAAGAAAGAGTTAAGCTCACTGGAAGGCATCAAATTTATGCCTACCAATGAATGGAATCAACCCAATTATTGGTTAAGTAGTTTGACTTTAACAGGTGGAGTAAGACCAATCGATATAATGGAAGCACTTGAAAAAGAAAATATCGAGTCAAGACCATTATGGAAGCCAATGCATTTGCAGCCATACTTTGAGAAATACGATTTTATAGGTACTGATGTTTCGGAGAAATTGTTTGAGAATGGTGTTTGTTTGCCATCAGATACAAAAATGACAGATGAAGATTTAAAGGAAGTTGTCGAAATAATTAAAAGTTTATGGAGAGAATCATGGAATCTTCAAAAGGAATTATCTATAGGAAGTATATAAAAAGACCGATGGATTTTATACTGTCACTGCTTGCCATAATGGTTCTTAGTTCCATTCTTCTTTTAATTGCAATTCTAGTAAGATTCAAGCTTGGTAGCCCGGTATTGTTTAAACAAGATAGACTGGGATTTAATGAAAAGATTTTTACGATGTATAAATTTAGAACGATGACAGATAAAAGAGATGCAAAAGGGGAATTACTTCCTGATAGTATTAGACTAACGAAATTTGGAAGATTTCTTCGTTCTACATCACTTGATGAGTTGCCGGAACTATTTAATATTTTAAAAGGTGATATGTCTATTATAGGTCCTAGACCATTATTAATAAGTTATTTGCCGCTGTATAATGACTATCAAAAACGACGACATGAAGTTAGACCCGGTTTATCAGGTCTTGCTCAAGTAAGTGGCAGAAATTTAATAAGTTGGGAAGATAAGCTAAATCTCGATATAAAATATGTTGATAATGTTAGTTTTACTGGAGATTGGAGCATCATATTTTCTACTCTGAAAAAGGTATTCATGAGAGAAGGGATTAATTCAGAGACTGCAGCAACCATGGAACCTTTTAAGGGAAACAAAAAGGAAAGAATGGAATTATGAAAAATAAACTTCTCATTATAGGTGCAAGTGGGCATGGAAAAGTTGTGGCTGATATTGCCAAAAAAATGAATAAGTGGCAGGACATTGCATTTCTAGATGACAATGAAAGTGTCAAAAAATCAATAGGGTTAGAAGTTGTAGGTAAATCGTATGATGCTTTTAACTTTATTGGAAATTCGGACATATTTGTCGGTATCGGAAATAATAGTATAAGAGAAAAGATTCAAACTCGTCTTAAAGAGGAAGGTGCAACTATCCCCGTATTAATTCACCCCCATTCAACTATTGGAGAACAAGTTTGGTTGGGAAATGGGACTGTCATAATGGCAGGTGTGGTGATTAATTCAAATACCAAAATTGGGGAAGGATGCATCATTAATACGGGTGCTACGATCGACCATGACAATATAATAGAAGATTTTGTTCACATCTCTCCAGGAGCGCATTTAGCAGGTACTGTGAACATCGGGCAAGGTTCTTGGCTAGGGATTGGAAGTGTCGTAAGTAATAATATCATGATTACAAACAGTTGCAGAATCGGCGCAGGTGCTGTTGTCGTAAAAGATATCACTGAACCTGGAACTTATGTAGGGGTACCGGTTAGGAGAGTAAAAAAGAATGAAGATTCTAGTGTTAGCAAATTTTGGGTTGGGCTTATATAACTTTAGAAAAGAACTTCTTAAAGAGTTGATGAATACTAATCATGAGGTTTTTATTTCCTTGCCCCATGATGAATATGTACCGAAATTAGAAAAGTTAGGCTGTAAGCATGTGGAAACTATGTTAAGTAGACGTGGAACGAATCCAATACAGGATTTTAGTCTGTTGCTTCAGTATATTAAGATCATAAATGAGATTAAACCAGATATTGTTTTAACTTATACCATTAAACCGAATGTCTATGGTGGTATGGCATGTAGAATGACAAGAACACCATATTTAACGAATGTAACTGGGTTAGGTACTTCTATTGAAAATAAAGGTCTTATTCAAAAAATAACGCTGATGCTATACAGGATTGCATTGAAAAATGCATCCTGTATTTTTTTTCAGAATGAAACGAATAGACAGTTTTTTATTACAAACTCCATTGTAAAAAACAATACCAAGCTAATCCCTGGCTCAGGTGTTAATTTAGAGAATCATAGTTTTGAAGAATATCCCTTGGACCTGAAAACAATAAAATTTCTCTTTATTGGACGAATCATGAAAGCAAAAGGAATTGATGAGTTACTTGAAGCAGCTATCAAGGTGAAAGAGAAAAACCCTCATATACACTTTGATTTAATTGGAGGTAGTGAAGAGGATTATGATCAGAAACTAGCTGAGTTAGAACGAGCAGGTATTATTAAATACCACGGTCAACAAGAGGATGTACATTCCTTTATTAAAAAATCTCATGCAACAATCCTGCCTTCTTATCATGAAGGTACAGCTAATGTGCTGCTTGAATCTGCTTCATCAGGGCGACCGGTTCTCGCTTCAAGAGTCCCTGGTTGTATGGAAACGTTTGATGAAGATGTTAGTGGTATTGGTTTTGAAGTGAAAAGTGTTGATAGTTTAGTAGAAGCTATTAGTAAATTTATGAACCTTTCTATTGAAGAGAGAAAAGCAATGGGTATCGCAGGACGTAGGAAAATGGAAAAAGAGTTTGATCGGAAAATTGTGATTCATTCATATCTTAATGAAATCAATAAGACAGTAGTTAGGGAGAACTCATATGAATTTATATGAAAAGATAATCAAAAGAGAGGAAAAGCTTTCTTTAATCGGACTTGGTTATGTTGGAATGCCAATTGCGGTAGCTTTTGCAAAGAAAATAAATGTTATAGGGTTTGATGTAAATAAGGAAAAGATTGAACTCTATAAAAATGGTATAGATCCTACAAAAGAAGTTGGCAATGAGGTAATTAGGGAAACCACAGTTGAATTTACTTCAAATGAAACGAAACTAAGAGAGGCTAAATTTCATATTGTTGCTGTTCCAACACCAGTGAAAGAAGATCGGACACCAGATTTAACTCCAGTCAAATCAGCAAGCCGAACACTAGGTAGAAACTTAACTAAGGGTTCGATTGTTGTTTTTGAATCTACGGTTTATCCAGGTGTCACTGAAGAAATATGTGTTCCCATTTTAGAAGTAGAATCTGGTCTTAAGTGTGGAAAAGATTTTAAGGTTGGTTATTCACCTGAAAGAATTAATCCAGGAGATCAAGAACATCGATTAGAAACGATTATAAAAGTTGTTTCAGGAATGGATAAAGAAACACTAGACATTATTGCTAAGGTGTATGAAATTGTTGTAAATGCGGGAGTCTACCGGGCAGAAAGTATAAAAGTAGCGGAGGCCGCAAAGGTCATTGAGAATGCACAGCGTGATATTAATATTGCCTTTATGAACGAGCTTTCTATTATCTTTAATAAAATGAACATCGATACAAAATCAGTCCTAGAAGCAGCAGGAACTAAATGGAATTTCCTTAAATTCTCCCCCGGACTTGTTGGTGGTCACTGTATAGGTGTGGACCCATATTATCTTACATATAAAGCAGAACAAATGGGCTACTACTCTCAAATCATCCTATCGGGCCGAAAGATAAATGATGATATGGGCAAGTATGTAGCAGAAAATACAGTTAAGAAAATGATAAAAGCAAATAAACAGATAAATGGAGCGAAAGTGGCCATCTTTGGTTTTACCTTTAAAGAGAATTGTCCGGATGTTAGAAATACAAAAGTAATCGATTTGGTAAAAGAATTAGAAGAATACGGAATGGAAGTAAAAGTTATTGACCCTGTAGCGGATAAAGAAGAGCTATGGCGAGAATACAGAATTAATCCTTGTGAAAAAGAGGATATAAAGGATATGGATGCAGTAATCTTTGCTGTTCCACATGAAGAGTTTAAATTAATTCAACTAGAAGATGTTAAGAAAATGTTTGCAACAAATTGGTACCTGGATTCAGACGCGATGAATGAGGTAGCCGCAACATTGGACTCTGAAATAGAGATGAATAGAAATCAATGTGTACTAATGGACATCAAAGGGATGTTTAATCGAATAGAAGCAGAAGATAAAGGATTTTTATATTGGAGGTTATAGAGTGGGCTACGAGAATATAAGGTTTCCAGAGGGAACAAAGTTCCTAGTTACAGGGTCTGCTGGTTTTATTGGAACAAACTTAGTTGAAGCAATATTGAAATTAGGCTACCAAGTTAGAGGACTAGATAATTTCTCAACCGGAAAAAGAGAAAATGTCCAAGAGTTTATCAATCATCCTAACTATGAATTTATGGAAGGCGATATTCGTGATTTTGAAACATGCCTAAAGGCTTGCGATGGAGTAGATCTTGTCCTCCATCAAGCTGCTTGGGGCAGTGTGCCAAGAAGCATTGAAATGCCAGTTTTATATGATGAGATAAATATAAGAGGCACACTAAATATGATGGAAGCTGCTAGGCAAAATGGTATCAAGAAATTTGTCTATGCTTCAAGCTCTGCTGTATATGGTGATGAACCAACGCTTCCGAAACAGGAAGGAAGGGAAGGAAATTTACTATCACCGTATGCGCTTACAAAAAAGGTTAATGAAGAATATGCTAGTCTCTATACAAAGTTTTATGGTTTAGATACATATGGTCTTCGTTACTTTAACGTATTTGGTAAAAGACAGGATCCTGAAGGAGCTTATGCTGCTGTTATTCCAAAATTTATTAAACAATTACTTGAAAATGAGAGTCCTACTATTAACGGTGACGGAAAACAAAGTAGAGATTTTACCTATATTGAAAATGTTATTGAAGCAAACTTAAAGGCATGTCTTGCACCGAGCGAGGTAGCTGGTCAGGCTTATAATGTTGCCTATGGTGGTAGGGAATATTTAATCGACATATACTTTGGTTTGGTGAAGGCTTTAAATAAGGATATTCAACCGATTTTTGGACCAGAGCGAAAAGGTGATATTAAGCATAGTAATGCTGATATCTCAAAGGCTAAGGAAATGTTGGGATATGAGCCGGATTGGAGCTTTGAAAGAGGGATTGAGGAAGCTATTGAGTGGTATAAGGAGTCCCTAAAATGTCTAGCCCAATAAGAGTATTGCGTGTTGTGGGACGATTAGATAGAGGTGGATTGGAAACCATTATTATGAATGCTTATAGAATTATAGATAGGGAAAAACTTCAGTTTGATTTTGTTGTTCATACAGAAGATGAGTGTATCTATAATGAGGAAATACGTTCTTTGGGTGGTAGAATTTATAGCGTACCTACTTATAACGGCAAGAACCACTTTCAGTATGTTAAGGCATGGAAAGAATTTTTTCAAACCCATCCAGAATATAAGGTTATACACGGTCATGTACGCTCTACTGCTAGTATCTATCTAAGGATAGCCAAGAATTTTGGTCTAACTACCATTGCACATAGTCATAACACTTCATCCGGTATGAATCTTCAAGCTATTGCAAAAAATGTGTTGCAGCTACCTATCCGTTATAGTGCAGATTATTTATTCGCTTGTTCCACACCAGCTGGAAAATGGCTATTTGGTGAAAATGTAGTGAATAAATCAAACTTTAAAGTAATACCAAATGGGATACAATCAAACAAGTACATTTTTAATAGTGATATAAGGGAAGAAGTTAAGAAGGAATTTAATATAACAAATGAAATTGTAGTCGGGCATATAGGTAGATTCCACCAACAGAAGAATCATAGTTTTCTAATATCTGTATTCAAAAAAATCCATGAACAAAATCCAAATACAATTCTAATGTTAGTAGGGGAAGGAAACTTACGGGAAAAGGTTACTAATCAAATTAAAGATTATGGATTAGAAGATAAAGTGATCATGACTGGATCTCGGAATGATGTTCATAGATTATTACAGGCTATGGACATTTTTGTGTTTCCATCCCATTTTGAGGGATTTGGTAATGTTATTATAGAGGCTCAAGCTTCTGGTTTACCGTGTGTCATATCAAATACAATCCCAAGCGAGGTTGAAGTCACTAATCTAGTAAAGTTTATTGACCTAGACAAATCCACAGATTATTGGGCCAAGGAAGTTCTTACTAAGATTAATGAAAGCTTATATAGAAGAGATACCTCGGAGGAAATCATCAAGGCAGGATTTGATGTATTCCCAATTGCAAAATGGTATGAGGAGTTTTATATAGAGAATACAGTGAAACATTTCGTTAATCATTATTAATAGATAATACGGGTTATTAAGAAGGGAAGAACAATGAAAACTCTTGGGATTATAACCACAACCTATAACAGAGGTTATTGTATCCATCAGGTCTATGAATCATTAAAAAAGCAAAAATCAAAGGATTTTATGTGGTTGGTAGTAGATGATGGATCCATAGATAATACAAAGGATATTATACAAAGTTTTATTAATGAAGATATTGTACAAATTGAGTATTTATATCAAGAAAATAAAGGAATGACAGGAGCAAGAAATACCGCCTACAAATATATTAAAACAGAAATAAACACCATTATTGATTCAGATGACTGGATGGCAGAAGATGCAGTAGATAAAATAATTAACTTTTGGAAGAAAAATAAAGCGGATGGGATTGCTGGTATTATAGCGCTAAACCAAAGTGTAAAGGGAGATATTATTGGAACAGAGCATCCGAATAACGTACATACTTGTACATACACGGAATTGTTCGATAAATATCATGGAAAAGGCGACAAAAAGTTAATTTATCGCAGTGACCTAACCCGACTATATCCGTATCCAGAATTCACTGGAGAAAAATTCTTTCCGGCATCTTATAAGTTTAGGTTAATTGATCTTAATTATAAAATGCTGCTCATGAATGAAGCTGTTTGTATTGTTGATTACAATGAAAACAGCATGTCCTTTGATAAAGTTAACCAATACCGGACTTGCGCAAAGGGCTTTTCGTTCTATAGAAATGAAATGATCCGAATTTCTACTGATAAGAAGTTCATCATTAAACAAACGTTACATTATATAGCAGAAAGTAAACTTGCCCGGAACAAATCCTATATTAGAGATTCAGCAAAGAAATCTTATACCATAGCATGTTGGCCATTAGGAATTTTACTCTATTTATTTATTAAAAATACAAAAATGAAAGTGATAAGAATTTAAAAATAGGAGGTGATTTTATGGAAGTTTTACATTGCTTTGGGCTTATGCATCGAGGTGGAGCAGAAACGATGTTAATGAACTTGTACAGAAATATTGATAAAAGCAAATATAAATTTAATTTTCTAGTTCATTCAAATGAAAAAGGAGATTATGATGATGAAATCAAAAAACTAGGGGGAGAAATTTTTTATACAAAAAGCCTGGGCGATGTGGGCTTAATAAAATATGTCCTTCAGTTTAGAGAAATTATTTCTAAGATGCCAAAGATTGATATTGTTCATATTCATATGGATTGGCAAAGTGGTTTTATTGCCTTGGCAGCCTACCTAGCGGGTATAAAAAATATTGTTGTCCATAGTCATACTCATGGATTAAATAAGCCCAGTAAAAAGAAACAGATTGCCGTGTTCTGTTCTAGAAAATTAATTTCTAGATATGCAAAGGAACGATTTGCTTGTTCCAAAGAAGCGGCAAACTATTTATATGAAAATGAACACTATCAAATTTTAAATAATGCCATCGATTTTTCTTGCTTTCAAGAGTGGAAAGAGAATAGTAGAGAAGAAACAAGAATTGAATTAGGACTATTAGACACTGATAAAGTTCTCTGTCATATCGGCAGACTATCAGATAATAAAAACCAGTTATTCTTATTAAAGTTACTTCAGGAATTACTAAAAGAAGATAAGAGCTATAAACTTATTTTAATTGGTCGAGGCGAGGAATATCATAGGAAAATCTCAAAATATGTAACAGAAAATAATTTAGCTAACCATGTTCAACTTTTAGGAGTAAAAGAGGACATACCGAAATTTTTACATGCTAGTAACCTGTTTCTATTCCCTTCCAAGCGTGAGGGATTTGGTATGGTGGCTGTTGAAGCACAGTTAGCTAGTCTCCCATGTATTATATCTGATAGTGTTCCCAAAAAAGTGGACCTGGGCTTAGAGTTGGTTCAGTTTTTGCCTTTAGATGAAAGTGACCAATGGATACTTGCTATAAAAAATGCTCAAAAGCAGTATATTGACAAGAGAGTTTTGGCATCTGCATTAGAGGCAAATCATTTTGATATTGCTACTCAGGTAAATATGTTAGAGGGTGCCTATAAAAATTTAATTATTAAGAGTTGATACAATGAATAATTCTGATAATCGAAAAAAATTACTTATTACAATGTATTCAATGAATATTGGTGGAGCAGAAAGAAGTTTAATTGGACTTCTAAATTCTTTTGATTATAAAAAATACTCTGTATCTCTTATGTTGTATCAACACCAGGGAGATTTTATGAAATACATACCTAAAGAAGTTAATTTACTGCCTTATGAACCAAGGTATGATGTTTTTGAAGTTCCGATTAGAAACCTGCTATTTAGCAAAAAATTCATTTATGGTCTTGCGAGAATACTATCTAGAATCGATTTAAATATTCGAAGTAAAGTATTCAATAAAAAGATAGGGGTTTGGAACAAATCACAATATGCACATAAGTATCTACTACCGTTATTGCCAAAAATTACAGGGGAATATGACTTAGCGTTGTCTTTTATCGGTATTCATAATATTGTCCTAAGCAAGGTCGATGCCAAAGTGAAAGCGGGTTGGATCCACACGGATTATAATCAATTAACTCCTGATCGGAAACTAGATATCGAAGTATATTCAAAATTAGATTATATCGTTAATGTATCCGCAGAATGTCATAACGTGTTCCTCAAACACTATCCACAATTTACAGATAAGGCTATTGTTGTGGAAAATATTCTCTCTTCTAAAGTGGTAAAGCAACAATCCTGTGAAACGGATGTTTCTAGTGAGATGCCAGACGAAAAAGAATATCTTAAATTGCTTTCCATTGGTCGGTTTGCATACGCCAAAAACTTTGATAATATTCCGGAAATATGCGCAGAGATCATTCAAAAGGGCTTTAAAGTAAAGTGGTACATTATTGGTTATGGAAGTGATGAACAGCTTATTCGTCAAAAAATCCATGAAATTGGTATGGAGAACCATGTTATTTTACTGGGAAAAAAGGAAAATCCATATCCATATATTCTATCATGTGATATATATATTCAGCCATCTCGGTATGAGGGGAAAGCTGTGACGGTAAGGGAAGCACAGATCCTCGGAAAACCAGTAATTATTACGGATTATGAAACTGCAAGAAGTCAGGTTCGAGATGGCATCGATGGGATGATTGTTCCAATGTCTAACGAGGGATGTGCGATAGATATTATGAAGGCAATAACAAAGGAAAATTTACTTCATAAAATAAGTAATTACTGCAAGACTAAGGATTTTGGAAATGATGGGGAAGTTCAGAAAATCTATACATTATTACAAAATGAAGGAACAGATGAAAAATTATTGTTCCAACCAGAATTAAAAAGGTGTGACTAAATTGAAGGATACAATAAAAAAGCTCTGGGTACTTTTCACCAAAAGGGATAAGAAGAAGTTCTTATTTCTTTTTTTTATGATGATCATTGCAGCCATTTTTGAAACAGTAGGAATCGGATTAATTGTTCCTTTTGTTGGGATTGTGACAAATCCTACTATAATACAAGAACAAGCTATTTTATCCAATGTATACAAATTGTTTAACTTTCAATCAACAAATGCTTTTATTTTATTTGGTGTTGTATTTTTACTTTCAATTTTTATTGTCAAAAATGCCTATCTATTATTATTTTACAATGTACAATATAGAGTTATTCTTTATCAAAAAAATACTCTAGCAAAAACTATGTTCAAAGCGTATTTAACAAAACCTTATACATTTTACTTGGGAAAGAATTCAGCAGAATTATTAAGAAATGTTAATGGGGAAGCGGGAAAAGTATTTGATGGTATTGTATTAGCGGGCTTTCAATTATTAACTGAATTGTTGGTCATGATTTTTATTCTTACTTTGCTTATATTTACAGCACCATTAGCTACACTTTCGTCCGTTATATTGTTGGGTGGAAGTGTTTTTGTGTTTTTTAAAATCTTCCGCAATAAAATTACTCATTTAGGTAAAGAAAATCAAAAATTAAGTCGTGAGGTCATTAAATGGTTAAATCAAGGATTTGGAGCAAGTAAGGAAATAAAAGTGTCCGGAAAAGAAGATTACTTTGTGAATTCGTATGCAAATAAAAGCAAAAATTTAGTGAAAAATATCGTTTATAAAAATACGCTAGATCAAGTACCAAAGCTTTTCATTGAAACATTATTAGTATCTGTTGTCCTTATTACAATGATTATTATTGTTTTTCAACGGACTGATACAGCTACATTAGTATCTACTATGTCATTATTTGCAATGGCGGCTTTTCGTCTTATGCCTTCTATTACAAGAATTGTTGCCATGCTAACATCCATTCGATATAGTCAGCCAGCATTGACGGTAGTTTATAATGATTTGATAAAAGATAATGGAGGAAAAAATCCAATACTTGATGATGTCACAATGGAATCCAAACCATTAAAGGTGAATAGTGAAGAAAAAACATTCCACCATTCCATTGAATTAGAAAATGTCTATTTCCGTTATCCCAATCAAGATAATTATTCCATCAAAAATATATCTTTAACGATTCCTATTGGAAGTTCCGTTGCTTTTGTGGGAACTTCAGGAGCTGGTAAAACAACAATTGTAGATATCATTCTAGGTCTATTCGGACCAGAAAAAGGTAGAATAATAGTCGATGGGAATGACCTAAAAGAATTCTTACCAGTGTGGCAAAATAAAATAGGTTATATTCCACAATCGATTTATTTATCGGATGATACAATTCGGAAAAATGTTGCATTTGGTATTACAGATAAAGATATTGACGAAGTTGCTGTTCAAAATGCAATTGAAGATGCATTGTTAAAGGAATTTATTGATTCTCTTCCTGAAGGATTAGATACAATTGTTGGAGAAAGAGGTGTTAGGCTTTCTGGTGGACAACGCCAACGTATTGGGATTGCTAGAGCATTGTATCACAATCCGGAAATTATCTTTTTGGATGAAGCGACATCAGCTTTAGATAACGATACAGAAAAAGAGATAATGAAAGCAATAGATGGGCTTAAAGGTGAAAAGACCATCATTATTATTGCTCATCGATTAAGTACAATTGAAAATTGCGACATTATTTTTAAAGTCGACCGAGGCAAACTCATATCCGTAGATCAAAAGCTTAGACAGACGATGTAATGAGGAAGAAACAGGAAATATCATAAGAAAACTAATTTTTAAAAGAAAGGAGGAAAAGATGCTGCCAAAAATAAGTGTGGTCGTACCCGTTTATAATGTTGAAAATTACCTGCGACGTTGTATTGATAGCATACTAAAACAGTCTTTTCAAGATTTTGAAATTATACTCATTAATGACGGTTCATTAGATAATTCTGGTAAAATCTGCGACGAATATTCACAAAAAGATACAAGGATAAAAGTAATACACAAGAAAAATGCTAGAGTTTCAGCTGCAAGAAATGATGGTATTAAACTTGCACGAGGTAAATACGTAAGTTTTATTGATTCTGATGATTGGATCGAGTCGGATATGTATAAGGAGATGATTAATAAAGCAGAAAAATTAGATCTAGACTTAATAATGTGTGATTTTAAAAAAAAGTCAACTGACTTTGAAGATAAACGCACTCAACCGATTCGTGCTGGTTATTATTCAAAGTCAGATATCAGGAATGAACTATTCAAATGTTTAATCATGTTTGAAGATATTCAACTTCCACCTACCATTTCAAATTGGGTTTGTTTATATAAGTTAGAATTACTTAAAACTCACCAGTTGTACTATGATGAAGAAATTCACTACTGCGAAGATTCATTATTTGGATCAAAGGTTATGTATCATGCAGGTAGTTTTTACTATTTAAAAAATCATCATTATTATAACTACTTTTATAACCCGAATTCTACAACCAATACTTATAATGAAAAAAAGTGGAATTCATACTTAAAAATTAATGAGAGGTTAATAAACTTCTTTGGAAAATCTACGGAATATGACTTCTCTAGACAGATAAAAATTAACATGTTGTTTTTTACATTAAATGCATTATCACAAATAAAATATTCTCATATCGATGCTGTAGAACGATTAAACATGACAAGAAAAATTATGTATCACCCAAAAGTTTCGGATTTATTTAAAGACTTTAAATTGCCAAATGTTTCTTGGAAGATGAAAGTTATTGTACTTCTAATTAAATTTAAATTGGTAAGAGTGTATAGTTTAATATTAAAAAATAATAAGTCTAACTGAAACATAATCGTGAGGTTTTATCTTGAAAAAGAAAATTTTATTTGTAAACGGTCATTTAAATGTAGGCGGGGTTGAGAAATCACTAATTGATGTACTTAAAAACTTTAATTATAACCTCTATGAAGTTGACCTTGTTTTATTTGAAGAGCTGGGAGATTATGCTAGTGAAGTTCCAAAAGAAGTAAATATTATCTTCTACGATCTTACAAAAACCTATGGACCAATTAAGCAATGTCTATTAAATAACTTAAAGACAAGAAATTGGTTCGCAATATTTCTCAAGTTAGTATTCCTACTTGAGAGTATCTTTGGAGTAAAATCATTATCTTTTGCTAAGCCACTCTTTAGGTTATATAAACATTATGACTGTGCCATAGCCTATCGTGTAGGCATTTGCACAGATTTTGTTGGATATATTATTAACAGCAAAAAGAAGATAACCTGGTGGCATCATGGATCATATGATTACCCAGAAAAGTTAACTAAACGTTGGCAGAATGTATACAAAAGGTTTGACAAAATTATTGCCGTATCAGATAGCACTAAAAGTATGTTATCAAGTCATATTCACGACATTCATCACAAAATTAATACCATTCCCAATATCATTAATGTTGAGGAAATCAAACAAAAAGCAAGGGAAGCAGCTATTTATAATATCAATCTTCATAAAGTGATTACTTTATTGAGTGTTGGTCGGTTATCACCAGAAAAAGGTATGATTAATTGTGTGTATGCTTGTAAGATGCTAGTTGACAATGGATATAACGTGAAATGGTATCTCATTGGTGATGGTGTACAGCGTTTAGAGATAGAAAACGCGATTAAAGAGAATAATTTAGAAAATAATATTATTCTTATGGGGGCCATTACCAATCCCTATCCTTATATCAAACATACCCAAATATACGTTCATCCGTCGCTTGTTGAGTCATTATCGATTACAGTCTTAGAAGCACTTGCCTTAAATACACCTGTTACGGTTGCGAAATCAATGGGACCTATGGAGTTTATCCGTCACAAAGAAAATGGTTTACTAGTGGAACCAACATCCGAAGGTCTATTTAAGGGAATCATATCTTTACTAAACGATGATAGATTATATGATCAATTGAAGAAAAATCAAAGTCAGGTATTAGAAAATTATAGTCAGGAGGGAATAATGAAAAAAATCTATGAAATAATTGAGGTCAGTTAGTATCTAAAGAAGTAATTTTTCGTGATGGGTACTAATGTACTTATCACGTTTTTTATTAGAAGGAGATTGTTATGTCGAAATTTTTCCAAAGGTTTTATAGTACTGATTTTATGATTGCCTATAGATTTATCAACCATGACAATGGGATTTTAAATAATAATAGAAAGAAATTTACTGCTTTTAAAAATAACTTTAAATATTGGTACGCAGACCCTATTCTATATAAATTTGACAATAATATCTTCATGTTTTATGAAGCATACAACAAAAGAACAAAGTGTGGAGAAATAGGGGTTGCTACAGTTATTAACAATAAGGTAGTGAATCAACAGATTATTCTAAATGAACCCTTTCACATGTCATATCCTTTTGTGTTTGATGTAAATAACAAAATATACATGATACCTGAAACTTCTTCTGTTAAAAAATTACTACTATATGAGGCGGTTAATTTTCCGTATGAATGGAAACTAAGTAAAGTGCTACTGGAAGATATCGAATTATCCGATGCAACGCTTTTAAAAATCAAAGATAAAAGGTATATATTTGCATCAAAATTATTTTCAACTAGTCCCTACAGCGACGAGTTAGTACTATACACATTTGATAATAATTTTAATTTAATTCCACATAAGAATAATCCTATTATTACTGATAACGAGTTTACTAGACCAGCTGGAAGGATATTGAAGTATAACAACAAATTGATAAGAGTATCTCAGGATTGTTCAAATGGTGGATATGGTAAAGCCCTTAAATTTAATGAAATAATTGAAATATCAGAGAGTTGCTATCAAGAAAAAAATATCTCTACAATTTTACCTGAAGATATTCCAATTAATTTTCATAAAAAATTGACTGGGACCCATTCATACGGTATATGTGATGACTTCGAGGTCATTGATGTAAGATATTCAGTTTTTGATATTAAAAAACTATTAACGTTCCTTTACAAACTACCTTACAAAATTATTAGAAAATCTATTAAAATGGCAATGAGTTGAATAGGGTGGCTGATATTTACATACCAGGAGTTTATTATGATTAAAAAATATAAAAATAAAATTAATTCAACCTTACACAGATTGAATAAACAAATCAAAATTATTAAGTTCTCTTCTTCACAAAATGCTATAAATTTAAAAATGTTTAAGAATAAACATTTAGGGAAGAGATGTTTTATTATTGGCAATGGCCCTAGTTTGACATCTGATGATCTTGACAAGCTACATAATGAAATTACCTTTGCCTTCAATCGAATTTACTATATGTTCGACAAAACAGATTGGCGACCTTCTTATTACTGTTCTGAAGATGATAAAACCATTTTTAAAAGTAAAGAAGAAATCAATAATTTAAAATTAGAAAACAAATTTTTTCCTGTTAACTTTCCATGGGATTATAAGATTCACTTTAATAATGCTAAGTATTATTTATTTAAGTTTGGTGATAGTACTATTGAACCAAAGTTTTCTAAAGATATTGTCAAGGGAATATACTGGGGAAATACCGTTGCATATACTGCTATTCAGATGGCGGTTTATATGGGGATTAAAGAGATTTATCTGTTAGGTGTTGACCATAATTTCAATAAAATGCAAAAAGATAATGGCGAAATTGTCATTGATGAAACTGCAAAGGACTATTTTAGTGAGGATTATAACAAAGACAAAGATGATTTGTACCTTCCCAATATTGAGATTTCTACAAGAGCATTTACGGCTGCTAAAAAATATGCAGAGGAACACAATATTAAAATATACAATGCGACTCGTGGAGGGAAATTAGAAGTCTTTGAAAGAGTAGATTTTGATAAAATACTATTTTAGAAAGTGTGGTAATAAGTATGAGGATAGTTGGAGTAATACCTGCAAGAGGCGGTTCAACTAGATTTTATAATAAACCTTTAGCGAAAATATTAGGTAAACCGATGGTATGGTGGGTGTACACCCATTCCAAGGAAGTAGAATGTTTTGAAGAGGTGTACATTGCAACAGACAGTGAAGAAATAAAATCAGTATGCGAAGACTTTGGAGCGAAAGTGATCATGACATCTAAGGAGCATGAAACAGCAACGGAACGTTTATATGAAGTATCAAAACACATTGATGCAGATCTTTTTGTCATGATAAATGGTGACGAGCCTGCTATTGAAGCTAAAGATATCGTAAAATGTATTCCAACAGATTTGAAGAAAGATGATTTCTATGTATCAAATCTAATGACTGATTTTTCCGATCCAGTTGAAGTGGTCGATACTTCTAACTTAAAAATCGTCACTAATAGAGATGGAATTTGCCTATTCATATCACGAAGCCCTATTCCATACCCTAAAGGTGGAATGAATTACACATACCAAAAATTTGTTGGGGTAGGAGCATTTACAAAAAAAGCTCTTCAATATTATCATCAAACACCACGAGGACCTATTGAAAAAATTGAAGAGAACGACTCTTTTCGATTTATTGAAAACAGGAAGGACATTTATTATATCAACGCACATTGTAAAACGATATCAGTTGACACACCTAAAGATATTGAAAAGGTTGAAGAGTATATGTTAGGTAAAGTTAAGGTATACAAATGAACATATTGAAAAGAGTAATAGCGAGTATATTTAAAGTTGGTTTAGTTATTACTATAAAAAAAGCAATTTTAATTAGAAAACAAAATAAATTTTCAAAATACTATTATGATAGAAATTACTTATTTAAAGCAATTAAACTAGGTGAAGAAATTATTAAAATGTTTCCAGAGGATTTTTATAATTATCAGAAGCTTGCCAGGGCTTATTGGAAAAACAAAAATCATGATAAAGCAGTAGATACATTAAGAAAAGGGATGAAAGTTAAATATAATATAAATTTAGAAGAAATAATAAATGAGTTAGAAAATACCATTCCAGGTTTTTTTATTTCAAGTAACTATATTTTTAAAGGTGGACACCAAAACTTTGGATTAATAGAGCATACATTAAAAGATAGAAAGCTGTTAACTAAGATCTTGACTATTAAGCAATCCTATGGAGAATGTTTTATTAAAGATTTTCAGGAGAAGAATATTATTTTTGAAAGTATTACTCCCAAAATTGTAAATATACTCAAGATTAAAGATTTATGTTTCATTACAATGGAAAAAATTGAGGGTGAAAATCCTAAAATATTTGAATCTAACTTTTTCGAGAAAGTTTATGAAATGAATAGCATCATAACTTCTGTAAAACATGGTGATCATATATTAACACTTTGTAATAATGAAATTAGAAAGCAGAAAATAATATTAAACAATGAACAATTAAATCTATATGAACTATTAAATGCTTTTTATTTTGTAAATGATATCGATGTTAATAAGGAGATATTTACTACGATCAATCAATATTTTAGAAAAAATAATTATTCTATAAAGTCATTAGACATAATCAATTTTCTTTACCATAATATTCTTGAAAATAGGTACTACGAAAATATAAATCCTGAAACACATTTTACATTATTACATGGGGATTTTTTTGTGGATAACATGCTAATTAATTCTCAATTAGGTGAATTAAAGGTTATTGATTGGGGAGGTATTAGGGTCGGCCCAAGATGGGTAGATTTAGCAGGTTTTTTGGCGAAAACAAAACAACCATTTAATGAAATTAAACAAAATTTTCTTGAACATGAGAGATGCAATTATGATCTTGTTGAAAAACTATTTTTCATCTACACATTAATTGTTATTTGGGCTGTTATTTTACATAAAGAAGAGTTTGAAGATAGTCAAGAATGTTTTTGTATACCTGCCATAAAATATGTTAAACAATTAATATTACAACTTGAAAATGAAGAAATTTACATTAGGGCAGCGAGCCACTAGTGTTTTTTTTATGCCTTAAACTTAAATTAAAGGAGATAGCACAATATGAAAACAATGAAGGTCGGTAATATTATAGTAGATAACTCCATTTTCACTCTGATCGCAGGTCCATGTGTCATCGAATCAGAAATGCAAGTATTAGATATTGCTTCAAAGATGAAGAACATTACAGATCGACTTGGTATTCCTTATATATTCAAAGCTTCCTTTGATAAAGCTAATCGAACTTCTATTTCATCTTTTAGAGGGCCTGGAATGGAAGAAGGGTTACGTATTCTAAAAAAAGTGAAAGATGAGTTAGGTTTACCTGTCGTAACCGATATTCATGAACCGTATCAAGCGAAAATAGTTGCTGAGGTTGTCGATATGCTTCAAATTCCAGCTTTCTTATGCAGACAAACTGATTTATTGGTAGCATCAGCTGAAACCGGACTGCCAGTTAACGTCAAGAAGGCGCAGTTTTTATCTGCGAAAGATATGAAAAATGTCATAACAAAGATTGAAGAATCAGGTAACGACAACATTCTTTTATGCGAAAGAGGCAACACATTCGGCTATAACAACTTAGTGGTTGATATGACCAACATCATTGAAATGAATAAGTTCGGATACCCTGTCGTTTTTGATGCCACACACAGTGTTCAAAAGCCAGGAGGAAATAATACGACAACCGGTGGTAATCGAGAATATGTGGAACATCTAGCTAAAGCAGCAATTGCAGTCGGTGCGGACTTATTATTTATGGAAGTCCATGAAGATCCAGACAATGCTAAGTCTGATGGCCCGAATATGGTTAAACTGGATGAAATCGAAGTAATGCTTAAAAAGCTAATGAAAACCTATAAGGCGGTGCGTGATGTTGAACAATACAGCCATTCTTTCTGAAGTTAAAAAGGTAACTCAAATAGATATTCTTTCAGAAGCAAAAAATGTTTTTGAGATGGAAGGAAAAGCACTTAACCTTGTAAAAGAAGCTCTAGATGAAAACTTTGTCAAAATTGTAGAGCTGATTTCAAGTTGCAAGGGTAAAGTGATTGTAACGGGAATGGGGAAATCAGGGCATGTTTCAAGAAAAATTGCCGCAACGATGTCTAGTCTTGGGACATCGTCCTTTTTCCTTCATCCGGCAGAAGCTCTACATGGAGACTTGGGGATGATTTCAGCTAACGATATTATCATCGCGATTAGCTATAGCGGGGAGAGTGAAGAGATTACTAGAATTCTACCAAATATCAAAATAATTGGAGCTACATTAATTGGTATCTCTGGAAATCCAAATTCATCCCTTATCAAATATAGTGATTACTCCTTTGTCTTTCCATTATTTAAGGAAGCTTGTGCGATGAATCTGGCACCTACATCAAGTACAACGGTTGCCATGGTTTGGGGAGATGCATTAGCTGTATGTTTATCGAAATCGTATGGCTTTCTTGAAAGTAATTACGCCTTGTTTCATCCAGCCGGTTCCCTAGGGAAAAAACTACTAATAAAAGTGAATGATATTATGCATTCCGGAGATAGAAACGCGGTAGTAATGGTAGGGACTACGTTAAAAGACGCTATTATTGAGATGAGTACGAAAGCGTTAGGGATTATTAATATTGTGAATGAACAAGATGAATTAATCGGAGTATTTACCGACGGTGATTTAAGAAGAACGTTATCACGAGAAGTGAATGTGTATGGTTTGTCGATTGATGATGTAATGGTCAGAACACCATTGTATATTGAATCAGAATTACTTGCAGTAGATGCACTAAAGATGATGAAGGAAAACAATATTTCTGCCCTGCCAATTATTAAAGAACATAACCTTATTGGGACAGTTAGAGTTAACGATATTCTTGGGGTAGGTATATTCGTATGATGAACGATAAAGATTTATCAAAAATAAAAATGCTCGTTATGGATGTAGATGGTACCTTAACTGATGGGAAAATTTATGTCGGTGATAATGGTGAAGTATTTAAAGCGTTTAATGTAAAAGATGGTTACCGTTTAATCAATATGAAAAAGTATCATATCATACCGGTTATCATAACTGGCAGAAAGTCAGAGATCCTAACTAAACGTGCTGCTGAGCTAAAAATAGAAGAAGTTCATCAAGGAGTAGACGATAAGCTTAAGGTATTGGACGGTATTCTTCATAAGTACCAATTAACATATGAAAATGTTGCGTATATTGGTGATGATGTTAACGATATTGATTGTATGAAGGTTTGCTATATTAACGCTTGTCCAGCAGATTCAGTAGATGAAGTTATAGAAGTAGTGGATTATGTATGTAAAGCTAACGGTGGGAATGGAGCTGTTAGAGAATTGATTGATTTGATCGTATTAAAACAATCTAATAGTGAAAAGACGGAAATGCAAGTTGTTTAGTATTAGGAGAATAAACATGATAAAAAAAATACCGTTTCTGAAAAAGAGTGTTAAGAAAGTCTATAATACTCTTGTTTTCATTTTATATATTATAGTTAATCTATTCTCGAAATGGAATATTCCCTTAACAAAAAACAACTCTAAAATACTAGCATTAAAGGACAAATATAAGGGAGAACGATGTTTTATTATCGGAAATGGACCGAGTTTGAAACCTGAAGATTTAGAAAGATTGAAAGGTGAATATACATTTGCTTCTAATAAAATCTATAAAATTTTTAATAAGACTAATTGGAGACCAACCTTTTATATGGTAGTGGATCCAATCGTATTAGAGGAAAATGTAAAAGATATAAATTTAGTTGAAGCAAAAATGAATTTCACTTTAAAATGCTATAAACATTTATTTCATGCAGATATCTACTTTAATAATAATCTATCTGAAAACAAACGCGGTACTTTTTCAACGACTATAATGGAATCTTTATATTCGTCCGGAACCGTATCCTATCATTTACTTCAAATCGCTCATTATATGGGTTTTTCAGAAGTCTATTTACTTGGACATGATTATAATTTCAAAGGGGCAATCTCCAGAACAAAAGATTTATCATTTCTTAAAAAAACAGATGATTCACCCATTTACTTTAGTGAGAATTACATTCGGTCAGATGAAAAGAAACCAGGTCAGGCCCCTGAAGAAATGTACAACGGAATGGAAAAAGCAAAATTAGTATATGAAAATTCAGGACGGAAGATATATAACGCAACACGGGTTACCTACTTGGATGTATTTGAATTAAGGAATTTTGATGAATTGTTTGGAGGTAAAAATGATTTACTTAATAAAAAAATCTACTAATAATTTGCTAAGTTTTTTTATCTGGAAATATAGATTAAAGTTAAAACCATTCTATATAAATATGAGGATAAGATTATTGTCCAGAAAAGTAAAAAAGCTTAAAGGCAGTCATCAGGGTGAAAGCTGCTTTATTATTGGAAACGGACCTAGCTTGACGGTTGAAGATTTAAATATGCTCAAAAATCAGGCGAATTTCTCATGTAATAGAATTAATTTACTTTTAGATAAAACGGATTGGATGCCTTATTATTATACTTTTACCGATTCATTAATGGCCAGTACATTTTTTGATGAAGTATATAAAATGGAAAAGAAGAAGATGTTCGTAGTAGTTTCAAATACAAGCTATAATTCCTTGAAAAAACAATTAGGTAAGGATTGTATTTTTTTAAGATCCTATTATGAAGTGGAGAATAATGGTTTACCAAAATTTAGTGATGATGTATCAAAAAAAATCTTCCAACATGGAACCGTGACGTTTGCAAATATTCAGCTTGCAGCTTATATGGGGTTTAAAAATATATATCTGTTAGGTGTTGATCATAATTTTGGAATTAGTAAGCAAAAAGACGGTAGTATAAATTACAATAAAGAGTTAATTGGTAGAGATCACTTTGATGAAAATTACTACAAATCTGTTGAACATAGTAAAGAAGCCGCAGTAAATGTATATGCTATGACAGAAGCATATTTGTCTGCAAAGGATTATTGCGATAAAAGAGGAGTGAAAATTTTTAATGCTACCAGGGGGGGGAAACTCGAGGTCTTTCAACGGGTAAATTTTGATGATTTATTCGATGATAATGGTGAATTAATACGTGAAGTAAAAACTCTAAATAGTATTGAATTTGAAAATGAAGGCCAACAAAGAAAATCAATCAATTTTTCCTAAACAAATCTTGCAATTATATTATTAATCGATATTTAAAGAGTTATTTAAACTAAAAAATTATAATAATTCAAGTTAAACACCTTCCTTATTGTAGGTGTTTTTTTTATGTTCATTAATGAAAATGGATCATGGGCTTTACCTTTTGTAGGTTTAACATCGAATCCATTATTCTAACTACAAATTAATTATGAATTGGAAAAATACGGGGGAACTTATTAATGAGATCTAAGAAAAAAATACTTATTACAGGGGCTGATGGTTTTATCGGCTCACATTTAACAGAAGAATTAATAAGAAGAGGATATGACGTTCGAGCTTTTGTAATGTATAACTCTTTTAATTCATGGGGATGGTTGGATCATTCTCCTAAAGAAATCAAGGATAACCTAGAAGTTTTTGCGGGTGATATTAGAGATCCTTATGGAGTCAAAATAGCTATGCAGGATTGTGATATCGTTCTTCATTTAGCTGCATTAATTGCCATCCCATATTCTTATCATTCTCCTGAAACATATGTTGATACGAATATTAAAGGAACACTTAACATTGTCCAAGCAGCTAGGGAATTAGGTATTCAAAAAGTAGTACACACTTCGACAAGTGAAGTTTACGGTACAGCTCGATTTGTTCCAATTACGGAAGAGCACCCTTTACAAGGTCAATCACCTTATTCTGCTTCTAAAATTGGTGCTGACCAAATCGCCATGTCTTTTTATGATTCTTTTGATACACCTGTAAGTATTATTAGACCTTTTAACACATATGGCCCAAGACAATCTGCTAGAGCAGTCATTCCAACAATTATTTCACAAATTGCTGGTGGTCAAAGAAAAATTAAACTGGGATCATTACATCCAACTCGAGATTTTAATTATGTAAAAGATACAGTAGAGGGATTTATCTCAGTTGCTGAATCAGATAAATCAGTTGGTGAGGTAATTAATATAGGAAGTAACTATGAAATATCAATTGGTGAAACAGTTGAACTAATTTCAGAAGTAATGAGTATTGATATTGAAATACAAACAGATGATATTCGTCTTCGACCTGAAAAAAGTGAGGTAGAGCGTTTATGGGCTGATAATCAAAAGGCCAAAAAATTGTTAGGCTGGGAACCTTCATTTGGTGGTCGAGATGGGTTAAAACGGGGACTTATCGAGACTGTAGAATGGTTTACAAATCCGATTAATTTAGCTGGGTACAAAGCGGAGAAATATAACATATGAGAAGGAATAGCTTAGATTTAACCGCCATTGTTGATGCTATAGAAGAAGTTTTACCCCGAGAACAAGAATTTATAGCTCTTCATGAACCATATTTAGTTGGTAATGAATGGACATATATAAAAGAATGTTTAGATACTGGTTGGGTTTCATCTGTTGGGAAGTTTGTGGATAAGTTTGAAAAAGATTTGGCAGAGTATACTGGGTCAAAACATGCTATTGCTGTTGTTAATGGAACTGCTGCTCTCCATATTTGTCTGAAATTAGTAGGCGTTGCAGAAAATGATGAAGTGTTAATTCCTTCATTAACATTTATTGCAACGGCTAATGCCGTTTCGTATTGTGGAGCTATTCCTCATTTTGTGGATTCTGCGATTAATACTTTAGGGCTTGATCCTAAAAAATTAGATTCCTATCTACAAGAAATCATTGTTATGAAAAATGGTTTTTCTTATAACAAAGAAACTGGAAATAGAATAAAAGCAGTTGTTCCAATGCATACATTTGGTCACCCAGTCGATCTGGACTTATTAGTAAATGTTTGTGAAAAATACAATATAGAATTAGTTGAAGATGCTGCTGAATCATTAGGTTCCTATTACAAGAATCAACATACAGGGACTTTTGGTAAGGTCTCTGCCTTAAGCTTTAATGGAAATAAGATCATTACCACTGGTGGTGGTGGTGCTATTTTAACGAATGATGAGAAGTTAGCGAAGCTTGCTAAACATTTGACTACAACTGCAAAAGTTCCTCATCGTTGGGAGTTTGTCCATGATCATATTGGCTACAATTACCGTTTACCGAATATAAATGCAGCTTTAGGATGTGCTCAGTTAGAGAAATTAGCTGATTATATAAATAAAAAAAGAGCTTTAGCAAAGCGTTATGATGAAATGTTAAAAGACATTGATGGGATAACATTTTTTAAAGAACCTGATTTTGCTAAAAGTAATTATTGGTTAAATGTTATTTTATTAGACGAAGCAAACTTAGAACTTCGAGACATGTTATTAAGGATACTAAATGATAAAGGAATCATGACAAGACCTGTATGGACATTGCTCCATAAGCTTCCAATGTTTAGGGAATGTCCAAAAATGGATTTGAGTACTTCTAAACTATTGGAAAAACAGATCATAAATATTCCTAGTAGTGTAGTGTTAGGAGATTCTTATAATGCGTAAGATTTGTGTGGTAACTGGTACTAGGGCTGAGTATGGATTGCTATATTGGCTAATGAAAGAGATTCAGATGGATAATGAGTTAGAACTGCAGATTATTGTAACGGGAATGCATCTATCTCCAGAATTTGGATTAACCTATCAATCTATTTTGCAAGATGGATTTCAAATAGATGAAAAAGTAGAAATGCTCCTATCAAGTGATTCAGCAGTAGGAATAACAAAATCTATTGGATTAGGAACTATTGGGTTTGCTGATGCTCTAGATAAACTAAAGCCTGACTTATTAGTCCTATTAGGCGACCGTTTTGAAATTTTAGCTGCTGCACAAGCGGCATTAGTTGCAAGAATCCCTATAGCCCATTTAGCTGGCGGTGATACAACAGAAGGTGCTATTGATGAATCAATCCGTCATAGTATCACAAAAATGTCGCATCTTCATTTTGTAACGAATGAAATTGCTGCTTATAGAGTTCGGCAAATGGGGGAAAACCCGAATCATGTTTATAATGTCGGAAGTCCAGGGATAGATCAAATTAAACGTCTAAGCTTACTCTCCAAAGAAGAATTTGAAAAATCAATTGAGTTTAACCTTAAGGAGAAGAATATATTAGTTACATTTCATCCAGTTACATTAGATTTTCAATCTGCCTCAGATCAGTTTAAAGAACTCCTATTTGCATTAGAAGATTTAGGTGAAGATACTGGAATTATTTTTACTAAACCCAATTCTGACACTGATGGTCGAGTTCTAATAGATATGATTGACCAATATGTAAGTAGTCACCCAAATGCAATTTCCCATACTTCGTTAGGTCAGTTGAGATACCTAAGTGCCATTAAACATGTTGATATGGTTGTCGGTAATTCTTCTAGTGGACTTTATGAGGTTCCCTCTTTTAAAAAACCAACCGTGAATATTGGTGATAGACAAAAAGGTCGCATTCAAGCCAGTTCGATTTTAAATTGTAACCCTATTAGTGAAGAAATTAAGCAAGCCATTTCTTTAGCTTACAAACTGGATTGTGATAATACTATTAACCCTTATGGAAATGGGGATAGCTCTTTAAAAATATTATCAACAATAAAAAGTATAAATAATTATAAAGCGCTACTAAAAAAACACTTTTTTAAGGTGGAAAATTAGAATGAAAAATCATACTTATATCATTGCCGAAGCCGGAGTTAATCATAATGGCTCATTAGAATTAGCAAAGAAGTTAATTGATGTAGCTTCGGATGCAGGAGTAGATGCTGTTAAGTTTCAAACATTTAAAGCTGAAAAATTAGTAAGTTATAAAGCGCCAAAAGCAGAATATCAGACTAAAACAACTGATAAAGAGGAAACTCAGTTTGAGATGATTAAAAAACTAGAGCTTGATGAAGCATCACATGAGCTTTTAGTTGAATATTGTAAGAAAAAAAATATTGAATTTCTTTCCACACCCTTTGACGAAGGTAGTGTGGATTTTTTAGTTAATAAATTAAACATTTCTAGAATTAAGGTTTCTTCTGGTGATCTTACAAATGCTCCTCTACTTCTAAAGATAGCTAGGACTAAACAATCTATCATTCTCTCAACCGGAATGAGTACATTAAGTGAGGTAGAACAGGCTCTTGGTGTACTTGCATTTGGATATTTGGATTTTGAGAAGCCATCCATTGAAAATTTCCAACAGGCATATTGTTCTTTAGAAGGGCAAGAAATGTTAAAGAAGAAGGTAACCTTATTACATTGCACCACTGAATATCCAACCCCTTTTAAAGATGTGAATCTTAGAGTAATAGATACTTTTAAACAAGCATTTGGACTATCTGTAGGATTTTCTGATCATACTAATGGGATTGCTATCCCTATAGCAGCAGTATCAAGAGGAGCAGTTTTAGTAGAAAAACATTTTACACTTGATAAGACTTTACCAGGTCCTGATCATCAAGCTTCCTTAGAACCTGAGGAATTAAAAATGATGGTTAGGTCTATTAGAGAGGTTGAAGAATCATTAGGTTCTCCTGTGAAAATGCCTGTTGAATCAGAACTTAAAAATCTAAATGTAGCAAGAAAAAGCATTCTTACATCAAAAGCAATAATGAAAGATGAGGAATTTACGGAAGAAAATATGGTGATTAAAAGACCGGGAACGGGCATTAGTCCAATTTACTATTGGGAACTTTTGGGTAGAAAATCAACTGGAAATTATGATTCTGAGGAACCGATAAAACTATGAAACTACCACTAATAATATTAGGTGATGGTGGTCACGCCCGTGTGTTAATAGAAACACTGGTGCAAAGGGATTTTAACATCATTGGGATAACCACTCCAGACAAAACTAATACAGAAAACATTTACGGAATTCCGATTGTTGGAAACGACGATATGGTTTTAAAATATTCAGCGAACGAAATAAGACTGGTAAATGGGATAGGATCTGTTAATACTCCAATTGCAAGGGCATCTTTATATCATTCTTTTAAAGAAAAAGGCTTTCAGTTTCAACAAGTGATACACCCAACTTCCATTATCTCTCCATCTGCATTAATAGCTGAAGGGGTACAAGTAATGGCAGGGGCCATTATTCAAACTGAAAGTCAAATAGGTGCAAACACAATCATTAATACTAAAGCATCAATAGACCATGATTGCAAGATTGGAATGAATGTACATGTAGCTCCAGGTGTTACTATTTCTGGTGGAGTTGAAATTGGCAATAATGTTCATATTGGGACTGGTGCAGTCATTATTCAGGGAATAAAGATTGGTGATAATTGCGTTATTGGAGCAGGATCTGTTGTGCTAAATAACGTTAACCGAGGTAACACAGTAATAGGAGTACCTGCAAAACCTAAAGGAGGAGTTTAATTGAAGGGCTGGGAAAAAGTTAAAGTATCTCCGCATGCTTCTATAAGGGAGACTCTTAAAGTTATTGATGATAGTTCCATTCAAATTGCTCTAGTTGTAAATCATAAAAATCAGTTATTAGGTACAGTTACTGATGGTGATATTAGAAGAGGTATGTTAAAAGGTATCCCACTTGATGATCTTGTCACTCAAGTAATGAATAGTAATCCTACTACTGCAGCTTATTTTGATAATAAAGAAAGTTTATTATTAAAATTAAAGTCTAAGAAGCTTCATCATTTACCTATTGTTAATGATCAAAATCAATTAGTAGGTTTACAAATGTTAGACGACTTAATTACTACTAGTCAAAAGGATAATATTGTCGTTTTAATGGCAGGTGGACTAGGCTCAAGACTTATGCCATTAACGAAAAATTGCCCTAAACCTTTATTAAAGGTTGGCAAAAAACCTATTTTAGAGACCATAATTGGAAATTTCATCGAAAGTGGATTCTCAAAGTTTTACATTTCAGTAAATTATAAATCTGAAATGATAAAAGATTATTTCGGAGATGGTTCGAATTTGGGTATAGATATTCAATATATTAATGAAGAAAAAAGAATGGGAACTGCTGGAGCATTAAGCCTTCTCCTAAATAGACCAGATAAGCCATTCTTCGTCATGAATGGGGACTTATTAACTAAAGTGAATTTTAGACTTTTATTAGACTTTCATAATGAAAACAAGTCCCACGCTACAATGTGTGTGAGAGAACATGATATTCAAATACCATATGGGGTTGTAAAGTTAGATAACCAAAGATTATTAGCTATTGATGAAAAACCCATTCATCGATCATTCGTAAGTGCAGGAATATATGTCTTAGATCCAGTAGCATTAGATTATATCCCAAAAGATAGTTTTTATGATATGCCAACTTTATTTGAAAGATTAATTGAAAATAATAAAAACTCATCTGTCTTCCCGATTAGGGAATATTGGTGCGACATTGGAAGAATAGATGATTACAATAAAGCTAATCAAGAATACGAAGAGGTTTTCAGATGATTAATGGCAAAAAAGTATTGGCAGTCATTCCTGCACGTGGTGGTTCTAAAGGTATCCCTAGAAAAAACATCATTACTATTGGAGGAAAGCCACTGATTGCATGGACAATTGAAGCTGCAAAAAATTCTAAATATATTGATAGAATCATACTTTCTTCTGAAGATGATGAAATAATAAAAGTTGCATCAGAGTGGGGCTGTGAAGTTCCATTCAAAAGACCCCTTGAACTTGCACTTGATGACACACCAGGTATTGCCCCAGTGCTTCATGCTGTAGAGAATATTCAAGGCTATGATTATTTGGTTCTACTTCAACCTACATCACCACTAAGGATAACAAAAGATATAGATGAATCCATAAAGTTATGTGTTGAAAGTAACTCTAATTCCACTGTCTCTTTAACTGAATCAGATAAAAGCCCATATTGGATGTATACGATGGATGAGAATTCTAATCTAAATAAAATATTAGAAGATGATAGGAGTGCTTATCAAAGACAAGTACTGCCCAAGACCTACAATTTAAATGGTGCAGTTTATGTAGCGAATATTCAGTGGGTATTAGAAAATAAAATATTGGTTAGCAGTAAGACAATTGGCTATGTAATGCCTAAAGAAAGGTCAATAGATATTGATACCTTGTTTGATTTACGTTTGGCTGAATTTTTAATTAATTAGATTTGAAATATCTGCATATGAAATTTAAATTAAATTATAGGGAGTATTTAATTGAATAACAGAGTTGAATCTTTGGATTATCTAAGAGGCTTAATGGCAGTATCTGTCATGATTTATCATTATACGATGTGGTTAGATATTAATTGGGTGTACCCGATTGGAAATTTATTTTTTAGATTAGGGATTTATGCTGTATCCTGCTTTTATGTTTTAAGTGGAATCAGTTTAGCTCTTGTATATTCGAACAAAGTTGTGAATATTGGATTTATTAAAGATTTTAGTATAAAAAGGCTTTGTAGAATTGCTCCTCTTTTTTATATAGTAACTACTCTAACAATTATAGTGAAATTTTTAATAAACTATATTGGAGGATGGGCACCATTACCTTCAATTAATGAAATACTTTTAAATTATTCGTTATTATTTTCGTGGTTTTCTCCAGGTAGTTATATCGCTGGAGGCGCTTGGTCTATAGGAAATGAGCTTGTTTATTATTCAATTTTTCCTATTATGATTCTTTTCCTTCATAAAGGTAAGAAATATTTAATTGCTTTTTGGGGTATTAGTATAGTTCTAACTATACTATTTTCTATTTTTAGTTTAGATAGAAATATTGATTTAGCAAACCAATGGGATTTTTACATTAATCCACTTAATCAACTTTATTTTTTTGTAGGTGGAGTAGTTATTGGTGCCTATTCAAAATTTCACAAGGGGTATAATAAGATATATCTTACATCTTATATCATGTCTTTCTTACTTATTTTTATTTTTTTACCAATTGGTGGTTCCAACCAAATTTTCATGGTTACGGGAATAGAAAAATTAGTATTATCAATATGCATTTTTGGTTTATGTTTATCAATAGCTTATTGGAGAAATACAAAAGGTAGAAAAGTTAATAAAGTCTTAAAATACTTTGGGGATATATCATATTCCTTGTACCTTTTACATCCAATTGTATATAATATCATTAAAATGATATTTAATAAAATACATTTAAATGATACAGTAGTCCTTTTGGGAACTTGGGTATTATTTACTTTAGTCTTATCAAGTATTGCATACTATTTAATTGAAAAACCATTTACTAAGTTGGCTAGAAACAAAGTTATTTCAAAAGAACAATATATATCTAAAGTAAGCTAAGCGCTCATGAAGGTGCTTAGCTTATTTTAGTTTAGAAAAGATACAAAAAATAATCATTAAAACGGAGTTTGTTAGTGATACATTTTGCGTTAAAGTGAGTAGATTAATAAGTTTTATTTTGATAGGAGTGAAATTTCAATAGAACACACACTACTCACCTTGATGTTGAGCACTTTGTATAATTGCCAAAAGATCTAATTCTTATTTCCAAATCATCGTAATTAGTTTTATAAGTAATGGAGGTGTATTGATTTATGAAAATAACCATAGCAGGAACAGGCTATGTAGGACTTTCAAATGCCATACTACTTGCCCAACATAATGAAGTAGTAGCTCTAGATATTATTCAAGAAAAGGTTGATATGATTAACAATAAAAGGTCTCCAATTATTGATAATGAGGTTGAAGAATTTTTAGCTACAAAAGAATTAAATTTAACTGCAACAACAGATAATTATAAGGCATTCAAAGATGCAGAATATGTCATAATATCAACACCAACAAATTATGATTCGGAAAAGAACTATTTTAATACAAGATCTGTAGAAGCTGTTATTGCAAACGTTCTATCTATTAATCCGGATGCGGTAATGGTAATTAAATCAACAGTACCAGTAGGTTACACAGAGAAAGTTAGGGAGAAGTTTGAAACGGATAATATTATTTTCTCACCAGAGTTTTTAAGAGAGGGAAAGGCTCTATATGATAACCTTTATCCTTCACGTATCATCGTCGGTGAACAGTCCGAGAGAGCCAAAAAGTTTGCTGAATTACTTGTTCAAGGTGCAATAAAAGAGAATATTCCTGTATTATTTACAAATTCAACGGAAGCAGAAGCAATTAAACTATTTGCTAACACATACTTAGCCATGAGAGTGGCTTTTTTTAATGAACTTGATTCTTATGCAGAAGTGAGAGAGCTAAATTCAAAACATATTATTGAAGGTGTGGGATTAGATCCGAGAATAGGTCAGCATTATAACAACCCTTCCTTTGGCTATGGAGGTTACTGTCTACCAAAAGATACAAAGCAGTTATTAGCGAATTATGTGGATGTTCCTAATAATATAATGACAGCCATTGTAGATGCAAATCGAACAAGAAAAGATCATATTGCTGAAATGATATTAAAAAGGAAGCCGAAAGTTGTAGGTATTTATAGACTAACAATGAAAGTTAATTCAGATAACTTTAGACAATCTGCCATTCAAGGAATTATGAAACGCATTAAGTCTAAAGGAATTGAGGTTGTTGTTTACGAACCAGCTCTTCAGGAGGGGAAATTCTTTAATTCAAGAGTAATTAATAACTTCGAAGAGTTTAAAAATCTTTCAGATATTATAGTAGCAAATCGATTGTCAGATGAGTTACAAGATGTAGAGGAAAAGGTGTATACAAGGGATTTATTCAGTCGTGATTAGATAAAGGGTTATTCAATCCATTGTTATTTGAAAATGTGAAAATTATAACGGATAAGGTTACTCTCAATAATAGTAGTAGGTATGTTGAACCAATTGAAGAAAGAAAAGTAATTTGGCTGCTTAGAGTGGGATAGGTTAGGTTAGGTTAGATCTGTCGGAGACCTGGGAGTTGGTAGAAAAACATGTGGTTAAAAATAATATGGGAAAGTTAGTAATGCTAAAGTATGCTTGGGTGTTATGCATTTTGTTTTTTTTGATTATTGCTTTTCAATTAGCTGGAAACTTTTTGATTATTGATCAAAAACCAAAGAAATCTGATGTGATTATTGTTTTAAGTGGTGGAAGAATTGACAGATTAGAAAGAGGTGTTGACCTATATAAGCGAGGATTTGCACCTTATATCATTATATCGAATGGGGATGAGGAAAGTTTATATGAAGCTGCATTGAAAATGGGTGTACCTTCAAAGAACATATTAATAGAAAATAAAGCCAGAAGCACTAAAGATAATGCAGTTTTTTCAATTGAATTGATGAGAATTTATAAACTAGAATCAGCCATTATTGTTTCATCGAATTATCATATGAGGAGAGTTAAAAATAATTTTGAATGTGAGAATAAAAACATTAAATTAGACTTCATTTATAGTTCAAGTCGAAATAATAGTTATAATCCTAATAGTTGGTGGTCAAGAAGAGATGATCTAGAAATTACCATAAATGAATATTTGAAAATCTTGGGTAATTATGTTGGTATTCATGGAGAAAAAGCAAAGAAAGCATTGAAAACTATATTATCAGTGATTATGTTACAACAAGATAATGATTCCAAACACTGTTCTCAAAGGGTTGAAAATTCCTTCTAATAGAGTATTAATATTTAATTGTTGAAGAATAATTTCTAATGAAAATTATATACTTAGTTATGTGAAAAATATTGACGCATGAGTTTATTGGTGTTATTGTAATGATAAGTTGTTCATTATAAAGAACAAAACGTCTGTTGTAATGAAGAAAGATTTAAACCTCTATTATGTAGTAAATATAATTTCTATTGCTGTTTAATAATGAAATTGTATAAAATTATTTTTTTTGCTCTACTTGTTCTTTAAAACGAATTTAAATGACAGTGGATTTATTAATAAACGATTTATAGGTGGACTGAGATCGGGAGGACTAATGAGCGCAATTGCAGGAATTTATCATTTAAATGGAGACCCTATTTCTCCAGAGCACAGTTTAGGTTTAATGAAAGTATTGGAGGTATTCCCTGCTAATGACATTCAAATATTGGAGAGGGATAATATCTTCTTTGGATGTCATGCACAATGGATCACGCCAGAATCAGTTGGAGAAATATTACCCTACTATGATGAAAATAGAAAACTAGCTATAACTGCTGATGCTATTATTGATAATCGCGAAGAGTTATTTGAGAAACTCCAAATAGAAAAATCAGAGCAAATCACAATTTCTGATAGTGAACTTATACTTCTTTCCTATTATAAATGGGGTGAGGAATCACCCAAGCATTTAGTAGGCGATTTTGCTTTTATGATTTGGGATGAAAAACACCAAAAATTATTTGGAGCAAGAGATCCTTCCGGATATAGAACTCTTTATTATTACAAAGATCAATATCGATTTGCTTTTTGTACAACTATAGAACCTTTATTGTCATTACCCTATATAAAAAGACAATTAAATGAACAATATCTTGCTGAATTCTTAGTGATTACTGGAATGATTGATACGGTTGATGCAAGGATGACTCCTTTTAAAACTGTTGATCAAGTTCCTCCTTTTCATAGTATCACAATTGCTAAAGATAAAGTAAAGCTAACAAAATATGGGACATTTATTCCAGAAAAACAATTAAAGTTAAAGTCGAATGATGAATACGTTGAAGCATTTCAGGAAATTTTTCAGGAGGCTGTTACCTCCAAGTTACGTACATACAAAAATGTAGGATCACAGCTAAGTGGTGGATTAGATTCTGGGGCAGTTGTTGGTTTTGCAGCACGAGCCCTTAAGAAAACGAATAAGAAGCTACACACTTTTAGTTATATTCCCCCAAGTGATTTTAAGGACTTTACACAAAAAAGGATCATGCCCAATGAAAGTCCGTTCATTAAGAAAACTGTTCAATATGTTGGTGGGATATTAGACAATTACTATGATTTTGAAGGAAAGAACTCCTACTCTGAAATTGATAGTCTTTTAGAAACGATGGAAATGCCTTATAAATTTATTGAGAATTCATTTTGGCTAAAAGGAATGTTTGAAAAGGCCAGTGAAAAGGACATCGGAGTATTACTTAATGGAGATAAAGGTAATTCAACCATATCATGGGGCTCAGCTTTGGATTTTTATGCGATCCTTTTAAAAAAGCTAAAATGGACTCGTTTATATCGTGAGTTAGACCAATACAGCAAAAATATGAGTGGTCCAAGATTGCGGTTGCTCCCAAATATTGCAAGAATTGCATTCCCTTTCATAAATTTATTTTCTCATAAAGAAGATCCATACAAACTCCCATTACTAATTAAATCAGAATTTGCAGAAAGAACAGCTGTTTTTTCAAAATTGAGGGACTATGGAATTGATAAATCAGGGTGGATAACAAATACAAATTTATATGATCAAAGAAGAATCATTTTTGAAGACATTTACGCCTGGAATTCCGGTAGTACCCTGAATACAAAGTTGTCCCTTCGTTATTCTTTATGGAAAAGAGATCCAACAAATGATATTAGAGTAGTTCGTTTTTGTTTTTCAGTACCAGAAGAACAGTGTGTTCAGAATGGTTTAGACCGTGCTCTTATTAGAAGAGCAACAGAAAATATATTACCTGATCAAATCAGGTTAAATCAACGTATATGGGGAATACAAGGTGCTGATTGGATACATCGATTAATTCCTTATTGGAATACACTAATTGAAGAGGCCAAACTTCTTAAATCAAATAGCAGAATAATGGAATTCATTGACGTGAACGTTATAAACTCTGCAATAACCAAACTTGAACAAGGGCCAAAACCTGAGCATATGTCTGACCCAGTCTATAGAAACATTATGCGAAGTTTAGTCGTATATAGGTTTATCAAACAATTCAATTGAAAGGGGGTGATTAAATGAAAAAGCAATGGCAACAACCAGTTTTAGAGGTTCTTGATGTAAAGATGACAATGCATAATGTCGATGGATCTAAGTATGATGCAGATTGGTCCAATAGCACACAAATTCCAACAAATTCTGATGGTCAGCACTTAGATTCAAAATGCTAAGAATTTAGCATTGATAGATCTCTTATAAATAAATATATTTATTTGAATCTACACTAGTATCTACATAGGATTCATGTAGATATATAGTATTAAGTACTAGATATAAAAGCCCTTATACATTTGAAATGATATAAGGGCTTTTAATATAACCAGATTATTGGAGTGAAATTCATGGTTCAAATTGCTGATAAAATAGTTTATGAGGCATTTGGTTTCACGATGATTAGTGAAATACATCTTCCTGAGTTAACTAGGTGTACTAATAATAGTAAGTTGAAAGATATTGAGATTAGAAGACAAGATTTGTCAAAAGAGTGGAAGGAGCTGCCAAAGTTACATAATAAATTTGTCATTACAGATGATGTAATTATGTTCCAAATTGAAAACCTTGCCATTTTCTCCATTCGAAACGGTAACAGTATAACAGTCTCTCCGTTAAATGAATACGATGAAGATTTAGTACGATTGTATATTCTAGGAAGTTGCATGGGTGTTATTTTGATTCAAAGGAAAATATTACCTTTACATGGTAGTACAGTAGCGATAGACGGGAAAGCTTATGCGATTGTCGGTGATTCTGGTGCGGGGAAGTCAACATTAGCTTCGGCATTTATAGAAAGAGGTTTTCAACTACTAACTGACGATGTGATAGCAGTAACTCTTAATAGTGATCAAGTACCGTTTGTCACACCTTCTTATCCACAACAAAAGCTTTGGCAGGAAAGTTTAGATCATTTTGGGATGGACAGTAATAATTATTGTCCTATTTCCAATCGGGAAACAAAGTACACTGTTCCTGTAATCGAAGGATATTCCAATGAACCACTCCAATTAGCAGGTATTTTTGAATTAGTAAAATCTGAGTCTGAAAACATTGAACTTCTAAAATTTAATAAGCTTGAAAGTTTAAATACTCTTTATAGACATACTTTTAGATACCCATTGATTGCCGATTTGAATTTATTTGGTTGGCATTTTGATTTCTCAACTAAAATAAGTGTCTATTCGAATATGTATCAATTAAGGAGACCCTATAAGGGCAAGGGCTTCACGGCACCTCAATTGGTAAATCTAATATTAGAAACTATCGAAAAGGAGCATAAATTATGATTAAAACTGAAAAATTATCTGAGGAAACTATTATTAAGCAATCCAAAGGGAACATAGTAAGTGATATGAATGGGGAAAAAGTAATGTTGAGTGTTGAAAAAGGAAAATACTATAATTTAGGCTCAGTTGGAGGAGATATATGGGCATTAGCAAAAAAATCTATATCAATCGATAAGTTAATTTTAGAATTAGTAGATGATTATGCAATTGCTTACAATGAATGTAGAAATCAAGTTCTTCCTTTTCTTGAACACTTATTAAAGGAAGGTTTGATTGAGATTAGTAAAGACTAGATTTGAAGAAACCTATTTACTAAATGGATATGGAAGGACTAGTGAATAGTGAATAAAATAAAATTGTTCTTTTTATTTGATAAAAAAACTAGAAATATATTTATTGAAGCTTTCTTATTACTAGCATGGGCTCGAATTTTGAAGAGCATACCTTTTAAGAAGATTCACACTACATTAGGTGTTCAAATGGAGGAAACTTCATTTGACATCACACCTGCCAACATAAGAATACTAAGTCAAGTTTCTCGAGCAATTAATATTATGAGTTCTTATACTATTTGGGAAAGTAAGTGTCTAGTACAGGCAATAGCTGCCATGAAGATGCTAGAAAGACGAAGTATAGAGAGTACTCTTTATTTGGGAACTTCACTAAATGAAAAAGGAAAACTGATTGCTCATGCATGGCTACGAAGTGGTCCTTACTATTTAACTGGTGATAAGGGTAAAGAAGATTTTGTTGTTGTCTATAAGTTTGCCAAAAAGATATAGGCACTAGAACTGATAAGGAGTAAATCATGAAAGATATCAGTCTTAATTTAGATAATCTATATAATGAATTAAAACTTATTCTTAGTATCATAGAAAATGATGATATAGAATACCTAAACCAACTAGTTAGGAAAAATATGAATAAGATTAGTTGGGACCTGTTCCTAGAGTTGGTTTTTCATCATAGAGTATATCCACTACTAGTTCACAAGTTAAATAAATTAGATCGAGAATTAGTTCCCCAGAACGTAATTCAATCTATCAATATAACATTTAAGAAAAACACATACAGAATGCTACAATTTAGCGGTAAAATGGAAAAAATATCCAAGTTGTTTTATGAAAATAATATAAAATTGATCTTTCTGAAGGGCCCTATACTTGGAAACGAACTCTATGGTGATATATCATTAAGAGCATGTAGTGATTTAGATATACTAATACCTATTGATGATTTACATAGTGCAAACATTCTTCTAGAAGGAATTGGTTTTATAAAAGATGATTATATAAAAACCATATTAAATGATTGGAAATGGCGTCACCATCACGTTACATATAAACACCCTCTAAAAAATATAAAGGTTGAAATACACTGGAGATTACATCCCGGACCAGGTACTGAACCAGATTTTAATGAAATTTGGGAAAGAAAAAGGGTTAGCAATCTAACAAATTACCCGGTTTATTATTTAGGGAAAGAAGACCTCTTTTTATTTCTAGTTAATCATGGTGCAAGACATGGGTGGTCTCGATTACGATGGTTGATGGATATTCAGCAAATGATAAATAAAGAGGTTAACTGGTTACAAGTAGAAAAACTCATGAAGAAACAAGGGAGTATTGATGCTATTGGTCAAAGTCTAATTTTAACATCACAGTTACTAAAAACGAAAATTACAAATGAAATGGCCACCTATATTAGTAGAAAAAAGTCAAAACTATTGGCTTACGATGCAATCTTCTATCTCGAGCAAATGGTGAATTTACATACTGACCCTGTACCTGAGGTAGTATCTAAATTCCATAGGCGTTATTTATTTTCATTAATGACCTTACAACAAAAGTTTTTATATTTTTTAAATTTTTTATACCCTTATCCAGCTGATGCTGAAACATTACCTTTGCCCAAAAAATTCCACTTTCTTTATTTTCCATTAAGACCATTTATATGGATTTTGAGAAAGGCTAGAAACTTTGCATAATCCTAGGAGGATTTTCAATGAAAGAATTAATGTATTTTGTGAAAAATATACATTCCTACTCTGGGAAAATACTTTATTTTAATCTTATAGCAATGATTTTAATTAGCCTTTTTGAGGGCGTGGGTATATTTTTATTATTGCCTTTAGTAAGCCTTACAGGTGTGTTCAATTTGAACATTAAAGAAGATTTTTTATTTTCAGGTTTCTTTGGTTTCTTTCAAGAGTTACCCCAGGCAATAAGCTTACCGATAATCCTTGTAACATATGTCCTGATTCTGGTATGCCATAGTTATTTTCAAAGAAATCAAAGGATATTAAATTCAAAGATCCAACAAAGTTATTCTAGATTTCTACGTGAGGAAACATACAAAGCAATATTATTAGCTAATTGGAGATTTTTTCTCACAAAAAGAAAATCTGATTTAATTAATGCACTAGTCAATGAAACCGCCCGGGTTAACGCTGGGACTAATCTATTTTTAAATTTAATTTCCACTTTAATTTTTACTTTTATTCAAATTGGAGTTGCTTGTTTATTATCTTTAAAAATGACATTGTGCGTGCTGTTCTTTGGAGCTATTCTCACACTTTTTTCTAAGAAATTCGTAAAAAGGTCGAATGTTCTAGGTAGTGAAAATGTTGAGTTAGCACATACTTATATGGCAGGTGTAACGGAACATTTTAATGGTATTAAAGACATAAAAAGCAATAACCTAGAAAAGCATCATATTGAGTGGTTTGAAAATTTGAATGAAAAAGTGGAATCCAATATTTTAGAAATGATGAAACTAAAAACAAATTCTCAATTCATTTATAAAGTAGTGTCGGCATTTTTAATTGTATTTTTTGTTTATACTTCAATCCAATTATTTGATGGTCAGTCTGCTCAACTATTGTTAATCCTCGTGATATTTACAAGATTATGGCCAAGAATTACAGGTATTCAATCCATTCTTGAACAAATGGGCTCAGTAATACCATCTTTTAAGTATATTATTAACATTCAGAACCAATGTAATTCTGAAAAGGAATCTAGTGAGTTTGGTCTTCAAAATGTAAAGCCTATTAATATTCAATATGGCCTAGAATGTCGAGGTGTTGATTTTAGATATTCTAGAGATACACAAACTTATGCATTGAAAAATATTAATATTAAAATCCCTTCAAATCGTATGACGGCTATTGTTGGGAGATCCGGTGCAGGGAAGAGTACTTTGATTGATATTTTAATGGGGTTAAATGAACCGGAAAAAGGTAATGTTTTAATAGACGGGAAAATCTTGAATAATGAAAATCTATTATCACTTAGATGTTCAACAAGTTATGTACCACAGGATCCATACCTATTTAATATGACTATCAAAGAGAATTTATTATTAACGAATCCACAAGCATCAAATGAGGAAATTTGGGAAGCACTTGAACTTGCATCTGCTGCCTCGTTTGTAATGAAATTATCCCATGGGATAGATACCTATATTGGAGATAGAGGGATAAGGTTGTCGGGTGGAGAAAGACAGAGAATTGTATTGGCAAGGGCAATATTAAGAAAACCTAAGATTCTTATCTTGGACGAAGCAACAAGTGCTTTAGATACTGAAAATGAAAGCCTAATACAGGGATCACTAGAAAAGCTAAAAGGAAAAATGACCATAATTTGTATTGCTCACCGACTTTCAACGATTAAGAATGCTGACCAGGTGATTGTCTTAGATCATGGCACAGTTATTCAAGTTGGTGGATATAATCAAGTAGCTAATGAAAAAGGTGGAGTTTTTAACTTACTATTAGAAAAACAACTTAAGGTAGCTTCTAGGTAACAATAAATAGAGAACATACTGTTGACATGTTCTTTATATAGAACTAGAATATAAGTAAAACTATCCTGTGTTCTAAACAAACATATAAAAATATTAACTTTTAATTGTATGGTTAAAACATTTTATTAATTTTGTTGTTCTTTTTTTAGAACGATAGGAGATGCAAAGAATAAAGACTTTCGAAATAAGGTGATTTAATGAGCGACCAAACAAATTCTAGCTTTTCGGAATTTAATTACTCAAAAGAAATAAATTTAAAGGATCATTTTAGATTAATCAAAAAGTATCTGTGGATTATAATCCTTATTACATTTATCACCACTTCAATTGGAATAATCAAAAATACTTTCTTTACAAGTGCACCACTCTATCAATCTTCAACAAGGATGATTATTGGAGCAGACCCAAAATCAATGCCAACTCTTCTAGTTCTTTTAAGGGATTCAACTATTTTGCAAAAAGTATCGAATGAACTTGGTGGAAAAAAATCCCCAGAAGGTTTGGCACAACAAATTAGTGCAAGAAGTATTGATGGGTCGCAGGTTGTTAGTTTAAATGTGATAGATTCAGATCCGGCCATGGCCGCAAAAATTGCTAATATTACAGCAAAAGTATTTAAAAATGAAATACCCAATATTGTGGGTTTTAATGACATTAAGCTTCTAACAGAGGCGAAAATAAACACTTATCCAATAAACCCCCCTCAAAACAGTAATATTGTAATTGCTTTTATAATCGGTGTTGTTTTAGGAGTTGGAATTATTTATTTCATCGATACATTAGATGATTCTGTTAGATCAAAGGATGAAATAGAAAAAACATTAGGTATTACGGTATTAGGTACAGTAGCCAAAATGAATAAAAAGAATATGAAAAAGAAGAATGAAAAGCAAAATACTATGGAATTAAGAGGTGATACAGTTGGGTTTAAGACTAAAATCGAATCAAAAGATTGTTGATAGAAAAAAGAGTTTAATAGCCTATTTTACTCCTGATTCAGTTGTATCAGAACAATACCGTTCAGTTAAAGCAAATATTTACTTTACTTGCCGTAATCAAAATATCCGAACTATATTGATAACCTCTCCGAGTGGAGGAGAAGGAAAATCAACAACAGCTGCTAATCTAGCCGTTTCTATGGCACAACAAAGTGAGAGAGTTTTATTAATTGATGCTAATTTAAGAAATCCTTCCGCACATTTAACCTTTAAGATTCAAAATACCATAGGATTAACGTCAATATTAAACGGAGTAGCATCTATAGCTGATGCTATACATAAATCAGAGATTGGTCGACTAGATGTTTTGCCAAGTGGTCCTGTGCCTATTTTTCCTTCAGAACTATTGGCATCGAAAGGTTTTATCGAGTTACAAGCAAAATTACTTGGAACATATGATTATGTTCTTATTGATTCACCTTCATTATTAGAAGTAGCAGATACAAAAATTCTGGCTAGTCACAGTGAAGGAGTAATTCTCGTTCTTAATCCAGCTAAATCTAAACTTGATAGAGTTAGAGAAGCAAGGAGAGTCCTAGAAATTGTTAATGCTCATATTGTTGGTGTTATTTTAAATGAAAAGTAGAATTTTTTATTTTTTTGTTCGTTATAATGAATTATTGTGAATTGAATTAAGAATTTTTCTGTAAAGGTGATGTCTCCTAACCGTTATCAATGGAGGCACTCGATCATACTGTGGGTAAAAATTACCTTAGACGCGAGTCGTCAGAAGTAGGATGTGAGGAGGAGTTAGATGCTCCAAATTTTAATTAAAGGTTTTAATTATGTGTTTTTTAGAGAACCCATAATTAAAGCCTTTACTATTTATTAGGGATTGGATTCTCTATGGAAGTAATAGACCTCATTCCTTTCCTTAAAATTATATTTAATATGTTCCCTTAAATGGTATACGTAATTGATCAAGGGTATTTGACAGTGATACAAGGGTAGAAATGCTAATTTAAATATGTACATTCTTGCTTGAATAAAAATGTACAAAATCGATTGCTCATTTCATACTAATCTTGGGGGGATTAGTATGTATATAACGCTAAATGTTGAAACTAATTTTGAGATTAAGAGTCTTTCAGACTTGCCAAAATTTAAACAACTAATGGAGCATTTAAAAATGAAAATTAATAAAAGTAAATTAGCAGAAGAATTAGGTGTGGATCGAAGAACGATTGATAAGTATCTGGGGGGATTTGTCCCGAAACGCAAACGAGAAAAGCCTTCTAAAATTGATGAATACTATGAAGTTATTGCAGCCCTTCTTAGCGAAGATTCAAAGCAGGTTTTTTATTATCGGCGAGTGCTTTGGCAATATCTTAAGGATAACCACGGTTTAAATTGTTCTGATTCTGCATTCCGTGCCTATATTGCACGAACACCAGAATTTAAAGCCTATTTTGAGGATGAGAAGCGTATTTCTTCCCCTACGGGGACGGTTCGTTTTGAAACACCTCCAGGCAAACAAGCTCAACTAGATTGGAAGGAAAGTATTCAGTTTGAAACAAAAGATGGGGAAAAAGTAGAAGTCAATGTTGCGGTGTTACTTCTATCGTATTCTAGATTCCGTGCTTTCTATTTAAGTATCTCTAAGTCTCAAAGTGTACTGCTCTCTTTTTTAACGGAGGCATTTGAAGCATTTGGAGGCGTACCCACTGAAATTGTAACGGATAATATGAAAACCGTAATGGACGAGGCAAGAACAGAATTTTCTGGCGGGAAAGTAAATTCAAAGTTTGAGCAGTTTGCGAAGGATTTTGGTTTTAAAGTAAAACCTTGTATTGCAGGCCGCCCAAGGACCAAAGGAAAAGTAGAATCAACGATGAAGTTATTAGATGAAATTCATGCTTACCAAGGGCAATTAACTTTAGAAGAGCTACATCAGTTTATACAAGATTTATGTAATCGAATTAATCACGAGTTGCATCAAGGAACAGGTAAAATACCGGTTTTTGAATTTAAAAAAGAAAGGAATCACTTACTCCAGCTACCAACTGAAAAAGTAAGAGATTCCTATCGCATCAAACATACACAAGTAAAAGTCAATGCGTCTAACATGATTTCCTACAAATCCAATCAATATTCGGTACCAGCCGAATACCGAGGAAAAAAAGTAGGCTTACAAGTGTACGATGAACAACTATGGATTTATTATAACACGAAACTCATCGCTCAACACTCAATCAGTAACGCAAAACTCAATTATCAGGAAGAACATTATAGAGAAAGTCTACTTGTTTCAGCCCCGTATTATCCTGAGATTGATGAATTAGCCAAACAAAATCTAGCAGCGATTGGAAAGGTGTATAAATAATGAATCCCGGTACAAATTATCAACATTTACTAAATAATTTAGAGTATTTAAAACTCAAACAAATGATGGTGCATCTAAATCAAGTTATAGATTTCAGCGTACAAAACCAATTATCATTTGTGGACACCCTTATTAAATTAACAAATTACGAAATTGATGTGCGTGAACAAAATATGATTCATTCTATGGTGAAGGTTGGAGCTTTTCCACATTTAAAAGAAGTGAAGGATTTTGACTTTGATTTTCAACCGTCCATCAATCAACAGCAAATTTTCGATTTTTTAACGTTACGATTTATTGAGAAAAATGAAAATATCGTCTTTTTAGGACCGAGTGGTGTTGGTAAAACCCACTTGGCCACATCAATTGGGATTCACGCAGCTAAGAAGAGAACAAGTACGTATTTTATCAAGTGCCATGATTTGATACAGAATCTGAAAAGAGCGAGGTTGGAAAATCACTTAGAAAATCGATTGAAACACTATGCAAAATATAAGCTTTTGATTATTGACGAAATTGGATATTTACCGATTGATCAAGAGGATGCGAAAATGTTTTTTCAACTTATTGATATGCGTTATGAAAAGCGCAGTACGATATTTACAACGAATATAAACTTTAAAGCATGGGATGAAGTCTTCCAGGAGCCAAAGCTAGCTAATGCGATATTAGATCGAATTTTACACCATGCGACTGTGGTGACAATGGTAGGCAATTCATATCGTTTAAAAGATCATTTAGCTAAAGAAAACGAGTAATTTTGTACATCCTTATACAAGCGAAATTGTACATATTTGTGTTGACATTTATACAAGGGTAGTATTTTAGTTCTAACTTTGGTATAAGAGGAGGAAAAGCATGACTTATCGACAGAGGTTATCCTTATTTTTTATTATTGATTCATTAATTGTTTTGACTGCTATTTTTTATAGCCGTTTTTTAGTTAATGCTACTTTCGATGTTTTAACACTTCAAATTGTTATTTCCGCCCTTACCATTCTATTAGGTCATCATTTATTTGCAGTAAAGTTAAAGTTTTATAGAAAATTATGGGAATATGCAAGTATTGGAGAACTAATTACTATTTTTAAAATTGTTACTTTTTCAATCTTATTAACTGCAATCGTTCAATTAGTATTATTTAATGAGATATCTTTTAGACTTTTGTCGGTAACTTGGTTAATGCATATCTTATTGATAGGTGGTTCCCGCTTTTGTTGGAGAATGTTAAGAGATACCTATTTCTATAAAGATATAAATAAAAAAAGAACCCTCATTATTGGAGCTGGCTCTGCAGGAACGATGGTTGCTCGACAATTATTAAAAAATAATGAAGCTGACTTAGTCCCTGTTGGATTTATTGATGATGATTATCGAAAGCATAAGCTTGAAATTCTCGGAATACCTGTTATAAGTGGAGTTAGAGAAATTGAAAAAGTGGTTCATGAATTAAATGTTGAAAATATAGTAATTGCTATTCCATCTTTAAGTAAAAGAGATTTAAATATTATTTTCAAAGAATGTGCAAAAACCAAAGCCAAAACTCAAATTTTACCTCTGCTTGAAGATTTGGTTACAGGTAAGGTATTGGTTAACCAATTTCGTGACATACAGATGGAGGATTTATTAGGTAGAGAAGAAGTAGTTTTAGATATTGATATTATTTCAGAAAAGCTTACAAATAAAGTGGTACTTGTAACAGGTGCTGGAGGATCAATTGGATCGGAAATATGCCGTCAAGTTTCTTTGTTCCATCCAAAGAGATTAATCCTACTCGGCCATGGTGAAAATAGTATTTATTCAATTGAAATGGAATTAAGAGAAAAATTTCAGAATACAAAAATTGAATTTATTCCTGAGATTGCTGACATACAAGATGAGAAGAAGATGATGAACGTTATGGGAGCTTACCAACCGGATGTTGTTTATCATGCAGCTGCCCATAAACATGTTCCATTAATGGAAAGAAATCCGGAAGAAGCTGTGAAAAACAATATTGTTGGTACAACAAATGTTGCCAAGGCAGCTAGTTGGCACGGAGTGAATACCTTTGTCATGATTTCATCAGACAAGGCTGTTAATCCGACTAGTGTAATGGGTTCTACGAAGCGATTGGCTGAAATGATGATTCAGAAATTAAACAGAGAAAGTAAAACTAAATTCGTAGCAGTTAGATTCGGAAATGTTCTAGGTAGTAGGGGAAGTGTAATTCCGTTATTTAAAAAGCAAATTGAAAAAGGTGGCCCTGTTAAGGTAACTCATCCTGATATGGTTCGTTATTTTATGACCATTCCAGAAGCCTCAAGATTAGTTATTCAAGCGGGTGTTTTAGCAAAGGGTGGGGAAATTTTCGTACTTGATATGGGAGAACCAGTAAAAATAGTAGACCTTGCTAAAAATCTTATTAAATTATCAGGTTATTCAATAGATGAGATTGGTGTTGAGTTTACAGGAATGAGACCTGGAGAAAAATTATTTGAAGAATTACTAAAAGATGACGAGGTTCATGAAGAACAGATTTATCCAAAAATATATGTTGGAAAAACATCCGAATTACTTATTGAAGAAATTGAAGAAATTTTATCAAACTTTGAGGGATTAGAAAAGGAAGAATTAAAACAGCGTTTATTAAATCTAGCAAATAATAGAATAACTAAACAAACTTTATTGTCTGTTTCTATTTAAATTATAGGTTATTAGATTTTTTGTTAGCTAGGAAATTATGTATTATAATATAAAATTTGATCCATCCCCGTTAAAGCTACGGGGATTTTTACTTACAGAGAGGGAAATTAAAGATGTTAAAAACTAATATCTTATTACAATCAAAATTAAAAGAAATACTAAAAGATATTTACATAATAGGGCAGGAATCTGAAACGATTAAAACAAGCGACTTTATAAAATTAATCGAAAATGAACTACTTTCTTTAATAATGATGGAGAAAGGGAATTCAATTTTAAAAAGATGAAACTAAAAATGTAAAAGAGGTATAACTAATGATAGGTACAAACATATTTAAGTTAAGAAAAAAAAGGGGTTTGTCATTATCAGAGTTATCTGAAAGGGCAAAAATCTCAAAATCTTATTTAAGTAATATTGAGAGAAATCTAAATAAAAATCCTTCCATCCATATACTAGAAAAAGTTGCTAAGGGCCTGAATGTAGAAATAAAAGAAATTATTAAAATTGATGAAAGGCATAGCATAAATACACAATTAGATCCAGAATGGATTGATTTTATCCAAGAATTAATGAATTCTGGCATTCATAAGGAACAAATACACGAGTACAGAACTTTAATTGAATTTATCAACTGGCAAAAGAAAAAATATTGATAATAATTTTCAGACCAAATATTAAAAAAATAGAAAGGGAAACGAAAAATGACTGTACTATATATTAATCTTGCTATTGTTTCTTTTCTATCTTTTTTTTCAAGATATTACTCAAAGTTTGACCAGTTTACCTCTCATACTGTTAAACCAAATAAACTTCTTGCTTTATTAGTTACCGCATGTTTAGTGATCGTTTCGGGTCTTCGCTCTAATATAGGAGATACATTTTTTTATAAATACACCTATGTCAATAATAATTTTTATTGGTCCGATGTTAGTTTAAAGGAAGACTATGGATTTACTATTTTACAAATTTTATTAAAGAAGATAACGAATGATCCACAATTATTAATCTTTATTACAGCTTTATTAACAAATGTATTAATTGTAATTGTTTTATATAAATACGCAAGGATATTTGAATTAGCTATCTTTTTATATATTACTACAGGTGCATATATGGTTTCGATGAATGGTATAAGACAATATTTAGCTGCCTCTATTCTTTTTATTGGCACCATTTTTATCGTAAAAGGTGATTGGAAAAAATATATCGGAATTGTCATTCTTGCTTCATCCTTTCACCAAACTGCTCTTATACTTATACCACTCTATTTTATTGTTAGAAAAAAGGCATGGACATCCTCAACTACGATCGTTATGACTATTGGAATTGTTTTTACCGCATTTTTTGGTCAAATTTCCACTGTACTATTCACTATGATAGAAGATACCCAGTATGGATTATATAGTAATTTTGATGAGGGTGGAGCAAATTTTATAAGGGTAATTATTAATGGATTGCCTCTTGTTTTGGCATATTTAAAAAAAGAAGAGCTTAGAAGACTTTGGCCACATATAGATATTGTAGTTAACATGTCCATAATTGGTTTTGTTTTTATGGTTATTTCTACTCAGAATTGGATTTTCGCACGATTCAGTATTTATTTTGGTTTATATAACATTATATTAATAACATGGATTGTTAAATTATTTGAAAAAAGAAGTCAAAGGTTATTTTACTTATCATTAATTATTCTTTACCTATTACTACATCTCTATGAGTACGCATCAAAAATTCATTATGAAAGCAACTATTTGATTTTATAGTTGTAATAATCAATGTCCAACACAAAGTTAGTCAAAAGTTAATCATACTTTAGGATTAAATTACATAAATTTAATGAAAATGGGTATTTTTGCATTAGAAAAGAATAAGGAAGGGAGGCGAAGTAATGAAAAAGTATAGAAAGATTGTGTTTACATCTATTCTGGCAACAACTTTAATTATGCCTACAACTTCTTATGCATCCAATATTGAATTTCCTAATGATTCTAAAAATACTCTAAGTGTTATCAACCTAATATTTTCATTCTTTGGGAATGATCAGACTTTGGTTACAGGTTCAGATGATGCTATAAATAATATTGATAATGAATATTTATCTACCCAGACTAATTTAAATATTGGAGATAGTAAAATCTCATCAAAAGAAATGAAAAAATATAATAATTATAATGGAGATAAACAAGAGCGAGATGATGACCATGATTATGATCGTGAGCATGATCATGACCGTGATGGTAGTCGTGATCACCCTCGTGACCTGGATAGAGAATGTGACGAAGAAAGGGAACGAGAGCATCCAAAGGAATCGAAAGATATATGGAGAGAGTGGTATTGTAATGGTGATTGGGATTGGTTTTGGAAATATTGGGGAAAGTAGACTTATTTTCTAATTATATAAAATTAAATGGATTTAAAATATTATTTAGTACTAAAGTAATTGGAGAGGGATAACCCTCTTTTTTTGGGGGAAAAATAGGTGATTTTAAATAAATTGAGAAATTGTCAATATAGGTAGTGTTAAATTGTTAAACAACTATATTTTTTGTCGAATTTATGTTCTTTAAAAAGAACGTAATAACATTTATAATAAATTTAATAGTTTAATTATCATTCATTTATTAAAAAGAAATGATTTTAATGTTCATTATATAGAAACTTATTTTTAATTATGATTGGAGAATGAAAAATGAAAGATAAATATGTACACCCTAAAGTTTTAAGCCATCAACCTATTAAGTTCGAAACTGCTCAAAGCTGGAATAAAGGAAAAGGGAATTTAAATCACCCTGGTACAGGAAATGATGGTGTTAATTATCCAAATGATCCCTATACTGGTGATCGTTCACCAGGTAATACAAATAGTAATGGTGGAGTAGGAAATGGTAATGGAAAGGGAAATAATCATTGATAACTTAGATTAGGAGATTAGGTTTATGTTTATCGATCCAAACAAGAATAATCCAGGAGAAAGATAATGAACGATAATTATATTTGTATAGGCGACCATACATTAGAAATTTCAAGCAAATCAGCAATAGTGAATAAATTTTTAAGTGAGAACTTTGAGCCAATATTTGAAAGTATTGATTATTCAAATATTAAAATTGAAATAATAGAAACCTATGGAACACCCTTTATCGATTACAACGTCTACATCACAAAAGAAAACGGAAAAACCATCTTCCGACGATCAGACTATCTGATTGAAGCGGAAACCGATTATAGCTCAGCTACAATTTTTATAAACAATGAACTAGCTCTAAAACATGCCCTCATGAATTTATACAGTTCATACATCGTTTACCACAATTGGGGTTTGCTCATTCACTCATCCTGTGTAATAGAAAACGAAAAAGCTCATATTTTTGCAGGCCATTCAGGTGCAGGTAAATCTACCGCTGCAAGATTATCCCATCCACGTGAGCTTCTTTCAGATGAAGCGACACTTGTAAAAATAACATCTGATGAAATCTTGGTTTATAATTCACCGTTCCGAAGTGATATTACTTCAAACGAATATATGGATCCAACACCTTTGGCAAGTATCCAAATTCTACACCAGTCACTTCAAAATAAACGGGTAAACATGAAGAAATCAGATGCTTATATTCACTTAATGGATAAGGTGTTTTATTGGGCACATGATCCAAATGAAACGAAAAATATAATGGAATTATTAAGAACATTAGTTGATAGGGTTCCGAATTTTGAACTTTACTTTAAAAAAGATGATACATTTTGGGAGTTGATTTCTTAGTGCAGCAGTACACTCGAAAAAGTAATTATGACACCACACATTTTGATGATGAGTGGATTGTTTTAAATACAGATAATTATACTTTAACTAAATTAAACGAAACTGGTGGTTTTTGCTGGTCATTATTAAGTGAAGTTCAAACCATAAATTCTTTAAGCCAATCCATTGTCAATAAGTATGGAGAAGAATTGGAGTATGTTAAATCAGATGTTGAGTTTTTTCTAAAAGATTTACTTAAGTGTGGATTGATCGTTAATGTTGTTTGACCAAAAAACGATTACGTTTTTTAAAAATAAGATTGAAAAGGAAAGATTTTTGGAATTACCAGCTGATGGGAGCAGTATGTTTCCTCTTATTCAAAAAGGAAACATATGCCGTTTTGTATCAGTAATTCCCGCAAAATTAGTAAAGGGTGATATCGTTCTATTTCATTCTACATCAGGTCAACTAGTAGCCCATCGGTTCTATTATAGAAAAGTAAATGGATGCAACCAGTTGTATTACTTTAAGGGAGATACGAACCTCGGTTTTGATCAGCCTATTACAGAGGAGAGAATTATTGGTAAATTAACATCAATCAAAAAAGCAGACACAAGAATAGATATAAAGCACTTCCCATCATTTCTTTGGGGTAGAGCAATTATCTCTATACCAGCACTTTCCGGATGGTTACGAAGATATTTAAATAGGAAACACCAATTACAAATTTAATCGTGGAGTGTCTTTATGCTGGACCAGCAGAAACAACAATTAATCAAACACTATTTTAATCTAAATGATTTCAAAAAGACCTATACATTGCTAAAGCCATTTATTTTAGCTCAATGGAAGGCATATGTAGTCCTTCTCATTTTGTTGGTTGTCGATATATTTTTTACCATTGCATATGCATGGTTTTTTGGAAATCTAACAGATGCTGCTGTTCATGGTAATATGGATCGACTAAAAGAACTAGTCCCGATTGGTGTTTTCCTAACCTTATTGAGTATCATTTCGAGTTATTGCGGTATTTATTTTGAGACAGTCGCTTCAAATGGCCTTAAAAACAACTTAAAGGAGTACCTTTTTGAACATATCCTTCGCTTGCCAGCAGGAGAAACCTCAAAGATACGGTCTGGAGATATAATTTCATATTTTAATAACGATATACATAGTGTAGATGGGGTAACAGGAAGTACTTTAATTAGTCTAATTAGGATCCCATTAATATTTTTGGCTGTCTTTATTTACTTATTTCAAATTAATTGGGTTTTATGTTTATCGAGTGTATTAATCGCACCTATCGCCATAGCTGGCGGTGTTTTTTTTGGATTGTTACTCAAGAAAAATGGACGAAAAATTCATCAATTAGTTGCAGAGATTAATAGTACACTGAGTGAAACTTTTCAAGGATTACAGGTTATCAGATCATTCACCTTAGAAAAGGCTGCTTTTATAACTTTTAAAAGTAAAAATAAGAAATATTATAAGTTGGAATTGGAAAATGCGAAGCTTCAAGGTTGGTATTATTCTGGTGGATATTTAGTTAATTCGATTGCCTTTCTGTTTAATCTTTGTTTAGGAGCCTTTTTTGTTTCTAAAGGAGAAATGTCAGTCGGTTCTTTACTCACATTTATTAATTTAGTCGGCCATCTTGTTTACCCGATGACGGGTCTTGCCGGTCAATGGGCAGGATTCCAACGTTCCATTACAGCAATTGAAAGACTAATTGATTTACTAGAAAGACCAACAGTCTCTAAGGAATTATCAACCTATGTTCCAACGATCAAGGAAGTAAGCTCCATTCAATTTCAAGATGTAAGCTTTAGCTATGATGATACTAAGATTGTGTTTAAGGAGTTTAATTTAGATATTCCTGCTGGTAAAATGATTGCTTTTGTAGGGCCAAGTGGTGCTGGAAAAACAACTCTATTCAATCTATTACAAGGTTTTTATCAACCACAACTAGGAAAAATCTTAATCAATGGGAAACCAATAGAGCTACTATCCGTTTCTGAATTAAGAAGCAGTATTGCCCATGTTCCCCAAGAGACATTTTTATTCGCAGGGACTATAAAAGAAAATCTAGTGCTTGCACGTCCTAATATTACCAAAAACGAAATGATTCATGCGGCAAAGAGTGCGAATATTCATGATTTTATCATTTCCTTATCTGATGGCTATGAGACAGAAATAGGTGAAAGAGGAATTAAACTATCCGGTGGTCAAAAGCAGCGGATCGCTATAGCACGTGCCATCTTGAAAAATGCTCCAATTCTACTATTAGACGAAGCAACATCAGCTCTCGACGGTGAAACGGAGTACCATGTTAAGGAAGAACTTGAGCAATTAATGAAGGATAAAACGACACTTGTGATTGCTCACAGACTTTCTACCATCCAAAATGCGGATTTAATTGTGGTTATCAGTAATGGGAAAATTGAACAGATGGGAAATCATGAGCAGCTTCTAAACCAAGATGGATTATATCAAAAGCTCTACAATTCAAGCTTTAAAGATAACGCAGCTAAACCAGTATCCTATGCATAGGACATCTAAACATGAAAGGAGAACGATAGTGAGTTTTCACTTTTTACAAGCCTTATATAATCCAGAAATACCTTTACCTAAAGATCAAAATAGTTATCATGAACTCCTATCCAATGAGGATTTTATTTCTATTGCACCTCAAGTCCATCAATTACTAAATCAGCAGAATAGACTTAACCAAACACCTTTATTTTTTCAAAAAGTGATGAAAGAAAAATTCAATGAAACATTCTATCAAAATCTGTTTATCAAAAATCAAACCTTGCAGATTTTGCTTAAATTAGAGGAAGAAAAAGTAGAGGTTATTCCGCTTAAAGGGGTATTTTTCTCTGAAAGATATTTTGGCCATTTAGGTGCACGATCGACCTCTGATATTGATTTATTAATTAAACCGTCTGATTTAGAAAGAGTAAAAACTCTGGTTAAATCCTTAGGTTATATAGATGGAGAGGAGTATATTCCAGACCATTTCCACTACAGTTTTAGTAAAAAACTACCGGGATCACCCATACCTTTAACAGTTGAACTGCACTGGGATTTAGTGAAAGAAAACACGGCAGAATTAAATGTCACAGAATTTTGGGATCAAGCAACATTTATTAACTCCTCTCATTACATAAAAGAGCTTTCACACTATCATACTTTTTATTTGATGTGTCTTCATGCATGGAGACATAACCTAGATTCTCCAAGACATTATTTAGATATTGTTCAATTGATTGAAGTTCTTCATAAAGAGATAGATTACAAAAAGCTAATCAGTGATTCACGGTCACACTTAACCTATAAGAGGATTATTCGAACACTATCTTTTGTTTATGAAAGGTTTCCACATCTAAATAGGGTGAAACCATTCTCTTATAAAAATCAAAAGTACTATTTAAGAGAAAAGGAACATAATAATAATAGAAGTAAATACGCTGATTATATAGACTATCAGTTTTTAAGTTATGATTCGCTGAAACATAGTTTGGTTGAAGTGAAAAACTGGTTACTACCATCGGGTTATGAAATTACAACTCAAATAGGTAAACAGGAAAAAGAAAAAGTGTATATATCTCAACTCATCTCTCTGTACAAAAAAAGATTTTCAAAGGTTCCTAAACTATTCAATTAAAAAGAAGAAGGTGTACCCATGTACAAAAAAGTCTGTAATTGCTGCAACCAACCATCCTTCAGCAGCTGTGAAACTGGCACATGGATTTGTCCAGTATGTCAAAAGGATATTACAAACATTCCTGCTGAATTACCTCCTTCGCAAGAAAAAATTAAAAAGCTTTATGATGAGTTAGTCAAGAAATTGGGCTAACATTTTTTTTTTTGAGTTTTTTCCTCTCCTTACATAATCTCCTTTACTAGCACCTTTACCTTAAAAAGTTCACAAATATTTTTTAATCAATTGCATATTCAGACACATTTCGAGTCAATAATAGAGTATAATATATTCAAACGGGTGAAAAAGAGGATTGATATTTTGTTGTTCAAAAGCCTAGAGTTCAAAAATGTTGTTGGACAGAAGGTAAAAGTCATGGATATTCCTGTATTGGAGGAAGATAGTCGGTATTATTTTATGATCCAAGTCCGTTTGCAAACTTTTATTACCTCGCTTTACAAAGAAACAAAAGCGAAGAGATGCTACTCCTTTAGAGATTATTTAAAGCGAGTTTTAAAATGGCCAGACTATGAAGAATTATTTAAAACTGGCGAATTAAAGAATAATGCATAATTTGACTCGAGAATCGGTGTCCCGGTTCTCTTTTTATTTGTAAAAGTACCTTAAATAAAAATTTCATTATAATACGAAAATATGTATAATGGATGGGTGATGCTATCTAATAAGTTTAGGTATACATAAGGACGTGTAAAGATGACTAAAATTAAAATTGTGACAGATTCTACCGCTGATTTAACTGAAGAGCAAATGAAGAAATATGACATAGAAGTGGTTCCGTTAACGATAACGATAGATGGACAAGCTTTTACCGATAGAGTAGATATAACGCCCATTGAATTTTTAGAAAAAATGGAAAAGGCTGTTGATCTCCCGAAAACCTCGCAGCCTTCCACCGGTGCTTTTTTAGAGGTTTATGACCGTCTTTTTGAGGAAGGTTATGAAATCCTTTCGATTCATATGACGGGTGGGATGAGTGGTACGGTGCGATCTGCTGAGAGTGCAGCACAAATGGCAAAAGGGAATGTGACGGTTGTAGACTCTAGATACATTTCAAAAGCACTTTCTTTTCAGGTACTAGAAGCTGCAGAATTAGTAGTCAAAGGTGCAAGTGTACAAGAAATTGTCGACCACCTTCAGCAAGTTCAAAAACAATCTCGCCTTTATATTATGGTGGATACACTTGAAAATCTTGTTAAGGGTGGCAGAATTGGTAAGGGTAAAGCTCTAATAGGTTCCTTACTAAATATTAAACCTATTGCTTCACTAGAAGGTGGAGAATACAGCCCTGTTGGAAAAGTGAGAAGCCATACACAAGTGGTCAAGTATTTAATTAAACAATTTGCAGAAGATGTAAAAGGAAAGACTGTGAAACGAGTAGGAATTGCTCATGCAGAGGCACAGGATTTAGCTGCAAAAATAAAAACGGAAATAGAGCATTTAACCGGATTTAACCAAGTGGAAATAGATTACACTACCCCTGTTATAAGTACCCATACCGGAAAAGGGGCCATTGCCTTAATGTATTATTTTGATTAATCACAACCTAGGTGCTAGAAATAGTACCTAGGTTTTTTTGTTTTGCCTCTAAATTTCCCCTAAAAGTTTACTAAACCGCTTCAGCAAAAAAGGATAAATAATGAATCATGTCGAATTTCCTATTTATAGCCAAATGAAAGGAAATTTCACATGAGTGTAAAGAGTTCCTATCGAAATTTATCTTTATATAAAAAAATTCTGCTGTTCTCCTTTTTGATTACCTTTTTAGTGGTTCTTTCTACAGCGGGAATCAGTTTTTTATACCAATCGAATCAATTAAAGACAGAGTTAACGGAAAGAGGTATGGGGGTAGCTTCTCTTTGGAGTGCCACTATTTCTCAGGATGATGTGTTGGCCATTCAAAAGTTAAAAGATCCTGACCATCCAGCTGTAGAGAGGTTAACTTATATTGTTTCTATGCTGAATGAGCGGAACTCGAACATCATTGACGGACATATATATGATGCAGCGCTTTTCAATAATAAACCATATTTTTTAGCCGTATCTAAAAAAGGACAAAAGATGGGATTAGAAAAATTTACGTCCTATAATGCTGGAAAAGAATTTCTGACAGCTTTTAATCAAACGGTTAAAGATAAAAAAGTTCATCATACAAGCATTTTTCGAGATCAATACGGAATTTGGATTACAGCTTTTGCCCCAATTATTGATAAAGAAGGCCAAGTTATTGCCTTGCTTGGTGTGGATGTAGATGCATCCGTTATCGAAAAAGATCAAAATAGAATTGCTGCGTATTTATTTACTTCTTTCCTATTAATTACTGTCCTTGTCTACTTTACGTTGAGATGGGGCTTAAAGAAGGTGACGGAGCCGATTAATGGTATTATTTTTGGGATTAATCAGGTGAGTGCTGGTAATTTTGATGTGAAACTCCAAATAAATGATGAATCGGAATTAGGACGATTGAGTGAAAATTTTAATCAAATGACCGAACAACTCTCACTTTTATTTAAACAGCTTTCCGTGACATCGAAAGAGCTTGGACATAGTCAGAAGGAAACAAATTTGCTGTACAAATTTGAAGATGCGATTGATGAAATGGAGCAAATTATTGAAAGGACGAAGCTGCAACGAGAATTACAACGTGCTGAAAAAATGAACGCCATTGGTCAACTTGCTGCTTCTGTTGCCCACGAAATAAGAAATCCAATGACGGTTGTAAAAGGTTTTTTACAGCTTTTTCTTGGAAAAGAGCATATGACAGAGGAAGAACATAGTTATTTACGATTGATGATTGATGAGTTAAATCGAGCGGAAATTATTATTAATGATTATTTATCTTTAGCAAAGCCGGACATCCATCAAGAATCAGAAAAGATTAATGCTAATGATTTAGCATTAAAAGCAATGGATTTGATGAATTCCTATGCGATGTTATCAAAAAATATCGAACTTGCAACTTATTTTGAAAAGCATGTGAGCATCAAAGGCAATACCAGTGAGTTAAAACAGGTTTTAATCAATATTTTAAAAAATGGAATAGAAGCCATGAAAGATGGAGGAAAATTAAGTTTAACTGTATCTGAATCAAATGGCTTTGGTGTTTTTGAAATATCTGATACTGGTATTGGAATGAATGAGGATGAACTTTCGAGGCTCGGTACGGCGTTTTACTCTTTAAAAGAAAAAGGTACAGGGATCGGATTGATGGTTTGTTATCAAATAATCGATCGAATGAAGGGTAAAATTGAAGTTGAAAGTAAAAAGGGAATCGGAACTACTTTTAAAATCTACTTACCTCTATATGAAATTTAAACAAATATTTCACCACTTGTTACAATAAAATGGGTAACAAGGGATAAAGGGCAGCTTCATAAAATGAATCTCCTTTACCGAATTGGGGTGAAAACAAAGATGAAGAATGTTTTATTCTTTAGTGATTTTGGTGTTGATGATAACGTAGCCATTATTTATTCCTTTTTTACTGAAGAAATTAATATCGTTGGTGTTGTCGCCGATTATGGAAATGTGTCTAAACAAGATGCAGTTCGGAATGCTGAATATATCCAGAAATTGACCGGAAGAAAGGATATTTCCGTTTTTGGTGGTGCTGAAATACCATTAACCGGGGAGTCACCAACGTATTACCCGGAGGTTCATGGGCTTGAGGGCTTTGGGCCTTTTATTCCAGACTTAGAATTAACCGACCAATTTGAAAATTTTGAGGGGATAAAGGGGCTCATTGAAAAATACAAAAATGATATTATCATTGTGAATGTCGGTAGATTATCATCACTTGCGACTGCCTTTATACTTTTTCCAAGCACCATGAAATTGGTTAAGGAGTTTTACATTATGGGAGGTGCTTTTTTAACTCCAGGGAATGTTACTCCTGTTACAGAAGCAAATTTTTTTGGTGATCCATATGCTGCAAACATTGTCATTAATTTTGCCCCCAAAAAACTACATATTGTTCCCTTAGATATAACGAAATCTGCGATTGTTACACCAGCTTTAGTAGAGAAGTTAAATAAACATTATGAGGCTACGAAAAATAAGGTTGGATTATTAGTAAAACCAATGGTGGATTACTATTTTAAGTTTTACAAAACAACCGATCCTAATATTAGTGGAAGTCCCTTGCATGATGTATTAACACTATGGGCGATTACAACGAATGCCAAAATTTCATACACCGAAGCACCCACAAAGATTATTGTTAATACTGGAAATGCATTTGGTCAGAGTATAGCAGATTTTCGTGAAACACCTAATAAGGTAGATTGGCCCATTCATAAAATAGCTCTACAATTTGATTATCAGTCTTTTATTCAAGATTTTTATAAGAGTATGACCAATGACCTTAAAACACCAACCAAATAGGTGTTTTATTTTTTTTGCATAAAATAGCCAATTCTTGTCCTTTCTAAAATGATAATAGTTTGTTAAGATAATGATGGAGTATAGATATGGATGAAAGAAAGGTGTAGTTTGTTGAAAAAGAATTGGTTATTCGCACTTTTAATTATTTTTACAGTATTATTGTCTGCATGTGGACAAAAGGAATTGAAAGATACAGTAGATTGGCCTGTTAACGATTTTACATATACAAACCAAGATGGAGAATCCTTGGGACTGAAGGATTTGAAAGGGAAGGTTTGGGTTGCTGATTTCATTTTTACAAGCTGTGTGGATGTATGTCCGCCGATGACGTTCAATATGAAAAAATTGCAGCAAATGACGAAAAAAGAAGGAATAGAAAATATACAATTCGTTTCCTTTAGTGTAGACCCTACTGTTGATACACCTGAAGTTTTAAAAAAATTCGGCGAAGATTTCCAGGCTGATTTTTCAAACTGGAATTTCCTAACTGGGTATTCACAAGAGGAAATCGAAAATATGGCATTAAAAAGCTTTAAAGCATTAGTGAAGAAGCCAGAAACAGGTGACCAAGTGATCCATGGAACGGACTTTTATTTAATAGGTCCAGAAGGGAAAGTATTGAAATATTATACGGGTCTTAATGAAATACCTTATGAGCAGATTGTCTCTGATATTAAAACCTTACAAGATTAAGTGTAAGGTTTTTTACTTGATATAAATAAAGAACTTAAATCAGGTTTGAAAAGTTTGTTTGGTGTTATAATATCTATACCAATAAAATGAGGTGAGGCAAATGCATAGAGCTTTCATCTTCTTCTTTATCTCAATTTTTTTATTATCCTCTTGTAGTCAAACTACTTCTGTTCGTCCCAAAACACTCTCATATAAACAAAGCCTTACTTTAATTAAACAACCAATACCTGTAGATTTTGTACCATCTAACTTAAACATTGTTTCCATAGGTGATTCCCTAACGCAGGGGGTAGGGGATAGCACGAAACGTGGTGGTTATATCCCATACTTAAAACAAAAATTAGAAGCAGAAAAAGGCATAAAACAAGTTAATTTTTCGAATTATGGAGTAAAGGGAAATAAAACGAACGACTTGTTGAATAGACTAAAAAAAGAGGAAATTCAAAAAGCGATAAAAGCTTCAGACATGGTTATTGTAACTATTGGTGGTAATGATTTGATGAAGGTAGTGAAAGAAAATATCTCACATCTTAAGAAAGAGGATTTTTCACCAGCCAAATTGCAGTACCAAAAAAATCTAATCAAAATTATTGCTTCCATTCGAACAATACAGCCAAAAGTTTCTGTTGTGGTATTAGGCTTATATAACCCTTTTTTCACATGGTTTCAAGATGTACAAGAGTTGGATGAAATTTTAGCAGAATGGAATCAAACGGCTCAAAATATCATTTCTTCATATAAAAATAGTTATTTTGTCCGTGTAGATGAACCATTTAAAAATAGCAATGAGAATCTGCTCTATAAGGATTACTTCCATCCAAATGATAAGGGTTACTCGATTATTGCGAATCAATTATATGTAACTTTAACAGATAAAGCCTTAAATGATTTATCAAAAAGGCAGTATATAGCAAGTAAAGAGGAGAACTAAATATGAAAGTTGATAGTTGGAAAAAGGGCTTTTTGCTTTTATTAAGTGTAAACATTTTGATCATCTTAATATTTGTCATCACGATTTCTTTGCCAGTGAATGATAATAAATATTATAAACAAGATGAAGAATTAAGCGGATACGTCCCGTTTTTAATTCATACACAAAAAGATAACTTAAATCAGGTGATTAATCACTACATAAAAAAAGAAGCCTCTGGCGGACCTATTGATTATCAAGTTGTGTTAGGAAAAGAAGTGGAGTTATACGGTGTCATTCCCATTTTTTCTGAAGAAATTCAAATGAAAATGACATTTGAACCAAAAGCCTTGGAAAATGGTGACTTAATCCTTCAACAAAAATCAATGTCTATAGGTAAGATGCAATTACCAGTTACCTACGTCTTAAAATTTATTAAGGATCGTTATAAGTTACCGAAAGGGGTCATCATTGAACCAAATGATAAATTAGTATATATCTCAATGCAAAAATTAAAATTAAAAAGTGATTTTAAAGTAAAAGTAAATGAGTTTGATCTAAAAAGAGATAAAATTTCCTTTCAATTTTTTGTTCCGACAAAGTAAGGTGGCTTATGTGAAGCCACCTTTAATCTTTTATTAATATGGTTTTTAAACCATTTTTTTGGGCTACATCACCAACAATTATCCACGAGTAAATTTCATTGGCTTGCAGTTTTAATCTAGTAAACGGGAGGATGGTGTTTTTGCTATTTGACACGTTTAGTCCTAAATCTACCGTCATCGGTGTTAACCCTAAATAATCAGTCGCTTGACCGTAGGAAACGTTTGAAAAGACCGTATCTCCATGTTTTACCTTCACATCAACAGCAGGAGCAGTATTAGCTAGGTGAATAATTCTAAGCTTGGTTTCATCTTCGGGAAGGTGTTGGTCAGTAGGGAATGTCAGTAAGTCTATTCCATTTTCAGTTTCTGTTATGGCAAAGGTGACATAATTAGATTTAGATATTTCTAGGTTTTGTCTCTTTAATAGCACACTCTCTTCACCGGTCGGTACGATTTCAATTTCATTTCTTTCCGTCGGCATAATAAAATAATCACTTAATCCATTTGTTTGAAAATCATGAAAAACTTCTGTACCGTTTATTAATATTTTTATACTTCTATTTAATAGGTTAATAAATCGAACATGTGAAAAAGGGTGCAAATTAGAATTACGTAAGTTTTCTTGATTTTGTAAGGCTAAATGGATGTACTTATAATGCTTTTTATAAAATTTTATGTGTAGATCAGGATTCGTGTATTTATAAAATTGAGCTATTAAATCATATTGACTGGCTTTTTGTAAAAAATCGTTTTGTTCATCATTCATCATCCGCTTCGCTCCCATCATCAATATTCCCGTGTTACTATATGCAATAAAACAAAGATAAGTGCCTAGGAGTGAATGGTTGCGAATTCAATAACATTCCGTTAATGTTATTATTAAATCTCTCTTTTCCAAGGAGTGTATATAAATGAATAGTGCATATGAACTTGCAACTTTTGCAGGTGGTTGTTTTTGGTGTATGGTAAAACCTTTTGATGAACAACCGGGAATCATAAAAGTTATCTCTGGTTATACCGGTGGTGAAAAAGAAAATCCAACCTATCAAGAGGTATGTTCAGAAACGACTGGACATTATGAAGCGGTTCAAATTACATATGATCCTACTATTTTTCCATATGAAAAGCTTTTGGAACTTTATTGGCAGCAAATCGATCCGACTGATCCTGGCGGGCAATTTTATGATCGTGGAGGTTCGTATAAAACAGCTATCTTCTATCATAATGAGGAACAGCGGGTATTAGCGGAGAAATCAAAACAAGACTTACAACAAAGCGGACGCTTTCAAAAACCCATCGTAACGGAAATATTGCCAGCAAAAGTGTTTTATGAAGCAGAGGACTATCACCAACATTATTATAAAAAAAATTCAGCCCATTATAATCGTTATTCCATTGGTTCTGGCAGGGTAGATTTTATAAAAAGACATTGGGGGGAAGAAGATGAAAAATAAAGACCAAGACACTTTAAGGAAAGAGCTGACACCGATTCAATTTGAGGTTACCCAGAATAATGGAACAGAACCTCCTTTTCGAAATGAGTACTGGAATGAAAATCGTGAGGGAATCTATGTAGACATCGTTTCTGGTAAACCGCTATTTAGTTCGAAAGATAAATTTGATGCAGGCTGTGGATGGCCTAGTTTTACCAAGCCAGTCGAAGAAGAAGAAGTCATTGAAAAAACGGATTTTAGCCATATGATGATTCGGACGGAGGTAAGAAGTAAATCTGCGGACTCCCATCTTGGTCACGTATTTAATGATGGACCTGGACCTACTGGATTACGTTACTGTATCAACTCGGCCTCACTTCGCTTCATACCAGTTGAGAAGCTCGAAGAAGAAGGGTATGGGGAATGGTTAAAAGAATTTAAAAAATAAAAAACACCGCATGCGGTGTTCAGCGTGTCGAAAAAGTGTTTTTCTTAACACTCTTTAATGTTTTAACAATATTTAACTTAAGTTATTAAAACAAAAAAGATTGCGATCCACTTATCCTAGCCTAGCTAGGTGGGTCGCAATCTTTTTCATGTTCTGACAAGCTGCAGTAAGTAGAACCTGCTCACTTGCGTTTTTAATTCCCCGTAACCTGCAATAGCGAAGCCCATGCAGCTCTTTTGAGTCTGCGAAGCTTCGCTCCACTTTTTCTTTTCTAAATTTATAAAGCATTTTCCCAGACTTGGAAAGGCGGTTTAATCTGACCTTCTCCTTGTACTCCTCCCAAACATGACGGGTAACCACTTTCACTTTATTTCTTGATCTTGTGCATTCGGAGAGAAGTGGGCAATTTACACATTTCTTTGAGTCTGATTTGTATTCTCTATATCCTTCTCTAGTTGTTGTTCGGTAAACTAGTTCTTGTTTGTTTGGGCAAAGGTAAACATCTTTTTCTTTATTGTATGTAAATTTCCACTTAGGAAACAAACCTGTAGTAGGGTGATACCTTCTGTGAGCAATGACTCCAAAGATATTCCTGTCGGATAGACCTTTACAAATGGGGGTTGTGAGATAACCAGAATCTAGTGCCACAGCTTCAACTTTAAATGCAAATCTTTCTATTTGACGGTCCAGACGCTTAAGATAAGGAACAGAATCATGAACGTTACCAGCGGTAACGAAGGCATCAGTAATAATATTGAACTTCATATCAGTCGTCCGATGATCAAGGTAACAGAACATTTCTTGTTTATTTTCTCGGGACATGAATCCGCATTCTGGATCTGTTGTACTAACGCGAATCTCTTTAGTTTCCTTCACCTCCTCTTTTTCCTTCAGAGGCTTTTTTCCTTGCTTTTCCCTATCTTCCTCTATTGCTTTATTTAAATCTTCAATATATTCACGTGTTTCAACTTGTACCTCTTCTTTTGTGAACTTATGTTTATTTGCATTAGCCTTTAAGTGGGTGGAATCTGAGAATAATACTCGTCCCCCTACCATTTTGTGATTAATAGCTTGTAGAACTATTTCATCAAAAATCTCTTGAAAGATATTTGTATCTTTAAAACGCTTTTGACGATTCCAACTAATTGTAGAGTGATGTGGAATAGGATCATGAAATTTCAAACCTAAAAACCAACGGTATGCCATGTTCATTTTAATTTCCTGCTCTAACTGCCTTTCAGAACGAATGCCATATAAATATCCAATAAACATCATCTTAAAAAGAATGAGGGGATCCGATGGGCGTCCATTTTCTTCACTATAATAAGGACGAACTTTTTCTAGAATAAAAGAAAAATCAATGTATTTATCAATTTTACGAAGTAGATGGTCCGAAGGAACCATTTCATCAATCGATACAAATTCGTATTCATTTTGGGTATATTCTCTTGGTTTTAACATGAACATTCACCACATTTATCATTTTAACATATTAACGCGGTGATTTATTAAAATGTTAGAATAAAATAATAGGCTATCGAGAGTTTCTCGACAGCCTGAACACCGCATGCGGTGTTTTTTATTTGCCCGTCATTCCACCGGAAAGGATGAATTTCATGGCTTCTTCTGGTTTTACATCGATGATTTCAACGCGGTCTTTAGGAATTAAAACAGTGAAACCAGCTACTTGGAAGGTTTGCGGAATATAAACGGCAACACAGTGTGAAAGTGGCTCATAAAATTCATGGATATCCTCAGAGGTTAAAAAGCCAATACTCTTCATATCTGATCCAGGATGAGAGATAAGAACCACTTTTGAAAACGACTTCTTTTCACCAAGGAAGGAGTTTACCGTATCTTTTATCACCGTATAGATCGTTTTAACAAAAGGGATTTTCTCTAATAAACGATCAATAATTTTAAAGATAGTTCCGGTAATAAATTTAGTGGATAGCCAGCCGAGCACTGTAATAAGAATAATAGTGAGAAGCAGGCCGATCCCTGGGATATAATCTTCCTTAAAATAAGGCTTTAACACATTTCCAAGGATACTGTCTAGAAACATAAAAATCTTATAAATCACATAAATGACAAGTAAAATAGGGACAAACGTAATGATCCCATTAATAAAGCTTTTAATAATTCCTTTCATCCAATCACCTGCAGTCAAAATTCTATTGCTCTATTTTAACGTAAAAACCTAAATAACAAAAGAAAAAGGGCAGACATTAAAGTCGCCCTTTTTGATGATTAAAATTTAAAGTTCCCAACTAAATCACGTAGTTTTTCGGACTGCTTGGATAGTTCTGAAGAAGAAGCGGTAACTTGTTCCATGGCAGCTGTTCCTTCTTCAGCAGCTGCAGCAGTTGATTCCGTATTAGATGCCGTTAATGCAGCAATGGAAGTGACTTCTTTAAACGAAGCAGTTACATCATTGCTTAATTCTAATACCTGATTGATTTGGTCACCCATCGAAGAAATAATGGATGCTGTATCGTTAATGTTAAATACAATTTGATTTAGTGATTGACTTGAATCGTTCATAATTTTTACTCCAGCTTGAACTTCTTCAACACCATTTGAGTTTTTTACAATAATTTTCTCAATTTCTTCTTGAATCATCGTGACAATATTTGTTACCTCTTTAGCTGCATTCTGTGAACCTTCAGCTAATTTTCGGACTTCATCAGCAACAACCGCAAATCCCTTGCCATGCTCGCCTGCTCTTGCCGCTTCAATGGCAGCATTTAAAGCAAGTAGATTTGTTTGATTTGCAATATCTGTAATGGTATTAATCATATGATTAATTTCAGAGGATTTTTCCCCTAGTGCTTCAATTAATATCGTATTTTCAGAAATCGTTTTTTCAATCGTTCTCATTTTTTGACCAGATAATTCAATGTATTCACTGCCTACATTTGCAGCCATTTTCATTTCATTAGAAGCCATTTGTACAGTCGAAGCATACTCGTGCAACTGTGTGGCCGATTGATTTAAATGTTTCATTTTATCATCCGCAACAGTCATTTGAGAAGTGGTATGGTCAGAGCCAGCGGCAACCTCATTAGTTGTGACAGCAATAGACGCTATCGTTTTAGAGGTTTCCTCAGCAGAAGCAAACAATTCCTGACTGCTTGCGGAAACATTCTCTGCCAACAACGATACCTGTTTCACTAGACCGGCGATTCCCTCAATTAGCGTATTTGTATCTGCTGCTAATCCAGCTAATTCATCTTTTGATTTTACATGAATTCGTTTTGTTAAATCTCCACCAGCATTGGCAATTTCCAAAATGGATTGGCTAATCTGTCTTGTACTTCTTCTAATATTACGTGAAAGAGAGAATCCAAAAAAGATAGCAAGTAGAAGAGCTGCAGCAGAAAGTACAATGGTAGCTATCTGAGCGATAGAAACAAATTGGTTTAATTTATTAATTCTATTTTCTGTATTTTGCTTTTCTTCATTAACGAAATTATCTACATGGGCTTGAAGCTCATTCATTAGCTTTCTGCCTTGAGAGGTTTCCACCATTTTAGCGGCTTCGTCCTTTCCAAGGTCCCGTCTTGCTTGAATGACTGAGTCAATCCATTTTAACCATTCTTCATATGTACTGCGAATATTCGCCAGTTCATTCTCTTGTTTTTTATCGCCTTTTGTAAAATCTTTTAATAAATTTAATTGGTTATCAACCGCATTTTTCCCATTTCCATAGGAAGCAAGTAACGATTCTGATCCAGTAATAACGAATCCGCGCTCCCCCGTTTCAATATCCACAAAGGACTTCATTAACTTTTGAACCTCTGTGTGTACAACTAAATCTCTTTCAACAAGATTCGTAATTTCATTATTAAATATTTTGACGTTATAAATAGATGCAGCGGATAATGCTAAAAGCACTAGCACTAAAGTTGCAAACGATAAGACAATTTTCCCCCTAATCGTTCGGAAATAGGTAAATGTCTTCTTCATGGATTAGCCTCCTGTAGCTAGTTTTTATCTAAAATTTGTTAATTCTATCATACTTTTAAATCAAACTTTCGACAATATTATTCTTGAAAAATGTCGAAATTTAGCATAATAGAAAGAAAGTGATATCACATATTTTACGAACAATTATCTATTAATATATAATAATGTTCGGAATTCACTTGACCCCAACCTTAATATTTGATATATTTACCACTGGGTTAAGCAATTAGGCGTACAAGGGGGAAGTTTCAATGAAAACAAATTATGATGTCATTGTAGTGGGTGCAGGTCCTGCAGGAATTTTTGCTTGTTATGAATTAACATTAAAAATGCCGCAAGCAAAGGTTTTACTAATTGATAAAGGCCATGACATATATAAACGAAATTGCCCTATTTTACAAAAGAAAATTGAAAAATGTCCTCCTGCTGCAGGAAGAAAAGAATATGCAGGGTGCTTACCGGCATGCTCCATTACGAATGGTTTTGGTGGTGCAGGGGCTTACTCTGATGGGAAATTTAATATAACCAGTGAGTTTGGCGGCTGGATGACTGATTATTTATCAAACTCTCAAGTAATTGATTTAATAAAATATGTAGATCACATTAATTTACAACACGGTGCTACGGAAAGTATTACCGATCCATTAACGGAACAAGTTAAGGATATTGAAAGACGAGGATATGCTGCAGGATTAAAATTACTACGTGCCCAAGTCAGACACTTAGGTACAGAACAAAATTTACAAATTTTACAGAGTATTTTCGAATATTTAAAAGATAAAGTTGATATGGTATTTAAAGCAGAAGTAGAAGACATCATTACGGAAAAAACAAACGTTGGTCAACATCAAGTTAGAGGAATTTTATTAAAAAATGATGAAAAAGTACTAGCTGAAAAGGTTGTCATTGCACCAGGTCGTGATGGTTCAAAATGGCTAAGTGATTTGTTTAGGTCTCGTCGATTGCGCTTGAAAAATAATCAAGTGGATATTGGTGTTCGAGTTGAAACCTCTAATGTAGTCATGCAGGAAATAAATGAACATCTTTATGAAGGAAAGTTCGTGTTTAATACATCGGTGGGAACCCGTGTTAGAACCTTCTGTAGTAATCCTTCCGGTCATGTCGTTGTCGAAAACCATTCTGGCATTATGTTAGCAAACGGTCATGCGTATAAGGACCCTAAATTAGGTAGCCCTAATACAAACTTTGCTTTACTTGTATCGCACACATTCTCTGATCCGTTCGATCGCCCGAATGAATACGCACATGAAATTTCAAGATTAGCCAATAGTTTATCGAATGGTGGACTAATTGTTCAAAAATATGGAGATATCCTAAAAGGTAGAAGATCTACGGCTAATCGTATAAAGGAAGGGTTTATTGAACCTACTTTGAAGGAAGCCGTTCCTGGTGATCTAGGATTAGTTCTCCCTTATAATACAATGAAGAGTTTAATTGAAATGACAGAGGCACTAAATCATGTTAGTCCAGGTTTGGCTTCAGAGCATACTTTATTTTACGGGATAGAAGCTAAATTTTATTCAGCCCGACCTATTATAAATGATCGTTTTGAGTCTGAAATAGCAGGTTTGTATGTGGGCGGGGATGGAGCTGGAATTACGAGAGGTCTTGCCCAAGCTGGTGCCTGTGGAGTTTGGATTGCAAGAGATATCGTACAAAAAGGGGCAACAACAGTTGTTCCGAAAGAAGTTGTTTATAATTAATAGAATTCAAGATAGAGCCAGCTTAAACGTTGGCTCTTTTTGTATTTAAACAAAGGGCACATAATTCCACCTATTTCATAAAATAACTTCTAGGTTAACGTAGATGGGGTGTCTTCATATGACAAGCATTAATGATTTTTCAAATGAGACTCGAATAAAATTAAAAGAACGCCTTTTTTCTATATATCAAGAAATGACGGATAAGATAAATGCCAAATACCTAAATGATTTGGGGACAACTGAAACGTATGAGAGTATGATAAATTTGCTTTCATTTTTAGAACTAAAAAAATTAAATACTACTGAAATAGTTGAAGACCTTAAGTTAGAAGGGTTGTCCTCGATTAAAGATATTCACCCCCATATTTTATTTTCTATAAAAAAAATGCTCTACAATCTTAATGCTCCAATCGAAGAGAGCACCAAATTAAACATAATTAACCCTGTTTCTGCTTCTGAAATGATTCAACGAAGATCTGAAGAGCTATTTGGGAAAGAATTGCCTTCCATTATGGTAACACTTGATACATCCATGTTATTAACACCAGAAATCTTTGAACAACTTATTTTGGCTGGCATGACAGTTGCTCGAATCAACTGTGCCCATGGTTCACCAGAAATTTGGAATCAAATGGTCGAACAAATTCGCCTGGCTGAATTGAAAATAAACCATCCGACTCCAACCAAAATTTATATGGATATAGCTGGTCCCAAAATACGAATTGACAAGATTATCTCATCCACAAAATCGAACGATTCATCTGATTTGACTTCTTCTATTAAGGTGAAAAAGGGAAGCACCCTACGAATCTATAAACATGACGACAAAGATTCCTATTCATCGTTGAAAATAGATCCTCCAACTATATTCATTACCTCTCCTAAAGCATTATTAAATGCCCGTATAAACGATCCTATTTTTTTTGATGATGGCAAAATATCTGGAAGGGTTTGTCATATAACAAATGAGTTTATTGACGTTATCATACTATTTATCCAGTCGGGCACATCCAAAATAAAAGTAGGAAAAGGAATAAATTTACCTGATTCCTTGGTGTATTGGAATGTAGCTGCCATAACAGAAGAGGATATTAAGGTTTTACCAGATATTTGTCAACTAGCTGATATAATTGGTGCTTCGTTTGTTAATCATCCACGTGATATGAGGAGATTGAGGGTGATACTGGATAAGTTAACAACAAAACGAATTGGAGTAGTGGCTAAGATTGAAACGAAAGATTCTATTCGTCATCTTTCAAAGATTATTTTGGAAGGGCTGCAGTTTGAATCATTCGGAATCATGATTGCTCGGGGAGATTTAGCTGTTGAAGTCGGATTTAAGGATTTAACACCCATACAGGAAAATATTTTAAGTATCTGTGAAGCTGCCCACATTCCGGTTATTTGGGCGACTGGTGTTCTTGAAAAAATGGCCAAAAAAGGCCTGCCATCAAGACCTGAATTAACAGATGCCTATATGGGGTTCCGGGCAAATTGTATCATGTTAAATAAGGGTCCATTTATCGTTGAAACGGTCAGTTTGTTGAAGCAGCTATTATTGTCCAAACAAAAGCTCGATGATAAGTTTCGGGGAAAAAGTGAAATTTCCCAAATTGAATTTTAAAAAGGTCAGGCATAAAAGTATATCTTTTTGCCAGACCTTTTTTTGTTAACTTTTTTCATTCAAGAAAGATTTTGCATTCTTACTCATACAATTTAATATATTGTCCATTCATTGTTGAGATGGGGGTTAGACAGTGGAACAGTCTTATTTAATAAAACCAATGCTAGATACGAATTATCCAGTCATCGATTACGGAAAAGGGGTCTATCTGTACGACAAGGAAGGAAAAAAATACTTAGATGCATCATCAGGGGCTGTTACAGCGAATATTGGGCATGGGGTGGAAGAAATTATTGATGCCATGCATGAACAAGCAAAGAAGGTTTCCTTCGTGTATCGGTCACAGTTTACGAGTGAAGCGGCAGAAAAGTTAGCTAGTAAAATTGCTGAACTAACAAACGGTGACTTAAACTGGAGCTTTTTCGTCAACAGCGGATCGGAAGCGACAGAAACAGCGATGAAAATTGCTATCCAGCATTGGCAAGAAAAAGGGATAACAACCAAAACGAAGGTGCTTTCAAGATGGGTAAGCTACCACGGAATTACATTAGGGGCACTTTCCTTGTCCGGGCATACAGGTAGAAGGGCACGGTTTGTCCCTCTTTTACAGGATTTTCCGGTTATTCATCCTCCTTATTGTTATCGTTGTCCTTACCACTTAGAGGCTCCTGGGTGTGGGCATTTATGTGCAGAGGAATTAGAGACGGTGATTAAAAGAATTGGCGCTAATCAAATAGCAGCTTTTATAGCAGAACCAGTCATTGGTGCTGCAGGAGGAGCAATTACCCCGCCAAAAGATTATTTTAAAAAGATAAAAGAAATATGTGAACGGAATGAAATTCTTTTTATTGCAGATGAAGTCATGACGGGATTTGGTCGAACAGGAAAGATTTTAGCAAGTGAGCATTGGGGGATTACTCCAGATATTGTAGCCCTTGGAAAAGGAATGGGCGCAGGATATGCTCCAATTGCAGCTGCTTTGGTCAGTGACCATGTGATGGAACCTATTTTAAGCGGATCAAAGAGTGTGATGAGCGGACATACATTAAGCGCCAATCCACAATCCTGTGCTGTATCTTTAGCGGTCTTAGAATATATCGAAAAGAACGGAATTATAGACGAAGTAGAATCAAAGAGTTGTTATTTAAGAAATCATCTTGAAAAGTTAAAAAACGAATTCGAAATGATTGGAGATATTCGTGGAAAGGGGCTCCTCATCGGAATAGAGTTAGTTCAGAATCGAGAACTGAAAACACCGTTCCCACGAAAAATGCTTGCCACTCAAAAGATGATTGAATTAGCCCAAAACAATGGATTGTTAATATATCCAGCAGGTGCTGGGATTGATGGGGTTAATGGCGATGCCATCATCATTTCACCGCCATTGACCATTACAAAGAGAGAATTAGAAGAGTTAACACGACTGTTGAAAAAAACGTTTCAAGATTTTGCAGCCCTTTATCCCAGTAATCAAGGTGAGGTAGTGTAATGGAAAATTTGTTTGGAAAACTAACGACCTTAGAAAATGTCTTATCCTTCTTTCATGATGGAATGACCTTAATGTTTGGGGGATTTGGTGGGGTAGGGTCACCACCAACATTAATAGACGGCATTATTGAAAGAGATGTAAAGGATTTGGTGTTAATCGGAAATGATACAGGATTCCCTCATATTGGAATTGGGAAAATTGTCAGCTTAGGTCGAGCTAAAAAGGTGATTGCTTCTCATATTGGGTCCAACCCTATTGCTGGAAGCTTAATGACAGAGGGGAAGATGGAGGTGGAATTTTCACCTCAAGGCATTTTAGCCGAACGAATCCGGGCTGGTGGCGTTGGACTAGGTGCTATCTTAGCGGATATAGGGATGGACAATGAAATGGTTTCAGCGAATAAACCGCGTTTTTTATTAAACGGAAAAGAATATTTAATCGAAACGGCTCTAACAGCAGAGGTTTCGATTGTTTATGCTCAAAAAGCTGATCCATACGGTAATTTAATTTATGACAAAAGTGCTCGGAATACGAACCCACTTGTGGCTATGGCGGGGAACATTACGATTGCTGAAGTAGAAGAAATAGTCCCCCTTGGCAGTTTAAATCCAGATGAAATTATGACTCCAGGAGTATTCGTTGATTATGTCATTCCTTCGAAAGGGGTGAATTGGAAATGGGCATGGGAATAGATACACGAAATCGTATGGCGAAAAGAGCAGCCGAGGAAATTCAAAATGGAATGGTTGTGAATCTAGGAATTGGTATTCCCTCATTAGTACCTAATCATCTACCAGAGAATTTAAATGTGATGTTTCATGCCGAAAATGGCATTGTCGGTATGGGGCAAAGTCCTAAACAAGGGGAAGAAGATGAAAATTTGTGTAACGCGGGGGGATTTCCGGTTACGATTCGTCCAGGTGCTTCTTATTGTGATAGTGCGGTCGCTTTTGGCATGATTCGTCGTGGCAGGATTGATCTTACGATACTGGGAGCTCTTCAAGTAAGTGAATATGGAGATCTTGCCAATTGGATTGTACCTGGTAAAAAAGTTCCTGGAATGGGAGGAGCGATGGAGCTAGCTCAAAAGGCAAAAAAGGTTATTGTCTTAATGAATCAGCTTGATAAAAATGGGCAATCCAAAATCGTTTCAACATGTACCCTTCCGTTAACCTCTGCAAATTGTGTTGACATGATTATTACGGAAATGGGGGTCTTTCAAGTTAATCATAATGGTTTAGAACTATGTGAGCTCTTTTTACCCTATACCCTTGATGATATGAAGAAGCATACTGCATGTGAATTTCGTGTCGCTGATTCCATTAGACAGATAGAGTACTAGAAAAATTAGAACTCTATTAAAGGAGTGATGAAACATCATGGAAGAAAAGACATTAGTGAAGGAATGGCTAAAAAACAATCGTGCACGTGGTGCGAGGTTGCTGCAAAAATTGGTCCAAGAGGATAGTACAAGAGGAAAAGAAAGCATTGCCCAAGCCATTGTGATTGAAAAATGTCGTCAGCTCGGGTTAGATCTCGATATTTGGGAAATTGGCCAAACAACCTTATTTCAACACCCAGCTTTTTGTTCAGACCGAAAGGATTTTAAGGGCAACCCAAATGTTGTTGCCGTTTTAAAAGGTACAGGTGGTGGGAAATCACTAATTTTAAATGGTCATATTGATGTCGTTCCAGCCGGAGACCAACAGACTTGGAGGGATGACCCATTTAGCGGTCTTATTCAAGGAGGTAAATTATACGGGCGTGGTTCAACGGATATGAAGGGTGGAAATGTAGCTCTTTTATTAGCCATGGAATCGATTATAAAAAATGAGATTCGCTTAAAAGGAGATGTCATTTTTCAAAGTGTTATAGAAGAGGAAAGTGGAGGAGCTGGCACGCTTGCTGCCGTATTAAGGGGATATCAAGCGGATGGTGCGATTATTCCAGAGCCGACGAATATGAAGTTTTTTCCAAAACAACAAGGCTCGATGTGGTTCCGTATTACAGTGAAGGGTAAGGCCGCACATGGTGGTACGAGATACGAGGGAATCAGTGCCATTGAGAAATCAATGATGGTTATTCAAGAACTACAGCAATTGGAAAAGGAAAGAAATGCTCGGATCAATGATCCTTTATATGAATCTATTCCGATTCCCATTCCGATCAATATTGGCAAAATTCAAAGTGGGGAATGGCCTTCCTCTGTTCCAGATGTAGCCATTATTGAGGGGAGAATGGGTGTAGCTCCTGATGAAACCATGGAGAATGCTCAAAAAGAAATGAAAAACTGTTTAGAAGCGATAGGTAAAAAGGATAAGTGGTTGGAGGAAAATCCTCTTACGATTGAATGGTTTGGTGGTAGATGGTTGCCAGGGAGCGTAGAAAATAATCATCCATTAATGGAGAGCTTGTCGCAAAGTTTTCAGGAGGTAAAAAAGCAAGTACCAGTCATTGAAGCTTCACCATGGGGAACGGATGGTGGAATATTATCGAATATCGGTCATACACCAGTAGTCGTATTTGGACCGGGGGTAACAGAGGTGGCTCACGACTCGAACGAATATATTGTGCTTGAAGAATTATACGAAGCGGCAGAAATCATCGCCTATACGATTATGGACTGGTGTGGAGTAGTGGAATAAGAGAGGAGAGATTAAAGATGGCTAATATAAAAATCAAAACGACAATTCCTGGACCAAAGGCGATAGAGCTTTTAAAACGAAAAGAATTAAATATTCCGATTGGCCCCTTCAATACGGTTAGGACCTTTGCGGTTAAAGGGGATGGCGCATTATTAACGGATGTTGATGATAATACCTTCATCGATTTTGCAGGAGCGATTGGCACTTTAAATGTTGGACATTGTCCGCCAAGGGTTGTAGAAGCCCTACATAAGCAAGTGGATGCCTATCTCCACCCTTGCTTTCATGTCATGATGTATGAGCCCTACATCCAATTAGCCGAAAAGATTAATGAAATCACTCCAGGAACGCATCGAAAAAAAACCTTCTTTTTAAGCAGTGGGGCGGAAGCAGTTGAAAATGCTGTAAAAATTGCTCGTAAATATACAGGACGAAAAGCGATTATTTCCTTTGAACGTGGTTTTCACGGAAGAACCTATATGGCGATGTCACTGACAAGTAAAGTAAAACCATATAAATTTGAATTTGGTCCATTTGTGCCGGATACGTATAAATGGCCGTATCCATATTATTTACGAAGTGAAGGATTATCGGAAGAACAATTAGATGCTCAGCTTTTAAAAAGATTTGAGACGTTCTTTTTAAGTGAAGTTCCACCTGAGGAAGTGGCAGCTGTGATTATGGAGCCTGTTCAGGGCGAAGGTGGCTTCGTGATCCCTTCTAAACGATTTGTTCAAGGAGTTAAAGCCCTTTGTGATAAACATGGTATTCTCTTTATAGCAGACGAAGTTCAAACAGGCTTTGGTCGTACAGGAAAAATGTTTGCCATGGAGCATTTTGACGTAGTTCCAGATTTAATGACGATGTCAAAGTCCATTGGTGCTGGCCTGCCAATAAGTGCCGTTTCAGGTAGAGCTGAAATCATGGATTCAGCTAATACGGGAGAAATAGGCGGAACATTTGGCGGAAGCCCGTTAGGATGTGTGGCAGCGTTAGAAGTCATTCGGACCATTGAAGAAGATGGACTTTTGGAAAGAGCTGTACAAATTGGGCAGGCATTTCATGAGCGTTTTAAACCGCTTCAATCTCAAATAGAACAAATAGCTGAGGTACGAAACCTTGGAGCGATGTGCGCCATCGAATTTGTGAAAGATAAAGAGACAAATGAGCCGAATAAAGAGCTTGTGCAGGAAATTATTCAAAATGCCCATAAAAATGGTTTAATAATCATGAGTGCAGGACTATATGGAAACATCATTCGTATTCTAACTCCTTTAGTCATTACCAATGACCAGCTAAATGAAGGCTTTGATGTTCTAGAAAAGGTAATTGTCAGCAGCTGCAAAAAAGGCTCTGAAAACTTACAAAAATAAAACCGCTATACAAGTTAGGAGGACTTCATTTTGAAGCAGCATCTCTGGATTAATGGTGAAAAAGTGGAATCAACCAATTATTATCAACTAAAAAGTCCCTATTCTGAAGAATTACTTGCTGATGTAGCTACAGCAACAGAAGAAAACGTTAAAGCTGCGATCTTGGCTGCTGAAAATGCCTTTAGCACGTGGCGAGAAACTCCAGCATTTCAGCGAGCTGAAATTTTAGAAAATTTAGTGTCGCTTTTAAAAGAACAAAGAGAAGAATGTGCAAAAATAATTGCACAGGAGGCGGCAAAACCTTTAAAAACAGCTCGAGCTGAAGTGGATAGAACGATTATGACATATCTCTTTGCAGCCCAAGAAGCAAGGAGAATCCATGGTGAAACGATTCCTTTGGATGCGGCACCAGGTGGAGAAAATAGAGTGACCTATACCGTTCGTGAACCTATAGGTGTGATAGCTGCCATTACGCCGTTTAATTTTCCAATGAATTTAGTAGCTCATAAAGTAGGTCCTGCACTTGCCGCAGGAAATACGGTCGTATTAAAGCCTGCGAGTCAAACGCCTTTATCTGCGTATAAAATAGCAGAATTACTTCATGAAGCAGGCTTGCCAAAAGGAGTTTTAAATGTAGTAACAGGCAGTGGACGCGTTGTCGGTGATGTTCTTATGAAGGATGACCGAGTAAAAATGATTACCTTTACCGGAAGTCCTGAAGTTGGAAAGCATATTCGAGAAAATGCTGGCCTAAAAAGAGTGACTCTTGAATTAGGCTCCAATTCAGCGCTTATCATTGATGAAAATACCGATATTGATGCAATTATTCCAAGGGTTGTAACAGGTGCTTTCAGTTTCCAAGGGCAAGTATGTATTTCCATTCAACGAATCTATGTGCACCAATCTCTTTTTGAAAAATTTGTAGATGCCTTTACAAGGGAAACAGCAAAGCTTAAGATTGGTGATCCTTTAGACGAAACCACGGATTTATCTGCTATGATTTCTCTTGGAGATGTGGATAGAGCAAAATCTTGGATTGAAGATGCAGTCGGGAATGGAGCAACACTTGCTTATGGTAACGAAACAGATAAAGGGGTATTAAAGCCTACTATACTATTAAATGTACCATCTACTGAAAAAATTTCTTGTCAGGAAGTCTTTGCTCCAGTGGTACATGTTAATACTTTTAATGATTTTTCAGAAGCACTAGAAAAGGTGAATGACTCTGAATATGGTCTACAAGCTGGTGTTTATACGTCCAATCTTCAAAGAGCCTTCCAGGCAGTAAAGCAGCTGCATGTAGGTGGGGTCATGATTAATGATATACCTACATTCCGAGTAGACCATATGCCTTACGGCGGGGTGAAGCTAAGCGGCATGGGCCGTGAAGGAATTAAATACGCCATCGAAGAAATGACCGAAATAAAACTAGTAAGCTTTAAACTTTAAATTCAAATCCAACAGAGGGATTAACCAATAAATGGTTACCCTCTTTTTTAAAATAAACTGTTTTCGTAAATTTTGTTGCTTTTAAATTATTTTTTATTTTTCGACTACTGAGTTGATTGGAACGGAGGGCACTTGACTCCTGCGGGATATAGAGGGAAGTGGGAGACCCCACAGGCGGTACGCCGAGGAGGCTCCCATCCCTCCCCGCGGAAAGCAAGTGTCTGGAGTGGAAATCAATGGGCTAATTAATGAGCTAAAAACAACAATTTATGCGAAAAGATTTTTAAAAAGAGGTGGACAATGAACGAATTAGCATCATTTTTAGAATATAAGGACCAAGGCATTTGGCTCCAGATTTATGTTGATCCATTTAACAAACGAATCCGAATTGATGATTATTACGGAAATCTACAGGCAATCATCGAATATGCTGAAAAACTAATCAAAGAAAAGAAGCTTGAAAAACTAATCTTTAAAGGTAGGAAGGAGCATTTTCAAGCTTTCATCCAACAAGGATATATCTTGGAAGCGCAAATTGACCATTATTTCTTAGGTTCCAATGCTTACTTTTTCACCAAATACTTTGACTCTCAACGTATGGAAAACAGCCACTGGATTACCGAAGACCAAATAATTCACAGTATAAACGGGATGGCTCTTTCTGCTGAAACGATCCATCCACCACAAGAATATCACTTAAAAAAAGTGGAAGCTGAAGATGCGGAAAATTTAGCTCAACTTTACCAGCAGGTATTTCAAATTTATCCGACACCTTTACATGATCCAGAATATATAAAGAAAACCCTTGTGGAAGGAACGATTTATTATTGTTTTTATGGCAATGGAAAAATTGTAAGTGCAGCCTCTGCAGAGGTGAATCAGACCTACCGAAATGCAGAGTTAACAGATTGTGCAACCCTAACAGAGCATCGTAAGCATGGCTTTATGAAAATACTTTTAAAAAAGCTTGAACAAGATTTATATAAGCAAGGCATTTATTGCTCCTATTCCATTGCAAGGTCTCTATCCTTTGGTATGAATGCGGCATTGCATCAATTAGGATATGAGTACCGAGGAAGATTAAGAAATAATGTTTTTATTTATGATAAGCTCGAAAATATGAATGTTTGGGTAAAGAATTTAGCCGAACAGCCAAATTTTCGGCAGTAAAATGACAATTTTTCGGCACCATCACATATAGATTAATATGGGACGGTGATAAGCATGGTTCAATTGTCAGAAATGACAAATGAAGTATTAGCGGCAATTTTAAAAAGTATCGATGAAGGCATTCATGTTGTCAACACAGATGGAATCACTATTTTTTATAATGAAGTAGCAGCCAAGCATGATGGACTTGAAATTGATGAGGTATTAGGGAAGCCATTGCTAGAGGTTTTTCCATCCTTAAATAAGGAAACGAGTACTTTATATAAAGTATTAAATGCAACGAAACCCATCTATAATCAGCCCCAAACCTATTTAAATAAGCATAGTGTCAAAATTGATACGATCAATACCACTCTGCCAATCTTTGTGCAGAATAGGATTATTGGGGCTGTTGAAATTGCCAAAGATTATTCCCGAATGAAGGTTCTGTCAGAGCGACTTATTGAGCTTCAAAAAGGAATTCAGCATAAACGTAAAAAAGAGCTCAAAACAAAAAATACCAATTATACATTAGATGATTTACTTACCGTTGATGAAAGAGTTAAAGCGATGAAAGAGAAGGCGAACAAATTAGCTCAATCGGAATCTTCTATATTAGTTTATGGAGAAAGCGGTACCGGAAAAGAGCTTCTCGTTCAAGGCATTCATCACGCCTCTAAACGGGCAAATGGTCCATTTATTGCTCAAAACTGTGCAGCTATTCCAGAGGCTTTACTAGAAAGTATTTTATTTGGAACAGCAAAAGGAAGCTATACAGGTGCAGTAGACCGACCTGGATTATTTGAGCTAGCAAATGGCGGAACCCTTTTTCTTGATGAACTGCACACCATGCCCATAGAGCTCCAAGCAAAGCTTCTTAGGGTGTTGGAGGATGGAATTGTACGAAGAGTTGGGGGTTCGAATAGTTTTTCCGTCGATGTTCGAATTATTGCAGCGATGAATGAACACCCCCACACAGTTTTAGCAAATCAAAAAATGAGATCCGACTTGTTTTATCGTTTAAATGTATTAATGTTCGAAATATTACCGTTAAGAGAGCGTGAAAAAGATATTCTAATCTTAACTAACCATTTTATTGACTATTTTAATAGGCAGCTTGATAAAAAGATTAGAGGAATCACACCAGAGGTGGATGATTTATTTTTACAATACCAATGGCCTGGAAATGTTCGTGAATTAAAGCATTGTATCGAATATATGATGAACATGTGTGAGGGGCATAAATTAACGGTAGATGACTTACCCAATTTATTTAAACAGAATATGAAGGTTAAAAATAAACCTAAGAAACATACAGAAAATCTTTCTCTTCGAAAAAATGTTCAAGAATTAGAGTCCGAATTAATCACCAAGGCATTAGCGATAAGTTCAGGCAATGTTATGCAAGCTGCTAAACTATTAGAGATACCAAGACAAACCCTTCAATACAAACTTCAAAAACTAAATCCCATTCCAACTGCCGAATAATTGGCAGTTTTTTTATTTAGAGGATCTGTTAAAGAGCAGTATTGATTTTTAACAAAGTTGATTGGAGCGGAAGGTACGAGACTCCTGCGGGAGCAGCGGGATAGGTGAGACCTAGTAAAATGGTCCACAAGTGGGACCATTTGTACCCCACAGGAGCGATAACGACGAGGAGGCTCACCGCACGCCCCGCGGAAAGCGAGTGCATGCAGCGGAAATCAACATTCTTGTTTAACAGAGTCTTTTATAAAAGTTAATAAATTATCAACTCCTTTATTAATGTCAATTCACCATTTTGGCACATATCTTGCATTATAGATTAGAAAAGGATTTGGGAGGAATGTAACCTTGAAACAATCATTATATAAACCAAAACGGCATTGGAAGGATATCGAATTATGGAAAGATGTTACCGAGGAACAATGGAATGATTGGATCTGGCAATTAACCAATACAATTCGAACGCTCGATGATTTAAAGAAAGTGATTAACCTAACTCCTGAGGAAGAAGAAGGAGTGAAGATTTCAACGAAAACAATTCCATTAAATATTACTCCCTATTATGCTTCCCTTATGAATGAAGATGATCCTCGTTGTCCGATTCGTATGCAATCCGTGCCTATCTCCAAGGAGATTTATAAAACAAAGTATGATTTAGAGGACCCGCTTCATGAAGATGAGGATTCCCCAGTACCAGGCTTAACACATCGCTATCCTGACCGAGTGTTATTTCTTGTCACAAACCAATGTTCGATGTATTGCCGTTATTGTACGAGAAGAAGATTTTCTGGTCAGATAGGGATGGGAGTGCCAAAGAAGCAGTTGGATGCTGCCATCCAATATATAGCCAATACTCCTGAAATTCGTGATGTTCTAATTTCTGGTGGAGATGGCTTACTAATCAATGACAATATTTTAGAGTATATCTTAAAAAATCTTCGTGCGATTGACCATGTGGAAATTATTCGTATCGGTACGAGAGCACCAGTCGTTTTTCCACAACGCATAACAGAAAACCTATGCAATATCTTAAAAAAATATCATCCGATTTGGTTAAACACTCATTTTAATACATCCATTGAAATAACAGAGGATTCCAAAAAAGCCTGTGAAATGCTCGCTAATGCTGGTGTACCTGTCGGAAATCAATCGGTTATTCTAGCTGGTATCAACGACAGTGTCCCGATTATGAAAAAGCTTATGCATGATTTAGTGAAAATTAGAGTAAGACCTTATTATATTTATCAATGTGATCTATCTGAAGGTATTGGCCATTTCCGTGCACCAGTTTCAAAGGGACTTGAAATCATTGAAGGTTTAAGAGGACATACAAGCGGTTATGCTGTGCCTACATTTGTGGTTGACGCTCCTGGTGGGGGAGGAAAAATTTCGTTACAGCCGAATTATCTAATTTCCCAGAGTGCTAACAAAGTAGTCTTACGAAACTTTGAAGGAGTCATCACCACCTATCCAGAACCAGAAAACTATATTCCTGGTAGAGCAGAAGATTACTACAAGAGTATCTACCCTGATATGGAAGAGAAGCGTTCTAATATTGGAATTGCTGGTCTTATGAATGATAAGCAATTTAACTTAGTACCAGAAAATTTAACAAGACTAAATCGCCGCCATGAGTATGAACAAAATCCTACTCATTCCTCCCTAAAGGATAAACGGGAAAAACGAGATGAGCTAAAGGAAAAGAAGTTTCAAGCTCAAAAAACAAAACATGATCCGAAGGAAGTAACAAAAGAATAGGGGGAGAACGTACTTGGAAGAAAGATGTGAATGGTGTGAAAGCAATCAAATTCAATTAGAACATGACGTCGTTTATTGGGAGTTGCCAGATGGTACAAAAGCCATTGAAATAGAAAACACCCCATCAATAAAATGTTCTGCATGTCAGATGAAATATCAGAAGGAAAGTATTATAAAAGAAATAGAAGACCAATTGTTTTTAATTGATACTAAACAACTTGGTAAAAAGGTGGATTTTGAGGAACTAATGAAGATTCCTAGATTGTTGAAACGGAATTACTTTGATTTTTCCAAGTAAATTAATGTGAGGAGGGCAAAATCCTCCTCTATTTTTCATGGAAAAGAGTAAAAAATCACCTTTTCAACCGTATTAGCTATGTTATCAACTGATATTCCATTTTATCAACCGTCTTTTCGAGTTTATCAACCGCTCCATCAACTTTTTCAACTTTAAGGTACTCTACAAAAAAAGAACCAAACCCTTTTCTATTGAATCAAACCAATCTTATCGGTTATAGTAATGAAAAAAGTTTGTAAAATTTAATGTGATTTTTACTTTTGCATTGAATTGGAAAGAAAGGCGTTTGTTTATGACTAAGAGTTTTTATCATTTTCTTATGAAATATCGACATCCGGAACCAAAGAATGAGATTAGTACATTTGCTAATCAAGCCTACATGGATCATGATTTCCCAAAACACTCTAAACAATATGATGAAATCAGTTTATATTTGGAGTTAAATGCATCTTATTTAACACGAATGTCTATTTTTGATGAGGCCTGGAATCTTTATGTAGCAGAAGAAACAAAAGAGGATTATTAAAAAAATGCCCTTTCCTATTGGAAATGGCATTTTTTGCATATTGACTCCCTTAGGTTTTCATAATCATGTTCGTTTTGTTTGCATATAATAATATACTCAATTCACGACGATCATTGGGAGGTGCGAAAGGATGGGGAAAAAGAAAAAACCAAAATTTGCAATCGGTGATACTGTCGTGATAAAAGCCTACGGAACCGTTGGAGAGATAACCGATATTAAATGGATAGATGGAGCTTACATCTATGAAATTAATACTGATGAGGGTTTATTTATAGAGGAACGGCTTCAATTACTCTCAGAATATCAGGAGAAAGTCATTGAAAAAGAGCAAATTGATATTCAGTACCAGTTCTATTTCGGGGATATTGTTCAAGTGAAGGGATATGGTACAGATCTATTTAAAATTGTCGGGTTTCGCACGGAAATTTGGCGTTATAAAGAGGATGCCTGGGAAGATGTTATTTATGAACTTTCCAGAATCTCTGATGGGGAATGGCTTGAATCGACAGAGGATGAGCTTACTTTAGTTGCAGATGCAGAACAGGCAGATGCTTTTTTGCAAAAGTTAGGACATTTATACATGATGAATACAAAAGAAATTCCATTAAAATTACCAGAACCTATCAAAAAAGCAAAAACAACTAAAAATGATTTAGACCAAAAGAAAGTAATTGATAACTTGTTAGATGTATATAATGATTACGAGATTTTATCTAAAATGTTTCATGATCAAGAGTATGATAGAATCAAGAAGCTCATTCTAAGAAAGCTTAAAAAATTAATCAATAACGATGATAAAAATACGGTTTAAAATAATTTAATGCAGAAATAAGTGAAAATAGGAACAGCTAGTAAAATGATTCCTTTAAAAAGAATAGATGTAAACTGTGTTGCCAATCTAGTAAATAAACCGTCTTCATTATTAACATCTTCCCTAAACATTTCGATTAAAGTATTCATTTCAAATTCCTCCCTCGTTTTTTCTAAAATATATGCTTGTCCTTTCTAATTATTCTTCCAACTATAAAAAATCAAGATAACTTTGTGAGGAATAAAGTAAATAGCATGAAAAGAGTGCTAGCTTCATACATTTTTAAAGAAAAACTTTCTATTGAGATAGACAACTTTCCTAACAATGGACTAAAAAGAAATCCGTACAGATATGCATTCAGAGTAAAATGTTATTCTGAATAGCTTAAAGGGGGGAGATGCGATGAAAGAAATTGAAGTATTTATTGATACGGAGGAAATTGCTGAATTTTTCTTTCACGAGCTTGTTAGAAGAGGTTACGTACCAACAGAAGAAGAGCTTGAAGAAATCGCAGATATCACCTTTGAATACTTAATAGAAAAATGCATTATTGATGAAGATGTAGATGAATAAGGAAAGAAGCGGGTCAAGAGACTCGCTATTTTTTCGTCACACTGAAACTTTCTTTTTTATCAATCGTACATATAGCCTGAGAATGAAATTATTAATGAGGTGAGGGAATAAAATGTCATTTTTTAACAAAGTATTTGCTAGTGTTGGAATTGGTGCTGCTAAGGTAGACACAAAACTTGAAAAAGATACTCTAACTCTTGGTGAACAAGTAAAAGGAGTAGTTCAAATTCAGGGTGGAAATATTGAACAGAAGGTAGATGAGATTTATTTATCTTTAAATACAACTTATGTGAAAGAATCGGATGATAAGAAGTATACGGTTTCTGCTCAAATTGATCGTTTTCGTTTAGTGGATTCATTTACCATCCAACCAAATGAACGAAAAGAAATTCCCTTCTCATTTGTGCTCCCAAATGATACACCCATTTCATTAGGAAGAACTAAAGTATGGGTGAATACTGGTTTAGATATAAAAAGTGCAGTGGATCCAACGGATAAAGACTATATCCGAGTTGTTCCGAATCCATTAATGTCAGGTGTTTTTCAGGCTGTTGAGGAATTAGGCTTCCGTATGCGTGAGGCTGATTGCCAACAAGCTTCTTATCGACTAAGAAAAAGACTTCCGTTTGTACAGGAGTTTGAGTTTGTACCAGTTTCAGGACCATTCCGTGGAAGACTTGATGAGCTTGAATTAGTGTTTTTTACGATTTCAAATGATCAAATGGATATTTATATGCAGGTAGATAGAAAAGCAAGAGGTTTGGCTGGATTTTTATCAGAAGCTTTGGAAATGGATGAAACCAATATTAGAATATCCGTTTCAACAAATGAATTGCCGAACTTACGTAGTAAACTGCAAGCAGTCATTGAAAAATATTCATAATAAAAAAGAGGTGCTCATGATGAGGGCACTGAAAAACTTTCGTTTTTCAAAAGTGTGCTTGAACCATTAAAGTAAAAAAGACAGTTCACATCCATTTTTTTGGATTCCGAACTGTCTTTTTGTGTTTTGAGTAGTTATTCTATTCCCTATTTTTGGTTCATTAGCGTCAATATTCTTTTCACATTCACTGTGAAGATAGCCATTGCCCCTTGCAAATGCATGCCAATTAGACCCGAGGAATCTGCAACATCATACCCGTGTCTATGTTTCAATTCGCTATTCTTAGCTTCTATTTTATATCGCTCCATCGATTTCTCTTTAAAATAGTCGCTTTCTTGAAATTTTATTTGTTCTGTATGCACATTTGATTTAATGCTTACAGAGTACCTCTTACTTTTAGCACCTTCCTTATAACATCCGTCTTTAAATGGACAAACTCTACATTTTTCTACATCAAAATAATAAGTGTCTACTTGATTGACAGCTACATCTTTTTTTCCTTGTCTAGCTTTCCTTATTGCCAGATGTCCAGCTTTACAAACGTACATCCCAGCGTCTTTATTAAATTCAAACTCTTCTTCTTTTTTACGATATCCTTGAGTAACAGAAGGGTTTAATTTAGCTACTAAATTTATTTCATTTGTATTTGCGTACTCGATATTTCCCTTTTCAGAATAAGCAGTATCACCGATTATCGTTTTTACTTCCATCCCAGCTTTTTTACTTTTCTCGACTAATGTTTCTAATTGTTTTCCATCATTCTTTTCGCCTGTTGTAATCACTGCGGCAGTGATAATCCTTTCTTCACTCATTGCCAGATGTGTTTTATAGCCAAAAAAGGAAGAATCAGCTGTCTTATGACCCACTCGCGCATCTGGATCATTGGACATCTGAAGCTGTTCATTCATATCTTCAAGGGTTTCTTTTAGTAAGTTCATTTTTTCTTTCACTTTTGGGTATTCACGGATTACCTCATTATTTTTGGCTACATCCATTAGCTTTTGGCAATACTCGATTTCATCTTCTAATACATCTGTGGAGGATTTTGGTGGAAACTGATTCTTAATACTTTCATCAATTTGATAGATTGCTTTTCGAAGAAGCTTTGATTTATCCATCAATATTTCTTTAGGAGACTTTTGATTATAACGAGCTTTCGAGTGAGTGGCATCCACAATAACAGAATTACTTTTGATAATTTCCTTTTCAATCGCTATTTCTACCGTTTTATTAATAAGTAAATCTAAAAGATTAACATCTTTTAAACGTATTTTTCGAAATTTTGTCAAAGAACTCGGGTCAATGACTTCTTCTTCAGGAGACATGTCTAGAAAATATTTAAACGACATATCGTACTTTGAACGTTCTACAATATCAACATCCGATAAGTCGTGTATAGATTTTAAAAATAGATATTTAAACATACGTATTGGGTGAATGGCATTTCTTCCATTATCGTGACAATAATTGTCCTTGAGTTCCTCATACACAAAGGAAAAATCAATGAGTTCATTCACTTTTCGAAGCATATTATCTTTTGGCACGATAATATCGTAAAGTGCCATGTATGGACTAAAACTCAAAGACTGTTGGTTTGGAATCATCTATAACACACCCGCTTTATATTAGTACATCAATTATACGACAAAAAAGTACCCCTTTCTTCAAAAAAATTTGAAGGAAGGGGTACTTTTAAAATATTTGAGAGACTTTTTCAGTGCCCTCCTCATGATTGAGCATCTTTTTTGTCGGAAAGTGCGGATAAAAAATCGTCCTTTAGACTTATCTGATGATAAGATTGTCGAATTCTTATATGTTCGCAATTGGAGGTTTTTTCAAATGAAATATCTATGTTTCATCATAAATAAAGTCACAGAGTATTAAAAATAGATTAAAACCTTGGGATTTTCATCCTATTTTTTAGTTTAGTGTATGTAGAAATTAGTCGGAAACTATTTTGACACTGACAAAATTAGATAAAGGATTCGACACGTGCTATCTCTAATTAAAGTTGTAACAATATACTATTAGGGGTGGTACACGTTGTTAAAAGTAAAATTAAAATTATTAAACCATTCTTATGATGTAACCATTTTTCAAGCACCTCAATTTTTACAGCAAAAGGGTTATAAGCCCGTATACCGTACAACCCTTACAGGAAGCAATCATCAGGAATGCTTAGAACACGCTTTTCGGTTATTCAATGTGGCTGATTTTATCCCGACAGATTACGAAGGTACCTATATTAGAACTGGGGATATCATTTTAATAGATGAAGGTTGGCTTGGTAAACATTATTATCAATTGAGATCCGGTGGTTGGACAAAAATTAATCGAGTTCATGTAAGATAACCCAGCTATAGTAAATAAGTAAAAAAAATCCCAAGTTGAATATGAACTTGGGATTTTTTTGTTTCTATCGTTTACGTCCTCCGGTAGGACTATTTTCTTTTGCATGTGCCTCATGTTCAGCTACAATAGCCTCTGGTGGAATGTGGTTATTCTTTTTTTGCCCCTTGATTCTAGCACGATGTTTTTTACCCATCATTACTTCCTCCTTATTTAGGGTTTTTCATTTTATCTCGGTTCATTGGAAGATTGCCTCCAGAACGCGATTTAGGGTTTGTTTCATTTGCGTGTTGTACGGCTTGCTGAAGTTTTTTACTCATTTGTTGTTTTGGCATATAGATCTCCTCCTTGGACAATCTATAATTAGCTTTTCCTTCTAAAGAAAAAAATGCTCAGGTAGTTTTTAGAAGTTAAAGAATATGGTATGATTGAAATGGTAGGAAGTCTGACAACTAATGTAAAATGGAGGTTAAAAAATGAGTATCCATATTGAAGCTAAAGAAAATCAAATTGCAGAAATCGTTTTATTACCTGGAGACCCACTTCGTGCACAATACATAGCAGAAAATTTTTTAGAAGGTGCAGAACGTTACAATAAAGTTCGAAACATGTTCGGATACACTGGTACTTACAAAGGGCAAAGAGTATCTGTTCAAGGAACTGGAATGGGTGTTCCTTCCATTTCTATCTATATCACAGAATTAATGCAAAGCTACAATGTTCAAAAATTAATTCGTGTAGGTACATGTGGAGCGATCCAAAAAGATGTAAAGGTTAGAGATGTTATTTTAGCCATGAGCGCATCAACTGATTCTCAAATGAATCGTTTAACGTTTGGTGGAATCGATTACGCTCCAACTGCAAACTTTGAATTATTAAAAAATGCATATGATGCAGGTTTAGAAAAAGGCTTAAATTTAAAAGTAGGAAATGTATTTACTGCTGATTTATTTTATAATGACAATGCTGACCATGAAAAATGGGCAAAATATGGAATTCTTGCATTAGAAATGGAAACAAGTGCATTATACACTTTAGCAGCCAAGTTTGGTCGCCAAGCACTTTCCGTTTTAACAGTAAGTGATCATATTTTGACTGGAGAAGAAACAACAGCAGAAGAACGTCAAACAACATTCAATGACATGATAGAAGTTGCATTAGAAGCAGCTATTAAATAAAAATTCAAAAGGTAAGCTTTTTAAAGAAGCTTATCTTTTTTATGCCCTTTTTCATAAAGTAATAACTAATATTCCCTATTACCCCATGCATCTTTTTCCTTAATTAGTTGATAAGTCCAATAGACTGTTTTACGATTAATGTTAAAATAGATATATTGCCAATAAGAAATAGAAAAAGACAGGGTGGAAAGACATGAAGAAATTATTACTATTAGGCATGATGGGTTTTGTCCTAGTAGCATCAGGTTGTACTCGTTTAGATGCTTTTACAGGAAAAATTCCATTTTTAAAAGAAGATAATAATGGTCAAAAGATACAACAAGAACAAAACAATGGACAAGCTGTTGTAGAAGAAAAAGAGGATTTAACCGAAGCAGGCAATGAAAATGAAACCACTTCTTCTTTAAATGACCAACAACAACAGGATGAAAATAATGAGGACATTCTAACATTAGATGGTATTTACTTTAATGAGATAAAAGAAATGAATGGTCATAATATTATTCAAAACCCTGAAAATACTCTAGCTTTGGTAAATAAACAATATGGACTTCCATCTACATTTTTACCGAAAGATCTGACTAGACCCAATGTGAGTTTTTCATTTGGTAATCAAAAGATAGAGAAGAGCTATTTAAGACAGGAAGCCGCTGTGGCTTTGGAAAAGATGTTTTTAAATGCTAAAAGTGCGGGTATAGAGCTTTTTGCTGTCTCAGGATATCGCTCGTATGCCTACCAAGACCAATTATTTAAGGCTGAGGTACAAAAGGTTGGTGAAAAAAAGGCACTTGAAGCTGTAGCTTATCCTGGACAAAGTGAACATCAAACCGGATTATCAATGGATATTTCAAGTAGAAATGAAGGGCTATTACTGACAGAGAAATTCGGTACATCCAAAGAGGGTATGTGGCTTGCTGAAAATGCTCACCAGTTTGGATTTATATTAAGATATCCAGAAGGGAAAGAAGCCATTACTGGCTATCAATACGAACCATGGCATTTCCGTTATGTGGGTGTGCAAGCGGCAACGATTATCTACGAAAAGAACTGGACATTAGAGGAATATTTTAATACCGTAAAAAAAATATAGTAGCACTAAAACGCATTAAAGCGCCGGGGGTCTGACCCCCGACGCTTTAATGCGATAAAGGAACTTTTTAGATTTGGACAACATTTCTTTTTTAATTTAGTGCGAAAAATGTTATTCTAAGACCTAAGGGCATTTATCTTTTAGTTTTGTTATGGTGAAAGTGGTGAAGAATGTGGAAGATGAGAAATTAGAGCAAAAAGAAACTCAGGAACAGCATAAAGATTCTGAGCATGAAACACCTTTAAAAAGTGCTGGATATGTAAAAATGAAACGATTTTATTTTATCATGCTAATTTTCTTTGTTATTTTTCTGTCTGCCGGTATTACGACATTTGTATTAGCTTTTGGGGATGAAAAAGCTGTTGATGTTGTAAGCGTAGAAAGAAGAGAATTTGATAAGCTTTTCTCCGCTTATGATACTCTTAAAGATAACTACTATAAAGATTTAGACGATGATAAATTAGTTAATGGTGCGATCAATGGTATGCTAGAAGCTTTAGATGATCCATATTCTGATTATATGAATGTAGAAGAAGCAGAAGGATTCCATAACAGTATTTCCTCTTCATTTGAGGGGATTGGTGCAGAAATTCAAGAAAAGGATGGGCATATTACGATTGTCTCTCCAATAAAAGGTTCCCCTGCTGAAAAAGCTGGGTTAAAACCTAATGATATTATCCTAACGGTGGATAATAAAAGTCTGCAAGGTATGAGTACAACTGAAGCAGTTTTATTAATACGCGGTAAAAAAGGATCAAAGGTAGAGTTAACAATCCAACGTCCTGGAACGGATGACCCGATAACTGTACCGATTGTTCGTGACACGATTCCATTGCAAACCGTTTACGGCGAATTATTAGAAGATAATATTGCCAAGGTTTCCATTACGAGCTTCTCTGAAAATACTTCTAAGGAGTTAGTGGAAACATTAAATAATCTTCAAAAACAAGGTATGAAAGGCCTTGTCTTAGATTTAAGACAAAACCCAGGTGGTCTTTTAGACCAAGCTATTCAAATTTCTAGCTTATTTGTTCCAGAAGGTAAAGTATTATTTAAAGTGGAAGACCGCAATGGCAATGTGAAGGAATATAAATCAAATAATGATAATGGTACAGATTTGCCGCTTGTTGTGATTATTGATAAAGGTAGTGCAAGTGCATCTGAAATCTTGGCCGCTGCTGTCAAAGAATCCGCAAACGTTCCTCTTGTAGGGGAAAAATCTTTTGGTAAAGGGACTGTCCAAACAGCTCAAGATTTGCAAGATGGTTCTAATATGAAGTATACGACAGCAAAATGGTTAACTCCTAAAGGTAATTGGATTCATCAAAAGGGTATTGAGCCAGACTACAAGGTTCAATTGCCTCAATATGCGAATCTTCCTTTCCTTGACCCGGATAAAGAATTATCAATGTCGATGTCTTCAAGTGAAGTTAGTGGAGCAGAACAAATGTTAAAAGCCTTAGGCTATGATCCAGGCAAAATGGATAGCTTCTTTGATGAAAAGATGAAGGATACAGTGATCCAATTCCAAAAGGATAACAAACTAGAAGCAAACGGTGTCTTAAAAGGAGATACTACGATAAAGCTGATGGAAAATGTTCGTGAAACACTTATTAAGAACGATCCTCAAGTTCAAAAAGCTGTCGAAATTCTAAAAGGACAGTTGAACAAATAAGAAGCTAAAAAGGAATTGTCCTAAGTGGACAGTTCCTTTTTTACTTTAAGTTGGAGTATATTTAAATGAATTTTTTTCCAAAATGGACAGTATAGAGTCTATTTTGGAGTGATTATGATGAAAAAAGCAGTGTTTCTACTTTTAATAGCTGGATTTATTGCAAGCAATTTTTACGCTGATAAAGAATCAAAGTTTAAGAATAATCCTGTTGTCGAAACCCAAATGGAAGAGGTTCAAACCATTCCTTCTTCAACAGATGATAAGGTATTAGGTGAGTATTCTGAAAAAAGCTATTTATTGTTAACACTAAAAGAAGGAAATGTACATAAAGCCATAATGGCAAAGACAAATAACAATTCCGAAACCATTGAAATGACGTCTATCCCTAATGAACAGATAGAACCTATTTTATCTACTGAAACAGATTCCCCAGAAGGTTTTGAAAAAGACGCCCATTTTAAAGAGAGATTAGCGAAGCATATGGGAATATCTATAGACCATATTATTGTTTTTGATAAGAAGGGATATATAGATGTATATTCTAAACTATTTCCAAATGGAGTGAATTTAAATTTAACAGAAGAGATGAAAAAAGATCTGGATGTTTCTAGCGATTCTAAAGAGTATTCGGTTAAAAATCCAGACGAATTATTAAAGGTCGTTAAAATGTTAACGGAAGACCATCAAAATAAAGAAGAAATATATTCGATGCTAGCCCAATCATTTACAAAGCAAATTTTAAAACCAGATACTCTTTTTTCTTTGTTTACAATTGCAAATCAAATTCATCACTACATTTATACGGATTTATCAATTGACGAATTACTTTCATTTGGCTTTCATGTTATGAAAAAGTCTGGGTCGGAAACAGATAGCTTTGAACTTCCAGAAACAGACCAGCAAGTTATTGAAACTACCCCATACGACATATATAATTTTTAGTCACTTATCATTTGAAATCGTTCCCTTTATCCTTTACCATTAGGACCGAGAGAAATGTATAAAAAGGGAGTTAACTACATGTCAAAGACAGAAATTTATATTTTATCGGGCTTTCTTGGAAGTGGTAAAACCACTTTGTTAAAAAGGTTACTAGAGGATGAAAAGAAAAAGAATCGAAAAGTAGCTGTAATGATGAATGAGCTGGGAAATGTATCGATTGACTCGGATGCTGTAGATGATGATATTGCATTGAAGGAATTGCTTGGTGGTTGTATTTGCTGCTCTATTCAAGACAAATTAGAATCACAGTTACAAGCCTTGCTATTTAATGAAAAACCAGAGGTTATATATATCGAAACAACAGGGGCCGCTCATCCAGTTGAGGTCTTAGATGCGATATTATCTCCTTATTTTGCCGATAAATTTATCATAAAGGGCGTTATCACCATAATGGATGGAGCTAGATGGTTATCACGTTCTATGTTATCGCCACAATTACAGCAATTATTATTAGAACAAGTAAAACATGCCGATTTACTAATTATTAATAAAGTTGACACCTTGTCACCTTCAGAACAAGCAAAAATTTCGTTTGAGGTACAGGGGTTAAATCCTCATGCCATCTGTATATTTACCTCATATGCAGATATATCTATTAAATCTGTAAGAGAAATGTCTTTGTCAAAAAAAGAAGATATAAAATCCGCAAAGATCCATACAGATTTAAGATTAGGTACCTTTGTTTATACCTTTAAAAAAGAGGTTGATTTAGATCAATTCGAACAATTTTTACGATCGTTACCTGATAGTATTTTTCGAATTAAAGGTTACGTAAAATTTAGCGAATATGATTTTCCTTATTTATTTCAATATTCATATGGCATGCCCATTTATATGAAAGAGGATATGAATTATCCACTGAATCTTGTTTTTATTGGCGAAAAAATAAATTGGGATGCGATTCATACTCAACTTAGTGAATTAGAGAGTTGAATGATATCCTAAAAAAAGGAGAAAAATAAAAAAAATGAAGAACTGAGTGATGAGAAATGAAAGTTTTTTATACTGCTTTTTTTATTTTTTTTCTTTTAATACCCTTTGAATCCAGTAAAGCAGAAGAAATTGGTTTAACCATTGATATCATGCCGTGGGATAAAGCGAATACCTTTTTACCTAAATACAGTAAATTTATTGTCATGGATAGTGAGACAGGATTTCGCTTTAAGGTTCAAAGAAGAGCTGGAAGCAATCATGCAGATGTTCAACCTCTTACCAAAGAAGATACAGCCATTATGAAAAAAATTTATAATGGAGAATGGAGTTGGAAACGTCGCGCGATAATCGTCATTCATAAAGATAGATGGATTGCCGCTTCTATGCACGGGATGCCGCATGGCGGGGGAGCATTGAAAAACAATTTTCCCGGTCATTTCTGCATTCATTTTTACGGAAGTACCACCCACCGTACGAATGCGATGGATTTATCTCATAAATTAATGGTTTTAAAAGCAGCTGGTAAATTGGATGAGCATTTAGCCTCTGTTGATCCATATGAACTGGTACAATCCTACATAGCTGGATTTAAACAGCAGGATCAAAGCATTTTAAGAACAGCTTCATTACAAAAAATAAAGTGGAAGCCAATAATCAATCAAGTAGAAAATGTAGGAATCGGCCGAATGTATATGTTACCAGCCGAGGATATAAATGATGAATTATCCCTTTCTGTTCCTGTTGAAATTGATTGGTTTATTACAGGTGAAGGAAGAAGAAGATATAAAGGAGCCATCCATCTTGTTCGGTTTTCACCTATTGGTGCTTGGAAAGTGGATAGTCAGCGCTTTTTACATGAATCATTATCTATGTAAAAAAACACCTCAATCGAGGTGTTTTTTCCTTTATGAGCTTCTCTCACCAAATTTTACAAACGTGAGTTCATCTTCTATCAGTCCGCAAGCACCACATTGAACTCGAATGGACGGTCCATTGTATGCTAAATGGAATGGCTCTAGCGTTGAATTTGTATAATCCTGGATGACATCTCCAGTTTGAGGATCCATTTTTACTGGATGTGCCTCTTGTTTTATGACATTAAAACGGCTTCGATTAGTCTTACAATTTGGGCATCGATAAGGTGCAGTCATGTGATTCATCCCTTTCAATATTTGGATTTTAGTCTATTTTTTGCAGAATGGATGGGATTTATGTAAAAATAATGTATAAATGGAATGGAGGAACAAAACATCATGAGTTACGACTTTGAACAACTTCTTGTGGAATATCGGAAATTATGGAATAATCGATTATTGGCTCAAGAAGACCTTGACAGTGAAGTAATAGTAATAGAGGCAATAAAAAGAGAACTAAAAGATGAAAATTCACATCCAAGAATTAGGAAGAGCATCTTTGAAAAATATTATCTTGCGACTAAAAGGATATTAGAATCAAATATCTCAAATGAATATAAAATGATACTAATCGAATTGCATAAAGAGATAATGAAGGACCTGTAAATAAAGCAAAAAACATATAGTCGTCAAGACTACATGTTTTAAAAAATCAATTTTCAGTTACTTCAATTTCTGAAAATTGCATATCAATATTCTTTTGTAATTTGATTTCTAAAATACCTTCTTTATAGTTGGCGCTTGTTCCTTTTTTTCGAACAATGGCTGGTAAAACGATCGTTTGTTTATCCTCTTCACTTGGAATATGTTCAATGATTAATTGATTAGAAGTATGGTACAATTTCATTTTAGAAAGCCAAGTGTCTTCTTTAATGTGGATACGGATATAGACATGATGATGGGTTTCAAAGACAGAATAGGATAGATTCCCCTCATTTTTTTGTTCAGATGGAGGGTCTTCCGGTTTCGTTTTAGGTCTCATCCAATCTTTCATCCAATCTTGTGATCCAAACATATCTTGCATTTGAGTTGGCATCATCTGATTCATCATATCTTTTACATACTTTTCGATATCATTTTGATCGAATTGGCCCATTGGATTATTAAATTTTTTATTAAAAGGGAATAAATTCCATGGAAACATTTTAGACATCCTTTCAAAGTTGAGCCATTTTACTATCTCATCATATGCTTTTATTCGCCCAAGTGTTCGTATGAATATTTGATAAAGAGGAATTATCTATCTTACTAAAGACTTATTAAAATATTGACATACATGAAAAATAGTGAGGTTTTGTTAGTGATGCAAAAAACAGCATTAATTACTGGCGGTGCAACAGGTATTGGAAAAAGAATAGCATTGGATTTGGGTCAACAGGGGTATAATATCGTCCTAAATTATAGAAACAGTAAAGAAGAAGCTGAAAGATTAGTGAAATCTTTAAATCAATTTGGCACTAAGAATATATGTGTACAAGGAGATGTTTCAGTAAAAGAAGATTGCTTGCGTATCGTTAAAAAATCCTTAAAGGAATTTACTCTCATAGATGTGGTCATTCATAATGCAGGGCCATATATATATGAACGTAAAGAAACGATTAACTATACGGAAGAGGAATGGGAATACTTAATTAATGGTAATTTAAATGCGGTTTTTTACTTATCGAAACATTTTATTCCCCTTATGCGAAAGAATCATTGGGGGAGATTAATTATGATTGGGTTTGATCGAGTTGACACAGCACCTGGTTGGATTTATCGGTCAGCTTTTGCGGCTGCTAAATCCGGCTTAGCGTCTTTAACGAAAACGTTGGCTTTAGAAGAAGCGCCCTATGGTATTACGGTCAATATGGTTTGTCCGGGTGATATCGTGGCTCAATGGAAAGAAAAGACTATCGATGATAGTAAGGATGTAAAAGTTGAAGAAAACCCTGTTGGGCGTCCCGGTACAGGGGAAGATATTTCTAGGGTTATCTCGTTTTTGGTAGAGGAAAAATCCAGTTTTATAACCGGATCTGTCATTCCGGTCACCGGAGCAAAGGATGTTTTAGGAAAGATTTTTAAATAACTTTTTAAGAGGGGAATTATGAAAAATAGAACGATTAATCTTACACCTTCTCAGCTGCTGACCTTTATTTTTCTTTTTTTTATCAGTATAGGTACACTGTTATTAAAGTTACCTATTTCAACTACACATCCTATTCGATGGATTGATGCTTCCTTTATTTCCGTCTCAGCTATGACAGTGACTGGCTTGGCAACAGTTGACCCAGGTTCAACCTTTACTTTATTTGGTCAAATCGTCATTATGATATTAATTCAACTTGGCGGTTTGGGAATCATGTCATTTGCGGTTTTAATTTTCATCATGCTTGGGAAGAAAATAGGTATTAAACAAAGATTAGTAATGCAGCAGGCATTAAACCAAATTAATATAGGTGGGGTTATTAAACTCGTTAGGAATCTTTTCTTCTTTTCTTTAACGATTGAGCTTATTGCAATGATATTGTTGGCATTAAGATGGATTCCTGAGTTCGGATGGAAAAAGGGTTTATTTTATAGTTTATTTCACTCCGTTTCAGCGTTTAACAATGCCGGATTTGCCTTATGGCCAGATAATTTAATGCAGTATGCCGGAGATCCAGTCATTAATATAGTCATCAGTTCTCTCTTTATATTAGGTGGATTAGGTTTTACAGTTCTTGCCGATTTAAAAGACAAGGGAACATTTTCAAAGCTGAGCCTTCACAGTAAAATGATGATTGTAGGGACACTCATTATTAACGTTTTATCCATGTTTTTCGTGTTTGTATTGGAATATTCTAATCCTAAAACGATCGGAAATCTTTCCCTTTTCGATAAGCTGTGGACTTCCTATTTTCAAGCTGTGTCCCCAAGGACTGCAGGGTTTAATACATTAGATATTGGCAGCCTTCACGAATCAACGATATTTTTAATCATCATCTTAATGTTTATTGGGGCTGGGAGTGCCTCAACAGGAGGCGGAATAAAGCTAACTACATTTATGGTTATTTGCCTTTCCACCATTTCATTTATTAAGGGAAGGTATGATATTAGATTATTTCGAAAAAATATTCCGTCCAGTTATATTGCAAAAGTATTAGCCATTGCCATGACGAGTGTGGTTACAGTTGTTGCTTCCTTATTTGTATTAAATATAATTGAAACTTTACCTTTCTTGACTCTTTTATTTGAGGTGGTTTCTGCTTTTGGCACAGTAGGCTTAACAATGGGAATTACACCTTCTTTAAGCCTGCTTGGAAAACTTGTCATCATTGTTGTGATGTTTGTAGGGAAATTAGGACCATTGACGTTAGCTTTTTTAATGGCCAAACCACAGAAACCGCCTTTTAAATATCCGGATGAAGATATTTTAACTGGATAATCAACCCTAAAGGAAAGCTGGCAAAAATGGCCAGCTTTTTTTCTTTGTTAAGAAAAATATTAATTTTAAATTGGATAACTTTTGAAAAAGTTTTTCGTAATCCAGCTTCAGCGCCTAGCCCCTCGAGGTCAAATAACCTGTAGAGTAAGAAGTCAAAGTGCAGACTTCTTACTCTACAGAACATTTGCTTGTCGGGGCTGTTCGAGGCACTTGCGCTTTTTTTCATTGTTAAGTCATTATTTTCCTATTGATTGCATAAAGTGTATGGACAAGCAATCAAAAGGGGGAAATGAAGATGGCATATCCAGGATCAAAGGGTTGGTATGTACAGGAGTTAAAAAAATTAGGGATTTCCAAACATCCAGTGGAACATAAAAAAATGGAACTATATAAAACGTATGTCATCCGTAATTTATATGTTCAATATTCAACAGTAGATAAATAATAGATAAAAATATTAACGATAAAAACTACTCTCAAATAGGAGAGTAGTTTTTCAATTTTATGAACAATTTGATAAAGAGGAATGAAAACAAAGAGAATAGTGGAAAATAAAAATAAAAAGACAGGGGGGTAGGAAGATGAATTTTCGGTTAAATCGAATTAATCCAAACCAAACACAGGTTTATTTTCACGACGGTCGGTTTGAAACTTTAACAAATGAAGAAGTAGAAGATTTTATGCTTCAAATGGGAATAAATGAGTCAGAAGAATCAATGGAACAAAGCGTAATAGACTAAAAAGTAAAAAAGTGGATCCTGTTGATGAGGATCCACTATCTTTTAAGCTTCTAGTAATTGAGTTTGATCCGTTTGCGGTAATCCATTACGTAATACATGTAATGTATACTGATCTTTCGAGATTTCATATAAATCGTAAATATCACCTTGGGCATTCAATTGTTCATAAAGCGATTTTCTTGTTTCATTTGCTTTGACAACATAAGGCAATTTCTCTGCTGCTTTAATAGAACGAACATTAATTTTGCGGATTCGCATAAATATCGTGTCAATTCCGAGTTCATAAAATAGTTCTTGGAAAAAAGCATCTTTGGCAAGGTTATTGTAACCTTTTCCGTGATAAGGTTTACCGAGCCAAGTACCTAAAAAGCCTGCATTGTCTTCCATATCAAACAAGTTAATCGTGCCAATCGGAGTGCCCCATTCGTCAAGAATTGTACGAGAAATTAATTCTCCACGTTCTTCAGCTTCAATGGTTTGCTTCGTCATAAAAAGGAACTCTTCATAGGAGTTTGCTTTATGACGCACGAAAGGGAAGACCTCTGGGTGCGACACTAAGTCATAAAGTTCGTGGCATTCAAAAAGATCACGTTTCTTGAGCATGTTTATCCCTCCAAACCGCGGGCAGTCCAGACTTATCCCATGCAAAAGAGAAGCCCCACCCTCGAAATTTTTTGTATGTTGCTAAAAAATTTCGGGGTGGGAATCGAACCCACTAGAACCAGTATTACTGGTGGCGCACCATTTGCCTTCCCTAGTCATTTAATTGTTTATTATCTTTGAAAAACAACTCACTTTACGTATAATACTAAAAAAAATTGTAAAAGAAAATAGGTAAATGATATATTTTTTACGTCAAATTTTTACAAGAATTTTAAAGTGCTTCATAGACGATTTCGCCGCCCATCATGGTCCATTTTGTTTTTGCAAGAAAATGAAAAGGATGATGAGACCACAGGACTAAATCTGCTTCTTTTCCAATTTCAATACTGCCAAGCTGATCGGCAATTCGTAAATTTTTAGCAGGTAAAATCGTAATTCCTTCTAATGCTTTCTCTTCTGAAAGCCCTTCCCTGACAGCAATTGCTGCACACACGTTTAAGTACTGTATAGGTGTATAAGGATGATCCGTTGTAATGGAAACCTCTACACCATGTCGAGTAAGCTCCTGATACGTGCGCCAGGTTTTATTTTTTAACTCTACTTTTGATCTTCTGGTTAATGTTGGTCCAACAGAAACTTTTAAGCCCAATCCTGATAACTCATCGGCAACGAGATGTCCCTCCGTACAGTGTTCAATTCTTAAATCTAAGTTAAACTCCTCAGCGAAACGCACAGCCGTCATGATATCATCTGCACGATGAGCATGAATTCTTACAGGAATTTCTCTTTTTATTGCCTTAATAATGGGAGCAATTCTTAGTGAGTCTGGGTTATCAGCATTTAATGCTCCATAAAATGCCTCACGAAGCATTCCCATGATTCCCATTCTTGTAATGGATTCGTTATTCCCATGACTATGAATCCGTTTTGGATTCTCACCAAGGGCAATTTTAAGTCCTGCTGTTTCTTGAATAATCATCTTTTTGATATTTCTGCCTGCTGTTTTGATTACAGAGGTTGTCCCTCCAATAACGTTCGCACTTCCAGGCATGATATGAGCTGTGGTAATGCCATATTTAATCGCATCTCCAAAAGCAGGATCTAAAGGGTAGACACCATCCATAGCACGGATATGAGGGCTAATCGCTTCAATCGTTTCATTGGCATCATTACCAGCCCATCCTGTTCCTTCATCATACAAACCTAAGTGGGTATGAACATCAATAAACCCTGGCAACAAATATTGATTCTGACATTCGATAACATGAGTCTCATGGTCAGCTTGCAGCTGTTGTCCAATGTTAGCAATTTTCCCATTCACAATGAGAACATCGCCATTTTCAATGACAGTAGATGTAATCGGATAAATCTTCGCATTTTTTAAAAGTGTTTTGGTCATAAAAATACCTTTCTCAATGATAATTTTAAGAATATAATTTATTATTTTAACAATTGTTATGATATGATGCATTATTTTTTCAAAAATTACACTTATCTTTTTACAAAAAAAACACCGGATTTTCCGGTGCTTTAGGCTTTTTTTGCGTGTTTTCGTTTGGCAATGATGATATAGATAACTCCTGCTAATAAAGCAATCAAGATGATAGGAAGCATAAATGGTTTTGCATATTCCTCAATTTTATCCCAATGTTGACCGAGTTGCATTCCTAATAGTAAAAACAAAATAGTCCACGGAATCATAGCAGCTAATGTATATAGAACAAAGGTAGATAAAGGCATTTTTGAAATACCTGCTGGAATCGAAATCGCATGTCGAACAACAGGGATAAATCTTGCTGTGAAAATAACTCCAGTTCCATATTGATTAAACCATTTTTCTGCTGAATCAAGATGTTTTGAATGGATAAATAAATATTTTCCGTAACGATCGAGAAATGGCCTACCTCCATATAATCCAATCCAATAAAGGAAAAGTTGTGCTATTGTACCACCAATAATCCCAGCTACTAATGCGCCAAAAAAGTTAATTTGTCCTTGATATATTAAAAAGCCGCCATAGCTTAGGACAATCTCACTTGGAATGACTTCAACCATTAAGCCAAGAAGGATCCCAAAATAACCTAATTGGGATAAGTAATCAAAGATTGTATTTACAAAATCGTGCAATATCTTTCCCTCCGTATGTAATGTTTCTATAGTATTTCAAGAAACTGTAACGCGAGTACAATGAAACCAAGTGCCCATACATAATATGCAAATAGTTTAAGTGATTTCTGTTTAAGAAAGCGAATCATCCATACTACTGCTAAATAACCGAATAGGGCTGAAGAAATGGTTGCAACCATCAAACTCCCAAAAGAAACAGCTTCTACATTCCCACTAAGTATATCACCAAATTCTAGGACGATACCACCCGCTATTGCCGGAATTGATAATAAAAATGAAAAATAAGCGGCTGTTTCTCGATCGAGTTTTCGAAATAAACCTGCTGCAATGGTTAAGCCAGACCTTGAAACGGCGGGAAATATCGCTAGAGCTTGAAAGCTGCCAATAAAAAAGGCATCAAAATATCCAAGGTCTTCCATTCTTTTTCTGCCTTTTTTTACAGACTCAGCCATCCATAGGATAAATCCAGTAAAAAGAAACTCCCATCCAAGCGTTATTCCAGTTTTTGAAATGGAATCAAATAAAGAACTAAAAAGAAGGCCGACAATAACAGCAGGAATGGTACCCACTACTAATAACATACTTAGCTTACCAAATGGCTTTTTAATAATAGTTAATAGTTCATCCTTATAAATCACAAGTACAGCAATTAAAGTACCAATATGTAGCATTGTATCAAGAAATAGGCCAGCCTCCTTTAACCCAAACAAAGCACGACCTAAAAATAAATGACCTGTACTTGAAATAGGAATGAATTCCGTAAGACCTTGTATAAGCCCTAAAATAAAAGCTTCTAGTTTTGACATCATGTTTGATCACCTCTATGCATGTTCTAAGACAACCTGTCTACTAAAATATGTATTCATAAAGGTGTAAACAAGAACAATTTTGTCCAATATCAAAAGCTAAAGATAAAAAATGAAACTTATATTTCTTTCATTCGTAATAATGGTATAGTAAAAAGTAAGGATTATTTGTAAGGAGAGGGATAAAATGCCAAGTAATGATGAAAGATTATTAGCTGCCGCCATATATGTGATTAGTTTTTTTACAGCATTTATAGGACCGTTAATCATTTGGTTATTAAAGAAAAATGACTCAGAATTTATTGACTATCATGGAAAAGAATATTTGAATTTTATTATTTCTTACTCAGTATACTCCGTTATCAGTGTCATTTTAATGATTATATTAATTGGCTTCGTCACAATCTGGATTATAGGAATCGCTTCATTCGTCTTCACCATCATCGCAGCCATCAAAGCCTACGAAGGCAAAGAATATCGTATTCCATTAGTATTTCGTTTAATTAAATAAGTCCACAAAAAAAATTCTCCTCTAAACTGAGGGGATTTTTTTGTGGACTTTTCTAAAATGTTGTTGTTTTGAAATGGATTTCAAAACGAATCGTTGACTGGAACGGAAGGTGCGAGACTCCTGCGGGAGCAGCGGGACAGGTGAGACCCCGCAGGTGCTTTAGCACTGAGGAGGCTCACCGCCCGCCCCGCGGAAAGCGAGCAACCTGGAGTGGAAGTCAACAACTTCTTAAATAGCAACAATGTTTACGAAGCCTTTTTGAAAAATATTTTTATAGAGTGAACGATTTATATAGTTCAAACGTCACATATTTGTAGAACATTAAAGACGAATATCTGGGGGAACAAAAATGGAAGAATTATTAAATGTGAATTGGGCACTGTTAGCTCCAATCTTTATTATCCAATTTATTTTATTACTTGTAGCAATTATTGACTTAGTAAGGATTGAAAAAACAAATGGACCAAAATGGCTTTGGGTAATCATCATCCTATTCGTAAACATCATTGGTCCCATTCTCTATTTTGTGATTGGGAGGAGAAATCAGTAATGTCCATTATAAGTGTCAATGGATTAAGAAAAAGTTTTCAAGGTTTAGAGATTATCAAAGGATTAGATTTCAGTCTTAAAGAAGGGAAATGCATTGCGTTATTAGGACCAAATGGAGCAGGGAAGACAACGACTCTTCGTATGCTTTCCGGATTAATGAAGCCTTCTTCGGGATCCATCCAATTTCAGAATAAAAATTTAGGCAAAGATATACGACAGTACATAGGGTACTTACCACAGTATCCTGTTTTTTATGAATGGATGACAGGACGAGAATTTTTAGAGTATGTCGGAAAGTTGGGCGGCTTATCTAATAAAGAAGCCCAAATTCGAAGCTTAGAATTGTTAGAGTTAGTAGGAATTAGCGATGCGAAAAATAGAAAAGTTGGTAAGTATTCAGGTGGGATGAAGCAAAGATTGGGGATTGCCCAAGCGGTCATTCATAACCCTCAATTATTAATGCTTGATGAACCAGTATCAGCCTTAGATCCATTTGGGAGAAGAGAAGTCATAGAGTTATTAGAAAAGTTAAAAACAAAAATGACCATTTTATTTTCTACTCATATTTTGAACGATGCGGAAGAGGTTTGTGATGAAATTCTTTTTCTCCATAAAGGATTAATTGTGGAATCCGGAACGCTTGCCGAATTAAAGAAGAGGCATCAAAAGTCTAAGATCGATCTTGAGTTTAAAGAAATGCCTGAGCCATACCTTCTGCCATTATCTGAAAACAAGTTTATCACTTCGTGGGATTTAGATGGTAATCGAGCTAGTATTACAACGACGAATTTAGAAGAAGCAAAAAAGGCTATCTTTCATGAAGCTTCTGTACAAAACTGGCCATTAACAAGATTTGAAAATAGTAAATTAACACTCGAAGATCTGTTTATGGAGGTAGTACAGAAATGAGACAATTTTTTATTTTACTCCAAAAAGAAATGCTTGAATCTTGGCGGAATTTTAAATGGATTTGGATGCCCATTTCTTTTATTATGCTTGGCATTATGGATCCGTTAACCCAACATTTTCTCCCGCAAATCTTAGATTCAGTAGGTGATTTACCTGAAGGGGCTGTGATACAACTTCCTACCCCATCAGCAGAAGAAGTGCTTACAATGAGTTTATCTCAATATAATATGCTTGGAGTTTTAATCCTCGTTTTAGCATCTATGGCGACAATAACAGGCGAACGGAAAAGTGGTGTTGCGGCCATGATATTGGTTAAGCCTGTGTCCTATTTCTCATTTGTAACGGCAAAATGGCTTGCAACCCTTCTAATAATGTGGCTATCTTATTTTATCGGCTTGTTGGCAGCCTGGTATTATGTAGGCATATTATTTAAAACGATTTCATTTACCGATTTTCTTCTTTCATTTTTGATTTATGGATGTTGGCTTACTTTAGTGGTAACGATAACCATATTTTATAATACTTTTTTAAAGACGACTGGGTTAGTAGGGTTTATTTCACTGGCAACCATTATTCTATTAAACACGATTACTAGTTTATTTTCTAAGTGGTTATCATGGAGTCCAGCTCAATTAATTAATTATGCTGGAGGAGTTCTAGGAAAACAAAGTCTACCTGAACATACAATGGAAACGGTGATTTTAACGATCCTACTAATTCTTTTCCTTATTTTCTTAAGTACAATGATTTTTCGTAAAAAAGAGTTAGCTGAGTAAAAGCAAAAACGTTGAGATTCCAACATGGTAAGGTTATAATTCATTGTTACAAACGTTATTAAAGAAGGTGTCCCAATGAATCAGGTTGGATTAGTTCTTGAAGGCGGAGGCATGCGTGGTGTTTACTCTGCAGGTGTAATGGAATATTTTCTCGAAAAGGATGTAAACTTCCCATATGTCATTGGAGTTTCTGCAGGTGCATGCAATGCTGCATCCTATCTTTCTAAGCAAAAAGGTAGGAATAGAAAAGTAAATATTGATTTTATTTCTGACCCGCGATACCTTTCTTGGCAAAACTATTTTAAACATCGCCAGCTTTTTGGTATGGATTTTATTTTTGATGAAATCCCAAACCGTATAGTACCCTTTGACTATTCAGCATTTTTTAATAATCCAAGTGAGTTTGTCATTGGAACGACTGATTGCCATTCAGGAGAACCTGTATATTTTACAAAATCGCAATATGGAAAAAATGTTCTCCCTATTTTAAAAGCATCAAGCTCTTTGCCATTTGTAGCTCCAGAAATTGAATATGATAATAAAGTTTTGTTAGATGGAGGAATAAGTGATCCGATTCCTATCCAAAAGGCGGAAAAAGACGGTTACAAAAAGAATGTCGTGATTTTAACTAGAAATGAAGATTATCGTAAAAGTCCATCTAGATTCCATTATTTTGTAAATAGAAGATATGCACACTATCCAGGCTTAGTAGCAGCAATGAAAAATCGTTATCAGATATATAATGAAACTTTGCAATATATCATAGAACAACAGAAAAAAGACAATGTATTTATCCTTCGGCCACAACAGCCTTTAAAGGTAGGACGAATGGAGAGAGATCCCAAAAAGTTATCTCAATTATTTGAACAAGGATATATGGATGCGAAAAATTCATATGATGACTTGAAAATATGGATTCAAAAGTAAGAGCAGCTTTATGTTGCTCTTTTTCTTTTGGAATCATTTCTTTTATTCTATTAATTTTTTTCATTCTTTTATCATGAAAACAACAAAAAATTAATAGAATAGAACATCGATCAATTTAAGGAGAGAACTATGGATATTTCTAAAATACAGCTTAAACAGGCTCATCTTTTCCTTAACTCTAGTATTATTGTTCAAATACCAGCGAGTTTATTTATTCTGTATATATTGATATACTCTGAAAAACAGATCATGTTCCTGGTGGCTCCATTTCTCGTTTATAGCCTTTTCCTGTTTCAAAATTATCTATTATATTATAAAAAATCTATGTATACCTCAAAGAAAATAACCAAAAAGAATATAGGAGGAAAAAATATACTATCTTCATCACAAGTATACCTCTATTTTTCTAAAGAGGATTTCGAGTTATTACTTTTTTCCCCTTCAGGTAAACTATTAGGGAAAATAATAAAAGGTAAGAGGAAATATTTTAACTGGGGATTGCCAAAAGAATTTTTATTAGTTAATTACCAAGGAATACATTTAGCTTCTTTTTACTATAATGCAGGAAGTATAGAGGTTATTCAACAAAATACGGGCTATATTGGCCATTTTTCTTATCCGCAGCGTAAAATCAATCATGGTATATTTGAGCTTTTATCTGGAAAGAAAATTGGAACCGTAAACAGTGAATCTATTTTTTTGGATGATAAAATTCTAAATGAAAATAATCAGCCAGTGTTTCAATTAAAAAAGGGTTTGATGTCATTGGATTCTCAAGAAATATTCGGAAACCCCAATACTCCTGTGTTGAGTGTATCCTCTGTTTTAAATGAAAAAGAAAGGCTTTTATATATGGCGCTATTAGTAAAAAGGTATTTTTTAACCTAATTTTACAAAAAAGACACCAATTTTGAGTTTTTTTTTTGAAAAAAATGTAAGTTATCTACAAATTTCGCCAAACTTTGCAAATTAATTAACATATTATTGGATTGAATAGTAAAAAGGACCTATCATTTTCAAAGTGTCGTTGCAAGGGGATGGATTAATGGAAGTATTTGTAGCCAGGCAACCAATTTTTACAGATAGAGAAGAGGTTTTTGCATATGAACTTCTTTATCGAAATAACCAAAACAATTATTTTCCCAATATTAATGGTGAAGAAGCAACCGCTGAGGTTATCATAAATAGTTTTTTAAATATTGGTATCGATGAGCTATCGAATGGAAAACCGTGTTTTATTAATTTTACGGAAAAGCTGCTTTTAATGAAGCTTCCTACTTATTTTCGACCAAGAGATATTATTGTGGAAATATTAGAGACTGTTGAACCTACTAAAGAAATTATTGAAGTATGTAAAGATTTAAAAGGGTTAGGTTATAAAATAGCTCTAGATGATTATGTTTTTCAGGAAGAAAATGAACTAGCATTTGAATTGCTTGCCTTAGTTGATATCATAAAAGTAGATTTCCTAAATTCTTCTTCACAAATGAGGAGAAACATAGAAACGGTTGCAAAAACATTAAACAAACAGCTATTGGCGGAAAAAGTGGAAACACATGAAGTCTTTAATGAAGCGAAAAGGGCAGGCTATCATTACTTTCAAGGCTACTTTTTTGCTAAACCTTTTATCGTATCTACATATGATATTCCAACCTATTTTCATTCATATTTTCGGGTTATCCAATCTTTAACTGAAACTGACCCAAATATTGAAAATATTGCACAGTTAATTGAACATGATTTATCACTATCATATAAACTTCTAAGATTGATTAACTCACCTGCTTTTAGACCAAGGCAAAAGATCAATTCAATCAGGCAAGCCATAATGCTCTTAGGATTAATAGAGATCCAAAAATGGATTTATGTATTGGCAGTAAGAGACTCTTCTAAATCAAAAAAAGCAATTCCAGAGGAAATTATTGGTCTTTGTTTAACTAGAGCAAAAATGTCAGAGAAAGTGGCTATGCACCTTAATCAGACTGGTGCTGCACCTGATTTTTTCATTACAGGTATGTTTTCTTTAATGGATGCTTTATTAGGTATGCCAATGGAAGAGATTTTAAAAGACCTACCTCTAGATGACCGTATTAGCGAGGCCTTAAGCGGAAAAGAGAATCGATTAAAACAAGTGTTGGACTTATCTATTTCCATTGAAAAAGGTAACTGGTCTGAAGTCACTGTACATTGTGAGCAATTGGGATTATCAGAGGAAGTTGCCTATCAGTTATTTAATGAATCAACTTCATGGTCAAAAGAAGTACTGAGCCTAGAAGCATCCAAACCTGTCTAAAGAGTAGACAGGTTTTTTTATATAATTTTTAGTTTGATAAATCGTTAAAAGTATGTCAATCTAAAGGTATTATTAATTGTTGTTGGAGGTTATTTGCTTTGCAAATTGAAATTTTAAAGGTTCATGGCTCTAATAATGACTTTATATTATTGGATGAAATAACACATGAGTATCATTTTACTGAAGAGCAAAGAAGAAAATTAGCGATTCTTCTCTGTGACCGTGAAACTGGGGTCGGAGCAGATGGAATTCTCTACACAATGAAAAGTGAAAAAGCACAAGGCAGAATGCGCGTCTTTAATTCCGATGGGTCTGAAGCTTCCATGTGCGGAAATGGTTTACGTTGTGTGGCAAGGTATGTATGTGAATTATTAGGAATAGAAGAGGCTATTATTGAGACGATGAAAGCTAATCTTCATGTGAAAAAGCAAGAAGATATTATTCCAAACGTTCCAACTTACCAAGTGGAGATTTCTCCTGTATCGTTTCAATTGGCCGATTTGCCATTAGTACTACCTAAAAATACGCTTATAAATGAAAAAATCGACCAGCTATCACCGGACTTGATTTTTACAGCGGTTGCGGTGCCTAACCCTCATCTGATTACAGTGGTGGATGATTTAGATAAACAGATTGATAACCAAAAAAGCTTAAGTGAGTATGTGAATGGACCGAATGAATGGTTTCCTGAGGGTGTAAATGTTAGTTTTGTGAAGTCCATTGAAAAGGGACATATTTATGTTCGGACCTTTGAGCGAGGTGTTGGATTTACAAATGCCTGTGGAACAGCCATGTCAGCATCTAGTTTGGTGACCTGTTTATTAAATTTAAATGATCTTGGTGAAAAGATACACGTTTACAATGATGGCGGAATGGTCAATTGTGTTGCCCATCAAACAGAAAATTCCTATCAAATCGACTTAATCGGAAATGCAACGAACGTGTTTAAAGCAACATTAGCAATAGGAGGAGATTTAAATTCTTTTTCCTTTGTTCAAAAAGAAATATTTGATGATGAGAATGAAAACTATAAAAAATTACAACAATATGCAAAAAAATATTTAGAACAACAAAAAAGCTTATAGAGAGTATATCTCTTTAAGCTTTTTTATTGATTATTTTTTAAGAATTGAAGAACAGGTTCAAAGGCTTGTTCTTCTTTTACTTTAAAGTAATTTTGAAACGGACAGCCATGTTTTTTTATACGTTCCATGATTATATGAAGAGTAAACTGCTCAATATGGAGGCTTTCATCTACTTCGTCCCAAAATAATGGAGTGGAAATCGTTGCTTCTTCCCTTCCTCTAGCAGAATATGGGGCAATAATTGTTTTTCCTTCAGCATGCTGAACATAATCCACATATAAGCGAGTGCCTCGATTCTTTTTCATTCTTTCAATGGTAAAAAGGTCTGGTTCTTTTGATACTAGAAAATTTGCAACAAATTCAGTAAACAAACGTGTATCCTCATAACTGTACAAATCATTGGGTAAAGGGATATGAACTTGAAGGCCCTTACTGCCTGAAGTTTTGATGAATCCAATTAGATTAAGTTGATCTAGGATGTCTTTAATATAAGAAGCTGCTTTTTTGGCTAATGGAAAGTCTTCTCTTGAAGGTGGATCAAGATCAAAAACAATTTCGCTTGGGCCTTTACTTTGAATGGTCTGAAAAGGAATATGAAATTCTATGGCTAATTGATTACCTAACCATACGAGTGTTTTTAAATCATTACATAGAATGTAATTAATATCTTCCGTTTGAAAAGTCTTAATAAATGAAGGAGCATAATCTGGACAATTTTTTTGATAAAAGGGTTCACCGTATAGACCATGTGGATAACGAATAACCGTTAATAGATGATCCTTTAAAAAAGGTAGCATATAGGGAGAAATTTCCCTTAAATAAAATAAATATTCCATTTTATTAATTAATGGATCTTTCCAAACCGGCTTATCAGGATGAGTGATGGTAACTTCTATTGGAAAGTTTTTTTGTTGAAAGTAAAAACTTTCATAGGTACAATCCTCAGGTGTTAAATCAAAACGAAATTGATGAAAATGTGGTTCGCGCAATTGACCCTCGTACATTTCAAGGTATTTAATTTCTAAACAAATACCAGGTGGAACATAAATATATTTTGCATCTTCATCATTTTGATTTTGACGAACAATTTGTGCAAGAGCCTTTTTTTCCTCAGGTTTAAATCCAAATAAAACTAAGCCAATGGGGAAAATTTCCTCCTTTTTGTAAACTGCCACATGAAAATAGCCGTTTTCTTTATCAAAGGCTGTCACAAAACATGAAACCATCTTCCAATTTTTATATTTGATCCAAAAAGGACTTCTTTTTCCTTCTTCCCATAGGCTGTTTTCCTGTTTAGCAACAATCCCTTCTCCATCAGAAAGCTCGATATGTTCCCATAACTCAACAAGATTTTTATAATTTGGGATCATTTGTATCAATTCTTCCTTTTCAGTAGCGGGGTGAAGAGGGAGCAGTAAGCTAGAAAAAAGTTTTTCTAGTAACTCTTTTCTTTCCGTGTATTTTTTTCCTGATAAGGATTTTCCCTTTACTGTTATAAGGTCAAAGGCTAAATATTTGGCCGGTCTCTTGGATGCCTCCTCGGTAATTCTATGCTCTGAGCGCATTCTTCCCCTTATTTGAAGGGCACCAAAATCTGATTTGTATTCATTTTCTAAAATGACCATTTCACCATCTAGTACAATCGGTAAAAAGGGAGTTAAACGATTTTGAATACTTTGGACAAAGTCCGTTATTTCTGGAAATTGAGGGATTAATGTTTTTTCATTTCGACTCATTAAGATGATTTCATTTTCCTTTATCGTACAAAAACAACGAAAACCGTCATATTTACATTCATAAAACCAATCATTCCCTTTTGGAGGGTCAAATTGTAAAGTTGGCAGCATTGGTTTCATGGTTTTCTTTCCTTCCATTTTGTTTGTATTTTATTTTGGCTCTTTGCGTAAGATTTACTCGCTTACCAAACTTTTTTAGGAATTATCTCATCCAATTGGCGGACATTATTAATAAAGGATGGGATATATATGCATACAATGTGGAAGGGCAGTATCAGTTTCGGTCTTGTTAATATACCAATCAAGCTGCATGCTGCAACAGAAGACAAAGACATTAAATTACGGACTCTTCATAAAGAGTGCCACACTCCGATTAAATATGAAAAGATTTGTACAACATGCGATGTGGAAGTAAAGCCAGAAGATATCGTAAAGGCATATGAATATACAAAAGGCAGATATGTTGTTTTAGATGATGAGGAATTAGAAAAATTACGGAAAGAAAATGAAGAAAAAGCAGTAGAGATTATTGATTTTGTCAATATAACAGAGATTGACCCAATCTATTTTAGCAAAAGTTATTATATGTCGCCAAATGAAGGTGGAGGTAAAGCATATTCTCTTTTAAGGAAAGCTTTACAAGAGTCAGCGAAGGTGGGGCTTGCCAAAATAAATATTCGCTCTAAGGAACAACTAGCTGTAATTCGTGTATATGAAAATACGTTGGTTATGGAAACCATTCATTATCCTGACGAGGTTCGTAAGGTAGTAGATGTACCTAATGTGCCAGCTGAGGATAAAGTAACCCAAAAAGAGTTAGATACTGCCATTATGTTGATTGATCAATTAACATCTGAATTCGATCCAACCAAATATACAGACGAATACCGTACGGCCCTACTTGAATTAATCGAATCTAAACGAACTGGTCAGGAAACGGTAACGGCGACAGAAAAAGTTCCTGCATCCAATGTGACTGATTTAATGGCTGCTTTACAGGCTTCCATTGATCGAACGAAACCACGTACAAATAAACCAGCAGGTACTCCTGCAACTGTTTCACCAATAACAGCAGCTTCTAAAAATGTTGCTGCCAAACCAGTGGCACCGAAAGAATCAGCAGCCAAAGCAGAAGCTCCATCTCCAGCTGCAACTGTCACAAAACCAGCAGCTCCTAGAACAAGAAAGAAAGCCGCCGTACCAAAAACGAAGAAGCAAGCATAATTCATTCATAAAAAACCGATTTCCATTAGGAAATCGGTTTTTTATGAATACAATAGAATCAATTTTATATAAATAAGACAAAGTCATATGGTATCCTTTTTTTACAAAGCTGTTTTCGTATAGATTGTGGTTTTGGTAAAAATCCCCAAATCCGGATTTTTACAGGGCTCTCTTAATAAGTGATCAGCTCTTTTCTTTATTTTCATATGAGTTTAACATTCTGAATGGCGAAATGCCTATTTATTAGTTACAAAAGCAACAAAGTTTCAGAAAAGAGCCTTTTACAAAGAGTAGGAGAAGAGAGGGATGTTATGGAAACCTATATTTTATCTTTGGATCAAGGTACGACAAGTTCAAGAGCTATATTATTTAATCGTGAAGGAAAGATTGTGCATACTGCTCAAAAGGAATTTTCGCAAATTTTTCCTAAGCCTGGTTGGGTGGAACATAATGCAAACGAAATTTGGGGTTCTATTCTTTCTGTTATCGCGTCTTGTTTATCTGAATCAGGGACAAAGCCGGAACAAATTGCTGGAATTGGTATTACCAATCAACGTGAAACAACGGTAGTATGGGACAAAGAAACATCGCAGCCCATCTATAATGCTATCGTTTGGCAGTCACGGCAAACAAGTGGCATTTGTGATGAATTGAAATCGAATGGTTACAATGAGTTGTTTAGGGAAAAAACGGGATTATTAATTGATGCTTATTTTTCAGGTACAAAGGTAAAATGGATTTTAGATCATGTAGAAGGTGCTCGAGAAAAGGCTGAACAAGGGAAATTATTATTCGGTACCATTGATACCTGGTTAATATGGAAGCTTTCAGGTGGCAGGGTGCATGTGACGGATTATTCAAATGCATCAAGAACCTTAATGTTTAACATTTATGATTTAAAATGGGATGAAGAATTATTAGAAGTATTGAGCATTCCTAAAAATATGTTGCCAGAGGTTCGTCCTTCATCAGAGATTTATGGCCATACGCTAGAAGAGCATTTCTTTGGAAAGAAGGTTCCAATAAGTGGGGTTGCTGGAGACCAGCAAGCGGCATTATTCGGTCAAGCTTGCTTTGAAAAAGGAATGGCGAAAAATACGTATGGCACCGGTTGTTTTATGTTGATGAACACTGGTGAAAAAGGAGTATCTTCCCAAAATGGCTTACTCACTACAATAGCCTGGGGATTAAACGGTAAAGTGGAATATGCTCTGGAAGGAAGTATTTTTGTGGCTGGTTCCGCCATTCAATGGCTTCGTGATGGACTGAGAATGCTTAAAAATGCTAAAGATAGTGAAATGTATGCGAATAGAATTGAGTCGACCGAGGGTGTTTATGTAGTCCCGGCATTTGTTGGTTTAGGAACACCTTATTGGGATAGTGATGTAAGAGGGGCTGTTTTTGGTTTAACGCGAGGAACATCAAAGGAGCATTTTGTTCGTGCAACACTTGAATCACTTGCTTATCAAACCAAGGATGTATTGTCTGCTATGGAAGCGGATTCAGGTATTCAATTAAAGACATTACGTGTGGATGGAGGAGCTGTTAAAAATAATTTCCTGATGGGATTTCAGGCAGACCTATTAAATGTTCCCGTCGAAAGACCATTCATCAATGAAACAACTGCCCTAGGTGCAGCCTATTTGGCTGGCTTAGCTGTTGGATATTGGAAGGACCAAGAGGAAATATCGAAACAGTGGCTAATGGAGAAGTCATTTAGTCCAAAAATGGCTGAAAAAGAAAGAAATCATTTATATAACGGCTGGAAAAAAGCAGTAAATGCAGCTATGTTCTTTAAATAGTTAATAAATTGCGAATATTTCTTTTTTGAGATGAATAAAATTCTATAAGTTATTTAAATCAAAATGAAATGTGAACCACAAAGACATTATCGTAGACCGATACTGACTTTGTGGTTTTTCTTATTCGTATTTGGAGGTTGTTTAATATGAACTTCTCCTATTTTTCACGTAAAGAAATTATTTCTCGTCTTAAAGAAACTGATTTAGATGTATTGGTTATTGGCGGTGGAATAACAGGTGCTGGGATTACATTAGATGCTGCTTCCAGAGGGATGAAAGTCGGATTGGTTGAAATGCAGGATTTTTCAGCCGGTACATCAAGTCGTTCTACCAAACTTGTTCATGGCGGATTACGTTACTTAAAGCAATTTGAGGTAAAAATGGTTGCGGAAGTAGGAAAAGAAAGAACCATCGTTTATGAAAATGGTCCACATGTGACAAAACCGGAATGGATGCTTTTACCCATCCATAAAGGTGGTACCTTCGGCATGTTTAGCACCTCAGCTGGATTAAGAATATATGATTTTTTAGCTGGTGTAAAAAAGAAGGAAAGGAGAAAAATGTTAAGTCCTGAAGAGACGATACAAAAAGAACCATTAATAAAAAGGAATGGCCTCAAAGGGGCTGGATATTATGTGGAATATCGTACAGACGATGCCAGACTAACCATAGAGGTAACGAAGGCAGCTTTTACTCATGGGGCATTAACAGTGAATTATACAAAGGTTCAGTCACTTAAATATGAAAACGGTAAAGTAAGAGGAGCATTTGTAAAAGATAAACTTTCAGATGAACTCTTTGAAATTCGTGCAAAATATGTGGTTAATGCTGCAGGTCCGTGGGTTGATTCTATTCGTGAATTTGATCAATCTAAACAAGGGAAATTTTTAAGACTTAGTAAAGGTGTTCATATTGTCGTAGATCAAACACTTTTTCCATTAAAGCAGGCTGTGTATTTTGATACTCCAGATGGGAGGATGGTTTTTGCTATTCCGAGAAGTACAAAAACTTATATAGGAACAACTGATACTTTTTATGATGATGATCCCATCTCTCCCGCCACTCAGCTAAGTGACTGCACCTATATTCTTAATGCCATCCAATATATGTTTCCTAACATCCATATAACAGAGAAGGATGTGGAATCCAGTTGGGCAGGAGTTCGACCCTTGATTTTTGAAGAAGGGAAAAAACCTTCGGAAATTTCTAGAAAGGATGAAATATGGGAATCCAAATCAGGATTATTAACCATAGCAGGCGGAAAGCTTACAGGATATCGGAAAATGGCAGAAACGGTTGTTGACTTGTTAGCAGATAAGTTTAAAAAGCAGAGCGGATTAACGTTTAAATTATGTTCCACTAAAGATTTACCGATTTCTGGAGGGGATTTTGGAGGATCTGTTAATCTAGATGAATTTATTAAAAAACAAGCTCTTCTAGGAAAAAACTTCGGATTGACTGAAGAAGAAGGAAGAGAGTTAGCTGAAATTTACGGGTCAAACTCCTCGAGTGTGTTTAAACTGATACCTGAGGCAGATATACTTTCCAAAGAGTATAACATAGCCCGTTTAGTAGTGTTAAAACTGCTTTATGCTATCCATTTTGAAATGATTGTAAATCCTAATGATTTTTTCTTTCGAAGAACAGGAGAATTATTATTCGATACGGTAAGTGTAAGGAAAAATAAAATGGCCGTAATGGATATTATGACTAACTATCTTCAGTGGGATCGTCATACAAGAAGCAACTATCTTGAGGAATTAGAACGTACGCTTCAGGCTGTTCAATATCCTTTCACGTAATGTGAAATGATTTAATATCATTAATAATTGATTCCTAATATAAAGTGTAATGAAGAAATATACCTGAGGAGTTGAGGTCATGGATAACAATAAGTATAACATTTTAATGTTTGTTGATTCTGGTGTCGATGATTCTTTAGCATTAATGTACGCTTTGCTTAATCCGAAATTAAATGTCGTCGGGGTTGTAAGTGGATATGGAAATATTACAAAAGAGCAGTCTGTCAATAATACAGCATATTTATTAAAATTAGCTGGTAGAGAAGATATACCGATCATTGCGGGAGTAGCGGGCCCCTTATCAGGAGAATTAAGTAAATTCTATCCTGAAATTCATGGTACAGAAGGTTTAGGACCTATTCAACCACCCCCAGATTTTAAAGGGCTAAAAGTGTACGATATTGATAAAATAATTGAAATTGTCAATCAATATAAAGATAATTTAGTTATTGTGGCTGTTGGAAGACAAACTGAATTAGCGTTACCTTTTATTATATATGGTAGAGATGCTTTAAAGGATATTATGGCCTTCTATATTATGGGAGGGGCTTTTTTAGTACCTGGAAATGTGACAGCCGAAGCCGAAGCAAATTTCTACGCTGATCCAATAGCAGCAGATTCCGTCATAGAAAAAGCCCATAATGTCTTTTTACATCCACTTAATATAACTAATAAAGCAATTATTAAGCCGAAAGATATTGATTACTTGGCAAAGAATAGTCAATCCCCCTTTAAAGAATTAATTAAGCCTGCTTTTGATTACTATTTTAAAGCTTATCAAGATTTAGTACCTGGCATTCAAGGAGCACCTTTACATGATGTAGTTCCACTGTTCGCATTAACTAATCCAGGAGCAGTACAATATGTACCAAGACAAGTTCGAGTAGAGCTTTTTGGAAGATCAAGAGGAAAGACGATTGCAGATTTCCGTCCAAAACCAGAAGAGGCACCAGAAGAGAAGAAGGACTGGATAGGTTTGGTCATCGACCTTGATAAGTTTAGAGACGACTTTATGAAAATATTTCTTCAAATAAGCTAGGGTAGGATCATCCACAGTCATAGAGGCTGTGGATGATTTCATGCAGGGAAATAACCATGATAAGAGGAATTTTTAATAACTATCTCGAATCTATTATAGTTGGAAAATAGTAGACTTTAAAAAAGGGGAATATCAATGAAAAAGGCATTAGTATTGGGTGGAACGAAGTATTTCGGGAAAAAACTAGTCCACCTTTTAATCCAAAATGGAATAGAAGTAACGATAGCTACCAGAGGAAGGGAAAAAGATGATTTTGGTGAAAAGGTGAATAGAGTTATCATTGACCGTGAAAGTCTTCCTTCTCAAGAAAAGGCTTTTGCCAATCAGACTTGGGACGTTGTATTTGATCAAACCTGCTATTCACCAAAAGAGGTTGCGGATACTTTACAAGCTTTAGAAGGAAGAGTTAATCGATATATTTTTACATCGTCACAAGCCGTTTATGATTTTGGTCTAAATCATAGCGAGGAAGATTTTAATCCTTATCATTTTCAATTTGAAATGAAAACTAGAAGTCAATACCCAGGGATTGTCGGATATCAAGAGGCAAAAAGAGCTGCTGAGGCTGTGCTTTTTGCACAATCTGATATTGAGGTAGTAGCGGTTCGTTTTCCAATTGTTGTGAGTAAGGATGATTATACGGAAAGATTAAAATTTCATGTAGACAAAGTGTTAAAGGATGAACCTATCGGCATTCCGAATATAAAAGAACGATATAGTTTTATCGATGCAAACGAAGCGGCAAAATTTTTATTTGACATAGCTTATTCTACCTTTACAGGGCCCATTAATCCTGGTTCTAAGGGTAGCATTTCATTAGAAGAGATCATAAAAAAGATAGAGGGATTAACTGGAAAAACAGCTTGTGTTGAAAAAGAACTAACAAAAGAAAATGCCTCACCATATGCAATGCCCGGCAGCTTTGAAATCAATACAGATAAGGCAACTGGTTTAGGCTTTAAGTTTTTTAATTTAAACGAAATGATAGATGAATTACTTTCTTTTTATGTTGAAACCTTTAAATAAATTCAAAAAACAGCTCATCCTATTGTGGATTGAGCTGTTTTCATCTTATAAATTAGTAGTAAGATGGGTTATCCCTTCCATCTTTCAAACTTTAAATAACGTGTTCCTTGAAAGGTTAGGTTCCCAAAATCTCCTTCAATATATTGTCCATAATCATGATCGCTAACCTTTAATTCCAAACGATCGCCACTATCAAATTCAAATGTTAAAAAATAACTCGTACTTGAGTGATGATGTACATGATTATCATGATTGTGTGCATGTCTACTTACATGAGTCCGCTTTGAAACCAGTTTAGCATTTACTGTTAATACTGGTTGTTGATTATTATAATTCCATTGCTTTACGCCCTTAAAAATTTGAAAAATAATGAAACCAAAAACGAAGAGGAAAAATATCGGAAAAATCGCAGAAAAAAAAGAGAACATCCCCATTGGTTCTATACCCATCTTGGTACCTCCAATCTTGTATCACAATAATTTACGTTTAGGTACTAAAAAGGTTTCATTATTCTTTTTATACAAATAAAAAAAGGACGAAATCATCGTCCCATTCTTTAAAAATTTTGAACTTCTTTGTCACACATTTCTTTAACTAAAGCTTCTTCTTCATCCTCGAGGCCCATATCAATATATTTATTTGTATCTTTTTCATAGATATGATAATGAGAAACTCGTGAGCCGTTTTCATCTACTACATATACTGCTTTCAGTAATAATCCATTTTCATGAAAAAGTTCATCATCCTCAGGTACTTCTAAGTTAAAGAAAATTTCATAACGGTCACCAGATAAAATACCAAACGGATCCTCTAGTTTTTCGATTGAATGTAATGTTAGATTCATCATTTATTCCTTTCTTGCAAACATTTTTATATAGTTATTATACACAAAAAATCTTTACACCAAAATGAAACGCTATAAATTGCTAGAAGCACCCATTACTTTTATCAACATAATATATAGATGATTGATGAGTAGGAGGTGTGGAAAGGATGTATGACCCGTACACTATAGCTTATAGACAAACTAACAAGTTAATCAATGACTTGGAAAAAGCAATAAATGGAGAATTTACAGCTGTACAATGCTATTCTCAACTCGTTCAGATGGCACCAACAGATATGGAAAGAAGAAGAATAATGGAAATTCGAAAAGATGAGAAGCGTCATCTTAGACAGTTCTCAACGATTTACAAAATGCTAACCGGCAAAGATGCTGCACCTCAGTTAAAAGAGGGGTGCCCGAATGTTTATGTAAATGGGTTACATTTCGCATTTGTTGATGAGCAGGAAACAGTTGACTTTTATTTAGACATTGCTGAAAACACAAGTGATTCGTATATTAAAGAAACCTTTAAAAGAGCATCAGCAGATGAACAAAATCATGCGGTATGGTTTCTTCACTTTCTTACTATGAAAAGATAGATAAATAAAAGATACTAACAATTGTTAGTGTCTTTTTTATGGAAATTTTCATTTTTACAATTATTAAATTAAAAAATATATTTTTCCACTAGACATAAATCATGATATTTCTTATAATTTGTATATTCAAAAATTCAAATATACAAATATAGAAAAGAAGGGTCATACGTGAGAAAGTATCAGTCAGAAAGATTCATTCATTACTCATTACAAAAATTTCAAAAGGATTTGTTTTCGGGATTAATCGTAGGGGTCATTGCAATACCTCTAGGTATGGCATTTGCCATAGCATCTGGGGTAAAACCAGAGTATGGGATTTATACTACCATTATTGCAGGTATACTCATTTCATTATTTGGTGGATCAAAATTCCAAATAGGTGGCCCTACTGGTGCGTTTGTTCCAGTGCTTTTGGGAGTTGTTATGACCTATGGATATGAAAATTTATTAATAGCAGGGTTTTTGGCTGGAGTCATGCTATTTTTAATGGGACTATTTAGATTAGGAGTTCTTATCAAATTTATTCCTAGACCTGTAACAACCGGCTTTACAGCTGGAATTGCTGTTATCATTTTCACAGGGCAAATAGCCAGTTTTCTTGGATTAGAAGGAATTAAGAAGCATGAAGATTTTATTTCAAATATGAAAGAAATAGGGTTGCATATCCATTCAATTAATCTTTACAGTTTGATCGTAGCGCTAACTTGCTTTATTCTTATTTTGTTAACTCCTAAAATATTTCCAAAAGTACCAGGACCACTAATTGGACTAATTATTTCTAGTTTGGTGGCAACTGTTTTTTTTCCGGAGAAAGTGGCGACTATCGGTTCTACCTATGGGGCTATTAAAAGCGAATTACCTAGCTTACACTTGCCAGAAGTAAGCTTTGAACAAATCAAACAATTACTTCGCCCGGCATTTGTTATAGCTATATTGGGAGCGATTGAATCTTTACTATCTGCTGTTGTAGCAGATGGAATGACTGGAAATAAACATAATAGTAATCGAGAATTAGTTGGGCAAGGTATAGCTAATATGATTACTCCCTTGTTTGGGGGAATTCCAGCAACAGGTGCAATTGCAAGGACCGCAACCAATATAAAAAATGGAGCCACATCACCGATATCAGGTGTTATTCATGGTATAGTGGTTCTGATGGTGTTAATGGTCTTAGCTCCTTATGCATCGAATATTCCATTGGCTAGCATGGCTCCTATTTTAATGGTTGTTGCCTGGAATATGAGTGAAAGGAAGGAATTTCTTCATGTCCTTTCGACTAAGACAAGTGATTCTATTATTCTTTCTATAACCTTTATACTCACAGTATTTACAAATTTAACATTAGCTGTTGAAGTAGGTTTAGTTTTAGCGGCTGTTCTTTTTGTCTTAAGAATGAGTAAAATTCTTACTGTTGCAAAGGTTTTACCAGATCCAAATGATAAAAATATGAAAGTAAGACCAAATATGGTGAATCAAGGACACGATTGTCCTCAAATCAGTATTTATACTATTGAAGGAGCCATATTTTTTGGTGTAGCTCAATTCTTTGAAACATCCATTATGAGTACGATTAATCATCACCCTAAAACGTTGATTCTCAGAATGAGTAAGGTACCCTATATGGATACAACAGGTGAATCTAACTTAACTAGTCTAATCCGGCATTTTAAGAAACAAGGAGGTACCATCGTCATCTCCGGTCTTCAAAAGCAACCAGAAGAGGTCATGAAGAGAACTGGATTATATAAGGAGATAGGACCTGGGCATATTTTTGAACATACAGGTGATGCGATTAATTTTGCCTTAAAGAACTTAGATGAAAATAAATGTTTGGGATGTAAGCATTATGCATTTAAGGAATGTCATAGTCTTTCAAAAATAGAGGTAAATGAAAGAAAGGATATGAGTTCAATATTAGCAGATGTACATGAAGCCTAGAAATGGAGGGAATACATGAATCTGGAACTTCAACAATTTAAAGCGGATTTCTTCAAAGCACTTGCACACCCTTTGAGAATCCGAATTTTGGAATTATTAGCAGAAGGTGACAAGAACGTTAATGAACTTCAAACATTAATCGGTTCTGAAGGCTCAGCCGTATCGCAACAATTAAGTATTCTCCGTAACAAAAATATTGTTTATGGTACAAAAGAAGCGAATAGAGTGACATACTCCCTCAGGGATACGATGATAATCGAACTCTTAAGTATTGCGAAGCAGATATTTAATAATCATCTTATTGACCAGGCATCTATGTTAGACAAATTTAGTGATGATTTTACGAAAGAACCTGAGGATACTATGACAAAATAATACTTTTAAAGACCTTGCAAAGTTGCAAGGTCTTTTTTTAAAATCCTCTTAAATTGACATTGAATTAGTTTTACTCTGTTCTTTCCTTTGCTGTTTAAAGAAAAATAATTCATAGATTACCGGTATTAATATTAAAGTTAACAAAGTGGAAGAGGTAAGTCCTCCAATGACAGTGATGGCTAATCCCTTTGAAATCAATGTTCCAGATGATGTGGTTAGTGCTAATGGAATTAACGCAGCAATCGTGGCAAAAGCTGTCATTAGAATAGGACGTAATCTTGTTTTTCCAGCTTCAATAAGCGCTTCGCGTATAGGCATTTGTTTTTCGTCACGATTCTGACCAATACGGTCAACCAGTACAATGGCATTAGTTGTCACAATCCCTATTAACATTAATAATCCAATCATGACGCTGACGGACATTGGTTCGTTGGCTAGATAAAGGCCTAAAAGGGAACCAATTGGCACAAAAATGAGCGACGAAAGAATAATAAAAGGAATCCTTGCCTTACCGAATGTAATTAACATCGTTAAATAGACTAATCCTATAGCAATAATCATGGCTAGGCCAAGCTGAGTAAATGTTTCAACTGTATCGTCACTTCCACCGCCGCCTTCGAAAGATACGTTATCAGGGATATCTACCTCATTCTTCACCCCTTCAATAACCCTAGTGGAAACAGCTCTAATATCATTAGAATCAATCACAGCTGAAATTTGTGCAAAAATTTTGCCATCCAATTTCTGAATGGATGTGAATTCATCTATTTGGGTAATTTTTGCTACTTCCTTTACTTCAATAGGGCCTTTTGAAGTAAACAATTGGATGTTCTTTAATTCATCTATAGAATCTGTTTGTAGGTCGTAGGATAATTGAACACTCTGATTTTTACCGTCTAATTCAAGTGTTCCAACTGTGATCGGTTTTGTCATATCACTGATTGTTGCCAATAGTTGATAGCCAGAAATGCCTAATCTTGAAGCCTTTTCAGAATCAATATCAACAACAATTTGTTTTTGTTTCTCTGAAAAATTGTTTGTTACATATTTTAAATCCTTTTGCTTAATCATGAAATTTTCAACATTTTTTGCTGCTTGCTGTAAAGCAACTAAATCAGTTGAGTAAAGATTGATATTAACGTTGTTATTAGATGGTGGGCCACCTGTTGATTGCTCTTGTAATCCTAATTTAGCTTTTGGCTCTTGAGCTAGAACAATATCTTCCATTTCTTTCCCTAATTGTTTAATAAACTTAGTTACCTTTATATCATCTGCTAAACTAATAAAATAGTTTGCTTGATTTTGTCTTTTTACCCCTGTTTGAAAATCACGACTGCCAATTCCAGCTGTAACTTCCTTAATTTCTGGCTTGCTGTCAAACATTTTTTCCACTTCTAGTGAAATGTCATTAGTTCTCTCTAGAGATGTTGATGCTGGAAGTTGGACAGTAGCAACGAGTAATTTTTGTTCTTCATTAGGTATGAAGGTAAAGCCTAGTCTTGGTACAAGAGCTCCAGAACCAAGTAATGTTAATAGTGATAAACCAATGATGATTGCCTTACGATTTAATGCCCAATGTATTAATTTTTCATAAGTACGTTGAAGGATACCCTCTTTTTCCTCTTTTGGAACTTTCTTAAACGAAAATTTCGCTAAAATCGGTACAAGGGTAATGGCTACAATCAAGGACGTTAATAACGAAAACACGATGGTCAAAGCAAATGGTAAGAAGAATTCGCCGGTAATTCCTCCTACAAACCCTAGAGGTAAAAATACTACCACTGTGGTAATTGTAGAAGAGGTGATAGCCTTTAAAATTTCCTTAGTAGAATTTTGAATTAAGTCATTTGATATATTGGATTTTTCTTTACGGACACGTCTGAAAATATTTTCAATGACTACAATACTATCATCTACTACGCGACCAACTGCAACTGCCATTCCACCTAAAGTCATAATATTTAATGAAATATCTAGCTGGTATAAAAAAATAGATGAAACCAGTAATGATAAGGGGATGGAGATGATCGCAATGATGGTAGCTCTAAAATTGCGTAAAAATACTAGTACTGCCATAGAAGCAAATAAAGCCCCAAGTAATCCTTCTTTGATTAAAGTGTTTACTGACTTTTCGATACCTTGAGCCGAATCAAATCCTATGGCGAAGTCTAACTGATCCTCATATTTCTTTAAAACTTTTAAAACTTGCCCCGCAACTTCAACCGTATTGGCATCTTGTTTTTTCGTCACTGCCATTGAAAGGGAATCTTTCAAGTTAAATCGAGTGATTTCAGCCTTAGAGGTGATTTCTTCTATATTAGCAATTTGAGATAATTTTATTGCAGGACTATTGGGGACAAAAGGTGATTGTAAGATTAAATTTTGAAGGTCATTTACGACATCAACTTTTTCCTGAACGCGTATCGGAATAATGACGTCGGTCCCTTTAATGCTCCCTGCTGGAAAAGAGAATTGTTTTTGATTGATTTGGTCTTTAATTTGATTCAAGGTTAGACCATACTGAGATGCTTTATTCTTATCCACAGTGATTTGTAAAAGATCCTCTGTTAAGCCACCAATAGAAATACTATTTATTCCTTGAATTTTGTTTAGTTCTGGAATGACTTCATTGTTTAACAAATCTTGCAGGTTTGAATTTTTCTCTGAAAACAATGAAATATTAAAAATGGGAAACGTTCCAAATGAAAAGCGATTCACATCAATCTGCACATTTTCAGGAAGATTAGCTTCCTTTATTAAACTATTTACATTTTCTTCTACCGAATCCAATTCAACATTAAATGGAAATTCAAGGTTGATGATGGAAATGCTTTCATAGGAGGAACTCTGTAGTTTTTTTAATCCTTCAATTCCTTTCAATTTATCTTCCAGTTTTCCTGTAACTTGTTCATTAATATCCTTGGGGGAAGCACCAGGATAAACAACTTGTATGGATAATTGTGGAAACTCAATATTAGGCAGTAAATCAACCTTTAATTTCGAAAAAGAAAAAAGCCCACCTAGTATGAATAGAAAAGAAATAATAAAAATCGCAAAAACATTTTTTAGACTAAACTTTGTCAGAAAGCTCAAATGAAATCCACCCCTTTAATTGTTGGTTTAATTAAATCCTAGTACTCATAACTTCTTCAATCGAATTGGTAACACGAATGTTGTGTAGCACAGTATCTTTTGTATATTCCATAGCTCCTGCTCCACCAAGATAAAATTCTATCTCCTCAAAGTTTTTTGCAAAGTTATCCAGATTTTCTAATAAATTAGGATTCTTCTTAAAAGGAAGTGTCGTTGTTGCAGAAAGGAGAACCTTAGCGGGTTTTAATTTTTTGACCATAGCTTCAATGGAACCAGGTGCGGGAGAAGAACCTATTAAATGTGTTTTCCACCCTTTAAGCATTACTTGAAGTAGAAGTAAATGTACTGGTACCTCATGTTGCTCATCTGGAAGGCATGCACCCAGGATTAAAGGAGCTTCTTCTTTCATTTTATAATTTCGTCTAATGGGTACTAAATAGTCTCGTATTGCAAGACTGGAAAGGGCTTCTTGGTGTTCATCCCATTGCCCCTTTTCCCAACGATTTCCTATTTCTTTTAATAAAGGAATGATAATGTCTTTTATTAATTTTTCGAGTCCTAGATGGTTATAAGCTTGTTGTAAGATGAGATGTATCCCAACCTCATTACAGTGTGTTCCTTCTTGTAATAGCTCTAATACATATTGATTTATTAATTCAGGTTTATACATTGATTGATTGCTATCATTTTTCTTTATGTTCAAAGATGCATCATGATCAATCATCATGGTTGCCTGTTTAATCGTGTAGCCCTGGTCAGAAAGTGATTTTGCTGTAAGAAGAATATTTATGTCCTTTTCATTATAAATTCGATATCCATTGTCCAATCTTTTAGGTTGAATTAATTGATATCTTTCTTCCCATTTTCGAATTAATTGTTTTGATAAGCCTGTTATATCAGCGACCTGTTGTATACTATAAGCCCCGTCAGTTGGTGCATTGTTCATCAATTTCATCCTTCCCTAGGATATAGGTTTGTCATTATCCATATTTTTCTTATAGATAGTATACCTAATAAAGACTTATTTGTAAAACGTTTTAGCGAATAACTTTATACAAACATTATACGACTATAAGTATGTTTTCTTCGTACGAATAAATAGGCTTCATATTCAATTTCGTTATGTGGAATACTCTTTATATTCAAGTGTTGGATGAGTGAAACAGATATAGGGGGGCTTTTATAAATGGATCAGTTTAAGAAAGAACAAAATGATGTGGAAATAACATTGGAACAAATTAGTCCGTTTGAATTAAAAAATGAGCTTATTGATCTTGCTGAAGGCAGAAAAAAAATGACAAGAGCGATGCTTGATGCAGGACGTGGAAATCCGAATTGGATTGCAGCGACCCCTCGTGAAGCATTCTTTGTACTTGGTCAATTTGCGGTTTCAGAATCCCGAAGAACCTGGAATGAGAATGACCTTGCTGGAATGCCTAATCGTTTAGGAATAGCGGAACGATTTGATAAGTATGTCAAAGACCATCCACAAGTACCCGGTATACAGTTGTTAAAAGAAATAATTGACTATGGTATTAAGGAGAAACAATTTGACCCAGACACATGGGTTTTTGAATTAGTGGATGGAATAATAGGCGATAATTATCCAGTGCCTGATAGAATGCTTATACGTGTTGAACAAGTAGTTGAGGATTTTTTAGTTCAGGAATTATACGGAAAAGAAATGAGCGGACAGTTAAAAATCTTTGGAGTAGAAGGGGCAACTGCTGCCATGTGTTATATTTTTGATACTTTAATCGAAAATTATTTACTTCCTAAGGGATCAAAAATAGCTATAATGGTACCTATTTTTCCACCTTACATAGAGATTCCGCATCTAGTAAGATATGATTTTGAGGTTGTAGAAATTCGTGCATTGGCATTAGATGCAGAAGGGCACCACACATGGCAATACCCAAATCCTGAATTAGAAAAGCTTGCTGATAGAAGCATAAAGGCTTTGTTTTTAGTGAATCCAAGCAACCCACCGTCGGTTGCGATTGCTCCAGAATCAATTGAACGTATGAAGGATATTGTGAAACATGATAATCCGAACCTGATGATTATTTCTGATGACGTCTATGGAACATTTGTAGATGGTTTTCGGTCTCTTATGACTGAATTGCCTTTTAATACGATCGGTGTATATTCCTTTTCTAAATATTTTGGAGTCACAGGTTGGCGGTTAGGTACCATCGCAGTTCATGAGACTAATTTATTCGACACTTTATTAACTCAATTAACGAAGGAACAAAAGGAGAACTTATATCATAGATACTCTACACTTACTCAGCACCCGGAAGAACTAAAGTTTATTGACCGTTTAGTAGCAGATAGTAGAACGGTTGCTCTAAATCATACAGCCGGACTTTCGACCCCGCAACAAGTCCAAATGGCTTTTTTTTCCATTTTTGCCATACTTGATAAAAACAATCGATATAAACAGCAGACAAAAGAAATCTGTCAGAGAAGAATGAACCTTTTATACGAAGGTTTAGGATTAACACGACCTAACTTGCCTTATGATGCAAATTATTATACAGAAATAGACCTTGAAGAATGGGCGAATCAACATTATGGTAGGGAATTCACTGAGTACCTTCAAAAGAAATATACACCTGTGGATATTCTAATGCGTTTAGCGGAAAGATCATCTATTGTATTACTAACTGGGGGAGGATTTCGAGCACCTGAATGGTCCATTCGAATTTCTCTTGCTAATTTGGATGATGAAGCTTATTCAAAAATTGGACAAGAATTACACAATACTCTTGAGGAGTATGTAAATGAATGGAAGCACTCAATAGAATAAAACCTACCTGAGTATTCAAAAGGAAAAAGTAACTATTCCATCCTTCTGAGAAAAAAGGGGAATAGTTACTTTTTTAAATAGATTTAATATTTCATGACCATTTCTTCCTTAGATTCATATTGCCCATTATAGACACAGTTGTGGCCATTGTTTTTGGCATTGTAGAGAGCTTTATCACACGAGATGTAAAGGGTCTCTAATTGTGAGTTTTTATTGGGAATAATAGTTAGATAACCTATACTTATGGTATAAGATTCAGGAACCCCTAAAATGACAGCCTCAGCGATTAATTCTCTCACTTTTTCAAGATAATCATAAGTTGCTCTCGAATCCAAACCGGTAAGAAGCATAGCAAATTCGTCACCACCATACCTGCCGAATAGATATTTGGGGTCTAAGAAACTGTTGATCCGCTTTGAAAAGTCCTGTAGGATACGATCTCCTACCTCATGACCGTATTTGTCATTGTATTTTTTAAAGTTATCTATATCAAACAATACAAAAGATAATGGCTTTTGTTCCTTCTCACATTCAAGAAGGTAGTTCTTTGCCGTAGAAATAAAAATTCTTCGATTTAATGTACTAGTTAGTTCATCATAGTAAGCCATTTGAATTAATTCCTCATCAGCACGTTCCTTCAATAAAAGAATAAATCCAGTATTTCCAAGAAACATCACGAGATAAAGGGTGAAAAAAGATATTGTTTGAATGAATCCGGGAGTAAATAATCCAATACTATTGGTTGATATGATGGCTGCTGAACCTCTTAAAATAAAAGAAATGATAGCAAGAAAATATAAAGAACCCATAATTTTCATTAATAGTGAGGAGGGCTTCTTTTTCATTAGTTGATAGGCTGGAATCAGAATAAATGCTGCGGTCCCGAATGAAGCGAAGCAGATTCTAATATTCTCTTCATTTATAAACAATAGAATGAGATGAAATCCTAAAATATTAGAAGTTGTCAATATCATATATATCTTCTTAATGAAGGAGGTAAAACTTTTCATTACTAACATTATAGCAATCGTTTCCAAAGAAACACCTAAAAATAAAAGAGTGTTGGAAATGGAAATGGTAGAAATATCAGGGATACCCCCTTTAAGAGTCAGCAGCAACCATGCAAGAGCTTCTACAGACTTAGCCAAAAAGAAAGTATTGAGAGATGAGTCTCGTTTATGATTACGCCAGTAAGCACTAATTAATATAACAGTAAATAAATGCCCAGCTACTAAAGTAATAAAAATAGTTTTCATATCTAGTAGAAAATTCATTGTTCGTCACCCTGCTTTTTTATAACGTTTACCTGTTTCATAAATTAATATTTTTTAATTCTATCACTTTCGCCTATACTATCCTACATAAATTTGTTATCAATTAAATAAAAAGGAATTAATGGGATTTTATGGTATAAGTATATAAAAATATTTCTTTTGGAGAGTAAATAAATGAAAATAAACGGCTTAGATCATTTAGTTTTGACTGTATTGAATATTGAAGTCACTTGTGAGTTTTACTCGTCTGTTTTAGGGATGGAAGTGCAAACTTTTGGTGATGGAAGAAAGGCCATTAAATTTGGAAATCAGAAAATAAATCTTCATCAAAAAGAGAAGGAATTTGAACCGAAGGCGCAAAATCCAACATCAGGTTCTGCAGATTTATGCTTTATTACAGATACACCAATTGAAGAAGTAATTCAAGAATTGGAAGAGCAGAATGTTACCCTTCTAGAAGGGCCAGTTTACCGGACGGGTGCTTTAGGGAGAATATTATCTGTTTATTTTAGGGACCCGGATTTAAACTTAATTGAAGTTTCCAATTATTTAAATGGGAATGAAATTTTATAACCTGAATTGATTAAACGTTATCTTCCTATTAATAGTTAATAAATGTATATAGTAAAAAAGGATGGGGAAATTACACCCATCCTTATTTTTTATTAACTTGTTTTCCACTTTTCTTTTGACTTTGGCTTTTACTGTTACCTATTTGAAATTCAGAACCTAATTCAATGTCATTTCGACCTGCTTGTCTAGCTAATGATTGAGATGTTTGATTTTTATCCTGTCTACCTTGTTTAGACATATCCTCACTCCTTTCTACCCATTACTTAGTATGAGTAGAAAATAAGCGTTTATTATAGTATATATTTTCTGATAACGTTCAAAAACGTTCATAATTTTGATTGTTTTTGAAAGAAAATGATTGAAAAGTGTAATCGGTTTCAGTATACTAAATTTATCAAATCTCGATTAGGAGTGTTTGAATGCTAACAGAGGAGCGTCACCGCTTAATTCTACAGCTATTAAAAGAACGTAATGTTATTAAAATAAATGAAATAGTTGAACTAACAAATACTTCTGAATCCACTATCCGCCGTGATTTAACACAATTAGAGGAAGGCAAATTCTTAAAAAGGATTCATGGAGGAGCAGCAAAGCTTCAAGGAAAACTTCAGGAACCAAGTATGTCTGAGAAATCTTCCAAAAACACTCAGGAAAAACGTCAAATCGCTCAGTATGCAGCAAGTTTAGTTGATGTGGGTGATTGTATTTATTTGGATGCAGGTTCAACCATTGCTGAAATGATTGAGTTTTTACCTAAGAAAGATATTGTCGTTGTGACAAATGGATTAATGCATCTTCCGTTATTATTGGAAAATGAGATTACCACCTATTTAATTGGCGGTTTAGCAAAGGGGAAAACGAATGCCGTTATTGGAAGAGGGGCTTTATTATCACTAGAACAATATCGATTTGATAAATGTTTTATTGGTGTAAACGGAATCCATATTGAATTTGGCTATACAACCCCTGATCCAGAGGAAGCAATGGTGAAACAAAAGGCTATTTCTTTAGCACGAGAAGTGTTTGTTTTGGCAGATCAAACTAAATTCTCAGAAATTGCTTTTTCAAAAATTGCGGATTTACATGAATCAACTATTATTACCAATGAATTAGACTCTACAACAAAACAACAATATGCAAGCAAAACATCTATAAAGGTCGTGACAGCATGATTTACACACTTACCCTAAATCCTTCGATTGATTATATTGTAGAGCTTCCAACACTAAACTTAGGTGAATTAAATCGAACAACTGGAGAAACAAAATTTCCAGGTGGAAAAGGGATTAATGTATCAAGAGTTCTTGAAATAAACGAAGTGAAGAATATCGCATTAGGATTTATTGGCGGTTTTACGGGTCTTTACATTGAATCTTATCTTCAAAATGAAAGAATTTTAACTGACTTTGTTCAAGTAGATGGGGATACTAGGATAAATATCAAGCTAAAAACGGCAAAAGAAACGGAAATAAATGCAAATGGACCAATTATAAGTAAGGATCATATTGCACAATTATTGAACAAGATTGAAGCACTTCAGCCGGGTGACATTTTAGTCTTAGCTGGCAGTATCCCTTCTACAATGCCTAAAGATATTTACGAAAGCATCGTTAAAATATGTCATCGTAATCAAGTCGAATTTATTGTAGATGCTGAAGAAAAACTGTTAAAAACCGTTTTACCTTATAAACCATTTTTAATAAAACCAAACCACCATGAATTAAGTGAATTCTTTGAAACGGAAATAATGGATATTAATGATGCACTATATTATGCTCGTAAACTATTAGATTTTGGTGCGAAAAATGTCATTGTTTCTATGGCAGAAAAGGGCGCTATCTTTGTCAATCAAGAAATGGAATTAGTTGCCTCTGTTCCAAAGGGAGAAGTGAAAAGCTCGGTTGGTGCAGGAGATTCGATGGTGGCTGGATTTTTAGCAGCTTTTCAAGATTCAAGTGAATTTATTGAAGCATTCCGATACAGTGTTGCTTCCGGATCTGCAACTGCATTCTCATTAGGTTTATGTGATAAAGAAAAAATTAAACAATTGGTAGAGCAGATAGAGATTCATAACCTTCAAGGGTAAAGGAGAAGACATCTATGAAGATCACAAAATTAGTAACAGTAGATACCATTCTACTATCGATGAGTAGTACTCAAAAACATGATGCGATTGACGAGCTAGTTAAGGTACTCGATGCAGCAGGAAAAATTTCAGATAAGGATGCATTTAGAGAAGCTATATTAAAAAGAGAAGCTCAAAGCACAACTGGAATTGGTGAAGGAATTGCGATACCACATGCTAAAACAGCAGTTGTAAAAGAACCAGCAATCGTTTTTGGTAAATCAGTAAATGGGGTTGAATATGAAGCATTAGATGGACAACCATCACATTTGTTTTTTATGATTGCTGCCCCTGAAGGTGCCAATAATACTCATTTGGATGCACTTGCTCGATTATCAGGAATGCTAATGAATGAAGAAGTTAGAGAAAAATTATTAAAAGCAAGTACTAAAAAAGAGATCCTTGATATTATTGATAGCTATGATCAAGAGGAAGAAAACGAAGATAAACCAGAACAAGTGCAACAGGGGCGAAAGAAAATTGTCGCTGTAACGGCATGTCCAACTGGAATAGCTCACACCTATATGGCAGCTGACTCGCTTAAAGCAAAAGCAGCAGAATTAGGAGTAGATATTAAAGTAGAGACAAACGGTTCTGGTGGAGCCAAAAATATCTTATCAGCATCAGACATTGAAGAGGCAGAAGCTGTCATAATTGCTGCTGATATAAATGTTCAAATGGAACGATTTAATGGTAAACATGTTATACAGGTACCGGTTGCAGATGGAATTCGACGTCCAATCGAATTGATTGAAAAAGGTTTAAAACAAGATGCACCTGTTTATCATCATGTGGCGAGTAAAGAAGATTCAAGCAGCCGATCGAAGAATGGGAAAGTAGGTTTTTACAAACATTTAATGAATGGTGTCTCCAACATGCTTCCTTTCGTAGTAGGTGGCGGGATACTGATTGCCATTTCGTTTATGTTTGGATTTAATGCATTTAAACCTGAAGATCCAAGCTACAATAAAATTGCTGAGGCATTAATGACCATTGGTGGAGGAAATGCGTTTGGATTAATTGTTCCAGTTTTAGCTGGGTTTATAGCATTAAGTATTGCAGACCGTCCAGGTTTTGCCCCTGGTATGGTTGGCGGTATGATGGCAGCAAGCGGTGGTGCTGGTTTCTTAGGCGGTATTATCGCTGGGTTCTTAGCTGGTTATGTTGTGGTAGGATTAAGAAAAGCTTTCTCAACATTGCCACAATCCCTTGAAGGGATAAAATCCATTTTATTATTCCCGCTATTTGGAATTGCCATAACTGGCTTCATTATGTTATATGCAGTAAACGGACCAGTTGGAAAAATAAACACCGGGATTACGAATTGGTTAACCGACTTAGGAACAGGTAATGCTATTCTATTAGGAATTGTGTTAGGTTTAATGATGTCCTTTGATATGGGTGGACCTGTTAACAAAGCTGCATACGTTTTTGGTACGGGTCTTTTAGCAAATGGTGTTTACGAACCAATGGCAGCAGTAATGGCAGCAGGGATGGTTCCTCCATTGGCGATTGCTTTAGCAACAACATTTTTCAAAAATAAATTTACTAAAGAAGATAAAGATGCTGGAAAAGCAAATTATATTATGGGATTATCCTTTATAACGGAAGGTGCTATTCCATTCGCAGCAGCTGACCCATTACGTGTTATTCCATCTATGATGGCAGGTTCAGCATTAACAGGGGCACTTTCCATGATGTTTCATATTGGCTTAAGAGCTCCGCATGGTGGATTTTTCGTAGTACCTCTTGTTGAAGGAGGAGTATTGCAATATATCATCGCTATTTTAGCTGGTTCTATTCTTTCAGCCATCCTTTTAGGAGTTTTAAAAAAGCCAGTTAAATAAAGAAGAAGGAGAGTGACTTTGGTCGCTCTCTTTTAATGTTCTAAAGACATAACCTATCCCCCATCTGAATACATTTAATACGGTTATCTTTGATTCGGAGGGGGAGTGCGAATGTCCAATCAATATGAGGAAGTTGCCCAATTTGAACATCGATTTTGGCTACAGATTTTAGGAGATCACGCCAGATTTATTCATGATTCATTAGCAGTAAGTGAAAAAGAGGCACTTGAGAAAGCGAACCATTTTATCCATGTTTTTGATCAGCTTTTACAGAGTGTAGGTCAATCAGATTTATTAGATATTAGTAACATGGCTGAAAAAGAAGTTTTGATGTTAAAGGAATTTAAATTAAAGTTGCTTGAGCGCCTACTGATAGGGAAGATTAAAATACATCTGTCTCCAACCTTTTTTAACCATATGGTGAATGAATTGGAGGAGTATCAACGACTTCTGGCCTTTTTAAAAGAAGGTAAGGTTCCACCTGTTTTTCATGAGCTACATCATCATTTAGTATGGCTAATAGATGCAGCCGGTCATGCAGGAGCCATTAATGATAATTTAGATCATGTAGAGAAACGATTAAAGAAAACGACAGATGAGTTTGTAAAGACATTTGAGCATTTTTATATAAAGGCGGTCGAGTTGGCAGGTTATTTGAGAACCAATCTATCTTCATTTCCGGCATTAAAAAAGTTTAATCAAGCTGTTTATTTAGAAATGCAAGTTTTTAAAGGTTTTTTACATGAAATAGAAGAGATGGGGCTTACAAAAGAAATGTTAGGAACATTTGCTCCTCTAATGGCTGACCATATGGCCAGGGAGGAATGCTACTATATGACAAAACTAGCTCAGGTTACTGAACTTCCTGATCCTAATTGTGACCCAACAAAGCCGCGCCTGAAGGAATAACAAACTTTGACTAGGGAAAAATAAATCTGAACCACTAAAAAAGGAGTGTTTCGGATGACAAAAAGAAATCTTAAATCAAAGTCTGGTTTACAGAGTGCAAAAAGTTTAACTAGTCAAGAATTTGCCGGTGAAATTCGTCCACAAAATAAAAAGGCAGAAAAGCAAAAACCAAATACTTAATAAAGTTGAAACCAGGGCAAGATAAGATTGCCTTGGTTTTTATTTTGTCAAAAAGGAGGTTCTTGATTTGCCTATATGTCCTTATGAAAATCGTCAATTGTATTTTGAGGATAAAGGGAAGGGTACTCCTATTCTATTTATTCATCCTCCAGGTATGGGGAGAAAGGTCTTCTTTTATCAATACTTATTAACCGAAGATTTTCGCATTATTTTACCAGATTTAAGTGGACATGGAGACTCTAAAGGTAGACAAGAGGAATTTTCCATTCGTGGATATGCAGAAGAAGTGAAAGCTATATTAGATCATCTTGATATTCAAAAAGCAGTAATCTGCGGGTATTCATCAGGGGGGATTGTAGCGCAGGAGTTTGCGACTCTGTATCCTGAACGTATATTAGGCATGATCTTATCAGGAGGTTTTCCGGAAGTAAAGTCAACCTTATTAAAGTATGAACACTTAGCAGGAATGTTTCTGTTAAGGAAGTATCCAAGAGCTTTGATGAAAATTATTGCCGGAAGTCATACGGAAAATAAAGAATTAAAACAAGTACTAATCGATCACATGGAAAAAGCAGATCTCAATGTATGGTATCAATTTTATCAGGAATCATTGGATTATTCCTGTTTAAATAAAGTGGAACAATGGGACTTCCCATTACTGCTCATTTACGGGTCAAAGGATTTTATAAATAAACATATCCGAAACTACCCTAAAGGAAAATTTAAGGCGGAATTTATTGCCAACGCTTTTCATCAACTACCTATGAAAACATGGAAGTCATTTAACCATATTGTTTTCCATTTTATGATGAAAATAAAGTGTAATAAAGAAACACATTGATTTTTCTAATCAATGCGTTTCTTTTGCTTGTGGCTTAATTGCCTTAAATATAATAAAAGCGGCAACAATACTTAATGCACTTAAAAGAATAAATAGTGCTTTTTCATTATTTTTCATCATCAAAGCAACGACAGGTGGTCCCGCTGCTACCCCTATAAAACGCATCGAACTATAGATAGAAGTGATCGTTCCCCGTTCTTCTTTCTCAACACCTTCAGTTATTAAGGCATCCAAGCAAGGCAATCCAGCTCCAATACCTATTCCGCTAACAATAAACATGGAGATTAAATACCAGAGATTATCTGATATCATTAGAAGAGCGCTTGAAATGGCCAATAATAAAATACCAATTAAGGTAATCCATTTCATTAATACTTTATTTTTTTTTATAACCTTACCGGTTATATACGATGATAGGCAAAGAGCACCTAAAGGCAGTGCTAAGAATAATCCTTTTTTTAAGTCTTTAATATCGTAAACTTTTTCAAATATATCCGAGAGATAAAAGAGGATACCAAATAATACAAACATTAACGCAGCGCCAACAAAAAAGATAGCGTATAACCAACGACCTTTTTCAGTAAACGTCTTTTTAACATTGATAAAGAATTCTTTAAAAGGGACTTTTTTGTCATCGTTCTTCGGGCATTTTACTAAAAAAAACATTAGTAAAATGGAAATAGCACAAAAAACAGGAATAGAAAAAAAAGGAAGAAACCAAAGAAAACCTGCTAAAAAAGCACCTAGTATCGGGCTTAATACTTTTCCTAATGTGTTGGAAGTCTCTATTAACCCTAAGGTACTACTTACATCTTCATCATTTTTAAACATATCTCCAACTAACGGCATCACAATTGGAGCAGCTCCAGCAGCCCCTACACCTTGTAAAGCACGTCCGATTAAGATTAACCAATAAGCACCATCCATCTTCCATGCGGCAAAACCAGAAATAAGTCCGCCAATACCAGCGATTAATAAGCTTGGGATAATTACTTTTTTTCTGCCAAGGTGATCGGAGATATAACCTGCGACTGGTATTAGCAAAATAGCTACAATAGAATAGACCGTTATAATCATACTGGATTGAAAAGAGGAAATATTAAGTTTTTTTTCCATAGTGGTAAGTACAGGAATCAGCATCGAATTACCTAATGTCATGATAAGTGGTATAGATGATAGAGAGATAATGGCCCATTTTTGTTTCGCCACTTCGCCACTTTTGGATGATGCTTTTTCATTCTTACACATATTCAATTGTTCAGTATGTTCCATTATATAAATAACCGCCTTTACAATGTGATACTGACATTGCTATTATTATCTGCATTGTTTTTATAAAAAATCTTATGTTTTTTTGGTAATTTTTCCTTTATGTTATAATGATTCAAAATTAACAATCTTTTATTGAAGGGAATCGTATTGATGCAAATACATAAATTGGCTGTTGGTGGGGTAAAAACGTTTGAGTGGAAAAATAAAGTGGAAACTTCAGCAATTGATAAGCATGAAGTGGAAGAGGTGTTCCTTTCATATAATGGATTCGAGGGAGATACTGTTGCTAATCCTAGTTTTCACGGTGGCCCAGAAAGAGCCGTTTGTCTTTATCCATTAGAACATTATCAGTTGTGGGAATCTGAATTTGGTGTAAGTATACCAAAGCCTGGATTTGGTGAAAATATTTCTATTCAAGGTATGAAAGAAGATCAGGTTTTCATTGGTGATACGTATCAAATAGGAGAGGCTGTTATTCAAGTAACTCAGGGGAGAATTCCTTGTTCGACCATATCAAAGTTTAATCAGATAGATGGATTACTAAAGAGAGTAGTCCAAACTGGATATACTGGTTACTTTTTTAGGGTCATACAAGAAGGTGTCATTAAAAATGACTCCAAAGTATCTTTAATCCACCGTAATCCACATCAAATTTCCATTTTATTTGCGAACCAAATTTATTTTCATGATCGATCAAATAAACAAGCAATTGAAAAAATCTTAAAGGTGGATGAACTTGCTGCAGCATGGCGTGAAATTCTTTCTGAACTTCTGACTAAATAGAATTTTATTAATTTTCTAAATTAACACTTGACTTTTATGCTTTACCGTAATAATATAAAAAACAACTTAATCTTATTCGGCGTTGACGAAGAGTAGTAACGATTAAAAGAAACTTAAGAGAGCTGATGGTTGGTGCGAATCAGTGTGGAAATAATCGTGAATGGACTTCCGAGCCTCCAAACCGAACCTTGTTTAGCAGTAGGCTTTGGCGAGTTGTCTTCTCGTTATAAAAGACGGGTATTCATAATTGGATACTGTCAAAGCGAGCTGTTAATCAGCTAATGAAGGTGGCACCACGGGTCTCTCGTCCTTTTTAAGACGAGGGCCCTTTTTGTATTTATTTTTGGCTCTTTTCTGAAACTTTATTGCTTTTTGTTACTAATAAATAAGCATTTCACCAAATAGGGTGTTAAACTCATATGAAAATGAAGAAAAGAGCTGAGCACTTATTAAGAGATCCTGTAAAAATCCGGCTTTAGGGATTTTTACGAAAACGACAAACTATACGAAAACAGCTTTTTTTAAAAATAAAATAGGTAAATCGATGAGTAAGAAGAGTAAATAATGATGAATGTCACAGAGAGTCGGACATAGGTGGGAGTCCGATACAGGAGTCATTATCGAATGGGCTTACGAGAGGCAACCTGAACTTTTAGTAGGGATGCACGGATTTCCACCGTTAAAAGGATAGGATATCGGAATGACCATGCTGTTTTCCCGTATCTGAAGTGGGATTAATTTTAATCCAATCGAGGTGGCACCGCGGTAAGCAATCGTCCTCTATATGCACTATTTTTGTGCATATAGGGGACTTTTTTATTTTCTTTTATGTGACGGGAGGTTGTACCAGATGAATCAAACAGTTCAACATGAGGAATACCTGATTGAAACAATTGAGGGCGATACATTTACACCAATATCACTTTTTCAAAGATTGGTTGGTAATAAAAAATTTTTACTGGAAAGCTCTGCAAAACATGAAAAAGCAGGTAGGTTTTCTTTTATTGGCTCTAATCCTTTATTCGAATTAATTGGAACAAATGAAGGAACAAGTATTTTATATAGTAACGGGAGTCGTGAAAATTTTAATGAAAATCCAATAACTAAATTAAAAGAATTAATTCCATTCAAACAAGGTATGAAAATAGGAGACATTCCCTTTAGCGGGGGAGGAATTGGATATGTCAGCTATGATATCGTAAGACAATTTGAAGAGATTGGCCCTATATTATTGGATGAAATTCAAATGCCAGATATTTATTTTTTGTTTTATGAAGTTTTCATTGTTTTTGATCACTTAGAACAGAAAATTCATCTTATTGGTCAGCCTTTAACAAAAGATACGAAATTGGACGATTTAAAAAAGAAAATCACACAGTTGAAAAATGAAATTATGACGGAGCAAATTCAAAAGGAAAAATCAAATATTAGCTTTTCTCCGTTTACTTCAGAAATCTCTCAAGATGAATTTATGAAAAAAGTTGAGACAGCTAAAAAGTACATTCAAAAAGGTGATATTTTTCAAGTAGTTCTGTCACATCGAATGAAAGCAGCATATGAAGGAGATCCCTTTGAATATTACCGTAAATTGCGAATAAAAAATCCTTCTCCCTACATGTACTTTATCGATTTTGGCGACGCAGTGGTTGTGGGGACCTCGCCAGAAAGCTTAATAAAGGTAAAAGGTAATGAGGTGGTTACCAATCCAATTGCTGGAACTAAACCGAGGGGATTGACAGATGATGAGGATTTAGAAATTGAAAAAGCACTACTTCAGGATGAAAAAGAGCTAGCTGAGCATAAAATGCTTGTTGATTTAGGAAGAAATGATCTTGGTAAAGTATGTCAGTTTGGTTCCATTACTCTGGAAAAATATATGGTAGTTGAAAAATACAAATATGTGATGCATCTTGTTTCTGAAGTTAGCGGAATGCTGCAAGAATCCTATACAGCACTTGATGCACTTATTTCTTGTCTACCGGCTGGTACAGTATCGGGTGCACCAAAAATTAGAGCGATGGAAATTATCAATGAACTTGAGGAGTCGAAAAGAGGTGTTTATTCAGGAGCAGTTGGGTACATCTCTTTGAATGGTGATATCGATTTTGCATTAACAATTCGAACAATGCTGTTGAAAAAAGGGATTGCTTATATTCAAGCAGGTGCGGGAATTGTATATGATTCTATACCAGAGCAGGAATTTCAAGAAACTCTAAATAAACTAAAAGCGTTTTTGGAGGAGACGTCATGATTATATTAATTGATCATTATGATTCGTTTACCTATAACCTATATCAACTTTTAGGGGAGCTGGGAGAAAAAATCCACGTAGTAAGATATGACAAAATTAGTCTCGATGAAATAAAGAGATTACAACCGAAAGCGATTATTCTTTCTCCAGGACCTGGGCATCCCGAAGAAATTCCAGAAACAATCGAACTAATTCAAACTTTTTATAAGAATATCCCTATTCTTGGCATTTGTTTAGGGCATCAGGCAATTGGTTATGCGTTTGATGCAAGCATTACAAAAGCGAGCTCAATCATGCATGGAAAAACCTCAAATATTACCCACAATGGGAACGGCTTATTTGCTTATTTATCACAGCCAGTTGAGGTTATGAGATATCATTCTTTAATCATTCAGAAAGAAAGTCTCCCATACAGTTTTGAAATACTTGCTACAACTATAAGTGACAAAGAAATTATGGCAATAAAGCATAGGGATTATCCGATTTTTGGTATGCAATTCCATCCAGAATCCATAGGAACCAAATATGGGAAACAGTTACTATCTAATTTTTTAAAAGAAATAAAGGAGGAACTAGGAAATGAAAGAGTATCTTCAACGATTAGCTAATCGAGAATCATTTTCTGAAATAGAAATGCAAAAGGCAGTTCAAGAAATGCTGGGAAATGAACAGATATCCGATAGTGAAATTGCAGCATTTTTAGTAGCTTTAAAAACAAAAGGAGAAACGGTAGATGAAATAGCTGGTTTAGTAAGGGCCATAAGAAGTAACACCGTTCCTTTCCAGCGTAAATTTAATAATGCTATTGATAATTGTGGAACAGGAGGGGATGGTGCTTCAAGTTTTAACGTTAGTACGACTTCTGCATTTGTTATTGCAGGATGTGGAATTACAGTAGCTAAACATGGTAATCGAAGCATTTCAAGCAAAACTGGTAGTGCGGATGTATTAGAGGAATTGGGAGTGGAATTAAGTTTACCGACAGAAATGGCTGAGGAGCTATTAGAGGAGATCGGAATTGCCTTTTTATTTGCACCTTCCGTTCATCCAAGGCTTAAGAGAGTGATGAAAGTAAGACGGGAGCTTCAAATACCAACCATCTTTAATTTAATTGGTCCATTAACCAATCCAGTCGATTTAGACACTCAACTACTAGGAATTTATCGTCGCGATTATTTAGAAATTTTTGCAGAGGTATTAAAAAAATTGGGGAGAAAAAGAGCCTTGGTATTAAATGGTGCAGGTCACCTTGATGAAGCGACTCTTGCAGGGGAAAACCATTTAATACTTTTGGATAAAGGTGAAATATCCAGATTGACCCTCCATCCTGAAGAGCTAGGTTTCTCCATTTATCCTAATTCAGCTATTAGAGGTGGAGATTCAAAAACGAATGCGGACATTCTCTTACGAGTCTTAAAGGGAGAAAAAGGACCTTTCAGAGATACAGTACTTTTAAACGCAGGTTTAGCCATTTTTACTTCTGGTGTAGTTGAAAGTATTCCAGAGGGAATTAAAAAAGCTGAAGAAAGTATTGAGTCTGGTGCCGCCTACGAAAAGCTAGTTAAGTTGGTTGAAAAATCACGAGATTATCAGAGAGAGGTTATATAAATGGAAACCATTTTAGATCGGATTATTGCAGAAAAGCGAAAGGAAGTTCAGGATTTACAGGAATTCGCTCAGCTCCCTATAAGCTCTAATAAGGAATATTCGTTCATTAGGTATCTAGAAAAAGCCAATCATTTGGGCGTTATCGCAGAATTCAAACGAGCCTCACCCTCCAAAGGAAATATTAATATAAGGATTGAACCGGATAAACAAGCTAAACTTTATGAAAAAAATGGGGCTGCTGCCATTTCTGTTTTAACCGATTCAACCTTTTTTAAAGGATCATTTCAAGACTTAAAAGCAGTTCGTGATGCAGTTGATTTACCAATACTTTGCAAAGATTTTATTATTGATCCCATTCAAATCGAAATGGCTAAAAATCATGGTGCAAATATTATTTTACTTATTGCTGCAGCTTTAAGTCATTCAGACCTTGAAAAATTATATCAATATGCAAAGCTTCAAAATTTAGAGGTTCTTGTGGAAGTACATGATGAGGAAGATGTCGAGAAGGCTTTAAGGGTTAATCCCAGATTATTAGGAATAAACAACCGAAATTTAAAAACCTTTGAAGTAGATTTAGAGGTAACGGAAAGATTACTTCCTATCATCCAGCCAACTGGTGCTTTTGTGATAAGTGAGAGTGGTATTTTTTCTAGGGAAGATGCCCAAAGGGTTAGAGATGCGGGTGCAAAAGGGATATTAGTCGGCGAAGCCCTCATGCGCAGTAGCAATCTTTCTCTTAGTCTTAAGGATTTAATGGTTCCTACCTCAAAGGGGGCTATCAAGTGAAAGTAAAGATATGCGGAATTCGTGATAAACAAACAGCAAATATATCGGTAAAAGCTGGGGCTGATGCGCTAGGATTTGTCTTTGCTGAAAGTAAAAGACAAATAAGTATTAGTAAAGCTAAAGAAATTATTGCGTCTTTACCAAAAGAGGTTCTTAAAATAGGTGTGTTTGTTAATGAAACGAAAGATAATCTAGTAGAAATTTTTGAAGAAGTAGGATTAACGCATGTCCAGCTTCATGGAGATGAGTCCCCTGAGTTTTGTAACAGTTTAGATTTACCAGTCATAAAGGCAATCTCGATTAAATCACAAGAAGATGTCAAAAAAATAGAAAAATATGATTGTGAGTATATTTTAGTCGATAGTCCATATGGCAAGTATCGAGGTGGAAATGGAACAACGTTTGATTGGCATCTTCTATTAAATCAGGAATTCCAAAATAACAGATTGATTTTGGCAGGTGGGTTAACAATCGAAAATGTCCAAGAAGCGGGTGTCCTAGTGAATCCTTATATGGTGGATGTTAGTAGTGGTGTAGAAACAGAGGGAGTAAAGGACATGAATAAGATTGAATTATTTATCAGAAAAGTTAAATTAGGGGGAGCAAACAATGACAACTTATACACTTCCAGATGAAAAGGGACATTTCGGAACATATGGAGGGAAATATGTACCAGAAACACTCGTTCAAGCCATTACCGAATTAAACGAAGCTTATCAGAAGGTCAAACTAGATCCAAGTTTCTTTGATGAAATGGAAAAACTGCTAAAGGATTATGTTGGAAGAGAAACGCCACTTTATTATGCTGAAAACTTAACGAATCATGCAAAAGGTGCCAAGATTTATTTAAAAAGAGAGGATTTAAATCATACGGGAGCCCACAAAATTAATAACACTATTGGGCAAGCGCTATTAGCATTAAGAATGGGAAAACGAAAAATAGTTGCAGAAACAGGTGCTGGGCAGCATGGGGTAGCAACCGCTACAGTATGTGCCTTATTAAATTTAGAATGTATCGTTTTTATGGGTGCAGAAGATGTTCGTAGACAAGAATTAAATGTGTTTCGAATGGAATTATTAGGTGCAAACGTAGTTAGTGTTGAATCAGGCAGTGCTACTCTAAAGGATGCTGTTAATGAAGCATTGCGTTATTGGGTGGCAAATGTAGAGGATACACATTATTTATTAGGTTCAGTTATGGGACCTCACCCTTTTCCAATGATGGTGAGAGATTTTCAAAGTGTTATAGGTAAAGAGACTAGAAGTCAATTTTTAGAAAGATACGATAAGCTCCCGGATGCCGTTGTCGCATGTATTGGCGGCGGCAGCAATGCAATGGGTATGTTTTATCCATTCATTGAAGATGAAATGGTCCGATTATTTGGAGTGGAAGCAGCAGGACACGGCATTGATACGGATAAGCAAGCAGCCTCATTAACAAAAGGTGTACCGGGAGTGCTTCATGGGGCACTCATGTATCTTCTTCAAGATGAGCATGGACAGATACAAGAAGCCCACTCCATTTCTGCTGGATTAGATTATCCAGGAGTTGGCCCAGAGCATTGCTACTTAAAAGATATCGGCAGAGTGAAATATGAATCTATAACAGATGGTGAAGCACTTGATGCCTTTCAATTGTTAGCAAAACTTGAAGGCATTATTCCTGCTCTTGAGAGTGCACATGCTGTGGCCTACGCTATTAAACTTGCAGGTACTATGGCCAATGATGAAAGTCTAGTCATTTGTCTATCAGGACGTGGGGATAAAGATGTACACACCATTAGAGAAAAGTTGAAAGGGGAGTAATAAGAATGAATCGAATCGAACAGCAATTTTCAGAACGTATGATAAAAGGTGAAAAGCTCTTTGTCCCGTATATTATGGCGGGTGATGGGGGACTTGAAGTGTTAGGGGAGCGTCTTACTTTATTAGAAAAATTAGGTGCTTCTGCCATTGAAATTGGCATTCCATTCTCAGACCCTGTTGCAGACGGTCCTACCATTCAAAAGGCAGGAATTAGATCATTGAAAGCTGGTACAACTTTAAAAGAAGTAATTGAAACATTGGCCGATATTCGATTAAAGGTTCAAATACCACTTGTGGTAATGACTTATATGAACCCTATTTTAGCTTATGGGATTGACCGTTTTGTGACTGATGTCAAACAGTCCGGCATTGATGCATGTATTATTCCGGATTTGCCGATAGAGGAAGAAGACATCATTGCGCCAAAGCTTGAAGCAGAAGGAGTTGAATTGATAAGGCTGGTGACAATGCTAACACCAAAAGATAGAATTAGAAAAATTGCCGAAAGAGGCAATGGCTTTTTATATACAGTTACAGTTAAAGGGATAACGGGAGCTCGAAATGAATTTGACCAAACTCTAGTAAGCTTTTTAGAGGATGTAAAAGAAATTAGCAACAAACCTGTTTTGGCTGGATTTGGTGTATCTAGTCCAGAACAGGTAAGAGAGCTTAGTCAGCATTGCGATGGAGTAGTAGTAGGAAGTCGGATAGTTGATTTATTTCATGAAAACAATTTGGAGGGGATTAAAGAATTAGTGGAAGCTAGCAAATACACTGGTAAATTAGTGTGAGAATGAAAGAGATTTATAACCCTAATGGACAAAATTGCATCAAATAAAAAAAGGAATGTCCATCATAAGGTCTATGATGGACAGAACTGAATTAAATAAAAAGGAAAATGTCCATCATAAGGTCTATGATGGACAAACCTGTAATTGTTTTTCCTGAATTTGTCCATCATTTCATAATAAAAACAACTAAACTACCTCACTTCAATTCCCTCTTTTTCAAAAACGGCACGAATTCTTTTGGCAAATTCTACAGCAAGTGCTCCATCGCCATGCAAGCAAATGGTGTCTGCAACAATAGGAACCAAATCTCCATTCAGTGTCGTAACACGCTTTTCCTTAACCATTTGAATAGTTTGTAAGATTGCTTGGCCTTCTTCTGTGATCAATGCCCCTTTTTCTGTTCTTGGCGTTAAAGTGCCATCATTTTGATAGGTTCTGTCCGCAAATACTTCTTGTGCGACAGTTAACCCGTATTTTTTTCCAGCAGTGATTAATTCACTATTTGCTAAACCGTATAGGATTAAGGTAGGGTCAAAATCGTAAACCGCTTTCGCTACTGCCTCAGCTAAATAAGGAGTCACTGCACACATATTGTATAAAGCTCCGTGAGGCTTTACATGATGTAGCTTAGTTCCTTTAGCTTTCACAAAGGCATGTAGCGCTCCAATTTGATATAGAACCATGGTATATACATCCGTTGCAGATAGATTCATTTCTCTGCGTCCAAATCCTAAAAGATCAGGTAATCCTGGATGTGCGCCAATTTTTACACCGTGATGGATAGCCATTTCTACCGTTTTTTCCATTATTGACGGGTCACCAGCATGATAACCACATGCAATATTCGCAGAGGTAATGTATTTCATCATTTCAGTGTCGTTTCCGACTTTAAATGCACCAAAGCTTTCGCCTAAATCACAATTAAGATCAACAGAAAACATCTATAATTCACTCTCTTTCCATTTTGCTAAAATAATTTTTTTGAGTACTTGTATTTCATAATGTTGTTGTAATGCTAATTGCTGTGCCTCCACCAAAGTAACTTCGCTAAAAGAAATAGAATCACCGATATTAAGCTGAGCTAATCTAGGTAAATCAGCTTGAATAACTTGGGCAATTTTCGGATATCCTCCTGTCGTTTGTCTATCTGCCATCAAGATAATCGGTTGACCGTTGGCAGGAACCTGAACTGAACCAAATGCAACCCCTTCAGTAATCATTTCTTGTTGTTTGCGTAAAGTTAAGTCAGGACCTTGCAACCGAAAACCCATTCGATTAGAGTCTTTTGTAAGAATAAATGACTTAGTCTTAAAGGTTTTAATACTTTCTTCAGTAAATAAAGCATGTTGGCGTCCTTTTATAAACCTGATAGGCTCTTCTTTGAAAAGCAATTGGCTGAAGTTTGAAGATATACGCCAGTTCAATTTTCGATTAGGAGAGATAGAAAAATCCTTTATAGGCAGCAAGTCATTTTTTAATAACGGTCTGCCGTTAAATCCGCCAAATTTTGCTGGAATACAGGTACTTTTACTTCCCAATACTTTTTGGACTGGAATGCCACCCTTAAAAGCAATATAGCATCGGCTACCTTGTTGAACTGTACCAAATTCCAATGTATCTCCTTTTTGGACTATCAATGGTTTATACATAGCAACAGGAATGCCATTTATCGTCGGCGAAAAGTTACCGCCACATATTGAAATCAGTGTATTAACGGAAAAAATAAGAGTTGGACCGATTAAAGTAATTTCTAAAACAGCTTCTGTCTCCTTATTTCCAATAAGGATATTTGCTAGCTTCATAGATAAAGTATCCATAACGCCAGATACCATAATTCCATCTCTCTGATAACCAGTTCTACCTAGGTCTTGTACGGTTGTCAATAAACCTGGTTTTTTTACGATTACTCCCATGGCTTATCCTCCCATTGAAAGTATTCTTTTAATGTAATTGGATAAAATTTTATTCGGTCCCCAGCCTGAAAAAGGGTAGGTTTTTTATTGTTAAAGTTAAATAGTTTAACAGGTGTTCGTCCAATTATCTGCCATCCTCCAGGTGAATCTAGCGGATAAATACCAGTTTGTTTTCCAGCTATCCCAACAGAACCTTGGGAAACTTTTAATCTTGGAGATGTTTTTCTTGGATAAAAGAGCTTCTCATCCAGACCATAAAGAAACGGAAATCCGGGTGCAAATCCAATAAATACAACATCATAAACAACCTTTGTATGTAGCTGAATGATTTCTTCTTTCGTGATTTGTATACTTTTAGCTAGTTCATCTAGATCAGGAGAAAATTCACCTTCATAGCAAACGGGTATTTCAAAATATCGTTTATTTTCATCCGCTAAAGAATGGTAGGAATGGAGAATCTTTACCATTTGTTTTTTAACGTACTGGTAGGGGAAGGGGTCCTTTATGATAAATGGATTATAATAAACTGTAATGGTATTATAGGCAGGAACAACTTCTCGAAATCCATCAAATGGAAAAGCTTGAAGTGTATAAATAACTTGTTGAATTTCTTGGATTGTCGCTTTTAAATTGTCAGGATTACTACCAAACTGAATAAGGATTGCATCTTCACTTAACGGAAGGATGGAATATTCCATGTTTGATTCACTCTTTTCTTAATGCTTTATAACTTAAAGATAACAAATAATTATGAAAATGATAATGGAAAAGTGATAAATACTTCCATTCCCAATCGTGTAAACTTTGTTTAAAATAATAATAGTATAATTTGTATGCTTGAGAGGCGAAATAGCATGTTAAAAGAAATATCAGTAGAAGAATTCATTAAGTTAGCAAAAGCTGTTGCCATTGATGTTCGTTCCCCAATTGAATTTAAAGAAGGTTCTATTCCAGGGGCCATCAATTTACCATTATTCTCTGATGAGGAAAGATCAGAAATTGGAACAATATACAAACAGCAGGGACAAGAAAAGGCAAAATGGAGAGCAATGGAAATCGTATCTCCAAAGATACCGTATCTTATGTCAGAGGTAAAGAAACTGCAGGATAAATCCACGATACCTGTTATTCATTGTTGGCGTGGGGGGATGAGAAGTAAAGCTGTAGCTACCTTTATGGAGTATGCAGGTTTACCTTCTTTAAGGTTAACAGGTGGATATAAAAGTTATCGACAATATATATTAGATAAAACAGAAGAATTACTACCTAATAAAGCAATCGTATTACATGGCAAGACAGGAGTAGGTAAAACAGCGATATTACATCAACTACAGTCGAAGGGATATCCAGTTCTTGATTTAGAGGGAATAGCTGGGCATCGCGGTTCAATTTTTGGATCCATTGGAATCGGTGAAGGAAATAGTCAAAAGAATTTTGATGCACTTCTCTTTTCTGAGTTGGAAAAATTAAAGGATTTCCCATATATCATTATGGAAGCCGAAAGTAAACGAATTGGAAGAGTTGTTCAACCACAAGGGCTATTGAAATTAAAGGAAAATGGACATCATCTTTATTTGGAATTACCTATTGCAACCCGTGTTGATCATATTATGGATGAATACGTTTATCCTTTCAAGACGTTACCATGGTTTAAAGATAAAGTTCAAACAGCTTTAGAAAAAATTGAAAAAAGAATGAAGGACTCCGAGCGTAGATTAGAGTTAAATCAATCTTTTTTAGAAGAAAATTGGCCGTTATTTATCAAAGTTTTATTAGAAGATTATTATGATCCTAGGTATGACCATAAGAAATTAGAATATGCAGGGAATTTTGTTATGTTTGAAGCTGAAGATATTAATCAAGCCGTAACAGACATTGAGAAATATTTAATTAAATTAAATGTACCAACAGCTAAAGCTGTTCTGAATTAATATACTTGAAACAAAAAAGCCGCTGCTATTTGCAGCGGCTTAGCTTATTTACTCGTTTTTTCATTTTTAAATGGTTTCAACCCTCGTCTTCTTATTTCATCTTTTAGAATACGTACCCATTCTTGTTCCTTACCCGACTTCAAAGCATCTCGATACGAAAACACTAATTGCTCGTTACTTAAAATTTTCACTTGCAAACCTCCTCGGATAGGATTTTGAATATTCAGTTTTTTATATTGTAAACCTTTATTTCAAATTTGAAAACCCTAATAAACAATTTATTTATAAATTTAATCTGTTTGTAAATAAAGATTGTCTTCATTTTGAATACGTTTTTAAAATATTGAATATTCTGAAATATGAGATACAATAAAGAAAGGAATGTTATTTTTGGAACTATATGGGAGGGGATAAAATGACAAATTTACTGAACGTAACTATTGGAAAATTACTTGAGGAGAAAGCGGTAAAACATCCTAATCATGAGGCAGTTGTGTATCGTGAGCCGAATATAAGAATGACCTATAAAGAATTTGATGACTATTGCTGTAAAGTAGCGAAGGGATTAATGAGTTTGGGGATAGAAAAGGGCGATCATATTGCCATATGGGCCTCTAATACCCCAGAATGGCTTGCCTGCCAATTTGCAACAGGTAAAATGGGTGGAATACTTGTTACGGTTAATACAAACTATCGGACAGCAGAACTTGAATATCTTTTAAAACAATCAGATTCTAGCACGATTATTTTGATGAATCAATTTAAAGACGCCTCCTATATAGACATGCTTTATGAAATCGTTCCAGAATTAAAATGGTCCAAACCTGGAGAATTAAGCAGTTCGAAATTACCTTATTTAAAAAATGTTATTGTATTAGGTAACCATTCCTATCCTGGAACGTTTAATTGGGAAGATATTATTAATCTGGCAGATGAAATAGATGACAAACGGTTTCAACAGCGGATGGAGTCGTTAGACCCGCATGATGTGATTAATATGCAATATACGTCTGGAACCACAGGATTTCCTAAGGGAGTCATGTTAACCCATTCTAATATCATTAATAATGCTTATAATATCGCAAATTGTATGAAATTAACAGTCGAAGATAGACTTTGTATCCCAGTACCATTTTTTCACTGTTTTGGATGTGTTCTTGGAACAATGGCATGTGTCTCAGTTGGTGCAACTATGGTTCCTGTACAGGAATTTAGCCCAAGAAAAGTTTTACAAATTGTCCAAGATGAAAAATGTACAGGTTTACATGGGGTACCTACCATGTTTATAGCGGAGCTCAATGACCCTGAATTCTCATCATTTGATTTATCATCTCTACGTACAGGCATTATGGCGGGATCTAATTGTCCAATTGAGGTAATGAAGGCTGTAATCGATAAAATGGGAGCTCATGAAATTACCATTGCTTACGGACAGACAGAATCGTCCCCTGTTATTACCCAAACTCGGACGGATGACCCTCTGGAAATAAAAGTAGAAACAATCGGTCGTGCTCTTCCAAATGTAGAAGTGAAAATTGTAGAACCTGGAACCAACAAGGAGGTACCTAGAGGAAATCAAGGGGAATTATGTACACGTGGATATCATGTAATGAAAGGTTATTATAAGAATCCCGAAGCAACATTGGAAGCAATTGATGAAGATGGCTGGCTTCATACAGGAGATTTAGCGGTAATGGATGAAAATGGCTACTGTAAGGTTACAGGCCGATTAAAAGATATGATAATCCGTGGAGGAGAAAATATTTATCCGCGTGAAATAGAAGAATTTTTATATCAGCATCCAAAAGTATTGGATGTTCAGGTTGTAGGAGTACCAGATGAGGTATATGGGGAAGAAGTAATGGCGTGGATAATCCTTAAAGAAGGAGAAAAAGTGACAATAGATGAAGTGAAAGAGTATTGTAAGGGGAAAATTTCAAAGCATAAAATCCCTCGTTATATTCATTTTACGGATCAATTTCCAATGACAGCTTCCGGGAAAATTCAGAAATTTCGTCTAAGAGAACAAGCGAAAGATTTAGTTGATTACATAAGTCCTCAGTCATAAGAAGGAGATCTTAAGCTATAGATTCAATCTAAAGTTGGAGCTTAATTCATTCGCTTTACCAATGTTTACAATTTGTATTTTTAATAAGATAAAAGTACAGAAACAAATGAAAAACATTGGAAGGAGCGATTAAATATGTACGATCATTTATATGTGATAGGAGAATTAGTAAGACAGAGAGAGGAAGAAATTGCAAAAATGGTTTTTGAAGCCAATGCAAAAAGTAAGAAACCATTCATCTGTTATATACCTATTTTAAAAGAAAATAAACAATGTGATTGCTATTAGGGGGCAGGGTTTCTGCCTTCTCTTTTTTTGTTTAAACACTAAAAGAAGCAGAAAATTTCTGCCTCTTTTAAGTTAAAAGTGAACCACGTCCATAATGATTCATTTCTGTTAATTCTATTATATAGTCATAATTAAGGATGGTTTTTTGCAGATTTTCTTTTTCTTCATTAGATAAATTAGGATTGACCATTTTCATTTCTAATTCCAGTTTTAATGCCTCTAATTTTGCTTTAATTTCATTGTAGTTCATTTCCAACCCACCCTTTCACTCTTTTTGAAAATGATGATATGCATTTCTTAATAGGTAAAGAAGATTAACTGGATATGTGAAAGCGTTTTCTTATCTACTATTATTATACAAGTAAAACTTTTATGGTTTTCATTGTATATATTATAAAATTGTGAATTTTATCTTAAATTATTTCTTAAATAAAACTGATAAAGTGTGTTATTCTAGTTTTAAAATAAGGGGGAAATGGTTGTGGAAAAACTTCTAGTATTTGTATATGGTACCTTAAGAAAATATGAACGGAATCATGGTTTATTAAAAACGGCGAAAATCATATCAGAGCAGGCCTGGACTCAGGGCGAATTGTTTGATACTGGAAGGGGTTATCCAATGATGAAACCTTCAGAAAATGAAAAAGTATATGGGGAACTCTATGAAGTTAGTTCAAGCCAGCTATCTAGTCTTGATGCATTAGAAGATTATCAGGTTGGTAGAAAGAATAATCTATATGAACGTGTCACTCAAATGATTTATACCGATTTGGGTACATTTGAGGCTTATGTCTATATTTCTGAAGAAGTGGATCATCAACACCGAATCCCTTACGGCGATTGGAAGGTCTATCAGTTTACAAAAGAAAAACCAGAAAAAGTATTCTATTTTGCTTACGGCTCCTGTATGGATGTTGAAAGATTTGAAAAAGCAGGCGTAAATAGATTCTTTGAAGAAGTGGTGGGGGCTGCGACTTTACAGAATTATTCTATGAAATACCTATTTACCACACATGATGGTGGTCGCGCAGACATCGTTGAGGATGGCGGAATAACAGAAGGGATATTATACGAATGTCCGTATGAGGCTGTGGAATATTTATTTACGCGCGAAGGTTATTATACAGGATGGTACAGAGCTACATTTGTTGATGTATATATTGATGGCAAGTGTTATCCAGATGTATTAACTTTTCATGTTTATGAAAAAAAGGATGAAGTGGCACCACCGGAGCATTACGCTACGGAAATTTTAAGAGGTTCCAGAAATAGAGTAAGCGAAAATTATTACGGGACGCTAATAAAGCAATTAGAAAATTTAAAGGTATCATTTGATTTGAGTAATTGGAAATAAAAACAAAATAAATAAGTACTTGCACCCAAAACTTAGATGATGTTTGAAACAAGCAAATATTGTGGTAAAGAACAAATGCCATCATCTAAGAAAGAGGGTAGATATAGATGACTATTTTTTCTGATTGTGGCTATTATGAAATGGATTTTCAGAATATGCATTTTAGACATTTACAGTTTGTGAGAATGGATAAAATATGTGAAGTCTTGTATGTCACGATGAAAAATGTGCTAACAGGAGAACTGTTAACCTTTGAGCATAATGAAATAAATTGGATTCGAAAAATGGCTTTGACTTCTGAACTTGTTCCTTTACATATAGTAGGTATTGCACAAACACAGGAGCATTCATTATACTAGAAAAAGGAACTAGAAGAAGGAGTGGCAAAATTGATACACCAAATATGGCAAAATAAAGAGACTGTTAAAAAGGTAAAATGCGTTCATACAGATGCAAAGAAATACATTGTTAACAATGCTCTAACCGTTGGAAAAGAGTATGAAGTAAAGAATGAGACAGAAGAATTTTACTTCATTATTGATAACTCAGGAAAAGTTGGCGGATTTTATAAAGAGTATTTTCAGGAAGCATAATCGAAGAAATCAGTACGCAAATAGGCGTGCTGATTTTTTTTTGCAAAAATGGTTGTGTTTTCCAAAAGGCTAACATATAATCAAAGTGTACTAAGGTAAATAATACAGTTAATACACACCGAACAGATAGCAGGAAGGAGGTTTCTAATGTTTGATTTAGATGTTCGTAGTCGAATACCAATCTATGAGCAGTTGGTGGAGAAACTAAAGGACTTAATTATTCATGAAGTTTTTAAAGCCGATGAGCAACTGCCATCTGTTAGAACATTATCAAAAGAACTAACAATAAATCCAAATACGATTCAAAAAGCATACCGTGAGTTAGAACTCCAAGGATATATCTATTCAGTTCCAGGTAAGGGGAGTTTTGTTGCCCCAGCATTAGAATTAACGAATGAAAAGGTGGAGAAAATGAAGGAAGCTTTAATTAAGCTCATTTCGGAGGCGTTGTACTTAGGGATGAAAAAGGAAGATATTGTTTCCTTACTCGAATTGGCCGAAGTTAGTGTGAAAGGCAGTGATAAAAGTGATTGATGTGAATGGTGTATCTAAACGATTTGAGGATATAGAAGCATTAAAAGAGGTTAGCTTTCATGTGAAAAAAGGGTCCATTTATGGATTATTGGGAACAAATGGCGCTGGTAAAACAACGCTGTTAAAAATTCTTGCGGGTATATATAGAGAAGGTAAGGGGGAGGTTTTGATTGATGGTGAAAAGGTATTTGAAAATATCCCCTTAAAACAAAGGATCATCTATCTCCCGGATTCCCTTTACTTTTTCTCACAAGTAACCATCAGGCAAATGGCTAGTTTCTATCAATCTACTTTTGAAAATTGGAATCAAGAGCGTTTTGAATTACTAAAAGATTCGTTTCCTATTCAAATGGATAAGAAAATCCATCGACTTTCAAAGGGAATGCAAAGACAAGTAGCATTCTGGTTAGCTCTTTGTGCCATGCCAGATGTGATGATTTTAGATGAACCGTTAGATGGTTTGGATGCAGTCATGAGGCATAAAGTAAAAAATTTATTAATTCAGGATGTAGCTGAACAAGAAATGACTATTTTAATATCCTCTCATAATCTTAGAGAGGTAGAAGACCTATGTGACCATATTGGTATTTTACATCAAGGGTCTTTAGTGATTGAAAAAGAACTAGATTCATTGAAATCTGATATTCATAAAATTCAGGTGGCTTTTTCAAAAACGGTCTCTGATGATTTCCTAAAGGGCTTTCAAGTTCTGCATCATGAAAAACGCGGAAGTGTAACAATTTGGATCGTAAAGGGGAATAAACAACAAATTGAAGCTGATATTCGCAACCATAACCCCGTCATTTTTGATTTATTACCGCTAACTTTAGAGGAAATATTTATATATGAAATGGGGGATAAGGGTTATGCCATTGAAAACATTGTCGTTTAATCAAGGAATACTTTCGCAAAATGTAAGAAACCTTAGTTGGATAGGTATCATCTATTTCCTTATCCTTCTATTTGTCATACCATTACAATTTGTTCTTCTCTACAATAACGGACGAAATCAATACAGTTACTATCATTGGGAAAATGTATTTGCATTAATGGAACCCATTCAAGTTTTCATTATGTTTATCATTCCTGTATTGTTAGCCGTTGTATTATTTCGGTATCTACATGTAAAAGGTGCTGCGGATTTTTATCATAGTCTTCCGGTGAAACGGGAAATTATTTACACGCAGAACGTGGTTTTCGGATTATTTACCTTAACAATCCCCGTTTTTTTAATTGGTCTAATTTTAACGGTATTTTATAATAATCTTCACGTGGTTGGTTCTATTTCAATAACTGAAATATGGAATTGGGTTGGTGTAACCCTGCTTTTTAACTATTTTGTCTTTTTTACCAGTGTGTTTGTCGCAATGGTTACAGGTATATCTGCAGTCCATGCCATTTTAACCTATGTTTTATTTGTATTACCAGTTGGGATTTTTACATTTTGCATTTTAAATCTTGAATATTTCTTATTTGGTTTTTCTTCGCAGTATTATATCAATTCAAATGTTGAACGATTTGTACCGTTTGTAAGAGCTGTTGATTTAGCAAGAATGCCATTATCTGGGCTAGAAGCGCTTACCTATTCTGCGATAACCATCTTAATGTCTGTTCTTGCATTAGCCATCTATAAAATAAGAAGAATTGAGTCAGCCCAACAGGCGATTGCTTTCCAAAATTTAAAGCCATTTTTCAAATATGGTGTAGCTTTTTGCTGTTTATTAGTAGGTGGTTTTTATTTTGGGGAATCTCAGGATCAGTTGCAATGGATATTATTTGGAATGTTTGCGGCTTCTTTAATTGGTTTTTTCGCAGCGGAAATGGTCCTTCAAAAAACATGGAGAGTTTTTAAAGAGTGGAAAGGTTTTGTATTTTTCATAACCGCAATGGCGTTAATAGGAGTCCTCTTTCATTTAGCATCGGCTAAATTTGAACATAACCTGCCAAATGTAGCGGATGTAAATAGAGTGTACCTTGGTGAATCAGCTATATTTATTAAAAGAGATATAAACCAAAATCAATACGAGTTTAATACCAATCCAAACTTCTTTCTAGATGAAAAAGAAAATATACAAAGAGTCTTTGATATTCACAAATCCATTATTAATGGGCAAAATAGATTAGAGGGTATACCCAGTTACGATACAAGGTCTGTAGTGATAGGGTATGAACTAAATAATGGTAAAATGATTGTTAGAGAATACAATATCCCAGATGAAGAATATAACCATTATTTTGCGGAGATTGTGGAGACAAAAGAGTATAAATATAATCATTTTCCTTTGCTTGGCTTTACTAATACACAAGATATTAAGAAAATCTCCTTTCATCCCAATGGACCAGTGAGTGACAGTGTTGTCCTTACGGATCCGGAAGAAATGAATGAATTAGTAGAGATTTTAAAAGATGAAATGCTAAATGAAAGTGCCTCTACGATGGTTAATACGAATGAACAGGAATCATGGGCTTATCTTGAGATTTTTGCTTCACCTAATGTTCATTTCCAAGTTGATTGGAAGAAATCGTATCAAAAAGTGGAAGCATGGTTGAAAGAAAAGGAATTACTTGATCATGCACGTTTAACCTCAAAGTCTATTTCAAAAATAATAGTGGCTAAAAATGATCAAAAGTTAACTGAAATGGAAATGAAAGGGTACGTTGATCGTACTGCTTACCTAGAAAAACTTGAAAATAAAATAGTCATCACTGATCCTGCCCAAATGGATGAAATTCTCAAAAAAGCGAACTGGTACGAAAATGGGGACTATATTGTCGGTTACTTTTTTAAGGATAATAATATCGAACCTATGCTTCAAAGTTTTACAAATGAAAATGTACCTGATTTTGTAAAAATGTCCCTTAAATAATAATCATCTTTCCTTAATGTAATAATCTTTAAAGGCCTACCAACCTTAACTAAAGCTGACCTTATGAGAGGTCAGCTTATTTTCGTTCATTCTAGAAATATATTTTACAAATAATGGGGACAATAAATATATCAAAGCTTAGGGAGTGTAATGATGGACGATACTTCATTAAATAGATTTGAGGAAATGATACCGCCAATGACTTCTATTAGAAGCGGTGTTGGGCAGTTGATTATGCCTGATATTTATTGCTATTGTAATCAGATTGTTAATTTATTTTTTATTGGAGAGATTGGAAATTCTAATAATTGGGTTTTAATAGATGCAGGGATGCCTCATTCAGCAAAGGAAATTATCGATGAGGTAAAAAATCGATTTGGAGAAGTTAATGCTCCCAAAGCGATTATTTTAACTCATGGGCATTTTGACCATGTAGGAAGTATCGCTGAACTTTTAGACCATTGGAATGTTCCTGTATATGCACATCACCTTGAGATTCCATATTTAACGGGTGAAAAGAATTATCCTCCTGGTGACTCAACTGTAGATGAGGGCCTAGTCAGTGAATTATCACCGATGTTTCCCAATCATGGAATTGATATCTCAAAACATGTAGAAAAATTACCGGATGATGGAAGCGTACCTGGAATGCTAGGGTGGAGATGGATTCACACTCCAGGTCATACGCCTGGACATATTTCTCTTTATCGAGATGAAGACCGTGTTCTTATTGCAGGTGATGCATTTGTCACGGTAAAACAAGAATCATTATATAAAGTAATGGTTCAAAAACAAGAAATAAGTGGTCCTCCAAAATATTTTACAACTGATTGGGAAGCTGCCAAACGAACAGTGGAAAAATTAGAAGCATTAAAGCCATCCGTTGCAGTAACTGGGCACGGATTACCGATGACAGGTGAAGAACTAGCCAATGAATTAAACAAACTGGTACAGCATTTTGATGAAATTGCTCTACCAGAGAACAGAAGATATACGTAAGAACCTCCACGTAATGTGGAGGTTTTATTTTTTAACATCAAATACAAATCTTTACCTTGTGAACGAGTATTTACTATATAATATTACATGTACTGGAAGAGGAGGATTTTTTTATGAAGTTATGGGACGAGCTTTTTGAACTAAACGGGGAAACCATTAAACTGGTACCAATGCAACTAGATCAAATAGACGATTTATGGGAAGCAGCAAAACCAGAGATCATTTGGGAGTTTACTTCCGGTAAGATTGGAAGTCTTGAGGATTGCCGTAATGTGGTTGGAAGTGCAATGATAGATAGGGATAAAGGAACATCATACCCTTTTGTTATTATAGATAAAAAAACAAATCAAGTAGTAGGTAGTACTCGATTCTTAGATATTCTTCCATTCCATAAAAGTGTAGAAATTGGTTGGACATGGTATAACCCAAATGTTTGGAGAACAAGGGTTAATACTGAGTGCAAATTACTATTACTGGAACACGCGTTTGAAAAGTGGGATTTAAATCGAGTTCAATTGAAAACAGATCTTCGCAATGTCCGCTCCCAAAAAGCCATTGAGCGAATTGGTGGGATAAAAGAGGGTATTCTTCGCCAGGATCGAGTGATATATAGTGGATATACAAGAGATACTGTTTTTTATAGCATTTTAAAACAAGAATGGCCGCAAGTTCGCGGTAACTTGCAAAATAAACTAGTGAAATAGAAAAATGCCGGGATAATATTCCCGGCATTTATTTATGACTATGACTGTTGCTGTTGTTGATTAACTTTAACCTCTTCGCTTTTAACTGTTGGATACATTTTTCTTCCAATCATGGTTTGGATGATGAGGAAGGTTCCTCCAACTGTCCAATAAAGTGGAAGGGCGGCAGGGGCTTTAAAAGAAAAGAACATAATCATTAGTGGAGACATAAGCCCCATAATTTTCATTTGTTGCTGTTGTTGAGTTGGCATATTTGCCTGGGAAACCTTAAATTGAAAATAATAAATTACACCTGCTATTATAGTAATCACTGTGTCCGGTTGACCAAGACTAAACCATAAAAAGGAATGTGTTGCAATTTCTTGGGAACTTCTGATCGCATAGTAGAAACCCATTAGGATAGGCATTTGAATCAAGACAGGTAAGCAACCCATTGATAAAGGATTTACACCGTGTTTTTGATATAACCCCATCATTTCCTTTTGAATTTCTTGTTTCTTCTTTTCATCTTTTTCAGTCTTTAATCGCTTTTGAATAGCATCCATCTCAGGCTTTAATCGATCCATTTTGACTTTCATTTCGGCTTGGTTTTTGTATTGCTTTAACATTAACGGTAATAATGCGAATCGAACAGCTAACGTTAATAATATGATTGCAATACCAAAATTACCACCAAATATATCAGCTGTAAAATGAATAGCTGTTTTAAATGGCCCCACTAAATAATGTTGAAACATTGAGGGGTCTTTACTGTTATTTGCAGAACATCCTGTTAGAGTTAATATTAATAAAGTTATAACAATTCCTAGATATTTTTTCATCGTTTTTCCGTTTCCTCCTAAAATAAAAAATTATTATGGGTTAAGGAAAAACGATACTGTCTGTTTCGTCGGAAGGGTTTTCTTTTCTCCTGACAATTTGGATAATCCAATTCACTAATAAATTTGATTTAGTTGCGTATTTTTTTAATATGATTTTTGGTGAATGTATGCGGCTTCCAGTTAATTCATGAGTAAATGAAGTAGAGTCCCAATATTCATATTTAATTGATGACCAAACGTATTTAATGGCGAGACCAAGTATGATTCCTGTATATATCGCATCAAGAGTGTTCATCTCTGAAAATTCAAGCAAAAATTCAAACATTAGTCTCACCTCATTTTTAAACGAATGTATATAGTGTAATCTGCTTTTCAAAATAATACAATAGAAGGTTTTTTCCTATTTGTACATACGTGATAAAAGGTTGAAAGGTTTCATTTCAAGTTTGGTAAATATTATAATATGAAAAATTAGAAGATACTAAGTAGCAGGGAGGAATTAAATGAATGAATTAGATTTGCACCATGTATTTGAATTAAGTTTATTTCTAGTAATGATTGCGGCAGGCGTGACAGCCATTGCTAAAAAGTTTAATCAACCATATCCAATTGCTTTAGTCATTGTAGGCGCTTTAATTGGACTTTTTAACATTCCTATTCTTGAATCGGTTAAACTTTTTATAACCGAAGGAGAGGTATTTAATTTTGTTATTATCACATTATTTCTGCCAGCATTACTAGGAGAAGCTGCATTAAAATTACCTTTTCATCATTTGCGTGATAATAAAAATCCCATCTTGTCGTTATCCTTTGGTGCTACCTTTATATCATTTTTAATTATCGGCTTTTCAGGGTATTATTTTTTAAAATTGCCGCTATCGAGTGCTTTCGTCTTCGCGGCTTTAATGAGTGCAACAGACCCTGTAAGTGTATTATCTATTTTTAAAAGTGTTGGAGTAAAAAAACGATTAGCCATCGTGATTGAAGGGGAAAGTCTTTTTAATGATGGTTTAGCTGTAGTTTTATTTAAAATCTCCGCTTTCTATTTATTGACCTATATAGATGCTGGATGGTTAGGGCTTGGCATGGGACTATGGGAGTTTATTAGAGTGATTTCACTTGGCTTAATCATTGGGGGATCATTAGGGTATGGATTTTCCATTTTAACAAAGTATTATGATGATTATCCACTAGAAATCATTTTTAGTGTGATTTTATTCTATGGGTCGTTTATTCTAGCTGAAAGTGTTCATGCTTCCGGTGTTATTGCTGTGGTGGTAGCAGCCCTGATTTTTGGAAATTATGGAGGAAGTATTGGAATGACTCCAACTACTAAATTAAACATCAATAATTTTTGGGATGTAGCCGCACTACTAGCTAACTCCATTGTTTTTTTAATGGTTGGATTAGAAATCACTCGGATATCTATCTTGGATAAATGGGGGATTATCGTTTTCGCTATTTTGATTGTTTTAATTGCAAGGAGTATTGCTGTATATATTGGATTATCTTCGGTCAAAAGTTTCCCGAAAGAATGGAAACATATTATTAATTGGGGCGGTTTAAAGGGGTCACTATCTATTGCTTTAGTTCTTAGTTTGCCTCGGGACTTTCCTGCTCGAGAAGATCTATTATTACTTGCTTTCAGTGTTGTTTTATTTTCCTTGATCCTACAAGGACTGACGATTAAGCCATTGATTCGTTATTTCGGAATAACTATACAGACGGAAGAGGCTCTTGAGTATGAAAAGCTTTTGGCTGGTATGTTTCGATATGAAACCGCGCTGAGTGAAATTCAAAGTCTAAAAAGAAAACTGTACATTACAGAACCTGTAACTAGACAATTGGTTGAGGAATATGAAAGTAAAATTGAAGCTACACAGGAGAAAATGAATGAACTATTTAATCGTTTTCCGCACTTAAAAGAAACTCAAACTGAGGCGATTAAAAAAAGATTGCTTTATGCGGAACATGAAGCGATTCGTAAATTAGAAAAAGATGAAATAATTTCTAGCGAAATCGCAGAACAAGAGCAAGAAGAAATAACCGATCAAATCATAAGATAAAATTAAACAAGGAAGTAATAAGGTAACGCAGTAAAGCGGTGGGGGTCTGACCCCCACTGCTTTACTGCGTTACCATGTGTATGGGATTATTTTGTTGGAAAAGAGGTTGGTGTCTATATTACAGTTTTTGGCTTCGATTCCATATTGCCAGCCAAAGAGTAATGAATCTTTTGGTCCTTGTGGTTTAAAGGTAGGTTGGTTCTTTTTATTTGTAACACCAAGGTGTGGAGATGCAGTCCAAATAATCGTGTTCTTTTGAATATTTGGGTTGTTTGAAACAGCATTTTGATAGGCTGCTAATAATTTATTTTCGGGATTAAATAATCCATAAATCCCTGCACGATATTCAGACTGAGAAAGTTCGTCAACCCATCCCTTGATGAATTCGGAATCAACTGGATAAGTGGGCTCAATATCTGCAAATAACGCCTTACCTTTAGGTATTCCAAGTTTAGCAGTTAGGCTAATAGCTTGTTTCGCTTCTTTTTTTCCATTTTCATAGCCTGTAGCATCAACAAAATGATTATAAATCAGTAAGACCTTTACTTTTTTGCTGTGGAGAAGGTCAATTTCTGTCTTTGTTAGTCCAGATGATACATTGTCCTTTGTACCTATATATCTTCCCCAAATGGCCGGAACTCCATAATAATCTCGTGTGCATTTCAGTAATTTAGCATCGACAGTACTTGCAGAGTCTACTCCCCAAAGGAGAGCTGGCGTTTGCTCTTTTTTAGTAGGATTATGACTAGAATTGTTCCTTTCGGTGGTTTTCTTATCTCGTTCACCCATCAAATAATTTTGTTGGAAAACAGGAAAATATTGCTTAGAGGGATAGAGCTTGTCTGTAGATTTTATTGCTGAATGGTTTGTTGTAAGAAAAGGAAGGATTAATAAAATTATAATGGGGATCAACATACTAAATAACCATTTCCATTTCATAGGTGTCTTCACTCCATTTTCGATAACATCATATTCACAATGGGGAATGGAAGTTCAAATACTGTTAATGGAAATAAATGGGTTTATAAAAAAGACTGATAACTAAGTTATCAGTCTTCATCCATCTTTTTTTCATTTAAAACATTTTTAAGTGCTTGATAAAAGCGTTCTGGTTCATCGACTGTTAAAACAATACGATCTACTTTTTTGGTAAAGCCGTATAAAAGGTTTGCTGTTAATGGCTCTTTTAGTGTCACTTCAAACGTAGGTTTTTCTGTAATAAAATCATTGATCCTAGCATCAAAGGTATGTTTTAATTCTGTCTTACTCAAAGGATCTGGACCTGAGTAGTATGATATATTAGCAATTTGATTAATCGGTACTGTTATTCTTTTCATTAAACCAATTTGAAGGTTTAATTTTTCGGAATTTAATTGAATAGGCGAAAGACGGATTGCTTGAATTTCAGCTAAAAATAGCAAAACGGTATATACATTTAAAATTAATAAAATATAAGAAAGGATAGGATTCATTTGATGTAATAAATAATGAAGTCCAATCGTCTCGATTGCTATCGCATGAATAAGCATAATATTAAGGGCAATAGAGCTTGTCTTTAAATGATAGGTAAACGTATTGGTAGTGCTGTATTTCAATTTTTTGCGATAAGAAAACAATGCATAATAGTAGATAGCTGCTTCAGTTGACATAATTCTTTTCGTTAGTGAATGGGGCATAATATGTTCTATCACAATACTGATGTTTTCGGGAAAATAAATTCCGTTCTCGCGTCTTTCCTTAAATTCCTTCACTAATTTTGGAAATTTGGTCACTATTTTATAAAGTAGATAAATTTCCATTAGGACTATGATTAGCTCACCTGCAATAATGAACCAGGTAACTTGGGAGTAAGAACTTAATAATTCATCTGGGATGATTAACTTGGCAGCACCATAACCACCAAGAACGGGTATTCCAATCATCTTTAATGAATATCTTTTTCTGATTATGAAAAGGTAAGTCATAACTGGAATAACAATAATAAAATCAATTAAGGAAGCTATAACGATTTTATTATCTAAAGGGAAAAAGATAGGTTGATGATAGATTGTATAGTTTGCGGTAAATATTAATAGTATTAGTGTTGAAAAGATTCCCCATTTGGTTTTACCAGTTTGGTAGACCATTTGTCATCACCTCTCGATTCCATTATATAGAAACTTTGGAAAATAATAAATAAAAAAAGTGCCACACCTTCGTGCAGCACATAAATAGGGGGAGTTAAAACAATTAAGAAGTAAACTGACACTTCCCTTTTAAAATATGCAAAGCCTTTTCAACTTGTGAATCATTCGGTGGCTCTATTTCTTTTAGTGGATATTGAAGCCCGAGTGCTTCCCATTTATAGACCCCAAGTTTGTGGTATGGAAGTATTTCAATCTTTTTTACATTGTTAAGTGTAGAAATAAAATTTGCCATTTCATTTAAATCTGTTTCATCATCTGTGATGGTTGGTACCAAGACGTGGCGAATCCAAACAGGTACCTGCTTGCTGGAAAGCAGCTTAGCAAACTCAAGGATATGGTCATTAGGCATTCCAGTAAGCTGTATGTGTTTCTTTCGATTAATATGTTTTAAATCGAGTAAGATTAAATCCGTATATTGAAGGAGTTCTGCCAATTGTTCTTGAAATAGTTTTGCATTTGAATAGCATCCGCCAGAAGAATCAATCGTTGTATGAATTCCTTTCTTTTTACATTCCTTAAATAATTCGATTAAAAACGGTAACTGTAATAAAGGCTCGCCGCCACTAACTGTAATACCGCCACCGGAAGACTGAATAAACGGGAGATAAGAAATTAAGTCATTCATGAGTTCGGAAACAGACATTTGCTTACCAGTCCCAATCTCCCATGTATCAGCATTATGACAAAACTGACAGCGTAAGAGACAGCCTTGTGTGAAGACAACATAACGAATTCCTGGTCCATCAACAGTTCCTAAAGTCTCGATAGAATGTATATTTCCTAGCATGATAGTAATCTCCCTTCGATTGGGAAGTCTCAATGGAAGGGGAGACCTCGATCCCTTAATTAATGGTTTTACAAAGATTCATGGAATGTACGATTAATAACATCCATTTGTTGTTCCCTCGTTAATTTAATAAAGTTTACGGCATAACCAGAAACCCGAATGGTTAATTGTGGATACTTTTCAGGATGTTCCATGGCATTCAATAAAGTTTCACGATTAAATACGTTTACATTTAGATGATGCCCCGCTTTTATTGCATACCCATCTAAGATAGAAACAAGATTACGAGACTGACTCTCTTCTTCTTTCCCTAATGCCTTTGGAACAATGGAGAAAGTATTAGATATGCCATCCAATGCAGATTGATAAGGAAGCTTTGCAACAGAAGAAAGCGACGCCAAGGTTCCTTTTGTATCACGACCATGCATTGGATTAGCTCCAGGGGCAAATGGTTCACCTGTACGTCTTCCATCAGGAGTGTTTCCTGTTTTCTTTCCATACACAACATTAGAGGTAATGGTTAAAATAGACATCGTATGAATAGATTGACGATAGGTTTGGTGCTTGTGCAGTTTTTTCATAAATCGTTCCACTATATCAACGGCAATGCTGTCTACCCGATCATCATTATTACCGTATTTAGGAAATTCACCTTTTGTTTCAAAGTCGACAGCGATTCCATTTTCATCACGAATAACCTTTACTTCACCATATTTTATAGCGCTTAAGGAATCGGCTACCACACTTAGTCCAGCAATCCCTGTTGCCATCGTTCTTACTATTTCGGAATCATGCAAAGCCATTTCGATACGTTCGTAGCTGTATTTATCATGCATATAGTGGATGATGTTTAGAGTATTAATATATAAATCTGCAAGCCATTCCATCATTTGCTCAAATTTTGTCATGACCTCATCAAATTGTAATACTTCAGAGGTTATTGGAGCAAAATCAGGACCTACTTGGATTTTTAATTTTTCATCTATTCCACCGTTGATAGAATAAAGCAGTGCTTTAGCTAAGTTTGCTCGAGCCCCAAAAAATTGCATTTGTTTACCAATTTCCATGGCAGAAACACAACAGGCAATCCCGTAATCATCCCCATATTCTGGACGCATAATATCATCATTTTCGTATTGGATTGAGCTTGTTTTAATTGACATTTTTGCACAATATTTCTTAAATTTTTCTGGTAACTGTGTGGACCAGAGTACGGTTAGGTTTGGTTCTGGAGCAGGTCCAAGGTTGTCTAATGAGTGTAAGAAGCGGAAGGACGTTTTGGTTACTAGTGAACGTCCGTCTAATGCCATTCCGCCAATTGATTCTGTTACCCAAGTTGGATCACCGCTAAATAATTCATTGTAATCAGGAGTCCGTGCAAATTTTACTAGACGGAGCTTCATGATAAAATGATCTACTAATTCTTGTGCTTGTTCTTCCGTTAAGGTACCGTTTTGTAAATCTCGTTCAAGATAGATATCAAGGAAGGTGGAAACTCGACCTAGGCTCATTGCTGCCCCATTTTGTTCTTTAATGGCTGCTAGATACCCAAAATATAACCATTGAAATGCTTCAAGAGCATTTTTAGCAGGTTTGGAAATGTCAAAACCATAAATGGTACCAAGCTCTTTCAATTCAAGAAGTGCCCGGATTTGTTCTGAAATTTCTTCACGAAGGCGCATATTTTCTTCAGTCATTACTTTACTTGTTGAAACAAGATCTTTTTTCTTTTCATTTATTAAAAAGTCAACACCGTATAAAGCCACTCGACGGTAATCACCAATGATTCTGCCGCGTCCGTATGCATCTGGCAGACCTGTAATGATTCCCGCTTTTCTTGCCAGCATCATTTCATCTGTATATGCATCAAATACGCCTTGATTATGTGTTTTTCTATAGTCAGTAAAGATCTTTTCAATATCTTCACTTAATTGATAACCATATGCTTCACAAGCTGCTTTAGCCATTCTAATACCACCGAACGGTTGTAGTGAACGATTAAAAGGCTTATCAGTTTGAACTCCTACAATTTTTTCTAAGTCTTCATTTAAGTATCCTGGGCCATGGGAGACAATCGTAGATACGGTTTCAGTATCCATTTCGAGAACTCCGCCTTTTTCTCTTTCCTGTATTGTTAATTCCATTACTTGTTCCCATAGTTTAGTAGTTGAAGGGGTAGCTGATGCTAGGAAACCCTCATCACCTTCGTACGGTTCCATATTTTTTAAAATGAAGTCTCTAACATCGACCTTTTTTGCCCATGTTCCAGTAGTAAAACCAATCCATTGATTATTCATTGTTGTACACCTCGTATATATAACAGATTTGATATTTTTATCTTATATCTTATATAACAGATGATAAGTGAAAAACATCACAAATAATAGATGGTTTAGCCTAGTATTTGTTAAGATATTGTGAAAACAGGGTTAATTCACACTTTGGACAAAAAAGTATGGATTAAGGAATGAGCGGTTTTGAAACTGTATTATAAAATAATCGCATTTTTTGAAATCTGTTATATATATTAAGAGAGTTGATTTGGATATTATTAATATACGAAATAAGGGAGATTAATAAGGTTGTTACTATTTTTATAGTAAAAAAATGAAACAGGAGTTTGTTCTCCTGTTTCAGCTTTACTTCTAATCGACGACAATATACGCAATCATTGGTCCATTTGTTGTTTTGTCAGCGTGTGTGTGACAAATTAGACGATACGTGCCTTCCTTGCTAAATTGAAGGGGGACAATTGTTTCTTCCCCTTTTTTGACAGTACCTTTAATAGTAGTACCTTCAATCGTAAATGGATGCTCAATTCCATTTACTCCGTAAATAACAAGATTAACTTTCTCATCCTTTTCCATAAAAATAGTACCAGGATCCCAACGATAAGCTTCGATTTCGTTCCCTTTTTCTGTCTTAGCTTTAAATTCCCCAGTTACCATATGGATTTCTCTCGTATTTGATTCGGCTTGAGTTTTAAAAACAGGTACATTAGCTGACCTAAAAATAAACCAAACGGAAGCTGAGATGATCGTTATTCCAACAAGGAAAAAAATAAATAATGATCTCTTTTTAAGAACTAAAAATGGCATTTTCTTCACCTCCAATCATGTGATGTTTAGGAAGCCTTCAGGTGATTATTCTAGAAATCGTAGAATGGATGCTCGTCTACTTTATCTATATGCATAATGATGGAGGAAACTTGTCTGTTTTTTCTGAAATAATCTTTACAAAACCTAGTGAAAAGTTAATATGAAAGTTAGGGGGTGAAAACTTGGTACATGTATTGATTGCTAACAGAGAACGGTATGAAACGACAGGGATGGAATGGTTATTAAAATCAAATGATGCCTCTTTATCAATTGAGCTGGCCTTTACTATATCTGAGCTTCTAGATAAATTAGAAAGTTTTCCAGTTGATATTCTAATCTTAGAAATGGAGCTTCTAACCCCATTAGAAAACAAAAATTTAAAGAAATGGTTAAAGGTATTAAATCCAAAAGTGGTTGGTTTAACATTAGAAGCAACATTCGAAACGGCTATGAAGGCAATTGACATAGGAGTAAAACCGTTGCTGCTAAAACCAGTTTCACCTGAACAACTGCAACGAAATATTCAATACTTAGTAAGAGAAATAAAATCCAAGCACTCTTTGAATCCAATTGAAAAAAAATCTGAAAATAGAATAGACATCACTCAGATATTTAATGATAATTTAACTTCTGCCAAAGATTTTGTGTTTTTAGGTTTTAAAACCGAGGAAAGAGGATGTATCAAAAAGCTGACTACTTTTCTAAAAAATTACTCTTTTAAAATGGATGTTGAATTTTATTCATTATCGGATTCGATTATTGGGATTTCAAAATTAAATGAAGATTCTTGGTATGAAGAATCTCAAAGATTATTACGAGACTGGCAATTGTACGAGCCTGAACCTATTTCTATTGTCGTATATCTTCCTACAGATAAAAATTTGTCTATACATGAACGGTATATTGAAACAAAGAAAATGCTTGAAGTTACATTTTTTATAGGGTTTAACCAGGTAACCCAATATGCAGAGGAGATTAAATGGCAATTCATTGATCCTTTCCTTACTTCTAGTGAGCAAAAGCTTTGGATAGATTTTTTAAATCATTCTAATTTAACAGGGATTCGTGAATGGTTGTATAAAGAATTTCTTCACCTAGCAACACCTTATCCGGACCCTGGTCTTATACGAATACGGATAACGAGTATACTTGCCCAAATTCGCAGATATATGAAAGAGAATTCTATATTTATAGAACTTGAAAGTGACTATCTTAATTTGTTCAATCAGGTTTTATATTCAACGATCATATATCGCAATGTTCAGGAATTAATTATATTTATATCCAAGATTTTTAATTTAAAGGAACAAATGAGTGAACATAAAAAGGATTTAATCGGAAATTGTATAGACTATATTCATACCCATTATTGGAATTCCCAATTAACCTTGGAGGGAGTGGCTACTCTCCTGAATCGAAACCCTACTTACTTAAGTAGTATATTTGTACAAAAGACAGGAAAAACGTTTAGAGAAACATTGAATGAAGTTCGAATAAATAAAGCAATTAAACTATTAAATGAAACCGAAATGTCAATAAAAGAAATTGCAAGGTTATGTGGATTTACACATCAACAATATTTCACAAGAGTGTTTCGGCAATTGACAAATATGCCACCTAAACAATTTCGGAACCATAATTCCTAGTTAGATGATGGCTGTTTAACACATTAAAGCGTCGGGGGTCAGACCCCCGACGCTTTAATGTGTTAAATTGAAAAATCTAAAAAATCTTTAAAAACATAAGAAAATTATAAAAAAATAAAATTAAAATCTTAGTTTATTACTATTAAGTTAACAAAATTATAAAAATTCAATAAAATATTACATACTTAAATGAAAAAAATCATCTTACACTATTAATATATTTAGAAACGGAGGGATAGAAATGAAAGCGGATACAAAGAGAGTAATCAAAAATTATACTGGAACAGAATTGCATACAAAAGGCTGGATTCAAGAAGCTGCTTTAAGAATGCTGATGAATAATCTAGATGAGGAAGTAGCGGAAAGACCGCATGATTTAGTCGTTTATGGTGGAATTGGCAAGGCAACTCGAAATTGGGATTGCTACGACGCAATTGTGGAAACCCTAAAAAATTTAGAAAATGATGAAACACTATTAGTCCAATCAGGGAAGCCTGTTGCTGTTTTTAAAACACACACAGATGCACCTAGAGTCTTACTAGCAAACTCAAATCTAGTACCTGCATGGGCAAACTGGGAAACTTTCCATGAGCTTGATAAAAAGGGCTTAATGATGTATGGCCAAATGACAGCAGGAAGCTGGATTTATATTGGCAGTCAAGGGATTGTTCAAGGAACATATGAAACATTTGCTGAATTAGCACGTCAGCATTATTCAGGTACATTAAAACAAACCATCACCTTAACAGCAGGTCTTGGAGGTATGGGTGGAGCTCAAACGCTTGCTGTCACGATGAATGAAGGTGTATGTATAGCGATAGAGGTGGATGAAACAAGAATTCAACGTCGTTTAGATACAAAGTACTTAGATGTTAAAACTGATTCATTAGATGAAGCTATTCAGATGGCGAAGGAAGCGAAGGCTGCTGGGCGTCCATTATCAATAGGTCTATTAGGAAATGCGGCAGAGCTTTTACCATTAATGCTTGAAAAAGGCTTTATACCTGATGTCCTAACAGACCAAACCTCTGCCCATGACCCATTAAATGGATATATTCCAGTTGGTTATAGTTTAGAAAAAGCAGCTGATTTACGAAAGTCGGAACCAGCAGAATATATAAAACTTTCTAAACAAAGTATGGCAACTCATGTTAAAGCAATGTTAGAGATGCAAAAGAGAGGTGCGATAACTTTTGATTATGGTAATAACATTCGCCAGGTAGCGAAGGATGAAGGAGTAGCATCAGCTTTTGATTTTCCTGGTTTCGTTCCTGCCTATATTCGACCATTATTTTGTGAAGGAAAAGGTCCTTTCCGTTGGGTAGCGCTGTCAGGTGACCCGGAGGATATCTATAAAACAGATGAAGTTATTTTAAGAGAATTTGCGGACAATGAGCATTTATGTAAATGGATAAAAATGGCGCAAGAAAAAATTCAATTCCAGGGTTTACCTTCTCGAATTTGCTGGCTTGGCTACGGGGAACGTGCCCGATTTGGAAAAATCATTAATGACATGGTGGCAAAAGGTGAATTAAAAGCTCCAATCGTCATTGGACGAGACCACTTAGACTCTGGATCAGTTGCTTCTCCTAATCGTGAGACAGAAGGGATGCTAGATGGAAGTGATGCTGTTGCGGACTGGCCAATTTTAAATGCGATGATCAATGCGGTTGGTGGTGCTAGCTGGATTTCCGTACACCATGGCGGTGGTGTTGGGATGGGATACTCTCTACATGCTGGAATGGTGATTGTGGCCGATGGTACGGAAGCTGCAGAAAAACGTTTAGAAAGAGTATTAACAACTGACCCAGGGATGGGAATTGTTCGACATGTGGATGCAGGCTATGATTTAGCCATAAAAACAGCAAAAGAAAAAGGCGTAAATATACCGATGATGAAATAAGGGGGATTTACTTTGCAACGAAGACCGCTTTTTATTGAAAATGCTGACCAGCTAATCACATTACAGGGCCATTCGGATCGACCTGCAACACATAAGGCCATGAGCGAATTATCTATTATCGAAAAAGGAGCTCTATGGATTGAAAATGGGGAAATAATTGCGATTGGAACAAGTGAGGATCTTAGAACAAGATATCATTCTAAATTAGAAATAGCAGACGTTATTGATGCAACTGGTAAGGTTGTTCTTCCTGGCTTAGTTGATCCTCATACTCATCTGGTGTTTAAGGGTACTAGAGAAGAAGAGTTTAATATGAGACTAAATGGTGCTACCTATATGGAAATCATGAACGCTGGAGGTGGAATTCATTCTACTACTTCCAAAACAAGGGAAGCAAACGAAGAGGAACTTTTTTCAGAGAGTATCAAGCGATTAGATAAGTTTCTTTTGCATGGTGTAACGACCATTGAAGCCAAAAGTGGTTATGGAATGGATTGGGAAACGGAATATAAACAATTAAAGGTTGCTAAACAACTGGATGAAAGTCATCCGATTGATGTGGTAAGAACTTTTATGGGGGCTCATGCCGTCCCAAAAGAATATAAAGAAAATCCCGATGCATTTGTTGAATTAGTTATACATGAAATGCTACCAAAAGTAGCCAAGGAAAAGCTTGCGGAGTTTAACGATGTTTTTTGTGAAAGAGGAGTTTTTACCCCAGAGCAGTCCCGCCTAATTTTAGAAGTTGGAAAAACATTTGGGCTTATTCCTAAAATTCATGCGGATGAAATAGAACCTTATGAGGGAGCAGAATTGGCGGCAGAGGTAGGGGCCATTTCTGCTGATCATTTGTTAAAAGCATCTGAAAAGGGTATTAAAGCTATGGCAGAAAAAGGGGTAATAGGGGTTCTTCTTCCAGGAACAGCCTTGTTTTTAATGACTGAAGCAGCAAACGGTCGAAAAATGATTGATTTAGGTTTACCGGTAGCTATCTCAACAGATTGTAATCCGGGCTCCTCTCCAACGGTTTCAACACCATTGATAATGAACTTAGCATGTCTGCATATGGGGTTAACGCCTGCTGAGGTAATAACAGCGTCAACAATTAATGCAGCCCATGCTATTAACCGTGCTCATGAGATAGGGAGCTTGGAAACAGGAAAGAAAGCAGATGTGTTAATTGCAAATGTATCAAATTATATGCAGCTTCAGTATCACTTTGGTATGAACCATACAGATACTGTCATTAAAAATGGAATGGTAGTAGTTAAAGGGGGAGTAAGATGTTAAAACTTCCGCTTGAACTTCCTTCCTTTTATTGGTCGCAAAATAAGACAGCGATAGATATAAAGGTAAAGGATTGGATCGAACAGCGTCTTCCTAATAGCGATGAATCACTATTGGAAAAACAGTGGGATATTGTATTATTAGGCGCACCGCTGTCAAGGTCCTCTATTAGTGCATCGGCAGCATCAGAATTTCCAGATCATTTTCGGAAAATGTGGAAAGGGTTTGGTACTTATAATATTGATACTGACCAAGATTTAAGAGATCTACGTGTTCTTGACTTGGGAGATATTGAGATGCATGTGACAGACATAAGTAAGTGTCACTCAAATATAAAGAAAGTGATGAATGGTGTAAGTAAATCCTTTTCGGAATCCCTTATATTTACGATTGGTGGTGACCATTCAATCACAGCAATGCTGGTTTCGGGCTTAAAGGATGTAGATCCTTCGAAAAAAATAGGAATCCTTCAATTTGATACCCATCTGGACTTGAGAGACTTAAAGGACCAAGGCCCATCAAACGGCACTCCGATTAGAAATCTAATAGAAAGCGGGATAGTGGAAGGGGAGAATGTTTATAACATAGGTTTACATGGCTTTTTTAATGGCCCTTCATTGATTAGTTATGCGAAAGAACAAAAGGTTAACTATATAACATTAAAGCAAGCAAGGAAAAAGGGGATAATGGAAACTGTTCAAGATGCCTTGTTAGAATTGGAAGCAAAGGTCGATTTTATATACGTAACCATCGATATGGATGTATTAGACATTTCTTATGCTCCAGGAGTACCCGCTTCTACACCGGGTGGCATGAGTACCACCGAACTATTTGAAGCTGTTTACACAGCAGGGACATCTTCTAAAATACGTGCTGTTGATATAGTATGTCTGGATCCAAACCGTGATTTAGCAGTTCAGCCCACTGTAAAAGCAGGTGTTCATACGTTTTTATCATTTGTCTCGGGTTTAATGAACAAACAAGTATAATGAAAAAATATTGAATACTGTAAGTGAATCCAATTTGGATTTACTTACAGTATTTTTTTGCATAAAGTCCTAAAAATAATTCAATCTTAAATGAGAGGAGGTTTTATTATGCCGAATAAGAGAAAAGGTCCATCATTTAAAGAAAGCTATGAATCAGACGGGAAGATGGGTGAAAAATCTAAGAAGAATCAGGAAAAAGGTAAGGAGATTGAATTTTTTAATACGACCCAAAGTAGCGAATAATTTCTATTCAAAACGGGCACTAAGGATAGTGTCTGTTTTTCTTTTTAGATTAAGGCTGTTTTCGTACAAATTGTGGTTTTGGTAAAAATCCCAGAAGCCTGATTTTTACATTTTTTCTTAAAAAGTGAGCAGCTCTTTTCTTGATTTTTACACGAGTTTTATCATTCTACACTAAGAAATCTCTTTTTTTAAATTAGATAAGCAACAAAGTTTTAGAAAAGAGCCTAGATTAATGAACAGGGGTGGAAATATGTATCATTTATTTACACATAACGACCTAGATGGTGTAGGTTGTGGAATCTTAGCAAAATTGGCTTTTGGAGAACAAGTGAATGTCCGTTATAACTCAATATCTAGTCTTGACCACCAAGTAGGACAGTACATAGAAAAATATAATGAGCAACAGAATTCTGATTACTTAATCATCACAGATTTATCAACTAATGAAGAAATTGCTCAAAAATTAAATGAAATGGTTAGTAAAGGCGCCAAGGTACTTTTAATCGATCACCATAAAACGGCCCTTCATTTCAATGACTATTCGTGGGGAATGGTAAAGGTAGAGTATGAACATGGAAAATTAGCATCAGCTACCTCGTTACTATACGATTATTTAAAGCAGCATCAGTTTATAGAGGAAACGAAGTCTGTAAGTGAATTTGTAGAATTAGTTAGGCAGTATGATACTTGGGAATGGGATGTTAACAATAATCAAAAAGCTAAAAGATTAAATGATTTATTTTATATGGTTTCAATTGATGAGTTTGAAGAGAAAATGGTTATGAGGTTACAGGAGCAGGAACATTTTGGCTTTGATGAATTTGAACAGAAACTGCTTGATATGGAAGAAGAAAAGATTGAGAGATATATTCGTAAAAAAAAGAGGGAGTTAATTCAAACATTTATAAATGATCAATGTGTCGGAATTGTTCATGCAGAATCCTATCATTCTGAACTAGGAAATGAACTGGGGAAAGAGAATTCCCATATTGATTATATTGCTATTTTAAACATGGGAGCCAAAAAAATCAGTTATCGAACGGTACATGACCATATAGATGTGTCGAGAGTTGCAGAACAGTATGGCGGTGGTGGTCATGCGAAGGCTTCTGGTTCTACAATGAATAAAGAAGCGTATTCTCTGTTTGTTGAAAAGGTATTCCCACTTGAATCAGTAAGAATGGATGCCTTTAAAAACAAATTTAACATAAAAGGTTCTCCAAAAGGTGTTTTATACGATAATCGTGGTGGAGAAAGGTTTTTTATATCACAGTTAGAAAACGGATCTTGGCAGGTTGAAACAGATCGACATGGAACGGTCAATACTTTTAAATCTTTTGCAGAGGCAGAATACGACATAAAGAGAAATCACACAGCATCATTAGTAAGAGATGAGCTATTTATTGATTACCTACTTGAGGTAAAACAAAGAAGTAAATGTTAAATGTCACCAGTTTAATTTTCCAAAAAAAAATTATGTTAAAATAAGATAATAGAAATCAGTTGATTGGAGAATGACATGAAATATATCAAATTTATTCTTACAATAACACTTGCTTTCTTTTTATCCACAGAACACTTTATGGCCGCTTCAACAGATAACAAGTTAACCATAAATAGTGAAGCTGCAATTTTAATGGATTCTCAATCTGGTGCCGTTTTATATGAAAAAAATGCAAATGAACGATTATATCCTGCAAGCTTAACGAAAATTGCAACAGCCATTTATGCCATTGAAAAAGGGAAGTTATATGAGATTGTAACAGTCGGTGCAAATGCTGTGAATGTAGAAGGAACAAAGGTTTTTTTAAATGAAGGAGAACAAGTTCCACTAAAACACCTTATCCAAGGGATGTTAATCAATTCTGGAAATGATGCCGCTATCGCTATTGCTGAATATCTTGATGGAGATATAGAGCATTTCTCAAATCATATCAATCAATTTCTAAGAGATGAAATTGGTGTAACTAATACAAATTTTACAAATCCAAATGGTCTTTTTGATGAAAATCATTATACCACAGCCTATGACCTGGGAATCATAACCAATTATGCTTTAAAAAATCCAACTTTTAAGGAGATTTTTGGGACAAAGGAATTAAAGTGGCATGGTGAATCTTGGGATACGACATTGCGCACACATAATCGTTTATTAAAAGGAGAGATTCCATTTGAAACAACGATTACTGGCGGAAAAACAGGATATGTGGATCAATCCAAACAAACCCTTGCTACAACAGCTACTAATGGGAAATTAAGCCTAACAGCGATTGTTTTAAAAAATGAAAGTAAAACCGAAATATATTCAGAAACAGTCGAATTACTTCGATATGGGTTTAAGCATTACCAAACTCTCCAGTTAGATTCATCAACCATTTATCAAGAAAATAAAAAACAGTATAGATTGAATCACCCAATCTATATCACTGAATCAGTAACCGGATCGGAGCCCTTTATTGATAAAAATGGACAACTAGTAATTTTAGATGAGTGGGGAAAGACAATACAGACTGTTCCTTTGAAAGAAATAAAAAAAGAGAGCAAACCAACAAAAGTAGCTTCCACAAAACATGATAGTGGGTTTTTATTGTATGCCGGTGGAGGAGGAAGTCTTTTACTTCTCCTAATCGGAATCTTATTTCTAAGAAAAAAGCATTTCCATCAATCAGATAAAATAAAAAGCTATGACTAACATAGCTTTTTATTTTCGACTTAAACTTGTACTTAAAAAAAGCATCAGGAAAGACAAGAGGATCATACATAAAACTAGAAACCAGGCCGTTTTTATATCGCCTGATTCTAGAGCTACGTAAATCGCAGTAGGGGCTGTTTGAGTTTTGCCTGGAATATTTCCCGCAAACATAAGGGTAGCACCAAATTCGCCTAGACTTCTTGCGAAACTTAATATCATTCCAGTAATGATAGATTTATAGGCTAATGGTAAGGAGATCTTTAAAAACACAACCCATTCACTTGCCCCGTCTACGCGGGCGGCTTCTTCAATGTCCTTATCAACGGCTTGAAATCCGGTTTTGACTGATTGATACATCAGGGGAAGAGAAACGATGGAAGCTGTCATAACTGCAGCCCACCATGAAAACATTAAGCTGGTACGAAAAAAGGAGTCAAATAGTTTTCCAATTGTACTATTACCACCAAAAATAATAATTAGAATAAAGCCAGTCACGGTAGGAGGAAGTACTAAAGGAAGCATCAGTACGGTTTCAACCAATACTTTACCTCTAAATGTGCCTTTGCCAATGAAAGTTGCTAAGGATATTCCTATAACTGCAACAAAAATCAAAGAAATAATGGATATTTGTAATGATAATTTAACAGGTGATAATAATTCGAAATATTCCATAATACCATCCATATAAAAATGTTGAGAGTTTATTAAATCTGATAAATAAAATTATATCGAAAAAAGAGCAAAACAAGAAGTAAAAATAATCACATTAAGGAATATGGATGTAAAAGAGAAGGGTCTGTACGCTTTGAACAGACCCTTTTCTTTTTATTGAAGTTTACTTTCAACTTGTTGACATACTTCATCAGCGGATAAACCATTTGCCTCAATAACAGACCCTTTTGTAAAAGTATCATGCATACCCATAACATTAGAGTCTAATCCTGTAACAACACAGCAAGAGCATCCATTTGCATCTGACTCCTGCTTTAGTTCCACTACGTCATATCCTTTTTCACGTAATGCTTGTTGGATGTTTGTAAGGGATTGTTCAACACCTATTTTAGCCATTAAAAACACCTCCTCCAACTTTAAGCTTTCCTATCCTCTAGGTGTTTATTCTTACTTTATCATCGTATAAGAGAGAAAACTTTATGGGACTATAAAAGATATGGAGGTGGCTAAAATGAGCAGTAATAGACGTAAAAAGGATCCTTCTACAATCGGATTAAACTCACCACAGGTTGAAGGCCAAGGAACCACGAACCAAGAAACAGGTAGAACAAAAATGCCTTCATCACGAAAAAAACAAGATAAAAATTTATAGCCATATACACAAAAGGAGCCGACTGTGTCGGCTCCTAAATATTATGCATACATTTCAGCAATTTGCTTTTGTAAGTCAGTGTTTTCTAGATACTCATCATATGACATGACTTTATCTACAATTCCGCTAGGTGTTAATTCGATAATTCTGTTAGCAATTGTTTGAACAAATTGATGGTCATGTGAAGCGAAAATCATAGAACCTTTATAGTTGATTAACCCGTCATTTAAAGCGGTTATGGATTCTAAATCAAGATGGTTAGTAGGCTCATCTAGAAGTAGAACATTTGAACCGCTTAACATCATTTTTGATAACATACAACGGACTTTTTCTCCCCCAGAAAGGACGCTAGCTTTTTTCAACACTTCTTCACCTGAGAATAGCATACGACCTAAGAATCCTCTTAAGAAGCTTTCACTGTCATCTTTAGGTGAGAATTGACGTAACCAATCAACCAGGTTAAGCTCACAGCCTTCAAAGAACTCTGAATTGTCTTTAGGGAAATAAGCTTGAGAAGTTGTAATTCCCCATTTAAAAGTACCGCTATCTGCTTCCATTTCACCCATTAATATTTTAAATAACGTTGTTTTAGCCATTTCATTCTTTCCAACTAAGGCGATTTTGTCATCCTTATTCATAATAAAACTAATGTTATCTAAAACCTTTACACCATCAATCGTTTTTGTTAAGCCGTCAACTCTTAATAAATCATTACCGATTTCACGTTCTAGAGTGAATCCAACATATGGATAACGACGAGAAGATGGTTTAATATCATCTAATGAAATCTTATCCAATAATTTTTTCCTTGATGTTGCTTGTTTTGACTTGGATGCATTTGCACTAAAGCGCGCAATAAAAGCTTGGAGCTCTTTTATTTTTTCTTCTTTTTTCTTATTTGTATCTGAAGCCATTCTTTGAGCAAGTTGACTTGATTCATACCAGAAGTCATAGTTACCTACGTAGATTTGAATTTTGCTGAAATCCAAATCTGCAATATGAGTACAAACTTTATTTAAGAAGTGACGGTCATGGGACACTACAATGACTGTATTTTCAAAGTTAATTAAAAATTCCTCTAACCATTGAATCGCTTTAATATCTAAGTGGTTCGTTGGCTCGTCTAATAAAAGAACGTCAGGTTTACCAAATAGGGCTTGAGCAAGTAATACTTTCACTTTCTCTCCACCTGTAAGGTCAGCCATTAATTTTGTGTGTAAATCTTCAGTGATTCCTAAACCTTTTAATAAAATGGCTGCTTCTGATTCTGCTTCCCAACCATTTAATTCAGCAAATTCACCTTCAAGTTCAGCTGCTTTCATGCCGTCTTCATCAGTGAAATTTTCTTTCATGTAAATAGCATCTTTTTCTTGCATGACCTCATACAATCTCGTATGACCCATAATAACAACTTTTAAAACTTCTAAATCCTCATATTCAAAGTGATTCTGTTTTAGGACGGCCATACGCTCATTTGGTCCTAAAGATACTGTTCCTGTCTGGGCTTCAAGCTCACCAGAAAGGATTTTTAAAAAAGTGGATTTTCCTGCACCATTTGCACCAATTAATCCGTAGCAGTTTCCAGGAGTAAATTTTATATTAACATCCTCAAAAAGCTTGCGATCACCATATCGTAAACCTACGTTTTGTACTGTTATCATTTTTACTTTTTCCTCCATCACAAAATATCCTTAAAATTATAGCATATATAAGCTTGAATTCCTATTTTATCTAACAATGAGTACCATTTTTATAGAAAATAATTTCCGGAAGATTCGAAAAATTAAAAGAGGAAATGGAAAATAAAGGGCGAAATAGTATGATCAAAGGGGTGAAGGAATGGAAGCTGTAATAAGAAATAAAAAGAAAACTAAAAAAGTAATGATTCGTTCTGTTGTAACACTACTGGTATTATTTTATTTAATTGTACTAACTTTTAACATTTATTTAGGTAGATCTTTACCTAAGACAAATGGACAATTAATACTTCCCATTCTCTCAGAGTCAGTAGTGGTAACCCGAGACTCGTATGGTGTTCCTCATATTCAGGCACAAAATGAAAAGGATTTATTCGTGGCACAGGGCTATGTCGAAGCTCAGGACCGCCTATTTCAAATGGATTTAAGCAGAAGGCAAGCTTCAGGCAGACTAAGCGAGGTTATCGGAAAAGCAACAATCGATAGAGATAAATATTTTCGTACCTTAGGGTTAAGAAGGGCTGCAGAAGACTCTTATAATCAATATTCGACAGATGGCAAAAATGTTTTAAATTGGTTTGCTGATGGGGTCAATCTCTATATGGAGGAAATGAAAAAATCTAATAAGTTACCAGTTGAGTTTACATTATTAGGGTATACACCTGAGCCTTGGAGTGCAGTGGATTCTTTAACTATCGGTAAATACATGGCATTCGATTTAGGAGGGCACTGGGAAGATCAAGCATTTAGGCAATATTTATTGCAAAATTTTTCAAAAGAAAAAGCATATGACTTATTTCCAACTTATCCTAAAGATGCACCATATATCATAGGTAAGGATGAGATTGATTTTGGTAAAGCATTTGCCGGAGCAGTGATTCCAGCAGAATTTAATGGCAGTAATAACTGGGTTGTTGCTGGAAGCAAAACTAAATCTGGCAAGCCTCTTCTTGCTGATGATCCGCATTTATCTTTGGGGACGCCCTCTATTTGGTATCAGATGCATTTAGAAGCACCAACAGTAAATGTAAGCGGTGTTATTTTTGCAGGAATTCCTGGTATCATTTTAGGCCACAATGAGTCAATTGCATGGGGAGTTACTAACACTGGGCCTGATGTTCAAGACTTATATATAGAAAAAAGAAACCCTGCTAATCCTAATGAATTTTTATTTAAAGACAACTGGGAAAAAGCCAAAATAATTAAGGAACCAATTAAAGTAAAAGGGGAGTCAGCCATTGACTACCAAGTAATGATTACTAGACACGGCCCAGTAATCTCTGATTTTGCTGGTGAAGTAGGAAAGGACAAGGTGTTATCGTTAAAATGGACAGCTCTAGAGCCGTCTCCAGAATTAGAGGCAGTTTTAAATATGAATAAAGCGAAGGATTGGGAGGGATTTGAAACAGCTTTGCAAAAGTTTCATACACCAACTCAAAATTTTGTATTTGCTTCGATAGATGGAACAATTGCTTATAAAGCAAATGGAAAAATTCCAATTCGAAAAAATGGAGATGGTTTACTTCCTGTACCGGGTTGGACCGGAGAGTATGAGTGGGAAGGATATATTCCTTTTAACGAACTTCCTAAGGTCGTAAATCCTCCTTCTGGCTTTATTTCGACAGCAAATAATAAGGTAATTAATGATCAATATCCATATCATATAAGCCACAATTGGGCACAACCATACAGACAAATGCGTATTCAAGAATTTTTAAATAGTAAAAATGATTTAACCATTGAAGATATGCAGGCATTGCAAATGGATCAATTAAATTTACAAGCAAGAGAATTTGTACCAATTTTACTTCAACATTTACCTGATATAAGGACGGAACAACAAAAAGAAGTAGTAAGAGTATTAAATAATTGGGATTATCAGGACCATGTGGATCAGGCAGCTCCATTAATATTTCATTTTTGGATGAAGAATATAAAGTCTAATCTTTTCAACGATGCGATTCCTGAAGAAATGATGAAATTGTTTGGCGGGCAAAAACAAGCCGTTGATGAATTAATCAGAAGGGCTGCTGCAAATCATGAAGGTCCATGGATAAAGGAAAAAGGCGGATTAAATCAAGTTGTTCAAACTACATTTGATAAAAGTATAAAAGATATTGAAACATTATTTGGTGAAAAAGTGGAGGATTGGAGCTGGGGGGATTATCACCAAGTTCAATTTTTTCATCCGTTATCGTCTGTTAGACCATTAAATTATCTTTTTAATTTTGAAAAAAATATACCTGTTGGGGGAAGTTCAGTAACAGTGCAGGCTGCATCCTATAGGGATGATGGAGTGGTAAATCACGGTGGATCATGGCGATTTGTTATTGACATGTCAAACCCAACAAAGGGATACCATCTAGTTGGTCCTGGTCAATCGGGTCATGTGCTAAGTGAATGGTATCATAACCAAATGGATGATTGGGCAAATGGAAATTATCATCAAACTAATATAAATGAAATAAGTGGCGAAAAGTTAATTTTAAAACCTTAGAATTTGTCAATAGTATTAAATGAAAAATATTCTGTTAAAAATTAATAAACTTCTCAAAATTTTCATATAAATCGGTTATAATATAGCTAGCCGGTTTTATGAGAAGGAGAAGTTAAACATGTCTAAAAAGAAAATGGTTGATTTAGTTAATCGTTTAAAACAATCCGGAATTAAAATAAGTCTTACAAAACCTAAATCGAATTATCATTTGCCGCTATTAGCTAACTCAAAATGTACAGTAAAACATTCATAAAATATAATATATTATACGCCAATAGCAATAAAACGAAAATCGGTCTATTTAATAATAGACCGATTTTTTATTATGGTTTAGGAATTTATAAAATATAAACTTGTGGATAACTTTAGAAGAAGTTTTTCGTAATCCAGCTCCAGCGCCTAGCCCCTCGATGGAGGAAAAAAGAGCATTTCCTCCTTGGTCAAATAACCTCTAGTGTAAGAAGTCGGAGTTCAGACTTCTAACACTAGAGAACATTTGCTTGTCGGGGCTGTTCAAGGCGCTTGCGCTTTTTGTTCTTGATTACAGGTTTTTCATTATTTCATCAAAAACTTCTTTTTTATTAAAATCCTCACCCATAGGGAATTTTTTGATGTATTTATTGTCTTTATCAACTAAAAAAGTAAAGGAGCTATGAACGAAATATCCGTCACCTGGATCGCGATATTGAAATTGAAAAGTATCTGCAATTTGACGAATTCTTTTATGACTCTCTGTCATGTCATTCAAATCACCAGTTAAGAATATCCAGCTGCCATTATTTTTAATTTCAAAGGTTTCCATGTATTTGTTTAATACTTCTTTTGTATCACGATAAGGATCTATGGTCACAGTAATAAATTCAACGTCCTTACCAAAGACGCCTTCTTTTTCAAGGTCATTTTTTAACATACTCATCTTTTGAGTAGTTGTTGGACATATATCTGGGCAATGTGTATAAATGAATTCTACTAATTTCACTTTTGTATGATCATCACCAAAGCGGTAATTTTCTCCGTTTTGATTAATTAGAGTAACATCTTCTGGAATTTGTGCATTAGCATCACGGATAAGGAAGAACGAAATTCCAGCTGCTATTCCAATAAACACCAATAAAAAACTAATAATAACTACTTTCTTCATATTGAAAACCTCCCTATCATTAAGATAAAGAAACTTTTTTAAAAAAGACATGGATAAAATGTGAACAAAATCATTATTCTGTATTTTTGTCCTTTATTCCATATTGCAGAACGATACAGGAAGGTGTGGTTTCTGTGATATCTTTAACGTTTAATAATAAAGCAAAGTCAATCAGAGGCCCATTGACATAATTTTTCATATTATGTATTATTAGGTTAATTCTTTTTATAAAGGAGTATGTTGTATGTTAGGTGTCGTTCTTAACTAAACCGTGAAATTAAATACGGACATTCCGAGCTAAAAAAAGCTTCCGTTGATGGAGGTTTATTTCTTATTGCATTGGAGTGAGGTTAAGAACAGTGTCATAGCAGACAAAATTACTAATTCAATTTTAGCTATGCTTCGTTTAGCATAGCTTTTTATTTTATTTGAATGGGTATAATTGTTAATCATACTAAACAGGGGAAAATCTGTTTATGTGAAGGCCGTAATGACGTTTGTTCATTATGGCCTTTTATTTTTTGTCGTAAAAGGGAAATAGACTGGTCAAAGTTCTTATCTCAACTCGGGTGTCCTATTTAATTGGAGAACGTAAAAATCGTTTTGAAATTAAAAGGAGAATAAACAATGAATAATCAAACGTTTGAAGTACTAGAGTTTAATCGAATTAAAGAAATGATTGCAAGTTACGCATTGACTCAAGAAGGTAAGAACCAAGTTCTACAATTATTTCCTTCCGTAAATAAAAGACAAATTGAGGGATGGCTAGCAGAATTAACAGAAGCAGTCTCTATTTTACAGATTAGTAGTAGCGTTCCTGTTCATGGGTTAGAAGGTATGGAGCAAATCCTAAAGGGCATTAATAAAGGGGTTGCTTTAAAAGCTGATCAGTTAATGAAGCTCCATCATTTTTTAGATTGCTGTAGTAAAATGAGAAGATTTATGAAAGATAAGGAACATGTTGCTCCTATCGTTACTTCCTATGTTTACTCTATCTCGGATTTACCTAATCTTGAAGCTGAGATTCAAAGGTGTATTAGAAATGGAGCCGTTGATGATTATGCGAGTAAAGAACTTTTAAAGGTGAGAAAGCAAAAAGCTATTTTAGAAGAGCGCCTGAAGGAAAAGGTATTGCAAATCTTAAAGTCTTCCAAATATAAAACGTATTTACAGGAAGCGGTTGTCAGTCAACGTGACGGCCGGTTTGTTATACCAATAAAAAAAGAATACCGAAATAAGATAAAAGGGAATGTGATTGATACCTCTGCTTCAGGTTCTACTATTTTTATTGAACCTGAAGAAATAGCTTCAGGTCAGGAACAGCTTGACTGGGTTATAATGGAAGAAGAACAGGAAATAGAAAAGGTCTTAATATACCTAACAGGACTTGTCGAAAGTCATGAATCAGAAATTCGCTTAGCGATGGAAACAATGATTCATTATGACTTTCTGTTTGCAAAAGCGAAATATAGCCGATTTATTGATGGTGTGCCAATTGGGATAAATGAAGAACATCACATATATTTGAAAAATGCAAAGCACCCACTTTTGGGAGATCTTGCTGTACCACTAAATCTCGAACTCGGCAATGGCTGCCACTCATTAGTGATTACAGGTCCAAATACAGGAGGAAAAACGGTAACGATTAAGACTGTTGGATTGTTAACAATCATGTTTCAATCAGGGCTTCATCTTCCTGTGGAAAGTGGATCTCAAATGAGTATTTTCCATAAAGTATTAGTAGATATTGGTGATGGGCAAAGTATTGAGCAAAACTTAAGTACCTTTAGTTCTAGAATTGTTAATATTGTTGAGATATTAAAGGAAGCCAACGATCGCTCGCTTGTATTGCTAGATGAACTAGGATCTGGAACTGACCCAGGTGAAGGGATGGGATTAGCAACAGCGATATTAGAACAATTGTATCTAAAAGGGTGTACGTTATTTGCAACAACGCATTATAGTGAAATAAAAGAATTTGCTTATCAGCATGAAGGATTTATTAATGGTTCAATGGAATTTGACTTAGAAACTTTAAGGCCAACTTATCGCCTTATTATAGGCAGAGGTGGGGATAGCCAAGCATTTGCCATTGCCTTAAAACTAGGATTACATCCGAAAATAATAGAAAAAGCTCATTTCATTACCTATAAAGAAACAAAAGAGTATAAAATACCTGAACAAGATTTTTCATTAAAAGCAGAGTTGGATAAACAGGTAATTATAAATCGACATCAACGTCGTGAAAAGAAAATAAAGGAAACAACAAGTCATATACAACTGTTTGAGATGGGTGATAATGTTAAAATCAGCTCAACTGATGAAATAGGAATTGTCTATAAAGGTCCGGATGCTAAAGGAAATTATATTGTTCAAATCAAAGGAGTAAAACAGGAAATCAATCATAAGCGATTGCATTTATATATTTCAAGTGCTGAGTTGTATCCAGCAGACTATGACTTTAATATTGTGTTTGACTCAGTAGAAAACCGTAAGAAAAAGAAACTGATGGAAAAAAGGCATATAGAAGGATTAAGTATAGAACACAACGAGGAATAAATACTTTATCAAATTAACGCGTCGGGGGTCAGACCCCCGACGCGTTAATTCGGTAAAGGACCATTTTTTGAGTTTTGTAAACGCTTAATAAATTGACATATTTCGTTCATTAACAAAAGGTAGAAATGGGTTTATGATGAATTTATCAAGATTGTGATGAAATTCACAAACAAAGAAAGGGTCTTGTGTGATGAATACATCTGCAATAGATTTAGTCATTGAGTTAGCGAAAAAGAAAAAGGGTTATTTAGAAACCTCACTGCTTCAATATTTAGTTAGAGCGGCTTTGTCAGGTGTTTACATTGGTTTTGGAATCATGATGTCCTATAGACTTGGAGAGTCATTTTTTGATGCACGCTCACCAGCTACCTCTTTAGTAAGTTCGATCTTTTTTGGTCTTGCTTTAGTTCTGATCATATATGGCGGGTCTGAATTGTTTACTGGCAATACGATGACATTTGTTATTAGTACCCTAAAAAAAGAGACCACTTGGAAGGACACCATTGAAAATTGGATTACCTGTTATTTAGGAAATTTAATGGGAGCTATTGGATTTGCTTTCATGGTGATGTTATCCGGATTATTTTCTTCACTAGACAATAGTCAATATCTTATGAATGTAGCAAGTCATAAGATGGAATTATCTACAATGGAATTATTTTTTAGAGCAATTCTTTGTAATTGGCTCGTATGCCTAGCAGTTTGGATTCCATTAAATATAAAAGGAGATGGAGCGAAGATTAGTGCGATGCTTTTATTGGTGTTTGCCTTTGTAGCTTCGGGATTTGAACATAGTGTAGCTAATATGGTTACCTTTTCCATTTCCTTAGCAGTTCCTCATCTTGAAGCTATTACTTTAACAGGTGCCATTCATAATTTAATTCCAGTAACCATTGGAAATATCATTGGTGGTGGTTTCTTTGTAGGTTTCCTCTATGTTTACTTGTCTTCCAAGCCTAAAGCAACAAATTTAATGCCAGTTATAAAAGAGGATACTCTGCAAACAAAAATTTCATAACAACAATCTAGACGGACCAAGCTTCGCAAAATCAAAATGGCTAAAATGGGTCCGTCTTTTATTTATATGGCTCTGTTAAACTTGGTTGTTGATTTCCGCTCCAGGCGCTTCGCTTTCCGTGGGCGTTTCGGTGAGCCTCCTCGGCGCTTGCGCCTCCGGGGTCTCCCCTGAACCGTACTCCCACAGGAGTCTTCGCGCCTTCCGCTCCAATCAACAGGTTATAAAAAATCAACAATGTACTTTAACACAGCCATTTATATAAAAAATAACACTTTATTCTTACAGAGTGTTATTAAAGAAATGGATATTTTAACTAATCGTTGACTGGAGCATCCTGTAGTGGAAGTCAACTTCTACATAATAGCAACAATGCTTACCAAGACAGTCAAAAAGTTACCCTTCCCATCAAATCATTCACTATAAAATACCAATTAATGTTACAATGGTTAAGTTAATTTTTTGTATTTGGAGAGTGAAGATGAATACTTTAGAACGATCACAATTAAAAACATTAAAGAGCTTCTACCTTCTAACATTTTTTGGAATAGGAAGTATGTATCCATTATTAAGTGTATATTTGAGGGATGTTCAGAAGATGAATGGTTATGAAATTGGACTTATTCTGTCCATTGGTCCTATCATTATGATCTTCTTTCAGCCTTTATGGGGAATGTTATCAGATAATGTAAAAAAGCCGACAAAGTTATTAATGATAACCACCATCTTAGCTGGGCTATTGTCTTTAGGATTCACCATGTTTGAAGATTTTTATGGTTTATTTTTGATTGCTTTAATGGTTTCAGTTTTCCAAAGTGCAATCATACCTATATCTGATAGTATCTCCTTAAAATTTTCAACGAGAATAAAGGAGAATTACGGAAATATCCGTTTATTTGGTTCCTTAGGATTCGGCTTAGCTGTTTTTATAATGGGTAAATTATCAGAGCATTTTGCGATAAGTATCTTTATTTCTTTTTGCGTATCATTAGTCCTAGCTTCATTACTGACTACTAAAATTCCTAACGAAAAAATTGATGCTAAAATGAAAATTTTTACTGGTATAAAGGAATTATTCGCTATTAAAAAATTTACGATTTTTTTGGTTGTAACGTTTATGATTTTTGGTCCAAACTTAGCTAATAATTTTTACTTTAGTTTATTTATTCAAGACCGTGGTGGAACATATACAGGAATAGGGATTGCCTTTTTAGTTGCTGTTCTCTCCGAAATTCCATTTATGCGAGTAGCAGGAAATTGGATAAATAAAATTGGGATTCTTCAAGTGGCTACACTTGCGGGGGTAATTAGCTGTTTAAGATGGCTTTTATATTTTTCTGAACCAAACTTAAACATTATATACATTACTTCTGTCATTCAAGGCTTTTCAATTGGCCTGTTTATTCCGGCAGCACTTCAATATATTCGGGAAATAACACCCGTTCAAATTACTGCTACAGCTGTAACAATTTATTCAGCAATAGGAAATGGTTTAGGGAACTGGTTTAGTACCTTTATTAGTGGAATTATTTATGAAGAATTAAATATCTATTTTGTTTACTTATTTTTCTTTGTAATGGGGTTAATTGGAGTGTTATTAACCATGTGGTTAGTTCGTAAAGAAAAAGGACACTCCTATAAAAGGGCAAATTTAGCAGAAGGCAGGTAATATACCTGCCTTATCTTTTTAAATATTTTTCTGCTAATAATTTTTTAACCTGGTTATAGGAAAGCCCAGATTCAGAATTCAATTTTTTAACTTCTTCAATATCAGTGCCTACAATTGTTTTTTTTCGATTAGTCATCCTGTTACTCCTTTTAAAAAATTTGTTAAAAAAAGCTTTTTTAGTTAATACTATGAAAAAAGGAGGCGATTATTATATTTTTTGGTAAAAAATCACTCGAAGAAAAAGAAGAGATGGTATACATAAGTACAGACGTATATTCCTGTGCTGATGAAAATTGCAAAGGTTGGATGAGAAAAGAATACGCAACCGATGATTTACTGTGCCCAATTTGTGGAAATGAAACAATTCATGAATTGAGAGAACTACCAAAAATCTGACCCATTTCTTAATGGGTCAGAACCATTACAAATTTTCATTTTGCTGTTTTATCTCTTCACCAGTTATAAATGCATTAGCTTCTTCTAATTCTTTATGTCCATCAACAGAGTCACCAGGGATATTTTTTGCATTTGGAAAGTTGTCATCATTTTGAATCGTAACTTGTTGTCTAGATGGGCTATTAGTTAAATAATTATCTTTTTCAGTCAATGTGATCACTCCTTGATTAAAGATTTTGCAGATTAGTTTAGGATTATACATCTTCTGAATGTTAGCTTAAAAAAGCTTCACAATAATGTAACAACTTATGCGTTTAAAGGTATTTTTTAGATGTATACTAAAGGTGTAAGAAGTTAACATCTTTGGAGGCTCAACCATTCAGTGTTCGTTCCGAGATAATGTGAACGATTGACAATTGAATAGTTGAATCATACGCTCAAGTAAGAAGCATTTTCAGGTTGTTCTTTACTTTTAAAGAAATAAACCCATGAATATTGGATAGTTTAATGAAACTAGCTTGGATGCTAAACTGTTTAGAGCCTATAGGAAGTAGATATACGTTCTAAAGCGTTTTAAAGCCAGCTGCTCTTAAAGTTACCAGAGTAAGGTTTCAATGACTTAACGAATCCAGTTTAATGGATAAGAAGATAACCTATAATGTTTACTTTAAATTGGGCGGGAAAAATCGGGTCTTTAGGTAAGACTCAAAGAAAGTATTGTTTCGATTTGAATAACCATTAATGTTATATCCATCGGAACAAACACACATTGGGTAAACTACCAATGTACATGGTTGGGTCCCCAAAGATGTTAAAAAAGCTCGCTGACTAATGTTCAGTGAGCTTTTTTCATGTTTTAGGAAAAATAATATTATGTTGTTAAACGGGTGGCATACTTTTGTTCTTTTGTATCATCTATTCCTGTTTTTTCGATAAACAACGATCACACTCTAATAAATAAGATTCTGCCTGTTCTTGAATATGTTGGCCACATTCCGCACAAACCTTTTTTGGTAAATTCTTAAAAAATTCTACAGGACTTTGTAACATGATAATTCCTCCTTTTTATAAAACAGTTTTAATATATTTAGAGTTGTTATAGTACAGTATAATCCTGATTGATCAAAAAGTGTATACTTTTTTATGAAATATAAAAAAATGGGCAAAATATATCATGATAACATTAAAGTCAAGGTCTTTATGGCATTATTTGTGAACTTTTTTTGAAAATATTCCACTTCCATAGATTATTAGTTTAGATTACAATCATCTTATAACTTATTTATTATCTAAGGGGGTAGATTCAAAAGGATATGACAACTTCACTAATTGCTTCAAACCCAGTTATGATACTTGTGGCAATCGTTTTAACGATTATGTCTTCATATACAGCATTCGACTTGTTTACCCTTATTACTTCATCAGAACGAAATAAACGATTCCTATTTTTAGGTGGTACTTTCGCTTTTGGTATTGGAATATGGGTAATGAATTTTTTAGGGATGCTATCAGCAGACCTAAATCGTTATGCGAACTACGATATAGGTTTAACCTTGTTATCGTTAATTACCGGTATTTTATTTACAGGAATTGCTTTTTCAACACTTTTGAAAAATAAGGCTAAAAAGTTTCAACTTATTTTTGGTAGTTTATTTCTAACCTTTGCAGTGTTTTCAGTCCATATTATTGGAATGTATGGAATGAATATGAATATTAACTTTCACTTTTTTCTTTTTGCCCTATCTTTTGCTTTAATATTTGGATCTTTTCTTTTTTCGCTTTGGATCCTATTTCTTTCTAAAGAATCTTCAAACCAAACTCAATTATGGTTAAAACCAATAAGTTCCCTAATTATTTCAGGTGCAGTGGTAGAAGGTCACTATTTATTAATGCGTTCAGCAGTCTTCACTTCAAAAGAAAACATTATCCAAACTAATACAACACAAGAAATGTTTATATTGGTACTAGTACTAGTTGTTGCTGTTTTTATCCTTACTGGATTAATTGGAACAAATGCACTAATTAGTAAGCGTTTAGTTAAAAGTGATACAAATTTGAAGGATATTACAGCTGCTTTGGATGCATCATCTATTGTTGCTATTACAGACGAGAAAGGGAATATTACTTTTGTAAACCAGAAGTTCGTAGAGATATCCGGTTATGAAGAAAATGATCTTTTAGGACAAAATCATAATATCCTTAATTCGGGTTACCACTCTCCAGCTTTCTTTAAAAATCTTTGGGGAACGATCGGTAAAGGGGAAATATGGAAAGGGGAAATCCGTAATAGAGCAAAGAATGGATCCTATTATTGGGTTGATACAACCATTGTTCCTTTTCTGAATAATAAAGGAAAACCATACCAATATGTATCCATTCGAAGTGATATTACTACCCGAAAAGAAGCAGAAGAAAAAGTAATAAATACATTAAAAGATATTAAAGACATAACATTCGCTCTAGATCAATCTTCCATTGTGGCTATTACAGATGCAAAAGGAAAAATTACGTATGTAAATGATAAATTTTGTGAGATTTCTAAATATACGGAGGATGAATTATTAGGTCAAGACCATCGAATCTTAAATTCGGGATATCATTCGCCGTACTTCTTTAAAAGCCTGTGGGGAACCATTGGAAATGGGGAAGTTTGGAAAGGTGAAATATGTAATCGTGCAAAAGATGGGTCTACCTATTGGGTTGATACAACCATTGTTCCATTTTTAAATACTAATGGTAAACCTTACCAGTATATTGCGATTCGAACAGATATTACCAATCGTAAAACAACTGAAGTACATCTTAAAGAAACATTAAAAGAAATAAGTGATTTCAAATTTGCTCTTGATCAATCGTCCATTGTCGCGATTACAGATGCAAAAGGTATTATCACCTATGTAAACGAAAACTTTTGTAAGATTTCTAAATATAGCACAAAAGAACTTATTGGACAGGATCACAAAATCTTAAACTCAGGAAATCATCCAAAATCTTTCTTTAAAGAGCTGTGGAAAACAATTGGTAATGGTCATGTTTGGAAAGGTGATATCCAAAATAAAGCGAAAGATGGGACGCTTTATTGGGTAGATACTACGATTGTTCCTTTCATCAATGAGTATGGAAAGCCATATCAATATTTGGCGATTCGAAATGATATTACGGAGAAAAAGCGTACGGAGGAAATTGTTCATCGTCAAGATAAACTGGCTGCTGTGGGACAATTAGCGGCAGGAGTGGCCCATGAAATTCGAAATCCATTAACATCGATGAAAGGATATACGGAGTTCCTTAGCTTAGATGAAACAGATCCACAGCGAAAAGAATTTTTAGATATTATCCTTGATGAAATCGATCGAGTTAACAATATAGTGGAAGAATTTATGGTCTTAGCAAAACCAAAGATGATTGAACTAGAAGAAAAGAATATTATTCCAATTATTAAAAATGTTGTTTCCCTACTCGAATTTGAAGCAAGAAAGAAAAATGTACGTCTTCAATTAGAATGTCAGGAAGAAATTATTCAAGTTGAATGTGATGAGAATCGGTTAAAACAGGTTTTCCTAAATTTTATCAAGAATGGAATTGAGGCAATGCCAAATGGTGGCGATTTAATCGTTAAGACATTTGTAAATGAACAAAGTGTTCAAATATCCATTCAAGATACCGGTATAGGAATATCTGAAGAAAAACTTCAAAAATTGGGCGAACCATTTTTTACTACTAAGAAAAATGGCAATGGACTCGGTTTGATGGTAAGTTTTAAAATTATTGAAAACCATAATGGTCGTGTTTATGTTGAAAGTGAGCTAAATAAAGGAACAACATTTAATATCTTACTACCTGCTAAAACTGCATAAACAAAATGAAAACGGAAAGGTAACTTTCCGTTTTTTTATTTGGTTATTTAATTTGTCAGAAAATGTTCAACATTCTTGATAGAAAAATATACTAATATGATAGTAGGGAATATATTTTTAAATGCTTGTCTATTGTGAAGGAGGGGATTTGATGGAGGATACAAAGCATGTTAAAACGGTATGTGGCTATTGTGGAACAGGATGTGGACTAGTTCTTGAAGTAAATAATAATCGTATTACTAAGATTCGTGGAGATAAGGATGCTCCAGTTAATAATGGTCAAACCTGTGTAAAAGGTGCTTTTGCTTATGAATATGTTCATGCTGATGAAAGGTTAAAGCATCCTCTTATTAGAAAGGCAGGGAAACTTGTTCAAGCTACGTGGGATGAGGCTTATGAATTCATTGCCCAAAAGCTAAATCAAATAAAAGCTGATTGGGGAACAGATGCTATCTCCATGTTTGCTTGTGCGAGAAGTACCAATGAATCAAACTATGTTACTCAGAAATTTATGCGAACTGTCATTGGAAATAACCATATAGATGGTTGTAACCGAACGTGACACGCACCAAGCGTTGCCGGTCTGGCAACTATTTTTGGAAGCGGTTTCCCTACGAATACTTTAGATGATTTTTATGAAGCAAAGGTATTGCTTTTAATGGGTTCAAATACAACTGAAGCCCATCCGATTATTGCAAATCGAATTAAAAAGGCAGCAAAAGCAGGCTTAAAAGTAATTGTGATCGATCCAAGAAAGATTGATATGGTAAAGATCGCTCATCGCCATCTACAGCTGCAAGTTGGTTCAGACATTGCCTTAATCAATGCGATGATTCGCGTTATTATGAAGGAAAAACTATACAACCCTAATTTTATTGAACAATTTACCGTGGATTTTGGGGAATTGGAAAAACAAGTTGAAAGATACACACCTGAATATGCCTCAATGGTTACTGGTTTGTCACCAGATGAAATTATAGAGACTGCAAGAGAATACGCTACTTCAGGAAATTCGATGATTGCTTATACTCTTGGCATAACTGAACATCATTGTGGAGTAAATAATGTTTTAGATATTGCTAATCTTGCTTTATTAACTGGGAATATAGGGAAAAAGGGTACAGGAATCATGCCACTTCGTGGTCAAAATAATGTTCAGGGTGCCGGTGATATGGGGTGTTTACCAAACCAATTACCAGGAGCAATCAGTATCTTAAACGATGAATATCGCAATCGTTTTGAAAAAGATTGGGGTATTAAAATACCTACGAAGGTAGGAGATACTCAAACAAGAACCTTTGAAAAAATGGAAAACGGTCAAGTAAAGGCACTTTATTGTATCGGTGAAAATCCAATACTAGCAGATGTTAATATGAACCATACCCGAAAAATATTTGAGAAGCTAGAGCTACTTATTGTTCAGGATATCTTTATGACGGATACAGCAGAAATAGCGGATGTTGTTTTACCAGCTGCATCATGGGGTGAAGTAGATGGTACCTATACCAATACGGACCGCAGAATACAGAGGGTAAGAAAAGCCGTGGAGCCGTATCCAGATGTGAAAGAGGATTGGGCGATCCTTTGTGAACTGGCTGCCAAGATGGGTTATCCAATGGAGTATGAAAACAGTGAAGAAATCTGGAATGAATTAAGAAGACTTTCACCAGAAATGTATGGTGGTATTTCTTATTCTAGATTAGACAAGGAATACAGTATCCATTACCCTTGTCCTAATGAAAGTCATCCTGGAACGTATATTCTTCATGAGAAATTCCATGAAAATAATAACCCTTCTGGTTGGAAATCAAAATTTGTACCTGTAACGTATACTGAGCCAATAGAATTGCCAGATGAGGAATATCCTTTCACCTTAACAACGGGTAGACGTTATGAGTCATACAACACTCACATGCAAACTAGATATTATGCTCCAGGTGTTAAAGTGAAGCAAACAGAGGAAACAGTGGATATCCATCCTGTAGATGCAGCGAAATTAGGCATTGAAAATGAAAGTGTAGTCGAAGTTTCCTCAAGAAGGGGCAGTTTAAAAGTAAAAGCAAAAGTGACAGACCAAGTTGTACCAGGTCTCGTATTTATGAGCTTTCATTGGAGAGAAGTTCCAACCAATGTGTTAACGATTAATGAATTTGATCCCATTTCAGGTACAGCTGAATTTAAGGCATGTGCAGTTAATATTAAATTAGCAGAATAGTAAGTAACGGACTTGTCTAATTCAATGGATAAGTCCGTTTTCTTTTAATTTGGCTCTGTTAAAGAGCAGTGTTGCTTTTTAACAAAGTTGATTGGAGAGGAAGGTACGAGACTCCTGCGGGAGCAGCGGGACAGGTGAGACCTAGTAAAATGGTCCACAAGAGGGACCATTTGTACCCCACAGGAGCGATAGCGACGAGGAGGCTCACCGCACGCCCCAAGGAAGAATTTGATTTTTGAAAAAGCCGGCAGTAGGGCTTTTTCATAATTCTTCCCGCGGAAAGCGAGTGCCTGCAGCGGAAATCAACATTCTTGTTTAACAGAGCTTTTTATTTAAATTAATTTTTAAAAAATACATCTTTTTCCACCTCGACTTCGTCTAAACTAATAGAAGAAAGTTTAAATAGAGTGAAGGTGAGATAATGAGCATTCCAGATAGAAAACCTCCAGAAATAAATAAAGATGAATTGTTGGAAAAAATGATGATAGATTACGGGAATGATATTTTATATTTGGCTTATTCGTATGTTAAGAATCGGTCTATTGCAGAGGAATTGGCACAAGAAGTATTTATAAGTGCTTATACTCATCTTGATCGATTTCAATGGGAATCTTCCATTAAAACCTGGCTTTACCGAATTACTGTAAATCGATGTAAGGATTATTTAAAAAGTTGGTCTTATCGAAGCACTGTTTTAAGTACTGTTTTTGACTTGAAAATGGGTTCAAGAGATAAGGAAACAGATGAGATCATTATTCAAAAGGATGAAAAGTCTAAACTGTCAAATCTAATTTTTTTATTACCCTTAAAATATAGGGAAGTCATTTATTTATTTTATTTTGAAGAAATGAACTTAAATGAAATGAGTCAATTATTGAATCTAAATATTAATACATTAAAGTCTAGGTTAAAAAGAGCGAAGGAATTATTAAAGAGAGAAATTACGAAAGGAGGCTTATAATACATGGAAGATCAATTAAAGAATATCAAACAAGAAATAACAGAAACTACCTTTAAAGATTTTCAGTTTGGTTCCAAACAGCGTCAAGCAGTCTTTCGTAAATTAAAGAATAGTGAATATAACGATAAACAAAACCGAATCATACAGAGATTTCGTCATCCATTTCGTGGTGTGTTAACCATTCTTGCTTATTGTGGAATGTTAGCAATCATTACGACGATCGTAGTAGACTACATTCACGAAACAAAAAATTCGCAGCAAGGACACAGTGGTGTAGTAAGGCAACCTGATCAGATTGATGAGGATTTACCAGGTAAGATAAACGAGCAAGGACCTATTTTGACAAGTAGTCAATATGTAGATGAGACTTTTTCTTTTAAACTAGATTTCCCAAATGATTGGATAAACAAGGTGAATGTCGAGGAGTTAGAAAATAGTAGGAGCTTTTATATGATGGGCAAAGATGGAAGTCGCCAAAATATTTTCACTATAAGTATTGATAAAGTGGAAGATAGATTAAAGTTTTATTATGATGGTGGACCCGACCCTTCTACTGATTTCGCTATATTAGATAATGATATTTACCGCTACAATCTGCCTTTAGATTTGGCATTAACAGATGAAGAGGATGTGTCTCAATTTGGAAAACTTTCGGCAGAGGTTCCTTCTATTATAAAAAGTTTTAGCTTTCTAAATGGAAGAAATGGTTTGATTGAAGAGACACCATATCTGTATGGATTCAGCTCACAATATAATCCAACATACGGATTTGAAATTAATACTCCAAATAAATGGCAGAATTTATTTAGAGTCGAGCAATCAGAAAAAGAAATGAATTTTTTGTTTGAAAAAGAAGCAACCAAACCTACAGAATTTTTATCGATTAAATTTCTTACAGAAGAAGAGTGGCAGGAATTAAAGTCATCGAGTAATGAAGAAATTGAATTAACGGAGCTTGCAAAAAAGGATGATATTGTTTTTGTTGCTGCTATTACAAAAGGAAACCCATTTGAGGATAGTAGCCTCTTTTATCCATTTGATATGTTAAAAACAGAAGCTAAATATGCGATCGAAACATTTCAATTCCTTGATTAAACTTACAACACAAACTTATAACCTTTGCTATGTTAACAGCTCGGTTAATAAGCCAACTTATAAAAAAGGAGAAAGGGATACCCTTTCTCCTTTTTCATCTATTTATGACTTTTTTATAAGTGCTTTAACACCCATATATAATATTGCTAAAGAAAAGACAATCATTGATAAGGCACTAATAGCATTAAAGATATTTCCAAGTCCACTTAGAAAATCTACACTTGGAAGTTTTGATAATGCATAGCCAGCAACAATACTAGCTAAATAAAGTACAACAAGATACATATGATTCCCTCCCTTCCTTCTATTAGTAATATATGTAAAGTGATAAAATATGGCACGGACTAATTAACTAAATTTTCAATTAATTTTTAATAGGTTATTAGTACTATTTTTATGATGAAAAAAAAGACCGGCTGGGCCGGTCCGTTTAAGGAGGTTAACATTTCACTTCAGCATTTTTTCTTTGATAGTAGAACCAATTTAAGATCATTGAAATGACATACGTAGCAATAAAGAAGTAAAAAGCTGTAACAGGTGTGCCCGTTGTTTTTACAGACCAACCAAATAGCTTTGGAATCAAGAATGAACCATAAGCGGCAAATGCTGCAGTGAATCCTAGTACAGGTGCAGCTTCCTTAGGGATGAAAATATTGGGAATCATCTGGAAAGTTGAACCTGAACCAACACCAGCCGCTAAGAATAACACTAAAAATGAAAGTAGGAATCCGGAAAAATCTTTTTGATTGATAAAGTGAATGACAGAAAAAGCACCTAATGTCATAACGATAAGTACAATGAAGGTAACACGTGAACCACCAAGTTTATCGGAAATCCAGCCACCGATTGGTCTAGCTGCTGCAGCGACTAAAGCACCTAAAAAGGCAAGTGATATATAATCAGGGAATAAAGATTTTAGTAACAACGGAAATGCAGCTGAATAGCCAATAAAAGATCCAAAAGTTGCAACATATAATACAGACATTATCCAAGTATGTTTACGTTTTACAATAACAAATTGATCTTTTACAGATTGTGTTGCATTTGGTAGGTTATCCATTCCAAATGCAGCAATAATCGTTAATAGAATAATAGGTATAACCCAAATAAACGCAGCATTTTGCAACCAAACTTGTGATCCATTAGGTAAAACTTGACCTTCTCCGCCGATAAAAGCAAAAGTACCAGTCGTAATAATTAGTGGTGTAACAAATTGTACAACAGAAACACCCATATTTCCTAAACCACCATTAATTCCAAGTGCTGTACCTTTTTCTTTTTTAGGAAAGAAGAAGCTGATATTTGCTACTGAGGAAGAGAAATTTCCTCCACCAAGACCACAAAGTGCAGCCAGAAGTAACATAATTCCGTATGGTGTATCCGGATTTTGTACTGCGATACCGATACCAGTTGCGGGGATGGCTAAAATGGCTGTAGAAAAAACAGTCCAGTTTCTACCACCAAATTTTCCTACTCCGAATGTATAGATGAATCTCATTGTTGCCCCAACTAAACCTGGAATGGCGGCAAGGGAGAATAACTGTTCTTCAGTAAACTGGAATCCAATATCATTTAACCGTACAGCCACAACTGACCATATTTGCCAAACGATAAATGCCATCATTAAAGATGGTACAGAGATCCATAGATTTCTTTTTGCGTGTTTTTTTCCTTCCGTGTTCCAAAACTTTTCATCCTCGGGGTTCCAATAGTTAATTCGTGCCATGACGTGTTCCTCCATTTATTAAACTTAATAATTTATAAGTTAGTAATATAAATAACTTTTACATTGCTAATATATAAATTTATAAGTTTAAAAAGTGTGAGGTTTTTCACAAAAGTAGTGAAGGAAATGTGAACAACGCTAGAAAGACATAATTTTGTAAAAATCATAAACGAAACAATAAAATGAACAGTTAAAACCTCCTACCATAGAAAGTAGGAGGTTCTAATTGTTAGTTAGGTTTTGTTTCTTTTTCTTTTTCACTTTTCTCTTTTGGCCTGGTTGATAAAAGGAAAGGTTTCATAAATCCAGACTGATTAATGATGCCATTAAAATAATCGGTAGTAGAATGGTAAGAACTTTCTATTTTTTCAATAATGTTACTTACGCGTTCGTACAGAATTGATTTTAAATGATCGATTTGTCTTATCACTTTTTCGTTAAATGCATCTTGTTTATCCAATCTATCCATGACTGTACTATGATAAATATCATGGACTTGAATTTTTTGGTCCATTTCTTTTAAGATTTTCTCCTGTTGAACTAATTGTAAAGAAAGATTCTGAGCAAGATTCACATAATTCTCCAGCTGAAGATTTGTATTTCGTAATTGCTGATCTTGAAAACTTAATTGATCTAAAATAGCTTCATTCATCCATTTTTCATTCATCATACTATCTGATAGTTGACTCTGTTGCTCCCTTAGATTGTTAAGAGAAGATAATACTTCTTCTGTTAATTTTTCTTGATTGATTACTTTTTCAAGAAAGACATCAGATTGGTTTTTTTGATTTTCATTTTCACAAATGATAAAGTCCATTTTTTGATGGCTTTGTTCTACAGAATGAATAATCTCATTCATCGATTGATTAAGATTATGATTTTGACTTATTTGTTTTGAAACAAATTCAGAAAGGAAATTTAGTCGAAAGCTTTCTTGATTACTTTGAGGTTTGGGTTGTGCTGGCTTAAATACTTTTGAAGGGTGCTGCCAGTTATTTAGGGACAATGGATACACCTCCTTTATATAAAAAGATAAAAGGATAAAGCTTTCCTAAAATCAAAACTGATAGTAGAACAATACAGTTTACTACTATGTTATGTAAATAAAGTGCAATTTGGGAATTTTCTTAATGTTGTAAAAAACGTACATTTTTGTGAAAATTCACAATATTATTATTTTAATATAGAAAAAAATTCGAAAATCTAACATTTTTCACTTGCAAAATATTGTAAAAATAGTTTAAATTATAAATTGTCAGCAAAGTAAAAAAAGTCTTTAGATGATAGTCAGACTGTAAAAAATAAATAGAATGTGCCAGTCTATTTTATCACTAAAGATAAAACACAAGGGGAGGAAAAAAACATGAAAAAAACATTGTCTTTATTATTATCTTCAGTATTACTTTTAGGTTTAGCTGCTTGCTCTAGTACTGAAAAAGAAGCAAGTACTGATGAGAAAACTGAGGTAGCAGAAACTGCTAAGGTTGACCAAAATAAAGAAGTACGTTCAGCTCTTTTATCTTATCAAGGTGCAGTAACAAAGGTTATTCGTACAGCTGAAGGTGGATTTGGTGACGGTGAATCAGATCCAGTTGAAGTAGCAAAAACTTTTTCAACTGATATTGCTGCTGTAGCTGTTCCGGAAGAATTAAAAGATTATGCAAGTGAATTAGAAAAAGGTACTCAAGATTTAACACAATATTATACTAAAAAAGCAGAGCTAGTTAAGGCGGGTTCTGAAGATTTTGCTGAAGCTGACACTTTCAAACAATCTTATATTGATGCTGTAACTGGTGTATTCGAAAAAGTAGAATTATCAGCACCTGCATTTAAAGGATTATTCCAATAATCACAAACAACCCGGGATTCTGGTAACAGGATCTTGGGTTTTTACATTTTTTAAAATAAATCTATAATAAAGAAAACAAGCTCTAGGAGGGAATTTAGATGATCGACCTTAGAAGTGATACAGTAACAAAGCCTACGGAAGAAATGAGAAAAGCGGCTTACTCTGCAGAAGTAGGAGATGATGTTTACGGAGAGGACCCGACTATAAATAAGTTAGAGGAAACCGCTGCTCAGTTATTGGGTAAAGAAGCGGCACTGTATGTAACTAGTGGTACACAAGGAAATCAAATTGCTGTTTTGACTCATTGTAGACCTGGAAATGAAATCATATTAGAAAGTGAATCCCATATTTTCTATTATGAATCAGGTGCTGTTGCAGCTTTAGCGGGAGTTCAGACACGAACAATAAAAGGCGAAAGAGGGGAAATGTGTCCCAAACTTATAGGTGAGGCTATTCGTGAAGCAGACCAACACTTTCCTGAAACAGGGTTAATTTGTTTAGAAAACACACATAATCGTGCTGGAGGTGCGATTATTTCAATTGATAATATGAAAGATATATATAAAGTTGGTAGGGAGAAGAACATCCCTATCCATATGGATGGAGCACGTTTATTTAATGCTGTGGCAGCATCCCAGAAACCGGTAACTGAGTTCACTCAATATTGTGATACGGTTCAAATTTGTTTATCTAAAGGACTAGGTGCACCAGTTGGATCTATTTTGGCAGGAAGTAAGGAATTTATTAAAGCTGCACATAAGTGGAGAAAAAGGCTTGGAGGAGGTTTAAGACAAGCTGGTATTATTGCTGCTCCAGGATTGGTAGCCTTAACTACAATGAGAGAAAGATTAATTGAAGACCATGAAAATGCAAAAGTATTGGCAGATGGTTTAGCGAATATAACGGGAATCCAACTGGTTAATAAAGTGGACACCAATATCGTTGTTGTTGACGTAAGTGGTTTAAAAATGAATTCAACCGAATTTGTTGAAAAGCTAAAGCAAAAGGACATCCTTTGCGGAACTTTTGGTCCTAATTTAGTACGATTCGTTACCCATTTTAACGTTTCAACAGAAGATATAAATCAAACTTTAAAGATCGTTCATCAATTATAAAAAACCTTTGAGTATTATTCCATTCCTATTACATAAAATAAACCTTGTTAAATGTAGAAAGTAAGTGAGAAGGGTGGTATTTATGCAAAGAGATAATAAGGAGTTATCTCCTACCGTTGCTCCAGGAATGAATGATCAAGAGGAATTAGAGGAATCAGCAACAAAACAAGAAATTGAAAAGGGTGAATATACAAGTGTGACCACATTATCCTATGATGAAGTGGACCCATCCTAAACTAACGTTTGCCCTTTTTGTCCTAAGCTCCCGAATTATCGGGAGTTTTTTAATACCTTTTTGTCAGATTCTGCGCTTCCCTAGGAAATTTTTTTATAAAGAAAAATAGCAATTTTCATTTAATTATTTACAAAAACATAGTTGTTTTCAGTATAATGATAGTAACTTAGGTAGTCTGGAATGGTGAATATGGAAATATACAAAGACGATAATATTCTATTGGAAGAGGAAAAAGGTGTCGTTTTCTTAAGTGTGTTTCAAATAGGTTGTGGTTTGAAAGAATTTCAACAGATTCTTTTAAATATCCCAAGAATAACTATTACTAAATTTACTATTTTAAAAGAGGCACTGGAATGTGGTGAAAATAAAAAGGTTCAAATAGGAGGATGGAGACCGTTAATCAACCTCTTTATCTCACCTGATAAAATGTCTGCCAAAATTCGATTAAATATTACAATTAAAGATTTTGTAGAAAGCAAAGATTCATATATAAATAAAATCTTAGATGTCTTATACGAAAATGGTATAACGGAAGGGATATTATCCTCAGTTATTCAAGGGGATTTGGAAGTACAAAAGGATATTCTTATTGCAGAAGGTATTTACCCTGTTAATGGCGAAAATGCAAAAGTGCAATATTATAAATTTGCTGACCGAAAGCCAACCATAAAAAGTGACGGTAAAGCTGATTTTTTTGACATGAACTTTATTGATGAAGTAAAAAAAGGAGATTGGCTTGGGGAAAAAACCCCCCCGACAAAGGGTAGTCAAGGAAGAACCATAACTGGGGAGGTCGTTGAACCAAAACCAGGCAAAAACATAAATCTTCTCTACGATCGTAGAACAGTTGGAGAATATGAAGAAGATGAAAAAATGGTATTACGTGCCCTTATAGATGGAGTAGTTGAATTTCAAGGATGTAAAATTACTGTAGGTGAACATCTTATTATAAATGGGGATGTAGGGGTAGAAACAGGAAATATTGAATTCGAGGGCAGCATAACGGTTAGAGGAACTGTCCAAGACGGTTATTCTGTAGTGGCAACAAAAGATATTGCCATACAAGGAGAGCTGGGAATCAGTGGTGTCGAAAAAATTATTTCCCATCAAGGTGATGTTTACATAAAAGGTGGAGTCTTCGGTAAAAAAGTAAGTATCATAAAGGCTGCCAAAAATGTCTATGTGAAGCATGCAAATGAGTCTTTAATTGAAGCAGGAGAGAGTATTCATATAGGTATCTATTCGATTGGAAGTGAATTAAAAGGGAAAAACATTTTTACAGACCCTATTAAAGGTAAATTAATAGGTGGAGTGATTGAGGCGAAAGGTAGAGTAGTTGCAGGTACAATTGGGAACCATTTTGAACGGAAAACGATTATTCATATCGAAGGGATTAACAGAGATATGATTAGAACAGAAATAAATGAAATAAGTGAGTGTTACCAAGAACAATTTCAATTAATTGATAAAATTAGAAATCCAATTAAGGAACTCGAGAACAATTTAAGTCAATTGAATAATCAACAATTAGATCAATTGGTTGAGTTGAAAAGTCAATTTGATCAACATTTACTGAATATTGAACGTTTAGATGAAAGAAAAAAATCCCTAGAATTTCTATTAGAAACAAAAGGCGATGGTCAAGTTTCGGTAATACAAGTTGCTTTTCCGGAAACAACTTTACAAATAAAACACTTAAAAAGGCGTTTGGATTCTTCTGTGAATGGAACTTTTTATTGTATGCAAAATCATCTACTATTTGAATAATAAATAAAACAAGAAGCCGACTTCGTCAAAAACAAACACGAACGGCTTCTTTTTTTGTTATCTATACATTGTCCATTGACCTATATCAATAAATCCTAGTCTTTTGTAAATTTTCCCTGCTTCTGGGTTATCGTAGAATAAACAGAGCACTTTTCCTTCCTCTAATATTTCTTTAAATAACTTCTGCATAATACCTGTTGCCAATCCTTTACGTCTATACTCTTTTCTTGTACATACTCCTACGATCATGGCTGATAATGAGTTTTCTGCAGTAGTGGAAACACAAGCGGTAATTTTTCCGTTTTCCTCTGTATAGTATGTTCGCGCTGTATTGGATTGCATAGAAGATAATAACATTTCCTTTGCATTCGGATTAACCATAAACTCTTCAATTGTACTTCTAAGCTCGATAATACGATCAATATCATTAATTGTTGCTTTCTTTATTTCTAAATGGGACTGACCCAAATATTTATCGCTTTTACACTCAGCAAAATAAGTTACTTGTTTCTTTCCTAGAGAAAGTCCTCTATTTTCAAACTTTTCAACAATATCTGCTTTACCAGAAAGCATTAATTTTTCATGTCTACTATGCATAATAGTTAGGAAACCATCAATATCAAAATCGGCTTTTGCATAAGGGATAAAGGAATTATAAAAACGAAGAAGCACCGCTTTAATTTCGTTTTTTTCATCAAGTTCTCCCCATAACTCTTGGAAATCTGTTTCATAACCGAATGCTTCAATATCTCCAATGATAAATAGATTGATTGATGGTTCTGTACTTAAAAACTTCATAACTTCATCGTGATGTTGTTTGGTTAATTTTTGAATCATTCTTTCGCCTCATTTGTAAAGGATATAAAAAATATCATAAACAATTAAACTAAGGCTTTCAAGGGTTATTGCAAAAATTAGTATAATTGTAGTTTTTATCCAGAAAAAGGTATAATTTGAGAGGAAAGTTCTAAATAGGGCCTAAAAATTGTATTTATAAGAAAAATATGGGAGGTACTATGAAAAAAATGGTTCCCAAACGCAATCTTATTATAGGTTTATCCTTACTCATACTTATGTTTCTAGCAGCTTTCATTATTGAAGGGGAATCGAAGAGTAAAGAAAAAAGTGAAAAAGAAAAAGAGGATATTTTTTATTATGTAAATCATAAAGAAACGATTAAATATAGTTTTCCGAATCGTCCGTTTGATACAATTGTAACTTTAGAAGGTATTGGGTGGCAAAACGGAAAATTTATTGCTGTCTTTGAGACGAAGTTTTTAAACGATACTTACTATTCCTATATGCCAAGATTTTTTTCTCCTACATTAGAATATAAAAATAAGAAGTATATTTTAGTAGATAAACTTTGGACGGAAGGTGCACTAGATGGATATAAAGGGAGTATTTCAAGGTATGCTGTTACATCGAAACGGAGTGTGTTTCCTAAAGACTTTTGGCCAGAAAAAATAACAGTGATGGGAACTGAATTTACCATTCCTGACCCTACTTCCAAAAATACAGAAGTTCCAACATTTAAAGGTGAGAAGGAACATCTATACACTATAAATAAGTCTATTGCGGAGGATAAGCTTACATATAAAATACAATCATTAACAACCAATCAAGGTGGAGGGCAACTAAGTTTGATCATAGACAGTAAAGATGAAAATTTGAAAGAGCAAAATATATTTCTCCTTCGTGATGATCAATCACGAATTTATACCTTTAAGAAAAGTAGTTTACCCTCAGTTTATCAAAAAGGGGAAAATACCTATATCTTTGAATTAAACCAACCAGTTCCTAAAGACATAAAAACATTAGAATTTTTAAAATTTGAAGATGAATTTTTACAATCTCATTTATTTACTAGCAGCAATGAGAGAAGTGTAGTAATAATAGAAAACTATTAAAATTTAGTAAAGATAATGTATAAAAGGAGCAATAAGTGAGGTGAAAATGGCTGATAATGCCATTGCAGCTCCAGAAATAGCTCCCTGCAATTCACCTTCCGTTACTGCTTCTGCCGTTCCAATCCCATGTGAGATGGTTCCTAGAGCTAATCCACGAGAAAGAGGATTTGAAATCCTAAATAGATTCATGATCCAAGGTCCTATCATAGAACCAATAATACCTGTTACAATGACGAAGACAGCTGTTAAGGATGGATCAGCACCAATAATTTTTGCCACCTCTACTGCAACTGGAACAGTTACGGATTTAATACTTATGGATGTGATAATCGCATTAGGCAAATGTAACATCTTACTAATTAAGACAGCACTATAGATGGTAGAAAGTGAGCCAAGAATAAGCCCAGTGCTAGCTGGAAAAATATATTTAAATATAATTTTCCGATTTTTGTATAGTGGTACAGCAAGAGCTACTGTTGCTGGTCCAAGCATGAAAGATAATATCTTTTTGGCCGGTCCATACTCTTCATAATCTATTCCGATGGTAAGAAACACGATAATAATTAACAATGTGCTGAAAAATACTGGGGTTGTAAAGGGAGAAGGATATTTTTTGTTTGCAAATCTAGATAACGTAAACGCACCTATTGTGATTAAAATATTAAGCACCGTAATGAATATGAGTTTCATGATCATCATCCTTCTTCCTTGAAGCCAAAAATCCAGATGTACTACCAGTTATAAGTATACCGGTAATTGCACTTCCTATTAACACAATGGCGATAACAAAGCCACTTTTTAAAAATAAAGGTCCAAAATTTATTAAACCAACCGAAATCGGTATAAAAAAGAAAGCTAAATATTTTATTAAAAGATTTGAACCTTCTTCAATCCATTTTAACTTAATAACACCTGATGCTAATAATACTAAAAGGATTATCATTCCAAGTACATTACCCGGAATTGGAAGGTTTAATACATGTACAAAAAAATAGCCTATTTCATTGATTATACATAGTGTGGCTATTTGGAGTATGAGTTTTCCCCATTTATAAACTTTTGACACTGAGGACATTCCCTTCAAGTATAATAAAATTTAGATATAATCGTATTTTAATATAAAATTGGTAATACAACCGAAAAAGATGACTAAAACATGAAAAAAATAATTTTGAACTAATTATTATTTTTGCTTTGTACTTGTATTAGGAGGGTTTAATCTGAAGTTTTCGAATCTACAAATACTTTTGTTATTATCTGTTACCTTAGTAGGTGTTTTAATTTCCGTTTCTTTCCATGAACCGCTAGTTCTAGGTTTTTTACCTGGCTTTATACTGTTGGTGTTTTTGGCCAAAAGTAAGGGAGTGAAAAATAAGGAAATTTTCAGTATCTGTAAAAGAGGAGTACAAAGGACTAGTGGTGTGATTTGGATTCTATTTCTTGTAGGCTTTTTATTGCCATCATGGTTTCATGCTGGCACTATTAACCAGATGGTTACCATAGCCTTAAATATTATTACCCCTGATTATTTTTTTACATTATCTTTTATTATCGCTTTATTTTTTTCTATGATATTAGGCACTTCTGTTGGAACCTTAAGTTCAATCGGGATCCCGATAATGGGAACAGCCATAGCTTTACATCTTCCAAGTGATATCGTAGCAGGTGCATTAGTTTCAGGAGCTTTTGTTGGAGATCGAACATCCCCATTTTCTAGCGCACATCAACTATTAGCACATACTGTTGAAATTACAGTAAAAAAACAATGGAAAGCCATGTCTTTAACAACAGTTCTTGCCATTGTACTTGGAATTATTTTTTATCGCTTTTTAGATATCCATTTTTTACATAATTTTTCAATAACCATCTATAGCAGTGAAAAGATGGAATTGTCATTTATTAAGTTTTTACCACCTATAGTTCTTATTGTAATGGTTCTATTTAGATATAAAATTTTATATGCATTTATTTTTAGTATCACAATAGCCTGTTTTCTTTCCTTTTTAGATGGCATAAAAATAGGGGAATTGCTTACATCACTTTGGGAAGGTATTGATGGACTTGGTGGTGGTTTAGCAAATATGTACTTATTGCTTTTATTTTTAGCTTTAGCTGGTGCTTATAATGGGCTTTTAGAAGAATTAAAGGTTATTCAAACCCTTTTAGATCGGTGGTTACAAGCATCTCATTCTTTATTGAATGATACGATTAAAACAATGATCGCCACCTTAGGAATTACTCTAGTTGCTGCAAATCAAACATTACCGATTATTTTAACTGGCAGATCATTTTTAGCACATTGGTCTGCTAAATATAGTAATGAGGAACTAGCGAGAGTAATGGGGGATTCTACCATGCTATTTCCTGGCATAGTTCCTTGGAGTGTATTAACAATTATGTGTAGTACCATTATGGGTGTGTCCATATTTGAATATTTTTCATATGCTGTATTTCTTTGGATTCTTCCTATATTAACAATTGGTGTTTCTATCGTAAAAACAGGTAAACGAAAGAGAAATCTTTTAGAATCTCATTAAAATTGGAGGCAATACGATGGGGTTATTATTTTATTAATATCCATTTTATATTTTTATTGAAAATGAAAATATAAAATTGGAGTGAAAATTCATGCGATACACGAAAAATATGGATGAAGTTTCTGAGGGAATGATCGAAGGATTTTTTGTAGGATGGCCAAAATCGCCTTCTCCACAAAAACAATTAGAGTTAATGAAAAATAGTTATCGATGCTATGTAGCGATTGATGAAAAAACAGATAAAGTAATTGGATTTATTACCGCTATAAGTGACGGAGTATTATCTGCTTATATACCTTTATTGGAAGTCCTTCCGGAATATCAGGATAAAGGAATCGGTAGTGAGTTGGTAAAATTAATGCTTAGTGAACTGGATCGTATATATATGATTGATTTACTGTGTGACCAACAGCTTCAAAATTATTACGATCGATTTCAAATGATGAAAGCTCATGGAATGATGGTAAGAAATTATTCTTTTCAAGGCGGAAAATAGAAAATTAATTTGAATAGGGGAATTTATTAATGAGTAGTATGGAATCATTAATATTAGAAATCTCAAAAGATGTACAATCAATTGAAGTGGTCTATGGGGGAGAAGATAGTTCGGTATATAAAATAGTGACAAAAGAAGGTACCTTTGCCGTACGTATTCTTCCCCTTTTTGGTTATCAGCAATTTCGTAATGAAAAAGTATTTATGGAATATGTCCGTGAACATGGAATACTTGTACCTACTATTAAATCTGTCCAAACTCACAAAAATTATTCCGTTATGATTATGGAGTGGTCGAATGGACAACCTCTATTAAAGGTCTTATTAGAACAGCCTGAAAATGCTTTAAACTTAGGAATTGAATTTGGAAAAACCCAAGCCAACATTCATTTAATTCCAGTAAAAGAAATCATAAATCAACAAAAATCTTGGTTAATTCCTCTGAAAGGGAGTGAAGAATCCCTTTTTCAGGATTGTTTAAGAATAGAGAATCATCCATCCGTACTTCACTTAGATTTTCATCCCCTTAATGTATTAACAGATAATGGTAAAATAATATCAGTAATTGACTGGGCAAATGCGTCTGTTGGTGATAAAAGGTTTGATATTGCAAGAACAAAATCAATTTTACAATTAGAAGGAAAAAGGGTGGGGTCACCGTTTAAAAGGAACTTGGAATTATTATTGGAGTTTGAAAAAGGCTGGATAATGGGGTATCAAGAAATAGCTGGTAAACAGACTGAATTAGACCAATTTTTTGCCTGGGCAGGTTATCGGATGCTAAGAGATTTAAAAGGAAAAAGAACTGAAGAAGAACTAAAACAGGTGAAGGACTGGGCAAATAAATGGTTATAAAAATTGTTTGCGGCTAAAAGAGCATCTTTAAATTCTCTTTAAAAAAACAAATTCTCAAACGAGGAAGTAATCTTTCCCTTTACATCTATTGCATACTGGTAAACCTTTTGTGGAATTGTAAAAGTAAGGTCCATATTAAAAGGGGTGAAATTTCTTGTTTCATTGGGAATTTGTTCTAAGTATTATTGCTGTTATTGTATTGTCAATTGGTTTAATATATACCACAAAGGTTTCAAGAAGGCAGAAATACCAAGGGGAATACGATGCGCAAGTTAGTGAAAAAATCCAAGATCATCCAATCTTACGTAATCCTGTTTTTTTAGCCTATATAATAGGAATTGGTTTAGCATTAGCTTATATGGTATATATTGCAATAAATTCCAATTCGTAAATCAACAAAAGCTAACCTCGTATTATTTAGGGTTAGCTTATTTAATAAACAAGAAAAAAGCCCCCATTAAGGGGGCTTTGCGTATTGAGGCGAGAACGCACGCCACATCGTGCTTTGTCATTTAAGACTTGTTCTCGGCTTACACAATTCAGCTCATCGCTTCATTAATATAACATTTGCCTGAACATTATACAATAGTAAATAATGCTATTAATCCGTTAATTTACTTATTTCTTCTTCAAAATAAAATGTTGAAGGTTTTTCTAAGATAGTATAAGTAAATTTTTTCATATGCTGTACATAACTAATTTTGTTGATGGTTACCGTCTCTCCAGTAATAGGTAAGGTAACTTTTTCCCCTTTAATGAACTTATTATTTTGTTTCATCTACTTCCTCCCCATTGTATGGACTTAAAATTAAGGAAGGAGAATAATGATTTCTTCCCTTTTTTTTATTATCTCATATTTTTTCTCGTTTGTATCTTATCTTCTATCATTTCCATTTTTCTGCAATATAGAAGTGGTTTTACCAAGTATGATAGGACAAGTAAAGGTAAACCTAATAATGTTAGGGTTATTCTTTACACCAATATAAAGGAAGTGCTATTTATGAATGCTCAACAGTGGATATATCCACTTTTAAAAATGATGAAAAATCAGATGAACTTCAAAATCGTTAGAAAGAAGAAGAGTGGTCGTGGAATGATTTGGGCCTCCCTTCTTAGTGTTGTATTTAGTGCAATTGCATTGAATTTACTTAACAGAGGTAAAAAGAGTAATACCTTACCAAATATTGGGCAAATGTTCGAATCAATGGGAGAAGAACAAAAACCTGTTGGAAATCGAAATGAAATAAAAAAGAAATATGATAAGAAATACGATATAAATAATTTTTTAAATATGAATGACAAAGCTGTCTTAGCAGAGTTTTCCAGTGAACTTGCTCCAAAAAACAATTCAAATGAGCATCAGAATCAAAGTCTGCATCAAGATCAACAAAATAACAATCCTAAGCAATTTTGATGAATAAATACGTTTAAAACTTATTATTAAAAATCCCCTTTAGAGGGGATTTTTCCTTTTATGAAGGCGTAAAGAAAAAAAAGAGTAAAAAACCTTTATCCTTAAGCAGGAGTTTTTATTTCGCATAGCGAAATAGATTTGAAAGGATAAAAGGAGAGAAGAACATATGTCCATTACATTTAAAAGTAATCTAGTTGAAGACTTTCATGGAACTGCAGTTGCTGATCCATATCGTTGGTTAGAGGACCCAAATTCCAAGGAAACCATTCAGTGGGGAAAGGAAATGCAAAGTCGTTGTGAAGCCTATTTTTCACGAACAACAAATAGCAAAGAGGATAAAGAAAGATTAACAGAGCTATGGAATTATCCTAAACACTTTGTTCCTAAAAAAGTAGAAAGTCGTCTGTTTTACCAAAAAAATGATGGTCTACAAAATCAGGCGATTCTTTATGTTGAAGACAACAACTCAGAATCTGTTGTTATTGACCCAAATCAGTTGAGTACTGATGGAACAGTTGCTTTAACCAATTTTGCGATTAGTCCTAGCTCAGAATTAGTAGCTTATGCTACCTCAGAAAGTGGAAGTGATTGGCAAACTATTCGAATTCGTAAAGTTGAAACAGGTGAAGATCTTGGGGATTATTTACAATGGGTGAAATTTACAACTATCGCCTGGAATCCAGATAACAGCGGTTTTTACTATAATCGTTTTCCTCAACCTGGAACCATTGATCCTGCAGATGAAGGTTGCCATAATAAAGTCTATTTTCATCAAATTGGTACTGATCAATCAGCAGATATATTAATACATGAACAACCAGAAAATAAAGAGTTAATGTTTTCACCATTTATTTCAGCTGATAAAAATTACTTAGGTTTACATGTTAGCTTTGGAACCGCTGCAGAAAATCGGATCTATATAAAGTCACTAGATTCTAATGAATCTTTTATTCGTTTGTTAGATAAACAAGATGCTGAATATTCCTACATTACAAATATTGGTACTACATTTTATTTTAAAACTACTCTTGCTGCGCCAAAAGGAAGAATTATCTCCATTGATTTACAACAATCTAGTCAAGATAACTGGAAAGAAATAGTCCCAGAACAAAATGATGTCATGGATTCAGTCAAGTTTATTAATGGACATTTTGTTATTGTTTTTTTACATGATGCCCATCATCAAATTCATATGTATAACCAAAATGGAACTAAAATGAAAAACTTAGATTTACCTATTTTAGGTTCTTTGACTGATATTTCCGGTAGTGCGGAAGAAACTGAATTTTATTTTGGTCTAACATCCTTTTTATTCCCAACCATTGTCTATAAATATGACTTTATTACAAGTCAATTGGAAGTGTTTGGTCAATCTGACATTTCGTTTGAAGTAGAGCAATATGAAACAAATCAAGTATTCTATACTTCTAAAGATGGAACAAAAGTACCGATGTTTTTAACCCATAAAAAGGGATTAGCCTTAAATAGTGAGAATCCTGTTATTTTATATGCTTATGGTGGTTTTAATATCAGCTTAACACCGAGTTTTAACCCTGCTCTTCTAAGATGGCTTGAAAATGGCGGCGTTTATGCAGTTGCTAACCTAAGAGGGGGTTCTGAATACGGTGAAGACTGGCATAGAGCTGGTATGCTGGAAAAGAAACAAAATGTATTTGATGATTTTATTTCTGCTGCAGAATGGTTAATTCAAGAGAACTATACAAATAAACATAAACTCTCGATTATGGGTGGCTCCAATGGTGGTTTATTAGTAGCTGCATGTATGGTTCAACGTCCTGATCTTTATGGAGCGGTTATTTGTCGGGTACCTGTAATTGATATGCTGCGCTATCACAAATTCACCATTGGTCGTTATTGGATTCCAGAGTATGGTACTGCCGAAAATCCAGAACATTTCCCATTTTTATATGCATATTCTCCGTTGCATAATATTAAACAGGGGGAACTGTATCCGCCAGTTCTAATTGCAACGGCTGAAAGTGATGATCGGGTTGTTCCAGCACATGCTAAGAAATTCGCTGCTACTTTAGTAGAAAAAGCAAATCCAGATTCTACTGTTGTTTTACGTCTTGAAGCAAAAGCAGGGCATGGGTTAGGAAAACCAACCTCTAAACTAATAGATGAATGGGTAGATTTTTACGCATTTCTTGATAAAGAACTTAATTAATCATAAAGAAATGAGCTCAGATTTTTTTGGGCTCTTTTTCTTGTTAATAAAGGATTTCTTTCTTATTAAGAGAATAATTATAAATTGATATATTGTTAGGGGGAAAAATAGTGAAATTTGAGTATATGGGAATTGACCACATTCAGTTAGCTGCTCCAAAAGGTTGTGAAGAGGAGGCAAGAAAATTCTGGGGAGAGATTGTAGGTCTCACGGAAGTACAAAAGCCTGAAAGTTTACAAGGGCGAGGAGGATGCTGGTTTCAATATGGTAATCAACAAATTCATATTGGAGTTGAAGAGGATTTTCTTCCGGCTAAGAAGGCTCATCCGGCATTTGTAATAGGAAACATAGAGGATTTTAGATTGCATTTAGAAGGGAACGGTATTAAAACGAAAGAAGATGCACCTATTGATGGAAGAGCTCGTTTTTTTGTTAATGACCCTTTTGGAAATAGAGTAGAATTTTTAGAATATAAATAGTCAAAAAGGCCTTTCCTACACTAGTAGAAAAGGCTTTTTTATGTTTTTTAAGAAATGAAATTCAACTATATATAAATAGGTTTATTTAATCACAAATAAATAATTCTTTATTGGTAGAGAATTGTAATGGGGTGAGTTAAATGAACCGAGTAGGTAAATATGCAATAAGTAAAGATATGGATGAAATTCAATTAATGAATATGGTATTTGAGTTGCCTGAAAAAGATAGAATGCTGATGTGGTTACAAGGATACATGGATCAAGTAATCGAAAAGCTTCCTGAGTATGCAAAAAGTATTTTAGAAGAACAGAAAGCAAAATGGGAAGATACCATGGAATATGTTCGCAATCAACTAGACCAAATTGTTAATCAGACTGACTTCATCAAAGCCACGAAGGCAGAAAGAAAGGAATTCGCTCTTTTTGTAATGAAGAAATATCCTCAATATCAATCCCTGTTATTTCGTTATTATGATAAAAATTTAAAAGATATAGACCTAAAGAGATTTGTTTATAATAGGCGTTTTGGCCCTAAAAAGTTTTTATCCTAATCATGCGAACTTGTTTAGGTAAAAGAAATGTACTATATTTGCTGAATATTGTATCTATTTGCTATAATATGTCTATCAATGTGCTAGCAGGTAGATATAATATACAAGGGATTGGAGAATGGTAAATTGAGTAAAGAAGAAAGAATTCAATTAAACATAAGAATAATGAAAGAAACGTCTCAAAAACTTGATGAAATTGTGGAATATTATCAAAACAATACGAAGCTTGGAAGAATTTATAAAGCGGATGTCTTAACGGATATCATTGATAAATCATATGAATTAATGAAAAAACAAATAAGCATGAGTAAGAAATTTTAGCTTGAAATAAAGATAAGGGGACATTTATGGAACACAAATTGTATTATATGGATTCATACATACAAACCTTTACAAGCAAACTGAAAAAACAGGATAAAGATGAAACGGGTCTTTGGTATGCTGTATTAGAAGAAACAGCTTTTTACCCTACTGGCGGGGGACAACCATATGACACAGGATTTCTCAACGATACATATGTTGAAAAAGTGGAAGAAATAGAAGGAGAAATACGCCACTATATAGCAGAACCACTTCCTGAGACAATTAAGATGATTAATGGGCAAATTAATTGGGACAGACGGTTTGATCATATGCAACAACATTGTGGTCAACATATATTATCTGCGGCATTTGAACAATTATTTGATTTTGAAACAGTTGGCTTTCATTTAGGACAAGATATTGTAACGATAGATTTGGATGTAGAGGATTTAACGGAACGGCAAGCATCAGAGGTTGAAAAAAAAGCAAATCAAATAATATTAGAAAATAAACCTATTATTACTAAATGGGTCACTAAAGAAGAATTGCCACAGTATCCACTTCGTAAACAACCAAGTGTAACTGAGAACATTAGATTAGTGATTATTCCAGAATTTGATTATAACGGCTGTGGAGGCACCCATCCCAATTCTACTGGCGAAGTAGGTTCCATAAAAATATTATCCTGGGAGAGACAAAGAAAAAGAGTTCGACTCCAATTTGTATGTGGAAATAGAGTCTTAAAGCAGCTGCATGAAAAACAGCAAATTATTATGCAATTTACAAAGATGTTAAATGCACCTGAAACTGGTATGGTGGATTCATTAACTCGTTTATTACAATCTGTAAAAGATTCAGATAAGGAATTAGGCGAGCTTAGGCAAAGAATTTTGAACTATGAAGCAAAAGAGTTGGTAGAGGAGTGTATGGCTAATAATCACACTATACTCGGTAAAGTCCTTCAAAATCGATCAATGAAGGATCTTCAAACTTTGGCTAGATACATTACAAACGAATTGGAAAATGTTGTGGTTATGCTTGTGTCTGAAAATAACCAACAGCTTCAAGTGGTTGTTGCACGGGGTACTTCTATTAGGGAAAATATGAAAATCGTTTTGACTGAGTTACTGCCCCTTATAAACGGTAGAGGAGGCGGAAATGATGCATTTGCACAAGGTGGTGGAGATGCGATTATTTCTGGAACTGAATTGTTGGATAATGGAATAATGCGATTAAACCGATTAATAAAGATTAATAATTAAGATATCAATTCCTCCAATTATTATTGGAGGTTTTTTTTAAAAGTGTTTGAAATGTGCAAATTATTAGAAAATATTGTTGCTAGGTTGATTAGTATATGGTTTAATAAAATAAACTGTATAGTCGTTTTATTAAAAACCAAGATATATAGCGAGGTGAAATGGATACATGGAGGAGAATTTCCTGGAAATAAGAGGCCTAAGAATTTTTGTTAAATTAATCGGTGAAGGCAATCCCTTAGTATTCCTGCATGGGGGTCCAGGCGGTGAGCATCGTTACTTTCTTCCACATCTTCAGAGTCTATCTGAACATTTTCAATTGATATTTTACGATCAACGGGGATGCGGTCAATCACAAACAGCATTAAATGATGATTATACTTTGATTGAAGAGGTTGAAACATTAGAAGAACTCCGAATTCGTTTAGGAATCGATAAGTTAAATCTAATTGGTGAGTCTTGGGGATCAATGCTTGCATTGCTTTACGCTTCAAAATATCCAAAACAGGTTAATAAAATCTTCTTAACAGCCGCTGTTGGAGCAAAGGGTAATCATTTAATTGAATTTGGGAGTGAATTAGAGAATAAACTGTCCATAAAAGATAAGGAATTATTAGAGGATACATCTAATAGACTTAAAAATGGCGAAGCTGATGTCCAAGAAATTTTTAATATTATTAACCCTTATTATGTGTATTCACTTGATACATTGACTAGAAAAACAAAAACCTCCAGTAACCCACTAGTGAATCGTGAACTTGGTAAAGAAATAATAAATTATTATGATTTAACTAATAAACTAGAGGAAATATCAGAAATTCCTATTTTAATAGCACAGGGTGAGTATGATATTATTTCTCCTCTGAAATTAAAGGAAACACTATTGACTTATGTCCCACACGCACAGATGGAAATCATTAAAGATTGTGGTCATTGGAGTATTGTCGAACAGCCTGAGGCAATGAAAAAATTAATAAAAGAATTTTTCAGCTAAATTAAAACGATAAATGGAGGTAATACATAATGATAACAACTAAAAATTCGTTGCAATTGTTTAAAGAGTTAGATGAAAAGATTACCCATCTTTCAACTGTTTCTGCCCTAGTAGGATGGGACCAAAAAGTGATGGCTCCCAAAAAAGGAAGAATGTTATTTTCAAAAGCTGCATCTGCTTTAGAAACTGAAATTTTCAAACTGATGGTTTCAGAAGATATGGGAAATTTGTTAAATGAACTATCATCCCCTGAAATGATGAATAGCTTGGATGAGGTAACACGCGCAAGAGTCCGTGAACGTAAACAATTCTATGATAGATCAAAGGCAATCCCGACAGAACTCTATCAGGAATATTCAACTCTAACAAATGAGGCTAACCATATTTGGGAAGAAGCAAGAGCAAATAATGACTTTGGACATTATCTACCTTATTTAGAAAGAATAGTAGAAATGAAAAGAAAATTTGCAGAGATAGTTGGTTATAAAGGTCATCCTTATAATGCTTTATTAGATGAATTTGAGCAAGGTCTTACTGTTGAAGCGCTTGATCCTTTATTTGCTGAACTCCGTAAAGTAAGTGTTGAATTATTAAAGAGAATACAAGATTCTCCTTACAAAACACCTGAGGAAATTTTTGACCAAAAGTTCAGTACAGAAAAGCAAAAAGAATTTAATCGATATGTTCTACCAATTATAGGATTTGATATGGAAGCTGGCCGTTTAGATGAAACGGTACATCCATTTGCTCAATCTATGAATACGGGTGACGTACGGATTACAACAAGGTATTTAGAAAACAATGTTCGTTCTGCGTTATTTGGTACGATTCATGAAGCAGGGCATGGTATGTATGAACAAAATATAGATCCAGAATATGAAGGAACAGTGCTAAGAAACGGTACATCTTTTGGGATTCATGAGTCCCAATCAAGATTTTTTGAAAATATGGTTGGAAGAAGTAAAGAGTTTTGGAATTTCTTCTTCCCAACCTTACAATCTTATTTCCCAGAGCAATTAAAAGATATTACAGTGGATGAATTTTATCGAGCTATTAATACAGTCAAACCATCGTTAATTAGAGTAGAGGCAGACGAATTAACATATAACCTTCATATCATGATTCGATATGAAATCGAAAAAGGTTTAATTTCAGGGGAATTACAAGTAAAAGACTTACCATCCATTTGGAATAAAAAGATGGAAGAATATATTGGAACTGTTCCAAACAACGATTCAGAAGGGGTACTGCAAGATGTCCATTGGTCTTTCGGAGGTTTAGGTTACTTTCCATCCTACACCTTAGGGAATCTTTATGCAGCACAGATTTTAAATACCATACAGCAGGAAATCCCTCATTTTTATCAGACAATTGAAAATGGACAGTTTGAAATCGTGAATGAATGGCTTCGTACAAAGATTCATCAATACGGTAGCTTCCTGTCTCCAAATGAGTTAATTGTAAAAGTCACCGGGGAAGAACTTAATGCCAAGTATCTTGCCGAGTATTTAACTGCTAAATACTCTCAAATTTATGGGCTTTAAAAAATAATTAAAGCAGGAGGAATAAGGATATTATTCCTCCTTCATTTAATTAATAGAATATCTAAGGTAATGAAAAGAGAATATATGCAATTCTCTCCTAAATTGGGTTGGATTGAATTGTAAGGTAGGGTATTATTAGTAATATAGAATAAAAAGTTAATAAAATAATCGGAGGGTATTATGCCACCAATTGTTTCAGATGAATATAAAGAAAAAAAGAAAAAAGAAATATTGGCCAGTGCTTTCGCCTGTTTTGCAAAAAAAGGGTTTGAAGCTGCCACCATCGATGATATTGTTCATCATTCAGGGATGAGTAAGGGAGCAATATATAATTACTTTTCAAGTAAAGATGATATCTATTTAGAACTCATGCGAAGTGAAACACTTGAAACGAACGGTGAATTAATAAAAAAAATATCTGAATTTCATACTGCTGTAGAGAAAATAAATTACTTATTCGATGTATATCTAACAATAGACCCATTTGAGGAAAAGCACGTTGAAGATGTAATTGTTCACTATGAATTTAAAATTTATTCTTCAAGACATAAAGAAGTAAATCGAATCTTAAACGAGCGGAGACATGAATTCTTTATTAAATTCATTTCTGATATTCTAAAAGATGGACAGGCAGCAGGGGAAATTAAGGAAGATTTAGACACAAAATTGTATGGAGATATCTTTTGGTCTATTCTAGATGGAGCTACCATTCAAACATTATATAAAGATTATCCTTATCATGGTGTGATCAAAGAAATGAAGGATATGTATATTAGTAGAATCACAAATCCAAAAAGTAAGCATTAAAGTGCTTGCTTTTATTTTTGTTTAAAAAAAGGTTTTTATAGGGTGAATATAGAAAATAAGAGGATTACCCTTTAATATAAGAAGGAATTTACAAAATGATATGAAAAGAATCTGTTTCTCGTTTCTAATATCATTTATCAAACAACGATTGTTTACATGAAGGTAGGACAGTGTCTTGATTAGAATAACAAAAGAAACTCAACATTCAACATATCAAATTCTAAATTATTTAAACTATATTGGGATTGGATTAATTGGTTTCAATATTATGTTTGGATTTTTCTATCTAATGCCCATTTTTCATATGAGTTTTGGAATGCCTAGTAATCTTCTCTTAGGTAATGTATTTGGTATATTTATTAATACTCTTATTTATTTGGCATTGATTTTCCTAATTCGTAAATTAAAAAAGGACCAAGAAATGATTAAAGAAAACGAATTAAAGTACAGAACTTTATTTGATTTTTCTGGGGACATGGTTTATTTATTTGAACTAAAAGAAGATTTAATGCCAGGTGTCGTATTAGAAATAAATGATTCAGCTTGCCGAAAACTTGGATATACAAAAGACGAATTATTGAAAATGAATCCGCTTGAATTTACTTCTCATGATCGTCTATCTAAAATTAAGGAATTACAGTTAGAATTGGTCCGAACTGGTACTCTTTCATTTGAGGGAAGATACGTTTCCAAGGATGGTCAATATATACCAAGTGATATTACGGCTAATGTTTTTCAATTAGATAATAAAAAGGTTGTTTTGGCCATCGCAAGAGATATTACTGAAAGGAAACTACTTGAAGAGAAATTACATTACCTTGCATATCATGACTCATTAACAGGATTACCAAATAGGGACTTCTTAAAAAAACATTTATGTTCATTATCAATGGGGACGCAGGTTGCCGTTCTTTTTATAGACTTAGATGGTTTTAAAGAAATTAATGATACTTTAGGTCATGATTGCGGAGATCAGCTCATTAAACTTGCTGCAGTTAAATTTACTAGCAGTATCCAAAATAATGGAATGGTATCCCGATTTGGTGGAGATGAATTCCTAATCCTTTTAGAAAATGCTCATGTAAATGATGCTATACAAACTGCAGAATCCATTATCCATGCATTTTCTTTTCCATTTTTGCTGGAAGATCATGAAGCGAAGGTAACAGTCAGTATTGGAATTTCCTTATCAAAACTCGGTGAGAAAGATATAGATCAGGTAATTAAAGAAGCAGATACTGCGATGTACCTGGCAAAAGAAAATGGAAAAAATAATTATTTTATAAATGAAACACATATTCAAAATATATAAAATTAAATGAAGCACCGAGAACTCGGTGTTTTTTTTATATACAAAAAAGCGTCTGAAAATCAGACGCCTGTCCCCTCTGGTCCGAACTGGTTAAGTGTCCCGCAACAAGCGAATAGTTCCAGAGGAGACATTATTATTATATTACCAAGATACGTGATCTATTCAATACATTATTAGGTTTTCAATTATTTAAATGGTATCCTATTAAAAGTGAAAATTCATACCTTGATAATGGTGATGTAAAGGAAGAACAAAATGATTTCAAAAGTGGGATTTCTAATTACTGAAATGCAGAAAGCTTTACAGGCTGAAATTCAATATTTAAAAAAATATGGAAGTAGTAAGTTCATATTAATAAATGGAAGGTTAATACGTGCGGAGGATAATACCATTACCTATTTTTTTGAATCTACCATGTCCATTCGAGTACCAGTTGGTGCAAAAGTAAAGATTGTATGGGGAAAACAACAAGTTAGTGGGCGAATTCTATCATCAGAAGGAAATAACGTTATAGTTGAAGTGGAAGCCAATTTTGGTGAAAGGTTATCGGAGGTATTCCTTTTTCATGACCCTTGGGAATTATTAGAGCAACTCACCGAAAGGCTGGATGAAATAAAAAAAAGCAAGAAAAAACGGATGAGGGTAAAAAGAGTTCTTCAACCCAACGAGGAATCAAAACATCCTTTAGATAATATTAAATCCAATGTTCATGAATTAATTTTACGTTCTCAGTTTAACCCTGTTACTTTTGTTTGGGGGCCTCCTGGTACGGGTAAAACCTATACTCTTGCGAGGGTGGCTTCTAATAAATATATTCATGGAAAAAGAATTTTAATTTTGGCACATAGTAATCAAGCGATAGATGTTTTAATGGCGGAAATATCTTCTTTTATACAGAAAAAGGGAAGATTCAAAGAAGGAGACATTTTTCGTTACGGCACCAATGTTGGTGGCAACCTTCTATCCCACCAAACGATCACAACCATCGATTTACTCCAAACTTTTGAACCAGGTTTAGCAAGAGAAAAAGAACGATTGACGATAGAAAGAAAACAAATTAAACAAGACTTAACTAGGTCCTTCAGCAAAAGAGATACGGAAAGTCTGCTTGATATAGAGGTGAAGTTAGGGAATATTCTTGAAAAGATTAGACAAAAAGAAATCCAATTTGTAAAAGAGGCTAAAATTATTGGTGCCACATTAGCGAAAGCGGCAAGTGATCCTGCGATTTATGAAAAGGAGTTTGATTTAGTCATCATTGATGAAGCTAGTATGGCATATGTGCCTCAAATTGCTTTTTCAGCTAGTCTAGCTAAAAGGATTATTATTTGTGGAGACTTTAAACAATTGCCTCCGATTGCTGCAGGTAAACATGCACTTATTAATGAATGGCTACGGGAGGATATTTTTCAAAAATCAGGGGTTAACCAATCGGTAAATCAATTAAAACTTCATCCTCATTTGGTATTATTAAGGGAACAACGGCGAATGCACCCGGATATATCTGCTTTTACCAATAAACATATTTATCATTCACTTGTTAGTGATCATGCCTCGGTAGAAAAGTCACGTAATGAACTGGCTCAGTTAGCACCGTTCCCAAATTTTTCATCTATTCTAGTGGACGTAAGTTTTAATGGAAATCATTGCATGACCGAAAAGACATCTAATTCAAGATTTAATCTTTGGCAGTTATTCATCTCTTTTCAAGCTATTTATGAATCTTATTTATCAGGAATAAATTCGATAGGTTATGTGACACCATACCGATCACAATCGATTTTGATGGAAACCTTATTAGAAGACCTACTTCGAAAAGAAAGAAGCGAAACAGATATCATATCAGCTACAGTACATCGTTTCCAAGGCAGTGAGCGTGATGTTATGATATTTGATACCGTTGATAGTTACCCTTTAGACCGACCGGGTGTGTTATTGGTTGGCCAAGATAGTGAGAGATTGATTAATGTTGCGATTACAAGAACAAAAGGAAAGTTTATTCATGTAAGCGACTCCTCTTTTATAAAAGAAAAAATAAGTAAATTGAAAACATTAAGGAAGCTTGTAGAACATCAACTTGAAAATAGACAGGCAATCTTTCAAAAAGATATTGGATCGTGGATTAAAAATCAACATCCAAGGTTAAATTGGATTCATGCAAAGAGGCTAGAAACAGTAACGGATGATATTCTACATTCTCAAAACTCTATCCTTCTTTCGATACATAATGATAATTTATTGTCTAGTGAGTGGATAACCATTTTAAACAAGAGGAATGTCGGAGTTACACTAACATTGTTATCTCCCCATACAAACCAGCATTTGAAATCAGATAGTTCCTTTACTAGTGATATTCCATTTCCTTTTGTTTTAATAGATGAAAGAATATTATGGCTTGGTTTACCGTTGGAAGGGGCTAATCGAGTTAGACCTCCATATGTAGCGGCAAGGTTAGATTCCGAAGCGATTGGTCAATTCCTTAAATCCCAACTATCTGCTACATTAGAATAACGCTTATTGTATGAATAAGGACGTGTTTAAATGAAGCCAATTTCTGATCATATTAAATTTAATTTAAAAATCTTGTTTGTTGGTTTTAATCCGAGTATTCGTTCTAGTGAGACAGGACATCATTTTGCCAACCCTAATAACAGATTTTGGACTATTTTACACAAGGCAGGTCTTACTCCGAGAAAATATACAACAAATGAAGATTACTTATTACTTGATTTAGGCTATGGTTTAACGAATATTGTTACAAGGCCAACAAAAACCGCACAAGAAATAACGAAAGAAGAGTATAAAAAAGGACAAGAGGAATTACGACATAAAATTGAGGTTTTTAAACCAAAAATTATATGTTTTGTTGGGAAAGGTGTTTACCAAGAATACAGTGGAAGAAAAGAAGTTCCTTGGGGTGTTCAGTCGCATGCGTTAGTGGATGGAACGACTGAGTTTGTTGCCCCATCTTCAAGCGGATTAGTAAGAATGAGAATAGAGGAGATTGTCGATATTTATAGTCAGCTACCTAGACTAATCATGTAGGCTTGTAGGAAAACTACAAGCCATAATTTTTAATATTCAATTTCATCATATTCTTTAGGTTGTGGGGTAGGTTGGCGATTCTTTAGAGTGTCATTCTCGAAAATTTCATCGTTTTTTTCTTGATAGGATTTTACATTTTCAATAGATTGTTGAGAATGATTTTTGTTTGATGATTGTTTCATATTCTCACTACCTTCCTTTTAATAATTTCTGCTATTTAGGTTTACCCATTAATAACATAATATGTAGATTAAAAATTAGTAAAAAGTAAAAGAATAATCTTTAGAGAAAATTAGTGAAATAATATGGACATAAGGAGTAGTGACTATGGGAGCTGTTGAGCGTAATGGGTATATTTTTGAACCCGAATTTAGTGTAATCAATCAAAAAGGAGCCATTCATGTTTATCATAATGGTTCATTTGTTGAAGAACTCCAATTTAATTTTGCCGGAAAATTTCCTGAGATGGATTTTATTGAAGGACTAATTGATGGTTATTGTCAAAAACACCAAATCTAAAAAAACTTGTCATTATATACTTAAATAGGTGTTCTATACAAAAGAAAATTCACTTTTTAAAACTCAAGTATCAATTTATAATAGTTTTCATTTTCACAGAAGACACTACTATAAAGTGTCTTTTTTTATGGAACGGAGGATATAATATGCCCGAATTACCTGAAATGGAAAATTACAAATTTATACTTAGTCAAAAAATAATTGGAAAAACAATTACATCTGTTCAAGTGAATCGTGAAAAATCTATAAATGTATCACCTGAAATATTTCTTAATCAAGTACAGGGTCAAAAAATAATAAATGTTGAAAGACGAGCAAAACATCTAATATTCTACCTTGAAAATGGGAATATCTTGCTTTTACATTTGATGTTAGGCGGTTGGATGTTTTACGGAACACAGGAAGATAAACCAAAAAGAACTGTTCAAATTCAGTTTACATTTGGTCAAGAGCATTTATATTTTATTGGACTCCGACTTGGTTACTTACATTTGTATAATTCAAGAGATCTAGTGGAAAAAGAATTATCAGACTTGGGACCAGAACCTTTGGATTTAGCATTTACACTTAAATCTTTCGAAGCATTAGTGGTAAACCGAAGAGGTCGTCTGAAAACAAAATTAGTGGACCAGCAATGGATTGCAGGAATAGGTAATTGTTATTCAGACGAAATTTGTTTTCATGCAGGAGTATTACCTACTAGAGGAATAGAAAATCTCAATTCAAATGAGGTAAACACATTATACCATTCTATTCAATATGTGCTTCGTGATGCAACCAAACATGGAGGATATATGGAGAATCCACTCTATAAAGGGGATACTTTAACAGGAGGGTATAACAACCTTTGCAAAGTTTATGATTGCGAAGGTCAAGATTGCCCAAGATGTGGTCACAAGATTTTGAAAGGTTCCATTTCTTCAAGAAAAACATTCTACTGCTCGAATTGTCAAAAATAATGTCTAGAAAAGGAATTTCCGCATTAGGATATTCCTTTTTTAATGGATGTATTATTTTATTTTTCCTAATTTTGGTTCACATAAAAATTTAAGAAATAAATATATTAATCTATATCCTCTAGTGATTTTATTTAAAATATCTAATTTTTCTTTTTTCAAAAGAAAAAGCTTTTTTTATACGAAAAAAGAATGAAGGGAGCTTTGAATGTGATACAGTATACTATTAATGTTGTTTATCAAGGAAAGTGTTATCAAACCAATGTAATTGTGGATAAATATACAAGTGAGGAAGAGATTTTACGAGTAGCTAAAGAACAAGTCCAAAAGCAATGGATGAATTAAAGATATTTTACAAGACCCTATCCTAGTAAATAATTGGGATAGGGTCTTTATTTGTTTGAATTTAGTAAATTCAAAGTTTTATATAACAAAAAATTTAAAACTCATTGTTTCGTATTTTGAATAAATGGTATATACTAAATATAAAATAAGTATAACACAATTAATCACAACGGAAATCAGTATAACACATTATGTTTATTTACCGAAGGTGGTGATTCTTATTAAACTAACAAAGCGCCAAGAAGAAATTCTGGAAATTGTTAAAACTGCAGGTCCTATTACTGGTAAGGATATTGCAAAGAAACTATCCTTAACCCGTGCAACTTTACGTCCTGATTTAACCATCCTTACGATGTCTGGAAGCTTAGAAGCAAGACCTCGTGTTGGTTACTATTTAAATGAAGAAACTGAGATTAATTTACAAGTAGCTAAGTTTACCGAACAGCTAGTTAAGGATTATAAAGCTCACCCAATTGTCATCCAAAAATCTACTTCTGTTTATGATGGTATTGTTCAAATCTTTTTAGAGGATGTAGGAACGTTGTACGCTGTGGATGAGAATGGCTATTTAGTGGGTGTTATTTCAAGAAAAGATTTACTTAGAGCGGCTATTGGAAATAAAAATTTAAATGATTTACCCATCAGTGTTATTATGACTCGTATGCCCAATATTGTTACCACTAGATCTGAAGAAACTTTATTAGAAGCAGCTAAAAAACTTATACAAAATCGGATAGATTCTTTACCAGTTGTAAGAGAAGTAGATAAAGGATCTTCTACATATGAAGTGATTGGTCGAATTACGAAAACGACGATAACTAGAGCATTCCTTGAAATGATTGAAAGATAATCAATAAGAAAGTGGGAACGATCTTGAACCAAAAAGAGGTAGTTTATGTTGTCTCAGACTCAGTGGGTGAAACGGCCGAATTTGTTGTAAAAGCAGTAGCAACCCAATTTAATGGTGGGAATGTTGAAATTCGGCGGAATTCATATGTAGAAGACAATGAGGATATTGAAGATGTTATTCTACTTGCTAACCAAAGTCATTCCATTATAGCTTATACCATTGTCATACCAAGTTTAAAAGATTACATGGATCGAAGAGCAAAAGAAGAAGGAATCATTGCAGTAGATTTAATGAATCCTTTAATGGATGCATTTATTCAGAAATTTAATAAGAAACCAAGTAATCAACCGGGAATGATGCGTAAGCTTGATGAAGATTATTTTCGAAAAATTGAAGCTATAGAATTTGCAGTGAAGTATGATGATGGGCGAGATTCTCGTGGCATTTTACGTGCTGACATTGTTTTAATAGGTGTCTCTCGCACTTCTAAAACACCACTTTCGATGTATTTAGCTCATAAGCGATTAAAGGTTGCGAATGTACCATTGGTACCAGAAGTACCACCACCAGATGAATTGTTTGAAGTACCAAGAAATAAATGTGTGGGACTTATTATTTCACCTGATAAATTGAATGACATCCGTAAAGAAAGATTAAAAGCACTCGGATTAACTTCTCAGGCAAATTACGCTAGCTTTGAACGTATCCTTGAAGAATTAGATTATGCTGAAAAAATTATGAAACGAGTAGGATGTCCTATCATTAATGTATCCAATAAGGCAATAGAGGAAACAGCAAACCTAATTTTAGATTACTTAAAAAGTGAGAGGAGCTAACTAATGAGTAAATTTGTTTATTTGTTTAACGAAGGTCATAGTGGAATGAAGGAAATTTTAGGGGGGAAAGGCGCCAATTTGGCAGAAATGACGAAAATTGGATTACCTGTTCCTTTCGGTTTTACTATTTCAACAGAAGCTTGTAATTCTTATTATGAAGCAGAAAAGACAATCCCCAGTGAAGTAACTGCTCAAGTATTAGACGCACTGTATGCCCTTGAAGAAAAAACAGGTAAACAATTTGGTAATCCTGAAAACCCATTATTAGTCTCCGTTCGCTCAGGATCTGTATTTTCAATGCCAGGAATGATGGATACGATTTTGAATCTTGGGATGAATGACGAAACCGTAGAAGGCATGGCGAAATTAACAAATAACCCACGGTTTGCTTATGATTCTTATCGTCGTTTTATTCAAATGTTTTCTAATGTGGTGTTAGATATAAATGTATTCTTTTTTGAGCAATATTTAGAAGAAACTCGACAACACAAAGGATATTCTTCAGACCCTGAAATGACTGCTGAAGATTGGAAGGAAGTCATTAAAGGCTATAAAGATATAGTTAAAAAACATAATCGTAAATCATTTCCACAGGATCCAAAAGAACAATTATTTCTCGCAATTAATGCAGTTTTCGATTCTTGGAATAATCAGCGTGCTATCGTATATCGTCGCTTAAATAAAATTCCAGATCATTTAGGAACAGCTGTTAATATTCAAAGTATGGTTTTTGGTAACATGGGTAACGACTCGGGAACTGGTGTTGCATTCACTAGAAACCCATCAACTGGGGAACATATTTTATATGGGGAATATTTAATTAATGCCCAAGGTGAAGACGTAGTGGCAGGAATCCGTACACCACAGCCTATACTAACACTTAAAGATGAAATGCCTAATGTGTTCCAGCAATTTGCTGAGACTAGTAAACGTCTTGAACAGCATTATCAGGATATGCAAGATATTGAATTTACAGTTGAACGTGGAGAACTATTCATCCTACAGACACGAACAGGTAAAAGAACAGCGCAGGCAGCCATTCGCATTGCAGTTGAGATGGTTGAAGAAGGAATAATCAATAAAAAAGCAGCTCTTCTTCGTGTTGATCCAGATCAATTAAACCAACTTCTTCACAGACGTATTGACGATGGATTTGAACGGAAAATTCTCGCAAAAGGTTTACCTGCATCTCCAGGAGCAGCAACTGGCCAAGTTGTTTTCGATGCGGATGAAGCAGAAAGCTTAACAAACGAAGGTAAGAAGGTTATACTAGTTCGTCCTGAAACAACTCCGGATGATATTCATGGGATTGTAGCTGCACAGGCAGTCGTAACAAGCCGTGGAGGTATGACAAGTCATGCGGCAGTAGTAGCTAGAGGAATGGGGAAAGCCTGTATTTGTGGATGTGAAGCTTTAAAAATTGACCTAAAAGCAAAACAATTCTCTATTGGAGATACGCTTGTAAACTATGGAGATACGATAACAATTGATGGAGCAACAGGAGAAATCATGTTAGGGGAAATCCCTATGATTGAACCAGAACTTTCAGATGAGTTTCAATTACTGTTAGCATGGGCAGACCAAGAGCGTAAGTTAGGAGTTCGTGCTAATGCTGATAATCCACAGGATGCTAAAAAGGCATTCGATTTTGGCGCAGGTGGAATCGGGTTATGTAGAACAGAGCATATGTTTATGGATCTGAATAGAATACCTATTGTTCAAGATATGATTCTATCAGAATCATATGAAGAGAGAAAGGAAGCATTAAATAAACTATTACCAATGCAGCAAGGAGATTTTGAAGGTATATTTGAAGCAATGCAAGGTTATCCAGTAACCATTCGTTTGTTAGATCCGCCTCTTCATGAATTTTTACCTGATAAAGAAGAATTGTTGATTGAAGTGACAAAGCTTCAGATTCTTCAACCTGATTCTTCTGAATTAAGGAAAAAGGAACTACTTCTAAAAAAAGTAAGACAATTAGATGAATTTAATCCAATGCTTGGCCACCGTGGATGTCGTTTAGGTATGATTCACCCAGAGATCTATGAAATGCAAGCAAAAGCTATTTTTTATGCTGTGGCTAATTTAGCAGATAAAGGTTTAGATGTTAAACCAGAAATTATGATTCCGCTAGTTGGTCATGTTAACGAATTAAAAGAAATGAGACAATTGGTCATTGATGCTGCATTTAAAGTTAAAGAAGAAACAGGTAAAGATTTTGAGTATTTAATTGGAACAATGATTGAAATACCACGAGCGGCATTAACTGCAGATAAAATTGCTGAAGAAGCGGATTTCTTTTCATTCGGTACAAATGATTTAACACAAACCACCTTTGGCTTTAGCCGTGATGATGCAGAAGGAAAGTTCTTACAAACCTATATAGAAAATAAGGTACTTCCAGATAATCCGTTTGCAGTGCTTGATCAAGATGGGGTTGGAAAGCTTGTCGAAATGGGCGTTCATCTTGGTCGTCAAACTAAGTCGCACTTAAAAACAGGTATCTGTGGTGAACATGGTGGAGAAAAAAGCTCTATTGAATTCTGTTATAAAACTGGTTTGGACTATGTAAGCTGTTCCCCTTACCGTGTTCCGCTAGCAAGATTAGCAGCTGCTCAAGCCACTATTCTTCATAATAAAAGCGAAACAAGAAATCTCACAGAAGTAAAATAATGGATTGCTTAAAATAAAGTAAGTAGATTACCAGAGGAGTAGATTCCTCTGGTTATTTTTTTAGAAGGAAATCAAAAGGAAACCCCCCATTTTTTTTTACCAAATATTTTTAAAATTTAATTGGATTCTTTTATAAAAATCATCTATTTTTAATATATAAAAGGATTTTGTGTTTGAAGAAGAAGAGGGGGATTAGAATGAGCATTGGTTATATAAATGGGAAATTTATTTCCTTAGATGAACTTGTTTTACCACTGGATGAAAGGGGACACCAGTTTGGTGATGGGGTGTACGAAGTAATCCGTGTTTATAATGGAGTCCCTTTTATGCTTAATGAACATTTAGATCGACTTATTACTAGTTCAAAGGCTATAAAATTACCAATTACTGAAACAATTGAGGATTTTACACGTTTAATAAATGAAGCAATCGAAAGATCCCAATTAAAGGATTGTAATGTTTATTTACAGATAACAAGAGGTATAGCTACTAGACAGCATCTTTTTCCAGAAGTACCAGTTTCAATTTCTATGACTGTTAGACCGACAAAAGCACTTTCGGAGGAAGTTCGAACATTAGGTGAATCAGCTATATTTCATGAAGATGAAAGATGGGCGAATTGTTATATAAAATCACTAAATTTACTACCCAATATACTAGCAAAGCAAACAGCTCATGAAGCAGGTTGCTTTGAAGCGATTTTATTAAGAGAGGACTATGTGACAGAGGGAACAAGTTCGAATGTATTTATGGTTAAAGATGGTAAAGTTTATACCACTCCTTTATCGAAACATATATTACACGGAATAACTCGACTAGCTGTTACTAAGATCTCACAAAAATTAAATATAGACTTAATTGAAAAGCACTTTACTAAACAAGAACTTTTAGATGCTGATGAAGTATTTATAACCAGTACAACTTCTGAAGTTTTACCGATTGTAAAAGTGGATAATCAGGTCATAGGAACTGGCAAACCTGGCGAAATGACAAAAAAAATCTATGAGCAATTTATCGAAGAAACTATATAAGTAAAAAATGACAAAACGGGCGGGATGACAAAAAATGAAAATAATTGATTTACATTGTGATGCCCTCATGAAGCTAGCGGATGCTAAAGGGAAAATTAGATTTTTTGATGCCGATGAGTTGAATACAAATAAGACTAGACTACAAAAGGGAAATATCATGGTTCAATGCTTTGCTATTTTTATTGAACCAGATATAAAGTCTGACCAGAAATTTCAGAGTGCTTTAGATCAAATTGATTATTTTTATAAAGACGTACTTGGTCATAATTCAGAGATGAAGCATATTAAAAAATGGTCAGATTTTGACCAATTAAAAGACGGTGAAATCGGAGCAATGCTTACGCTTGAAGGCGTTGATGCGATTGGAAATGACATAACAAAACTAAATATCCTCTATCAACTGGGTGTTCGTTCTATTGGATTAACTTGGAATAATGCAAATTTAGCTGCAGATGGGGCTTGGGAACCTCGTGGGGGAGGGTTATCTCTATTTGGAAAAGAATTAGTTAAGTGGAATAATCAACACAAAGTTCTAACCGATGTTTCACATTTAAGTGAAAAGTCGTTTTGGGATGTCATGGAATTGGCTGATTATCCAATAGCTAGTCACTCCAACTCTAGAACTCTTTGTGATCATCCTCGTAATTTATCTGACGCGCAGGCTACAGCAATGATTCGTAAAGGCGGCATGATTCATGTTGTCTATTGTCCGCCATTTGTAAAAAAAGATGGTAATGCAACTGTGGCTGATGTAGTAAAACACATTGACCATTTTTGTTCATTAGGCGGTGAAAAACATATTGGCTTAGGTTCTGATTTTGATGGGATTACTTCTTATGTAAAGGGATTAGAAGATGCATCCATGAGTCAAAATTTAATTAATGAGCTTTTAAAACATTTTACAGAAAGTCAAGTAGAAGGATTCGCAAATCAAAACTTCTTACGATATCGCCAAAACCTAGCTTCTATGGAGGAATAAGATGAAAATTAGAGAAGCTGGAGTGAAAATTGGAGCTTTGCCGACAGGTAGAAAAAACTGTATAACAGATGTTCCGAATGTAAAGGTTGGTCATGTAACACTTGACTTTCCGATAGATGATGAAGGCAAAGACTATGCTTGTACAGGTGTTACCTCTATTTTACCGCATGGAGGAAACCTTTTTAAAGACAAAGTAACGGCAGCTAGTTATGTCATCAATGGTTTTGGAAAAACAACCGGACTAGTTCAATTAAATGAGCTTGGTTTGATTGAGTCTCCCATCATGCTAACAAATACTTTTGCAATACCAGCTGTTACACAAGGAACTTTAGAATTTATGTTAGAACATAATCCTGAAATTGGAGATAGCACGGGGACTATTAATATTGTTGCAGGAGAATGCAACGATAGTTACTTAAATTCAATACGATTATTTCCAGTCAAACCTGACCATGCCATTGAAGCTATTAAAAAAGCATCAAATGATACTGCTGAAGAAGGAGCCATTGGTGCGGGTAAGGGAATGGTGTGTTTTGGATATAAAGGTGGTATCGGATCATCCTCGAGGATTGTTCGTGCGGATGAACAACAAATATATACGATTGGTTGTTTAGTCCTAAGTAACTTTGGGAAAAAAGAGGAATTCCAATTAAATACTTACAAAATAGCTAATAATGGGCTTAAAGATGCCTTATCAGAAACCGCAGATGGTTCTATCATCATTGTATTAGCTACAAATGCACCATTAAGTGATCGACAGCTGCAAAGAGTAGCAAAGCGTTGCGGTATTGGATTAGGAAGAACGGGCAGTCATTTTAGTCATGGCAGTGGAGATATTGTGATTGCCTTTTCAACTGTAAATCGTTATTCGCATTTTACTGAACATAATATTGAGAGCCGCACTTTTTTAAGAGAGGATCACCCTCTAATGAATCAAATTTTTACTGGAGCGGCTGAAGCCACAGAGGAAGCAATTCTTAATTCGTTAATTCAATCTGTCACAACAAAAGGTCGAAATGGAAGAATAGTAAATGGATTTCAAATATAGCATTTATAAAATGAAAAGCAATATATTTATATCTCTCAGATAGCAAAGAGTGATATATTTATATCGCTTTTTTTTATGGGAACTATTAGATTAGGAATATCCCATAAAAAAATATATGATAGGGATATGGTGTATTTTTATCAGCAAGGAGAAGAAATTTATGAAATTAGTATCTTGGAATGTGAACGGGTTAAGAGCATGCACGAACAAAGGCTTTTTAGATTATTTTAAAGAAGTAAATGCAGATATTTTCTGTGTTCAAGAAACGAAATTACAGGAAGGGCAAATTTGCCTTGAATTAGAAGGATATAAACAACATTGGAATTATGCTGTTAAGAAGGGATATTCAGGTACAGCAGTTTATTCAAAAAAAGAACCAATTTCTGTTCAGTACGGTATACAATCTGAAGAGCATGATACAGAAGGTCGAGCAATAACCCTTGAATTTGAACAATTTTATTTAGTCAATGTCTATACGCCTAATTCTCAGCGAGATTTAGCAAGGCTAGACTTCCGTATAAGATGGGAAGATCAATTGCGAAAATATCTGTTGAATTTGGAGACTAACAAACCAGTAATACTGTGTGGTGACCTTAACGTTGCCCATGCTGAAATAGACTTAAGAAATCCTAAATCTAATAAAGGTAATTCTGGATTTACAGATGAAGAGCGCGGAAAAATGGATGAACTGCTACAAAGTGGTTTTATCGATTCTTACCGATATTTATACCCTGAGCAAGAAGGAGCATATACTTGGTGGTCCTATATGAATAAGGTTAGAGAACGGAATATTGGTTGGCGTATTGATTATTTTATTTTGTCCCAAAAATTAGCAGACATAGTTACAGATTCTCAAATCCATTCGGATATACTTGGAAGTGACCATTGTCCTATTGTTCTTGATATAAATTTAAAATTTTAAGACCATTTCCTAATCATGCTATAAAAAAGGACAAAATCATTTCGATTTTGTCCTTTCTTATTAGCTAATAAACTCTAGCGTAAGAAGTCAAAGTTCAGACTTCTTACAGGGAAAAAATGAACTTCTTTTTTCCTTGCTAGAGAACATTTGCTTGTCGGGGCCAACCAAGGCGCTTACGCTTTTCTTAATCATTTAAAGTAAATCTTCATACATATCGTTAAATGCTTTTTCCGCAGATGCTTCAGAAGAAAAGAGAGCATCATCCTCTTCAATTAGATGAAAGGATTCATTTAAAAACAATGCCAATTTATTCGGATCCTTAGGGTGCTGGACAATTTCAGCTGGTTTAATATTTGCAACAGTTGGTGTATGTGGATTATGGTAAATAATATAAACCTCATCGCCTGCCTTAACATCTTTTGGATCAATTGTTTCCATTTCATATCCACCCTTCATTTCTGATTACCTTTAGTTTGTTCCGTTTTATGTAAGACTATAATATTAACAATTCTTCTGGTCTAAAGATCACTATTTTGCCTAATTTGTAGCACAATAACGATATAATTTTTTAAAAAAAGAAAAGGTGGATCCCATGAGTCATGTAGAAACGATATACCCTTTAGCAATTGAACATACGAAACAAAAAGTTTACGACGATGTTGACCGATATTTAGAAGAAAAAGAATTTATTCCATCCTTCGAACAGTACTTATCTGAACGAAGTCATTATATAGAACAAATATGGGTCAATGTTTGGTTAAATCATGTAACAAATAAGGTGCCGAAAAATGAAAAAAAGACATTTTTACATAATAAAGGATTCGAAGTTGAGGGAATTGACAAAAAGATAATAAATAATTTATTTCGAAACGAAATGAGAGATTATAAGCCGTTTAATGTTATCAGCTGGCTAAAGGAAACATTTTTTAATAACGAAGACAAGTGGCACGAGCGGTATGAAATGGCCAGACATTATTTTATAAATCGTGATATGGAAGAGCAATTATTTGCTGAGAGAGATGAACTTTTGGATAAAATAGAGATTTCATCCTTACAAATACTTGAACAGCAAAAAGAATTTTTATATTTACGTGTGAGAAGCTTTACAGCGCAAAAGCTTAAATCAGATTTTCAACAAAAAACAAGATTCCAAAAGGTAGATACTTTTGCATTAGAAATTAAACTTGTGGAACAAGGTATCTTTAGTCCAGAGTCTTATAAAACTTTAGCAGATTTTTTTGAGGAATTAACAGGTGATATTCATAAAACAAAACATGGGGGAAGGAGTTATTTTGAATACGAAATCTATTACTTTGTATATGAAAGGTTTATTGGTGATTTTTTATTTGAGATTGCTGCACAAAAGATTATCGAGGGACTCCCTCATGCTTTAAAAAATCAATATGAGGAGTTATTTAGTGATCCAATAACTGAGTTGATTGTTCAGGAACTTATGGAAGAAGACATTCTTAATGTCATGGATGATATTCTAAAAGATATTCAAGAAGAGTATGTAGCTGATCTACTTAAATTAGCCGAAATACCTTTTGATGAGGAGAAACATAAGGAAATCTACCTGGAAGACCGTGCTTCATGGGCCAAAAGAAAACTGGAAGAACTTGCAGAAATAAAAAGAAAGAAACAGGAAGAGGCCCGAATGCTCGAGGATATATTTGGGCGTGAGTACAGCACGTCCTACGGAAAAAATATTCGCTATGTCCTGCATATTGGGGAAACAAACACAGGTAAAACACATCACGCACTCGAAAAAATGAAGGAAGCAGAAAGTGGATTATATTTGGCTCCTTTACGTTTATTAGCCCTGGAGGTATATGACAAGTTAAACGCAGAAGGGACTCCTTGTTCACTCAAAACTGGTGAGGAAGAAAAGGTAGTTAATGATGCTCAACATATCTCCTGTACAGTAGAAATGTTTCATGAAAAGGATTTTTATGAGGTAGTTGTCATTGATGAAGCACAAATGATTACAGATAAAGACCGTGGATTTTCATGGTATAAAGCCATTACAAAAGCAAATGCAAATGAAGTACATATCATAGGTAGTAAAAATGCAAAATCAATAATCTTAAAATTATTAGGTGATTCAGATATTGAAATTCATGAGTATAGCCGTGAAATTCCTCTGGAGGTTGAATCCCAAATATTTAAAATGAACCATGTGAAAAAGGGAGATGCCTTGATTTGCTTTTCGAGGAAACGGGTATTGGAGTATGCTGCCAGGCTACAAAGAGCAGGTCATACAGTTAGTATGATTTATGGAAGTATGCCACCAGAAACAAGACAAAAACAAGTACAACGATTTATTAAAGGAGAAACAAAAGTAATTGTTTCGACAGATGCAATTGGTATGGGATTAAATTTGCCTATTCGGAGAATTGTTTTTTTAGAAAATGATAAATTTGACGGTACAAAAAGAAGAAGATTAACCTCTCAAGAAGTGAAGCAAATAGCTGGTCGTGCTGGACGTAAAGGGATTTATAATGTAGGAAAGGTAGCTTTTTTAACAGATATAAAAATCATGAAGGAGTTACTTGAAAAGGAAGATGTTCCTGTCAATCAATTTGCAATTGCGCCTACGAATACTGTCTTTGAACGGTTTCAGAAATATTACCGTGATTTGGGAACATTTTTCGAACTATGGGAAAAGTTTGAAAGCCCAAAAGGCACAAAAAAAGCTTCTCTTTCTGAAGAACGTGAGCTTTATGAACTAATCCGTGGTACAGAAATAGATGCACGTCTATCCCTGGTTGACCTGTATGGATTTTTACATATGCCGTTTTCAACAAAAGAGCCTGAACTAATTAATCAGTGGAAACAAAATATGTTTGCTATTGTGGAAGGACAAGAACTTCCGGAGCCTAGAATTAAAAAGAGAAGTTTAGAGGATCTTGAATTGACCTATAAAGCCATTGGTTTGCATCTTTTATTTTTATATCGTTTAGGTCAAAGAACAGAAGCAATTTATTGGGAAAGACTTCGGGCAGGAATTAGTGATGATGTTCATGAAAGTTTAAAAAAGGAAGTTAAAACCCTAACGAAAAAATGTAAGAGTTGTGGGAAAAAACTGTCTCTTGAGCATTCATTTCCAATTTGTGATGCATGTTATGCGGCTCGACATCGAAATAAATATGATGATGAACAGAGGTGGTATTAACTTGATATTTGGCTGCCACGTTAGTATTAAAGAAGGGTATCTAGGTGCAGCGAAACGAACAGCCGCCATGAATGGGGCTGCTTATCAATATTTCCCTAAAAATCCAAGGAGCTTAACTATAAAAGATTTTAATCAAGAAGATACAGATAACTGTAAGCGATATTGTCAAGAACTAGGAATAGTAAGTATAGCCCATACTCCCTACCCAACTAGTCTCACACCATCTTCTGAAAAAAAAAAATTAACCATTCAATCTTTACTTAATGATTTACAAATTGCCAATGCTTGCGGTTCTATAGGGGTGGTCGTACACTTTGGTAGCCATATTAGTTCAACGAACAGACTAGCTGGCTATCAGTTAATGATTGAGATGTTAGATTTAGTTTTGGAACAATGGGAAGGTGAAACACTATTATTAATTGAGAATGTGGCAGGAATACCAGGCACAATGGGGACAACCCTTGAAGAACTAGTTCAGGTACGTAGTTTAACTGCTTATCCTGAAAAAATTGGCTTTTGTTTTGATACATGCCATGCTTATACCAGTAGCGTGTGGACGGGTGAAAATTTGGATGAGTTTCTACAAACGGGCCATGAGTTGGGCTATTTTAATCATTTAAAAGCTATTCATTTAAACAATTCAAAATATCCTGTTGGCTCCGGTAAAGATCGCCATGCAAATATCTTTAAAAACGGGCAAATACCTGCAAATCATTTTGATGCCTTTATAAATTCACCTTATTTTAGGAATATACCATTCATCTTAGAGACACCTTCCGACTTGGGTATTACACATGAGGAAGAAATTTCTCAATTATATGAAACATGGGGATAAAGACAATAAAGGAGTAGGAGAAGATGGTGAAAAAATATTCAGTAAAAATAACGATTATTCTTTCCAGTTTGTCATTACTATTGTTTTCAGTTGGATTAATTTGGACTATCCAAACCCACTTTTTTAATCATCAAGAGTCCAATATTGAACAGTTGAATCCAGTAAATGAAGTATCAAAGAAGACTCAAAATAGAACAATTATTGCTTTAGGAGATTCATTAACGAGAGGTACAGGGGATGAAGGTGGAAAAGGCTATATTGGTTACCTAGTAGAACAATTACAAGAAAAAACAAAACAAAAAATTACCCTCCAAAACTTAGGTGTAAAAGGCTTTCGTTCAAAGCAACTATTAAACCAGGTAGGTCAAGAGGGAATTAAAAGACAAGTTCAAGAAGCAGATATCATTATCATTACAATTGGGGGCAATGATTTATTTCAAGGTGGACAAACTCTTCTAAAACTAAATCAACAAAATGTTGATAAGTTAAGAGAACAATACCTTGTAAATCTGAAAGAAATGATCTTTGTTTTAAGAACTGCCAACAAAGATGCAACTATTTTCTTTGTAGGGTTGTATAATCCGTTTATCGATTTAAGTCAAGCGGAGGTCACAACAAAAGCTGTTCGCCAATGGAATTTTGAAACAAGTGAATTGTTGGATCAATTCCCGCAAACGGTTTTTGTCCCAACCTTTGATCTTTTTCAATTGAAGGTTAATGATTATTTATATTCAGATAAATTCCATCCAAATGCAGAAGGCTACAAATTAATTGCAGAGCGTGTAGCCTCCTTAATAACATGGTAAGGAGAGTGAACATGGAGGAAATAACATTATCAGTAAAAGGGCTGAAAAAACGGATTGGAAGAAGAGATATTATTAAGAGTGTAGATTTTGATTTGAAAAGAGGAGAAGTTTTTGGATTTTTGGGGCCAAATGGAGCTGGGAAGACTACCACTATCAGAATGCTTGTTGGATTGATAAAACCAACCTCAGGAATAATTGAAATATGTGGTTATAACGTAGAAAGTCAATTTACAAAAGCAATGAGTTACATAGGATGTATTGTTGAAAACCCTGAATTATATCCATATTTAACAGGATGGGAAAACCTAGAACATTTTGGTAGAATGCTGCCACACTTTGATCCAACATACATAAATGAAGTGGTGAAATTAGTACGCTTGAACGAACGTATCCATGACCCAGTTAAAACCTATTCTCTTGGTATGAGACAAAGACTTGGGATTGCACAAGCATTACTTGGAAAACCAAAAGTATTAATCTTAGATGAACCAACTAATGGGCTTGATCCAATGGGTATTAGAGAAATGCGGGGGTTTATTCGCTATTTAGCCGAAAAAGAGGGGTTAACTGTTCTAGTTTCTAGTCATTTATTAAGTGAAATTCAATTAATGTGTGATAGAGTTGCGATTATAACGCGAGGAGAAATCATAAAAGTAGATTCCGTTGAAAATTTGTTAACACTACAAGAAAAAATCAGTTGGAGAGTTTCACCCTATGAGAAAGGGAAGCAAATTTTAGCAAATTTTGGTTCGATTGTTGAAACAGGAGAAGGTACGATCATGACTCCTTTTATTGAAAACCAATCTCCCTTATGGAATAAAGTTTTAATTGAAAATGGCGTAGAAGTGTTAGAAATGACTAGAAAACTTCCGGCATTGGAAGATTTGTTTCTTGAAATGACTGGAGGAGAATCCATTGATTAACCTCATTCAGAATGAAATGTTAAAAATTGTTCGCAGAAAGAAAATGGTATATGTAGGGCTGATTATTGCCATTCTTGTAGCATTATTCACCTATGCTCAATTTAAAGAGCTAGAGAGAACCAAAGAAAAATTTGGGAATGTAGATTGGCGTACAACTCTACAACAACAAATAATTGACACCCAAAACCGTTTGACTAGTAGTGGTATTTCGGATGAGTGGAAAAATCAGCTGCAATTACGTGTACAACAGCAGCAATATTATTTAGATCATAACATTAATCCAATGGAGCCTGGTGCACCTACATTTATGCGTAATTTTGCTCAACATTCAATTACTTTATTTTTGCCTTTAATGGTAATGATTGTAGCTGCTGACCTTGTTTCCTCTGAAATTGGTACTGGAACGGTCAAGCTATTACTTACGAGACCGGTTAAACGCTGGAAAATATTAATGAGTAAATATTTAGCTCTTATCCTTTCTGTTTCTATCATTATTTTAATGTTTGGAATCCTTTCTTATCTTATTTCTGGATTTGTGTTTGGCTATAATGGATGGAGTGCACCTATACTAACGGGTTTCAATATAGAAGCGGGGGAATTGAATACAAATACTGTACAATTAATTCCTCAATGGGAGTATCTTTTGATGGAGTTTAGTTTGGTTTGGTTTGTTGCCGTTTTAGTTGGAACAATTACGTTTTTAATTTCTGTGTTAGTGAAAAGTACTCCGGTCGGGATGGGCATTATGTTGGCTGCCTTAATATCTGGTGCCATTCTTAGCAATATGGTTTCTTCATGGGAATCTGCTAAATACTTATTTATGATTAATCTAGATTTAACAGGATATTTAGCGGGTACAGCTCCTCCTATTGAAGGAATGTCCTTAGGTTTCTCTATGGTTGTCCTAACTGTTTGGGGGATTGCTGCATTAATCATTTCCTTTTTGGTTTTTATTAATCAAGATATCTATTAGATAGACTAAACACTTATGGAGAATTTCATAGGTGTTTTTTTTATGGGATATATGTCTAAAAATTTTTATTTAAAAGGCGTTTACCCAAGATTTTCATAGGTCAAACGCATACAAATATGGTGAAAAAGTGAGGAGGGATTCTTTTGAATACAGAAATACAGTTTTCACCAAGTGAACTTTATTATTTTAACCAATCTCCAATTGAACAAACTGATGAGAGAATAAGACCTTTTGGTGGCTTTGGCCGTTTTGGATTTGGAAGACCATTTGGCTTCGGTTTTGGACGGCCATTCTTTGGATTTGGGAAACCATTTGGCTTCGGCTTTGGACGGCCATTCTTTGGATTTGGAGGACCATTTGGCTTCGGTTTTGGACGCCCATTTTTCGGCTTTGGCAGACCTTTCTTCGGATGGGGACCATTTTGGGGAGGCCCATTCTTCGGCGGTGTTTTAGGCGGTTTATTGGGTAGTGCATTATTCCCACCATATTATGGATTTGGATACCCATATCCATTTTACGGATATCCATATCCTTACTCTTATTTCGGATACCCTTATTTTTGGTAAAAGACCTTATAAAATAAAATGTCCACTCATTTTCGGGTGGACATTTTTTTCTATACATCTATTCATCATCAACGCCAATATCAACATTAATTTCTTTTGGTAGGATCGAAGAAGCACTAGGAATTTTTTTTGGTGTATTATTTATTAAATCGGAAGAATATATCGACACAACCAATTTTCCTTCATATACTTTTGTTTTAATAAAAATGGGTTGATTAAATTTATTTTTAAAGGAAAAATCAGGTCCATACCAGCTTACAGTGGCATCTCGCCCCTGAGGAACATAGGGAACCCGTTTACTATGAGAATACCGTTCCATAATTTTCAAACCCGCATTATCAACTGCATTAAAAAGAGTGGAAGAAACCTGGCAAATCCCTCCGCCGATTCCTTCTGATAATTCTCCTCTAACAATAATAGGTGCTTGAAGATAACCTTTATCTTTTGTTCTTTTCCCAACGACACGGTTAAATGAAAAGGTCTCTCCAGGGAAAACAACTTTGTTATTAATTGCTTCTGCTGCAAGAATTATATTATGAGATCGTTTCTCATTATGAGCATTGAAATAAGTAATATATGTACCGATTTTCTTTTCTAAAATGGTTGAAAGTAATTCGCTATCGACTCTTGGGTAAATTGGAATGGTAGGGACACCAATTATATTAGCCCCGGGATTTAAAAAATGGTTATATAGCTTAGAAGTTAATAAATCTCGATCTAAACGATAGCCTAATTGTTCTGAAACAATATTACCATTCTCTCCTACAGTGGCATTGATTGGTGGTTTATAAATCTGTTGATCCATTGCTTCAAGGAAATGAATATATTGATCGACATTGATAAAAATACCACCAGGGATAGGTAAAAGATATTCATCTCGTTGGATGGTTTCAATTGTCTTTCCCTCGGGACCCACCAATATTATGTTGTCAGTATTTAATTGTTGTGAAAATAGGGATATTCCCAAAATCCAAGAAATAATCATATTTAGACATCCTCCCATTTCTAGTATTAGTGGAAGTTTCCCATTTCATGTGAGAAATGTCATAAGATTTTAAGATGAAAAAATAAAAAGTGCCAGTAAGATTCAAATTGAAAAGAACTGGCACTTGTCTTCATTCTATTTTCGACCAAAGTCTGCTTTGATTTCACCTAATAGGCTGGTTTCCCATTTCAATATTTTATTCGAATACGTATTCTCCTTCAACCATTTCTCAGCACGTTCAATCATTTCCCAAACCATTTCAGTATTCTTATTCCTTTCAAGTGAGGTATTTGCTTTCTTATTGCGAACCCAAGAAAGAGCTGTACGAGAATCTGAATAAATGGTTGTATCTTTCCCATCTTTTTTTAATAATGCAAGGGCATGAACAATACCTAAAAATTCACCAATATTATTCGTACCCAGAACAGGTCCAAAATGAAAGAGTTGTTCGCCAGTTTTTGTATAAACACCTTGGTATTCCATCATTCCTGGATTCCCACTGCATGCAGCATCAACTGAAATACTGTCCATTTCAACGGATGGAGTAATAGATACTCCTTTATTAGCTGTATTTTGTTTTTTTTGTGAGGATGTATTTGTATAGCCTGCATGAAAAGCATTTGTAGCTTCCTCTAATGAAAGAAAGGACTTAAAACGAGCACCTTGGTATCCTTTTGTTTGTTGTTCACATTCGGCCCAAGACTCATAAATCCCTGTTTTTCTACCATTCCATACAACATAGTATTTTTTTGTTGCCATTCTTGTAGGTGCCTCCAAAATAGTTTTTTCTTTAAAGAATAACCTAGACATTTTATATAGTCATTCTATAAAAATGCCCTATTTTACCGTCACTTTCTTACCATCACTTGCTGAAAGTCTGATAGCATCAAGTACTCTCTGTGTCGATAAGCCGTTTTCAAAAGTAGCAAGGTAAGGATGCTGTAGGCCTGATTCAAATGTTGTGTAAAGGGCATCAAGCATTCTGTTAAATCCATTATAATAGCGGGCAGCAGCAGCGGGTAAATCTTTCGGTGGTTCTAAATCTGTTTCAAGTTGAATTTCTTGAAGAGACTCATCACCTCTTGATAGATAAACTTTAATGTCATCGAACATGACTAAAGTACCTTTTTTACCAAAAACCTCTAATTGCCAATTATTTGCCGTTTGGCGCGCGGAAGAAATAAGTTCCATTGTAACGGTTGCTCCATTTTCAAGAGTACCGATAACTTGGAATCCGTCATCTGCAGTTCTAGTTTCAACATTTCCTTCATGATCAGTAGAAACAGGAACATGGATAGGTAGATTAGCCATCACTTCTTTAAATGTACTGTTTGTCCACCAATGCAAGGAATCCGTCATATGAGATCCAATTGCACCTAACATACCGCCACCAGTTTGTGCATGCCCTAGCCATCCTCTAGATTTTGATACAAGTGTGTTGAAGTTAGCGTATGTACAAATATATCGAATATGAGTAATGTCACCAATATCGCCGCTATCTATTATCTCCTTAACCTTTGTTCTAGCGGGAAGAAAACGAAATTCATGATTAATAAGTCCAAGTTTTCCAACTTCATTTCTTTTTGTAATCATTTCTACGGTCTGATTTTCATTTAGGGCCATTGGTTTTTCACATAGTATGTCAATTCCTCTTTCATATGCAGCTAACACCATTTCATGATGTAGATGGACTGCAGACGCAATCACAACTAAATCAAGCTGTTCGTTTTCAAGCATCAGCTTCCAATCCGTATAAATATTTTCAATTCCGCTTGTTTGTTTCGCTTCTTCCACATTTCCACGTGCCACACTTGCAAGCGCAACTACTTCAAATCCACTATGAAATTTCATCATTGGGGCATGAACTTTTGCTCCAAAGCCAGTTCCGATAATCCCGACTCTCATTTTTTTCATATGTCCCATCTCCTTAACAATGATTGCTATTTTAATATTAAAACGAATTTAGTTTTTTTGCGAATATTAAGATGATAAAAAAATGGACAAAAAAAGGTTAGGATTGCATAATATAGGAAAATGGTCTGAATGTTTAGACTTTCAGTACTATCATTTCTTTATATATAAAAGGGGTCATGGAATGAACTTATCAGATAGACTTTTACAATTAAAGAAAGAAATCGGTAAGGCTATTATTGGAAAAGAAGATATTGTTGAAATGGTTTTTATTTCACTTCTTAATGATGGGCATGTTCTATTAGAAAGTGTTCCTGGTACTGGTAAAACTCAATTAGCCAAAAGTTTCGCAAAGACATTAAATGGATCTTTTAAACGAATCCAATTTACACCTGATTTATTACCAAGTGACGTTACGGGTATACAGTTTTTTCACCCAAAAGAACAGGATTTTCAACTCCGGATTGGTCCAGTGATGACTAATATATTGTTAGCAGATGAAATCAATCGTGCTACTCCAAGAACACAGGCAAGTTTGCTAGAAGTAATGGAAGAAAAACAAGTTACCATTGATGGTGAAACCATCTCACTTCCTAATCCATTTATCGTAATGGCGACACAAAATCCTATTGAATCTCAACAGGGAACATTCGCCTTACCTGAAGCACAAATGGATCGCTTTTTTATGCAAATTCCATTAGGCTACCCAACAATGGAAGAAGAAAAGCAGATTATGCAAACGTATAGGCTAGGCAGTCCTTTTAATGAAATTGAAACGATTTTTACTTTAGACGAGATAACAAGAATGAAAGAGGAAGTTAAAAAAGTTACCGTTTCTGAAGATGTCGAAGAATATATATTGAATATTATCCACCTTACAAGAAATTACGATGAAATTGAAATGGGAGTTAGTCCACGAGGTACTCTGGCACTTATGAGAGGAGCACAAGGAAGAGCATTTCTACAAAATCGCTATTATGTCACTCCACAGGATGTTAAGGATGTTGCCGTATACATATTAGCACACCGACTTGTCTTAACAATGGATGCTTCTTTAAAAAAGACGAATAGTCAGGTGCTACAATCAGTCCTAAATCAAGTACAAGTCCCTGCTGAAACAGGAGCGTTGAAGTAAATGGGATGGAGAAAAACCATTCATGGCAGCAATACAATTGAAGGAATCACACTAATATCTGGGATATTATTGTTATTTAGTTTTTATAATCAATCCTATTTGCTAGCTTTTTTGGGGGCGTTATTACTTGTTATTAGTAGGATGAGTTACTACTATTTGAAAAATGTGGCTAATAGATTGGTGTTTGAAAATGAAAAGGAATCTATTCGCCTTACCGTGGGTGAAGAGACAACCCTAATTTTAAAATTATCACAGTTAAGTAGACTCCCAATCTTTCATGCATTAATGACATTGAAATTGGAGGCAATTGTGGAAGGTAATGGGGTAACAGGTACCATTCATCAGGATAATATTGAGTTTACTATTCCTCTTTATTTAAAGGGGAAAGGAACCATTCAAATTCCTTTACCTTTAAAAGCGTCAGCTCGTGGGGTTACTAGAATAAAATCACTATATTTAAAGATCCCCAATTTTTTTGGATTTGGAGCTGTGGAATTAACCTTTAATCCATTTATACAGAAAGAATTGATTATACATCCTGTACCTATTTCAGTTTCACAATCTGAAAAACTAGTTGCTACTAAATCCCAAGGTGACTATCCAACTCCTTCGAGTATATATGAACAAATTTTAGCACCAATTGGGACGAGAGATTATGTTTTCACTGATTCGTTTCAACGCATTCATTGGAAAGCAAGTGCTAAAACTCAGAAGCTTCAAACCAAGGTGTTTGAACGGACTTCGCATTATTCATGGACATTTATCATTAATCTTAGGGAACCGAATACACCTTTCTATCATATGGGAGTAGTTGAGAACCTGGAGGCAATAGCTAGCAATGTGGCCTATATGGCTCAATTAGCTACTAAAAAGGGTATAGAATATGAAGTATTTCTCAATTTACGTATGGCAAGTGAAATATCAGTTTATCATTTACCCCTAGGGGGAGGAACACATCAGCTTGGTAAATTGTTTGATGTATTAGCACGTATCCATCCAAAAGGAAATACACTTCCAATCAAGAAATTGTTGCACTTTGTGGAGAAACAGCATCAGAATTCACCAGTTGTAATTGCTTGTGGTCCATTTGAAGAAGAAGGATCACAATATTTTACTCAAATGCAAAGAAGAGGACAAAAGGTATATTTTTTAAAGGATGATGTTGAAAATCCTGCTATTGTCCCTTTTAATCGTGTCTGAGTGGTGAGAAAATGGGTGATAATTTAATGATACAACGCATAATACCAGCTTACTATTTTGCATTGGAATGTTTATTTTTATATTTCCTATTATTTTTTTTCTATATTCGGATACCCGACATTCCCTCTATGCTTTCATTTATAGCCGTTATTCTTGTGTCCTTTGTAGTATTACTTTATGGTTTGAAAAAACAAACAGTTTCGGGAACATTTCCTTTTATAGGCGCCATTTTGTCAGGAGTAATGGCATACATTTTAGAATTTACGCTAATGTCGGTGTTTTTGTGTTCTATCTTTTTGTTTTTTCGTTTAAGTGCTTTTTTTAAGGATTCAGGCTTATGGAAAGAAGAGCGAGCAAAATTAGCTATCTTATTCTATTGCAGTGGTTTTATTCTTTTTTTAGAGGGCTGGATTTTTAAATACCCGTTTATGAATTGGCTTTTTGCCATTGTGATCGGATTTACGATCTTGTTAAGTATAGGCAGCTATTTACAGCATTTTGAGGGAAATAAAGTAAATCGGAATATTTCAGGGATGGCAAGTGCTCTTGGGATTGCTATTTTATTAACGGGAATCGTAACTATTTTGCTTCCAATTGTTAAGTGGTTATTTAAAAATATATTTGAGGGTGTAGCCTTATTATTAGGTATATTGTTGACACCTTTATTTAAATTGATTGAGTCCATTGGGGTGCTGCAATTAAATCTGATATCACAACCAATGGACGAGTTTGAAAAAGTAGAGATTTCAAAACATAAAAGAAGTCTAGGGGAAGAATTAGTTGTTAATATGCCTATTTGGGTATGGATTGTATTACTAATCCTTCTTCTTTTGACTACTTGGTATTTTATAAGAAAAATGAGAATGGTCCATGAGAAATCTGATGTGGAAATGGTCTCATTAGAGATCGAACATTCACCTTCCTTGTTAAGAGAGCAAAGAAAAAGACGTTTCTTCCGAGAGCCAGCACCACAAGAATATTTACGTAAGTTATTTTATCAACTCCAGGTTTATGCTGAAAAACAGGGAATGGGTAGATACCATCATGAGACGATCAGAGAATGGTTTGAACGAGTGGGTTTCCCTATGGATGAAGAATTATTTCTAGCTTATGAGAATGTTCGATATGGTGGCATGATCATTCCAAAAGATGATGCAAAGAAATATGAGCTGATTATTCAAGACATCAAGAATGATTTGAAGGAACGGACTAGAAAAAAATAAGGCAGGGGAATTTCAATTTCCCTACCTTATTTTTTTAATTTGGTTGTTCCATTAAATCATGTAACCAATCCTTTTAGTCATCGTCTAATCTATAAAAGGCATCATGAAAAGGCCGAAAGGAATGATGTGCGTGTATTTTTTTATCCTGTTTTTTATTACCTTACTTCTAACATTATTTTTTATTAAGTTTAATACCAGGTGGGCAAAATGGATACCTGCCATAATGTCTTTCCTTGCTACAATCATTATGGGTTTAAAAATATTATTTTTTCCAGCCCCCGAAATGGCAGTTTTGGGCGAAGTTGTATATGCCATGATTTTTGCAACTATAACACTAGCTAGTACAATTGGTGGAGTGATTATCTTTTTTTGGAAAAGAAAAAAAGCTAAGTGATGCAGCAGTCATTGAAAGACTGCTGTTTTTTTATGAAAAAAAATGAAAAATTTGAAACTTATTTTCATTTTAACCGACTATTTAGTAGCCATGAGAAAGGGGGCACCTAAATTGGATGAAGAAAGCAACCTACCTGTTGAACTTTATGAAGAATATTTTGATGATGTCTACCAATATTTATTATATTTTACTAATAATCAATATGAGGCTGAAGATTTAACACAAGAAACCTTCATAAGAGTATTCAAAAACTATCATTATTTTAAAAAGCAATCTTCCATTAAAACGTGGATTTTTTCGATTGCCAAACATGTAGCGATTGATCAATATAGAAAACATAAGCTCATATCTATTTTTCCGGAATTTTTACTCCAAACACGAAAAAGCCAATTAGGAAATCCTGAAAGAGAAATGGAAAATAAAGCGGATTGGAAAGTCTTACAGGAGGCTCTTTCTAAGTTAAAACCCCATTACCGGAATGTAGTCATCTTAAGAGGATTAAAAGAATGTTCTGTCAAAGAGACAGCAGAAATTTTAAATTGGAAAGAGTCAAAAGTTAAGGTGAATTATCATCGGGCACTAAAGTTATTAAAAAACCATTTAAAATCGGATGAAGGAGGGGTTATGTATGAAGAGAATGCCTGACGATAATTTTCTAAAACCCCTAAAAAACCGTCCTGGATTAATACCACGTCAGGAATTCAAGCGAGAAGTAGAAGCTAAGCTGCGGGGGTTAGAAATCAAAAAACATAAATTTCAATTGATAAAGGGACCATTATTGCTTGGGATGGCATTTCTTTTAATATTTGCCATTTTTTCGGATGAGATAGTAGACCAGTTTAACTTTGGAACAGGGGAAAGGAATACTGCCATACTAGATAGGAACGAAGACAACAATCCTGCTGGTAAGTATATAAGTAAAAATGAAGCGATAGCAATAGCCAAAAAGAATGCTCAGTCAGACATCATTTCTTGGGATGCAGATTTCATAAAAGACCCTTTATTGCTCGGTATTACAGAGCTTGAAAACAATCCAAATCCAATATGGAAAGTAGCAGGAACCTATCCGATGGGGAATAAAGATATTTTCTATATTGATTCGGTTACAGGTGATCAGCTTGCAATGGGTGAAGAGGAAAGGGAAGGATTTGCGGAAGCTGCGGATGATTTTATTGAGATAAAAGAAGTTAAGGATCATTTAGATCATGATACTTATGTTTACAATGGTGAAATCATCTTATCATTAAGCGAAAAAGCAAAGATTGAGTTGGAAAATGGGACACTTATAATTGTTTCTATTTCTGGAGAAGAGTCTTCCTTTTCATTAAAACCGGTTCAAATAGTAAATCCTAAAAATGAAGAGTCAGTTCCTTTTGAAATTGATTTAGACTCTATTGGTCGTAACCATAAATTATTAGGAAGTTTGAAACTGTTTATCGAACTAAAAGACGAGTTAGGTGTGACAATTTATAAAAAAGAGGTAAAAGCACTAGAGGTCGAATAGTTTAATTGAAAAAATCCAGAGAACCAATGATAGTTCTCTGGATTGATTTATTATTATTTCTTTAAATCCTCAATTGAATCTATATCCATATAAGCTGGCACCACTAAACCAAGTTTTGTACCATGGAGATTGGATCCTAAGTCTTCGAATTTTCCTTCAAATTCTTTATAGTAATCTGCGTGTGTTGTTGGAAGCCATGCTCCTACAATCGCATCTCCTTTTCCGCTTGAAACACCAGCCCACATTGGGCCAGCATCGACTTGTACAAGCTTCACATCATATCCAACACTTTCAAGAGCTTTTGCAACTGTATTTGTACTTGCAATGACGTCATCCCATGCCACATATAATAGTTTCAATTCTTCACCATCTACAGAATTAACACCTTTTGTCCATGCACCTACAAGCTCCTGGTTCTCACCAACCCATTTCTCGGCTGCTTCCTCAGGGCTCATACCTTCCTGAATAAGATTCATAACGTTTTCGATATCAGAAGGTTCCCATTGGAATTGATCCAATAATTTATAAGCATCTGGATGATCCTCTTTTAAACCAAGGCGTACAATGGTATTAACGTCTTCAGCTCCACCGTATATTCCTTTTGGATCTTCTAAATATTTTAGATCGAATTTAGCAAATTTCCAGTGTGGACTCCAGCCAGTTACTATGATAGGTTCTTTCTTTTTATATGCTTTTGCTAAGGCTGCAGTCATCGCTGCACCAGAGCCCTCAACAACTTCCCAGTCATCAAGACCATATTCTGGTAAGACTTTATCAATGGTAAGTTTCATTAAGCCAGCACCAGGGTCAATCCCAACAATTTTATAATCAAGTTGTTCACCGATTGATTTTGAAGAAGAATCGACTTTTTCACCTGAACAAGCAACCAATCCAAAAGTTAAAATAGATGCAGATGTTAGAGCTATTAATTTCTTAAACATATAAATAAATCCCCCTTATTTTTTTCTTCCTATATTCTGTGTGATTCGATCTAAAACAATGGCAATAATGACTATAGATAGACCAGCTTCAAAACCTATTCCAGTTTTAATTTGTGTAACAGCACGATAGACTTCTGTTCCAAGTCCCGGGGCTCCTACCATCGATGCAATGACTACCATTGATAGGGCCAACATAATACTTTGATTAATACCAGCCATGATTGTAGGCATTGCCAATGGCAATTGTACTTTTAACAAACGTTGGCCAGTTGTGGAACCGAATGCTTCAGATGCTTCAATAATATCAGCAGGCACTTGTTGAATCCCTAGGATAGTTAATCGAATGGTTGGAGGCATAGAAAATATAACTGATGCAACAACACCAGGTACTACTCCGATATTAAAAAAGAATATAGCGGGTATTAAATAAACGAATGCTGGCATCGTTTGCATAAAATCTAAGATTGGAGTAGTGATTTGTCTAACCAGTTTCTTTTGGGAAGCCCAAATACCGACTGGAATACCAACTAAAATAGAAATGAGTACTGCAGTAAGGACAAGTGCTAAGGTCTCAAGCATTTGTTCCCAATATCCGAGATTATAAATTATTAAAAGACCTATTACAGTAAAAATCGTTAAACGCCATCTACTAACCTTCCAAGCTATTAATCCTATACCAATGATAAGAAGTAGAGCTGGGATAAACGTTAAAAAAGTTACTAGTCCTTCTACGAAACCTTCAAGAACAGCGGTAATTGATTCGAAAAACCAATCAAAGTTTATGGTTAACCATTCAACCAAACGATCTATATAGCTTGCTAAAGGTAGCTTCGGAATTAGCTCATTCATTTAATCACCACCTTTGGATTATTGGTAATCTGCGGCTGTTCTGTTTCAGTCTCGACATTTATATGTTTTTCATTTCCAGCAAGAGCTCCAATAACAGCTCCTTTTATTAAAATTCCTTTTAATCGTTTTTGATTATCAATAACAGCTACTGGAACTGTTGCTTCTGATACCTTATCAAATAAATCCGTTAATAATGTATCTGGATTTACTGTAGTAATTTCTGTATTAATAATTTGTTGAAGGGAGTAATTTTTTTCCATTGCCTTAGATGCATTAGCTGCAGATACGACTCCTAATAGTTTTTGTTGCTTATCCACAACATAAATAGAGGATATCCCTAATTCTCTCATTAATTGGAGGGCTACACGGGGGCCTTTTTCTATTTGTACAGTACCTGCACGTTTCATAACATGATTGGCAGTTAAAACTTTTGATAAGTCTACATCTTCAACAAATCTTTCGACATATTGATTAGAAGGATTCATTAATATTTCTTCTGGTGTACCAATTTGAACAATATTTCCATCCTTCATTAAGGCAATTCGATCCCCAATTCGAAGCGCTTCATCCAAATCATGTGTAATAAATACAATTGTTTTTTCAACTGAAGACTGTAATTCCAATAATTCATCCTGCATATCTTTACGAATTAGAGGATCAAGGGCGCTGAATGCTTCATCCATAAGTAATATGTCTGGTTCGTTTGCAAGTGCTCTAGCAAGTCCAACACGTTGTTGCATTCCCCCACTTAACTGGTTAGGATATTGGTTTTCATATCCTTTTAATCCAACAAGATGTAATGCCTCGACTGCTTTTTTCTGTCTCTCTTCTTTCGTCACTCCTTGAATTTCTAATCCGTATTCGGTATTTTCAAGAACTGTATAGTGAGGAAATAAGGCAAACTTTTGAAAGACCATACTAATTTTTTGGCGCCTAATTTGACGAAGTTCTTCTTTTTTCATCGTAACAACATCTTTACCATCGATAAGTACTTTTCCAGAAGTTGGTTCAATTAACCGATTCAGCATACGGACTAAGGTTGATTTACCACTTCCGGAAAGCCCCATAATGACAAAGATTTCGCCAGAATGGACCTCAAAATCAGCTTGATTAACACCAACAGTACAGCCAGTATTTGAGAGAATTTCAGTTTTTGTTAAGCCATTTTTTAGCTGTTGCAAGGCTTGTTTGATGTTTTTACCAAAGATTTTAGTAATACCATCAACTTTGATTTTTACTGTCTTACCGTTTTCCATCTTTTCACCCCTTTTTTGTTTTTCTACTGCGACCTTTTAATTATAGAAAAGATTTCCGTTTTTACACAAAGAGTAAATACAGTCATTTCTGACTATATTGTACGTACAGAATTAACTGTACGAAGTTAATGATAAAGATGCTTACAATTCCTCCATAATCCTCCAGATTTCTTTCCAACTGGTGATTTTTTTATTTAATTTATGTATGATAGGCTTATATTTAGATGATGAAACAGGGAAGTGAAGGTATGGAAGATCGAGAAAAGTTGGAAAATGCAAGATTGCGTGTTATAGATTCCATTGCTCAAAATATGAACCTTTATGGTATTACGCCATCTGTTGGAAGATTATATGGGCTTTTATACTTTAATGAAGAACCACTGAGTTTAGATACGATGAAAGATGAGTTAGGAATGAGTAAGACAAGTATGAGTACTTCTGTACGACAGTTACAGGAACTTAATATGGTTGAAAAAATTTGGAAAAAGGGAACTAGAAAAGATCTGTATCATTCGGTTGATGATTGGTATCAAAGCTTTACAGATTACTTTTCAATTACTTGGCGTAAAGGTGTTGCATTAAATATTTCTTCTATTAATAAATCCTTGGAAGAAGTGACAGAGTTGATTGAAAACCAGGAGACACCAGGGGATTTAAAATGTGTTGCCGAAAATGATCGGAAAAGATACATATATGCCCTTGAATATTACGATTGGTTAAATCGATTAATTGATACCTTTGAAACGAAGGAAATATTTAACTATGTCCCCAAACAGAAAGACACTCTTTAAAACGAGTGTCTTTTCTTAAATCATTATTTTCTATTTTGCAGGTTCTAGCTTCAACAATATCTTTTTAATTTTCCAATATCATTACTTGTTTTAATAATATCAATTTCAAACAATTAAAAAGCCAGGTATTTGATGGTTACAAATACTCTGGCATAGTAAATGATGACTCGTTCTTTTTTTCTTCATCATCAGAATTCTTTTTTTCGTTTACAATTTCTTTTAATTCACCAACATCCCCTTTTGCATTAATAATTTCAAAAATTTGATTCAATCCATCGCTTATTTCAATATCCTTATCATTCATCATAAATCCTCCAATCCGTTCATTTATATAGATAATATTCTCTATGATGAAATGGATTATGTGCCAAAAGGGTTATATCGCTTTTTCACTTTTATTAGGAAGGACATTCACTTTTGAATGGGACTTTCTTTTCGAAAAGAAGCTGTGAAGGACCATACCAAAAATGATGATACTTAGTCCAAGTAGTGTTATTCCACCAGGTAATGGATTCGAGAAAAAGAGAACTTCCCCAATCATAACAAATAGTACTTGAGTCGATTGAGTTGCTTCAACCGATGCTAGTTTATCTTGATGCTGTCTAACACGGTCTGTTGCGATAAAAAATAACGTTGTGGCAATAACTCCTGAACTAATGGCCACTATGAATGTTTGAAAAATTTGAGTGGATGGTGGAGGTCCAGCTTTTATGAAACCAATGATACTTATAATTAGCCAGAAAGGAAGAGAGGATAATGTCATACCAAACACTCTCTGAAAAGTATCCAATCTCCCGCCACAAATTTCCATCATCTTCCTATTACCTAACGGGTATGCGAAAGCTGCAATAACAACAGGCAGTACCCCAATTATTACCTCATAGAAAGTAAGGCTATTCGCTTTTTCAATTTGAATAACAGCTACCCCAAAAAGAATGAGTAAGGAAATAGAAAGGGATTTCAATGGTATTTTACTTCTAACTTTCATCATTCCGTTTTTAGTCGGAATATTTTCGTAAAAAAGAGGGCTTAATAATGTCCCGGCCACAATGGTTAATTGCCATGTTCCAGCTATAAGCCACCCCGGTCCGTAGGCTGCTGCATATGTAATAGGTGCATAGAATAAAACAAAGCCCATAAAACTCCAAATTAACCATTGGGCAGGTTGTTTAAGTATCTCCTTCATTACTTGGGTTAAATTTTTCCTTATTAGTACAATGAGGAATAAGATAGGAAGCATAAAAATAAACCTTAAGGATGAACTCCACAACCAACTTCCTCCAGAAAGTTCCATTGAACGGTTTAAAATAAAAGTTACACCAAAAAAAATGGAAGCTAAAATTCCAATTAGGATTTCCTTCATAAGCTCTCCTTTCCATTTCTGATTTTCAAAGTATAATATAGGTAATTATAGTATACTTTGGTTTTCTCTATAAAAATAGAATGAACGAATTTTTCAAAAAAATAGATCTACAATTAATTATTTGGAGGAGTTTAATGAATAATTATAATGAACTAATTCAAAAACAAAGGTCTTTCTTTTTAGAAGGAAACACAAAGAATGTCTCGTTTCGATTAGAAGCATTACACTTATTAAGAAAATTAATAAAAGATAATGAACAAATATTAATGAATGCGCTAAAACAAGATTTAAACAAAAGCGAATTTGATTCATATTTAACTGAAATCGGGATTGTTTTAGAAGAAATTCGTTTTACTATTAAAAATTTAAGCAAATGGGTAAAACCTAGAAGAGTGAAAACAACCTTAACTGGAATAGGCTCTAAGAGTTATATCTATCCAGAACCATATGGAGTAGCACTTATCATAGCTCCTTGGAATTATCCTTTCCAGCTAGCAATAGCACCCTTGATTGGTGCCATTGCTGCAGGAAATTGTGCTATTTTAAAACCGTCTGAATTGACACCCAATACATCAGCTTTTTTGGCTGAAATGATTAAAAAGAACTTCCCTGAAGAATATATTGCGGTAGTGGAGGGTGGAGCAGAAACAAGTACAGCCCTATTAAAGGAAAAAACGGATTATATATTCTTTACTGGCAGTGTTCAGGTTGGGAAGATTATTATGGAAGCTGCTTCTAAAAATTTAACCCCTGTTACGCTTGAACTTGGTGGGAAAAGTCCTTGTATTGTTCATGAAGACGCAAACCTAAAATTAGCAGCTAAAAGGATTGCTTGGGGTAAATTTATGAATGCTGGTCAAACCTGTGTAGCGCCAGATTATATGTATATACATAAACGAGTAAAAAAAGAATTTTTACAATTAATGAGAGAATCTATCTATGAATTATATGGTCAAAATGTTATAGAAACTGGAAATTTTACAAAGATAGTAAGTGAAAAGCATTTTAATCGCTTAATCACTTTTTTAAATAATGGAGAAATTGTTATGGGGGGTAAGTATAACTCAAGTAAGCTCCTAATTGAGCCAACTGTTCTTCAAAACGTATCTTGGACAGATAAAGTGATGGAAGATGAAATTTTTGGACCTATTCTTCCAGTTATAGAATATGATGATTTGTCCCAAATGATTAAGGTAATAAACGATAGATCTAAACCATTGGCCTTATATATTTTTAGTGAGAATAGCAGTGTGCAAGAAAAAATTATAGATAATGTTTCATTTGGTGGTGGGTGTATCAATGATACTGTGTTCCATTTAAGTTCACCACATTTACCATTTGGTGGAGTGGGAGAAAGTGGAATAGGAGCCTATCATGGCAAAGGGAGCTTTGATGTATTTTCCCATGAAAAAAGTATCTTAAAGCAAACGACTGCATTTGATCTCCCATTCCGCTATCCAAATACAAAAAATGCATTAAAGAAAATTAAATGGTTTGTAAAATAAATACTTCGGAGGAACTTCAATGATGAAAAAACAAATGTCCCAATATTTATCTAATTTAATTCAGCAAAAAGATAATCCTTCTATCATAGAATTATTTAAAGAAGAAAAAGATTATGTGGAAAGAAATGACTTATTATCTGAACTATCGGGGGAGCCAATTACAATTGTTGAAAAGGACTCTGCATTGAGATTTGCAGACGCCTATATAGAACGTAGTAACAAAGAAACAGAGGAACTGATTTCTGAAGAAGGTCAACCTTTTTTAAGTCAACCAATCCGTTTTTTAAAAGAAAATATGAATGAGTTTATTTATATTGAATCCAATTGGTTTGAACTCATTAGGGTAGAGTCTGTTTCCTTTGAAGTAGATGATGTTTTTGGAACCTATGATGTCATGCTTGGATTAAAACAACCCAAGAAATTAGAATCAAACATTAAACAGATTCTAGAAAATGAATTAGATGGTGACCAGGCGAAGTTTGATTTAATGTTTGAGGATGGAATGTGGAATCTTAATTTTGATTTAAATTCTGTAAAAGGATTTCATGAAGAAATGAACATGGGGGAAGCTTTTCAAACTATTTATGTATTTTTGTTTAAATTAGTTGAAACATTGGAGAATAAGTAACGTTTAATATTAAAATGTTACCCCAGAGATATATCTCTGGGTTTTTTACTTTTAAAATGAAAATGGGTGAAATCCCTGTGACTAAATCTTCAATTTTCTCGTCTGTAAATATATAAAGTTTTTTGAAAGGTTGATAAAAATGAAATGGGTAATCTATTTTGTTTTTGTTCTCTTATATATTTCTGTAACCATTTTTGGTTTAGGTCCAGTCCTTTTAGCAGATGGTACTCTACAAGAAAGAATTATGACTTTAGGAGTCGTATTAGGAATCTATTTCTTTTTAACGCTTCTTCTTTACATGTGGAGAAGGAATAAAGAGAATAGGTGAAAAATACAAGGTAGAAAGACCGTCAAGATTGGCGGTCTTTCTTTTACTCATTGTGAAAATAAATCATAAAATGTAAAATTACACTAAATCGTTTGTTGGAAGAGAGGGCTAATTATGATGAAAAAATTAAGATTACTAGTCGTAATAGTTTATTCTCTTTGTTTAGTAGTTTCGATGATTTTCTATTATAAAAAACCCACTTATGCTGAAGATGCAGGTAAGTTACTTCCAACAGCAATAAAAGAAATTCGTTCTGCTACTAACGAGGAAGTACTTGCAAAATGGGTGAAAACGGAAAATATTCAAAAAGGAAAAATTAGCATAGCTGGGATGCAACATACCCAAGGTGGCCATACCTTGTTTCCTGGTGCAACCTTAATCGACATGAAAAGCTATAATAAAATCCTTAACTATCAACCAGAAATGCAGCAGATTACGGTTCAAAGCGGAATTACGTGGGACCAAATTCAGAAAAGGATTAATCCTGATGGATTAGCATTACGTGTAACCCAATCACAATCCATTTTTACAGTAGGAGGTTCATTAAGTGCTAACATCCATGGTCGAGATATTCGATTCGGTTCTTTATATGATACTGTTCAATCTTTTAGACTATTAACTCCTCAAGGTGAAATTATTGAGGTATCCAGAACGAAAAACAAAGCTTGGTTTCCTTATGTGATAGGTGGTTATGGTTTATTTGGAATTATTTTGGATGTCACTTTAAACCTGACGAAAGATGAACTTTACCAAATTGAATCACAATCCATGACGGTGCAGGAGTATCCTTCCTATTTTATAGAACAAGTTAAAGGAAATACTAAAACGAAAATGCATATGGCTAGAATTTCAGTAGCACCGGAAACATTTTTAGAGGATATGTATGTGATCAATTACAACTTGGCAACTAATCAATCAAAAATAAAAGATTTTAATCAATTAAATGAAAGAGAAGTAGTTGCTTTACCTAAAGCTTTACTTGGGTTTTCACGTTATAGTGATGTTGGAAAAAATGTACTTTGGGAAGCTCAAAAAAAGTATCTATTAAACAAGAGTGATTCCTTTATTACGAGGAATAATGTCATGCGCTCTGAAAGTCAGTTTATGGAATATGAACAGCCTGGAAGAACAGAAATCCTTTCAGAATTGTTTATTCCAGTAAAGGAATATCCAGCATTGATTAATGATTTAAAAAAGATATTAAAAAATAAGAATGTAAACCTATTAAATATAACCATTCGATATGTTGAAAAAGACGAGCAGGCAGTACTATCTTATGCAAAAGAAGATATGTTTGGGCTAGTGATGCTGATTAATCAAGGAACTCGCAAGCAGGATATAGTAGACACTCAGAGTACCGTTCGTCATTTAATTGATGCAACACTTTCACATGGAGGAACCTACTATTTACCATATTATCCTTATGCCTCTACTGAACAAATAAGAAAATCTTACCCTAATCTAGATAAATTTTTTCAAAAGAAAATGGAAATGGATCCGAATGAGGTGTTTGTAAATCTGTTTTATAAGGAGTACAAGTGATGAACTATCAACGTTTCCTAAAGTCTCAAAGTTTGATTGTGTCAGCCAGTAGTGTGGTATTTCCTTTTTATTTATTATTTATACGAAATGTTGGTGAAAGCTTTTCGCAATTTGGTTGGGCTTATGGATTATTTACTTTAATTTCGGCATTCTCTTATCCATTAATCGGCAAATTGACCGATCGATTTGGTGAAAGAGATTTACTCCTTATATATACATGGGGAATGGCAATCATTATGTTACTAATTCCAGTTACAACTGAGATTTGGATGATTTATATCATTCAAATAATAATGGGGGTTCTTGGAGCTGTACAAAAGACGGCTGAAAAGACGGCTCTTTCCAGACATGTTCAAACAGGACCAGATCATTCGGTTGGAAAATCAATTGGACATTATCATTTTTGGACAGCGATTTGGTCGGCAGTTGCAATCATTTTAACAGGTTATTTAATTGACTTTTTAACAATTGGTTCGCTATTTTATATAGCTTCATTCATGTTCTTTTACGCAGGGATCATTATAAGTAAGCCAATTAAAAAGAAAAATACTGATTAATTAAGACTTAACCTAATTTGGTTAGGTTTTTTTTATGAAAAAATTTACATATTATTCTTTTAATGCGTAACGATAAAAAATAGGCGTATGTTATTTATTCAAAAAGAGAGGCAATGATGTGTTGAGAAATTTAACCGTGATTTTTTTACTTTCCATGATAATTTTTGGTCAATCCTTTGAACCAATTGTAGTAAAAGCAGAAGGAGATTTCGAACAAGAACTAAATCAATTGATAAATAACGACCCAAATTTAAACGGAGCAATAATAGGAATAAGCATCCGTTCCGCAAAAACTGGAAAAATAATATACGAACATTTAGGTGATGTTAGATTAAAGCCTGCATCTACTTTGAAAATTTTTACTGCTGCAGCCGCTCTTGAAACTCTTGGACCAAATTATCAATTTTCTACAGATATACTTACGGATGGAGAAATAAAGGGGAAAAAGCTAAAGGGAAATTTATATTTAAAAGGAAAGGGAGACCCGACTCTTTTAATATCAGATTTTGAAAAGATGGCTGAGCGGTTGAAGCAAAAAGGAGTTAAAGTGATTAAGGGAGATTTACTTGCCGATGCTTCTTGGTACGATGATATCCCGTATTCGATTGATTTGCCTTGGAGTGATGAGCATACTTACTATGGAGCACAAGTCTCAGCTTTGACGGTTTCACCAAGTAAGGATTTAGATAATGGTACGGTGTTACTAGAAATAAAACCTGCTAAAAAAGCTGGTAAAAGGGCAAATGTAACCATTATACCTAAAACAGATACTGTTACTATTACGAATCATATAAAAACAGTCCAAAAAGATAATGGTAATAGTATTGTTATTAAACGGGAACATGGAAATAATAATATTGTTCTTAATGGTTCGATCGCTATGGGGACAAAAAAGATGAAAGAATGGATAGCGGTATGGAACCCAACCCTTTATGCTCTTGAATTATTCAAACAATCTATGAAAAATAAAGGAATAAAGGTAGAAGGAAAGTTAAAGGAAGATCTTGTTCCTAAAAATGCCAAGCTTCTCATTACTCACCAATCCATTCCTTTATCAGGAATACTGATCCCCTTTATGAAATTGAGTAATAATGGACATGCAGAAATATTAGTAAAAGAAATGGGAAAATTTGTATACGGTGAAGGCAGTTGGGACAAAGGTTTAAAGGTGGTCGAAAATCAGATTAAGAAGCTAGGGGTCAATACACATACTCTAGTTTTAAGAGACGGTTCAGGTGTTTCTCATATTAATATGATCCCAGCAAATGAATTATCAAGTATATTATTTACTGTACAAAATAGAAACTGGTTTCCTGTTTTTCTAACCGCCTTACCCTCTAATGGTGAAACTGATAAGCTAGTAGGTGGAACTTTACGTAACCGTCTTAAATCCAAACCATTTCGCGGAAGAATAAAAGCTAAAACCGGAACATTAACGACGGTTAGTTCGTTAGCCGGCTACATCGAAACAAACAATGGAGAGAAATTAGTTTTTGCTATCCTATTAAATAATTTAATCGATGAATCAAAAGGAAAAATGATAGAGGATAGGATAATGTCAATTTTATTGGAATAATAATAACGCTTTTAGCTCTGGAAAAATGTTTTAAAATAGGTGATCTTATGAAAATTTTATGCATCGATGGTGGAGGAATTCGAGGTGTTCTTCCCATTGCTATTTTACATGCCATGGAGCAGGAACTGAAAAGACCTATTGGTGACATGTTTGAAGTAATTGCGGGAACTAGTACTGGTGCAATCATTGCTGCTGGAGTTTCAATCAATATAAATATGAAAGAATTACTTGAAAATTACCTAAAGTTTGGGGAGAAAATATTTATTCGCCAGGCCAAGGTGGGTCTTTTTAAAAGTGTCTATAGTGACCGTTATTTAAGGTGCCTATTAAAAAAAGCCTTTGGAGAGCTTTCGCTTGCTGAAATTGATAAACCATTAATCATACCTGCAGTTGATGTTACACATGGGAAGCCATTTGTTCATCGATCTAACTACGGTCACCCAGACAGTGAGAACCTTTCGATTAAATTATGGGATGCTGTTCTTTCCTCGTGTTCAGCCCCTGTATATTTTCCTCCTAATAATGTAGAGAACCGGTATTTATCGATAGATGGTGGATTATGGGCCAATAATCCCTCTTTAGTTTGTATTACTGAATCTCTTCAATTCTTTCAAAAGAATTTAAATGAACTAAAAATAGTTTCCCTTGGTACAGGAATGCAGAAGATAGATTTTAGGATAGAATCTGATAAATACTGGGGGGTAAGGCATTGGCTACCTTTTCATTTTCCTTCTATGAAAGTGACTCCAAAGTTGCTTGATTTGGCGTTAAACTTATCTTCTGAGTCTATTACTTATCACAGTCAACTTCTCCTACAAGACCAATACTTACGTATCAATAAAGAGCTTGGGGAAGAAGTTCCATTTGATGATGTTACTTATATGGATAGATTAATTGAACTTGGCTACGAACTATACAATCATGAACGTAATAGGATATTTAAGTTTTTAGAACTCTAACGTTTAAACCGATCCATATAGACAGTTATAAAGTAATATGATAAATTGCATTTAAACGTTTAAGTGGAGATAATAAAATGAAAAAAGTGACGATGAAAAATATAGCTGAAATGGCAAATGTGTCAGTTGCGACTGTAAGTTATATTTTAAACAATGTTAAGAACCAATCGATCCCTACAGAAACTAGGGAACGAGTACTAGAAATAGCTAAAAATTTAAACTATATTCCAAACCTTGCCGCCAGATCACTCGTGAAACAAAAAACAGGTCTGGTAGGAATTCTAGTTAATAAAGATGTTCATCAAGGCTTTTGGAGGAATCTACAATACGCCCAATTTATTACCGAACTTGAAAGTTTGTTAACAAGAAGCGGATATCATGTTGTGCTTTCGAGTCTTGATGCCTCTAATCCAAATCCACAAATCATCTTGGAAAGAAAATTGGATGGGGTATTTTTAATTGATGCGAACGAAGATACTTTTTATCATATTTCCAGACAATTTATAGCTGTTCCACTTGTTGTGATTGATAGTGTGATTGATGATCCTTTGTTTTTTAAAGTGATGCCTGATTTTGAAAGTGCATTAGAAAAGGCGAAGGTGCTGGTTCACCCACATCCTTACTTTCTGGTCATGGAACAATTTAATAATAAGCAGCTTGCTAAAAAAATAAAGAAGCATTCAAATCTTAATGAAGATGACATTTATATGGTAAAGAATGAACGGGAATTAGCATTATTTTTGGAAAAGAATAAGGGTAAAAAAGGTATCGTCGTAAATGAATTTTTAGGGAGCATAGCTGCGAAATATTTCTCTCCAGACGATCTCATTGTTATATGCAATTCAGAATGTCCTGATATTCTTACACCATCTATTCAAAAAATTGCATTTAAGTCTCCTAAATCAACTTCAGCCTTTGAAGTGATGCAAAAGTTAATTCAAAATAACGATTTAGATAAGCTAGAAAAGTACATTTTAATTGGTGTGAACTAAAGCTTTTATGTCATGTGATACATAAAAGCTTTTTTGTTTTAGGCTTTTTTCTGAAACTTTGTTGCTTTTTGAGACTAATAAATAGATCATTTCACGATATAGGGTGTTAAACTCATATGGAAATCAAGAGAAGAGAGCCTGTAAAAATCCGGCTTTAGGGATTTTTACGAAAACCACAATCTATACGAAAACAGCTTTGTTTTAAGAACATATAGACATGATTTAAAGCGTGTGATAGAGTTTACTTAAACGCTTAAGTGAACTCTTAAAATCCATAATAAAGGGGCAAAAAGATGTTAGAGGAATTTCAAATCACCATTACACCTTTTCAAAGGGAACGAAAAGTCAGAGTGTATCTTCCTAAAGGCTATGATGAGTCAGAAACACATTATCCTGTTTTATACATGCATGATGGTCAAAACCTTTATAGGGATGAGGACGCAAGCTATGGTATGAGCTGGAGAATTGCGGATTTTCTAAATCAAAGTGACCTGAAGTTAATTGTAGTTGGGATTGATTGTGCCCCTGGTGATACAAGATTAGATGAGTATGGTCCATGGGTAAATGAGACAGTTGGAAAAGAGTTATTAAACAAAGATATGCCTTTTGGTGGTGAAGGGAAGCAATATATAGACTTTATTGTAGAAGAATTTAAGCCATTTATTGATAGAAAATATCGTACGATTCCTAATGAAACAGCAATGGCAGGAAGTTCAATGGGAGGATTAATTTCCACTTATGCAGCTTGTAAATATCCGCATATTTTTAATAGAGTAGCCTCTTTTTCTTCAGCCTATTGGTTTAATCAAAAGGAATTAGAACAATTTATTCAAGATAGTGATTTATCAGCAGTAGAAAAGTTCTATCTAGACGTGGGAACAAAAGAAGTATCCGGTGATGTTTCAAATCAGAAGTACGTTGAGTCTAGTCAGGCCGTATATGATCTATTGAAAAAGAAAGTGGCCGATTGTCGATTTGAAATTATTGAAGATGCTGTTCATAACGAAACCGCTTGGAGCCAGAGAGTTCCGAATGTCTTTAACTATCTTTTTAAATAGGCTCTTTTCTAAAACTTTGTTGTTTTTGTAACTAAAAAAGAGAGATTTCACAATATCGGGTGATAAAATTCCCTTAAAAATAGGCTATGTTATCAATTAATGTTGATTTCAATGTGTTTGAAAAATAAACGGAAAAATTCCGTTAATTTTGGAAAATACCCATATTTCCTTTAAAATAAGGGGAGTTTTTCCTGTTATCTTATCCAAACCCTTTAGTTCTGTCGTATTTAGAGCCGTTAACCGGAATTTCTCCGCTTATACCTGCTATTTTAGCTTCCTCTATATACATTAGTCGGAATTTCTCCGACTATTAATTCTCATACCTACAAGAAAATCAACAATGAAATAATAACAGAGCTTAAAAATAAAGAAAAGAGCTGATCTCATATAAAGAGAAGCTGTAAAAATTCGGCTTTTGGGATTGTTATCATAACCTAAATCTATAAGAAACAGCCTAAGATAGTTTCTTAATAACTTAAACGATTAAGTAATTGAATGAGGTGGAATATATGTTAAAAGAAGCTGTTTATCATCGACCAAAGGGAAATTTTGCTTATGCTTATGATGAAAATACACTACAAATCCGTTTACGTACTAAAAAGGATGATGTCAATAAGGTAGTTTTGTTATGGGGTGATCCATTTACATGGGAACAAATAGAGGATGGGACCTGGCAATGGAAAATTGAAGAAAATGTAGTCATGACAAAATTAAACAGTACATCGTTGTTTGATTATTGGGTTGGTGAGATTAAACCTGAATATAAACGTGTTAAGTATGGATTTGAACTACACGATAATCAGGAAAAAATCATCTATACTGAAAAAGGATTTTTTGAAGAAAAGAAAGAGGTCTCTGAATTTAACTCAAGCTTCTTTACCTTTCCTTTCTTAAATGAAGAAGATGTTTTTCATGCACCAGAATGGGTAGCTAACACAGTGTGGTATCAAATATTCCCAGAGCGTTTTGCGAACGGAAACAAAGCCAATGACCCAGAAGGAACCTTAGAGTGGGGCATTACTGAACCAACCCCAACGAGTTTTTTTGGCGGTGACCTGGAAGGGATAATTCAAAAAATCGACCATCTTGTTAAGTTGGGTATTAATGGGATCTATTTAACTCCAATATTTAAGGCTTATTCGAATCATAAATATGACACGATTGATTACATGGAGATTGACCCTCAATTTGGGGATAAAGAAACGTTTAAACGATTGGTTGAAGTTTGTCATAAAAATGGAATAAAAGTCATGTTAGATGCAGTCTTTAATCATAGCGGATATTATTTTCCACAATTCCAGGATGTATTGGAAAAGGGTGAAAAATCCGATTATAAGGATTGGTTCTATATCAAAGATTTTCCTATCAGGAAAGAACCAAAGCCAAATTATCATACTTTTGCATTTGAGCCCTTTATGCCTAAATTAAACACAGCACATCCTGAAGTAAGAGAATATCTATTAGAAGTTGGCCGATATTGGGTAAGAGAATTTGATATCGACGGCTGGCGTCTCGATGTAGCAAATGAAGTTTCTCATGAATTCTGGAGAGAGTTTCGTAAAGAGGTAAAAGCTATAAAGCCAGATTGCTATATACTTGGGGAAATTTGGCATGACGCGATGCCTTGGTTACAGGGTGACCAGTTTGATGCTGTAATGAACTACCCGTATACAAATGCCGCCATTCAATTATTTGCTGAAAATAAAATAGGTATGAATGAATTTTTGGATCAAACAGCAGAAGCATTAATCAGATATCCTCAAAATGTGACAGAAGTGGCATTTAATCTACTCGGAAGTCATGATACGCCAAGAATTGCAACCATTTGTGGAGAAAATTATTCCAAGGTGAAACAACTTTTTGCATTTCTGCTTTCTTCGCCAGGAACTCCATGTATCTATTATGGAGATGAAATAGGGATAACAGGGGGAATGGATCCTGGTTGTCGTAAATGTATGGCCTGGAATGAAGAAGAACAAGATTTCGATTTACTGCAATTTATAACAAAATTAATTCAACTTAGACATACTAATCCAGCGTTTGGCAATAACGGTGAAATTCAATTCATTGACTCCAAATTAGATTGTGTTATGTATACAAAATCATATAAGAATGAAAAGTTACTGTTTATATTCAACCCTACAGATAAAATGGTTACTTTACCGGTTCCTAGTGAATATAAATTTAGCAGCCTAAATCAACAAGTTATTAATGATACAAATATTAATCTTGCGGCACATGGAGTTGAAATTTTATCTATTAATCAATAAGTATCAATTAAGAAAGCCTTATTAAAATGAGGCTTTCTTATTTTTTTGCTCTTTTCGCATAAATTGTTGTTTTTAACTTATTTAGCCCGTTGATTTCCGCTCCAGGCACTTACTTTTCGCGGGGATGAATTATGAAAAAGCCCTAATTTTTTTATAAGGGAGATTAATTTAGTAATTGAAATAAATTTTAATCTTACTTTTGAGAAGATGAAAAAACTAATAATCTTTGTTTAAAAAAAGAAAAATTTATCCTCCTGTGTATAAAAAAATGGAGGATTTTTTCATTTTTCCGTGAATACATATAAACTAAGTTATCTTTCTATTAGAGGAAGTGGAATTTTTATGGATATTATAAAGGAAATAAAGGGTGGGCTCATTGTTTCTTGTCAGGCTTTGGAAGATGAACCTTTATTCGGTTCCGCTAACATGGCTTTAATGGCAAGAGCTGCTAAGGAAGGTCATGCAGTTGCCATAAGAGCGAATGGGAAAGATGATATTCAATCCATCATAAATGAAACAAGATTACCAGTAATAGGTATTGTCAAACGAAACTACCAAAATAGTGATATGTATATAACTCCAACCATAGTAGAGGTAGATGAAGTATTCGCTGCTGGAGCTGATGCTGTAGCAGTTGATCTAACCAATCGATTGAGGCCCGATCGAATATCGAATAGTGAATTTATTAAAAGTATTAGATGTAATTTCCCAAAATTAATGATTATGGCTGATATTTCTACATATGAGGAAGGGATTGAGGCTGATTCTCTAGGTGTTGACTTAATTGCTACTACCTTAGCAGGTTACACTAGCTACAGTAAACAAGATGATTATCCAAATTATGATCTAATTTATAGACTTTCAGAAAAGTTGCAAACACCAATCGTTGCAGAAGGAAGGATAAATAATCCTGCTGAAGCAGTTAGATGTCTACAAAACGGGGCATGGTCAGTGGTAGTTGGTTCAGCAATTACACGTCCTCAATTAATTACAAAAAGATTTACAGAAAAAATAAAAGAATTTTATAAAAGTAATTAAAGGAGTGAAAACATGTCGGTAAGTATTGGGATTGATATCGGAGGAACCAAAATGGCTGTCGGTTTATTAGACAGAACAGGGGATATTTTATATAAAAAAGTGATTCAAACACCAGAGACTGGGAAAAATGAGATTATACATTTACTAAAAGGAGAGATTAATAACTTAAAGGATTGGGCTAATCAGAATCGTATACCCGATATTGTTGGAATTGGGATTGGAACAGCTGGTCAGATAGACTTCCCAAATGGCAGGGTTCTCTCAGGAACTACTAATATTCGAGACTGGAACAATGTGGAGTTGCGTAAAGAAATGGAATCCACTTTTCAAATTCCTGTTTGGGTAGATAATGATGTAAATGTCCTTTTGCTAGCAGAAAAATACTTGGGTGTAGCACGTGGTCAAGATGAAGTTATTTGTTTTTCCTTAGGAACTGGTGTTGGAGGAGCTGTCATAACAAAAGGAGAGATTATGAGGGGACTTTTCGGTGCAGCGGCTGAACTAGGTCATATTTCAATAGATATGCATGGACCAGACTGTAATTGTGGCTTTAAGGGTTGTCTAGAATTATATGCTTCGGGAACAGGAATAGCAAGAATGATGAAGGATAAATTGATGACTTCAAATATGACAATAAATAAGAATGAAATAAACAGTAGGCTAGTATTTGAACTTTATCACAAAGGTAATGAATTAGCAAAGGAGGTCATAGAAACTTCAATTACTGCTCTTGCTTTCGGTGTAGTTAGTTGTATACATACCTTTAACCCTGGGATGATTATTTTAGGAGGTGGAGTTGTTGAAAATGGAGAATGGTTTGTCGATCTTCTAAAAGAAAAGCTAAAATCATTGGGACTACAATCCATGATTAAACCAGTGAAAATTGTATTGGCAAAATTAGGACCAGATTCGGGGTTAATCGGTGCAGGCTACCAATCTTTTATTTATACAAAATAAAATTTATTTATTAATGGAGGGAAAAACATGAAGAAGTTAAAAATCGGTGTTATTGGTGCAGGTTCTATATCAACGTTACATCTTAATTCATATTTGAGTAACAAAAACGTGGAATTACTTGCTATTTGTGATCTTAATGAGAAACGCGCTGAAGAAAAAGCAAAGCAATATAACATCCCGGAAGTATATACAAAATATCAGGATTTGCTTAATAATCCTGAAATTGAAGCGGTTAGTATTTGTACATGGAACAACACACATGCTGAAATTTCAATCAAAGCCCTTCGAGCAGGTAAACATGTATTAGTGGAAAAGCCTTTATGTAAAACAGTAGAGGAAGCTTTAAGTGTAGAAGAAGCAGTTAAGACTAGTAATAAAGTACTTCAAGTTGGATTTGTAAGAAGGTATGCTACCAATACAAGATTACTAGAAAATTTCATTAAAGCTGGTGAACTTGGTGAAATCTATTATGCAAAAGCATCTTGTTTAAGAAGACTAGGAAATCCCGGAGGATGGTTCTCTGATATTGAACGTTCGGGTGGTGGCCCGTTGATTGATTTAGGAGTTCATATTATTGATATATGCTGGTACCTGATGGGAAAACCGAAAGTAAAGTCGATAAGCGGAAACACCTATCGAAAATTAGGAAATCGTTCAAATGTAAAAAACCTCTCCTTTTATCAAGCAGCTGATTATGATGCAACAAAAAATACCGTTGAGGATATGGCTAATGCTTTAATAAGATTTGAGAATGGCGCTTCATTATATGTGGATGTAAGTTTTACTTTGCATACAAAAGAAAGTGAAAAAATATCTGTTCATCTTTTTGGTGAAAAAGGTGGAGCTGAAATTGAACCACAGTTATCAATTGTTTCTGAAAAGCATGATACAATTTTAAATATTACTCCCCAAGTTGACAATTTATCATTTGACTTCGTTAAAGGGTTTCAAAATGAGATTGATTATTTCGTAGAGTGCTGTCAAAATGGCAAGGAAGTGCTTAGTCCAGTGGAAGATGGAGTTGAAATCATGAAAATCTTATGTGGTATTTATGAATCTGCATCAAAAGGAAAAGAAATCTATTTTGATTAATGTGTACCAAAATGAATAGGTTGATAACTACATGTACAGACCCCTTTGAATTCTAGGAGATGAAGATATGAGAAAAACCGAGCAAAATATTAGTATATTAATCATGATAAAAAGTGTTTATCAATCCTTATCAAAAGCGGAGCAAAAAGTAGCAGATTTTGTTCTTAAAAACGCTGATGAGACGATTTATTCTTCAGTTACCCTTTTAGCAGAGAAGGCTGGTGTAGGTGAAACTAGCGTTATTCGTTTTTGTCGGAAGCTTGGATGTAGAGGTTTTCAAGATTTTAAACTGTCGATTGCTCAGGATTTAGTTAATCCTACAGAGCAAGTTAATGGTGAAATAAAAGAAGATGATTCAATTGAAACTATTTGCAATAAAATTACGTCACATAATATAAGTGCTTTAAATAATACCACAAGTCTTTTATCTAAACATGAATTAATGAAGGCGACTAATACATTTGAAATGGCCAAAAAAATCTATTTCTTTGGAATAGGTTCTTCAGGGATTACGGCAAATGATGCCAAATATCGGTTTATGAGACTGGGATTTAATGCTGATTCTGCCACAGATTCGCATATTATCGCAATGAATGCTTCATTAGTATCTAAAGAGGATGTTGTGGTAGGGATATCATCATCTGGAAGCACAAAAGATTTAGTAGAAGGTATTAAGATTGGTAAAAAGAATGGTGCCCATATTATCGCACTAACGAATCATGCAAAATCCCCCATTACGTTATACGCTGATACGATTTTACTATCAGCTTCAAAAGAAACACCTTTTCAAGGTGGAGCTTTTGCATCCAAAATTGCTCAAATTCATGTTCTTGATTTACTCTCAACACTCATCGCATTAAATCAAAAGGATCGTACTTACTCGGCAATTGAAAAGACAGCAAAAGCCGTGGTAGATAAACTTTATTAATAAGTAGTATTTAAAAGGAGGATGATGTTTTTTGTGAAAAAAGGAAAACCTTTCATATTAAAACTCCCTCCTTTTAATGTGAAAATGAGATTAATAACCTATACGATGCTTGTATTAATACCAGTCATTATATTTTGTCTTGTCTATCAATATGAAGCAAAACGAATATTGAAAGAAAAAGCTGGAACGTTAATCGTTGAATCATTAGAGTTGTCTACTTCCTGGCTAGATGAAGTATTAAGTGGCGCTGTCAGAATTTCTGCTGCTGTAGGTTCTGATCGGTTAATCACTCAATATATACTAGACCAACAAGGGACACTACCTGAATATGAAAATGTTATCAATACAGTAGAAGCCTCCAAAAGATTAATGGAAATATTAAACACTGAGACAAGAGTCACCTCTGTTTGGATTTACATACCGGAAAAAAGAAAGGTTTTATCTACAGAATACGGCTATTACTCCGTAACTAATGACGTTCCTTTAGAATGGTTAAAAAACTATGCTTTGAAAGATCAAATGCAAGCATGGTTGTATCCGAATAATAACTTCTTAAATGCTAAAAGCTTAATTGATTTAACAGGTCTAAAAAATTCGCCAACTAATATAACCTTTGTCCGTATTTTGCCAGGTGTAGGAACGGAAGAGAATCCGATTATTATTGGGACCACTTACCATAAATATACGGTGGAAGCACTGTTAAACGAAGTTTCACTTAAAACCAAATCTTCCGTCTTTTTATATAATCAAACGGATGTGCTAGTTAATCGCATTGGGGAAAAGAAAGACTTAAACCTATCTTCTTTGGAAAAAAAGGGAGAGTCCTATACTTTTCATAATCAAGATTTAATTACCTATTCAACTTCTCCTATTACCGGTTGGAAGATGGTTGCTAGTGCTCCAATACATAATTATATGAGCGGACTATCTTTACTTAACAGTCTTATTTTTTCATTTATGTTTATCGTTATTCTCTTATCTATTTATAGTGCTAGGGCATTAACAAAAGGTTTCCATGATCCCCTAACGGAGTTGTTGAGAAATTTCAAGAAAATGGAACAAGGAAATTTATCAACTCGGATGAAATATACAAAAAGAGATGAGTTTGGAGAAGTCGCAGATGGATTTAATCAAATGGCTAACATTCAGGAACATTTAATACGAAGTGTATATGAAGAGAGAATTGCTAAGCAAGAGGCTGAACTGAACTTTTTAACTTCCCAAATTAATCCTCATTTTTTATATAATACGCTAGCAGCATTGTATTCAATGGCAAAAAAAGTGGATGCTACATTAGCTAATGCATTAATTGCAATGTCTCGATTGTTTAGATTTAGCTTATCTGATGGCAAAGATATGGTATCCATTAATGAATCTATTCAACTTATAACCTACTATATTGATTTACTCAATATAAGAAATCCAGGGAAATATAAACTTGAAGTTTTTGTTGAACCAGAAGCACAGTATTGTAAAATTCCCAAGTTAATTATTCAGCCTATCGTTGAGAATGCTGTAAAGCATGGTATTGAAAAGGCAAATCGCCAAGGAGTCCTTTCCATTAGTGTTACATTATTATCTAATGATTTATTAATCATGATATCGGATAATGGGATTGGTATGGACAAAGAAAAATTATTTACATTGAGAGAAAAATTAAAAGGAAGTGTTCCAGAGTCCTTTCAGCAAACAATAATGGACTATTCAAATGAACAAGAAAAGGGAACTAATTACGCCCTTTTAAACATTTTTAAAAGATTACAATTAAAGTATAATCAAGATTTTCAATTATCGATTGATAGTGAATTAGGAAAAGGAACCACCATTACATATCGATTAAAGAAGGAGGAATAATGTGAAGCTTCTAATCATTGATGATGAGCAATACATAAGAGAATCACTTACTAATGATATTGACTGGGACAAAGTAGGTTTTCAACTAATTGGCGTTGCTTCTTCAGGAAAGGAAGCTTTACAATTGATTGCTCAACATAAACCTGACATTCTTTTAAGCGATATTTTAATGCCTGATATGACCGGTTTAGAATTACTAAAAATCTTACGGATGGAAGACATTCAAACACCGATTGTTTTTTTATCAGGGTGGAGTAATTTTGAATATGCGAGGGAAGCCATTATTCTGGGGGCATCAAATTATTTATTAAAGCCATGTCCAGATGAGGAAATCGTTGAAGCACTAATCGATATAAGAACCCAAGTCGAGAAAACAGAAATTGTAACGAGACCAATTATTGAACAACCGGATATTCAATCAAATAAGCATGTTATTAAACTAGCGTGTGAATACATTTTTGAAGATCTAGTAAATGGCAGTAGCTTGACCTATGTTGCTGAAAAGGTAAATATGAATTCATCTGCATTCAGTAGGCTCTTTCATCAAGAAATGGGTTGCTCCTTCAAAAAATATGTAACTGCTGCAAAAATAAATAAAGCAAAAAAACTATTATTAGAAAGTAATTTAAAAATACAACATATTGCTGAACAACTTGGATATGTAAGCACAAGTCACTTTGTTCAAGTTTTTAGTAAATATTCAGGGAAAACGCCAGGTAACTTTAGAGAAAATTATAAATTGTAAGAACCACTTATTCTTTGAAAAGTGGTTTATTTTTTTATTAGTGCTTATACCGCATATCCATTGCCTGCAAAAAACTCGATATAAATGTCAAACACCCGATATAGGTTTTGGGTATGTGCCCTCGTTATAATAAATATGAAAGCGTTATCAATTAAGGGAAGGGGACTGTTTTGGACGAAAATCTGAATATTAAGAAAAGGGGATAGTTGATGAATAATCTTAACATTTCTAAATACTTAAAATCAGGAATCATTTCAACATTACTCGTAGGATTAATTTCTTCCAATGCACTAGCCTCAGATTTAAAAAAGCCTTCTGATGAGATCTACACTAATCTTGCTCTTTCAAAACCATACACAGTTGTTCAAGAAATGCATGATAAGCAATTAATGGCTTATGAAACTAGAACGGATGGCGATAATGGAAATCCATATGAACTGACAGATGGAAAAATTGCTGAATCTAAAGTGAATAACGCATACTTTTTTAACCCTAATTGGGTTGGGTATTCTAGGCAAGTAGCCCGTTCTGTCATTATTGATTTAGGTTCAGAAAAATTTATTAATAGTATTAAAGGTGGATTCTTACAAGAGAGAAGTGCAGCTGTGGATATTCCTCGTTATGTCAATTTTTATCTTTCGAATGATGGAGAGAAGTGGTTAATAGCAGATGAATTGAAACCAAAAACATCAAAAAGTCATGAAGCGGTAAGAGAGGAAATCGGGGTAAAGGATATCAACGTAACAGCTAGATATGTAAAGGTTCAATTTGAAGTGGGAATGTTCTCTTTTATCGATGAAATCACCGTTATGGGAAGAGATGCAGATAAAAAAGATAAAGATGTCATCACTTTAAAAAAGGTAAAGAAAATAAAGGATGAACCACTACCAAGTGAAAAGGATACAAATGGAGTAAAAGATATGTATCTAGCATTCTTATATCCTGACCACACAGGAAATGGACCACTTGGAACATGGAAAAAAGAAGATTTTAAACATGTTATTACTCATGTGGATGAAAACGGTGCATCAACGGATTGGATGTTTGACTCTATACTCTTCCAAAACGGTGGAGATCCATATAGAGACTATAAAGATAAAAATCTTTGGAATCAAGCGATCAACAAATTATTTACAAGCGATGTAAATCTTGATGCATTAGAACAATCAACAGCAGAAGTAAAACAAACATTAGGCGATTCTCAACACAAAACAAAGGTTGTCTTTTCCATTCCTTACCCTGCATTACAATCTGACAATTGGGGTGAATTAGATGGGGAACAACTGAATTTTAGAATTGATCAACCGGGTGGAGAAAAAGCATCCTTTAATGCAAGAAAAGCAGCAGTAAAGTGGTATATTGATGAAATTGTAAAGAAATTCAAAGAGAAAAATTATCAACATATTGAAATCGCAGGTTTTTACTGGACACATGAAGAGGTAGGATATGGAACACTTTACGAAGAGGATTTAGTAAAGGAAGTTTCTAAAATGATTCATGACCAAAATGCAAAATTTTATTGGATTCCATTTTTTCAAGCAAATGGTTCAACCATTTGGAAAGAGCTTGGATTCGATGCGATTATGATGCAACCCAATTACTATTTCCAAACATTCTTTGGACCTAATGCGGATAAAGGCGGAGAAATCGACTTAAGCCGGATGGAATCAGCCATTAAAACAGCTAAACGATTTGGTATGGGCTTGGAAGTAGAAGGGGACTATCATATGTTATGGAATGGCTGGGGAACCGATTATGATGGCCAGGTATACCATAGTGATTATGCCATGAGAAAATATTATGCCTATTTAAATGAAATCAAAAAGGCTGGATTGGATCAAACAATTGTCGGTTATTACTTAGGTGCAAGAACTGTTATAAAACAATTTATTGACGATCCAATTGTAAAGAACACATACGATTTAACAAATGATTTTATACATGATGATTATGAAATCCAAGAATTATCAAATGAAACGATTCCACCTCCTACTGGTGATACATGGAAAAAGCCTACCGAATTGGAAGCAAAGGTAGGAGATGTATTTACTACTCCTAAGGCATTCTCAACAGATAAGTGGTATAAGTTTCCAATTAAAGCAGGGGAGGATTGGGTTGTAACGTTGACTCCGATTGATGGAGCATTCGGTATGGAGACGAGATTATGGGGAGAAAATCAAACTGCACATAGTGGATTCTCCTACAACAAAGAAACACAAACTCAATCATTAGTGGTAAGTAACCCTACTTCATCAGACACATATGTCATGTTAAGGGTGTATATAAAAGGCACCACACCAGGAAATTACAGGATATCCCTTTCAAAACCAATTGAAGACGGTACTACGATGATGAATAGTATCGAACTTCAAAATGGAAATACTGTAGTGGCTGTATCAAATTTTGTTGGCCAAGAGACTTGGTACAGAGTTTCAGGAAAAAAGGCATTTAGTATTTTGGCTGCACCGGATGCTAACACGGATATAGATTTGGAACTGTATTGGGATACAAACAGTGGAAGTCCAATAAAAACTTCATCAATTAATCCGGCAGGTGTCGAGGAAAAAATTGAATACTCTAATCCTTTTGCAGAGAGTTTTGTTTTTTATGTAAAAGTAAAATCTATAACCACAGGTGAATATTCCATTACATTTAATTAGGAATTTCATAAGACCAATCTGTCTCTATAGATGGATTGGTCTTCCATTATTTTCATTATTTTTTTGAAAAAGCTGATAGGAGGAACTAAAATTGAAAATTCATTTGCTTGGAACTTCAGCAGCCGAAGGTTTTCCAGGAATTTTTTGTCAATGTGAACACTGTAGGAATGCAAGGGAGTTAGGTGGGAAAAATATTCGAACGAGGACTTCAGCTATTATTGATGATACATTAAAAATTGATTTTCCACCCGATACCAATCTTCATGTTTTAAGAGACAACATTGATCTATCAAAAGTAACTGACCTCATAATTACTCACACACATACCGATCATTTATATGCTGAAGACATTAGTATGAAGCTTCCTATTTACGCCAATAAGCAGAATTATCCTTTAAACATACATGGACATGACCTACCACTATATTTTTGTCGTACAAGAATAGAAGAGACAGATGAGTATTTTACATTTAATTTGTTAAAGCCCTTTAAATCGTATCAAGTGGGTTCCTTTAAAGTAACGGGTCTACTAGCAGACCATGCCCGTCTAGAAACATGCATGCTTTATGCGATTGAGAAGAATGGTAAGAGCTTTTTATATGGACATGATACTGGTTGGTTTCCAGATGAAACATGGGAGTGGTTAAACGGTAGACAATTTGATGCCGCCCTTTTGGATTGTACGAATGGAAATATTCCAGTAAAAAGGAATCATTTAAATATTGAGGCAGTGATTGAAATCCAAAGTAGATTCGTAAAAGAATCGATTTTAAAACCTAATGGCAAGATCGTTGTAACCCATTTCTCGCATAACATCGGTCTTTTACATGAAGATTTAGAGGAAATATTTAACCCTTATGGTATTGATGTTGCTTATGATGGTATGAAATTTACCATATAGGCTTAAAATGGAGGAATTAAATTGAAAAAAATAAATGTTGGGGTTATTGGTGCTGGGGCTATTGCCCAAATGGCACACTTACCTTTTTATCAAAATCATCCGAATGTCGATTTAGTTGCTCTCGTTGACTTGAATGTAGACAGAGCAAGAGAAATGGCATCAAAATATAACGTGAAAAATATCTATTCTTCTGCTGAAGAAATGTTTGAATATGAAGTGCTTGATGCTGTAAGTATTTGTACAACAAATAATACTCATGTTCCTTTAGCAAAATTGGCTTTAAAACATGGTGTTAATGTTTTAGTAGAAAAACCACTTGCTACCTGTTTAAAACAGGCATTGGAACTAGAGGAATTAGCGAGCAAAACAAATAAAGTATGTATGATCGGAATGACTCATCGGTTTCGAAATGATACAAATGCGATGAAGAAAATTATTGATAATGGTAACTTAGGTGAAATATATTATGGCAAAGCAAGGCTATTACAAAGAAGAAATACACCAATGGGCTGGTTTACGGAAAAATCAAAATCAGGTGGTGGCCCGCTTATGGACATTGGTGTTCATGTGCTTGATTTAGCCTGGTGGCTTTCAGGTCAACCAGAAGTGAAGTCTGTTTCTGGCCATCTAGTAAAGGGAATCGGTAACTATGAAACCATTATGCAAGAGAGGTGGGAGTCAGCTGAAACAAAGTCAGCCTACACACCTTTTGACGTAGAGGATTTTGCCAGTGCTTTTATTCGGTTTAAAAACGGGTTCGTTTTACAGTTAGAAGTTTCATGGGCAATGAACGGGCATCCAGATGAAGGGATTAAAGTTGATCTTTTCGGAACAAAAGGTGGTATTTCATTGCATCCATTATGTTTGTATTCAGAACAAAATCAAATATTATCTGATACGAAATTAAATGTGATACCAAACAATCCATATGAAGCAGAAATCAATCACTTTGTTCAAGTAGTTCAATCCGAGCAGAAACCTTTAATCGATATTCATCAAGGTATAAAGGTAATGGAAATGTTGGAGGGTATTTCACTTTCATCCATTCATCAGAAGGAAATATTAATGGAAGATTTACAGAGAGCAAAAAAAACGATATAAATGTTAAATACTCGTTATATAAAAATATTCAGAAAATAATTACAATTAACTTATGAAAGCGTTATCAAAAAGGAGTGGGTTTCCTAATAGAGGTGAAATGATGAAACTTGAAGTAGTAAAAGAAAAAACGAACATAGTTGAAAAACGTACTGTTCCAACATATAAAAAAAACCTTCAGGTTATTTGGAAATACAGATGGCAATTTGGCATGATCTTGCCAGGTTTCATTCTAGTTTTTCTATTTAATTACATGCCGATGGCTGGAATTCAAGTTGCTTTTAAAGATTACAATATTTTTGAAAGTATGTGGACTAGTTCATGGATTGGTTTTGATCATTTTTATTTTTTAACAGATTCAGAGTTTTGGAGAGTTTTTTCTAATACGATTTGGATTACTGTATTGAAGTTTGTAGTGGGGTTTCCAGCCCCTATTATACTTGCTCTCTTGTTAAACGAGATTAAAAATAATACGTTTAAAAAATGGGTTCAAACTCTTACTTACATGCCCCATTTCGTGTCTTGGATTGTAGTTGCATACATTATTGAAGCCTTTCTTTCTCAATCTTCCGGATTAGTAAATGAGTTGCTTGTCTATCTGGGGATGGAGAAATATTATTTTATGGGGTCGGAAGAATGGTTTCGTCCTATCATTATTTTTTCCTCCGTTTGGAAGGAAGTAGGGTTTAGTGCCATCATTTATCTTGCTGCCATTGCCGGACTAAATCCACAATTGTATGAAGCAGCGATCGTAGATGGTGCAAATAAGTGGAAACAAACATTACATGTTACAATTCCAGGTATTTTACCTACTATCTGCATTATGTTAATTCTTACCATCCCTAGTTTATTAAACGCAGGATTTGATCAAATTTATCCATTGCAAAACCCTATAAATTTACCAGTATCAGAAGTAATCGATACTTATGTGGTAAAAACAGGGTTAAATCAAGGCTATTACGGCCCTGCAACAGCGATAGGTTTAACAACATCTGTCTTTCAATTATTACTTGTTGTAGGAGCTAATCAGTTATCCAAAAAATATGGAAATACGAGACTTTTCTAGAAAGTAGGGAGAAAAAATGAAGATTTCTAAAGGAGAAAAAGCCTTTGGAGTAATGAATACAATCCTACTTTCTTTATTGGCCATTTCGACAGTATACCCTTTTATTTATATGACTGCATTAGCCCTTAATGAAGGATTGGATTCTGTTAAAGGAGGCATTTATCTCTGGCCAAGGGAATTTACTTGGATTAATATCAAAACCGTGGTAACAAATCCGTTAGTTCAAGATGCTTTTCTCATATCGATAGCTCGAACCATTATTGGAACAATTGGAACGGTAGTCATTACAGGATTATGCGCATACGCTCTTTCCTTCAGAGGCTTGCCATTTAGAAAGTCATTAATGATATATTTTCTGATTCCAATGTTATTTAGTGGAGGGCTGATCCCTTATTATATTCAACTAAGAGAGCTTGGATTAATTGATAGCTTCCTAGTTTATATTATTCCTGGGCTTTTAAATATTTGGAATTTGATTGTGATGAGATCCTTCTTTGAAAATATACCGGATTCACTGATTGAAGCGGCAGAAATGGATGGTGCGAATCCTTTCACTATTTTTTGGAAAATAGTCGTACCTATTTCTATGCCAATGCTAGCTGCAATATCGCTATTTACAGCCGTTGCTCATTGGAATAGCTGGTTTGATGGTGCTTATTTTGTGAATGAAATGAGTTTAAAACCTCTCCAAACCTATTTGCAAAACATTCTAATGAATGCAGATGCTGCCCAAAACTTAAGACAAGGTAGTGCAGCCGCAGCTGCTAGTACAGATGCAGCAGTTGCAGCAGCAAGTAGATCGATAACACCAATGGCTTTAAAAATGGCAGTAGTTATATTAGGGACCTTGCCAGTCTTAATCGTTTATCCATTACTACAAAAATACTTTGTTAAGGGTGTTATGATTGGCGGAGTAAAAGAGTAGTGAGAGGGGTAATACTCAAGCTCGTATATTTAGAAATCAAGAGCTTGATATTATAGATTTTAGGATTTTTACAATGAGGGGGAAAGAGAATGAAAAATAAGTTTTTTACGGCCTTAATGAGTTCACTATTGATTTTCTCTCTAGCAGCATGTACCAAAACAACAGAAGAAACAACCAAAAAGCAAGAAGATCCTAAAGGGGAAGAAGTTCAGGAAACAGCAAAGATTGATGTAAATGTCAATATTAACTGGATTCCAGCAGTGAAAAATGATGGTATATTCGATGAACTAAGAGCAGAAGCCTCAGGAGTATATACCACCTGGAGTTATACGCAAGGTGATGAAGCTACTGCTAGACGTTTATTGTTAACGAGTGGGAAATTACCTGATGTATTTGTAGGAATTGGACCAAAAGGCGATGTAGAAGCAGATTTATTAAATGCAAAAGCTGCAGAACCAATTGAAGAATATTTAAATATGCCGGATAAATACCCTAACTTAGCGAAAATTCCAGATATTGTTAAGAAATATGTTCAAAATGAAGATGGTCATACTTATTTCATTCCAACCTTCATTGAACTAGATGGTCAGGATAATAATATGGAGAAGTTTGGTGACTGGGGACAAATGGGATTCTGGGTACGTACAGACGTACTAGAACAAGTGGGTATGACTAAAGATGACTTGGCTACTATGGAAGGCTACGAGAAATTTTTAAGAGAAGCTGCTAAATTAAAGGATCCTCAAGGAAATCCACTTATTCCGCTAACCATTGGTCAAAATTTCCAAGGGTGGAGAGCAGTTGGATCTTCATTCGGTTTAGATACTTTTAATGAAGCAAATGGTTTTTCACCATATGACGGTGGAGATTTCGTAGCTGCAAGAGATCATGAAAACTATAAAGCAGCTTGGAAATGGTTAAACAAAATGTATCAAGAAGGTCTACTAGATAAGGAAGCACCAACTGCCAAAAAAGAAATCACTTTACAAAAAATTAGCACTGGTAGTGCAGCCGCTTATATTGGTCAAATGACAGATTTAGCAACAGGTCCTTGGGCAGCTGCTAAAGATATGAATGACGTGTCTACAAAATTTGAAGCGATTCCATTCCCTAAGGTTGCCGGTGTAGATAAAATTGGAGCTGCAGAGGGTTCAAGTCCATTCCCTTGGGTTGGAGTATATATTATGAAGGGCGCTGACATGGAAGCATCTTTAAAATATATTGATTGGGCACTTGGTAGCGATTTAATGACTGTGAAGTTCGGTCCAGCAGGTGATGGACCAAAGTATGCGTGGAACTGGTCAGATGATAAGCAAACATGGTCATTTAATGACGAAGTTGTTGCCGATTTAACATCAGGAGATGTTAACCGCGAACAAGAATATGGTGCACAGCCTTGGTTCTTAGCAAATACATCCGTAGATGATGTCACCACAAATAAGAGTACTTGGGAAAAGGTAAGCTTTAAATTAAACCAGAAAAATGGACGTTTCTTACGCGATCTAGGTGTATCACGTGAAAATCATAATTATGACAGCGTTCCTGTTTTAAAAGGCGGAGTTGTTGAAAAATATACTCCAGCCATTAACGATATTGAAACAGAATACCGTGCTAAATTCTTAGTCGCTAAAAATGAGAAAGAATTTGAAAGTACTTGGGAAAAATACCGTAAAGATTTAAATGATAAAGGGAAATGGGAAGAGTACAAAAAAGAATGGAAGCAAGAATATGAAAAATGGAGTCAAAAAATGGATTACTAATCCTTTGACTTAATTTCTTTGGTGACTGTCATTTCTTCATAGGAAGAAATGGCAGTTCCTTTTTATAAACGAGGTGTGTTTATGGATGAAAGTATTCTTAATAAAAAGTGGATGCTTTTTTTAAATAGTTTTTTTCAATTCATTTTTTTAAACCTATTATGGTTATTATTCTCGCTTCCACTTATTACATTTTGGCCAGCAACAGCTGCTTTATTTGGTGTAGTTAGAAAATGGATTCGTAAAGAAGAAATAGATACATTTCATACATTCAAAAGACTATTTAAAGAAAATTTTGCATCAAGTCTTCTGACTGGGGTAATTTGGAGTTTTTTAACCTTAGTGTTATTCCTAGATTTCTATTTTATCAATAGAATAACTAGTTCTTTTTCCTGGCTAGGTTTAGTATTGTTTGGTGTTGCAGGATCCCTTTTTATATTTACTTCAGTTTATCTTTTACCAGTTATGGTTCATTTTAGAACTAGTACACAAGGGGTTTGGAAAAATTCTTTGGTTATCGCCATGATGCATCCATTTATGACCATCATAATTATATTAATAGGATGTATTTCTACTTATTTTCTCGTTAAATTCCCAATTCTCATCTTTGGTGTAGGGAGTTTAATAGCCTATTATCAATACAATGTTATTAATAGGATTTTCGAGAAACTAGAATTGGAAAATGGTAAGAAATGATGTAAAAAACCCAAGACAATATGCCTTGGGACTAAACTTCCTTTTATATCGTTTCAATCTTACAACTATTTAACAGTTCGATCGTATTATCTATAGCACGAATGGATCCGTCCATTTGTTCTTCAATACCTTCAAATTCTACTGTGTACCAACCATCGTAGCCAGCATCTTTGAGGGTTTTAAATAGGAAAGGTAGATTAACTTCTCCTTCACCTGCAACCCTACCTAAATAATAATCACCATTTAAGGATTTTAAGGATTGGTTCACAGGTCCTTCCACTTTTAAGAAGTCTTTAATATGAACGTGCTTTACAACATCCTTTAATTCTAATATCGCTTCGTTTGGATTTTGATCTACTAATAAAAAGTTACCAGCATCAAATGTACTTTTTAATGCAGGGGAATCAATCGTTTGTATGATTTGTAGTACTTGTTGGCTTTTTCCAGCAAATTGTCCATGGTTCTCAAGACATAGAGTAATATTTCTACTCTCAGCATAGCGGGTTGCTTTTTCAAGACCTTCCATTATATATTTCATTCCATCTTCAAAGGTAACATTTTCATTTACATTTCCCGAGAAAATACGAACGACAGGGGAACCAAAATGAACGGCCATATCAATAGCATTCTTTAAATCTTGCAATTGTTGTTCTCGGTACTGGGAATCGTGTGACACAAAATTATTACTTGCAGCATAACAAGGAACTTTTAAATCATATTGCTTTAATGCTGCTTCGACAAGAGGAAGTTCTTCTTCTTGATTTTTCCAGAAAATATCAAGTAATTCAACACCTGTTGCATTTGATTTACCAGCAAAATCAATAAAATCAACTACAGACCAATCTCCATCGTACCAATATTTGTGAACACTCCACATGCTTAAGCTTACGTTCATATGTATCAGCTCCTTTACATTATATAAAAATATATTATCATTTTAAGGAAAAAATCACCATATATATAAAATAAAAAGGAAAAATTCTTCATTAGTCAGAAAATTAATTGGTTAAGAAGTTAAGAGAGGAGGAAATAGGTTGAAAAAGGGAATCAATTTTTGGTGCTTTCCAGAACAATGGTCTTTAGAAAAGAAACTTACGCTTGCAAATACCGCTGGCTTTCATGGAGTGGAATTAAATGTAGAGGAAAGTGGAATGTTTAGTCTTGAATCAACCGTTGAAGAGATTAAAGAGATAGGTAAATTGGTGAGTTCCTATCATTTGGAAATAATCAGTCTTTCAACAGGTCTATTTTGGAAATATCCATTAACATCAAAAGATGTGGAGGTAAGGGAAAAGGCACAAAACGTTATTAAAAGAATGATAGATACGGCAAAAATGCTCGATATTGATACGATACTGGTCGTCCCAGGAATGGTTAATGAAGATATTTACTATGACGAGGCATACAAGGTAGCAAAGGAATCATTAATCGATCTTGCTAAATATGCAGAAAACAACAAGGTTACCATCGCCATTGAAAATGTATGGAATAAATTTTTATTAAGCCCCTTGGAAATGAAGCGATTTATAGAGGAAATAAATTCAACTCATGTAAAGGCTTACTTTGATGTTGGTAATATTTTAAACTTCGGTTTTCCAGAACAATGGATTTCCATACTAGGTTCTTCCATACAGAGAATCCATTTGAAGGATTTCAGAAAAGATGTGGGAAATATACACGGTTTTACCACTTTATTGCATGGAGATGTAAATTGGGTTCAAGTAATGAAAGCATTAAATGACATCCAATACGATGGTTATGTAACAGCAGAGGTCATGCCATATCAGTATTTCACTGAGAGGTTCATTTACGAGTTATCAGAATCAATGGAAGTCATTATTCAAGGAGGAAAAAGATGATTAAAGTAGCCGTTTTAGGTGCAGGGACAATGGGTTCTGTGCATGCAGATGCTTATAACAAAATGAAATCTGTACAGTTAGTAGGAATTGTAGATATTAGAAGGAATGTTGCAGAGCCACTAGCAGAAAGAAACGGAACGATTGCTTTTTCTAGTTTCGATGAAATGCTTGAAAAAGCAAAACCTGACGTCATTGATATATGTTTACCAACTTATTTACATAAGGATTATGTAGAAAAAGCAGCAAAAGCTAAGAAACATATTATTTGTGAAAAACCAATTGCGAGAACGTTAGAACAAGCTAGAGAAATGATTGAGATTACGAAGCGAGAAGGTGTAAAACTTTTCATCGCTCAAGTATTACGGTTTTTTCCAGAGTTTTCAAAAGCTAGGGAGCTAGTGGTCAATGGTTCAGTAGGAGAAGTAGGAATGGTAAGAACAATGAGGGGTGGTATTTTCCCTGAAGCATGGGAAGATTGGTATGCAAATTATGAGAAGTGTGGAACATTAATTGTCGATATGATTATCCATGATTTTGATTTTATGAGGTGGTGCTTTGGGGAGGTAGAACGTGTCTATGCCAAGAGTCAATGGGGAAGAGATTTGAATCGTATGGATCATGCTCTTGTAAGCTTACGTTTTAAAAATGGAATTATCGCCCATACAGAAGGAACTTGGGCTTATCCAGAAGGATTTAGGGTAGAACTTGAAATCGTGGGTAAAGATGGAATTATTCATTTTAATAGTGATGAAGTTGCACCTATCAAATCATCTCTTAGAAGCTCAACAGTTGGAACTGGAGGGGTAGCTGTTCCTGAAAGTCCTTTAGAAAAAAATCCTTATCAAATCGAACTAGAGCATTTTATGGATTGTATTCTCTATGATAAACAACCTATCGTAACGCCTGAAGATGCTTACAAAGCACTAGAGATAAGTCTTGCTGCACTTGAATCTGTTAAAACTGGCCAGCCAGTATTTCTATAAAGAGGTGAAGAAACATGAAAATAGGAATTGTTAGCTTCGCACACATGCATGCGCATAGCTATGCACAATGTCTAGTTGAACTCGATGGAGTCGAATTGTATGGAATAGCAGATGAAAATGAAGAAAGAGGACGTGCTGCAGCTAAGCAATACAGTACAAAATATTTTAGGCATTATTCCCAATTATTATCTGAAGAAATTGATGCTGTGATCATTTGTACAGAAAACGCCAAGCATATGGAAGTAGCTATTGCAGCAGCAGAAGCGAAAAAACATATTCTCTGTGAAAAACCACTAGCAACAACAGTGGAAGATGCTTGGAGAATAATTGATGCCTGTAAACAACACAATGTTAAACTTCAGACTGCATTTCCTGTTCGTTTTAATGCCCCTGTACAAAGGGTTAAGAAAATGATTGAAAATGGGGACCTTGGTAGGATTGTTGCATTAAGAGGCACGAATAGAGGGCAAAATCCTGGTGGTTGGTTTGTTGATCAAGAGCAATCAGGAGGTGGCGCTGTATTAGACCACACCGTACATGTCATCGACTTGATGAGATGGTTTATGAATAGTGAGGTAAAAGAGGTTTACGCTGAAGTAGATACAAAGTTTAGTGATATCGATATCGATGATTGTGGTCTGTTAATGTTGGAGTTTGAAAATGGAGTTTTTGCCTCTCATGATCCTAGTTGGTCTCGTTGCCATTCCTTTCCAACCTGGGGGGATGTAACACTTGAAATCATTGGAACAAAGGGAGCAACAAGAATAGATGCTTTTGCCCAACACTTAACACTTTATAGTGATAAACAAAATAAAGTTAGTAGGGAGTTTTGGGGCAATGATATGGATAAAGGTCTCATAAGTGACTTCGTATCTTGTATGAAAGAGGAGAGAGAGCCTTCTATATCTGGATTGGATGGATTAAGAGCAATGGAGGTTGCTTTGGCAGCATATGAATCAGCTAAATTAAATAAGCCTATGAAACTCCTATAAATGAGGTGTTTTTTGTGAAATTTCTAAGGCTGAATAATACTGGCTCTTTTAAAATTGTTCAGTTCACTGACCTTCATCTACAAGACGGTTCATGCCTTGACCAGTGCACGATTCTGACTATGGAAAAAATACTAGATAGGGAGAAACCTGATTTTGTGGTCCTTACTGGAGATGTCATTCGAGGGCAAAAATGTAAGGACCCACAGTTGATTTTTCCGATGTCAATCCTTCCAATGGAAAAAAGAAACATCCCATGGGCAATCATTTTTGGAAATCATGATGATGAGGGGAATATATCTAAAATTGAATTAATGAAAATACAGGAAAGCTTTCCGAATTGTTTTTCACAACGGGGAAAGGAGAATCTATCTGGAGTTGGAAATTTTGATTTAGGAATCATCGATCAAAATGGGAAGAGAATATTTACTCTCTATTTTTTTGATTCAGGTACAACAGCTCCAGCCTATATTGGTGGATATGACTGGATAAAACGAGATCAAATTGATTGGTATATAAAGCAGTCCATTCATTATCAACAATTAAATAACGGAGAACCGATACCTTCCCTATCCTTTTTTCATATTCCTTTACCTGAATTTAATGAGCTTTGGGATTACCATACATGCTATGGTTCTAAGCAAGAAGCCGTAGGATGTCCAAAAATTAACTCAGGTTTATTTTCCACAATGGTGGAAAGACAGGATATGATAGGTGTTTTTGTTGGTCATGATCATGTTAATGACTTCAATGGCGAACTTTTTGGTATTCACCTATGTTATGGCAGGGCAACCGGTTTTAACACATATGGAAAAGAAGGTTTTTCAAAAGGAGCTAGGGTTATTGAGATAAAGGAAGAAACCAAAACGTTTCAAACATGGGTACATCTTGAAGATGGAACGATCATTCAACACCAGATAAAGCATAACCCGAATTCTAGTAATCGTGACCCGGCAGTAGTTTATGTAGATGTTCAATAGAGATTATATTTTATAAGTTCAGTAGGTAAAACTGAGTGTTATTTTTCTAGGAGTGATAGAATGCTTCGTCAAGTAGGTGATTTTCCTATCGAACAATTATTAGTTTATAAACCACTTTTAACAAGTCAGGAAGATTTTGATTTGTTTTGGCAAGGTATGAAAAATCAAGTACCTAACCATCCGAAGGTTGAATTAAAGTGGATTCCTTACCCAGTTAAACAAGTAAAGGTTGCAGACGTGCATTTATTTTCATGGGACGGGACACCATTGAGAGCTTGGTTCATTACGCCAGAGCATTCATCTACCAGAACACCAGCTCTCGTTCATTTTCATGGTTATACGGATAGCCGTGGGCATGTTCATCAATATTTAAAGTGGGCATTGCAAGGAATATCGGTCATAAGTTTTGAGGTGAGAGGTCAAGGTTTTTCTCCTGATTATGCAAAATATCCAAATGGTACACAGATACAAGGGTGGATGACACTAGGATTAGAAGAAAAGGAACAATATTATTATGCCAATGTTTATAGAGATGTACTGACTTGTATGAATGGGGTCTTCCAATTAGAAAATATAGATAATGAGCGTATTGGTGTTTTTGGTGAATCACAAGGTGGTGCATTGTCCATTGTTGCAGCTGCTCTTAATCAAAATATAAAAATATTAATGAGTGACTATCCTTTTTTGGCTCATTTTGATCGAGCTTTAAAAATTTCTACAGGTCCATATCAGGAAATCCAAGCTTATTTTAAATTTAAAGATGTTGAAATGAAAAACTATGAAAAGATATTAAGGAACTTAAGCTATTTTGATGTCATGAATTTTGCTCCTTTTATAACATGTCCATCTCTTTTTTGTATCGGTTTAGAGGATAGTGTTACACCTCCATCAACTGTTTTTGCTGTTTATAATCATTTAGCTAGTAAATTGAAAAAAATAAAAATTTACCCGGAATATGGTCATGAACTTATATCTCCACAAGAGGAAGAGAGAATAGACTTTGTTACAGAATACTTATTGGAGAGTTAGGTTTAAGCAAAATACGATGGATGCACAACTCATTATAGTAATTTTAATGTTAAGGAAATATAACTTAAAATAGGGGCTTGCTCGTTGAAAGGAGTAAGCCTCTTTTTAGAGCTATTAAGTAGTCGTATAAACAATAAATTTTAATTGATTAAAATTCCAAATTTACATTTGTAACATAAGGAAATAAAAAAGGATATTGCCAACAAATACAGGAGGTGGAGATAAAATGCATCATATTGACAAGGATGTAACCGTTATTGGTGGTGGTGTGGTGGGTACATCTATTTTAAGAGAACTTTCATTTTATGATTTAGATACCATGTTAGTAGAAAAGCATCATGATGTCTGTGAAGGTGCAAGTAAAGCGAATAGTGGAATTGTCCATACAGGGTTTGATGCTCCTCTTAACTCGGTTGAAGCTTTTTGCCTTGAAAAGTCTCGAGTATTATGGCCTAAATTGGTAGAAAAATTAAAAATACCTTTTCTCTCTTGTGGGGCAGTTATGGTGGCAACTAGTGAAGAAGAGAAAGAATTGATACTAGCAAAATATATACCCAATGCTATCGCGAATGGGGTAGAGGTGGAATGGATAGAAAAAGATGAACTGTTTTCCTATAATCCTTCCTTAACCGACAGAGCTATTGGGGGTTTACTCATACCTGGAGAGGGCATTTGCGACCCTTTTTGGACTACAAGGGCCCATGCTGAGATTGCTGTATTAAATGGTGCCGAAATAAAACTAGGTTCAGGTGTTTCTAATATTGAAAGTTCTTCTGATGATGATTACTTTATCATTACTCTCGATAATGGTGAAAAATTTTCAACTAAATATATTGTGAATGCAGCGGGGCTTTGGGCAGATGAAATAGCTAACCTAATTGGCGATTATAGCTTTAATCTTAAACCCCGAAAAGGACAATTTATTTTAACGGAAGAGGTTATTGAGATATCCCAAATTATTCTTCCCGTTCCTACCGAGAAATCAAAAGGCTTATTAGTTTCTCCAGTGGTATTTGGGGGTTTTTTATTAGGACCAACTGCTGAGGATCAAGAAGATAAGTGGGATCGAGATACAACAATAAACGGGATAAGAGATATTGCCCATGAATGTAGTCGATTAATTCCGAATGTAACTGACATGGATAGTATTAGACAATTTGCTGGATTACGTGCTGTTTGTAGTACAAATGACTATGTGATAAGACCATCTGAAGTCAATCAAAGAATGATTCATGCAGCTGGAATCCGTTCAACTGGAATTTCTGCTTCACCTGGAATTGCTAAGTTAGTAGTTGAACAATTTGCAAAAATAGGGGTCACAATGCCACCCAAAGAAGTGATTGTGGAAGAATTACCTGAGCTATTACAACAAGAGAAACCAGGTGAAATTGTATGTCTTTGTCGTTCTATTACAAAAGGTGAAATAGAAAATGCTTTCAATAGACCTTTTGCCTCTTTTACTTTAGATGGTGTTAAAAGAAGGACTGGTGCAATGCTTGGTGAGTGTCAAGGTAACTGCTGTATTCCAAGTATAATAGAGATGATAAACAAAGCGAAGCCTACTAAACAAGAAATCTATAAAGGATTACAATCTTCAATTGTTTTGAAGAGGGGGAAAAAATAATGGATTATGATGTAGTCATAATTGGTGCAGGAATATCGGGACTTACTGCAGCAAAAGAGTTAAAAAAACAAGAAATTGAGAGGGTCTTACTTTTAGATTTTCAAAAAGATATAGGTGGATTTTTATCTCCATTATTTAATCAACCTGAGTTCCATGAAGAAAAACAATTGCTGGAATGGGCAAAATCATACCCTCCATATGAAGTTTGGTTTAACTCGACTGTCATTGGATTTTTCCCTGATGAAACGAATAAAGAAAAACATGAATTATATGTTCAAACCCCAAATGAAACCATCACGTTAAAAGCTTCGATTGTGATTATAGCTTCAGGTTCTTTACAGCAGCCTAGGGAAAGTATGAAAATTCCTGGATCAAGACCTTTAGGAGTGATGACTTCTTTACTAGCTTTAAAATTAATGAGTAAAGATTATATACCTGGAGAAAAGATGGTTCTATTTGAGAAAAACCGAATCGATAAGGCTGTCTATTCTATTTTGGTCGATGACGGAATGGATGTAAAAAAGTTACCTTATCATGATAATCGTCTGATTAGAGTTGAGGGAAAAGAAAAAGTTATATCAATAGAAGTGGAGTGTGATTCAAAAGGTACTACCGAAAAAATAAAGTGTGATTCTGTTCTTTATTCAGGAGGAAGAATTCCTTGTACGATTTTTCTTAAGCAGACTCCTATAGAAAGAAGTTCGAATAACGAAATCATCGTAAATGACATAGGCGCGACTTCGATTCCAGGGATTTATGCTCTCGGAAGTTGCACGATATTAGGAAATGATGATCATCTTCATTCACAACAAATAGTAAAGGAAGCTATTTTAGATGCTACAAAACGATTAAAGAATAACCAAAATATATAGTTGAGGTGAAAACAGTGAGAGTACAAGATTCTTTTTTACTTTCGGCGACTATTGAAGATGTATGGCAATTATTTATGAATGCAGAAAATTTAGGGAGATGTGTCCCCGGCTGTGAGGAGGTTACTTCCATTAGTCCGACTGAATATAAAGCCAAAATGGAAGTGAAAATTCAATTTATGAAATTGACTTTTGACGCAAAAGGTGAACTGAAAAATTCCATTTTACATGAGAGTATTGAAGTTGAAATGATTGGGAAACCATTAGCTCTAGCTGGTTTATTTCGTAGTCAAATGAAATTAAAATTAGAAGAAATTGAGCCACAAGTAGTTAAGGTGTTTTATGACATGGATTTACAAATGACTGGTCGCTTGGCAACAATAGGTGACGTATTATTAAAGGGAACGATAAAAAAGAATGCAGAACAATTTGTTGAAAACGTACAGCAATTCTTTATCGAAGAAAATGTATAGATGGGTTTAGTAAAAACTGATATTGATATAATCGAATACACACCAGATAAGGGTTAATATTTAATTTTAGGTTTGAAAGTACTTCAATTACAAATACTGTACATGATACTATTTTTAAAAGAGGAGCGATAAAATATATGGCAAAAATTGAAATAGGCGAAGTTTTTACAATTAGTGATGAAAATAATGAAGAACAAGAAGTAGAAGTTCTGGCATCACTTGAAATGGATAACACTGCATATGTTGCAGTTAGTTTTGTCGAAGATTTAAAGGAAGATACGGATGAAGATATCGACATCTTCTTTTTAAAGGTTGATTCAGATGGTGATTTTTCGGCTATTGAAAGTGACGAGGAATTTGATAAAGTATCAGCCGCTTTTGATGAAATACTTGAAGATGCTGAATAAAAAAAAGAACATTTAATCATAGTAAACAAAATAATTAGAGGAAAAGCCATCTAGAGAATATTAGATGGCTTTTCGTAGAGGTTTTAGAAATTATTTTACTCTAGCAAAACCAAAGCCAGAAGCATTATCGTCTCCAGTAGTTGCATAGTATCCGCCTTTAATATCATATAGTTTAGCTCTTCTTTGTAATTCTGCACGAAGCTGGGCATTTGACCAAGCTAAATTAGATGACCAAATTTTTGCAGCTAGACCTGAAACGTGAGGAGTAGCCATCGAAGTTCCACTAATTGTGTTGTAATTTCCATCATACCAAGTAGATTGAATGTCTTTACCAGGAGCAGAAATTTCTACATCACGCTCTTGAATGACATAATCGCCATCAGTTGCAGAATTACCACGTGAGGAGAAGTCAGCAACGCGATACGTACCGTTTTGCTGAACATTTTCTAAAGCTGCTACGGCTACTGCGTTTACAAGTGCGCCAGGATATCCAATTGTATTATCAGCATAACCGCTATTGCCTGCAGCTGCTACCACAAGAAGTCCTTTGTTATATGCATAGTCTACTGCACTAGCAATCATGCTATCCTTTCCGCTTGAACCTAATGACATAGAAATGACTACCTTTGAACCTGTTCTGACTGCTTCATCAGCTGCATGACGAATAGCTCCGGAAATGTCATCAGAGTATCCTGATCCGCTGTCAGTTAAAACTTTATATGCCCAAAGTTTTGCCTGAGGGGCTACTCCATAGATTCCTAATCCATCAGATGCTCCATGTGCAAGGACTGTTCCGGCGACATGGGTACCATGTCCGTTTCGATCGGTACATGTTCCATTAACCATTGAGGAAGAACTTTGCGTAAAATCTTTACATTGCTCGCCTTGTCCTTGTAAATCATAATGATTAATGTAAACACCTGTATCTAATACAGCAACTTTGATGCCTGAACCACCAGAAGTACTTGTAATATATGGATCATTATAAATGGCTTGAATTCCCCATGGAGTGCGATCATCAGGAAGAGAGGTAATGGCTGTGGCCCCGATTTTGTCTTTTGATGCATTTTCAATTCGATCCAAGTGAACTTCTGGAACTTTATCCACACTTAAGTTTTTATTTTTTAATAATGCCTCATATTGTTGTTCATTTACATTTGTCGTAAAACCATCTGCTCCAAAATCCCAGCGTACTCCAAAATTTTGCTTAGCTTGAGACATCTCCGAACCTGGACCTTTGATAACTACCCTGAATGATTCGTTTTTATCAGTGACTTGACCGTTAGCACCAGTTGCAAACATTGAAACCCCCATTGATAACGCTAATAAAGCAGAACCAAGCATTTTTCTTTTTTTCATTTTGTTTCTCCTCTCCACTTTGGTATGTACAGCATTTGTTTGGCTGCAATAATGAGTTTATTTTGAAATTTCAAATAAATCAACGGGAATATGGCGTTTCCAAGTTGGGAAAATTTTTGTGGTAATAAAAAAGAAGGTAGAAAAATTATATTGATATATTGATAGAAAAGACGCTATAAGAAAAAGGAAATCAAAATTGATTTCCTTTGAGTAATAAATTTATTTTTTAGAGTTCATGTTTTCTTTTGAAGCAAATAAGTTTCTGTTATTTAGTACATCATAAATAACGGAAGTTAAACTATATTGCCCTTTGGCATCATGACCTGCTTCCCACATCATCATGCCACCAAAACCATGATCTAAAGCTAATTTAGTCTTTTTCTGAACAGTTGTATCCCCGTTGTAATAGTATGTTGTTCCGTTCATTTTTACCGTATCTTTATGAGCATTAGCAGGGTTATTTTTAATAATAGCTGAATAAGATACCTGATTTATTGCAGGATTGACAGGTTGTGCATAAAAAGGGACTCCAAGTACCAGTTTTTCTTTTGAAAGCTTGTTTCTATCAAAAAGTTTTGTCCAATAGTTTACAATATTCTCTGTATAAGGGTAGGGTGAAAGATTGGCTGCATTGTATCCCCCGTCCCACTGTCCATCATAGGCCATGATGTTTACATGATTAACATATTGAAACATAGTTGGATTGTACACCACATTGTTAATTTCCGTACCTGCCACACTATGAACCTTTGCGTTTACAGCGATTGACAATTCTTTATTTCTAGAATGGAGCTTTTGGCTTAACTCTTTTGTAAAAATCATTAAGTTCTTAGCATCAGTACTTGAACGAGGATGTTCAAAGTCAATATCGATACCATCTAACTTTTCCCGATCGGAAATACTTACTAGCTCATTAACAAGTTTTGTGCGCGAAACAGGTTTAGAAATGGCTGCTTTAAAATAGCTATATGATTCCCCGCCAGAAATATGAAACCATCCACCTACTGCTAACATTACTTTTGTGTCATGTTTATGTGCTTTTGCTACCATCGTTCTTAAGTTTTTGATTGCAAGCTCGCCATTAAGTAAAATATCACCATTCTTTGATGGATGAGCGAATGAGAAAATAATATGAGTTAGTTTAGAGTAATCTACCATGTTTGGGTCTCGGTAATCTTGTATATATCCAATTAATACTCTATCATTTGGTTTTTCTAATTTAGGTTTTTCTTTTTGAATAGGATTTTTGATAGACTTTTGGGCTTGTTTAACTGTAATGTATGGTTTTGATTCATGTTTATTAGTATAGAGAACTCCTGAAAAAAATCCTCCCGTAAAGGTAAAGATTATGATAATTGTAAGGAGGATACCACGTTTCTTATTCATCAATAACTTAACCTCCACTATTATTCTTCAACTATAAAATTGTATCAAAAATAAGAGAGAAGAAGGGGTGGTAATATTATCCTTAACTTATATTTTAGGTGACTTTTTAAAAATAGGAAAAGTTCTTGATCAAGGTGAATATACATTTAAAAAATAAGAAATAGTATTTATCTATTTTTTATTCAAAATGAGAATCAATACTTATTTATAATAATTATAAAAAAGTATTGATTTTTGTTTAATAAGTGTTATCATGTAAACAAGACAATCGATATGAGGTGATGTTAATGAGTACGAATAATAACAGGCTGACAACGTCATGGGGAGCACCAGTAGGTGACAACCAAAACTCAATGACAGCTGGTTCACGTGGTCCAACATTAATTCAAGATGTACACCTTCTTGAAAAACTTGCTCACTTCAACAGAGAACGTGTTCCTGAAAGAGTTGTTCACGCAAAAGGTACAGGAGCACATGGATATTTTGAAGTAACGAACGATCTTAGCAAATATACAAAAGCTAAATTTTTGTCAAAAGTAGGAAAAAAAACTCCGATGTTTATCCGTTTCTCAACAGTAGCGGGTGAGTTAGGTTCAGCTGATACAGTACGCGATCCTCGAGGATTTGCGGTAAAGTTTTATACAGAAGATGGAAATTATGATTTAGTTGGAAATAACACACCAATCTTCTTTATTCGCGATGCAATAAAGTTTCCTGATTTTATTCATACACAAAAACGCCATCCGCAAACACATCTAAAAAATCCAAACGCTGTATGGGACTTCTGGTCATTGTCTCCTGAGTCATTACATCAAGTTACATACTTAATGGGTGACCGAGGTATCCCTGCAACACTAAGACATATGAATGGATATGGCAGCCATACATTTAAATGGGTGAATGAAGATGGTGATGCAGTTTGGGTGAAATATCATTTTAAAACTGAACAAGGCGTTAAGAATATGACGAATGAGGTAGCATCTAAACTTGCTGGAGAAAATCCGGATTATCATACAGAGGATTTATTTAATGCTATTGAAAATGGTGATTTTCCTGCATGGACGCTTTATGTTCAGATTATGCCTTTTGAAGATGCAAACACCTATCGTTTTGATCCATTTGATGTAACGAAAGTATGGTCACATAAAGACTATCCATTAATCGAAGTTGGAAGAATGGTTCTTGATCGTAATCCTGAGAACTATTTCGCTGAGGTGGAACAGGCAACCTTCTCACCAGGAACACTTGTGCCTGGTATTGAAGTATCTCCAGATAAAATGCTTCAAGGCCGTATTTTTGCTTATGCAGATGCGCATCGCTATCGTGTTGGGGCTAACCATAATGCTTTACCTATTAACAGACCACATAGTGAAGTGAAAAATTATCAGCGTGATGGTCAAATGCGATTTGACGGCAATGGAGGAAAATCAGTCTATTATGAGCCAAATAGTTTTGGAGGACCGACTGAATCTGCAGAGAACAAGCAATCAGCATTCCCACTTACAGGTGTAGCGGAGTCAGTAGCGTATGATCATAATGACCACTATACCCAAGCAGGTGACTTATATCGCTTAATGAGTGTAGATGAAAGAACACGTCTAGTTGAAACAATAGTTGGAGCAATGAAGCCTGTTGAAAGTGATGAAATTAAACTTCGTCAAATTGGCCATTTTTATAAAGCAGACCCAGAATACGGTACACGTATTGCAGCTGGACTAGGTTTATCGATACCACAGGAAGTTAAGTAGTTTAGAAAATTTAAAGATTTATATCATTGGTATTCCTAATTTGGATACCAATGGTATATTAATAATAAAGGTGGAACAACAATGGTTGTAACTCGTAATATTTGTCCGAAATGTCAATCTGAAATTAGATTTCTTAAACATTCAATCACATGTAAATGTGGAAGTAAATTCAGAAGAAGAATTCAATAAGGACTTTCCCAACACATGACAGGTCTCATGTGTTTTTTTTTTTGAATTTTAGAATAAGAAAACTCTACAAAATAAGAATTGTATGATCGTCTTTTGATATAATGATAAAAAATGTAGTGCACTAGAATAGAGGTAAGAAAATGAACAAAACAATTGGGATATTAGCTCATGTAGATGCTGGAAAAACAACCTTTTGTGAACAACTTTTATATCATACAAATAGTATTAAACATAGAGGTAGAGTCGATCATAAAGATGCATTTTTAGATAGTCATGAAATTGAAAAGCAAAGAGGTATTACCGTCTTTGCTGATCAAGGAATGTTTGAGTATAAAGGTTCTCGTTATTTTTTAATAGACACCCCGGGCCATGTTGATTTTTCACCAGAGATGGAACGGGCTATTCAAGTGATGGATTATGCCATTATCCTTATTAGTGCTGTTGAAGGGATAGAAGGGCATACAGAAACTGTTTGGCAATTGCTTAGAAAATATCAAGTTCCAACCTTTTTCTTCATCAATAAAATTGATCGGGTAGGAGCGGATGTCAAAAGAGTTATTGAGGAAATACGTCTTAATTTGACTGAGGATGTTTGTGATATTACTGATTCCAATTTCAGTGAAGAGATGGTAGAGAATCTCATTGAATTTATTGCTGAACGAAATGAGGGTCTTTTAGAATTTTATATAGAAAATGGCTACCAAAAAGAAATATGGTTAAACCATTTGCAACAAATGGTGATGGATAATTTAATTTTTCCTTGTTTAAGTGGCTCTGCTCTTCAAGACATTGGAATAGATAACTTTCTAGAGAAATTTAATTTATTGACTGCGACACTATTTTCCGAGGAAGGTCAATTCTCTGGGAAAGTTTATAAAATTCGTCATGATTCAAATGGAACAAGAATTACTTTCATTAAAGCATTAAGTGGAAAATTATCAGTTAGAGACGAGGTAAGCTACGGAAGTTTGGAGCGTCAAACATCAGAAAAGGTAACACAACTTCGTGTATACAACGGAAACAAATTTAAGGTGGTTGATGAAGTATTAGCAGGAGAGCTTTTTGCTGTAATAGGTTTATCGAATACCGCTGTAGGTGATGGAGTAGGAAACATTAAAGAAAAAGTAGAATATGAAATGGTTTCGGCCTTAAGGTCTAAAGTCATTTTTGAACCTACAGTTAATAAGAAAGAGGCTTTAAAATATTTTAGAATGTTAGAATCAGAGGATCCATCCCTAAATGTCATCTGGGAAGAAAAATTTCAAGAAATTTATATTCATGTTATGGGTTTAGTTCATTTGGAGGTACTTGAGGAGATTATATTAGACCGGTTTCAACTAAAAGTGGATTTCGACCAGCCAGAAATTCTTTATAAAGAAACTATTGCATCTGAAGTAATTGGATACGGTCATTTTGAACCTTTAGGACACTATGCTGAGGTTCACCTTAAATTAGAACCAGGGAAGCGAAATAGTGGAATTACCTTTGCAAATGTCTGTCATGCAGATGATTTGTCTATAGGAAATCAAAACCTTATTAAACATCATCTTTTTGAAAAGGAACATCATGGTTTATTAACAGGCTCTCCCATCACTGATATGAAGATTACCCTGAAAACAGGAAGAGCACATAATAAACATACCTCTGGTGGGGATTTTAGAGAGGCAACATTAAGAGCGTTAAGACAGGGTTTAGAAAAAGCAAATAATATCCTACTAGAACCCATCTATCAATTTAATATTAAGGTCGATTTAGACGTTATGGGACGCGTATTGTCAGATATTCAAACAGCCCATGGGAAATTTGATACCCCAAAAACCGAAGGAAATAAAGCTATATTAACAGGAAAAGTACCTGTTGCAACATTTATGACCTATAGTAGTCAACTGGCATCATTTACTCAAGGCAGAGGAGTCATCAGCTTAGTATTTGCTGGATATGAACAGTGTCACAATGAAAAAGAAATAATTGATCTGCTTGATTATAATAAAAATGCAGATCCTGAATATACTTCTTCCTCCATTTTTTGTTCAAAAGGACAAGGGTATACCGTTCCATGGGATGAAGCAGAGGGAAAAATGCATTGTCATTAAAGTTTTAAAAAGGAAAAAGTGATAAATGTTGTTGAAGGAGATCATGACGTGTGTTAATTTTGCATAAAATGGTCACTTATTTAGACTAACCTGAATAAAGCAGGTGAGATTATTGCCAAAACTAACGTATCGTTTAACCAATTTAACGGCTTTTCTTGGTCTTCTATTAATGATACCCTCAAACACACTAAAAGTACTTTTTTATTCTAAAATATTAATGATCCACGTTTTAGCAGGAGTCATTTTATCAGTTACTTTAATTAGTTTAATGTATACTCATGTTCCTGTTGAATTAAGCAACCCGTTTAAGCGTGGTGTAAAAAAATGGAATGGTTTTAAAACTTTACTTTATTTAATACTAACGATTCTATCTGGCATCATAATATCTATTTTTTATATACATTGGATGACATATTTTCATGGATTTATAGGCTTATGGGTTTTGTTAGTTGCCTGGAAACATAAAAAATAAAGACCTTAACTCCTAAATATGGATTAAGGTCTTATCCTTATGAAGCTAAAAATTCACTCTAATAATTTAGGCTAACATTTCCTTAATTTTAGTGATAACATCTTTAGGGCTGAATGGTTTTAAAATATATTGATTTACTCCTAAATCGTATGCATGCTGGATGTCGTTTTCTCCACCCTTTGCTGAAAGCATGATTACTGGTGTGTTTTTTCTCTTTCTTAACTCTTCAAGAACAGTAAAACCATCTTTACCAGGCATTAATACATCTAAAATAATTAAATCATATTCCTCGTCAATCGCTTGTGTTAAACCAGCGTCTCCATTGTCTTTTATATTAATAAAAAAGTTTTCTCTTTCTAGATACATTTTTAATAAGTTACTAATTCTTATTTCATCTTCAATGATTAATATTTTTTTTCTCATAGTCGCCCCCACATGACTAAATAAAGATAACTTGACATAGAACGATAATAATTTAACTTATATATAGTATATATGTTTTTTTCTTATGGAATAGAAAATTTTCTGGAAAGTACGTTAATAAACTTAGAGGAAATACTGAAAAAAGTGCAACAAACATTCAAAAATAAATTAAAATTAATAAAAGGAATATTTGTTTCGCTTATCGAAGTATATGTATGTATAAAGTATTATAAAAGTAGCATTAAATAGAAGATGGAGGCCAACCAATGTATAGTTTCAAAAACGATTATAGTGAAGGAACACATCCTAGAATACTAAACGCTTTAATGGAATCTAATTATGAACAAGAAGCAGGATATGGTGAAGATCGTTTTACACTAGGAGCAATTGAACTATTAAAGCAAAAAATCGGGAGAATGGACGTGGACATTCACCTTTTGTCCGGAGGAACACAAACAAATCTTACAGCACTTTCAGCTTTTTTAAGACCTCATGAAGCTGCTATCGCTGCTAATACTGGACACATTTTAACACATGAAACAGGTGCGATAGAAGCGACAGGACATAAAATCATTTCAATCGAAGTAGAGGATGGAAAATTAACACCTTTACATATAAAAACGGCAATTGACGCTCATACGGATGAACATATGGTAAAGCCTAAGCTTGTCTATATTTCTAATTCAACTGAAATTGGGTCCATTTATTTGAAGAAAGACTTGGAGGAGTTAAGTGATTTTTGTAAGAAACATAATCTTATCTTGTTTATGGATGGTGCGAGACTTGGGTCAGCGCTCTGTGCTACCGAAAATGACCTTCAATTAAGTGACCTTCCTTCTCTTGTAGATGCCTTTTATATTGGTGGTACTAAAAATGGGGCGCTTATAGGTGAAGCATTAGTCATTTGTCGTGATTCACTTAAAGAGGATTTTCGATTTCATATGAAACAAAAGGGTGCTCTTCTTGCAAAAGGTAGATTATTAGGTATTCAATTTTTGGAACTTTTTAAAGATGACTTGTTCTTTGAGCTTGCGTTACACGCCAATAAGATGGCAGGTATGCTAAGAGATGAGATGATTAAAGCGAATTTTAAGTTTTTAACTCATTCTCCTTCAAATCAGATTTTCCCAATACTACCTAATTCATTAATTTCAGAACTTCAAAATAAATACGCTTTTTATGTTTGGGAAAAGGTAGATTCAGATTACTCTGCTATTCGGTTAGTAACCTCTTGGGCAACAAAAGAGGAAGCAGTCCTTGCATTTATAGAGGATATGAAAAAGTTATTGAAATAGCAACTTTTACACCAACGTATATGGAGCTTTATCCATATACGTATTTTTATTTAGTATCTCTAACTTTTTTATTGTCATATTTTCACTATCATGGTATTGTAAATATTAAGTTGTGAACATTTTGTGAACAATTTGAATTTTACATAATTTGATTACTTTTAACACGAGACAGCGCTCCTGTTATCGGTTATGAGCGATCATTTCAAAAAACTTTTGACTGTTGGTGCTTTGCAGCGTTCCTGTGTAAGACAAACCGTCGTAAGGATTTCATCGTGTCCTCTTATTTTCTATTGGACCCTATTAAATCATTACGACGGTTTTTTTATTATAAAAAAGAATCACAATTAAGGGGGAAATTTTTGAATGAAAAGTAAGAAAAATCGTTGGCTTATTGCCTTATCAGGAGTAGGGATCCATATATCAATTGGTTCCGTATACGCTTGGAGTAATTTCACTACACCATTAAAGGACATGTTTGGCTGGTCCGATTCAGAAGTGGCATTAACTTTTAGTATTGCCATCCTATTTTTAGGATTATCTGCCGCTTTTTTAGGACACTTTGTTGAAAAACACGGTCCTAGAAAATCAGGATTATTAGCAGCTATATTTTTTGGAGTAGGGATTGTTGGGTCTGGATTAGCCGTACATTTAGGTTCAAAATCATTATTATATCTTTTCTATGGTGTACTTGGCGGTATTGGATTAGGGGTAGGTTATATTGCACCGGTTTCTACTCTAGTGAAATGGTTCCCAGACCGAAGAGGTTTAGCGACAGGATTAGCGATCATGGGCTTTGGATTCGCTGCTGCGATTAGTAGTCCAATTATGAACAATCTTATTCAATCTGTAGGTGTAGCAAATACGTTTTATATTTTAGGATTATCTTATTTTGTTATTATGACCTTATCATCTCTTTATCTTGAAAAACCCGAAGAAGGTTGGCTGCCTGAAGGTTATAAAGAAAAGATTAATAGTGGAAAATCTAAGCCAAATATGGATTTATCACAACTTACGGCTAATGAAGCAGTTAAAACAAAACGCTTCTGGTATTTATGGCTGATGTTATTTATTAATGTAACATGTGGTATTGCCATTTTAGCAGTAGCAAAACCACTTGCTATGGAAAGTATCGGAATTGATATGGCAACAGCAGCAGCACTTGTAGGGGCAATTGGCATTTTTAATGGATTAGGAAGAATTGGTTGGGCTTCATTATCTGATATTATCGGAAGACCGAATACATATACAACATTCTTTGTTTTGCAGATTGTGATTTTCTTCTTTTTACCAGCAGTGTCCATTAAATGGTTATTTATGGTGATGCTAACGGTTGTTTATACGTGCTACGGTGGTGGTTTCTCTTCCATCCCAGCCTATATCGGGGACCTTTTTGGCACAAAACAACTAGGCGCTATTCATGGTTATATACTAACTGCATGGGCTGCCGCTGGTCTTGTAGGGCCATTATTTGCAGCTTGGATTAAAGATACTACAGGAAGCTATGCAGGAAGTTTAACCTTCTTCTCTGGAATGTTTGTTGTTGCACTAGTCATTTCATTCTTAATCCGCTTAGATATTAATAAATTAAAGGCAAAACTTCCTTTAAAAAAGGCAGTTTAAAAGATTAATGTAAATAGAATGTTTGCATTAAACGGTTTATGTGTTAAAGACTAACTAACTACCAAGGGGATATTCTTAATTGGAGAATATCTCTTAGGTGGTTTTTTACTGATAAGCTCGAATAATTCGATATTTTAGGAGGAACCAAAATGGGAAAAACCAAACATCCAGGACCACAAAAAAAAGCATGGTTACCGGCACCTAAACATTGGGTAAGCCCTATTCCTTTTGGACTAGGAAAAATAAAGCCAAAACATATTCGGGATACAATGAAAATAGCATTTGAAAATAAAGATAATTTTGCTTACGCGACAAGAATTATCACAAAAGGTGTTTGTGATGGTTGTGCTCTTGGTGTATCCGGGCTGTATGACCAAACTTTAGAGGGACCACATATTTGCACCACTAGATTAAATGTCCTTCGATTAAACACAGCACCTGCCATTAAACCTGAAATCCTACATGCGGACATTGATGTGTTAAGAAAATATGATAGCACAGAACTTCGAAAGCTAGGTCGTATTCCATATCCAGTGATTCGCCGACAAGGAGAACGGAAATTTTCTCGTATTACATGGGATGAAGCAATGGATTTAATAGCTGATAAAATGAAAAAGATAGACCCAAAACAATATGCCTTTTACTTAACTTCTAGAGGGATCACAAATGAAAGCTATTATGTAGCAGGAAAAGTGGCTCGTTTTTTAGGTGCCAATAATATTGACAATGCCTCTCGTATTTGTCACTCTCCAAGTAAAACGGCGTTAAAACGTTCGATTGGAGTAGGGGCATCGACAGCTAATTATTTGGATTGGATTGGAACGGATGTTTTATTGTTCTGGGGTAGCGTTGCTTCGAACAGTTCTCCGGTTTCTACAAAATATATGTTAGAAGCAAAGAAAAAAGGAACCAAGATAATAGTAGTTAACCCTTACCGGGAACCTGCTATGGATAAGTATTGGATTCCTTCCAACCCTGAGTCAGCTCTCTTCGGAACAAAGGTTGCGGATGACTTCTATCAAGTTAATATTGGTGGCGACATTGCCTTTATGCATGGAATAATGAAGCATTGGTTTGATATGGAAGAAAAGCAACATGGATCAGCTATTAATCATGAATTCGTGCAAAAACATGTTAATGGCTACGAAGAACTTAAAGCAAAAGTTCATGAGCAAAATTGGGATCATATTGTGCAATCATCTGGTGTTTCAAAAGAACGTATTATGGAATTATCTGAAATATTAGCAAAAGCAAAAAATGCAGTATTTGCTTGGGCATTAGGTTTAACCATGCATTCTTTCGCAACGGATAATATTTCACAAGTTGCTAATTTAGCACTCCTTCGCGGGTTCTTAGGTCGCAATAATTCGGGATTAATGCCATTTCGTGGACATTCATCTGTTCAAGGATCAGGAGAAATGGGAGCTGACCCGTTTGTCCTGCCAGGCGGAGATTTTCACGGTGAAAATATTGAACGCATTGAAAAAATATGGGGCTTTAAACTTCCACAATGGCAAGGGGACATTGTCGGGGTTACACTTGAAAACATCCTTCTTCCTGAAAATCATGAACGAAAGGTTAGGCTTTATTATTTAAGTGGAGGAAATTTCTTAGAGACGATGCCAGATCCTGAGTTTGTGGAAAAGGCTTTATCTGAACTTGAAATTCGTGTTCATCAGGATATTATATTAAATACTTCAACATTGGTGGATGCAAAGGAAGCTGTAATCGTACTTCCTGCAAAAACGAGATATGAACAAGAAGGTGGAGGAACCTCTACTTCTACAGAAAGAATGGTTTATTTCTCTCCAGAGATCGATGGCAACCTTAATCAAATTGAAGAAGCACGTGCTGAGTGGAAAATCTATGTTGACTTAGCTAAACGAGTTAAACCAATGACAGCTCATTTAGTTGACTTTAGAAATGCGGATCAAATACGCGAGGAAATCGCTTTGGCAAATCCAAATTATGATGGAATTCAACATTTGAAAAAACAAGGTGATGTATTCCAATGGGGTGGTGCATGGTTGTGTGAGGATGGAATTTGTCCAACCCCTGACGGAAAAGGTAATTTAATCCAAGTTGATATTCCAGACTTAAATAAAAAGGAAGGTCAATTTCTCTTAACAACTCGTCGAGGCAAACAGTTTAATTCTATGGTCTATAACGAAGTTGACCCAATGAATGGTGCTGAACGTTATGACGTTTTAATAAATTCTGAGGATGCAAAAGAGCGCAGTATTGCTGAAGGAGAAGGAGTGGTTGTATACAACGGATTTGGTGTCTTCCAAGGTAGAGCAAAAATCGCCAATATCTCTAGAGGCAACCTTGGTGTCCATTTCCCTGAGGGCAACTTTCTACTTCCAAAAGGAAGATATGAAAAATATGCGGGAATCCCAGACTATAATATTGCGGTATCCTTGGAAAAAGCGGAACGTTTTAATGCCCGTAAGGACACTCAATATTTAGAAAAAAACATTCCAGACCTTGAAACAGAGGTCAGTTAATGAAGCGAAAGAAACAACATGAAAGGGGGAACTCATGTGGTAAATTCAGTAGATGAAATTATGACATCACGCAGTATTGTTCGATATAATGGGCAAGATTTTTTAGAGGAAGATGATGATATTGCTGTAGAATATCCCTTAACCATTATCTTAGATGGAAAAGAATTTGCGACATTGGTGTGTACCCCAGCAGACATGGAAGAATTAGTTGTAGGTTTTCTGGCATCAGAAGGAATTATACGTGTATACGAAGATATTAAAACGATGAATATAGATGAAGCAAAAGGCTTTGCATATGTTGACTTAGTAAACGTACATTCTGTTCAAAAAGATCAACATTCTAAAAGATTTATAGGCTCCTGCTGTGGAAAGGGCCGTCAATTTTACTTTTATAATGATATGAAAACCGCGAAGACTATAGTTTCAAAACTAACGGTAACCACTGAACAATGTAAAGACTTAATGAGAAAAATGCAAGAAGGTTCTTCCTACTTCCAACAAACTGGTGGTGTACATAATGCTGCCTTATGTACAAAAGATGGAGTTGTTGTATCCCGAACAGATATTGGACGACACAATGCGTTAGATAAACTGTATGGATATTGTATTCTTCATCGAATTCCCTTAAGAGACAAATTAATTGTTTTTAGTGGGAGAATATCATCTGAAGTTCTGCTTAAAGCTGCTAAAATTGGGGTCGGAATCGTCTTATCAAAGTCAGCTCCTACTAACCTTGCTCTAGATTTAGCAAATGAACTTGGAATTACAGCTGTTGGCTTTATTCGTGGCCAAGGCTTCAATGTCTATACTCATCCATCTCGGATTATTAAAAACTAAAAGTAAAATGCCTCATTCGTAAATGAATGAGGCATTTTTATTGGAAAACTGTTTACTAGGTGAGGTGAATAAAGGTTATTACTTTTTATAAGATCTGGCTACAGATATCCCTTTTTATTAGGGTGGGTATGTCGTGCATAGTACATGTTATCTAAGAGTATTTATAAGTTAAGGTTCCTATTCTTTAGAAAACGTACATTTGAGTTGAAATATTAATGATCAAATAGGAGGAGTTTCCTTTGTATCATCATATTTTGAGAATCTCACAAATTATAAAAATATTAACCGAGCAGTTTCCTGTAAATAAAAACCCTATTGAAATGAGAATGGGCCCACTTTTAATGGAAATGGAATGGGCCGTTAAACAACTGTTATCTATATTGGAAGCTCCAACCTTAATAAAAGAAAATCTAAAGTCTGTCGTCTCCATCTTATACCGTGATGATGAAGCGACGGACCCTTTGATGAGGGCTTGGGTAAGAGCCTCAACTTGGATGGGAAGTCCAAAATTACAAGAGGTGAAGAAGGCCCAAAAAATGTATGAGTCAATAAAAGAAGAGCTCAAAAACATGGTTCCCCATGTTGAAGCCATTTTCGGGGAAGAGGAATCACGTTATATTATTCCTCCTTTATTTAGACCAAAAAAGGGGTGAGGTGCTCTAATGTCATGGAATAATGAATCAAGAGTTGATATGAATATATATTCTCAAGGGGAAGTCGATAAATGGGTATATAATACCTGTAATATTTGCTCCATCGGTTGTGGCTGCTTTGTGGCAGTCAAAGATAATAAAATTGTTGGGATAAAAGGTAATGCTGAACATCCAATTAATAGAGGTAGATTAGGACCGAAAGGCGAAAACCAATGGTATGCCAATAATAGCCCAGACAGACTCATGACACCGCTTATCCGAAAAAATGGAACACTTGTAGAAGCTAGCTGGGATGAAGCTTTTAGCTTACTTACGACAAAAGTAAAAGAAGCCAATAAAACAATGGGTCCCAATGGGGTAGCTATATATTCGACTGGCCAAGGAACTCTTGAAACTTATTATACGATTGGAAAAATAGGAAGAGCTGGTCTGCGCTCTCATCTCCTAGACGCAAATACCAGACTATGCACCGCTACAACAGAATGGGCTTTACTTCAGTCTTTTGGTGCAGATGGTGTTCCTGCTTCTATGGATGATGTCGATGTGACAGATACCATTATGCATTTTGGGCATAACCCTGCAGAAACAGGTACAGTTTTTTTCGAAAGAATTATGAAACGTAAAATAGAAACAGGTACTCCGTTTATGATTGTGGTGGACGTTAGAAAAACATTAACGGCGAGTGAAGCAGATTTATTCTTACAGTTAAATCCAGGAACTAATTTAGCTCTATTAAACGGGATAATTAACTTAATCATAAAGAACGGACAATTAGATCAAGAATTTATACAGAATCATACTATACGATTTAATGAAGTTGTAAAGTCAGTTGAACCATGGACCACAGAATTGACATCTCAGGTAACAGGTGTTCCAATTGACATGATTGAGAAAGCAGCGGAAATACTCGGGAATACACCTTCTCTTATTTCTACTACACTTCAAGGAACCTATCAAAGTGTGGATGCGACAAGTTCATGTGTAGCCATCAATAATTTACACTTAATGAGAGGATTAATTGGAATGCCGGGTAGCGGACCGTTTCATATGGCAGGACAGCCTAGTTCATCAGGTAATAGAACGGTAGGAGGAGTTGGAACTTATCCAGGAAATCGTAATCCTGATAATCCGAAACATATACAAGAAATAGCCAAACTCTGGAATGTAGAGCCCGATCAGCTAGAAGTAGGTCCAGAAAAGGGGATTGAAGAAATTCTTTATCTAATGGAACAAGGAAAAGTTGGAGTGTTTTGGAATATATGCACCAACCCAATGGTCTCTCTTCCGAATAGAAATCGTGCTAAGAAAGCATTTGAAAAAACGTTTGTTGTGGTCCAGGATCCATTTTTGACAGAAACATCTGTATTGGCAGACCTTGTTTTACCTGTTGCCATCTGGGGTGAAAAAGAAGGAACAATGGAAAATACAGACCGAACGATTAATTTACTAACAAAAGCTGTTGACCCTCCAAATGGTATTCTTTCTGATTTTGAGATATTGATTGAATTTGCAAATAGAATGGGTTTTAAAGATAAGGACGGAAACCCTCTTATTTCCTATAAAACTCCAGAAGAATGTTTCGAGGAATGGAAGGAAATATCGAAAGGGAGACCTAGTGATATGTCTGGTATTACTTACGAAAAACTTATGAAACATAATGGTTTAAGATGGCCCGTTAATGAAGAACATCCATTAGGGACTACTCGTCTTTATAGTCATTATAAGTTTCACACAACAGTTGATGATGCTCAAAGCTTCGGTAAAGAACTTTTTACAGGAAGACCACGAACCAAAGAGGAGTTCGAGAGGTTAAATGCAAATGGAAAGGCTATCATGTATCCAACACATTACGTTCCCCCAGCGGAGCAGCCAAGAAAAGAATTTCCGTTTTGGCTAACCACAGGTCGTCTTGTATGGCACTGGCATACTAGAACAAAAACAGGTAGATCCCCTTATTTACAAATGGTAGCCCCTCAAGGATATGTGGAAATAAATATCGAGGATGCCAAAGAACTGGGATTAGTTCCAGGTGAAGTGGTGAAAGTATCTTCACCAAGAGGTTCTATAGACGTTCCGACGCGTATTGTTGATACAATCAAATCGGGTGTGGTATTTGTCCCATTTCATTTTGGGAGCTGGGAAAATAATCAGGCTGCCAATGAATTAACGACAGATTTTACAGATCCTCTTTCCAAGCAGCCAACCTTTAAACATGCTTCCTGTAAAATAGAAACAATCAGAAAGAAGATTCAAGTTAGCCAGGATCATTCTTTTGAGCAGATTGCTGATGCAAATCATCTTACAATGGATGAACTAGCAAGAATCAATAAAATGATGCCTCCCTATCGGGCAGATGTTGGTAGAACAGTAGAGGTTCCCCTATCTAGGATTGATGTAAAGATTCCTCCATATATGCCATATCGAAATATTGATAGACTTCCACACTTTGGTCAGTCAAGTTTGCCATATACAAAGCTAGATATAGAAAAAAGATAAAAAAAATCATAGTTACCAAAGGGTAACTTTATTTTTTTATAGAGATAGACAATATTAGGATAATGTATTTAATAGACAATATTAAAATCTACTTTTATACTTAAATGTAACAATTATCATTTATGGTGAAATAAGGGATAATCTTGTTCAAAGGAGTTGTAATAGTGAATTTGGTTGAAGGTTTTAAGGAATATTTGATTCAGTATGCTGAAAAAATTAGTATAGAAATTGTTAATTATAATTTAGGAAAGTTGGATATTAAACTACCAGAGGAAATTGTTCAAAAGGCTATAAAAACAAATAAAGAATTTTTGGAGTTCCTTGGAAGTACGTTAAACAAAACAGATGAAAATGTGTCTGTGGACTTTATTCAATGGCATAAAAAGAGTGAAGAGGAAAATGAGTCTAGCTATACAGAGGACATTTCTAGTCTTATAAAACCTTATGCTGAAACACGTCTCCAGTTAATTAAAATGCTTACTAAAATCTCAATTGAACAGGGTTTATCAACCGAGGAAGTTGTTTATATCAATAACCGTATTAGCTATCTCCTCGATTTAAGTATAACAAGAATTATACAACTAAGGGAAAATTCAGCAAGAGAAGTAAATAAGAAAAATCAAAAGGTGATAACTGAGTTATCCTCTCCAGTGGTTCCTATTCAAAATGGTAGGGCTATCCTTCCATTAATAGGAGAATTTGATTTAGATAGAAGTGAGCATATTTTAAACAGTGTAATACCAAAGATTAATGAACTTAAAATTGAAACCATCATTATAGATTTCTCTGGAATTGTGACGATTGACAATGTTGTTGCTAATCGCATTTTAAATATTCATGAGGTTCTGCAATTACTAGGAATTAGTACAATCTTTACAGGTATTCGACCTGACTTAGCATCTAAAATTGTTAATTCAGGAATTGACTTCTCAGATTTTCATACTTTTGGTACTGTACAACAAGCTATTAAAAGCATGGGTTAATAAATTCTTATATTCTTTTAGATAAAGGAGATATCATGCAGAAAATAAAAGATTGGGCGAAAAAGTTAAAGCGTAACATCTTTACTTTATACTTTGCCTATAAAGATGGAAGAGTTTCGTTATATGCTAAAATCTTTACTGCGTGTGTTGTAGCATATGCATTTAGTCCAATTGATATCATACCTGATTTTATACCTATTCTTGGTTATTTGGACGATTTAATCATTGTACCAATAGGGATTTGGTTAGCTTTAAAAATAATACCAAAAAGTGTGGTTTCTGATTGTGAAGTAAAAGCGGAGGAAATGATGAAAAATGGAAAACCAAAGAATTGGTTTGTCGGAGCCTTGATAATCATACTTTGGTTTCTACTGTTTACATGGTTACTCTTAAAAGTCTATCCACTACTATTTTAATGAAGAATAGGCTTTTGAATAAAAAGGTCAATTGGCTAAGTATTTAAAACTAGCCAGTTGGCTTTTTTATCACAATTAGGAGCTATCAAAAGATTGGAAAGAGCAATCCCTACAGATTAGAAAAAATAAAAAGGGGAAATTGAAAATGGTAACAATTAAATTAGTGCCTCATCATGAACAATATGCAGAAAGACTATTTGAACTATCTTCTGACCCACAAGTAAACGAACATTTAAGCTTCAAAGACGATTCAGTAGAAGACACAAAATGGTTTATCATTCACATCATAAATGAAGAAAAAGAAGGAAAATCAATTAGTCGCGTCATATTAAATCAGGATAATGAAGTAATTGGAGTTACTACGTTAATGAATATTAATCAGGAAAAGCGCCAATGTCATATAGGAAGCTGGATTGGTAAGGAATATTGGGGTAAGGGATATAATCAAAAAGCGAAGGAAGAGATACTAAAGGTTGCGTTTAAACAGTTAGATTTAGATGTAGTGTTAGCAGGCGCTAGAAAAGTAAACATTCGATCCCAAAAAGCTCAGGAGAAACTACCTTATATTTCTTTGAATGTTGAAAAACACTATCCGGAAGAGCATAAACAGCTGGAAGAAAAAGAAAAGGTACCATGTGTATTGAATTGTGTAACCAAGGAGAATTTCCTTAAGCATTTCTAGGGATAACTATTGAAAACTAGGAGGTCCAGCTAAGGAATGAGAACAGAAAAAGAAATGATGGATTTAATAATAAATACAGCACAGGAAGACGATAGAATTCGGGCTGTTTTGATGAATGGATCTCGAACGAATCCGAATGTAAAAAAGGATTTATTTCAAGATTATGATATCGTCTATATTGTAAAAGATATCCAATCTTTTACCAAAGATCATAGCTGGGTCGATTTATTTGGTGAACGTGTTATGATGCAGATGCCTGAAGATAAAGTAACCCCACCAGCCTTAAATGATGGCCGCTTTATGTACCTCATGCAATTCATGGACGGAAATCGGATTGACCTTGGATTAATTCCAATTGAAAAAAAAGATGAACTTCTAATTCCGGACAGTTTAAGTATCCTGCTTTTAGACAAAGATGGTGTACTTGGTGCAATACCACCTTCAAGCGATATTGATTATCACATTAAGCGTCCAACTGAAAAGGAATTCGATGATGTATGTAATGAATTCTGGTGGATTTGTATGAATATTAGTAAAGGAATCTGGCGAGAAGAATTAACCTATGCGATGTTTATGAAAGAGCAAATAAATCGAAATGTACTCATTCGAATGGTCGAATGGTATATCGGGGTAAACACAAATTTTTCGATTAGTGCTGGGAAATTAGGTAAGAATTTTAAAGATCTTCTAAAAAAAGAAGAATGGGAAGAGTTTGTATCCACCTACTCGGATTCTAATTATAAAAACATCTGGCAGTCCATGTTCAACATGTGTGACTATTTTAGGAAAGTCGCGGTTCAGGTTGCTAAACATTTAGAATTTCAATATCCATATGAAGATGATAAAAGAGTTACAGAGTACTTAACGAAGGTTAAAAAGTTACCTGAAGATTCTAAAATTTTTTAATAAGAATGATATGATATTTTTAAGTCTATTTTACTAGAGAGGTACAATATGAGAGAGATAGAAACGAATAGATTATTGTTAAGAACATTAAATACGAATGATTCAGAAAGAATTGAAGAGTTAGCTGGAGACTACGATGTAGCAAAAACCACTTTAACGGTTCCACATCCTTATCCTGGAGGTTCTGCTAAAAATTTTATTGAAAGTGTATTAGAAGCAGAAAAAAGCGGCAGATTAGTTATATTTGCTATTATTGAAAAAGAGCAGCAACAGTTAATTGGAATTATCAATCTAAGTGTTAATCCTACATACCGACGAGGGGAATTAGCATACTGGGTTGGAAAACCTTATTGGGGAAAAGGCTATGGTACCGAAGCAGCAAAATCTTTATTAGCTTTTGGCTTTGAAGAATTAAATTTAAATAAAATTTTTGCGCAATCTTTTACTAATAATCCAGGTTCTTACAAAATCATGGAAAAAATAGGGTTGAAATATGAAGGTACACTTAAACAACATGTTGCTAGATTTGGGGAATTTTATGATTTAGCACATTATGGCATATTACGAGAAGAATATAAAAGTTAAAGTTAGTTTGTTAGATAGTAAAAGTGTAAGAAGAATGGCGACAGTTTAAAAGCTATTCTTCTTTTTTGTTTAAATGATCATTTCAAAAAAAATTCTTTAATAATTCTTTTATGAAAAAGTATGAAACAATAGTGAAAATTATTTTGAAATTGGTGCATCTTATTATTGGAGGTGACTAAAATGAGAGAAAAAGAATTCAATATTCCTAACGTAAAATTAGGTGGGAAAATTGTAAAGGAAAAAGGAAGAAAAGATGGTGCAGGCGAACTTGGAAATGATGAGGATATCAATACAGGTAAAAGAAACAAAAAATAACAATTGGAAAGGGAAGTGGACCTATCATGACCAATAAGAATGACAATCGCGAACGCAAAAATAAGTATCCAAATAATAAAAGTCAAGATAATGCCTCGAAAGACGTAAATATCAGAAGTGAAATTACCCAAAAGGATATGCAAAAATAATAGATGGAGGACGGACTAATCCGTCCTCTTTGCATTTTTTGATAAAAATCCCTGTTATACCATCCATTATTCATAAGTCTTTATGGGTAATTTTATTGAAAATAAATAATTTTTAGAATATTATTTGACTTTATCCTTTATCCAAGTTAAATTTAGTGTTAAATAGCAGATGAAAAATATCGCGTCGGTAAAATAGCGTTATATGTTTCTGCTCTGTAATCTAACTTGGTTAGGGGGATTTGATGCATGATTATCCATGAAATTGAAACCGCTTCCAGAGAAGAGGTGGAACAACTTCAATTAATGAGACTTCAAGAGACGATTAATAGAGTTTACAAAAAGGTGTCCTTTTATAAAAAGAAGTTTGATGAATTAGGAGTTAATCCAGAAGATGTTAGTTCAATTAGAGATCTTATCAAACTACCTTTCACCCTTAAGAAGGACTTAAGAGAACATTACCCATTTGGCTTCTTTGCTGTTAATCAAAGCGAGGTGATTCGAATTCATGCCTCCTCTGGTACAAGTGGGAAACCTACCGTAGTGGGGTATACTAAAAAGGATATAAAAAATTGGTCAGAGCTTGTAGCACGTGCCATAAGTATTGCGGGCGGTAAGGCAGGAGAAATATTACATAATGCTTACGGATACGGTTTATTTACAGGGGGATTAGGATTACATTATGGTGGGGAAGAGTTAGGAATGGCTACTGTTCCTGTTTCTGGTGGTAATACCGATCGGCAAATTACCCTTATCGAAGACTTTAAACCAACTGTTATTTGCTGCACACCATCGTACTTATTAAATATTGCGGAGCGTATGGTAAAACAAGGAAAAGACCCAAAAAGAACATCCTTAAAATATGCCATTTTGGGAGCAGAGCCTTGGTCAGAGGAAATGCGCCGTACTATAGAGAAAATTTTCGATTTAAAGGCATGTGATATTTATGGGCTAAGTGAGGTCATGGGTCCAGGTGTTTCGATGGAATGTCATGAAGCACAAGATGGTTTACATGTAGCAGAAGACCATTTTCTAGTGGAGGTAATTGATCCAAATTCACTTTTGCCAGTTCCCGATGGAGAAGATGGTGAGCTTGTTTTTACAAGTTTAACAAAAGAAGCATTCCCTATTATCCGTTATCGTTCTGGTGATATTGGTTCGATTAACCGAACAAAATGTAAATGCGGACGTACAACGATTAGAATGTCTCGGGTAAAAGGCCGGATTGATGATATGTTGATTGTTCGTGGGGTAAATGTCTTTCCATCTGAAATTGAACATTTCTTATTGACTATTGAGGAAATCGAACCTCATTATCAGCTTCATTTATTTAAGAAGGGAAGTCTTCAGCAAATAGAACTTCAGGTGGAAGTGACCGAAGAAATCTTTAGTGAAATTCATGGTGATATGAACCATGGCAAAATTAATAAACTTAAAAAGGAAATCCAGAATTTAATTAAAAACCAATGCCTTGTTCACGTAGATGTTAATATTCTACAGCCGAAATCAGTGCCAAGATCAGAAGGTAAGGCAGTCCGAATTGTAAACCATAATGAATCTATAAAGATATAGAATTTATGATGAAATGATTTGTTAGCGTAATTTTTGCGATATATAAAAGTGGTTGACTATTGATTTAATCAACTTTTTCTATCGGAAAAGGAGATATAAAAATGAAAGAAGTTCTAATAGATAAATTACTTGCTGATCCGTTCGCAAAGTATTTAGGAATCCAAGTAAAAAAGGTTGAAGAAGGTAAGGCGATTGTTTCTGTTTTGGTGAAGGAAGATTTTCTAAATTTTCATGGAGCTGCGAATGGTGGGTTAATATTTTCTTTGGTTGATGTTGCATTTGCGATTGCAAGTAATTCATATGGTCAAACAGCAGTTGGGGTTAATGTAAATATCAATTATATGAAAGCAGGAATACCCGGAGATATTTTAACAACCACTGCGGAGGAAGTATCAAAAAATCACAAACTAGGATTCTATCGAATGCTTGTTCATAATCAGATAGGTGACCTAATCGCTACAGCTGATGGTATGGTTTATCGTAAAAAAGAAATGTTTGTATAATTAAAGAATAAGGCAGCCGGAAAGGCTGCCTTTTATGATGATTCATCTACCTTAATCCACTCAGTAAGTATTGATGGGTCCTCTATATGGAAATAGGTTTGTATAAACCGGAACCATTCTTGTGCATCTACTTCTTGGTAGGCATAGATGTTTACATAAGTTTTTAAGAAAGCTAAAGCTTTTTTCGTATCATGCTCTGAAAGATCCCATAGCTTAAGGGTAGGAACTTTATAATTTGCGCTAGAAAAGCCACCCGTAATATATTCATTTACGGGTAAGTGAGCAGGTTTTATTTTTTTATTAATTTCATCCTCTTTTATTCTATCTATAGCAAACCCGAACACTTCTTTTTCACTACGTCCTTTTTGTTCTAGAAAATAAAGATGAGTAGCAAAATCCGTAAAACCTTCATCGATCCAAGTATTTTGAAAAGGACTATTACTTACTATCCCATAAAACCATTGGTGAGCAATTTCATGGACAGTAGTATGTTCTGAAAACCCACCTTTACCTACAGTTACGATTCCTGGATATTCCATTCCGCCTTCGTCCATTATGACATCAAGCTGATTATAAGGATAACCGCCTAATTGTTTATTGAAAAATTGAAGTGAATCAACCGCTAATTCCAGCGTTTCATCAATATAAGGTTCATCAGATGGATGTGAGAATACCCGAACCTCAATCCCATCTATTACTTTAGAACGGACTTTCATATCCTTAATGATGGCTAGAAAAATTTCTTTACTATTCTTCAATTTAAGAATTCCTTTTTGACTAGGATAATATGGGTAAAACTCTTTGTTTTGATCAATCTCAAATTTTAATGTGTCTGTTTGTTTTATATTCTCATTTTCGGAGGAACTGATAAGGTTATATTCACCTGGAATCTCATAATGAAGGGTGAATTCACCAAAGCCTGTATGATAGGTCTCTCCTCCGTAAGAGTAATCATCTTTATCCCAACCTGAACGATAGGTTGCTAGCATTGGGTACCATTGGGCTAAATAAAAATTCCCATTGGCATGTGAAAAGCGATTACCATTTTCAGGGAGTTTGAACTTATATTGTATACTAGCATGGGCCATTTGATTTGGTGATAATGGCTTTTTTAGTAAAATCTGTAACGTATCATTGGCAAGCTTAAAATCTGCTTTTTCACCATTAATGGCCACTTTTTCCACCTCAACTTCAGAGGTATCGGTATAGTAATCAGATTTAGGCTTCCATTTTTCTGTAAATGCATTAGGAATTAAATAAAAAATAATATCTTCCCAGGAATTTTTTGAGAGATTTCTAACTTCAATATTACTCGTAACATAAAACGTATCATCACCACTTAGTTTAATAGTAAGGTCATATACAGCTTTATTTTCGGTATTCGTGAATTCAGGTTTAAAATTAGTAATGGATTTATCTTTCCTTATTAAATCAATTTTTCGGCTTATTGCTTTTTTAAAAGTAATCTCTTGATTGGGAGTTACTATTATTTGATTTTTAGATGATTTCTCATTTTCATTAACTTTTGTTGAAACTTGATTTTGTACACAACCTCCCAAAATGAAAAGAAGTGAAATATAAATTAAATAAGGTCTAAACACAAAATTCCCCCAACTATATGTCTATATTTCTTTAATATTAACATTTTTACCTTTTTTTAACAATTTTGTGAAGGTGTTTTATACTATTAAACTAGTTCAATAAAATAATAAAAACCCAAATCAATAAAGAAATGGGTTTTATGTATTGATATTTTATTATAGCCATTCATCGGGAATAGAACTGTTGTCAGCTATTGAGAAAGCTGCATTTGTAATAGCTATTGCTAATGTTTCACCAGTTGCACAAATATCATTAAAGCAAACTTCTGTAGGACTTTTAATTGTATAGGTAAAGCCTAAATTTTCTAATTTATTTACTATGAGCATTGCATGTTCTAGATTTTCCTCTGGCTGAAATTCAGAAACAAGAATGAAGACATTTTTTTCATAATCATACCATTTTTCCCAATTATTTAATTTCCAACCTAGGATTCTACGGGCTATTATTTCAACCTTATTCATAATCTTTTGACCTCTTTTCCTTGGATTTTTTAATTTTATCATTTTAGATAATCTGATTATGTGCAATTCATTACAAATTTTCGACATTTTGCCTGCATGGATTTTTTAATCATTTAAAAAAGCAGATGCTAAAGGCATCTGCTAGAACCAAAGGATTAATTATGAAATGTGTCCATCGAGCTTTTTATTTTTTGTTCTTCATATATTTTTTCGGATTCATCAGCGTTTACGGCTTTTTCTATTGGATCTAACCTTGTTCTTTTCTTTTTGGAAAAGAAATCGACAATTGCACCAAATAAAATCAATACACCGATACCAATTAGTAAGTAAGCCCAAAATGGCATAACTTAACCTCCTTATATAAATGCATGATTTTTTCCGTAATATTGCATGTAAATCTGTTTTATCATTAATTACTTATATAATAAATATCCCAATCTTTGGTTAACTAAACATATTAGATAATTTTCTGGTATTATGATTTTTTATACCTTGCAAACGTTATATAAGTAGAAAGGTTTAAATCATCACAAAGTAATGAAAAAACGAAGGAGGATGAACCCCTTCGTTTATTATACGGCCTTTTTTCGATATTGTTTTTTTAATTGATAAATCATCTGATCTGAAATAGCCATGTATCCAGAAGAATTAGGATGAACACCATCTGGTGCAATATTTTGCAGATGGTCACCGTTCATTACCTTTGTTGTTTCGATCACAACAGACGATGCATATTGATTGGCAACCTCGTATATTTTTATATTCCAGGTTGGAAGCAATTTATCTGCAATTGTATATATTTTTTCAGAAGGTTTTATTGGATTGTACAGCTCTAAAAATACGAGTGTAGCATCAGGATTTATTTTATGAATTCTCTCTGCTATTTCTGCTAGGTTTTTTGAAAATGTCAATTGTAATTGCTCAAAGGATTGTATCACAGTTTGAATATTTTGATTCTTCACCATTCGTAGAACATCATTACCGCCGACATTTATGGTCACGATATCAGCCTTTTTTATTCCATCATCGTAACGACCTTTTAACACTAAATCCTTTAATTCGCTACTCGTAATCCCATTAATGCCTTCATTTTCATATTGAATATTTTTTTTGGTTTGTTCCTGTAATTTACTAGAGAAACGATATACGAGATTTTCATTTTGTTTTGCACCAACTCCACGGATAACCGAATCACCTATTGCTAAATTGTAAATTTCCTTTTCTCTTAAATCACGAAAATAATCTATATACGAAATCTTTGAAGTATCTGCACTAACTTTAACTGCTTGTTTCTTCATTTTATGGATTTGGTATTGTGGATAATAGATCCACGTTGATATACCAAGGGCAATGAATAATACAAAAATCAACAAAAATTTAACCATTCTCATATTTTCACTCCTTAGAATTCTAATTATAACAAGGAATTCTTTCATATTATTTAGGAGTTTACTGCCAATTATACAGTCGAAAATTTGAAAATAGCTAACTTTTAGAGGAGAATTAATTGTGTTAAAAGAATTAAAAATAGTGAAAAATTAGTGTAAGTTAGGGTAAAACTCATTAACAAATAGATGAGGTATAGGAGAAGAAATGAGGGTATTAATTGGCTGAAGAACTTAGAAACGTTTACAATGAAATTTTTGTGACGCAATTAACCGATAACATTAAAAGGGTATATGATGATTTTAATAGTCAAAAATGTTTTGATCTTATTTTTAAAGAAGATTGGCAAACCCTTGCCTTAAAGGAACGAATGCGGAGAATTACGGTATCCTTACATCAAACATTGCCAGGAGATTACATTTCAGCACTTTCTATTTTATACAAAGTAGCACCCCAATTTTCTAATGGACTAACTGGAATTATATTTCCTGATTATGTTGAGCAGTATGGTTTAGAAGAATGGGAGATTTCTTTACAAGCATTGGAATTTTTTACTCGTTATTCTACATCTGAATTTGCCGTTCGTCCTTTCCTTATAAAAAATGTAGATGAAATGTTAAACCAAATGTACAATTGGTCAAAAAATGATAATGAACATGTCCGGCGATTAGCAAGTGAAGGCAGTAGACCAAGACTACCTTGGGGATTATCAGTACCTTATTTAAAAGCAAATCCTGAGCGAACAATACCCATTTTAGAAAATCTAAAAGAAGATGAATCCCTATATGTTCGAAAGAGTGTGGCTAATCACTTAAATGACATTTCCTATACGAACCCAGATTTAGTTATAGAAATTGCACGTCGATGGCACGGTAAACATCCATATACCGATTGGATCATTAAACATGCCTGTCGTACCTTATTAAAAAAGGGGGATCAACGAGCACTTTCACTATTTGGGTTTGAAGAAGATGAGAAAATCGAAGTTAAGGATATAGGACTTGAACGGGATACGATTTTAATTGGGGAAACTCTCGAATTTTCATTTACCATTGTAAGTCAAAAGACAATGCCAATACGTATAGAATATGGTATTGATTATGTGAAATCAAAGGGGAATCGTTCAAGAAAAATATTTATGATAAGTTCATTTACTATCAATCAAAATGAGGGTAGAACCTTTTCAAAAAAACAATCATTTAAGGACTTAACTACTCGAAAGCATTATAAAGGTATTCACACTCTTTCGATTATTGTTAATGGAATTGTGAAAGCTACCATAGATTTTGAAGTAAAATAATTAATATTAAAAAAGGGGGGCAAAAAAATTGATTCAATTTAAAAACCAAGATATTACCGTTTTTGAAAGCCAGCTATTTAAAACAACCTCAAGTGTTATACAATCTAAGGATTGTGTAATTGTAGTTGATCCAACTTGGCTTCCGACAGAAATAGAGGAAATCAAACAATTTGTATTTAAAATAAGAGGGAATCGGACCTTGTATCTGTTGTTTACCCATTCTGATTGGGACCATATTATCGGATACGGTGCTTTTCCAGATGCCAAGGTTATTGCTAGTGAAGCTTTTGAAAAACGTGATGATAAGGAACAGATTTTAGAACAAATTAGAGAGTTTGACGATAAATATTATATAGACCGAAATTACCCTATTAAATATCCAGAGGTAGATATAGTTATTCGTGAAAATGGACAAGTCTTAAGAATCGGTGACGTATCATTAACGTTTTATCTTGCTGAAGGCCATACAAACGATGGGATTTATACTGTTGTGGAACCTTTTGGAATCTGGTTAGCAGGTGATTACTTATCTAATGTAGAATTTCCGTATATTTATTTTAATAGTTATAAATATGAAGAGACCCTTGCTAAAACAGAAAACATTTTACAAAAACATGAAATACATATTCTTGTCCCTGGTCACGGACATGTAACAGAATGTAAAAATGAAATAAAAATACGTACACAAGCTTCCTTCCAATATATTAGAGAATTAAGAAAGGCTGTTGAAATGAGGAGTGATGGTGTTCATTTAATGGAAGGATACTCTTATATAAGAGGAATGCGTAATTTTCATCAGGGAAATAAAGATTTAATAGAAAAAGAATTAGGTAAATAGAAAAAAAGAATAGTTTATTATGGGATAATGTAAAAAAGCCACCTTATTTTTTAGCAGAAATGGGAACCTTTTGCCTTGATGGCGGAACTTGTGTCCGATACGAGTGTTGAAACACCTATATTTTTACAAATAAAAAGGATTGTAGGTATGGTAAATGTTTTCTCTCATTTTTTGCGGACACAGGGTACGTTAAATAGGTCTTTATTCAAAAGCTAATGCTATTTCGTGTTTTCTCCCTCTTACCCGAACGGGTTATTTTTAGAGGTGGCTAATATTTTTAAAAATCAGGGTTATTTTTTAAGTAATTTTCCCATGATAATTTGGTTCCTTCTCTAATTTCCTCCATTGTCCCACCACCTGTGATTAAAACGGTATTACCTGATAAATGCATTGTAAACCTCCTATTAATTTCAAATTTATGTCCTTAAACATCCTTCTATTGCCCAAAATTATACCCAAATTAAGTTTTAAGCATACTAATACGAAATGATGAATAGCCCATACTAACCAATAGAATATTGAAGGAGGAAATGGATTGAGAGATAAAAATGTATTAAAAGAAGAGATTCTAGAAGCTTTTCATTTTCGACACGCTACAAAACAATTTGATCCCAATAAAATAATCCCTGAAGATGATTTTCATTTTATATTAGAAACAGGGCGTTTATCACCTAGTTCCTTTGGGTTTGAACCTTGGCGCTTTGTGGTTATTCAAAATCCTCGTTTGCGTGAAAAAATTAAAAATACCTCATGGGGGACTTATGGAAAACTTCCTGAAGCAAGTCATTTTGTGATTATTTTAGCAAGAACCATAGTAGATACTAAATATGATTCAAAATATTTAATGAATCAATTGCTATCTGTTAAACATTTCCCAAAAGAGCACTTAGACAAATTTTTACAAAGAGTAGAGAAGTTTCAAAAGGATGATTTTCAATTATTAGATGGAAATCGACCTTTATATGATTGGGCATGCAAACAAACCTATATTGCTCTAGCGAATATGATGACGGCTGCAGCACAAATCGGTATTGATTCCTGTCCCATTGAAGGATTTTCACTAGAAAAAATGAATCAATTGCTGGATGAAGAAGGATTATTGGAAGATGGCCATTTCAGTATTTCTGTAATGGTGGCTTTCGGTTATCGGGTAACTGAACCTAATCATCCAAAAACACGGAGACCTTTAGAAGATATTGTAAAATGGGTTGAATAAAGAGGGCCCTAGTATAGAGTTTTTACAAAAAGAAGAAAATAAAAGTACTTCTATAAAAGGGGTAAAATCAAAATGATGAATTCAAACAAAGATATTGCTAAAAAAGACACGGAACAGCCATTAATGTCTACAGGAACAACAGAACCAGGTTTCGACTGGGATGCCAAAGATAAAAAAATAGTTACAGAACCAAAAATAGGCGAATCTTTAATAGGGGAAGCAGGAATATTAGGGGTTTTTGATAAATAAGAAAAGGAGATAAACGTATGAAAACAAAGGATAATTTTTTAGAAGGTGCAAAAATTACACAGGATAATCAGGTTTTACCTACTTCAGGTAAAGAAAAATCAACAAAAAAATCAAAAAAACGTTAACAGTCAAGATATTTTTTGACTGTTTTTTAGCTTAAAATCAAAACCAGGCGTCATTTAGACACCTGGTTTTGTTTCCATCTCCTGCTCCAACGAAGGACGTGTTTGCTTGATATAAAATAAAATAGTCGTTAATAGTGTTAAAATCCCAAAAAGGACACACATAAACTTTAGTCCAATTAAATCGAGAAGAAATCCTGTCAAAATTAAAACCATTTGAAATGCAATTCGGTCTAACATATTTCGGAAAGAGAAAAAGCGACCATGAAAATCTTTCGGCACCTTTGTTTGAAAAATAGTAGCTACAGTAGGGAAAAAGCATCCTACAGAAAAACCAAACACGAGAAAAGCCAAAAGAGAAATCACTGGAATGTTTGCAAAAAACAACAGTATTTGAGATATTCCAATTAATAAGGAACAACTAAATAAAATCATATTAGGTGAGATTTTAACACTAATTTTTTTAATAAAGAAAGCACCAACCATAAAAGAAATCCCTTCTGTAAAATAAATCCATCCTTTTATAGCAGAGCTATCCTGTAATTCACTAATATTAATAACTAATAAATTAAATCCTCCTAAAAACAATAGTGGAACTAACGCCATTAATAAGGTCATGTACACAATAGGCATTCTCTTAATAATAGGAAAAACATCTTTGAAACTTGTTTTTTCAACTTTCTTTTTAAAATCCTGTGCCACAAACTTTGATTCATCGAAATCTAAGAAGAAGGTTAGTAATAACAATGCGATATAGGCAATCAAAGAACCAATATATAGCATAGATAAGGGCATAATTACGAGTAAAATACCAGCTACTGCTGTACCAATAATTCTTGATAAAGTTGAAACATTCATATGTATACCGTTTAATTGGAGTAGGTCTTTTTCCGCTACGATAAGTGGTATGGATGCCTGTAAAGCGGGAAAATAAAAGGCAGCAGAAAGTTGAATAAGGACAAAGAAAATAAGCATCCACCAAATGGAACCGGTACTAATTGCAATAAGCATAAAAATAACGCTTATGGCTCTAACTAATCCTGCCATTAACATAACGTTTTTTTTGCTAACCTGATCGGTTACTTTTCCAGCGTATGGGCCAGCTAATATCCCAGCCACTAATCCTCCTGCAAGTAGGAGTGATTTTATGAAATCCGAAGGTACTTTTTCTTGCATGAATTCTAAATTTCCAATTATGCCTAGCCATAAACCAAGACCGGCAATAAACTCTCCACTTAAAATAATCCATACATTTCTGTTTTTCCACATAAATTGTGCCCCTTAAGTTAAGATTCTTTTTATAACGAAGATACTATATTTACCCATATATGGGAAGAAATATATTTATTGATACCTCTTTTTAAAGTGAATGCTCGACAATGAAATATTAACGATTAATGGAAATTTTTCTAAGAGTACTTTAGTCCAAGTAATAGAATATGGGGTGGGGTGATAGATTGGCAAATCATTTTTGGTATGGACTTATAACCTTAATAAGTATCATTATTTTTATTATTACTTTTCATAAAACTCATGACAAAAAAGTAATACCTTTATATACTTTTCTTTCTGGTATTACATATCTTCTAGAATATGTCATTTTGGTTCTATTTAAGAGTTATGAATATCACCCTCATTTATTAAAAAACAACTATTATGATGGACTCTTAGGTTCCATTGCATCCAATGCTTTTTCTGTTCCGATGGTGGGTGCTTTTATTGGTGCATTAAACCTTAGTTGGAAATGGATTCTTTTTATTGTTGGTATTTTTCTCATAACAGAAAAATGGTTTGTACATATTCATGCTTATACTCAATTTTGGTGGGGAATCATTCACACTGGTATCGGGTTAATGATTTGCTTTTTTATTGCAAAAAGATGGTATCAGGAACTTCAGGGAAATATTTCTATACCAGTTCGGTTCATTACATTATTATTTACCAGTCTATTAATACAAGCGAGTACAGCTTTCGTTTTAGTTGCATTTTTTGATCTGTACCATTATGAAATTGGGTGGTTTAAGAACGATTCACGAGACCATGTTGCGTTTGCCACAGCCTATATTTTATTTTTAGCACTTATTTTTACATCTTTAGTTTCTTTTAAAATAAAATGGTTATGGAAAATCGTAGCGATATTGTTCATGTTACCTCTTAATTGGCTCCTTAAGGAAACTAATATTTTACATATGTCTGAAAATTGGACTTTATGGCATTTTCTAATTATGCGATTGGCTGTTTTAATTTTACTTGAGCTGTTTAATCACTTTTTACTTGATTCAGCGGATAGTAGAGATTTTCAAACCAAAAAAATAGATAATATGAAGCAGTCTCCTTAACAAAAGAGGACTGCTTTTTTATTCGTTTAAAATAGTTAATTTCAAATCTAAACTTTTTATTTAAAAACAGTTACATATAGTAAATAAAACCTTCTATTTCATTTCATTACACAATGGGAAGTGTGGTTTCTGTTTTTTATAATATAGAAAACAGAGTAAAGGTGAAAAAAATGAAAATACAGTTACAGGGGTTTACGTTTATTATGATGGCTTCAATAGGTTTTGGTGCTATGGGGACGATTGCTATTTTTGCTTATCAACAAGGGATTGATTCCAATACACTACTTTTCTTTCGCTTTGGTCTGGCTGCTATAGCACTGTGGTTAATCATCGCTATTAAGAAAATATCTTTCAAAGTAAAAAGTAAGGAACTTTTCATCCTGATTGTATTAGGGGCAGTTGGATATTCGTGTATGTCTACTTTATTATTTAAATCCTTTCAAATCATCTCACCTGCTATGGCGGTATTGGTGTTTTACACATATCCAGTAATGGTTATGATTCTATCTTTTTTATTCCATTTAGAAAGAGTTACCAAAGGGAAGGTGATTTCATTACTGTTAGCAGGTGTGGGTCTACTTTTAGTTTTGCAAACGAGTACAGACATCAAAATGATAGGCATATTTTATTCGTTTTTAGCAGCCATTATTTATGCGATTTTTATTTTAATTAGTAAGAATCGATTAGGTGAAAATTCTCTTGTCAATTCAGCTTATATAAGTTTATTTACCTCGATGACTCTCTTGATGGTTGGATATGGAAATCATCATATTCATATAAACTTTAGTTTTACTGCTTGGGTCATTATGATTTTACTAGCAGTCGTTTCTACTATCTTACCATTTCTTTTTTTCTTTGAAGGGTTAAAAAGAATTGGTGCATCCAAAGCGTCCATCATTAGTATTGTTGAACCTGTATTTGCCGTATTCCTGTCGAATACCATCTTTGACCAACATTTGACTATTCTACAATGGATTGGTTTATTGGTGGTGATACTAGCCATAATTGGGCTCAATATACCTTTTATTAGTATTACACCTAAAAGTACTGCAGCTTTATGTTTAAAAAATAATTATAATGGAGTGAATGAATGATGTTACAACTTGTAAGACATGCAACAGTCAAATTTAAAATGAATGAATTAATGTTCCTAGTGGACCCTATGCTAAGCTCTAAAGGAGTAATGGCACCAGTCGGTAATGCAGCAAATGAATATTTAAATCCTCTTGTTGAGTTGCCAATTTCTATTGAGAAGATAATGGAATCTGTAGATGCTATTTTACTTACCCATAGTCACCGTGATCACTTGGATGAAAAAGCTATTGAAACTGTTCCCAAAAATCTACCTATATTTTGTCAGCCAGAGGATGAAGAAAAGCTGTTTTCATTAGGATTTACCAACATACAAAAAGTTGATCAAAGTGTTGTTTGGAATAGTATTCATATTATTAGGACGGCAGGGCAACATGGGACGGGTGAATTAGGGAAACAAATGGGACCAGTATCTGGATTTATATTAAAAGCAGAAAATAATAACCCGACGATCTACATTGCAGGTGATACTATCTGGTGTTCGGATGTTGAAGTGGCTATAAACCAACATACACCTGAAATAATTATTTTAAATGGAGGAGAAGCCCAATTTTTAACAGGTGATCCTATTACTATGGGTTCAACCGATATTAGGAAGGTGAGTGAACTGGCTCCTAATTCGAGAATTTTTGTAACCCATATGGAAGCATGGAATCATTGCTTGTTATCTCGGAAAGAATTGCAGCAGTATCTTCTTCAACAACAACTAGATAATGTTAAAGTTTTAAAAGATGGAGAATTGTTCGAATTCTAAATGGATAAAAAAGATAAGAGAGTTTTTCTCTTATCTTATTTTATTTTTGAAAGGGAAATATTAACGCGGTAATTGCCAAAAGCAAGAATTTTATCAAGAATTTGGACTAAGTCATCTTGCGTCGCAGTATTTATTTTTAAGGAATAACATCCTTCACCACTAACACGAAACGCTTCTTTTATTTCTGAATGTTCGTGAATAAATGTATGGAAGGCTGAATGATTCGTTGTCTTCATAAAGACTAATACGATAGCAAGAATCGGGTAGCCCAGTTTCTCTGCATTAAGTTTGACCGTATATCCTTCTATAACTCCGAGATCTTCTAGTTTTGTTATACGAGCAGCAACTGCTTGGCCGGTCATATGGACGATATCACCTATTTCTTTCCATGTCATTCTTGAATTTTGCTTAAGTAAATCGATAATTTCCAAATCAACATGGTCTATAGCTGCCATTGTGTTCACCTCAAAAATAAAAAAATAATTCGTTATATTAAATATTGTAATAGTTCTATTACACAATTAACATATTAAGAAGAAAATTTTTCCTATTTGAAGAATTTAACAAAAGTGTGACAACGTTAGAGATACTTTAGAAATGGTAGAATTGACTCGAATTTCGCGTTTTACGATAATTAGATGTATAAGAAACAATAAGGGGAGAATAGTATGTACTTAAAAAAGAGGTACTGGATCATAGGAGGAATACTAACCATTGCATTATTTTTAGGTATTTTTAATGATAAGGAACAAACAGCAAAACAAAAACCTTTATTTACAGATAAAAATATCTATGAAACAAATATTATAAAAAGCTGGAAAACATTTAAAAAGGAATATAAAGTTACTGACGATGTAAAAATTGATAATGTTTCCATTGTTTTAAATAATAAGGGAGATTTTGAGTCTGTTAAGTTTATCTTAGTTGAAAAGGATGGGGATTCATATAAAACGCTTCACCATCAAAGTTGTGTATCTTGCCCAAATCTACAAGATGATGACAATACGATTTGGTCTGAAGCCGTTGAAGAATGGCCATCTTATAATAAGATTCTTGATGCTGATACATTTTTTGAGCAGTTACAGACCCTAAATCAAAATATGAAACTCACTAAAGATAATCTTAATGCCTTCTTCCAAATTCGTACGCGGGAATATAGTGATGTAATAATCGCCCTTCCAGGACAATATTTTCGTATAGAAGGAGATAATGTGAATCCAATAAAAGCTCCAAGTGAAGAGGTAGCATATAAGGGTTTCAACTTGCAAATAATTGAAGGGAATCAGCAAATATTTCAGTCGGATGAAAATACCAGAAATATAATTATTACAGAAGAGAAAAATAATTCCAACCCCTAGAATTTATATTCTAGGGGTTTTTTAGTTAGTTTAATAAATGATATTAGTATATGGATACTATAAAATTATTATGTAAACTAATAAGGTTTATATCTACAAATGTGATACATTAAAACAAATAAAATTTTTAGTGAGGGTTAACATGGCATTTTTAACGAAAGAGCTTGCGCAAGAAATTGTGGAGCGGACAATGAAAATATTGAACCAAAATATTAATGTTATGGACGAGAATGGGATTATCATAGGCTCTGGTGATAAAGTAAGGTTAAATCAACTTCATGATGGCGCTCTTTATGTACTAAAGCAAAATGAAAGTATAGAAATTGAAGAAGACGATGCTAAAAAAATGAAAGGAGCAAAGCCAGGTATAAATCTGCCCATCCGATTTCATAATCAAACAGTTGGAGTGATTGGAATCACCGGAGATCCGAGCAAGATTCGAAATTACGCACAGTTAGTGAAAATGGCTGCTGAACTTGTTTTGGAGCAATCGTTTTTATTAGAGCGTATGCAATGGAAACAGAGATTACAAGGTGAAATTGTAAACCAACTCATTCATGAAGATGAAATAAATGAGATGTTAGTGAAAGAGCGTGCCAATATACTGGGAATGGACCTAGATCTACCGAGAATGGTGATATTACTAGAGAGTAGAGAAAATAATCCTACTATTGATTACCCAAAGTTAATGAGAAGTCTCCAATATGAGCTTGATAAATCAGATCTAATTGCTTTAACCTACAATAATAATATTGTCATCCTAAAGTCTATGTTAGCTAGAGAAAACGATATAACGCCTTTCTTAAAGAGGATTTATAAACACATAACAGAGCATTCAAACAATTTGATAGAAATAGCTAGTGGTTCGTATGTAACTTCGATAAAAGATATAAGGTTTTCTTTTATAAATGCACAAAAAACGTTAATAGTGGGGAAAAAAATAAATCAAAAACAAGGAATTTATCAATTTGATGAATTTTACTTAGAGGTAGTACTTTCACAATTGGATCAGGTTAAGCAATTTTCATTTTATGAAGAACTCCTAAAAAATGATAAAAATGGTGAACTCCGTGCCACCTTACATACTTTTATTAAAGAAAACGGAGAATTAAACAAGGTAGCGGAAAGTTTGTTTATTCATCGAAATACACTCCGATATCGATTAGATAAAATAACTGAGCAAACTGGTAAAGACCCTCGGAAAATGAAAGATATAATTGAATTATACGTAGCAAAATTATTATATGAAATTCATTAATTTGTGCGTTTGCACAAAAAATGTATAAAAAAGAAAGCATTATTTTATCGCCTGTTACAATGATTCTCCTTTAGAAAACGCTTACAATTTACTTAAAGCAAAATTTAAACTTTAGGAGGTAAATATGATGGATGTTACTGTAAGCGCTTTAGGAGCTGTAAGTGCGTTAGTTATTGCTATTATTTTGATTTTAAAGAAGGTTCCACCAGCGTACGGAATGGTTGCGGGTGCTTTAATTGGCGGATTGATAGGTGGAGCCGATATTACCAATACAGTTACTCTAATGATGGAAGGCGCAAAAGGTATTATCCCTGCTGTTCTTCGTATTCTAGCAGCGGGGGTTTTAGCAGGTGTCCTTATTGAGTCAGGAGCAGCTTCTTCGATAGCGGAAACGATTGTTAAAAAATTAGGAGAAACACGTGCCTTATTAGCATTGGCAGTTGCTACAATGATCTTGACAGCAGTAGGGGTATTCATTGATGTTGCTGTTATCACGGTTTCACCGATTGCGTTAGCAATTGCAAAACGTGCGAAATTATCTAAAACAGCTATATTATTAGCGATGATTGGTGGAGGAAAAGCAGGGAATATTATGTCTCCAAATCCAAATGCGATTGCCGCATCTGATGCTTTCCATGTTCCATTAACATCTATTATGGCAGCAGGAATTATTCCAGCAATTTTTGGTTTAATTGTTACTTATGTTATTGCCAAAAAACTTGTTAATAAAGGTTCGGCTATTACAAGTGCAGAATTGGATACTACTAATCAAACAAATATGCCATTATTTATAACAGCTATCATAGCACCACTAGTTACAATCATTTTACTAGCACTAAGACCAACTTTAGATATCGCCATTGATCCAATGGTAGCACTTCCAATTGGGGGGATCATTGGTGCAATTGCTATGAAAAAGACGAAGAAAATTAATGAATATGCGATTTCAGGTTTAAGCAAAATGTCTGGCGTTGCCATCATGCTATTGGGAACTGGAACATTAGCTGGAATCATTGCTAATTCCACACTAAAAGATGTTGTTATCAATGCTCTAACGTCTTCTGGGTTACCAGCTTACTTATTAGCACCTGTATCCGGTATCTTTATGTCAGCGGCAACTGCTTCAACTACAGCAGGAACAGCCGTAGCAAGTGGTGTCTTTGGACCAACGATTTTAGGACTTGGTATTTCTGCATTAGCAGGTGCTGCGATGATTCATGCAGGGGCTACTGTATTAGATCACTTACCACATGGAAGCTTCTTCCATGCAACAGCTGGTAGTGTGAACATGGATATCAAAGAGCGTTTAAAAGTAATGCCGTATGAAACATTAGTTGGTTTAACGCTTGCTATTATTTCCACTCTTGTATTCGGAGTCTTCAAACTGTTTAGTTAAGGAAGGGGTGTCTGTAAGATGAAAATAATTATTGCACCAGATTCGTTTAAAGAGAGCTTATCTGCACTGGAAGCTGCTATTGCTATTGAAAGAGGCTTTAAAGAAATTTTTCCAGAAGCTGAATATAAAAAACTTCCAATGGCGGACGGAGGAGAAGGGACAGTTCAATCTTTGGTTGACGCTACTGGTGGTAGAATAGTAGATAAGGTAGTTACCGGACCGTTGGGTGAACCTGTTCAGGCATTCTTTGGAATACTAGGCGATCGGCAAACCGCTGTCATTGAAATGGCGGCAGCATCAGGTTTACACTTAGTTCCTGTGGAAAAAAGAAATCCATTGATTACAACTACAAGAGGTACAGGAGAACTAATACTTGCTGCATTAGATTTAGGGGTAAAGGACTTTATCATTGGAATTGGTGGAAGTGCAACGAATGATGGAGGAGCTGGAATGGTCCAAGCCCTTGGTGCTAGACTTTTAAATCATGAAGGAGAAGAGATCGGCCCTGGTGGAGGAGCTTTGGCTGACCTAGCATCCATTGATTTATCGGAATTAGATTTAAGAGTACTAGATGCAAAAATTGAAGTAGCTTGTGATGTTGATAATCCTTTGACAGGTCCAAAAGGTGCATCTGCTATATATGGACCACAAAAGGGTGCCACACCTGAACTTGTGGTGCAGCTGGATGCCAATTTAACCCATTATGCCGATATTGTTGAAGAACAATTGGGGAAATCCTTCCGAGATATTCCGGGTGCAGGTGCGGCTGGTGGTTTAGGTGCCGGACTAATGGGATTCTTATCTGCTAGTTTAAAACGTGGTGTTGATATTGTGCTTGATGCGGTGCAATTTGAAGAGCATGTAAAGGATGCTGACCTTGTGATAACTGGTGAAGGACGAATTGATAGTCAGACTATATACGGAAAAACACCTATTGGGGTGGCAAAAGCCTCTAAGAAGTTCAATGTTCCTGTTATTGGTGTAGCAGGTTCCATTACCAAAGATAGTCATATAGTCTATGAACATGGTATCGATGCTCTTTATAGCATCATACCGGGAGTAGTTACTCTACCCGAAGCGTTTGAGAATGCTGCTGTTTTTATGCAACAAACAGCAAGAAATATTGCTGCTACCATGAAATTATGGAAATAGAATAAAAGAGAAGAAGCTACCTATAAGAGGGGGAGCTTCTTCTCTTTAGTTAATGTATTTGATAATGTTCGATTCCTCATATTATTTCTCGGGAAAGCGCAGAATCAGACATTTCCTACGCTGAAGTTGTCGTAAATTGCATAATTAAAAGAATATCCCGTAAAAATTGTCGTTTTTATGCCTTAAAGAGCTTGCTAGCCTAATATTTCCATTGAAAATAAAATGATAAACTCACGCTTAATCTCTTTCTCTTGCCCTCTGTGTATCTCTAATATTCTTCTGGACCGTTATAGCTGCAAATAAACTAAGAACAAATGACATTCCATAAAATCCCTTTTCGCTTAAAACAATACTGCCTGCATTGTATAAACCGATAGCCATTAATGAAATAGAAACAATAAGTGCAAACCAACTAATACCATAATAAATATTAGTAACTGGTATTCCCTCTTCCTTATCTCTAACTGCTTTTTGCAATGATACAGCCGAATAGAGTCCGAATACTAATACGGCAAAGTAATATCCTTTTTCATTCAGTTGCATCGTTGCATTATACAATCCTATAAGATAAGACGTAATACCAACTAACAGGGCTGCCCAAGAAGCCCCTTTGAAAGCTGCAGTCGGTTCTCCTTCTTTTCTTTCTACTTTCAGTTTTGTATCATGTTGTTTTCCTTTATCTAATAAAACCTCGTTATCATTAGACATTGAATGTTTCGCCTCCATCATTTTTTGATAAATATGAAGCACCGTGGATACATTATTTAAAGTACTTCCATATAAATCTATTATATAGAAATTTCTTACAAAAAATAGATACTTTATTCTTAATTTTCAATGTTTTATATCTTGCTAAACTAATCTGAATTCATGTTAAGTAATCATGTTGTAGCAGGAAGTACACTCATGAATTCATACGGATACACTTTTTATTAAAGCTCTGTTAAACAAGAATGTTGATTTCCGCTGCAGGCACTCGCTTTCCGGGGAAGAATTATGAAAAAGCCCTACTGCCGGTTTTTTCAAAAACCAAATTCTTCCTTGGGGCGTGCGGTGAGCCTCCTCGTCGCTATCGCTCCTGTGGGGTACAAATGATCCCTCTTGTGGATCATTTTACTAGGTCTCACCTGTCCCGCTGTTCCCGCAGGAGTCTCGCGCCTTCCGCTCCAATCAACATAGTTAATAATCAACACCACTCTTTAACAGAACCTTTATAAAAGTACTAATTGAAGATCTTATTTCAAAAACTACCCTTAATGAGTTCTTTTATCATGAATACGGAGGACTACAAATGAATTTTTTAACTATTGATCAGTGGGATGAAGAAATATGGAAACAAGTAGGATTTATTTACAATCAAGCTTTTGGACAAAGTGGGGCGAAGCCGGAAAAAATAATCCGCAATATGTTCGCTAAGCAAATGTGTTTCTTACATGTAGCTACAGTCAAAAGTGACATAATTGCGATGGCTCTAACAGGAAAAATCGAGGGGACAAAAACTCTACTTATTGATTATATTGCAGTAAGAGAAGATTTGAGGAAACAAGGTATCGGGTTTAAACTTCTAGAATACATAAAAACTTGGTGTTTACAGAAAAAGCAATTAGACAGTTTGGTTATTGAAGTGGAAGCGGAAAAAACAATTGAAAACCTTAATCGAATCCACTTTTGGGAGAGAAATAATTTCCAGCTAACCGATTATATTCATCAATATATTTGGGTTCCTGAACCATATCAAGCTATGTATTTGAAACTATTGCCTGACGCGCAAATACCAACGAAAGGCGAACAACTTTTTCCATACATCGTTCAATTTCACAAAGAATCCTTTCGGTTGAAATAAAAGAATGATCCACTGAAAATGAAGGAGTTTTTATGTAATGAATCACTTTAAAAGGAGGCAAGGATGAAAATCTTTGTCTGTTTTTTTGTTGCAAAAATAGATGAAAAGGCATATATTAAAATTAACAAATAACAAATTGTTAATTAATAAAAGGATAAAATTTCAAAATAAACCTATATTAACAAATAGATAACTTCTCTAGAAGGGAGAGGACGATGGATAACAATACAAAAAAATATCGTACACCTGATGGTTATACCAGTGATATCGCCATTTTTACAATTATTTCAGAGCAGCTGGAGTTATATAAACCACCAGTAAAGACATTAAAACTTATGCTTATACAACGAGCTTTAACCAATGCAGAGGGACTACCGAATATTGAAGGTGGGAAATGGGCATTGCCGGGAGGATTTATTCAAGAAAATGAATCAGCTATTGAAGCGGCTAAGAGAGAATTAGAAGAAGAAACAGGTGTATCAGATGTGCATATGAAACATTTCGGTGTATACGATACACCTGGTCGCGACCCAAGAGGATGGATTATATCGAATGCTCTATATGCCATTGTTACCGAAGATTACTTATCTAAAAGAAAAGCTGCCGATGATGCTGCTAAAGTTGAACTTTTTAATTTAAATGAGGTTTTTCAATTAGAACTTGCGTTTGATCATCGCCAAATTATAGATGATGCACTTTGGTTTATCAAAAAGGATATGGCTTTAACCACTTTAGCTAAAAATTTCTTACCAGATGAATTTGTCCTCTCCGAATTGCAAGGAGTCTTGTTAACTGTATTGGATGATCCATCCATTAAATTAGATGCAGCTTTTTTTAGAAAAGCTCCTACATTACCTTTCTTAGAGAAAGTCGTGGAAGAAGGGAAGCCTAAGAAAACGAGCAGGTATTCTAAAACACCCGCTCAACTTTATCGGTTTACTGATTTTCAACCATTCGTATCTGTTTATCAAGGTAAATTCTAATTTTTAAAAAGGGAGAGTATGAAAAATGGGTAAAAAAGCTTTAATAAATATCGATTACACCTATGACTTTGTTGCAGATGCAGGAGCTTTAACTTGTGGAAAGCCAGGGCAAGAGATTGAAAATGAAATGGTTCGCTTAACAGAAGAGTTTATTCAAAATGGGGATTACACAATCTTTGCTATTGATATGCACCATGAAGGGGATGAATTTCATCCAGAAACGAAGCTTTATCCACCACATAACATTAAAGGTACTAGCGGAAGAGAATTATTTGGTCGACTTGAACAGGTGTATCAAGATAATAGAGATAAAGAAAATGTGTATTATATAGATAAAACAAGATATAGTGCATTTGCTGGAACAGATCTAGAAATCAAATTGCGTGAAAGAGGAATAATAGAGCTACATTTAATAGGCGTTTGTACAGATATTTGTGTGTTACACACTGCAGTGGATGCTTATAATAAAGGTTTTCAAATTGTCATTCATGAAAAAGCGGTTGCAAGTTTTAACCAGGCAGGACATGACTGGGCTCTTGGACACTTTAAAGGAAGTATGAATGCAACAATCTTATAGAAATACAAAAAAGTGGATGGAGGTCTATTTAATGCGAAAAGAATTTCCGGATGACGGTTTAGTTTTACATACGGATGCATACCAAATAAATATGGTAGAAACGTATTGGCATGACGGAGTTCATAAGCGAAAAGCAGTTTTTGAATTGTTTTTTAGAAAGCTGCCGTTCGGTAATGGTTATGGCATATTTGCTGGTCTTGAACGAATTATTCATTATATAAAAAATTTTAGATTTACAGAAAGTGATATCAATTATTTACGTGATGAATTTGGTTATGAAGAAGAGTTTTTGAACTTTTTAAAGGAAATCAAATTTACTGGTAAAATCCGTTCGATGAAAGAAGGGGAACTAGTATTTGGGAATGAAACGATTCTCCAAGTTGAATCTACTCTTGCGGAGGCACAGCTTGTCGAAACAGCTCTTTTAAATATCGTTAATTATCAAACTTTAGTTGCAACTAAAGCATCAAGAATCAAGCAAATAATCGGAAATGAAAAAGCTATGGAATTTGGAACAAGAAGAGCACATGAAATGGATGCTGCGATTTGGGGTACTAGAGCTGCCTTCATTGCGGGCTTTGATTCCACAAGTAATGTAAGAGCAGGCAAGATATTTGGGATACCAGTATCTGGTACTCATGCCCATTCGATGATTCAGGCATATAAAGATGATTATTTGGCGATGAAAAAATATGCAGAAAGTTGTCTTCGTCGAAAGAATAAAGTCTTTATCCCGCTTGTTGATACGTATGATACCCTTCGCTCTGGTGTTCCAGCTGCAATCAAAGTTGCAAAAGAATTCGCAGGAGAGATCAAGTTTGAGGGAATTCGACTAGATAGTGGCGACATGGCATATCTATCAAAAGAAGCTCGAAAAATGTTAGATGAAGCTGGTTTCCAAGATGCAAAAATAGTAGCATCTAATGATCTAGACGAGTACACGATACTACATTTAAAAGCACAAGGTGCCAAAATTGATGTCTGGGGTGTAGGAACAAAATTGATTACCGCTTTTGAACAACCTGCATTAGGGGCTGTTTATAAAATCGTTTCCATCGAAAACGATCAAGGAGAAATGGAAGATACCATTAAAATCTCAGGAAATCCTGAAAAGGTAACGACTCCTGGTTTAAAAAAGTTATATCGAATTATTAACTCTACTAATCAAAAGTCTGAAGGGGATTATATTGCCCTTCAAAACGAAAATCCTAACCTAGAAGATCATCTAAAAATGTTCCATCCCATTCACACTTATATTAGTAAATTTGTTTCTAATTTTGAAGCACGTGAACTACATCATGATATTTTTGTAGACGGTCAATTAGTGTATGAATTACCTAATATCTTTGAAATTCAACAATTTGCCCTAAAAAATATGGAAGTGCTATGGGACGAATATAAACGAACCATGAATCCAGAAGAATATCCAGTAGACTTAAGTCAAAAATGTTGGGATAACAAAATGGCTATCATTCAAAAGGTGAAGGAACAAGTCGATAAAATGAAGGCTTAGCAATTGAATTATCAATAAAACTAGTAGGTAGAAATGGCAATAGGAAGGAATGTTCATCTATATGAGTAGTTTACAAACAGAAGTAATTAAAGCGCTAAAAACGAAGCCGGAAATAGATGCGAAAGAAGAAATTCGAAAAAGTGTAAATATGATGAAAAATTATCTAAAGAAATATTCCTTTTTAGAATCAATGATATTAGGAATATCTGGAGGGCAGGATTCGACTTTAACAGGAAAATTGGCTCAAGTGGCGGTAAATGAATTAAATGAGGAACTTGGAACAAATAAATATAAATTTATTGCTGTTCGTTTACCGTATGGTATTCAAGCAGATGAGGATGACTGCCAGGATGCGATTCAATTTATTCAGCCGAGTGAAGTTGTTGTAGTGAATATTAAAGATGCTGTAGATGCTAGTGTAGCAGCAGTTGAAAAGGGTACGGGAAAAAAGCTAACTGATTTTTTAAAAGGAAATGTAAAGGCTAGACATCGAATGGAAACTCAATATAGCATTGCTGGTACTTATAAGGGCATTGTGTTAGGGACTGATCATTCAGCAGAAGCCATCACAGGTTTTTATACAAAATTTGGAGATGGCGCAGCCGATATGGTACCAATTTTTAGACTGAATAAACGACAAGGTAAATTGCTTTTAAAAGAATTAGGATGCCCAGAACATCTATATTTAAAGGTTCCAACCGCAGACCTAGAAGACGATCGTCCATCCTTACCAGATGAAGTTGCCCTAGGTGTGACGTATGATGAAATTGATGACTATCTAGAAGGTAGGGAAGTAAATAAAACTAGCAAAGAAAAAATTGAAAACTGGTATTTAAAATCAGAGCACAAAAGACAAGGACCTATTACAGTGTTCGATGATTGGTGGAAGTAAAAATAAAAGTGTTGTTCATCATGAACAACACTTTTATTTTAAACTTAATATTGATAATTTTTTGAATAGTACATATAATTAAATAAACTGAACAGTCGGTATACTTCTTGGGTAATGAATAAGAGTAAAGGGGGAAGAAAATTGATCACGATTAAACGATTAACAGAATGTACGATAGAAGAAGGGGTTCAAGCATGGAATGTAGGTTTTGAGGGATATTATTTTGATGCAACAACCACAGCTGAAAAATTTGTAAATCGTCTAGTTTTAGAGGGTTTATCACTTGATTTATCGATTGTAGCCTTTCAAGAAGGTGAACCAATTGGAATCATAAAAAATGGAGTTCGCCTATTCAATAAACAAAAAATAGCTTGGAACGGAGGCACTGGAGTTGCCTCTCATTTACGGAATAAAGGCGTCGGCAGAGAATTAATGGAAGCCACACTTTCGATTTATAAAGAGGAAGGGGTCCATTTTGCAACTTTAGAAGCAATCAGCGATAACAAAAGAGCCATTGCCCTCTATGAAAAAATGGGTTACCGAATAGTGGACGACTTAGAATATTTAGAATTAAAGGGAATAGTCCCTGAACTCAGTACTCCTGAAAATAAGAACTTTATAATAGAAAGGGTGATGCCACAACAAATCGGTCATCTTTCATTCTATAAAGGGATGCATCCATGGCAAACAAGTTGGCAGAGTGCAAAGGATGGAGAAGGCTTACTATTAAAAGATTTTTCTGGTGAAGTACTTGCATATGCCTATTATCGTCGAAATTTCGATGAGCAGGGTAAACATGTTAGTACAGTATTGTTTCAGTGTGAGGCTAATCCTACCATACAGGACGGAGAAAAAGTCATTAATTATTTAATTCACCAGGTATTTTCTTCATTCCATCAGGATATTCGAAGAGTAATCCCTAATTTACCAACTCACCAAAGTAATCAGACATATAGTGTATTAAAAAATCTTGGTTTTAAGCCGTTCGTGAATCAAGTATTTATGATGAAAGAAATGTAGTCACGGAAAGGTGAGGTTAAATGATGAAAAGTATAATTAGAAAATTAGATGTGACTGAAATTCCTAAGTTTGTTGAGATTGCACTAAATGCCTATCCTGCTGTTGTCCAAAACACACCAGAATTTAAGGAACGAATGATAAACAATATGACTCAGCTTCAAGGAAATGAAGATGCCATTGAGTTTTATGGTTTATTTCGTGAAGGAAAAATAGTAGGTGGCATGAGGTTACATTACTTTAAAATGAATTTATATTCTCAAATAGTAGATGTTGGTGGGGTAGGCCAAGTAGCAGTGGATTTACTTCATAAAAAAGAGCATGTAGCAAAAGAGTTAATTGAGTATTTTATCGATCATTTTAAAGAAAAAAGAACTTCATTGCTTTCTTTATATCCTTTTCGACCTGATTTTTATAAAAAAATGGGATTTGGTCATGGAACCAAAATGAACAAATACCATATTAAACCATCAAGTTTTCCAAAAGGAAATAATAAAGATGGACTCATGTTTCTAGATCAGTCTCATAAAACTTTCATCAAAGACTGCTATAACCGTTATGCAAAAGAGACTCATGGAATGATGTTTAAAACGGATCGTGATATTGAGTTAATGTTTAGGAACCCTGATCATAAATTGGTTGGTTATATGAATGGAGATAGGCTAGAAAGTTATATGCTATTTTCTTTTAAGAAAATGAGTGAGAGTAATTTTATTTACCATAATCTCGTTGTACACGAAATGATTTATGAGAACCCAGAAGCGTTATCTAAATTAACTTATTTTTTACATACACAAGATGATCAAATAAATAGAGTGACACTTACAACTCAGGATGATGCAATCGAATATTTGATCTCAGATCCTAGGAATGATTCTAATCATCTCATACCCAGTGTCTATCATGAAACAAACACTTCTGGTACTGGTTTAATGTACCGGATTATCGATATGGATACTTTTATTGATCATTTAAGTAATTATTCCTTTCATTCAGAAACCTGTACAGTTGGCTTTTATATTGTAGATGACTTTATGCCGCAGGAATCTAAAAAGGTCATTTTAGATTTTAAAAATGGTACAATATTTAAATCTGATTCTACCGTATCCGAAGTTGAAGTTGAATTAAAGATAGCTGAATTTTCCTCTCTCATGTTGGGGGCGGTAACTCCGCGGACTCTATATGATTTTGGTAAATTAACGATAAATGATCTAAAATATTTAACCGTTTTACAACGAATCTTTGTTCATTTGCCAAAGCCGTTGTGTGTAACAGCATTTTAAAGATGGTCTAAAAACGACAGTGATGATACTGTCGTTTTTTTATACAATTCTTTCTAATCTTGAACATCCAACAGTATTTTCCCTGTACTTTTTCTACTTTCCATCCACTCGTGTGCATGGGCAGCTTCGCTTAAAGGGAAATTGGCACCGATTTTTATAGATAATTGTCCATTGGCAATAAGAGGGAGTACCTGCTCAGCAACGTTTTTTAAGGTATAGGGCCTCAACTTACGTGTAGTTCCAAAACTAAATCCCATTACTGAACGACAGCTTGAATGAAGATCCTTTGTTTGGATATTCCCTACACTACCGCTTGAATTTCCAAAATGAACTAAACGCCCATAAGGAGCAAGACAATTTAGGCTTTCTTCTGTTATTTTTCCTGCAAGGGAGTCTAATACAATATTTACACCATTTCCATCGGTAATTTCATTTACTTTATCTGAAAAATTTCCCTCCGTATAGCAAATGACCTCGTCAGCCCCAGCATCTAAGGCAACATTTTTTTTACTAGAATTGCCAACAGTACCGATAATTTTACTTGCACCTAGTAGTTTTGCCAGTTGTATGGCGGTTGTGCCGACCCCTCCGGCAGCTGAATGGATTAAAACGGTTTCACCTTTTTCCAATCTAGCAATATCCATAAGTAATTGATAGGAAAGAAAAGAGACAATTGGACAGGCAGCAGCCATGCCAAAATCAAGTGAATCTGGAATAACAAAAGTAAGTGCTTCATCTGCTACTACATACTCTGAATATGATCCACCTTGAGGGAAAGCAATAACTCTCTGACCTATTTGAAGGGATTGAACAGCTTCTCCAACACTTTCGATTATTCCTGTAGCATCAATACCAGGAATATACGGTATGTTTCCGCCCCCTTTTTTTCCATACCTAGATTTGATATCCGCAAAATTAACAGAAGTCTTTATTACACGAATTAAGACTTGATTAGGTTTTATAGTAGGCAAAGGAATATCGGAATATTTCATTACCTGTGGTCCACCAAATTCAGTTACTAATATAGCTTTCATTGTAAACAACCTCCCCAAAACCGTTCATTCATTTGCTTATAAACTCTATATATTCCATAAACAATTTAAACATCCTTTTTGTTAGATAATTATTAAAATAGAAACGAACTATCAAATTTATATCATGCTGCTAGCTAACTGATATAATATGGATTCTATTAAAAAGAAGCCAAGAAGGCTCCTGATTTATATACTTTCCTTTATATTGTTTTCCACGCTTATTTCTTTTTTTATTTTTTCTAGATGACTTTTTCCCCATGTACTCATAAAGGTTAATAAAGGCTTTAATTCTTGACCATATTCTGTAAGGGAATATTCTACTTTTAAAACTTTTTCATTAAATTCAGTTCTTATAATCAATCCGTCATTTTCAAGTTCTCTTAATGCTTGGGAAAGCATCTTTTTTGTTATCTCAGGAATTAACTTTTTTAACTCTCCGTATCGATAGTTACGCTGACTTAAATGCCATAATATACGTGACTTCCATTTTCCTCCTATTGTATCCACTGTGACCTCTACGGGACAATAATACTTTTTCATACACCAGCCACCTTCCTTTACAGCTAATATTATTATAAATGGTATTTATTCCAATGAGTACCATTTTTGCAGAAAAGTGGATACAAAAAAGTGCCTACTTGTTGTGGGGATTATTCCTTCTTAAGATTAAGTATAGAAGGGAGAGGTATGAATGAAAGTACGATCGTTTCAAAAATATAATTTTAATCAATCTCTTAAATTGATTCTGTTATGGAATGTCCTATTTTGTTTAGGTTTAAGTGTGTATAGTGTTTTATATAACCTATATTTAATGGAATTTATTTCATTAAATATGATAGGGAGAATTTCGGGGACAAGTTATTTTTCCTATGCAATCTTTTCGGTAATAGGTGGATTAATGGCTGATAAATTCGGTCCGAAAAGGGTTTTACAAGTTGGAATCGTTGTTTTAATTATTGGCTATATTGGTGGATTAACAACCTCTTCACCTCTTTTACTTTGCATGTGGGGAATTGTTATTGGCATGGGACAGTCTTTTACCAATACGATGTTTGTTCCACTATTAACGGAGCATTCTTCGGAACAGGAACGAGTAAAGCTTTTTAGCTTAGCATTTGGATCAGGAAATTTATTCATGTTTTTTGGTACTCTTGGTTCAGGAATCATAGCTGATAAGTTAGCTTCCACATTCTCTCTTACAGCAATTCATAGTTTTCAGATGGTTATTATTTCTGCATCAGTCGTTCTTTTTATGAGTGGAATCCCATTAATGATGGTTAAACCAAATAAAGAAAAAAATCAAACAGTAAGGAAACGTTTACTTTCTCCATTTTCTTGGAACACTCATCATTTTGTAGTCAAATTTACTGGGGTTAAACTAATTGAGGGGATTGGAAACGGTTTAAGTATTCCTTATATTAATTTATTTTTAGTGAATCGTTTTGACTTAGCTTCTTCACACATAAGTTTGTTTATGTCAGGTGCTGTTTTGATGACAGTCATCATGATTTTTATCAATCCATACATTACAACAAAATATGGTGAAATGAAAGTGATATTTATTCTCCAAACTATAGCGATTCCTTGTCTTATTACGCTAGCCTTTTCGGTAAACATTTGGATATGTGCAATCTCCTTTTTATGTTTCCGCGCTTTACTATTTGCGATGAGCCCGATTCAATCCAAAATAGTCATGGGGAAGACGTCTCAACATATTCGGGGACTTACCCATAGTGTTGGCTTTATGGCTTCTATGGTGGGAATTGGGATAGCAGGCCCATTAAGCATGCAGATGGTTTCTTCACTAGGAAATTATTATGGGTATGGCTTAGCATTTACGATTGCAAGTTTGTGTTTAGGTGCGGCAGTTTTACTCTTTAATTACTTTTTTGGAACGCCTCAAAAAGTATTTAATGAATCCTTACATTTAGAAAAAGAAATGGCATAGAGTATTGTGATTTGTCACAAAATCCACTTCTAAATCGTTTTATTTAAAATAATCAATTTAGGAGTGAGTTGATATTATGAATACACAAAAGACGATTGTTATTTTAGGTGGCGGTTATGCAGGAATTAATCTTATCAAACAATTAAAAAATGAATTTTCTGGTCGACTTAATAATGAAATAAAAATAATACTAATTGATAAAAATAGCTTTCATTTTAAAAAGGTAAAGTTGTTCAAGGCAATCGTAGAGGACAATATAAGTTCATTACATGTACCATTGGAATCCTATTGTGGATCTGAAATAGAATTTATCCAGGGTGAGTTAACTACTATTCAACAACTAGATCAAGAAATCACAGTTAAATTGAAATCAGATGAATCGATTACCATTCATTACGACTATTTGGTTCTTGCTTTAGGAAGTATTGTATCTGAAGTTTACCCTAATAGAGGCGGTATCTCTCTTTGTAGTATTCAAAATGCACAAAAAACCAGAGAGGATTTACTTCAACTAATTTCAGGAAAAGAAAAACTTCGTGTGGCCATCGTTGGTGGAGGAATTACTGGAATAGAAACCTCTGCCGAATTATTACATTGGCTAAAAAAAGAGGCATATAATAAAGGAATATCTCCAGAAAATATTGAAATAATGCTATTTAATAAGAATCAAAGATTATTAAATGACCTCCCATTTAAAGTTAGCCAACGTTTACAAAATAGATTAAAAGGATTAGGAGTATCCATTCATCATTATGCCGAAGTTAAAGAATTTCAACAGGATAAAGTTTACCTAGCTGACGGTGGAATGATGGAAGCAGATTATTGCATTTGGACAGTGGGATTAAAACCAAATCCCTGCCTTAAAACAATGGGGCTTTCATTAAATAGAGATGGAAAAATTGAAACAGATTCAAGCTACCATTTTAGTCATAACAAAAATATTTATGCCATTGGGGATTGTGCATTTATTGTTGATCCTAAAACAGGTGTCGCTGCAGGAATGACTTGTAAAGAAGCCATTGCGCAAGCTCAAAAACTCGCAAAAATTATTAAGGATGATTTAAAAGGAATTCAAGCGAGTAAGCACAAGTCCATGCCAAATCTATATTGTATTGGTCTGGGTCCAAATGATGGGTTTGTTTGGACTCAGAGATGGGGAATTAATTTTACCATTACCGGTAAAATCGGAGCGGAAATTCGGGAGTATACTTGGGATCTAGCAAGTTTATTTTTTAAATAGGTAGGAAGGGAGGTATATAAAAATGGGATTAACAGAACTCTTTTTAGGGAATCAACCACTACTCTTTTCTATTGCCTATAGAATGACTGGAACTGTTTCAGATGCTGAAGATATTTTACAGGATGTATACTTACACGCAAGAGAGAAAGATGTTGAAAATCTTGATAATCCAAGAGCATACCTCTGTAAAATGGTAACCAATCACAGTCTAGACTTTCTTAAATCAGCTAGGAAAAAACGGGAAGTTTATATTGGTCCTTGGTTACCGGAACCGCTCATTATTCAAGAAAATCATCCTTATTCAGAGCTAATAAAGGAAGAAAGCATTTCTTTTGCGCTATTAGTTTTATTAGAAAAATTAAATCCAATTGAAAGAGCTGTTTTTATCCTTCGCGAAGTGTTGGATTACAATTATAGTGCTATTGCTGAGATTGTTGGTAAGAATGCGAACAATTGTAGAAAAATTTTTAGTCGGGTTAAAGATAAATTACCACCATTAAGTTTAGAAAACACCGGAATACCAAATGAAAGTCATGAAACGATTATTCATACCTTTATATCCGCATTAAATAATGGTAACATCCAGCAAATAGAAGATCTATTAGCTCGAGACGTTGTATTATTTTCTGATGGTGGAGGAAAAGTTTATGCGGCTCTTAAACCAGTAGTTTCAAGCAAACTTGTCCTACGTTTTATAACCAATCTTCTTCAACAGTATAATCAAACTACTACTTATACGGACCCAACCCTTAAGCTTGTTAATATTAATGGTCAAACAGGGCTGCTAACAATTGACCAAAACCATATCAAAACAGTCATTTGTTTTCAAGTTGATAATCAACAAATGAAAGAAATATATATTGTTAGAAATCCGGAAAAACTTAAGCATGTTAAAGAGATTACGAATTAATCCTGTGTTCTTTTGAATGCAGGTTTTTTTATGTTAGGGAACAGTCTTGAGACGGAAAGAAGCGATAAAAAATATCCAACTTTAAATGGAGGTACAATCGTCTTTTAGTGCGGAGGCATTTTATTATTAGTAAACTATTATTAGATATATAGATATGTAAAATAATAAAAATTTCCAAAATTAAAAAAATATTATAAAATAGAATATATAGTCTATTTTATAATTGATTTTATTAAATATAAGTGAAATGGGGAATAAGATGAGAAAATATTCATTTCGAACATTTTTGATGATATGGGTGGGGCAATTAGTCTCAGTTATTGGAACAGGTCTAACTCAGTTTGGCCTTGGTGTCTGGGTTTTAAAAGAAACGGGGTCCATTACACAATTTTCATTGATCATTATGTTTGCCAGTGTTCCTGCCATACTAGCTTCACCATTTGCTGGTGTCATCGTTGATAAATGGAAACGAAAATGGGTGATGATCATCAGTGACACAATCTCTGGATTAAGTACTTTTACTATTTTTATACTAATATATTTAAATTTATTTGAAGTTTGGCATTTATATATTGCGGCAGCCATTTCATCATTTTTTAGCTCATTTCAGTTTCCTGCCTATCAAGCAACCATCCCTTTACTTGTTTCTAAAGAACAATTAGGACGTGCAAATGGAATGATTCAAATGGCCGAAGCACTTTCGGTTGTGTTTGCACCCGTAATGGCTGGTTTCTTAATTGTTGCAATTGGAATTAAGGGGATTCTATTAATCGATTTCGTAACCTTCTTAGTTGCTGTTTCCACTTTACTAATTGTTAAGTTTCCTGAACTATTAGTAAACGAAAAAGATCAACAAAAGATTTCATTCTTCCAAGATGCAATATATGGATGGAAATACATCATGGATCGCCCGGGTTTACGCGGTTTTCTTAGCTACTTTGCAATAGCGAATTTATTATTAGGATTTTTTAATGTACTGCTACAGCCATTACTTTTGTCTTTTACAAATGAAAAAATGTTAGGGATTGCGTTATCCATTACAGGGATTGGGATGCTAATAGGTGGCACAACAATGAGCATTTGGGGTGGAGCTAAAAGACGTGTATTATCCGTGCTTGGCTCAGGAATGGCAGGTGGAATATTTCTTATCCTAGTCGGTTTGAAAGAATCTGTTGTTTTAATTACGGCAGCCACCTTTTTTATTTTTATTGTTCTGCCAGTTGGAAATGCTGCCAGCCAAGCCATTTGGCAGAGTAAAGTTCCGCTAAATGTTCAAGGGAGAGTATTTGCTCTCCGCCGAATGATTGCCATGTCTCTTTCACCCATCGCATATATTAGCGCAGGTCCACTTGTGGAGAGAGTTTTTAATCCAATTACGAAAGATAGCAGCTTTTCACCATTGATTGGAAGAATGATTGGTATTGGTGACGGCCGCGGGATAGGCTTGCTGTTTATCGCATTAGGTATGATATGGACAATATCATCCATTCTTATTTATTTAAATCCTCGGGTGCGTGATCTCGAGGAGGAAATTCCTGACGCAATACCAAGTGAAGTTGGTAATAAAGGAGAAGAAATCATAGCCACTACCCATTAAAGATTGGTCGCCATAATAAACATGGCGACTATTTTTTTAGGAAAGGTGTGAAAAAACTTAATCTTTATGTGTAACAAGTATGAGAAGATTCTCGTCAAATACAAAAAGAAGAGAATTGTACATAAATGAGGGAGAATAATGGTGAAGAAAACGGCATGTACTTTGAAGTTATTCAGTAAGTTGATAGCGAATAATACAATGGTTATGACAACGTCAAAAATCAATCAACTTTACAAAAGACAATCAATGAATACCTACCAAGATTTAAAGATTGTTAGCACGGCTGCTCTACAATGTTGGTCTGGTCTATCTATTTCGAAGGATAGTAATCTTAAACACAATAATATGAAAAATATGACTAAAAAGTAATCTGCCTCGTTGGATGAGGCAGTTTTTTTTTACCTTTTCTAAGGTGGTAAGGTCAATGTAAAAAGATCATTTTTTATTTTTGTTATTTAAATAGGTTAAAAGAATATGTTATAATGACACGTATGTAATTTTATAGTCAGAGGTTCTAGCTACCCTCTATAAAAAACTAAGGATAAACAGTACTACTGTCTTAGTGGTGCTGTTTTTTCCGTTTAAAGGAGTTTTAGACAATGAAAAATGATAAAGCGATTGTTGTATTTAGCGGTGGTCAAGATAGCACAACATGTTTGTTTTGGGCTTTAAAACAATTTAAAGAAGTTGAAGCAGTCACATTTAATTATAATCAGCGTCATAGCTTGGAAATTGAATGCGCAAAAAATATTGCTAATGAATTAGGTGTTAAACACCATATTTTAGATATGTCATTATTAAATCAATTAGCACCTAATGCCCTAACTCGACCTGATATCGAGGTAACGGATGGTGGAGAAGGTGAACTGCCATCAACCTTTGTTCCTGGACGTAATCTCGTATTTTTAACCTTCACAGGAATTTTAGCACGCCAAGTAGGAGCCAAACATTTAGTTACAGGTGTCTGTGAAACGGATTTTAGTGGTTACCCTGATTGTCGTGATGTGTTTGTTAAATCTCTTAATGTTACCTTAAATCTCTCAATGGATGATACATTCGTTATTCATACACCATTAATGTGGTTAAATAAAGCAGAAACTTGGGCTTTAGCCCATCAATTAGAAGCGTTTGAATTTGTACGTGAAAAAACGTTAACTTGTTATAACGGTGTTATTTCTGATGGATGTGGACAGTGTCCTGCATGTGTTTTAAGGAAAAGAGGACTTGATGATTTCCTAAAGGGGGAAGTTAGCGATGTACGGATTTAGAATCGTGGATAAACTCCAAAAAATAGACGAAGACATCCAACGTAATCAGTTGAAATACCATTCCAAGCGTGTATTAGTAAGTAAGGAATTCACCTTTGATGCGGCCCATCATTTACATGCCTATGAAGGAAAATGCAAAAATCTCCATGGTCACACGTATAAAGTCGTTTTTGGGATAAGTGGTTTTGTGGATGATATCGGGTTAATGATTGATTTCGGTGATATAAAAGAAATTTGGAAAAATGAGATTGAGATTTTTCTAGATCATCGATACTTGAATGAAACTTTACCATCGATGAACACAACGGCTGAAAATATGGTCGTTTGGATTTATGAAAAAATGAAAGAATCCTTATTAAATAGAAAAAATCAGTATCAGCAAGCAAGAGTGGAGTTTGTCCGATTATATGAAACTCCTACAAGTTACGCAGAGGCTAGACGGGAGTGGATGGAAGAATGAGTAGAATTCCAGTAATGGAGATTTTTGGTCCGACCATACAGGGAGAAGGAATGGTGATTGGACAAAAAACAATGTTCGTTCGTACAGCTGGATGCGATTATTCGTGCAGTTGGTGTGATTCTGCATTTACTTGGGATGGTAGCGGAAAAGATGATATTAAACAAATGGATGCTAATGAAATTTGGACTGAACTAAAAGCGGTTGGTCAAAGTAATTTTTCGTTTGTTACTATTTCTGGTGGGAATCCAGCTCTACTTAAGAATTTAGATTCTCTGATTAGTATTTTAAAAGAAAATCAGATAAAAATAGGGATTGAAACCCAAGGAAGTAAATGGCAAGATTGGCTGCTCGATATCAATGAGCTGACCATTTCCCCGAAGCCACCAAGTTCAAATATGGTTACAAACTTTGAAATTTTAGATCACATTTTTCAAAAATTAGAAGCGGGAAATTTTAAGGGGAATGTCAGTTTAAAAGTTGTTATTTTTAATGAAGCGGATCTGGATTTTGCAAAAACGGTTCATAAAAGGTATTCCAATATACCATTCTATTTACAAGTTGGAAACGATGATGTGACTAATCCAAATAATATTGAACTGATTCAAAATTTATTAAATAATTATGAAACGTTAATTAATAGAGTAATGGCTGACAATGAATTAAATAATGTAAAAGTATTACCGCAGCTTCATGCCCTTATTTGGGGAAATAAAAGGGGCGTTTAAGAAGAAAACTTTTTACTTTTTTTAGACCTAAAATACCTATTTTAGGTCTTTTTATGGTTAAGGAATTTATTAATTTTAAACATGTGAATAACTTAGGACGAAGTTTTTCGTAATCCAGCTCCAGCGCCTAGCCCCTCGAGGTCATATAACCTGTTTTGTAAGAAGTCAAAGTGCAGACTTCTTACAAAACAGAACATTTGCTTGTCGGGGCTGATCGAGGCGCTTGCGCTTTTTGTTCTTGAATTTGTCGAAAAAAAGGAAATAGGTCTTTTGTCTCGAATATTTTACTTGAAACAAAATTCATTTGATAGGAAGAAAAAAATGCTAACAATATTACTTATCCTTATCATATTTATGACAATGGCAATTGTAGCGAGCCTTATTATTAGAAAGATAAAACAGAAAAAAGTAAGAAGAACTATCTCAGCAATAAAAGAAGTTGGTGGGATTAGTGAGATAGACATTGTCGAAATTGGAGGCATTAAACAACATATTGTTTTTGAAGGTGCTGATCGGAAGAAGCCAGTATGTTTATTTATTCACGGTGGTCCCGGTTCCCCCTTTCCATTTGGGGTAAGCTCACGCTCTATATTCCCTGATCTGACTGAAAATATGATAGCTGTTTATTTTGATCAAAGGGGGTCAGGTAAAAGCTATAACAAAAACATCGATATTCAATCAATGAATCTCGAACAGTTTATCTCGGATGCGAATGAAGTCGTTGATTATACAAGAGATAAAATGAAAAAAGATAAAATTTATATTGTTGGTAATTCTTTCGGTACTATAGTAGGAACTGAATTAGCATACCGTTATCCTGAAAAGTTTCATGCCTACATTGGATTAGGTCAAATTTCAAATATCATGGAAGGGCAAAAGCTTGCTTATGATTGGTTAAAAACTGAAGCAACAAATAAACATGATCAAAAAACATTAGGCATATTAGAGAAAATAGGAGAACCTCCTTTTTACCATGGGAAACAAGAAGGTAGATTTGGTGATTTGTTAAATAAATACCCTGGCTATAACTATTCAGATGATCAGACAGAAAAGGCGAGTATTTTCAGTATAATTAAAGGGGCGTTTATTTCTCCGGATTATACACTTTCTGATATTTATAAAGTTCTGGTCTCTGGTCCAAAGTTTAGTTTATTTGATAGTAAAGATTTACAGAATAAGATTATTCGTACAAATTTTATCGGAAGAATCATCGAATTTAAAACATCCATATATTTTATTCAGGGTATACATGATAAGGTTGCTAACTATGATTTAACAAAAGAATACTTTGAGATCATACAAACTACTGGAAATAAGGAGTTTATTAGTTTAGAAAATTCGGCGCATTATCCGAATAAAGAAGACTTTGAGAAATTTAAAAGGGAATTAATTAGAATTGTTAATTCTTAAATTGTTGGTTGTTTAATGTAAAAACGGTAAGGAGTGTATTCATAATGTCAGAGGCTCAAGCAATATTAAAAAAGTTAAATTATAAGGACAACGGACAATCGGTATTAGTCATAAATGCTCCTAATTCATATAATAAAGTTTTAGAGGTCTTTATTGGTGAAGTTCATAAGGAAATAAGAGATGAATCTTATGATTTTATACAAGTGTTTGGAACGAATAATGTAGAGTTAAAGGAACTTGCACTTGGCGTTTCTACCTTAATCAGTGATGATGGCTTACTTTGGCTATGTTATCCAAAGAAATCATCAAAGGCATATAAAGATTCGGATTGCAGTCGTGAAACTGTCATGGGTATGCTGGCTGATCAAGGTTATGAACCGGTCCGTATGGTGGCTATTGACGAGGATTGGTCGGCTTTACGTTTCCGAAAACCTGAAAATATTAAATCTATGAAACGCAAATTTGCTGTAACGGAAGCAGGAAAGCAACGTGCAGAATAAAAATGAAAAATGAAACAACCCCTCTAAAGCTTTAGTGCTTTAGGGGGTTTTTTGTATATTAATGTATTTAATAAATTTTTCCAATTTATACATTGACCAGAGTAGTCAGTGGGAGTAAACTTTAATTGACCGGATTGGTCAATTGAGTATTACCGGAGGAAAGGCATGTTCTCAAAATTTTTTAATTTAGATTTAGAAAAGCAAGAACGTATCATAAATGCAGCCGTTAAGGAATTTGCTCAAAAAGGGTATGTTAAAGCATCTACCAATGAAATCGTAAAAGAGGCAGGGATTTCTAAGGGCTTGTTATTTCACTATTTTAATAACAAACAAGAGCTTTTCTTGTTTTTATATGATTATCTAATTGATCTTATCATGAATGATTTTTACGCAAAAATCGATTGGACAGAAAAAGATTTACTGCTAAAGCTCAAGCAAATCACTATGATGAAATTTGAATTATTTTCAAGATTTCCTGACATGTTTGACTTTGTCCGAATGGCCTATGAGGAAGAAGCGTATGAGATAAAAAAGGAACTTGAAAAAAGAAATAAAGATGCTATTGCTAGTAGCTATCGTAAGCTTTTTGAAAATGTTGATGCTTCATTATTTAAAGAAGGTATTGATGTACAAAGAGCTATTGCCATTATCATGTGGACGATGGAGGGATTAGGAAATCAGTTACAGGAGAAAACGAGAATTTTACCATTAAATCAAATAAAGATTGATGAGATTTTAACTGAAATGGATGTCTATATTGAAACACTAAAAAAAGGCTTTTATAAGTAATAGAAATAGCAGGGAGGGTAATTTAGATGAATGTTATTGAAATTAACCATTTGACAAAAATGTATGGTAACGCTAGAGGAATTACTGATATTAGTTTTAATGTGGAACAGGGTGAAATTTTTGGATTTATTGGTCCAAATGGTGCTGGTAAATCAACCACCATTCGAACCTTACTTTCACTCATTTATCCAACTAGTGGCAGTGCAAAGATTTTTGGAAAAGACTGTATTCAATTTGGTCCTGAAATAAAAAAAGAAATAGGTTATTTACCGTCTGAAGTATTTTACTATGACAATATGAAAGTAAAAGATTTATTAAAATACTCTGCCAGCTTTTACAAAAAAGATTGTAATAAAAGAATAAAAGAGCTCGCTGAGATTATGGATTTAGACCTCAATAAGAAAATTGATGACCTTTCCTTAGGTAACAAAAAGAAAGTGGGTATTGTGCTAGGGTTATTGCATGAACCTAAACTCATCATTTTGGATGAGCCAACTAGCGGATTAGATCCTCTTATGCAACAACGTTTTTTTGAATTGCTTGAAGAAGAAAACCGAAAAGGGGCAACGATTTTATTTTCTTCACACATTCTAAGTGAGGTTCAACGATTATGTAATCGGGTTGCCATCATTAAAGAGGGTAAGATTATAACAGTTGAAAAGATTAGTACATTAAAAGAAAATACCTACAAAAAATTTAAGGTTGAGTCAAAAAAGAAAATAGACCCACTCTCTTTTACTATTAGTGGAGTAACAAATTTGGTCACTAATGGGAATATCACAAGCTTCATATTTAGAGGAGATCTGAACCTCATGTTGAAAAAACTTTCCGAAATGGAATTAACCAATCTATGGATCGAGGAACCAGACTTAGAAGAAATCTTTATGCATTACTATGAATAGGAGGTTTAGAAAGCTATGAATATCTTTTTATACGAATGGAAGGCTTATCGAAAGTCAACCATTATTTGGTCAATCGTTTTACTAACATTAGTGGTACTTTTTATGTCAATGTTTCCCTCCATTTCTAAGGATGCAGTACAATATAAAAAGTTGCTTGAAGGATATCCGGAAGGTGTAAGAAAAGCAATTGGTCTTAATATTGATAGCTTTTTTTCTCTACTTGGCTTCTATTCATATTCTTTTCTGTATATTACCCTTTGTGGGGCCATCCAGGCTATGAATTTAGGAGTCTCCATAGTTAGTAAGGAAGTCAGAGAAAAAACAGCTGACTTTCTATTAACAAAACCAGTTACACGTTCAAGTATTATAACTTCTAAAGTTATGGCGGCATTGACAGCATTATTGGTCACAAATATTGTTTTTATTATAGGGTCCAGCTTAGTAGCCTCCCAAGTAAAAGTAGAGGATTTCAGTAAACAGGCATTTTTTCTTATCTCGTTAACTTTACTCTTTACACAGTTCATTTTTTTTGCGCTAGGACTCGTTTTATCAATATTGATGAAAAAAATTAAATCTGTTATTACCGTTTCGCTTGGAACAGTGTTTTTCTTTTTTATAATAGCCATGCTAAGTTCAACAAGTGGAGATGGTGTAGAACGCTATTTATCTCCTTTTAAATTTTTTGATACAGCCTATATTATCAAACATTCAAGCTATGAACTTTCTTTTTTAATTACTGGGATTGTGATTATGATCGTTTCCATTTTTACAAGCTATTTGGTTTATATAAAAAAGGATATCCATACCGCTTAAAAATAGGAAAGGAGGGACAGGAATGAATATTTTCTGGCGTGAATTAAAAGCCAGCAGAAAATCACTTATTATTTGGTGTATCGGAGTCATTTTCATGATTATATCCAGCATGAGTAAATATGCTGGGATGTCATCTTCAGGTCAATCCATGAATGAATTGATGGAAAGTATGCCTAAATCACTTCAAGCAATAATGGGTGCAGGAGCTTTTGATTTGTCAAAGGCTAGTGGCTATTACGGGACCATTTTTCTATATTTATTGTTAATGGCAACTATTCATGCAGTTATGATAGGAGCCAATATTGTATCAAAAGAAGAAAGGGATCATACTGCCGAGTTCTTATTTGTAAAACCAATCTCAAAAAAGAACATAATCACTTTTAAACTAGCAGCAGCCCTTTTACAAATCATTGTATTTAATATAATTACACTGATTTCTTCAATTCTTGCTGTTGCTAAGTATAGCAGTGGGGAAAAGGTGACATATGACATCACTTTATTAATGCTGGCGATGTTTATTTTACAACTTTTGTTTATGGTGATTGGCAGTGCCTTGGCTGCTGTTATGGAAAATCCCAAATCTTCAACAGCGCTTTCAACAGGACTTTTATTAATAACGTTTATTTTATCCATCATAATTGATTTAAATAGAAATTTAGAGAGTTTGAACTACTTTACTCCATTTAAATACTTTGAAGCTAAAAATATAATGTATGGTGGAAGTTTTGACATTCCATTTGTCATATTATCACTTGTTTTAATTGCTACACTTTCGACTATTACATTTGTGTTTTTTCAAAAAAGAGATTTACATTTGTAAATGATGGGGAAATCTAAAAAGGAACCTCTTTTAAAAAGAGGTTCCTTTAAGAGAAGATGAATTCTCCACCTATTTGAAAGTCGATCCAGTAAACTTTATATGATTACCATTGGTTATCATCTAGTCTCTTATCTTGTAGCTGGCATTATTATCGGGTTAATGTAAAAAAACAGCAAATTGAGATCTTTCGCTCATATTGCTGTTTTTTTGTTGGTCTTTTATTTATTGATATCCCCTATATACATATTGTTCCTTTGGAGCATTGGTTTTTGACCAACTTTCCACTTTCACATATGGAATATTTGTCTTAAATGGCTGATAGTAGATGGTTGATAACTTACCTTTAACCGAAATCCACTGATCATTATTTAACTTTGTTCCTTCAGGCATATCCACCATCATTCCAAAAACTCCTGAATCGGCAATACAATGGATCACACCGAACCGAAAAACAAAAAGTTGGTCTTTATCCGCTGATTCTTCATCGTGAAAAACAAATCCAGTAAATTCTATTTCCTTTCCATCAAACTCGCCTGGGAAATTATAGATTGTTTCCATTGCTTTCAAATAATTTGTATCAGTTAATACAATGGAATTCTTTGAAATTAAATTCTTCTTATCTTTATTGATTAATTCACGATAAGCTTCCTCACCAAAGTATACACTCGTATCGGGACGTAAAAATTGCTGCTGTGCGTAAGGGTCACCTTTACCCTCATTATAGATAGGAAAATGAAAACCTTTTGCCTTTACTATATTTGAGTCAAGAGTAGCTACTGGAAAAAACAGTCCAGATATGATTGGGAAGGCAAAGATAGGGTAAACAATTAATTTTTTATACCATTTGTCTTCCTTTGAATGATGATGACCACAATGGTCATGTTCACAGTCATGATGATTTTGTTCTTCCTTAAGAATAATGATGATTTGAACAATTGATAAGATAGCTAAAGCAATACCAGCACTAATGGAAAGATAAGAATATTTCATATTGATATATTTACTAATTTCACCTGAAGTGTGTAGGTGCATAATTAAAAAAGTGAAGCAAATTAATATAAGTCCTCTTACCATAATCGACCCACCTTAAAATAGTAATGAGTATAAGAATACGACAATCGTAACTGTCGAGATAACGATAAAAACTAGCCTTCTATTAAAAGTGCCTAACATCATTAGTAAATTTTTTATATCAAGCATTGGACCAAACACTAAAAAGGCAACTATTGCTCCGGTAGAAAATGTTGTTCTGAATGAGGAAGCAATAAATGCATCAGCTTCGGAACAGAGAGATAGAATAAAAGCAAGAGCCATCATAACTAATGATGATGATGCTTGACCTTGTCCGATTGAAACAAGTGTAGAGGTTTTAATAAAGGTTTGCACACACGCAGCAATTAATGAACCAACAATTAAATACTTACCCATTGAGAAAAATTCTTCAACTGCATGCTCAAGAGTCTGCCACATTTTCTTTTTAAAAGAAATAGGAGCTACAGAGTGTTGATGTGAGTGAAGTTTTTCAAGCAAAGGATTTCCTCTATATAAAAATGCAATGACAAGACCAACAATAATGGATACTAAAGCAGCTCCCAATGCTCTGTAAAATGCCATTCTCCAATCACTACCAAAGGCAATATAAGTAGAGAACAAGACAACAGGATTTATGATTGGTCCCGTTAGCATAAAAGCAATACCAGCGTATATAGGAACACCTTTTTGGACTAATCTTTTTACTATAGGGACAATTCCGCATTCACAAGCAGGAAACAAAGCTCCTAGGAAGCTAGCAAAAAGGACAGCTAATATTGGATTTTTAGGCATGATTTTTGCCACCATCTCTTCTGTGACAAACATTTGAATGATACCAGCAATTATGACTCCTAAAATAACAAAGGGCAAAGCTTCTATTAATATAGAAATAAATATGGTGTTCATTTGAAAAAAGGACTGTTGTAGTTGTGAGTTTATCATTTTGATACCTCCAAGATAGAAGGATACTTTTCCGTAAACCACTATACTCTGATTTTTACCATTCGTCTATTATTAAATTATAGAAACATCGTTCTACAAAAAGATAAGATCTGTCTCATTACATGTATAAATATGGTAAAATTTTTTGAGATGAATCTTTTTAATAGGAGGAGAAATATATGAGTCTATTTGAAACACAACCAATAATAGAAACAAAACGATTTTTATTGAGACAAATGACATTAGATGATGCACAAGCTGTATTTGAAAACTTATCTGACCCTGATGTGACAAAGGATATGGGAGTTAGTCCATTTCAAAGTGTCGAGGATGCAATAAGTCTAATTAACTTTATGAATAACCTTTTCGAACAAAATATCGCACTCAGATGGGGAGTTATAAGAAAAGAAGATCAACAGTTAGTTGGAACATGCGGCTTTAATGCTTGGGATACCAATCGTGGTTCACGAGTTGAAATTGCCTATGACCTAGGTAAAGCATACTGGAGAAAAGGATATATGTCCGAAATTTTAGAGTCACTTATTCAGTTTAGTTTCGAACAAGTTGGGTTTCACCGTGTTGAAGCACTTACAAATCTTGATGCGACACCATCCATGAATCTACTCATGAAACTAGGCTTTAAAGAGGATGGTATCCTAAGAGGTTACGCGGCACACGAAGGTCATTATGTTGACCAAAGATGTTTTTCACTACTAAAACATGAGTGGAAGTAATGAAAATATCAATCTAAAACAGCAGTTCTATACTGCAGTTTTTTAGATGATTTTTAGGGGGAGTTTATGAATGTTTGTTTTAGTTTTAAAGTACAAAAAGTCACTTGAGGAAGTAGATAAGGAATTGACCTCACACATTGACTATTTAGAAAAATATTATAAACTACAAAAATTTATTTGTTCTGGAAGAAGAGACCCAAGAATTGGAGGAGTTATTCTTTGTAGGGTAAGTAATAAAGAAGAAGTAGAAACCATCATTAAAGAAGATCCATTTTATTTTAAACAGATTGCAGAATACGATATCATTGAATTTTCACCTACCAAATATGCTGAAGGATTTGAACGTTTCTTATAAATGGAATCATATATAAAAGAAAATAGACCAAGCAGTAGATGCCTGGTCTATTTTTGATAGGTTAATGGATTAATAGCTTTGCAATCAGAATAGCACCTAGAGCCAATGGTCCTTGCAAAACAAATCCTATCCAAAAATAAAATAGTAGTTGTTTGATTGTAATCCAATGTCCTTTAAATAAATATCTTAGAACAAAATAACAATACGGAAAGATGACCATAAATGTTGTCATGATACCAGGGACGTAGCTATGAAAAAATACAAACTGCATGACGTGACCTAATCCATTTGCTAAAAAAATACCAGGTACTAGAAAATAAAAAAGGGTCAATGGACTCATACCTAAAAAACGTTTCCCGTTTACCGAATAATAACAGCCAATTAAGGCAACTATCCACAACAAAATAAATGCAAACATAAATTGAAAGGTGTTTATTTGGACAGGAATGATATTGGAGTGTTCTTTAATAAATCCCTCAATGGTTAAAATTTCCTCAATGTCATGAATTAGAAAAAAAATAGGGAAAAGCCATATAAATCTAGTCATCTTCGTATCGAACATTTTCTTCAACTCACTTGTAAAATTTTTCTAATTATCATTTTAACATGAACAAATCTAAATTGAATCAATTTATTAAATTCAACTTGACTTAAAGTTAACTTTAAGTTGTAAGATTTCCTTAGGTAACATAAGGAGGAAGTCAAATGATGAATCAAAGAGTATACATTACCAAGCCTGGGGAAGCATCTGTATTAAAATTAATCGATGAACCCTTAAAGGAAATCGCTGAAAATGAAGTAAGAGTTAAAGTAATAGCAACTGGTGTAGCATTTGCTGATATGATGATGAGAAAGGGAAAATATCCTGGAGCTCCTGGATTTCCTTTTGTCCCTGGTCATGAAGTCGTTGGAGTTGTAGAAAATATTGGGAGAGAGGTAACGAATTTTAAGAAAGGTCAATTTGTAGCATCGTTTTGTAAATATGGGGGATATTCTCGTTTTGTGCACTTATTAGAAAAGGATCTTGTTCTCATCCCGGATGGTGTAGATCTCTATGAGGCAGCAGCGATTATATTAAATTATTTAACTGCCTATCAATTACTTTATCGAATTGCTGAAGTCCAAAAAGGCAATACTGTCCTAGCACACGGTTTAGGTGGAGGAGTAGGAACCGCTCTTTTGCAATTAAGCAAAGAGCTAGACATCAAGCTTTATGGAACAGCTTCTGCAAAAGATAGACAAAAGTTTATTTCAGAAGGTGTATTTTACATCGATTATCGAACTGAAGATTTTGTGAAACGAATGAATTCCTTAGAGCCAAATGGGGTCGATGTAGTTTTTGATGGGGTAGGGGGATTTAACTGGCAAAGATCTTATCAGACTTTAAAGCGGGATGGTCTTTTTATTGGTTATGGATTTACCTATGCTGCTGAAGATTCAGTTCAGTCAAATGAACAACAATTTATGGTGGAAGAGTGGAATCGAATTTTACATACAGAGAAGACATCATCAGGTCATAAAGGAAAATTCTATAGTATTTCAAAAGTTTCCCAACAGGAACCAAATACAATTCTCGAGGACTTAAATCAACTATTTAAACTCTTAAAAGAGTATAAAATTAAACCAAAAATTGCCCACAAAGTCCCGTTAGAGGAAGCAGTAACAGCTCACCAATTGTTTGAAAAGGGTATAGATGGTAAAATACTGTTAATCTGTCAGTAAGTAGGTGGACCTAAATGTATACGATTGGGGAAACTTCCATAAGAACAGGAGTACCGTCCCATACGATTAGATATTATGAAAAGTTGGGATTAGTTCCTTTCGCAGAAAGAAGAAATGGAAAAGACCGTCAATATTCCGAAAAGGATATCCGTTTTTTACAGTTTCTAATTAGTTTAAAAGCTACAGGAATGAGTTTACATGAATTAAAAGAAATCGTAGATGCTGGCTGTCTACTTGATGCTTCGCCAGATGATCATAAAGACATTCTAGTAAGAAGGAAGCTCATCTTTGAAAAACACTTATCTAAACTTATTGACCAACAGGAATCTCTTAATCAAGTCATTATACAAACAAAAGAAAAAATGCAGATTTATGAGGATTTATTAAAATCCATCTAGTACGGGAGAGTTAATGAAAAAAGAGCATCGAAAAACTGCTTCGATGCTCTTTTCTATTAACCTCTTATTTTTGAGGTTTTACATATATTGCACCAGAGGATTGAATAGAAATGCATCCTTCCAAATCATCATTTGTTAAAAATCCTAAGTTTAATGCAGCCTTTACTTTTTCTTCATCTGGCTTTTTGATAATTTGAATTAAATCTAACATATTTAAACTCTCTAAACGATCGACTGTTTTCGCATTATCAAATTTTTCAACTCTACGAATTTGTCGCTGTAATTTGAAATCCTCAATAATCAGTTCTCCTTTTTCGTTGACTCCAACGCTTTCATCAAAATAGTGATGAAAAATCTTCTTTAACTCTTCAAGTTTCATCTCTATTTCCTTCTTTTGTTCATTTAATTGGTTATACTCCCATAACATCGTTTTGCTTATTTCCTTATACATTAGTTCCTCATTCCCCCATCCAAATTGATACTTCATCATATGGTCAGGGGCTTGAAATTATAACATTTAAACAGTGGAATTTTGGGAATAACTTAAATCTCTATGTAATCAATTCTATTTTTTGTCCACTTTGTCCAGACAAGCCATTATTCGGTTACGTATATTATTAGTAATAATTATTTGTAAAGGAGTAAGGTTTTTGAGCATACCGGACAAAAATAAAATGCACATGGACAATAAAGTTAAAAATGGGATTATTAAGGTGGGAGTTATTGTATTACCTGGGGCACAAATAGGTGCTTCAGACCCACATTCAAGAACTCCGAAAAGAGTGAAAGATGAAATAGCTGCAGCCAATGAAATATGGAAACAAACAGTAAACGGTAGATCACAGGGAATAACCTTTAAGATTGTAAGTTGTAATTATGTAGATAACTATCCAAAAGGAATAGGAAGAAATTTAAAAGACTTTCCATGGCACGAAAATATTGAATCCATTTTATTGGAAAAGGGAAGAGAACTATGCCCAACCGCACATGTTTATATATATTATATGAATGGAGATCACATTGGACCTAAATATCCAAATGGATCCCATACTGATGCCATTACCTTTCGTGATGCACCTATTGTTATCTTATCTAATGGAGCGATTACTCAGAAATATATTCTTGCTCACGAACTTGGTCATATTATGTATCTTCACAATCTGCATGGAAATATCTATGATCCAAATCCCTTTCCTGGGGATCCTGACCATAATGCATCCCCTCATAATCTAATGTATCCTGTAAGTGATTATTGGCCAGCACCTCCGAATAAACCTAGCATTACATTTGCCCAACTACAAAAAGCATTAAACACAAGTTTCATCTACTAGTCATTAGTTTAGTAAATAATTTTAAGAGCCCAGTAACTTTTTCCTGCATTTCTCGTCTCTTATAGTGCCGGCAATAAAAGAACAAGAGGTGTAAGGATATGAATATCACCAAACGTATTGTGTATGGATTATCAACGTTTGTTTTAATAACATCATTAGTCGCTTGTGGAACATCCGAAAAAGGGACTGTTGAACCTAAAAAGGAAGTAAATGGGGCATCACCAGTAAATGAAAATAAAGGAATTGCAGCTGGGAAATTAGTTGGAAGCCTTTCAAAGGGTACTCAAAATGGCCAGCAAAAGTATCAATTTTCGATTAGAAATGATAAAGAAAAAGAGGAAGTCTTAAAATATAGCAGTACTCAGGAATTTGATTACACAATAAAGGATCAATCAGGTGTGGTTGTGTATACCTATTCTATGGATAAAATGTTCGCCCAAACACAATCTGAAAAGGTGTTAAAGCCAGGTGAAATAATCAATTTAGATATTGATTTAACGGAGGATCTAAAAAAATTAAAACCAGGAACCTATCAACTGGAAGTCTGGTCTTCTGCACTAGAACAACAAGACTTACGCGCCGAGACACAATTTAATTGGGGTGGAGTTGGTGAAGGGCTGGAAGAGGAAGGCAAATTAAAGGGTTTTACCGTTACTTATGTTGGATTAATGGATAATAATTCTATAGAGGTTATTAATGAAGCGGGAGAATATGAACATTATCGTTTATCTGAAAAAGTAAAACCTGATTTTGATTCCCTAAACAAAGATGATAAAATAACCATCTACTATATTGAAAAAGATGGACAAAAGATCATTGAACAGGTAACAAAAGAATAGCTTTAAAAATATGGACTGTACAAATTAGTACAGTTCTTTTTTATATTATTAGATAGAAAATGTTACTATAATAGAATATATTGGAAGAATTAAATATAGGAGTCAATTTAGATGGAACAAATGTTAAAAAAAGCTCTCTATGCTTACTCTATTGGAAACGATTCATTAATAATTGAAATGGTACTTCATCAAAATAGCTGGCATAAGGATTTACATTTTAAAATTAAGGTAAATGGATTGTCTTATTCAGCTAGATTTATGCCTTATAATAGAAGCCAAAATGAAGTGTTTGGCCATATTTCTGATGAAGTACTATACGAGCAAATTCAGTTTTGTGAGCATTTAATTAGCCATGATATACCATTCATGAGACTAGTATATACGAATGAAAATAAACCTTTTGTATTTTTAAAATGGAATAAGGAAACATATCGTTTTCTGTTATTTGAATGGATAGAAGGGACGCATATTGTAAACATTAGTGAAAATAGTGCAATGAATTTTGGTCAATATGCTAGAAAAATTCATGACATTTCCAATACCTACCACAGTGCTATTTTTAAAAAGACATCTCATTTAGTTGGATATACAAATTTTAAGGAGAAACTCCTTGATATTATAAAGACAAATCAATTAACAGAGCGTTCTTCTAAGAATCTTAAGCAATATATAGAATTGACCCAATATCATCTAGAAAAAGGAAAGACTACTGATCTAGATTATATTATTCAATCTGACCTCAATCCACTTAATATCCTTTGGGATGAGCAAAATAAAGTTATAGGGATTGTTGATTTTGAATCAATAGGCTACAGTGACCGAATTGAAGGATTAGCATGGTTAATAAAATGGTATTCTCGAACAAACGGTATACACTCCCGTAAGATGTCATCAGATGTTGCCCGTGCTTTTTTAAACGCTTATAATCATGATTCCTTTCTTAAAGATTTAGATTTTGATAGACTATCATCCCTTATTTGGCTTTCAGGTTGTATGAATTGGAACTTTTTACAGAAAACGACCAAATTACTTGAATCTAATTCAGATGAAAAAGAGCTAGAAGCCCATTTAGATGATTATTTAAAAAGGGGAGAAAGTCTTTTAAACTTAATAAACAATCCTGTTAGCTAAATAAGTGACGTATATCATTAAGGTAACTTATTTTATGAAGTTTTTATACTATTTACGATTTTTAATTGGAATAACTTCAAATATCTATTATGATGTAAGAGGGAATCATATGATTCAATTATCAACCATTTTTCGGGGGGATACAAAATGGAACACGTACAATACCGTGTAGAAAAAGATTTTCTCGGTGAAAAGGAAGTAAATGTAAACGCTTACTATGGTATTCAAACCTTACGTGCTGTTGAAAACTTTCCTATTACTGGTTACCGTATTCACGGTGAATTAATAAAAGCAATGGCAATGGTTAAAAAAGCAGCAGCGTTAGCTAATATGCAATCTGGTCGACTTTATCATGAGTTAGGAAATGTAATCGTTCTAGCGGCTGATGAAATTATTGAAGGTAAGTACCATGATCATTTTATTGTGGATCCGATTCAAGGGGGAGCAGGAACTTCTATCAATATGAATACGAATGAAGTTATTGCTAACCGAGGGTTAGAATTATTGGGTAAGGAAAAAGGGGATTATTTTCATTTAAGTCCGAATTCCCATGTTAACATGGCTCAATCAACGAATGATGCTTTCCCAACAGCTATACATATATCAACTTTATCTTTATTAGAAACATTACTTGTAACGATGAAAAAAATGCATGATGTTTTTGCAAAAAAGGCTCAGGAATTTGATTCGATCATTAAAATGGGTAGAACTCATTTACAGGATGCTGTTCCCATTCGTCTTGGACAAGAATTTGAAGCATACCGTCGAGTGGTTGAACGCGACATTAAGCGCATTAGCAATACACGTGAGCATTTATATGAAGTTAATATGGGTGCAACCGCTGTTGGAACAGGCTTAAATGCTAACCCTAAATATATAGAAAATGTTGTTATTCACTTGCGGGAAATAACGGGTTTTCCTTTAGTGAATGCTGAACATTTAGTAGATGCGACTCAAAATACTGATGCATATACGGAAGTTTCTGCGGCGTTAAAGGTTTGTATGATGAATATGTCTAAGATTGCCAACGATCTTCGTTTAATGGCTTCAGGCCCACGCGTTGGATTTAACGAAATCTTTTTACCAGCACGTCAACCTGGTTCATCTATTATGCCTGGAAAAGTTAACCCTGTAATGCCAGAGCTAATAAATCAAGTAGCATTCCAAGTGATTGGAAATGATCATACCATTTGCTTAGCCTCTGAAGCGGGTCAATTAGAGCTGAATGTAATGGAACCTGTTTTAGTTTTTAATTTAATTCAATCGATAAGCATTATGAATAATGCATTCAATGCGTTTACTGATTATTGCTTAGCAGGTATTGAAGCGAATGCTGATAAAACGAAAGCGGATGTGGAAAGAAGTGTTGGTATCATTACCGCGATTAATCCTCATCTTGGATATGAACCAGTTGCCAGAATTGCTAGAGAAGCAATTTTAACCGGTAAATCGGTCCGCGAACTTTGTCTGGCTTATGATGTTTTAACAGAAGAAGAACTAGATCTTATTTTGGACCCATTTGAAATGACACATCCTGGTATTGCTGGCGAATCATTATTAAATAAAGATTAAAAAAAGGAAGCTTGGCTTTGATGCCAGGCTTTTTTAGTTGCATGTATTTTGTTATGGTTTGGTGATTGTAGAAAAATGTCGAATTTTGCAGTATAACATTACCTTCCGATGAAATAACTATATATAAGCAATATAGAAATAGGTGGTAGAATGATTACAGATACAGGTTATCGATTTATTAAAGAAGGAAATGAAATGTTAAGGTCTATTTGGCTTAACGATGTATTATTTTCCATGCATTGGTTTTTCGTTGTACTATTGACGATTGCACCTTGGGTTGTTTGGTATTTTTTACGAGATCCCTCTAAATCGAGGCAATATTTTATTTCGTCTTGGGTTATTATTTTATTTTCCACTATTTTAGACCTAATTGGTCTGTCATTTGATTTATGGCGTTATCATACTAGTGTTTTTCCAATTATGAGTGGCATTATTCCATGGAATTCTTCTCTTTTGCCAGTATGTTTATTAATTGTTTATAAAATAAAAGAAACATGGAGTCCCATTATTAAAGGACTGGTCGTTTCGGCAATCATAGCTTTTATTGGTGAACCCTATTTTGATTTTTTAGGAATAACCGAACATCATCAATGGAGGCATATTTATTCGTTCCCAATTTATTTTCTTATTTATCTATTTAGTTATTATATCGGTTTATCTATGTCCAAAAATCCAAACCATTCCATTGATAGGGATGAATCCGATGAGAAATATAATACTTTATTTCAGTATTCCTGTAATGCCATTTATTACATCGAGAAAACTCACCTAGAAAAGAACTATAGATTTACGGACGTAAATGACACATTTATTAAAGAGATGGGGTATTCTTTAGAAGAATTAAGACGACTTGACCCACGAATGATTTCAGATCAAAGCTTTTATAATATAGATATAATATAAAATATCGTCCATTAGTGAATAATGGTGAAATACAGTTAAATACAGTTTTAGTTACAAAATCTGGGGAGAAAAAATATGTAAAATTATTCTGTAAAATGTTTAAACATAAATACAAAACGGAAATCTTATCGATAGCCCAATTTTTAAATGAAAAAATAGGTGAAAATAAAGTCAATTAACTTAAGATTTTCTCGAATACTAAATACATGAAAAAAGCCCAGCTGATGCTGGGCGTACTTTCAAAAATTTAAACACTCTGATTAACTGCTTCAAGCCTTTTTCTCATGCCAGTAGAATACAATAGTACAATAATACTAGTGGTAATTAGCGTTCCATGAAAAATCCAAACCATTTTTGGCAACGATAATGCTTCCAACACAAAAGGTGCAACAACAAATCCAAGAGCAAAACCTAAAGATTTTAATAACATTCCAACCCCGAAGATTCTTCCTCTAATATGATTGTCTGTTTTTTGTAGGATTGTTGCATGCAGAGTCGTAAAGCATGCATCAAAAATACCCGTTAAGAAAGCAAATGGCAATATGATCCAAATGTTGATGTTTGACAGGAAGGTAATAAACCCTGTTGACATAAGCATCGCGGTAATAAAACAGGCGTAATAGAGACGTGTTCCTTGTAAAAATTTCAATTTTGGTATAATCATTGTTGCTAGTACAGAACCTATTCCCCAAACGCCCCAAATTAACCCGTAATAAAAGCTTTGTTTAGATGCATCAATTTCTTGTGCAAGTAATGGTATTCCTAAATTATGAGATGCACCGGCAAACGCACCAACTAAGAAAACGATATTTACTAGAAACAGCATTGGCGCTAACAGAATGAATGAATAAACCTCCTTTAAGTCTCTGCCAATTGATATCATTTTCTCTTTAATCCCATTGGTTAGTGCCCCGTTCTTAGTAGATGAAGTTGTTTCCCACTTCAGTTTTAATAAAACAACAGCTGATAAAAGATAGGTAACAGCGTCGATAATCAAAGTGACTTGATTTCCGAGAAAGTCGGTTATGACCCCAGCACCGATGAAACCAAAAACTAAGCTAATGGAGGTCAGTCTTGAGATTAGTGCATTTGTTTCCAACACCTTATTTTGACCAAATATTTGAGGAATTTCGGCACTATAACTAACGGCAAAAAAGCTGCTCGTTAAACCGATTAGAAAACAAACAATAATAATCATAATGGGATTTGGAAAAGGAATTAAACTAAGAATAATAACGGCCCGAAAAAGATCGGTATAAATCATGATTTTGCGACGATCAAAACGATCGGCTAGCACTCCGGAAAATAAACTAGATAATACTCCACCTAACGTTCGAAAGGCCATAGTAGCAGCTAACCAGGCAGAGCTCCCTGTTGCTACATACATTAAAACATTGATGGCTATCAAATCCATAAATGTCCCTAGATCTGAAAAGGCTTTGACATATAAGAAAATTTTGCGATTCATTTGCTTCTCCCTTATTCATGAGGTAATTAACGTATTTTCTATTTTAAAGATTTTGAATTTACTTCGCAATACGAAATTTTAGAAATATTAGGATTATAAAACTTTTTTATTTAGAGATTTTCCTATATAATTCTTCCAGAAAGATTAACAGTAAGGAGAAATCAAATGAATTTAAAATCACCTGAACAACTTGCGCAGCTTCAATTAGATGCCTACAATTCCAAGAACCTTGAAGACTTTGTAGAGCAATACGATGACAATATTATTGTGATGGATTTCCCTTCCAATCATATTACTTTAGAAGGGAAAGCAGCCTTTACGGAACGTTACAAAAAGCTTTTTTTAGATAATCCACAGCTTCATGCAGCATTAAAAAATCGTACGATCATGGGAAATCATGTTATTGACCATGAATATTTAACAGGCAGAGCAGATGGTAGTACTGGTGAAGCTATAGCTATTTATGAAATGAATGACACACATATTACCAAGGTGTGGTTTATAAGATAGGGAAAAGCACGCCTTTTTTTATCAGGCATACGCTAATGAAAAAAGGTGTGATGGATAAATGATCCATACGGTCAAGCCTGGAGAGTCACTGGCTTTGATTGCATCCAATTATCGTATTCCTTTTGGAAGGATTTTAGCTGCCAATCCTAAGATCACAAATCCCAATATTTTATTTGTTGGTCAAAAGGTAGAAATCCCTGGGCTACCAGAACCAAGTAGCATTCCATATCATATTCAAGTTTCACTAGGTCAGAGAAAATTGACTCTTTTTCATAACGGGCAAATTTATAAAATTTATCCGATTGCAATAGGGAAAATTTTAACGCAAACACCATTAGGAGAGTATGTGATTGTTAATCGTGAGCCCCAGCCTGGTGGCCCATTTGGTGTTATGTGGCTATCCCTTTCAAGAAGGGGCTATGGTATCCATGGTACAAATAATCCATCATCTATAGGAAAAGCTGTCTCGCACGGATGTATTAGAATGTATAACAAGGATGTATTGGAAGTAGCAAGACTTGCTCCAAATGGTACTAGAGTAGTTATTCAATCTTAATTTAATAATTTTAGGGCATAAATCTAAAATTTCTAGGGAAAATAATCATAAGACTTGTAGCTCAATGGTAGAGCAGCCAGCAAAGTTCAATCGTTCTTTGTCTGAGCATCTCGTAGGTTCGATTCCTACCAAGTCTTATTCTACATGTCTTTGGAGTGATACCTATGAAAAAAGAACCTACATTCCCTAATAGAGAGCAGTTAGACGAAGCATTTACACTTCTTCAAGATCAAATAACCAGAATCACCGTTGAGGAAGAAGAAGAAATGATAAAAATGGATGATGAAAAGTAGAAGATAGCTTGTGTTAAATTTTAAAAAAATGGTTCTGTTAAAGAGCAGTGTTGATTTATAACAAAGTTGATTGGAGCGGAAGGTACGAGACTCCTGCGGGAGCAGCGGGACAGGTGAGACACCACAGGAGCGATAGCGACGAGGAGGCTCACTGCACGCCCCGCGGAAAGCGAGTGCCTGTAGCGGAAATCAACATTCTTGTTTAACAGAGCCTAAAAAATAAATATGTTGACAATCGAAATAATTTACACTATTATCAGCTTATTAAATTAAATTATTAAAATATTTCTTCTTATCAAGAGAGGTGGAGGGACTGGCCCTTTGAAGCCTCGGCAACAGGTTCTTTTGAATACTGTGCCAATTCCATCAAACAAGTATTGTTTGAAAGATGAGAAGAGAGTTTAAATTGAACTCTCTTCTTTGAAGAGAGTTTTTTATTTTTGCGAAAACCCTACTAAGTAGGGTGGAAAAGTAGAGATTGAGCAAAGTGTAGAGGAGAATGTGCAATGAAATATGGATTTTGGTTACCCATTTTTGGTGGTTGGTTACGCAATGTAGAGGATGAGAATATGCCGCCAACATTTGAATATGCAAAAGAGGTCATACAATCAGCGGAAAATTGGGGGTACTCAACAACACTCATTGCCGAGTTGTATTTAAATGACATTAAAGGACCGGAGCATGACTCTCTTGAAGCCTGGTCAACAGCAGCAGCCCTTGCAGCTGTTACAGAGAAAATAGAAATTATGACTGCCATTCGTCCTGGTTTTCATAATCCAGCCATTGCTGCAAAAATGGCTGCTAATATTGATCAAATTAGTAATGGCCGTTTTACTCTTAATGTGGTTTCTGCATGGTGGGCTGAAGAAGCGCGTCAATACGGTGGAATATTTACAGAACATGATGAGCGTTATGCTAGAACTGAAGAATTTATTGATGTATTAAAAGGTTTGTGGGAAGAGGAAACATTCTCATATGAGGGTAAATTTTATGATTTAAAAGATACAAAGCTTTTCCCAAAACCAGTTCAACGCCCTAATCCTATCCTTTATGCGGGAGGCGAGAGTGAGAAAGGGAAGCAGACAATTGTTGAAAAATGTGATGCTTACGTCATGCATGGTGGGACGGTTGAGGAAATTAGAACGAAAGTAGAGGATATGAAGCTACGTCGTGAAAAAACTGGAAATGTACCTTTGTCCTCGTTTGGAATGGCGGCGTATGTCATTTGCCGTGATACAGAGGAAGAAGCTTTAGCTGAACTTGAAAAAATTACAACTGTAAAAGAAACAAGTGGTTATGCGGGCTTTAAGGATTTTACAACTAAATCACAGCTTGAACAAAAAATCCAATTACAAGATTATTCTGTTTCTAACAGAGGTTTACGGCCTAACTTAGTTGGTACCCCTGATCAAATTGCTGATCGCATTTTACAGTATGAAGAAGCTGGTTTGGACTTATTATTACTTCAATTTTCACCACAGCTCGAGGAGATGGAGCGTTTCGCCAAACAAGTAATGACATTAGTTGAACAAAAACGTGGTCTGGTAACAAACTAGGAGGATAATAGAGATGAGTAAAGTATATGTAATTCATGAAAACAGTGAATGGACTGTTCATTTAACTAGAAGATTAGAAGAGCTAGGCATTCCTTTTGAGGAATGGCATTTAGACGAGGGAACTGTGGATTTATCTAGTATTCCGCCGGAAGGAATTTATTACAGTAGGATGAGTGCGTCATCTCATACACGTGACCATCGTTATGCCCCAGAATTTACTTTGCAAGTGTTAGCGTGGTTGGAAGCACATGGACGTACTGTTTTTAATGGTACACGAGCATTACAGCTCGAAGTTAGTAAGGTTCAACAATACTTAGAGTTAAATAAGTATGGTGTTCAAACTCCGCGTACCATTGCGGCAGTTGGAAAAGAGAATATTTTAAAAGCGGCAAAATCGTTTGAAGGTAAACCTTTTATTACAAAGCATAATCGCGCAGGTAAAGGTCTAGGGGTACAATTATTTCAAACTTTTGGGTCATTAAAAGCTTATGTGGAAGGCCCTGCGTTTGAAGAGCCAGTTGATGGTATAACATTGATACAGGAATACATACAGGCTCCAGAAAGTTTTATCACTCGTTGTGAATTTGTTGGAGGAAAGTTTGTCTATGCAGTAAAAGTTGACACTTCCGAGGGCTTTGAATTATGTCCAGCAGATGCTTGTCAAATCGGCGATTTATTTTGTCCAGTAGGAGAAGAAGTAGAAGAAAAACCAAAGTTTCAAATTCTTGAAGGATTCTACGACCCAATTCTTGCTAAATATGAACAAGTATTAGCAGGAAACAATGTAAAGGTTGCTGGTATTGAATTTATCCGAAACCAAGATGGCGAAATTTTCACCTATGATATTAATACAAACACCAACTACAACTCAGATGCTGAAGCAAAAGCAGGAAAATACGGCATGCTCGAACTCGCCAAATACCTAAAAACTGCACTAGAGCAAAGCGTTAATGCAGTGGGGGTCTGACCCCCGTTGCTTTAAAGCGTTAAAAAAGCCCCATGTTTGGGGCTTTTTGTTTATACGATTTTCTATGGATGAACTTTATCTTTATTCTGTACCTAAATTCTCTCTAGTTAATTCATGTTGTTTGTTCCAATAAATTAATTTTAATGACCATAAGAAAAAGAGTAAGCCAAAGATAAAATATAAAGATCCATTTAGTAAACCCATTGTTCTTGGCTCAAAGAATTCTAATAATACCCCCGTTAAAAACATAGATATTCCAAGTAAAGTGTTAGCTAAAGTAGCGGATAAACCAAAATACATACCTTGAAATTTTACAGGGATGGTTTCCATGACAACCGTATCAATTAAAGTATTACCAACCCCTCCGAAAATGGTTAATATCCCAAACAGAATAACAACAAGGGCAAAAGACTGGGATTGACTAACGATTGTTAATATTAAACCTTCCATCATCATACAAGAAAAACCAAATAGAAGGTAATGCCCCTTTATCCATTTCGTAATAATTGGACTTAGCACAAAACCTGTTCCAAGGACACTATATAAAATCCCAACTCCTAAATCTGCGGCATGAAAAGTTTCAACAGCATAAACACTAATTAATACATTCTCAATTCCATTCGCAAAAGGAACAAGCATTTCAATAGACACGAGCATGATTAATAAAGAGGAAGAAAGTATTACAGCAAATAATTTTGTCATCTTTGTCTTTTCAGTTTTATCGGTAACGTTTTCCTCTAATTGAACTTCTAAGCTAGGAATGGTTGTAATAATCAAGCCTGCTATCAAAAACGACAAAATATTAATGATAAAGGCAGCCTTTGCTCCAAAGACGAATGAAACCAATCCACCAGTTAAAGCCCCAATAATTAAAACAAAACCGACTAACACTTGTTCCCAGGAATTCACCAATTTTATGTTTTTTTGTTCAACAATAGCAGGAATACTTGCTCTTCGTGTAGGAGCATATAGGGCTTCACCAGAAGCTAATAAAAACGACCCCACATAAACAATCCACATGTCATCGGGGCTATTAATCCATAGAAATGATAACGCAATAATAACACGGGAAAAGTCTGTATAGATTAATAGTTTCTTACGCGAAAGTTTTTCTGCAATGGTGCTGCTAAGGGGCCCAAAGAATAAGAATGGCAGCATCCGTACGGCAAGTGTGATTCCCACTGATAAACCAGAGCCTGTCATTTGTAAAATAAGCGTCATTAAAGCTACCTGGCTAAATCTATCACCAATACCATTAATGATCCCTGCATACAAAAGCCTACGATAGGCTTTTTCTACTTTTAATGTATGAAACATTTTCAACACCTTCATTCGAATAATATCTAATTTAATAATTATCTAATTAGATATTAATCGAATCTATAGAAAAAAGAAACCATATTTTGAAAAATATTTCCTATTATTTTCGAAGGATGATTTATCAGATACTTATACAAACATTTTTAGAAGGTGTATAATAAATAGGCAATCGGAATAAATTTCGAAAAGAGAAAAACGACAAACAAAAAACTAGTCTCCTAGTATAAGAGGAGGAGCATTATATGTTTGAAACAGCTAAGCAAATATTAAAAACGCATTTTGGATACGATGAATTCCGTTCTGGACAAAAATCAACTATTGAACACGTGTTCGCTGGTGACAATACTTTATGTGTTATGCCAACTGGTGGCGGGAAATCATTATGTTATCAAGTTCCAGCCCTCGTTTTTTCTGGGACTACCATTGTCATTTCACCACTAATTTCCTTAATGAAGGACCAAGTAGATACGTTAGAGCAATTAGGGATTGCTGCCACTTATATAAATAGTAGCTTATCTCAAAAGGAAATTCAGGAACGCATGCAGTTAGCCAAAAAAGGAGAGTACAAGCTTCTTTATATTTCACCTGAGCGACTCGAATCAGGATTATTTTTAAGAGAGTTAGCGGAGGTGGAAATACCACTTATTGCCGTTGATGAAGCACACTGTATTTCCCAGTGGGGACATGATTTCCGCCCTAGCTATCTATATATCTCCAGTATATTAAACCATATCCCAACCAAGCCAATCATTCTTGCTCTTACGGCAACTGCCACCTCACAGGTACGTCAAGACATCTGTCAGTCACTTCGTATTGAAAAGGAAGTAGTCACTAGTTTTGAACGTAATAATCTTTCTTTTTCTGTGATTAAAGGTCAGGATAGAGATAAATTTTTGCTTGATTATGTCAAAAAGAATAAAAACGAATCTGGTATTATTTATGCAGCCACCCGTAAAACGGTGGACCAATTGTATGAAGCTTTAAAAAAAGCAAAAGTTGAAGTTGCACGTTATCATGCAGGACTTAGTGATCATGAAAGATTAGAACAGCAAAATGCATTTTTGCAGGATGAAAAGCCGTTAATGGTGGCGACTTCTGCATTTGGCATGGGAATTGATAAATCGAATGTTCGATATGTCATTCATTATCAGATGCCGCGAAATATGGAGAGCTATTATCAAGAAGCAGGAAGAGCTGGCCGTGATGGTCTTGAAAGTACATGTATTTTATTGTATGGGGCCAGTGATACGCAAATCCACCGTTTTCTCATCGACCAAACATTAGAACGCGACAGAATTTCGATGGAACTAGAAAAACTTCATCAGATGGTTGGGTATTGTCATACGGAAAACTGTTTACAGTCGTGGATTGTTGAGTATTTTAATGAGGCATCGCCTGGAAACTGTGGACGTTGCAGCAATTGTACTGATACAAGACAAGCTGTTGATGTAACGAAGGAAGCACAAATTGTCCTTTCATGTTTGGTTAGAATGGGTCAGCGATTTGGTAAATCAACGGTGGCTAAGGTCCTAACAGGATCAAAAAGTAAAACGATTACCCAATTTCATTTCGATCAATTAACCACTTATGGAATGATGCAAAACAAGAGTGCAAAAGAAGTAACGGAATTCATTGATTACTTAATCACGGAAGGTATCATTGGAATTGAAAACGGACAATTCCCAACTATTTTTGTTACAAATAAAGGGAAAGAAGTTTTAAGAGGAAATCAAACCGTTACTAGAAAAGAAGAAATGCAAGCGAAGACGATTACGAAAAGTGATCCATTATTTGAGGAGCTTCGACTTCTTCGTAAAAAAATTGCAGAAGCAGAGAAGGTTCCGCCGTTTGTGATTTTTTCAGATACTAGCTTACAGGATATGTGTGTAAGACTCCCGATGTCTAATCCAGAATTTTTAAATGTTAAGGGTGTCGGTACCCATAAACTTGAGAAGTATGGATTAGAATTTATCCAAAAAATACGAGCGTACTGTGAAGAAAATCCAGAAAGATTAAGTGATAACCTAGAAGAAAAAGAGAAAACAAAAGTTCTAAAGCCAAAAAAAGACCCCGAGGCAAAAGCATCTCACCTTGTTAGTTACGACATGTTCATAAATGGTTCGTCAATTAAAAACATTGCCACGGAGCGAGATATGTCTACAACGACGGTTGAATCACATATTATTCGCAGCGCGGAAGAGGGGCTTTTTATAAACTGGGAAGAAGTCCTACCAATCCAATATAGACCATTAATTGAAGCAGCTGTTTGTGAAGCAGATACTGAAAAATTAAAGCCAATAAAAGAACGATTACCAGAGGAAGTTACGTACTTTATGATTAAAGCTTACTTTTTCTTAAAGCATCAATAAGTATTTTAAACAAGGATCAATTTATTGATTCTTGTTTTTTTATGATGGACGAATGAACCTCAGATTGACTTTTTAGAATATTTAAAATAGTATCTGAATAAACAGGTATTACTGAAAATAAATGTAGGGAGGCAATAAATTGACTCTGAGTGATATAAAAATAGAAGAACCGTTATTCTCTGATGCAGATTTTGAATCCACCATGTTAACCCCGAGTTACCGAATAGACCTTCGGAATCCCACTAATGAGCATCTTGACCGATTTTTCAATGCAAATATAGTTTCGGATTGGTCACAGCTATCTTGGAAAGAGGTTGGAAAACCTTATGAAGTAAAAACGATTGCTAATTCAAAGCGCGAATGGGAACAGGATAACGGAGAAATGTCTGTGAAAGCCTCATGGGAATTTTTTAATCGTTCATTCCATGAATGGTTTGTAAAGGATATGCCAACTGAATTGTCCAACTCAAAAGGTGAACTTAAAAAGTATCTTGCACGTTTCCAAATGCAAGAGGTAAGTAAAGCACTTGGGGAAACGATTCGGCTATCTTTATGGAATTATGCTCATCGAATTGAAGATGGTGTCTGGGATCCAAGAGGTAAAAGAGCTTTATTTGAAGGGATAGATGTAAAAAAACCACGAATTCTATTTCTAGGTGCAGCGGAAGGCTACGAGGCAATGCAGTTATATGCAATGTATCCTGAAGGTGAAGTAGTTATGGTGGATTATGATGAATTTTGCAAAACGGATCGCTTTGGTCATTTTCCAGATAGTTATCCATTTTTAGGAGCCAACCCGCGTTCGGGAAACCCGAGAGTATGGCACAAAAATCAAATGAATATTCATTATCTGGTTGATGATATCCGAAACCTGCCATTTGGTAAGGAATTTGATATTGTTTTGAGTGTTGGGTTATTAGAACATTTTCCTGATGAATTTAAAGCGGAAGCAATGGATTGGCATAGGAAATTCCTAAAACCTGGTGGCTATGCGATCATGACAACACCTAGACTTCAATTAAAATCACGACTATTTTATACCATTATGGCGGATGTTATGAATCATACATATAGAGAGCTCATGGATATCCGTCAAATGGGATTGTATGTCTATGAAGCCGGGTTTGATATTTTACGTCATGGATATATTAAGGTCCATAATGGGATTGTTGCAAGACCGAGGTAGTCTATCATATTTTATAATTAGAGGATAAAAGATGAAAAAAATAATTATTATTGGTGCCGGCATAGCCGGCCTTTCTTCTGCCATTTGCCTTCAGAACATTGGCTACGATGTGAAGGTTTATGAAAAATCTAATAGCATTAGAAATGGTGGAGCTGGTATTACATTATGGAATAATGCGATTCATGCACTGAACTATATGGGAATTAGTTCAGAAAAACTCTATGAAAATAGTAAAATTATTACCCAGTCAAAGATCATTACTTCAAATGGCCAAATTCTAACGAATATTCCATTGGAACAAATATCTACTAAATATGGTGGGAATACAGTAGGTATAGAACGGTCCAAATTACATTCTTTATTAATAGAAAGAATGAATAATACACCAATTATTACGAATAAAAAGTTCTTAAGATTACAACAAGAAAAGAATAAGGTTTTGGTTTTTTTTGAGGATGGTTCAGTAGATTCCTGTGATTTAGTCATTGGAGCAGATGGTATACATTCAAATGTTCGAAAACAAATGACAAAAGATACGAAGCTGCGTTGGAGTGGTTACACTTCATGGAGGGGAGTTACTACCTTTAGTCATGAATACTGTCAAACAGGATATATGTTTGAAGCTTGGGGTAAGGGAGTACGTTTTGGATTGGTTCCTGTTTCAAATCACAAAGTCTATTGGTTTTCTACAAAAAATCAGCGACATCCGGATTCTCAGCTAGATAAAACGAATAAAGAATACCTTGTGGATTTATTTTCCAATTTTATCGAACCTATACCACTAGTATTACAATCTACAAATGAAGATGACATTATTAAAACCGATATTTTTGATTTATCTCCACTCCAATAAAAAAATGGACCTCAGGGAGAATTATTTTGTTGGGAGATGCTGCCCATGCAACCACTCCAAATTTAGGACAAGGGGCTTGTTTAGCTCTAGAGGATGCTGTTGAATTAGCAATGTGTTTAAAACGCCAAGGTGAAATGGAAACAAATCTAAAAATGTTTGAAAAGAAAAGAATGAAAAGAGCACATTCCATTGTGAATCAATCTTGGCAACTAGGAAAAGTAGCACAAATAGAGAATCCACTCTTAGGTTACATTAGGAATCACCTTGTAAAAAAGACACCAAACAAAATCAAACAAACACATTTTGATAAGACAATAGGATACAAGATAACAGAGTTAAAAGGATAGACCTATTTGGTCTGTTTTTTTATTAAAGCTCTTTGTCATTGCTACTCACTGTACTATTTATCCATATCACAACCATAGACTATTATAAAGTATGAAAAAAGGTGTGATATCCATGGCAATTCATATTGTTAGAAACGGAGATACACTTTTGGCAATTTCACAAAAGTATCGGGTATCTATACCCTCCATTTTGAATGTGAATGGTCTTGATTTAACAAATTATTTAATGCCTGGTCTAGCACTTTATATTCCTACATCGGAATTACCCATACGAACTTATCGAATTCGGCCAAGAGACACATTATGGAACCTTTCAAAGATCTATAATACCAGTGTTTCCAATATAATAGCGGCAAATCCCGGAGTGAATCCAAACTTTTTATCCATTGGACAAAAAATAAATATACCATCTCCTCTTAAAATGAATCTTGAAACGTTAGGGTTTATTTTACCTACAACTCCAGCAGTTCCGCTTTTAAGTCAATTAGCCAATCAATTAACATACTTAGCCATTGTTTCTTATTCGCTTACAAACGAAGGTTGGGGGTATGTTCAGCAAGAGGATCTCCCTATCGTTACCGAATGTAAGAGAGTAGGAATAAAGCCATTATTGTTAATACGAAATTATCAAAATAATGTATTTAGCCCTGAACTAATTGGTGGAGTCCTAGGGAACCCTGTTTATAGAAGAAACTTAATATTAAGTACTACCAATCTAGCAAGGCAACGTGGTTACGAAGGGGTAAGCATTGACTTTGAATTTATTCCGCCGGCGAATAGAAATGATTTTATTTTATTTCTAAAAGACCTAAAAGGTGCCTTAGGTAACCTTATATTACATGTAAATGTTCATGCAAAAACAGAAGATATCCCAAATAATCCGATCATTGGTGCTTATGATTATCAAGCTATAGGAAAGTTTGCGGATATAGTTGGAATCATGACCATTGATTATGGTTATCCGGGTGGTCCTCCTGACCCCATATCACCCGTATGGTGGGTAGATCAAGTTCTACAATATGCTACTACTTTAATACCTTCTAATAAAATACAGATAGCTTTTCCGTTATATGCTTATAATTGGAGAACATTAGACAATAAAGTAGTTTCAATGTCTAATTTAGATGCGCAAAATTTTGCACTTCAACAAACGGCTATCATTCAGTATGATTTACTGGCCGCAGAGTCATGGTATCAATATTGGAGTGGTACAGAAGAACATATCGTTTGGTTTGAGGATATTAGAAGTATTACAGAAAAATATAAATTGATTGATTTCTACCAGCTACGAGGAGCTACCTTTTGGCATATAGGATTAAACTTCCCACAGAATTGGTCTTATTTAGGGCAAACGATGAATGTAATGAAATAAAAAATAGAAACCCATATATAATGGATTTCTATTTTTTTTATCGATTCAATGTTTGCGAAGGAAAAACATTTAACGGCTGTTCACTTTTTTTATAAAAACGAATCGCCCACAACATAAATAAAAACATAAGGGCTGGAATACCATAATCGACGATTTGTGAAAAAATCGTATTATCCCCTACCTTATTAATGATAAATAAACTACTGTTCGGTTTTCCGAGTTGTCCTGACATTAATCCATAAAACATATTGGAACCAAAATGGATTCCTGTATTAGCCCAGATTGATCCGGTTTTGTAAAATGCATATGTTAAAGAGAGCCCTAAAATAATTGAAAAAATAATATTGCTCAAACTAAATCCTGCATACCAAAAATCCTCTAATGCATAAATAAGGATACTGATAGCTAAAACCCATTTAACATTTAATGAATTCCTTAATAACCCAATTAAATAACCGCGGATTATAATGTCATTAATCAGCGATCCTAACAAATAACCAACCACTACCTCTAATAAGGGCATTCCAATAAAGTGGTTATTTATCCCTTCATATTGATAATCACCAATTAAGAAATAATAGCTGTCCCATAATGCCCAAAAAGAAAAGCCAATGATAAAGCTAATAAGAAAATTTCTTCCCCAGCCTTTATGAAAATGAACTCCCATACCTGGTAATCCGTTTATTCCAACAAATTTTGCTACTAAATGAGCAAGTGGGAAAAAGAGAAGAATGGTAGCCAATTGCAAATATGAGTTTGATAGCTTAACAGGAACGAGATTAAAGTATAAATCTAAGAAAATAAAACCCAAGATACCAATTAATATTTTTCGGTTCACTATAAAATCCCTCACAAATCAAATTTGAATCCATAGTACCATAATAGAGGGAAAAATAGTAAAAAATAATTAATATTGGAATATATAGTTGACATAACATTATTATGTGAAATAAAAAATAGATTTATATTACTAGAGAATGAAAAAAAGGGGTAGCGAATATAAATATTTATGATAAAATCAATTTTGTGAATTAAATAATTATCCGCTTCCAGCGGTAGAGGTTCTAGCTACCCTCTCTAAAAAACTAAGGAAATCAGTACAGCTTTCTTAGTTGTGCTGTTTTTTTATTTATAAGGGATTATTATTTGTTCAAAAATTATACAGAGGAGACATCCATATGAGAATCTTTTTATATTTAATTTCTATTGTAACGGCCAATGTGGTAACTGCCGCTTTTGCTCCATTAAACATAGGTGCATTTATTGTACCGATGGGAACATTGTTGATTGGAGCTACTTTTATTTTTCGTGACCTTGTACAAAATAAATATGGACGTAAAAAAACCTATATATTTATCGGACTTGCGTTAATCTTGTCCGCAATAGTTTCGAATATATTAGGAGATACACTTTTAATCGTACTGGCTTCTGCGGCATCATTTGCAGTAGCAGAAACGACAGATACAGAAATTTACTCTCGTTTAAAGTTACCAATGGCATGGCGTGTTTTTTATAGTGGATTAGTTGGTGGTTTGCTAGATTCTGTTATTTTTGTCATTATTGGACTTAGTCCATTAGGGGCTAACTTTTTACCATGGGAAGCAGTACCGTTTGCTATTATAGGGCAGGTATTGGTAAAAACCATCATCCAAGGTATGGGTGCTGTAATCTTAAATATGGTAAACAATCATTCCACAAAAAATGCCATTTCAAATTAATGATTCAAAGTTAAAAAGGACAAAGCATCTGATGGCTTTGTCTTTTTTAAATTGAAAAAATGAGTTTTAATAAGCAATTTAATAATGTTTTGCTAGAATTTATTAGTGTAATTATTCCTAAATACTCTGTATTAAAATGATAAAATGGTTTTTTCTCAATAAGTTATTCGCCTATTTTGTGTCTAATTTATAAATTTTGGTGACAATGGGTAGGGTAGAGGATTCATTTATTTTTTGTCTTTATAACTATAAAGCTTTATTTACATGTATAATGGACACGTTATGACTTAAACGTTAAAGAATGGAGTAGTACTAGTTGAAAAATTCTACTAAGAAACATTTCATAACAATTCTTAAATTGCTTGTCCCTTTAGGGCTTTTGGCCTTTATCTTTTGGGAGGGAAGAAAGTTTATAAATGACATTGATTTGTCTTTACTAAAGAAACATATAAATGACATGAATATTTATCAATTACTGTTAATCCTGTTTGTGGGATTAGCTGGCGTTTTTTCAATGACTTTTTATGATTTCGTTCTTAATAAGCGATTAGATATGAAAATACCGAAATTCAAGCTTATTAAGTATTCCTTTATTAGTAATACAATGGCTAATTTATTTGGCTTTGGAGGGTTTGCTGGAGCAGCACTTAGAACGTACTTTTATCAAAGGTATAAAAAAGATCGTGTCTTGGTATTAAAGGGAATAGCAGAGAATTCTGTTTTCTACCTTACTGGTCTTTCTGTCTTATGCAGCATCTTTTTGTTTGGTTTTTTTCAATCATCAATTCTAGAGGAATATTCTTGGCTGAAATTCGTTATTTGGGGAATTGCTCTATATTTGCCAATAATGGTAACCATTTTAGTTTGGACAAAGAGGATTGATTTAAGAAAGAAAGAAGAACGTACGTTTACATATAGTTTAATAATCATTTCAACAGTAGAATGGTTTTTTGTTTTTTTTACCATTTATGTTATTTCAAAGGTATTAGGACTTCCGGTCACGTTTGCCGAAATACTTTCTATAGGTGTTGTAGGAGCATCTGCCGGTGTAGTAAGTATGATACCAGGGGGATTAGGATCGTTTGATTTAATCTTAATCTTGGGTTTAACGGGGCTAAACGTAATGGAGGAGCAGGCGCTTCTACTTTTATTACTTTATAGAATAAGCTATTATTTTTTCCCGTTTATAGTTGGTTTTGTGTTGCTTATCCGCTATGGATGGAAACAATTAAATGAAAAATGGAGTGGTGTTCCAGAAATTCTTCTTGAACATATTAGTCATTTGATCTTAACACTATTGGTCTTTTTTTCTGGGGTTATCTTATTGACATCTGCATCATTACCGGCCGTTATTGAGCGGTTAAGGTTTATGCACCGAATTATCTCCATGCCCCTTATGAATTTATCCCATTTGCTTTCCGTTGCAGTTGGTATCACTTTGTTAGGGTTAGCCCGCGGGATTGAATACAAAGTGAAACGGGCCTATTATTTAACATTCGTTATGCTAATAGTTGGTGCTATCTTTACTCTATCGAAAGGCTTTGATTATGAGGAAGCCATCTTTGTTCTGTTTGTTGCTTGGGTTCTATGGTTATCTAGAGGGCGTTTTTATCGTTTAAATTTCGTCCATACCTGGGGGAGAATGAGTGTCGATTTAATTATTATACTTGGTGTATTGAGCTTCTATTTAGTTTTGGGATATGCAAATTTACCTGAAGCCCCTTTTAAAATTCCAGCTAAATTTCGGGATTTTATTTATACAGAGCCTTCTGATTTATGGTTTAGTGGAATTATTGGTTTCCTTTTGGCGAACATCATTTTATTATTATTTTTCTGGATCAAAGGTCCTTTGAAATGGAAAAAAATGTTGTCTAATAACCATACGTCTGCCATTTTGAACCATCTTGATAAATATGGTGGAACTGTACTTTCCCATCTTATGTTTTTACATGATAAGGCTGTTTACTGGACAAGCAATTCAAAAGTATTATTTTCTTATCAAACGGTTGCAGATAAATTAGTTGTACTAGGGGACCCTGTTGGTGAGAAAGAGTTGATTTTTAAGGCGATTGAGGAATTAAGAGATAATACTGATCGGTTTGGATATACTCCAATTTATTATCAAGTCAGTCAAACCATGTTACCTTATCTACATGAAAACGGATATGACTTTTTAAAGCTGGGGGAAGAAGGATATGTGAACTTAGAAGATTTTTCTCTCAGCGGAAAAAAAATGAAGTCCCTAAGGGCCAGTAAAAATAAATTCGATAAGGACGGTTATAGGTTTGAAATCATTCATCCGCCGTTTTCACAGGAGTTATTTCAGGAATTAAAAAAGGTTTCTGACCATTGGTTGGGAGGGAGAGAAGAAAAAGGGTATTCTCTTGGATTTTTTGATAGAGAGTATCTCTCCCTAACTCCGCTTGCCATTGTCAAAAATCCGGAAGCAGATATTATCGCCTTTGCCTCTATCATGCCAGTTTATGACCGACACCAGACCGTATCTATTGATTTAATGAGATTTATGCCAGAGTCACCAAATGGAACGATGGATTATCTTTTTCTAAATACAATGGAATGGTCCAAACAGGAAGGTTACAAACGTTTTAATCTTGGAATGGCTCCATTATCTAATGTTGGAATATCAAAATACTCTTTTCTAAGTGAGAAGATTGCTGCTCAAATCTATAATCAAGGTCATGTCTTTTATCATTTTCAAGGTGTGAAGAGATTCAAAGAAAAGTATGCAGATTATTGGGAGCCTAAATTTTTGGCTTATAAGAAAAAGACTTCTCTATTTTTTACGATGTTGCAATTAACCTATTTGATTGGGAGAAAAAATACGAAATAATAAAGCCCCTTAACTTTCTAAAGGTTAAGGGGTATTTTATCGGTGGTCTTATGTAACAGATTACTTATTTTAAAGTGCTTTCTTTTGTATTCATTGCTTGAGGAATGTATACACAGAAAGGTTCACTCTCCATATAATCTCCTGTCACTGCATATGTGCGGGAACGGGAGCCCCCACACACATATCTAAATTCACAAATGCCGCATTTACCTTTATAAAGATCAGGTTGGCGAAGCTCTTTAAACACTTTTGATTCACGATAGATGGTGCTTAAAGGGGTTTCCCGAATATTTCCTCCCTTAATAGGTAATAGTCCACTAGGAAATACATCTCCAGTATGTGAGACAAAAGCAAATCCATTCCCATCGTTTACTCCTCGTGGTGCCCGTTTTAATCCGTCAATCATAGAAGCCATATTCTTCGTTAATGTATCTTCATAACGTATTTCATTTATACTTACCTGATTTTCGCGAGCTTTCTGCTGAAAGACTACTCTGCGATAGTGTTGAGCTGCCGTTGTTTTAATATCATAAGGAGCTGTTTTGCTTAATTCGTATAGCCATCTAAAAACTTTTTCATGCTCAGCAGGGGTTATACACGCATCCAGCTGGCCGCGTCCAGTTGGAACCAACAAAAAGATGTACCACATAACCGCTTTTAGCTCTTTTATTAATTCCGCCATTTGCTCAAGTGAGTTGTAATTATAGCGAGAAATAACCGTATTGATTTGTAGCGGCATATTTAATTCATTTAAGTATTTAATTTTTTCAATGGTTAAATCAAAAGAACCTGGTGTCCCACGAAAATGATCATGGATTTCTGGAGTTGGACCATCCAAACTAAATCCCCATCGTGATAAACCGACTGCTTTAGCACGCTCCATTTTTTCAATTGTCACGTTTGGGGTTGCACTTGGTGTCATGGAAACACGCATTCTCTTTTTTATAGCATAATCTGCTAATTCAAAAAGATCTTCTCGCATCATGCAGTCCCCACCTGTGAACACCAGCATAGGATTGTTCATTTCATAAATCTCATCAATAAGTTTCATACCTTCTTCATGGGTAAGTTCATTCGGATCTGGTCTTAGCTGAGCGTCAGCTCTACAGTGCACACATTTTAGCTGACAAGCTCTGGTAACCTCCCAAATGACAATATAGGGGTTGAGGTTATAATCTATCATCGTATCACTGTGCGGATGACCTTGTGAATGAAGGTTCATTTTTTATCACCATACTTCTCTCAATATTAAAAATAAAACAAACCATACTTATACATTCATTATAAAATTCAATCTACACTTACTGGCTAGATGCATTGTTACAATATTTCTACAAACTTATGAGCAATTCGTGAATAAGGAGTTTAGGTTTCGACAAAATTCGGGTGATAACTGCCGCTTGTCGAATTTTAAACATTAAAGTTATGTTACAGGAATGTTACAAAGTTCGGGATAATAGTCCTAGGTAAGGCGCTTGGTTCTTTTTGTACCAAGAGTCAAGGAATTTGTTCTATTTGAAAAGAAAAATGTTTATTTTACCAATATAGTAATTCGGTGGCAGCTCATCCAGTTTTTAATTCTATTAAAATACTTTTCTGACAATTAATATAAAACTATAAAATATAAGAGTAGGAGAGAACATCATGAAAAAACAACTACTTGTTGCTGCAACTGCTGCTGGATTATTATTTACAAGTTTTAATGGAACGGCAAGTGCTCACGAAAATACATACAGGGTGCAATCCGGTGATACCCTCTGGAAGATAGCTTCTGCAAATGGGATTACTGTGACTGACCTTAAGTCATGGAATCAATTATCCTCTGATATGATTTACATCAATCAATCTTTAACACTATTAGCTCCACATACTCATACCACTACTACAAATTATGTTGTGAAATCTGGCGATACTTTATGGTTAATATCTAAGAACGCTGGCATGACGGTTGATGCTCTCAAAACTCTTAATGGCTTAACTTCTGATATGATTTATGTTGGACAAGTTCTAAAAATTGAATCCACTTCAACAAACACGACGGCGACAACTGCTTCGGTTTCAAAAGTAGATGCTCTTGTAACGGAGGCTAAAAAATATATTGGAACACCATATGTTTGGGGAGGATCAACACCATCAGGCTTTGATTGCAGCGGTTATTTAAACTATGTTTATACAAAGGTAGGAGTTTCCATCCCAAGAACGGTTGCAACGATTTGGAATGCGACAACACCAGTTTCTTCACCAAAAATAGGAGACATCGTTTTCTTTGATACAACAGGTGGTCCATCCCATGCAGGTATATACCTAGGAGATAATAAATTTATTCACGCAAGCACTTCACAAGGTGTCACCATCAGTGACTTAAACAACACCTACTGGAAACCTAGATACCTAGGAGCCAAAACACCATTTTAACAAACTAACGCTTTGCCGCACCGGGGGTCAGACCCCCGGTGCTTTAAAGCGATGAAGGTTGTTGGGCTGCCAACAACCTTTTTCCCATTTTCCTATGTTTGTTTATTTGATATGATAGAAGAAAACTAGAGTTGATATTTTTAAATGATGCAAGCCGATGGTTCTTGGAGGTAATCATGATACGTTCGAGTTTATTTAAAGAGGTGTTTGAACAATCAAGTGTTCCTCAAATGCTCTCTACCTTTGATATGTCTGTGAATATAGGGAATAGGGCGTTTTATGATTATTTAGGATATTCCAAAGAGGAGTGGGAGCAGTTATCTGTAAAAGATATATCCCATCCGGAAGACTTTGTAATCGATGAACAATTAATGGGAGAGATGAAGCAAGGGGTACGATCTCATTATCAAATTGAAAAGCGCTATTTTCACAAATTGGGTATGATTCTAACCGCTACACTAACGGTTTCCCTAATAAGAGACCCAGAAACAAATGAACGTTATTACTTTGCTCAAATCAATGATTGTACGGACCAATATGCGATTGAACAGTCACTTCGAAAAAGCGAGCAAAAATATAGATTACTTGCTGAACATTCTTCGGATATTATTATGTTACATGATGTGAATGGAACCTATCAGTACATCTCTCCTTCAGTAGAATCTATTATCGGTTACAAACCAGCGGAAATGCTGGGTACACTTCCATATGATTATGTCCACCAAGATGATATACAAACTCTCTGGGGAAATCATCAGAAACTATTAAAGAACGAAGAAACACTTCAACTTGTTACCTATCGTGTACGAAAAAAGGACGGTTCCTTTTCTTGGCTCGAAACTAGTATAAAAGGTGTTTATGATGAAGAAACAGGGGAGCTTACAGAATTGATATCGGTTTCAAGGGATATTCAAAAAAGAATCGAAACGGATGAGCTTTTACGTAAATCGGAGAAACTAGCTGTTGTTGGTCAAATGGCAGCGGCAGTTGCCCACGAAATTCGAAATCCTCTTACTCCGATAAAGGGGTTTATGACACTCTTATCAAAGACAAAAGAATACAATCCTATGTATATAGAGATTATTCTGAGTGAATTAAAGAGAATTGAATTAATTATTACCGAGTTCCTATCAATGGCAAAACCCCATCATAAAAAATGGGGGACCATCTATCTTGATCAATTGGTTGTTCAAGTATCTAATTTATTGCAATCGGAAGCCATTATGGATAATAAAGAAATTATTCTCGATATACAAAATAAAATACCAAGAATCATAGGTGATGAAAATTCGTTAAAGCAAGTAGTGGTAAATGTTATGCGCAATGCATTAGAATCACTTAATAAAAATGGGAAAGTTAAAGTGACCCTTTATAAGGAAGAAGGCTACATTTGTATAAAAGTGGTGGATAATGGATGTGGCATTTCGGATGAACGTCTTACAAAAATTGGTGAACCTTTTTACTCTACAAAAGAAAAAGGTACAGGACTTGGTTTAATGACAAGCTATCAAATTATACAGAACCATAATGGTAAGATGGATATTAAAAGTAAAGAGGGCGAGGGAACGACTGTCATTATCTCTATGCCAATTAAGTACAAAACCCGTCTATGACGGGTTTGTTTTATTTGATGTTTTGAAGCTCAGAAGAAACTTCGTATAAATCTCCATTGGTATCTTTAAATAAAAATTCATCCTTAATTTTCCCATATTCCTTTGCCCAATACTGACGAACAATACTTCCATCCTCATTCACTTTCTGGATTACCAACACATTAGAAAATTCACCGATCGGCAGAGTTAACTTTTCTGTCAAACTAGTGATTTTCCATTGACCCACTTTCTCTCCAACATTTAATGGAAATCTTAACAATGGTTGAATGATGAATCTACCTTCAAAAGAAGAGGGGGTTGGGATATCGTCTTCATAAAAATCAGGCTGCTCATAGACAAGAGCAATTTCTTGATCAGTTACTTTATAGATTCTAAAAAAACGATTTCCTCCATTATCCATAACTGCTGGATAATAAGGTCCTTCATTTGGATAAAACTTCTCTGTATATTGGGCAAATTCATTACCAATTCCGATGAAAAATTTATCAATAGGTGTTTTTGGGAAATAGTCTAAAAGTGAAATTTTTTGATTTTCTACAACTGGAGGGGGATTGGTGTGGGAATCTTTTGGAGGCTGTTCTGTTTTTGTTACACAGCCAGATAAAAGCAAACAGGATAGAAATAGAAAGAAATATTTACGCATTTTTACACTCACCTCCTCAAAAAAATCTTCTAATAATTAGACGTTGTGCCGTTAGATAAGTTTCGCTTTTTCTAGCATAAAAAAGAACTAGCTTCGTGATACAAGCTAGTTCTTCTCAGCAATTTTTGAAACAGAAGGGAATAATAAAGTAAAGCATGTTCCATTTTTTACTTTACTTTCAATTTTTAATTTACCGTTCATTCTTTTTAAAATATCTAATGAAATCATTAATCCTAAACCTGTCCCTTTTGTTTTGGTCGAATAATAAGGTTGTCCAATTAATTTAATTTGTTCTTTTGAAATCCCGATACCTTCATCTTTAATTTTAATGACAATTTCACCATTCACTTCGTAAGACTTTATCTCTAGCATTCCACCCTCTGGCATCGCTTCGATTCCATTTTTAATAATATTTATGATTAATTGTTTAAATTCATTAGGATCCCCCATGATTTGCATACCATCCTGGATGTGTACATTAAAATCAACAGCAGAAATCATGGAATAAGGTCGTAAGAATTCAATGACGTCCCGTAGGCTATTTGAAATAAAGATAGTTTCATATTCTTGTTTATGAGGCCTAGCTAAAGAAAGAAAATCATCTATAATTTGTTGAGTTCGTTCAAGTTCATCTAAAGAAAGAGTGACATACATATTTTGGTTTTCCGTTAAATTCTTTTCATCCTTTAATATCTGCATAAAACCTCTAATCGTTGTCATTGGATTACGAATTTCATGTGCTACTGAAGCTGCTAATTGACTAATCGCGTTAAGTTTATCCGCCTGTTGAAGTTTTTTTCGAATCATTAAATAGTTCTCATTTAATTCTAGTAAATAGATGACCAATGATAATGCGCAAAACGATACTAGTGTAAAGATTAATACATAAGCAGATTGGTTTATCTTATCTAAGCTAAGTAAGCTAATTATTCTTGTTATGGATATTAGCAGGTAGATTCCGAAAGCTATTGTTATCTTTCGCTTAAGTGAAATAGACTGATACACCTTTCCGATAAAGAAAAAAATAATACTGATAATCGTATAATTAAGAACCACAAAATGTATGTTTGGATCATTTGCGATTAGTTTAAATATACACAGTGCAACCATTAGAAAAAGAGAAATTTTCCGATTTAAATAAAAGAAAGCGATAAAAATCGGTATAAATTTCATGTCAAAAACGATATTTTCACCTATTTCTACAGGGAATAGAATGGTTAAAATAAAGGATATTAAAACGGAGCCTAAAAAAGCAATCTGGTACTGTCGATCGTCTTCATCTATTTTGGTTAACCTATGTATGAAGGGGATAAAAAGCATGATAAACAAATGGAGAAATAATTGCTCAAAAAAATGGCTCAAGTATGTCCCTCCTTAAGGTAGTTCAGGTAATAAATACTTTTAGTATAGCAGAGGGATAGTTGTTAGAATATATAAACTATTAAAACTTTTACGAATATAGGTAGAAAGCACTAAAAAAAGCTTCTTAAATAGAGAAGCTTTCTTGAGTAGGTGATTTCTAGAGCTGTAATATGTTTGGAGAAGAATCACCTTCGTTATTCATTAAGCGTATCTGTGAAGGATCTATTTGAAGAACAATATAATTTGGATCATTTGGACCATCAAACCAGTTTGCCATTTTTTCATTCCATAATTTTGTTTTCAATTCATCGTCACGAATCTTGGCTGTACCCTCAATTTCTAAGTAACCGTCTCCATATCCTTTTCCTTCATATCCTAATAAAATATGTACATTTGGATTCTGTTCGAGCTCCTCTATCTTATGGGTTTCTGTACTTGTAGCAGTATATAATGTCAAACCTTCATGATGGAATGTCATATATCTTGAATGAGGTTTATTTTTTTCTACGGTTGCTAAAGTACCGACATTAGAATCATTTAAAATTTCTTCTATTTTTTCCCTTAATTGTTCCTGGTTCATATATTTTGCTCCTTTTCATTAGATTCGTTGATATTATCCCAAATATTTCATCAAACTAATCTACACATTTTACTAAAAATTCACTTTTATTATTTCGTCTTCCGTAGTAAAATGAGTTGAAATAATTTGAAAATAAGTAAACACATCACCGCTTCAACGTACCGGGGGTCTGACCCCCGGCACGTTAAAGCGGTGATGTGAGAGGTATAGCGATTAATGTGGAGAAAGAGGATGAAATTGTGGAGCAGGATTTAAGTACGATTAAACATAATGAGCGGTACAGCATTTTAAATGGAATAGCTTCAACGGTTGTTACTAGTATTAGTAATAATTATTTCTCCTTATTTGCGATTAGTGTATTAGGAGCAACGAATTATCAGGTTGGATTAATTTCTTCTCTGCCGCAATTTATTGGAATGTTCGCTATGATACTTGGGTCATTTTTACTTAGTAGATTAGAAGAAAAGAAGAAGTTTACTGCACTATCCATATTATTTACTAGACTTTTTGTTTTTGCGATGGTCTTTATCATGTATGTACCTGATGAATACAGAAGTTGGGTTTTTGTGTTATTAATTGGATTTATGAATTTGCCTGGGTCTTTTACTCTTTTAAGCTGGCAATCCTTTATTGGAGACTTAATCCCGGATCATCGTAGGAGTGGCTTTTTTAGTGAACGAAATCGAGTTCTTACCATTGTCGGGATGATTTCGACGTTTTTAATGGGAATCCTTCTTCAACAATTTGATAAAGCGAATCCTGTACCTTATCAATTTATATTCTTTTTTGCGTTTATTTTTGGTGTATTGGAAATGTATTTTTTATTAAAACATGTAGAAAGAAAAAAGGAGAAACAACATTCTTCTTTCGTAAATAAAAAGCTTAGCTTTGACTGGGGAATATTAAAAGATAAACGTTTCTTAATCTTCCTTTTTTGTGCCCTGTATTTCAACTTTGGATGGCAAATGGCATGGCCGCTTTTTAATATTTATCAAATTAAAGATGCACATGCAACTGGATTATGGATTAGTTTGTTTGGGGTGGCTAATTCAATTGCGCAGGTTGCAAGTTATAAATGGTGGGGGAAAATGGCTGATAAGCATACCAACGCTAAAATGCTTATTTATTGTTCCCTTGGTATGGCAACGGCACCAGTTTTAACAATATTATCTAAAAACTTATATTATTTACTGGCTACTAATATATTTACTGGTTTGTTTGTATCAGGTACGGTTTTAATCCTGTTTAATCAGCTTTTAGAAGTGACAGAAGAGGAAAATCGTAGTAATTATATTGCTAACTATAATGTATTGTTGGCGATAATTGGATTTGTTGCGCCACAATTTGGTGTATTTTTACTAGAGACTACCAACATAAATGTTGCTATGACCATATCGACTATAATACGTGCATCGAGTGCTTTTGTATTTATTTGGTTATACTTCACATTGAAAAAAGGAAAGCAACATCCAATTAAAACCGCGTTAGAACAATAATCATCCAGTCGAATAGACTGGATTTTTTTATAGTGAGTTGTGTTAATTTATTCTATAATGAAAAGACAAACCATTTAATTGGAGGTTAAAATCATGAGTCAATGCCAAATCGATCATTCGATTGAAGATGTAAAGAAAAAATTTGAGTCACAAAGCGATTTTTTACCAGAAGAAGTGAAAGAATTATTCAGTTCGTTTTTTTCGGTTGCTCATTCTCAAGAAAAACTAAACGAAATCTTTCATTTATTGAAAAAATATGATCTCTCAAGTGAAGAAGAAAAGACTGTAAGAAATGAGAAATTTTTACAAGTATTAAAATAATACCAGTGATCAAGGTTGAAGAAGGGCCTGAAGATAGGGTTTAGAATTTCATTTTCTAAGCCTTTTTATTGAGTTCATTATAGTGAGTCCAGGGGAGGGATGTTGTGAGTAATCGTGTAAAAATTTCAATCAGATCTTTAGTTGAATATGTTTTTCAAAGCGGAAGTATTGACCAACGTTTTCGAACATCCCAAGCTATGACAGAAGGAACGAAGGCACATCAAAAGATTCAACAAACATATGAAGAAGTTGACCTTAAAGAAGTACCTTTGAACATTGAGTTAGAATGGAATCGCATTTTATACGAAATCGAAGGCCGCTGTGATGGAATTTTAATGAATGCAGAGCAAGTGACCATCGACGAAATTAAGTCTACTTCCCATGACTTGTCCATGATTTCAGAATCTAGTTATCCTGTCCATTGGGCACAGGCCAAATTTTATGCCTATATATACGCCAAGCAACAAGGCATAAAAGAATTAACCGTACAATTAACGTACTTTAATATTAACAATGAGGATAAAAAGCAGTTTGTTCAACGATGTCAAATAGGTGAATTAGAAGAATTTGTTTATGATGTCATTGCAAAATATGCTCCTTATGCTGAACTACGACTTAAACATCAGCAAAATAGAAATGCGAGTATCGAAAAGTTATCATTTCCATTTGAGCAGTTTCGCAAAGGGCAACGAAAGCTAGCGGGTGCTGTTTTTAAGACGATTTCAGATAAGCAAAACTTATTTGCGATGGCCCCAACCGGTATTGGCAAAACCATATCTACCACTTTTCCAGCCATTAAGACATTTCAAACAAATGGGATTGAAAAAGTATTTTATTTAACAGCTAAAACGATTACAAGGCAAACAGCAGAGGAAGCCTTTCAGTTAATGAAAGGAAATGGGCTTTGTTTACACTCCGTGACTATTACAGCCAAGGAGAAAGCCTGTTTGAAAGAAAAAACGTTATGTCAAAAGGATTATTGTGAGTTTGCAAATGGGTATTATGATCGCTTAAATGGTGGTATTTTGGATATTTTGCAAAATGAAGAATCCTTAGACCGGCAAATCATTGAAAAGTATGCTAGAAAACATATGCTTTGCCCGTTTGAGTTTTCGTTGGATCTTTCATACGCAGCCGATGTGGTGATTTGTGATTATAACTATATTTTTGATCCAAGAATCTCACTTAAGAGACTTTTTGAAGATCAAAAAAAGGAAACGGTTTTATTAGTAGATGAAGCCCATAACTTAGTTGATCGTGCTAAAGAAATGTTTTCAGCTGAAATCTTGAAATCTAGTTTTTTGGCGCTGAAAAAAGCATATGAAGGCAAAAATATGATATTATCTCAAACCGCTAAAGAGATTAATAATCAGTTTTTATTGTTAAAGAAACTGGCTAAAGAAAACGATTCTGTTATTTTTGAAAAGGTATCAGAGGATTTTTTAGTATCTTTAGAGCAGTTCCGAAAAGAAGCGGAGCATGAATTATTACATCAAGCTGGAACGACAACAGATGAACAGTTATTAGAAACTTATTTTTTAACGTATAACTTCCTTAGAATACAAAAGCTTTATGACGAGCGATTTATTACATTTATCGAAATGGAGAAAAATGAAGTCAAACTAAAAATGTTCTGTCTCGACCCTTCCAACCATTTAAAGCAAATGACAAAAGGATATCGTTCTAAAATATATTTTTCCGCCACCTTAACACCGATTGATTATTACCAAAATTTATTAGGTGCAAGTGAAGAAGATTATTTGATTGGGATACCTTCACCATTTGATCGTGATCAAGTAGCTTTCCATATTGAACCTTTATCAACTAGATTTAAAGACAGAGAGAGGACCAAATCGCAAATTGTAAAAATTCTTGCTGAATTGGTAAAAAATCAGCAAGGGAACTTTTTGATCTTTTTCCCTTCCTATCAATATATGATGTCAGTGTATGAGCTTTTTATGGATGAAGATATAGTTGTTGAAGTTCTACTTCAGGGCCAAGGGATGTCCGAACAGGAAAGAGAGGATTTTCTCTTGGCTTTTCAGCCAAATAAAACAGAAACTTTAGTAGGCTTTGCTGTTTTAGGAGGCATCTTTTCAGAAGGTGTTGACCTGAAGGGAGATCGCTTGAACGGGGTAGTCATTGTTGGAGTGGGCTTGCCTCAAATTGGACTGGAACGCGATTTAATAAAGGATTACTTTAATAAAGTCGGGAAAAAGGGCTATGACTATTCCTATGTTTATCCTGGGATCAACAAAGTTCTTCAAGCGGGAGGACGACTCATAAGGTCAGAAGAAGACGAAGGGACCATTATTCTGATTGATGACCGATTCCTAGAGAATAAATACCAAAGGCTACTACCAAAAGAATGGACCGAAGGGAGGAAACTCCATCCTTTACCACATTAACGCACCGGGGGTCAGACCCCCAGTGCATTAATGTGGTAAAGTGGGTAATGGAATGCTAGTATGAAAAATTTTCAATGTTGTGCGACGTGTGTAAATTTTAAAGCAGAAAAATCCCAATCGGGGATGCGTTACTCCTGTGTTCGACTGGGCTATGATACCAAGCCTGACTACCAGTTCAATTGTTGGAGTCCAAAAGAAAATATAAAGAAAATCATTGATAAACTTTCAAAGTGATTACCATAGAATGAGATAAAGAGAGAAAGTTTATTTTACCCCTTTAAATCTTCGAGGAATAAGCCTCACGAATTAAAGGGGTAAATTTTTATGAAAATTCTTCTGCTTTTAATTCTATTTTTTCTTTTTAATATTTCTGAATTTAATGGTAAAATAGATTTGTTTCGAAATCTGAAAGATTTGGAGTGTTTGCTATGACAGTAAAAGTAGGGGTAATCGGCCTTGGTGCTATTGGGGAAAGAGTATTAAATAAATTCGTTCAACATCCTTTAACGGAAGTTGCAGCAGTTTGTGATGTGAGTGAAAATCGTTTAGAAGCAATTAAACAAAAACATAATGTTACTACATATACAAATTATAAAGAAATGCTTAAGGATGATTCTATTAATTTAGTATATTTAGCCGTTCCACCTAAATTTCATCATCGGATTGCACTTGATATCATAAGTGCGAAGAAGAATTTCTTATGTGAAAAACCGCTGGCAAATTCGATTTCCGAAGCCTCCGAGATGGCTCAAGCAGCAGAAGAAGCTAATATTGTAAATGCGATTAATTTTCCAATGGTGTATTCCAATGTTTTTCAAAGTTTTAAAGAAAAAATTGTTAATGGTGAAATAGGTACGGTAAAACGTGTAGAAGTACAAATGTATTTTACGACTTGGCCACGCGCATGGCAGAAAAACGATTGGATTGCAAGCAGGGAACAAGGTGGTTATATTCGCGAGGTTGGACCACATTATATCCAAATGGTTCAAGATGTTTTCGGTAATTTGAAAAATGTACAATCGTTTGTGGACTATCCTGAAGACCCAACTCTTTGTGAAAATGGGTTTGTTGCTAGAATGGAGCTTGAAAACGGTACAACCGTTATGTTCAATGGCTTAAGTAATATTGGACAAAAAGAACATATCTCCTTTAAGGTATATGGAGACAAAGGAACGGTTGAAATCACAAACTGGAGCGTTTTATCCTCATCTGAAGGCGACCAGGCACCTGTTACACATCCTCTTCAACGTGAAGACAAATATGATTTAGTAGAAGAACTGGTAAAAGCTATGAATGGGGAAGAAGCACTTCTTGTTTCATTCCGTAAAGGCTATGAAGTACAAAGAGTTTTAGAAAGTTTACTTGGAAACGCATAATTTAAGAAAGCTGACTCCCTCATTTATACAGGAGTCAGCTTCTTTATTATAGAGATTCTTCTAATTCATACCAATAATGACAAAGGGTTTCCATCCCTTTATCGAAGTTTTCTAAATGGAAATGTTCGTTTGGAGCATGGAAATTTTCATCTGGAAGACCAAAGCCCATTAATACCACTGGCTTTTCTAAAATTTGATCAAAGGTTGCTACGATTGGAATTGAACCTCCACCACGAGTATAGGAAGTGGGAACATTATAAACCTTTTCATACGCACGGCCAGCTGCTTGAATGGCAGGATGATCAAATGGAGTTACAAAAGGTGCTCCCTTATCAAATAAAGAAACATTAACCGTTACTCCCGGTGGTGTGTGTGCTTTTACGTGCTCTTGTAGAAGGGCAGCAATTTCATCTGGATCCTGATCAGGTACAAGGCGACAGGTGATTTTTGCATGTGCTTCAGAAGGGATAACTGTTTTGATTCCTTCCCCTTGAAATCCTCCGTAGATTCCATTCACATCTAGCGTAGGACGAACCCATGTTCTTTCCAGAGTCGTGTAACCTTCTTCTCCATACATTTCAGGTACTCCAAGCTGCTTGATGAAAGATTCGTCTTTAATACCTAGTGCATTATACGCTTCTTTTTCATCTGCAGATAGTTCTTGAACTTTATCATAAAAACCATCTACTGTAATTTGCCCCTTTTCATTATGAAAGGAATTTACAATTTCAACTAGTGCGTGAATTGGATTATGAATGGTACCGCCGTATAAGCCGGAGTGTAGGTCGCTAGAAGGACCTTTTACATCGATTTGTACTCCGCAAAGTCCTCTGAGTCCGTAACAAATAGTAGGTTTTCCGCGTTCCATCATGCTTGTATCAGAAATGACAATAAGATCTGATGATAATTTTTCTTTATGTTCCTCAACAAAAGAAGGGAGATTTGGACTTCCGACTTCCTCTTCACCTTCAATTAAAAATTTTACATTGATTGGAAGGGTACCAGTAGTTTCAAGGATGGCTTGTAATGCTTTTACATGCATAAATACTTGTCCTTTATCGTCACTTGACCCACGAGCGTAAATCTTTTCGTTACGGATTTCTGCTTCAAAGGGAGGGCTGTCCCATAGATGAAGAGGATCAACAGGCTGAACATCATAGTGCCCATAGATAAGGACAGTGGGACTTCCTTCAGCTTTTAACCACTCTCCCGTTACCACTGGATGACCTTTTGTTTGATGAATTTCAACCTTTTCCATTCCGATACCTGTTAAAGAGTTGGCCATCCATTGAGCGGCTTTTTGAACATCCTCTTTATGTTCTGGAAGAGAACTAATGCTAGGAATAGCTAAAAATTCCTTTAATTCATTTAAATGTTTTTCTCTGTTTTCAGAGAGATATGTAACGATTGCTTGTTCCACGAAGCAGACCTCCTTTAAAAATCATTCACTATAATATTTCTATATCGGGAAAAAATATTCCTGCTTTTACGCATTAAAGCGCTGGGGGTCTGACCCCCAGCGCTTTGACGCGTTAAGCTGATTTAGTAAGATTGGATTGCTTTTCTTTGCCTACGCTTACAATTCCCATAAAAAATCTTATCGTGAAGATGATACTTGCAAAAATAATGAGGATACCACATACCGCCCCAACTTGGTCAGATGCGACCCATTGTGGTAAATGTTCTGCCCAGCGGCGTGGAACACTAATGCTGCCTGCATATAAAAATGAACCAGTTAATCCTAAGAAGAAAATGAAGTATAATACGATACTGAAAAGATCCCAACCATTTTCCTTTACTTTTCCTTCTTGGTTATTAAAGTAAGACATAAAACCAAATATCATAGTGATTACACCCATTCCCATATACATATGGAAGTGGCCAGGGACCCATTTTGTATTATGCATAATATGATTGATGACAATTGTCGCATCAATAATGGCAGGAATCGCACCAGCTAACCAGCCAAACATGGATAAAAAGAATAATAGGGACCAAAATGACCATTTAATTCCGGAACGGTAGACAATCATTAAGGCTCCATATGCGGTTACGACCATAACTGGTAATCCATTTGCGTATGAAAAAACTTGTCCAATAATGAGCATCCATTTTGGTACGGCAAAATCCATTAATAAGTGATGGGTATAAATCATTAAAGTAAATAAAGTAGAAAAATTCCATGCGATTAAGAACGCTTTATTTGATTTCCATGGGCGATTGGTTGCAGCAGAAAGTCCTTCGTAAACAGCAATAACAGCCATGTAAATCGTAGCATTGGCAAAAATATGACCGAATGCATAGGTTAAATGTTTTGCTAAAAGCGGATCAATAGAGATTGCTGGATTTAAAATATTTAAAATGGAAAATACAATCACTGTTGCTCCTGCTAAAATCGCGGTGGAGTTACAAATAACAACCATTGTACTTGCCACAATTGCGGATGGTGGACCATAGCCCGTTTTTTTTCCTAAAATATAATCCCAACCTAAAGCTTTGTGAAGCCCACCGTAAATACGAGTAATATGATAGGCAACGTATCCATATATGATTAAAAATCCTGATCCTAAAAGGAGTAAACCAAATAAGAAAAATAAGGCACCTATAGAACCATTAAATTCAGCTGATTTTGATGGCAGCGGATATAAAAATGTCCATCCATCTGAAAAGTTAAAAGCAAATATCCCGAGTAATATTAAAGCGACACCTAATAGAAACATAATAAAATTTAGAATAAGTACCTTTGGATTAAGCGGTAAGTATTTGGATAGAAAATACCACATGATTGATAAACCACCAAGTGCTGCAATCCCTACCATACCAGTTCCGTGTGCTGTCATGATTTTATAAAATAATTCTGGAGAAAGTTCAAGCATTTCTCCTTGATTAAGTAACATCAAAACCCCGAATACCATCATAAGTAATATGACTATGGCTGTCGTAATAAGATGGAACATAATTCCTCTTTTAGCTAAGGGTTTAATTGTGTATTCCATTTTAGTTTGCCCCCTTATCTTTTACCGTAATTTCTTTGACCATAACATGATGACCAACGCTGCAGTATTCCAGGCAAAGAATTTTATATTTTCCTGGTTTATCAAAAGTATGGTAGACAGAATTCGTATACTCTGGCATGGCTTGAGTTTGAGCAATTAGTTTCATGTTTTGATCATATAAACCAAAACCATGAGTGACATCTTTACTTGTTACTCGGAATTCAATAGGTTCCCCAACCACAAATTCCTCGTTACTAAGTTCCCATCCAAATTGAAATCCTTTTACCTCAATAACTTTTAATTCATTTGCTGAAACACCATGTTGGTGGTGATAAGGAAGCTTTGTTAATGTCATTCCGGAAACCACGGCCATTACGGCAAGAACTCCAATGAAATAGTACTTTCTAATTTTGTAGCCTTTTTTTTGGATTGGACCGTATTCCTTTAATCTGCCTGACTCTCCGTATACAAAAGCGAATGCTAGTGCAATAAGGAAAACCAGAAACAATGTCACAGTCCAAGCGATTTGTTGATACATTTCTTCCCCTCCAGTTTCTATTTATCTCCCATGAAATTTCTCAAGTGGCTCCCCAACCATTTGAAAATTTCGTTCTCATTTTACGTCAAGTCATTAGAAAATACTGTGATATATATCAAACTTAAGGTAATAACCGTAATAAATGTAAAAAACCAACATTTCATCGCTTTAAAGCACCGGGGGTCTGACCCCCGGTGCTTTAAAGCGATGAAATCATGCGAGGAAATGTGTTAATTTTCAGATAAATATATTGACTTTTCACTATTTACACGGTATCTTTGTTCTAAAACATATAACACATAAATAGTATTACGATAAATAAACGTTATATAAATGTTTTATAATCTTAATACTGTTTATCAGACATATGCTGGAGGTGGAAAGTTTTGAGTGATAGAGTTTCATCCCAACAACAATTAAGAGAAGAAGAAAATTACCAACTTTTTATGGAACGGATTCAAAAGGGAGAAAAAATTGAGGCGGATGATTGGATGCCTGATGAGTACCGCAAAACCTTGATCAAGTTAATTTCCATGCATGGGATTAGCGAAATTATGGGAGCGCTCCCTGAAAAAGAATGGGTTCCGAAGGCGCCATCATTAAGAAGAAAATTAGGGATAATGGCGAAGGTCCAGGACGAAATGGGTCATGGTCAATTGTTATTAAGGGTAGCGGAAGATTTAATGAAACCTTATGGCAAAAACCGTGAAAACATTATGGAAGATTTATTTTCAGGAGATTTAAAGTTTCATAACGTTTTTCATATGGAAGCTCCAACCTGGGCTGATGCTGGATTAATTGGTTGGTTAGTGGATGGTGCGGCCATCATCACGCAAACTAATATGCTTGATGCCTCCTACGGCCCATATGCAAGAGCATTGAAGCGTATCTGCGCTGAAGAAGTCTTTCATGCACAGCACGGAGAATCCATTATCATGGCATTAGCCGAGGGAACACCGGAACAAAAAGCGATGATTCAGGACTCTATTAATAGATGGTGGGATTCGTTATTAATGTTTTTCGGACCTGGAGATGCTTCGACAACGGGAACAACAAAACAAGACATTACCATAAAATATGGCATTCGTACTAAAACCAATGAAGAATTGCGTCAGGATTTCTTTAGCAAATACATTCCGAGAATGCTTTCTCTAGGGCTAAAGCTTCCTGATGATACGATGCATTTTGATGCGACCCAGCAAAAGTGGATTTATAAGCAACCCGATTGGAGTCAATTTAAGGAGATTATTAAAAATAACGGACCAAAATCAAAAGAACGTTTACGTCTTCGTAAAATCTCCTATGAGACAAATGAATGGGTCCGCGCTGCACTTGGTTAATAAAAAGGGGGAAGGTCGATGGGAAGCGAAGGCTTCTTTCAAGAGTTTGAAGTATTTAGTAAAAGAACGGATATCTCTCCGATGCAATATCAATTTTCTTTATTAGCTCCTAACGAAGAAATGGCACTAGTAATGGCTCAAGAAAATTTTATGAGAAGAGAGCCTGTAGCGGATATTTGGGTTGTAAAGAGAGAGCATATCCGAAAAATGAATCGCGAAGAAAAGGATTCATTATATCGACTTGACAACAAGGATTACCGGAATACAAAAGGATATGGGTATTTAAAAAAGAAATGGCGTCAATATGAACAAGGAATGTTAGATGAAAAAGAAATTATGTCATGGGGAGGGAAACGTCAATATGACCAACACGAATAATATTGATGCGAAAATTACTGACAACAAAGCCCTCCTAGACTTGCTTTTTCAAATGGCTGATGATGATTTTATCATTTCCTACCGTGGATCTGAATGGTTAGGGTTAGCTCCTCATATCGAAGAGGATGTTGCATTTTCTTCGATTAGTCAGGATACAATGGGGCATGCAGCTATGTTCTATCAATTATTAGAAGGTTTAGGTGCTGGTGATGCAAATGACTTAGCGCATAGCAGAGCGTCTAGCGACCGTAAAAATGCTATTTTACTAGAAAAAGTAAATGGGCCAGGACATTATCTTGTAGAACCACGGTATGATTGGGCTTTTGCTGTTGTCCGTAATTATTTTTATGTACTGGCTAAAAAAGTAAAAATTGAATCCTTGAAAAATAGTAGTTATCTACCTTTAGCAGAAGCGGCTATCAAAATTAATCTAGAACTCTATTATCACCATCTTCATTGGAAAACTTGGTTCAGCCAGTTAATAAAAGCGGGCGGGGAAGCGAGAACGAGAATGGAAGCAGCTATCAGTATTGTTGCGGAAGATATGGATGGCGTTTTTCACCTAGGCTCTTATGAAAAGGAAATGGTCGGATCAGGCCTTATCCTAAGCTCAAAAGAATTAAAAAACCAATGGTTCCAAATGATACAGCCGGTAATTGAAGATTTACAGCTTTCACTTCCACCTTTTGCGATGAAAACTGGTAATGGACGATTAGGCGAGCATACTAAGGATTTAGATGATGCACTATCTACACTTAATGAAGTATATCAAATGGATCCGACTGCTGCATGGTAATGAAAGCAGGTGACGGAATGCTGCCGCAAAAAGAAATTCTTGAATCAGCTATTTTGAAAGCGCTTCAAACAGTGAAGGATCCTGAAATTTCAACCGTATCCATTGTCGAATTAGGGATGCTGGAAAAAATCACAAATAGTCCTGAGAAGGTAACGATCTTTTTGTTACCTACTTTTCTTGGCTGCCCTGCATTAGAAATCATAAAAAATAATGTTAAAAGTGCAGTAAGTCAAGTTGCTGAAACGATTGCCATAGAAGTGGAATTTTTATTAAGTCCGCCTTGGACCTCTGACAGAATAACGGAAGAAGGACGGAGGCAATTACTTGAATTTGGAATTGCCCCTCCGCCCCAATTCTTTTCCGAAACAGGAGAGTGGAAGGTTGATTGCCCCTATTGCGGCTCAACCTATACGACGCTTGAAAACTTGTTCGGACCAACAGCTTGTCGCAGTATCCTATATTGTAAAAGTTGTAAAAATCCATTTGAAGCAATGAAGCCAATGGCTAATTTGTAAAGAATTGCGACAATCATAGAATAAAAGTAATTTTCATAAGCATATAAATAGATTTGTTATAAAACTATTAAAACCAACTTTAGGAGATGAAAAATATGATTAAAATGATCGCTTTATACAAACATCCTGAAAACAAGGAAGCATTTGATGACCACTATTTCAATGTTCATGCGCCAATAACTGCCAAAATCCCAGGTTTACGAAAAATGGAAGTAACGAAGATTGTCGGCAGCCCAATGGGTGGAGAAGGTAAGTACTATTTAATGTGTGAAATGTACTATGACGATATGGATTCTTTAAAAGCAGCCATGAAGACGGAGGAAGGTAAGGCTTCTGGTAAAGATGCCATGTCCTTTGCGGGTGATATTATCACGCTGATGATTGGTGAGGAAGTGAATGAGTAATACGTATCAGTATATTTTAGTCCATACTGATGGGCCGATTGCGCATATTCAGTTAAATCGGCCAAAAGTTTTAAATGCGCTAAATCGTCAAATGGTTTCAGAAATCCTTCATGCGTTAGAATCCTTTGACCAAGACAATGACATACGGGTGATTTTACTAAGTGGAGTGGGACGCGCATTTGCGGCAGGAGCCGATATCGATGAAATGGCTGAGGTTCATTCTACTGACTTAGAGCTGTTGAATCAATTCACTGATTGGGATCGAATTGCCTGGATTAAGAAACCGATTATCGGCGTTGTTCACGGTTTCGCCCTTGGCGGAGCATTTGAATTAGCCCTTTGCTGCGATTTATTGTGGGCAGCAGATGATGCGGAATTCGGATTTCCTGAAGTAAATCTTGGAATTATGCCAGGTGCTGGAGGTACCCAACGCTTAACCAAGCTTGTTGGAAAAACCAAAGCAATGGAATGGCTTTTTACTGGTGCGAGAATTACTGCAAAAGAAGCTTCCCAGTTTGGAATAGTCAACAAGCTCATTTCAAAAGAAGTTCTTTTTGAAGAGGCAATAAAGTTTGCTCATGCTTTAGCAAAGCAACCACCGATTGCTATACGTTACATTAAAGAAGCCGTTTTAAAAGCGATTGATCTTTCTTTATACGAAGGCATGCAATATGAGCGTAAAAATTTTTCGCTTTTATTTTCTACCGAGGATCAAAAGGAAGGTATGAAAGCCTTTATTGAAAAAAGAGAACCTGATTTTAAAGGTAGGTAAGGGGTGTCAGACATGTTTGAAACAATCCAGTATGAAATTCGGAATAAAGTCGCGTGGCTGACGTTAAATCGCCCCGATAAATTGAATGCGTTTACAAAACAGCTAAATAAGGAGATGGCAAAAGCGTTAAAAGAAGCCTCAAAAGATAAAGAGGTTCGCGCTATTGTCATCACAGGGGCAGGTCGTGCTTTTTGTTCTGGACAGGATTTAGGTGATGTGGATGAAAATATGGACCATGGAGAAGTACTTCGTCAACACTATAATCCGATGATGAGAGCGTTATCCAAGTGTGAAAAACCAGTCATTGCTGCGGTCAATGGCGTGGCGGCTGGTGCCGGATTTAGCTTAGCACTTGCTTGTGATTTTCGTATTGCCAGCGAAAAAGCAAGCTTTATTCAAGCATTTATCCATGTTGGTTTAGTACCAGATTCAGGGAACTTGTATTTTCTACCACGGTTAATTGGCCATGCAAAAGCATTAGAGTTAGCTGTATTAGGAGAAAAGGTTTCGGCAGAGGATGCTTATCGGCTTGGACTAGTAACGAAAGTCGCAGCAGTAGATTCCTTTGAAGCTGAAGTTTCTCAATTTGCAGAACGGCTTGCGAACATGCCGACAAAAGCGATCGCTTTAATTAAAAAGAATTTACGAGCAAGCTGGAATGTGACCTATGATGAATTTTTAGAGCTTGATGCTCAAGGCCAACGAATCGCTGGATTAACAGTCGATCATGCAGAAGGAGTTCGAGCCTTTTTAGAAAAACGAAAGCCCGTTTTTAAAGGGATTTAAATCAAAGGAGTGAAGAAATTGACATCCGTTAAAGAGCAAAAATTTGAACAGTTAGAAACAAAACGTGATATGTACTGGATGATTATTAATGGTGAACGAGTGGAAAGCAGCAATGGGGATACATACATTACCTACAATCCAGCAACTGGTGAGGCTATTGCCAAAATTGCAAAGGCAACAAAAGAAGATGCTGAGCGTGCCGTTCAAGCAGCGCGTAATGCCTTCGATCTAGGTAAGTGGCGCTTATCTCCAGTAAATAAAAGATCAAGAACCTTAAATAAAATCGCTTCTATTATGCGTTCTCGTTTTAACGAGTTAGTAGAATTAGAGATTTTAGATACAGGTAAATCTCTTGGAGCGGCTCAAGGTCAAGTTATGCAAGCGATTGAAGATTTTGAGTTTTATGCCGGGGCGATTGTGAGCCATCGCGGTGCAAATAATAGTATGCCTGGACAGTTCCAAAATATTACGGAAAAAGAGCCGGTTGGGGTTTGTGCGCAAATCATCCCTTGGAATTATCCATTAATGATGGCCGCTTGGAAAATTGCTCCTGCTATTGCCGTTGGTTGCTCAGTAGTAGTAAAGCCAGCTACTTTAACTCCGCTTACGGCAATCGTGCTTGGAGAGATCTGCTTAGAAGCAGGTGTTCCGGCTGGGGTTGTCAATATCGTTCCTGGAGCTGGCTCTGAAATTGGCAACTACCTAGTGGAGCATCCGCAAGTGGATAAAGTGGCTTTCACTGGTTCCACACCGATTGGGAAAAATATTATGGCAAGAGCATCTGAAACGTTAAAACGAGTAACTCTTGAATTAGGTGGGAAATCCCCTAATATCGTTTTTGCTGATGCAGATTTAGATGCTGCAGTTGATGGGTCTTTATTTGGAATCTTCTATAATACCGGACAGTCCTGTGAGGCACGTTCACGTTTATATGTTCAAGAAGATGTTTACGATGCATTTATGGAAAAATTCGTTGAAAAAACAAAGAAGTTGCAGCTTGGCAATCCTTTTGCGAAGGAAACTCATGTTGGGGCTATCATTAACCGTGAACAATTAGAAGTGATTGATGGCTATGTACAATCTGCTATCCAAGAGGGAGCAACGATTGTTACTGGAGGTAAAGAAGCAAAGGTTGAAGGCTACGAAAATGGTTTCTGGTATGAGCCAACGATTATTGCCAATGTTCATGATGATATGAAGGTTGTGAAAGAAGAAATTTTTGGCCCAGTGGTAGTGGTATTGCCGTTTAAGGATGAAAAAGAAGTAGTAAAGCGTGCCAACACTAGCGACTACGGACTAGGTTCTGCCATTTGGACAACGGATTATGCTCGTGCAACTCGAGTATCGAAACAAATCCAAGCTGGAATTGTAATGGTGAATTGTCCGTTCTCTGCATTCCCTGGAACACCATTTGGCGGTTATAAACAATCTGGTTTCGGCCGTGAATTATGTATCGAAACACTAGATTTATATTGTGAGACAAAAAGTGTGATTTCCTACTTCGGAAATCGTCCGTTAAATCCATTTGGACTATAGATTGACTAAGAGAGCACTCTGTTAAAAATGAGTGCTTCTCTTCTTTTTTCATCGAAAAGGGGGTAAATCAACATGCAAAATATTGTGGTAATTGGATCAGGGGTCATGGGCCGTGGTATTGCCTATGTAAGTGCAGTGGGTGGTTTCACTACGACACTAGTAGACATTAATGAACAGCAATTAAAAGGTGCGCAAAAGGAAATTGAGCTTATTTTTGAAAAAGCCCTGCAAAGGGATAAAATAACGCAACAGCAAGCAAATGAGGCGCAGACTTTATTAACGTATTCCAATCACCTCATTCCAGCAGTAAAGGAAGCGGATCTTGTCATTGAAGCGGTTCCGGAAGTTGCTGAAATCAAGAAATCTATTTTTGAGGTGATTGATCAACATGCTTCTGCTGAATGTGTCTTCGCTTCAAACACCTCAACGATGAGTCCTACAGAGATTGGTTCCTACACAAAGCGTCCTGATCGTGTAATGGCTATGCATTTTTTCAATCCTGTGCAAAAAATGCGCCTTGTTGAAATGGTACGCGGCCTAGAAACTAGCGATGAAACGGTTGAAAAGGTGAAGCTAGCCGCTGAAAGAATGGGGAAAGAAACGGTTACCATCAATGAATTCCCTGGATTTGTAACGAGTCGTATCAGTGCTTTAGTTGGAAACGAAGCGTTTTATATGCTTCAAGAAGGAGTTGGAACTCCAGAAGAAATTGATAAGGCTATTAAACTAGGACTTAATTATCCGATGGGCCCTTTTGAGCTTGGAGACTTAGTTGGGTTAGATACTAGACTTAATAATTTAAAATATTTGCATGAAAAGCTTGGGGAAAAGTATCGTCCAGCTCCTTTACTAGAGCAGTATGTAAAAGCGGGAAGATTAGGCAGGAAAGCTGGACGGGGAGTTTACGATTACAGAAAACAAGAATAGAAGGGAGGTTATTGGATGAAGGAAGTAGTCATTGTTGATGCAGTAAGAACACCAATTGGGCGCTACAAGGGGGCCTTAAAAAGCATCCGCCCAGATGATTTAGGAGCTATTGTTATAAAAGCATTATTAGAGCGTAACCCATGCTTAAATCCCCTCGACTTCGAGGAAGTTGTACTAGGTAATGCGAATCAGGCTGGTGAAGATAATCGTAATGTGGCTCGAATGTCTTCCCTTTTAGCTGGGCTTCCCATTGGGGTTGCTGGTACCACAGTCAATCGTCTTTGCGGGTCTGGTTTGGATGCGGTTAATTATGTTGCTAGGGCAATTATGGCAGGCGAAGGAGATATTTTTATCGCGGGTGGAACGGAAAGTATGACAAGGGCTCCGTTTGTCATGGCAAAGCCAAATGATGATTTCCCACGTGGTAATATGGAAATGTTTGATACAACGATAGGTTGGAGATTTACAAATCCTGTTTTAAAAGAAATGTATGGTGTTGATAGTATGCCGGAGACGGCTGATAATGTCGCCAATCGATATGAAATCTCACGAGAAGATCAGGATTTGTTTGCCTTTGAAAGTCAGCAGAGGGCCGCAAAAGCAATGGAGAGTGGATTTTTTCAAGATGAAATCATCCCTGTCCATTACAAGGATCGAAAAGGGAATGTGATAACAATCGAAACCGATGAACATCCGCGTCCTGATACGACTCTAGAAAAACTAGCAAAATTAAAGCCTCTTTTTCCAAATGGATCTGTTACAGCGGGTAATGCTTCAGGGGTAAATGATGGGGCAGCCGCCTTATTATTGATGAGTGCTGAAAAAGCTCAACAACTAGGTTTGAAACCATTAGCTAAGTATGTCGTTTCTGCTGTTGCTGGTGTTGAGCCATCTTGTATGGGGCTAGGTCCAATTGAGTCCACACGAAAAGCATTAAAGCGGACCAACCTTTCGATTGAAGACCTAGACTTGATTGAGCTAAATGAAGCTTTTGCTTCACAATCTTTAGCTTGTATTCGTGAATTAGGACTTGATAAAGAGAAGGTGAATGTAAACGGTGGTGCGATAGCATATGGGCATCCATTAGGTGCGAGTGGGGCGAGGATATTAACAACCCTTATTTATGAAATGAAACGACGCCGCTCTCGCTATGGTTTAGCAACCATGTGTGTAGGGGTAGGGCAGGGAATCTCAACGATTGTCGAAAATATTTCTCACGAATAAGGGGTGAACAGGGTGAAAAATATTCTTCTTGAAGTAAAGAATTATATTGCCTATGTGACGATTAATCGACCGAACGTTTTAAATTGCTTTAATTATGAAACGCTGCGTGAGCTTGGTAACCTAGTGGATGAATTATCGTCTAATCAAACCGTTCGTGTTGTCATTTTTACTGGTGCGGGGGATAAAGCTTTTAGTGCTGGTGCAGACCTAAAGGAGAGACAAGGACTGACTGAGCCTGAGGTAAAACGAAATGTACGGAAAATTCGTGAGGTCTTCCAAGCGATTGCGGATATGCCGCAACCAACTATTGCAGCAGTAAACGGTTTTGCCTTTGGTGGCGGGTTTGAACTACTATTAGCCTGTGATTTTCGCTTTGCGGTTGAACAGGCCAAAATGGGATTGACGGAAGTTAGTTGGGGGATTATTCCTGGAGCAGGAGGAACCCAGCGTTTAACAAGATTAATAGGAGAAATGAAGGCAAAGGAACTTATTTTTACCGCTCGAAAAATTTCAGCCTATGAGGCTTTCCATTATGGAATTCTCACAAAAGTGGTATCCAAAAATAGTTTAATGTCTTCCTGTGAAAAGTTAGCTGAAGAAATATTACAGAATGCACCGATTGCCATTAGACAAGCTAAGTATGCCATTCAACAAGGAAGCACCGTTGATATTTTAACAGGGTTGGAAATCGAGTCAAAGGCATATGAAGTGACCATACCAACTAGTGATCGATTAGAGGCCCTAACGGCTTTTAATGAAAAAAGAAAACCTGTTTTTACTGGGAAATAACTTTTAATAGCAACCACAGAATACTCTGTGGTTCTTTTATCATTATTTTCAAAAAACATTTTCTAATTCTCTGATTTTTAGTAAAATAGTGCTAAGGTCTATTTAGAGTGGATAGAAAGAGGATGAATGCAACGATGAATACAAGATCAATGATTTTTACATTATATGGAGATTATATTTCTCATTATGGAAATAAAATTTGGATTGGTAGTTTAATTCGATTTTTACATGAATTTGGCCATAATGATCAATCAGTTCGGGCGGCTATTTCGAGAATGAACAAACAAGGATGGGTACAAGCAGAGAAAATTGGAAATAAAAGCTATTATTCTTTATCAGATCGTGGGGTTAGAAGAATTGAAGAAGCATCCCAGCGTATATTTAAATTAAAGCCTGAAAAGTGGGATGGGAAATGGCGTATATTCATGTATTCTATCCCTGAGGAAATCCGTAATATCCGTGATGAGTTACGGAAGGAGCTTGTTTGGAGTGGTTTTGGTACGATGTCCAACAGCTGCTGGGTTTCTGCTAACATTAATGACTCACAAGTTCAAGATTTAATTGAGAAGTATGATATTGCTCCATATGTAGACTTTTTCGTAGCCGAATACAAAGGTCCTCATGAAGATCATAACATCGTTGAAAAAAGCTGGAATTTAGATGAAATTAATCAAAAGTATCAAGAGTTTATTGGAGAGTATTCGCAAAAATACGTAATTGATCGCAATAAAATTCAAAAAGGTCACATGACTGATGCAGAATGCTTCGTTGAAAGAACTAAGCTTGTTCATGAGTACCGAAAGTTTTTATTCGTTGATCCTGGGTTGCCGGAGGAATTATTGCCTGAAAAATGGTTAGGTGGTCATGCAGCTGCATTATTTAGTGAATATTACAAAGAACTAGCCGAACCTGCTTTGCGTTTTTTTGAGAGTGTTTTTCAAGAGGCTAACGAATTGAATCAAAAGGATGAAGCTTATGATGTCATGGATCATCCTTATATGATTGAATAACTAATCTACATGTAAAAACCGCACACCATAAAACGGGGTACGGTTTTTATTTTTCGGATTTTAAGAACTGCTTATATTCCTTCCCTTTTTGTACATATGAATCTATCGAGAGTTGGATTAATTCTAAATCTCGATCTGTTAACTCGCGTACTACTTTTGCAGGAGAACCAACAACAAGAGAGCGTGGAGGAATTTTTTTACCATTCGGGATTAAAGAATTGGCTCCGATAATACACTCTTCTCCTACTTCGACACCATCTAAGATGGTTGAACCCATTCCAATAATACTTCTGTTTCCAATTTTGCATCCATGGAGAATGGCGTTATGGCCAACTGTTACCTCATCCCCAACTACTAATGGGCTTCCTTCATATAAATGGCAGGTAACATTATCTTGAATACTAGTACGTTCTCCAATTGTAATCGGTCCTTCGTCGCCACGTAATACGGCATTGAACCAAATAGTAGATTCTTTCCCGATGGTGACATCTCCAATGATATGGGAACCTGGTGCAGTAAACACGGACTCGTGTACTTTAGGCTTTTTATCCAAATACGTATATTTCATACGAATTTCCCCCTTAACCAATTTTGATATTGTCCTAATATTAAAAATAGTATAACATTTAATTCACGAAGGGGGAATTTTTGTGCATCGGTTAACTAATCTATTAAACATCCAATACCCAATCATCCAGGGAGGTATGGGGAATATCAGTAACGCTCCTCTTGCAGCAGCCGTTTCAGAAGCTGGCGGGCTCGGAACAATAGGTGTCGGAACGATGACTCCAGAAGAAGTGGAGTCCATTTTAATAGATGTAAAAAAACGAACCAATAAACCATTTGCGATAAATATACCGATAACGGTGACTCCGTATTTAAAAGAAATGCTTTCACTTGCAGTTCAATATCAAGTACCGGTTGTTTCCTTATCCGCAGGAAATCCTGCCCCATTTATCGAAAAACTTCATGCTAATCATATAAAAGTAATCGCTGTTGTAGCTTCAGTAAAACACGCTTTAAAGGCAGAAGCATCAGGTGTTGATATTGTTGTTGCAGAAGGGTATGAGGCTGCGGGAATCAATTCTCCATTTGAATCTACAACGTTAACGCTTATTCCGCAAATTGTCGATCACGTTCGTATTCCTGTGATTGCAGCAGGTGGGATAGCGGATGGACGAGGATTAGCCGCCATGCTTACACTTGGTGCAAGTGGTGTACAAATGGGCACAAGATTTATCGCCACACAAGAGGCACCTTTCCACTTGAATTATAAAGAGAAATTAGTTTCTTCTGATGATACGAGTACAGTCATTGTCGGAAGAACGGTTGGGCGAATTCGACGTTTATTACAGACTCCTTATTCAGAAAAGCTTATTCATCTGGAGCAACAAGGGATGTCAGTGGATGATTATTTAGCTTTAACCTCTGAGGATTATCACAAAAAAGGAGCTATTGAAGGAAATGTAACGGACGGGTTTATGAATGCAGGGCAAATTGCTGGCTTAGTAGATAGTATTCCTACAGTAAAACAATTAATGGATGAAATGATGGATGGAGCAAGATTACATCTCGAAAGGTCATTTCAGTTATTTCAATAGTGGATAAGCGTACAGTTAATCGAATACTGTACGTTTTTTTAATTTTTTTAAGTATGCCAAATTTTTAGAATATTGTTGACTTTTATCACAATAGAATGATAGTATAACGATATATTTACGGTGTTAATAGTAAATATCATATTAGTTTTGGAAGCGATTACATACGAGCCGTTTTTCAGCAAGATCCAAGACATATCAAACAAAGAAACTTAATTTTAGGGGGAACTAAAATGAAAAAGAAGTTTCAAGCTTTGTCTTTTGCTTTAGCTGGAATGCTTTTGTTAGCAGGTTGCAGTAGTAGTACATCCTCTGGTGATAGTAAAAAAGACGATGAAAAGAAAACGTACAAAATTGGTTTAACTCAGTTCGGTCAACATCCATCACTGGATGCAGCTACGGAAGGATTTAAAAAGGCTCTAGAAGACCAAGGCTTTAAAGAAGGGGATAATGTAACCTTCGATGTGCAAGACGCGCAATTTGATATGAACAATACGAAAACAATTGCTGATAATTATGTAGGAGATAAAGTGGATTTAATTTTCGCCAACGCTACTCCAAGTGCTGTTGCGGCATTAAATGCAACAAAAGATATTCCTATTGTGTTCACTTCAGTTACAGATCCAGTTGGTTCAGGTTTAGTAGCAGCACTTGACCAGCCAGGTGGAAACATTACAGGGACAACGGATAATCATCCAGATGCAACGAAAACGACGATTGATTTTATTACAAAAGAAATTGGAGCTAAGAAGATTGGTGTTGTTTACAACTCAGGTGAACAGAATTCTGAAGTACAGGTAAAGGCTGTAGAAGAATTAGCTGCTGCAAACGGTGCTTCATTAGAGAAAGCATCTGTATCAACATCTGCTGAAGTAAAACAAGCAACCGAATCTTTAGTTGGTCGTGTTGACGCGATCTATATTCCAACTGATAACACTGTTGTTTCTGCATTAGAGTCTGTTATTTCTGTCGCAAATGATAAAAAGATTCCATTATTTGTTGGTGAGCTTGATTCAATGAAAAAAGGCGCTGTGGCTGCAAGTGGATTTGACTACTATGACTTAGGTTATGAAACTGGCTTGATGGCAGCTCAAATTCTAAAAGGTGAAAAGAAACCTTCAGAAATTCCGGTTGCTCTTCCTAAAACTCTTACTCTAGTTATTAATAAGAAAGCCGCTGAAGCTCAAGGGGTAGAAATTAAGTCAGAGTGGGAATCTAAATATGAAATGTATGATGGAGAATAATTTTTGCTAGAAAAAACATAAGCTTGACCGTTAAATGAGACGGTCGAGCTTATGCAAAAGGACAAATTCCAAATTAATACAGAAAGGATGAGGCCTATTGTTTACCGCTATATTCGGTTCCTTTGAGTCAGGCATCATCTATGCCATTATGGCTCTAGGAGTATATTTATCTTTTAGAATTCTAGATTTTCCAGACTTAACTGTAGACGGAAGCTTTGTTACAGGAGCTGCCATCTCAGCTGTTCTCATTATTTCTGGAGTGAATCCATTTTTAGCAACCGCATGTGCACTAGTTGTTGGATTTTTAGCAGGATGTTTAACGGGAATTATCCATACTTTTGGAAAAATTAACGCCTTACTCTCTGGGATATTAATGATGATCGCTTTATATTCTATTAATCTTCGAATTATGGGGCGTTCTAATATTCCATTGCTAAATCAGGAAACGGCTTTAACAAAGGTGCAAGAAGTATGGGAGAAAACAGGGATTGATACCTTTTTAAATAACATGCTAGTAGCTGTTGGTTTAGGTGATTACTTGCCAAAAACCTGGGGAATATTGATCTTCATGTTTGTCATTACTTTTGCGATTAAGTTTTTAACGGATGCCTTCTTGAAAACCGAAGTGGGGCTTGCCTTAAGAGCTACAGGTGACAACAAACGAATGATTCGCAGTTTCTCAGCAAATACGAATATGACGATTATATTAGGTTTAGGACTTTCCAATGCGATGGTGGCTTTTTCGGGGGCTATTATTGCCCAGCAAGGCGGTTTTGCTGATGTTGGAATGGGAATTGGAATGATTATTATCGGATTAGCTTCTGTCATTATTGGGGAAGCCTTATTCGGAACAAAGTCTATTGCCCGAACAACTTTCGCTGTTATCGGTGGATCGATTATTTATCGCATTGTTGTTTCCATGGCACTTCGAGTTGATTTTCTCAACCCAGGGGATATGAAATTAATTACAGCAACCATTGTTATTATTGCATTAGTAATGCCAAAAATGTTGGATTCCTATCGTGAGAAAAAGAGGAAGTCCCTTCGTAAAGCAGCGGCACAGTTACATGCTAGCAGTATTGCTTTAGAAAGAAAGGGGGAAGCCAATGCTGGACTTAATTCAGATTCATAAAGTATTTAATGAAGGAACACCAGATGAAAAAGTCGCTCTAGACCATGTTAGTCTTTCTTTAAAGCAAGGTGATTTTGTTACGGTTATCGGAAGTAATGGTGCAGGGAAATCCACTCTAATGAACATGATATCTGGCGTTTTACAGCCTGATATTGGAACCATTCATTTAGATGGTAAAAATGTGACGTTTTTATCAGAATACAAGAGAGCTAGAATGATTGGTCGCGTTTTTCAGGATCCGATGGCAGGAACAGCTCCATCCATGACGATTGAAGAGAATTTGGCGATGGCCTATTCCCGTAATAAACGCCGTACCTTAAGGTGGGGAGTAACAAAAGCGAGAAGAGATTATTTCCGCGAAGTTTTAGAATCCCTTCATTTAGGTCTAGAAAATCGCTTATCAGCTAAAGTGGGGTTGTTATCTGGAGGAGAACGACAAGCACTTTCCTTACTAATGGCAACATTTACTGAGCCTGCAATCCTTTTATTAGATGAACATACAGCTGCATTAGATCCTTCACGCGCCGAATTAATTACTCAGCTTACGAAAGAGATTGTTGAAAAATATGGACTAACAACCTTAATGGTTACTCATAATATGCAGCAGGCTATAGACCTAGGAAATCGCCTCATTATGATGGATAAGGGGCAGATTATTTTAGAAGTGAACGAAGAAGATAAGAAAAAATTAACGATTAATGATTTATTAGAAGAGTTCCAACGTATCCGCGGTTCAAAAATGACTAACGATCGAGCTCTTTTATCTTAAGCGTGTAAGGAGGGTTCGCTGGTGAAACCAGGTTTAGAAATAGGTCAAACTGCAACCATCCAAACGAAGGTTACTCCAGATATGTTTGCTCAATTTGATGGAAAAGTGGTTCACCCTGCCTATTCCACTGTATCGATGATTTATCACATGGAATGGGCATCTAGGGAGATTATCTTACCTTTCTTAGAAGAACATGAAGAAGGGATGGGTGGCGCTGTTTCAGCAAAGCATATTAGCCCTTCTATTGCGGGAGACGAACTTACGATTACGGCGGAATTAATACGTTACGATGCAAATATAGTAATAACAGAGGTTTCTGTTTTTCAGGATACTAATTTAGTGGGAATCGGCGAGGTTAAACAAGTCATCCTACCTAAACAAAAAATTGCTGAGATGTTAAAACAACAAATGAACCCATATGAAAAGAACGGCCTCTAAAGAGGTTGGTTTTTTTGTTTATAGGACTTTTACATTCTTTAAAGCGGTAAAGTGGTGGGGATCAGTCCCCCATCGCGTTAAAGCGACGGGGGACTGACCCCCGATGCTTTAAAGGAAGAAAGCGCTGTCATATTTATAAGGAGGAATTAAAAATGAATGTGTTTGAAAAAATTCGTGAACATGAACAGGTTGTATTTTGTAACGATGAAACAACAGGCTTACGGGCCATTATAGCAATACATAGTACGAAACTTGGTCCCGCTTTGGGCGGATGCCGCATGCTTCCATATAAAAGTGAAGAAGAAGCACTTGAAGATGTTTTGAGATTATCAAAAGGAATGACTTATAAATGTGCTGCGGCTGACGTGGATTTCGGCGGAGGCAAGGCAGTTATTATTGGAGATCCCCTAAAGGATAAAAGTCCGGAGTTATTTCGAGCTTTTGGTCAGTTTGTAGAATCATTGAATGGACGTTTTTATACGGGGACTGATATGGGAACAACACCAGATGACTTTGTTCATGCCTTAAAAGAAACAAATTGTATTGTAGGTGTGGATGAAGCTTATGGTGGAAGCGGTGACTCATCCATTCCAACCGCTCATGGGGTTATTTACGGAATCCAAGCCACCAACCAATTTATTTGGGGAACAGATGAGTTAGCAAATAAGAGTTACTCCATACAAGGACTTGGAAAAGTAGGCTACAAAGTTGCGGAACATCTATTAGAAGAAGGTGCAGACCTTTATGTAACAGACATTAATCAAGCTGCTATTGATCAACTTGTTGCGAAAGCAAAGGAATTAGGTGCTGGAATTAAAGTCGTTTCAAGTGAAGAAATCTATAGCTGCCCTGCGGATGTATTTATTCCATGTGCCATGGGTGGAATCATCAATGATGATACGATTGATCAATTACAAGTAAAGGCAATCGTTGGTTCTGCTAATAATCAATTATTGGAAGTTCGCCATGGAAAGATCCTTCATCAAAAAGGCATTCTTTATGCACCAGACTATATCGTTAATGGTGGCGGTCTAATTCAAGTAGCTGATGAATTGTATACACCAAATAAAGACCGTGTCTTACAAAAAACAAGAGCCATTTATACTTCACTACTGGATATTTACAAACAAACAGCGGATTCAGAAATTACAACAGTTGAAGCGGCTAATGCATTCTGTGAAAAAAGAATTGATACGCGAACTCGTCGTAATAGCTTTTTTTCCCATATGAAACGTCCTAAATGGGCCGTTAGAACATAATGAAAATAATTTATTCCTATTTAAGGAGTGAAGAAATGATTGAACAATTTCCAATCAAACAGATTCTTGATGAAAACGGATATGTTGTAAATGATGAATACTCTACCTTATTAAATGAAAAGATGGCTAAGAACTTTTACCGCCATTTATTACGAATACGTACCTTTGACCGCAAGGCAATTAGTTTACAACGTCAAGGTCGAATTGGAACCTATGCACCCTTTGAAGGGCAAGAAGCTTCTCAAGTTGGCAGTGCTCTTGCGTTAGAGGAAGATGACTGGCTATTTCCAACTTATCGTGACCATGGAGCAGCCATGACTTTTGGCCATTCACTTCGAAATATTTTGTTATTTTGGAATGGTCGAAACGAGGGCTGTGTTCCTCCTGAAGGGAAAAAAATATTCCCGCCTGGGATTCCGATTGCAACTCAAATTCCACATGCAGCAGGTGCAGCTTATGCCGAAAAACAAAAAGGAACAAAAAATGCTGCAATTGTTTATTTTGGTGATGGAGCTACTTCAGAGGGAGATTTTCATGAAGGAATTAACTTTGCCAGCGTAATGAAGGCTCCTGTTGTTCTATTTAATCAAAATAATGGATATGCGATTTCGGTTCCTTTGAGTAAGCAAATGAGTACTGAAACCATTGCACAGAAAGCTCTTGCCTATGATATTCCTGGTGTTCGCATTGATGGTAACGATGTATTTGTGGTCTATGTTGAAACATTAAAAGCGCTTGAGAGAGCGAGAAATGGCGAAGGTCCTACCTTAATTGAGGCGGTTACTTGGAGATATGGTGCTCATACAACAGCTGATGACCCATCGAAGTATCGCAATCAAGAAGAAAGCCAAATTCGCCGTCATACGACAGACCCATTATTACGTTTAGAAAAATATATGAAGCAACAAGGGTTTTATGATGAAACATGGGTAAGTGAGGTAGAGGAGCAGGCGCAAGCTGAGGTGGATAAGGCTGTGGAGGAAATGGAACAATACCCTGCAGCTAATCCAGCAGATATATTTGATCATGTTTTTGCACAACCAACATGGGGAATTCAAAAGCAAAAAGAGGAATATCTTAGATTAATAGGGGTGAACCCATGATGAAATCAGCGGTTGAAACGAAAACTCTTACCCTTGTTCAAGCCATTAATGATGCGATGGATTGCATGCTCCATGAAGATGAGAATGTCATTCTCCTTGGGGAAGATATCGGTAAAAACGGTGGTGTCTTCCGAGCAACCGATCAGCTTCAGGAGAAATACGGTGAAGACCGTGTGGTAGATACTCCTCTTAGTGAGGCTGGATTTGTTGGTGCAGCTATCGGAATGGCGGTTAATGGATTTCGCCCAGTAGTAGAAATTCAGTTTTTAGGATTTATCTATCCAGCCTATGAACAACTCATGACCCATGCATCGAGACTGCGGATGCGAACAATGGGCCACTTTACCGTTCCAATGGTTATTCGCGCTCCATATGGAGCTGGAGTACGTGCACCAGAAATTCATTGTGATAGTACCGAAGCGATTTTTACCCATATGCCAGGTCTAAAAGTTGTTTGCCCATCCAATCCGTATGATGCAAAAGGTCTGTTAATTGCGGCTATTGAGGATCCGGATCCTGTCCTATTTTTAGAACCGATGCGCTCATATCGCAGTAGTCGTGAAGAAGTTCCTGAAGGGAAGTATATCGTTGAAATTGGCAAAGGAAAGCGGCTTTTAGAAGGAGAAGATGTCACCGTTATTTCTTGGGGAGCTATGGTTCCAGTTGCCATGAAAGCAGCTCAGGAGATGAAAGAAAGAGGAGTCCATTGTGATGTCCTTGATCTAAGGACGCTTTATCCTTTAGACCATGAGCTTATTTCAGAATCTGTACAAAAAACGGGTAGAACCGTCATCGTTCATGAAGCCCACGCCACTGGCGGTGTCGGAAATGACGTCATTTCGATTATTAATGATACAGCTTTTTTATATCAAAAGGCGCCTGTCGAAAGAGTAACTGGATTTGATACTCCCGTACCTTATTTCGGCTTTGAAGACCATTACCTGCCTACTCCAAAACGAGTCATCCATGCGATTGAGAAGGTAATCAAGTTCTAGGAAGGTGATTATATGGAAGTTAAATTAAGTGATATAGGGGAAGGGATGACAGAAGCAACGTTAAATTGCTTTTTTGTTAAACCAGGTGATTTTGTCAAAGCAGACCAGCCTCTTGTTGAGGTGCAGACAGATAAAATGACAGCTGAAATACCCGCTCCAACTTCTGGCATTGTCAAGGAACTTAAGGTAGCGGCAGGAGAAAATATATTAGTAGGAACGACCCTATTAATTTTAGAAAAAGATAAGACTGAAACACTCAAAACCACCGTATCAGTTGTTCATTCGAGTAACGTTAAAGGGAGAGTAATGGCTTCTCCTTATACGAGAAAAATTGCTCGTGAAAACAGAGTGATGATTGAAGAAGTTGTCGGGACTGGACCAAGTGGTCGCATTACCGATGAAGATGTTTATCGATTCCTTGAACAACAATCATTACCAGAACAAAAGCAAAAGATTGAGCCACCAAATAAGGAAGTTGATTTTATTAAAGAGATTTATGTACCAACGGACGAAGAGTCTCAACAGGATATGATTCCTTTCCGTGGCAGACGAAAGCAAATCGCCAAAAAAATGGTTCAGTCACTTCAGACGATTGCTCATTGCACCCATTTTGAGGAAATTGATGTAAGTGCACTGCTGGAGTTTAGAAATGAATTAAAAAATAACAATCGAAATATGACTGTCACTGCCTTTTTCCTCAAAGCTTTATCGCTTTGTTTGAAGGAATTTCCAATTTTTAACGCGAACTTAAATGAAGAGCAAGAAGCTATTTATTTAAAGAAAGAGCATCATATTGGAGTAGCGGTTGATACAAAAGAAGGTCTAATTGTACCAGTCATGCGTCATGTGGAACGAAAATCGATTAGCCAATTACACCAAGAAATAAAGCTGATGACGGAAAAAGCTTTGCAAGATCAATTAACTGTTAAAGAGATTACGGGAGGAACGTTTACGATTAGTAATGTCGGTCCATTAGGAGGCAGTATTGGTGCAACACCAATTATCCAGCATCCTGAAGTGGCCCTTGTTTCCTTCCATAAAACAAAGAAAAGACCAGTTGTAACGGATGATGACCAAATTGTAATTCGTTCCATGATGAATGTATCTATGTCATTTGACCATCGTGTTGCAGATGGTGCTATGGCAGTTGCTTTTACCAACCGTCTTGCTGAGTTCATAGAAAATCCTAAACTAATGATACTGGAGTTGGTTTAATGGTAGTCGGTGAACTTGCTTATGAAAAAGACTTAGTCATTATTGGCGGTGGACCAGGCGGTTATCATGCAGCCATCCGTGCAGCTCAGCTTGGCTTAAAAGTTACTTTAATTGAAAAGGAAAAGCTAGGTGGCGTTTGTTTAAATGAAGGGTGTATTCCATCGAAAATCCTGACTTCAGCTGCGAGCAGATTAAATCTGCTGCGGGATAGTGAGGAAATGGGTATAGGTAGCTCTCAACCTACTTTTCAATATGAAAAGTTAAGAAACTATCAACAAAAAGTGATAGATCAATTACGGAACGGTGTTCAAAGTTTAATTCAGGCCAATAAGATTGAATTGGTTAAAGGAAATGCCTACTTCCTAAGTGATGACCGTATTGGGGTAGAAGGAAATGATCAATACGAGGTCTATCAATTTAAGAAAGCCATCATCGCTACAGGAACCCAGCAGCCAGTAATAAGTGGAGTTCAAATAGATGGAAATAGAATTTTTCACACGAAAATGCTGCAAGCAATACCTGTTATCCCGAAACACCTCTTAATCTATGGGCATAATGAGATTGCTTTAGAAATGGCAAGTTCATTTCATTCATTTGGATCTGAGGTAACGATTTTACTAGATAAAGAGAATTTTGGTTTTGATTCATCTATTGAAAAAGAGCTCAAACGAGTACTGAAGAAAAAGAAAATTCAAATTTTAAAAAATGCTCAATTAATGGGGGTTCAATACGCCGACCAAAATCTTCTCGTAGAGTTGCAGATTCAAGATGAAAAAATAAGCTTGAATGGGACCCATTTATTAATATCGACATCGGGCGTTCCAAACACGCGAGACTTAGGAATTGAGAGAATTGGGGTTTCTGTAAATGAAAGTAGATATATTCAGACCAATAAGCAATGTCAGACCACTGTTCCTAACATTTATGCTGTTGGAGATGTAGCGGATGGTCCTGCTATAGCGGTTAAGGCTATTTCTCAAGGTAAAATGGCTGCGGAGTCCATTGCTGGAAAGTTGGTAGAGTTCGATCCTAACTTTCTACCAAAAGTGGTTCATTTTCAACCACCTATTGCCTCTGTGGGGTTAACAGAAGAAGAAGCAGTAGAACTTGGAATGGACGTGAAAATGGGGCAATTCCCGCTAGCAAGTAATGGTTACGCCACAATATTAGGGAAAAAGGATGGATTGGTGAAGATAATTTCCGACTCTCAGACCGACACCTTACTCGGAGTCCATATGATGGGTGAGGGAGCCATTGAGCTTATATCTAGTGGAGTACTTTCATTGGAAATGGTTGCAAGAGAAGAAGATCTGAGATTCCCTTTTTATCCGCATCCAAGTATAAACGAAGGTATGCTAGAGGCAATCGAAGCATTAAATGGGGAGGCTGTTCATATGCCTCCAAAGAAAAATTCCAAAAAAGAATTGATAAAATAAGGAGGAAATATAAATGAAAGAACAAACATCTGTTACAAATCAAAAGGTAGAGGACTTTTTTCCAGTTCAAGACGTGGATTATTTAGAAATTTACACAGGAAACGCAAAGCAAGCAACCCACTATTTCTGTACGGCATTCGGTTTTAAGCCAGTTGCTTATTCTGGACTAGAAACAGGTAGTCGCGATACCGTTTCTTATGTACTTCAACAACGTAAAATTCGTCTAGTGATTACAGGATCATATAAGGAAGATACACGTGTTTCTCAATTTGTAAAGCTACATGGGGATGGAGTAAAGGACATTGCCTTATTATTTAATGATGTGGAAAAGGCTTATAATGAAGCGGTTTCACGTGGAGCTATTGCGATTACTCCTCCTTATGAAATAAAGGATGAATTTGGAACTGTGAAGAAGGCTGTCATTGGTACATATGGTGACACCATCCATACACTAGTTGAACGTAAGGATTATAAAGGGCCATTTATGCCTGGATATGTTGCTTATGAGGGAAGCCTTCCAGTCAAAGATGCTGGTTTAATTGCGATTGACCATGTTGTAGGTAATGTGGAAAGAATGCCTGAATGGGTAGATTATTATGCAAATGTAATGGGCTTTAAAGAAATGAAGCATTTCACAGACAAAGATATTACAACAGAATATTCAGCTTTAATGTCTAAGGTTATGCATAATGGCGGACGTATTAAATTCCCAATTAATGAGCCGGCAGAAGGAAAAAGAAAATCTCAAATTCAAGAGTATTTAGAGTTCTATAATGGACCAGGGGTTCAGCATTTAGCCATTTTAACAGAGGATATTATCGAAACAGTCCGCATTCTTCGTGATAATGGGGTTGAGTTCTTATCCACTCCAGATTCTTATTATGAAATGCTTTCAGAGCGTGTAGGGGAAATTGATGAGGAAATTGAAAAAATTCGCGAACTAAATATTTTAGTGGACCGTGATGATGAGGGCTATTTATTACAGATTTTCACAAAGCCAGTTGTAGATAGACCAACACTTTTTGTTGAAATTATTCAACGAAAAGGAGCTCGTGGATTTGGTGAGGGTAACTTCAAAGCATTATTCGAATCGATTGAACGTGAACAAGAGAGACGTGGAAATCTATAAAATAGCGTATAAGCGCTAAACCCTTGTTGTAAAAATTAAAGGGAGGGATCTTTTCCCTCCCTTTTCCTGAGGTGTTTAATATGAACGTAAAAACTAAAATCGAAATTGAAAGTATCAAACCTTATCCATTAGGAAAAACATTAGAGGATATTCAAAGAGAATATCAACCTAAATCCTTACGGAAGCTTTCTGACAATGAAAATGTTTACGGTTTTTCACCTTTGGTAGCGAAGGAGCTTCACGATTCGTTTCAATCTTTGTCTCTTTATCCAGATGGGACAACATCCAGGCTTTGTGAACAATTATCCAATCACCATCATCTACCAAAGGATCATTTTTTAATCAGCAATGGTTCTGAGGAACTAATTCGTCTCCTAACAAGAGCTTTTATTGCTAAAGGTGATGAAGCGATTATGGCCGAAATCACGTTTCCTATCTACCGTTCTAATATCGTCATTGAAGGTGGTACACCGATTTTAGTGCCAATATTGGATGGAACACACAATTTGGATGCGATGTACGAAGCCATTACAGAAAAAACAAAAATGATCTTTATCTGTAATCCGAACAACCCGACGGGAACTTGTGTTGACCCAGAAAAACTAAAGGGTTTTATTGAAAAAATCCCTTCTCACATTTTAGTAGTCCTTGACGAAGCGTATGATGAGTATATGGAAAGTGAGTTTAAATTAGATTCCATCCAAATGTTATCTAATACTGAAAACCTTGTCATTTTGCGTACATTTTCAAAAATTTATGGGTTAGCAGCTTTAAGAGTTGGGTATGGGATGATGGTACCATCTGTTATTGAACAGCTAGTAAAGGTTAAAGAAGTGTTTAATGTCAATCAAATGGCGCAAAATGCAGCGGCAGTTGCGATAAAGGATCAAGTGTTTGTTGAAGAGTGTGCCCAAAAAAATTTAATAGAAAGAAACTATCTTTCTACTAAATTACGTCATTACAATATTTCATTCTTTCCTTCACAAACAAACTTCTTATTCCTATATAATTTAGGAGACGTCGATGGATTGAATAAGGCGTTATTAAAAAAGGGGTTGGTTGTACGATTCTTCCCAATCCCGGCTTACAATGGATGTATGCGTTTAACCTTGGGAACGCGTCAAGATCATGATGAATTATTAGAAGTATTCCAGCACTTCTATTACCCCAAGGAAGTTATAAATAATGGGGATTAATCCCAGTTTATAGGAAAGCGATTAAGATAAGAAAAGCGCAAGCGCCTTGATCAGCCCCGACAAGCAAATGTTCTCAAGCGTAAGAAGCCTGAACTTTGACTTCTTACACTTGGGGTTATTTGACCTCGAGGGGCTAGGCGATGGAGCTAGACAATTTTCGAAGTCCCAAAAAGTTATACTTTCTTACCTATTAAAAAAAACTCGGCTTCTATCGTTGCCGAGTTTTTGACTTTTCATTATTTAGTGTTCCAGATAATGCCAATGGTTCCTTCTCCAGCATGTACGGCAATGGTAGAGCTAATATCACCGATAAAAATATCGAGTTTAGGATAGATAGATCTAATTTCTGTGGCAAGTTCCTGTGCTTTATTCTCTACATTTCCGTGCATAATTTGTATTTGCGAAATGACATTTCTGTCATAGGATTCTTTTAAGAGTTCAATCATTCTTGCCATGGCCTTCTTTTCTGAACGAACCTTCTCGAATAATTCAAACTCACCATTACGGTTTACGCGAATGATCGGTTTGATTTTTAAAATACTGCCTAATAAATAGGATGTTCCTGACATACGGCCACCCTTATAAAATTGATCTAAACTACCTAATAAAATATAGTTTTCGGAGTGATCAGCTATTTCCCTTAGGCTTTTTACAATATCGCTATATTCAATACCTTTTTCATTCATCTCTATTCCCTTTTCAAGAAGAAAGGTAATAGCATATGACATAAATTTTGAATCGATTGCTTCTAAGGGGAATTGTGCCATTTCTGCACCAGCCTTACAGCTTGCAAGGGTTCCGCTAAGTTTACTTGAAATATGAACAGATATAGCATGATCATATTCACCTTTTAATCTTTCGAATAGTTCAGCAAAACGTCCTGATGAGGGCTGTGAGGTTTTGGGTATTTCTTTATCTGAACGAATGCGCTGGTATAATTCATCTGTGTCTAAATCAATCCCATCTTCAAAGGCTTGATCTCCAAATATAATTCCAAGGGGAACGACGTACACATCAGGGTGATTTTTTAATTCATCTGTTATGAATGCTGTACTATCTGTAATCCAAGCAATTTTTTTCTTCATTTATATATAATCTTCCTTTACAACAAGAGATTTTTTTCTTTCATAAATAAATTCATTATAACTGATAATCGACAGTTTGTTACTTTTTCAAACAAGTTTATAGAAAAAACTATAAAAAATGTTGAAAATTCTACACATTTTTTAAAAAGCCAAATTTTCAATAATTGCCAAAAGTTTAATATAAAGGGTAAAATAGGCTGAATAATAAATGTTTTCGTAAAAATAGTAGAATGTTGATTTTTCGCTACAATCAACTGGTAAAACTTTTGATATAACCTTCATATTAAAGACAGAGGAGATAAACCGATGATTACGCTTGAAAAAATAACTGAATCTGAAGAACAAACTTTACATAATTTAATGCAATTTTATATTTACGAATTTAGTAACTATATCCCAGCTATTAAGCTTGAAGATAATGGATCTTTTAAACCCTTTGAATTAAACCAATATTGGCAACAAGAACATTATCATGCTTATTTTATTAAAGCAGAAAGTGAATTAATTGGTTTTGCTTTAGTAGAAGAGGGGACCAATGGTGAGCCTCATTCTATTAACGAATTCTTTGTCATGAAAAAATACTCTGGTAAAGGGCATGGAGCGATTGCGGCAATGACCCTTTTTGATGAATACAAAGGTAAATGGAAAATTACCCAAATATCAAACAATTATCCTGCTCAAGCCTTTTGGAGAAAGGTTATATACGTTTATACGAACGGCGATTATCGAGAATATTATGATGAACGGCGTTGCTCCATACAAGAATTTATTAGTGAATAATAGAAAGAGGAGACTGCCATGAGGAAAATAATGGTTATTGGGGTTTCCTCCGGAGTGGGTAAAACAACCTTTTCTCTTGAACTAGGAAAAGTCCTAGGTATAAAGGTTTACCATTTAGATGCCCTTTTTTGGAAGCCGGGATGGGTGGAGTCCTCACTGGAAGAATTTTCAGCAGCTCAGGAAAAAATACTGCAGTTGGATGAATGGATTATGGAAGGTAATTACAGCAATACCTTTAATCAACGGATGGAGCATGCAGATACGATGATTTACCTTGAACTCCCTTTATACGTATGTTTATATCGGGTTTTAAAAAGGTGGGTTCAGAATTTTGGTAAAACGAGACCGGATGTTGGGGAAGGCTGTACAGAAAAAATTGACTGGGCATTTATAAAATTTATTATGACAACCCACGGAGCGCGAAAAGAAAAAATGCTCAAAAGATTGAGGGTGTTTGGAGAAAATGGAGATGGACGAAAAACGTATATCTTAAAAAATAAAAAAGAGGTTGGCCAATTTTTACTAGAATTAAAGGAAGGAGTGTCCACAAAATGAATATACAGATTGTCGGAATACCAAGCCAAGCCGGGGCTTTATACGAAGGAACGGAATTAGCTCCTGAAGCCATTAGAGCAGCGGGGCTTATTCAAAAACTAACTGAACAAGGATTCTCTGTGAAAGATTTGGGGGATATTATTTCCGTCTCAAGTCTTCCAAGACATAATATTGGGCCAGTTCGTAATTGGCCTGCACCAAGAATCGTTTGGGAGGAATTAGATAATCGGGCGAAAGAACTTTTCCAAAACAACTCCTTTACGATTCTTTTAGGTGGAGATTGTAGTTTAGAGGTAGGAACCTTTCATGCCTTTCAAAAGGTATTTGGTTCAGACAGTCATCTTCTTGTCCTAGATGCCCATGTCGATACAATGGAGCCAAATGGTGATGTTTGTATAGGTGCAGCAGGAATGGGTCTTTGGTTTTTACAACAAAAAGAAAATCGTTGGTGGAAAGGGGAAGCCATTCCTTCTGAATCTATTTCGATTATTGGACCTCAACAAAATACGATTTTGAACCCAAATTTAAAAATAATATCCTATGAAGAATCTTGTCAGCCAAATGGTTTAACTAAAGTCAAGGAACATCTTAATTCCATTTCAGCCAGCTCCATTTTGGTTCATTTGGATGTTGATGTGCTACATAATAGCATTATGCCTGCAGCCTATGCGCCTAGTGAAATTGGATTTGAGCTACCTCAAATTGTAGAAATATTAACAACCATTTTGGCGGATCCGCGCGTTAAAGGGATAGAGGTTACTGAATTCTCTGCTAATAAAGATAAAGACCAAGCATGTGCACAATTGCTCGTGGATTTATTATGCCTTCTATCTATAAAAATGAATCAATAAACATCTTTCTTTTAGGCTCTTTTCTGAAACTTTGTTGCTTTTTGTAACTAATAAGTAGGCAAATCACAAATAGGGTGTGGTAAACTCATTTGAAAATGAAGAAAAGAGCTAGGCACTTCTTAAGAGAGCCTGTAAAAATCCGGCTTTAGGGATTTTTACGAAAACTACAATCTATACGAAAACAGCTTTCTTTTACAAAAGACGTCCAATTGTAAACGCAATGTAAAGATTATGTAAATTTTTAAGGGTAAATCTTTTCAAATTCGACATTTTTCGTATAAAATGATAAAGCTTGGCTTAAAATCATTTTACTGGGTATAAAAAAATGGGGGTAAAAAAAGATGGCTCTTAAGAAAAAGGATAAGTTTTCAAGTTTATTAAGTGACATGGCAGTCAATCTTAAAGAAAGTGCAAACTATTTTGCAGATTACAAGCTGAAAAATGTTAGTGACTTACAAATCTTTTTTGAAAAGATGAAGGAATATGAAACAAAAGGTGATACATACGTTCACGAAGTGATTAAAGAATTAAACAACGCTTTCATCACTCCTATTGAGAGAGAAGATATTTTACATCTTGCGATGAGTATTGACGATGTATTAGATGGTTTTGAGCATACAGCAGCTTTATTTGAAATGTATTCCATCATCCAAGCTGATGAGTATATGTTGAAAATGGTTGATGCCATTCGAAACGCTGCTATTGAAATTGAAAAAGCAATTGAACTATTAGCGAATAAGAAGTTATTACAAATCCGTGAACACGCGATTATTATTAAAGATTATGAATCAAAATGTGATGGTATTTTGAGACAATCTATTAAGCAATTATTTGCTGTTGAAAAGGATCCAATCCGTATTATTCAATATAAAGAAATTTATGAAAACCTAGAGGAAATTGCTGACGACTGTCAAGGTGTGGCAAATACATTAGAAACCATCATTATGAAAAACGCTTAAGGAGCTTAATTAAATGGATGCATTATTTATCTTAACGATGTTAGTTGTCATCTGCGCCTTAGCATTTGATTTCATAAATGGTTTTCATGATACGGCTAATGCTATTGCAACCTCTGTGTCAACTAAGGCATTAAAGCCGCGCCATGCCATCATCTTGGCAGGGGTTATGAACTTCGCTGGTGCAATGACCTTTACAGGTGTAGCAAAAACAATTACAACAGATATTATTGACCCAACTAAATTAGAAGCGGGTTCTCTGTTTATTCTGGCTGCTTTACTTGCAGCGATAGCATGGAATTTAATTACCTGGTATTATGGTATTCCTAGTAGTTCTTCTCATGCCATCATTGGAGCTATTGCTGGAGCAGGTATTACTGCTGCAGGATTTGGAGCTTTGAAGGCTGAGGGATTTATTAAAATTTTAAAAGCACTTATTATTTCACCACTTTTGGCATTTGTTATCGGTTTTATCCTTTATAGTATTTTTAAAGTTGTATTTAAAAACTTTAATTTAACGAAAACAAATCGTAATTTCCGTTTTATCCAAATTGCCACAGCAGCATTGCAATCCTTCACACATGGTACCAATGATGCTCAAAAGGCTATGGGGATCATTACGATGGCTCTAATTGCCGCTAACTACCAACAATCAACAGACATTCAATTATGGGTACAGGTATCCTGTGCACTTGCAATGGGTCTTGGAACATCTGTAGGTGGTTGGAGAATTATTAAGACTGTTGGCGGAAAGATTATGAAAATTCGTCCTGTCAATGGGGTTGCTGCTGACTTAACAGGTGCTGCTGTTATTTTTGGTGCTTCATACATTCACTTACCTGTAAGTACGACACATGTTATTTCTTCTTCTATCTTAGGGGTAGGTTCCGCTCATCGCTTAAAAGGTGTTAAGTGGGGTACAGCACAACGTATGGTGATTACCTGGTTTATTACTTTACCAATTTCAGGAACACTTGCAGCTATCATTTACTATATACTGAATTTATTCTTCTAAAAAAAACCCGGAAATGATCTTCATTTCCGGGTTTTCTTTATGGATACGTATGTGTTTTTTCTACTTTCTTATTTTGCTGCCTTTCTAAACCATTCGGAAAAGAAATCGGCTACAAAAACAAGTACTAAGTAGCAAAGCAATAATAAAGTGATTTCACTGTAATGAAAAAAACTCATGCTTAGTTTAAATTCTTGGCCTAAACCACCAGCTCCGATAAATCCAACAACAATTGTTGTTCGCATGATTACTTCCCAACGGTAAAAAATATAGGACAAAAATTTAGGCATGACAGTGGGGAATACACCATAAATTAACATTTGTGCTTTACTAGCTCCGGATGTGGCAAGATTTCGAACTGGTTTCTCATCCATTTCCTCTATGACCTCAGCGCAAAGCTTACCAAGTATTCCAAAGTTATGCAAAGCAAGAGCTAAAGCACCTGGAAGCAATCCAGGCTGAAGGATAAAGACGATAAGCATCGCCCATATTAACTCTGGAACTGCTCTTGAAAAAATATAGGAAATTCGAATAATCCCAAAGGCTATCCATTGCCAACCTTTTTTCGTTAACGTCAAGGAACCGTTGGCGAAATTTCGCGATGCTGGAATGACGGTTAAGAAACTTACCACAGACGCGATTCCTATGGCTATGACACTCATAACCAATGTTTCCCATGTTAGTCCAATAGCTGTTTTCCAGTTAGACCATACAAGATAGGCAGGTGGGTTTTCATCAACCCCAAGTAAGCCAGTGAAAAATCTTTTAGCATACTGCAAATTTTCTGCTGTGAACAGCTGTAGCAGATTAGCTTGTTGAGTAACGATAATATGATACCAGGATGTTATGATTAATAGACCGATGGCGAAGACAGAGACTCTTTTAGCGGTTAATCGATTATGGACTGTAGAGTTCATACCTCTTCTAAGTAGACTACTCCACAAATCCACTAGAACAACGAGAACAATTAAGAAAAATAAAAATGTCCAAACCTCATCGAATGCTAAATCCGCTAATGAAAGCTGAATTTGATAACCTAAGCCACCTAGACCAACAAAACTCATAATAGTGGAGGATCTAATGGAGCATTCAAATCGATATAAGGTATAGCTAATCATAGTTGCCCAAACGTATGGCATGTAGCCATAAATGAAACATTGCCAGTTCGAGGCACCTGCTGCTTTTAGCGCTTGTATAGGCTCGTTTGGAACATCATTTAATGCATCAGCCATAATTCTTCCTAAAATACCGCCATAAGGAATTGCTAATGCAAAGATAGCTGCATATGGAGAGAGTCCAAAGGAAGCGACAAACAGCCAAGCCCAAACGAGTTCGTGTATCGCTCTAGTAAAACTTAAGACCCCACGAAAAAAAGTAACTGTGAGTTTTTTTAGAGTAGGACTTTTCACAAGTATTCCTGAAGCCAAGGTTCCTGCCATAAATCCATATAGGATCGCTAATGTCATGCCAGCTACTGCATAAACTAAAGTAATCCATGTTGCTTTCAATGCAAGATTTATCATTTCTAGTGATAGGTTAGGTTGTAGAATGCTTTTTAAAATTTGTAGAATCATGATTCCACCACCAGGGTGAATGAGATCATCATTCCAATTAATCGCCGTAAAACTTAACAAAAAGGCTAGAATCAATAATAGATTTAAAAATAACCGTCTCCGGTGATCAGATGTAGTAAGAAGTTCATTCATCCTGGTTAAACTCCTTTAAACGGTATAAATCCTCCAATAAAGAGGGAGTTACCTCATCTGATGGCAGATCGAAAAACAAGTGGCCATTTTTAAGAGCGATCATTCTTGTAAAATATTTTGTCGCAAATTCAACAGAATGCAAGGTAGTAATTAATGTTTGATTATCCTCATCTGCTAATTTGGTCAGCATTTTTATTACATCCTCAGCGCGTGCTGGATCCAAAGATGAAACGGGTTCATCCGCTAAAACAATCTCTGGACTTTGAACTAATAGCCGGGCTAGTGCAACACGCTGTTGTTCCCCACCTGAAAGAGAAGACGTTCTTACATATATCTTGTCTTCAATCCCAACCCTTTTTAAAGCTTGGTAGGCAACTTGTTTGTCCTGAGGGAAAACGAAAGACCAAAGGGATTTGAAAAAACCCCAATCCTTTAATCGTCCGACTAAGACATTTTGAATAACAGGCAGGGATTCAACAAGATCAAATTGCTGGCGTATGACTCCAACTTTATTTGCCAGTTGTTTTTTTCTTTGCCAATAATCCAACGCTTGGCCATCTATAAGAATGGTACCTTCATAAGGAGAAACAATCCCCGTTAACAAATTAAAGAGAGTGGTTTTACCTGCACCACTCGGCCCAATAATAGCAATTTTTTCGCCCTTTTTGACTGAAAAAGAAAGGGAAGATAAAGATATCTTCCGCTCAAATGTTTTACCTAGGTTCTTCACCTCTAAGATCGTGGAGGTAGTCATGATGGTAATCACCTTCTATTTAATAATACCTAATTGCTTTGCCACTTTTTCGATTTCTTTGTAATTTTCATTGTTCGTTTCTATAAAGCTATCGGTTTGTAATAAATTCATCAATTCGCTGTCATCGCTTTTTATTGAAAGAATAGCTTCTTTGACCTTATCTTTAGTACCTTTACCGTACTGATCGTCTAAGTTGTTAATCGTCCAATTATAATCATAGTAAGGGGGAGTTGTGTAGAAAACTTCAACCTTATTTGTATCTACTTTACCTTCTTTCACAGCTGCTTCCCAAACAGAAATATTTAATGCTCCTGTTTCATAAGCTCCTGATTCAACTAGTTTGTAAGTGGTATCATGTGAACCAGAGTAGTTGGGCTTGCTCTTGAAATCCTTATCTGCATCAATACCTGCTTCCATTAAAAAGTAGCGTGGCATTAAATGTCCAGAAGTAGAGCTTTCACTTCCGAAAGTAAAGCTTTTTCCTTTTAAATCTGCAAGAGAATGAATAGGTAAACCTTTTTGTTTTATAAAAACAGATTCAAATTTTTCATCTGTTGGGCGTTGTGCAATTGCTTCTGCTCCTGGTACAACGTTTCTAGCTTGAACTCCGGTTAATCCCCCAAACCAGGCTAATTGAATTTCTCCACGTTCGAAGCCTGTCACTAAGGCAGAATAATCAACCGAAGGAACAAATTTTACATTTAATCCTGTTTTTTCAGATAAATAGGCAGCAAAATCATCCATGCTTCGATTAATATCAGCCACATTTTGATCCGGAATCATTCCAATATTAAAAACATCTTTTTTAGCATCTGTAGATTTTTCTCCCTGAGAACATGCAACTAAATTAATTAGTAACATGATCGTCATAAAAGGATAAAGCCATTTTCTCATAATATCCCCCTTTGTGTCCGTAACATAACAAACTTATTTTACAGGAATAAGGGGAATTTTCAAGAGAAGTGACAAATCATTACAAAAACAGGGAAAAAAGATTAAAAATAAAAAACCCCCTTACGTATTAAGTAGGGGGTAATCAAATAAAGGAGGGGAGAAGAATCGTTCTTTCACTTCTAATTTAGGAATCCATTTGTACGGTTCTTCCCTTGTAATAGCGCTTTTCCTCTACTAATTCATTTTCCTTTGCTGTTAAATTATCGGTTTTAATTTCAATGATTGACGTTTTACTGCCAAGTGAAGAACGATATCTTTCTACATGTGTCTGCGAAAGAGGCTGATCATAATAATCAGGAACATACTTTTCCAGCATTTTTTGCATGACGGCTGTCGCTTTTGGTAAATCTGTTAATGTTTTTGCTTCTCCAAAAATCATGACACTCATATAGGCAGTATCCGTTTTGGCTGGAACAGGGTCTGTCATCGTTCCATAGCTCGCACTTACGGTAAAACAAACATTTTGGTTTTCTGCTAAAATCTCCATCTTTTTCCCCTCAGAGGCTCCATGAAAATAAATATTTCCATTATGCCAAACAAAGTTTAAAGGAACGACATACGGGAAATCGTTTAATGATAGACCTAGGAACCCAGTATCAGTGTTTTCTAGGAAAGTATTTATTTTCTCTTGATTGGTACATTCTAATTTTTTCATTCTAATCATTTTCCATATCCTCCATAATTTTCATGATACAATCATTTTAGATAGAGATTGACCTTATCTAAAGTGACAGTTTTTAAAAATTTATAAAGGTCAGATGGAGTGGGAGAAATGGATAGAACCCCCTTTTTAAATAGTAAATTGAGGATTCCGTTATATGTACAATTGTATGAATACTTTAAAGAAGAAGTAGAAAGTGGGAGAATTTTAGAAAATACAAAACTACCATCTATTCGACAACTTGCCTTACATCTAAAGATCAGTCGGAATACAGTTGAAACAGCCTATCAACAGTTAATTGCTGAAGGGTATGTGGAAAGTAGACCTAAAAGTGGAGTAATCGTTTTAAAAATGGAAACCAAAGTGTCAACACCTGAAAAAGATAAAGTAACAGAGGAGATAGTGACTACTGAGAAAAAATCGTTTATCGATTTTCAATATGGAGATATAGAAGTAGAAAAATTCCCAATGAGGGAATGGCGTCGAAGTATTGTAAATGCAGTCAGTTATTCTAATGAGGCTTTGTTTACCTATGGAGATAAGCAGGGCCATCATGGATTACGAAAAGAAATTGCAAGCTATTTATTCGAAGCTAGAGGGATTGATTGCGATGCGTCTGAAATTGTCTTATGCGCTGGTACTCAACAATCCATCCTATTGGTTAGCTATCTCTTAGAATTATTTAATGAAAAGGTTGCCATGGAGGAACCAGGTTATGATGGTGTTCGTTCCGTCTTTGAGAAGCATCATTGCAATATAGAATCCATTCCTCTTGAGCATGATGGAGTAAATATTCAAAAGGTTAAAAGCAGTAAGGCAAAAGCTTTATATTTAACGCCATCTCATCAGTTTCCTTTAGGAATGGTTCTATCGATATCGAAAAGAAAAACATTACTGGAATGGGCCAATGAAGAAAACAGTTACTTAATAGAAGATGATTATGATAGTGAATTCCGCTATATTGGTCAACCCATTCCTTCTTTAAAATCACTCGATTCTTTTGAACGAGTTATCTATCTCGGTACGTTTTCAAAAGCTTTTTTACCCGCAGCAAGGGTTAGTTATATTGTTTTACCTAAGGTTTTGATACATAAATATAAAGAAGAATATTCATTCCTCCACCAGGCAATTTCACCTATCATTCAGGAAGCACTATATCAGTTTATGAAAAATGGTGAATTTGCGAAGCATATAAGAAAAATGAGGAAAACTTATCAATCCAAACACAAAAAACTTAATGAATGTCTGCATAAATATTTAGGTGAACATGTAACGATTATCGGTCAAAAAGCTGGCCTTCATCTACTCATTCAGATCAAAAACCAAAAGGTGGCTGATCTCATTTTGAAAGCTGAAAAAGCTGGAGTTAAGGTTTACCCAGCTCATACTTTTTGGAAGGGGAAGGTTAAAACCGTTGATGAAAGCTTAATGCTCGGATATGGTGGGTTATCAGAAGCGGAAATAGAGGATGGAGTAATTAAACTAAAAAGGGCTTGGTTAGGATAAACTTATGGAAGGTCAGTTAAACTGGAGGTATTGATATGTCAGGGAAAAAATTTATTGTTGTTCTCGTACTGGCGTTTGTATTTTCAGCCCTACTATCTTTTTTAAATATTAATCCTGTATTAATTTTTATTTTAACTTTTTTACTCATTTTCATTTTTTTCAACCCTAGGTTGGTTTATTTTTCCAATAACCTTAAAGAAATAGAGAAATTTCTTATAAAAAATCGAAAAATCCCTGAATATCAGCTTTTTTATGGTGCAGCTAATCATATTGAGGAAGATGTTCGTGAGGCGATTGGGAAGCTTCTAAAGAACTCGATTTTAAGATCCCAGTTTCCCACATATGAAACCATCCTAGCCCTTTTTAATAAGGATGTCGAAGAAGCTAAAAGACACATTGAGAAAATCAAACCATTACAATATCAACTATATTACCGTGCAATTATTTTAACAGAAGAGAATCAATTAGAAGAGGCAAGAGAACTAGTCAAAAGAATGAATAAGCTCTGGATGATTGAAGCGGTTAAAGTGGAATTGGCTAAAAAGGATGATCAACCTAAGATAGCAGAGGAACATGCCAAAAAGGCTGTTTCTCTGGCAAGGGGACTACAAAAATATGTATTGGCCAAAACATTTGAAAGAGAACTAGGTTTAAAAATTATATAATTTTTTTGTCCTCTTCACATGTACATTTTTAAAAAATATGATACAGTTATATTTATAATAAGTGTTGGTATATAAACAAAGAAAGCGATTACATCTGTCCTTTCTGTATGTACAATTGTTTATCCTGTAATGACATTGAAAGCGAATTAAAGGAGGAAATTAAATGTCAAGTCACAAACTAAATCAGTTTTTAACTGAAAACTTAGAAGATCTAAAAAGTAAAGGTTTATATAACGTTATTGACCCTCTTGAAAGTCCAAACGGTCCAATGATAAAAATTAAAGGCAAAGAATTAATTAATCTTTCCTCCAATAACTATCTTGGTTTAGCTACTGACGAACGATTGAAGAAGGTAGCTGAGGAAGCAATCGAGAAGTTTGGGGTAGGAGCAGGCGCTGTTCGAACCATTAACGGAACATTAGAATTACATACTCGTTTAGAAGAAAAATTAGCGGAATTCAAACATACAGAAGCAGCTATTGCTTATCAATCAGGTTTCAATTGTAATATGGCCGCTATTTCGGCTGTAATGGATAAAAATGATGCTATTCTATCCGATGAACTAAACCATGCCTCTATTATTGACGGTTGCCGTTTATCAAGAGCCAAAATCATTCGGTATAACCATTCAGATATGGACGATTTACGTGCAAGGGCAAAGGAAGCTACCGAATCGGGTCAATATAATAAGGTAATGGTTATTACCGACGGAGTTTTTTCAATGGATGGGGATATCGCGAAATTACCTGAAATTGTAGAAATCGCGGAAGAATTCGACCTTATTACCTATGTCGATGATGCACACGGTTCAGGTGTATTAGGAAAAGGTGCAGGTACAGTAAAGCATTTTGGGTTATCTGACAAAATTGACTTCCAAATTGGTACTCTTTCTAAGGCAATAGGTGTGGTCGGTGGTTATGTTGCAGGTAAAAAGGACTTAATTGATTGGTTAAAGGTTCGTAGCCGCCCATTCCTTTTCTCTACATCCTTAACCCCAGCAGACGTTGCTGCGAGCATTAGATCCATAGAGATTTTAATGGAAAGCACAGAATTAAATGAGCGTTTATGGGAAAACGGCAATTATTTGAAAAAGGGTCTTAAAAATCTAGGTTTTGATATTGGAGACAGTGAAACACCAATTACACCTTGTATCATTGGGGACGAAGTAAAAACTCAGCAATTTAGTAAACGTCTGTATGAAGAAGGTGTATATGCGAAGGCAATTGTATTCCCAACAGTACCACAAGGAACTGGCCGAGTACGTAATATGCCTTCAGCCGCACATACGAAGGAAATGCTTGATAAGGCCATTTCCATGTATGAAAAAGTGGGTAAAGAGTTAGGGATTATTTAATTTTTGTAATAAAGAAAACACTTCCTTGGAGGATTATATATGAAAAAGATTTTTATTACGGGAGCTCTTGGACAAATCGGATCGGAACTTACCTCAGCACTGCGTAGAATATATGGGGGAGATAATGTTGTTGCAACAGATATACGTAAAAATGATAGTGAAGCAGCAAATAATGGTCCTTTTGAGATTTTAGATGTAATGGATGGAAATAAGATGGTCGAATTGGCCAAAAAGCATAATGCTGATACAATCATCCATCTAGCAGCCTTATTATCTGCTACTGCTGAAGCTAAACCGCTATTTGCATGGAATTTAAATATGGGCGGTTTAATGAACGCATTGGAGACAGCGCGTGAACTAGATTGTCAATTCTTCACTCCAAGTTCAATAGGGGCATTTGGTCCATCAACACCAAAGGACAATACTCCACAGGATACCATTCAACGTCCGACAACCATGTATGGGGTTAATAAAGTAGCGGGAGAATTACTTGCTGATTATTATTATCATAAATTTGGTGTCGACACACGCGGTTTACGATTCCCTGGATTAATTTCTTATGTTACACCTCCAGGTGGCGGTACAACGGATTATGCAGTTGAGATTTATTATGAAGCGATTAAAAATGGTTCCTATACGTCATACATCGGCCAAGGAACATATATGGATATGATGTATATGCCTGATGCTCTTAATGCGATAGTAAACTTAATGGAAGCAGATGCGAGCAAACTTAAGCATCGCAATTCGTTTAACGTAACAGCCATGAGCTTTGCTCCAGAAGAAATTGCCGCTGAAATCAAAAAACATATTTCAGGATTTGAAATGAATTACCAAGTTGATCCGATTCGTCAAGGAATTGCGGACAGCTGGCCTAATTCCATTGATGCTTCAGCAGCAACCGAAGAGTGGGGATTCAAAGCTGATTATGATTTAGCAAAAATGACGAAGGATATGCTTGATAAGCTTTCTGTTAAACTTAAATAATTATTTTAAAAGGAACCCAATTTTGGGTTCTTTTTTTAGGGGGGAAAAGTTCTGCTTTTACCTTTACCAGAAGGGTTGGTAGTTGGAGTTTATCAGAGAAAAAGGCCTAACCATATGGTTAAGCCTTTACTATTTTACATAAATTAATTTTTCCTTAGCTTCTGTTACCTTTCCAATTATAGAAGCGTGGGATAAACCGTTTGCTTTAAGGTCGTTAATGTATAAAACGGCATCAGCTTCTGATAAAGACACTAATAGACCGCCAGAAGTAATTGCATCACATAAAATCAATTGATGTTCCACCGATAAAGAATCAAAATCAAGCTCATTTTCTAACCATTTTAAATTTGACTTCGACCCTCCTGGGACAACCCCATCTTTAGCAAGTTGATAGGTACCATCTAACACAGGTACATCTAAATGGTTGATTTCAAAACTTACATTGCTTCCACGAGCCATTTCACTGCCATGGCCTAATAGTCCAAATCCAGTGACATCCGTAACAGCATTTGGCTGGTGATTTTTCAAAAGCTCTGCAGCTGTTTTATTAAGCATGGCCATGGTTTCAGTGACGATTTTTTCTTGTTCAACTGTCACCGCGCCACGTTTAATACCAGTGGTTTGAATTCCTACACCTATAGGTTTCGTTATGACTAATACATCGCCTGGTTTTGCCCCAACATTTTTCCATACTTTATTAGGGTGTACGATCCCTGTGACAGATAATCCGAATTTCGGCTCTTGGTCATCAATCGAGTGACCACCAATAGTAATTGCGCCAGCTTCATGGACTTTGTCAGCTGCTCCAGTCAAAATTTGTGCTAATATTTCTGAACCTAATTTTTTAATCGGATAGCCAACAATATTTAGAACCGTTTTCGGTTCACCGCCCATAGCATAAACATCACTTAAGGCATTTGCTGCTGCGATTTGGCCAAACATATATGGATCATCAACAATTGGTGTAAAATAGTCAAGTGTTTGAATTAAGGCGATATCATCCGTTAATTGATAAACACCAGCATCATCAGATGTCTCATGACCAACTAGTAATTCTGGAACAGGATCAAATTTTGGTAATAGACGCAACACTTGCGCCAAGTCCTCAGGACCTATTTTGCATCCTCAGCCAGCTTTTGTTGATAATGAAGTTAGGCGAATTTTTTCATGTTCACTCATTTTTTCCACCTCCAAGGACAAGTATATAACTAAATGACTCCATATACCTAATAGAAACAAAATATTTGCCACAAAATATTACATATACTAAAATGACAATACATTCACAATATTGGAATATTCGTGAAATATGATGTAGGAGTGAAAATAAATGAGCACGTATGAAGTAAAAGTCGAATTCTGCATGAAGTGAAACTATGCACCAAAAGTCGCGAGTTTCGCGGAAGCGCTATTTACTCATTTCCGACACAATGTAACAAAGCTAGAACTAGTCCCTATTTCAGGAGGAGCGTTCGAAGTTACGGTAAATGGAAACAAAATTTATTCTAAATTGGATACAGGTATTTTCCCAAATACGCAAGAATTAATTCAAAAAATAGAAACACTATGACATCATCACAATAACGCATTAACGTGCCGGGGGTCTGACCCCCGGCACGTTAATGCGTTATTATGTTAAAGTTATTTGGCGGTTTTTAGGTTGTACTTGCTGTTTTTTGGATATAGATATTTCTAGTATGTCATTGGAATAAGTTGCATTTACCTTTTGGGCGTTTATCACAAAGGGAAAGGTGACAGTTCTTTCTCTTGTTTGGCCAGAAGATTCACAAGCTTTAATAATTATATGTGAATCATTTATGAAAATAGTGATATTTGCAGAAGAATAATTAGGAAGAAGCGCCTCAATAATCATCTCTGTTTCAGAGTCATATAAATCTATACGGAATTGGCTTTGATCTAAAAAACTTGTATTTGGATCTAAAAATAGAGATTCCAACCATTTCTCTAGCTCATTATCTGGGTCAAAAATCTCATCCTTTTGGTTTGAATTCATCATTTCTACGCTCCTTTCCTTCATATCATATTCCTCTGATATGCATAGGTGAGAAAAGTGATATACTAGAAAAGTACTATATTTGAAGGGGTTTTTCATTTGAAAGAGTGGCTACGTTTTATTCCTGCAATACATGAATTAAAATCTAATAAATCTTTTCAACATATACTCGAACATTCAGGACTTGATGACCTTGAATTAACCAAGCAATTGCGTTTTCTCGTCGATACGATTCGGGAACAATTATTAAACGAAAGTTGGTCCGGAGCTCATCCAAGTTCTGGTGCATTTATCGATGAACTTTTTGGACTTCTTGAAAAAAATGTTACGCAACAATATGCTTATACATTAAAAAGAGTTATTAACGCAACGGGTACCATTTTACATACAAATTTAGGAAGAGCTCGGCTTAGTCAAAACGCCATCTTTCATATGATTGATACAGCAAGACATTACTCCAATTTGGAATATAAGTTGGAGGAGGGCGAGAGAGGTTCTAGACATTCACATATAGAGGTATTGCTAAAAGTATTAACGGGTGCTGAATCAGCAATGGTTGTTAATAATAATGCAGCTGCCGTGTATTTAATTTTAAGGGCTTTAGCTAAAGATAAAGAAGTAATTGTCTCTCGTGGACAACTAGTGGAAATTGGTGGTTCTTTCCGTATATCTTCTATTATGGAGGAAAGTGGTGCCACACTTGTGGAAGTGGGGACGACGAACAAAACTCATTTATTTGATTATGAAAATGCAATAAATGAACATACAAAAATGATTTTAAAAGTACATACCTCTAATTTTAAAACAATTGGATTTACTAAAACTGTTGAAAGTGAAGAATTAGTCAATCTTTCCTCTCAGCACGAAAATATTATTTTTTATGAGGATTTAGGTAGTGGCGTCTTATATGATTTTACACAGCATAGAATAGGGGACGAGCCTGTCGTAAAAAGGATCGTTGAATTAGGTGCTGATCTTGTTTCATTTAGTGGTGACAAACTTTTAGGTGGTCCACAAGCGGGAATCATTGTTGGAAAAAAAGAATTAGTGGAAAAGCTCAAAAAGCATCAATTAGCACGTGTCCTTCGTGTAGATAAAATGACATTAGCAGCTTTGGAGGGAACTCTACTTGATTATTTAAAAGGCGAAAACGGCAGAATGAACATACCTACCTTAAGAGATATGCTATGGTGTAAAGAGGAAATAAAAAGCAGAGCGACTGATTTGATAAAAAAGCTTTTGGAAATGGCTCCTGAGTATGAAGTAGCCTTGATGGAAAGTACAAGTCAAGTTGGCGGGGGAACCATGCCAGATGTTGAACTTCCAACTGTTGTTCTTACAATCAAACACCCTAGAGTGTCTTCTGCAGCACTAGCCAAAAAATTACGCGTTGATTGCCAACCCGCTATTGTGACACGGGTTCAAAACGATGAATTACTTATTGACCTGCGAACAGTTGAGCCGGAAGAGGAAGAATTAATCCTAAATGCTCTTCAAATAGTAGGAAATTCAATTATATAGTAGAAAGCTACAGGTACTCGAAATAACCTGTAGCTTTTTTATTTAGATTTTATTACATATCATGGTGAGAATTGTGTTTTTGTCTTGTGTGGTTTCGGTTTTTAACCTTTTTAGATCCACTCATCGGTTCAGGTTGACCAGATTGTTTTGGTGCGTTTTTACGCATATCCTTACTGTCATTTTTGTTTGTCATCTTTTATCCCTCCTCAAAATTAGGATGTGAAGCGACGATTTTTTTATTCCAATATAACCTTGAATAATTTTCGCATGTTTGCACAATTTAACGTTACATAATTCAACAAGGAGTGAGATAAAAATGCCTTATCACAAGGATAAACAACAAGCTTTTCAAGCAGCTCAACAGGGAGTAGAGGATGCACAAGAGCTTTATCATGAAATCGTTCGTGATAGTGCTAGTTATGGTCATCAGTTAAAGCACTTAAAGCAAGAAGTAAATGAAGCATACCAATCCATTGAAAACGCCTTAGAAGTAGCTTCTGAACACCAAAGAAAGCAATTAGAAAGATTCCAGCAAGATTTGCAACAAATGGTTAATGAAGTCAATATGGATGAATAAAAATTTATCTTTTTCAAATAGAGGGAACAAAATAACCTCCACGTGTTGTGGGGGTTATTTTTACGAAATAAAAACAAAAAAGGTCTCCATTTAAGGAGACCTCCCAGATTACTGATTTTTCTTCCGCTTTTTATTATTTAATTTCTGAGCGGCGGTTAAAGGTTCATTGGAAAATTCCTGATTATATCCAGCACCCATTCCTTGAGCACTTGCTGCATTTGCCCCTGGAATAACATGATTTGCTTTACGTTTACCCATTAAAATTCCTCCTATCTTTCACTAAAGGACGATATAGGAGATTCATCTCCTAATGGTATTAGCATATCCTTCGATAAAAAAAGGTTACATGGAAAAATGTTTTAGTACAAAAATGGTTTTCCTTTATAAATAAATATGAAAAACTTCACGATTTATTGATTTAACCTTATTTTCTACTATTTATAATAAGAAAAACTTATTAAAAACTATAACATACTTGTTATTTACTTATGTAATTGGTTGTATTAAGATAAGAATTGTAAGAAAAGTAAGGATGGATGGGAATATTCTAACTTTTCGACCTTTCATATATTTTATGTGTACATATTGTCAAGGGGGTAAGAAAGATGTCTAAAGATGTTTTTAATGCACGCAGTTCATTTGAACTAAACGGCAAACGCTATCATTATTACAAATTAGCGGCCTTAGAAGATGCAGGAATTAAAAATGTATCAAAATTACCTTATTCAATTAAAGTGTTACTTGAATCTGTACTTCGCCAACAAGATGGTCGTGTTATTACTAAGGAACACGTGGAAAATTTAGCTAAATGGGGAACAGACGAGTTGAAGGAAGTAGATGTACCATTTAAGCCTTCTCGTGTTATTCTTCAAGATTTTACAGGTGTACCAGCAGTAGTAGACCTTGCTTCTTTACGTAAAGCAATGGCTGATATGGGTGGAGACCCTGATAAAATTAACCCTGAAAAGACTGTAGATCTTGTTATCGACCACTCTGTTCAGGTTGACCAATACGGAACGCCAGATTCTTTAGAAGCTAACATGGTGTTAGAATTTGAACGTAACGCTGAGCGTTATCAGTTCCTAAGCTGGGCACAAAAAGCATTCAATAACTACCGCGCTGTTCCACCTGCAACAGGTATTGTTCACCAAGTAAACCTAGAGTTTCTTGCTGATGTTGTTCATGTTGCTGAAACAGCAGATGGTGAATTTGAAGCTTATCCGGATACATTAGTAGGTACTGACTCTCATACAACGATGATCAACGGTATCGGTGTTCTTGGATGGGGTGTTGGTGGTATTGAAGCAGAAGCTGGAATGCTTGGACAGCCATCTTACTTCCCAGTACCAGAGGTTGTTGGGGTTAAATTAGTTGGAGAACTTCCAAACGGTGCAACAGCAACTGACTTAGCATTAAAAGTAACTCAAGTATTACGTAGCGCAGGTGTAGTAGGTAAATTCGTTGAATTCTTCGGACCTGGGGTTTTATCATTACCATTAGCTGACCGTGCAACAGTTGCTAACATGGCTCCTGAATACGGTGCAACTTGTGGATTCTTCCCAGTTGACGCAGAATCTCTTGATTACCTTCGTTTAACTGGCCGTGATGAAGAGCAAGTTCAAGTGGTTGAACAATATTGTAAAGAAAACGGATTATTCTTTGATCCAAGTTTTGAACCTGTTTACACTGATGTAATTGAAATTGATCTTTCTGTAATTGAAGCAAATCTTTCTGGTCCTAAGCGTCCACAAGATTTAATTCCTTTATCACAAATGAAAGATACTTTTGTTAAAGCTGTAAGTGCACCTCAAGGAAACCAAGGATTTGGTTTAACAGATGCTGAGCTTGACAGAGAGACAACTGTTCAATTCAATAACGGTGACCAAACGGTTATGAAGACTGGAGCAGTTGCAATCGCTTCTATCACTAGCTGTACAAATACTTCTAACCCATATGTACTTGTAGGTGCGGGTCTAGTTGCGAAAAAAGCAGTGGAATTAGGTTTAGAGGTACCTAAATTTGTTAAAACATCTTTAGCTCCTGGTTCTAAGGTTGTAACTGGATATCTTCGTGATTCTGGATTACTTCCATACTTAGAGCAATTAGGCTTCAACCTTGTTGGATATGGATGTACAACATGTATCGGTAACTCTGGTCCATTAAAGGATGAAATCGAAAAGGCTGTTTCTGAAAGCGACTTACTTGTAACATCTGTTCTTTCAGGTAACCGTAACTTCGAAGGCCGTATTCACCCGCTTGTTAAAGCAAACTATTTAGCTTCACCACCATTAGTAGTCGCTTATGCTCTTGCAGGTAACGTGAACATTGACCTACAAAAAGAAGCAATCGGTAAAGATCGTAATGGTAATGACGTCTTCTTAAAAGAAATCTGGCCAACAACTGCTGAAGTGGCTGATGTTGTTAAACAAACCGTTACTCCTGAGTTGTTCCGTAGAGAATATGAAAATGTATTTGGAGACAATGCTCGTTGGAACGAAATCAAAACTAGCAATGAACCTTTATATACATTTGATGATAAATCAACATATATCCAAAATCCTCCATTCTTTGAAGGATTATCTGCAGAACCAGGTGAAGTTAAACCTTTATCAGGACTTCGTGTAGTTGGAAAATTCGGTGATTCTGTAACAACTGACCATATTTCTCCTGCAGGTTCTATTGGAAGAAACACGCCAGCTGGAAAATATTTATTAGAAAACGGTGTAGAGCCTCGTGACTTTAACTCTTATGGATCTCGTCGTGGTAACCATGAAGTTATGATGCGTGGAACATTTGCAAACATTCGTATTCGTAACCAAATCGCTCCTGGTACAGAAGGTGGAGTCACTACTTACTGGCCAACTGGCGAAGTAACATCTATTTATGATGCTTGCATGCAGTATAAACAAGATGGCACTGGTCTAGTTGTATTAGCAGGAAAAGATTACGGTATGGGATCTTCTCGTGACTGGGCAGCAAAAGGTACTAACCTTCTTGGAATCAAGACCGTTATTGCTGAAAGCTTTGAGCGTATCCACCGTTCTAACCTTGTATTAATGGGTGTTCTTCCTCTTCAATTTAAAGAAGGCGAAAACGCTGATACTTTAGGATTAACTGGAAAAGAAACAATCGATGTTCAAGTTGACGAAAATGTAAGACCACGCGACCTTCTAAAAGTGACAGCAACTGATGAAGCTGGTAACAAGAAGGAGTTCGAAGTTCTTGTACGTTTCGATTCAGAAGTTGAAATCGACTACTACCGTCATGGTGGAATTTTACCAATGGTATTACGTGAAAAATTAAAAGCGTAATCACCTATTCTAGTCTATAAACCACTCTACAATGTGTAGAGTGGTTTTTTATTGACTTATTTCTTTACCAAATTTATACTTATGTTACATATACAAGAAAGGGATGAAAAAAGGGGAATGAAGTTATAATCTTATTTTTCAAATGATGATTCGAATAATCGAACATTCAGGAACTTGAAGAATAGGATTAGTCTGCCCTTTTTCCATACACGTGAAAAAACGATTGTGCTTGTTTAGGCATATCGTCTTATTTTGGTGTGATTTTTTTGTCATAAAGGCATTCTTAACCTCTTCAGGTTTCTGAAGAGGTTTTTATTTTTTAATAAATGCTTGAGGTGACATATATGAACGTGATGAAAATAAGAAATATAAAAAAGAGTTTTGGAGAAGTTGATGTATTAAATGATGTTCATTTTGATATAGCAGAGAACGCTACAATTGGCTTGGTTGGTTATAATGGAACCGGTAAAACGACTTTAGCCAATGTTATTGCCGGTAAATCACAGCCTGACTCTGGAACAATAGAAACCATTCAATCATTAAAAATTGGCTATTTAACACAATCGGTTGAGTATCAATTATTTGATTATCAAAAAGGGCTATTGGAATTAGATAATAAAGGATATTTGGAAGTGACTAGTCATTTAGGACTCGATAAGGTCCACAATTGGGAGGAAGATCGTTTTCATCATCTAAGTGGTGGAGAGAAACTAAAAATTGTTTTAGCCCAAATATGGAACTCTAAGCCGAATTTTTTATTATTGGATGAACCAACGAATCACCTTGATTTACAGGGTATAAACTGGCTTATTGATGAATTAAAAGGTTTTCAAGGCCCAGTAATCATTATATCTCATGACCGTTATTTTTTAGATGAGATTGCCACAAGCATTATCGAGCTAGATGATGGTCAAATAAATGAATATACGGGAAATTACACGAAATATCGTCATGAAAAAGATCTTCGTAAAAAAATACAACTGCATCATTATGAAGAACAGCAAAGATACAAGCAAAAAATAGAGAATCAAATGGAGCAATTACGGACATGGTCAGATAAAGCCCATCGTGAATCAACAAAAGGTGGAAGTCCTTCTGAAAGAAGACAAATTGGATTTAAGGAATACAATCGTAAAAAAGCAAAGAAAATGGATAATCAAGTGAAATCCAAAATGAAAAGATTAGAAAAAGAGTTAGAGAAAAAACAAATCCTAAAGCCGAAAGATGATCCTTCATTAGCCTTTCAATTTCAAGCGGAAGGTAAAAAAGGAAAAAGAGTCGTCGAAGCAAAGAATATAGGCAAATCATTTAACGGCAAATCACTATTTCATAACAGCCAGTTTTATATAAAGTTTGGGGAGAAGATAGGGATTATTGGACCAAACGGTTGTGGTAAGACTACTTTAATACGTATGCTCCTGGGTGAAGAAGAAATAAGCAATGGTGAGCTTTGGAAAAGTCCCAATCTAAAATTGGCATACTTGAGTCAAGATTTATTAGATCTAAATCCAGAGCAAACCGTACTAGAGTCATTTGGTAACCTTAATCGAGATGAAATATTCTCAGCAAGAACATTGATTTCGAATATAGGTTTACCTAGAGAAATCGTAGATAAAAAAATTGAGACATTAAGTTTAGGACAAAGAATTAGAGTGAAAATAGTTGATATGTTACTAAAGGAATACGATATATTAATCCTAGATGAACCAACTAATCATCTTGATCTCCCCAGTCGTGAACAATTAGAAAGCACACTTAAAGATTTTAAGGGGACGATTTTGACCGTCTCACATGATTATTATTTTATTAATAGTGTTTGTGATACTTTATTAGTGTTTGAACAAAACCGCATCAAACGGGTTGAAAAAACATTAGCTGAATACCAACATTATAAAAATGTGGACCAGGATACAAAGAAAAAAGAGGAAGAATTATTGATTATTGATAATCGATTAACAACGATCCTTGGTCAATTAAGTCTTCTGACTCCATCAGATGCAAAATACTCTGAATTAGATTCGCAATTTAAACAGCTTCTCCAATTAAAGAAGAAATTATCGTAAGTAGTCAAAATAGTAGCAATTATTCACATTTCTTAAACTTTTATTTCTCATCGATATTTTTCATGTTAAAATGAGCAAGTATATCGGAGATTGTCGAGTGAGAGAGGAGCAAGTAATAGTCATGACCGAAGCTTTTTTACAATCCGTTTCATATGAAAATGGAATCTTAACCATTTTAGATCAGACCAAACTACCAAATATAACTGAATTTATTCAAATAGAACGTATTGAGGATGCATGGGATGCCATTAAACAATTAAAGGTAAGAGGCGCACCTGCAATAGGGATAGCAGCGGCTTATGGACTTTTACTTGGAATTAGGGATGTAAGTGAAGAAAATTTTGAATCTTTTTACCATGAGTTTCAGAAGCATTCTGAGTATTTAGCATCATCAAGACCTACTGCGGTTAATTTATTTTGGGCTTTACAGCGAATGAATGATAGGGTGTTAAAAGAAAAAGACCTTCCTGTTTCCAAAATTAAAGAAAAATTAGAACAAGAAGCCCATTTAATTCGACAAGAGGACGAGGAAGTTTGTCGCTCCATTGGCGAGCATGCTCTTACACTTTTTAAAGATGGCATGGGAATCTTAACACATTGTAATGCAGGTGGGATAGCGACAGCCAAATATGGAACAGCTTTAGCGCCGATTTATTTAGCAAAGGAAAAAGGCTGGGATATTAAGGTGTTTGCAGATGAAACAAGACCATTGTTACAAGGTGCTCGTTTAACTACTTGGGAATTGATGCAGGCAGGTATCGATGTGACTCTTATAACAGATAGTATGGCCGCAATGGTGATGAGTAAAGGTTTGGTGCAAGCGGTTATTGTTGGCTGTGACCGTGTTGCAGCAAATGGAGATGTTGCCAATAAAATTGGGACATATGGAGTAGCATTATTAGCAAAGGCTCACAATATTCCATTCTATGTAGCTGCTCCGCTTTCTACAGTTGACCTTTCAACGAAAAACGGTAATGAAATACCGATTGAAGAGAGAGGGTCCCAAGAGATTACGGAGGGATTTGGTAAACTTACGGCACCAGAAGGAGTTAAAGTATTTAATCCTGCTTTTGACGTAACACCGGCAGAAAATATTACAGCTATCATCACAGAAAAAGGTGTTATAAAAGGTAATTACCAAGAGGAATTAGCAAAGCTATTTCAATAGGATAATGAGAAGGCAGGGAAATTATGATTTCGGAAATTAAACTAAAAACACAAATTTGTGATATCGGTAAACGGGTTTATGATAAAGGGTTTGTGGCTGCTAATGACGGCAACATATCGGTACGTGTCGATGAGAACACCTTTTTGGTCACTCCTACAGGGGTTAGTAAAGGGTTTATGACTCCTGAAATGTTGATTAAAATCGACAGTGAAGGAAATGTACTGGAGGGCGTTTGCAAGCCTACGTCTGAGATAAAATTACATTTACAGGTATATAAGGAACGTCCGGACATTCATTCGGTCGTGCATGTTCATCCACCCTATGCAACGGCATTTGCTATTGCAGGAATACCCTTAAATCAAGCCACAATGCCTGAGTCGATTGTGACTCTTGGAAGCATTCCGATTGCGGAATATGGAACACCTTCAACAGATGAACTATCAAAGTCTATCTGTCCACATATTCACAATCATAACGGTGCTCTTTTAGAAAATCACGGTGCATTAACATGGGGAGCTACTCTCGACCAAGCATATTTCCGTATGGAATCACTCGAATTCTGTGCCAAGGTAAATTGGATTGCACGTCAAATGAATGGAGATCGAGAACTTTCCTTTGCCAATGTTGAGAAACTCCTTGCTTTAAAGACCCAGCTTGGAATCACGGGAGAGTCTCCTGATGGAGTAATGACGAACAAACAAGCTGAAAAAGTGACTCCTCCACTTGAACGAAGTTTATCCTCAAAGGATATTGATACGATTGTGGAGAAAGTAACACAAGCAATAGCGAATCTAATAAAATAGATATAGATAAAAAAGGGACTAAACTGTTAGTCCCTTTTTGTCTATTTTGTACACCTTTTCGATCATCAGTGGTTATATTAAATGAATGTTTACGGATTCGTCACATTTATAACTAGTTTCTACGTTGTGCAAACTATCTTTTCCTTGTTAATATAGGGTAAATGGACTTCTTACAACAGTTGAGGGGGAAGCAGCAATGGTTAAAAAGGTAATAGCAGCAGTTGTCTTAATTGTCCTGTTTACAGTGGCTATTGTACAAGCTATGGACCGACCGGAATCATCTGTAACAAATAAAACGGGTACTGAAATAAAAGATAAGGCGCCTGATTTTGAATTAAAGACATTAGATGGAAAAACCGTTAAGCTATCAGAGCTTAGAGGAAAAAAGGTTATCTTAAATTTTTGGGCAACATGGTGTCCGCCATGTAAAGCTGAAATGCCAGAGATGCAAAAATTTCACGAAGAAGTTGGAGATGAAGTGATTATTCTTGCTGTTAACATCGATCCGCAATTAGATGTACAAAAATTTGTGGATGATATGGGAATTACCTTTACCATCCCTTTAGATGATGAAGACTTAGTTAATGCTGACTACCAAGTCGTCTCCATTCCAACCACCTATTTTATTGATACAAAAGGTGTTATTCAAGGAAAACATGTTGGAGCTATGACCTATGACAATATGAAGAACTACACGTCTAAATTAAAATGATGTGGGAAAGAACTTAACAATTTCGTTGAGTTCTTTTTTTATTATGAGCATTTATTTCAATAAATTATTTCAAAAATAAACTGTATTTTATTTAAGGCCTAAATTTTCAAAAAGTTGTAATAATTAAGAGCGTTTCTGGAAATAATAACTGATATTATAGAGATAAGGATGGTGATTACCTTGAGAAAACCAAGAAAACGTTCGTTTGCTGAACTTGTATTAGAAAATAAGCGCCAGCTTATGAAGGATAGAGATGCTATGGAGAGAATTGAGGAAAGAATTGAAGAGAAGAGACTAGGCAAAGCGGAGTAACCATACAATTCCAAACATGAGTCCTTCTTAAAGCGGGCATACTCCTATTGAGGAGGGATAACCATGGGAAATATGAAAGGACAACATCCAAAGCGTTTTAAGCCAGACCATATTGGTACTCAATCAAGAGGCTTTGGTGGAAATAAAGGCAAACAAATGCAGGATACATCAGGAGAACATGCACAAGTCATTCAAACTAAAGGTGAATAATTATTACATGACTCAAACCTCACTAGCCATTGTCTAGTGAGGTTTTTTTATCAAATAGTTAGCGGGTGCATTGTTCTTTTATTATAACTGGCGCAACGCTTTTCTTATTTGGTAAGAAAGCATAACTTTTTGGGACCTCGAAAATTGTCTAGCTCCAGCTGGGAAGAAAAGCAATTCATTTCTTCCTGCCTAGCCCCTCGATGGAAGAAGAAAAATCACTTCTTCCTTGGTCAAATAACCTCCCGCGTAAGAAGTCAAAGTTCAGACTTCTTACGCGAGAGAACATTTGCTTGTCGGGGCTTACCAAGGTGCTTACGCTTTTCTTTATTCCAAAATTTATCTGTGTGATAAAATCATTTTTTTCACATACTACTTCTGTAATGCATTATCTTTATGGGAGGAAGAAATATGACATACAACAATAAGCCAAATCCGGACGATCGTTCTGATAACGTAGAAAAGCTTCAATCCATGATTTTTCATACGATTCAAAACATGGAGGAAGCAGAGAAGTCATTAGAATATGCAAATGATGATACACAACGCGCCCAAATCGAAGCAAAAAATGAACGACGTCGTGAAAGTATTGATTCATTCCGAGCAGAGATTAAAGATGAGGCACATGCACAGGAAAACAAATACGAATAATCAAAGTAACGAGGGAGCTAAAAGACAAGCTCTCTCTTTTCATGTTCTAGTCTAAATATGTTAAGATAGAACGGAAAAATTTAAATAAAAAGTAGTGATCGTATGAATCAGCGAAAAACACAATTGTCTATAAATAATGAAATAAATCATTTAATATCCAAATGGGACCAAGAAATGGATGAAAATGGTTTTATAAAGGATGAGAGTGAAATCTATTCCGTTTTAAAGGATATGGACGAAACAGAAGAACCAAAGGTTTACTCCTATTTACTAACATTAATTGCCAGAGCAAAAAATAAAAAAGCAGGACATTCACCTGTTATTACTTCCCTTTTAGAAAAGGCATTTGCCCTTGATCCTAAAAATCAATTTGCAAAAGATTATTTATTTAAAGATCAATGGAAGACCTTTGAAGATCGATTAGAAATGTTGAATTTCCCTATTTTTAGAGAAACGGATAATCGAACAGCAAAGAAAAAATTGGTTGATGAGTATATTATGATTTGCCGCGAGTTCTTATCGTTAGCGGATGAAACCCTAGATGATATTAACAAACAATATGAACAGAGTCTTCGTCAAGACGAAAATGGTTACCTAAACAAGTTAGAAGCCATCCAGAATCTCTTTAATCAGATGTTTGATGAAGTAAGTAATCTCCTTAAAGCAGTAACTGAATTTAGCGAATCATTTTCTGGCGTTTTTTATGCTTCCGTACATTATGAGAGTATTAAACTTCATCTGGAAACCATTCAATCAATCAAAGAAGAATGGGAAGTTTTGTTTAAAGAGGATGAACCTGAATCTAATAGGAATCAGGATCAAAATGCACTAGAACAATTACACCATATGATTGGTCTTCAAACTGTAAAGGAACGGATTAATGCTTTTTATTCTTTCTTAAAATACCAGAAATTACGTCATTCACTAGGTTTTAAGACGAAGGATGAATTAAGTTTAAATATGATTATTACCGGAAATCCAGGTACAGGTAAAACAACATTAGCGAGACTTTTAGCAAAGATTTACTATGAATTAGGTGTTTTACCTAGAGAGGAAGTTATTGAAACAAATCGTTCTCAGTTAGTTGGGGCATTTGTAGGACAAACAGAGGAGAATGTACTATCCATCGTAAAAAAGGCTGTTGGTGGTGTCTTGTTTATTGATGAAGCCTACAGCTTGAAAAGAGAAGGGCAGTCCGGAAGTGATTATGGACAAGCAGCCATCGATACCCTTGTGTCTTTAATGACAGGTCATGAATATGGTGGGAAATTTGCGGTTATATTGGCAGGATACACGGAAGAAATGCGACAATTTTTAGAGGCAAATACTGGACTAAGAAGCCGTTTTCCTCAATCAAACCATATCCATCTTCCAAACTACACAAATGATGAATTAATTTCTATTGCTGAATCCATTGCAGACGAAAATGATTATATCCTTACAAGTGAAGCGAAAATGGAATTAGCTTCTCGAATTGAAAAAGAAAAAGTAGACGAAACCTTTGGAAATGCACGAACAGTAAAAAATATTGTGTTGGAGGCTATTTTTCAAAAGGGGTCTAAGAATATTGACAATCATGCTTCTTTTTTTCAATATACACTACTTGACCGAGAAGACTTTTTAGTAAAAAGTGAAGGAATGAATAAGGATCCTCATGAGCAACTAAAGAATCTTATTGGTTTAGAAAATGTGAAAAAAGAAGTAGAATCACTAATTGCCTATGTTAAAATGCAACAGGTTCGAAGAGAAAATGGTTTACCTAGTGTACCGATTCAGCTTCATTCGATTTTTAGCGGAAATCCAGGTACAGGTAAAACAACCGTTGCCAACATTTACGCCGAATTACTAAAGGAATGTGGAATTTTAAAAAGAGGTCATTTAATTATTACAAGTAGAGCAGATTTTGTTGCGGGCTATGTCGGTCAAACAGCTATTAAAACAAAGAAAAAGATTAGAGAGGCTCTAGGCGGTGTTTTGTTTATTGATGAGGCTTATTCCTTACTAAGTCAAACGAGTGGCGATTTCGGCAAGGAAATGATTGATACTCTAGTGGATGAAATGACGAAGCATAACGAAAATCTTGTTGTGGTTTTAGCAGGCTATCCTAATGAAATGGAAAAGCTTTTAGAAAGTAATCCTGGTCTCCGTTCTCGTTTTAAAAAATTCTTTCATTTTCCTGATTACTCCATTGATGAGTTAGTTGAAATGATGGAGAAATATGGAGAACGTTATCAATACCATTTAACAGAAAAAGCAAAGGATTATTTGCATGCTACACTACCTCAATTAGATTTAAGTGGAAATGGCCGTTTTGCGACAAATTTAATGGATGAGGCTTTCCAGGCTCAAGCCCTACGATTAATGGATGAAAATCTAGATGACCTTATTACACCTGCAATGTACATTGAGCAAGTAGATATAGAAAATGCGATTAGAAAATTAGGAAGGGGAGATTTTTGATGCTAGTATCAACAAAGGAGATAGAAGTTCGTTATGCTGAAACGGATCAAATGGGAGTTGTCTATCATGCTAACTACCTTGTGTGGATGGAGGTAGGGAGAACAAAACTAATTCAAGATTTAGGGTTTAACTATGCGGAAATGGAAAAGGATGGGATTATTTCACCTGTCCTTGATATTCAAATATCCTATAAAAAGCCATTACGTTATGGGGAAACAGCAAAAGTAAATACATGGATTGAAGAGTATGATGGAATTCGAGTTCTCTATGGATATGAAATCTTTACAAATGAAGGAGAATTAGCCGTTACGGCCACTTCAAAACATGTTTGTGTTAAGAAAGAAAGTTTTCGCCCAATTGTGATTCGTAAGCTTTATCCTGATTGGCATCAAGCTTATGAAAAGGCTAAAAAGTAGGTGACAATGCTATGGCCTTTGGTTTAAAAAAGGAACATTTAGATGATTGGAAACGAAAAATTGATAATGGGGAAATTGCATTTTTGACTCATTATTGGCAAGATGACCGTTTTCCTGGATGCAAAACGGTTACTAAAGTAGGCTGTTCTGATTTAGAAAAGTTAGCTGAATGGGGAAAAAAATATCAGCTACAAAAGGCATGGATTCACCATCGTAAAGATGGATACTCGCATTTTGATTTACTGGGAGATAAACAAAAGCAAATTCTTCGTGAAGAAGGTTTAATGGAACATATATGGTAAATGTAAAAACGAGCACTTGGATAAGTGCTCGTTTTATAAGATCATTTCTACTTTATTCCGTCCACGGTCTTTTGCAAGGTATAATGCGACGTCAGCTCGTTTTAATAAATCTTTGGCTCTTTCTTTTTCTCTGTATTCTGCCACTCCAAAGCTTGCTGTCACTTTAATTTGGTTTGTGAATTGAAAGTCTTCAATTAACTTACGAATTCTCTCGGAAAACGCGGCCGTTTGTTTACCATTCAAACCTGTTGCAAGGATGATGAATTCTTCGCCACCCCAACGTCCTACAATATCTTTCTCTCTCATATTGTCCTTCAATAAAAAAGCAAATTCTTTTAATACAGTATCACCAACATCATGTCCATATGTATCATTTATATGTTTAAAATAATCTATATCAAATAAGATGACAGAGAAGGATTCCTCATTATCCATGTATTGATGGATGCTTTTTTCCACATAACGACGATTCGGAAGCTTTGTCAGATAATCTGTATTGGCTAGCTGCTGGATAGCTTCTTTTTGAATAAATGCTGTTTTTAAGCTTTGTAAAAAATAAAGCGCGAAAATATAGGTTGCATTTGAAAGATAAAATTGAATCAACGAATCATAGGTCTGAATTTGAAACGAATGATGATAGGTAAAGCTCATCACCAGACCAATAAGTAAAGTGGCAGTAAAAACCGTCATGGCGATAAAAAGGGCTATTTTCTGATCAAAAATTAAAAACATAAAAATAAAAAATAGAGGAACCCAGTTGGTAAACTCGCCGAGACCGCCACTTAAAGAACCTGCCTTTAGGTTTAAGCTCATGGTATTGGCAAACCAAATACAATAAATTAGAGTGACAAAGACCAAAGAGATGATTTCTATAAATCTAGGTAAATGCTTTTTAACTAGTAGAAAAATAAAACAAAATAGTAACCAAATATCTAAAATTGGAAACAAGAAGAAATCAAGGGTTATTTCTACATTCGTGTTTACTAAATCCATTGTCCAACCTACACCAGTGGCAAAAATGATGAAGGGAAGGATGAACAAATAGATTTTTACCTTTAACCGGTCTAAGATGTATTCTTCATTTGAATTTTCCATAGATTCACCTAAATATAAATAAAATAATTTCTAAATTAATGCTTCAATGTTTAATTTTATCTGTCGAAAGATAAGGATGCAAGAGAGATATGATGAATTCAAGATATTTTTTATAAAATGAAATAAACAGACGCTTTATCGCGTCTGCTCGGTTTCAAATTCGAATTCAGGCTCATCTATCTTCGCATTGTAATGGACTAGTAAATCATGGTCAGAAAAATACCACAGATCCTTTTCCTCAATAAAAAATGTGATTCCTTCAACGGTTGCAGATGCCCCCATATCAAAGGGTTCTTCCTTTTCAACGCCTAAAGAAAATCCTCGATGAACGGTACTATGTCCTCCGTAACGGACAAAAAAACGAATTTTATCGCCATCTTTTAATAGCATTTCAGATTTATACCATTTTGCTGCTTCATTCGTGATTTGTATGTTCATTTCAATCTCCCTTTCTAAGCTGCTTCCTTCATTATAACAAAGGGGTGTTCAAAAAGAAAAATGACAGGACTTTTATGAATTCAATCAAAAAAGCCCCGTTTGGTTAACGGAGCCATTGTGTCATATGGTTCATAATTTCTTTATTTTTATTCGCTGCATCTTTTAGACCAAATGGGGCCGCATCCTTTAAAGGAACAATTCTGTATTCCTTTAAGTGCTTATTGGAAACATAGGTTGGCAAAAATTGAGGATTAGAAAGTTGGATCTCTGTTCCTTCGGGACTAACTTTTTTCAGAATATCGATAGTAGCCATACCCCCGATATCTTTATAATCCCACATTTGTCCAGATAAAAAGTTTCCAAGCGAATAAACGATAAAGGCATTTCGATGATCCTTTGTTTTTAGCATTTTCATGGGCTGAAGTACGTGAGGATGATGACCAAAGACAATATCAACACCTTCATCAACTAAAAACTGACCTAATTCTTGTTGTTGATCGGTTGGGATACGCTGATATTCATTCCCCCAATGAATACTCATCACAACCACGTCAGCTAAGTCTCTTGCTTTATGGATCTCCGCTTTCATCTTGTTTCGATCAATCAGGTTGACTAAATAATCTTTTCCTTCCGGGACTGGAATTCCATTTGTACCGTAAGAATAAGCTAAGTAAGCAATTTTTACACCATTTTTATGGATGACTCTTATGGTGCTTTGATCCTGCTTATCTTTAAAAAAGCCGACATAAGGTAATCCTACTTTTTCGTAATAACGGATAGAGGTTAAAATACCTTTTTCTCCTCTATCCAATGAATGATTATTGGCCGTAGAAACGATATCAACGCCAGCATCTATAATAGCATCGCCTACTTCTTGGGGGCTATTAAACATAGGGTAGCTGGAAAGCCCTAAATCAACTCCACCTAATACGGTTTCTTGGTTGGCTAACAACACGTCTGGCCCTTGTAAGGATGGCTTCATATATTGAAACATTGGCTTAAAATTATAGCCTGATCCAGTATAGGCATCCTCGTACACCCAATCATGTATTAAGATATCTCCGATTGCCCCTAATGTAATGCTTGTAGTAAATTCTTTTCCACTTAAGGAAACTTCTTTTGAAACATGGTTGGAGGCTGTAAAAACGGGGATTTCCTTTGAATCCTGATACATTTTTACTAGAATAGTAGATGATATGATAACTAGCCCGGCCATAAAAAGAATAGAGTAGATATAAGAACGCTTTTTCATTTGTTTCCCCTTTTTAAAATTAGGTTTTATTCCTTAAAAATACTATAATATATTTAATTGTCGAATGGTGTAATTTTTTAAAAATTTTCTGAAAGTAGAAGGGGGAATCTACATGTTTCAATTAACAGGAAGTGCCTATAAAAAGCTTGAGGAAATACTTCAATCAGAAAAGGAAACATTAGATGAAAAGCTATATATTCGCTTATCCATGGGAATCGGTTGAGGGGGGCCACAACTAAAGCTGTCTCTGGAGGAGCGGCCATTATCTGTAGACCTCGTTTTTGAGTTTAATGACTTAGAAATACTAATCCACCCAAATGATAGCGTCTATTTCGAAAATACGAAGTTAGATTATATTCAAAATGTTTTAGGTCAAGGTCAATACAAATTGTTAAAAATGTAAAACCGGGTTCTTATTACAAGACCCGGTTTTTAATAAATTTATTCTATTTAATTTGCTTTTTCATCTTCCCATTCTTCTAATAGGGAGATGAGATCATCAAAATTCTTTATCTGCCTATAATGGGAACCTTCACAACAATTCTCCATGTTATATTCAAATATTTCCACAAAAAAATCTTCCTCAGAAGTAACCTCTCCGCTATTAGTTGAAAATACATAATTATGTTGGTTCTTTTCCATGAGCTCGTGCTCCTTTCGAAAGTGGAAAAATGGTTCCTATTATTATTTTAGCTGAAAAAGGTCGAATCCTTTTTATTATTTTTTGACAAATTTTCGAATCCTTTCGAGTTGTAGAACGATTATCCTTCATAAACTGGCAATTGAATTCGAAAGGTGGTACCTGTTCCTTCGATACTTTCCACTAAAATGGTGCCGTTGTGTTCCTCGATCCATTTTTTACACATGCTTAACCCTATACCCGTCCCGTTTGTTTTCGTAGTATAAAAGGGATGGAATAGTTGCTTGGCAAGGGTTTTACTCATTCCACAGCCATTATCATGAATGCTTATTTGCACTTTGTTCTCTATCATCTCTGTTATAAGTTGGATCGTACCGCTAGAAATTTTATCACCTTCTATAATGGCCTCTATTGCATTTTTTACTAGATTAATCATCACTTGTTTTATTTTCTTTGGATTCGCCAATACGTAATCATTAATCCCTGTAAGATCCATACTTATCTCAATATGATGTAGCAGCGCTTCACCTTCATAAAGAAATGCAATGTCCTTCACTAATTGATTGATTGAAAGGGGTACAATTTTATCTTCAGACGGTTTGGAAGCATTTAAAAATTCAGAGATGATTTCATTTGCTCTTTTTAGTTCATCTATAGCGATATCTGCATATCGTTCTTTATCACTTTCTTTTAAGTAAGGTTTAAGAAGTTGGAGAAATCCAGAAACGGTTGTTAACGGATTTCGAATTTCATGAACAATACCAGCCGCTAATTTTTCAACCTGTTGATGATAACTATTTGTATTCATCCAGTTATTCAGCTCTATCAGGGTTTGGTCTATATATTGTTTTTTATCTTTTAGTTCTTGGTCAAAGCGAGTCAATTTACATTCGATTTGTTCTAATATATTTTCTACCAAACTTAATTCATTTTCACAATTCATAGAAATCATCCTTTTATCTGTTTTAAAATTAGAGAGTGAATGTCGTTCCATTCTATTTATATTTAACTATGTGTGAAAAATTACTAGATTGATAAATTTCGACATAAAACAAAGCTGTTTTCGTATAGAATGTGGTTTTCGTAAAAATCCCTAAAGCCGGATTTTTACAGGTGCTCTTAATAAGAGTGCTCAGCTCTTTTCTTAATTTTCAAATGAGTTTAACACCCTATATTGTGAAAAGCCCAATTATTAGTTACAAAAGGCAACAAAGTTTCAGAAAAGAGCCTAAACAAGACAAAAAAAACAGCAGAATTTTCTGCTGTTACATCCATTTTATTTTTGGTTCAGTTTTATTTAGAATTCTTTTTACATTCGTTCGATGCCTATAGATCACAAAAATGGCTAAAATGGACACGACATAAATTAATGGTTTGTCCCAAACGATTAATGCATAAATAAGGGCAGAAATCGCCGCTAGCATGGAAGATAGAGACACATATTTAGTGAGATATAAACATAAAAAGAAAATGCCAAGCATAATGACAAACATGACCGGTGCATAACATAATAATACGCCTCCGGAAGTAGCCACTGCTTTTCCACCACGGAAATTTGCAAAAACTGGATACATATGTCCTACTACAGCAAAGATTCCTACAAGTAATGGGTGTAGATCAAGGTCAAAGAAGAACGGTAATGACGTTGCCAGAGTTCCTTTTAAAATATCTGCAATGGTTACAGCCATTCCAGCTTTGACGCCTAACGTCCGAAAGGTATTGGTACCCCCAAGATTCCCACTGCCGTGTTCGCGAATATCTTTACCGTAAAACACTTTCCCAACGATGAGTCCAGAAGGGATTGACCCAAGAAGATAAGCTAAAATGATTACGATTATGTACATTGCCATGAAAATTTCCCCTTCAAATAATGTTCGTGCTTTATATTGTAACATTAATTGAACATGAATATCTATACATCCAACGTTATTTTTAAGAACCATCATAAACACTCATGATGTAAGATTCATTTTTGATTTCCATGAAAAAATGATTTCCATTTGCTAAATATATAGTACGATGAAAGAAGGGAGGAGAGAAAAGATGTCACGAGTAGAAACTTACCGTAAAACACCAATCCCAAAGAGGTGGATTATATCAGGGCTAATTTTAGCCATTGCGATGATTACCTCTGCAATTCTATTACTTTTATATCCTTTTGCTTCCAAAGAAAAGAATCACTATTTTACCGGAGAAAACCCTATACTTTATCAAAATAAACAACATGGGAATGCACTTATTATTAGAGATGCTGTTTTCATACCTATTGATTTTATAAAGGATAACTTAGATGATTCTATAATCTTTGATGAAAGCTCTCAATCTATTATTTTAACGACGAAAAATAAAGTCGTTCAAATGCCAACAGAATCATTAACCTACTACGTAAATGAAAAACCAGTTAAACTTCATGTTCCGACGACGCAAACTTCTAACGGCGAATTATATGTGGCTGTTGAACCGTTACTGAGCTATTATCCAATTCAATATGAAATATTAACGGAAACAAACGCAGTATGGGTTCAACAAAATGGAGATGAGCTAGTCCATGCGAAAGTGAGTGAAAAAGAGGTTCATCCTGAAAAGCTACGTTTACGAGTGAACCCAACACTACGGTCACCTTATCTTGCTGTCGTAATAGAAGGAGAAAAGCTTTTCTATGAGGGAGAAAAGGAGAAATACTACCTTGTTCGAAAAGAAAATGGTATTAGAGGCTATCTGCAAAAGGAGCTAGTCGATAAGGGGAAATCGGAAAAAATCTCGATTATTCGTGAAGAAAAGTCGGTTGTTCTCAAAAAGATCGATGGTCCGATAAAGTTAACATGGGAAGCAGTATACAATCGAAACCCGGATCCAACCAAATTACCTAAAATGCCAGGTATTAACGTTGTTTCACCAACTTGGTTTGAACTTGAAAATTCAGATGGAAATATTAAAAATCTAGGCTCCTTGGATTATGTAAAATGGGCCCATAAAAGAGAGTATCAAGTTTGGGCTTTATTTTCAAATGCCTTTGATCCCGAACTAACTCATTTAGCCTTTAAAAATTATGAAACGAGGCAAAAAATGATTCGTGAGCTCCTTCATTATAGTCAAATGTATCATTTGGATGGGATTAATTTTGATATTGAAAATGTAAATTTAGAGGATGGACCATTTATTACACAATTTATGAGGGAGGCTACACCTCTTCTTCATGAAGCGGGGCTAACCGTCTCTATGGATATTACTTTTATCTCTTCTAGCAGCAATTGGTCTGCTTTTTATGAAAGAGAGAAACTCGGTACGATCGTCGATTACCTAATGGTCATGGCTTATGATGAACATTGGGGATCATCGCCAATAGCTGGTAGTGTAGCAAGCTTACCTTGGGTGGAGGAAAATATGGAGGAGCTTTTAAAAATAGTCCCTCACGAAAAATTAATCCTAGGTGTACCGCTATATACAAGACTTTGGAAGGAAGAAATACTGACTGACGGACAAACCAAGGTTTCCTCTAAAGCATTTTCTATGACTAAAATAAAAGAATGGTTAGTAGAAAATAAATTAAAACCTTCATACGATCATCTTTCTGGTCAAAATTATGCTGAAGTCTTTCTAAAAGAAGAGAATGCAACTTATAGAGTTTGGTTAGAGGATGAATTGTCATTAAAAAAACGAGCTGATTTAGTATTAAAATATGAATTAGCGGGAGTGGCTAGTTGGTCACGTTTCTTTGCTGATGATACGGCTTGGGTAGCTTTACACTCCAATAAAAGTTTCACAAAAGCAGATAAAAAATAGTTTCGAGCAAATAACTAGTCATGAATTTTCCTAACAAGGTAAGATTAAGATAGAATGATTTCACGTATCTAGGAGTGATGAATTTGAGTATTTCTATACCGTCTCGTTCTGAGCTAGGAACGATTTTAAAAAAAGCAAAACGGATTGCGGTTGTAGGATTAAGCGCTGATCCTAATCGAACTTCCTATATGGTATCAGAAGCCATGCAGAAAGCTGGGTATGAGATTATTCCTGTGAATCCAACTGCTGACGAAGTATTGGGTGTTAAGGCTGTTGCTTCTCTAAAAGAGATTGAAGGTCATATTGATATCGTAAATGTTTTCCGTCGTTCAGAGTTTTTAATGGATGTGGCAAAAGAGTTTATCGAAATGGATGCGGATGTATTTTGGGCTCAATTGGGGTTAGTCAATGAAGAGGCCTATCACTTTTTAAAGGACAAAGGCTATGAAGTGGTCATGGACCGATGTATTAAAGTGGAACACGCACTAACGAAATAAACGTTGAAAAAGTGTAGGTTTTGATAACCTATGCTTTTTTATTAGGCTCTTATCTTAAACTTTGTTGCTTTTCTAATTTATTAAAAGGGGATTTCTCAAAGTAGAATGAAAAACTCGTATAAAAAATCTATTAATTGCTTTTTAAAAAGTTTCAAGTCGAATAATCCTTGACTTTATTGGTTTTTTTTATAATAAAATAGTAAATAGGCATTTGCCAAATTCCAATTAATCGCTAAAATAAACGGTAGACATTGCTAAAACTATGCTAAAATAGAGCTTGAGAACGAACGTTCTATTTGTGTAATGAAACATTTTTAAAGGAAAAAAGGGTATTTTCGCGAATACATAAGCGAAGTATAACTTAATACTTTTAATACATTTATTTCGTGAAAGAAGTAAGTACATTTTTTCTGGTATCAAAATGAGAGAGAGAAGCTTTAAACATTGAAAGGGGTATATTAGTGGCAAAAAATCAGCAAGCCTTTGAATACAATGATGATGCCATACAAGTGCTCGAAGGCCTAGAAGCCGTACGAAAAAGACCCGGTATGTATATCGGTAGTACAGATAGCCGCGGACTTCATCATTTAGTTTATGAAATAGTAGACAATTCTGTAGACGAAGCATTAGGAGGATATGGAAATCATATCACTGTTAAGATACATAAGGATAACTCGATTAGTGTTATCGATAGAGGACGCGGAATGCCTACTGGAATGCATAAGCTCGGTAAACCGACTCCAGAAGTCATTCTAACGGTTTTACACGCTGGTGGAAAATTTGGTCAAGGGGGCTATAAAACCAGCGGAGGATTACATGGTGTTGGTGCTTCCGTTGTAAACGCCTTATCAGAATGGCTGACCGTTAAAATTAAACGTGATGGTTTTGTTTATGAGCAACGCTTTGAAAACGGGGGTAAACCTGTAACCACTCTTGAAAAAGTGGGGAAAACAAATCAAACAGGTACAACCATTCATTTTAAACCTGATCCTCAAATCTTCTCAGCCACCACTTATAATTATGAAACCCTTTGTGAACGTCTAAGAGAATCAGCTTTTCTTTTAAAGGGATTAAAAATTGAAATTATGGATGAACGCCATGACGTACAAGATGTCTATCATTATGAAAATGGTGTAGAGGCATTCGTTGAGTATTTAAACGAAGAAAAAGATGTTCTCCATCCTGTTGTCAGCTTTGAAGGGGAACAAAATGGAATTGAAGCAGAATTTGCCTTCCAATTTAACGACGGGTATTCAGAAAATGTCTTATCATTTGTTAATAATGTTCGCACCAAAGATGGTGGTACACATGAAGCGGGAGCCAAGACTGCACTGACTAGAATTTTTAACGAATATTCTCGTAAAGTGGGATTATTAAAAGAAAAAGATAAAAACCTTGATGGTTCTGATATACGTGAAGGTCTTTCTGCGATTATTTCTGTTAGAATTCCTGAGGAACTACTTCAATTTGAAGGACAAACAAAAGGAAAATTGGGGACAAGTGAAGCAAGATCTGCTGTTGATGCGGTTGTATCTGAACATTTATCTTATTTTCTAGAAGAGAATCCTGATATAAGCTCCCTTTTAATAAAAAAGGCTATCAAGGCTTACCAAGCACGTGAAGCTGCTCGCAAGGCTCGTGAAGAAGCAAGAAGCGGTAAAAAACGTAAACGTTCTGAAGCCGTTTTATCAGGTAAGTTAACTCCAGCACAGTCGAGAAATCCTCAAAAGAATGAATTATATCTAGTTGAGGGAGATTCAGCCGGCGGTTCAGCCAAACAAGGCCGTGACCGCAGATTTCAAGCGATACTGCCGCTACGAGGGAAAGTTATCAATACAGAAAAGGCCAAGCTTTCTGATATCTTTAAAAATGAAGAAATCAACACGATTATTCATGCTATCGGAGCGGGTGTTGGTTCTGATTTTAGTATTGATGATATTAACTACGATAAAATTATTATCATGACAGATGCCGATACGGATGGAGCCCATATTCAAGTCCTTTTACTTACGTTCTTCTACCGTTATATGAAACCTCTTATCGAGGCAGGTAAGGTGTATATTGCTTTACCTCCACTTTATAAAGTAAGTAGAGGAACTGGAAAAAAAGAAGTCATTGAATATGCTTGGACTGATGATGATTTACAGGATGCTATTAAAAAGGTCGGCCGAGGATATATATTACAACGTTACAAGGGACTTGGAGAAATGAATGCAGATCAGCTTTGGGATACAACAATGGATCCAGAGACGCGTACTCTAATTCGTGTAAGAATTGATGATGCTGCTCGAGCCGAACGTCGTGTAACAACGCTGATGGGCGATAAAGTAGAACCACGTCGTAAATGGATTGAATCTAATGTCGCTTTTGGGTTAGAAGAGGATGGTAATATCCTAGAAAATGAAAATATTACTGCAATAGAGGAGGATTCTGAAGAATGAGTTTAGGAGAAAAATTTCGGGATCTCCCTCTTGAAGATGTTATAGGAGACCGATTTGGTCGATATAGTAAATATATTATTCAAGAACGTGCCCTACCGGACGCTCGTGACGGTTTAAAACCAGTGCAACGAAGAATTTTATATGCGATGCACGTAGATGGAAATACTCAAGATAAAGGGTTCAGGAAATCCGCTAAAACGGTTGGTAACGTAATTGGTAATTACCATCCTCATGGTGACTCGTCTGTATATGATGCAATGGTACGTTTAAGCCAGGATTGGAAAGTTCGTAATCTTCTAATTGAGATGCATGGAAATAACGGGAGTATGGATGGAGATCCTCCTGCCGCAATGCGTTATACAGAGGCAAGACTTTCTGCGATTTCTGGGGAACTTCTTCGTGATATCGAAAAAGAAACGGTAGAATTTATACCAAACTTTGATGATACCTCAAAAGAACCAACCGTATTACCTGCGATGTTCCCCAATTTATTGGTTAATGGCTCAACAGGAATCTCAGCAGGTTATGCTACAGATATCCCTCCGCACCATCTTGGAGAAGTCATTGATGCCGTTATTATGAAAATGGAAAAGCCTGATGCTTCTGTAGACGATTTAATGACCGTTATGAAGGGACCTGACTTTCCGACCGGTGGTATTATCCAAGGGGTAGAAGGAATTAAGAAGGCTTATGAAACGGGTAAAGGAAAAATTATTATTCGTGCCAAAACAGAGATTGAAGAAATTCGTGGTGGCAAACAACAAATCGTGATAACAGAAATTCCTTTTGAAGTAAACAAAGCCAATTTAGTTAAAAAAATGGATGAATTCCGACTTGATCGCAAGGTGGAAGGAATCTCAGAAATTCGCGATGAAACAGATCGTACTGGTCTTCGTATCGTCATAGAATTGAAAAAAGATGCAATTGCAGAGGGAGTTCTAAACTTCTTATATAAAAACAGTGATCTTCAAGTGGCTTATAATTTTAATATGGTGGCCATCAATCATAAACGTCCGATGCTTATGGGTCTTCGCGAACTGTTAAGTGCTTATATTGATCACCAAAAGGAAGTAGTCACAAGAAGATCGGAGTACGAGCTTAGAAAAGCGAGTGAACGTCAGCATATTGTTGATGGTTTAATGAAGGCTCTCTCTATTCTAGATGAAGTGATTGCAACGATCCGCGCTTCAAAAGATAAAAGAGATGCTAAGGACAATTTAATTGCCAAATATATGTTCACTGAGCCACAGGCTGAAGCGATTGTGTCTTTACAGTTATATCGTTTAACGAATACAGATATCACTGCTCTTCAAAATGAAGCCAATGAATTAGCGAAGAAGATTGAAGAACTAACAGCTATTTTAAATAGTGAAACAAAACTTCTTTCCGTTATTAAAAAGGATTTAAAAGAAGTGAAGAAAAAATATGCTGATGATCGACGTTCTAAGGTTGAAGCAGAAATTGAAGATATCAAAATTAACCTTGAAGTCATGGTTCCAAATGAAGATGTTATTGTAACTGTGACAAAGGAAGGGTATGTGAAACGTACAAGTCAACGTTCCTATGCTGCTTCAAATGGACAAGACTTTGGAATGAAGGATTCGGATCGTTTACTGGCCAAGATAGATACCAATACAACAGATGTTGTTCTGTTATTTACAAACAAAGGGAATTACCTATATTGCCCAGTACATGAATTACCAGATATTCGTTGGAAGGATTTAGGCCAGCATATTTCCAACATTATTCAATTAGATCGAGAAGAATTCATTATTAAGGCAATGCCAATAAAAGACTTTGAACAACCATCTTATTTATTATTTGTTACAAGAAATGGCATGGTTAAAAAAACGGAGCTAAATCAATATAAGGCTCAAAGATATTCCAAGCCATTAGTAGCCGTGAATCTTAAGGATGAAGATGAGCTTATTGATGTTCATTTAACAGATGGTACCCAGGACGTATTTTTAACTACTCATTTCGGTTACGCCCTATGGTTTTCGGAGGAAGAAGTTAATATCGTTGGGGCACGTGCAGCTGGAGTAAAAGGGATTAATTTAAAGGATGGAGATTATGTTGTTGGGGGGAAAATAATTTCTCCAACAGAAAATAAAGCCGTTGTGATTGTTACTCAACGTGGAGCCATCAAACGAATGAAATTAAGCGAGTTCGAGAGAGCATCCAGAGCAAAACGTGGAGTCATTATTTTACGAGAACTAAAGTCAAATCCTCATCGTGTCATTGGTTTTGCTCTTGTAAATGAGGGTGACAAAGTCTTTTTACAGTCCGAAAAAGGGGTTATTGAAAGCATTAATTCATCAGAATTACGCTTTAATGATCGATATTCTAACGGTTCATTCCTCTTAGATGAAACAGAAGCAGGTTCAACTAAGGAGATATGGCTAGTAGAAAAGGAAACTTCAGAAACACCGACTGAATAACAAAAAAAGAACTGGTTCTAGAAGAGCCAGTTCTTTTTTTGTTTTGGGGAATATTCAAAAATTTATTTAGTATACAAATATTTTAATATTTATTAGTTTTTCTTAAGAATATTGACTGATGGTATTAATTTTTTTCGTATACATGAAGAAAAATATAAATATATTATGCAAAAAGGAAATATTTATTACTTGTTTAGAATAATAAATTTTGCTAGATTATTAACTATATAGTTTAGCTGAGTAAAGTAAATAGAGTGGGATTTCATAAGAAATAAGGGGGAAAAGGAATGACTTTTATTGATTCAGTCATTGGTTTTTTAAATAATCTGTTATGGGCTTATATACTCATTGCAGTACTTGTTATCTCTGGTTTATTTTTTTCATTTAAATCGAAGTTTGTTCAGTTTACTAACTTCACAGAAATGTTCCGAATATTAGGAGATAAAGCATTATTATTAGCTGATGGGAAGAAAGGGATATCATCTTTTCAGGCATTTTGTATTAGTGCTGCTTCCCGGGTAGGAACGGGGAATATTGCCGGTGTCGCAACAGCGATTGCAGCTGGTGGACCAGGTGCCGTATTCTGGATGTGGATGATTGCCTTCTTAGGTGGAGCTTCTAGTTTTATTGAAAGTACTTTAGCACAGATTTATAAAGTAAAAGACAAAGACGGATTCCGTGGTGGCCCTGCGTATTACATGGAAAAAGGGTTAAAAAAGCGCTGGATGGGAATTACGTTTGCTGTCATCATTACGTTTTGTTTTGGTTTAGTATTTAACTCTGTTCAGTCAAACACGATATCGATTGCCTTTCACGATTCCTTTGGATTAAGTAAAATGACGATCGGACTGATCCTTGCTTCGTTAACAGCGATTATTATTTTTGGTGGGGTTAAGCGCGTAGCACAAGTATCATCCGTCATTGTTCCAGTAATGGCTGCAATCTACCTGATATTAGCCATTGTGGTTATTTTAATGAACATTACTGCTATACCAACGGTGTTAACTCTTATTATTAAAAATGCATTTGGTATGGACCAAGTAGTTGGCGGCGGTATTGGTGCGGCTATTATGATGGGAATTAAACGTGGACTATTTTCAAACGAAGCTGGTATGGGTAGTGCACCAAACGCAGCAGCTACAGCAACCGTTTCACATCCTGTAAAGCAAGGGCTTATTCAAACATTGGGTGTTTTTGTTGATACCATTTTAATCTGTTCTGCAACGGCTTTTATTATCTTATTATCCGATGCCTATACGAATCCAGATTTAACGGGGATCCAACTTACACAATCTGCATTAAGTGAACATATCGGTTCATGGGCAACGATGTTCTTAGCCATTGCTATTTTCTTATTTGCCTTCAGCTCCATTATTGGTAACTACTATTATGGGGAAACGAATATAGAATTTATTAAAAATAGTCCAACAGCTATCTTTGTTTATCGTGTAGCAGTTGTTTTAATGGTTGTATTTGGCGCTGTTGCTGAATTGACGACTGTATGGAACCTAGCTGATTTAACAATGGGCATTATGGCTCTTATCAACATCGTAGCTATCTTTATGCTTTCCAAAATTGCTCTAGCAGCCCTTAAAGACTATTTAGCACAAAGAAAACAAGGAAAAAACCCTGTATTCTATGTTGATAGTATTCCAGGCTTAGAAGGTATTGAAAGCTGGGAAAAGAAAAGCTCACAAAATATGAAAAAAGCACAATAAAAATAATGAGGAAACCTCTCTTACGTAAGAGAGGTTTTTTTATGGAATCGATCTGCTATTTTTCCTGTTTTACATGATTTTCCCATAAATGGTTACACTAAAAACGGATGACTATTTGGGAGGGATAATGATGAAAAAAGAATTACTTTTTGCGTTTATGGCGTTTTTTCTTATGTCCTTAACAGCAATCACTGGTGTGTATGCAACAAATAATGATGAAACAAAGAAAACGACACTTTTAAATAAACAAGTCGACATCACAGGGGATGGAAAGAAAGAAGAAATTATCATTTATGGAATTCCAAATAATAAAGATGAAAAGGTGTATAAAAAGATCCACTTAACGATAAAAACGGCGAACGGTAAAAACCTTGAAAAAAAATATGAATATGGTCTAGATCCAAAATTAAAGTTAATTGATTTTAATCATGACGGAGTAAAAGATGTATTTTTAACGATTCAAAGAAGTGAAAGTGGGGAAGGGAATGGAGGAGTAAAGGATTATTACTTATATTCATTTAAAGATATGATATTTGTAGAGCTGCCACTTCCAGAGACAATGGAGATAGAGGGACAGTTCACCAATGGTTATAAAGCCAAAATTTCTATACCTGATACAAATAAAAAAGTGGTTTTTGATTTAATGTTTAAAAAAGACCAATATGATAATCTTGGCATGTATCAAAATGGTAAATTAAACGAACCAACAGAATTAATTATACTCCCTTATGGGAAATTAACACCATTCATAACAAAAGATAACCATTTTGGACTTAGTGAAATGCAGCAAATTAGTGGAGTATCTGATTCTGACACTATTGCTTTTGTTGATTCCAAATGGTTTTATAAAAATGGCAAATGGATGCTATATGAAACAAAGATTCGGGGAGTTAGGAAATAAATGATATAGGATCTAGACTTCATCATGTACCTAAGTACGTGAAGATGTACTAAAGTACGTCAAATCTACTTAAGTATGTAAGGCGTAATAAAATACACCAACATTTTTAATCTAAGTAGTAACTTTCAATGTTGTATTAGGCTACTGTCACGATTGTTTATGTATTTTCATAGGATATGGTAAGCGCGGAAATATTTGAAAGGAGATGCTTGCCATGTCCCTTTTTATTCCTTCGAAACTTTCAGTATCCTATTTGCCACCTGCCACTCCTTTTAGACCACTTGATAATCGAAAATATACATTAACACATTCAGATACAACGGGTGAATTGTTTTTAACAATAGGCTGTCAATACGATAAAAATAAAATAAATATGAAATTAAGAGACGAAGTTTTAGCCGAATGGCTACCGCAAACAGGAGAATTTCAACTATGGGGAAATGTTTATATCAGTGGCGGAGAATTCGATGAATCCTATGCAAAAGTAAGGTTCATGATCTTTCAAAAAGAGCTTGAATTAGCAATAAAAGCCATTGTGTATGGAGATCAATCGTTTTATTCCTGTTATCCATGGTTATTAGACTCTCCGATTTATATCCGTTTTGATTCTGTGTATCCTCAATTCCAACAAGTACTTTATTATGGAACACCAAGACAGTACTTAACCGCAATATTTCAACAACCAGTTATAAAAACATAATTTCAATAATATTATTATGTAAACTAAAATATAAAAAATGACCGTATAAAGCGGTCTTTTTTTATGATTGGACTGGACGGATTTTGTTTTAACAGCTGTTTTTTATCATAGCAAAGAAAATATACGACCTTAATCCTTAATTTATAGTAAAAACATGCATAAATAGGATATTGATGCAAAAAATACATTTGAGGTGTATATATATATGAGAAATGATGATTTGGATCAAGCTGAAAAGGAATTAACCAGTGCTAGTTTATTAGGAGCTAAAGAAGACATCATTCATAAAAGTAATTCGGATGAAGGTCATGACTTAAGAGTTGCAAACCGATATGGAACAAATCTAATGCAAGAATCTGAATAAAACATGAAAAATCTCTGGCATAAATTCACCGGAGGTTTTTTTATTGATAATACAAATTTAAAGCATAAACATTTATATTTTTAAAAAATTTCATTTCGTCTCACTAATTTAAGTATACTTAGATATTGAGACCTCTATTAATTCCCACTCCGCAACTTCCTAGAATTTATATTATGTAAACTAGAAAATGGATAAAAAGGACATCTAGAATTGGTCCACCCCCTGCTCCTTACTATTTCTGTTGCATTTAAAATTACGTATAAAAAAATAGAAACACCCACATTATCAAATTTGAGTGTTTCTATTTTATTCCTCTTGGTTAATACTTTTTGTTTTTTCATAAAAAATCTAATGGCTTTATTTTAGATTGAATATTATATAGTCTGTTTAGGCAAATCACCATTTTTTTAGCAGCTTTGAAATCTGCTGTTTTCCAGGCTTCATTTTGATCAACGGTATAAACAAGGGAATTTTTATCTTTAAAATTGGCAAAGTACACACCGTCTAACACTTCTACAATAAGGTACTCTCTCATATTCACTCCCCCACTTCATTCTCATTGTTTAACATAAGAATGCCAAATATAAATGATCGTGGGTGTGATGTATGTTATATGTTTTAAGATTATTTATGTCGAAATTGTTAAAGAATTTAAGGGCTACTCTGCCTCTCTTTAATCTAATGCTAATACATATAAAAATGTAAATAAAAAGACATAGAATCCTGACGATTTTTTGAAAAAACGGTTTAATTTGTCAAATAATTCCTTTGATACATTAAGATGTATTAAGGAGGTGGTTTTGTTGAAAAATCAAATTTTATCCGTTTTTGGGTGGACCTTAATCATCCTTAGTTTGCTTGGTATATGGAATAGCATACTTGAAAATCCAACTGTTTTTATGAAAAAGTTCACGGTGATGTTGTTAGTTGGAATACTTCTTTATTTTATATATAAAATCTTTGGTCAATCTCTTGCTAAGAAAAAAGGAAAGATCATATTTCTGAGGGCAGCAAGAAATAGAAAAGTAAAAACTAATAATGTGAAAAAGACTATACCCATTATAAAACGAACCAGTTTAAACAAATTAACTGCATCACATCTAACTGTTATTAAAGGCAAAAATAAAAAGAAGAAACATCGAGTTTCTTCTTAGTTGATATAGTACTTTAGGGTGGGTTGCTCCCACCCTTTTATTGTTTATAAAGCATCCATTTATGAGTGAGTATTTTTTAGCCATTGAAAAATGAGGGGGCTTTAGTTATATGGATTGAAGATCGGAGACGGTTCTTTCATTTACTTGATTTCCTGTATTAAGAGTGGTTTTTGGTTCAAATAATAGAACATGAACTTCCTCTTCCGCAACTGGCAGGTGTTCAACCCCTTTAGGAACAATAATGAATTCACCTTCATTAATCCAAACATCTTTGTCCCTGAATTTTATTAATAACTGCCCCTTCACAACAAAGAACATTTCATCTTCATGTTCATGGAGATGCCAAATGAACTCCCCTTTTAATTTTGCAAGTTTCACATGTGTATCATTGATTTCTCCAGCAATTTTTGGACTCCAATATTCGTTAAATAAAGAAAATTTTTCGTTGATATTTACTTTTTCCATAAAAAACCCCACCTGTTATTGATTTTATTTAATTTTACCTCTAATTTTAGTTAAATAAAACTATCTTGTTTCCCTATGCACAATTTATGAAAAAACACCAATCGCTTATTGCGCGATTGGTGTGGAACATTGTCGGGCCGTTGCTTTTAAAATTTTTCTTTTGGAAATATAAAATCTTAGTTTTCGTAGTATTCAGCTATATTGTTCCATTCTTCTTTTATTTTAATGTCTATTTCTTTAGCAGAGTCTTTGTTGATTAATAACTTTAAGTTTTGAGGATATTGAACAGGCATTTCAGCGGGTGTTTTTTCCCCTTTTAGTATTTGTGCAGCCATTTCTCCAGCTTCATAACCAATATCGTAATATTCAAAACCGTATGCAGCAAATCCACCTCGTTTTACTGAATCTAATTCTCCTACAAATAATGGGATTTTTTGATCTTTTGCAAGTTTAACTACTGATTCTAGTGCAGTAACCACTGTGTTATCCCCGATAATGTAGATAGCATCGGCACGTCCTTTTAAAGAATCAGCTGCCTGCTGAACCTCAGATGAAGTTGAGACAGTTACCTTTACTAATTCAATTCCTGTTCCTTTTAATTCTTTTTCAACCATTTCAATTTGAGCCACCGAATTTTGTTCTCCTGAATTGTAAATGGTTCCGATTTTTTTTACATTGAATTGTTCTTTGATAAACTTAATTGTATTTGGAATTGCTTCTGGATGAGTATCTGTTGTACCAGTAACATTACCGCCTGGATTTTCCATTGATGCCACTAGTTGTGCTCCCACAGGATCTGTGACGGAAGTAAAAATAATCGGAATGTCTTTAGTTGCACTTAATGCTCCTTGTGCGCTTGGAGTAGAATTAGCAAAAATTAAGTCTACATTTTTACTCTTTAAATTATTTGCTATGGATTGGTTATTACTCATATCACCTTGAGCAATTTGAACATCAAATGTAAGGTTTTCCCCTTCTTTTAATCCATTATCTTCTAAAGCCTTTTTAAACCCATCAAAAGCAGCATCTAAAGATGGATGTTCAACAATTTGGGTTACACCAATGGTATACTGCTTTCCTTCTTTATTTTTCTCACTTTTTGTGCTAGCTTTTTCATTTGTAGCTCCACAAGCAGTTATTATCCCTAACATAAAAAATAAAACGATATAGTGAAAAATTTTATATTTATTTTTCATTTGGACACCCCAATTAATTAAGATATAATAAATCTTATTCTTTCTAATTTTGATATATTATTTTTTCACATATTCTATACATAGACTCAGTAGGAGTAATTCCTAGTTCTTTGGCATTTAGTAGATTTTCCCATGTTTTTACTGGAACTGTCTCTCTTATTCTATTGATTAAGCTATCGTAGTTAGCATTTTCGCCTTCTAAGTATTCTTCTGCTCCACATATGACACCAGCAACATTATGCCACCATGATTCTTGGAATAATATTCCTCGTTCTGAAATCAGTCTTGATAATCTTATTTCTTCATTTTGATTACTTGCTTTAAGTTGATTATTAGCCGGACCAAATATAATATCAAAGTTCAGGTTAGGAATGTTATCTTCACTTAAAATTCCGCCAATGGCACATGGGCATAATATATCAGCTTTTATTTTTAATATTTCGCTAGGATCTACGTATTTAATATCTTTATCTGGATGTTGATTTAAAAACTCTTCTACTCTTTCCTTATTAACATCAGTAATAATTAAATAGGTGTTTTCACTTGCAAGATGTTCTGCCATATACCAGCCAACAGCTCCTAATCCCTGAACAGCTATGGTTAAACCATCAAGTCTTTCAGTACCCTTTAGGAATTTAACAGCTTGCTTTAATGCTAAATATGTACCAAATGCTGTAGGCTTTCCAGTTTCACCTAAGGGACCTTTTGGCCCTCCAGTATATTGGATTGAAAAGTGTTCCTTCATCACATCTGCCATTTCAGTCGGAAAGTTCATATCTGGTCCTGTCATACTCCTTGTTTTATCCAAGGAAAATGCCAAAAATCCCATCATTTCAAGATTATTTAGGTCGAGAGGCTCCATTTGAACAGTCGTTTTGCAACCTCCAAATGCAAGATTTGCGGCAACATTTTTAAAGCTCATTGCCCTAGCTAAGTTAAGTCCATTTATGATGACATCCTTCTCCACGTGATCAAAACCATAACGTCGAATTCCGCCAGCTAGGGTTGCGTGTAATCTATTGTTAATTCCTAAAGCTAAACTGTGTATATTTCCCATAAACCTGATATTGTATTGGTCATTATAATAACAATCCATTCCGAAATGTTTACCTTGAATTAGTAAGTCTATTACTTGTTCTAGGTATTCTAATAAATCGTATTTTTCATATAGTTCTTTAACTTCGATGGTATTTAAATATCTAGCTTCATCAGTCAAAATACTCTCATTGTAGAAGGTTTTATTGTATGTAGAAAAATCAAAATCTTTTTCCCATTCCTTTGCTGCAAATAGATTTATACGTTGCTCTTTCCAATTGTATCTCAGCTTTAGGGTAGTTAATCCTTCCTTTTTTAATGGTGTAAAAAGACTTTTCATAAACTGAAATCATCCTCCTTCAAAAAAACATAGTATACTATGTTTTCATTAAATTAAGTTTAGCATTTTATGGAAGTAATCTCAATAAATATTTTAAAAATTCATTATTATCTGAAAATAACACTTTTAATATAATTGTCAGAATTGTAATTAAACATAAAAAAGCCTATATATTATAGGCTAGAAGTTCTTTAATTTATCCTTAATATCTAATTTTTAAGACTGATTTCATACTATTCTTATAGTGAAGATTTAATTTATCCTCTACATCCTCACATTTATTACTTTTAATTGATTCTAATAAGTCTTTATGTTCTTTTAAACTATTCATTTTATTCTTATTTTCTGTATGAAAATCTTGAACAACCAGATAAAATAGATCATTTAAGTTATTAAGAATTGAAATTAGCCGTTCATTTTCAGAAATAGTAACTAGACATTCATCAAATTTTATGGAGTACTCTAAAAATTTTGGGTTATTACCATCTTTAAAATATTGTTCCTGTTTTTGATAACACTCTTCCATGGCAGTGATTAATTCCTTTTGTTTTGATTGCTCTATACATAATTTATAACCACCGATAAGTAAAATTGCTATGGCATTTGAAATTTCTGTTATATCTCTTTTTGTTAGTTTAATTACCGTTATTCCATGCTTTGTATCATATTCGATAAGCCCTTCCTTCTTTAACATATTTACAGCTTCTCTAAGGGGGGTATTACTAATTTCAAGTGCTTTCGCTAATTTTTCAAGATTGATTCGTGTTCCTTGCTTATATTCACCTGATAATATTTTATCTTTTAAATAAAAGTATGCTTGGTCTTTTATGGTTTTTTTTTCTACTAATCCCATATTTTACACCTTTCTCCATATTAAAAGTTGATCGCAAAGTTTATTTACAACCTCAATACTTCTTTTATTATTGGATTCTTTTATAAGATTTTGGAATAGTGATATAGCTTCCATTATTTCATCTGTACTAGCGTTATGTTCGATTGAGATATTCTGTCCAGTTATCTTATTTAAGATATCGAGGATTTCAAGGACATCGTCATACTTAATATCAACTACTCTTGTACCTACATTTGTTTTATATATAAGTAATCCTTCTTGCTGAAGCATAAATATTGCCTCTCTAATTGGAATTTTACTTACTCCTAATGACTTTACCAATTCATCTATATTTATCTTCTCATTTTTTAGAATTTTACCAGATAAAATTTTCTTTTTTATATCCTTATATACTTTTTCAGTATACGATTCTTTTTTAAACATAACTAATTCTCCAAACTATAGATAGTATACTATTTAGTTTAATCTAAATTTTTAGTCAAATCAATTCGTGTTTTATACTTATCTGTATGGAGATAAACTTGTGAGAGAAATCACCTTGAAAATTAAGGATTAGCACAAAAAAACCCTCTATCGAGAGAGGGGTAAGAAAATAGACTTACTCTTAATTTATCTACTAAACAGCTAAAATAAATCAACTAGATCCAGTAAATCTTCTATACAATAATCATAATGACTTACTTCACCAAATCCATATTTCGCGTATACAAAGGGAATACCAGCAAATTCTGCTCCTTTTAAATCCCCTTCTGTATCCCCCACATAGACAGGAGAAGTTAAATTATTTCTTTCCATTATTAATTTAATATTTTCCCCTTTTGTAAGTCCCGTTCGGCCGGGATTCTCATAATCTACAAAGAATGTACCTAACTGATGATATTGAAAAAAAGATTCAATGTACCCTTCTTGACAATTGCTAACGATAAATAGCTTATACTTTTGGGATAAAGCCTTTAGAACTTCTTCTAAATTAGGATAGAGTGAACCCCCATGTTGTTCTAAAAAGTTACATTCAAGGTCACAACACGATTTTAAAAGGTGGTCACGCTTCTCGTCATTAAGACTAGGAAAAAGAATTTTACCAATATCTTTTACCTGGAGTCCCATCGTTTTTTTAAAATCTTCCTTTGTTAGCTCTATATTAAGTTCCTTACTTTCCTTAATTACCTTATTCCAGGCTATCAGAACCGTTTCTCTTGAATCCCAAAGAGTTCCATCCAAATCAAAAATGATACTATCCATCGCTCTATCTCCTAACATTTCTTATTCATGTTTACTACTAGACAAGAATTATTTTAGTAATAGTGCTTTTTCACTGCTTAGTAATATTTCGTACAGTTCCTCTAATTTTTGAATCTCATAGGTTGGTATGATTTCCGAATTTTTTACCTTTAAGTTAGGATTAAACCAGCATGTATCTAGACCGACCTGTTGTCCTCCCTTTATATCAGCACCCAATGAATCACCGATGATTAATGTTTGGTCCAATGAAAAGTTTGGTATTCGATTAAAGACATAATCGAAAAATTCTTTCATTGGTTTTTGATAACCAGTATCCTCTGAAACAAAAATCCCTTTAAATAACGGGAACAGTCCTGAATCACGTAAACGTTTATACTGAGTCCTAGATACTCCGTTCGTTACAATATATAGGTCATAATGGTTTTGGAGTTTGCTAATCATTTCAAAGGCCCCTTCAATCAGTTGATGGCCTTGTTCTAAATAATGACGATAATTTTTTTCGAGTAAAGTACCGTTCACTTCTTTACCTAGCTCCTTAAATAATAAGGAAAAACGTGTATTTACTACCTCATCGCGGCTCAATTTTCCTTCTTCAAAGGATTGCCATAAACCTTGATTGATCTTTTTATACATTTTTTCAATCTCAGGAGTTAAAATATGATTTTGCTCTTGAAAAAGTAGTTTCAAGGCTAATGTTTCTGCAGCACCAAAATCTAGTAATGTATCGTCTAAGTCAAATAATAATGTCTTGTAGTCTTTCATAAATATCTCTCCCGTGATGTCATTGATAGTTCATGTAAAATATTTAAAGGAATTAATTATAAATTTTACTGCACCTTTTGGAGTTTTTCTCTCGTGTTTAAATCGCTTAATTTAAAGACTAAGATACCGGCAATAATAATGAATACGCCGATCAAATCCTTAAAAGTAAAAGGAACCTTATGCAATCCAAACCAGCCTAATGAATCTAATATTAATGCAAATCCTAGCTGGGAGGACAGTGTAATGGATGTGGCGAAGGTAGGACCTAATAGTCTAATACTTTGTACTAAACAACTTACCACTCCAATTCCTATTATACCGCTAAACCAGTACCAGACTTTCATATTTTCTAAAATAAATAGATGTTTTCCTTCAAGAAATAATCCGATCGTAAACGAAGCAAGTGCGCCTAGTCCTAGTACGATGGCTGTTGTTGTCCATGTTCCTATCTGTTCATTTACCTTACTATTAAAGATGCTCTGTAGGCTGACCATTAAACCTGCTACAATGGCAAAGAATAATCCCAAAATCATTCTTGTTCTCTCCTCTTTGGTGGTTTACTAGATTAGACTATTCATAAATATTATCGCCAGCTAACAACTTTAATCCTTCTCTATCCTTTATGAAGAGGAATCCTTTCTTGCGCTCTATCACTCCATTAAGACAAAACTGATGAATGACACGATTCAGATGTCTATAGCTGGTTCCGATTAAGTTTGCTATATCAGTTAAATGAGAAGTACTTATTTGACCGTTAAGTTGTAGATTATCTTCATCAACGTTTATGGAAAGTAAATAGCTTGCTAGTCGAACTTCTACGGGATACATTAAATTAAAGCTCATGGAGTTAGATTTCAGATAAAATTTTTGTGTAATGATATCCAATAAAAATTGTAGAAATGGCGAATAATCTTTTAAGAAACTATTAAGTTTATCATGATGGACCCCGATCATATAACCGGCAGAAACAGCCTCAACGGTGTTAATGATATCAATCCCCTGTACGTATTCTATATCCCCAATCACTTCAAGCGGGTTCTTGAAGGATAGGATTAACGTTTTTCCTTCAGAAGAGGTGGTAAAGATTTTCACTTTCCCTTTAACGAGAACATATAGAAATTCAGTAGAATCTCCCTGAGAACAAATAAGCTCTCCTTGTTCAAAATGGTAAAGTGATAAGTAGGGTTTAATTTCATTATTGAATATAGAATCTATATTAAATGCCTTTAAATATGATTCTAATTGATCGCTATTATTTATTTTTCTCAAACTTTTATTCACATCCTGCTTTGTGTTAAAACTTTAATATTACTACTCCAACGATCATCATGCCAATTCCAATCAACTGTTGGATTTGAACTCTTTGTTTCAAATAACCAAACCAACCATTTTGATCGATTAAATACGTTAAGAATAGTTGGGCTATCAGTAAAATGGCTATTGACAGTGTAACACCAATTTGAATGATAGCGGTGATATTACAAAAAATAATGATTGCGCCAAAAGAACCCCCAGTTATAAATAAAGGTTTAACGTGTTTAAGCTTTTTCCAAGATGGGTCAGGGACAATAGTTAAGAGAAATATCGTCACTATAAATCCAATAAACTGTGTAAGAGAAGCTGTTTGCCAAGTACCGATATCTTCGCTAATTTTGGCGTTAAAAACCCCTTGAATCGTTATAAGCGCTCCCGCTAAAAATGCCAATAAACTACCTTTCAAATTAATCGCCCCATTTATTAAAGTTCTAAACTAATTAAAAAATAGTTATAAGCATTTTGAGAAGGACATATGTCCTAATTGGAAAAAGTATCTAATTAAATTTTAAACTGTAAGTGGAAGCTAGGAAAAAACGCAATTCACCTTATGAATTGCGCCTAAAGCCCTTCCTTATTTATGCTAACAACGATAAACCTTCTTCCGAACCTTTTCTGCCTCTTTAATATTTTCCTTTAAATACTCTGGAATATCTAGATGATTTACTATTTCTGAAGTGGACAACCAAACCACCTCATCGACCTCTTCAGGACTTTTAACAAAGGCCTCTCCCGCTTTTAGTTCACATTGAAAAACGATGTCCACTACATGTAAACCTGTTTCCGTAACAAAAGAGGAGCTATTTACATAGTTCAGATTCTGTATTTCTACCCCTACCTCTTCAAAGACTTCCCGCTGCAGAGTTCTTTCTAATATTTCAGTGGAGTTCCCTTCTGTATCCACCTTCCCTCCAACTAAGGAAAGGCTCCCTCCTGCATGTTCCTCTTTTTTACTTCTTAGAACTAATAACCATTTTTCATGATCGTAAATGGCCGCTTCTACATTAACAATAAACACATGATTACCTCCTAGTTAATGGTTAGTTAATTCCTTTACTTTTTCCAACCATTCTGTTAAAAACTCTTTTCAACATTCGTGTATCAATTTCAGTTGGGATACATACGTCTATTGTGAAAAAAATATTTTGGGGGTGGATTAATATAATCTATCTATATGAAACTCATATTACCATTAAGTGGTGAAAAAGGAAGGATTACCCACTCTATTAATCCATCTTTTAAAAATACCTTCAAAAAAAAGTGCCAGGTACCTTTTAATGGTTTCCTGACACTCTCTTTTTTTAGTGCAATTATGGATGAATGACTGCTTTCGTTTCTTTAATTTGCTCAATGTGTCGTTGCTCGTGTAAATAAATTAATTCAACCCATTGATGTAAACGAAGTTCTCCGAAGACTGGGTGTTTTGCTGACTTCTCTTCTAAACTGGATGGGTCTTTTATATTACTCAGGACATCTATTATTCTCTTTCTAGAATCATTTAATAAAGTAATGATTGGCTCAACCTCCATTAATTCCCTACTTGGATACACGATTTCAGGAGCGGGTAACTTTGTTGTTCGATCCAAGGCTAGGCTTACATTCTTAGAATTGGTAGGTTGACTGTTTTGTTTATTTAAACCATATACAATGGCATCGGCAAATACTTTTTCAGTTAAATATAAGTGATGACATATTTGGGCGATACTCCAGGTATGTGGATTGGGTTTATTGTTGAACTCATCAAATGGAAGTAAAACGATTTCGTTTATTAGATTAGTTCTTGTATGTGATAGTTGATCCGAAAATATATAATTCATGATATTTCCCCCTCTTGTACGAATGTTGTTTAATAAAGTCCCTATCATTTTCATATTCACAAACATACTAAATATTCCAAGGGATCATTTTATTAAATCACAAATACATAGGAACTTATTTAAAAACCTTATTAATCTCAACTCGATCATAATCTAATATCCAATCATTATATTCTTGATATTAAGGCAGAATAGTTTCTTTTTCTTTTGCAATAACATCACAACCACTATGACTAAAATGTTTACATTAAAAAAGAAAGCTGCCCAGGGGTAGCTTTCTGTAAGAGTATTTGGGATAAAATTGATTAAACCTTCTTTACGTATTCAGATTTTAATGACATAGCCCCAAACCCATCGATTTTACAATCGATATTGTGGTCCCCATCTACTAAACGAATACTTTTAACTTTGGTACCTACTTTTAAAACGGATGAACTTCCTTTTACTTTTAGGTCTTTGATAACTGTTACAGTATCACCATCGTTTAAGATATTACCGTTTGCATCTTTCACAACGTTCTGTTCCTCGTTATTTTCAGTTTCTATTTCTGTACTCCACTCATGTGCACATTCGGGGCATACGTAGAGATTACCATCTTCATAAGTATATTCGGAATGACATTTTGGGCAATTTGGCAACATAAATTTCTTCCTCCAAGATTGTATATGCCTTTATAGTGTCATACTATTATTACAATGACAAGGCTTCCATCAAAATCTTTTTTAATCGCTACAAAGATCTATGTCTAAAGATTGGCAGTATATATGATTAATTTCTTGGTGCAAACAGAATGACAGAAGCACCAATCAAGCATATAAACGCGCCAAGCCAGTCATAAAAATCCGGTGTCTTTTTATCGATTCCCCACCCCCATAATATGGATAGTACGATAAATACACCACCGTATGCTGCATATACCCTTCCGAATGATGGGAACGTTTGTAGCGTGGCAATAACCCCGTACAAAGCTAAAATAAAGCCCCCTATGACTCCCATATAAAGTGGTTGTCCTTCGCGTAACCATAACCAAATTAAATAGCCTCCTCCAATTTCAGCTAAACCTGCTACTATAAATAATACTATCGAGTATGTGATGTAAACCACTTCCTAAAAAATTTCACTATGGTTAGTATAATCTTAATTATTTTTAACAAACAACAAATAAAAAGCTGCCATGTGCGGCAGCTTAAAATTTATTTATCCGAAAGTTCACTTTCTGTCACCCATTTATGATTGGTTACTTTTTCCCCGCCATTTGTGGGTATATAATCAACCATGTAAACAGTCGTCTTTTCAGCCGATTCAACGACAGCAATGGCCCCCTTCATACCCTCCATATGGTCAGCTTCTACGGTTACTTCTTCTCCAGACTTATAAGGTGCGTTACGAGGATCCCTTATTTCTTCATGGATCACCCATTTATGATTGGTTACTCTTTCTCCGCCAATAATTGGGTCATAAGAGATGACATAAGCTATCGTATCATAGGCACCAACAATGGTAGCTTCTGCTCCCTTCATTCCTTCCATGTGATCGGCATTTATGATAGCTGTGTCTCCTACTTTGTACTTTGGATTTTGAGCTACTTTCAGACCCTCTGGAACATCAGCGGAACCTGTATGGTTCATTCCTTCATGTCCTCCATGACTGGAATTTTCTTGAGTGCTTTTTTCTATATTATCCATACTTTCCTGATTATTCTTTTGATCAGAATTGGAACATGCTACTAACAATAGTGAAGCAAAGATCGAAATCAGAAAAAATTTTAAACTTTTCATTTTATTCTCCTCCAGATAATCTGATTGCACAATAGTACAGAATAAATTTGGAGAATTTATGCAGTACGTTTGCTTATAATTGAATTTGGTGCTTTTGTCATAAACATAACTGGATTAGTCCATTATTGTTTTTTATAATTAAATTAATAGACAATATTTAGAGGAGATATACATGATAATCAGAAGAGTAAACGTTTCAGACGCTGAAAACTTTCTTGAACTAAACAAAACGTTAGATCAAGAATCCACGTTTATGATGCTCGAACCGTGGGAAAGAAAAACAACTATTCTAGAGCAAACAGAGTACATAAAACAAATCCTAGAAGAAGATTTGTCTTTAATACTTATTTGCGAAATAGATGGGGAAATTGTGGGTTATATAAGTGCTAATAAAGAAAATTTTAATAGAATGCGTCATAGTGTTTATATCGTGATCGGAATTCGGAAGGATTACACCGGTTTAGGTATTGGTACGAAGCTTTTTAATGAGATGGAAAACTGGGCAAGAATAAAAAATATCCATCGTCTTGAGCTTACCGTAATGTGTCATAATGAGGCTGGTATTGCTCTATACAAGAAAATGGGCTTTGAGATTGAAGGTATTAAAAAACATTCGTTAGTCGTTGATAATCAGTTTGTTGATGAGTTATATATGGCGAAATTAATTTAAAATCAGATAAACGAAAAAGAGATCGTTTTTAATGATAACGGTCTCTTTGGCATTAATAGGATGAAATGATTAACTTGTAGATTACAAACTCGCAAAATTCAGTTTGACCACCTAGGAAAAATTAACACTTACAAATCATTAATTGATTACCGTCTGGGTCTTTAATCGTAAAATAATGATCATGTTGTATTTCTGAGGTGATTGGAACTCCCTTCTTTAATAGAAAGGAATAGGCCTCTTCAATATTTTCGGAATTGAAATGAAATAAAGGGGTTTTTATTGTGTTTTCTTCTGAATAAATTTTGCTGTCTAAGACAATTCCTATTCCCTTCATTGGTAAAATATATAGATGACCAAACAGAATTTCCCCATCTGCTTCTAATGCTAAAATGTCACAATACCAATTTCTTGCCTTTTCTATGTCACTTACGGGGATAAAAACGGTCCCAATTTGGTTTAGGATAGGGCTTGTCATGAAAAACCTCCAGAAATTTTTTTGCTAACCCTTATGTATTCTTCATTTTAGCTGACTATCCTGCCTGTTTTAAAAAATAGGAATTATATAAAATATTAGTTCTTTACGATAATTCTTAAGGAAAAATGAAAACAGGTGATAATGTAAATATTCATGAATGACGCTCCCCTTTATTTAGATGTTAAGCTCTTTTTTAACCAAGTCCATTTATTCTCAAATACTTCATTTAAATATGGGTCAATGATAAAATCACATTTTAAATAGCATTGAAGAGCTGATTGATTATTTGGATTCACTCGCATATAAATTACTGGAAATGGAAAAAGCTTTGCTTTTTCCTCTAATTGACTAATAAGAATTTTTCCAAGACCTTTATTTCTCATAGAAGGATGTATAATTAAGTGGGCAAATTCAAGGTCTCCTTCGCTTTCATCCACCCATATTTCTCCATATCCAACAACCTGGTTATGTTCATTTATTAAGCTAAAGCAGTGTTGGTCATCCGCTCCTAGCCACTTCAAATAATCTTCTGTCAGAAATTCTTCTTTATTTGTAACAAGAAAGCATTCTTCCTTATTCTGTAACCAATGTTCTAAAATAGCGGCATCTTTTTCTGTCGCCTCTCTTATGTACATCAAGTCTCATCTCCCCCAAAATGACATAAATCTCCCAATAAAAAAAGACGATTAATCATATGGAAAAGTTTCATACCCTTCTTATGTCGAATCATGTAAAACCCCCATTTCCAAATTGGAATGGGGGTTTTACATGATTAAAGTCCTCCGCAAGAAGAAGGATGGTCAGTATTATTATTTTCCCCAGTTGGGTTAGTAACGGATTCTAGTCCATAACCGGTTGAACTAATTTCTAATCCTTCAGATTCATTCATTTGGGCATAGGTTCTTGAAGTTACGTCATCAGGCTGGTTTGTATTTTCCTTTTTCATGATTACCTCCGAATGTTTGTCTCTCCTATTATTGTTTCTTGATACATCCAGTGACATACGGGAAACCTACAAAATATTGCTTTTTTACAACAGCCCTAGGAAACATAAACTATTTTTTTCTAGGTGATAATAGTATAGAGGTGATTGAAAATGAATTTAAATCGAGTGAAAGAAATTTTGAATTCTGAAGATGAAATTAATGTTCATTATCATGGAGTACCTGTATGGATAGAAAGCATAGATGCTACATCAAGTATGGCTAAGGTCTCAGCAAGAGGAAATCATGATCACAGTAGACTGGTTGCTATTGATGTACTGGATGAAGGATAATCAATAAAAATCGTGAAGTAAAACAGCCCATGTAGATAAACTACATGGGTCCTTTATGTAATTCCTGATCCAACTTGTTAAGGGTTTCTCCAATCGATTCTTGTATCACATAGGAATCTCTTTGGAAATCGTACGGTGTTTTCCCTTTGTTAATGATAATAAGTGGAACACCCTCTCGTCTAAATCTAGGAAATATAGAGAATGGTGTCACTTGGAGACTAGTTCCTAAAACGAATACAACATCCGCATGATGTAGAATCTGAGTAATCGTTTGAAACCCTTCATCTGTAAACCAATCGCCTGTGTCCCCAAACAACACAACATTCGGTTTTATGTACCGAGTTCTTTTTTGTTTCGTTTCGCAGGCAGTACAGACGTAAAATTCCTCGGTTTCATTCATTAGCTCCACTAATTCATCGGTTGAATATTGTTTTCCGCAGTTGGTACAAGACAATGTCTTCATCGTTCCATGAAATTCAATGACCTGCTGACTCCCTGCCTTTTGATGAAGTCCATCAATGTTTTGCGTGATCACGTTTTTTACTTTCCCTTCTTTTTCCCATTTCGCAATGATCTCGTGACCTATGTTTGGCAATGCTTTTGGATGGTACAGATTCTCAATAGCAAATTCGTAAAATTTCCGAGGATGTTTATAGAAATAGTCCAGTGAAAGGATATATTCCGGAGCCAATTGATAAAGGCCGGTTCTCGAGCGGAAGTCCTTTATTCCAGACTCCGTACTGATCCCTGCCCCTGTTAATACCACAATGTTCTGAGCTTCTTTTAGTAAATGGCTACATGTATGTATCATCTTTGAATCCATCATTGACTCTCCTATTCTGTTCTATTCAACTTCATTCTTAAGATCCCTTAAACCTAACCTGCCGTTTTCATAGGAAATATGTAAACGAGGCAATTTGGATGCAACATCATCTTTATAGTAGATCGTTAATCCGTTCACTTCTTTATGGAAATCCCCTGTTTTTAACTCATCCAGAGTTAATTTAAATTTGGACAATCCTCAGTTGCTTTTTTCATTATAGCCAATACGAACACCTGTTTTGTTTCTTTTTTTCATAAATTGTTTCAAAAATTGGCTAGCTTCGTTCGAGATAAACAGAAGATTCCCCTCCATTTTTTAAGAAATTTATTAATAGTTTATCACAAAGATCCAAGGATTCAGATGCATTGAAAAAAACCTCCTTATTCAAAGGAGGTTCTTTAGTGGTTAATGACTATCCTTTTTATATTCATCTCGTGCCCGATATTGCTGCGGCGCCCGTGAAGGATATCGAACTGGAAAACTGAACATATGAACAAGTTTAGTAAATGGTATCGCTGCAAATAAAATAAACGAAACGATGATATGGACTTTAAATAAAGTTGGTACACCAAGCATCAAATCTGCTTTCGGATTAAAGGTAAATAAACTTCTGAACCATGGTCCAATCGATAGCCTATATTCATACTCACCTACAGTTGTATTGTAGATTAAAGTCATATAGGTTCCTAATCCAGCTGCGAGCAGCAGCCATAGAATTGTAAAATATCCACCAAACGTCGTATGTGCTCCCACACTAGGGAAAACAAATTTCCGAAGAAGGATCACAACTAAACCAAAAACGACCATCAAACCTGCGACCCCACCGCCGGCAATAGCAAAAAGGTGATACATATCATCTGTGACACCAATGGCATTATAGAACTCTAACGGGATTAATACTCCCATGACATGACCTAGAAAAGCAAAGATAATCCCATAGTGAAAAATAACGGAACCGACTCTCAACCATTTTTTTTCAAAAATTTCCGTGGAAGGAGCTGTCCAGCTTTTTCCTCGATAGATAAAGCGATAAAATGTTGCAACGATTAAAATGGTCCCACATATATAAGGAAAAACGGTCCACCAAAAAATGACTTCCATAACTGTGCCACCTCCCTTTATCGATACATTAATGGATATGGTAATTCGTCTAAATCTGCTTCCTCACGTTCCTTTTCAAGCAACGTAATATCTTCGGAAGATGGAATTTCGAATACAAACATCATTAAAAGCTCCATCACTCTGTAATAAGGGTGACTAGCAGGGAGATGATTCATAACACGATGAATCGCAAAGGCTAACCTTTTCGATAGGCGATTTACTGCTTCTCCTTCCGGGGCAACGGCTAGAAATTCCAACAGCATTGGAATATAGTCTGCTAATTCTTTCCCTTCGTACTCAAATCCGCTTTCGTAAATCAATTTCTGCAATTTGATTAATGCATCGCCCCGTTTTCGGCTATCTCCAAGCTCATGAGAAGTTAGATAAAGGCTGGTTTTATCCTTATAATCAAACGTTTCCACATAGAGTTTTTGGAGGTCTACTAAAGATAGCTGATAAAGTGATCTTAGGCGACTCATGATTTCCTTTTGAGTTTTCTTTGATGGAAGATTTTCTTTTATGAATTCTTCAATCATTGTACGCTCTTGCTCAAAATCATGATCAGGATATACCATTATTTTCGATAGGGTTAACAAAATCACTTTTTCCTCATTTGTCATGCATTTTCACTTCTCTCAAATGGATATGTGGTCATTCCTTCTGGCGGAGCCAAATATTCAATACTGCAAGCGCCTTGTCTGTAGTGAAGATCTTCTCTCATTTCCCTACGAGCCGTTGGTATGACGAATCGTTCGTTGTACTTCGCAACGGCAAGTAATCTTGCCATGTCCTCAATTTCTTCAGCGGTCGTATCGGCTTCTTGAAGAAGGGTTCTCACTTTAGTCTCATCCATTCCGCCAACGTTTTTCTGGCGCATGTATACACGCATTGCTGACATTTTTAATAAAACCTTTCGAATAACGCTCGTATCATCTGCTGATAAGATCGAAGCTAAATACTCCATAGGAATTCTCATTTGGTCCACCGCTGGAATATAGCCATCTGCACTTAATTCATGTTCATTTGTAATATGATTCATGATTGGACTAAGTGGCGGAACATACCATACCATCGGTAATGTTCGATATTCAGGATGCAGAGGCAAAGCAATTTTCCACTTTATGGCCATCTTATAGACAGGTGAATCTTGGGCACTTTGAATCCAACTATAATTGATGCCTTGTTTCTGTGCCTCTTCAATGACTTCTGGGTTAAAAGGGTCTAGGAAGACAGAAAGCTGTGACTCGTATAGCTCCTTGGGATCTTTAACGGAAGCGGCTTCCTTTACTCGATCTGCATCATATAAAACTACTCCGATATAACGAATACGCCCAACGCAGGTTTCGGAACAAATGGTTGGTAGGCCAGCCTCTGTTCTTGGATAGCAAAAATTACATTTCTCCGCTTTGTGAGTATTCCAGTTATAATACACCTTATGGTAAGGACATCCATTCATACAAAAACGCCAGCCGCGACAAGCATCTTGATCAACGAGAACGATTCCGTCTTCATCTCGTTTATATAACGCACCGGAAGGACAAGATGCCACACAGGATGGATTTAAACAATGCTCACATATCCGTGGCAAATACATCATAAAGGTTTTTTCGTATTCCATGGCAATATGTTCTTGCAGCTTACGTACGTTAGGATCCAACGGAACGGTTTCACTACCGCCCGCTAAATCGTCATCCCAGTTCGGACCCCATTCTGGCTTATCCATGTATTTTCCTGTAATCATGGACCTTGGTCTTGCTACTGGAATACTTTCACCTTTTTCTCTTTTGTGTAGATGCTGAAAATCATAGGTCCATGGCTCGTAAAAATCATTCATTTCTGCCATGTTTGGATTATAAAAGATGTTTGCCAGTTTCGATACGGGTCCTCCTGCTCGTAAATGCAGTTTGCCATTACGTAACACCCAACCACCTTTATAACGGTCTGTGTTTTCCCATTCCTTAGGATATCCAGCCCCAGGGCGTGTTTCTACATTGTTAAACCATACATACTCTGTACCTGGCCGGTTGGTCCATACATTTTTACACGTAACTGAACATGTATGGCAGCCGATACATTTATCCAAATGCATGACCATCGCAACTTGTGCTTTAATCCTCAAGCCAATCGACCTCCTTTAACGGTCGGATAATTGTCATGGTGTCTCTCTGACTTCCAGTAGGACCATAATAATTGAAGCCATAGCTTAATTGAGAATAGCCGCCAATCATATGGGTATTTTTCGGGTAGATACGTGTCACACTGTTGTGAGTCCCACCGCGTACTTTATTGATGCTATTTCCAGGTACCCCCATGGTTCGGTCCTGGGCATGATACATATAAACAGCCCCTCTTGGCATTCGATAGGTTAAGACGGCTCTTGCTACCACGACTCCGTTACGATTGAACAATTCGATCCAATCATTATCCTTAATCCCAATAGAAACAGCATCCTCTTCGTTCATCCAAACAACTTGCCATCCACGGAATAGCTGTACCATATGATTGGTATCCGTAAACATCGTATGAATGCCCCATTTTTGATGAGGCGTCATAAAGCGTAATGTAATCGATTTCCCATCATTTTTGATTTCAGGATCACCTTTAATAAATGCTCCTCTCGTAATAGGAGGAATATACACAGGAAGTCCTTCACCATAATCCAACATTACTTCATGATCCAAATAGAAGCTTTGTCGACCTGTTAGGGTATGCCAAGGAATATGGTATTCCTTATTGACCGTAAATGGTGAATAACGACGATTATCATTTTCTAAGCCGCTCCAAACAGGTGTAGATATAGCAGGGCGTGGCTGGACGGTTAAGGCATCTAATGTGTAATCTTCCTCTTCACGACCTTCAGAAATATGGCTAAGCTTTTTACCTGTCTTCTCCTCCATTGACTTCCAGCCCTCAACAGCACGCTTTCCATTCGTTGCACCGGACATAAGAAGAATCGCATTAATCGCTTTTTTATCAGAATATAAATCTGGATATCCTTTGCCTATTCCTTCGTGTTTAGATGGTCCCAGTCGGTCTAATAATTCCTTGTACACCTTGTCACCTGGAATTTTAACGCCCTTTGTTCCATAACCATTTTTGATATTAGGTCCGACTGTTATCCACATGTCATATACATTTGGGTAATCTCGTTTGACAAAATTGAAGTTAGGTAATGTTTTACCTGGTATAGCTTCGACTTCACCTTTTCGCCAATCCTTCACTTTTCCAAATGGCTGGGCAATCTCATTAATCGTGTCATGAGCAAGCGGTGACATAACAAGGTCTTCTTGTGCTGGAAGGTGATCCTTGGCAAGCTCTGAAAAAGCTTTCGCAATTTCTCGGAAGGCATCCCAGTCACTTCTTGTATCCCATGGCGGGCTAATGGCTGCATTAAATGGATGGACAAAAGGATGTAAATCAGTACTGCTAATATCATATTTTTCATACCAAGTCGCAGCTGGCAAAATGATATCTGAGAATAGACCAGAGCTGGTCATTCTGAAATCCATGGCAATAAACAAATCAGTTTTTCCTTCAGGCGGCTTTTCTGTCACATTGACATTCTCTGGCTGCCAGGAATTTTCACTATCTGTTAAAACAGAATCACTAGAACCGATGAGATGTTTAACAAAATACTCATGGCCTTTCCCGCTATCTCCTAATAAATTCGAACGCCAATTAAAGAATACGCGCGGGAAGTTCCGTGGATCATTTGGATTTTCAATGGCAAAATCTAATTTGCCTTCCGTAAGCTGCTTAGCAATATCAGCTGTAACAGCTTGATCATCACTGTTGCGTTCACGAGCCTCTCTCATCACGTCTAAAGAATTTTGCGAAAGCTGTGGGAAACTTGGTAGCCAGCCTAGGCGTGCAGAAAGTGCATTAAAATCTGCGGGATGCATATTCGAATACCTACTGCCCCACTCTGTTTGTTCTTCGTTTTTGTCATATTCATACCGGAATTGTTCAGTTGCAAAATAGAAGAAGGACGTTCCGTTCATAAATCTTGGTGACTTCACCCAGTCATTGGCAAAGGCAATTTGTGAAAAACCTTCTAATGGACGAACCTTTTCTTGGCCTACATAATGTGCCCATCCACCACCGTTAACCCCTTGAGTGCCTGTTAATAAAACAAGGTTCAAAATCGAACGATAAATTTGATCACTATGAAACCAATGGTTCGTTCCTCCACCCATGGCGATCATGGATTTTCCTTTTGTCAGAGCGGCATTTTCAGCAAATTCACGGGCAACTTGAATGACATGTTCCTTTTTCACTCCCGTAATACTTTCCTGCCAAGCGGGTGTATAAGGCCTATCGACATCATTGTAGTCAGCGGGATAATCTCCTGGTAAACCTCTTCCTACCCCTGTATGAGCAAGCATGAGATCATAAACAGTTGTAACAATTAATTCATTCCCGGAAATATCCTTCATTTTCTTAAAAGGAACGCCACGTTTAATGGTACCTCCGTCCTTTTCGCCAAAATAAGGAAATTCGACAAGTGCTACACCGTCGGAATCGTTCATAAAGCTCATCTTTGGGTTTATATTGTCTAAATCTAGATTCCACTTATTCCCTTGATCCCATCTGAATCCTTCACTACCATTCGGAAAAGCAGGCTGATTTGTCGTTTCATCCCAAACAACGGTCTTCCATTCACCAAGCTCCTGTTGGTCTGTCAGATCAGAAGCTCTTAAAAAACGGTCTGAACGGTAGGCTTCATTTTGATTCTGATGGTTCAGAGTGACTAGAAATGGTAAGTCTGTGTACTGTTTTACGTACTCTAAGAAATAAGGAGTTTCTTTATCAACATAGAATTCTTTTAAAATGACATGGGTCATGGCCATGGCAAGGGCACCGTCAGTCCCAGCTTTTGCTGGCAGCCACATATCGGCAAATTTTTCGTATTCGGCATAATCAGGGCTTACCCCAACCACCTTAGTTCCGTTGTATCTAGACTCCACCATAAAGTGGGCATCTGGTGTACGTGTTTGCGGAATGTTGGTACCCCAAATGATGAAATACTTTGTGTTGTACCAGTCTCCGCTTTCTGGAACATCTGTTTGATCACCCCAAACCTGCGGAGAAGCGGGAGGTAAATCTGCATACCAATCATAAAAGCTAAGGATTGTTCCCCCGATTAAAGATAGGAATCTAGAACCTCCCGAATAGCTAACCATCGACATGGCCGGAATCGGGCTAAATCCTAAGACACGATCGGGCCCGTACTTTTTAATCGTATAAATGGTAGCGGCTGCTATCATTTCGGTAATCTCTTTCCACGTGCCTCGGACAAAGCCGCCTTTTCCACGTGCCTTGACATATTGCTCGCGTTTTTTAGGGTTTGTGACAATATTTTCCCATGCTTCTACCGGGTTATTAGCTCTTGCTAATTCATCCTTCCATAATGCATAGAGATCCCCTCGTATATATGGATATTTCACCCTGGTAGGGCTATAGGTATACCAGGAAAAGCTTGCCCCACGTGGACAGCCCCTTGGTTCATACTCAGGAAAATCATCACCAGTGGAAGGATAATCCGTTTGCTGAGTTTCCCATGTGATGATGCCGTCTTTCACATGGATCTTCCAACTGCAGGAACCGGTACAGTTTACGCCGTGGGTAGAACGGACGGTTTTATCATGACCCCAACGATTCCGATAAATGGATTCCCAATCACGAGGACGTGGATTCTCCTCTGTCCATCCATCGTTTATTCGTTCACCTCTGACTAAGTGTTTAAGGGAATTGAAAAATTTATTTTTATTTTTCTCCATATCTAGCATCCTTTCCTTTCATCTCACTAAGCGGATTAAATTCTTCACCTAAGAGACGAAATGAACCTTCGCCATCCTGTAATTCCTTTATAAAAACACCCCAGGATGTTGCATTGGCCGCGGCCAATATCAGTCTTTGCAAGGTATTCATATCAGAGATTTGATAGATTTTTTCAACTAACTCCCCTGGAATGGTTCCAAATCTCATTTGCAGCACAGCAATGAGGTCTTCTCTGTCATCGACAAACATGGCGTCACTTTCAAAAGAAAACAATGGTATTCAACTCCTTCTACAGCTTGATCATTTTATAGTAGTCTGAAATTAACTTAGACTTACATTTTTCAGCTGTTTCTTTGAAAAATTGTGTCATTGACTCATCTGGGTTTGAAGCTTGTGCACTGCTAAAGTGAATGGAGACTTCTTCAAAAAATTGGGCAGAAAAACGAAGCATCACCTCAATTCCATCCTCCTTTTTCACAACCGTTCCATGAACGTCGTAAGAATGGATATTATGATCTGAAAATACCTCTATCATTTTTTGATAGATGGCAGGGGCAGCGAATCGTAATAATTTTTCTTCAAGTTTGGGTTTAGGAGCCATACTTTAGGTCCCTTGCATGATTATCAAGATACGAACGTTTGTCATTCGCTAGCAATTGATTCATTTCATCTTCATTATGTAATTCATCAATAATGATTAAACTTTCAATTAAGCTGATGAACCCTAGGTCAACTTTTTCCTGCGATAAAGTTTCCTTCATCATTCCAACAATACGACGCATCAAATCGTGATCACGTGTTAATTGATTTACTAATTTTTCCATATGAGGATGATCTCGGACCATATCTTTATAAAGTCCCTCTTCCTCCGCTTCCGCATGCTTTAGCGTTCGTGATTCCCAATGTTCAATCATGATGTCTGCTATCTGAAGTGCTTTGTCTTGGCTCGCATCCTCAATGGACCTTTGTAATAAATGCTTTAATTCTATCGCTTCATATAATGCAGCCTCATGGATAGAGGAATGTGCATCCTGCATTCTCAAGCTCGGACCTGACATCTTTTTCTTCCCTCCTATTTTTTCCATTCCTCATTAGCGTTACCAAAAAAACATTTCCTAAAACTGTCAGTATTGTTTTTCAAAATAGAAAAAAGCTGAGGTTTCTTCCCTCAGCTTTTTTGCTCTGTCATATCACTAAATAATCCAAGATAATATTTGGTTTCTCCTGCATCGTTTTTCACTTCACTGATGGTGAGCCACTCTAAATAAATGTCTCCATTTTTACGTTTATTCCATATTTCACCTTGCCAGTATCCATCTTGCTGGAGGGAATCCCACATTCGTTGATAAAAGGTTTGATCATGTTTGCCAGATTGGAGAATATTAGGCTTTTTACCGATAACCTCTTCAGCGGGGTAACCTGTTACCTTTGTAAAGGCATAGTTTACTTTTTCGATGGTACCGGCTACATTTGTAACCATCATACTTTGTCCGACATTCTCCATGATTTTCGTTTCTAATCCTATTTTTTCTAGATGATACATCCAGACGATAATCACAAAGCTTGCCAAGGCAAACATCGCCAGCGACATAAATCCAATCGCGTAATGCCCGGTAATTTTAAACACGATGGATAGAACGATAGGTGGAAAAAATCCCCCTAATCCCCCCATTGCCGAAACAATCCCGTTCACAATACCGGCTTGTTTGGAAAAATAATACGGTACAAGTTTGAATATCGTTCCATTCCCAATACCAGCACATAAAGCGATGGTGAGACAGCCGACGGTGTATAAGGTAATATTCGGTGAAAAGGACAATATTACACCTGAGAAGGTCAAAATATTAAACACGAACCCTAATATAACGAAGGGATTGAAGCGGTCCCCTAACCATCCTCCAATAGGTCGCATGATTGTGGCAATGGTTATGAACCCAGCTGTCCGCAATCCAGCATCGACCGAAGTTAACCCAAAGTTCGAAACAAGGAAATTTGGTAAATAAACGGTAAACGCAACAAAGGAACCAAACGTAACAAAATAAAATAAGCTTAAAAACCAAAGCTTCTCATTTTTATATACACTTTTAATTTGTCCCGAAAGCGGCTTATTGACCTTAGCTTCCTTTCTGTCACCAAAGAGAAAATTTAATAAAGCAAACAAAATAATTGGGATAAGAAATAAGCGAACGGTATTAGACCAGCCCAACTGGTTGGCTAAAACAGGAGCGGAAAAAGCAGTAATAGCGGTACCAATATTCCCCGCACCATATATCCCATTTACAAATCCGTGCTTTTCTTTTGGGTAATATTTAGGCAATGAAGTAACCCCAATCGAGAAAACAGCCCCACCCATCCCCAACACTAATCCGCCAATGATTAAATCCGTCATGGAGTTAGCTAAGCTGATATAAAAAACGGGAAATAGTATTATGATGAAGCTGATGACAAACATGATTCGGGCTCCAAAACGGTTTGCCCAATATCCTAAAAGGATTCGCATCAGAGAGCCTAAAATGACTGGGACAGCTGTCACTAAGGCTACCTCATTATCTGTAAGGGGAATATCCTTTTTTATGTATGGCATTAAAGATGAAATAAGCACCCAAACCATAAAGCCAACAACAAGGCTTAGCGTTTGAAGAGGGAGTTGTATTTTTCCTGAATGCATTGGTAATCTTCTCCTTTCAAAAAAAATCGTTTCTCTTCATTCCTCTTATTGTACGAAAGAATAAAGAAATAAAACCTTATTTTTATAATTTTTACCTATTTAAACAAAAAAAGGATGACATCATTCTATCATCCTTTTTAAAAATAAAATGTAACATTTCTTACATATTATTTAATCCTATTTTCTTACGAATCTCTTTCATAAACGGTACACTTTTCTTTCTTGCTTTTTCGGCACCAGCCATTAAAATTTCATTTAATTGATTTGGTGCAGCCATTAACTCGTTATATTTTTCACGAGGACCTTCCAAAAAGGCATTCATAACGCTAAACAATTCCTTCTTTGCATCTCCCCAGCCAATTCCATTAGCGTATTCCTCCCTCATCCGTTGCACCTGATCTGGTGTAGCAAATTCATTATAAAGAGAGAATATAATGGAATCATTCGGATCCTTTGGTTCGTTTGGCGGTGTCGAATCCGTTTTAATTTTCTTAATGAGCTTATACAGGGAGTCCTCATTTTCAAATAATGGAATCGTGTTATTATAGCTTTTACTCATTTTTCTGCCATCTAATCCTGGCAGAACTGCTGTCTCCTCTTCTACAATAAATTCCGGTAGGGTGAAGGTTTCTCCGTAATTTTTATTAAAATGCTCGGCAATATCCCGTGCGATTTCAACATGCTGAATTTGATCCTTTCCGACAGGGACAAGATTAGATTGAAACATTAAGATATCAGCTGCCATCAAAATAGGATACGTAAATATACCCATATTTACACCATCATCGGGTTCTTTATCGGCTAGTTTATTTTGGTCCACTAGAGCTTTATAGGCATGGGCACGATTCATAAGACCTTTTGGAGAAAAGCAAGCTAAGATCCAGGATAGCTCGAAGATTTCAGGGATATCAGATTGACGGTAAAAAATCACTTTTTCTGGGTCAAGTCCTAGTGCTAACCAAGAGGCTGCTACACCCATTGATAGCTCGCGAAGCTCGTTTGCATTTTGCGTTTTCGTTAAACCATGGTAATCCGCAACAAAGTAAACAGGTTGGTAGTCTGGATTGGTTGCCAGCTGAAGGGCAGGTTTGATCGCTCCGATATAGTTTCCTAAATGTATTTTTCCTGTCGGTTTAATTCCTGTTAAGACCGTTTTCATTTATAATCCTCCCTATTTTTTGGAACACAAAAAGGCTCCCCATCCTAAAAAGGACGGGAAGCCCGTGGTACCACCTTTATTCGTTTATCTTTTTTGATAAACGCACTCTAACCGCACGGAAAGTTCATTTCGATGCGTTGTCTCTTTTAACGGTAAGACCGATCCGCCCAACCTACTTGTACTTCGTACTTGTGTTCAGTCAGGAAGCTCAGAAGCCCATTCAACATAAGTCCCACACTGATTTTCACCAACCATCAGCTCTCTAAAGTGTTCCTTTATGCCTACTTTTCTTCGTCATTGCTCTACTTTATATTATTATGGTTATTTTAAAAGATAAAATAGTAAATTTCAATAGTTAGTTGGTGTTTTAAACGTTATCTAACCTTAAATTGAGTAACCTTTCCTTGCAGTTCATCAGCCATGGATGCCAAAGTATCAGTGGCAGCAGAAATTTCTTCAACTGAAGCAGTTGTTTCTTCTGTAGCTGCTGCTACTTCTGTTGCATAATTTGCAGACTGTTTAATATAATTTTCCAGTTCTTCTACTTGCTGCACCATTGTAGAGGCTTTAAGTTTTGTTTCTTCGATTGATTGTGAGACAGTAAATGTCTTGGAAGAAACTTGGTCAATCGTAGTGATAATTTCCTTAAACTTTTCTCCTGCTTCGTGAGCTAGAAGGATTCCATTACTTACTACCTCATTTTCACGTTGCATTACATCTTTGGCATTTTTTGATGAGTTTTGAATTTCGTTAATTAATTGACTAATTTTTGTTGCGCTTTCACCTGATTGTTCTGCTAATTTGCGTACCTCGTCTGCAACGACCGCAAACCCTTTACCATGTTCACCTGCTCTTGCAGCTTCAATGGCAGCATTTAAAGCGAGTAAGTTTGTTTGATTAGAGATTGATGTTATCATGGAAATAATTTCACTAATTTCATTTGATTTATTTGCTAATAGAGTAATGACGTCATCCATTTGTTTAGAATGATCACCAATAATGTCCATTTGTCCAATAACAGCTTCTATGGCTGTGTTACCCTCATTTGATTTTTTGTTTGCAATGTTCGTACTCTCACTTACCCAGTGTATTGTATGGTTGATTTGTTCCAACTGGTTATAAAAAGTTCTAAACAATCCAGATAAAATATCCATTCTTTCCATTTGTTTTTCGTTTCCAGCAGCAACTTCTTGTATGGAATTAGCTACATCCTCTGTTACCTTACTTGTTTCATCTGTAATGGCATTTAATTGAGCTGAAGAGGAAGCAACATGTTCAATCGTCTTAGTAACATCTTCAATGAAGATCTTAAACTTATTTGTTAATGTATTTACATCCTTACATAATTGCCCGATTTCGTCATTTGATTTAATAGGTAAATCTTCTAAAGCTAAATTACCATTTGATATTTCATTTAAGTGATTACCAATTAAAGTAATAGGGGCTGTAAATCGTTTGCTAAATAATAGAATAAGTACAATTCCAATGACTAAGGAAATAAAGATGATGATAGATACAAAATAGAGTAATTGATGACTATTAATTCGATACTCATCCATATATTGAGCAGATGAGACTAACCAACCCCATGTTGGTTCCTTTTCAGTATAGGCTATTTTCGTTTTAGTCACATCGGGTTTATCTGGAAGTGGAAACTCAAAATAGGAATAGCCTCCTCCATTCATAGCTTTAGAGATCATATCTTGGCCCCATAGAGTACCATCCTCTGTTTTTGCTTCCCAAATATTCTTACCTTCTGCGGCAGGATGAGCGAGAATATCTCCCTTTTCATTAAGGATAACCACATATCCATAATCGCCAATAGCAATTTCCTTGTTAATTGGTCGTTTACCCTCGGCATTTTTTTCTCCGAGCACGGATACTTTTACTCTTTCTTGAGCTTCTTCTAAACTAATAGAACCTTCTTTAACTAGTTTATCCATGGATTCTATCATTTGGATAACCATTTTTGTTTGTAACTTTAATCGTTCAGCAGCAATTTCATCTAAACTGTTTTGCGACTTATAAAAACTACCAACTCCGATAATGGAGCTTGGAACTAATAATAATACTAACGAGAAAATTATTAGTTTACTTTTAATACTTTTTAAAACTTTCATCCATATTCCCCTTTTTATAGTAAAATATTACTATTTTTTGAAAAACTAGTAGTATTTTCCCATATAGAAAAAGGATTGTTAAGCGTTAATTTTCGACAAATCCAACCATATTTCTTTAAAATTCCTCTTTTTTATATATTAATATAGAATATCCAGTCTATTAAAATAATAGAGTTGATTAACGCCTCTATCTTTTTACAATTATTTCAAAATTCATATGATAAGAGAAACTATTTCAAAATAAATAGCTCCAATAAATATTCTTTATCTTTAGTCTTTTCTGTTAATTGAAATATGTCCATTTTGGATAAAAAGAGATTAAAAGTATGGAGAATAAAAAAATCTTCATCTGTGCATCAGATGAAGATTTTTTTGTTTTCATTTGTAGATTATAGGGCTTTATTTTGTAGTATTAACTTTTCTTTTACATCTTTGTTTACAAGGTACGTTGGATAATATCCTGACAATACATCAGCTACGTTTTCAGCAGTCTTACGTTTTAATTCTAATTCTGCTTCTACTGAATAGAAGGCTGAATGTGGGTTAAGGATGACATTGTCCATTTTCAAAAGTGGATTATTAGGGTCAATAGGTTCTACTTCTAATACGTCTAATCCAGCTCCAGTAATTTTTCCTTCTTGAAGAGCTTCAATTAATGCTTGCTCATCAATAACTGGTCCACGAGCGGTATTAATGATGAATGCTTCTTTTTTCATCTTATTGAATTGATCATGGCTAATAATTTTTTCTGTGTGTTTGTTTAATGGCAAATGAACAGAAATGTAATCGGATTTTTCACAAAGCTCATCTAAGCTAACTAGTTTAACATTTAAATTTTCAGCCACTTCTTTTGGAACGAATGGATCATAAGCAATGACATTTAGTCCAAACGCTTGTGCTTTTTTAGTTACACTTTGAGGAATGTTACCAAATCCTACTAAACCAAGAGTACGTCCTCTTAAACGGAAAATAGGTACAGATACTTTGAAATCCCATGTTCCACTTTTTACAGCATTATTCATTAAGGTTACTTTACGAACACTTGATAAAAGTAGGGCCATTGCATGGTCAGACACTTCATCTAAGCAATAGTCAGTTACATTCCCAACCGCAATTCCCTTTTCAGTTGCCGCTTCGATATCAATGGTGTTAAAGCCTACTCCATAACGAGAGATCACTTTACAGTTATCTAGTTGTTCAATTACTTTTCTGCCAATAGGTGCATATTGGTTGATAAGTGCGTCTGCATCTTTACATGCTTCAATTACTTCATCCTCTGTTTTGCATTGGGCAAAAGTAAGTTCAATGCCAAGTTTGTTTAATACTTCATTTTCAGGTACAAAAGAATCGTATTCGTAATCTGTTACTACTACTTTAAATTTGCTCATTTTATATTCTCCATTCTATTGGTTATCTGATTACATCTTTAGCTTCATTAGTTGGCTTCATAAATTGTTCCACAGCTTCAAAGGTTGGCAGGCCTTCATAATCGCCTCTCATTCCAACGACGATGGCACCGATAGCATTCGCTCGTTTGACAATTAGTGGCCATGGGTCTTTTCGTAAAATTCCACTGATAATGCCGGCTGCAAACCCATCTCCTGCGCCTACTGGATCAACAACCTGCTGTACAGGAAATCCTTCAATATAGGCTTGTTCATTTTTAGTGTGCAAGTAAGCGCCTTTGCTGCCAAGCTTGATGATGATGGTTTTGTCCTGATCCCCCATTAAAGCTGCTGCTACTTCCTCCGGTTTGGTGAACCCAGTCATCAATTCACCTTCGTCCAGTCCTGGTAAAATCACATCCGCATGGGAAGCGATTTCAGTTAAGACCTGTTTTGCTTTTTCTTTTGACCAAAGTTTTAATCGTACATTGGGATCAAACACAATTAACATCTGATGTTTTTTAGCAATCTCGATGGCTTTCATAACAGCGTTATAACTGGATTCGCTTAAGGCAGGTGTAATTCCAGTAAGATGTAAAATTTTCGCTTGAGAAATATACTTCTCATTTAAATCCTCTGGTTCTATTAAACTTGCAGCAGAGCCTTTTCGATAATAATAAACATTCATATGATCTGCTGATAATTGTTCTTTAAAAATCAATCCAGTGGGTGCTTGGTCTGTAAAAAGACAAGTGGACGTTTCAACGCCTTCGCCACGAACCGTTTTAAGTATACACCTTCCAAAAGGATCATTCCCCAGCTTACTAAACCAACCAACTTTGTGACCAAGCCGCGTTAAGCCAATGGCCACGTTGGTTTCTGCTCCACCCATTCCCTTAGGAAATTGGTTGATATATTCCAAAGGCATCATTTGTTCTGGCTGGAACAAAACCATCGTTTCTCCAAAAGTAAAAACATCTAATTTATTCATATTATCAACCTGTTTTCTATATCAATTTTTGGTTAATATTTTGACACCGTTATCTTCACCCACGATGACGATGTCTGTCATATTTATAAATAATCCTGTCTCTACTACTCCAAGCAATTGTTTGATTTGGTGATGAAGAGTTACAGGATCCGAAATAGAGGTAAAATCACAATCCAAAATATAATTCCCATTATTGGAAACAAAGACTTCATTATCTCTGATTCTTAATTTTGGTTGGCAGCCAAGCTGTTCTAATTTACGAGCCGTATTTTGCCAGCCAAACTGCACGACCTCCACTGGTAAAGGAAAAGCTCCAAGTTTATCCACTAGTTTGCTATCATCTACGACAATTATTAGTTGGTCTGCAGCGTCGTTAACTAGCTTTTCTCTTAGTAAGGAACCGCCGCCTCCTTTTGTAAGGTTAAAATTGGGATCCACTTCATCAGCACCGTCAATGGCTAAATCTAAGCGGCTAACTTCGGAAAAATAGACTAATGGAACGCCAAATTCCTTTGCCCATCCCTCTGTCCTCACTGATGAAGGGACGCCTCTTACATTTAGTCCTTGTTTCACCAATTCACCTAATTTTTTCATCATCCAGTAGACAGTTGATCCAGAACCTAAACCGATCGTCATACCATCTTTTATATACTCAGTCGCTTTTTCGCCAACTACTTTTTTCTTTTCGTCGATCTTATTTAACATGGGTATCACCTCAAGTTCTTCATACAGCGTATGAAATACATTTTTGCTATTTTGAAGCTGCTATTTGTTCTTCATAAGGCCTATGAAATACATTTTTTCCATTATCAAAGTTCTGTTTGTTTTTCATATCATCAAATTAAAATTAGGTACTTTTTCTTTTAACTAATTCAACAGGTAATACCATAATGGACTGTTTGGGTCTTTCTTTTTTCTCAATAATATTTAGGAGAATTTCAGAAGCTTTTTCACCTAACCCTACTTTATCCTGATGAATGGTTGTTAATTCTGGAAAACTATATTTTCCAAAGGTGATATTGTCAAAACCGACGACCTTAATATCCTCTGGTATCCTTTTTCCATGCTCTCTTAAAGCTTGCATTGCTCCAAAGGCAAGCATATCGCTACAGGCAAATATGCCATCGAAATGTATTTGATTGCGAATAAGGTTTTGAACACATTCGTCTGCTTTTGAAACGTTAAAAGGGATTGGCTGTATCAATTCAAGATTTAGCGATAGGCCCCTCTTTTTTAATGCGTCACAATATCCCCTATATCGTTCATTCATCGGTACAATATCCCGTTCATCACGAATAATGATAATGCTTTTACAGCCTTTATTAAGGAGTTCTTCCGTTGCAATGAATCCTCCTTGATAGTTATCCGATTCAATGACGGTTATCTCCTGGCTCATTTCTTCTCGGCGGTTTACGCAGACAATGGGTAAGCGCTTTTTTAATGCTTCCTGGGGAACGCTCATTTTTCCTGATATGTAAATGAGCCCATCTACCCCACGTGATTCTAAATCTCTGATTAAAAGTTTTTCTTTTTCTGGATCTTCATCCGTATTGTAAATATAAATGGAGTAGCCTCTAGGTGCACAATATTTCTCAATGGCAAGGGCAATTAACGCATAATATTCGTTGGTAATATCAGGTACAATAATCCCAATCGTGTTTGTAAGGCTCGTACGTAAACTTTTGGCAACGACATTCATTTGATAATTAAATTTATCTAAGATTTCTAATACTCGTTGCTTCGTTTCGTCGGAATATCCGCCGCTATTATTTAACACTCTTGAAACCGTTGCAGTGGATACCCCTGCTAATTTAGCAATTTCCTTTATTGTGATAGTTGCCATCTAATTGAATTCACCCACTCTATATGAATACCCCTATTTTTTTAAAAAAATATAGCGTAATCGATTACGTACCTATACACATAATAATTAAAAATGAATACAACTTTCATATATTACTAAGATGTATTCTAAAATATATACGAATTTTAATTAACGTAATCGATTACGTAAATAATATAAATAATCATATAGTAAGTGCTTTCATTTTTCAATCTCTTTTTTAAAAAATTCTAACTCTGAATGGAAGGTTATCAGCCTATCTTGGAATTGGACATTCACCCATAGCAACTAAATTTGAATATATTGTAGGAGTCTATGGAGGTGATTTCATGAAAAAATTATATAGAGACGATCCCTCCCATCGTAACGAGCTGCAACAATGGGAAAAAGATGCATTAGAAAAATTTGAAGTGAAAATGAAAGATAAGTTAAGACCCTTCCCGTGTATACCTGCGACGATAGGATTTTCGACAAACCAACTAAGATATGGATTTGTTGGTGACCCTAGAAATTCTTCAACTTTAAAGGAAGTTGCTGAATTACTTAAAAAATATACCCACTCATCGAGAGAATTTGGCAACTATACCTCCCTAATCATTTTTTATGAAACTCCTAAAAATGTAAAAGAGACCCATACTGTCCAACAGTTTGAACAGTTATTTTGGGAACAATTAAGCGGTTTAGGTACTTTAGATGAGTTAGATTGGCCGCAGCATATCCCTGCCAATCCTCATAATCCAGTTTGGGAATTTTGTTTTCATGGAGAACCTTATTTTATGTACTGTGCTACCCCGTCCCATCAAAATAGACAAAGCCGACATTTTGATCATTTTATGCTCGCGATTACACCTAGGTGGGTCCTTCAAGAGTTTAATAAGTCTGAGTCATATGCTAAAAGTATTAAATCACAAGTTCGAAAAAGGTTAGAAAAATATGATTCTATTGAGATTCACCCTGATTTAAATAGCTATGGAAAAGAAGATAATTTTGAGTGGAAACAATACTTTTTACGCGACGATGATACCTCGTTGTTGAAATGTCCCTTTCATCAAATGCTCAAGGATCATATTGAATAACCAAAAAAGCGCAAAATCATCTGCGCTTTTTTGGACTTGGAGGGAGTGTTTAGAAACAATTATTTCACCTCCTTTTCCCATACAGTTTATGTATATCTGTGAACTTTGCATTATTTTGTCTTATATTCAAAAGTTTTGTCGAAGCTCTAGTAATCTTATCTTTTTTTGTTCATAATAAATTTCATGTTTAATATTTCTATAGGCGAAATTTTGAGGTTAATCGATGAATGCGACAATAAATGATAATGAATTATTAGAACAAATCGATTTATTACGAATGAAAATGATAGAAATAGGTATTGAAAAAGGGCTTAATAACATTGAAACCATTTCTATTAGTATGGAACTTGACCAACTACTTTTTACTTATCAATCACTAAGTCTAGTTAATAGAAATCTATCTGAATGACATTCTTTTGATGAAAGAAAATAAACTCACTTTTTTCGTTTAAAGTGAGTTTTTGTTATTGCTTATTTTTGACCATTCAAACTCAATGATTTCTTTCATTTCTTTGTTTCCGATAATTCCAGAATGGAAAGTGTTCGTATCTGCCCAGTAAAGTTGTCTAAAGGTTACGCCATTGTTTAGTTCTATCTCTAAAAAGACACGTTTCCCGTCTAACTTTCCCTTTTTAATTAAACTACCTACATCCTCTAATGTTAAAGAATACCAAGCATTTAAAAACTCTTCCTTCGAAGATTCTGAAAAGGTATGGATTCGACTTCCATCCTCTGTGCTTTCAAAATAGATATTTTTCACTAAATTTTTCATAGGGAATAATTCTCCCGCTGTTTTGGCCTTTTTGTTTTGGTCTGCTACATATACTTTGTCGTTAGCTAGAACTAAAAAGGACTTTGGATAACCTTTTAATGCATAAATGGGTGTTCCTTTTTCTAAGTATGCTGCATCGCCGTTCTTCATTTGGTGATTACTACAAGCGTTATCAGCCATTTTGTAGGTTACTTCCCCAAGTTTATCCCCTTTTTCGATTGTAAGAGGTATATTCTCTTTGTTTGGTTCAGGGAAATGATGCTCGTATTTAATATCATTGACCATAACCATATCGACCCATTCAATGATTCCATCTGGGCAACCGCGTATTGCATCAACTGGACTGCAAGAGGTTAATAAAACAATCAAAATAACAAGTGTTGAGATCACTTTTAAGAGTTTCATTGTCTCCCCCACTTCACTTTTCCATATTATAACATAATTGCCTTTATCTATTAATAATTCTTTGTGTCTATCAAGATTGATTGTTAAAATTTCAAAACTGCATAGAAAATGCATATTATTCTTATATAATACTAATTGGGGTATTTTTTAATACGTTTTTAAAAAATATTATTCGTTTTAATAGATTGTGAGGCATGGATTATGAAGAAAATTATTTTTGCAGCAATCATTATTATTCTTATTTTGGTACTAGGTGGATCGTTTTTCATGAAAAATATGAATATGGGAGGAAATATGCCAAGCTCAGGTATGAAGTACTCTGCTGAAGATAGTCAAAACAGCTTGGAATTTATTAGTGAAATCCCTTTACCTATCCCTCCACTACTGAAAGATGAAAATCCTGATCCAAATAAAGCAGAATTTACCCTTGTTGCTCAAAAAGGGAAAATGGAATTTTTAAAAGGAAAACAGACCCCTACTTACGGTTACAATGGTGATTTTTTAGGACCAGTCATTCGTGTTAAAAAGGGAGATGAGGTTTTAGTTAAGGTTAAAAATTCTTTGGACGAAGCTACCACTCTTCACTGGCATGGATTAGAGGTAGATGGTGATCAGGATGGCGGTCCTCATAATGGAATTCAACCGGGAACAATTTGGACCCCGGGTTTTAAAATCGAGCAGCCTGCTGCGACATTATGGTATCATCCCCACTTGTTTCATAAGACAGCTGAACACGTATATAAAGGTCTTGCAGGTTTGTTTTATATCGATGATGAAATATCGAATCGTTTAGATATCCCAAAAGATTACGGAGTTAACGATATACCTCTTGTCATTCAGGATAGAAAATTCAGTTCAAATGGAAAAATGGAATACGAACTCTCTATGCACGATGGCATGATGGGACTACAGGGAGATACCATTTTGGTAAATGGAGCCATTAATCCATACTTAGAGGTCCCTAAGGGAAAAGTAAGACTGCGTTTATTAAATGGTTCTAATGCAAGAATTTATCAATTTTATTTAACTAATAATCAAGAGTTTTTACAAATAGCTAGTGATGGTGGTCTTCTGGAAAATCCAGTTAAAATATCAAAGTTGATTTTAAGCCCTGGTGAAAGAGCAGAAATTATAGTAGACTTTTCAAGTTTACGCAATGGAGATACTTTGGATTTAACTGATCAGGGTTTCCCTTTTATGAAATTTAAAATAAATAAAAGTAAAGAGAATCAACAGTTTGTAATTCCAAACAAATTGACGGATATTCCGAAAATTGATCCATCTACTGCCGTAACTACAAGAAAATTTGTTCTCCAAGGAATGGGACCAAATGTAAATATTAATGGTAAGCAAATGGACATGGATAGAATAGATGAAACTCTTAAACTTCATGATACAGAAATTTGGGAAATAACCAATGAAAGTACTGGTATGATGGGAATGGCGCACCCATTTCATGCGCATGGAGTTCAATTTCAACTAATGGATAGGGATGGAAATCCTCCTCCAATGAATGAAACCGGTTGGAAGGATACGATTCTAATTTATCCCGGTGAAAAGGTAAGAGTGATTGCTACCTTTGATAAGAAGGGCATATTCATGTATCACTGCCATATACTTGAACATGAGGATGCCGGAATGATGGGACAATTTTTGGTGGAATAAATACTAAAAATGCTGCTTATTTGCAGCTTTTTTGAGGATTCAAATGTAATAACAATCTGGAATAACAAAAATGGATTGGATTAAATATTTCTTATATTGGTTAAAACAATCTTAGTAGGATATTATGAAAGATTGTGGTGATTTTATGTTAGAAATAACACAGAATAGATTTTGTGAACATTGTCAAAAAGAAACACTGCATCAAATTAGAGAAGATGCAACCGAAATTGAATACCGGTGCACAGTATGTAATTCAGAAGAAAATCAAATAAAGAGTTTCTTTTAACCTACCAATGTAAAAAGTCATTTAGCGTTTGCTAAATGACTTTAGTAATTTATACTAGGTTTTCTTTTAACGCTTTTTCAATAATCGCTTTAATAAAAGGTTCTTTTTTCTTTGTATAAGTGGGGCGATCGAATTGATATCGGGCAGCGAGTTTCCTTTTTAAAACAGAATACTCTCTAGCGGCTTGTGGATGTAATCTTAAGTAGTTACGAAATAATAGTTTATCTTTCCATTCAGTACTATTGAATTCACATAAATGTAAATGACAGGTCCCCTTCCCCCATTCTCCCTTCCTGAAAAATCTTCTATCCTTCAGTTCCGGTTTAGGAACATATTCATATTCAATCTCACTTAAAGGTATGATCAATTCCTGTAGAACATTTAAATCATCTACTCCAACCATAATATCTATGATTGGTTTTGCATCTAATTCTTTTATGGAGGTGCTACCTATATGTTTAATCTCTATTACTCTATGACCAATAACATTCATAATCCTTGCTTTTTCATTTTCAAATTGTAACTCCCAATTAGGATTATATGTTTCTAGATGAACCATTGGTTGTGTCATTCCTTTTCACCCTACCGATTAATCTTGACTTTCTAAAACGAAGTGAAATTCTTTAATACTGTTTAAGGTTAAATTGGGTTGCACGGTAAACTGGACAGTCTGGAAATTCGGTAACCATTGAACTCCAATGGTATAGATATTTGCTTGCTTTCCGGCGCTAATATCTGCATCACTATCACCAATAAAAATAGCTTCGTGATTTTGAACACCTAACATAGCTAATGCTTTATTAAGTCCCTCGGGATGAGGCTTTGGGATAGTAACATCATCACCAGTAATAATAACGTCAAACATTTCCTGCATCTGTAGTTCTTCTAAGGATATGTCTAGACTTCTGCTGCCTTTTCCTGTTACGACTCCTAATTTGTAGCCTTGACTTTTTAAATGGTTTAACAAGTCGTTTATTTCTTGATTATCCTGAACAATTTGAGGATGATGCTCCCGATATTTTTCATAATATCGTTCAATGGCCAGATCATGATTTTGATTTTTTAGATTTTCTTTAATGATCCCCGTTTCTGATGGTCCAAACATAGCGACAATTTCTTTTTCATTAATTTCAAGATTATCAAATTCTTTAAATACTGCTTGAAAGGCGTAAAAGCATACGGGTAATGTATCTGCAAGTGTACCATCAAAATCAAAAATAACAGCTTTTATTTTTAACACATCCTTTATTAGTTGTTCCGGTGGTAGTCTAGTATTCTAGAGAGGGTTTAGGAGCCTTTTATGATGTCACAAAAGGAACCATAATCACTTTGAATGAATGCTGCTCCGAAAGGTATTCGCCTCTCTTACTTCTAAGAATTCTTCTTCACTGATTTCTTGTTTTTCATCCAGTAAGATGGATTGAAAATTCTTATACAATAGTTGAATTTCAGCGTATTCATTTATCATTTTCATAGCTTTATTGTATTCTTCTTCATTTTTATATCTTGAAATTTCTACCCATTTTGTTTCTTCAGCTTTGCTTTTTAAGATGAAGGATTGAAACTCTATGTACTTACTATAGATTTCAGATGCTTGATCTTGGATTTTTATGTATTCATCGATTTTATCGGATTTAATATGAAACTGATAAACTTTTACAAACAGAGTTCTCCCCACCTTTTTAGGTCCATTAGTAAAAAATTCATTGTTTAAGAATTCGATTCGATAAAACATTTTTCCTCCAATTTCCAAAAGTAATGGTTAGGAACTTGAATCAATGGTCTTTATCTCTTTAATGCAAAACATTGAAAAGTCCCCATTGCGAATAAATTACGATATAATATACATAAAAAGCTAAAGGATTTGTTATGAAGATACAAATGAAGTTTCCATTCGTCGGAGGAAGAATTGTTAAAACGGGCATAGCTGTTATCATAACAGCTTTTATATGTCATATCCTGAATTGGCCAGCTATGTTTGCAGTCATAACGGCCATTGTAACGATAGAACCAACAACGGGAAATTCCGTTAGAAAAGCGTTTGTTCGTTTTCCAGCTTCAGCAATAGGAGCTGCCTTTTCTGTTTTATTCACTTTTTTATTTGGAGATAGTCCATACTCCTATGCTTTTGTTTCGCTATTTACGATTATTGCCTGTCATAAACTTAAATTACATGATGGAACATTAGTGGCAACATTAACTGGAGTAGCGATGATTTCAACTGTACATGAACATTACTTATCATCTTTCTTTATTAGGCTGGGAACTACTAGTACGGGGCTCATTGTGTCCTCATTTGTTAATTATTTAGTGATGCCTCCAAGATATTCAGAGATTATTTCTACGAAAATACATAGCCATTTCGAAGTTGCAGGAGATATTTTATATAAAAGAGGTTTAGAATTATCTCATATACAAGGTTGTCATAAAGAGATTCGACAGCAGTATCAAAACCTAATCAGTGAGATGGACAAAACAGAAACACTTTGCGGTTATCAAAAAGATGAATGGAAATACCACCGTTTTAACCGTAAAGATGTAAGAGAATTTCATTACGAATATAAAAAGCTAGATATTTTACGACAGATTACCTATCACCTTGGCAATCTTATCTACCTCCCTTCTCAATATGTTGAGATGGATCAAGGTAAAAATGAACAAATAATGTCTACTATTCAATCTATTAAAAACATTTTTAATGATGAAAAATTTTCGATATCAGATGAGCATCTTGAAAATATGACAAAAATAACAGAGCGGTTTACACATAGTAGGCAAAACCATTCCAGCATTAACCAAAAGCAGCATCATTTCTTATTACCTGAAACGGCCATTTTATATGAATTACTTTCGATTCATGATTTAACCGTGGAACTAAGTCAGTTACACAATCTGGAATTTCAGCATCATCAGCTTTTAGAAGGCAGATAAACAAGGGCTTCCCCTTGTTTATTTTTTTATTTCATTTTGAATCATAGCTGTAATCTGTTCCGTTCTTTCATGAGAATGTTCTTTTGGATTAGCTGTAATAATTATGGCTAACTCTATTGAAGGACATAGTAAGAGTTGCTGCCCTCCTGTACCAAGTCCGCGAATAATCGTGTGGTTCCCTAAATCTTTGATCCACCATCCTAAACCATAATCACCATATGCCATCGATGTTTGAACTCTATAAGCGAATGATTTATTTAACCAATTTTCTGAAATAATTCTTTTGTTATTGTATAGACCCCCATTTAAAAAGAGCTGCCCAATCTTTAATAAATCTTCTGCTTGTAATTGTAGTGATGTGCTCCCTAATGATATTCCAGATGGGTCGTTAGGCCAGACTGCATTTTTTATTCCAAGTGGATGAAACAGATTTTCATTGGCAAAATGCAAAGCTGATTGTTTTGTAATTTTCGTAATTAATCCGGAAAGAAGATGATAATCTACACCTTGGTAACAAAAATCTGGATTATGATTAACGGGTAACTCTAAAATATCCTGAATCCAATTACTGCTTTTCTTAGCAAGTTCATTCATTTCCCCATCTGGCAGATGAATACCGGATTTCATGTTTAAAAGGTGTTTGATTGTAATAGATGTAGGCGCATCGATGAAATAATAATGTAAAGATGTATCCATGCTTTCGATTTGTTTTTTTGAAAATAAGATTCCTATTAACACGGATATAATTGTTTTCGTTAAGGAACGAATATCGGCTGGTTTTCCATCTTCTTTTATATAACGGTAGATAGTTTCCTTCTGATTAGCGACAATTAAACTATTTATCCCCGGGAATTGATCGATAATAGTATCAAAATTCTTCTCCAATGTTGATCCTCCCTTTTATCAAGTATCTAAACTATTCATTGAAAAATAAAAAAATCCTCCTATATGGGAGGATTTTAATTATTTTTTATAGGTAGTTTATTTGTTTTACTAAATTTTCGTATTAAAAGGGTGAACCAATAAGCTGTATAGGCAATCAAGACATCAATAGCGAAAAGATGTAATTGATTAAATCCTTTATTTAAAATGAGTAAGCCCGACATTTTTTCAATGGAGGCAAAAATGAAAGCAAAAATGGCACTTAATAATACGGTATAGAGATAAAAATTTTTATGATGATTGGTGCAGTATTGATATATTAGCAAAAATCCCACCGGTAATAGGGACCCAGTAACATCTATAGTTTTAGGTAGTAGTGGTGTAAGATAAAAAGTATGGAAAAAATAATTATGATTTTCGAGGGCGATATCAATATAGGTCCACATTATATGGACGGTATAGCCGAAAAAGAAAATTTCAAAAATCTTTTTTCTATCTATTTTTTTGTATAGGATAATGAGTGGTACAAATAAAAGCAAAACAGCTACCCAAAATGGCCATGTATCAAAATCAGAATAATGGTTCCAGTAAGAGTCGAAAAGATCATTCAACTCTTTATTTTTCGCAAATATCTCTTGTAAAAACTTATCCTTCCCCATAAGTAACCTCCAAAAAGAAACGAATCTATTAGTTATGTTTTCCATTGAAAGAAAAAAATACACATCAATCGACATTTTTCTACAATTAGAGGAATAAAAAAATCCCCCATTATTGGAGGATGAAGGTTTATTCACGATCTGGACTATTTACCATAATACCGGCAACTTGTGTTAATCGATCATAAAAGGCTGGGCCAGCAGGATTATCAAATAATCCTATTTCTTCAAAAGCTTCTTTCATACAACGAAGCCAAGCACGTGCTCTTTTCGGAGTCACTTCAAATGGAAGATGACGATCCCGCATGGCAGGTGGGCCAAATTCCATGCTATATAATGCAGGGCCACCTAAAAATTGAGGCAAAAACATACGTTGCTTTCTCTTAATTTCATCCATATCCCCTTCAAATAAAGGTGCTAAATCATTATCCGCATAGACACGTGGATAAAATGCTTCAACTAATTGATCAATGGTTTCTTGTCCGCCTATTTCACTATATAGAGATTTAAATGGATATTCCAAGTTTTACACCTACTTTTGTTTTTTCTTGATTATATAGCGATAACAAATGATTTTTTGTGATATACATCACACCTAGTAAAAAAGTATTGTTTTCAATGAATTGAATTTTTCGCTTCAATCGATAAAAACATCCCATTAAAATATTTTTCTATATTTAAAATTTCTATTTGATGATCCCTCAACAATTTGACTGTGTCTTTATTTAAACAACAGCCTCCAGCTACTTTTTTCCAAGCGGGTGTAAAAAGATTTTGCATAGAAGCTAGAAGGTGATTCTCCATGATGACGTGTTCAAATAGCAGTATGTTGCCGCCAGGCTTACAAACCCTTTGTATTTCCTTGATGGCCTTTTCACCGTCTGGAATGGTACAAAATACTAATGTCGCCACAATACTATCAAAGTGATGATCTTGAAATGGCAGGTGTTCAGCACCAGTTTGAATGACTTCGATAGGGATTGTTGCCAGTTTCATTTTAGCGGATGATTGTTTAATCATGTATGGATTGGGTTCAATTGCTATTACAGAATCAGCTTGTTTATATAAAGGAAAATTAATTCCTGTGCCAGCCCCAATTTCTAACACTTTCCCTTTGGCTTTAGAAAGCAATTTTTTGCGTATTTCTAGAAATTTATTTTTCTCTAACGGATTCATAATCAAATCATACCAATTTGCAAATGTACGCTCCATTTTTCCCACTCCATATGATTGTTGGTTTTTTATAATAAATTCACCAATCTTAAGTGAAGCTCCTTTTGTCTATTAGCCTTCAATTAAAGCAAGATAGACGATTTCTTGCCCATTGTTTTCGACAATGAGAAATCCAACACCTTTGCTACTGGTTTGATAAATTTTTGTTCCTACTGGTAATTGACTAGAGACACCGTCAGTAAATAGACGGCCATTATGGGTCCTGTTAATAATTTTTCCAAGGAGCTCCCCTTTTTTGAACTCCTTTTCTTGAACCCAATCTAATTGAGACGCGTTTGAATAGATTAAACCTTCATACTGAAAAATATCTGCTTTCGGGTTTTCTTTTAAAACTTCAATGGCTGTAGGATTGTGAGTGCTATAGGAATGTTCGATTAGAGGGGAACAACCTGAAAGGAAAATGGTTAATACGGTTATGCTGAGGATTCTCATGGGGATACCTCCCTTTTAATTTTGTGGCTAAAAGTTGATAAATTTTAATAGCGGTTGATAAATGGTTCATTGCGGTTGATAAAATCCTGTTTTCGGTTGATAAAGTTTAAAAATCGGTTGATAAATGGATTATTGAAAGACTTTCAGGTGTCTGCAAGAAAATCATACCTTTTTAGCGAATCGTTTGTCTAATAAAAATTAAGGAGTTTCATGAAGGCATGCATTTTGCAAGCAATACTTGATTTGGAAAAATTTTTATAATAAAAAGAAGGACAAAGACCGGTAGTGGTCTTTGTCCTTTTAGCTTTCAGATAGAGAACGAATTCTTCGAAGTGACGGAAATAAATACATCCATAAACCTGCGACAACAATCGTTCCAAGGCCGCCGATGAAGGCTGCTGGTACTGCACCAACAAATCCCGCTAATGTCCCTGACTCGAACTCACCTAATTGGTTGGAAGTTCCAATAAAAAGAGAGTTAACTGCATTCACTCTGCCGCGCATCTCGTCTGGCGTTTGCAACTGCACAAGTGAAGACCGAATAACCACACTAATGACATCGGAAGCGCCAATCATTAGTAAAGCGACGAGCGATAAAATAAGATTGGTGGATACCGCGAACAGCATGGTTGATAACCCGAAAATGGCGAGTGCACCAAACAATGTGGGTCCAAAAGCTCTTTTTAGTGGATAATAGGCTAAAATGAGCGACATCAATAAGGCGCCGACAGCTGGTGCCGTACGCATTAATCCTAAGCCCCATGGGCCTGTATGTAAGATGTCTTGTGCAAATATCGGTAAAAGCGCTGTGGCTCCCCCAAGTAAAACGGCAAAAAGATCAAGTGAAATGGTACCTAAAATAACAGGTTTACGAAATACAAATTCTAAGCCGGAAAAAATCGAACGTAATGTGACTGGCTCTGCTTGTCGGATTGATTGTTCTACACGAATGAAAAAAGTTAAAATGGCTGCGACTAATAAAGCAATCGTTGAAGTACTGTATACAAAGGCAGGTCCAATTGAAAATAAGACTCCACCTAGGGACGGGCCCAATATTTGTGATGTTTGCCCGGCTGTCGTACTGATGGAGATGGCTTGCTGCAAAATCTTTTTTGGCACCAACATCGGTAAAAGTGCTGAGGATGTTGGTCCTTCGAAAGCTCGACAGGCACCGAGAATGGCAGCCGCTAATAATATTTGTTCACGACCTAGCCAACCGGCAAAATTTCCGTAAAGTAAAAGACCCGCAATCACACTTTCAATAATCTGACAGATAAACACAATTTTCCGACGGTCAAACCTGTCTGCCACTTGACCGACTACTAATGTAAGTAAAACCATTGGCACAAATTGAGCGAGTCCAACTAAGCCTAAGCTGAATGCATCATGAGTCAAATCATACATTTGCCATCCAATCGCGACGGATAGCATTTGAAAGGATGTCGACGATAAAATTCGCGAGAACCAAAAGTTCCTAAATGATGGTTGACTGAGAAGCGTTGTTCTGGATTGAAGCAAAATATAATTCACACCCTTTTTTTAAAAACGATTAAAAGAATTTCGGAACCCGAGGTATATTATACAATTTTTATTACGTAGTAGATAATTGTTTTTTTCGAATGGAGGGAATTTTTTATAAAGGAAATGGCTAATACAAGAGGGAAGATTTAAATGGCGCACCATCCTCCTGGTACGCCATTTTTTATACTATATAAAACTCATATCTCCCCAGCTAGTACTCTTTCTAATTAGAGTTTCTAGTAAAAGGAAGCCGTGTTCAAAATCATTTAAGTTTGCAACTTCCACTGGGGAATGGGAGTATCTGCGCGGGAATGTTAGCGCTCCTCCGAGAATGCCTTCTTTCACTAAATGTACCGCAGATAGATCGCTTGTTCCCATTGGAATGACAGATAGCTGATATGGAATATCTAATTGTTTAGCGAACCGAGTAAATAATTCCCTCATTTGCGGAGCCATAATGTTTCCCATAGCCCCTCCTCCTGACATTAAAGGCAGAACTGGGCCTTTGCCGATTGCGATTGGATAATGGTTCCCATCAGGTGTGTCAGCACATGCAATCGTATCTAAAACGATTGCGTAGTCAGGATTAACTTTGTAGGCGGCAGTAGTTGCCCCTCTTAACCCTACCTCCTCTTGTACGGCTACTAATCCAACTAGTGTTCCACTAAACTCTTTGTCTTGCAGTTTTTTGAACAATTCTACTAATAATACACAGCAGCTTCTATTATCAATAGCCTTCCCACAGATTAAATCTTGGTTACTAAATCGATCGAGATCACTTATGTAAGTAACAGAGTCTCCAATTTGTATTCCCATTGAAAGAACTTCTTCCCTTGAACTTGCCCCGATATCAACATAGAGATTCTCAATTCTTGGAATCTTTGTTTTTTCTTCAGGGGTTTGTAAATGGCCTGCCTTTACCCCTACCACACCAAAATGGCCGTTTACATTCACTTTTCGGCCAACTAATAGGGATTCAATCATTCCACCTGTTCGTTCCATTCGTAAAAAGCCTTTCTCATCGATGGCGCTCACCATACAGCCAATTTCATCTGAGTGGGCAGATACCATAATCGTAGGACCAGGCTTGTTTCCTTCAAGGACCGCATAAATATTCCCCATATGGTCCACTTCAACCTTGTCAGCGTATGGCTTCATCATTTCAAACAAACTTCTAACCACCAGTTGTTCTCGACCAGGACTACCGGGAATAGCTGCTAACTCTTTTAAACTTTGAAAAAAGGATTCTTTAAACATAATATCCCCCATTTATTTTGCTATTTTCTTAACTATATCACTTTTCTGAATATTTAGTAAGACGAAGTATCGTGGGTGTGTCCATTTTGTTAAAAGTTGATAATTTTGCATAACGGTTGATAAATGTTTGAAGTCGGTTGATAAATCTCTATATCGGTTGATAAGAATTCAAAAATGGTTGATAAATGAGATTTTGAGGTCCTAGTACTAATATTTTGCCATGTATTGTATGCTGATAACGTATTCCAAAATGGCATAGAAAAAGGAGGTGCTTTACACAACTCCCATCATTCGAGTAATTTTTATAATAAAATTAACAAGCATATTTCCTTATTCATCATAAGACAAATCTCGCAATATTAACCGACTCAAATACTTCATACAAAGTAAGCTGACTTGTATCCATATCCAACTAAAAACCATTGAGAATGTAAGAATTCCCAGTAAAAGATTCACACTTATCTCTGTCCATTCTGGTCCTAGGACAGGAAATTGAAACAAAGTTAGGAGCAGAACGATTCCGATGGATAAGCTGAGACCTCCAATACTTGTTACCGTTATGGTGCGTTTAAAGTGCTTGAGTCCAAGACCAATTCCAACTCCGAGGATCCCTGTTGTAAATAGAAACACTAAAACTTCTGTTGGTTGAATGATGAGTAACAGTATTCCAGTTAATAGATAAGTGAGTAAGCCGATTCGAACGGAAAGGATGGTTGCTAGAATAATTGGACCAGTAGCTAGTGTACTAAAAATGTACCCAATACCTGTAAAAAGTCCTGCAGATTGTAAAAGTCCAGCCATTGCTCCCAATATGCTCCCCAAAACTATTTTATTTGTTTTTGAATAGTTTTTGGTTACGATGTTGTGCTTTCCGCTAAATAAATGCACAAATTTTTTATTCATACACACCCTCCTCAATATAAGGTAGTGCGTTCCGTTACTGGATATTCCACCTAAACCTCTTCTTTATACAAAATAGAGATAGGGCCATATCAAGCATATACTTCTGAAGTTGTTCAAAAAAAGGCGATAATTCTTCTCAGCAATATCGCCTTAATACCAGTTTTTCCTTATCTTTTTAATGAAAATACTTAATCAATCTTCTAGATGTTATATTTTTCTTCCATAAGATTTATCTATCTTCTTGGCCTATCCATTGACTACCGTGATGTTCTCACTAAAATAATTTGCTTTAGATGGCAGCAATATAGTTGTTAAGAGAACTAATGCAAGTAATACCCCAACTGCCGAAAATGTAATACATACGAATTGTAAAGAGAACCAATCAGAGAAAAAACCTAAAGTGAGAGTAAACCCAATTTGGATCAATCCTTGTAACATATCAGCTATGCTTCCGAACCTCCCCATAATCGTCACTGGTACATTGTTTTGGAAAAAGGTTGCGTAACCTGTATTAGCAAATGCCATAAAAAAACCTAAAAAGGCAAATGCAACCGTTGCTGTTACAAAGTTATGGGACGAATAAAAGAAAACATAACCAATTGAAGTTAAAAGCATCCCAGCTCCTAGATAAAATTTTAACGGAACCTTCTTTGTTACCAGTGCCGAAATAAAGGCGCCAACTAAAGCACCAGCCCCGGTTATGCTAACAATAAGTCCGTAATCTCGATCTGATAAATGAAGGGTTTGTTTGATAAAGGTTACCTCTTGTGAATCTAAAGCAAACCCGATTAACATTGCAGCTTGAAATAATAAATAAACGATAATGAAAAATTTAGCTTTCGTGGCGAACTCTTTAACTGCTTTCCAATCTTCTAAAAGAGTTTGCATACGTATGGGGTCTCGTACATTTTCAATATTTTCATCTACGTTAGGAAGAAGATAAATGAAGAAGGCACAAATAATAAAACTAATAGCATTAATGATGATACATAGCTCAGTACCTACATACATAATTAAGATTCCAGCGATTGCTGGACCTAACAGAAAGGCACCTGAATTTGTCATACTCATAATAGAATTAAATTTTTTTCGATTTTCTGATGGAACCAATTTTGTTATATATACAGATGAACTTGGTCCAAAAAAGGCGCCTACCATATTGATTAAAAGCAGAATCATATAAATAATCCATATGTTGGCGATAAAAGGAATGAACAGCACCAATAACCCTCGTATCATATCAATCCATATCATCAATTTTCTTTTGTTTACTCGATCAATCACACTACCAGACCAAGTATTAGTGATCAAAATGGCGATAGGTCTAATGATAAAAAGACCCGCGACTGCTGCAGCAGATCCAGTCAAATCCAGAACGGAAATATTAAGGGCAACCAAATAAATCCAGTTTCCTAAATAGGATATTCCAATTCCTGAAATTAAAAGTATAGGATTCTTCCAAGCTTGCATTTACTCACCCTGTTCCTTAAAGAAATATTAAATATACCTTTTATTCAATAAACCATTTTTTATCAAATTCAAGGTTTAATGCATTGCCTAGATAAATGCCAAATCTAATAAAACCTCTTCCTCTTGCCGTTATGATATTTCCATCTTGTACGACAATGTCATCTGAGTAATTTTCTTTTTCAAAGATACCTAACTTCTCCATATCTTCCACCGTTAAACCAACCGTGTACTTTTTACCTCGTAACAGTCCTGCCTTTGCTAGAAGGAATGGAGAACTCGATATACTTGCGATGATTGTATCTTCTGAAGTTGCTTTTTTTATAAACTCTATTAATCCCTGTTCATCTATAAGTGTCATAATATCCATACAGCCTGGTAACAATAGACTATCAATCTCATCATCGTTTATTTCATGAATAGTAGTATCAGCTACACAAGTTAAACCAGACTCACCTTTTATAGGTTGTTTGCTTAGTCCAACAGTAACAATTGGCTTATTCCCCTGCATTAATATGGATAAAGCTACACTTAACTCATATTCGCTAAATTGTGGATATAATAAAACAGCAGTTTTTTTCAATAAACTTCTCTCCTAGTTTAACCTTTGGTTTTCTTATGTTTCATATTGTAACCTCCAAATGGTGGAACAATAATTCCCTGTGCTTAGTGAAAAACTTAAAAAAAGGCGTTAATCCTCTTAGGATCAACGCACTTTAAGGTCAGTTCTTAATATTTGCAATAAACTCCCCAACATTAATACCCAGTTGATAGAATCCAAACCAAATCCAAATGGTTAGAAATACCGAGGTTAGGACTGGATGATCTTCTGATATTCTTTTAAGTTCTTTTGAAAAATGATCCATCTAAAAAGTCCCCTATCCTATATTACGAATTTCCTATAATTTCATACTAAGCAAAATATTTACAATTAAATTATGGCATAAAATATCTTTTTACTCAAGATTTATCCTTTCATTTCCATTAAGCAAGCCCATAGAAAGTCTTCACCAAATATATCATCTGGTTGAATGATCTTTTTCATTCTTCTAAAATTCTTAATAGTAAATTCCTTTTCAAATATTTCTTTTAACCTTTCTTCCGTATAACCTATTCCGCCTTTTAAACTACGTTCTTTATATACTTCCCAATCAGGTGTGTCTAAAGCACCTTCAGTATTAAAGCATACAATTCCAAAATATCCATCTATTTTAAGTGCTTTTTTGATGATGTCTAGATAAGTTAAACGGCGATGTGGTGCTAAGTGATGAAACATTCCACAATCGTAAATAAAATCAAATGAATGCTTCTCAAATTCAAAATCAAAAAGGGAAACGCAGTGAAAATCAATATTTTCTCCTTCTTCATTGGCCCTTTCTTTAGCCCACTCCACTGCATTTTCAGATATATCTAATGCAGTTACACTACACCCCTGCTTAGCCATATAAATGGCATTTCTCCCAGGTCCAGAACCTATTTCTAAAACCTTTTTAGGAGCAATTCCCCTACTAAAATATTCAACTAGATTTTCGTCAGGTCCTTTTACCTTAAAAAAAGGAATATCCTTTGTTCTATCTTCATAAAAATTATCCCAAAATTCTTTAGGTTCTCTTAAAAAATCATCCAACATATCTAGTAAATCTTCATAATTTAAAATGGCTTTCTCCAATCTGATCCCCCTCCCTTAACTCTACTCCTATTTTACCAAAATCTTACTTTGGACTTGTTACAGCAAGGTTAAAATATGATGATATCGATGAAGTTAAGGACTGGAAATCTACTGTTAAAATAGCTTTTATTCTCTTTAATTTTGTTTATATCCTTCGATAATCCCCTTTTAATACATATACATGACAGAGTGGTTAAATCGTTCTGTTAGCTAATAAAACAATTCTGGGAAACTATCTTATTTATATGTTTCATTTTATTTGTCATATTTGTAACAATACTGTAATAATCTTATTCGTCTAAAGTGTTACTCTACTTCCAAAAATTAGGAGGTGTTAAATCTCGTTGTGGTTTGGTGGAGAAAAAATGAAAATTTGGCTAAATGGCTAAGCAGCATTGTCAAATACCTATAACCACTTAAGCTTTGCGAACTTATAGGACACACGTTCCGTTATTTAACTAAAATGCTTGGTTTTTTAGAGGTTATCGGACTGTGGTTCCTCTATTCATGAAAAATCATGATCTTTTCAATGATTATTTGGGAATAACGGATCCTGTGTCCTATAACATATAGAAAGACCTTGATTTTTACGAAATAACGGATTCTCTGTCCGATGACAACTAAAAAATCAACACAACTCTTTTAAAACAGCCAAAAAATAAAAGAATTCTACCATTTACCAAATTGTTTGATTTCTTTCCCTACCAATCTACCTAGCCCTATTCGGTGGTGCTAAAAAATAAATTTAAATCATTATATAACCAATCCCTGATTGACCAGTGTATGCTAAAAATAGCAAAAAATGTTAAGAAAGTAATTCTATTACCTGATAGTATTAGTAATAGGAGGTATGGGAATGGATTATGAAGTTTGTATTGGGCGAACACTTGATTACATTGAAGACAACCTGCAAGAAACAATCTCACTCGAAACACTAGCAGTAATTGCCTGTTTTTCACCTTTCCATTATCATCGTGTATTTCAAGCCCTAGTTGGAGAATCAGTCATGGATTATGTGAGAAAAAGACGGCTTACACGGGCAGCAGAACAACTTTTTTATTCGGATGTAAGAGTGGTGGATATTGCACTGGATGTCGGTTTTCAATACCAAGAGTCATTCAACAGGGCTTTCAAAAAAGTTTATGGCGTTTCGCCTAATCAATATCGATCAGCCAATGCACTATCTGGTCCTTTACGCGGAAAAGCCTACCTCAATAAAACGATCGTTCAAGGAGGACATATTATGGAACCAAAATTAATCACGAAACCAAAATTTCATGTCATTGGGTATGAACTGAAAACAAGAAATATAGATGGTCAAAACAATAAAGACATTCCTGAATTTTGGCAGTTATACCTTCAAAAGAAATTATATGAAAACATTCCGAATCCACTAAACTGCAAAGAGGAGCTTGGTATCTGCACTGATTTCTCCCCTGAAACGGGTGAGTTTGTATATTTAATTGGAATGGAAGTAGCAGAAGATACTCCAGCACCTGAAGGGTTAGTGTACAGAAGCTTTCCAGAGATGCAATATGCTGTGTTTACTACTCCAGAATCAGATAATGAAAAATTCTCTAGTTCTATTCAGTCCTCATGGAATTATGTTTTTACGGAATGGTTCCCTCATTCGGGTTATGAACATGCGGGGGTCCTTGATTTTGAGCTGTATGATGAAAGATGTCATGGGACTGAGATCAAAGTAATGGATATCTATATTCCGATAAAAAAACAAACAGTTAAGGCATAAAAAAAGGATGGTTCCTTGCTAGATTTAGAAGCAAATGAACCATCCTTTTAATCTTATTCAACGACTATATTGTTTGATTATGGTGTCTTTTTTACTTTATTTTATAGGAATGGTTTTATATGGGAAAAGTAGAATGAAAGGATGGTGTGTTGAAATGACTCTACTGGTTCAATCACTTGGTTTTGGGGTGGTATATGGGTTCATCATGTTGATTAGTAATTTTAAAAAGCCGAATAAATTCCGTTTAGCCCTTAAATATTTAATTTTAGGGACTTTAGGATATTTTTTATACAAATGGGCGCTTTATCTATGGTTTAGCTAATAATACCTTTGAAGCATTACGTTAAAAAAGTTTTTTACAAACTTAGGATAGTCAAGCTTTACGGCTATTCTTGTTTTACCTGTCTGACTTCCCGGCCGTAAATCTATATAAGATAACCCTTTGCCTTCTACCGTTCCATCAATCACCTTGGCATCATAGTAAATATACTCCACTATGGATGGATCATCTACTACCATTAACGTTACCAAATCATGGATGGGTGCACCTTGGATACCAGGCACCAATTTTTGGTAGGCATGATAATAAAATTCAAAAATAGGAGCAATTAAAAACTCAAAGGGTGTATTGGCTTCTTGAGTTAAATAATTCACCATATCAGAGGTTAGGATCGCGTATTGAGTTACATTTAGAGGTGTAATGGTTAAATTATGGGCAAATTTTAAAACATAGTTACTCGATGTAGGATCTCCATAAAAATTGGCCTCCGCTAAGGCTGTGACATTTCCTGGAACAAAAAAGGCGCCACCCATGACATAAAAAGCACCAACTTTTTTAATTTCTTCATTAAAAAGAATAAAGGCAGTTGCTAAACTGGTCGATCTACCTGTATCCACAATAATTAAATCCTTCTGATATCGATTGATAATATGTTTGATCGTATCAAAGGGATATTCCTGATACTTCATTTCACTTGGCGGATGAATAGGACCTATCCCCTCTGCTCCATGAATTTCTGGGTAGTATTTGACTGGTTCTTGTTGTACGGGGTTGGAAGCACCAGGAATAATTGGGATTTGTGTTTGATTAATGAGTTGAAGTAAATAATACGTATTTGCAGTTGCTTGTTGTTTGGTCACATTCCCGTAACTCGTTACGATTCCAACTAGCTCAAGGTTTGGGTTTAACAGTGTATAAATGATGGCCAATGAATCATCTATCCCAGGATCACAAAATAATAAGATTTTTTTCTTCATCCAATCCCCCCTTTCATCACTATTACATTATTCCGAGAAGAAAAGAATCATGTTTGAGAATAAAAAAAGCCAGCTTTCTTAAAAAGAAAACTGACTTTATATTTTTAACTCGGAAATAAGTCGGATGATAGGTAACGTTCGCCTGTATCTGGTGCTAAACATAATACTCTAGCTGACGATGGTAGTTCTTTTGCAATCTTGACAGCAAAATGAGCGGTAGCTGCTCCCGATGCACCTACGAAAATCCCTTCTTTGGCAGCAAGATTACGTGCCATTTGTTGAGCATCTTCATCATGGATATGAAGGATTTCATCGTAAATGTCACGATTTAATATTTTCGGAATGAACCCTGGGCCTGTTCCTGGAATTTTATGAGGACCGGGCTGTCCGCCTGATAAAACAGGTGAGCCAAATGGTTCAACTACGTATATTTTTATATTTGGGATTGATTTCTTTAATTCTTCTCCTACCCCAGTGACCGTACCGCCTGTTCCTGCTGTTACAACTAGGGCATCTAATTTCCCTTCAAATGCTTCCATAATTTCGACAGCGGTTGTTTGGCGGTGAGCATCGGCATTGGCGTAATTTTCAAACTGCATCGGAATAAAGCTATTAGGAATATCCTTTGCTAATCGATTAGCTTCTTCGATTGCACCGGTCATACGTTGGCTTGCAGGGGTTAAATGAACTTCTGCCCCATATGCTTTTAGTATTTTTACACGCTCTAATGTTGCGTTATCTGGCATGGTGATAATGCAACGATATCCTTTTACCGCACAAACCATCGCGATTCCGATTCCAGTATTCCCGGATGTCGGTTCAATGACCGTACTTTTTCCTGGAATTAACTTTCCTTCCGCTTCAGCACGATTGATCATGTTAGAAGCCGCACGGTCTTTTACACTTCCTCCGGGATTGAAGGATTCAAGTTTTATATAAACTTCAGCGCCAGATTCATCTGGTAATTTATTAAGTTTGACGATGGGTGTGTTCCCTATTAGATCAAGGACAGAGTTATAAAGCTTCAATTTTTGTCACCTCTAGATTTGTAATATCTTTATTATTGATTCTTTTATAGAAAAATGCAATTTTACTGTTTAAGTTACATCTTAATATCACCATAAAAAGCGGTTCATTATCCAACAAAAAGGAAGAGGATGCTAAGATTTTGCTCCTTAGCACCCCTCCCAATCGATTAGTTAATAAATTGAGTATCAATTAAAGAAGCAAAGTCTGGCTTTTCTTTTAAGAAGTGAAGATCAAAAGAAGAGTCAGCGAACTGTTGAATAACATCTTGATTGACTTCATCTGTAAAGCGGATATGTGTCCAAGCAGTATCTACTACGTCTTTGTCTAGGTCTTGTTTGGTGATTTCTTTAATACTCTTAATCGTAATTTCTTTCGCTTCTTCTGGATTTTGTTTGATGAATGCGATGGCTTCTTCTTGAGCTTTTACAATTTTAGCAATCACATCTTTGTTCTTTTCGATTTTTTTACCGCTAGAAACTAAAATCGTATTTGGTAATGTTTTACCATAAGCGATTTCGTTGCTATCAACAATAATTTTTGCGCCAACGTCTTTTACTAACTGAGAAGCCCATGGCTCTGGAACAGCAGCTAAATCAACTTTGCCTGATTCAAACATGCTTGCGTATTGAGCGGGATTTCCTGTTACATGCTTTAATGAACCGCCAATTCTTGCAGAAGTCACACCGTATTCTTGTAAAAAAGTTTCCATTTGAACATCATGTGTACATCCTACACCAGGAGTGATAAACGTTTTTCCACCGAAATCTTCAATGGAATCGATCCCACTCTTCTTGCTAGCAACAATCGCAGTCCCACCTGATGAAGCACCAGCAATAATTTTGACATCAGCACCGTTTGTAAAGTTGTTCATAACCGGACCTGGTCCAACTAAACCTGCATCAATATCACCCGTTTTTAGTGCTGTCATAAAAGCACCGCCATCTGGGAATGTTTTGTATTCTATATGAACATCTGAACCTAATTCCTTTTCATAATAGCCTTTTTCTTTTGCAACCATCGCTGGAGCATGATCAATATTTGGGAAATAACCAATTACAACCGTTTTTTCAGCTTTATCAGAACCAGCGCTGCCATTTGTGCTATCTGTGCCGCAACCTGCTAATAATCCCATACTTAGTAAAAATGATGCCCCTAAAATTTTTGTTTTCTTATTCATGTGTCTTCCCCCTTAGTTACTTGTTTCTAATCCCCAACGACGAATAACATTTTGTTCAATTCGTTGGAAGAAAATAATATCTACAATGGTGCCGATGACACCAATAATGATCATGATGCCAATTACCATACTCATGTTTCCGAAGTCTGAGGCATACTTAAGTGTGTAACCTAATCCAGGTCCCGTACTTAAAATCTCCCCTGCCATTAATGCGCGCCATGCAAAAGCCCAACCAAGTCTCACGCCAGTTACCGCGTATGGGATGGATGCTGGGAAAATCACCTTTGTAAACATATCAATTCCTCTAGAACCCATCGTTTGTGCTGCTTTAATGTAAAGCGGCGGTACATTCTTAATTCCAATTCTCATATTGATGGTCATAACAAGAGTGGCCCCCAATATAACAATAAAAATAACGGAGCTTTCATTTAGACCAAACCACATGATGGCAATTGGCAGCCAAACAATACTTGGTACACTTTGTAGGGCTAATATTAAGGTGCCTAATGTTTCGTCGGCTGTTTTATTTTTGGCTAAAAGAATTCCTAAACCAATTCCAATCACAATCGCAATACTTAAACCAATCGCTAATCTTCTAAAACTTGCCAAAATATCATAAATTAATGTTTTATCTGAAAATCCTTGGACTAGTGCGTTGGATACGTCTGTTGGTGCTGGCATCAGTGCGGATGAAATATCTAATCCTCTTACAACCATTTGCCAAATCACAAGCAAAAGTGCAAAGAATATAATTCGTTTAATTGTTCGCTGCATAAGCTAATTCCTCTTTCACGACTTTATCAATTTCTAGTTGTAGTAAGCCCATAATTTTTTCTTCCAATTTTGCAACCGCTTGTGGATGTGAGGCACGTGGTCTAGGAATCTTTACTTGAATATCTTCAAGTACGACTCCTGGTCTTGTTCCCATCACGATAATTCTGTCAGATAACTTAATGGACTCACTAATACTATGCGTAACAAATAAAATGGTCTTTTTCGTTTCCAACCAGATCTTTTCTAACTCATGATGAAGCCTTGAGCGTGTTTGTTCGTCAAGGGCGCCAAATGGTTCATCCATAAGTAATACCTTCGGATTCATCGAAAGGGCTCTCGCAATGGCGACACGCTGTTGCATCCCGCCGGATAACTCATGTGGAGAATGCTTGGTATAATTACTTAGCTGAACCATCTGTAAATAGTGATGAGCCAATTCTCTTGCTTCACTTTTTTTCATTTCTTTTCTTAATGGAAACATGACATTTTCTTCTACTGTCATCCATGGAAACAATGCGGCTTGTTGAAAAACCATTCCTCGGTCTTTTCCGGGTTTTTTAATCGGATTTCCATTTAGCAGCACCTCACCGCTTGTCGGTTTTGTTAATCCTGCCACAATGGATAATAAGGTAGATTTTCCACAGCCTGATGGGCCTAAAATGCAAACAAACTCCCCTTCTTTAATATCTAAATCAATATGTTTAAGAACATCACTGGTTTGTTTTTGATTGGTAAATTGTTTATTTATGTTTTTCATTTGTAAGAACATATCATCACCGCTTTTCGTATAATTCACATTAGTTTAATCGGAATTAAATCACTTAGTTTATTATATAATGGTTTAGGCTAATGTCAACTATTTTTATCGGAATTTGTGACTTTTAATGGCGAAATAAAAAAACACCTATTTCTTAGAAATAGATGCTGAATTTATTAATGAAAATAATCATAAGTGTTTTTAGCTAATAATAAAAAAGTAACTAGTATGAATAGTGCTCGAACATAGCCTGTCCCTTGTTTGATGGCAAATTTGGAGCCCACTATTGCTCCTGCCAACTGGGCAAGTCCCATTGGCAAACCGTATGCATAATTGATTTGTCCTAAATACATGAACATCAATAAAGCTGCAACATTGCTTCCGAAGTTTAAAAACTTTGCATTACCAGCTGCTTTTAAGAAATCAAAACCAAGCATTAAAAAAGCAAAGATTAAAAAGGAACCTGTACCTGGACCAATAAATCCATCATAAAAACCAATCGTAAAGATTAAAACGACAAATAAAATCATGTGATAAATCGATAATTCTTTTTTAACCGAAATCGTGCCCCAATTTTTTTTGAAAATGGTGTAAACCGCTACACCAGCGAGCATGACAAGCATTAAAGGCTTAAGGACTTCAGGATTCATTAAATGGACGATCCATGCCCCAATCATCGAGCCAATAAAAGTTAGTGGAAACAGCTTATACACCGATTTTATATCAAGCTTACCAGAACGATAAAACATAATCGTACTTGTTAGGGAGCCCATCGTTCCTGCGAGTTTATTGGTTGCAACCGCTGAAGCTGGGGAAAGACCTGTAAAAAGTAAAGCCGGCAAAGCAATTAATCCGCCGCCACCGACAACCGAATCAATAAATGCAGCTAAGAAGCCAAAAACAACTAATATCATTAATATTGACGGATCTAAATCAAACGGCATCAAATCATCCTTTTTTTCATGTAAGTTCTATGTTAGAAATCAAATTTAGTCTTCGTAAAGCATCCCACCGCATTTGGAACATCTTCTACCACCACTGTCTCTTACTTTTTTCTTACATGAATAACAAATAATTTTTCGCTCATTATAAAGAACCTTGTACATATAAGAAAAGCCCAACCAAAATAAAAACATCACAAAGGCATAGATTAGTATCATCATTCCTACTGACATGGTATTTTATCCTCCTACTCTATTTATTCTATAAGTCTAAATAGAAGCAAGCAAGATAGCGATAAAAATTTATATGAACTTTAAATAGACATAATAGTAATTTTAATACTAGTCAAAATGAAATAGTTAGTGTTAGTATAGAAAACGGATTTTAAAATGAAGGTTAACCGATAAGTTTTATCAACAATTAAAAATATGGGAGGTTTTACATGAAAAGCCTGCTTGAAAGTTCCAAAAAGGAAGCACCTAGATTTTCACTCCAGACAAATTCCTTTTTTTCGAAAAATATTCCTGGGATTGTATTTGTAATGGTAATTGGTTTTATAGCCAATTCCTTAGGGGAAGATTTTCCATTAATTGGTGGAGCTGTCATGGCTATTATTCTCGGAATTCTGATTAGACAATTTTTAGGGGTTCCTCAAATATTCTTGGATGGCATTAGCTATACGCTGAAAAAATTACTAAAACTAGCGATTATTTTACTGGGGTTCAGCTTTAGTTTTACTCAAATATTTAAGGTTGGTCTGAATGCGATTACCATCATACTCGTTGCCGTAATTGCTGGGATCTTTTTAACCTACTTTATTGGAAGATTGTTTAAATTAGAGGGCAATATTCCGTTATTAATCAGTTTAGGAACGGGGATATGTGGAGCCACGGCGATCGCTACTTCTGGGCCGATTATCAAAGCAACAGATGAGGATATCGTTTATGCCGTCAACACCATCTTTGCTTTTAACGTATTAGCTGTCCTGATTTATCCGTTTATAGGTCATGTTTTATCTATGCCAGATCATCAGTTTGGTGTTTGGGCAGGAACCGCTATTCATGATACCTCTTCTGTTGTGGCTGCCGGATATAGCTATAGCGGTCCTGCTGGGGATACCTCTGTTGTCGTGAAATTAATTCGAACATTAATGCTTGTTCCTGTGTCCATCATTTTATCCATCTATATTTCTATGAAAAATAGTAAGGTAGATTCGAATAAAAGTAAGCTGAAAATAAGTAAAGTCTTCCCTTTTTTCATTTTAATTTTTGCAGGGGCCGCCGCTTTAAATACCATTTTTCCTTTACCAACAACCTTTGTTCATATTTCTTCAGATGTGGCTAAGTTTATCATCTTAATGGTGATGGCAAGCGTTGGATTAGGAACTGATTTTAAAAAAATCAAAGCGGTTGGGATTCGACCGCTCCTTGTTGGGTTAATCTCGTCTTGTATTATGGGTACTGTTAGTCTATTTTTGGTTAAATTACTTTTTTAAAAGAAATGGGTCACCGTGTTCTACGGTGACCTTTTTTAGATGATAAGTATTTTATAATGTTGCTATTTCTTTAAATAAAAATAGATTAAGTTATCTTGTAGTTCTTCTTCTCTAGTAAATCCTAATTTCGTCATTAATTGAATAGACCTCTGGTTTTCTGGTTCTACGGTTGCATCTATCTTGGTAAGTCCCATTTGATTAAATCCATAGGCTATTACTTCTCTTATTGCTTCAGACATAATCCCTTTACCCCAGTATCTCTTTGCTAAATCAAATCCAATTTCGGCAATGAATTCATCAGTTGTTCTTCTGATATAGTGATAGCCGAGTGTTCCCATTAACTCAGAACTGTCTTTAGCAAATACTCCCCATCTGCATCCTGTATCCTGGAGATGAAAGTTAATAATTTCTTCAGCTTCTTCTATATTTTTACATGGATTAATATCCATAAACTCTGTAACATCCGGGTCGGAAAAATGTGTAAAAACGGCTTTGGCATCTTCCAAATTTAATATTTGAAGGTTTAGTCGATCTGTTTCAAGTGATGGATAATCCATAATACTTTTCGTCATGATATAAATCCTCTCATTCTTTTATATGTAATCCTATTTCTCTATTTTAAAAGGAAATTCCTTCTTTTCACCAAATGAAAAAAGATGAAATCAACTAGAATTTCATCTCTTTTCGTAGATATTTAAATACTCTCCTGCTTTAATACATCAATGATATTTTCCTTTTTCACCTTACTCATGGAGTAAATCATCGCTGAGCCGACAATGATAAAAATGGCTAAAATCACATAGAAAATACTTAACCATGGCAGAGTGAAACCATAATCAAATGTGTTTATTAGCGCACGATAGATGAGTGCCATAACCCCTATGCTAATTGGAATCCCATATAAAAGTGCCTTTAAACCATAGAAGATGCTTTCATAATGAATCATTTTTTGAAAGCTTTTTGGTGTCATGCCGACTGATTTTAACATGGCAAATTCACGTTTTCGCAGGGAAATGCTTGTTGAAATGGTATTGAAAATATTTGCCATCGAAATCAAGGTTATTAATACAATAAACCCATAGGTAAAGATAGACATTAGCATGACGATTTGTTGTTCCTGCTGTCGGGATTGGTAGATATTATAAATATGCATATCTGTTGTTTTTACATCCTCAAGTGCCTCTTGTGTTTCCATCGGGTCGGATGAATTCAAATACGCCATGGATTGGATTTGACTGTATAAATCCTTTGTGATGATGGAATTTATGGTTTCCTCAGGAACAATAATATCTAAACGGGCTGGTCCTCCCTGGTATTCGCCTACCGGAATTTTTTCAGTTAGGGCTCCTATCTTTATTTTACTAAAAAATTCTTCTTCACCATTTTCTGTATTTAATGAAAATAAATCAATGACTTGACCAGGTTTTGTATGAATGGATTTCGTCTCAATGACCTTATTGTTTACATAATCGTCATAAGAAATCTGGTCGATAACAATGGCAGATGGAATCTTAGAATCTTTTATTTCTCCCCAATTAACTCCTACATTTTGGGCATAATCAGCAAAGCTCTCTTGATCTAATCCATTCAGGATGACCATATAAGGATACTTCCCATCCTTCAAAATGCTTCTATCTTGAGCTAAATTCTCCTTTAATTCCTTTGAAATCATTGATTCATCTAGCCATGTAGTGAGATTGATTCTTTTCACAACAGAGTTATTGGTGACATTTTGAAGATTGGAAAAGCTTTTGAATACCTCTGCATTTTCAGCTTTACCACTATAAACTTGGATATCAAAATTAAAGTTATCTTGTGAAAGCACCAATGATTTCTTTAAATTTGTGGTAAAAAAGGAAACAGATAAAAATAGGACGATACTAATAATCAAGGAAAACACGGTAGCTTGATATCTTCGCTTATTTCTTTTTAAATTCTTTAACCCTATTTCCGCTTCAAATCCAAATAGCTTCCGAATGAACTTGGATGTTTTGACGGCTTTTCCGGTCAAATTAACATCTTGAGTCTGACGTATGGCATCAATGGCGGTTATCTGTGAAGCTTTTCGAGCAGGCAAGTAAGTTGAAATAAATATGGTAGTAATCGAGATGACACAAGATATAAGAATCGAAACGGGAGTCACAATCAACTTTAATTTTTCAGAAGTTCCGAGAGCATCTTCTAAAAAGGAATTGATAACCCAAAAGGTGACTCCTATTCCAACTAATCCTGATACAATTCCAATTGGGATACTAATGGTTCCAATCACGAATCCTTCAAAGAAAACGGAATTACGCTTTTGCTTTTTCGTCGCGCCTACACTTGAAAGCATTCCTAAATGTCTGGCTCGTTCTGAAACACTAATGGCAAAAGCATTATAAATTAAAGCAATAGAACCAATTATGATAACTCCCATAATCATAGCAGCTAACCCAAATAAGGTTGTTCTCAAATTGTCATTGTCGGTTACCCCATAGAAACGCAGCAAATTATCATTAAAATATATCTTCTCAATGCCAAGATGATGGGCTAAAGATTCAGCATGCTGAAACAATGAGGTTTTTATTTTTTTCACCACAACGATGGCATCTGCTTGATCTGTATCACCTAACAATCCTTTCTCCACATAACCAAGAACCGTGTACCCAGGAGACCAGGTTGGCTCCCAATTCGGACGTTCAATAATTCCAACAATCGTGAAGGAAGCGTTTTTTCCATCCTTTATCGTTTCGTTTATCTTATCTCCATCCCATTGTATGGATTCATTTTGTGTAAGTTCTTTCGAATCACCTTTGATAAAATGGCGAGAACCGATTTCTAACGAAATTTGATCGCCAATCTTGTACAGCTCTTTCGCGTTTTTGGCAATCTCCTCAGAAAGTAGAACTTCATTTTCTTTGGTAGGAAAGCGACCTTCTAGTAAGGAAATGGGAAAATTCTTAAACCCTTGTTTGTTAAATTCCTTTATAAATAGATAGGGTTTGTTATCATTTTTCGAACCTTCTAACCTGGCATAGCCGCGGTTCCTTGAAATCACTAGTTCTTTCGTTGCTTCGTCTTTTTCAATCTGTTCAATCTGATTGGGACTAGCATTCTTATATTGAACATGCCATTCACCGTCTGTTGATATCGTTTGTCTAATCAATAAATTTAAAAAGGAAACGCCAAGAGTGGCCACTGCCGTTACCATTGCTACCGATATAATGACACCGATAATCGTTACGAGTGTTCTTTTTTTGTTTTCTTTTAAATGTCTGATCGTCAGTTTGTTGATGATGTTCATGGACGAATCACCTCATCCTTTACAAGCTTTCCATCTTCAATCGCGATAACACGATCAGCTTGTAAGGCAATGCGTTCGTCATGAGTGATGACAATGAGTGTTTGCTTATAGGTTTTATTAAACATTTTTAACAGATCCATAATTTCACTGCTGTTTTTAGTATCAAGATTCCCGGTCGGTTCATCCGCCAGCATGATGGCTGGATTACTAATAATCGCTCTGCCAATGGAAACACGCTGCTGCTGTCCTCCTGATAGCTGGTTCGGCAAATGCTTTAAACGATTGGATAAACCTAATGTTTCAACCACTTTATGAAATTGGTTTGAATCCACCTTCTGTTCATCCAACAACATCGGAAGGGTGATATTTTCCTCTACTGTTAAAATCGGGATTAAGTTATAAAATTGATAAATTAAACCTATTTGTCTTCGTCTGAAGATTGCAAGCTGTGTCTCATTTAAATTATAAATATCCGTTTGATTTACTAACACTTGACCGCTGGTTGGTCGGTCTACCCCACCCAATAAATGCAGTAAGGTTGATTTGCCAGATCCAGACGGACCGATAATGACAACGAATTCTCCTTTTTTTACCGAAAAAGAAACATCATCTAAAGCTTTAACAGCCGTTTCACCTTTTCCATAGACTTTAGAGAGATTCTTTATTTCTAAAATATTCATTGTTTTTCCTCCAAAATGTTGATGATGTCTCTCAGTATATCTACCTAAGATGACTTTACGGTGACTATTTAGTGACAATTTAGTCACTTAAGGTTTTATACGACTAAGGCATAAAACTTAATATGAAACCTTGTTCCGTATTCCCTATCACTCGTAACCTCGATATCACCATTTTGGGAGGTAATAATGCTATATGCCATGGCTAAGCCAATTCCTACGCTATCTTCTCCTGCATTCTCGCCTCGATAAAAGCGTTTAAAGATATAAGGAATATCCTTATTCGCTATTCCTATTCCAGTGTCCTCAATGATGATCTCTGTGAATAGTGGGTTCTTAGCATAAGAAATGGATATGACTCCACCTTCTGGGGTATGTTCGACGGCATTTTTTAAAATATTTACGATAGCCTCCGTCGTCCAGTTTAAGTCTCCCACAAAGGTGACATCTTCTGCCCCATTTATCTTTAAACTCTGTTGTTTGATATCCATTGGAATTAAAGTAGACTCCGCTGCTTTTTCAATTAAACGATGAACGAACACCTGTTCCTTCTTGAAAATGGCAGTACCAGCATCAATTTTGGAAAGTTTTAATAAGGAAGAGACAAGCCACTGCATTCTCTCCAATTGGATACGAATATTTTGGGTAAACTCTCGTCTTTTTTCTTCAGGTAACTTCCCATCATTTAATAGATCAGCCATAATCATCATCGAGGTTAATGGTGTCTTTAGTTGATGTGAAATATCTGATATCGCATTCGTTAATTTCACCTTGTCCTGTTGTAAAAACGAGCTATGTTCTGAAAGCATTAAGGTTACTTTGTAAATCTCATTTTTTAAAATACTAAGTTCCCCTTCATCTTGTTCACGTACATCTAAAGTGTAATCACCATGACTAATTTTCCGTAAATAATGGGAAAGCTTGCTGATTTCCTGATAGCGCCATTTTGTAAAAATGAAATGACAGCCCACGAGGGAAATCGCCGTGACGAAAACAAATATTGAAATCTTAAAAGAGAAAAAAATAGCAGCTATTATAAAAGCTACTAGACTAATGGAACTTTGAATAAAAAGATAAATTTGAATCTCTCGGTTACGGAGCATGCTAATCACCAACCTTATAGCCCATACCGCGAACGGTTTTGATGATGATTGGATTCTGAGGATCCTCCTCAAGCTTTTCTCTTAATCTTTTTATATAAACTGTTAGGGTGTTGTCATTGACAAAATCACCTGCTACATCCCAAATTCGCTCTAATAATTGGCTTCTTGTTAAAACTTGTCCTATGTGGTTAGCAAAAATCAAAAATAAGCGATACTCTAATGCGGTTACGAATACTTCTGAACCATCTCGATAAATCTTTCCTTCCAAAGTATTTACTTTAATATTTTTAATTTCGATGATGGAATTTGTTTGAATCTGTTTGTTGTAGCGACGCAGTACAGATTTTATTCGTGATAACAGCTCCCGAATTCGAAACGGCTTCGTAATATAGTCATCTGCCCCCATATCAAGTCCCATCACGACATTCACTTCATCATCAAAGGCTGTTAAAAAAATGACGGGCTTATCAGAAAGCTTCTTCACAAGAGAACATAAATCATAGCCACTTCCATCCGGCAAAGATAAATCAAACAGACATAAATCGAGTGAATCTATCTGATTAGTAATAACCTGTTTGGCCTCTGCTGCATGATGACAAAGAATCGTTTCATAGTTCTCCTGCTGCAAGGAATACTCTAATCCTGAGGCAATGGTTCTATCATCTTCCACAATTAATATTTTCATAGATAACATCCTAACATTTACTTTATTTTCCTATTTATTTTAGATAAAAATCTTACTTGCGTCAAAATTACGCCAAAGTTACTTTTTTGGACTTTAATTTATCAACCGCTTTTTCAACTTTTATTAACCGCTTTGAAATGTTTATCAACCAGATTCAATGATTTTACGACCACTATCCTGTTTTATCGTCTTGATTCCACTCCACTTTTGTATTTTCATATTTTTAAGTTTTTTATTTTAGTATGTTGGTCTAAATTTGACTATAATTCTATATTTTTAAAATGTAAGTATTCCTAATAAATCCAAACCATTAAAGAAGGTGAAACCAGATGTTTGTTGTATCTTTTTATGAAAACAAAAATGTTTTATTGAGTCAGTTGCGTAAGAGTGTACCAGCAGTTGGAGATGATTTGACGATCAAAGGTCGTAAAGGTAAAGTTTCTAGCGTGGATACGATTGATGAGAAAAATGTTCATGTTCAAGTGACTTTGGAAAAGGTTTTGAAAAACAAACTGGCTGCCGAAGATCCGAAAAAGAAAAAACGATAAATAAGAAAGAGCGAACATTCAGCTAGTTAGATGTTCGCTCTTTTTTTGGTCTATATCATTGTGAAAAACCGAAACATAATCGATTCTCTTCAATACATCTTATCGAAATCTGCGAATTACAAAAACAAATAAAGTAACTGCAAATGCAATAGCTAGTTTATAGATATAATTTTCGGTAATACCATTTATAACAGACCCTGTTATTTTTTGAAAAAACGATGCTTCAGGAACCCAATCAATAACCACAAACCCTACTCCTAGAATGTCTGGAAGAGATACTAAAAGATAAATAGTTAAAAAAATGATCAACAATCGCTTATAACTCATATTTATCCCCCCTCTGTATCTGTCATTTTCTAGTGAAAAAAATTAGCTATGTGGGAATTGAGTCTTCTTCCGCAATCCCTCGCTCAGTAAATAAAAGGAGAACGAAGAAAAGGCAATAAACAAAGATGTCCAAAATGGGATCCATGGATGAATCCGAATATCTTGAATGACGTTGGTTAAGAGCATCGGCCATGTAATCGATGTATTCATCACATTAAAGGTGTCTAGTCCTGCCATGGCTACCTCGTGTGAAATGAATATTGAAAAAATCCCTAATTGCCCGATTAAAAAAATAGTTCTAGAAACATCTAATGAAAAGTTAATAACGATTTGCGGCAAAGTATGCGGCCAAAAATAGCGGACTACTAAACCACTAAATCGGTTTCCAACCATGATACCTGCACTTACAAAATCCTCTGATTTAATTTTTTCAATTTGTGCACTGACAAACTCCGATACTCTTCCGACTTCTATGAGGGCAATCAAAGCGATCATCCAATAGGTCCGTTTTTCTGAAAATAAAACGAATGGACTGTTTGCCAGAAGGATAATAATGAATATGGTTGGAACATACGATGATAACTTACTCCATATTTGAACGATTGTACGAAGATATTGTGGTCCGCTGGGATTGGAGACAATCAAACCAATGGGTACAGCAAGCAAATATCTCAATATGCATACATAAAGAACAAAGGAAAGGGTCGGTCTAGTCCCAACAATTAATAAACTAAGGAGATCCCGCCCGTTTTTATCTGACCCGAGTAAATAATCGGATGATGGTGCATAAGGTGCCACCTCCATGACCCCATTGTGATAGCGGAAAAATGGTTTTTCTTCTATTAAGTTAGAATCAACAATGGGTAAATAAGGACCTATAAAAGAGACGAATAAAATGATTAGCATCCCAATCGTTCCTAAAGTAAGAATTCGATTTTTTCTCATAAAATCACCTTCATCAATACACTTGAGACCATTTGAACAGGGATAAAATCTAAATCTCGAGGTAACAAGATAATCAAAGTGAGAATAACACCAACGATTAAAAATAACAGTAAAGAGCTAAACACATCTGTCATTTTTATCTGACTCGAGGGTACTACATAAGCCTTGATAATATTACTCACCCATAAGGCTACAAATAAGAATAATAGGAACATGACAATGATCCCTATCACCATAGTGGTTTCAATTTCAACAGACATAGGTTGGACCATTACTGGCGTGATTCCGAAAGCCTCTATCAGTCTTCGCGCTGCACCTCGATAAAATGTGAGGAATTCTACAATTGGTAAACTACCAATTAATAAAACCATGACCGTAAAAAAGTGAGAAAGAATGGTTAACATAGCATTTTTTAACATATGCTGTAAAAGTATATTTCTAGTTGAAGTACCTTTTGACCTGGCTGTTCGAACATAATCTTTGTTTTCCTCTGTTGCTAGAGCCGAGGAAGTAATCCGAGCTATGTAAAATAAGGGATACATCGATAAAAATACGATTGGAAAAAAGATGTTGTACCAATGGTCGTATCCGAATAAATCTAGTTTTGGAAACCCGATTCTTATCAACAATAACAGCACATATTGGATGGAAATGACAAAAAAGAAATCTGGCAAAGATTGTCCTAACCAAGTGGAGCCATTACCTATGACATTCCATTTTTTATCGGAAAAATAATAATCAAAGATCCCTTTTGCTATTCCTAGTAAAATACTTAAAAAGAAGGCTGGAAAAACAATCCAAAGACTTCGAGAAAAGTAATGTTTGATTTCCGTCGAAACAGGTACGTGATACTTTGATAAACCAAGCCCATGCTCAGTCTGTAACAAATGAACAAAATTATTTATATTATTTTGGTAGATATCCATGGAAAAGTGATAGACAGGTTTTACCTCTCTTTGAATAAGTATTTGATCTGTTTTCCCTGGTATGAGAAAAAGGATTAATATAATGGCTAAGATCAACCACCTTACCATTGAGTTTTTCCATAAAAAATTCATTGTTCCCTCTCCTGTTGCTGTACTATTAAACCTCTTTCTTTCAAACTGTCCATATTTTACCATAAATACCCTGAGTTGGTATATAATATGTATCCTTCCTGTTCTGTATGCACTCGTTTATAGTCCCTCGATTTTCAGAACTCCCCGTAGAAAATATGATGAAAAGATTTTTCTTTAGTTTCACATTATATTCAAAAAATAAAAGTACCCCAAATAAATGATTTTTCTATGCATTTATATTTTCTTTAAGGAGCTTTTTATTCAATTTTCCTAAAGATGTATAGGGCATTTGCTCCATAAAGATGATGTCCTTTGGGACCTGGAATCTAGCAACCCTTTGTTGTAACCATTCAAAAAGCTCAGCTTTTGATAGTTTACTATTATTAACAAGAGTAACAAAGGCTACTAATCTTTGCCCGAATAATTCATCGTTCACCCCGATAACGGCTGCCTCTTCTATTTCTGGATGATATAAGAATACATGTTCGAGTTGGTTAGGATAGACATTTTCACCAGCAGATACAATCATTTCATCCGTTCTTCCGCATAAAAAGAAATACCCTTTTGAATCTTGGTAACCTAAGTCGCCAGTTTTGATCCAAGACTTGTTTTTCATTATCCAAGAATTCTTCACACAAAATTGACCAACAGTCCCAATCGGAACCTTTTTCTTATGATCATCCAATACGTGTAAGAGGACTCCTTTTATTATTTTTCCTAATGTCTCTGGAGAGTATTTTAAATCCTTAGGTGTGGCAATCATACATAACCCTGCTTCAGTAGTACCGTACAAATTATAAAGAACTTCTCCAAGTTGTCTAAAAACCTCATTGACCAGCTTCGGGTTTAGTTTCGCTCCTCCTGAGGCAATACAAGCAAGGGGTTTTAAATCATTAACATTATGTTTTAGCATTTTATGTATCATTAGTGGTACAACAGTTATAACCTCAACTTCATGCTCACGAATCAAATGACAGGCTTTTTCTGCTTTAAATCCTTTGCATATTACTATTTTTTTTCCTAAAGCGATAAATAATAATAAAATGGCGATACCATATCCATGATAAATCGGAGTCGCAATGTAGGCCGTTTTATAGTGTAAGAGCCTTAATTTATGGAGTAAACTGACAAAGGGATTTAGATATTGAATCAATGATGGTTTGTGGGCTATTCTTTTCGATTCTCCTGTTGTCCCTCCGGTTAGTAACATCAGTTTACTAGTGGAATTTCTCCATAATCTGATTTTATCATCGGCAATGCTTAGTAATAAGTTATTGATGGCAGGTAATGTCGAATGATAACTTAAAATCTTCACTTTGTTATAGTCTGTTAATTCGATCATGGAAGTTATTTCATAATCGTAGACAAGATAATCAAAGTCATGCTGCGCCAATAATGATTTGAATTGCTCCCTGCTCATTTCTGCATTCAGTAAATAGAGGTCTGCACCTAATCGAGAAAACGCAAAAATAGACTGAACGAGTGAGGCATGATTTTTACATAAAAATGCTACCTTCTCTCCGTTCTTTACCTTATAGTTTTGCGATAGATTCATAGATAGTTTTTCGCAGAAGGTAAATAATTGATGGTAAGTGAAGGTCTCGTTTTCATCTACCAAGGCGGTATTATCCGGATAAATTTTACTGGCGAAACTTAATAGAGTCAATAAATTGATGCCACTACTAAAAATGGCTGAACTTAACTTAAAAATACCGATTGGGGAAAGTAATCTCATTTTAAAGAGGACATATATTAGCTTAATTATCTTCATATTCTCCCCCTTTTTTTCTAATAAATATAGCGAGTAATCGTTCCAAGTATTTACCGAAAATGAGTGATGCAAATTGTCCGAAAATGATCCACCACGGCTTATAGGTTTTCTTTTTCGTATACATAGATTTACATACTATTTTTGCCACATGCTGCGAACTCATTGCTGGCATGGTTTGATAAGCTCTAGTCGGTTGTATCATAGGTGTTTTTACTAATGGGAGATAAATAGTAGAGGTCGAAATACCAAGTGCATGTAATTCAGGACCTACTGAGCGAAACCACGTATCAAATGCCGTTTTTGAGGCTTGATATGCTGCCCAATAAGGGAATGGCCATAATAAGGCATTTATAGTTGAAATATTAATAATCTGCCCCTGATTTTTTTGTAATAAAGGGATCAAAGATAGAAGTAATTGTACAGGTGCAAAATAGTTAATGGCCATCGTTCGAGTAAAATCGTGGTAACGATCTAATGAATGAAAGATAGATCTTCTTATCGATTTACCTGCATTGCTCACAACAATATCTAGTCCTGCAGGAAGTTGATGAATGAACGCTAACAGATTTTGCACTTCTTCTTGATTTCGAAGATCAGCTGAAAATACACTTACTTTTGCTGTGCGCTTTTCAATTTGGGTTTTGAGGGTTAAAAGCTTTTCTTCTCTTCTGGCAACTAAAATCAATTGTACGGGGAAATCACCAAGAAAATCAGCAACCTGCTCTCCGATTCCTGAACTAGCACCGGTGATAAGGATCGTTTTACCTTGGAGTTTGTTTTTTAGTTTTTCTCGGTTTATATAAGTAGGAAAAAATAAAAATCTTTCGATAAGGTTATATTTAGGCATAATGATAGATCCTTTATTCTAATTTGGTATGGTCTTTAAACCTAAAAGTCTTCCAAGTAATTAACAAAGAAATGGAAAACGTAATCAAACTTGCAATAAAAAATCCGATTGCATAGGATGGAATACTCTCTTCAGTGACGTGATCATTTATTTCAATACCGAAAAAATGGATTCCTACGCCATCTCCATCCACAGCTGTACCCAAAGACCATAAGTGTACCCCTTTTAAGAATAAAAAGACTGTTATAAAAGAAAGAAAAACGATGATTAACAGACGATTTTTGTTGCTCATACAATTCCCTCCTTGATTTTATAATAGCATATTTTTTCCATTTTTTTTAAGGGTCTAAATAATTGGTAATGATGCAAATTACAAAATTTTTAAAAAGTCATTAAGGACAAAACCCCTTTAAATAGGATATGATTCGTTCATCATAAAGTCTCTGATGGACAAAACTGCTTTAGAATGGGGTCGAAATGTCCATCATATGGCCTCTGATGGACAAAACTGCTTTAGAATGGGGTCGAAATGTCCATCATATGGCCTCTGATGGACAAAACTGCTTTAGAATGGGGTCAGAATGTCCATCATAAGGCTTCTGATGGACAAAACTGCTTTAGAAAAGGAGTATAATGTCCTTCATATGTAACTTTATGGAAAAATAATTCTATAACATGTAAAATTGCTTGGTGTTATCTAGAACTTTTTCTGAAACCTCATTTTCTGATAGTTGTTTTATTTTAGCGATTATTGAAATTGATTCCTTCATCATCTTAGGATGAGTCATTTTTCCTGAAAAAGGACCATCGAATGGCCATGGACCGTCTGTTTCAATCATGATTAACTCTAGTGGGTAGGTTTGAACTAGCTTTTGAATTTTTTCCTTATAGACAATCTCTGGTGTAACGGAAATATAATATCCATTTTTAATCATCCTCGTAATGGTTTTCTCATCCCCTTTAAACCAATGAAAATGGGCTTTTTTCACTGAATGTTTTTCAAGAAGATCACAAACGATTGGGGCATCCTCATAAACGGCATGCAGTACTACTGGCTTATCCCATTTCTTAGCCAACTTCACGAACGTCTCTAATAGGTCAAAATATCGTCCATACTGGAAATTTGAAACCTTTTGATCCTGTCTTAAGTAATAGGGTAAACCTACCTCTCCAACAGCCATCATTTCACTAAGATGCAGATTCATCCAATCAATGAGTCTATTAAGCTCCGCTTCAGTTGGGAGACTTTGTTCGGGATGAAACCCAAATGCAGGCTTTACTTTATGATATTTTCTTGATAATTCAAGATTTCGCTTACAAGATTCAAAATCGTAGGAAACAGTCAATAATGCTTGAATCCAGTCCGAACCCTCCAGTATGAAATCAATTTCGTTATCCTTATATCGATCTAAATGTATATGAGAATCAATCATTTTCATATTGTTTTTTCACTTCCTAAATAGATTGTTTAAAAAAGCACCTCTGACATTTTTAATACTGGGAACGGACATAGGATCCGTTATTCTACTGAAAACCTATGATTTTTGTAACTAATCTACTCATTCCGATATGCTGTTATTTTGAAGCTTTTCTAACTGATTTTTGGCAAATAACGGAACTGGTGTCCGCAAATGATACAAATTAGAGGCATTTTTACAAAATAAGAGATTCTCTGTCCGCTACAAGAGGTATTCTAAAATACTCGTGGCTTTAGCGAGGAAGCAGAATAATAAAAAGACAAGCTCAGAGCATTAGAAACTCTGAGCTTGATGGGTTTATCTTAAACTGACGTACTACTTTTTAGGGATTTCACAACCATTTTCATCGCAGATAACTCCATCCTGGTCGTTTAATACCACGATTGCATCCTCTGCAATTACTTTCTTGAGTGCTTGAACGAATACTTCAGTTGGTTGTGCTCCAGTAAGGGCATATTTTTTATTAATAAGGAAGAAAGGAACTCCTGTAATTCCATATTGTTGCGCGGTTTGCTCATCCGCACGTACAGCTTCTGTCATATCATCGCTAGCAAGCATTTTTTCAACAGCATCTCGATTCAATCCGACTTCTACTGCTAATTCTGTTAATGTTTTATGGTCACCAATATGTTTGGATTCGGTAAAATGAGCACGTAAAATTCGTTCTGTCATTTCTTTCATTAAGCCCTGTGTTTGGGCAAACATCGTCAAACGATGAGCATCAAAGGTATTCGTTAATATTAGAGTATCCATTTGATAATCTAATCCAACTTCCTTCGCCATTTGGACCATGTTTTGTGTATTGGCTTTGGCTTGTGCTACACTCATGCCATATTTCTTTGATAATTTTTCATAGATATTTTCTTTAATATCTCTTTCTGTGTTTGGATCCAACTCGAAGCATCGATAGGTCACTTCAATTGGATGATTTATCTGTTTAATGGCATCCTCCAGACGCCTTTTGCCAATATAGCAAAATGGTCAAGCGTAATCAGTCCACATTTCAATATGCATGATTGTTCCCCCCAATTCATTATTCTTTTCTAGTATAAGAGGTATCCTCTAAATTTACACGTAACACGACTTGTTTACTCATAGTTATGAATCTATATGTGAGTATAAAAAGAAAGCCTGTAGTCTCGTCTATATACTCTAGACTTTTCTACAAGCAGCAAGTATTTCCCTTTTCGCTTTTTTACCTTATTTTACATATTGCATTAACGTTTCAGGATCAAAACCTAGTACCCAATGGCCATTTACCTTTGTCTGGGGTACACCCATCTGTCCGGTTTCTTGCACTAGCTTTTGAGCAGCTGCTTGATCCTCCTGAACATTTACTTCTTTATAAGTTAATCCTTGACCCTCAAGGAATTGTTTCATCATTGTGCAATAGGGTCAAGTATTGGTTGTATATACTGTAATATCATTCATATTACATTGCTCCTTTCTATTTTAATTGCCTTCTAATTTATATTATTATTTCCTTATTAATCAATAATATGATCTTTTCATTTTTTCGATTAAAAACTGTACTCCATATAAAATATAGGCTTTATAGTGGAGGTAAATAAAAAATTGAAAATGACTTAACCGATTGAGGCGAATAATTTTTAACCTTTTCAAAACATCCATAAAGAAAAACGCAAAAAGCCCATCTGAAATCACATTCAATAATATAAATTTTTTAAAGTTTCCGTATGACAATTTAAGTAGCCACATGGAAAGTGGCATATATGGCCCTATACTAAAAGGAAGTTCGTCCTTAATAAAGGATTTACGCTTGTCATAAAATTTCCACCATTTTTTTTTGTGTCCATAGAGATGGTTTATGATTTCAAAAATGACAATAAACACGCCTGTTAGTGAAAAGCGTTTTATACTGCGCTTCCCGATAAATAACAACGATAACCATGGAATAACGATAATAGATAAGTTAAATAATTTGTGCCTCTTTGATGCCATAAAAAGATTTCACCTCTACCTTTTTTTTATACCTTTTTTATCGTATCCAAAATTTAGAAAAAAAACCGTTCTTTGGATGTCAATTTCAATAACTGTAGCAAAGGAAATAAAAAAACCGTCTCTAAATCGAAAACGGTTTTTTGAGAGGTATGGGATTTAATTCCTTTTTTCCATAACGGCAAAATAATTATTTTCACTGTCTGCAAAATTAAATACCCTTCCGGAAGGCATATTAACAATTTCTCCTACAGTTACATGATTATTTTTTAAGTTGGTATATAATGGATCGAGTTCGTTTGTAAAAAATAATAAAGAAGGTGTCCCAAGATTTAATTCAGGCTCCATCTTCGCAATGAATTCCTTGTTGTGTAGTATTATACTCGTTTCAACTTCCTTTGTTGGAGCTATCTCGATCCATCGCATTCCTTCGCCGTTATTCTCTTCTGAAATGACTGTAAATCCTACTTTTTCTGTCCAAAACTTAACTGCTTCATCTTGGTTAGACACATATACCATAATTTGCCCTATTTTATTAATCAATGACCTTTCTCCTTTATGTTAGTTTAGAACTCGACATCCATAGTTTAAGTAAACATATCTTTTGTTTAAATGATTGACCTGCTAGAGCAATTTTTATCACTCTAAATCCATTTCCTTAACAACCAAATAATATACGACTCTTTTACATTCCTTTTGATATTGGACTGATTCGTTAAAAAATCTTTAATTTGAAGTTTTCTATTTGGTATTAATAAAAACGGAACTTTTTCTGGATGGAACCAAGCTAAATTGGATGTTTCAGTCCCGCACTTTATAGGTTTACCACCAACAATTTTAGCTGCGAATAGATGCTGGGTATCGTTATATTGTGGGCGATGATATTCTCCTACCTTTTTAATAATCTTAACTTGAAACCCGGTTTCCTATCTTGTCTCTCTAATTGCACATTGTTCTAAGGACTCTTCTTGTTCTAGTCTACCACCCGGTAAATCCCAAAGTGGATAATCAGTCCTTTTCACTAATAACAATTGATGGTCTTCATTTAAGACAATGGTAAAACAACCTTGTGTGTTCATAATTACTCCAAAATAAAAAATTTATTTCCATGATAAATTCGATAAATATTGGAATAACCCTCTTTAAATTTTTAATCAAATGCCCTCCTTTATAATAAAAAAAGTCCGAATACGTCATTTCCTGACGTATTCGGACTTTTCCATAGGAGGAGGTTATAAGAATAATCCTACAATTGTTCCAGTTAGGACCGAACCCATTGTCGCTACTAATAGAACCTTTAATCCAACTTTAGCTAACTGACTTGCTTTTTCATTATTGATAGCTTGTACCGTTCCTAGGATAATTCCAATTGAAGAGAAATTCGCAAATGATACTAAGAATGCTGAGATAATCCCAACCGTTTTAGGATCTAATTTAGGGATCATTTTCATGAAATCAAGCATCGCCACAAATTCGTTTGCTGCCACTTTTGTTCCCATTACCGAGCCGGCTTTTACGATTTCAGAGGTAGGAATTCCCATGATAAATGCTACTGGTGCAAACACGTATCCAACGATTTCTTGGAACGTCAAACCTACTATTTTGTTTAAAATGAAGTTAACCATGGCAAGCAATGCAATATAAGTAATTAACATTGCTCCTACAATTAATGCTGTTTTTCCGCCGATTATAGCTCCGTTACCAATAGCTTCAAATAAAGATTTTTCAGGAATCATTTCCTCGATATCAATATCTTCGTCCTCTTCTTTTGTTACGGGACATACCATTGACGATAAAATTAATCCGGAAAAAACGTTGATTGGTAAAGCAACTAATACATACTCAGCTGGTATCATCTGCATGTAGGCACCTAAGATCGAACAAGAAACAGCCACTAGAGATGAGGTAACCACAATAAACAAACGATTTGGAGAAAGTTTGTGTAACTGAGTTTTAACAGAAAGAATCGCGGTAGTATCACCAAAAACCATTGAGTTCACCGCTACAAAAGATTCAATCTTTGGTAGACCAGTAACTTTAGCTACAGCACCACCAATGTATTTTATCGCTAAAGGTAATATCTTTGTATACGTTAAAATGGAAAGTAGTGCAGACACGAAAATAATCATCATTAAAACATTGATGAAAAAATAGCCTTTTGTGGACAAATCACCGAATACAAAGGAAATACCTTCATTACCAAATGAAAGAACCTTGTTAAAAACATCAACGATTTTTTGTAAAACCTTTTTACCTATGGATGTATTTAGCATAAACCAAGCAATAAACAACTGTACCACCAGCATAATCGCGATAGCGCGGTAGTTAATATTTTTCTTATCATTAGACATTAACCAAGCAATTCCTATAAGGGCAAGAATTCCTATGATTCCAATTAAGATAGACATGATGTTACCTCCGAAATATTGATTCCTGTTTTAGAATGACTCTTTTTATTTAGTATTTCTTACGTTTAGACGAACAATCAAAAATAAAACGTGTATAGGATTTGAAATCAATCCTATTCGTCAACTATTGGTTTATTAAAATAATGATTTACTTTTCTGTTCAGGAAATAAAATCAGATTTACATTTGACTTAGTTAACGCTTCCATTTTTGATAATGTTATCTCGGGATAATAATAACATATTTTTCGAACATTTGTTAATAAGTAAATGAACATAATTTCTTTTTTATTTTTTTCCAATCCTCTATTTTTACCCACATACCTATATATCCCAATGAAAATATTCGGTGAATTCATAAAAAGGTGAAATTTTGTTCATCTTAAAATAAAAAAAAGACCGTCTTTGACGATCCAATCCTGTAACTCTTATTTTTTTATATAAAAATGCTTATAACAAAGTGCACTAATAATAAGGCCATTTAAAATGACACAGATATTCTGAAGGAATCCATTTTGAACAAAATGGCTAAAATACATAGCCATAAGCTTATCCCTCCATGTGGTTTATATTATACGTTTCTATTCTCTTGGTAATTATATGTAATGTAAGAAAAAATGGTTCCTATCATTTTCAGGAAATTGCTGATATAAGTGGGTATATAAAGGAATGAGAATAAGGTAAGGTACATTCTAATGAAGCCTTATAAACCAAAAATGGTCGCCATAAATTATTTATAGCGACCATCAAGAAATATTTTTTAGAAAATGACGATTATGACGTTTGCGGATGAATGTCTCTGTTCAATCATTTTTTCATTAATTTTCGTTTTTCAAGATAATAAGTAGGAACGATGATGGCTCCCCAGATAGCAAAGTAAGTCAGGATGACAAGGAATGGGTTATGGTTTCCGCCATGTCCTTCTCTTCTATGAAATTCACCCTTAGGTGGTCCTTCATGAAAATCATCTGACTGTGTATATAAATTATGACTCTCTTTACCATCGAAAAATGGATTTTTTTCGCCCTCTTTTTTAAAATCACTAATGTTGGATGCACTTGTTGTAGAGTACCATTGGATTCCGGTAGTTAATATAGCAAGTGATACAATCACCGCAACAATCATACCCTTTCTTAGTTTTCCATCCTTCGTTTTAAATACCTTTGTACAAATGGTTAGAATCCACTGCCAATGTAATCCAATATGAAGGCCGACTATGGCGAGTGTGGCGTCAGCTGATAATCCATGAATTTCTCGAATTTCATGTCCTCCTGTAAAGGCAAGGTTTGGGAATAGGACTTTTGAAATGAAAATTCCAGTAATAATCACCGTTGCCATTGAGAGTAATAAAAGTATGTTTAAAAGTAAACTAATTCGAGTTTTTTTAGCAAGTTGGGGATCAAATATTTTTTTAGTAGTCGTGATTACCCAACGGTAGTTTAATCCAATGTGTATCAGAATGGCCAGTCCAATGACCAAGCCAGCGATTTCATGAAATGGTAATCCGTTTAAAACTTTTGGCTCCATTAACAACACAAAGGTAATGGCCATTAATAAATCAAGTACAATTTTCAGATAGTTCTTTTTCAAGCTATTTCCTCCAATCCAATCTACGATTAGCTGCCTCAGATATATTTTTTTAATACGTCTCTCGACATTGGAACTCATGTCTTCCATTGTATTTTGCGCCTTGAAGCTGAAATCAGATTGAAGGAAATCTGAGAGTTTGCTGAAAGTTATGTGGAAAAAATCAAATGAAATTTTCATTGTTACTCCTCTATGCTGAAGATTATTAAATGAAAAATTGGAAAAAATATGGTTAGAATAAAAAGGAAGTGAACATTGCCTTTTCTCTTTTTAGAAAGATCTAGTATGATTCTACTTATTTGATTAGCAAATTTAAGATGTAAACAATAAATTTATTGGGGTAATGTTATGAATGATGACCAATTAAAAAAACTACATGATTTAGAAGAAACATCAAAGGATTTAGGGGAAGAATGGATAGATTATTGGCAGAAGTATTCTAATTTAGATACATGGCAATTCTGGGTTAATGTGGCACTTTTAGTTATACCTTTAGTCGTACTTTTTCTAAAACTTAATCGAAAAAGGGCATTTCATCTTGGTTTTTATGGATTTAGTGTTCACGTCTTCTCTACCTATGTTGATTCCTATTCTACCCGATTTGGAAACTGGGAATATCCCTATCAAGTTATTCCTTTTTTACCTATGAACTTTGGACTTGATACATCATTAATACCAGTTGTTTATATGCTAACTTACCAATGGACCATAAACCATAAGAAGAATTATTATATAGCCATATTTATTGCGGCTGCAATATTTTCCTTTTTATTTAAACCCTTTATGTCTTATTTACATTTGTTTCAATTATCCAATGGGACAACCTATTTACACCTCTTTTTTTGGTACTTATTAGGAGGTTTTGTTTCAAAATGGATCACTAATTTGTTTCTCTACTTTGAAAAGGGTTCAAACAGTAGATAACCTAACGTATTTTTAAAATATAACGTACTCCAAATCGGCTAAAGTGAGAAGTAAAGCAAAACGCATGGATATTATCCATGCGTTTAAAAGTTCCTATCAAATTTTGTATTCATATTTTTACTTATTCCAATAGGCTTTTGCTTCTTCCTCCAATACCTTTAACCTTCTATAATAATCCGGAAACTCATTGAGATGAGCCAATGCAATTTTTCCAGTAGTAATGGGATTATCGTTAGTAACGTTGGTCTGATTAGACCTCATTCCATGTTCAAGTTCTGTGTTAACACCCATCCAAAACTCATTTAAATTAAATTTACTCGTATTAAAATCAATTCCTAATAATAAAGCAATGGCAGCTGCTTCTTCCTTTGTAAAACTAGTTTTAATGGGAGTTGAATTTGTTGTCGAAGGATATCTATTTGGATTGTGGAATTGCCCATTATTATATCGAGAATCTTTTTTTGATGCCATCGCATCCGCTTTGGTCAAATGTACGGTACTAAAAGGATGGTTAGGTGGAAATGGTTTACCATAGTTGTATGGTGGCGTATGAACATGTTGTAGATGTTGGTTAGGAACATAATACATGATTTTCAATCCCTTCACATTTTATAGAAATATCGTATGCACTTGTAAAGGGAATGTACGTAGAAGAATCCTTTTGAATTCAAGAAGGATTCTTCTGTATGTATACAGGAGATTAGCACCATTAATCCTGTATGAATTTTTTAAATTCCTCCCGTGTCTTCTCATCATCTTCCTTATTTTTATAGGCAATTGAGCTTGCTTCGTTAGCTCTTGAAATACCTGGAAGATTTTGAATGGGTGTAAGAATTTCTATGGCATGATTGGCATATTTAATAATCTCATCAGGATCAACTTTTATTAGACCTTTGTTTCCTAAATCCGCTAAAATAATCCAATACCAGCCTACTCCCTGCTTATGGTCATAGGTATCTCCATCTTCAAATGATTTTTTGGCTTCGTTTAATAAACTCAATCCTTCTTCCATCTGCCTGTTGGATAGAAGGTTAATACCCGTTGAAAATAAACTCTGAGCATAGGCTATAGTACTGTCAGAAAGTCTAGCACTTTCTATTTCTTTTTTATTGATTACATTTGCTTCTTCTATCCTTCCTAACTGACGCAGCATTCCTGCTTGACGCAGGTAACATTGGGCTAACAGTTTATAAGCTTCGTTAGTTGGGACCATCTTATGTTCAATCATTTTACATACGTCTGTTTCAACTTGTTTATATTGCTCTAAGGCCATATCATATTTCCCTGTTTGTTCATATAAAATTAACGATTCTTCTAATCTTTTCTCTAAAGATAGTAGCTTATCTGACATTTTACTCCCCCCAAAATTGGTTTCTTTCTAATAGACGATTGATTTTTTTAAAAGTTACTTTTAAATTATAGACGGGGTTATGTAAGAAACATGTCGATTTACAACTTTAAGGGATTTTCATTATGAAAAAGCCCAACTTCTCTGCTTGTTAAAATAGAGAAGTTGGGCTTTTCCGAATTGTTTCTTCATGAGGCTTACCATTTTCATTTTGCTAACTCATCACGATCAGCTGCCATTGGAGGTTGCTCCATCCAACCGTTGTTAATTAAAATTTTGGCTCCATCTTCCGCGTATTTCGCAATCTCCACCATTAAACGAGTATACATGACACCTAAATCTCGTCTTGGACTTGTTGAAATGGCTGTTCCATATTGTCCAATCCCAGAAGCAACTAGCCCTGCAATATGAAACATCATCAATTTATCAGAGAACGGGGAAACTGTAGATTCGGACACCTCGGAAGTAATATTCTTCGTTGTCGATAAATTTTCTTTGTATAAAACTTTGCTAAATACTTCAAAATGTTTACCTGAAATTTCCCTTCCGCGTACCATATATTGACGAACCTCTTTTGATTTAGCAACTTGGCTGAAACCTGCAATCAAAGCTGCTCCTAAAGAATTTCTTTCTGCATTATAAACCAGGTTAGCGATTTCGATTCCTAAAAGAGGTCTTCGATCACCAAGCCATCCATTTAAAAAACTTTGTTTCTTTACGAAATCTACCTGATCTGGGATTGGTAAATAAGGTGCACGAATAAAAATTCCTTTCTCAATAGCTAGTTTTCTACCTTCATCTGCCAGTTTTTTGGATTGATCCAAACATTCAAGATAAAAGTGAGCAATGTCATCTCTAGCCGAGAACGAATAAAATAGGCTTTCCCCTGTAAGGCTAAATCTTCCCATATTCATCATATACCATAGGATGATCGAATCCGAGTAAAGTCGGGGTGCTTTTGTATCCACATCTTGATCGGTAAAACCTACTGGTATTGGGTAATTTTCTTTTTTCAAAATTTGTGTGATGGTCTGAATTCGTTTTTGAGTAAAGTCTAAAGCGTACTGTAAAAGTTTGTGTATGTTATCATCATCGACAGTTGCTAAAAAATACTTCACACCACAAATAACCATGGTGCTGGCTTGGTAAGATGTCCAAAGGCTTGATATTTCAGCAGAAGTTAATTTAGTATGATGATTGGATTCCATGCTTATCCCTCCTCTTTACCATGAGTTCAACTCATTTATAGTGTTTCTGCATGAAAGGTATCTCCACCCTCAATGCTACCGTTTTGAAATCCCTTATAAAACCATCGCTCCCTTTGTTCGGAAGTACCGTGTGTAAAGCTATCCGGTACCACATAGCCTTGTGCTTTTTTCTGGATATTATCATCCCCGACTGCATGTGCTGCATTTAGCGCTTCTTCAAGGTCTCCTTTTTCAAGGTAACCATTTCCTTGGGCGTAATGTGCCCAAACACCTGCCAAGTAATCTGCTTGTAATTCAAATCGGACTGAATAATCATTCGTACGTTTTTGTTTCGGTGATGCTTCTCCTCCTGTATTTAGAAGGGTCTGGACGTGATGGCCAACTTCATGGGCAATCACATACGCCATCGCAAAATCACCAGGTGCCTGGAACCTTTGTTTAAGTTCCTCGTAAAAACTTAAATCAATATAAAGCTTGTGATCACCCGGACAGTAGAATGGTCCTACAGCAGAACTGGTGTTTCCGCATGCAGATTGGACTACATCTCTATATAAAACAAGCTTCGGCTCTTCGTAAGTCAATCCTCTTTTCTCAAATTGTTCAGTCCATACATCTTCCGTATCAGCAAGGACGACTGAAACAAAGTTTGCGAGTTCCTCTTCTTGAGGTGACACATTCATAGGAACATTTGATTCGTTAGGTGGTGGAGGGTTACCTGCTAAATCATCCGGGTTACCTCCAAGTAGGGTAAAGAGGAGTACGATGATGATTCCCCCAATCCCTCCTCCAACCATTGTTTTGCCGCCAACACGCATTCCTCTACGATCTTCCACGTTTGAACTTTGCCTTCTTCCTTTCCATTTCATTTTTTACCCTCCTAATGGTTTTGGTTATGTATCAAACAGGATATTTTCTTCCATATTACTTTTTAACAATTCCTTTATTTAATAGTTATTTTTTGACTTATTTCCTAAATTTATTAATTGATGAAGGAAATCATCTAATTTAAGCCTTTAAAATCAAAAAAGAGCATCTCTTTAGTAAGAAATGCTCTTTCATTTTTGGTTTATTTCATTCTTTATTTTGAATTACTCGTTTTTCTCGTTTGTACCACCGAATGCCATACAATATTCGTCAGGGTCTACAACAGCAAACTCTTTCCAAGGACCGCCTGCTTGGTCAACCCAAGGTTCAATCACGACTTTTGCACCCTTATTTTTGAATTCCTCATAAAGTTCATCCAGTGCATTCCAATTTTCAACATAACAATAAATATCGGGTACAGGTTTTTGATTTTCCGTCATTATACCATTAGGTCGTACTTTTTCTTTTGTTTCAGCTTGAATCAGCTTGATGCCTAAACCTGAAAATCCATCACGAATCGCCCACCATTCTGTAACCTCGCAACCCATTACATCATTATAAAATTTCATAGATTTTTCTAAGTTTGAAACTAATAATACTTTTAATGAACTGTGAATTTTTTTACTCATTTTCAAACCTCTTTTCAAGTTATTTTTTTAAAAAACTATCACTGGTATCCATATAAATCTTTACTTTCTATCCAACTCTGAAAGTAGGAATTCTTTGCAAAATAATAATTCAACAAAAACGGCATTAATCCTTCTGGGATCAATGCCGCTCGTTAAAGATATGAGGTTAGTAATTGCTCGATGTTATTGAAAGTCCTTTTTCAATCCAATACTCTTCATCGGAATTTTTGATAATGATGTCAAAGTTTTGATGGTAGGGATGCATAAATAATTGGTATTGAATTCTGCGTTCTTCATGTGATTTTTTTAAATAATTGATATCTGTTCCTCTCTCAGATACATCACGTATACTTCTTCTCATGAACTCGGTTTCGCCATCGGTATAAAAGTAAATTTTAAGATCGTACAAATTAGGGTTTGTAAAGGTAACCGTCATGCCCTCTACGATATTCACTTTATTTTGCGCGGAAATGAATCTACTCTCTGTATAATTCGATCCTATTGTATAAATATCTAAACCTTTTTTTAGCATATGAATATCTCTTTCTAAAGCATATGTATGATGGGCAGATGGATGACACGCTGTCATTTTATCCTCATGAAGTTCATTCTGATATTCATAGTTGATCAGAGTGAACTTTCTAAGATGGGAACCGATGATATAAGTATCTGTATTAATATAATTCACATCGTCTTGCCCCAATATTTTCAATAGATTTTGAGCAAATGTTGTCTTTCCAGACGCACCATGACCTGAAATACCAATGGTCATTCTATTGTCATTCTTTTTTATCAAACTCGCTATCTCATGTAAAACCTTATCCATAAATTCCTCCCTTTTGAAATCACATATATTAATAAAAACGTTCATTGACCAATATGTGTTCCCTTTTATCTTTTTTTATATTTTTTATTTCAAAAAATTCTAGAACTTCTTTATAATAATCCTTGTTTTCCCTTTTGAGTTTATTTAACCTAGCCATATCTTCATCCTCTATGGGATAAATAAACACAGGGACATCTCCTTGTTGACTTAACTGCTTCTTTAGTTGCTTTAGTTCATCTAAATTAATGTTATCAATCCAATGAGACTTATTTTTGTAAAGATAAACTAATTTAATTTCAAAGGATGTCTCCCTTCTACTGACGTGTTTACTTGGCATAAATGCTACTTCCTGCATATCTTCCCACTTGATAACAGAAGGACTAACCTGAAAGTAAGGATTGGTCTCTACACCTTTGTAGGTAATCATGTCATAATTAAAAAATAATAGTACAAACGCTAAAAATGGAACAATCATAAATAAAAGAAATCGTTTGGCACCGTTCACCCAATACATGCAAGCAAAGGTCCAAAGGGTAATAAATATCATAACTAATATGGAAACACTATATTGAGTTGAAAATCCGATTGCATCATCTGTTTTAAAAAAGTGTTCCTTTATTAATGGTGGACCCACAAAAAAGAATGCTAATAAACTTAAACCTACTATCACTAGTAGTATGAGAGTCGAACATCCAAATATAGTATTCTTTACAGGATTTTTTACTGGTTGTTTATTCTTTATCTTTAATTCATCTATGCTATTATTATTTTCCATATTTAACCTCTTCTGACTAAAAAAATGAAATGTTGAACCTCATACTATTACATTATGGTTGTGTTAATATATGGCAGTCAATAGAAATATTGGAAGAAGAATAATCAGACTATTTATTTTCCATTCTTTTTATTATAAGATTTGAAAATTAACCAGACCGATGCCAATATCACAGCTATGAGGATTCCACTTGTAAGAAGTGTTTCTATTTTAAATAAAAAATGATGTAATTTCATCTGTTTCCCCCACATTCAATTTTTACTAACATAGACGAATTTTCCAAGAATCGGTTACAAAAGTATAACTGGAGTTTATGGAGTTCCATTTACGAGGAGAAAAGAGGATCGATTCAAGGTAATAATCATAGATTGATAGGGAAAGTTGGACTGATGCGAGTGAGAATCTATAAATAGCGGATTGTAGGTCTGATAAATGTTTTCTCTTATTTTTATCGGACACAGCGTACGTTATTTGTGTCAATTACGCTATTTTGGAGGTGTTATCGGACACAGGGTACGCTATTGGTTTATCAACGCACAAAAAAGGCACCTATTACCTCGATAGCGGAACGTGTGTCCTATAAGGGTGTGAAAACATCTATTTTTTTATAAATAACGGATTCTAGGTCCGATAAATGTTTTTTCTTATTTTTAGGACACAGCTTACGTTAGTTTGGACACATTAACAGCTAAAACAGCACTAGAATCAAGCGGATGACAATATCTATTGTCAAGTCCACCCGAATCAGGGTGCTGTTTACTATTCTATTTACAATGTTTCTCCTCAAAAGGGAGGTTTTATTCCCTTATTACTTTGCAGGTGGACCGAATTTTCCGTTATGAAAATCTCGATAAGCTTCTTTAATTTCTTCCATTGTATTCATGACAAAGGGTCCATAAGGAACAATATCCTCATTAATTGGTACACCAGAATAAATAAGTACTTTACATCTTCTACTTTTTGCCTCGATAACGAATTCAGTTAGTTCTTGTTCAGAACCAACTTCGTTATAGGTTAACGTGGCAACTCCATGTTTTTTTAGATTGACTTTATTTTCACCAAAATCCATATCTCCTGATAAGACATATAAGAAGGCATTATGGTTTTCTGGTAAACGATGGATATAGGTTGTCCCTTTTGATAATGATATTTCAGATAATGTGATCGGAACTTTTGCATCCATTGGACCTTTAACGTCTGCGATTTCCCCAGAAAAAACCTTTACAGAGCCACCTTCAAACTCTACAACAGGTGCATCCTCAGAATAAATATTTTGATAAGAAGTTTCTGTATGCTTTAAATGTTTTGGAAGGTTTAACCATAACTGCAGTGTATGGGCAATGTCATCACCAACCCCTTCTTCGGCGTGTCTAGCCGCCCATCCCGCATTCATATATTGGACATCACCGGGTTCAAGAATATCCCTTCCACCAGCATTATCTATATGTTCAAGTCTACCGTCTACAACATACGTTATGGTTTGAAAACCTCTGTGAGGATGGTCTGAAAACGTGCCCCGTTTAAACCAATCTTCGGCCATTAAAATAAACGGGTCAAAATCTGCCCAGCTTCCGACCGGTAGGACCCATCCCTTTTGTATCGAAGGAAAAGCTGTTTCTTCATATTTCACATACCAATGGTCCTTAATACTTCTTTTAAATTCTGTATGCAATTTGAAACACTCCTAACTTATTTTTCGTTTAGGGTAAACGAGAATCATTTTTACCATATAAAAAAGAATCATCACGATTACGATTACATTCACTATTTTGTTATTTTCGATCATAAGATTGCTTATCGTCCAAAAAATAATGGGTATGGTTAACGAAAAGGTCGTCATTTTCCAAAGCAAAGGAAATCTTAATTTTCTTTGAAAGAGTTTACTTAGCCCCCAACCTAGTAAAGTGAAAAGAGAGATTCCAATCAAGGCATAAAACATCATAAAAAAAGGATATAAAATGAGTACTGGCGAAACCGAATCACTCTTATTTTCAAAAAATAACTTTAACTCCATGGGGAATATCCAAACAAGCATCAATAGAAAAAAATAATAAAAAGTAGTTTTCATTTCTACTTTATTTAGTCGTAAAACAGCTTCACGTTTTGGAAGCGATAAGCAATTTTTAAATAAATCGAATAGGTTCATTCATCTTAAGCTCCATTTCATTTGATAAACTAGTTAAGCGTAAAAGGCCAATTCCTCTTCAATTTGCACTTTTATTTTATCAAGACATTCTTCCGCTGTAGAAGCAAAAATACGTTTTCCATTCACAATCGCATACGGTTTTTTCGCACACATTCCACAAAAGGATAAGCAACTGCTCTCGATTACTGCCACTTCAGAATAGTCTTGTTCTAAGGTTTTTTCAATATTTATTTCATTAATCAAACTTCCATCACAGATCTCAACCACTACGATTCCCATGTTACCCCTCCTTTAAATGGTTTAATATCGTTTTCAACTCTTCCGTTTTTTTATAGTTCTAGATTATCTGAATATAGTTGTTGTAGCAACTAATTGAGCATAAATGATACATTCAATGTAGCATAATTCCTTTCGGCTGTATTCGTCATAATTGATGAGTATGGTCTACGACTTTTGATGTAGTTGAGTGCAGAGTAGCCAATTGTTCCTATGCTTGTAAATTGACATAACCTTTTCATTTTTCTATACTTATTTTACAAATAGTATGTATAGCAACTAAATTTGCTCATCGTGAGGCGATCTTTTTGAAATTAACCTTAACGGAATATATTAGTATTAAATTACATAAAACCGATTTAATGCTTACTAGTTTCATTAAATCTAAATTGGATCCTTTTAACCTTGCACCCGAGCAAAATTTAATCATGATGTTACTTTGGGAAAAAGATGGATTAACCCAAAATCAACTAGTGGAAAGTTTGAACAAAGATAAAACCAATATTGCGAGAATGGCTTCCAATCTCGAAAATAAAGGTTTTATTAAGCGTGTCAATTGTGATGAGGACCGCCGCGCTGTTCGACTTTACTTAACGAAAGCTGGAAAAGAACTTGGCGAAAAGGTCATTCCGATAGCAGAAGAGTTCAATGATATTATTTGTCATGGAATCAGCAAAGAAGAACTAGTGGTAATGGAAAAAGTTCTTTCAAAAATGAATTCCAATGTTCAAAACTTAATGTAATTCCTTTTTGTTGTTTAGTAGGTACAAGAATATGATTTAAGGATAATACTATAAATAGAAGGATTACGCCTCTCTATTTATATATTATATAAATTTTAATTGGAGGTATTTTTCCTATGTATGAAATTGCAATTATCGGAGGCGGCCCTGCTGGTGTAAGTGCGGCTATCTTTGCTGCTAAAGCGGGCAAGAAAACATTGGTATTTGATAGCGGAAAAAGTATGACAGCTAGAGCTTGGATTGAAAACCACTATGGTGTAGCTGAAACAACGGGCCCTGCCCTACTTGAAACAGGAAGAAATCAAGCCACTAAATTTGGAGCAGAATTTGTGACAGATGCGGTTGTAGATATAACTCCAGAAGGCGAAGGATTTGTTGTGAAAACCGAAGGCCAAGAGTTTCAAGCTAAGCATGTTCTAATTGCTACAGGTGCCTTAACAGACCTTGCTGAAAAAGTTGGTTTAAACCTTGTTCCGGGTACAGAGCCAAGAATCAAATCAAATATTGAAGTAGATAAAGATGGACGTACGAATGTTAAAGGTATCTGGGCAGCTGGTACTGTAGCTGGTGTGAGTGTTCACACAATCATTACAGCTGGACACGGCGCAGCAGTAGCAATTAACATCATTAGTGAATTAAATGGTGAGCGTTACGTTGATCATGACGTTCTAAAATAAGAAGAAAAGGACAACGTTTTATGACGTTGTCCTTTTTCTTTTTATTAGGTATGAAAGCAGATTTTTGAGACTTCGAAAATGGTTTAGCTCCAGCATGGAAGAAAGCAATTCATTTCTTCCTAACTAGCCCCTCGAGGGAAGAAAACACTACATTTCTTCCTTGGTCAAATAACCTCTAGCCTTCTAGAATATTAGTAAAATGCTCTAAAATTTTCGAGTTTAAAAGTCTCCATAACATTGATAAAAGTAGTAATTATCAACATAATGGTCGATCCCCGCTTTAATATAGGCCATTAGGTTTTTTGTGGCTATTTGTCACATAAAAAATTCGTATGAATCGTTCTTTCCATTGTTATCATATTAAAATAGCTGGGTATATCTATTAAAAAGGAGTGTCTGTGTATGAACAGTAAAACAATGACTCCGAATATAGAGTTAAAAATTAAACTATTACGAAATAAGATGATAAGAATTGGATGTCAATGTGGATTAACAAATCAAGAGACATTAAGGTACAGTCAAAAATTGGACAAACTCATCTTTGAGTATCAATCTCAAAAAAATCAAATTAGATAATATGTTTAACTTGATTCCCTTTCCTTTATAGTACATAAAAAAACGATTCCTATATGGAATAGGAATCGCCAGTTCGTTAACGTTTTTTAAAATTTATGCATTGAGTCGACACGTAGAAATTTACATGATCAATTCTCTAGAATTTTCACTGCTTTTTCTAATGCCTCATCTTTTCCATCTGCTATCCCTTCTATCGTTCTTTCTACAGCGATAGTAGGATTAATCCCTTGGGCATGTGATACAGTTCCATCCCCATGCGTGACTTTCATATTGGTCCAATTAAAGGTTAGTTCCCCAGGAAGTTTTGTGGTGTGAATCCATCCATTCGTTCCTGCAGTTGTTTGCCCAACTATCTCTCCTAATTGGTTAGCAGATACAAATTCAAGGTAAGATTCTGCATCAGCAATTGAACCAGAGTAAGATAAGAATACGGCTTTCCCTTTGAATTTTGGTGTAGCTGGGTTTAACAACCATTGTTGCCCCACTGTTTCATCATAGCTAGGAACGTATTGGAAATTTGGATAAATCACTTGTGCCACTTTAAATCTTGATGCTTCTGTAGGCTCTGATAAGTAATGCTGCAGTAATTCCCTCGTAGATAAATCTGGTTTCCCTCTTAAATCAAAAATGACTCCTTTTGCCTGAGCGAGCTTTGGAAGAAATGGAACGATGTTTTCCATTTTGGTTTGATTTAAGTTCACATAATAGATTCCTATTTTCAGCTCTTTTACAGCTTCCTCTGTTCTTCCAAATTCATCAAGTTGATAGGTTTTTGTATTAAATAAGGTAATCCGTTTCTTTAAGCCATTGCGCTTTACCTTAAATATCACTTGATCGCCTCTAGTTCCTGTTGTGAATAATTCAAGAGCTCTATGAACCTTCCATTGTGTCGTACCTGAAAGGACACTCCCTTCTTTTTTTACAGCATCTAAGGCGTTGATACCGTCTTTTTCTAAAATGATATCTCCTTTTTGGAATTCTGATTCTGGGTCAGCAGCGGTAACAACCACGTCCCCTTTTATATATTCCGCCAAAAATGGTAAACGAACGAGTCTGCCTCCACCTTCATCCTCTTCACTCCAAATGCGGGTTTGACCGTCATTCATCGGAATGAGCAGTTGATTGATCACTGGTAAAAACTCATCTTTATTTTTAGTTTTTAAAGCTGTTTCTAAAGCAAGAGGCAATTCTTCCACCCATGGTTCTCTATCTTTGTCAAAGTAAGGATAGAAATGTTGGATTTGATTCCAGGCAATGATGGTATCGGCTAATCTTACCTCTTCATCATCAAAATCAACAGTTTTTAAATCGATCGTTTTTAGTTTTTCGATTAAGATGGTGAACTTTTGTCTTGAATCCTCTGTAAAACCTAGAGTCACATTATCTTTATCACTGTAAAGAATTTGCGGAATAACGGCTCTGATATTCTCACTTATTAGTTCATCAATATATTCTTTTGGTTTTGGTAAGGTTTCAAATAATAGGTCTGTTGTTTGGGTTTGATCTAAATTCGAATAAACGAGCTGACTTTTAAATAATTCTTCTTCAGGTGTTTTAATTGCATCCTTATCGAAAAATTTAGTTGGATCAAAATCCGGGCCAAGCCCTTGATGCTGCCACGTGACTAATCTCAAAGTTGGGTCATCTAGTTTTAAATCCTTAAATGGTTCGTTAATTTTTTCGTCTCTTGTATACAACTTCATGGTTGGAGCGATTGGAAAAAATAGTTCCTCTAGTTTTTTCTTTAATTCCTTTTCGTCTTTCGCGTTTTTCACTTGATCGACCCCATAAATGGCAAACCGATTCCAACCAAGATAAGATGCTTCGACACTCGGGTGAAAATAGCGAACATAGCCATAAAGCTTCGAAAAAGCACTAATATTTTCAATCAGTTGCTCTTCGCTCACTGCTATACTTCCACTGGCAGCATCTTTATTTCCAAATAGATATCCTTTTTGTACCAAAAAGACGCCACTAGCTGTTAAAAGAACAACGGCAATTCCTGTAGAAAGAAATAATTTTTGTGGTGAGATCTCTTTCAATCCTTCAATGAAATGGTCTGCCCATCTCTCAACTTTCTCTCTATCTGCTCGCGTTCTCTTTTTCGAAAATAAGGTTCTGAATCCTTCTCCTAAGATGGTAAACGAGATAATCGTAAAGGCGATACAAAGTGAAGTGAAAAACGGTATCCAAATGGCTTGGCGAATATCTTTAATAGCGTTCGATAAGTATATCGGCCATGATAGATATGTATTTTGATAGGACCACTGTCCTTCATCATTTTGCACATAATCATGTGATAAAAAGACGGAAACAAACCCTAATTGGGCTAGTAAAAACAGTGTTCTTCCTAATTCTGTTGTAAAATAAACAACTGTTTGCTGACGCATCTGCGGGAAATAATAATTGGTAAATAGCTTCAAACCCTTTGTCCCCGTGGTGATTCCAGCTAAGACATATTCTTGCTCACCAATTCTTTCAAATTCTTCTTTATAAATATTACCTAATCTCCCTACTTCGACAATCGCTATTAAGAAAATCATCCAATAAGGTCGTGCATCTGTATTCATAAAATAAGGGATGATCATAATAATCATGACTAAAAACAAGATAGGAAAAAAAGAAAATACCATTTGCAGCATTTTTAAAATAGCTGAAAACGGACCAATCTTTCTTGATGCTAAATAACCGAGTGGTATCGCCATTAGGAATCGAACAACCGTAATAATACAGACCATTAAAAGTGTCGCTTTTGCACCTAATACTAGTAAACTAAAAAGATCTTTTCCATTTCGGTCGGTACCGAACCAATATTCATGTGATGGTGGTAAGGGTGGTACCATGATTTTTCCATTCTCTAATTTTTTGTACATGAATTCTTTTAAATCTTTGTCTACAAAGTCCATGTTCGGTCCAATAAAGGAAAAATATAATAGGAAGAAAACTAGTAAGGAACTAACCACAAAAAGTGGGTACTGTCTGATAAACAGAACGACATTCCATAAAAAAGTGACAAGTGATACGAGAGGCTTTTTCAGCTTTCCTATTCTCTGTGGTTTCATCGATTTGTTTTCCCCGACGACAAAAGGCACCAGCAAATGGGAGGCTAAATCACTAATAAATAAGGTAATCCACATCATAATCAGAAAAGGAAATAATAACCCAATCGAGAGCATGATATCTTGATTTTGTATTGCTTTTAATAATTGATAACCCATTCCTGGATAAAAGGCAAGAAGTTCAATAATCGGTAGGCTTGTCAGTAAATACAACATAACCGTTTTCGTATTGGTAAAAATAGTACCCCAAATATTCCATAGCAAGTGGACAAAAATAATATACGTTTCTGACTTCCCTTTGGATTTAACCGTTACAACGTAATCTTTTACTGCCTCCGCTTCTAATTTAGAAAAGGTAATTCGATACATATAGAGAATCGGATATAAGCTTAGGGTAATAATCGGCAGTATAGTATTGTACCAATGTTCATGACCATACAAATCTAGTTGAGGAAAGCCAATTCGTATGGCTAATAATAGGCCATATTGAATAAGAATAAAGGCAAAAAAGTCCGGCAATGAGCTAAAAATAAGATTAAAATTCTTAATCAATTTTCCAAATAGATTAGATTGATTTCTATAGGCAAAGAGCCCGAGTAGTATTCCAATGATCATGCTGAAGAAAAAAGCCGGTAAAATAATTTTAATACTCCTTAATGTAAACCGAATCACCTGATCGGAAATAAGTCCCCCTGTCACTGACCTGCCAAGACCTTCTCCTGTTAAAATGTTGAGAACCGTAAATTTAAACATCTCAAACACAGACTTAAAATTTATCTGAGTAAGATGAAAAAAATTCTCTCTTTGAATATGAATCACAAAGATGAGGATGAGTGCGACACTCACCATGATAAGCAGGTTTTTTACCTGTTTTAATAATAAAATCAAAATTTAATACCCCTTTTATCGAAATAATTAGACTTCTCCTTTTACCTAATTAAGTTAGACGTAATATGTAGTGAAAAAGTTTCAATTTTTTTACATATTACTGGAATTTTTATTCCAATATTCTAAAATAAATCTTTCTTTCTCACATAACCCTAAAAAAAATAGCAAACTTCTAATCAAGAAGATTGCTATTTTTACTTTTATACAAATAAGATTTTCGATAAATAAACGACAATGGTTACTGTGATCATGCTAAATACGGTTGACATTAAAACGGCTTGGGCAGCATATTCTGGGTGATTTCCATATTCCAGGGCAAAGAGCGAGCTGTTTCTAGATGTTGGAAATGAGCTGGCGATAAACAATGCTTGAGCGGTGGTCCCTTCTAAATCTAATGTGAAAATGACCGCAAGCGCGCGATACAAGGTATCAACTTAATTGGGGAATTTATCAACCGCTTTTTCGATTTTATCAACCGATGAGATGGCTCTATTAAACTTTCACCTAATTTTATAAAAATAGACAAACTTCTCAAGCACAAACCTGTCTTGTACATACAATACAGTACAAGGCATATTGACATCTCCTCTAGCGATTACTTAAAAGCATTAAGTAATCGCCTTTTTTGGGCTCCGTATAAAATACAGGCACTGCCAGTAGAATGTTTGCTTCTACAAGCAGTGCCTGTTATTAATGATGTTTGATATATTAGTTATCTTTATCGGACACAGATTCCGTTATTTCCGTAAAATAGAGGTTTTTTCGTAGTCTATCGGACTGTGATACCGTTATTTACTATAATTCAATGGAAAAAGACATAGTTTAGGTGCAATAACGGAACCATAGTCCGATAACCCTTAAAAAACAACCCATTTCGTAAAATAACGGAACGTGAGTCCTTTAAATCAAATCTTAATTTTTATAAACCATTAATTGTCCTTTTCCGACGGGAACGACCATGGAGGAATAATTTTCGGAACGGTTAATCACGCTCATAAAGTCTTCTACTTCTGTACGATGTGAAATCACATTATCGATCACCATTAATGATCGAGGTTTTAGGACTCTATCTAAATCATTCCACCAATTCATATACTGACTTCTATCTGAATCTAGGAAAATAAAATCATAAGTTGCTTCATCTTGCTCTTTTAAAAATTCACCGGCATCTCCGACATGAAGAGTGATATATTCATCTAAGTGAGCTTTTGCAAAATTAGCCTCTGCCATTTTGGCTTTTTGGTTGTCAAATTCAAGTGTCGTGACATGTCCATCGGTTCCAATAAAGTTTTGGGCTAGCCAAATGGTCGAATATCCATTTGAGGTTCCTACTTCTAAAACCTTTTTAGCCCTACTGCTCTTTATTAAAATAGACAGAAATTCACCAGTGTCTTTCGTGATATTTTTCATTCTAAATCGACTTTCCGTTTCAACCTTGTCATTTTCAATTCCGAATAACTCTAATTCATTTAGTAAACTTTCAATTGTTCTCTCCATTTTGACCTCCTAATTACGTAAGCTACCTATTTTTTGATAAAAGCTAAAATGATCAACCGGATTTGAAAATTTATCAACCGCTTTGAAAAATTAACAACCGAAATCAAGTTATTATCAACCAGTTATAAGGTTTATAAAAAAAAGAGTAGAAAAAAGCCTCTATATAAAGGTTCTTCTACTCTTTTTATTTACAGCTACATAATTCTTATGAATTCGGTAATTCTTTCACCATATCATACCAAACGACTCCGCCGAGGATAGAGGTTGAAATACCTTTGTTCACATAGTTGTGTTTTTCATAGTAGGGAATTAATCCTTCTTTACAGGTGAGAGTGATCGTTTTGCGTTTTTTGGAAGTAGCCTCCCTTTCCAGGTGGTTAAGTAAAGCAGATGCGATGCCTTTTTTTTGAAATAATGGCGACACAGCTATCCCTAAGATACTTTGGTGGTCACCGCTCGATGGATTAGGCTCTATTTCTACGAATAAATCATCTGTAATGTATGCGTCTTTAATTACTGGACCATTAACAAAACCGATGATTGTTCCCTCTTCTTCTGCTACAAAGAAACTATCGGGAATTCTTAAAATACGTTTTTCAAGCGCTTCTTTGGTTGCTGCTTCATCTTTTGCAAAACATGTTTGTTCAATCATAAAAATATCATCTAAATCATGAATGTTCGCATTTCGTATGATCATTTCCACTTCTCCTCATTAAAATCTGACTGTACTTTGGAATTTATTTCTACTTACGAAATATCTCTATATTATCAGTCTAGCAAGTTTATTAGGAAAATTCTATTTATTTTTGTTAAATATAAAAAAATGGTCATATTTAAAACTGGCTATCTTGAGTTCAAGGTTTTCGATTGTTAAATTAGAAATGGTTAAATTCATGGAAAAAAGGAGCAATCGTATGATTAATAAATTTGGGAAAATCACGGTATATGTTAATGATCAACAAGAGGCAAAAGACTTTTGGTTAAACAAAATGAACTTTGTTTTAAAATTTGAACAAGCTATGGGTCCGAATATTTCTTGGATTGAAGTTGGGCCAAGTGAAGACGAATTTACAACTTTAGTTCTTTATTCTAAAGCTGCCATGGAAAAACAAAATCCATCTAAGGTTGCACATCCTTCCATTCTTTTCAGCACAACAGATGTTGAAGCGTCTTATGAAAAAATGAAGCAAAACGGTGTTGAAGTCGAAAACATGCTTCGCATGCCATTTGGAACGATGTTTACCTTTAAAGACCAAGATGGAAATGAGTACATATTAAGAGAAGATAAATAGTTATTAATAAAAAAAATCCTCACCATTTATGAATAAATGACATAATTGGCAATAAAAATGGCGTGCAAACTGATTACAGTTTTACACGCCATTTTTATTTTTAAAATTAATGTTGTTTTGCTAGACTATCTATGAAAAATTAAAACGGCCTCCGTTCCTGCCCCTTCCTTACTGGAAATCTTAATTTCTCCTTTGTGCAATTTCATAATACTCTTGGCAATATGGAGTCCTAAACCAGAGCCCCCAGTTTCTCTACTTCTTGACTTATCCACCCGATAAAAGCGTTCAAAAATTTGATCAATTTCATCCTCTGGGATTCCGATACCTTTATCTTTTAGCTTTATAATGGCGTGATGGTCAGTTTGTTCGATTAAAACCTGTATTTTGCCATTACTGTATTTAATGGCATTATCAAGTAGTATAATGATTACCTGTTTTATTTTTAATTCATCCGCAGAAATGATAATTGGATCATGATCATACTGTAAAGTGATTTCGCGCTTATAAACATCTTTGAGTTGTTTTAAAATATTTTGGCATAAAGTGACCAAATTCACCTGTATCATTTCTAAAACATTTTCTTTCTCTAGGTTAGCTATGTCAAGAAAAGTCTCAGTCATTTTTTGGATTCTAGTAGCTTCTGAATGAATGGCCTGAATCGCTTCTTCAGCGATTTCTTTATTTTCTATTCCATGCCTTCTTAAAAGATTTGCATAGCTTTTTATGACGGTTAATGGTGTCTTTAATTCATGTGAGGCATCTGATACAAACTGTGATTGCTTCGTTAGATTTTCCAGTATTCTATTAATCATCCGGTTAAATGTTTGAGCCATTGTTTGGAGTTCGTCTTTGGCTTTATTTTCAATGGGAATGGTCTTAGGAACACCACTAGTTTCAATTTCCTCCATTGTTTTTATCATATTAGAAATCGGTCTCATAATGGTACTAGCTAGCCATCTTCCTCCCAGCAAGGATAATACAGCAGCCAATATTATGCACATAATCATAATGGCTCTCAGAGTTTCTTTCCTTGCTTCTAGACCTACGAGTCGTTCTCCAATTTCTAAACTTTGGTTATCATTTTTCATTGGGACATGAACAATCAATATCTGCTCTTCTCCATGTTCTGTGGAGATGATATGAGTCTTAGCTTGTTTTTTTATTGTGAAATTTCCCTTTATTTTATGAGCAAGTACCTTATCATTCGTTACTTGATACATCATCTTATCATTAGGTCCCATAATTCGAATATAGGAATGTTCCGTTAAATGATCTCTAAAAGTTTCCTCTATTTCATTTGATGTTTGTTTTCCATCAATATCTTTTAATATATCTCCGGCCTTTTGATACTGCATATCTTCTTCCATATTTACGGTAGTTTGCATAAATAAAAAATAAACGACAAAATTAATGATAATTAAGATACAAAGCATCCATGCGGTAGTTAAAAGATTAATCTTTGTCGTAATCTTCATCCGTTTTCTCCTTCATGGTGAAACCTACCCCTCTTACGGTCGTAATCAGTTGAATAGGGAATTCTTCATCAATCTTTTTTCTTAGATGTCTTATAAAAACATCTATGACATTCGTTTCGCCTTCGTAATCATATCCCCAAACGTTCAAAATAATGTTCTCGCGTGTAACGACTTTATTTTTATTGATAACTAAGTAAACGAGAAAATCATACTCTTTTGGTGTTAAAGTGATGGATTTTCTACCTCTTTTTACTTCTCTTGTTTCTGTGTTTATGACCAAGTCCCCAACTATTAATAGGGTTTCATCTTCTTTGGAATCTGTATGGTAATATTTTCGAAGACAAACACGAATGCGCGCTAATAATTCTTCAATTTCAAAAGGCTTTGTCACATAATCATTGGCCCCTTGATCCAATCCAGACACTTTATCGAATGTTGTATTCCGAGCAGTCAACAGAATAACAGGTGTTTCGTTGTTTTCCTTCCTTAATCGCCTTAAGACTTCAATTCCACTTAAACCAGGTAACATGACATCCAATATAATCAAATCAATTTCTGATTGTAACGCCCTTTCAAGTCCTTTTTTACCTTCATGTTCCACTGTCACTTGATACCCTTCATATTCAAGCTCCATTTTTAACACACGAGCAATTTGAATCTCATCCTCCACTACAAGAATATGTTTTTTCAATACTCCCCCATCCTCTCTTTATACTTTTCTAAGACAAGCCTCAACATTTCAAACAACAAAAAGTTAAAGAATATCCAAACACCGCCATATACATATCCGCCCATAATATCACTTGGAAGTGTACTAGTTGATTCAATTTTTACAATGGCTATACCAGCCAATATAAGCAGAAACAATAAAGAAGTAAATATGGCTGTATAGCTCTTTTTCGAGTGACGGACAAGTAAAAAAAAGCTTGTCCCGTAAATGATGAACATAATAAAGGCATTCATATCAGGAAAATCCGCTGAGTGGAATTTCCCAAAGAACCCGAATGATTGAAGGTAAGTAAATGTCTTACTGATTAAATCATGGAAAGGCTTTGCTCCAGCTGTGGAAACGCCGAGTAGCAGATATTCTAGGAATCGGTTCCGTCCATTACTCCAAATCCAGATCATAGTTATGGCTATAATGGAAACCAATGAAATTGGGGATTGGAATACAACAAACCCTTTCATCCAGTCCGTATATACGACAGATTCTACCATATATTCAGCCAATTCGTTGAACTTACTAAACTCATCATCTAAATAATCTTGAGCAAGTCCAAGCATTAAGCTAACCATTCCGATTAAAACGAATGTAAGGAAAATGAGAAATAATTCCGTTGCTCTAATGGTTTTTAAACGTTCCATCAACCGTTTCAATAGATTGGTAAAAAAGTATTCGATTTGAATTTTAAAAAACCGGTAAGCAAAAAAGCCTGTTACCAATACAACAATGACAATAATGAAAATAACGAAATATTTACTTGCTGCTTCATGGAAAACTTTCCATTCAGGTCCTAAGACTTTCCCTAGAGTAATAAAACAAACGCCCCATAGAAATGCACCTGCATAAGCAGGAATGATAAATTTTCGAAATGGAATTCTAGATATTCCGGATACATAACCGGTAAAATGCCTAATTCCCGGAATGAAATAAGCAAAAACTAATAATTTACTGCCTGAGTGTTCAAACCAAGAAGAGACTTTTTTATATCTCTCAGGTCCTAGGTGGATATATTTCCCGTATTTTTCAATTAGTTTATATCCTCCTGCCTTCCCAATCCAGTAGGTTACAGTAATTCCAGCACCCCCTGATAAAAAAACGGTTAGAAGTGCCAAAATGTAATTCATTTTCCCCTGGTAAACAAAATACCCAGCGTAACTCATTAAGAATTCACCAGAAATGGGCAAAGCCATGAGTTCAAGAAAAATACCTAAGAACAAGATCAGATAACTGTGTTGTTCAAATAAATGTATTAAATATGACATCTAACTGCCTCCGTATATAGCAAAGATCCTACTTATATTGGTTTATACACTTCCATTTTGTTCTATATAAAAACAATGTAGCACGATAAAGAAACGCATTTTCAAAATTAATGGATTCTTAATGATGAATTAATTAAAAAAATAGATTGTTGGCTGTAAAAATAAAAAACCTATTCCCTTTGCGAACAGGTTACTAGCTTTTTCACATTGAATCTCAGTTAAAGTTTTTTTACTCTTATGGGGCTTACCATTAAAACAGCAAGGATGATGGTAATCCATGCATTACTATAGGAAAAGAATCCCATTGCAGCGATTGGCAATCCAGCAGCTGGAATAGGCAACCCGCTAAAATACCCTATAGTTGGTTTGACATTAAACCTTGCTAATCTTAATGCTCCTAATAAGGGGAAAAGGATAAATGCCAATGAAGTCAAAATAGACGGTGCAGCTATTGTGTGAAATAACAACGCAGGAGCAACACCAAAACTAACTATATCTGCTAAGGAATCCAATTGTACACCTAATTCACTGTTCACTTTTAATCCTCTAGCAATCCTTCCGTCAAGAAGATCAAAAATTGCTGAAATAAAAATGAAAACGGAAGCTACTTCTAAATAGCCACTCATATTACAGGTAATGGAAAGGACCCCGCACAATAAATTTCCCAATGTAAATAAATTGGGTACTGCTTTTGCTACTTGACTAAACAAGGTTATCTCTCCTGACCTTAAAATCATTTTATTTTGATTTTCTAGCTGTTCCCTTTTCTTTATTTTTAAACGACCTTTTGCATTTTAATGAAATATTAATGTTTTATTAGTGGAATATACAGATTCCTTTTGTATTATTAACTTGCCCAGATTGATTGAAGTACCATACTTGAATTCTCTACAAAAACGAAAAAGTTATTTGGGTTCTATTAATATAAGTCTTGGGAGGAAAAACAATGAAAAGACTTGTAGAGGCGACCATGCAAAGAGCCATTCTTATGATTGTATGTGTGGTCATTATCTTAGCTTGGGGAGGTATATCTGCTTACCAGATGCAAAGAGATTATTTGCCTGGAATTAACAATACTACCCTTTCTGTAAGTATGAGGGTATCTGGTTTACAAGCTGCACAGGTAAAGCAACTAGTAACAGATAATTTGGCAAGTGCCGTCAAAACAGTGGATGGTTTATCCAATGTAGAAACCACATCTTATGACGGTGGATTATTTATGAGTTTATATTTTCCAATGAATACAGACATGAAATTAGCCGAAGATCAAGTTAATAAAGCGTTGGCAAATGCAGACCTTCCGTCAACGATTACAAGCACTCCTTCGGTTACCCGATTAACAACTAGTTCATTCCCCATTTTGACTTATAGCGTAACTAGTTCAGTATTAGATGAACAAACATTACGTTCAACTGCCACACAAGAAATGGTCAAACAATTAAAGTCTGTGCCAGGTGTATCGGATGTATCAGTTATTGGTGGAGCAAAAGATGGATTAGTATTAACGGTTCGAATGAAAGACCTCGTGAAAAATGGATTGACTTTGGATGATGTGAATAAATCGTTTGCATTGGCTGTTCCATCCTTACCACAAGGAAATATCGTTAACAACCAATTATCCATACCCGTTTCTTTTGATGGATTACCATTAACACTAGAACAGATGGAGAACGCAACGATTAAGAATAAGGAAGGAAAAGCCATTCCGGTTTCAGCATTTGGAACCATTATTCATTCATTAAATGATGTTAAAACAGTTTCTAGAACAAATGGAGCACCAAGTGTTACGTTAAACGTTATTAAGACACCGTCTGCGAATATTACAGATGTAGCTGACCAAGTAAAGGATCGTGTTGCACATCTTCACTTAGATACTGTAAATCCAAAGGATGTATCGTTTAACGTATTACTTGACCGAGAAGAAGAATTAAACAGCTCTCTTTTCGGATTAGTTCGTGAAGGTTTACTAGGTTGTTTATTCTCTATGATTAGTGTGTTCTTCTTCTTCCGAAATATAAGAAGCACATTATTAATTACTATTTCATTACCAATTTCTTTGTTAGCAACCACAGCTTTTTTAAAGTCAATGGGTATTACGTTAAATATATTAACGGTATCAGGTTTGATTGTAGCAATGGGTCGTATTGTCGATGATTCGATTGTTATTTTAGATAACATGTATCGTAAACGTGAGGAAAACAAGGATAAATCTATGCTGTCTGTCCTTGCATCATCTGTTATCGAAATGATTCCTGCCATTTTAGGGTCTACGTTAACGACAATCGCCGTTTATATTCCGATTGCTTTTGTCGGTGGAGTAATTAGTGCATCATATAGTGGATTTGCTTGGTCAGTCGTAATAGCACTTATGATTTCTTTCTTTGTTGCTATGCTCGTCATCCCTGCTCTTGCTTTTATGGGATGGAAAGGTGGAAACGGAGAAAAACAAACAGTTACACTCGATGCAAAAATGAAACCCATTTTGCAATCAGCGTTTAAACACAAAAAAGCCATGATTATGGTTTCTATAGTCGTCTTTTTAGGTGCTGGTTTCTATTCTGCTTTTCTCCCAGTAAGCTTATTGCCAAGTGGGAAAATTGGACAAATTGCCATCAAAGCAGAATTGCCTAAAGGAAGTACATTAATTCAAGTAGATTCTGAAGTTCAAAAAATCGAAAAAACATTAAAGGAAAATCCCAAAGTGGATGCTTATTCAGCTAATTTCGGTTCCACTATGACACCACAAAGTGATGATGTTTTTGACCAAGGCGGAGGTTTTATCACCTATCCAAACGTGGCAAACCTAGCTGTAGTGTTGAAAAACGACAAAGATGCTAATTCTGTTATTAAACAATTACAACAAGAGCTACCGTCATTATCTAAGAATGTTATTTATACAGTAACCAGCCAGAATATATCTGGTGATGACTCACAAATGCGGATCCTTTTTACTGGTTCAGACCAAGCTACTTTGGATCAGGTAGCTCAAGAAGCAAGAACCCATTTATCAAATATAGATAACTTAAGTGTAGATGGAAAAGTAGATTTAACGAATGGTTCGCCTAGATATAAAGTCACTTTTGACCAAAAAGCAATTCAAGATAAAGGCATGAAAGTGGCAGACATTTTAACGGTCATTAATCGTTATATGTCCTCATCGAAAGATGCTACTGTTACAATGGATCATAAAGCTTTTCCTGTAGATCAATTTTTGGATCAAATTTCAACTGGAACAAACTCATCCATTTCGTTAAACGCAACGGCCGATGATGTGTTAGCTTCTCTTGGAGGTGAAACATTAAAAGGTCATAACGGCGAAATGGTACGTCTTGACCAAATAGCTAAGATTGAAAAGGATCAGTCACCTTCAACCATTAGCGAGCGAGATGGTCAACCATTTTCCTTAGTTACAGCACAAATCACATCAAATGATATTGGTAAAGTTTCAAGCCAAGCAGAAAAAGCTTTAAGTCATATGAAACTACCAAAAGATGTAACGTACTCATTGGGTGGAATTTCTGAACAAGTAAAAGACATGATTTTCGATATGTCTGTAGCCGTTGCTTTTTCTATTCTTTTGGTATTACTAATCACTTCTTCCATTTTCAAGGGATGGAGAGCACCTTTATCAGTACTATTAAGCATTCCGCTTGCTTTAAGCGGCGTAGTGATTTCACTTATTCTATTCCATGGCGAATGGAACTTAGCCGCATTAATTGGTGTTCTAATGCTTACTGGAATCGTGGTTACGAACGGTATTGTATTAATTGATAAAATCGAAAGAAATCGCAAAGAAGGAATGCTGGTTCAAGACGCTGTATTAAATGGTAGCCTTTCAAGGATTAGACCGATTTTAATGACAGCAGCTGCAACCGTTCTAACGTTGTTACCACTTGCCTTTACTCATAATGCCGATACGGTCATTTCACAAACGCTTGGAATTGTCGTAATAGGTGGTATGGTAACTTCAACTATCAACAGCTTTATCATCATTCCGATCATTTATGAATGGTTGCATAAAAAATCATCAACAAATGTATCTTTCGATGCAAAAAGTATGAACTAATAACTTCAAAAAGGCTGAGAGGTTTTCCTCCAGCCTTTAGTTTTTATGATTATCTTTTACATGGACTCGAAAAAACTTCTGGTTGTAATATGAAAATTGATTCTCCATTTAAAGTAATGAACCCAACGGGTATGGAGTATTGCTTTCTTTATCATTACAACCACTAACTAATAATGCCATTATAAAAACCGATAAAAATATCTGTTTCATATAACACCTCCGCTTAATTAGACGGAAAACAAATAAAATATGTTCCAAAAAATATAGAATGAGTTTTCTTCTTGAACAATCCTGCTCTACATTGGTTCTCATGACAAAAAGCCGAGATAACCAAGTCTTTATGAATAAAAACTTGTATAATCTTGGCTATAGCCATAAACATCTTATGGCATAATCGCTCTTGATTAGTGAATTAAGAAGTTTAGAAACTTTCATATTCCCTAATCCCCTTTTTAAAGTAATAATTACTTTTATTATGACGTTCTGACATTAACCTAACATTTGTAAGACTACAAGTTTGGCAAGAGGGACATTCAATACGCCAAGTGTCTATATAGACTTCTATTTCTTCAAAAGGCTTTTTTTGTAGAGTTAATGCGTGGTTCATTATACCTTCGTATACAACAATATCATATATGTTAGAAAGGATAGTATAGGAATGTTCACCATCTATTTCACCATTATATTCCCAATACTTTTCTAACTTCGTATGCTCATACCTACATTCTTCACATTTCAACATTTTCCCTCCGTTCAGTTTCTTAGGTGAAATTAAAACTCTTCGTTAGTTAAAATTGTCCTCTTTTTTTGGGATTCTCATATTCTTTTCTTTTAAAAAAGTCTGATGAGATTAAAAGGCCTGAACCGATAATAATCAAGATTATTATCATTGGCTTACTCATTTAAGTTAGAATATTTAGTTTTTTTAGAAATATTGGAACAAGAAAAATAGCTAAACCAAGTAATTTCATCAATAAAGATCATTTTGTGTTGTTTAATCATTGTTTTCCCCCCCACAAATTTCATACTGTTAAATATTAACTACTCCTAAAATTAATTCCTTGTTAAACTCAGCAGCCTAATTATCCTACTCACAAGAGTGGTCTAGAAGAGAAGTAGATACAAATAAAACTTTCCTATTCTGGACTTCTTCAAATAATTTGTTGAGGAACAATTTCTCACCTTTAAAACATTAAAAGACTCTACAACTTATTGAAGTAAAGCTCATCGTTACTTAAGCAAGATCTATCTTATTCTGGACTATCTAAGTTTTGTAATGCTTCAAACAATCTATTTTGTATACTTTCATTATCACTTACATAAAACACCAATATGTTATTTATTCCATATGCTTTATGTTTTATCACTTCTGCTGTTGCTGTCATCTCTTCAAACCTTTGAATTCCTTTACCTCTATCACTCGCAGAGGGAAAAACATATACTGAAAATGTATTATCTTCTAAATTATATACTTCAGGAACAATACCGTTTAATTCTTTAATAAACACATTATCACTTGGTAAATCCATCTTTTCTAATTCAAATCCTTGCTCTTTTATTACAGTTTCTAGATCTTTTAAAGATATATCGGTTGTTTCGGAATGTGCTTCTGCAACTGGTTGGCTACAAGCCACAAAACTTCCAAAAATGAATAAAAACGAAAATAGTAAACTTAAGAATTTCAATTTTAAACCTCCTAATTTGCTCTCCCATTATTTTACCAAATATCGTTGTTGTAAAGTTCAAATAATTTTTGCATCCTCAATTAATCTGGATCTTTACACCTTTAAGGTATGAAAATAAGCCAAAGATAAACAAGTTATGTATAAAAACTTGTTTATTTTTGGCTTTATAAAATCCATGTTAATGGAAGGATAGCTCATCGTTTGTTGAATAAGAATAACACAAATTTTTGAGTGTTTTGTCCTATTTCAAATATTTCTTGTAAGTTGGATATTTGGGCATCTAAGTACCTCCACAACTTTTTTCTAATATTCACTGATGCATTAGATATTTCTATAAAAAGACCAACATCTCTTTGCCGTTGTTTATGTCTTTCGTAAAATTCCTGATGCACTGGATACCTTTTGTCTCTCAATGCCTGGTAAAATTCATCTACATTTTCATCAATCACTTTTTCCTTATTTGCAGGATGTAGATATTCGATTTTATCTGATAGATTGGCTTGAGAATAGTAAGGATTAGGATAACACTACATAATGTATACAAACAAATTAAGAATAAATTTTTCATTTAGGCTTACTCCTTTTTAAAAGTAATGTGACTTAAATGTTTTTTTAAACTAACCTTCTCCCATACTTTCCGAAGGCTAAATAAAAAGCTGAAAACACAAGTAGTGAATAAAAACTTGTATGTTTTCAGCTTATTGGGATCGTTTTTTATAAAAGAACAGCTCTTACGTTACTTCCTTATGGTCAATACTATTCTCGTTTAACTCCTATATCTCCCTTACCTTCTTTATCGAAGATTGCAGCAACCAAAAACCTAAAAATGTAATTACCACACTTAGAAAAAGCCAATAATCTGGAGTTTTGATTGTTTTTGAAACATCTAATAAACAACCCAAAAACCCACTAGAAAAACCAAAGTAAAAAATTATTAATCCGAATTTACTAATGTACGATAAATTTCCCCACTTACTAGGTTTATAACTAATTTTTATTACATACCTTCCAAATTGTCATTTTCCTCTATTTCTATAAATTGGATTATTCCAAAAATATATAAACAATAAGGAGTAGAGTACACTTCCGCCTAAATAAAGATATGAAGCAATTTTGCCAATAGTATTTTTAGGTCTAAGAAACCTTAATAACTTTTTCAAAAAAACACCACCATTATTTGTAATTACATCAATATTAATTACTTTTATTCCTACTTAAAAATATATCATTGGAACTCATTTTACATCTTAGGTAAAATAATCCAAACCTAAGAGAAATAAAGTAAAATAACTTCGCCAATTGCACAAAAAAGCCTTACTCCTATTAAAGTAGTAAAGCTCTCCGGTAACGTATACATTTGAAAAAGTATTGTTTATTAACTTCTGATACTTATTAACTATTTCCTACAAAAAGCCTCATATTGTTCATTGGATATGTTTTCAACTTGATCTACATTTTCCAAATGAAAATCGAATGGTTGCTCAGGACCACTAGGACTGTCCATGAAAGTTATGATATATAAATCATTGGGAGGATTATGAGGCCCCGTAAAAGTAGTTAACCCTACTCTAATTAAATGCTTATTATCAAATCTTTCAATACTGAGGATCTTTTTACAATCATATAATCGGTTTGTTATCTTTAATAAATGTGAAGCATAATGCTGAAATAAAACGTCTTCCATCATTTCTTCTTTTGTTGATGCCGGATTAATTTTATTTGCTGCATATGCTCCTGGATCACTAGTAAAAACAAATATCAACAAAGCTAAGAAAAACTTCTGCATTGGTTTTTTCACCCTTTAAGATTTATTTATTTTACTTAGCATTCTCAAGAGTGTACTATTAGAGTCGTTTATACATAAAAGGAATTGTTATAAGCCACTGCTTTCCATTTTTCCATAATAAAAAGTAGATGCATTAGCAACTATGATATTTCACTAATGCTCTTACGTTAGTTCCTTTAATTTTCATCCATCTCATTTTCTGCTTTTATTTTCGTTTTTCTTAGATCAATATACATAAGGATATTAAACCAAAACAGACTAAGTAAAATATGTGTATTCGTATTAACATTATTAAAGAATATCATTGATAAATAACCTAATATAAAACTTATAATAACACCTACAATAATAGCCATTATTTTCATCCTCATCATTTATCTCCCGATCCATACTTAATTTATTATTTCAACAAAAAAAGCCTTACTTCCTGCTTTTGGCAGTAAAGCTCACCGTTACTTTAAGTACAATCCTTCACAAACTTTCTATAGAATATAAAAAGCGACCTACTATTTGTATAAACGCTCAATTGACTAACTATTTATCAGTAATATTTAAAGTAATGGTTGGATAAATTGAAACAACATCATTAAAATAAGACCGATTACGAACAAGATTGAAATAATTTTATATGGCTTCTGATACCATTTCGGAAATTGCTCTATTTTTTTGGGGGATTGAAAACCATTTACAATGTCGCCATGCTTTATCACATCATTAAAAGGTGTCCTGTCTAGTTCCATTGAATTTATTAATTGTTGAGGATTTTGGTGAGGCTCTATAGTATGATGAAAATCTTTTTCTTCTAAAATCTGCTTTGAGGAATTTTCCATTATCATTCCCTCCTTTCAATAAGTGCTAAGCTCTTTCTTCATTTTTATATGAGTTTAACACCTATATATGTATTGCCTATTTACTAGTTACAAAAACCAACAAAGTTTCAGAAAAGAGTTTTTTTAAAAAAAAGCACTAATTTACACTAATGCCTTTAAGGGTTAATTTTCAATTCGCTTTTCTAGAATAAAAAGTCTCTTAATCTATCATTCATTTCAACCAATAAATCCAAAATTTGATTTTCCATTCCGGTCACCTACCATTTCATATAAGGTATTTATTAATACCTTACTACTCTTTTAATAGACATTTCTCTTTTTAAACTATTTTTTACTTTGAATAAGTTTGTTATTAGGTTGTGGCAATATCTCATATGTTTTAGCTAATGCATATTTTTGACTAATCCAAAGTTTACCTTGTGCAATAAAAACCTCCGTTAGTTGCCCAAGGAAATATTGTTGCGAATTCTTTCTTTCCGTTAAGAATTCTATTAATTTTAATTAATAATTCTAAATTATATTGGGTAGATGTTAGCTGTAACAAGCATAGAAACCCATACTCCAATATATAAAGGAATGGAATACACGACTCAAACTTTAATTTTTGTTTCAATTGAGATTGCTACCTCTACTCATTTCGCAATACGTGTTCTCCACAATTTGAGAACATCTTCTTTAGTCATACCGGGTAATGCACAAACTCAAGTTGCACAATGGTGTACTTTAACGATGGTCCTTAAATGGAGAAACTTTTATCGTCCCAAATAGGGACGATCTTTTTATTTTGTCATCTTTATGTTAACCAAACTTTAGTTCGCTTTTTGGGTCAATTTTGACATAAGCATAGTATATCTAAGTAATTTACAAAAATAAACAAAGAGTAAACAATTGATAAGTAAAAACATACGTTCTCTGCAGATTAAGGCATACGTACATAGAATTAAACTAATCAATAGTTCTTATAACCAATTAGTTAAATGCCCATTCCTCTTTGAACATGGACACATACACTATTTTTGAAACAATTTGAGGAGGAGATATAAAATGGAAAGACAATTCTTTGGCGGTTACCCTGGTTATGGTATGGGTTATGGCGGTATGGGTTATGGCGGTATGGGTTATGGCGGTATGGGTTATGGTGGCATGGGTTATGGCGGTATGGGTTATGGCGGTATGGGTTATGGTGGCATGGGTTATGGCGGTCATGGTATGGGTTATGGTGGCATGGGTTATGGCGGTATGGGTTATGGTGGCATGGGTTATGGCGGTATGGGTTATGGTGGTCACGGTATGGGGTTTGGCGGTCATAGATAGGATTTCACTTAAAAAAATAAGTATTATTGTTAGTTTTACCACATAAAAAGCATTTGATTCCACGAATGTGGTTTAAGTCCAATAACATAAAAAATTTTACAGCTGTTTATATACATAACCTGTATATAAATGGCTTGTTTTGTTTTCTATGCCCACAAAACATACTGCCGGAACCAACACCTTAGATTGCAAATACATAAAAAAAAATTAAATTTAAGGGTATGCAATTTTTTCACCTGCTTTTGATGGGTGTATTTGTTATAAAACTCATCCAAAAATCTCTATATCTTCTGCTACTTAACTCCCCATTAACACAACAACAAAAGGAGCTGCTGCCACAACTCCTTGTAAGCTCTAGCTCCCCGTTAACTTAATAATAATTTCTTTAATTGTTAATTATAAGAGAAACTTGGAATGGAGGTTTTTTTATGAGAAAAAGCCGTTTCATATTGATTGCCTGCTTAACTCTTTTCTCTTATTCACCTGTTAAAGCTGAAACGGTAACTAAAAATGATGTACAGTTGCGTGATGACTTGATTTTCATTATGCTTTATCCCTCGATTCAACAGGAATTGAAGAAACAATATGGCGAAATTAAACAAAATATGTGTGGTAAAATAACCTAAATTAAGAAGCTGCCAATAGGCACTTACTTATTTAATGTCAGAGTGCAGGTAACGACATTTGAAGGTGCACACAGCCCCCCACATGATTTAGTGACAATCACTTTTAGTAATGAAAAAACCAAAGAGTGGCAGGCTATTGATTTCAAAAAAAGAAGGTTAAAACCAAATGAAATAACTAAATGCAGGCATCCTTTGTAAAAAAGGGTGTTTTTATTCTGATATTCATCAAATAAACTGCTACCGTTAGTACATTAAAAAAGACTCTACTCCTTATTGCCCAAAGCGTTCTTGCTTATGATAAAACCGCCTATCGTTAATGAAATAAAAGATAAATATTAATAGTACAAAAAGGCTAATTTCAAAATACCTATCATTGATATTTGGTAAATAATGTATAATAATAAGGAGGTGGTATTTTATGCCACTATGGAGTTTTATATTAATGATCTCTGGAGGATTAATTGGAATAGGCGTTATTAAATATCACCCTACAGTTATTTTAGGTGTATTTTTACCAAGAAAATTTCATTTATTCTTAAGCAACTAACCTTCCTCGTTAGTTTAAGTGAATTTATTCACAAGCTCATATTCAAAGGTTCCAACAATAAAACTGTTAAACTAATGCTGTAATTCCAATTATAGCGACTTTGAATTATCACGAATAATATTTTGGAAACGAATAAGCATGATGAGTTAATTCACCATGCTTTTTACAAGGTTATTTATACTGTTATGTATGATTTTGCTGTTCAAAAGAAAAACCGTTATTAATAGGTGGTGATCATTTTTTAAAACTATTAAGTAGATTTGAAATAATGATTGATTTCTTGCATATGTTTCCCCCATGTTGCTAGGGATTTCAGCGAAGGAACTAAATCCTCCCCCTCTTTTGTCAGTGAGTATTCCACTCTTGGAGGGATCTCCATGTACTGCTTTCGGAAAATTAGTCCGTATTCTTCCATTTCTTTTAAAGATTGAGATAATACCATATTGGTAATTCCATCTACTTGACGCTTCAATTCGTTATAACGGAGAGTTTTGTTTTGTCATAAAGCCCAAATAATCGGAAGGCGCCATTTTCCGCCAATAATATTCAAGGCATAATTTAATGGGCAATCTTCTTTTTTGGTGATTCCAGCTGGTGCACTATCCATGGAAAAACTCCTTTTAATTAGCATTTATTATTAAGTCAGTTTTTTCTGACCTACTCATCTTTTTCTGCGTACTTGATTTCATTTAGTCGTATCTTTAAATTATATAGTAGATACATAATTAATAGTTATAAAAGGAGAGGAAAATATGAATCTTACCTATGAAGTGATTCCTGAGGAAAAAAGTGAGTACTGCAGAGAATTATGCAATGAACTTATGACCTTTCAAAAATCAGTAGCCTCCATAAAACCGGAACTGTTTGATAACATGAATTTTGATACTAGAATGGTTCCATCCTTAAAGAATGCATCACACAATTATATTGTGGTTGTAAAAGATGAAGAAAAAGTAGTTGGTTACGTCTATTCTAATATCTCTCCAAAAGAAGTCTATTCCAATGAATTTGCTACATTTTTTGACCTTTCCTCGGTTAGTAAAAATCATGTCGGCTGCTTATCTCAATTTTACATTAAAGAAAATTACCGTAAATATGGCGTGGGCTCTACCCTCTTCAAGATGTCAATGGAATGGCTGAAAGGTTTTGAAGATGTAGAGGATTATTTTATCTATGTCTCTAACGGGAATCAAGATGCGTTAGAATTCTATAAGCGCAAAGGCTTTTTCGTTAGCCATGATATTTTAGGCGGGTTTATTACCGTTTTAAGAAATAAAGCTTTATAAATAACCTATTAAAACAAAAGACGTGCTTCCTTAAAAGCACGTCTTTTTCTAGTCCCTCTACCCTTTTATCAAAAGAGTCAGTTATTTTTCTTTTAAAAATTCACTATTTTCTTAAATTAGATTTTTTCTCAAGATTTGCAACTGTTTTGTTCAGCCAATAGGCAAACTTTTCTTTTTCTTCAAATTGAGGATAATGTGCAGAATGGTCGAATAGAACAAAATCTTTTACTGGAGCCTCAAGTTGGTCATAATAAGATTTTGCAGCATCTACAGAGGTCATATAATCATATTTTCCCATAACAAAATAAAATGGAATCTCCAGTCTATTTACGATCCTTGTAATATTAAGTTCTTTTTCTTCAGGTATCAAAATCTTCTGTGAAAGAGATACGCCTAACAAATAGCGGACAACATCAAGCAAGTTATATTCTGGACTAAAAAGAAAGCCAATATAATAATCCAAATTGTCATTAATATTTCTTGCTGCTCCACCATATTTTCGAACCAAATTTCTAGGCGTGATCTTTTCTCCACTTTCAATGGAGTCTCGAAGCCTTTCAAGTTTTTGAACATCTTTCTCGTTTTCGGCTAGTTCTGCCTGTTGGATGGTGTAGGCTAAGCTGTCCTTTTCGCTTTGAATGGTATCCGCTACTTGGCCGATACCAATATAGGCTTCAAATTTATCTGGTGCTTTGGCAGCCGCTTTCATTCCAATATACGTACCAAAGGAATGGCCAATCAGCAATACCTTTTTTTGATTAAACTGATCTGTCACATAATTTGTCAATTCCAGTAAATCTTCTACATGTAAATCAGTTGATAAATAGGAATAATCCTCGAAGAAATGATAGGATTTACCGCTTCCTCTCTGATCATAATGAACAATCGTATAATTTTTTTCTAGTAAATTTTGATACTTCCTGACATATGGAATCTCAGAACAGCCTGGTCCCCCATGAACAAAAATAATAATTGGATTTCTCCGGTCCGTCCCTCTTATCATTACTTCTAGTTTTGTCCCATTGATTTCAATTTGTTCCAATGAACTAATGCTATGATCACCTTTTATTTTTGGGGTCCAAGTAGGAAAAAGGAATCCCAATAAACATAAGATATTGAGGATTCTTATAATAATCTTCCATACTTTCAATTTATTCACACCTTTTAAAATCTAAAGTTACTGGACACATTATTGCTCCATCTTCTTTTTACGGTCTTTTATGAACATGAAAATGCTCAAGGTAGAAAAAGAAAGGCCGCCAATCATGAATATAATAAATTGTGTCCAGATTATGATGACCATCTTATCTGTTAAACCATTCCCGATTGGGCCAACTTTCGGTGCATAGGCGTAATATAATTGATAGGTTGATATCCCCATATAAATAAGTGCACTAAACATTAAGATGTATTTCCTCATTACGTTTCACCTCTTCCTTAATTTTACATTAACGAAACAATAAATTCCAAAAATGACAATCTGATTCCACTCTATGTACAGTATAATTTAGAGGAAGGAGTGATACTTTTGTTGGTAAAACCCATGCGTTTTTTGATTACTAGTCTAATTCTCTTTTCTATATAGGACAGGGAATCCGTTATTTTTATAAATAAGGCTATTTTAGAAGTCTTATCGGACACACAGTACGCTAATTGGTATTATCAGCCCAAAAAGACCACTTTTTACCTAAATAGAGGATCGTGTGTCCTATACAAAGGGAAAAACACTATGTTTTTCACAAATAACGGAATCTGTGTCCGATAAATTACTCTAATATTAATACTCATTTGATTCAGTCATAATTATTTTTTTAAGTAAAAGTTATTTTCATGCAGCTATTATCCTTTATTTTCTGAAAAGAAGCAAAAGTACATAAATTTCGCTTTACTAAATTCTTGTCAGCGTTAATAATAAAGAAACAGGTGCTTTAAAATACAAGAATAGGAGATGAATCCATGTTTAATTTTCCAATACCAAGTATCGAAAGCTATTTTCGCACTTTAAATATTATGGATTTTGATGTAAAGCCAGATGAAGAAGAAATTGTATACTCTACTAATCTAAACGGATATTACAATCTTTGGGCGATAAATCCTGATAAGCCTTATCCTTACCAGTTAACGACGGCCAATCAAATGAATTCCTTTGTGAAGTATGATCCTAAGAGCAGACATTTATTAACGGGGTATGACCATGATGGAGACGAAGATTACCATATTTATGCGGTCCCTCCTGCTGGTGGCGAAACCGCTCCCCTTTTACAAGCAAAGGGTGAAAAGTTCTATTACGGTGACTTATCAAAGGATGGCCGTACTCTTTATTACATAACAAGCGTGGATAATCCTAATTTTCTAAATATCTGCCGATTAAATTTAGAAACAGGCGAAAAAGAAGTACTGTTACGTGGTGAAGAAGGACCAAGTTATCTATTCTCCGTTAGTCCTGATGAGACTTCATTTACCTATTCAAAACAACTGGGAAATACAAGTTCATTTGGATATATTCTAAAAAATGGAGAGCCTATTCTCCTCACTCCTTCAAATGAAGAAGCCCATCGTGTGAATCAGGTTGAATATCTAGACAATGATACCGTTCTTATGGTCACCAACTACCAAAATGAATTTAGTTATTTAGCATCTTTTTCATTGAATACACGTAGCTTTGAAAAAGTAGTGGTGATTGAAGGCTATGAACTTACCAATCTAACATTGGATCAAGCTGGAAATAAAGTCTACTTTGTGGCTCAAAGAGGTGTGGAGGACTTACTTTACAGCTTTGACCTTGAGACAAAGCAATTGCAACAAATAGAGAAACCATTTGATATGGTAGATAAGCTAGTTGTAGGAAAAAAGGGAACAATTTTTGCATCTGGAAGATCGGCAACTCAGCCTGCTAATCTCTTCCGTACTTCTGATTTAAATGCTTGGGAGCAATTGACAAAGCATCAAATCATTGGAGTAAGTCAGAGTGAATTAACAGAACCTGAAGTAGGAACTTACGAAAGCTTTGATGGACTGGAAATGGAAGCTTTATTTTATCCAGCTAATCCTGAAACGAGTAATGGTCACACGGTTTTATGGCCACACGGCGGTCCACAGCATGCCGTTCGTAAAAACTTTACACCATTATTCCAATACCTTTGTGCACAGGGCTTCAATGTATTTGCCCCTAACTTCCGTGGAAGTACGGGTTACGGCGAAACATTTATGAAGTTAGTAAACAAAGATTGGGGTGGCGGTCCTCGTTTAGATATTGTCGCGGGAATGGACTGGTTAGATCAACAAGGCAAGTCTAGTTCTGACAAATGGTTCTGTATTGGTGGAAGCTATGGTGGTTACATGACCCTCCTTCTTCATGGTCGTCATGCTGATAAGTTCAAAGCGTTTGTTGATATCTTTGGACCTAGTAATCTATTTACAACGATTGAAACGGCACCTGAGCATTGGAAAGCTGCTGACAGAGAATTGATTGGTGATCCAGTGGAAGACCGAGAAAAACTGATCGAAGATTCACCAATGACTTATATTGAACAAATGACAAAGCCAATGCTTGTTATTCAAGGAAAGAACGACCCTCGTGTTGTAAAAGTGGAATCAGACGTGATTGTGGAAGCAATGGAACAACGCGGACAAGATGTGGAATATCTCGTTTTGGAAGACGAAGGACATGGCTTCTCCAAAACCGAAAATGCCATCAAAGTCTATAAAACAATGGTTGAGTTTTTAGGAAAATATATATAAGAGACACGGGGCCGGTTCTCATGCTTCAAAATGAAGCATAAGAACCGGCCCGTGTTTTTTTTGTTTGTGTTTTGGACAAGAATGAAAATAATAATGATTTCTTTTTTTAACATAGCATATGAAACCACTAATAACTCAAACTAAATAAACAATATGCATTTATTCCCTTTTACTCGTATGGTTTGAATGATTACTTTTCAAATTCAACGTTAAATAGAAGTCGTAAAACTTTTCGCCATTCTTTCTTTTAGGAGGATTATATGAAGGTATCTAATCTGATAGTAAGTTGTTTGGAAAATGAAGGTGTGGAATATGTATTCGGGATTGTAGGTAAGGAAATTCTTGACCTCGCTGATGCGTTATCAAAATCTACACAAATTCATTTTGTTAATGTTAGACATGAACAAGGTGCTGCATTTATGGCAGATGTTTATGGGAGATTGTCAAATAAAGTCGGTGTTTGTTTATCCACTTTGGGCCCAGGGGCAACAAATCTTTTGACTGGTATTGCCAGTGCTCAACTGGATCATTCTCCCGTGCTCGCATTGATTGGACAAGCAGGTGTCGAACGGAACCATAATGAGTCACATCAATATTTAGATATTGTTAAAATATTTGAACCAGCAACAAAATGGAGTACACAAATCAAGGATTCACAGACGATATCGACGGTGATTCGAAAGGGATTCAAAGAGGCAATGATGGAAAAGCCAGGTTCTGTTGCCGTTGTAATTCCTGAGAATTTTGCCACACAAGTGATTTCGAATACACCTATTCCGGTAACACCATTACCAGAAAGTGTTCCTGTAAAGGAAGTTATAAAGGATGCATCTACCCTAATCCATAAATGTACAAAGCCTTTTATTCTTATCGGTAACGGTGTAATTAGACAAAATGCAACTCCTGAGGTTTTGTCCTTTATAAATACCCTTCAATCCCCTGTTACACATAGCTTTATGGCAAAAGGAGTATTAGATAAAGAACATCCTTCCAATTATTTCACCTTTGGATTTAATGAAAATGATGAAGTATTAGAAGGGATCAATCAAGCTGATTTATTCATTACCATAGGTTTGGACTTTGTTGAAAAATTACCAAAGGATTGGAATCAAAAGAAAATACCCATTTTACATATTGATACCCTGCCAGCAGAAACAAATGAGTATTATCCTATTGAGGTTGAACTAGTTGGAAATATCAAAAAGACCATTCAACTACTTAATGAATCAAATCTCCCCGTCAAATCATGGGAACCTTTCGGAAATTTGAAAAGTAAAATATATAAAGCTTATCAAATAAATACGAATCAACCAAAATTGAACACTTTGCCATTGACGATTGAAAATATTCTTCATTGTATAGAAGATTACACATCAGATAACACGATTGTCGTTTCAGATGTTGGAGCCCATAAAGTTTCCATTGCCCGAACCTACCAGCCAAAAAATCCAAATCGGTTAATCATCTCAAACGGATTGGCCTCGATGGGAATCGCTATTCCGGGGTCAATTGGAGCTAAGTTAGCTTGTCCTAATGACCCTGTTATTTGTATTACCGGAGATGGTGGAGCACTAATGAATTTTGCTGAAATCGAAACCGCAAAGAGACTGGGTCTTTCATTCATCTTGATTGTATTAAATGATTCGAAGTTAAAACTTGAAATGCAGCAAATGGATAAATTGTTTGGAGATAGTTACGGTGTAACCTTTGAAAACCCCGATTTTGTTAAATTAGCTGATGGATATGGAATCAAAGGAGTGCGGGTTAGGACCTTAGTCGAATTTCAGACCGTGCTAAAAGAGTCTTTGATTAATTTAAAAGATATTGTACTAATTGAGGTTTTCCTACAATAACTACAACACAAAAAAGCCTTCTTTTTTATGTATTCTTACTAAAAAGAAGGCTTTTTACTATTCGGTTATTTCATTTTTACAGGTGTTACAACTGCATATAAACTTTCAGTTGGGTCCGATACATTCCATTCAATGATTCGATTCCCGCTTCCTGAATTTATGTTTTCATTCTTAATAATGATATTTGCTTGGTTGTTAGTCATTGTTGTACATCCTTCCTTCTGATTTCTCACACAGAAGTTAATATATGCTGGATTTTATAAAATGTTCCATTTCTTTTTAAAAAATTAGAAGGAGCTTCCAGTGAACAAAAGTTTTATGAAAGGAATTCATGTTTAAGTATACTCATTCTTAAACGGTCAATGAACTCGGTGTTTCTTAATCGGTCTTGCCTTAAAATTCCTTCCTCAATAAAACCGATTCTTTTATAAGACTTTATCGCTTTTTCATTATCTACTTCTACTCTTAGCCAAATCTTATTAAGTTTCAATTCATTAAACCCGAAGTGAAGCATTTCCTTCATGGCAGATAAACCATATCCTTTTCCCCAATAAGTTTGATCCCCGATGGTGATACCCAATTCAGCGTGTTGATTTAATTTATCGATATTCTTTAAGTCAATCCAGCCAATATGGTTTTCTTGCTCTGTCATGATTGCCTTCTGTATATAACCATTGGAGCGTTCTATACACATCCGAATCCACTGCTTGGTTTCCTCTAATGAAAAAGGCGGATACTTATCAGGCATATTAAGATGTTTTGTGACCTCTTTGTCTAAACACCATTTATAGCGGTCTTCTGCGTCTTCTATCTTTAATTCTCTTAAAATCACTTTCGGTAGTGTTTTTTTAGTCATTTTTTTCACCTATTTATATTTTTATGTAAGTTTTCCCATTCACTTAAAGAAAGAAATACTTGTTCAATATCGTTTCTTGGTCCTTCTGGTAACATCGCCAAAAATTCTAACCTGTTTCCGTCGTAATCATTAAAGAACACTGATGCACTGCCTAACCATGGATACACCATTGGTTCTTTCGTGATAGCTCCATCCCATCCTGGCAGGATCGTGATATTCCTATCTTCAAGAAAAGGAATCATGTTTGCTAGATTTTTAATATGAACCCGAAATGCCATGTGGCGAAGATTGGGATTTTCTTTCTCTACAATAGAAATCATGGATAGAGATTCATCACCCATGAGATAGAAAGCTCTTCTTCTTTCTTGATCAAGTAACCCTAATTTTAGTCCAATTTTTTCATAAAACTCCATAGATTTCTCTAAGTTTTTTACCTCTAAATGCGTTTCAAAAATTCCTTCTATGATGGTCATATCCGTCTCCTCCTAATGTTTAGTCTTTACTTGTCATCTTACAGATGAACGGCAAAGAGCGCATTAGAATTTAGATGTAACTTATCTCATTCAAAAGACTGAGGAGAGAATTTAATTAGAGAAACTACCCTTAATAATTACAATGATTCCACTAATAATGGTTAAAATGGCTATGATTCTATAAATAGATAAAGCTATAGTCGTTGGCTCTGAATCTTTTATTTGCCATCCAATATAAAGATACCAAGCAAGATAAGGCTTAATTGCTACAAATACACCGATAATCAATAGAATAATCCCGATTAACATCTCACACACCACCCGAAAATCATAATACTATTACTGTTTTTACTTATATTAAGCGACTTAAACCGATTTTTATTTTGCTTGTTTCCTTTTAGTCAATAGCTCTTGAACAGTCTCATAACATACTTCTAATTCTTCCGGGCTCACCACCGATGGATTATGTTCAAATGTAACATGGAATAAATCATTCTTTTTAGATAGATAAGATAAATAACTTAGCGAATCACCATAATTTGTGTCCGTTTCATGGAAAGGCAATACTGGCAGATGTCGTTGGTGCTTCTCTCCAAAACGAACATTACTATAATGAACTAGGTAGACATATTGATAGATTTGGTCCAACCATTTATATGGATCAAAACCAGGAAATGTTCTTTTATTGTGCTCCATTCTTTGAGTATCAATGACTAATTGTAACTGAGGATACTTTTCAAACATTCTACTAAAAACATCTTTGTATTCAGCGAAAAAATCATATTCTAAAACTATTTTTTGTTGATATTTATCTTGCAGTACTGACAGATCTTCAAATAACCGTTCACTTATGTACTTGAAATGATCTTCACCATAGTTTTCCGAATAATAATAAGCGTGATCAGGTGCACCATCCCAGTAACATCTATCAACTAGAGTGGAATAAATAGGAGGAAACGGATAATGGAGTAGTAGATAATCTGCTCCATAGTCTGCTGATACTTTCACTTGTTCTTCAACTGATAATATAGCTTTTTGATAAACCTCTTTATCTAATGAAGTGACTTCAGGAAGAGTCTTGTCATTCCCAAATACGGGTGTATGAATTCCAAATTTAAGGCTGTTATTGTTACAAAATAAGGATGCCTTTTCTAATTCAGAAATATCCTGATATTGGCTAATTTCTAGTCCAGTTATTTTATCGCTTTTATATTGATTCCATTGGTCTTCGCTGAATAGATGCCACATTCCCATTTGTAATCTTCTCATTGTTCCTCCTGCATACATTAGAACTCTTTTAATGATCATTTCGATGATGAATGTAAACTAGTAAACTATGTTTTCATAGTCTTGCTTTAGAAGCCCATAAATCTCTAAATCAACAATCCCTTTTCCTGACCAAAGAGTAGCTTGTCTCAATGTTCCTTCTTTAATAAAACCATTTTTTAATAATACATTTTTTGATTTGCTATTCGGAGGCATGACTTCTGCTTGAATTCGATTCACCTTTACTTGTGTAAATAAGAATTCGACTAATAAACGGACAGCTTCTGTAGCCAATCCTTTTCCCCAAGAGGTTTCTGCTAAAAAGTACCCGATTGTGACCATATTTACTTTTTGATTAAAATCCATTGCCTCTATAATACCCACTAATTTACGATCTTCGTTGGTATATATCCCCCATTTGATCCTCATTTTTTTAAGATAATCCCGTTCGAAGTGACCTATCATTTTTTTGACTGTTTCTTTGTTATGTTTAGGAATTATGCCACAAAATTCAAAAACGTTGTCATTGCTATATATTTCGAATACTTCTTCAATGTCATGAGGTTCTATTTTTTTTAGTGTTAGGAGATCTGACTTTAAAACAAGGAGTATATCGAATACAGTTGTTAGATTCATAGATAATTCCTTTCTATATGCCCATGTAGTATTATTTCCCTTGAAAATTTATATACCTTAGCTAGTTATTTTTTCGAAACAGTAGTTTTGGTTCTATTGTAAATCGATAAAAAAATAGAGTGCCTATTGAAGCGAACATATCAGTCAAAATGAAGAACGGCATTTTGTTCTCTGAAAATAAAGTGCAACTTAAAAAAGATAGAGAACTAAGATAAGAGAATAGACTTGCCAATAAAAAAAGTTTATATTTATCCAATTTTATCACCGGCATTATTTTACCATAAAAGACCATAATTGGTATAAAAACTTAAATTTGTAGGATAACTTTGTGATTAGATATTTCCCCTCGTTGATATGTTTGACATTCGATATTTTGGCCATTATATATTTAATGGATATCACTTTTAAATAAATATAGGTGAACATATATGAGTACTATTGAGAAATTAGATAAGTTAACGAAGGAAACTCATGAAATTGTAAAACAGATCATTGATCTATGGAGCCAGGAAGTGATTTTTACATGGCGTTGGTGGTTTGGTGTCATTTTAACCGTTCTTACATGGTTGCTTTGGTTTAAATTTCATAAAAAAGAGAGTAGATATCGATTGTTGTTAGCTGGATTTTTTGTCATGACAGTTTCGGTTAGCTTAGATGCCATTGGAGTACAATTGGGATTGTGGTCTTATCGATACGAGGTGTTTCCTCTTATCCCTGCATATTTGCCGTATGACCTTGCCTTAATGCCAGTTGTCATTATGAGCTTAATTCAGTTCAAACCCCATATTTCAACATTTAAAAAGGCCATAATATTCGGGCTTCTAACTTCATTTATTGGTGAACCGCTTATTGTCTGGATTGATATTTATAAACCGCTACATTGGAAGTTTTTTTATTCCTTTCCCATTTATATGGCCATTTATCTAATAGCTGAGTGGTTTATTTCTAGAAGAAAATTCGAGGATCTCAATAAGTGATAGTCCCTCTTTACCAAAAGTATTGATAAGAGTAATGTACTCCACTAGCAAAATCATAAAAAACGCTGATAATGTCAGCGTTTTTTTAAAACAGAGAAGTTAAAGAGATGGTTCTATTGCTAATATGAAACCAAAAGAACCGTCTACGTGCTTTATTCACTTTTCACATAAATGACTGGAGCAGAATCTACATCCTTCATCCAAATATGCTCTACGCCATTTAGCCCATCCTTCATCCACACATCACCTATAGCTAGGTTGTGATTCTTACGAAACCAAGTAAGATAAGACCCAACCACTTGGGGATCTCGATCCAATTCATTCTTTTTAGGAAATGAAATTTGTTTTTGTTCATTTGTTTTAATATTGATTGAAAAAAGTGATGTGTACATGGTTGGGACTGGTCCTTCTTTCCAATCCTTGTTTTCCTTTGAACGGGCTACAATGACGTCTTCTTGTGAAAACCACTCCAAACCTAGGTCAACATAACCTGTAGGTGTGTACTCCTTTTGTTGATGAAAGATGGGAATATCTACGATTTTTGTTTTTTTGTTATCAACGAAAAATCTACCTTCACCTGAAATATAGGCTAATTGGTTCGAGATGGGAGCCCACTTGACCCATTCTTTGTACCATAGCATTTTTCCAACAATCTGAAAATGTTCTCCTTGTGGTGATATCACACATAAGGTATTGCTATCGTTGGCCCAGGAAGCGGTTGGGATTGCTAAAAAACTAATCCACTTTCCATCTGAACTCCATTTAAAATAGTCTGCATCAATCGCAAACAAATCCTTTCCATCGGTCTTAATGGTATACAAATGCTTCATTTTACTCGCATCAAGATTGGCGTTCACTGGAATTTTATAAAGTGGAATTGGTCCCCATCCAGTAGGACGCAGCTTCGATTGCGATGAAACAATGAATTCTTGCCCGTTTGGATACCATTCAAAACCACTCACTCCTAATGAAACATTTTCAAATCCGGACGGGCGACCATTTTTCATTTTGGTTACATTTAATAAACCATGATCTGTATAAGCCAATTGATTTTTGGTTGGTGACCATTTAAAGTCGGAAGTTACAACTCTAACATAAGGCTGGTAGTTTACGTTATCCTTCGTATCATAGATGAATAAATCCGATTTTTCTCCCTTTTCATCACCATCAATATATGCAGTAAAACGACCGTCATAGGACCATTTTGGATTATACACATAACTATTTTTTGTGATCTGCATTTCTTTTTTTTCCATCTTGATCCATAGCTGATGGTCACGGATAAATGCAGCAGTGAGTTCAGTTTCAGCATGAATGATTGTTGAAAAAGGAAAACAGATCATGATAATAAAAATTAATAAAATCCGAATCATCAAGAATATCCCTCCTTTTTTAATAGGATGTCCTGATTTAATTTGGATTCTCACGAAAATTTTATACTCAAAGTAAATGTTTCTTAACAAAATAAAATCTATTTTATTCATCATCCGGAAAAGACCACTTCATATAAAGTGGTCTTTTCTAGATGATCTTTAAGATACAACTTCTTTTAAAAAACAGTAACAGATCGAGGACTTCTTATCTCAAGAAAATCCTTTATTTCATGAGTATGGTTAACTTCAACAACTGGAGCCTTTATCTTTGTGTTCGTCATATCGTTGATGGGGCTCATTTCTTCTGGGTCTCCCATATGCTTCATAGCTAAAGGATCGTTTTGATGTGTTGCCATTATTACCACCTCCAATTTTAGTATGACTTTTTTGTGGAAGTTTTACTTTTATTATTTAGATAAAAATGATGGTATTTGTTAGCCGTTTCAGTAGAAATTCTAAGTGGTAAAAATACAAATTAAAAAAGGAATACCCATTATAGATATTCCATTTGGAAAAGGTTTTAACTTCTTTTATTATTTGGTCCCTTTTCTTCTTTCTCAGGGAAATCCCCTTCATCTACTCGATCATTTTCTAAATTTTTTCGAATACTAACCGTGTATTTTCCTTCTTTGTATGATTTAACTCTCCACGATTTATCAGTCATTTATATCACCTTTCAAATTTAAAAGTATCTTAATGATATCTTCTCCAACAATATGATGATTAAGTATTTTAGGAAAGAATTTTTCATTTTCTTCCTACTTTTCGTGTTTGATTATCATACACCCTGTTAAATATAGAAAAAGTATTTGATTCACAAACTGATTTTCAGAGGAACCATTGAATATATAAAAATTTTTCGTTATTCTACTAAAGTATCAAAGTTTCAACAAACAAATACTTACAAAAGGTGAATGGTAAGGAGATAAGTATGAAGAAATATTTATACCCAGTTCTAGCGACGATTCCATTAATTGCTGGTTGTTCATCATCCTCTGATGAACATTCCGCTAGTGAACACCAACAACAAGGTGTTCCAGTTTTGACATACCAAAAAGGAAGCGATGATTGGTCCGTTATCACTTCAAATACTGACAGCCCAAAAATTTTGGAAGCCTATCAGTTCGCTGTAGAACATCCAGAAGTGCTGAATTATATGCCATGTTATTGTGGATGTTATGAAGAAGACGGTCATACAAGTAACACAAATTGCTTTGTCGATCATGTAAAAGAAAATACGGTTACCCTTGATACAATGGGCTTTGGCTGAGGAGTTTGTGTGGATATAGCCCGTGAGGCTAAAGCAGAGTATGAAAAGGGAACACCTTTAAAAGATATTCGAACGATGATTGACAAAAAATATGAAGGTCTAGGGACGCAAGCTACTCCTACGCCATTGCCAAAATCATAAAAAACGCTGATGCTGTCAGCGTTTTTTTAATAACAGAAAAACCAGAGCGATGGTTCTATTGAAACAGAAGAACCGTCCCCGTGCTTTTCTAGTTTCTTTAATACATAATGGTTCGCCCTTCATGTGCAGATTGATAAGCACACTCGATTAAACGGGTTAGCTGAATCGCAGCATCTATATCAAATTCGGGTAGAGACTCCCTATCAGAGGATAAAAGCTTTATAAATTGAGCACTTGGTGATTCTTCGTCCTTTGGTAAGTCTTCCACCGCAACTGGCATCAGATTTTCATACCCTTCAATATGTTTAGATTGAAGGAGTATTCGAAAATTAGAAGGAGTGGTTCCCGAGATGACTAAGCTTCCTTCTGTTCCAATAATCTCGAGCATATTATCTAAACGATAGGATACAAACGATGTATGAGCTGTTCCAATGGCGCCGCCTTCAAACTCCATGATGGTGGTAGAATTTTCATCACTGCCAGTGCCGAATAGTTCATTCATCAAACAGGTGATTTTTTTAGGAGTTCCACAAAAATACGGTAAAAGGTATAACCCGTGACAACCCAAATCCAAAGTCACTCCTCCCCCCGTCTGTTCCTTATCAAACCAATAATCTGGAAGCATATCGCGGTCTAAGGCTGCTTGGTGGGCACGTCGAAAATAAACAGCTGTTATCTTGCCAAGCTTTCCTTCGTCTACTAACTTTTTTGCATACTGATATGCACCAATGGTCTTTGACTCTAACGAAACCATAAATCTGACTTGATTTTCTTCAATGGATTGCTTTATTTCTAAACAGTCCTCCACGGTAAGAGCCAAGGCTTTATCTGTAAAGATATGCTTTTTAGCATTGGCAGCTCTTATAATGACGTCTTTATGTTGGGTCGTTACACACTCCACCATAACGGCATCCACATCTTCTCTTTTTAAAACTTTTCCCAATTCTTTTTCAAACGGTACTCCAAATTCTTTAGCAATCGCTTTTCCTCTTGTTGCATCCTCATCCCAGACGACGGTTAACTCCGCCAATCCAGTTTTTAAGGCATTCTCTAAAAATCCTTTTGTATGTACGTGCCATGCTCCTAATAAAGCTAACTGAATCATTTTTCTTTCTCCTTCTGTTTTGTCCTCTTTGCTAAATGATAAGCTGAGACTCTTTAATGTGTAAAGTTTTGCCTGAAGAAGAAAAAGATCACTCGTATGACGTTGCACGTATTCCTCGATCACATCAATTCCTTTTACAAAATCATCCACCAATAGATATGTGTATTTTTCATCCCATTCAAACTGGTTGATTCGATGAAGCTCTTCGGCAATTAATGGAAACCTATACTCCTCTATCAACAGCTTAACCTGATACAACTTATCTGGATTAAGACGGAAATGATTTTTTTCATGATATTTTTTAACCATTTTTATAAAAGCACGAATATGTTGAGACAACATGATTGCTTTTTGCATTTCAAAGTTCATTTCATCATCTCCTTAATGTATGTTTCAAATACATCAATTAAGAAAAGTGTATGATTTGGTAGGAAAATCTAATACATGAAAAGAGCCAGACTACACACTTAATGTCTGGCTCTTGGGTTTGGAAATTTTGATTTTATTTTTTTATCAACCGCTTATTACACTTTATCAACCTCATGATGAGTTTTTTCAACTGTTCTTGATAAACTAGTCATTTTGACCAAGAATTTCTTCCGGTATCTTCCAAAGATAATAATGTCTTGTAAACTGTCTTGTTTCCATAACGATCACTTTTTCATTTTTAACGAAAACAAGGGCTGACCCCAATTGCTCATGGAAATTCCAGCCTATATCACTCATATATTCTTTCAATATTTCATATGGATAATTTTCTTTGAATTCAGAGACATATTTTTCATCTGATATTTTTTCATAACCACTATTGGATAATTCTAGTTTCATAATGGATGTTAAAATCGGAATAGGATTGCCTTCTTGTGTTAATGCAGTTCCAAAACGAATGAATATGAATCCAAAACATAGAACAAATACAAACAAAACAGCAATTAGAACTTTCCTCAATCGTTATAACCTCCATTCCATAGGTCAACTAGTTATATTCCACACCTATTAAGACGATTGATTATGAGGAAAGGTTGCATTGCCTTTAGAAAAATTACTTATTTTTAAAAGTGTACGAGTTTAATAAAAATGCAATTAAAGCTTATGAAAAGTCAGGATTTGTCCATTGTAGTCGAAGTAGAGAGGCTCATGTGATCGGTGTGGTCAGAAATGGGATATTATATACATGGAAGCTTTAGCAACAGAATTCGAAAGTACGGTTATTAAAAAAGAACTTTTCTTTTGAGGCATCGGGAATATCTTCCCCATCGCTTTAGCTCCCCTCCATGTATAACAAAAAAAGGTAGCCAATTGGTTACCTTTTTTTAGTTATGAACTTGAAGTTTATTCCCTGTTGGATCGAAGAAATGAAAAAACAGATGGCCATTGTCCTCTTGTATTTCATCCACTACTACATCTTGATTAGTTAAATTTTCATGTAGCTGGTTAATATCTGATGTCGTGAAACCAATCGAAAACTCCGGCTGATGATTAATCGTAAAATGACCTCTGGATTCTTGATCCGCTTTCACTAAGACTAATAATGGGCCGCTAGTAAGCTCCAAAACAGCTAAACTGTCATTTTGATGTCTTAGCTTAAACCCTAAAATATTGGTGTACCACTGAATCGATTCAGATAAATCAATTACCGGTAACCTAAAATAATGCATTTCATTAATCAAAGTTGGTTCCATTATTTATCACCTCAAAATAATTAGTCTTGTAGAACATTCGCGACCGGACGGTTTAAATCCTTTTATTTCATTTGATAATAAAACTAATCATTTTATCTATTCATTGCACTTTTGGCCGATTATATTAGGAAAATTGACAAGAAATAAAATAATCCCACTCGTTTTTTCTTCGAGTGGGATTATTTTTGATTGTTAATTATTATTAATCATTTTACCTGCTGATAATGATCTGCGGTCAGATGCCCTTGGCGGTTCTTCTAACCAGCCATTTTCAATCATTATGTTTACCCCTTCTTCCCCATATTTGGTCAGTTCTGCGGTAAATATACCATATTGCAGGGCTAAATCTCTTCTTGAGGTAACACTTAAAGCTGCACCATAAAAAGCGATCGCTACTTGTGTAGACAATTGTACCTGATACATCATAAATTTATCGGAAAAAGGTGAATCAGATGAGTCTGTCACGAGTGATTGCCAAGTGATAGGCGAATTAAGTTTTTCTTCAAAGAATAAAGAGATGAATGTTTCAATTTGTTTATTGGATGTTTCCATCCCCTGTTTGATGTATTTTCTTATTTTATTAGAAGCACATACTTGACTATAGGCAAGCTTTAAGGCAACATGCAAATTCATTTTATTCATATTAAAGGTAATGTCTCCAATTTCCATTCCAGTTAAAGGGCGGCGTTCACCAAACCACCCAGTTAAGAAGCTTTTATGTTTAACAAAATCAATTTTCTTAGGAGGTGATAGCACTGGAGGACGTGAGAACAGCCCTTTTGATAACAAGGTATCCATAATTGTATCGTAATAGGACATGGTTTCTGTGTTGCAGGCTATGTAATATTTTCTTAGGTCCGCACGAATGGATGTACCTACAGAAAGGGAATAACCAGTTAATCCTTGCAGTGTCATGATATAGATGTAATACAAGTAAAAAGTATCTTGGAATAGACGAGGTGCTTTTACATTTACATCATCTTCTGAAAAACCTTGTGGTATTGGATATTTTTCTCCCTCAAAAAAGGTCTTGATTTGTAAGACATGCTGTTCTGATAACTGCAGCCCGGTCGAATATATTTCTTTAATATCTTTATCCTCGATATGTTCAAGCGCATACTTAAAAAAACAAATCGACATCGTTTCAAACAAATATTGTGTCCAAAGACTTGAAATTTCTGGAGCCGTTAAACGAATGCTGTTAGATTCCATTTCATCCATCCTTCTGGTAATTATTGTTATATACATACCATTTCCACTGTCATTATTTCTATACCCTTTAGGATGGATTCATTCTAATGTTTGTTTAATTTCTAGCCTGTGAACAGTTCTTATATTTTTAGAAACTTGCTCATAAAAATATCATCCACATATTCATTAGGACCTAATTTAGCTGCTTTTTTTCGTCTGCCTTCTTCTACAAAACCAAGCTTCGAATATAAGTGGATTGCTCTTTTGTTATTTGAGAAAACCTCAAGGGATATCTTCTCCACTCGGGGGTCTGCTTCAGCCCATTTTAAAAGCTCTTGGATTAAAGCCCTACCTATCCCTTTATTCGTGTAAGCTTCTTGTATGCTCATCCCAAATAACCCTTGATGTTGAAATTTTTTCTTACTTGATAAACGAAAATTTAGGAAACCAATGATTGTTTTATCCATTTCTGCCACTAATATAAGTCCATGCTCTTCATGGGTCTTTATAAATTCCCTTTCCTTTTCAACTGTTATGGAAAATTCCTCTAAACTCGTTCCCATAAATGGCGAATTCTCTTCTAACACTTTTTTCGTGTGTTGGATGATTTGCTCTGCATCCTTTTCTTCTGCTTTCCGAATGATAAAATGGCTTGTCAATGAAGGATCCTCCCTATTTTTATATGATTGATTCTGTTTTCCCCATTATAATCCTTTTAAAAATATCTTACTTACAAATTTTAAAAACAATTGAAATCATTTGAATTAAATGATATTTTTACCATGTGACTTTTTACCTACTATATTCTCGGTTTTAAAGATTCATAGAACTAACTAACTCGAAAGGAATTTGATATGAACTATAACCCTATTCTTTACATCATCATTCTTGTTGCTGCTTTTATTTTTTACCGTCAAGTCCTCACCATGTACAAACCGATTAAAGGGAAAGGAATTCGGATCATTAGTACATTATTTTTATTAACACCAGGATATTCACTAATCATGAATCCAAAAGCATCGGCAAGTTCGCTCGAAGTGGCTATCGCCATAGTGGTAGGTTTAATTATGTCTATCCCTTTAATTGTCACAACTGACTATGAAAGACGAATAGACGGAAAAATCTATGTAAAGAAAAGCATGCTATTCGTCATATTATTTGTCCTTCTATTTGCATTACGTTGGACAGTTCGTGGACTCCTTGATATGGATTCGGATACATGTATGATGCTCTTCTTCATTACGGCATGCAGCTACCTGCTTCCTTGGAAACTATCAAGTTTTTATAAGTTTCGCAAAGTTTACTCATCTAAATCAGATACGAATAACAGCCATCATATAACTGCTTAATTAACAATAAGGAACTTTAAAAGGTTCCTTATTTTTTTATGGCTGTTTTTAAATCGGTTTATGTTAAAACATGCATTCTTATCGGACACAGAATCCGTTATTATACGAAAAATGCTTGTTTTTAAGGATTATCGGACTGTGGTTCCGTTATGGTATCTAAAATATGCCTTTTCCCAATGTTTTATAGCGAATAACGGATTCTGTGTCCTATAAATTAGAAAAAACTTCGATTTTACCGAAATAGCGGTTTCTGTGTCCTATAAACCACGACTAATCTCAAACACAGCTTTTTTAATATCAGTCTATCCCATTTTTTTACAAACAAAATATCAATCTCATAAGCTCATTTATGTTATGATATTAAATGTACTTAATTTCGAAAGGAGCTAAATACATGTTAAAAAAATTAGCAAGTGAAGCTTTAGGCCTTAGTGATATTGGTACTATTATCAAACCAGCAGACTTTGACAAAACGGAGTCCGATGATTTTGTTCTAAGTGAAGATAATGAGAAGATTTTCTTCCTAATTAAATCAAAGAAAGATGAATATTGCTTTACCAATTTAGCACTTATTCATGTGGATGGAGAATCTGCGATTAGCTCCAAAAGAACGCTCAGACGTTATGATTATTACTTAAATGATATTACGGGAGTAAGTATTGAGACAGCTGGCACGATCGACTTAGACATCGAGTTGAAATTTACGATTGGCGGCTCTACATTATCAATTGATGTTCACAAGAAGCATTCTACAGAAGTGGCCGATATCTACAAAGCACTTCTTGCCATTTCTAAAATACAAAAAGAGAATGCAAGACTTCGTTCTTACGGTGATAAGAGCCTTCAGGTGGCGGAAGAAGTGATTCGCAATAATCGTACGATGGAAGCGAATGTGTCACAAGAATTTAACCAAATTGCTAAATTCGTCCATACATGGTTAACAGATATTCATCAAACACATACTACAAAAGACTTTTCTGATGTGTTCCAAAAATACATTCAAAATTAATCTTATCGAAATCATAGGTGTGTAATGTTTACACACCACACGAAAAAAGGTGCTTAGACGTAATTACGCCTAAGCACCTTTTTTTATATGAATTTATAACATTAGCACCAAGCAGCGCCAACAATAATCAGTAAAATAAATAATACGACAATTAAAGTAAATGTTCCTCTACCTGCTACAGGTCCAACTGGACCACCAAATCCACATCCACCATATCCGTATCCATATCCATACATAAGAATTCCTCCTTTTTTATTTTTGAGTTGTGTTTATCTTAGTATCGAACATAAGCAGAACCAACGATGATTAACAAGATAAATAACACTACGATTAAAGCAAATCCGCCACCAGCTACACCACTCATGACAACACCTCCTTAAAAAATCGTGTTTTCTCTGCTGTTTCAATTCAATCGACTAAATATATAAACCCAATCCTACAATCTTTTTCTGTGTTAATTACTTTCTATACTTATAACCTATTAAACATAGCCCGTCTTCGGTTGGGCCAATGAACATTTTTTTCGAAAATGATGAAAATGCCTATTTACTAAATGATGGAAATTTATGATGAAAGCACTCCGCTAATTGTCAGCTATACTTCTGCTAGCAGATAGATACATACAAAAAGACGGCCCTCATGCACATTTGCTTTGGCAAATGAAACACAAGAACCGTCCCCCTGATTTATTCTACTTCTTCTGTTGTGATTTCGGTATTTTCACTATATACCTTTAGGTAGTCTAGTACACGTTGGGCCATAAGTTTATAGCCGCTTGTGTTGGGATGAAAGTAATCATCGGATAATAGAGATAAGTCTGGATTCACAAATAAGTCCTTTGTTGGAACAAAAATCACATTATCATACTCTTCTGATACGGATCTCCCTGTCTCATTCCAAGTGTCGATGATAATACCTAATTCTTCAATATCACTAAAATATAGTTCAAATGGATTGTAAAAACCGATTATATAGATTTGGGCATCTGGATTTAACTCATTAATTTTATTGAAAATGGCTTTTAACCGTTCGACATAGCCTTCTCTTTCTTCTTGAAATTGTTCAATTTTTAGATGGGTAATATTGTTTTTTACCACCTTCATAATGTCGTTGGCACCAATGGTAATTAAAACAATATCAGCCTCTTTAATCGAGGAAGCGATCTTTTTTTCATCTAATCGTTTTAAAAGCTGATCGGAGCGATTTCCTCTTTTTCCGTAATTCTCTATTGTAATATTTATGTGATTATCTTCAAACGTGTGGTTCAGAATTCCGACATAACCGCCGCTCTCCGTTTCATCTCCGACACCTTGCGTGAGGGAATCGCCGATAGCCACAATCTTTTCATCTTTTTTAAAAATTTCAATGGCTCCTTCTAATACGGCCCTGACTTTTTCTTTAATTTCCTCTGTTACAGGTTTGGTCGTCTCGTCTTCTTCTTGCAGAGATTGCTCTTCTTCTGTAACAGAATTCTCTGATACAGCTTTCTCTACTTGTTTTTTCATAACAGAAGCTGGAGCATCCAAACTCACACTTACTTGCTTGGAAGGATTAAAATCAGGAAGAAACAAATATAGAAGGAAAGCCAGTGTCAGAAGACTAGCAATCAAAATAATCGCTTTCTTTCTATACATGCTAACACCACCATTTATCGTAATCTCATTTACTATAAGTATAGCAAAATAATACCTAGTTAATTTATACTATTCATTTTATCATGTATTTCTTATCGAAATTGTTAATAAATTATGGTAAAAACATACGAATGATTAAGAAGTAATCCCGTTTTGACAGCAAATAAAAAACCCCCAATCACTTGGGGTTAGAACGATCCATTAATCATTACCTTGCGCTTTTTTTTTCTTCCGACGCTTCATATCTTTTAATAAAAATCCGCCTTTAAAGGTTTTCGGCTCATAGGCTATGATGAAGGCAGCTGGTTCATAATCGCGGATCATTTCAAATAAACCTTCTTCTTGGTTGCGTTTCGTTAAAACTTCTAACTTATACCGTAAGGCGTCTTTCCCTTCACCCTCATAAACCGTTACACCGTAACCCTCTATACGAAGTTGATCCACCAGCTGCTTATTACGGTGACTTAAAACAACCTGTATGGTCGTATATCCAATAGCAAGTCGTTCTTCAATAAGTGAACCAATGATGATCCCTATACCAAAACCAAGCGCATAGACAATCATCACCACCATATTTTGTTCGCCATTAAATACTATCGCTAATCCAAAAATATAAATGAGAGATTCGATTAAGCCTAAAAGAGCCGCTTTCATTCGTAAACCCTTTACCAAAAAAATGGTTCTAAGCGTAAAAGCAGGAACATAAACCAATTGAAGAACGAGGACTAAAATAATATCTTTTAACATACCTGTTCCTCCTTTCTTTTTTTCATAATAAGGCTTAATTAGTAAATAAAAATGATTGTCTTTTTATCTTAACATTTATAAATAAAGATTTAAAACAAGAGAGTGTTCAACGTCAATTGCTAAAATACATAGATAAAAAATCGAGAAACATACTAATACCAAAAACAAATCAGTGTAGGTGAAGGAAAATGCTTCCTTGGATATTTATTGGCTTGGCACTTTTCTTTGGGGTTTTTTGGTTTTCTGGTAACGCTGCAAATATTTTAATCATTTATGTCATAGGATTAACAGGAATGGGAGTATTTTTGGTATTAACCAGTCTAACAATCTCCAAACAGTCAAACTTGCTTAAAAAAGCCTTTGAAACAGAAAAAAATTACCCACCTCTTTTGGTTAAGGCAATTCTTCTATTTGCAGGAATAGGGATGTTGTTTGGTTCAATCCGTTACTGGCAGGATGTCCCTTTCTATCAGGATCAAAATTTTTCGGTTATTAGTGGAAAACCTTCTTCGATTGATGAATATAATTCAAAAGGAACTGTTACCGAACTTTATGTTGAAATCAAAGGACATACCTTTGTATTAGATGCCGATATGCCACAGTTTCCAAAATATAAGAAATATGAAGAATTATTGGACAAGCATTTTACTATCTTATATCTGCCAAACTCTAATTGGATCATCGATTATAAGGTGGAATGATTCGTTTGCCTTACTATAATTGTATAGTTTGTTTTTTGGTTTACATAATTAAATTATGTTATACCTGGAACCCATATAGTCTACTCATTATTTTATTTATCACTTCGGATATGTTTACTAAGTGGTAATGATAATTCTTTTATTCCTTCCACAACGAGTTTTGCGATTTCCTTCGCACCCTTCTTTTGGAAATGGACATTATCTGCAATGCCACTTGGATAGTTATTAGAAACACCCGGATCTAGGAATAAAAATAGTTCCTTTGTTTGATCTGGACCTAGTTGTTGAAAGTAGATTTTGCTTTTCGCGGTAAGGTCAATAACCCGAACCTTTTCTTCCCTGCCAAGTTCTTTCATGGCAGAAGGATATTCTCCATGGGTGTCCATTACCTGTCCATCTTCCGTAAAGCTTCTTCTTTCTACTGGTGTAATAAGAATGGGGATGGCTCCTCTTTTTCTTGCACCATCAATATATGTTTTTAAATATTCTTTGTAGGTTGTATTTGGTTCCGTGTATCGACTTGGATCCTGGATTTTTTGATCATTATGACCAAATTGAATGAAGAGATAATCACCTGGTTGGATTTGTTTTAAAAGTGTGTCCAAGCGACCTTCCGCAATAAAACTTTTGCTACTTCTTCCGGGAACCGCAACATTTTTTACCACAACCTGCTCATCAAACATTCCCTCAATCATCTGTCCCCAACCGGCTTTCGGAGACTTTGAAAGCGGATAATTAGAAACAGTTGAATCACCAGCAAGATAAACGGTTACCTTTTTCTGTTCCGTTTGTGCTTTACTACGATAAAAATCCTTGAAAACCAACATGCCAACAACTAGAATAACAGTGCTTATGAACAACCATTTCCTTTTCAAAGATGTTCCCTCCGAAGATGTCCAAATGATAAAAACCTTCACACTCATGAAGGTTTTGTGATAGTACGTATTTTATCATAAAAATTTTCATACATTATGAATTTTCTTCATTTTCGTAAGCAATTAATACGACATTCTTATTTGCTTGCTCACTTAACTTTTCTTCGAGTAAATGAATTTCACTAATTAACTCTGGGGAAAGTGAGGCTGCTATAAAATTATTATCTTTGTCCATGTTAAACTAGCCCTCCATAACCTACTAAATCATTGGTTTACCAGCATCTGGGGACAAATTAGGGTCACCACCACCAGTGATCATCACACTATCTGTCTGAATATCGTTATTTTCTAAATTCACTTCAACGTCTTTACTGCTTGGATTTTCTTTTCCCTTATTTTGAAATTCCTGAGGGATATTTTGGTTATCTTTTTCCATGTTTTACACCACCTTTTAAATGGTAGTGTTTGATTTAATTAATATATTATGTATCGGGAATCTGCTCCTTTTGTTATTTAAAAAAAGGAAAACTAAAACCTCTACCCAATTGGATAGAGGTTTATTAAACTATGCTTCAACGGTTGTCACTGCTTGTTTCTTTTGCTTCTTTGGTGTTTCATACTTAGTCATGGTTAACCCTGTTATTCCATAGAACAGGGAAACTAATGGTGTGATAAGCGCCAAGAAACAGAATGGAAGATAGGCACCAGTTGCGATACCTAGTGCACCTGAGGTGTACAAGCCGCTTCCCGTCCAAGGAACAAGTGAAGCACTTTGGGTTCCGGTATCTTCCAAGATTCTTGAAAGATTTTCAGGCTTTAAATTTAATCGTTCAAAAATTGGTCTCATTAATGTTCCGCCCATTACGGTTGAAAAGTAAACGGATCCACCGATGGCCAATGTCGCATAACTCACCATGATCGTTACAAAAACAAGTGTTCCTGTGTGATGAATTTTATCAGCAAATGAAGCAATTAAGGCTTCTAATACACCTGATTCCGCTAGCATTCCACCCAATCCAAGGGCAAATAAGAATAAGGCAATCAAAGGAAGCATACTAGTTAAACCACCACGTTGAAGTAAACTATCGACCATTTCAATACCTGACTCTACTTGATATCCGCTATAGAAAATAGTTATTGTATCAGAAAAGCTGAATCCTTGGTAAATCATAGCGATGATTCCACCAACTGCTGCTCCGATAAAAATGGATGGAATCGCTGGTTTCTTTAAGACTAATAAAGCAATAAGAACCACAATGGGAATTAACGGAACAATCCCTAGATGAAAGTTTTCTTTTAAATAAGTAGTTAATTGAAGTACGTTCTCTGCGTCAACAGTGCCTGCATGATATTTTAACCCGATAAAGGTAAAAATCAAGGCTGTTATAATATAGGCCGGAATCGTAGTCCAAAGCATATGCTTGATATGAGAGAAGAGTTCTCCTCCTGTAACAGTTGGTGCTAAGTTCGTTGTATCAGATAACGGGGACATCTTATCTCCAAAATAGGCACCACTAATGATAGCTCCAGCTGTAAGACCAACCGGAATACCTAAAGTTGTTCCTACTCCCATCATGGCAACCCCTGCTGTACCGATGGTTCCCCAGGAAGTCCCGGTAGCAACGGATACAAGAGAACAGAAAAGTAACGTTGTCACTAAAAAGAACTGTGGTGATATCGCATGAATACCGTAATAAATTAGTGTAGGTACGGTACCCGAAGCAATCCATGCACCGATTAAAATGCCGACGGTCAACAAAATGATACCAGGCTGTAAGGCCTTCCCCATCGACGTCATCATCGATTTTTCTACTTGTTTGTACGTAAAACCTAACCCCATCATAAATGGAATCAAAACAAGCATACTGATAAACATCAGAATTTGAATCGGTGCATCAAAGGCAAGAATGCCAATTGATATGACAGCAATCGCTGCAACTAACATAGATAATGCATACATAAATGAAGGTTTTCTTAGATTATCGGTAACCAACAAACCACTCCTTTTTGATTTTTTTATATAGAGCTCTTTTCTGAAACTTTGTTGTTTTTTCTATTAATAAATAAGCATTACACCTTATAGGGTGTTAAACTCATATAAGTATGAAGAAAAGAGCTGAGCACTTATTAAGAGAGCTTGTAAAAATCCGGCATTAGGGATTTTTACGAAAACAACAATCTATACGAAAACAGCTTTTATAAAGATATCTAGGATAACTTTATGACATGGGTAGAGAAAAACGTGTGATTTTAAAACGCGGTTTCGAAAGGAATAAATGGAGAATGGAAGTTCCAAACGGTATATAAAAAGCTTACTATAGATGCCCATATCAGTAAAATTGAATATACATTCATATTTTAGGATTAAGTTTGCTGAGAGCTTTTGAGCAATACTCACCTATGAGAATACATAGAAATCCTTTCATATCCTCCAAGATGGTGTGGGATAGGAAGTGTGTTTGCTAGGTTTTTTATCAAAAAAAAGAAGATTGAATTCGCTTTGAATGGCTTTATGAAGCCTTAATTGGCTTATAAAAGCGAAATGGTAGCGGATCTGATCTTCCTTATATATATTTTCCAATCATTTGAATTGTGTATATTTATAGGACATACGTTCGGCTATTGCAGGTAAAACGCCGTGTTTTTGAGATATATAGGACATACGTTCCGCTATTAAGCGATTTAGAGCTATTTTTGATAGATTTTTAGCAAATAACGGATCTGGTGTCCTTTAACTTTGATAAAATGGGGAAAAATTAACAAATAACGGATTCTGTGTCCTATAGTGATAAACCGGGTGCCAAAGCACCCGATTTATTACTCCACTAATTGTGCATTTAACAGCAAGAAAATTCCGATTGCTTCCCCTGATTTATACCGCAACCAACAAATCCTTCCGGCGGTACACACTTAAAACCACACCTATTAAAACCGCATTTAATAAGGTAGGCATAATACCGTAACTCATGAATGGTAGAGATATCCCTACCAACGGGAAAATTCCCAAAATCATGGCTACATTGGTTGCTAACTGCGCTAGGTATAGAGCCACCGCTCCAACTAACAACAATTTGCCGTAAGAATCTTTGATGTTATAGGTTACCAATACAATTCTTAGTGCAAACAACGCTAAAACCAAAACTAAAGCTGCTGCCAGTAACCAGCCATAGTAATACGTGAAGGTAACAAATACAAAATCAGTATGCGCATCCGGGATAAATTCTTTTCTCCCGGTAGCCCCAAACCATCCTGCTTTCGATAGAAACTCCTCTATTCGTAAGTAAAGATACCCAGACGTGTCCGAGTAGTCCTCAGGTTTTAAAAAAGAGAGCCATCTTACTTTTTGGTATTCCTTGAGATAGTTCCATAAAAAGATACCCATTAGCAGAACAGAACCGATGCCTACACCTAATAGACTGATGACCGTTTTTCGACTAAATTGACTCCAATAAAGCATGATGCCAACCATTATCGTGTAAATATAAACACTTGTGACACTTGGTATGGCTAGAAACAATAACACAGGGAATATAAATAAAACGATAAACTGCCAAATTTTAAAACGAGCATGATTAAAAAAACTGGCCCATGCTAACATAAAAAATGGAACGGCCATTAAATTTTCAATCGTTAATGGTCCTATGTCAATTCGCGGGATGCCATTGATGATTTGATTCGGCAAAAACCGAATCGCTAAAAGAATGGATACCCCTATTCCGTAAAACACCCACCCTCTCTTTTGCCACTTACGATAATCGATGAACATGATTCCAACAGCTACTAAAGCACCTAAAATCACAATGATCACTTTATTTTGCATAAAGATTGGTGTTCCCAAATAGCCGTTTTGGTCTAGAGCCACTAATGGCAGGAACCCTAGAAGGAGAACTACCCCAAGCAGCGTGACCATCCACCAGTCCACTTTTGGTCGGTGTAGTTTGTTCATTTGGATACCAAGTTTAGTGGGACTGCCCATTTGCTCAATCGATTTCGCTTCAGCCTCTAGGTCCGTTAGACCTTTCTCTGTCCACGTTTTCTGAGCTTCATTGATGTGGTGCTTTAATTCATCAGCTACAAACTTTTTGGCTTCTTTTGATTTAATTTGTTGGGTGACTTCATTTAGAAAATCCTGCATTTTACTATTCGTCAATGAATCCACCACCTTCTAACAGTGCTTTAAACACCACTTGTTTCTTTGTTTGCTTTTTGTCTGCTTTCTTTAATAATTTTCTGCCTTTATCATTTAACTCATAATATTTAGCTCCTGAATCATCCCAGTTTGAATGTAAATATCCAGTCTGCTCCAATCGATGCAAGATTGTGTATATAGCGCCTTCCTTATTTTCAAATGCCCTAATTCCACGACCTCTTAAAAGAGCTGTTAGTTCAAATCCAGTTTTAGCTTGAACTAACAATTGTAGGACAGCCAGTTGAATATCTTCGTCTGTTTCGATGTGACGAGTTGCTTTTTCGAAAATGTTCTTCTTATGTTTTTCCGAAAAGGTAAAGTCCTGAAAGGTTCGCTGATCCATGATTTTCTTAAGGTTCTTTAAACGATCCTCCATTACAAATCCTCCAATCTTTCTTTTAGTAGTTCTTTTGCTCGTCGGAGTCTAGTTTTCACCGTATTATCACCAGTATCTGTAAGAACGGCGATTTCTTTTATTGGCAATTCCTCGTAATAGAACAGATAAATCACTTCTCTATATTTGATAGGAAGCATCATAATGGCCTGAATGAGTTGATCATCCTCCTCTTTTTGAACGACTGTCTCTTCAACCAAACCCATTTTTAAACCATTATCTGTCATGCTATCATCATTGGTTATGACCACATTTTTCTTATACCAGCTTCTAAGGAAATCTTTACAATGATTGATGGCAATTCGCCATAGCCACGTTCTTAGCTTCGACTTACCATTAAAGGTGTCGAATGACTTGAAACATTTGACAAATATATCCTGCGTCAAATCCTCAGCAATCGATTTATCTTTTACATAAGAATAAACAAGTTGTAAGATCTCTTGTCCATATCGATTCATCATTTCATCTAAAAGGATTTCTTTATCCTCGGCTTCCATTGCTGCAGCAACGATTTCTTCCATAAAGCCTAGCCTCCTCTCTACAAATCTTAGACGTAGTACTCTGGGAAGAAGTTTTTATAAAATAAAAAATTTCTTTCATTCTATTATTAAGGAATGAAATTCTATTAGGTTATGTAAAAAGTCTTTGTTAATCAGGGGCTAAAATTTTGAAAAATGAATCCGCTAAACATACTTATCGGACACTCATTCCGTTATTCTATAAAAATACTGCCTTTTTAGAGGTTTATCGGACTATGGTTCCGTTATTGCTCCTAAAGTATACCTATTTCTATGAAATATAGTGAATAACGGAACCTGTGTCCTTAAGACCAGGAAAAAACATCATTTTTACTAGAATAACGGAACCTGTGTCCTATAAAACAACAAGCATATCATTATATAAAAAAAGCATGCCAACAACATCAGCATGCTCCAATAATCTATACAGTAACTTCTTGTTCTATAGGCTTTTTCTTTAACCAAGGTTGGGATAGCCAACGTTTTAAGGCAAATACTCCTCGCACCCATTCATCAAGCCCTTGCGCTAGCCAAATTCCTAATAAGCCCAATCCAAGTGTGATTCCGAAGATGTAACTAAATACAACTGCTACTCCCCACATACAGATAATTCCGATGATAACAGGGAATCTTACATCCCCTACTGATTTTAAGGAACCCATTAGCACGATATTCATGGCACGACCAGGCTCGATAAACACAATCGCCCATAGTACGGGTAAAGCAATTGCCATAATAGTTGAATCCGTTGTAAATACATTCAAAACAGGCTTACCGATTAAGGCAATTGTGAGAGAAACAGCCGCTGATACGATGACAGAAATTTTTAACGTTTTAAGGCCTCTCTTAAGTGCTCTATCATATTGTTTAGCACCGATATACCGAGCAATTAAAAGCTGTGTCCCTTGAGCAATGGCGAATGTAAACAGGAAGCAAAGCATGGATATATTTAAAATGTATATACGTGCTGCCAATGCACCATCTCCAATTAGGGCCACAAAACTTGTAATCATCACTTGTGATAATTGGTAGGATAGATTTTCTCCTGCAGAAGGAACCCCAATAGAAAGCAGTCCCTTTACGTCTGTTTTATCGATTTTAAAAATATCCTTTATATGAAACTTTAAAGCTAGTTGCTTATAAACAAAGTAAAAGAGCGCGACAATGATAAAAACTCTTGCTACCACCATGGAATATGCTACTCCCGCCACCCCAGTTACAGGAAGACCGAATAAACCTTTAATGGCTATAAATGAACCGATGATGTTGATCACATTCATAATCACTGTCACAACCATCGTTTCTTTTGTATGTCCATAACTGCGTAATACCGCACTTAAAGCTAACGAAATAGCTTCTAGAAAAAGAGATAAACCTGTGATAGTTAAGAAGGTTAATGCAAAATCATACACTTCTCCGCTAAGTCCGTAAAATTTTAGAAACGTTCCACCAAATGCTGCCACCACAACGGCCATCGCAATTCCAACCCAAACATTTACACCAAATGCGGATTTGGCAAGGCGCCTTGCACGTTCCAAATGGTTGGCTCCTAAATTTTGGCCGATAAGGATGGTCGCCCCAATCGCCGTAACGTTAAAAACTAAAATAAAAATATTAATAATTTGATTAGCTACCCCAACCCCTGCCACAGCGTTATCGGAATAACCGCTCAGAATTAACGTAGAAATAATCCCCATACTCATATGAAGAGAAATCTCGATAAATAAAGGCCACGTGATGCTAAATAATGACTGATCCTGAAACTTGTTGTTTTTTATACTCAATGTCTTCGCCTTCTTTTTATAAATATAAACCCTATTTTAACGACATTTCAGCGAAAATGATACAAAAAAATGATGGAAACGTTTACACTTCATGCAGTATCCCACGTATTATTCTAGCTCATTTTACATCCAACTTATAAACATAAGGTCACAAGAAAAGGACCGCCAATGACGGTCCTTCGAAATTAATATTGTCCCAATCTAAAAATATAGCCTTCATTATTTTGCACACAGAATAAAACTATTTAACGATTGTTCGTCGCCATTGGAAGCATTCATAAGTTGATAATAACTTGTAATCATCGTTTGGATCATGGTTGGAACTTCATTAAATCGCTGCCGAATACTATTTGCATATCCCTTTTCCCACTGGCCATCTTGTAAATAGGTTGCATCCACCGTACTTTGTTTGTCGATAATAAACCCTGCTTTTTCAAGTAAGTGTTGAATTTGAGCTTTATCAAATAAATTTTGTATATTTCCATCATTATGTACGAAATTGGAATACATCGCTAGGATGGAGACGGCACAAAAATGAGCACGTTGATGAATGTGAGTAAATTCAAGATCCCATTCTGCAAAACAAATTCGTTTTACCATTCCTCGTAATTTTATAAAGTATTTTAGTAAATCTTCTGGTCTCTTAAAATACCAGGAAGAATGAGATAAAACAGCAATATCAAATGGAGTTTCCAATTCAAAGTCATTCAAATCCATTTCTAAATGGAAGGAAACACGATCACCTAATAATGACTTCTTAATCCGATCTGTTGCTTGACCAAGGGTGAAGGGTGCACCGTAATCAGGATGAGCAATATCTATGGCCACCACAAAGCCGCTTTCACCAACCGCATCGGCTAAGGCAACCGTTGTGTCACCTTGGCCACATCCTATTTCTAATACACGCATTCCTTTTTGAATCTCAAAATTCTCTACTAAATCCAAACGATGCTGTAACTGGATTTGTTGAACTGGATCATCTTCAAATAAAGAATAGTTGGATATAAAAGCGTCTGTTTTTTCGTTTAGTTGAAATGACTTCATCTATAACTCCCCTCCTTTAACCATCATCAATATATATTAGTAAAAGGGTATTTTGAATAAAAACCCTACGTTCTTATGTGATAACCATTAACAAAATACTCGATAGTTTCTAGTTCATCTTCCGTTAATTCTCGATTAAGAGATTGACCATATTCTTCCTTTATTTTCTCCTCATTGCCCCTACATGTCTCGGTATAGTGTGCAATCGATTTTAACAGTTGAGTTTCCTGTAAAAACTCTTCTTTTGTAATAGCTTTCCAATGAGATAGAATATAGGTTTCTGCATCAAATTCTTCCAACTGTTTGATTAATTCTAACGTTCGTTTCTTCGTATAGTTTCGTTTAGGTGAAAAAATGTCCGCATAAATGCAATCAGCTAAAAATAAAATTTTCTCTTCTTTTATATATATCACAATCGAATCGGGTGCATGATCTCCACCTACATGTTTCAATATACATGTCACACCGCCAAGATTGATTTCCATACGCTGTTTAAAGGTTATTTTAGGTAAAGCAATGTGTATATTTCTTTGATCACCATATTCTTTTTTGATACAACTAGCACAAAATTCAATTTCGGTCCCCTCTTGAACTCGCTGATCTAAAGCCTCATCTGTCCATTCATATGTTGATAGTTTCAACATCTCTTCTTTCGTGTCTACTGAGGAAATAGATAAAGCATTTTTTAAGGCGGATAGTCCAAATATATGATCCCAATGCCAATGAGTTAATACAACCAAATCTGGCTTGCTTATATTTTGTTCAGCAATTTTTTCTAAAAATAACTGCGCATGTGCTTCCGAATTTCCTGCATCAATCATCAAGGTCAAATCGTTGCCAACGACCATGCCTAATATCGGTCTGTCTGTTTCAGACACAGGAGTCAAATACCAAAATGATTCTCCAATTCTATTTAATTGCTGCATAGTTTCTCTCTCTTTTCATCGTTTATGGTATGTAAATAGGAACTTTATTCGAGATTTTGTTAGACTTCTTTATTATCTACTTTAATCATAAATCCATATTTTTTCAGTATTTCTGCTAACTTCATTGCATCTTCTAATTTCATATCTTTTATTTCTAAATACTCCTGCATCATCGCAGAAAAGATATTTTTTCTTCTTGTATAAAACTTAACCTTCTTTTCCATTCTTTTCACCTGCCTGAACATAAATACGGAAAGAATGAATGAAAGTTTCTCCAGCATCCATGTGGACTTAAAATTTATATGTATCATCAATAATGTTATACCAATGATATGGTTGCAACTCCGATAGGGTTTTAAAAATGACATCCCCAGTCTTTGATGAAATAGCTGCTTTCACATCCTTACCCCAATAAAAAAGTCTTTCCTGACATATGCCACAAGGTGAGAATATTTGAAAATGAGAATTCTCATCTTCTCTAAAAACGCAAATAGAATGAGTAATTTTTTTATTTAACTTGTGCGCCTCACATATGGCACCTGTCTCCACACAAATTTCAGTAGAAGGGTTAAATGTATGCGGAGCAACACTAGTTAAAATTTGACCATCTTCCGTAAGCATGGCAGCTGCATAGCCGTCTCCTTTAGGGTATCTAACTTTAATTAAGTTAGCCGCTGCATCAAACAATTCTTTTTCAATATTCATCTTTATATACTCCCTCAATATGATTGGTGATATTTATCTTTATATTGGCAATACCATAAGTGTTAATTGCAGCAAAATTCCTTTATCCTACTCATCTGCTTGAGTTTTCTCATTTTGTCCTTCCATGACGAAAAGGCTTGGATGGAACTGCTATGATGAATTAATCCATATTATACCTAAAATGTATTGTATTTGGCGAATTTGTCTTTTCAAATGCACCTAAAATCTATTTTAAAAAATCTACATCAAAGTGGGCTTTTTTTCATACTATATTTTGGAGGTGTAAGTATGCCAAGAGTAAATTACAGAACTTCTGATATTGCCTTGATGGCAAGGATGATGAGAGCAGAAGCCGAAGGTGAAGGAAAACAGGGAATGTTATATGTGGGGAATGTCATTGTCAATCGCCTGAAAGCCAATTGTTTAGATTTTAAAAATTTGCGAACCGTTTCCCATGTTATTTTTCAAGTTCAAGGAGGAAATTATTCCTTTGAAGCTGTTCAAAAAGGGAATGTATTTTATCAAAGAGCACGATCGGTTGAAAAAAATTTAGCGAAAAAAAATTTAGATTATTGGAGAGAACAGCCAGCGAAATTTGCACTTTGGTATTTTAATCCATATGCTCCATGTCCTCCAACATGGTTCGGTCAACCTTTTGCTGGGCAATATAAAAACCATTGTTATTATGAACCAAAAGGTGGAACCTGTGATGCGGTTTACAGCGGTTAAGCTTACTCTCTTGAGTAAGCTTTTTCTTTGATTCATCGAAAGGTTTGGCAATCACTAAGCTTTTTTCTAATTCATAATTTTAAAAAGAGGATAAATGATTCAGTAATGTCCCTTCAAAGTAAGAGGCTTTATTTCATCAAGAGTCTAGCTTGGCGAACTAGCGTTTCCACTAAGACTCCTCGCCTAAACGTCAAGATTTTTACCAAAACCACAATTTTTAGGAAAACATCCTTTATAAAAAAACGAATTTTATTTTTTATTATTCCTTTTAAGAAAAAGATAAATCATTACAAGAATCGGAAGAATATATACTAGTAAAACCATTCCTACAATCCAAGCAATAGAAAGAATATACTCCACATTCGTACAACCTAAACTTCCACAGACGGTTGTTCGAAACCCTCTTTCAGCTACATTTGTAATAAAACCAAGCAACCCAAAAAATCCGAAGCCAATGGCTACAAGTAACCATAATACAATGGGAATAATCAGTTTATTCTTATGACGGAACATAGTTTCACCTCATATGTTAAAATATCCCTTACCCTATCTTACATTCCTACCACCTATATTCTCTCTCCTGACAATTAATCATAATACTTAATATTTTTCGTTAGTTTATCCTAAATTATATTAGAATAATGTTTGTAATGAAATTGTAATATGTATGTGATGTCCCTGTTACATCATCCTAGTATATTAGAAATGCAAATCACACTAGGAGGTAACAATCATGCTAAAGAAAATCATCGTAACCTTTTTCTTGATCGTTTCTGGTGGCTCTTTGTTTGCTAACATGGGTGATAAAGCAGAAGCTGCTTATTACAATACAAAAGCAGTATCAGTGGCTAAATCTAATCTTGGAGTACCTTATGTATGGGGTGGAATTTCCCCTAGCGGTTTTGATTGTTCAGGTCTTGTAAAATATTCCTATGCAAAAGCGGGAAAGACATTAAACCGAACAGCTGCACAAATGTATTATGGAAATGGCTATCGTATTTATACGAATATACAGCCAGGTGATTTAATGTTCTATGCACCAACGAAAGCGAGTAGACCAACACACGTAGCGATGTATATCGGGTACGGTAAAATGATCATGGCATCATCTTCAAAAGGAGTCATGATTACTTATACAAACAATTCTTATTGGCATTCAAGGTACATCGGAACAAAACGCGTATAACGATATCCTTTTTTAATAAAAATGGTAAAAACTTTTAACTTTATATATATAAAAGCCTGTATCTAAGATGACTATTCTTGTACAGGCTTTTTATTATATTCCTTATTGCATTCGGAATAGGGTGTTTTATCTATGGTTTTCTTACACAAATGGATCTATTCGATGACATAAAAAACCTCCATCCAGAGAGGATAGAGCATTGGTTGTTCTTTGGAGGTAATTTTCTGAGCTTAGAATTTTTCAGCTTATCCTTGAACGCCATTGGAAAAACTAATGCCACTATAGGTATTAATATTACTTCCACTATTGGAAGATCCTGCACCATACCATGCTTTACTGACGGACTTGGGAGAAATAAATTGGACAGGACCAAATTGGACAATGGCTGATCCACCAACACTATCTATTGTGATTGGTCCAATATTTGTCATAAGCAATCATTCCTTTTGTCATATACTTCTAAAATATTCTTTAGTGGAAAGGTTGTGCACAGAACTGATTAAAATGGATTTCTGTTTAATCTTTCTCTTATTGTACCTTTTCTTTAAATTCGTCATATTTTTGTTTGTATTCTTCTGCGGTTACAGCATGAAATGTGAGTATATCGTCTGTTGCCCAAAACGACAGCTTCATTTCATTAACACTATTAAGGAATTTCCCCTCTAACTTTGTCTCTTTTCCTTCTACAGTTGTGTAGAACCTAACTCCATTTCCTCCCGTGACTCCGTTTAAAACATAGTTGTTTTCTTCATACGGATGGTCTTTATTCCCTGTTTCAGCCACCATAAGAAGAGAGCCTGTTAACTCACCTTCCAATAAAGCTTCGTCGATTTTGATAAATAATTGATACGAACTATTTTCTGAGGTATAGAGATATGCATAGACCTTACGAAGCTCGGTGAAAAATTTCCGTAATTGCTCGTTTTCTCTTTCTTCCTTGTAATAGTCAAGTAACGCTTTTTCATATTCATTGAGCTCTTTCTGGTCAACAGGATTGTATAATATACGCTCTTCATTCCCCTGCATTTGAATAGAAAGATGTGGTCCAGAAAACGATGCGTCATAGGAGAGCATTTTCTCACCTTTTTTAACTTGAAACACATACCCTTTTTCAATTACCTTTCCTGTTAGTGGGTACTTTTTTTTCTCAATAAATGGTGCTTTTCCCATTTCATCTATGAGCTTTTCCTCATGAAGGTTTCCTTCCACTTTTCCTTTATGACTCGTTAGCTCAAACCAATACAGCTTAGCATTATTACTGTATACAAACGCATCAGATTGATTCAGTGGTTCTATGAGGTCTTTAAACTTAGATATGCCCCACCATAAACCGATTATTAGCAGTATTCCGATAAACGGAAACATTCCCCTATATGTAAATTTCTTCATTTTTGTTTCCCCTCCCATTTTAAAAAAGGGTATGTTATTTTTTAAAAATATATGGTCATAATAATATTTATGTATGATTTATTTCTTAAATCAAAAGAAATTATTTGAGGTAAATAATAACCAAATTCGTCTTTAGGAGTGAAATAATGTCTGTTATTGTTTATCAAACCTTTCAAATCCAACAAAGCAAATTTAAAGAAGGTATAGATAACCTATTAGAAATTAAAAAATACCGAAATGGTAATTTTGACCATAATATAGAAATACTATCACCAATTACTGGGCAAGACCATACATATTCCTTATTAGCTACTTATGAAGGATTAGCTGAAATGGAATTGCAAAACAAAAAAATGTTTGATGATGAAGAGTATTTAAAATTGATTGGTGAGTTTTTTCTTGAAAACATTGTGCAAGGAAGTATGAATACGCAGATCTACCGTACGATGCCTAATAAGAAGGTTGAAAATTTGGGGAAAGATAAGAAGGAATAACGACTGTCTTATAAGTCGTTAAAAAAAGCAAGTGGGGAAAAAGCATGTCGTTTTTCTCCACTTGCTTTTTTTCATTCATGCCTATATCTTATTGAAGATCATCCTGTTTCTTATCAATATACAACGAACCATCCTGCTGTACTTCCCCATAAAAGATTTCAGAAATATCCTCCACTCCTGATTGCTTTAATTGTTGATCGACCCAATTTTGGTCTAGATTTAATTTTGTTAAATTTTTTTGATCAATGATTCCGTTTGAAATGATTGGTGTCGACATAGAATAGATATTTGGTTGTTTGGGTTTTCCCTTTACATCACTTACTGTTGCAGGCTGTTTGTTGCTTTTTTTCAACACCGAAAGCTTACCGTCCGTTTCAAAAATAGCAAATTCCACATCTGCCATGGAGAACACATTTTTCTGCCTCAGCATGGCGGTTAAACTGTTCGTACTAAGCCGAGTTTTCTTTAGTGATTGTTCCATAATTTTTCCACTCTTTACCAAAACTAATGGTTCTCCTTCTATGACTTTTCTTGCTTCTTTTGATTTAATATCCATGATCCCCATGGCAACGGTGAAGACACTCCACAATACTAAAGCAATGACACCAAAGGAAATCTTTAGGTCTGACATGGTAGCAAGACTGGCTGTTATAGAACCAATGGCAATAGCGGAAACAAAATTAAAAAAGGTCATTTGACTTATTTCTTTTCTTCCCATAATCCTAGTGAGTATAAATAATATAAAAAATGATAACCCAACCCTAATTATTAATTCCGGAAGCCCCAAATTGTCCACCTCTTCAATAAATTTATCTTTCTATTAGCTATTTCCAATTTAGGGTAATTTATTAAAAAATTACTTAGTTGTATCAATGTTATCATCACCTTGATTTTTCTTAGACCAAGTTCTTTTCAAGTATGATTTTATGTAAACCGTTTTCATCTGTATAAGTATCTAGTACATCAAACCCATTTTTAATATTCAAAATTAACATATTCCGCCATTTATTCATGGTTTTAGTTTGAACCACTTTATAACCCTTTTCCTTTAAATATTGATGTTGTTTTGCCATTAGCATGGATGCAACACCGTGTTTCCGGTAGTTTTTATCTACTCCACCTAACCAACTATAAAATGTAGTACGATTCAATTCATATCCAATCTTATATCCAACAATTTTTTTCTCATCCATCGCAGTGACAACTACCAGTTTAGGTTTATGATTCATTTTTTCAATCAAGTCATCTGAAGAACCGAAAATGTCTTCATGGAGTTTTAAAATACCATCTAATACATCTCTATGTGGGATGGAATGAAAAATCGTATAATCAAAATTCATGTGTCAAACTCCCCTCCCTAAAAATCTAAAATTTATCTATCTCTATTTTCTAAGTAAATCTTAAAAAAATGAAGCTGGATATAAAAACAAAAATAGTTTGTGGTTCCAATGTCAAACCCCCAAATAAAGTGCCTAAATCCCTAGTAAGTTTGCTAGTAGTTTTTGGTAAATATCATAATTTATCCTTCGTTTCGAACTACCAGAGAATAGAACGAAAAAAACTGTTTTTAACATTAATGGGGATTATTATCGGACATCAGTTCCGTTATTCGTTTGAAATTTGCTGTTTTTCCTCTTTTATCGATTAAGTCCTTATAATTGTGTAAAAAGAAAATGAGTCATTTTATTCCTTCTTGTCAACAATGTTTAACGACCAAGAAAAACATTGAAAAGAGGTATATAAAATGACTCAATTACAGTTTAACCTAGATATGGACCTTTTAAAAGACTCCATAATGAATTCTAATATTGAAACAGTGGTAAAGTCTGCAATCGTTTTAGTTTTAAATGAGTATATGGAAAAAGAACGAGATAATTATTTACAAGTTGGTTCCTATCAACGCTCATCAGAGCGCCGTGATTACAGAAATGGTTATTATGAAAGAGAACTTATTATCAGTATTGGAAAGATTAAATTACGAGTCCCTCGGACTAGGGAGGGTGAGTTCTCTCCAACAGTTTTTGAGAAATACTCACGGGTTGATCAAGCCCTTGTTCTCTCTATGTTAGAAATGGTGGTTAACGGTGTTTCTACACGTAAAGTTACAAATATAATTGAACAGCTTTGTGGTGAAGCTGTCTCAAAATCTTTCGTTTCATCATTAACGGAGAAGCTTGATCCTATTGTAAATAAGTGGGCTAATCGCCCTCTTAATGTTCAATATTATCCTTATTTATTTGCAGATGCTATGTATATTAAGGTGCGTGAGCATAATAAAGTCGTCTCAAAAGCAGTTTATATTGTTACGGCTATGAATGAGAAGAAAAAAAGAGAGATTCTTGGATTGAAAATTGATCATGTTGAAAGTTTTGAAGCCTGGCAAGGCTTCTTGCAGAGTTTAAAAGCGCGAGGTCTACAGTCCCCTAAACTTGTTATCTCCGATGCTCATAAAGGATTAAAGAAAGCAATTGAACGCGAGTTTATTGGAACGGCTTGGCAAAGGTGTACCGTTCATTTCAAGCGTAATATCATAAACAAGCTCCCTAAAAAGGAAATGAGTCAAGTTATCGCAGATATGAGAAGAATCTTTCAAACTATATCTTGTGAAGAAGCTAGATTATTTAAAGATGAATTTATTAAACGTTACGAAGATAACCCCAAAATTAAAAATGCAATTGAAATATTAGAGGATGGATTCGAAGATTCCATCCAATATTTTAATGAGCCAGAGACATACCATCGTCATCTTGCGAGTACAAACTCATTAGAACGATTAAACCAAGAAATCAGAAGACGAGAAAGAGTGATTCGTATATTCCCCAATACACAGTCGGCATTTCGTCTTATAGGAGCACTTTTAATGGAGAATGAAAATCTTATCGTGTTAAATAAAAGATACACGCAACGAAATTAATATAGAGAAACTCGAAGCGAAATTTGGATTACTGGAAAGGGGGGCCCCCCTTTCCAGTAATCCAAATTATAAAACACTAAATAACATATATAGGTTGTAACATTGGAGATAGGAATTTACACAATTGTTAGGACTTGACTCTTTTATCGGACACACGTTCCGCTAAGTAGGTGATTGGATATCATTTTAGGTAGTTTTTTAGTAAATAACGAACTGTGTGTCCTATAATAACTCTAATATAGCGTTTTTTATGAGAATAACGGATTCCCTGTCCGCTAAAATTTTGAATAGGACAAGAAAACCAAAAAAGCTATGATTGCCGTATGATTTAATAACAAATGATGGAATCTATTGATTTTTCGCTAAAAAAAACAAGGTGTGCTTTAGCAACACCTTGTTTCGTTCTAGTCCTTGATAGTTATGTAGAAAACGTTTATCTTTTTTAAAATCAAAAGATCTTAAACCCTTAGCGAGCCGCGGAAACCCCTGGCAGCATAGTAGGAGTCTGCTCCATTATGATACACAAAGACCGTGTCGTAGCGACGATCACAAAAGATTGCCCCGCCGAGTTTTCTAATATTTGCAGGTGTTTTCACCCAACTCGATGTTTTCGTATCGAAATTTCCTAGCTTCTGTAACTCACGGTATTCATCTTCCGTTAAAAGTTCAATGCCCATTGCAGCAGCCATATCCATAACAGTATTTTCTGGTTTATGGTTTTTCCTCGACTCTAGCGCTTCACGATCGTAGCAAACACTTCTGCGGCCTTTAGGACTTTCCGCGGAACAGTCATAAAAAATGTATTCGTCCTTCTCTATATCATAACCAACGACATCAGGTTCACCGTCAGTGCTTTCCATTTCATAAAGCGACCAAAGTTTATCATGATTTGCTAATAGCTTTTCTTCGACTTTAGCCCATCCAACACCTTCATGTCGGTTCATGTTTTTTTCAAAACGTACTTTCAATGCTGAAAGTAGTTCTTCCCTTTGTTCTACGGACAACTCCTTGTTCGCGATTGTCATATTAATTTCCCCCTTATTTTTTTCTCAAAATAGTTTACGGACAAAACAGCTTTATCTATTCTTTTTTGTTCACAGAATAATTGATATATATCGAGGGCGCTGTTTTCGATTATTTAATAAAATAATTAGAAATATTGTATAAACCATGTAATAAAATACTTGGATAAACGGACTCTGTTTTTTTACGAATCCAAGAAAAGATTGTGCCAAGTAAAAATGTGACTACACCATAGGCAATTGCGTTTATGAGTGTATTGCCAGCAGCTAAAGTGGATAAAAAGTGAATGATTCCAAACCCTATAGATGAATACCAAAAACCAAATTGTTTTTGTACAAAACCTCTCCAAAACAGTTCTTCTCCTATGGACACAAAGAGCAGTTGAAACAAAACGGTACTTAAAGATGGTAAGTAAAAGATCAATTCAACTTTAGAAAAATAATCACTTAATTTAGAAAGAAATAAAACACCAAAAGAGATTAAACTATACCAAACGATATTTTCTTTCCATTTACCTACTTGTAAACCTAATTCCCCCATCTTACTTTTTGTAATGTTCACAAGCAAAATAAATAAAATATAATTAAAAGAGACACCGATGTAATTCCATTCCCATGTGTTTCGTTGCCAAGCCATCAGATTGAAATCATTTATATGAATGTAAGTCGGAATGGATAGGGACAAAAATAAAGCTAAAATTAATAATATAAAAAATAATGTTTTCTTCAAACAAAATCCCCTTTTGATCTGGCTTCAATAAAATACTAATTTAATTTTACAATAGAATGATATAATTTCCAATTTTAGTACTATTAAACTGTTGTAACTCTATTATTTTTCAACAAAAATAGCGATGCCTTATGATAGCATCGCCAAACAATACAATTTGCCATTCACCTACTTTTTGACGTGGTCCCCCTATTATTTCATCATTTGTTGATAAATATAATATTTATAGATTGCTGGAATAATGAAAGCTAGAGTGAAACAAATGGTGGCTGCTATTTTAGATTGTTTAATGATTCGTTCTTCTCCCTTGCGCAACTGTTCAAAAAAAGTAAGAGTAAAATAAAAACATAGGATTATTAGACAAGTTGTAAGGATCCCAATCCAATTTCCAACACCAAGCATTCCAGAAGTTGACATCTATACCATCCTTTAAAGTTATTATCTTTACTAATTCTACTTTTATAAATAACTTCCTTCTTGAATCTTGCTTTTGCTCAAATCATCAAAAAAGAATTGCCCAAAACAACAAAGTTTAACACTATTTTCTTATTATATCCCGATAAAAAAGCAAGGCCACGTTAGGCCTTGCTTGTTATTGGACAACTACTTGTCCAACCATTCCTTCTCTATAATGGTACCGACAGATTAGTTCATATGTACCAGGCTTTTTCGGGTTCACGGTAATGGTTACTTCTTTTCCAGGTTGGATTTCCTCGTCAATTCCGAGCTTTTCCACTGTGAAGGTATGTTCTTTTACACCTGCGTTTTTCAATATCAACTTTGTTGCTTTTCCATTAGGGATCGTGATCACTTTCGGATTAAAGGAATCATCGTTCAACTGTACATCAACCGCTTGTACTGTCACCGCAGGTTGATTATCGTTACTAGTTTGAGCAACTACGCTATATGTTCCGAGCGTTGTGAGAACTACCATCATGGCAGGAAAAACAACCAATCCTGTTAACCACTTTTTTATAGACATTCGCAATCCCTCCTTTCCTAAACCATATTTTTTCCAATTTAACAAGTTTTATCAATAAATGAATTAGATTTTCACAGGCCTAATTTGGTACTTATAGAACCGTACTAATCATATTCTTATAAAAGAAATCAATAAGAAGGAGGTCATCTAAGTTGAAAAAAGTGAAGGTTAGTTTACGGCCAATCTTGAGCAAGATAAATTTGCCTACTGTTATAAAAACAACTATACTCCCAGGTGACTCTATAGAAAGATTATTTGTTGCAACCCAGGTTGGAGAAATCTTTTATATAGGAAACGGAAGTGTGAAGACTTTTTTAGACATCCGCCAGCGAATTTTAAAACTGGGAGGTTCTAGCGGTGGCTATGATGAGAGGGGCTTGTTAGGGCTCGCGTTTCATCCCTATTTTTATAATAACGGCCTATTTTATCTTCATTATTCAGTAGCTGGATCAGAAGGCCATGGTGCTCTTCCTGGTGGTTTTAAACCTGACCCGTGTGATCCTCAAACGTTATCCTTAAGCTGGATAAATAGAGAAACTCAATATGACCATATTGATACAGTAGAAGAATGGATTTTACAATCGAATGGTCAACCTCGAAAACGACGGACATTACTAAACATAAGGAGACCATTTTTTAATCATAATGGTGTCAATAGTTTAAACTTTTCACCTGAAACAGGAAAACTTGTTTTAACAACTGGAGATGGCGGCGCAGGTTATGATCCATTCAACTTAAGTCAGGACAATCTAGAAATCGCTGGGAAAATTATTGAAATTGATGTGAGTAAAAATACAACCATTAAGAATCCACCCATTGTCACACGTTTTAATGAACTCCCCCCTACGATTCAGGAAACCCTCTCGGTAATGGCCAAAGGGGTTCGGAATATACCAGGCATTTCTTTTCAAAAGTTTCATAATCAGTATTTGAAGTATGTAGGAAATGTCGGACAGGATTTGGTTGAATCCATCTTTTCATTCGTTCAATATCAACCAATTCCCGTTACTCAACTAATTCAAGCCTCTACCCAAACTTCTACTTTTAACCAAAAAGGATTAGTTAACTTTGGCTGGCGTGGATGGGAAGGTGCTTTTCCTACTTCAATCAATAGAGACTGCACAAAAAATCCGAATTTAGATGAGAAAGCAATCGCCTATTATAATGAAGCAGTCACCCTTTCAGGCAGTCGACTGCAACCTTTAACTAGTTATTATCACGAAGACGCCAGAACAGATAAGTTTGAAGGAACGGCACTTACAGGGGTGCAAGCTTATATGGGGAATGGAATCCCTGATTTAACAGGTAGCGTTGTATTTACGGATGTTGCTCGGAAGAAATCCCAACCTCAGGTTAGAGGGGCTTTAGCTTATACCCGCGTTAGACCAGATGGTAAACAAAATGATTTTAGTGTCATTCAAACAAACTATGATTTTGGATCTCCATCCGCTTATTATGTAAGTTTAGGTGCCAATCTGAATCAAACACGATTATATTTAGGAGTTTATGGCTCAATGAAAGTAACGGATTTTCATCAAGGCACTGTTTTTGAAATCATTCCTTAGCTCCCGTGATTTGGGAAATTTATTTAAAGGCACATTATTTCTCTTTTTGGAAATGAATGTTACGTTGCAAAGTAGCACCTAATATTGATATGCCGATTAAATATGGAACAATAAACATGCCATAACCAGTACCGTACTCAGTAATATCTGAAGTAGCATGAAGAAACACACCCCATAAAATATAAACAACATATCCAATAGTCATAGTGAAAAACCAAGTCCATTTTTTGGTGAGGAGTGGAAAAAGTAACGGACAAAGAAGAATGACAATTTGTGTAAAACTTATAGACATAATGTAACCTCTTTCGAATATCTCAATTTGAGTTCTGTATGCTAACCAATCCTTAAATCTTAAAATGAACAATACCTTAAGTTCATTCTTTAGTAGTTCAGGTGAAAGATAATCACATAAAGTTGAATATTCACGCTCTTAATTTTTTTTTTCAATATCCCTGTAAAACTTCTATTAAATAACTCAACTTTCTAAAAAACTTTTTAAAAAGTTTTAGTCATGATAAAGTCTGTTTGTTTTTCATCACCCATATAAAAGGAGTGGGCTCCAGTTTGGACGAACCCCATTTTCTTATAAAAGGCAATCGCATTTTCATTTTTTTCCCAAACACCAAGCCAAATTTTCTTTTTATTTTGTTCCTTCGCCAATTCAATCGCTTTATTAAAAAGATTTTTACCAAGTCCGTGTTTTTGTAATTTGTTCTTTATATAAATCCTTTCAATTTCTAGGGATTCATCACCCATTTCTTCTGACTGAGCATCATCGGTATTAACCTTTAAATATCCAGCAACTTCATTATGAAAATAAACAAAATAGAATTGTGAAGAAGGATCGGATAATTCTTTTTCTAATTGTTTTAAGTTAAATGCCTTTTCCAAATAGGCTTTCATATTTTCAGGTGAGTTCTGGTCCTTAAATGTATCATTAAATGTTTCGTAACTAATTTTTTGAAGGATGAATAAATCTTCAAGCTTGCACTCTTGTATGTTCATTGTCATTTTGTATGTCGCTCCTTTATATGATCAATAAATTCTTTTATTTCCTTTTTTAACGTATTCCCAGTCCACTTCTACATTTTTCCTCACTCTTTGAAGAAGATGATAGATGGTCTCCACTTCTACCTCAGAAAAACCCTCTAACGCAACTTTATTGGAAAAATCATTTTCTTTTTTGATGAACGGATAAACATTTTTTCCTTTCTCTGTTGGAAAGAGTTTTTTTATCTTTTGGTTTTGTTCATCGTCTTTCTTTTCTATAAATCCATTTTCTTCAAGCTTTTTTATCGCACGAGATGCAGTTGTTCGATCTACTTTTATCATCTCAGCTAACTTTTCTTGAATGATTCCCGGATTTTCACATATTCGCACAAGATACAAATACTGCCCTTTAGTAAGGTCATATTCTTTAAATTCGATATTACTTATAGAATCTAATGCCCTTGCTATCATCCCTATTTCACGGAGAATTTCCTTCATGCTGACCTCCTTAGCTCGTATTAATGTTGTAAATACAACAATAATAATATGAATTAAATTTAACTTAAATTTGTTGTATTTGCAACAAACTGTAATGATAAGAGGATCAAAATTTATTTTCCCGTTAACCTGATTCGAGGTATTTGAACAAAGAATAACCCAGAGTCTTATAGTCCTGGGTTTTACCTCTTTTCATCATCTTATACCATTAAGGCTCCTGATAACTGAGTAAAATTACTGAAACAAACCGAATATCCAAACAATCAAATACACAGGAACGGCAACAATCAACATTCCTGCAAGTAAATAACTAACAGATCTTATTATAAACTTAATAGCATTATATATAGCTCCAGCTAAGTCATCCACAAACCTCAACACTAATATAAACCTCCTAAAACGATAACTGTTATCCTAATTTTAGTATTACTTTCCTTGGAAAAATCAAATTAATTAGAGTTCATTTATCATTAATAGATTTATTTGAATAGATCAAATAATACAGGTAATAAAATAAGAATCATGATACTTTGAAAAAAGGTTAAAATAATATCTTTTTTCCACGTGTTCTTTTTGGGAAATCGATTCGTAACTCTTTGAAAAACAAGCAATATTAGCCACCAAAACAATAATGTTGATAATACGGTATGAAAGTCTTCATAGAACAAATGACTCCCCCCCTTTATTTTACGTTTATTAAACTACATACGTTTAAGAAAGGTATAAGTTCCCTTTAATCTTTATTTCGACCAGATTTTAAACCCAAGACACGGTTACAATCCTTGAAAAATGAATAAAATCCGTTGAATTTGTAACCATAAAACTAAAAAGAAGGTTTTCCGAATGAAAATAGTCATTTCCATACTATTAGTTTTTTTCTTTTTCTTTCCTGTATATAGGGCTACACCCCATTCGTCAAATATTGTATTTGCAGAACCAGATATACCTACCTATGCTAAATGGGGGAAAATCGCCATGCAAAAAACGAAGGAAAGGTATCCTAAAGCTGATATTATCGATTATCTTCATGTTGGTAGGGAAAAAGGATCAAAAACATCTACCGAAAAGTTTAAACTATGGCTAAAAGAAGGCAGTAAAGAATATGGAGTATATATTGATATTCAATTCGATAATAAAACAGAAAAAATCACTAACATTAAATATAAAAAAACAACTAAGTAAATAGGCTTATCAATATTTCTCTGAAACTAAAAAATGCTTATTGATATGTCAATACCGTTAGTTGTTACCTCTTAATAATGAAAAACGACCTTTACTCTTAAGCAAAGGTCGTTTAATTGTTTTCTTGAAGGGTGTTAAGAAAGCCCATTCTTTACACCATCTATACGTTTATAGCCTTACGTGTTTCTCTTCGAACGATTGGAGCTACTTCTGTCGCTAACAATTCAATTCCCTCGATTATTTTTTTAAATGGAACTCCGCCTATATCGATCTGCGCCATAAAACGCTGATGCCCAAAAAGTTCGTATTGTTGAAGGATTTTTTCTGCAATCTGTTGAGGGCTTCCCACAAATAACGCAGTATCAGGACCTGTCATTAGCTCAAAATCAGATTTGGATATTCTACCACTTGCTATACCTCGCTGACGATTTACATAAGACCGGTAATTGGAGTAATAAGGGTAAAATTCCTCCCTGGCTTGTTGGGTTGTCTTTGAGATATAACCATGACCGGTTACGCCTACTTGAAGTTTGTTAACATCATGTCCAGCTTCAATACCTGTTTTACGGTATAGGTCAATCAGTGGTTTAAATCGCATGGGATCACCACCAAGTATAGCTAAAGCCATCCCGACACCTAATCTGCCAGCACGAGCTGCACTTTCTGGAGTGCCTCCTACACCAACCCAAATGGGGATCTGACTTTGTAACGGTCTTGGGGCTATTTCAGCGTTTCTTAACGGAGAACGAAAGCTTCCATTCCATGTAACTGTCTCGTTTTCGTTAAGTTTTAAGAATAACTCCATATTTTCAGAGAATAAAGCATCATAGTCATCTAAGTCATAACCGAAAAGAGAAAAGGATTCCACAAATGCCCCACGGCCCGCAATGATTTCGGCACGTCCGTCTGAAACCAAATCTAAAGTAGCATAGTCTTCAAATAGCCGAACAGGATCAACCGTGCTTAATACAGTCGTTGCACTTGTCAACTTGATTCGTTTTGTTATTTGAGCGATCGCTGCTAAAACTACTGGAACGGCAGAAGTGGCATAGTCTAAACGGTGATGTTCACCTACTCCAAACACATCAAGTCCAGCTTCATCGGCAAGTTTAGCAGCTTCCATAATTTCTTTTATTCTTTGACTCGCACTAATGGGTTTACCCGAAAGAGGGTCTAAACTCATATCTCCTAGTGTATAAAGACCAATTTCTATTTCTGAATTATTATATCCTTCAAATTTTTTCATGATAGTAAATTCCTCCAACTTAAACTTTCAGGATCATTCGATTACCTGATGGATCAAAAGTAACATAAGAACCATTTACTTCAGTAATGGATGCGTCAATACTCTTTAACTTAGTAATCATTTTCAAAAATTTTCTCTAAAAATACGTATGATTTATCATAAAGTTACTTTACGTAAGTAAGTATATAATTATATTTAAATAAAATCAAAGTTAGCATTTTTTATATAAATTTTGTGTAAAGAAAGAATTTACATTGTAGAACCATTAGGTGATTTTGAAAATGATCCGAATTTAACTGACAAAAAATTTCATGGAAACCCAACACGTTCTTATAGGTCATTTATAAATTCATAACATTATAGTTTACGATACAGTTATCCCTGTATTAAGTCAGCGGCTTAACTCCTTTAAGGAATGAAAATAAGCCAAAGATAAACAAGTTATATATAAAACTTGAATTGAAAAAATCGAAAGAAACCGAAAAAAAGGAATGTCTGTTAAAGAAGCAATAATTCATATGATTATCACTAATATCGTTTTCAAAAAATACTTCTGATGGTGATGATTTAGTAAATTAATATTTTCCCATTAAATTTATAAATTTTCGTAGTTTCTCAGGAGGAATGGGTCTGCTAAATAAAAATCCCTGAATGGCATCACACGCATTCTCTTTAATCCGTTTCAATTGATCATCCGTCTCCACCCCTTCTGCAACGACCTTTAGTTTGAGATCGTGTGCCAAAGTGATAATAGCATGTGTCACAGCCTGATTGTTTTCATTTAGTGTTAGGTCTCGAATAAAAGATCGGTCTATTTTTAAAGTATCAACTGGTAATTCCGTAAGATAAGTTAAAGACGAATACCCCGTACCAAAATCGTCAATCGATAAATGGATACCCATTTCCCTCAACTTCTTCAATACAGTCACAGCTTTTTTCCTATCCTGCATTATGGCACTTTCTGTAATTTCCAACTCAAGCCACTGTGCATCCAGCCCGGTTTCCTTTAGAATTTTGGCTACTTTCTGTGGCAAATCTTGCTGCAATATTTGGATCGCAGATAAATTAGCAGCCACACGGATTGGAGGATATCCTTTTTGTTGCATTTCCTTGTTCTGCTGGCATGCCGTACGAATGACCCATTCCCCCATAGATAGTATTAAACCGCTTTCTTCTGCAAGCGGAATAAAATCACTTGGAGATATTAACCCTAATTCAGGATGTTGCCACCGTATGAGTGCTTCCATAGAAATAATTCGATTATGTTTTAAATCTAATTGTGGCTGATAATATAGTAATAATTGATTTTGAAGCAATGCCTTGTGTAAACTACTCTGTAAAATTAATCGCTCGAAACTACCTGCATGAACTTCAGCCCTAGCCCATTCATAATTATTTCTCCCTTGTCTTTTAGCACGATACATGGCTTCATCAGCACTTGTAATTAAAGATTCACTATCATCTCCATCATAAGGATAACGACTAATACCTATGCTTGCCGAAATATAAATTTCTTGCCCGTGAAGAAAAAAAGGCAGTGATAAAACATCTAAAATATGTTGAGCTACTGTTTCTACATCTCCTTCATCCCCAATGTTGTATAGTAAACAGAGGAACTCATCTCCACCCATTCTGGCAATTGTATCACCCTTTCGAAGACATGACTTTAAACGTTGAGCAGCCTCCATTAAAAGTTCGTCCCCAGAAGAATGTCCAAGAGTATCATTGACAAACTTAAAGCGATCTAAATCTACATAAAGAACGGCAAAAATTTTGTCGTGTGTATGGGCCATAGCTAAAGTTCTAATCATACAATGTTGAAAACAGCGCCGATTGGGGAGCTGAGTAAGTGAATCTCGGTAAGTTGTTGGATGGAAATCCCTATAGGTGTACATATGAAAATAAGTTTCATTTCCGTCGTTAATTAAGATTATTTCGAGTAATTGCATACGTACATCGCCATTTTTTTGAAGGACTAGAACCTCCCCCTGCCAATGCTGCTTATTAGTAGATTGTTGGAACCCTTCAAAAGGTTCATTATGAATTCCTAGTTCTTGAGCTTTTTTCCCTTCCACTTCCTTTTTTGAATATCCTGTCATATGTAAAAAGTATGGATTAGCCAATAGAATTTTCCCTGTAAGATCACAAACGAGAATTCCTTGATTAATTTGGTTAAATACATGATTTGAAAGATTGTTTGTGTTTAATATATCCATCATAAGTAAGACCTCTTTCATTTTCCTTCACTCTAACTTAAAGAACTTGTTGATTCCTTGATGTAAATCAAGTGAATTTAACCCTTTTCTTGAGATAATGAGACATAAGCATAGGGTTTATAGGAGGAATTAGTATGGAAAACTTTACATTTGAGGATATGAAAAAAATTAAACGGGAAGTTCTGGGAGATCATGTTCCTTTGGAATTATTTCGTGCAATTAGATTAATTGGTATGTATCAGGGACTCCCTATGCAAGGAAAAAGCACAACCATTACGGTTGGCCGAAAGATTGGTGAGAGTCTACCAGTAGAATCTATGGAAGATGTACTAGATTTGTTTACTCAATTAAAAATTGGAATCCCCCACATCATATATGAAGATGAAAATGAATTACACATTGCAGTGGATGATTGTTTCTGCGAAGGGTTACCATCACAAGGCGGTAAAATGGTATGTGATTTAGAAGGGGCTATTCTTGAAGGTGCCCTTACGAAAGTATGGAACCGGAAGATTTCTATTCGTGAGACAAAGTGTAATGTGAACGGAGACGATTATTGCGAATATAAGGTTAGCAAGCTTTAAATTTGAACAAATTCTATTTTTTCTTAAACTCCCTTTTCATATTATAGGATTAGCGTTACTTTTCTAGTTGAGTAAATTTTATTTGGTTTCACTTTTACGGTAGCTAGTGTAGTGTAGAGAGTCCCACCTTGGGAGGGACTTTCAATACTTACAAAACACTTCCAAATTACATAATTTACTGGTAACTTATTCAACCTTGTAATGTTTTAATATATTTCCCCTGCAATCTTTTTTATCTTTTCTTCAGCATTACACATTTTTGGTCAAATACACTGTTTTGGAGGAGTTGGCGGACTAAGGGTACGTTATTTGAGTCCTTAGTTCATCATTTAATTATATTTTAGTACCTGATCAGCCCGCTGTTAAACTAACTAGTTAATACATTCATTGATAAAAACACTTTTTTTATCATGTGTTTTAGTTTGCTTAACAGGATTTATATGTGATGAACTATTATTTTTTGCCAGGTAGACTTCCAATTTTTCTTAATAATCCGTTCCTCATAAATGGCAGCCCGTTCTATGGTTTCAATAAAAAAGGATGTTGGCTTGACTTCTAAATGGATTACATCATCAATTCCGCATGGAGCAGTTAGAATCACATGATCTTTCTCATCTAATTTTACTCCAAGAGCCGTTGCTGTTTCTGGAAATTTAGATATAGCATCAACTGAAGAAGTATAAGGTGGTAAATGGTTTACAATGTGCATTCTAGCTTCATTTTTTACGGACCAAGGTATATCAGGAATAATACTCCGTAATTGATCTTCCAAGTTCTTTTCTATTTTTTCATCGATATTTTCTTTATCAAAATAAATAACGTCCACATCCGGTGTTTTCGTTCTGTTATGAAAACCATGTAATGTATCCCAAATTTTAGAACGTACAAAACCCGCACAAATCCACCAGTCTGGTAAATCTAGTGATTTTACAGCCTTTAATACCTCCAGCATCCATTTATCTTCAGATATAATCTTTATTACATCCTCTTCTGTTTTTAACATCTTATCACCCCTACCGAACATATATTTCTATTGTAGCTTAAGGCACCTTTAATTAACTCTTGAAAAAAAGTTATTCCTTTTTCATTATTTTTTCAAAATGAAATACTGTATCGATAAGATACTTATCTGTAACTACATTACCACCATTACTGAACACTTTTACCTCAACCGTTTTATTTCCTTCAAGTATAATTCTTCCATCAGGACCGTGTTCGAATTGGATTTTGGTTATATCCTTTCTCAAACCCGTGTTGATTTTTTTAATGTATTCATCGATAACGTCTTTTTCAGTAATCACATATGGACCTTCTGTATCCCGGTTCAAATAAATGGTCATCTTCGTAAAGTTACTGCCCTTAATCGGTTGATTTAACCACTGATAGAATAGGATCCCAACCAGTGCTAAAATGATGGCAGTAACAGTTGGCAATACAAAATGACGATGTCTCATATTATCCCTCCCTTTTGCACATAGTAAAGGCTCTGTTCATCTTGGTTCTTGATTTCTTCCACTAAACTCCCGTGCTGTGAAGAAAAGGCGACCCCTCGTGATAGAAGAATCGCCCTTTTCTAGTTTCTAATCTCTACCTATTTTGATAGAGCTATTTTTACCTAAGTTTTATCTTCTAGCTATCATCTCGATTTCAACCTGTGCACCAAGTGGTAGGGATGACACACCTATAGTTGTACGAGCAGGATATGGCTCAGAAAATTGTTGAGCATAAACTTCATTCATTGCTGTGAAATGATTCATATCAGTTAAGAATACATTCACTTTTTGAACATGATCAGGTGTTAAACCTGCTGCTTCCAATACATTGAAAAGATTTTTAAAACATTGATTTGTTTGTTCAACAATATCACCTTCTACAAGCTTTCCAGTCTGTGAGTCTACTGGGGTTTGCCCAGATAAAAATATTATATCACCTGTTTCAATTGCATGTGAATAAGGACCAACAGCAACAGCTCCAGATGCACTAAAAGCTTCTCTTGACATATAAAACTCCTCCTTTAGATATAAAGAAAAAAATAGATAAATGGTGGAATTGTAAGGCATATGGAATATATGAGAAATATAACCGTCCCATCCAAGCAATACCTTTAGATGACCATCGTTTTATTATTTAAATATCAACCAATTATACCGAAGATAATTCTTATTAAAATATAGCACTTGAGTTTTCTTTAATAATCTTTGAATATTGTTCCATTTCATTTAATACCCTTGCTCTACCCTTTTCACTTTGGGTCCATTTGGTCGGTATGATTTCTCTGTCATCTTGAAGAGGTAATATATCTAGTACCTTCTCTTCATTTGCGTAAATAGATGCCAATAAATAAAATCGTCTACTAAAAAAGGACTTCCCAGCCAATAAAATATTTTTATGGCTTGTATTATTGAGGTAATCAAAAGCGGATTGAATGACTCCGTCCACGCCTTTTAAATCATGAGTAATAGGAATGGAAAGCAGCTTCTCTTTTTCGATCCCTCTGTTTACTAACAACGGAGCATAATAATCATATTCATTACACTCTAAGAACTGGTTAAAAACTCCAGGAATCATGATGACTTTTGCTCCAAATTGATGATAGTAATCTAGTAATTGTTCATTTAGTTCTGGAAAGTGACCGGGATGATAGAGAATCACATCCGGTTTTTCAAAAAGATTCAATTTTTCCATAAAGACAAGGTCATCTATACATTGAATGGTTGATTTTTTCATTGTCTGATACCCCCAACAAGATAGCTTAGCTCCATCATTAATTCTCTTAAAAATCAAAAGTTCCTGCTAGTTCTTGAAGTAAGGGGTTGTTTAGTTGCCATGAAACCAACATTATCATGAAAATCTTTCAGAAATTGAAAACCAAGACCAATTATTTGGTATTGATTCTAAATTTAACTTATCCCGTTAATATATCTTCGTTAGGATATTTTATCTTAGCTTTTTCAGGTCTTGCTAATGAGAACGCAAGAGTAAGTGGACCAATTTTACCTAAAAACATAATAAAAATAATGACTATTTTACCGATAAATGATAGTGATCCTGTTATCCCCATTGATAAACCAACCGTTCCAAAAGCAGAAATGACCTCAAATAGAATGGGTAGGAAAGATGCCTTTTCGGTGATATTTAAGATAAAAACCGCTACAAAAATAAAAACAATTCCAATCGTTGAAATCGCTAAAGAACGAACGATAAACGATTCATCGATAGATCTTTTGGCAATGACTATTTCTCGTTTACCTTTTAAGAAAGTTATTACACTAAAAATAATGATCATAAAGGTCGTTAATTTAATTCCGCCACCTGTAGAAGCACTTCCTGCCCCAACAAACATTAGGAGCAGCATTAAAAAGATCGTATCTTCATTTAAACTTCCTATGTCTAACGAATTGAATCCAGCCGTTCTAGGAGTAACAGCTTGAAAATAAGAAGCCCATAACTTATCACCAAGAGTAGGCAGTCCAGCCAATGTATTAGGATTTCCATATTCCAATGCAAAAATGAAAAGCATGGCAACCACGTTTATAACGAGAGTTCCGATGATCATAATTTTGGAATGAAGACTTAATTTACGAAAGGTATTTTTATATTTTAAATCTGCTAATACAGTAAAACCGATTCCACCTATTATAAATAACAACGAAATCACAATATTAATAGTCGGATCCCCAACAAATCTCATCAGACTATCTGACCATAGTGCAAATCCTGCGTTATTAAAAGCTGATATGGAATGAAAAATACTATAATAAAACCCTTTTCCCCAACCAAACTCTGGAACCCATCTATACGCCAGTAGGAGCATGGCTATAAATTCGACTGTGAAGGAAAATAAAAAAAGAGTTTTGACTAATTTTATAATTCCACCTATAGATGTCTGGTTTAAGGCTTGTTGTATTAATATCCGTTCCTTAATACCAATTTTTTTTCCTAACATAATATAAATTAATACAGCAAAGGACATGATTCCTAATCCGCCAAGTTGAATCAAGAATAAAATGACAATCTCTCCAAATAAGGTGTAAGTTTGTGCTGTATCAACGACTGCGAGGCCCGTTACTGTCATCGCAGATGTCGTTGTGAATAAAGCATCAATCCATGTAATTGGTTCGGTTGTAGCGAAAGGCAATTTTAATAATAGCGTTCCTATAAAGATAAAAATAAGAAAGATTATGCTTAATAACTGATAAGGCGAAAGGTTAATATTTTTATACTTCATGTTAAACGCCTTCTTCCTCGAACCTATGTATATCTGCATTATGACCAAGAACGATTAGTACATCCCCTTTGTAGATCATATCTTCTGCCGAAGGGGCAACAACAATTTCTTCTCCTCTTTGAAATCCAACAATATTACAGCCGTATTTTGCACGTACATCTAGGTCCATTAAGGTTTTATTATGGATTTTATCACTAGCTCGAATCTCTACCATACTGTAATTTTTGGATAACTCAATATAATCAATGATTTTATCAGTAACGATATGATTAGCTATTCTTTTAGCCATATCTCTTTCCGGATGAATAACACGATCTACCCCAACTTTTTCTAAAACCTTTTGATGATAATCATTCTGAGCCTTTGACCATACAATAGGAACTCCCAATTCTTTAAGCAATAGTGATGTTAAAATACTTGATTCAATATTGTCCCCAAAAGAAACGAATGCGTGATCAAAGTTTCTAACCCCTAATGCTTTTAGTGTAGACTCATCAATGGCATTACATTGGACTGCATGTGTGGCTATCATGGAATATTCATTTACCTTATCTTGATCTATATCGATTGCCATTACCTCAACACCAAGTTCTGAAAACTCTTTTACTAAACTTCCACCAAAACGCCCTAGACCAAAAACTGCAAACATTTTCTTCATTTAATATGATTTCTCCTTCCTAATGAACACAAAAAGACCACTCTTAAGAAAAGAATGGTCAATGAAATCATTAACCCTTCCCTCAAAACGCTTACGGAGTTAGCTGTCGGATTAGGGATTGAGAGTATCCCTTCTTAACTTAATATGTTAAGATTCACCCCAAGATAAACATGGTTTATCAAAAATTGGTTCCCCCGCTCAATTGATTCAGCAAAAAGGTTGAATTATAAAGATAAATATAAAATACGACTATTAACAAATTGTGTCAATAAAAAATTATCCATTATTTCTTTCTTAAAATCTGACAAGACTAGCTTTATTTCGAATTAGGTCTCTGTGAGCTAATTTCCATGCAACCTTTAGTTCAGAGGTACATACCCCGACAAGTCTACGATCTTTTGCCCTTGTTTGGATAGCATCCAATTAATAAATGTTTCAATATGAGGATTTTTACTATCAGCCGTGATAGCATAAAATTCAGCGACAATGGGATAGGTATTATTTTGGATATTTTCTTTTGTCGGTAATACACCTTCAACGGCAATATTTTTGATTTTTCCATTATGAACCATTTCCTGTGAAAAATGTCTGAAGGAAAAACCAATCGCATTTTTTCTATTTTGATAATTAGTCGTTTCTCTAATAATACCGCCCATTGCTGAGACAATATCTTCGGATGGAGCATCCATTAAAGGAGTACTACCCATAAACTTTTTCAACGTTGTTTGACTTCCGCTTCCTTCAGGTCGTTGAAAGGCACGTATTTCTTCCCTACTTCCCCCTACTTCCTCCCAATTTGTGATTTCACCGGAATAAATTCCTAGAATTTGTTTGAGTGAAAGTTGATCAACTGGATTTTTTGAATGGACAAAGAACACAAATGCTTCTCTGCCAATGGGAGTCAGGGTTAACTTTTTCCCTAATCTCTCAGCACGATTCATTTGTTCTTCTGAAGGGTGTGCCATAAAAATGATGTCAACTTCTCCGTTCATTAGACGGTCAAACGCACCGTTAGTTTGGCTGGAAACAACCTCGCCTTCATATAAGGGATACTCTTTTTTCGGGTAAACGGCTTGAACAAAAGATGAATATACAGGGTATAATGCCGTGGCGCCATCTAGTTTTGGGAGATTGTCTTTTATTTTAAAAGTGGAGGGATTATCTAAAGATACCGCTTTTGTTTCTTCAACAAATGGCCGATATTCAGACAGATTAACATCTTGGGTGCTTACTACTTCGAGACTCCTTAAATATGAATGATAGCCTTCAAAACCCATTATGGAAACCGCACTTATTCCAACAAAACCAATGGCACAAATCTTGGGTACTTTTTTCTTTAATTGACCATAGATTGCTAGAATAATAATGACAATGATACCAAACGTCATGATAGGGATCCCTAAGCCATAGAACTCATCATTCCCTGAAAGTAATGCCACTATAGTGCCCACAAATCCAAATAAACTAAAAACAATTATGGTCAATATGGAGCCAAACAATCTCATTCATCCATCTCCTATTGGTAGTAATATATTTTTAATAAATAATTCCAATTTTATTATACCAATTGGAACTCTTACTGTATGTTTATTTCAGTACTCACATCACTTTTGCTACACCGAGTGCGTAATGACTAAATAGGATATTCTCCACTAACTCTCCTTGAGATTCATTACAGTCCACGATCATAATAATCTCAGAATGGAATCCTTTTAATAATCTTCGTCTTTTTTTTATCACTATTTCTGTAAATAGACGAAGAGCTAAGCCAACGATAAATCCGATACATGCAGCTATTAACCCCCAATAGATTGGTCCCCCAAGCAAGCTTAAAACCTATACTTGCACCTATAACTGAAAAGGCAGTCGCAAGAGCCGCACCTATATCGACAAGTGAGGTACCGTCTGATCGATGGATGGTATCAAATAATTTACGTTCCTCGGTTCGGTTATCAAGAGGAAGTAAATAAAAAACCCTTCCAATCTTATGAAAAAATCGTAGTTTTATCGTTCACTTTTTATTGGTTTAAGAATGCGGTAAATTCTAATTTTATATACAAATTGGAACTCTTATAATATATTTATTGGAAGCTTTCTTTTACATAAAAGGTGATGAAATGAGACTAAATAACTTTTCAAAAAGTATCATCGTATTGGCGATTCCAGCCATCATTGAAAGCCTTCTTCAAAGTATGGTAGGTTTTGTTGATACGTTGTTTATTTCAAAATTAGGATTAAAAGAAGTCGCCGCAGTTGGGATTTCGAACGCCATTCTTCAAATATACTTCGCGGTATTTTTGGCTTTAGGAACGGCATCGTCCGTATTCGTATCCAGATATAATGGCGTAAATGATGAAAAGAGCGTTAAAGTGATTGCTACGCAATCTCTTATTCTAACCGTCATCATCGGAGGTATCTTTGGTGCCATATCCTTCTTCTTTTCAGAACAATTGTTAAGAGTAATGGGTGCGGATAAAGAAGTGTTAGAAGTTGGTACTACCTATTTTAGAATGGTAGCTACTCCTTCCATTCTTATATCCATGATGTACACAATTGGAGCCATTTTAAGAGGTTCGGGAGATACAAAAGCCCCCATGCGTGTCGGAGTACAGATGAATATAGTGCATTTCGTATTAGATTATGTACTGATTTTTGGCGTGTTTTTTAATGGACTTGGAATAGAAGGTGCGGCACTCGCAAGTATTTTGGCGCGTTTATTTGGTGTTATCTTGTTGCTTCGTCATTTATGGTTAAATGATTTCATCACTAGTAATTTGAAAAATTGGAAAATCAAAATAAATGTTATCAAGGATTTAGTGAGGATTGGGCTCCCAGCATCTTTAGAACGATTGTTCATGAGGTTCGGACAAATCATTTATTTCGGAATGATCATCCGGATGGGAACCGAAGTGTATGCCGCTCATACTCTTGCAGGCAACTTTACTATTTTTGCATCTGTCATTGGTACAGGATTTGCTACTGCCACGACTACGCTCGTGGGGAAAAGTATTGGTGCTGGGGATATCGAAAGTGCAAAGAAGTATAGCGTCTCTTCCATTAAATTATTAATCGTATCCATGACATTCATGTTATTTATTGTCTATTTATCTTCTCCACTAGTAAGTCCCATTTTTACAAAAAACTCCATTGTAATTGGCTTGATTACCAGTGTTCTATTGATTGATGTCATTACTCAACCAGCTACTGCAATTGTTACATCCCTAACGGCCACCTTACAGGCCGGAGGAGACACCAAGTACCCGATGTATATAACCGCTATTGGAATTTGGACCATTCGCACTGTAGGTGTGTATATATTGGGTGTTTATTTCCATTTAGGGCTCGTTGGGGTATGGATTTCCATTGGAATCGATAATTACATTAGAGCGATTCTGTTGATTTTGCGGTATCGATCTTTTAGATGGATTAAAAAACTGAATTAATTCAAAAAGAGCATCTAGATTGAAAGGATGCTCTTTTTTAGATGTATTTTTGATAAACGGTTAGTGAAAATGGATGGTGTTTTACTGTCGAGGAATTTTATCGGACTTACATTCCGCTATTGATAGAAATATGGGTGTTTTCACATCAGTATCGGACATACGATCCGTTATTTAGCTAAAAGTTTGCTATTTTGGTAGATTTAAACCCTGATAACGTACCCTGTGTCCGATAACATCTTGAAAATAGCCTTTTTTTTGAAAATAACGGATCTGGTGTCCGATAAAAAATGAAGAGTCCGCCATCCAAACAAAAAACGCATTTAATCTCATATGATCCATACGTTTTAAGTGCTATTACTATTTTTTCATTTTCTAAATGCAGAATTAAACGAACGATTTAAGAATTCGGAAGTGACCTTTACCAGGCACGTAGCCAAAGCTTCTATTAATTGATTGCATCGGAGCGTTATTTTCTTCCGAATCCGTGGTCATCGTATGTGCACCTAACTTAACCGCCTCATCAATCGAAATACGTTTTAACGCTTTGGCGATGCCGCGGCCACGATATTCTTTTTTAACAGCTGTGTAGTTCGTATAAAGCACACCATCATCTTCCGTGTTGAATAATTGAGTCACGCCCACGAATCGCGCACCGTCTACTGCAAGAAAAACCCAATCTTGACGTGAAATATCTTCTGGGAAAAACTCTTTTCGCCATTCCGCAAATGGAGGAAGGTTTGCGTATTGACCAGGATTATCTTTGGATGTTTCCACACATAATTCGTATAATTTATGTTCTGATTCCTCTCCTGGAAGGTCCGCTAACGTAACCAACTGAATACCTGACTTTATTGCTAGTTCTACTGAATCCGGATATTTAGTAGAGTCAAATTCTTTAAGATTTAGTTCTAAATCAAATACATGAGCATCCAACACAAAGCCTCGCTTTTGAGCAAAAGATAGTGATCCATCAATCCAATCCATGACGATTGAGGATAAAACGGAGGCTTGATGTTCATTCGCCCAATTTTCAAGATGTGATAGAATCAGATTCCCCACACCCTGCCCACGAAAATCGGGATCTACACAGAAAATACTAGCAAGTTGACCAGGTGCGGCCCAAGGAGCACGGAAGGCGGCACCATACCCAATGATTTGACCCTCTTCGTTTTCAGCTACAACTCGTGTTCTTCCGAAACCAACCAAGCAGCCATCCTCATTTTTTTTCAAATGAGAAGTAGTAGGCATATGCTGATCTTCTTCCTCAAGGGATTGAGCTGTGGTCGAACCAGGTTCAATCAAATTAAAAAGCTTGGCAATTGGTTCATAATCTTCAGGAATTAAAATCTCTCGTAGTCTAGCAACAAGAGGAGTCTTACTAGATTGATTTGAAGACATATTTTTCACCCCACATATTTAAGACTCTTAGTACGTTCCAGCTGATTGAAAACTGCCTTCACCCTTCACATAACTATTAAAAAATTCCAGAACGATTCCATTCATCTTTTGAAGAACTTTGTATTTATCAGCCGTTTCCGTAGTGTTGCCCTTATCTGATGATCCATTAATCAAGTTGGCGAGAACCGGTGATACAAGTGGTAAATCAGTAAGACTCAAGTGATTAGTTCCTTTGATATACACCTCATAGGCATCTGGAGCCGTATCCGAAATATACTGTTGCGGAAGGACGATACTTGGGTCCGTCACATCATCCATTAAATTCTTCATCGTATCAGAATAAATACTAAGTAAAGGGACTGGATAAATATCTTTATTGATGATTGGCTTTCCATTTTCAACTTCAAGATACTCTCCAAGTAAATCTGCATCAAGATTGATTACAGCAGCAATATCTTGACGATCTCTACCAAGCTTCTCAGCAGCTGCACCACCTAAGGAATGACCCATTAAACCAATTTTATTCGTGTCGATATGCTGATATACTTCATCTGTAGTCTGTGTTCCCGCTTGTTGTTTAATCGAATCAATGACAAAATTGATGTCGTCTGTTCTCAATTTCAACCATTTTTGCTCGAGCTCAAAGGTTTTTGCATCGTCATATACACCATTATTGACATCTTCTACTTCTTGCATAAAGGATTGATCTCCTAGCGTCATCTTTCCGACCGTATCTCTCGTAAACAAAGAGTGATAAGGATGGTCTATCGACACCACTACATATCCATTACTTGCTAGATTTTCATAGGTAGACGTATTACTTGCTTTAATTCCAAACGCACCGTGTGAAAAAACGATGAGTGGATATTTTCCATCAGCATTCTTTGGGTACCAAAATTCAATATTTACTTTTCTTTTTTCACCTGAATCAGTGAACGTTTCGATTCGACTGTCATCTGTTAACGTATACGATTTTGTCGTGAAAGCAAGGTTGCCGCTAGCTTCTACTTCCTTATGCTGAGGAAAAATGATCGCAGGTAACAACGCAACGGCGATTAATGCCCACATCCCGACTGCCTTAAAAAGGTTCCCAACAGGGCGATATTTTTTCTCTTCTTTATTCCGTAGTAATGAAATAACTGCTACGATTCCAAAAAGCAAAAGGACCGCAGCGGGTATCTCCCACTTTAAACTCCAGTTAATAATCGTTACAAAAACAACAAAAACGATCAAACTACTAATGCGTACCCAATTTCGAATGCGCTTTTGATTAGATTTCGTAACGATACTGTATATGAGTAATCCAACCTCCAAAATTCCAGCTAAAATAAGTAAAATGATTCCCATTTTTTCCTCCCTATTCCAAGCCATCTAGAACTCAACTACTGTCACTTAATGGATTGTTTACCTTTTTTTATGAAAAGAGTATAAGCTATCTAGTTTGAAAAGTATATATTTTTAATAGATTTGTAGTGCTAATTAACTAGAAAATAGAAAAGCACGCAAAAAAATAGCTTTACCTCTTTTATAGAAGTAAAGCTTTTCGTGAGTGATGTTGTTTCCATAACTTAGTGGACACAGGATAAATTATTTTTGAGGTATTAAAGGACACCAGGTCCGCTATTTATAAAAATAACGCAAGTTTTGAGGTGTTAAAGGACACCAGATACGTTATTTGCTTTTTACAAGCAAAAATACCTGCTTTTTATCTAAATAGAGGATCCTATGTCCGATACAACTGTAAAATCACCCCAAATGTCACAAATAGCGGAATGTAAGTCCGGTAAAAGTTCACCACCTAATCTTAATGAACATTTTTCTTTTTGAAATTCCCACCTTTTACTTCTGCCACATCATAAACGGTAACAAAGGCAGATGGATCAATTTCATTAATGATTTCCTTTAATTTTGTTTCTTCTAAACGGTTGATAACACAGGTAATTTCCTTAAACTTTTCATGGGAAAAACCGCCGTAGGCTTCTTTGTATGTTGCACTTCGCCCTAATCGATCCCGAATCGTTTCTACCATGTGTGCTGGTTGAGTTGTAATAATTTGAAAGGTTTTAGACCCGCTTAATCCTTCTTCCACAATATGTATCACTTTTGATGCAATAAAATAGGCGATTGCTGAAAGGATGGCCCCTTGTAAACCGAAAACGAATGTAACAAATATAAATACAAAAATATTTAAGAAAAGAATAAGATCACTTGTACCAAAAGGTAATTTTCGAGATAAAAGTACCGCAAGCATATCAATACCATCTAATGCTCCGCCATTACGTAAGGCCAACCCCATTCCAAAACCGAGGATAATACCACCCACAACGGTAATTAACAAAGTATCCCCTTCAATAATAGCTGGTGTATGATGCATTAAACTTGTCCCTGTTGCTAACGAAATAATACCGATAATCGATAAAACCGCAAAGCTTTTTCCGATTTGCTTATATCCTAACCAGATAAAAGGTATGTTTAGTAGAGCGATGAGAATTCCCAAAGGTACATGAAATAGTTGGGATCCAACGATACTAAGACCCGTCACACCACCATCAGACACGTGATTTGGGATTAATACGGTTTCTAAACCATATGCTGCGATAAATCCGCCCAAAATCACCATTAATCCACGTAAAGCAAATTTTAGTTTATTGGGCTTAAGTTTTCGAATTGTACTCATTTTTTTCCTCGTTTCATCTATATTTCATTTTTAAGTCTACCATAAATTGATACTTTCATTCTTTGTGCTGTATGTCATCCGTAAAGCAACCCTCCTCATTCAACATTCCCTTTAATCCACGGCATACTTCGAGTGATTTTTAAAAATAATAAGAATGAAATGACGAAAGGTAGGAGGAGTTGTATGCAACAAAATCAAGAAAATATGGGTTCTGTTATGAGCCCAAAATTCGCTGGAACGGATGCACAAAAAGTAAAACAAGAAATTCAAAAAGATGTCAGTGAAGGACAAGGGGCGATGACCTCTCGAGAGGCAGGAGCCATGAAAAAAGATTAAAAAAACCACTCCCGGGTGGTTTTTTATTTTTTCCATTATTAGATTCGATCATTTTCTATTCTTTATCATCTGAAAATATTTTAAATGCTCCCATTACTAATACTAATGGTAATAGAATCAGCACGAACCTGAGAAAATAAATTTCTAAGATAAAACTTAAAAGAACAAAAGGTAATCCAATCATAGACGTCATCGATGCAAATTTCGTATAACGGATGGCTGTTTTAGATATTTCGGGTTCCTCTTTATACATCCAGCGATTTCCAAATAATATACTTTCTTCTGGACAGCGGTAAGTCCAGATTAATACACCATATAAAGGAATTAAAATTATGACTGCAAAATAAATGTTTACAAACATAAGTCTTCCCCCCTACTCCATAAGAGTCCTCCTATGTTTACGATTTCGACTTGAAAAAGTTTCAATTTATCCAGTGTGTTACTTCGATTATTTTTCGAACTCGTTTCATTCTTTTTCTTGATTCAAGAAGAAAATACAAAAACGGCCCTCCGCTCAAATAGATTAGCAGAAAAACCGTCCCCGTGATTACATTAATTGCATGGTTGTGATGCACGTATTGTCGCCTTCAAAAGTAGAAAGTTCACCTTCTACTACTTTGTCCCCATGCTCTATTTTGGTTTTATATTTTTTATCTCTTGGTAACCATAAATCGATAAATCCATTAGGTTGTGATTTCATTTCCTTATCTAAAATCACATTACCATCCATATCTTCAATGTATACATTGAAATCTTCATTTACTAATTCACCTTGACAACCTGTCAAGCTATGGTTGGTTCAAGGATGGGTTTGATTTTCATACGGAGCAATCGAAACAAAAAACTCTCCATCCGTTAAGTCATAAGTCTTTTCGTTTCCATCCTTTTCAGTCACCATCAATTGTTCTGAAGTGATCGAGGCAGACTCTGCATCTATTGTTTTAGAACTAAACCCTTGAACTAATTCTTTTATATTAACAGGTTCTTTTTCTTTAGAAACTTCTTCGTCACTATTCGTTCCGTTACAAGCAGCTAATATTCCAGTAGCCAATAATGTGATCGCTAATAGATTACGTTTCATTTGTATTCACCACCTTGTCTATTGCTAGGTTTCAGTTTCTTTCCTAGAAAGGAATAGGTTTATCATACCTATTGTATAGTAGCATAAAAACTTGCAGAAATTGTGGAGGAATTGTGAAAAAATAGAGACGGTTCTTCCGAATAGAAGAACCGCTCCCTTTATTACAATGTTTCTGTCTCTAGTTTAAAGCCTTCAATCAATATATCTTCATTGAGCTCTATCAGAAGGCAACGTTTTCCGTTGTACATAATATATTTCACATTTTTTAACTCTTTCGGATTAATCGATAGGTTAGCTACATCCGTTTTCACCTTAATCGATTTTGGTACTAAGCTTTTCGCTTTAAATTCATGTTTTTCATCAGAGATAACATCTTTGAAGGCATGTTCCACTTTATCTTCATCTACATTTTCGACTCCGCTTACCTCTAAAATGCGGCTAACGTCCTTATAGTCTAGTTTCGGTGGTTCACTTTCTTCAGCTTCAGCACTTTCCTGGACAATTTTATCAATTTCCTCATAAACATTGGCGATAACTCTAGTATCTACTTGGTCTCCTACCACTTTATTAAGGATGACCTCAAAAATGTCCTTATCCTCTGCCGCAGTGATGATATCCTCACAATTGAGAACCGACTCAATATAAGATACATCTGGTTGATTGACTTTCCCCGCATAATAAAGAATACGATTGACATCTGCCGCATTGTCATTAAAAGCCGGGAACATAAATCCAGACATTGGTGCAGCTAAATTAAGAATCGGATCTGAGGCATTATTCGGCTTAAATTCTTTTTCAATATAATCAAACACTAACGCTTTTTTCGGCTGGTCCGTTTTATTGAGACTGCAAAGGGTAAAGTGGCTAGAATACACTTCATCATCTCCACCGTCTTCTGATTCCATATCCCGTTTTCGCGTCGGTTTACGATATTCACCGCGGATAAAAGTAACCACCGTATCAAATTCGTATTTAGCATGAGCAAACATTTTTTCAACGATTTGCAGCATACTTTCTTGCCAGTCTAGTGTACCGCCTTGCGTACCTTGAAATAGAAGGGTTTGTGTGCTGTCCTCTACACCATGCTGAAACTTTAGCTCAAACAGCTTGGAATCCACATCACCTGTCAGCACCTTTTTAAAATTGGCCAAAAACAATTCCTGAGTTTCTTTTTCTAACATTTGAAACGGTTGACAAAAATGATGATAGATTTCACCCGATTCCTTCTGAACATATACTGTAAAAAGTTCACGGATCACTAAAAGGTTGTTATTTAGCTTAAATTGCTTCCGGATATTTGCGATGTCTTTTTTATTCATTTATCTCAACTCCCATCCATGATTATACTGTTCAAAGAAAAAAATAGTAATACTTGAAATTTTTTTGATTTTGATAGCAATGATTAAAATTGGTGTTTGATTTTTTGGGTGAAAGGAGTTTGAAAATGTGGGTGGTCGGGAATTATCGGACTCTGGTTCCGTTATATTGGTGAAAAAGAGGGCTTTCTTGTTGTTAAAGGACCGTGGTTCCGTTATGTGGCAAAATAATGCGTTATTTTTGTATTTTTAAGCGAATAGCGGATTCTCTGTCCCATAATTTTTTTACACAACATAATTCATCATTGATTAAGGTTTCCCACCGTAGAAACTTTTTAATACCATTGATAAAAACAAGTTTACAAGATATATTCCTTGATAGAGAGATAAAAAGTTTACTAAAAAGGTGTGTATAGATATGTCTAATAAAGTAGTCGTAATAACCGGTGCCAATAGTGGATTAGGATTGGAAACGGCAAAATATTTTGTCAAAACAGGATACGAAGTCGTTATGACAGTGCGAGATGTAAAAAAAGGAGAAACAGCCAAAAAAAATCTCCTTCAATTATTTTCTGAAGGCAAAATTCATGTACGCTATTTGGATTTATCCAAATTAGCCAGTGTTCATAAATTTGCAGAAAAAATTTCAGAAGAATATCAATCATTGGATTTGCTGATTAATAATGCCGGGGTCATGATCCCGCCTTATTCCAAAACGGAAGATGGATTTGAACTCCAATTTGGCTGTAATCATTTAGGACATTTTGCTTTAACCGGTTTACTGCTCCCTTTACTGGAAAAAGGCCAGCATCCACGCGTGGTGACACTAAGCTCCCTTGCTCATCGAAGTGGTGTGATTGATTTTGATAATTTGGATGGCTCAAAGGGATACAAAGCGATGAAATTCTATAGCCAAAGTAAACTGGGGAACCTGTTGTTTGCCAAAGAGCTAGACAATCGTTTAAAAAGGAACGGATACAAAACGATCAGTTTAGCCGCGCACCCAGGAATATCAGCTACGAATCTATTTAGAATTGGAAAAGAAAAGACTCCTTGGTACGTTGATCCGATTATCAAACTAATTGCCCAACCTGCTGAAAAAGGAGCTTTGCCTTCGATAATGGCAGCAACGGACAATACATTAACGGGTGGAGAATATATTGGTCCTGACGGTCGAGGAAATCGAAAAGGAAACCCTGCAATTGAGGTACCGCACAAAAACGTCTATAACAAAGAAACGATGAAGAAATTGTGGGATGTTTCGGAGCAATTGACTTCGGTTTGTTATAACCTGAACTAGGAAATGAAGTTTCCAAAAAGAAACGGGACGGTTCAAATGAAGCAACAGAACCGTCCCCATGTTTCAATTTAAAAGAGTCAGTACACTGAAAAAGTGCATAATACTACCAGCAATGACGAAGAGGTGCCACACAGCGTGGTGGAACTTAAACCCTCTCCATATGTAAAAAACAGATCCTAACGTATACAATACTCCACCAATAATCAAATACAATAAACCGATAGAACTCATATTTTCGGAAATAGGTTTCCAAGCTAAAACAATAAGCCAACCCATTAGAACGTATAACGCCGTTGAAGTGAATAAAAACTTTTTCACAAAAAAAGATTTAAAAATGGTACCGCCAATAGCGATTCCCCATACTACCCCAAAAATCGTCCACCCTAACCAACCTTTAACGACTACAAACATAAATGGTGTATAAGTTCCAGCGATAAAGAAATAAATAGATGAATGGTCAAATATTTCGAATAGGTCTTTCACTCTACTTCCTTCAGGAAAGGCATGTAACAAAGTAGACGATGTATACATCAAAAACATGGTCGTACCAAATACCGTAAAGCTTATAATATGCCACGCGTTACCATACAGTGAAGAAAATACAATTAGTAACACAAGGGCAGATATACTTAAAAGAGCACCTATCCCATGCGTAATAGAATTTGCTATTTCTTCCCCCTTGCTGAAACTGTGTGTGTTAGCCATCATAATCATCCTTTACCATTGAATACCTTATTTATGGATCACGTAGCGTTTTAATTTTTTTTCAAAAAAGTTCCGTTCCCCGATTACCCCTTCTTTAATTAAGAAGTGAAAAGAAATGTACAATACTAGTATAACAATAATTAGCTATCTATAAGAAATATTATGAATATATAAATCAATTATCTTAGCAGTTATAGTACCGGGAAATCTTTTGAAGTGCAAAAAATTTCATGTACAAAAAAACATCGTGCAGAACCACGATGTTTAAGGGTTAGGACTATCAACGTTTCCGATAACTTGGTTCAAATGTGCTTGTTTTAAGATTAGGTCAGCTTCACTTGTATTTTTTGACCCATTACTTCGTTCAAATCTATATCCTTTTTTCTTTGCGATGAAATCCGTAAATACGCCAAACAAAATCAATGTAACGGAAAAGATTAATAATAACATCCATAGTGTCATAATAAATCACTCCTTTATATTTATTATACACAATATTTGGAAATTATCATTCCGTATTTTGAGAAATTCTATTTTACTATTTTTGATAACAACATTGGATCGTTGCCATTGAACTCATCTTAGAATCACTACATTCCTGAATGATAAAATGTAGACTGCCACTATCGAGAGTTAAAATCAAATCTGGTCCAAGAATTTACGAATGACTGCCGCAAACTCTTCTGGTTTTTCCAAAGGTAAGTGATGATATGCCCCTTCTATCTCATACAGTGTCCCACTGGTGATTTTTGTGAGCTGTTTGGCCTCTTCAGCCGGCATTACCACGCTATCTTTTGCTCGAACGAACGAGGTTGGGCAGCTAACCTGTCCGGCCAGTACCAATGTTTCCACTTTTTCAATGGCAAGTGTCCGCCGATCAAATCGCTCACCAAAGTGCCCATCTTCCTGTTCACGAAAACACTCCCCTGCAACTTGCTCAACACGCTCCATAGGCGCTGTATGCTGAGGTGGCAGCAGCTTATAACGGGCAACCGCGTCTTGCAGAGTATCGTAAATTCGTCCACTCTTCTCGGCAGCTTTGTGTAAGCCAGCCAGTTCTTCTTCCGAAGAGTCGATTTTTACATCAGCTACTAGTAAAGCGGAAGGTGGACAAATCTCGCGACTAGCTACTTTTAGCCCTATGTAACCACCCATTGAATGGCCAATCATAGCATAAGGACGGTCTAACTTCTTAACAAGCTCTTCAATATCCTCAGCGTAATCATCGTACCGATAGCTCTCCGCCCAAGTGCTCTGACCGTGTCCTCGCAAATCGGGAGCAATCACATAGTACTTTTTTTCCAAATAAGGCGCTACCCACCTCCACCATCCACTGTGACAGGCAAGTGCGTGTAAAAGTAATAGTGGTGGATTTTCAGGATTCCCCCAAGTGCGAACATTCATTTCCATTCTTTTTTTCCTCCATTCGATATTAATTTTTCAATCTAGAAATATGAATGACAAGTAAAATCCAAATGATGCTAAAAGGTAAATATTTTATTGCCTGGATCAAATCCCAGGTAATACTTCCATTAGAGAACCTATAAATCATTAAATCTCCTAAAATGGTTAAGGCAGCTAATAAACCTAAGAGGATAGTCAAAAGGCTAATAAGACGAAAAGAGCCATTCCTATATAGTTTAATTCCCAAAATAACCATTCCAACCGTAAATAGGAACCACGATAGATTTTGTAATAACCACCCTATAATCGCAATAGGTGTATTCCATTCAGTATGTGGATCTACTAACACGTTTTGCATAATTAAAGACACTAGAAGAAAAACAATACTTACTAGCACTATTTTATGTGAAAACCGATCGATTTTCTCATTTTTCAAAACGTATTTATTAAGACTAATTAAGGTTATTCCTAAACATATGTAAAAAAGAAATGCGATGGCTGTCAAAACAACAGCTTGATCCAAGCCGAAAATGGGTAACATTCTATTTTGTGGAGTCGTACCATGTGAGTAAGCAAAAATGACACCAAAGAGGAAAAATAGAATCCCTCCTAGAATTCCAGTAAACTTATAAAAATTGGACAAGTACGATTTGGTCATATCACTACTCCCCCCTCTTTATGTTTTGAGTAGAGCTCCCATTCAAGATTGGATATGTTACACAAACTAACTTTATAAACGAACAATGATAATATATTCCCTAAATACCTGGAAATTCCTCTTTATCTCTGTACTTAACAAAAGATTAGCCATACTTCGATTCTTGAAGTATGGCCACAATATATTTTCTACAAAGATCTCTTTTCTTTCACAAGAAGAACTCCTATCAAACCAAACATGGCGAAGATTACAGGCGTGATGAATCCGTAAAAATAACCTAGACTTATATCGGTTGAAACGACTTGAAAATGGTCCAATATTTTTCCAAAAATAATTGGCAGCAATACGGCGCTTAGAAATCCACCTGTATTGGCAAAGCCAGAGACAATGCCAGATTCTTTTAAAGGGAACGTTTGGCGAACAGTAGCAAATGTTAAGGCATTGGCGCCATAGGCAAGACCAATGATAAAAAATAGCGTGAACAGTAAATACAAAGGCGGATTCCCTTTCATCAGGAGAAAGACCGACCATGTTAAGAAAGAAATAAGGTGTACCACAATATATGGGCGTTTTAGGGCTCCTAATTGACTGGAAATCCAACCAGCAAGAGGAGCGCCAATAAGAGCCCCAATGAGACCAATCATCGTAAGCTGACTCGCATCGGTCCGTGTCATTTCATAAACATTCATTCCATAAGGCACTCCCCACGAACTGATGAATCCGACATAGGTTCCAACCAGCCCAAAATGACAAAGGAATAAGGCCCATGCTTGTCGTGTTGAAAAAATTCTTCGTAAAAGCGGCAAGATTTTTTCACGCTGTTGTGTTTCCACTTGGATAAAGAAAGTTTGCTTCGGTTTTTTTAGAAGGACAAAATAAAGGAAAATGCCACATAATGTTAAAAGGATTCCCGATGATAAGAAGGCCGCTCTCCAACCTACGAGGTCAATCAATACAGAAAAAGGAACCGTTGCCACTAGGAAACCAAGACTTCCTGTCATGGCAGCAATACCGATTAAACGAGTAAATTCCTTTGCATTGAACCATTGGCATAATATTAACACCATATTAACCCAAATGGTCGCGTCCCCCGTTCCGGTCAAAATTCTCGCAAAAAACAAGACAAACTCATGTGTGCCAAGACTATAAATGATTGTCCCTACCCCTGTAAGGATGGCACCAATAATCAGAAAAAAATTAGGGCCATATCGATCGGCCATGATCCCCATCGGAATCTGCAATCCTGTATACACAAAAAATTGGATACTTGTTAGTAACCCAATGGTTGTGGCTGTTACATGAAAATCCAACATGACTTGCTCGGTAATCAAACCGGGAGCCGTTCGTTGGCTCGAAATGATTAAGTAGGTAAATAAGACAGAAGCGAAAACAACCCATCTATATCGGCTATTTTGTTTTTCCAAATGCGATCTACTCCTGTTAGGCTTTTACACTATATATATGGGGTTTTAAGGTGGGGGGAACTTGTTTCTTAATCTTTAAACGTATAGAATTTTGATCTATCGGACACACGTTCCGCTATTTTACTAAAATGATAGTTTTTTTGGGGGTTATCGGACTATGGTTCCGTTATGAACCAAAAATAGACGTTTTTTCTTTGATTTATGGTGATTAGCGGAACCTGTGTCCTAAAAACTATAAAAATACCTCTTTTTTATATAAATAGCGGATTCTGTGTCCGATAATGTCAACTAAGAAGAAACGTTCCCATATCTCCTATTGAATGAAACCGCTTCTATAACAAAAATCATACATCAAAACAAAATAGAGCTCCATCCACAACTGAAGACTCTTTACTGTTTTATACGGTAATACCCTCTACAAAACTTTTTACAGGGACATAGCCATTGTAACTGTCTTAGTTTTAAATCCTAATTTTTCATACAATTTAATAGCGTGGTTCCCTTCAAATACACTAAGTCGAACTTCTGAATAACCATCTTGTTTTAGCTGGTCAATGCCTGTTTTCAATAACCTTTTAGAAATTCCTTGTCCTCTAAAGTTATCTAAAACAAATAGCTCATAAATAAAACCATTCACCTTATCGGTAATTTGGTCCTTACTTTTTCCTAAAAGAATCCACCCCATTAAAGTATCATTTTCTGTTGCTATTAGATAATAGCATCCCTTTTTTAAGAGTGGCACAATGAGTTGTTCAATTTTTTCGTTAGAAGGTTTAATCATACCTAATGTTCCATCATATATAGCTCGCGGGGAGAGGGACAAAATCTCTTTGAGTTCCAAGTCATTTGGTTTTCTTATATCCATTGCTTTAATCCACCCTTCAAAAATCTTATTGCTCATCTTTCAGTTAAAATGTCCTCTATAAATTCGTTACTTAGATTAATTTTCCTTCTTATGCTAACCTGCCTTATACTTTCCACAAAAAACAAAAAACCGAGATTATACAAAGGATGAATAATATCCCGTATAGTCTCGGCTTTATCGGATCAATCATTATGGAAGTTTAGCTCCCGAATGTTTATATATTCAAAAACATATGTCAGTCCAAAAACCCCTACCAACCATAAACTTCGATTAACACGCATATAAATCAATCTCTCTACTTACATTATACTGCAAATGATAAATGATTTATAGACTACACTTCTTAAATTTCCTGCCCTATACTGTTATATACAAATCTAAAAATATAAGAGGTGTATCATATGAATGACAAAAAAGTTGTCTTGGATAATGGTCCTTTTTTTCATGGTACTAAAGCAGAACTAAAAATTGGTGATTTGTTAGAACCGCAACACTTATCAAATTACCAAGACAAAAAATCGAACTATATATACTTCACTGGAACATTAGAGGCGGCTAAATGGGGTGCTGAATTAGCAACATCTAACTCAAAGGAAAGAATTTACATTGTAGAACCATTAGGTGATTTTGAAAATGATCCGAACTTAACTGACAAAAAATTTCCAGGGAACCCAACACGTTCTTATAGATCTAAATCGCCTTTGAAAATAATAGCTGAATTAGGTTCATGGGAAAGACATTCCGAGGAACAAATAAATCATATGCTTACAGCTCTAAAAAAGTTACGTGAACAAGGAAAAGCTGTAATAGACGACTAATCTAACATGATAGGTTGTTAACGAGAGGCTTCTTGGTCCAATATAGGTAAAGCGGCATGGTGTTATACCTTAAGCCTTAATAAGGTCGATTAACTTAATTTTATCGGACACACGTTCCGCTATTTTACTTAAATGATAGCTTTTTAGGTGGTTATCGGACTATGATTCCGTTATGAATCAAAAATAGGCAATTTCCCTTGGATTTAGGTTGAATAACGGAACCAGTGTCCTATAAACCATGAAAATACTCTTTTTTATAGAAATAGCGGATTCTGTGTCCTATAAAATCCTAGCTAAGAAGAAGCGTCGCCATAAATCCTAATGAATGAAATCGTCCCTTTAACAAAATCACACATCAAAAAAAGAGCCCCCGCTGCTACTGGTAGCTCTTTATACAACTATATGTAAGTAGTGGAGTGGCCTAAGGCGAAAAAATTCAACTTCTATCAGCTATATTTCAGGTGCTCAAAACACTTGACGCAATTCGATCTGGCCTTCCCCATTTCCTTGCGGGTCTGGCATTCGCATGGCCCACTCGATGGCTTCTTCCCTCGACTTCACATCAATCAAAATAAATCCGGCAATCAATTCTTCTGTTTCCGTAAATGGTCCTTCCGTAACCACCGACTTTTCCCCTGATTTTGGAAAGGAAAGTCGAATCCCATTTGAACTTGGATGAAGTCCTTTAGCCATAACCCGCACGCCTGCATTAACTAATTCCTCGTTATACTTCGTCATGGCTTCCATGAGTTCTGGGCTCGGGAGATTTCCGGCTTCAGAATTCTTCGAGGCTTTGACAATCATCATAAACAGCATAAAATACCTCCTTTATTTTTAGAGGCAAATTCTCGAAAATAACCTCTTTAAAAAAACCGCTATGTCAAAATCTTTCCTTCTAATTATTCAATAAAATATTTGGATATTCCTTCAATCTCCTCTTCCACTATCCCGTATCGGAAACGATATATTCTCCAAAAGTTACCAACCGTAAGACAGGTAAATAAATTTGCTTTTTTTAGAATTTAATAATGATTTTGGTGAAAAATAACTAAAAATACACTTGAAGGTAGGAGAAAAGAATGGGAAGTAAAATACTAAGATTACCTATCATTTTCCAAATGATCGCTTTATTGTTTATTGTTCTTTATCATTCGGAAGTCCGTGCCGACACGAATGTTCCACCAGATTTCGGTGCGAAAGGAGCCCTTCAGGATTCATCGATTACTTTAGAAGAAGCGTTAACTTATGCCATTCAAGATGAGTATCTTGCACAAGCTAGATACGATGCTATCATTGCAAAATTTGGTTCAAAAAGACCTTTTACAAATATTAAGTCCGCAGAACAAAGGCATATTTCAGCACTTCTTACGTTGTTTAAAAAATATAATGTAAAAGTTCCCGTAGACAATGCGAAACAGTATTCAAAAGAACCTGGATCCTTAAAAGAAGCTTTTCAAGCTGGCGTTGAAGGTGAAGTTGACAATATTGCCATGTATAATAAATTAGGATCATTACCAAATTTACCCCAAGATGTTAAAGCTGTTATGAAACAGCTTGGTGATGCCTCCCAAAATCATTTAGCAGCATTCAAAAGAGGTCTTAGTCAATATCAGTAAACTATAATCAAAAAACCCCTTTTTGGGGTTTTTTACTTTAGGTGTGCGTTGTTAGTTTTATATGTAAAACCATGTTCTTTTTTGCAGTACCTTATAGGTCATGTAGAAAGGCTTCTTGGTCCAATATAGGTAAAGTAGCATTGTTTTATACCTAAATCCTAGATAAGTTCGTTTACATTTAATATTATCGGACACACGTTCCGCTATTCTACTAAAATGATGGTTTTTTAGAGGACTATAGGACTATGGTTCCGTTATTAATCAAAATTAGGCGATTTTCCTTTGATTTATGTTGAATAACGGAACCAGTGTCCTAAAAACGATAAAATTACCTCTTTTTTATGGAAATAACGGATTCTGTGTCCGATAACATGGTAGCTAAGTATAAACGTCCCTCAAATGAACTGTTTCTTTACTTAACTACATCATAAAAGACTACCTCAGTTAAAAAAACGGGACCTATGAATCTAAAAAAAGGCAATATAGCTTTCATTACAGTACTTTATCTTTTATTAATATTTCCCACTCATCGAGAGTACAAGAAGCGTGGTTCCTTAAATGCTCAGGAATAGGAACAGAACACATAAATTCTAAACTATTTCCATCCGGGTCTTTGAAATATACTGACGCATTACCTTGATAGGGTCTAATAAAAGGATCAATCTTTTCCCTTGTCCCAAAAGGTACTGCTTCTATATTTCTCTCTTTTAACCAATTTAAAGATTGTTTCATAAATTCATATTCAACGCGAAAAGCTATATGTCTTAACGACGGGTGGTATGGTGTTTGAACTTCCTTTCCTTCCCAAAGACCAAGCCAACTCATTCCTTTTTCAATCCAAAAGAATGCTGTTTCCTCATCTCTATAGGCCATGTCTAAACCTAATTTTTTATAAAAATGAATGGATGATTCTAAATTACTTACTGGTAAATGTGCTTCAAATAGTCCCTTTATCATTTTTTCTCTCCAACCCTTTCTATTACTCCTTGGATTCACTTGATACTATAACTATATCAATACCAAATAACCCTGAATTCGATAGAAGGATTGAATTTTGATACAACTTTAGTCGGAGATTTTATAGACTCCGCAATAATGATAGAACCAATCGTAACACAGTCTCCCCAAAAACAAAGTAACCAACACATAAGCTTGGTTGATATAGAGAACTACATATTTTCGCTTATTAGAAAAATATCAAATCAAAGTAAAGAGCTCTTACGATAGTTGAACAAGGGCGTTTCAAATTAGTTGCTCATTATACACGCTAATTGGGTGTATTTTCTCTTGTAATAAGTTATTCATTATTTGCTTCATTACACTGGATTCTCGTAAGTCTTTGTTTTCAAATGTTATAAGCTCATTTACTTTTATCCACTTGCTGTCAGAAATTACATCTTCTTCGAGATTTAGAGAACCTCCTGTCACCTCACCAATAAAATGAAATAAAATAACTTGATCGTTTGTACTACTAACAAAATTATATACACCAGTAGTACCGATTAGTTTTACATCAAAACCTGTTTCCTCTTTAACTTCCCGCTTAGCTGAAAAGAGAATGTCTTCACCGTTTTCGACATGACCACTTGGAAAGTTCCACTTATCAATTGCAGTAGGTTTATTCTCTTTTATAATTAAGACTTTATCGTCATTAAAGATTGACACACTTGCTACTAAAACAATCCCATCTTGCGACATCTGATTCTCCCCAATTCCCTCTTAAATAGGTAATTAATTACCTTTTGAAAATGGTAGTATTAATTTATTCAGTAGCCAATAAACAATAAATACAACGATTGCTATACTTACTATTGAAAGCAAGTAATTGAAAAAAAGAATATCTGTTGGATGTTCTCTTGGATCCAACAGTCCTAACTTAAACGGGAAACTTTCATTTAACGGTGTCAAGGTTGTATGTTGTTCAATGATAGGCAGCGGAAAACCGAGTCTATGATGTTCTACTTGATTATAGTTAGTCACTAACACCGAATCGAATATTGGGGATATTGTAACAATCATAAATGCAATAATGAAAGAAAAAATATAACCTCTTTGTTTCATATCAAAGTCCCCTTTTATTCCCAATCTATGTATCTTATATCCCCACCAAATAATTTGTCTGCTATTAAGTTTCCAGCTTTATCAAATGCCCTAATTGTCCATGTATCCTCTGTATAATTATCTAAAACAAATAGAACATAATGATCTTTAACAGTCTTTATATTGTAAGAATCAGGATTCTTCTTTATATCATCAATAGATAACTCATAGGTAGTGGACGGAGTTACATTTTCCATGTGATTTCCAATGACAATATATTCGATATTTGAATTTTCAGCTGTTTTTACGGCTACTAAAAAAGCATGTTCATCTCCAATTCCAGTAGCTTGAAATGGTTTACCTTCTTCTATACTATAACCAAATGAACCACCATCATATCGGTATAGAAAACCAAACTTTTTCTCTAAACTAGCTACGCCAAAGGAATGATGGGTTTTATCTTCAAACAACACGGCTTTTCCATAGTCATCAATATCATAGGATTGTATTTTTTTAACATCGCCTCGAATGGCACCAATTTCTTTAAAATGATATCCACTTAACATACCTACTAATAGCAAACCTGATAATAGGCAAACAATTATTAAAACCTTTTTCATTCTCAATCCTCCAAATTCGTCGAAGTTCCAAATGGACAGGAAAGTAGTTACATTTAAACCCATATAGAATCTCAAATCTAACATTCAATCTATCTATCGGACACACGTTCCGCTATTTTACTAAAATGATTGCTTTTTATGGGGGTATCGGACTATGGTTCCGTTATTAAGCCAAAAATTGCTCTTTTCCGAAGAATTAGGGTGAATAACGGAATCTGTGTCCTATAAACTATGAAAATACCAATTTTTTATGTGAATAGCGGATGCTGAGTCCGATAACATGACTATAGCAAAGCAATTAATCATACAGAATGAACATTAGCTTTGCTACTTAATCAATCTTGATTCCCCACTTGAAAATTTAACAACCTGGTTTTCGAAACCATTCCAGCACTTTCAAGCGTTAATTTTGAATTAGTGTTATAGTACCAGCACCCACAAATCGGTGTTATCTCATTTTGATAGCACCATTCTTTTAAATGATGAATAATAGTACGGCCAATCCCTTGCTTCCGGAATGCATCATTCACAAACATGCCCACACTTGCGTATCCCTCTTGTAAAATACTTTTCTCCACAATCCCAACACCTAATAGTGTATTCTCATTCATCAACACATAAATTTGTCCTTCTTCAATACGATCTTCTAATCGATCAAAGAAGTCCTGGCTCACTTCCATAATCAGTTCTGCATCACTAAGCTCAGCCTTCCTAAATTGACCGCCTTCATATAATTTTTCCTGTAAAACTGGTACTTTACTATCTTGAAAAAAGTAAGCTTGTTTGGTCAGTTTGAAATCCTGATCTAAAACGGTACTTAATAAGAACTCATCACTTGTTGGCACAAAGATAGAGGAAATCGGGTGGCTGGCAAGTACTTGTTTAAAAAGCTCTTGGCTACTACTATACATCGATACTTTTAGAAAAAATTGAGTGAGTAATTGGTTTTTGAAAATTGCATAGTAACCAATTGCTTCTTCACCCGTGGTTATGCTATAAAAATTAGAGTTTAATATATGTTCTTCTAAAAATGAATCAAATGGAGATTGTAAGGTAGAAACATATTCATGTATCATTTCCTTTATTTCTTCTTTATTGCATAGTTTCAAGTCAAAGTTCATTTGTGTACTCCTATTCATTCGAAATTCTTACCATTTAAATAATAAGCAGATTCTAAAAAGACGGTAAAAGCTATTTCCACTTCAGCAATGCCGAGTGACTGAATATGTTTTGTCGTAATGTTTGCAAATTCATCCTGAATGTCCTGGCCGCGTTCAAACCACTTCACTTCTATGAATGGAAATCCTGGGACCTCCTCTTGATTAAAAACAAAAGTAGAATGAGTGATTTCTAATGTAAAATTATCTGTATCACAATCACAAAGCTCAGCAAGCTCCTGCACCAAAGGGGTACTAATTTTTTTCACTTGATCAACCGTTATTCCTTTAAAAATTAATTGCGGCATGTTGAGACCTCCAAAATTAAATGACTATTTAAATAAAATTTTTATAATTCCTCTTTTTTATAAATTTTAGCATAAAATGGAATTTCAATGGGTAAATATCTAGATTCTTATCAACAAGAAACAGAGCTAATTCATATGCGAATGGCTTTTATTCGATACTGTTATAAGTGTGTATTAAATTCCCTATCTAATTTAATAATTGGAACCTGTCGCATGCCCCTTTTAACATCATACGAGTTTTCTGGAACGAATGACTTTAAACTGGTATGGGGTGGTATCAATACTTAAATAAAGCAATCTTAAAGGACACACGTTCCGCTATTTTACTAAAATGATTGTTTTTTAGGAGGTTATCGGACTATGGTTCCGTTATTAACCAAAAATAGGCGATTTTCCTTTGTATTATGATGAATAACGGATTCTGTGTCCTATAAACTATGAAAATACATCATTTTTATGGAAATAGCGGATTCTGAGTCCGATACATGTCAGTATAAAACAAACGTCCTCAATGTTCCTCTTGAATGAAGCTAATCTTTACTTTATTTGGAAACATGTTATAATTTTAGTAATAAAACATAAATTAAAAAAGAGCTCCAGCTGCAACTGGAAGCTCTTTATACAGCTATCTGCAAGAAGTGCAGTGGCCTGAGGGCGAAATAATCCACCTACTCTACCAAAAAGCAGGGTGGGTTATTTCTTTTTACCTGAAGAAATCCCAACAGCGATTACTGCCACGATTAAACTTGCAAAACCAATCATAAGACTGATCCCTTCGTAAACAGTAAACATCAGCGTCACCCCCTTTACACAGGAAGTGCCACTGCCCACCCAACTTTTAGCTGTACTTCTAAATTATACCACATTAATCAAATATACGAATATATGTTTGTGTTTTAAAAGAATATTACCCCAACTTCATTATCTTATTCAAAGTATCAAAGTTTATTATTCTATTTACCCTTTATCAATGAAATTGCTTTTTCAAGAACTTCATCTTTATTTTGTTTAATTCCATCGATAGTCGGTGTTACAGTAATATCCGGAATAATCCCAACCCTTTGTGTGTCTGATCCATCTGAGTTATAGATACCGATACCTGATATAGCAGTTTGAATCCCACCAGGAAGCACGAAACGAGTCACATCCCCGTCTGCACCTGCTGTGGTACTTCCTAGCACCACCGAACCCGGAGCTTTTCTAAACGCCATAGCCAGAAATTCTGCTGCACTTTGGGTTTGTTCATTTATAAGAATAATTACCTTTCCTTTATAATAATCTTTATTTGTTCTACCAGCCTCCATTTCAAAAGCAGTTTTAAATAAACCTGGCTTTGCTAAGCTACCAGCAGAGAACTTAGCAAACTTTGTTTTTTCTGGTAGTAAATATTCTGATAGACTAAATCTGAGATCATCCGAAGGATACCCTCTTAGATCAATGATTAACCCATTGGTTCCTTGGATTTTAGCCATTATATCTGGAAAATCACTGTTGAAAATATCATCAATGTAAAAATAGGCAATGTCAGAATCCAACATTTGAAACCCTTCTTTATCGAGAGCTATATATCCTGTAGGATTTCCAAAAACAGACAATGGATAAACATCTAATTTAGCTTGTTCTGTTTTACCACTCCGGATAAACTCAATATTCAATTTTTCCTCATTTGTCCGTAATAATTTGGGTGCTATGTCTCTTAATTTTGTTGGGTAGTTGGAGGCAGGGATATACTTTAATTTTTCCTTAAAGATTCCTTCGACAGTTTCTCCATTAATTTTGGAAATGACATCACCATTAATTAAACCAGATTGCTTCCCGAATTCATCATCATAATACCCCGTAACAACTGGTTTATTTTCAATAAAAGATAGTCTCACAGGTGCGGAGTTCACTCCCCAAAACTCATCTAATGTAGCGTCCTCCATCCAAATATTTGCATGAGAATCATGAACCCGCCCAATAAGTTCTAAAACAGCTAGTTTATATTCCAGTTCATTCGAAGCAGATATGAATTTTGGAATAGAATCTTGGAGGACTACATCCCAGTCTTCTTCTATCAAATTTCTATATGGGTAAAAGTATTCAATAATATTCCAGTATCGAAATAATGCAAGTAAGCGGAAACCTTCATTTTCGTAATTCATTGAGTCATATTCCGCTTCATTAAATACAGGAAGCATGGGGTTCCCATCATATTCGACTAAAGTTACATATTTTTGCTTGTTAGGTTTTTTAGCATTTTTTACTTGGGTCAATTTTGATTCTAAGGGTTCACCAAGATTTAATTCGGTGATCCATTCTAAATCAGGTGCTATTACTACATCTTTATCGACTACTGGAGTTTTTTCCTCTTTAAACGAACCTAAATCTGTAATCCAATCTGCCAAAATCAAATCTCTATCTTGCGAACTACCGGATTCAAGAATTTTAGGGATGATTTTAAACAATTCGGCATCCCAATCCCATTGTCCTGTTGCAACATTCGGATGGTAATACTTTAAAAATCCCCATACTTTACCTAATATGTATAAATTACTTTTCGCTTGTTCCGATTGTATTATTTCACTATTAAACTCCACACTTTTAACATAAGTATTTATATCCACTTGTTTAACAGTATCTTTAGCAGGAGTACAACCTGTTATTAAAATACATATCAATGTAATTAGCCATAACTTCTTCATTTTTTCTCCCCTTTCCATTTAGATTGATTAGTATTACATATTTGACATACGTATAAGGAACCCTTTAAATATGTAAAAAATATACATAAACGTTAGGAATATTTTAATTTTATTTTTATGTCTGATAATAAATTGGACTATAATGGAAATGGACTTTAGGTATCCCTTTTAGACCTATGGTATATTAGGGAAGAGCAGTCTCATAAAGTTTAAAAATAGGAACTACTTTTATATTAAAGAAAAAAAGCTTGTGGTGTTTCTCAAGTTTTTGTGTGCTATTTGTATTGCTAAATTCCTTGTTATTTATGTTACGAAATCGTATATTATTTTTGTTGCGATAAGATTTTCTTCACATTATCGGAATTACTTATAAGGAGAAGATCATCCTTTAAATTTACTTTTAAAAAATGGGGAAACCAAGATGAATAAAAAAACCGCACTAATTGCAGGAGCTACTGGTTTGGTCGGAAATGAATTACTTCATATCTTACTAAACAGTCAAAAATATGAAAAAATTTTTGCTTTAGTTAGAAGACCACTTAAAGTGAAACATCCTAACCTTATGGAGGTCATTTGTGATTTTGAGCGACTGGAAGAATTCGAGCAATACTTTGCAGTTGATGATGTGTTTTGTACATTAGGAACAACTATCAAGAAGGCTAAGACTAAAGAAGCCATGTATCGGATTGATGTAGAATACCCGATTGCGATTGCTGAATTGGCAAAGGAGAAAGGTGCCAAGCACTTCCTCATTGTAAGTTCTGTTAATGCAAATAAAAATTCACGTATATGGTACTCAAAGATGAAAGGCGAACTAGAGGAGAAATTAAAAGAAATTCCGTATGAAACCATGTCTATTTTCCAACCTTCCCTGCTATTAGGGAATCGTAGTGAGTTTCGCTTGCTCGAAAAAATAGGTATTGGTATTGTTCGTGGTTTGGGTTCTCTATTGGGTAATGAATTAAGGAGTCGAATGGGAATAGAAGCGAATACAGTTGCAAATGCAATGTTTCATGTTGCTCAGATAGATCAAAAAGGTATCCATATTTATTCTTCTGGAGATATGGACAGCATCCAAAAAGCTAATCTTTAACTTACTCCACAAAATAGCAGAGTTAGTTCTTATACGAACTTCTCTGCTATTTTTAATGCTTTTATATTGTTTTGAAAGCTGCGAGTAATTACATAGTAATGGAATCAAGAATTCAGGGGAAGGCACTTAAATTGACGAGTAAATCCGTTACTTGTTACGATATATTAGTTGATTTGTAAATTGTGATACAGAGAGACATTTTCCTTCTCCAAATGACTGTACAGAAAGGTGAAAACAACATGAATAAACCTGTAGGATCGAAACGGTTACAACTTGCCATACTTTTAGGATCACTTGGACTCCTGGGGCCATTCACCATTGATATGTATTTACCATCATTTCCTACGATTGTTAATGATTATGGAACAACAGCATCTTTAGTACAAATCAGTTTAACAACATGTCTGTTAGGACTTGGACTGGGACAATTAATTATTGGCCCAATGAGTGATGTACAAGGTCGAAGAAAGCCATTGCTTATTTTTCTCACCTTATATTTAATCGCTTCTATTACGTGTTCCTTTGCCCCTTCTATTTATCTATTTATTGCAGCTCGTTTTATACAAGGATTTGCCGCAGCGGGAGGTCTCGTTATTTCTAGAGCCATTGTCCGGGATATCTATAGTGGAAGGGAATTGACCAAGTTTTTTTCTTTATTAATGTTGGTGGGGAACCTTGGTCCTATTGTCGCACCGATTATTGGTGGAGGAGTCCTGGCTGTTACGAATTGGAATGGAGTATTTATCGTATTAGCTGTTGTTGGCTTAGTATTGTTTCTTACGGTTTCCGTAAAACTTGAAGAATCTTTGCCGGTGGAAAAGCGTGTTCCAAGTAACCTAACTCAAGTATTAAAGAATTTTGAATCATTATTCAAAGATCGAGAATTCCTTGGTTATGCCCTTACACAAGGTTTTATAATTGCAGGAATCTTTGCATACGTTTCAGGCATTCCTTTTGTTTATCAAAATATTTATGGGGTTTCTCCTCAAGTATTTAGTTTACTATTTGGAGTGAATGGTTTGGCTTTAATTATTGGCACCCAATCAGTCGGCCGTTTAGCAGATATTATCCCAGAAAGAACTTTCTTGAAATTCGGATTATTTCTTTCCACTACAGCAGGCGCTTTTTTATTAGCTGCTCTTCTGTTAAAAGCACCACTTCTAGCAGTTGCTATTCCGATTTTCTTTTTAGTATGTTCTATTGGGATTATTGCCACAACTTCCTTCGCATTAGCGATTGAGACACAAGGACATATCGCTGGAAGTGCCTCAGCACTATTAGGGTTACTGCCATTTGTGCTTGGTTCGATCACTTCACCACTTGTAGGGGTAGCAGGAGAATATTCCGCGATTCCAATGGGTGTTGTCATTTTAACAGCAAGCTTACTAGCTCTTCTTTCCTATTTTGGGCTAGTTCGGAGAGCAACCATTCGTGTACAGACCGCAAAATAGAGTTCTTTTTAATTCATTTTACCTACTGATTCAGAAGTATTTAAATGTATAGGAAAAAATATACTTTTGTAAAAATCAAACACCTCTTATGTCGTATAGATTCTTCCATACGACATAAGAGGTGTTTTTAAATCATTTTCAATTAAAACGACCTCCCTCTGTCCCCCTGTGTTTTTAGCCGATTAAAATTCTTGCGAACGGTGTGGTAATAGATAGGAAAATATACGCATAGATTGTGCCCAAGTTAATGTCCCTTTAACATTTACACCTGTATTTCCTCCATCAATAATCTCCTTGTTCAACTAGGACCGAATGCTTCTAAAAAATAACTATTTTGGCATAAGATCTTGCATTACGGTTAAAATGATGAAGAACTACCCAGAACGGAGGAATACCATGAATGACAACAAGCTTACGAAAAAAGAACTACATAAGGTTATTGAAAAAAGAAGCACAGGAAAGACCAGTTTTGCTGAATTTTTGGATGAATTATCCAATATCGGGGTCATTCAATATGATATTGATGTTTCCACTGGTGAAGTCACTTACAAGAGCAAGCACTCAGAGCTAAAAACAGAACCTCAAGTTAACTTTTTGATTTCCAATCATTTTAATAAGGACGAGGCAATAGAAATAATCGCAAACATATCACTACCCTTTTTAGACTTCCTAAAAGAGTTAGCAAACGTAGGAATCGCAACCTATACGATAAATATATCTAATAAAAAAGCTACTTATGTGGGAATGAAGGGAGAACAAATAGTAGTAGAACTTCAACTTTAAAATGGGACAAGTGCCTGTCCCTCTGACCCATGTTTTTAGATAAGGGTACCTACGATCCCAAGGTACTCCTCTTTATCTCTGATAGATTTCCTTTTCAAAAACCTCTCCATTTTTAAAATAAACCTTGATAACTAATCGGTTAAAGTTATCTGGATCCACTTGGTTCAAGGAAAAATGAGCACCTTCAGATTGCATTTCTTCCTCATCAACAAGAGTTTTATTTTGATACTGAAGAAGTTCAACTTTTTTTATTAAACCCTCTTCATAATTAGAGACAAAAATTGAATTATGTTCTCCCTGGAAGTCCAAATCTACATTTATCACTCCGTAAGACTGAGACCCAAAGTCTCCTAAATATTGAGTCTGAATCTCAGAACTTTTCACGATATCATCTTGCGTAACTGAAACAAAATACTTCAATGACTGTTGTGCATATTCTTCTTGTAATTTTTCTTCAATTTTTTGTTTTGAATTTCCTGAGTCATTGCTTCTTTCCATCAAGTGAATTTCAAATCGTGGTACTACTGCCACATTGAGAGGTACTTCCACCTTATAAAATCCAGTTTGTGTTTCTTTTGGGACGATGGTTGTATACTCTTCCTGATCACCAAAATTATAATGAAATGTAACTTTGCTGTCCTTAGTGAATTCTTTTATTTGCCAATCAAAGTTAACATCTGTTTCTCCTTTTTCCAAACCTTGTGAGTTTATATCCATATTAATTTCACTAATCCAGCTTTGCTGTTTTTGTATATCATCCATGACCACTCGAATTTCACCGGCTTGACCATCGACGCGACTTATGATTTGTTGTTGCTGATTGGCCAAATTCATTAATTGATTTTCTACACTCTCTAAATGATTCAGCAATTTTACATTTATAATCAAACTAACCAATAGCATCATTGCAACAACATAGTTAAAATACTTCATATTTACTCCCTTCTGTACTATTCTTTATAAAATAATACGGAAAGGATTGGAAAAAGTTTCATAGAAAGTACACTGAGGGTTCTCTAACATTGGTTTAATATAGAGTGAGCACCCATTCTTGATATCCATTAAAACTATATAAAAAAACGTTTCTTTTGCAACCAAATTGGAAGCATAAGAAACGCCAATTTTTTTATTCAACATTTAACCCGTTTACTAGTTTACTTAACACATAGCTTTCACGTTGAATCCAGTCATTGGGATTTGGTTGGGTAAGAGCTTGATGGTTTTCCTTAATAGCTTCCTCTATGGTTACCCATTTCGGTGTAAATTGTTGAATCGATTCGTAGCCTTCTAGTTTTAAGGCAACTTTCTCTTCATCTATCAGATCACACACATAATAATGGGAAGTCATTTGAAAATATGCATTGGGCTCTTCCACATATTCGTCTATTTGTCTCTCAACCACTACCCCAATTTTATTTTTCACTACAGCGTTTATGTAACCCGTCTCTTCTGCAATTTCTCGCAAAAGAGCATGATCATGGGATTCACCCTTTTCCACTCCACCCCCGGGAAACTTATAATCCCCCTTGTTGGAATGAATAAGTAGAATTTGACCATCTCGGACAATGACAGCCCTCACTGCTTCTCTATACCGTATATTATGTTTCGATTCATCTAAACTACTAATTCCAAAAACCTCGTCGAATAACATAGTTCCTCCTCGTAAGTAGAAATGAAGGCTACTTGCCACTTCTAGTCCTAATATAACTCTTTTTTGTAAAAATTTAAATTCTATAATATAAATCAAAATCGGTTATTTTGCTTCATTTGAAGTAAGAATAACGTTTCTTTTCATCACAGTATTCGAAAACAATCCTTAACATAAAAAGAAAAATGCTTAATAAAAGCGGATAATAAACTGTATATACTATTTATCTGAACACGCTTGGATCAATACTTTAACGAGTCTGAAACAATTGTCCAAGTTCCTCCATCTCATCAACCGCCAATATACTCTCTGCCAACGGAAACAGCACTTTTTCTTCATTCGCGAAATGTTGTATTAAGGTAGTATAAGCCTGGACAGCTGATACGCTAATCCATTGCGCTTCAGTTTCATTAATGTCTTTTCCCTTGTTTTCAGCTTCAGTTAGAAAATCCTGTAGATGCTGCTCCGCCTTCTCATGTTCAAATTCCATGGTTGGGATTGTTCTGTCATTCTCACCTAGGTGGCGGGCCATCAAAGGGAATAACCCTTCTTCCTCACGTTTGGAATGTGCCTTCAACTTATCCGTGAAAGACGAAATCTGCTGGTACAATTCCGCAAACAGTTGAATCACAGCAGGACCAGCCTCACATTCTATCTCTTCTGTGGTCTCATAAAAAGAATTCATATCTGCTCTCAATGACCTATGCTCGTCCTTTAATTGGTGCAGTGGAGCACTTAAAACACCGTTCGTAGCATCCATCGGCAAATCCCTCCTCAAACTTCCTTACCATATCTCTATTTTACTTATATAGCTATTATTCATCTTGTTACTCTACTTAAAGCATATCCTAATAGTGTTAACTATTTAGTGATAGTAATCACGCAAAAAATCAGGTTAATTGATGTAATAACGCGTTAAATAAAAAAGGACTCGTGCATACTAGCATCGAATCCTTGACTTATTTTACTAAATAAAGACACAGAAATAATTAGCTAAATATCTTTTAAATTCTTAATCTTATCTAAAATAAATTGGTTTCTAGGATCCTTAAATAATTTATTCATCTCTCCAAATAATTCTTCTTCATTATCCCAATTATTAATAACCTTTGATATGGAAAACAATCTTGTATATCTTGCATATGGATCCTTTGATTTGGAAGAAAAATGGATACCTTGTATTTCAAGGGCTTTAATAATTGCTAATCGTTGATCTGGTTGTATTGGGCCAAGTTCTAGTGTTAATTTTAACCGGTCATCTTTTAATCGATCATACCAAAAGGTAAACACACTATTATGCCACCACCATTTTTCCCTTGTGGTCCCGTAAGTTTTTTCAAGTTCCCGAAATAATGGAAGAAGAAATGATGCATTACGATTTTGAATACGAAATAAATCTGAAGGTATTTCTAACTCATTTGCAAATTTTATAAATGGTCCCTTTGGAAACTTCCCTTTTTCTTGATAAACAGTATATTCAATACTTTCAATATCAGCTTTATCCTCTTGGTGGTTGTTCATTGTTTCTATAGCACTGGCTATATTTTTAAACATGGAATTTATATCTTGATCATGATATAAACGTTCCATTCCATCAACAATCTCTTTCTTATTAGCCCAATCCGAAACAATAGTTGTTTGTGTAAAAATTTTTGTATATTTTTTTCCTTCCATTTTAGCGGATTGTCTTAGTGATACTCCTTGGCTCTCAAGAGCAGTTAATAGCTTGTATCTTTTTTCAAAAGGGATTGGCCCAACTTCGATTGTTATTTTTAACCTGTCATCCCAAGTCCGTTCAAACCAATTAATTAAACCATAACCTAACCAATAACCTTGTTCTGGTTCACCAATCGATTCTTTAAAATCAACCCAATCAGGTAAAATAAAACTAGGTACTTGAACATGTGCCTTATATAAATCCTCTGGGATATTCTCTAATTTAATAAATGTTAAAAAAGCTTCTCGTAATACATTACTACCTATTTTAAAAATATAATTAATGGCTTGCTTCTTTTTTTCATAGATTTTTTTTAATGATTCATGGTACTGTTCCGGATACATATCCAACTCCAGATATATTTCACGATAACGTGGCTGTTTACGAAACTCATTGTGTTGACAAAGATAAAGAAAATCGATTGCAGCCTGATTGATTTCATAAACATCTAGAGCGAGTTGCACAGACTCCTCATCATGAACAAGTTCTTCTTTTAAGATATTTGTATAATATATTAAAAACTCATATACATTTTCAGACATTGTTTCACGATGTAGCTCAAGATGTAATAAAATAATTTCTAATACATCATGATAATCTAATATCCAGTAGTCCTGTAACGAAGGTGCATCACTTGTAAGGTTTAAGAAAATAGGAATAATCGTATAGTCTTCGTAATGACCTTTAGCATAAGAAAGATAATCCTCAAGTTGTCCCAGTGTTTCAGAAGCATAATATTTGTTTTCAATAACAAGTACAAGTTTTTTGGAAGGAACTACTACTACCAAATCAATGAAACGATTAGTACTTGTTTTAACTTCACGGTAAACCTCAGTATCGGAAAATGAAGAATATAAATATGTTAGAAAATCAATATGTTCTACCTTGTCTTCATTTTCTCCTCTAGTAACTAATCTTGATAAAAGTTTTTTTATAAAAAAACTACCCAATTGATGATTTTCATTAGGATTAAGTAACCAAGCTAGAACATTTGAATGACGAATCTCAAATTTATCTACTCTTAAAACTTTTAAAGGATTAAATTGATTAAACTTTTGATGTAAGCGAGCAAATTCTTTTGAATGATCGAGTTGTGCAATTGATTCAAACGAAATAGTCATTTTTTCTTAGGACCTCTATTCTTTATTACAATTTTCTCTAAATTACTAATATCAATCCTTATATTGATAATCCAGTACTTTTCGGCAACCAAATATCAGTAAATCCATTTTCATTGGAGTATTCGTAAAGCTGTTGGAGCTTATTTGGAGTATAAATCTTCATGTCACTCCTATTTTTTAGCTCTTTTTTGTTTAACAACTCACCATTTCGATCAATTAATATGTCTAAAAAGCTAATATGGGCAAGTTTATCACTTTTACCTAAATTACAGGAACTGCAAGCTATAACTAAATTCCATAACTGATCTGCTTGTACAAAACTCCATGGAATAAAGTGATCTACATGGGCGGAAGATTTCTTTTTAATTAACTTATCACAATAAAAACAACGTCCTTCATAATAAGAGGTAAGAAGCTGATAAAATTGATCAAGGGATGATCTTTTTGAAACATTTTCAACCTTAATGAGTATGTTTGTTGTATCGTCTTGTTCGTTAAATTTTTCTAAAAATAGTGCCAAATGATAATTTGTTAAGTAGTTCAGTACACGTTGGAAGCGTTGCATAAAAGAATAATAAGAAGAATTTAGTCTAACAACTTCTTTTTCATTGTCAAAATCATATATCGTTGATTCTGTATCGCCAAATATAGCACCCATAACATTTACTTTACATTTTCTCTTTACTTTATTAATAATTTCTAATTGAAATTCATCTGAAAGCTTATCAAAAACAAATTCTTTCGGTATATTATGTTTCATTTGAAAGTCCAAAAGTATTTTTTGTACCTCCGACTTTTTATCAACCATATTTATTTGATTGAGATCATGATGGACAACTAGATTCCAATAGATCTTTGCAAAACTTCCGAAAAGTTGAAAATAGTTTAACTCCAATTTCTCATTAACATTATAAAGATTTTCTAATATGGATTTAATTAAAACAAATTTATATGTAGTAGAATTTTTAGATTTTGTTGAAAAAATGTAATTGAAATGACTCCAAATCTCCTTATCAGTTAAATAGGAGGCTCTCATTTCTCCAACTTGTAATTTATGGCTCATTTCTTCCCTCAATTCAAGTTTAAATTAATCTTGGGTATCTTCAACCTCGATTAGGAACACTTTTTCCTTAAATCCTCCACGTTTTTTTTCTTTCGATTTTCGGACTTCCTCTATCTCATCAAAAATAGTCCCATGGTATTCTGCGAAAGCATGGATAATTTCAAGTAAATCTGCCAATTCTTCGATTGCGTCTTTATCATTATTTGTATGGATATATTCTTCTAATTCTTCGAAGCTTTTCTTTTTTAACTCGGTTATGTATTCATCTTCAGTTAAGATCCTTGTAGAAAACTTTTTACCTGTTGATTCTATGACTTCGGGTATTTTATCGCGAACTAATTTGTTATATATAGGCATATTATTTTCTCCTATGTTTAATTATTTACTTTTAATTATACAATAATATCCAATAAAAGATCTTAAAAAAAGGTCTAACTTCCATTAATAGTGGAGTTAGACCTTAATATTTATATGTGTGCTTCCAACTTTGGCTGCAGTTCCAATCCAAAATACTTCGCCAAATATTTATCAACCATTTGCTCTACTTCATCAACGGTTAGCATATCCAGAATCATTGCTCCACCCACAACATTTAAATACTTTGTGGCTTGAACAAAGTGATCACGTTTTATACTAATCTCTCTATCTTGAAGCTTGATAATAGATTTTAGAATCCCTTTTGAGATATTACGGTTAGATGTAAAGTTACTAGAGAAAAACACCACGCATCTGGCCGAGAAGTCTTTTTCACAGAAAAATTCTGTTAACCAAAATGGGTTGCTAGAATTAGATTCATCATAAGTCATATATCCTACCCACCATAAACGTGCGAGGATATGGACAAATAGAGAGCGTTTTCCACCATTTTTAAAGAACAAGGCTGTATTTATACGCTTATCATTATGATCTTTTAACTCATTTTTCAATCGGTAATAGGAAAACTCTCTTAATTGCAAGTGTGCTAGTCCTGACCACAATCGTTCCTGTGTAGCTTGCGAAATGGTTAAATGTTTTAAAGAGTCATAGATAACCTTTACATTTTCCTTATCACTTACAGCATAATCATCATTAAAGTTTAGGGATGGTACTTCAAAAGGAATACTAGATTCTAGCACTCTACCTTCCTCTTTAAAATAATCATCAAACCATTCTTTGTTTTGTTCATAATAATTTGTTTTATAAGCTTCGTAATTGGTTCTTAAATCCAAGAGAGTTTCATCAGAAAAAAACTTTAATTTCATATTAATCCTCCCTTCCATTGAGTTTTTCGATTTCTTCAAAGCTTGATCTTAATGGTTTTCTTAAAACTAGTTGAGCTGCTTTAAGTGGAGATAATAGGTCCGTTCCAACATCTTCGAGACGATAGTTATTTTCCGCAAAGATCTTTTCTAATACTTGATACCATGTGTATTGTTCTAAGTCTCCTCTGTTATCCCCTATTTTTGAGAAAACATAAACTAAAGAAGGAACAATGACAGTTGATAGAATCGTATTTTTTAATAAAGAATTCCCGCTTCCGGCATATTGATTGTATTCATACTCAGGTAGTGAAACGGTAATATTATCTGAATGGATATCCACATCCATAAACTCAGTCTTAAGTGATTTGGTCACGGTCATGATAGATGGCAGATTTAATAGCTCTGTTTGATCCTCAAATAAAGTCGTTTCAATGGCTTCACCAACGGCAAGAAAATTCCCTTTTTCAAACGTAATAGGAATACCACTATACCAGTCACTTAAAAATTCATTTGTATAATTTTCAATTCTTTCTTTAGACACGATGAAGGAGTGAATGTTTATTTTCCCACGTAATTGATTATTAGGAATAGATATTTCCAAGGTTGCCTCATTCGTTTCATATACGTTTCGAAAACTAGTATGACCACATTCAATATGAATGAGATATACACACAATCCGCTTTCTATTAAACTTTTAATTCCTGGATTATCTAACTGGAATCTTGCTTTAATTTGGACATAACCAAAAGAGTCATTCACTTCTAGGGACGTACTAAAGCTAGACTTTTTATAATCATCGTTGTTCATATATAACACTGGGTATGGATAAGAGGTATTAATTTTCATATAATTCTACCTCCATGACACAATAATCATCGTAGTCCACTTCAACATCAATCTTAAAACTCTTATTGGCTTTTAAAGATTGAAGATAAACGGAGTTGGAGCTAAACTTTTCCACTAATACATTGCTGTCATTTGTATAGGCATTTCGAATAGGTAAATCATAGTCACTTTGTTCACCTAACACTCTGAAAACAAGACGGCCATTCTCAAGTGATTTACTAGGTGAAATGACAAAGCGGTATTTTCCATTACTTCTTTCCACACAAACATATTTTTGCTGAATGTGAATAGGGTCTTTGCTAGGCTTTCGTTCTTTCTTTTTATCCGTATCACCGTCATGATCTTGGTTTAATTCATTTTGGCCACCTGGATTAGTAGAACCTCCGCTTGCATTGCCTCCATCACTATGCTCACCGGATCCATTCCCACCTTCGTCACCAGTAGGAGTAATTCCGTATTCTCCTACTAACTGTTCCTCAATATCGGATTCAGCTTTACCTTTGGTTTTCACTTTTCTAGCAGGTTCTTCTTTCTTTTCCTTTGTAATAATCGATTTAATAGAGGAATTGAGAGACTCTGTTCGATTTATTCCACTGGAAACTACTAAATTTTTGTTGGGTAAAAAGTCACTTAAACCAACAGCATCGATACTATCTGTGATTTGCTCTTGATAATGTTCTTTCACTTTTTCTCTAATAAAACTTCTAAGTTCTTTGTATATCTTGTCAGCTAATTTAGGATTTTTTTCATAACGCTCTGCGGACCATTCATTATGGGCAGGGTTTTCCATTTGTTTAAAAATATTATTCATGTGGACCCCTGTAATCATTAACAATCCGGTAAAGGAAATACTCCCGCTAATATTCTTTTGTTCAAAGATCCGCATACCTGTTTTTCTAGTCATTAATACACGTCTGTTTAAATCGTCACCATTTAACAAGTATAAAACTGCTTCTCCTTCTTCAAAGCTAATGCCTTTATAGTTCTTTGCAGGATAGTTAATTTTTACAGTTTTATTTGAGACTAGTAGATGAAAATAGTTCTTCAAATATCGATTTTCCTCATTATCTTCTAAATCATCTATTAATTGAGCAATGTTTCGCTCATTAATTTCAAAGTCATTAATTTTTACAATAAGCTTTTTATTAAAAATGGTAATAAAGAAGTTATATAAAACAGATTTGATGATTTCCTTTTCCCAGTCCTCAGATGGTTCAAATGCTGCAATATAAATATCCGTACCTGTATCTGTTCTATTAAAGTTAACATCTAGGTTCATTTGACCTGGTATGGCCAAGGATTTTTCATTATGAGTATAATAGCCATTCCCAAGAGTGATTTGGTCATTACTTTTTTTAAAAGACATAATGTTCCCTACACCAATATGAGATTCGTAGCCTGTTGTATCTAAGGAAGAATAGAAAAGAGTTCTTAAATTAGAATTTAAAAAAGGTGCCGATTTTCCAATCCCAAAGCTACCACCCGAACTATCATCTTTGTTTGATGACCCAGCTTCCTTCACTAAAGAACTCCAAGGTGACCCAAGTTCTCCCTCTCTAGCCCCTTCTAAACCTTTTGTATTATAGTCACTGATTCTCAGGAAATTAATCTGTTGTTTGTTTAATAGAATTAATGCGTTTTCAATAAAATCCTCACTCTTCTTGTTTCTACCCAGCCAGGTTTGTTTACATTGCCGAAACACTTCTATTAATTGATTCTTATTTGGAAAATTATTTATATCAGCTGCAAATCTAGTAAATTCAACAACAACCGGCTTGTTTTGATCTTTAACTGCATCTAATGAATTCTGGCAGATTTCTCTGGTTAACGAATCAATCGCATTGCCTCTAAATGTTTCCAATCCAGCGTTGTTGATCGAATTAATCATTCCACCCGTAGCTGCTGGAAAGTTCCAAAATGTATTCATCTTGTTCCCCCAATTGTTATTTCTCATAATATATATATATTTTCTTGTGTGTAAGTTAAATACAAGTTCATACGTAAAAATATCCACTAAATATTATTACATAAAATAAATTAAGTTATTAATGTTTTCACTAAAAATGTAATTATCATTTTTGGAAATCACATAAATCTAATGAAAATATTAAATTATAATATTGTAGAATTTTAACTATTAGTTTTATTGAAACTTTATTAAAATCTAACAAGTACTCAGCAAGAGTTAAAAAATGTAAATTTATCCACTAATAAATGGAACCTTGATCATTGATATACAATCTACTAAAATTATAATAAATAATAAAAATTAGAAATAGTTGAATAGGAGACTATGAAATGAGTATTAATAAACAGTTTAGTTCTGATGGACTTGTGCATATCAGTTCATTATTAGATGGGCATCATTTCTATAAAATTCCAATCATGCAAAGAAATTACGTATGGGGAGAAGAAAATATTAATGATTTTATTACTGATATAAGAGACAGTATGGATGAAGATCCCGATCAAGCTTACTTCATTGGCAGCATGGTTTTTTCTGAGGACGAGCCAAAATTGAGAATGGTTATTGATGGACAACAACGTATAACTTCAATAACATTATTGATTGCAGCTTCAATATATCACTTTAAAAGAACCGGATTTAAAGAACTTGGAGAATATTATAGTAGATTCCTAAAAACGAGCTTTCCTGGCCCCAATGGAAAACTTATTCATAAATATAGACTAACTCATCACAACATGGATAACGATTTTTACAAACAAATACTAGAATATAACCAAGACATTAAATACAGGACATACACTACTTCACAGGCGAATTTATTAAAAGCAATTGAAAAGTTTATAGAATTATTAAATCCAGATAATGGCTTTCCTTTATCAGATTTTATGGTCTATCTCACTAGTAATGTGTATATTGTTTCAATGGTATCTGGAAGTATAAATATGGCATTTCGTATATTCGAAACCTTAAATGATAGAGGAGCAAAATTGCAACCTGAAGATTTATTAAAAAACATGTTACTAAAAAATCTAACGGACGAACAATATCATACTATCGGTACAAGATGGGACGATTTCATTAACAAGTTAACTGATGAAAAAGGAAAACCTAAAGTTTCAACAACAACTTTTTTGAAACATTTTTTAATGTCAAAAGGATATCTTGTACAGAAAAAGGGATTGTATGACTGGTTTGAAGATCAATTAGGGGAAACTAAAAATCCTAAAAACCCCAAAATTTATGACTTAGATAAATATCAAGGTATTCTTGAATTTGTAATTGAAATTCAAGATGCAGCATCTACTTATATTAAAGCAATGGAAGGTAATATCAATAATGCTTTAACAGCTTGCTTACAACTTGGTGTAAAACAATCTTTTGTTATTGCACTAGCAGCTAACAAATTAGATGATACTTTTGAACAAGAAATTTACGAGAAACTTGAAACCCTAATATTTAGTTATGTTATCTCTGCTTCACGTTTTAACGAATTTGAAAAGAAATTCCCTTATATAGCAAAGGAACTTCGATTATCAAGAGGTAGAGATGAGCATTACAAAAATGCAATTCTAGAATTTCAAAAGCTAATAGAAGATAAAAAAGAAATAGCTCTTAAATCATTTGAACAGTATAAATTAAAAGGCTCAGATAAGAAAAAAATTATGTATATTTTATCTAAGTTAGCATCTTCATTTGACCAAGCTGATTATTCAAGTTTAACAATTGAACATATTCTCCCTGAAGAAAAGAGTGAACCATGGGCTTTTATTAAGGAAGAAGGAACGGAATATAAGAGTCTAGTTTCCAATATTGGAAATTTGACACTATTGTCAAAATCCGATAATAGTTCATTAAAGAACAAATCTTTTGAGGAAAAATTACTGGTATATAAAAACCAATCACCATTTACTCGTTCAATCTCTAGTAAAATCGAAACTGGCACAAAAAACACAAAACATGACAAAGCAGTAAAAAAATATGATTATACACCCCCAAATGATAAATGGGATGCAAATGAAATAAAAAGAAGATCAAAAGCTCTAACTAGATTAGCAGAATATGTTTGGTTCGAGTAACATAATATAAAGAAGGTTGTAGGTTCTACTACAACCTTTTTTAAAGTCAATCAATAAAAATTAAATTTATAGAATGATTTAAACTTTTAACTTTTTCAATGGTTTTCTTTAATAACAGTAACTATGTCCACTTGAAAAACATGGTATGGTACCTTGTATTTGAGACGGAATACTTAAAAACAAAGTCCGTAGGCATCTCTAATAATTATATATGCAGAGAACAAACTAAAACCATCCCCATACTCTTCTATTCATATTTCTCACTATCTTCTGCTACCTTCGATACCAATCCTGGTGACAAATCATTATCATTTCTAGTTTTATTTAACCTGTCTGTAAAATATTCATTTAATTCAGGGTCCGTACAAAAGATAAAGCACCCCTTTTGCCCACGTGTCATGAGTGTTCGGTAAGTATTACGAATAATTTGATCTGCAAGTTTTTGTGCTTTTTGAGAATCTTCCTTTGCAAGTGTTTTAATCCCTTTTAAGGATTGATCTGTTTTTGCACGTTTTAAATAATCTGTCATTACCTCACCGTTTTCATATCTCATATCAGGCCCTATGATTACTCCTACATAATCAAACTCTAGTCCTTGTGATGTGTGAATACATCCTGCTTCACTTACTGAACTTTGATCAATGGCCCAAATACTATCATTTAGGTTCCAACTGATTGCAAACTTATGTTCTGTAATACTAATATCTTTATATCTATTGTTACTACGTTCTGCAGATGGCCACTCCCAACAGTAGCCAGCCAGCATTCTTGATTTGTTGTTGATCTAATTTAATCTTTCAATTTCAACTAGCATTTCATTAGGATTATCAAATACTCGGAAGTCATAATTAACTCCATAATAATGGGTGTTTGCTGTTTCTCTTATTTGAAGGACATCATCTAACCAAGCAATATAGGCATCTGAACCATCACATCTGAACTGAGATACTAATTGACCAGATATAACCTCCGCATTAAACTCGTCAGCGTATTGCTTGATTAAATCGATACTACCAATGTCCTTTAAAGTAACTTTTTGATTTTCGTCTATGAAAAAAATCGTAAACTTTGAAGCTTTTATTAATTCTTTTACTTGGTTTTCACCTTGATTTCCGTAAAAACCAGACTTTTCATTTAAACGGTGTGCTTCATCGACAATTATGACATCAAATTCGTTCAACTTTGATTCAGTAAAACTTCCTGAACCCTTAAATAAGTTGTCAATCTCTGTCTTTCTTACTGTGCCTTTTAATTTTGAAGCATAGACATCTCTAGGGGCTGAGTTTTTTGAAACATATAATGACATTAACCCTTTGTTAATTAAATTCACTAACAAGTTTATGGCCATTACTGACTTACCAGTTCCAGGTCCGCCTTCAATGACCATTACTTGTTTCTTATTATTCTGTACACACTCAAATGCTAGATGAAAGGCATCTTCATAAAAAACCTTTTGTTCGTCTATCATGATAAATTCTTCATTGCCCTTTATCATGTTCGTAAGGGAGTCTTGTAAAGATTTCGAAGGCCGTATTCTACCATGCTCAATTTGGTATATTAACTTATTGTTGTCTCCCTTTCGAACATATTTTTTAATAAAATCTCTTAAATTTTGAATTTCCCCTTTTGTAAAAACAGGGGCTTTCTCTAAGTGATCCTGATAATGTTCATCTGTTAAAGGGTCATTAGGAGTTTTTCTATAGTTATGTAAATAGGCACAAGGCTTTAGTTGAATATGTTGATCCTGTACATTTTCGTTAAAATCAGCAATTAACGCTGCATAGGACCAAGCCTGGTAGGAAGGATGGGTAACCGATCTCTTAGCTCCACCGAGATAAGTATTTACAAGAGCATCTTTACATGATACCTTTTCAACTTCAGACCATTGCTTTAACTCTACAATGACAACATGATCTTGATTCCCGTCATTTCCCGCTACAATAAAATCAACACGTTTAGATGTATTAGGAATTTTAAACTCAATTGCAACAGCCGCATCAGTAGGTATGTCCTTATCTTGCATAACATTAGACATTCGTTGTAGAGAATTTTCCCATGATAGGATTTCTTGTTTGGAAGTACGTCCTATCTTTTCTTGGTACGAATTATATAAACGCTCTACTAATAATTCATTCGTTACATCCGATATAAACTCTAATTTTGTTGCTTCATATATAATCAAATCTACATCCCCCAAATTACCATTTAACTTTTACCATCATTTTCCTATCTACTATATAGAATTATACAAAAATAAGTTAAAGTATAAAACAATTAATCTTCTTGTTAAATAGATGTACTTCGAACACTCCTATTCTCATCCTTTTAAATTTTATTAAGGGGAGAATTACTTTCTTTTCTTTTAAATTAATGGTTCAAGAGGACTACCACGCTTATTCACCTTCTTATTCGATTTTTGATATTAAGTTTTAATGTTATCTACTATTTCGGGATTACCACATAATGTTGCGGTGATAATCAAAAAGTATGCGGTTTCTATGTAAAAAAACTCCTTACAATGAATATAAAGGTTATGACAAAGAGCGTTGAAACATAACTTCTAGATTGCCTCTTATTCTTATTGTTTTCAGATAAACGAAAGTAAGTTCCTAAAATAATAGAAAAGGAAAAAAGTGATGAAAATAGGATTAATTAGACATTTTCGCGTCCTTCACCCCTATCCACAGAAAACATTCGTAGACACTCAAGAGTTACTTCAGTGGTTTGAGGACTATGATAAAGCAGAGATAGAAACATCTGAAGTAGACTTAGAGGGTATCAATTGGAAGCATTGCTATTCAAGTGATCTCTATCGATGTTTACAAACAGCAAAACATTTCTATCCTGGCATAGTGATGAAAAGGAAAGAATTAAGAGAAATACCAATGACTCCATTTAAAATGAGTTTATCATTGCCATTCCTTTTATGGGCGATGTTAGTTAGACTATCATGGTCCACAAATCAAAAAAAGAAAAAGGAAATCATAAAAATTAGACAAGGAATAAACAAACTTCTTGATGATATTCTGGATAAAAAAGAAGATACTCTTATTGTTAGTCACGGTGCATTAATGATTTTTATAGAAAAGGAATTAAAAATGAGAGGTTTCCATGGTCCTAAATTAAGGAATCCACTAAACGGAAAACTCTATATTTATCAAAATGAAGATTAGACGTTCAATTCTTCATTTTATTTGAACTTAGTTATTATTCTAAATCATTTCCTAAACTGATACACCATACACGATTTTGCATATACTTGTAAAAAACACTCTACTATCTAAAAATAGAGTGTTTTTTTAGTTCATTTATAGTTGCATCTTAATAGAAATGGGAATGTATGGTGCCTTTTTATTTTGTTTTCTTCCCCAACCATAGAAGGCAATACTCACTAAAGAAAACAAAGCCATCGTAAGGAACATCACTTTTCCTCCATGACTAACTAACAAAACGCCTCCAAACCATGGGCCAATAAAATTCCCTATTTCACTAAAGCCTTGAGCACCATAGTACATACCCCTCATTCCTTTCGGGGTAATTTCATCAATCTGTGCATACTCTGAAGGTATAATCAATATTTCTCCTAAGGTAAAGATGATCATCGATAGGATAAAAGCTCCATTATGATGAGAAAAAGCAAAACCTATCTCACCCACTGCAAATAATAGACTTCCCATAATGATACGTTGAAAAAGGCCAAACCTTTCTGCCCACCTTGTCATGAATACTTGCGTTGTTATTACGGTAATCCCATTGATACTCATTAAATAACCGAACAATTTAATGCCATCTGTCATCGATCCTTCAAGATATTGGGACAAGGTGACAGACATTTCACCATGAACTGTTGTTAAAAGGACACTCCCTAAGATAAATAAAAGTAAAGCCTTATCCTTTCTAAAAACTTGCCATGCTTGAATAGGGCTGAAACTTTCTTCCTTCTCTTTAGGGTTTTCCTTGCTCATAGAAAACTTAATAGTCAGTATCATGAATAAAAAATAAATGAAATAAATGACGGCACTAAAGATAAAGGCGATAGAATTCCCCGCAAAACCAAATATGGTTCCAAGGATAGGACCGATGGAAAAACCTATATTTCCTGCCAAATACCTATTGGAAAAAACTCTAAATCTCCTTTCTTCAGGAGTTAAATCAGCCATGATGGCTTTTGATATGATATTAAAAAAAGATGAGAATAATCCACGAAAAATATTTAATATACATAGAAAGATAGGATTATTAAAATATAAAAAACCTAAAAATACAAAACACAACACAAGCAGACTGATAACTAGCAAACGCTGCCTCCCTATAAAATCAGATAAGGTCCCCCCTATAAATCCACCAAAAGTGGCCGTAAGAGCTCCTAATCCTACAATCGTCCCTACCATAACGGGATCCAATTCTGAGAAAGAAATCAAATAGATAGGTAAAAACACAACACTCATAGAGTTGGTTAGACTAATCAGTACTGCACCTAGCATGATCAAATGAACTATTGGATGATGGGCTCGCCAATAAGCTGCAAACTTATTCATATTTTTTCTCCTTTATAAATAGCAGAGGCGAAAACGTCATGTTTTCGCCTCTATTACTAGTTTTTAGGTACAGTAACGACATAGGAAACAGTAAATACCTTGCCGTCTTTTTGAAACTGTCCCCAAGTTTTATAGACTCCACTTTCAGAAAAATTGGTTGCAAATAGGGCATCAGGCCCACTGCCCTGACCATCTAACGCATGAACGTGTAAATAGCGTTCCCCATCTGCCGAAAAAACGACAGTATGACCGATTGATCCTAAATACGGTTCCAAATCTGTAATCGGCTGATCTGTTTTTTCATCCAAGAAGGTAAACTTGAGAGTCGATTCTACGCCAACTTCTAGTGGAGGATCAAAGCTTAACTTCACTTTCATGCCATTGACTCGTTTTTCAAGACTGTTATCAACCGTCATAGGTTTAGGTTGAGTCTGTTCACCTTCCACACTTAACCATTCCATTTTACTCATGGAGCTTCCATTCGTTGGTTTAAAGTCCGCTACCATTCTATATTCACCGCCTGCTGGGAAATCATGTAGTATTTCAAAAACACCTGCCCCCTTATATTCCGGGTGAACATGCTGAAAATAGGATAAATCCTTGCTCACTATAATTAAATGCAGTAATTTTTCATGATTGATATCAAAATCCTTTACCGCAACATCTCGATTCTTGATGATTAGACGGATCAACGTCCCATTAGGATCCTGATTAGTTTCAAGTTCCCAGGCCACATTTACATCATCCGTTACAACTCTGTCACTTACTTCAATGTTCTTCTCTTCCTCTTCCCAGGAACTATTTGCTCCACAAGCTGAAAGGAATATCGATAAAAAAAGAATGATTATACTTTTATTCATATCGCAATGCCTCGTTTAATGGAGTTTTTGCCGCTTTTTTTGCTGGACTAAAGCTTGAGATTAAACTAATGATAATTCCAAACAAGAAGATGATGGCCATGATTAACGGAGAAACACCAAATTCAAATGTGAGATTGTTTACCTCTACGAATCCAGATGTAATATAGATTAGTAGTATTCCAAATAAGAGACCAATCACTGTAGCAGCAAGACCCATTCCAAAGCCTTCGAGCATAATCATTTTGATAATCTGACCTCTTGTTACACCAACCGCACGCATCATTCCTATTTCTCGAACACGTTCCATAATATTTATGAGTAAAGTATTGGTGATTCCAATCCCAGAGACAATAATCCCTAAAATAACCAAACCATTCACGATACTAAATGCTCCTGTAATAGTTCCTCTCATAACCGATACCCAATCTTCTGGACCCCACATTTCCTCCACTCTTTCACCAAATTGATCATAGATGTTTTCTCTCAATTGAAGTCGGCTAGTCTGTTCATCCTTTAATACCAAAACATTTCTTTCATATTTCACACCGAAATTTTCTTTAAAATGATCATCTCGCATAAAAGCACCGTACCCGCTATTTTTCATGGTGTTGACCACATGAACCACTTTGAACGTTTTTTCACCTTCCAGAGTATCTAACTTGATGGATTCACCAACTTTTCCTCCCCAGACTTTAAACGAAATTTTATCGAGAATGATTTCATTGTTTTTTAATCCTTTTATCATTGATCCCTGTGAATCCTCTGGATCTGTCGTAAATAAAGGGAAGCGATCAATCCAATCAGCCCCTATCCCATATACAGGAAGCATTCGTTTTTCACCATTTAAATCCCAAACGATTCCCTGTAGGGAGTATGCCACTGCCTCTTTCACACCGTCAGTTTTCTTCAAAATGGGAAGATCGTCTTTTTCAATATGGTGGAACATGACATCTAGGTTGCCTCCATAAGAGCTATAAATCACTCTTTCGTAAGTTTGTAAAAGGGCAGAATTTAATGAACTCATTAACACAATCATGGCAATTCCAAGACAAAGGATTACGGATGTCATGGATGTACGACTAAGATTCCGATTTAAATTTCGAATAGCCAAATCGCCAGTAAAATTAAAGACAAGAAGATAAAATCGTTTTAATAGGAAGCTAAACAGCTTAAACAAATAAGGAAATAGTAGGGCAATCCCAATCATAAGCGGTAGGACTACAGCCAAATGTTTGATAAAGAAGCTTATTAAAATAAGTATAACACCCATAACTCCAAACCACTTTTGATGACTTGACACTTTCACTTTGTTTTCTTTTAAAATTTCAATCACACTAGCCCTTCCAACCTTACGAATTGGATACCATGAGGCAAGAATGGGAACGAACAAACCTGCAATTAATGACACACTTAAACCGGTTTTTAGCACCAAACCACTGTTGCTTTCTACACCATATAACATGAAAATAAGCGCTTTTAAACCGATTGCTAAACCATATCCAACTAACAGTCCGATACCTGTACCTATCACACCAAGCAAGATAACCTCTCTTAATACCATTCCTCGTAATTGACTAGGTATAAAGCCGATTGTCTTTAAAACCGCAAACTCATTCTTTCTCTCCTTCATACTTACAAATAATGAATTAAAAATGATAAACGCACTTAAGGCGATTCCTAGAAATCCAGCAATATATAAAGCTAAGAAAAACGTATTAAGGTCTTTATAAACTGAGTCAAAATCCACAATCATTGGCTGCATATAAACATCGTCGTTACTTTTTACCAAATGTTCCAACTCGTGCTCTACAGTTTCGATTTGATTTGGACGATCAGCCTTTACCTGAATAGCCTGGACTTTTCCGCTTAAATCAAACCAATTTTGAATGACAGGGAGTGGAACTGCCACAGCCCAGTGGTGGTATTTGGCCATATTCCAACTGGATGGTCCCATTAAGTCCTTGGTGTATTTGACGATGGCGGTGATGTTAATCTTTTTTATACCATCTTTTGTATCAAAGGTAATCGTGTCCCCCACTTTGGAGCCCCACACTTTTGCTGTCCTGTCTGTGATCAGTGCCCCATCGGAGTTTAAATTCCCATCTATCAGTTTAAATCCAGTTACAGGAGAGTCATATTGGCTATAGCCGGTTAACACGACTCTTTTCTGTATGGAAGATATTCCTTTTTCTTTAGTCACCAACTTCGAATTTTCCTTTAACATGGCTACAGAGGAATATTCATTGCTACTTTGCATCTGTTTGTGAACATCTTCAGTAAAATACGCATCCGTACCCGCAATATTAAAATCAGCTTTTGCAAACGCCTCTTTTAAATAGATGGGGAATACCTTTTCTGCTGTATCAACAGCAGCAATGACACCGAATGTGGAAGCCACTCCAATTAAAATAGACATCATTGTAAGGAAGGTCCGCATTTTACGTCGCATTAAATTACGCCATGCGATTTGCCACTGTTTCATTTCGATATCCCCCTTTACGCTCTTCCTCTAAAATCAATCCATCTCGCACCACGATGATTCTTTCAGCTACTTGTGCAGCTTGTTGATCGTGAGTCACCATGACAACGGTAATACCTTCTTCTTTATTTAGCTTTGATAAAAGCTTTAGTATATCTGCTCCATTTTTTTGGTCCAGGTTTCCAGTAGGCTCATCTGCTAAAATTAAACTCGGTTTCATCGCTAAAGCTCTTGCAATTGCTACCCGCTGCTGCTGACCTCCGCTTAATTGGGATGGAAACGCTGACTCTTTATCTTGAAGATTGACATCAATAAGCAGTTTTTGAACAATCGATTTCATTTGCGCATTCGAAGTATGATTAGCTGATAGGGATAAGGCGATATTTTCACCAACCGTCATCATTGGTAACAGCTGGTAGTTTTGAAAAACAAATCCAACCTTTTTACGTCGAAATAGCGTACGTTCTTTTTCATTTAATTGATTTAAATGAATACCATCTACTGTTATTTCACCAGTTGTCGGAAGATCAAGCCCTCCCAATAGTTGAAGTAACGTACTCTTGCCAGAGCCACTAGGTCCCATGATGGCAACAAACTCCCCCTTGCTGATGTGTATATGATTATTTTTTAAAGCGTGAAATTTCTCCGACCCTAGTGAATAAACTTTTGAAACATCCTTAACTAAAATCATCCAAAAACCTCCAGTTTTTTATTAGTCATACCATCACGAATAACGTGTTATTTATTCATGGTCTCATTGTACGGTGATTCCCTTATCCCCAAAACGCACACTTTTGGAGAAACACCGCAGATATTTGTGGTACCTCCGAACCTCTTTTACAAAAATGCTTTTTACGTATAACCTTTCTGCACCGGATAGCCCCTTTTAATTTATTAGAAAAGCAACAAAGTTTTAGAATACAAAAAAGCCCCAACTGTTCGTTAGGGCAAATACGAAACTTATATATTCTTTGTGATAGTTGCTTTTATTGACTTATCTCTATATTTATAAAATAAATAACCCACCACTAAAATCACTCCTACTAAAATAATCTTGAGTAGCACGGGCATGAACAATATAAAGATATAACACCAAGAAAAGAGTAAGGAAATAGGACTTGTTGCTCTTAATCCGAAATAGAGTAATTTCATAGTCTTTGAACGGACATATGCTGTAGATTCTATTAATAGTATTGTAGGATTCATCATCACTCCATAGATTAGTGGGATGATGACAAACAGAGGATATTCCGTCTTCAAAGCAAATTCAATCAAATAGGCAAAGCCTACTGCAAATGCTTGCATAAAAAAATCGAGATGAGCAGCCTTAAGCTTTCTTTGATTAATAAAAAACTTGCTCATTGGTGAATTTTTTTTATAATGAACAGCTGCAAGAGGCAGAGATAACACCATGCCGATCATAAAAGATAATAATCCCCATTGTAAAAGTTGAATATTCATTTCTTTTCCTCCTAAATAAAATCTTAAGATAAAAAAAGGCGTATTACTAATGTGTGTGCAAACTTTATTACATTACTAAACTCTTTTCTTTAACCTTTATAAAAATAGATTAAGATAAAAAGGGATGATCATTTACGCAATAATTAGCCGACTTATCCGCAAATATTTGCAATGGCCCGCAAAAAGTGATAATAAAGCAAAAAAGGAACTTGAAACAAAAGTTTCAAGTTCCTTGTAAAATCTACTAATAACTCGTTTATACTATGACGAATAACTTAATATAAATCTTCTGCAGGAAGTATGCCCAAAATTTTGGCTTTCTTTATTGCTTCAACCCGTGAATTCACACTAAGCTTTTGGAAAAGTTCGGTCAGACTGTATTCTAATGAACGTTGACTTATAAGAAGAGTCTTTGAAATCTCTTTGTTACTGTGACCCTTTGCTAATTCCCTCAGAAGATTTTCTTCTTTTTTACTGATGGTGGATTGATCATTACCTTTTTCACCTTGAACGACAATTTCTTGACGTCTCAGTTGTTTCAATAACTGCATCGGTATAATCGCTTCTTTTCTAGCTGCACACTTGATTGCTTGAATCAATTGTTCCCTGGTTGAGGTTTTAGCAATAAACCCTGAAACCCCTGAGTCCATTAACAAATTAAAATGAGGAGCAATATCGAATCCAGAATAAATGAGTATGACAGCGTCGGGCACATAAACGAGAACTTGTCGTGCTAAATCGGCGCCATTAATATGTGGCATATATAAATCAAATAAAATGACATCAAAATGTTGAATACGCACTAGATCAGATACACAATATACGTCGGTTTCGATAGTTACATTCATATCAGGCTCTGATTCGATAAGCATCTTCGTCCCTTCAACAACCGATCTATGATCATCAACTAATAATATTTTCATAGTACTCACCTTTTTGCTTCGAAGTAAATGGTATATAAATATCTACGTGGAATCCCTTTTGTGGAAACGACTTGATTTTCATTTCGCCTTCCAAACTTAAAACTCTGTTTTTCATACCAGCTATTCCCATATTGATAAATGAACCCTCATGTACAGCTATATCTGTACCTAATCCATTATCGTTATAGGAAAAATGAATACATTCATCCTCATCTTCTAAAAGCATTGTTACCAATGAAGCATTCGAATGCTTGGAAGCATTGTTCAAGAGTTCTTGGACGATACGATAAATGCCAAGAATTTGCTCTTCATTAAGCTCTCTATTCATATTATTAGCCGTAAATTCAATTTCGTAATTTGAAAACATTCGGGCATACGAAAATAGACTTTTTAAAGACTCGACAAGGCCCATTTTCAGCAGAAACGGCGGTCGTAACTCATTACAAGTTATTCTTATTTGATGAATGGCATCAAGTAATCCTTCCTCTATTTGACTTAACTGTGTATTTGTTTCCTCATTAAACGATGTTGTCGTTCTTAAGGATTCCAGTTTCCGGTACCAAATAATGAGATCTTGTAAAACAGAATCGTGTAAATCGCTCGAGAGTGAGGCTCTTTCTTTCTCAGAAAGCTTGAATAAAAGTCTTAGCATCCATTTTGGTGTTTCATTCGTGGCTATTATGTTTTCAAGACGTTCCATCAAATCCTCAATGAATTGTAGATTATCATAAAGGATGGTGACATAATGTATAGCTGTTTCCAGCCATTCCTTCTCTATCTTCAACAATTTCTGGGTCAATTCAATATTTAAATAGATAGGATGTTCCTTTTCTCCGATTTTTACAGATACTGTATTTTTATCATCGAACTCAGGTTCATCTTTTTTTATAATCTTGTCAATAGAAACATGATTGACAGGAAGAACTCTATTAACCTCTACAATTAGCCGATTCTCCAAGTCTGCAACCTTCATCACATTGGAAAGATCATTTGAAAAACGATTCATACTCTGTTGAAGAAACTTGTATCTTTCTTCACTTTGAATTAATTCCTGCTCTTCTCTTTTTCGATCTGTAATATCTTTTACAATGCCATGTACACCATTCAGTTCACCAAAGAAAAAGATAGGGACAAAGGTAATATGGACAATCCTTTCACCATTAAAGGACCTAACAATGCGGCACTCAATATCCCTTGGTTCTTTAAATCTAATAACATTTGAAAGTACTTGATAAACAGATTGTTGATCTTCATCGTAAATAAGTCCAATAAAACACAAGTTGGGTAGCAAATCTTTTTCTATTTGAGTAATTTTTTCAAATGAAACGTTAGCATTTACAAAATATCCCTTCAAGTCAATGGAAAAAACCCCGTCTAAATTATTCTCGAAAAGAGATTTATATCTTTGTTCACTTTCCTCTAACGCTAACTCTGTACGTTTCTTATCCGTTATATCCAAAATCAGTCCATCAAGACGCTCTACTTCTCCTTGATTGTTTAAATATGGATGTACGATTAATCGTCCCCATCTCGTTTCATTTTCCACATGTATATAACGAATAATTTTATTCACAGGTTTACCTTGATCAAGATCATGTTTTACTTCTCCCATTAACATTTCATTATCATCGTGATGAATATGATCATGTAATCGAATTGGATTATTCATAATTTCTTTCCTTGGAATTCCTGTCACTTTTTCAATGCTATCTGAACAAAAACTATAATAACTAAAATCTTTATCGGTAGACCAAACTGCAGCATTCACACTATCTAAAATATTTTCGAGAAGCTGTTCCGTTTTCTTTCGCTCTGTAATATCTCTTACCACTGCTACCACATACTTTACTCCTCCAAACTGGTCCAGAACAGGTTTTACACGAGTTTCCAAATGGATGATTGAACCTTGTTGGTGTACAAATCGATATTCTAAATTGACTTCCTCTTTTGTTTGAATCGCTTGGAGGTGTGATAATCTAACCCGTTCACGATCATCTGGGTGAAGAGGTTCAAATGCATCCATTCCTTCGTATTGTTCAAATGTATATCCCGTTGTGGCTAAAATCGAAGGAGATACGTAACGAACAATTGATTGATTATCCACTAAAACAATGATGTCAGATGTATTATCTGCAGCTATTTTATATCTCTCCACATCATTAAAAAAGTTATGAGTGGATTCTATCTGCAATATCCCTGTATACGCTATAAGACTATCTCTATCATGAACCGGGGTTAATTGAAGTCTAGAACAAATCTTTGTACCTTCTTTACCATTTATGATGATTGGGGTAGCCATTTCCTTTTCGTTAAAAATTAATGTTGCCAATTTGGTATCCCATATGGAAGAGTCTGAACCAAATTGTCTCTGAAACATATCGTTCATCCAAAAAATCGTATCATGAGTATCAATTATGTACATGGGCATGGGAAGTTTTTGCATTAATTGTTTAGCATTAGCAATAATGTCATGGATTGGACTCATATCAAATCCCCTTTTATACTTCTAGTTTTATTTACTTTTGTATATAACTACGTAAGGAAAAATTAAATTCTATAAAAATAAGAAGGTATTACCCATAACTATCATAAACTTAAAATAACACTAGTTTTATTTTAAGTTAAATTCTTAATTTTTTAACGCAAAAAAATGTGGTATATACGCAATTTTTTGCAAAAAAAATTTATTTGATCAATGAAAATACAACATAAGAAGAAACCAGGCAAAAAATATACCCGGTTTCTTTTATTTTAGCAAATAATATTAATCGCCGCCTCACTTGCAGCCCCACTTATAAACTCTCTCATGTAGACTAAATTTTCACAAACTATATTTACCCAAAGCTAAAAATATTAGCTCACTTCTTTATATAATTTTAAAATAGACTTCTTCATAATAAATATTCTGTCAAGACTGTAAGTGATTAACAAAGTCATTATAAAGATTAGTAGAATATTCATGTAAGTTTCAAAGGGGAACCGTTTACCCTCGAGATGAATACCATCGGCACGATATTCAAATCGTTTTACAGCATGATAAGCAGTTAATAGGTCTTCTTGTTTAGCTAAGTCTTCCAATGGTGCTTCGAAAACATATCTCTTTGGCGAATCACTATGGATAAGGAAGGGCTCTTTTGAATCACTATTTTTACTCCAAAGCTTTATTTCTTCTGCTGCTAGAGATTTTGCACCCCAACCTGGTATGATCATCTTGTCCAATGGTGGAGCATTAGATAAATGGTGTCTGGCTAGTATATTGAGATGATGTTTGGTAATAATGGGTTCATTTAAACGAGAAACGGTCAGGACTTGAGTCGTTCCAGTGTCTCCATAAGAATCAAATATAGAAGATAAGGCTAATTCATCCATATCTTTATATAGGAGTACCCCTAATTGTTTCTTATTCCAATGAAATCCTATATTTAGCCAATATGTTGCAAATTTCATATCCACGTTAAAAGGGAGGTTCACTTTCGGATTTTCTACAAAATGGTAAGAAGGATAGCTAATTTCCTTAGATATCTTAAAAGCCACGGATTCTCCTAGCTTCTGTGATATTAGGTGAAGAACTGCATCGATTCCTGCACTTTGACCAGCTGAAGTTAACGTATTTCCTTCCTGTACATACCTTACATCTTTATTCCAGTTTGTATTAGCATATTGCTTCATTAATATGGGTATGAACTGCCAATGTGACGTAGCAGATTTCCCTTTTAATAACCCTGCATCAGCAAGATTTTGTGACCCACCACAAATGCTGAGAAAAATCGTGTTTTTACTTTTTGAATGGTGTTGAATCCACTCACGAGTTGGTTGATATTTCGGTTTATCAATTCCAGGCATATAAGGGATCACAATTATATCTGGACTTTTATCTAATAGATTGTCTAGTTCCTTATAAGTGTAATGTGGAATGACATCCAGCCCTCCCGATAATGATTTCACGTTTTTGTCTGGTGCAACCGCATAAACATTGTAAGCATCTGTCATCGACAACAGTTCATAGGGAATAAGGAAGTCAAAATCTTCCGTAGGTATACTTGTATCCGCTAATACAACTGCAACTGTAGGTTTGCTGGGATTGTATTTTGGTATACTTACTCCTCCTTGTAAAGTAGGAACTGACTTATGACGGACGTTAAAGTAAAAATCCTTTTGATGACGATGAAATCCATAGTACTCGATACCCCCCACAAGGATCACAAAAATCAATACATAAACAACTAGACGTACTACTATCTTTTTCATTTTATCTTCCTCCATAAGTACTCTAAAATCTTGAAAGTGTTCTATTTAACAGGGTAATGATTTTCCGCCATTTACGACATCATTCTCGAAATGAGTGGAAATCATTTTAACAACTACTTTCAATATTGTACTTATTAGGAACATAATAATAACCGCACCCTTTTCGGGTATCCCCGCAGATTTTCGTAGTACCCCTCTAAGGTATATGATTCAGATCACCATAATACCTCTTAAAAAACTTTCATCATTGTTCCTAAAACTGGTTTTGACTTTGGACCAAAAATAAAAAACAGAGACTGAAAATAGCCTCTGTTAAAAATAGATTTAATGTAAAAACTTTGATTAACGAATCAATTCTATTGTAATGTTTATTTGCCTTTTTCCATAACAGCAAAATAATTCTCTTCATTATCTGCAAAATTAAAAACCCTGCCCGATGGCATATTTATAATATCGCCAACTTTAATTTTTTTATTTGATAAATTGTTATGTAATGATTCTAGATTTTCCGTAAAAAACATTAAAGATGGTGTACCTAAATTTAACCCCGGGGACATTTTTAGAACCCATTCCTTGTTATGTAGAATGAAGCTTGTTTCAGTATTTTTATTTGGAGCTATTTCAATCCATCTCATTCCTTGACCGTCGTCTACCTCTGAAATTACACAAAATCCTACTTGTTCTGTCCAAAAATGGACAGATTCATCTTGGTTATTTACATATAACATTATTTGTCCAACTTTATTTATCATAACGGTTAACTCCTCTAGTTTATTTATATGTACTCTCTAATTTCGCAGGAAAATATTACCATTACTACTCTATTTATAAAAATACATTAAAATGGATTATCAATCAAATCTTCTATCTTTACTCACTACTCATAATAAACTTTCCTTTGGTCTGGTGTTATTTACACTGTTATTTTATTTTGGTCCCCATCCGTTTTAAAGAGAATAACATTGTATTTTACAAATCATTGAACTCCTTGTGTTCTCCAAACTGCACCTTTAACGCAATAATGGCTTCTGTTTTCGACAGCCCCTTGTTCACCTATCTACTGCACCAAATAGTTTAACAAGAAATCTGTAAAGTTAGAGATGTAAATCAATTAAAGTCCCACTCAATTTTTATCTTATGTCTTCCGCCAACTCTAAAATAATTCCCTCTGGACCTCGAACGTAGCATAACTTATAACTTTCTTCATATTGCTGTATCTCACTAAAGATTTCTGTGCCTTTCTTTTTCAACTTAGCAACAATAGCTTCAATATCTTCAACAGCAAAACAAAGATGCCGAATACCTAGCGTATTTGCAAAAGTTTGCTGAATACCTTTTGCATCTGTTGGCGTATAAAATTTCACTAACTCTATCCAAGTTTGACCATTTGGCATACCCAATCCTACACATGCCGTTTTTACATCATTAAGCCCAACTATTCTGGCCAACTGTTCTCCATCCATTTCCCATTCCGCTTTCACTTCAAGTCCTAAATTAAGAAAAAACGCTTTAGCCTCTGAAAGATCATTTACGTTTATACTCACATGATCTATTCTATTGATCTTCATATCTCATCCCTCCTATGTTTCTGTTATTTCCGATATCTGTTTCGTGTATAGTTTGTTTGAAATTCTAATTCGCTTAAATGTGAAAAATATCCTTCTTCAATAAATCTTTAAGTTTCAATATCCAATTGGGCTGTTTCTACATCCCAAAGCAAATCGGACCAAGAAACCTCTCCTTCCGTACCTGTAAATAAAGAGTGAGCTTGTTTTATGTTTAGTTTTTTTAGGATAATAGAAATATAAAAAGATGTTTTTATTAATAGTTGCCTGAACAGAAAAAAAGCACATCTCTCACAGAGAAATGCACTTTTTCACAAATATTACGATGCTTTTTTAAGATTTCTTATCTTACTAACTTCATCTTTTAATAAAATGTATAGGGATGGAAGGATGAATACGAATAATCCGATGATTTCAAGGGCTTCTCCGCCACCAAAGATCATTTCTAACCCTTCTGCAAACATTTCACCACCAAGGAAGATTAATACAACCCCAAGTGCTTTGAAAAGGATAGATAAATTAAATTTCACCGTTGTTTTAAATAGAATGATTGTGACAATAACGGCAAGAGCAATCCCTAGAATGCTTCCAGTTGCCACTGTCATCGCATCTTGGCTTACTTGAGTTAAGTTAAAGATTACTAGTTCAATGCCTTCACGGAAAACTGATAAGAAGGCTAATATAAATAATCCAATAGCGGATGTTCTCTTATTGATCTGGTCTTTTACTGACTTAGTAACATTGTTGTTTCGATGCAACCATAAAATAAAGTAAGCGATCAATCCAGATGCAACAAACATCATGATTCCTTCAAAAATTTCTTCTGAAGCTTCTTCCATCTCTTTTGATTCATTGAATCCAATAAATCCTCCAATTAAGCTAACAGCCAAACCAGCAATAGCACCGAAGTAAACAGTCGATTTCAGGTCTTTTCTATTAATCTTTGTTAGATGCACTAAGATAATTCCGATAACTAAAGCGGCTTCTAATCCTTCTCGAAATGATAAAAACAAACTGGATAGCATGTATGTAATCCCCCTAATTGATAATAAATTTCATTATCATTAGTTTAACTGAGAAAGATTATCATTGTCAACACATTCTTTCAAACTTTCTTTTTATTTTTCAATTCTTTATATGGTATCTGGAACCACCAAAAAGACATACATAAGTTTTGTCTGTCTTTTACAATGAAACAAAAAAGAGGAAGCCTCAATACTCTTTTCGTATTGAGACTCCCTCTTTTCGTATTGAGACTCCCTCTTTTCGTATTACTATATTCATTTAAAATGGCGAATGGAGAATATCCATTTATCGCAGATACTGTTTACTTAAAATAGTTGATTTCTCAAGTGAATCCCATTATTTTTTACATTATAAGATTTTCTCAAGGTTATTAAACATTTTAAATATCATCACTCGTTCACCTGTACGAGAGCTTAAATCGGTATGAAAACTTTTTACTTCTTCTCCCGTTATCGTTCGTACCATATCCTTAAGTTCTTCTACACCGGATTCTACTAACTCCGAACGAGTTTTCTTTATCGTTAACATACCCTCTTTTGTTTCACATACCGTATATTCGGCTGGTGTTAAAATAGCTTGTAAATTAACAATGATCATATCCCGTAATATATCTGTCTTTACCGATACGGACCCACGTCCTAGAAAGTCTTTTTCCCATTGAGTAATGGATTTACTTATCTCTGATTCAATAGAACCTTTCGATATTTTCATCTTTCATGCATCTCCCAAAATTGGTCTATTCCAACTGTTTTCTATTACGATTTTTCACTCTATTGTAGGTACCCGTCGTCCATCCTGTATCCGAAATTTCCAGACGTGTGCTAGATATACATCGATCAGGACTGGATTGAAACTGCTTGATCCGTAGGAACCTCCACAATGGACACTGATTCATCTCTATTATCTATCAGTAAACCTCGAACTTTCACGTACGACGGAATTAATGGATGATTACGAATAATAGTAACACTCTTTTCAACATTATCACTAACATTTTCTTCTCCATTTAGCCACTCACGGAGCGTACCACCTGATAATTCTGGCTTGCTATTTTGAAAAAGATAATCTAATGTTTGGATCTTATCTTTCATTGATTCAAGTTGAGTTCGTATATCTACGCTAGTAGTCCGCTTATTTTTACTTCCTACAACAAAAATCTCCTCCACATTTTCCTGATAGATAGCAATGAGCACTGATCTCATTATATCTCCATTAGGGTGTGAAATGACACTACCATAGCTTTGGATCGTTAGCATGTTTTCAGGGCGAATATTCGTCGCTTCTTGTAAAATCGGCTCTAACCCGTTTTCAAGATCTGTTAAAAATAATACATTTTTAATAGGATCTACCTTCATTTCGTACACTCCTTCTTTATATTGATATATTTTTAATAGAGTTATTAAAGTTTGTGAGCTCTTACCAATTTTTCCAGTATCCTTCTGGATCTACACTAGCCAGTCGAAGCCATCCATTTTGAACTTTTTCTCGGAATGCGGAATCATTTTCTAATAGTCGTTTTACATATTCGTTAGGTGCTTGGATGACAATCAGCAAACGAAGCGGAGAATGATAAGCCTCGTGATCGGATTGCATGACAGATTGCCAAGGGAGTCCGCTTAACAAGTCACTTCCATTCCCCTGCATCACACCTAGGCCTGCCGTAACCGTTTGAGTTGCTTTATTTCCGCTACCATAATAATGAGGTGCGACGGTTGAAGCGTAATATTGCAGATTAATCCATTGGGTCACCGTTCCTGGTCCTGCGATAATGTTTGCTAGAAGGTCACCACTTTCATCCTGTTTCCAATCATAATTATGAAGGAAAGCTCTACCTTCCAAGTCACAATCCTCCGTTAGTTCACGTTGGCCGATAATAAAAGCAGCATTACGTGCTAGTCCCCATTCCGGACGGATCTCACTCCAATCTTCCGCAAATCGATGTGCCTCCGCCTTCGGATTTTTCATATCCGATTGGAAATTCGGTAATTGGGCTAGACGCTCTGCATTAGCCTGTTGGCTTACTTTCGGTAAAATAGCTTCGATACGATTAAATGCTTCTTTTGCTGCTTGGGAAAGCTCAGGAACATAGAGCCAGTGTAATTCATCCACCGTTGTTTGATGCTCAGCGGCTATGAAAACGGTGTCCGCAGGGATAATTATTCCTTCATAAGAAAGTGCTTCTCTTACTTCAGGAAGGTTGCATAAAGTGGCTAAAACCCTAGCATTGAATCCACCTGAAGCCCCTCCACAAGCACCACAGTCAAGAGAGGAAGCATAAGGATTGTTGGTACTTTTACTACCATGTCCGCATATGACAACTAATGGTGCGAAATCTTTGGTTAAGTTCATCATTTTCAAAGCTTGGCGCGCATAATTTACTTTTTCCTCCTTAGAAAAACCAACAGCTATCTCCTCTTCCCTATGTGGAACATGATTTAGAAAAAGTGTTGTATTCGGTTTGCGTAACCAAGTATGACCAAGATTACGAATAAAACGAGCTGCTGTTATTGGAACAAAACTACGTGCTACCATTTGAAGACTGAGAAAAGGTCCACTTAGCTCAGGTAAATGTAAGCTCGCAAGGACATTTTGTTTCATTGTTTTAAATGTATAGCTTATGGAATGGATTGCTAGTTTACGTTCTTGATAGGATTGGAGTGCCTTTTTATCGGCAGACTCTTTTATTTTATGTTTCGGTTTTAGGATCACCGGCAAGGAAGCATGGCTGTGTTGACTAGCAAGTTCACTTGTTGCAATCGGTACCCCGAAGAAACCGGCCATGCCCATTGTTTCAAACGGACCTTCTTTTTCAAGTTGACGACGAAAAGGTTCTGATCGTACATCAATGCAGAAGGCAAATTGTGCTAATACAGACTTTTTATCGTAAGTCTTACGTTGATTAGAGATGATCTTCTGACTTAATCGATCTGCGTATGTTTGCTCCCAAGCTTCTAACCATAGTTTCCTCTGAACCCTATCATCAAAGCTGTAGGCAAATGATAGATATTCCTTTTGTTTAGCTTCTGGCATCTCTGACCATTTCGCAATAGTAAGGTCACCCCAATAGATCCAAGATGATAAAAGAGGCGCAATCGAAGCTTTCTTTTCATATCGTTGATGGGACAAAGGTAAGTAAGGGTTTAGTAACGCCCACTCCATCGATATTCGAACCGCTAAATATTCGGTTAATAGTGCCTGCTCCTGTTTCGATTGTTGTGAACGCCAAAGCATCATTCCTGCCCATCCTGGTAAGGAAAGTAAATGACCTTCAAGATAAGTTTGTATTTCTGATTCAGGGATTTCTAGTAGGTGTAACGCTTTTTGTAAAGCCAACTCTGCCTCTTCTGGCCAATCTTTTAAACTATTACGCTGTTTTTTATGAAGTGCTGGATCATATGGAATCAGGCGCTTCCAAGCACGATAGAAACCTTCCTCACGATTTGGCATGGTCCAACCTGCTTGAGAGTCATCCAGATATAATTTGCACCACTTGATGACGTGATGATCGAGAATATTGACTAATCTTTCACCATTTTGATTCTCTACATGCGAGCTTATTGGTTGCATAAAAGTGTTTTCCGTACGGTCTGGATTTAGTCCGTTATATTCTTCTGCCCATTTCTCCAATTCAGGTGATGATAAAAGGTTTGCAGGTAATGGTTCTAATTTTAATGCATTAAGGCAAAATCGCTCTGCTTCGTCCTGTGGAATCGTAAAGGATTGTGAATCAAGCCAACGCTGAAGACCCATTTTTACAAAGTCTTCATCGATTTCCCCTATATTTTTTGCTGAAAGGATCATAGAAGCACTAGGGTAAATATCCACATCACGAGTATGTTTTAACCGATCTGCTACCTGGTGAAAAGTTTGCTTTTCTAGTCCCATCCAAGGATGACGTGCTGCAAACATAGAAATAGGCCAAAGTGGTGCAATCACTCGGCTTGCTGATTCTACTAAAACGTTTATATTACTTTCTGGAAGATTCGTATTTATATATTTCGTTTTTACATTTTCCTTCGTTAATACAGATGTGCCGCCCATCACCAATTACCTCCTTGAGATACATATTGTTTCAGGTAGTTTGGATGACTCTCAACTGTTTTGGGTTTTGCTTCACCTAATCGCACTAACCAAAGATAAAGGACCGCGAAGGAAACAGAAGAACGATTACGCGCCACCCACGTACCGATTGCACTACCCAGTAGTAAGAGACATACGACAATAATCACCACTAAAAGTGGAGGTTCAACACTTTGAAATACAGATGTATGTAACCACTCATAGAAAAGGTTATGAATGACAACATAAACGATGGCAGATCCTCCTAAAAATAATAAGCCTGCCATTCGCCCAATTCTTCCCTCTCCAAAAGCGACAAGCTGTGTCCAAGAAACAGACAGTGACCACCCCAAGATGAGTGCACTAATCAATTGATACCCGTCTCTAGGGTCCATGAGCCAAAAAGATATTCCTACACCGAAGCCTAAAAACCGACCAGACATGATCCATAAAAAGGATGAACTTTTATTCACACGAGGTGATATTTCGAAACGACGTACGGCCGAACCAGCCTGTAAAAACAGGGTTGCTTTGAACAAACCATGTAAGATTAAATGAATAATGGCTGCTATATACGCACCTAATGCACACTGAATGAGCATAAACCCCATTTGTGCCATTGTGGAGCCTACTAACTGACGTTTATAGTCGACCTGGACAATGCTAATTCCAGTTCCAATCAAAACAGATATGCTTGCCAAAATGAGTAAAATAATAGTTGCGATATCACCATTAAATAGAGGCGAAAATCGAGCTAGCATGATCCCACCCGCATTGACCAAACCTGCGTGCATAATGGCCGAAACCGGAGTCGGAGCCACAACAGACTCAATTAACCACCGTTGAAAAGGCCACTGAGCTGCAGGTATAATCACGGCTACTATCATCAATAGCTTAATCCCTATGCTCTCTCCTGCTCCCATTTGAGCGACATTTTCTGTTGTTAGAGCTAAAGGTAACTGCCATTGACCCGTGCCGTGAAAAAGCCAAAGCATCGCAACTAACAAAGATAACCAACTCACTATAAATAATCGACCAGAAACCTTGGCTGCTTCATTCGCAACTTTCCAAGCACGGTTTAACCTAATTAGTAAGGTTAAACCGACGAGAGTGGCTCCCCAAGATAGAACCATTAAGCGGAGATCCGCACTTAACCATGTAACGGAAGCAACACCTGTAGTAAATGTAAAAAGGGTAAAGTATTTACGATAATAGCGATCTCCCATTAAGTAACGGACAGAAAAACGCTGAATGATTAAACCAATGGCAAGAACAAAGAAAGCCATTAACCATGCTAAGGAATCCAAGTACCACGGACCAACAGTTCCATTTGCACTACTTTTAACAAGTGCCGCTAAGGAAACCAAAGGTGGTAAGGCCACTATCCCAATATGAATCCGAACATAACGTAAAGGGACTCGTGGATGTAAAAATAATAGTCCACTTAACCCAGCAGCTATAAGCGTCATAAAGAATATTTTTAATAATAAAGACATACTCAACGAAACTAGCAATTTCATTACTCCCTTTTAGGTGTTAATGCACCATAACCTTTTTAATGAAGAGTACTTCACACATATTGATTTCTTACAATTACTAGATAGTAAAATGCTATTTTTCCAAATAAAAAAGCCGACAACTCCAATCATTCAATGATCATTTAAAATCATTGAATAATTAAAAATTGTCGGCTTCTTTTCAACTAACTTCAGCGAAGTTTTTTGAAGAGCTACCTATTTATTGGACATTTTCACTTTATATTTTAGCTTTATTCTAAAAAGGACATATGTATTCATTATTTTTGAATGAATCGATTTACATTTACTTTTCCTTTTTTATTAGAAACTTTTTCATCCAGTCAATATGATATATTAAAAGAATGCTAAAATCCTAATTATTTAAAAAGGCATAAATAAACATCTACCAATTTTTATGATGAATATAGGATAGGCCATATTTTAAAACTTGTCAACAAGAAAGCGCTTAGGGTAAAGGGAAAGAGTAAATAGCGCCAATGCAAAACGGTCCAAAGCCCCGATAATTATAGAATCCCAAAGTTGGAATGAAATTAGTTCATCGCTTCTTTAAAATTAATTCAGATGAATATTAGGAAATCTAGTCAATACATTTTCGACATTTACTGTTAAATTTCATCAAATTAAGAGATTCTGAACATATATTTAAACTAACAATTGTCATTTTAATAAGAAAATTGCGCTTACCTGGGAAATGAATTATAAAAAAAGAGGACCAAGGGGACGGATACCACTTCAATGCAGAACGGACCAAGGAACCTATCTATCCGTCCGACGCGAGCTGTTTTTGGTGCACCTTTAACCCCAAAAAAGCACCTCCAAATTTTAGATCATGTCTAAAATTGGTGGTGCAGTTTGAATGAATTGCTTTTTTATGATACTTGTAACTTTTTAAAATGCTTATTATCAATCTTAATTTCAATTCTTTCAATTGCTTTTGAATCACTAACTATTTCTTGCTTATTTTGCAAGATTAATTCTTTAAAATTAAGTTTACGTTTTCTCATAATGATATTCCTACCTTTCTATTTCAAAAAAACTCTTTTTCCTGTTTATTGTGTCGGAAATCAATTTGACCATTGCTTCAACACTTGCTCTTTTGCAATGCGGTACACTTCTTCTTCTGTTTGATCTTTCTGAACAATAACATTGGTTTGATAAATTTTCCCTTCATGATGAACATTAATTGTGTACTTATACATAAAGATTTTGCCCTACTCTCTCTTTTTACTTTATTAGTTTGAATTATTAGCACTAGGCTTCATTTATTTGTTGATTCTGATTGAGTAAATGTTGTAGATAGTGAATATGCTGGTTATTAGTGACATCCCTACTCCACACTTCTAATTATTTCCACCGTGATTATATTGTTTTGTACATAACCGAATTATAAGGTATATAACATTATACTGAGAATGACCTTGGCGATTGTGTCCCTATTTTGTCACAATTCCTGTCACGATTTATTCATATTTTTCAATTTCCCCGCTAATTCCCTCGTCAAATGAAGAAGCCAAACTGTTCCTGACAATCTAAGAGTTAATTTGTTCTATGTATATAAAAAAGCCTCATTTACACAAGAACTGTGTTTATGAGGCTCTTTTAATTATTCCTTATTTAAGTAAAGCTACTTTAAGCACATTGTTTCACAAAGTTAATATACGTAGGTCAAGTAATTGCAAAAAGTAAAGAACAAGAGATCTCATATAAACGATGCTAACAAAAAAATGAGACTAATCCATACACAAAGAGGAGAATAGAAGGCAGTATCTTGTTTTGCAAATTTAGTATGTTTGATTTTCTTGAAAAAACCTACATATTTCCCTTCGCCGATAGCACGTAACAAGAAAACAACACCCCCAGCCATACAAAGCCATTTTGAAAAAGGAGAGGATTCGATGAATGAGAACAAATTGATTTGAACTAATAGAAGTACAGAAGCAAAAAAGCAAAGTAATCCGATAAAGAGTGTACCAAACATTCTTGGTCGTAAAACTGGTAATTTATTGTCATCTTTAGTTGGAAGAGCCGAATTCACTCCCCAACTTCCACCAAATGCCCAATAAACGTGTAACATACCAATAAATATAAATATTAGTGACGTTATTCCTATTAAAATTTTTATCAATTTACCACCTCTTCTGTATCTTATCGTCCACCGTATATAAATTGGTCCCATCATTTGTATACTCATTTATCAAGCATATTAGTACACTTTTCGCAAGGTGTCTGCTGAGCAGCAGAATCTTGCTAATAGAAATGCTAATCTCATTGCTAATTGACTCGTTAAAATCATTGAAACCCTTATCCACCCAATAAATGAAGCCCAATTTATATGAAAATTGGGCTTCAAGTGGTATGATTATTTTACTTTTTTTACATTAAAACCGAAACGGTTGGCACTATATATTCTAGCTTTTTTTGCCATATTCATATCAATCTTTTAAAAAGTAGTAGAATAAATACTAGACCCTGGTTTGATATTATTTAAACCAGCCCTTCTCTCTAAATCTTTTAATCGCTTCGATCCGGTTTGTGACTTCCAACTTATCTAAAATAACAGAGATATAATTGCGGACCGTACCGGTCGTAAGCGTTAATTGGGAAGCGATTTCTTTTGTATTTTTCCCATCCGCCATTAATAACAGAACTTCATTTTCACGTTCGGTTAAAGGATTTTCTTCATTGTATGCTTCATCTACAAGTTCTGAGGCGTAAATTTTTCTCCCAGCCATCACACTTCTGATCGAGCTCGCAAGCTCTTCACTTGGACTGTCCTTTAATAAATAACCATCTACCCCTGCCTTGACTGCCCTTTCAAAATAACCAGCCCGCGCAAACGTGGTAAGAATAATCACTTTGCAAGACGATTTTTTTAGCTGCTCCGCAGCATCCAGGCCACTTTTTCCTGGCATTTCAATATCCATGATACAAATGTCGGGTTTGTGCAGTTGAACTTGTTCGATTGCTTCATCCCCATTATTTGCTTTTCCGACCACCATCATGTCTTCTTCTAGATCAATTAATGCCCCCAATGCACCAAGCAGCATTTTTTGATCTTCGGCAATTACAATCCGAATCAAATCTACACCCCCTCATCGACTTGCTTATGCGATATTGGTACTTTAATCACCAATTTTGTACCCTGATTACTTTGAGTATCGAGACTTCCGTTCACAAACTCTAATCGTTCTTGCATCCCTTTTAGACCATTTCCATTAAACATATGGTTAAGATTCTGTATGCCTACACCATTATCTTCAATTTCTACCACAACTTCCGTTTCAGTTGGATGAATATTCAAGGAACAGGTGGTGGCCGAACTATGTTTTACCACATTTGTGACAGCTTCTTTCACACACATACTTATCACATTTTCGACCATGAGTGTAAGATTTGCGGGCTTAGAAACATAATTTGTTATGAATTCAATATCTGCTGCCTTTAAAATTTGTTTCACACGAAATATCTCATCTTCCAGCTTCGTTCCGCGCATTTTCGTGACCATTTCACGAACTTCCTTTAAGGCGATTCTAGCTGTTTTTTGAACATCTTGAATTTCCTCTTTTGCTCGTGAAGGATCCTTTGCGATCAGCCTACTTGCCAAATCGCTTTTTAAGCCGATAAGGGAAAGCTTTTGACCAAGTGTATCGTGAAGATCTCTGGCAATTCTTTGTCTTTCCTCCAACTTCACAAGCTCATTTATTCGTTTGTTTGCATCTTCCAGCTTTCCTTGCAGCAGCTCTTCCTTATTTTTATTAAATGTACTAACAGGAAGAAGGACTACGGCAAGTAAGCTAAGAAATACAAACGGTAATTGGGTGAAAAGGACATTATTATCCATGAAAAGACCGTAATTCACGGTTGAAAAGGTCGAGATTAATAGGATGAGATAAAGGATAATAAAGGCGATTCGGTTTTTAAGATTTCCAATAAAAAAGGCTAGGAAGAGTGAGAAATAAATATAAGCGAACTGGATACTCATTACGGTAGAGACGACAATTTGAATACTAGTCCAAAAATAAACAAGCCATCCTTTAGAAACAAAGGATAGCACATAACAAATAAAGAAAAGTATGATCATCGCAATTCCAAATGCCGTCTCGTACGTTGTAGAGGAATGGAAGAAATAAAAAGGGAGGATGTAGAATACGACCCATACATATGGGCTTAATCCCGTATTCTTACGAAAAAACTGACTCCACTTTTGCATTTTTTTCCACCCCTTTTTTTACTAATCATATCTAACCAAGTTTTATTCTGCAAGCTTCGGATTTTTAGCAGCTTTTAAGTTCATTTTAACAGGACTTACTCGTGCATCTTCCTGTTTAAGGGAGCGTTTCATTTCCTTAAAACTTAAAAATGTCTTCGTTTTTTCATCCCAAACTTTGAATTTTAATGATTTGAGACTTGTCTTAAGTGTAATGGTTGTTGCCTTTTGAAGAGGCAGCGTTTCATTGTGCGCTTTTTCTAAATTATAATTTGGTACTCTAGGTGCTAAATGATGAACATGGTGATAGCCTATGCTTCCGGTAATCCATTGTAATACTTTCGGAAGTTTGTAAAACGAGCTTCCTTCCACAGCAGCTTGAACATAGCTCCACTCTTCTTCATGTTCAAAATAGGAATCTTCAAATTGGTGCTGAACGTAGAATAACCATATCCCCATCACACCTGAAAGGAAGAAAACGGAACCTTGAATGATGAGAAAGCTTTGCCAGCCAATTGAATAGCACATGATGGCGGATATAAGGACAATAAAGAAATTGGTGATATACGTATTTACTCGCTCTTTACGTTTAGCCCCTTTACGGTTAAATCGATATTGAAGAAGGAATACGGCTATTGGACCGATGCCAAACATAACAACCGGGTTTCGATAAATGCGATAATAGACCTTTTTCCATAACGGTGCTGCTACATATTCATCCACTGTTAACAGCCACATATCTCCTGTCCCTCTTTTATCAAGATTACTGCTTGTCGCATGATGAACAGAATGAGAATGTTTCCATTGTCTATACGGAACTACCGTTAAAATCCCAGTGATGGTGCCTAAAATATCGTTTGCTTTACTGTTTTTAAAAAAGGATGAATGGCAACAATCGTGAAAAATGATAAAAATTCTTACTAATAAGCCTGATGCCACAATCAAGATTGGGATTGTTAAAAACAAGGAAACAGATAAGCTTTTATAGGCAAGAAACCATAGCACAAAAAACGGTAAAATGGTATTAAGAATTTGTATCACACTTGCTCTAGTATCAGTTTTTTCAAAAGGAGACACATTTTTCTTGAGTTCTCTGATTTGATTTTGCGTGTTTGACATCATTAACCTCCTGAGACTCTAATGAATCATTTCTTATTGGTTGGTCTTAGTATAAATTTCTGGTGTCATTTTTATAAGTCATAAATGTCAATAAAGGTATATGATAAATGTCATATATAAATAGCGAAAACCCTTACGTGGCAACGGTTTCTAACACTTTATATTTTTTCAAAAAAATCGTCTATATTATTGGTACCTGGTTCCAACAAAAGACAAGACTATGGATTTTTAGCGTGAGAAGAGTAGCACCTCGCATAAAAAATATTAGTTCAATAAAAACATAACCCTCACTTCTATTACTTAAGTAGTTGTCTTTTCTTTGTGTACAACCTTTCAACTTGTCTCGCTTCTTTATCTCCAACAATAAAGCGACTGTACAGGATCTTTTACCTTTATTACGGAAAAATATTTCTTTTTTTTATTTTATTTTGGTATTTATATTCACTATTCAGAATATTTTCGTACTACAATACTGTTCTATCGTTATTCCGGTTTCAAGGATAAACATTTACAGTAGTGACAACAAAATTTTGAGGGGGGCTTAAAATGAAAACGCTTAACAAATTTAGTATGATGTTTCTTTCCCTGGTCCTTTTGTTTAGTTTAGCAGCCTGTAATTCCTCTCCATCAGACTCTGGTAAGTCTAAAGATTCTTCCTCCAAAAAAGATAAGGTTGAAATTACGTTTTGGCATGTGTGGAGTGATCGTGATGCTGGTCCCATTAAAGCTCGCGTAGAAGCTTTTAATAAGAGCCAGGATGAAATTTTTGTAAAAGTCCTTGGAAATCAGGATGCAACGAAACAATTAACGGCTATTTCTGGTGGAAATCCCCCTGATATTGCATTAACCTATTGGAACAATATTGGTCCATGGGCAGATGCTGGAGCCATTGAGCCATTAGAGGATTATTTTAAGAAGGATCATTTTGATAAAAATATGTTTATCCCTGCTGCTCTTGAAAGAATGGTGATTAATGACCAAACCTACGGCCTTCCTTTCACCATGAGTATGGCTTCAAAATTAATGTATAACAAAAAAGTGTTTGAAGAAGCTGGTATTACGGCTCCTCCTGAAACCATGGAAGAACTATTTTCCTACGCACAACAATTAACGAAACGTGACGGTGATACCATCACACAAATCGGATTTATTCCTGATTATCCTTGGCTTGATAACGTATTTTGGCCAGTCGTTTTTGGTGGCTCTTTTTACGACTCTGATAAAGGCGTAGTGACTCCAAACCGAAGTGAAAATGTTAGAGCGATTGAATATGAACGCAAATTTTATGATGAATTTGGAATTGACCAAATTAGTCGATTCCGCTCTGGTTTAGGTACAGCCAATACGGAGCAAGATCCATTATTAACAGGAAAACTGGCGATGATGATTGGTTGGGAATATGACTTTAAAGAATACAGAGGTGCTGATGGTCCTATCGGTGTTGCTCCATTCCCATATCCAGCAGATCGTCCTGATTTAAAGGGCTCTGGAATGATTGGCCCTCGTGGCGTATTTATTCCTAAAAATGCAAAAAATAAAGAGGCAGCTTGGACCTTTATGAAATACTTATTAGGCAAGGATTCTCAAATTGAATTCTCCATTGATGCCTTTACGATTCCAACAGTTATTGAAGCATTAGATGACCCAAGAATTACGGAAAATAAAAAAACAGAACCAATGTGGGAATTCTATGAAGCAGCGAAAAGTGAAAATCTACAAGGGTTCCCAAATAGTGTTTACATTAATCAATATCTACAAGCTCTAACCGAACAAACGGAAAAAGCTCTAAAAGGAACGATCTCGGCTCAAGAAGCAATGGATAATGTAAAAGAAGCGATTCAACCACTAGCGGATGAAGTTAATTCAAAATAGAGGACCGTTGAAATCAAAGAGCTGATTCCTAGCTCTTTGATTTCAATTTAGGAGGTGTTTGATGTGGCAAAAGGTAAAATAATTGGAGTCAAACAGAGAGAGCGAAGAAATATCATCCATGGATTTCTCTTTGCAAGCCCATGGATCATCGGTTTTCTCGTCTTTTCACTATATCCTATCTTCATGTCCTTTTATTATAGTTTAACAGACTACAACCTCTTCTCCTCTCCCAATTGGATCGGTTTAGAAAACTATAAGGAATTGTTCCAAGACACGAAGTTTTATTTATCACTCTATAATACTCTTTACATTACGATTTTTGGCTTGATTCCACATTTAGCCTTTGCACTGCTGATGGCTTTAATTCTCAATATGAATGTAAAAGGACAATCTCTTTATCGAACCATTTATTTTTTACCTACATTAGTACCAGCAGTAGCTGGGTCCCTCTTATGGTTGTGGCTTTTTAATGCGCAATATGGATTAATCAATGAATTGCTAGGTTATGTTGGACTTGTACAACCAAGCTGGCTGATGGATCCAAAATGGACCAAAACAGCCATAATTATTATGGGATTTTGGGGAACTGGTACAACCACTGTTATGTATTTGGCAGCCTTACAAGATGTACCAAAAATCTATTATGAAGCGGCTGATATGGATGGAGCTAACTTTTTCCAAAAGTTTCGCCATATTACCCTACCGGCTATCTCTCCGGTTACTCTATTCCATGTCATTATGGGGCTAATTGGTTCATTCCAATTCTTTACTCAAGGCTTAATATTTGCAGAAGCCTCCCAATCGGTGGGTGGACCTGAAAATTCGATGCTATTCTATGCAATTTACCTTTATCAGGTCGCCTTTTCATTTTTAAAAATGGGCTATGCCTCCGCAATGGCTTGGGTCCTATTTATCATCGTACTTGTTCTGACCATTATTGTCTTTAAAACCTCTGCAAAATGGGTTTACTACGGAGGTGAAAAGTAGTGAGTAAACGTAGAAAAAGCGTCGCAAACGTTATGAGAAAATCGTTCCTTCCCCATCTAGGATTGATATTAGTGGGACTTCTTTTCTTAGGACCCTTTGCTTGGCTCGTTTTAACTTCCTTAAAAACAAAAAGTGAAATATTCGCCATCCCTATTGTCTGGGTTCCGGAGACCATCCAGTGGTCGAATTATGTAGACGCAACGCAAATGATTCCCTTTGTTCGTTATACATTGAATACCCTATTCATCTGCTTCTTTTCCATTCTTGGGCAGCTTATTGCTTCCCCATTAGTTGCCTACGCATTAGCAAGAATGAAATTTAAAGGACGGAATTTTATTTTCTTTCTTATGATGGGTACGATGATTCTACCCTTTCAAGTGACGATGATTCCTTTATATGTATTATTTAATAAAATGGGAATGCTGGATACGTATTGGCCTCTTATCCTACCTAACTTTTTTGGATCAGCCTTTTATATTTTTATGCTAAGACAATTTTTCCTCTCCATCCCATTTGAATTAACGGAGTCAGCAAAAATAGACGGTGCTTCAGAGTTTCGAATCTATTGGCAGATTATCCTACCATTATCAAGACCAGCTCTCTACACGGTTGCCTTATTTACGTTCTTAGCTTCATGGGGAGATTTCCTTGGACCACTCATTTACTTAAATGACCCAGAGAAGTGGACACTTTCCGTTGGATTACGATCCTTTATCGGTGAATACACGGTGGAATGGGGTATGTTAATGGCCGCCTCTACCTTGTTTACGGTTCCGATCATTGTTCTCTATTTCTTTGTACAGCGTCAATTTATTCAAGGAATTACTCTCACTGGATTCAAGTAAAAAAAGTAGGTGGATCATATGCTAACACTAGATGGAAAGATATACAAACTAGTAACGACATTTGCAAACTATTCCATATTAAATGGATTATGGATTGTATTTTCTCTACCGTTGTTTACGGTATTTCCTGCCTTTGTTGCCATGCTTGCCATCATTCGTGACTGGTCCAATGAAAAGGAGCTTCCTATTACTGCAACCTATTTAATGTATTTTAAAAAATATTTCAAAAAAAGTTGTATCATTGGTTTTATCCAACTGGCAGTGGTTAGTATTTTTCTTATTGATTTCCATGTCATTCTTCAGCTTCCTAAAACATGGGACATTCTCATACTTCCTATTTTCGCTGTCATGAGCCTTTTATTTTTATTAATGTCTATTTATATGTATCCATTACTTGTTTCGTTTACCATGACCGGCAAACAACTTATACGTAACAGCTTTTATTTATCTATTTCAAAACCTATCCCAGGGTTGTTTGTTGTTATACTTGTAGGTCTGATGCTAATATTATCCTTTTTTATAAGATTTCTATTTTTATTATGTACGTTTAGTGTTTGTGCTTTAATCGTTCATAAAATGATTCATACAAGTATGACTAAATTTCCGAAAATGATTGTACAGGAAAAATGACAGAACCGCTCGAAGACAGTCTCAGTATCTAAAGCTGAGTCTGTCTTTTTTAGTTTTAGGTCTTATGTTACTACCAATGATAGTTTTATTTTCAAATTTAATAGAAGAAAACTACAAATTATGTATATATTTTTTTCAGTTAACTACTGGTACCACCCCCATATAATATCCTCTAAATGATAGAAATAAAAAGACACATTCCTTATTTGGGAATGCGCCTGCTTGTGGAATACGTAGAATCGTTATTCTTGTTAAAAAGTAATCAAGGGAACAGCCTTTTGTTTAACTCCATGTATCCCCTTATTGACTAATAAGTGAGTCTAGTTTTTGGGCTTGTCCAGTGCTTGGTAGGCTAACTGGTACTTCCCTCCGTCCGCCACTTCTGAATGATACAATGCCTTAAGGGCATTGTTTTTTTCAAGACCGTGTTCGGACTTCAACTCTTTTAAGCGTGTATGCAATTCTTTATGATCCTTGATAAGCTGCTGCATTTGCGATTTCATATATTTCAAAATAATTATCTCCTTTTTTAAACCCAATCCGTTCCCCAAGTATAGCATTGTTAACCTTTATTTTTAAAATAAATTTAAAAATCCCTAGAGTTGATAGAAGATGGCTTCCATTTTTACAAATTTGGTTACCCTCAAAAGATGTCCCCTTGGCTATTATTTTTAAAAAGAATAATGCTTATTCTACTTAAATCCTATATAATAATATCGATTAAGGAGGTGATAGAAATGATGGAACAAATTTTAAAAGAAATTCAACAAATGAATGAAAACTTTCAACAAATCGATGAAAGATTTCAAAAGATGGATGACCGTTTCGAAAAATTAGAGGAGAAAATGGATCATAAATTCGATATGGTAGCAGAACAACTTGATCGAATGGAATCAACTCTAGATTCAGTTGCAAAGACAGCTAACGTTGATTCTATAGCCATTCTTGAAAGAATTGATAAGAATACTAGGAGCTTAAACCAAGATATAGAGTTTCTTTCTAAAAAGTCTGGTAGACATGAATTGTACTTTAATCGAATTCAAAATTCCTAGTGTGATTCCTTCTATCTGTTTATTTTTCAAACTCCATTTCCACATGACCTCTTCGACGTTCCTATTCAGAGACAAGCTCTGATAAACCACAGGTTTTTAGCTAACTTAATTAGTACACTTCCATTTTTTTATTACTAATATGCATACAAAAAAAAATAGTCACCGCGATGACTACTCTTTCGATGACTATTGATTTTTACTCCCTCTTAAATGAGAGTTCACTTTAACGCTATCCTAACCAGAAATAACCTGTTTAAAAAGCATCCTAAATTGCTCCCGGTCTTCTGCTGTAAATGGTTTTGGTCCCTTTGTTCGCTTTCCGCTTTTTCGAGCCATTGCACTTAAATAACGCGTTTGTAATAATTGGTCAATGTTTTCATTTGTATAACTAAACCCTTTATGATGGAGGACTATATTTCCTTTTGCTAATCCTAGCGAAGCAAGACCATAATCTTGCGTCACAATGATATCTCCTTTTTCAGCTAACTTCATAATACGATAATCTGCAGCATCTGCTCCAGAATCAACATAAATGGTTTCCACTCCTGATGGTTGTTCTGCATTAGAAAAGTGAGAAAAGCTCGTAACCAGGATAACTGGAATTTGCGCATTCCTACTTTCCGAAATAATAATATCTTTTACCGGGCAAGCATCTGCATCAACATAAATTTTCATCTTTTTATCTCTCCTGTAAAGAAGTTCGAATTAGTAGTGGTAGTATTCATAAATGGAGGTAATTTTAAATCATGTAAGCTGAATGCTCTTGTATTCAATAAACAAGAGTTTCTGCCATATGCTTCAATAGGCCAACCGATTTCATTAAGTTACTCCTAATATTACCCCACTGTTCTAGAGCGAACAACTATAGGGAGGAAGAATTTATGGTCCTCTCCCCTTTTACCCCTAAATCTTACTTCACACCAGCTTTTTAAAATCATATCTTTGATTGGTGTCCTTTGTTAGTGCAATATGCCGAATTATTTTGTATTAACTTTGTATTTTTTACACAAATTAATCCTCAGTATTGCCTGTTTCGATACATGGTACTCGTTGCATAACGAATTGTAAGTCCGGTAATTGATTACTCTAATTCTTATCGGACACAGAATACACTTACTTGGTTAATTACGCTATTTTAGAGGAGTTATCGGACACAGAGTACGTTATTGGCTTATAATGGAGCAGAAATAGGCACCTTTTGACTCGATAGCGGAACGTGTGTCCTATACGATCGTGAAAACACCCATATTTGTAAAAATAACGGATTGTGGGTCCTATAAATGCCTTCTCTCATTTTTTGAGGACACAGGATACGTTATAATGTTCTACTACATCCTAATGGCACCGGGGGTTAGGTTTGTTTCAGTGAGAAATTATAGTCTAATTACCTCCCTGGTATTTATATAATGGTTAACACCCCATCACGCTCATACCATCTTCCTAAAACACCCCGCCACAGCCGGAAATCTCTCAAACTCTTTCCTCATCTCCCGAAACGAAATCACATCATTTCCTCTAGTAAGCTCAAAATCTAGTGGATATTCGTGACAGTTTAATGGGGATTGATGAAAGTTTTCTTTATAGCATTGGATGGCAGCTTGCTGATTAAACGCATAGATAAAAACAAACTCCTCCTTACTTCTCTTTAGTGAGTAGATGTTTACCTTATGAAACCCTAGTACATTGTTCTGAATCATTTCCGCTACCTTCTGATGATTGACTTGATGCAAATCTACTTTGGACATGTCATCATCTAAAGTAATTTTCTTCTCCGCTAGTAAATGGTGTATGCAATGGGCCAGTGAAGTTTCTTCATTCTGGAAACAATACAGGTAAACATCTCTCACTAACATGTGATCACACCTCGGTATTAGGTTTATTTAAAGATTGGCTTCATTTTTTAAAAGTTATGATAGCTCCTTTACCTAAGTCATCTCCTCTAATACCACCGGATTATTCCAAAAATCTGTTCGCACCATTCGATACTTTGCCATCCTCAACCACTGTCCTTTCTTCTATTAAAATTCCTTCCATAGTACATATAGGTAAATATCAGGAATAAGGTCAGTACGTTTTTCATAAAAATGTGAAGAGTTTATGACAGAATGATTCAGTGGTAGTTGTTAGTTAAGATCTTTTTGTCGTAGATTGAGTAAAAACGTAGAACTGGTTCCATGCTCCAACCTATTTTTAAAAAACTAGATTTAATGACTAGAATTCGATAATATAAATATTGTGAAAATTAAAAAAAGAGGGAGAGTTATTCATGACACAAGATTTAAGTCACCAATATTATAAAGAACTAATTGATTTAAAAGATGTAGAAGGAATCGAAGCTCAAATTCAGAGTTTACTTAATGTTCAGATTGATTCCGTTTCTGATCTAGAAAAGTGGTTTATAGATGAAAAGAATTTAATGATTAAAATCAATGAGGCGATGACTGGTCACCAAGTGGACTTCTACCGGAACACAGAAGATGCGGATATCAAGGCAACTTATCTTCACGATCAGCAAGTCATCCAACCTCTTTTAATGAAATATGAAGCAAAACTGAATGAGAAATGCTGTGAATCACCTTATTTCAATCAATTAGATGAAAAACAGTACGGTTTAATGCGACGCGTTCGCGAATCCAAAGTGAAACTGTTCAGAGAAGAAAACATTTCATTAATGGTAAAAGAACAAGAGCTTAACACGAAGTATAGTGAAATTATGGGAGGGCTAACCGTTGAATGGGACGGAGAGCAAAAACCTTTTCCGTTTATCCAATCCCAACTTGACAATCTAGACAGAACCGTTCGTGAAAAAGCTTATCACGCGATGGGGTCAGCCTATCGTCAAATTAAACCCGATATGGATGTCATTATGGATGAACTCGTTCAACTACGTCATCAAATCGCTTTAAATGCAGGCTTTGAAAATTATCGTGATTATATGTTTGTCGTCAAAAATCGTGAGTATAGTGTCCAAGATTGTTATGACTTCCATGAAAATGTAGAGAAACATATTATCCCTGCTTGGAATCGACTTGCAGAAGTTTTTAAATCCAAGCTTGGTGTTGATACCTATCGCCCTTGGGATAACACAGCTAAATTGATGAAAAACCCACCATACACCGAGGTGTCTACGCTTATGGATGGCGTTTCTGAGATGTTAGGTAAGACCGATCCATACTTTGCAGACCGTTTCGAATACATGAGAGAAAACGGGTTACTGGATCTTGGAGATCGGAAAGGAAAAAGCCCAGGTGGTTTCTGTACCGGATTACCTGTTTCAGGGGATACCTTTGTATTTGCGAATTTTAGTCCATCCTTCTTCTCTCTGATCGCATTAATTCATGAAATGGGCCATGCAGTGAATGGCTACCTTGAGTTTGCCGCACACGGTCCTATTGAAGAATACCAGCACCGAATGGAAGTGGCTGAACTCTATTCTCATGGGATGGAATTACTCTTATTGGATAAGTTGGATCGTTTTTATCCAGAAGAAGAAGATTTTAAGAGCGCTCAGCGTGAAGAATTAAGACGTGCATTTACGATGTTATTCGGACCATTGTCAGGGGATCTCTTCCAGCATTGGATGTATACGAATCCTACACACACACCTAAAGAACGTGATGAAAAATTCTTTGAAATCTCAAAACGTTATGGCTTAAACCCTGTTGATACTACAGGACTTGAGGACCAAATTGGTATGAGCTGGGCAGGCACCCTTCATTATTTCCAAGTGCCTTTCTATAATATTGAATACTCCATCTCCATGCTTGGTGCTTTACAATTACTTGAAAATTATCAGAAAAACCCAGAGCAAGCTGTCGAATCCTTTAAAAAAGGGGCAAGTGCGGACTACAACCAATCCATCGCAGCTATTTATGAAGAAACTGGCGTGAGTTTTGATTTTTCAGAACCTGCCGTTAAGCGCATGGGTGAATTCCTAGAAAAAGTTATTCAAAACATTCATTAATAAAGTGGGCCTTCGGGTACGGTTCTTTTAGGTGACAATCGAAAGTTTTACGCGCAAAAAGGCACAACTAGTTAAATGATCTAGTTGTGCCTTTTGCTTTGCTCTCACTGAGGATGCTTTATAGGTATAAAGTTTATGTAGTCCCCTATGAAAGTCAAAAATATGGTCCCCCCTACCAGCCAAAGTTTGTAAGGGTAGAATAAATAAAATACATGGATATCAATACGGCAACAATAGTTAGAGCAATCATCCATATTTCTTTACAACGGTGCTTGAACAAACGATATATAGAAAAAATGGCTGTAGTAAACGTCATCAATATCATAATACGTCGTATCCAAAGGGCTCCTGACATAGTAGCCATCATATCTGTACTGCCACCTAATAGCATGAGAATCCCCATATGAATCCAATGGTGTGAAGTAGCAAGGAAGGAAAAGATAACAGAAGATATAGAAGTAGTTGCTTGCTTAGCTTTAAAATTCATTTTGTTTGCTCCTTTTTTGTGATAAAGCATCATTAAATAATTTAAATCCACTCAAAATTTGATACTGATCACCTTCTGAAACTCGATGCAAAATAGAACCGTAAAATTCGATTGAATGTTCTCTTACTTGTTTCAACGAATGTTCCCCTTTTTCAGTCAATGACACTAAAACTTCACGACGGTTCGCCTCGTTCAAAAATCTGTTTACAAAACCACCTTTTACAAGGGAATCTACCAAACGGCTCACCGTACTTCGTTCTAAAAATAATAAGTCAGCTAATTCACCGATGGTTAATGTTTTATTCTCTAATTCTTGTAAAGCAAATACTTGAGATGGAGACAAATGAAAACCACACGGAGTTACATTTTGCTCAAGCAAACCAAATAACCGAACAAACTTTTGGACTGTATTACGTACTTCTAAAATTTCTTCTCGATTCAATTTTTTCATCACCTTCTCCGATATCTAACATAATCGTGTATTACGCAACTGTTGTATGATACATATATTATCTAAACATTAATTATTTAGTCAACAAAATGCTTTTATCAAATGTTAAACAAGTGCCCCCTGTTAGTTCGTTAACAAATTGTATAGGACTCCTATTCCGTTATTTACCTATAAACCTTGTTTTTTTGGTGGTTATCGGACTGTGGTTCCGTTATTCGATCAAAAGTTTGTCTTTTGGGGATGGTTTTAGGTATATAACGGATCCTGTGTCCTATAAGTAACACAAAACGTACCTTTTTACCTAAATAGCGGATCTCCTGTCCTATAAAAACGTTTACTCTGATGTCAGGCTGCCCAACATAAAAAAGAGCTTTCCATTATTTGGAAAACTCTTTTTTAAAAATAGTACCCTTCTATTATCGACAGATCATAAATTCCAAGTCTCTCGGATAATAGGTCAACATTTCCATCCCATTTTCGGTCACTAAAACGGTATCTGAATGTCTAAATCCACCCAAACCTCTTACATAAATTCCGGGTTCTACGGTAAATACCATGCCAGGCTGCATGATGGTATGGTCTCCTAAATCAAAAAATGGTGCCTCATGTCCTAGTAATCCGATCGCATGTCCTGTGTGGTGCTGGGTTAAATGTGTAATATTGTTTTCCTTGAAATAGGCTTGGACCGCCTCTTCTACAGAGGAAGTGGGCATGCCAGGCTTAATGTGCCGGAACGCTACTTCCTGCGCCTCATACATGAATTGAAAGTATTTCAATTGTTCCTCGCTAACATCCTCGACAAACATTGTTCTCTCTAACTCACTATGATAACCCCATACGCAGGCGGCTGCACCCGTTACGAGGTTGTCCCCTTTTTTCAAAACAATGTTTTGCGTGACGGCATGAGGGAATGCCGACATTTCACCGATTTGGCCACGGAAGATAGCCATTGCTGTGTACCCATGCGGTTTATACTCTGGCCCTAGCGTCTCGATCATAGCCATTGTTGCCTCATTGCTCGCTTTACTCGTAATCTCTATTTCACTTAAACCCGCCTTAGAATATTTCTGTAAGAGACGGTGTGCTAGATTCCCCCAACGGCATGATTCTTTAATCAATTCAATTTCAGCAGCTGATTTGATAAAACGCAATTCTTCAATCACGCCTTTAAGTGAAACAAACTCTTTTGCTGATAAAAATTCACTGACTGCAGGTCCGCGATATCCCATGGAAGATCCGTAGCCAAGGGCATCATAACCGACTACTTTTCCTTCGAAACCTGATTCTAAAAGCACATCTTTAAAATATTCCATTGGATGGCGTAAACCTGGATATTCTGGATAGGAATGAACATAATCAACAAGCGCAAACTCCTCCGCATGTTCATGTTCCAAAGCTGGGACGAATAAGTGTACTTGTTTAGCAGGGTCTATCACTAATCCAATCGGACGTTCTGTTGGGTGAAAATGAAAGCCAGTTAAATAAAAAATATCCGTTACACTAAACAATATGGCACATTCGATTTGCTTTTCATCGATTATAGAAAAAAATTTGGACTGACGATGTGCTAATTCTTCTCTTGGAATGGATAATAACATTTTCACTACTCCTTTTGTTCTTATTTCGTATATCTAATAATAATAGAATAAATGATTGGGAATTGCCGCACCTCTACCCTTAGGATGAGTGATTATTCATTTTTATGATGGAACAGCTTGGACAATTTAAAGCAGAGCAAAAGTTACCGAACAGCCTTTTTTGCGGACACAGGTTCCGCTATTTTACTATATTGTTTGTTTTTTAGAGGTCTATCGGACCATGGTTCCGCTATTGCACCAAAAAAGGGCTATTTTCCATGAATTATGGCGAATAGCGGAACCTGAGTCCTATAAACGATGAAACAACGTCTTTTTTTACTAAATAGCGGATTCTGAGTCCGATAATCTAGAAAACAGAATTTATCTTACTAAAATAGAGGGTTATGAGTCTGGGAAAAAGACAACTTAGAAAACAACACATACGTATAAAAAAGGTTCATCTGCATCTGTTGTGAAAGCAGAAGAACCTTCTTCACTCATCTCGCTACTTTATCTCTAGATAAAGCCTGTTTAAACTGCTCAATGAGGATTGGAACGATTTCAAACGCATCGCCGACAATTCCGTAATGACAGTTTTGAAAAATAGGGGCATCTTTATCTTTGTTGATGGCAATAATTATACCAGAATTTTTCATTCCGACGATATGTTGAATGGCACCAGAAATGCCAATCGCAAAATAAATTTTTGGCGTAACGGTCACACCAGTTTGCCCTACTTGATGTGGATGGTCGATCCAACCCGCTTCTACCACATCGCGGCTTGCACCAACTGCTCCTCCAAGCGTTTCTGCTAATTGGTGGACTAACTGAAATCCTTGGTAGCTCCCTAATCCTTTTCCACCAGCAACAATGATGTCCGCTTCGTCAATTCTTACCTTCTTAACCGTTTCCTTGACGATTTCTAATACCTTTGTCCGAACATCTTTTTCCTCTAGGGAAATGGTTTCTTCCACAATCTTGCCTGTTCTCCCCGGTTCTGGAGGCAGTGCTTTCATGACTTTAGCGCGTACCGTTGCCATTTGCGGGCGGTATTTTTTACATAAAATGGTCGCCATAATGTTTCCGCCAAACGCTGGTCGGCTTGCCAATAGTAATCCTGTTTCTTCTTCCACATCCAACTCAGTTGTATCCGCTGTCAAACCTGTTGGCATATCAGTGGCTACCGCACTTGCCAGGTCTTTGCCAGTTGAAGTAGCGCCGAAAAGGATAATTTCTGGTTTATGTTTTTCCGTGCATTCGAGTAGGGCTTTCATATAGGTTTCGGTTCGGTAATGTTTAAAAATGGGCTGATCATATACATACACGGTATCTGCCCCATATTCAAAAACAGTCTTCGTTAAATGTTTAACATTTTCACCGATGAGAATACCCGCCAATTCCACTCCTCGTTTGTCTGCCAACTTTCTTGCGGCACCCAATAGTTCAAGGGAGACGGAAGCAACTGTATCATCCTTTTGCTCTATAAATACCCAAACACCTTTGTAATCTTGGAAATCCAATTATATTTCCCCCTTTGTTTCAAAGAGTTCTTTCTTTTCAAGCACGATGGAAAGCAATTGCTCTACTTGTGCCTTTGGATTGCCTTCAAGCAGCGTTCCTCCTGAAGGTTTTGCAGGAGCCCAAACTTTTGAGACAATGGTTGGGGAACCCTTCAACCCAAGCTGCTTGATATCAATATCCTCCAGATCATCAACAGACCAAATATGTGGTTTATATCTAGCCGCTTTGATCATGTTCGGAAGCGGAGAATACGGTACTTCATTGATGGTTTTTTCAACGGCCAACAAGCATGGTAAGGTGGAGCGAACGACTTCATGTCCGTCCTCTAACTTACGATGGACGACCGCATACCCTTCTTCTTGGTTAATTTCTTCTACTTTGTTCACCGAAGTCAGCGGTGGAATATCAAGCCTTCTAGCGATTCCGGGACCCACTTGCCCTGTATCACCATCGATGGACATTTTTCCACAGATAATTAAATCCACTGGCTTTATTTTTGCTATTTTTTCAATTGCCTTTGTTACCGCATAGCTCGTTGCTAAAGTATCGGCTCCGGCAAAGCGACGGTCTGTGATTAAATAGCCCTCATCCGCGCCTATTTCAATGCACTTTTTAATAGCGGTTACTGCTGGCGGAGGCCCCATTGTGACAACGGATACGATTCCCCCATACCTGTTCTTGAGACGAACCGCCTCTTCCACCGCATGGGCATCATACGGATTCAATATTGCAGGCGCCGTTCTGCGGTCCATCGTATTTGTTTTTGGATTCATCTTGATAATCTTGGTGTCAGGTACTTGCTTGATACAGGCGACAATATGTAACATTTAACCCCTCCCTATTTCATAAGCACAGAGTTCCTTTTTTACCTGTGGCTGCGCTAGGTGTTTTCTTGCAATCAACCATTTAATGCCCGTTTACTTTTACTTTATTAAAAGAAATGTACTTACATTCTAGTTTTCTGACAAATATGCTATGGAAATGTTGGGAATGAAAAGAAGAATACTAAAAAATTCCCTTCCCCTTTTGACGAAAATAAAAAAGTTTTCATTGCGTGGCCCATTTCTTTTACATTTTCTTCAAGAATAAATGGATTGGAAAGGAATATATAATTTACTAGTCATATTAAAGGGAGTGAAGGCTCTTGGCTAAAATGGTTATAATGTATGAAGAACCAAAGGACAAAGAGAAATTTGATAAGCATTATTTTGAGGTGCATGTACCTCTTGGCAAGAAAATCCCCAATATTATAAAAGATTCTGTACATCGTGTCGTTCATTCCGAAAATACAAATTTAAACCTTTATATTGTCACTGTTTTAGAGTTCGAAAATATGGAAAAGTTAACCGAGGCACTTGCCAGTCCTGAAGGAAAACAAGCAGAAGAAGACGCAAAGAATTTTTTCCATTACCTAAATAAACCTCCAATTGTTACCATTTTAGAATAGGTAAAACTTGATAGAAAGATTACTTTAAGTTCGCTGTGAAATACACAAATTGTTTGAGTACATCGCGTGGATATTTATCCTACCGTGTTACCCCGCGCCTGTCCCTCTCAACATTCATTGACAGAAAAAGAAGTAACCGCCTGCTCCGTTCAAAGATTAGGCGAATTACTTCTTTTTTTAAATAGCCAAAATAACAGCCGAATTGTTCCTTAAAAAAATTCATCAGCATGCCTTCTTAATTAACTTTTTAACGATAACCACTGAAAAGATACCATTGGTAAATACGTAGTTGGATACATGTCGAGTGGTTTTTTATTCAAAAGGTGGACTAGATAGGAATATTTTTTTATCAAAATAAGTTGAAAACTATACTTAATTAAGAGTAACCCCTGACAGGATTGGATTTATCAATTCCCTAAACCCAACAAGCACCCTTCCTTTTTCCTAGGCATATGGTAGTAATAAATGTTTGGAGGTTATGCTATATGGATAAGGAAAAAGTTCCCATTGTGAAATCAGGGTCATCTCGTAATTCCTGGCATATTTACGAAATTATTGGGATCCTATTAGTCTTTAGTTCTGTCATACTTCTGTTATTTTCGCCTGATTCATTGTCTAAGCTTTTTGATACGATTATTAAAGAAGTAAAGCCAATTGTGGTAGATATTTTTCTAACAAGTGAAGTTGGGATTGCGATAATTGTAAGCGTTATCGTAGGTCGATTATTGGAACGATTAGGATTTACAGATGGATTGATTCGACTTTTTGTCCCTATTATGAAATGGTTTAAAATTAATCCATCTGTGATTATTCCAAGTGTTTACAATATACTCGGGGATATTAATGCAGCAGGAAAAATTTCAGGACCCATTTTAGTAAAAGCCAACGCAACGAAAGCGGAACAGAAAATCGCGGTTGCTACGATGATTCAGTCTCCGCAGTCCTTTGCCACCTTTGTTCTCGGATTAATTGCGTTATCAGCCTTTAGTATCAATGCATTTCCGCTTGTTATCTTATCTATTTTTGTTCCTATTATCATGGTACCCTTCGTCCTTTCCAGAACGATTTATCGGGACACAAGAAAGGTAGAGCTTGATGAATTACCTCGATTCACTCCTAATACGACTTTTTCTCAAACCGTCTTTTCATCTGCAAAAGAAGGCGCTGAACTCTTATTTTTGATTATTATCCCAGCTGTTGCAGCTGTGTTCTTCTTTATCGGAGCACTAAAATTCATTGGAGTATGGGGTTTTATTGAATCAAATTTATCCGCTATTTTAACCTATCTAAGTATTGAACCTGGAACAGGGATAGTTTCGATTCTAGCGGCTCCAACTTTAGCTGTTGCTCAACTTGCTGACCTCGCAAGTTCGGTTGATCCAAGGTTAATCGTTGGTTCTTTTGTTTTAGCCAATTCTGGTTTACCATTATCCGTTATTTTTGGGCAAGTACCAGTCACTTGGGCGGAGTCCTCTAGTTTAAATGAAAAAGAAGTTTTAGGAGCTGCCATTATCGGAATGATTATCCGATTGATTACCGCCTGTGTTTTAGGTTACTGGCTTACTCCATTTTTGGTGTGATAAACGATGAAATACATGATTCGTGGAAAAAAGCTCGTTACGGTTAGTGAATTAGGAACGATTGATAATGGGGCAATGGTGATTGAAAATGGTGTAATTGTGGTTGTTGGGGAATGGGCTAAACTTCAACAAGACTTTCCAAACTTGGAGGACGTGGATTACTCAAATTTCGTGATTACTCCATCCTTAGTGGATTGTCATACCCATTTACTTGAATTTGCTCCAACCTCTCTTTATCCGGTAACGCCTGAAACGCATTTCGTAGCCGGAAAGGCTTTACTTTTCCATGCCTTATCTGCTGGAATCACCGCGTTAGGAGAGCAAATTTGCGGTCATCCGCTATGTGATTTTTCGATCGAGGAATATCGAAAAGCTGTAAAAGATTTTCCTATGGACATCTCATTTGCCACAACTAGTATCTCCATTGGATTTAGAGACTTAGCTCACTTTACTTCGGTTACACAATCACGGTCCGTAAAACAGAATGACTTGAGTGACCATCGTTTAGTAGAAAAATTAGCACAACATAGTGATTATCCTGGGGAGAATATTTTTATCAATGCGACTCCCGCCAATTTTACCGAAGAAATGGTTCCAAGGGCTGGAGAAATCATTTACACTGCTAATGAGTTAAAGAAAATTGTGGACATTTTTCATGAGACAGGTAAAAAAATCGGTTGTCATGTTGCTGGTGAAGAAGGAATTCAACTGGCACTGGATGCGGGCATCGATGTTTTACATCATGCCCATGGGATAACTGAGCCACAAATCCAGACGGTTTTAGAAAAAGGTGTTCAGGTTGTAGCCACTCCAATGGGAGGAACACATCTAAAGCCAAACTCACCAGAGGAAATCCTTCAGTTGGTTAAGCATAATGTGCCTGTCTCCATCTCAACCGATTCTTATTTGCCACCTTATCCTAAATTGTCGTGGTTGCCATTTCGTGATCAATCTCTAAAAGGACCAGACGTGTTAATGCTGATTGCTCACCCTTCCATGAAAATGTTGGCGGCGAAACAATTCGATGAAAATGAAGTTCTAGCATTACTTACCGCCAACCCTGCCAAAATTTTAGGAAAAGAAAAGTTATATGGTCAACTTACACCAGGACTCCAAGCAAACTTTCGTGGCAGAAGGTATCCCCGGACTTGAAATAACATGTGTGGAGGATATAAAAAAAGTATTCTATCAAGGCAGAAAAGTAATTGATAGAAATTAAGGAAACACAGGGACGGTTCTTGTGCTTCATTTTTATAAACAAGAATCGGCCACCTGCTCTTTATCGGACTCCTATTCCGTTATTTTGCTAAAATACTTGTTTTTTAGTAGGTTATCGGACTGTGGTTCCGTTATTTGGTTATAAGGAAGTCTTTTTTTATGGTTTTCCGGTTATAACGGAACCTGTGTCCTATTAGTGTAGAAAAAACGTGTTTTTCACATGAATAACGGATTCTGAGTCCTATAGAAAAGATAGTATGGGCGCAAACCTCCTCGTAGATGTGAACTTTCTAATTTTCGGGCCAAATTTCCCTAAGTATGTTATATCAAAAGTCTAGAACCCGCATAAAACAAAAAGAACAGAAGGAATATCCCTCTGTCCACTAGATTTGATTAAATTCTTATTTCGCATTTTCATCCGGCTGGTGTATGCCGAAGATGTTTCCTTCGGTATCAAGGTAGTATCCTTGCCATGCCATTCCTGGCAGGGCATATTTCGGCATGGCGACCTGACCGCCAAGATCTAGAATCTTTGCTTCCGTAGAATTATAATCTTCTACTCCCATCGTACAGGCATAGCCATTTAATGGTTGGTTTGGTTGTGGCGGCGGGCTTTGGCGCTTCATTAATGCCCCGTTAATGCCTGGCTCATTTGCATCACCCGTCACTGCACCAAAATATGGCATCCCCGCATACTCACTCCAATCTTCAAATGTCCAGCCAAATACTTCTCCGTAAAATTTCTTTGCCCGTTCCATGTCATCTACATGAATCTCAAAGTGAATTAATCTTCCCATAATTACTTCCTCAAATTTTTTAAAAAACCGTACTGCACGAAATCATTTGTATGTATTTTCTAGCAATAGTCTTGATTCTCCTTCATCATTATTGAAATAATGAGAGAATATTATTCACTTGTATATAATTAAAACTAGTTAAGTGTTTATTAAACAACGGGACAAGGGAACCTCTGTCCCTATTGTAAACGTTAGTGGAATTTTTGAAAGTTAATCTATGAGGAAAATATGTTTCTTATTTTTTGTAGACACAAAGAAGGTTGTTCTTATTAACGTATTTATGTGTGAGGTTTAATGATTTTTCAATTTATGAATTTCCCTTGAATGTTCTGAAATCATTTGATCATAATATTTTAAGTCATGTTTGATTGCCATGGAGTTCTTGATTTCTTTTACCTCGACAACGACGGATTCTACTTTCGATTCAAGAGCGTCCAGTTTTTTGTTTGTTTGAGTTATTTTTACATCTGTTGCTGCAACAGCATTTATTAAATGATGTAAGAAATCACCTTGTCTCTTTTGTTCACCCGACAGCCTTTCATCCATCTCATCAATTCTTTTCTCCATTGCATCAAACCTTTTGTCCATTGCATCGAACCTCTGCTCCATCGCAACAAATCTTTGATCCATCGAATTTAGCTTGTCCAAAATCAACTGAAGTGTTTGCTCCATATTCTTTCACCTCCCTTATTTTATTCTTATTTATTATAGCAGATTTATGTAGTTTTTTGTCGGAAATCACCCTGATAAAAAAGTGCCGCTCACGCTGAAACGACACTTTTTACGTCATAGATTGATCGCCCTGTATTTCAATACGATCGGGTCTTGTATAGATGTTTAACGAATGTTTACGAAGAAAACCAACGGTCGTGATATGAAGCTCTTCCGCCAGCCTTAATGCCAATTCGGTTGGAGCTGACTTGGATAGAACGATACCGCATCCGATTTTGGCTACTTTCAGTAGTACCTCCGAGGAGATACGTCCGCTAAAGACAATAATTTTGTCTGAAAGGGAGATGGAATTTTGGAGGCAATAGCCATATATTTTATCAAGAGCATTGTGTCGTCCAATATCCGATCTATCCACAATAATTCCATTTGTATCACAAAGGGCTGCATTGTGAACACCACCCGTATCTTGAAAAATCGTAGACGATTCCTGCATCATTTCCATCAAATGAAAGCACTGATTCACAGAAACAGAGACATCTACATTCTCTATTGGTTTAACCGTTCTAGCATCATTATAAAAATAAAAGCTTTGACGGCTTTTCCCACAGCAGGAGGTTACGACTCGTTTGGAGTGAAACAACTCGTTTAACTTGTTTACCTTATGCGTATTTACTATCGCACGGCCGGTTGCTTCAATGATCGTTAATTCCTTAATGTCTTTCATGCTTTTGATAATACCTTCTGAAGCCAAAAAGCCGACCACTAATTCTTCTAAGTGCTCAGGGCTGCAAACCAATGTTGCAAATTCCTGACCGTTTAGGACGATTGTCATGGGATATTCCGTCACAATGGTATCCATTACTCTGTGGACGACGCCCTCTTCATACCGCCAGATGCTGCTTTCCATTTTCATTGGCTGAGTCATAGTTTTTAACTCCTCCTTACTTTCCTTCAATCGGCTGGTCAAAAACGAATACAGTCATGGCAATATCTTCTTTAATATTAATATCAGAAAATAACCGAAGCACTTTTGCCCCCATTAAGTTTTCGAATCTTAACTGGACCTCTGGCTTTTTGTAGATTTCCTTTACGAAACTTGTTCTCGTTTCATGGACCATTTGTTCACCATGTTCTGAAGTAAGCATGAACTTCTCGACATTTGTGAGGTTCCCCTTCATTTCACTTACTGCCCAGGAACCTATAAATTTTGTGGAGATTTCCTTCGGTCCATTTCCGACATATTCTTTTCTAATTTCACGAACTAGCATACTAAATTGATGCTCCATATTTTTTGGCATTCATCGTTCCCCCTTATGGACACTACTTAGTTTAATTCTAAAGAGGAAACCCATTCATTACGTAACGAATGGGTTTGCATTTTTTTCTATCCAACTTACTCTTTTAAACTTTCTCCCATGCCTTTTAAAAGATTAAATCCGAAACCTAGCGCACGATTAATATCCGGGTCCTTTAGAGCTTTCATTAAGTCAAAAACTCCAAGCTTTGCATCTTCTTCAAGTCCCTGCTGAGCCTTTTGCAATCCGTTCGTTAAGCTTTTTGCGAGCTTAGTGGTAGTATTTGGGTCTAGCTCCGTTAGTATACCGCCTGCTGCCATCGCATTATTAATCAAGTTGGTCACTGGCTCTCGTGTCAATTGACCAACTGCAATTTTTGCCGCTTTTTCTTTTGATTTTAAAAGACTTCCTACAGCGTCCATGATCCCGCTGTCATGTAATTCCTGCAGCAAATTCAAAGTCTCGAGCAATGAATCTTTATTTTCCGCAACCCCGGAGAGTAGATTCTCCAGGGATTGCGTTTTCTTTTGTTCTTCTGTCAGCTCTATTTTTTGAATGATTTTTATCGGCTTTGCCATTACGCATTCCTCCTGTCATACAAACCAGGCTCAATATGCTCATTGATGCTAGCAATCGGAACGTAATCTCCACGTTCCCATTTACGATAGATTTCAAGGCCCATTTGCGGAGTACGAGTTGCATTTCGCGGATTGTACCTTGGAAGCGGATTTTCCCCTTTCAGTTCAAGAACTTCCATCCGCACTTTCGTTTGTTTGTAGGCTGGTGTATGTGTGACGACATCCACTGCCCCACCGGTTAGAAGGTTCACGGCACTTTCGTGGCTTGAAGAGTGCATTGGCACATAAACCGTTTTTCCTTCTACACGATCGGTTACCAGAACTGGTATCTTGATCGCTCCATACGGTGATACAAGACGAACAAGTGAACCGTCTTTTACGCCGCGTTCTTTCGCTAGTTCCGGAGATACTTCCACAAACACTTTTGGGAATTTGTAGTTTAGTCCCTCGGATTTCTGTGTTAAATTTCCTTCATGGAAGTGCTCCAACAGACGTCCGTTATCTAATGCGAGATCGAATTCCTGAGGGAACTCCACTGGCGGAACATAATCAAACAATCCGAAACGTGCTTTTTTATCTGGAAAATTAAAGCCATCTTTGAAAAGCAATGGCGTGTTGGATCCATCAAGTGATCCCCAATGGAAGCTGTTCCACCCTTCGAGAACATCATAATTACACTGACTGAAGAAAGGTGTTAAGCTAGCCATTTCATCAAAAATCTCACTTGGATGCGTATAATTCCAATCAAAGCCCATCTTTTTAGCAAGCTCTGTCAAAATCCACCAGTCTGGTTTACTATCCCCTAGAGGCTGTAAAGCTTGGTATAAGCGTTGTACACGGCGTTCAGTATTCGTAAACGTTCCATCCTTTTCAAGTGACGGAGCACCAGGCAAAATTACATCTGCAAATTGAGCGGTTGTGGTTAAGAAGATTTCTTGAACAACAAGGAATTCTAACTTCTCCAACATCGCCTGTGTATGGTTCGAGTCCGCATCAACCCATGCCATATCCTCACCCGCAATGTACATCGCCTTCATCTCGCCTCTATCAACAGCTCCAAGCATTTCGATATTATCCAGTCCAGGATTTTCAGGAATTTTTACTCCATAAGCTTTTTCGAATTTTTCACGGATTTCAACATTGGTTACAGATTGATAGCCAGGGAAGATATTTGGCATCGTTCCCATATCGGCTGCACCTTGCACATTATTATGTCCGCGTAATGGGTAGGCACCCGCGTTTGGACGCATCATGTTACCTGTCGCTAAAAGCAGGTTCGCAATCGCAACGGATGTGTGTGAACCCGCAATATTTTGCGTGACACCCATTCCCCAACAAATGACAGTTCCATCGGCATCACGGATCATTTCAGCCATTTGGATTAAGGTTTCTTCCGCAATACCTGTCATCTTTTCGGCCTCTTCTAAACTATAAGGCTCAATCATTTTCAAAAATTCATCATAGTGATTCACATGTTCGGTGATAAATTTTTCGTCATGCCATCCTTGGTCAATCATATACTTCGTAATAGCCGATAGCCATACATAGTCCGTCCCTTGTTTTGGACGAACGAACAAGTCGGCACGGTCACCCATTTCATGGCGGCGTACATCGACAGTGATTAATTTTTGACCATGAAGCTTTTGCGCACGCTTAATACGGGTTGCCAATACAGGATGTCCTTCTGCTGGCGCGCATCCTACTAACATAACAAGCCCTGCACTTGCGATATCTTGAATGGTTCCTGAGTCCCCGCCGATGCCTCCCGTTTGCTGTAACCCCCATGAAGCTGGTGACTGGCAATAACGTGAGCAGTTGTCGACATTATTTGTTCCAAATACTTGACGTGCTACCTTTTGAATAAGGTAATTTTCTTCATTTGTTATTTTAGAAGAAGAAATAAAACCAATCGAATCGCTGCCGTAAGTATCTTTAATACCACCGAGCTTCTCGGCAACGAGAGTAAGCGCCTCATCCCAGCTTGCTTCCACAAACACATCACCTTTACGTATTAAAGGAGAAGTAATACGTTCCTGAGAATTAACAAAATCCCAGCCAAATTTCCCTTTTACACAGGTCGAAACACTGTTTACAGGAGCGTTTTCAGATGGCTCAATTTTCAAAATTTCACGGTCTTTTGTCCACACTTCAAAGGAACAGCCAACACCACAGAACGTACAAACCGTTTTTGTTTTTTCAATACGCGTTTCACGCATCGCTGCTTCGACTTCCGATACGGCAAAAATCGTTTGATAATCAGGCTCTACTGCTTTCACAATGTCAATCATCGGTGTAAGCAAGTCATCAGAAATCCCCGACATGAAACCTGCATTTCCAAGCATTGATTTTTCCATTAAGGCGTTACAAGGGCAAACGGTCACACATTGCCCGCAAGATACACAAGAGGATTCGTTAATGCTTTTTCCTCCGTCCCATAAAACACGCGGCTGTCCGCTTTCCCAGTTAATGGTTAGCGTTTCATTCACTTGAAGATCCTGACAGGTCTCCACACAACGGCCACATAAAATACATTGATCAGGATCGTAGCGATAAAACGGATGAGACATATCGACTTCATAACCTTTAGAGCGATGAGGACGTGTTTGGTGTTCTACTCCCATCATTTCAGCCGTATTATGGACACGACAATTGCCGTTGTTATTGTCACAAACCGTGCAGTATAATAAATGGTTTTCTAATATGCGGTCCATGGCTTCCTCTTGAGCTTTTTTTGCAAGCTCAGAAGATGTCAAAATATCCATGCCTTCCTCAACCACAGTGGAACAGGCACGCATAATGCTTCCGTTTACTTCACACATACATGTATCACAGCTTTGGACGGGTCCAAGAACCTCCGAATAGCAGATATGCGGATGCTCCATTTCTTGTTTTAATAAATAATCTAAAATACGTGTTCCTTTTTCTACTTCATGTGCTGTTCCGTTAATCAGAACATTCACTTTTTCATTCACAATAAGTCCTCCTAGTAAAAACAGAAAAATTGATTCTAGTAAAATATATTTTTCTAAAAAACTCTTAAGTGATTAGCTAGCCTTCTTGATCATCGATTTTGCATTCGATCGTGATAAAAGCGAATCCTTGTGAACGGTCCAATAGATCAAGGCTACAAAAACTCCGCCTCCAATTGCATTTCCAATGAGAACCGGAACAAAGTTTGCGAAATAATCTGCCCATGTGAAGTGGCCCGCAAAGATCGCTGCAGGGATAACAAACATGTTAGCCACAACGTGCTGAAAACCAATCGCCACAAACGCCATGATGGGGAACCAAATCGCCAGTATTTTTCCACCGATATCATCCGCTCCAAATGCCAGCCAAACACCTAAACAAACCAGCCAGTTACAGCCGATAGCGGAAATGACGCTTTTTATAAATGATTCGTCAATCTTTGCTTCTGCAATGGCAACGGTTTTCGTAAGGAAAGGTCCTGTTTCGGTTAATCCAAGAACATGTCCGAAGAAATAAGCGACAAAAACAGCACCAATAAAGTTACTGATTAAAACTAAAAGCCAATTTCTCGCCAGTTGTCCTACGGTAGCACGCTTAGCAAAAACGGCCATCGGAAGTGCCATCATATTTCCTGTTAACAATTCTCCGCCTGCGATAATGATTAACATGAGTCCTACTGGAAAAACAGCGCCTCCCAATAATGAACTGAACGAACCCCATTCCTCCGGTAAATTGGCAATTACTCGAATATCCAATAAAAATCCAAATGCAATAAAGGCTCCACCTAAAAATCCTAATAATATTGCATGTAAAGCATGCATGGATGCCTTTTTCGCCCCTGCATCCACCGCTATTTCTGCAATACGCTGCGAACTATGAAACGCCATATTTTTTCCTCCAATTAGTTGAATATTATTCATGTTGTTAATCCAATGGGTGAATAGTCCATTGCTTTAAACGTTTGTACGATGGAATGAATAGACTAAAAGAATGTAAACGCAAAAAAGCCCACCATAAAATCGGTTTCCATGCCATACGCATGTACCGTTTTACAGTGGGCTGATAACTGAGCATTTTCTCATACTAGCCATCCATCCCGCTATAGACAAAATGGAAGAACAGGATGTCTAGTCAATTATGATTAACTGGCATCAATGAACTTTCCATACTCTATAAACCTTTTATATATTATCATGAAATAATAAATTTGTGAACTTTTTATGAACGTTGTAAAGAAAAAGAATCAGGTTCATTATTTTCCTAACTCCATTCGTTAGACCTTTATTTCTTTTTTTCATCCGTATTTAAATAATTAGTACGATATTGATCATCTATAGTTGAATATACATATCCTACACCTAAAGCAAGAGCACCAAAAAGAGAACCGAAAATGTAACCCCATTTATGATAGCCTAGTACAAAACCAGCAATGGTTAATATCAATGAAAGTAGTAATAGATAGAAAAATAGTTTCCCCATGAAGACCCGTCCTCCTCTTTCATTTAGTAAATATACAGCAGTTTTTTGAATAAGTTTCAAAATATTACAACAAATAGAAATATATGTTAAAATTTTAAAAATAGCATTTATGTAGTTATACATGATTTTGTTAAAGAAATGAGGGGATTTTTTGAGTCAAGAAACACCAACAACCTACACTCCACCTAAGCATATTGTTTCCGCAGCCACGATTGTCCTCAATGACCAAAATGAAATTCTATTAATTAAGGGACCTAGGAGAGGATGGGAAATGCCAGGTGGACAGGTTGAAGAAGGCGAATCTTTGAAAGATGCTGCCATAAGGGAAACAAAAGAAGAAACAGGCATTGATATTGAAATCATCCATTTTTGTGGAATCTTCCAAAACGTGAATCGTTCTATATGTAATACACTGTTCTTAGCTAAGCCAATCGGAGGCCAGTTAACGACTTCCCCAGAAAGTTTGGAAGTAGAATTCTATCCGATTGAACAGGCACTAGAAATGGTCACTTATGGGAATTTCAGACAAAGAATTGAGTATTGCTTAGACCGAAGCAAACAACCATTTTATATCGATTTTTAAAAGGTTGAACACTTCATAAATTAAAAAGTCGTTAAGCTCAGAGTGGTTTATCTCTGAGCTTTTTACTAATCCACACCTTAAAAGCACTAACGTAAATCTATTAAATCATAGACCTATTTTTTTTATAAAATAATACGCCCCCTACTATCAACATGATGATACCAATTGGCATAGCCTTTGCCTGGTAAGCACTCATAACGATTAGTTCCCAAAAATTGCTCGGGCCTGAATTTTCTGATAAATCATTAAACGGATAATCAATGAAAAATGGTATAGAGCCAAGAATGGTGATTATCATTCCTAATAGTAAAAAAATAAGTCCTAGTTTTTTGATAAAAATTCCTCCATCAAATTTAGTATAAAGGTACCTCCATTGGTGGTACCTTGGTTAGCAGATTCAATCAATCTATGGCCAAATTATACAAGCATTTCCTTACCGTATTCTCACACTATAATACCTCATGCCTTTTGGGACACCTTTTATGTCAAAAATTCCCTTATACACTAAGTTTCTCAACCGATATTCTAAAAAAGCGTCACTTACCTTACTTCCGATTTGAGCAAACACTTCGCCTATAATCCTGCCCGCTTTAATAAAATCCTTTTCACTTTGTTTGGCATGAATTTTTTGGGCAGTACGAATGATGAGTTCATCAAAACTATCTTCCGTTGCAGCAATGATTTTGTTATTTTCCCAAATCCGGACTATATCTTCAGAATGCGAAAGCTCAACCCATTCTTCTTCAAATGTAATTTTTTCCTCCGTTGACAATGGCTGAGTGACTGTCTTTTGAAAAATCAAATTTAATTTTTCAGGGTGAACTTCACCTGTATGTACCTCTTCATAAAGTTCATTGGAATGGAACAAATCCTGATAGGATAAGGTCGTGTTGACGACGAAAACTTCATTTGGTTTTTCCTTTAGTAAATACATGAAATAACGGAGTCCTGTTTGTTCATTGGCATTTTCAGCCGTCCAAATGACAATGGGTAAATGTTCTGGAATTGACTCTATTTCGGCAAGTGTTTTTAAAAATCTTTTTTGGTACTCTTCTTCAAAGTAATCATTGTGATAAGTTAAATGATCCTGTAACCATTCATGCCTATGTTTTTGTCCAACCTCTTTATGAAGCTCCCAAATCGGTCCTTCCGCAAAGAAATCTGGAAAACCAATTACCCTATTTTCACGATCCAGCCCTACTTTTAAAGAACCCGCTTGAGATTCTCCACATACCAAATGGACCGTTTTATATTCTCTTTCGAAATTTCTATTCATCGCTCCTTCAATGTTGTCGGATAAAAAGAATAATTTTTCCAACATTTTCTCTTGTGCTTCCGGAGCTGTTTTCATAAGTTTTATTTGATGCAGGATATGAAATAAAAAGCTTTTGGCCCGTTCCTCGCTTAATCCATTAATCGTTTTACGTAAATCATCCATCATTTTCACTACCTTCAAATCGCTATCGGACATACAATCCGTTATATATACCTATATGGCCAATTTTACCATTTTATAGGACACAGATTCCGTTATTTAGGAAAAATCAATAAAAAATCTCTTATTTTCTTGTAATAGCGGATCCTCTGTCCTATAAAGTCTACAAAATGGGCTATTTGTCACAAATAAAGGAACCTGTGTCCTTTCGGTTTCAAAAATAGCGCAGGTACCGTTCTCCAGAGCTTCCTAAAGACTGCTATGTACCAAATTAATTTCAAAATAAGGCTCTTCCTGGTTTGTCTCATCAAACCATTTCGTCCCTTTATATTCAAAGCCAATTTTTTCTAAGATTTTTAATGAACCAGAATTTTTGGGATCAGCTGATGCGTATATCTTGAATACTTGAGGATTTTTTTTTGCAAAATCAATACATGCGGATGCAGCTTCTGTAGCGTAACCTTTTCCCCATGCGCTTTTAGCATAATGGTAAATCAATTCAACAGATTCCAGAGTTGTTTGTACATTAAATCCAGCTGCCCCAATAACTCTTCCCGACTGCTTTTCTACTACCGCATAAACCGATAGACCTTTTGTCTGGTGACATGCTGCATAGGATGCTAGTACTTTCTGAAGATGCTCGTGAGGCAAAGAACCGAGACAATGCTCCATCACTTCTTGATCTCCCCAGAATGTCTTTGCATCCTCCACATCTATTTCATCAAAAACCCTCAACACAAGCCGTTCCGTTACCGCAATCACTTCCATATGTAATCCCCCTTTTTTCTCTTTGTTTTGGATTCGATATTCACGGGGTAAATTCCTTCTTTTGCCAATTGCTCACCATCTCTGTCTGAAAATTTTAACCAAACCGCTTTCACCAACGATTTTTAAAAATATATGAAAAAAAGATTAATCATTGTTAAGATTTAATCATCCATGTGTTTCAAGCATTCTATTTGATTCTAAGTACATTCTTTTCCCATTTGCATAGGATATTTTTATAACCTGTGAAAGGATTGAGAAATATGTACTATACCCCTCCTAATTATTATCAATATCCTTATTATGTGAATGCTCCTATGCAGAACTATGGCAACCAGTATGGCAACTGGACTTATCCTAATCCAAACGTTCATACAAGTAGATACGATTCCCATTACTATCCCAACAATGATAGTAGAGTAACGTTGAAAGATTATGGGAAACAACCATTTGTAGTAAATATCAATTCGGCAACAAAGCAAAACAAGACGTATCGTACGGCCTTATGGACAGGAACACATTTACAAACTACGTTGATGAGTCTTAAGGCTGGCGAAGATATTGGTTTGGAAATGCATCCTGATGTAGATCAATTCTTACGGATTGAGCAAGGTCAGGGAATTGTTCAAATGGGTAAGACAAAAGAAAATTTAGATTTCAAACGGAAGGTCTTTGATGATTTCGCGATTTTCATCCCAGCCGGAACATGGCATAATTTAACAAATACAGGAAATACGCCGTTAAAACTTTATTCGATCTATGCTCCACCTAACCATCCATTTGGTACGGTTCATGTGACCAAAGCAGAAGCAATGGCTGCGGAAAGAAATTTAGGTCGCACCGTTGTTGCTGGCAAAACACCAGATGAATGGATCAAGCACACCGAATTTTTGGTGAAAGAAGGACTAGAGGACGTCAAAAGAGGAATTAATGCTAAACACATTCTTCAAGAATTTATTCTTATGGGAGTTCTAGTTGGGAAAGGCTACTCTCCAGAAAATGCCTATAAAACGGTAGAGGAATGGGAACGTACAGGCGAATCCAAACTTCTTCAACAAAGCAAAAAACTGTAAAAATAAGTCCAAAATGAAAAAAGAAGTAATCACCTCTCTCCTAACATAGAAAGGCGCATTACTTCTTTTTTATATGAAAAATTTTTCTTCATAAACTTCCCCTATTAAAAAGAAACGTGACCCTCCCTCATTCAAGAGCTTTTTTGGATTTGTTTATATAAATATTGATAAGACTTTGACTCCTCTTCCATTCCTAATTCATGATATAGCTTCGTCAGCCATCCTATCGGGCGTGGATTCGTTGGATTGAGTTCTTCATCCCAAAGGAAACAATCTAAAGCTTTCGGAAGTTGATGTAGTTGGTAGTATAGTTCCCCAAGGATATGCTGTTGGTCCGGTTCCTCCCTTATTTCATACATCGCTTTTACGGTATTAATAAAGGGTAATGGATGATGCAGTATTGGCGTCAACCAATGATAAATATTTTTGATATCAAATTGTTCTAAAAGTTTTGGAGTTAAGACATTCAATATCTGTTCCAGCTGTTGGCTATCTGCATGAATCAAAATATCAGCTGTGAATTCCTTTAGATTGATGGAATTTACGTTTTTTATAGTGAGCAATACTTGATGCATTTGATTAGATGGTAAAGGTATTTTTTCTTTTGCCATGAATGCAAATGCGTCTTCATAATCCTCTAAAGCTATTAAATGGGAAAGTATATGTTGATGAATCCATTCTTTATTTTTTAAAGGAATGGATGGATGGTAAAACGATTCAAGAATGGATCTCGTTTCGATTTCCGAAAAATGAGTTGTGAGGGTTTCGATAAGACCGTTAAAATTTAATTTAAAGTCTTCAGGATTCGAGGATAATCGATGACAATAAAGTGCCAAGGATTCAAGAATTCGGGATTCTTCGCGTAGTTTCTTTTGGAGAAGGTTATATGCTTTTACGGAGTTTAGTTGTACATAAAGCTGATTTTCCGTATGAAGAGGATCCATTTCGAGTTCAGATTGATAATTGAGGCTATATTGTTCATAATCTTGGCGAGTCATAACGGATTTATCCCATATATGATTCGGATAGTTTTCCACCATTATTTTTTGAATACCTACTGACTGAAGGTAATTGTATGTTTCTTTGGATTGTACCACCATTTGGTTTAAAACGGATAGGATTTTGTCTTTTTTAATATAAGAATCAAAAATGGTGAGGATATGTGCTGCTTCTACTTTGTCGTTGTTTTTATTGATATTCTTCCAGGTCATATTAAATGTGGGGAATTTTTGAATGGAGTTGAGGCTTACTAACATATTGATGATCGGATGTGGTGAGGGTAAATAGATGCCTTTTGATACTATCTGTTTAAGCGTTGATTTTCGTTTCATTTTGCTGGTCATTTTACCAGTTAGAAATTGGTTTTTATAAAAGAATAGATAATAACATTCATCCTTATTGATCGTGAAGGTTTCCAAAACCTGAAATCCTTGATAAAGGTAGATACCCTGTATATCTAACTCTACTTGTTTAAGATTTTCATTCCATGTCATCACTGTTTCATTTCCCATTACGATCAATCCCTTCAAAAAATCTATATTTACATTATACCATATCTTAAAATTAGCGTTCCCTTTTTGGGAAAAGTTATCAATGAATCACAGGGACGGTTCTTATGCTTCTTGGTCATAATATACCATGAAGCAAGAGAACCGTCCCTGTGCATTATTTTACAATGGTCAATTTTTGACCAATATAGAGGGGTTGATTGATGTCGAGGTTGTTGGCTTTTAGGATGGAGTCGATGGTGACGCCAAATTTCTGGGAAATCTTCCAGAGGGTGTCTCCGGCGACAACGGTGTAAACCGTATAGGTTACCGTTGGCAATGTGATAATAAATTTTGCGACATAGCCTTGGTCGGAATAAATCGTGTCTTTCTTGTATTCTATTAAATACCAGTCTCCGAAAGAGGAAATGATTTTAATATCAGTATTCATTGGGAGCACTATTTTGGAACCATACTGCGTTCCAGGATTTGTTCTAACATTGGCATTGGTTCTTGTTGTGGCATTTTCGATGGCTAGAATCTCCTGATTGGAAGGTACACTAATTAACGGCTTAAAGATATACCCTTTCAGTACCGTGCTGATAACCCCGTACTCCACCTGATACCAATCACCTGTTTCCCCTGTAATAACAATTTCTGAACCAGCTGGGATGGTGGTCACGATAGCAACCGTTGTACTTGGCGTGGATCTCATGTTTGAATTTTTCAACGTTAAACCGAAGCCATCCGTAACCTGAATAATTTTGTCACGAGCTGTGTAGAGATTCTGATTACCGGCTAAATCGGTAATCTTGACAACTAGATAGTAATTTCCGCGAGTCACGTTGAAGCCCCGAGTATTTTTACCATCCCAATAAAAATTAGCTGTACCCTTCAAGTAACGACCTGACCAATTGCGAACAGCAAAGCCACTTTCATCAACGATGGTTACCTCCATATCGGCCGTTTCGCTTAGAGTAATCGGAATGATAACTTGTTTCTGCCCTTGTTGTTCAGTCAGCTGGCTGACGGCAGGTAAATCAATTGTGGCTGTAGGATTCACCGTATCGACTTGTGTCGCCTTTGGGACGGCATACGTATAAAGAATTTGGTTAGACTCTGTCACAAAAATTGTGTCTTGGATGACACCGATTGGCCTTACACCGGCTCCACCAGTAGGAGTCGAGAGCTGAAGCGTTGAAAAAATCAACTGACCATTTGCGGTATTAAAAAATTTAAGTTTATTGTTATTTCCCAAGATGATTTTGTCAGATGCTACGACCATTCCGCTTGAACCCGTAATCGTCTGAAGTCCACCAGCTACAAACTGATCGGCATACATCGTCTTCCATTTTTGAACACCTGTATTGATATCAACCGCCATGATATTGGTTTCATCTAAAACAATGAGTGAATCATTTGTTGCCGACATTGGCTGAGTATAATAGCCAGTTGGAGTAAATCTCCATAGTGTTCTTCCGCTAGCTGCTTCCATAGCATAAATGATTCTTGTCGATGTTTTCGTTTCAAAGAAAAGCTTTTCGTCCTTATACACTGGTGCTCCGTAGATGGGTAAACTGGATGGAAGGTCGAAGGTCCAGAGAACTTGACTAGTTGCGGCATTAAAGGCATATATTTTGGAAGTCATTTTGACAGGGTTCCGTATATTTGCATACAATCGGTTACCCCCTGCCGCTAACACTCCTTCCAATTGCTCCTGAGTTTTAAGCGGATACGTCCATTTCCTCTGACCTGTTTTGGCATCTATAGCTGCAATTGCATTTAATCCCTCGGCTGTTCTCGTGTAAAGATACAAGATATCTTGATCGATAAGTAACCGATTGGCAAAGCTATCGGCTACCCAAAGAGTTTGTGGAGCCGAGCCCGTATCACGAATCGCATAAATATTCGTCATCGTCGAAGCGTAAATGACACCGTCTTTTGCGATTAAATCAAGGAAGGCTTCTTGATTAGGTGTGGAGAACGTCCATTTTACGTTATACGTATCCAAGTCTGTTGCAGAAAGAATTTTTTTCGATATTCGTTCTACGGAGTATAGTTGATTGGAATTCACACTGAACAGGGAAGACGCATTTTCAAATGGATCTTTCTTTAACGTTAACTCCACCGGGACGGTAGCGGTCGAATACTTGGTATTGGCTTGGTCGGCTAAATGCATTTCCCAGTTTTGCGCATCTGCTCTTACCTCTTGATTCCTACTCTGTCCATCAAGATCTGCTAGCTTTTGACGTAATTGTTGGTTATGTTCCTTTAATTGATGATAATCACTTGTAATATGATAACTTCTTTTTGCTTCATCCCACGTTACATTAGCTCCTACTCTGCTAAACTCAGACATTGGCACATAATAGGATGGGTACGGAGCGTTTTCCGTTCGGACTTGTAAAACAGGATTGGCCCCTGTATTAATATCCACTCCATTCACATAAATAGGATGATTGGCAATATAGGTCTGAACTGTTTCAGGTGCATAAGGTCTATAGGTTTGGTAATTGTTCATTCTATAGTAATGATTAAAGTACATAGGTATATATCACACCTCCATTTTTCACCCTATCATTTTATGCATAGGTGCCTAGATGGTGCCGAGGGACAATTATGGTCAAGGTTCGACCCGCTCCCAATGTTCTTTTATGCTAAATACAAGAACGGTATTTGTGTATCATTTCCACCGAAATTTTCGCACAAAAACCTCCCAATTTTCCACAAAAACACCCACTGTTCCATTAATTGAATCTGTTTTATATATGACAAACTCTTTACTTTATTTGGAATGATGATTATAATTTTAATAGATATTCATATACTAAAAAAAGAGTCCCAGCCGTAACTGGGAACTCTTTATACAGCTAACTGCAAGAAGTGCAGTGGCCAGTTAGGAGAGAAATAATCCACCTACTTTGCCGAGCGGGGTGGGTTATTTCTTTTTACAAGAAGAAATACCAACTGCTATTACTGCAACGATTAAACTAGCAAAACCAATCATAAGACTGATTCCCTCGTAAACAGTAAACATCAGCGTCACCTCCCTTCTAAAGGAAGTGCCACTGCCCACCCAGCTTTTAACTGTACCACTAAATTATACCATATAACCCCATGCGCGAACATATATTCCTATACAAAAATAAAGCAATAGTACTTCTGCTAATAAATTGGAACAAAACAAGTATGAGACCCGTTCCAATATTCTTTTTTTGCAAAAAAAAGCAAGGAAACGCTCCCTTCTCCCTTAACTTAAGAGAACCGTTTCCTTGCTTCTATTTTGAAGGTAATTCCTTTCCAATTCCAAAGCAGAGATTGGTTTGGAAAAGATGTATCCTTGTACATGGTGACATTGATAGTTAGCAAGAGCCTGTAATTGATAGTCATGCTCTACTCCTTCAGCTACGATGTCGAGATTCAGGTTAGAGGCAATATCAATAATACCTTTTACTAAGGAATGGTCTTCATCCACTGTAATATCATCAATAAAGGTCTTATCAATTTTCAGTGTATTGATAGGGAGATTTTTTAATACATGTAACGAAGAGTATCCTGTCCCAAAATCATCTAAAGCGATTTTAACACCTAATTTTCTTAAGCCTCTTAGCACTTCTTTCGATTCTTGGACATTTTGCATAATACTCTCGGTAATTTCCAGCTCAAGTAGCTCAGGACTCAGCCCCGTTTCTACTAAAATTCTTTCTACCGTTTTGACTAAATTACTATTCTTCATTTGCTGCACGGAGACATTAACCGACATGCACAGTGATTGGAATCCCTTCTCTTGCCATCGTTTATTCTGCAAACAAGCCTGTTTTAAAACCCATTCACCAATACTTACAATTAACCCTGTATCTTCGGCTATCGGAATAAACTCTGCTGGAGAAATCGGGCCTAATTCGATACTATTCCAACGCAAGAGCGCCTCCATACCTGTCATTTCTCTCGTCATGACATGAAACTTTGGCTGATAGAGTAACGTTAGTTCATTTCTTCCTATCGCTTTTCGTAATTCATTTTCAAGAATCATCTTCCTCGTTAAAATTTGATTTAACTCCGAATCGTAAAATTGATAGTTATTTCTCCCTTTTCCTTTAGCAGTATACATCGCTGCATCGGCTGCTTTAAAAAGTGCATCACCGTCATTTGCATTATCTGGAAATGAACTAATCCCCACGCTAGGAGTAATCAAAATTTCATGTTGATGAATCGTAAACGTTCTATTAATCGCGAACATAATTTGATTAGCCGTTGCCATGCATTTTTCCTTTGTAGCGTCCTCTAGTAACACCACGAATTCGTCACCGCCAAGCCTATAAATACGGCAATCCTTACCTAACGAATTCCTCAGACGACGGGCCGTTACCTTTAAAACAACATCACCCACCAAGTGTCCTAATGTATCGTTTATCATTTTAAAACGATCTAAGTCGATTAATAATACAGCCAAAGTTCCATTAGCGTTTTTCGCCCTTGTAATCGCAGCCTCTAAATCGATCTTAAAACTACTTCTGTTCAATAAACCAGTCAGTTCGTCTCGGTAGGCAAGGTCATAGTATTCAAGCACCAGTTTTTTATTTTTAGAAATAATGAACAGCTGCCGCCCAATGGTCATGATAAAGACAAGTCCTACTCCCACACTAAGAGCATTGATCTTCCATTGAAAGCTTCCATACGTTAACACAATTAACACGACCGAACTAATATAAGAAAAGATCGATTCTTTTTCATCCACGGTATCTTTGACTTCACTAATGCTCTGATGATTTCTAGTTGCGATTAAGCCAGCAAAGCCAATTAATAATAAGGAGCCCACCCATAATGGCTCTATAAATAACTGATAGTAGTCTTTATTCGTTTTCATCATCGCTGTAATGGAATCTCCAAAAACTTGCAAATAAAAGGCACCAAGGAAACATAACATCATCGTTCGGTCCTTACTCTGCCTTAAAAGGTAGTAAAGGAACGTGGTCACGAATAGGATACTAATATCCACAACCGGATAAAATAAGCCAATCAACAGGAATTGAACCGGGTTCTCTTCTGTTGCAAGATATGGACTTACCAAGTAATGAATACTTATTGCTAAAATGACAACTATAAAAATGATTGTATTAAATAAATAAGGATTGGTTAGTATAGATGAATGGCTTATCAGTCTCATTTTATAAAAAAGGGCAATGAGAAAGAAAAAATAAGCTAATAGCCAAAATAAATAAGAACTATCAGGTGCTTTATAAATGCCGTTCGCTATGGCATCCAAAAACCAAATACCATTTCCTATCATATGTAGGATTAAGCCTATACTGAAAAGGAGCCAGATATATTTTTCCTTCCCCTTTTTCCATCGATAGGTTTTAAAAGTCCAAGTAAAACTCAAGGAACCTACGATAATGGGAAACAGACTTGTCCCTATCACACTCAAAAATTCAAAATCTTGAAGGATGATATTCCATAAATATACAAAAGATACTGTTGATATAAATAGAATCATCGCTGCCTTCTTTGTTAGTATCATTCATATCCCTCACCATCAAGGAGTGCCTACTGCTGAAATTTTTATTTTTAAAAATTATACAAGCTGTTTACTATCAGAGTTATACTCTATCAATAGATTACTAGGCTGTGATGATAGAATCATATCAAATGCTCCCCTAGAAGTATGAACAGAGAACTGAACGGACTTTCCAGTCACTGCTGCATTTTCACATACTTCTTGCGGCTTCATATTTAGCTCTATTCCCCAATTTGACATGTTTACTAAATAAATCCCATTATTTAGGTTTAAAAATTCACTCACCGATGCTTTGGAAAGCTCATCTATTTCCGTTAATTCTTCTTCCGCATATTTGGAAGCGATATATAGGAATAATTCCTTATTCATAGACATGGCTGTGAAAAGAGGAGTTTCTCCTACTATTTCCTGATGTACTAACATATTTCCATGTTGGTCATTTCGATTTTCAGACAGCTCTATATAAACTTGATCATCGATAAATCGAATCATATTTTTAGAAAAAAGAGTTAAATATCTTCCATATGAATCTTTATCTACCGAATCTAATCCATTAAGAATATTTTCAACAAATGCTTCCATATTACCGTTTTTCATCGATTCAAATTGATCATCTGAAAGGCTGTACTCTTTTTTAAAATCATTTAAGGCTGCCGCAAATTGTTCAATGGTCATATATTCACGATCCACAAGGGCTTGAGCTAAGAAAAGGTGATTTTGCTTTTGTTTGGAAACAAGCGATTCTACCTGATCACCCGTTAAGTATCCTAACTCTACTGCTATTTCACCAAAACGTTTATCTATCTGTTTTTGTTTTTCATGAACCGCTTCTACTTGTAATGGTGTCAGAAGCCCCTCATCTACCGCCAATACCCCAAATTTCACATGAACAGATTGTTGGTATTCTAATGCATCGGTTAGTTGTTCTCTAGTGATGAGTTCATGATTAAGTAAATATTGACCAAAGTATTGACTAAACATTTACTGTTCCCTCCTTCAATACTTTATCAATCAAATTCGTAACCGCTTCGAGCGTAATCGGCTTTTGAATAAAATCAAAGGCTCCATGTTCTAACGATTTTTTAAGCAGTTCATTTGTACCCGCAGAAGAAGCCATAACGACCTTCGTATTCGCATTGAACTCCATTATTTCTTTTAATGCTTCTATTCCATCTTTATCTGGCATTACAATATCCATAAAGATAACATCAGGGTTATTTAGTTTTACTAACTCCACGGCTTCATTGCCATTTGCAGCCTCGAAAATTTCTTTACATTTACACTTTTCTAATGTTGTTCTTAACTTTTTTCGAATTAAAACAGAATCATCACAAATTAACACTCTTAGTTGGTTGTCCACCTTTAAACACTCCTCATTTTTTCATGTTTGCTATATAGTTCTACAGACCCACTCCTAACTCCTTTTAAACAGATTGTAAAATTCGACAAAAATTGAATATTCCGAAATAATTTGAGCGAAATTCGTAAGAAATGTACGATAATCGACACCTCCTAAGAGTAAATATGATTGAAATATACCAAGCCATTTTGTATCGGACATTGGTTCCGTTATTTATCGAAAAAAGGCTATTTTATGAGTTCTAAAGGACACCGGTTCCGTTATTAGGTTAAAATCGAGCTATTTGGCATGCTTTTTAAGCCCATAGCGTACCTGTTGTCCGATAACACCTTCAAAATAGCTGTTTTTATTAAAATAACAGATCCTATGTCCTATATACTCGGCGTGGAGTCCACAAAAAAAAGCTTGGATTCCCCAAGCATTTTCCCTATTACTGAATCACCAAATTCCCAACATATTGAGCACTACCTGCGGAATTAGTAAATTCAACCTCCAATACATAATTACCTTTTGTATCCGGGAACTGAAATTCATTTGAATCGTTTAATTCAAGTTCGATTCGTTTGTCATCTTTTATTAGTGCCACCGTTATCGTTGGATCAGTCCAAATATCTCCACCATTATCTTCGTTCTCTTTCATTTCCAAAGCTACCTTTTGATTTGAAAACACCTTTATTTCATCTAGTGATGATGCGTATTCTTCTATATCTTCTATTGTTCGTTGTACATCCTCACTTGCGGTTTTCCACCTGATATTTGCTTCTGTTAAAGGAATAGATGCTAGATCGAAATTCAAATGTGCAGTTGGAACTCCGACATCGTAATCTTCAGCAAAACATCCTGTTAAGGTAACATTCAATAAAACTACAAATATTTTTAAAAACAACTTCATTTTGTACCACCTAATTTTATAGTTATGAATCTATTCGAACATCCTAACCTGTATGAAGTAAATTTTTTCCTATTTTTATTTTAACATAAAATGACAATTATCTATGGTATTTTCAATCATTGCTTAACCAGAACGAAACGGTTCTTCTTCAAAAAATAAAAGCAAGAGAACCACACCCCCTTGCTTCACCTGCCACTTCTTCTCGACTGATGGATACCTTTTTTTATTTCTTTTTCAAGTCGCTGCATAAATTTATCAATCGAACGATTGGCTTTTCCTTCTATTAACTGATTCGCTGCTAACGCCACTGAACCGGTTAGTTCGATATCCGCGTTCATCGAAAGTTTCGTTGCTCCTTGAGATTCATTTAGCAACAATTCTGCTTTCCCATGTATTTCGCCTATTTTCCCTTTTCCTTTTACATGATAATAAGAAGGCATGTTTTCTTTGATTCGACGTATTTCTAGGTTAAAAACGTCATTTAAGGGACCCAGTTGGACATTGATTTCAGCATGATAGACTCCGTTTGCTGTTTGCTCAAACATTTTACAACCTGTAATCGATTTTTGAAGAACCTTTTCATTCTTTAACCACTTCCAAACCAAATTGCGTGGCAATCCAATGGTATAAACGTATTCGAATTTCAACCTTCTCCCTCCTATTTAGTTGGAAAAGTTTAAGTGATTCCCTGTTTCAATTATTTCTATTTCAAATCTTTCGTTTTTAGAAGAACATGATGAAAAAAGAGCCCCAGTTGTAGCTGGAACTCTTTACTATAAGAGGAACTTTCCGAGTGGTGTGGTTCAGAGTTATTCCTTTGCTGCTTATTTAACTTTAATCCGTACTTCCTCTTTTGATTGTATCGTAGCTGGATAATCGATTAGCTTTAATTTTATTGGTTCTTGTACCTCCGTTGCGGTATACGGTACGGAATATAAAATAAAGTGATCACTTGATGAAAAGCTCATCCCCATTGACCCCATTATGTTTTGCCCCTCAATAGGATCGAGAGTATTAAATATCTCCTTCTTAAATGCAAATGGCTTTTCATTTAACTTTATTTGAAGCTCCTCATTTCTCATTACCACTTCAGTTATTTTCCCATCCTTTGGTGACACTAGAACTTTTTCCTTCTCTGGATCTATGACGACCCATAATTCATCCTTTTCTAAGGCACGTATGGTGTTAAAGGTTAAGTAAAGTTCCTTTGGCTTTTTAAAATAATGACTTTCCAGATAAAAGATAGCCTCATTTTCACTAATTTGTTCTGTTTCTAATGGAGTAGGATTCCATTTTTCGCCGTTTTCATCCACTAATTGAAGATCATTAAAACCAAAAATCTTTTTGCTATTCGCAGAATTGTACGTAACATGAACGGCTGTTACTGTAGGGTACATAGTGATTTCCTTTATCATGATCTCTTGGCCATCCACGACCACTTTTTTATCTAGTTTGACTTCTTCTTTTTCTAAAAATTTATCTTTATCCAGTATAACTGGAAAATTCCATTCCTTTTCTAGAACTTCACCAGAACCCAGTCTAAACGTAAACGAAAGAATAAGATTTTCAGGTAATTGGATTTCAGAAGATAGAGGAAATTTTATTTCCAAAAGAGATTCCTTGTTTTTAGTCCAAAGGGTCCCCTGTTTCATTTGAAATGGAAGTTTTTCGCCTTCACTATTTTTTAAAATGATGTCTTTGGGAAAAATATCTAGATTTTGATCTTCTGCTTCATACTTATAAAAAGCAATTAGATTTTTTTCATCATGAATGACAGAATCCAAACTTACTTTTAATCCATCATGGGAATCTACTATTCCAACTTTTTGTATGTAGTCATGGTCAACGGCTGCTACTAAACCTTTATCCTTTCGAATCACCTCTACCACTTTTTCGATTCCCGGTACATTTGATATAAACGCAGCCATTGTATCTGAAACTTTTACGGAGCCTACTAAACCTAAAAATACAATGCTAGCTGTTAAAAAAACCTTAGCCATTTGACGATTTCTCTTTTTGATTTTACCCGCTCTCCGAATACCATCCATAATCGCCTGATCACCAAAATCGCTTGGTATCTGTAAATCTTGATAGAGATGATTTAACTTTTCTAGTTCCTTTTCTTCTTTTTCAAACATTCAGTTCACCCTCTCTTCCAATTGCAATTGAAGTGCTCTAAGGCCTTTATATAACCATGTTTTGATTGTACTTTCAGGACTTTCCAAAATTTGTGCAATATCCTTAATTTTTAAATCATGGAAATACTTTAAGATAATGACTTCCCGAAGACGTAAATCAATCTTATTTAAAGCCTCTTGAATTTCGAGTGATTGCCCTACATTATCCTTTACTATGAGATTTTCGAACTGGTCTGTCATCTTGATATTTCTTCTTTTTCGACATTCATCATAACAGTAGTTGAGCATGATACGGATAAGCCAAGTAGACAAGTATTCCGTATGTTTTACTTTATGAATGGAACGATAAGCTCTAAAAGTGACTTCCTGCAATGCTTCTAATGCATCATTCTCATTTCGCAAATAGGTGAAAGCTATTTTTAATAAACGAACTTTATGAATTTGCATCAGTTCATAAAAGGATTGATCATCTCCTTTTTGTGCTTTTTTCATTAGTTTCGACACGTCCAAGAACCATTTCCCCCTTTCTCTTTTCTAAACGTTAGACATGGATCATTCTAAAAAAGTTTTAAATCTTTCATTATCTTTTAAAACAAAGAAAAGAGACCGCTGTTCACGATCTCAATATGTACACAAAACCATTAAGCTATATATTTACCGTTTTATTATTTGATTCAACGTTAAATCGGTCGCCAAAGCATCATTAAAAACCTAGTTTTCTACCTATTTTACCATATAATTGATTTTTTTAGATTTTACCTAAGCAAGAAATTTTATAGGGGTCTAAACTTTAATAGGAGAAGCATGGGGCCTGTTCCCCCTTAACCATTTGAGCAATAAAAAGAAGCCAGGGAACCGGCCCCTCGCTTCATTATTCTAATGAACCCACTGTTTGCAATAATTCATTGGATTGTGGTGTAACGTAGATGGTTCGGCTTGGAAAAGCGACTTCCACGCCTTCGTCCTCCAATATCCCCATGATTTGTAGGTTGATTGCATGTTTGATTTTCACGTGATCGGCCCAAACGGTCGTGTTGGTGAAGAAATAAATAAGGATATCAAGACTGCTATCATTATAATGATCAAAGGCAACCATGATGGTATCGGGATGAATATCTTCATGGTTGCTTAACATCTGTTCGATTCGATAAACAACGGTTTGAATTTGCTCTTTCGTCGTTTTATAGTTTAGTCCTAAGTGGAATGTAATTCGCCTTTTTCCCATTCGACTCCAGTTAGTAATCGGTTCGTTGGCCAACGTGGAATTCGGAACTGTGACGAGTGCTTGACTGAACGTTCTGATTTTCGTGCTTCGGAAATTAATATCTTCTACTGTCCCTTCCACGCTTGGGGTTAAAATCCATTCACCGATGGAAAAAGGCTTCTCTGTGACAATCACGATTCCACCGATTAAATTTCCAACCGCTTCTTTTGCCGCTAAAGCAAATGCCAAGCCCCCTAACCCAAGACCGGCCACCAAGCCATTTACATCATAATCAAATTCCTGGCCAATAATACTGATACTGATGGCAATTATGATGACTCGAATCGTTCTTGAAATAAACGGAAGAAGAATTAAATCAATTTTATTTTTCATCTTTTGATTTACACTAACTAAAATCCCTGTCGTTGGAGAAGAGATATTAAACAATCCCCATGTGATTAAAATAATTACCATCGAACGTAAAAATTTTAAAAATAAGGCATTATGCTGTTCGATGAAAGGAAAATACTCCATCGCTACATATAAACCAGTGATAATAAAAGCCCATCCTAAGGGACGCTCAAAGCCTAGACAAATTCGCGTAAAGAACTCATTTGGCGTTTTTTTCGACAATTTTAAAATCAACTGAAATACATACTTTGTAAATAAATTTCTAAATAGAATAAATACCGCTAAAATCCCAATCGAAATCCCCAAGTTTTTCAACATGTCATAATCCAAACTAGCTGGTAGAATTGCAGATTGCAAATACATTTAAAAATACCTCTCTTTTTTGATTGTCCTAATAATTACTTATATTTAGGAACACCTACTTTTAAAACCATAACATCCTCATATCTTAATGTTTCTAACACGATATTTGAATACCACAAAAGTATCAGATTAAAAGTAATGCAATGGGCTTATAAAAATGGAAAAGGCACTTCTTCATTTGAAGAAATGCCCTAAAAATATAATTATTTTAACCTATCTATTTCTTGAAGTATTTTTCGATTTCCACATTATCATCTTGTAAAATAATGTATGGATAGTTTCCCTGTCTAAGCATTTTTACTATTTGCAGTTTACTTTACTCAGTCATTTCAACCGTTTTTAACATTTCATAATACATATCGTAGTTTTCCATTTCTTTTGGATTATGAATGACCGCTAGAATATTGGGACGGTTCCCTTCGCTAGGTAATAGAATGGTGGAAATATTGATACCGTCATCTGATTCTCGGAAATAAACGAATGCTTTATCAAACCCTTCGTAATTAACAACATTTTTACTAAGTGTGGTATCCTGGTCTAAATTGCTTTTTTCTGTTTCAAAATCATTAGAATTTAAGGCTTTGAAATTCATATAAGATTTATCATTTAAGGTAAAAGTAAGATAGTCCTCATTTTCTGCCCCTAACTTAGCATTATACCCATCAAAGATATAAAAACTTACCGGTTGAGCATGACTCTTGTAAAGAGTGGCATGAACCGATTCTTCCATCCCTTCCCTATTGATTTTAAGAGTAGTTGCGGCAGCTCTGTCCTCTATTACGACTTGATCCTCACTTTCATTGGATGAAGTTACTTCTTCCTCGTTTTGTGAAGAATTATTTTGTTCTGCTTCCGTTTCTCCCTTTGTTTGAGAAGAATTATTTTGCTCTGCGTCAACTTGATGGGTTTCATCGGAAACAATTTTGGAACCACAAGCCGATAGCATGACGATCAATAAAGAAAAACTTACTAACCAAATAATTTTTTTCATGTTATCACTCCTTATCTATTAAGACGAATGGAGTAATAAATGGTTACAAAATTTTCTGCCAATGTGGATTATCTTTACGTGGCCATTGTTCTATACAGTTTGCCGTTCAAATCATTTAACAAATATCTGTTAATTTCTTCATCAAACTTATATTTCATTTTTCAACAGATAGGCTCATTTCCCCTGCCATTTAGTAGCGTTACCCACAAATAAAAAAGGCATATCGTTAAATACGCCTTTTTCACAAGTTATTAGGATTAGGAATCATTACTAACCCATTTTGCCTACTAAATCTTTTCGTTCTAAAACTCTACTAAATCCAGTTAATAGTGCAGCAAATAGAACCATAAGTGCCCCAATCCACGATGTATGGATGAGCCCAATCGAATCAGTTATAAGCCCGCCTATATATGAACCAATGGCAATCCCTGCATTAAACGCAGCAATATTGATAGCCGAAGCTACATCAACTGCACTTGGCACAAACCGTTTTGCTAAAATGACAACATATACTTGTAATCCCGGAACATTCATAAAAGCTAATAATCCCATAAAAAGGACTGTCAATAAGCCAGCAATTTTAAATGGAGCTGTAAACATTAAAATAAATAAAACAATGGCTTGTACTATAAACATATAAAACAAAGCGCGTACTGGATTTTGATTCGATAGCTTTCCTCCAATCATATTCCCTACCGCTATGGCAATTCCATAAATAAGTAGAATAAGGGCAACAGATTCTTCTTTAAAGCCTGTAATCGTTTGAAGTAAAGGTGATAAGAATGTGAAAACAACAAATGTTCCACCATATCCTAACGCTGTAATCATAAATACTAGTAACAATCGTCCATTTTTTACGAGCTTCAGCTGATCTCCAAAGGTTGTTTTTACACCTTTGCGTAAATTAGATGGGACAAGAATGCTATTGGCAATGAAAGCTATGACACCTGTAATAATAATAACGAGAAAAGCTGCTCTCCAGCCAAATTGTTGACCAATAAAAGTACCAAATGGCACACCCGTTACAGTCGCTACTGTCAAACCTGTAAACATAATGGAAATAGCACTAGCTCTTCGATTTTCTGGAACTAAGTCTGCCGCAATTGTAGAGCCGATAGACATAAAAACACCATGTGAAAGTGCTGATATAACACGTGCAACTAATAATATTTCGATCGAAGGAGAAAGAGCGGCAAGGCTATTTCCAATAATAAATACAACCATAATCCAAAGTAATAAAGTCTTCCGTGACATTTTCGATGTTAAGGAAGTTAAAATAGGAGCTCCAAACGTTACTCCTAATGCATATATCGAAACCGTTAACCCAGCAGTGGTAACTGGAATATGAAAATCCTCAGAGATTAAAGGCAATAAACCCACACTGATAAATTCAGTTGTGCCTATCGCAAACGCACTTACTGCTAAAGCAAGCAGTGCTAGTGTACTTGATATTTTACCTTTTTCCATCATATATCCTCCTCTTTGTTAAGTAAGAAAAGCTTTTACTTTTTGTCAGATAATAAAATATGGGTGAACTAGTATGAACGGCCGACAAATGTTATTATGTGATATATGATTCTAAAGGGAAAGTACGTACTTTTAAGTAATATAGGAACCAAAAAGTGCGATAGGCACTTTTTAGTTCCTATAGTCAGGAGGGAAAAATATGCAAAAAAAGAAGTACAATATATCAGTTGAAGCAACTTTAGAAGTGATTGGTGGTAAGTGGAAATGCGTGATTCTTTGTCATCTAACTCACGGTAAAAAACGGACAAGTGAATTAAAACGACTTATGCCGAATATCACACAAAAAATGCTGACACAACAACTCAGAGAACTTGAAGAAGATGGCGTAATTGAACGTATTGTCTATAATCAAGTACCTCCAAAAGTGGAATACCAATTAAGTGAATATGGAAAAAGCCTACAACACATATTGGACTCTCTATGTGCTTGGGGAGAAAGTCATATCGTCAAAGTATACGGGGATAAAACAGAGGTTTTAGAGGACAGCATCTTAAATAAGTAATAGATTAACGTTTACTATTAAATGAAGGGGAAGCCATTTTAGAAAAAGTTAAAAGAGTGTGCTTCCCTTCTTCAACTTCATTTTTCGACCTCTATAAAAAAGGGCCCCTGTATATTTCAATACGATTACCACAAAATAAACACAGAATGTGAAAAGAAGAAATTGGAGGTTTTTCCTATGGGGATTTTTAGGAAAACAAAGACCAACACTTTAACCGCTGCAGAAGTCTCTGGCCTTTGGCTTCAGTATTTGGGTGATAGTATGGCGATATGTGTTTACAAATATTTTCTTAACATTGTTGAAGACGAAGAGATAAAACCTATTTTACAGATCTCACTACAATTGTCTGAGAGCCATATTACGAAAATCACCGAATTCTTGAAAGATGCTAAATTTCAAATCCCAATAGGTTTTACAGAGAATGACGTGAATATCAATGCCCCGCGTCTATTTTCTGATCAATTTTTACTTTTTTATTCTTATATTATGACCATACATGGGTTAAACGCTTATAGCTTAGCTATTACCAACTCAGAGAGAGAAGACATCCAAAATTATTTTTTTGAATGTACAGTATCATCTAAGGACTTATTTCAAAAAATCATGGAATTAGCTAAAAAACAGCCAAAATTTACGAGCGTGCCTTCCATTCCTTCCCCTCATGGGACGGAGTTTATGGAAACACCAGGATTTATTTCCAATTTAATTGGTGACAAAAGACCACTAAATAGTTCAGAAATCAGCACCCTTTTCTTTAATTCTACGAAAACTGGTTTTATCCGATCGTTAAGTTTGGCTTTTAGTCAGGTGGCAGTACGGGAAGACGTACGTCAATTTATGTTAAAAAACGTTAAATTAGCAGGAAAAGATGCTGAAAGCTTTGACTTAATCTTGCAACAGGATCATTTACCAATACCAGAAAAATGGGATAATGAAATTACCGACTCTACGATAAGTCCATTTTCTGATAAATTGATCATGTTTCACGCAGGATTTTTAGTCAATGCGGCTCTTACTTATTATGGGGCATCATTAGGTTCCAGCTTCAGATCGGATATAATGGTTAACTATAGTAAAGTATTTGCGCATGCCATGGAGGCTGGTGCATTCTCATTCAATATTATGGTGAAACATGGATGGTTAGAAAAACTACCTGACACCGATTGTTAAAAATGATCCTTTCATTTGATGGGGATGTCATGTTTACCTATTTATAGGACACACATTCCGTTAATCACCTAAAATAGACGCTTTTTTCAAACTTAAAGGACACAGGTTCCGTTATTCCCTATATTTCACTAACAAATAGCATACTTTTAGTGAAATAGCGGAACCATAGTCCGATAATTCTCTAAAAACAAGCAATTTCTCAATATAACGGAACGTGTGTCCGATAAACACTACTACTTTGGCAATTTGTACTAGATTATACTCAACAATTATGCACTTTCTACTTGTTGCAGATCTTTTATTAACATCTCATATACATCCTCTATTTTTAAATGATGAGGATTTATTAATTTAGCTGTTTCAACCCATTCTTTAGCTAATTCGATTATGGTAGGATAATCTTCTGACATAAATTCACACATTGGAAGCCCTTTTTCGTAATTATTACTAAGGTCAAAATAAACATTAAGAAGAATGGATAACCACTCTAAATATTTCACGGGTCCCTCTATCACAATTGGTTTCTTATTAAGATAAGGTGTAGTCCCTCTCAAATTTGTACTACCGCCATATTTATCCTTTGCGGCATACTTAAGATTACGGATACCACTCATATAAAAAGCAGAAAAACAAAGGGGACAAGGTTCCACGGTAGAATAAAGAACATATGAGTTTACTTCTTTATGTATTCGATTGTCTAACTTTAAAAAGCATTAACCTCCGCATGAGCTAATTCATTATTTGATATGACCGTATTTGATAATTGTCCAAATGTAGCACTTTTACCTGTAGAAATTAAATTACCCTCATCATCTATTACAATGGCCCCGACAGGTCGAGATCGTTCTTGAAAGGACTCCCAAGCTACACGGAAACATTCTCACCATTCATTCGAAAATTCACTCCAGTTTATTTTAATCACCCCATAAAAAAATGTATATTCTTTAACCCAATCTAGGAAATAATCACATCAATATCTCTATTTCTAAAAAAAGTAAAACTGAAATCAACACACTTTTTCAAGAAGTCGTATTGAAACTACTAACAGTTTAATGTAATCCTACAAAGGTATACATACATAGAAAGATAAAAATAAAAGTAAGAAAAGCCCCTAAAAATAACAAGTTATTAATAAAACCATCTTCCTTAATCCTTTTTATTAATGAAATTAAATTTAGAAACCACATGGTACCGATTAGTGGAATGAAAAATAGCATCACAAATAGCAAAAAATCCTCTCCCCTAAATCATATAGAAGACCAATATAGAATTCTGTATTTAATTTTACCATAAATAACCAATCTTTTAATCAACTACCCTCACACTCTTGTATTCATGTATAACTCCCCTAGTGACTGGTTTCCAATCAGTGATTTTCGGTAAGTTGACGAGTAAGTTTATTATCATTCGTCTGACATTAACCATTTAATAGCATCATTGAAATCCTCTGCTACATAATTGGGTTTTACTTCTCCCCATCGACCAAAGAATTCATTGTTTATGTATTTTTCATAAGTTTCTTTTCCACTGCCCGTTTTCACTAAAATTTTTTTACATCCAACTTGATCGGCAGCAAGCAAGTCCGTCCATCTATCACCGATCACTACACATTGCTGTAAATCCAGATTATGTTCTTTGGCAGCCTTTTCTAACATGACTGATGATGGTTTGCGACATTGACATCCTTCATCATGTTGATGGGGGCATAGATAAACTCTATCAAAACCAAAATCTTGAAGTTCCTTTTCAAAACTTTGAAGTGTGGCTTCTCCCTTAGAGATTCCAGGCTGATTTGTAAAAGAAAAGATTAATATACCAGACTTTTTCAATAACTGTACGGACTCGGCTACATGGGGGAAAAGTTCAAACTCTCCAGGATAAATAACCTTATCACTACCTCCGATTGTCCCATCTCGATCGATGAAGACAGCTTGAATGTTCAACTATGAATCACCTCCGAAAAACATCTATTACATTTTCATTATTCTGCAATATGTGAAGGAATTCCTTTCTGTTTAGAACAACTTATCTTCCATTTACCTATTCTAAAACTGATTTAGCAGTAAAAAAGTCCAAGATACACAAGGTTTTATGAATAAAACCTTGCCTATTTTGGACTTCTTTAGACTACAAGAATAGTTATAATATAACTCCCGAAAAATTCCCTATCAATACTTGTTTCTCATTCTGATTAGTACATACGAAGGATGCCACAATTGATATTCTATTATTTTCTTGCATCTCATATTTTTCGATCGTTACTTCACATACGATGTTATCTCCGGTAAAAACAGGTATCAAAAACTCAAAATTCATTTCACGGGCCAGTACATTGTTATCCCCGCCAATTTTAGTAGGTAATGTAGCTGTCAACAACCCTTGTATGACAAGTCTTCCCTGAGCATCAGGTGTCATATGGTGAATACCTTCATCACCTGAAATCTTAGTAAACATTTGAACATCTTCCATTGTAAAAGTGCGTTCAAACGTAATGATATCGCCTACTTTTAAAGACAATCTTATTCCCCCCTTAACAGGTAGCATCATCGATCTAGTCTATTTTTATTGGTTTTTGAGCATCAACGATCAGAGATACGAAACAGAGTTTTCCATTTTGATTTCTATGATCAAAACGTTTGGAACGATAAATATACCCTTGATTTTCATCCCAATCATGAAAATGAAATTGACCGTTTTCATCACAATATTCTAATAGAGAAACATGAAAACCAGCCTCTCCAAACATGGAAGTAATCGTTTTATAATTATGTACAGTTTTATGACTTGCTGCAGGATGATCTTTCGGGCCTGGTCCTCCTATCTGCACAGCTTTCTGATAATCTTCATCAGAAAAAAACCCATCAGGAACAGCACAACGTAAATATCCTCCAGGCTTTAAAAAATCAAAGCATATCTTCGCAGCTTCAACGCCTTCTTCGTAAGTTAAATGCTCCCATACATGTTCCGCTAAAATCGCTTCTAAAGAATTAATGGAGAAAATTTTTTCCCAATCCACTCGTCTTAATAAATTCAATTCCTCTTATTGAGTTTGCAGCCAATCGGGATTGTTATTAAATTCTCCTGCCCCAATGACTACTTTAAGATTATCTATTTTGATCATTTAAATGAACCTCTCATTCGTCCATTAAGTAATTCTCTTTTAGGATTCAAAAATCAGTGGGCAAAGTTTACATTTCTTTTTCAAATTTTATCATTAGATCATTTAAACAGTTTAATATGATAAAAGAATAACTGGAAAATGGTAAAAGCAACGGTAGGCAAAATGGTGTGTGCTAAAATATAAAAAACACCCTCAAGTTTATGGTTCACTAGTAAACTATCTAAACTGCCTGTCATAATCAATGGTACCAAAATACTTAATAACAAACTAAGTGTAAATCTTAACCCTCTTCGTTCCAAGTTCTTCCCTTCCAAAAAACAAGCAATGCTAATGATAACTAATAAGCTAAATAATAGAACTCCCATGATATCACCTCATATGCAAACTATTCTAAAACTTCTCCAATATTCGTGTAAATTCCTTCAAAAGTTAACTTTCAATAAAAATAGGCACTAATCCTTATCGATTAATGCCACTCATAGTAACGTAATGCCCTTAAACTCAATAACAGCAATAAGGCAATAAATAAACCCATAAAAGAAGGAAGTTGATTTTCAACTTCCTTCTTTCAATCTTATAAACGATCCTAAAAATACTCACTAAATCTATTAATTACAACATGAAGATTCATTACTAGCAGTCCCACAACAGGATTCTTCCTTTTTATCCTCAACCTCTTTAATCTCAACACTGCAACAGCCAGGAGACTTCGGTGTTTCTAGACCTGTTAATTTTTTAATAAAGCTCATTTTTTTCACCTCCTCTCAATGAAATTAATAAATCAAATTATTTTGATTTATAAATCGTACAATAAATCAATTTTTTTTGATTTATAAACCAAGTATATTACCGATTTTTCCAGAATACAACTAATTAATCAAAAAAAATTGATGTTTTAATCACTTTAATCTCCCAATTAATTTAAAACTTAAGTTTAATCACAAATCACATGCTTATAACAAATTAGGATTATCTATTAGATGTTGGACTAATTCATCCATTATCTCGTAACCCTGTTCAATTGGTTCTAGAAATAAGTTCTCCATTGTGTCATCAGGAGTATGAATCCCCCTTTGATTTGGATCTGTTGGTTTTTGTCCAAGACCAATAGCAGTCATACCTTCTGCTTGAAATGCCATAGAGTCCTCTCCCCCAGCAATCCATGCAACTTCAACATTATGTTTACGAATGATGTCAGCTGACAAATCGGCCAGCCAATTTCCTGAATCTTTATGACCATTCCTCATTCTTTTCAAAGCAGGTTCAAATCCTAAACTATCCACATTAATAGCGGCATTTATTGGAAATTTTGTATTTTTTATAAAATGCTTGGCTCCGACTAAACCTGATTCTTCACCTGTAAAAAAGGCAAACAAAATATTAAAAGGGATTGTTTGTTTTGAAAGTCTTCTTGCCAAATCAAGTATGATAGACACACCAGATGCATTATCAATGGAACCTGGAAATCTAAACCCTTCCGGATCATCCCCTAAATGATCATAATGAGCAGACAGAACCAATGTTTTAGACATATCTTCCCCTCGTAAAATTCCCAACACATTTTGGCATGATAGATAATTAGAGATTAATGGCAAGCTAATGGTTACCAGTTCACCCTGTTGGTGTTCTAATTCTAAAGCTATTTTTTTCCTTACTTGAATAACAGGGATTGAATTTGCACTAGAACCATTCAAGCTTTTAGCAAACCAACCTGGTTCTCCTCCATCTATTAATAATGCTTTGACACCTAACTCTTCAGCTCCCTTAACGGTTCCAGTTAAATCAAACTGTTTAGGAGTCTCAGGAATTAAAACTACTTTCCCGCTTAATTGATTAGTTACCATTTCATCTCCATCTCGGATAACGATTAATTCTCCACTCACCATATTTCCATTAAGATTGGAAAACCGTGGGATTTCCCCAAAGTCGATTCGGTGTCTTAATGGTTTACCCCCAATAGATAATTTAATAGGACCGTTCAAACGCGCTGCATAGATATCAAGATACGTAAAAAATCCATTTTCCCCCGCAGGATGGACTCCAAAATTTGAAAGGTTTGTTGCTATGTATTTAGCAGCATTTCTTGCCCCTTTTGTTCCTGACAACCGACCTTCCGTTTCTTTACTGGTTAGAAACATTAAGTCATTTAAGAGTTGTGTTGATATTAGTGAAGTTTTCATATAATACCTCCTTTCGTTTGTTAAATCAAATTATTTTGATTTATTTAATCATATCCTTAACTGGCAATTTTGACAATATACTTTATCAAAAAAAGTTGATTTATATTTTAACACTCCCAGTTAACCTTAAATTATCTTTTTATTTGATTTGATTGACATGTAAAAAAAATTGATTATATGATAGTAGTATCAAATAAATTTGATTTAATTTAGAAGGTGAAAAAATGGATTTTAATATCGCTTTAAACGATATTTCAACAGAGAAAATATTTGAAAAATACGAGTCCAAATTTAAGGCCATTGCTGATCAAAAACGATTGCAAATTATGAATTTGTTAACCCAAAAAGGGGAGATTTCGGTAGGTGAATTGTCTGAATTGATTGGTATGCCTCAATCAAAACTTTCTTATCATTTAAAGATATTATTAGATGCAGAGATTATTATAAAGGAAACAAGAGGAACTTGGAGTTACTACCAGCTTAATCAAAAAGAAATCAATCATCTATTGTCAGAAGAATTATGTTGCTTGTTCAGACCTACCTGTTGCTAATATTTTTGAAAAAAAGCCGGTCACTGAAACCTTTCTTAGTGATCGGTTTTTCTTTTTCAACCATAAAACGGGAGGGCTTGAGATATTTTGTTTTTATAGGACAGACGTTCCGCTATTTCAGTAAAAATCACGATTTTCACGACCTTATAGGACCCAGATGACGTTATTCACTATATTTCATTAAAAAAAGTCATACTTTAGGTACATTTACGGAACCACAGTCCTTTAACCCTTTAAAAAACAACCATTTTCGTAAAATAACGGAACGTGTGTCCGCTAAAATTGAATGTTTGTCGGCAAACTCAGCCAAGTCAAAGAGCCAAAAAAAAAGCTGTCAAAAGGACAGCCGAACAAACGTCCTTCTAACAGCATCTACCTGTATTTCCTATCATTGAGATCCCCTTACCATTTCCACTTCGCTCTAAAATAAGGTCTTCCGTGTTTGGTTCGATAATGGGATCGATGGCTACTTTTATACCATTAATGGTGACGATGATATCGCCTTCTTCCGGCTCATCCAGAGCCAGTCCAATCCTTGGTTGTCCTCAGCCAAAGCCATCAAAAAAGATACGAATGTTTGTAGCATTCTCTTCCATGAACATCTTTTTAAATTCATCACGAGCTTGATCCGTAATTTTCAAGTCGAGCACCTCCTATTTTTTTAAAAAAAATTAATCCAAAAAATGGTTCATTTAGTCTTATTCTCCCGTTTTCGCAAATCGTTCAATTCTTTCTCCAATTTCATCACGGACACGTTGGAAGAAGGCCCATTTCTCTTCTTCCGTCCCTTCTGCCTTAGCAGGGTCATCAAATCCCCAGTGAACTCTTTTTACATGAGGTGGAGTCACAGGACAATGATCTGCCGCGTGACCGCATAGTGTCACAACTAAATCCGCATGATTTAAAATTTCTGGATCAATCACATCAGAAGTTTGAGTGGAAATATCTATTCCTGCTTCTTTCATCGCTTTCACCGCATTCGGGTTTAATCCATGCGCTTCAAGTCCTGCACTCTTTACTTCCCACTCATCAGCTAAATGCTTTTTAGCCCAGCCTTCTGCCATTTGGCTGCGACATGAATTTCCTGTACACAAGAAATAGATCGTTTTTTTGTTATTTTCCATATTCAATTCCACCTTTTTATGATTTTATCGCTTCTGTTGTGAAATACTTTCGTTGGAACCATAAAGCTACGTTTACTAATGCAATCATGACTGGCACTTCGACAAGAGGACCAATAACAGCCGCAAATGCTGCTCCTGAGTGAATGCCAAAAACTCCAACCGCAACAGCAATAGCTAATTCAAAGTTATTACTTCCTGCTGTAAACGCTAAAGTAGTGGTAACCGGATAACTGGCACCGAATTTTTTTCCCATAAAAAACGAAACGAAAAACATAATAATAAAGTAAATCAACAATGGGATGGCAATTCTTACCACATCTAATGGAAGGCTTACAATCACTTCCCCTTTTAAAGAGAACATTAAAATGATCGTAAATAACAACGCAATAAGTGTAATCGGACTAATTTTTGGAATAAAGACTTTTTCATACCATTGTCTGCCTTTAGCTTTTACTAAAATAAGTCTTGTTAACATTCCCGCAATAAAAGGAATTCCTAAATAGATAAATACCGATTTGGCCACTTCTGCCATGGTAATGCTAATGACGGCACCCTCTAATCCAATCCATTCCGGAATAATGGTCACAAACAAATAGGCATATAAGGAGAAAAATAACATCTGGAAAACTGAGTTAAAGGCAACTAATCCTGCCGCGTATTCAGTATCGCCTTTTGCCAGGTCATTCCACACGATAACCATCGCAATACAACGTGCTAAACCTATCATGATTAGTCCAACCATATATTCTGGTTTGTCTTGTAAAAAAATAATAGCTAATGCGAACATTAAGATCGGTCCGATAATCCAGTTTTGAACAAGAGACAGAACTAAAATCTTTACATCTTTAAAAACTCGACCCATTTCTTCATAACGAACTTTTGCCAATGGCGGATACATCATTAAAATCAATCCAATTGCTAGTGGAATGGATGTGGTACCCACCTGAAAACGGTTTAATCCATCCACAAAATCTGGCGAAATAAAACCAATTCCTATTCCTACAGCCATCGCTAAGAAAATCCACAGCGTCAGGTAACGATCTAAAAAAGATAACCGCTTTTTCCCCGAATGGTTCACAATAACCCCTTCTCTCTTTTCTTTTAATCACATGAAATGCGTAATCCCTTTTCTTCTAATTCTTTTAATTTAAAATCTTGATTTGGAAGGTGTTCCAACAATTCACTAACCATTGGATAAAACTCATTTTCTTTATTTAGTGAGTAAATAATCCATTGCCCTCTTCTGGTTTCATTCACTAACCCAGCATCTTTTAATTTACGTAAATGTTGACTTATAGCAGGCTGGCTCGTGTTAAACATCGCAACAAATTCACATACACAGCAATCATGACTAAATAATAACTTGATCATAGTTAATCGAGTTTTATCACCCAATAACTTTAAGATGTTTGCAGCTTTTTCTATTTCCACTGTTGCATTTACTAACAAATGAACCCCTCCCATCATATCCGAAAATTAGTATATAATAATTCACTTATATATTTCAATGACTTTTTTATATATTATTTGTAAAGATTTTATTAATATTTGTTTATTATTTTTGATTCTTAAAAATTAGCCCTAATACAGCCCATTAAAAAAAAGACCTAATTTTGGTCTTTTTATGTTTCAAATAATAAAACATCCTTTGTTTGCCCCTTAATAGGGACGCTCCACATTATCGCAAGTGCAAAACAAATTCCTCCGGCTAACCAAAACAAATGGATTAGTCCCATTTTTTGTTCTAATGTGAATCCTAGTATCGGGCCTAGTGCTGCTCCTAAATCTACAATAATGGTAAAAATGGTCATTATTACTATCTTATTGCTTGTCTTCGACGCATAATCACCTACAAATGTATCCATAACCATCGTTAGTACCGAGGCAATTAACACATGGACAAACAAAATAGGCAACCAGTATATTAAAGGAATGTCTAATGGGATGACCACAAGAAGTATGAAAGCACAGAATAGGAAAAAGACTAACATTCTATTTTTTTGTTTCGTCTTATCAAGCATGTTGCCAACCACCGGTACAACAAAAGGTGCGATTCCCCATCTTAATGCTTGTATAAATCCTGCAAGCGTAGCCGCTCCGACAACAATCCTAAAAACATCTATCTTATTTGTAAATTTAGCTTCGATGATATAACTCAACGTCGCGGTTAACATGCCATCAAGTATCATGACCAATAAAAATGCTGTTAACAATATCATAATGAGCTTTCTATTTAAAAATGATCCAATATTTTTCAGAAAAGAAGTTTTGTATTCATTACGTTCATTAGATTGTATAGACTTTGGAATGTATCTAATGATAATAGGAATGCTTAAAAAAGCAGAGATCCCTAAGAACATACTAATCAATTTTATTCCAAACAAATCGGATAACAGACCTCCCAATAACATTCCAAACAAACTTCCCAGCCTATATAATCCGTTATAGGTTCCCATGAAGTTTCCTCTGTTTGTATCCTGCGAATATTGTAAAATCAATAAATATCCGCCCAGTTTAAAAAGAGACCAGGCGAGCCCCCAGATCGAACGAAGAATAATCCAAATGCTAAAATTATCCACTAGCCCGTAACTAATCGTCGTAATCCCACTTAATATAACCGCAAGTAAAATTCCGTTTCTAAGATTCACTTTTTTATAGATATATCCAATTAAAGGATTTAAAGGCAGTCTCACAAATCGATTAACGGAAAGTAATATACCGACTTGAACTAAAGAAGTTAAGCCAACTTCTTTCCAATGAGTAGGCAATACAATATAGAGCATTGAGTCTCCCGCTAGGCATATGGCGGTGACCAACGCAATAGCTATTATGGGTTGTTTTGGGTTTAGTTTCATGTGACACCCCTCTCATAGAGACTTTATAAAAGACCAGTCTACATTTGCAGACTGGTCTCAAGATTCTCACCCACAGCAAGATTTCCCTTTAGTTGGACCTTCATCCTATATTTCTTCTAAGAATCCGTTAGTAGCTTCTCCATTGCCATAACATCCACGTATTGACCGTCTAACAAACCTTGGTTTTTAAAAATTCCTACTTCACGGAACCCTCTGCTTCTATACAATCCTTGGCCTAACTGATTAAAGGGAAAGGTAAACAGGACGATTTTATGAAAATCATTTTCTTCGGCGATGGTCTGAATCGCATCAAGAAGTTTCCCGCCAATCCCTTTGCCTCTACTTTCTCTTGAGATATAAAGAGACAAATCAGCCACTCCCAAATAGGCACAGCGATTATTATAGGGATTTAAAGCTGCCCAACCAAGAATTTGATCATCTTCTTCGGCAACGATTACTTGGTAACGTCCATTATGTTTTTCAAACCAATCCTTCATATAACTATAATCCTTTGTTTCCGTTTCCAAAGTTGCAATTCGGTCAACAATTCCTTCGTTATAGATCATCCGAATGGACTCAATATCCTTTTCTATTGCCTGGCGAATGAGTATTTCTCCCAACCCGTTCCCCCTCCTATTTTTAACACTTACTAATACCAACTATAATTGTTTAGACTAGATATCTTTGTACAGGTACCGTTTCTATCTTTTTTACGATAGAAGGTATGATAGAGAATGAGGTTTTCCTTAATCCTAGAATAAATCGGAATGTTGGTCCATGACTATGAGAAGACAAAGGACCTGCAAAATATAACCCGGGTACACTTGATTCAAAGGATTCATTTAATTTTGGAAATTTGTAAAACTCTTCTTCGCGCTCAATTTCAGATAATAAGGTTTCATCGAAAAACGGTACTTTATCGACGTTAATATGAAAGCCAGTAGCTGCAATGATATGGTTAACGATTTTTTCCGTTCCATCAGATAACACTAATCGAATTTCATCAGCACTTATCTGCTCTATTTTTTCAATCTCCACTCCCCCATTTTGTGGAACAATCCCTTCCACATAAGGTTTTAAGAAATGAGCGACACTACCTGCTGATTGCCCCCACCCTTGTTTCTTTTCTTCAAGAGGCAGATTGTAAAATATATCTCCAACATCTCGCAGTGCAATTTCATTTTCTCTGCTTCCTGCATAATTAGCCCCAGATTTACGATAAACCAATTCCACATCAGCACCATCGCGATGTAATAATCCAGCAGCTTCCCAAGCACTTTGGCCGCTTCCAAGGACAACGACTTTTTTCCCTTTGAATGGGGCAAAACTTGTGTAACCAGAAGTATGAGTAACTAAATGAGGTGGAAACCCTTTAAATAAATTTGGTAAGAATTTATAGTGTTCTACTCCCGTTGCAACTATAATATTTTTTGCTGCAAATGTATCTCCATTCTCAGAAGACACTTTATAGTAGCCATCTTTATGAACCACTTTTGTTACTAATTCAGGAGTAAACTCAATGCCTGCTTTTTTGGCAAACCAATTGGCATACTCCACAAAAATCGGTCTTGGAAGAGGTGTAATCAATTCAGTACCGGTTTCTTCCGAAAATTGCTGGATCGTGAATTCATCCTTCGAATCTGAAAAACTGACAAACTCGTGTGGTGTACGAATAAACATATCCTGAGGCATTTGATTTTTCCAAAAATCCATTGGGTATCCAAATAATTTGTATTGAAGCTTGTTTGCTACCACATGGGCCGCTAAAGAAATCCCAAAAGGACCTGAACCTATAATAATGACATCTAACATTCTACATCTTCCCCTTTTTTAAAAAAATTGTCTGTTCCGCTACTGCTTATGATTTACAACAAGAAGACCCGTTGGTATTCTCTTCTTTTTGGTCATCCTTCTTTTCGTCGTCCTTCACTTCGATGTATTGAATGTTGCAACAAGAGCTCGTGTTTTCCTTTTTTCCAAATAAATTTTTAAAAATACTCATTTCCATTTCCTCCTAAGTAATGATTTTTTTAGTAGTTAAACAATATAAAAGAGAAATCCTGAGATGGTTGACATCATAAATACTGATCCTACAAATGCTGTAACTAATTTCTTTTTAAAAATGCTGTTTAGAAGTGTCAATTCTGGAAGACTTGCTCCAGCAGAACTAATCATTAATGCCATAACAGGACCTAACGCCATCCCTTTGGCTACCATAATTTGTGAGATTGGAATCATCGTAGAAAGCCTAATGTATAAAGGAATACCGATAATCGCCGCAATCGGAACTAACCACCATTTGTCTCCACCCATATAAGTGGAAATCCAATCAGTTGGAACCGCCCCGTGGATAATGGACCCTATACCGGCCCCAATAATCAGATATGGATAAACTGTTTTCATTAACTGCAATGTTTCCGTTAAAGCTGCCTTTAAATTAAACCGTTTGGATTCTTGATTATAACCTGTCATAACCACGTTTCTGACTTGGTTGGCAAAACCTAATTTTTCTAATGTAAATCCAATGATGATTGATAAGATAGATGTAACGACGGTGTAAATAACGGCTACCTTCACCCCTAATATCGCTGTCATTAAGGTGATAATGGTTGGATCCAGTACCGGTGAAGAAAACAAGAAAATCATCACAATGCCGAACCGTACTTTTTTATTAAGTAAGTTCACCACTACCGGAATCGTGGAACAAGAACAAAAAGGTGTAATGAATGCAAAGGCTAAAGCAATAAGAGCACTAATTAACGGATGACTTTTTTCCATCCATCTTTCCATTTTTTCATACGGAATAAATCCTTGAATGAGGTTAATTAAAAACGAAATGGCTACAAACAAAACGGTCAATTCTAAAGCAATATACAAAAAGCTTTTTCCTATTTCTAACCAGTTAATATCCCACATGTTCTTTCTCTCCTTTTTTTAATTAATTGCAATTTGCAAGTAATGGTGATTTTTTTATGAGTAACAATTGTTACTCATAGTAATGGTTGACAGCAGTATGTCGATTTTCCCATGGCATTCGTCAATAGCTGAATGGACCGAAGCACTGTTTCCTTTTCAAATTCATTGAGATGAGAAAAAACCTCATCTAAATATTGTTTCATTTGTGCATCAATGGCTGTTGCCACAAACTTTCCTTCCGTCGTCAAAGATAGAATCGATATTCTACGATCATTGGGATCAGGAGTTTTTTTGACTAATCCCTGTTTGACTAAACTCTGGATTTGCCTGCTAAACGTGGTGATATCTATCCCTAAATTTTGAGCAATCTGTTGTATCGAAGGATTATGACCTTTATCTATTTCATATAAAATATGACTATGGACAACTGAGATTTCTAAATGACCAACGGTACAACAATTTTTACTTAAAAAACCAAAGCGACGAGTTAAGATCTGGAAGAGTTCTCGAGTATTTTCCATTTTTTTCACCTCTTGGATTTTATTATATATTATTATTTGCATTTTGCAAGTAATAATATTAAATTTTTTTAAGAAATTAAATTTCCTCATAAAAACCCAGTGTCCCTCATTTTTTCAAGTAGTTCACTAGAACCTCATTAAGCTGGTTGGCAATTAATTTAAAGGACACAGGTTCCGTTATTTTCACAAAAATGATCGTTTTTGGTGAATTATAGGACTGTGGTTCCGTTATTTCTCCTAATTACGTCTATTATCAAAGAAATCTAGTGAATAACGGAATCTGTGTCCTATAAACAATGAAAAAGCGGCTATTTTAATGTAATAACGGAACCTGTGTCCGATAATCAACTACAAAATTTTTTGTCTTATCTTAAATCTAATTTGTATTTCTAGCACAAAATAGCGCCCTCTGCCCATCAACTCTAACCTATTATAGTTAGGATGTTCCTTAGACAAAAACACCATTATTTCTTATTTCATTTTTGCTACAATTTTACCCCTAACATGTCTTTCTGAAAGACGAGATAAGGCATCTGGAACTTCCTCAAGGCTAATTATTTCATCTAGCATAGGAGAGATTTTTCCTTCATTTACTAGCTTAAGCATTTCCTCTCCTATTACCCCTAGGTCCTCTTGAGCCTTTTGACTACCAAATGGGTGTGCTGCACCAAGGGCAATTTCATGATAAGAAACTGATTTTGTAAAAGGTTTTATTTTTGTAAAATCAGGTGCACCAGAAATAAAGACAATGTGACCTAAAAAGGCTAATGCATCTAAGGAATCTGTTGCACTTTGTCTGCTTACTGCATCCACCACTGCATCTACTCCCCGCCCACTTGTAATCTCCATCACTCTTCCGATTACATTTACTTCATTGTAATCAATGACATAATCTGCACCAAGTGTTTTAACATAGTTATGATTATGACTGGAAGCTGTGGAAATAACCTTTTTACCTGCAAGTTTGGCTAATTGAACAGCAAAACCTCCTACTCCGCCAGCACCACCATGTATTAACATAGTTTCAATTTGATCCATTGGCAGTTTACGGAATAACGATTGGTATGCTGTATACCCGGCAGTCGGCAAAGCAGCAGCGTCTTGAAACGTTACTCCATCTGGAATTCGAGAAACAGTATGAGCAGTGGTTACAGTATATTCTGCAAAGCCACCTTTCTTAGTAAGGTCTCCATGATAGACTACTCGATCCCCTTTTTTCCACTTAGAGACACCTTCCCCAAGCTCTGCCACAGTACCCGCCACATCTAAACCAAGAATATGAGGATAAGACCAATTGGGATTGCCACCAGTAGCTGTTTTATAATCCACAGGATTTAACCCAACCGCATATACCTGAACTAATATCTCTCCTGGACCTGGTTTTGGAGTTTCTACTTCTTCTACCTTCATTTCTTTCCATTTATCTTTTTCACGCAATAGCAATGCTTTCATTTATCTCACCCTTTTTATGTATTATCCATAAGTTTTGAAACAAAGTATATATTATATACTGTTTAGGATGAAAACAAGAAAAATGATTTAGTTGACCTAACCGTTATTTCGTGTTAATTTGTATATGCAAATGAAAAAAAGGATTGATTACATGAATAATGAAGAAGAACAAATATTAATACATTGTCTATACTTTACAGCCAGTCGGTTTGCTCGTAACATTACAAAATTAGCCGAAAAAACATTTGATTTTGGCGACCTTGCTCCTTCCTATCTTTACATGATTATGATTGTAAAGTTCCATCCGGAAATCACACAGAAGGAACTATGTCATAAGTTATCTATTGCACCTTCGACAAGTACAAGGTTTATTGATAAACTTGAAAAATTAAACCTGGTCACCAGAAAAATGGATGGAAAACAATCACTGATTTCTTTAACAGAAGAAGGAGAAAAGGTGTACCTGCAGTTTCGGGTTTCTCTAAAAGAATTGTTTGATAGCTATTCTGAAATCTTAGGACGTGAGTTCAGTAAAGATTTAAGTAAATCTCTTCATGAAGCGAGCAATAAGTTAGAAAGAGAACTGTAATTTTTTTTAATCTTTCATTTGCATATACAAATAAGTAAGGAGGCAGTTGTTATGTCAGAAAAGATATTGCTCATTGTCGGCACAGGACCAGGCATTAGCTTAAATACAGCAAGGAAATTTGGAAAGAAAGGCTTTAAAGTCGCCATGATTTCGCGCAATATGGAGTCATTACAGAAATATGAAAATGAACTTAAATATGATGGGATTACAGCAAAAGGGTTTCCCGGGGATGTCTCTTCAGTTGAATCTTTAAAAACAGCCATTGACTCGGTTATTAAGACGTATGGGAAAATTGATGTACTGTTATACAATGCTGCTTCAGGAAGACCTGGCAAACCTACAACATTAAGCATTGATCAACTAGTGGATGATTTTAAAATCAGTGTAGCAGGTGCTCTTACCAGTGTAAAAGAAGTGATTCCCCATATGGTAAATGGAACTATTTTATTAACTGGCGGAGGATTAGCTCTTCACCCCTATTCTGACTATTCTTCATTAGCTATTGGAAAAGCAGGTATTCGCAATTTAGCATACAGCTTGCACCAAGAATTGAGCTCTAAAGGAATTTATGTTGGAACCTTAACGATTAAAGGATTTGTACAAGAAGGAACCTATTTCTCCGCTGAAAATATTGCGAATGCATTTTATAGCATGTACGAAAATCGAGCAGAAACAGAAATTATATTTGAAGAAAAATAAATTTTTTTGATATATCATTTGTATGTACAAATGATGAAATTTCCCTCACTAAGTGAAACCAAAAACTAAAAAAAGACAAAAGGAGACTTACTAATGAAAACCCTAGTCATTATCACCCACCCTAATTTGGAACAATCTCGCATTAACCGTACTTGGATGGAAGAATTGAAAAAACACGAAGAAATTACAATTCATACCCTTTATCAGGCTTACCCGGACGGGAAAATAAACGTATCACACGAGCAAAGTCTATTAGAAACACATGACCGTATTATTCTTCAATTTCCATTCTATTGGTACAGCACGCCTGCTTTGTTAAAACAATGGCAGGATGAAGTGCTTTCTTACGGCTGGGCATATGGCGAAGGAGGTGACAAGCTTCACGGTAAAGAACTAGGTCTTGCGATTTCAACCTTTGGACCGGAGGATTCTTATCAGACTACTGGCTATAATCATTTTACGATGGAGACCTTAACAACTCCTTTGCAGCAAACAAGCAACCTCATTGGCACGAAGTTTTTACCATTGTTTGTGTTGAATGGTGTTATGCATGTTTCAGATCAAGAACTTGCAGAAAATGTAAAAGCATATGTAGATTACGTTCTTCAGCCGTCAATGATAAAAGCATAATTTATTCACACACCACGGAATAACGATGAATCCCCAACTATCGGACTTTAATCGCAAAAAGGTATTTCCTCCACAGAAATACCTTTTGATGATTTTTATTTGAGTGTACTAACAATTGAAAGGTGATCAAGATGAAAACATTAGTTATTGTAGCCCATCCAAACTTGGAACAATCTAAGGTAAATAGAACGTGGATGAACCGTCTTCAACAAGAAGATAATGTTACAGTCCACAACCTATATGCACATTACCCAACATTTGAGATTGATGTAGAAAAAGAACAGCAGCTCCTATTGAAGCATGATCGTATCGTTTTGCAATTCCCCTTCTACTGGTATAGTTCACCCGCTTTATTAAAACAATGGCAGGATTTGGTTCTTACTTACGGTTGGGCATATGGGTCGAACGGAACGAAATTACGTGGCAAAGAGATTGTGTTAGCTATTTCAACAGGCGGACCAGAGACTGCCTATCAAGCTGGCGGATACAATCACTTCAGCATGAGCGAATTAACCAAACCATTCCAGGCAACCGCTAATTTGACCGGCATGAGGTTCTTACCTAGTTTTACGAAGCAGGGAGTACGCCTCTTAACGAATGAACAAGTCCTCGAAAGTGCTGAAGATCTGGTACGTCATCTAAAAAATAACTATTAGAAAAGAGGTTCTGTAATGAATTATAAATTATTAGGAAGAAGCGGCTTGCGAGTATCTGAATTAGCTTTAGGTACAATGACGTTTGGTGAAGACTGGGGATTTGGCGCTTCTAAAGAGGAAAGCCAAAAAATCTTCCATGCTTTCGTTGAAGCTGGTGGGAATTTTATTGATACGGCTGTCAATTATACGAATGGAACAAGTGAAAAATATGTGGGGGAATTTATTCGTGAAAATCGTGAACAGTTTGTTGTTGCGACTAAATATACACTGAACACTCGTCCAAATGATCCAAATGGCGGCGGCAACCATAGAAAAAATCTTGTTCAATCCGTTGAAAAGAGCTTAAAACAGCTACAGACCGATTATATTGATTTACTTTGGCTTCATGCTTGGGATTTCATGACACCGGTCGAAGAAGTGATGCGTGCTCTTGACGATTTAGTTCGTTCCGGAAAAATTCTTTATGTAGGAGTTTCGGATACACCTGCTTGGATTGTTTCACAAGCGAATATGCTTGCCACTCTCCGTGGTTGGACACCGTTTATCGGGTTGCAAGTGGAGTACAATTTGTTGCAGCGAACTCCAGAAAGAGATTTATTACCGATGGCACGCGCTTTAGATATTGGGGTTACCGCATGGGCACCAATGGCTGGCGGTGCACTCACGGGAAAATACAGCAATCCTTCATCAGAAAAAGGAAGATTATCACCTCAAAGTGCACGTTTAAATGAACGCAACCGGGCTATTGCTGCAGTTGTGGAAGAAATCGCAAAAGAACTAGCTGTTTCCCCTGCCCAAGTTGCAATAAACTGGGTCCGTCAACAAGCTGGTACCGTCATTCCGCTAATTGGTGCAAAACGAGAAGAACAAATGAAAGACAATCTTGGAAGTTTGGCTTTCCAGCTTTCAGAAACACATCTTACCCAATTAAATGAGGCTAGCAAAATTGACCTGGGGTTCCCTCATGATTTTCTTGCATCTGAATCTGTTTTAAATGCCATCCATGGTAAAACGTTTGAAAAGATAGAAAAAAAATAATAATGAATTGCTTGGAGAAAGGGTGAAATCGATGAAGGGGAAAATTTGTTTAATAACTGGCGGCAACTCAGGGATTGGCAAAGCAACAGCAATAGAATTAGCTATAAAAGGAGCAACCATTGTTCTATTATGCAGAAATGAGGAGCGCGGCAAAAAAGCAGTTCAAGATATTATGGAAGAAACAGGTAATACTCAAGTAGATCTCATTCTTACTGATTTATCCTCTCAGCGTTCCGTCAAACAAGCAGCGGATCAATTTAAGCAAAAGTATAACAAGTTAGATGTTTTAATCAATAATGCAGCCGTCTTTTTAGCGAAACGTTCTGAAACGGAAGATGGAATTGAAACCACATTTGCTACAAACTATTTATCTCATTTTATCCTTTCCCACCTATTACTGGAGTCGCTTGAAGCAAGTGGTGAAGGAAGAATTATTAATGTCGCCTCCAAGCACAACGGAATTAAAATGAACTTTAATGACCTCATGACCAAAGAAAATTATGCTTTTTTCAGAGCAGTAGGTCCTACTAAATTAGGGTTAATTTTATTCACGAAGGAATTTTCAAAGAAGCTTGAGGGGAAATGTGTGACCGTTAACAGCCTGCATCCCGGAATTATCCGCTCTAATCTTATGCATGACATGCCTTGGATCCTACGGACAATCTTCAAAACGTTGTCATCTAATCCGAAAAAAGGTGCGGTTACACCGGTCTATCTTGCTTCCTCCCCTGATGTTCTTGGCGTTAGCGGTAAATTCTTTGTTAACTGCAAAGAAACAGAAACTACTGAAGCTGCAAATGACCAGGATTCTGCCCGAAAATTATGGGATATCAGTATGAGCTTAATCAAGCCTGGAATCCTATCTTAAGTGCACCAAGTTTTTTGTAAAAAATCACTTGACCTCAACTTAGGTTGAGGTTGTATCTTTTAATTTGTATCATATCAAAATAAACTTTGGAGGAATGAAAATATGAACAAATTCGCTTTTGTAACTGGTGCTAATAAAGGGATTGGCTATGAGATCGTTCGTCAATTAGCAGAACAAAATTACCATGTATTTTTAGGATCACGTAATGAAGAACTAGGGAAAAAAGCTATACAATCTTTAGGCTTTGCGAATGTTTCATTTGTTCAAGTTGATATTTCAGACACAGATTCCATTCAAAACGCAAAAAATAAAATCCTTGAAGTAACGAATCACTTAGATTTGTTAATAAATAACGCAGGGATTGCACTCGATTTCGGCATATTGCCTAGTGAATTAAAAATAGAAACGTTGCGTAAAGGATTTGATGTTAACTTCTTTGGAACATTTCAGATGATCCAACAATTTTTACCACTAGTAAAAAACTCTCAAGGTGGGAAAATAGTAAACCTCACGACCGATATGGCTTCACAAACGATGTTTGACAATGGTCAAGCTGGACAACTTAATATATTAGGCTATAATTCATCCAAAACGGCTGTAAATTCTCTAACATTAGCCTTTGGTAAAGAATTTGGAGATAACGGACCTGAAATATTTGGTGTTACACCTGGTTTTACGACTACAGATCTTAATCATAATGCTCCAGGTGGGAAAACCCCTGTGGAAGGTGCACAAATTATTGTTAAATATGCATTGAGCGATACAAACTACAATGGGAAAATTCTTGATAAAAATGGGATAATCCCTTGGTAAATTACTATGAACATGAACTACACGATCGGTCAAGTTGCAAAAATGAATCATTTATCCATTTCTCAATTACGTTACTATGATAATCAAGGACTGTTCCCTTTTCTAAAAAGAACGGAAAAAGGTGATCGAGTTTTTGACGAAGATGCTCTTAATTTTCTGAAATTATTTTATGTTTAAAGAATACCGGAATGCCAATCAAGGAAATTAAACAATTTGTTGATTGGTCAATGAAAGGGAAAAATACTATTCCTCAACGACTCGAAATGATGAAACAACAAGAAATGAATGTTATACAACAAATTCGTGAAACGGAAGAAAATCTAAGAAAGATCCAACAAAAAATCATAAGATTAGAGAGTGAAATACAAAACTGATTCAAATTTCTCTTTGTGCAATTTGTTACCAAAAATGGACATGTGATTGATTTTTATACTATTCGTATGTTCAACTTAATTTTTGGGCTAATCAAAATAATATTTAGAAGAACTTGAACAATAAAAGGACGCTAATTTAGCGCCCTTTTATGGAACATCGAATAGATTATTCACCAAATTCAGAGATAGAATAATTTGTATTTTCAGGGAGCGTCTTAATAAGAAAATCTAATTGAGAATATCTATGATCATTTGAAATAAGAACTAATCCATTACCATCGTAATTTACCCATATTACAGTGGTATCTTCGATTAACGTGAGAATGGGTGTTTCTACATTTATATTTTCTCCCCTAAAACCTACAAAATCTCTAAATTCAATGCTATAAACATCCTTTTTAAGGGATAAACAAGCAAAATTGTTCATACTTCCATTACCATATAAATAAGGGAAGATTACGTTAAATTGGTCAATGTTTCGAATTACAACTTTATTATAATAGTCATTCTCATTCCATTTAGACTTTGTATAATCTATGGAGTTGGACGCATATTCTTCCTCCATTTCTTTTTGTTGAAAATCGTAACATTCAAAAAACGCATAAATAGGGAAAGGGTTTAATTTCTCCATCCACTTAGAAACAAACTCTTCTACTTGTCGTGCATCATTTCTTTCCAAGAAATGAACATCATAAAGATATGGAGTCTTTCCATCAATAGCATATGGAATATATCCTCCATCTTCTGGTTTGTCTGAAACATAACTCTGTGGAAGAATACCGATATCGATTTTTATAATATCTACCACCTCTATGTTATTTTTTTACTTACTCCTATTTACTAACTTCTCCCTATAGTAAATAGAATCGCCATTGATGATCTCTGTTATTAATCTATAGCTCACCTTTAGTTGAACAAAAGGAATCTGCTTAAAGATTTTAAACAAAATCTCTCCAGGTTTCTAATCTATTTATTCTATTATTCCAAAGTCTTTCCTTAACAATGAATACATATATAAATCATCAAATTTCCCACCAGTAAACTCATAATTTCTTAAAAGTCCTTCTCTAATAAATCCTTGCTTTTCTACCAACCTCTGTGATGATAGATTAGGTGGTTCAATTAAGGCTTCTATCCGTTGCAAGTTCAATTTTTCAAATCCGTATTTACATACAGCTTTAAGTGCTTCACTTGCAATGCTTTGTCCCCAATAATCTTTATGAAGTTCAAATCCAATTTCGGTACGATAATGCTTTGGAATCCTATTTAGAAATCCACAACTACCAATTACCTCATTATGATTTTTTAACGTAATCCCCCATCGAATACCGGTTTTCTTTTCAAATATGGATTGATACCATGATATTTCATCTAAAGCATCATTAATGGAGCCAAATGGTTCTAATCCATAGTACTTCATCACTTCTTTATCAGATAAATATGTTAAAACACTCTTCGCATCATCTGTATTTATTTCTCTTAAAATCAATCTATCTGTTTCAAGTACCGGATATGTACGTTCTTTCATTACATCTTCATCTCCCTTTGTTTGGAATTCCTGGTATTCTATAATAAAAATGGATATTCATTTCATCTATTTCAACACATCTTTTAATGACTGAACTTCCCTAAGGCAAAAAAAGCTGAAAAGAACAAGTTGTGAATAAAAACTTGTTTGTTTTCAGCTTAATGGGAACTTTTGTTATTGAAGAGTTACCCCTTTAATTTCAAATTCCTCAGATGTTGTTGATATACTTTATCTTTCCAAACGTAACCATGATGATCGAGTTCTATAAAACGAGTAATGTATTTCTCTTTTGAATATGTAACCCACTTATTTAATCTTTCATATTGGCTATGAATAAATTTTTTTACCGATACGTCTCTATTAAGCAAAGTCCCTTCTTAATCAAAGATGACAGCCTTAATCATATTTACTCAACTCCCCCTTTTATTATTGAGGGTCGTTTGTATTATCACTTTGCTTAACCCCTTTGCTTTTATACGGTTTGGCACTCTTTGCTTTATTTGCACTTGATTGCCAACGATTCCAGCCCTTCTTTCCCGTTCCTCTTCCAGTTCCGCCCTTAGCTTTAGCTTTACTCATCATATCAACTCCATAGTTAACTTTATTGTTTAGTTATATCCAATTGACTTTTTATTTTACCATTAAAGTCCTTAATAAAATACGAAATTCTATATTATCTTCTACCACTGAAAACACAAGTAGTGAATAAAAACTTGTATATGTTCAGCTTATTGGTATCTTTTTTTTGAAGATTAGCTTATCTAATTAAACAGGACAATAAAATAACTTTTATAGTAAACTATTAGTATTGAAAAAAGGAGCCTCATTCTTATGAATATTTTAATTTTAGGTGCAACTGGACGAGTTGGAAGTCAACTAGTTACTTATGCCCTTCATGATAGTCATCATGTTACCGTACTAGTTCGCACTCCAGAAAAAATTCAAATAAACAATGAAAATTTAACCATTATACAAGGGAATGTTCTAAATAAAAATGATATTGTACGTGCCATGCATGGGATTGATGTGATTATTAGTGCACTTAATACTGATGGCACAACTACTCTATCAGAAAGTATGCCACTTATTATCGAAGCAATGGAAAACGAAGGTATAAAACGAATCATTACGATAGGAACTGCGGGTATTCTGCAAAGTAGAACCACACCTAATTCTCTGCGTTATCAATCAAGTGAATCCAAGCAGAGATCAACCCGTGCAGCGAAAGAACATCATAAAGTATACGATATGCTCAAACAATCAACCCTCGACTGGACGATTGTCTGTCCTACGTACTTGCCGGATGGAAAAAAGGTAGGCAAATATCGAGTAGAACGAAATTATTTGCCGGAAGGTGGAGCTGAAATATCCGTTCCGGACACAGCAGAATTTACTTTTAAACAGATAAAATCTAGCGAGTATATAAAATCGCGTGTAGGTATCGCCTACTAAAATACCCTTTTCCTACTTTCATATAGGATTAACCCATTTGGTTGAAAAGGAAAATGGGATACGGCACTAATCCCAAATCTTCAACTAAATCTCTTCGTTACTATAATTAAAAGTGGTGAACAACGTTACTTCTTGAATGCATCAGTTTAAACTCGTAAAAAGCATAATGGAGAATACAATATAACCAAACATTAAAGCTCCCCAAGCAGTATGATTGGCGGTATTTTCATCGCCTTTCTGTATCTTCTTAGCCAATGAAACACAGTTAACAAAGAATATTATAGCTACAATTGGTGTTAAATAATAGAGAAATCCCATAGAACTTCATCCCCTTTCGACTGTTAAATTAACTTGCAATGTTTAATGATTATACGAACACATTTTTTAAACATATTAATATTTATTCGATAATGTTAACACCTTACCTGCATGTTAATTTAATTCCTCCTACAAAAAAAAAGTTCAAAATATCAAGGTATTAAATAATATCTGCCATATTATGGACTTCTTCCGTTTGTATATGGATGGGATAAAAAAATCTCATCATTACTTACATAATGATAATGATTTGTCTATTCCATCAGCAATTACTTTATCCATTTTTAAATCAGCTTTCAGTTGGTATCGATCATCTTCAAGTTTTTTAAGACTCTATTTTGTTTAAAAAGGATGAGACATATTTCTTTAGGGAGTCGTCTAACCAATGTCATGAAGAAATTAGTGTTAAAAGTAGGTGAATGAGACAATCATGGAAACAACATTGCCTTTACTTAGTAAAGAATTAATATTGGAGGAGTTGATACTAGAGTATGAGAAAAGTATTGTAAATCTTGCTTACACATATGTACATAATTGGAATACAGCTGAGGATATTAGCCAAGAGGTATTTATTAAAGTATTCAAGAAATTAGATTCATTTAATCACCAATCGAATATTAAAACATGGATTTATCGGATAACGATTAATCATTGTAAAGATTATTTGAAATCGAAATTTTTTAGATCAACATTTCTTACTGATATTATTCATCCATTCATTCCAAAATCGGAAGGTAATAGTTTAGAAATTGAGCATTTTAAAAAAATCGAGAATTCGGAACTGGCTTATGATGTTTTACAACTTAATATGAAGTATCGGGAGGCTATTATTTTATTTTATTATGAAGATTTGTCGATTTCAGAAATTAGTAGCCTATTAAACATCAATCCTTCAACAGTTAGAACCCGCCTGGAGCGTGGAAGAAAAAAATTACGTGAATTACAAGAGAGGAGACCTACAAGTGAATAATGAATTCAAAGAACTAAAAAAAGAATTGAATAATATATTTGATAGTCATCCCTACACTTCACGGAAGCAAGAAATTCTGAAAAGCGTTTTAAAGAAGGAAAAACACCCTTTTTTCTCATATAAGGCCTATAAACCAATTATTAATAGCCTGTTAACGTTTAGTTTACTAATTGGATTTGCCTATTTCTCCTATAACAATGTATTCAATGGATATTCAAATGGAGGTGTACAAATAAGTGAAACCGTTTCAATGAAAGAAATTCAATCATCGGTCGAATCAAAATGGAGTGAGCCCTTTGAGCAATTTCAGACTTTAAGAGGTTCTTATACTTTTACTGATCATATAGCCAAGCATACTGAAAATGTAACATATGCCATTTCAAACGAAAACAATACAATAAGAATCCTAAATTCAAATAATAATATTACTAGTATTATTGAAAACCAAAAAATAAACACTATATTTCATGATCAAAAATATTACCAAAAACTAAGTATCGTCGAACCGCCAGATATTTACTTAAAGAAATATCGTAATAATCCTATTTTAGCAGTATATCCTACACACTTTCATTATAGCTTATTTAGTGATGATTTTATTTGGACTCAAATGGAAGAAGCTAGATATCAAGGGTTTAATGTATATAAAATTAATGCGAAGAGAGAAAAAGGAAATGGAGATATAGATAACTATCATTTTATACTAGAAAAACAAACAGGATTTTTACTTGAACTTAAAGGATATTCGAAAGATAGGAACATGTTGCTTCAATATAAAACTCAAGAACTAGCGATTAATCCCAAACTTACACCTGAGATATTTAGTCCATCACTTGCAGGATACAAAGATATAGAAGAATATATAAAAGGCTTACCTGAATATCAAAATCGTGATAGTAACCAATAAGAGCATATTTATCTCGAAGTCACCCAAATTTTAAACGCTAAAAGGCTTTACTCTTCGATGGAGTGAAGCCTTTTTATAAGTGAAACTTGTTATTTTTAGCTAATTTGGAGCGTTTCTATGTAAGATTAGCCTTCGTATTTAAATCAATTTATACTTTTTATTGTAGAACAATTATTTAGGTAAATTTAGTTGCCACGAAACTCCAAATCGGTCATTTAGCCAGCCAAATTTCTTACTAAATCCATAATCTCCAAGTGGCATCAGTGCTTGTCCACCTTCGTTCAGTTTCAGATAAAGATGGTCAAGTTCTTCTTCAGTTTGACAAGTAACATATATGGAGAACGAAGGTGTAAAAGTAAACTGATGTTTTATATTACTATCAATGCACATAAATTCTTGACCTTTTAAGGTGAAGGTAGCCTGCATAACAGTTCCTTCATCCCCACTTTCGTTTGCACCATATCGAACAATATTTGTAATGGCTGAATCTTCAATCAGAGATGTGTAAAAATTCATTGCTTCTTCTGCTTTACCATCTTGGAACATTAAAAATGGTGTGACTTTTTCCATTCAAAATCTACTCCTTTTCGTATCTATTTTTTAAATATCATTCAATTCTAATATCACCAACAAATGTAGAGGCTAATAGCAAGACACCACCAAACATCTGAACAATTGTTGTTTTTTTCATCCAATATTTTCATTCCACAATCTTTGAACGTTGACCAATTCCTGTTCATTGAATTCCATTTTATAAATATCTGGTTTTGATGTACTATGTAAAAAATTTAAATCATAGTTGCTATCGAAATATCCCATCATCAAAGTCATAACAGCCCCGTGCGTACCTATTACTACTTTTTTATCCTTAAAAGTAACTAATAGTTGCTTTACTACTTCTATTGCTCTTCTTTGACAATCAGCATTTGATTCTCCACCCTCTAGTGAGTAGTTTGATTCAGAAAATGACTTTTCCAGGAGTGGATCCAATTCTATATCTGATAGTCGATTTTCATCAGAAAAATATTCTCTCTCTTAAATCTTCGAACACTAACACCTTTTTTCCTATTTGTTTAGCTAACTTTTCAACAGTTAAAATAGACCGTATGTATGGGCTTGAAACCACTGCATCAATATTTTCATCTTTCAATATATCAGTTAATCTTTGTGCATCCATTTCACCTTTTTGGGTTAATCCTCTTGTTCTATCATTTCCTATCTTCGGTGAATCACCGTGTCTCACCATATAAACAAACGTACTCATAATAAATTCCCTTCACATTTTTTGAATCGGCCTAGTTTGTTATTGGGAGTCCAACCATAAGTGTGGTGGTTATCCTCCCGAAGAAACTCATCCGTTGGTGAAACCTCAATCCAATAAGAAAAACAGCGATAATCTTAATAGAACGAATGCTGTTCGAAATTGGTATTAATAGTTTAAATAATTCCATACTTTTTCAATGCATAGTCAATTCCATCTTTACTAGATGGCTTAGTAACAAAATCCGCAATATTTTTAAGTTTTTGGTTTCCATTTCCCATTGCTATACCTAACCCAACTAATTCCAACATATCAATATCATTTTCACCGTCACCAAATGCGATAGCTTCCGATTTATCGATACCAAAGAAATCTAAAGTTTTCATTATAGCTAAGGACTTTGAAACATCCTCCTGTAACACATTTAACACATAAGGATGCCATCTCTTAAATGTTAGTTGCGGAAACTTTTGTTTATACTTCTCTACCGTTTCATCATTCGCAAACAAACACATTAAAAAGACGTCTTCTTTATGAATGAAATCATTAGTCTCAGGATACTCATTTAGAGACAAAGTTTCCTTCAATGCCGTTAGAATTTCCTTCTCATTAACACCATTCATACTAAATTTTTCTGTATAGAAAGACAAACCGTTATTCTCTAATTTGGCAAATTCTATAACCTCTTGAAAAATCTTTTTATCCATCGGTACTTTATGTATAACCTCTTGAACGTGCTTTACGTATCCACCATTTGCTGTTATAAATGTTTCTATGCCTAGTTCCTGTAGTTCCTTGCACATTGATAACGGTCTTCCTGTTGCAGCTACAACTCTAATCCCTTTGGTTTTCAAACTTTTTATAGCTTCAATAGAAGAATGAGGAATGCTGCCATCTTCGTGATTCGTAAGGGTCCCATCAATATCGAAAAAAACAATTTTATAACTCATATACTTCTCCCTAAAAGTAATTCCATATCTTTTCTACTATTCTACTTCTGAAAAGAAAATCCTTCTTAAGCTAACCTTCCACTTTTATTAAGATTTTGCATCTTCAATTCATATTATCCATTACAACCTACTAACCTGTTACTTCAATAAAAAAGGCGTTTCCACTTATTTTAGAAACGCACTTCGTTACAACCATTACTATTATTTTCTAATGCTTTTTCACTGTTCTTTTAAAATTAACACTAATCCCCACTATTTGATCCAAACCTTTTAGCTGATCTGATACGCGCACGTTCAGCTTCGTCCTCCCGATTACGAGGTTCAGAGTTAGTTTCCATTGCATTCAATAAATTTATAGTAACCATTGTAATTTCATTGATCGCTCGATTAAATGCTTCTTCGTTTAGCTTTGAAGGTTTATTATAACCAGTTATCTTCCTTACGTACTGTAAAGAAGCTGCATGAATTTCCTCTTCGGTAGCTGGTGGATCAAAATTAAATAGTGTTTTAATGTTTCTGCACATAAGTTACTCCTCTTTAAATTAATGATAATAAATAGTATTATATATATCTTTCCAACTCATCTTTTTGACGCAGATGATGACGAAAATGCATTCCAACCAAATCATACCATTCCTTTGCATTCAGCCAGCCGAACCCTCCATGTTCAACTTTATTATTTGGGTTCATATCATCCACTTTCGATTCCCAATGACTCAATCTTTGAATTAACTGATCCATCCGGCTAATTAGTTCTTCCTTGCTTTCTGAATTATTTGGTGGAGAATTTAGTTCATCTGGTAATCTTATTTTAATAGGCGGAAAGCCTCCGTTCCTAAATAATTGCTCACCAAACTGGGTTTTCCCAAGGGGTTGTTCCTCATTTAATGCAGCACATATTTCCATATTATCAAGATACTCATGGGCAACAACAATTAGATGGTCATACATCTGTCCGATAGACCAAACCCCTTCTTCCGAGATATATCTTAGCTGTTCCAATGAATAATGATAAAGATCACTTTTGAAGGTAATAAGCAGTTTATTATCTCTCATTTATATACTCCTTTGTAATAGTCAAATAAAATCTGAAATTTTTGTTTTTTTTATTTTATAAATAATAATACCATTAATGATGACAAATTCCTTCTACCACTTATATTCCAGCCTTCTGCATTAGCCTACATAAATAAAGATACTTACCCAAAAAAATTTTTTTCTGCCCGTATAATTCCTTTATAGTAAATCGTCTTAATATTGTAAGATATTTAAAAGGGAGGATTTAAAATGGAACAAACAATAATCTACAATGATTTAATCGACAAAACCCGTAAAAATAGAAAACATTTTGAGGAAATTGTTTCTGGTTACTCCGAGGATTTATGGAATTACTGTAGGTATATTACTGGTTCACCCTGGGATGGAGAAGATCTTTTCCAAGAAACAATGATTAAATCCTTTGGACTTCTTCCGAATAGATGGAGCGAAATTACTGATAAAAAATTCTACCTATTCAAGATTGCAACTAATACATGGTTCGACCAATGTAGAAGAGTTAAACGTAGTGTAGGAATTTTGGAGGAACTTCCTGAGCCCAGTATAGACTTTTCAGACAATCTGATATTAGAAGAAACTTTATCTTGTTTGGAATCATGTTTAACTCCAAAACAAGCAGCAGCATTTCTTTTAATGGATATTTTTCAATTTAATGCAGTAGAGGTAGCTGGTATTGTTCAAAGTACCCCGGGTGGTGTTTATTCTTCTATTCAACGTGCCAGAAAGAATTTATCCTCTGTAGATTTTTCTAAAACCAAAGCTACTCTAGAATCAAATCATAATAATGCCACTATCCAAGCATACCTAAAAGCTTTTAATAATGGTGATTTAGAAAGTTTACTAAAATTATTTAGCGATCAAGCACACAATGAAGCTTGTCTTGGATTTCAGGAGTTTTCAAAAGATGAAATGCTTAAAGGGTCTCTTAAATTTGGATTACCTGGTCACCTTGCTGTAGAAGCGTTTCTTTGGGGTAACCCAGTCATTATTATTCAGACAAAAGATAACGAAATTCATGATATTCAAATTCAAGAAATCGAAAACGGAAAAATAGTAAGTCATAAAAGCTATTTCTTTAGAAAAGAATTCATTCTAGCCGCTGCAAAAGATCTCGGAATAAAAGCACAACTAGTAAAACCTCCTGTTAGTTGGATTTAAACTTTTGGGGATGATATATTGTTATCTCTATAGCTCCTCGTTTAGTTAGCTAAATTGCATTTTTTAATAAAAGTTGGTAATTGGCAACCAACCATAAAAAAACAACCAACCTTTTTTGATATAAGGTTGGTTCTTTGATTTTAATACACAATTTTTAGAGATTGATACACTACCTAGTTTGAGGATTATTGCTTGTAAGGTGAGCATCGAACATATCAATTATCTCAAGGAATCTATCAGCTTCACGGAAAACATGGTCTGCCAACAAAGGGTGAATAATACTCTTAATCTTGCATTGTTCAATTAAATCACGGGCTGTTTTCTTGAAGTCCCTTAGAGATGCGACCGACACCCGATTTTGATCCAGGAATTGATCTAAAAGTGGGACGGTTTGAGATTGTGGCTTCATAGATTCTATGTCCCTTGCTTGATACAGCAATTGATCAAAATCGTTACTGAAGTTCCGTGCTACATCTATTAGTTTCCTCTCGGACGGATCAAGGAGATGACCAATAAATTTGGCATGGTCGGCCATAATCCTTAAGAAAAAGACATTTTCTTTAATAATGGCATCTGGGAGCGGTTGCAATTTTCCTTCATTCAATTCAATTAATCGTTTTCTAAAATAATTTGCTTCCCTGCTGGTATGGTCTACTAATAAGGGAAAATTATTTGCACCTGGTAGTTTGCATGTAAGAATTAATCCTAATACTTTCCGTTTAAATAAGAAAATATTAGATGCGGCTAGTTGAACTTCTGAATTAAATCTTCTTATTTGTTCTGGGTCCGTTTGATTATTAAAGGAATGTGAAGTTTGTTCGATTTGTTCAAATATTCGATAAAATTGATTAGCCTCTTGTATGAGTTGAGTATCCTCAGCTCTAAAACCTAATCGAAGAAATAAAGAATGCTCTTTCATGATTCTAGCCCAAAAACGTATTTCGTTTAAGGAACGCTCAACAAACATTACTGAGGTAACACCTGTATCAGTATGTAATTGTTCATTTCCATTCATTCCAATCCCTCCAATAATCAACCAATTACTCTATTCATATTATTTAATAAATATCAATATGCCAATAAATGGTTAGGACAACCTTGGTTAAACAGATCTAGGAAAATTGTATAACTTTGTTAGAGTTTTCGCGACATTTTAAGGGGCAGTACTTCAAGATACTATTGAAAGGCGAGGATCAAATTGGACCTCAATTTTAAGGATAAAAAAAATATCAGACACGTTATTTGCGCCTGATACTCATTAAAAAAAATTATCTTATTGTTTTTTATGCTCGCTCCAAGAAATCACTTCATCCAACATCGCATTTGAATTATTCAGCTGTACCTCTGTTGGTTTAAATTCCGAAACATTTCCAAAATCGGTAAAGAGACTCAATGTTGGGAGGATCCAAACATTTAGTACATAAATAACCTTAATTTTATACCAAAATATGGTACCCCTACAAGTGCACCTTTTTATAATATTAAAAAGGAGTTCGATAACAAAATGAATTTCATCTTCATTTATTTAATGATCGGGGTATTAATTAGTACATCCATTTATGCGGTGGCAGATTTTCGACCTTGGTATTTCTTTTCTGCATTATGCATTGCCTGGTTACCTCTAATATTCATTGGAATGATTATATCTTTATTTATGGATTTAGAAGAAATCTCCAATAAGCTAAACAGATAAAAGCACAAAACCAAGAAATAAATCCAAAAACCGTGACAATTGTAGTTTCGGACCACCCATACTTTAAGCCAAAATGATAATGAATCGGTGTCATTTTGAAAATTCGCTTATGAGTAAGTTTAAATGACGAAACTTGTAAAATAACCGAAAGTTGTTCAGCGAAATAGATAAAGAACAAAATGGGAATTAAAATTTCAACTTTCTCCATAACAGCAAGAAACGAAAGCGATCCCCCTATAGCTAATGATCCCGTATCCCCCATAAAAGCTTTTGCAGGATATATGTTATAAATAAGAAAGCCGAGTAAACATCCAATCATAATTAAACTAAAAATTTTCACCTCAGAACTGGCTGAAACCATAAAAAAGAAAAAGTATGAAGGGATTGCAACAACTCCTAAAAGACCGTCTAAACCATCCGTGAAATTTATGGCATTTGCAGAACCTACAATAAATAAGGTGATGATAATGACATATAAAACCATTGGAAGATCCAAGGAAATATTTTTATAAATATTAATCCTGGTGTCTATGCCTATTTCGTTAATCACGTAAAAAAGCAAAAATCCAGTAAAGATAAATTGAAAAATAAGTTTGGTCCTACTCGATACCCCTCCTGGATCTTGACGAGAAGCTTTCCAAAAATCATCCAAAAATCCAACAAAACTAAAAAGAATATAGGTAATAGATAGGAAATACATTAATGGAGTAGGTGAAAAAAGTATTGATACAATAATTCCTACAAAAAGAATCAATCCAAACATTAACGGAGTGCCTTTTTTTAACTGATGATCTGAAGGAAGTTCTTTTCTTATCGGTTGAATGAGCCTAAGTTTTCTCAAAGCAGCAATTAATAGTGGAGATAAAATTAAAACAATTACAAAAGCAATTAACCCTGGGATTATTTGTTCACTCACTATTCATTTTCTCCTTTTCTCTTTTTTATCTATAATAAATTCTATAAAACTCATTCATTACCTCTATTTCATATAAACCAATATTAGAAGGCGGAATTTTTGATTAAAGTAGATAACCCGCTCCCTTAATTGCAAAATAAAAAGGAACCGACTTAGCGATCCCTCTCATTAACTCTTTCTTTTCGATGATCTCTAAGAGTTTACCTAGTCAAAACATAATAAATCACATAGAACCAACTAAAGAACCCGTGAATGATTGCCCATAGAACTGATTTATGAATACTCCAAGATATTGTAATGGCCAATGCAGAGCCAAAAGTAATGGCGCTTTTAGAACCAACTGGGACATTCAATCTTTTTTCTGTCTTTTCTTTCATACCCCAACCTCCATTTTTTCTGAATCAATTTTTCCTTTTCTATTTGTTAATACTTATTCTTCATTTAAAAGGTTATTCCCTTCATCTATTAATATCTAAGAATGGCATTAGGCTAAACTTCCCCCATACTTTCGAAAGGCAAAATAAAAAGCTGTAAACACAAGTTGTGAATAAAAACTTGTATATTCCAGCTGATTGAGACCGTTTGATATGGAATTTATTATAAGCATTTTGGTTATCAATAGGTTTAATTTCTTTTGGTTCATTGCACACTGCTAAAATCAATGATATTAAACGGATAAAATTAAAAATATTCTCCTCTTCATAAACGTTCCTCATTTAATATTAGATATTACTTTTTTCTGCAATCTCTTTTAGGGCAGTTGCACGAGAAATAATAAATTCTCTCATATATTTCTCCAAAAACCATTTATCTGCAATAACTCCAAGTAAACCAAACGGTGACTTATATTCAAATCTATCTATCATTAAGGTGCCGCCTGCTTCTTCAATAAACTGATGGGTATGAACGAAGGACTGAAAAGCTCCTCTCACCATAATATCCACAAATTTATGGGGCTTTTCCATTAATGTCACTTGAGAGGTCAGCCTTTGTTTAAAACCAAAATGAACGGCTTCCCATGTAACAGTATCTCCTTGTTCTAAAAACCCTTTTGTTACACCTGAAACAGCTCTTTCTCTCGTTTTAGAGGTCGTTTGAGTATGAACATCTACGTTCCTTGCTAGGTCAAAGCAGACTTCAATAGGAGCTTTAATAAATTGATGATGCTCAATCACAGGCATTTTATTTCTCCTTATACGAGCTTTTATTCCAAATTTTTATATTTCAATTTACTACTATTGGAATTTCTAATTTATGTTTGATTGATCTTGTTAGTTCATTATCCAAAATCCAATGGTTAACAAAATCATTGAAAGGATAATACCGAATGATATTTGTAATAGCATTTGCTTGAATTTCTCATCATCATTTTGAGCTTCTTGGCAGTCCATAAAAAAAGACAATAATCCCGACGTGAATATGCTATCCCATATTTTCCATATTTTATCTTTCTTATTTATGTCATTTTTATCACCCAAGTTTATCCCTCCTTAATGTAAAGATTACCATATAAACCCATTGTCATTGTTAAAGTACACTGCTTTTTTATCGAAATTCGCACCAAAAAAGACGATATTAACAAGTTTTGATGAATAAAAACTCGTTTATTTTCGGCTTTCTGAATATTTACTTATGCTACAATAGTTTTCGTTAGTTCCTAACAAAAAAAGACTAGAATACTGAATTCAGAACAGGAATTATCCCAACAAATAGCAAGATAAGCATGAAGCGATATCTTTTATTATAAGTCTTTTAGCTGTTTTGTTATCTCCTCAAGAACCTGTTCGGAGTCGGATAATGTAAACCCGTCTGTTATTCTCATTTGCACGCTATATCCTCCAACTTTTGTATTAATATTTACTAAAACAAACTCGCCTGCATCTCTTTTGAAATGTTCATATTCAACAGTCATTCCATTTATTACCTTTTTCTGCACTCCGCTGTTTCCAAATTCTAATCTTCCTGGTCGGTATTGAATATTGATTACTTCTTTGCCAAGGTAAGGACCATAAAGTAATAAACTTTCCTGTTCCTTTTCCCACTTTTTTTGCTGATTGTCACTTTTAAATCGTGGATCTATCTCACCTTTTTCGTTTCCATACGAAATAGTCAGATCACTTGGATTATCTAGAAAAGCTGGTTTCGTAATTGCGGAAAAAATAATAGGGTATTCTTCCAATTCAGGAATTACGACAGATTTACCAAATTCGCCTACAGCAATTTTTTCAATGGAAGCAGAAACACTCTTGGAGTCAATAATTAAATTCCAAAGTAATACACTCAAAATCATCACCATACAGAACGCTGCTACAGCGGGGGCAATGAATTTTTTAAAAGTTTTCTTTGATTTACTTTTCATAGATTTTTCTATTATTGTAATAGCAAACTGAGCTGCTTCTGTTTCTGACAAATTAAGTTGATTGAAAAAGTGATTATCAAGAGACTTTTTTAATTTTTCATCATATCCCTCCATTAAAAGTCAAACCTCCTTTTCACAAGGTCTCTACTGCGGATAAGTCTTGTTTTTACAGTATTCACACTTAAATTAAGTAAACTACTAATTTCATTCGTATCAAGCCCCTGATAATAATAAAGAATAATCACTTCTCGATATTTAACTGGGAGTTGCATGATCAAATTTGCAAGTTCTTTGTCTCGAAAATTGCTTATGGTAATTCCCTCAACGTCCTTTTTCACTAGTTCGTCTTTTATTATCCAATTAGTTAGTTGAACTTTACGGTAATGCCAGCTTTTTAAGTAGTCCTTTGATTTATTAACTGCTATTTTTAATAACCAAGTCCTAATTGAGCTTTCCCCCCGGAAATTTTCAAGATTCTTATAGGCAGATATGAAAACTTCCTGCGTAATGTCCTCCATTGAATGATAGTTTTTAACATATGAAAACACTATTTTTCGGATATCATTCACGTATGTTTCAACAATTTTATTAAACTCATTCAAATTCTCACTTCTATCTTGCTCCACAGTCTTCCCCCTTTCATTTTCTATGCTATATAAAAGACGAATCTCAAAGTATGTAAGGTTCAAATATATATTTATTAAGGCTCTTTTCTGAAACATTGTTGCTTTTTGGTAACTAATAATTAAGCATTTCACAATATAGGGTGTTAAACTCTTATGAAATGAAGAAAAGAGCTGAGCACTTATTAGGAGAGCCCTAAAACCACAAACTATCCGAAAACAGCTTTTATTAATAACTTAAATGAAAACGGCTATAATTACATTTTCCATCAATTATTAAGTCTCCACAGTCATTAACTATAAAAAATATAAAAAAACCTGAAGATATACAAGTAATGTATAAAAACTTGTATATCTTCAGCTTCTTAAGAATGGTCTTAATTGTTAACGCTCTTCCCTTAGTTGCATAGAGTAAGAGCTATTGAAATCCTCCAATATCTTTGTTATCTCCCATTATATAGTTCGAACTCTCGCCTGGCTTAGTGCTTGGGTCAATAGTTATGTGTGGGTTATTGTTATTCCTCTTTCGTCTGCAGTCTATAAATAAAGCTATTGCCAAAATTAAAAGAATAAAGCCGATAAAAAAAATGCTCACCTTCATTCTGGGAACACTCCTTTCACTTCATAATATGTCATTAATATTTTTGGTAAACCTCTTATAAAATGAAAAAAGCCTATTTTTAAAAGTCTTTCTTACATTAAGTCTACTAACCGCTTTAAATAATTAAGATTATTATCATTGGCTTACTCATTTCAGTTAGAATATTTAATCTTTTTAGAAATATTGGAACAAGAAAAATAGCTAATCCAAGTAATTTCATCAAGTAATAAATTATTTTAGGTTGTTTAATCATTGGTTTCCACCTAAAAATTTCATACTGTTTAATCTCTATTCCTAAAAATAATTCCTTGTTAGACTAGCAAACTAATAATCCTTACTACACAAAAGTGGACTAAAAGAGAAATAGATATAAACAAACCTTGCCTGGACTTCTTCAAATAATTTGTTGAGGAACAATTTCTCTCCGTTACTTCTCGATAAAGTTATCGCTACATTATTTTACTTTTAAAATTCTCGGAATCGTATTTAAACTATATGTAGTTCTTCCGACAGTAGTAGGTGACATTTGTACGAATAATTCGTATTCTCCTTTTTCAAGGTTAAAATCAACTAGATTTTGGGAGAACTTTTCTCCTTTTTCCATTGTTGTTTTAACATTATCAAAATCAACCTGCTTTATAATACTTCCATTTTCTTTATTTCTAATAATAATCGTGATAATAGGTTCCTGATTTAACTGTATTTCTTCTTCTCCAAGGTATTCTAAGTAAGACTCTATTTCTATGGTTTCTCCTGTCTTATAAACCCCTTTATCTGTATTGATGACTAACTTAAAATCATCTGATTGTTTTTCTTCAATTATGGGATCTGTTGATATATTGGTACTACATCCAATAAGCATTAATATAAGACTGATAAGAATAAAATAAACTTTTTTCACATTTTCCTCTCCCTACATAGGACATCTATTTACTATATATACCATAAATCTTAACCCACTAACTTCTCCCATTCTTTCTGAACAAAAAATAAAAAGCTGAAAACACAAGTAGTGAATTAAAACTTGTATGTTTTCAACTTATTGAGCTTTTGTTATGGAAGAATAGCTAACCGTTACTTTGAGTATATTTTTTCACAAAGCCTCATTAGTAATTTTATAATTTTTATGATTGACAATGGTTATAAGTGGTTGGTTTTTTTCTTTATTGTATCCGTACTCAACAATAACAGAATTTTCTCTAACAACCGTAACATTACCTTTATAGCTTTGCCCTTCACGCTTAAATAATATATTGTCCCCGATTTTAGCAGTTGCCATTTTATCACCCCTATTTTATTATTTTCAACAAAGATAGAAAAATGCAGGAACAATTAAAATACAAACTGTAATTATTGAGAAAAAAGAGGGCTCCGCAGCAACCTTTTGTTTTTAACAATAGCTCTCCGTTAGTTGATGTTCAGTTAAAAAGTATTCTTCAATGCCTTTGCAGCTCTAGCTTCAAGACTGATTACTAAAGTAATTTTTATTACTTCAATCCTTCAATAGTTTTAAAAATTCTTGAATATAACTCTTTTATGTTTTCATCCGTTTTTAAATCATTATATAATCCAAATCCCCAACTTTTTAATGATTTATCTTCGTCTGATGTAATAACCCCAACAGCATAGTTATTGCCAGTAGTCCAATTCCAAGACTCATTAAATTCTGTTTCTTTTTCAGTAAAAGGGATATGACTATTGGCTGAAACAAAAAAGAAAGGAATAGTTGAGTCTAAGTAAGTATTTGCATACTTGCTTTCAGCAGCTTGGGGAAGATTTTCTTCTGTTATAAAGACTGCATCATATGAGCCTATTTCCTCGTCTGTTAGTTCGTCGAAAGAAATTTCACTAAAGGTAACTTGTTTCTCTTTCACTTCTGGTGTTTCTCCAACTACTGCTATTCTTAAAGATTTCCCTTCATACAACTCGAAATGATTACTTTGAGTACAAGCCGATAATGCGAATATTAGTATTATTAGGAATACATAAGATAAATAGTTCTTACCTTTATTCATATTCAATCCCTCACAATGATATTGTTTAATTGCAATTCCTTATCAATAATATTACGCATATAGCTAATGAAAAGTTTCAGTAATGACTCCTGCACTAACCTTCCCTATGCTTTTCGATGGCAATTTAAAAAGCTGAAGTCACAAGTAGTGAATAAAAACTTGTATATTTTCAGCTTATTGGTATCGGTTGTTATGAAAGAATAGCCTTCGTTAGTTATATAGGAAATTTGGATTTAGAGGTAATAGTAATAACAATAATCGGATTGGTAAGTCGAAAATTTCAGCATACAGAAATCTACATAAGTCCAAGATAAAAAAGAATTATAGCCAAAATTAAAATCCCTAAAATTATTAAAGGACTGGCTCCCGAACTATACATTATGTATATAAACACAGAAAGAAATATAAGCAAGAAAAGAGACAGAAAAATCGTTAGAGTCATATTTTTATTATTTTTCATAACAACTCAGCCCCTTACTGTTTTTCAATCTAAATATCCCCTGAACAAAGAAAAAGTAATGATAATATTTTACCACAAAAATCCAATTCCTTCTTAAACTAAACTGCTCTTTTAATGCCGTTTACAAACCAAAAAGTCCAAGATACGCCAAGGATATGAATAAGATCCTGCATATTTTGGACTTCTTATAATGTATTGTTATGGAAAAAACGCTCTCCATTAGTTGAATAATCTATATTTCTTTAGAGCTTCACTAATTGCCCAACTCTGATGTTCGTGAAATAAGTTATGTATAGCTTGAGATGGTTTAATCCATTTTAAAAAGTGGTCTTCCTCTATTGGGTTACTTACTTTCTTAACAATTTCGCAAATATAAAAATAGCCTTCACTTAGATAATACTTAAATTCATTTGTAGAATAGAAATATCTATTAGCACATCCTATAAAATCAACAATTTTAATGTCCAGTCCCATTTCTTCTAAGGCTTCTCTTTTTAGACATTCCTCGTGTGTCTCATTACCTTCTATTCCACCACCCGGAAGAAAATACTTTCCATCACCTGTTTGAATAATAGCTACTTTATTATTCAGGCCATTGAACATCACACAATAAACAGCAGGTCTTATTATGTACTCTTTGCCTTCTTCCTTTTTTCCAAATGTAATAATATCCATTACCAAATCACACCTTGTCCCTTTCATTCATCTAAAACAAACCTGCACCTTTAGTACCTAAAAAGGCAATACTTCTTTATGAAGTAAAGCTCTTACGTTACTTCCATATGCTTTCTTTGTTTAGCTCTTTCCGTAATTCGTTGCTTATTTAATTAAATTGAAGATTCATAAAAAAAAACGGTTCCTTTAAGGTTGAGTCGATTTCTTAAAATACAATAAGAGGTTGAAATTATTTGATTTCAAAATGCAACAAACTTTTAAAACAAGCTTTGTTTATTTATTTTCTTTTCGATATAGCTAGGTTTCCATTCGTTACTTTATATATATTTCTTCACAATATATTTCTCCAAATGAATTAGCAATATAATACTCCCATCGGAAATTGGAAATAATACCTGCGAGGTGATAATGTGGATACGGAAAAATTAAAACTTACATCTTCTGAAATAGGTTCCTTATGGGCTGAGTATATTAATGGAACAGCGACGGACTTAATAAATAGATATATGTACTCCATTATTGAAGATGAAGCAATAAAAGCTGTTTTTTATGATGCTATTCAGACATTCGAAAAACAGAAGAAACAAATTAAGACTTTTTTTGAAAATGAAGGATTTCCTGTCCCAATTGGATTTAATGAAGACGACTTATATTTAGGGAAAAAGAGATTGTTTACAGATGAATTCTGCCTGAATTATTTACACATAATGTCTTTACATGGATTATTAGGGCACTCTACAGCTTTAGGCATTTCTGTAAGGAAAGACTTAAGGGAATTTTACGACACATGCGATAATGACGCCAAAAAGATGTATCATCAAACTATTGAGTTATTGCTTGAAAAGGGAATTTTTCAGAGAGACCCATTATTTTATGCATATGAACGGCCAGAATATATTTCAAGCAAAGATTTTAAAGATGGTTATTTTGGGAAGGGCCGAACCCTTGCAGCGACAGAAATCATTAGTATTTCTTTAAATCTCAAAAAAAGTATACTGACAAAAACCCTTTCTATTTCATTCAGTCAGGTGGCAGGTTCAAAAGAGGTTAGAAAATTTTTAACTCGATCAGAAAACACTGCTGATGAACAAATAAAAGCATTTGCCAAAATAATGCAAGCTGATAACTTACCAGTTCCGAAATCCTTAGAAACAGAAGTTTCACCTTCAACTGAATCCCCATTCTCCGATAAATTATTACTGTATCATATGGGATTTTTGTTTCAAGCTGCACAAAATTATCATGGCGCAGGGCTGGCATCATCGATGAGAACAGACCTTGTGACAACTTATGAGTCAACTATCTTACAAAATCTTTTGATTACAAAAAATTGGTTTGATCTAATGGTAGAAAATAAATGGTTAGAACAACCTCCACTTGCACCTAATAGAAATGAAATTGCAAAACAAAAATAACCAAAATGCCCTACCAAATCGGTCGGGCTATTACTTTTTTAAATTTGCTTCAGCTTTGCATAAGAAAAGGAGGTTGCAACAGCAGCCCCTATTGTTACACTAACGCTCTTACGTTACTTCCTTAAGGTTAGAGCTTCTATTAACTGGTTTAGTTGAATAACAAAATCATTTGTTAATGGTTTCGTTAAAGGATTATTTCCACTGAATTAAGAATATAAAGTAACAAAGGTCTGAAAAATTGGAGAGTGTAAACATGATTCATGATATAAAGGAATATGTAAAATATTTAGATGGGATTCATAAACGTACGATGCAATATGTAAAAACAATACCTAATGAACTCCTTGATTGAAGCCTTCTGAAGATAAATTTTCAACAGGTGATTTATTGCGACATATCGCCTCATCTCGGTTGATGTTTCTAGGAATATTTGAACATGGTTCATGGACATACACAGGACATGATACTAGTAAGGCAGCTTCTCTTGAGGATATTTCAAATTATTTAGAGGCATGTCAGATTAAACTAACAGAGGGTCTATTAAAAGTTGGCAACGATGGATTGACAAAAAAGGTCATAACCCTTCATGGTCATGAAGTTAGTGTTTGGAGGATACTTATGGCAATTCCAGAACATGAAATCCATCATCTTGGACAAATCTCAACTTATTTGCAAATAAACAAAATTGAACCTCCTCAAATTTTCGGATTAAAAATTGAACAAGTTAAAACATTATAATTTTAAGAAAAAGCTTTGGACATCATCGTATATCCAAAGCTTTATTTTTATGTCTTGTTACACTCGCTGTAGTAACTCTCCGCAGGAGCCTGAAATTAAAAATAAGCAACACGGAAGGTACTATTCAACATATTGTAGGCTATCAAAAATTTTTACCGCTTCCTTAATGGGACCTTTATAGTAGAAATGATAAACAAATCCATCATCTGTTTCCCAATCAAAATTTGTGTATGCTTCACTTATTGTACCTCGAATATTAATACTTCCTTCGTGAATGTCTTTGTTTTTTAGCCAATTCGCTTTTTTCATAGCGCCAAACAAATCATCTACCTGTTGATAGGGCTCATCCCCATTATCACCATCAAAACGCATTTCCCACGGTCCGTGTTTTGCGTAAATGATAGATCTAATCCTTGGTTGAATCCATAATTTAACGCCGGCTTTCTGTTTGTAAAAAACAAATTCATTCGGTCGGTCACTGCGTGTAACACTACCAACATAACCTGCCAGTTCACCGATTCGACTTGAATCAGGTGGAGGGAATAATTCTGGGTCATTTCGATATGGCTTATCTGTTGATAAAAAATAAATCATGTATTCATTTTCATAAGCTTTCACCTTTACAGAAGTTTGCTTTTTTGATTTACTTTTCTGTACATTCCAATAGGTCGGCAACAAAACCGGAACATTTGTATGTTCTGTTACCCCACTCACAAACGGTCGTAAAAATGGCACGACTTCCAGTGGCTTCGCAAATGCAGAAAGAAAAAATATACTAAAAAGGGATAGTAGCACTAGCTTCTTCAATAAAAAACCCCTCTTTCTAAACATTTTTTATTATAATTCGCATTAACAAAAGCAACTATTTCTGAATTATTTTCTATAAAAAACTTAAATATTATAACTCTTGTACCAGAAAGCTCACTCTATTTGCCAGAAAAATGAGCGACTCCACCTTATTATATAAACCTGCCCCTTTAATTCCATAAAAAAGAGACCGCTTTTAACGATCTAGGTGTGTGACTAATGCTCTTCGTTACTTCCTTAGGATAGTATTGCTTTTAGTTGGATTTCTTCTGCCACTCCATTAAACTAAGATCATTGTTTAGGTCTTTAACTACTATAAAACCACATTTCTTATAACTTGAAATTGCTCTATTATTATTTTTTTTCACCTCTAATAAAACTCTAGAGGCACCTTTATTATCACTAAGGTAATCTAACAACAATTGAATCATTGTGGTACCTATCCCAATACCCCATAAGTACGTTTCTCCAATAAATTGGTCTATTCCATAGATAATTTTGTTTACTTTATAGCCGTATTTCTTTAATTCGGCTTCTGGTATTTCATAGTATTGAATATAACCTATTGGTTCATTTTTGTACTCAACTATACAAGGAATAACATAGTGCTTTCCTTCAATCCTTGGACCGTATTTTTTTATCACTACATCAATGCTTGAAGGTTGTTCTTCGTAAAACTCTAATACCTTTTGGTCATTTAGCCATTTAACCATTAAATAAAAATCATTATGATTCATAAGTCTAATAAGCAGCTCGTTACCAAGTATCATTTTAATTTTCACCCTTTTACTTCTTTAATTTAGAAATTCTATAAATCAGTCATCTTTCCTTCTTTTACTAACCCTGCTTTCTTAACACAAAAAAACGACTGTTCTTTTTGAACAATCGCTTATCGTTAATTTCAAATTCTTATGATATTTCTTCTCGGAACTTTAAATATCAAAATGCCTATTATCCCACCTAAAAAGCTTGCAATAATGAATACATTTTGAACAGACCCAAAACCTTGAGGATTTATTAAACCGATACTTTCTAATGTGAATTTTACAAATTGCATCCCTAAACAAGTTATGAGGAAAATTAAAATCAGTTTTTTAAGATGTTTCGGTTTAAAAAATATGCTAAATAAATTCCTAATGGGATGTATAAAAGTAAGTTTAGAATTAAACTAAAAGTATTAATATAGGAAGTTTTCATAACTAGGGTATCGTAAATACCAAACCAGTCACCAACAGAATGAAAAGAACGTGCAGTGTCATTTTCATTTAGTAGTGGCAGGACAATTCCTCCAGTCTTAAGTTGAAGTAAGTTTATAAGGTAAAAATAAAACTGTAAAAAATAACTCTTCTCACATTGTTTCTTTTCGTTTTTCTAAAATAATCGATGATTAATAAATCAGCGAATATATAAAGAAATAAAATTAATATCCCTGAAGTAGCGAGATTATAGACATTGTATGTTGACCACATAATTTCTTTCTCCCTCCGAAACTCTCTTTACATTAGCATATTTTTACAATTTGCACTTTAACAACTTCATCAAGTAACCTGCACTTTACTGGATCTCGTTCAAAAAAGCCGAGATAAACAAGTTTTCATAAATAAAAACTCGTATATTCTAGACTTTCTATATAAGCAGCTTAAGCAACAATCACTCCGTTACTTCCTTAAGAACCACTACTTTATAACGGGAGTTTCATTTCCATTTAACCAATCGAAAATAAATGGAGCTTGATGTGGATTTAAGTTATGAGGTAACTCAGCTTTATAAAAAAAACACAATTCGCGGCTCTCGTGATTAACTTGTAAAGTTCCATCGTATTCATCTACATAAAAAATAATCTGAACACTAAACACTTTATCGCCATTACCATATTGTGCAAACCCCTTTTCACCTGAATATATACCAAATAATTTAACACTGTTTATGGATAAATTGGTTTCTTCTAAAACTTCTCTTTTAACAGTATCCTCAAATGTCTCCCCTAACTCTAAAATCCCCCCAGGAATTCCCCATATATCAAGATCCGTTCTCCGTTGTAATAAGATACGACCAAACTTATCTAAAATAATTGCACCGCAACCTACTGTTAGCAGTGTTTCATGCCCTATCATCTTTTGCATTGTTTTAATATAATCATTCATTCTATTTACTTCTTTAATATTGGTTATAAGAATAGTTCTTTAAATCCCCTTAAATTCCTTTATCTATATAACTCTCCATAGTCATTTCTATTAAAAAAGCCTTACTCCTTATTTGGAGTAAAGCTCTAACGTTAGTTCCTTTAATTTTCATCCATCTCATTTTCTGCTTTATTTTTTTCGTTTTTTCTTAGATCAATATACATAAGGATAATAAACCAAAACAGACTAAGTAAAATATGAGTATTGGTATTCGTATTATTAAAAAATATCATTGAGAAATAGCCTAATATAAAACTTATTATAACACCTACAATAATAGCCATTATTTTCATCCCCATCATTTATCTCCCAATTCATACTTAATTTATATAATTCAACAAAAAAAGCATTACTTCCTGCCTTTGGAAGTAATGCCCTTACGTTAGTTAATCATCAAACTAAGATAAAGAAGAGCCACTAGATCATTTATTTTTCTTCTTTTTTTAAAATATTTTATTGTGAAATGTATTTTAGAGGAGAAAATAAACTAATGTAACACCAATAATTAATACAATTAGTGAAACAATATATCGTTTCGACTCCTTTAGCTATTTCAAATCTACAAATGACTGGAATCCCAATGCAGCTATTATAAAAATAATCCAAAACCACTTCATTGCTTCACTCTCAATATTAATAAAAATGAAAGTAATGATTCCAAGAGCTGAAAGTATTACCTTCCCCCAAAGGTCAACTGTCTTGCCTTCTTCTAGAGAGTTCTTTTCTTTCTGATCCAACAATGATTATCCTTAAAATTAAATGTGAAAATGCAATAATAATACATATTAATCCAATCATGGTAAATTCCCCCTCTAGCTAGTTTTAACCTTGAATAACAATAAGCAGGATATTTGAGACCGTTAAAGATTGTTAATTAATTAAATTCGCAAAATATCCTATATATTCATGCCAATTCCGCTTTAAAAGGGATTTAATCAAAACTTCTAAAAAAAGGAATTTAAGTTGAATAAAGGAAAATCAAAAAGCCCGAAATAAATAGTTTTGAAAAACCTTTCTATTTCGAGCTTGAATATTTAGATGCTTATGCCACAATCGCTCTTACGTTACTTTAAGTACAACATTTCACAATCTTTCTCTCTCCAACTAAACCATTAAATAATCAATTAGAATACCTAAGAAGATTAAACCAATACCGATAGTAAAATGGATCTTCTTTTCATTTAATCTGATCTTTTCAAAAATAGTAAAAATAATTCCAACTAGACTAATAAAGGCTGCACTTCTTATGAAATATGATGTATTTACAAAAAAGATTTCAGGGAATTTTTGAACAAGACCAGAGATTGTACCTATAACAAGTAAAAATAAAGGAATCCTTAGTTTCCAATACATCTAATCACCTCAGCATTATTTCAACTCAATACTTATACGTTTTAAGCGAAGAATAAGTTTCTCTTATTCAAACGCTGTTTTCGTTAAGTTTGTTGTTTTTAAGCACTTATTGTAAAAAAATCGTTATAATTTGAATAGATATATAAACATTGGGAGGCAGATTTATGGCTAAGAATGATTTTATTGTTTATCACATTGTTACTAGAACCAAAATGAACCTTGGACAAGTTATTAATTTTGACAATAAACAGAAAAATACTTTGTACAGTTTCTTCTTTGAAAGGGAGCGATTAAATTCTAAAAGAGAAGATTTTACAAAGATTTTGTTTGGGAACTATACGGGTGAAGGACTGAACTTAGATAAAGAAGATGCAGAAGTAGCTATTAAATATGTTGACCAAACAATCAGGGCTATTAGAGAAGTAATAGTTGAAATGGTTAGACTCCAAGAGTTTCCTGATTATCCTTCAAGGCTGTCTTGCCTTTACGCAGCTAAAAGCTATGAAGACGCTCTTAAATGGAAAGAGTTATTTGACTCTTACAACAGAAAAGTTTTACAGATAGTAAAACTTAAAGTGAACGGGAATTACTTTGAGGGTGACGGAAATCTTTTACCAAAGGAAGATGGGGTTCCGTTCTCCCGAAAAATCGAACAAGCTAGAGAGTATTGGAATGGTAATACACAAAATGAGCTCCCTGAGATTTTGATTAATGGGAAAATTGAAGTAGTAGAAATTATTGATGATTTTACAATGCCGCTTCAATAAGGTAACCAGTAAAAAAACCTTTAATGACCTCTAATGGAGGTCATTTTTTATGCCCTTCTAAATATTTCAACCTTATTATAGCTTGATTTTTGACAGGCAGAAATAAGCAGATGTTCTACTCGTTTTTCGAAGGACAAATGCTTACCTAATTCATGCCATCTAAACCATAAAGGTAATTATCAAGGGATTTTGTCGCAACACCTTGAAATCTACGCATCCAAGTTTTTAAATGGCTGTGAAAACTATTAACGTGTTGTATATGATATATCCCTTTCTTTACTCGTTCCTTTTTGCTATTGTTAATGGGTTCGTGAATTAACCCTTTGATTTTTGCGAATTTCTTATAGTTCTTAGCTGTATCCGTACATAGAACAGCAGTCTTAGGAATGTATGCCCCGATTGCGTCATCAATTTCTGTTGCTTTAACACGACCAGTGCCTGCTTTCTTAGCAACAATATTTCCATTACGGTCTTGAGCTACTACAACAGCTATTTTAAGGTCAGATATTCCTCTTTTATCGTCAGGATTCTTCCGTTTTTAGACTCTCGGTTAGTCACTTCCCGCCCTTTTAAAGACTCACGAAAGAAGGTTTCATCACTTTCCACTATACCTTCTAATTGATTAAATCCGTGCAATTCTAAAGCATTCAATATCTTATGTCTCCAATAAAATGCGGTTGAAATGTGTCTATCTAGACGTTCAGCGATTTTTGGCAGTGTGAGACCACCAACCATAAATTCAATATACTTCACCCATTTTTCCGGATAACGTGAACCTGAAAATAGTGTATTGGTCATATCATTAAAGGTTTTACCGCAATCCTTACATAGATAGCGTTGTCTAGTGCGATATTTGCCGTTGCGTTTCACTGATGTGCTTCCACAGTGGACACAAGCCAAGCCATTCCAAAAGTATTGAATTAGCTTTCAAAGGTATTCTATAAAAAGTAGTGACTATGGATATTCATAATTAATATTCTATCGGTTGAAATATAAAGCTCTTTGAGTAAATACCAATTCGACAAATTTCTACATTTGTGGTACATTCATCATGAAAGGGAAGTGGATTCATGAAGAAGATCAATAAAAATTTGAATAAGATGATTGAAGAAAATAAACGTGAAATTTTATCCAATCAAACAACTCTTAGTAATATAGAGAAAAAGGTAGACAGTAAAATTATTGAATATTGTAAATAAAAGTTATAATTACAGGCTACTTGTTTAAAGTAGTCTTTTTTATTGAAAGTCTTCCAGCTTAATTGTGCAACTAACCTTCCCGTTAGTATAGTAAAGCAAAGTTTAGAAAAATGTATAAATATTAACATCTATACATTTTATCTAAAAACCATTGCTAGAAGAACTGTAGTTAAAATTGTTAATTTCTATATTTCGTATTTTTGCTAATGTTTAACACGGTAAAAAATCATACTGTATATAATGCCTACTTAGCTGAATAACGAAAAAAAGAGTCGCCGGTCGCAACTCCCTGTTTTCTCAAGCAATTATTTGCAAAAGCAAACTCAATAGAAATAAATTTATCTCCCTAAGAGCTATAAACACTATTTTATTCTATAAAAAAGTTAAAAACCTATTGTTCCAGAGATTCTCATGATGTTCAATGATTGTTTTAGCTCCTAGTAAGTCATTGTTTAGGGTGGTAGTTAACCCTTTTTTCATAAATAATTCATATCCTAATCCATGAGCCATTCTAATAGTTGTATCTACACAATATTCCGTTTGTGCTCCACAAATTTCAAGTTTATTTATATTAAATCTCTTTAGTTGTTCTTGCAATTCCGTCTTGTAAAATGAATTTGCATGTGTTTTATCGATATAGAGATCCGTTTCTTTAGCATCCAGTTCAGGAAACAGTTGCCATTCAGGAGAATGAAGAACCAGATCACTCTCGTTATGTTGTACAAAAATGATTGGGTTGTTATTCTCTCTAAATAAACGAATTCTTTCATTAACTCCTTTTAATACATCCGCTAAGTTATAAAGTGCTGCATTTACAGGCTGAACACCAACCTGCAAGTCAATAATTAATAATGCTGTTTGTTCCATCATGATTATTCTCCTCATACCTTTTAAGTAGATTTCTCCTAATTCTACCTAAAAATAGTTTTATTATTTATATAGAAACTCTATCTTTTAGTTAGTTGTTTTAAAACTAATTAATTGGCTCTTCTATTTCCCTTACAATCACCCATTTTTCGTTCCGTAGATTCCAATTTTCGATGGTAAATAATCGTGCTAACACTTCCTCATCTTTTACAATCAATTGTTCATAAAATACTACCGCATTTTCGTTGTTCCTTAATCGAATCAATCTATTTTCAAACCTCTTACTTGCACCTAGGAAATGTCGAACTGATTGTTGCATACCATCTATAGCTTCTTGTTTTGAGAACATAATAGGATTTTCATTTCCGCTATTAAAAAAAGCAACATAATAATCTTCAGTCATTCGTTCTACTGAGGAGGTGTCACCTGAACTCATTGCATGGTTCCAATCCTTAATAAATCCATCATGCATATTAGTAAATTCATTTAAGCGATTCTGTAATTCAAGCAAGATAAAACCTCACCTTCATTTTTATCTATCAGTCTTTAATTCAACATGTCTATTTCTTTTCCCTTCTCAACTACCCAGACCAATTACTTAATATTTCATTTTGTTTAATAGAAAGTTTATTGAGGAATTTACCTGCAAAGATATACCATTATTTATTCATGAGAATAAACCACTATAGACAGTCTTATTTTTACACTAGATTATCTATAGTTAAAAACAGAAAAATAACAAGCACCCATTTTTTTGTGTACTTGTTACTTTCACTTTTTCTTTGGATGTATATTCGTATAATCCTTCATGATAAGTAAATAATGTAAATAAATATTATGTCCTTACTTTGGTTTAGGGGTTGAAGGTTTTGAACAAAACGAGGGCAAAAGAAGTTGTCTTTCTTTTTATTCTTTCGACTGGATTATTAAATCATGTCATTATTATTCCAGCCTTATTAGAAGCTGCAGGAAGAGATGCATGGATGAGTGTTGTTTGTGTTATTTTTCCTTACACACTTTACTTATTTCTCATTTTTTATATTTCCAAAAATATAAAAAATAAAAACCTATTGACATGGTTAAAAGATAAGTATGGGAATTTTACCCTATTATTATTTTATGTTCCAATAATCCTAATTTTATTTTCCAATACTTATATTACTCTTGTAGATACTTCCATTTGGGCCAAAACGTATTTTTTACCTGAAACACCGTTCTTAATTATTCTTTTACTATTCATTCTCTCTTGTTTTTGGTTATCCACTAGAACATTTAAGCAATTAACCCTTTTGGCAACCCTTGTACTACCAATTGTTGTATTTTTAGGATTTTTTATTATGAGTGTAAATTTCAAACATAAAAATTGGGAATATTTATTCCCATTATTTCTAAACGGTTATAAGCCCATGATAAAAGGAACCCTTTATTCCTTTTCTGGACTTATAGAGATATTTTTTGTCTTATTGGTGCAAAATCACTTAGAAAGTGCATATAAGATGAAACATATCGTTCTTCTTGGTTTGATATTAGTTGGATTAACTTTAGGACCACTATCTGCATCAATCATGGAGTTTGGACCAGTAGTTTCGTCTAATTTGGGATATCCAGCATATGAGGAATGGAAGTTATTACAGTTGGGAGATTTTATTTCTAGAATGGACTTCTTAGCTATGTTTCAGTGGTTAAGTGGTGCATTGTTTAGAATTAGCCTTTTTATGTATATGATTTCAAACTTTATCAACAAAAAGAATAGAGCGAAAGTCCTGTCTATTCTTTATTTATTTTTACTCTTTGTGGCATTAATCCCCATCAGTGGATACCAGCTACGTTGGATTCTTTACAATTATTTCTTGCCAATAAGCTTGGTTACTATTTTTTCCCTTTCAATTATTCTGTTTTTTTTAGTGCTTATCAAGAATAGAAAGGATCATTCACAAAATGCAGAAGAAATGGAACCATAAACAGATGGACAATCTTAATATAATCCAACATCTACAAAAGTCATTTATTCATTGTGAAGATATTGTATTTAAAAAAATACTGATCAATGAATTCCCCATTACCCTAATATATGCAGAACATTTAATTGATCCATCATTTATTGATAAATACATCTTGCCTAAGTTGGACAATCTTTCTCTAAATACAGAAAACTTTAATGAGTGTCTAATGAAAGAAATACAATTAGAAGACATAACAAGCTCTAAGGAAGAAGAAATTCAGTTAAAAATCTTAAATGGATATATTTTAATATACATTCGTGACGTGATATTTGCAGCCTCCGCAAATAGTATCCCAAAACGGACACCGGAAGAACCAGCTACTGAGCCATCCATTCGTGGACCAAGGGACGGGTTTATTGAAGATTTGGGCAGTAATATTGCGCTAATTCGAAAACGATTAAAATCAAATGAACTTAAAGTCGAAAAGTACATTTTAGGTAAAAGAAGTAATACCGCCATAGCAGTATTATAAGTGAACGATATTATTAATAAGGATTTACTCTCTACCATTCAAAGTAAACTGAAAAAAATTGAATTAGATATAGTAAGTAGTATTCAACAAATTGAAGCAGTGATTTCGGATCAACCTTACACACTAATCCCAACTTTCGATACTACTGGAAGACCAGATTTTGCAGTTGATTGTTTAAATCAAGGTAAGTTCTTATTATTAATGGATGGGCAACCGACAGCTTCTATTGCCCCAGTCCAAATTGCAAACTTATTTAAATCACCAGAAGATGCAAATTTGAATTTTGTATTTGTTTCATTTGAAAGATTACTTAGGTTTTTTTCTTTATTTATTTCTGTGCTATTACCCGGAACATGGGTTGCACTCACAACACATAATATTGAACAAATCCCCTATTTACTGGTTGCAACAGTTAGTTTAAATCGGTATGGAATACCTTTTTCAAGTCCATTTGAATTGTTATTAATGCTTTTATTATATGAATTATTCAATGAGGCTGGATTAAGATTACCCCGGGGAGCAGGACAAACTGTTTCTGTATTAGGTGGACTGATTATTGGGGACGCTGCTATTAGAGCTGGAATCACTTCACCTCCGATGCTCATCGTAGGTGCATTAACTTTTATTAGTGGATTTACTTTGGTAAATCAAACCCTTTCAACTAGTGTCACCTTATTTCGCTTTTTCATCTTTTTCCTTGGCGCTATGTTTGGGATTTTTGGAGTAGTATTAGGGTTTTTGCTTATCCTTTCCTATCTTGTTTCTTTAACATCAATCGGGGTTCCATTTTTGTCGATGACTTACCCATTTCGTTTATCAAATATCATGCGTTCCTTTTTAAAAGAACCATGGAAATCATACAAAACAAGAGGCAGTTTAGCTTCTCCAGAAGACAGAACTCGTCAGGAGGATTAACATATGATATTTAGGTCTACCATAATCATATTTATTTCCAGTCTTCTCCTGACTGGCTGTTATGGACAGAAGAATATCCAAGATTTGACTTATGTTACTGCTTTCGGAATTGATTATGATCATACAAAGGAAGAAATCATTGTTAAAGCCCTAGCCTTGGATTTCTCTAATGTAGCAAAACAAGAAGGCGCTAAATCCATTCCTCCACCACCAGAATGGATAGGTGAAGGAAGAGGAAAAACCGTAGAAGAAGCCATTTCTAAATTATATGAAGATAGCCAACCTGATTTGTTTCTTCAACATGTTAAAAGCATTATCCTTACTGAAAGTGCGATCACCCATAAATTTAAAGAAATTAATGAAAGTTTAGGGAGAAGTAATTTCTTTCGTTTTTCTGTTTATATGTTCGCTACCAACAGTTCATTAGATGACATTTTTAAAACCAAAGCCTTGTTTTTCTATCCACAAACATTCGCGGTATACATAAAACCATGGAAGGAGGAAGGCGAGTCCTATGTGCTATCAGCCAAAAGTTTTAGAGAATTTCTATCTGAATACTTCGAACCAGTAGGAGCAACTTACCTCCCCTCTTTAGAGGTTTCTAGCAAGTCATGGGAACAAGATAATAAAAAATATCCACTTGTTCAAATAAATGGTGCTTATTTTTTTGAAAATCAAAAATATCGAGGTCACCAACCATTACATGAAATCATGGGAATTAGATGGTTGGATGAGGAAAAAAAGAAAAATACATATATTCTTGAAGAACATACTCAGAAACGAACAGTTGTTAGAGTGACTACATCCAATCTTAACATTAATATCAAAGATCCAACCCAACCGTTATTTGAAATTCAGGTAAAGGGATCGGCAGAAATATTAGAAAATGTAAATAATCTTTCTGAAAAAGAAATTAAAAAGAAAATCGAGAAGTTAATTCATAAAGAGATAAAAAATACTTATTTAAAAGGAATTGAAATAAACTCAGATGTATTTAGACTTGGGACTTCCTGGTTCCGATTTTATAAAGAAGATTATTTAAATTTTTCCAAAGTAAATGCTGGAGGTTCTTATTTGAATAAGGACTCCCTAAAAAAAATAAAGGTAACCATTCATATTCGAACTTCAGATAATTATAAAAGTAAAACTCACTCTAATGTCTACGATACAAAATCCATATATGAAAAATAGTCCCATTTTTTTATTTCGGTTATTGAAAGATAAGAAACTTAGTGTTAATCTATAAATTATTCGATTGGAAAAAATTACTCATTGACAAATCTACTTGGTAATTTCATTCCTTTATTTCTCCAAGAACAACCTTGAACGGTTATGTTCTTGGTTTTTTACTGTTTATAGACGTTTTGTTTCAATTGTTTAAATAAGATAACTAGGAGAATACGATGATTAGTGGAGCAAGTAATTTAATTCTTAATTTATTAATTATCTTAAGTACATTAACTATTCACCAATTATGGATAGAAAGTAAACCAAATAATACCTTTATAAAAAAATATTCTGTATTTATAACTTCGGGTCTTGCAATCTTGTTATGCATGGTTTTTTCTGAGTATCAAGAAAAAAGGATCCATTTTGATTTAAGAAGAATTCCTCTTTGGTTTGGAACTCTATATGGGGGTCCTATAGTTGGTCTCCTTCTATCATTTGAAACGATATTTATCAGACAAGTTCAAGGGGGCAATGGGGTATTTGGTACCGTATTGACTACTTTTCTACTATATTTTTGTAGTGTATTCATTAGAGAATTCTACTTTAAGTTAGCTAAATTAAAAAAAGTCCTCCTAAGTGCAGGTATTAATTTTTTATTCTCTTTATTAGTTTTATGGATTATTTCAAAAATAGCCAATCAATCCATTGATAGCAATGTTTTAATCGAATATGTCACGATAAACTTACTTGGTATCATTTTAGTTAGTTTTTCAATTGAAGCCATTAGTAAAAATTACTTTATTCGCATGAAAATTTTCGAATCGGTACGTCTTGAAACAGTCAGTCACTTAGCAGCATCCGTTAACCATGAAATCAAAAATCCTTTAACTACTGTGAGAGGTGTGGTTCAATTTCTTAAGGATGATGACTCATTACCAATTGATACTAAACAAGATTTCTATCAATTGGTCTTAGATGAAACAGATAAAATTAATCGTGTTGTTTCAGATTACCTCACATTTGCAAGTCCTTATCCAGATTCATTACAAGAAATACATGTAAATAAATTGATTAATGAAGCCTTAAACATTATCCGTCCACTTGCTGATCAAGGTTCTATTATTATTAAAGATGAACTTCTCGATAATGGTTATGTGAAAGGAAACCATTCTAAATTTGTTCAAACTTTAGTGAATATACTCCAAAATAGTATTGATGCATTGCCAAACGGTGGGGAAATTGTGATTAATAGCTACTTAAAGAATAATGAATGCCTTATTCATATTAAAGATAATGGGATAGGAATGAGTAAGGAAATTATGGATAGATTAGGTGAACCTTTTTTTACTATGGATAGTAATGGTACTGGGCTAGGAATGATGGTTGTTTTTAAGGTCATTGAGCAAATGAATGGGCAAATTTATATTAATAGCCAAGAAGGAATTGGGACTGTAATAGTGCTATCTATTCCTAGTATTATGGAGTAAAGTTGTTTAAACTCCGATTTCACTTTGCCATTGTCTCTTTGAAATGTGGTTTGTGTACTTATTTAACATCCACTCTATTACTGTTTTCTCCGCCCTACTAATGAACAGAACTAATCATTCTCAAAACCATTAGTTTCGTTTTCAGAATGGTTCTGTTCTTTAATATCTAAATCATTGTTCATCATTAGATCTTGGGCGATTTGGCTTATATCACTAAAATCTGTTTCATTACCCAATTCATTACGAAACATATCATCGGAGTCGTTTTCTTCTAAAGAAGCTAATATATCATGTACATTTGTATGATCACCTGATATGTTGCCGAACCCTTGATTATGTTTCTTGAAATTGGTGAAACCGCTTGGAAGATTGTTTCCCAGATTTACACAAGATGCACCTTCAACTGTTCCAATTGAAATCGAACCTATAAAAAAAGATGGGGAAAATCTATTCAATATAAAACCTCCTCTCCCTAAAGAATTGAAAAAGGCATATGCTTCCCATTAACTTTCACTTGAATTTCTTCGATTTCATTTAATTCTTTTTCATTTAATATGGAATCGTCTTGGGAATTTTGCTCGCCTGTTTTAATTTTTGTTTGGACATTTGGCGATATAGTATTTCCCAGGTTTAACATTCCGCTTAAATCTTTTATATCTAGTTTTCCAAGATAAAAAGCTAGTTCTTCTAAGTTTAACTCTTTTAAATGAATCTCTTTAATGTCTATTTGGATATTTATAGGTGGTTTATTGTTTTCTTCCAAAGATTTCTCAAGAAAATTTACTTTTTTTATTAAATTTTCAATTCCCTCAATTAGTTCGTCAGCTTTCATCCAACTCAAATCCTTTTTAAAGATCCAAAATATCTAATGACTGGTTTTATTACTTTGAAAAATGCTATTGTTATTTTGCACTTTACTATTTTTCCCTTTAATGGAACCGAACCCCTCATTGATTATATTTGTGTTAACTCTTCCATTCTGCATATTAGTTCCAACAAATAATCCCGATGAGGAAAATATTTTATTTATTTTTAAGTGATCATATCTAATAAGAGTCATGACTTCCCTCCAAAATTACTTTTAGATTTTAGCCTTTAGTTTTGATTATTTTTTTCACAAGGAATTAGTATCAATAAAATACCGTTTTCATAAACAGTTTGTATTCGATTTAACAAACAATTATTAGGAACTAACACCTTTCTTTGAAAGGTTCCATAAAATCGTTCAAGAAGAAATATCTCTGATTTTTCTTTAAAATACCCATCTTCAATGTTACCTTCAATATACAAAATGTTTTTCTTTAATTTTACAGAGAGATTTTGCGGATTTATTCCAGCAATATCAGCTAAAATAAAGAAAGTGTCACCGTTACTAAATACATCCATTCTGGGACAAACGAAAGGAGATATTTCAGATAAAAGACTTGAGAAACTGTTCCCTAACATTTTTTTAACATTAGAATGGAATTTCTGTTTACCCAATATGTATCTCCCCCTTTTGGCAGACTCTACTTGGTATATTCATAAACTTATGTAAATCCCTAATTTTTCATCCTACCAATATATATATATATGTTGAAATAAAGACATCATGCAATAATTAAGATATAAGAGGAAATAGTTAATAATGTGACTATCATTCAAGCTTTTATATACAAAAACAGGTATCATTAACCAATGATGATTAATTTGATACCTGTTTTAATAGTAAAATATAAATTTAGAAATGAAGTGTTAGAGTTTATTACCAATTTCAAGTCAAATAGCATGAATTAATGGATTAACTTAAAACGGGTAAATTGTAGTTTTTGTTAATAAAGGTTATAAGGCTTGATTCTGTGCGCTTGGGGAAACATTTGCATTGTTCATCTGACCATCAATTGCATCTGTGTCTAAAATGAAAGCTCCATTCCCAGTAGTTAAAAAGATTCCCATTTGTGCGCCTATTCCGTTATTTATTTTCCTGTGTGCAGCCCAACCCGGCATTTGGTTTTCTCCTACGGAAATTGTTGAGTTTGTATTTTGAGAATTTACATTTATAGCACCAACTACAATACCTAGTGCCAAATAAATCCCTCCTCTTTAAGGTTAGAGGTAAATTTAAGATCCACTGTAATTATTGATTTGGGCATCTATTACATCTGAATCATAAACATGGTTAGTGTTTTGGGAATTTTGAAATGCACCTACCGATCTTCCTTGACCTGAATTTCGTTTACTGTGTGAACTCCATCCATTTAATACATTCTCACCAACCGATAAAGCAGAACTTGCATCCAAAACATTAATATTAACTTCACCTATACCTACATCATTTTTTATAACATTTGGCCACTGGTCCATGAAACAAACTGAATTATTATTAATCGGTGTATCAACTAAATCATTATCTATTACAAAACTTTGATTATAACAAATTAGAGAATTACTAACTGTGCCAAAACCATGATTACTCTTTCTGTGTGAGGACCAATTATTTGCATAATTGGTACCGATAAAAATTCCAGAAGCTGTATCAATGTTATTTACACAAATTTGATTAACAGTTACACGATGTTTTACTGTTTTTTTTGTCATATTTTTCAGTCCTTATGGAATAGACCCATTTCACTTCTTAATACCTTAAGTTATTCTCCTATATAAAAAATGTTCCTATATTATAAAATTACCCGTTCAATAACTTGAACCAATTTAAAACCATAAATTCGTTTAAGAAAATGTGGCAGGTGATGTCAATCTTCTGTTTCTAGACTTCATCTAGTCACAAGAGAATAAGTATTTTCATAATCGAAGCATTAATTCTAAAACTCATCAATATCAGAAATGACTCTTTTTAATAACTCAATAGATTTTATTGGATCTCTATCAAGCTCTAAATTGTGATTTCCACCCTCAACCACTTTTAATATCAGATTTTGATTACTTTTTAATTTTTCAAAGCGTTCCACAACAAAACAAGTACTGTCTTTTTCTCCAAAAATACAAAGTCCTTTATGATTACTGTTAACCATTGTATGAAATACGTCATCATTTTGTAGAACGGGAGTTAACCATACTACTTTTGCCTCTTTCAACATGGTATGATCGAGCAGATAACTCAATGCTTTTGTTCCGATTGATTTAGCCACTACATAAAAATGACTGTATTTCTTGTCCTTAATGGCGTTGGCGATGGCAAGTTGTACATCTCTTGCGAAATTCCTTTCATTTAGAGCAGACATTTCTTCCTTAGTAAATGTATAGTTAATATGTAATATATCAAAACCTTTATTGTAAAATAACCCTGTTGTAAAGTGTAACAATGGAGCTTGTGTGGTATATCCTGCACCAGGTAAGACAATAACTATACTATTTGTCTCTTCTTTTTGTTCAATCATTCTAAATGGAATACTTTTCAAACCTATCATTTCATTATTAGACATTTTTTTCTCATTCCCCCAAATTTATAATTGATTTCTACTCTTCCCTTTAAAATTTAGTATGTAAAATAACCTAGTAATCTATCAAAAGAATGGATTTCGGCATAAGGTTTTATTTCGGTGTCATTCTTGATCATATGAGGATTGAACCATATCCCCTTTATATTTGCATTTTGACAACCAGCAATATCCTTTTCTAAGTCATCCCCTACGAATAATGCGTCTTCCGCTTGCACATTGAGCACATTTAATGCTAATTCAAATATGCGTTTGTCAGGTTTACTACATCCCACTTCTTCAGAAATAATGATTGATTCAAAACAACTATTTAAATTAGTGTTCATTATTTTAGCTTTTTGTCTTTGAGTTGAGCCATTTGTTATGATCGCAACTTTAACATGCCTCTTAATGGTTTGTAAGATAGTTATTATATTATAGTCTATAGAAAAACACTGAGGAAAATGATGATTCCAAAAATCTTGAATGTCATGGCGGGGCAATCGATATTTTGGGGGAAATTCATCAAAAAATGATTCCAAAACGTTTGTTTTATCACTATAACCATAGTCTCTTCTATCATATTCTTTGAACTTTTGCAGCATTTCGTTTCTAGCTGAATGTTTAACATCCTCATAACACTTTTCTAAAATCTTTAAAAATATTATATTTACTGCCATATCCCTATTAAGTAGGGTATCATCTAAATCAAATAACATTGCTTTATAACCACTCAATTCCCTTCACAGCCTTCTCACTTTATATAAATAATCCCTAAAGTTTATCTCTTGGACCACTTATTGAATAAGCGATTTCTTCATTTTTAAAATATCAGTGTTCATCTTTAACCAATATTACCGTCATATGAATTAGAATAAAGATTTAGTTTTGAAGCAAACTATACCTACCAATATTAGGGAGGTATTACTTTTGAGTAATAACAATTTTGTAGTTCTACTATTTTTCTCCATTTTAAGTCTTGTGGCTACGACCATTTTCAGCAGTGTTTTAATATCACAGAATAAAAACATGAAATCTAGAATCGAAAATAGCAAAGCCTCTAAATGATTAACTATTCTACGTTTACACGATAAGGGGCTTCCATACGATAAGGCCCCTTTTGTAAAAGTACAAAAGTATACAAGTTCACTTTGCTTGGACAGGTACCGCACTTAATAAACTCTCCAAAATCATGGTTTAAGTCTGATCCTTTTCCACGCAGACAACTACCTTTCCTTTCGCGTGTCCTTCCCCTAGATAACGAATAGCTTCTGCAACCTGATTTAACGAGTTTCTTCTATCTATAATAGGTACAAGTTTGCCAGCAACAAAAAGTTCTTTTAAAAAATTTTGGTCATGTTTGTTTGGTTTATGTACAAGAATAGCCATCTTCTTGCTTTCTTTCTTATCAATCATGGGTCCCAACAACAATAGTTGCAAGATTAGAGATAGGGAGCCTCCTATCATCACATATGTTCCTTTAGGATTAAGTACCCGCTTGTAGTCGAAGATAGACCGATTTCCAACAACATCGAGAATCAAATCATAAAATTGGCCTCTTTGAGTGAAGTCTTCCTTAGTGTAATCAATTACATGGTCTGCACCGATGGACATAAGGATATCTAATTTTTTCTCACTGTCCACACAAGTTACTTCAGCCCCATATAATTTGGCCATTTGCAAGGCGAAGGTCCCAACACCCCCACCAGCACCATTGATTAAGACCCTTTTACCTTCTTGAATCTGTCCTTTATCACGAAGTCCTTGCAGAGCTAGAACTCCCGCTTGTGGGATCGCGGCAGCCTCTTCAAATGTCATACTGGCTGGCTTCAACGTCAATGCCTCTGCATGAACCGTTACATATTCCGCAAACCCACCCCAACCACACCAGGATATGTCACCAAATACCTCATCCCCTACGGAGATATCATTTACTTCGCAACCAATTGCTTCAACCCTTCCAGCTATATCCGCACCGAGGATTTTATATTTTGGTTTTAGAAGACCCCCAAGACGAGCCAGAAAAGGTTTACCTCTAAGGAGGTCCCAGTCCCAGGAATTCACAGAAACAGCATGAATCTTTACCAATACCTCATTTTGTTTAGGAGTAGGTATTTCTATATCTTTTAACTTAAGAACGTTAGTCGTTCCGTATTTATCGTATACCATTGCTTTCATAATGAATTCTCCTCACCTTTGCGTTTTGGTAAAATTTCATTCTGTTCCGACTAACTTTATCATTGGCATCTAATATATATGAGGAATATGGTTTATTTCTTCCTAAATTTGTAATTTCCTTCTTTCATTACTTTTTCAAGACATTACCAAATTAATAGGGACCGCTTTGCGATCTCACTAATTATCTATTAATCATGCTTTCAATTCGTTGTTTCATTTCAGTACTATTTCGAAAGCTTTCACGAACAATAGCCCATGCATTCTCTTTATAGAATTCATCTTGTATCAATGAGAGATTGACTTTTACCCCATATTTCGCCGAAGCAGCTGCAGACTCTGCCATGTTGGCACTTCCAGCTAGTTCCCCTAACACTCTTTTGTTTGATAGATGAATGAATTGTTCGACTCCAGTTAAAATGATTTCACTATTTTTCACAACAGAAACTAATGTATCCGTTGCCTTCTTCATTGCCTCTTCATACTCATCCGGAAAATCCGCCTTTGACTTTGATGTCTTTACTACCTCTGAGAGTGTTTTCATGTCTTCTGTTGCAAGGGCCAGGCACTGATTACGAACATCTTCTATTTGTTTTAAGGATATCGGTATATTTTCGCCACCCTTTCTTAAGGTCACTTTACAGGACATTTCTAGCAATGCTGCTGCCATCGCCGCAACGGTTGCTGCAGCACTGCCACTTGCCGGTCCCGGAAAATCAGGGGCTGCTAATTTTTCCATATATTCTTGGACTGTTAAACATTCAATCTGATCCAGACCCATCTCCACCTTCTTCTGATCTTGTCAATCGGATAAAACCAAACCATTTTTACATATTGATATATATTCGCTACTATTAACATCACACCTGCATATATGCACCTTTCATTCATTCGCACAAAGTCCAAATTAAACAATTTTTTAAAAAACCTGCACAATTTGAAATTAAGGTGAATTATTATAGGGGCAACTAGACAAAGGATTATGTTATATGATAAATTATTACAATAAAAATACCTTTTAAAAATCTACATATTTTTAAATCGTTGATGAGGAAAGTAGTTTTTGCTATATTCAATAGCGAGCCGGGGATGGTGGAAGCCTGGTGATGATGCATGAATGAAGAACACCTTTGAGTTCTAACCGAAAGAGATTTCTTAAGTAGGCTTAGACGTTACCAGCACGTTATCGACTGGGGTAAGCAAGTAGCTTTAAAGTTGGTCATAGGATGACAATTTGGGTGGTACCGCGGAAGTTAGTCTTTCGTCCCTTTTTCTGGGATAGAAGGCTTTTTTTATTGTGAAAAATTACCATAAGGAGGCTTATTATGATTAAGACTGTAGTAAAAGATTTATTCAGAAATCAAGAAAATTTTAAAGACCAAACGGTTCAAATTTCAGGTTGGATCCGTACTCTTCGCGATTCCAAAACCATTGGATTTATGGAGTTAAACGACGGAACATTCTTTAAGAGTGTACAAGTCGTTTTTGAGGATACCCTTGAAAACTTCAAAGAAATTGCGAAGTTACCTATTAGCTCTTCTGTTTTAGTAGAAGGAGAATTTGTTCCAACGCCTGAAATGAAACAGCCTTTTGAAATTAAAGCGACAAAAATTGTGATTGAAGGATTATCAGATACAGATTATCCTTTACAAAAAAAGAGACATTCTCTTGAATATTTAAGAACCATCGCTCATTTACGTCCAAGAGCCAATACTTTCTCAGCTGTTTTCAGAATTAGATCTCTTGCATCTTATGCGATTCATAAATTCTTTCAAGAAAAAGGATTCGTCAATGTACATACACCGATTATTACTGGAAGCGATACAGAAGGTGCCGGGGAAATGTTCCGTGTGACATCCATGAATTTGAACCAGCTTCCAAAAACGGAAGACGGAAAAGTGGATGACAATGCAGATTTCTTCGGTAAAGAATCCAACTTAACCGTTAGCGGTCAATTAAACGCTGAAACCTTTGCTCTTGCATTCCGTAACGTGTATACCTTTGGTCCAACGTTTAGAGCAGAAAATTCAAATACAGCACGACATGCCGCAGAATTCTGGATGATCGAGCCGGAAGTTGCTTTTGCCGAATTACCGGATATCATGGACCTCGGAGAAGACATGGTGAAGTATGTCATTCAGTACGTTTTTGAACAAGCACCTGAAGAAATGGAATTCTTTAATAGCTTTGTTGATAAAACACTTATTGAAAGATTGAAGAATGCATTAGAATCCGATTTCGGAAGAGTGACTTATACCGAAGCTGTTGAATTATTAAAGAACTCCGGTAAGGAATTTGACTACCCTGTTGAATGGGGTACGGATTTACAAACGGAACATGAACGTTATCTTAGCGAGGAAGTTTACAAGCGTCCTGTCTTCGTAACAGACTATCCCAAAGAAATTAAGGCATTTTATATGAGAGCAAATGAGGACGGCAAGACAGTTGCTGCGACTGACCTATTGGTTCCCGGTATTGGCGAGTTAATCGGGGGAAGCCAACGTGAGGAAAGAGAAGAAGTCCTTGCAAATAGAATTAAAGAACTTGGTATGGCAGTAGAAGATTACTGGTGGTATCTCGAGCTTAGAAAATACGGTGGTACAAAACATTCAGGCTATGGAATTGGCTTTGAACGACTTATCATGTACTTAACAGGAATGAAGAACATCCGCGATGTCATCCCATTCCCTCGTACACCAGGAAATGCAGATTTTTAAAATAAAAAATAGGATGCTTCGGCATCCTATTTTTATTTTGATATAATTGTTCTGTAAGTGGAAAAGGAGTCGTAAATCTCAATTCCTCTTTTCGCTTATGTTTACTAAATAAAATACGAATCTTTACAACTTGTTATTTCTCCCATAGCTCAACTAGTCTACCTTCAGGATCTTTAATCCAAATAAACTCACCAAATTCACTAACCTCTTTTTCCTTTTCAAGGGGAACACCCATTTTTTCAAGATAATTGATACAGTCATCTAAATTTTCAACTTGAAAGTTTAACATCACTTGCTGCTCTGATGGGAAATACTGGTCATCTTCTGTAAAGAAAGAAAAAATCGTTTCATTGTCTGATTGCGGTGTAATAATGGCTCCATTCCAATTTTCAAAATTGATCTTCAGCACTTCACCATACCATTTTTTTACAGCATCTAGATTTTTAGTTCTCCAAAAAATTCCCCCGAATCCTTTTATCATCATACACTCGCTCCCTTTTTTATTTTAGAGTAAATTAAAATTCAAGAAATAAATAACTACCTGCCCCTTTACTTCAACAAAAAAAGCTAATCTCCTTCTTTAAGATTAGCCTTACGTACTTGATTAATTACAGCTACCGTAACTTCAAAAGCTATCCCCTTCTAGAAGAGCACCATCGTTAGAATAAGTTAACTTATTCTCAAAATTTCCCAACATTACATTAATAATAATCAGATTGTTAATTCGTTGTCTGATTTTAATTCAATCGCATTTCTTAACAATTGCTGAAGTACAGCCGAGAAGAACGCAATAACAAGACTTGCAAAAATGACTGCTATACCAATAATGGCTATCCCAGGAAGCAAAGTGTTCAAGACAGCCATTAGCAACATTCCAATGACATAAATGATGGTAATGATCATGGCACAAATCATAATACGTCTTAACGGTATTACGGCTGCTTCTGAAAAGGCTTTTTTTAACTTTATAACATTTAGGAGATTGTATGACTGATACAAAGCGAAGAAAAATGGTATCACTGAAAAGTATAGTCCAGTTAGAACAGGATATTTTAAAAATGCAAACTCTGGATACATATGAGCTGTATAACTCGCAAGTGATGGTAATGCAAAGATACACAAGCTTAAAGTTACAAAACCAATAATAGACAAAGCCGATTTTAAAAAGGTTATTGTTCCACGTTCCATAAAGCACCCCACCCATTAAATTTATAACCATAATAATATAACATTTATCGATAATCAATATATTATTATTATATTTTATACTAAATTTATTGTTTAAGGACTTATACAATTCGAGAAATCCCACAAAAAAATCAAAAGCAAATTTATTCTTCTTTATCAAAAAAAGGAACGACCTTCTTATCCTTCTTCAACAAATCAAGAATTAAAAACAAATTCCTTTTTCAACCAATCTTCCACTTTACTTCAACAAAAAAGCTAATCTCCTTTTTCGAGATTAGCCTTACGTCCTTAATTAACCCTAAATTAATCCCAATCAACCTAGATAAAAGCTATTAAGCTATCTTAGTTCTCAAACATAAGCTTATCGTCAGTTATTTAAGAAACATCACTTATAAATCGCTAAAATAGATAGATATATACATAGAGCTGAAATAAATAATAAGATGATAGAAGTTTTACGATTACTCTTTAATTTAATTCCATATGCACCAAAAAAGATAGCAGCAGCTAATTTGGAGAAGCTTTGATAATAAGGATTATAAGAAAAATATGAACTGCTAAATATGATTGAAATAAGTAAAGTGGTTGAGATTAGTATCTTATACCATAAAGGCTCTTTTAAGAATTGTTTCAACATAAATCGAATCCGTTGCATACATAACTCTCCTTTTAAGGACTTTTGTAATAGCATATGGTAATTACTTCCAAAGTATCACATGCTTTAAAGTATTGGTATATTTAAAGTTAAAGGACACAGGTTCCGTTAAATTACGAAAAAAGGTTGTTTTTAGAGATTTATCGGACTATGGTTCCGTTATTGCCTCTAAAATAAGCTTTTTTTATAGAAATATAGTGAATAACGGAATGTGTGTCCTATAAACTAGGATAAACCATGTTTTTTACCCTAATAGCGGAATCTGTGTCCTATAAATAACTAAAATATCAACACGGAGAATATTTTATGAGAAATGGAAGAAATCATTTAACAATGAGCGTAAATCTGTTTTAACTGCTACTGCTCCTTTCTCTTACAAACAATTTGAATCGGATTACCATCGGGGTCTTGCACCCAAGCCGATCTTAATTTATTATCTAAAAAATCATGAGGTTCCGATACCAAAGTTGCTCCATTTTCTACTAAATATTGAATCGCTAAATCCGTATCATCTGTCCATAATACTATTTCACATCCGGCATTTTTTCCAGGGGTTACTCCATGAACTTCTTTTAAAGAATCTTTCGTGGCAATCCCTAAATTAAAACCATCCAGTAATAATTCATGATGAACTTCCTTACCCTCAATTTCAGCAGTAAAACTTAATTTGAATCCTAGCTTTTCATAAAATTGTTTGGATACTTCCAAATTTTCTACATAAAGGTTAATTTGAGGTGTCCTAAACTCCATCTGTTTTTTCCTCCTATAGACATAATTTTTTTCATATATTTTAAAAATACAAAAATGATATTCTCTAGAAACGCACCTTAAGTAAAAATACTTTTTTAATTCCTTTTATTTTTTTTACGAAACCAAATAATGGTTCCTACAAGTCCAATTATCCCACCCACTAAGACCCAAATGTATGGGCTAATGCCCGAGCGATTAAATTCATTTTCTAGATTTACATCTTGCGTAGGTGGCATTCCTTCACCCAATAGTAATAGATCTTTATTTGCATCATGATATTCATTAGTTAAATCACAAATGCCCGTAGAAAGATAATCCGTATCACCATATATGGAAGAATCATTCGCAAAAATCAAATATTCCTCACCTTGAGTAAATTTAACACCACAGTCACCTCCACCTTGCCCAGTGACAATAATCATTTGAGATTCAGAGACACCTTTCCAGGTCGTCTTCACCTCAAATAATACCTTCTTAACTATATATCCATCATTGACTTTTTGATCTTTAATCTCCATTACTTTTCCATAAAAAACAGCTTTTGAACGCTCAAACTCTTCTTTAACCCCCAGAGGTTTTGCACAGCTACAAGCAAAACTATTAGAAGGATTTATTGTCATAATTGAAATGAGGAAAATAAAGGTTATGACCAGTACTTTAGTTATTTTATTAAACAAATACCTTCCCTCCAACTCTATTCTTTCCATAGTCATATTCCACTTCCAGGAAAGAAATTCCTCTATTAACGAAAATAGACCGTCAGCTGACGGTCTACCATAAAGTCATTCATTTGATTAATGTATGGTTCCACAGTGCGGACAGGTTACGGATAAGGAACTATTGATTACTTTTTTCATAGGAGTGTAGTGTTTCCCACATACATGACATATCATTGGTTTACTGTCGTACAATAGGTCAAATGCTTTCCTTGAGAAATAAAAATAGATTGCTATAGGAATAATACAGATCAATAATATTACCCAAACAGGCATAAGCATTAATAAATTTCTCCTTTCAACAATCATTATTTTTTAGTATCCTGGAACAACCTTCACATCCTATTTTCTTCTATTCAAACATTAATATTTTCGGATCTTTTTGATAACAGTGAGTAAGGATGGCATGTAGTTGCCCTCTATGATGATAAACATGAGCCAAAATTTCTAATAACCATTCATATCTAGTGTAAGTGACACCCCAAAAAGAAGTAATTTCTTCTTGTAGTTCTACCTCTGTATAGTTCAGATAGGTTCCTTCAAGTATCCCAAAATTGACCAATAAGCCAGTTTTGATTTCGTGCAAATTTTTATATGTAGAAGATGAGTAAAAATCATTCATCTCATCGATTGTGGCTCCTTGAGCTATCAGGAAATCCGCTTTGCAAATTAAAGCAATATGTTCTAATAACTCGCCAATTGAATGTTTATCCGGTGTTGGTCTTTTTTGTAAATCCGACTCTTCCAACTGGTCCATGATTTCACTCGTTTTTGTTAATGCTATGTTAATTTGATTTAGAGCACTCTTGCAATATAAGTTCATTTTGTTTCTCCTATTAAACTATCAGAGTATAAAAAGTTCTCTGTTTTCAAGAGAATAAATTGCATGGGAACTTAATGGTAAACTTGGTCCCTTTGCCTTCTTCACTCTCTACATCAACGCTGCCTTTCATCGAGTGAATAATTTGATAGGATACAGTAAGTCCTACTCCAGTACCTTTTTCTTTCATTGAATAAAAAGGGGTTCCCAAATTTTTTAACTGTTTTTTGTTCATCCCTTTTCCGTTGTCTTGAATTTCAATCACAATCGTTTGCTCTTTTTGGAAGGCATTAACCATAAGTAGGCCACCTTTTTCCATTGCCTCGATGCCATTTTTCATAATGTTCACTAATACCTGTTTCATTTCATCCTTTAATCCTTTGAGGAACAAAGATTCCTGAATAGAGGACTCCACTTTTACATTTTTAATATTCGTGTAGGAGGTCATTAATTCGATCGTGTTATGTAGTTCTTCCGTTAAGTTTATTAAAGTCGGGCTCTTACTATTTGGTTTTGCTAGTGCCAGATAATCATTAATAATAGATTGAGCATGTTCTAACTCTTTTAATGAGATATCTATATACTTCTTGCCAGTCTTATCCAAGGTCGGATTACCTTGCAGTAATTGTAGAAATCCAAATACTGACGTCATTGGATTTCTGACTTCGTGCGCCACAGAAGCTGCAAGCTGGCTAATAACATTTAGCTTATCCGCCCTTTGCAGTTGGCTTTGTATTTTGGTTTGCTGTTCTAAATTTTCAATGACAAAGAAAACCGTAATTAACGTTAACCATGTTAAAAGCGAGAACGTTAACATAAAAGGAAGTTGATCATATTGTCCGGTTTTCATTAAGGTAAGACCTCTAGTTAAAGCAATAAACCAGTACAAAAGGCTGATGGTAATCATCTTGTTTCGAATTTGAAAATTTTTGAACTTACGATAAATGAACGAGATTATTAATGTTAGGATGAAATAATTAATTAACGTAATGTAAAAACCATTTCCACCAACAATAAATCGATAAATTAACATTAGTAATAATGTGATGGATCCTTGAAAAAATCCCCCATATAAAAACGCGATTAATATTGGAATCACTCTAAAATCATATAAGTATCCATTTTGATATTCCACAGGATAAGACATTGTACAAAACAACATGATGATAATAATAAAGCCAAACTTTAAATCTCTCTTTTGTTTATCCTGTTGTTTTCCGTATATGTATAAATGATGAAAAAAGATAGGAAAAAGTACAATTAAAACATGGTACAAAAACTGACCAAAATAAAACATTCAACTTCCACCGCCGCTTAAATAACATAGTAATCTTATAATTCTCCTAAAAGGATAAAATCCCCTTCTCAAATAGTAAATATTACCTAAAAAGTTGTATTCGTAATGAACTGGTGACAATGTTTTTCTTTGGAATTGGTAGGTTAAAAGATTTAAGCGGACATACATTCCTTTAAATGTGGCAATAATCTTGATTTCGCTTTTATAACGATACAGGTTCCTTTATAAATCAAAGATTGTAAAAACGATATAAAATGGCACAAATGCCTATTACCAATAGATTAAATATTTCATACCTTGTACTAAGTTATCTAAAAAAACATAAATAAGGAGATTTGTCATGTGCCAAAATATAAACATTAACCATATAAACGTAAAATGTTTGGGTCAAAATTCAAATATCAATATTGGTAAAACGCTTCAAAATAGCCATACCTCCAACTTTAAAACAAATGGGACTAATTTTACAATGGGCGACGGTTCTTCTACTGCATCCCATATAAACGCATGTTTCATCGATCCAGATAAAAGTGATCAAGGGCAAAGTGAAAGTCCGGGTAATGAAAATAACCAAAATGAGGCTGCTTCATAGAAGGTTTATCCCCATTAGTTGTCGTTTTTTTTATAGGTGTAGGCACTAGTTTCTTTACAATATCTAAGGATAAACCTTTGAAAGCCTTGTTTTTACTTTTATTACATACCCTTTTTAAAAAGGTTAAATTCCATCATTATTTCATTTCCGATTTCTATATGAAATAATAGTTGTTTTCAATGAAGCGTATGACCCTATAGCCGCATAACCATAAAACCACCCCATAAATAATCCTGTTATCAGGTGGTGTCGATGACTGATAAAAACCGAAATGATTAATCCAATCACAAGAGCGACCGTTGGTACAAAAACTCGTGGTATTTTCAAGAAAATCTTTAACAGCTGTGTTAAAACCAAAACAACCGGGACTGCAACTACAGCATCCCAAAAATTCGTATGAATCGTTGGAAAATCCATATTTAGAACACACCTTTTTTTATATTTCAGTATGCCCTTTATTTAATAGAAAAATTAAAATGTATCAAATTAATTTTCTCTTAGTTCTATCTTGTAGGAGATGTTCCCTTTTCGAGATTTTTATGGCTGAATAGCTTCTAAAGTTAGATTAAATATTTACATCTACTTTCCTACTTTTAAAGCTGTTTCACTAATAATGAAGCTAAGCTGTAACCGGATTAACCATTTTTCAGATTCACTCATCACTCTCAAGATTCCATTCGTTTCATCGTGATACTCCAATCCTTCAACTGAGGTGTAATCAATATTTAATTTAGCCATTCTATGTATAATCATTGCCCATTCAGCATCTGTCATCTTTTCCTTTGAATACTTGTTAATAAACTGAGCACTTTTCCTTGAAAAAGCACATGAACCAGCTGTTATATCAACATTTTTCCCCAATTCCAAAGAACAGATCAAATTGGTTATCTTTTCTGTTTCAATCCATTCCACCGGATGAGTGTTCATTGCACGCTTCGTACGCCCAAAAATAATATAGTCGTGATTTTGAATCTTTGAAACTGTCGTTTTTAATTCAAACAGATGGTTTTTCCCCCACGTTAACAGTCTGTCAAAGTCACAATAATGATAATACTCACTTTTACCTGATAGCCCAAACTTTACTACTTCTCTTCGTGCTTGAGCTGCACCTTGTTTAGGGATCAATTTCACTTTAAATCCACTTGCCTCCATTTCCTTTATTAACTCTATTGATGACTCATCGCTAATTGTTATATAAAGTTCCCCGTAAATATCCTTGATTTCCTTTTTTAATTCATTAAAAAGATTCATATTTTTACCCATTGGATCATGTGTTACAGTTAAAAGTGCAGCTTGTGACAAAATATCCACCTCAAAAAAATAAAATTTGTTTCTTTAAATATAAGCTCTGTTATTATTCATTGTTGATTTTCGTGTAGGTATGAGAATTAATAGCCGGAGAAACTCCTGCTAATGTATATAGAGGAAGCTAAATGAGCAGATATAAGCGGAGAAATTCCGATTAACGGCTCTAAATATTACGGAAACTCAAAGGTCTAGATATGATAACCGGAAAAACTCCCCTTATTTTTAAGGAAATATTGGTATTTCCCAAAATAAACGGAATTTTTCCGTTTATTTTTTCAAACACATTTAAATCAACATTCAGTGATAAAACAGCCTAAATATAAATTCTTTAAAAAATTCTATTTACCTTTTAAATAGGATAAAGTTACTAATGCTTACATAAAGAAAAGGAGTTGCCTTATCCGCAACTCCTTTTCTATTCGTATTTCATTACATTAAGCTTCTAGTCTCATAAGTGCTCCAAAGTATTGGGAAGCAGTGGTAAAAGTAATAAAGGCTATAAGTTCGCTTATCTCTGCCTCGCTTAAGCTTCCTTGCAAAACATGAAATAAGCTATCAGAAATATCATGTCCTTGCTTTAAAAATACCTCAGCAAAACCAACTGCAACGGAAGTTTTTTCATCAAACTTCTCAGGTTCAGGTGTACCTTTCGCTTTACAGTACTCACAACCATTACTTTGGGCCAATGTTCTCCTAACTTGTTCCTTTAGCTCATAAGTTAGCAAACCGCCCTTTTCAAATACGTTTCCTAAATTCGTCCACCCTTGCATCACTTCTGGGTTATGTCCCAAAAGACGTTGAAATGGTGTGTCTCCAAAACTAGACTCCTTGATTCTTGCCATATCATCTCCTCCTTTGTTAATTTAATTATAGAAAACAAGATTTCTAAATTACATTAAATCTGTTATTAAAAACCTTAGTTATCTTTCGTATTTTAACGATTAAAGGAGAATTTTATTAAAAATGAAAATAGATGATATCGACCGAAAAATATTAGATGAATTACATCACAACAGTCGCTTATCAATGAGTGAACTTGGAAGAAGAATTAATTTGTCGTCCCCTTCTGTCACTGAACGGGTAAGACAAATGGAATCATTCGGCATTATCAAAAGCTATACAGTAGAACTAGATTACGAAAAATTAGGATTACCTATCCAATGTATGGTAGAAGCAACCGTCAAAAATGGAGATTATAAGTCTTTTAAAAACTTTATTCAGAAACTCCCAAATGTACAATTCTGTTATCGAATTGCTGGAAATGCGTGTTATATGCTTAAGCTACACTTCGAAACCTTCTCACAAGCTGAGAAATTCATTGAAGACGTAAACCCTTACGCCCAAACAGTTACTCATTTTATTTTTTCACAAGTTCCTACATCCCCACGGATGAACTCTTAAACCTCTAAAGGTCAGGTTAACTAGTAACCTGACCTTGCTGAAATTTTTTAGTTTAACATTCTCATTCTTTCTGAAGTTGATAAATCTGAATTTCGGTTGATAAAAGTTCCAAACCGGTTGATAAATTCTCATTTTCGGATGATAAAAATTGAAAATCGGTTGATATGAGGTTGGCTATCTACTCTACTCTTCACCTAATCACCATGTGCAGTATGGAACCATACCTTAAGTGGACCTAATGACTCCCAACCACAAGAAATGGCATTGCTTACGTCTTCTCCTCGTTCGTATCCAACCAAATTGAAATTCGGTAATTGATTGGATACTAACTGAACAATATCCTTCCATAGCTTTTCACTTGGATATTCCTCTGAAAATACATTTGACACGCCAACGACCTCAGCATCTAGATGAGCGATAAACCCTGATAATCCTCCTTCATATTCATGTATAAAAACCTTCATATCCTCCCTTTTTAAGATACTTGGAAGGATGATATTCTCCGTACTATTAGCCATATTCCATTTTGCCAATTCATCCTCTGAAGTGACCGTAGTCCAATTTGAATCTATTTTCTCACTCGAAGTAACAGAAGGATGAAAAATCCACTCTGCATTAAATAGGACCTGAAAACCATAAGACTCCAACTCCAGATTCGCAAAACTATCCTTTAAAGATTTGATGTTCCTGTCACCCATAACATCTATGACTTCATTAGAAGTTGCAAGATTACTTGATGTAATCAGATCAGGGTAATATGGAGGGGCTTCCGACATCAGTCCCCAAACATTTTCTCTTGTAAAATCGCTTATACCATGAGTTTCACAAATTATTCCACACCAACTGATATTGTTCAAAACAGCAGCATCCAACCATTTATTCATTTTGCCTCCTACAGTAAACTGGCTTATTTTTTATCACAAAAAAGTACATATCCATACCAAATATATTACTTCTCCATCTATTCCTCCCCCACCTTTTCTAATTTACTTAACCTACATATATCCGTAATTTATACGCAAACTGTTAAAGATAACCATTGCCTATAAATAAAGGGGTTGTAAATTGAGTATGTTTTCGTGGATAAAAAGTGAGTGGGCATCCATTTTTAAAAAGTGGAAATTGCTCGTAGCTATTTTTGTCATTTTATTTGTGCCCTCCTTGTATAGCGGAACGTATTTATTAGCGAATTGGGATCCTTATTCCCATTTGGAGAGGCTGCCGGTCGCGGTTGTGAATGAAGATGTGGAGGTCCAATACCAAGGCACCACTTATGCCATCGGCGACGAACTTGTTACACAATTAAAACAGGATAAAAGTTTCCAATGGCAATTTGTCAGCAAGGAAGAGGCGGATAAAGGGCTGAAAAACAATCAGTATTATTTTGAAATCTACATACCGCGCGAATTTTCAAAACGAGCCACTACCTTAACGACTCAACATCCTACACCACTTGATTTGTATTACAAAGTTAATGTTGGGAGCAATTTCATTGCCTCGCAAATTGGCAGAACCGGTGTGGATAAGATTCGCACAAAACTATCACAGCAGCTAAGCAAAAATTATGCAGAAGCGTTATTTGATCAAATTACCACGGTTGGGAATGGCCTTACAGAGGCAAGTAAAGGTGCCGAACAACTCACAGCAGGAACGAACAAACTGTCACTAGGCACACAGGAAATCATTGATGGGATGAAAATGCAATCAAATCCACTCAGCCAATTATCATCCGGATCGAAAAAACTAAGTGGAGCCGCTTCCGAATTATCCAAAGGCGCCGATCAGATTCAGGCAGGTGCTTCACAAATGAATAGGGGAGTCCGTTCACTCGAAACTGGTTTATCCAAACTTAACACGAGCTCCGGTCAGCTTGAATCGAGCATGATGCAGCTTTCATCTGGAAGCAAGCAATTATCTCAAGCACTGGAAGGATACAGTAAAGCAAATCCAGAGTTAGAGAATGATCCAACATTCCAGGAACTAGTCAAAAGCAGTCAGAATTTAAGTGGTGGATTAGACCAGTTTTATTCCAATTTCACAGCCTTCGGTCAAGGCATTCATCAATCCTATCAAGGCGTTCAATCATTGAGTAGTGGCACTCAGACGATCACAACCAAACTCGGTAATCTATCTGATGGTGCTAAGAAAATCGCTGATTCTCAAACAACGTTATCAAATGGTACTGCCAATGTGTACAACGGTTGGAATGCTGTCATTGGGCACTTAAATTCACTTAAGAATGGTGAAGAACGCCTATCTTCTGGTAGTCAACGATTAGCGGATCAACTAGCCAGTGGAGCAAAAGAAATTCAGTCCATCCATCCTGGACAACCTATTTATGAAATGATGTCCAATCCGGTTAGACTAAAGGAACAATTGGTGCACAGTGTCCCTAACTACGGTACAGGGCTCGCACCGTATTTTCTGTCACTAAGTTTGTTTGTTGGAGCCCTTCTTCTTACCACCGTGCTTCCGTTAAAGGATACCATTAGTAAACCACCATCAGCATTGGCATGGTATCTTTCGAAATTTTTGCTGTTAGCACTCATTTCGGTTGGACACAGCTTGATAACCAACGTATTTTTAATTCATATGGTTGGATTGGACCCATTAAATAAGAGTTATCTGTATCTCTTCACTTTCTTTTCCAGCTTAATCTTTATGTCGGTTATATTATTTTTGGTGATTTTATTAGATAATGCGGGCAGGTTTATGGCGATCATTTTATTGGTTCTACAGCTGACTTCCAGTGCAGGGACGTTTCCAATTGAATTGACACCACCATTTTTCCAAACCATCCATTCACTCTTGCCAATGTGGTATACGGTCCAAGGATTTCGGACCATCATATCAACAGGTGATTACCATCTACTTCAAAGCGATGTGATGGCATTAACGGTTTACCTAGTGTTGTCAATACTCTTAACCATCATCACATTAAGATTTATGCATAAGAAAACCTTAACAACACTATAACAGGGAATTCTTAGCGCGAAATTTAACAAGAAGGATACCCAATTTTAAAAAAATAACAAAAAGGGCCAACTAAGTGGCCCTTTTCCTTATTGGCAGTTTCAAAATAAAATGGAAATCCTTAAAGGCCCATTTCAAGGCAGGAATATTCCTCTAGTTATACTTTTAGTTAAAAACCGATGATATTTAGCGGAAATAGATGATTTTATAGGTGAAATCCGTAAATATGACGAAATCAGTTTTTTTATTCTTTTGTTAAAGTAGTAATATGTACCTATTTTAAATAAAAGGTGAACCTATGGAATATTTTAACCAAGAAGTATTGTTCGAAGGGAAGATTTATCTAGTGCTGTATCAATACGATACAGGTTTCATAGAGATAAGAGAAAAAGATAGAAATCTGCTGTCTGATGTAAAATTAGTACATATGTCCGAGGTTACTTTTCAAATGGAGCTCCCTAAGTAAGAGGTTTGTTCTTTTTTGAACCCGTGGTTACTCTCTTTAAAACTATTAACTCAATATAAAAGAGGCATAACTCTTTGAATAGATTTATGCCCCTTTTACATAATCATCCTTCCCTATTTCGCAAAAACTCCTCGAAAAATAGTCTTGGTAATTCTTGTTCAATTGTTGAAAAATATCAGCATATACATGTTTTCCGTTTTAACCCTACGCGATTTTTCTCTTCAATCTTTTTAATAAAATCCGTAGCAAGGGGCACCTTACATGCCGTATTTCCGACATCTACTTGCACCTTTCCTATCTGTTCTGCTACTATTTTTGCTTCCTCATTTAGGTCCGTTACATAGGCACCTACACAAATAACAAAATTATTCATTACATAACGTACTCGATTTCTCTCTTCATGAATCGTATTTTTTACATGGTTTAAAAGTTCGTTAAGTTCCGCTATATCGAGTTTTTCATCAGGTGTGATTGATAAATAGTTGGAATAGGTACTCCACCCACAAACAGAAATCATTTCCTCATCGGATTCCATCCACTCTCTAGCCAGTTCAAGAGCGTAATTACTCTCTGCTGCCACCTGAGCCACTGTATATTCTGCAAGCATATACCAGTAAGCTTTCTGAACCCATTCTTGTAAGGATTCCTTTGACATGAGCTTCGGATTAACTGATAGACCCGCCAAATACATCGCATCATGATTTCCTGTTTGATATAATTGTAAGGTCAAGTCATGATCCTTTTTCACATACTTTACGAGCTTTTTCAAATCGCCTATTTTGACTCCAAAATTTGGCTCCTCTATCCCATGATTCATAAATGTACGCTTTGTTTGCTCAGAGCCCCATTCTTGAAGCTTTTGCATGATTGCCTCAAAGTCCATCATTCTCACCCTCACCTTTGAAAAATACAAATGAAAATAAAATCTTTAATAACAACATTACCATGTTACTATTAAAATAGAAAATCACTCTAATGAACAATATTAGGTTAGATACCCAAACTGTGAAAAGTAAGAATTAATTTAACCGAGGAGGCTTTATAAATGAGCATCATTCAAACCGAAAGACTTTCTATTCGAAAGGTGACCCTTAATGATTCAGGATTTATCTTAAGGTTACTAAATGAACCTTCTTGGATTCAATATATTGGGGATAAAGGGGTAAAGACAGAGCTTGATGCGAAGAAATACATTGAATCTGGACCTATTAAAATGTATCAGGAATATGGTTTCGGGCTGTACATCGTCGCGTTAAAGGAATTAGGCACGCCGATTGGATTATGTGGTCTTATCAAGCGAATCACCTTACAGTATGTGGACATTGGATTTGCTTATTTGCCAGAATACACAGGGCAAGGATATGCCTTTGAAGCAGCGGATGCCGTTATCCAATATGGAAAAAAGGCCTTTTCTCTTCATAAAATGGTAGCCATTACAACTTTAGATAATGTTAACTCACAAAAACTCCTTGGTAAGCTGGGCTTTGACTTTGATTCAACTATTAAAATGCCTCATGAAACAGAAACATTGAAATTATATATTAAGAACTTATCACATATATAAATATAAAGGTTTTATCAAAAAACCATTCAAATCTCTAACCCATGACCTAACGACCACTAAACACGTTTAACCACCTTCTCTAAAAATTCACAAACTATTCTAAAAAGACTGCCTAGATTCGATATAAAAAGTAATAAAATAGTATTATCAAATATTTTTTGTGAATCGAATTTCTTCTTAGGAGGGAGCTTTTATGAAGAAGCAAAACAAAGTTGAGATTGGTTCCTGGGTCGAATTTTTTGATAAAAATTCCAATAAAATGGTTTTTGGATTTGTTACCTCTATGGGCAGATTAGAAGCTAAGGTCTATATACCTGAGGTTAATGAGGAGTCTACGGTGTATGTCATGAAGGTAGTATCGCGCGACGAAGTGGAACTGGATCCACAAGATTTACAAACCTTAATCGATCTTGCTCTTGATAAACGAGATTTTTCTTGGCTTGACCATTTAGTCTCCCACTAAAAAAAGTGTCAGGGAATCGTTATGTATTTTACGAAACACCTGACACTTTTCATTTCATTTGGCAAAGGCATTTTAGCTTGGATATTTTATCCTGCAGATTTTTTTGGTCGAGCTGCTTTAATTGCTTGAAGCTGACTCCTTCTAATAGGTAATGACTAAATCCCCAAACAATCCTTTTGATTTCTTGACTTCCCTTTTCTACAATCATCATGAGTGCATCAAAGACAGCTAATATAACCGATATATCTTCCCTTCCATAATGACTTATTTGATAAAAGGTTAAATATAAAATTTCTTCAAATGGTTTTTGAGGAACAATGACTCTTGCTTTCATCTGCTCATCATTATAAATAAGGTAATGACCATCTAACCTACATACCTCCCCTAAGGCTAATCCAAGATGATGGATACAATCGATTGCCGTATTCGGATCATTGATAGCAGGTGAAATTGCCCGAAGCGTAATCTCGACAATTTTTCTCAAAGCAAATTCTTCATCTTGCATCGTCGTTCTTTCTCTACCAACAGTAATGATTGGCTGATAATCACCTTCTAGCTCTTCTCCTCGATGATAGACTGTCAATATACTATGATTTGTTGATATAAATTGACCGATTTTTTGGTTGATTTCAATGATTTGATCCTTTTCAACCGCTAACCTTAGCAGCTCGTCATAATCAAGAAGTTGAAGATATCCATGTTTTGGGCTATGAATTTTTGTTTTCATTTGATAGGAAGGCGGTATGAGATACACATCTTTCATGAAAAAAACATGTTTCTTTTGCTTTATCATATTTATTTTTGACTCAACAATTTTTAATACATCTTCTGTTAAAATATCGATTAAATTCGAAACTTGAATAAACGTCGCAACATGGTGAATAAAATGAGCAAAAAAAGCAAGACAAACTAAAGCAAATATCACTCCAACGCAAGAAGAAATAACCGGATGATGAAGATTACTTTTCATGAACAAAAGTGAAAAAATGGAGTACACAAATCCCCCCATAAATATCCCTAACACACGCATGGTCACTCGGTTGGTAACAAAATTCCGAAGGGTCCTAGGAGAAAATTGCGACGAATACGTCGTCAACACGACCATAATCGTTGAAAAAGTCAGCGTTGTCATCGTTAAAAGTGAACCTGCAATGGTTCCTAAAATGGTTTGCGATAAATCTACACTCGTTAACAGGATATCGGGTAAAGCCATTTCCGCTTGTTTATAAAATCGGGTATCAACCATAATCACACCAATCGCGATAACCAATGATAAAACACAATAAAAACCCGGAATCAACCAAATACTATTTTTAATTTTTAGAAGAACCCTCTGAATCATATTTGCCTCCGGAATAAGTAAATGACCTACATACCTTTCATTTTCTCCTTTCTCCTTTTTCTCAAACATGGGGACGGTTCTTCCGCTTCATTATTTCTACACCTATTTTGAAATATTAAATGCAAAACAAAAAAAAAACTAGAGAAATGTTCCCCCGCTTACATATCGCCATAGTTAAAGTATAAAGATTTGATCATACCAGCTGTTAAACCAGCCAGAGCTCTATGCGCATTGCTCCCCAACACACTATTTTCATCTGATAGTAAACTATCTATAATGATTGGGTGCTCTTTACCAAGTCCATGCTTTGTAGCTAAATGGCTTTCAATCGTATCCATAGCAACTTGATCACCACACCATGCTAGTTCATACAAATAAATTGTTTTATCCGTTTCTAAGTCAACATCCCTCGTATTGAACGAGTTACGACCATAAAAATCAACAAATACATCCGGCATGTATCCTTTTCTTGATAAAACCGTCAATAACCCTTGTTTAATTTGCTGGGCCTCATCCATAAACATAGATTTAGGATGATTTAATTCAAAGGTAGTCCCCGTTCCCATTTGGGCTAATCCTCTTGCCACCCAAGAGGCGTAACCTGTGGAGATAAATCCTCCATCCTTCCTGCCACCACCAATATTGTTTAAATGACCAATTGACCGATTTCCACTGTCACTCATCGAAATAGCCAATTTCCCAAGTTCCACTATTTCATTTCGATACTCATAACGATTCGGAGGAACTTCAGATAACAAGGCTCCATATAAACCTAAAGCTCCACCCATAATACTATAAACATTTAATGACCCGGCGAAGCGTTTAATTCCATTTGGGGCTACAATATGTCTCTTCTCTTCTGTCAGTTCCTCATACGTGAGCGTCCCGCTACCATCACCAAAGAGTGTTGGTTCCCAAGTGACGGTAGTTTCCTTGTAGGAATCAACAGCACTTCTTAAAAATAGCGGTAAATACGTTTCAACAATCGATGTGGCCATTGAGTCATATTTGTATTCTAGAGCGTTTATATTGTATTTTTTTACAAAAGTGAAGGCAATTAAATTCTGGGCAGTATACGGTGAAAATAGGTTAAGATAAAAGGTTTCTTGCTTCAGTTGCTCCTCTAATTTAGTTAAAGCTAAATTTAAATGTTCCAAAACAAGTTCCGCCAAATGGACTTCCCCATTTAATCTCCCTTGATGCTCCAAAATCGATAAAAATTGAATATCCGTTGCCAAACGCCAAGCGGTCTCTTTTTCCGCAACGGAGTTAGAAAGAGTCGTATTATGAGACGGGTAACCCACTTGAGTTTCAATGTGATTTCGTTTAACAAACACTTCCGTAAAAGCTATCTTGGAAGCTTCATACGATGAAATTGTTGTCATCCCTATTCTCCTAAACTATATTCTTTTTAATATAGTTATGTGTGAATGTGACAAACTTGCCTGTACCATCTTCAACTTCTATAAAGAAAGATGCCTAGCCACCACTTTTGGAAGCAGGCACCTATATTTATTTTCATAAAAATACTACACCTTACCATACATGGGTTCTGTTAAATACTTTCTCCCAAATTTTCTTTCGTCTTACAATCTTTAAGCGGTTCTTCGGTTTTGTCATTATGATTCGTACATAGCCATGGACAGGTAATAAAGATAAAGCAATCACTACAGTATCCTGTTTTCCCCATTTTCCCAACCTCCGTAACCTAAGGTGATAGATACTATCTATGTATATTTTATCCTTTTTTAGTTTGATTGTGATTCAATTCACAATAATTTCATTTTTCAACCAACATCTTCCAAAAAATTTAATATAAACGTTATTTTAGTTACAGATGACATCAAAATTAAATAAACCTGTAAAATTAAAATCTAGGATATATGATAAATTGAAATTAACCATTTTTTAATAGAAATAGGTGGCTAAACTAGTAACGTTAAACGAGTTGATTATATGTTAAATGTGAAGGAAGTAACGGAATTACTTAGCAGCGAAGGCATTACCAGTGATGAAGAGACCGTCATACGCTGGATACTAGATGGAAAAATGAGGGCAAAACGGACAAAGGATTATCATATTGACTTTCATATTTTTCCTGGAGATATTGCTAGCTTTATAGTAGAAAAGAAAATGGAGAATAAAAGCAAACAGTTTGGAGTTGATTTCGAACAGTGGGAAAAAACTTTTTACGAAAATCAACGTTTAAAAGAAGAATTGGAAGAATTAAAAACCACCATCAAAATTGCCCAAACGAAAGTTCATTCCTTAAAGAAAATGGTAAAAGCAGAATATGCCCTTTTTAACCAAGATCCGCCCTCCTTCCACACCTTATTAGGTGTAGATGAGGCAGCTGATAAGGATTTGCTAAAAAAAGAGTTTAAGAAATTATTAAAAGCCCTTCATCCTGACCGTGGTGGAGATGAACGATTATTTAAAGTATTCTATGAGCACTATCAAAAGACCATCTTAGCTGAATAATATGTCTAATTTTAGATGAAACAAAAATTAAAAATGGAAGGCGGTTATGCCCGTGGCAGACCTAACGATGCAACAAATTGTCGAAAGTATCCCTAAATCTCTACTCAATGCTTCAGACCGAGATTTAGAAGGATTTCAACGAATCCTCGAAGAAACAATCAAACTAAGAGAAGGACACAAAAACCTTCAAAAAATGATCAAAAACTTCTCCCTGAATAATCCGATCCAACGCCCATAAAGCAAAGGGACGGTTCTCTTGCTTCAAAAAGAAGCAAGAGAACCGTCCCCATGCATCACTCAAAATTTAACCGATTCGCTCTATTCAGTAAGAAGTTTTCAGGTTCACTGCCATATAGGTACAGACGATGCATGGGTCTTGTCATGGCGACGTATAGCAGTTTGATATCTAGGTCAACATCTGAATACGGTTCTTCTAAGGAAACAGCCAGAACGGCATCGAACTCTAATCCTTTTGATAAGTACGAAGGTAAAATGACCACGTTCCCCTTTTTCATATCTTCCTTTTCTTCTAAAAGCTGGATAGGCTGGTGACTCTTTTCCAGCATTTTATAGATTCGTTGACATTCTTTATCGGTTCGGCCAATTATCGCAATCGAGTTAAGTTCTTTTTCTTTTAAGGATGAAATATCCTCTTCCAACACTTGTCTTACCTTGTCATGTTGGCTAGGGTCAATTCTTTTAAAAAGAGGTTTTTCACCATGCCGGATAACCGGTTGCACCTGTGGTAAATCTTGATTAAGAATGTTAAGAATATCATTTGCCAGATTCATAATCTCTACGGTTGTACGATAGCTCTTTTGCAGCGCCTGGTAATTGGCCGTTGGAAAAATTTCCTTTACTAATGGTTCCCAGCTATTTAAGCCGCGATAAGAATGAATCCCCTGTGCCAAGTCTCCGACAATTGTAAACAAGTCTGTCTCAAAGCCCTCTTTTAAGGCAGCAAATTGAAAATAGCTGTAATCCTGCGCCTCATCGATAAAGATGCTTCTCATTTTATACTTTTCGTCGATTCCCTCTAATTTTGCTTTTAAATAAAATAATGGAGCTAGGTCCTCTAATTCATAGGCATCTTTCTCAAAAATCCTTCTGCAATGCTGACTAAGAACCTTGCATTCTTTATCTGAAAGAGTGGTGGAATACTTTTTCAAAAGCTCCTCCGAAGACATAAGCTCTTTGTATACAGTAAAAATATCCTTCATCACAAACTCTTTCATATAATTTTTTACCGCAACCTTTGCTTCTTGGTCAATCTTCTTTAATCTTTCTTCCTTCCGATCCATGATGGAGACCACTTTTTGTTTTCTTTTCTCTTCTTCCATCCTAGTGGTAAAAAGGGCACGATCCAGAACCTCATCATATTTCTTGACTACTTTTGATAACATAATGGCTTTCTTTGTTCGTAAATCGCTTGTTAATAAGTTCTTTATTTTATCGAGCCTCTTATAGATTGGTATATAGGTATATTCTTTTATAAATAGTTGTCTTAGGGTTTTCCCCTTCAACAGAACCGTCTTTTCAATGATAAAATCCTCTTTCGGAGCCAGTTTCAATTCCACATCTTTTATATAGCGGTTCAACAGGTCCATAAAAGCAAGGGAACCCTTATAACTCGAAACCCATTGGAGAGATTTGCTATTTCCACTTCCATCAAGAAGTTTCATCAGTTTCGTATTCGGAGAAAAAAGTTTGATTTTTTTACCTAGACAGCTTTTCATAAAATCAACAAAGGTAGTTTGGTTAATCTTGTTTACGCCTAGTTCGGGTAATACAGCAGATATGTAATCAATAAATAATCGGTTTGGTGCAAGAATCATTAATTTTTCTGGAGGAAATTGATAACCAAAGGTATAGAGAAAGTAGGATATTCTATGGAGTGCAATCGTTGTCTTCCCGCTTCCCGCAGCACCTTGAACGATAATAGGGTGTTTAAGTGATGCTCGAATCACTTCATTTTGCTCATTTTGGATGGTCGCTACGATTTCTGTTAAACGATTGTCTGCCTTTCCAGACAATGATTTTTGTAAAAGCTCATCGTGAGTTGTTAAATCGATATCGCGGATTTCTTTCAGCTTTCCCTCGATGATCTCATATTGCCTTTTTAAGGATAAGAAACCCGTTTGAGTCTCTCCATAAGCATCATACGAAACCTCTCCGAGACGTCCATCGTAGTACACACTGGCAATTGGTGACCGCCAATCCACAATAATTGGCTTTTGTGTTACACGATCAAACAATGAAACCTTTCCAATGTATAAAATTTCTTCGTTTTTATGACTGTCGCTCGTAAAGTTGATTCTCGAAAAATAAGGTTTGGTTATCACACTCTCTAACCTTTTAAGCTCGCTTTGAGCTAAATCGAGAAATCTTGCATTAGCCAGTAAGTCCGTATAGCTCGCACTACTATCAGAAGGATCTAAATTCGCAAAGGCTTGTTTCATATTCTCTACAAAAAATTCTTTGTTTCCCTTCGAAACATCTACAACCGTCCGGATATACTCCTTCGTAAACTCCAAACGTTCCACTTCTTCTTGATAATCCACATGCTCATAAACAGACAATTGATCATTCGAGCTCATTCTCTAACGAGTCACCTCTTATATTGAATTTGGGTTAGTTGTGTGAGCGGTTTACTTCCTTATAAATGCGCGGAATACTTAGATTAAACTAACAGAATTTTCTAGTCAAGTATTTTCTTCCCTTTTCATAAAATGTTTCTCTGCGCCAAATCAATAAAAACCTTCACTTAGGCAAACCTATACATATTGATGTCACTACTGTTGCGAAATTCCCAAAATCCTTTATTGCAACATTTATTAAGAGCATTTACATTCACATTCTGTTACTATATAAATTATATTTCTAGTTGCGAAATAACCCTTACATTGAAGGAAGTGACATCATGGAGGACCGTAAAGGTAAGATACTTATTGGCTTGTCTATTGCCGCCTTTTTAGGGCCGTTTACCCAAACGATTTATACGCCAAGTCTTGCGGAGGTTGGCCATTATTATGAGGTCAATCAATTTTTTGTTAATTTAACGATATCCTTGTATACCTTTGTTTTGGCAATCAACCAATTTCTTGTTGGGCCATTATCTGACACTCGTGGGCGAAAAGCGATTCTTCTTCCTGGAATACTTATTTTTATGGTTGGCTCATTGATCTGCTTTTTATCACCAAACTATTACCTGTTTCTATTTGGACGCGCCCTTCAAGCATTTGGAATTACCACTGGTTCTGTAGTGGCTGCTGCTGTCATCGGTGACATTTATGCTCCAAAGGAACGTGGTAAGGCCATGAGCGTCTATCAAACCATGGTTTTCCTTGGCCCTGTCCTAGGACCAGTCGTTGGAAGTTTAATAGCCGCTTATGCGGAGTGGCATTCAGCTTTTGCCATTTTAGCATTTGGTGCTTTATTCGCCTACATATATAACCGCATTGTTTTAAAGGAAACTTTAACAAAAGATATCGCATCAAAGAAGATAACGTTTCAAACCTTTAAAGGAATTTTAATGAACCGTGCCGCTTTTTCTGTCATTTTACTAGGTTTTGTTCAATTTTACGGCTATTACATATTTCTTGTATTCATACCTGGTTTACTAGACGAATTATATTCTGTCCCAATGGTGTATAAAGGTTTGTTTTTTATGCCGCTTACCGCTGGGATCGTCTTTGGAACTATCCTTGGTGGAAGAATTCAAGCCTTTTTAAACCATACATTCATCCTTTTGTACACAGCATATGGAACAGGAATCGTGGTTCTCGGCTTTTGGGCTTTTCTTTTCTTAAAAATTCTATCCATTCCAGCTTTAGTCTTATTTTTACTCTGCTACGGTGTGTTGCTTGGCATTAGTTTACCATCACAATCAACATCCTTGGTCAATCTATTTGTCCAACAAAAAGGTACAGCAATGGGTGTTTACAATTTTGTTCGATTTACAGGTGCCGCGATAGGACCGCTCCTCGGTTCACTGCTTTTTAACCTTGGAGGCGACAACATCTTATATATCACTCTGTCCATCTTCCTGTTAATTGGAGCCTTTGTCGTCCACCGAACCAGTCAAGCAACCCTAAAAGGTTTAGAATAGACTCTTATACAAAAAAAGACTTGAGAATAATCATCATTCCTCAAGTCTTATTTTGGTGACAGGCACCACCCGATTTTTCTTGTTCCACGATATTGTTTCACTACATTTATAATTGTTTACTAGTTTCAACCTTAATTGAATTTTTCCCTTTCACTTGCTTTAACGTTGCTACGATTAGAAAGCTAACAATAACTAATAAGAGCCAGGAACTCACCTTCCCTAGATGAACAAGACTCCAAGCTTCCTGTTGGTTTGGATATTTCCAAGCTCCAAAGAAGGTTGCGATATTTTCAGCTATCCAGATAAAAAATCCGATAAGTACAAAAGAAAGAGAGAGTGGCATACGATAACGTGTTCCATTGACCTCGTATGTGGCCCATGATTGCCAAAAGACGACTATGACAAGTACAGATAACCACCAACGAACGTCTATCCAATAATGGTGGGTGAAAAAATTCAAATAGATCGCAGCAGCTAGAGGTACAACTACCAAAAACGGGGGCCACTTCACTAGTTCAACCTTTAACCTTCTCCATGCTTGGCAAAGATAACTCGCCACACTCGCGTACATGAATCCACTATACAAAGGCACTCCGAATACTTTAGAATATCCTTCCTCAGGATATGACCAGGAGCCCATATGTACCTTGAAAAGTTCAAGTGCGAGTCCGATAAGATGGAATAATGTAATTACCTTTAATTCATCCCGTGTTTCAAGCCCAGAACGAACCATCCCCCACTGCATCAATAGGCAAATAAGTAGCAGCCAGTCATACCTTGGCAGGAAAGGTAGTGGGATGATTTGTGTCATTGCCAAAGAGGCAAAAATAACGACCGGGAACAGACAGGAGAGCGCCTGCTCCCAACCAAAACGAACAAGTTGTTTTACTGCTCCCATCATTTGCCTCTGCAAAGTTTTTTCTGAATAGCTAAGACCTGCTTTATTAGGCATCTTCATCACTTCGGTATTCTAAAATATCACCAGGTTGACAGTCTAAAGCTTTACAAATTGCATCTAAAGTAGATACTCGAATCGCTTTTGCCTTCCCATTTTTCAAAATAGAAAGGTTTGCCATCGTGATTCCCACCCTCTCCGAAAGTTCCGTCACACTCATTTTTCTTTTTGCCAGCATCACATCAATATTAATAATAATTGCCATCTTATTCACCTCAGACCGTTAAATCGTTTTCTGATTTTATATCTATTGCTTCCTGCAAAAGCCTTTGGAGAACAGCAGCAAATACTGCGATGACTGTTGAGGCAAAAATCAAGATCAATCCAATTACCATAACACCTGGAGCATCATCTGCATTTGCCACGAGATAGAAAAGTGGCAATCCAAGAACAAACAAGCTGCTAATTGTGATCGCACATTTTTTAATATTTTTTAAAGCCATAACCGATAATTCAGAGAACGCATTATTCTTGTCAATATAACTTAAAAGTTTAAAAGCCTGGTACAGTGCCATGTAAAAAGGGATCGCCGCTGCATACAAATCAATAAATACAAGATATTTCAAATAAGTATGACCTGGATACAATTCTGCTGCAAAATCCGCTATATTAGGCACCAAGAAGATGCACAAAGCAAGAATAGGAAGTCCAATCAGAATAACTGCCATCTTTAAAAAGAGTGTTGTTCCTTGTTTCATTAAAAAAGCACCTCTCTTATTTATTATTAAATTGATTTTAATATAATTTTTATCGTTTTACAATAAATTATTAACGAGTTTGTTTATATTATTATTGTTTTTATTTTTCCAAAACAAAGAAAAGAGCATTCCTCCTTATAAAGAAATACTCGAAAAATGAAACTATTAATTTTAATCAAAGCGTACTGTGTCTATACCATCTATTATATCCTCTAATTCTGTTAGGAAATTTATTTGAACAGGAGCAGGAATTTGCTCCATCCACTTTTTAACTTCAGGTAACTCTTCGGCTTCCTCCATATTCGTTGGTTTTGAATCAAGAGTTTGCCACCATATCTTCAATTCATCAATAAATTCATAAAAATAGCGCTCAAATCTTTCTGCCCATTCTGCTCCCTCATCACCTGTTGTCTTTTGCATCATTCTCCAGGCTTCCATTGCTGTTTCAAAATATTCATCTATCTTATTCATGGAAACTCCTTTCAACACCAATCTAAAAATAAAGACCTTCCCTTATCAACTGAATACTGAATCATAGTAAATCCGGAATGGTTTAACTTAATTTAGGTAAATCCCTTTTGTTTATTCTATTTTGCACGAAGGAAAAAAACAATACAGGCAACAATAATAAAACTGGTTTTGATAAATAATTCATTATATGAAACGGTGCTTTGTGAACATAAACCGCTTTTAGCCATTCTCTATCCCCTATCCTGACCGCTATCGCAGTATTATAAGGAACGCCAATGATTTCATAATATCCTGTTCCAATCGTGTATGCATTCGATGCATTTCCGTAATAGTTTCCCGTCATTTCAATTGGTTCTGTTTCAACGAAACCAATTCTCTTTTTAATATGAGATGAAGTCAACTTCTCATCTGTTACCTGATAAACATTCCCTTTCCAAACCACAAAAGGATAAGCCCAACTTAGAGCTTGAACAGAGGTATGAACTCCAAATATAAATAGGATTAATAATAATACAATTCTACTCATACGTTCACCTCTCTCTTTTTCATAATGTATTAAATGACTTGGTTAAACTTGCTTGTTAGATTTTAGCTTAAAAAACTTCTTCAAATAGTTCAACATAAAAAACCTTTCTTCCTGCTTTTGAAATAAAACTGCTTATATGAAGGTGATAAAATTCATTGAAGTCGTCTAATTTTGAAGAAAAAGGATAAAATTGCTACCATAGTAGGATGTAAACAGATTGCTAAAATTTGTAAAATAATAATTTAGAAGTTTCTATGTAATCATCAGCACTGAAAGGAAGGATAAGATGATAAAAACAATAAAGGATTGGATGTTTTCATTCCTTGTACTATTGGTATCCGTCACACTATTAAGCGGGTGTGCGTTATGGAATAAAGCCTGGACGAATACATATGAAGAAGATTATACAAAAACTCATAAAGAATTTTTAGATTATACATTAGGTGATTGGAAGATATTAAAGTCTGAAAAAGGGCATTACACTTCTAAAAATGAAAATGAAATGGGTAGAAATTACCTAAGCTGGAATATCCAATACAGTGATCAAAATGGGGATGTACTAACATTACATTTGGAAAATGATAAAGATATGGGTGAGAACTTAATCAAGCACACAGAGAACTTATTGAAACAAGAGTTTGAAAAGGAAATCGGAGAACCAACCTTCTTCTATTTAGGTGACCCCTATTTAACTACCAGCTGGTCAGACTCCACGAAGGCGTATAGAGAACACCCTGAAAAACTTACAGAAAACTATAAAGACGTGTTTAAGTTTCAGGATTTTACGCCAGAGCGTCCTTTTGAAAACTCCCCTGTTTATTTATCTATTGGTTTTGACTATAAAAATAGCCAGTTAACAGATAATGAAAAAGTAGCAAAATGGGATGAAACAAGAACAAAAATGTTAAAGATAGCCCCTCACATTAATATGAAAGTCGAATTGGAAGTAAATGATTCATTAACGAAATACCTATATTATGTTGATGGTGAGAATGTTGGCGAAGTAGACTACGAAAAGTACTTAAGAACAAAATACCCACAATTCGATGAAACAGATTTGGCAAAAGACAAGTAAATGGCCATAGCTTTAAAACCGTATTCGCACTAAAGGAATACGGTTTTTATTTCGGTTGCTTTCCCTCCTTACCGAATCAACATATCTTGTATCACTTTATACACACTAGACACTTCGTTACCTAGAACCACTTGAAGTTGATCACCGCTTATAATCGTTCCCATTACCCCTGGAATACGCTCTAGATTTCCCCGTTCCACTTTAGTTTGGTCATGGAGGTTTAAACGTAATCTCGTCATACAGTGCGTCACGGCATTCACATTTTCTTCTCCACCAACAAAGTTCAGAATGTCTTTAGCTGTCTTAGTGTAGTCCATTTTGAAGCTCCTCCTTTTTTATGGATGTTATAGTTATAGGACACTGGTTCCGTTATTTCCCTAAAATAGACCTATTTTTATATATTAAAGGACTCAGATTCCGTTATTAACAATATTTCATAGGCAAAAGGCATACTTTTAGTAAAATAGCGGAACCAAAGTCCGATAATCCTCTAAAACAAGCCATTTTCGTCGTATAACGGAACGTGTGTCCGATAAAATGGGATTTTATGAGTTTAGTTATTAAGCACTACTACTTTAGGTGTTTTTTTAAAAAAAGAACCCGAAAAGAACATGAACAGTTTAAAAATGAACCTTCTTATTCTTCTCAGGTTTTGCCTGCATATCCTTAATCAAATAGCTGTCAACGCTTTCATTTTCATGAAATTAATTTTGTTCCACAACTCTGGCAATATGAATCGTTAGATAGAGCATTTCTTCATTAGTTAGTTCATAATCATATTTTTCCAAAACGAACTTTCTAATTTGATCCGTACACGCCGCTGCTTCTGTATACCTTTCTTTTACCGTATGAAAAAGAAAATCGTCGTCACTTGTGAGGGAAGTTTTACTGAACATCCTTTGAGCAAAATATTTAAGATGGGTGACAAAACGATAATAGTTTAGCGATTCTTCATCAAACTCCATATGAAAATGATCTTTCACAAGAGTTAAAATTTCTTGAATTACCTTCGTGATATTTAAGATGTTTGGCATTTCTTCGTTTAGTTCCGCATTCACGACATGCAATGCGATAAACCCAGCTTCATCTTCCGGGAGGGCAACCCCAACCTTTTGTTCTATTATATTTAACGCTTCTTTACCGATGTTAAATTCGTCTCGATAAAGCCTTTTGATTTCCCAAAGCAAAGCATTTTTGATGTCCATTCCCTTTTGGTGTCTTTGAACGGCAAAATGAATATGATCGGTAAGGGATACATAAATGCTTTCATTCAATTTTTTTCCTAAGGTATCCTTCGCATAACTAATAATTTCATCGGAAATTTCCATATATTCCGTAGGTACTTCATTTAGAAGAGTTTTGAATCGATCGGAGACATCTTTATTTTCCAAAGTAAACACTTTTTCTATCAATTCTTCCTCAACAGGATCACCTGTTTTTTTCTTAAACGCCAAGCCTCTCCCCATCACAACCATTTCTTGATTGTTTTCTGTCAGCACACTGATGACATTGTTGTTTATCACTTTATGTATTTTCATATTTTAACCTCTTTAAGCATGATAAAATGAATTTTTTATATAGGCTGTTTGATTGTGTGCCTTTGATATCCTATACTAACTTTTCCACTTCTGTTTTTCAAGGTTAAAAAAAGGCCAGCTAAGCATTGCCTAACTGGCCTCCCAACATTTATTTATTTGTAGCTTGATTAACAGCTTCCATTACTTCACTTGTTGTAGACATTTGAAGTGCTTTGTCTGCTAATTCCTTCATTTCCTGTTTGGTTAAGCGTAGGATTTGAGAACGAGCTTTTAAGATGGAAGTGGCACTCATCGAGAACTCATCAAGCCCAAGTCCTAATAATAGTGGAATAGCTGTTTCATCTCCAGCCATTTCACCGCACATTCCAGCCCACTTACCTTCACGATGGGCAGCATCAATTACCATTTTCACTAAGCGTAAAATCGCTGGATTATATGGTTGGTAAAGATAAGAAACTTTTTCACTCATGCGGTCTGCCGCCATTGTATATTGGATTAAATCGTTTGTTCCAATACTGAAGAAATCAACTTCCTTCGCAAATTGGTCAGCCAGAACAGCCGTTGATGGAATTTCAACCATAATTCCAAGTTCGATTTTTTCAGATACAGCTATACCCGCTGCCACAAGCTTTTCCTTCTCTTCTAGTAAAATAGCTTTTGCGGCACGGAATTCATCTAAAGTTGCAATCATAGGGAACATGATTTTTAGATTACCATAAACGCTCGCTCTTAATAGAGCACGCAGCTGTGTTCTGAATAAATCCTGTTCCTCCAGGCATAGTCTGATGGCACGGAAGCCAAGGAAAGGATTCATTTCTTTTGGTAAATCAAGATATGGAAGTTCTTTATCTCCTCCGATATCTAATGTTCGTACGACAACCGGCTTTTCTTTCATTCCTTCAAGAACCGTTTTATACGATTCAAATTGCTCCTCTTCAGATGGAAGCTCATTACGCCCCATGTATAAAAATTCCGTACGGTATAAACCAACACCTTCTGCTCCATTGGTCATAACTCCTTCTAAATCATTAGGAGTCCCGATGTTTGCAGCAAGTTCAACATGATGACCATCAGCAGAAACGGTACTTTCGTTCACAAGCTTCGCCCATTCTGCTTTTTGCGCTTCAAAACGAACTTGTTCCTTTCTATATTGCTCAATCACTTCAGGTGTTGGGTTAATCAGAACCTCACCTTTTAATCCATTGACAATCACAATATCTCCATTTTGAATAGAGGTAGTCGCTGTTTTCGTTCCTACGACGGCAGGAATTTCCATTGATCGTGCCATAATCGCCGAGTGAGAGGTACGTCCACCAATATTGGTTGTGAAGCCTTTTACATAGTTACGATTTAATTGAGCTGTATCAGAAGGAGTTAAATCCTCTGCAATAATAATCACTTCTTCAGAAATTAAGCTTAGGTTCACCACTTGGACCCCTAAAAGATTAGCCAGTACACGGTTCGTCACATCACGAATATCAGCGGCACGCTCTTTCATATATTCATTGTCCATTTGTTCGAACATCATGATAAACATATGAGAAATATCTTTCAAGGCCTGCTCTGCATTTACTTTTTCTGATTTAACTTTGTCAGTAATCGGTGAAATCAGCTCAGGATCATTTAGAACTAAAAGATGCGCTTCAAAAATTGCTGCCTTGTCACTACCCAACTCTTCGTTAGCTTTATCTCTGATTTTCTCAAGCTCCGTGCGTGAGGTGGCTAAAGCTGTATTAAAGCGTTCCACTTCTGCTTCCACATTCGTGATGGTCTTTTTTTCAAAAGTTAAGTTCGGTTCGATTAACTTATATGCCTTAGCTATTGCAATCCCACTTGATGCGGCAATTCCTTTTAAAGCTTCCATTATTCGGCAAGACCTTCTTTCTTTAATGTCTCAGATATGAATTCCAATGCTTCCGCTTCATCTTGGCCTTCTGCACTTACTTCAATTTGAGCTCCATGGCTGAGTCCAAGTGACATTACGCCCATAATAGACTTTAAGTTTACAGTTTTACCGTTAAAAGATAGATTAATATCTGAATCAAATTTGCTAGCTGCTTGCACGATTAAAGTAGCTGGACGAGCATGAATTCCTGATTCTTCCACGATTGTAAATACTTGATTTTTCATATGATAAAATCCTCCAATTAATTAAGTTATTTAAATAAGGAATGTGTAACAAACTAGGCTTATAAGTTGGCTTTTTCATAGAGTTTATTTTACTTGGGCTTTGTTGGGTCTAGTTTGATGTAGGTTATCGTGTTCCTATTGGACAAGTTGGCTTGTTCTTGAGCAGGTTATGCCCAATAGAGACTTCCTATTGGACATTCCGACTCCTTCTTGAACCGGTTTTGTCCGATAGACCCTTCCTATTGGACATTCCGACTCCTCATCGAGCATCTTTTGTCCAATGGAACTCCATTCTGGACACCAAACGTCACACCATGGACTTTTTTTGTCCAACAACACCAATAAAATAGTCCCTCTATCAACTTTACCAAGTAAAAACGAAAAAACCCAAATAAACGATGCCTATAGTTAGACATAGTTTACTTAGGTTTTGCCTGCCGATACAGTAACAATCCTTACCTATTTCAAATCCAAGATTATTATAATGAAAATAATCTCGTTTCACAAGTATTTTGATACCGATTTACCACTATTTATTTTGACAAAATATTGTCTGCCGTCCTTCTTCTTCATTTTCTTCAAAAAAGAGGACATTCCAATCAGCAAATTCCTCTAGCAACTCTCTAGGCTGCAATTTATATTGATCCGATATTCCCTGATGATCATTTGGAGCTCTTGTCTGATAAAAGGTTTCCATAAAAAAGTAACCATTTTCTTTTATGATACCTTTTACAATCGGAAAAAGCTTCCGATCCAGGTAATAAGTGATGACCACAAGATCATATGGACTGTTTGGCCACTTTATCTTAGTCAGATCAGTAAGATCACAGATTTGAGGAGTAATATCAAGATTATGACCAACAGCCTTTTGTTCAATAAAGTGTATGGCTACATTCGAGATATCCAAAGCATCCACTTGATAATGATTTCGGGCAAGAAAAAAACTGTTTCCTCCAAGACCACACGCTACATCGAGTGCTTTACCACCGTTTAAAAAACTCACAAGATTCTTTAATCGTATATTTGGTGAAGGCTCCTCCACCAAAGCGATTCGCTCTTGGTGCTTTTTGTTCCATTTTAATTTGGAATCCATACCACTATACCACTTAAGTCCCGCAATAAGTTCTATATGGCAGTCCTGATGGTTCTGGCAATGTACAATAAGCAGCTTGTTCTGCAGAATACTCATATGGATTCGATAATATGTGCAGCAATTTCTCCATGACAGTGAAATCCCCTTCAACTGCCGCTTCCAAAGCCTCTTCTACACGATGATTTCGAGGGATGACCCCAGGATTATTTTTCCGCATAAGTTCGCGCGAAGATTCCTTCGACTCTTCCTGTCTATTTAATCTTGACTGCCACTTGGCATGCCAATCATCAAATTCCGCTTTCCCAAACAAAACATTATCTTCTAATTTACCTAGTGTTAAAGCCTTAAAGGTATTCGTATAATCCGCCTTATGCTCCTGCATCAAATCGAGAAGCTCTTTAATCAACGTTTCATCTTCATCTTCTTCGTTAAAGATTCCTAATTTGGCTCTCATCCCAGCTAACCAATGACTTTGATACAGTTTTCCAAATTCCCCAAGGGCTTCTTCAGCCATTTTAATCGCCTGATCCTGATTTTCATCTAAAAGAGGCACTAGGCTCTCCGCTAATCTTGTCAGATTCCACAAAGCCATATAAGGCTGATTACCATAAGCATAACGGCCCTCTCTATCAATAGAACTAAACACCGTTGCCAAATCAAACGTATCCATAAAAGCGCACGGCCCATAATCAATCGTTTCGCCGCTGATCGTCATATTGTCAGTATTCATCACACCATGAATAAAGCCAACTAATTGCCATTTACTAACCAAAGAAGCCTGTCTCTTTATGACGGCTTTTAAAAATAAGAGGTACTTACTCTCATCATCACTTATTTCCGGATAATGTCTCTCTATCGCATAGTCAGCAAGAGTTTTAAGTTCCTCCTTACTTCCCCACCTAACAGCATATTCAAACGTACCAACCCGCAAATGACTGGCAGCCACTCGTGTTAAAATCGCACCTGGCAAATCATTTTCACGAATCACCTTTTCTCCGGTTGAAACCACTGCTAAACTGCGGGTAGTCGGAATTCCTAAAGCATGCATTGCTTCACTGATAATATATTCACGAAGCATTGGCCCTAAAGCTGCCCGACCATCGCCCCCACGAGAATATGGCGTTCGACCTGGTCCCTTAAGCTGAATATCCACTCTATCACCTTTTGGAGTAATATGCTCACCAATCAGAATAGCACGACCATCTCCCAGCTTGGTAAAATGCCCGAATTGATGGCCTGCATAAGCTTGGGCAAGAGGTTCAGCTCCCTCAGGGATTCGGTTTCCGGCAAACACCGCAACACCATCTTCACTTTGAAGGTATTCCACTTTTAAACCCAATGAATGGGCTAGAGAATGATTTAGTACAACCAATCTCGGTGCGTGTACAGGAGTAGGGTTTTGACGAGTATAATAAATTTCCGGCAAACGAACGTAGCTGTTATCGAAATTCCAACCAGTTTGTGTCATATCTTTTGTCATAGGAACCCTCTCTCTTTTTTTAAAAATAAATGTAAAGTTACCTCATTTTAGTGTCTTCACTTGCCAGTTAAATATACCGAACTGCTAAGAGCTGTATGGTTTTAACGGTTCTCTCCGAAAAAGATCCTTCTCTTTTCAAAACAAGATGAACATCCGCCTACTTGGACAAAAGAAATTTCCCCAGAATCATATTCAAGATTTACGATAATTTCGGATGGACGATTCATCCCATAACCTTGTTCAAAACGATAATTCCATTCCATTCCCCGATAGTTAGCCAAATAACAAGCTAAAGCTGCATTAGAAGTACCTGTGGCACTTTCCTCATTAATATCATACAGTGGGGCGAAATTCCGACAGTGAGCAGAAGAATCATGCACTGTCTCTAGAGTAAATACATGATATCCGATTACATCCCATTTTCTAGAAATCTCTTTGATTTTTGAAAAATTAGGGTTTAAATTGTTTAAAACCGTTAAACTCTTCACAGGAATCATCATATCATGTAAGCCTGTTGAAACAATTTGGATTGGTAAATCCCCCGCCAAATCATCCTCTTCCAATCCTAATGAACGGACGATTTCATCTGCTGCTAATCTTGTTCCAAAAATCGGTCTGTTTTGTTCTAAATATACAGAATGATCTTTATTTACTTGTATATTTAGTAACCCTGCTTTTGTTTCAATCAAAAAGTTACTAGGTTGAACGAGCGTTTTCTGTAACAATAAAGAAAAGGTCGCAATGGTCGCATGACCACAAATATCCACTTCTTCATTAGGAGTAAAATATCGAATACGGTAGTCTGCTTGAGAGGATGGAAACACAAATGCGGTTTCGGAAAAACCAACCTTTTTAGCAATCTCAAGCATTTCAATATCGGTAAGACCATTTGTTTCCAACACTACTCCCGCAGGATTTCCTCCCCTACAATTCATGGTAAAAGCAGATAGTTCATAAACGTCCCGCCACATATTCGTACCCCCAGTCCGAACCCAGTATTCTTATTCATACACCTTCAGTGCTTCATACTGAAACCCAAGATATTGATAGTTTTGTTTGCGATACATATCCTTTGCAGTATCCTCACCATCCGCTACAAGAATAATCGTTTTATCCAAAAATTGGTCCATCACATATTTTTGCAGTCTGCTTCCGATTCCTTTTTTCTGGTAGTCTTCTAGAACCATAAAACTATCAATTTCTGCTGTATGTTCTGAAATAATCACATCCACAGATCCTACAAGTTTTCCTTGGTAAAAAGCAATGAACTGTTGAATATGTTCACGCTTAAAATTTCGCAGATGCTCGGCCTGTTTTTGTTCTGCATAATGATTTCCAAATTCAGCGTCTTGTTCTAACTTAAATTGTAAAAATAAATCAATCGTCTCATCCGTCACCTTTTTCATTTCCATGTCTGGATGTGCCTCTACTTCAGGAAACTGACTCGGCTGAATCGCGAATAATTCCAAAAATCCGATGGTGAATTTTTCATTAATTAAGTAATCCGTTAATTCAGAAGACAGAGTCTCTCCTTCTGGAAAATAAAAACGAACATGTTTCTGCCCATGTTTACTATGATAGTCTTTCAAGTAAGCTAAAGCCTCCTCGAACTCAGGGACAGTAGGCATTTTTTTAAACGCTAAAAAATTGCTGTCATATTGCAACAGCATCTCGGGATTATGATTATGCAAGTATAAATCATTTTCAAAAACTGGTTTACCTGGTTTGTAAATATTTTTAAAAGTAATATTGTTCATCCTTTTCTCCTCATTCCGCATATTTTTCCATATGTTGTCTATATAACTTCCATTCTCCTAATTCCTTTTTAAACACTTCCATAGCTAGTGCAGTTGCCACCTTTTCTCCTGATAGATAAAATTCTACAATTGAGGACAATATCAGTTCATTTGGTGTCCGTAAACTATGAGTTAGGTCTTTGTATTTCCAAAAAGGGTCTTTTCCTTCAAATGATTTGAAGGTTTCAACATTGTCCAACTTATAGGAATCTCCACGATAAACTTCGTAATCTTTATCCGCATAATACCCAACATATCCAATAAAATCATCAGAAACCCATTTATTTATTTCCATGACATTCCCTGTGTTTATAACTCTTCTATATTCTACCACTGCATTAAGAGCATCTTTTAACATTGATTCACTCTCCCTAAAACATCATTATATCTGAAATTACTAATTTTTGGGTATAAAATGTTTTTTTACCAGAATTAACTATTTGAATTATCTGAATATTTAATATATAATTTTAAAAAGGAAAAAGGAGTTGCTTACGAATGAAAAAGAATTATTATTTAAATCCACCCCAACACCCTGATCAAAGTCAAATGGATTCTATTTTTGCAGAGATGGTATTAGACAAAGCACTCCGTGATTTTCAAGTGGAGAAAATTCAAAAGGAAATCGATCTAGCCCTGCAAAATCTTGACAAAGACAACTTTCTAATTTTAACAGAGGAATTAAAGAAATATCTATAAATGCGAGAAAACCCGATTTCCACTATTTGAGATGGAAAATCGGGTTTATTTTTTTCTATAGGAGTCTAGTATTTCCACCGATAATGACCAGCAATAGGTGTCTTAAAAGAAGACAGCTTCACCTCAGCAGCATATGGTGGATTATTATTGATTAGATAAGGAGTCCCATCCTTTGCTCTTTTATCTGATACAATCCCGACGTGGTGATAGCCATCTAAAAACACAACAATATCTCCAGGTTGCCACTCCGTTAAATTTTCAATATCCCCAGGAATAAGCTCCGTCGTTAAAGACTCTGCAAATCTCTCAAAATAGACAAATTGATTGGGAACTCTACGAAAATCGATATTGGGATCCGGATTACCGTTTACTCTAGGATATAAATCTATATGATCTTTTATATCCAAGTCCATAATTTCTTTGAGATTAATATCGGCTCCCATTAACCCGCGCCAAATGACATCCGTACAGACCCCTTCATCTTCTGGAGGATATCCCCCTTGGTAATAGTTACTTTCATATTTCGTCCGTTGCTTTACTTCTTTTCGAGCTGTTTGCACAATATCGATCGGATCCGCTATTCCATTACGATTGCGGTCAATATCGCTATAAGTAAGAGGTACGATTACTTTTTTAACAAATGGGTTCTCAAACTCTAAACCAATTATATTAAGAATCAACCCATCTCTGAAAAAAATAATCGTGCTTGCCAGGACCAAAATAATGGCTGGTACAATCAGCTTTCTTTTTCGCATACATTCACCCTCAATGACAAAATAATCCATACATTAAGGTAAGACGTGATTGCGTTCTGATATGTTTCAATAAATTTAAGATTTATCATATCGGAAAGAACCGACTCCCGCCCAAAGAATCGGTTGTTTTTGTCCATTTTTATAAGGGTTTTCTTAAGAGCAGGATACCTAACCAAATTTTCCAAACCACGAATGCCCCTACGAATGAGAGAATACTAAACGCAATTCCGATTATACTCCCTCTGCCATATAAAGCTTCATATGCCCCTGAAAAGATGACCACGGCACCTATAAATAAGGTGAAAATACCAAATAATTTGGAAAACAAGTTTGATCGGAGGACTAACATCCCTATGATTATTAACCATACTCCTAAAAAAAGACTTGAAAGAGAGGATAAAACAAGACTTATTTCAACAATAGGATGTACCGTTTCAAGTGCTTCAGATATAGTCAAATCGGAGTTAGCGATATCATGGAGTACAGCTGCGGGAAGTAAAAGATATAAACAATATAGGAGTAAAAAGAAGTAGGCAAATCGTGAAAAATTGGTAGTCAATGTTGGAAAAAACGTTCGAAAACGTTCATCCAGCGCTTCCACTGTCCAAAAGAAAAGCATAAATGCCAATAAACCAGTCATCATCAGAGCCCAATTTGCAATCGGGTGGGCAGCCATGGAATGAACTGTTGTCTCATAAACATCCGATCCCGTAACCCCTCTCATAGCAACAACCTGGTATAGTACCATTACCAAAACAGAGAGTATAGCTGCTATAATCGAAAAAATACCGCCTATTTTTTGACGAGATTCCGCTGTAACAATCATATGCCTCATCCCCTTTCCTAAAAAAACTATTCTAAGGAACTAGGATATATGTCATATAATGCATGTGATTACCTGATTTAATTTTTTCATAATAAAAGGGTTTTCATCCATCCTATAAAGAGGAGGTGAAAACATTGGTAGAAAACAATCCGATTCAATATACAGGAAAAGTACTCGATCAACGAAATACCCTAACTGGCCCAGATGCAGATAAAGCAAATTATCCAAAAGCACCTAAACACGTACCGATTCAAAATAATAAAACAGATAAATAAGAACTCTAATGGCTGACTTCTCCGCTGGAGGGGTCTTTTTTTCATATGTAATTTGTTTGAAAGCATTTACAATTTTATCTCACATAATCCAACATCCAGTTTTGTCCATCATATCTATTGTGATGGACACTTCCTCCCTTTTCTCGCACGACTTTGTCCATCATCCCTCTTATGATGGACACTTCCTTCGTTGTCTCACTCCATTTTGTCCATCATCCCTCTAATGATGGACATTTCCTTCCTTTTCTCGCACGACTTTGTCCATCATCCCTCTTATGATGGACACTTCCTTCGTTGTCTCACTCCATTTTGTCCATCATCCCTCTAATGATGGACATTTCCTTCCTCTTCTCGCACGACTTTGTCCATCATCCCTCTTATGATGGACACTTCCTTCCTCTTCTCGCACGACTTTGTCCATCATCCCTCTCATGATGGACATTCCTCCATTTTCTCGCATGATTTTGTCCATCATCCCTCAATGATGGACACTTCCTCCATTTTCTAGCTCGATTTTGTACATCAACACTCACTTACGATGGAAATATCTAGAAAAAGCGATACTTATTCAAGTATCGCCAATCCATCTACATCCCCGGTTGTCTGCTCAATAAATGTTTTTGAAGATATTCAGCGTCTTTCCCCTCGGTTGGCATTTCAGTGGATACTTCACTTGTATCCACACTAGCAGTTACTCCTTCTTTACCAACTAGCTTAGAACTCTTAATCGTTGCGGAGTTAAGGTTATTGTTGGCAGCTGCTTGTTCATTCCAATCGCTCACCTATGAGACACCTCCTTTTCTTTAATATCTGTTGAAAGGCTTGTTTGTAAACTTTTATTTTAAAACTCCCTGCCGTTTCATTTCACCCCATCCCTGTTTTCCAAACAAGGCTTGGAACGTACCAATAAATCTCCAAAAAAGAGTAATAGGACGATACCAAAAGGATTCAAATAAAGCATAAAAGAATAAGATGGTTAACTCTCTAATCCTTCCATAAAACTGAAGTCCCCATTCTTCCAGAAGAATGCTGGAGACGGATAAAAATGAACCATAAAATAAACCAAGAAAAAACATTAACAGCACCAAGTCGGAAAGGTATCCAGCACGAATAGCTTCCAGAACAATCACCACATAACCTAAAAATTCGATGATTGGTCCAAATAATTCCACAATAAGGTAATAAGGCATCGATATCCATCCAATCCCTTTATACTTTGGATTAAATATCATATCTTTATGTTTCCATAAGCTTTCTAAAAGGCCACGATGCCATCTTGTTCGCTGATTTCTTAAGATTCTTAGTGAATTCGGAGCTTCCGTCCAACAAACAGATTGGGGGATGTAAATGATTTCGGCCGATTTTTTCTGTTCAATCCGATGCCGATGAAGCTTTAAGATAATTTCCATATCCTCACCGACCGTTTTTTCACTATATCCGCCTACTTCTAGCACCCATTTTTTCGAAAAAACACTAAACGCTCCTGAGATAATTGGTAAAAGGTTAAACTTACTTAAGCTAAAGCGACCGACGAGAAAGGCACGAAAATATTCAATAACCTGCATAACGACCAGTGGATTTTTCGGCAGCCCAATTTTCTTGACCTCTCCATTCTCTATTTTGCACCCATTGGCAATTCGCACGCTTCCTCCAACGGCAATGATTTCTTTTTTCGAATCCACAATCGGCTTCATAATCTTCAAAAGTGCGTCTTTTTCCAATATGGTATCCCCGTCTATGCTGCAAAAATACGGAAAATGGGAAAAATTAATCCCGGCATTTAAGGCATCTGCTTTCCCTCCATTTTCTTTATCAATGACATACAGATTGGAATACAGCTTGGACTGATAGATTGCACGAATAGGTTGATTCTTAAGCTGTTGACGAAAAATCGTATGTACCTGTTTCATTTCATATTTATGGAGGACTTCCTGTAGAGTTTGATCCTTTGACCCATCATTAATCACTATCATTTCGAAAGCAGGATACTGAAGCTTCATTAAGGAAGAAATCGTCGAAACAATCCCAACTTCTTCATTGTAAGCAGGAACCAAAACAGATAATGGAGGGGCACTTTCCGTTTGTTGCAAGAGGTCACTATATGCCTCTTTTAGGTTCAAGCGATAATCATCACGAATATACTTAGCCGCAATGACTAAAATCACCAGATAAAAAAGACAAAGCAAAATGATATAACTAATGATGATAAGACTGGTTACATATATGATATTTCCGAACCATTCATGAAACATCTCGCCGCACCACTCTTTCTATCCATTCTTTAGCCATATCGCGCGCAAATCGGTCTTTTCCCGTTTCTGCAATCCTGACGAGAATGTGCAGCCCCTTCCGATAACGTAAAATACCTTGAGCCGCTGTAGATCTTACCCACCAAGAAGAGTCAGAAAGCATGCGTATGAGGGGTAAAAGGAAGTATGAGGACTGAATGGCTCCCATTACTTTTGCGGCCATCATCCTTTCTTGCCAAGAGTCTGATGCAGTAAAAGATAATATACACTCACGATTATGAATTTGACCGATTTTACTAATCGCCTTTAATGCTCGTATCCGCAGCTCCATATCCTCTTCTTTCAGTAATTGTTCTAGTAAGGATAATGCTCGAAAATCTCTTTTATCACCTAGTACATCGACCAAGTTCAACTGAAGAGGTTTGGAACAAGTCTCGTATGTTGCAACATAATCTTGTAGGATTTCGTCATTTATTCTATGAAAAATGTCGCGATAAACCATATCTGCTAACCGTTCGCTTTCACATAGAATCGCTTTCAACCCTTTATATTGAAATGCAGCCAATATCCGATAAATTTCAAAACGTTCGATATCGGTCACCTTTTTCTTTGTTAAAATCAATAATAATTCATCCTCTAGGGACGTCATACAAAACTTATCAATCATCAGTAAAGTATTATAACGAACACTAAAACGAAAATGACGTAATCTATCTTTATAAAATGAAGTGAAGTAATGACTAGCAAATTCCGAAATTCTTTTCCTGCTGCGATTTCCTTTTAATACGTTCATATAGTCTGACAAGAGTTCTTCTATTACTTCTAGAACAATCCGTCTATTAGGAAATATATCTTGTTTGCAATCTCCATTCTTCACACATTGAAGAACGGCAAGCTTGACCTTCTTTCGCCAGCTTCTTTTTTGATAACGATAAAGAGATGTAATGATTTTTCGAAGGACTAGGTAAAAATAGAAGATGAAAAGTATAATTAATACGGTGAATATAGCATTTATTGTGAAAGTTCGTAACATGTACCCCTCTCTTTTCTATCGATACCGTTGTTTTTATTATTTTTCCTGGAAATGTTTAATACTATCCAAATTGATTTTTATCAATTGATATGGCTACATTTGATGTAACGAAAAGTTTTGAAAGGAGAAAAGTGCTATGGGATGGAGGAATTTCCTTTCATTTATGATTCTTATACCCGTTTTTCTCATCCTCATAACCCATACATCTCATGAAATGAAAAAGCCTGCTACCTTTTATCGCTCAACTTGGATCTGGAACCCTTTCCTTATCCAGACGGAACCACATCAAATCCTTTCTTTTTCAAAAAAGGAAGGAATAAAGGAAATTTACTTACAAATTAATCAAGAGTTGCCCCAAAAGAGGTATATGGATTTTATAGAACAAGCTCATAAAGAAGACATCCGCGTTTTTGCATTGGGCGGGGAACCAACATGGGGACTAGAGTCAGAAATTCAAATCCCTCTGCAGTTTTTAAAATGGATAGAAGAGTATAATGTAGGAGTTAATCAAGAACAACAATTCGATGGAATCCAATTTGATATTGAACCTTACCTATTACCGAATTGGTCTTCTAATCAATCTCAAATAATATCACAATGGATGTCCGTACTAAGTCAATTCGTTGAAGAAGCACATAAAGCTGAGCTCCAAGTAAGCGGTGTTCTTCCCTTTTGGTTGGATCAAATCTCGATTAATCATCCTCGCCAAACCTTAAGTGAATGGATCATTAATCGCTTTGACCATATAGTGGTGATGGCCTATCGTGACCAGGCAGAGGGACCAAATGGCATCCTTGCTATTAGTAAAACAGAGGTTTCGTATGCGAATAGCATCGGAAAACCCATTATGATCGCTATTGAAACGATGGATACACCTGAAGGAAAACACTTAACCTTTTTTCATAAAGGTCTTGAAAAAATGGAGATGGAATTGGAAAAAGTAATGATTAATTTTCAATCTTATCCTTACTTCAAAGGAATCGCTGTCCATCATTATGAAACATATCAGGATTTACGACCTTAAATAAGGAGTGTTTATGAATGGAATTACGACAATTAGTCTATTTCCTCGAAGCAGCCAAACATAAAAGCTTCACAAAAGCGGCAGAGGCGTTACATATCTCGCAGCCTGCTTTAAGTAAGATGATCAAGAGCTTAGAAGACGAATTAGATATGACCCTAATCGTGCGTTCCAATAAAACGAGTGAATTAACGGATGGCGGTTTAATCGTGATGAATTATGCTCAGAAAATCCTAACCCAAATGGATGAAATGACTCGAACACTAAATGACTTGACGAGTTTAAACCGCGGGTCTATTAGTATTGGAATTCCACCGATTATTGGAAGTCTTTACTTTCCAAGTGTGATGGCCGATTTTCATAAAATGTATCCTAATATTTCGATTAATATAACTGAATATGGTGGTGCAAAAGTGGTAAAGTCTGTCGAAGTAGGAGAATTTGAACTAGGGGTTGCCGTTCTTCCAGTCGATGATAGTGTATTTAACATTTATCCCATCGTCGAAGATCAAATGAAATTGGTCATTCATCATCAGCATCCACTCGCCAGTCATAATTTGATCCACTTAAAAGAGTTAAAAGATGAAGAATTTATTTTTTATCACGAGGATTTTGCTCTTCATGATATTATGTGGAAAAATTTTATCCGCGAAGGGTTTGAACCGAAGATTCTTTTTAAAAGTTCCCAATGGGATTTGATGACCGAGATGGTCGGAGCCAATTTAGGGGTAACCATCTTGCCTGAATCCATTTGTAAACGAGTGGAAAATAAACAGGTGAAAATCATTGCCATTAAGCCAGAAATACCATGGAATCTAGCTGTTATTACCAAAAAGGATAAATATCTTTCTTACGCGACAAAAAGGTTTATTGAATTTTTTCGTTAGCTTTTCATTATAACTATTAGTTATACACCTTATAGGAATTATGTATTTTACGAATAACACAAAACAGAGTAGCATGTTCTTTATCACCAAATCTTTGGTGTAAGGAGCTATGCTTTTTGCTCCTGTCGTCAAACAGGAGGATTATCAATGAAAATACTAACGATTATCATACAAATATTTTTTATACATCTATTTTTATTTTTGGGTGTTGGCGTAAAGCACTTTATTCCCGTTCCGATTCCCGCTTCTATGATTGGATTAATCTTATTATTAATCGCTTTATTTACGAAACTCGTAAAAATCGAATGGATTGAACAAGGCGGGAACTGGCTGCTAGCGGAATTATTGCTCTTCTTCGTGCCATCAGCGGTAGGAATCGTCAATTATAATGAAATTTTAAGCTGGGAAGGATTTGAGATGGTCTTGCTCATTGGGGCAAGTACATTTATAGTCATGGCGACAACCGCCTTTACGTCAGATTTTATCCACAAACGAAAAGGCAGTGTTGCCAAATGATGAACATTCTCTTTTTTACCTTTATTACTGTTGTTATATACAAACTTACCAAACTGGTCACGAAGAAGTGGACATTTCCACTTTTTCATCCTTTGATTATATGCCCTATTCTTCTTATTATCTTATTGAATCGTTTGCATATTTCAGCCAATTCTTATGTCGATGCATCAAAGCTGCTAACCCATATGTTAGGGCCAGCAACGGTCGCTTTTGCTATACCTATTTATAAAAATTTTCATTTAGTCAAAAAGTATATTGGAAATATCATCACGAGTGTTACCGTTGGTTCCTTAGCCGCCATTGCCTCTTCACTGGCACTTTCGATCCTATTTCATATCAATCCCGATTTTATTATTAGCATTTTACCAAGATCGATTACAACGCCCATTGCGATAGAAGTATCAAAAGAAATTGGCGGTATTCCAACACTAACCACCATTTTTGTGATTATCACAGGTATTTCAGGCGGAATCATGGGGCCAACTGTTATGAAAAGACTATCGATTAAATCACCGATTGCTAGAGGATTAGCTTTAGGAATGAGTGCACACGGAGTAGGAACCTCCAAAGCCATGGAATATGGCGAACAAGAAGCAACTTTTTCGACCCTTGCCATGATTTTTGCTGCTTGGATTACACTAGCTTGTGCAAGCTTTCTAATCCCGCCTCTTATGGATTTCGCGCATATGTAAAAGGTTGCGTTGTTTGATAGGTATATTAATAGAAAGAACCCACCTATTGGCGGGTTCTTTTTCAGTTTGAATAATTAGTGTAATTAGCTCTTTTTCAAACATAATCAGGCAGTTAAAGCTTCCAATAAATATAGTCTGGAGTAAAGTCTAGCCACTCTGCAAAATAAGGATCATCGACATCATAATGTTGTTTCATGAAACGAATAAATTCATCTGTGTTAACAATTTGATAGGTGTAGGTATGAAAGTAATCAGATAAAAACGCTAAAGCTTTATTTCCTGATGGATCTTCTTTACCCAAAACCTCCCAAAGTTTAAGTACTGGCTGCGCGTATAAGTAAGCGGCCGTTCCGCCATTCTCTTTATATTTTTCTAACGGTTCGTTTGATGGAAAGGGTTTTCTTTCATTATATAACCAATTTACCCAAGCAAAACTTTCATCCAATGACTCCTTCTCATGTACCAACAGAAATAGATCTGTACTTAATTCTGTTAATCCTTCATCAAGCCAACCGTCATTATACGTATCATTACTAACTAGGCCAAAAAACCATTGGTGGGCTACTTCATGAATGATAGGGTGCTTTTGAGATTCTAAATCCCCTTCGTCTGAAACCGTAACGATTCCTGGATATTCAATATTATAGTTGTAACCATAAACAACATCCAATTGTTTATATGGGTATTTCCCGATCTTTTGATCGAAAAACTTCAAAGATTCAGCTGCTATATCTAATACATAGTCGATTGATTGTTCATTTTGTTTTGAACCTATCACTCTAACTACTGTCTCATTCACTTTTTTTGTTTTAATAACGGTATCCTTGGTAAGGCTAATGTAAAACTCTTTTATTTTACGAGCTTCGAGAGTACCTGTTCTACTATGTAAAGGTGCATCTTCCTCTGCAGAACTGCTAAGAGTATAGCCATCTAAAAGTTCATACTGAACAGTAAAATCCGAATAACCAGTGAAAAAACTTTCCATTCCCGGATAAAAAGGGTCTTTTTGCCAACCATTCAAATAGGTACATAACATCGGATACCATTCCGCTAACGCAATGCTACCATCTAATCGAAAAAGACGTAAATCATCCTCTGGAGGTGTTAAAGTATAAGAAACGGATACCTCCATCTCCTTCCCCGTTTGTAAAGCCTTATTGAGAGTAATTCGAAGTGAATCCTCTGATAAGTAATACTTCATGACTTCTCCATCCACTTTTACTTCTTTAATCTCAGCTGCATTTATTAAATTTGGGATAAAATAAAACTGCAAATCCATCCAATTCGTTTCAGAACGGTTTTCTACTTTGATATTAGCCTCCACTAAAAACTGCTTTTCGCTAAACATTTTTAAAAATAATTGATAATTAGCATGGCTACCATCTGGAATAATCAAAGAATCACCAATATCCTTTGAATTCGTTTGCACTACTTCCTCTTCAATCCCTTTATCACTTTGTTGGGGTAGCGTACTCTTTTCTGAAAAATAGATAGAATGATAAACGACCAAAGAACAAGTTGTTATGAATACGAAAATAACCCAAAATGGCAGTATACTATTATAAATATTCATTGAGGTATTTAACTGATTAGAATACCTTACTTTATCTAAATTTGCTTTCGTGATTCCATCTTGTTTTTCATTAATAAATGTAAATCGACCTGATAACAATCCTTTTGACCTCCTATTTCCAACCAACAGGATATTTTTCAAATTTTTACCTTTTTATTTTACCATTTATCCCCTTTCGTGTCCTCTTTGATTCTATTAAAAAAGGATCATTCTAAAAGGGAGCCAATCTCCTAATAGAATCATCCTCATCTAAATCTATAACTCTTAAGTCTTTTCTTGCTCTTTTATATACTGATCGTACGCCTCTTTCACCCTGTCTTTGCTAGGTGCCAAAGTTGAAATTCTTTTATGAATGTTATTTAGTAAATAAAGTCCTCTAAACATACAGCCAACGACGATCGCAAAAGCAATAATTCCACCTACAAGCGGTCCCATCATCAATAAAACATAGCCTAAAATGGCACTTAAGATAATGCATAAAAGCAAATACATCTTATCTCCCCCATTCTCTGATCAAACTATTTATTTAACGGCACATCTATTTCATTCTCCAATTCCTTTACACTGTACATAAATGAATCCCAATTATTGCTGATGGTGATGCGCAACCCTAAACCAGCCTTTCTAAGCTTCTTCTGTAATTCTTCGAAATTTCGTTGATCCTGTTCCGTTAAGCTTGAAAATTGATATAACTCATCCGTTGGATATTGCCTCAGTTTAGCCGCAAGTTTTTCCAAAACCTCTCTATCCTGATTGGAAATGGTCCTTAAATACTTTCCATTGCTCAAACCAACATAAATTCCCTCGAGAACATCACCTAATTCAGTTGTGACTAAATTGGGTTCGGACCAATTGTCCTCCTTTTGATGAGCGATTAATCCCTCTAATTCAACTAAATTATCCTGTACTTCTGTGTAAAATAATTGTTCACTGGCAAAATGGATATTGATATATTTCCACACTATAAATAACACCAAAACAATGTTTAGGAATATAGAGCTTCTAAAAAGAATTTTTTGTTTCTTATTCAAACGACCACCCTCCCACTAATGTTCCACATATACCATTTTACACCATTTTTTCCTCCCATTAGGCAAAAAGGAGCAAATATAGTCTTGAATTCCTATGATATGGAATATATTGTTTATAATAGAATTAATTGAGAACGACAAAGAAAATCTTTTATAGACAGAAGTTTTAAATGGAGTGAAGCACGATGTAAGAGGAGGAATCGGAATATTGAAGAAAATGGTTATTTTTATCCTTACTTTAATGATTGAAGCCGGAATAACGTACTATTTTGCTGATAAGTTTTCGATAAGATTTATTGAGATAATGTTCTTTGCTGGTTTAGCTTTTTCTGTGATTTCATTTGGGTTTTCCAGTAGTGGTGGTACAGTCACAAGATACATCGATAGTCAAATAAGTGCTCAGACTGGAATCATTCAAAAACCACAAGGCTTCATATTTAGAAGAAATCCCATTTTCTATGGATCTTTCACTTATATGCTCATAGGCTTATTATTTCTTATTCTTTTAATCGTTGGGGTTATTCCACCAGTTACAAAATAAATAAAAAGTAATTGTAATTTAAGAATTAAAAAGGAGCTGTAGATATACAACTCCTGAGTACATTTCAAAATTATTTTTGTTAGCTTCCTTCTAAAATACCACTCGTATCCTTTTACTTATTTTGACTTTTTTGTGCTCTTAACGCTATTTTTTCAAGTCCATTTTCTCCGCCAAATTCAACATCTGCTTTAGGTAACGCATTTTTATTCTTTTTCATTTGATTATTTTTATTTTTAGCCATTTTTTCACCACCCTTTATTCAATTTTTTGGCACCACATTTTAATACGGTCCACTATTTTAGTTTGCTTATTTTTTCAAAAATTATCTTCTTGATATAAATACAAAAGGGTGGGATTACCCCACCCTTTTACATTTCTATTCTTTTTTATCATACTTCCCCTTGCAGTTCTGTCACTCTTTCTCGAGTAGACCAGACAATCACTGGAATTAACAGAAGAGATAGGAGCCCACCTGCAATAGAAAGAGTGGCGTAACTGGAATGAGCTACGACCATTCCAGAAAGGACTCCGCCAGTTGCACCAGATAACGCGACCATCACATCTACTGCTCCCTGCGTTTTGGCACGATTCGATAAAGTGGTAGAGTCTACTAAAATGGCTGTGCCGCTGATTAAACCAAAATTCCAACCTAGCCCTAGTAAAATGAGAGCGAGGGTAAGCAGAATAAAGGATTCGCCAGGTGCAAAAGCAGCCAAGACTCCAGCACCTAACAAGGTGATACCAGAGGCAATCGCCATCGAAACCCGTCCGATTTTATCAACTAACATCCCTGTTAAAAGGGATGGAAGATACATGGCACCAATATGAAAACCAATAATCATTCCAACGGCACTAAGACCATGTCCATAATGACCCATATGTACTGGGGTCATTGTCATAATCGCAACCATCACGATTTGAGTTAATACCATCACTGTGGCAGCAGCGATTATTCCGCGTTTATTTTTTTCTAGTGTTTCCTTTCGATCTATTGCATTACTCTGATTTTGATTTTTGGCAGAAGCAATAGCTTTAGCAACAACTAATGGATCTGGACGTAATAAGACTAATAACACAATCCCTGCGATAAAGTAAGCAGCCGCAGCTAATATAAATGGACCAGAAAGTGCAGGAATTCCCATAGAGGTTGCAAACTTCCCCATCACCTGAACTAAATTCGGCCCTGCCACAGCCCCCAATGTCGTGGATACCATAGCAATGCTGACGGCCGTTGCTCTCTGTTTGGAATTTGCTAAATCGGTTCCAGCATAACGTGCTTGTAGGTTTGTTGCACTGCCAGCACCATAAATTAGAAGTGATACAAATAAAAGGAAAATATTATTCGTGATTGCTGCCAGGACGACCCCTATCGCACCTAATCCTCCAGCAAGGAAACCTGATGCAAGTCCAGCTCTGCGTCCATAACGTTGCGACAGTCTCCCTACAAGCAAGGCAGCTCCTGCAGAACCTAATGTAAATAAGGCAATCGGTACTCCAGCAAAACTATCGGTTCCAAGCATTTCCTTTGCTAAAAGTCCTCCTACAGTAATACCTGCGGCTAGTCCTGCTCCGCCAAAGATTTGTGAAAGAACAACAATCCATAATGTCTTTTTATATAAATTCCTTTGTTTTTCAGGTGAATCTATATATTCTTGCAACCAACCTGGTTCTTGATTTTTCTGTTTCAACAACCCCAACTCCCCCCTTACAAAAACTCCTCTAGCCCATCTATTTATAATATGGTATTTATAACTAAGCCTTATTATACTATAAGGGGTATGTGTTGAACATATAAACTTATTCAGAAAAAAATACGTAAAAAAGAGACGGAGTTCATCTATCCGTCTCTAGTAAGCCTCTACTTATTATAGCTTGGAAAGTCCACTTCATGAATATGACCAGGCTCTTGTTTTTCCAATAATTCAAACAAAGCCGCTTCTAACACTTTTCGTTGTGTCTGTTTATCATGCGGTTTTCCTAAAGAATGACCAAATTCAAATCCTTTTGGATGAATCGCACGAGGAGGTCTCATTAAACTAGATTGTTCAACATCTAGTGTGATTAATGTAGTTGGAATCCCCTGCGCTTCAATTCCGCGCTGCACTGTAACTACAGTGCGATGACAGAGCGGTCAGCCAGCTGTTAAAAGGACGGCATCCGCTTTGGAGCGAACGACTTCTTTTACGAGAGCCGGAATGGTCTCTTGATTAATCTTGTTTAATCTCATGGAATAGCCCATCATCGTTAGATGTTTTTCTGCTACCCCGCCAAGATCTCCGTCGTCGACCATTTCACGTAACCGGTCGATTGGAAAAACGCAGTTAATATCCTCTTTAGGATAATCCGTATTATAATGCTCTTTTGGTGCCGCATGGGTAACGGTTAAGTCCTTTGGGTCTACATCTCCAGGAATGATACGAAAGGTTGCATCCCCTTGTGAGGGGTCCGTGTTATACGGTTCTTGATCCTTTAAATGCACTCCAGAGGTTGAAACAATCATAACCGTCATTTCATGAAGCGGTTTATTGACAGGTGTATATGGGATAGCTTTTCTAGAGAGTTCCATACACAACCTCCTTATATTTCATACTTATAACTTACGTAAGACATCAAATAACTCTTCATTATCTGGTTGTTTACCGATTGGGTGAACATCTATCCATCGAACAATCCCATCTTTATCAATGATAAAAAGAGCACGTTCAGCTGCACCATACGCTGGTTCATCAGGATTTTTACGAAGGACACCGTATTTTTCTGATACCTCTCCATGAGGATAGAAATCCGAACAAAGCGGGTAGGAAATTCCTCCGATTGATTTTGCCCACGCATCATGACTAGCCACACTATCTACACTTATACCCAAGACCTGGGTATCAAATTCTTCAAAACGAGGTAAATCGTCCTCGTAAGAAGGCATTTGCGCGCCTCAGACTGGAGTCCAATCTAAAGGGTAAAAGCATAAAAATACATTTTGGGATCCACGATATTCACTTAATGAAACCTTACGATCACCATGTGCCTTTAAAGTAAAGTCAGGTGCTTGATCACCCACTTTAAGCATACTTGTTTCAGTAGCTCCTTGCGGCATAATAACTCTCCTTTCATTTTCGTTATAAAAACTAACAATTTTTATTATCGACTTGTTTCCGTTTCTTTAATCTCAAAAATATTAAAAGTTTTCTTCATTTGAAAAAGCCATCCAAAAAACTGGATGGCCTTAATTTCTATTTTTCATCAACTATTTCTTTTAATATTTCATATGATCGTTTTTGTTTTTCTGCATCAAAAATGTAAGATACCGCCATGATTTCGTCCACATTATAAATAGATTGAAAACGAGTTAGCTGCTGGCGAACGGTTTCCTTACTTCCAAGTAATGTCACACTTGACATAGATGTAGCCATTTCCTCCTCCATCGGGTTCCATAGCTCATGGATATTTTCCACTGGTGGACGGAGTGGATTTTGAGTACCGCGTACCACATTGAGGAAAAATTGCTGCATGGTCGTTGATAACCATTTTGCCTCCTCATCGGTTTCAGCTGCAATCACATTTAGACAAACCATCATATATGGTTGATCCAAATACTGAGACGGCTGAAAGTTTTTACGATAAATATTGATCGCTTCTTCCATAAATCTTGGCGCAAAATGAGAAGCAAACACATAAGGCAACCCTAGGCTAGCCGCTAAATAAGCTGAATCTGTAGAAGAACCTAGGATGTAAATCGGTACATTTGTTCCAACCCCGGGATAAGCTTTGACAAAACCTTGCTCCTCTTCTGACCCAAAATAATGAAGTAAGGCCTTAACATCCTCTGGAAATGTATAAACCGAATCGTTTCGGGATCTTCTTAAGGCATTAGCTGTCTTCATGTCTGTTCCCGGAGCACGACCAAGTCCTAAATCAACACGATCAGGATAAATCGTTGCCATCGTTCCGAATTGTTCTGCAACCACTAAGGGTGCGTGATTAGGCAGCATAATCCCACCTGAACCCACCTTGATGGTATTCGTGTGCTCTAATGTATGCTTAATTAAAATGGCTGTAGCCGAACTCACCAATGTAGGTGTATTATGATGCTCCGCAATCCAATATCGTTCATAACCAAGTTTTTCAGCTGTTTGCGCAAGGTCCACCATTGCATCAATCGCTTCTTTTCGCCCCTGTCCCTCTCGGATCGGTGCTAAATTCAACATGGATACGGGTATATTTATATTTGACATTTAAAATGGTCCTTTCTTTTAAAAAGCTGTTTCGTATAGATTCTGGTTTTCGTAAAAATCCCTAAAGCCGGATTTTTACAGGTCCTCTTAATAAGTGATCAGCTCTTTTCTTCATTTCCATATGAGTTTAACACCCTATATCGTGAAATGCCTATTTATTAGTCTCAAAAAGCAACAAAGTTTCAGAAAAGAGCCTTTTAAAAAGATATACCACTATAGTATCAAATCAAAAAGCGAAAATATATTTATGTGCTTAAGTTAGAATTCCCTTTTGTTGCCGTTTCCATAAACGTCATTATAATGTTCTCACCTCTTTCTTGTACATTTTTTCCAGCCGATTAAAATCAGGTTTATTGTAAAAAATAAGAATCAAACGCATCATTAGGAGGTTTTGATTCATGCCAAAAGTAGAAGTTTCATGTGCGATATCCAACTGCACATTTTATGGACAAGGTAATATTTGTACAGCAGAAAAGATCATGGTTGAAATGGATAACCATGCGAGATATGATACAGAAATGTCTTCTGAGTTAACAGAAAAGAATCATCAAGATGAAGTAAGACACTCAGCAGAAACCTGTTGCAAAACGTTTAAGCCAAATAAATAGATAAATGTATATATTTTCCGCCCATAACTAAAACTAAGAAAAAAAGTATGAGGCGATGAAAATGGGCTTAATCAACGCATTTAACGATTGGCGGAATGCACGCTACGAAAACCACGTTTCGCAAATGAAGGAAGCAAACAAATGTCCTGAATGCTATGGCAAAGGATATGTCGTGTACCCTGCCATTGAATTCACTTACCAAAACATGTCATCCGATTGTCCAGGATGCAGTGGCAGCGGACAATACGCAGATTGGGAAACCTTAAGATAACCATTTCAATGGGATTTATCATTCTAAAGCATTAACGCGACGGGGGTCAGACCCCCTTCGTGTTAATGCTTTAATTGGATACACTATTTCTTTTTATTTTCACTTAGTCGAGTGTTACTTTCTGCATCCACTGGGATTGGTTCAGTTGATTCTGCTGCAGGATAGATATATTCTTCAAAGATATTTATATCTGTTAAATACGCTTTTGAAGTTTGTACGACGAGCAGGTTTAACTCAGGTACCATGACAATGTATTGTCCACGGTCTCCCATCGCAGATATTTCCTTATATCCATCCTTGGTAGTGGTTAACCAAAAATAATAACCGTAATGTTCTCCCCCTGTCATACCCGTTTGAATTAATTCACTCATAGAGGTCTTAACCCAATCTTCAGGAACAACTTGTTGACCATCCCACTTACCGTTATTCATATATAAATAGCCGAAACGGGCCATATCTCTTGGAGTCATCTCCATTCGATAACCGCCTTGATTCACACCTTGCACCTCTGGCCAATAAGCCGTGGTAATTCCAATCTTGTCAAAGATTTTTTCTTTTGCATAATCAGCGGTTTTCTTACCAGTTGTTTGTTGAACAATTGCTGATAAAATATGCGGTAAGCCTGTATTATAATCAAACTTACCGATAAGATTAGGATCAGTCGGTTTATTTAAGACAAATTGGACGGTATCATCTGTCGATTCAAAATCACTCCAGAATTGGTGCTTTCGATCCTTATCCAGCTCTCCCCAATCCAGCCCTGAATTCATCGTAAGAAAATCTTTAACCGTTAAATTCTTCTTGTGGTCATCCATGTTCTCCGCTTTTCGATCAGGAAAATAATCAAAAATAGGGTCATCAATACTCTTTATATACCCTTCATTTATCGCAACACCCGTAACAGCTGACATAAAACTTTTTGTGACTGAATTGATTTCATGAGATCGCTCGGGTCCATAACCATAACCGTATTTTTCCGCCACAATATAACCATTTCGAATGATAATCAAGCCATCTAACGGGCTATTGATTTCGTCTAGTTTTTCAAAAAGATCTGCTAGTTTTTTTGAATTCATCCCTTGCTGCTCAGGTAAACTAGTCTTCCATTCCATAGTCGGCCAATAGTTTGGCGGTTTTTCTGGAGTTTCACCTTTAGCATAGCCTTGTACCGTTACAACAGACTTATTGTTTTCTGGTTTATCTACTGAAGTAACCGTACAACCACTCAACATTCCTATGACTACAGCAAAATATAAAACTTGTTTTTTCAAAAATGACCCTCCCTCTTTTTCTAACTATCTATTCCATTAATACCATTATTTACAAGATAAAGTCAAATATTTTTCGGGAACGTTACCGAAAATCATCATCTATTTGCATATTACTCTATTAGGTTTATAATATTACATAGAAAACGTAACCATTCCTGTTAACGAGATCAAATCTATAAAAAATAGGGTAAGGAGGAAAGTGATGAGTGTTTCCATTAAGGATGTTGCCAAAAAGTGCGGGCTTTCTGTTAGTACAGTCTCTCGTGCACTGAATAATCAATATGGTGTTAGTCAGAAAGCCATTCAACTGGTTCAGCAAGCTGTAAAAGAGCTAGGTTATGTCCAGGACCAAAATGCGAAGGACTTGGTCAGTAAAAAAAGTAATTTAGTTGGCGTTATTATTCCGGAAACAGATTTTGAAGCAAGACCCGCTTTCTTTGAGATCCTTCCCTATTTAAGTCAGACTCTAGCTTTATACCAAAAGGAAATGATCATTTCACCTGTCACCGTCGTCCCACATCAGTACGAAAGTCAAACGCTTGAAATGATTATTCGAAAAAGAAAGCTTGATGGTTGTATTATTCTACCTGGTTTTATAAGTGCGCATCCTATTTATAAAGAAGCAAAAAAATTGAGTTATCCGATCGTATGTGTCGGCGAAAATATTATTTCTCGAACTTGTTCCAACATCAATATAGATGATCAAAAAGGAGCAAGCATGGCCGTAAACCATCTACTAGCAAACGGACACCGAGCAATCGGATTTATTAATGGCCCAAGCCATGCAAACATTTGCCTGGAACGATTGGAAGGCTATAAACAAGCCATGCACGAAGCAGGGATATCTTGGGAAGATAATTGGATGATGGAAAGTGACTTTACAGGTGAAGGTGGAGCAAAAAGTATAGAGAGATTACTTCAGACCTCCCCTACTCTAACTGCCTGTTTTTTTGCCAATGATTTAATGGCTATAGGAGCACTAGCCAAGTTAACTTCTTTAGGGATCCGTGTTCCTGATGACTTTTCTATCATCGGATATGATGGTAATTTCTTAACCAAGTATACATCTCCACCGTTAAGCACAGTCACCCTTCATAGTTCGAAATTTGGTATCAAAATAGCTGAACTATTAGTTCAATTAATAAATGGCGGCACTGGCAAATCTGAAAAATTAGCCCCTCACCTTATCTCGCGTGAAAGCGTGAAAAAAATATAATCACGATGATAATAGAGTTCATTATATTATGAACTCTATTTATTTTTGTTAATTCTCCATATAAGACAAGCTCTTATCGACTCTCGGCGAACATTAAAACCCTTTTTTTCTCCTCTCTTAAAAAATTGTCTTTTCTATGTAATCAAATTGTAATACTAAACTATCTCTTGCGTTCATAGAAATAGATTAAAGACAAGCCAACGAGCTGACTTTCATTTTTAGGAGGAAACGAACTATGAAAAAACTGACCACTACCATTATATTACTATTCTCTTTCATATTTGCCGCCAATCCTGCTTTTGCCTATACCGTAAATAACGGGGATACGATGACGAAAATCGCAGCAGAACATAATCTGACATTAAAGGAATTAGCCGAATTAAATCCACAAATTAAAAATCTTGACTTAATATACATAGGAGACGACATTAACACAGAAAAACCTAAAGAGAATGCACCTCAAACCGAAACGGTAACCAAATTAGATAAAGATGTAAATCTACTTGCTACATTAGTTAGAGCCGAAGCACATCAAGAAGAATTGGCAGTAGCTACTCAACAATATCCAATGATTAATATGACAAAGACCGTCAATGCAGAGGTACTAAACAATTTTTTTGTCAAAACAGAAATAGCTGACTACATGTATTATGATATTGACTTAATGGCAAGATTGGTACAAGCTGAAGCGCAAACAAAGGTATCTGAAGATGCAGAAAAAAAGGAAGAAGTGAAACCTGAAGCAAAATATACAGTTGCTAGCGAAACGGTTGTAAATGCAGAGCCGGTAGTAAAAGAAGAACCGAAAGTTACGGTCTCGTACACGGATTCAGAATTAGACCTACTTGCTAGATTGGTTAGAGCTGAGGCGCAAACAGAGTCACTTGAAGGAAAAATTGCAGTAGCTTGCGTGGTCCTAAATCGAGTAGAACATCCTTCTTTCCCTGACACCATTAAAGAAGTCATTTATGAACGCGGTCAATTTCAACCTGTAAGTAATGGTGAAATAAATAAACCAGCCGATGAAGATTCTATCGCAGCTGTTAAGGCTGCTTTATCTGAACAACGCCATATGGCAAAAGAATCTTTATTTTTCTATAATCCAGACATAGCTACTAGCCGTTGGCTTGATTCAAGAGAAACGGCACTCGTGATTGGTCAACATGTCTTCAAAAATTAAGGTGTACAAGCTTTTAACCCAACAAAAAAAAGCGGGTAAATCCCCGCTTTCATTAGAATTTTGTATGGTAATTGTCGATTTCCCAAGCATGAACAGCTGTACGATAGCTATCCCACTCTGCTTTTTTCATAGAAACATATTCAGTATAAACATGTTCACCTAAAGTTTTAGAAGCGATTTCGCCTGATTCTAAAGCCTTTAATGCTTCAGCTAAGCTTCCTGGAAGATTATCGATTCCTAAGAAAGCACGCTTTTCGTCGGTCATGTGGAAAATATCTTCGTTAATTGCTGCAGGTGCTTCTAAACCTTTTTCGATTCCATCTAAGCCAGCTGATGCAATAACGGCAAATGTTAAGTATGGGTTAGCTGAAGGATCTGGACAACGTAATTCTACACGAGTCGCAAGACCTTTTTTAGCCGGAATACGAATTAATGCCGAACGGTTAGATGCGGACCATGCGATATAGCAAGGTGCTTCGTATCCAGGAACTAAACGCTTATAAGAGTTTACTAGTGGATTTGTCACAGCCGTAAAGCTCTTGACATTTTCAAGTACACCCGCAATGAAATGATACGCTTTTTGTGATAATTGTAATTCATCAGAAGGATCAAAAAAGGCATTTTCGCTTCCTTCGAAGAAAGACATATTTACGTGCATACCAGACCCGTTGATTCCGAAAACTGGCTTCGGCATAAACGTTGCGTGTAAACCAAATTTCTTTGCCACTGTCTTTACTACCCATTTATATGTAGTAGCAAGGTCTGCAGCTTTTAAAACATCTGCATATTTAAAGTTAATTTCATGCTGCCCTTCTGCTACTTCATGGTGAGAGGCTTCGATCGTAAAGCCCATCGCTTTCAAAGCACGATAAATTTCTAAACGAACTCGATCGCCAACATCATGTGGTGATGGCTCAAAATAACCAGCTCTATCACCTAGTTCTTGAGTTGCGTATCCATTTTCATCATTTTTGAATAGGAAAAATTCTAATTCCGGTCCAACTGAAATCGTATACCCATGTTCTGCAGCACGATCAACCGTTTTCTTTAGGACATTTCTTGTATCGCCTTCATAGTCTGTTCCGTCTGGATTTTTCACCGAGCATAAAAAGCGTGCCTCAGAATAACCATTTTCAACTGTCCAAGGAAGGACTGCAAACGTATTTAAATCCGGTTGTAAATAAAGATCTGATTTATTAATAGGAGAGAAGCCTTTAATAGAAGAACCATCGAACATGATCTTACCTTCTACGACATCCTCTAATTGTTCAACTGTTACCGTGATATGTTTTAAAATTCCTTCAATGTCTACAAATTGCAGGTGTAATAATTCAACGCTTTTTTCTTTTATCGTTTCTATAATTTGATCTAATGTTGTTGTATTTACAGGTGTGTTTGAAATTAAAACTTCTGCCATGTCTCATTACCTCTCATTGTCATGTTATAAAACCTCACATCAATGAAATGATTATATTTAATATTTTTTAATCTGACAAGCATTTTATCTATTTTTTTATGAATATTTATGATTAATTTTAAGAAAGCGTTTTCACGGGAAAACCATATTAAAAAGGCCAAATCCGAATAGGACCTGACCTTGAATTAATGATTATGCACCACAATTAATAATTAAACAATAACCTAGTACCCTTTTTCCACATCGACCCTATTTCGCAACGGTTTACCTTCTTCCAGATTTTTTAGTGTCTCTACAAAACAAGCAACACCTTCATCTGGAGTGGTTACAGCAGAAATATGGGGAGTAATATATACATGTGGATGTTCCCATAAAGGGTTCTCTTTTGGTAGTGGCTCCTGGGCAAATACATCTAAAACAGCAAAGCGAACCTGTTCTTCCTTTAAAGCATCTAGTAATGCCTTTTCATCAACAGTTAGCCCTCTGCCAACATTCAAAAATCCAGCACCTGATAGCTGCCCAAATATATTTTTAGAAAATAAACGAGCTGTTTGATTCGTTAACGGTAAAGTATTAATGAGGTAATTCATTTCAGCTAAGCGTGACACATGATGCTCCATTGTCATGACTTCTTTAAAATGTTCTTTCCTTTTACCGCTTTGGGAAACTCCGTAAACTTCTACACCTAATCCTGAAAAAATTTGAGCCACTTTTTGCCCTATCTCACCTGTACCATAAATCATGACCTTTTGGTCACTTAATAATTTTGGCGTAAATGGTTTCCACTCCTTCTCATGCTTTGCCACATGAAAAGGTTCATGAAACTGTAGGTCTTTCAGTATGTAACTTAAACAGTACTCAGCGATTCTTTGCCCAAACGAACAAATCGTCCGAGTTAATAATACCTGTTCATTCCAAGTCTTACCATATAAAAAACGGTCCACACCAGCACCAAGCGAATGAACCCATTTGACCTGACTATAATCTATATCTGATTTTAAGTTAAAACTAACTAATGCATCAGCCCATTTCAAATCTTCATTTTCAAGCTCATTTTCAGGTATAAACCGAAAATTCTTTCGGATATTTTCTTTTTCGATTAGAGGTTGAAGTTCCCTGTACATCGGACTGACTACTAAAATATTGTTTATCTCCATTTTTTCACCCCAGGTTAAAACAGTTAATATACCATTACCCTTTCTATTATCTACTCAATAAGATTATAGTTCAAACTCTTTTTACAATATTTATATCTAGAATAACAAACAAGTAAAAGACTCTGTGGATTGTTTTAGACATTATTTTTTTTAAAATCAAACACTACTAGTTTACATAATAAAATTATGGTTATCTCTTTTGGTGTATAGGTTATTCATTCAAAATATTCCTTATTATGGTATTATAATGGTATATACCAGTTTGGAAGGAGTATGGCATTGCAAAGGAAAAAAACTTGGCTTTTTGTATTATTTATTCCCTTTATCATTTTTGGATATTTTTGCTATGACTATTATCATTTAGACGTTTATCGCCATGCGGAGGATCAATCTATTATCTATAAAAATGAACCATACGTGAATGCAAATCACGATGAGTTTTACACTTATCAAAATGAGAGAAAATTTGAGCTTGGGAAAACGATTGGCAGGTCAGATGACAGTCATTTATTTGGATTTAAAGAAACCATTTCCGAAATAAAAGGGAAACCGGATACAGAAGCTGTATTTATGAAAGGATTAATGGTAGAAGGTGTTTATGTTAAAAAACATTAAAAAGGCTTGGTGAATGCCAAGCCTTTATTTTCGGGTTCTCCCCCCTTATTATAACTCAATTATTATTTACGATCTTGCATATGTACTAACCTCTCCACGACGATTTTATTACCAATTCCCAATAATAGATAAATAACAAATGAAAAGACCAGCTTCCAGTTAAGAATATGATAAATATCAACGGAAGAAAAAAGAGGTTCCGCAATAAAGGCTGCTCCAAAAGCTAATATCATTTGCGCAATCAAAAAAGACTTCCATCTTTTAAAATATTGGTATACCACCATAAATGTCACTGGCATAATAGTTAAATCAATCGGATTCAGACGAGGACTAATAGGAAACAGCTGGTATTGATAAATCCACAATATAAAATGTGACCCAATATCATCAAGTAAAATGGAATAAAGGGAGATTAAACTTCCATAAAGGAAAATTTCAATTACTCTTTTCTTATCGACCCATTTCCACCATAAAAGCCATGGTAATATGGTCAACGAAAGTAAAATCCACCATTGGTAAGTAAAAATCACATTCTCCAACCAATATTCATTTCTTTTCTCCGCTAGTTTTCGCGTCAAATTGATCAGTTCTTGCATAATCCCATCCCTTCGTGAGTCGAAACAATCATACCATATCATAAACGAAACGACTTACATTTTGGACCTGTTTTGGTGAAAATTGTAATAAAGTTGTACACGTTTACTACTTTCGTACTAAACAAAATAGTGCCTTTTCAAATTAGAATAACCCCAAAATGTAAAAAAACCAGATCCGATAGATGAATCTGGTCCTAAAGAATACGATGATTAGTCATATATGAAACAATTCTAGTCATTAAATCTTCCCATCATGATGGTGTTGTAGTATTTTCCATCAGATAATAGCTTGTCTTTTTTTAATACTCCTTCTATTTCAAATCCAAGCTTTTCGTAAAGCCTAATGGCCTTTTCGTTTATTTCTGTCACATTTAAATTCATTTTCTTAATACCATTCAAATCAGCCCAAGAAATAGATTCTTTTAATAGATTTTTTCCAATCCCAAATCCCCAAAATTCTTTTAAAACACCGACCCCAAACTCTACTCTATGAGAGAATCTCTTCAGATTACTCCCTTCACATCTTGAGAATCCAACAATCCGCTCATTCGCTACAGCTACTAAAAAAAGATTTCTAGGATTCTTAGTATCTACTTTTATTACGTGTTCAAAGGCTTGTTGATCGAGGAAAGCCTCCCCTTTTTCTCTATCCATGTTTTCTGTCTCACCGTCAATTTGTAGTCTCAAATCTGACAACTCTTGTGCATCTTTTTTGACGGCAGAACGAATCGTATAATTTAACCCATTTACATGAAAATCTATCTTTTCAATGTTCATAAAATTTACTCCGTTCCATATGAAAATAGTAAAACAACGGATTTCAATTGTAATATTTATCCTGTTACTCAGTCAAGTAACCTGAATTACCTCTTAAAAAGGCATAACAATGGGATCCATTTTTTTAATATTGTTCAGCCTCTTGAACCAACCATTTACTAACCAGTTTATGGAAATCACATTTTCCCCAAGCAATAATAGCGTCCATCTCACCACGTGTTCTTACCTGACTTTGAAAAAACAAATCACCGAGAAAATAACCTAGTCTACTAAAACCATATTTATTCCCTCCGTTAATTGAAAACCATTCACGAAATATAGATAGCGATGTTTCTGTTAATAAATCTTTAGCAAAGGATTTTTTGATTTCTTTTATATTCTTCTCTGCAAAAGTTAACCAGTCTTTCCCTTCTGAATTATAGGAAAAATAAATAGAAGGTTCCAATCCCGGTGCGGTTCGGCGGGAAAAATGAGTGGCCGCTCCTTCTTGATAAAGCCACGTCAACGGGTTATCCCATTTTATCTTATTCCAGTCTATACCATTATCATTTGAAATAATATTATGGGCAGCATGACCGAATTCATGAGCAACAATCGTCCTTAAGTGGTCAGGTACAGGGGATAATTTTTCTAGTGCAAAGGTAATATTAGGAATGATTTGCCTGTGTGTAAATGCATTGGAACCAAACCCACCTACTATTAAATTGACTTCAATAGGAAACGTAATTTCATACAGTCTTTCGTATTCCGCAACAACTTCTTTTATAATCGGGACAATGTATTTATATACTTCCTTTATTGATGAAAAGTGGTCAGGATATTTTGCTATCGATTGCTGATGTCGTTCCTCTGTATCTTTACAATGATAAGAAAAATACTCACTGAAGATCGTTGGGTATTCACTGTAATAGGTTTTTAAAAAACTAACTGTAGGATGATAGTTATCTATAAAGAATGGGATTGTATCAATGATTTTCAATTTTATACCTCCTGATAAAATTTGAGAATAATTCTTTTATCGTAAACTATCTCAGTATGCAAAAGATCAACTTTCATAAAAACTTGCAATTTATAAATTAGATGAAATGTCATTTATCTTCATCACAAGAATAAATAACACGTCATAAACTGTCAATTTTTAGTAATTCCTTATTTAATTGTAAATACCTTTTAGATTACCACTCATAAATGAACCAATATTTAAAACATATTCTTGAGCTAATATTTTCATATCTATAAAATGGTTGTATAGTAAAGACAGTTAAGCTTTTGAAAGGAACGATTTTTATGATTAACAACCCTGATATTATTGAAAGATTGGGTTTACTGATTGGAAAAGAATTAACAGATAAAAGTTTACATGAAACCATTTTCTGTGAAGCCAAACACAAAAATATCTTACGTCGTTTTGGGCTTGGCAAACGCACTTATATCCAATCTAAACTAATAATTCAAGATAACCCTGACTCACCATCATTTGCTGACATATCTATTTTAGGGAACCCAAACACCTTTAGAGTCGGTATTGAAGAAAAAGAGGGAAAAATTATCATCAACTCTGATCCAAGAATCTCGTATACTTACTTATAATTAGAAGCATTCAGTTTATCGGACACACGATCCGTTATTTTTAAAAATTGCTTGTTTTTTGAGGATTATCGGACTATGGTTCCGTTAATGCCCTTGAAATACATCTTTTTTCAATGAAATATGGTCAATAACGGAACCTGTGTCCTATAACCCATGATAAAACGTCAATTTTACGAAAATAGCGGAACCTGTGTCCTATAAAACATAAACATAACTCCAAATATAAAAGGACCTACTAAGAGGTCCTTTTATCACTATTACATTGATGCTAAAATCTCTTGCATTTTTTTAGCAACTAATGGATAGAAATTATTTTTTGCAGCTGTTGTGGAATTACCACCGAAAAACTGTGTTCCAGGACACGTCTTAACAGGATGTCCTTCACTATGATCTAACACCCTTTCGCCTGAATTAATATCCCACCAATGATGGTAAGTAATGCTGTCAATGTTAGGTGTTAACCCGTATTTTATCATCAATAAAGCTGTAACCGTTACAATGGTTTCCCTTTGCTCGGCAGTCATTTGATTTGCATCAAAGTTTCCTACATTTTCAATCGCTAACGCATCCACTTCTATGGCATGCATAGCAGATTTATTCTGTAATCCAAATGACCCTTCAGGCGCGATATCAAACGGTCTTCCTACCACTAACTTTCCATCTGGAAAAGTAGTAATTTGTTGGCTTATCATACTCCAGTTCATTCCATTAATGTGATAGTCTTCCATTCCCTTCATTAAAGAGAAATGATTGGAGCCATTAAACGACTGATAATTCGGTTGATACGTATGATGTTGTTGGACCTTACCCACTTTACGTGTGAACTTTTGATTAAATATCCAATCCTTGAATTCATCTCTCGTCATTAAAATAAACTTACCATCCATGGTCAACTTCTTCGGAGGAATCTTTAACTTTTGACCAACATAAATCATATTGGATGTCAGCCCATTCGCTGATTTTATTAACGGGACTGTAGAAGTAAATGATTGTGAAAGCTGCCAAAGAGTATCCCCCGGAACCACTTCATACGAAATAGGAACTCTTAATTTTTGTCCAACGAATATCAAATCCGATTGTAACCCGTTGAATAACTTTAAGTCTGCAACTGATGTTTCATAGGTTTGGGCTATTTTCCAAAGGTAGTCCCCTGATCTGACCTCATAGATATTTCTTGGATTGTTTGCAGCTAGAGCAGAGGATAGATTCATTTGCAGAAACAAAAGCAAACTAATAATAAACACAAAGCTTTTTTTCATTTTTTTATATCCTTTCATTGAAATATAACAAGATATGAATAGAACATTTCCTATCTATTTATAGTTTGTAAAATGAATATCATATTATTCTGGATAAAAAAAATGCTTAACCCCATGTGAGGTTAAGCATTTTATGTACGGTTACATCATCCATTCGGCCAAAACCCATCCAATCCCTGCGAAAAGAACTCCTAATACAACCGAGCTGCTGACATAAAATAAAGCTTTTTTGTATACTTTATTTTCTATCATTTGAAGGGTTTCGTATCCAAAGGTTGAAAACGTCGTATACGCCCCAAGAAATCCTGTGCCACATAATAACCACACCCAATTTGGCATAAAAAGTCCTTGATGTAGAAATGCTAAAAGTCCAAGCACAAATGAACCAGTGAGGTTAATGACCCATGTTCCAAACGGAAGTACATTACTTGTCTTGCTAGAAATCCATTTCCCAAGGAGAAATCTAGTTATGGCCCCAAATATTCCACCAATGCCTGCGAATAACATTATTTTGTTTCTCCTTTCACAACCGTTTCAGAACGTACAGCACCTAGCTTTGCACCAAGTATAGCTAGCGCAATCCCTCCCAAAATACTTAATAATACATAGAGAAACGCAAGGACCGTTTGATAATTTTGTATAAGATTTAATGTTTCAACAGAAAAGGTTGAAAAAGTTGTAAAGGCTCCAGTGAAACCAGTTCCAATTGCTAATTTTAAATTAGGGTTTATTTTCCACCCTTTTGTGGTAATCGTAAAAAACCATGCCAAAAATAAACATCCTAAGAGATTAATCACTAAGGTTCCTAATGGAAAGCCATTTGGTGCAGGAATCCCTTTCCCAACCAAATACCTTAAGACAGCTCCAACAAAACCACCTATTCCAACTGCAATAATATTCATCATGTTCCTCCCACGTCTAACGGTTTCCAAAAAAACAGACCCCTACCAGTAATCATAACAAATTACTAGTAGGAGTCATTAGTCTTTATAGGCGGTTATGGCGAACTCCATCGCCGATTATATCTATATTTATTATAAAGCAGTGATTTATCTATATTCAAGCGAGACTAAAAAAACCTTTTTTTCCAAAAAATCAGTGCTGTTACACTCGCTAAAATAACGGAAATAATAATAGCAATTAAAAATGAATGCGGGTAATCTTGAAACGGAACCGGTACGTTCATGCCGTAAAAGCTAGCAACCATTGTTGGTAAAGCCATGATAATCGTAATAGATGTTAAAAACTTCATCACGATATTGACGTTATTTGAGATGACAGATGCAAAAGCGTCCATCATTCCACTTAAGATCGTGGTATGAGTTTCGGCCATTTCAATTGCTTGCTGATTTTCAATAATGACATCTTCTAATAATTCCTGATCGTCTTCATAGATTTTCAGATAATTACTCTTTAACATTTTTTGCATAACAATATTGTTTGATTTCAAGGATGTCGTAAAGTAAACCAAACTTTTTTGCATATTTAATAAGGAAAAGAGCTCCTTATTTTTCATCGATTGATGCAATTCGTTTTCAATTTTGTCCGTCTTTTTGATAATTTGTTTCAGGTACTTTAAAAAATAAGTAGAGATCAAATATAGGATTTGGAATGAAAACCGTGTTTTTTTATAAGTAAAAAATTGCTTCACTTTATTTTGCGCAAACACATGAACTAACGGATTATCTTTCAAACAAATAGTAATAAAGCATTCGTTCGTGATAATCATCCCTAAAGGTATCGTATCATAAATTGGAAGTCCATTTTCATCCTTTGATAATAAAGGTGTGTTTACGATAATAAGGACAGTTCCATTATCTTTTTCAATTCGGGATCTTTCCTCTTCATCCAAAGGGTCTTTTAGAAAATCCAATGGAATATCTAGTTGGTCGGCAATTTGATTAATTTCTTGATCGGTTGGAGCTACGAGATTAATCCAACAACCATTCGCAATATCGTTTATTTCTTGAAGCGTTCCATTTTCATCGGTTAAATAAATCTTTTTCATTTTGTAACCTCCTTTTTGGCAAGGAAGTCAAAAATTAAATTACCCCTGATAGTCAAAAGAGTTGATGTGTTTGAACGTAATCAATCTCTTGAGGAATAGTTTGTTCATGACTTCCCCATATGTCGAATCGGGTTCAGGTTCTAAGCTACTTCGATTACTCAAAAACGTTCAACTCCTTCTCCTTGGGATTTACCTTTAATATCATACTCTTATCGGAGTAAAATTGTAAACAATATCTATAAATAAAATACTAGAATTCAGATTTACTTCTAAATTTAAAATCAAACTGTCCATTACACCCGCTCTATCGGACAATACATTTTCTTACATCATCCAAACTGTCCAATACACTCGCTCTGTCGGACAATACACTTTCATACACCGACCAAACTGTCCAATACACCCGCTCTATCGGACATTACACTTTCATACAACCACCAAAATGTCCAATACACCCGCTCTATCGGACATTACACTTTCAAACAACGTCCAAACTGTCCAATACACCCGCTCTATCGGACATTACACTTTCATACAACCACCAAAATGTCCAATACACCCGCTCAATCGGACAATCACTTCTCTTAAACAAATTAAAAGGACTTACAAATTTGTAAGCCCTCATAACAATATCTTTAATTTGCTCTTTTTACATCCATTTTATAAAGTTTGATATAAAAAACCCCACTAAGAATCGCACTAATTAATATCAAGCTGAAAACACCCATCGACGGCACCCATGCCGATAAAAAAACAGTAACAGGGGCTAAAAATCTTCCAAAAGTGTATTGTAAACTTGAAGCTCCCATATATTGCCCTCTTGCATTTTCTGGAGCATAGTCACTGACAAAGTTTGTGGCGACCGGTGCACGAACTATTTCTCCAAAGGTAAAAATGATGGTTAATACAAACAGAATCCAAATATTCGTGGTAAGTCCAACTAAAAACATGCCCACCCCTGCCAAGATGCTCGAAAGGATAAAAACATTTCGATCCTTCCAGTTTTTCAACCACTTCGTAACCGGCATGATAAATAGCACAAACAACAGACCATTTAACCCCAATACCCAACCCAAAACTTCTGTGCTACTCAACATATTCGACCAATCTCCCCAAGTAAATAGCGGCTGTGATGGAACAAATTCAGTCACATAAATAGCCAAATATAAATCTAATTGCATGATAGCTATAGTTGAAAATACGCCTCCTAATATATAGAGGATAAAAACCTTATCACGAAGTATGCTTCCATACCCTTTCCATTGTTCTTTTACAGCAGCACCAATGCCCGTTAATCGAGGAGACGAAATATGTTGATTCGGCATTGTTTCTCGAGTTTTAAGAAAGATCATCAGAGAATAGATCAGCATAACAATCGAACAAGTCCACAAAAGCTCCGTTCGATAATGAAAAAAGAAAAAAGCACCAATGGCCGGGCCTAACACCGCACCAATATTATTAGTCGTCATAAAAGTAGCGTACACTTGTTTTCGGTCTTTCTGCGGAACAAGGTCGGCTATCATGGCATCATTTGCGGGACTATACAATGCACCGCCTAATCCTACACCAATAAAAGCCAAATATTGAATCCAATAAGACCCTGGCATCGCAAATAAAGCAAACATTACTGTCCGAACAGAAGTTCCAATCAACATGACTGGCCGTCTTCCCACTCTATCCGTTAAATAACCACCCACCATACTTCCGATTATGTTGATAATTGGAGGTAAAGTCATTAACAAACCTGCCATGTGATTCCCTAATGCCTTACTAAAATAAACAGCAATAAACGGAAAATACATCCAGTATAATAAGAAAAACAGTGACTCTCCTACTAAGCGAATTTTTAAATTTGTATCCCATGAATGTATCTTCAAAATATCCACCCCCCTCTTCTTTCGAGTCATCTATATACAAACCGCTAAGTAAATCAGCATTCCCTAGTCATCCCAATATTAAATAAATTTTCTGAATAAATATAGACTTATATTTCCAAATCTTTTATACTAATAATATGAAAATTGAAATTATTCACCTTCTAATTTGATTGTTTCATAAATCGAACGTATGTTTCTATATATAAATAAAAGACGCTCAAAGTGAGCGTCTTTTTTTATCATTAACTACTAATATTCATCCACGTATCCATAACTGATTCCAATTCATCATTTAATGCCAATTTCCTAGAATATAGCTTTTCTAGCTCTTCATAATTGATCTGGTCAACGGCCATGGCGACATCAATCTCTTTTATTTCTTGTTCAATACTTTCAATCTTGGCTAAAGTCTTTTCCTCAGAAGGACCCTTTTTGACTGGTTCAGGTTTCTTATTTTTTTCACGAACCACCACAGGCTCAGGCTCTACCTTTACCTTCAGATTTTCCTTTTCTAATTCACTTTTATAATAATCGTAATTCCCAAGATAGCTTTTCAGCCTATAGTCCTCAACAGCAATGATCCGCTCAGCCATTTTATTGATAAAATAACGGTCATGAGAGATAAAGAAAATCGTTCCTTTAAAGTCCTCTAACGCTTCTTCAAGGGTTTCAATCGAATCAATATCAAGGTGATTGGTCGGCTCATCTAGTATTAATAAATTGATATCTTGGTATAACAGCATGGCTAACTTTAATCTAATTCTCTCGCCACCTGATAAAAACTTGACCTTCTTATAGGGACTACTTTTATAAAACATGAATTTAGCCAGATATTCCCTTGCCTTTCCTTCCAGGATTGAAATATCCTCTCTAAACGTTTCGATCACGGTAAGTTCTTCATTTTTAAAAACAAACTTCTGTGGTAAATAAGCGGCCAGCACACTTGCTCCTAGTTTAACAACCCCATGGTCCGGTTGCTCCTCACCTAAAAGCATTTTAAGGAAAGTGGTTTTCCCACTGCCATTAGGCCCCACTAAGCCCACTCTTTCACCATAATGAATCATCGCATCTGCATTTTTGAAAATAACTTTATCTTCAAAGCATTTGGAAAGCCCGTTTGCTTTGATCGTTTCATTTCCAGAACGCTCAGCATTTTTAAAATCTAGCTTCATATTCTTTTTCTCAAAAACGGGTTTATCAATTCGTTCCATTTTATCGAGCTTCTTTTGGATGCTTGCGGCTCTTCTAAAGAATTTATCGTTACCGCCCCTTAATGCCCAATCTCTTAGACTCATTACGGTTTTTTCCATATTGTTAATCTTTTTCTGTTGTTCTCTAAAATGCTCATATTGAATGCGCAAATTTTCTTCTTTTTGACTCACGAAGGAGGAATAGTTACCTTTATAAGAGATGGATTCCATATCCTCTACTTCTACAATCTTCGTGACAACATTGTCTAAAAAATAGCGATCATGGGAAACAATAAGGACCATTCCCTTATAAGTCTTCAAATAACCCTCCAGCCATTCAATCGAATCCATATCTAAATGATTCGTCGGCTCATCTAGTAACAAGATATCTGGTTGATGGATTAAAAGCTTACCAAGTCCTACTCTCGTTTTTTCACCACCGCTTAATAAATCAAAATCTCTATTTAAAAAGCTTTCATTAAATTTCAAACCGGTGCAAACCTTGCTTAATTTTTCTTCTTTTTCATAACCGCCTTTTACATCAAATAATTGAACGAGATGACTGTATTGGTTTAACACCCTTTCCAAAGCCGTATCTTCTAAAAATTTCATTTGTTCTTCTAACTCACGCATTTGCTTTTCAATGTCATCCACTTCCGCAAATGCCATGTTTAAAACATCGATTACTTTTAATCCTTCTGGATATACCGGTGTTTGCTCAAGGTAGGCGGCAGTAGCACCTCTTGACATGTTAATTAACCCTTCGTCATAACCATAGCTAGAGGTTTGCGGATAACCAGGATAATAATTCATCGGCTCTATTCCAGCGATTAATTTAAGAATGGTGCTCTTTCCACTTCCATTTACACCTACGATACCAACCTTTTCGCCTTCATACACTTCAAAAGTAATATTCTTCAAAACAAGGGTGGCTTCCATATATTTTTTAATACCGTTTAATTTTAATTCAAACATACCTATTCCTTCTTTCATCCATAATATAGAGTTATGCCTTTATGGACCGGTTAGAAATGACTTATCTTTTAATGCTCTGCAAATTGTAAAGAGTCATTGACGGACCTAAATTCCGTTATTCACGTAAAATAAAGCCTAATTTTGATTCAAGAGGATACCTGATCACTTATTTCGTAAAATAACCATCTCATTTTTCGAATTTATTGTCCTGCAAATCCCATATAACCCCTTATCCAACAAAAATAACGGAACTGGTGTACGACACAACAACTCAAACAGAGCGAAATCTATAAAATAAAAAAGACCATAAGAAGATGGTTTCTTCTTACGGTCCTAAAATAGTCAATGAAAATAATTTAAACATATCGAAGCTAAATGAGCGCAAGGAAATAGAGCTTCACATATCTTCTGTCCAAGCATCCAAATAAACACCTGGAGACAATTAATAAATTATAATCTCGATTTCAGTAAAGTAAGTAACCTTCTAAATTGCCTGATTCATAAAGAGCATAACAAATAAACCTAACTTTAGTAGGTGAATTTCAACACTCAATAAAAATCCATATTAATTTTCAAAAAAATTAATCATTAGCAATTTGTTGGTTCCATAAACTTACTTACCCCCTTCGAAATTTCCTTTATTATCTCATTTTTACATTTTATTGTAAATATACTTTAGAGGGGAATTTTTTTGAGGAAGGTGTAAAGATGAAAAAACTGAACAAGGAGAATCTCAAAAACTTCACTAAAAGTCATGAATTTAAGGATTCTTTTAAAAAAGAAGTCTCAAAAAATCAAGGAGAGAAAACCAAAAAAACTGACTTAAAAGCTAAAGAATAAAGCTTCTAAGTCAGCACCTTAATCTTACATTAGATGAACAACTCTAAGATCTGAATGAAGATGTTCGTTTATATATTCTGCCAAAAAGCTGCGGTGGCATGTATGAGGTTTATGCTCACTGCAAAGTAAACAAACCGTTTTGCTCCCCATTAAGTCATCTATTTTTTCTTCGATTTTACGTTCTTTTAATAAATCGATGTACTGTTCTTTAAATTCTTCCCAGTTTATTTCTTTCTTTTTATAGGCCTTAAATATCTCCTCGGTTGGTGCCAATAGGGGTTCATGGATATACTCAATTCCTCTTAGCTCCATTACATACTCCAAATCATCCTTTTTGGAATAGCCTGCTAATTGGGAAGTGTTATGTAACCGAATATCGACTAGTTTTTGGACGTTATTCTCTTCCAGTAGTTCTACAAACCGGCGTAGATTTTTACTAGAAAAACCAATTGTACATAAATCGGTAGTCACAAAATCCCCTCCTTATTCTTTTTAGCCATTTCCTTATTGAACTACAGCTCTGTACGAATATCCCAAAGCTCCGGAAAGAAGCGGTGATCGAGTACTTTTTTCAAATACTTTACACCGGAGGAACCACCAGTACCTACTTTAAATCCAATGATTCTTTCTACCGTTTTCATATGACGGAAACGCCATTGCTGTAAACTATCCTCAATATCCACTAGCTTCTCAGCAAGTTCATATAAATCCCAGTATCGATCTACATTGCGATAAACTTCTATCCAAGCTTTTCTAACTGTATCATCCTCGACATACGGAGTCGATACATCCCTATTAAGAACATCTGGATTGATTTGAAAGCCAGCTTTTGCTAATGCCCGAATCGATACATCATAAATACTTGGTGCCTCAAACGCCTTCTTTAAAATATTGTAAAGCTCCTGATCTTTTTCATATATTTTTAAAATATGATTCGTTTTATATCCGAGAGCAAACTCTACCATACGATATTGGTACGATTGGAATCCTGATGCTTGACCTAGGGAATCTCTAAACTCAACATATTCTGACGGTGTTAAAGTGGAAAGGACATCCCATGATTGAATAATTTGTGATTGGATTCTCGACACTCTCGCTAATCTTTTGAATGCAGTCGATAAATCGTCATTTTTAATTGACTCAATAGCTGAGGTCATCTCGTGTAAAATCAGCTTCATCCAAAGTTCACTTACCTGATGGATTATGATAAACAACATCTCATCATGATGATCCGATAATCGATTTTGATTGGAAAGGATATTTTCTAATTTCAGATACTCCCCATACGTCATATTATTTTTAAAATCAGTATGAATATTCTTTTCAGAAGCTGTTGCATAGTACTCATTGTTATTCTCTTTTACCAAAACTTCCACTCCTTGTTTTTAAACTTTTTCTTTAGTAAGCACTTCAAATGCCGCCTTTAAATCGGCTTTGATGTCTTCAACGTTTTCCAAACCAATGTAAAGTCTAACTACTTGAATGTTTGTGTCATTTTTCCGGTGAAGAGTGACTAGGCTTTCATATCCACCCCAACTTACCCCAATTCGGAACATTTTCAGACTATTCACCATTTCCTTCACGACTTCATATGGCAAATCTGTCTCAAAGGAAAGCAAACTACCGAATCCAAACATTTGTTTTAATGCTAATGAATGGAATGGATTCGAAGGTAAACCAGGGAAATTCACTTTTTGAATAAAGGGTTGTTTCTCTAGAAAACTAGCAATTTCAAACGCACTCTTTTGATGCTGCTCCATGCGGATAGCCAGGGTACGCATTCCTCTTAATAAAAGAGAGGCATTCTGTGGTGAGAGAATTCCACCTAATAATAAATGCTCATTTTTATTGATATTCGTGATGAGCTCTTTATTTCCTACAACCACTCCCGCTACCACATCACTATGACCGCCCATATATTTAGTCAACGAATGAACGACTAAATCTACACCCATTGTAAGAGGCTTTTGGAAAATAGGTGTCGACCATGAATTATCAATAATCGTTTTTGCCCCTATTTCTTTTGCGAAATCAACACAGGCATGAATATCTTGAAGTTCAAAAAGTAGGCTAGTCGGACTTTCTAAATAAATCAATTTTGTATTCGGTAGTGCGGCATCCTTAATAGCCTCCATGCTGCTGCCATTAACAAACGTGGTAAGGATATTAAACTTTTTTAAGTATTCACCTAAAAACTCTCTAGTTGGTCCATAGGCTTGATCCACACAAATAATATGGTCCCCATACTGAACGGTTGATAGAATAGCCGAGCTAATGGCCGCCATTCCAGAAGCAAAGCAACGTGCTTGCTCCCCTTGTTCTAAGGCCGCAATCCTCTCTTCCAGTATTTTTACAGTCGGATTATTTCCTCTTGTATAAAGATAAGAATCTACTAACTGTTCGCGAGCTTTCTCATAATCTTCCACAGAAGCAAACGTAAATAAGCTATTTTGATAGATAGGAAACGTCACCGCACCTTGATGCTGCCCATCATGCTCATCATGCACTAACAAAGTATTATCTAATAAACCCCTATGCTCCAAACCATCCACCCCACAAACAAAAATTATTTATTATAAACATTCGCTAACAACCATATATTTTCCTTTATAAAAATAAAGGTGACTGGCACCACCCGAATTATCTTGATTCACATTACTGTTTCACACTTAAAAATTCCAGAAGAATTGATATGACCAAAAATCAATGAAAGGAATGTGAACTTTTTCAAAGTAATTTGAGGCAATTAGGTGTTCAATTTGTGAAAACCATCACAATATAGTGTTAACTCATTATAATTAAAAGTATTAATAGTGTTTGTTTTACCTTGAAGGGAGCCACTAACATGGGATTAATACTTGGTATTATTATTGGATTGGTTACAGGTGTTGTCATTGGGATAGCCATCTCATTTCCTATCGGATCAGCTGTTGGGATATTTATCGATAGAAGTTTTAGTAGTTGGGCTCTAGGAATCGAGTTTGGACTCATTTTATTGTCACTATATATCCTCTATTCATTTTTTAATGTTCGTTTAAAAAAAGCAAAATAAATCTTAAAAAGGTACAGAACATACTTGGTTCTGTACCTTTTTTTATTACTTAGAGATATCAATATTAATCATGCCGAAAATGAATGATAGGCAAAATGGCAGCTTGATAATTTACACCTAAGGACTCATACAAATTCTACTTATCGGACACAGGTTCCGTTATTTTAAGGAAATGGTTGTTTTTTAGATGCTTAACGGACTATGGTTCCGTTATTGCATCTAAAGTAGCTCTTTTTCCTATGAGATATAGTGAATAACGGAACCTAAGTCCGTTAACCTATGAAAATACGTTTATTTTACTGAAATAGCGGCACGAGAGTCCGATAAAAACTAAAATATCTTCATGGACACTAAACAAAATCATTATCATAAGCTTTTTCAAATAAATTACATAATTATAGTAGTCGATCCACCATATCTGTTATATAATATTATAAAACTATATAAACTGTTATATAATAAAACAAGGAGGAACAATCGAAATGAGTAAAACAGACTCTATTGCACGAAGAATTTTGGGATGGAAATTAAACAGATGGGATCGTTGGTATGACTTCGAACATCGTCTTTTCATTCACGAATCTGATTTCCAGCCGGAGCATAACCTAGACCACGCCATGATCATTGTTAACCGATTAGAACAGTTTGGCTACAAATATACGACCGATGGAGTTTCAGAGGTTGCTTTCAATGACGTTCGAGGGTCAGGGAAAACATTATCACAAGCTATAACAAATGCAGCCTATTCCATCATTGAACATCATTCAATTGCAAACAGCACTGGGTTGTGGCAAAAGCTAAGTTAACTAAAATCATACCAAAAAGGGTGTTCCTTATTTTAGGAGCACCCTTTCTTACTAGTTTACTTACTGGAATTTTCTGCTACCTTTAAAACAGCTTCCTCTATCATGAAAGCGAACGCTTTAGCGCCAGCCGGTTTTAAATGAACACCATCATTAAGAAAATATTCATTATGATTGGCACTCGTAGAATACCAGTCCACCACCATTGTATTTGAATAATCAGTTGAGATTTCCTTCAATTTCTTGTTCACCAGACTTTCCCAAGGACGCGGGACTCTTATATTTACTAAAAAAACTTTTCTCTCCTTGCCGATGAGTTCAAGTAAATCAGTTAATGTTTTGTCTGGAAATGAACCATTTGTCCCTAGTTCAATAATGACCATTTCACCTAAACGTTTTTTATGTTTCAGCTCTTTTACAATCTCCATCGCATCTCGCATTTGTCTGCTGACTTTAGCATCAATGCTGATAGCTGGAAATACTTTTTCTAAATATGGCGTTGGATTGATTAACACAGAATCACCTATGGCGGTTATTTTCTCCTCTACCATATTTGAAGGTGATGGCTTATCGGTGTTTTTAATCGGAACAGTGTTTTCATCCTTATTCTGAACAGGATTTGGACTGTTTACCTTCTGGTCATCACTAACCCCATTAGAATTTTCACTACCTTTATCTGAGTTATCTTTTACTGGAAGCTCATTCGTTACTTTATTTTGATACTGAATGGGAGGTCGGAATACATCATCTGGATCACCCTTCCCCACTATTGAATACCCCTTGTCATTGTTACTGTTATTAATAGGAGAATTTTCCACTATAGTGGATGCACCAATGTTTTTTAAAGGCACCGCTACCTTATTAAGAAAAAACACAATAAGAACTATACCAATTGCTGGCAGTATGGAATTTTTAAAATGAATGGGAATTTTGTTTTGACGGATTGGTTTTTCGATAAAGGTGTAGGAAATCGAAGCTATGCCAAAGATTAGGGTGATTTCGAGAATGATCTTTACAATGTTAATTCCATTTGTATTAATGTTGTTGTTCATTAGTAAAATGATGGGATAATACCATAAATAAATCCCGTAAGACCGTATTCCTATCCATTTTAATGGTTTCCATTCTAAAATCCAGGTTGCAATTACAGCCGAACGCCATGCAAGGGAAAACAATAAAAAAGCCGTTGTCATCGAAAGGAGCAACATTCCGCCTTGGTAGACAAAGCTATCGTATTGATTAGTGAAAGCGACCATCATCCAAAAGACAAGGATACCTAAAATACCTAGTATCTCGAGTATCCATCCTGCTATAGTCGATAGCTTTCTCCGAGGAGAAAGTAAGGCAAAGCTGGCACCAATTAGCAGCGAATAGATTCTTGTATCTGTCCCGTAATACACCCGACTGGGATCAAGATTTGGGTCGTACATAAAATACATCCGCAAAGCTGAAATTATACTTCCTGATAGAATGAAAATAAATATGATTTTTTTCCGTTTGATTGATTTAAATAGAAATAGAATGGCTACAGCCCAGACTAGATAAAATTGTTCTTCAATGGCTAAAGACCAAAAATGAGTTAACAACGAAGGCGTTTGAAACAACTCAAAGTAGGATAGATTTTGATAAATATAATGCCAATTACTGTAATAAAATAGGGCTGCTATCGTATCTTTCCTTAATCCTAATAGTAACTCCGGTCTTAGAAACGGGATAACTACGTTTAGTACGATTAACAACAGAAACATGGCAGGAAGTAACCTCTTCGCTCGACGAATCCAAAAATGTTTTAGGTCTACCCTACCCGTTTGCTCCCATTCCCATTTCAACAGACTGGTTATAAGGAACCCTGATAAAACAAAAAATACGGTCACACCTAAAAATCCACCTGATGTGTAAGGAATATTTAGGTGGTAAAAAATAACGCCCAAAACAGCCAAAGCTCTCAGCCCATCAAACCCAGGTATGTAGCGAATTGCCCCTTTATTAACACTTGCCATCCATACGACACCTCATTCTCATCCTGTCATCATTCCTATCCGCAGTCCGTATGGTAACCATATCTTTTACTTATAAATATGAATTGCTATTGGATATTATGTTAGATATAGGTGACAGGCACCGCCCGAATGATCTTGTTTCACCAATTGTTCCACATGATTCACCTCCTAAATTTAGTAATGGATAATCAAATAGAGACTTGCTTTTAAACCAATAAAAAAACAGGGTTCATCCCTGTTTTTAGAGCATGCTAACTTTCGGTTGTTTCCTTGGTCGTCTTACTAATTCTCCACCGCAATTTGGACATACATTCTGCATTTCCTCCGTGCATGGTGTGCAAAATGTACATTCGTAAATACAAATATACGCGATAGAGTTATCATCAATAGTAGAAAAACAACGCTCACAACTTTCTCTCATTTCTAATGCCATTTTCTAAAAGCCCCTCTCTTACTATTAATAGGAAAAATATAACATCTTTCCCACATTTCGATAAGGGACAGTTTTTAAAAATTTTTCAAGGACAGTAGAAACCTTTTTCACCCCAACGCCACATCCAGGATCATCATCACGACAAACCCTATCATTAACGAAATCGAAGCTAAATCATTATTACCATTTTCCTGTGAACCTGGAATTACCTCTTCGGCTACAACAAAGATCATCGCTCCCGCTGCAAAGCTTAGTGCATAAGGTAACATCGCTTGCATATAGGTTACCGCTAAAACACCAATGACGGCTGCGATTGGTTCCACCATGGCGGAAAACTGCCCATAGGCAAAGCTTTTTCTTCGCGACATTCCGTCCCGTCTTAAAGGCATGGAAACGGCTACCCCTTCTGGGAAGTTTTGAATTCCAATACCAATGGCAAGTGATAACGCCGCCGCTAAGGATGCCGATTCAAATCCAGCTGCCACTGCTCCAAATGCCACTCCTATCGCAAGGCCTTCAGGGATATTATGCAGGGTGATCGCAAGCACTAATAATGTACTTCTCCGTTTGTTAGCAGGATGATAACCTTCTGCTTTATTTTGTGGTGCATTCGGATGTAGATGCGGAAGGATTTTATCAATGGCCATTAAAAATATTCCGCCTAACAAGAAGCCAACTGCGGCTGGTATCCATTTTGGAATCGAACCGCCTTCAGACATTTCTAAAGCTGGAGATAAAAGCGACCAAAAACTCGCAGCAATCATGACTCCAGCAGCGAAACCTAACATTCCATCCAACAACTTTTGATTCACTTTTTTCGTTGTAAAAACTAGAGCAGCTCCTAGAGCCGTCATTCCCCACGTAAATATGGTTGCCAATAAGGCTTGATAAATAGGATCAAGGTTAGCTAAATAATCGATCATAAAACCCCTCCTTCTCCAATGGCCTAATAAATATCATATGGGAAATTGGGCGAAAGGGAACTTGTACAAATCCGTTCATCAAAAAAATAAAAAAATGCCGAAAATAACCAAGTTAAAATGGTAACTTGTTTCTTCGGCATGTCATTGAAGTTTTTTACTATTATATTAATTATCTTTCCCTGGTTTGTAGTAATAAGGGTCACTTGTGTGATCTTTTATTTCGTTATTATCTATAAATAAATTCCCATTTTCTAAATAAGTCGCTAAGATAATTCCCTCTACTTTTTCTCCCATCTTCTTAACCTCATTCAATAGCCATGCCCGCTCTAACTGAAGATATTTTAAATTATGATCCAAAATTTGACCGTCCATTATCAGTGGTATGGGAATATATTCTTTTTTCACCTTTAACTGAATATCACTTGGCTGAACGGGACGGTATTCTGATTTTGGGATCACACTAATACTTCCAGTACCTTCCATAATGGCAAGTGCAATATTTTGAGTATCGGTGTATCCCAATACTCTTAGATGGGACAATAATTCATTCATGGGCATATGTATCTTTTTTAATCCTTTTCGATCTATATCTCCATTACGTATTAAAATAGTCGGAGTTTCGTATAAAATCCATCTTAATTTATTATTTAGAGATAAACGGTCGAAAACTTTATATAATATCACGATGAGACCGGAATAAATGAGGGTTTTACCAATTTCCTTCACCTCTAATGGAGTACTAATAATATTAGTAAGAACGAGAATATACAATAAATCAAATGTATGCATTTGGGCTACTGCCTTTTTTCCAGTAATCCTTAAATACAAATACCCCATCACAAAAATGAGGAGTGTATGGTAAAATGTCTCCAAATTTGTCTCTCCCCTAAAGTGTTCTATAATAGTGCGGAATTTTTGACTACATAATGGTTAGTATTAGACGTTTGATTTGTGTTTAAACTGCATTAAATGTTTTTTTAGAAACTTATGTCCAAGAAAAAGGAGCAGTTCCTTGTATCAGAACTGCCCCACTAAAAGTTTTTATGTTCTCTTAAGCTTCTCTCTTTTATTTTCAGGCTGTTTGAACCAATGACGAATTCCTTTACCCGCTAAAGGCTCATCATTATACCTTGGAATAACATGAAAATGACTATGGAAAATGGTCTGGTTCGAAACTTTCCCGACATTCCAGCCGAGTGTATATCCATCTGGAGAAAACTTTTCATCAAGATATTCTTTTGCCTTTTGTAAAAGATCGTACGTATCGTTCCACTCTTCTTTGGTTAATTCAAAGGCATCTTGATGATGTTTTTTTGGAACAATAACACCAGAACCTTCTAATACATCTTGTTGCTTGTTGTGCTGTAAAAAATAACAGGATTCATTTTCAAATATAATATTTTGGTCCTTATCCTCGTGGGGATAACAAAAGGGACAATGGTCTTTGTAAGACATGAATACCTCCAACTATTTTTCAATAATTCTGATTATATCAAACAGGGTATACATTGTCCTCTTTCATCTCCATATTCCATTTAAAAACTAGACTCTTTGTAATAAAAAAGTAGCCTGCTTTTCAGAACGGTTAAGTTAAATGCAAGTAATCCTTAATGACCTGAACATATCTCTCTTTAGGATAGTTTTTATATAAACTAGTGGAAAGTCTTATAGGATCACCAAAGAAATATCTCTCATAGTGGGTTTGCCTTGTACCAAATGAGCTCATGGTTAAATCCCAGGCTAAACGAAATATCTTTACTCTTTCCTCTGCTGATCTATTTGCCCCTTGTAAATACTTTCCCAAATCACTACTTATTTCAGAACAAAAATCATTTTCTGATGGCAGTGTTACCATTCCACTTGCCCCAATTAATTGGATGATTTCCGTAAATCTCGGATAGATTCTTGGAAAAATATTACTTGCCACTTGTAGAGGTATCGAACACGGTCGTATATATCCCCATTCGTCTAGCTGGGCATCATTCTCGGACTTTTCTAGCAGTGCCTTCATTGTTTCAAGACCAATAATGATTTCTGATACTTTTTCATGAATATGTTGATACTCACTCACATTAATCGTCTCGATAAGAAGTTCCGTCAGCCCAAGAATAAATTCTGTTTTCACTATTTGTCTAGTAATCACTTGATGAAAACCATTTGGATGAAACGAACTTTGCTGCATAAAGTTTCTTGCTACTTCGATATTATCATAGAAAAAAACTCGATCCCACGGAACTAATACATGGTCAAATACAACAATGGTATCCATTTCTTCGTATTTTGAACTTAAAGGGTAATTAAAAAAGGAATCTCCACCCACAAATGACTCTCTGCAAAGAAATTTTAAACCTTTTGTATCAGAAGGAATAGAAAAAGCAAATGCTTCATCTGAGTCTATTAATCCAGGTGTTGAATAAACGAGTACCTCATCGGTTAACCCACCCTGTGTAGCTAAAATGCGTGCACCTTTAACAATTAAACCATTTTCATTTTTATCAATCACTCTAGCGGAAATAGGCTCCTTAGAAAATTCAAAATAAGCCTGTGAACGATTTATCTGTGGAGAAATGAGCGTATGCGTAAAGGAGAGGTCATGTTTAATTGCCCTTTCATATAGAGATACAACATTCTCTGGGAAACAATTATCTTTCCCTATTAATAGATTGGCAGAAGAAGCAAAACTCATAATCCCTGAATTCAAATAATCAGGACTTCTCCCCATCATCCCTCCCGTGTATTTTGCCCAGTGCTCCATCATCTTTCTTCTTTTTTTCAAATCATCCTTTGTTTTAGGCTTTAGGTAGGATAAACCAATCCTTTCACCTGTTTCTTGTGATATATATGTCATCTCTTCTTTTAAACCTTTCTCATGTTGTAAATCATATAGAGCAGATTTCGTCTGAAGAAGACCTTTAAATGCAGGATGCTCAGATTTTTTTCCTTCTACTTTCTTACCATCGTACCAAATTTCAGTACAAAGCTCGTCGATCCGGTCAATCAAGTCCTTTCCATAAATAATGCCCATATTACCACTCCGTTTTCATATAGAAATCCCAGGAAATTCGCGGTGTCCATAATGTTATTTTATAATCAGACAACCTAGCATGTTCCACCATTTCCGCTTAGGGATAAGCCTCATTTCATAATAGGCTATTTTAGGAGAGAAATTTCAATAGACACCTATATTATTGATTAAAATGGTTTGAATCTTTTTCCAGAAATGTTCATAATAATAGTTAACTATTATTAAAGGTGATGGATATGTTTAAAATTTTTTATAACCAATATAAATTAGCATTTTGGCTCATTCTTTCTCTATTACTTGCAAGTGGAACAATCACCAATTTCCTAAACGGAAGTACATTGGACGTCATTGTAAATGGTTTATTATGTTTCATTTCAATTGGCATTTCCTTAAATATCCTACGTAAAAGGAAATCTTAGATTACCCGAAAGGATTGACCTACTTGAAGTCTTTTTTTATCAATATTTTCCTTCGTTTTTTTTTCTATCCTTGTCCTAAGGTTCGTTATTCAAAGGAAGAAGAAAAGCTATTTAATGATATGTTTGAAGAAGGCTGTAAAAACACTGATAAGCTTATTCCTTACACTCTCTCGTTACCAAAATATCAGTTTTTACAATATCTTTCAGATACTAAATCTATTGTTTTTCACGGCTCTAATAAGATAATAGAGGTATTCGAACCACGGGAACAAACCCTATTTAATGGGGAAATGACAAAAGCTGTTTTTGCTACCAAAGATCCCATATGGGCTATGTTCTATGCTACTTTAAGAAAAGAAAGCATAGTAGATAATATTCGAAATGGCTCTATTTCGGCTAATCAAAAACAATGGTATCATTTTTACTCTCTTACTCAGGCTACATTTTCTAATCAGCCTTGGGAAAAAGGATACATTTATATTTTATCGACCAAAACCTTTGAGGCTCCAGCAAAAGGTCTCATACAATTTAATGAATGGGTAAGTAAAAAACCTGTTTCAGCAATATGCAAAATAGAAGTAACACCTAGCGATTTTTATTTTTTGAATAAGGTAGCCTGTCATGACCCAAATGAAAGTATAAGCAAAACATGGTTTCGATATAAATTTAGGACTATATTTTTGAAAAAATTTATAAATGACAATTACTAAATATTTCTATTTACTGACCGATACAAAACTAGGGGGTGAATAATTTGGATATTGCCGCACTATCTATTGGTATGAACCAAGCTTCTCTAAGTCAAAGCGTTGGCATTGCCTTAACAAAAAAGGTCATGGAAACGTCTGAACAAAATAGTGTTCAGCTTCTAAAAATGATGGAAGCTCCCCACCCTCATTTAGGTCAATCGATTGATATTAAAGGGTAAAAAAATGATGCATTCTTTTAGGAATGCATCATTTTTAATACAAAGGCAAGATTAAAGGCTTCGTTCTTTTAGTTGCTGAACTATTTTCTTTTTAAAATCTTCAAAGGATTCGCTTTCTGATTCTTGATTTCCAAATTTTCTAACCTTAACATTATCATCCATAACTTCCTGATCACCTAGGACGAACATATAAGGGATTTTCTTCATCTGTGCTTCTCTTATTTTGTATCCTAACTTTTCATTACTATTATCTATTTTCACTCTTACTCCTATATTTTTCAATTCAGATTGAACCTTTAAACAGTAGTCTAAATGAACAGATGAAACAGGAATAATTTGCACTTGTGTTGGAGCTAACCACACTGGGAAGGCACCGGCAAAATGTTCGATTAAGATTCCGAAAAAGCGATCAATCGATCCAAAAATCGCTCGATGAATCACAACAGGACGAACTTTTTCGTTATTTTGATTGATATAAGTTAAATCAAACTTCTCAGGCATTTGAAAATCGAGCTGAATTGTCGCGCATTGATGGCTTCGCTTTAAAGCATCTTTTATATGAAAATCAATTTTTGGTCCATAAAATGCTCCGTCTCCTTCGTTTAGGTGGTATGGAATGTTTAATTCAACCAGCACATTCTTTAAGGATCTTTCCGAAATCTCCCAAAGGCTATCATCCCCTAATGAATTCTCCGGGCGAGTAGAAAGTTCCACGGAATACTCAAAACCAAACGTACGATAAACTTGGTCAACCAATTGGAACACCTGTTTAATTTCACTTTCAATTTGGTCTTCCCTTACAAAAATATGGGCATCGTCCTGGCAGAAAGTACGAACTCGAAGCATTCCATTTAAAGCACCACTAAACTCGTGGCGGTGCACTTGACCGAACTCCGACAAACGAATAGGCAAATCACGATACGAATAAAGATTATTTTTAAAAATCAACATATGTCCCGGGCAGTTCATCGGCTTTAGCGCAAACTGTGTTTGATCCACCTCAGAAAAATACATGTTCTCATGATAATGATCCCAATGTCCTGATTGCTCCCATAATCTTTGGTTCATCATAAACGGTGTGCGAACCTCATCATAGCTAGCATGATTTTGAAGCTCCCGAGAAAAGTTTTCTAATTCATTTCGAATAATTTGACCATTTGGTAAGTAAAATGGCATTCCCGGTGCTTCTTCAGAAAACATAAATAACTCTAATTGTTTCCCTAACTTACGATGATCCCTTTTTGCTGCTTCCTCTAAGAAGTTTTCGTACTCCTGTAACTCTTTTTTATTTTTAAATACGACCCCATATAACCGTTGCAGTACTTCGTTTTGACTATCTCCCTTCCAATAAGCACCCGAGACTCGAGTTAATTTAAATGCTTTTATGAATCCAGTCGATGGAAGATGCGGACCACGGCAAAGGTCAATAAACTCCCCTTGTTGATAAAGAGTTATTTTTTCATCCTTCGGAATGCCCTGTAAAATCTCTAATTTAAATTTTTCATCTTTTTCCTTCCATAGCTTTTCTATTTCTTCGTAAGAGCCCTCTACCCGTTTGATTCCTAAATTTTCATTTACGATCTTCTCCATTTCTTTTTCAATAGCAAGCAAGTCATCAGAAGTTAAACTGTGTTCTAGTTTAATATCATAATAAAATCCATTTTCAATCACTGGCCCAATCCCCAGCTTTACTTTCCCGTAAAGTCGTTTTACTGCTTGTGCCAATACATGTGCCGAGGAATGCCTTAACACCTGCAATCCTTCTTCTGAATCAAGAGTTAAAACAGCTAATTTTACATCTTCTTCTAGCTTGTAACTTAAATCCACTAAATGCTCATTTACTTTCCCTACGACTGCATTTTTTCTCAAACTGGAACTAATCGATTGTGCAACACCTTCAACTGTAATACCCTTCGGAAACTCTTTTATACTTTCATCTGGAAATTGAACTTTAATTTTCTTGTCACTCATTTTAACCTCTCCTTTAATTGAATATATAAAAAAACACACTCATCCCTGACATAGGGACGAGTGTGTATTAACCCGTGGTTCCACCCAACTTCCCAAAAGATTAAAAAACCTTTTGGCTTTGGTGCTGTAACGTAGCATAGACGATATTGGATACTTCTGTTCCCCAATATAGCTCTAAGGTGGTAAATTATTTTCCTAAGTTAGGAAGTTCTCAGCACCCTTCCCTCTCTGGAAACCGTAAAAATAATTCATGTCCTTTTCATTGCATTACTTATTCATTTTAAAAAGAAAATAAAAAAACACCCGTCCCTAACATAAGGGACGAGCGCGTTATAACCCGTGGTTCCACCCAATTTCCCAAAAGTAAAAAATCTTTTGGCTTTGGTGCTGTAACGTAGCATAGACGATATTGGATACTTTTGTTCCCCAATATAGCTCAAAGGCGGTAAATTATTTCCCTAAGTTAGGAAGATCTCAGCACCCTTCCCTCTCTGGAAACCGTAAAAATAATTCATGTCCTTTTCATTGCATTACCTATTCATTTTTAAAAGCTGTTATCGTATAGTTTGTGGTTTTCGTAAAAATCCCTAAAGCCGGATTTTTACTACAGGCTCTCTTAATAAGTGCTCAGCTCTTTTCTTCATTTTCATATGAGTTTAACACCCTAATATGGTAAAATGCCTATTTATTAGTTACAAAAAGCAACAAAGTTTCAGAAAAGAGCCTTAAAAAAAATAAAAAACGCACCCATCCCTATCGTAAGGGACGAGCGCGCTTAACCCGTGGTTCCACCCAATTTCCCAAAAGTTTAAAAACTAATGGCTTTGGTGCTGTAACGTAGCATGGACGGTATTGGATACTTCAGTTTTCCCCAATACAGCTTAAAGGTGGTAAGATACTTTCCTGCGTTAGGAAGATTTCAGCTAATTCTTCCCTCTCTGGAAACCGTAAAAAGTAACTCATATCCTTATCAGTGCTTTTCAATTAAGATTTTTTATAGATTACCATATCTTACAAATTATAGCAATAACTCATTTTTAATTTTTTCTTAGAGATTACTTTTTACAAAATGATCATTTTTTAGTATAGGAACAGTTTGGTAATGATTTAACTGTAAGCTATGTTTTACATCCGCACTAAATCCCCGCTCACGCAGCTCCCTTCCACTTCCACATTCCCATAGCAATTCTGCTATTTTTTCTTTTGAATGTAAAAATGCTCCTAAACAAACTTCTGCTTCAGGAGAAAAATGCCCAACCAAGTATGAAAGAATCGCCCCGACTCCTAAATAGTCTTCTATTGCTGGGCGAAGACTATCTTCGTTTTCCTGAACCTCATTCCATTGCTCACCGCAAGGAACAATGGTTATGTTGGCATTCGTTTCTTTACTCAGGCTATTTGCAACTCTCGCAACAGATGATGCATTGATTATCGATCCAACTAATAATGCTGGAACTTTTGAAGCCATCCATGTACAAAAAGCACCATTAAAAGAAGACAAGACATAACTCTTGTTTGAATGTTCTTTATGAAAAGAAACCGGAGAAAGAGTAGCTTTTCCTATTTTAGCTGCCTCTGCTCTACCTAAAATATACTCTGCACCTATCTTTTCTGCATATTCCTTGCCATCTAGATGAGGAGGATAAGGATATATAATGGCTTCATATTCCAAAGCTGTAATCACCGTTGTTGAAAAACTTAATACATCTACGATAATGACAATATCTCCTCTATCTGCTGCCTCTCTTGCCCCACGTCTTCCCCATTCAACTCGAACTGAATATGGAGATTGATCAAAATACATCTAATCACCCTTTTTCTTTAAGATCCTATGACCTAAATTATACGATCTAAAAAAAGAAAGTATAGACTTATAATTTGAAATATTATAAAATTAGAGTTGAGTTCTGTCCAAAAAACACTCTCTTTGTGGGAGTGTTTTTATTTTTATCTAAAGGAGTACCCACGTGGAAGAAATTACAGTCGTAAAAGCATATCAACATAATGAAAAGCTTAGAAAAAGCTTTAATGAACTAGCAACTAGTATTTTTGGAATAGAGTTTGAAGATTGGTATCAGCATGGGTATTGGAGCAGCAAATACATCCCTTACTCTGTTATCATTCATGATCAAGTCATCGCTAATGTTTCAGTCAATCTATTAGAACTTGTCGTTCATAACAATAAATGGAGTGCTGTACAAATAGGGACCGTTATGACTCACCCTGACTTTCGTGGTAAAGGTTTCTCCCAACTTCTCATGAATACAGTATTAGCTGATTACAAAGATGTTGATTTGATTTATCTCTTTGCCAATTCATCCGTTTTAGATTTTTATCCAAAATTCGGATTCAAGCCCCACAATGAAGTTTCATACACCTTAGATTATTTCAATAATGCGGATTACCCAATTGAATTTACGAAACTGAATGGTAGAAAAAAAGAAGACCTAGATATTATTTATCAACATGCAAAGCGTCGTTTGCCCGTTTCAAGTCTATTTGGAACTGCAAATACAGCAGAATTATTACTCTATTATTGTCTAAATGTATTTTATGAAAATATATATTTTCTAAAAGAAGAAAATACCATTGTGATTTGTAAAACAGAAGATAATCACCTTCATGTATATGATGTGATTTGTGATACTCAAAAGGATATCCTAAAACTCCTACATGTATTTACTACTAAAGAGACGAAAGAAATTGTGTTTCATTTTACTCCTGATGACCAAACGATAGCTTTCAAACAGTCAGTATATGAGGATAATCATGTCTTATTCATTAAAAACAATTCTAACGTCTCTCTTCCAAATCACTTTAAACATCCATTAACATCTCAAGCATAATAGAAAATCGCCCCTCATGAAGAGAGTTGGGCGATTTTTTTATAGGATGTCACTTTCGAAAAAAGGAAGAGAAATGAATGGAAAAATAAATATAAATAGTAACCTATTGCAATCTGTTTTTTTACCACTAATAATGGAACACTATATTCAGAGGTGTTCATTTTGATAAAAAAAGTACTTATTTTTAGTGTACTGATTACGTTGTTTTTTCCTAGCTTTAAGGAAATTTACGCAAAGGACCGTGTCGTAGTATCAAGTATTTCTTCTGATGAATGGTATGATCATATCTATCTGTTAGCAGATAAATCCGAGGATATGACCTATACCAATTTTTCCGTACAAGTAGGTCTTGGTGGGGAATTACTTTATAAGTTCCCAAAATGGTACAATTCAAGGTATTCGCCTAAATTATTCAACCATGACTTAAATGGTGATAAGTTAAAAGATATTGTAGTCGTTTTAACTACTGGTGGTGGTACTTCTATATCTATAAAAGACATTCATATTTTAAATCAAATACACGATCCTTATCGAAGATTTCATGAGGTACCCATTGAACCTATAAACAAAATCATCAAACGATGGGTAAGAATGGAGAAAGTAGGAAACAACGCATCTATCTTGATCGGTAAAAAGAAATATACGATAGATGTCACAAAGTTAGGCTATAACCCTAAAAATATGGAAACTCCTTGGGCAAACCAATTAGAAGATTACGTAGTTAAAGATGGAAAACTTATTGGTTCAACTGTTGTATTTATTTCTCCCTCTGGAAGTGTCGGAAGTTTAGAAGTAGAATATTATTGGAATGGGAAGGCTTATACGGCCAAGTCAGTTACCTTCTTTCCTGTTCAATCCTAGTAAAAAATAAAGAACTTGGAATGCATTCAAGTTCTTTATTATATATGTTAAACTTTTATATATGTTTTCACTAAACTATTGCTCAATCTAAATAATGAGTGAAAGTTAGGCTACTGCAGAAAGTGGATGGATTTATTAATCGCATCTTTTGAGCTACTATTTTACAGCCTTCCAGATCGTCCATCTATCTTTTTCAATAATGGAATCAAGAGCTGAATGACCTACCTGTTCTTTAATATACTGAACAAGATCATTAAGTTGTGGATCACTTAATTCATGAAGAATAGATCGACCAGTTCTTTTTAAGAGATCTTTTTCTAAATCGTCCATGTTCGTATAAGATTTACGAATTTCCCATAATTTATATTCATTCTGTTCGCTGAATCCAACATTTGACATCTCTTGGAATACCTTTTCAGTGGAATATCTTCTAGAAATCTCTTTGTCAATTAGATTGGGAAACTTAGAAAAAAAGTAACCTCTAATATGTGTTGCACTGCCTTCTAATAAACAATCTTCAGGCGTCCGATCTTGTATAAGTAAAATCCCACCAGGTTTTAACACTCTATGAGCTTCTTTAAAACAAGTATTGATATCGTTTATGTGATGGACAACGGCTCTTATTAAAACAATATCAAATTGTTGATCAGCCAAGCCTGTGTTTAAAGCATTACCTAAATGAAAAGAGATATTTTCATATTCATTGCAGTTCTCTTTTGCAGCTGATAATATTTGCTCCGAAAAATCCAAAGCCCAAACCTCTGATGCACCCATTTTGACAAAGGCTTTAGAATATATCCCACCTCCACAACCTATATCTAGTACCTTTTTTCCTTCAGCATCGCAAATTTCTTTTATCCTATTCACCCAAGTGTTATCTGCTTCTCTTGTAGAATACGTAAAACGGTTCTCTTGATTTTGAAAATCAATGGTCATAATAATTCCCCCTTTTTCCAATTCTTACAAGAAAAATCATAACTCGATTTTTAATATAATAAAATATTATAGTTTTTATAATAATCAATAAGAAATTCTTATGAAGTTTTCTTTTCAAAAGAACTTAAAGCTAAACATTCATTTACTATCATTTCTTCAGTTTTGATAAACCCATTTTTTTCATAAAACTTAATAGCGGGCCTATTTTTTGCTCCTGTTGTTACAATCAAGGAGGTTATCCCTTTAAATTGGCATTCTACAAAATTTAATAATAATTGAGCTATCCCTTTTCTAAAATGATCAGGATGGACAATTAATCGATGTATATCCAAAACATTTTCATTCATTTTAAAAGAGATGACCCCACACAGCTCTTCCTCCAAAAAATATCCGAAGAAGGTTTCTTCACATTGCTGAAGGGATTCAATTGTATCCTTCAAAGGAGGTATATCTAGAAATGCTAATTTAAATATGTACATTCTTGCTTGAATAAAAATGTACAAAATCGATTGCTCATTTCATACTAATCTTGGGGGGATTAGTATGTATATAACGCTAAATGTTGAAACTAATTTTGAGATTAAGAGTCTTTCAGACTTGCCAAAATTTAAACAACTAATGGAGCATTTAAAAATGAAAATTAATAAAAGTAAATTAGCAGAAGAATTAGGTGTGGATCGAAGAACGATTGATAAGTATCTGGGGGGATTTGTCCCGAAACGCAAACGAGAAAAGCCTTCTAAAATTGATGAATACTATGAAGTTATTGCAGCCCTTCTTAGCGAAGATTCAAAGCAGGTTTTTTATTATCGGCGAGTGCTTTGGCAATATCTTAAGGATAACCACGGTTTAAATTGTTCTGATTCTGCATTCCGTGCCTATATTGCACGAACACCAGAATTTAAAGCCTATTTTGAGGATGAGAAGCGTATTTCTTCCCCTACGGGGACGGTTCGTTTTGAAACACCTCCAGGCAAACAAGCTCAACTAGATTGGAAGGAAAGTATTCAGTTTGAAACAAAAGATGGGGAAAAAGTAGAAGTCAATGTTGCGGTGTTACTTCTATCGTATTCTAGATTCCGTGCTTTCTATTTAAGTATCTCTAAGTCTCAAAGTGTACTGCTCTCTTTTTTAACGGAGGCATTTGAAGCATTTGGAGGCGTACCCACTGAAATTGTAACGGATAATATGAAAACCGTAATGGACGAGGCAAGAACAGAATTTTCTGGCGGGAAAGTAAATTCAAAGTTTGAGCAGTTTGCGAAGGATTTTGGTTTTAAAGTAAAACCTTGTATTGCAGGCCGCCCAAGGACCAAAGGAAAAGTAGAATCAACGATGAAGTTATTAGATGAAATTCATGCTTACCAAGGGCAATTAACTTTAGAAGAGCTACATCAGTTTATACAAGATTTATGTAATCGAATTAATCACGAGTTGCATCAAGGAACAGGTAAAATACCGGTTTTTGAATTTAAAAAAGAAAGGAATCACTTACTCCAGCTACCAACTGAAAAAGTAAGAGATTCCTATCGCATCAAACATACACAAGTAAAAGTCAATGCGTCTAACATGATTTCCTACAAATCCAATCAATATTCGGTACCAGCCGAATACCGAGGAAAAAAAGTAGGCTTACAAGTGTACGATGAACAACTATGGATTTATTATAACACGAAACTCATCGCTCAACACTCAATCAGTAACGCAAAACTCAATTATCAGGAAGAACATTATAGAGAAAGTCTACTTGTTTCAGCCCCGTATTATCCTGAGATTGATGAATTAGCCAAACAAAATCTAGCAGCGATTGGAAAGGTGTATAAATAATGAATCCCGGTACAAATTATCAACATTTACTAAATAATTTAGAGTATTTAAAACTCAAACAAATGATGGTGCATCTAAATCAAGTTATAGATTTCAGCGTACAAAACCAATTATCATTTGTGGACACCCTTATTAAATTAACAAATTACGAAATTGATGTGCGTGAACAAAATATGATTCATTCTATGGTGAAGGTTGGAGCTTTTCCACATTTAAAAGAAGTGAAGGATTTTGACTTTGATTTTCAACCGTCCATCAATCAACAGCAAATTTTCGATTTTTTAACGTTACGATTTATTGAGAAAAATGAAAATATCGTCTTTTTAGGACCGAGTGGTGTTGGTAAAACCCACTTGGCCACATCAATTGGGATTCACGCAGCTAAGAAGAGAACAAGTACGTATTTTATCAAGTGCCATGATTTGATACAGAATCTGAAAAGAGCGAGGTTGGAAAATCACTTAGAAAATCGATTGAAACACTATGCAAAATATAAGCTTTTGATTATTGACGAAATTGGATATTTACCGATTGATCAAGAGGATGCGAAAATGTTTTTTCAACTTATTGATATGCGTTATGAAAAGCGCAGTACGATATTTACAACGAATATAAACTTTAAAGCATGGGATGAAGTCTTCCAGGAGCCAAAGCTAGCTAATGCGATATTAGATCGAATTTTACACCATGCGACTGTGGTGACAATGGTAGGCAATTCATATCGTTTAAAAGATCATTTAGCTAAAGAAAACGAGTAATTTTGTACATCCTTATACAAGCGAAATTGTACATATTTGTGTTGACATTTATAGTATATCATAAAAATTAATGATCTCTGCCTCTACTCTATAAGATGGGATTTGAACATTTAGTACTTCTTTTGCACTTATCGGATTGGATATATCTATTTTTCTAATCAAGCTTAAACCCTCATTTACTACTATTTACTAATAGCTTATCAAATGAAAAACAATTTTTCTATAACACCTTTCTATTGTTCTTTTACCCTATTAAATATTGTTTATTTTAAAAATATAATGATACACTTAACTAAATGGAAAAAATAAGTAAAAAGAGGACAGTTTTCTTCAAATAGCATTAACCAATTATACTATGTATGCAGAAGGAGATATCCAATGTCAAATAATGTATTTACGCCGATCTTAATTGCCTTTTTGTCAGCTATCGTCTGCTGGTTAGCCTTTTTTATTAAGAAAAGAAGGAATAATTAAATTTACATAAAAACCTTATGGTTATAGACTAGTTACATATACACATGTGGGAGTTAACATGTAAAAACAACAAAAAAGCAACCCTATTTAGGATTGCTTTTTGTTGCCTGGCGACGTCCTACTCTCACAGGAGGAATCCTCCAACTACCATCGGCGCTGAGAAGCTTAACTTCCGTGTTCGGTATGGGAACGGGTGTGACCTTCTCGCCATCGCCACCAGACTATATTTTCTTGAGGTTTTTGTTCCCTCAAAACTAGATAATGTATTAGAAGAAGTAAAAACGAGTTGCCTAATTTGGATATCCAAATATTTTGGTTAAGTCCTCGAACGATTAGTATCAGTCAGCTCCACACGTCACCGCGCTTCCACCTCTGACCTATCAACCTGATCATCTTTCAGGGTTCTTACTAGCTTACGCTATGGGAAATCTCATCTTGAGGGGGGCTTCATGCTTAGATGCTTTCAGCACTTATCCCGTCCGCACATAGCTACCCAGCGATGCCTTTGGCAAGACAACTGGTACACCAGCGGTGCGTCCATCCCGGTCCTCTCGTACTAAGGACAGCTCCTCTCAAATTTCCTACGCCCACGACGGATAGGGACCGAACTGTCTCACGACGTTCTGAACCCAGCTCGCGTACCGCTTTAATGGGCGAACAGCCCAACCCTTGGGACCGACTACAGCCCCAGGATGCGATGAGCCGACATCGAGGTGCCAAACCTCCCCGTCGATGTGGACTCTTGGGGGAGATAAGCCTGTTATCCCCGGGGTAGCTTTTATCCGTTGAGCGATGGCCCTTCCATGCGGAACCACCGGATCACTAAGCCCGACTTTCGTCCCTGCTCGACTTGTAGGTCTCGCAGTCAAGCTCCCTTGTGCCTTTACACTCTACGAATGATTTCCAACCATTCTGAGGGAACCTTTGGGCGCCTCCGTTACTCTTTAGGAGGCGACCGCCCCAGTCAAACTGCCCACCTGACACTGTCTCCCACCCCGATAGAGGGGTGCGGGTTAGAATTTCAATACAGCCAGGGTAGTATCCCACCGACGCCTCCACCGAAGCTGGCGCTCCGGCTTCTCAGGCTCCTACCTATCCTGTACAAGCTGTACCAAAATTCAATATCAGGCTACAGTAAAGCTCCACGGGGTCTTTCCGTCCTGTCGCGGGTAACCTGCATCTTCACAGGTACTATAATTTCACCGAGTCTCTCGTTGAGACAGTGCCCAGATCGTTACGCCTTTCGTGCGGGTCGGAACTTACCCGACAAGGAATTTCGCTACCTTAGGACCGTTATAGTTACGGCCGCCGTTTACTGGGGCTTCGATTCAGAGCTTCGCTTGCGCTAACCCCTCCTCTTAACCTTCCAGCACCGGGCAGGCGTCAGCCCCTATACTTCGCCTTACGGCTTCGCAGAGACCTGTGTTTTTGCTAAACAGTCGCCTGGGCCTATTCACTGCGGCTTTTCGAGGCTATTCACCCCAAAAAGCACCCCTTCTCCCGAAGTTACGGGGTCATTTTGCCGAGTTCCTTAACGAGAGTTCTCTCGCACACCTTAGGATTCTCTCCTCGCCTACCTGTGTCGGTTTGCGGTACGGGCACCTTTTATCTCGCTAGAGGCTTTTCTTGGCAGCGTGGAATCAGGAACTTCGGTACTATATTTCCCTCGCTATCACAGCTCAGCCTTAACGGTAACGGGATTTGCCTCGTTACCAGCCTAACTGCTTAGACGCACATATCCAACAGTGCGCTTACCCTATCCTTCTGCGTCCCCCCATTGCTCAAACGATAAAGAGGTGGTACAGGAATATCAACCTGTTATCCATCGCCTACGCCTTTCGGCCTCGGCTTAGGTCCCGACTAACCCTGAGCGGACGAGCCTTCCTCAGGAAACCTTAGGCATACGGTGGATGGGATTCTCACCCATCTTTCGCTACTCATACCGGCATTCTCACTTCTAAGCGCTCCACCAGTCCTTACGGTCTAGCTTCAACGCCCTTAGAACGCTCTCCTACCACTGACACCATACGGTGTCAATCCACAGCTTCGGTGTTACGTTTAGCCCCGGTACATTTTCGGCGCAGAGTCACTCGACCAGTGAGCTATTACGCACTCTTTAAATGGTGGCTGCTTCTAAGCCAACATCCTGGTTGTCTAAGCAACTCCACATCCTTTTCCACTTAACGTAAACTTTGGGACCTTAGCTGGTGGTCTGGGCTGTTTCCCTTTTGACTACGGATCTTATCACTCGCAGTCTGACTCCCACGGATAAGTCTTTGGCATTCGGAGTTTGTCTGAATTCGGTAACCCGATGAGGGCCCCTAGTCCAAACAGTGCTCTACCTCCAAGACTCTTACTACGTGAGGCTAGCCCTAAAGCTATTTCGGAGAGAACCAGCTATCTCCAAGTTCGATTGGAATTTCTCCGCTACCCACACCTCATCCCCGCACTTTTCAACGTGCGTGGGTTCGGGCCTCCATCCAGTGTTACCTGGACTTCACCCTGGACATGGGTAGATCACCTGGTTTCGGGTCTACGACCACATACTCATTCGCCCTATTCAGACTCGCTTTCGCTGCGGCTCCGTCTCTTCAACTTAACCTTGCATGTAATCGTAACTCGCCGGTTCATTCTACAAAAGGCACGCTATCACCCATTAACGGGCTCTAACTACTTGTAGGCACACGGTTTCAGGATCTTTTTCACTCCCCTTCCGGGGTGCTTTTCACCTTTCCCTCACGGTACTGGTTCACTATCGGTCACTAGGGAGTATTTAGCCTTGGGAGATGGTCCTCCCTGCTTCCGACCGGATTTCTCGTGTCCGGCCGTACTCAGGATCCACTCAGGAGGGAACGAAGTTTCGACTACAGGGTTTTTACCTTCTCTGACCGATCTTTCCAGATCTGTTCATCTACCCCGTTCCTTTGTAACTCCATGTTGAGTGTCCTACAACCCCAAGAGGCAAGCCTCTTGGTTTGGGCTATGTCCCGTTTCGCTCGCCGCTACTCAGGGAATCGCGTTTGCTTTCTCTTCCTCCGGGTACTTAGATGTTTCAGTTCCCCGGGTATGCCATCAGTACCCTATGTATTCAGGTAAAGATACTACTCCATTACGAGCAGTGGGTTCCCCCATTCGGAAATCTCCGGATCAAAGCTTACTTACAGCTCCCCGGAGCATATCGGCGTTAGTCCCGTCCTTCATCGGCTCCTAGTGCCAAGGCATCCACCGTGCGCCCTTATTAACTTAACCTAAAGGTTAATTCTCTTACTAAAAAATAAGAGAGAAAAACTAAAATGGCGATTTTACTCGGTTTTTACTTGGTTTCTTCTATACGATTATCTAGTTTTCAAGGAACAAGGCTACGAATTTCAATCACATCGTGATGATCTTCCTAGCTTAACTTCATGCTGCCTTGCGACATAGCGTAGCGAAGGAGCAAGATTGAAAGTTTTTTACTTTTTACTCACGTAAAAAACTTGGTGGAGTCTAGGGGGATCGAACCCCTGACCTCCTGCGTGCAAGGCAGGCGCTCTCCCAGCTGAGCTAAGACCCCATTATGATGAGAGATTATTCTCTCAAAACTAAACACCAAACGATTAACACCAAAGATTTTAATGTTTTTGTGACCAATGGTAAAAATATTCATTTTTACTCGGTCACTTATATTCCTTAGAAAGGAGGTGATCCAGCCGCACCTTCCGATACGGCTACCTTGTTACGACTTCACCCCAATCATCTGTCCCACCTTAGGCGGCTGGCTCCTTACGGTTACCCCACCGACTTCGGGTGTTACAAACTCTCGTGGTGTGACGGGCGGTGTGTACAAGGCCCGGGAACGTATTCACCGCGGCATGCTGATCCGCGATTACTAGCGATTCCAGCTTCATGCAGGCGAGTTGCAGCCTGCAATCCGAACTGAGAATGGTTTTATGGGATTCGCTTAACCTCGCGGTCTTGCAGCCCTTTGTACCATCCATTGTAGCACGTGTGTAGCCCAGGTCATAAGGGGCATGATGATTTGACGTCATCCCCACCTTCCTCCGGTTTGTCACCGGCAGTCACCTTAGAGTGCCCAACTAAATGCTGGCAACTAAGATCAAGGGTTGCGCTCGTTGCGGGACTTAACCCAACATCTCACGACACGAGCTGACGACAACCATGCACCACCTGTCACTCTGTCCCCCGAAGGGGAAAGCCCTATCTCTAGGGTTGTCAGAGGATGTCAAGACCTGGTAAGGTTCTTCGCGTTGCTTCGAATTAAACCACATGCTCCACCGCTTGTGCGGGCCCCCGTCAATTCCTTTGAGTTTCAGTCTTGCGACCGTACTCCCCAGGCGGAGTGCTTAATGCGTTAGCTGCAGCACTAAAGGGCGGAAACCCTCTAACACTTAGCACTCATCGTTTACGGCGTGGACTACCAGGGTATCTAATCCTGTTTGCTCCCCACGCTTTCGCGCCTCAGCGTCAGTTACAGACCAGAAAGTCGCCTTCGCCACTGGTGTTCCTCCACATCTCTACGCATTTCACCGCTACACGTGGAATTCCACTTTCCTCTTCTGTACTCAAGTCCCCCAGTTTCCAATGACCCTCCACGGTTGAGCCGTGGGCTTTCACATCAGACTTAAAGGACCGCCTGCGCGCGCTTTACGCCCAATAATTCCGGACAACGCTTGCCACCTACGTATTACCGCGGCTGCTGGCACGTAGTTAGCCGTGGCTTTCTGGTTAGGTACCGTCAAGGTACCGGCAGTTACTCCGGTACTTGTTCTTCCCTAACAACAGAGCTTTACGACCCGAAGGCCTTCATCGCTCACGCGGCGTTGCTCCGTCAGACTTTCGTCCATTGCGGAAGATTCCCTACTGCTGCCTCCCGTAGGAGTCTGGGCCGTGTCTCAGTCCCAGTGTGGCCGATCACCCTCTCAGGTCGGCTACGCATCGTCGCCTTGGTGAGCCGTTACCTCACCAACTAGCTAATGCGCCGCGGGCCCATCTGTAAGTGACAGCCGAAACCGTCTTTCAGCTTTCCCTCATGAGAGAGAAAGGATTATCCGGTATTAGCTCCGGTTTCCCGAAGTTATCCCAGTCTTACAGGCAGGTTGCCCACGTGTTACTCACCCGTCCGCCGCTAACCTTCAGGAGCAAGCTCCTAAAGATTCGCTCGACTTGCATGTATTAGGCACGCCGCCAGCGTTCGTCCTGAGCCAGGATCAAACTCTCCAATAAAGAGTTGATATAGCTCATAAAGTTTACTCTGGCTTTTTTTAAAACTTCTATAATAGAAGCCTTACCTTTGTTAATGTTTGGTTGTTTAGTTTTCAAAGAACATCTTGTCATAAAAACGACTTTTAAATATTATCATACATACTTTCGTTTCGTCAACACTATTTTTCAAATAAGAAACGCGTCAACAAAAATTATATTAACATAACAATTCTCTATTGTCAACTTCTACGAAGAAACATTTGAAAACTAAAAACTATCATTTGTTTCATTCATTTAACGTGACAGCTTTAATAGATTATCACCAAATTGATGAATAAGCAATTATTAATTTTTTCCAAATGAGCTATTCCCAAATTCACTAAACTTATACATTTTGAAAAATTAGGCTACAATTATATATAGAAATGGAGGTTAAAATGATGGTTCGTTTTCTTAAATTCATGGCAATCCTATTTTTTCTCTATTTATCTTGGCCAATTATTGAGAAACAGCTTTTAAACACCAATATAGCAGAATCAATTGACCAGGTTCAATCAGAACTAAACACCATTAGAAACAACCCAGCCGTTAATCTAACCATAAACGGCTTATACAATGAATATAAACATGCAGTGGAAAAGCTAAACTCTCAATCTATAGAACCCAAAGAAAATCAACCAAATATATATCCGACAGATACAGTCAAATTAGAAACTCCAAACAAACAAACATTTTCTATTTATAATGTGGAGCTAGGAGATTCAAAAGAAGAAATTGAACGTTTTCTTGGAAAAGCAAAACGTATAACCGAAAATGAATATGGCACAAAATGGATGGCATACCACGATCATTATCAACACTTTTTAATAATTATGTATGATTCTAACAACAAGGTAGTGGGGTTATATACCAACCAGAATCTAGTAACATCTACAAACGGTCTTGAATTTGGCAGTACAAAAGATTCTGTCCGTTCTATACTTGGAGAACCGGTTTCTAGTATTCAAAAGGGCTTCACTATTTATCAGCTTCAAGAAAATCGTGAATATGATTTATTTTTAGTTGATGGAGCGTATGTAACTATTTTTTATGATAAACATGAAAATGATACCGTTACAGCTGTCCAAATAATTAATCAAAGTTTAGAAGAAGAAAAAACAGAAATATATACTAAAGATAGCCCTGAATTAAAGGAAGGCTTTGAATATCAGTTATTTGATCTAACAAATTCATCTCGTGTTCAGCATCAGCTTCCAATTTTAACTTGGGATCAGCATGTCCGAGAAACGGCCCGTAAACATAGTACAGATATGGCTGAACATCATTATTTCAATCATGAGAACCTAAAAGGTCAATCGCCATTCGATAGAATGGAAGCTGATCATGTCTTTTTTCACCTGGCGGGAGAAAATCTTGCATATGGGCAGTTTAGCAGTATTTTTGCACATGAAGGTTTAATGAATTCCCTAGGCCATAGGGAGAATATTCTTCGTAAGGATTTTGAGTACTTAGGAGTGGGAGTAGCTTTTAATGAACAATCACACCCCTATTACACAGAGAACTTTTATGCAAAGTAGTTCAAAAATATTCAAAAGAAGTAAAGTATTAGCCTTACTTCTTTTGAATGTTTATAACTTTAATTTAGCTACCTCTTCAAATGTTGGTAAAGCTGATATAGCACCAACCTTCGTACAAACTAATGCCCCCACTTTATTACTAAAGGAGATAATCGCTTTCAGTTTTTCAAAATCCGCTAAAGCTTCTTTAGGATTTTCTTCTTGTGCTAACTGGAATAAAGTTGCCCCAACAAATGCGTCCCCCGCACCTGTAGAATCAATGGAATGCACGGATATGCTTGGAATGATTTCCATTTTCTTTCCATTTGAAACCAATGTCCCTTCTTTTCCTAAAGTAACCGCCACTGCTTTTGCACCTATTTGATGTAAGCTTTTAACCCCTTCTGTTAAATCTTCCAATTTTGTAATAATCTTTAACTCTTCATCACTTACTTTTACAAAATCCGCTAGTGAAATGCCCTTTATTGATAGGTTTATAAAATCACCGATTCTACCTTTCCAAAGATCCCCTCTATAATTCGGATCAAAGGATACAAACTTTCCATCCCCATTTGCTGATTTCATTAATTCTAGATAAGTAGCCTGAAATGGATTTTCAAGTAAGGCTGTTGCTGAGCCAAAATGAATGATTTCGTGCTCCAACAGTCGGTCTTTATCAATATCTCTTTCAGTTAGATAGGCATCTGCTCCACGGTTAAACACAAAATCTCGTTCTCCATTTGCTTTTAAAGATACGAAGGCCAACGTGGTTGGATATTTCTCATCGAAAACCAGCATGGATGTATCCACATTCACATCCTCTAATGTATTCTTTAAAAATTGTCCAAAGGGATCTTTCCCTACTTTTCCCACGAAAAGTGCCTTTCCACCTAACTTCACAATAGACGCACATACATTTGCAGGAGCTCCTCCTGCCTGCTTTTCAAAATTTCTCCCTTTAATCAAATCTATATCCACATCTTTACAGAAAAAATCAATTAATAATTCTCCGATACAAACAACTGAGGAATTCATTTTTATAACGCACCCTTTCCCAACTTATTACAACCCACAATAAAGATAACATCATTTTTATAAAAGTTAAAAATAGAAGAAACAATTCCTATTTTATTCCGTCAAATTAGTTAAAAGGGAGGAGCCATCTTGAAGAAACATTTTATCATCTTTATTTTTTTATGTTTATGTTTAACAGCTTGCGGTGGAAGAAATGGCATTAAAGGGGCTATTGATATAAAAGGCACTGTTATCGATACAGGAGACAATCAAATTTTAGTAAATGATGCAAAAGCCGGTCTAATATGGGTATCGTTGCCCCAAAACGATAAAATAGAAGAATATGTAGAAGGTCAAGAGGTAGTGATTTGGACAACCGGAAATATAAGGGAATCCTTTCCAGCACAAGCATCAGCATTAAATATTGAAGTTACCAAAGAAGTTGATAATTCAAAAAAACCAACATTTGAGTTTGATGACCAATTTCCTCCTGCTACCCCTGGGTATATTAAAATCGGAGACACTCTAAATGATTTGGCAAAGGGAGGCTTTCAATGGAAAAAAGGGAATTCCGTCGTTACTACTGATGCAGCCTCACCTCTCCAAATTGCAGAAAGTTACAAACCGATTGAAGCTGATCAAAATACGGAAGCCATTATCATAATAGGACAAAATCCAAATTTAAAAATATATAGTTGGACAACAAAAGAAGATGTTCCTGTAGAAAAAAATAAAATAATCATGCCAGTAGCTGAAGGTAAATATATTTATGAAGTTCAAGCGAAATGGACAAATGGTGAGGTATCTTATACCTTTGTAGTAGAAATAAAATAGATTTATAAATAGGCGTGGTCCCCCTTATATAAGAGGTTACCACGCCTTCGTTTCTTCTATAATTTTCGAAGCTTCTTTGATTACACGTGTAATAAGAGATTCGACTGTTTCATTTCTAGCCAATCTTGCACTTTGACCCGCCCATAGGGACATATACTCTTTATTATATTGTTTAGACGCAGCTTTTCTAATTGATTGGGTTAACGTATTTTGTACAGGAAATTCGGGAAACTGTTCCTCATAGTCCTTCATTTCGGATATAAACTTATTATGTATCCCTCTCGCCCATTTACCCGAAAATGCACGGGTTAATACCGCTTGTTCCTCGTTTGATTGAAGTATCGCTTCTTTATGAAGGCGATGGGCTCCACTTTCTTCACAGGTCAAAAATGCCGTCCCCATTTGAACACCCTTCGCCCCTAAACATAAGGAACCCATTAATCCTCTGCCATCCATGATTCCTCCTGCTGCGATGACAGGAATACTGATTTGATCCACCACTTGAGGGATTAGGGACATTAATCCTATTAAACTCTCTTCTCCACTTTTTATAAAATTCCCCCTGTGTCCCCCAGCCTCACAGCCCTGAACAACTATGACATCCATCCCAACCTTTTCAAGTTCTATTGCTTCTGTAACGGTTGTAGCCGTTCCTATTAAGATCGTATTGTACTGTTTTAATTCCATAATTATTTCTGTAGTTGGAATCCCAAAAGTAAAGGAGCAAATAGGAACTTCTTCTTCTATTACTACCTTAATTTGTTCCTCAAAGGTTTTCATAATATCTGCTAGGTTCGGAATGTCTGAAGTCACATCGGAAAGCTGAAATTGTTCTCTTATTGGCTGAAGCAGTTGATTCGCCTTGATAATCTCATTTTCTTTCATATTTATGACATTTGGCGGTACAAAGAGATTAACAGAAAAGGGGTTTGTCGTTTTCGTTTTTAACTCATGAATTTGGTTACGTAATTGTACTGGTGAAAGATACCCCGCCCCAATGGATCCCAATCCGCCATGATTAGAAGCTTCAGCAACCAGATCGGATGTTGTGACTCCTCCAGCCATTGGCGCTTGAATAATTGGATATTTTATACGTAAAAGCTCGGTAAGTCTGTTTTTTAGCAAAAGCCATTCCTCCTTCAACCGTTCTTAATCAAGTGTTATTAAGATTATATCTGACTCATTTCAAAAAAATATCTATTCCATTAAAAAGGAGACACAATCATGTGTCCCCTTTCCTTCATTCATTATACTGTAGCATGAACAGGTTCACTTTGTAATTCTTTTACCACTACTCCACCTTTTACTACTACACGTATGTTATTGTTATCCTCTAATGAACGAAGGTCTGTTAAAGGATTCGTTTTTGTAATAACTACATCAGCTAGCTTGCCAACTTCTAAGGTACCTACTTGATCTTCCCAGCCCATACACTCTGCAGCTACCTTTGTTGTCGCCACAATCGTTTCCATTGGTGTCATTCCAATTTCGTTCATGAGGCCAAGCTCTCTTAAATTTGTACCATGGGCCATAACCCCAGCATCCGTACCCATTGCGATTTTAACACCGGCACGGTAAGCTTTAGCAATACTATCTTTATGAGCTTGAATCGATTCCTTTGCCTTCTTAATTCCGTATTCCGGCATTCCCGCTTCTGCTGCAAGTTCTAATACAGATACTGGTGCTAGCAAGGTTGGGACTAGGTAAGTTCCGTGTTTTAACATAAGCTCGATACATTCATCATCTAGGTAAATACCATGTTCTATAGAATGAATGCCTGCTTTTATCGCATTTTTAATTCCTTCTGCTCCTTGTGCATGTGCCATTACCTTTAATCCACGACGGAATTTCGCTTCTTCTACCATAACCTTCAATTCCTCGAGGGAAAATTGAGTAAATTCCGGATGATCTGTTGGACTTAATACGCCGCCAGTAGCATGCACTTTTACGACATCTGCCCCTGCACGTAGCACTTCCCTTACCGTTTTTCTGACACTTTCTACTCCGTCACAAATACCATTTGGCATACCTGGATATTCATCTAAAAGTAATTTAACCGTTTGTCCAGAAGCAGTATACGAATCACCATGTCCACCGGTTGTCGTAAGGGCTGTAATACTTACTTGCATTCGTGGTCCTAATACAAGACCTTGTTCGACTGCCTGTTTTACACCAGCATCTGTACCACCACAATCTCTAACTGATGTAATTCCAGCATTGATTGTGTTCTTCATATAATTCATAGCCTTATAAAAATTAAATGAGAAAGGTGTAGCTAATCTTTTTTCAACTGGTTCAAATTCTAACATGAGATGAACATGTGTATCGATAAATCCAGGAAGGATCGCTCCTCCTTCAGCATCAAGGTATCTCACCTCATCTGAAAAATTCGGTAAATCCTCTTCCTTTCCAACAAACACAATTTTTTCATCCTCAATAGCCAAAGCACCACGTAAGATTGGTTCTCCCCCATTTCCATCAATTAACGTACCATTTTTTATCACTGTAACCGTCATCCAAATCCCTCACTTCAGCTTTTATTAGAATTTTTAAAATTCCCTATATACGGAATATTCTATCTTTTCATTTTGTATTCCTGCTGGTTTTATAAAAATATTTCGTAAAACGAAAAAATAGTACGAGTTTCCTAAAATAAAAAAGAAGTAACTCCTCTGCAAGTAAGACTAGGAAAATTACTTCATTATCTATCAATTTTTGAAATTAAAATATATTAATTCAGCACCTTGGTACTACTTTTAATAAACTCACTAAACAATTGGTTCATTAGGACATTCGTACTTGTCATAGATTCTGGATGCCACTGGACACCAACTGTAAAGGTCGTTGGATGAATATACTCTACCGCTTCCACAATCCCATCTGCTGATCTTGCAACAACACGCAGCTCATCTGATACCTTATCGATTGCTTGATGGTGCAGACTATTTACTCTTATTTTTTCAGATCCAAAAATTTGGTATAATTTACTTTCTTTCGAGATCGTCACCCAATGCGTATCTCTACCTCTGTCTACTAGTTGTGAATGTTGGATAGGTTCGGTAACCTGGCTTGGAATATCCTGTATTAACGTTCCGCCCAAGGCTACATTCAATATTTGAATTCCTCTGCAAATAGCTAGAAGTGGGATATTGTTTTCCAATACATATTTTACGGTCTCCATTTCTACTAAATCACGTTCTGGAATGGTAGCACCTAGATGGAGATGTGGATCCTGACTATAAAATTGCGGATCTACATCCTCTCCTCCACTAAGAATAATTCCGTCACAAAGCTGCAGCATTTCCTTATTTGTTTCCGGAGTAGTAAAAGGAAGAATGATCGGAATACCTCCATTTGCTGCAACAGCTTTATGATAATCCTGATGAATATAGACACCTTCCATATGTTGATTATGTTTTACATAAGCGCCAGTAATTCCAATAATCGGTTTTTTCATTTCTCTTCCTCCTAGAATCACTACTAGATATTAGTAATATAGATGATTCATATAGTTAAAACAACAATCACTTTCTACTATTTAAACTTTTTTGTGAAAAAAATATTTCGCTAAACGAAAAAGATGTTACAATACTATTTATATAATTTTATAAGATGGAAGGGATTTAGATTGAAAAAGAACCTATGGCTTACATACACCATGTTAATTATTGCTACATCAACATGGGGAAGTGCCTTTATTGCAGGAAAATTTGCTGTTCAAAGCTTTGAACCTGCAACCGTTGCCTTTTTCCGTTTTTTCGGAGCGGCCATCCTTCTATTCCCTCTCATGTGGCTAATGGAAAAAGACCGGAAAAAACCAACTTTAAAAGACTATGGTTTGTTTGCCATTCTAGGTCTTACCGGAATCGCCATATATAATATTTGCTTTTTTATCGCTACAAAACAAGCACCAGTCATCAAAAGTTCCTTATTTATAGCTTCCAACCCTGTTCTGATTGTGCTCTTATCAGGTTTATTTTTAAAAGAAAAGATCACGAAGAATCATATAATTGGGATGTTCATCGCTTTAATCGGAGTTGTTTTTATCATTACAGACGGTCACTTACTTTCCTTATTTCAATACGGATTTGAACCTATCGATTTTGTCTTACTGGGAGCTGTCGTCAGTTGGGCATTATATAGTGTCGTCGGTAAAGTGGTTCTTAAAAAATTCAGCTCAGTCGAATCAACTACCTATGCGGTGGCATTTGGCACTATGTTTCTATTACCATTTGCTTCTGTTGAAACTACATGGCAGGAGGTTCAGCAAGCAAGCTTTACCACCTGGATTGCCATAGCCCATATGAGCATTTTTGTCACCGTCGTTTCCTTTGTCCTATACTATAATGGGATTAAAGAGATTGGGGCAGCTAAAGCTTCTATCTTTATTAATGTCATGCCCGTATCAGCCGTATTGATGGCAACCATCTTTTTAGGCGAAACTTTCACCTGGGCACATGGATTTGGAGCTGCCTTTGTTTTATCTGGCGTGTACGTTGGAACTAATGCTAAATTATTTAAAAAGAAACAATTTGGAAAAGGAAGTAGAAAAGAAATTGCATAAATATAACTAACCCCCACCTGTTTTTATGATAATAGGTGGGGGTTGTTTATTTTACCAAAAAAAATCTTTCTATTGTTCAGATATCCATTGAAAATTTACGCACCGTACCAATTATATGATCATCTTTATGGAAATATGATAAACTTTTCAAATATATACTCTACTTTTTTGAGGATTTGATTGACTTCTAAATTTTATGCTCGATTTTCTTGAAGATTTGCTCGATTTCTGCAGCGAACGCGGAACTCCTCATATTTGAATTCTTTTTTTTGGAACGTATGATTGACAAACTATCATCTTGGCCAATCACCGTTTTTTAGCTATATTAAAATATTAAAGGTAAAATTCTTAGAAAGATGGTGCAAAAGTGCAATATTTTATTGGTATCGTTCCCCCTAACGAGTACAAAGAACAAATCTCTTCATTTCGTAATCGTTGGGATAACAATCGGCTTAAGGAAGTTGTCGAGCCTCACATCACTGTTAAGGCTCAAGGTGGACTTACTGAAGATATGACCTGGCTTAAAAGAGTGAGAGAAGTTTGCTCATCTGTACAAAGTTTCCAATTGTCACTTACTGAGCCAGCAACATTCGGAACTGCGGTTATATTCCTCGGAGTCCAATCAAAAGAGATATACGAATTGCACAAACTACTGGTAGATACTGTATCACCCTTGCCTGAGCTTGTCGAACGTTATTTCGAATTGGATAACTTCCATCCTCATTTGACTTTGGGACAGACCTACTGGGGAATGAAAGAGTCGGAAATTGAAGAAATGAAACTCACATCGAAAAATGCTTTGGCACCTTTTCCGACTTTTAATGTAACGTACATTCGGGTGTATAAAGAAATTGAACCAAACAAATACGTAAAATTTGAAGATATTCAACTCGCCATTTAACCCCCTTATGCAAGGTCGGTTTTTTTGTTGGTTAATAATCAACATTAAATTTTAACATAGGCATTTATAATAGGGGCTACTTCACAGCCTTAATCACAACAGCTTCCCCTTGGAATGAAATAACTTTATCCCCTTCCATTTTCACCTTAAAATGATCTTTCACCTGTTGTGAGGAATGAATCATATATTGATTAAGCTTTTCCTTTTCGTTTTCAGGCAGGTGCATACGATTACACCATTGTTCATACACAAATGTTTTATCAAAGCGGTGTAGTTCATATACGTTTAATCCTGAGAATTCTAACATTTTTAACCACTCTGTTTTTTTCCAAGCACGATAATGACTGTAATCCCTTGTTTTTTCAACAATATTATAAAATTGATCTAATTCTTCATCTTCTGGTGAAACGTTGTCGTCTAGTAAAAATTGTCCACCCGTTTTCAAAACTCGATAGACTTCTTTAATGAATGCTTCAATATTTGGGAAGTGATGTGGTGCGATACGACACGTAACAATATCAAAGGTTTCAGCCTCGAATGGTAGCTTTTCTGCATCACCTTCTACAAACTTTACGTTTTCATGACCATTCCCTCTTATAAAGTTTTCAGCGGCAATCAACATTTCTTTCGTTAGATCAACCGCAACGACTTTTTCTACAAGTGGAGCAAAAGCATTCGCTGTATGTCCTCCGCCTGTAGCAATATCCAATACATGTTCATCACCATTTATAGCAGTAATCTCTACTAATTTTTGAAGGTCTTTCCCTTCCTTATGAATCTTACTATTTACATATGCTTCTGCACTCCGACCAAATTGTTCTTGAACACCTTTTTTAATCTCCATTTTGCAACCTCCCTCAATCATTCTATGTTTTTACTATATATGGAAATTTTAATAATTAAAATTATCAATTTTAACACTTTAACCATAAGTAAAACTTATAAATAAGACCAATTAAAGAATAAAAAATGGAGTTGTCACTTCAACAACTCGCAAAACTTTTAGCTATATACTTCTAGACTATGCTCTTCAATAACATCAATTGTCCTTTTATTTTCAACAAAATCCATAATGTGTTCCTTTATGTTTGGATACAAAATAATGTTATGTAATTCAGAAAGCGGAATCCATTTAACATCCGTTTGATTTTTGTCAGGATTTTCAGGTAATCTCGGTGTGTATCCATCTTTTATTTTGCATTCAAACATTAAGCCTAATGAATGCGTATTTCCGTATCGATTTGAGTTTAAATGTGGAGCATATTCATAAACAAATGCTAATGAACCTACCTCTACATCAATTGAGGCTTCTTCCCAAGCCTCTCTCTTTACTGCTTCCATAACGGATTCATTTGGATCTACCCCACCCGCTGGAAGATTATAGTGAAGACCGCTTTCATCGACGAATTCAACTAAAAGGATTGAGTTATTTTCAATAATCACTGCTCCAGCTCTTACTCTAATATGGTAACTCACTCTATTGTCCACCTCCAAAATTCTATAATTCTTTATGATTCATTAAAGGGATTAGATACTGAAATATTTCACTCTCAGGAGTTTCATATTTTTCTATCTTTGCACCTGATGGTCGGAAGCCATATTGTCTAATCATCTGAATGAATTGAAAACAGAGGAATTCATTACTAGATGAACATTCCATGCTAGCAAAAAGTGTAGGCTGCCATGTTTCCATATACATCTGTTCTTCTAATAAAGGAAGAACTCTTTCATCCTGTAACAGAAATCCTACTTCCCCTGTCATTTCTTGACCAATTGAATCAAGTACCCGTAAAAAATAACCTGGTGCTAACTTAATACCTAAATCTATTAAAAGGTTTCGCCCACTAATCATAGCTTCCCTAAAAGGGTTTATCTTTCTTTGCACTTTAAAAGGAATCCAAATGAAAGTAACTGGCTCCTCCCACCGAATTAACTGAATAGCATTCTCTTTTGGCATCAACCCTCCGAGGTATTGTTGGGCTATCTTTAAAGCAGAAAGTTTAGTATGTACATCGTCCCTCCACTTAGATATCAGATTCGACTTCTTCTGTTCACCGACACTCAAGAATTCTTTTATCTCCTCGATTTGAATATCGGCATTACGAAGGGAATGGATTATCATTGCATCGCTTATTTGTTCCTTGGTATAAGCGCGATATCCATTCTCAAGCCTGCGATTGGGCCCAATAATTCCTTTTTATCATAAAAACGTAATGTACTAGGAGACAAACCTGTTTTCTCTGAGAATTGTTGAATCGTTAGTAACATGAGTGCCACCTTTCATTTAAAACATAGTAGGGGGAACAGATTCCTTTATTGGATAAGGATTCTTATATGTTATCGCTTGTTCCCCAAATTGAATCCAACTCGTAATAAAGCTATTGATGTACGCCTTCCTATTCGCATAGGGATAAAATGGATCATTAAAATAGACGTATTGTTCATCATATCCTGTTAGTAAGACGGAGTGTACTTTTCTCGTAATCATTATTTCTCCACTGTGAGTTTTCCAATTCTCCCAAAAAGCTTGTGGAACATATTGAAAAGTACTTCCTACTATGACCCAAACTGGTTTTCCTTTGGAGAGCTGCTCCTTAAGCACTTTAAATGGAGCACCCGTTAAATCTTCAATTTGGTTAGGAGCAAACTTATTAGCTAAATTTAGGATTGGTTTAACCGAAACGGCAAGGCCAGGTTCATCGTAAGTGTACATACTTCCAACAAACCCCTCTGATGGATTTCCAAAATAGCCATCCTTTTCATAAGGAACCTTTTGAATTTCATTTGCAAGAGTCATTTTATTAACAGCAATACCTGCATCATTTAACAGCATTGTTAGACTAGTTACTTCACAACCTCTTGGTAGTTCAGGAAACTGAGTAATAACGGGAACATCTAATAATACTCTGTCTTTTATAAAAGCTTTTTCCAATATAGGCGTAGCTTTTTTCACGTGATTCGTTATAGCAATATGAGATGTCGTTTTGAAGGAACAACTAACTAAAACAAAGATTACTAAAAGAGGAAATAATAACCGAATAAGTAACAAACGAAAATACCCCTTAACGTTATTTTCTTATATACAACATACTTATTACTATCTACTAATCTTCATTACTTCTCTTTTCATAACCAATATTCCTGCTCTCACTTCACCTACATCATCTGATAGGACCAAACATTGATTTGATTTCCATCTGGATCATAGAAATGAAAGCCTCCCCAACCCTTCATCGGATTCCCGGCGATTTGTGATGGAATAAAACCATTTTTAATTAACTGATTATAGGCATCTAAAAACTCATCCGGTCTAATATCAAAATAGGTACGAACTGAGGGATTTCCTTTTACTGGCTCAGCTATTTTTTCAAGGAAAATATTATCCATCACCGTTTCTTTAAGAGCATGCTTAAAGTAAGCATCCTCCGTTTGCAAATGGGCGACTCCCTTATTTTCGTCCACTGATACAACCATAAATCCGAGATGATTTGTATACCAATCTACCGCTTTCTTTAAATCCGTTACTCCAATTCTTGTATTGACTTCCCCAAATCCCAACACTCTAGAATTTGGATATTGACCTTTTGATGTTGAATTTTCAAACACAGTAAATCTTGCATTTTCATAGCCAAAGAAATCAAAACTTTTCATACCATTTAATAAAACAGTTGGTTCCGAATAGGTAATGTTATTCTCCTTGAAATAAGCAATCGTATCGTCTAAATCTCCAATTTCAAAACATAGTCTTAGGTGCCCCTCTTCACCGTCTGTTCTATGGAAGTGTTCATAATCGCCTTCAAAAGATTTTAATGTTACCACACCCGCTTTAGGCATTTTCAAAAATGCTTTTTTACCTACTGGAGTCACAATTTTATCCAAGCATTCCCAGCCCATATGAGTGGTATACCAATTTACTGCATCATCAAAACCATCCCAAGAAACCATAATAAAACCGCCATCCCAACGAAACATCATTCTTTTCACGCTCCTAATCTATTCATTAACTCTGCTAATATCGTAAACCTTAAAGTAAGTTTAAGGTCAAGAATTTTCGAAAAATAAGTTTTTAAAAAATACAACTCTTTTAATTCCCTATCAAATTCTAATCCAAATTTTGGATTTAAGATACATTCCACAAAAATAATGTCGAATCCTTCTTTCTATTAATTTTTAGAAATTTTCAAATTATATATTTTCATCCTGTTATCTTTATTGTAGAGTAAATAGAAAACACTATTAAAGGAGCGCTCATCCATGATTCATAATCTAGAATTAAACAGTAAAAATCTACACGGATCCTTTAGTAAGGAATACCAAGCTATATTAACGGTAAACTCTGGAGATTCTATTCGTCTATCGACAGCAGATATCCAATGGGGATATTCCAAATCAAAGGATGAGGATAGAGTTATTTTTCAATCGAGAGAGAATGAAGAAAAACCTGGACACCCTATAATTGGACCAATTGAGGTTCGTCATGCTAAGCCTGGTATGGTGTTAGAAGTTAAATTAAATGATATAGTTCCTGGATGGTATGGGCGAAATTGGGCTGGAGGAATAAAAAGCTGGCAGAATGATCAGCTTGGATTAACAGGTTCAGAGAGAATTCAACTCGATTGGGAGCTCAATCCAACAACTATGACTGGAACCACTCAAATCGGTTCACGTGCGTTTCATGTCGGACTTCAACCGTTTATTGGCTTTATGGGGGTATCTCCTGTTGAACCTGGAATACATTCAACCTCTCCACCTCGTTATTGTGGTGGAAATATTGACTGCAAGGAATTAGTAAGAGGTAGCAGCTTATTTTTACCTATTTCTGTGGAAGGTGCACTTTTTTCAATCGGTGATGGCCACGCCGCGCAAGGTGATGGAGAGGTATCCGGAACCGCAATTGAATGTCCAATGGATTTAGTGGACATCACTTTAATTGTTCACGAAGACATGCAGCTTCAGTTACCAAGAGCCAATACTCCTTCTGGTTGGATTACTTTTGCTTTTAACGAAGATTTAAACATCGCCACAGCAGAAGCACTTAATGGAATGGTTGAGTTAATACAGGAATTCTACCTAGTGGAAAAAGCTGAAGCACTTGCATTAGCAAGTGTTGTCGTAGACTTAAGAGTTACACAAGTTGTGAATGGCGTTAAAGGTGTACATGCTATCTTGCCACATGGGGCTATCCGTTAATAAAAAGAGTGCTTGGATTAAATCCAGGCACTCTTCTTTTGTTTAATACTAGTTTGTTAAAACTAGTTATTACAAATCCGACACTATAGAACTTATTCCAATCCCGCTTCTTCCATACTAATTCTTGTAAGAGCTGCCCAATCCTGATGCTCACGTTCTTTCGCAGCAGAAGCTAAAAGTCTGTTATGTAGTAAATTAGCCAATGGCATCGGGGTTTTCGTCGCATTCGCTTCATTTAGCACAAGGTTACAATCCTTTAAACCAAGGGAAAGCTGAAAACCAGCAGGTTCAAATTCCTTTTTGGCAATCATCTGTCCATAACCATTGTAAATCGTACAGTCAAAAATGGATGATCCATAAACTTGTGCGGCAAGTTTTCGATCAATACCATTTTTCTCCGCTAAGTTAAACGTTTCAGCCATCGCTTCCATTGCAGCCATTATCATAAAATTACCGCCTAGCTTTAAGACATTGGCATTTCCCGGTTCTTCACCAATATCAAAAATACGTTGACTTAATGCTTCTTGGACCGGCTTGACTCGTTCCTTCGCTTCTTTAACACCAGATGTTAATATCGTTAATTGTTGTGCAGCGGCTGCTGCAGGTCTACCAAAAACAGGAGATGCCACATAAAGACCATTATATTTTTTATGGTAGGCAGCCAGTTTTCGTGAAGTATCTGGTGAAACAGTACTCATGGAAAGATGAATTCCACCTTCCCCTAATTTCTCTCCAAATCCGTTTGGTCCCATTACAACTTCTTCTAAAGCCTGATCATTGGAAACCATAGTAATCACAATGCCACCAGGAGAAGCCACATCTGATAGGCGTTCCACCTTTTCCGCACCAGCCAACACCACTTCGTTTGTTTTTTCAGGAGTACGATTAAACACCTTTACCTTATAACCAGCTTTTAACAAGTTCAACACCATTGGTTGTCCCATACTTCCTAGTCCGACAAATCCAATTTCATTTATCATTCCTTTTCCCCTCCTGTATAACATTTCCTCATCTGTATTATATTGCACACATTATCATAATAAATGAAAGAATTCTTATCATCTAAATAGCCTTTACTTTTATTATTTTTGATTTTTCATTTCAAAAAGATACAATTTTGCATTTTCCGCTCTATTAAACTTTTGTCCTTTAAATCCTCTTTTCTTTAATTCCCTTCTCATAAACATCATAATTCCACCATGGCCTACGATTAAGACATTCTCATTTGATTGTAGGATTATATCTAATGCTCTATTTATTCTATCCATGACTTCTTGTTTACTTTCCGCTTGAGATTTATGGTTGAATAACCAAGCCATTCTAATGAAAAGTAAATGAATAAACAGAGGAATTTTTACATTGGACTTAAAATAAGGTGAAAGTGTAACCTCTCTTAGTTCTTCCATATAAATAATTCCACCACTAAATGCTTTTTCAGCTGTCTTTTTAGCTCGCGGCAAATCACTCGAATAACATTTTTTCCATGGTATTGAGAATAATTCAATTTCCCTTTCTTCTACATCAGATTCATCATATTCTTTTACCCATTCCATTAGTTCTTTTGACGTCACTCGTTTATTCGGATATCCCCGTGTCACATTAAAATGCCTTAACAAACCAACCTTCACTTTCTAAATTCCCTCCCTTCTAAAATTCTTTAATATAGAAATTCCATTTTAAATCTATCCGTTTTAAATTTAACGAAAATTCACGAAAATGAAAAGTTAACTTCCTTTACTTTATTTGGAATACTGATTATAATTTATATAGATAATCATATACTAAAAAGAGCTTCCAGCTGGAACTGGAAGCCCTCTAAACAGCTAACTGCAAGAAGAGCAGTGACCTGAGGCGAAATAATCCACCTAACTTTGTCAGAGCTGGGGTGGGTTATTTCTTTTTATTCGAAGAAATACCAACAGCGATTACTGCAACGATTAAACTTGCAAAACCAATCATAAGACTGATCCCTTCGTAAACAGTAAACATTCAGCATCACCCCCCTTCAAAGGGAAGTGCCACTGCCCACCCAGCTTTTAGCTGTTCTACTAAATTATACCATACCGCTTTTTAAAAGACGAATGTATGTTTGTCTTTTGCTAATAAATAGAACTAAATTCCTAGAATTACATTTTACTCCTATCACTCTTGTTCATCAAAGGGTAAAAGGAAGGATGCCCTCAACGTTTAAAAAGGACATCCCTTAAGATTAATCATTCTCCATTTTCTAAATAGTGATGCTTTCGATCATTTTGACAGTTTTCACATAGGTGAAGCATTCGAGTTTGCATTCCTTCTTCTTCACCAACCTCAATTTCTTCTTCAAGTCCACATACTTCACATACCTTCACAATTTACACCTCGTTAAAATGACAGATTCTTAAGATTGTCCAATTTCATATCCTAAATCAAGAATAGCTTGTTCAAAATCATGAGGAGAAGCGGCTTGCTCATCATAGCTAAAAACAGCTTCTTTCGTGATAAGACTTACTTCTGCCTGACGAACTCCCCACACTTCATTGAGAGCCGAAAGTACCTTATCCGCATCATACTGGTTTTGTAAACCAGATATTTTAAACTTCCCATCTTGCATCCTCTATTCCTCCTACCGTTAGTGAAGTTCCTGCTGATCGCGATTAAATACTTCACCCATACCATGAAGAAATTCGACCATTGTAGACAACGAAGCGCGCACGTCCGGATTACGCATACTTGTTCCGAGTTTCCAAAGGCTTTGGAATTCTCCTTTTTGAATAACTTCCGTCGAACGCTCTAAGCCGTGACTTAAACCTTGTAAAATAGACTGTAGTTGTTCAGGATTCACAGACCCTAAAAATTTAAAGGCATTTATGCCATTTTTAATGGTGTTATGCATAGCTGGCTGATTCATTTGCTGAACGGCAATCGCTCCTACTTCCGTACGCTGTTCGAGCAAACCATGCAGGGCGTTTAATACGCCCATTTCATGCAAATGCTTCAGTATGCCTAATGTCGATAAAATAGCTTCACGATTTTCAGTCAATGATTCTAAAATATCTGAAATAGCCTGAGCTTGTTCTTCCACTGGATTTGGAACACTTTTCTTAATTTGCTTGATTGCTTTCGCCATACTCATCCCCCTCTAACCCAAACAGTTCAGGAATAGGAATAAAATCATCACGATTCCACTTTTCCTCCACCTTTACGCTAATCTGTGGTATACGGTTACCAAAGCGATAATTCACACGTGGTAAAGGCGGCTCTCCCTTCACTTCAAGAACCTCCATTTTCACACCCATCTCCTTGTAGTTCGGAGTATGTGTAATACGATCATGGTAACTGCTGGTTAAGCGATTAACCGCTTCGTGGTCTTCTCGCGAGTTCATGGTTAAGTACAACTCATTACCCGTTACCCGATCAGTCACCATCACGCGAACCTTGATAGAACCGTATGGAGAAGTTAATCGAACTAATGAACCGTCCTCTAGTCCACGTTCAGCAGCCAATTCTTTCGATACATCTAACCAAGGATGAGGGACTTTGTGTGTAAGTCCTTCAGAACGGTAAGTCATATTTCCTTCATGGAAATGCTCAAGTAAGCGACCATTATTTAAGTGTAGATCGTATTCTTCACCTGCAATAAATGGCGGAGTCCAATCTACCGGGTATAAACGTGCCTTTCCATCTGGAAATGCAAACTTTTCTTCATATAAAAGAGGTGTATCCGTTCCATCCTTCTTAACTGGCCATACTAAACTGTGCCAGCCTTCTAGGCGCTCATAACTCACTCCAGCAAACATGGTTGCTAAAGAAGCCGCTTCGGCCATAATTTCACTAGGGTGTTGATAATTCCAATTCGCACCCAATCTATTTGCTATCTCTTGGAAAATCATCCAATCTGGTTTAGAATCTCCTAGTGGTTCAAATACCTTATGAAATCTCTGAATTCGTCGTTCGGTATTCGTAAACGTTCCATCCTTTTCTAAGCTAGGAGCTGCTGGTAAAACCACATCCGCAAATTGAGCTGCTTTACTGAAAAATACATCCTGAACGACAAAGAATTCCAGCTTTTCAAAGGCTGCATCCACATGATTGGAGTTGGAATCAACAATTGCCATGTCTTCACCGAATAAATAAAAGGCCTTTAATGTTTCTTTATCGACACCCTCAATCATCTGGTGATTATCTAAACCAGGATGCTCTGGTAATGTAACTCCCCAAGCTTTTTCATACCGTTCTCTAACCTTAGCGTCTTGTACAGGTTCATAACCAGGCATCCAAGCTGGCATCGTTCCAAAATCACAAGCCCCTTGAACATTGTTATGCCCTCGTAATGGATAGGCACCTGTACCTGGACGACCAAAATTCCCTGTGACTAATAATAAATTAGCGATAGCAGTACTTGCATCCGTTGCTCCTTTATGCTGAGTGATCCCCATTGCCCATAACATACAAACCGATTTTGCTTGATGTATCATTTCAGCAATCTGAATAAGTTCGGCTTGGGTTAATCCTGTTGTTTCTTCTGCGTAGCTTAATGTAAATTTTTCTAACGATTCTTTATATTTTTCCACATCATTTACACGTTCTTTTAAGAACTCTTTATCTTCCCAGCCTTGGTCGAAAATATATTTAGTTACCGCTGATAACCATATCAAATCCGTGCTAGGCTTCGGATGTAAGAAGACATCTGCCCGCTCTGCCAACTCATTTTTTCTTAAGTCAGCCACTATTAATTTTTGACCGTGTAATTTATGTGACCGTTTAATCCTAGTAGCTAAAACAGGATGAGATTCAGCAGGATTTGCCCCGACAATGATCACTAAATCGGATTGTTCAATGTCCTTCATTGTCCCAGAGTCACCGCCAATTCCAACCGTGCGCATCAATCCAGCTGTTGCAGGTGATTGACAATAGCGTGAGCAATTGTCTACATTGTTTGTCCCCATTATTGCTCTTGCGAATTTTTGAAAAATGTAGTTTTCTTCATTTGAACATTTGGATGAAGCAATATAACCAACCGAGTCTGGTCCATACTTTTCCTTTATTTCAGAAAGCTTAGAGGCAATCAGACCGAGAGCCTCATCCCAAGTTGCTTCGACAAATTCATCACCTTTACGGATAAGTGGCTTCGTTAAACGCTCTTCGCTATTAACAAAATCCCAACCCCATTTCCCTTTTACACAAGTAGAAATTCCGTTTACTGGAGCCTCCACCTGTGGCTCAACCTTTAATATATGGCGGTCCTTCGTCCATATTTCAAAACTGCAGCCAACACCACAATATGTACAAACCGTTTTCGTTCTTTTAATCCGTGCTTTTCTCATAGCGGCTTCCATTTCGGAAATAGCAAAAATTTCTTTATATCCAGGCTCCACTTCTTTTGTAATATCAATCATAGGCTCTAGAATTTTTGGAGGGATATTGGTTAAATATCCTGCTTCACCGAGCATCGATTTTTCCATTAAGGCATTACAAGGACAAACGGTCACACAATGTCCACAAGACACACAGGATGATTGATCAATAGGAACATCATTATCCCAAATGACGCGCGGTGTTTCACGCGTCCAATCAATCGTTAACGTTTCATTTACTTGTAAATCCTGGCATGCTTCTACACATCGACCACATAAAATGCATTGATCTGGTTCATAGCGATAAAAAGGATGTGAATGATCTGGCGGATATGGTTTAGCTTCAAATTTATATTTCTGATGTTCAATTTCCAAATACTCCGCTGTGTTATGAACAACACAATTTCCATTGTTATTGTCACAAACTGTACAGTATAGCTCGTGATTTTTTAGAATTCTCGACATCGCTTCATATTGGGCATCTTTCACTGGCTTAGAAAGCGTATCTACCTTCATTCCCGGCTCTGCTTTTGTGGAACAGGACCTTACCATTTCATCACCCACATTGACAAAGCAAGTATCACAGGTTTGAATCGTTCCGAGATTTGGGTGATAACAAATACTAGGAATATAATAATCCTGTGATTGAGCAACATCTAAAATGGTTTGTCCTGGTTTTGCTTTGTATTCTTTTCCGTTAATCTGAATCGAAAAGGTTGAATCGTTCATTTTCTACCTCCTAAACTTTCGATCTCTGATTTGATAAAGATTTTTCTCTCCGATAACCGGTGCTGGCTGCAAATCTCTTCTATAGGAAAACCAATATGCCAGTGCAACAAACAGGCTTCCTCCAATAGCATTTCCAATAAATACTGGAATAAAATTTAACAGGTATTCTCCCCAGCTATACTGACCAGCAAAAATGGCCGCTGGAATCACAAACATATTGGCTACAACGTGCTGAAAACCAATCGCAACAAACCCCATAATTGGAAACCAAATCGCTAAGATTTTTCCTGAAATTTCCTCTGAACCGTATGCTAACCACACCGCTAATCCAACTAACCAATTACAGCCAATACCAGAAACTAAACTTTCCCAGAATCCTGCATCTAGTTTGGCACCAGCTACTGCGATGGTTTTGGTAAGAAAAGGACCATTTTCGGTTAATCCAGCAATATGACCAAAAAAGTAAGCAACAAATAAAGCTCCAATAAAATTACTAATGGTGATCCAAAACCAATTCATTAGTAAGCGTCCTAGGCTGACCTTTTTAGCGAGACATGCAATAGAAACAGCCATCATATTTCCTGTTAATAATTCCCCACCGGCAATAATAATCAGGATTAAACCTAATGGGAAAACTGAAGCACCTAAAAAGGTGGCAAACGATCCCCACTCATGCGGCAGATCAGCAATGACTCTAATGTCTAATAGATAACCTAATGAAATAAATGCTCCACCTAAAAAACCTAAAACAAGCATACTAGATATGGGAAGCATTGCTTTTTTGGAACCTGCTTCAATAGCTGACTCAGCAATCTGATTTGGCTTAAGAAATCCCATATTCCACCTTCCTTAATCAATTTCCGTTATTATTACCCTTTTTTCATTTGTTATAGAATAAAAGGTTAATTCGTGAATATCTGGTACAGCTGCATAGAAAGAAGTAAAATAGGTAATTAATTTTGTATGGATTGTTGATGATATTTTATTAAGGAAGAGGTGTTTGGAGATGGATAAAGAGAGGTTATACGAACGTGTTCATTCTATGATTACATCCTCCACAAAGGACCCAAAGTATATTTCGATATCCACTGTAAAAGTAGCGGATTTATTTGGAGTAAAACATAATGAAGTTGAGCAGGGTTTGCAGGATCTAGTAAATGAAGGTCGATTAAAAAAATTGAAAATGACGGATCCTCCTCATTTTGATATGTATCTATTGCCGTAATGTAGAAAAAAGCGGAAGCGCCTCGAAAAGCCCCGACAAGCAAATGTTCTGTAGTGTAAGAAGTCTGCACTTTGACTTCTTACACTACAGGTTATTTGACCTCGAAGGGCTAGGCGCTGGAGCTGGATTACGAAAAATGACCGCCTATTGTTAAAATAGACGGCCATACCAATTTTTCCTACAATTCCTTTTCTCCCTTAACCCCGTTAATGGAATAACTTACGATAATCTCCGCATTTAAGGAATGGGAAACAGAACAATATTTATCTTTAGATAATTGAATGGCACGAATGACTTTTTCTTCAGGCAGCTCCCCCTCTAAAGCATAGTGAATTCGAATGGTTGTAAATTTCTTCGGATGATCATCTGCTCGGTCACCCTCTACATCCATTTGAAAAGAGATTGGTTCTAAACGCATTTTTTGTAAAATCGATATAATATCGATGCCAGTGCAACCTGCTACTGCATTCAACAATAGCTCAGTTGGTCTTGCCCCTGAATTTTCTCCTCCTATTTCCTGCGCCGCATCCATTTTAATCTCATGTCCAGATGGTGTTACGCTAGAAAATGCCATTTTCCCTGTCCAATTAATGGTTGTCTTCATCATTCCGAATCTCCTTTTTACAGTATTTACTTATTATCATAATCCATTAAAGTTTATTTTAATAATGATATGATTTTTTGATTTTAAAGATAAGAGTAAAAAATAGGGCAAATCTTTTTTAAAGAAAAAATAAAAAGATCGTCATAGATGAGTTTTTATGGTTTCACTTGTCATTCAATTATCGTTAATAACGCTACCACCGAAACGATAGGAATTGCCGCAACCATTGCTACACCAATAAAAATCATCGCATTGAGAAAAGTTTTTGTTTCTGAATTCACATCATGGAAACCTAAAACATCCCTTCTAGTCAAAAGAATCTGAACTAAGGCGAATAGAAAAACACCAACAATAATGACAATTGGAAATAGAATATTAACCGGCTCTTCTAATTCTCCAATTAAGGTAAACCCATATACGATTAATAATATCGGTACAGCTTCTGAAATAGCTATTTTGATAAAAAAACGAGTTTGTTCTTTTTGAATCATTTCCATATTCAATCCCTGATCTTGTATTATCGTTTGAATTTGGGACATCATTATTTTAAAAGAAAATAATATTCCAATTACCGCAATAATTGAAGCAATGACAAAAAGCCAAGCTGGATTTAGCATTTCATCCCTCCTATAAATTATTTTTATCTTATCCTATTTTTTAATGTCTTAAAATCTTCATTTTTGATTATATATTTTCCACTAAACGTTCACTACTTGTCTAATATTTATGACAACCAAAGCCTTATACTAAAAATGGTGATGTATATGCAATGTCGTTCAAGTGAAGAATTAATGAGTTTTGTACAAGAAGCGAAAACGATGACTCAGTACGGAAAAGTTGCTAACTATATTCCTGCCCTCGGGAAAGCCCATCCAAATGATTTAGCGATTGCCATACAATACCCTGATGGCATTAGTTTTTCAGCTGGCGATATCCAAAAACGTTTTACCTTACAAAGTATCTCTAAGGTGATAAGTTTAGCTCTCGTTTTAATGGATCGTGGTTCAGAATATGTCTTTGAACGAGTAGGGATGGAGCCTACTGGAGATCCGTTCAATTCGATTGCTAAATTGGAAACAATGGCTCCTTCCAAGCCATTAAATCCGATGATTAATGCAGGTGCACTGGTTGTAACCCATATGCTTGTTGGACAATCTGTCGAGGACAGGTTTCAGCGGCTATTAACCTTTACACAAGAACTAGCAAATGATACTACAATAGGCTACTGTAAAGATGTAGCCCAATCTGAATTTGAAACGGCTCATCTCAATCGTTCCTTAAGCTATTTTTTAAAACAACATCAAATTATTGATGAGGATGTGGAAGAACTAATTGATCTATATACCAAACAGTGTGCGATAGAGATGAACACCTTAAATTTGGCACGAGTCGGGATGATTTTTGCGATGGATGGAAATGACCCACTTACTGGAAAACAACTCATGTCAGCAGATGTGGCCCGTATTTGCAAAACTTTTATGGTTACCTGTGGAATGTACAATGCTTCAGGGGAATTTGCGATAAAAATAGGTATTCCCGCTAAAAGTGGAGTATCTGGGGGAATAATGGGAGCTGTTCCTTGTAAGTTTGGGGTAGGTGTTTTTGGTCCCTCATTAGATGAAAAAGGCAATAGTATCGCAGGAGTGCACTTACTAGAGAGTTTATCAAAGACTTATCATTTGAGTATGTTTTAAAAGGCCACACATGAATGTGTGACCTTTTTTTAATAAATGGCTATGTTCAGAATTAGTGTTGATTTTTATTTATAGGACACACAATCCGTTATTTCCTTAAAATAGGCGGTTTTTACTAATTTAGCGGACTCAGATGCCGTTAAACACTATATTTCATCATCAAAAGGCCTATTTTAGTGAAATAGCGGAACTATAGTCCGATAATCCTCTAAAAACAATGATTTTCGTAATATAACGGAAACTGTGTCCGATAAAATGTATGTTATCGGACTGTTGAGGATTCATTTTTTTAACACTACTACTTTAGCCATTTGGTCAAATCAACAGAGATATTTAACATAGCCTAATAATTAAAGTGACAAATTTGGCTGTTTACGGTGTTTGGTTGCTTGTTCAAAAGAATAGGCTAATTTGATTAATGTCCCTTCACTGAAAGCTCCTCCCGCAAACGATACTCCAAATGGTCTGCCGTTTTCCATATATCCAGCTGGAAAAGCTATGGATGGATAACCAGCTTTGGCACTTATCGTGGACCCTATATATGATGGGAAAAGAATGGCATCAAGATGATAATTTTTTAAAGAATAATCCAAACCTTGGTCTTGTGAAAAATAGATATCGTCAAGCCTAGCTCTTAAATATTCTGGGTTTCTTAATGTGTTCGGTAATTTTTCTCTAAACTCTAACATACCTTGCCCATATTTAAGGGCTTTTTCTTCATGATTTCTATTAAATTCTATTAATTCAGAATCGGTATGGACTGGTAGCTGAGCCGGCAGTTTTGAAAGGTAATTATTAAAGCTATGCTTCATTTCATAAATGTTAACTCCCCAGCTCCAATCACGGTGAAACGATGGGATTTCAATCTCTTCTATGACTTCAGCTCCCTGCCCGCATAAATCATCGATAACTTGCTTAAACAGATTTTCATCATATTCACCTGATTGATAATAATCATAATAATCTGTGTTAAAAACTCCAATTCTCGCTCCCTTTAATCCATTTATATCTAAGTATTGGGTATAATCCTGTTCCACCCTACCTTCACTTTTATAGGTTGCTGGATCTTGTGGATCCACACCTGTTAAAGCACCTAATAATATAGCCGCATCTGTAACATTTCTTGCAAAAGGCCCCGCCGTATCCTGTGAATAGGTAAATGGAATAATCCCGGTCCTGCTAATTAATCCAACGGTCGGTTTAATACCTACAACGGAGTTTTGAATCGCGGGACTTAGAATGGAGGCATCCGTTTCAGTACCTACAGACAGAACAGTGAAATTAGAAGCAACTGCAGCAGCTGAACCTGAACTTGACCCTCCGATAAAAAATTCACCCGGTCCATAAGGATTTAAAACCAGTCCCCCTCTTGAACTGTATCCAGCCCACATATCACGTGACATGGCATTGGCTAACTCTGTCATATTCGATTTTCCTAAAATAACAGCACCAGCTTGACGTAACTTTTCTACTAGGAAAGCATCCTTTGAACTAAGATGGTTCTCTAAAGCTAATGTGCCTGCACTGGTATGCATGGAATCATTTGTTTCAATATTATCTTTTAGTAGTACAGGGATTCCATGAAGGGGTCCTCTTGAACCTTTTAACTTTCTTTCCTGATCTAATCCCTCAGCAATAAAAATCGCATGGGGATTAATTTCAAGAATGGAATTAATCTTGGGACCATCTTGGTCAAATCTCGCAATTCTATCAAGATAGTACATCACTACCTCTTTAGAAGTGATGATGCCATTATTCATCGCATCTTGGATCTCATTTATGCTAAGCTCTTCTTTTAAAAATTGATTGAATTTTATCTCCATTTATATCTTTCATCCTTAAAAAAATTATTTTGTATAAAATTTTATAGAAACAAGCCCATATTCCCACTCCTAACCTTAAATCTTTCTACTTGTCGGTAATTCTACATTTCTTTTAAATCTTTGATAAAATTCTTCACCACTTCACCGGCAACCTTTGGCTGCTGCATCCAAACAAACGCATGCAAGGAGTCTTTGATATGAACAATTTCATATGACTTTACAAAACTCGCAAATGTTTTCATGCTATTCATTATTTTTTCGTTTTGGCTTTCTTCCTCACTCGGAAGGAATAAAATCGGACAACTGATTTTTTTATAATATTCTTCAAATCGAACATCCCAATAGTTTTGAATATACTCTGTTCTAACGTAATTTTTATAATGACTTACAAAAAGCCCCTCGTCCGTTTCTTCTAGATAACTTTCAAAGTAGGTTCGAAAGTAATCATTCCAGAGCTCATCCTTTTCAAGGGACTCTCTTATTTCTGTTAAATAATCTGCTTTAGATGGATAAATAGGTAGTATTCTTTCAGCTAGTTGTTTGCTCCGGTTCTGCTTCTCTAGTTCTACCTCTTCTTCTGTGCCACTAAATAGTCCAAATTCTCCAAACTCATTAAATAACGCTCCTTCGCAGACTAGCGATAAGACCAATTCGGGATGTGTTGCTGCTAAGCTAAGTCCCACCTCTGCCCCCATGGAACTACCCACGATATGACACTTACTAATCTCTAATTCTTCCAGAAGCAAGTATAGATCGTTCGCCATATCATCAATATGGTAACCTGTTGGTGGTTTACTGGATTTCCCCTGCCCACGTAAGTCAGGTACAAGAATGCTATACTCCTTCTCAAAAAGAGGAACAATACCATTCCACATTTGTAGCGTACCCCCACTATAATGAAGGAACAGTATCGTAGGCTCATGTTCTTTTTTATAATGAATATTTAAGTCAATCGAATTTTTTAGTTTTATCATTTGCTCTTTAATTGTCGTAACCCCCAAAATAAAAAAATTCAGACAAATCCATACCTATGTAAATATTACCAAAACGATGTCAACATGACTAGTTAGATCTTCCCTTTAACAAATTAACGCACCGGGGGTCAGACCCCCGGTGCGTTAATTCGTTAAAGCGTTATTCTTTTATATCATTCTTTCTTTTTGCTCTTACTTATTTCATGATTTTACAGATGTTATTAGTGAATTCTACTGGATCTTGAATTGGAAGTCCTTCAATCAGAAGAGCTTGGTTGTACAGTAGATTTGTATATAAGTCTACCTTATCTTTGTCGTTTTCAAATGCATCTGTTAGCGATTTAAACACTTCATGGTTTGCATTAATCTCTAAGATTTTTTCTGCTTTCATGTTTGGATTATCAGGCATCATGGCTAAGATTTTTTCCATTTCGATTGTTAACTCACCGTCTGTTGAAAGACAAACTGGATGTGATTTCAATCGTTTAGATACTTTAACGTCTTTAACCTTACCTGCTAATGTATTTTTCATATAATCAAATAGTTCCTTGTGTTCATTCGCAACGGCTTCTGTTTCATTCTTATCATCTTCTGATTCAATACCTAAGTCTCCACTTGCAACTGATTTGAATTCTTTTTCTTTATAGTTCACTAACATTCTAATTGCAAATTCATCGATATCATCGGTAAAGTATAAAATTTCATAGCCTTTTTCTGACACAAGCTCTGTTTGTGGCAGCTTTTCTATTCTTTCATACGATTCACCAGATGCATAATAAATATATTTTTGATCCTCAGGCATTCTTGAAACATACTCATCTAACGTAATCAATTTCTTTTCTTTAGAAGAGTAGAACATTAACAAGTCTTGCAGCTCTTCTTTATGCATTCCATAATCGTTATAGACGCCAAACTTCAATTGTCTACCGAAGGATTTATAAAACTCTTCGTATTTTTCTCTATCATTTCTCAATAAGCTTTGTAATTCACTCTTAATCTTCTTGCTGATATTTTTAGCAATTAACTTTAATTGGCGATCATGCTGTAGGATTTCTCTTGAAATATTTAAGGATAAATCCTCAGAATCTACCATCCCTTTTACAAAGCTAAAATGATCAGGTAATAAATCAGCGCATTTATTCATAATCAAGACACCATTCGAATACAGCTCTAATCCTTTTTCAAATTCCTTTGAGTAATAATCGAACGGGATTTTTTCTGGAATATAAAGAATCGCATTATATCTGATAGACCCATCCACGCTGATATGAACATGCTTAATCGGTTTGTCAAAACCATAATGTTTTTCTTGATAGAATTTCTCGTAATCTTCTTCTGTTAACTCATTTTTATTTTTACGCCAGATTGGCACCATGCTGTTAATGGTTTGTTCTTCTTTGTAATCTTCCCAGTCGTTTTCACTGCCTTCTTTTAGGCGTCTTGAGGTTACTTCCATTTTGATTGGATAGCGTATAAAGTCTGAGTATTTTTTAATAATAGACTTTAATTGATATTCCTCTAAATACTCATCATATGACTCTTCTTCTGTATTCTCTTTGATTTTTAAAATGATTTCAGTACCAATTGCATCCTTTTCAACAGGCTCGATGGTGTATCCATCAGCACCAGTAGATTCCCATTTATAAGCTTGGTCACTGCCTAAAGCCTTACTAATAACTGTCACAACATCGGCAACCATAAAGGCCGCGTAAAATCCAACACCAAACTGACCAATGATATCGTGGCCATCCTTAATTTCATTTTCTGTTTTAAACGCTAGTGAACCACTCTTAGCAATAGTCCCTAAGTTAGTTTCCAGTTCTTCCTTTGTCATTCCAATTCCTGTGTCAGTAATTTTTAAAAATCTATTTTCGTGATCCGTTTCCACGTTAATATAATAGCTGTCTTTCTCAAAGCTTAATGAATCATCCGTTAACGCTTTGTAATAAATTTTATCAATCGCATCACTAGCATTCGAAATTAACTCTCTTAAAAATACCTCTTTCTTTGAATAAATGGAGTTAATCATCATTTCTAAAAGTCTTTTGGATTCTGCTTTAAATTGTGTTTTGGACATGAAAACCTCTCCTTTTTAGAAATATGTAATAATTTTATATTAGCACTCTTCTAACCTGAGTGCTAACAATGTTATATTTTTTTAATATCACATCTTCCATTTATGTGTCAATATATCCCTTTTATTAATAAGCAAAAAAATACATCGTCACTAAGTAACGATGTATTCATGATATGATTTTGTTTTTCAACCTCTCACCAGTATCTCAAACTTCACTTTTATTATTCATCCGGAAAAATCTTACCTGGATTTAAAATCCCCTTTGGATCTAGTGCCTGTTTAATCATTTTCATCGTATCAAGTGCTTTCCCATGCTCCTGCCGTTGATATTTTCTTTTTCCAACACCAACCCCATGTTCACCTGTACAAGTCCCACCTCTTGCAATGGCATATTCTACAATATGAGAATTAAGCTTAGATGCCAATTCAACTTCTTCCATGTCATGTATGTCAACCATAAAAAGCACATGGAAATTTCCATCGCCTACATGTCCAAGTATCCCGCCTTCTATACCCGCTTTTTCTATGGCTAGACGTGTATCATCAATAGCTCCTGCTAATTCATCGATAGGCACACTGACATCGGTAACCATCAGTTTTTTTCCTGGTGCCCCATGGATATAGGCATATGCTAAATTATGACGTGCTTCCCATAATTGATTAACGGCTTTCGTGTCCTCTTCAAATTGAAAGTTTTGGCAGCCAGCATCCTGTACAATTTCTCTGGTAAATTCAATATCTTGAATAAGTCCTGCCGAATTACCGTGAAATTCTAAAAATAATGTTGCCTGTTCCGCATAGGAAGTTCCACTATGCTTGTTTACTTGTTTCATAGAATGAGCATCCACTAGTTCAACACGTGCAATAGGTATACCGGCAGAAAGAATGCCAACTACTGCCTGAACTGCATCACTTGTAGTCAAAAAAGATGCTCGAGCAGCCATTGTTACTTCTGGTATGCCATACACTTTAACTGTTATTTCAGTAAAAATTCCCAATGTACCTTCTGAACCGACAAACAAACCGTTTAGATTGTAACCGGACGATGACTTAGCTGCTAACCCACCTGTATGTATAATATCACCATTTGCCAGGACTACTTCTAAATCTCTTACCTGATCACGCATGACTCCATACCGAACGGATGTTGTTCCGCTAGCATTAGTAGCAGCCATCCCACCTAATGTTGCATCTGCACCAGGATCAACGGAAAAAAATAAGCCATATTTCTTTAATTCTTTATTTAACTGTGTTCTTGTCACTCCAGGCTGCACTTTTACTAAAAAATCCTTTTGGCGAACCTCTAAAATATTATTCATTAAAGACGTATCCAATGAAATGCCGCCCTTGTATGGAATCACATGCCCTTCAAGGCTGGACCCCCGACCAAACGCAATAACAGGAATATCATTTTCATAAGCAAACTTCATAATTTTCGAGACTTCTTCCTTATTTTCAGGAAAAACAACAATATCAGGAAGAACTGGTGTGTGATACGATTCATCTTTACTATGTTGCTCTAATATCGTTTGATTGGTTGTGATTCGGTCAGCAGATATTAATTGGCTTAATTCAAGAGCGAGATTCATATGGTACCTCCATTTGAATAGATAAACTATCTTTATCTTAACATTTTTCCAGACAAATCTGAATAATAAAACCAAGTCCTATTTTATCTATAGAGGAATGGCTGATTCTACTAAACTTAAAACGGAAGCTTCATCAACCCCACCAAGGTCAAAATGGAGGTCATAAACCACAGTTTGATCAATAAATAAAAACACATGGACTTCTTCCTTTTTACTTCCCTCTAGTAGATCGGATTTCGTAATCACTTCGATTGCCTTTATTTTTGTATTTTTGAGTTCCACCTTTTTCTCGATTTCATTATGATTGGGTACTAGTTCCCCTATCTCTTCCGAATAACCCAATCCATCAATTCCACCAATCGCTATACCATCTTTAGAGAAAGTAACGGAATCGAGTCCTTGATTGACAGTCCACTGTTTAGAAACGTTTACCTGTAAATGATCAAGTTGGACTACAGACATTACTTGCATTTCTTCCACTTCCGCCGAATTAGCATTCTTTGATAACGAATTCTGTGACATTTGATTATTATGTTCCTCTATAGGTCCATTTGAAATTTGAGAACAACTAGTTAGTAGTAAACACATTAAAAGTAAAGTTATAAAACTCGTCTTCATATACTCTCTTCTTCCTTCCATTATTTATTTCCATTTATAACAACGGAACAAAATGTAAAAAGTTACAATCTAAATAAAAAATAAATAGGCTCAACTAGACAAATCCCCAATCATAGACTACTACTGTCGAAATCTATATTTTGGGGTGAAAAAATGGACTTTAAAGACAATTGTATCCTCCCTTTCTGTGCCCAAACAACCGATATTGCACCATCTTTTTTTGCGGAAGCCTATGATCCAATTCAAAAGAAAATTAGAAATATTGCATTAGGCGATTATCGTGGCAAATGGGTTATCTTATTTTTTTATGCAAGTGATTTTACATTTGTTTGACCGACAGAATTGGCAGCGGTCGCTGCTATTCATGAACAATTTAAGTATTTAAATGCAGAAATACTTGGGATTAGTACAGATAGTGTTTACTCTCATAAAGTTTTTACAGAAGTCTCCAAGTCTGCCTCCAAGGTCACCTTCCCTCTTCTAAGTGACCGAACTCATGAAATTAGTAAAGCTTATCGCGTTTTGAACCCGAAAACTGGCGCTACCTTTAGAGCAACAGTTATCGTTGATCCTGAAGGAAAAATTGTCTCAAAACTGGTTAATCCTTTAGAAGTCGGCCGAAATGTGTATGAAATTTTAAGATTGCTACAAGGAATTCAATACGGGAGACAAACAGGCGAAGGTGTTCCAGCAAATTGGGTACCCGGGCAACCTGGAATCATCCGTGATCCTTCCCAAATTGGAAAAATTTAAAACTGGATGGTATTAGCCATCCAGTTTTTCACAGAATTTCGTCATATAACTTTTTGAACCCTCTATCCGCCACTATCATAAAATGGTCAAAAAGGGAGTGAGCTAATGCCGTATACATATTTAGATTTCCTCTCCAAGTTTGGAATAGGTGGTGCACATCCTGGAGGACTTGCACTAACTAATGAACTACTTTCAAAAGAAAATATCACAAAAGACTCTCATATTCTAGATGTAGGCTGCGGTACAGGGCAAACCTCTGCTTACCTTTATAAAAAGTATCATGCTCATGTGTATGCTTTAGAGAACAATCCAAGAATGCTTAAGAAAGCTAAAAAACGATTTACAAAAGAGCAGTTACGCATTCCTCTCATAAATGCCCAGGTTGAGTTGATTCCAGTAAAGGACCATACTATTGACTTTGTTTTATCTGAATCCGTTCTTGCTTTTGTTAACAAATCTGCTGCCTTGAGAGAAATTTTTCGGGTATTAAAAAATGAAGGAAGGCTAGTTGCAATCGAAATGACACTTAATCAGGAAATCAATCAACATGCTCAACAGGAGATAAAAGAATTTTATGGTGTGGATTCCCTTTTAATGGAGGATGATTGGAGAACATTGCTTTTAGGTAGCGGATTTACAGACATCGAAATCAAACAAAAATCGATCTCTGACTTTCAAATACCAGAATTCCAGCCATCTAAAATCATAGCACCGGAATTACATGAAATTGCAAGGAGACATCAGTATATGTTATTAAAATACCAACATATCTTAACTCACCGTACCATCACTGCAACAAAACGAAACTCCTGATAGGAAGGTTTTGGCAATCTCCCTATCAAGAGTTTACCATAATTTAATTATGACAATTACTCAATGATAGCTACTTTTGGTTCAACTGAAATAAGGATACTATTTCTTAAGGTTTGTGAAATAAAGCATGCTTTTTCCGCTCTAACAGCCAGCTCTTCTAACTTTTCAACTGTAACTTGTGCGTCAGGACGAATGGAAATCACCGGTTTATGAACGATTTGCTTAAAATGTAATTTTCCTTCTACTTTGTCTACTGTGCCTTCAGAAACAACTTCCAATCTTGCTATTTCAATTTTTCGATTACTAATCATGGCTGATAGCGTAATCATATAACAATTGTTAGCTGAGGAAATGAGCAGCTCTTCTGGATTTGAACCAATACCTGGTCCATCAAATTCCTTTGGTACAGAAACTGTAATATTTAAGCCGCCTTCAGACTGAATCGTGCCAGTACCATTTCGATCCCCTTGCCAATTACCTTTTACAGAAAAGTGGGAACTTTCCATTGCTATTCCTCCATCCTTTTTTAAAAATATACATTTATTATATTACTATTTTGGTAATATGGTAAATTTTCTCTGTCTTTTTAATAATGAAAAAAATAGCCGCCATTCGAGGCGACTACTTTTTCATTTATAGTTCATCCTTTGTTATTCCACCAACACCCCAAAATTTCTTTGGAACCTCGTTTACCACGACGCGAACCTGGTCTGCTCTTACCCCTAGACATTTCACTGTGGAAGTTGTTAAGTCTTTGATTAATTCCTTTACTTGTTCATCCGTCCGACCTTCGAGAATCTGTACTTGAATGATTGGCATTTTCCACCTCTATTAATATCCTAATAGATTTGGAATCAACAAGGTTGTTTGATCCCAATACGTAATGATGAACAAAATAACAATTCCTAAAAGCAGTAGCGGCATAACGGCTCTGACTAATTTTTCAAATTTAATCTGAGCAATAGATGAAACAATAAATAACCCTGTACCTACTGGCGGTGTTAACAAGCCAATCGTTAAATTGATGCAAATAATGACACCAAAATGAATTGGGTCTATGTGGAAAGCAGTCACCAAAGGCATAAGAACTGGTACTAAAATAATTAAGGCGGCAATACCATCAATTAATGTTCCAATTAATAAAAGGAAAAGGTTTACTAAAAGTAAAAAAACGAACGGATTTTCTGAAATAGATAACATAGAATTAGCTATCATTTGAGGAATTTGTTCAAAGGCGATCATCCAGCCGAAAAGATTTGCCATGGCAATTAAGAAGGTAACCGTAGCTGTACCTGTAACGGTGTTAACTAAAATGCTCGGCAAATTTTTAAATTTGAGTTCTTTATAAAAAAACATTCCCACAATAAATGCAATAACACTAGCGATACCAGCTGATTCTGTTGCAGTGAAGGCACCGCTTAAAATTCCGACAGTTATGATAATCGGAACTAACAACGCTGGCATGACTCTTACAAAGGAATGCCAAATTTGCTTAAAATTAGATTTTTCGCTTTTAGGAAAATTATTCTTATAACCCATATAGGCAATCATACCAATAAATCCAATTCCGAAGATGATTCCAGGAATTATTCCAGCCATAAACATTGCACCAATAGATGTACCGGAAAGTGTGCCGTAAATGATGAATATCATACTAGGAGGTATGATGGGAGCTACAATGGAAGATGCCAATGTTAACGCAGAGGCAAAATCTCTCGTATAACCCTCTTTTTCCATTTCTGGCACCATCACTTTACTCATCATGGCAGCCTGAGCATTGGCCGACCCCAATATAGATGCTAAAAACATATTGGCGACAACCGTTACATAAGCTAGACCACCCCGTACGTGCCCAATTAATACCTTCGTAAAAGAAACTAACCGATTGGTTATTCCTCCACTATTCATTAATTCTCCTGTTAACATAAATAACGGAATAGCTAATAACCCATAGTTCTCCATACCTGAATAAAGTCTTTGCGGAGTTGATTCAAGTAATATGGTATTTCCAGTTGTTAAAAAATAGACGATTGTCGTCATTCCTAGGACTAAAGAAATTGGAATCCCCATTAGCAGAAACACCAAGAATGCTAGGACCACTAAAAACATCATTTCGATTGGCCTCCTTTTATGATTTCTAGGAGATTGTTTAAAATATGAATGGTAGCAAAGGAGAATCCTACTGGAATAATGGTATAGGGAATCCACATTGGTAATAATAGAGCACTAGACTTTTGAATTGCCACGTTTGGCGAACTAATCCATTTAAAACAGTAGAATAATATGATAGCCATGAACAATAACATAAAAAGATGACCGACGATGAAAACGATTTTTTTTACTTTTTCGGGTAAATAATCCGTTACGATGGAAACCGAAGCTTGCATCTTGTATTTCAGCCCTAAACTTCCCCCTAGGAAGGTAATGTAGATTAATAGAAAAATAGATACTTCTCCAGCCCAAAATAATGGCTCATTTAGGACATAACGGAAAATAACTCCTAGTGCTACTACGACAGCCATAGCAAACATGAGGACCATAGCCAGTTTCTTTTCGAAACTGGCTATGATATCACTAATATATCTCACCTTTTAACCCCCAAACCTATTTACGGAATGTATCAATAAACTCCTGAATTAATGGATCTGTTGGTCCATATTTTTCATCAAATTGCTTCATGTAAGGTTCAAATAAAGTTTGATCGATTTCATAAATTTTCATACCAGCATCACTTAATGTCTTTTTGAATTCTTCCTCTTGTGCTGAACGAGTCGTTACTGCATATTCAGCAGCTGCCTTAATAGATTCTTCAATAATTTTCTTATCGTCGTCAGACATATTATCAAACGTATTCTTATTCATCATTGCCACAGCCGGCCATACCATATGGTTTGTCACTGCGCCATATTTAGCAACTTCATAATATTTATTGGTAATGGTTGCATCTAAATCCATATCCATCCCATCAATAACACCTGTTTGAACGGCCGCATATACCTCAGGAAGTGGAAGTGACTCTGGTGATGCTCCTAATGATTTGTAAAAATCTTGAAGTGGTGGGCTTGGGGTTACACGGAAGCGAATACCTTTCATGTCTTCAGGTTTAAGAACTTCTTTATCCTTAAATAACATGACTCGGTTACCAGCAAATAAGTAATCTAAGCCTTTAATCCCCTGGTCATCAAGCGTTCCTAAAATCTTTTTCGCCACATCAGTATCTCGTGCAGCATTAGCACTTTCTAGATCCTTAAAAGCATAAGGAGCAAACCAAGCTGTAAATGCGGGTGCACGTGAACTTAAATACGCTGCTGTAATAAAACCAAAATCAACAGAGCCGGCAGAGATTTGTTGTACCATATCCGCTTCCGTTCCTAATTGACTGGCCGGATAAATTTCAAGCTGCATGCGTCCATCCGATCGCTTATCTAATTCTTCTTTGAATTTTTCTGCTGCTTTATGCCACATATGATCAGTAGGTGTAATATGAGCTAACTTAAAATTGTACGTTTTTCCTTCTTCTGTTTTCGGTTCACTTGAACCTTTTGTTTCTGAAGATGTGTTTTGACTGCAAGCTGCGGTAGTTAATACTAGCGCAGTGGTTAAAAATGCAATACCCCATTTTTTAATCCTTTTCAATTCCTTACACCCCTTTTAAAATGTAATCCTAAACAAAATGAAAACGCTCTCATTTTCAATCCTTCTTGGTACAAGTTGATTGTTCTTAATCGGATTATACGCCTTGCAACAACATGGAAGTGTAAAACAATTAACATATTCCGTGACTTTTATCACTATATTTTGAATATTCTAAACCATTAATTAATCTCTATTTTTAGTAGTTAGTTTAATAGTGTTTTAAAATACTTTAATGAAATAAAGCACAGGGTCAAAACTACGCACTTTATTTACATGTAAAAGACACACTTCCTAATTCAGCAAATTCTACATGGATGGTATCATTCGGCTCAAAGGCAATAGCTTCTGATACAGCTCCACTTAATATAATATCTCCCTTTTTAATACCTTTCCCTTTTTCACCTAGTTTGTTCACTGCCCAAGCAACTGAGGTTGCAGGATGTCCTAACACCGCAGCACTTGCTCCTACTTGTTCCACTCGACCATTTTTTGTCATGACCATCCCTAATTGTCCTAAATCAAGGGTTTCTGGTGACATCCATTTGCTGCCGATGACAAACTTGGCAGAAGAACAATTATCTGCAATTACATCTGCCAATGTAAATTTAAAGTTCAAATAGCGACTATCAATTATTTCAATAGCAGGTGCCACATATTGTGTAACGCGTATGATATCTTCAGCTGTCACATCGGTACCTATTAAATCTTCTTTGATAAAAAAGGCAATTTCAGGTTCTGCCTTTGGATGTATAAGCTGATGAAAATTCATCGGCTCCCATTCTAGTGATAACATGTCATCAGTAAGATAACCGTAAATCGCTTCATGGACACCCATCATTTGTTGTTTTGCTTTACTCGTTAGACCGAGCTTTAATCCAATTCTTTTCGCACCATCTGCTTCTCTTCTTTGAATTAATTTTTCCTGTATGGAGTAGGCTTCGTCAAAACTTAAATCAGGATACTGATCCGTTACCTTTATAACCTCACGTCGTTCTTTTTCAGCTGAATATAAATATTTAACAATTTCCATATCCCTGCCTTGAGTTACTGTCATTTTTACACCTCCACATTTCTTCTGGCTAACTCTGACGCCACTTCTAGAATCATGTCTTCTTGACCGCCTACGACCTTTCTTTTGCCAAGCTCTATTAAAATATCTCTAGGGTCTAAACCAAAGCGTTTCCCAGCTCGTTCTGCATGAAGTAAAAAGCTTGAGTACACACCTGCATAACCTAAAACGAGACTTCCTTTATTGATTTCTTGCGCACGCGGAAGCATGGGACCGACAATGTTTTCGGCCAGATCCATCATTTTGTAGATATCAATCCCTAAGTTCATTCCCATTCTGTCTAATACGGAAAGTAAAACCTCGGTTTGAGCATTACCGGCACCTGCTCCTAAACAACGAACACTGCCATCAATTCGAGTGGCCCCTTCTTCAATGGCTACAAGTGTATTAGCAACTGCCAAGGACAGATTATTATGAGCATGGAAGCCAACTTCAATAGTTAACGCGTTTCGTAACGCTGAAATTTTTTCACGTACCTCATGCTGTAAAAGTGCCCCAGCTGAATCAGTGACATAAACAGCCTGAGCCCCATAGCTTTCCATTAACTTTGCCTGCTCAACTAACTTTTCAGTTGGAACCATATGGGCCATCATAAGAAAACCTAATGTTTCCATCCCCAGCTCTCGAGCCACACTTATATGCTGTGCTGATACATCTGCTTCTGTTACATGCGTAGCAATTCGAACCAATCCTGCTCCCAATTGATAGGCTTGTTTTAATTCATGAACCGTTCCGATTCCAGGTAGAAGCAAAACAGCGACTGTTGCTTGCTTACATTCCTCAACCGCTGCCTCAATCAACTTCATTTCATCCACTAAAGATTTGCCATATTGAAGCGTTGACCCGCCCAATCCATCACCATGACTGACTTCAATATAGTGCATTCCTGCTTGGTCTAATGCTCTAGCGATTTCCCTTACTTGGCTTTCTGTATATTGATGTGCCATCACATGACTTCCATCTCGGAGGCAAACTTCAGTCATCTTTATAGGACTATCACTTTTTCTAATCATCGTTATCACCTTGCTTTCTATCTAACTTGATTTACATTGTTCAAGGTCTGCATCTGACGGGCAAAATCCTCAGCCACACGAGTTGCTGCAGCAGTCATAATGTCTAAATTGCCTGCGTAAATGGGAAAATAATCTCCTGCACCCTCTACTTCAAGAAAAACCGTTACACGGTTTTCATCAAATAATGGTTCTTGTTTTAGGCGATATCCCGGTACATATTGCTTTACGGTATGAACCATCTCATAAATGGAGTTCCTAACAGCATCTTCATCCATATTTTTCACTTCACAATAAACGGTATCTCTCATTAATATAGGTGGATCAGCAGGGTTAAGGATAATGATGGCTTTACCTCTGTCAGCACCACCAACTTCTTCAATTCCCCGTTTCGTTGTAATGGTAAATTCATCTATGTTTGCTCTTGTTCCAGGACCTGCACTCTTACTAGAAATGGTTGCAACAATTTCTGCATATGTAACATCTGCCACGCGATTTACCGCATGAACAATCGGAATCGTTGCCTGTCCCCCACATGTAATGAGGTTTACATTGGAATGCTCTTCATTGGATGAAAGGTCAACTGCTGGGCAGAAAAATGGGCCAACTGCTGCAGGTGTTAAATCAATCGCCAGTTTTCCTAGCTCTTTTAAAATCTTGGCATGTCTAATATGCGTTTTGGCGGAGGTGGCATCAAACACAATATCCGCTATTTCAGGATTTTCCTGTAACGCTTGAATTCCATTTGAAAACACATGATACCCTTTTTCATGGGCTCGTTTTAATCCATCAGATTCTGGATCAATTCCAATCATCGCTGTTAATTCGATGATTTCGCTTCTTTCAAGTTTATACATAAGGTCTGTACCAATATTTCCAGAGCCAATAATAGCTGCTTTCATTTTATTCAAGCTATTCACCTCTTTACTCAAATTTCACCGAAACAGACCCTAACGGACCAAAATGGGCAGAAAAACTATCTCCTTCTTTCACCGTAACTGCAGCATGTAGTGCTCCAGGAAGAATCAGTTCTCCCGCTTTTAGCGTCATATCAAACTCATTCAATTTATTCGCTAACCAAGCGATTGCATGTGCTGGATGCCCAAGTGCTGCGGCGCCAGCCCCTGTTGAGATTAACTCTCCATTGTTGTATAAAACCATCCCTAAACTACGAAGATCCAATCCGTCTATTTTTGTAAGTTTTGTACCGACCACAACCTTTGCAGATGAACCATTATCTGCTACCGTATCGACTAATCCGATCTTCCAATCTGCAATTCTACTATCGATAATTTCTAGGGTTGGCACAATATATTCCGTTGCCATTAAGACATCCAAAAAAGTTACCTTAGGACCTTTCAGATCTTCCTTTAGAATAAAACCAATTTCTGCCTCCACCTTAGGGCTAAGCATATCCGACACTTTTACCCTTCCACCATCTTCAACTCGCATATCATCGAGTAAATGTCCATAATCAGGCTCATCGACCCCAAGCATTTTTTGCATCGCTGTACTCGTTAATCCTACTTTTTTTCCAATGATGGTACGCCCTTCCGAGAGTTTTTTCTTTATCACTTCTAGTTGAATTTGGTAGGCATCCTCTACATTTAAATCTGAATATTGTTGAGTAAGTGGAGAGATTGCCTGTTTGCTTTTTTCCGCTTCAAGCAGAACACTGGCTATATCTTTGACTAGTAAACTCATACTTTCACTTCCTCTCTTTTTAAACAAATGGCTGTGATAAAGCGTAGTGTTGATATTATAGTTGTTTATCGGACACAGGTTCCGCTATCTTAGCAAAATACCCGTTTTTCTAAGTTTATAGGACACAGAAACCGTTATATCCTATTTATCAGTGGAAAATGACATACTATAGGTGCAATAACGGAACCATAGTCCGATAATCCTCAAAAAATGAACATTTTCTTAAAATAACGGAACGTGTGTCCTATAAATTTGCAAAGCTTATTTAAAACCGCTGCTTAGCCGCCATTTTAGCCATATATGATGCCATTACAACAACGAGATTTAAAACATCCAAACAAATAAAGAGTGACAGCGCACTCTCTATTTGTTTTATAGTTTCATCGTTATGGTTTTCGCCTCTGTGTAAAATTCAAAGCTATGACGGCCACCTTCACGGCCAATTCCACTAGCTTTTGAACCTCCAAAAGGCGTTCTTAAATCCCGGTAATACCAGCAATTAATCCATAAAAGTCCTGCATTTACCTTTGCTGCGACACGATGGGCACGGCGTAAGTCATTTGTCCAAACCACGCCTGCAAGACCATAAATAGAATCATTGGCAATTCGAATGGCATCCTCTTCCGTCTTAAACGGAATGACGGTTAACACTGGACCGAATATCTCCTCTTGCGCTACCCTCATTTTGTTATCGACATCATATAACACGGTTGGTTCAAAGAAGTTACCCTCTTCTAAACCGACAATTCTTTTTCCACCAATCGCAAGCTTTGCTCCTTCTTCCAGACCGATTTGAACATATTTTTCAACGGTTTCTAGATGGCTTTTCGAAACTAAAGCTCCCATATCCGTTTCTTCATTTAACGGATCGCCCACTTTAATCTTTTTCACAGCATTCACGAACTCATCTAAAAAGAGATCATAAATGCTTTCTTGAACGAGTAATCTCGATCCTGCTAAACAAATTTCTCCTTGATTTCGGAAAATGGCTTCAATGGACCCTGCTACTGCTTCCTCAATATCCGCATCCTCAAAGACAATATTTGCTGATTTCCCTCCTAATTCCAAGGAAACTGGAATCAGCTGAGAAGCAGCGTTTTGCATAACCGTTTTTCCGGTTGTACTTTCCCCAACGAATGAAATTCGTCTAACATGTGGATGTGTTGTCATAGTTGTTCCAACGGTTCCACCTGGTCCCGTTAGGATATTTAAAACTCCTGGTGGCAATCCCGCTTCATTGGCAATTTCACCAAGCATAACGGCACTTAAAGGCGTGTAGGAAGCAGGTTTTACTACCACAGTATTTCCAGCAGCCAGTGCAGCTGAAGCCTTCCATGTCATTTGCATAAATGGCAAATTCCACGGAATGATTAAACTCGTTACTCCTGCCGGGGCATATTTTGAATACGACATGAATCTGGACTGGTCATAGTGTTCATGATTGATATAGTTCGCCATCTCTGCAAAAAAACGTAAATTTGACGCTGCTCTTGGAATATCAAATCCACGGCTTTCTTTTATTGGCTTCCCAACATCAAGGGTTTCCACCAGTGCAAGTTCATCAACTCTTTCCATGACCAGGTCAGACATGCGGCAGAGAATTTTTGACCTTTCAGCTACAGGAAGTTCACTCCATATACCGCTTTCAAAGGTCTTTTGTGCGACTTCAATTGCCTGCTTCGTATCCTGTTCGTTTGCCTTTGCTACACTCGCCAACTTTTGATTTGTGGCCGGATCAACGGTGTCAAAGGTCTCACCCGAAATCGAATCCTTATATTCTCCATTTATAAAAAGCTTAGCATCCTTAATCACTTGTTGTTGAATCTTCATAGGATCCTCCTTTTACTCCTCTACCTCTACGATCATTTCCACTTCCACTGCATTATTATTTGGAAGTTGAGCCATTCCAACGGCAGAACGGCCATGTTTCCCTCTTTCACCAAACACTTCAACTAGTAAATCGGAGGCACCATTCATGACCTTTGGCTGGTCGGTAAAATCAGAGGTGCTATTGACAAACCCAAGTATTTTGACAACCCTCTTCACTTTGCTTAGCTCTCCAAGTTCCTGTTTCAATACTGTTAGAAGATTTACCATGCATTGTCTTGCCGCCTGATAACCTACTTCTATCGTTACATCTTCTCCCAATCTTCCTCGATATTCATCGGTTCCCTGACCTGCAGTAAAGATAAGATTCCCAGTTCGGACACAGCTAACATAATTCCCAGCTGCAGCTCGCGGTGATGGTAAAGTAATACCTAGCTCCGCTAATCTTTCTTCAGGAGTAAGTGTTTCATTTTTCATAATTTCACTCCATCCTTAACAGGGATATTTAAAAAACGAAGCGCATTTTTTCCAAACATTGCATCAGTTTGTTCTTCTGTCAGTCCAAGCGTTTCATCAATGACCTTACCGGGATGTACCTCTCTTAGCAAGAAAGGATAATCCGAGCCCATAATTATTTTTTCATGACCAAAATTTTGGATTAAATAGTTTAAATTAATCGGATCATTGACAAGTGAGTCAAAATAAAACTTTTTAGCATAAAAGCTTGGTGGCTTATCGAGTAATCGTAAATGCGGCCATACCTTCCACCCTTGGTCGAGACGTGGTAGTAAGTATGGTAAGGAACCTCCACCATGAGCAAAACAAATCTTTAAATTTGGAAATTTATCCATTACTCCGCCCAAGATTAGACTTGCACCTGCTAGAGCAGTTTCACTTGGCATTCCCACTGTGTACATTAAGTTATGGCGAGGCATGCGTTCCTTTCCAAGGGTTTCCCACGGATGGATAAATAATGGAACATTCCACTTCTCTGCCATTTCAAAAAAAGCAATAAAGGAAGGATCATCAAGATTCTTTCCATTTACATTTGTACCAATTTCAATTCCCTTTAACCCCAATTCATGAATACAGCGATCCATTTCACGGATGGCAACCTCTACATCCTGCATAGGAACAGTACCTAGACCAATAAATTTGCTAGGATACTCGGCACAGACCTCTGCTATGAAATCATTTTGAATACGGGCAAGCATTTCCGCTTCAGCGGCTGGAGCCCAGTACGAGAAAGTAACAGGAATAGGAGACAACACTTGGATATCGACCATTTCTCTTTCCATATCATTTATTCGCTTTTCTGGACTCCAAACTTGATCGGTTACTTCACGGAACACTTTTCCAGCAACCATAATATTCGCTCCACACGCACATGTCCGTTCTAAAGTCGGCCACTTTTCCCCTGTCAAGTGCTTTGTTAGTTCTGTAAAGTTTTCAGGAATGATGTGAGTATGAAAATCTACTCGCATTTCCATTCACTCGCTTCTGGTGGCATCATATGACCGCAATTTTTACATTTTCTTAATTCTTCATTTCCATTAAAGCCAGCGATTGCTTCTTTGACTTGTACTTCAATATTGGTCAGTTGAATGGTGACGCGATGCATTTGGTGATCACATTCATCACAGAACCAAACAAAGTCCTCCAGTTCACCTTGCGCACGGTTACGTTCAATAACTAATCCAATCGTATCAGCTACACGATGCGGGGAATGCGGAACATTAGCAGGCAGGTGGAACATTTCCCCCTCTTTTACTTCAACCACTTCTCGCTTTCCTTCATCGTTAATGACTTCTACATAACAGCTTCCTTTTATTTGATAAAAAATCTCTTCAGATGGATCCACATGGAAATCACGTCTTTTATTCGGTCCACCTAAGAGCATGACCATTAATTCCGCATCCTTCCAAATGACTTTATTATTTACAGGCGGCTTTAACTGATCTTTGTTTTCCTCAATAAATTTCATAAGATTAATAGGTAAAAATTTTGTAGCCATAAAAAATCGTCTCCCTTCCTATTCCATTAATCTAGTATTTTTTAAAAAAATGATTTACCTATACAAGCCGATTTTCATTTGACGGCCATCCAAGTAATAAATTGGATAGATGACGGTCTCCTTGGGATATCAATTGACGAATTCTAGTAGAAGAAATCGTTTTACCATTTGGACAACAAACAGGTTTACTCACCTTCACCTTAAAATACTGTTTTAGTAGATTTAGATCTCCCTCGCGGTTAAAACCAAAACGGAAATCCTCTCCTACATTTATTTCTAAAGGATTCAGTTTTGACAGGCTCTCTATGAATTCATATGCACTTCGTTTAGCGTAGGTTTGATCAAAAGAAGTAACAAATACATGATCGACACCTAACGATTCTAGCCTGGCTAATTTTTCAAAAAGAGGAGTCAAAACCCTTACTCCTTGGAAATAAACGCGAGGTGGAGGATCAAATGTATAGATCAGACTTGGTACCTTTAGTTGCTTACTTCTTTGTACTGCTTGCTTTATAACTGTTTGGTGCCCTCGATGCACACCATCAAAGGCTCCAATAGCAACAATCGAGCTAGGCAATGTAAGAGAAGTGTTATAATGTGTTTCCATTTGTCCTACTCCTCCCGAGAATGACAACCTACTTTTTAATAACCTCATTATCATCTAAAACGCTTGCCTTCAACGCTTCATCCACTAAATCTAGTGATCTTTGACGCTTATAGTTGTTGAAAAAGATGGCTCTTTTGCGAATTGGATCACCTGTATAATAGCGTTCGTATTGCAGTAGGCGTTGTCCAAATGCCTCTCCGCATAAATCCCAGGCAAGCTTAAAGATACTTACCCTTTCTTGTGAAGATACGCCAGCTCTCCCTACATAATACTTATCAATTTCTTCTCTTAATGCTTCGTTCATGAAGTCAGCACCTGTTGGAGACATGAGAAGACCACCAGCTCCCACAATTTGCATCACTTCAATTGCTCTTGGGTACATTTTTGGCAGCAGCCCTCGAATCGTTTCTAACGCAACATAATCTGGCATCGCTTCACCGTGATCTGTAAGGGTAAATTCATACTCTGCAACGTTCAGTAATGCTCTAATGGATTCAACCGATTGAATTAATTCCCCTAAATCATTTTGAACATTTAGATATCCGTCAACCCCAATGGTATCTGCTAATTTCATCGCTACTTCTGTCGCAAACTGTAGCTTTATTAAGCCACGTACTCCAGATTGGTGTGCTGGCTGTTGACCTGCACCTGTCATAGGATATAGCTTGTTTGCTGCCTCGACATTGTTATATAAAAATACGCGATCCCATGGAACCACTACATCATCAAAAACAAGTAAAGCATCCATTTCCTCAAATCTTGATGCAAGAGGATGATCGAATAATGGTCTTGTTCCATCCTGCATCGGTTCACGACAAATAATTCGAAGTCCCGGAGTATCAAGTGGTAACGCAAACGCAAGAGCATATTTTTCGTCACCTGGAGCAAAACCAGGGAATGAATAAATGATAACTTCATCTGTGATTGGAGCAAGAGTCGCGAGCATCTTGGCTCCTCTTACTACTAGTCCATCGGGTGTTTCCTTTACAGCTCCTAAATGTGTATACATATCATTCTGTTCATGTGAGGATTTACTACGGTCATTTTGCGGGTTAATAATGGCATGTGTTAAAAATAAATCATTGTCACGGAGGTATTTGTAATAATTGCGGATATTATCTGCCCAGTTTTTATTATATTTTTCGAAAAACCAGGCGTTATAGTACATTGAGGTGACCACCACATTTAAAAAATCAGGTGTTCTGCCCATTAATCCAAAAGTGGCTTTAGCGAAAGCTTCGAAAACAGCACGGCGCTTTTTTAAATCTTCATAGCTTTTCGGAACTAGAAATGAGTTATTCACTCTTTCTCCCGTTTCTTCACATATATGAGTGATTTTTTCTTGGAATTCCGGGTCATGCTGCATATCGTACAGCTTGGCAATTTCATGAATCGGCTGTTGAAAAACAGCTTCTTCATAAACGTTTGTTACTTTTCTACCAGATAACCAGATTTCTGGCTGTCGTGATTTTAATCCTTGAATGTATTGAGCTCCAGTGCGGATTCCCATACAATCCCTCCTTTTAGTAAGTAGTTTGAAAATTCTAACTGAATTGTAATACGGAATCCTTTTAACAAACTGTAAACGAATTAACGTATTTTTCAAGAAAGTATTCTAAAAAGTCAAAATAATCAATCTAATAGTAGTAAAATAATAATATTTAAACTATGATAATAGTGGAAACAAGAGCGAAGAGCGAAGAGCGAAGAACCAAGAACATGACAGCCTAAGCTAATACATCCGATTTTTGAATAGGAGGTACTGGTGTGGTAACGGTCTATGAAACGGCTTATAATTGGGAAGCTTATTTAAAGTACGGTACAAGGAAATTTTTCAAAGCAAAACAAACGATCTACTCTCAAGGAACCTGTGGTGGGGAGTTTTATTTTCTTCATAAAGGACTGGTGAGAATCGTAACTGAAACCGCTACAGGTAAAGAAAGACTACTAAATATTGTACTTCCAAATCAGTTGCTCGGAGTTCAAGCATTGGATCAAAACACTCATTTCACAACCGCTATTGCTGTCAAAGACTCCGTCCTCTATCACTTCTCCTGTGAGGAATTCAATCAATTGATTATGGTTCATCCAGAATTATTTAAACTTTTTTCAAGAACGGTCATTCATAAAATGAAAATTTTATTAGATCGCATTAATTTGAATGCGCTTACATCTGAACAAAAGATTGCCTTACTCCTACAAAATGTATGTGATGAATTTAAAAACTACGAGGTTCCCCTTTACCAACAAGATATTGCCAGTTGTACTGGGCTAACAAGAATAACCGTCTATAAAATCCTAAAACAATGGCAAGAAGACAATATTGTCGAAATCCAAAACCGAAAATACTATATAAAAAAACCAGACATCCTACGAAAGTTAGTAACATAAAAACACTGCAACACTTTAAAGCGCCGGGGGTCTGACCCCCGGCGCTTTAAAGTGTTGCAGTAATTTATTTTTTCGTCGCATTCTTCCTTATTCGATTAGGCTTCTTCTTGGTTACTTGCAATCGCTTTCATTTTTTCCATGTTTTTGATTGTGATTTGACGACTATTTAGTTCTATATAGTTATCCTGCTTCCATTTTTGAATCACTTTATTGACTGATATCCGAGATGTACCAATATATTTCGCGAGAGATGTTTGGTTCATTGGAACATTTCCATTTTCATGGTAAAGCTTTAGCAAATAGTAAGCCATTTGCTGTTCTACTGGACTATCGATATGTGAAATAATTTCTGCTAGAATTCTAAATTTATAAATAAGAGAATTGGTATAAACCGTGGCTGCTTCTGGGTGTTCTTTGCAAATGAGGGAAATCACTTCATCCGAAAAATGATATACCGTTGAAGGGCGAGTGGTTACAGCTCCAGTTAAATAAGGCTCATGTTGAACACCATGCTCTCCAAATAGCATTCCAGGTGGAACAATATTAATAATCCTTTCGTCTCCTTTATCTGATAAAAGATTAATTTTCACCTCTCCCTTACTCAAATAATAGATTCCACGACCTGTTTCACCTTGGCGATATATAACCTTATTTCTTTCCATTTCAAAAACTTGTCCATACTTTACATAAGGTTTCCATTTATAGCGCAAATTTATCATTCTATCACCTTTTCTAGTGAAAATATTCAACACCTATGTACCACCAATGGCTACCTACCGAACAATAAAACTTTTTTACATAATTCTTCCATTCAAATGGCAAAAAACCCTCTTTTTTACGTAAAATAAAAGAAAGCCCCAGCATACTGGAACTCTCTTTGCTCTTTACTCCATTTCCTTCATAAAGAGTGTGGTAAATAATTCGATTGCCCTAACAAAATGATCAATTCTAAGATTCTCATTATTTGTGTGTTGATTACAGTCATAATTAGATGTTGGCAAACACACAACGGGTATCCCAAGTCTCTCAAAAAGATATAACGGGAGACTTCCACCCTCTGTTGGCATCACAACCATTTGATCTTTGTATAATTGTTTAAGAACATTGATGACGTGTTGTGCTTCCTTTGAATCCAAATTCGTTTTAGTAGCAGAAAATCCAGCCTTTTTGGTCATCTTGACGATTTTCCTAAATTTTAACATCTCTTCTCGACTAGGATCCTTTTCCAAAACAGTCCAACCAAGATCTATGATATGCTGTTTTATTTTTTCAAAAGTGACCTCGGGATTCATCCCTTTTACCAATCTAATGTCCAATTCTGCACTAGCATTACTTGGGATAATATTTCGTGCTTCTTCTCCCAAAAACCCACCAGCCAAGCCCCGAATATTTAAAGTTGGCAAGTTAATCATCCTTTGCAAAGACAGACCCTTCATTTCAGGCTCCATAATACCAAAATTCTGACATATCTCAGCTTCTATAGCAGGTATACAATCCATAACCTTTAATTCAGAATCGGTTAATTCCTGCACCTCATCATAAAACCCTTTTACACATACCTTGCCAGAACGATCTTTCATTGAGGAAAGAAGATAACTTAAATCCAGTGCAGCATTTGGGGCAAAATTGCCAAAATGGCCACTGTGCAAATTCATTACAGATGTATATGTGGTTATATCTACTTGCAGCATTCCCCTTACACCTAGTTCCACAGTCGGCAAACCACTTTGATGAACCTCACCTGAAGCTGAAATCATTAAATCTGCTTTCCACATGTCTGGATTTGCTGTTAAGCATTCTTCTAAACTAGGTGATTCTATTTCTTCCTCCCCATCAAATAGGAATTTAATATTCACACCTGGCAATATCTCTTTTTCTTCTAATAAGTCTAAACTAAGTAAAATGGCTATTATCGCATTTTTGGAATCTGCAATGGAGCGTCCATATACTCGCCATTCCCCTGTTAAATAATCCTCATCGTCGTTAAAATCAAGACCGCCCCCCTCAGATCTTCTAAAAATCGGTTGATAAGGATCTGAATTCCATTTGTCCGCTTCAACCGGTACTCCATCATAATGACCATAAATAAGGATGTTTTTATTAGAAGGGTTCTTAAAAAGTTCACCATATATAAGCGGTCTGCCTGTTTTAGTAGGTATCACCTCTACCTTTATTCCCCGTTTTTTCATTATCTCAATTAAGAAATTGGCATTTTCAACAACTTGGTCAAGATTGAATACATTATTTGGAACCTTGACAAAATCTATTAACTCTTTCAAATATGCAGGTAAATTGGCTATAATTTGTTTTTTTAATTGGATTCCCATTTTTGCACACTCCTTCTACATTCTCCATAAATAAGTTCTAGTATAAACAATGAAAACAACTATATTTAAGAGACAAGCACTAATAAACACCGTAGACGTCCCCCACCATTCCACAACATATCCAGAAAAGTACATGGCTACTGGCATTCCTAATCGAAAAAGCGTCCCTGTAATGCCACTGATTTTTCCAATTAAATCTGCTGGAGTCTGTTCTAATCTAAAGGTATAAGCACAAACACCATAAATAGCACCTGCAAATCCAACAATAAATAAGGAAATGACTAAGAAATACGTATTTTCAGTAAAAAATAGACCAAGATACCCTATCGCATTCCAAATCGCCGTCAAACCAAATAGTTTTCCTATTCCATACCGTTCTCTTAACCTAGCAACAACGTTGCTTGCCATTATTCCACCAATTCCTGAAGCACTCATAACAATCGCAATCATAGATGATGACATGTTTAATTCTTCTTTTGCAAAAATGATGACCATCGTCGAAACAACTGTAAAACTACAGTTGAGAAAAATAATAAACATTGTCATCGTCAACAATGGCTTATTATTCATAAAGAAAACCCACCCTGTCTTTAAATCTTTGAAAAAAGGTTGTTTTTTACTTACAGTTTCCATAACAGGCAGCTTAATTTGGGTTAATAGCAAAAAGGCAATGAAATAAACGATTGACGTAATCCATAAACCATCATATAAAAATGGTAATAGTAAAATGAATCCAGAAATCATAGGTCCCATAATCGTGACAAATGTATCCATAAAGGAAAACTTTGCATTGGCTGCTGTAAGTTGACTTGAATGAACCGTTGTTTTAATTAAACTAACTTGTGCATTAAAGTAACCGTAGCTGAACGTCATTAGCAAAAATCCAATGGTATAATAAGGGAACAATAGGGTGGTATTCGTTTTGATGAGATATGCCATTCCAAGCAGTAATATCGCTTGACAACCAATCATCCACAATACCCACCTTTTTTTATTAACCCGATCAACCATTACCCCAATAAAAATGCCAAACAATAGATTGGGTAAAAGCTCTGCCGTTCTCATTGAACTTACCACCACGGATGAACGGGTTAACTCATACATAACTAATGGTAAAAGAAGCTCATATATTTTGTTTGCTATACTTAATAAAAACGTAGAAGCTAACAGGATAGAAAAGGATTTATTTTTCCATAAGCCGATTGATTGAACCCTTGATACTTGTAACGTCATTTTTACTCTCCTCCTTGTAAATAACTTACACCGGAAAATAGAAGGTAAAAATGGTAATTATGTAGTTTTTTATTTCAACTTTTTTTGGAGTGATTTCTTTTGAAGCACCAGCTAATTGATGACTTTGTTAAACTAAGAAACTATTATTCTCTAGAAGAACAATCCCATTCGGTCACAATGGATGAAATTTCGGGTATATTATTTTGCACCTCAAGAAATGCTAAATTGATCTTAAAAAAGATGATTGAACAAAATTGGATTGCCTTTATTTCAGGCCGTGGCAGAGGAAACAAATCTAAACTAGAATTTCTTATTACAGTGGATGAAGTGGTCCTTTCTGTTGGAAAAAGGTATATCGGGGATGGAGATATAACAGAAGGTTTACAATTAATTAGTCAATACGGCAGTATAAATGCAAAAAAAGAAATAACTAGTTGGATACATCATTTTTTCGGTTATGAAAGACAAGGATCTTCAAATGAATTTATTGATATTATTCGTCTTCCAATATTTAGAACGATTAATACTCTTATTCCGAGGAAAGCTTATTTTGATTTTGATGCGCATTTAATCAAACAAATTTATAACACCTTAGTTTTGTATAAACATGACAGTGATACAGTCACTGAAAGTCTAGCACATCACTGGGAATGTAATCGCGAAATGACCACCTGGAATTTTTATCTTCGTAAAGGCGTTCTTTTTCATCACGGTAAGGAACTAGATGCCTTTGACGTACAATTTACAGTGAACGAACTCATTCATAAGGACCATAAACAAAGTTGGCTAGTTGAAAACATTCAAGCTATCAAAATAATGGATAAATATACTCTTCAATTTCAGTTAAAAAAGAAATGTCCGTTATTTTTGCGATATTTATGCTTTCCAACCTTTTCTATCATTCCAGCAGATATCACTGATTATCATGAATTAAATTTACCGCCAGGAACGGGACCTTATATGGTCAAAAAATATCATCCAAATGCTTGTAGACTAGAAGTTTTTCCATCCTATTTTGAAGGTCGTGCTCATATCGACAGAATTGAAATTTCAAACATGCCAAAGGACTACTCAGACTTGTTAGAATCCGAAGTCATATTTGTTAATACCGGGGAAAGCAAGTATGAAAGTAATCCATCTTGGAACCAATCTGTAGGCAGTTATGCAGGTAGTACTTTATTTACTTTTAATCTTAATAAAATAAATTCTCCACAGAATAATCGTTATTTTAGAGAAGCCATTGAAAAAATAATAGATAGAGAAAAAATGATTAAAGAATTAGGTGAACCGAGGATTTATCCGTCTTCAGGTTTTGAAATTGATTTTTCTAGATTACATTACAAAAAAGAAAATGCATCATCGTCTGAAATCATAGGTTTACTTGAGAAAGCGGACTATCAACATGAAGAAATTTTCTTATACACGTATGATCGTCATGAACCAGATGCTTTATGGATAAAAGAACAATTTCAGAAATATCATATACAATTGAGGGTTGTCATTGTGGGTTGGCAGGAAATTCTGGATCCCGACTTCATGCAACAAGCCGATTGCATTCTATTTGAGGCCGTTTGGGGGGAAGATGAGCTGTCTAAACTCGAACAATACCTCTCAGACTATAGCTTTATTAAACAACATTGGCCAATAGAAAAGCTTCCATATTTAAACACAAAAATCAATGAAATCTTAGCAGAAGAAAGTAAAAAGGTTCGTGAACAAACATTTAATGAAATCACTCATACCATTCTTAACGAAAGATTAGCTGTATTTCTTGTTCATAAAACCATCGAATCCAGTTTCCACCCTTCCATCCAAGGCATTCAATTTAATGGAAGAGGCCATATTGATTTTAAGAAAATCTGGAAGAAACAAGAAAGTTTATAATAAAAATGACCCATTTAGGGTCATTTTTTTCAATTATGCACACGCTTTAGTAATAAAAGATATTCGTTCCAAAATTCTTCGTACATTTCCTTATCATACTCATCCGCAAATCTTTTTGTAGTTATGTCCTGGAAAAAATCTTTAGCTTCTAAAGCAAAAGAAACAAGCTGATCTTTATATTCCTGCCAGCTTATATCTACCTTAAGTTCAGGATAATAGATACTGCCGGTTTCTGAATTTGTAGTCGTTACTTTTATAAAATTAGATAAAATCACTCGATTCTTGAGATGCTTTACAGTCCAATGAATAGAGATTGGACAATTTACCATTAGGATTGCCCCACATCCATGGACAATAAGTCCCTCCCCGAATTCTATATCCGATTGATGATCAGTAAATAACGTTCGTAAAAGCGCTAAAGCCGATTCACTAATTCCCCATTCTTCATCTATACCAGCTTTTGTTAAAATTGTTCCATTTACACTTAAATAAATTTCACCATGAGAACATAGATCTTCATCATGGTTCTCAAGAAACCTTTGATTTTCAATCCTAATCATAAAAGGTTGACTCATATTTCATTCCCCCCTTTTACGTTAGTATCCCTTTTAAAAATAAAATATTTATTTTAAGTCATCAAACTCTCTGGCTATTCTTTCAGTGCTTGGTCTTACAGCCCTTCATATCCCCATTTCTTTTATGAATGAACCACCCTCCCATTCGACTGAAAATGTGTTTCTGCGATTAACCATTCCATCAAAGTTATATTTCATCAGAATTCCCCCTAATATTTGGATAACTTATACCTATTTAGAAAAGAATAAAAATAGTTTATATATTTATTCTTTTTAGCTACTTACTAGGAGTGCATCTAGTTGAACAAAAATCCTTCTCAAAGAAGAAACAGAGCCTATATTTCTCAGTTTTCAATCTCACAACTACATCTAAGGAATCCTTATGTCGTCGCTTTTTTTTCTTTTTCCTATCCAGGTTTTGGACACTTACTTCAGCATAGGTATTTATCAGCCTTTATCCTCATTTTATGGGAATTATTTATCAATAATTACGCAAAAATCAATACAGGAATATATTACAGTTTAATAGGTGATTTTGATAAGGCAAAGGATATACTCGAGGAAAGATGGTTAATGCTATATGTAGGCATTTACATGTTAGGAATTTGGGATAGTTTTAGAACCACAGTGGATATGAACAAGCAATATATCTTAGCCGATCGAGAAGATGCACCTATTACAACAATGATCATTGGTTCCTGGGACATCAATTATTTAGATAAACGAAAACCATGGGTTGCTGCTGCTTGGTCTGCTTTAGTTCCAGGTTTAGGACATCTCTATATACATAAAATGATTTCTGGTTTTTTTATATTTGGTTATACAGTAGCGATTTTGTATTTTGGACATATTCCAATAGGAATTAAACACACCATGATTGGTGAGTTTTTAAAGACTAAACAGGAATTAGATGTACAATGGTTACTTTATTTACCTTCCATCTATTTATTTATCATTTATGATGCCTATTCTTCTGCAGTTGAACAAAATAAGTTATTTGAAAAAGAAATGTCTAAATACTTACGTCAAAATTACCAAAATGAGGATTTTGAGTTTCCTGTTTGAATTCTAGGAGTGAGAAATAATGTTGGTTATTGCCACATTTGAAAATTCCACCTTTATTGAATTAGCCATAAGTGCTCTTGAACAACGTGGAATTCCCAAAAATAAAATTTTTGCCGCACCACTTGATAAACGAAAGGAACCCAGGCAGCTTTTTGATACCATTCATCGAGCAGATGGGTTTAGTTTGTTTGATGCCGCTGCGATTTTAGGAACATGCCTAATGCTCTTAGGATCCATTTATGGTTATGTTTTGAAATGGGGACCTATCATTTGGGGAATTATAGGAGCAGTCACTGGTATTATCTTAGGTTTAATAGTGAAGTTATTGCTTGTAAAAAAAAGAAAAAAAAGTAGCAATAGAATATCATCTGAAATCGTGGTCATGATTCGCTGTGACCTACATCAAAAAGAACTTGTTGAAAATATATTATGGGATAACTATGCACTAGGAATGACGTGTATTAATAAATAACTACAGAGTAAACCCGTTCGGTTGAGAGGGAGAAAACACGATAATTAAATAATGATCAAATGGCCAATATAACGTAACCTGTGTCCGCAAAAAAAATAAAAGAAAACATTTATCGGACCTACAATCCGCTATTAATAAAAATATGGGTGTTTTCTCACCCTTATAGGACACACGTTCCGTTATCCAAGTAAAAGGTGTCCATTTTTGTGCCATGATAAGCCAATAGCGTACCCTGTGTCCGATAACACCTCCAAAATAGCGTAAATGACACAAATAGCGTACTCTATGTCCGATAACTTCTTTAATTTCAAATCATTTATAAAACGAAAAAAAGCCCAACGAATTACGTTGGGCTTAAAGTACTTATTTATAATACTTTATTTAATTTTTAACTCTTCCAGTTTTAAAGAGATAGCTTCAGCTAGTTCTTCGGCTGTTTTAGGAACGACGGTTTTTAAAATATTATTAACCATCCCTCCCATAGCTCCTTCTGCATGAATATCTAGGAATCCTGTCATTTTTGTTTTTTCAGAGCTAAGCGGCTCTGCTGTAAAATAACCATTGCCACGGAACTTTTCATTGATTCCTGTTAACTGAAAGATCACCTTTGTTGGCTCAATCCACTCATTTATTGTAATCATTAAACTAACTTTCTTTTTCATAATTCCGATATCACTTTTAAATTCCCAAGTAGATTGTTTTTCATTTAATTTTTCATGTTGGATATATCCTGGTACAAGTGGTGCCCAATTGTCCATATCCTTGACAAAATTCCAAATGTCCTCAATCGGTAAGTTTATTTCGATATGATGTATTCCGCTTGGCATATAATATCCCCTTCTTTACTTATGATGTGTTGGCCAATTTGTCGGGAGTCTTGAATAGAAAAAATCCTTTCATAGACATATATGCCTTTCATTTAGTCTTTAGAAGAAATGGATATGGACAAAAAAGAAATGGATATATCGAAATGAAGTAGCCTATTTTAATTCAAATTCTTTTCCTCCCTCCTATTGGACACATACACTATGATGATTTCAACTGAGGAGGAAAGAATATGTATAGAGCTTATATTGGAACATTTGGACCTTACCCTTCCGCGGGTATGTTTGGAGGTTTTCCGGGTTATTTAGGAGTCGGATTGGGATATGGTGCCTATCCATACCATCATTTCCATACTCACGTTTCTCATATCCATCCGCATCACGGATATGGTGGTTATCCTTTTTATTGGTAATCGTAAAATTTATCAACCTTTTTTTACAAGCCCAAAGCAAACAAGCTTGGGCTTTTTCATTAAAATTTTTGTTACATCATTCTTAAATCATATTTAAAGTAATCATTAAATAAATTGATAAGGAAACAGAAAACCACACCGTACATACTTACTGTCTCAACCAACAAAATAACTTTATGGAGTGATACAATGAATAGAATTAGCAAGGATGATTTTGTCCAAGGATTTGTCCCACATCATAATCATGGTTCCGTGGATTACACAGGTATGGCTTCTGGCCATGTCCATCAATGTTTAGATGTAACTTCACCGCCGATTCCCACTCAAGATAACAATCATATACATTACACAGAAGGTTACGTAGTATTTGAAAATGGCCATACTCACCACTACAAAGCTTACTCTGGCCCTGCCATTCCAGTAGGAAATGGCATGCATGTTCATTATTATGATTTTTTCACATCAGAGGATAACGGACATAAACATCATGTAAAGGGCGTAGACCAACCGGCTCCTGGAACCAGATAAATAAACAAAGTCAACTCTAAAAAAGTTGGCTTTGTTTATTCAGCCATTGGCTGACTCTTTAAATACGAAAAGGAATGTTTTATTTTTTGAGCAAAGCTTAATGGTGGCTCAACAGATTGAATATGAAGATAGAGAACTAAAGGATTCATATATAACCAATGGTTGTGAAGCGCACTCACGATTAACCCTTGTTGGACAACAGAGTGCATAAACATAGGAATTTCTTCTTGCAATATCGCTATCTCTGCTAAATTGAGTGCATTCCCATTTTCATCTAATGATTCAAATAATACCTCTATAGGAGTGACAGATGAGCTAAGTTTTCCTTGCACCATCACTTTTAAGTGACGGTTTAGTGTAACGGAACAAACTCCATGTTTTACCTTACTTTTTCCATTTAATGTTTTCGCAAACTGATCACAAAGGTTATTAAAGTTACTCATCTTATTCCACCTTCCTAACTTACCTTTTCCCCTATGAGTTCCTCGTAATCTGTTATGGTGTCAATATCTCTAATTAAATCTTTATTTATCTCCGCAAATACAATTTGTTTCTGATATTTTTTCAATACAGATCTTGCGCCTTCATCACCTGATAAATTTAAAAGATGAGGAAACATCTCACGATCAAACAGGACCGGGTGTCCTTTTTCTCCCTTATAACAAGCCTGAACCATTAAAGATCCGTGGATATTGTATTCATAAATGACACGATTGATTTCTTCACTCGATAAAAGCGGCTGATCTCCAAGCAAGAACATGACCGCCTTCATGTCATTAGGGACAGAATTTATCCCTAACTTTATGGAAGTAGACATCCCCTTACTGGCTTGGTCATTAATAAGAATTTTATTTCCACCCTCCGCTTCCTGAAATAAACCTGGAATCTCAGGATTAACAACGACCGAAATCCCGCTTAATGATGAGTTTAAGCTTTGGTCAATGACATGACGAAGAATAGACTTATCCTTATAAGGCAATAACATTTTATCTGTTCCCATTCTTTTTGAGTATCCTGCAGCAAGAACAATCCCCCATACCTGATTCACCTGTAAACCTTCCATTCTACACTCTCCCATTCTTGAAAAGGGTTATCTCTTTCTTTTCTATTCACCATTATTTATAGATATGACGAAACTTTCATTGTTATCATTCTCTTCTAAAAAAATAAACAAAAATCACTTTAGTCTTATACTATTAACTCCTTTGATTCATCCTTTGAACTTACAAAGATTGAAAAAAAGAGAAATAGCCTGTAATCAAGGGATTACAGGCTTAGATAAGCTATATTAATTTCAAATGTTTTTCCACATCCGTTATGATTTCATCAACGTTTTCATAACTGCTATCTAATTTTAACATCCGACGAATAATATGTTTCGAGTTTTCATGAATACTTAATTCCTCTTCCCAGCTGTTCTTCTTGGAAGAGTGAACTTGATAATTGGAATATAGTAAAAATAAGACGAAATGTCCTAACGCATAAAAATCACTTTTGAATGATATTTCACGATACATTCTTTTTTCCAATGGCAGTGCTTCAAGGGGGATTGGTTCCTTTTCATGAATCCAAACTGCTAACCCTAGATCGATGACTGAAACCTTTTTATCTTGAATCAAAATATTAGGTAATCTTAAATCACGATGTACAATCCCATTTTCATGTAATGAACGAATAACCCTTAAAACTTCAAGTAAGGTTTCAAAGCTTTCTTTTTCATCATATTTAACTCGTTCATAGAAAATGATTTCCTCGACATTTTTACCTTCCATATACTCCATGATAAGGTAATATCTGTTTGCTTCTTCAAATAAATTTAGTAATTCAGGGATGGCAGGATGATTTAGACTGTTTAGTATTTTTGCTTCTCTTTCTAACAGCCTTTTTTGGGATCTATTTTTTCTTTTCCTTAATTGTTTAACAACCACCGTTTTTCCTGTCTTCTCATCCATTGCTTGATAGGCTAAACCATAACTACCTTTCCCAATAAAATGAGAGATCTGATACCGTTCATATAATAGATAACCATTTTTAAGTGGTCTTTCAAATAAATCTAAAACCTTATCAATCATTGTAATCAACTGCTGCTAAAGGATTTAAAGAAGCCGCTTGATTTGTGTTTCTTCTTATAATAGTGATGGCCATATTTAGATGGATGATGTCCATAATGCTTCTTTTTGTAATCACTGCTTGAGTAGTGATTACGCTTCCCATGTAATTTACTTTTAAAGATTTCCTTTAATAATTTTTTCAACATTTTATCACCCACTTCATTATTTTTACTCCTTTTCGATTTAAAAGGTATTAGAAAAAGAGTCTTATACAAAAAGGCACTTTTACAATTAGATAGTAAAAGTGCCTAGGTAAAAAGGGCCTTCACCATCATCGGTAAAGGTCTTGCTAACAACAAATGTTGCCACATAAAGCCGAGGAAAAATCCCGTATTGACGACTTTACTGTAAAAGCTACTCCCCTTTAGAACTATTCAAATGACAAGGTAACATAAAGCAATTGGTATTTCTTGCCTTTCATTTATTTTACCAAGATTCAAACTCATTTTCAATAAATAATTGTTGGTTAGACTCTGTTGTAAAATACTTAAATATTAAAACGCTTTCAACTTAAAAATGTTATTTCGCATCCCGAAACATCATGCTATAATGGATAAATCGTTATTTATTATAGAAAGGTAAGTGTTGGTACATATGACTTTTCGTCATCAAAAAGCCTTTATCAATTTATTTTTAGTTTCAGTGTTATGGGGATGTAATTACCCAGTAAGTGCCTATCTACTTCAGGGTTTCTCTCCCGTTTTTTTATCAACAGTGCGTATTTGTTTTACATCTTTATTTTTAATACTAGTTGCGATTTTCAATAAAGGTTTAAAAATCCCATCTGCAACTGAATGGAAATATTTAGCCGGTGTCGGAATTTTTGGCACGCTCTTTAACCAAACCTTTTATTTTACAGGGCTGCATCATACCACACCTGCTAACGCATCTTTAATCATAGCGATGTCACCGATTGCTACCATTCTATTAGAAAGATTAATCTACAAGGTAAAATTAACTGTAAAGAAAAGTGTAGGTGCCGTAATCAGTTTAATAGGCGTTTTCTCCATCATCGGAGTGGCTGGTGGCTCACTTAAAATATCATTTGGTGATCTAAATATATTCATAGCTATGTTATGTCTTTCGATCAGTATTCTATTTATCAGAGGTTTATCGAAAACAATGAACTCCTATGTTATCACTATTTACGCTACCGTTCTCGGAAGTGTATTAATGATTCCTGCAGCGGGTGTCGAACACTTTGTTAGTGGTTGGGTGATAAGTGATTCTTATTTAATGTGGGGACTACTGATTGCTGCAGGTATCATTGCTCAAGGTTTAGCTGGATTTTGGTGGAACAAAGGCGTCTCAGAGGTTGGGGCTGGAACCGCTTCTATGTTTATGAATATTCAACCATTTGTTGCGATTGTCGCTTCTCACTTTGTTCTCGGGAATCCTATTCTTCTTAGTCAAATAATTGGAGGTCTTATGGTATTAGTTGGGGTATTTATTGCAAATATGCCGGCTACTAAACCTTCCTTGGCTGTTGGATCTGGAAAAAGTGCTTAAAGATTAAGTTAGAGAGCCAGAATCGTAAGCTTCTGGTTCTTTTTTTTAAAAAAAGCTTTGAATTCTCGATAAAATTGCGTCACGTTTTTGAATTATACTCAAGTTTCAATTGGGTATGCTCGACTTTTTGATTTTATGCTCGAGTTTCAAATTGATTTACTACTCGACTTTTCGATTATCCTCAAACATAAATATCTATCTATTACGAAAAAACTGGATAGTACTCTATCCAGTTTTTTGTTACCCTATTTCTTTATAAAAATGACTTTGTGTTCCCTCGTTTTCATAAATCGTATAGCCAGTAGATTTATATAATTCAATAGCGCTAAACCATTCTATATTCGTTTCTAATAATAGCTTTTTGTAGCCTTTTTCGATAGCTAGGGACTCCAGTTGCTGAAGCATTTGCCTTGCGAAGCCCATACCTCTATATTCTTGCTTGACTGACATTCGTTGAATTCGCCCTACACCTTCCCTTTCTTTTGTAAGCGCCCCTGTACAGACAAGGATTTCATTTTTTACACCTACAAGAAACGTATCACCGATTTCAATATAATTTTTCATAATGTCGTTTAAATCTTGATTAAATGAATAGTCTAAAAATCCAAATCTTTCTTTCATACCTTCAAGGATAATCCCTTTGGCAACTTCTGTATCATTTATTTCAATCTCTCTAATAACAAAATCCAACTTATTTTCCGTCTGCATTTTCAAACCAACCTTATCATTTTTGTTATACCTAATAGCAAAAAGCATCTATTATTCAATTACAATGTTATTTTTTATCTTTACTTTCTATTGTAAAATAAACTTTACGTAATTACATAACAAAATTTGTCAGTACATTTCATAAAAAAAGAGGCAGATTTTTACAATCCACCTCTGAGCTTCTATTTATTTCTTAAAATGATATGGAAGTGTAGCTACAATTACGTTTCGATTGAACAGTAGGTACGTCCGAATCATTAAACTAGATTGGTTATGAAGGATATTGTGCCAACTCTTTTTAGGGACAAACTGAGGGATTAAAACAGTAACCCAATAATTTGATTCCCTTGCTTTATGTTCAACAGTATCAATAAATTTGGTTAACGGGTGGATAATACTTCGATATTGTGAATGTAAGGTTACTAATCTAACATCGGGATGGAGATTATTCCATTTCTCCTCAAATATTTTTTCATCTTCTCTTTCAAAAGCAATATAAACAGCAATGACTTGATCTGTTAAGGATTTCGCATAATTAATAGAATTCTCAACGACCTTTGTCATCCCCGCAACAGGAACTATGATGACATTCCCTTCAATTGGAATTGCTGGCTCATTCGGATTAATTCTTAATTGCTCCCCTACTAATTCGTAGTGCTTCTTAATACGGTGGAAAACGAAAACAATAGCAGGAACAAAAACTAAAACGGACCATACTTGTTCAAATTTTGTTAAAAAGAACATGATAGTAACCACAAAACTAATAAAAGCTCCTAAAGAATTTGCAAGTAGTTTAAAGATCCAACCTTTTGGTTTTTCACGAATCCACTTTATTGTCATACCAGTCTGTGAAAGCGTAAAAGGAATGAACACCCCGACCGCGTATAAAGGAATTAATTGCTCAGTATGTCCACCAAAAACAACAATTAAGAAAATAGATGCAATTCCTAACGTAATTATTCCATTTGAATAGCCTAGTCGGTCTCCTCGTATTGTAAACATTCTTGGTATATATTTATCTTTTGCTAAACTAAAAGCCAACATCGGGAAAGCCGAATAGCCCGTATTTGCAGCAAGAATAAGGATCAAGGCGGTTGTACCCTGGATAAAATAATAGACTACACTTCTACCGAAAGTATCTTCTGCTATTTGCGAGACAACCGTTTCTTCGACCTTTGGTGATATGCCATAGTAATACGCTAAGTAAATGATTCCTGAAAATAATATACCAAGCAGTATTCCCATTGAAGCAAGTGTTTTCGCAGCATTTTTCGGTGCCGGATCTTTAAAATTTGGAATGGCATTGGATATTGCTTCAACCCCGGTTAAAGCTGAGCTTCCTGATGCAAAAGCCTTCAGTAAAAGAAATAATGAAATTCCTGCAACTGGAGTCCCTATAGGTGCATGCAATTCTGGTGATACTTGACCAGTGAGTATTTTGTATATGCCAACCCCTATTAAAATAAACAAAGCAAGGACAAATAAATAAACCGGATAGGCTAAAAAAGAAGCAGACTCCGTTAATCCCCTTAAGTTTAAGATGGTAATAATAATAACAAAAATGATGGAAATGCCTACTGTATGCTGATGTAATGATGGAAACGCAGAGGTAATCGCATCTGTTCCAGCGGATACACTAACGGCAACTGTAAGTATGTAATCAACTAACAAGGAACCACCAGCAATTAAGCCATAATTTACTCCAAGATTTTCCTTAGATACAACGTATGCACCACCGCCATTTGGATAGGAATAAATAATTTGGCGATAAGATAATATAAGTGCTGCTAATAAAACCAAAACCCCTATAGCAATCGGGATTGAATACCAATAGGCAACAGTACTAACCGTTACCAATACTAATAAAATTTGCTCTGGACCATACGCAACAGATGAAAGGGCATCCGAAGAGAGAATTGCTAAAGCCTTTAATTTATTTAGCTTATGCTCTCCTAGTTCTGTTGATTTTAATGGTCTACCTATTAACAACCTTTTCAATGAAGAAAGCATGATGTTGCACCTCTGAAATGATATACTCTTCTTATTTTTCCCCTAATTTCTTAATTAACAAAAAAAAGTCCACATAGGCAAAGACATAGCCCTGTGGACATTTACAAATCGTGTCTCATCAGTTCCACCTTCTTCTCAATAAACGCTTACGAGGGTAGCTGTCGGATTCGGACCATGAGTAGCCCTACCTTTATAAAAGGATTCACCCCAAGTGATAAACTTTACCACACAAAATGGTTGCCCCGTTCTTTAATAGATTCAGCGATTTAGAAATTTGAAACAAAAATCATCATACTCCTGGCTGTTGCATTTGTAAAGTGTTTTTTTAAAACTACTTATGGTTATGGCAGCTCATAGCCCACACCTTTACATGCAGAGCATTTACTACCATTATCAAATGGAAAACGGACATTTGAATTTGATACCATCATAAAACCTATACCATTGCATTTTTGACACGTTTTTAAAACTTCCTTTTTAAGAAAACTTTTCTCTAAAGCTGTTACCTCTAAATGAAGAAAGGTATCAATCAAGCCCATTCCTGTCACCTCAAAAAAATATGATTATTTGTTTAGTATGAAGTAAAGATATCTATAATAAACCTGGTGATGAACCTTTTCAGACTCAAAAATCATAAAAAGCACTCAAATTAGTGAGTGCTTTTTACATTTATTATTAATTTACGTTATATTCACTTAGTCTTCCTTAATAAGAGCATAAATCTCGTGATCTTCCCAAACACCATTTATATTTAAGTATTTTTGGGAATAACCTTCCCTTTTAAAACCATTTTTTTCAAGAATGCGTTTGGAAGGAATGTTTTTTGGCATTACCGCAGCTTGTATTCTGTGTAAATTTAACTCCTCAAATGCCTTTTCTACTATTAACCCTACCACTTCCGTCACATACCCCTTTCCATTTTGATCTTGGCTCAAATAATAGCCTAAGTTAGCATTTTGAAAAGGACCTCGAACAATCCCTGATAATGTAATTCTACCAATAAGCTTATTTGTATTATATAAAAAAATCCCAAACGTATAGCCTCGGTCATTTTCAATATCAGATGTAGCTTTCCTTATTTCTCTTAATTGTTCCTCGTATGTAAAATGAGAATCTAACCTTATTGGTTCAAATGTTTGAAAAAAGTTTCGATTTTCCAATCGAATTTTCAGTAACTCCTCTGCGTCACTATCTACTAAATATCGAATATATATTTTGACTTGTTCCATGGTAACCTTCCTATTAAAACATATTTGCCTTTAATAGATTAACACCATTACGATAATATTCCAAATTTTCTTTACAAGGTTTTTTTTACACTGTACGATAAAATGGGGATGGAAAAACATTCCTATTTTACAAAAGGAGGATGATGCAGATGGATACAATCAAAAATCAAATCACTTATACAAAAAGGAACAAAGAAACTTAGTAAAACTTAAAGGAGAATCAATATATGAATAAAGTCATCGAAACCATTCAAATTGTCCAGTACCATGAAGGATTAGCAAAAGGAATTGCAAAAATGTGGAACTTGAGTCGTGACGGCTGGGGCGGAGATACACGAGTCATGACCGAAGAGCAAGTAAAGAAAAAAGAAGCTAATTCAGACAATATCGTTCTTTATCTGGCTGTGAATGGCGAAGAAGTTGTCGGCTATTGTGGTTTATCAGAATACAAGGAGGATACTGGTTCGTTATATATCCCCCTTCTAAATGTACGCCCGGATTATCATGGTCAAAAAATCGGTAAGAAACTCGTTTTAAAGGCAATTGAAAAAACGATTGAGCTTGGTTGGCCGCGACTAGATTTATATACTTGGCCAGGGAATACGAAGGCGGTACCTTTATATAAAAAATGTGGGTTTTTCTGGGAAGATCGAGATAATACGACCCATCTCATGAATTTTATCCCACAGATCATGAATACACCACTTTTAGCTCCGGTTTTTAAAGAACTTGATTGGTACGGTTCTAGTGTTAGAAAGATTGAAGTAAAGCCTGATGGTATCAAACAAAATGGATTTACCTTTTATGAATATGAATGGAAAAAAGATCATACATTTGCACGGGTTCAAATGGAGAGAACTGGACGGGGTATAAGTTTAATAGAAACAGATGAGTACTTACTGCAAATTCAATTAAACGACCATGAGTTAATTGAAAATACAAAACAAACATTTCAAATAAAACTACTAAATAAAACGAATACACCTATTACCTTTAAAGCTTCCGGTTCCGGTCATGATAGGATTGAATATTGTATTGAAGCTGAAGCGGAAGTGATCGATGAGGCAGTATTAACAAGCGAAATGTTGGTGAAATCTGGTGATGAACCGAATCCTTGGAGAACTCATCCAGTTGTTTCGGTTAAGGTCTCTCTAGATGGACGGGAATGTGAATTAAAGCTAGGCGTATTCCCAGAACAGCCTGCTAAAATCAAAGCATCCTATATCGGAAATGTTTGTCCGTTAAATAAAATGACCACGATTGAATTAGAAGTTAAAAACAATTTTAGGGATGATGCAGAATATTTGATTTTGTTACCTGAGAATGATCAGATAATATTTGAAGAAAACGAATTAGCTGTGATGGTGGCTGGAAAAGGACAAAAAACCCTTTCTATTCCTATAACTGTTAAGAAACACGGATTCTTTAACCCGCAGCTTCATGTAAAAGCAAGAAGAATGGATGGAACAAAACTAGCGTTTGAACAGAAAATAAGTATAGCTTTTAAAGGAATCGGCGAAAGATTTGGCGGCGAATCACTAGATTATTGGCATATTTATAATGGTCTTAGTCAAGTGAATGTCCGAAAAAGAGATTTAATCATGACTATTGGCAAAAACACAGCAACAAAGCAACCCTTTGCCATTTTGCCAGCTAGACTAGGAAAACCATATGCCAATGAGTTTACAAAAAAGAATCCAGAATCAGTAACCTGGGAAGTGGAAGCCTCTTCTATTCTCTTAACTATCCATTTAGCTTCGGATGAGATGGAAGGAATTCAGGTAATCAAAAAAGTGCAATTATTTGCAGATGGTATCGTAAATTACTGGATAGAGGTAAAAAATCAAGGATCAGCCGCTTATGAAACGGTTGCCCTATGTTTGCCAATTTATCATGAGCTTCGCCAAACTTATTTTCCATTAAACGATAAAATTGTCTATTTTTCAGAGAATCGTCCTCTTGAATTTGGGGATATACAGCCAAGTAGTATTTCAGGGAATTGGTATTTCTCTGAAAATGTTCATCCTATCGGAGTTTCATGGTCCCCTAGCTGTAATGCGGCACCTGAAGGATGGCAATTTGTTATTGAAGACGAATTAGGCTCCCTCCAACCTGGAGAATGTAAAGAAACAAATAAATTATTCGTTTCTTTTGGAACTTTTACTAATTGGGAAGAATTTGTTACAGTTGCAACTAATAATGATGTGATAAAAAAATTAGACAGCTGTAATGAGCTTTCGGTTGAATTAAATGATATAGTTGTAAATTCAGATTCTAATTTATCTCTCTCATTAAACACGTACAGAAACAGTTATTTAGACGGAAATTTAACCGTTTCTGTTAATGAAAATGAAATGTATAAAACTCATATTGATGCAGATGAAGAGAAAACCTCTCATTCGTTTGAATTGCCATTAAAAACCATAGAACCACTTGGAGTGTTAAAAGGAACATTTAAGGCAAGAGGCATGACTACCAATATAGAGGAAATAGTGATTTCCCCTACTAACACAAGCATTAAGCATCATATTGCTGAAAGTGATTCTTTTCAAACCGTTTCTGTTAGCAATGGCTGTATTACATTAAAGGCGGCACCTGACTTTTATCCTGGATTGTATTCGATGGATGTAAATGGTTCAGAATGGATGGATCATTCTTTTCCTCATACAACTGCAAAGAGCTGGTGGAATCCTTGGGTTGGCGGAATGAAAACCATCCCATCTGACTTAACTACTTTTTCCCTTTTAAAAGAAAAAACCACCTCTCAATTCATTGAAAAAGTGGACCAGCAAGGGAATAAATGGAGCGGATTAAGTTTAGTAACTGAAATTAATGAGCATGCCGGGTGGAAAGGTGTTCACTTTGTCCAATATTATCTAATGCTTCCTGGGGTACCAGTTCTTACGTCCTTTATTGAAGTCCTTCAAACAGGTGGTAAAAACCTACATTTTGAAAACTGGGTAACAGACTTATTTGTTGGTGGAGAAGATTTAACCAATCTTTTTATAGCTATCAATCGTAACGAACAAACTAAACAATACCATGCAGGAGTCCAAGAGGTTCCTATTCATATCGATTTAGATAGTTATCTTTCCTCCACGTCTAAGGGAGATCATTTTTATTTTGTTCCTAGCCTTTATTCTGAAGGTGCGGAGGTTTATACAAATAAAGAAGCGGTCCAAGTTCTTTCCACTCAGCCTAGTATTCCTGGAGAGAACAGCAATCGAACAGCTCCTTTCTTTTTAGTATTTGATAAGCGAATTTTAACGACAAATCTTTTACAAAAACTTAGAAAGATTCAATTTTAATAAGGAGAAGTTATGAAAATCATCGATGCTCATATTCATTTTTCAAACATTCAATCATTTCATGAAACAGCTAAAAATTTATCTTTTGTCTATTATTCTTCAGAAGGTATTCAAAAAGAATTTAACGAGGCTAATGTTGTTCTAGGAATTGCCATGGGTGTAACTGAAACGGATAAAATGGGCTTTCCAGACTATGAAGCTCAGACACCGATGGGAATTGACTTAGAATCAGTTATACCTGATTCTATTGTCTATTGTGCAGGTGTAAATCCTTATGACTTAGACGAACAAGCATTAAAACGCTTAGAGGTTGAACTGCAAAAACCAAATGTTGTGGGAATAAAAATTTATCTAGGATACTATCCTTTCTATGCTTACGATGAAGTATACGAACCGGTCTACAAACTAGCAGCAGCAAATAACCTGCCAGTTGTTTTTCATACAGGGGATACTTATTCAGAACGTGGATTATTAAAATATTCTCATCCGCTTGCCATTGATGAGGTAGCTGTTAAACATCGGAATGTTAATTTTATGATGGCCCATTTTGGTGACCCTTGGACATTAACTGGCGCAGAAATTATTTACAAAAACCCAAATGTTTATGCGGATCTTTCGGGGTTAATCGTTGGGACTGAAAAAGATTTATTGAGACGCAGTGAAGGCCGTTTCCTTGACCATTTGCGTCATGCCCTTGTCTTTGCCGATTCCTACGATAAGCTTCTTTTCGGTACCGATTGGCCACTAATTCCAATTGGACCGTACATTCAATTTATCAAAAACTTAATTCCAGAGGAATTTCATCAACAAGTTTTTTATGATACCGCTTTAAAGGTATTTCCAAAAATAAAGCCCTATTTGAAATAAAAAAAGAGGACTATCCATTCAAGAAACATGGATAGTCCTTTTTTTTACTTATCGGTTGGCAGTCTGATTCAAGAAATCTTGAACTTCTACAATTTGTTCATCCGTTTCAATCACTTTTATCATGACCTTATCTCCCTCTTTCGCCACAATAGAAAAAGGAAACTTTGTCATAGCCACTTTAAATAATTGATTTTGACCTTTTAAAGTAAAATATACATATACATCTTTATCTATGGTAACTACTTCTTTAGCATCCATTATACCGGTCAGTTCTTTTAAACCAAGGTTTTCACCTGGAACCACATTACCTGAAGCTTTTTTAGTAACGACGGCTGTTTTATAGGCGGCGAACGCTTCTTTTTTTGTAGCTGCTGTACCAATTATCGTTGCATCTTTAGCATTAACAAGAGCATAGGCTCGTAAAAGTCCGTCGCTGTCAACAACCGGTATAAACCATGTCATTTCTCCATAAATGTTATACAGCATCGGTTGGGTACCTTTCCACTTATTTACAGTATAAGTTTTATTTACAGCTCTAATGGCGGAATCCCCAGTAATTAATCCCTTAGCATTTTCCCCAGTATAAAAGGTAAAATCTCCTGTCCGAGCATTAATTAAAGAGTATCCCACCATACTAGATCCGCCATTTAATGTAGTAAAATCAGTAAACCAACTCATTTCACCTTTACTGTTATAAACAGGAGCAACCTCACTCTCCATTCCCCAATCAGTTGGTACAATTACTCCCTTTTTCCCCCACCACGAATTTAACCAACCGTTTCCATACTTGCCATACCAATCATTATAGACCGATGCAATATCATCTGCAGGTATTAGTTGGTCTACAAAGGTTGGGATATCGTTAGTTTTATAATCTTTCAATTTTCCGGTTACAGGATCAAAAAGAATAATTCCTTGTACTTTTGGTATATGACGATACTTTTGATAGCTTCCGTACGTCACTGCATAATAGGGCTTACCTTGGTCATCAGGTTCAAAGCTTGCTTCCATTAAAATTAACTTGGGATACTGTTTACGAATGATACGTTCTAGATTGTTAGAAAAATAAGCACTTGGCACATATTTCATATCCGTTTGTACCAATTTAGCTGGTGCTGTTTCATCTAATGCATTTACTAAAATATATCCTGGAGCAACTTTATCCGCCTTTTTCCATGTAGAGTAATCTTCAAATTCAATGGGAGTCACCCAAAATAATTCCTGGCCAATTTTTTGAATCGAAAAAACTCCTAAGTTATAAAAGCTTGAGTTGTCGAGTTCCCCCATTAGCTTTTCAGCTTTATATTCAGCATACACAAGTGGAACGGATGGGATATTTTTTTCATCGGTTTCAGCCAGTATGGTTTCCACTTTCTTCCCATCTACAACATTGTACTTATCATTTGCGAGATTAATAGGATAGATTAACACCATATATAAACTAATAAGAAAAATAATGAATCCAGCCAGACCTTGATAAATGATCGCATTTGATTTGGTCAGATAGGAAGTAACAAAACTATCTGCTATCCATGCTAACCCTAAAAACCAAGCAAAATAAGAAAAGACAGCACTTATTGATAAATCTACTAATCCAACATAGGTAATTAGAAACACATAACCAATACCGATTAGAACTTTCAAAATCTGCCATCCAATAAATAACGGATCTCTATTCCATGTTGTTGGAAAACTTACTAATAAAATGGGTAATAGATAATAAAGAATGATCATCTTTTCTTCACCTTATTTTAATGAAATATTAATACTCTGCTATACTAGCATAGTCTATAATACTTTTATATGGTTATATTACCCACTCCTTCCATTTCCAATTTTTTATCATTCTATCTTTAAATATCTAGATATTTGGATAAAATTAGAAATATATAGGAAAATAATACAATTAAAACAGGTGATGAAATGGATCAAAAAATAATGGATAAGTTATTAAAAATTCTTTCTTACACAATTAAGATTGGTGGCGTATTACTAATTTTGATTGGAATAAGTGCTTTTGTATGGACACTTTATATCCATTTTTATCATATCCAGCCTATTAAATTTTGGGAGGGAATATATAAAAATATAGGTACCTTAGCAGAAATTGTCGGTATCGGGGCAGGTTTAATTTGGGTTCTCCGAAAAATATGGATGACTGTAAAAAAGCAAAATTTATCCTTTGTTGAACCGTTTAAACAGCTTTATCTATTCTTTCGAGAGTATCATATCTATTTAGGAATTATTTTAATCATAACCGCTTTTGCCCACGGATTATATTTCTTTTTAAATCCCGAGGAAGATGTTTGGAATAACTATACCGGTATAGCCGCTTTTTTATCTTTAATACCACTGTCTTTACTTGGGTGGTATCACTATGAAAATAAGACCACAAAGAAAAACAAAAAGTCCAAAAGAAATCATACAACATTTGCCATTATTTTTACGGTTTTATTTCTTATCCATTGGTCTTTATAATAGATGAAAAATGAAACGACAGTCAGTATATGACTGTCGTTTTGGTTTAGTATGAATAATTTCCTATCACTTTTCTTAGATGCCTTGATTGTCTCTCAATTCAATTATGGTTCCTTCAGGAGCAACAATTTTACAAAGGTAACCGTTCTCCACTTGATAGATTTCTTTATCAGCTTTTAATAGAAAATGTACCCCTAACTCCTTTAAGTGCTGAACTTCTTTTTCTAAATCCTCAACCCATAAACAAAAATGAACCATTCCCTTAGAAAGAAGGTTTACATCAGCTAAATATTCCTCTTTTTTACCTGTTTGTAGTTCTATATAAAAAGATCCTAGTCTTAACCAAGAATTATAATCTCTGTTATGAAAATTGGGAATTTCTTGAACCAAACTAAATCCTAATGCTTGTTGATAAAAGTTTACGGATTTCTCATATTGATCCGTTTGTATACATAGATGATGAACGTATTTTGTAGTCATTTTATTCCCTCACTTAAGCTTTATCACCTGACAAAATCAAAGAAAATGCCATTACTGATTTTGACCGACTGTTTTAATAATTTCTTTGTTTCACAACTTATCCAATAGGTTTGAAGCTTATCTCCAAAGTAAAACCGAATACACCAAGCATCAACTTCCTCCATCCCATTTGATACTTTATCTATTTGCAATACTTGAAGGTTTGCTGATACTGTCTGATGTTCCATATGATTGAAGGTTTGTAGTTCTATGGAATAACCTATTTCTAAAGGTAAAATTCTAAGCAGTAATTCTATAGAGAATAAATCAAACACACCTTCCACTTTATCATGTAACGTTGAATTAACAATAATCTCATTAGATTGATAGATGATTTTCACATTGAAGGGACCGTCATCCGAACAGGAAATGGGTTCAAAAGTGGACCGTTTCAATACCAAATTAATCCTTCGAGGCGGCTTGTTTGGATCCAAGAAATGGAGTTCCTGTTTTCGGAATAACAGATCTTTCTCTTCATCTATCCATACCTCTTCAAAGGTTGATCCTATTTCCGTTATATCTCCATTATCAATCCAAACCACCTTCTTCCTATCAGAGCACGGACGAAATGATGACCAATTGATTGATGGATCCCCTGTTTTAAGCATGAACAATCTCCCCTATTTATTACTTAAGGTATATAACACAAACTTAAATATCTTTCTTGGAACGAAGAACAAACATATCCCTTCCGAAGTCGAGCATTTATTTTTAAACTCAAGCATATCCCTTCAAAAGTCGAGCATATTTTTTAAAACTCAAGCATATCTCTTCAAAAGTCGAGCATATTTTTTAAAACTCAAGCATATCCCTTCAAAAGTCGAGCATATTTTTTAAAACTCAAGCATATCTCTTCAAAAGTCGAGCATATTTTTTAAAACTCAAGCATATCTCTTCAGAAGTCGATTCTTTTATTTCAAAACTCAAGCTTATTTCTATATATCGTATAAATTTTTCACCTATTTTTAATACTTTTTGATTCAAAACACAAAAAAACATAACAAAAATCATATAAAAAGGACGACTTTTATACTAACTTTGCCATATAATACTGGTCAGCGTATTCCCCGTTTAATTTAATAGAATCCCTTTTTACACCCTCAATTTCGAAGCCCATTTTTTTATATAAAGCGACTCCTGCTTCATTTTTCGTTACTACGGTTAGTTCAAGTCTATGAATATGATGTTCTTGTGCCCATTGATCCAACTGCGTGAACAGCTTTGTTCCTACTCCCTTACCTCTGTATTCTTCTAGAATACCAACCACTAAATAGACTTGGTGGCTTGTTCTTCTGATATTATTCCCTATTACAAATAGAAAGCCTATTAAATTTTCATGATCTTCAGCTACAAGTATCGTTGAATTACTGCCCTCTTTTTTCATACTCTCAATGGTTTTCATTTGTTGTTCAGCTGTAATCGTTCTTTCTCCCGGTTCAAAGAGCATATATTCTGCTTCTTTCTCTACTTGTTTCATTAATAAAACCATTTTTTCAGCATCATCTATGCTAATTTCTCTTATTTTCATTTGTTCTCACCTTCTATATAATTTTCCAAAATAAGTTAATCTACTAATTCTTCAAAAAAGATACAATTCCTTTTTTCATAGTAAAAACACTCCTTAGACGGTTCCAAGGAGTGTAATGTTTCAAATTTTATACTACTTCTTTTAGGTGAGTACTAACAAATTTGTTTTTCTGGATATAAATTAGTCTTATAGATAAGCATATACCTGCAGCAAGTAGACCTAATGTTAAACCAATCCAATATCCTCTTGCCCCTAAGCTAGTATAATGAGCTAAAAAATACCCTACTGGTAAACAAATCAGCCAATAAGCGATAAGTGTCATGATAAAGGCAATATTTACGTCTTTATATCCACGTAAAGCGGCCAGCGCAGTTGCTTGAATGGCATCCGAAATTTGGAAAAATAAAGCATAGATTAAAAATTGTGCGGTTAAATTGATAACGGCTGCTTCATTCGAGTAAAATCCTGCTACTTCATGACGGAATAAAACAACTAATAATCCCGTAATTACCGCAATAATAACAGACAAATAAATACCTAACCAGCTGTACTCTTTTGCATCTTTATAGCGTTTTGCTCCCACTTCAAATCCGACAAGTACGGTTTGAGTCATCGAAATTCCCATCGGAATCATATAAAGGAAGGCAACAATATTTAATGCTGACTGATAAGCTGCAATAGTTGTGACATTAAACTTACTAATCAAAATGGTCACTACTGCAAACATACTCGTTTCAAAAAAGATGGACAGTCCCATTGGCACGCCAATTTTTAATATCTCCATACACTTTTCTAAGGACCACTTTTTAAAATAGGCAAGAGACACATAGGATGAAAAAGGTTCTTTTGTTTTAATAATAAATGCCGTGGCCCCTGCCATTACCCAATAAGTAATAGCTGTCGCATAACCTGCACCTGCTCCCCCTAACTCAGGAAAACCAAAATTCCCAAAAATCAGAAGATAGTTACTTATTAAATTAACAGGCAATGATAACAGAAGAATCACCATGACCACACGTGTCTTTCCTAATGCATAGATAAATGACCTTAGAACATTAAATAGGAATAACGGAATAATCCCTAACCCGACACCAATTAAATAATGGTGTGCGGTGTTCTCTACAACCGTTGGTAAATTCATTCGATCAAGAATAGGATTTATCGCAAAATATCCAACAACCATCACCAATAAAGCAATCATCAAAGCCAGATAGATGCCATGGGTCAATACGGAAGATACTTCATCTGATTTCTTTTCGCCAAACCGTTGTGCAGCAATAGGAGAGACAGCCAAAAGAATACCGCTTAAGCCGGTAAAAACCGGATTCCAAATGGCAGCTCCAATCGCAACTCCCGCTAGACTGGAGGGATCATATTTTCCGGACATAATGGTGCTAAAGAATACCATCGAAAACATTCCGAGTTGGGTAATTAATATCGGAATGAGCATGATTAATAATTGCTTTGTCTTTTCTTTCATTGTAAATGTTTGTTTCATTGATGTTTCTCCTTGAGTTTGGAATAGCAAGATTAATTATATTCGATATTGTCAAAAAAATCCCTAATTTTATTTCGAGTATAAAATTAAATAAGACCCCTTCTATTCGAATAGGTCTATTATTCAACATAGGGCTACCGTATTTTCCTGTACTCCGTACCATAGGTTGTCCAACGAGCTATTAATTGTTCACCTAGTATTGTTAATTTCCCCTCATCACCGAAATGTAAGATAACTGGTAAATCTTCAACATAATACTCATTTCCTGATCTAGAATAAATTTTTTTAGAAGAACCATCCGGATCAATCATAAAATCTCCTCTAACCTCCATATGGAGACCTAATTCTTTATTCACATATATTCCATTGAAATTACGTAATGGCTTAGGAACCTTATGTTCTTTCATACATAAGAATTCTCGGATTCTAGTATTATACATTATCCAATCTTCATTCGTTATATCGATAGCGATCTTATTAAAGGGAACCATATTAAAAAGCTGATTGGCTGTATGGTGATAATCTCTTAAAAATTCACGGTATCCTTCTGCCCCTTTTGGTTTATCTTGATAATATGGTTGTTGGCAATCTCTTGCCCATATCCCCTCTAAAAATTGAATCCCTCTTCTATTTTCCAAAAAGGCAATCGAATTTTCTACATTTTCTCTAGTTAAATAGATAAAACTAGGATCGAGATCTGTAACGATTGATACTAGCTTGTTGATAAATTCTTTAAGTTTATCAATAGGTGTATTTTTTTCAAGAAAGGTGTATATCTGAAATTGAAATATACTGCTATCTAAAATAAACGTTACTCCTGGTTCCTGCTTCACGTAATTGATAAAAAACTCCCATTTTTCCAATGCAACTTCCATATATTTTTCAAGCGGAAAATTCCAGACATTGAAAGTTTCCAGTTCCTCAAAAATGGTTGAATCCAATCCATCCATAAATTTCCATTTCAGTTCCAAAAGATCAATACTTACTGTATTTCCTCTTTTAATTTTTACTTTATCGAGTATTTTCTCAGCATCTGGGTACTTTAGTAGAAAACGATGATATTCCTCAATTCGTAAACAAGCTTCTTCAAAAAATAAAGTTGGATGGGGGCGTGCTACTTCATGGATCCATCTTACTCTTCTCCCCATTGCTTCCAATTGTGACATAATCATTCTTGAATTGGTTGACTTTCCTGTTCCAGGAAGCCCCTCTAAAAATAGTAATCTCATCTTTTGTTCCTCGTCGATTTTAATGGTTTGCCGCTATTTTACCATAGATTTCCTATAAAACAGGGGATTTATTATAAAAAAGAGAATAGTCTTAGTAGTTCAAAACCATATTATAAATTAGGCTTCATTTCATAAACTAAGATGAGGTGAAAAAAATGGATTATCGTATAGAAAAAGACACCATGGGTGAAATAAAAGTGCCTGCAAATCGATATTGGGGGGCTCAAACCCAGCGAAGTAAAAAAAATTTCAAAATTGGAACGGAGCAGATGCCGAAGGAAATTATCTATGCATTTGCTATTTTAAAAAGAAGTGCTGCTATAGTAAATGAGAAGCTAGGTAAACTAAATGAACATAAATTAAAAGCCATTCTATTGGCATGTGATGAAATCCTAGCAGGAAAACTTGATGACCATTTTCCGCTTGTGGTTTGGCAAACCGGGAGCGGTACACAAAGTAATATGAATGTAAATGAGGTTATTGCCTATCGCGGTAATAGTTGGTTAAAAGAAAATGGAATGGATGAGAAAATCCATCCCAATGATGATGTAAATATGGGCCAAAGCTCCAATGATACCTTTCCAACAGCCATGCATATTGCTGGTGTTAAAGCTGTTATGGAATCGCTAATACAAGCAATCGATCAACTGCACGCCACTTTACAATCGAAATCACAAGAATTTTCCCAAATTGTAAAGATAGGCAGAACTCATTTGCAGGATGCAACACCACTAACATTAGGACAAGAAATTAGTGGGTGGGTACATATGTTAGCGCGTTCAAAAGAAATGATTCAAGAATCCATCCTAAAAATGCAGGCATTAGCTATAGGCGGCACCGCGGTTGGAACAGGCTTGAACGCCCATCCTAAATTCGGGGAAATGGTAGCTGATGAAATATCTCGTTTTACAAAACTATCCTTCTCTTCATCCGAAAATAAATTTCATGCATTAACTAGTCATGATGAGACTGTTTATACTCATGGTGCATTGAAGGCATTAGCAGCTGATTTAATGAAAATCGCTAATGATGTAAGGTGGTTAGCTAGTGGTCCACGTTGCGGTATAGGTGAAATTACTATTCCAGAGAATGAACCCGGAAGCTCGATTATGCCTGGGAAAGTTAACCCTACTCAAAGTGAAGCATTAACGATGATTGCCGTGCAAGTAATGGGTAATGATACATCCATTGGATTTGCTGCCAGTCAGGGGAACTTTGAATTGAATGTATTTAAACCAGTTATTATCTATAATTTTTTACAATCCGTCCGCCTATTAGCTGATGGTATTCAATCCTTTAATGAGCATTGCGCTATAGGGATTGAGGCAAATGTCCCTATCATTACAAAATATGTAAATGAATCTCTTATGCTTGTTACAGCCCTTAATCCACATATTGGATATGAAAAAGCAGCATCCATAGCTAAATATGCACATAAACACGGCTTGTCCTTAAAAGAATCGGCCATTCAGTTGGGCATATTAACCGAACAAGAATTTAATACATTCGTCAAACCTGAGGAAATGATAAAGCCAAAAGAATAGATCTATTTACGAAAAAAAGGATACATAGTGATTTTTTAAACTATGTATCCTCTTTATTTACATTCACCCTTGTTTCACCATTTCCTTTTTACTTCTGAAAAAATTTGCCCAGTAACCTAAGGCATTTTCATTTGATATGGATGCCATTTTACAAATGGTTAAGGCAAAGTCCACATAATCCTCACCCTTTGCCGTTACAATATTACCGTCAACTACGACACCTTCATTTACAAATTTTTCTCTAGTAAAAGCATCAAACAATTCTAGATCGGTTGTAACGGAAGTAGTAAATTCTTTATCTTGTAATATACCCGCATCAGCTAATAATAATGGACCATAACAGATGGCACCAATTAACTTATTTTGCGTATTTAATTGCTGCAATAGATGTTGTAATTTTTCATTTCCTAAGATTGATGGTGCGTTTCCACCTGGAACAACCATCACATCAACATCGTTCACATCCACTTGGTCAATTTTAACATGTGGTTTCATGATAAAACCTTCAGCACTTTGTACTTCATCTTGTCCTAATGAAACGGTAACGATTTCATCTGAACGTCCCTTTAACCAACCTACTAAATCAGCTTCGAAGTGTGCATACTCATCGTAAATTAATATATAAATTTTCATTTTTAGTTCCCCTATCGATTATTTATTTTCTACCATAGTGTAAATAATTTTCGGGTACCAAAAAAGACCCAATTTGGTATAATTTAACTAGTCCAATTTTTATTAAAGAGATGGTGAGTATGGATCTTTTTTACACATTAGATTTGAATAACAAAAACTATAGTTATAAATATCAAGCAATCTATCAATTTCTTAAAGAAATCATCTTAGAAGGTAGAGTTGAGGTGGGCACTCGATTACCTTCTAGTCGGGAAATGGCTGCTAAATACGGGGTGAATCGTAATACCATCAAACAAGTTTACGAAATGCTTTATGCAGACGGATATGTGTCCACATTAGAAGGTAGTGGAACGTTTGTTGCTTATTCTCCACAAAAGCTTCGATTAATGGAAAGGTCTAATAAAAGTATTCAATTATCGGATTGGGCCATGAGAATCCCAACAAAAGAGCAGTCCAAGACCCAAAAAGGAAAAATCAATTTTAACGGTGCAGGTTTTGCACCAAATTTACGTCATTTTCCTATAGATGATTGGAAAAAGACTCTTTACCAAGCAACAAGGGAATTAAACTTTTTAGCTGATGTCGATGATTATGATCTCCAGGGTCTTATCCCACTTAGAGAAGCTATTGCAGCTTTCCTTCATCGAACACGTGGTATGAATGTAAATCCCCAAAATATTGTTATTATTAATGGTGTTATGCAGGGAATCGGGATATTGTCTCATCTATTAATAAATAAAGGTGATCAAGTAGTCGTAGAAGAACCCTCCTTTCAATCTATTCAAGCGAATTTTACAACAGCAGGTGCCACATTAATTCATGCTCCAGTTGAACCCAATGGATTTGAGGTTTCTAATTGGGATAGCCGGTTAATTTATGTAACCCCAAGTCATCAATTTCCTACCGGAAGAGTAATGAGATTGGAGGAACGACTAAAGCTGCTTCAGTGGGCAAAAGAACATAATGCGATTATTATTGAGGATGATTATGATAGTGAATTTCAAAGAAAAGGTAGACCGATTGAGCCATTAAAGGTATTAGATTTTGAAGACCGCGTTGTATACTTAGGAACTTTTGCAAAAAATATCCTGCCAGCACTTAGAATTGGCTATGCCATCCTTCCACAGGATCTGATTCCTACTTTTTTAAAAGCGCGTAATTTGTATGGTGAATACACCACTTCTATTATTGAACAAATGGCAGCTGCTATTTTTATCAAAACCGGGAAACTAGAACAGCACCTTAGAAGAATGAAACGAAATTATTCCCAAAAATATCAAGTGTTTCAAGACTCTTTATCGCAATACAATCTGGATACATTTGAGTGGGTTGATACGAATGCAGGTTTACATTTATTCGGAAGTTGGAAATACTCTAAAGAGGAATATCTACTTTTTGAACAAGCATGTGCAAAAAATGGGGTATCTTGGCAATCGTCCGATTATTACTTTACGAATCCTCCGCTTAAACCAACAGTCATATTTGGCTTCTCCCATTTAAGTGAGGAAGACATTCAATTTGGGATTAAAACGATGAGTGAAGTTTTTAAAAACTTAAACATTGGAAAGAACTAATATAGATAAATATTTTCATTCATTGTGAAATATGGTATGGTTAATTTTCTATGATGTTGACTATTCCAATTAGTATATATACATAGGTTACTTTTAAAAATAGGAAGTGATTATTTTGATAAAAATTGAAATACCTACGCCAGATGTTGTATTAACGAGAAAGAAGCAATTAGGAGAAAAAGTAGAATCTGTATTAAGCAGCGTTTATGGCTTTACTGATTATCACCGTATCTCTAGAGACAAAGGTGGAATCATCATGTTTTTTAATGCTGATGATGAATTATTATATGTAGGGAAAGCTAGAAAACTAAGACCTAGGGTAAAACGCCATTTTGAGGATACGGTATCTCCCATTAAAAACTACAGAGATGAAGTATACAAGATTGCTGTTATCCATGTAGAAAGTCCAATGGAACGAGAAATCTATGAAACCTATATCATCAATACACTAGAAGCGAAATACAATACAGATAAAGTATTCTATAAGTAGATATCAAATAAAAAAACAGACTTACATAAAAAAGTCTGTTTTTTTATTTAGTCTATATCTTTTTTATTTTTACCCTTCACAAATCGATAGAGTAAATAAGCAATATAAAGAGGTGTTGCTATGTAAATTAAATATGGAAACCGTCCATGTGTCTCTCGATAAATAACAAACAATAGACATCCTAAAAATATCGTAACAATAGTTCCGTATTTAGGTAGTGGAATTTCTTTAAAACTAGGAATTCGAATACGGCTCACCATTAAAAAGCAAAGCCCTGTAAAAACTACAGTAGTAATAATATTGGGAATACTGCCACCAAATAAAGTTAGTATAGCTAAAATACCACCAGCTGCCGTTATTGGAACGCCTATAAAATAATTTAATGATGTTTTATCAGAGCTTATGTTAAACCTCGCTAAGCGGTATGCCCCAAATAAAGGAAATAGAGCTGCTACCATTAACCCCAATAACCCAAATTGAAAAAAGTATGTATAATACACTAAAAATGACGGTGCTACCCCGAACGTAACAATATCAGCAAGTGAATCCAACTCTTTCCCTAGTGGACTATTCACTTTTAACATTCTAGCAACCCTGCCATCCATACTATCTAACATCATCCCAATTAATATCAGGATGGCTGCATTCCGATACTGACCACTGGCAGCGAATCCTACTGATAAAAAGCCGCAATATAAATTCCCAAGTGTTAACATATTCGGGATCGATTTTATTAAACGCACTAGTTTCCATCACTCTCCTAACTTTTTCAATACCAATTGAATGTTTGTCTTCACATGACCATTATACCATCTAGTTAATTTGATATGGAATACATATGTCTAGTCTTTTCATACATATAAAATCTATTCGTTTGTTAATACTTACTTATATACAAGTAAAATAGGAGTGGAATCTATGAGTAAGGATAAAATAACTATAATTCATTTCTTCTTATTATTGATAATCATGATCTTTTTTATCTGGTCTTTTATTAAGCCTATTAATTATGAAATATGGTCCATGGAAGTATTACCTGCAGTAGCCGTTATCATTCTCGCCATTAAGATATATCCCACATTTCGTCTTACTACATTATCCTATATCATTATCACTATTCTTACTATTTTGATGTCTATCGGTGGGCATTATTCGTATGCTAAAGTACCTTTATTTGATTGGATCAAGGACCATTTTGATCTTCAAAGAAATCACTATGACCGATTGGGCCATTTCCTAAAAGGATTAATGGCCATTGTCATTAGAGAAATATTATTACGATTAACCCCACTTTCAATCGGAAAGTGGTTAATTCTTATAACCTTTTGTATTACCCTATCCATCGGTGCTTTATATGAAATTATTGAATGGGCAGGAACAAAATTATTTGGAGGAGGAATGCCCTCAAAAGAATTTCTAGGAATGCAAGGAGATATTTGGGATGCACAGTGGGATATGTTTCTTTTAGCATTTGGTACCATTCTTGCTTTGTTGTTTTTATCAAAAATCCATACGAAACAAATGGGAAAACTAATCAAAATAAAGATAGAAAAAAAATGACGAAACCCTCCGTCATTTTTCTCCTATCTATTAAAATTTAAATAAATAAGTTCACATTTCCAACTTCTGCGTCAGCCAAGTAAGCTGCTACTCCAGCATACTCAATATTATCTAATAGTTCCTGTTGCTGAAGTCCTAATAAGTCCATTGTCATCGTACATGCTACTAATTTAACATCTTGCTCTTGTGCCATCTCAATTAATTGTGGAAGCGTCATGGCATTATGTTTTTTCATTACATCCTTAATCATTTTAGGACCAAATCCTGCAAAATTCATTTTTGATAATCCCATTTTTTCTGCACCGCGAGGCATCATTTTCCCAAACATTTTTTCCATAAAGCCTTTTTTTACTTCGATATTTTCATCTTTTCGTAAGGCGTTTAACCCCCAAAAAGTATGGAAAATAGTTACTTCATGGTCATATGCTGCTGCCCCATTTGCAATAATATAAGCAGCCATCGCTTTATCATAATCACCGCTAAATAATACTATTGTTGTCCTTTTTTTCGTTTCCATATCATTCATTCCCCCTGGTATATTTTTTACCCTCATAGGTATTTTTTCAGAAATAAAAAAAGAGGGATTTACCCCTATAGGTATGATGTTAACTTAAAACAAAGAACGTTGTCAACCATTTTTTATGCCTTAAAATGATTAACAACATCCATTTCCTTAGATAACATTATAAACCTGGAATTAAATTGATTTTTTTGCAATCGCAATTCATCAATGTATATCCTATTATTTGATAACCTTGTTTTCGTAAGAAACGGATACTCATATTTTTTTCTAGAGGATCCGCCGCAATGACATGAAGCTTTGTATTTGGAATTTCCTTTACATATCTTTTTAGGTATGCTATTGGTATATGAATAGACTTATGATTTGAATCTTTATAAGACTGATTATAATCTCGTACATCTATTATGATAACATCATCGTTTAGGGTGGCTGGTACATTCATACATTGAACACCACATACCGGAATGTATCTTCTATATAATAATATCAACAAAGCAGTCACGATCATGATGTTGAAAATAAGCATTTAATTCGCCTCTTTATAATTTAAAATTTAACCTACAGAGGATATATTAATACCTATACAGGTATGATGTCAACTGATAAATGTTTATTTTATTGGTAAGCCTCTTAATCATTTTAAAGGATGTCCGAGTATTCGTATCAAGAATGAAGGTGGAAACTATGTGTGGTAGATTTACTTTAACAGCAACAATAGAGCAACTATTAGATCGATTTGACATTGAGCATTTTTTGAATGAAGAAGATTATTCTCCAAATTATAATATAGCTCCTTCTCAGTCTGTATTAGCTGTCATCAATAACGGGACTGAAAACAAAATGGGGTTTTTAAGATGGGGCCTTATTCCTCCGTGGGCTAAGGATAGCTCTATTGGTTATAAAATGATTAATGCACGTTCAGAAACCTTAATGGAAAAACCAAGTTTTAAACCTGCTTATCAGAAAAAGCGTTGTCTTATTATTGCCGATAGCTTTTATGAATGGAAACGCATTGACCCTAAAACAAAAACACCTATGCGTATCAAGCTTAAATCAGATGAATTATTTGGTATGGCAGGCTTGTGGGAAAAATGGATATCACCTGAGGGACAATCGATTTTCTCTTGCACAGTGATTACAACCACCCCGAACGAACTTGTTAAAGATATTCACGATCGTATGCCAGTCATCATACAACGAGAGAATGAAAAAACTTGGTTAGACCCTTCTATTACAGATACAGCTGTACTAAACCAGTTATTAAAACCACTTGATAAGGAACTAATGGAAGCATATGAAGTAAGTTCCTTAGTTAATTCTCCTAAGCATAATACAATAGAATTAATTGAAAGAATTTGTTGAATACTTTACGAATTTTATTACCCTTTTATAAAAAAATATTCCCCATTCCAATTTAATGGAATGGGGATTTTTTTAACTTACTCTAAACTTATCAATTTCTTTTTGTAAACTAAACGCCAACTCTCTTAATGAATGAATAGAAGCCGTGATTTCTTCCATTGAAGCATTTTGTTCCTCTGCAGAAGCGGCAACATTTTGTGTATTCCCTAACGCTTGAATCGAAATCGTTGATATTTCATTGATTACTTGTACCATTCCTTCTGTACCTGAGTATACTTTTTCAACAACAGATGATACTTCCTCTGTTTGTGCAGAAATACCACCTACCATGTCAACGATTTCTTTAAAGGCTTTTTGCGTTTGATTCACATTTTGAATTCCTGATTGTACCGAAATATTTCCTTGCTTCATCGAGTTCACTACTTCACTCATTTCCTCTTGTATCTGCTGGATAATTTGACGAATGGATTCAGTTGCATGGCTAGATTGTTCAGCTAGTTTCCTTACTTCATCTGCTACAACAGCAAATCCTTTCCCATGTTCCCCTGCCCTTGCTGCCTCAATTGCAGCATTAAGTGCAAGTAAGTTGGTTTGAGCTGATAGTTGAGAGATCACTTCGGCAATTTTCCCTATTTCATTGGATCTTTCTCCTAAATGATTAACAATAGTAGAGGTATGTTCAACATGCTGATGAATTTGATTAATTTGACTAACAGTCTCTTGGGCAATACTATTTCCGGACATCGCCTTTTGGTTGGCAGATAGACTTAACTCAACAACTTGTTGAATGGATTTCGAAACTAGCTCCATTCCTTTGGATATATCTAAAACAACATGATTGGCCTGCGAAGAATACTGAGCCTGTCTTTCAGACCCAATCGCCACTTCTTGAATAGAGGAAGAAATTTGTTCAGTAGCATAGCTATTCTGCTCTGAACTGGCAAGTAGTTGTTCAGTTGAAGCTGCTACAAGCTCAGTATTTCCCCGAATTTGCCTGATCAAATTCGCAAGACTTGTGCCCATTATATTAAACGATTCCGCTAAAACCCCTATCTCATCCTTATTTTTTACTGAAATTGGGTCCATTGTAAGGTCCCCACTTGCAGCCTGATGTAGATTCTTTGTTACCCATCCCAAAGGTCTTGAAATAATCCTTGCTATAACAAATGCTATACCAAATCCAATTACAACTGTTAAAACAAGTAAAACAAAATTTATCAAACTTCCAACTTTGAAGCTACTTTCTGATTGCAAGCTGGCTTTTACTGTACCTTCCTTATTGATTTTCAACAGGTTATCTATATTTGATTGCATATTTGCAAACGCAAGCTCAGATTGTTCAATCGTCTCAAAAATGGCTAAACCATTCCCATTATTAGCTCCATAAATAATATCAACATCTTTCCCTTGGTTTAATAAGTCATTATGGACTGACTCATAGTCATTCCATTTTTGTTTTAATTCCTTAAACTCTTTTTTCTCCTTACTACTCATTTGGCTATTTTCATATTCTCCAAATGTTTGACTAATCACTTCTTCTGTTTTTTTCATATCTTCTTCCAGTGAAGCAAGTTTTTTAGGACTTAATTGTAAAATATAGGAGTACTCCAACGTTTTCATATGGTCTATTAAAAAATTCAAATGATTAATAACTTCGATTTTTGGAATCCAATTTTGGTTGATTTCTTTTGACTTCTCATTCATTTTTGTCATACTCCAATTTGATACACCACCTAAAATAGCGGTAAAGATAATGACAATGAGAAAGCCACCATATAATTTTTTCCGAACAGAAAAACGGCTTTTTTTCATGTTAAAAAAGTCCCCTTCATATAGAAATAATATAATCCTCTCTATTATATCGGCATTTTCTGACTTTTTTTAATATTTCACATAATAAATTTCACCAATAAACCAATATTCTTCCAAAAAAAAACCTTTGATAGAAGCTCTAGCCACATAAGTAGCTCTAACTTCTTACAAAGGTAATTTATTACTTGTACATACTTGATCAACCCGTATTTCTTAATCCTGCAGCAATTCCACTGATGGTTAATAAGACTTGAGTTAATAATTCATCATTTGGTTCATCTGATTTACGCAACTCTTTAATTAGTTCGACTTGTATAAAATTTAACGGATCTACGTATGGATTTCTACGATGAACGGAGTCTTTAATATTAGGTGTTTGATCTAATAATTCTTCATCCTTCGTTATTTTTAGAAGGACCTTTTTCGTTTTATTGTATTCCTCCACTATATTGTTAAAGATTCTCTCCCCGACTTGTTGATCATCTACAAGGGCTGCATATTCTTTTGCAGTTGTAATATCAGCTTTCATTAATGCCATTTGTAAATTATCAATCGTTGAACGGAAAAATGGCCACTGCTCATACATTTCTTGTAGAATTTTTATATTTTCTTTACCTTTTGAAGCATAACTATCTAGTCCAGTACCTGCTGCATACCAAGCAGGAAACAACTGCCTGCTTTGTGTCCAGGCAAATACCCAAGGTATCGCTCTTAAGTTTTCAAATTTCGCACTATTTTTACGACTCATAGGACGTGATCCAATATTAAGTTCACCAAGTTCTTTCAATGGGGTTGCTTGGTTAAAATAAGTTATAAAGTCATGATCTTGGAAGACAAGAGATTGATATTTTGTTAAAGAAACAGCTGATATTTCTTCTATCGCATCTACCCAACGTGCTTCACGAATACGACCTTGTTCCGACTCTTTTAAAACATGAGCAGATGCTTTTAATAACGTTGAAGTAGCTTGTTCTAAACTTCGATAAGCAATATCTTCGAGTAGATAGCGTGAAGATAATACTTCACCTTGTTCTGTAATTTTCACACCATCCCCTAATGTTTCAGCCGGTTGAGATAGTAAACTTCTTTGAAGGGTACCGCCTCCACGACCTAAAGAACCCCCTCTTCCATGGAAAAATTTGAGGCTAATTTTATAATTTTTCGCCATGGCGTGGATTTCCATTTGTGCCTTATATAACTTCCAATTAGCCGTTAAGGTTCCTCCATCTTTACTTCCATCTGAATAACCTAACATAATTTCCTGCTGGTCATTTAACTTTTCCAGATGCTTCCGATAAACAGGCATTTGAAAAAGAGTTTCCATAATTTTTGGGCCAGCAGTTAAATCATCAATGGTTTCTAATAATGGCGCAACATTTAAATCCGTTTCAACTGTTCCATCCGTATGAAGGCGGTAAATACCGGCCTCTTTAGCAAGCACTAACACTTCAAGCAAATCACTTGCAGATTGAGTCATACTTACTAAATAAACATAAATAGACCGTTTCCCAAACTCTTGATGTGCTTTTTTAATCAGTTGAAATACCTTTATCATCTCTTGTGTTTCCCTTGAGTAATCCTCATGTAAAAGTAACAGTGGTCTAGGGTCTTTTAAAATATTTTGTAACAGATCTAATTTTTCGTCTTCAGATAGGGTTGGGTAGTTATCAGTGATTCCAACCTTTCGCAAAATTTCTGCAATGGCAGCTTCATGCTCACCACTATGATTACGAATGTCCAAGGTCGCCAAATGAAAACCAAATAGTTGAACTTGACGAATAAATTTTTGGAGCATTTTCAATTCATGATTGGTTGGATGGTGATGATAGATGCTTCTCTGGACCATTAATAGATCTTGAAGAAATTCATCGGCTGAAGAATAACCTATTTCTGAATTACCTACTTGCTTTAATCTTTCTATCATAATGGCAAATTTACGGCGATACACCTCTATTTCATTTGGCCATCGTTGATCTATAGATAAATATTTTTCTTCATCTTCCTTTAAGGATAAGAAAAGTTCTTGGCTAACGTTTGCTCTTGTTGACGAGTGACTAAAACGTTTCATTAATTCAACTAATACGACTTTGTATTTTTTTAATACTAGTCTTCTTTGACGATTTAGCGTTTCCCATGTGATCTCTGGTGTAACATTTGGATTTCCATCACGGTCCCCACCAATCCATGAACCAAAACGCAGGAAATGAGGTACCTTCCAATCCTGTCCAGGGTAATGTACTTTAAGTGAATCTTCCACCTCTTGATGAATTTCTGGTAGAACATCAAAAAGAGTTTGATCAAAATAATAGAGACCATTTTTCACTTCATCCATAACAGTTGGTTTTGTATGTCTCAATTCATCTGTTTGCCAAAGAACGGTCACTTCATTAAACAAGCTCTCCTCCATTTTTTGGCGTTCTTTTTTTGAAATTAGTGGATTGTCTAAGCTTTTAAGAATATCCGCAATTCTCTTTTGAATTTCAAGAATGGATCTCTTTGTTGCCTCCGTAGGATGCGCAGTAATAATCAGTTCAAGAGATATTGTATTTAAGACATTTTGTAATATCTCTGAACTTATTTTATTTTCCTGGAGGGAAAATATCGCACTCTCTATAGACCCTGGCTGTACATTCACATCTGATTTTAATTGATATTCACGTCTACGACGGATTCGATGATTTTGTTCCGCAGCATTGATTAAGTGGAAGTATACAGAAAACGCTCGTATGATTTGTTTTCTGAGATTGGGGTCAAGATTTGTGATTTCTTGTTTTAGTGCTAAATAATTTACATCATCATTTTGATTTCGAAGAGCTTTACACATCTCTCTAATTTTTTCTACTTTATTAAATAGTTCTAATCCCCCATGATAAACTAGGATTTCACCAAGTATATTTCCTAGCATTTTAACATCCCGTCGTAACGGAAGGCTGCTGTCGTTTACTTTCATTTCTGTCGTCATATCGTATCACCTTCCCTGATAAGATTTTAGAATATTTAAATAATATAACATATCTTTAACTATTTAGTGTAGTAAAATCCATCATTTGTTTTTAATGATCTCAATAAAGTGGAATAAAATTCTAGCTGTTAATCCCCAAATTACCCTATTATCATAAAGGTAAAAGTATTCTTCCATTTGTCTGGCACGCCAATTATAGTCTTTTCCTCCAACTAATAATTCATAAGGAAAACCTTCCTCAGGTTCAACTCTAAAGTTTACCCGATATATTCTTGGGGTATTTTTTATGAAAAAAGATAGAGGAACAGTAAATACTTCTTCTACCTCAGCCTTATTTAGTCGAAACTTTTCTTGTTTAATGAAACCCGCATATGGAAACACCATCATTCCAAAAGGAGAAACGAGATAATCCAATGGAAACACGTCTGAAATATCTTCACGATTTAAACCTAATTCTTCCATTGTCTCTCGAATGGCTGTAAATTTTTCTATTTTATCATCCGGATCCATTCTTCCACCTGGGAAACAGATATCTCCTGGCTGTCTCCTTAATTGATGTGAACGAACTTCAAAAAGTACATGTATTTCATTTTCTTTCTGAATTAACGGTAGAAAGATAGCAAATCTAGAAAAACTCTCACTCCCCAAAATTTTCGGCTGATGACTTTCTAATATAGATTGGACTTTCTTTATATCCATAAGCAACACCTCACCTTATTTAGCACTATAGACATTTTCATTCACAGCTGTTTCTTGATAAAGCTTTGTTGTTTTTTCCCTTTTTAATCCATAAAAGAATAAAGCTATACCAAATACTACAAATATTGGCTCTAACCAATTGGCTTCAGGACCACTAGTAATTCTATGTAAATGGAAAAACCAATGAAATACGACTATATCAAAACTTAAAAAAAGACCAGTTGCTACTAAGAAACCGTGAAAAAAGGATGGAGAGAACCATTTTTTTAAAATGATCATGATAAGAAGAAGAATAACTAAACCAGTGCCTACAGCTCCTATTCTTTCCCCTGCTGATTGGAGCTGTACACCCATAGCATAAGCTTTTATGCTATGTAAAAATATTGACATGCTAAAATAACCTGAAATAAAACCTAATAATCGTTTTGTATGCATCCTATTTACCCCAATATTTTTTCTTTAATCATACCAATAATAATAGGTTGATTTCCATCGATTTCACTTTTTTAAAAACATCTAATCAAAAGCCATTCTTATCTAACTCATATAATTTTGTCTAAATTGTTACGAATTATATAAACAAAATTATGTTTGTAAAATAATCATTGTTCCTGTCGGAATCTCTCACTTCTCTCGCGAAAAATTGTAAATTTTTACAAGATTAACTCTAAAAATATTATTCACACATAGAAATAACGTTAAAGAAAATACAGAAATCCTCATTTGCAAACTTCCAAATTCTTCCTTGCTAATTTTGTCACATTTAATTTCGAGAAGGTATGTTATCATCATACGTGTAGTGAAAACTTAATACATAGCGGTTTTCACTACTTCCTTTTTGTTCAAGTTTGTGAACAAATGTACAAAAGTATGTGAATGATTGAACAATAATACCTTCAACTTTGTCCAATCTTTGAACAATTTATTATTCTACTAAATAATTTGTTTTTAACTGAAAGGAGTTGCAACATGAAATCGAAAAAACTTTTTGTCTGGCTTGTAGGAGTATTATCACTATCCATGCTTGCAGGCTGTGAAACCAATATGGTCGTTTTTGAACCTCAAGGACCAGCTGCAAGAAGTATTATGGACCTTATTAACTGGTCTCTTATTTGGATGCTACTTGTAGTGGTTGTCGTTTTCTCCTTGTTTGGTTACATTATCTGGAAATATAGAGAAAGACCAGAAAATAAAGATTATGAGCCACCTGAAGAACACGGTAGCATGGTATTAGAAATAATTTGGACAGCAATTCCAATCCTAATTCTTGTCGCTTTAACTATTCCAACGGTTAAGACCTTGTATTCATTAGAAGAAGTCCCAGTTGGGCATGAAGATAAAAAGCCAATCACAATTAATGTTACGGCCGCGGATTGGAAATGGATTTTCAGTTATCCCGAACAAGGTATTGAAACGATAAACTATGTAAATATTCCAGAAGATACACCTGTTAAATTTAAACTCACTTCTGCTGGTACCATGCAATCCTTTTGGGTTCCTGCATTAGGTGGACAAAAGTATGCCATGAATAAAATGGAAACAGAATTAATCCTCCTTGCTGATAACCCTGGTTCTTATCTTGGTAGAAATACGAACTTTAATGGAAAAGGTTATGCAGGGATGGAATTTGAAGTCCTTGCTCAAACAGACGATGAGTTTACGCAATGGGTAAAGGAAGCAAAGCAAACAGCTCCAAAGTTGACGGAAAAAGAATATAACGAATTACTTAAACCAACCCATCTTGGTCGTATGACTTTTTCAAATACTCATCTTGAATGGGTGAATCATGCTGAAATGAATTCAAAAGACTACACAAACCCTGAATTATATCGCGGTCACGGTTACCCTGGACAAATATTCGAGGATCCAGAGCAAGTAGATGGTAAACTTAGTGACCATGAAGGACACAACATGCAAGAGGAAGAATCCAATGGAGGTGGACATAGTGGGCATTAAATGGAATGAATTTTTTATTACTGGTGATCCTCTCATTCTCGGTTCCCAAATTGCCATTCTTTTAACGATGTTCGGTATTGTGGCTGGACTCACTTATTTTAAAAAGTGGAATTGGCTATGGACTGAATGGCTAACAACGGTTGATCATAAAAAAATTGGAATCATGTATATTCTTTCCGCGGTATTAATGTTTTTCCGCGGCGGAATGGACGGACTACTTATGAAAGTCCAAACTTCACGTCCAGAAATGCAATTTTTAGATGCTCAACATTATAATGAAATTTTCACAACTCACGGGGTCATCATGATTCTCTTCATGGCGATGCCTATGTTAATTGGTTTGATGAACGTTGTTATCCCTTTACAGATTGGTGCAAGAGATGTGGCTTTTCCTCAATTAAACGCCTTAAGCTTTTGGCTATTTTTTAGCGGTGCCATGCTATTTAATATATCGTTTGTTATCGGTGGTTCTCCTGATGCTGGTTGGACTTCTTACTTCCCTCTTGCGGGTAAAGAATTCACACCAGGAATCGGGAATAACTATTATGCGATTGCTTTACAGATTGCAGGTATCGGTACATTAATGACAGGTATTAACTTTATCGTAACCATATTAAAAATGCGTACTAAAGGCATGAGTTTGATGAAGATGCCAATGTTTACTTGGACGTCTTTAATCACATCTGTTATTATCGTTGCCGCATTTCCAATTTTCACTGTTGCATTAGCTTTAATGACATTTGACCGTCTTTTTGGAACACACTTTTTCACCGTGTCCGGTGGCGGTATGGATATGCTTTGGGCTAACCTGTTTTGGTTATGGGGACATCCAGAGGTTTATATCGTAGTACTTCCTGCTTTCGGTATGTTCTCTGAGGTTATCTCCACTTTTTCTCGAAAGTCTCTTTTCGGATATAAATCGATGGTTGTTTCTATTGTAGGGATTGCTTTCTTAAGTATGTTAGTATGGGTTCACCATTTCTTTACCATGGGTTCCGGCCCCCTTGTAAACTCAGTTTTCTCTATTACAACGATGATGATTGCGGTTCCTACCGGTATTAAAATTTTCAACTGGTTGTTTACTATGCGTAAAGGGCGAATACGATTTACGACTGCCATGTTATGGGCACTAGCGTTTGTACCTACCTTCGTTATTGGTGGGGTAACTGGGGTTATGTTAGCTATGGGAGCTGCCGATTTTCAGTACCATAATACGTTATTCCTGGTTGCACATTTTCACTATGTGTTAATTCCTGGTGTCGTATACGCAGTATTTGCTGGCCTTTACTATTGGTGGCCAAAAATGTTTGGGCATATGCTGAATGAGAAACTTGGTAAGTTCCACTTCTGGTTTTTCAATATTGGATTTAACTTAACCTTTATGCCGATGTTTTTCCTAGGATTAAACGGTGCTGTTCGACGTTCCTATACCTATTCAGTAGAATCAGGGTTCGCACCATTATTCTTGGTTTCGGCCATTGGATCAGCTATTTTAGCCATTGGATTTGCATTCTTCTGCTATAACATTTACTGGAGTGCTCGTTATTCTAGCCGTAATATCTCCCATGATCCTTGGGATGCTAGAACACTAGAATGGATGACAGCATCCCCTGTACAACACTATAACTTTGCAATAGTTCCTGAAGTCAAAACACTTGATGCTTTCTGGCACTTTAAAAAGCAAAATAAGGATCTAACCTTAAAAGATGAAGAATTAGAAGAAATTCATATGCCAAGTAATTCAGGATTACCTTTTTATATGGCTGTAGTCTTCGGCATAGTCGGATTCTTCCTTGTATTTGAATGGAAGGTGGCTGCTCTTGTGGCAACGGTTGGAATTCTTGTGGGCCTAATTATTCGCTCATTCGACTATAACGATGGATACCATGTAAAAATAGATGAAATTAAGAAAACAGAAAGTAAATGGAGAAACAATTCGAAAGGAGTGAATCATCATGTCAGCTAATGTGGATACGTCACTACCATTAGAATACCAAACCGAACAAAGCCGATTAAATATTCTTGGTTTCTGGATTTTTCTTGGAGCTGAAGTGATTTTATTCGCAACTCTTTTCTCCGTGTATGGTGTTTTAGGAAGTCGTCATGCAGGCGGACCGACACAACAGGACCTATTCGTTTTTAAAGATGCAATGATCATGACCCTTATTTTATTGACAAGTAGTTTTACTTGCGGACTTGCTATATTTGAAATGCGTCGCCATAACTTAAAAGGTCTAATCACGTGGCTTATCATTACACTGCTCCTTGGTGCTAGTTTCCTATTTTTAGAGATTAACGAATTTTCACATTATGTTCATGAAGGAGCAACCATGCAGACAAGTGCCTTCCTTTCTAGTTTCTTTGTACTAGTTGGTACGCATGGTTTACACGTAACAATGGGGATTGGTTGGGCTATTCTAATATTGATCCAGCTCTTCACTCGCGGATTAACTCCTGTTACAGCTCGTAAAGCATTTATTATCGGTTTATACTGGCATTTCCTTGATGTCGTTTGGATCTTTGTATTTACATTTGTTTATTTAGCAGGGATGGTGTCCTAATATGAGTAATCATACGAATTCACATAAATTCCCTGTCCACCATATCATTGGGTTTATATCATCTTTAGCATTAACTTTCTTCGCTGTGTGGGTCGCATTAAAAACCAACTTATCGTTTACAATGATTTTAATCATTATTGGAGGATTAGCCATCATCCAAGCAACTCTCCAGCTAACGATGTTCATGCACTTAAATGAAGGTAAAGATGGTAGAGTTCAGCAGATTAACATTATTTATGCAATTTTTACTGCTGTGGTGATTGTCGCTGGCTCGGTTTGGGTACTATCTTCCGGTCATAGTCATCTATAATGTCATTGCATCGGAGTTCATTTCATATGAACTCCGTTTTTTATTGCCTTAAATATCTGTTTAATAAGTTCCAATCATACTTGATATAAATCAAGGAAGAATCCAGGTTGTCAGATTATGATTAAACTAGTTTTTATGAAAGGGGCAAACAAATGTTAAACATTCAAAGAGAAGGTTCAAGAGCCATCATCGATGCTAGAGATTTAATAAAACAAGGAATTCATCCACGTGCTCAAATCATTGAATTTATAAAGGAAGCAGAGACTGGAACCATCATAGAGGTGCACCTTCCTTTACCTGGCCAACCACTTGTGGCAGCTGTCGAACAACTTGGACTAAACTGCGTCGTAAACGAAATCGGACCAGAACACTTCCGCTTACTCATACTAAAGCATTAACGCACCGGGGGTCAGACCCCCGATGCGTTAATATGGTAAAGCATTATCCAACTATTTCTTTAAGTTTTTCCGGATTTAGAAGTCGAATGCCGCGACGTCCATCTAATTCTAATATCTTTTGGTTTTGCAAATAAACTAGTTTTCGACTTAATGTTTCTGGTGTTGCTCCAATCAAAGAAGCAAAGTCTTTTTTAGGAACTGGAAGTTCAAAGAACTCTTTCTCCCTCTCCTTTTCAAAAAATAATAATAATGCTTTCGCTAATCTTCGCTCTACCTCTAGTAAACTAATGGTTCCTATCCATTCATCAGCCTTTTGAAGCAACTCACTTAATGCCAGCATGAAATTCATAGCCATTACTGGATTTCTCTCTAATATACCTTTAAAATCATTTTTATTTAATAGGCACACTGTTGTTTCCTCTAAAACCTCTGCATCCGCATAATGCATTTTATTGTCCAATAAAGCGTACTGTCCAAAAAAATCTCCTGGAAAAAGAATTCTTAGAATTTGTTCTTTTCCTTCATCCGATACCTTTGAGACCTTTATCGTTCCTTGATGGACAACGAAGAGTGCATCAGAAAGCTCACCTTCGCGAAAAATATATTCCCCTTTTGCAAAGGTTCGACTCTTAATCACAGACGATAGATCAATTAATTCTTCATCACTTAATCCTTTAAATACAGGAACAGTTCTAACACAAGACCCGCCATGTTGCTGTTTTCCACAACACATAATAAGCACCTCAACTTATGATTACTCCAAATTAAGGATACACTATTATTTGTGAATTTACTGTGTTCTATATCATCATCTTGATTTAAATCAATTTATTTTTAGTAAAAATCCATTATGATAAAGGCATAAGCAAAAGAAAATTATGGGAGGTTACATCATGGAAAGAAAATCTCTACAAGAACATTTAGATTATAATGAGGAAAAATTCACAAAACGAATTATCTATAAAAAAGGCGAAAGCACTGTATTTGTCTTAAACTTTATGCCAGGACAAAAATTGCCGGCACATAAACATCCCGGTACAGAAGTTTATTTACTTATGTTAGCTGGAAGTGGAACATTTACCATTGACGGTGTTAATACGACGGTTAATGAGATGGATGTTATTCATACCTCATCTGAAGAAGATCTCGCATTTGAAAATACAAGTAATGAACCATGTAGCATATATGTTATGTTAAATAAAATTCCAGATGAAAGATACGCTCAAAATATTTAAACAGGACATTTCAAAGATTGTGCTCAAAAACAAACAACTGCCCCTCATTATTAGACACTATCTAATAATAAGGGGCAGTTTGCGCTTTTGCTAATCATTATTTTATTGAAAAGATTTCATTTCCCTACGTTTAACTTCTTTGCGAAATATTGTAAAAAGTACCATATTGAAAAAGGCTAGTACAAGCATTAGGAAAGTGTGCTGATATGCATGTGCTTGAACTGTCAAGTAAACGTTCACAAAACAATAAAACGCTATGACTAAGTATAGGTACATAAGCAATTTGCCCAAATTCCATTCCTCCGTTCACTCTAAGTTAGTATTATTATACTTTGTTTATGTCAGAATTGACAGAATTTATTCACAAAAATTTCATATTTCCTTCAAATTCGTTATTGACAATCACTTTTTATTGATCCTATATATATATTTATTTATCAGTCGAAACATTAGTAGATGGAAAATGAATTAACAAAATTGAAGATTACAGATAAAAAAACGAATCTCTTAGAGGGATTCGTTTTTTCCTTTATTTATTGAGAAGTGATTACTTAAAGGCTGAATATTGATAACAGAATCAGATTGCTTAATTTCATAGACCTTGGAGTCTTCTTTTGAAGAATAGAGTCTTGCCGTCTCATCCTCTATAATCAACATTGTATGGTCTTCTAATCCAATTCCAATTTCTATCTTATGTTTTTTTAATAATTGATGAAATGATTCAGCTCTATCTTGATAATTATAATGAGACATGATGCATCCTTGAACAAAACCCAATCCCTCAACAATCGTGTAGCCAATCTCCTCTTCATTACTTCCAGCTTGGGAAAATAATGAGTGAGCTCCTGCACTAAACCCTGCCACTATTGCGCCATTCTCCAATGCCTGATTTAAAAAATGAATTGCGTTCGTATCTTTTAAGGTCTTGATTAATGGTATCGTCCACCCTCTACCTATGTAAATTAGGTCAGCATGAGGTAAGGTACTTTCTTTCCCTGGTTCAAGCAAATCCACCACACAACCAAGACCCTCATATATTTCTCGAAAACTTCTATAGTTGTCAATAAAATCTCGTGAGGCATAAGGGATAAATATTACCTTTGGTTTATCATTTTGAATAAATCCTCGAATGGTTGTTTCCAGTTCTTTATCAAAATCACCACCGTTATATCCCCCGCCGATTACAATCAATTTACTCATTTATTATCTCACTTTCATATTTTTTAAATCATATTCAATAAGGGAAATCATCCATTATAATCGTTACCGTTTTATTTTCCCAATCATGACGAGTCATGGCATAACCAACAGAATCAAATAAACTACCATTTTGTGGCCAAGACTCTCGGTGATACGCCTCTTTTATATAACCAGCTTTATAAAAAGTTTTTCTCATCGCAAAATTATCCTGTCTTGTATGCCCTTCGACCCGGTGAATATGAGAATAATTTATAAAAACATACTCGGCTATCCACTTAATGGCCTCTACCCCGAGCCCTTTTCCTCGACTCGAACTTCTAAATCGAATATCAAATAGGCAAGTAAGGTCCTCCAAGTCAAACAATCGAATTATCCCGATGATTTGCCCATCTTCACTTACCCAGAAGGTTCTATTCCCATTCTCTGTATAAAAACCTTTTTGAAACGAACTACTTATCGATTCTTTACTAGGGTTTACTTGTCCATGAAAATGCCATGGTTCAGATGTTAAAAAATGAACTAGTTCATTCAGTTGATCTTTTTGACATTCTTTAAAGGTAAGCACTTGAACAGTCCTTTCTATAAATAGTTAAGCCAGGTTTGTTGAGGTTCCATTATTTTAATTGATTCTATTAACCAATTTTTCTGCTCCTACATTTGAGTTAGTCATCTTCCATCTTTTATTCCTCTTACAAAAATATCATAATCCATTACTTGGAATCTAGTCATTTTACAGATAACATTGGGGAGAATAGTTAGTTCCTATTAAATGAAAAAACAAGCTCAATCAGCTTGTTTTTTCATTATTATTACAAAAGATAATATCCATAGCTGCTGCTATATTATTTATTAAACGTAAATATAGTTTAATTCTACTTTGAAAAGCATCTACAAAATTTACTTCCACACCTCTGTTAGTGTTTCTCTAAAAAGTTCATTAAGCTGTTTGGTTGGTTCGACCTTTATTGGATTCATATTTTTCGTATATGCTTCAATATCCATTAATTCAGCTTCAAGAGAGTGCTGAAGGTAATCTATTCTTGGTTGTTTATCTACTTCTTCACCCGCTTTTTTTCTTTCCAACAAATAGAAAATGTAATCTTTAAGCTCTCCTTCTTGAAGAACTCCGTTTAATATCTGTTCAAATTCAACTGGAGGAAAGGAACCATACTCTTTTATCCATTTTGCAGCAAAAATAGGTCGAAGAATGGTAAAGTATTTTTTAATTTTGACTTTCTCGCCATGAAGATAATCCTTTATGTTTCGTCTTGCCATTTTCAAATAATGAAATAAACAAGGTATGGGATCAAAGTTTTTTGATGATATCCACTTCATTCTATTTATAGTTGAATAAGCTTCGTAATAAACCATATCTGTATGAAGCCATTCAAGCAGGGTTGGATTTGATTTTCTGAGTAACTTTAAGGCTTTTTTTAACTCCCACCCATTTACATCTAATAAGGAATGTGTTTCGATTGAAAGTCGATCCTTCTTTGGAATTTCTATTACATCACGGTGGTCATCAATCGATAAATACCAATTTGGTTGATGAACATAAATGAATCTCATATCGAAATCACTTTCTGTTGAGGGATATCCCCAAGCTCTGCTTCCGGATTCACATGCATAAAGAACCTTTACCTCAAACTCTATTTCCACCTGTTTTAGCAACTTTAAAATGTGCTCATACAACACAATCCACTCCATATACTCCATATAAATCTATCTAAACACACTTGATGGAACGTCGAAAACATTCCAAAGCACTAGAATAAATACGACTGATAGACACCATGCCAATAGTGGCCTAAGATAATGAATTCTTAAAATAATAAACGCAACTGCATTAAATAGAAGCGACCAACCAAAATTCCAGCCATTATAATAATTTATTAAATGAAGTTTTGTATCAATGAATTCATTTATTCCATAGAAACCTACCCAACATAAGATATAGAATATTTGTTTTATATGATTACCTTCTGGAAATTTAGATAAATAAACCAGAATAGTTGCGGGGTACTTTACAGCCATAATGGACAAAGAAACATGAGAATTGGTAATACCTGCATTTTCATCAAAGCCCTGAGGGTTATACTTCCACATTGGATAATGGTCAGATAATAGATAAAGGTAAATAAAATCTCCTATGATAAAAAAAAGGATGGTTGGATAGTACTTTTTCCAGTTTCTCCAATCTCCCCATTTCCATAATATAAACAACCAGATGAAAGCATAAATGGCATTCACCATACTCACCTTCTTAACCTAATCTACTTACCATTTATTTACAATATTATCCCTATTTTTCTTAATCTAAACCCAACTTCATTAGAAAGAAGTTACCATTTTTATTTAGGGATTAAATGATGCTTTTCAATGGATTAATAATACATAATAAAAAGGAGCCATGATGAACCCCCATTCCAAATTTCCTCACTAATTTGGAACGGGAGGATCTTGCTCCTTTTTTGATAAATTATCTTGTTACCGCATTTTTAGAATAAGCCGTTACAACCCTAATAACACCATCCTGACCTTTGACTTGCCAAGTAAATTCTGCTCCCTTAAAGGTTGTTTCAAAAGCATTTGTTTGTATTCCAGGCTTAAAATCATTTATCATAGCTGACTCATTTTTTAGAACAGTTCCTTTAAACGTGCTTTCCTTAGCACTTAGAGTGACACCATTTAGATTTTGGTAACCCCAGATAGCTGTAAACGTTCCATCACCATTATTTACTACCTTGTTTACATTTGGAAGTAAGGCAGAATATTTTGGTGCATTGTTAGAAGAAGCTACAACATACTTTGTTTGCCCATCCGGTCCAGCTAATGCCCACATCAAATAGGTCCCTTTAAACACAACAGAAAAAGCTTCTTGATTTGTTCCACTTAGGAAATCTTTCTTCATAGGCTGCCCATTATTTAAAACTGTCCCTGAAATAAATTTACTTTCCAGAGCATCCACTGTTACACCACTGCCATTTTGATAACCAAAATAGGCTGTAAATGTTCCATCCCCATTATCATAAACTGCTTTTACGATTGGTGTTAAAGTACCATAGTTTATTGCATTATTGACACTAGCCACAGCTGTATAACTCGCTCCATTTGGCCCTACTAAATTCCAAGAAAGTGTTGTACTACTAAAAGTAGACTTAAACGCTTCATTTACTGTACCTGGAACAAAGCCTGTTTTCATTGGCACTGAATAATTTAAGGCTGGTGTAACATACTGGCTTATTTTAGCATCCACTTCTACTGCATTTTCGTTTTGGTAGCCAAAATACGCTGTGTAAGTACCATTCGTATTTTTGTAGACTCCTTTTACAAATGGTTGAAGAGATTTGTATGTTTTAGAATTACCCGCAAGTGCTGTAGCTGTTCTTTTCACTCCATCAGGACCGGTTAACTCCCAGCTAATTGAAGGGCCTGTAAAGGTAGTTTTAAATGCTTCCTCTACCTTCCCTTCTGTAAACCCTTTCTTTAATGGTGATGCATTATTAAAAACATACGCTGATGTTAATTGACTTGAGATAGCATCCACTGTCACGTCGTTTTGATTATCATAACCCCAGTAAACAGTGTAGGTTCCGTCACCATTATTATAAACATCTTTTACCAGTGGAATTAATGGTTCATTTTTAGTAAACGTTGTTAAGTCTTCTTTATTTTCATCTTCATTTTTATTTTTTACATCAATCCAATAATTGACGGTTCCTTTGCTCCCCGTTACTTTTGTTGGAGCATAAGTGTCTGTATTACTTCCCAGTTTAATAGAAAATGTTACATTTTTTGAAGCTTCAAATCCACTCGGTTTAGAAGCTTTGTAAAGGGTTCCATTTTGTCTGGTAAATTCTAATGTTTTCTTTATTTCTTTATCTTTACCTTTATGCTCATGTTTATCTTTCTTGTCTTTCTTTTTCTCTTTCACTTTATACTCAAGCGTTACTTTTGAATCTTTTGCAAGTTCTCCACCTTTTATATGGAGATGGATTTGTGTTTTTGCTGCCCCTAACACTTTTCCTTGAGGTAACGCAAAGCTAGTCATTAATACGAATGCCATTAATACGAAAACATCGATTCGAAAAAACCTTCTCATTTGTATTCCCCCATTAAATCGTTTATCGGATAAAACAGCCGTCTAAAATCCTCCCTTCCAAGTATTTCCTTAATAGGTTCGATTTTGCATTTTTAATTTATGGGGGTCATTTTTCAAACTTTCGAAAAATAGGAAAAAAGACACAAAAAAAACGGGTACTGAATGTCTAATTAACTCATTCAATACCCGTAACGTATTTTATTTTGGATTCCCAATTTCATTTATTGGAAAAAAGCGGAATTTCACTTCTCCAATAATAGAATCACTGGAAATGGTACCAAAAATTCTGCTGTCCTTACTATATAGGCGATTATCTCCCATCACAAAATACTGATCTTTAGGAACTGTGATTGGTCCAAAATCTTCTGTTAATCGATCCATTCCACTTTGACTTGCTAATTGACGATTATGTGCAAGATAACCTTCATTGTAAACTTTACCATTTATATATAACTGATCATTTTTCATTTCAATTTGATCTCCTGGAAGACCTATTACCCTTTTAATATAATTTTCATCTGCATCTGGAGCATGAAAAACAATCATATCAAAATGTTCAATTTTACTCATTTTAGACACTATTATTTTATTATCATCTTCAAATGTCGGTAGCATGGATTCACCTTGAACGGTTACAGGTGAAAAAATAAACTGACGGCATATAAATGCAATGGTTAAGGCAAATAAGATTGATTTAATCCAAGAAAATATTTCTTTTTTTGTACTTTCCTTCATCGACAATCCTCCCTATAAGGTAATGCTCTTCCATTGTATCATATATATAGTGATATTTATCTAAAATCGTATCGATTATATTTAAAAGATCAAAAATGCACAAAAAAGGGAATCACCCATCGAGAAGTGATTACCCTCTTGAACATTATTTTCTCTTTGGATCTTGTTCTTCTGCCATTTCCATACCATATGCAAGTTTTGGATTAAATCCAAGTGTTCTTTCGTTTGACGTTCCAACGGAAGTCCGCTTAACTATATATCGATGCACTAGTACCTCTGCTGCTGTAATTATAGTGGCAGATATAATACTCCCCCAAGCTATTTGAATATAGCTGTTAAGAACAACACTTCCAAAGACCCATACACTTATATAAGTCAGAAAAAAATCAACAACTAGTGCATTTCGGTTTCCAAGTCGAGTTAGAATCATCCGATCTCCAATAAAAAGGGAAATAACGGTAGTTGTTAAACTAAAGGATATGATTTCAGCCAGTGATGCATCAAAAAACAAATCTAACCCTATGGCAAACGCAAGCAAAGATACGACCAATTTTATAATAAAAATCCTTGTTATATCCATTAATAACTTCCTCCTTTGTTTTATTTTTTGGAGAAAAAAATGAAACCATACATCCATCCTTTTTGAAATCATAAAAAATGATTTTAATACCGCAAGAAGGGTTCAGCATATTTCTAGCGAATTTTAAAGAGAAAATAAACTTTATATGTAAGAAAGAAGGCAACGATATAATGGAGACAGTAAATGAATTCCTATTAAACCTTAATAAAGACATGCAAGTCCTACATAAGGACGTAACCGAAACAAGTTGGATGGCTCAAACAACCGGTGATCCAGAATGGGCAGAAAAATTAAGTAAAGCAGATACCGAATATAATCTATTTTTCTCAGATAAAGAAAAATTCGAAAAGACACAAGAATATTTAGAAGATCCTTCATTAACAGATATAGAAAAAAGACAGCTCGAACTTCTTTTGAATAACATGAAAGAAAACCAATTACCTGAAGAGATATTAGCAGATTTAGCTAAGCGATCTTCTGAATTAAACTTATTATTTAATACATACTCTCCTGAAGTAGATGGAAAGCAATATTCAGCAAATGAAATTAGAGAAATTTTACTTAATAGTACGGATTTTGAATTAAGAAAGAAAGTATGGTTCGCAAGTAAGGAAGTTGGGAAGGAAGTAGAAAAAGACCTTCTTGAGCTTGTAAAAAAACGAAACGAAGCAGCAAAGATGCTTGGATATGAGAATCATCACCAAATGAGCTTTGCCTTACAGGAATTAGATCGTGAAGAGGTATTCTCTATTTTTAATGATTTGATTGCTCAATCAGATGAAACCTACAGATCGATGAAGCAAGAACTTGATGAAAGATTAGCCAAAAAATTTGGTATTCAATCTTCCGATATTCGCCCTTGGCATTATGTTGATCCATTCTTCCAGGAAGCTCCGCCTTCCGAAACAACCAATCTAGATCCATTCTATAAAGGGAAAGATTTAGTTCAACTGACTACTGACACATTTGGATCAATGGGAATTGATATCTCTGATTTATATGAAAAGAGTGATCTTTATCCAAGGGAAAAGAAAAACCCAACTGCTTTCTGTACTGATATCGATCGCTCAGGTGATGTAAGGGTTCTTTGCAATCTTACTGAAAGTGCTTATTGGATGGAAACAAATTTACATGAATTTGGCCATGCTGCTTATTTTAAATATATTGATTCTGAACTCCCCTTTGCACTTCGTGGTGTCAGTCATACCCTAACAACAGAAGCTATTGCCATGCTTTTTGGTAAAATGGGTAAGGATCCTAGATGGTTAAAGCAATTTTTACAAGTCGATGAACAAACTATCGATCACATATCACCTGAATTACAACAATATCAACAATTACAAATGTTAATCTCAGCAAGATGGATAATCACATTCGTTTTCTTTGAAAGAGAATTATATGAAAACCCGGATCAGGATTTAAATTCGTTATGGTGGAAAACCGTACAGGAGATTCAATTAGTAACCCCTCCTGATTCCACTGATAATCCAGATTGGGCAGCTAAGATTCACTTTACTCTTGCACCGGTTTATTACCAAAATTATTTATTAGGTGAACTAACTGCTGCTCAGCTATTAGTCCATATTGAAAAGGAAATTTCACCAGATTTCTTCACAAAGGAAGCTGGGGAATTACTTGTGAATTCATACTTTAAACCCGGGGCACTTTATACATGGAATGAAAAGATTCAACGGGTTACTGGTGAAAAATTAAATCCTAATTATTTTGTACAAGTTTACTGTAAGTAGACCTATTCGGAGGTAGAAAGATGAGAAACCACGAAATTGATTACAAAATTTACGGTGATGATATGCAATTTGTCGAGGTCGAATTAGACCCGCAAGAAACAGTCATTGCTGAAGCTGGAAGTTTAATGATGATGCAAGATGGTATTCATATGGAAACCATCTTCGGAGACGGTACAGAGAGCTCCGGTTTTATGGGAAAATTATTTAGTGCAGGCAAACGAGTTTTAACAGGTGAAAGCTTATTTATGACTACTTTTACCAATAACGGAGTTGGAAAGAAACAGGTTTCCTTCGCTTCTCCTTATCCAGGTAAAATTATTCCCTTAAGCTTAGACGAGTATGGTGGTAAAATTATTTGTCAAAAGGATGCTTTTCTCGCTGCCGCGAAAGGAGTTTCAGTAGGCATTGAATTCCAAAGAAAGGTCGGAGTAGGATTTTTTGGCGGGGAAGGATTCATCATGCAGAAGCTTGAAGGTGATGGAATGGCTTTCGTACATGCAGGTGGTACCATTGTCAAAAAAGAACTTTCACATGGTGAATTATTAAGAGTAGATACAGGCTGTTTAGTCGCAATGACCAGCAGTGTTAATTATAATATAGAGTTGGCTAAAGGAGTTAAAACAGCCCTTTTTGGCGGGGAAGGATTATTTTTTGCTACATTAACCGGACCTGGAACTGTTTGGATCCAGTCCCTTCCATTTAGCCGTTTAGCTAGCAGAGTTTTTGCTGCTATGCCTCAAACAGGTGGCGCTAAGGATGAAGGAAGTATTGCAAGAGGTATTTTCAACTTATTTGATGGTGATTGATTCCATAAACAAAACTTAACTGCAAACAAAAAAGCTTGGATTTAGTTCCAAGCTTTTTTCATTAATTTTATCTACTATTTTCCTATTTCTTCATTTGGATACACCTTAAAACCCTTCCTTTTCCAAATTGATGCAAAATCTTATATAATAAATGATTATGATTAATTTTTAGGAAAGTTAGGAGATTATATGGAACGATTGCAGCCAGTTTGGGAAGTATTTATACGTTTCTGGAGAAAAAACCACCTAACGCAATTTATCTTACTCTTTATTTTAACCGGATTTTTACTTACTTTACTTTATTTTGTATGGTCAGCAAGTCGAGTAAATGTTCAATCATTGAAAGAAGGATTAAGTCAACCGACCGTCATTTATGATCATAAAGGTGAAATTGCAAGTAATGTCATTACGAATCGAACAAAAGGAGTATCCATTAAAAAGCTCCCCAAACATGTAGGGGATGCCGTTGTCGCAATAGAAGATGAGCGGTTTTATGAACATCATGGATTTGATATAAAAGGGATTACTCGCGCTTTTTTTAGTAATCTATTCTCCGGTCGAATTACTGGAGGAGGTAGCACGATCACTCAACAGTTAACAAAGAATGCCCTTCTCTCCCGTGAAAAGACATATAAAAGAAAGCTAGAAGAACTATTCTTAGCTGTAAAGATAGAAAAGGTATATGAAAAAGACGAAATATTACAGATGTATTTAAATCAGGTATACTTCGGAAGCGGATCATGGGGTATAAGCCAAGCTTCGAAAAAGTATTTTAATAAAGATATTACGGATATCTCCATAAGCGAGGCAGCTACCTTAGCTGCACTATTACAAGCACCTAGTGCCTTAAACCCTTATGAACATTATGATAAAGCCTTAAAGCGACGAAATGTTGTATTAGCGAAAATGAAAGAAAAAGGAATGATATCCAAGAAGGATTATGAAAAGTCTATCAAGGAAAAAATTCATCTTGAGGATGGTGGCGGAAGCTTTATTGAGCGTAAGTATCCTTATTATGTAGATTCGGTTATTGATGAAGCAATCGATTTATATGGTTTATCTCAGGAAGAAATATTAACAAGAGGCTATCGGATTTATACTGAGATGGATCAAGATTTGCAAACTGCTCTTGAAAAGGTATATAGCCGAGATTCCCTTTTTCCAAGAGGAAGGTCAGGAGTTTTGGTTCAAAGTGGTGCTGTTTTACTTAATCCATCAAATGGTGGAGTTCAAGCACTTATTGGAGGAAGAGGAGAACAGGTTTTTCGTGGGTTTAACAGAGCCACGCAATTAAAAACACAGCCTGGTTCAACTATCAAACCAATCGCTGTATACACCCCCGCTCTTGAGGAGGGTTATACGGTCACCTCTTCTCTAGTGGATGAACCAACAACATTTGGTCAATATAAGCCCGAAAATGCTTCTAAAAAGTATCAAGGCGAGGTTCCAATGTATAAAGCACTTGAGGAATCATTAAATGTTCCAACTGTTTGGCTACTAGATCAAATTGGTTTAAAAAAGGGTGTTGATTCCGTTAAACGATTTGGCATTCCTGTAGAAAAAGAAGATGAAAATCTAGCTCTTGCCCTTGGAGGAATGCATTACGGTATCTCCCCTCTTCAATTGGCAGCAGCCTTCTCGACTTTTCCAAATGAAGGAAAACGTCATGATGGTCATCTAATTACAAAAATTATTGGACCGACAGGGGATGTTCTTGCAGAACATAAAACCAAAACGGTAAAAGTGACTTCAAAAGCCGTGACGGATGAAATGAATTCTATGTTATTAAATGTCGTCGAAAATGGCACTGGAAAAGCTACTAAAATTCCCGATCTGCAAATTGCAGGAAAAACTGGAACTACTCAGCTTCCATATGAGGATATAAATGGTACGAAAGATCAATGGTTTGTCGGATATACTCCCAATCTAGTTGGAGCCATTTGGCTTGGATACGACAAAACAGATCGCGAGCATTATCTCTCAAACAGCAGCTCTCAAAATGTAGTTCCCATTTTCCGTGCTATAATGGAGCAAGCCAAACCATATATAAAAGCAGAAAAATTTGAAATAGCATCTATTAATGAAAGACTAAAAGATGATGAAGAAATGATTTTGTCAAAGAAGAAACTCGAAGAACAAGTGGAAAAGTTCAAAAAAGAGCTGACAGAAAACACAAATCTTCTAGAAGAAAAAATCAAAGAGGAATCACCAAAATGGAAGGAAAACTTTGATAAAAAGATGTATGAGCTTGGTCAAAGAATGAATGAATTCTTTCAAAAGCTTAAAGAACTGCAAAAATAAAAAAAGGCTCTAAAAGGTTAGTTTTCATCGCTTCCCTTTTAGAGCTTTTTTATTGACCTTTAAATTTTTTCTCTATATCCATATCAAAAACAAAAACAGACATCCCAAAATCTCTATCAATATCGATATCTACAAATAAATCTACAAAATTACTTTGAAGAAAATCTTCCATTTCAACAGGTCGATTTTTCTTATACATCTCTTTTACCATTTCTGTTCTAGCTGCCCGAACCATTTGCTTTCCATCTTCAGCACTGGCAATAAATTTTTCAACCGGGGATAAGTTCCCTTCCATTTCACAGATAGCCCAATTTTTACAAAAAGTGGTCGTAATTTTACTTGGACCTTTTCCCATATGTTTTTTTCGAAAGGAGCGTACCAAATTACTGAACTCTGCTTCGTACTTATTCATGGAATTTCCAACCCTCTTACCAACTATTTTCTTTAGTTTAAGCAATTGGCTAAAAAGTTGTCAATCTTATAGCTTCTACATTGATGTAATAATATTTCCAGTATCTTCATTGATTTTGGTAAAACTGAAATCTTTCAAATAAACGAAGTTTCATGTACTATAATAATATATTATTGACCTTGAACAGGAGCCTTAGATGAAGAAGAAAAAACTATTATTATATTACTTCATTGGAAGTTTAATTTGGATTTATGGAACAAACTACCTATTAGATTCATACATTTCTAACCAATATATTTATATGGTTTCACGGTTTAAAGAAATCCTATATGTCATTGTTACAGGTATTTTCTTCTATTTTTCCATCATTAAAAAGGAAGAATTAGATGCTTCCAAAGAGGAAGAAAAGAGACTCTCCACTCTTATTAATTCAATGGTTGACTTTGTAAACTTTAAAGATGGAGAAGGAAAATGGATAGAAGCAAATGAATTTGGATTAAAGTTATTTCAAATAGACCATGTGGATTACAGAGGAAAAAAAGACTCTGAGTTAGCTGAATACACTGCTTTTTACGCAGATGCTCTTCGTTACTGTGAGATTTCCGATGAGGACGCCTGGAAGAAAGGGAGCATTAGTCGTTATGAAGAGGTAATCCCATTACCTGACGGAACAACTAAAACCTTTGATACCATTAAAGTTCCTCTTTTCTATCCTGATGGCAAACGAAAGGGTTTAGTAATCATCGGACGAGATATTACAAAACTCAGACAAGCGGAAGAACGATTAAGATTGACGGAAAAGCTCTCAGTGGTTGGAGAACTATCTGCTAGTGTTGCCCATGAAATTCGAAACCCCCTAACATCCTTAAAGGGCTTTGTACAACTATTAAAAATGGAAGATGAAAAGCATCAATTTTACTATCAAATTATGCTAGATGAGCTTGATCGTATCAATCACATTGTCGGTGAACTACTCTTACTTGCAAAACCTCAGGAAATTAAATTCTCTGAGGCAGACCTCCATAAAATTCTAGCGGACGTCATTTCCTTATTAAGTACAGAAGCTAGTTTGCATAATATTCAGATTGACTTCTTAACAGAGCACAATGAATTATTAATTAACTGTGAACCAAATCAATTAAAGCAATTATTCATTAATGTCATTAAAAATGCAATTGAAGCTTCACATAAGGGTGGTTTAGTAAGTATTTCATTGAAACAACTCGAAAATCAAAAAGTCTCCATCATTATTCAAGACCAAGGTTGCGGAATCTCTCAGGAAAGACTAGAAAGAATTGGTGAACCATTCTATTCTTCTAAAGATAAAGGAACTGGCCTTGGGCTTATGGTAAGCTTTAAAATTGTCCAATCCCATAACGGAACCATCGTATTTGAAAGTGAACAGGATAAAGGAACAAAAGTTCAAATTGAATTACCAGTTTAAAGAAAAAAGATGCCATCGGATTCTTCCGATGGCATTTTTGAGTATTATCTTTGATATTGAACTCGATGTAGATTTGCAAAGATCCCTTCTTTTTCTATCAGTTCGTCATGTTTACCTTCTTCAGCGATTCCTTCTTCAGTAACGACAACAATACGGTCCGCATTTCGGATGGTGGCAAGTCGATGTGCAATAACTAGTGTCGTACGATTCTTTGCAAGCTCCGTTAAGGCTGCTTGAATAATCGATTCCGTTTCGGTATCCAAGGCAGATGTTGCTTCATCTAAAATAAGAATCGGAGGATTTTTTAAAAACATTCTTGCTATCGCGAGGCGCTGTTTTTGTCCACCAGACAGTTTAAGCCCTCTCTCTCCGATTTGAGTTTTATAACCTTCTGGTAAGGACGCAATAAATTCTTCCAAATGGGCTCTTCTAGCTGCTTCTCTAATTTGGTCATCTGTTGCACTTAACATTCCATATGCTATGTTTTCGCGTAATGTACCTGTAAATAAAAATACATCCTGCTGGACAATACCAATTTGTGAACGTAGAGATTTTTTTGTCATTTGTCGGATATCGATTCCATCAATCGAAATGCTTCCGTCATTGACATCATAAAATCGAGGAATGAGTGAACAAATGGTCGTTTTTCCAGCACCAGACGGACCAACAAAAGCAACCGTTTCCCCCGCTGGAATATGAAGATTTATTTTTTCTAATACAGATTTAGAATCCTCATATCGAAAACCTACATCATTAAATACAATATCTCCCTTTAATGAGGCGACCTCCACTGCATCCTTTACATCTTGGACGTCAGGTTCTCTATCCATCAACTCACTAAAGCGTTTAAAACCAGCCATCCCTTTCGGATATAACTCCATTAATGCACTAATCTTATCGATCGGCTTAAAAAGTACATTTACATAAAGAATAAAACCTACCAGCTCCCCATAACTCATTTGTTCAGTATAACTTAACCATGAACCATATACTAAAACGACTAAAATCATTAAGCGTGTCATAATAAATATACCTGACAAGCTAAAGGACATGACCTTGTAGGCAGAAAGCTTTGCACTACGAAACTTTTGATTATTTTTTCTAAATCTCTTAATCTCGAACTCTTCATTTGTAAAAGATTGAACCACACGAATACCTGATACACTGTCCTCTACCCGAGCATTGACTTCTGCAATATTACTATACATTCGATCCCATGCGGCGTTCATTTTCAAATTACATACGGTTATTAACCAAATTAAGAATGGAACAATAATGATCGTCACAAATGCTAATTTAACATTAATGGTTAACATAATCCAAAATGCACCCACAAACGTCATAATAGAAATAAAAAAATCCTCTGGTCCATGGTGTGCTAGTTCACCGAGGTCAAATAAATCATTTGTAATACGACTCATGATATGACCCGTTTTGGTATTATCAAAAAAACGAAAGGACTGCTTTTGAATATGTTGGAAAAGCTGCTGCCTCATATCGGTCTCGATATTAATTCCTAGCTTATGTCCTAAATAATTGACCACATATTGGAGTAACATACTCATTATATAGACCAAAAATAACCCTATACTAACCGATACGATTTGTGACCAATTTCCTTCCGGTAAAAGTGAATCAACAAACCAGGAAACTGCCAGCGGGAAAGCTAATTCTAAAAGAGCTACAATCACTGCACTGCTGAAATCGAGAATGAATAATTTTTTATGAGGAAGATAATACCTAAAAAATCGCCTAATCATAGATGGTCTCCTTCTTTTTTCAAAATATAATAGGATTATAGGCAAATAAGGAAATTTTTTCAAGGATTCAAATTTTATGACAATGAATAGATGTTTATAATTAATCATTTTTTAGATTAATTTCTAAATTTTCATAAAAATCCTTTATCTTTCATCAAAATTTCAGTATGATAATATTTAGATAAACGAAATAGTTTACTAACGAAAGAAGTGTTTACAAATGGATAGACAGAAAGAAGCAAAAAGAAATTTGATCATCATGTGGTTTGCTAATTTCTTTATCGGTGGAAGTATGACAATGGTCCTTCCCTTTATATCCTTATATATCGGAACTTTTGGAGATTTTTCCGAACAATATGTTCAACATTGGTCAGGATGGATTTTTGGAATAACATTTGTGACAGCATTTATTTTCTCTCCTATTTGGGGACGTATTGGTGATAAGTATGGCAGAAAGAAAATATTAATTTTTTCCGCATTAGGAATGACTCTTTCAATATTTTTAATGGGGGTTGTTACTTCTGTTATTCAATTATTCTTTTTGCGGCTATTTATGGGGATTTTCGCAGGTTTTATCTCCATGTCTCAGGCGTTTATTTCTACACAAACTCCAAAAGAAATTGCTGGACGTGTCCTAGGAACATTACAAACTGGGAATATTGCCGGTTCCTTACTTGGACCAATGCTTGGTGGAATTCTCGCAGATTCTCTAGGGTTTGCTACTACCTTTAAATGGACATCAATTGCCATTTTTATTTCTGCTATTCTTGTATTTGCAACAAAAGAATTTAGAGTACAAATAAAAAAGAATGAGAAATCTCATTTTTCCAGTAAGGAAGTGCTTTTACATATTGTAAAACATCCCGTTTTATTGGCAGTACTGGTCATATCAACCTTTATTCAAATTGCCCTTTTTAGCATTCAACCCATATTATCTTTATATGTAAATGAATTACATGGTCCTAGTAATGTTGCCTTCTTTTCTGGAATCGTCTTTTCTGCAGCAGGACTTGGAAACCTTATCATGTCACGAAAATGGGGAACAATAGGTGACCGATTTGGGTATGTTAGAATCTTAATTATCTTACTTCTAGTGGCTGGTATCGCTTATTTACCAGGAGCTTTCGTCACAAATATTTGGCAACTTGCAATTGTACGATTTGTCCTAGGATTTATTGTTGGCGGAATTATCCCTGTTAGACTTGCCTATATAAGACAAGAAGCACCTGTTTCCATGCAAGGAGAAGTACTAGGTTATAATCAAAGTTTACGTTTTTTAGGTAATACCATTGGGCCTATGATGGGTGGAATGATTGCAGGGTCATACGGTATTGCATCCGTGTTCTATTTAACAAGTGGCCTTCTTTTAATAAGCGGTATTGCTTTATTGGTTTCTATGCATCGTCATCCCGAAGTAGTCAAACAATTATCTTTAAAATAGGCTCTTTTCTGAAGAAAACAGCTTTAAAATAAAAACAAGGCTAACTTTATTCTCAAGTTAGCCTTGTTTTTTTATTTTATTGTAATTTCAATCCATCTTGTTACTTCACCGAAAACCTTTTTTTCCATATACTTTGGCTTATAATTATAAAAGTAATGTAATCTTAACCATTCAAACCCTTCGGATTCGTCAATCATTTTTTCAATTCTGTCCATTTCTTGTGGTGTGGCCAATATGTTTGTTTTTTTTATGGTTAATGGTATTGAAATTTTCCCTTTTTTTAAGTCCTCGTCGGTTACTCCTACTTTCGCTAACCTTTTTAACTTGCGATTCACTTCCCAAGTTGATACACCGTCAACCACTTGAAAGTGCTGAATGGTTTGATGAACAAGTTCTTTATTTTGCTCTTTTATTTGTTTAAATTTCTGTATTTTTTTGTTTTTCTCTTTTAAAAATTGTTCTAAAATAACGGTATCTTCTAGTTTAGTTTTTACTTTTTTTATCAGCTTTAAATCCTGCATTCTATCTAGTAGCATCTTGATGCCTCCAATAAAATAAACTCTACGTTTATAAATTCGAAGGCATTCATAGTTTTATAAGGGCTTTTGATTATTTATTTCATTAGATTTTCATTTATCAACTTTAAGATTTTTTCATAATAGCCTTTTGCATGTGGTGCAAATTCCTTTTTAGACATTACTTTCTTTACTTTCACTAGGTTATTATTGTTATCCATTTCAACCCCATATCCCTCTATATCCTCTCTAGCCCCAAAAAGAAGTTCATAAAAATCATTAAATCTTACCTTATATATCCCACTAACTTCGTCTTGCTGCAAGGTAAAATCCGCCATTGAACCTCTAAAATGATATAAAAAAACATTAGCCAATTCATTATCCATTAGATCACCATCTACTACACTATACTGAATGACACCCAATGGAATAAGCTCTTCCATTTGAATATCCACTCCGATTTCTTCTTTTACTTCTCTAATTCCATCTGCAATCGTTTCATGAGACAAAATGTGTCCAGCTGCTGTAATATCTAAAAGATTAGGATAATCCTTTTTCCGCTCACTTCGTTTCTGAAAATAAATATAATCTGTATCATTTTCTCTATCGATAAGCCAACAATGAAAGGTTTCATGCCAATAACCCTTCTTGTGTACTTCTTCACGTGTTGCTACTCCAATCGGTTTTCCATGTTTATCTAAAACTCTTATTAATTCCGTTTCCATATATACCCCTCTTATAAGTTCACTATGAATCATGTTTCTTATCATTATGATATATATACTAACAACAAGCTAGTAAGAGATTTTATTTCGATTTTTAAAATTCTTAATTTCTAGACAATTTATATAACTTATAGTAATTTATATATGACATTGATTAATGAGGAGGAATCCGGATGGAGTATCGTCGTCTAGGCAAAACAGGCTTAAAAGTAAGTGAAATCAGTTTAGGAAGCTGGCTTACATATGGTGGTTATGTAGAAGAGCAAAACGCCATTGCATCAATTGACAAGGCATTCGAGCTTGGTATTAATTTTATTGATACTGCAAATGTATATAAACGTGGAGAAGCTGAAATGGTTGTCGGTCAAGCTCTAAAAAATTATCCTCGAGATTCCTATGTTTTAGCAACAAAGGCATTTTGGCCAATGGGAGACGGTCCAAATGATCGTGGTCTTTCAAGAAAACATGTTACTGAACAATGTCATGCTAGTTTAAAAAGACTAGGTACAGATTATGTAGATATTTTTTATTGTCATCGCTTTGATCGCGAAACTCCTCTTGATGAAACGTTACGTGCTCTTGATGATTTGGTTCGCCAAGGGAAGATTTTGTACGTTGGAGTAAGTGAATGGACGGCAGAACAAATTACAGAAGCCGTTCATCTAGCAGATAAAAAACTTTTAGATCGTATTGTGGTTAATCAACCCCAGTATAGTATGCTTGAGCGTTATATCGAAAAAGAAATCATTCCTGTGAGTGAAAAGCATGGTATTGGGCAGGTGGTATTCTCCCCTCTTGCTCAAGGAGTCTTAACAGGTAAATATAAAAAAGGACAGCCAGTCCCTGAAGGTAGTCGCGCTTCTCAAGAAAACCTAAGTGGATTATTTGGTCATCTTAATGATGCAAATCTTGATAAAGCAGAAAAATTGAAGGTTGTTGCCGAAGAACTTGGTCTTTCATTAGCACAACTGGCTCTTGCCTGGATTCTACGTCAAGAAAATGTAGCTAGTGCCATTGTAGGAGCTAGTCGTCCTGAGCAGCTTGAAGAAAATGTTAAAGCATCTGGTGTGAAATTAAGCGAAGAAACACTTTCAACTATAGAAGAGATTCTAGTATAAATCCAAAGATCATTCAAAAGGCTAGATGGGGTAAAATCCACCTAGCCTTTTTATTATTGCGGTTCCTTATAACCAAGTGCTCTCTCACTATCACCATAACCCTTGGTAGTTGGATCTTGTATGACACCCATCATCGTTAACAATACAAGAACACTATTTATAACGGTTAATACTTCACTTTTTATTTGATCGGTAATTTGATAGTCTGTTATCCCTAAAGTATTTAATAGTGTTAATAATACTTGAGCCAAAATCATAAATTGTGAAACGAACGTTAATAACCAACCTTTATTTTTAAAGCGAACCTTCCAGTTAATCAATGTATTTCCCTCCTAAAAACCGTTTACTACATCATATGCAAAAAACTTCTCAAGTTTGTCCGCTATTGTCCTATCCTAGGAGGAAACCACTAATAAAACTAAAAGCAGCTCCCTTTTAGGAGCTGCTTTTACGGATTAATTTTACATATTTGTGTAGGTTTCTTCTGGAATCAAGCTTATAAGCGGGCTTATTTTTTCTTTCGAAAACAAATGAAGCTCGTGCATTGCCCTCGTACAGGCGGTATAGAATAATTTTCTTTCTTCATCCCTTGTATACTGAGCAGTATCATATATAATGACGGAATCAAATTCAATCCCTTTTGCAAGATAGGCGGGGATAATTAGGATTCCTTCTTCATAATTTAAGGTACCTTTTTCAATTAGACGAACAAGTAATTCATTCTGGATTAAATCAAAAACTATTTTACTTTCTTTTGCTGTTTTACAGATGATCGCAATTGTTTTATGTCCTTTTTGTTGAAGAGTTTTCACTTTATCTATTACATGAGATAGTAGATCACTTACATCATTGACAAGCTTTATGGACGGTTTTTCCCCATTACGATTAAAAGGCTCTATTTTTTCACCGTTTTCAATTAACCCTCTTGTAAATTCTACAATAGGTTTTGTAGAACGATACGTTTTGGTTAAAACAATTGTTTCAGTTTCTTCTGGTACTTCCGTATCTACTAAAACCGTCTGGGAATTTGTAACACCAGAATAAATAGCTTGGTTGATATCACCTAACAATGTTACTTTACTAAACGGAAAAAGCCTTTTAATAAAAGCAAACTGAAATGGTGAATAATCCTGGGCTTCATCTATAAACACATGACGAATAGCTGTATCAGCTTTTCTTCCTAAAACGAGATCTTGGAGGTATACGTATGGAGTAGCATCTTCATATGACATAAACCTTTGATTTAGTAATTTCATGCTAAATTCAGCCATTTCAGTCCAGTATGGTACAGTATCTTTTTCTTGTTGTTTAAAGATTTGCCTATACAAGCTTATCATATCAACAAACTTCAATTTCTTCACCCAGTTGAATAACCCTTTAAAACGCTTCTTAACTACCATATCAGCCAAAAATGCTTGTTCACGATCAAAGTCATCAAAAGAATCCTCTGAAAATCGTTCTTTATCTTGAAGGCTTTTGTACGCTTCTATATACTCCTCCTTATCTAAAAATTGGATTTCTTCCTCTACCCATGGTCTGGTTTTTTCTATTTTCATGGATCTTTTTAAGTGTTTAAACAACCAATCCTTAACTAATTCAACCTTATTAGCGATTGTAATATTTTTGTCCAAGCTATAAAAATATTCATAAATTTCTTCTTTTGTCATCAGCGTTTTGTTTCTAAAAACGACATCATGAAAAATCATGCCTTCTATCTGCAAAGAATCCATATAACGATCGATCATCTTTTTAAACCTAATACTTGCTTTATATCTGATACTCTTTACTCTAATAGAGTAGTCATCCTGTTTCTCACCAGTTAATAGGTATTCCATTTGTTCATATGCATCTTCTAAAAATAAATCACGGTCAATTCTGCTTGTTAAATATTCCTGAAAAGTGGTTTGCTGCATATTTTCTTCTCCCAATTCCGGTAAAACAGTTGCTACATAACTATTAAATAAAGTGTTCGGTGAGAAGAGCATAATATTTTCTGATTTTATCGTTCCGCGGTAACGATAAAGTAAATAAGCAACGCGTTGTAAGGCAGCAGAAGTTTTTCCACTTCCTGCTACACCTTGAACGATTAATAATTTTGCTTTTTCATTTCGGATAATTTTATTTTGTTCTTTTTGAATGGTTGCAACAATATTCTTCATTTGGGTATCTGCTTGTGCACCGAGTACCTCTTGAAGCATTTCATCTCCAATAGTTACTCCTGTATCGAACATTGCCTGCAGCACAGAATTTCGTATGATGAACTGTCGTTTTAATTTAATTTCACCTTTAAAGGTACCGCTTGGTGTTTGATATTGTGCCAGCCCAGGAGAATAATCATAGTACATACTTGCAATAGGTGCCCGCCAATCATAAATTAGAAATTCCTCATCCTTTTGATCCATAAGGGAGGCAATTCCAATGTATATCTTTTCTAAGTTTTCTTCCCCTTCTTCTAAAAAATCAATTCTACCAAAATACGGAGAATTTTTTAGTCTATTTAAGGTTCTTAGTTGTTTTTCAATTTGTCCATATGTTCGTTCCCTTTCGGAAAGAAGCTGAGCTTGTTGTCTAATACTATAGTGAGTTTCGATAATATCATCTGGTTCATCAAGATTAATGGTGACATCATTCCAGAAGGTGCTTTTGATCTCAAATACATCAGAAGTTACTTTATTACTCTTTTTTTCTTGGTCTGCGACTTTTTTCTCTACAACGTCAACAAGCTTGTTCACCATTTGTTGTTCCTGTATCCACTCTTGATTTTTTAAATCGCTCATTAAACCACACTCCTGATATATTTTTTGTTTAAATGTTTGACATCCCCTGGGAAATATGTTAATGTTATTATAGGGTATTTATTAACGTTAATAAATTTATCGAAAAATTACATTCAAATCCTATTCTACATGGGTCTATTTTAAATATCAAGTATTTTTGTTCATTTTCCCCACCATTATTATGGTGGGGTTTATTTGTCTTTTTAATACATTCTATTGATGTATCCCTCTTCTAATCTCTTTTTCATCGCCTCTTCATCCAATCCGGGTATTTTCACATGATCAGAGAGTATTTTTGGCCCAGAAGGAAGTTGTTTTTTGTCTAACCACGTATCAGGATTCCACAGATCTGAACGCTTTAATGCTTTTGCACATTGTAAAAAGCATTCTTCAATTTCTACTGCAATCCCCACTAAAGGATTTTTTGTCTTTTACTGCCATTTTTTCAAGCACTTCTTCATCTTGAATAATAGTTGCTCTTCCATTCACTCTCAAGGTTTCACCCATGCCTGGAATGAGGAATAGTAAGCCTATGTTGGGATTTTGAAGAATATTTCTTAACGTATCTACCCTTTTGTTACCTGGTCTTTCTGGTATCACCAGACATTTTTCGTTTAAAATCAAGACAAACCCAGGATGGTCCCCTCGTGGAGATACATCACAAAAACCATGTTTATCCGAAGATGAAATAACTAAAAAAGGTGATTTTGAAATATAATCCTGACAATGCTTATCAAGATGGTAGATTACCTTTTTACTAGCTACTTCACTTGGTTGACCCATAAATTCTCTTAACACATTCTCTGAATCAATTACTTTTTTAAACATGCATGCACCTCTTTTTCGTATAATTATAAATTGAATATTTCCTATGAAGCTATATTACTCTATAATGATAGTGTTTTACCAATCATTACCTTAAATTTTGGAGGAATCAAGTATATGAAAAAGACGATTTATGTGGATTGGGGAGGAAATCATATTAGACTTACTTGGCTTCCAGACTTTTTTCCTGACATAAGCAAAGTAACAAGTGTTCATGGCCCTTGTTTTGATAAAAATAAAGTATTGCTTGTCCAAATTAATGGAAGAGGATTTAATTTTCCGGGCGGGCATGTTGATTCAGGTGAAACCCCTGAGGAAGCTTTTCACCGTGAAGTATATGAAGAAGGCTATGTTAAAGGAATCGCTCACTTTTTAGGTTCCATTGAAGTTAGTCATGAAGATAATCCAGATTTTGACCCAAATGGAAAGTATCCATTAATTGGATATCAGCTATTTTACCGTTTGGATATAACGGAGTGTTTCCCATTTCAGAGATCAGATGAAGCAAATACAAGAATATGGGTAGAACCTTCTGAAGTTCCATACGTACTAAATGATCATGAATTAGCCTATCTAGTATTAAACGAAGCTTTACTCCTTTCTCCTGAAAATAGTAAGTAGTTTCCCTACAAAATGAACGATTTTTAAAATGAACCGAAATATACCATGTAATATAACTTCAACAATAATATTTATTAGAAATTCAAACAAAAAATTCATTATTAATTCCTCTAAGTTGTTTTATTTCTAGAGTTCTATATATGATAACCATTTATTCTAAAGGTCAAAGGGAATAAATACCATTGAATCACAGTGGTGAATACGATAATATACTAATACAAGCTGCGTTGTACGTAACGATAATAAAGTTTTAACCTTTAAGCTGTAATAGGGAGTTTTTATCAAAAGTGGAATGACAAGCCTCTGTCTATATGACAAGGAGGACATGCAGGAACCTTTTAGCGAACACCCACTTTGAGGAGTGGTGGTTTAAAACTTTCTTATCACTATATACGGCAAAGGCGGCTATTAATTCAAAGTATATAAACCAGTCTTCTACAAAAGAAGACTGGTTTTTTGTTTCTTAACATACATATAAACTTTTTATGAGTAAATGATAATAGCAAAAAATGAATAGGAGTGAGGATGTGCGGAAAGTATTTATTCTTTTATCTGTCTTGTTCCTTTGTTCCCCTTTTCTACCAATAAGAAAGATAAATGCCTATAATAATCCTCAGAGCGAACCAATTAGAGGTATATATGTAGCAGCCTCTAAAGTAAACGATCCATCCTTTAACGAACTTATCTCATTAATTGATAAGACAGATTTAAATGCAATGGTTATCGATATAAAAGATGACAACGGACGTCTGACCTTTAAACCTTTAAAAAACTCTCCATACTATCATGTTGGACATCCTTATATCAAAAACCCTCAAAAACTTATTCAAACCTTAAACGCTAAAAACATATATCCTATTGCTCGGATTGTCGTTTTTAAAGATAATGTATTGTCAAAAGCATATCCTAACCTCTCATTTCAAACACACAAAGGTATTTGGAAAAATGATCGTGGTGATTCTTTTACAAACCCATTTCTAAAAGAAGTATGGGACTATAATATTGGGATCGCTATTTTAGCAGCTCAAATAGGATTTAAAGAAATTCAATTTGATTATGTAAGATTCCCAGAAAAGTTTGAAACATTTGAAAAACAACTTTCCTACCAAGGAAATTTTCAAAAGGATCAAAATGGTCGTGAACGTGTGATGGCTGTAACCTATTTCGTAAAATATGCTAATGAGAAGTTAAAGCCCTATCACGTAAAAATGAGTGTTGATACTTTTGGAAATGCTACTGTCATTGACGAAGCACGTGGAATTGGTCAAAACTTTTCATTAATCGCACAGCATGTTGATGTTATATCAGCTATGATATACCCTAGTCATTGGAACACAATATTTGGTATACCAAAACCTGATACGCAGCCTTATCGACTTGTAAAAAATTATGCGCAGGTTGAAAATAGCCGGTTAAAAAAATTAAACGACCCACCCATATCTCGACCATGGATACAGGACTTTACTGCAACCTGGCTCGGTGAAGGAAACTATAAAGTATATGGAAAAAAAGAAATTGAAGACCAAATCAAGGCCTTACACTCCGAGGGTATTAATGAATTCTTACTATGGAATTCAAGAAATACCTACACACCAAATGTAGACTATACTCCGTTTTAAATAAAAAAAAGGGCAAAAACTCTTTGTCAAGGGTTTTTGCCTTTTATTTTTATACGGTAAACGTTTCAGTTAATTGAGGTACGATTTGTTTTTTACGAGATACTACACCTCTAAGTGTAGCTGCATTATTTTCAAGCACGACATTGAAGGCTTGTTCCACATTTTTAGCAGCCTCACCAATCGCAACGACGATCGAATCATTTGTTAAAATATTTGTTACGACAAAAGCAAATAGGTCTAAATTCTTCTCAGACACCGCTTGAGCAAGTGCAGTCTCTAATTCGTTTTGACGAGAAAGTACATCATTCGAATCAACAACATTCACTTGAGCTACCTCTACTTTTGCGTTACCCATAGGGAAAACTTTTGAATCTAGAGTGATTAATTGGCTTATTGATTTATTGCTTAAATTAGCTCCAGCTTTCAACATATCGAGTCCATACTCATCAAGATTTACTCCTGCGATCTCAGCCAATTGATGTGCTGCATCAATATCTTGTTGTGTACAAGTTGGTGATTTTAATAATAAGGTATCAGAAACAATGGCAGATAACATTAATCCTGCCATTTCTTTTGAGACAGCCACACCGTTTTCTTTATACATTTTATTTAAAATGGTTGTTGTACACCCAACAGGTTCTGCACGGAAATATAATGGATCCCTTGTTTCAAAATTCGCAATTCGATGGTGATCAATAACTTCTAAAATACGAACTTCACTAATATCCTCAACACTTTGTTGACGTTCGTTATGATCCACCAAAATAACATTTTGAACTTCATTTGCCACAGTGGATACTAAACGTGGAGCTTCTACCTTGAAATAATCTAATACAAATTGAGTTTCTTCTGAAATTTCACCTAAACGCACGGGTTCCACATTCATTCCTAATTGAGTTTTTAGGTTGGCATACACAAGTGCAGAACAAATTGAGTCAGTATCGGGATTTTTATGCCCAAAAATAAGCGCCTTTTCCATTTATTCATTTCTCCTTATCGGTTAAAGTTTATCATTACCTTTATGTAGTTTAATACTTTTCATGAATATAAAAATGCATCGCACAAACAATATCGATTTTACCATTAGTACTTCAATGAATTCAATAAAAAAAGGACTAAATGGCAAAGAACCCTCATTTAAGCTAGTGAAAGAAACAGTGATACATTACTAGATACAATTTAGTACATAATATTTCCAAAGGAGCAAGGATAAAATGGCCAAAATCAATTATATTCAAGCCGATGAAGATGATATCCTTAAAAGTTATTTCATCACTCTTAGTGATGTCTATTATTTTAATGTTTCTGAAGATAATTCAGAAAAAGAACAGTTACAAACTGAAAGCACTATAGAAAACATCTCTAGCCTTATTTTCCATGCGATTACGATTGAAGGTACTACGATAAGAGAGATGGATAATGAGGTTTACGAAAGAATATATAAAAGGTTTTACAATGATATTATGAATGCCATTAAGGAATGTGCAAAAAATGGAGTTATCTTCGAAGATTTTTTAGTTATTATTGATGAGATTATTGGTGCTGCGATAACACTTGCTTCTGCATTTGGAAAAATCGAACAAGTGAAAGCAGTAAACGAAGAAGTAGAGGTAGCGGAAGAAGATAGTGATGAACAACTTGATGAAGATGAAAAGTTGCTATAATTTAAATGGGACCGAAAATGATTCAGTCCCATCTAATATTAACTATTAACGTTGTACGCCGATTCCTGTATTTGATTTGACCAATACTTCCTCAAATTTCTTCACATCTGCTGGTTGACTAGAGAATAGAGTTGCAAGATAACCTGCAATAAACCCTAATGGGATCGAAACGATTCCAGGTGTGGTGTAAGGGAATATCGGATTTCCAACAAAGATGGCTTTGCCTACTTCTGGATTCATCACGCTTGGACTAATTAAAACTAACCCAATCGCTGAAATTAGACCAACAGCCATAGCCCAAATTGCACCAGTTGTATTAAAGCGCTTCCAATAAATTGTGTAAATAATGACTGGCAAATTTGCGCTCGCCGCTACTGCAAAAGCTAATGATACAAGAAAAGCCACGTTAAGGCTTTGAGCTCCTAGTGCTAGAATGATAGATATGACAGAAACTCCGATAGCTGCATATCTTGCCATACTCACTTGTTGTTTTTCTGTTGCTTTACCTTTTTTAAGAATTTCATTATAGAAGTCATGTGCAAATGCTGATGCTGCCGTTAACACAAGACCTGCTACTACGGCAAGAATCGTTGCAAATGCTACAGCGGATATAAAAGCAAATAACAAGTCCCCACCTAAAGCTTTCGCTAATAATGGTGCAGCCATATTACCAGCAGCATTGGCGGCTACTATTTCACTATTTCCAACAAATGCTGCAGCACCAAACCCAAGGAAAATCGTCATTACATAAAAGATTCCGATAATCCAAGTAGCGTAAACAACTGATGAACGCGCCGTTTTCGCGTCCTTTACTGTAAAGAAACGAACAAGAATATGCGGTAAACCTGCTGTCCCTAGTACAAGACACATATTTAAAGAAAGCGTATCAATTCCATCTTTGTACTTAACCCCAGGATTTAAGAATGATTCTTTCAATGGAGTTGCTGACTTCATTTGAGCAAACATATCCGTAATACTGAAATTAAATTTGGCAAAAACAATAATGGAGATAATTAACGTTCCACCCATTAAAAGAACCGCTTTGACGATTTGAACCCAACTAGTTGCATGCATTCCACCAAAAATAACATACACCGTCATTAAAACCCCAACAATCAAAACAGAGGTTGTATAATCCAGACCTAATAATAATTTAATAAGTGCACCCGCTCCTACAAGCTGAGCAATCATGTAGAAAATAGAGATTGCCATCGTATTCATGGCCGCAAATCCTCGAATCTTCTTTGCATCAAAACGTGCTGCAATCATATCTGCAAATGTATATTTACCTAGATTTCTTAATGGCTCGGCAACTAGGTATAGAACGACAAGATACGCTACCAAAAATCCAATGCTATAAAAGAATCCATCAAAGCCTGTTAAGGCAACAGCCCCAGCAATACCTAGGAATGATGCGGCAGACATATAATCGCCTGCGATTGCAAGTCCATTTTGCCAGCCTGTTAAACCGCCTCCAGCCGTATAAAACTCACTTGCATTTTTAGTGCGTTTTGAGGCGTAATACGTAATAACCAAAGTAACCAATACAATGGCAAGAAACATCATAAATGCAGTTGTATTCATTATTGAAGGCCCCTTTCATTTGTAACTTTTTCTGCTAATTCATCAAACTTGGCAGCCTTCTTGGAGTAGAGCATACAAAGTGCCCAGGTCATAATAAATTGTGCAAAAGCAAAGACCCAAGCCCAGGTAATATCACCAATAAACTTGTTATTCAAAACGGTTGAGTAGGATGTCATGATAGGTAATAAAAAATAAAAACAAAAGAAGAAAATCGTGATAGGTAAGATGAATTTTTTCTTAGCGGAGAGTAATTCTTGAAATGATGGTGATTGGGCAATGGAGCTGTAATCAATTTCAGCATTATTCTTTAGTTTTTTTGCTTGCAATGGAACCTTCCCCCTCTCAATTGAAAAACAATAAAACAAAAATGAGCAGTATGAAAAAAACTCGAACTAAAATTGACGGTTATAATACTGTGGTTTTCATTTATTGTACAAAACCCACCTCCTTATTATTACATATGACAGACTTTTCAAAATTTTTCAAATCTTGATTTTAATTATAATTTGGAAATAGAAATATTTGCAAGAAAAAAATAATAAAAACTAAATTAACAATACCTATGTAGTAAAAAAATAAGAAGCAGCATGTGCCGCTTCTTAAGAAAGTATTATTTCAAAAATTTTAGAACAACTTCATTAAACTCCTTAGGTTTTTCCATATTAATCATGTGAGCCGTACCATTTATGATCACTTTCTGTGAATCTGAAATCGTATGATTAAGGTATTCTGAAATCGCACTGAATTCCGGGAAGTCCATTTCTGGCGTTACAATAAGAGTTGGAACCTTTATATGATCTACTAAATCAATGGTTTTCGTTGGCGGTAAGATCATTTTTCCTGTTCCTCTTTCTTTTGAAAAATTATTTTTTACCATCTCAGAGAACAATTTTGGAACATTTTCATTTACCTCATATAATTCTCTGAATGGACCCGCAACCCATGATTTTGTCATAAGTTCAATGACAACTTCCTGGTCACCTTTTTCATAAGCTGCGTTTAATTCTTCATTAAATCTTTGTCTCTCTGGTGAAAGCTCGTTCCATCCTAATAATCCCGATGAAACAAGAATTAATTTATTCACTCTTTCTGGATAGGCTAGAGTAAAATCCATGCTAAGCATTCCGCCAACAGAAAGTCCTATTAGATGGATCTGTTCAATTTTTAAATAATCTAGCAAACCCTTAATATCCTCAACTAGTGAAAAATCATTTTCATGTACACCTGATTGTCCATACCCAGCCAAATCAAATCGAATAACTTGATATTTTTCTGAGAATACATCAAATTGGTAATCCCACATTCTTGAATCAAGCGGATGCCCATGAATCATTACTATTGGTTGACCTTCTCCCTTCATTTCATAAAAGATCTTTGCGCCATTCACTTCAGCAAAACCTGACTTTAAAGTGATCAATATATTATCCCCAATCTATTAAAATAATGGATTCAATGGATTTTGGTAACCAGAATAGCGATTATTTACGTTGCCCTATTTTACCTATTTGATAGAATTCATCTTCTTTAATATCATCAAAATCTCCCTTTAAGATCCTTTGGACATCTTGTAGGGTATCAGCTAATGAAACGGATTCACCTTTCTTTTTTGTAAAGGCTTCCGTTGTTAAAAATGGCTGTGTCAAATAGGATTCTAAACGTAAACCGCGATTATATATATCGATATCTGAAGCAGGCATTTTATCAAAGCCATAAGAGCTGCCTAAAAATCTTAGTTCTCGGTAGCGTCGAAGTAATTTTCTTGCCTGTTGTTGGATTTGCATATGTTCTTTCTCTACATGTGCTCCCTCAAGTAGAACAGATGTGGAAAAATTGGGATTGATAGCTGGATAGATTTTACGAGAAATCAATTCAGCATCAAACTGCCATAAAGTATCTAAAGGTCCATATGGTTCAACTTCGTCAACGACGTCACCTCGTAAATCAACTAGTAAAGTCGTAATCGGACCAACTCCTGTTTCATAAAGGTTTTCTAATAAAGAATAGATCTCACCTGTATTTACTGTTTGACGATCTGCTGCAAGAAAAACGTTTTGGTGTTTATCCAATTTTGTTATCACGTCAAATGCCTCAGTGGTAGATTGACATATAAATTTGCTTTCATTTAGAACATCCTCGATACCTAGTGCCAATTCTTTAGGTTTAATGAAAACAGTAGCTTCACCTCTTTGTGTTAACCTATGATAGATTTCCCCAAGCACCACCAATTGTCCCATTCCTGGTCTTGCTACAAAGCCAACCAAACCACCTTTTGTCAATGGAGCAAATAAATCGATTACTTTAATTCCCGTCTCAATCATTTCAGCTTCTTTATTTCGAATAATTAACTCATCAACTGAACAGTCAGCAAGTGTTGCAAGGGCAACAAGCGTTCGAACCTCCGCTCTTCCTAAAGGAATTTTCCCGGTACAAAGGTTAGAAACTGTAGCAGGACGTAATCCTACAGAAGCTGCAGCAACCGTTAAATTAGGTACTCTTTGTTTTAATAATTCAACATTTAATTTAATATCTTCCACACCATCACCTCTTACCCTTAAAAGAAATTTAATTTACTCTTAGGAGTAATATAATTCTAAATAATGAAAACTGTCAATATTTTTTCCAATTTTATCTAAATAAAAAAGCATATGGTTTAAAAACCACATGCTTTTAACAGACATATTATATAAATCGATCGAAGAATTCTAGGACTGCGCGATAAACTTTCATTTCATTTTCTTTTTTCGAGAAACCGTGACCTTCATCATCCAATACAATATACTCCACACTTGCTCCATTTTTTTGTAGGGCAGCAACGATTTGGTCAGATTCTGCTTTTACCACACGAGGGTCCATAGCTCCTTGTATGACAAGCATTGGCTTCACCATGCCCTCTAAATAAGTAATTGGTGAGTATTCGATTAGTTTTTCACGATCCTTTACTGGATCTCCTACCCATTGGTTCATAACAGGCTTCCAATGCTCTGGTACCGATTCTATAAAGGAGAATAAATCACTAGGTCCGAAAATATCTACAACCGATTTAAAATATTCTGCATGGCGGCCGTGTAGAAGAAGAGCCATATATCCACCATAGCTTCCGCCCATTAATAGAATCTTATCTCGGTCAGCGTAACCCTTTTTAATCAGGTATTCTAATCCTTCTATATTATCAAGTCGCGGACCATAACCCCAGTCACCCTCAACCATTTTCATGAATTTTAATCCATAACCAGCAGAGCCACGGAAATTTGGTGCAAAGATACTATACCCTCTGTTCACTAAAAATTGGAATAAGGAACGGAATTGTTTTCTTTCTGCTGCTTGCGGTCCACCATGTGGCCATAAAATCACATGTCCATTACTTGATTCTTCTTTTGCTTTAAAGAATAAAGCTTCAATTTCTAATCCATCATACGACGGATATGTTAACACTTCTGGGTCTACTAATTCCTCTTCTGCTACACCTGGTACACCATAATTGGTTAAAGCTTCCCAATTGGTTTGATTAGCCGCCTTTTTATAGATATTATGAGGGCGAGTTGCAGAACGGGCAAGAAGATAAAGATTACCACTTTCCGTTACTTCTAATTTTTCTACAATACTTGCTGGAATATCAATCTTTGATAATTCACCGTTTTGCATATCAAATTGATAGAGGTAATCTTCAACACCTTTTGAAGCAGCAAGATATAATAGATTGCTATTCTTGTCATACTTCAATTCAGTGAAATCTTCTCCATCTTTAGAAAGAACTTTTGTAAATTCTTTTGTATTAAGATTAAATTTTGCTAAATAAGATAAATCTTCATTGTAATTTGTTATCAAATATAATTCTTCCTCTGAAACGTAAACAGCTCCAGAAACCGTATGTTGTGCCTCTGTTGCAGGAGTTAATAGAATTTCTTCTTCTCCACGCTTCACATACCCAAGTGTATAGGTATTGGCAAAGTGCTTAATGTATAGATAACTTTTTTCAGAAGGACTTGTATTGTAAAGATACGTAGATGCACCAGAACCATCGATGACTACTTTTTCTTCTTCAGTTTCTAGGTTATAGCAATACGCTTTTAAATAAGTCGGATCATCCTTTGTAGAAGTGTAATATAATCGATTTCCATCCTTAGATAAGAAAGGATTCATATGACGCTGGCCTTCCTGCACTCGAAGTGGCTTCAGCTCTCCACCTTTGGTTGGCATAGCGTATAACTGAGCGTTCTCATCCCCATCTTTATCGAATCCCACTACAACAAAGTGACCTTGTTTATCATAGGTAATTCCGTGACAACTTTGATCCATAAATGTCAGTGGGTAAGGAAAAACATTTGGTAAGTCCATTGCCCATAGATTGTACTTGCCACTTAAGTTTGTACTAAAAATAAGCTGCGACTCGTCGTGATTAACGGCAAAATCTTGAATGGCATAGGTACGAAAAAACTGTTCTACATCTGGTTTTTTAAAAGATAGCATCCCTAGTAACCCCATTTCTCTATTTATTCTCTAATGTATATTCTATGAAAAAGGAACTAATTCCTGCTTAAATATTTCGTAAACAGAAATAACCCTCTACCACTTTAAAGCGCCGGGGGTCAGACCCCCGGCGCTTTAAAGTGGTGAAATCTATTAAAATTTTTATTGTTGATATGTTTCTTCCCATTCTTCTCTCAATAACCCCATTCTAATAGAATCGTAGTATATTCCATTATAAAATCGGCATTTACGCAGTCTTGCTTCCATAGTCATGCCTAACTTTTCACCAACTTTTATCATCCGATGATTACCGGACCATGTTGTAAATCCAACTCTTACAAGGGGAAGACTCGTAAATAATTGCTTAATCCATAATCCTAGAGCTTTTGTTCCGTAACCTCCACTCCAATAGTTAGGGTCATATATTCCAATCCCCATTTCAAGCCAGTTGGAAGGTTTGTGCTCCCAATAATAACTAACCGTTCCTATAATGAATCCATTAACTTCAATTATCCATATATCATCTTGCTCTATTAATTTATCTTTATTCATTAGATATTCTTCAAAAGAAAGGGCTTTATGCTCATAATAAGGAGCATCCCACTTCTTCCATTCTGGAGCCTCATCCTTATACGTTAACTCCCAAAGCCTCTTCAAATCTACTTCTTTTATTGGGCGAATCTTTAAATCTTTAACGTTATTATTCAATATAGTAAACTCCTTGTACACTTCTTCTTTTATTTCTTCCTCGGATTACTTTTGGACCTCTTTGTCTTTACCATTGCACTTGCTGGCTGCTTTTTAATCCATTTTAGATATTTATCTATTGCAGCATCTTTTTGCAAATCATTAATCGTATTTAATCTGATGGCAAGTTCTTTATTTGTATATAAGGCATGAATTTGTTTATGACAAGGTATACATAGATTCGCTTTTTCTAATTTTGAACCACCCTCTTCTCTTGGAATTAGATGGTGTACTGTAATCTCGATTTTATCTCTTTCACACAATTCGCATTTACCTACGTCTCCCATGATTTCACCTCTTACTTATTTTTTCTATAAAAAAGGGAGTCATACATGGGAGTGTCCATTTGACTAAAACTATTTTAACGCAAATTTAACAGCTTTCTCAGCATGAATAACGGTTGTATCAAATAGTGGTATTTTAACATCTTCTTGCTTAATTAGAAGACCAATCTCTGTACAGCCAAGAATAATTCCTTCTGCACCTTCTTGAACTAATTTTTCGATAACCTCTAGATAGTAACGTCTCGATTCTTCTCTTATATTCCCTAAACATAATTCCTCAAAAATGATCTGATTAATACGTTCTCGAGCATGTTGATCAGGGATGATGATGTCAATACCTGTTTCGATTATTTTAGATTTATAAAAATCCTGTTCCATTGTATATTTTGTTCCCAGAAGAGCAACCTTTTTTAACTCAGATTCGTTTATCTTTGCTGCAGTAGCCTCAGCGATATGTAAGACCGGAACTTGAATAGAGGATTGAATTTGAGGTACCACCTTATGCATCGTATTCGTGCAGATGACAATAAAATCTGCACCTGCTTTTTCTAGTTTTTGTGCAGCGGCACTTAAAGCTTCACCTGCAAGTTCCCACTGATTATTGGATTGATATTTTTCGATCTCATCGAAGTCTACACTATATAGAATACATTCTGCTGAATGTAGACCTCCCAATGCCTTTTTAATTCCTTCATTTATGATCTTATAGTAGGAAACAGTTGACTCCCAACTCATTCCACCAATTAACCCAATTATTTTCATTTCGAATCATCCTTTGCTTTATAATAGAAGGTTTATAGAATAACTCCATTCCAATATTGTTTCCTATTACCATACTAACCTATTAACGGAGTATTAAAACCCATTTTGGTAAATCTCACCATAAGTATAAAATATTCTTCAAGAATGTCATAGGTAAACTAAAAATAAAATTTTTTTTGATTTTGTAGCCGAAAAAATCCCCTCCGTATTCTAAATTAACTGGTTCCCTGACGAAGCAATTTGGCTAAATCCACATAATTTTATATGTAATGGATAATATACTTACTAAGATTAAAAAAATGAGGTATAGTTATGAATTTTTTTAAGAACATCAACACTAATATACTTTTTGTACTAATTAGTTTCGTTCAAATGATAACTGCTGTTACTGTCTCCCAAGTACAATCACGTAAAATTAAGAGTAACGCTAGAACAACTAAATTTATTCAATTAGGCTTTGCACTTTTTGTTTTTTTTATTAGTCTTGGACAAACAACATTAATTTTAAAAAAATTGAAATCTCAAAAGAAAACTAGATAACACCAGTGTTCATTCTCAAGTTTAATTGTCATTAACGTTGTTATTCCAATAAAAATAGCATGCTAAATCATATTCGATTTAACATGCTATTTGAGTTGTTTTTTAAGTTCTTGTACTCCGAGTACCTGTTACACTAAAAGGAAGGGTATTTTTCTATGAAGCTTTTTGCTCGTTAAGTACTGAAATGGTTTTTGATTTTAAATTTAGATTAAAGACAATATTTAATACAATTGCTGTTAAACTACCTGCAACAATTCCATTTCCTGTTAAAATCTGAATACTTGCAGGAAGCTGGGAAAAAAGGTTTGGCACTGCTGTTACTCCAAGTCCCATTCCCACGGAACATGCGATAATTAACAAATTCTCCTGTGATGCAAAATCTACTTTACTTAACATCTTTATGCCATAAGCGATAACCATTCCAAACATAGCAACCATTGCTCCACCAAGAACGGATGTCGGAATAACAGTAGTCAGTGCACCGATTTTAGGTACAAATCCAAGAACAACTAGAAAAGCACCTGCTGTATAAATGACATTAGTATTTTTAACCCCAGACAATTGAATAAGCCCAACATTTTGGGAGTAGGTCGTGTATGGAAATGCGTTAAATAGTCCGCCTAGCAGAATAGCCAATCCTTCGGCACGGTATCCGTTAACTAAATCTTTTTCGGTTATTTTTCGACCGGTAATATCTCCAAGTGCAAAATACACACCTGTTGATTCTACAAGACTAACCATTGCTACTAAAATCATTGTTAAAATGGCTGTAATTTCAAAAGTCGGTGTTCCAAAATAAAAAGGTTTGGCCATATGTAACCAAGAAGCATTACCTACTGCAGTAAAATCCACTTTCCCCATAAAGTACGCAACAATTGTTCCTGCAATTAATCCTAGTAATATGGCGACTGAACGAATAAAGCCTGTTGAAAAACGATATAGAAAAAGAATAAACACGAGTGTACCAAAAGCCAGTGAGATATTAGTAAGAGAGCCAAAATCAGGACTACCTTGACCACCAGCTATATTATTCATTGCAACAGGGATTAAGGTGATACCTATAATAGTAACGACTGAACCTGTTACCACTGGAGGAAAAAAGCGAACTAATTTTCCAAAATAAGTAGATATGAGAACAACAAATAATCCGGAAACTAGAATGGAACCATAAATAGCAGATATTCCATATTGGCCTCCAATGGCAATCATTGGTCCAACTGCAGTAAATGTACAACCTAAAACAACAGGTAATCCAATTCCAAAAAACTTATTTTTCCAAACCTGTAGAATGGTAGCCACACCACACATTAAAATATCAATAGAGACAAGGTAAGTCAATTGTTCTACTGTTAAACCAAGGGCTCCTCCTACAATTAATGGTACAATAACAGCTCCGGCATACATGGCAAGTACATGTTGTATTCCTAGTGATACGGTTTTAAATGATTTGTTCATAACGAGTTGACACCCCTTCTTGTAAAAATGTTACTCTACCATTCTCCAATGATTTGATTCTAACCAATGACTCCACTCTAAATCCTTCCTTACGAAGGAGATTACTACCTTCTTGAAAAGATTTTTCAATAACGATACCAATTCCAACCATTTCAGCGCCTGCTTTTTGTACAAGGTCAACCAATCCAAGGGCAGCTTGACCGTTTGCTAAGAAATCATCAATTATTAATACTTTATCTCCAGGAACAATGTATTGATTTGAAATGGAGATTTCGTTGGTTTCTTTTTTCGTAAACGAATGAACAGTAGAAGTAATTAAATCATTTACCAGCGTTAAAGAGTTTCTTTTTCTTGCGAAAATAATAGGAACATTTAACTCAAGGGCAGTCATTAGACCAGGTGCAATACCTGATGACTCTATTGTTAGTATTTTTGTTATACCCATATTTTGAAATCGGGCTGCAAATTCCTTTCCTATGGCAGCCATTAAGTGTGGATCGACTTGATGGTTTAAAAATGAATCCACTTTTAGTACATGATCAGAAATGACTCTTCCCTCTAATTCTATTTTTCTCTTTAATAATTCCATTTTCCCTCTCCTCACATGATTAAGAAATACAAAAAGCCTGAAAATCATTGCACTCCCCAAAAAATGAGTGAGTCAATGACCTTCAGGCTAAATTCCGAAGAAGGTAAATAGAATAAACACCTAAAATAGGCGTATTCCCATTGCCCACTCATAGTCGGATCATTTACGGTAATCCGGTAGAAACTTGCGAGCCATATTCCCGCGATTATATGAGTGAATGTGGTCCCATTCCTATTCTTAAGAATGGATCCTTCAATGATTTGTATGAATCGTATTATAGGATTAATTTATACATTTGTAAAGAGTCATTTCTTAACAATCTCACCAGAAATCAAGATTAATGTACGGTTTTTACAAGAAAAATATTTTTAACTAATGTTATCTCGTTATTAATAAACCATATTTGCTTTTAAACCTATTTAATATCTTTATCCAACTTTCCGCAAAAAGAAGTAAGAAGATCACATTTGAAATGGAATGCATAAAATCAAATAATGCACTTCCTGCAGCATAGGCAACAATAGTATGGATATTAATACCATCTTGAATAAAAGCAAACAATGACCATATATTCATAATCCAACCAAATACAAATCCCCAAACAATACCAAATGCAATTCTTCCCCATTTGGATGACATAATCCAACTTTTATTGAATAAACCTGATGTTAATCCTACCAATCCCCATGCAACCATTTGCCATGGAGTCCACGGTCCTTGACCTAATATCATATTTGAAGCTAATGCTGCTACTGCTCCAATCATAAATCCGCTTTCCGCACCAAAAACGAATCCGGACATCATAATAACAAAGGTCGTTGGCTGTACACTAGGGATACTAGCAAAGGGAATTCTGCCAACTGCAGCAATAGCTGCTAGAACAGCCAACAAAACTAATTCTCTTGCCTCAATCTTCTTTTTTTCAAATCGAACAATGAAAAAGAGGCCAGAAATAAGGACAATCCCAAAACTAATAAGTAAGTCATTAACATTCAAGAGAATAGTCACCCACAAAAGACCAACCAGTACCAAAAAAAAGGTGAAAAATACTATTCTATTGTTTTTTCGCATACTGATATGGCCTCCTGCAGGGTTACAACCTCGCTATCAGGTAGATGTCTAAATAATCGCTGAACCATAGTGGTATAAAAGAAATTACCGTTAAAAAATTTCCTTGGATTATTTTCGGAAGTTATATTTCCTTGAAACATCATCCCACAACGAGAAGCGTGGGCTGCCGCAAACTCTACATCATGTGTTGACATGAGGATAGTTATACCTTTTTTTTGCAATGAAACTAAGATATTTGAGAGATTCTCCTTTGATATCGGGTCTAAGCCTTTGGTAGGTTCATCTAGGATTAATATTTCTGGTTCTCTTAGCAATAAACAAGCTAGGGATGCCTTTTGTAATTCCCCTCCACTTAAGTCATAGGGATGATTGGATAGAACATGATTAATCCCTAAATTCTCTATCAATTTCCGTGCTTCATCATGATTAGAGAGTCCCCACAATTCCATTGTTTTTTGGATTTCCTTCTCCACAGTATCATGTATAAAGAACAACTTTGGATTCTGGGGAAGATATCCGATTTTTTTAGCAAGTTCTTTGGACTTATAAGATTTTAATGGTTTATTATGGAGAAGAATTTTACCTTGAGTCGGTTTTAAAATACCGGTTAACATTTTTAATAATGTGGATTTTCCAGAGCCGTTACCACCCAATAAAGCGTAAAATTCACCCGTTTTCAAGGAGAATTGCAAGTCCGTTAGTACAAAATCTTCCTCCCTATTGTAGCGGAAGAATACATCTTTTACTTCAAGAAGGCTTTTGTTGTATTTACCTGAAAACGGTTGAACAAATGTGTTTTCTGTCATTATCTTTTGATTGATTAACCAGCTTTTACCTTCTTTTACTGTCAACGGTATGGCGTTTCGTTCGTCCTTTTTTGTAGCACTAAAATATAACGAGGGTATGGTTGGAATAAAAGGACGATTAGATGATTCCCATATCTCGCTCAATACTTTTCGAGGTTCTCCTTCTGCTTTAACTTCACCGTTTTCCATCAACACGATCTTATCTGAAATAGTTAATATTTCTTCAAGTCGATGCTCTGCCAGTATGATTGTCATACCGAATTCTTCATTTAATCGAACTAGCATATCTAAAAACTCTTTTGCACTTACTGGATCCAGCTGAGCTGTTGGTTCATCCAGCAATAAGATATTTGGCTGCATTAAGAGAACCGAAGCTAAATTAATGTGCTGTTTCATTCCGCCTGAAAGCTCATTTGTTTTGCGATGAAGTAGTGGTTCTAGACCAAAATAATGAACCATTTCAGCCACACGGCCTCTCATTTCGTTAGTGGAGAGACCGAGATTTTCTAAACCGAATACTATTTCATGGAGAACATCATCTGCCACTACTTGATTTTCTGGATCTTGGAATACAAATCCTATATTTCCTTCCTGGCACACCGATTTATCGGCTTTATTCCCTTCAATCAGAATTTCACCTTTTAATTCGCCATGCGGCTGAATATCCTTTTTTAATAAGCGAAGAAGCGTGCTTTTCCCTGATCCAGATGAACCAAACAGAACAATAAACTGACCTTTTTCCACGTTAAGGGAAATATTGCGAAGTGCTGGTCTATCAGCGTTTGGATAGGTAAACGTAACATTTTTTATTTCGATAACCGCCATTTAACAGCACCTCCAATTTCAACATAAAGTGGAAAACAAACATATAATAAATAGACCATTAAAATGACATTATCTGCTGAAGTTAATGGGATTTGTTCCATTACAGGATAGATGGTTAAAGAACCTAAATGGTTAAAACGACCAATTAAGTTGATCCAAAATAGGGTAATCAAAAATGTAAAAGCCAATAGGTCAGAGCGTTTGAACCGAAAATATTCATAAGAAGTTCGATTTGCTTGACCGTACCCTCTTGCTTTCATTGAATCAGCTGTTTGAATCGCTTCTTCTAATGAATACGTTAATAATACTTGGATATAGAGCATGCTTTTTTGAATACGCTCCTTCCATGAACCTTGTGAGACTGATATCCCCTTACTTATCTGTACAGCAGAAATATCGTTAAGCCGTCTTTTCATTAGTGGAATGAACCTTAAAGTCAACATCAACAAAACTGCAAACTGTGGGAGAAATTTTGAAAATAAATATAGTAATTTATTAGGCGTCATTACTTCATTATAAGAAACAAATAACATCATAACACCTATAATCGTTAAGGCTGACATGGCACCATAAATGGTAGCTTCAAGGGTAAACCGATGACCGTAGAATTCAAATAAAACATTTTTTCCTCTCTCATTAAAGATAGGGTTGAATATTGATATGAAAAGTCCACTTATCAGGATAAAAAAAAGCCATCGCTGCAATTGTTTGCAGCGATCATGTATAAAGTGTATAGCTAAGATTCCGAAAATCCCAATTAAAAGGAATATAAGATGTTGAAATAACATCATTAATGCAATAGAGCCAATATAATAAAAAAAAGTAACAAATGGGTGATAAGAATGAAATCTGCTTTTCATCACTTATTCTCCGTAAAATCTTCCGTATAAATCCACTCTATTTGGTCATCTTTCTTAACTTTAACCGTTCCTGAACTTTTTCCCATTTCTGTACCATTCTGCTTAAAATTCCAACCACTTGTTGGACCGTAGTCAAATTCATAACTATTATCGATTCCTTCAATATAAGCCATTGCACCAGAACCACTATATTCAACTTGAAAATGATGCTCTTTAGCTGCTTTTAAGAGGACATCAAGAACCGTGTCACCCTCTTTGAATTCAATAGGTGATTTCGCTAAAATCGTGCCAACATCCTTTGGCCCCTTTATCGTCATGAATACTGTATTCTTAGGGACGATTTGTTTCTTTGTTTCAGATGTCTCCTTTACAGTTGTGGCACTGCTGACAGTGTTCGGCTTTTCTTTAGTCGCACTTGTTTTATTAGTAGATGTATCTGTTCCCCCAGCAGATGAATCTTTTTGGGTTGCTTCGGTCTTAGTAGTGTCAGTCTTGTTTTCAGCCACTTTTTCAATCGTTTGGTTAGGTTTCTTTAACGCTGCATTTGTTTCTGCCACTTTATCTGTTGTTTTCTGAGCAGAAGAATCTTGGACTTCTGTTTTTTTTACATCTTCTTTCGTTTGTTTTTCTACTTCTGAGACTGCACTTGCTTCACTTTTGGAATTTACTGAGGTTGAACTACAGCCAATTAAGCTGAAGGTCATAAAAAGTAAAAGTAAAGGTGTAAGTATCTTCATTAATCGGAACATAGACGAACCTCCTTCTATTTTCTTTTTGCGTTTATAATATATCGCTGCGGTGCATTCCCGACATAATGGAAAGGATAGCAGGTGGTTAATGTTAATTTTTCCACTGGAGCGGTGGAATGAATAACTGTCCGATCATTCGCTTCAACTATAAATGTCTCTTCAATAATGTAAGTAAAGCTGCCATAAGGCATTTCTACAACTAATTCATCTCCTATTTTAAGCTTACCTAATCGTTTAAAAACGGTATCTCGATGTCCTGATAAAACAATTTGATCGTGCTGATTGGGTAAGGCTGTTCCCTCATAGTAGCCTACTCCTTTTTCTAATGCCTCTTCTGTTACTCCTTTAACAATCGGTAATTTCTCATTAAGGGTAGGCAACTCAAGAACCCCTAGAACCTCTCCATTTTTAACGGTTTCTGCTTGGTCATCGAGAAGGGCTGTTTCTCTTTCTCTAACTTCCTTAATCGCGGTTGATAAGGTCTTCGTTTGGACAAAAGAAGACTTCACGATTTGATAACCAGCAAGAGTGATAAAAAAGAACCCCCCTGCCAGAAACAAAAGGGATATTCTCATTTTCATTCCCCATTAAGCCTTCTTTCTTTTCTCAATCATATAAAAAACAGTTCCGGCCAGCAAAAGGAGAAGACCAAATGCTAACAGATTATATTGATTGGTTGCTGTGTTTGGAAGTGGCTTCCCATCTTGAACTTTTTCTGAATCAGAAGTCGTTTTGTTTTCATTGCTAGATTCCTTTTTTTGTGTATTCGGCACAGCTTTTACAGGGTTCAATGGCAGGTTGTATAAAGATCCTTTACCATTTTGAAAAAGTTGAAAAGCTACTATTGCTTGATATGCTTGACTTGTGGAGAACACATCACTGCTATTCCCACCCTGCCAATCAAAACCGCCATCCACATTTTGATAGGTAAGTAGATAAGCTATGAGACTTACTCCATCTTTTGTAAATGCTGTTCCATTTGCATTTATTCCTAACGAAGATAAAGCAACGACTAATTGAGATGCTGTTGAACTATTATCAACCTTACCTGCAAGATATTGTGTAGATAAAAACTCAATTGCAGCCTCGATTGTTTCCTTTGTTTTCGCTTCATTTTTATAAGGTGCGATTGCTGTTATAACCATTGCCGTCGTATCGATATCACTTGTTGCGCTACCATCCCAAGACCAGCCCCCATCTTTATTTTGCTTTTCTAAAAGTTGGTTGACTAACTTTTCACGTGGCCATTTTGCATTATTAGGAATCTTAAAGTTAGCACTATCTATGGCGATAAGTGCATAAGCTACTCCATTTAGTCCTTGTTTGGTTACATCACCGTTATAGATTTTTTCAACAAGATTAACACCTGCAACATCCGTTGGATTTCCTCCTGCAGCCAGTATTCCTAAAGTATATCTCTCGTAATCTGTTATTTTTGAAAAGTGACCATTTTTGTCTTTGATAACTTTTGTCACATTGTCCAGATACGTTTTTGGCAGTGTCTTACCAGTTTGCTTTAATGCAATTGCATCCCATTCGCTAACTTGATTTTTCAATATATATTCGCTTGTAAGATTAATAGCTTTTTGAAGAGCCTTATTTGAAATCGCTACACCTGGAGTAGTGTTATTATCTTTATTGGTGCCATCTTCTTGTTTTTCCCATGACTCATATTGGAAGCTAATTTGGTCTCCCGCCTGAAGTTTATAGCTGTCAGCCCCGACCGTTGCCATTTGTCCATTTACATAAAATGCCCAATAATTAGTTCCTTCACCAGCAAGTCCATTAATAGAGGTGATCATTTTACCAAACTGAGTGTCAGAAAATGCAACCTTATCACCCCATAGAACCTGTAATAATTGGAAGGCAGTTGGTTCATTGATATACGATATATCAGCTACTTCTTTCATAACCTCCTTCTTCCCTGAAACCTTTATAGAAACCGTTTTTTCTGGTGAGACTGTGTAATCTACATAACGAAAGCTTAGGTGATCTCCGTCTTGGACAATATACTGGTCCGCACCAACTTGCGCTGAAAATCCATTTATGTAAAATGCCCAGTAGAAAGTATCTTTTGCTTTTAATCCATTAATGCCAGTAATCATTTTTCCATATGCTGATTCAGAGGTTTCAAGATTACTAGAACCAACAGCATTTACCAAAGCATCCAAAGCTGTTTTATGATCTACATCTACATTCATTTCAGGTAATAAAGGATTTTCTAGATCATTTCCAACTACCTCGACTGTTTCTTGGTTTGTACCGCCAGCTGCCTGCGCATTTGTTACAAAACAACTTGTAAAAAGAGCAATGACTACTAGAAGTACGGCAAACAAATTCATTCTTCGATTTAAAATCATTCTAACCTCTCCTTTTCCAATTTCTAAAGATTGGCATAAAAAAATCCTCCTAATTAAGGAGGAGTAGGTTAAGAAATGAAACGTATAAAAACGTTCTAACTTAACACCCCCCTATCCGCGTAGGCAATTGGTGCAATAAAAACAGGCAGGTTTCCTGGCTCATGATCATAGCTCCCTAAGTCTTCCCATCCTTTTGGACAGTGACGTTTTATAGGTTGCTCCCATTTACAGTGGCGGGACCGCGCTGGCTTTTAACCAAACTTCCCTATTAAGCTAAAATCCTTTTTTAAGATTTTAGCACCTGTTTTTGCCGATTCAATTTTTTTATGTTGACTTTATTATACAAAAAGAATTGTCGATTTGTATATCATTAAATCATTGTTTTAACAAAGCTGTTTTCGTATAGTTTGTTGTTTTCGTAAAAATCCCTAAAGCCGGATTTTTACAAGCTCTCTTAATAAGTGCTCAGCTCTTTTCTTCATTTTCAAATGAGTTTAACACCCTATATGGTGAAATGCTTATTTATTAATTAGAAAAAGCAACAAAGTTTCAGAAAAGAGCCTTTAACAAATACTGCCAAGGTACTATTTAGATATCCCAGTAGGACTAAATATTTCTTTACCTTTATGACTAGTACCCTTTAGTCCAAATAAAACCCTTAGAATGTATACTCTTTGAATCACAAAGTGGTATAGGAACATGATGATTCCAAAAGAGACAAAACATAGAAATAGTAGTTTACTTGGGATGTTCCAGGATTGTTGATAAAGATAGAATCCTAAACTAACAATAATCGGTTGATGAAGAACATAAAAGGGCATGGATGCTTGACTTACATACTTTAGACCCTTCTTTGGGGCTGCAAGGTATTTGTTACCTAAATAAAAAATAAATATTAGCCAATTCCAACCATTTAATACCTTTAAATATGTAAAGCATAAAGATAAAAGAGTTCCATTTTTCGGCATTCCTTTCAAAAACCAATAAATATATAGAACTGAAGTTAATAAGGCGATAAAACCGATCCATAGACCGTTTTTTCGATAAAAATTTCTAAAAGAATCCTGAGAGAAATAGATATAACCTACTAAATAGATAACAAAATAAAATGGCAATCCCCATCCACCTAAATTTACTATCTCGACAAACACAGATAAAATGAAAAGGATAAAAGAAAAAAGAACGTAATGTGTTAAGCTAAATTTATCGGCTACTTTTATTTTAGTGAGTATAGGCAACGATAAAAGTGAAAATATAAGCAAAACTAGTAAATACCATAAATGCAAACCGAAGAAAGCAAAATTACCAGTGCCATAAAACTCTAAATATACCCCATCAAAATAATGGGGGAAAAATTCAAAAAACGTTCCTCTAAACTGTTGGTTAGTTATTCTTTCGATATACACTTGGGGAGGGGTTAATACAAAGACCCCAAAAAGTAAAGGAATTCCTAGTCGAAGACATCGTTCCTTAACAAAGCCCTTCATATTTCTTTTTTTCAAAGCATGAAAGGTTGTAATCCCTGATATAGCAAAAAAAATCGGCATGATCCACGTTCCTACAAGAAGAGTAAAAACTAATATATAGCTCGTATTAATAACGTTATTTTTTACATGCCAATCGAAAGGGTTAAAAAACATTGAACAATGATACAAAAAGACCATTACAGTCGCTATAACCCTTATCCAATCTAAATCTACTTGACGATTAAGTGTATGATCCTTCATATATCAGACTCCTTTATAGTAAGAAATACCCATAAGAATAAAAAATTCGACAATATTTACTAAAAACCTTTTAAAAAAATAAAAAACCGTTAATGAATTAACGGTTAGTTCAATACTTTTAATTTTTGATTCAATAGATTTGCTTGTTGAATCGCCCACTCATCTTTATGTATATCACCAGGGATGCTAGCCTCACCGATTAAATATCCTTCAAATGTAGCCTTCATAAATTCAAAAATATAATTAAACTGACCAATCAATGGCAGCCCTTTTATCCTTGCTCCTTTTCCACCAACAATTACCACGTACATTTTTTTATCTTTCATGCGTTCCGCAAAATTTAAATCATTATCCCGTAAGCTTTGAGACCAGCGATCAATAAAGTTTTTCATATGTCCACTCATTCCATACCAATACAGCGGTGTAACAAATATAATCTCCTCATGATCTAACATTTGTTTAGCAACCTGATGATAATCATCCCCTACTTTTTGAAATCCTTCAGGATCGTGACGCTTATCGGTTATAGGAATGATATTTAAATCACGCAGGTACACCTCTTCTTTTGTTACTCCTTGAAAAATAATATTAGCCAACTGTTCTGTATTTCCACCTGGTCTAGAACTACCATAAATGACAAACATAGATTAACTCCTTTGCTATGATCTACAATGGTTTAAAATGGAGGGTGGATACCCTCCTCTTTCATTCCATCATGTCTTTACTATCTATTTCTAGATCCAAAGCTACCACTTTTGGAAGATGGTTTTCTAGATTGTTGATTCCTTGTTTTGCTGATTGAGGAACCGCTTCTTCGATTACCTTCTCTTTGCTCCATTCTTGGACCAGCGTCTCTATTCCGAGGATTACTTTCTCGCGACTCTCTTCCAGCTGCTGAACGTTGTTGGTAACCTTTTTCGGTTCTTCCCTTCGAGTTACCGCCCTTTGATTCTCTGCTTGGGCTTGAACCTCTTCCTTCTTCTCTTTTCCCCCTACTGCCTCCTCTTGATTCTTTTCTTTCTGTTGCTTCTCTACTTCTTCTATTTGCTGCTCTTTCGTTTTTACCTTTTTTTGCTCGTCGTGGTTTATCGTCTACTGCTGATTGTTCCTCTTGATTTCCTTCACCATCACCTAAGCCCTTTTTCTCATTTCCAATATTCTTCTTGGGAATAGTAAGGTTCAAATCCTTTTCAATATTTAATAAAGCATCACGGTCTTTCGGTGAGTATAGTGTAATGGCAATCCCTTGTCCTCCAGCTCTACCTGTTCTTCCAATGCGATGAATATAGCTTTCTGTATCTTCAGGAATGTCATAGTTAAATACATGGGTGACACCTTCTACGTCTAGTCCACGAGCTGCTACATCTGTAGCTATTAAAAACTGAATCTCTGCTTTCCGAAATCTCTTCATCACTTGTTCCCGTTTGGCTTGAGATAAATCACCATGTAATTCGTCACAGTTAAATCCGTTATCCTTTAATGCCTCATAAAGCTTACTAACCCTGCGCTTTGTTCTGCAAAAAATGACCCCAAGGAACGGACGATGGATATTTAATAATTCAATTAAATCCCCTTGCTTAGCTCTATCAACCGTGCTAATTGCCATTTGTTTAATATTCTCAAGTGGTGCTTGTGTCTTTTCAACTTGAATATTTTGTGGATTCTTCATATGTCTACGGGCCAATTTTCGAATTTCATCCGGCATCGTTGCGGAAAATAACATGGTTTGCCTATTGGTAGATGTTTCATTAATAATCTCTTCCACTTCGGGTAAAAAACCAATATGAAGCATTTGGTCAGCTTCATCTAATACTAAAAAGTCCGTCCGTGAGAAATTAACAGTCTGTCTTCTAATATGGTCTAATAATCTACCGGGAGTCCCGATTACAATATCTATACCTTTTTTCAATTTTTTCAGCTGTGATTCCACATCCTGTCCCCCATATATGGCAAGAACTCGGATATCTCGTCTATCCTCTAACAATTTTTTTACTTCATTTGTAATTTGAAGCGCTAACTCCCTTGTGGGTGTAACAATCAGAGCTTGTATATGATTATGTTGAGGATCTACCTTTTCTAGAATAGGTAAGATAAATGCAAAGGTCTTACCTGTTCCTGTTTGGGATTGAGCAATCACGTCTTTACCAGCTAATAATAAAGGAATGGCTTGTTCCTGAATCGATGTTGGAACCGCTACTCCATTTTTTTTTAAGGTCTTTACCAAAGACTCAGAAAGGCCAAGCGATAAAAAATTCGTCAAAAAATACCCCTACTTTCTATCCTAATAAAAAACTATTTTTATTATGACCTAAAAAGTAGGGTTAAGCTAACAATATTTGATTTTTATGTTCATTTTAACGAATCGCTCCATGCGGTAACACTGCATGAACACCTTTTGATTGGTTTAATATCATTGATTATCACTCTTATAATCGATAGTTATCAAGAAATACTATTTTTCATACGCATCGTTTTCTTTTTCTATTTATTTCGGATATAATCAAAAGGTATTTACATAAGAAATTTGAAAGGAGTTCATACATATGACTAAATACGCTGTAATCGACCTTGAAAAAGGCGGACAAGTTAAAATTGAATTATTCGAAAAAGAGGCACCTGGTACAGTAGCTAACTTTGAGAAATTAATTAAAGAAGGTTTCTACAACGGATTAAACTTCCACCGTGTTATTCCTGGCTTCGTAGCTCAAGGTGGATGCCCACACGGCACTGGAACTGGTGGTCCTGGTTACACTATTAAATGTGAAACTCAAGGAAACCCACATAAGCATGAACGCGGTTCTCTTTCTATGGCGCATGCTGGAAAAGATACTGGCGGTTCCCAATTCTTTATCGTATTCGAGCCACAACCACACTTAAACGGAGTTCATACTGTTTTTGGTAAGGTCGTTGAAGGTATGGAATTCGTAGATGATATTAAACAAGGCGACAAAATGAAAGAAGTAAGCATTGTTGAAGAATAAGAAAAGTACAAAAAGCTCATGACATTCATGAGCTTTTTTTATTTGATTATTTTTGATTCTAATTCCATAAATTTATTTCTTTTCCCCGTATAAAAGTCAATATCAAAATCCTGATTTAAACAATTTAAATGTCTTGCAACCTCTATTCCAAATTCTACAAAGGCATGACCTTGAGCTGTAATGATATTTTCTTCCTTTACTACTTCTTTATATATAAAATGGTTTTCCGGAATGCTTAAAAATCGACGTTGTTCTTTTGTCAAGGTGACGGTAAAAGGGTGATGTTCAAGTATCCCAGCTTTTGATAGAACAAATGGGCCACTACAAATGGCGGCAACTAATTTTTTTGCATCATAAAACCTTTTCACTAATGAAAACAGGTTATCCGCATCTTTTATGTAAAACATATCTCCCCCTGGGATAATGATAGCATCATAATCTTCTACCCTAATATCGTCAAAAAGTATATGTGAAGAGAAAAGTAAACCTGACTCTCCAACTATTTTTTCAGTATTAATAGAAACAGTTTCTATTTTATATTTCCTTTTTACTATCGAAGCTAATACGCATATTTCAAACTCACTAAAAGTTTCAAATATAACTAACAATACTTTCCTCTCCATATTTTCCCCCACTTTTTTAAATATCTTCTATATTTCTATAAAAGGTTACAAAAATCCTTTCATTAATAAATACCCTCCAAAAAACTGGAGGGTATTTCACCTTTAAACATGTAATATTTCTGTTTTTAATGGTGATAAGGCTTTTGTTTCATCTATATAAAAAAAGGCATTGTAGCGTTCTGACATGATGGAGGTTACGTAGTTACCGAGATGTTCATACTCCGGATTGTAGACAACACCAATTGCACGGTGCCCAATCTCCTTGCGAAAGCTAGTCTCATTTTGAGGGTTAAACAATAAATACTTATTAAAAGGGCCGGCTCTATGCATCAAATCCTCCCAGCTTCCATCTATTGCCATCGGTACACTCATTACCTGCATTTCTTCCCCCCATCGATTTGCAGCCATAACCGTTCCTCGATGGGTTCCAAATCCAACTGCGTAAACATTCTCGTGACCATATTTTTGTCTCATGATTTGGCCAACATTAACTAAACCTTCCCTAATCATATCTGTTGCCCTTGCATCACCAATATGGGTATTATGCTCCCAAACAATTACCTTCGTTTCTGTTCCATAAAACGAAACAATTTCATCAATGGCACTAACCATGTGGTGATCTCTAATATTCCAATCATCTGGACCACCCCTGACCATTGCCTTATAATACTTTTCAGCATTTTGTGTTACTAGTCCATTTACTTGGATATTAAGTGATTCCTCATGACCTTTTTCATATTGATAGTGATTTTTACGTAAAGTTGCTAATAGGTCCGAAACTTCATTTTGGCAATGCTCTCCGTAAAATGCTGCTGAAATCCCATAATTTTCTGGCCTTCTGTAAAAAGGTTCAAAACACGAAAAAGCTTTTTTTGCTTTTTCAACATCTCCAGTACCACTCGTTTCGAGGTTTTTTACAAGTGCTTCCATGGATTCCCACAGACTATAAACATCAATACCATAGAAACCAACTTTATTGTGAAAAATGGAATTATAAGTTTTCATCCAGTCAATAAGAGAAAGTATTTCTTCATTTGCCCACATCCAAGTTGGCCAACGATTAAAATCTTTGACTGCATCTAATGCCGATTGTCCTTTAAAACCCTTTATATATTCATTAACTGTAAAGCATGACGGCCAATCACCTTCTACCGCAATAACAGAAAACCCTTTTTCTGTTATTAAGCGTTTAGATAGCTCCATTCTAATTTGATAAAACTCGGAAGTGCCATGTGATGCCTCCCCAAGCAAGACAAATTGACGATCTCCAATTGCTTCTATTAGTTGGTCGAAATCACGATTCGTCTCAAAGGAAATCGCCTCATTTTTTATGGATGCAATCATCCTTTTTTCATAATCCATGTCATATTCCCTCCTACTATTACTTTAGTTTGTCCTTTTGCTTATTTCAAAAACACCTTTTTATAGACATAAAATTACCATGTAGACTTCGTGCATTTATATCAGCAGTAAGGTAATCCTAATTTTGTCCACATTTATGAAAGGTGGCACAAAAATGAACGTACTTAGGAGGTTTACTATGGGTATATTAAGTGGTAACCCGAAAGATGAACCAATGCATTACGGGGAAGTATTTGGAACTTGGAGCTTTTTATTAGGTGCAAAAGCGATGGTCGCTGGATATCAAACCATGTTAAACCACATCGGAGACGGTGATTTGCATAAATTAGTTGAGGAATCGATTGAAGCTGCCCAACAGGAAGCAAAACAAATTGAAATACTTCTAAAGGAAAATGGTATTGGTTTACCTCCTTCTCCTCCAGATCGACCAAAGGCATGTCTAGAAGAAATACCAGTAGGTGCTCGGTTTATGGATAATGAAATAGCGGCAGCTATTTCTGCTGATATTGCTGCTGGTTTAGTGGCCTGCAGTCAAATGATTGGTTCCTGTATTAGAGAAGATATTGCCATGATGTTTGGACAATTCCATACGCAAAAGGCAACACTTGGAGGAAAATATCTGCGACTTAATAAAGAAAAGGGTTGGTTAATTCCTCCTCCTCTTCACATTCACAAATCAGTTGAGTGCTAATATATTTTTAAAAATAAGCTGACGTCATAAGGTTTCTTATGACGTCTTTTTTATACCTTCCACTACCTAGCAAAAAAGTGCAGATAAAAGTGAAAATCATCTGTAATTTCATAAGGGATAAAATAACAAAAAAATATCGATTAAAAATAGTCACCCTAGGAAAAATAACTATGCAAGGTGTATAAAAAAGAACAGGAGTATACATATGGACGAAAAAATATTTAAGGTATTAAACCACTTCTCTGGCAGGTATCCTGTCATGGACTTTATCATGATTTTTTTCTCTAAGAAGATACGATATTTTTATTTAGTTATTCTTTTTTACTTACTTATAAGAAATAAGTCTTCCCGCGAGGTTGCATTGGATGCTATCAAATCTGCAGGTGTTGCTTGGCTACTTCATTTTGTATGTAAACTTATCTATTTTAAACCAAGACCTTTTCTTTATCATAAGGTAGGAATTCTAATACCCTCTAAGATGGATTCTTCATACTTTAGCAAACACACGCTGCTAGCTTTTGCTGTTTCAACATCTATTTTTCTAAAAAAACCTAGACTTGGCAAACTGATGACAAGATTATCTGCTGTTACCGGGCTATCAAGAATCTGGGTAGGACATCATTATCCATCTGATATTATTAGAAGTGCTGTTGTGGGTTCAACAATAAGCAACATCGTAAACATAATTAATCGAAACAAAAGCGACCCCCAGTAAGGGTCGCTTCCAATTTTTATACTTAATGTACCAGACATTTTATCTTATAGCAGCACATATTAACCCAAAGTATGTAGGTGCTTCGTAGGATAAAAATTCAACTTGGCGTTCTTCCGGTTTGATAGCTCCTGCTAAAATTAAGGCTTGCCATATACCATCCGGTTTTGCAGCTTCTACATACTCATCTGGGAACTCTGCCATTTGTTCAAAATGATTTTGTTTGATTAACGAAACAACCTCTTCATCTAATGTTTTTGCTGCAGAGTCATACCCGTATGGTCCGTTCACATCATGAGCATGTGACCAGTCACAGCTTGCGATAAGTGCTACACGTTTGTTAGACGACAAGACAGCTTCTCTTAAAGCATTTCCGAATTCAACATGCTTCTCATAAGAAACTTCTCTCGAAGGTGTAATCACCACAATTGGAACACTAGGCATAAATCTTAAAGGAACAATAGCTCCCCAATCTAAGGGTAAACAAGATAATGGGCCAGCAGCAGTAGCAAAATTAATCGTACCTACTGGCAGACCAGATCCGGAAGCCATTTTTGCAATCTTCCGTGCTAACTCTCGATCAATTTCTTTTTCCATTTTATAAATGGAATCGTTCTCCTCTACATCTCCCTGTATTCGTTCTGAATCCGTAATGGAAAATTGACCATTTATACGAGTTCCATGTGGAGTTAGGACAATAATGGTGTCTGGTTTAGCTCTTTCCATTTCAGTGCCTAAATTTACAAGACTATTCCTTGTTATAGACATTCTTTTTGGATCTTTTCCTGCTAATTCTGGTATAATTTCTCCCCCATGTGGTGCGATACATGCAAAAACAAATGGATTCATAACCTTCATCCCTTCTCCATAAGATATTCTCATCTATAAGAAATTATAGATGAAAGTAGCAAATTCCTGTTTTTATATAAAAAAACAACTCCTTTATGGGGAGCTGCATTTCATTCTATCTATTTTGTTATCCAAACCCGTTTATTTTCTATTCTTTTCGTTATATTCTTGGCATCCAAACGCTCTAGGAAAGGAATCATATATTTTCGAGATAGATCTAATATTTCCTTTGCTTTACTTACTTCAAAATCTTCTTCTGTCCCTTTTCTTAGAGTTTCTACTGCATGGAGGAAGACTTCAGAATGATAATAATATTGATCATCTAACGGAATGATCCACTCCTGTTCTTCCAAAAATCTCTTTAAATCAGGAATTAATGATTCAGGTATTCCTGCATTTTTTAAATAATCAGCTAAGTAAAGTGTTTTTAATCCATCTTGTTTCATTTGCTCTAATAAATTCTCTACCCGCTTTTGCCAATTTTTCGAGACATGTGGTTTAAATTCAGCTAAAAAGACGAATTGTCCATTACGAGCCAAGGTACCCTTCTCTATTCCTTTTTCAACAACAAAATCAAGGAGCCCTTTCGGATATAAACCTTGCATGGATTGTATAAGCTCCGCCTTATTTAACCCTTGTTTCATTGGATTTTTTTCATGATAATCATGTAAACGGCTTACTATTTCTTCCTCTATGTGATTGATAAGAATGGATAAAGTATATTCTTTTCCGTTGTAAAGGATAAAGTGATCCTGTTTTAAATTACTTAAAATGGTTTCTTCATCAATCGAAGTTCGCTTAATTAATTCATTTAATGTGAGACTTTTGGCTTCATATAAGGCAGCCGTTATTCGCTCAATCGGTGTCCCTTTTTTCTTTTTCTCTAGCTCTTCTATTGTCTTATCACCAAAACGGTATTTATTACCACTTGGGTCAATAATCCAACCTCCCCCAATGGTTTCTTGTGGACTTGGCCTACGTATAATAAACCGGTCACCGCGCTTTGTTACAATTTCTTCTTCTAAACGAAGCTGACATAAGATTTCACCGTTTTCATCTTTTAATTCGTTTCGGTCAAAAAACACAATTTTCCCCATTACTTCAGCTGTTCCCACATGTAGCTTGATTGGCATTCTCTGTTTAACCATATAATCAAGGTCTTCTACTACTCTTATCGCAACATCAATTGTATTAGTTACAATAAAATGTTCAGAAGAAACCAAAACGTCTCCCCGCTCAATTTCATCCTTAGAAACCCCAGATAAATTAATGGCTGCACGTTGTCCAGCATAAGCTCTTTCAGCAGGTGAATGATGAACCTGTAATTGCCGTGCACGAACTTCTAAACCCTTTGGCATAATTTTTAATGATTGTCCTTCTTCAACTGCTCCTTCATAAACCGTGCCACGAACTACCGTACCTTGTCCCTTTACGGTAAATACTTGGTCAATTGGTAATCGAAATGCCCCTTTGGAATCACGAGTAGATTGATTTTTTAAAGTATTTATAATTAATTGTTTTAGCTCTTCAATTCCCCTTTTTGTTAAGCTATCAACCATTACAAAAGGAGTATTTTCAAAAACAGTCCCTTGTAATTCACCTAAAATATCATCTTTGACAAGATCAATAAATTCATCATCTACACGATCAATTTTCGTTATCGCAACAATTCCATTCTTAACACCTAGAAACCCTAAAATATCCAAGTGTTCCTGAGTTTGTGGCATAACCCCTTCATCCGCGGCAACTACTAAAACGACTAAATCAATTCCTGCAACCCCCGCAATCATTTGTCGAATAAACCGTTCATGCCCTGGAACATCTATAACAGATATTTGGATTTCATGATCTTCATACAATGGCGCAAACCCAAGTTCAATGGAGATTTGCCTTTCCTTTTCTTCTTTTAATCTGTCCGTATCAACATTGGTTAAAGCTTTTGTAAGAGATGTCTTGCCATGATCAATATGACCAGCCATCCCAATTGTAAAATATCTTTTTTCCAATACATACACCTACTTCTATGTATCTTATTTTCAATGGGGGCTAAAGATTTTAACTTAGTGATAAAAAAGCACCCATTGCCCCACAAAATTCACCTTTTTTTAGAAATCTTGTATTTAACCCAAGCATGCCTTTATATGATTCCAATACATTTATTAATGGCTGATTTCCTTTAAATGTACTACCCATGTAAACAACTTCATTTGTATGGTGCATCGCCGCAGCCTGTAACGTTAATAATACAATCGTCTCTGCAACCATATTCGTAACAGCTGCCATTAAGTCTGCTTTCGATTGATTGTCAATTTTACCTCTAGCAAAATTACTGGCTGTTATGTTCCCATCAACAGGGGTCTCTTCTCCCATGTAAATATCGTTAACAGTTAGATCTACCTTTGTCTTATTTCCTATTTCCGATAATTGTACAAGACTGGCATACTCTTTTTCATTTGTTAAAAGTTCTCCTAGCCCCATGAATGTTCCACCGCCGATGCCGCTTCCAAGAATACGATCGTATTTGTCCCCTTGTAAATAAAACCATGATGTTCCGGTTCCAATATTAACTAATATACATGAATCAGGTTTGTTTCCTTCTTCCATTAGAAAATATCTTGCGCCATAACAAGCTGCTTCAAATTCAGGTACTTGAATAGCATTAGGAAAATACTTTTTAGATAAAAAAATAGCCTTCCCACCTGTTAAGGCGACTTTAGCATTAGGAGCTATCATTTTTAACCAGTCCATCGCACTTTCTAGCTGGGATATAGGATAAGTTTTATAATGTATATGGGTATTTTCTTCATAGACTAATTTGATTAACGTTCCTCCTGCGTCAATCCCAACTTTTTGGACACTCAACATAACTCCCCCAAAAAAACTATTTTTCTCTATTATAATCTATCATAGTCTCTAGAGAAACTTTTGCTATAAGACCAAGCCAAATGAAAAAGAGATGAGTAAAATCCCCCATCCCTTACATTCCTTTAGACACTCTGTTTAGTTAATGCTTCCCATTTACTTAAATGTACAGCTCCAACCTCAGGTTTGGATTTCCCATCAAGAACCGTAATATACTCTAGTGAATTTCCATCTGTATCTTCAAAGTAATAGCTAGCTGATGGCATCCAAGAATGAACAATGGGTTCGCTTGTATCTAATCCAAAACTTGGACTTATTTCTATTCCTTTTTCATTCAAGAAGCTTGGAACATTTATTAGTTCCTCTTTATTTACATAAAAGGCAAAATGGGATGGTCGAAACTTTTCCACTGGTACCTCCCAAATCCCTAACATCTGTTCTTTTATAGCTGAATCCCCTAACCAAAAGAAGGCAACCCTGCGTTCATTTATAACATATGCTAATTCCAAATCTAATTTTTGATAAAAAGAGATAGCTTCCTCTAAATTTTTTGTATAAACATGTGTTTCATATAATTTGGCGTTTTTCATCATTTGAACTCCTTTATTTAGAAATTATTTATAGCTTCATTGTAATGTAGAAGCTTCTAAATAAAATCCAAATAAAGACTGAAAGCTTTTACAACTTTAGTCTTATACAAAAAAGAGATCTTACGTTGGTTAAATTTCCAAAATAAAACTTCGAAACTTATACTTTAGAAAAATATGGTCATAATGATGCCGATTATTGTTGTTATGACAGTAAAGCCGATTAACACATATCCGATATACCGTATACCTTTTGGCAGGGTACTAAGTTTTATATGATTCTTTTTATACACGCCACCCGCTTCAATCCGTTGATAATCCTCTATAGGTGTATATAATTTATCTTCTTCTACATTTTTATAGGATTCCGACGATTGTGTTTCATGAATTTTCTTCATATTTTCCTCCTTCTCTCCCCCATATTCCGACTAGAATGGGAGTGACACAGCGTATTCCTTTATTTTATTATCATAATAAAGTTCGGTAGATCCCACCATCAACTTTGAAGGCTGAACCAGTGATCGCCGATGCCTGTTCAGACGCTAAAAATACGACTAAATTTGCCACCTCTTCTGGGTTAACAAACCGTTTTAATATCGAAGTATGTAACATAGAATGAAAAATATGACTTTCTATTGAGTCAAAATCAGAATTAGTTTCATTAGAATTTCCAGATAAGTGTTTCTCTACTTTTTCTGTTCTAGTTGGTCCTGGTATAAATGCATTAACCGTTACCCCATTTGTAACACTTTCTGCCAGCCCCCGAGAAAGAGCTAAAAGTGCGGCTTTGGTTGCTCCATAATGAACCATCTCACCAGAATAAAAACCCGAATACGCGCTTGCATTAAAAAGGATTCTTCCCCATTGATTTTTTGTCATATTAGGCAAATAAAACCTTGATAACCGAACAGCACTCATAAAATTAACTTGAATATATTCTTCCCAATCATCATCTGTTATTTCTACAAATGGTTTTGGTTCAAATATCCCTAAATTATTGACCAGAATATCCACTTGCGGCAATTCATGAAAGACCGTTTTTACACCTTCTTTTTTACTTAAATCCGCTGTAACACCATAAATCTCTGCATTTGGAACTGTCTTCTTAATACGCTGGATTGCATCATTGACACTCTCATTCGTGCGACCATTTATATATACCGTTGAACCTACTTTAACAAGTCCAAGCGCAATAGCAAAACCGATTCCAGATGTTGATCCACTGATAAAAGCCTTTTTACCACCCAGATTTATATTCATTTCTTCTCCTTTTACATCCTATTATTTTCTTTAAATCTGAAAATTAAGTAAATTTCTTCTTATTATCTTAACATATTTCGGGTACAGAAAAAACACCTAATCCATACATGATTAGGTGCCTATAAAAGCTAATTTGTAAAAATAAAATCTGTAGTACTACCCGATTGTGTGGAAGTAACTTCAAGTCTTGCGTCAATTCTTTCTTTTAATTCAGGCACATGTGAAATAATCCCGACTAACCGGCCGCTGCTTTGAATATCCATTAATGCCTCAATAGCATGATCTAATGATTCGGGGTCTAAGGTGCCAAACCCCTCATCAATAAACATCGTTTCGAGCGAAACCCCACCAGCATATTGTTGAACAACATCCGCTAGGCCTAATGCTAATGCTAAAGATGCTTTAAAACTTTCTCCCCCAGATAATGTTTTTACGTGACGTTCTTGTCCAGTATATTGATCAAATATTAATAATTCTAATCCGCTCTGTACATTACCTTTTGAGCGATCGGTTTTTCGTAAAAGCTGATAACGACCACCAGTCATTTTTACTAGTCTGTTATTCGCTTCTCTTAAAATATCATCTAGGAAAGCAGCAAGTACATATCGTTCAAAGGTAATTCGATACGTATTTTGACCTTTTGAAATTTCGAATAAATGACCAATAAGATTAAAACGTTCTTCTAGTGTCTTCATATTATCATTTAATTCTTTTACTTTAAGTAAAATCGTTTCATTATCACGTTTTTGAATGAGCAAACTTGTAAATTGATCATTTAACATTTTTAGTTGTTCAGAAACTTCTTCTAATTCTCTTGTTAAAGTGCTGATTTCAGGTGCTTTAACATCCTTTAGTATTTCAAGCAATTGTTGATATTGGTCTAAGACTGAGCGATATTCTTCGCGATATTGACGAATATCGTTTTCTAATTGAGATATCTGTATGTCTGAGCGCTTTGCTTCATGATATTGCTTATAGGAGTCGAATCCTTGAGCTAGCATATTTTGTTTAAATTGCTCTCTCTCTAACTCTAACTCTTGCTTTTTATCTTCAGAAAGCTTTGTAAAATCCTTTAATCTTGTACTCTCCGTTTCATATTTCATTTTCGTATCTTGGTATACCTTTTGTGCATTTTCTAATTTTTTCATCAATACTTCAAGATCTTTTATTGCTTGCTCATTTGCCTTTTCAAATGCTGAAATAGATCGGAGGTTTTCTGGAACAGTTGAACTAATACGATTTAAAAGAGCTGTTTTCTCAGCTAATTGTAATTTCTGGGTATTAATTTCATTGTTAAGGTTTTGCGAATGGTTTAACTGCTCTTTCTCATAAGACTCTAGTTGAACCTTATTCTGCAAAAGTTTTTCAAGCATCTGAGTTTTTGAAAGTAGAATATCTTGCTCCGATTGAATCTTTCTCATATCTGAACGGGCTTGTTCGATAATCTGAGTTAGTTGAGAATCATTCATTGGGCCTCTCCACTTTTCTAAATCTACATGCAGTTCTTTTAGTTTAATTTTCAAAACTTCTTCTTGCTCACGAGAAATAATAAATTGATGCTCAGCATTTGTTTTTTCTTGTTCTAATTCTGATAATTGTGTTTTTGCTTCTTTTAATTCAGCATCGGTAGGGATGGATTGTCCTTGTGAATCTGCTATTTGCGGGTGATGATTGGATCCACATACTGGACATGCCTCTCCTTCCTTTAGCTGTTTTGCTAAAATCGCTGCTTGTCCGGATATCCAATTTGTTTCTAGCATATCGACTAATACCCGTGCATCTTCATATCTTGCTTTTGTATAATCTAAAAGCTTTGTATTGGATTCTAATTGTGACTGTTTGGTTTGTAACTTTAGGTAATCTTGTTCATACTTTTCCAGTAAATGGATTTCATTTTGAAGCTTATCCTTTTTTCTCTCATTTTCTAAGTAGCTTATTTTATCTTTTTCAATCGATGCTATTTGATTTGAAATCTCTTCGATTTGAATTTTATTCTTTTGAATCGTTTCTTCTAGTCGGGTAAGGGTGTTTATGTTTCGTTCCATATTCTTTGAGAGCTGATTACTTTCCTCTTGCATTTGTGAAAACGAGTAAATGTCTTCTTTTACACGAAATAAATAATTTATTTTTTCTTGGGCTTGTTGACGACTCTCTTCACGGTCTATTTCATTTTTAAGTTCTAATTCATGTTTAGCTAATAACTGTTTTAATCTTTCCACATATTCAATTTGAGATTGCTGTTGTTCTGAGAGTATATCAAATTCTTTTTTTAACCGATGACATAGCTCATCCTGTTGAGTTAAAATGACGGCCTTCTGGGCTAATTTAACCTCTAGCTCTTTCGCATCGAAGGAAAACTTTTGTCCTTCAAGCTGTTCTTTACGAATCAAAAGTGAATCTCGTTTGGCAATTTGATCCATTAACTGCTTTGCATCAAAAATTTTCCTTTGGAGGTTATCACGCTCTTTTTGTTTATCCTCACTAGCACTCTTCATTTCTTCTAATTTTTTTTCCATCAAATCGATTTCGATTATTAGTTGAGGAAGAATAAGAACATCATTTTCACTTTCTGCTTCCATATAGCTGTTTAACTCTTCATTAAATAAAAAGTGAATTTGTCGAAGCAATTCACTTCTCTTTCTCAGCTTATCCTCTACTGAACGCTTCAATTCGTTTGATTCGTCTTTTAATCTATCTTCAATCATTTTATAAATTTCTGTATGAAATAGTCTTTGTAATATAACCTCTTTATCCTTTGAATCAGACGTTAATAATTTACGAAACTCTCCTTGAGGAATCATTAAAATTTGTCTAAATTGGTTACTATCAATTAGCATAATTTCTTTGATTTTATCTTCCACTTCACGTACATTTGAACCTAATAGCTTCTTTTTACCCGTCTCGTCCATTTCATAGAGTTCAGCCTTAGCAGGTATGGTGGTAGTGCCTTCTCCGGACTTTTTCTTCCTTTCTTGCTGTGGAGACCTTATAACAAGATATCTTTTATTTCTTAAGGAAAACTCTAAAGTCGCTTCCGTTAAAACATCCTCTGCGGCAAATTGGCTTCTTAGCTCCGGTCCGTTTCGATCTTCCCCACTCGCCTTTCCATAGATGGCATAACTTATTCCGTCAAAAATGGTTGTTTTTCCTGAACCAGTTTTTCCAGAAATAACAAACATCGTTCGATTTCCAAGTTGAGTAAAATCGATTGTTTCTATCCCTGCGTAAGGACCAAACGCTTGAAGTGTTAGTTTTAATGGTCTCATCTACCAGAATCCTCCTTCAACACCTTTTCAATTACTTGTGTCATAGCCTCTCGTTTTTCTTCACTAAACTCTAATGTCGTCATTTCTTGATAAAATTGCTCAAACAATTCCAATTCTGACTTTTTTTCATCTCGGTTTGTACTAAAAGATTGTTTTTTCTTCAAATCAATCACATTTATTTTTTTCTCCAAGTGCAGAACATTAGGATAAACCTGACGCAGCTTGTTAATCGGATCTAATAAAGCTCCTTCATCTAACAACGTGATCTTTAGATAATCATCTACTTTCTGTTTTTCATAAAACTGCGGGTCTAATAATTCTTCTAGGTACCCCTCTACTTCTCTTAAATCCTGTCTAGGAGTTAGAGAGTGATAGCGTTGTTGAAAACTACCGTCTTCATTCATTTCAATAATGGAAATCGACTTTTTATGGTTCGCTTCGGAAAACGAATATTTTAATAATGAACCAGAATATTTCACTTTATCATGGCGTATGGCATCTGGACTGTGAAGGTGTCCGAGTGCCGTATACGAAAATGGGTCAAATAAATCTGCCGTTACACAACCTGAACCACCAACTGACAAAATTCGTTCAGAGTCAGATGTTTGACCTCCTAATACAAAGGCATGTCCTACAAATACATTGGGTTCATTAGGATTCAGATTTCTTTCTATCCTTCCTATTACTGCCTTCATAGCATCCTGATGTGAATGAATAGAATCATCTTCTAATATCTGGCGAACAATACCAGGTTCAGCATAAGGTATTAAATAAAAATTAACTCCATTTACTCTAACGGGTTCAAAACTTGCCGAAAGTTTCCCAGATAAATAAAATTGACTATGTTTATACCACGAACTGCCAAATGAAAGACGTTCCGCACTATCATGATTACCGGCAATTGCAATAATAGGTGTATTAAGTTCCACGTTAATCTTAAATAACATTTCGTCCAATAATTCAACGGCTTCTGTTGGAGGAACAGAACGATCGTATAAATCACCAGCAATAACTACTGCATCTGGTTTTTCTGTTTCGATAACATGACAAAACTGAATCAAGGCTTCTCTTTGATCCGCTGTCATATAAACTCCATGAACAAGCTTACCTAGGTGCCAATCCGCTGTATGAATAAACTTCATATAATTCACCTCTACTGTTTCTGCACTATTTTATTCTCTAAGTATATCAAATTATTGTGTTATCCTAATTTGTAAAATCTAGTAGAGACAAAAAAAACTACCATTAATTATAGTGAAATGCCTCGTAATGTTATTTTTCTCAAACATTTACGAGGCATTTTCATAGTTGGTAGTTTTTTGCAGTTTATAAATTAAATTTTTGTACAAGACTTCTCAATTCATCAGCCATTTCGTTGAGTCGCTTAATCTGTTCTGAAATTTCTCCAACAAATTGGTCCTGTTCAAAGACCACTTTCTCAATAACTTTTGTTTGTTGAGCTGACTTTTCTGCCATTACAGATGATTCATTGACAGCAGCAGAGAATTCTTCAGTCGAAGCAAACATTTCTTCTGATGTCGCTGAAACTTCTTGGATTTTCATATCAATTTCCTTAATCGCTTGTAAAATCTTACTAAAAGACTCCCCAGCTTCTTCAACGACAGTTATTCCTTTTTGTACATCTGTAATAACTGTATTTAATGTTGAAACAGATTGGTTTGTTTCCTCACTCATGTTTATGATTAATTGGTTTATGCTTTCTGCAGATACTTGTGATTGCTCTGCCAATTTTTTCACTTCATTAGCTACCACCGCAAAGCCTTTACCATGTTCACCAGCTCTTGCAGCTTCAATTGCTGCATTTAATGCTAGGAGATTCGTTTGTGCTGAGATATCACTAATCATGTTTACAATACTAGAAATCTCTGATGACCTAGTTTCTAATTTCTTCATGGCTACTTCCGATAACTGAACAGAACGATTTATTGTAGCCATATGGTTTACTGCATCTTCTACCTTTTCAAATCCCTTTTCTGCTACAGCTAAAGTGGAACCGGAAACCTCCGTTACGGTCGAAGAGGCAGATGCTATTTGTTGAATCCCTTTTGTCATCTCTACCATTACAGAAGCACTTTCTTCTGAACTACGAAATTGTGTTTCGGCATTTTGGGAAACTTCGATAATAGATGATGCTACTTGCTTACTTCCTTCTTGAACTTCAGTGGCATTACTTAATAATTGATGTGAACTATTGATTAAATGACTAGAACTCTCATTAATCCCCAATATCATACTTCTTAAATCCTGAACCATTTGCTGAAAAGCATTCGTAAGAATACCTATTTCATCTTTACGTTCATTGCTTATATTTATTGATAAATCGCCCTTTCTAACCTTCTCTACCTGAACGGTTAATCGTTTTAAAGGACTTATAATATAATTAGAAAAGCCAAAAACAATTATTAATGCTACTAACAATACCCCTATTGAAATCATAAACATCTGCTTTTGATTTTTTGATAAGGCATTATAGACACCATTTGCATCATAATCTGCTCCAACAATCCCGATCACTTTTCCTGATGTATCTTTTATTGGAATGTAGGTTGTTACTAAACCTCCATAATCTTCTGTATTGGTCATTTCGGTTTGAATTTTTCCAGTATCAAAAGCAGCAATCATCTTTGGATAAGAATTAGCGTCTTCCTGGTCTCCCAATGCTGATGCATCTTCGTCTCCTGCAGGCATACCATCAACCATATAGTAATATTCATATGCATCTCCCTTTTTCTCCCGAGACATTGTATATAAATAAACTAGACCTGTAGTCTCTCTTAACTGATTTAATTCACTTCGAAGTTGATGATAATATTGATTTTCTCCCGATTGGATCGTAATTGTTTTATATTCTTCGATATCTATTAGCTTTAAAGCTTGCTTTGCAATCAATCCTGCTTGATTACTAATTGTGTCTTTTACTAGTTTTGTAGAAGAATAATAATTAACAGTAGTTATGATCAAACAAGCCATAAAAACAATAATCGAAAAACTCAACAGCATTTTAAACAGAATACTTTTTCTCATGGTGTAACCCCCTAAGGTATGGAAAAATAATTTAATTAAGGTAAAGAATTCCATAACACAGGACTATTTTACTAGAATCATTATATTAATACAATATTTAAATAGAGCTCTCGATAAAAAAAACACTAGAACAAATTTCGTTCTAGTGTTTTCACTTTTATGATGGCTCGTTCGTGATTTCTTTGTTAATCTCTACTCGTGCATTTCCCATTAAAAATACAGCAACAGCTGAAATTACAATAGGAAATAATGCCACAAAAAAAGTATAGGTGATAGAATGGGACATGGCAGCTACTATTTTATCTAAAACAAACCCAGGTATTTGCGTACGTTGACCTGGCTCAAAAATTTGCTGCGGATTACCAAAACTCATCATTCCCCCACTATCCATACCTTTAAAAGCTTCCTTTAAATCATTAGTAAACACTTTATTTTGTATCGTTCCGAATATGGTTATACCAAGTGTCATACCAAGTGATCGAAGAAATGAATTTGTTGAATTGGCAGAACCACGGTAGCGTGGATCTAATTTATGAATGGTTGCAGATGGTAATAACGAGAATGAAAAGCCCATTCCAAATCCAACGATAATCATATAAATCGTTAGGATTAATCGGGAGGTTTCAGGTCCTATTCCAGAAAGAAGGAACATTCCTATAAAATAAGAAATAACAGAAATGATCATTAAATTACGATAGGTTGTTTTGGTTTGAAAAATCCCACCAATTGCACTTCCTGCTACAGAACCTAACATCATAGGTGTTAAAACAAACCCAGCACTTTTTGCGGAACCACCATAAACGGCTTGTACAAAAATGGGTATAAATACAGCTAAAATAACAAATGTAGCTCCGTATAAAAATGCTAATATTTGCGAGGTTGCAAATAAGCGATTTTTAAACATCCAAAAGGAAATAATAGGGTCTTTCGCTCTCGTCTCTATGTAAAAAAAGAAAACAAAAAATAACCCAAATATTGTAAATAGACTTATGATTTGAATGGAATTCCACTCATACTCTTTCCCGCCTAATTCTAACCCAAACATTAGACTTACTACCGCCACAACAAGGGTAATTGCCCCCCACCAATCAATTTTTTGCTGTAAATGTTGGGGAGATTCCTTATAATACTTAACAATCAAGAATAAGGAAACAATACCTATTGGAACATTAATATAAAATACCCAGTGCCAACTAATTAAATCGGTAATGTAGGCACCAAGAAGCGGACCCAATACACTTGATAGTCCAAAAACTGCCCCAAGTAATCCTGTCATCTTTCCACGTTTTTCCGGTGGAAATACATCAAAAACAATCGTAAAAGCAATGGGCATTAAAGCTCCCCCGCCAATCCCTTGAATGGCACGAAAAACACTAAGCTGTTCAATCGTTTGAGCAATTCCACATAGAGCTGATCCAATTAAGAACAGTGCTAATCCAAAAATAAAAAATCGCTTTCTTCCGTACATGTCTGATAGCTTACCAAAAATCGGCATCCCAGCCATTACGGCAACCATATAAGCGGATGTGACCCATACAAATTTATCAAAACCCCCTAGGTCCGCTACAATGGTTCCCATTGCGGTCGCAACAATGGTATTATCCATTGCAGCCATGAAAATACCTAACAACAAACCCGCAACCACTAATTTAAGATTACTTTCTTTACCAACCATTCATCCTCACCATCTTTTTTTCGAAATAATTAAAAGAATAAACCAATTTTTACCGAATTGCAATTTTTATTATAAAGGGATGAAGCAAAAAAAAACTATGAATTCATTTAAATGAATTCATAGTTTTTCTTCCTACAAATTTAGTAAAATTTTATAAATAATCATTTAATTATTCATTACTTAATCTTAATTCACGCATATTACCATTTTCCCAATATCTTCTTCTAGTATTAAAGTGTTGTGTTGCCCCTCTTCTTCTACACCTTCTTGAGGTTCTATGACCTCTACGAGTCGTTCTTCTTGTTGTGCGACGTGTTGTACGTCCTCTGCGTGTTGTTCTTCTAGTTGTACGTCGTGTTGTGCGCCCTCTGCGTGTTGTTCTTCTTGTTGTACGTCGTGTTGTACGCCCTCTGCGCGTTGTTCTTCTTGTTGTACGGCGTGTTGTACGCCCTCTGCGTGTTGTTCTTCTTGTTGTACGGCGTGTTGTACGCCCTCTGCGTGTTGTTCTTCTTGTTGTACGGCGTGTTGTGCGTCCTCTGCGTGTTGTTCTTCTTGTTGTGCGGCGTGTTGTACGCCCTCTGCGTGTTGTTCTTCTTGTTGTGCGGCGTGTTGTACGCCCTCTGCGTGTTGTTCTTCTTGTTGTGCGGCGTGTTGTGCGTCCTGTACGCGTATTACGTCTTGTTGTACAACGTGTTGTTCTTTTTGTACAACGGGTTGTTCTTCTTGTTGTACGACGTGTTGTCCGACCACCTACACGAGTAGTTCTTTTTGTACGACGTGTTGTTTGGCCACCTACACGATTTCCTCTTCGGTTTGCTGTACGTCCTTGTTCCCTTGGATCATTGTGCATAAAATTATCTAATCCTGCATCAGTAGCTTGTTGAGCGGCGCGTCTAATGTCGTTTCTTCCAAAGTTAAACATAATAAAGCCTCCTTATTATTAAATAGAAAGACAGAATTAAAATAGGTAATTTATCTGCTTTCTCTTTATATTAAATTACGTATAAAAGACCATATTTGCCTTAGACAAACGTCCTTATTTCAAAAAAATAGACATCCATCCAAAGTGACAATACCTTTCATCATTTCATACTATTTAATAGCAAATAAAGGAGGTTATGGGCGATGGACCAAAACCAGCTACCTACTTATAACATTTTTATTCATCCAGATGACTTAAAGGAACTTCGCAGTGATTTATGGTGTGATGATCCCGTTCCAGGATACCTAAAAACAAACAATAAAAGATGGGATATTGATATTGTATATAGAGGTTCACATACACGAAAATTCAAAAAAAAATCATATTATATCAATTTTTTTAAACCTAAAACCTTTCAGGGTGTAAAAGAATTTCACTTAAATGCGGAATACAAAGATATCTCTCTTATGAGGAATAAATTATCCCTTGATTTTTTTTCAAGTATCGGAGTCTTATCACCTAGTTCTAAACATATTTTTTTGACTATTAATGGGAAAGCTGAAGGTGTTTATTTACAACTAGAATCTGTCAATGAAGAGTTTTTCAAAAAAAGAAACTACCCTCTCGGAGCCATTTTTTATGCCATTGACGGTGATGCTAACTTTTCTCTCTTAAGTGACCTAGATAAAGATGTGAAGGAATCTCTAGACCTTGGTTATGAAATGAAATATGGAACTGATGAGGACCTATTACATCTTCAGGAACTAATTTTTCAAATTAACACTTTATCAAAAGCTGATTTTGAAGAAAGGATTAAACAATATATTGATGTTCAACAATATTTAAAATGGCTTGCTGGTGTCATCTGCACCCAAAACTATGATGGGTTTGTACACAATTACTCTCTTATTAGAAATCAAGATACTGGTAAATTTGAGGTATCACCATGGGATTATGATGGTACTTGGGGAAGAGATGTAAATGGAAAAATAATGGAATATGATTATGTAAGGATTGAAGGTTTTAACACATTAACCGCACGGTTACTAGATATCACCTCCTATCGGAAGGAATACCAAAATATATTAAATCAAATCTTAGACAATGAATTTACAGCAGAAGTGATGAAGCCCAAAATTGACTATCTATATGAAACATTAAGACCATACATTATGAAAGATCCATATTTTCTTGACAAACTAAATGAATTTGATCAAGAACCAGAGTTTATTCTAAATTTTATAAAAGATAGAAATCAATATATTAAAGAAAATCTCTATAAATTAGATTAAAATCTAATAGGCTAGAGTTGATTTTTTTATAAATAGGCCGTTGCATAGGGTCCGTGCCCCTCCATGACACGTATATATAGAGTAGAAATTACCTATTATGATAAATGCCAAGGAGGAGTATTGGAATGTCAAAAAAGTCTTATGATGATCATATTAAAAAGAACCCTACTTCAGATCCCTACCATTCATTTTTACAGTCATTGAAAGGAAAACAAGTAACAATCTATAGGGGAGGTCCTGAGTCAAAGTCGGGTGTTCTATTAGATGTTCAACAAGATTATGTAACCGTATATGCACAAAACAACAACAACAACAACAATAATAACAACCAAAATAACGCACAAAACAATAACAACAATCAAAATAATCAAAATACCGTTGTTTACTATAATATTAGACATATAGCTAGCATTAGTGAAAACTCCGTTAATAATTCCACTTTAAACCTACAACAACAACTTTCAACTGAAAATCCAGAATTTGTTCAAGCGGATTCATTTACAGGCGTTGCAAGACACTTAAAAGATAAATATATTCAAATCAACCAAGGTGGTCCTGAAAAGAAAACTGGACTCGTTTTAGATGTTGTAGATGATTATGTTGTTCTGTTTGCTGAAGACGATGGTGTTGTTTACTTTAATGTTAATCATGTTAAGAGTATTTCTGAATACAACCAGAATAACAATCAGAACGAAGATGGCGAGGATAACACTCAGAATCAAATGGTACTTCCTGAATTTGAAAAAACAGCTACTTTCCATGATTTATTTGGCCGTATGGCCCATAAATGGATTGCCATTAATCGTGGCGGCCCAGAAGCAATGGAAGGTATTTTAGTTGAAAATGCTGGCGGTCACTACACATTGATCAATAACCAGGAAGTAATGAGAATTAATCCTTATCACATAAAAAGTATTAGCTCTGGTCCAAAAGGTGCCTTAAAGCAAAATAATCAAAATAACCAACAAGATAACGAAGAGCAAAAAAATGCAGAAGCAGAAAATTGTTCTAAGGATAATCATAGTGAAAAAACAACTAGCAGCTCAAGCAGATCCACTTATTCAAGACGCACTCACCGAGAAAGAGTAGTGAAATCTATCGATTATGTTTGGAGAGCGAGATAGTCTTTCATTTTCTACCCAATTATTCATTATTATTGGTGCATTAGTTAATCTCCACACTAGTGCACCTATTTTTTCTTCATTTTAATCTTTAAAGTAAGGAGGGAAACAAATTGAAAGGCATCTCAAATTATATAGGGAAACAAGTAAATATTGAAATAACCGGTAAAACAACATTTGTAGGGATTCTCGTGGATGTAGGTTTAGATATTTTAGTATTATTTGATGGAAAACAATATCTGTATATCCCCCTTCTACATCTCCATAATATTAAACTTAGCTCTGATGATCCTATAGAAATCATTTATCAAGACAAGCAACCATTTACAGATGATACTGATACCATTTCCTATCGAAAAATATTAAATAACGCTAAAGGTCTCTTTGTCGAAATCTATGTCACGGGAAATAAGTCAATTCATGGCTATATTACTAACATCTTAACTGATTACTTTGTATTTTACTCCCCTGTTTATAAGACATTATTTATCTCATTACACCATTTAAAATGGATGATTCCATACTCATCAAGTTTAACTCCTTATACTCTCAGTAACGAGGTTTTACCTGTTCAGCCACTAGGTATTCCACTATCAAGAACATTCGAAGAACAATTAAAAAAATATGAAGGTAAACTAGTGGTTTTTGATACTGGTGACCTCCCTGATAAAATAGGACTTGTTAAAAACATTCATAATAATATAGTAGAGCTCATTACCGCAAATGGTGAAACCATGTATTGGAAATTAATACATTTAAAATCAGCACATTTACCTTAAATACATCAAAAAAAGGACCTTACATTGGGTCCTTTTTCCTTTTAACTTACAAATATTATTAACAACCAATAGTACAAGCATAGAAGAGTAAAAATAATGGTAGGTGGAATAACTAGCAAAGTAACCCTGATATACTTTTTCCAAGAAATTTTTACCTTGTTTTCTTTTAAAATATGCATCCATATTAGTGTTGCAAGTGTCCCAATCGGAAGGAGTAAGGATCCAATATCACTTCCAATAATATTCGCTAGATACACGGTTTTTAATACCATGGGATCTAAACCCATTTGTGTAAGTGCCATTGTTCCGATCATAAGAGCAGGATGGTTATTGAACAAGTTTGACAAGATTGATATTAATACCCCCATCGTTAAACTTGCATGAAATAAACTACCCTCCACGATCGGTTTGGTATATTTTATTAAAATGTCCGTTAATCCAATATTGTGTAAGCCATATATAATCACATACATACAAAAGGCGAATAAGAGAATATGCCATGGTGTTTTTACAAGTATATCTTTCGGACTGATTTTTAAATAATACCATCTCCAAATTAATAAAATGAATGAACCTAATACGGCTACTAATGAGATAGCAATTCCCAAAAAGGAAGCAATAAATAAACTAATCCTTACAATAAAAACAAATATAAGCATATAGATCATTAATTTCTTTGGATAAGATGTAGATTTTTTTAAATTTACTTGAAGGGGATGTGACAGTTTAGTTCCATTTAGTGGCTGTATATAGGAGGATACGGGAATTATTTTTGGAATATTTTTTCGAAAAACTAGAAATAGAGATGTAGCAAGGAATAGTAATCCTAGTGTACTTGGAATAAACATCATAGCTGTTTGGAGATAAAGATCCATACCGACTATTTTAAGTGCAATTAAATTTACAATGTTACTGACTCCGATAGGGGCACTGGAGGCTGTGGCTATTAATGCACCACTTAATAGGTAAGGTATTTTTTGATGATTTTTTAAACCTAGATTTTTTAGAAGTAATATAAGAATTGGAGTGGTAATTAATATACTGCCATCATTATTAAAGAACAACGTCATTAAAAAGCATAATAGTAATGTAAACCAGAATAACCTTATCCCCGATCCCTTTGATTTTTTTAATAACAGCTCAGCTGTCCAATAGAAAAAACCGAAACTTTCTAACACAATAGCCATTACAATGGTAGCCAAAATGGTAATAGCAGCACCGTTTACTTTATTCGTTATATCTAGTAAATCTCCCATAGAGACACTTCCACTAAGGATAACAAGAAATGCACCAATTGAAGCTGGAATTGCTTCATTCATTTCTTTCGGACGGAAAAAAATCAGGATCATCGTCATTAAAAATGCGAATATCGTCATTATTTCCGTGAAATTAAGAAACATATAATTAATTTTTTCACTCCCTTCCAATGGAATGAGTACTATTACAACCTTTGTCTTTATCTATCAGTTGTACTGTAATTATACGTGTCCACTAGTATAGTTGTACTAAACGTATATCTCATTTTTCAATAAATCCGCAAGTAACTAGTAAAAAGTGCTTTTTCCCGTACACAGATACCTATTCTATGTTCTTATCTTACTAAACGATCGTCCTATTAGTAGATTTGCCTATTCTGACCAAATAAAAACAGCTCAACCTTCTAGGTTGAGCTGGATTTTAAAAGTTATTATTTTTTAGTTACGTTAGCAGCTTGTGGTCCACGAGCTCCTTCAACTACTTCGAAAGAAACTTCTTGACCTTCTTCTAAAGATTTGAAACCTTCAGTTTGAATAGCAGAAAAATGAACGAATACATCATTTCCATCTTCTGATTCGATAAATCCAAAACCTTTTTCAGCATTGAACCATTTTACTTTACCGTTTTTCATAAAACGAAAATCCTCCTATTGGCTAAAAAAGCCATGCGTAAAATTACCAAATACAACGTCATTTATAAAATATTAATCTGTTATAAACGTGACCGGTGCAAAGGTTGCCTACATTTTAGCACATTTCGGTTATACTGTAAAGGATTACTAAAAGTAATGCGCCTCTTTCTACCTATATGATACCTTAACTTTCTAATCCAACAAATCCCTTTAACTAAAAAGAGCCTTAATTGCCTCTATGATTGAGACAAAGAAATCTTTTAGTTTTGTTAGGAAAGTCTGACCTTCTTCAGATTGTAAAAATTTAGTCATTTTTTCTCTTGCTTGATTTAATTGCTCTCCAACCTGATTCCAATCAATGTTTAACTCCTTCATTTTATTAAACAAGTCCATTAAACTTTGTATTTGTTCCTCCGTAAGAGAAATTCCTAGTTCTTTTGCTGCTTGCTCAATAATCCCCCTCAACTCAGCATCGGACTGAGGAGCATTTTTCGCCATTTCTTCTTTAATTTTTGCCATTAAAGCTGCTGCATCTTCTGCTCCAATTTTATCTCCTAGTTTTGCTGTTTCGATCATTTCTTGATTTGCAACCTTTTTTACATCTTCAGGAATTACCTCATCAGAGGAAACTTCATATGCCTTTATTAGACCAGTTAAGGCAGCTGTTCCAGATACCTCAAAAGGTGCCACAACCTTAATTTTTGCATCTTTAACGCCAGCTGTGATTAACGCATTTAAGTACATGTCCTTTGTTACCCAATTAATATTATGAGTCTCAACCTCTAAACCTGTCCCTTTGGCTGTATAGGTAATAGATGAGGAAGATATTGCTCTAGTTCCTAATTGTGCTTTAGGAATCAAATCACCTAAATATTTTCTTTCTTCAGCATTTGAGACCGTTATCGTTTCTGAATTATCATTACCATTCAATTCTTTCAGCATAACTTCTTTTTGCTGTTTATCTAAATCCTCACCGAGAGTGATAATAACATCTCCCTCTGCGGTGTCAGCTAAAGCATATATCGGAGTTAATAATAAAGCAATTATACATAATATGGCCATTTTCCCTTTCAATCTCACTACCTCCAGTGTCAGACTTTAACATGCTTTTACCCTATTATGGTTATCGTAACCCTCTTTATGAGATAAAAAACTACGGAATCAGCATTCCAATTCCAATAATGGTGAAAATGATTCCTAAAATTCGATTCCATACTAACGCCAATTCACTAGGTTCTGCATCTTGAAGTTTCCAGCCAATCTCCAAATACCAAGCAATATAAGGTTTCCATGTAGAAAGAATACCAAAGATTATAAACAAAAAACCAAAAGGGTTCATAAATCCTTTCACCTCCATGTTCCTATACGGAATGAAAAGGATAAAAGTTCCATTCAAAAGGATTAATTGTTTAAAAAGGTATAAGAAATCAATAGCATAAAAAAATTGTCTAATAACTTTTGTTCTGACCGCAAGTCCATTCCTATATGATAAATACAACTTACATACGGGGAGGTGATCCATTGAAAAAGCAGCTTATCTTCACCTTTTTCATCCTTTTTATAGCTACCTCAATGATTCACTTTACAGATGCGCCCTCCAATTTTAAAGCTAATCATGAATATGACAAAATAGTATTAAACGAGCCATTAGGTGATCAACAGCTAGACTTCAAATATGATGATAAGAATTATTTTTCCATGGTCCTCTCTATTTTCACTGTTGGAGTATCTTTAATCCCTTTATCAAAAAGAGTTCAAACCAATCTTCCATTTATCAATAAAAAAAGAAGATACATGATACCTACTTTTTATCAATCAAATTTTATTATTCCCTTCCTTGAATTTTAAATAAAATTCAAAGGGAGGAATAAATATGTGGATGAGAATTATTATGATCGGGCTATTTTCGATATCTGCTACTAGCATCTTTTGTTATCAAGGTATCGAATTTTATCATGCTTTTGTTGACCTGTTTAAAAATAAATAAAAAAGAAAAGGCTAAACCGTTATATTTGGTTTAGCCTTTTGTTCTTTTGGAATTTTGATTCATTTTTATCATTTCATTTCTTTCTCCACCATCCGATAATTCCTCTGAAAACTCATGTTCTAATTTCTTATTTTTGAAGTTTGAATTTACATTATTCTTTTCTGCATAGATTCTAGAATTTCCCACTGATATTCACCCTCTTTCCATTATTTTTTCATATTTACATCACTATTATCCCTTGTATAAAACAAATAAACCTATCCAGTGGATAGGCTTTGGTGTCATTATGTATATATATTGGCGGGACTGCCTGGGAATCGAACCCAGCTAACCTGGCACGCAGGTCACAGGCGGTTTTGAAGACCGTGGAGGACACCAGTACCCCATTCAGCCCCAATATTATTGCCGACTTTTACTATTATGAACGATTTAAACATTATTCGCAACTGGTAAAGGACTGAAGGAAGAAATTACTTCCCTTTTACTTTCGTTGAATCAATTATGAACATTTTGAAACATTTTACTATCTATATGTAGTTTTTACACTAAAACGTGATTCACATCACAGAAACACCTTCAAAATATTTATAAATTATAGTTATAAATATTAGGAGGGAAAAACAATGTTTGTTGCGTATCTTATGACTTTTAGTTTATTTATCGGGTGCTATTATATTACAAGTGTAATTATTAATAATATGAAAGAAACGGAGAAAGAAGAATTAAAACAATTAGGAATGTAATGATAGAGCAGACACATATGTCTGCTTTTTTTATTAGTCATAATTATGACTCTGATGCTTGTCATCTCACAAAAAATCAGTCTATAATAAGAATTAAAAGATAATATTGTGGGTGAGAAAATGCAACAACTAGAAGGTTGGTTTTTATGGTTTATCCTTTTTTGGGTTCTTGTTCTATTGTTTTTGTTCGCCGTCGGCGGTTATTTTATGTTTAGAAAATTTCTAAAGAAGTTACCAAAAGAAGATGGTAAATCGATTATGGACTGGGAAGAGCATTATGTAAATGAAACAAGGCATTTATGGAAGGATGAACAGAAAGCACTGTTAGAGGATTTAGTTAGCCCTGTACCAGAGCTATTTAGAGATGTTGCCCGTCATAAAATTGCTGGAAAGATTGGAGAGTTAGCCCTTCATGAAAAGGCTAAGCTAATCTCTCAGGATCTAGTTATTAGAGGTTACATTCTTGCCACTCCAAAGAGAGATCATAAATTCTTAATAAAAAAGCTTCGTGAAAAGGAAATTGATGTACGACCTTATAAAGAACTTTTTTAATTTTTTAAAAAAACGCACCTAAAAATAGGTGCGTTTTCTTAATTAATTTATATTGCGGAGCTCCAATTGAAGTTTTCGGTAATTAACATACATTGCTATTCTCCAAGGAACGATCATTCCAAAAGCCAAAATCCAGAACATTCCACTTAGCTGTCCATAGTCAATGGAAGAACTCAATATTGACTTCATAATCACTCTAATTACTAGGAGACCTATTAGGATAAACACAAATGCTTTAGATCTTTTTAAGTAAATATCATTGTCTCTAATTTCAAATTTAGATGTTTTTACTAATAGTATCGAAAATAACATTCCAACCGTTAAAGCTTCTAAAATTTCTAACGGAGTTACACGAAAGTATGGGTGTAAGAACATCAAAGCCCCTGTACTCATAAATATTGGTGGAAGTATAATCTTTTTTGCAGATGCAGGTTTTTTAGCTGCTTTTACTCGGATGAACATGACAAGAATAGCCATGCCAATGGCTCCGATCGAAGATGCAATCACTAAGTTCATTTCATTCATCCTTTTTACTTTAATATATATTCATTATAGCCGAAAACTTAAAGAGTAAATAGAAATTTTCCTATTCTTTCATATAACTTTTAGAACACTCCTAACAAGATGAGTAAAAAGATCTAATATCCTATATAGTAGAAGAGCTTCCCATTAAAAAACCATTTAAGTATTTTACTACTTAAATGGTTTTTGGTACTAACTTAATACACGTTTGATAGCATCCAAAACTCGTCCTTCATCAAATGGTTTAACTATAAAGTCTTTCGCTCCTGCTTCAATCGCTTCTACAACCATTTTTTGTTGGCCCATCGCTGAACACATAATAATTTTTGCGTTTGGAAATTGCTCCTTTATTTCTTTTACAGCTTCTATCCCGCTTTTTTCTGGCATTGTTATATCCATTGTAACTAAATCAGGCTTTAATTCTTGATAAAGTTCTACAGCCTTTATTCCATTGTCTGCTTCACCAATGACTTCATGATTTGCCTTTACTAATATGTTTGAAAGAGTCATTCTCATAAATTTCGCATCATCAACGACTAGAATTTTTGCCATGGCTGCTTCCCCCTTACCTGTAAGTATATCTATTCTCACCTATGAAACTAGTGAAGTAAATATAAAAAATAATACTAAATTAAAATATAGCTGAAAAATAAAATTTTATCAATAAATTGAATTTAGAACCCTGTAAAATCACCAAAAATGGTTGAAAAAATAGAAATGAATCTCGTCATCCAGTCAAAGAATAATATGATCCCCATGACAATCATAATATATCCACCAATTTTTACGATTTTCACATTATGCTTACGAATCCACTGCATACGGCCAATGAAAAATGAAAGGATAAAGAATGGTATAGCAAAGCCTAAAGAATAAGCTAGCATGTAGAGAACCCCTGAACCCGGATTAGATGCAGCTAGAGCAATAACCGACATTAAAATGGGGCCAGTACATGGAGTCCACCCTGCCGCAAAGGCCATACCTATAAAAATAGATCCAATAAAACCAGTTGGTCTATTTTTAAACTCGAATCGTCTCTCCTTCATTATAAATTCCGGTTTAAAAACGCCAACTACTACTAAACCGAAAAGGATAATGAAGATTGCACCTAACTGTCGAATAAGGTCTTGATATTGTAAAAAGAATTGTCCAATAAAAGAAGTTCCAAATCCAATCGCAATAAAAATAATAGAAAATCCGATTAAGAAAAATAGCGTATGTAAAAGACTTCTTTTTTGCAACATCGCATTTTCACTCTTTAGCTCCCCTACTGACATACCTGTGATATAAGATAAAAATGCAGGATATAAAGGTAAACAACATGGAGAGATAAAACTTAAAAATCCTGCACCTAATGCAAGAAAAAAATTCACATCTGTCATAATAAACATCTCCTAAAAACATTTTTCACCATTTCGAAATATAACTAATATAAATGACTTTTGCCATTTTCTTTATTGTAGGGTATGATAATCATCATGAATTAGCAAGCTACATATTCCATTCTAACAAATGTTTAGTTAATTTGATATTAATGTAGTTGTGAACATTTTGTGACTCTAATAACAGGGCATCCGGCTTAAATCAATTACTTATTTACCTATGTTTATACTAAATTATCTCTTAAAAGGGAAAAATAGAATGGATATTTTTTTACAAATTTGTTTTGAAGTTATTACCATTATCCGTTATAATTACTAGTATTACGAAATATAAATAGAGTTTACATATATTTACTTGCTTAGAAAGGAACATCTATTGTGCTAAAAAACGACCTGCTTCATCTCATCGAAAAAAAGAGAGCCGAACTTATCGAAGTGGTGAATCAAAATGGGTTTACTTCTGCTATTGCTATACGCTATAGCCAAGAATTAGATCAATTACTTAATGAATATAACCGTATTTATATAAAAAAGGCATATACCTATTAAAAAAATCAGCTCGCCATATTTGGTCTGAGCTGATTTTTTTATCTTTCTTAAGAAACCGCATTTCTATCCTTTTCAAGACTACCGTTTTGTAATAAAAACATCTTGTGATAAAGACCTTTTTGGGATAATAATTCTTGATGTGTTCCTCTTTCCACAATTTCTCCCTGATGCATGACAAGAATTAAGTCAGCATCTTGAATGGTTGATAGACGGTGAGCAATCGCAATAGTCGTTCGCCCTTTACGCATTCGCTGTAAAGCAGTCTGTATAGCTTCTTCCGTTTCGGTATCAATATTTGCAGTAGCTTCATCTAAAACAAGAATTTTGGGGTCTGCAGCTATTGTTCTTGCAAAGGCAATAAGCTGTCTTTGGCCACTTGAAAATGTTGAGCCCCGTTCTACTACTTTTTGATCATATCTATCATCTAGTTTTTCTATAAACGTATGGGCTTGAACAAATTGTGCTGCTTCCTCCACTTGTTTCTGAGTAATGTTTTGATTATAGAGTCGAATATTATCTGTAATGGTTCCATAAAATAGAAACGGATCCTGAAGGACAAGTCCCATTTTTTCCCTAATTTCATCCTTCTTATAGCTTTTTAGAGAATGTCCATCGATAAGAATGTCCCCTCTATTAAATTCATAAAATCTCATTAATAGGTTTATAATAGAACTCTTTCCACTACCGGTATGACCAACTAATGCGACCGTTTGACCTGGCTCTGCCGTAAATGAAATATTTTTTAAAATATCCCTTTTCCCATCATACGAAAACGTTACATTTTTCAATTCAATTTTTCCAGACTGAATTCGGATGGATACATCTTCTTTTTGTTCCGGTGCTATTTCTTGCTCATCTAACAGTTTAAATACTCGAGCACCCGCTACGATCGCTTGTTGATATAAAGACAATCGCATCATCATATTATTGACAGGTTCAAAGAAACGGTCCAAATAATTAATAAAGGCATATAAAACACCTATTTCAATCGGGGCTTGATTGGAGCTAATTCCAAAGAAACTTAAAACAGTTATTAATGCAAATATATAGACAAGATCTACCGCTGGCCGAAGTAATAGGGCATCTACTTTAATATTTTTCATGCCAGCTTTATAATGCTTATCATTAATTTCATCGAATTCCATACGAAGTCTTCGTTCTTGGCGAAACACTTGAATGATCGCCATTCCTTGCAAGGATTCGCTTAATTTTGCATTTAACTGACTAAGGCGTTCACGCATGTCTTGATAAAAACGGGAGCTATATTTTCGGTATGCTGTCATGATCATAAATATGATTGGTAAGATAAAAATACAAAATATAGCCAGTTTTACATTTAAAATAAACATGGCAACAATAATTCCTGTTAATAAAAATGTACTTTGAAAAAAGGTAGCAATTACGGTGACAAACATATCCTTTATGGCTTCTGTATCATTTGTTACCCTTGAAACAATACTTCCAGCCGGTGTTTTATCAAAATACTTCAAGCCTAGAGAATGGACTTTTGAAAAAACATCTATCCGAAGCTGCTGAATAATTTTTAAAGCAATCTCCTGAAATTTAATGAGTTGTAGATAAGACACAATAACATTTGTTATTTGTAGGCCAATATAGGCAGCCGCCAAAAGGAAAAGTGGCTTAAATATTATATTTCTTGGAGTTAAATAATCATCAATAAATACTTTAACAAGAATAGGTCCTAAAATATCTACTACTGTTGTAACAAGTAATAAAGAAAACGCTAAAATAATCGTTTTTAGGTGCGGCTTTGTGTAGGAAAGTAGACGAAAAAGAACTTTTTTCTGTTCCTTTCCTTCTAGTATTTGATTCTTTTCCATTGGTTTTATCCTCCATGCTCCACAAGTTCTTCTAGTTGTTGGCGTAAATACATATCTTTATACCAGCCATCGTGATCCATTAATTCAGTATGCGTTCCCCGCTGTATAATACGACCTTCCTCTAAAACTAGAATAAGATTTGCATGCTGAATAGCACTTAACCGGTGGGCTGTAATTAGAGTGGTCTTCTCTTCTCGGTTTTCTTTTAATGCTTTTAAGATTTTTTCCTCTGTTTGTGCATCTACTGCTGAAAGAGAATCATCTAATATTAATACTTCTGCATCCATTAGGATGGCCCTAGCGATTGAAATTCTTTGCTTTTGCCCCCCTGACAACGAAACCCCTCTTTCTCCAACAACCGTGTCATACCCCTCTGTAAATTGAAGAATATCTTTGTGTATATGTGCTGTTTTTGCCGCTTCCTCTATTTCTTCCTTAGAAGCATTCGGATTGGCAAAAGAAATATTTTCTTTTATGGAAGAAGAAAATAGAAAATGATCCTGAGGAACATATCCAATCACTTTTCTTAAAGAATCCATTTTATAATGTTGTAAAGGTTCCCCGCCAAAACAGATGTTTCCGTTATAACCTTCAAATTCCCGAATTAATAACTTCAATAATGTTGTTTTTCCTGAACCAGTCTTTCCTACAATTCCTAGTGTTTCTCCCCGTTTCAGAGAAAAGTAAATGTCTTTCAGTACAGGTTCAACTTCATTCGGATACCGGAAAGATTGTAAGGCATATTCAATATCACCACTTGGAACTTTATCCAATGCATCTTTTGCTTCAGAAATGTCTATTTTTTCTGATAAAAGGTTGGTAATTCTGTCATAGGAAGCACGTCCTCTTTCAACAATATTAAATAGCCATCCAAATGCTAACATGGGCCAAATTAATAATCCTAAGTAACTTGTAAACGAAACCAACTGACCTAAGGTAAGGTCTCCTTCAATAACTTCCTTTGCTCCAAAGGTAACTGAAAGAAAGAATGAAATACCAACAATAATCGAAATGGTTGGATCGAACAGTGAATCTATTTTGGCGACACTGATATTTTTCTCTACAACATCCTTTGACAACTGTTGGAAATCTTCAATATCTTCCTTTTCTTGACCAAATGTTTTTATCACTTTTATTCCTGTAATACTTTCCTGTGTTTTGTCATTTAGTGACGAAAATGCTTCTTGTGCATGATGAAATCTCTTATGAAGCAACGTCCCATACCAACTCGTTAAAATCGCCATAAAGGGCATTGGAATAAGAGCAATCAGTGTTAGCTTCCAACTAATTGTAAAGGCCATTGCTATAATAACAAAACCACCGGTAGCCAAAGAATCCACTAACGTTAAAATCCCTGACCCAGCAGTTTGTTGAACAGCGGAAATATCATTTGTAGCATGAGCCATTAAGTCACCAATTCGTTTCTTTTGATAGAAAGCTTGGGACATCTTTGTAAAATGTTCATACAACATATCTCTTAATAATCGTGATAATTTTACGGCTGAACCAAAAATCATAATTCTCCAGTAATATCGAAGAATATACATTGAAAATCCGACTAAAAGGAGAATTCCAATATATTTTAAAAGGGATGTACTTGTAATAGAGTTATTTTTTATTAAATCGACAACCAATCCTATAATCTTAGGAGGGATCGTCTGAAGGAAAGCCACTAACAACAGCACTCCAATTCCTACTAAATAAGCTCTTTTCTCTTGTTTGAAAAACCACATCAAATCTAAAAACACTTTCATAAACTAAATCCTCCAAATGTATTTACGCTATGTTAGACTAGAATAGTTTAACAAATATTCACAAAATAAGGAAGATTTATAGTATTCCCCATATAAAAAAGCACTCAATAAATGAGTGCTTTTGTTCATGTCATTATTTAGATTGTTTATTCATTGCTTGCATCATTTGATTAATTTTCTTTTGGGATGGCTTTTGTCCCATTTGCATCATCATTACTTTTAACATTTGTTCATTAATAGGTGGGTTTTTCTTTAAATAGCTCATCATGTATCTACGAGCAATGAAAAATCCTAGTGCTACACCAGCTACTAATGCTAGTATACCAACTAAAAAATACATCATTAAACTTCCTCCTTCATGTTGTCTACCAAATACAGTCTAGCAAAACAATCGTTATTATACAATATTTCGTTTCAATTATACAAATTTTCTTTCCTTAATAGGCTTCAACCAGCCATATCGCTGGTGTTCAATATCTATTGCTAAGAACGATTGTTCACATTTTCTTAATACTTCAAAAAATATCGCTTCGGCTTCATAACTTCCTTCTGCTTGGACTAACACATACCCATCTTTAATCATTAATATCGCTTTACTATTTTTCCCTTGTACCTCCACTTTATATAATCCATTTTCCATCGTAAACCCTTTCATTTTTGAAAGCTGCTGATGAATCATTTGATGGATTCTTAATGAAGGAATTGATTTTGATATATACTGAATTTGTTTGTCTACTATGGTTTTTAATTCTCCGAAGGAACTCTTACTTTCAAGAAATAGTTCAAAGAACATACGCTCTCTACCAAAATAATGATTTGCAAATTCATCTTCAATCAAGTAAAGCTGGTATACTCGCATCCTGATCACTCCTCGTGGACAAACTCCTATTAACTATTATAGAAAATGGAAAAAGAAACGTTTGTCTGAAGATGTTAAATAAAATGACTTTTTTTGTCGAATTCACAATTTTCCCATAATTATTATATCAAATAAATGATTCCGTTGCTATTAAATATAATTTCTCTATTTATTATTGACATATTTACATAAAGTTGATATAATTAAATTTCCTTACAAATATAAGTAACTTGTCCATATAAAAGGTAAGTAAATTGGCATTCTACTATTGTTTTTATTAGGACTTATTCACACTGGATCGGCTTCGGAGCCGTAAGGATGTTAGAGAGGTAGGGCTGACATCGTTTAGGTTAAAACATTCAGGTGGGAAAGACCGCGGCAAATTTATTTTAAATTAAAAACAAATAAATTATTATTACTTGTGATGTAGCAAGTTACTTAATAGAGTACTCATTAATTAGTATTCAAATCAGGATAAAGCGAACTAGAAATTTTTCTAGTTCGCTTTTTTTAGTAAAAAAAGGCAATACAAAGGAATTTTTTACATTCCCCCGTATTGCCAACTCTTTCTTATTTTCCTAATAATGTTTTAACTCTTGATACAACATTTTCGACAGAAAAACCATATTCATTTAATACTACTTTTTCAGGTGCCGATGCTCCAAATTGATCAATAGCAAGGACATCGCCTTCATCACCTGTATATTTATGCCATCCTAAAGAAGCTGCCATTTCAATGCCTAAACGTTTTTTAACTGATTTAGGTAAAACACTTTCCTTATACTCTTTAGATTGAGCATCGAATCGGTCCCATGAAGGCATACTTACTACAGAAACCTCTATACCTTCCGTTTTTAATACTTTTTGCGCTTCAACAGCTAAATTTACTTCTGAACCCGAAGCAAGCAATAACGCATCTGGTGTTTCTTTATCCGAAGGAGAAAGTATATAAGCACCTTTTGAAACTCCTTCATATGCGTTTTTATCTGTCCCAGTTAAAGTTGGTAAATTTTGTCTTGTCAACACTAATGCGGTTGGCTTGTTTGTAGATTCAATTGACAATTTCCAAGCAGCAGCTGTTTCATTTCCGTCAGCAGGACGGATCACAGATAAATTTGGCATTGCTCTCAATGCAGGTAATTGCTCAATTGGCTCATGGGTAGGACCATCTTCCCCTACAGCAATACTGTCATGTGTAAATACATACGTTACTGGCAATCCCATTAATGCAGCTAAACGGATTGCTGGGCGTAAATAATCTGAGAACACGAAGAATGTTCCACCGAATACTTTTACTCCACCGTGTAAAGCCATTCCGTTTAAAGCAGCACCCATCGCGAATTCACGAACTCCAAACCAGATATTTCGTCCTTCAAATGATCCAGGTAAGAAATCTGGAGATCCTTTAATGCTCGTTTTATTTGAACCTGCTAAGTCAGCTGACCCACCGAAGAAAGTCGGCAGATTTTTAGCAATCCCGTTAATTACTTCTGCTGAGGAAGCACGGCTAGCTAAGCTTTTCCCTTCATTATATACCGGAATATCTTTATCCCATCCTGCAGGTAATTCATTTTTTATAGCAGCCTCAAGTTGGGCTCCAAGTTCAGGATATTCCTGTTTATATTGATTAAACAACTCATTCCATTCATTTTCTTTTTGTTGACCTTTTTCAGCCACTAATTTTTTGAAGTTATTATACACATCCTGCGAAACATGGAAATCTTCTTCAAAAGTCCATTTATAGGCTTCTTTTGTTAGTTTTAATTCATCTGCTCCAAGGGGAGAACCATGAACATCTGATGTACCAGCTCTATTCGGAGAACCATACCCAATAATAGTCTTTACTTCAATAAGAGTTGGGCGATCTAAATCTTGTTTTGCTTCTTCTAAAGCTTTGGCTATGGCAGCCAAATCATTACCATCTTCTACTCTAAGGTATTGCCAACCATATGCTTTAAATCGATCCGCAACACTTTCAGAGAAAGATTGAGATAACTCACCATCTAATGAAATATCATTTGAATCATATAAAACAACTAAACGCCCTAAGCGAAGATGCCCTGCAAGGGAAGCAGCTTCAGCAGAAACTCCCTCCATTAAATCGCCATCTCCACAAACACTATATGTAAAATGGTTCACAAGTTCATATTTATCTTTATTATAAACCGCAGCAACATGTCGCTCCGCCATTGCCATTCCTACCGCCATTGCAACACCTTGACCAAGTGGACCAGTAGTAGCTTCTACACCAGGAGTATGACCATATTCTGGATGCCCAGGTGTTTTGCTTCCCCATTGACGGAAAGCTTTGATATCATCCATCGATAACTCATATCCTGAAAGATGTAATAAACTATACAGCAACATCGAACCATGACCTGCTGATAAAACGAAACGGTCACGATTAAACCAATGTGGATTTTTAGGATTATGATTCATATAGCGAGTCCATAATGTATAAGCCATGGGAGCCGCTCCCATTGGCATACCTGGATGTCCTGAATTAGCTTTTTCAATTGCATCCATGGACAATGTTCTTATTGATGCAACAGATAGATTATCGATATTTTCTAACATGAAATACATTCCCTTCAATTAAAAGTCTTAGTAATAAATGCCAAAACCTTTGTTACACAACTTTAATATTAATGTCTCTACTTTATTAATACAAACAATATCTATTCTAATAAGGTAAAATAGCCACTTTGTTAAATAATTTGTCACAAAGTAAGCTTAATTATGTAAAAGGAGGAATTTTAAACCCTCCCTATTAATAAATTAGTGTAACTTATTTTTTGATTTTAACTGTTTAATTTTTTCCGGTGTTACATCATTTCCAAGCGGATCAATAATTTTTGTATTTGTTAACGTGTTTAACATGGAAGAACGAAATTCCTCAAGATATTCACGACGAAGTCTAGATTGTTCTTTCGCTTCTACTTCCGTTAATCCGGTTGTTTTTGCTTTTCTTGCCAACTCATTAATTCTAGCAATTCTTTCATTTGGCAGCATACTCAACCCTACTTTCTGCTTTCAATTTTCTATTTAAAAGGCGTCCCCTTTAAAATACTACATGATAGTACTAAAAAAAAGACCATTTGACAAGGCAAATGGTCTATTCCTCTAATGAATCAATATATTCTAAATATCTCCTATGAACCGTTGCTTTTGAAACCGTGTAGCCGAATCCCCTTAATGTGGCTGAGATTTCCGCAAATGTTAACTTATTTTTTCTAAGACGAACAATTTCTTCAATTGGCACCTCTATTTTTTCTCTACCAGATGTAACTCCAAGATTTTTTAAATTTTTTTGAGGTTCATAACCATTTTTAACTGCTCGTTTCATTCCCCTTTTAATTTTCAAATTATGTATTTTCCGTTGGTACTCCTCCACAATCCCAACAATTTGTAAAACCATTGAATCTGCTTCAGAAAGTTGCAATTCCCCTTGGTGGGAAATGGAGAATATCTTGACACCTTCTTTTCTAATACAATGTAAGAGCGCAATTTTCGTGTTTCCACGGCCTAATCTTGTTTCATCCTGAATTAGAATAGCATGAACTGACTCAACTTTGATTAAATGTAGTAATTCTAATATTCCTTCTCTCTCAAATTCGTATCCACTTGCCTGTTCCCTAAAAATTTTAACTATTTCAAACCCGAGTTTATGGGAAAGGAAAAGTAATTCCTCTTCTTGTCTTTTAAGGGAGGATTCTTGACTTTCTTTATTTGTACTAACCCTGCAATAAATAATAGCTTTCATTATTATTCTCCAACAGCACTCGCTAATTCAGTACCTTCTCCTAAGGAATTGTTTTTCACAGGAAGTATAATTTCCGCACCTGGATATAGTTGCTTATCAACTAGTTTATTATGAGAAACAACCCAATTAATAAACTGCTCCTTTGACAATTTGCTATCCATTGTGTATTGATCCGCCATTTCCCAAAGAGTATCTCCTGAGTTTACTTTAATTTTTATGTAATCCTCTTCATTTATATCCGTAGCCAACCTTAAAAATAATGCCGATATGCAACTAACTACTAAAAGTAAAATAGTATATGAGTATGTAGACCAAAGTTTTTTCATTATTAACACCTCTTATAGAATGTATGTTCGCTTTATATGAAATGATTATAATACGAACGTTTGTTTGTTGTCAATACTTTCACGAACTTATGTTTGTATGTATTGGAAATACATGCTATAATTAAGACAACAAATGGACACGAGGTGCGCTAATATGACAAAGTTATCAAAACGCCAGCAAGATATTCTGGCCTTTATAAAAGATGAGGTGCGATCAAAAGGCTATCCACCTTCTGTTCGCGAAATTGGTGAAGCCGTTGGTCTTGCTTCAAGTTCTACTGTACACGGTCATTTGGCTCGATTGGAAACAAAAGGTTTAATTAGACGTGACCCTACTAAACCAAGAGCCATCGAAATATTAGATTTAGAAGAATCTAATATCCCCACTCAAAATATAATTAACGTCCCTGTAATCGGAAAGGTAACAGCTGGTTTACCAATCACCGCTATCGAAAATGTAGAAGAGTATTTCCCTCTACCAGCAAGTTTTGCTCCTGCAGATGAAAATGTATTTATGCTTGAGATAATGGGTGACAGCATGATTGAGGCTGGAATTTTAGATGGTGATTATGTAGTAGTAAAACAACAAAGGACAGCTAATAACGGGGACATTGTAGTCGCCATGACAGAAGAGGACGAAGCAACAGTAAAAAGATTTTTTAAAGAAAAAGATTATTTCCGCCTTCAACCGGAAAACTCTTCACTCGAACCTATCATTTTACAGAATGTAACGATATTAGGTAAGGTTGTAGGTGTGTTCCGTCACATCCACTAATTTTATGATTTTATACTAGGATAGTAGAGTACCTTATGCTAGCATCGGAATATTCCGATGCTTTTATTTTTAAAAAGACATTCCAAAACCCAGTAAAAAACCCTTAACTCATACTAGAGTCAAGGGTTTTACTATTAATACAAGCTCATATATTGATCGCGTTCCCATTGATGTACTGATGTGCGGAACATATCCCACTCAATTTCTTTCGCTTCGACGAAGTGTTCTAAAATATGTTCACCCAGAGCTGAAGTAATAACTTCATCAGCTTTTAAATAATCTAGGGCCTGTGCTAAAGTTGCTGGAAGGTCGTAAACACCTTCTGCGATACGTTCTTCTTTTGTCATTACATAAATATTACGGTCTACCGGAGCTGGTGGAGTAATGTTATTCTTAATTCCATCTAATCCAGCTTTTAAAAGTACAGCCATTGCAAGGTAAGGATTTGCCGCTGGATCTACACTACGAACTTCAACACGAGTACTCAAACCACGTGAGGCAGGAATACGAATTAACGGTGAACGGTTCTGAGCTGACCATGCAACATAACATGGTGCCTCATATCCAGGAACTAAACGCTTATAAGAGTTTACTAATGGATTTGTCACAGCTGTAAAGTGTGGAGCATGCTTTAGAACTCCAGCAATGAATTGTTTTGCCGTGTCACTTAATTGTAAGTCTGCACTTGGATCGTAGAATGCATTTTCACCATTTTTGAAAAGAGAAAGGTTACAGTGCATCCCTGAACCATTTACCCCAAATAACGGCTTAGGCATAAATGTCGCGTGTAAGCCATGCTTACGTGCTATCGTTTTTACCACTAACTTAAAGGTTTGGATATCATCGCACGCTTTTAAAGCATGTGCATATTTGAAGTCAATCTCATGTTGTCCAGGTGCAACTTCATGATGAGAAGCTTCTATTTCAAATCCCATTTCTTCTAATTCTAATACGATATCACGTCGGCAATTCTCCCCTAAATCTACAGGTGCTAAATCAAAATAACCTGCATTATCATTAAGTTCTAGAGTCGGTTCACCTTTATCATTTAACTTAAACAAGAAAAATTCAGGTTCAGGACCTAAGTTAAAATTAGTAAATCCTAATTCTTCCATTTCCTTTAATACACGTTTTAAATTATTTCGTGGATCACCAGCGAATGGTGTGCCATCTGGATTATAAATATCACAGATAAGGCGTGCCACTTTACCTTTTTCAGCTGTCCAAGGGAACACAACCCATGTATCAATATCTGGATACAATAACATATCTGATTCTTCGATGCGAACAAATCCTTCAATAGAAGATCCATCAAACATCATCTTGTTGTCTAAAGCTTTGTCTAGTTGGCTTACCGGGATTTCAACATTTTTAATTGTTCCTAAAATATCCGTAAATTGTAAACGAATAAATTTAACGTTGTTTTCTCCTGCTAAACGCTTAATATCTTCTCTAGTAAACTTAGCCATATTTATTGTCCTCCTGTATGTGTAAATGATTGCTTTTTTTAGCATTGCAAGAAACGTTGTGAGAAATTCAAATTTGTCTAATGGAAGAATCGAGACATATCACCTTGTCTTAGTGATGCCCTATTAAAGCGTCCTGCTTGCAATATCTCATTACGCAGTAATTTTCGTAATTCCTCATTTGACAAATCTTTTCTTACTTTTTCAGCTTCCTGTTTCATTTCTTGAGTTAATTCATGTTGTTCATGAACAGCAAATAGTTTCTTTATTCCCGCCATGTTTACTCCTTGATCAATTAAATCTTTAATTTCAAGAAGCTTATCAATGTCAATTAAAGAAAAAAGCCTCCTATTCCCATCTGTTCTAGCTGGAGAAATTAAATTATGTTCTTCGTAGTATCGAATTTGTCTAGCAGTTAATTCCGTAAGCTGCATGACAGTTCCGATAGGGAACAATGGCATCGAACGGCGTATTTCCTTTCCGCTCATGATGTCTTCCTCCTAATTAAGTGATTTATGAAATTAGTATATTCTATGTAGAGTTAAGTGTCAATCTTATGTGAGGTTTTCTTACATGGAATTTACATGTCTTTATTATACCCTAACATTATATAAAAAACCCCCAAAGAACATTTTATCCTGTCCATTGGGGGTTATCATTATAAATTAATTAGACCCTTTTCCATTAAACGGTCTAGAGCGCTACAAATAGCTATTTTAACATGAGAATACGTTAATCCACCTTGTACATATGCTACATAAGGAGGTCTTGTTGGACCATCTGCTGTTAATTCAATGCTCGCCCCTTGAATGAAGGTACCTGCCGCCATTATTACATCATCCTCATATCCAGGCATATAACTTGGGTATGGTGTAACATGTGAATTAATCGGAGAAGAAAATTGAATCGCCTGACAAAAAGCCACCATTTTATCACGATTATCAAATTGTACCGATTGGATTAAATCTGTTCGTTTTTTATTCCATTTCGGTTCGGAATTCATTCCTAATCTTTCAAGCATTGCAGCAGTAAAGACCGCTCCTTTCAATGCTTGACCCACCACATGTGGTGCTAAAAAAAACCCTTGATACATTTCTTGCAAACTGTATAAAGACGCCCCGGCTTCTGCCCCTATTCCTGGTGAAGTCATTCGATACGAACAAGCCTCTACCCACTTTGTTTTACCTACAATATAGCCACCAGTTTTAGCAATGCCACCACCAGGATTTTTTATCAAAGAACCTGCCATTAAATCGGCTCCAACATGACAAGGTTCTAAATCCTCTACGAACTCCCCGTAGCAATTATCAACAAAAACGACAACATCTGATTTTATTTCTTTAACAAATTGAATCATCTCTTTTATTTCGTCTATCATAAATGAAGGTCTTGTTGCATAACCTTTGGAGCGTTGAATACCGATCATTTTGGTATTTGAGTTAATTTGTTTTGCAACTTCATCATAGTCAATTTTACCTTCATTTGTAAGATCAACACTTTGATATGAAATTCCAAACTCCTTTAAAGAACCGATGCCACTTCCTCGAAGTCCAACAATTTCTTCTAATGTATCATACGGTTTCCCTGTTATATAGAGTAGTTCATCACCTGGCCGAAGTACTCCAAATAATGCAATGCTAATCGCATGTGTACCTGAAATAATTTGCGGTCTAACTAGTCCCGCTTCCGCACCAAATACTTCAGCGTAGATTTTTTCTAATGTATCGCGACCTGTGTCATCATAACCATATCCGGTAGAAGGAATAAAATGTGAGTCACTCACCTTATGGTTTTGAAAACTATGTAATACTCTGAACTGGTTAGAATCGATCCGCTCTTCTATTTCTTGATGTATGGAACGAATTTGTTTTTCCACTTCTTGAACTAAAGGCTGAAGTATATCCCCATTTTTTAAATGTTGAAACATTTTGTTACTCCATTCTAAACTTTATATTTTAGTAATTGACCACTAATTTGATGATCTTTTAAGGCATAACCCTTACATTTATAGAAATCCTGTTCTTCATTATAGGCTAGTTCCCTTAAGATGGTTTCATTTTTCAATAATGCCAACAATTTTCCTTCTGAGGAAGGGACATTGACATGATATGGTTCCATCATCCCAATAATAACTTCTTCTATTTTCCGTTTAAGGTTGGAACGATCATCCTCATTAAAGGCACTAATAATTATAGCATTTGTGTTCGCACTTGGTACAAAATCTGGATGCTTTAAGTCACGCTTATTATAGACGGTTAGTTGGGGAATTTGTTCAATATCAAGCTCTTTCAAAATTTTATTCACAGTCTGTTCTTGTTGAAAATAATCTTGATTTGACATATCCACCACATGAAGTAACAGATCCGCTTCTTTCGCCTCCTCTAATGTTGAGCGAAAGGCTGCAACCAGTGTCGTTGGAAGGTCTTGGATAAATCCTACAGTATCCGTTATTAATGTAATATACCCGCTTGGTAAAACCATTTTTCTTGTCATCGGATCCAATGTGGCGAAAAGCTGATTTTCTTCATAAGACTCGGCTTCCGATAACCGATTGAATAAAGTTGATTTTCCAGCATTGGTATAACCCACTAAAGCTAATTGGAAGGCTTTATTCTTTTTCCTTCTTTCCCGGTACCTGTCACGATGCTGAACAATAACACGCAATTGTTCTTTAATATCATCAACTCGTCGACGGATATGGCGACGATCTGATTCGAGCTTGGTTTCCCCAGGACCACGAGTACCAATACCACCACCAAGTCTTGACAAAGCGGTTCCTTGCCCCATCAATCTTGGCATTAAATATTGTAATTGTGCGAGTTCGACTTGAAGTTTTCCTTCCTTTGAACGGGCTCTTTGTGCAAAAATATCCAGTATGAGCTGCGTTCGGTCAATGATTCGAGCATTTAAATGCTCAGCGAGATTTCGATTTTGACTTGGAGAAAGCTCGTCATTAAATATAATCAAATCTGCTTCCATTTCATCAGCTAAGGCTTTTAATTCCTCTACTTTCCCCTTACCTATATAGGTTGCAGGATGAATTCTTTCCCTTTTTTGACTAATCGATCCTAGGACTTTACCTTTTGCTGTTTCCACCAACGCTGCTAATTCATCTAAGGAATATTGAAATTTGGTGTCATCTTCTGTTGTCTGACAACCAACTAATATGACTTTTTCATATTCTGTACGTTGTTCCAAATAATCAGCCTTCTTTCCATCATTTTCTATCCTTACATAATACCAAAAAGCAAACCTAAATAAAAATACCTTTCATACTTTAAAGCATTGGGGGTCTGACCCCCAATGCTTTAAAGTATGAAAGTGAAAATAGTGATTGAATTTTTTGGTAGAAGTGATAAAATCAATATGTTTGCTTATTAGAGATTTCATCACGAGGGGTTAGGAAGATGACTTGGGAAGTTTTAAGTTTGATAGGGACAATTGCTTTTGCAATGAGTGGGGCATTTGTGGCAATGGAAGAGGAATATGATATATTAGGAGTTTATATTTTAGGAATTGTAACCGCTTTTGGTGGAGGAGCAATTCGTAATCTGTTAATTGGAGTTCCGGTTTCTGCAATTTGGGACCAAGGGATCTTTTTTCAAACCGCGCTATTAGCCATTACAGCGGTCTATATTTTTCCTAATAATTTATTAAAACATTGGCAACGATTCGGTAACTTTTTTGATGCAATTGGATTAGCTGCGTTCGCTATTCAAGGTGCTCTTTACGCCTCCAATATGAATCATCCAATGAGTGCTATCATTGTGGCAGCTGTTTTAACAGGGAGTGGCGGTGGAATCATCCGTGATTTATTAGCTGGCAGAAAACCCGTTGTTTTAAAAGCAGAAATTTATGCTGTTTGGGCCATCCTTTGTGGTTTCGCAATAGGGTTTAAAATTACTAAAACCCCTATTGAGCTTTACTCATTATTTTTAATTATTACTGTATTAAGAGTATTATCTTACACTTTTCAATGGAAGTTACCAATTAAAAGTATTCGCACTTCTACAACAACGAACACTTATTAATTAGGTTTAGTATAATAAAATAAATGCTTGACTTGTTTACTAGCAATCAAGTAAACTATTCTTAAAATTAAATACTTCTTCTATGAAGGGGAGTAGCTTTTACAGCAAAGTCGTCATTTCGGGATGTACATCCTCGGCTTTGTTGGCAACATTACCGTTGTTAGCAAGACCTTTACCGATTGGGTAAGGGTCTTTTTTGTTTTCTTCAATGACCTTTACACTTGTGTAAAGGTCATTTTTTTATGGCAATTACAAAAATCATGAGTAATAGGAGGTAATGTAAATTGAAAAAATTCTTTCAGCGCATACGATTCATTTTCAACGTAAAAAAGTTCATACCATTTTTATTTGATTTCTTCCGTTCCAAAGATATTTCACTAAAGAAAAAAGCTATTTCTCTTTTCTTAATTATTGTTTATTTTTATTTACCGCTTGATCTAATCCCAGATTTTATAGCATTTTTCGGGATTATTGATGATGTAAGTTTTTTCTTATTTATATTACAGCAAATTATTAAAATAGCTCCTTATTCACTAAAAGAAAAACACGGATTGCTTGAAAAGTAAAAGTAACCTATTAAATATTATTTTAGGAGGATGATGGAATGGAATTCTTTTCATCGGGATATTTATCAGCTTTATTAAGTATTATTATCATTGATTTAGTACTTGCAGGAGACAACGCCATAGTTATTGGTCTTGCTGCTAGAACATTGCCAAAAAACCAACAAAAAAAGGTAATCATTTGGGGTGCTTTTGGTGCTATTCTGATTCGAATATTAGCGACACTAGTAGTGGTTTGGCTTTTAAAAATTCCTGGTCTTTTATTAATTGGCGGAGTTCTTCTTGTTTGGATTGCGTTTAAGCTTCTTGTCGAAGATAAGAATCATGATGTTAAACCTTCAAAAAGCTTTTGGGCAGCCATTAAAACGATTGTAATCGCAGATGCATTGATGGGACTTGATAATGTTTTAGCAGTAGCAGGAGCAGCACATGGAGACTTCAGTCTTGTTGTAATTGGATTATTAGTATCAGTTCCTATTGTTGTTTGGGGAAGCACATTAATACTAAAGTGGGTTGACCGCTATCCGATTATTATTACTATAGGGGCTGGTGTTCTTGCATTTACAGCCTCCAAAATGATCACAGGAGAAAAATTTATAAAAGGGCTTTTTGATGATAATCCAATTCTAAAATGGGGGATATCTGCTTTAATTGTCATTGGCGTCATTTTATCAGGAAGAATAAAGAAGAAAAAGAAAGAAAATGAAATGGCTAAGTCCGCTTAATCATTTTGTCTGAGTTATCCACCAACCTATGCGATGACAATGGTTGGTGGATTTTATCATTTCTGATTAAACTTGTCTTACTTTTATTGTACATAGACTCGTTGCTACACCGACAAAGATAATCGTTAATACTGATAACAAAAACGTTTCACTTGATAGTAATAACCCACCTGCTCCTATCACAATGGCGTCAATCAAAAAAATAACGATACCAACGTTAATTTTTAAATTATCTGAAAGAAATTGCGCTAATAAATCGGTCCCACCTGTACTCGTTTCAAATCTCAGCATTACACCTATCCCAATTCCAACAAAAATACCACCCAAAATGGAGCTAACGATCGGGGGTAACTCAAAGACAGAAGAAAACTTCTCATGAAGTGGAAATAACAAATCTATTGCAAATGAAGAAAATAACATCCCATGAAGGCTATTAAAAAAATAAGCCCGATTATATAACCATGCTAATATAAAAACAGGTATACTTAAGAAAATAATAGCTAAACCTGCTTTTATCCCCATCAAATAATTAATAATTAATCCAATACCAATGATCCCCCCATCTAATAATTCAAATGGGACAAGAAAAAAATTGATTCCAATGGATAAAAATAAACTTCCTATTAAAATCGCAAAGGCTTTTTGTTTGTAAGTCATGTGATCACTCATCCCTAGTTACATTTGGACATGTTATATTTATATGCATACCTTGATTAATTAGAAGCCATTATAAAATTAACAGTTTGATAGTATATTGAACTAATATTCTCGTAATTTCCACTTGACAAGCACGTAATTATCTTGACTTCCTTACCATTTCTAATTAAAATATATTATAAGAAAATGATTCGTTTCATCCTTTTAAAGGGGAGTAGCTGTCACAGCAAAGTCGTCATTACGGGATATAATTCCCCGGCTTTGTTGGCAACAAAATTGTTGTTTGCGAGACCTTTACCGTTCAGTAGGTAAAGGTCTCTTTTTATGGGCCTTTATCTATTAGATAAAGGTTTTTTCTTTTGGTCCGGATCATCTGATAAAGGGATTATCCCTTTTTATCAAAACCGTAAGATATAAAATGTACAAATCTTTTTCCCCTATTCAATCGTTTGAATAGTGCTTTGAAAATAGGTTTCTATATATAAAAATACAAAAAGGAGGGAATCTTCATGAGTAGTGAGTTTCTAATTGGATTATTTGAAATTATCCTTATTAATATTGTTTTGAGTGGTGATAATGCCGTTGTAATTGCTCTTGCATGTCGTAATTTGGATGAAAAATACCAAAAGAAAGCAGTATTTCTTGGAAGTTTCGGAGCAATAGCACTAAGAGTCATATTAACCTTTGTGGCTGTCTATCTATTACAGATACCATATTTAAATTTAATTGGTGGAATTTTATTGTTATGGATCGCCATTAAACTATTAAAAGGTGAAGAAGAAGAAGATGTTGAGGGGAGTTCTAACCTAATTGGAGCTATAAAGACCATTATCATCGCCGACCTTGTTATGAGTTTAGATAATGTTGTAGCCGTTGCAGGAGCAGCAAATGGAAATATGTTGTTAATTCTAATCGGTTTAGCTATTAGTATTCCTTTAATCATTTGGGGAAGCCAACTTTTAATGGTCATAATGGAAAAGTTTCCGATTATTGTCATTCTAGGTGCTGCCCTTTTAGGATATACAGCCGGCGAAATGATTCTAAGCGATCGAGCAGTTGGTCATTTCTTCGAAAACCTCAATAGCAGCTTCCATATTATTCTTCCATTACTATTAGCAGCTTTTGTTGTAATAGTTGGAAAGCTAAGTGGATTATCCAAAAAAAGCGTTCAACATCATTCATAAAGGCTCTTTTCTAAAACTTTGTTGCTTTTCTAATTTATTTAAAGTGATTTCTCAGTGAAGAATGATAATACTCGTTTAAAAATCATGAAAAGAGCTACTCACTTCTTAAGAAGAGATGTAAAAATCCGACTATTGGGATTTTTACCAAAACCACAATTTATACGAAAACATCATTCATAATTTTAAAAATAAAAAGGGAGGACTTCCTCCCTTTTTCTATTCTTCTTGCAAATGTTCCTGACTATTCAAAAATACAATACTTAGGTAATTTCCATCTTTAACAACATAATGCACCCCTGTATCTCCTGTTAAAAATCTACTTCTATTATGTATGGGCAATCCTAAAAATGACTTTAATAAATTCGATATCATTCCCCCATGAGACACGATAACAATAAACTCCATCCCCTCTGATTCGGATAAAATCTTCGAAAGTGTTATTTCCGCACGTAATCTAAACTCCAGTTCAGATTCGCCATCTTTAATTCTCTCATGAGGTTTACGACCACCTATAGGTTCAGGGTATTGAATTTTAGCCTCCGAACGTTTCATTCCTGCTAATACTCCATTATTAAATTCTTTAAGCCCCTCTTCTTCCTTTATAGGTACTCCTGTTTCTTTACTCAGTATTTCAGCAGTCTCTTTTGCTCTATTAAGAGTACTTGTCCAAATCAAATCGGGTTTATATCTTTTTTTAACCCATTTGGACATTTTACTGGCTTGAATAGTCCCTAGGGGTGTAAGAGAGTAGTTAGCTCTTCCTTCATGAACATCCAATAAATCTGCTTCTGATTGTCCGTGCCGTATTAGTAATATCTTCATAGTTTTCTTTTCCTTTCTTATTGACATTTATTGATAAAATTCTACAGTGGTGTTTATTTATCCTTCCAAAAAGAAAACAGCGCTCCATTAAGGGCGCTGTGCTAAAAGATTAATAAAAAGAATTAATCCTCCTCAAATACTAAATCATTACTTCGAATTGTTACTAAATCATGTCGATCAAAGTTATTTAACATTAACAGCCTCATTGCTTGAGTTCTAATCGATTTTTCAATGACATTTCGTATATATCTACCATTCGAAAAGCTATTAGGGGTTAAACTGGATTTTAACCAGTATAGGTGATCCCTGAGTTTCTTCTCTGCCTCATGACTTAAGTTATATTCTCTTTCAACCAACATTCGGTTACCAATTTCCATTAATTGATCAATACTATAATCTGGAAAGTCGATCACAAGTGGGAAACGTGAATGCAATCCTGGATTCAAACTTAAGAAGTATTCCATTTCTCGTGAGTATCCAGCTAAGATAAGAATAAAATCATGCTGTTTATCTTCCATATGTTTGACTAATGTATCAATCGCTTCTTTTCCAAAATCTTTTTCCCCACCTCGACCTAAGGAATAAGCTTCATCGATAAAAAGAATCCCACCCATTGCTTTTTTTATTAAATCACGAGTTTTTTGTGCGGTATGTCCTATATATTCACCTACTAAATCTGCTCTTTCCGCTTCAATTAAATGTCCCTTAGATAATACATTCATTTTAAGAAATAATTTTCCTATAAGCCTTGCAACGGTTGTTTTACCTGTCCCAGGATTTCCTTTAAACATCATATGAAGTGCTTGTTTACCGGTTTTTAAACCAATTTCATCACGTTTTTTATTTACATATAGCCAGGCATATATTTCTTTTATCATTCTTTTCATTTCTTCCATTCCCACTAATTGCCCGAGCTCATCTTCAATTTCTTTTAATGCAGCATGCTCAGGAGGAATGGCCTTTGGAGCAACTGGGGTTTCCACTATTTCTTTTGCGAGAGAATTTCTCTTTTGAGAATTAAGAACAATGCTAATTTGCCCGTTATTTTTCATGCGCATCGGTTGATCCAAAGCTTTCACCTCTCATTCACCAGACAGTATACGCGTTGATGTGCACGTTTGTGACAAAAGCCTATTTACAATTAACCCTTCCCCTTCATTCTTTTTAATTTTCTTCAACTTTTCCCTTCGATCGTATATGACAAAATAATTGCAATTCCTGCATACACATTAAGAAATATGTTGTTTTTTGCGCTTTCCCGAGAAATATCTAAATATTTAATAACAAATCGAAAATACTTAAACCTATTCAATTATATTTATTCAAAAATGGTGCAATTCATTAAAGATTTTTGGAAGTTTGTTTAAAAAAAAGCTGTTTTCGTATAGATTGTGGTTTTCGTAAAAATCCCTAAAGCCGGATTTTTACAGGCTCTCTTAATAAGTGAGCAGCTCTTTTCTTAATTTTTATTATGAGTTTAACACCCTATATATTTGAAATGCCTATTTATTAATTACAAAAGCAACAAAGTTTCAGAAAAGAGCCTAAAAAAAATAAAGCCTACAAAAGTAGGCTTTGGTTTGTTTATTATTTATCTGTGTTTTCTAAGTCTAATTGAACATTTCTTTGTGGGGCAAATGTTGAAATCGCGTGTTTATATACTAATTGTTGCTTTCCTTCTGATTCAAAAAGGACTGTAAAGTTATCAAAACCCTTGATTTGACCTCTAATTTGGAAACCATTTAAAAGGAAAACTGTCACATTTGTGTTGTCCTTACGGAGTTGGTTTAAGTATTGATCTTGAATATTAATGGATTTGTTCATTTGGGGTATCCTCCTCTATTATCTCTAATATTATGTATTCGCTTTTATTTGAAGCTTTCCTTCAATAAATGAAGAAATTTCAAGCATTTTTTTCGATAAACTGTCCTTCTCAGTCATATCGAACCATTTGACATCCATTTTGTTACGGAACCATGTTAATTGTCTTTTAGCATATCTTCTTGAGTTTTGTTTCAACTTTTCTATTGCCTCTTGCCATTCGATTTTGCCATCCAAATATTCATATATTTCCTTATAACCAATTGCTTGGATAGATTGAACATCTTTAATTCCTTGTTCATAGAGCGATTGAACTTCTTCGAGGAGTCCTGCCTTTATCATTAAATCGACTCTTTTATTTATACGCTCATATAGTTGTTCTCTATCCATTGATAATCCGATAAGGGCCACATTATATAGAAGTTCTTTTTCTTGTTCTTCTTGATATTCTGATATTGTCTTCCCTGTAAAATGAAACACTTCTATAGCCCGGATTACTCTCCTTAGGTTATTAGGATGAATTCTTTCAGCACTTTCAGGATCAAGTCGTTTTAACATTTCATGAACAAACTCATTACCCTTTTCTTTTGCTTGCTCTTCTAAGGAAAGTCGAAAGGCTTCGTTTGAGATTACTTCTGAAAACTGATAATCATAAATGACAGATTGAATGTACAACCCGGTTCCCCCAACCAACATCGGAAGCTTTCCCCTACTTTGAATTTCAGAAATTTTCTCACGTACAAGTTCCTGGAAATCAGCAACAGAAAAGCTTTCATCTGGATTTCTTATATCCAGTAAATGATGGGGAATTCCTTCCATTTCTTCTGGTAAAATTTTAGCTGTTCCAATGTCCATCCCTCTATAAATCTGCATGGAATCGCCACTAATGATTTCACCATTATACTTTTTAGCAAGCTCAATACTTAGTTTGGTTTTCCCTACTGCAGTAGGACCAATAAGAACCAATAATCTTTCTTTACTATTCACTATTTCACACTGCCTTTTTAAACATACTTTCCTTCCATCCTAACATAAATCATGCAAGCAGTAGAACATCTAAAAATTATATCCATAAACTCGGCTTTTTATTCCCCCAGAGGTTATCCAAAATAACTAAATTTTTCATATTAGATTACAGTTATTTAACGGTTTGGTAACAAAGGACTAACGACCCCCAAAATCATGTTACCCTATCAGAAACATATATCGACAAATTTTTTACAAATATATTTGTCTATTTTGAATGAACCAATGAAAGTTTCATTCCTCTAACTTGTTTTTATATACAATATCCAAGGCTTTTTATACTCTGAAAACCTAATTTAGAAACACCCCAGATAGAAATAAATGAAATGGATGTGAATTTTAATGTTATCAACATTAGAACTAGGTATTGATTTAGGTACTGCAAATATACTTGTTTATAGTAAAAATAAAGGAATTGCTCTGAATGAACCATCGGTTGTAGCGATTGACACCGAAACAAAAAAGGTTCTAGCGGTGGGTACAGAAGCAAAAGCGATGATCGGTAAAACCCCTGGAAAAATCGTTGCCATTCGTCCATTAAAAGATGGCGTTATAGCAGATTTCGATATAACAACAGAATTGCTTCAGCATATTATGAGAAAGGCTTCCAAAACTCTTGGTTTTGCTATTCGAAAGCCGAATGTTGTTGTGTGTGCTCCATCTGGATCTACAAGTGTTGACCGAAGAGCCATACAAGATGCTGTCCGTAACGCAGGGGCTAAGAAGGTACATTTAATTGAAGAACCCGTAGCTGCAGCTATTGGAGCAGGTCTACCTGTAGACGAGCCTGTTGCGAACGTTATCGTGGATATCGGCGGGGGAACAACCGAAGTTGCCATTATCTCTTTCGGCGGTGTGGTTGCTTGCCATTCCATACGAATTGGTGGCGACCGTTTAGACGAGGACATTATCAACTACGTTCGAAAAGTATTTAATATTTTAATTGGGGAACGAACTGCAGAGCATATAAAAATGGAAATTGGATATGCCCTTGTTGACCATGAAGTCAAATCTATGAATGTAAGAGGAAGAGATTTAGTTACGGGATTACCTAAAACCATCACTCTTAAATCCACTGAAATTCAACAGGCAATGAAAGAGTCCTTATCCCATATTTTAGAAGCTATCCGTGCAACTTTAGAGGAATGCCCTGCTGAATTAAGTGGGGATATTGTAGACCGTGGAGTTATTTTAACTGGTGGAGGAGCTTTATTAAATGGAATGGAAGAATGGGTTAGCAAAAAAATAGATGTACCTGTTCATTTGGCTCCGAATCCTTTAGAATCTGTTGCACTAGGAACTGGTAAAGCACTAAAATATATAGATAAATTACATTCCATCGCAAAATAATTGAGGGGGGAATTCTCTTTAATCGAGAATTCCTTTTTTTATTGGAATAATAATTATTTCTTGTACCTTTCTTTTATACCAATTATGATAAATGTACTAACTTTCAAGGAATCAGGTGATTACAAAATGAAATTTTATATAGCATCTGGGTTGCAAAATAAAGAAATGGTGCAATACGTATCAGCCCATTTAAAGGCTTGCGGTCTCACTCACACATATGACTGGACACAAAACAATACTCCAAATAACTTTGAGGAATTAAAAAATATTGGAGAAGCTGAGAAAAAGGGTGTTTTGGAGGCAGATTTTCTCATTGTATTGTTACCTGGTGGAAAAGGTACCCATGTTGAATTTGGAATGGCACTTAGCCAACAAAAGAGGGTTTATCTTTATTCCCCTAATGAAGGTATACGCGATCTTGCGACAACCAGCACATTTTACTTTTTAGATGAAGTAAAATCTTTTGTCGGATACATAGATGACTTTATCAGTATGGTACTAGAAAGTGAAAAAACATTTGTCATCCATTAATATATAGAAAGCTGCGGAATTACCCGCAGCTTTTTAACATTACTCGTCTGATTGTTTTTTTCTAAGGCGATTAAAATAAAGAAAAATGGGCAATGGAATGATTATAAAACCTAGGCTTTTAATAATTTGGTTTTTAGCACTTTGAATCGCCCTCTCTTCTTCTTCTTGTATCATTTGATTGTAGTCCGCTCGTAATTCATTTTCTTTTATCTCTGTCTTTGTTTCACCTTGATCGATTCTCATTTGTTTATAATCACTGTAGTTCTGATAATAGGTCGGTGGACTAATTAAATCTGCAGCTCCCATAAAGATTGATATTCCCCCACCAATAACCATCATTAAAGTTGCAAAGAGCACCAAATACGTATATAAGTGTCGAATCACTTTTTCGCCTCCCTTTTCCTTATGTTTTACGGCATAAACTAAGACAAAAATAAAAATGACTATGGGTAAAAACGTAGTTAAAATCCCAAAAACAAACAATCAAACACCTCCTAAGCAGGACAATCTATTTTGAAATTAAAACCAATATACTTATTAATATTTGACGAGAATTCCCATATCATGTTTCATTCCATTCGTTTTTTTAAAAAAAGGCTGTTTTCGTATAGATTGTGGTTCAGGTAAAAATCCCAAAAGCCGGATTTTTACAGCTTTTCTTAAAAAGTGAGCAGCTCTTTTCTTGATTTTTTAAAGGAATTTTATCACCCGATATGGTGAAATCTCTCTTTTTTAGTTACAAAAGTAACAAAGTTTTAGAAAAGAGCCTAAAAAAAAAGCATCACTTCCATCAAGAAGTAATGCTTTTCTAATTAATTCTTTTGTTATGATTACATCACTCGTTTAAACATCTTTTCCATTTCATATGTTGAATAATGAATAATAATGGGTCTGCCATGAGGGCATGTAAATGGGTCTGAACTATTTCTTAAATCATTAAGTAGTGCCTGAATTTCGTCTTGACGCAGATGACGATTTGCTTTTATGGAAGCTTTACAACTCATCATAATGGCCGCTTCTTCTCTTAGCTTTTTCACGTCTACTTTTTTCATATCTAGTAGCTGTTCAATCATTTCTTCAATAATCTCTTTCTCCGATCCTTTTAAAAACCATTGAGGATGAGAGCGTACAATGAAACTGTTATGTCCAAACTCTTCAAAGAATATCCCTACAAGCTCTAATTCATTCTTAAATTCTACTATTTTTATATAATCGTCTGTAGAATATTCAAATGTTAAGGGAACTAATAATTCTTGTAGTTCATTTTCCACTTGTCCTACCTTCTCTCGAAAGTATTCATACTTAATTCTTTCTTGAGCAGCATGCTGGTCAATAATATATAATCCTTGGTCATTTTGTGCGAAAATATAAGTCCCATGCATTTGACCGATTGGGTATAGCATAGGAACTCTAGGTTCTGGTTTTTCCTCAATGTGTACGTCTTCAACTCTCTCTTCCTCAACTATATCCTCTTTAAACATTTCTATCGGAGAGATGTCTGGAATATCATTATTTTTAAAAGAAGAAGAGGTGTTCCAATTACTTAGTATTTCAGAATCAGGAGCAAATTCACGAACTGTTTCACCCACAAAATTTTGTTCTATTGGAGGTTTTTCAATCTCTCTATGGATGAAAGGTTTTTCCTCAAGTACTAATGCCGTTTGCTCCGTTTTGGGCTTCTCTACTTTTGAAGTTGGTGCTCCTGATGGGATCAACGTTTTAGTTTTAAAACTAGTCTTTATCGCGTTTGTAACCAAATCATTCAATTCTTGCTCTTTACTTAAACGGACCTCCATTTTGGAAGGATGGACGTTTACATCAACTAATATCGGATCCATTTCAATATTTAACAGGACTACCGGGTATCGTCCGATAGGTAGTAAGGTATGGTAACCTTCTTGAACTGCCCTTGCTAAGGCATAATTTTTGATAAAACGACCGTTAATCATGGTCGTAATATAGTTTCGGGAAGCCCGGGTAACCTCCGGTAAAGAAATATACCCAGAAACCTTAAAATCAAGAGATTCTGCCTTTATAGGTACAAGCATTTTTACTATACTCATTCCATAAATGGCAGCTAATACTTGGCGAACATCTCCGTTTCCATTCGTTTGAAGAAGCTTTCGTTCATTGTGTATCAATCGAAATGAAATTTCAGGATGAGACAAAGCGATTCGGTTCACAACATCTGTAATATTTCCAAGTTCTGTATGAATCGTTTTCATATATTTTAATCTAGCAGGAGTGTTATAAAAAAGATCAGATACCGTAATATCTGTGCCTTTACGACTGGAAGCTTTTTCGAAAACCTCCATTTTCCCCCCTTCAATAACTAAACGATTTCCAGCCTCATCTCCAGTTGAAGTTTTCATTTCTAGTCTTGAAACGGAGGCAATACTTGGTAAAGCCTCACCTCTAAATCCAAGTGTTCGAATACGGAATAAGTCATTTTCATTTTTTATTTTACTGGTGGCATGTCTTTGGAAAGCAGTTAATACGTCAGACTCCTCAATTCCATCGCCATTATCAGTAATACGAATCTTGGCAAGACCGGCTTCTTCAATCTCAATTTCAATCACTGTACTACCTGCATCTATTGCATTTTCGACTATTTCTTTCACAACGGAGGCAGGGCGTTCAACTACTTCACCCGCTGCAATCTTATTAGCAAGCGCATCATCCAATTGAATGATTTTACCCATTTTAATGCCACCTCCTATATTTTAGTTTTTTAATTTTTTTTGAAGGTCATATAATGTGTTCATAGCCTGCAAAGGAGTTAAGTCTAGGATATCAAGCTTTTTAATTTGCTCCAATACCTTCTTCTCCTTTTCTAGGACAGGTTTGAAACCTTCCTTTGGTTCGTCAAAAAAGGATAATTGACCGATACCAACGGACTTCTCCTCCTGTACCTTTGTTGTCGTTTGTGAGGATATTGATGGTTGGCTTTCTTCTTTAACACCAGCATCTTCCATTAGTTCCACGGCTTTCTGTTTTTGTTCCAACTTATTTAATAAATCATTTGCCCTTTTAATTAATTCTTTAGGCAGCTCCGCTAATTCTGCGACATGAATTCCATAACTTTTATCAGCTGCACCTTCCTTAATCTTATGAAGAAAGACAAGCTTACCATTATGTTCCATCGCGCTAACATGAATATTTTTTAAATTCTTTAACTCTTCCTCTAGAACAGTTAACTCGTGGTAGTGTGTTGAAAATAAGGTTTTCGCTCCGATATGTTCATGAATATATTCTATAATCGCCTGGGCTAGCGCCATTCCATCATACGTAGAGGTACCACGCCCAATTTCATCAAAGAGAATTAGACTATTTTTTGTTGCATTTACAATGGCGTTTTTAGCTTCAAGCATTTCCACCATAAAAGTACTTTGTCCTGAAATCAGGTCATCCGCTGCTCCTATACGCGTAAATACTTGGTCAAATATCGGTAAAGTTATCTGTGATGCGGGAACAAAACACCCAACTTGTGCCAAAATAGCGGTTAATGCAATTTGACGCATATAGGTACTTTTTCCGGACATATTTGGACCTGTGATTAATAAGATTTCACGTTCATTATCCATGTAGCAATCATTGGGAACATACTCTTGCGCTGAAAGAACTTTTTCTACTACTGGATGTCGACCCTCTTTAATATAAATTTTTCGTTCTGACGAAAAGATGGGCTTTACATAATGACGATCTTCACTCACTTGTGCAAAGCATTGTAAGACGTCAAGTTCACTAACCGCTACTGCCAACGCTTGAAGATTAGGAATGAATTCCTTTACACGCTCCCGAATTTGAGTAAAGATTTCATACTCTAATTCACCACTTTTTTCTTCTGCTTGTAAAATTAATGCCTCTTTTTCTTTTAATTCAGGTGTAATAAATCGCTCTGCATTTGTTAATGTTTGCTTTCGTTCGTACTGACCTTCTTCCAGCAAGTGTAAGTTAGCTCTTGTAACTTCGATATAATAGCCAAAAACACGATTATAGCCTATTTTTAATGACTTAATGCCTGTTTTTTCACGTTCCTGTCTTTCAAGTGCAGCAATCCAGGTCTTTCCATTTCGGCTTGCATCCCGGTAGCGGTCAAGTTCTTCATTAAAGCCATCACGAATCATATTTCCTTCTTTAACTGAAAGCGGAGGATGATCGACTATGGCACTCTCTAATAAGTCAGTTACCTGTTCACATGGGTCTAATCTATCAGCTAATCGATTGGTTATCTCATTTCCAAATGTGAGCAATATTTCTCTTAATGGTGGGATTTGTGTTAATGATTTTTTTAACTGAATAAGGTCTCTAGCGTTTACATTACCGAACGCCACTCTCCCAGCTAGACGCTCTAGGTCATAAACTTCTTTCAGTTTTTCTCGAATATCTTGGCGTTCAAAATAATTTTGAATCAACAATTCAACCACTGAATGTCTACGATCAATTTGTTTTTGATCGATAAGAGGTCGCTCCATCCATTGCTTGAGCTGTCTTCCTCCCATTGCCGTCATTGTTTCATCAAGTAACCATAATAAGGAGCCCTTTTTCCCTTTTGAGCGAATGGTTTCTGTAAGTTCCAAATTTCTTTTTGAGAAATAATCAATCTTCATGAATTGCTTGGTCTCGTATATTTTAACTGGCTGAAGATGATCCAAGCTTCTTTTTTGAGTTCGATATAAATAATGAAACATTCTTGAAACCGTTTTTTGCACCTTGTCCTCTGTGACCGTCTCTAAAAGTTGTCTAAAAGTAGGATCCATTTCCGTTTGGTCTTCAAAGGAAAGAGCTCTTACATTTCGATCACGCAGTTTCTTTTGCCATTCCATATCAAACTTTGAATCTATTACGACTTCTTTCGCTCCTAAAATCGAAATCTCGTTTAAAACATCATCGAAATTCCCAGATAGTAAAGTAGCCCGCCCTTCACCCGTTGTTAAGTCGTTATAAGCAAAACCAAACGCATCATCTGGAAAATAAGTAATCGTAGCTAAAAAGTTGTTCTCTTTATCGTGTAAACCACGCCCCTCCATTACCGTTCCTGGAGTAATAAGTTGAACAACTTCACGTTTTACGACACCCTTTGCTTGTTTGGGATCTTCTGTTTGTTCGCAAATAGCAACCTTGTATCCTTTTTCAATTAATTGTTCTATATAATTCGGAGCGGAATGGTATGGAACACCACACATTGGAATGCGTTCCTCTGTACCACCCTCCCTGCTAGTTAAAGTTATTTCTAATTCTTGAGATGCTTTAATAGCATCTTCAAAGAACATTTCATAAAAATCTCCTAAACGAAAAAATAAAAAGGCATCTTGGTATTCTGCCTTTACTTGAAGATATTGCTGTATCATCGGCGTATAAGTTGCCATAATTTCCTCCAACATTTCAATCTACTAATCGATCATTCGACAATTTATTATACCACAATGTCGACCTGCCTTCAGTCATTGGATTTGTTTAACAATAAATTAATTCCCCCTTAAAACTCACTAACTTTTACTTTTTTTATGTTCCACAAAAAAGGGACTAAAGCTTGATCGCTTAGTCCCTTTTTTAGCTCCTTATATATGAATTACACGAATTTCATTTCTAGTAATGCTTTTTTATCAATTTTACCGACATGTGTCTTTGGGAGCTGTTCTATAAAATAAAAGCTCTTTGGAATTTTATATTTTCCAAGTTTATGTGAACAATAGGTTATTAGTTCATCCTCTGAAATACTATTCTTATTTTTTAGGACAACAAAAGCAGTAACCATCTCTCCCCATTTTTGATCCGGTAAGCCAACAACAGCTACTTCATCGACCATTGAATGGGTTAAAAGCCACTGTTCCACTTCCAGAGGATACACATTTTCACCGCCAGTAATAATCATATCCTTTTTTCTACCAACAATATAAAAATATCCGTCTTTATCTTTCTTTGCCAGATCTCCTGTACATAACCATCCATTAATAAACGTATTTTTTGTTGCTTCTTGGTTATTCCAATATTCATAAAAGCAATGATTCCCTTTAATCCAAATTTCTCCAACTTCATCTACTTCTGCTTCCTGACCATGATCTTTCATTAATTTGATATTATTAAAAAGCATCGGTCTTCCTACAGATCCTTTTTTTACATGAGCTTCCTTTGGATCAATGAAAAAATTATTTGGCCCCGCTTCTGTTAACCCATATCCCTCTTTAAAAAATAAACTTTTTTCCCAAAATGCTTCATAAATTTCGTGGGGGCAAGGGGCCCCACCTGATAAAAATGTTTTCATATCAGGAAATTCCGCTTCTTGAAATTCTTCTAATTGTATGATCATATGGTACATTGTCGGTACAAACAGAACGATCGTACATCGGTATCTTTTTAAATATTCAATTGCCTTTTTGGGTTCGAACTGATCGGCTATAACGACTGTCCCACCAGTTAATAAAACAGGAACAGTTAAAGCATTTAATCCTCCCGTATGGAACATAGGAATATATGTTAGCGTTATATCATCACTGGATAAATTCCAGCTTAGAACCGTATTCATTCCGTTCCAAAGAACAGATTGGTTGGTTAGCACAACACCTTTAGGTTTTCCCGTGGTTCCTCCGGTATAAATCATTAAAAGAGGCGTATCATCCCTTATATCAGCCTCTTGAATAAGACAAGCCTTCTGAAGAGCTATAGCTTCATAATGTGCATTTCCTACAAAAAACTTTCTAAAGTCTGCACTGTGCCCAAGTTGGCAAAATACCTCTTGAAACCGAACATGGACTCCTACAAGTTTAGGTGTACAGTCTAATAGAATATCATTTATTTCTTTTATAGACAAACGAGAATTTAACGGTACAAAAATAGCACCGATTTTCTTACAGGCAAATAACATATCTAAATAACTAATATGGTTTGGTGCAAGTAGGGCAATCCGATCACCTTTATTTACTCCTTGTTCTAAAAGCCAATTAGCAAAGGAGATGGCACGTTCATTCAGTTGTTTATAATTCCAAATTGTATTTGTCTCCGCATCAATGACTGCCTGAGCCTTCGGAGTAATTCTTGCTCGATTTTCAAGCCAATCCAGTTCCCACCTCACTAAACAACTCTCCTTTATTATTGATGAAGATAGTGTACGTTTTTTTAGTTACAAGTTAGTTACAATAATAAAAAAAAGCACTGCATATGTGCAGTGCTTAACTCATTTATAATTTCAATCTTTTTAATGTAAAATAAACTCCGGTTGTATGACCATTAACATCTACGGGGAAAGAAGTAACTACTTGCCACCCCTCTGAGCTTAATATATTTAATTCACGGTCAACTTCTTCCAAATTAATCTCATTTTTGATAAATCCTTCAGGTTTAAATTTAATGGTTTTATATTCTAATTTTTCCATTTATATCCCCTCCAAGTATAGATACGTAATAAAAATACAGAGGGTTTCATTAAATTTAATCACTTTCTTCTCCAACAAAAAACGTAACATTTTTAGTAAAATGGAGTTCATTCAATTCTTTTATAGCAGGAATTGAAAATGGATATTTCCCAAAGTTGGGAACCTTCTCTCGAAATAAACTGACTTTTTTAAGGAACATTATTCTTTTTTATTCCTTCTCTTCTTTCTTTTTTGCTTCAAGTTCAGCCAGTTTTGCTATTAAAATGTGTTTTGGCATGTGCATAATTTGTTCGATAGGTACATTTAATTGTTCGGAAAGTTTCATTGCTGTTTCCGCTGAAATTTGCATTGGTCTCATATCGTTCATCCACCTTTTTGGCATTCAATTTCTTTCATTGTACCATTTTCATATATTTATTTCATTTTCGCTAAGTGTATATTTTTTAGTAATAAATTTGGGGGATTTTAATTAAAGTTGTGTAGCTCCTTGTAGCGATCATTTATTTTTTTTGGTCTTATATTATTCTAATCTTATCTGAGTGTATATCAAAGGGGATGATGGATAACGTCTTTGTTAGTGGATTATTAGTAGGAGAGGGCACTATACTTCATACCAAACGCTAAAAAAAGAATAAAATAAGCAGTAAGGTATTCATTTTATCATTGTGTAATTTTTAGTTCCTCTTTTATTGCAAATCATAACTAATGATTATGGACAATAAAAAAAACAGACTCTTCGTAAAGAGTCTGTTTCTATTTTTAAATCATTAAAATTAAGCTTTACGAACGTTAGAAGCTTGAGGTCCACGTTGACCTTGTTCTACGTCAAAAGTTACTTCTTGACCTTCGTCAAGAGTTTTGAAGCCTTCGCCTTGGATTGCAGAGAAGTGAACGAATACGTCGTCTCCTGCTTCACGCTCGATGAAACCGAAACCTTTTTCTGCATTAAACCATTTTACTTTACCTTTTTCCATTTTTGTTGCCTCCTACGTGTTCAGTGACACAATGTAATACTATCCTTGCTCTGGAACAATCAAGACAAAGCGCTTAACACTTATCCTACATCTCGAACAAAAATAATTCCTCTTTATAGTAACAGTAAATGGATAGATAATCAAGTTAATTGTTTTTGAAAAAGATAATTCGACTCCCAAAACACAGTATAGTAATTAATGTTTATCTAACTTATCTGTAATAGATATTGGTCCCTGTAAAAATGAAACAGGTTTCTGAAGAATCCTACCTGCCAATGAGATTTCAAACGTCTGTTTTGTTAAATACATCGGTTGATATAACGCTTCTTCTGTTCCTGTTAATTCTGCAAATGGTTCAAAACCCATTTGCTTATATAGTTTTAGTTGTCTTACTGTTCCTGAAATGACAGCAGCATCATAACCTTTTTTCAAACAATAGTTTGCCAAAAAGTTAGTTAAACCTAGGAATACTCGTCCATTTCTAAAATCTTTTTTTACTGCTAACAATCTTATTTCACATAATTTTGTCGACCTAATAGGAAGATGCGCTTCCACCTCACCTATTTTCCAGTCTAATGAAAAAGGCCTATTGTCTCTAACAGCTATCATCCCTACCACTTCATGATGGTTTAAACAGATGATATAAGTATTTTCATGATGATATGGATCTACTAATGTTTTTTGCTCATTTTTATTATGCTGTGGAATTTCTTCGGAAAAGGTTTGATAATTTAATTGATGAATTTGTTCAAATTCATATTGAAATAAGGCAATTTTATAAAAATAATCATTCTTTTTTTCCAATTTCACTCAGCCTCTCTTTTATGTTTTCCATATGAGCAATCAAAAGGAGGATGATTATACAAAGCAAAATGATACATGTCATGAAGGTATATCCTTTTATATAAAGAAATATGGGGATCATGAATAATGCCCCTAGCCCGGAGAAGGTAAAGCTTTTTGTAAAAGGAATCGTTAATAAAAATGCTATGATGATGACAATGACGTTAATAGGTTCAAAGGCGATGATTCCTCCAATAAAGGTCGATATACCTTTACCACCCTTAAATTTCAATACTGCTGGCTTTATATGGCCTAAGATGGCCATTCCTAAAGCTAATAGTTGAACAGATTCTGAGAAATTAAGAAATTTTCCGCATAAAACAACGATAATTCCTTTTATGGCATCACCTAAGAAAATTAAAATAAATGCCTTTTTTCCATAAACTCTTCCTGCATTACGGGCTCCCACATTACGACTTCCTTGGATACGAATATCTTGATGGTAGATAAACTTTGATACGAGGTAACCAAACATCAAGTTTCCTACAAAATAACTTGCAATTAAATAAGTCCAAATCATATTACTCTTCCCCTAGCTTTTTATTTCTATTTAGCAGAATAATCGTTTTCTTTACTTCCATTTACCTCAACCGCCTGCCAATATTGTTGGCTAATAGCTTCGGCAAGAATTTTAACTGTGTTTGTAATTTCTGTTTCGTTATTATCCACTCCACCAACTTCAATCACCAAAGAGTTTGGAGAAAGATCTTGATTATAAACTCCATCTACTCCATCACCATATTTTCCAAGTATCCCTTTACTCACTCCTGGGTAATTCGCATTTAAAAATTGGTTTAATTCCTTTGCTAATTTAAGGTTCTTTTCAAAATGATTATTTTCTTCTCCAATCACAAAGACAATTCTTGCATATGGCTTTTTATTTACGATGAATGTCGTTTGCTCTTTACGAGCTGAATCACGATGTAAGTCAATAAAGTATTCAAGATCATTATGTTGAGCCATAACAGTTTCGACAATATTTCTTGATATTTGGTAGGATTGATTGCTTGGCCAACCCTTTTTTTCTAACTCTTGACTAATATTTGTTTTATCTACCACAGCTGAAATGCCTTTTTGCTCTAATGCTTTTCCTAACATTTCCCCTACTTCAGTTATTTTAACTGGAACAACTTTTGGATTATCCGAAGAGGTATAGGACTCCCAGCTGTGTGTATGATAGATAAATACCTTTTTACCTTGACCTTGTATCTTGCCGCCAACGAGATTAACTTCGTTGCTCAATTGACTATTTTCAGTCGCTAAATCTCTTTCTCTCTTCAATTCTTCCAAAGGAGGCGCAGACTCGAAGGCAAGGTACATTTCTCCTTTTTCCATTTCTTTGACTGCCTTATAGCCAGGTATTTCATTTTGAATATAACTTAAAAGATTATTCATTTTTATATTAGTGATATTATTCATTACATTTATGGACTTAATAAGAATAGATTCACCCTCCTTATTCATATCGGTTCGAAGGGAGGCATTTTCAAAGCTAAGGAAAGTAAGTAATAAATCTGTTGTCACTATCTCATCATTAATACTATTATTCAAAAAGTTTTTATCTGAAATCGAAATAATGGTGGGTATAAGAAATAAGAAGATTATTAGAACGGGGATCATCAAAAGATTTTTCAGGTTGGACATTGTAAACTCCATATAATCATCCCTTTTCAAGCTTGGATTCTATTAAAATATTATGAACGGTACCTCTTGATTAGACTAGAAATAGGACCAAGGTTAAGGAGAATGTTTATGTACTAAGGCTCAGGAACATGGTTTCTGAGCCTTTAAGCATCGATCTTTTATTACAGTTTTACTTGAACAATTCTTTTCATTGTATGAATTTGTCCTAAGTGATTTGCTTCGTGGAAAAGAGCCATATTAGCCAATTGACCAAATGTTTCAAGTCCAAGAAACGGCTTTATTAAAGATTTATTTAAACTATCTTCTGAAATCCCATTTAGTCTACCTACTTGGTCTTTTAATTGCACCACTAATTCTTCCACTGATGGAACATTTTCTGTCCAATTTGCTGGTTTTGTACCGTTACCAAACAGTTCTAAATAATTAGGTGGAAGATTTGTCGTTTTTCGAGGAAACCCAAACATAAATTGTTCAGTCACTGTAAGTACATGACCAATATGCCAATGAATATTATTATTGAAACCATCTGGCTGAAAAGATGCCACTTCTTGAGAAATACCCTCAACCTCTTTAAGGAAAAACCCTCTAGTCATTTCAAAATTCTTAAAAACCAAATTATTCATCCCCACATCTCCCTTCTATAACTTCTTCTATAATTTATCAAAAAATCAAAAACATAGAAACTAAAACACCTCACTGCACCACTTTAAAGGACTGGGGGTCAGACCCCCAGTCCTTTAAAGTGGTGCAGTGTTGATTTGGTGTTGTTTTATGTTATTTATTGTCATTGTGTAGTTCGCTTTCAATCCATGTGTCTAGACGTATGATGCTATTTTTTGCTCTCTCATTGTCGATGGTTCTATAGTGGTGCATGCCGCCCTCTTCTTCATCCTTTTCATCTGCCCATTTCACTATTTGTTGTAAAGGCGTTCTTACGATATCGTTGGAAGGTAAAAAAGAATCTGTATGAAATAAAATCGCTAATGCAATAGCTTTTGCCTTTATTGGATTTTCACCTAGTCTAATTAAAAGTTTATGAGCCCTTTCCGCTCCCTTTATTGGATGTATATCATTTTGCTTATACAAATCGTAATCCCATTTTCCATTTCTATACCAGGTATAGTGTCCCATGTCATGAAGCAGTCCTGCTTTTGTTGCAATATCAAGGTCTTCTTTATGATCTTTAGCTAGGTGATAGGCATGATAAGCAACAGCAATGGCATGTGCTAAACCGGAACGGTTCAAATATTTTTGAGCTATATGGTGCTGAAATATTTGATATAAAGTGACATCTCTCATTATTATATCTCTCCTAAGCTGCTAATTTATTTCGATTGATAAAGAAAGCTGTTTTCGTATAGAATGTGATTTTAGGGCTCTCTTAATTAGTGCTCAGCTCTTTTCTTAAGTTTCATATGAGTTTAACACCCTATATGGTGAAATGCCTATTTATAGTTACAACAAGCAACAAAGTTTCAGAAAAGAGCCCTAAAGAAAAGACTCCAAATAGTTGGAGTCTTTAGCCACATTTCTATCATAACCAAAAATAATTAATTATTTTTACCCGCTCAGCAGAAAAATAAACTATACATATCTTTATCTTGAACTAACAACTGGTACAGTTTCCTTAACAGTAAACAAAATTTTAATATTCCTACGTAATTCCTTACCATCAATAGATTGGAACTTTCGATTAATATTTAATGTATAGTCCATTTTCGATTGATATCCCTCTATCGGAGGACTGATTAATATGGATTTAGGTCCGCTTCCTCTTGAAACTAAAATCTTTACCTGTTTGCCATGTTCATTAGTGACAAATATATATGGTTCCTTTAAGTAAGACGGGTCTACTTTTTCAGAAAAGGAAATCTCCCAGACTTTTTTTGGTGTAACAATAAATTCACTATCTTTTTTGGCCCATGCGGACTCTATTTGTAAGCCAGTAGAAAAATAAATGGTAATAGAAATAATCAATAGAAAGAACACAAAAATAGGAATTATCCATTTTTGATTCATACAGTATCCCTCCTCCAAAAGTATATGACGAGGGATTGTTTTATTTAGTTACAGAAAAAAAGACATTTTTTCCATTTTTATTAAAAAATTCCCAAGTCACTCACTTAATCTAGGAATCTATCCCTTATTTCAGGCGTAGGAAGCATACAACTTTCCTGTTTCCCGAACCATTTATATCTATTTTTAGCAATAATGTTATAAAAAAAGTCTCTTATTGTTACGGGCACCACTGTAAGTACAGACAATATCTTCCATGCTCCAGTTAATCTTCGACATATTTGTAAAGCGGCGGTAGACTTCATAAAATACTTTCCATCTATGAATAATACAATACTTTCAACATTTTCTGTTAACCCATGTTTCAGTAAAAGTTTTTTTCCTATTTCACTCTGAAGAGAAGCGTATTTAAAATATCCATTTGGGTCCCTCTTAATAATGAATTGGACACTGCTATTACAAAAATTACAAATCCCATCAAATAATATGATAGCTGACATAGGTCTACCTACCTCTTTTGGATCATTGTATCAAATTCGGTTTCCTTCAATAAAAAAGTCATTTCCTTTACAAATCCCAACTTCTCATATAATTTAATTGCCCGTTTATTAAAGCTCGCAACTGTTAATCGTAAGGGTTTCTTCTCAGTCTCTCTAATGGAATCAAGAATAAACGTTAGGAATTCAAACCCCTTACCTTGGCCAGTCAGGTCTGGTTTCATTCCTAAACCAAAATCAACCATATCTTCCGTATATGCTCCGTACCTTTCTCCAATTGGTACTTGAGCCGCTTTCCCAAAACAAAAAAATCCAATCAACTGATTAGTGTCATTAACTATGGCAAAATAGTTATTGTTTAGCAATTCCTCTAAAGCTTCATCCGAAAAATCTATATTATAAAAATCAAATGGAGCTTCGTATTTCCAAGTTAGGATTTCTTTTGCATAAACTTCATTCATATCCTTAGTAAATAAACTCATAGACTCACCCTTCTCCATTCTATGTTTATAGTTTTGTAAGTACTACTCCTAATAAAGCAGATAATACTCCCATTAACTGATATACTTTTAATTTTTCCTTATATATGTAGCACCCCGATAAAACCACTATTAAACAATTTAAGCTAACAACCGGAAACACAATAGATGAAATGCCATTCTGTATAGCATAGAAATAACAACTGTATCCTACAATACTAATAACTCCAACCATACTTCCGATTTTTACTTCTTGGGCTTTTACTATTTCTTTTCCTACCAAACTAGTAATCAAGAGATAGACACTTCCTCCTCCATACATAGCCATTAATATATGTAGGGAATCGATATGAAGAAAAGAGGTTGTTTTCATTAAAATCCCTAAGATTCCGAATGAAAGAATGGCCATTACTATACGAATGATCCAATGTAAATATTGAGTATTGCTTTTAGAATTTGGCGTATACTGAATAACCATTGCGGAGCAAAGCATAAAAATAATTCCAAGCCACTGGAAGGAAGAAATGGTTTCATGAAAAATCAGTCCTGCACCAATAATCGGAACAATTGCATTTGCCGCTATCAATGGTGCCGTTAAACTAGCTGGACCTTTCTCAAAGGCACGAGTCATTTGAATATTACCATTTGCATTTAATATCCCTATCAAAGCTCCTAAGATAATTGTCATAAGATTAAGATGAAAGGAACCAATAAGTATTGCGTAACCACTTGTTAAAATAAAAGCTATTACATAAAAAAATAGCTGAATATTCACTTTCGATAGTCCTTGTCCACTACTCCACTTAAAAATCGTATTGTTAGTTCCAAAGCAAATGGTTGTTACAAGTGCAGATAATAACCACATCTGATGTCCTTCTTTCTATTCTATGTATTCATTATCAACATTTTACAACTATTACCCTATTCTTTGTAGCTTTTTTCAAAGAGTGCTATAAATTATTTAATAAAAAAATCCTCTTGTTCGTAAAACAAGAGGATTTTTTTACTTCTTATTAAATGAAAGTATTTGTTTAAGATTTAATTTTCGTAGAACCTTAATATGATTTGGGTCTAGTCCTTTACCTAATACGCTATAGACCTTTCCATTATACATATCAACTAATTCATCTTCCTTAAAATACACTCTAGGCGTTTTTAAGAGAGTTAGCATTGCTTTTTCCATAGACATTTCATGATATCGTTCCGGCCACATTTCTTTAATTTTTTCTTTTACTAAAGGATAGAATTTTGAACTCATTCCAGGGAAAAGATGATGTTCAGTATGATACGAAAAATTAAAGTGTAACACATTTATCCATTTCGGTACCGTTACAGAAAGTGAGTTTGCTAAAGGATCATTGATATCTGTTTGTGGATTTAAATTATGATTTGTTGCAACATAGCTACTCATAATAAAGTTTGCAATCGCTGCCGGAATTAAATAAGCAAACATCCACTTTACAGGTCCAATTAAAAGCAATAATCCAATCCAAGTAGCCCACGGTATCAAAAGCTCTAATAAAACCAATGGCTGTTTGTTAGGTTTAAAGTCCTTTATAAAAACAAAAAACATTCTAGTAGAATGGAGCGTAAAATTAAAGGTTAAAAAGATAACAAAAAATATGGAACGAACAAACTTTGGTAATTTAAAAAACACAGCAAGAAGTGGTCTATCTGATATGAACTCAGCAGTTGCCCAAGTGTCTGGGTCTTTATGTTCGTGTTGAGTATGAATATGATGGTTCATATTATGCCACTTACGCCATAGCCTTGGACCAATGCTCAATGAGAAAAAGGAAACAGCCCCCAAAAAGTCTCTTAGGAGTGGTTTTCTTACAACTGTACCATGTAAGATTTCATGGCCTAAAAAACACATTCCTGCAAAGCCCAAACCAATCACTATAGAAATGATAATACTTGCCCAAATAGGTAATTCGATAAGCGATACCGATAAAATACCTGCTAGAGTGATAAGAAGATAAGCAAATCCTCCGAATAGACGTGTAGGAACCGGCTTAAAGGCTTCTTTTGGTAAATGAGGAGATACTCTTGCAGCATACCAACCAAAAGTTTTTAATTCTTTCATATTTTGCTCCTTTCGATCTAAAAAACAAACATTAATATAGGGAACAGATCTATTTTCCTTTTTAGTTCTAATTCCGGAATAAAATGAAAATTATTTTTCAAACTATTCCATCTAGTATCTAATCCTAACAGTAAATAACAATTAGAACAATGGGAAAATATTCATTATATTAAGAGATTTATCATATTGTGTTAAAACCTTATTAATACTAGGTACTAAATTTCCAATCCCATATTTTCCCCTAAGTTATTTTTTACAAATAATTATTTTTTAATTAAAAAATAAAAAAAACCTCCCAAAAAGGAGGTTCCAACTTCTTATACTTCTATAACCCATCCTTCAAAAGGAAGATAAAACACCTTATAATTGGGTAGTTGTTTGAATCCTATTTTTTTCGCAATCGCTATTGAATCCATTCGAAAACTTTCCGTCGTCCAATGTGGTGTGTAACCATTATGAAGACATTCTCGAACAAATTCGCGTGCTAAAGCTGTGGCTAATCCTTTCCCACGGTGCTCTGTACTATAAGTATTAATACCAATTTCATACTCTTTATCAGCCACAAAAACGGATATACAGGTTCCAATCACATTATCATTATTAGTAATACAATAGCCAATACCTATATTTAAAAATTGGTCTAATGACTCCCAAAACTTTAAGATTTCTTCTTCAATTACCCGATCACGATCCATATGAATTACATTTTGATCAATCAGATGGATTTCATATCCTTCAGCAAGCGTAAATGGCTTTTCAAAAAAATGTTTAAAAGAATCCTTTTCAAATATAAATGGTACTCTATAGCCCATCTTTAATGAAACTGAAAATAGATTAGGAACTTTCTCTATCCAATCTTGATAAGGATACACCTCAAGGTTAAAATCGGTATCACCTATCGCTAATGCCTCAGGTTTTATCGTGTTAAAAATAAATGATTCTAGTTGTCTTGTAAAATTGTGATTTTCACAATTACCAATCAGATAGAACATTTCCATTTTAGCCCAAACCAATGAGGTAGTTGGCTCATCAAGATTATCAACAAATATTTTCCCAACATTATTTCCTTGGATAACACCATTGATTACTGGATGATCTTCAAGTCCTCTTAATAGTGGCTTTATTTTAATATAATCATTCTTTTTAAGTTCAAATATCATCTTTACTCTCTCCATCTATTTTTTATTTTTCGCTATTCATTGAAAAATAAAAAACAGAAATGCGTTACGTTGTGTCGTTACAAATCTCCTCCATTTCTACTAAAATATTCCTATTACAAATCAACTTTATCATACATATCGTGATAATTAAATATTTAATATAAAAAAAGGAGATCCGCAAATTGGACTTCCTTTTTACAAGCTTTTTCTACATCATAATACCACCATCAACATGAAGAACAGTTCCATTAACATAATTGGACTCTTCAGAAGCTAAAAATAAATAAGCATTAGCAATATCCTCAGGGATGCCGAGTCTTCCAAGTGGAACCATCATTTTCATTTGATCTAAAATCTTATCTGGCACCTTTGCTGTCATGCCCGTTTCAATGAATCCTGGTGCTACTGCGTTTACATTTATCCCTTTACGTCCAAGCTCTTTAGCCCAGGTTTTTGTCATCCCTATTACCCCAGCTTTCGTTGCTGCATAATTGGTTTGACCAACATTTCCATAAACGCCTGAAACAGAAGAGGTACTAATAATTTTGCCTTTTCCTTGTTCAACCATTGCTGGAAGAACCGCTTGAGTACAATGGAAAACACCTGTTAAATTAACATCAATTACCTTTTGGAAGTCTTCTACACTTAATTTAGAAAGCATTCCATCCTTTGTAATTCCAGCATTATTTACGAGAATGTCTATTCTACCAAAAGTTTCTAATACATCAGATACCATGGAATTTACACTTTCACGTTCAGCTACATTCACTTGAAAAAAGGCAACATCATACCCTTTCTCCTTTAATAGATTTGTACTTTCGATACCTTGTTGCTCATTAAAATCAGCTAATGCCACCTTGGCTCCTTCACGTGCAAATACTTCAGCCGCAGCTAATCCAATCCCATTTGCAGCACCCGTGATAATGGCTACTTTATCCTTTAACCTCAACTTCAACACCTCGACTATTTAAAAATTCAGACATAGAGTTTAATAGCTGTGTTAAATCATCAACCAAAGGAGAATGTCCACAATCCTTTAACTCTATAAATTTTGCTTTTTCTCCTAAATCGCTTAAAAGCTCTTTATTCATCTGCTCAGAAATAACCAAATCACGGTCACCACGAAGAACAAGGATAGGGATATTCAGTTTATTTACTCCTCCTGTACCTCCTGCTGCACAATGATCTTCGTTGCTGATATTGAATGTATTTAATGCATGGTACACCTCGGCTAAATTTCTTTGGGTGATCATATCATCGACATACTCTTCGTATTTTTCTGGTTGAGGTTGATTTTTTGTATATATAAGAGAATTCCAGATGGCTTTTAACAAATCACGATTGCCAGAATCATAAGCCCCTTGTATTGGAATGGTTCTAATTGTATCATTTTTTATTCCCTCATAGGATTGAATCCTATTATGAAGATCAACTTGACCAGTACTGTCTGTTCCATAAAATGGATAGCCCCTTGTAGAGGCAGAAGCAAGAAGAACTAATTTTTCACAATACCCTGGATAGTCTGCTACAAATTGCATTCCTACTGCTCCACCTGTAGACCATCCAACAATTGAAAAATCCTTAAGACCAATTTCATCAACAAAAAGTTTTACATCATCAGAAAAATCTTTAATGGATTGAATTGGTTCGAGATAACTGGATCCACCAAATCCTCTTAAATCAACCGCAAATAGGTTAAAAGATTCATCCATATTTTCAAGTACCAAGTCCCAGTGTTTTGAGGATGTCATGTTACCATGAATGAGTAAAACCTTTTTTTCACCACCTTCTCGTTCTCGATAGGTAAGTTTTTCTCCATTTGGTAATAATGCTTCTTTAAACAAAATCTTTTTCATTGTTTATCGCCTCCCCATTTTATGGTTGTTGCTCCCCAGGCATATCCAATACCAGCACTTACAAGAACAACCAAATCTCCATCTTTCACCTTCCCATGATCAAGAGCCAGTTCTAATGATAATATTTGATCAATTTGTCCAATATGACCATAGTCTTCTAGATAAATAGATTGATCTTCAGACAAGCCTAATTCTCTTAAAACATATTCGTGTGCAGATCGTTTCATGTGAAGTATCCCAAGATAATTAATATCTGACACCTCATATCCACTCTTTTTAACGGAATTTTTAATGACCTTTAAAAAGTTGTCCATTGATTTTTGTTCAAGTCTTTGCTTCATACCTTCTGGGTCTAGCACATCTAAATAATTAAGCTTCGACTCAAGTGCTTCCTTAGAAATTGGATGTTTAGTCCCTCCTGCGACAACTACAACATCTTCTGAAAAAGAGCCATCTGTCATCATTTCGGTTTCAAGTAATAAATTTTCATGATGGTTTTTTCTAAGAATGATAGCTCCTCCACCTGCTGCTAGATTAAACATAAATCTAGTTCGTGGATTTTCGTAATTGATAAAATCCACATTACGATAGCCCCCTGCTAACAAAACAGTTTGAATAGAAGGATCTGTCATCATTAAACTTTTGGCTAGTTTTAAGGCCATCATCGTTGTTCCACATCGAAGCGCTACATCAAATGCCCACGCGTTATAGGCACCGATAGCTTCCTGAAGTTTAATTCCCGCTGTCCAAAGTGGATATTCCTTGTGTTCTTCACCAATATAAATAACCAAATCAATCTCAGATGGAAGGATGTTTTCTTTTTCTAGTGCTTTTCTAGCAGCTTTTATCCCCATTTCACAGGTGTGATCTTCGTCACCAGGAATAGGTTTTTTCATGATTCCCATTTTCTCTTCCACAACAGTAATGGGAATTCCTGCCTTTTCTGAAATTTCTTTACCAGTTATATAGTTTTCAGGTATATAGATACCGGTACTAACAATTCCAATATTCATGTGTGCACCTCAACTTATGAATCTTCTACCACTTTTTTCATAAAAACCATTGCATCCTCTATTGATTCAAATAGGTTTTCATCATCCTCTTGAACATGTGTTACCTTAATTCTCCATTGTTTCTCATTGGTTTCTTCTATTCGGTCTGTTAATTGAAAACGTACGATAAAGGATGAAATCTGCCTAGTTTCCATACAATCCTCTCCTAACGAGCTAACTCTTTTTCTTTCTTAACCACACTCGTTTGTTTTGTCCGCCTCCACTTTATGTTTTTTATTGTCCCTACAATTCCAAGCGGGAAAAACATAACTGCCAATATATATATGATTCCGAAGAAAATAATCCATCTTTCAAAAATCCAATGCTCTTTAGCAAGTGCCGTTAACCAATGATGGGCAAACTCGATGAGACCTGCACCAATTATCGCACCAACTAACGTTCCAACTCCTCCGATTATCGTCATCAGTAAGGCATCGAGTGTAATATCCATTGTAAAAACACTGGTATTCACGAATCGTAAGGAAATCGAATATAAAATTCCAGCTAATCCAGCTATAACCCCAGAAAAAATACTAGCAATAATTTTATAATGTAATACCTGGTATCCTAGTGACTCTGTTCTTTGTTCATTCTCTCTAATTGCTTGTAAAACTCTGCCTAGCGGAGAATTCGTAAATCTTTTTAAAATAAAAAACAGTAGGACCATACTTAGCAAACAAATCAAATAGAAATCTGTTCGATCTTTCAAAAATTCAGGTACGCGGAAGGTAAAACCATCATTCCCATACGTTAAAGTTCTCCACTTTTCTGCTAGCACGAGGAACAAACCTGACAATGATAAAGTTAACATCGCATAAAAATGGCTTTTTAATCTTAATGTTAATAAACCAACAAAAAAACTAATAATTGCTGTCAATACAATGGTTGTAATAATGGCTAACACAAAGTTAACTGTTGTTGCTTCAAATCGTTTCATAAAGATTCCTATCGAATACGCACCAATACCAAAAAACATCGCATGGCCGAACGAAACGATACCTGTATAACCAAGCAATAAGTCATAGCTCATGGCAAAGATAGAAAAAATAAATATTTGTGTCAACAAAATCAATAAACTCCGAGAATCATAGACAAAAGGTATGAGGAGTAAAAAGGCTGCAAAGAGAAGATAAATACCATTCATGCGATTGTTATGGATCCATTTCATTTCTTTCACCCCTTCATTCCAAATAATCCTTGTGGTCTAAAAACTAATACTACAGCCATCAATAACATATTTGCCGCTAAAGCTAAATCTGGAACATAATAGGCCATAAAAGACCCTGATAAACCCACTAATGCAGCTGCTAATAGGGATCCTTTGAAACTTCCCATTCCACCAATAACCACTACAATAAAGGCTAATATCGCGAATTCTAATCCCATTTCAGCATGGATAACTCCTGAATAAGGCCCAAGTAAAACTCCACTTAAAGCAGCCATACCTGCCCCTATCATAAAGACAAACATAAAAACTCTTTTAATATTTATTCCGAGTGCCTGAACCATCTCTTTATTCATCACACCCGCTCGTACAACCAAACCTATTTTGGTTTTTGATAGCATATATTGAACTGCTGCAAATACAAGAAGCCCGACAAATATGATAAACAATCGATATTTAATAATGATAACCCCACCGATATCCCAGCTACCCGCTAAATAGGAAGGAGGATTGGCTGAAATTTGATTGGGTCCCCAGATCACTTTTAACATTTCGGATAATACAAGCATTAGCCCTAACGTAATTAAAATTTGTTGAACATGATTTCCATATACGGGTTTGATAATCCACTTTTCTGTTAGAATACCAAGCAAAAACCCTACTAATATGGCACCGATTATCCCTATCAAAAAGCTGCCAGTTTGAGAATATATCCATATTCCGCTATACGCTCCCCAGGCGAATAATCCACCATGTGCAAAATTAAGAACATCCATTAAACCAAAGATTAGTGTTAACCCTGCAGCTAATAGAAAAACTAACATACCTGTAGCTAATCCGTTCAATGATAAATTCAACAATACTTCCAAAGTTGGCCCTCCTTTCTATGCAATTCCTAAATATTTTTTCCGCATTTCGGTGTCTTGTTTTAATTCATACATTTCTCCATTACTTACAGTTCTTCCATCATCTATAATGTAAAAACGATCCCCAATTGTACTTGCCATCATAAAATTTTGTTCCACTAGTACAATTGTTGTTTGATTTTTCATCTGAACAATTGATTCCATTACCTTTTCAACGACAATAGGTGCCAAGCCTTTACTAGGCTCATCAATTAATAATAATTCGTTATTATTAATATAGGCTCTCGCGATTGAAAGCATCTGCTTTTGCCCCCCACTTAGGAGTCCACCTGGTTTTTTCCAAAACTTTTTCAAATCGGGAAAAAGATCCAAAATATAATTCATTCTAGCATTTGTCTCTGCATCGTCTTTTTGAATAGCCACCCTCATATTTTCCTCAACGGTTAAACCCGCAAAGATCCCCTGGTCTTCCGGTACATATCCAATTCCTTTTTTTGCAACGGTGTAAGTAGGTAATTTCTGAATTTCTTCTCCTTTAAATGTAATTGTCCCCTTTGATGCAGGATTCAACCCCATAATAGTCCGTAAAGTGGTTGTCTTACCTGCTCCATTCCTCCCTAAAAGGACGGTTACTTCACCTTTTTTCACTTCAAGGGACACACCTTGCAGGATATGGTATTGACCAATATAGGTCTCAATTCCATTAAGTTTTAATAAATCACTCATCATAAAGGCCCCCTAAGTATGCTGACTGAACCAACTCATTTTGCATAATTTCTTCAGGTGTTCCATCAGCTAGTAATCTGCCATTGAATAACACCATTACTGAATCCGATAAATCGAGAATCATGTCCATTTTGTGCTCGATTAAAATGATGGTTCGATTTCCCTGCTCCTTTATTTTTCGGATAACCTCTAAGATAGCCGGAACTTCCTCTAATGACATTCCAGCAGTTGGTTCATCTAATAATAAAATCTCTGTTTCTAAAGCTAAGAGCATAGCAATCTCTAACTTTCTTTTTTCCCCATGTGCTAAATTTTTAGCTATCGAATCCTTTTTATCCTCTAACAAAACCAATCTTAACCACTCAATTCCCTTAGCCTCATACTCCTCGAATCTTTTAAAATGCGAAAACATCCTATAGCGATTACCTGCCTGAGATTGAACCGCTAAACGGACATTTTCGAGCACCGTTAAATTAGGAAACACATTCGTAATTTGAAATGACCTGCCGATTCCTTCGCGGGTTCTTTTGGTAGGACTATATTTCGTTATATCTTTTCCATTCAAATGTATGGATCCACTTGAAGGCATTAATTGTCCACTTAATAAATTAAAAAAAGTCGTTTTTCCTGCACCATTCGGTCCGATAATCGATTTAAAATGATTTCGAGGAACCGAGATTGTGACCTTATCAACGGCAGTATGACCACCAAAGGTAATCGTAAGATCTTTCGTTTCAATTAAAGTTGTCATACATTCACCCCACTTATAGAAATAATGAACTTCGGTAGACAATACCGAAGTTCATTTTTTGTTTTAATCAAGCTTAGTTTCTGATTGGAGGAGCAGTTTCCTCAGGCGTTAATTCACGGATTAATTCAGGAACTGGATATGGAACTCCATCCTTTTTCACCAATTTAATCGCATATAAGCTTTGTAAGGCTTGGTGATCCTCTGGACGGAATGTCATAGTACCTTTTGGCGTTTCAAAGCTCATTCCTTCCATTGTGCTAATTAGTGTATCTGCATTCGCATCCCCTTCAGTTTTCTTTAAAGCTTCTACAATCGCAATCGCAGCACTCATACCACCCGGAGTAAATAAGTCTGGTACTTCCCCATTAAAACGCTTTTTATGCTCATCTACTAACCATTTATTAATATCATTTTGCGGTAGGTCATGATAATAAACGGAGAAACCTTCCATGCCTATTAAAGCTTCCATTGTAGCTAAAGCTGGAATATCTGGAGCACCTGTAGAAATTTTAATTCCTTTATCTTGTACCTTCATATCAGCAATTTGGTTCCAAGGCGAATTAGCCCCCGCCCAAATAACAAATAGATAATCTGGTTTAGCATCAATGATCTTTTGAATATTAGAAGTAAAATCTGTTGCAGCAGGATCCGCATATTCTTCATGAATAATTTCTGCTCCAAGTTTTTCAGCAGCCTCTTTGAATGCCGTTACACCATCACGTCCAAATGAATAATCTGGAGCTAATGTAGCAATCTTCACACCCTCTTTAGCAATCGCCGCCGCACCCGCTACCGCATCCTGAGAAGAATTACGACCTGTGCGGAAAATATACTTATTGAACTCTGATCCTGTAATACTATCTGCGACAGCCGGTTCTACAACCATAATTTTTTCATATTCTTCCGCTAATGGAAGGACAGCTAAAGTATCTCCTGAGCTGGAAGATCCAACTAAGAAATCAACACCATCTTCTTCTAATAACTTGGTTGCCTTTTGAACAGCGACCTCTGGTTTTGTTTCAGTATCTTCAATAATTACTTGAATTTTTCTACCTGCCACTTCGTTTGTTCCGCCGGTTGCATATTCTAATCCAAGTTCAAATCCTTGAATCGTTTGTTTTCCGTAGGATTCAAGTCCACCTGTTTGTGAAGCAAGTAGTCCAATTTTGATAGGCTCTGTATTTTTCACTTCTGTTTTGTTCTCACCATTGTCCTTTGGTTCCTCAGAGGTTTTCTCTGAACTGGAACTACATGCACTTGTAAAAATCATTAAAAAAGCTAGCAACTGAATAAAAACCATTTTCCGTGAGAATATTTTCACTTTATTTCCCCCTTATTTTTTTGAAAACTCAAAAACTTTAACTTAATCATATTAGGGGACAGTTACAAAAGAGTTACAGACAAGAAAAGCGCAAGCGCCTTGGTTAGCCCCGACAAGCAAATGTTCTCTAGCGTAAGAAGTCTGAACTTTGACTTCTTACGCTAGAGGTTATTTGACCTCGAGGGGCTAGGCGCTGGAGCTAGACAATTTTCGAAATCCCAAAAAGTTATACTATCTTACCTATAAGTAAAAGCCAAAGTGAATTTTCACTTTGGCTATATTTTAATATATAATTTCCTCATGGAATTTGGATGACTCAATGATCATTTCGTACATGTGTCTGGTCGGTTCTAATGGGCTTACACCTAATTCCTCTTCTAATATTTCAATGCATTTTTCATACCATTTTATTGCTTGTGGTCGGTTATTTTTTCTATAAAAACAATACATTAAAAGTCGATAAGCTTCTTCCCAAGTCCGGTCCCTTTCTAAAATTCTCTCACACCAAAAAATAGCAGAGTCATAGTTTTCTTTACGAACATAGATCTGTGCCATTTTCTCAGCTCCACGTAAAAAGAAAACAAGCATTCTCTCTCTTTTATTAATACACCAATCCTCGTATCTTCGCTCTGATAGGTACTCTCCTTTATATAGACTTATCGCTTTTTCTAATAAAGGTAAGGTTTTTTCAACATCCATTTCCTTTAATCCAGTCTGAATCCATTCTTGAAATTGATTGGTATCTAATTCGATAGAAGCCAAGGGGTTTAATCCGTAGGTACTACCTTCACGAATAATAAAGAAAGGTGTGGACCTAGCTTTTCTACTAGGCTCTAAAACATTATTTAGAGCATTCATAGCGACTTTAAAGTCCCTTTCTGCACTCTGTTTATCTTGATTAGGCCACAATATTTGAGTGATTTCTTCCTTCGCAATAAACTGTTCAGGATTCGTAATAAATAGTTGGAATAACTCTTTTGCTTTTTCACGTTGCCAATCTCGTTCGCCTATTTCCTTTTCACCTAACCAGATTCGAAATGGTCCTAGAGTTTGGATTCTTAACGAGTAACCCGGGTGAGATTCCAAAGCTTTCATTCCCATATCCTGTAATAGTTTTAAAATGAATGATCGCTCGATATTTTCTTTATCGCATTGCAACAATAACGGGATGAACATTTGTAAATCTCTCGGACCGAAAGTAGTTCTTTTGTGCAAGAAAAATTCAAAACCATTCATTTGGATATTTTTTAAAAAGGAATTTATTTCTTCCTGAAATGAACCCAGCTCCTTATTTCGAAAAAACACATATGATTTCCAAAAATGACATAACATTTCGCCATAAATATCCCTGCATTCTTGAAATTGCCGTTCGGCTTTTTCTAAGTACTGCAGTGCTTCTATTAATCTTTCATTATAAATACATGCGATTCCCGTACTAAGAATGATTAAGGAGGACAGCCAATAATCTTTCACACTTTCTGTTTCATCAAGCGCTTTTCTGCCTGCCTCCATGGCTCTTTCATACTCTCCATTCGCTCCGTATAAAGCACAGAGTCCCATTAATGGCTCCGCTTTTCCCCTTGCTACTTGTATCTGATCCATCATTTCCAATGCCGTTTCGTAGCATTCCTTAGAAATTTGCAAATCATATTTATCCAATATTTGAACAGCATGCCCCATACGAATCCAGCCACATGCTTCTACAAACGGAGCCTTCATTTTAATACCAAGTTGAATCCCTGATTGTGCTAAATCTTTCGCTTCAGTCCCATTTCCAGTAAAGGAAGCTATTAAAGAAAGTAATAAATCTGTTTCGCGATGTGACTGTGGGAGAACGGTTGCGTTTTTAACATGATAACTTTCCTTTTTCTGCATTAATGTATTTTTTGCTTCATCAAATCTCCCTGTTCTTAGGTAAATCCTAGCCTCTAAATTACTATCTAAAAGAGAAACTTGATGAGTCTTGGCACGATTCAGCCATTTTTCTGATTTTACTGTTTTTCCTGAGTTTAATAGATTTTCCGCTAATAAGTGATATAATTTTCCTGTTTCTTCTGATGATTGAACTGTACTTGTTTCACGTAATTGAATGGCTTCATATAGTAATCTTTCCGCTCTGTGAGGTTGAATGGTATCAAGGTAAATCTTTGCTCTGCCTTCTAATACCCTACTCATTCCAACTAAGTTCTTTTTATTTTCATACAAACTATAAGCTTTTTGATAACAGGCTTCAGCTTCAGAATACTTCGAACGATAACGATGTACTTCTCCTTGTAAATACCAAAGATATTCATACCTACTTTTGTCCCGATCAGGAATTTTTGCAAGATGTTCGAGTAAACTTTCTAATTTCCCCGTTTCTAACATTTCCTTCCCTTTCTCCTGAAGGATTGATGCAATGGCGGAAAACTGATTGATTTTTTTATAATGACTAAGAGCTGCTTCCCACATGCCTCTTCTTTCAAAAACTCTAGCACTTTTTTCATGGAGGGTAGAAAATAGCCCCGGTTGTTTATCCTTTAACTGCATTTCTAAAAATTCCTTAAATAGTGCATGAAATCGATATTGCTTATCCCCTATTTTTTGTATAAATAAATTTCTTTCAATTAGTTGGTCTAATAATGCGGAGGCACCAGCAATTCCGACGATTTCATTGCAAATTTCTTCTGTTAATTCTTCTAAAACACAGGTTTGCTCAAGAAATTGTTGAATGATTAACGGTTGCTTTGAAAAGACCTCCATCGCTAAATATTGGAATAAGTCATTATGTGATGAATGCTCGTCAATTTCCATAAAACGATCATGAAATGGACCTTGTTGAGCAATCATACATAACGCAATTACCCACCCCTCTGTCAGCTTATATATACGTTCTAAATCTGAAACAGGTAATTCTATTCCATAGTTATCAATTAGTAATAGTTCCATCTCTTCTATTGATAAAATTAAATCTTCTTTTGTAATTTCTAAGAGGTGACCCATTACTTTCATTTTTGTTAACTGTTTCCAAACTGGTCGACTTCGACTAGAAATAACAAAATGTATATGAGAAGGAATATGCTCAAGGAAGGTTTCCATCCAACGATTTACTGTGTAGGAGTGTTCAATTTGATGAAAGTCATCCAAAATGACCGTCACATCCTCTTGAATCGTAAGAAGTTCATTAATAAATAAGGAACAAAGTAGATTAATCTCCTCTTCCCGAATATATCGATCTAATTGATTAATAAATGTCAAAAGCTCCGTACCAAAGTTCGAGTGAATTCCGCGTATTGCGTATGTTAGATAAGTTAAAAACGGGAGAATATCATCATCCATAGAAGATATCGAATACCAACAGCCTACTTGTTTTTCGTCTGTTAAAAATAATGAAAGCGCTGTACTTTTTCCGTAACCTGCACCAGAATGGATCAGAGTTAATGGATATTCCTCTATCTTTTTTAGTTTTTTTGTAAGTTTGGCTCTTCGAAGAAAATCATCTTTGACGGCAGGCACAATGAGTTTTGTTTTGATTATTGGAATCTTCAATTCGTAGCCTCCCTATTTTTTACTTTTTTTAATATTTACACTATTTTACCATATTTGGATAAAAAAAAAGAACTGATTCCAAAAAGCAGTTTTTTCATCTGCTTTTTTAGAATTAGTTCCTACAACCCTACTTTACTATTAGAAATAACGAAGATTGCTTTTTATTCATTACATTAGTTTGTACTGTGCTAATTGCTCTCCCCAAGGTGCTATTTCTGTTTCAATAAATCCTGCTTTTTTATAGGTATATCGAGCACCTGCATTTTCTGGATGATACCCTATCATAATCACAGGGATATGTGCAGAATTATTTTGCTTGATGTTTTCAATTACTTTTTGAACTGCTTGATGACCAAATCCCTGCCCTTGATAATTACTATCAACCATCAAACGATATATCCAGTAATTTCCATCCTCAGGATCTATACCAAACATCGTAAAGCCTATCATTCTATCTTCAACAAATATCCCCATTGCTTGAAAATTTTCTAAGAACTGAACCTCTGCTATAGAGTATAAATTAGAAGCCATAAACACTTCTTGTTCCTTATTAACCTTCAACTCAATGGCATCGTGCCAATTTTCATTTGTTATCGGTTTAATTGTAATCATTTTAACTTCGCTTCCCCCATTTTACTTTTTTCTATTTTATTTTTTTATTAAGGATCATGAATTCGATTCTAGTACTTTTGTCTAAAATTCTTTCATTTTCATCATATCAAAACATTTGATATTCACTTGAAAAATTATCATTTTTTTCCACTTCTTAAACAAAAAAACTAGGAAGTTTAACCTTCCTAGTAAACTTTTATTCCTCTTCAACACCAAGTAAGAAATCAGGATTTAAATCTTCAAATTCTTCGTCATCTAAATCAGTTCCCCACTCATCGTCACAGTCCTTGCATTCATCACGGTAAACCTTCACACAAACCTTTGTTTCACCGATAACTTCTACAAGAAACTCTCTTTCAACGTGAACAATTATTTTGTTCCCATTTGGTGAAATAACTGCTTCCACACAATTTGGCTGCTGTAGTACACGAGCGATGATTTCTTGATCATCTAAACAATCAGGATCACGGTATTTTAGCTTAATGACATCAGTATAGGAAACGCGCTCCGTCACAACTTCTGTTTTTGTATTATCGTTATAGGAGTACCAAACGTTAATGTCATAGTGACCACAAATTTCTACCGTTTTACCGACTTTTTTCGCCTCGTATTTATGGTTGATGATCCAACAGCCAAGTATGCTATTTGGATTATGTTCTGGGCGAATCGTGTGATTGGACTGGGTAAATTTTCGTCCTTTCGCTACGACCGCTTTCGCAAAAATCTCTCTGTATTCTCCCATATCGAGCGAACCCTCCTCATTCATTTTCATTTCATCCTATGCGGGACAATAGACTAGTGTGCGATATATTTTTTCAAATACTGGATAAAAGTTTAGTCATAATTCATCTTATGCTTTTCTAGGTGGGATGTTCCTAATCAAACATATCCCTTTTTTCTTTAACATCATATGCCGATTCGCAACAGTTAGAATGCATGAAAAATGAATAAGTTGCCAATGAAACTTTAAACAAAAAAAACAGGCTACTTATGTAGCCTGCACTCATTTTCTATTCATGATCGTGATCGCAGCCGTGGTCACAGCTTCCTTCATTTTTTAAACTTGCACCTGTTTCACCACGAAGTACGTCTCCACCAGTAGATGCAATAAGTTCATCTGTTACCGTATTGGAGATGGTATTTGCAATTAATTGAAGTAAATCATTTACTTCTAATTGTGATTGTTTAAATTCAGACACAATTGGAATCTCATCAAGTTCTTGTTCAATAGAAGCAATTTTATCCTCAACACGCTTTAATGCTTCCGGTTTACCATAATGCTGTAAATTCACTGCTTGTTTTTGTAATCCTTTAATATCAGAAATCAAAAGGCCAATTTTTTCATTATCGTGTATTTGAGCTTCTGCACGTTTGAAAAAATCAACTTCTTCTGTTTCAGCAATCATTTTTGCAATTTCTTTAGCGCGAGCTATGATATCATCTTTTGTATATTTAGCCAACCTATTTCACCTCAATTAATTCTTCAACCATTTCTCCGTTTAATGACCATGTTTTTGCTTCATTAATTTTTACTTTTACAATTTTACCAATAGCTGTTTTTGGACCTTTGAAGTTAACAAGTTTATTTTTAGTTGTATAACCTGCTAAAACTTCAGGATTATTTTTACTTTCCCCTTCAACAAGAACCTCTACGATTTGACCTTCGTATTTTTTCATTGCCTCAGCAGATAGCCCATTTACTAAATTATTTAAACGTTGAAGACGTTCCTTTTTCACTTCCATTGGTACGTTGTCTTCCATTTTTGCTGCTGGAGTACCCTCACGTGGTGAGTAGATGAAGGTATAAGCTAATTCAAAACCTACTTCACGATACAAGGATATTGTTTCTTCGAATTGCTCATCTGTTTCATTTGGGTATCCAACAATAATGTCTGTTGTAAATGAAACATCAGGTATAGCCGCTTTAATTTTACGAACTAACTCCAAATATTGTTCACGAGTATATTTACGAGCCATAATTTTTAACACATCTGTAGACCCTGACTGAACTGGTAAGTGGATATGGTTCATTAAGTTTCCACCTTTTGCTAACACCTCAATCAAACGATCATCGAAATCACGAGGATGACTTGTCGTAAAACGAATTCGAGGAATATCAATTTTACGAATTTCCTCCATTAAGTCACCGAGTCCATATTCTATGTCCTCGAAGTCTTTACCATATGCATTTACGTTTTGCCCTAAAAGAGTAATTTCTTGGTATCCTTGGGCCGCTAACTGACGAACCTCTTGAATGACGTCCTCAGGTCTACGGCTTCTCTCTTTCCCGCGTGTATAAGGCACAATACAATATGTACAGAATTTGTCACATCCGTACATGATGTTAACCCAGCCCTTAATGTTACCACGACGAACCTTAGGAAGATTTTCAATAACATCTCCCTCTTTTGACCAAACCTCAATGACCATTTCTTTTGACATGTATGCTTCATGAAGAATATTTGGTAAGCGGTGAATATTATGTGTTCCGAAAATCATATCTACTTGCTGATACGTTTTAAGAATTTTGTTTACGACCGATTCTTCTTGTGACATACATCCGCAGACACCTATTAATAAATCTGGGTTATTTTTCTTTAAGTGTTTCAAGTGACCAAGCTCACCAAAAACTTTATTTTCAGCATTTTCGCGAATTGCACATGTATTTAAAAGAATGACATTAGCATCTTCCACCGTATCGGTTGGTTCATAGCCAAGTGCCATAAAAATACCTGCCATTACCTCTGTATCATGTTCATTCATTTGGCACCCATATGTGCGAATATAAAATTTACGCCCATTACCCATGCCACGGTATTCCTCTGAAATTTGGAAGTCAGATTGATACTTTACTTCCTCTTTCCCACGCATTTTTGCATCCTTTAATGAAGGTGCTTGGAAAACAGTCTCAAAGTATTTGCTGTAGTCCTTGGCGGATTTTTTGTCCGAAGAATTAACAGTCTCTACTTGCTGAGATTCTGTACGTTGCTTTTCATTCATCTTAGGTAAATCCCCTTTCTTGTATCATAAATTTCTTATTAGAAATTATTATTAAAAAACAAGAGTCATCATGCTTTTTCTATCAGCACATTATAATAGTATAAAGGTTTTTCAGTCTTTAAACAATAGATAAACTAGGGTTGAAAAGGGATATCATTTCACCACAATATTTTTATTCTATTGGAATCAATGGAATTTGAAAGTGACATTTGTCACGTTGTAAACATTCTTTGTTAAAATTGGCAATGATTATTATTCATAATAAGAGAATATCAAGTCCATACTAGATTCAAACTGTATGTATGGAGGTCATAGGCTATGACAGATAGATATGAGAATGAAGTTTTTGGTTTTGGTATCGCTACCAATAATACAGCTAATGGAGCGACAAAGTTATCGGAAGACAGATATGAAATTTATGTGAACGAAGATTTTGTTGGATATAAATCATTACACAATGTAAGTGATCAAATATCAGATGTTGATGATTTTATAAAAAGCCAGGGGATCGTAGAATTCAAAGGACAACTTGAAGGAGACCATTATTACATAAATGGGGAGAATCCCGAAAGGCTAAAAGATATTTTATCTATCTATTGCCGAAATAGATAATTTAGTTTTTTGATTATCCTTCTAAATTAGGGAAACCTATTAGTAGGAGGGATTATCATGGCAAGAAGACGAAATAAAATACTTGTACCAGAGGCAAGAAGTGGTTTAGATGCCTTAAAAGCTAGAATTGCCAATTCTCAAAATCCTGAGGATGCCAAGTTTGAAGCAGCTGAAGAAATTGGAGTTCCACTAAAAGAGGGCTACAATGGACAACTAACTTCCTATCAGGCAGGCAAAGTTGGCGGCAGATTAGGTGGGAGTATGGTCCGAGAGTTAGTCAAAATGGCACAAGAAAACCTATCCAAAAAGCAATAAAAATGGACCTCTTTTTTCTTGAGGTCCATTTTTATTTAGGCTCTTTTCTAAAACTTTATTGTTTTTCTAATTTATTGAAAAGGAGTTTACAGTGTGGAATATAAAATTCGTCTATAAATCAATATGCCTTTGCCCAATAAACCATCTGTTTAGATTCTTTTCCACAACATAAACAAGTGTCCGCTACTTGTTCTTGCTCAAACGGAATACAACGAGAAGTTGCCCCTGTTTCTTCCTTTACTTTATCTTCACAAGCTCTATCCCCACACCACATGGCTTTAATGAAACCTGGTTTTGTTTCGAGGATATGATTTAATTCATCCAGTGTTTTAGCATGTAAAGTTCTATTTTCGCGGTGTTCTTTTGCTTTATTATACAGATTTGTTTGGATATCATTTAGAATCTCAACGATTTTAATCTCTAGATCATCCAGAGCAACGATTACTTTTTCACCTGTATCACGTCTTGCCAAAATCACTTGATTATTTTCAATATCTTTTGGACCTACTTCTAATCGAAGAGGGATTCCTTTCATTTCATATTCATTGAATTTCCAACCGGGTTTCTTGTCACTTGCATCAATGCCCACTCGAACATTTTTATTTAATTTATTTTTTAATTCATAAGCAAAATCAAGTACGCCTTCTTTATGCTGTGCAATTGGAACAATCATTACTTGAGTTGGAGCCACTTTTGGCGGAATGACCAAACCACGGTCATCTCCGTGAACCATAATCATTGCACCAATAATTCGAGTCGTAAAGCCCCACGATGTTTGTTGAACATATTGGAGATTCCCCTCTTGGTCTGTGAATTGAATTCCAAAGGCTTTAGCAAATCCATCCCCTAAATGGTGTGATGTTCCTGATTGAAGTGCTTTTCCATCATGCATAAGACTTTCAATCGTATAGGTGAATTTAGCCCCTGCAAATTTTTCCTTTTCCGTTTTTTGACCTTTAATGACTGGGATCGCCAGTATATTTTCACAAAGTTCAGCATATACATCTAACATTTTTTTTGTTTCTTCATGTGCCTCTTCATCGGTAGCATGACATGTATGCCCTTCCTGCCATAAAAATTCTAAAGTCCTTAAGAAAGGACGCGTTGTTTTTTCCCATCTAACTACATTTGCCCACTGATTATAAAGCTTAGGTAAGTCTCGATAAGAATGGATGATATTTTTATAATGCTCGCAAAATAGCACCTCTGAGGTTGGACGAACGCACCATCGTTCTGTTAATTCCTCCGAACCTCCATGCGTGACCCATGCTACTTCTGGTGCAAAGCCTTCAATATGATCCTTTTCCTTTTGTAATAGTCCTTCAGGGATAAAAAGAGGCATATAGACATTCTCATGACCTGTTTCTTTGATACGAGCATCCAATTCATTTTTAATGTTATCCCATAGAGCATAACCATATGGGCGGATAATCATTGACCCTCGAACACTTGAATAATCGATTAAGTCTGCTTTTGTAACTACATCTGTATACCATTGGGCAAAATCTTCTTCCATACCCGTAATATCTCTTACAAATTCCTTTGCCATTGCTACACCTCATTATATTTTAAAAATAAAAAAAGCCTTGATCACAAATAAGGGACCAAAACTTGGCGGTACCACCCTAATTTGCAAAGCAAAGCTTTACACACTTTCCATGATAACGGATATTATCCGCTTCAATCTGTTCGATTGAGAACTCGAAGGCAGGTTCAAATGATGTCTTTGGGAATCTTGCACCAAATAATTCCCTCTCTGTAAAAGACAGTGACACTTTACTTATCCTTTTCAACGTTTCTGCATTATTATTTTTTGAAATTATATATTACGTTTATCCTTAATGTCAATAGACACACTATTTAGTTTTTACTTTTTTGGTGCTTCCATACCAAGCATCGCCCATTCCTCTTGCGATGGTCCATAAATCCCAGGTACATTTAGACCTGCTTGGCGCATTAATACCGTCATTTGACCACGGTGATGAATTTGATGTTGAATTAAAAACATTAACAATTGACCATTAGGCATTTCTTGACCAAAGAAGTCGACTGTTTCTTGTAGGGTTTCATCAGTCCACTGAGAAGTTATAGCTTCAAAAAATGCTTCACAAGCTTGCGCATAGCTATCAGCAATAAACTTTGCAGAACGTGGAACAGGATAATCCTCAGCTGATGCAACAAAAACCAAATCTGTCTGTGATGTCATAGCTCTGATTGCTGTCACAATATGCCAAGACACTCGACCTAAGTTCCAATTTTCTGGAGTTATCTCCTGTTGAAGTGACTCGTCTGTCAGCTGATTTAAAAGCTTTTGTGTTGCTCCCGCTTCATACATCCAGAATTGTAAAAACCCATTAATCGAATAAAACATCATAATCCCCCTTAAACTGTCTATCCTTTAATAATTCTGCACCAATCGTTTTTTTCCTTCTACCCATTAAATTATATATTTATATAAATAATATTTTGTAATAGCTAAATATTCTCTACTATAAGATTTAAATAGGGCCACAACAGGTGTTTTCGCTGGTAGTCCATGAACCAGTAATCCTTGATCTCTAGCAATCTGTTTCGCCCGATATATATGAAAGTCATTCGTGACAAGAATTCCAGTCTTAGAGCTATTTGGTATAACCTTTTTTGAATAATAGATATTTTCAACCGTATCCGTAGATTTGTCTTCTAGAATAATTCTGGTACTAGTAATGTTTTGTTCCATTAATCCTATTTTGATAGCTTCTGCTTCTGTTATATCTTCTCCTTCTCCTTGTCCCCCAGAGGCGATAGCGATTGTATTTGGATTATTCGTAAGATATTCCGCAGCTTTATCGATTCTGTATTGAAGAGCTAATGATGGAATTGTTCCCTTAACTCTTGCACCAAGAATGATGAGGTAATCGACATTATTAGGTGCTTTACTATCAATATTTTCTCTGATTTTTAAATGTAAAGAACCAAAATATATAACAACGCATAGAAATAGTAATCCAATTATGAGTCTTACTTTTTTCCTTTTTATCATTTCCTCATCCCTTTATATTTTTATAAAAATTTTCATTTAACTCTTGAATTAATTTCCATATTGATAATATAATGTAAATCAATATCATTATCATAACGGCTTTGATGAGAAAAAGTAAAATGATGTAATTTTTCACAGAGAGCTTCGGGAGCTGAAAAGAAGCAAAAATACTCATTTGAAAAATGGTCTCTGAGCTTCGTACTGAACGTATTTTTAGTATACAAGTAGGCTACGACAAGTGTTGGTACTTGTTATCAAAACCACAGTATAAAAACATTTTTTGTGTTTTAGTACTTGTAGAGACTATTGGTGTAAATCGATAGTGAATTAAGGTGGTACCACGAGAATATAACCTCGTCCTTATTGTTTGACTTTTATGTCGGACATAAGGATGGGGTTTTTTTATTTTTTAAAGGAGGAATTAAAATGAATATTTTTATTGGTGGTGCATGGCCGTATGCAAATGGTTCGTTACATCTGGGTCATATTGCTAGTTTGCTACCTGGTGATATATTAGCGAGATATTATCGAACAAAGGGAGAAAATGTTTTATACGTATCAGGAAGTGATTGTAATGGGACTCCCATTACCATTAAAGCTAAACAAGAAGGTTTTTCAATCAAGGAAATTGCCGATCATTATCATCAAGAATTTACAGATTGCTTTAAAAAACTAGGATTTTCCTATGATTGTTATTCAAGAACGGATGAATCTCAACATCATCAGATCGTTCAAGAAATTTTTTTAACCTTACAACAAAATGGTCACATTTATAAAAAAGAAGTAGAACAAACCTTTTGTGAAACTTGTGATCAGTTTCTCCCAGATCGTTATGTGGAAGGGGTATGTCCACACTGCGGAAATCAGGCTCGTGGGGACCAATGTGATTTTTGTTCTGCTATACTAGATCCCATTGATCTATTAGAGAAGACATGTAAACTTTGTGGAAACTCTCCAACTATTAAACAAACTGAACACTTTTATTTTGCTTTAAGTTCATTCCAGAAGGAGCTTGAAGAATATGTAGAACAGGCGAAGAATCAACATTCATGGCGTGAAAATGCACTTCAACTAACTAAAAGATATTTAAAAGAAGGTTTAAAAGACAGAGCCGCAACAAGAGATCTACCGATTGGAGTAAGTGTTCCTATTAAAGGATACGAAAAAAAGAAGATATATGTTTGGATAGAAGCTGTATCTGGATATTATTCTGCAAGTAAAAAGTGGGCAAAGGAAACAGGAAAAGATAACTCTGATTTTTGGAATGAACAGAGCAGGTCTTATTATGTTCATGGCAAAGATAATATCCCCTTTCATTCTATTATTTGGCCAGCTATTTTAATGGGAATTGGCAGTAAAGCTTTACCAACACATATTGTTTCAAATGAATATTTGACCGTGGAAAAAAAGAAACTTTCTACAAGTAGAAATTGGGCAGTTTGGGTCCCAGAGTTCTTAGATAAATATCATCCTGATTCTATTCGATATTTTTTAACCATTAACGCTCCCGAAAATCGAGATACTGATTTTTCTTGGCGAGAATTTATATACCGTCATAATAGTGAACTACTTGGAGCTTATGGGAACTTAGTGAACAGAACCTTCAAGTTTATAGAAAAATATTATAACAATACTATTCCAACAGGAATTATCGAGAAAGAGATTGAATCGGACATTCAACTGCTTTACAAAAAGATTGGAAATTGTATTGAGAACGCAGAATTTAAGGAAGCGCTGTCAGAAATTTTCACATCTATTAGAAAAGCAAACAAATTTTTCGACGAAGAGCAACCATGGAAAAAGATAGTTGAGGATAAACCTTATTGTGACCATACTATTTCCAATTGTGTTTATTTAATAGCGAATCTAACACAATTGCTCTCTCCTTTTCTTCCTTTCTCAACCAAAGAAGTTAAGGAAATGATGGGAGTGGAGAAATGGAATTGGAAACCTATTAATCGCTGTTCAAACAAACTTACGATTATTAGACCCCTTTTTGAAAGAATAGATCTTAAAATCATTGACGAGGAACTATTTAAATTAAGTAATCAAGTTAAATAATTCGTTTTAGTTGAAAAAGGGATATTATTCATCAAAAATATAGAAAAAAACCCACGATTGGTGTCGTGGGTTTCGGATCTTACATAAATTCAGCTACTAATTTATCGAAATGTTCTTGATCAAGTTTTAGATTAGCTTGAGTTAGTGGAGTTTCTGAGTAGCCTTGAACTAATTCTTGATATGATTTACGTTCTTTATCTTGATAGATTAAACCAGTAACAAGGCCATTATGCTTCATTAATGTTTGCATAGCCAGTTCACGGTTAGAGCTATCATAGCCTTCAATATCAGAAAGCTTTGTTAAGTTTTCCTTGAACCAGTCATATGTGTTTACTTTATTGTATGTTACACATGGGCTAAATACGTTAATTAAAGAGAAACCTTTATGATTTAAACCAGCTTCAATTAAAGCTGTTAAATCTTTTAAGTCAGTTGAAAAACTTTGTGCTACGAAAGTAGCTCCAACTGTTAACGCCAGTTCCATTGGAGAAATCGCTTGTTCGATTGATCCAGAAGGAGTTGACTTCGTCTTGAAACCTGCAGCAGAACGTGGTGAAGTTTGTCCTTTTGTTAAACCATAAATTTGGTTATCCATAACAATATACGTAATGTCAAGATTACGGCGGATGGCATGAACAGTATGACCCATACCAATCGCAAATCCGTCACCGTCACCACCAGAAGCAATAACAGTTAGGTCGCGGTTAGCCATTTTTACACCTTGAGCAATTGGTAATGAACGACCATGAATTCCATGGAAGCCATAAGAATTAATATAACCAGAAATACGTCCGGAACAACCGATACCTGAAATAACAGCTAAATTTTCAGGCTCTAGACCAACATTTGCAGCTGCACGTTGAATGGCAGCTTGTACAGAGAAGTCGCCACAGCCTGGGCACCAGTTCGGTTTTACATTGTTACGAAATTCTTTAAAAGTGGCCATTTAGAACAACTCCTTACATTTTGTGTGTACTTCATGTGGTAAGAACGGATTTCCGTCATACTTTGTAATTTTTTGAATTTTTTCGCCATGACCAACATTCATTTTCATGATATTAGCCAATTGACCTGTTTTGTTATTTTCAATAACTGCTACTTTTTTAGCAGATTTAATTAAAGGAAGAATCTCATCAGTTGGGAACGGATGAATTAAACGTACATGTGCATGATTCACTTTAATTCCGTCATTTTCTAAACGGCTCATAGCTTCCTCGATGGCACCACGAGTTGAGTTAAATCCAACAATAAGTAAGTCAGCTTCCTCATGTGGAGCATTTTTATGCACTGGCGTGTTAAAGCGAATATTTTCAACCTTACGGAAACGCTTATCCATTTGAGCATTTCTGTTAGCTGCTGATTCAGATGGTTTTCCTGTTTCATCATGTTCTACTCCAGTAACATGGTGGATACCATTCTTCATTCCAGGAATAACACGTGGAGAAACACCGTCTTCTGTCACTTCAAAACGCTTGAAATAACCTTTGTCAGCCACTTCAGGAAGATCGCCAGTTACTAGCTTTCCACGGCGAATCTCAACCTTGTCAAGTTCTAAAGGTTCTACCGTTTGTTTACCAAGTGATAATTGAAGGTCCGTTAAGATGATAACTGGACACTGATATTCTTCAGCAAGATTTAATGCCTCAGCAGTATCATAGAATGCTTCTTCAACAGTACTTGGAGCCATTACAATTTTCGGAATCTCACCATGAGTTCCATAAATCATAGCCATTAAGTCTGACTGTTCTTGTTTAGTTGGTAATCCAGTTGATGGACCTCCACGTTGTGTATCAATGATAACAAGTGGTTGTTCCGTAATACCTGATAAACCAATTGCTTCCATTTTTAAAGATAATCCAGGACCTGCAGATGCTGTGATTGCACGTACACCACCGTAGTTAGCTCCAATGGCCATTGTTACCGCTGCAATTTCATCTTCTGTTTGAATAACAGTTCCACCAAGTGCAGGAAGCTTTTTAATTAAGTATTCCATTATTTCAGATGCTGGTGTAATTGGGTAAGCCGCCATAAAGCGAGTTCCTCCAGCCACTGCACCTAACGCTATCGCATCGTTACCAATCATGAATAATCGTTTCTTACCATCAGCTTTTTCAAGCTGCATTGTTTCAACGACACCTAGTTCTTTTTTCATATAATCAAAGCCAGCTTGGATGGCTTCCATATTTTTATCAACAACTTGTTGACCTTTACGTCCAAAGATTTCTTTAACAACTTCTTCAAAAACCTTAATATCTAGGTCTAAAACTGCTGAAGTAGCCCCAATTGCTACCATGTTCTTCATAAGGGATGTTCCTAGTTCAGTAGCAATATCTGTAAATGGAACCGTATACAATGCCGCATTCGTATCTTCCGGCTTTTTCGGATCAAACTTAGAATCCGCCATGATCACACCGTGGTCATGTAATTCCTTATAGTTTAGGTCGATAGTTTCTTGATCAAACGCCACAAGAATGTCTAAATCATCAGAAATGGAACGAACTTCTGTAGTGCTTACACGAATCTTATTGTTTGTGTGACCACCTTTAATACGTGATGAAAAGTGGCGATATCCGTATAGGTAATATCCTAAACGATTTAATGCGATAGAAAAAATTTCTCCGGTACTTTCAATACCTTCCCCTTGCTGCCCGCCAACTTTCCACGAAAGTTGCTTGATCATGACTTACACCCCTTTAGATATGTAAAAACGTTACATTAGTAATGGTAGTACCTTCCAGTAACTCTTTATAACTAGCCAATGGACTACTTATTGAATTAATTGGTAGCGTACTAAACGCTTTCAATTCTAGACCTATGTGCAAAAAAATGCAACCCTTAAAACCCAATTATTGAATAAAATATGAATATTTTTTAATAATTTGAAATAAGATTAACAATTTAATAGTTTCTTTCATTTTTATCCATAAAAAAACTGTGAAAGCCTTGTGCCTTCACAGTCCTTTACTTTTATCCTTTTGGGTACCGTAACGCCATATTATCAAATAAAAACTGTTTTACTTGTATATCACTATAGTATTTACATAATTCATTAACAAGCAAGTTATATCCTGCAATCGATTCAAGCCCCATAACAAATTCTTCTATTCCATCAAAATCTGAACCAAATCCAACATGCTTTTCTCCACCAAGCATACATATATGCTCTAAATGATTAAGAATATCCGAAATTGCGGCCTGCCTTTTACCGGAAAGAAATGGAGGATAGAAGGTAATTCCGATTACACTATCTCTATCTATCAGTGCTTCAATTTGTTCATCTCTAAGATTCCTAGGACTTGGACATAATGAATAGCAATTAGAATGAGAGGCTAATGGATAATCCCCCCACTCCATAATGTCCCAAAAAGCCTTTTCTGAGAGGTGAGATACATCAATCCATGTTTTGGTTTCATTTAAAAGTCCAATTACCTCTTTCCCAAATTTAGATATTCCAGCACCACGGTCTTCAAGGGCACCATCTGCTACATGATTTGCAAAATTCCATGTTAATCCAACAGAAGTAACGCCTAATCTTAATAGTGTTTTTAATTTAAGGAGATCCTTCCCAATAGGGTCACACCCTTCAAGAGTAAGAATGGCTCCGATTTCATCATTTTTTAATTTTTCAATATCCCTCTTGTTCCGCAGCAATTTAATTTGTGGATTTGGTCTAAGTATTTTCTCGTAAAACAAATCAACCATGTACAAGGTTGCATGAAATGATAGCTCAGGATGTAATGTCGTTGGAACAAAAATCGCAAAACATTGAATTTTCGTATTTACTGACTGCATCCCATTCATTGTTACCTGAAGTTTATGTGAATCTAGAAATTGGATGGTAGGGTCTAAAAACATTTTATATAAAACATCACAATGTGCATCAAAAATTTTCAACTTTCCCACCCTTTCCCAAGCTACTCTCTTTCTAAAAAGCTGTTTTCGTATAGTTTGTGGTTTTAGGGCTCTCTTATTAAAAGTTCAGCTCTTTTCTTCATTTTCATATGAGTTTAACATCCTATATGGTGAAATCCCTATTTATAAGTTACAAAAAGCAACAAAGTTTCAGAAAAGAGCCTTCTAAAAAAAGAACCTGCTTGCACAACTGCAACCAGGGACACAAATTTTTACAAAAAAATGATTCTATGGATAATGACTAGGCTCTAGATCAACAAACCTACCTGAAAATTATCTTGGCTCAACTATTAGTTTAATAGCTGTTCGTTCTTCACCATCAATCAAAATATCGGTAAATGCTGGGATACAAATTAAATCGACCCCGCTAGGCGCCACAAATCCTCTTGCAATCGCTACTGCTTTTACAGCTTGATTTAATGCACCCGCACCAATTGCTTGAATTTCTGCTGCACCACGTTCACGCAGAACCCCAGCAAGCGCACCAGCTACCGAATTAGGATTAGATTTTGCTGAAACTTTTAAGATTTCCATTCCTAGCTCCTCCTTGTTTAATCCCGATCCCGCATGAAATCCCATGTCCAATCAGGTTTAAATAATAACTTGATTAACAGGTTAAATATCCCACTAATCGAAAGTAGAAATAATCTGGTACTAGCCGGCATTTTCATTTATTAGACACCATGCCTTAAGTACTGATACATCGTTCCACTGCTACTATATTCAAGGATAAAAACACTTATTCCAGCTTGGACAAAATTTGTTTAAGTTTTGATTTTAATTAAAGGCTGTTTTCGTATAGATTGTGGCTTTCATAAAAATCCCAAAGCCGGATTTTTACAAATTCCCTTAATGAGTTAGCAACTCTTTCTTGATTTTATAAAGAATTTTATTCAAATTTTAATGTAAAATCTCTCTTTATTAGTTTTAAAAGCAACTAAGTTTTAGAAAAGAGCCTAATAAAATAAAATAACCTCCACTAAAGGAGGTTTTTTATTAAGAATAAAATGGGTTATCGTCATTAATTAGTATTCGCTCTATTTTTTTCGCCAGTCCTGTCTTCTGATCAATATGTATGAGAACAGCACTTAATAGGGTTCTTCCCTCTTTTGGGACTTCGAATCGTACAGGTAAGCTGGTTAAAAACCTTTTTAATACTGCTTCTTTTTCAACCCCTAATATCCCATCATATGGCCCTGTCATCCCGACATCCGTTAAAAAAGCAGTACCATTTGGTAAGATACGATTATCTGAAGTTTGTACATGGGTGTGCGTTCCAACCACTGCAGAAACTCTACCATCTAAATACCAGCCCATTGCCTGTTTTTCACTAGTTGCTTCAGCATGAAAATCAACAAAAATGATAGACGTTCTCTTTTTAGCTTCTTCAATTAATTCATCCGCTTTTTTAAAAGGACAATCAATGGCATTCATAAAGGTCCTTCCCTGAAGGTTTATTACAGCTACTTCTAATTCATTATATTTTAAAAAGACTAATCCTTTACCTGGAGTACCCTCAGGAAAATTAGCTGGTCGGACTAGATATTTTGCGTCATTAATAAATTCAAAAATTTCTCGATTATCCCATGAATGATTTCCTAACGTTACTGCTTGAGCCCCAACCTCTAAAAACTGACGATAAATACTCTGAGTAATCCCTTTCCCACCTGCTGCATTCTCACCGTTAATAATAGTAAGTTGCGGTCTATATTTTTCCTTAAGCTTAGGAACATATTCTTTTACCATATCTCTACCTGGGGAACCGACTACATCACCTATAAATAATATTTGCATAGTTTATCCTTTCTTCCTTACACTTTTAGCTTTATTTTAACACAATGGTACTTCAGTTATGAAACGGTCTTGATTCTTATATATAAGGGCTAAAAACAATAAAGCGGTGCATATGCACCGCTTTAAATTGTTCAATTATTTTGCATATTCAACAGCTCTTGTTTCACGAATAACTGTTACTTTAATATGCCCTGGATAGTCTAACTCTTCTTCGATTCGTTTTCGTATATCACGCGCTAAACGGTGAGCAGCTAAATCGTCAATTGTTTCCGGTTTAACCATAATACGAATTTCACGACCCGCTTGGATGGCAAAGGATTTTTCAACACCTTCATATGACTCTGAAATCTCCTCTAGCTTCTCTAAGCGACGAATGTAGTTTTCAAGTGTTTCACTTCTAGCTCCAGGTCTTGCAGCTGATAAAGCATCAGCAGCAGCTACTAGTACAGCTATAACCGAAGTCGGCTCTGTGTCACCATGATGGGATGCAATACTGTTAATTACCACTGCATTTTCTTTATACTTAGTGGCTAATTCTACACCAATTTCAACATGGCTTCCTTCTACCTCATGATCTATTGCTTTTCCGATATCATGTAGAAGACCTGCACGACGTGCTAATGTTTCATCTTCACCTAATTCAGCAGCTAATAAACCGGCAAGGTAAGCAACTTCAGTAGAGTGTTTAAGAACGTTTTGACCATAACTGGTACGGTACTTTAATCGCCCTAGAATTTTGATTAAATCTGGATGTAAGCCATGCACACCAACTTCAAATGTCGTTTGTTCACCAATTTCACGAATATGTTCATCCACTTCTCTACGAGCTTTATCAACCATTTCCTCAATACGAGCAGGATGGATACGTCCATCTTGAACAAGCTTATCTAATGCTAGGCGAGCAGTTTCACGGCGAATTGGATCAAAACCAGATAAAATAACTGCTTCCGGAGTATCATCAATAATTAAATCAATTCCAGTAAGTGTTTCTAGTGTTCTGATATTTCGTCCTTCACGACCAATAATTCGACCTTTCATTTCATCATTTGGTAGATTTACAACAGAAACTGTTGTTTCTGCCACATGATCGGCTGCGCAACGTTGGATTGCCAGAGAGAGAATTTCCTTCGCTTTCTTATCGGCTTCTTCTTTCGCGCGGTTTTCAGATTCTTTCACCATTATGGCAATGTCATGAGCAAGTTCTTGCTCCACACGCTCCAAAATGATTGCTTTCGCTTCATCTCTTGTTAAGCTTGAGATACGTTCCAGTTCAGTTTGCTGTGATCGTACCATCTCGTCCACTTTGCTTTCCATCTCTTCAATATGCTGTTGTCTTTGGTTAAGAGAATCCTCTTTTTTCTCCAATTGAATTTCACGTTTATTCAGTGATTCATCCTTTCGGTCAAGATTCTCCTCTTTTTGCAGTAAACGATTTTCTTGTTTTTGCAGTTCATTTCTTCGTTCACGAACATCTCGTTCTGCTTCTGTACGAAGCTTGTGAATTTCATCCTTTGCTTCAAGTAGAGCTTCCTTCTTCAAGGCTTCAGCATCACGCCTGCCATCTTCAAGAATTTGCTCCGCAGCATTTTTTGCACCAGCAATTTTTGCCTCAGCAATGGATTTTCGAATAAAATAGCCAACAACTGCACCGACGAATAGGCCAAGCAAAATGGAGATGATTGTAGTTAGTTCCATCGTTACACCTCCTCTTGCTATGAACTTTTTACGTTTTTTAAGTGTCGGCATGTACATTGTCAAAAATATCAACATACAGCACAAAGGCTTCTAAACACTTTAATTCTCAAAAAAATTGTAAAATATACATATTTAATTGTATAGTTGCATATAGGTTATTGTCAAGGGTTTGTCCTTGAAGGGCTTGAAAATATTTGAATTAGTGCAAAAGTTTGGATGAAATTTATGTAGTTTAAAAGGGGCTAGCTATGCTAGCCCCTAGAAAATTAATCTAAAAGTTCAAATTTCTCATCTTCTTCTGTTTCCGTAACGAAAACATCAGAATCAAGACCATAATTTTCGCGAATTTTCTTCTGTATTTCTATTCGTAAAGAAGGATTTTCTTTTAAGAATAATTTGGCATTCTCACGGCCTTGTCCTAAACGCTCATCATTATAGGAATACCATGAACCGCTTTTTTGAATGATATCTAGCTCAGAGCCAAGGTCAATAACTTCTCCTTCTTTTGAAATCCCTTCTCCATACATGATATCAACTTCGGCTGTACGAAATGGAGGAGCAACTTTATTTTTTACTACTTTTATTTTTGTTTTATTTCCGACCATATCAGTTCCTTGTTTTAAGGTTTCTGCTCTTCGAACCTCAAGACGAATAGTTGAATAGAATTTTAATGCACGTCCACCTGGTGTTGTTTCAGGGTTCCCAAACATTACTCCAACCTTTTCACGAATTTGGTTAATGAAAACTGCGATCGTTTTCGATTTATTAATTGCACCTGATAGCTTACGTAATGCTTGTGACATTAAACGAGCTTGAAGACCAACGTGAGAATCTCCCATTTCCCCTTCAATTTCTGCTTTAGGTACAAGTGCAGCAACAGAGTCAATAACAATGATATCAATTGCACCACTTCTTACAAGTGCTTCAGCAATTTCTAATGCTTGTTCTCCAGTATCAGGCTGAGATAATAATAACTCATCAATATTTACCCCAAGTTTTTGGGCATAACTTGGATCAAGTGCATGCTCAGCATCAATAAAAGCAGCTTGACCACCATTTGCTTGAACCTCTGCAATCGCATGTAATGCAACCGTTGTTTTACCTGAACTTTCTGGTCCATAAATCTCAATAATTCTTCCTCTTGGATATCCACCTACTCCAAGTGCAGCATCTAACGCTAATGATCCACTTGGAACCGTTGAAATTTTACTATCTGTTTTTTCTCCAAGCTTCATGATAGAACCTTTACCGAATTGCTTTTCTATTTGTTTTAGAGCCATTTCTAAGGCTGCTTGACGATCACTCACAATAGTTCCTCCTTAAATGAGGTAAGAAAAATCTATTAACTACTTTTTCTTACACCGATATTCTAAATCTACTATAAACGTTTTTCCTGAGTTTGTCGAGCAAAAAATCGAACACTTATTCGTTTTTTATCAAAAGGAAATTTAGCTCAAAATGTTAAAATTTCATAAGAATTAACGCTTTTCGCTTCTATTTTGGCGCAATTTAACCATTTTCTCTTATTATGCAAATATATATTACTATAATTTATATTTTAAAGTATAGCTTGATAGTTGAGGCAAAAAAAACAGGTAAACTATTAAAGTTTACCTTGTTTCGCTTTTAAATGTTTAACTAAATAATAATATCCGTATTTAACTGTTCTTATTCTAATAGCTTCTCTACTTCCAGCAAGTTCTAATTTTTCAACAAGTGGCGTTCTTCCATCTATATAAATTCCAATATAAACCGTACCTACTGTTTTGCCTTCAACAGGATCTGGCCCTGCCACTCCTGTAAAGCTAATACCGATATTTGAATTTAATTGTTGGGCAATATTTTCAGAAAGTTCGATTGCACATTGTTCACTTACTGCACCATACTGTTCTATTGTTTCAGGCTTCACTTGAACTAACTTCATTTTTGAATCATTAGAATAGCACACAACTCCACCATTTAACACACTTGAAGCACCTGGGAGAGCAGTGAGAAGTTCTTGAAACATGCCACCCGTTAAGCTTTCAGCACATGAAATTGTAAGATTATTTTCTTGAAGAAGGAGGAAAGCTTCCTTCATTAGAGACGTATCATTATATCCATACAAAAATTGACCGACCCTATCCCTAATCTTATTCTCCGTTTCATCCAATAGTCGCTTGGCTTCGTTATCATCATGATGTCTTGCTGTTAGCCTTAACGTAACCTCCCCATCTGAAGCAAGAGGAGCGATCGTGGGGTTAGACTGTTGATCAATTAAATCTTCAATTTGAGTTTCTAAGGCTGATTCTCCGATACCAAAAAAACGAAGGACCCTTGAAGTAATTCTACTTGCATGACTTATTTCATTTAATAAAGCAAATTTTCCATAATTAGAAAACATTGGCTCCATTTCCTTTGGAGGACCAGGTAATAATATATATACTTTATCATTAGATTTGAATAGCATTCCTGGCGCCATTCCATTATCATTTTGAAGTATTATACTTCCTTCCAGAACAAGAGCTTGCTTCTTATTGTTTTCCGTCATGACTCTTTTCGTTCTCACAAAAAATTCTTCAATGGATTTTAGCGCAATCTCGTCCATAACAAGCTGAGTTTTTAAATGTTTTGAAATGGTTTCTTTTGTTAAGTCATCTTTGGTAGGACCGAGACCGCCTGTAAAAATAATAATGTTCGCACGACTCTCCGCTGCTGCGATAGCTTCTTCTAAACGTGAAGGATTATCGCCAACTACTGTGTGGTAATAAACATTTACGCCTATTTCTGCCATTTGTTGAGATAAAAAACGGGCATTCGTATTCACGATTTGCCCTAATAATAATTCAGACCCTACAGCAATGATTTCAGCATTCATTTTGTAGCCTCTTTTCTAACCTACTTTGAATTTTTAAAGACCGCTTTATTTTTATCAAAATAATCCCAACCAGACCAAATAGTGAAAATTAGCGCAACCCATAGGGCAATATCAGCAAAAGGAATGGAAAGCAATTCAAAAATGATATTATGTAAAAGAAATGCAGAAATGGCCACGATTTGAGCCCACATTTTTATTTTCCCTAACATTTTAGCCGCAACTACTTCTCCTTGGTCAGCCAGTACTAATCGAAGACCTGTAATAGCAAATTCACGGCTAATAATAATGATTGCTACCCAAGATGGAATATAACCAAGTTCTACTAAAACAATCAATGCAGCTGAAACTAATAATTTATCAGCTAACGGATCTAAAAATTTCCCGAGATTTGTAACCAAATTATATTTTCTTGCATAATAGCCATCTACCCAGTCAGTCGAAGCTGCGAAAATAAATATTAGAGCTCCTATAAAATGAGTGACTGGCATAGTAGCACCCAATAAATGCATAGTGCCCCAATTAAATGGAACAAGCATAATAACTAAAAACAAGGGTATTAAAAAGATTCTTGATACTGTAATTTTATTTGGGATATTCATCCACAAAAACCTCCAATTGCCATTATAAAAAAGCGGAAAAAATAGTCATCTTTGGATGACTATTCTACCTTCTGAGAAAAGCGAATAACGATATCTTGTCTTACTTCATCCGTAGGTGCAATCGCATATTCCAGTTTTTGATCATTAATATAGATCTCTGTATTTACTGAATTTCCAATTACAAGGACTGCTTCAGTTTCCTTTGAATAATCTACGGTTTGACTTTCTGTTTGACCTTTTTTCAACATCCCTTGGTAAAGTGAAAATCCTTTTCCATTTTTCATATTGACCCAAGTTTCACCTGTTGAAACAAGCTTTAATTCAAAGTGGTCTGTATTTTTTAACTCATACACTGTTTCGGAGCCCTTTGTTGATACAATATTAACCTCTTGAACAGGGGTTTCAGCTTCTTCGGTTTCCGTTTCTTCTTCAGATGCTGTATTATCATCTGATTGACCATCTTCTTCAGTATTCGTGTCCGCAGACGTTTCTTGTTTGTCGTCCTGTTTACTTTCTAGGTTTTCCGATTGTTCAAAATTTACCGGTTCATTTCCAGTATTCACTTCCTCCTTGGTATTTTCACCAGCATTTTGTTGAAGGAAATAATATATTAATGCCGCAGCCCCAAGAATAAAAACACCTATCAATAATTTAGGAAGTATGTCAAACACCTTCGAATTTCCATCGGAAATACTTTTCCTCGTTTTTACTCGAGAGAGCTCTGGCAACTCGGTATTTACTACCGATGGTACCTCTTCTTTATAAAGATCAAAAAGCTCTTCAGGATTGAGATTAACCGCTTCTGCATATTGTTTGATAAATGCCCGAACATAAAATTTGCCAGGCATCATCGTGTAATTACCTTCTTCTATTCCAATTAAATATCTTTTTTGTATTTTTGTGATTGTTTGGAGATCATCTAAACTCAATCCTTTGGCTTCTCGAGCTTCTTTTAGTCGATTACCTAATTCCGTCAACTTTTAACACCTTCCAATATTTAAAAATCAAATCCTCCAAAATCAGAATCAGAGAATAGGTTATTCTGATTTACTACTTCATATGTAATTTCTTCATCAGGATCATTGCGAAGTTCTATAATATAGTCAAAATCATCAAGTGTGTACTCGGTATTCTGAACAAATATATCTGGATGTTCAACAACCTTTACCGCAGGTAACCTCATGATTTCACGTACCAATTGCCAATGTCGTTCATTAGCTCTTCGGGTTGAAACAATACCATCAAGGATAAAAAGATTATTTTCGTTATATTCATCCTCTACCAGTTGATTTCGAATCGTTTGTTTTAGCAATGTTGATGAAACAAAAAGCCATCGTTTATTTGCACAGACACTTGCTGCAACAATAGATTCTGTTTTTCCTACCCTAGGCATTCCTCTTATTCCAATTAGTTTGTGCCCTTCTTGCTTATATAATTCTGCCATAAAGTCAACCAATAAGCCAAGTTCGTCACGTACAAACCGGAAAGTTTTTTTATCGTCCGCATCTCTTTGGATATAACGACCGTGACGGACCGCGAGACGGTCTCTAAGCTTAGGCTCTCTTAACTTTATTACTTTTATTGTATCCATTGTGAGCAAAATAGACTCAAGTCTTTGGATTTGGTGATTGTCATTAGCTAATATTAATAAACCGCGTCGTCCTTCATCAACGCCGTTAATCGTTACAATATTAATCGAAAGCATTCCTAAAAGAGAGGAAATGTCGCCCAGCAACCCAGGACGGTTTTTTTGAATTTCATATTCTAAATACCATTCCTTCTTTTCCATAAAAACCTCCTAAGTATATACCCGACATGATTCAACAAAAACCCTGTTACTATCATATATGATTTTACCTTAATATGAAAGAAAAAACAGACATTCTAGGAATTCCTTTCCTCTAAAAACATTCCAACTCTAAAAATTCACTTACATTACCACTTTAAAGTAACGGGGGTCAGACCCCCGTTACTTTAAAGTGGTAAAAGGTATTAAAAAAGAGAAGGGATTCAATTCCCCTCTCACGTTTGGTTCTTATCCTTTAACAAGCTTGACCATCATGTTGGCAATAGCATGTTGTTCGTCTTCGTTAGCTACTGACCATAAATCAGCTAAAATTCTTTCTTGTTCGTTTTTTGGATCAACTTGAGCAGCTAAGTAGTCACCAATTTGATAAGCAAGGTCATTAACGACTCCCTTACTCATCCCTTCTGATTCAGCTTGGCTGAGTCGATCACCTAAAAAGTCTTTCCATTGTTGCCAATTATCTAATACAGACATACGGTGAAAACCTCCTTTAAAGTAATACAAATATATTTTGTTTCAAGAAGTTAAAAATATACGTTTGTAAATGATAATGAGAAAAACTTTAGATACATCTGAACATTTTATGAACAAAGCATTTACGTATACCATCCACCATTTATAGATAATACTTGTCCAGTAATATAGGATGATTGTTCTGACAATAAAAACGAAACACCTTTTGCGATTTCTTCTGGTCGTCCTAAACGCCCCATAGGAATTTCTTCTTTTAGGCTTTCCAATTCATCGGATTGTAAATGGTTGACCATTTTGGTTTCAACGGCTCCTGGAGCAATAGCGTTTACCCTAATACCATTTAAGGCAACTTCCTTGCTTAAAGCCTTTACAAAAGAAAGTTGAGCCCCTTTGACAGTGGAATAGGCTACCTCAAAGGAGCCTCCTATTTGTCCCCATATGGAAGAAATCACCACAATATTCCCATGTCGTTTCTGAACCATTTTTGGTAGAAGAAGCTTTGTAAGAAGTAATGGAGCCGAAACATGAACGTTTAATAATTCTTCTGTTGTTTGAGGATCAAGATCGGTTAGTAGTCCGTAATGTGATTGACCCCCATTATGCACAATCGCATCCAATGAAAAAATATGATTTACAATCCTTTCGTAATCGGAGACCTTACTTAGATCCCCTTGAACCGGAATATATTCCCCCTGAAAATGATTAATGGAATTCAATAGCTCTTCTATACCCTTTTTATTATGATTGTAATGTAAGTAGAGATTGTACCCTTCTTCTGCAAGTTGTCGTGCTATAGCCTGTCCAATCCCCCCACTTGCGCCTGTAATTAAAACAAATCCCATATAAACTCTCCTGTTTTTAACCTAATTTTAACGGATTTCATATATAGTTGAAAGAAAACAATGAAAAAGGAATGACTATTTACGCTGTCATTCCTTTTTACTATTACTTATTAGGCACTACTTGACAAACCGTAAATCGTTCCTCAGAGATAAATTCTGTACATAACGATTTAATTTCTTCTAATGTTATTTTTTCTAACGTTGGCACAACATCAAACAAATTCATATCATTAAAAGCATAGCGAGTAAATTGATTCGCAATATATTCTGGAGAATTGACTGAGCGTAAAAACGCGCCAATTTTTTTTCGCTTTGCTTTATTTAAGCTTTCTTCTGAAATGACATTTCCTGCGGCAGCATCCTTTACCATTTTCTCTAAAGTTTTTGCAAGCCCATCCGGATCTGATGTATCCCCACCGATCATCGCAAAACCGAATCCTTGTTCTTGGGTAAAATCATAAGAAAAAGTCTCATCAATTAATCCTTCCGAATAAAGCATCTGATAATTATCCGAACTTTTCCCAAAGAGAAGATCTAACAATAAATTAGTAGCTAATTCTTTCTTTAGCATTTCTTCACCTGTATATTCTTGAGGGAGGGCTTTAATCCCAAATAAACATTTCGAGGTTTGCACATTCATTTTCAACACTTTTTTCTTTTCTGCCACTTCAATCGGTTCATCTTCAAATTTACGTTGGATTTCAGGTTGGTCTTCAAAAGGCTTCTTTGTTTGATTTTCTTTGATAAAATTCATCGTAGCCTCTACATCTACAGGACCAACGACAAAGAGTAACATATTACTCGGGTGGTAGAAAGTATAATAGCATTGGTAAAGCATATCCTTTGTTATTTTAGCAATTGATTCAATTGTTCCAGCTATATCAATTTTTACGGGATGATTTTTATACATATTTTGAATTAGACCAAAATACAATCTCCAGTCCGCGTTATCATCATACATGGTGATTTCTTGACCGATAATACCCTTTTCCTTTTCAACCGTTTTCTCAGAAAAATATGGGTCTTGAACAAAGTCAATTAATGTTTCTAAATTTCTTTCAAAATTGGATGTACTTGAAAACAGATAAGCGGTTCTAGTAAAAGATGTAAATGCATTTGCACTGGCTCCTTGCTTACTAAACTGCTGAAAAACATCTCCATCTTCTTTCTCAAAAAGCTTATGCTCTAAGAAATGAGCAATTCCGTCCGGAACCTTTGTAAATTCACTATCCCCTTTTGCTACAAAATGGTTGTCAATAGAGCCATATTTCGTAGTAAAGGTAGCATAAGATTTATTAAAACCTTTTTTTGGCAAAATATAGACATCTAAGCCATTTGCCATTTTTTCGTAAAACAATTCTTCTTGAAGCTGGTCAAATGTTATTTTTTTCATTTTTGCCTGCCCCCAATCCAGTTAAGAAGTAAATTGTATCTAACTCTATTTTTTGCGCAACTGCAATAATTTCCTCTTTTGTTACTTTATTCATTTCTTCTATCCATTGGTCTAAGCCTATTTCTACTTTACTGACAACATTATGGTATAAAACCTCAACAATGCCTCGGGAAGTATCAATGGTTTCTAGTAATTGGTTTTCTATTACAGCTTTCGTTTGTGCGAGCTCGTCATCTGTAAAATTCCCCTTCCGCATTTCTTCCATTTGTTCATGGATAATACTAACCGCCTGGTTATAATTATTCATATCAATACCGGACATGACCATCATGATTCCTTTATGACTTTCCATTCGGCTTGCTGCATAATAAGCTAAGCTTGCTTTTTCCCTTACATTAATAAATAACTTGGAATGTGAAAAACCACCAAATATCCCATTAAACACTTGTAAAGCAAAGTAATCTGGGTCACCATAAACAATATTGGTTCGATAACCGATATTTAATTTTCCCTGTTTCACATCTTGCTCTTCTTTAACCTCATTGACCGTTTCAATATTTTTACGAGCATAATCAGATATTTCTTTAGGGGTACGCTCCTCAAATTGAAACAAATTATTTACCATTCCTTCTACTTCTGCTTCCTCCACATCGCCAATAATATATAGATCCATTTCATCTTCTTTTAAAGTCTTTTGATAGTATTGATATAGACTTTCAGCCGTAATACCATCCACTGCATCTAACTGGCCATTGACATGTAAAGAATATGGTTCTTCTTTAAACATTTCTTCCACAAGTCGTAGATTCGAATAGCGCATTTTATCGTCAAAAACGGATTGAATTCTTTGCTTTAATGTTTTCTTCTCTTTTTCAACTGTAGAAACATGAAAAGCTTGGTTTTCTTTATTAGGTTTTAGTAATATTTCAGCTAAAAATTCCATTGCTTTCTGAAGCAAGGGGGTGGAATCTGTTAGGAATTTTTCATTTGCTACTTCCATAACAAAACTCATGATCTGATATTCACCTTTTTTTGCTAAATCTACGTACAAAGTTGTACCATATAAATCGTCTAAATAAGAACGAAGTTGGGTAGTGGTTGGATATTTTTCAGAACTGCTTTGTAAAACGTGAGGAAGTAAAGCCCTTAATGTAACATCTTCTTTCGTTAAAGGGGTCTTCATTCTCCAAACGATTGTGTTGGTTTTATATTTATCTGTTTTGACCAGATGAAGTTTGTACCCTCTCATCTCTTTTACAGTTTCAGTGATAACTGGCATAGGATGTCCTCCTTAACACGTAATAAATACTATCCTATTCATCATATGTACCGATATTCTAACTTATTTTCCCATTAAAGGCTACATTACCCATAATGCAAAAGTTTTGCTATCTTCATTTTTTGCTTTTTCCATAAAAATAAACCTATTATTTCAATAAGACATCACAAATAAAACCTTCCGACAATAAAATCGGAAGGTTTTATTTTTATGAACTAATTAAATTTCTCTCACTAAGGTTATACTCATTAACGTACACTGTACCAGATTTAAAACAAGCACAATTCCTACCTTTAGCTTTTGCTTCATATAAGAGTCCATCAGCTTCTGCTAATAAATGACTATGTGTAGGAGCAGAGTGAGACAATGCAACTCCAAAACTCATCGTTATACTCCATTTTTCGTCCGTATACGTCGTCAAATGAAGTTCCTTATAAAGATCATTTAGAAAAAGTTTAATTTGGTTTTCAGTTGTTTGTTCTAAAATAATGGCAAACTCTTCTCCTCCATAACGAAAGGCGTGTCCATTAAATTTATCAACAAGTGTTTGAATTGTTTTTCCCAGCTGTTTTAATACTTCATCCCCAACTAAATGTCCATACTTATCGTTAATTTGCTTAAAATCGTCAATATCACCCATGATTAATGTGAATTCTGTTTGATTTAATGACAAATAAGCAAGATTTTCCTGAAAATGCCTATGATTATATAATCCTGTAAGATAATCTTGGACTAAGAGCTCTTGATAAATTTCTTTTTGTTTCATGTGTTTTCGTTCCCTTAATACGATTAATGAACCAAATAGTCCGACAATCCAAGTAAAAAAGGAATTAATTAAATATAAAAATATATGATCCAAGCCATTGTCTAAAATTAAATAAATAGCTGTATAACCAATTGAAACAGCAAGTGAGGAAATAAAAGCTCCCTTTGTTTTCCAATATATCGTAGCATGCATAATTAGCAGATAGGAAATAGGGAATAAATAACTTTCCACACCGCCTGTTAAGGCTAATAGCCAGATAAGGGCAATATAATCAAATACAATACCGAGTTTTGTTATTTTTTTGAACCATTCATCCTCAGGTTTAATCCTATTCAAGGCGATTTGTGATAAGGTCATATACAATATTCCTACAGAAAGTAAAATCGGGAATGTTGTATGATTGAAGCCAAGTATGGTTGAAATAGGTGGCACATAAAATAATATAATACTAATACCCAAAAAAACCCAACGCAGAATAGAAAAAAGTTTCTCAGTCTGATAATCGTTTAAATATAAAGAATACTTCATATATTGCTCCTTGTATAACAAAAATGAGAAAAGGTTTGATATTTAAAATTTTATCATTTTTTCCAAATAAATGAAATTATAATGTTTAGAAAATATTTTTTGATAAAATGAAAAGACACCTGTTTAATACAGGTGTCTTTACGTTTATCTTATTATCTCTTACCCTTTTCATATGGTTGACCGATTGCTTTAGGAGCATCTGCACGACCAATAAATCCAGTTAAAGCAAGTATGGTTAGAACATAAGGAGCTATTAATAAGTAAACACTCGGAATGTGTGCAAGGAAAGGTAAACTCTTTCCAATGATACTTAAGCTTTGCGCAAAACCAAAGAATAAGGCCGCACCCATTACTCCAAGAGGATTCCACTTACCAAAAATCAATGCCGCTAATGCCATAAAACCTTGCCCGCTTATCGTTGCATGACCGAAATCTGATGAAATTGCTTGAGCATAGACGCCTCCACCGATACCACCTAAAGCACCAGAAAGGATAACAGCAATATAACGCATCTTAATAACATTGATTCCCATCGTATCAGCTGCCATCGGATGTTCTCCTACTGCTCTTAGTCGAAGTCCAAATGGAGTTTTAAACATAACAAACCAAACAATAACAGCGAAGATAATAGCAACATAAGAAGTGTAATACGTATTTTGGAAGAAAAGTTCTCCAATAACTGGTATATCCTTTAATACAGGAATATCAACTTTACTAAAGCTCTTTTGAATAATATCCGTTTGCCCTTTACCATAAATCAATTTTACTAAGAATAAAGCTAATCCAATCGATAAAAGGTTAATAGCAACCCCAGATACAGTCTGATCTGCCTTAAATGTTATAGATGCTACTGCATGGAGAACGGAGAAGATTGCTCCAGCAATCATTGCTGCAATTAGCGAGACCCATGGTGTCGCTGCTCCAAACACACTATCAAATGTAAGGTTAAAAACGATTGCTGTAAATGCTCCTATTACCATTAAACCTTCCAATCCAATGTTAACTACCCCTGCGCGTTCGGAGAAATTTCCACCTAAACCAGTGAAAATAAGTGGTGCTGCCCAAAGTAATGTTGAAGGAATTATGATAAGTAAAATATCCATGAAGCCCACTTATTTCACCCCCTTTTTACTAAAACGATCCATAACCCAACGAATCATATAACTTGATGCTACAAAGAAAACAATTAAAGCAATAATGATATCTACTAATTCATTTGGAACTCCAGATTCAAGAGGCATATTTAATGCTCCAACCTTTAAAAATCCAAAAAGAATAGCTGCTAGTACGACTCCAAGTGCTGTATTTCCACCTAATAGCGCAACAGCGATACCATCAAATCCTACACCTGTAAAACCACCTTTTACTGATGCATATCCAAAAGTTCCTAATCCTTCCATTGCACCGGCTAAACCGGCAAATACCCCTGCAATAACCATAGATAGTATAATGTTTTTATTTACATTCATACCTGCATATTGAGAAGCATGCTGATTAAAACCTACCGCACGTAATTCAAATCCACGTGTTGTTTTCTCTAATAAAAACCACATAAAAATGGCACCGAAAATAGCAATGATGATTCCCCAGTGTAAACGTGAATAATCTGTAATAGATTCAAGGAAAGGAGAACGTAAAGAAGCAGATTCTAGAATTTTTTCTGTTTTATCACCACTAGCTCTAGCCATATAATTTCTAATAATATAGTTTGTTGCATGAAGAGCAATATAGTTCATCATAATCGTAACGATTACTTCATGAACTCTAAATCTAGCCTTTAAATATCCTGGAATAAAAGCCCATAAACCACCAGCAACCCCTGCCGCAATAACAGCTAAAGGTAAATGAATAATTCTTGGTAAATCAAAGGATACTCCCACCCATACAGCTGCTAGCCATCCTACGATTAATTGTCCTTCAACACCGATATTAAATAATCCTGTACGAAATGCAAATGCAACTGCTAATCCTGCTAAAATATAAGGAGTTACTTGTCTTACAACTTCACCAGTATAATAGATTTCACCAAATGCACCGTTCCATAAAGCCGTAAAAGCGGCAACCGCATCATATCCACTCACAATCATAATGATTGTTCCAACCAGCATACCTAATAGAACAGCAATCACCGGAATCGAAAGTTCTTTTAAGCGATTAGACATTTGTTTGTTCACCTGCTTCCTTTCGTTTCGATCCAGCCATCAATAGACCTAACTCTTGTTCGGTCGTTTGTTTAGGATCGACAACCGCAACAATTTTCCCTTCATAAATTACTGCAATCCTATCACTTACATTTATGATTTCATCTAACTCAAATGATACAAGTAATACCCCTTTACCATTATCACGTTGCTCAATTAGACGCTTATGAATAAACTCAATCGCCCCTACATCAAGTCCACGAGTCGGCTGTGCAGCAATTAATAAATCTGGATTTCTATCTATTTCTCGCCCGATAATGGCTTTTTGCTGATTTCCTCCAGAAAGAGCACGTGCTAATGTGAATTCACTTGGAGTTCTAACATCAAACTCTTCAATCAGACTTTTAGCTTTTTGATATATAGTTTTGAAGTTTAAAACACCATTTTTTGAATTTGGCTTTTGGTAATAGGTTTGTAAAACCATGTTTTCACCGATTGGATAGTCAAGGACCAAACCATGTTTGTGACGATCTTGTGGAATATGCGCAAGACCAGATTCTGTAATCTTTCTCGGAGGGAGTTTGGTAATATTTTTTCCATTTAATTTAACAGTTCCACTCTCAATTTTTCGAAGACCAGTTATAGCCTCAATTAATTCAGATTGACCGTTACCATCTACTCCTGCAATACCGACTATTTCCCCTGCTCTAACGGTTAAGTCCAACCCATTGACAACATTTAGTCCACGGGAATCCTTTACCATAAGGTTTTCAATTTCAAATACGGGATGTTTGGGCTTGGCTTCTACTTTATCAGTTTTAAACGTTACTTCACGCCCTACCATTAAGCTAGCTAATTCATTTGGGTTTGTTTCTGATACATTAACTGTACCAATCCCTTTCCCTTTGCGAATAACTGTACATCGATCACAAACTTCCATAATTTCTTTCAGTTTATGAGTAATTAAGATAATGGATTTCCCTTCGTTTATAAGCGTTTTCAAAATTTGAATAAGTTCAGAAATTTCCTGTGGTGTAAGAACCGCAGTAGGTTCATCAAAAATAAGAATTTCCGCACCGCGATACAGCGTTTTTAATATCTCAACCCTTTGTTGCATACCTACTGTAATATCAGAAATTTTGGCTTGCGGGTCAACTGCTAAACCATATCGTTCTGAAATTTCTCTAACTTCTTTTTCAGCCTTTTTAATGTCAATAACTCCACCCGAAGTAGTTTCTTTACCAAGGATAATATTCTCAGTAACAGTGAAAGTATCAACTAACATAAAATGCTGGTGAACCATTCCAATACCTAATTCATTTGCAATGTTCGGATTGGTTATTTTAACAGGTTTCCCATTGACACGAATTTCACCTTTTTCCGGCTGATACAGTCCGAAAAGAACGTTCATTAACGTAGACTTTCCAGCACCATTTTCACCTAATAAAGCATGAATTTCCCCTTTTTTCACTTGAAGGGTAATGTTATCATTCGCTACTATTCCCGGGAACTCTTTTCTAATGTTGAGCATTTCAATAACATAATCCATTATTTTCACTCCTTGCCCCAAAAAAGGAATTATTATGCATAAGTAGTAAGAGGTCAGACCTTTTGTTAGTTTTAAAAAAGGGGTATCCCCTATTTTAAAAAGTACGTGTTTTTCCTGACCTAACTAAAATCTTAAATGAAAAGTAGAAGACATTTCTACACTTCAGTTAGGATTCTATCCCTTATTTTGATATAAAAAAGGAATAAGTGGGCCGGCATTGCAAGCCCGCTTATTCCTTAAAAAAATTAACAGCTTATTTTACATCTGCACGTGCAGCAGGAACAACGATTTCACCGCTTACAATTTTATCTTTGTACTCTTGAACTTTAGCTTCGATATCAGCTTTGTTTTCAAGTTCTTCATTGATTGGCGCTAAACCTACACCATCAACATCTAAACCATAAACGATTTGTTCGCCGCCAGGGAATTCTCCATTAGCAGCTTTAGTAGAAAGGTCTTTAACTGCATTGTCAACACGCTTTAAAGCAGAAGTGATAATTACGTTATGTTGAGCTCCATCGATTTCAACTACACCTTCAGCAGTTTGGTCAGAGTCAACACCGATAGCCCAATAGTTCTTATCAGGATTTTTCTTCTTAAGGTCACGAGCTTCTTTGAATAATCCGTTACCAGTACCACCAGCAGCATGGAAAATTACGTCAGCGCCAGAAGAATACATAGTAGAAGCAATTGTTTGACCTAATTCAGCTTTGTCAAATGCACCTGCATATTGAACATCTACTTTTGCAGATGGATTTACTGCTTTAACACCAGATAAGAAACCAGCTTCAAAACGCTCGATAACTGGAATTTCCATACCACCGATGAAACCGATGATGTTAGATTTTGTCGCTAAACCAGCTGTGATACCAGCAAGGTAAGCAGCTTCTTGCTCTTTGAAAAGAATACTAGCAACGTTTGGTTGTTCAACTACAGAGTCAACGATTGCAAATTTAGTATCCTTTTGTTGTTGAGCAATTGCATTTACAGCGTCACCCATCATGAAACCAATACCAAAAACAAGGTTGAAGTTTTGACGAGCAAGAGTATTTAAATTTGTTTCATAGTCAGCATCAGATTGAGATTGAAGGTAATCAAATCCTTTAGTACCTTTTTCAAGACCATTATCCGAACCATAAGCTTGAAGACCTTCCCAAGCAGATTGGTTGAATGACTTGTCGTCTACTCCACCAACGTCAGTTACCATAGCAACTGTAAATGCTTTTTCTGTTTTTGTGTCTTCACCAGCAGCTCCATCGTTTTTGTCGTCTGCTTTACCGCAAGCACCTAAAAGTGTCCCAGCAGCAAGTACTAAAGATAGCGCTAAACCTAATTTACGCTTTTTCAAAATATGTACCCCCTATTTTTGGTAAAATGATTTTAGTAGAAAATGAGTCCAACGAATTTCGTCTTCATATTAAATACGTTTACGTAATACATGAAAACTAAACTTGTCAGCCTTAAAGTAGTTTACCGAAAAAAGGACTGGTTCATCCATCTCATCAAAATGCATTTGCTTTAAAACAAGCAAAGCAGTTTCAGGTTCACATTCAAGTATAGGAGAAATTTTTTCGTGATAACCAATAGGTTCTATTTGGGCAATTGCATAGGTGATTTTTCGGTTGGTCACATCCTCAATGATAGAAAAGATTGACTCTTCATCATGAGAGAACGTTTCTGGTAAGATTTTTTCAGGAATCTTATCAATACAGTAGACAACCGGATCTCCATTTGCTGTTCTTACCCTTTCAATCACGATTAACTCTTCTTCAGGTGAACATGAAAATCGACGAATATCCTCTTCGGTAGGACTCTGAGTTGATGAACTTAAAAAAATAGTTCCTGGTTTCATACCTGCCTGTTTTATCATGTTCGTAACACTATTTAATTGTTCGATACCGGATGTAAATAAGGGCCTTGAGTTAACAAACGTACCAACACCATGTCGGCGAATGATAACGTTTTCTTCCTCTAGTATTCTAAGTGCTTCTCTTAGAGTGGCTCTACTAACACCTAGCTGTTTTGCAAGATCAAATTCTGAAGGAAGCTTTTCTCTTTCTTTGTAGATTCCTTTGTCAATGTCTTGTTTTAATCGATCAATTACTTGTAAATACAGGTGTCGGTTATCTGACTTGATAGACATGCAGTTTCCTCCAACTATTTCCCTAAGACATCAGACCTCTGATGTGTAATCATTCCTACTAATCGAAAATACTATACCATTTTTCAAGTCATAAATAAATATGTTTTCAGGATTTTGTCGAAAAAAGACAATAATCATAAAATTTTTTACAATAATTCTTATGAACTTGGTTTTTCCTCTATATTTTTTAACTGAAAGCGATTACAATAGTATAACTTATTTTTCTTTTTTTAAAAAATGATTGTTTTCTTATAAATTGTGGTTTTGGTAAAAATCCCAAAAGCCGGATTTTTACTTCTTTCTTAACAGGTAAGCCGCTCTTTTCTTGATTTTTATACGTGTTTTATCATTCTGTACTGAGATATGTCTTTAAATTAATTGGAAAAGCAACAAAGTTTAGAAAAGAGCTTTAAAAATAGAACTAGGTTCATTCACCTAGTTCTATTTTCTCTATATATTTTAACTGCTTGCTTCTTCTTTTGGTTTTGCATTAACAAGAACAACACGAGGCTTGCTACCTTCATACGGACCAACAACACCTCTTGCTTCCATTTCATCAATAAGGCGCGCTGCTCTTGTGTATCCAATCCTAAACCTCCGTTGTAGCATAGAAACAGACGCGGTTTGCATTTCTATTATTAAATTAACCGCTTCTTCATATAAATCATCTTCTACTTCTCCTGTTGATTCAGGTATATCTTCAGGAATCATTTCTTCTTGGTACTGAGCCTTTTGCTGACCAATAACAAATTCAACAGCATCTTCTACTTCATTATCTGAAAGGAAAGCACCTTGAATTCTAATTGGCTTTGATTCACCAACTGGTAAGAACAACATATCGCCACGGCCTAATAGTTTTTCAGCCCCGCCCATATCAAGAATCGTTCGTGAATCTGTTTGGCTAGAAACAGCAAATGCAATTCTTGATGGTATATTGGCTTTAATTACTCCTGTGATAACATCTACAGATGGTCTTTGTGTTGCGATAATTAAGTGAATCCCAGCCGCACGAGCCATTTGGGCAAGTCTTGTAATGGAGTCTTCTACATCCGAAGAAGCTACCATCATTAAATCTGCTAACTCATCAACTATGACAACGATATAAGGAAGCAAAGGTTGTTTCTCACCTTCTTCGTGATTATATCGTTTAATATGATCATTATAACCTTCAATGTTTCGAGTTCCTGTATGGGAAAAAAGCTCATACCTTCTTTCCATTTCATTCACTACTTTTTTCAGAGCTTGAGAAGCCTTTTTAGCATCTGTTACAACAGGTGCTAGTAAATGAGGAATACCGTTGTATACATTTAGTTCAACCATCTTAGGGTCAATCATCATTAATTTTACTTCATGGGGCTTTGCCCTCATCAAGATACTTGTAATAATCCCATTAATACAAACACTTTTCCCGCTTCCTGTTGCACCGGCAACAAGTAGATGAGGCATTTTATTTAGTTCTGCAAGAACAGCTTCACCAGTGATGTCACGACCTAACCCTATTAATAGCTTTGAATCTGGGCGATCATTTTGTTTTGATTCCAAAACTTCTCTAAGCGAAACCATAGCAATCTCTGAGTTCGGCACCTCTATTCCTATTGCGCTCTTTCCCGGTATAGGTGCTTCAATTCTAATTCCTTTAGCTGCAAGAGCTAAAGCTAAATCATCACTTAGGCTAACAATTTTACTTACCTTTACACCCACATCTGGGTGGACTTCATACTTTGTTACAGCAGGACCCAAATGTACTTGTGTCACCTTTGCTTTTACCCCAAAGCTTTGAAAAGTTCTTTCAAGTTTTGCGGCATTGGCATGAATAAGCTCATATTCTCCACTTTGGTCTGTTTGTTTGGGCAGATTCAAAATATGTATAGGAGGAAGCTCATAATCATGGTTTTCAACTTCCGTAAATGTGATAGGCAGTCCTGATTCCTCTTCTTTTTCCACTTTGTCCATTTTAGGCTTTGGATCAGTATAATCCGCCTTAGTGGAATAAGCTTTTTCAGTAAAACTTGAAATAATGGGCTCAGATATGATTAGCTCTTCATCCTCTTGAGATTCAATTTGCATTCCATTAACTATAGGAATTTCTTCTTTTTGTTTTTCTTTATCTAAAGCTTTTTTCTCAGCCTTCTCTATCTTTTTATTTATAACATTGCTACGCCAATCTTGAAAATCTATTAAGAATTGATTCCACTGATTCACAATAAATGTGGAAATAGCTACTAACACTTTCGCTACTAAATCACCAAATGTACGTCCCGTAATTAAAATAAAGCCAATAATCATTAAAATAAACGAAACAAACTTAGTACCAGTCATTGCAAATAAATAATGGGAAACTGCGAATAAAACAGCACCTAACATCCCACCACCTAGATCATTGGTGCTTGTTTCACCTTTCACTTCCATCCAATAAAGCTCCCATGTATTTGCTATTACACTTGGATTTTCAAATTTCCCACCACTTGAAAGTAAAGTAAACAATGTCATATGACTCAATAATAAGATAGCGCTAATGATTAAGTATCCACCTATCAATTTCACATGGTAGAGTTTAGGGATGGTTCGTTTTAGCATCAAAAAAATACTAATCCCAACTAGTCCAAGTAAACTTAACATGTACCATTCTCCCATAAAAAACCGGAAGAAATAAACAGATGCTTGTCCTACTGCACCAAGTTTTGCTATGGATAAGATTGAAAAAGCAAGGAGTAAGAGTCCTGTTAGCTCAAACTGGATGGTTCGTTTAAATTGGTCTTTTTTATGCCCTTGTCTACGCTTCCTTTTTGCCAACATAATCACCTAACATGTTTAGAAATTAGAAAGCAGCCTAGCCGGCTGCTTTTTATGTTTCTCTATTATATCACACTGATGGATAGGAGAAAGGGGAAGCTTAACTAAATAGAGATAATTTTGTGCCTGGAACACAACGGCTATCTAAGAAATGATTAGGATCTGTGCTCATCACTCTAATTACTTGGTAATTTTGATCCGCCTGTTGTTCTACCAATAATGGAATACCATCATACTGAATCATCATTTGATTCCCATATTCAACCTCATTAGTAGGAAAAATCAATTCTTGTGGCATCATTGTATAAAGGATCATTGAATAATCCCACCCTGCTCTTCTTTTTGGAGATCAATTAATTGATTTAATTTTTTAATCGCTTGTCCTAAACCACCAACTTCATTCATTAAACCGTATTTTACTGCATCTTTACCAATTACATTCGTCCCAATATCTCTTGTTAAGTTGCCTTTAGCAAACATTAAATCCTTAAAGGTGTCTTCTGTAATATTTGAATGCTTTGTTACGAAATTCACCACTCTATCTTGCATCTTATCGAGATATTCAAATGTTTGAGGTACACCAATTACGAGTCCTGTTAATCGAACAGGATGAATAGTCATCGTTGCCGTTTCTGCAATAAAAGAGTAATCACAGGAAACAGCAATTGGTACACCAATAGAGTGTCCACCACCTAACACAATAGAAACCGTTGGCTTTGAAAGTGAGGCTAACATTTCTGAGATAGCTAATCCCGCTTCAACGTCTCCCCCAACTGTATTTAAAACAACTAATAATCCTTCTATTTTTGGATTTTGTTCAATGGCTACCAATTGAGGAATAAGGTGCTCATATTTTGTTGTCTTATTTTGCGGTGGTAATGCAAGATGTCCCTCAATTTGTCCTACTATTGTTAAGCAATGAATTTTCGAGTCATTGGATAATTGCGGGACATTTGTCTGTCCCAACTGTTGTATTTTTTCAATTAAACTTGAAGACTTTTCTTCCTTAGGTGTTTCTTGTTCTGTATCATTTTTAAATATATCCATCATAAATCTCCCTTCATTTCTTCATAAAGTTAGTATTATCCAGTTTAGGGATTTCAATGTGGCTTCATATAGAAAAATGATTAGAGTAAAAAGGAACAAAAAAAACACTGGATGGTGCTTTTCCTTAATAATTGTCCTAATTATTAAGGAAAAACCCCAACTAAACCCCAGTGTTATTATACTTCCATTATAATTGGCAGTATCATAGGTCTACGCTTGGTCTTTTCAAACAGATATTGATTTAGACCATCCCTAACATCTTGTTTCATTCCACCCCAATCAAATGAATCTTTTGAGAGATGGTTTTCAACAGACTCGCGAACTAGCTTTGTAGAATCTTCAATTAGCTTTTCTGATTCACGTACATAAACAAAACCTCTCGAGATAATCTCCGGACCGGAAACAATTCTTTTCTCGGATTTTTTTAAGGTAACGACTACAATCAAAATACCGTCTTGTGAAAGCAGCCTTCTATCTCGTAAAACAATATTACCTACATCTCCTACACCAATTCCATCAATTAAAATATTCCCCGAAGGAACTTTCCCGCTATATGAGATAGCGTCTCCTTTTATTTCAACCACTTCTCCCTTTTCAGGGATATAAATATTTTCATCTGGAATACCCATTTCACGGGCTAATTTAGAATGCGCGGTTAACATGCGATATTCACCATGGACGGGAATAAAAAACTTAGGTTTCATTAAATTCATCATAAATTTCAGTTCTTCTTGACTGCCATGACTTGAATCATGAAATGTACGTTTACTAGATATAACAGTCGCCCCAGCTCGATATAATAAATCAATCGTTTTCAAGAGAAACACTTCATTTCCTTTTAAAGGAGAAGTTGCAAGCAGAACCAAGTCGCCAGATTTAATATTAATTTGTTTGTGTACCTGTTTGGCCATTTTTTGAAGAGCCTCAATGGGTTCACCTTGATTACCAGTCATTAAAATAACTACTTGGTTATCACTAAATTGATCAATTTGCGAGATTGGGATGATAAGTTCTTCATGAATTTCAAGATATCCTAATTCTACTGCAATATCATATACACGTTGTAAGTTCTTTCCAGCTACCGCAACTTTTCGGTTATGTTCAAAAGCTACATCAATGATATGTTGAATTCGGATTAAATCTGAAACAAAACAAGCAGCAATGATTCTTCCCTTGGTATTATAAAACACATTAGAGATTTCTTTTTTTATGATAGATTCCGATGTACTATAACCTGGTCTTTCTGCATCCGTACTGTCTGATAGTAAACATAATACCCCTTCTTCACCGATTTGTGCCATTTTGCCAATTTCAGGTTTATATAAAGGAGCAGCAGCTTGATCAAATTTAAAATCACCTGTATATACAATGGCTCCTTCCGACGTATGTAAACAAACCCCAACTGAATCCGGAATACTATGGTTAGTACGGAAAAAGGAAACATCAATCGTATGAAATGACAGAATAGTATTGGAGTCAATTTCATCAAATTCAACTTGACCAGTATATTCTTGTTCTAGTAACTTTTCTTTTGCTAGCGCTAAGGTCAATTTAGTACCGTATACAGGTACTTTTATTTTTCGGAGAATATATGACAATGCACCAATATGGTCTTCGTGTCCATGAGTTAGAAATATCCCTTTGACTCTATCCTTATTTTCTACTAAATAGGTGAAATCAGGGATGACTATATCTATTCCCAGCATTCCATCCTCTGGTAACATTAGACCTGCATCAACCACAAAAATATCTTCATCCACTTCCGCAACGTACATGTTTTTACCAATCTCTCCTACTCCCCCAAGAGCAGTAAGCCTGATGCTATTATTCTTTCTGGTAATCAATTTTAGATCCTCCTATGATGATATAAGCCGACCGAAATCAGTTAGAATAATTATACTTGAAGTCTGAAAATGATTACAACCAATTTTATATACTAAAAAGGATAGACCATTAGCTCATGATAAGCTTTTGGGTCTATCCTTTATTAAAAACATATTATAAGGTGTTAATTAAATCAGTTAATGTTTTACGCTCTTGTTCTGTTAGAGGAACTAATGGAAGGCGAACAGAACCTACGTTTAATCCTTTTAACTGCAGAGCTGTTTTAACAGGAGCTGGACTTGGTGCAGCAAATAATCCCTGCATGATAGGCAGTAGTTGTTGATGTAACTTTGCAGAAGTTTGATAATCACCTTTTAAGAAGGCTTGAATCATTTCTTGCATTTCATTTCCGATGATATGTGAAGCAACAGAAACAATACCTACTCCTCCAATAGAAAGAACTGGTACTGCGATACCGTCGTCACCACTGTATAAAAGGAAATCTTCAGGAGTATTAGCAATAATATAAGTCATTGCATTTAAATCTCCACTAGCTTCTTTAACTGCAACAATATTAGGTATTTGAGAAAGTCGGACGATCGTTTCAGGTGATATATTTACAACCGCTCTTCCAGGAATGTTATAAACCATTACAGGTAAGGTTGTGCTTTCTGCAACTGCTTTAAAGTGCTGATATAATCCTTCCTGATTTGGTTTGTTATAATAAGGTGCAACTAACATGATTGCATCGACACCAATTTGTTCCGCTTTTTTCGTTAACTCGACTGATGCATATGTGTTATTGCTACCAGTTCCCGCAATAACTGGAACTCTTTTATCAACCACTTTAACAACATGCTGAAATAATGCTATTTTTTCTTCTTTTGACAATGTTGGAGATTCACCTGTTGTCCCAGCTACTACAAGAGAATCAGATCCATTTTCGATTAAATGATTGATTAATTGTGTTGTCTTTTCAAAATCAATATGCCCTCTATTATCAAATGGGGTCACCATAGCTGTTGAAACTCGACCAAATAATACCATAACTCCACTTCCTTATCTATAAGTCCGTTCGTTCAAATTCGAATGTTTCTTGTTCTAATTGAAAAGCATCATGCAAGGCATTCACAGCTGCTGCTAAATCTTCTTGTTTAACTAGAACCCATATTGTCGTGTGGCTGTCGGCTGATTGTAAAATACGAATTCCTTTTTCTGATAAGGCAGTTACAATTTTTGAGGCTACCCCTGGAACACCCGCCATACCAGCACCTACAACGGAAACTTTAGCACAGTGGCGCTCTAATACGGGATCATGACCTAAATGAGTTAAAATTTGAACAGCTTTGTTTGTCATTTCTTCCGTCACTGTATAAATAACACCGTTTGGAGAAATATTGATTAAATCAACGCTAATTTTCTCATTTGCCATCGCCTTAAATACTTCAGACTGTAAATTATATTGGTCTTTTTTTGCAAAAACCTTTATTTGTGTGACATTCGAAACGTGTGCAATCCCCGTTACCGGTCGCTCTTTTATATCAGTTCCTTGTGAATTTTTATTGATTGTTGTAACCAATGTGCCTAATCCGTCAGAATAAGTGGAGCGAATCCGAATTGGGATTTTCGCTTGCATTGCAATTTCAACAGCGCGAGGGTGAATAACCTTTGCACCTTGGTAAGCCATGTTACATACCTCTAAATACGTTACTACATTTAAAGGTCTTGCATTTTCTGCTACTCTTGGATCCGCAGTCATAATGCCATCAACATCAGTAAAAATATCGATCCACTCTGCATTTAATGCTGCACCTAAGGCAGCTGCAGAAGTATCACTTCCACCTCGCCCAATGGTTGTTACATCGCCATTCTTTGCAGCTCCTTGAAAGCCAGCAACAACAATGACATCATGTGTTTCCAATTCCCTTAATAAGCGATCACACTTCATATCTATAATTTTAGCATTTGAAAAATCATCGTTTGTTCTAAAGCCAGCCTGAGAACCGGTCATAGACATAGCTTTAATCCCATTATTTAAAAGTAAGTCAGTAAAGACAATACTTGAAATAACCTCACCACAAGAAAGAAGTAAATCTTGTTCTCTTTTACTGATGTGGCTACCGCTTCCTCCTATTAATGAAAGTAGCGTGTCGGTAGCATAAGGATCCCCTTTTCGGCCCATAGCAGATACAACCACAACCACTTTATAGTTATCTTCAAGTGCCTTTTTAATATGATTCATGGCATGTTCACGACTTTTTGCATCTTTAACGGAAGTACCGCCAAATTTTTGAACGATTATTTTCATTGTCACACCTCTATACCTTTTTAAAATGGTCAGAGAATCTAATAAATCTATTTAACTAATCCAAGCTTTACTAAACTTTCTGCAATTTGAACTGAGTTCCAGGCAGCACCTTTTAAAAGGTTATCTGACACAACCCACATATGGAACCCTAAATCTTCGTCAATATCTTTGCGGATTCTTCCTACAAATACATCATTCTTTCCAACAGCATTTGCTGGCATAGGATATACTTGATTTTCAGGATCATCTTCTAAAACAACACCAGGAGCTTCTTGTAAAAGCTGCTTCATTTCGTTTGCTGAAACTCCTTGTGAATCAATTTCAAAATAGACAGATTCCGAATGTCCTGTTTCAACTGGCAAACGTACACACGTAGCAGCTACATGTAATTCAGGCATATGCATAATTTTCTTTGTTTCATTGATCATTTTCATCTCTTCATAGGTGAATCCATTATCTGTAAACTTATCAATTTGAGGAATCGCATTAAAAGCAATTTGATAATGTTTTTGTTCTGACTTTACAGGTAAGATTTTAGCTTCATAACTTTCACCGTTTAATAAGCTTTTTGATTGTTCTTTTAATTCTTGGATAGCCGCTGCACCTGCACCAGAAACAGCTTGATAAGTAGAAACAATTACCTTTTTCAAGCCATATTTTTGTCGTACTGGTTCTAAAGCTACCACCATTTGAATGGTTGAACAATTTGGGTTGGCAATAATCCCATTATGTTTATGAAGATCTTCTTCATTTACCTCAGGAACAACCAATGGGATATTTTCGTCCATCCTAAATGCACTGGTGTTATCAATAACAATTGCACCTCTTTTAGCTGCTTCTGGAGCTAATTCTTTTGAAACACTTCCTCCTGCGCTAAAAAGAGCAATATCCACACCCTCAAAACTCTCAGGTTTGGCTTCTTGGACTGTATATTCTTCATTATTAAACATCACTTTTTTTCCTGCAGATCGTGCTGAAGATAATAATGTTAGTTGACTAATTGGAAAATGACGATTTTCTAAAGTTTGTAACATTTGCTGACCAACAGCTCCTGTTGCTCCAACAACTGCAACGTGAAATCCTTTTACCTGTCCCATCAAGAAATCCCCTTCCATCCCATTATATGAAAATAAACATATTCTTTATAGACTGGAAATAGGAGGCAGATTAATAGCCTCCAGTTCCATAATAAAACTTATTTTATCATATTACACTATTAAAGAATAATGTTTTTATACTCTTTTTTGAAGGGATAATGGTCTAATCTCCATCTCTAAATCTTTCAACTATAACAGGTTGGATCTGCTTTCCTTCTAAAGCTGCAAGAATCGTATCTGTAAGCATTGTCATTCTTGCAACCATAGAATTTTGCTTGTTAATTGGATCATCTTGACCAAAAGGTATAAAATATATATTCTTCGTCGACATTAACCGCATTAAATTAACCCCATTTAGTCCTAAAGCATCATTCGTAGAAATACCTAAAACAACTGGCTTTTGATTACGTAGGGTAGCTTTAGCCGCCATTAAAACCGGTGAATCATTCATTGCATTTGCAAATTTACTCATAGAAACACCAGTTAAAGGTGCAATGACCATACAATCTAACGGCATCTTAGGACCTAATGGTTCTGCTGCTACAATTGTATCAATTAATTTATTTCCAGTTAAATCTACAATCCTTTGTACCCAATCCTCACCCTTACCAAAACGAGTATCAGTATTTTTAACCGTTGATGTTACAATAGGTACAACTTCAACTCCTGCATTTACAAGCTTTTCGATTTCTGGATACACAGCATCGTACGTACAATGCGATCCCGTTAATCCAAATCCGATTCGCTTTCCTTTTAAATTCATGTTACTTCCCCTTTCTGCTAGCAAATTCATCTTGAAGTAGTTGAGAAAGAACGTTTGCCAAAATCTGTCCAGCCGTTTTTGGTGCAACAATTCCCGGCAAGCCTGGCGCTAAAAGTGCTTTAACACCTCGTTTTTCTGCATATCTAAAATCGGTTCCTCCTGGCTTTGAAGCAAGGTCAATGATCAATGTGTGACTAGGCATTTTGGAAATCACTGTTGCATTGACAATCAGGGTTGGAATAGTATTGATTAGAATGTCTACGTCCTTTACTTCTGCCTCTAAATTATTTAAATGAAAAGGCTCTAGAGCCATCTCGGTTATTCTTGCAAGATGCTCACTCTTACGTGCACCAACCTTTACCTGTGCACCTAGGGCATGAAAGGTCCTAGCCACACTCATCCCAACACGTCCTAGTCCTAAAATAGCTACCTTTGAACCGTGAATTGTAAAATCGGTGTGTTGGATTGCCATCATAATAGTCCCTTCAACTGTTGGAATGGAGTTATAGATAGCCACATCATCGCGTTCAAACAACTGAACTAACCGACGATTTGCTTTCTTTGTAATTCCATTTAAATAAGAATTACTTATGCCAGAATAAATAGTACAATTAGCTGGTGTTTTTAGGAGCATTTCTTCGATTAGAACTACCTTTTCATTCGAAAAAATGGTCTCTACATGTCCCTCAAGGTTAGTACCAGGAACTGGAAGAATAATGGAATCCACTTGGGTAAAATCCACTTCATCAAGTTTTTCTTTTACTGCCCCTGTAAAAGCATGGTCAAGCTGTTCAAAGCCAACCAGTGATAATTTTGCATCTAATTCTGTTAGTTTTCGTATTATTTCTAGCTGTCTAGCATCTCCACCAATAACAGCTATCTGCATCCCTGTTAGCATTTAAATATTCACCTTCTTTTAGAAAAATCAAACAGGAAATGATAATAAGTTTAAAAATTTATCTAGTGAACTACTTCAACATCTTATGTAGAGAACCTGAATTAGGTGATTTATCTATATAAAAAAGCCCAAGCAATCTTAAAGATTACTTGGGCTTTGAGGAGATTACATCTCCTCATTCTCTTCAATATCAATAATAATCATATCAGTTCCTACTTTTTTTATATGTTTCCACGGAACTCTAACTTCTCCACCTTGCTTTCTTAATCCGAACCATTTTAAAGAAGGTATAAGAAGTGCTTGAATTTGACCCGTTTTTTCATTTATCTCTAAGTCTGTTTGCCCAAGAACACCTAACCGTTCCGCCTTTTTTGCATCGACAATTTCTTTACCACTTAACTCACTTAATCGCAAAATTCTCCCCTCCTAAAATCCTTATATATTAGTTTATAGGAAGTCCTCTAGAAATAGACTAGGTGTGGGAACTGATTTGATGGATAAAAATAAAAACCTTTCCCATTTTGGAAAAGGTTTTAACCATTTTATGATTTTAGACTGTTTGGCAATTCACCCACAGGGCTAATTAAAGATACAGAATACTGGTCAGTGAAGGTTGAATTCGCCAGACGATCTACACTTTCTTTTGTGACTTGATCGATTTGCTCAACAATTTCATCTAAAGAACGATGACGTTTAAGCAGCAACTCGTTTTTACCATTTCTACTCATCCGACTATTTGTACTCTCAAGGCTTAACATTAAGCTTCCTTTAAGTTGTTCTTTACAATTAGACAGCTCTTTTTCCGTTAAGCCTTCTTTTTTAAACTTTTCAAGTGTTTCTTGTATGGTTTCAAATAGCAAGTCAAGTTGTTTAGCACCAGTTCCACCATAAATAGTCAGGATTCCGCTATCCTGGTAGGATGAGTGATAGGAGAAAACGGAATAAGCTAATCCACGTTGTTCACGTACCTCTTGAAATAAGCGACTGCTCATACTTCCACCTAGAACATTATTTAGGATAATTAAACTATAGATATCCTCATGACCAACCTTAAGACCTTCAAATCCTAAACATAGATGTGCTTGTTCTGTTTCCTTTTTTCGGGTAATTCGATTCGAATGAAAGATTGGAATGTTTTCGGTTTGGGTCGATGTACCCGCTTGATAAGAACCAAAATACTTCTCAACTTCTTTAATAAATGGTTCTGTTACATTTCCTGCTATAGAAATAACCACATTTTCAGGAGTATACATTTCATGCATATAATTTTTCAACGTTTCCCCTGTAAATGTGTCTAAGGTTTCTTCTGAGCCAAGTATTGGATATCCAAGTGGATGAGTTTCATACACCGCTTTACTTAATAAATCATGAACGATATCATCAGGTGTATCTTCATACATTTTAATTTCTTCATAGACTACCTTTTTCTCTTTTTTTAATTCCTCTTCATCGAAAGTTGAATGAAAAAACATATCTGATAATATTTCTAATGCAAAGTCTGCGTGTGTATCTAATACTTTCGCGTAGTAACAAGTATATTCCTTAGAAGTAAAAGCATTTACTTGTCCGCCAATACTATCAAATGATTCAGCTATTTCTCTAGCTGATCTCGTTTTAGTCCCTTTAAAAAACATATGTTCTAAAAAATGCGATATCCCATTATTTTGTGGATTTTCATTCCTAGAACCTGTACCAATCCATACACCAATTGCAACTGAACGAACTGTGGGAATATTCTCAAGTACCACTCTTACTCCATTTTGACATGTATATTTTTTGATCAACTAGATTCCTCCTGTTCATGGACATGTAGGATTTCATGTCCTTCCTTAGCGTGTACTTTTGTTTTTAGCATCTCCTAAATTTAAATTATTTTTCATCATTCTTTTTTCATCCAATACCTCTGAAACGGTTCCAATTTGAAGATTTTTTTCTTTAATGCTTCTGATAAGCGTATCTAAAGATTTAGAAGTCGATTCAGTCGGATGCATTAAAATTAAGGCACCATTATGAACCTTTCCTAAAACCCTATTTAACAATATATCTACAGAGGGTTTTTGCCAGTCGATCGTATCTACGCTCCATAAGATCGTACCCATTCCAGACTCCGCCGCAATTTTTACCGTTTCATCTCTAAAACTTCCACTTGGTGGGCCAAACCATTTAGGAGTTATTCCAGTGGTTGCTTTTATTACTTTATTTGTTTGGATGATTTCTTCCCTAGTTCTAGATGCAGAAAGTATCTTCATATCGGGATGTGTATAGGAATGATTACCAATCTCATGACCTGCTGCAACAATCATTTGTGCTATATCAGGATTTTTTTGGACCCATCTTCCTTCTAGGAAGAATGTAGCATGAAGATTATATTTTTTTAAGGTTTCTAGCATCGAAGATATGTACTCATTTCCCCAAGCAACATTAATAATAAATCCTACCATTGGTTTCTCTGGATGCCCTCTATAAATTGGCGAGGGTGGTAAATCATTTAAATGAATCTTAGGAGACACTTGTTCAAGAACTACCTTTTGCTCATCAAATCTTTTCTGTTTGGCCATATTTTTATATGATTCTTCAATATTTACTTTTAAACCATTGTATCCAGGCATTGCTTTCCATACTTTATCTATTTTGGCATCATTTGCCGGAATTTCAAAATCTTTTGCTCGAGATGTGATTTCACTTTTTAAGGAATGATCTATTTTTGCCACCTGAATAGACTCTGTTTTTATGGATAAAACATACCTATTAGTCAATGGATTGTTCACCAACATAATTGCAATGACCATCAACATCCCAAAATATATCCATCTTTTCATTTTACCCAACCTCCTTCCATAAAATTTATGAAAGGAAAGGACAAGGTAGAACGAAACAATAATAAGAAAAAAGGCGATTCTCTAGGACTTATAAGTATTAAAACTTATTTATTATGTAAAAGGCAAAAAGCCAGGGATTCCCTGACTTGCATTTTAATGTTTTATGCTATTTCCCCAAAATGGCTTTTTTGTTTATTGCTGTTCAGCCTTTTCTTTTTGTTCTTTAAGTACGACTTTTCTTGATAAATTTACACGACCCTGTTTATCAATTTCAGTAACTTTCACTAAAATTTCATCTCCAATGGAAACGACATCTTCTACTTTTCCAACTCGTTCTTCAGCCAGTTCTGAAATATGAACAAGTCCATCTTTACCTGCGAAGATTTCAACAAAAGCGCCAAATTTTTCAATTCGTTTTACTTTCCCTAGATACATTTGCCCTACTTCTACTTCACGGACAATATCTTCAATAATTTTCTTCGCTTTTTGATTCATTTCTTCATTTGTGGAAGAAATAAATACGGTACCATCTTGCTCGATATCGATCTTTACGCCAGTTTCTTCAATAATCTTATTAATTTGCTTCCCACTTGGTCCAATAACATCACGAATTTTATCAGGATTAATGGTCATTGTTAAAATTTTCGGAGCGTATCTTGAAAGCTCAGATTTCGGAGCAGAAAGTGTATCCAGCATGGATTGAAGGATTTGCATTCTACCGATTTTTGCTTGTTGAAGAGCTTCTTCAAGTATAGCTCGTGATAAACCTTCGATTTTAATATCCATTTGCAAGGCCGTAACACCTTTTGCAGTACCCGCTACTTTAAAGTCCATATCACCTAGGTGGTCTTCCATACCTTGAATATCAGTAAGCACTGTGTAATGTTCTCCTGATTTTACAAGACCCATCGCGATACCAGCTACTGGGGCTTTAATAGGAACTCCCGCATCCATCATAGCTAGAGTACTTGCACAAATACTTGCTTGAGATGTTGAGCCATTTGATTCTAGGACTTCTGATACCAAACGAATCGTATATGGGAAATCCTTTTCATCTGGGATGATAGGTTCTAATGCTCTTTCTCCTAAAGCACCATGTCCAATTTCACGTCTTCCAGGTCCTCTGGATGGTCCTGTTTCACCTACACTGAATTGAGGGAAATTATAGTGATGCATAAATCGTTTCTCTTCTTCAAGGCCTAAACCATCTAAAATCTGAACATCTCCTAATGCTCCAAGGGTACATACACTTAGAGCCTGGGTTTGACCACGCGTAAATAATCCAGATCCGTGTGTACGAGGCAATAAACCTACTTCAGAAGATAAAGGGCGAATTTCATCCGCTTTACGACCATCAGGACGTACTTTTTCAACTGTAATTAATCGACGAACCTCTGCTTTTACTAGCTTGTCCAAAACTTGTTTCACTTGTTTTAGAGTTTCAGCATCTGCTTCTTCTGCTTCGTATTTTGCAATTACATCATTTTTTACTATTTTAATGGCTTCTTCACGTGCATGTTTTTCTTGCACTTGGATAGCGTTGTTAAGCTCTGCTTCACACATTTGTCGAACAGTAGCTTCAATATCTTTATTTATTTCGTAGAGAGCGATTTCTCTTTTGTCTTTACCAACTTCGGCAACAATTTTTTCTTGGAATTCGATTAAACGCTTAATTTCCTCATGACCAAACATGATTGCCTCTAACATAACTTCTTCAGGTACTTCATTTGCACCAGCTTCTACCATGTTAATTGCATCCTTTGTTCCTGCAACCGATAAGTGAATGTCACTATTTTCCATTTGCGCTACTGTAGGATTGATAATAAATTGGCCATCAATTCTACCAACAATCACCCCAGCAATAGGACCTTCGAATGGGATATCAGATACACTTAGTGCTAATGAAGAACCAAACATTGCAGCCATTTCGGATGAACAATCTTGGTCCACACTCATAACAATACTTACAACTTGTACATCATTTCGGAATCCATCAGCAAATAGCGGACGAATTGGTCGGTCAATTAATCTGCTTGCTAAAATTGCCTTTTCACTTGGACGACCCTCTCTTTTAATAAACCCGCCAGGTATTTTCCCAACCGCATATAAACGCTCCTCGTAATTCACAGTTAATGGGAAGAAGTCTAAATTTTTTGGTTCCTTAGATGCTGTAGCAGTACTTAACACAGCTGTATCACCATATCGAATTAATACAGCACCACTTGCTTGTTTTGCAAGTTGGCCATGTTCAACAGTGAGTTGTCTACCAGCCCAATCTATGGAATAGATATGTTTTTCTTGTTCCATTATTTTTACCCCTCTCTATCGTCATAAAAAAGGTAGCGAAAAATTCTGAATTTTTCACTTCCCTAAGTATTTTCATCTTATATAAAAAAATATAAACATTTTTATCTGTACAATGTCCAATATTAGTATGACCAATAACTAAACAGTTCAAATCATTATGTATATGTATTTTTTCTTTAAACACTAAAAAAGCGGGAAAAATCCCGCTTCTTTGACTTATCGACGTAATCCAAGCTTGTTAATTAAAACACGGTAGCGTTGTACATCTTTGTTACGTAAGTAAGTTAAAAGATTACGACGTTTACCTACCATTTTTAATAGACCGCGACGTGAGTGGTGGTCTTTCTTATGAGTACGTAAGTGCTCATTAAGGTTATTGATTGATTCTGTAAGGACAGCGATTTGAACTTCTGCAGATCCAGTATCGCTCTCATGAGTTTTGAACTCATTGATAAGTTCATTTTTACGCTCTTGAGTGATTGCCATCCTATTCACCTCCTAAGATAATTTCAAATCCCCTGTTACCGAGCAAGCGTCGGTGAATCGACTTGCCAAGCAAAGGTTCAATTTGATACGTTAATAAGAATACAACGTTCTTCGAAAAAAAGCAAGTCTAACTATCATTTTTTCAGCTAAACACAATATTTTCAAGATAGTTCATAGCAAATTTCTTATCTTTTTCAATTTGTGCAACAAGTTCATTTATGCCATTAAATTTTTGTTCTTTTCGAATATACTTATGCCATTCTACTTTTACAATTTGACCGTAAATTTCTTTATTAAAATCAAATATATGCACTTCAACAGTAGGTTTGTCTCCGCTCCCATGGTTAAAAGTTGGCTTATGGCCAACATTACATACGCCATCGTACCAATTTCCCTCTACTTCAATTCTTACCGCATAAACACCTAGCGGCGGAAGCAAATAATCATCAGCCATATCAATATTGGCTGTAGGAAATCCAATCGTTCTTCCCCTCTTATCACCATGAATAACCTCACCTACAGTTTGGTAATATCTACCTAGTAGATTTAGGAGTTCTTCTGTCTTCCCATTTAAGATATATTGTCTAATCAAAGTTGAACTGATTTTTTCTCCCTCTTTTGCAAGCTTTGGGATGACAGTGTGGTGAAATTCATTACGCGAATGAAAAGGTAGTGTTTCCATTGTCCCTTTGCCCATTCTTCCATATGAAAAATCAAAACCAGCTACCACATGTTTTACATTTAAGCCAATGATGTATTCATCTACAAATTCCTGAGGCAAAAGATTCGCGAATTCTTGTGTAAAACTCACGATAAACACATAATCAATACCCAATTGGTCAAATATCCTTATTTTCTCATCAAGCGGACTTATATATTTAACATGTTTTTGGCCTTTTCCTAAAACCACAGAGGGATGCGGATCGAAAGTCATTACGGCACTTTTCAGCCCACTTTTTTTAGCTTCTTCTTTGGCTTCATTAATCACTTTTTGATGTCCAAGATGCACCCCATCAAAATACCCCAAAGCCATAACCATAGGTGGAAAATTAGACATTTTATGAGGATGCTGCAATTTTATAACTTCCACGATGTGACACCCTTTTCTAAATAACAGTACCTTATTTAAAATGTATCATTGCGTAAAACTTTTGTAGGCTTTAAAAAGTCAGGCTTACTTGGATGAATTGCGTATATTGCCAGTGCCTTTTCATTTTTAGTTTCCACGACAATAGGACCGTTTTGATTTAAAAGTTGTTCTGGAACAGGCAATAATGCCCCATTCTTTACTTTCTCTGCTACTGTATCACTTATTTGATATTTCGGCAAATGAGAAATACCAGCTTCTAATGGATATAAAATTTTATCCATTTCACCTTTTAGCATAAACTGTTCTACCTCTTCAAATGTAAAACAGTCTTGAAGTAAAAAAGAAGCGGATTGAATTCTTTTTAACTTTGACATATGCGCAGGAATATTAAGCATCTCACCAATCATCACAGCAAGCGTTCGAATATAAGTACCCTTACTGCAAGTAACACGAAAGCTAAAGGAAATAGTATCACCACTAAACGTATCTCTATCATCTAATAATTCAATTGAATAAATGTTAACCTTCCGAGTAGGTCTTTCTACTACAATCCCTTGCCTTGCATATTCATAAAGTTTTTTACCATTTACTTTAACCGCAGAATACATCGGGGGGGTTTGTACTATTTCACCTTGCAACGCCTGTAGTACCTCTAGAATCTTACTACGTAAAATCGGCGATTCAATCTTTCTTTGATCAACGATTTCCCCTGAAGCATCTTCAGTCGTTGTAGAAAATCCTAAAGTCACCTCCCCTTCATAAGATTTTCCTGCATCTGTTATGTATTCAGCAATTTTTGTAGCTCTCCCGATACATATGGGTAATACACCTGTTACATCAGGGTCAAGTGTTCCCGTGTGTCCTACCTTTTTTGTTTTTAATATCTTTCTTATTTTAAATACACAATCGTGTGACGTTAGTCCCGCTGGTTTAAAAAGCGGAAGGATACCTTCCATATCATTTACCTCCTATTAACTTTTTCACAAAAAAACTTTACCTCCTTACGTGATACAAAGAAGGACTGACTCAGGAGGGAATAAATAATATTCCATGAGTTCAGTCCTAAAAAAATTCATTCTAATCTTGCATGCTTTAAGATTTGCTATTCTTCTTCGTGTTTTTCATTATCTCTGCTGTCCTCTTGGAGCTGATGAAGTATACTATTAATTCGGTTTCCATAATTAATCGATTCATCCCATTCGAAAATAATTTCTGGGGTTTTGCGAAGTCTAATTCGTTGTCCTACTTCGGTACGAATAAACCCCTTCGCTTTTGCTAATCCCTTTAAAGTATTTTCTCTTTGCTCCTCGTCTCCTAATACAGAGATATAAACTTTTGCTTGTTGAAGATCTCCTGAAACCTGGACATCTGTAACGGTTACAAAGCCAATACGTGGGTCTTTTATTTTACGACCGATAATATCGCTTAGTTCCTTTTTCATTTGTTCTCCAACTCTATTTGCTCTGTGACTCATATATTTCACCTCATAATTAAAGCCATTCTAAATCGGTGATAGTGCGTTCTATCTCGGGAAAAGAATCAATAAGTTTGAGGGCATTCTGCAACTCGATTTCTGCTGAGACTTTTACCGATGCAACGGTTACAATCGCAATTTTTGTACGCTGCCATAAATCCTGATAATCAACTTCTGCGACAGAAACATTATATTTCTGCTTAATGCGCGTAATGATACGCTGCAAGACCGCACGTTTTTCTTTTAAAGAATGGGCATCGTAAATGATACACTCACATTCGGCTAAGCCGATGATCATTTACGTTCTACTTCTTCCATAATAAATGCTTCAATGATGTCGCCTTCTTTTACATCATTAAAGTTTTTAATGGTAATACCACATTCATATCCCTGGCTAACTTCTTTTGCGTCATCTTTAAAACGTTTTAAGTCATCGATGACACCTTCAAAAATAACTACGCCATCGCGAATCAAGCGTATTCCGCTATTGCGGGTAATTTTACCATCTGTTACATATGAACCCGCAATGGTACCTACTTTAGACACTTTGAAAGTCTGACGAACTTCAGCTTGACCAATGATTTTTTCAGCAAACTCAGGATCAAGCATCCCCTTCATTGCCGCTTCAATTTCTTCCATTACCTTATAGATGATACGATGTAAACGAATATCAACCTTCTCTGCTTCAGCAGCACGTTTCGCATTTACATCAGGTCTTACGTTAAAACCAATGACAATAGCATTCGATGCAGCTGCTAATGTAACATCGGATTCTGTAATAGCCCCAACTGCAGAGTGGATAATCTTAATGTTAACGCCTTCTACATCAATTTTTTGCAGTGATGCACTAAGCGCTTCCGCAGAACCCTGAACGTCTGCTTTAACGATAAGGTTTAGGTCCTTCATTTCACCTTGTTTCATTTGTTCAAACAAGCTTTCTAATGTAACACGTGATTTTTCACCACGTTGTGCAAGAAGGGCTTGTTGAGCACGATTTTCACCAACTTGACGTGCCGTTTTCTCATCATTAAATACAACAAAACGATCACCAGCCTGAGGAACATCACTTAATCCCGTGATTTCAACAGGTGTAGATGGACCTGCTTCTTTTACACGGCGCCCAAGGTCATTTACCATTGCACGAACACGCCCAAATGTATTTCCAACTACAATTGGATCACCAATTTTCAGGGTTCCATTTTGAACTAAAAGTGTCGCAACAGAGCCTCGACCCTTATCTAATTGTGCTTCAATAACTGTACCAACAGCATTTCGCTTTGGATTTGCTTTGTATTCCTCTACCTCTGCAACTAATAAAATCATTTCAAGTAGGTTATCGATACCTTCACCTTGCAACGCAGAAATAGGTACAAAAATAGTTTCCCCACCCCATGCTTCTGGTACTAATCCATATTCCGTTAATTCCTGCATTACACGGTCAGGGTTTGCTGATTCCTTATCCATTTTGTTAACAGCGACAATAATTGGAACTTCAGCTGCTTTCGCATGATTAATTGCTTCAATTGTCTGAGGCATAACACCATCATCAGCTGCAACAACAAGAATGGTAATATCGGTAATTTTTGCACCACGCGCACGCATAGTTGTAAATGCTGCGTGTCCTGGGGTATCAAGGAAAGTAATTCTCTTATCCTTCTCAACTACTTGGTATGCACCAATATGTTGAGTAATACCACCTGCTTCACCTGCAGTTACTTTTGTGTTACGGATAGAATCCAAGAGAGTTGTTTTCCCGTGGTCAACGTGACCCATTATTGTTACTACTGCAGGGCGTTCAACAAGGTTAGCACCCTCTTCTTCTTCAAAGTAGTTTTCTAAATCGGTCATATCGATTTTAATTTCTTCTTCTACTTCAACCCCGTACTCACCAGCGATTAACTCAATAGCATCTTTATCAAGAGTTTGGTTTATTGTTGCCATAACTCCTAATAAAAATAACTTCTTAATGATTTCAGAAGGTTCTCTGTGCAATTTTTTTGCTAATTCTGCTACAGTTAATGATTCAGTAAAAGTAATTTTAGTTGGAAGCTCTTTTTGTTTTTTAGGTTGTACTTGAGCTTGCTGAACAGGTTGATGCTTTTTGTTTTGGTGTTGAGGTTTTTTATTTTTATTAAAATTATTGTTATTACTATTATTTGGTTTAGTAAATACTTTATTTTCTTTTGATTGATATTCTTTATCATGTTTCTTACCTTCAAGGGTCTTTGGTCCTGTTTTTACCTTCACCTTTGAAGGATCCACATTTTTATCATCATCTTCTATAATTGCTTTTGCTTTTGGCTTCTCTTGTCCCACTGTTTTCACCTGTTGTTGTGGCTTATTTTGAGGTTTACTCCCGTTATTTTGCTGTGTTTTTGCAGCTTGTGATTTCGAGGAATTACCCGCTTCATTTTTTACATAAAGGCTATCTAACTTTTTTAAGGTATCATCTTCAATTGTTGCCATATGATTTGAAACCTCTATATTCATACCCTTTAATTTATGAATAACATCTTTACTTGAAACATTGTGTTTTTTGGCGTACTCATACACACGTATTTTACTCATATTTTCACCCCCGCTAAAATTAATCGAGCAAAGTCACCAGTTTTCTAGCAAATCCACCATCAAGTACTGCTACAACGACACGAGCTTCTTTTCCAATAGCTTGACCTAGTAATTCTCTGGATTCGACCGTCTTAAGAGGGACGTTATAAAAATTACATTTATCAGTAATTTTTTTCGTTGTATTTTGCGATGCATCTGCTGATAACAATATCAGTTTGGCTCTACCACTGCGAATTTCTTTTAGGGCAAGCTCTTCACCTGAAATAATTTTCCGTGCTCGATTGGCCAAGCCAAGCAATGACATCCATTGATTTGAGTTCATTAGGATAGTCGTTTCTCCTTCTCGATCATCTCTATAAGTTCTTCATATATGTTATCTTCAATAGCTGCTTGTAAATGATTCGATAGAATATTCTTCTTTTTAGCTAAAAGAACAGCTTCCGTATCTTTAGATAAATATGCTCCACGGCCAGACTTTTTTCCAGTAAGGTCAATACTGACCAAACCTTCTTTCGAGCGAACGATGCGAACAAGTTCTTTTTTTGGCTTCATCTCACCGGTTGCCACGCATTTTCTCATAGGAACTTTTTTACCGTTGTTCACATTCATTCACCTCACTTAAAAGTCGCTTTCTTCATGAAACTCATATTCACTTTCATCCTCATCATCACCAAACAAATTAAAAGCTTCTTCTCGAGGAAAGATTCCCGCTTCTCTTGCATCTGTTTCCGATTTTATATCAATTTTCCAATTTGTTAATTTTGCAGCAAGTCGTGCATTTTGACCTCTTTTACCAATTGCCAACGACAATTGATAATCTGGAACTACAACGGTTGTAGCTTTATCATTCTCATTCACAATGACATCCAATACCTTAGACGGACTTAATGCATTTGCCACAAAAACAACTGGATCTTCTGACCACTTCACAATATCTATCTTTTCGCCTTTTAGCTCGTTGACAATTGCCTGGACTCTTGAGCCTTTTGGACCCACACATGCACCAACTGGATCAACTTCATCATTTGCAGAGTAAACAGAAATTTTGGAACGGTCTCCTGCTTCACGAGCAACTGACTTGATTTCAACTGTACCATCAAATATTTCTGGCACTTCAATTTCAAATAACCGTTTTAATAGTCCTGGGTGAGTTCTAGACACAAAAATCTGTGGTCCTTTTGTGGTTTTCTCCACTTTAGTAATAAAGACCTTGATTCTGTCATGAGGTTTATAGCGTTCATTAGGCATTTGTTCATTTATTGGAAGTAGAGCTTCAATTTTACCTAAGCTCACATAAATGAATTTGGAGTCTAGTCGTTGAACAATACCAGTCATGATATCTTCTTCACGATCTATAAACTCAGAATAAATAATGCCACGTTCAGCTTCACGTACTCTTTGTGTAACCACCTGTTTTGCTGTTTGAGCTGCGATTCGTCCAAAATCCTTCGGTGTTACTTCAAGCTCAACAACATCTTCTACTTGATAATTCGGATTAATGCGTCTAGCATCCTCAATCGAAATTTCAAGTCTTGGATCGAACACTTGTTCCACAACTTCTTTTCTTGCAAATACACGCATCGACCCTGAACCAAGATTTAAGTCAATTCTTACATTTTGTGCTTGGTTAAAGTTCCGACGATACGCTGAAACTAAAGCTGCTTCGATCGCGTCGATTAAGACATCACGAGAAATCCCTTTCTCTTTTTCCAAAATCATAAGAGCATCCAGTAATTCACTGCTCATGAGATTTGTATCCCCCTTTAATCACACATCATTCAATTCTTTTTAAGAATATTATTAAAAAGTAACAGCTAACCTTGCATTAGCGACTTTTTCAAACGGAATTTCGATGATTTTTTTTCTTGTCTTTATTTTCACTTCAACTTTAATCATTTCACCATTAAATTCGATTAATGTACCTTCAAACCCTTTTTCACCTTCAATTGGTTCATATGTTTTAATGAAAACATTTTTACCAATAGCTCTTTCAAAGTCTTTATCCTTTTTAAGTGGACGTTCAGCTCCGGGTGAAGAAACTTCAAGAAAGTAGTTATGTGGAATAGGATCAATTTCATCTAATTTTTCGCTTAATTTTTCACTTATTAAACCGCATTCTTCAATATCAATACCATTTTCTTTATCTATGTATACTCGTAGGAACCAATCTCTTCCTTCTTTCACATATTCGATATCGACTAATTCAAGCCCAGCATCCGTTACAATTGGGGAGACTAATTCCGCAACTACCTCGGTAACTTTGCTCATATTTTACCTCCTTTACCTAACATCGCCTCTGATTTTCCAAAAAAATACATATACACAAGACGAAAGAGTGGGTTTCCCCACTCTTGTTGTACTGCGAGTTTATACGTAGTATTTCCAATAAAACTATACCATAACCAAAATATATATGCAAACAACGGTAATTATATAGACAGTATTAAAACCTATAATAATAACAAGAGCGACTCAGGGAAGCCGCTCTTGTTTTTTTAGAATAAAGATAATTGATTTTGTTCTGGTAACGCTGTTAGACATCCAAGATTATCTAAATATTCTAGAATTGTTTTCGAAACTTTACCACGTTGCTGTAAATCTTCTTTTGATAAAAATTCTCCTTCTTCCCGCGCTTTAACGATGTTAAAGGCAGCGTTTGTTCCTAAGCCAGGTATGGAATTAAAAGGTGGAATTAAAGAATCTCCATCTATTAAGAATTCGTTTGCACTTGAATTGTATAGGTCTACCTTTTTAAAGGAAAAACCTCTTTCATTCATTTCTAAGGCTAATTCTAAAACCGTTAATAGATTCTTCTCCTTAGTAGAAGCATCTAAACCTTTTACATTTATTTCATCAATTTTCGCCTTAATGGAGTGCGATCCCTTTACCATTGCCTCAATATCAAAGTCCTCTGCACGAACTGTAAAATATGCTGCGTAATAGAGAAGTGGATGATGTACTTTAAAATACGCAATACGAACGGCCATTAAAACATATGCGGCAGCATGCGCCTTTGGGAACATATATTTAATCTTTTTACAAGAATCTATATACCATTCCGGCACATTATTTTTGCGCATTTCCTCTTCCATATCATCTGATAGTCCTTTACCTTTACGAACAGACTCCATTATTTTAAAGGCAAATGCTGGTTCCAACCCTTGATAGATTAAGTAAACCATAATATCATCACGACAACCAATTACTTCACTAAGATTACAAATATTGTTATGGATCAACTCTTGAGCATTTCCTAACCAAACATCCGTACCATGTGATAATCCAGAAATCTGAACCAATTCTGAGAAAGTCGTTGGTTTCGTGTCCTCGAGCATTTGGCGAACGAATCTTGTTCCAAACTCAGGAATTCCTAGTGTTCCAGTTTTACACATAATTTGCTCTTCTGTGACGCCTAGCGATTCCGTGCCACTAAAGATTTTCATCACTTCTGGATCATCTGTTGGAATTGTTTTTGGATCAATACCACTTAAATCCTGAAGCATCCGAATAACAGTTGGATCATCGTGACCAAGAATATCTAGCTTCAGTAAATTATCATGTATAGAATGGAAGTCGAAATGTGTTGTTTTCCATTCAGAAGAACTATCGTCAGCAGGATATTGGATAGGTGAAAAATCATAAATATCCATATAATCAGGTACAACAATGATTCCCCCTGGATGCTGTCCAGTTGTTCTTTTCACTCCTGTACATCCTGATGCAAGACGATCTATTTCAGCTCCTCTTAATTGAAGATTATTTTCTTGTTGGTACGCTTTTACATAACCATAAGCCGTTTTATCTGCTACAGTACCGATTGTACCCGCACGGAATACGTAATCTTCTCCAAAGAGTACCTTAGTATAATTATGGGCACGTGGCTGATATTCACCAGAAAAGTTCAAATCGATATCAGGTACTTTGTCACCCTTGAATCCTAAGAACGTTTCAAACGGTATATCATGTCCGTCTTTTTTATAATGCTCCCCGCAATTAGGACAATCTTTATCCGGAAGGTCAAAACCAGAACCCACTGAACCGTCATTAAAAAATTCAGAGTGCTTACATGTTGGGCAAACATAATGCGGTGGAAGTGGATTTACTTCCGTAATTTCCTGCATTGTCGCGACTAACGAGGAACCAACAGATCCACGTGAACCTACTAGATAACCATCATCTAGTGATTTTTTTACAAGTTTATGTGAAATCAAATAGATAACCGCAAATCCATGGCCAATAATACTTTTGAGCTCTTTTTCAAGTCTTGCTTCCACTATTTCTGGGAGTGGGTCACCGTAAATACTTTTTGCTCGGGCGTAACTCATTTCCCGAACTTCATCTTCTGCACCTTCAATTTTCGGTGTGTACAAATCATCTTTAATCGGCTTTATTGTTTCAATTAGGTCAGCTATTTTGTTGGTATTTGTCACAACAATTTCTTTAGCTTTCTCAGCACCTAAAAAGGCAAAGGCATCTAGCATTTCATTGGTTGTTCTGAAATGTACATCTGGCAGTTGGTGACGATTTAGAGGATTAGCTCCACCTTGCGAATTTACTAGGATTTTTCTGTGAATTTTGTCTGTTTCATTTATATAATGGACATTTCCAGTTGCTACAACAGGGATGTCTAGCTTTTCTCCAAGTTGAACAATGTTTTTAATAATATCCTCTAATGCTTTATTATCTCGAACAAGTTCCATCTCAATTAGATGGGCATAAACTTGTTTCGGCATCACTTCAATATAATCGTAAAAACGAGCCATTTCTTCTACTTCTTCGGGGCCCTTTTGCATCATTCCTTCAAATACTTCACCTTTATCACATGCAGAACCAACTAGTATTCCTTCACGATGTTTTTGCAAGACGGATCGTGGAATTCTAGGTACCCGATAGAAATATTGTAATTGAGAAATAGATACTAGTTTAAATAAGTTTTTAAGACCAATCTCATTTTGAGCCAACAAGGTACAATGATACGGGCGTGCCCTTTGATAGGCATTTCCTTTTCCCATGTTATCGTTTAATTGGTCATGGTATTCGATACCTTTTTCTAGAGCATCCTTTAACATCTTTGTTAACAAGTAGCCTGTTGCTTCAGCATCATAAATCGCACGGTGATGCTGAGTTAAATCCACATCAAACTTTTTCGCTAACGTATTTAATCGGTGGTTTTTAAATTCAGGATATAAGAATCGAGCTAATTCAAGAGTATCTATAACCGGATTCTTTACTTTTTCAAGTCCCATTCTTTTATAGCCAACATTTAAGAAGCCCATATCGAAAGAGGCATTATGAGCAACAAAAACTGAATCCCCTGTCCAATCATGAAACTTCTGTAATACTTCTTCGATTTCTGGGGCATTTTCTACCATATCATCCGTAATACCTGTTAAATCAATAGTAGTTGCGGAAAGCTTATGATGTGGATTTGCGAACGCTTCAAATCGATCAATAATTTCACCTTCACGTATTTTCACTGCCGCAAGTTCGATAATTTTATCGTAGACAGCAGAAAGTCCTGTTGTTTCCACGTCAAATACAACATACGTGTCAGTTGCTAATAACCGATGCTCAACATTGTAGGCAATAGGAACACCATCATCGATTAAATTCGCTTCTACCCCGTATAGGATTTTAATATCATTCTTCTTTCCAGCCCCAAAAGCTTCAGGAAAGGATTGTACAACAGCGTGGTCTGTTACAGCAATAGCTTTATGCCCCCATTTTTTTGCTTGTGAAATTAAGGCACTTACAGGCGTAACAGCATCCATTTGGCTCATTGGAGTATGCAAGTGCAGCTCAACCCGCTTTTCTCCTTCAGGTGCTGTATCTTTTCTTTGAGGTCCTTTTATTTCGTTAATATCATTACCAATCATAACTAAGTCGCGTACAAATGTATCGTTCTGGATGCTGCCTCGAACCTTTGCCCACATCCCCTTTTTGACTCGTTGATACGCAGCTGCATCTTCTTTATCACGAGAAAACATTTTAACCATAATGGAGCTTGTGTAGTCTGTTATTTTAAAAGTAAGCAATGTACGACCACTACGAAGTTCCTTCGTATCTGCATCAAAAATATAGCCTTCTATTACTACACGGCGTTCCTCGTCCACTATTTCTTCTAAACGTTTAAGCTCTGAATCATCTTTAATTGTAAGACCAATCGAAAGCGGCCCCTCATCTGGAACAGATTGTTCCTGTTCAGTATCCTTCTTCTGCATTTCCACCATTGCAAGCAGTGCCTTTTCTTGGTCTTCCTTTTGTTTTGCTTCTAAGAATTGTTGATATTCTTCAGATGTTCCTTCGCTATTTAGTTCTGTATCAATAATTAGTTGAGGGAAACCAAAGGCTTGATAGATATTGGTAATATATTCAGCATATTTACGTTTGATTTGTGTACCTTCCGTTTCATTTCTAACAGATAGTATTACTTTTAAACCATTAACTTTAGGTACCTGCTCATTTAATAGTTTTAAAAGCGGTGGAGAAATACCATCAATTTCTTGGATACAGCTATTCCAATAATCAATGATATGTTCATTTGTAACTTGCTGGTTTACTACTTGAATTGTATAGGAAACTTTTGCAATATGCGCAAACGATTTTTCTAATTGGCTTGTAAACTGTTGAAAAATAGAAAATGGTAAGATATTTTCGAAGATAAATTGAAAATGCCAAGTTTTCTTTTGTTTTTCAACTAGTACTTTTTCAATCAAAGCATTGCGAAAGTGGTTTATTACAGCATCTTCTGTTAATTTAATTTGCTGTAATAAAATTTGAAAGCTTTCTTTTTTCTTTGAGGTTAGGTCGCCCAAATCTTCACTCTCCCCTCTAAATCTAGTAACTTACTATCAAAAAGAGACATAATTCTACAAACACATCAGTAATTATATCACAATTCAACGTCCTGTTTAGGATTCAGGTATTAACAATTAAAGGAATGTAAAAATAGAAGGAGTGCCACGGTTATTTATGGGCACTCCCTCTATTTTTTTATAGATTTGTTACTATTTTAGAAATTGTATTTAATAACTCTTCTTTATGAACTTCTTGTACTTCACCAGTTTTACGGGTTTTTAACTCAACGATGCCTTCAGCGGCTTTTTTACCTATTGTAATACGAACTGGAAGACCAATTAAATCCGAATCAGCAAATTTTACTCCAGGTCTTTCTTGTCGTTCATCAAATAGAACATCGTAGCGATTTTGTTTTAAAAGTTCATATAATTCTTCTGCCAAAGCAGATTGGTCCTGATCCTTCATATTCACGGCAATTAAATGAAGGTCAAACGGCGCTAAATTAACTGGCCATATTAAACCATTTTCATCATTAAACTGTTCTGCAACAGCAGCTAAGGTTCTCGAAACCCCAATACCATAACACCCCATGATCATTGGTTGGGTTCTGCCGTTTTCATCTAAATACGTTGCATTCATCGCTTCACTATAGCGAGTGCCAAGTTTGAAAACATGACCAACTTCGATTCCTTTAGCAAAGACAATTTGACCTTTACCATCAGGAGAAGGATCTCCCTCTTGAATAAATCGAAGATCTGCATACTGAGAAACCTGAAAATCACGATTAGGATTAACATTTATGTAGTGAAAATGTTCTTCATTTGCTCCACAAACCCCGTTAACAATGGCTTCCACTGCATGGTCAGCAATCACGACAATATTAGAGGCACCAATAGGTCCAAGTGAACCAATTTCACATCCTAATACAGCTTTTGTTTCTTCAGGACTAGCTAATTCAACAGAAGATGCTTCATAGATATTTTTTAATTTAATATCATTTACTTCATGATCTCCACGTACCAGAACCAGAATAAATTGATCATCAGCTTTAAATAATAATGACTTTATACATTTATTAGCACTTGTCTTTAAGAAGCTTGCAACCTCTTCAATTGTTTTTTTATTAATCGTTTCGACCTTTTCAAGTGCTTTTAGTTCTTCATTACTTTTTTCATAAATCATTTGTACAGGTGCCATTTCGATATTGGCAGCAAAATCGGAAGAGTTTGAATAAGCAATCGTATCTTCACCAATTTCCGATAAAACCATAAATTCATGCGTATCTTTTCCGCCCATTGCACCAGAATCAGCAATTACAGCACGAAAATCTAATTGGCATCTCGAAAAGACATTGGAATATGCTTGATACATTTTATTATAAACATCATCCAAGCTTTCTGGGTTCGAGTGGAAGGAGTATGCATCCTTCATTATAAATTCTCTACCTCTTAACAAACCAAAACGCGGCCTTTTTTCATCACGAAACTTTGTCTGAATTTGATATAAGGTAAGCGGTAAACGTTTGTAAGACTTTACCTCATCACGTACGAGGCTTGTAATGACTTCTTCATGCGTTGCTCCTAAGGCAAATTCACGATCATGACGGTCTTTTAATCGCATTAATTCAGGTCCATAAGTATACCAACGACCTGATTCTTGCCAAAATTCTGCTTGCTGTAGCGCAGGCATTAATAACTCTACTGCTCCAGCATTATTCATTTCTTCACGAACAATATTTTCAATTTTACGTAGCACTTTTTGAGCTAATGGTAAATAACTATATACTCCACTTGCATTTTGGCGAATGAAACCAGCTCTTAATAAGAGCTGGTGACTTTTAACTTCTGCATCCGAAGGTATTTCGCGTAGAGTAGGAATAAGGGTCATACTCTGTCTCATCTATTAGCACCTCTATTTAATTATACTGATTATAAGAAAAATCTTTGAATATCATTCCATGTTACAACTAGCATTAATAACATTAATAATGCAAAACCAATAAAATGAACCATACCTTCCTTGTGACGGTCGATCGGTTTACCTCTTAAAGCTTCCACTCCAAAGAACATGAGACGTCCCCCATCCAATGCTGGGAGCGGTAATAGGTTCATGATTCCCAAGTTAATACTCAAAATAGCAGCCCATCTCATTAAATTGAATATACCCGATTTGGCTACCGTATCTGTGGAAACATAAATCCCTACTGGTCCAGATAACATATTAATGGAAAATTGACCTGTTACCAGTTTACCTAGCATAACAAATATTTCTTTCGTCCAGAAATAAGTTTGTTCAAAACCGTAAGTTAGAGCCTTTATTGGTGATTTTTCTACAGGACTATAAACCCCAATAATCCCTATCTTTTGATCCTCTGATTCTACTTCTTTAGGAGTAACTGGAATTTCTAATGATTTTCCATCTCTATTAATCGAAAATGTTAATTCTTTATTCGGGCTTTGACGAATAATCTCAACTACGTCTGTCCATGTAGAAATTTCAGCCCCATCAATAGACTCAACTAAATCTCCCTTATGCAGACCAGCTTGCTTTGCCACCCCATCATCTGTTAAATTGCCAAGAACTGGATCGTTAGCAGGTACGCCTTGAAATAAGGCAATAATTAAAAAGACGAAGAAGGCTAAAATAAAATTCATCATCGGTCCAGCAAATATAGCCATCGTTCTTTGTCTAAGTGTTTTGGAGCCGAATTGACGATTATATGGAGCAATTTGTGTTTCTACACCATCCTCAATAATAAGGGCAGTAGGACTTAATTTAAAAGTGGATAATTCTTCAGGATTATCTTCCGCATATCCACTAATAACTAATTTATGATCAAGATCAGCAATTTCAACTTCTACAATTCTTGCATTAGGATATTTATCTTTATTGTTTAGAATAATCTTATCAACTAGACCATCGTTTAATGTTAGTCCTACACGATAACCTGGCTTAAGTTCAACGGTCTCGGGATCCTCTCCAGCCATTCGAACGAATCCCCCAATAGGCAATAGTCGAATGGTATAAATGGTCTCTCCTTTTTTAAAAGAAAGTACCTTAGGTCCAAAACCAATTGCAAATTCTCGACATAGGATACCAGCTCTTTTAGCAAAAACAAAATGTCCTAATTCATGAAAAAAAACAAGTGCTCCAAATATGACGATAAAGGCTATCACAGTACTCAATAAAAAAACCACCTTTTAAAGAAAATAAGTGAACTCATTTTACTTCGAAAATTGTCCAGCTCCAGCGCCCAGCGAAAAGTGTACTTCGCTCTCCTTCTTACGATAAGTCAACATCGAATCGCTACGCTCTTCGTGTTTCCTTTATCTCGTACGGAGCGCTCCAGTCCTGTCGTGCGCTGAACGGGCGCTTCCGCTTTTCTTATAGAAGTGAATGAACGAACTGTCGTGTTTCTTTATCAATCTCTTGAATGGTTGTTAAACTTGGATTAGAAATATTATCATGGGCTAACAATGCTTTCTCAATCAAATCTTCTATCTCTAAAAATTTTATCTTCCCTTCAAGGAATCCCGCGACAGCCACTTCATTTGCTGCATTTAAAACGGATGGTAATGTACCACCCTTCTTACCTGCTTCATAAGCAAAAGCTAAACAGCGAAAACGCTCAAAATCCATTTCTTTAAAATGAAGGGTTGCTATTTCAGCTAAATTTAGGCGCTTTGAAGTTTTTAGCGATAAACGGTCAGGATAGGTTAGAGCATATTGTATTGGAACCCTCATATCCGGTGTACCCAATTGCGCCATAATACTACTGTCATGAAATTCAATCATAGAATGAATAATACTTTCCTTATGTAATAAAACAGAAATTTTATCATAAGGCATTGAAAATAACCAATGAGCCTCTATTACCTCTAACCCTTTATTCATCATGGTAGCTGAATCAATTGTTATTTTTGCCCCCATTGACCAATTAGGATGGTTAAGTGCCTCTTTCACTGTAACCTGCTCAAGCTCTTTACGAGTTTTATCTCTAAAGCTACCACCTGATGCTGTTAGAATTAAGCGCTCGATATTTTTAGATTTTTCACCTTGTAGAGCTTGGAAGATAGCAGAGTGTTCACTATCAACAGGTAAGAGAGCTACTTTATTTCTTTGCGCAGCCTCCATTACAAGGTGACCAGCTGTAACGAGAGTTTCCTTATTCGCAATAGCAATTGTTTTTTTAGATTCTATTGCTTGTAAAGTTGGATATAAGCCAACACTTCCAAGAACGGCATTAACTAATACTTCGGCTTTATCGTATGTAGCAACTTCTGTTAATCCATCTTCACCATATGTAAATTTTATATTTGGAAATTCTAACTTTAATGTGTCGTACCCTGATTTTTCTTGGGTTGCAACCATTTCTGGACAATGTTCCTTGATCATTTTTCTCGCTAAGTCAATATTTTTACCAACAGACATTGCAACTAATTTAAACTCATTAGGATGTTGTAAAATCACGTCTAGTGTTTGTTGTCCAATAGAACCAGTTGCTCCCAGTAAACTAATTAATTTCAAAACTTTTCAACTCCATATTTTTTAAAAAACTTCATTATAACAAAAATAAGAAACTTAAAAGTGGCCATACAAACAATAAACTGTCGAAACGGTCTAAAATTCCACCATGGCCTGGCAAAAGGTTCCCAGAATCCTTAACATTAAAATGACGTTTTAGTGCAGATTCTACTAAATCTCCTATTTGCCCAAAGACAGAAAGAATCATGGTAATAACTAAAAGCTGCCATAATGATGCATCTATATCAGTTAAAATACTAAAAAGGATCGCAACAACAAGTGCAGAAATAACTCCTCCAAGGGAACCCTCAATAGTTTTATTCGGACTAATTTCTGGCCATAACTTTCTTTTCCCAGTGGCTTTTCCAATAAAATAAGCCCCTGAATCAGTAGCCCAAATGATAAATAAAGAATAAAAAACATAAGTAAGGCCGGCACTACGAGTTTCAATAAAGTAATAAAAGCCCAGTCCCACGTACAGTGTACCAAGTACAGCAAAAGATACATCTTCAAAGGTAAATTGATTTTTGGTTACAACGGTATAGGTTAAAAATAATAATACAATTAGGAAAAATAATTCCATTTTGGTAAAATTAAGCGCTATTAATACATCTTGATACTGCTGAGGCAGCAATGTCAGCCATAGTAATAATAAGGAAATGATACCTGGTATGGAGAAGAGATTAATATTTCTCATTTTTAATATTTCATATAACCCGATACTGGCAATTAAGTATGTCAAGACTAAAAACGGGATTCCACCATATAATACAATCGGGAGAAAAATGGCGGCTGCAATAATTGCTGTAATAATTCTTTGCTTCATTTATTATTCAACACCTTTTTTAAACTCCTCCAAATCTCCTTTGTCGGTTTTGGAATGCATTAACGGCATCAAGGAGATCTTCTTCCTTAAAATCTGGCCATAAGGTTTCCGTAAACCAAAATTCACTGTAGGCTAATTGCCATAGCATAAAATTGCTTAGGCGAATTTCACCACTAGTACGAATTAACAAATCCGGATCACTCAATTCGGAGGTCATTAAATAGGAAGAAAACACATCTTCCGTTAGTTCATTTTCTTTCAGTATACCACTTTTACAATCATTTAAGACATGCTTGACTGCTTCGATTATTTCGACCCTACTTCCGTAGTTAAGTGCAAAGTTTAAAATAAGACCATTATTGTTCTTTGTTTTTTCAATTGCTTTCTCAATTGCATTTAAAGTGAAACTAGGTAATTTATCTTTATGACCAATCATTTTAACTTGTACATTTTCTTCAATTAGTTCAGGTAGAAAGGTACCTAAAAATTCTTCAGGTAATTTCATCAGATAATCAACTTCCGATTTAGGGCGTTTCCAATTTTCAGTTGAAAATGCGTATAACGTTAATACATCAACTCCAAGCTCATTAGCTAGCTTGGTTATTTTCCGTACAACCTTCATACCCTCATGATGGCCGGCTACTCTAGGTAATGCTCTCTTTTTTGCCCAACGGCCATTACCGTCCATAATAATTGCAATATGCGAAGGAACCGATATTTTTTTTGTTTCAACGATACGATCTCGGAGATTGGAAGAATTTGCCCCTTTCTTCCATAGATTGATTTTATTTAACATAAGACAGCTCCCCCAAATAAAGTAATCTTACTCCGAATAACTTGTTTCAAATCCAAAACAAAAAAATATATATTTATTTTATCATAGCAGAAAAGTTAACATATATCTCTTAAAATAACTTATGTACGTCTTGCAAAAAACAGAATGATAATATTTATGTTCATCCATTGTAACACAATGTTTACCAATTGAAAAAAGGGCAAAAAAAACCCCCTTTTTAGAGGGTCTTCATTTTAATGCATTAAACTTCAAGAATTTCTTTTTCTTTGTCTTTTGCAATTTGATCTATTTTAACAATATGGTCATCGGTTAGTTTTTGAATATCATCTGAATAGCCACGTTGGTCATCTTCTGTAATTTCACCATTCTTTTCTAACTTTTTCAAGTCATCGTTAGCATCACGGCGAATGTTTCGAATCGCAATTTTAGCTTCTTCACTTTCTTTTTTAACCAATTTTACTAAGTCTTTACGACGCTCTTCTGTTAATTGTGGAATCGCAATTCGAATAAGAGAGCCATCGTTAGAAGGATTTAATCCTAAATCAGATTTAAGAATTGCCTTTTCAATTTCACCTAAGATAGTCTTGTCATACGGTTGGATAACAAGTAGTCTAGCTTCCGGAACACTGATACCAGCTAATTGATTAACCGGAGTTGGCGCCCCATAGTAATCTACCGTAATTCTATCTAATAAGGAAGCATTTGCTCTACCAGCACGAATACTAGCTAATTCTCTTGTAAAAGCTTGAATCGCTTTTGTCATACGATCCTTTGTATTTGCCATGACTGTTTTTGGCATAATTATTTCCCCCTCACAATAGTTCCAATATTTTCACCCATAACTACACGCTTAATATTCCCTTGTTCCATAATTGAGAACACAATTAACGGAATATCATTATCCATACATAATGAAGATGCTGTTGAATCCATTACTTCAAGACCTTCTTTAATAACATCTAGGAAAGTTATATGATTATACTTTTTCGCATTCTTATCAATTCGAGGATCAGCTGAATAAACACCATCAACATTATTTTTAGCCATTAATATAACTTCTGCTTCAATTTCTGCGGCACGAAGTGCTGCAGTAGTATCTGTTGAGAAATAAGGATTCCCAGTTCCTGCTGCAAAAATAACAACACGTTTCTTCTCAAGATGGCGAATTGCACGACGACGTATGTATGGTTCAGCTACCTGACGCATTTCAATCGATGATTGAACACGTGTTTCAATTCCTAATTGCTCAAGGCTATCTTGTAAAGCAAGTGAATTCATCACAGTTGCCAGCATGCCCATATAATCAGCATTTGCACGATCCATACCCATTTCACTTCCAATTTTACCACGCCAAATGTTGCCACCGCCAACAACGACTGCAACTTCCACATTCATTTCTGCTATTTCTTTCACTTGATTTGCAATGGATTTAATGACAGATGGATTAATACCAAAGCCTGCATCTCCTGCTAACGCTTCTCCACTTAGTTTTAAAACAACGCGTTTATATTTAGGGCTGGTCATAAGAACCTCCAAAGTCGAATTTACATCTTTATTTTTCCCTTTAAAAATAGGGAACACGCATTGTGTGTCCCCTATTACTAATTTTTAGCTATTTATACAATATCTTATTTCTTAATTTGATTCATTACTTCTTCAGCAAAGTTATCTTCACGCTTTTCGATACCTTCACCTACGCTATAGCGTACAAATTCACGAACTGTAGCGCCTTTAGATTCAACAAATTGACGAACCTTTTGGTCTGGGTTTTTAACAAAAGTTTGGTCAAGTAAGCAAACATCTTCAAAGTATTTACCAAGACGTCCTTCAACCATTTTTGCCACGATATTTTCAGGCTTGCCTTCATTTAGAGCTTGAGTTGTTAATACTTGACGTTCACGTTCTACTTCTTCTTGTGATACTTGATCACGAGAAACGTATAGAGGGTGAAGAGCTGCAGCATGCATAGCTACATCTTTAGCAGCATCAGCATCTGTAGTTCCTTCTAATACAGTTAAAACTGCAATGCGTCCACCCATGTGAAGGTACGCACCAAATGCATCATTGTCTGTTTTTGTTAAAACTTCGAAACGACGAAGAGTTAATTTTTCTCCAATTTTTGCAATTGCAGCGTTAATGTGGTCAGCAACCGTTGCACCATTTTCCATTGTTTGTGCTGATGCTTCTTCAGCAGATGCAGGTTTATTTTTCAGAAGATGTTGTGCTAATTCTTTAACAAGTACTTGGAAAGCATCATTTTTAGCAACGAAGTCAGTTTCTGAGTTTACTTCAAGAATAACAGCTTCATTTCCTTCTGTTAAGATATACCCTGTACCTTCAGCAGCAATACGGTCTGCTTTTTTTGCTGCAGATGCAATTCCTTTTTCACGTAAAAAGTCAACAGCTTTTTCCATATCACCATTTGTTTCAGTAAGTGCTTTTTTACAATCTAACATTCCAGCACCAGTTTTTTCACGAAGTTCTTTTACCATTTGAGCAGTAACTGCCATTTGAGTAGTCCTCCTTAAGGTATAATTACGGTTTCTTTTATGTAACCTATCACTATTGTTAGCAAAGTAACTAACAACTAATCCATGAAATAATCTTTAAAAAAAGGTGATAAAGGGTGCTTCCCTCTTATCACCTTTTAATAGCACCTAGTACATACTGTATAAGCTAATATTAAGCTTCAACAGCAGCAGTTAATTCTTCACCTTGTTTTGATTCTAAGATTGCATCAGCAATTTTAGCAGTAATAAGTTTAACTGCACGAATTGCATCGTCGTTTGCTGGAATTACATAATCAATTTCATCTGGATCGCAGTTTGTATCAACAATACCAACGATAGGAATGTTTAATTTATGCGCTTCAGCAACTGCAATGCGCTCTTTACGAGGGTCAATGATGAATAATGCATCAGGAAGACCTTTCATATCTTTAATTCCGCCTAGGAATTTTTCTAAACGCTCTTGCTCTTTCTTTAATTGAACTACTTCTTTCTTAGGTAAAACTTCAAAAGTTCCATCTTCAGACATTCTTTCGATATCTTTTAAACGTGCAATACGTTTTTGGATTGTTTCGAAGTTTGTTAATGTACCACCTAACCAACGTTGGTTAACAAAGTACATACCTGAACGTTCAGCTTCTTCTTTCACTGAATCTTGAGCTTGTTTCTTTGTTCCAACGAAAAGCATAGTTCCGCCGTTATCAGCAAGCTCCTTAACGAAATTGTAAGCTTCTTCAAACTTCTTAACTGTTTTTTGAAGGTCGATAATGTAGATACCGTTACGCTCAGTGAAGATATATTTCTTCATTTTTGGGTTCCAACGGCGAGTTTGGTGTCCAAAGTGTACACCAGCTTCAAGCAATTGCTTCATAGAAATTACTGACATGATTTTTTCCTCCTAGGTTTTTAATTTCCTCCGCTCATCTCATTTCTAAATGATAACTGTAAATACAGCACCAATCACTTAGATCCATGAACGTGTGTAATAACACCATGAAATAATATAGCATATGTCCTACCCACAATCAAGCTTTTCTTATAAATCTTGGCGAAATTTGAGTAAAAGTTGAATCTCTGTTTTACCTTTATTGAGTTTTTTGGCGATTTCTTCCTCGGAAAACCCCTGTTTTTGAAGAATAATGATGTCTTCTAATATCGTCCTATTATGACTGCTATTTTCTTCATTTTGTTTTTCAGATTTTTCCATTTTTTCTCTTTCGGCAATTTGGTGCCCTTTTTTATACGCGTTCACTACCTGAGATCTTACAACCTGAACCGGTTTAATCGGTAATTCGTTCATTTTTTCGGCAGATTGTTTTGGCACCAATATTTCGGGAGATGGATATACGTTTTCTTCTTTAATTTGATTTGGTATATATTTGTAATCATTCCTTATTTGATTCATATCTTTGATCTTTTCAAGAAATTCTTCGTTATCTTCCCTAATTTCTAATAAATATGAGGAAATAACCTCTTCCATCTCTTTTACAACTTTATCTTGTTTTTTCTCTAACTCAAAAAGTCTGTTCTGCCGTAAATATAAAATGATAATTCCAAACAATGCTACAAAATTTAAGATGAGTGAAATAACTATAAAAAAAGAATTCATAAAAACCCCTATCCGCTAAAATCAATTTTTGTCCCTTTGTATGGATGTTTACTATCTTTAATTTGATCCCTTTTTTGCTGATTAGACTTCTGTTGCTGATTTTCCTGATTCGATTCCCTTTTGTTCCTAAGGATTGCCTTTTCTGTCGTTTCATTTTTTATCACGGTTGAACGTTTTTTTTCTTGCTCTTTTTGAGATTGTTCAGCTATTTGGTCTTGCAAAATTTGTCCACGTTGTTGAATTTGTTCTTGTAATTTACCTGCATCCTGTGTCCTAGGTAATGCGACTTGTAATTCAATTGCTTTTAGACTCATCTAAACACTTCCTCATACCTGCCATTATCCTATTAATTTTATCATACCTTTTGATTAGCATATTTTAAAGCGTATAAAAAAAGAAAAACCTTCTTTATCAGGAAGAAGGTTTAATTATATTATATTAATTTAACTAAAGATTGGTTTAACTTAAATAAGGCACGTGAATGAATTTGTGAAATTCTAGATGTCGATAGGCTCATTACTTGACCGATTTCAGTTAAGGTTAATTCTTCGAAATAAAACAAACTTACGACCAATTTTTCTTTTTCATTCAATTTTTCAATTAATTTAGCTAAATCATCAACTAACTCACTTTTTATCAGCTTTTCTTCAGGATGAATTGCTTTTTCATCTTTAATAGCAAACCCTGCACTTTCTTTATCATCTAACTCCACAGGTTGTTCATCAATAGAAAGAACATTTGCATAAAAATGTTCATTAATTGTCGTACATACTTCATCTTCTGGAATACCTAATTCTACTGCAATTTCCGAAGATGATACATTTCTCATATATCTTTGCTCCAATTTTTCAATTGTCGCTTCAATTCTTTTTGCTTTTTCCCTGGTCGAACGTGGGAGCCAATCTTCTTTACGCAGTCCGTCAATAATTGCTCCTCTTACTCGAAAAGAAGCATACGTATCAAATTTAAGATCACGGGTTGGATCAAATTTTTCTAATGCATCCAGTAATCCAATCATACCTAAAGAATTAAGATCATCCCGGGAAACATTTTTAGGTAAACCAGTGGCGATTCGTTGTACATGGTACGACACTAGAGTTAAATATTTTTTGACTAGGAAGTTGCCTGCCTCTGCATCTCGAGATTTTGTCCATTGTTTCCAAGCTGTTTGTTCGTCAAATAAATAAGTCTGTACCATGGCTCCCCTCCTAACTCGGCTAAATCAATGTATCGCCATTATTTTATATGAAATGAATTCCCTTATTTACCGTTCGTATTTCAAGCATATAAGTATTAGTATCAAACTCAATTGTCCTACCACAGTTTCCGCCAACATCCTCTGATACGATAGGAATACGATGTTTTAATAATTCCTTTTTCACAGCTTCTACATTTCGAGGACCAATGCGCATAATATCGCTAGCAGAGGAAAATTGAAACATTTGGGCTCCACCCGCTATTTTGGATTTTAAATTACTCTGAAGTGCTCCAGATTGAGTCAATTGAGTAATTAATCCATCTACTGCTGTATCTGCATATTTGGCAATATTCATTCCACCAACTTTTGCTAGAGATGAATCTGGAAGCATGATATGAGCTAAACCAGCAATTTTACTAATTTGGTCGTAAATAACTATACCCACACAGGAACCCAGACCCGAAGTTCTTATGGAGAGGGGTGATTTTACTACTTTCAGATCAGATATCCCTACTTTTACTACGGTCATGCAGTCATTCATTTGAAGTAACTCCTAATGCTTTAAAAATGACAGGAAAAGAATCTGGGTCTGGTAAAAGGAAAAAGTTTCCTTTTACACTTTCATTCTCATTTGTTTCCAGCTCATTTAAAGCTGTATCAATAACAATAGCATGGTCCGACACCTGAGATAATTCAATAATTCCATAACTAATAATTGCACCAAACATGTCTATACTTAAAGCTGGAACTGATGGATATAATGATAAATTTGTAAAATCGGATAGAGCTGATAAATACGAACCTGATAGAATATTCCCTAGTTCTTGCAGAGCTGACATTGCAATTTCATTGTTTGGTTCCTCCATAAAGGAATAGTTAGGTTCATCTATCATCTGTTGAATGAACCTACTAGCTTGATGGATTGGAAGAACAAAAAACATACTACCTGATACATCGCCCTCTAATCTTAAAAAAACAGTAGCAACAATATTCTCTGGACCACCGACCATTTCCATCATTTCATCAAAACCTACTATTTTCACACTCGGAACATTCATATCGACCCGTTTATTTAATAGTTTCGAAAGAGCGGTTGCGGCATTCCCTGCGCCAATATTTCCAATTTCTCTAAGAATATCTAAATGAAGAGTGGTTATTTGGTTAACAAATGACATCCTTTTTTTACCCTTCGAGTCCTTTAGTTAATTTACCATCTTCTACATTTAATACTTTTGCTAAATCTAATAAGATTAATAGGCGCTTGTCTAATTTCACTACCCCGTTAATATATTCTGCTTCTGTTACACCAATTACTTCTGGAGGTGGTTCAATCGCATCCGCTTTAATATCAATCACATCGTTTGCGGCATCAACAATTAATCCAACTTCAATTTGATCAAAGGCTACGATAATAACTCTTGTGCTGTCAGTGTTTTCTTGTTCTTCTAACCCAAATCTTTTACGTAAATCAACAATTGGAGTCACTACACCACGCAGGTTGATTACACCCTTTATGTAGTCAGTTGTTCTAGGAACACGTGTAATATGCTGTAATTTTTCAATTGAGCGTACTTGGCTTACTGGGATTGCATATTCCTTTTCCTTTAATTGAAAAATAATGATCTTTAAATCTGTCATTACTAGTTCGGTCATTGTATTCACTCCTCTTAACATTGAAATCAGCAATATTATTTTATTAATGCATTGCAATCAACAATAAGTGCAACTTGTCCATCTCCCAATATAGTTGCACCAGAAATGGCAAATGCACTAGTTAAATAGCTTCCTAGTGATTTAAGTACAACCTCTTGTTGACCGATAAAGGAATCTACAACTAACCCAGCCATACGGTCCCCTTTTCTTACGATGACAACTGAATAAAATCCATCGTCCTCCTTGACTTCAGGAACTTCAAATAGATCTTTTAAGAAAAGTAGTGGTACAACCTTCCCTCGGAAATCAATAACCTTTTGGTTATGTGCATTTAAAATTTCTTCTCTTTTAACGATTGCTGTTTCAATAATAGAAGAAAGTGGAATTGCATATTTTTCTTTTTGAATTTCTACTAGCATAACTGAAATTATGGATAGAGTAAGCGGTAATTGGATTGAGAAAATAGAACCTTTCCCCAACTCAGAATCAATCGTAACAGAGCCACCTAATGATTCAATTGTATTTTTTACAACATCTAAACCTACACCACGACCCGAAATATCAGATATCTTTTCAGCTGTCGAGAAACCAGATGCAAATATTAATTCGTATACCTGTTTGTCCGTTAAGGAAGCCGCAACTTGTTCGCTTACAATTCCTTTATTAATAGCTTTTTGTAATACACGTTCTCTGCTGATTCCTGCACCATCATCTTCAATTTCAATAAAAACATGGTTTCCACTATGGTAAGCTTTCAGGACAATGGTACCCTCTTCATTTTTACCTCGTTGTCTACGAACATCAGGTGTTTCAATTCCATGGTCTATTGCATTTCGCAGCAAGTGAACAAGTGGATCTCCAATTTCATCAATAACGGTACGATCAAGTTCCGTTTCTGCACCAATGATATCTAGATTTAATTTTTTATTTAAATCTCTAGCTAATTGTCGAACCATACGTGGAAAGCGACTAAATACTGTATCAACAGGCACCATTCTCATATTTAGAATAATATTTTGAAGATCACCTGAAACTCTCGTCATTCTCTCAACCGTTTCATGAAGTTCCTGGTTATTTAATTCTCTAGATATTTGTTCCAAACGTCCTCTATCAATAACTAATTCTTCGAAAAGATTCATAAGGATATCTAATCTTTCAATATTCACACGAATGGTCTTATTAGCTACACTTACTTGTTTTGATTTTTTCTGTTCTTCCTCTACCTGAACATCATTATTTTCTTTAACATTAGATGGTTGAGATTCGAGTAGTCCTGCCTCAATAACAACAGCTTCAGTTTGTTGACGCAGTTGTTCAATATCAAGAGACATAACCTCTACTTTTTGAACCTCTGAAACTTTAAGAACTTTTTTCTCTATATCATCCGTTGTTTCTTTTGATACTACCGTAATAGTAAATGAGTGATCAAATTGTTCCTCTTCTAATTGATCAACCGAAGGATTTGATTTAATAACTTCACCAATTTTTTCAATGACTTCAAAAACCATAAATACACGTGCTGCTTTTAATAAACAATCTTCTCTTAAGGATACGGTAATTTCGAAACAATTAAATCCTTGTTCCTTTGATTGTTGAATAACTGTCATTTCAAACTCATCGTAATTATTTTTCCCTACTACTTTTTCTGTCATAACAGCAGCTGCAACTTCCTGTATGGTTGATGAGATTGTATTTATTGCTTCACCTTTTTCAATCTTTTTAAATTTTTCAACCACAGATGAAACATCACGTTTCCCGTCGCCACCTTCTGAAATAGACTGAACCATTGCTTCTAAGTGATCAACAGCTTCAAAAACTACGTCTAGAATTTCTGGGGTAACGGAAATTTTCAAGTTACGAATAGCATCTAATACATTCTCCATTTGGTGAGTCAAACTAGCGAGATCTTCATATCCCATTGTTGCAGACATACCCTTTAATGTATGAGCTGAACGAAAAATTTCATTTACAATCTTAATATCCTCTGGGCTCTTTTCTAATTCTAATAAATGAACATTGCAAGCTTGTAAATGTTCCTTACTCTCCTCAATAAATACCTCTAAATATTGATTCAATTCCATATCCCCACGCCCCTACTTAAACATATTTCAAAATCTTTTCAGCAATATTTTCTACCTCAGTTACCTCATCCACTAGTTTTGTAGCGATAGCTGCTTTAGGCATACCATAGACAATGGAGGTACTTTCAGACTCTGCAATCGCTTTAACGGTACCTTTATATTTTAACTGTCTTAGTCCTTGAGCCCCATCTGTCCCCATACCTGTCATAATAACGGCTATTTTGGCAAATCCACTAAGGTCACTAAGTGATTCAAACAATACATCTACAGATGGACGATGCCCGTTTCTTGCCTGAGTCTGATCCAATTGAATAGCTAAACTAGTACCCACTTGCTTCACTTTTAAGTGATATCCACCAGGTGCAATATAAGCTACTCCCTTTTTCGCTAACTCTCCGTCTTCTGCTTCCTTCACTTTAATTTGTGATAAAGAATCTAAACGACTTGCAAGAGATTTGGTAAAACCAGGTGGCATATGTTGGACAATAAACAATGGTGCTTCTACTTCTTTTGGAAGTTTTGTTAATACATGTTGTAAGGCACGAGGCCCACCGGTAGAGGTCCCGATACAGATGATTTTTTTGGATGACTTCTCCCACTTTTGACTAGTAATGAAAGTTTGATTCTCTAGTTCTATTTTACTATAATGAGTAAGTTTAGGAACAGATATTATTTGGTTAACTTTCGAATTTACTAATCTAGCGATATTAGCCTTTCGTGCTGAAAGAACCTTTTGAATTAATTCATCCTTCACCTTGTATAAATCTAATGAGATGGAGCCGGAAGGTTTTGCGATAAAATCAACTGCTCCATTTTGAATTGCTAATAGTGTATTTTCTGCTCCTTCTTTCGTTGTACTTGAAAGCATAATGACAGGAACAGGCGATGCTTCCATTATCATTTTTAAGGCTTCGATACCGTTTAACACAGGCATTTCTACGTCCATTGTGACAACATCTGGCTTAAGGTCCTTTATCTTTTTTATCGCATCTTCACCATTTCTTGCTGTCCCAATCACCTCTAGTTCAGGATGATCAGATAAAAAATCATGAATCAGCTTTCGCATAAATGCAGAATCATCGACGATAAGTACTTTTGTTTTCTCCATTTTCTGCACTACCTTTCAAAGAGAAATTTCTTTAACTTTGAAACAAATGGTAACGGTTTTATATATTCATCAGTAAACCTCTGTTTTTGATACCTTTCAGTTAAAGAACGAATAGCAATTGATGAAGGTGATTTTGGATTATAAAGTAAAAAAGGAACTTGGCGTTTTACGGCTTGCTGAATAGTTCGGTCCTCAGGAAGGTGACCTAAAGACGTTATTTCTCTGCCCAAAAAATTGCTTACGACAGTAGATATTTTTTTATACGTTTCTATTCCTTCTTTTTCCGACGAAGTTTTATTAACCACTAAATAAAATGGTAGGTTAGAATCATTTAAATGAATAAATTTCATCGTTGCATACGCATCCATAATGGATGTCGGTTCAGGCGTTGTAACGACAATGATTTCATGAACAGATAGAAGAATTCTTAACGAATCATTGGATATCCCAGCTCCCATATCAAAAATAACGAGGTCATATTTTTGAAATAGTAACTGTAATTGATGTGTAAATTCTTCAAGGATATCGGTATCAAAATTAATTAGCTGTGTCAGTCCGGTCCCACCCGCTATATAGTGCAGTCCTTCATTTCCTTCCATCACAATATCTTGAAGTGGGACTCGTTTTGTTAAATGGTCGACAATGGAGTATTCTGGAGCTTTCCCCATTAATATATCTAGATTTCCCATTCCAATATCCATATCTATTAATAAAACACGTTGTTTCAATCTTACTAGGGATAATGAAAAATTTAGTGAAAAATTTGATTTTCCCACTCCGCCTTTTCCACTTACAACTGCAATAGCCTTCGCATTCTGCTTATCTTCTATTTGAGTCTTTAATCTTAGACGTAATTTCTCAGCTTGATCATTCATTTCATTTCGACTCCAAGAATAGTATTAGCAATTGCTTCTGGTGTAGCCGTTATTAAATCATCCGGAACATCTTGCCCATTTGTTAAATAAGCCACTCCTAATTGACAATTAATGATGAGATTAAGCATTGAACCATAAACGGATGTTTCATCTACTTTAGTAAAAATTAACCGATCAATTTTAACAGTAGAAAATTGTTTAAAAATGTCCTCCATATCCTTTTGTTTTGAGGTTAGTGCTAATACTAGAAAGCTTTCCATATCTTTTTGGAAATCAATGATTTTTTTCAAATCTTCTACATACTGCTGATTTCTAAAATTACGTCCAGCTGTATCTATCAAAACCACATCATAATCTTGAAATTTTTTTGTCGCTTCATGAAAATCTTGAATGTTATAACATACTTCAATTGGTACATTTAATATTTTGGCATAGGTCTTTAATTGATCAATCGCTGCAATGCGATAAGTATCTGTAGTAATGAAAGCTACTTTCTTTTTATATTTAAGTACACACTCTGCAGCCATTTTTGCTAAAGTAGTCGTTTTTCCTACTCCCGTTGGACCGACCACATTTACATATTTCTTGTCAAATGAGATACCGGCATAGTGTAAATGCATAATCTCTTTTGAAATTTCTTCACTAGCCCAGCCTATTAATTCCTTTTCAGATGAATTTGCACCTTCTAAAAACCATTTTTCCAAAAGTTTTCCAACTAATTTTTCGATAAGTATTGAACTCATTTCCTGATTCTGTAAATGTAGTTCTATTTTCTGAATTGGCTCTGGCAATATGGCAGTTTTAACTTGTTGAGAGGCAAGATTCTTCATTAAAGACTTTAATTCTGTTATTTCCGAAAGCAATTCATCTGTATTTTTAGAATGATTTATTTTAACTTCTGGGTATTCCGTAGGTTCTTTATCTTTTTCAATTGGCTTATGTGTGATTGTTTGAGCCAAAGGTCGATTAACCTGATCACGTGTGGTAGACGTTTGATTCGGTTTAGGATCAATTGCAGCGATCACTTCAATATTTTTTTTCTTAAAAAAACCTAAAAATCCCCCAGTTTGAACTATTTTAGAATTTAAAATGACAGCATCATTTCCTAGTTCAGCACGAATAATTTTCATGACTTCAGGCATATTAGCTGCTACATATTTTTTTACCTTCACTCTATGTTCACCACCCCAACACTTTGAACTTCAACGCTTGATTCTAATTCATTATAAGAAAGGATAGGTACTTGCGGGAAATACCTTTCTGTTAATTGTCTAACATACATTCTCACTGCAGGTGAACACAAAATAATCGGTGATTGTTCCATTAACGAAAGTTGTTCTACCTGAACGGCAATGGTTTCTAAAATTGCTTGAGAATGAGCAGGGTCAATGGATAGATAATTGCCATGTTCCGTTTGCTGAATTCCATCCGCAATCAGTTTTTCTACTTTCCCCGACAATGTGACTACCTTTAATACATCTGATCTTCCACTGTATTGATTAGTAATTTGACGAGCAAGTGCTTGTCTAACGTATTCTGTTAAAATATCTGTATCCGATGTAACCTTTCCAAAATCCGCCAATGTTTCAAATATAATCGGCAAGTTTCGGATGGACACATTTTCCTTTAATAATTTTGCTAATACTTTTTGAACTTCTCCAACTGATAATGGATTTGGAGTGACTTCCTCAATTAAGATAGGATAACTTTCCTTGATGTGATCGATAAGTTGTTTGGTTTCTTGTCGTCCTAATAATTCATATGCATTTGCTTTAATGACTTCTGTTATATGGGTAGATACGACCGAGGGCGGATCAACTACGGTATATCCAAAAATTTCTGCTTGTTCTTTCATCGATTCCGTTATCCATTTGGCTGGCAACCCAAACGATGGCTCTATCGTATCAATTCCCTCAACGGAATCATCATCGACACCTGGACTCATAGCTAGATAGTGATCTAATAGTAACTCTCCTCGAGCCATTTCATTTCCTTTTATTTTTAATCGATATTCATTCGGCTGTAATTGGATATTATCTCTAATTCTAACCACTGGAATGACTAGACCTAACTCGATGGCAAGTTGCCTTCTAATCATGACAATACGATCTAATAAATCTCCACCCTGATTTGCATCAGCTAGTGGAATCAGTCCATATCCAAATTCAAATTCAATTGGATCAACGTTTAAAAGGTTTACGACACTTTCCGGACTCTTCATTTCGTCTGTTTCTAATTCCTGCTCTAACTCCTGAATACGCTCATCATCTTGTTTTGGAACACGAGAGAACATATACCCTCCAACTCCCAAAAGTGCAGCGATTGGAAGGGTCAACACATCATTTATTGGTGTAAACAAACCTAATAATAGAATGGTCCCACCAGTAACATAAAGCATGTATGGATATTTTAAAAGCTGTTGTGTAATATCTTGTCCAAGGTTTCCATCTGAAGCAGCCCGTGTTACCACAATACCCGTAGCAGTTGAGATTAACAATGCAGGGATTTGACTGACAATTCCATCTCCAACGGTAAGTAAAGAGTATTTCTTTGCAGCTTCTGCAATGGGTAATCCATCTTGCATCATCCCAATTACGATTCCGAAAATTAAGTTTATAAGGACAATAATGATACCAGCTATTGCATCCCCTTTAACAAATTTACTGGCTCCATCCATTGAACCAAAGAAATCGGCTTCTCTTCCAACTTTTTCTCTTCGTTCACGTGCCTGCTGTTCAGAGATCATTCCAGCATTTAAGTCAGCATCAATACTCATTTGTTTCCCAGGCATTGCATCTAAAGTGAAACGAGCAGCAACTTCAGAAACACGTTCAGAACCTTTAGTAATAACAACAAACTGAATAATAATTAAAATTAAGAAAACAACCATTCCAACCAAAGCATTTCCACCAACAACGAAGGTACCAAATGTTTCAACCACGCCTCCAGCTTCACCTTTTGATAGAATGGAACGAGTGGTAGAGACATTTAAGCCTAAACGAAACAAAGTTAAAAGTAATAATAATGAAGGGAAAATGGAAAAATCTAAAGGTTCATTCATATTCATGGAATTTAGTAAAACTAAAAGAGCAAGTGAGATATTCATAATAATCAGTACACTTAATAACCATGATGGAAATGGAATAATCAACATGGCTACAATTAATATAACACTGAGCAATACTGACAAATCTCTTGCTTTCATAAAATTCTCTCCTCACTCTGAAGCTAACAAAACGGCTAAATTTTATTTTTTGTGCGATAAACGAATGCTAATAGTTCCGCAACTGCTTTAAAGAACTCTTCGGGAATAGCATCGCCTATTTCTGTTTGACTGTATAAAGCTCTTGCCAAAGGTCGATTTTCTACTGTGATCACATCATTTTCCTTTGCGATTAATTTTATTTTTTGAGCAACATAGTCCACACCCTTAGCGACCACATATGGGGCATCCAATTTTTCTTCATCATACTTTAACGCTACAGCAAAATGAGTTGGGTTCGTGATAACAACATCTGCTTTTGGCACTTCTTGCATCATTCTTCTCATAGCCATTTCTCTCTGGCGTTGCTTAATTTTTGATTTAATAAGGGGATCCCCTTCAATATTTTTATATTCATCCTTAATATCTTGCTTTGACATTCGGATGTTTTTTTCAAAATCAAACTTTTGATATAAATAATCTAAAATGGCTAAAAATAATAAACCACCTGAACAAAATAGACCCATTTGAACGGTAATCGTACCAAGTGTAGCAAGTGCTGTTCCAATTGACTTTTGTGAAAGGACTAATATCTCATCTAGTCGATTCCATAGAATTCCAAATGCAATCGCACCTACAAACGAAATTTTCAATATCGATTTTATTAATTCTACTAAAGATCTTAAGGAAAAAATTTTTTTAAAACCTTGTATTGGATTTATCTTTTCCAGCTTCATCTGTATGGCTTCCGTAGAGAAGAGAAATCCAACTTGGGCATAATTTGCCGCAACAGCGGCTACCAAGGCTATGATTAAAATAGGACCTAAGAAAGAAGCCATCTCTCGTAATATCACAGTAAAGAAAGAGGAGAGATTTTGTTCTGTAATATCCATTAGTAAGTAGTCTTGATAGGAATGCCGAAATAAGTTTAGTAGTATTCCTAATAAATATTTACCCGCCATCCATAAGAATAGAAAAATAGCTAATAATAACACAGACGTATTGATGTCTTGACTTTTAGCAACCTGACCTTTCTTTCTTGCATCTTGCCTCTTTTTCGGGGTAGCTTTTTCCGTTTTTTCACCTGAAAAAAACTGTAAATCAAGTGATAGTAAGTCCACTTAGTCCCCCCCTAAAATTTCCATAAAATGACGCATAGTATAAAGCATAGTCTCTATCATATAAGAAACCGCAGTCATCATGACACTCATTAGTATAATAATGACAATAAAACTTACGGCCACTTTAATTGGCATCCCTACAACAAAAATATTTAGTTGCGGAACGGTTCTAGCCATTATTCCTAAGGCTACATCAACTAAAAAAAGGCAGCCTACAACGGGTAGTGACATTTGGAAAGCAATCATAAACATTTGTGAAAATGCTTTTAAAACAAATTCGATAAGATTCGAATCTCCAAAAGGCAGCCACTCTTGCTCTAGTGAAATAAATTGATAGGAATGAAAAATACCGTCAATTAATAAATGATGACCATTTATGGTTAGTAAAAATAATAAAGCTATGGTGTAAAAATATTGTCCCATAAGGGGACTTTGTGCACCTGTTTGGGGATCAATAACATTCGCAATAGCAAACCCCATTTGAAAATCTATTAATCCTCCTGCTACCTGAATGGCTGATAGCATCATATAGGCTACAAAGCCGATCATAATTCCTACTAAGGCTTCCTTCATGATAAGTAAATAGTAAGTACCATCAATTTCCAAGACAGGAACATCTAAAGTAAAATAAATAATCCAAGCTAAGAAAAATCCAATTCCTACTTTATGTGTCGTTGGAATCGTCCGATAAGAAAAGAGAGGCATCATTAAAAAAAATGAAGTCACTCTTACAAAAATTAATAAAAAAGCAGGGAAATGTGGGATAAAATCTAGCATTCCTTTAACCTACAAACCTCGTTAAATTTGAAAAAATTTCTGATGTATAGGAAAGCATATGACTAAGCATCCATGGTCCAAAAAAAACAATACCTAGCAATACAGCCACAATTTTTGGGACAAATGCGAGAGTTTGTTCCTGAATTTGAGTAGTCGCTTGGAAGATACTAACAATCAAACCAACTACTAATGCAAGCACTAGTATTGGTCCGCTAATCATTATGACCGTATAAATTCCTCGTTCTGCAATAGTAATGACTGTTTCTGAATTCATTTAGATCACCGCCTAAAAGCTTTGTAAAAGAGATTTGACTACTAGATACCAGCCATCTACCAAAACGAACAATAGAATCTTAAATGGCAAGGAAATCATAACAGGAGGAAGCATCATCATCCCCATAGACATTAAAACACTGGCTACAATCATATCAATCACTAGAAATGGAATAAAAATCATAAACCCAATCTGAAAGGCAGTTTTTATCTCACTAATAGCAAATGCCGGAACAAGTGCAGTTAAAGGAATATCTTCTATTTTTTCTGGCCTATCCACTTTTGCATATTCTAAAAATAGAGCTAAATCTTTTTGTCTGGTCTGACCACTCATAAACTCTTTAAAGGGAGTTGCTGCTTTTTCATAGGCTTGTTCAAGAGTGATCTTTTCATTAAATAAAGGAGTTAAAGCTTCTTTATTAACAGTTTGGAAGGTCGGAGCCATGATAAAAAATGTCAAAAATAAGGATAATCCAATAATCACTTGATTAGGTGGCATTTGTTGTGTTGCAAGCGCTGTTCTGACAAAGGAAAGAACAATAACAATCCTCGTAAAACAGGTCAATAAAATCAAAATACTTGGTGCAATGGAAAGAACGGTGAGAAGTAATAGCAGTTTAACCGATGTGGAGACATTCTCAGGAGCACTGCTATTAAAGATTTCCATGAATTCATTCATTGTTGATCAGTACCTTTCTTCTCCATTTCTTTCATAAACTTTTTTCTGCCATTTGAAATATCTTTTAATTGCTTTTTTAACAAAGTAGCAAATTGATTTTCATCTTCTGGTAACGAAGATTTGACCTTGTTTGTTCTTTCCAATAACTTTGTCACAATATCACTTGGTTGAATCATTTGTTCCATTCTTTGATTGTAAGCCTCAATCATTTCACGATATTCCTCTTGATCATCTATCTCTTTTAACAACTGAATGGTTTCCCCAACACCAACAACTAAAATCCGATTTCCTACTTTTATCATTTGAACTGATCGGTTTGAACCAAGACTTGTACCACCTAAATTTTCAACCATTTGTGTTGATTGGAAAGATTTACTTTTTTTGTTAACAAACTTTAACACAGCATATAAAAGTGCAATGACAAATAGTAAAGCAAAGATCATTTTGACAAAATCGAAAAATGTAACACCAACAGTACTTGTACTTTTATCGTTTTGTTTCCCCTGGTCCTTACCTTTATCTTGATTAGGAGCTAATTCTGGTTGCTCACAGTTTTTTGGGTTTTCATAGCAATCCTTCACACTATTATTTACTGGCTCTGCATAGGCCACTGATTGCGAACCTAGCAGAGCAATAAATACGAACAAAAATAATTTACTTATCCATGTTTTCATAAATTAGGTCAACACCCTTAATAAAGATTATCCAAGGGTTTTGCCTATGGCTTCTAAAACCCTGTCAGCTTGGAAAGGCTTTACGATAAAGTCCTTTGCACCTGCTTGGATAGCATCTATAACCATTGCTTGTTGCCCCATAGCAGAACACATAATTACTTTAGCATTTGGATTTATTTTTTTTATTTCTTTTAATGCGGTAATTCCGTCCATTTCTGGCATTGTGATGTCCATTGTAACTAAATCTGGTTGAGTTTCTTTATATTTTTCAACTGCTTGTGCCCCATCTGCTGCCTCTCCAACTACTTCGTATCCATTTTTACTAAGAATATCTTTGATCATCATTCTCATAAATGCTGCGTCATCAACAATTAAAATTTTATTTGCCATTTCCCCGTTAACCCCTATCTATTTATTTTAATTTTTTTATACGGTCGCTCTGACTAATAATATCAGTTACTCTTACACCAAAATTTTCATCAATAACAACTACTTCACCTTTGGCAATTAACCGGTTATTGACTAAAATGTCAACTGGTTCACCAGCTAATTTATCTAGTTCAATAATGGAACCCGATGATAGTTCTAATATTTCTTTCACTGACCTTTTAGTACGTCCTAGTTCAACACTAACCTGTAACGGTATATCTAATAACATATCTAAATTTTTAGGCTCCACTTCAGGAGCCCTATATGTCTCAAAGTTTGAGAATACAGCTGGTTGAATGTTTTGTGGACTCATGTTGGCTAAGTTGTTTCCAAAATGTTGTGGTGTATTTGGATACCCCACATTAGTTGGTGCCTGGTAACCATAATCTGGTTGATTAGGATATGGTTGCTGCCAGTTTTCCTGTTGTTGATTCAAAACAGGTGGTTGTGCGTTGCTAACCGAACTCACGGGTGCATGATCAGCTATCGGCTTATCTTCCACTTTAGGCTGTTGGTTAGTTGGTGCTGGTGCTGGTGAAGGATTTAACAACTCCTCCACTAATCCTTTTGCAAATTCCAATGGAACTAATTGCATAATGGATGAATCAATTAAATTTCCAACCTTTAAACGGAAGGAGATTTTCACCATCATTTCCTCATTTGGGATTCGGTGTGTCCCCTCGCCAGTTTGAGTATCAAGGATATCTATCATTGGGGGAGAAATATCTACCCTTTTGCTAAAAATCGTTGACATAGAAGTGGCAGCAGAACCCATCATTTGGTTCATTGCTTCCTGAACAGCACTTAATTGAATTTCTCCCATTAAGTCTCCAGGACTTGTGCCGTCTCCACCAAGCATCAAATCGGCAATAATAGCGGCATCACCTTGCTGAATAACCAATAAATTGCTTCCAGAAAAACCTTCTGTATAGCTAACTTGTATTGCAACATATGGATGTGGAAACTCTTCATTAATTTTTTCTCTTGGAATGACTGTAACTGAAGGTGTTGTTATATCTACCTTTTGATTTAATAACGTAGATAATGCAGTTGCTGAACTTCCAAATGAAATATTCCCTATTTCTCCTAAAGCATCTTGCTCCATTAATGATAAGTAATCTTCAACTAAAAATACATGGGATTCTTCTTCCATTTCTTCTGGATCAGAACCTCTTAACAAAGCATCAATTTCATCTTGGGATAGCATGCCATCACTCATCACCGTCGTCTCCTCCCTTCAATGTATCCAGTACTTGAATAGCTATCTTTTTATTTACTTTTCCTGGTTGTCCAATAAATTTAGGAATATCTCCAACTTTTATCGTTAGAGGTTGTACAATTAATTGATTTAACTCAATTACATCACCAACATCTAACATTAAAAAGTCTTGAATAGAAATTTCAGATTCACCTAATTCAACAACAACTGAAACATCTGCATTTTGAATTTGCTTTTCAAGTAATTCAACCTCATAAGGCTTTGTTTCTTTCTTTTCTTTTTGCATCCAATAATGGACAGATAATTTAGGGATAATTGGTTCAAGTACCACATGTGGAATACAGATATTGATCATTCCACTAACTTCTCCAATAGTAGTATTTAAGGAAATGACAACTACGGTTTCATTGGGTGATACCATTTGTAAAAATTGCGGATTCACCTCAAAAATATCCAACATTGGATCGATATCATATATCGAACTCCATGCTTCGGTTAAGTTTTCAAAGGCTCTCTCAAAGGTAGTTGACATGATTCTAGTTTCAATTTCTGTTAAATTCTCGACCTTGCTCATGCTGCTTCCTCGTCCACCTAGCATTCGATCCAACATAGCATAAGCGATATTTGGATTAACCTCCATTAAGATTCTCCCATCTAATGGCGGAACTTCAAATACGTTTAGTATAGTCATTTTGGGAATAGAACGTATGAATTCCTCATAGGGGATTTGGTCAGCTGATGCTACACTTATTTGTACATACGTTCTTAGTTGTGCTGAAAAAAATGTGGTTAATAACCTTGCAAAATTTTCATGAATTCTAGTTAAACTTCTTATTTGATCCTTCGAAAAACGAAGGGCACGCTTAAAATCGTAAGTTCTTACCTTTTTTTCGGTATGCTCCTTTTTTAACTCATCGGCATCCATTTCACCAGTTGATAATGCAGATAACAGAGCATCAATTTCACTTTGGGATAACACTTCTCCTGACAATATCCTCACCTCCAGTTTTGATCCTTTTTTAGATAAGAAGCATTAGTTATACAGATGAAAGTCTAATAAAATCTTCGTTCTTATCTTTATACCTCTTATTGGAGGAGAGATTGAGTAATGTAAACCTTCACCACTTTACCTTCTTGCATCAATTTATTGATATCTACTTTCAACGTTTCCTCTAACTTTTGTTTACCTTCTTTTCCTTGGAGATCCTCAACCTTTTTTTCTGATAACTCCTGAATGATAATATTTTTTACTTGGAAATCTCGCTTTTCTAGTTCCTCTTTTGCCTTTTTACCATCTGTTTGTATTTTAAATGAAATGCGAATAAAATCATTGGTAGCTAAATTTGTTGTTATTTCTTCGACATCTACCGTAGTTTTTAAAACCTCTTCGATTGTCGGTTCTTTTTCTTTTCCTTCATCGGACATTTTTAGCACAATCGTAAGTGCAATGGCACCGACAAGTGCAATGGCAACTAGCAAAACTACCATGATCATGAGCAGCTTGTTATTCTTCATTTTCTTTTTCCCCCAACTGTTGTCCTAGAAGGTTTACTGTTTGATAAAAATTTATAATGGCTTGGTGAACCTCATCCTCTGTTTCTTTTACAACATACTTCCGTCCATTTGTTAATGTAATGGTAGTATCAGGAAAGGACTCAATTGTTTCAAAGTATATAGCATTTAAGATGAATTTTTTTCCGTTTAATTTCGTTACCTTTATCACTTTATTTATTGGGGATAGAAGTTTTAGCTTCTATCCCCTTCCTCCTAAACTATCGTTTTAAGTTTACTAGCTCTTGAAGGATTTCATCTGAAGTTGTGATGATTCTTGTATTTGCTTGGAATCCACGCTGTGCTGTAATCATTTCAGTAAATTCTTCAGAAAGGTCAACATTGGACATTTCTAACGTTCCTGCCGCAATTGAGCCGCGACCTTCTCCGGGTACATCTACATTTGCTGCACCGGAGTTAATAGATTGTTGGAAAGTATTAGAGCTTGCTTTAGTTAAACCTGAAGGGTTACTGAATTTTGCTAGTGCAATAACTCCTAGAGTTTTTACTAAACCGTTTGAATACACCCCATTAACCTCTCCAAGAGAACCAATATTAAAACTTTCAAGTGTTCCTTCTGTATTTCCATCAGGAGTTACAAGAGCAGTAGTTGGACCTGATAGTTGTTTTAGGCCTGACAATTTCATTGTCATTGATGGCGCATTTCCACCAGTAGGAGTATATCCCCATGATACTGTACTTGGATTATTTGTAAGATTACCTGAAGCATCAAAAGTTAATGTAACTGGTGTATTTAAATTAGGTGAACTCATTATCCAAGTAGTAGCATTGTTCTTTTTAAACGTAACTTCTAATTTTTGAGGATTACCAGCTGTATCAATTACTTCAATTTGTTGTGAATATTCAGAACCATCCACTGCTTCTTTTGATAAATTATCGGTAAAATCAATTGTCTTTGTAGTAGTTGGAGGTAAAACACCATTTACGTTTACAGCAATATCCCCATATACATTTGTTGGATTTCCAGTTGCGTCTACCTTAAACGCTTGAACCTTAAATCCATCACCATTTACAAGTGTTCCATTATCATCTAAATAAAAGTTTCCAGCACGAGTATAAGATTCAGCATCACCTTGTTTTACTATAAAATAACCATCACCAGAAATTGCTAGGTCTAACGATCTACCGGTGGTCTGTAAACTTGATTGTGTATGAATAGTATCAATCGATGCCAGGGTAGAACCAAGTCCTACTTGCATTGGGTTCTTACCGCCTCTATTATTTTGTGCTGCACTCGCACCAGCTATTGTTTGGCTCATTGTATCTTTAAAAGTTACACGGCCTTTTTTATAGCCGTATGTATTAACATTGGCAATATTGTTACCAATTACATCTAATTTTGTTTGGAAATTTTTCATTCCACTAATTCCTGAGAACATTGAGCGTAACATTTGATTAACTCCCTTCAGATTATAGCTGCTTCAATCGATCCACAGCTTGGCCTCCAAAATTGGTCCAGCCATTAAGAATCTATAATTATTGTTCCGTTTATATTAGTGAAGATTTGTGTTGCTGCTTCATCACGAGCCATTGCCGTGATAACGGTGTTATTTTTGGCACTCACGATTAATGCAGCATCTTTTAAAAGAACTAATGAATCTTTAACACCCATCTTTTTAGCCTCTGCTACCTTATTTTCTATTAACCCCCACCGTTTTGAATCAATATCAATTCCTCTTTGGATTAACCTTTCTTTTGCATGTTTACTAACAGTCAATTTAGGTTGAACGGTAATAGCATTTTGCAAATGATGAGAAAAAGAGGTTGCAGCTGGTTGCATTTGTTTTTTCTGGATAACTTGTTGTGAGATGGGCTGAGTTGGCAACGGACGAAAAATTGATTTTTCCATCCAACCACTTCCTTTTCTCTATTCTATTTTCGTGATTTGTGCTGAAGTAATTTTAGTTCCGGTTTCATCATCAAGTTCAAATAATGTTTTTCCATCCTTAAATGATACAGATTTAACCGTAGCCATCATACTTTCATTACTTGCATCGCTATAAGTAACTTTTTTACCAATCATCATGGATGCTTGTATTATATGGTTTTCTGAAGGCATTTCACTAACTTGTGAAATATTTGCTGGTTCAAGCTTTGTTCCATCTTCCAAAATAAAATACACTTGATTTTCTTTAAACTGGATGGATGAAACGCGTCCTTTACCTTGCTCAATAGCTGGTGCAGATGAATCATCGGAAGCTTCAGATAATTTATGCCATGTTACTTCTTTCCCAACAAATTGGTTGTAAGTAACCATGCTATTTTGTTTTTGCAGCTCTACAAACTGTTCGATTGATTTTCCCATATTGGTCATTTGTTCAAGACTTGAGAAAGTAGCCATTTGAGCAACAAAATCCTTATCCTGCATTGGATTCAAGGGGTCTTGATTCTGTAATTGGGTCATTAAAATCTTTAAAAAATCATCTTTTCCTAATACATCAGACCCTGTTTTTCTTGTTTGAGCCTGATAACTCGATAATAATAACGATGAATTAATTGTATTTGCCATTTTTCATCACCTAAGCCTCTAATTCTAGTGCCTCTAAAAAAGATTGGGTAAATTCACCATTAGAATCTGATTTCTCTTGTTGCTTTTTTTGCTCCTCTTGTTCTCTTCTATGTTGTTCGGGATCCCGCTGAAAGGAACGTTCTTGGGAACTCATTTGTTCGGAGATTTCAATTCTTTCAACTTGGATATTTTGATTAGCTAGTGCTTGCTTAAGTCCATTAAGATGAGACTCTAAAGAATCCTTTGCTGCACCAGTTGTTGTCAAAATTTTCGCTACTAGCATCTGATCTTTTTGAATTAATTCTATACGTAAGGATCCAAGATGCTCTGGAGCTAATTTTATGAATAGCCTCTGCATGCCTTCCGTTTTTGAAAACTGACTCTTTGCTAGAAGATTTTCAAATTGCTGGATAAGTTGTTCCGCAGAAACAGGTCGTTTTACATCCCCAAGCATTAAGGTTAGTTGTTCAGATTTTGACATATGTTGTAAAAAATGATTACCCGATTCTAATCCTTCCACTTGCTTTACTGAAGTAGAAATATTTTTGTTTAAATCTCCGCTTAATAGGGTAAATGTTTTTTGAAGATAATCTGATTTAAAGTTTGAAGAAGAGTTTTTTATTACCTGCTCCAACTTTTCAGTCAATGATTCGATTAACTTCGAAATACTACTATTCGATTGCCATGTTGTATCTTGATTTTTCGAGAGTAAATCTACTAGTTTTGTAAATTTCATCAATTTAGCAAAATCTTGATCTACTATTTTTTTAAACTCCTGAATAGGTAAGCTTTGCATAGCTGTCAAAAGCGCTACAAGATCATCCATATTCTCGAATAATGTAGTATCGTCTTTAGAAAGGGTATCGTTTTCCTTAAGAATGCGACTTAATTTTTCGGTGATAGAAGTAAGTTCCTGCTCTGATATACCTAACATTTCTTTGGCTATTTGCTCTGGATTTATATTGGTATTTGACAGAAGCTTATCTAATACATCAGATCCATTTTCTAAGTTAAAAATATCCTGATTGCCTAAAAATGAAGTTAAATCCATAAGTTCCTGTTGCGATAATAAATCACCTTTTACCAGTTTGTTTTCGATGGATTTAGATGGATTAGAGTTCAAGATGGTAGTTAAAACTGCCCCAAACCCAGTGTATGATTTTGAATCAGGGTTTTTATTTCCGACTTTCATCTCAGCATTAGGAACTAATGCTACACTTCCGATATTCCCCATACTTTCACCTCCCTTCAATTAAACCAAATCATTATTCTTTGCTGCTTTCCGTCGTCAAAAGCTCGGTATACTTAGCGGCATCTTCTGCTGACATATTTTCCATAATTTTTGCTAATGTATCTGCTTTCACATTCGTTAAAATTTTTAGCGCTTCTTCCTCAGTCATACTTACAAGGATTGGTGCTGCTTTCTTAGGAGAAATGGTTTCATACGTTTGGACAATTTCTTTAAATGCTCGTTTATTCTCTTCTTGAATCGCCATTAATTCATCTATCTGAGCCTGTAATTGTTCTTTTTCTAACTTGGATCTATCGATTTCTTGGTCTTTACTTTCTAACTGAGACTCCAACTTATCTATTTTCGCTTTACCATCTTGTATGGAAGCCTCTAATGAAACAATATTAGATTCTAACTTTTCAATAGACTTAGCGTTTTCACCAGAAATATATTTAGAAACAAAAGGCACTTTCTGACCAACGTCTTTAACCGTTTCAAAAACGTTCTTACCAGCAACAGTCATAACAATAATCGTTACCGTAATGGCAAACAGCAATGGGATCAGTACGACAATTAAAAACCATTGAAATCGATTATACTTATTTTCATTTTGCTCTAGAGATTTATCCAATATAATCACCTAATTTTCACGATACATAAATTGTTGTATTGAAATATCATCCATCTGTTTACCTTCTAGATACTTCATCTCATTTAAGAACTTATGAAAATCCTTTTCTTTCATTTTGGTATACTTCTTTACTTCGATATTTTTTTCTTGGAGTTTTTCTTGGAGAAAATTCATTCTGTTTCTAGCATTCATCACCATTTTTTGATAATGTTCGATCGTCTTTTCCATGTTAATAATAAACTGTTGGTGATGTTTAATCTCTTGGACCGGAAGTCCTGTCCTTAATTTTTCAGATTGATAGCTTTCTAAATCCTCTTTTTTCTTAAGTAGTTCATATAATTTCTCAGCTGCATCTTCGAATTTTTTTACTGACTCGTTAAAGATGGAAAGGGCATCGTCCTTTTCCCTTTCTTTTATGTGAAGGATATTATCAAACCTGAATCGATAGCTCATGGGTTATTCCCCTTTTAAGATTAATTGATATAGATCTTGCAAGCATTCTTCCATTGAAACCTTTTCATGTGTACCTTGTTTTAAAAATGAAAGAATTTTTGGATATAACCTAATGGCTTCATCTATTTCACGTGAAGATCCTTTTTTATAAGCACCAATGTTGATTAGGTCTTCTGAGTTTATATACGTGCTCAACAAATCTCTTAATTTTTCAGCGGCTGCGATATGCTCAGTAGGAGCAATATTATTCATAATGCGGCTTATACTTTTTAAAATATTTAAAGCAGGGTATTGCCCTTTATTGGCAAGCTCTCTATCTAGTACGAAATGTCCGTCTAGAATTCCGCGCACCGTATCAGCGATGGGTTCATTCATATCGTCTCCATCTACCAATACTGTATAAAAAGCGGTAATGGATCCAAATTCATTTGTTCCAGTTCTCTCTAACAATTTTGGAAGAATAGCAAAAACCGATGGTGTATAACCTTTTGTTGTTGGAGGCTCTCCTGTAGCTAGGCCAACTTCTCTTTGTGCCATCGCCACACGCGTGACCGAATCCATCATTAACATGACGTTTAGGCCTTTATCACGAAAGTATTCAGCAATGGCTGTGGCCGTGTAGGCTCCCTTTATTCTCATTAATGCAGGTTGGTCTGAGGTAGCAACAACTACTATAGACCGCTTTAAGCCTTCTTCGCCTAAATCTCGTTCAATAAATTCTCTTACTTCACGGCCACGCTCTCCAATAAGAGCAATGACATTTAAATCGGCCTTCGTATTTCTGGCTATCATACCAAGTAATGTACTTTTACCAACACCACTACCAGCAAAAATACCAACACGCTGACCTCTTCCAACCGTTAATAGGCCATCAATCATTCTTACCCCAACCTCGATTGTATGCTCAATGGGTGGCCTTTTCATTGGATTCGGAGGTTCTTGTTCCGTTAATACTGGTGTTAGCCCTTTTGGTAATAAGGATCCATCTAATGGATATCCCATTGAATCGACTACATTTCCAACTAGTCCAACTCCTACTTTAATTTCTAGAGGTTTGGAGGTTGCTTCTACTAAACACCCAGAAGAAATATCATTTATTGTGGTATATGGCATCAGTAAAATATTTTCATCTTTAAACCCAACTACTTCTGCTTGAATCATTCTCTTTTTTTTGGAACCTATATGAATAATACACACATCACCTATTGAACTTTCGGGTCCTTGTGACTCAATCATTAGTCCAACCACACGTTTTACTCTTCCATACCTTTTAAACGTGTTCATTTGATTAATTTGGCTAATGACTTCGTTCCAATGCATTTCTATTCACTCTCCACTAGTTCTAATAGCTTCTTCTTCATTTCCTTTAATTGACTATCAATACTTGCATCTATTCTTCCATTAGAAGACTCTATGATACAACTCCACTCATCTAAAGAGTAGTCAGGATAAAGGTAAAAATCCGTTTCCCTAGGAAAAAGAGACATTAATTCGTCCTTTTGGGATAAAAGGAATCCATATTGAGAAGGATGAATATGAAGTTGAACCTCCCGATACTCTTTGGCTTCTTTTAGAGCTCCCTTTACAATTGGAAAAAATTGCTCGTGATTTTCTAGCTTTTGATTTAGAATTTTTTCAGCTACAGATAAAGCAATATTTAATATGGTTTGATCTGCAGAATCGATTAATTTCTGGTATTCATTTTTCGACGCAACCACAACTTCTTGAGCAGTTTGTATTAATTCTTGAAATTCGATATACCCTTGGTCACGCCCTTGCAAAATACCTTGATTAAACCCTTCTTCTTGAGCAGTAACAGCAAGTTGCTGTTTTTCATGCTCCCACTGTTTTTTTTCCATGTTTATCTGCTGAATGATTTTTTCAGCTTCTTCATTAGCATTTTTTAAAATGCTATTTGCCTCATTCTGAGCATCTAAAATAATCTCGTCTTTAGACTTTTCAAATACGTGATCAATGTTAAATTGAGTTTCATCTTCAGGCTGTACAATCGTCCTAATTGAAATGACTTTTTGTTCTAGTGGATTGGGGTTAGCCCACCCAGATTTAATCAACCTAGACAATAATATCATCCCCTCCACCGCGAGCTATGACAATCTCACCAGCTTCTTCAAGTCGACGGATTATAGCAACAATACGTGACTGGGCTTCTTCTACATCTCTTAAACGAACTGGCCCCATGAATTCCATTTCTTCTTTAAACGATTCAACCATTCGTTTAGACATATTTTTATATACAATATCTTTTACTTCTTCAGAAGAAACCTTAAGAGCTAACATTAAATCTTCATTTTCACAATCACGAATAACTCGTTGAATGGCTCTATTATCAAGAGTGACGATATCTTCAAAGACAAACATTCTTTTCTTAATTTCCTCAGCCAGTTCGGGGTCTTGTATTTCTAAGGCATCAAGAATGGTTCTCTCGGTTGCACGATCTACACCGTTCAGAACATCAACAACAGCCTCAATTCCCCCTGTTTGTGTATAATCTTGGCTTACAGTAGAAGATAATTTCTTTTCTAAAATTTGTTCTACTTCATTTATTATTTCTGGAGAAGTACTATCCATCACCGCAATCCTTCTAGCAATATCAGCTTGCATTTCCTGTGGTAATTCCGACAGAATCTGCCCAGCTTTGGCAGAATCTAAATAGGAAAGGATAAGTGCAATGGTTTGGGGATGCTCATTTTGGATAAAATTAAGAATTTGAGCAGCATCCGCTTTTCTAGCAAATTCGAATGGCCTTACCTGTAAGGAAGAGGTTAAACGGTTGATGATTATAGCAGCCTGCTCAGCTCCTAATGCCTTTTCTAATACGGTTTTTGCATAACCAATTCCACCCTGTGTAATATAATCTTGAGCTAATGCAATGCTATGGAATTCTTCAACGATTTCTTCTTTCGCCTGCGAATCTACTTTTCGAACTCCTGAAATTTCTAAGGTTAACTTTTCAATTTCTTCCTCATTTAAATGTTTATATACTGATGCAGATACATCGGGACCAAGCGAGATAAGGAGTATGGCCGCTTTTTGTTTGCCTGTTAATTCTCTTTGATCTTTTTTCGCCATTTTTGTCACATCTCCTCATTTCTATTCATCAGCAATCCACGTTCGTAAAAGTTTAGCAAAGTCTTCCGGCTTTTCTTTCGCCATCTTCTCAAGTTGTTTTCTTCGTAAACTACTTTCTGTTTCCGTTTCTTCATTCACATCAGGAATAAAAATTGGTTCGATTTCTTTAAGTGCTGCTGCTTGTTCTTCCACTTCACGTCGCTTCTTCGATCTAATATTTAAGAAGATTAATAAAAGAATAATAGCTAATAGTACGGCACCTACTGCATAGATCCACCAAGGCAGGGCTTGCTTTGTTGATTCGTTAAATTTAATTTTTCCATTAAACGGTTGAACAGAGACCACAATTTTATCTTTAAGAGCTTCATCAGTTAATTCAGTACCTAGTGCATCTTTATCAATGGTAGTTCGTACAATCGTACCTAATATTTTCGTGATATCATCTACACGCTCTTGTGGTAGTGAATTTACATCATTAGGGTTTGGTGGTTCAACCATTACCTGAATCCCTAAATCTCTTACTTTATACGGACTTTCTACAATTTCTTTTCGAATTCGGTTTACTTCATTATTTATCGTTTCTTCTATTTTCTCGTAATCACCGTTTGAGTTTGTTCCTTCCACATATGAAGGAGCGGTATCGGTTGACTGCTCACCTTGTGGAATACCGCCTGCTTGAGCTCCATTACCAGTAAATGTCTCCGTAAGCTTTTGAGCACTTACCGCAATGCCTTTCATATTTTCAGCATCCACAGGGGCAACAAGATTTTCTTCTCGATTTTCCTGAGTGAAATCGACATCTGCAGAAACTGAAACAACGACCTTATCTTGTCCCATTAATGTTCCAAGCATATTCTGAACTTGGCGTTGTACATCTCTCTCAATCTCTTTCTTAATCTCATTTTGAGAAGCAAATGTAGTGCCGTTGGAATTTTTTTCATCATTTAGAGAAAAATACTCAAAATATTGATTCATGATGACGATATTATCTGTAGGAAGATTAGGAACGCTTTTTGATACTAAATGATAAAGAGCTTTAATTTGAGAATCCTCAAATTGATATCCTGGTTTTGTGTTTAAAACAATAGAAGCTGAGGCTGCTTCAGTTTGATCACTCACAAAAATTCCTTTTTCAGGGAGTGTGATCATTACCTTCGCATCACTTATTCCATCTATGCCCTTTATTAGATTTGCTATTTCTGTTTGCATAGCATCCAATTTCATGACTTTAAACTCATTGTCTGTAGTTCCAATACCAGCATTTTGACTAAAGAAGGAATAATCAATACTACCAGATTTAGGTATACCTTGAGCTGCCAGCTCTACCTTTAAAGTATCCACAACCTCCTCTGGTACCTTAATAGTTGTTCCTCCATCACTAATTTCAGAAGCAATTCCTCTCCCATCTAGATTTTCCTTTATTCCACCTGTTTCCGACGGTGATAAATTACTGTAAAGCGGGACCATTGTTGTTCTAGAAGTAAAGTAAACAATTAATGACAGAGCCAAAACAAAAAATAAGAAAGAGCCTACATAAGTAAGCTTTTGCTTTTTGGTTCGATTGTTCCAATATTCTTTTATTTTTGTGAAATTTCTCTGAAACGATTCGTTCATAAATAACCCCCGGTTATTCTGTCTTGATAGTCGGCAGTTAATAACCGCTCCATTTATCAAAAAATCTTATTTTCTACTAAACTTGCATTCTCATCATTTCTTGGTAGGCTTCAACTACTTTATTTCGAACTTCTAGAGTAGCTTGAAGTGTGATACTAGCTTTTTGGGAAGCAATCATTACTTGGTGAAGGTCAATATTTTCTCCCCTTGCTAACTTATCAGTTAAAACATCTGATTCTATTTGTTGTTTATTAACATTATTTAAAGTTTCTTTTAATACGGACGCAAAACTTTTCTGAGCTTCGAATGGTGTAATAGAAGGACGAGTAGTAGGGCTTAATTTATTATTGGTAAATATCTGATTTACCGTTGGAAACATAACCTTATCCATTTATATTGGCACTCCTTTACTTTCCAATTTCTAGTGCTTTCATCAGCATACCTTTAGATGCATTAAAAACCGTAATATTCGCTTCATAAGAGCGAGTGGCACTTATTAAATCGACCATTTCTCTCAATGGATCAACATTTGGCAATTGAACATATCCTGCTTCATTTGCATCTGGATGTTCAGGATCATAGACCATTTTAAATGGAGTTTCTGTATCCTCCACAACTTTTGAAACTTTCACTCCATTACCAATTGTTTGATCATTATTCATCGCCACATTTAAAAAGGAATGAAAGGACCCTCCTTTTGGTTCTAAGACAACGGATTTACGGCGATATGGTACCCATTCACCATTTATATATTTACCTCTAGTAGAATCCACATTCGCCATATTAGAGGAGATGACGTCCATTCTTAATCGTTGGGCGGTTAACGCTGAGGCTGTTGTATTCATGCTATGAAACATTGACATCGCTCTTACTTACCTCCTCTTATTACATTTTGAAGTGTTGAAAATTTCCCATTGATTCGTTCTATCATTGCGTTATAGTAGATTTGATTTGTTGCTAAATCAGCCATTTCTTTGTCTAGATCCACACTATTTCCATTTTGATTATATTGAATAGGATTACGGCTAATCATATTTGAACCAACAGATGACTTGAAGTCAAAGTGACGTTTATCAGTTCGGATTGCTGCTATAGGTGTATGTAACTCATTCTCTAATACATCCTTGAAGCTGACATCCATCGCTTTATAATTTGGAGTATCAACATTTGCGATATTTTGAGAAATAATTTTTTGTTTAACACTAGAATAATTTAGTGATTGTTCTAATGTGGAGATTGTCCCAGAAAACAGCTTCATAATTCCACCTCGAAAAATATTGTAGATTCATAGAGAATTTTGTAGAAATCTACTTATCAATTGTAAAGAAAATGAAATATATTGTCTATGTCCAATTTGTAATTTTTTGTAGCTTATTCTACCTATTTTTCTTGGATTTACTGGTAAATAATTGACATCAATTAATTTGTATTGACAAGTAAATTGGCATAACTCAAAGTTTCTGCTGAAAATTTTGTCGAATTTTTGTAATATTATTATATTAATACATTTTTATCGATGATGGGTGGGTATTTTGCCCTAATTTTTTTCAAAAACTATCTTTCCTTTAATTATTTTGTAAAAAAAGCACTGATTGGAGGGTCCAATCAGTGCTTTTTTATGGTTAATTTGTTTTTAATTTTTCTAATTCAAATAAGAACTTATCATTTAATACCTTTATATAAGTTCCTTTCATTCCTAAAGAACGAGATTCAATAACACCAGCACTCTCTAATTTACGAAGAGCGTTTACGATTACAGAGCGAGTAATACCAACTCGATCAGCAATTTTAGATGCAACTAGTAATCCTTCATTTCCATTTAATTCTTCAAATATATGCTCAATTGCTTCTAATTCACTATATGAAAGTGAACTAATCGCCATTTGAACAACAGCTTTACTGCGTGCTTCTTCTTCTATTTCTTCCGCTTTTTCACGAAGAATTTCCATACCAACAACCGTAGCACCATATTCACCTAAGATTAAGTCATCATCATGAAACTTTTCTTCCAATCGTGCCAGAATTAATGTACCAAGACGTTCTCCTCCACCGATAATTGGAACAATGGTAGTTAATCCAGTGCGGAATAAATCCTTATTCTCAATAGGAAAAGCTGTGTATTCACTTTCCACATCAAGGTTTGGAGATGTTTCTTGGATATTAAATAAATTTTTAGTATACTCTTCAGGAAATTGACGGTCCTCAAGCATTTTTTTCATACGTTCATTTTCAATTTGTTGGTTAATTGCAAAGCCTAGTAATTTCCCTCTGCGTGACACTACGAAGATGTTTGCTTCAATGACTTCACTTAGAGTTTCTGACATTTCTTTAAAATTCACTGGTTTGCCTGCTGCCTTTTGTAATAAGGCATTAATCTTTCTTGTTTTTGTTAATAAATTCATCTTTCTTCCTCCTAATTTGCATCCACTATTATATATTCTCTATTTTTTTTCGATCCGTTACTATAATGAAGGAGTAAATAATTTCAATAAGTATAGAAACAATTATAGGATAAATTGACTTAGGTCTTTATCCCGAGCAATCGCACCTAATTTTTCTTCCACGTATTGCGGCGTAATCGTAATTTTTTCCATTGATATATCCGGAGCTTCAAATGACAGATCTTCAAGCAATTTTTCTAAAATGGTATGTAGTCGTCTAGCTCCAATATTATCCGTATTCTGATTTACCTCATATGCAACTTCTGCTATCTTACGAATAGCATCGTCAGAAAATTCAATTTGTATACCTTCTGTTTCCAATAATGCGCAATATTGCTTTACTAATGCATTGTCAGGTTCAACAAGGATCCGATAAAAATCATCCACCGTTAATTTCGTTAATTCAACCCGAATTGGGAATCGCCCTTGAAGCTCTGGGATTAGGTCTGATGGCTTCGCCATGTGAAAAGCTCCTGCAGCAATAAATAAAATATAATCCGTTTTGACTGAACCATATTTAGTAACAACTGTAGAACCTTCCACCACTGGTAAGATATCCCTTTGAACGCCTTCTCGGGAAACATCAGTCGAAGATCCACCCGAATTTTTACTAGCGATTTTATCAATTTCATCAATAAAGATAATACCTGTTTGCTCTGCTCTAACAATTGCCTCTTGCGTAACTTCATCCATATCTATAAGCTTTTGCGCTTCTTCATTCGTAAGGACTACACGAGCTTCTTTTACTGTTAATTTTCTTTTCTTACGTTTTTTAGGCATTAGGCTGCTAAAAGCATCCTGCATATTCATTCCCATTTGCTCCATCCCTGATCCTTGGAGCATGTCAAACATAGATGGTGTTTGTTCTTCCACTTCTACAGTAACGGTTTCGTTTTCGAGTTGACCTAATGCTAATTTTTCTTTGATAGAACGACGCTTTTCATTAATATCGAAATCTTCAGATGCCGTTGTATCTTGCTCTTGTTGTCCATTTCCACCACCAAATAGCAGTTCTAATGGATTTTTATAATTATTTGTTTTTTTGGCAGATGGTGCTAAAAGTTCCACTAAACGATTATTGGCATTGCGTTCAGCTCTTTCTTTTACATTCTGCATTTTATCTTCTTTTACAAGCCTTACAGAGGTTTCAACCAAATCTCGGACCATCGATTCTACATCACGGCCTACATATCCCACTTCTGTAAACTTTGTTGCTTCTACTTTAATAAATGGTGCACCTACAAGTTTTGCCATCCTTCTGGCAATTTCAGTTTTCCCTACACCAGTGGGACCAATCATTAAAATATTTTTAGGTACAATTTCTTCTCTTATTTTCTCATCCAATAAACTTCTTCGATATCGGTTTCTTAAAGCTACAGCTACAGCTTTTTTTGCGTCTTTTTGTCCAACAATGAATTGGTCAAGCTTATCTACGATTTGGCGGGGGGTTAAATTCGTTCCTTTTAACATGAATAAAGACTCCTTCCCGTTATAGCTCTTCCACAATGATATTTTCATTTGTATACACACAAATTTCAGCTGCAATTTCTAGAGCAGCTTTTGCAATTTCTTTAGCTGTTAAATGGTCACCGCTATATTTTTTTAAACTGCGACCAGCAGCTAATGCATAATTTCCACCTGAGCCAATAGCCAAAATACCATCATCCGGCTCAATAACTTCGCCTGTACCTGAAATTAAAAGCATATGTTCTTTGTTCATAACGATAAGCATTGCCTCTAATTTCCTTAATACCTTGTCACTGCGCCATTGTTTAGCAAGTTCAACCGCTGCTCTTTGAAGGTTTCCATTAAACTCCTCTAATTTCCCTTCAAACATCTCAAAAAGGGTAAACGCATCCGCTACAGAACCAGCAAAACCAGCTAACACTTTTCCATTAAACAACTTACGCACCTTACGTGCAGTGTGTTTCATCACTACTGCATTTCCAAAGGTAACTTGACCATCCCCTGACATGGCACATTCGCCTTTATGATGGATACCAAATATAGTCGTTGCATGAAATTGAGACATGTAATGCCCTCCTTATTTAAAGCACTTCTTAAAAATAAAAACTCGTTTACTAATCTATTTATGCTCGTGGATGGGTTTTTAAATACGTTTGCCTTAAATAATCTTTTGTAACATGTGTATAAACTTGTGTGGATGATAAAAAAGCATGCCCTAATAATTCTTGAACAGAACGCATGTCTGCCCCTTTATTTAATAAATGTGTTGCAAAAGTATGCCTAAGCATATGTGGATGTATCTTTGAGTTTAAAGAAGACTTTTCAATTATCGAATCTAAGACAGTTCGTATTCCTCTATCTGTTAGACAGCCTCCACGAAAATTCACAAACAAAAAATCATGTTTAGTGTTTTGATTTATCAACTTTTGCCTTCCATCTCTTATGTATAGTTGAAGTGCTTCTTGTGCGTAGTTTCCGAAGGGAACATATCTTTCTTTGTTACCTTTTCCATTTACCAAGACAGTTGATACTGTGAAATCAAGATCACTTAGACGAATCTGACTACATTCGCTAACACGGATTCCAGTTGCATATAACATTTCTAACAAAGCCTTATTTCTTTGACCAATCGGAGAGTCTATTTCACACGATTCAAAAAGCTGATTCATTTCCTCTTCGTAAAAGAACTCTGGCAGTCTTTTCTCAACTTTTGGGATAGACACAAGTGAAAAAGGGTTGTCTATTATAATTTCCTCTCTAAGAAGAAATTTATAAAAGCTCCTTAAGCATGAAATTTTTCGAGCAATCGTTTTTCGTGAAAGCTTTTTCTCAAAAAGCTTTGTTAGATAAAGGCGTGCATCCAAATATTGAACATCACTGAAGGTGGAAATGGATTGTTCAGTCATGAACATGATAAATTCACTAATATCATGGTGATAATGTTCAATAGTATATTTTGAATAGTTCTTTTCGATTTGTAAATATTCTTTAAACAACTGTAATGAAACGTTCACATTTTCCAACTTATTCACCTCACAAAGGCTATTAAATATTATCATACATTAATAGCCCTTGCAATTAATTTTACAAATTTTTCGCAAAGTTCTGAATTGTTTCTAATGCTCTATTAGCATGTTGTTCATATCTCTCTTTTTTACCTTTTATTTTTACTGGTAGTTCTGGGAATAGACCAAAGTTTGCATTCATAGGCTGAAAGTTCTTAGGATTTGCTGTTGTTATATAACGTGCCATACTACCAATTGCTGTTTCAGGCGGAAATTCAACGGTTTCTTCTCCGTCAACTAGTCTAGCAGCATTAATCCCAGCAATTAAACCACTTGCAGCTGACTCCACATATCCTTCTACTCCAGTCATTTGTCCAGCAAAGAATAAATTCGGGCGATTTTTAAATTGGTAGGTTGCATTCAAAACCTTTGGTGAATTAATAAAGGTGTTGCGATGCATAACACCGTATCTTACAATCTCTGCATTTTCTAATCCTGGAATTAACTGTAATACTTCCTTTTGAGGTCCCCATTTTAAATGAGTTTGGAATCCTACAATATTATAAAGAGTTCCTGCTGCATCATCCTGTCTTAATTGAACAACAGCATATGGTCTTTTACCCGTACGCGGATCTTCTAAACCTACTGGCTTCATCGGGCCAAATAACATTGTTTTCTTGCCTCGATTCGCCATTACCTCAATAGGCATACAACCTTCAAAAAAGATTTCTTTTTCAAATTCCTTCAACGGAACTGTTTCAGCAGAAATTAAGGCCTCATAAAAGCGATCAAATTCCTCTTCGTTCATTGGACAATTTAAATAGGCTGCTTCACCTTTATCATAACGGGATTTTAAATACACCTTATCCATATTTATGCTATCTTTTTCAATAATAGGAGCTGCCGCATCATAAAAATATAAATAATCTTCACCTGTCAGATTCTTCAAGCTAGATGAAAGAGCTGCGCTTGTTAATGGACCAGTTGCTATTATCGTTGGTCCCTCCGGAATTTCGGCTACCTCTTCATTTATGACTGTTACATTGGGATGATTTTTAACTAGATCTGTAACACGTGCTGCAAAATCATGTCGGTCAACCGCTAGTGCCCCACCAGCAGGGACTGCACATTCATCTGCTGCTTTTATAATAACGGAATCAAGATTTCTCATTTCTTCTTTTAAAACTCCAACTGCATTTGTTAAGGTATTAGCTCTTAATGAATTGCTGCAAACTAATTCAGCGAACTTGTCCGTATGATGAGCTGGAGTTTGTTTGACAGGGCGCATTTCATATAATCTAACATTTATTCCTCTTTTGGCAATTTGCCAGGCTGCTTCACTACCTGCCAATCCTGCACCAATAACATTTACATAAGTTTCATTCATGGATTTTCCTCCTGTTAGAAAAGCGAACTACTATAGTAGACTTCAAATTTAAAAATGATTCTTTTCTATTATGGTTATTTAGATATAATTTTCTACACTATTCTCATTCATACCCATTTTGCATTTTACAATACTACTATCAAATAAAAAAGCTTTAAGCATTTTTTTTACACAAAACAAAATGCGCAAGCGCCTTGTACAGCCCCGACAAGCAAATGTTCTCTAGTGGAAGAAGTCTGAACTTCGACTTCTTCCACTAGAGGTTATTTGACCAAGGAAGAAGTGATTTTTCTTCTTCCATCAAGGGGCTAGGCGCTGGAGCTGGATTACGAAAAACTTCGTCTACCGTTTTTCTTAAGTTCAAAATTTATAAATTTCTTAACCAAAAGAAAAGAGTGAGTCGTAAACTCACCCTTAACTTTGCTGTTCTTCCTTATAATCACATTGAATACATTGGACTTGTATTCCCTTTTTTAATTTCTTTTCTACTAAGAGACTTTCACACTTTGGACATGGTCTTGCAAGTGGTTTATCCCAAGATAAGAAGTCACATTCAGGGAATTGGTCACATCCATAAAAAATTCTACGTTTTTTACTTTTACGCTCAATAATATTCCCTTTTTCACAGTTTGGACATTTTACTCCAATATCTTTCACAATTGGCTTCGTATTACGACAATCTGGGAAATTACTGCAAGCCATAAATTTACCGTATCGACCCATTTTATATACCATTGGGCTTCCGCACTCTTCACAATCTTCACCAGCGGGTTCATCTTTTACTTCTACTTTTTCCATTTCTTTTTCAGCTTTTTCCAAATGGGTTTCAAAATCACGATAAAAATCATCTATGATTTTAACCCAATTCACTTTTCCATCCTCAATATCATCAAGTCCTTGTTCCATCTTCGCTGTAAACTCAACATTTATAACTTCTGGAAAAAACTCTAAAATTAATTGAGTAACGATTTCACCTAATTCAGTAGGTATAAAACGTTTATTGTCTAGAGTAACATATCCACGTTTTTGAATGGTATCTAAGGTAGGAGCAAAAGTAGATGGTCTACCAATACCTAATTCTTCTAGTGTCTTTACAAGACGAGCTTCCGTGTATCTTGGAGGAGGCTGTGTAAAGTGCTGCTTTGGATCGATATCTTTTTTTACAATAACATCACCCTCAGCAAGATTAGGAAGCAATTTGTCACGCTCATCCGTTTGGTCATCTGTACCTTCCACGTAAACCTTCATAAAACCAGGGAATTTTACTTTAGAACCGTTTGCTCTGAAAATGACATTGCCATTTTTCAAATCTACTGACATCGTATCCATAATAGCTGAAGCCATTTGGCTAGCAACAAAACGTTCCCAAATTAACTTATATAAACGGAATTGATCTCTTGACAAGAAATCCTTCATTGACTGCGGGTCTCTTAATGTGCTAGTTGGCCTAATTGCCTCATGAGCATCTTGTGCATTCGTCTGTTTCTTTTCTTTACGTGCAGCTTCAAGCAAATATTCTTTCCCATAGGATGTTTCAATAAAGCTATTAGCTTCAGCTTGTGCAACCTCAGAAATTCTAGTTGAGTCTGTTCTCATATAAGTAATTAAACCGACAGTTCCCTCTTTACCAAGTTCGATCCCTTCGTAAAGCTGTTGAGCAAGCATCATTGTCTTTTTGGTACGAAAGTTTAATTTTCGAGCAGCTTCCTGTTGTAAGGAAGATGTAGTAAACGGTGGTGCAGGATTTCGTTTACGCTCCTTTTTCGTAACAGAGTCTACTACGAACTTGTTATCACTCATTTGTTTTAAAATGGTTTTTACATCATCTTCGGAAGTTAGTTCTACCTTCTTCCCGTTCACACCGAAAAAGCTAGCCTCGAATGGTTCCTTCCCTTTTAAAAATTCACCTTCAATGGTCCAGTATTCTTCAGGAACAAACTCTTTGATTTCATTTTCCCGATCAATAATGAGACGGACTGCAACTGATTGAACTCTACCAGCACTCAGACCCTTTTTCACTTTTTTCCAAAAAAGAGGACTAATGTTATATCCAACTAGGCGGTCTAAAACACGTCTTGCCTGCTGTGCGTCCACCAAATCCATATTAATAGATCTTGGATGTTTAAAGGACTCCTTAATTGCCTCTTTAGTTATTTCATTAAATACTACCCGGCAATCAGATGTGGTATCGATATTTAACGTTTTAGCTAGATGCCAAGCGATAGCCTCTCCCTCTCTATCAGGGTCGGCTGCAAGATAAACTTTTTTCGCCTTTTTTGCAGCTGATTTTAATTCTTTTAAAATGGGACCCTTCCCACGAATGGTAATATATTTCGGTTCAAAGTTGTTTTCAACGTCTACTCCCATTTGGCTTTTAGGTAAATCGATAAGGTGCCCCATGGAAGCTTTTACTTTATATTTTTTACCTAAATACCTTTCAATCGTTTTCGCTTTTGCAGGCGATTCAACGATTACTAAAAACTCCGACATCATTTGTCCTCCTTAGAGGGATTAAAATATCCATTATTATTAACGATATATCCTACCGTTGTCAATAAACATTGTTAAAACTTATTATTTCGTTAGTAGACTCTTGGTCAAGAAAACGATTTCATTCAATCACTTAAAAATAAAATACCTGTTGCAAAATGTATACCATTACGGAAAGAATTTCAACCTTTTTCCACTAAATTCTTTGAAAATAACATGAATTCCCTGCATTTTAAACCTTATTTATGAAATATACAAGGATTTTGCCATTTTCATGATAAAAAAACTTGTGACCTTTAGCCCCTTAATTCTTCTAAAATATCTTCTCCTGTCATAATGAGCTTTGCACCTTGTTGAATTAACTCATTCGTCCCAGCTGAATAAGGGCTAAAAATACTTCCTGGGACCGCAAAAACCTCCCTACCTTCTTGAACCGCATAGTTAGCTGTTATTAATGAACCGCTTTTCCTTTTAGCCTCAATAATTAAGGTTCCCTCACATAGTCCACTAATAATTCGATTCCTTGCAGGAAATTGCCATTTGGATGGTCTTGTTTCGGGTGGATATTCAGAGATGATTAAATGTTCTGAAGCTATTTTAAATGCTAGTTTTCGATTTTCTTCCGGATAAATATGATAGTGTCCTCCAGCTATAACGGCAATCGTTTTTCCACCGTAATCAATCGTTGTTTGATGAGCAAGTGCATCAATACCTCTCGCGAGACCGCTAACAATTACTATATGATTATTCAAAAGTGTAGGGAGTATTTGTTGCAGGACATTTTGTCCATAAGGAGTAGCCTGCCTAGAACCTACTATAGCCAGCTTTTTTCCTTCTTCTAACAATGCTTTGTTTCCCTTAAGAAATAAGCACCAAGGTGGTTGGTAGATTTCTTTTAACATATTAGGATAATGCTTATCAAAATAAGTAACTACTTCTATGCCATTTGAGGAGTATTGTCGTATTTGGTCATGCAGATAATCGTGTGAGTTTTCATATAGAAATGATGAGGATGGGTGGGCATTCGCGGATAAAGAAATAGGTGATAAATGTCGCGGGTGATAGAGGTTAATGTTTTTAAGCTGAGGGTCACTCTTTAGGATTTGATATACCTCATTCCACGTTATTCCTGGATAGTGACATAGATAAATGAATCTTTGCCGAAATTCTTCCATTATATAGTTCCTCCCTAAGTTAAAATAGTCCCTCTTTAGAAGAGGGACTTTGTAAACAATGGTGTGTTAGATAGATATTAGTGTGTTTTACACTTATCGTATAAACCTTGCTCTTTAAGCACGCCAATTAATGTTTCACCCATTACAGAAGGAGTGTCAGCAACTTTAATTCCACATTCATTCATAACACGGATTTTTTCATCAGCAGTTCCTTTACCGCCAGAAATGATGGCACCAGCATGTCCCATACGTTTTCCTGGAGGCGCAGTACGGCCACCGATGAAGCCAACAACAGGTTTAGTCATATTCGCTTTTACCCATTCCGCTGCTTCTTCTTCGGCTGTTCCACCAATTTCTCCGATCATAATGACAGCATACGTTTCAGGATCTTCATTGAATGCTTTTAATACATCAATGAAGTTTGTACCATTTACAGGGTCTCCACCAATACCAACAGCTGTAGATTGACCAATTCCTGCTTGAGTTAATTGATGAACAGCTTCATAGGTTAAAGTTCCTGAACGTGATACAACTCCAACATGCCCTTTAGTGTGAATATACCCAGGCATGATACCAATTTTACATTCTTCTGGAGTAATAACACCTGGACAGTTTGGTCCAACTAGACGTGTTTTCTTGCCTTCCATATAACGCTTAACTTTCACCATATCTAATACAGGAATATGCTCTGTAATACAAATAGCTAAATCTAATTCTGCATCAACAGCTTCTAGAATAGCATCTGCCGCAAATGGTGCTGGAACGTAGATTACTGAGGCATTTGCTCCAGTTACTTTAACTGCTTCTTCTAAAGTATTAAATACAGGTACACCTTCAACTTCAGTGCCACCTTTACCAGGAGTTACACCACCGACAATTTTTGTACCGTACTCAAGCATTTGTTTTGTATGAAAAAGGGCTGTAGAACCCGTAATACCTTGAACAATGACTTTAGTATCTTTATTAATAAATACGCTCACGTCAATTCTCCTTTCAAAATCCTATTAAACTAATGAAACAATCTTCTGTGCACCGTCTGCCATTGATTCTGCAGCAATGATGTTAAGACCAGATTCGTTTAGAATTTGTTTACCTAAGTCAACATTAGTTCCTTCTAAACGAACAACTAGAGGTACAGATAAGCCAACTTGCTTAGCAGCCTCAACAACTCCAGTTGCAATTACGTCACACTTCATAATTCCGCCAAAGATATTAACAAATATACCTTTAACGTTTGGATCAGAAAGGATGATTTTGAAAGCTTCAGTAACCTTCTCAGCTGTAGCACCGCCCCCAACATCAAGGAAGTTAGCCGGGTCTCCACCATAATGCTTTACAATATCCATTGTAGCCATAGCTAAACCTGCACCATTAACCATACAACCGATATTTCCTTCTAAAGAAATATAGCTTAGGTCATATTTTGATGCTTCGATTTCTTTTGCATCTTCTTCGTCTAAATCACGGTATTCTAAAATATCTTTATGACGGTATAGAGCATTGGAATCAAAGTTAAGTTTTGCGTCTAATGCCATAACTTTTCCATCGCCTGTAACAACTAATGGATTGATTTCTGCAATAGAGCAATCCTTTTCAACAAATGCATTGTATAAGCCCATCATGAACTTAACAGCTTGACCGATTAGTTCTTTAGGAATATTTATGTTGAATGCAATTCGTCTTGCTTGATAAGCTGATAATCCAACAACAGGATCAATCACTTCTTTAAAGATTTTTTCAGGAGTTGCTTCAGCAACTTCTTCAATTTCTGTTCCACCTTCTTCAGATGCCATTAAAACGACTCTTGAAGTAGCACGATCTAGAACTAGACCAACGTAATATTCTTTTTTGATATCGCAGCCTTCTTCAATCAGTAAACGCTTTACTTCTTTTCCTTCTGGACCTGTTTGGTGCGTTACAAGTGTTTTCCCTAGGATTTCACTTGCATATGTACGAACTTCATCAAGGTTTTTAGCAACTTTTACTCCACCAGCTTTACCCCGTCCACCAGCGTGAATCTGCGCTTTCACAACATTAATCTGCGTGCCAAGCTCTTTGGCTGCTTCTACAGCTTCTTCTACTGTGAATGCCACTTTACCGTTTGGAACCATTACCCCGTATTGTCTGAGGATTTCTTTCCCTTGATACTCATGGATATTCATTTCCCATCCTCCTATCAAACTGTTCAAAAAAAATAACTGCGCTTTCATTTTATTAAATGACACATACCTTGTCTACCATTAAGCATAAAAAATTATATTTCTTTAGAAATTCCGGATAATAATTCCTTTATTTTATACCTTAAAATGGTTTGAAGTGCCTAATATTATTTTTCTAAAAAAACAAATACCATTGACTGGTCATATTAAATTCCCTGTCAATGGTCTTGATTTTTTAAATTTTGATCTGCACGATATATAAAAGCAAATACCTCCGCAACGACTTGGTATAATTCATCAGGAATCGTTTGATTTATTTCCAGTTGAGATAATAGTTGAACAAGTGAAGAATCCTCTTGTATCGGTATATTATTCTCTCTTGCTTTTTGAATGATATTATCCGCTACCAAACCAGAGCCTTTCGCCACTACTATTGGTGCATCTTGTTTTTCAGGTTTATATCCTAAGGCGATTGCTTCTTTTCTTTTTTGTTCCATCATACTTTTATATCCACCCCAGAATAGGATTGATTTTCATAAATCGTTGGAAATTCCCCTTTTCTTTCCTTACCCATTTGATCGTTATTTGCTTTTACAAATTGTAAAGAAGATAGATGATAATCCATTCCCTTTAAGTTTTCTTTTAATAAATCATGTAATGGTTTTAAATTTTGTAGCCATTGATGTTGATCATTAATAATTTTTATACTTACAACTCGGTTTTGTATTTTTAAATCAACCATTGTTTCTTTTAGATTTTCTAACTCCAAATAAAAGAGAATACGACAAAAGTTAGGATCAATTTTCCCTTCCTCTGTTTTTCGACCGCTCCATTGAAGTGTTAATTCTGGAACACTAGTCCATAATGGAATAGGGATTTGCATAACTACCTGCATAAGCGGCCCCATTTCCTTAGATAACAATTGCATTCCGTTTATTCTTTGTAATAGTTGTTCACCAGTTTGCTTTTCCGAAAAATTTGATTCATCCTTTACATACTGAATTAATAAACTCTTTAACGATTCTTGTTTTACAGGATCATTTTCTAAACCTTTAAAGTGATCAAAGATGTCTTTTTCATATTGAAAACCAATTGAATGAATCATTTTTTTAAAAATAGGATGAAATTGGTCATCAATTTCTCTGGATGATGGAAGGATTTCTGTTGATATGATTGTTTCTAAAAAGTGCTTTTCATTAACAGAGATAGATTGCTTCATCAACTCTATTAATTTTGAAGGTAACATCATAACGACTTGATCTTGTAATTTTAGAGACTGTAAAATTTGTTTAACTTGTTCATTAAGTTCAACCTGAGAACTTATTACATTTTGCCTAATTGTTGGTATTTTATCTGGAAAATTACTATTTTTCATGGTTTCTCTTAAGATAGTATTTTCATCCGTATGCATAGGGAAAAAACCCAACTTTTTTATGATTGAAAAAGGAACCCCATCATCTTCCTCGTTTACCCATTTAGTAATTATAGTTCGAAGTATTTTTTCTCCAACCTGCTTAGATTCATTTGTAATAAAGCTGGTTAGAATTTGTTTTAGAGAATTAGAAACGGTACTCTTATCGCCTTCTAAGTTTACCTGATCATAAAACTTCCTCATTAGTTCTGTTAAAGGAGTTTGAGATTGCATGGACACTAATGATTGAAAAATCTCTTTCTTCATCGGATAACCTTGCTGCATCATCCATTTAATTGTATTTAGCCCTTGTTCAGGATGATCCATATTTTTGATCCAATTAGCCGTTTGTTGAAGAATTTCCTTACTTACAGGCAATTGTTCCTTTAAAAAAAAGGGAATAATATCGAGATTTTCTTTTGAGCCAGTAAGACCAAATGCTCTTAATACCGCCTCAAGGCTGTCTTGATTGGACGAAACACCTGAAATATTATTTAGTACCTTCAAATAGATTTTACCCTCTCCTGGCTGAACCTGGAGCCAATAGCGGCTACCTGCCTGAAGAGCAATATCTAGCTGAGCAATCATTTTTTGATTTCCTATTTGTACTTCTGCCGTTTGATTTGGAAAAAGTTTCAGGATTTTTCCATTGAAAATTTGACCAGGTCTTAATGAAGTTGGCTGAAGTTGTTGTTTACTATCCTGTTTAAAAACGGAAGAAATGATAGAAGAAACGATTGTACTCACCCTCTTTAGTTTGCATTTAAATCTTTAATAGGTGCAAAGCTTTTCCGATGTAACGGGGTAATTCCATATTTATTTATGGCTTCAAGATGTTCTCTGGTCCCATATCCCATGTTTTGCTCAAACCGATAATAGGGGTATTGCACAGAATAATCCTTCATCATTCGGTCTCTTGTAACCTTTGCAATAATAGAAGCAGCTGCGATGGAGATACTTTTAGCATCCCCTTTTATGATGGATTCTGTTAAGAATGGCGTATCAAGCTTCATAGCATCAATTAAAATGACTTCTGGCTGCTTTGTGAGAGTGGATATTGCAATATTCATAGCCTTTTTAGTTGCCTCGTATATATTCATTTCATCAATAACTTCTGCCTCAACCATTCCCATGCCAATGGCAATAGCTTGTTCATTAATAATTCTAAAGTATTCCTCTCGTTTTTTATCAGACAGTTTTTTAGAATCATCAATGCCGCTTAAATAAAAATCTGCAGGTAATATCACAGCAGCAGCTACTACCGGCCCTGCTAAAGGTCCTCTACCAACTTCATCAACACCAGCTATTAATTGGTAACCCTTGCTACGATATTTCTTCTCAAAGAGGGTCATTTCTTCAAATTTCTCTTTTGCTAACTCAGCCTGATTAATTTTCTTTTCCCAACGATCCAGTAGTTGTTTAACACCTTTTCGTCTGTCTTTTGAAAGTATTTTTATAATTGGATTGTCTCTATCATCAATTTCTCTTAATAGGTTCTCGACTTCTTGCACAGTTTTCATAATCATATTCTTTTCTCCTAGGTTATGCTTTGATGCAAACGGGTTTTGAAAACTTTCTATTATTTTTATCGGCTGGTATTCGCAAAAAATAAAGGCCCTCTACTGGAGGACCTTTATCCTATTCTTCTTCCAAAATTAAATCTCTTGGGCTTTCTAACGAAATTCTCCCAAATTTTTCGGATCTAATTTCTCTAACAACAAGTTCAGAGACTTTATCATAATCAACAAGACCGCCACCAGCCAGACAACCACGCAATTTACCTACATGATCATAAAGTTCAACTAAATCATTAGGTATTTCCTTTAGCTTAAATCGTTCTTCTAAGCGTTCCGGGTACCGCTTTTCCAGCATTCGTAAGGCATAGACAGCTAAATCTTCCAGATTTAAAATCGTATCCTTTATTGCTCCAGTAACAGCCAATTTTAATCCAACGTCTTGGTCTTCAAACTTTGGCCATAAAATACCTGGAGTATCTAAAAGCTCTAATTCTTTTCCCACTTTAATCCATTGCTGTGATTTCGTAACACCAGGTGTATTTCCGGTTTTAGCAATATTTTTATTTGCTAGCCGATTAATTAATGTAGACTTTCCTACATTCGGAATTCCTACAATCATTGCTCGAATCGCCCTAGGATTAACAACACCCTTTGCTCTCAAACGATCAAATTTTTCTTTAAGGATTTCCTTCGCTGCAGAAACTATGGTTTTCATTCCCTCGCCTGCTTGTGCATTTATCGGTAAAGCTTTAATACCCTTTTCAGCAAAATAAGCTACCCATTCATTTGTTACGGATTGATCTGCCATATCTGCTTTATTTAAAAGTACTAAACGAGGTTTGTGTTGAATGATTTCATCAATCATCGGATTTCGCGATGATAGAGGAATACGTGCATCTAATAATTCAATAATAATATCTACAAGTTTAAGCTTTTCTGTGACTTCTCTACGAGCTTTGGCCATATGGCCTGGAAACCATTGAATCGTCAAGATAGCCACCTCCTACTACAACTATTTTACCAGACGAAAATCTTCTGGCGGCCAATAAATAATACTTGTATTTCCTAACACCTTTTCCATGGGTACGGTCCCAATATGTCGACTATCTTTACTAAACCGTCTATTGTCCCCCATAACGAATAAATGTCCTTCTGGAACAGTTTCTCTACCTATTTTCTCTTCTAAAGTAAATGGGTCTGTTAATGGACCATCAATAACTTGCTTTTTATATTCATCTAAATAGGGCTCTTCATAGGCTCTCCCATTTATGAAAAGTGTATCATCTTTGTATTCAATTTTATCTCCTGGAAGACCAATAATTCTTTTTATGTAGTCTTTGTTTTCAGGTGCATGGAAAACAATGATATCAAATCGTTTTGGTTCACTAATTTTATAATTTAATTTATTAACAATCATTCGATCTTGGTCATGAAGAGTCGGCATCATTGATAATCCATCTACTACAATCGGAGCGAAAAAGAAATAGCGAATAATCGCTGCTAACGCAACTGCAATCACGAGAGCCTTTGTCCATTCCCATATTTCACTTTTTTTCTTTGTCATCATTTCCCCACCATTCTAAGTTAAAGTTATATATACTTATTTTACAAAACTTCAGGATAATAAACACGATGGGAACAAATTTTTTACAATCGATAAAAAAAGGGCTTGATAACCAAGCCCTTTTCTTTTTTCATTATCGAATTTCTTTAATACGAGCTTTTTTACCACGAAGGTTACGTAGATAGTATAACTTCGCACGGCGAACTTTACCACGACGGATAACTTCTAGCTTCGCGATTTTTGGTGTGTGTACAGGGAATGTACGCTCAACGCCTACACCGTAAGAAACTTTACGTACTGTAAAAGTTTCGCTGATGCCACCACCACGACGCTTAATCACAACACCTTCAAATAACTGAATACGCTCACGAGTACCCTCGATAACTTTTACGTGTACACGTACAGTATCACCAGGACGGAAAGCAGGAAGATCAGTACGAAGTTGTTCTTGAGTGATTTCTTTAATTAATTGTTGCATCGTTTTCAACTCCTTCCAACAGATGCTCTTACAAATCTCTTTCGTTGCAGCGGAACATCTTAATACAGACAGGCATATTTGCCTAAGTCACAAATAGTATCTTATCATAACGAGTAAGGCTTTTCAATATCTAATTCATTTCTTTTCGAATTTCCTCAAGCCATTTTTGTTGTTCACTTGTAAGATCGATATGTTCAAGAAGATCAGGACGTCTTGTAAGTGTTCGACGAAGTGATTCTTTAACACGCCATTCTTTTATTTTCTGATGGTTTCCAGACATTAATACATCAGGTACTTTTAAACCGCGAAAATCAGCAGGGCGTGTGTAATGCGGATGTTCTAACAATCCAGTACTAAATGAATCTTGTTGATGTGACTCTTGGTTACCCAATACTTCAGGAAGGAGACGGACAACACTATCAATTACAACCATTGCCCCAAGCTCTCCGCCTGTTAACACATAATCACCAATTGAAATTTCATCCGTTACAAGATTTTCTCTGATTCTTTCGTCATAACCTTCATAATGACCGCATATAAAAATGAGATGCTTTTCTTCTGCTAATTCCTCGGCCTTTTTTTGTGTAAATCGTTCACCTTGAGGGCAAAGAAGAATCACTCTGCTAGATTGACCTTCATTTTTGCTTTGCAAACTCTGTACAGCACCAAAAATAGGCTGTGGCTTTAATACCATCCCAGCTCCTCCGCCATAAGGATAATCATCAACCGTTTGATGTTTGTTATCGGCATAGGATCGGAAATTGGTTACATGATAGTGAACAGCCTCTTTCTCTGCAGCTTTTTTTAAAATCGAATGTCCAAACACACCTTCAAACATTTCTGGAAATAATGTTAAAACATCTATTTTCATCATGATAAAAGACCTTCTATTGGATCAATGATGATCTTCTTATTTTTTACGTCAATTACTTTTACCACTTGTTCAATATAAGGAATTAAGATTTCCTTTCCGCCTTTACCTTTTATTACCCAAACGTCATTAGCACCAGGTGTTAAAATCTCTCTAATTTCCCCTACTAATTCCCCATCTAAAGTAAAAATCTCACAGCCAATAATCTCATGGAAATAAAATTCGTTTTCTTCTAATGGTGTTAATTGGCTTTCAGGGATTTTTAGGATTCCTCCCTTAAACTTCTCAACCAAATTAATATTCTGAAACCCTTCAAAAGTTAGCAGTTCAAAATTCTTATGAGTACGGTGACTAGCAATTTTCACTTCAAAAGGTTCCTTATTTTCATCCATAAATAAAAATAATGTATTTCCTTTTTTAAATCGTTCTTCTCCAAAGTCAGTAGTAGAGATTACTCGAATCTCTCCTTGTATTCCGTGGGTATTGACGATTTTTCCAACATTAAACCATTTTTCCATGCTTTCTTCACCTCTAGCGAATTTCTTGGACAATACCATCTTTGATAACAATCTCAGACCGACTCCAATTTTGCTCCCAATTGTCTCCAACTTTAATCTCTGAAATCGCTTGAACTTCTCTTTCCTTTATTTCACTCCCTAATGGAAGTAGTTTTAATTGTTCAATTTGAAATGAAATTAACTTTATTTTTTCGTGTCGTGCTTGAGTTTCTCTATTAAAATGATCGCGGACATTTTTGGTGAGTGTTTTGCTTTGTTTTTCAAATCTTTTTTGTTCAAACTGAAGCTGGTCAAATTCTTTTTGAAGCTGTGAGATGTTTTCCTCAAATTTTTTAAGAAGCTCTTTTTTACTTTTCTCCGTTAGCACTTGTTTTACCACGACTGTTTGAAGAATTTTCATGATGAACCTCCAATCAGTTTATTTGTGCAAGGCTCTTTTCTAAAACTTTGTGGCTTTTATAACTAATAAAGAGTGATTTTACATTAGAATTTGATTAAAATTCTTCTAAAAATCAAGAAAAGAGCTGCTCACTCATTAAGGAAAGCTGTAAAAATCCGGAATTTAGGATTTTTACTAAAACCTCAATCTATACGGAAACAGCCTTGTGCAAAGAAGGATATGTATTCCTTAGGCTGTTTATATGTAAAAGAAGGAGGGTTTCCCCTCCTTCTTTTGGATAATTACTCATTAATCTCTAAATAGATTTTCTTCTGTTGTGAAGTTCCTGCGGCATAGACAACAGTTCGTATCGCTTTTGCAACACGCCCTTGCTTTCCAATTACTTTTCCCATGTCATTCTTGTTGACAGAAAGCTGGTAGGTTACGCGATAATCCTCTTCTACGACATTCACATGAACATCTTCTGGATGATCTACAAGGGGTTTAACAATCGTCTCGATTAACTGTTTCATAGTCCGGCACTTCTTTCAATTACTTAGAGTTTTTTGCATTATGGAATTTTTCCATGATGCCTTCTTTAGAGAAAAGGTTACGCACTGTATCAGAAGGTTTTGCACCATCTTGTAACCATTTTAACACTAATTCTTCATTGATTTGTACTGCAGCTGGTTGAGTTACAGGATTGTAAGTTCCAACCACTTCAATGTAACGTCCGTCACGAGGAGAACGAGAATCTGCAACAACAATACGATAGAAAGGAGATTTTTTTGCTCCCATACGTTTTAAACGAATTTTAACTGCCATTTTAATAAGCACCTCCGAATAGTTTCACACAAGATAGAATAATAACAGAAATCCAAATGGTTTGTAAAGTGTTTTTTCTTTACATCCAAATTTTTCACAAAAAATTATTTGATAGTAAGTTAGAAAGGCTTAAACGGCAACTTAAAGCCACCTTTTTTCTTACCTTTTTGTTGCATACTAGTCATTTGCTTCATCATTTTTTTCATATCTTCGAATTGCTTTAATAGACGGTTGACTTCTGTAACAGAACGTCCACTACCTTTTGCAATCCGTTTTTTACGATTACCGTTGATCATTTCAGGCTGAGTTTTTTCCGCCTTTGTCATCGAACGGATGATGGCTTCGACATGTGCAATTTGTTTTTCATCCACTTGGATGTTGTTAAGACCTTTAATTTTATTAGCCCCCGGCATCATTTTTAGAATTTCATCTAATGGTCCGAGTTTACGAACTTGTCCTAATTGGTCAAGAAAGTCATCGAGAGTAAAAGATGCTGTTCTCATCTTCTGCTCTAATTCTTTCGCTTTCTCTTCATCCACTGAAGCCTGAGCTTTTTCAATTAAAGTTAATACGTCACCCATACCAAGAATACGGGATGCCATACGCTCTGGATGGAACGGCTCAAGGGCATCCATTTTTTCACCCATACCGATAAATTTAATCGGTGTGTTAGTGACAGCACGGATGGATAAAGCAGCTCCCCCACGAGTATCGCCATCAAGCTTTGTTAAAACAACTCCTGTAAGTCCAAGTTGTTCATTAAAGCTTTGCGCAACATTTACTGCATCTTGTCCTGTCATAGCATCCACAACAAGGAATATTTCATCAGGCTTTGTCAATTCTTTAATGTTTTTTAATTCATCCATTAAATGTTCATCGACATGAAGACGTCCTGCTGTATCGATTAAGACATAGTCATTATGGTCTTCTTTAGCCTTTTCGATTGCTTGTTTTGAAATTTCGACAGGACTTACTTGATCCCCTAGTGAAAAAACAGGCATACCTAATTGTTTTCCTAGTGTTTCAAGTTGTTTAATAGCTGCCGGACGATAAATATCACCTGCAACAAGTAAAGGGCTACGGTTGTATTTTTTTCGAAGTAAATTGGCTAATTTACCAGTTGTAGTCGTTTTACCGGCACCTTGTAATCCAACCATCATAATGACAGTAGGTGGTCGATGAGAAGCAGCTATTTTACTGTGCTCCCCGCCCATCAATTCGGTTAATTCTTCTTGAACTACTTTAATAATTTGTTGTCCTGGTGTTAAGCTTTTAAGAACTTCTTGTCCAACCGCTCTCTCACTTACCTTTTTAACAAAGTCTTTCACTACTTTAAAGTTTACGTCAGCTTCCAGCAATGCTAACCGAACCTCACGCATCATTTCTTTAATATCAGCTTCTGTTACTTTGCCTTTTCCACGGATTTTTTGGATTGTATTTTGCAGACGGTCGGCTAAACCTTCAAATGCCATATATGCCGCCTCCTAATCTAATTTCTCGAGTTCAGCAATTGCTTCGGCAATAGCCGATCGAGAGAGATTTTCTTCTTCAGCTAAGTCCTTTAAATTCTGAATTAGCTTATTTCTCTCTTTAAATTTCTGAAATAACAATAGCTTTTCCTCGTACTCTTCTAACATAGTCTCGGTACGTTTAATGTTGTCATATACTGCTTGTCGACTAACATTATACTCCTCCGCAATTTCACCTAGTGAAAAGTCATCTAAATAGTAGAGAGACATATAGCTTTGCTGCTTCGGTGTTAACAACGAATGATAAAAATCATACAAATAATTCATTCGCGTTGTTTTTTCAAGCATGCTACTTCCCCCTTGTTAAGTGAAAAGCCTTTACAAAAGATAGTTTACACAGATTTATAGGCAGTGTCAAGATGATAACTTTACACACTTACAGAGTTTTATTCTGCTGCTTCATTATCAATTAATTCAGCAAAGAGCCCATATACATACTTCTCTGCATCAAATTCTTGTAAATCATCCATTTTCTCACCAAGACCTACAAATTTCACTGGTATTTTTAATTCATTACGAATAGCTAGAACAATACCACCCTTGGCTGTTCCATCTAGCTTAGAAAGAACAATACCAGATACATTGGTTGCTTCTTTAAATGTTTTAGCTTGAATTAAAGCATTTTGACCAGTCGTAGCATCAAGAACCAGTAACACTTCATGAGGTGCACCTGGTACTTCTCGTTCAATGACTCGTTTTACTTTTTCTAATTCTTTCATTAGATTTACTTTGTTTTGTAAACGACCTGCTGTGTCACAAAGTAAGATATCCGCTTTTTTTGCCTTTGCCGACTGGATGGCATCATACATAACAGCTGCAGGATCTGATCCTGCCTCTTGTTTAATTACCTCCACGCCTACACGTTCGCCCCAAACCTCTAACTGTTCAATCGCACCAGCCCTAAAAGTGTCTCCAGCTGCTAACAAGACTGTTTTTCCTTCACTTTTATATTTGTGTGCAAGCTTCCCAATCGTGGTCGTTTTCCCAACTCCATTAACTCCAACAAATAGGACAACAGTAAGACCATTTTCTTGAATATTTATTTCAGGAGATGTTTCGTCAGCTTCTTTATAAATTTCTACGAGTTTCTCTGAAATGACACTTTGAATATCAGATGAATCTTGGATGTTTCTTCTCTTTACTTCCATTTTTAATTCATCAATCAACTGCATTACGGTGTCAAAACCAACATCAGCCTGAATAAGAATTTCTTCTAATTCCTCAAAGAATTCTTCATCAACTTTTCGATAACGAGCTACTAAATCATTAACCTTGTTAGAAAAGCCTTCTCGCGTTTTAGTTAATCCTTCTATAAACTTTTCTGTTACAGAGTCTGTTTGCTTTGTAATTTTTTCTTTTAACTTCTTAAAAAAACTCATTCTATCACTTCCTTTAACATTCACTTTTTCACATTAACGCACCGGGGGTCTGACCCCCGGCGGTTTACCGCGTTAAATCGGTGGTGCTTATATTCCTGGAACTAGTTCCTTTGAGTCTTCTAGTCTTACAGAGACGAGTTTGGAAACACCTGATTCTTGCATGGTGACACCATATAGAACGTCTGCCCCTTCCATTGTTCCCTTACGGTGGGTAATCACAATGAATTGATTCTCCACGCTATAGCGTTTTAAATACTGGCTGAAACGAAATACATTGGCATCATCAAGAGCAGCCTCTACTTCATCCAATACACAAAACGGAACAGGACGTACCTTTAAGATAGCAAAAAGTAAAGCAATAGCCGTTAATGCTCTTTCTCCACCAGACAATAACCCTAAATTTTGAAGTTTTTTCCCAGGAGGCTGCGCAACGATTTCAACACCAGTGTTTAATAAATCTTCTGGATTCGTTAACTTTAATTCTGATCGACCTCCGCCAAATAACGCTTGGAATACAGGTTCGAAATGACTCTTTATTCCCTCAAATGTTTGAGAGAAACGTTTTTTCATCTCATCATCCATTTCATCAATTACTTGGAATAAAGTATCCTTAGCTGCTTGAAGGTCAGTCTTCTGCTCTAATAAAAACTCATAGCGTTCTGAAACACGTTCATATTCTTCTATCGCACCTAAATTAACAGTTCCAAGTTCATCTATCGCCAATTTAATTAATTTAACTTTTTTACGAGCTTCATCGATAGGTATATCAAGTGGATACGTTTCCTTTGCCCCCTCGAAAGATAGTAAATATTCCTCACGCAAATGGGCAAGTTTATTTTCTAATTCCACATCTAAGCGGTTCAGCTTTACTTCCTCATCCCTTAAAGCTTCCACAAGACCTTTATATCTTCGCTTAAATTCCTTTATTTCTAGCTCAGAGTCCTCAAGTTGGTCATTTAAGCGAAGACGCTCTTCTCTTCTTGAAGTGATAAGCTTTAATGTTTCATTCTTATCCTGTAACTTCTTCTTTGCCGCCGTTTCTAGCTGTTCCTCACCTGAGTGACTATTATTCATCTCTGAACTTAAGATGGAAAGGTCCTCTTCAAATGATTTATGCTTATCAACATTTTCTGTTAATTGAATAACAATAAATTGCATTCTTTCTTTTGCATGACTAAGTTGTTCATTTTTTGCTGCATACTCAACTTTTAGATCACTTATTTCTTCGCTTAAGGAATCTTTTGAACTTTTTTCTGAGGTCCGCTGATTCGTTAATTTTTGAATTTGCTCATCTAAAAGAATGATAGCTTTTTCAAGTTCATTTAGTTGAGAATCTAATATCTCTTTTCTATCCAGAAGCTTTTGCTTATCAAGCTTAAATTGCTTCATCTCTATATCATACAGAGATAATCGTTCGTTATTATTTTTTTCTTCAACCTCAATTTCACGGAGATTTCCCTTTAAGGATTGCTCTTTTAAACGTAACTGCTCCCCGTTTTTCCTTAAGACTTCCATTCGTTCTTCTTGAATTTCAATATCCTGTTTTAACTTTTTAACCAATTGTTCTAGTTTGGAGGTTTTATCTTCCATATCCGCGAGCTTATTCTTTAAATCTTCCAATTCACCTTTACGTGATAATAATGATGAATTTTTTTGTTTAATAGCTCCACCGGTCATGGATCCGCCAGGGTTGACAATATCCCCATCCAAGGTAACCATTCTAGAACGATATTGTAAAAGCTTTGCTATCTCGTTTGCCCCTTTTAAATCCTTGGTAATCACTACATTTCCTAACAAATTCAAAATAACATCTTCATATTTAGAATCATACTTGATTAAATCTGAAGACATTCCAACAAAAGAGGGATGGCCTTTAATCATTTGTAATTGAGTCATTGAAAGACTTTTTCCTTTGATAATGTTCCTTGGTAGAAAGGTAGCTCTTCCATATGAATTCTGTTTTAAGAATTGAATCGCTGTTCTGCCGCTATCTTCATTTTCAACCACAATGTGCTGCATAGCTCCGCCAAGAGCTGTTTCAATAGCTAACTCGTATTCTTTTGGAACCTGAATTAGTTCAGCAATAGCCCCTTCAATCCCAGATAACTTTGTTCCTCTTGCCTTTAATACTTCTTTAACACCTTGGAAAAAGCCAGAAAAATCCTCTTCCATCTCTTCAAGCATTTCCTTACGAGATTTAGCTTGTTGGAGGAATTGATAGGCCTGATATAAAGTTTTTTCTTGGGTTTGATATCCATTTTTTAATGACTCAAGCTTTTTTTGGCTCTCTCTGTAGGCATAGACTTGTCCTTCAATTTCCTTTTGAGCGGAACTAATTTCTAACTGAATAACTTCTTTTTTTTCCAATATGACGTTTCGATCTGCAATATATTTTCCATTCTCCGTTTCAAGTTTCAAAGTCCGATTGCTTTGTTGTTCAAGCTGCTGGTCAATGTACTTGATTTCATTTTTAGCGTTAGCTTGTTCATTTAATTTATCAATATATTCACTTTTTAATGATTCAATTTTTTCGTCAATATTTTCGCTAAACAGTTGGAATTGCTCGCGTTTATGATTTAGTTGTTCCTGCAAGTCCTTAGCTTCTTTTTCAAGGGTCTGAACAATGAGTTCTTGCTCACTTTTTTGCTGGGATAACAAGGTAACTTTCTCAGCTAGCTCAATAATATTTTTTTCCAGCTGACCTCGATTCTGTGAAGCGTTCTTTTTACGTTCCTTTAACACTTCTTTTCTGCCTTCAAGCTTTTCAAGTTCTTCACTAGTATGAAGTAATACATTTTGAAGATCTGTAATGGATTCATCTAAAGCTGTGATGTGATCGCGCATTTCTTCAATCTTAGCTTCTTTTAACTGAACCTCTGAAGATAACTTAATATCATCATCTTTATGTTGTTCAAGTTGCTTTGAAATGGTCTCCCATTTCCGATGAAGGTCTTCTATTTCGTAAACAGTTAAGGCAACTTCAAATTTCTCCAGTTCTTCTTTTTTCTCTATAAATTCTTTAGCCATTGAAGCCTGAATTTTTAATGGTTCAACTTGTCCTTCTAATTCATGTAAAATATCTGTGACACGGTTCAAGTTTTCTTGCGTTTCGGTTAGTTTACCTTCAGCCTTCTTCTTCCTCGTTTTATATTTCAAGACCCCTGCAGCTTCTTCAAAAATCGTCCGGCGTTCTTCTGCCTTACTATTTAAGATTTCCTCAACTCTACCTTGGCTAATAATCGAAAAAGCTTCCCGACCAAGCCCTGAATCCATAAATAGATCAATAATATCTTTTAGACGGCTCGGCTGTTTGTTAATTAAGTATTCACTATCACCAGAGCGGTAAACCCGTCTAGTCACACTAACTTCACTATAATCGATCGGTAGAAAATGGTCTTCATTATCAAGGGTTAACGTAACTTCCGCAAAATTCAAAGCTCTTCTTGAATCACTTCCAGCGAAAATAATATCTTCCATTTTCCCACCACGAAGGGACTTAGCTGATTGTTCTCCCAGCACCCAACGAATTGCATCTGTTATATTACTTTTACCACTTCCATTAGGTCCGACAACAGCAGTTACACCCGGGACAAATTCAACAATACTGCGTTCCGCAAATGACTTAAAGCCAACGACCTCCAATCGTTTTAAAAACATATTTTTCCTCCTTCCCTAAAAAATTTTTTCTATCTATTTTCTTGTGTTTTTAGTTTTTGTAAAGCCATTTGCGCTGCATGCTGCTCAGCTTCCTTTTTTGACCTTCCTGTACCTTCCCCTAGTTCTACACCATTAAGCGTAACAACTGAAACGAACTCACGATTATGAGCAGGACCGATTTCTTGTAGAATGCGATATTCAAGTGTTCCATTTCCATCTCTTTGAATTAGTTCTTGTAGTTGACTTTTAAAATCCATCACATGAGAAAAAGCACCAGCATTAATTTTTGGATATACGTTCATTTCTAAAAATCCGATAACCGTTTCTATTCCTTTATCTAAATATAGAGCTCCGATGAATGCTTCAAAAACGTCAGCTAATAGTGCGGGACGTTCCCTTCCACCTGTCATTTCTTCTCCCTTACCTAATAGAATTAATTGACCAAATGAAAGCTCATTTGCAAAAGAAACGAGTGAAGGTTCGCAAACTATAGCTGCTCTTAACTTGGTAAGCTCTCCCTCGCTCATTAAAGGATATTTTTTAAATAAAAATTGTGAAACGGTTAACTCAAGAACTGCATCCCCTAAAAATTCAAGCCGTTCGTTATCCTCAAAAGGCTTTTTGCGATGCTCATTCACATAGGATGAATGTGTAAAAGCTTGTTTTAGTAATTTTTCATCAGCAAATTGAACTCCTATTTTTGCTTGAAATTGTTTAAATAGTTGATCCTTTGCGCGATTAGATTGACTTTCTTTATTGTTTTTGCGCATAACTTTCCACCTTACTTTCTAATTCCATAAGAAAAGCGCAAGCGCCTTGTTTAGCCCCGACAAGCAAATGTTCTCAAGCATATGAAGTCTGTATTTTGACTTCATATGCTTGAGGTTATTTGACCAAGGAAGAAGTGGTTTTTCTTCTTCCATCGAGGGGCTAGGCGCTGGAGCTCGACAATTTTCATAATACAATAATGTATACGTCTTCTTCTAAAACCCATTTTAAGAAATCCCTTCGCAAAACGCAAAGAAACTAAGACATACTTATATAGAATACCAATTTTTAATGTTTCGTGAAATAGGTGCAGAAGCGACTTTCATAATTTTTTGCTAGAAGAAAAATTCCGCTAAAAAATAGAAATAAAGCTCCGTTAATAAAAACGGAGCTTTTAAGCCTAACGATTACAATTTGCTTTGTATGTAATTCACAGCGTCACCGACTGTTGCGATTTTTTCAGCATCATCGTCAGAAATTTCCATATCAAACTCATCTTCTAATTCCATTACAAGTTCAACTACATCAAGGGAATCTGCACCAAGGTCTTCTTTAAAAGAAGCTTCAAGTTTCACTTGAGATTCTTCAACACCTAAACGGTCAATAATCACCTTTGTAACACGTTCTAATACTTCTGCCATGCTCGTTCACCTCCCCTCAAGCCATTATAGTGGATTTTGGAAAAAGAATAAAGTCATTCTTTATTCGTATTTACATAACCATTCCACCATCTATGTGTAATGTTTGACCAGTCATGTAGGAGCTGTCATCAGACGCTAGAAAAGCAGCCACTTTTGCAATATCCTTTGGCTCACCAAATCGAGCTAATGGAATGGCTTTTAGCATTTCATTTTTTACTTCCTCCGTTAATTTATCCGTCATATCTGTTGTGATAAACCCAGGGGCAATCGCATTAACTGTAATATTGCGAGCAGCTAATTCTTTAGCACTTGTTTTCGTTAACCCAATGACACCGGCTTTGGCCGCTACATAGTTAGCCTGACCAGGATTTCCACTTACCCCAACAATAGAAGCAACATTAATAATACGTCCGTAACGTTGTTTCATCATTTGTCGTGTAACAGCCTTTGTACAAAGGAAGACACCTTTTAGGTTGATATTGATAACATCATCCCATTCGTCCTCTTTCATTCGCATTAAGAGATTATCTCTCGTGATCCCTGCATTATTTACAAGAACATCTAATTTCCCAAAACGTTCAATGGTTCCTTTTACCATTTCTGTTACAGAATCAGAAATAGATACATCACATTTTACTGCAAAAGCATCTCTACCTAGTTCTTTTATCATATCAACAACTTCATTAGCTTTTGCCTCACTGCCAGAATAATTTACGGCAACATTAGCTCCCTGTCTCGCAAATTCTAAGGCTATCTCCCTTCCAATACCACGAGATGCTCCTGTAACTAGAACCACTTTTCCTTCTAAGTTCATTGCGTTACCTCCTTTAATGCTTCGACTGTTGCTTGACAGCTTTCTAAATCCGAAACAGCAAACGTTTTTACAGATTTGTTTACCTTTTTAACTAACCCAGATAAAACCTTCCCTGGGCCAATTTCAATAAAAGTATCTACACCTAGCTCGATCATTTTTCGAACTGAATCTTCCCATAATACAGGGGAATATAGTTGTTCAACTAATTTTTCTTTTATTTCTTTTGCAGTGGTAACGGGTTCCGCTGTTACATTAGCTATAACTGGGATGTTAGCATCCACGATATTCATTCCATCAAGAATTTCATTAAACTTTTCCGCAGCAGGCTGCATCAATGAGGAATGAAATGGACCGCTAACATCAAGTGGGATTGCACGTTTGGCACCAGCTTCTTTAGCCTTTTCAGATGCAAGTTCTACCCCTTTTCTTGATCCAGAAATAACGATTTGACCCGGACAGTTTAAATTAGCCAGTTGAACTGGATGCCCTGCATCTGATACAGTTTGTGTCAATTCGGCTAATGGTTCACGATCTAAACCAAGAATGGCTGCCATAGTTCCTTCACCATTCGGCACAGCAGCTTCCATTAGTTCTCCTCTTTTTCGAACAGCATAGACACCTTCCTCGAAAGAAAATGCCCCTGAAGCAACTAATGCAGAATATTCACCTAAGCTATGTCCAGCTACATAGTCAGCTTGTACGTTATATTCACGGAAATATTCTAAAATCGCAATACTTGTCGTTAATAAGGCAGGTTGGGCATTGGTTGTTAACGTTAGTTCTTCCTGTGGCCCATTAAATATCAAATTGGATAAGGAAGTTTGAAGGGTTTCATCAGCTTTTTTAAAATAAGAGTCAACCTTTTCATTTTGTTCCGCTAAACTTTTCCCCATACCTACTGTTTGAGATCCTTGACCTGGAAAAATAAAAGCTATTTTCCCCATATAAACACCCCTTAAAGAAATGATTTAATTTAAAATATCCTATTCAATCGCTTTACGAATTAATGGTGTCACATCTTGATCGACCATTTCTTTCGCCTGTCTAATCGCACTAAAAATGGCTTGGGCATCAGATGAACCATGTGCTTTTATAACCGGCGCTTTTAGTCCAAATAGGCCTGCTCCACCATACTCTGAATAATCCATTTTATTTTTTAATACTTTTAAATCAGGTTTTAATACTGCAGCTGCTAACTTGCTTTTTAAACTACTTGTTAAAGCACCTTTTAACATTTTAAAAACAGACATCGCTGTCCCTTCAATAGTCTTTAACACCATATTCCCCGTAAAACCATCTGTCACAACTACATCCGCTACTCCATCAAGCAAATCACGTGCTTCAACATTTCCGATGAAATTTACCTGAGCGGATTTTAAAAGTTCGAATGTCTGTTTCGTTAATTCATTTCCTTTTTTCTCTTCGGTTCCAATATTTAATAAACCCACACGTGGATTTTTTATGCCTCTTACCTTTTGACTGTAAATGGATCCCATAATGGCATATTGTAAAAGGTGTTCAGGTTTAGCATCCACATTTGCTCCAACATCAAGTAACAGAAAACCTTCCCCGCCAACAGTAGGTAATGTTGGTGTAAGAGCAGGACGTTCAATTCCTTCTATACGTCCGACAACAAATAATCCTGCAGCCATTAATGCACCCGTATTTCCTGCAGAGATACATGCATCCGCTTTTTGATCCGCTACAAGTTGAGCAGCAAGAACCATAGAAGCATTCTTTTTTCTACGTACAGCCCTTACTGGTTCATCTGTTCCAAGGATTACTTCATCGGTATGTAAAACTTCAATTCTTTCTTTGTTGGTTAAATATGTATTTATTTTTGTTTCATCCCCTACTAGGGTTATATCTAAATCAGAGTAATGCTGAATGGCCTTTATTGCTCCTAATACGATTTCTTTAGGTGCATGATCTCCGCCCATAGCATCTATAGCGATTTTCATCTGTCTCATCCTTTGTTAGCTATTTTTAGAACGGTACATATCAAAATCCCCAGTGAAAACTAATTCATTGTTAACATAACTATTCACTTCGACTTTGGTTCTACCATTCTGTTTATCTATTTTGACAACTCTAGCTTTCGCAATAACACGTTCACTTTCTTTTACTGCCCGCTTAAATTGAATATTGGACTTTGCTGTTAAGGCAAGTTCGTCATTAATAACTGCAACAGCTAATGAATTAGCTTGTGCAAATAAATGATGTCCCCGAGCAATCTTATTTCTTTTAAAAACATGCTCTTGTTTGACATCAAAGATAGAAATAGCACTTTGATCAAGTTGTATATCTATAATTTCCCCAATAACTTCTTCTATCGGTAAAGATCGAACTTCGTCTTCAAAGCTTTTTTCAGCAACAGATTTAATTCGCTCTCTTAATTCAGGTATCGAAAGTTCTAAACGGTCTAAACGAATGGTTTGTACACTGACGGAAAATTTTTCAGCTAGATCTTCGTCTGTGATAAACGGATTTTCTTTTATAGTATCAACCAGCAATTGTTGACGTTCTTTTTTATTACGTCTCATTCTATTCACACCATCCGAGATATTATGACTAGGTACTAATAGTAGTATAAAAGTTAAAAAAGCAGATTGCAAGAAATTCATCAGAACTTTGCATCTGCTTTTATAGTATTAATCTAATTTTTCCCCGGCCATCACACCAGATTGTTGCAGAAACTCTCTTAGTGGTAGGTAGTCAGGAGAATGCCAAAATGTTTCAGATTGGATTAGCTTTGACGCATCATCTCGCGCTGTTTCGAGAGCTCGATAATCATGAACCATATCAGCGACTTTAAATTCTGGAAGACCACTTTGTTTTTTCCCAAAAAAGTCCCCCGGCCCCCTTAATTCAAGGTCCTTTTCACTTAAAACAAAGCCATCGTTTGTTTCCGTCATGATTTTCATTCTTTCTTTTCCAACATCTGTTTTGGGGTCAGCAAGCAGAATACAATAGGATTGCTCTTGTCCTCTACCAACTCTTCCTCTAAGCTGATGGAGCTGTGAAAGCCCAAATCTTTCAGCGTCATAGATGAGCATGAACGTAGCGTTAGGGACATTTACTCCTACTTCAACAACTGTTGTTGAAACTAACACTTGAAGTGCATTTCCACTAAAAGCCCGCATCACTTCTTCTTTTTCATTTGAAGATAATCTCCCGTGCATTAAACCTACTTGAAAGCGATTTTGAAAATATTGGGTTAGCATACTATGAATGTCAATCGCATTTTGCACATCCAGTTTTTCTGATTCCTCAATTAAAGGACAAATGACATAGGCTTGTCTTCCTTGGGAAAGTTCTTTTTCCATAAAGCCCAGAACTCGGTCAATCATATTTTGTTTAGCCCAAAACGTTTCAATTGCTTTTCGCCCGGCAGGCATTTCATCTATGATGGAAACATCCATTTCTCCGAAAACTGTGATGGCCAAAGTCCTTGGAATTGGTGTAGCAGTCATGAAAAGAACATCGGGATTTTCACCTTTTTCCCGTAAAACTCTACGCTGTTCCACACCGAATCGATGTTGCTCATCCGTAATAACTAATCCTAAATTTTTAAACACCACTTCGTCTTGAATCAGGGCATGTGTTCCAATCAAGATGTTTATTTCACCTTGCTGTAACTGTTCTAATATTCTTTTTCTTTCCTTTCCCTTAATAGAACTCGTTAATAACTCACATTGAATCCCCCATGGGTGTAAGAGTTGTTGTAATGATTCAGCATGTTGTTCTGCTAATATTTCAGTTGGGACCATTAAGGCACCTTGAAATCCTGCTGAAACAGAAGCAAATAAGCAAATTGCAGCTACAACTGTTTTCCCTGAACCTACATCTCCTTGAAGTAAGCGATTCATTCGGAAAGGTGATTTTAAATCCCCCAATATTTCATTCACAACCCTTTTTTGAGCATTTGTTAATGGAAAGGGAAGCTTCTCAATAAAATTTTTAAGTTGATCAAGCTTATATGCTAGTGAAATACCTAGAGAGTTTTCTCGTTCAAACTTACGAAGAGCTTGCATTTTAATTTGAAATAATAAAAATTCTTCATAAACGAATCTTCGTCTAGCTTGTTTGACATCCTCACTTGAAAGAGGAAAATGGAGTGCTCTTAGAGCATCTCGACGATTCATTAATTTATATTTCCGTAAAAATTCTTGAGGAAGATTCTCCTCCATATCGTGGCCAAATTGAGAGATTGCTAGTTGAATAAATCTTCTAATTCCTTTTGTGGTTATCTTTCCCCTTATATGATAGACAGGCACAAAATCCGTTTTATTAGGCTGTTGATTATTTATTTTTGCCTCATTAGCTGTAATCGTCTGCCTATGCTGGTCCCACTTACCTGTTACCGTTATCGGTTCATTAATAGCCATTTTATTTTTCAAATAAGGCTGATTAAAAAACACCACATTTATTAAATATCGGTCCACTAGAACACGAACGGTTAATCTCGACCGCTTACGTCCAAAGTAGACAAGAGAAGGTTCACTATGAACCTTCCCTTCAATGGTCACTTTTTCATCATGTTTTACGTCTGCTAAATCACGAAGACGATAGTCCTCATACCGATACGGAAAATATTCTAATAAATCTTTAATCGTAAAAATATCTAAATCTGCTAAAAGTTCAGCTGTTTCCTCTCCAATACCCGTAATGGCGGTTACAGATTGAGTGAGAAGGGTACTCATTTTTTATGGAGTGGAATACCAAAGATTTTTGCTTCAAGCGCACGACCTGTAGGAGTTGCCGCCAAACCTCCTTGGGCCGTTTCTTTTAAAGCTGTCGGCATCGATTGACCAATTTTAAACATTGCTTCAATTACTTCATCACAAGGAATTCTACTTGTAATACCAGCCAATGCCATATCTGCAGCAACCATTGCATTTGCAGCCCCCATCGCATTTCGTTTCACACAAGGAACCTCTACTAATCCAGCTACAGGGTCACAAACAAGTCCCAACATATTTTTCAAAGTAATGGCCATCGCCTCCGCACATTGCTGCGGAGTTCCACCTGCCATTTCAACAATAGCTGCCGCAGCCATTCCTGAAGCAGAACCTACCTCTGCTTGACAGCCTCCTGCAGCTCCAGAAATGGATGCGTTATTAGCAACCACAAATCCAAAGGCACCTGAGGTAAATAAAAATTTAACCATTTCTTCACGGGTAGGTTTTAATTTTTCTTTAACCGCGAAAAGAGTACCAGGAACTACCCCGGCAGAACCCGCAGTGGGTGTTGCACAAATGGTTCCCATTGCTGCATTCACTTCATTAGTCGCAACAGCTTTACTAACTGCTTCTAATACAGTTTGTCCTGACAAAAAATTTCCTTTTTCTATATATTTCTGTAAAAGAACCGCATCACCGCCAGTTAGACCTGAATGCGATTTTACACCCTTTATTCCTTTTTCAACCGCTTCTTCCATCACGACTAGATTTCGTTCCATCATGCCCATTACTTCTTCACGAGTCCACTTCCGAATAGACATCTCTTGTTCGATCATGATTTCTGAGATTTGTTTATTTTGACTTACTGCCAATTCCACTAATTCTGCCACATTACGAAACACAGAATTTCCTCCCTATAGAAAAGCGTCGATATGATTACGCTTTCAACTTTTTATGCTTAATCAACTATTTTCGTAACCTTTAAGATATTTGGTAATTTTTCAATTTCATGAAGAACTTCATCTTCGATATTATGATCTACTTCAATAGTCATAAGTGCGAGCTTTCCGACTTCTTTACGCGATACTTCCATATGCCCAATATTAATTTCATAATTTGCCAAGATGGATGCTACATTAGCAATAGCACCAAAACGATCATTATGAACCACAAGAATAGCAGGGTGATGACCGGAAAGTTTTAATTTAAAACCATTTAACTCGGTAATTTCTATTTTCCCGCCACCAATGGATATTCCCACTAGCTCAAGTTCACCATTTTCATCTCCAATAAACACTCTTGCTGTGTTTGGATGTTCTGGAATGGCATCTTCCTCAATAAAGCTAACCTTCATCCCTTTATCATTGGCTATTTCTAAAGCTTGAATAATTCGTTGGTCATCAGTATCATAATCTAGTATTCCACCAATTAAAGCTACGTCTGTTCCATGTCCCTTATACGTTTCGGCAAAAGAACCATATAAGGAGATGGTTGCCCACTTTGGTTCACGCCCAAATAGATTTCTGGCTACTCTTCCAATTCGAGCAGCCCCTGCAGTATGAGAACTGGATGGTCCAATCATAATTGGACCTATAATATCAAATACACTTTTATACTTCAAAGGTTTCTCCCCCCTATGTCACGCTCTCAAAATAATATATATCTATAGTAATTATATTAAAAATATATACTGTTTGACTCCCTTTTTAAATGAATTCCCTAAATTTACATAAAAAATAGAAGGGAATCCCCTTCTATTTTAACCATTCTCTATTCAATTGCAAAGATAAAAGAATATAAAGGCTGCATACCATTATGAACTTCTACTTCAACATCTTTATACTGTTCCTCGATAAAAGCAACGATTTCTTCAACTTCTTCATCACTAGTATCTTCACCTTGTAAGATGGTTAATATTTCAGAATCCTCGTCCATCATATTAATGAGAAGATCTTTAGCAGCTTGTAATTTATTTTTATTCTTTACAGTGATTTTTCCATCGTTAATTCCCATAAAGTCATCTTTTTCAATCGTTAGGCCTTCAATGCTTGTATCTCTCACTGCAAAAGTAATTTGACCGGTCTTTACGTGCTTTAATGCCTCGCTCATTGCTTCCTCGTTTGCTGGAAGATCAGCAGTTGGATTAAATGCCAATAAAGCTGTCATACCTTGTGGAACTGTTTTGGATGGGATTACAACTACATCCTCATCTGTAACATCCGCTGCCTGTTGTGCAGCCATAATAATATTTTTGTTATTAGGCAGAATGATGACTTTCTTCGCATTTACTTCTTTAATGGCTTTTACAATGTCCTCTGTACTAGGATTCATTGTTTGGCCACCTTCAATAACAGCATGAGCTCCAATGCTACGGAATAAGTCGGCAATTCCTTTACCCATTGAAACTGTAACAATGCCGTACTCTTGTTTTTCAACTTTAGCAGCCGGCTTTTCCATTACTGGAGTATGAGAAGTGTCTCCGACAATATTCGTATGCTGTTGGCGCATATTTTCAATCTTAATATTGATTAAACTTCCATATTTTTGACCATAACCTAAACATGTACCTGGTTGTTCAGAATGAATATGAACCTTCACAACATCCTGATCAGAAATAACTAATAATGAATCACCAAATTGACTTAAGTCTTGACGGAAGTTTTCTTCAGAAAACGGTTGATTAGACAACTTTTCATCCTCAAATTTAACCATAAATTCAGTACAATAGCCAAATTCGATATCTGCTGTATTAATGTGACCTTGAACTGCCTTATGATGTTCTGCACTTACAAGATCGTCAATACTTGAAACAAAAGAAGCAACTTCCGGTAAGCTTTCTCCTTTTAAAACAGACAGAAACCCTTCATAAACTAAAACTAACCCTTGTCCACCACTGTCCACTACTCCAACTTCTTTTAATACTGGTAATAAATCTGGAGTACGATTTAAGGATGCCTTAGCTTCCTTTAATACTTCCTCCATAATTTTAATGAGATCTGTTTCCTTTTTAGCAGCTTGAACACCTTTTTTGGCAGAATCTTTTGCAACCGTTAAAATAGTACCTTCAACAGGTTTCATAACAGCTTTATAAGCTGTTTCAACTCCTAATTCAAGAGCCCCAGCAAATTCCTTCCCATTAATTTCAGCCTTCTGTTCGATTGCTTTGGAGAAGCCACGAAATAATTGGGATAAAATCACTCCAGAGTTTCCACGAGCTCCCATTAATAAACCTTTAGATAAAGCAATACCAACTTTACCAATATGATCTTGGATGTTATTTTTAACTTCCTTTGCCCCTGATGTCATTGATAAGTTCATGTTGGTACCAGTATCGCCATCAGGCACCGGAAAAACGTTAAGAGCATCTACCATTTTTGCGTTGGCAGAAAGGTGATTAGCACCTTGAATCACCATTTCAGCAAAACGTTTTCCATCTAATGCTGTAATTGACACAAATCTTTCCTCCCTTATTAGGTTCGTTTACTACGAACATAAGGTTCGTGTTTCATAAACTAAACGGTCATCACAATAGTTACGTCGGTACCGTTCTAGTTTATAAAATCACGAACAACAATGCTCTGCCAGAGCTAATTAGTTCCTTAGAACTTACGGGTTTGTTACGCGAACTCCCTGAACAAAAATGTTAACAGAGTCAACGGCAAGTCCGACTGTTTTGTCAAGCGTATATTTCACCTTGGATTGCACATTATGAGCGACTTCAGAAATTTTTGTCCCATAACTAACAATGATATACATATCAATATGTACTTCTTCATTTTCTTGACGAACTATCACGCCGCGTGTGAAATTCTCTCTTCTCAGAATTTCAGTAAGACCATCTCTTAATTGATTTTTTGAGGCCATACCAATGATTCCATAACAATCTACAGCTGCACCACCTGCAATGGTTGCAATTACTTCATTAGAAATATCAATCTGGCCATAATTCGTTTTCATTTCGATGGACATGAGTCGTTCCCCCTTTGGAAAATTGCTCCTTGACTACACACATTTTACTATATGATTAGGATTTTTAAAAGTCATACTTGCCCTAGTATATATAGAGCCGTAAATTAAATTGAATGTCAAGGGATTTTTCTTGAAAGCTTTCTTGTACAACTATTGCATTCAAAGAAGTTGTATGATAAATTATTAAAGTATGTTTTAGTAAGAAAAACATCTTTGATTTGTTTTTCTAATAATAACAGATTGCAAAATTTTAAAGTTAAGCATGAAAGAAATTTCAGCTTTTGATCGTAAGGAGGGAAATAATATGCCACGTAAATGTGTTGTAACTGGTAAAAAGACTCGTTCTGGTAACGCTCGTTCCCACGCTATGAACGCAACTAAGCGTACATGGGGTGCTAACCTTCAAAAAGTACGTATTCTTGTTGATGGAAAACCTAAGCGTGTTTGGGTTTCTACAAGAGCGCTACGTTCAGGTAAAGTTGAGCGCGTATAATTTTACATTTGTTTTTAGGACATCCTCTTTGGGTGTCCTTTTTATTTTTACCTTAATTCATTAAAAATAAAAGCACCCTTTTTAGGGTGCTTTTATTCCTTAGGGTTGTCTGTCTAATCTAAACCCAGGTTTCTTAAGTTTTATTCCTTTTTAAACGCACCAATCATTGCTCGGACAAGTCCACCCAAAAATTTCGGTAGTTTAATCGTATAAAACTTCATATTGTCCCTCCTCACCATCATCACACAAGCCAATTTGATTAACACCCTTATCATCTTATTCAAAAAAAGCAAATAAGTACTTGTAAAACTGCTATTAATCCTGACTTCTTATTACTATTAATATGCCGCTTAAAAAAGAATAAGTACCATAATCAGCAATAAGTTCATTACTAATACATAGTGTGGAACCGATAGAAATATTCCTATCATTTAAAGAATATTTAAATCCTTCAAGTGATAATTTTTCAATTGTCTGGTTAAACGGTAGGAATGATATATAATTTTTGTTAAGTAGTTTTGGTAGAGTATATGTACCTGGTGGTTTTAAATACATAATATTTTTTTTATCAATAATAGAAATAGGGTATTCCTTTTCTATACCCTTAGATAATAATTGTACATTAGCAATAAAGTGATCTAACCTACCACCGGTTGCTCCAAAAATTCTTATTTCATCTGGATTTTCAGCTAAGGCAGCATTTAGGGCAAGCTCCATATCCGTTTCATCCTTCTCAGGAATGAATTTATAAAGGTGCTTTACTTCTTTTTCCACTTTCTCTAATTCTCCATGAGATATGGAGTCAAAATCCCCAAACGCATAAGTTGGTTTTATCCCCCTAGTAAGAAGAGTGTAAACTCCCTTATCTACTCCAACCCAAATACAATTCTCAACATCATATTCATATAAATCTGGCAAATGGTCAACTGGTCCACCCGCAAGAATATTTATTATCATGACAACAAACACCTCCCTAGAAAAAAAGGCTAACCTCTAGGTTAGCCAAAAAACAACTTTAAGGTTTTAGAGCAGCGATAGCCTTTGCTCGATCGTGTTGATTGTAAATCGCGGATCCAGCAACTAAAACAGTCGCTCCAGCTTCAATACATAGCTTAGCTGTTTTTTCATTTACACCGCCATCAATTTCTATTTCCACATTTAACCCTTTTTCATCAATCATATTTTTCAAGGTTTTAATTTTTGTTAATACTTCAGGAATGAAGGCCTGGCCGCCAAATCCAGGATTAACAGACATTAATAAAACCATATCTACGTCATGAATGACATGTTGGATGGATTCTACAGGAGTAGCTGGATTTAATACAACTCCAGCTTTCACTCCAAATGATTTAATAAAATGGATGGTGCGATGTAAATGACGACAAGCTTCTACATGAACCGTTAAGTAATCAGCACCAGCCTTGGCAAATGCTTCAATATATTGATCAGGATTTTCTATCATTAAATGGACGTCCAACGGTAACTTTGTAACAGGTCTAATTGCCTCTACGATAAGAGGTCCAATTGTAATATTAGGAACAAAATGTCCATCCATTACATCCACATGAATATAATCTGCTCCAGCTTTTTCAACATCATTTATTTCTTCTCCAAGCTTGGAAAAATTTGCTGATAGAATGGATGGTGCAATTTTAACCATACCTTAATACCTCGGCTTTCTCTCTCTTATTTCTTGGATAAAATCCTTGTAATCCGAATATCGATATTCAGGAATAGAACCTTCTTCAACTCCCATTTTAACAGCACATTTAGGTTCGGCTAAATGTAAACATCCCCTAAATTTACAATTTTCACTAGCCCTTTGAAATTCAGGAAAACAAAAGTTTAATTCCTCCTGCTCAATTTCAAGAAACTCTAGCGAACTAAAACCTGGAGTATCTGCTACTAACCCATTTCCAACTTTGATTAACTCTACATGTCGTGTCGTATGCTTTCCACGTCCTAAATGGGAAGAAATATTATCCGTTTTTAAATCTAAATCGGGCTTTAATGCATTTAACAATGACGACTTTCCTACGCCTGATTGTCCAGCGAAAACAGATATTTTCCCTTCTAGGTGAGGGTAAAGTTCCTCAAGTCCCGCTTCGGTTTCAGAAGAGGTAAGGATCACTTCATAGCCTATATTTCGGTAATCCATTGAATATCGCTTTATTTGTTCACGGTCATTTTCATTAGTTAAATCCATCTTGGTAATGACGATGACTGGTTGAATATTATTATACTCTACTAAAACAAGAAAGCGATTTAATAACGCTGTGCTGAAGGAAGGCTCAACTGCAGAAAATATCAGTAAAGCTTGATCAACATTTGCTATTGGCGGACGAAGCAACTCATTTTTTCGCTCTTTAACTTCTAGTATATAGCCTTCACTATCATTTTCAGCTTGATAAACAACCTCATCACCAACAAGAGGTGTAACTTTATTTTTTCTGAAAACTCCACGTCCTCGACACTGTACGATTCCCTCTTCACTCATAACATAATAAAATCCGCTTAATGCTTTAAGAATCTTTCCTTCAGGCATAGCAACGCTCCTTGTTTCTTATTCTTCAGGATAATCCTCTACTTTATCAAGAATAACTACATCATCTCTAACCACTTTATATCCTGCTTTTTTCCCATAAGGTATATCAAGCTCAATGGTTCTTGTTGTCGTTTCCATAATTGGGAAGGTTTCGTACGGTACTGTCATATTTCTTGTCATATCTTCAATATAAATTCGTACGTCCTGTGCTTGACCATCGACCAATGGTTCGTAAGGAATTGTAATATCAACTGTTACTCTCTTTGGTGGAATTTCTTCCTTCCCTTTTGAGAGAACAACGACTACAGTATCCCCTTCTTTGAGCTTTGTTCCCGGTTGCGGATCCTGTTTAATTACCGTACCTTCGGGAATGGTCTCATGGAATTCTTCTTTACTCATGTCTATATTTAGTCCAAAGGATTGAGCGTAATCCTCCACACCTTTGACATTTAAGCCAGATAAATCTTTTAACGTAATTAATTCTGGACCTTTACTTACTGTAAATTCTAAATTCGTTTCATCAGGGACCACTTGATCTCCAGCCGAAGGTGATTGCTCCAATATAGTTCCCGGTTCACTGGAATCGTACACTTCATTTTTATCAATATCCTTAAAATTTTGGTTATCTAGTAATTGGACAACCTCATCGTATTGTCTACCAACATAATCCGATAACTCAAAGGTCTCTTTACCTTTACTGATATAAATGTCAATGGTATAACCCTCTTTTACAGTCTTTCCTGCCTTTGGATTTGTTTTAATGACATGCCCATCCTGAACCTCATCATTGTTTATCATGATTTCTTCACCGATTTTAAAGCCAGCTTCCTCTAGCTCCATTTTAGCTTCTCGGAAATCTTGGTTACTAACATCCGGGACTTCTACTTCATCAGGACCTAGTAACGAAGGTAAAACAGTCACAGTAAAAAGACCAAGTAACATTAAAGTAATTAAAGTGATTGCCACAACAATTGGCCATTTTCTTCGTTTTTTCTTTATTGGATTATACTTTTGCTCATCCGCGACATGATTATGTTTACTTGCTACTATCGTTTCATCCAAATTTTTAAAGGGGCGATCATTCGTAATAACAGGAATTGCTTTTGTCGCCTCATCATCTATAGGAATAGCAAATTTCTCTTCATGTAATCGCTCTGGATCTAGTGCCGTTATTAAATCCTCTTCCATCTCTTCTGCGCTATTATAGCGATGGAACGGGTCTTTTGCTGTTGCCTTCAAAACAATATTTTCCACACTTTGAGGAATAGTAGGATTCCATCGCTTCGGTGAAGGAGTCTCCGATTGTAAGTGTTTCAACGCAATCGAAACGGCAGATTCTCCTGAAAAGGGCAATCTGCCTGTTAACATTTCAAAAAGGACAATCCCCAACGAGTAAATATCGGATTTTTTATTAGCCGTGCCGCCTCTAGCCTGTTCAGGTGATAAATAGTGAACTGAGCCTAAGACAGAATTAGTCTGGGTAATACTAGTTGCACTTAAGGCCATTGCTATACCAAAATCAGTAATTTTAACATTTCCTTTTCGGTCTATTAATATATTATGTGGTTTAATATCTCGGTGAACAATATGGTTTTGATGGGCATGGGATATAGCAGATGTAAGCTGCTTCATAATTTCAAGAGCTTCATCTACCTTTAATGGAGCATGCTGCTGTATGTATTGTTTTAGTGTTTGCCCATCCACAAATTCCATTACGATATAATAAAGCCCATCTTCTTCTCCAACGTCAAATATATTGACAATGTTAGGATGTGCAAGACTTGTAGCAGATTGAGCTTCTCGATGAAATCTACGAATAAACTCTTCATCATTGGCAAAATCTAATCTTAGCATTTTTATTGCTACATCACGGTCTAAAATCATGTCATGTGCTAAATAGACATTAGCCATGCCGCCGCCGCCAATCATATCAATAATTTTGTAACGGCCACTAATTCTTTTTCCATTAATCATGATTGATCACCTGCTCCTTCAGAAGCAGAATGTTTCACAAGACACAAGGTAATATTGTCTTCGCCACCATACTGGTTAGCTAATCCGATAAGAGTCTCTGCATTTTGTTCTAAAGATTCCCTATTCGTTAAAATGTCAACCATCTCTTTTTCGTTGACTTTGTTGGATAACCCATCTGAACAAATCAGTAAGATATCTCCCTCTTCAAAAATCACAGTAATAATGTCAATTTCTACTTGTTGTTCCGTACCAAGTGCTCTTAAAATGACATTTTTTCTAGGATGATTTTCTGCATCTTCTTTTGAAATTTGACCAGTCCGAACTAGTTCATAGACTAGAGAATGATCTTCAGTTAGTTGCTTATAACCTGATTCATTTAATAAGTAACATCTACTATCGCCGATATGTGCTAAGGTTACAAAATTGTTGGTGCAAATAGCTGCAATGATTGTGGTTCCCATTCCATCACATTCAGTATGAATATTGGCATGTTGGAATAATTGTCGATTAACCTCATTTACTCTTAGTTTCAGCCATTCCTCTGCTTGCTCGGCAGTTTGAATATTTTCTGACTCCTCCCAAGATTTTTGAAGTAAATCAATCGTCATTTGGCTAGCTACATCTCCCGCACGATGACCGCCCATGCCATCAGCTACGATAGCAAGGCGGTTATGGTCGCGGTTTATAAAAATGCCGCCATTATCCTCATTATGAAGGCGAACTTTCCCTGGATCTGTTTTAAAGATTGATTTCATCCTTTCACCTCGTCTCCTCTTGCCGCTCCTTTGCACGAAGTTGTCCACATGCTGCATCTATATCATGACCGTGCTCGCGTCTAATAGTTACATTGACCCCATGATCCTTTAATGTTTTTTCAAAAGCAAAAATTTGATCTCTTGGTGTACGAACATAATCGCGTTCTGGAACATAATTTACTGGGATTAAATTCACATGACATTTTATCCCTTTTAAAAGTTTAGCTAATTCCTCGGCATGTTCAACCTGATCATTTACCCCACCAAATAAACCATATTCAAAACTAATACGTCGACCTGTTTTATTTATATAGTAACGTACAGCTTTCATAAGTTCTGGAAGACTATATGCTTTATTTATAGGCATTAAACGTGTTCTTAATTCTGTATTCGGTGCGTGAAGAGATATGGCGAAATTAATTTGAGTATCTTCATCAGCAAATTGGTATATCTTTGGAACAATACCACTAGTAGAAACGGTAATATGACGCGCTCCTATGTTAAGTCCTTGGTCATGGTTGATAATTTTTAAAAATGATAACATATTATCATAATTATCAAATGGCTCCCCAATCCCCATTATAACAACTGAACTAACTCTTTCATCTGTTTCATCTAATACCTGTTGTACATTTACAACCTGTGCAACGATTTCACCTGCTTCAAGATGCCTTTTTAAACCGCCAAGCGTAGATGCACAGAATGTACAGCCAATACGACAGCCAACCTGGGTAGTCACACAAACGGAGTTTCCATAGTCATGACGCATCAAAACGGTTTCAATCGAATAACCATCATGTAATTCAAATAAAAACTTAATGGTACCATCCGAAGATGTTTGTTGGATTATCGTTTTTAAAGTCGTAAGGGTAAAATGAGCCTGCAGCTTTTCCCTTAAGCCTTTTGCTAGATTTGACATATCTTCAAATGAAGTGACTCTTTTTTTATAGAGCCAATCAAAAATCTGCTCAGCCCTAAATGCTTTCTCATCATTTTCTTTTAACCAATTTTTTAATTCCTCTAACTGTAGAGAATAGATGGAAGGTTTGGTTTCTACCTTTGTTGTTACATTCGTTGTTGTTTCCATCACTACACCTTCTTTCTAAGACAAGCAATATAAAATCCATCAGAGCCAAAATCCTGTGGGAAAATTTGCAGGTCATAACTTTGTATAAGTGGTTGTATTGGTTCTGGCATTCGTTCTTTCCAGCCAACATCCCCGACAAACTCTTGATTCTGACTTAAAAACATTTGCACTACTTCTTCATTTTCTTTTTGATCCACGGTACAGGTACTATAAACAAGAATACCATCTTTCTTCACTAAAGGGGAAACTGCTTTTAATAAATCTAGCTGAATCGATTGTAGCCTATTTAAGTCCTCTTCTTTTTTTGTGTATTTCATATCTGGCTTTCTTCTCATGACACCTAGTCCTGAGCAAGGAGCATCTAATAAGATACGATCAAAAGTTTCCCTATCAAATTGTTCTGCTATTTTCCGGCTATCTAGAGCCTTAGCTTGGATATTTGCTAACTGAAGCCGGGTTGCATTTTGTTGAATAAGTTTTACCTTATGGTCATGTAAATCCATAGAATAAACCGTGCCAGTTCCTGAAAGTTTCTCTGCTATATGTGTAGATTTCCCACCTGGTGCAGCACAAGCATCGAGAATGGTTTCGTTTTCGGTTATTCCTAGTGCATATGCCACTAACATAGAACTTTCGTCTTGTATCGTTAAATATCCTTCCTTAAAGGCACGTGAAGATGCTAAATTTCCTTTTAAGCAATGTATAGATTCCAAAAGGATAGCACTAGGTTCTACTAAAAACCCTTCTTGTTTAAGCTTTTCCAAACATTCTTCTCGTGAAATCAGCGTCTTGTTAACACGAGCAGTTTGTTTAGGGGCAACTAGATTTAATTCACACATTGCCTTTGTTTTGTCTAAGCCAAATTGTGATACCCAACGATTAACTAGCCAAAGTGGGTGACTCGTCTCAATCGAAATGCGTTCAACTGGGTCCCCAATGGTTTCTAGAGATGGGAGACCTTCTCGCTGAATACTTCTTAGTATCCCATTCACCATACTTGAAATCCCTTTATGACCTCTTTTCTTGGCGATTTCAACGGCTTCAAAAATAGCAGCTCGATCAGGAATTTTATCCAAGTAGACCATTTGATAGAGAGTAAGTCTTAATAATTGACGCACCCATTTTTCAATTTTTTTTCGGCCATCAAGGAATGGTGTTAAATAAAAGTCAAGAGACAGCTGTCTTTGTAAAACACCATAAATCAATTCCGTTAATAGGCCAATATCGCGTTCAGGTACTTTATTTTTCTTTATCGCATCGTTTAAAAGGAGATTGCTATACGATTGGTTTTTCTCAATAGTCTCAAGTATTTCTAAGGCTGTTTCTCGGACATTCTTCAGCATTTTCGTCATATTTTTTGCCCCAATTTGTTGCCAAGAATATGATTATTTGCACCTCTTAAAAATTGTTCACCTGTCATTTTCTTTTTTCCAGCAGGCTGAAGTTCTGTAATTTTTATAGCCGTCTTATTTCCAGTTTGTACAACCATACCATCGTCCTCTAAACTAATAATGGTTCCAGGTTCAGCATCTATTTCCGTGGGATATTTTTCTCCCCACCAAACTTTCATTACAGCACCATCTAATTCTGTATAAGCAACTGGCCATGGATTTAAGCCTCTAATATGGTTATAAATTTCCTCACCCGTTTTTGACCAATCGATTCTTTCCTGTTCACGTTTAATATTAGGTGCAAAGGTTGCTGCTTCATCATTTTGAGGTATCGGGTTAATTTCTCCTTTTAAAAGCTTCGGCAAGGTCTCTGATAATAGATTTGAACCTGCAATGCTTAACTTTTCATGAAGGGTACCCACTGTATCTTTTTCCTCAATCGGTACCTCTACAGTAGTTAAAATATCACCAGCGTCTAATTTTTCTGCCATATACATAATCGTAATTCCTGTCTTTTCTTTCCCTTGAAGAATGGAAAAATGAATAGGAGCTCCACCTCTTAATTCAGGTAACAAGGAAGCATGAACATTGATACAGCCAAATTTTGGGGCATCTAAAAGTACCTTAGGTAATATCTGACCGAATGCTGCAGTTACAATTAGATCAGGCCTTAAGGCAAGAATGGGTTCCAACTCTTCTTGTCGGCGAATTTTTTCAGGCTGAAAAACTGGTATTCCATGTTTTTCTGCTTCTACCTTTACAGGTGGGGGAGTCATGATTCTCTTCCGGCCAACAGGGCGATCAGGTTGGGTAACGACACCGATTACTTCATAGCCGTCTTCCAATATTCTCTTAAGGACAGGAACAGAGAAATCTGGAGTTCCCATAAAAACAATCTTAGTCATTGCCCTTCCACTCCTTCCAATTCTTCTTCTGTAAGGTATCTTGATACTTTTGATGTAAATAGAATACCGTTCAAATGATCAATTTCATGTTGAATGGCTCTTGCCATAAACTCTTCTGCTTCAAAAGTAAATAATTTTCCTTTTCGGTCCTGTGCTTTTACTTTTACTTTATAAGGCCTAGATACCTCTCCATATAGGTTAGGAAAGCTTAAACAGCCTTCTGGCCCAGATTGTTCCCCAGAAGTCTCTATTATTTCAGGATTAATCAATTCGATAGTACCATTCTCATCTCCAATATCCACAATGGCAATCTGTTTGTCTATCCCTATTTGTGGGGCAGCAAGTCCTACTCCATCAAATTCAATCATCGTATCATACATATCATTTAATAATTTCACTAATTTTTTATCAAATACCTCTACCTTTGAACATTTTGTTTCTAAAATATCAGCAGGGTACATTACTATTTTGCGTATAGCCAAAGTATTTCCTCCAAAAAATTGCATGTTATAATAATAGACTTTCCTTACTGTTGGAATGTCTTCTTTGTATTTCTCGCCATGAAAGCTCTTTACCATCATTTTTTACCATTATGGGGAGCTTCATAACCTTTTACATTAAGATAATTGGATTTAAATCAATGGAAATTTGTAAACCTGTTTTTATCATTTCTTGTTGGTATTGATCAAGAATGGTTTTTAGAGCATTGGTAAGAACTGGTTCATTTTTGTATTTTATCAAACATTGATACCGATATCTATTATTGATTCTTGGGATAGGAGAAGCAACAGGGCCTAAAACTATGGCGTTATTTGACAATTTTGAACGTAGATATTTCGTTACCTTTTCCGTAACAGAAACAACCTTCAGCAAATCCTCATGTGTAATGGTAAGTAGTGTTAGAAAATAAAACGGTGGATACCGCCGAATTTTTCTTATCATCATCTCTTGCTGATAAAATTGATCGTAATCTTGTTGGCCTGACAGCACCACACTGTAATGTTCAGGGGAGTAGGTTTGAATGACTACTTCTCCGGGTAATTCATGTCTGCCAGCTCTTCCGCTAACTTGAGTTAATAATTGGAATGTTTTTTCAGAAGAACGAAAATCAGGCAAGTGAAGCATCGTATCAGCAGTCAAAACACCAACAAGAGTAATATTAGGAAAATCAAGCCCCTTGGCAATCATTTGAGTTCCCAAAAGTATATCAGCTTTTCCTTCTTGAAATGCTTGAAGCAATTTTTCATGTGAACCTTTTCGACTCGTTGTATCTACATCCATTCGAATCACTCTAGCTTCAGGTAATACTTTTCCAAGCTCTTCTTCGACCTTCTGGGTACCTGTTCCAAAATAACGAATATGTTCACTCAAACAATCTGGGCAATTTTGGGGTACATGCTCTTCATGACCACAATAATGACATTTCATTAATTGCTGACTTCGATGGTAAGTTAAAGAAATTTCACAATGAGGGCAATTGACCACATAACCACAGTCACGGCAAATGACAAATGAGGAATACCCACGCTTATTTAAAAGCAAAACAATTTGTTGCCTTTTTTCAATTCGGTCCTGCATTTTTTCAAAGAGAGAAGTTGAGAACATGGATCGATTCCCTTTTTTTAATTCGTCTCTCATATCAACAATTTCAACTGCCGGAAGAGATCGATTATTCATCCTTGACGGTAAGGATAATAATTCATAAACTCCTTTTTGAGCACGTGCAAAGGATTCCAATGAAGGGGTCGCACTTCCAAGTACAACTGGACATTGAAAATATTCTGCCCGTTTAATAGCTACATCACGAGCATGGTAGCGAGGTGTTTCCTCTTGTTTATAGCTTGTTTCATGCTCTTCATCTATAATGATAATTCCAATATTTTCAAAGGGCGCAAAAATGGCTGATCTTGCCCCAACGACAACAGATACTTCCTTTTTATGAATCTTACGCCACTCATCATATTTTTCACCAGCTGATAACCCACTATGAAGAACGGCAACTTGATCCCCAAAACGTCCCTTGAATCGATTTACCATTTGTGGAGTTAACGAAATCTCAGGTACTAAAACGATTGCTTCTTTCCCTTGTTCTAGAACAGTTTGAATCGATTGTAAATAAATTTCAGTTTTCCCACTGCCAGTTACCCCATACAATAAAAAAACCTTATGCTGATTTATTAGAATCGTTTGTTGTATGGGCTCAATGACTTTCTGTTGACCTTCAGTTAGTTTTAAAGGTAAGGTCTTTTGAAACTGACGATTTTGATAGGGGTCTCGGTAAACCTCAACTTCTAGTTCCTCAAGTATTTTTTTATCTACTAGACTAGAAACGGTTGCCGAAGATATATGAAGTTCTTCTAACAATCTTCTTAACTCAACAGGTTCATGATGTTGAATAAAATAATCGATTACTTTAAGCTGTTTCTCTGCTCTTGCAGATATATTATTTTTTTGATTTTTTAACTCTTCAACAGATAGGATAGGCTTAATGTGTTTTAATCTCTTTTTTCTCACTTTAGCTTTTACTTCATAAACAACATCAATGGTCCCGTTTGCTGCTTCTTTTTGAACTTCCGACAAAATCCCCATTTTTATGGCATCTTCCCATGAAAGTTCTTTTCTATCCAAAAATAATTGTTGAAGAGGTAAAATTAGTTGTTGCGGATCTGCATTTTTTGATAACACAATATTCTTTTCATACTTTGCTTTTAGTGCTGCTGGGAGCATCGCCTGGAAAGCTGATATTTTATAACAGAGCGTGACATCCGATAACCAGTTTCCTAGGTTTAATAATTCCTCTGTTAAAACTGGATACAAATCCATTGGTTCAACAATTTCCCGTAACTTAGTGAAATCAGAATCGGATTTTACATCTACTACAAAGCCTTGAATTTTTCTTGGCCCAAATGGAACCACAATTCTCATCCCAGGTAGTATACTTCCGATATATTGGTCAGGGATCACATAATCAAAGGATTTATCTGTTTGATGTGCTGGTACATCCACAATTACACTAGCAATATTCATTGCCCTTCATCCTCTAATAATTTGCTTATTTCAGTTAATAGTTGTTGGGCTACTTCATTTTTTGAAAGTAAAGGTAAAGGGATCGATTCTCCATTTCTTTTATAAAAAGTGACAATGTTGGTATCGGTACCAAAACCCGCCCCTTCCTTGGTAACATTATTAGCGACAATCATATCTGCATTTTTCCGCGCTAATTTACCTTTTGCATACTCCTCAACATCATTAGTTTCTGCAGCAAACCCAACCAAGATTTGCTTCTCTTTCCTTTTCCCTAATTCAAATAAAATGTCCTTCGTTCTTTCAAGTTCAATCTTTTCATCACCTGATTGCTTTTTCATCTTACGATTATATTGTACTTTTGGACGATAATCCGAAACAGCCGCTGATTTAATGACAACCTGAACCTCTGAGAAACGATTTAGTACAGCATTGTACATTTCCTCGGCACTTTCAACAGAGATAAATTGGACATTCTGTGGTGGTGACAAATGCACAGGACCCGATACTAAAATAACTTCTGCCCCTAATTTCACTGCCTCTTCGGCAACGGCGTATCCCATCTTCCCACTAGAATGATTAGTTATATAACGAACGGGATCAATTTTTTCTTTAGTTGGCCCGGCTGTAATTAGAATCTTTATACCTTTTAAAGATTTTGTACTTTGTGTATGAAAAAATTGAGAGAGACTCTCCACTATTTTTTCCGGTTCTTCCAAGCGTCCTTTGCCAACATACCCACAAGCTAAAAATCCTTCACTTGGTTCAATGAATTTGTAACCCATATCAGACAGGGTTTTAATGTTCTTTTTTACTGCTGGATGATCATACATATGAACATTCATAGCAGGCGCAAGCCAAATAGGAGCAGTTGTTGCCAATAATGTTGTCGTTAACATATCATCTGCTAATCCATTTGCTAATTTACCTATCGTGTTTGCTGTTGCAGGAGCAATTATCACCATGTCGGCCCAATCGGCTAAATCTATGTGTGCAATAACCTGGGGATTATGCTCCTCAAAGGTATCCGTATAAACAAAATTGCGAGACAAAGCTTGAAAGCTTAAGGGGGTAACAAATTTAGCAGCTGACTTACTTAAAATTACTTTTACATTTGCACCTGCCTGTACTAATTTACTTGTTAAAGCTACTGCCTTATATACCGCAATTCCTCCAGTAACACAGAGTAAGATATTTTTATTCGTTAGCATGTGTAAACCCCCATAAAATAAAAAGATAGACGATTCTAATTTATCTTTATTATGCAAGAAGAACTCAAAAATTTCATCTCTTAGGAGTGTTATTATGATTAAAAAACAAAAATAACAACCTATGGAAGTAGGTTGTTATCAAGATGGCTAATTTTGAGACTACTCGCTAATTTTATCTGAATTTTTCTTCACTATTAACTCGTCAGCATAAATTTCTTCAAGAGCTTTTCCAACATATTTGTAGGATACATATTTTGAAAGTCTTGGACTTTCACCTAATTGCATTTTTCTTGCACGTCTAGCAGCTACAGAAACAAGAGAGTATTTAGAATCAATTTTCGTTAATAAGGAATCGATAGAAGGATATAACATTATAATTCAACCTCCAGTAATTTTTTGTATCGGTGTTCTACCCGCTCACGGCGACAGTGTTCAGCTTTAATAATAGCCATTATTCTTTCAGCAGCAAGCTCTACTTGATCATTTTCTACGATATAATCATATAAGTCCATCATTTCGATTTCTTCTCTTGCGGTAAGCAATCGATTAGTGATCAAGTCATCTGTTTCTGTACCTCGAGTAACAATTCGATTTTTTAATTCACCTAAGCTAGGTGGCATTAGAAAAATGAATAAACCTTCAGGAAACTTTTCCCTTACTTGCCTTGCACCTTTTACTTCTATTTCTAAGAAGACATCTTTTCCAGAATCCAATGTTTGTCTCACATAATCCACTGGAGTGCCATAATAATTCCCAACAAATTCTGCATATTCTAGTAATTTATCCTGCTTAATTAATTCTTCAAATTCTTCTCTTGATTTAAAAAAATAATCAACTCCATTGACCTCACCCTCACGTGGAGAACGAGTTGTCATGGATATAGAATATTCAAATTCAGTTTCAGGCTGAGAAAATATCGTTTTTCGAACTGTACCTTTACCCACACCAGATGGTCCTGATAACACAATTAATAAACCTTTTTCCTGCATTAAAACACTACCCTTCATCGATAATATCATCACGGTCATTGAGTCGTGCGGCAACCGTTTCAGGCTGGACAGCCGATAATATAACATGGTCACTATCCATTACAATGACTGCGCGTGTTCTTCTACCGTATGTAGCATCAATTAATGAGCCACGGTCACGGGCATCTTGAATGATTCTTTTAATTGGTGCAGACTCAGGACTTACAATGGCGATTATTCGGTTTGCTGATACAATATTTCCGAAGCCTATATTGATTAATTTAATGGACATGATGCTCCCCCAGTCATCAGTTATTTATTTTCACCGCTATTTTCCATTTCTAAACTAGTATTACTCAATATTCTGGATTTGTTCTTTTAATTTTTCTAAAAGACTTTTCAATTCCACTACTTCTTTTGCGATTTTTGAATCATTCGCCTTTGAACCAATCGTATTCACTTCTCTATTCATTTCTTGCAATAGGAAGTCTAATTTTCTTCCAATAGGCTCTGGAAGACTTAATGTTTCTACAAATTGTGAGATATGACTTTTTAATCTAGTTAACTCTTCATTAATATCTGCTTTATCGGCAAAAATAGCAACTTCCGTCATTAGTCTTTGTTCGTCAAAGGATCCATTTAAAAATTCATTCATTCTCTTTGCAAGGCGTTCTCTATATTGACTTACAACGAGTGGAGAATATTGTTTTAGCTGTTCGATGATCCCCTCAAGTGATGTTAGTTGATGTCGAATATCTAGTTCAAGCTCATTTCCTTCTGAAATCCGCATCGACACTAATTGATTAGCAGCTTCTTCAACAGCAATGAAAACAAGATTAATAAGTTCCTCATTTTCAGATTCAACCTCATCCACCTGTAACCATTCCCCACGCTGTAATAAGTCTTGAATGGAAATATCCTGTTGAAGATCATATTTATTTTTGACCTGTTGTATGTATTGAAAATATTCTTCTAAAAGTGACCAATCTATGTTTACTTTTCGATGTACAGCACCACTACCTTCTATTGTAACAAAAACTTCGATTCTTCCTCTTTGAACATAGTCTCCAAGCTGTTTTTTTATCTTATCCTCAATTTTCAGCAATTGTCGAGGCATTCGAATATTATATTCACAAAATCGATGGTTGACGGTTTTAATCTCTACTGTGATCGAATAATCATTAGATTCCTTTTGGCTCCTTCCGAAACCAGTCATACTTTTGACCATAAGAAAAGCACATCCCATCTTAAATTCAAAAAAGCATGTTAGCTAGAAACAAGACCCTTATGTCAGTTTTGTTCAAAACAAAAGGTAATAGAGTTTTTTCTCTACTACCTTTTGGATTATAACATAATTTAATTTGTTTTTCTTACCAAAAACGTACCAGCCAATAAAAAAGTTGGAATAGAAGCCAACCCAAGGATTAATAACCAATCTCTCAAGATAATCGGAACCGTATGGAAGATAGGTTGTAACGGTGGATAATAGATGACTACTAGCATTAATAAAATAGAAGAAATAACAGACCATACTAGAAAAGGATTTCCAAATGGGTTACGAGATAGAACTGATTTTTCACTGCGACAATCAAAGACATGAATCAACTGTGCCATAACAAGGGTAGCGAAAGCGATGGTTTGCGCATAAATTAATTCATCAGGATGCTGCTTATAAGTAATCATGAAGGCAGCTAAGGTAACAGATCCAATAAGGAAGCCCCGAGAAATGACTTTCCAACCTAATCCTCTCGCAAATACACCCTCTTTTGGATGTCTTGGTTCACGTTTCATTACATTTTCTTCTGGTTTGTCTAAGCCTAATGCCATTGCTGGTAACCCATCTGTTACAAGATTTACCCATAGAATTTGAATAGGTACTAAAGGTAAAGGTAATGCTAGTAACATAGCAAATAACATCACTAATATTTCACCAACATTGGAAGCTAATAAATAACGGATGAACTTTCTAATATTCTCGTAAATATTTCGTCCTTCTTTTATAGCAGCTTTTATCGTAGCAAAGTTATCATCTAATAATACGAGTGAGGAAGCTTCCTTCGCAACATCTGTACCGGTAATTCCCATAGCAACCCCAATATCTGCCGCTTTAATAGCCGGAGCATCATTAACCCCATCACCAGTCATTGCTACGATATGTCCTCTATTTTGTAAGGCTTTTACGATTTTAAGTTTGTGTTCAGGAGAGACTCGGGCAAATACGGATACATCATCGACGATCTCTTCTAATTCATTTACTGACATTTCGGCTAATTCTTTACCCTCTAACACTTTACTATTACTTGAAAGGATTCCAAGTTGTTTAGCAATTGCCTTTGCGGTAATAACATGGTCTCCTGTAATCATAATGGTTTTTATTCCAGCTGCTTTACATTCTTTTACAGCTTCTTTCACCTCTGGTCTAGGGGGATCAATCATCCCTTGTAAACCAATAAAGATTAAATCTTTTTCAGCCTCTTTCTCAGTAAAGGATAAAGAATTTCCTGTTAAAGGTTTATATCCTATTGCGATTGTTCTTAGTGCTTGTGACGCTAACTCATTAATTGCTTTTTGAACTTCTTCTTTTGAATCCTTTGACATAAATTGAACTTTATCATTCACTAAAAGAGATTCACTAATTCCAACTAATACATCAGGAGCTCCCTTTGTAACAACAAATTCCTTTCCATTCGAATCCCTAACGATTATACTCATCATTTTTCTCGAAGAATCAAATGGGAATTCTTTGATAATTTGATATTGTTTTAGAAGACGGTTTCGATCAAAACCTGCCTTCATTGCGCTTACAAGTAATGCTCCTTCGGTAGGGTCACCATCAAGAACAAATTCCTCTTCTTTTACCATTAGATTTGCATGGTTACATAAAATACCGAACATTAAAAGCTGTTGAACAGCCTTTTCATTTCTAATGTCTACTTCTTTATCATTACGTAAAAATGTCCCCTTAGGTTCATACCCCACACCATCTACAGTCCACGTTTTTCCACCCGTCCATAAATGTGTGACAGTCATTTTGTTTTGAGTCATCGTACCAGTTTTATCAGAGCAGATAACGGATGCGCAACCAAGCGTTTCAACCGCGGGTAATTTACGTACTATCGCATTCTTTTTAATCATTTTTTGAACACCCAATGACAAGGCTACTGTTACAATAGCAGGTAAACCTTCCGGAATAGCCGCAACTGCCAGTGAAACCCCTGCTAAAAACATCGTATACAATTCATGACCTTGTATGACACCTACTACGACAACCAAAACCGTTAACAGCAAGGCAGTTGTAATGAGGATTTTACCTAATTGCTCTAAACGTCGCTGCAGAGGTGTTTCCATTGTTTCAGCATTTTGGAGTAAATCAGCAATTTGTCCCATCGCCGTTTTCATTCCAGTTGCTATAACAACCCCAACTCCACTTCCTCTAGTAACCATCGTCCCCATGAAAGCGATGTTTTCCATATCACCAATTCCGAGATCTTTTGCTTTTAATTGATCATTATGCTTTTGAACAGGTAATGACTCACCTGTCAACGCAGATTCCTCTATTTCTAGGCTAGTTGTTTGAATGAGTCTTACATCCGCCCCAATTCGGTCGCCGCTTGTAAATTTAATTACGTCCCCAACAACCAATTCTTTCGAAGGTATCTTTTCCCAAATTCCATCACGCAAAACTTGTACCTGTGGAGCAGACAATTCCTTTAAAGCCTGAAGTGATTTTTCTGCTTTTCTTTCTTGAAAAAACCCTAAAAATCCATTGATAATCACAATGGCTATGATTGCGATGGCATCGATATATTCTCCAAGTAAACCTGAAATAAATGTGGCTGCAAGGAGCACTAATACCATAAAATCTTTAAATTGGCTAAAAAATAAGAGTAAAGCGGATTGCTTTTCTCCTTCTTGTAACTCGTTATAACCATGCTGTTTTTGTCTGTGTCCTGCCTTATCCTCTGATAATCCATTTTTATAATCAGTATCCAAGGCTTTTTCGATATCTGCTTCAGTCATTTCATGGAATTTCATCCCACCATTTCACTTCCCCCTATCAATTTTGCAAGAAGAGTTGTCCTCACTCTAAAGAAAGCTTATTCAGACAAGTCCAAAAAAATGCTAAAATAAGAAACAGAGCTTAAAATATAAAATGATATTGAAAATATAATGTAGAGGATGTTTTACCATGTCTTTTGATGGTCTATTTACAAATTTAATGACGAAGGAGATTTCCTCCACCCTCATTAGTGGAAGAATCAATAAAATATATCAGCCTTTTAAGAATGAAATCATTTTGTTAATACGTGCAAAAGGTAAAAACTATAAGCTATTGCTTTCCGCACATCCAAGCTATGCAAGGGTTCAACTAACAAATGAATCTTATGATAATCCAAATGAGCCACCTATGTTTTGTATGCTCCTTAGAAAACATTTAGAAGGTGCGATTATTGAGGATATTTATCAAGTAGGATTAGACCGAATGATATGTTTAGAAGTAAAAGGTCGCAATGAGCTTGGGGATATGACATACAAAAAGTTAGTCATCGAAATCATGGGGCGCCACAGTAATATTGTTTTAATTGATAAGGAAAAAAATATTATTTTAGATAGTATTAAACATGTTTCTTTTGCTGTAAATAGCCATCGAGCTATTTTGCCTGGACAACCTTATATTCTTCCACCTCAGCAGGAAAAACTAAATCCTTTCTCCATTGATGAAAGTGATGTTTTAAAAAAAGTGGATTTTAACTCTGGAAAGCTGGATAAACAATTGGTAGAACATTTTGCGGGTATCTCTCCATTATTCGCAAAGGAAATTGTCTTCCGATCAGGTTTAGCTAATCGAATGACATTACCAAAAACATTTTACCAAATGGTACAAGAAATTAATAAAGGACATGTAATACCATCCATTACGGTTAATTCGCAAAAGGAAGCTTTTTACTTTCTTCCTTTAGAGCACTTAAATGGTGATTCTCGTACCTTTGAAAGTTTAAGTGAAATGGTTGACCGCTTCTATTTTGGGAAAGCTGAAAGAGATCGTGTAAAACAACAAGCTAATGACTTAGAACGCTTTATTCAAAATGAAAAAGATAAGAATGAGAAAAAGATTGAAAAACTTAAAGCTACTTTAGACGATGCTAAAAAAGCAGAAAACTACCAATTATTTGGTGAACTTTTAACAGCCAATATGTACTCTATACAAAAAGGCATGAAAGAAATAGAAGTAATCAATTATTATGATGAAAATGGGTCAACTATCAATATTCCTTTAAACCCCTTAAAAACGCCATCTGAAAATGCACAAAAATATTTCTCGAAATATCAAAAAGCCAAAAACTCCATTGATATTATTAAAGAACAAATTGTGCTTGCAAAAGAAGAGCTTACCTATTTCGATGCCCTAGGGCAACAGCTAATGTCCGCTTCTATAAGAGATATTGCTGAGATACGTGAAGAACTTGTCGAAGGTGGATATATCCGTGAAAGACAGAAGAAAAAAAATAAGCAAGCAAATCAAAGCAAACCACAATTAGAAGTTTATAAAGCTAGTGACGGCACCGAAATATTAGTAGGTAAAAATAATAAGCAAAATGATTATTTAACAAACAAAGTAGCTGGCAGGGATGAAATATGGTTACATACCAAAGATATCCCTGGCTCACATGTAGTTATTAGAAGTAAAGTGCCGAACGAAGAGACACTAAAAGAGGCCGCCACGTTAGCTGCCTATTTTAGTAAAGCAAGACTTTCTAGCTCTGTTCCAGTTGATTTTACAAAGGTTAGACATGTCAAAAAACCAAATGGTGCCAAACCAGGTTTTGTTATCTACGATAATCAGCAAACTATCTATGTAACACCAGATGAGGATAAAGTACTTTCATTAAAAATAAAGTAAGAACAAAAAGCGGAAGCGCCTCGAACAGCCCCGACAAGCAAATGTTCTGTAGTGTAAGAAGTCTGGAATTTGACTTCTTACACTACAGGTTATTTGACCTCGAGGGGCTAGGCGCTGGAGCTGGATTACGAAAAACTTTGTCTATGTTATCGACTAGATTAAATTTTTAATTTCTTTAACAATCAAAAATCTCCTAGCCTGTTTTGCTAGGAGATTTTTTGGGCTTTCTTGTATAATTATTCAGAAAAGAGAGAATCTTGTTGAATAAATTTGTAAATACCTGTAAAATTTGGAGTAACAGCCCTTATGGACGGTGAAACATGGAAATTACGAAGCACTTATTTTCTAATCTTACCATTTTCATTATTTTTTTGTTCTTCAGCTTAGTTTTGGTTGAAAAAAATCGTAAACCTAGCATGACAAAACTCCTATATATTATTTTGTTTGTCATCATATTGTGGACATGCATTCAGTTTTCTTATCATCCGGTTCCTTCTGCACGCTTTGACCTTAGAATAATACCTTATGTGATAGGTGGACTGTACTTTGGCATTGGTCCCTTACTTTCAGCTGTGATTGTTATTTTAAGAGGGTTTTACGGGATAGATACAGGTTTTTTCTTAACTATGGTCCTATATGTCCCCTTAGCCATTTTCCTATGGCGTTTCTATCCAAGGTTTAGGGAGCAATTGCCCAAAAAGCGGATTTTGTTTTCTGTAGGAATGGGGGTCGTTCTAGGGGCGATTACCGTCTCCGGGATGGAAATCATTAAAACATCGGACTACTGGTTTGATGCTTGGTTTGCCTATTTAGTTATTCCTCCTCTTGGAATCGGGATTATAGCATACTGTATTGAATTTGTTAAAAGAAATATTGAAATGAGACACCAGCTGATCAAAGCTGAAAAATTGCAGGCTGTGGAACAAATGGGAGCAGCAATTTCACATGAAATACGTAATCCATTGACTGCTGCGAGTGGATTTGTCCAATTACTTCAAGACGGTTATTTAACTAAACAACAACAGATGGATTACTTAAGTATCGTGAAAGAGGAGTTGAAGGCTGCTGAGAGGGTAATTGAAGATTATCTAACTTTTGCGAAACCATCCTTAGTAACGATTGAAGAACTTAATGTAAAAAAAGAACTTCAACAAGTTATTACCATTCTTCAACCGATAGCTAATCAAAATTCGGTCAAAATTTTAACTGACTTTTCTGTTATAGGATTTATTCAAGGAGACCGCCAAAAATTTCGTCAAGTATTTATTAATGTTCTTAAAAATGCCGTAGAATCTATGCCTACAGGTGGGTATTTAACCGTAGGTACTGAATTTACTCGAAATCACATAACCATCCAAGTAAAGGATACGGGGATAGGGATGGCAAAAGAACAGCTTGAACGGTTAGGAGAACCCTATTATTCGACAAAGGGTTCTAAAGGCACAGGTCTTGGAATGATGGTCGTATACAGTATTGTTAGAGCTATGAATGGAACGATAAAGGTTGTAAGTGAAGTAGGCAACGGAACTACCTTTTATTTTAAATTTCCAACGTATAAGTTATCGATAGAAAATCAAACAAAAGAAAAGTAGACAGCATGCAGAACCTTTGCTGTCTACTTTTTTGATTTAGATAGATAGTTCTTTGGCCCATACCTCCGGGTTCTTTTTCCATTCTAATAAGCTATCCAATTCTTCTTTTTGAATATATCCATTCTCAACTGCAGCACCTATCAATGTTGTGTAATCCGTTAACGATACAAAAGAAATTCCTTCTGATTCTAAGTTTTTTGTAGCAAGGTCTAGTTCGTATGTAAAGATAGAAACGACCCCTAATACCTCACAGCCTGCAGATCGTAAGGCTTGAACAGTTGTGATCACACTTCCACCTGTTGAAATAAGATCCTCCACAACAACAACTTTTTGATTTGGTAACGTCTGGCCTTCAATTTGCTTCCCTGCTCCATGCGCCTTTGCTTTTGATCGTACATAAGACATTGGTAAGTTTAGTAATTCACTAACCCATGCTGCATGGGGAATCCCAGCTGTAGCTGTTCCAGCAATACACTCTACTTGAGGAAATTTCTCAGTAATAAGTGCAGCCAACCCGCTTGCTATTTTTCTACGAACTTCAGGAAATCCCATAGTGCTACGATTATCACAATAAATAGGTGACTTTAGACCGGATGACCAGATAAATGGATTTGCTGGATTTAATGCGACAGCTTTGATCTTAAGTAAATCTTCCGCTATTTGTTTTTTCATGCTTTTACCCCACTCCATTCATTTAATATTAATCTATAGGCATCCACAGGATTTTCTGCCTGTGTAATTGGTCTACCAACAACAATGGCTGATACATCATTTGCTAATGCAATTTTTGGAGTGGCTACTCTTTTTTGATCTTGTACACTTAATGTACTTTGTCTAATCCCCGGACAGACTGTTAAGAAATCAGCACCTAATACTTCTTGTATTTTTCTTGATTCAAAAACGGAACATACGATTCCATCTAATCCAGCTTCCTTAGCAAGTGATGCATAGTTCAGTACCGAATCTTCTAGAGGAACCTTTATTAACTGCTCCTTCTGCATTTGTTCTTCGGAAGTACTCGTCAGTTGGGTAACAGCAATGCAATAGGGTCTAGTTTGACCAGCTAAAGTTCCTTCCTCTAGTCCTTCCAAAGCTGCCTTCATCATATCTGTCCCCCCTGCAGCATGAACATTAACAAGATCACAACCTATTGATGCCAATCCTTTCATGGCTCGGTAAACGGTATTGGGAATATCATGAAGCTTCAAATCAAGAAAAATTTGATGGCCTTTCCCTTTTAAAAAGGATAGAATGTCTGGACCTTCCTGAAAGAAAAGTTCCATCCCTACCTTTACAAAAAGCTTCTCATCTTGAAAAGGTTCCAAAAAACGTACGACGTCGGTTTTATTTGAAAAATCAAGCGCGATAATTAACGAGTTTTTCATGCTTTTTCCAGCTCCTTCCCGTACATTCAGAAATATGTCCAACTCCTAATTTCTCTAGCAATAATGGCAGTTCTTCAATAATCTTCGGACAGACATAAGGATCTACAAAATTAGCTGTACCAACTGCAACAGCACTTGCACCTGCATAAAAATACTCGATTACATCTTCAGCAGATTGAACTCCACCCATACCAATAATTGGTATAGAAACATTCTGGCTTACATCATAAATCATTCGAACCGCAACGGGTTTAATAGCCGCTCCAGATAGACCACCGGTTCGGTTGGCTAAAATCGGTTGGGCTGTCTTTAAATCAAGTCGCATCCCTAAAAGAGTGTTAATCATGGTTAATCCATCGGCTCCGCCGTCTTCCACAGCTTTTGCCATTTCTACAATGTTTGTCACATTAGGTGAGAGTTTTACATAGACCGGAACAGAAGATACTTCTTTCACTTTTTTTGTTAAATTCTTAGCTACTTCTGGGATTGTTCCGAACGCTATTCCACCTGTTTTAACATTTGGACATGAGATATTTAACTCAAGGGCATAAACATTTGGAGCCCTTGATATATTCCTTGCGACTTCTATATAATCTTCTTCTGTAGACCCAGCTATATTGGCTATTATAGGTACATCATATTGATTTAACCACGGAAGCTCCTCATTCATGACCTTTTCAAGTCCAGGATTTTGTAAACCAATGGCATTTAACATACCTGCTGATGTTTCAGCAACCCGAGGAGTAGGATTTCCGAAGCGTGGTTCAACGGTGGTTGCCTTAATCATAATCGCACCAAGTTGACTTAAGTCATAGAACTGACTAAACTCTCTCCCAAAACCAAAACATCCTGAAGCAGGCATAATTGGATTTTTTAAATGTAAACCTGGTAGATTGACTTCTAACGATTTCATAGCACTACCTCCCCCACCTTAAAAACTGGACCATCACTGCACACTTTTTTATAGGTAAAACCATGAGGATCATTAGCTGTATGACATACACAAGCAAAACAAGCACCAATGCCGCACCCCATGCGTTCCTCTAATGATAGATACACCTTTTTATCTGGATAATGATGCTCTAAAGCCTTTAGCATCGGAGTCGGCCCGCAAGCGTACATCGTCTCAAACGGCCATTGATATTGTTCAATGACGTCTGTAACAAACCCTTTAAATCCATAAGAACCATCCACTGTAGTAATGTATGTTTCACCTAATAGTGAAAACTCTTGCTCACCGAATACGACATTCTTCGATTGAAAACCTAAAACATGAATGACCCTTACCCCTAATACGGTTAGCTGTTTAGAAAGTTCAAGTAAAGGAGGTACCCCAATTCCCCCACCAACTAGTAAAGCGGTTTTTCCTGGTTGGGTTTCCTGAACAGGAAATCCATTTCCAAGCGGACCTAATACATCCACTGTCATTCCAGGGACTTTAGTTGCTAATTGAGAAGTTCCCTTCCCCTCTCGTCGATAGATCATCGTAAATTGTTTATTTTCCCTATCAATACTGGATATACTGATTGGTCTCCTTAGTAAAGGATTTAAACCATCTCCTATTTTTAAGTGAACAAACTGTCCAGGTGTTTTCATTTCAGTGACAAGCTCACCCTGTAAGGTGAGCTTAAAGATAGAATCAGCTATTTCAATTTGTTCTTTAATAAGGCAATGCTCTTGTTTTATCATACAAGAACACTCTCCTTGGATACCGAAGCAGCTTCCATCGCTTCTGTTGAGAATGTCATGGATTCAATTACACGTAAGAGAGCATTCGCTGTATCCAATGATGTTAAGCAAGGTATTCCATTCTCTACAGACTCACGACGAATTTTAAATCCATCCCGTTCTGGCTGTTTTCCTCTTGTCAAAGTATTAATAATCAGCTGCACTTCTCCTTTTCGAATCACATCAATTAATGTGACTCCTTCCGAGCCAATTTTTCCAACGATATCAACATCTACACCATTTGCCTTCATATAATTGGCTGTCCCACTGGTCGCTACCAGCTGATAACCAATAGAAGCAAAACGTTTTGCTAGAGCTAAAGCTTCATCTTTATCTTTATCCGCTACAGTTAAAAGAACCGTACCATACTTCTGAATTTTCATTTTTGCTGCAATCAAACCTTTGTAAAGGGCTTTTTCCAGCGTACTATCTTTCCCCATTACTTCACCAGTTGATTTCATTTCTGGCCCTAGTGTAATATCCACTCTCCGTAGTTTTTCAAAAGAAAAAACAGGTACTTTCACATAAACTCCAGTTTTTTCAGGGACAAGTCCTGGAGTATAGCCTTGATCTACTAGTGATTTTCCTAAGATAATTTTTGTAGCAATTTTCGCCATTGGAACATTGGTAATTTTGCTTAGGAATGGTACAGTCCTACTTGAACGAGGGTTCACTTCAATTACATAAACTTCCTCATTGTTAATGACATATTGTATATTTAGAAGCCCGATGATATTTAAGCCTTTTGCAAGCCTTTTCGTATATTCTACTAATGTTTGTTTAACAGATGGAGATAGAGTTTGTGGCGGATAAACAGCTATCGAATCACCAGAGTGTACGCCTGCTCGTTCAATATGCTCCATTATTCCTGGAATTAACACATTCTCTCCGTCTGAAATGGCATCGACCTCAATTTCTTTTCCTGTTAAATAACGATCAATTAATACTGGATGTTCTGGGTTAATTTTGACTGCATTCGTCATATAGTGAAGCAGTTCGGTTTCTTGATAAACAATTTCCATTGCTCTTCCACCAAGGACATAGGATGGTCGAACGAGTACTGGGTAACCAATTTCATTTGCAATTTCGACAGCTTCCTGCACAGATAGTGCTGTTTTCCCTAACGGCTGTGGAATGGAAAGTTTTACAAGTGCCTGCTCGAATTTATCACGATTTTCAGCTCTATCTAAATCTTCTAAACTAGTACCTAAAATTTTTACTCCTCGTTGAACAAGTTCAGATGCTAAATTAATAGCTGTTTGACCACCAAACTGTACGACTACTCCGATTGGTTGTTCCAAGTCAATAACATGCATAACATCCTCAATGGTTAGAGGTTCAAAATAAAGCTTATCTGATATGCTAAAATCGGTCGAAACGGTTTCCGGATTACTGTTGATAATAATCGCTTCATATCCCGCTTCCTTGATTGCCCAAACAGAATGGACAGTCGCATAATCGAATTCAATTCCTTGACCAATACGTATTGGCCCAGAACCTAGTACCAGAACACTTTTACGACTAGTAACGATTGATTCATTTTCTTCTTCATACGTTCCATAAAAATAGGGGGTCTCTGATTCGAATTCAGCAGCACAAGTATCAACCATCTTATAAACAGGAATAATCCCATTCTCTTTACGCCATTGATACACTTCTTGCGACGTAGATTCCCAAAACTTTGCAAGGGCAATATCTGAAAAACCTTTTTCCTTCGCCATTTTCCCAATTTCATAATCAAATTGATTCGTTAACACTGATTTCTCAAATTCAACAATTCCTTCTAGTTTCTTCAAGAAAAACAGATCAATTAAGCTCCATTCGTGAATGGTTTCAATGGAAACTCCTCTTTTTATAGCCTCAGCAATGTAAAATAAGCGTTCGTCGCCAGCTTTACGTATTCTTTTTTCAATGGTTTCATTATCGATTTGGTCTGCATCAGCTAATTCTAAATGATAGATATTAGATTCGAGTGAACGAATGGCTTTTAATAGTGATTCTTCAAAGGTTCTTCCAATCGCCATAACCTCGCCGGTCGCTTTCATCTGTGTTCCTAGAGATCGATTTGCTGATTCAAATTTATCAAATGGCCATCTTGGTATTTTGGTGACAATATAATCTAATGCAGGTTCAAAGCTTGCATATGTTTTTCCGGTAACAGGATTCATCATTTCATCAAGGGTTAATCCAACCGCTATCTTAGCCGCTAACTTAGCAATGGGATAACCTGTTGCTTTTGATGCTAATGCAGATGAACGGCTTACCCTAGGATTTACTTCAATAATATAGTAGTTAAAGCTATGAGGATCGAGAGCAAGTTGTACATTGCACCCACCTTCAATTTTAAGGGCACGAATAATTTTTAAAGACACATTCCTTAACAGCTGATATTCTCTGTCACTCAAGGTTTGACTAGGTGCCACAACAATGGAATCCCCTGTATGTACCCCAACAGGATCAAAGTTTTCCATATTGCACACTACAATAGCATTGTCATTTGAATCTCTCATCACTTCATATTCAATTTCTTTAAAGCCTGCGATGCTTCTTTCTAATAAACACTGGCCTACTGGACTATTCTTTATCCCGCTTGAAACAATCTCAATAAGGTCTGCTTCATTATGACAGATTCCTCCACCCGTCCCCCCTAGAGTAAACGCTGGACGAACAATAACAGGATATCCAACCTTACCAACAAATTCGTATGCTTCTTTTAAGTTATGAACGATATCACTTTCTGGGACTGGTTCTCCTAGTTCGTTCATTAATTCCTTAAATAATTCACGGTCCTCAGCTTTCTTAATCGCAGAAAGTTTTGTTCCAAGAATTTCAACACCACATTCTTCTAAGATTCCTGAATCCGCTAACTCTACTGCAATATTTAAGCCAGTTTGTCCACCTAGTGTTGAAAGGATCGCATCTGGGCGTTCTTTACGAATAATTCTACTTACAAACTCTAATGTTAATGGTTCTATATAAACAACATCAGCCATTTCCGTATCTGTCATGATAGTGGCTGGATTGGAATTGACCAGAATAACTTTATAGCCTTCTTCTTTTAGGGCAATACAAGCTTGTGTTCCAGCATAGTCAAACTCTGCTGCTTGACCGATAATAATGGGTCCTGATCCTATAACTAGAATGGAATTTATATCTGTACGTTTTGGCATGCTGAAACCCCTTCCTGTTTTTCACTTTTTATCATATTTAAAAATTGGTCAAAAAGATTATTGGCATCTTCTGGTCCAGGTGAGCTTTCCGGGTGATATTGAACCGTAAATGCAGGTACTTCTTTATGCTTAAGACCTTCTATTGTTCCATCATTTAGCGCAATATGGGTAATTTCTAATGGTGACCCAATAAGAGATGCTTCTTCCACTGTATAACCGTGATTCTGAGAAGTAATGGCAACTTTACCTGTTTTCATTTCCTTTACTGGATGATTAGAGCCTCGGTGACCAAATTTCATTTTTGAGGTATCAGCACCACAGGCTAAGGCAAAGAGCTGGTGACCTAAACAAATTCCAAACATCGGTACTTTTCCTAGAATTCCTTTAATCATCTCAACGGCTTCTGGAACGTCCTTTGGATCCCCAGGTCCATTTGAAAGCATGATTCCATCAGGACGAAGCTGAAGGATTTCTGTTGCACTTGTGTTATGCGGGACAACAATTACATCACAATCACGTTTGTTTAATTCACGTAATATCCCATGTTTCATTCCAAAATCCACAAGAACCACTCGGTATCCACGCCCAGGACTCGGATACGCTGACTTCGTTGAAACTTGTTCCACCTGGTTGGTAGGCAGACTGTTTCCGCGAAGTTTATTTAACACATCTTCCACATTTTGCTCTATACCGCAAATAGCCCCCTTAAGAGTTCCATACTTGCGGATGATTCTCGTTAATTTTCTAGTATCTACACCGCTTATAGCAGGAATATTACGCATTTTAAAATATTCATCAAGTGTCCATTCACTTCTCCAATTGGATGGAAAATCCGTTGCTTCTTTCACAATAAAACCGCTAATGGCTGGATGAATCGATTCAAAATCATCTCTATTAATTCCATAATTGCCGACTAAAGGATAAGTTAGCGTGACAATTTGCCCACAATAAGAAGGGTCTGAAATAATTTCTTGATAACCAGTCATCCCTGTATTAAAGACAACCTCACCCATTTTATCAACTTCACTACCAAAACCATTTCCAATAAAAACTGTTCCATCTTCTAAGATTAATTGTCGTTTCATGCTTCTACCCTCTCCTTTGTCCAGACAATTTTCCCTTCAACCATCGTCATTACCGGCCAGCCTTGACAGATCCAGTTTTCAAACGGAGTATTTTTACCTTTTGATAGAAATTCTTCCGGGTTAATGGATTCTTCTCTTTCTAAATCAATAAGTACAAGGTCAGCTGTCCTACCCACTTCTATCTTTCCGAAAGGGAGGTTAAAAGCTTCTGCAGGCTTTAAGGTTAAAAACTCAATTAATTGCTGTAAAGTGATAATTTCCTTTTTTACTAGATTGGTATAAAGCAAAGGGAAAGCTGTTTCTAATCCTACAATCCCAAACGGTGCCAGTTGCATCCCTTCAGCCTTTTCTTCTTGTGTATGTGGGGCATGATCGGTTGCGATAAAGTCAATCGTCCCATCAATTAACCCTTCAATTAGAGCTAAACGATCTTTTGCACCACGTAACGGAGGATTCATTTTGAAATTGGCATCAAGGGATGGAATATCTTCTTCACTTAATAAAAGATGGTGTGGCGTTACTTCGGCTGTCACCTTAATTCCTGCTTTTTTTGCATCACGAACTACTCGTACCGATTCCTTTGTACTAATGTGGCATACATGGTAATGGCATCCAGCACTTTCAGCTAGTAAAACATCACGCGCGATATGAACAGATTCACATACAGAAGGAATCCCATTTAATCCATTTTCATTTGAAAATATTCCTTCATGTACACAGCCCTTATTAATTAACGTATTATCTTCACAATGAGCCACAATTGCTTTATTCAATTTTGCCGCAATTTTCATTGCCTCAAGCATCATTCCAGCCGACTGTATACCTACACCATCATCCGTAAAAGCAAAGGCACCCGCTTCTTTTAATTCTGTAAAGTTGGTAAGTTCTTGACCTAATTCTCTTATTGTTATGGAGGCATACGGTAAGACACGGACATGTGCAGTTTCTTTTATTTTTTCATTTAACCAGTTAAGCTGTTCCTTACAATCTGGAACTGGTCTTGTATTTGGCATTGCCGCAATGGTTGTAAATCCACCCTTTGCTGCTGCTTTTGTTCCCGTTTCGATTGTTTCCTTTTTTTCCCCACCCGGTTCGCGAAGATGTACATGAAGATCTATAAAACCTGGCGTTAATAATAACCCTTGTGCATCAAAGGTTTCTTCACTACTAACGTTAATTTCCTGAGCTATATGTTCAATCTTTCCATCTTTTATTAAAACGTCGACAACTTCTAATCCCTTATCTGTAAGCAAGTTCGCTTTTTTGATTAACATGTGGTTGCCCTCCTCTTTGGGTTTCAAGTATATTTTTCAGTACGGCCATCCGAACAAATACTCCATTTTCCATCTGTTTAAATATCCTTGAACGTTCACATTCCACCAGTTCATCAGCAATTTCAACATTCCGATTAACTGGTGCAGGATGCATGATAATACTAGTTGGCTTCATTCTTTTCTCTCGTTCTAACGTTAAGCCGTATTTTTGATGGTAATCTTCTGCTGTCAACGATTCTTCATCAGCATGACGTTCATGTTGGATGCGTAAAAGCATGACTACATCGGCGGTCGTAATAGTTTGATCTATAGGTTCATATGGACATTGCTTCATCATTTCAAAATCAAACCAGTTTTCAGGTCCAGAAAATACGACCTCTGCTCCTAACCTAATGAGTGTATCAGCATTCGATCTTGCAACTCTGCTGTGTTTGATATCACCGATAATGGCGATTTTTAACCCTTTAAAGCTTCCAAATTGCTGTTGAATCGTAAATAAATCAAGCAACGATTGGGTAGGATGATGGCCGCAGCCATCTCCTCCATTTACAACAGAAATCTTCACATTATCCAACCAGCCTTCATAGTACCGGTCTTGTTCATGGCGGATAACAACCGCATTGACTCCAATTGATTCTAAAGTTTTAACCGTGTCGTAAAGGGTTTCTCCCTTTAAAACGCTGGAATAATTTGTTTCAAAAGGAATAATGGATAATCCTAATCGCCTTTGTGCAACCTCAAAGCTGCATTTTGTTCTAGTACTTGGCTCAAAGAATAAATTTGCTACAAACATCTGATTTTCAGGAGTCCACTGCATCCCCTCTGAAAATCCCTTTGCATCTTCTAATATTGACAGAATTTCATCCAAGCTTAATTCAGAGGTTGTCAACAAGTGATTCATTAAGCCTCTCCCCTTTTTTATTAGGCTCTTTTCGCCTTCATTATTGTTTTTAGCCCATCCTTAGTCCGTTGATTTCCGCTCCAGGCACTTGCTTTCCGCGGGGAGGGATGGGAGCCTCCTCGGCGTTACCGCCTGTGGGGTCTCCCACTTCCCTCTATCTCCCGCAGGAGTCAATTGCCCTCCGCTCCAATCAACTCAGTAGTGAAAGCAGCAGACTTTACAAAAAACAGCCTTAATATTAATTCTTTTTACTTTTTCAAAAAAAACACCCTGAACCATTTTGTTCAGGGTGTTTTTGGCCAGTGTGGAACAAAGGTTAAACTACCCTTTATCCCTACTAGACAGATGAAGCAAACACCCTTTTAAGCCTCTCTGGACTTGAATTAAAAGGTTTACGCTACTCGGTTTTCATTATTTGATTTTTCTTCAAAAAAGTCTTCTTTTACTGGTTCTCTTCCAGGTAAAACAAAGTTCAATACAATCCCAATGATTGCTGCTAAAGCCATTCCTTGAATTTGGAATTGATCTGATACTTTGATGAACGCTCCACCAATTCCAATCACTAAGATGACAGAAGAAATAACTAGGTTGCGTTTATCACCAAAATCAATTTTACTATCCACTAACATACGTAGTCCTGATGATGCGATGATTCCGAAAAGAAGGATTGATACTCCACCCATAACCGGAGTTGGAATCGTGCTGATTAAGGCCGTAATTTTCCCAACGAAACCGAAGACAGTTGCAAGAACTGCAGCTCCGAATATAACATAGACACTGTACACTCTTGTAATCGCTAATACTCCAATATTTTCACCATAAGTTGTCTTTGGTGGCCCACCAATTAAACCTGAAATCATTGTTGCCATCCCATCTCCTAAAATAGAGCGGTGTAAGCCAGGTTCTTTAAAGTAATTTCGACCTACTACTTTATTCAATACTAATTGGTGTCCAATATGTTCTGAAAGAGTTACAATTGCAACTGGTACCATTAATAAAACAATATCTAGGGTGATTTTAACTTGATAATCAACCCCAGGGAATAAGAAGTCAGGCATTTGAAGCCATTTTGCCTCTTGAACTGGTGTGAAGTCAACAACTCCGACTGCTAGTGCATATACATACCCTACGATAATTCCGAAAAGGATAGGGATTAAGCTCATCATCCCTTTGAAATAGATAGAGCAGATGATAGTTGCTGCTAATGTTACTAAGGCAATTGAGAAATGCAATAAGCTGTATTCATTCGTAACTGGATTGTTCATCGCCATGTTTACTGCAGTACCTGCTAACGCTAATCCAATGACAATGATAACTGGACCTACTACAATCGGCGGTAAAATATTCATTATCCATTTGTAACCGGCTTGCTTAATAATAAGTGCTACAATTCCGTAGACAAGTCCAGCTAGGAAGGTTCCAACCATAGCCGCCCCTGGCCCTCCAGTTGCTTTTGCGGCAATAACAGGAGCAATAAAGGCAAATGATGAACCTAAGTATGCAGGTACCTGAAACTTTGTAATAATAAGGAAGGCTATCGTTCCTAAACCACTTGAAATTAAAGCGATCGCAGGGCTTAAACCAACTAAATAAGGTACTAAGATCGTTGCTCCAAACATTGCAAATAAATGTTGTAAACTTAATGAAAGCCATTGTGAACTACTTGGTTTATCTGTTACATCTAAGATTGGTTTATTCATTTTAAGTCTCCCCTAATATTTATTTCCTATAAAAAATACCCTCTTGCAGATCCTAAAACAGGCGCAAAGAGGGTATAGATAAGTGACAAAGATTAATACCTTTGTAATTATCCCTTTGCTAGCCTCACAGGACTACATTTAAAGGGTTTGCTATTTATTTTTCAAAAATACTTACTTGTTCAATATTATCGACTTCTTTTAACTCAACGACAATTTTTTCAGAGCTAGAAGTAGGAATGTTCTTCCCAACATAATCTGCTCGAATTGGTAATTCACGATGGCCACGGTCCACTAGCACAGCTAGTTGAATAGAAGCAGGTCTGCCAATATCCATTAATGCATCCATTGCAGCCCGAACCGTTCGACCGGTATATAAAACGTCATCTACAAGAATTACTTTTTGGTTTGTAATATCGCAAGGAATATCAGACCCTTTAACAAGTGGCTCTTCATCATCAGTTTTTTTTGTTAAGTCATCACGATATAAAGTGATATCCAATTCACCTACAGGAATTTCTTTTTCTTCAATTTCTGTAATTTTTTCAGCAAGGCGTTTCGCAATGTAAATACCTCTTGTCTTTATACCTACAAGTACAATATTTTCTATCCCTTTGTTCTTCTCAATCACTTCATGAGCAATTCTTGTAAGTGCTCTTCTGATAGCTTGTTCATCTAAAAGGACAGCTTTTTGAGTCAATGTATTCACCTTCTTCCGACTTAAATGGGAAACGGGTTATTTTACTAAAAACAAAAAACCCTCTCACCGTTTGATGAGAGGGTAAACTAGTTATGTTTAAGAAAAGGGTATAGATATCCCTTTATAACCGTTTCCTTCTCAGCCTCACGGGACTGTTTTAAAGGACTTATTCAACTAACCTAATAGTAATGAAGAATGCGAAAAATGTCAACGATTATTTCTTAGGTTTTCTAATAACTCCTCAAAATCAGAGGGCAGAGGTGCTTCAAACTCTACATACTCACCTGTACGAGGATGGTTAAATCCTAATAATCCAGCGTGAAGAGCTTGTCCACCAATATCCAAGGTCTTTTTAGGTCCGTATTTCGGATCTCCTGCAAGAGGAAAACCAATATATTTCATATGAACACGAATTTGATGAGTTCTACCAGTTTCTAGTTGACATTCAACAAATGTAAAATCATTAAACCTTTCTAAGACATGAAAATGAGTAACAGCGTGTTTGCCGTTATCCACAATTGTCATACTTTGGCGGTCTCTTGGATCTCGCCCTAATGGTGCATCTATGGTCCCATAATCATGAGGGATATGCCCATGAACAACAGCTTTATATTTTCTGGTGACCGTTTTAGCTACCAGTTGATTGACTAAACTTTCATGAGCTAAGTCATTTTTGGCCACCATTAAAAGGCCTGAAGTATCTTTATCAATTCGATGAACAATTCCAGGGCGCATGACTCCATTTATTCCAGATAAATCCTTACAGTGGGCCATTAGACCATTCACTAACGTTCCTGAAGAATGTCCTGGAGCTGGATGCACAACCATACCCTTAGGTTTATTAACAACTAAAACATCAGAATCCTCGTAATAAATATCAAGATCCATTTCTTCAGGTACAACATCTAGTTCTTCTGGCTCAGGTATACTTATTTCAACCTTGTCATCGACATTACATTTATAGTTCGTTTTTATTTTCTGTCCATTTACAAGCACATGACCATCTTTAATCCATATTTGTACTTGGCTTCTCGACCATTCATCATTTAGAGTACTAATTACTTTATCAATCCGATCACTTTTTTCATCCTCACGAATGATGTGTTCCATCTTCTCCATTTTTTTTCTCCTTTGCTTCTCTCTCTTCTCGCAGCATCTGCAGCATTAAAAGCCCAACACCCACTACAAGCGCGGAGTCTGCAACATTAAATACCGGAAAATCATAGCTAAAAATATACGTATTAATAAAATCCACTACTTCTTTTCGAATAACTCGGTCAATAAAATTTCCGATAGCTCCACCCAGCATTAATCCAAGTGCAATTCCTAAGAGTATTTTTCCTTTTGCTGCTTTTTGTATATAATAGATAATTCCAATAATCACAATAACTGTAATTAAATAAAAGAACCACATTTGACCTTGTAGAATTCCCCACGCTGCTCCTCGATTACGATGTGAGGTAATATAAAGAAAATTTTCAATAATGGTAATACTCTCACCAAAAATCATTTTTTTCTCAACAAGCCACTTTGTTACTTGATCTAAAATAATAACAAAAAGGGCAATTATGTAATAAAACACAAAGAAACCTCCCAAACCTTTTATCTATGTTCCTTTGCATTTTAGCACACTATTCATATAAACGACAATGAAATTGGAAAAGGCAGTATAGTTAAAGCTAGTTAACAAGAGGTTTTTTAAAATACGTTTTCATTTTATTAAAATCATCAATGGATTGTGCGATAGGAACAGATGTTAACAAATCATACGGGATTAATTCCCCTGATATTTCACATTTGCCATAATCCCCGCATTCTATTTTCCTTAATGTAACCTTAATATCTTTAAGCTCTTCCTCCACATAATTTTTAATTTTGCTACTAACCATATTCAGTTCTAGTTTATTTTTCATTTCTCGTTCCATATCACGGAGTTCTTCATAAAGCTTCTTTTCAAAAACTTTCATCTCTAACACCTCCGTAATGATATTAAGGATAGTATCTGTTAGTTAGGAAAATTGAAACACAACAACTTTTGGTATTTCTGCAAAAAAAAGAAGCTAAACCTAAGTTTAGCCTCTTCGTATATTAGGATTGTGCTGCATAATTTTCTTTAATGACTTCTGCACAACGAGGGCATAAAGTTGGATACTCCTCTACCTTACCGACCTCTGGGGTAACCACCCAACAGCGTTCACAAGTTTCACCTTCTGCTTTAGAAACAACAATAGCTGAAGTTTCTAATTTCAATGCGTTTTCCGGTGCCTCTTCATATGAACCCGCAACTTCAAAAGCAGAAACAATAAAGAGTTGTTGTACATTTTCTTTGATACTCTCTAATAATGCTTTAGATTTATCATTCACATACAATGTGACCTTTGCTGTTAAAGATTTACCAATTACTTTTTCATTACGTGCTTCTTCTAATGCTTTTAACACTTCATCACGAAGTTTTAAGAATGCATTCCACTTTTCTTCTAATTCTTTAGCATTTTCTAGTTCTTGATATTCTGGCATATCTGTTAGCTGAACACTTTCTTCACTAACAGAAGGGATATAACCCCAAACCTCATCAGCTGTATGAGAAAGAATTGGAGAAACAAGCTTCGTTAACGCCATTAAGCTTTCATGTAGAACGGTTTGAATAGCGCGACGTTCCGGATGATTTTTAGCTTCGATATATAACACATCTTTTGCAAAATCTAAATAAAACGCACTTAAGTCTAAAGTACAGAAATTATTAATAGCGTGATAAATTCCTGCAAATTCATATTTCTCATATGCCTCTTTAACATACTTAATCAGTTTGTTCAATTTAACTAGCATATATTGGTCAACTTCACGAAGGTTTTCATAAGAAACCGCATCTGTTTCAGGATTGAAGTCAGATAAATTCCCTAATAAGAAACGGAATGTATTACGAATTTTACGGTATACTTCTGCTACTTGTTTTAAAATAGCATCTGATACACGAACATCTGATTGATAATCAACAGAAGCTACCCAAAGACGTAAAATATCTGCTCCCAATTGGTCCATTACTTTTGCTGGAACGACAACGTTTCCTATTGACTTACTCATTTTACGTCCTTCACCATCAAGAACGAAACCATGACTTAATACACCTTTATACGGAGCTTTACCTGTTACAGCAACACTAGTTGAAAGGGAAGAGTTAAACCAACCACGATATTGATCGGACCCTTCAAGATAAAGGTCAGCTGGGCGCTGTAAATCGTCTCTTTCTTCTAACACTGACTGGTGTGATGATCCTGAATCAAACCAAACATCCATAATATCTGTTTCTTTTGTGAATTTACCATTAGGACTGCCAGGATGAGTGAAACCTTCAGGTAATAATTCATTTGCTGATTTTTCAAACCAGATATTTGAACCATGTTGACGGAAAAGATTAGAAACATGCTCAATGGTCTCATCTGTAATAATTGCTTCGCCATCTTCAGCAAAGAATACAGGAATTGGCACACCCCACGCTCTTTGACGAGAAATACACCAGTCTCCTCTATCACGAACCATGTTAAATAATCTCGTTTCGCCCCATGCTGGAACCCATTTTGTTTCTTCTACAGCTTTTAGTAGTTGGTCGCGGAAATCTTTAATGGAAGCAAACCACTGAGCTGTAGCACGGAAAATAACTGGCTTTTTCGTTCTCCAATCATGTGGATAGGAGTGAGTAATAAAGGTTAGTTTTAATAAAGCACCCACTTCTTCAAGTTTCTGAGTAATAGGTTTATTAGCTTCATCATAAAATAATCCTTCAAATCCTACAGCTTCTTTTGTCATATTACCTTTATCATCAACAGGACATAGTACGTCTAAACCATATTTTTGCCCTACTTGGAAATCGTCTTCCCCATGGCCAGGAGCAGTATGAACGCAACCCGTACCAGCTTCTGTTGTAACGTGTTCTCCTAATACAACAATAGAATCACGATCATAAAACGGATGCTTACATACAACATACTCTAATTCATTACCTTTTAGTTTTTTAGAGACAGTTGGATTTTCCCAACCAATTTCCTTAGTAACCGATTCTAATAACTCTTCAGCTACAACGTACTTTTCTCCAGATACTTCAACGACTACATACATTAATTCAGGATGTAAAGAAATTGCCAAGTTTGCCGGAATGGTCCATGGAGTTGTTGTCCAAATGACCACATTTGTTCCTTCATTTAATTTACCCTTACCATCCTTCACTTTAAATCCAACATAAATGGAGGCAGAACGTTTGTCTTTGTATTCAATTTCAGCTTCTGCTAACGCTGATTCACTTGATGGGGACCAATAAACTGGCTTTAATCCTTTATAGATATAGCCTTTTTTAGCCATTTCACCAAAAACTTTAATTTGCTGAGCTTCATACTCTGGCTTTAAGGTGATGTATGGGTTTTCCCAATCTCCCCTTACACCCAGTCTTTTGAATTGTCCACGCTGATTATCAATTTGCTCATATGCGTACTCAGCACAAAGCTTTCTAAATTCAGCCACAGTCATTTCTTTACGCTTTACGCCTTTATTTGTTAATGCCTGTTCAATTGGTAATCCATGAGTATCCCAGCCAGGTACATAAGGGGCTTGAAATCCACTCATTGATTTAAAACGGACAATAAAATCTTTTAAGATTTTGTTTAACGCATGCCCCATATGGATATCACCATTTGCATATGGAGGACCATCATGTAATACATACATAGGACGTCCAGCAGTACGTTCTTGAACTTTTTTATAAATATCCATTTCATTCCATTTATCCTGAATTTCAGGTTCGCGCTTAGGTAAATTTCCTCTCATTGGAAATTCCGTTTGCGGCATTAATAAAGTATCTTTAAAATCCATTTCCCTTTCCTCCTGAACCTATATAAAATACATACTTTTGACAATATAACCCCAAAACTTGGGGTTCATACAATAGCCTTCCTTCGAGTTACAAGGAAAAATAAAAAAGCCCCTCATCCCAAAAGGGACGAGAGACTTTACCCGCGGTACCACCCTTATAGATTATTTACAATAATCCACTTTGAGCATTCGTAACGTGAATTTACGCCTATCCTACTTCCTCACAAAGGGTTCAGGTCGGGACTCAAGGGTGATTTTCCATTAATCATGCTTTGATGAGCTTACACCATCCTCATCTCGCTACAAAAAGCAGGCGACCATGTACTATCCCTATCACTGTCATTAGCACTATTATAATTATATTAAGAAATTATATGCTAGTTATAAGCAATTCGTCAAGAATTAGTCTCATTTTCCGCTTGTAAACTTTTTAATTCAGTGGCATCCACTTCGTATTGAAGCAGATGATCCCAATCATCATTATTAAGCATATCTAACTGGGCTTCGATAAGCATTTTAAAACGAGTTCTAAATACCTTTGATTGTTTTTTTAGATCCTCAATTTCAAGGGCAATTTTCCTAGCCTTAGATAATGCTTCATTTACAATACGATCAGCATTTTTTTCTGCTTCTTTTAAAATTAATTTTGCCTCTTTTTGAGCATTTCTTTTTACATCTTCCCCAGCTTCTTGTGCAATGACAATAGATTTATTTAATGTTTCTTCAATATTCGTGAAGTGGCTTAGTCTTTGATTCATTTCACTTAAACGCTCATCAAGTTCCTTTTTCTCACGAAGAATTAGTTCATAGTCTTTAATCACTTGATCAAGAAACTCATTTACTTCATCTTCATCGTAACCTCGAAATCCCCGATTAAATTCTTTATTGTGTATATCCAACGGCGTTAATGGCATTACGCCACCTCCCAGCATCAAAATTATCTCTTTATATGTACTATGCATAATTCGACATGCTTTTTGTTTTTCCTGCTAATTTTGGCAATTATTTTTGCTTTCCAGCCGTTATTCGCCACTTATCCTTTTTGGTTTTGCCTTCTATCGATAATATTTTTGTTCTCCCATATCCACGAACGGAAATCAAATCAAATTCTCCGCATTCAAAAGAAGGTTTAATAATGTTAGTAAAATTTACTTTTACTAGACCCTGTTCTATCAAAAGCTGGGATTTTTGACGAGAAATGTGATATAGAGCAGCAATAACAGTATCTAATCTTAAAGAGGATACTGTGGTCGTTTCCTCTTCCCATTTATTACGAATAGTAATAACATCGGTAAAAGATACTTCTTTTAAATTGATTTTGGCCCTACCAATCGATGATAGTTGCATCTGAATATAGGAATCAATTTCCTTAGCAACCACAACTTGGACTCGGTCGCCTTCAATCAAAATATCGCCAAATTTTTCTCTTTTTATCCCAAGTGACATCAAACTACCTAGAACCTGAGGATGTTCTATTTTGACAAATTTTTTTGGATATTCAATTTCAAAAAAACTAATTTGATAGTCCTCATTTTCAACTTGATAGTATTCAGGTATAATCAAAGCTCTTTGACGTTCCGTATATTCTGCTCCCCCAAAAAAATGACAACGGATATCCGTTGTTTCACCGATTATTAGTTTCACGATTTGTTGTTCTCTAGGGTCTAAAAAATCTGTCAATTTAGGGGTATAGGCATCTTCCACGTAGTTTTTCCATTGTATAACTTGATCAATAAATTCCCGCTCTTCCGGACGAAAATGTTGGTAAATATTCATACAATCTCCTTAAATCCATTCACAAAAGCGCCATGGGTAACGAATCATTTTTAGCCAATCCAGCGAAATACCTGACTTAATCCAGACGTTGCAAACCTTAAAACAAGAATGGCAACAATCGGTGAAATATCAATCATTCCTAAAGGTGGAATAATTCTTCTGAAAGGTTCTAAATATGGTTCACAAATCCGAGCTAAAAATTGTCCAAAGGATGATTCCCTTGCATTAGGAAACCAGGATAATAATATATAAATGATTAAAGCCCATGAATATAATTGAATAATCCAACTAAGAAAATATAAAATTGCATCCATTAAAAACTACCACCTCTTATCTTGATAATCCTGCTCATACATAATTTCCGAGATATTACCTGATACTTCAACATTATCTGGTGTGCATAAAAATATATTGGAACCAATTTTTTGTATATCGCCACCAATTGCATAAACGGTTCCACTTAAGAAATCAACAATTCGCTTTGCCTGGTCATGGTCGATACGCTGTAAATTCACAACAACGGATCGGCGATTCTTTAAGTGATCCGCAATGTCCTGGGCCTCCGCATATACCCTTGGTTCAAGTAGTATCATTTTAGAGGATTTTTGCAGACTTTGCAGACTAACAACATTTTGCTTCGCTGAAGCATGTTTATTCGACTTGACAGGCTCTATCTCTTCTTCAATATATTCGTGTTCTTGCTCTTCATATTCATCATCTAAAAAGAAAAATGTTTTAAATTTTGATTTAATACTCATTCTTGCACCTCCTCTTTTTCTCCTACAAGTGCTGTCCCTATCCGCACCATAGTAGCTCCCACTTCAATGGCAATTTTAAAATCATTGGACATTCCCATTGACAACTCTTTACACGGAGCATGTTCCCAATTTTTCTCCCCAATTTGAACTTGAAGTAATTTTAAGGTTTGAAAACATTGACGAATGATTTTATCATCATCTGTGTTAGGAGCCATTGTCATTAATCCATCAATAATGATATGGGGAAACTCCTTCAAATTTTCAATAAAAGGAAGAACCTCATTAGGTGATAGTCCATGTTTTGTTTGTTCACCTGAAACATTGACTTGCACAAAACATTTAATTGGCTGATTGGCACGCTTATTAATTTCCTCAGCGAGTGACATACGGTCAAGAGAATGAATATAATCGACAATGTCAATAATATTCTTTACTTTCCTAGATTGAAGAGTTCCAATATAATGCCATGAAGGTCTATCCCCTATTACCTTCCACTTTTCTAATAAGCCTTCATCTCGATTTTCACCCAGGTTCGTAATACCAGCCTCAATAGCTTCTATTGCTCTTTCAGTACTTACATATTTGGTAACAGCTATTATTTTTATTTCATCAGGGTTACGAGAAGCTCTTAGGCAAGCAGCTTGTATCTCTTGGCTAATTTTTTCTAAGTTTGATACTACTTTCATTAAAAAGGTTAATCCTCCTTCCAACCAATAAAGCCCATCATTCGTCCCGATTTGCCATAATCCCGTCGATGTGAAAAAAATTCATTATGATGGCAGCTTGAACAATAATTCGTAACAGAAATATTTGATTCGAGAACTCCAGATTGAATGAGTAATATTTTGTTAAGTTGTTTTAAGTTTAGCTGATATTGTCCCTCTTTTATTTGATTATATGGTTTTTCTTCGACATCTTCTAGTATCTTTTGTACAAAATCGATAACAAAATCATCAACTATATAACATTTTTCGCAAATAGAGGGGCCAATTGCGACTAATATGTTTTTGGGATCAATTCCTTCTTGGGTCCACTTTTGAATCATTTCTCTAGCAATGCCATGAACCGTTCCCTTCCATCCTGCATGAGCAACGCCAATCATTTTAGATTTCTTATCTAAAAAGTAAATAGGAACACAATCAGCATAACAAAGTGTAAGGAGAATCCCTTTTTCAGATGTATAAAAGCCATCTGTATCACGAATGGAATCACTGTATTCAAAAGTACCTCTGCCACTGTCAGACTTTGAGATTTTCTTTATATTTATACCATGGGTTTGTTCCGCAGCAACCCAATTAGTTGTTTGAATTTGTATAAGATCTGATAACTTCTGTTTATTTTTACATACCAATTCATTGGAATCGCCAACGTGTAGACCAAGATTTAAAGAAGAAAATTCTTCTTTACTATATCCGCCATTTTTCGTCGTAAACCCTGCAGTTAATTGCGGGAATTCATTTCCCCATTGCAGTAAATAAAAGTATTCCTTTGTTTTTAAAACAAATGGTTCCATTTTCCCCAGTCCTTCATATGTTTTCTATAGTTTACCATATAAAAGTATACTTACATAATCTATCCTAAAAAAGAAGAGACCCTAGGCCTCTTCTTCAATATATTTAACATCGTTTTCCTTATAGCGGACTAATATAACATCTTCCCCTATTTTTAATATATTCTTCCAAGGAATGATGATATCCTCATCTTTACCAAAAAAACCCAATACCTTTCCGGCTCCACTTACGATAACCGCATCAATTTTTCCTGTTGCTAAATTAATATCAATATCACCAATATTTCCCAATTTTTTCCCATCTCCCACGTTTACAACATCTTTTACTTGAAAATCAGATATCCTAACCATTTTTATCCCCCCAAGCTCATTCTCTTATATTAAATATATGAATTTAAAAAGAAAATATGGTTTCTTTAACATAATAAAAGATTTACACTGAGAAATCCCTTGAAATAAATTAGAAAAGCAACAAGGTTTTAGAAAGAGCATAATAAAAAAGCTGCACTTATGGCAGCTTTAACTTTGTATATTTTTATTCATTTGTTTAATGGCTGCTTTTTCTAGCCGTGAAACTTGTGCCTGTGATATTCCAATCTCTTCGGCCACTTCCATTTGAGTTTTCCCTTGAAAAAATCTCTTTCGAAGAATTAGTTTTTCACGATCATTTAATCTCCTCATACCTTCTTGAAGGGCAATTTCTTCAATCCAGTTAGAATCCTTATTTCGATCATCACTTAATTGATCCATTACATAAATCGGATCCCCACCATCATTATAAATTGGTTCAAATAAGGAAACTGGATCTTGAATAGCATCTAATGCAAACACAATTTCTTCGTGTGGAACTTCTAATACCTTTGCAATCTCTTCGGCTGTTGGTTCCCTTGAAGTTTCACTCATTAATCTTTCCCTTACCTGTAGTGCCTTATAGGCAATATCACGTAATGAACGGGATACTCTAATTGGATTATTGTCTCGAAGATATCTTCTAATTTCACCAATAATCATCGGAACAGCATAGGTAGAGAATTTAACGTTTTGGCTTAAATCAAAGTTATCAATTGACTTCATAAGACCGATACAGCCAACCTGGAACAGGTCATCTACGAATTCTCCACGATTGTTAAAACGTTGAATCACACTAAGGACTAAGCGGAGATTACCGTTAACAAGTTTTTCCCTTGCTGAAATATCTCCTGCCTGCATTTGCTTGAAGAGCAGTCTCATTTCTTCGTTCTTTAAAACTGGAAGCTTTGATGTATCAACACCGCAAATTTCTACTTTATTTCGAGTCAATCCTTTTCCCTCCTCACAGGAGTTGCTGTACAAACTTAAGTATCTCCGTGAGAAGGAAAAATATGCACCTTAACCCAAATAACAGATAACGAAAATGCACCTGAAAATGGGTTCATAATAGGAAAATAAAGGATTAATTCCAAATAAAAATTTTTTCAAAAAATCTTTTATACCATTTTATTAAATTCTTTTCTAAGTCTTTTGATAATTCTTTTTTCTAATCTAGAAATATATGATTGGGATATACCCAGCATATCTGCGACATCTTTTTGTGTTTTTTCTTCACCATTTGTCAGTCCAAACCTTAATTCCATAATTTGTTTTTCACGATCGGATAATTGATGTAAGGCTTTTACCAAAAGCTTTCGGTCCACATTAGCTTCTAAATCCTTTGTGATAATATCTTCATCAGTTCCTAGTACATCTGATAACAAAAGTTCATTACCATCCCAATCAATATTTAAAGGTTCATCAAACGAAACCTCTGAACGGATTTTATTATTTCTTCTTAAGTACATGAGAATTTCATTTTCAATACATCTTGATGCGTATGTAGCTAACTTAATTTTCTTTTCTGGATTAAAGGTATTAACCGCCTTAATTAGACCAATGGTTCCAATACTGATTAAGTCCTCAATATTTATTCCAGTATTTTCGAACTTTCTTGCTATATAAACAACCAAACGTAAGTTTCGTTCAATTAAGATAGACCTTGCAGCCTTATCTCCATTAGGCAACTTATTTAATAGAAGCTCCTCTTCTTCTTTACTTAAAGGAGGGGGTAATGCCTCGCTACCACCAATATAATAAATTTCATCCGTTTTAAGTCCAAATTTGATTAATAGCTTATACCAATAGTATGAAAGGCGAAGTTTTAAATTTTTCAAGTTAGGTCCTCCTTCTAAATTTTGCATTTTTGAGTATAGTAATATTAGCTTACCTTCTGTGAAGTTGTTTTTATATTTAGGTTTGTAAGCATTTTAGGATGAACAATGCATTGAAATGTTCCTTCCGGAGACAGCTGTTGTAAGGTCAAAGATATTAACGCCTTTTGAACATGATGAACAGCAGTATTGGTCGTTATTTCTAAATGGTTTGGTTTAAATGCCATAATTAGTTGATGGTCCTGTCCCACGACCCGACATGGAATGATCTTCATTTTGTTTTCCCATTCAATTGGAATCTCCTTTTCCCCAAAAATATAAGCATCAGGGTTTTCAACCATCTGAATAACTTCGGGAGGAAATCGATCCACAAATTGATGAACGGAAACAATCATGACAGGCGATTTGGTAATTGGGTCATACAACTGATTACCACTGTCGATCAATCCATCGATTGTAAATTCTCTTTCGTCAATCACAAAATGAACTTTAACCATTTGATCGAATTGAATCTTAGCCATTTCCATTTTCTCAATACCTGATTTTGAAAAATACCAAACAATAGGAAATCCTAACATGACAAATAACCAACTAATGGGATCACCGAACCCTTTGACACTTGCAAGTAAAACCTCTGATGTAAGCTGGTTATCAAACTTTATAAAATAATGGATTCCGATTAAAGAACCACCAGTTAAAAAGGTCGCAAGATAAAGGAACAGTAATGCCTTAAAGAAAAAACGAAAACGTTTAAACCCAAATGTCATTAGAATCATAAAAAAGGAAAATACCAATTTGATGATTGGATTACCTGCTATACTTGCGAAAGGCGAGAAGGATAATAAAATGATTAAACTACCAATGAAGCCTCCTGCAAATACTCTCCACCATTTGATTTGTCGTTTTAGCATGATCGAGGTTAAATATAGAAGCAGACTGTCAAATAGAAAGTTCAGAAACCATATAACATCCAAATAAACAGTCAATGGGTTTCCTCCTTAAAGGCTCATAGATCAAACTCTTTATTAAATTTTGAAATTTTTAATAGTTTCTATCATTCCGTTACGGAAAAGTATAACCTAACTGTTTAGGGGAAGTGTGTCATATTCTGTAAAAGAATTAGGAGAAATTTTCTCTATTATTTTGGTATTTTGTCAATTTATCTATTAATTCAGATATATTCCTAAAAGAAGGTTTCTTATATCATAATCTTTAAACAAAAAATAGTCTTCAACCTCCAAAGGAATCATAGAAAACAGCCTAAATAAAAAAGGTATGAATCCTTTAGGACTCATACCTTTTTTTGTATCTTTTAGTATTATCTTCTACGATTACGATTACGTAAGAAGGTTGGAATATCTAAGGTATCTTCTTGTTGAGAAGGTGTCGGTGCCGGATTACGGTACGTTTCTTGAGGAACTTCCTCACGTTTCGGTTCACGCTTAACAACGCCAATATTCGGCTTAACTTGTCCAAATGAAGGTCGTGTTGCTTTTGGCATCATCACTTCTTCGTTAAAACCAGTTGCAATAACTGTAACAATAATCTCATCTTTTAGGTTCTCATTAATAACAGATCCAAAAATCATATTAACTTCTTGATCGGATGCTGAGGCAACAATATCAGCAGCTTCTTGAACTTCATACAAGCTTAAGTTTGTACCACCAGTAATATTCATAAGGACACCTTGAGCACCATCAATAGATGTTTCAAGAAGTGGAGATGAAATGGCCTTTTTGGCAGCTTCAGCAGCTCTATTTTCACCAGTAGCTACCCCAATACCCATTAATGCAGATCCTTTATTTGCCATGATGGTTTTTACATCTGCAAAATCAAGGTTAATAAGACCAGGAACGGCAATCAAATCTGATATACCTTGGACCCCTTGACGTAATACATTATCTGCTTCACGGAATGCTTCTAGCATTGGGGTGCTCTTATCAACAATCTCAAGTAGACGGTCGTTAGGGATAACAATTAAGGTATCTACCGCCTCTTTCATTGCCGCAATACCACCACCGGCTTGAGTAGAACGTTTTCGGCCTTCAAACGTAAATGGACGTGTCACAACACCCACTGTTAATGCTCCAAGATCGCGAGCAATTTGAGCAATAACTGGTGCGGCTCCTGTCCCAGTTCCTCCACCCATACCAGCAGTAACAAACACCATATCCGCTCCGCGAAGAGCTTCTTCAATTTGTTCTTTACTTTCTTCAGCAGCCTTTTTTCCTACCTCTGGGTTTGCACCAGCACCAAGGCCACGCGTAAGCTTTCCACCAATTTGCATTTTTATTTCTGCTTTTGATAAGTTCAATGCTTGGGCATCTGTATTAACTGCAATAAAGTCAACACCCTGAACTCCGTGTTCAATCATTCGGTTAACAGCGTTATTTCCGCCTCCACCGACGCCAATAACTTTTATAGTAGCAAGTTGATCTAAATTCGTATCAAAATCCAACATGGCAGATCCTCCTAATTCGTCCATATTCCTATTAGCACAGTTTTATTCAAAAAAGTAACCTAGGAATTTTTTTACTCTTGATGTCATTTTTTCTTCCGGTTGCTTTTCAGTCTTCATCTTTTGTTGTGGTTGTTGTTTAACAACACGTTTTTCTTTTACATTAGTAGCCTTAATGGTTGATTCAAGCTCTCGACCTTGCAATCTAGCATTCTTGTAGGCATATTTAATCAAGCCAACAGAAGTGGTATATTGTGGTTCTCGAACTCCAATATAATCAGGAATAGCAATTCTTACACGGTTTTGAAAAATATCCTGTGCTAAATCAAGGACACCTTGCATGTTAGCAACACCACCAGAAAGGACAAATCCTCCAGGTAAGTCTCTAATTCCCATTCTCTTTAATTCATTTTGAACAAGTTCAAAAATTTCTTCAAGACGTGCCTCAATAATATCTGCTACTTCTAGCTGATTAAACTGTTGGTGCTGATCACTTCCGATAATTGGAACACTAAATACTTCATCTTCTGATGCATCATCATAAAAAGCATGTCCATACTTTATTTTAATTTTTTCTGCATCTTCTGTAGATGTTCTTAAACCGATTGAAATATCTTTTGTGATATGTTCCCCACCTAATGGTAGTACACTTGTAGCTCTTAAATTCCCTTGATCGAATATTGCAATCGTAGTAGAACCACCACCAATATCAATTAAGGCAACTCCTAAACTTTTTTCATCCTTTGACAAGGCAAAGGAACCAGCTGCAAGCGGTTGAAGGGTAATATCCAAAATATCAAGTCCGGCACGTTCCACACATCGAAGCGTATTATGTAGAATCGTTTTTGATCCTGTTATAATTGAACCTTCCATTTCAAGTCGAACACCAATCATTCCTCGTGGGTCCGTAATTTCATCTAAACCATCAACAATAAACTGTTTTGGAATAATATCTATTATTTCTCTTTCTGGAGGAATGGAAACAACCTTAGCAGCATCCATCACTCGTGCCACATCATCATTTGTAATTTCGCGATTTTCACTTGAAACTGCTACAACTCCATGACATGGCTGTAGGCTTACATGATTCCCTGTTATTCCTACAATAACTTGATTAATTTCCATGCCTATCATTCGTTCTGCTTGTTCTATCGCACTTTTTATAGAATGAACGGTTTCGTCAATATCAACGATGGATCCTTTTCTTAACCCTTCTGATTTTACATTTCCCACGCCAATGATATTTAAAGTGTCATTGACCATTTCACCAATGATTACCTTTACACTGGATGTACCGATGTCAAGACTTACATATATCTCATTGCTGTTCATTCTTTGGCACCTCCTTTATCACATTTCCTAAAATCCGAACAACAAATTTTTCACTTTTTAATTTACATCCATTTTCTTACTAAGAATATTCGTCAAAAAATAAGGGTTTCCCTTTAAAAAAACTTAATTTTTTTCAATTTTTTCTTGATTACTTGACCATTTAGTCAAAATAATTCTTCTAATAACAGCAATGTTTTGGAAAAGTCGTACACCAAAAGCAAAAACCGCTGCTAAATACAAGTCTACACCAAGATGTACGCCTAGGAAAGCCAAACTTGCAGCAAGAAGAATATTAAAGAAAAAACCTGATACAAAAACTTTTTCATCATATATATTTTGTAAATGTGCCCGGATTCCACCGAATAAGGTATCAAATGCTGCAAGTACAGCAATTGACAAATAATTGGAATATTCCTCAGGAATTCTAATTTCTGTTAATAATCCAAGAAAAGTCCCAACAATTAATCCTATAATTGGAAGCCACATTATGAACTTCCTCCTTTATCTGCCTTGATTGGCTCCATGTAACGAACTTTTATCGTATTGTCATAGGCAGGCACAGTTACCTTTTGAAAAGGCTTTGAAACAGTGACCTTTAAGTTATCAATAAAAAATTCTTCAATTGACTTCGAAACCTGCATACGATTATATAACTTTTCTGCTGTTTTCAAATCTTCCGCAACTACCTTAACCTCAAAAGGTATTTGAGAAAGTGGTTTACCGTCTATTTTCGTTTCACCATTTATATCCCTAATTACGGTTGTATTGATGATTCGATTACCATCAATAGAAACATATTTAGCTTCATACATATTTAATTCATTTAACAATCGTTGTAATAACTCAGGGGATACATCTGAAACAGGTTGTCCTAACACAATTTCATCAAAAATGGGTTCAATAGTTAAAACGATACCAGGGCCAATGATATCCGTTAATCCTGCTTCTTGTTTTAACTCCTCTAAGGTTTCTCTTAAGACTGCTTCTTTACTTTGGCTACGCTCCGTTTCATATGAAGCCAGTTTCTCTTCATTTGATCGGATTTCTTTCATTAACTTGGATTGCAATTCTTTTTCCTTTAATAAATCTTCTCTTAGTTCCCAAACATCCCTTGTATCACGGACAACAGGCTTACGGACTGTTTGAAATTGAATAGCAATCATAAAACCAATGACCAAAGCGATAATGGTGAAACTCCAATTTTTTTTTATGCTCACCTTATCACCCAACCTTTTACTTTATTTTTCTAATTTCCTAATATCGGATCTAAGGTAATATTTTCATTAGTAGCTAAAGTAACAATTATATTATCATTTACCAATTGGTCGGTTACACCACCTGCCAAATTTAGTGCAGACGATAAAATCTCAGGGTCTCCAATAGCAGTAATAACAAACGGGGCTGGGTGTTGAAAACCGTCCACTGTAATTACAGGACCATTGCAATTAATATAAGAATTATGTGATAATCTCTGTCCATTTATCGCAACTGCTGAAGCCCCAGATATATATAATTCATTTATTACTTTAAATACGTGATGCTCATGAACGATATAATTATTAGCGTTTTCTTCTAAGGGATTATAATCACCATCCGCTAATGTCACTTCTACACCTTTCCCATTCACTTTTACTTTTCCTAAAAACATACGATACTTCTCCGTATCTTCTGCTAAATTTGCATATACTGTAGCTTCTTTAGAAAGTTCTTTTTCAAATTCTAATACTTTTTCTTGTTTTTTGTTTAATTCTTTCTGCAATTCTCTATTTCTTTCTTGTTCATTAATAATTTGATTTCGTAAACTTATATTGCGTTCCCATTGCTTATTAGTTTTGGGGGCTTTTTCATTTACACGTTCAGTTAAATGGTATGAAAAAGCAATCATATATCCCAGAACGAGAGAAACGAGGGCAAGAATAACATGATTACCTTTCACTTTCATTTTCAATCACTTCCTCCCCTTCCGATTCATAGGCTTTAAAGTAGGATCCCACCTCTAAATCAATGACGCCTTTTACATTTGGATCCAACTGACTAAGAATTGAGGGATAATGTGACATTTTTTCAGTAAACGTCCTTAAGGTTGCGCTGACTTCAAATCCATCATTCATAAATAATGTAATATGATACAAGTCTGTATCGTTAGGTGTATGGTGAATTTCTGAAATAGAATTTACTACTTCAGATGGTAATTCCTGTAAACTATATATCATTTCTTTTAAAACTTTTCCTTCTGAAAACTTTTTTAAGATTGGCGCATCTAGTGGAAGTTGTGTAAGTTTTTGCTCCTTTAATATTCTTCCATTTTCCAGAATAGGAAAGTAATTCGTTTCTTTTGCGAAATAAGCAATTCTTTTATATTCTTCTACATGAATTAAAACAGTATTTGGAAACTTTATGGTTACCTTAGCTTCTTTTACCTCTGGTAACTCTTTAATCTGTTTTTGGATTCCTTTTTTATCTAAGTTCCAAATATTTTGAAATTTAGAAAGACCAGATTCATTGATGATTTGTTCTTCCGTATATAAATCTTGACCTGATATGTTTATATTTTTAACCTTGCTTAGTGGGGATTGGAAATAAGAGATGCAGGCAATTAAAGAAAAGAATAACAGTAATAATAAAATTAATCGACGATTTGCCTTTTTTTTTCTTTGTTGTTTCAACTTTGGAACACGATCTTCAAGCGAAACAATTTTTCCTTTACCCACCTTCTCCACCACCTCTAAGCATGTCCAAAATTTTTAAAAAGTACGGCATGAACCAAAAATCATGCCGTTACTAAAAAAATATTATATCACAATATTTGTAAATCGTAAGAGGTTTTTTGAATAAATTCCCTTACTATTTACTTTCTTCCGATTATTTCTACTTCTGTTTCCATATGAATTTCATATAGATTATAAATCGTATCCTTTACATACTGAATTAAGGCCAAAACATCAGCTGCCTTCGCATTTCCAGCATTAATTATAAAATTGCCGTGCATATCTGATATTTTTGCTCCACCAATTGAGAAACCCTTTAAGCCTGCAACTTCGATTAGCTTACCAGCATAGTTTGGTAATGGGTTTCTAAAGATACTTCCTGCACATGGATAGTTCCATGGTTGGGTTTCTTTTCGATAATCTTTATTTTTTTGCATTTCAGCAACTATATGTTCTTTCTCACCTTGTCTTAAAAGTAAAACTGCCTCTAATACAATCCCTGGTTTTTTCTTTTGCAGCACGGAAGTCCGATAAGAAAATTCCATTTCAGCATTATTTAGCCATTGAATTGATCCATCCTCAAATAAAATCTTTGCTTTCTCTAATATTTTGGAAATATCCGAACCATGAGCACCGGCGTTCATATACACCGCCCCACCTACTGACCCAGGAATTCCACTAGCAAATTCAAGACCTGAATAACCTTTTTTGCTGATTAGCGTAGCTAAACTGACTAACGAATGGCCACCGCCAACTTTTATTCTTGTTCCGTCTATATCTAGGTGATCAATGCCAGATCCAAGTTTAAGAACAACCCCCTCAATTCCCTTATCGGAAACTAAAAGATTGGACCCCCTGCCAATGGCTCTCCATGGGATGTTTTTTGCCCTTACACAATCCATTACCTTTTCTAACGCTTCTAGAGATGATGGCTCTACAAATATATCTGCTGGACCACCAATTTTGATAGTAGTATGATTTGCCAATGGTTCATTTTCTTTTACTTTACCTATATTTAGACTCTGCAATTCTTTTAATAATCCGTCCATATATTAACCTCCCTTTCTAGCTGTAACAGGGTTATTTTAGTTTATGCAATCAATTAATTTGGGCCACATATTTATGGTTTATATCCTTATTTTAACCAATGGGGTAGAGCTAATCACTTCCTCGGTTTACCCTATTCTACTATAACTCAAACAGTATAAAATATCTGAGTCAAGATTGTTATGTAAATGTAATAATTCTTATTTTTAGAAAAAGAAAAAAACGTTTCCGAAAATATTATTGCTTTTATAATAAGGGTTGACTTCCACTCTAGGATGCTCGCTTTCCGCGGGGAGAATTATGAAAAAGTCCTAGTTCCGACTTTTTCAAAGAACAAATTCTCCCTTGGGGCGGGCGGTGAGCCTCCTCGGCGCACCAGCGCCTGTGGGGTACAAATGATCCCTCTTGTGGATCATTTTACTAGGTCTCACCTGTCCCGCTGCTCCCGCAGGAGTCTCGCACCTTCCGCTCCAGTCAACGTTTTATTAAAGAAAATCCATTTCAAACCTCAATCTTTTAGAGATTTTCCAAAATAAAAAAACAAAAAGACCCTGCGAGGAACAGGGTTGGTTTAAAACCTTAATATCTTGCATACCTACTAATGTTTAATAGTACACCAATTGCCATAAGCATTAATGTCAGAGAGGATCCCCCATAGCTTAAGAACGGTAATGTGATACCTGTAACAGGCATTAATCCTGTTACAACTCCTATATTGATCATTACCTGAATGGCAACCATCGCAATTATTCCAACTGCTAAGAAGCTTCCAAATAAATCTGGCGCACCTAATGCGATCCTTATCCCTCTCCATAATAGAAGAGCAAAGAGAAGGAGAATAAATGACCCGCCAATAAATCCTAATTCCTCTGCCAAAATAGCAAAAATAAAATCTGTTTGGGGTTCGGGTAGATAAAAGAACTTTTGTCGACTTTGTCCTAGTCCGAGGCCGAATAACCCGCCAGGTCCAATGGCATACAAGGATTGGATAATTTGGAATCCACTCCCTAAAGGGTCTTGCCATGGATCTAAAAAGGATGTAATTCGTTTTATACGGTAAGGCGCCGAGATAACTAGAGCAACAAATCCAGCAACTCCTAGTAGACCAAAAATAGCAAAATGACTAATTCGTGCTCCTGCTACTAAAATCATAACGACACAGGTACCAACCATTACTGTTCCAGTTCCAAGGTCGGGTTGGAGCATAATTAATCCAAAAGCTAGAAAAACTAGCCCCAGAGAAGGAATTAGACCTTTTTTAAAGGAGGTGATTAATTTTTGATTTTCAGATAAAAATTTTGCAAGGAAAGCAATCATAGCTAGCTTCATAAACTCAGAAGGTTGAATGGAAAAAGCTCCTACTCCGATCCAGCTTCTTGATCCGTTTCTAACATTACCAACACCTGGAATTAAAACAGCTATTAGCAGTACAAAACAGACAATTAACAGTACTTTGGCCCAAGTTCGCCAAGTCCAATAATTAACATTCATGATAAAAAACATCGCCACAATACCTACACCGGCAAATAGCATTTGTCTTTTAGCAAAGAAGAAAGAATCTTGGAACTTATAATCCGCCCAAACAGCACTTGCACTATAAACCATAATCAGTCCAATCGCTAAAAGGGTAAAAGTTGCAATCATCAATATTAAATCAGGAGTACTTTTTTTTGTCGACACTATTTCCACACCTCGACTGCAAATTTTAGGGCTTTTCGAGAATAAATAAAGCTTCTCGAACCACTTTCGAGTCAGGCGGTACACCGATTACTTTTTGTAGACAAGCCCTTACTAAAGCTTATGCACAGCTTCTATAAAAATGTCTCCTCTTACTTCAAAAGTTTTGTATTGATCCCAACTTGCACAAGCTGGAGACAGAAGTATCACATCATTAGCTTCAGAAAGGTCATATGCTACAGGCACGGCCTTTTCAACATTATCGACACGCATGATTGTTTTTATTCCCGCAGCTTTGGCAACTCGCTCAATTTTTTCAGCTGTTTGACCAAAGGATATTAATGCTTTTACATTTTTCATTGAAGGAATGAGTTCATCAAATTCATTACCACGATCTAATCCGCCGGCTAATAGAATAACCGGTTGATTAAAGGCAGCTAAGGCGTTTTGGGTTGCTAATATATTGGTTGCTTTTGAATCATTATAAAATTTTCTACCGTCTTTTTCACCGATATACTGAAGGCGATGTTTTACCCCAGTGAAAGTAGATAAGATATGTTGGATGGCTAAATTATCAACTCCTGTTAATTTAGCTGCAGCAATGGCGGAAAGGATGTTTTCTAAATTATGGTCTCCTGGTAAGCTAATGTTACTTCTTTCCATAATAGCCTCTCCGTTAAAATAAACCCATCCATCTTTAATCGAAGCTCCATCCTCTAAAAATTGTTTTGTTGAAAATGGAACAATGGTTGCATTAGATAATTTAGCAATCGCCATGACTTCTTCTTGTTCATAATTTAAAACGAGATAGTCTTCCGAAGTTTGATTTTTAGTGATGAATGCTTTCGCTTCATGATACTCTTTTCTTGTTCCGTGATAATCAAGATGAGCATCATATAGATTAGTGATGACAGCAATTTTTGGCTTAAATGAATCAATCCCCATCAACTGGAAAGATGATAGTTCAATAACAATTTGATTTTCTTCTGTGGCAATTTGAGCAACATCGGATGCAACAGTTCCAATATTTCCTGCAATAAGAGGTTTTTTATGGCCTTTTTCAAGCATCTCATAGATTAATGTTGTCGTAGTTGTTTTACCATTTGTCCCGGTAATCCCAATAAACGGTGCATCTGATACTTCATAGGCTAATTCTACTTCCGTTATAATTGGAATTCCTTTTTCTACCGCTCTTTCTATCATTGGATTATGATAAGGAATTCCAGGGTTTTTAACCACAAGTTCAAATCCCTCATCTAATAAATCCACTGGGTGTTCGCCACAAATCACAGTAATTCCTTGTTCCAATAATCCTTGTGCTTCAGGGTTATCGGATAGTGGTTTCTTATCATTGATCGTTACAAACGCACCTAATTTATGTAATAGGGTTGCAGCACTAACCCCACTTTTAGCTAATCCTAGCACTAATATTTTTTTATGTTGATATTTTTTTATATGTTTCAACTATAACCACACCTCAATATAAATTCCAAGTATTGCAAATAAAAGACCTACACTCCAGAATGTAACGACAACCCTCCACTCAGACCAACCAACTAATTCATAGTGGTGATGAAGAGGACTCATTCTAAAAATTCTCCTACCAGTTGTTTTAAAGGAAGCCACCTGAAGGATGACCGATAAAGTTTCAATAACAAAGACTCCACCAATAATAATAAGAATAATTTCAAGCTTAGTCAAAATCGCAATTGCCGCTATTGCTCCACCAAGCGCTAACGAACCAGTGTCTCCCATAAATACTTTTGCTGGATGGGCATTAAACACAAGGAAACCTAATACGGCACCTACAACCGCAACAGCAAAAATAGCAATTTCCAATTGTGACAAACTCCAAGCTAAAACCGCAAAGGCACCAAATGCAATCGCAGCCGTACCAGAAACTAACCCATCAAGCCCATCTGTTAGATTAACAGCATTGGAAAAACCAACTAGCCAAAAAACAATAAAAGGAAAGTACAGCCATCCTAAATCAAAAGAAAGATCGGTTAATGGAATGGATACGATTGTTGAAAAATCCTCGTGTTGTTTAAAAATAAAATAAAAGACCGTCGCGATTATTATTTGCCCTAAAAGCTTTTGCTTGGATGTCAATCCAAGATTTCTCTTCATAACTACTTTAATAAAGTCATCTAAAAATCCAAGTAAACCGAATCCAAGGGTTACAATTAGCAGCAAATAGGTTTTTACTGTTAATACTTCAAATTTAGCTGTCATCACGATACTTGTAATAATAATGGATAAAAGAATCATTACTCCACCCATTGTTGGAGTTCCAGATTTTTTTTGGTGACTCTTTGGACCTTCTTCACGAATACTTTGCCCAAATTTTAGCCTTCTTAAGAAAGGAATAAAAATGGGAGAAAGTAAAACAGTAATTAAAAAACCCATAATAATAGAAAAAATTAAAACTTGCTCCAACATTTCTATCCCCTCCTTTCTTGTTTAGATACAAATTTAAATACAGGTTTATCATATGAAGAAAAGCTTTCATTCAGAAGCTTTTCTTCAATAAAAAGGAATTTTGTCATATTCATAAGATCATTATTATCTCCAGTGAATTGTTCTAAATAAAATGCAACAATCGTTTCGAAAGCATTTTTAATATCTTTTGTAAAAAAAATAGGAAATTGATTTGGAACATAAGACGGTAAAGTTTGCTGCTCTTCCCAAATGGCAGCAATAGCCCCATTATGAATGGCTTCTTTTAACTCCCCAGAATCATCAAAAACAGGGATAAATAATCCCTTGGGTTGTATCAAAGAGGCATCTGTTGAAACCGTCTTAAATTGTAAATCGTCCTTAATCCCTTGCGATTTTGGAAAAAGTTTGACCAAATCGCTATTTTTTAATAACATTTTATCTCTCCTCAATAGCCTCTTTCGCAACTATACGGTCATCAAAATCATAAGTTGTGTCTCCAATTATTTGATATGTTTCATGGCCTTTTCCAGCAATTAAGACAACATCACCTGTTTTAGCCTGACTAATCGCATAATGAATAGCTTGTTTACGGTCAACAATGGTAAAATACTTTTCTCCTTGGACACCAGCTTCCATATCCTTAAGAATCTGTTCAGGATTCTCACTACGTGGATTATCGGATGTAAAGATAGGCTGAGTACCATATTGACACGCAATTTTTGCCATTAAAGGCCGTTTGGTTTTATCACGGTCCCCACCACAACCAACAACAACATATATATCTTTCTGGGTAATCTGTTGGATTGTTTTTAAAACATTTTCTAAACTATCAGGGGTATGAGCATAGTCTACAATAACCGTAAAATCTTGACCTGAATTTACTAATTCAAACCTTCCTGCTACTCCTTCAATACCTTCTAATGAAGTGATAATACTAGACATGTCAATTTTTGAAACTAAAGCTGCTGCTATACTTGCTAACGTATTATAAATATTAAATTTCCCTACTAATTGAATAGAGATTGGATATTTTTCACTTCCAATAACGACATCAAACTCTGTACCTTTTGCTGTTAACTTGATGTTTGTTGCTCTAATATCTGCTTCTTGATCAATACCGTAGGAAATGAGATGTGCAGCAGTTATTTTCTTATAGTCATCAATTGTCTCATCATCCGCATTTAGGATAGCGTATTTGGGACGATTGGCATCAAAAACATTGCCCAATTGAGAAAACAATAAACCTTTTGCATGCTTATAATCTTCCATCGTTTTATGATGATCTAAATGATCTTGACTTAGGTTAGTAAAAATCGCAATATCAAAATCGCAGCCGTGTACCCTACCTAAATCTAAAGCATGTGAGGATACTTCCATTACTGCTATTTCCACTTCTTTATCTAACATTTTTCGAAAAGTCTTTTGCAATGTTAAGCTCTCAGGAGTAGTATTTTTTGTTTCTATTTTTTCATCTAATATCTTTGTATACATGGTACCAATTAAACCAGTCTTTATTTTTTGATCAGAGAATATTTTTTCAATTAAATGACTGGTAGTGGTTTTTCCATTTGTGCCTGTGATACCAATTAATTGGATTTGATGGCTAGGTTGCCCGTAATAATAATCGGCCAAAACCGCCATTGCTCTATAAGTATCCTTTACTACAATAACAGGTACATCTAAATCAAGTAACTTTTCTGCAATGATGGCAGAAGCACCATTTTCTACTGCAGAATTTGCAAAATCATGACCATCAACAGTTTTTCCTTTTAAACAAATAAAAAGACTACCTTTTTTTACCTTGCGATTGTCATTTTCAATGGAAGTAATCTCTGGATTTGGACCATTATATGGAACAAGTAAATGCAATTCATTTACTAATTGAAGTAAGTTCATACGTTTTTCATATCCCTTCTATACTAAGACAAAACAATTGTTGTGTTATATTTTACATGAATTTAATCAAAATCTCCATTTCAACCTAGAAGGACAAAGTCAAATAGAGTAAAACAGGAAAAATTACTCAAGCATAAATAGGCGGCGATAGAGGTGCCGCCCATTTTAATCTTATTCACTTGATTTTTTTTCTGAAAAATAAAGCCGGATGGTTGACCCTTCCTTAATCTTTGTACCAGGGTCCGGAGCTTGTTTTACCACAACATCTCCTTCTCCACTTGCATCTATTTTCAGATCAATTAATTGTTCTTGTATTTCTTTCTTTGTTAATCCAATTAAATCTGGAACCTCAATGAAAGGGACATCTTCCCAAGTCATTTTCTTTGGAATTTGATTTTTTCTTGGTTTAACATCGAGTGCATGTAAACTATCTTCCATTATAGCCCCTACAATTGGCGCGGATACTACACCCCCAAATTGAACGGTACCTTTTGGATTATCAACAGCTACATATACAACAATTTGCGGGTCATCAGCAGGAGCAAAACCTATGAATGACACAATATGGTTATTTTCAAGATAACGTCCATTTTGCGCTTTCTGTGCTGTACCTGTTTTCCCACCTACTCTGTAGGAATCAACAAATGCTCTTCCTCCTGAACCTTTAGCAACGACACTTTCGAGAGCATGACGAATTTCTTTTGAAGTTTCTTCAGAAATGACTCTGTGTTTTGCCTTAGGTGTATTTTTCATTACAACTTCTTTCGTTATTGGATCTATTAGCTCTTTTGCTATAAAAGGTGTATAAAGAGTTCCCCCATTTACAGCTGCAGAAACAGCCGCAACCTGTTGAATTGGAGTAACGGATACCCCCTGACCAAATGCTGTCGTGGCTAATTCAACAGGCCCTACTCTAGGTAGACTAAACAAAATCCCTGTACCTTCGCCTTGTAGGTCAATTCCTGTTTTTTGTCCAAAACCAAAGTCCTTAATATATTTAAATAATGTATTTTTTCCAAGTCGTTGTCCAAGTTCAACGAATCCAGGGTTACATGAATTTTGCACTACTTCTAAAAAGCTTTGTGAACCATGTCCACCTTTTTTCCAGCATCTTAGTGTTGCCCCTTCTACTTTAGCATACCCTGGATCATGAAAGTGTTCTTTTTCTAGATTCACCTTTCCTTCTTCTAGAGCTGCAGCAAGTGTGATAATTTTAAAGGTTGAACCCGGCTCATAAGTACTCCAAACCGGTAAGTTACGGTTGTACACTTCTTGAGGTACGTTTCGGAAATTAGCCGGATCAAAATCTGGACGACTGGACATCGCTAATATTTCACCAGTATTAGGGTTCATAGCAATGGCAATGATCCCATCTGGGTTATATTTTGCCTGTGCAATATCCAATTCTCTTTCAACAATGGTTTGCACCTTTGTATCAATCGTTAATTTCAAATCCAGTCCATCAATAGGTGCCTCATAATCATCAGCCATATCATTCATCCGTTCACCTTTTGCATTTGCATAAAATTGAACAGATCCTCTTTTCCCACTTAATTCTTTATTATAAAAAAGCTCCAGCCCCATTAAGCCTTGATTGTCAATTCCAGCAAATCCTAAAACATGGGACAAATAACTACCGAATGGGTAATGCCTTTTAGAATCTTCACCTATATAAACTCCTTCAATTCCTAATGCTCGAATTTCTTTCGCTTTTTCATGTGTTATTTTTCTACCTTCTTTAATTCTTACACTAGAAGTTCTCTGAGTTATCTGCTTATAAGCACTTTCTTTAGGCATATTAAGTACTTTGGCTAATTTTTCCGCTGCCTCTGCAGGGTTTTTAATTTGTCTAGGTACAACATAGACCGTTGGAGAACTAATATTTGTAGCAAGAGCAACTCCATTTCGGTCAACTATTTGTCCTCTTTCGGGTTCGAAAGGAATATTTCTGCTCCATGAGTCACGTGCACGGTCCGTTAGCATATCCCCTAAAACAAATTGAACGTAACCTAACCGAATGTCAATAATAAAAAATATCAAGATTCCGATAAATAGAGCGACGGCTAATCGCTTACGCACTGTTACATTTGAAACACGCATATAATGAAACGCTCCTCCTTTTGCTCGTCCTAATTTAAAAGGCTAATCGCATAGTAAGATTAGATTGTGATTTGATATTGGCGAGACATTTTACCAAATCAATCAGATATATCGTTCAAAATATATGCTTGTACCTTTGTAATTAGAACGAGCTTTAAAGTGAGGAACCGTTAATCTTTTACTTCCATTTCAATTTCAGATTCTTCTTGATTTTCACTCTTCTGCTTCTCAGCCACCATTTGATCAAACTGCTCCTTTGGTGTTTTAAAATCCAAAATTAAATATTCCCCTTCACGAATAGGAGTTCCCGGGGGAATATTTTGTTTCACCACAAAACCATTTCCAACCGGATTTAATTTTAAGGATGCCAGATTCGCAACTTTAATCGAATCACGTAAGGACCATCCAGTTAAATCAGGGAGAACTATTTTTCCATCAGTTTTTATGACGATTTTTTCACCCTCTAGAATCATAGAATCTTGGGCCGGTAATTGATCAACTACTTTCGATCCCTTACCAATAAGAACCACATTTAATCCTTTTGATTCTAATAGTTTTTTTGTATCTTTTACCGATTGATTTTTAACATTAGGAAGACGAAATGCAGCTGCTTTTTTGGTTTTTGTCGGCTCGATGTTCATATATTGAAGGCTATTTTTCATGACCGAATTAAAAACCTTCGCAACTGGAATCGATCCATTAAAATAGTTATCAATTTGAGGTTGTTGAACAGCAACATAAACAATTAATTTAGGGTCATCCTTTGGAGCCATTCCTAAAAAGGAAAATATATAATTTTCAGCTCCAGTTAAATACTTGCCATCAGGACCTGGAATTTGTGCAGTTCCAGTTTTCCCCGCAACAGAATACCCATCAATTTGATAACGACTCCCAGTACCATTTGGAGACGTAACAACTGATTCTAATATATCTCTTACTTGTTTAGCCGTCTCAGCTGATATTGGTTCACCTACAACCTTGGGTTTATTTTCTACTAAGACATTCCCACTATCTCCATCTACTATTTTTTTAATGACATGAGGTTGCATCATTTGTCCATTGTTAGCGATGGCTGTAGCTGCCTGAATTTGTTGAATCGCTGTAATAGCAGACCCCTGTCCAAAAGCAGTAGTAATTTTTTCTAGTGGGTAATTAAATAATATTTTACCCGGTGTTTCATTTGGCAAATCAATGCCGGTTGGTTTATCTAGCCCGAATTTTGTTAAATACTCACGAAATCTCTCAAACCCCAATTTTTCATTTGCAATTTTAGCAAAAGCAACGTTGGAGGAACGTTGTACCCCTTCTAGGTATGAAATCTTCCCCCACCCTACATAATTATGGTCATGAATAGGTCGAATATTGGGGGCTACTTGATAGGAACCTGATTGATATTCTTCATTTGGGTTAAACACTTTTTCTTGAATAGCAGCAGCCAATGTAAATATTTTCATCGTTGAACCAGGTTCAAACGAGGTTTCAATCACTTCGTTGTGCCAGCTTGCGCTAATTCCATCTCTTGTTTTAGGATGAAAAGTGGGTCTTTGCCCCATAGCTAAAATATTTCCGGTTTTCGGATCTGCTACAATAGCAATCATTTTTTTCGGCTTATATTCTTGATCTACTTTATTTAAGGCATCTTCCATAAAGGTCTGTATTTTTTTATCAATAGTTAAATAAACGTTATCCCCATTTTTGGCAGGCTCAATATCTTCTTTACCATCAGGCAGTAAAAGTCCCCATCGATCACTTTGATAGTGAATAACACCATTTTTACCGCTTAATTGTTTGTTCAAACTCTCTTCTATACCAAGAGTTCCTTTAGAGTTAATTTTTCCGTCTTCTCCCTCTTTTTCCTCCACAAATCCAATTAAATGAGATGCGAATATTCCATTTGGATAAAATCTTTTTGAATCTCGCTTAAAAATAATGCCCGGCAGTTCTAATTTTTCTATTTCTTGTTTCGTTTGATGTGATATATCCTTACCTGCTTTTCCAAACTCCACTTGAAATGGGCCATTTTTTGTGAGAATTCTATAAATTTCAGATTCTGATAAATCGATGTATTTAGCGAGAGCCCTAGCCGTTTTCTCCGGATCTGTTACATGCAAAGGATGATCTGGATTGGTAGTCATTTTTTCATCTAAAATGGCTTGCAGGGTATATGATGCTGCATCCTCTGCAATCACTTCACCATTTTGATCAAAAATAGTCCCTCGCTTAGCATCAATCACTCTATCCCTCATATATTTTTGCTGAGCTTTTGCAACTAATGCCTGCCCTGCTGCTTCACCAGTTATTTGAATAGAAGCAAATCGAAAAAGTAAGACAAAAAAGAGCAGGCCGAATATTACAAATAATACCGCTGCTCCAACATTCATATTCGGCTGTTTTTTAATCATTAGTCCTGCACAACCTTAACATTATTCTCATTCAACTTAAGTCCCAATTCTCTTGCCTTTTCCCAAATTCTTTCATAGGTACTTAATTCGCTAACTTGCATTTTTAAATCATTATTAACCTTTTTTTGTTCATTTATATTTGTTTCTATCGTTTGGATATCCTTATTTACTTCGTATATAGAGGCTTGAGCAGATACCATTTGGACCGCACCGAAACAAACAATGGCTCCAAAAAATACCCCTAATATTTTTTCACCCGGTGTTAACCAAGACTGCTTGTCCTTTTTGGGTTTTAATCCTTGACTAGTTTTTCTTTGTGGTTCATATTGATATTCTTTTTGAATTTTTCTGGCTAAATTGCTCATTTTGTTCCCCTCCAATGCTAATCATTATTTCTTTTCTGCTATTCGTAGCTTTGCTGATCGTGCTCGTTTATTATGTTCTAACTCTTCCTCCGACGGAAGAATAGGTTTTCTAGTAATAAGTTTTAATACAGGCTCATAGCCCTGAGGTATAAATGGCATGCCAGGAGGCAATTGCGGTCCTTCACTTTCCCTTTTAAAAATCACCTTACAAATCCGATCCTCTAAAGAATGGAAAGTAATGACACTTATTCTACCGCCAGGATGAAGTATTTGGATCGCTTGCTCCAACGATTTTTCAAAAACAGCCAGTTCGTCATTTACTGCAATTCTAATAGCTTGAAAAATCCTTTTGGCTGGATGTCCTCCCTTTCTTCTTGCAGGAGCAGGGATTCCATCTTTAATTAATTCCACTAATTCCCCAGTCGTTTGAATAGGTTTAATTGCTCTGGCAGCTTCTATTTTACGGGCAACTTGCTTAGAGAATTTCTCCTCACCATACTGAAAAAATATCCTTACTAAATCTTCATATGCCCAAAAATTCACCACGTCAAAAGCAGAAATCTCTGCCTCATTATCCATTCTCATATCTAATGGAGCATCATGGTGATAGCTGAAGCCACGTTCTGGAGTATCTAACTGTGGTGATGAAACACCCAGATCATATAGAATACCATCCACTTTTTCAATTCCTATTTCTTCTAGCTTTTCCTTCAAATGTAGAAAGTTACTTTTTATAAAGGTTACTTGGCCTTCATATTTAGATAGTCTTTCTTTCGCATGATTAATGGCAACTTGATCCTGATCGAAGGCAATTAAATTCCCTTCTTTCGATAACTGAGAAAGGATGAGCTCACTATGACCTGCCCCTCCTAATGTACAATCAACATATGTACCATCTGGCTTAATATTTAAACCTTCAACGGTTTCCTTCAAAAGCACTGTTGTATGACTAAACATGATTATCCACCTTTCCAAATCAAATAACGAACGCTAAAAAAAGCGCTAGAGCTAAATATAGGATGATAACTATTTAAAAGACTGAACCGAAAATTGTAGAAAACATTTGTCTATTATATATCAAACCCAATCATATTTTCTGCAATTTCTGCAAAAGATTCCTCTGATTCATTAAAATAGTCTTCCCAAATCTGCTTGCTCCAAATTTCAATTCGATTGGAAACTCCTAAAATAACACATTCTTTTTCGAGTTTTGCATATTGCAAAAGCGGCGTAGGTATATTGATTCGTCCCTGTTTATCGATTTCACTCTCAGTTGCACCAGAAAAGAAAAATCTTGTGAATGCACGGGCATCTTTTTTTGTAAGTGGCAAGCCTTTAAGCTTAGTCTCAATCTCTTTCCACTCATTTAATGGGTAACCAAATAAACATTGATCCAGCCCTCTAGTGATAACAAACATTTCACCTAGGTCATCACGAAATTTAGCAGGTACGATCAAACGTCCTTTGCTATCAATGTTATGATGATGCTCACCCATGAACATACCCACTACACCCACTTTCTATCTAAAATGTACCACAATCCCCCACTTTCCTCCACCCTTTTTTTAATTATTCGCTCATATTATGAAAAATCCTTTTAATTTTTTTAAAAAGCTGTTTTCGATAGATTGTGTTTTTCGTAAAAATCCCTAAAGCCGGATATTTACAGGCACTCTTAATAAGTGCTCAGCTCTTTTCTTAATTTTCATATGAGTTTAACAACCTATATTGTGAAATGCCTAATTATTAGTTACAAAAAGCAACAAAGTTTCAGAAAAGATCCTATTAAAAAGATAATTAATGACCCAATTACAAAAAAAGAACCCTGCGTAAAAAAGCAGAGTTCTTACTTTGTTTTAAACTTTAATGACTTTATGTAACCCATCAAATTCGAAAGGCAGTTCCATCAAATCATAAATAAGTTGAAAACCATATTTATTTAAGTAATAAAGAATATTCCAAACCCTCTCTTGTGGTACACCGTTTGGTCGAAGTGAATTTTCAATTCGGTTAAATTTTTGGAATGTAATAGCATGTTTTTGTTGTATGGATTGATCAATTTTCACTTTCATAAAGTCAATTTGTTCCTGTAGTTTTAATTCATTTTTGTTTAAAAGAGGTAACAAACCTTTATCTAAATTAGAAAGCTTTTGTTCAATAATCTCATACTGAAGTGAAACTTGTTCCTTTATATGGTTAAATTGTTCTTCTAACTCAACATCTTTCACAGAGTCAAAAAAATCTTTCACTGCATTAGAGGTACCTGATAGTAATACTTCTTCAATTGTGAGACCAAGATCTTCAATATCTCTTTCAACTGCTCTTTCTAAGAAAGTGATATTTAACCTTGGAACAATTGGCGGCATCTTCATTGAAAAAATCCCAAATACTTTTTTCAACTCCGCCCAATAGGCAATTTCCCCTGGACCAGCTATAAATGCAAGCGTCGGAAATAGAAATTCTTGCATTAGAGGTCTTGTTACGACATTGTTACTTAATCTTTCAGGATATTCCTTGGCAATATTTATTAATTGGTCTTCAGTAAAAGACACTGCTTTATTCTTACTAATAAACAATTGATTCTCAGCATGATATTCAAGCAATAATCTTTCATTAAAGTTATTCTCATAATAAAAAAGATTTGCTGAATTAGCTTGAGCTTCAATTGTAAGTGAAAATCCGCTTTTTAAAATTTCTAATTGCTGCTCTTGTAAAGCAAAGGAAATTTCTTTCTGTTGTTTAATTTGTTTAATAAAGAAATCCTTTTCAATTTTTCTAAGGTCTGGATTTCCAGAGTCTACAATCAATAACCCTTTGTCTTTAAACAATTCCATTACAAAGAAAGCAAAGAAGTCTACAAAGTCACGTGATTGCTGAATCGCATTTTCTGTGAAATTTTGAATAACTTGTGTGTATTCAGCTTCTCCAAGTCCTTCTAACACCTCTTTTGCCCAAAGCAAACAAACATCTTGATTCAATGTAATGTCTGAAACCATCTTTTTTTGTAACACTTTTTCTGGATAAGCCTTTTTTATTAGTGTTTGTCCATTTGGGACAAATACATGATTTACTTCATGGTAATCATGGTCTTCTCCTGCTATCCAAAAAACAGGAATAACGGGTATGCCTAATTCTTTTTCTTTCTCTTCTGCCAATTTTATAATCGAAATGACTTTATGGATACTGTAAAGCGGTCCAGTCAATATCCCAGCTTGTTGCCCACCGACGATTACAGTACTTTGGGGATTTCTTAATTTTTGTAGAGATTCCTTCACTTTAGAAGAACTTGAATAACGATTCATAAAGGACTCGATATGGTCAGCAAGAACATCACGGGGGAATGTTCGATTTTGTAATTCGAGTAATCGATTAAGATCATGCGCTTTATCGTTAAATCGGTAATCAAAAAAAGACATAATCTCTGGTGCTTGTTGTAAATACCCTGATGCAAAACGATTAGTAGCAGGCAAAGAGAGATTTAAAATCTCCATTTATGTACTTCCTTTCCAATGTAAACAATATTGATATGGTAAAAGTATATCACTGTCATATAAAACTTAAAAAAACTTTGCTTATAAATAAGAATTTACCTTCTGAATCACACCATAAATCATCAAACCAAAGTAAGCAAATAAAAAGATTAGAAAGCTAAATCTCCAAAATCCTTTAAAAATTCTTCTAAAAACAATTTCACCTTTTATCTTCCAGTTCATAATTACAAAAATCATAGCACATGACATTAAAAAAATAAAAATAACCCATAAAAAAGATTTTTCCCAAATGGATAAAATTAAAAAATGAACAGATAAAATAAAGAAAATAGTACTTCCATCTGAAGCAAAATGTACGGATTTACGATGATTCTTTGTGAATTGTTTACTTAAGATAAAAATCACAAAATAAGCTAAGATTGGAATCGTAATAAAAACAGCTAAAATAGATGAAATTATATTCGTCATAAATTCTCCCCTATCCCTCAATCCCTTTAATAAACCGATACAATGTTTGACAGATAGGTGCTTCTTTTTGATTCAAAGCTGCTTGGTCTAAAATATACCCAACAATCGCATCAATTTCGGTAGGTCGATGAGCTTCTATATCTTTTAGCATGGAAGATCGGTTCGTGGATGTATTTTGACAAATATTTATTACCTGTTGGAAATACTGATCTGCATTATCTATATTTAATATTTCTTTAATTTCATTAAATAAGCTAATAGCATTTTGAAAATAATACTCATTTTGAATGATTTCTCCATTTGGAATTTTCAACAGTGCGGTCAAGGGATTAATAATAGCATTAGCAACAAGCTTTTTAAGTAACATATTATAATAATTTTCTTCCTTCACAAATGGGAAATGAGGAATCGAAAAAATAGAGGAAGGGAGGCTGAACTCACCCTTATATATCGCTACTTTCGTTTGACCTATTCCATTATGCTCCACCGAGTAGGAATTAATTTTATACGCTCCATGGTCAATGGAACCAACAAGGATTGAGTTGACATCAAGTTTCTCTAAATATTTTAAATGTCCCATTCCATTTTGAAGGAATAAAAAATTAATAGGCTTTAACGGTTTAACCTTCATTAATTTATTAAGCAAAAACTCCAAATGATATTGTTTGACTGCTATGATGGTCCATTCATCTTCTCCAGTCCAATTTTCAACACAAAAAGACTTAACTTTAGCCTGTTTTACAATACCATTGTTAAATAGTTGTATTCCGTTGGAATTAATAGTGTCAGCTTGATCTTTTGTATTCGTATATAAGGTAACTTCAAATAGGTTACTTAAATAATAGGCATATAATAACCCTATTGAGCCACCGCCAATAATTCCTATCTTCATTCCAATCCCTCTATTCTATCATCCTTTGTCAATATTTTACCAAAAATGCTAGGACTTTGTATGGATTCAAGCTTAAATTTAGGATGATAACAAAAAAAGATGACAATTCAACATTTTTTATATAAAAAAAGAGAATTCCCTGTATCATTGGGAATTCTCTTATGATTATTTATACTGGATAGACTGGATGTTTTCTCTCACTAAAAATCATTTCTTTTGAAGAATACAATTCAAAGCGATTAATTAATACATTTCTTAATTCAGAAGGAGCAACTATTTCATCTACAATTAATTCTGAAGCCAATTTATAAATATCGATATGCTCTTTGTATTCCTGATGCTTTTCTTGGACGAAAGCTAATCTTTCTTTCGGATCGCTTATCTCGTTTATTTTATTTGAATAAACAGCATTCACTGCTGCCTCCGGTCCCATAACAGCAATTTGCGCTGTTGGTAAAGCTATGCAACAGTCAGGTTCGAAAGCTGGGCCAGCCATTGCATATAATCCTGCACCATAAGCTTTTCTAACTACAACAGAAATTTTAGGAACTGTTGCGGAACTCATAGCTGCAATAAGCTTTGCACCATGACGTATAATTCCAGCTCTTTCTACCTTTGTACCAATCATAAATCCAGGTACATCAGCTAGGAATAGCAACGGAATATGGAAGGCGTCACAAAGCGTAATAAACTTTGCTGCTTTATCAGCTGAATCCACAAACAATACTCCACCTTTTGCCTTTGGCTGGTTAGCTACAACACCCATAACTCTTCCATCTATTCTTGCAAAACCAGTAATAATTTCTGGCGCAAATAGTTTCTTTATTTCGTAGAAGCTTCCTTCATCTATTAATGTCTCAATACACTCATACATGTCAAAAGGAGCATTTTGATTTTCAGGAATAATTTCCTCTAGTTTTCTTCCTTGCTTTGGAGAAATACCTGGAAGTTTAACAGATCTTTCTTTGAAACTTGCCGGAAAATAACTTAAATATTTTCTAGCAGATTCAATTGCCTCTTCTTCACTTTGAGCTAATTCATCTCCACAACCACTAATGGTGCAGTGCATTCTAGCTCCACCCATTTCCTCTAGGGTAACCTTTTCACCAATAACCTTTTCAGCCATCCTTGGGGAACCTAGATACATGGAAGCATTTTTATCGACCATAATGACAATATCACAAAAAGCAGGAATATAAGCCCCACCAGCTGCGGATGGCCCAAATAAAATACAAACTTGTGGAACCATACCAGAAAGCTTTACCTGATTATAGAATATCTTCCCTGCACCACGTCGATTAGGAAACATTTCGAGTTGATCTGTTATTCTCGCCCCTGCTGAATCTACTAAATAAAGAATTGGAACTTTTAATTTTTCAGCTACTTCTTGAATACGAATAATTTTCTCCACAGTTCGAGCACCCCAAGAACCCGCCTTAATGGTTGAATCATTCGCCATAACGCAAACAGTCTGTCCGTTTACCTTTCCAATTGCCGTTACGACACCGTCTGCTGGAAGATCCCCAGCTGAATAATTTGCAAACATTCCATCTTCTTCGTATTCTCCGTTATCAAATAACCTAGTTAATCGGTCACGTACAAATAATTTATTTTGCTCTTTTAGTTTTTCATGATATTTCGGATGACCACCCGCTTCGATTTCTTGCCTTCTTTCATATAAAACATCATTCGGTGTTTTAGTTGTCATACTTTTCCCCCCGTTCGTGTTACACTTAAACAAAAAAAGATAATCTCTTGCCTTATTCAAGGACTAGTAAAACGTCACCCTCATTGACAAAATCACCAATATTGACTTTTAATTCTACTACTTTCCCAGAAAATTGACTCTCCACTGGAATTTCCATTTTCATAGACTCTAATACCAATACTTGCTGACCTAATTGGATTTCTTCCCCTTGAGAAATAAGGATGTTAAAAACTGTCCCTGCCATAGATGCTGTAATTTCTTTCATTTTTTTGTCCCCCTATATGGTTAAATTAACTCTTATTTATTTGAATATCTTTTTTGGTTAAAATCGCTGTTGTGTAATTACCTGTTAAGAATTCTTCATTTTTTAGTACATTAAGAAATAATGGTGCATTCGTTTTAATACCCTCAACCTCGAATTCCACAAAGAAATTTTCTGCTAGATCAAGAACTTCACTACGATTTTCTGCATAAAAGATACATTTAGCTATCATTGGGTCATAGAATGGTGAAACCGTATGACCGCTTTCATACCCATAATCTACCCGAGACCCATCTAAAGTTGGCCACTCTAGTTTTACGATTTTTCCTGGAGAAGGCAAAAATGTTACAGGGTCTTCAGCATAAAGACGAAATTCTATCGCGTGACCTTTTTGTGTTATCTCTGACTGTAATAAAGGCAATCTCTCTCCTCTAGCTATAAGAATTTGCCATTTCACTAAATCCTGACCTGTTATTTTCTCTGTTACTGGATGTTCAACTTGAAGTCTTGTATTCATTTCTAAAAAATAAAAATTTTCTTGCTCATCCACTATAAATTCAATGGTTCCTGCATTAACATAATTAACCGATTTTGCGGCAAGTATGGCCGTTTCATACATTTTTCCCCTAGTTTCATCAGATAGGTATGGTGAAGGTGATTCTTCTATGACCTTCTGATTTCGTCTTTGAACAGAACAATCCCTTTCAAACAAATGCACAATATTGCCAAACTGATCGCCAAACACCTGAACTTCTATATGACGGGCATTCTCAATACATTTTTCTACAAATACCTCGTCCGAACCAAAATAAGATTTGGCTCTTGCTTTAGTGGATGCGAATGATTTAACGAGCGCTTGCTCATCTTCACAACGGACCATACCAATTCCACCGCCACCGCCAGAGGCTTTTAGCATAACTGGAAACCCGATTTTCTTCGCAAGTTCACATGCCTCATCCTCATTTACGACACCGATACTACTACCAGGAACGACAGGTACCCCCGCTTTACTCATTGTTTTTCTAGATATAATTTTATCACCCATGAGTTCGATTATTTCCGCAGAAGGTCCAATAAATATTATTCCTTCAGCCTCTACCTGTTTTGCAAATGCCGCATTTTCCGAAAGAAATCCATATCCAGGATGTATGGCATCCACACCCTCTTGTTTAGCTATTTCCAAAATAACATTTGCTAGTAGGTATGACTTGCTTACTGGCGGTTCACCAATTCTTATAGCTTTTGTCGCTTCTTTTACAAAAGGCATATCTACATCGGCATCGGAATAAACAGCAATGGTTTCTATACCCATTTCTTTACAGGTTTTTATAATACGTAAGGCAATTTCTCCACGATTTGCGATTAAGATTTTTTGCATTTTATGCCCCTTTCCTTAAATACCCTATGGGATTAAAATATTTCTCCCTTAAATAATAGAAATTCTACAAAGTTTTCACATTTTCCTGCTTAAAACGAAAACGCTTCCAAAAATAAATGCAGAATTTTTGGCGTTCTTGTATTATAATGAGGAAGTCTAAACAATTTTCTAACAATATTTATTTTTTTCTTGTATACTAATATTCGAAAATTTTAGTATCATTCTATTTATCATATTCCCATCATATACACTTAATGATGACCTAGCAAAGGAGGAAAATAAATGCCTTTAGAAGTTAAGAAATTAAAAGTAAATTATAAAACATTAGAGGAATTTAAACGATTTAAAGAATACGGTCTTCAAGAATTATCTATGCTCGAAGATTTAGAAGCTAATATTATTGAGAATGATAGTGATTCACCATTTTATGGTATTTATTTTGGAAATAAACTAGTGGCACGAATGAGTTTATACCAGGTAGAAGCACGCTTTGACAGATATTTTAGCCCTCCACAGGACTATTTGGAACTTTGGAAATTAGAAGTTTTACCAGATTACCAAGGGAGAGGTTACGGAACAGCTTTAGTGGATTTTGCGAAAAGCTTTGGGCTCCCTATCAAAACTAATCCAAGGGTTAAGTCTAATGAGTTTTGGGAGAAACAGGGTTTTACTTCCGTACACTATGATATGCAACGTGACTTAGGTGAAAATCCACTCGTTTGGGAATCAAAACAATCTTAATAAAGTATTTTTCAATCAACGAAAAAAGGGTCTAAAAACAGACCCTTTTTTTATTTTTCAACTCTTTCAAGATTACCGTTTTTATCCATTTGGAATTTCACCTTAGGATGACGATCCTCTTCCTGCAGTACCACCATTTTTCTAGCGCGCTCCATTATTTCAATTAAGGAACGATAATCTTTTTCTATTGTTTGTAACTCAAGAGTTAGCTTTTCATTTTCTGCAGCTAAATAATATATCTTTTTCTCAAGATCATTTATTTTTTCTAAAAGTTTCTGCTTTTCCTCTTGGTCTGATAAAGCAGAACCTGCTTTATTATTTAATACCGTCAAATAATCGAGTACTTGTTGAAAAGTTAAATCAAGATTTGCAGCTTTATTGTCATCTGCACTTCCTAAAATATGTGTTTCTGTTTGTGGACTACTTCCATCTGATATCTGTTTTTTCAATTCTTTCCTTTGTTTTTTTGCTAACTCAATTCCAGATTTATATTGTTTTCTAACAAAGGAATTCCAGCGAAAGCCACATGCAGCCGATGTTCTCGATAATTGCTTGCCTACTTCTTCAAAAGCTAGAAGCTGGGTACTTCCTTCTCGAATATGCCTAAGAACAACTTCTGCTAAATATAAATCTTCATCTTGATTCCAAGCATCTTGTCGCGTTGAAGACATAAGTAAATCCCTCCTAGAGTACATTTATACTCATACATATGCACTTACTAGAAAAGATAGACTGGTATCTTCTATACTCTATATAGAATTATTTGTTTTTTCCATCTTTTGTTAAGAATCTATTGACTTGTAAATGATGAGTTTCTGACTCCCAAAGCTTAGCACAACTTCGAACTTCATCAAATATTCTTCTATGTAATTGATTGCTCTCCCATTTACCTATCAAAAGCTTCTTATAAGCTGAAAGAACTTCACTCTCAAGCTTAACGATTTTTTCTAAAAACACCTGAACGGCTTCCCATCCATCCTCATCATATATTTGATGAATAAATCCCATATCTTTTAATTTATCTACTTCATATACCTCGGCTGTCATTAATAATTTCATGGCGTTTGCCATTTCCATTTTTTCTAAAAGCATAGAACCTCCGCCCCATCCAGTGGTGATCGCAAGTTTCCCTTGAATAAACCCCGCCTTTATTCCTCTACGTGCAATCCTGAAATCACAGGCAGTTGCTAATTCACAGCCTCCACCAACTGCTGGTCCATTCATTATAGCAATAGTAGGCTTTGGAAATGTTAGTAAGCGATAGAGGATTTCAGCCATTTTAGATAGCATATGATAGGCCTCTTCCTCTGTTTTTAAGTCATGAAAAACAGATAGGTCTCCACCTGAACAAAAGGCATTATTTCCCGCACCGGTGACAATGAGCGCTTTACATGCCCCTTTTTCACCTAATTCTAATACCTTTTCTAAACCTTCCATTATTTCAAAATTAATGGCATTTCGTTGTTCTTCACGATTGATAGTAAATCGTAAGATCTTATTTTCTTCTTCTATCAGATAAGGCTTCAAATCTCAACACCTACCATATTAAATTGATTATATTTAAAAATCAGATGTAAATAAGTCCAATATATGGTTTGATAAAAATGGAAAAGCACAAGGGCTAAGCTCCTTGTGCTTTGTATCCGAACGGAAAAATTAGTTATTTACAACTTCTTTTCCTTTGTATGTTCCGCAAGCTTTACATACGCGGTGAGCTAGTTTCATTTCACCACAGTTTGGGCAACTTACCATACCTGGAACATTTAATTTAAAATGGGTACGACGTTTTCTTTTCGCAGTTTTAGAAGTTCTTCTAAAAGGTACAGCCATTCTTCCCACCTCCTTAAAGAGTGTATTAAGAAAGTATGAAGGCCAGTAGCAACTGGGACTTCACTTTGCTTCTTGTTGTTTTTTCATCCGACTATGAATCGGAAGAATTGTTGTTATCAAAAAAATTAGCAAGGCCTGCTAGGCGAGGATCAATTTTATTATGCTTGTCCTCTTCGCTAATTACTTCCCAATCCTTTCCTGATTGAGGAGCACCTTTTTCTCCAGGTACAACATCATCACAGAAAACTTGCATTGGAATTTCAAGTAAAAGGATTTCACGAATGACTGGATATAAGTCAATCACATCCCCAGTTACACGATGAACTTCCTCATGTGGTTCAAATTCAGCACCAAACAAAAGAAAGGTTTCGGTTGTTTCGACATGAATTGGTAAATTCACATCAACTAAAGTTCGAGAACAAGGTAGTACTAAATAACCTTTTATCGTTAAATGAAAAGTTACTTTCGTAGAACTAATATCTCCACGTCCTGTTAAGTGGATTGGAGATACATCACGAATTTCTGGATTATCTTTTTTGATATCATCCATTTGAACCGTTTCATCAATTAGAAATTCCTTGTTTCGGTGTTTTTGTAACTGATTTAATGTCCATTTCAATTGAATCACCCCAAGGCAACAAAGGTAATTATAGCTTTGTAATAAATATTTGTCAATATTTTTTCTTTACACTATAATTTATTCATTACTAACAAATATTAACCGATTCTTTACTTAAAAGCTAGTTTTCCTTATTTATTTTTTATGTTTTAGGAGGTTTAATGTGAAAGCACTAGGTGTCATTGTTGAATACAATCCGTTTCATAACGGACATTTTTTTCATATCGAAGCTGCTAAACAGGAAGATAAACCTGATGTTGTGATTGCAGTTATGAGCGGAAACTTCCTTCAAAGAGGCGAGCCCGCTCTTGTTAACAAGTGGTATCGCACTGAAATGGCGTTATTAGGTGGTATTGATATTGTCATCGAATTGCCCTATCGATTTGCCACTCAAAAAGCAGAAACCTTTGCATTAGGTTCTGTATCCATACTGAATGCCCTTCAATGTGAAAGTTTATGTTTTGGTAGTGAGGATGGAGTGATTGATACTTTTTTTAAAACTCGATCATTTATCGAAACAAATAAAGATCAGTATGAACAATCCATCCGTCAAAATATTAAAAATGGAATTAGTTACCCTACCGCCTTAAAACATGCTTTTACTGAGCTTTCTCCGAAGGAAGATATGGTTAACCTATCAAAGCCAAATAATATCTTAGGTTACCATTATATAGAGGCTATAGATAAGCTAAAAAGTCCTATTAAACCATTTACAATTAAACGAAAAAATGCAGAATATCATGATGAACACTTTTCATCTGAAACCATTGCAAGTGCTACTAGTATCCGCAAGGCTTTATTTTCTAATTCACCAAGTCAGGATATACATCGTTTTATTCCTAGTTCAACTCAAACACTTCTTTTAAAGTATTTTCAAACATACGGGAATTTTCATCAATGGGAAAATTACTGGCCATTATTAAGATATCGATTACTACAATCTACCTCTAAGGAATTACGTGAAATTTATGAAGTTGAGGAAGGTTTAGAAAATCGATTTAAAAATATGGCTCGCGATTCTGTGAGCTTTCATGAATTTATGCAAAGAGTGAAAACAAAGCGATATACATGGACAAGGTTACAACGAGCTTGTTTACATATTTTAACTAATACAAAAAAAATCGAAATGTTATCTGATGAATTGGCACCATCCTACTTACGATTATTAGGAATGACGGAAACTGGACGTCAATATCTTAATGAAAGAAAAAAAGACATTTCATTACCTATTATTACAAAAATAGCATCTTTCCAGGATCATCCCGACTTAGCATTAGACATAAAAGCAGCACAAATTTACTCATGCGGATTACCAGAACCTTACCAATCTATGCTTCTCAAAACCGAATTCAAACAGGCACCAATTATAATTCAATCAAAAAAGCACCCATAACTGGGTGCTTTTTTGATTTTATTTATACTGGAGGTTGGATTGGGAAACCAACTTGAGTAGTGTCATCTGTAGCTGAAAGTGTTTGACTAGTAGTACCGCCAACCATTCCAAAGGCTAATGCTCCAATTACTAGTAAAGAAAAACATAATTTTTTCACACTAAAATCCTCCTTAACTAATTTTTTCTATATATTTTACTGCTTTTTCATACCTCGCTATTTTTCGATAGTGAGATGAGAGCAGCCTATAGAATTGATTTAATGTATCTGGATGTTCACTGCTTTCTTCTAGGAATGGAATGACCTTCATCTCTAAATATTCAATAGAATCTTCATAGCAATGAATGGCTTTAAGATAATATGTAGATAACAAAATATACTTCCTAGTTGCAATTTGTTTCGAAAAAGATAACACCTTTTCAAATGTATTGACCGCTTCATCTATTTGATTTAATAGATAATGCGTTTCACCTATGGAATAAAGAGTCATTGGATAATGAGAACTATCCGTTGATTGGAGCTCTAGGCTCTTTCCGTAAAAATATAAGGCGTCATGGTAATTTTTCATCTTCCCTTTTAAAAAACCAATATTGTGGTAGACGTGAGGAAGAATCTGTGATTCATTAAGCAGCTCTGCATTTCTCATTAAATGTTGAAAACATCCAAGAGCCTCATCATAAATCTTTGCATGGGTATAATTAATACCTAGCAACATCAGACTATGGAGAATCCTAATAAAATTATGCTCATTCATAAATGTTTGCAAGGCCTTTTTACCGTAGTATATCGCATGGTCCGGCTCCTCCAGTGAACTCTTTATCAAAGCTCGATGGTATAGAAACTCGCCAGCAATAAAGTCATAACTATTAGACGGCATCAATGATTCTAAAACTTGATCTGCTTTTTTATATTGACCCTTCATAATTAAACATACCGCATTATAATGTTGAAATAAATACCTCTCATGTTGGGAAAAATTTTTACGTTGTTTATTTAATAAGCTTTCTTGTTGCTCGGCTACTTTTATATCACCTTTGAATAAAAAATACCGATACTTGTTCAATTCATAAAGATATAATGAAGTCGAAAAAGGGATAATATCTTCCATTTCCTCTAATTCTTTAAAAACCAAATCAACCTCCTTTTTTTGAAAAAAATTTATTTTCTCATTTAACGAATTTAATAATCCTTTGATTCGCTCATCCTTTGCACTAATTTCATTTTTATCTATCTCTAATCTTTCTAGTAATAAGTGAATCGTTTCTTTGTTGGCATCTTTTGCATTGTTTTCAATTTTACTCAAGTGAGAAATTGAGCAAATCCCTTTGGCTAATTCCTTCTGTGTCAACCCTTTTTGAGTTCTAAAATACTTTATTAGAGGGCCGTACTCCATTGCTTCACCAACCGTTTCGATAACTATTTTTTATACTAAATAATACCATGTTATGGTATTTATTAATTGAATATTTCGAAAAATAGTTATTTTTTCCTAAGAAAAAAATAGTATTTACCGTTTAAAAAGCTCCCTGAATGATCAGAGAGCTTCCTATAGTAATAGTTTAATTTACTCTTGCAAATCCAAAGCCTGATGCATAATCATCTCCAGTTGCTGCACCGGTTCCACCTTTAATATCATTCGCTTTTGCACGATTTTGAAGTTCTGCTCGAAGCTGAGCATGGCTCCAAGAAGGATTAGCTGCCCAAATTTTTGCTGCTAATCCAGAAACGTGTGGAGTAGCCATTGATGTACCACTAATTGTATTATAGCTACCGTCATACCAGGTTGATTCAATCGCTCTACCAGGTGCGGAAATTTCTACATCACGTTCTTGAATCACATAATCTCCATCTGTTGCTGAACTTCCACGAGAAGAGAAATCAGCTACACGGTAAGTACCATTTTCTTGAACATTTTCTAATGCTGCTACTGCTACCGCATTAACTAATGCACCAGGGTAGCCAATTGTATTTTCTCCAGGTCCATCATTCCCTGCAGCCGCAACTACTAATACACCTTTGCCATATGCATAATTTACTGCATCTTCAATTAGTGTGCTCTTTGTTGAGGACCCAAGTGACATTGAAATAACCACATGTGAATTGGTTCTCACTGCTTCATCAGCTACCATTTTAATAGCATTGGCAATATCATCTGAATAACCTGAACCTCTGTCATTTAAAACCTTATATGCCCATAATTTTGCTCCAGGAGCTACTCCATAGATTCCCTTACCATCGGAACCTCCATTAGCTAATATGGTACCCGATACATGTGTTCCATGACCATTTTTATCTGTACATGTTCCGTCAACAAGTGATGTTTTCATATCAGTAAAGTCTTTACACTGTTCAGTACTTCCTGTTAAATCCTTATGATTTAGATTTATCCCTGTATCTAAAACAGCTACTTTTACCCCCGCACCACCAGATGTAGTTTGAATAGTAGGGTTATTATAAATGGCTTCTATTCCCCAAGGTGTTTGATCACTAGGTCCTGATGCAGTGGAGCCACCTGGCTTACCAGCTGCTTCATTTTGATAATGAAGAGTTATTGGCTGTAGTTCTTCTACTTTTAAATTCTTGTTTTTTAAGAGTGCTGAATATTGTTGCCCATTAACAGTAGTGGTAAAGCCATCCTCATTAAAATCCCAGCGCACTCCAAAATCGGCTTTGGCTTTAGCTTTTGCTGCATTTGGTCCTTGGATTAATACCCGATAGTTTTCATTACTATCTGGCGCCTGCCCAAAAGCCCCTGTTGCAAACATTGACATTCCCATTGCTAAACTGAGTACAACTGATCCAATCGCTTTTCTCTTTTTCATCTTACAGCTCCTCTCAAACTTATAAACTAGCAGTTCATTCCAACTGCATTTTTAGTATATTCTAAATTTTCAGCCTTCAACAACTACAATTCCGATAATGAAGGTTGGGAAAATTTCACCACTGGTAAAATTAGTAATTAAAAACAGATATATTTTGCTATATACAAGCTTTATAACATAAAAAAAATAGAGCTATGGCTATAGCTCTATCTCTTTTTGCTTATACTTTCTTTAAAAAATTGAAATATATACAAGATTATCGCCTTATATAAAAATAGGATAAGAAGCTGATAATGTTTAAGACGAACTAAGGAAGCGATACCTAATTTTCTTAGGATTAAGATTCCAGGAAAAACAAATAATGAATCGATAATAAAATTCGTAAGCATATAAAGTCGGAACCTGCCGTAGGTAAATTTCATAATCCAAAAAGAACCGATAAAAAATGGACCCCACATTAAAGGAAATTCTCCATTTATTTTTCGATGAAGTTTCTCATAAAACCACCACCATTTGCGTTTATATGCAATTATACTCTCAATAAAAATGACAATATTGATAAATATGACTGCTGGTAAAAATCGTTTAAATGACTTCTTACCAAGCAATGGTAGAGAAAACCAAGGTGCGATTAACATTCCTATTAACATCCATTTTTTATTTTTCATTTTGCACCTCTCTTTTTTCATATATTTACCAAAATATCCGGCAATTATTTAAAGTAATATAAAAAACCTTTGCCCCTATTAGGCAAAGGTTTTTTAGTTTCTATTTTTTTGCTGGAAGTAATTCAAGATAAGCCACAGCTTCATCAAAGGTATCAACTGGTATTATTTTCATTTTAGTATGAATATCTTTAGCCGTTTTTATAGCTGCATTATAATTGGAATCTTTAATTCCTTTTTCATTTGGTGCAAAGAAAATTTCAGCTCCCACTTTATCTGCAGCAACAATCTTTTGCTCAATTCCACCAATAGGTCCGACCTCTCCATTTGGATCAATGGTTCCTGTTCCGGCAATTTCATATCCTTTTGTTAAATCTTCTTTTGTTAATTGATTGTATATTTCTAAGGAGAACATTAGTCCTGCAGAAGGTCCCCCTATTTCTTCTGTATTAACCGTAACTTCAGGGTCTACCATTATCTCTTTGTCGTCTACAAGACCAATCCCTACTCCTTTTTTGGAGGGCTGATCAGGAAAAGGAGCAACAGTGAGACTAATATCTTTTGTTTGATTATTTCTTTCAATGGTTAGGTTGATGTTTTCTCCTTCTTTTTTGTTACTTACATACTCAATAAATAACTCAGAAGAACTAAAACTCTTATTATCTGCTTTAAATATTCTATCACCCGGTAGTAACTTTCCATCTGCAGGCATACCCGGATAGATATTTAAAACATATACTCCTTTATACTGATAATTAACAGGGAGACCATGTTTTTTGTAAGCAACTTCAATCGCATTAAGTTTAGAACTTTCCATAAGATGTAATTGACGTGTAGTATATTCCTCATCCGATTCATCGTCTCTTTTTATTACATCCACAGGATAAATTTCTTGATACTTACTTGCTTTAGCTAATAAATAAGAATAAATATTTGCTTTACCCATTCTGACTGTTGTTAACATAAAGTTTCCTTTTTCTTCAAAACCATTTTCTACTTTAATAATTGGCTCCAGTTCCTTTGCCATACCAGGTTTGGACACATAGTATGGTAATGTATAAAAGGAACTAGCCATGAATACAACAGCTGCGAATAGTAAAGAACCTATTTTATATTTCGTTTTCATTTTGCATAGGCTCCTTCCAGTTTTCCATTAATGTTCTTATATTGGGTAATTGATTTTTTGCTTCCTTTTCTCCCATCAAAATAATATCCTCGATATTGGTAAATGATTTGGAGCTATACATTTGGACCTGTGGACGAATCATTACATCAGAGGCAATTTCACGGTACGTAACCAATTCTTTTTGCATAATATCGATACTCTGCATAATGACATCATATATTGAGGTAATTTCTGCGTCACGCTTTACTTGAGAAACGTCAACCGCTATCACAATGTCAGCACCCATTTCCTTTACGACTGATACCGGAACTCGGTCAGCTACTCCTCCATCAACTAGAATACGATTATTCCATTTTACAGGAACAAATATCCCAGGAATAGCTATGCTTGCTCTGACCGCATCAGCTACTGACCCATTTTTAAAAACGACTTTTTCTCCAGACATTAAATCCGTAGCCACAATTGCTACGGGAATATTTAATTGTTCAATATTCTTGTTATGTGTAAAGACACGTACAAGCTCCTTGACTCTTTTTCCGGCTATAAAACCCATTTTAGGAACAGTAAAATCTAAGTAATATTTTCGTTTGAATGCCGTTGACAAACGGTAAAGCTGACCTAAATCAATTCCTGCCGCATAAAAGGAAGCCACAAGCGCTCCCATACTACTTCCGGCAATCATATCGATTGGTATTCCTTCATCCTTTAATACCTTTATAACCCCTAGATGAGCAAAACCTCTTGCTCCACCGGAACCTAGTGCCAAACCTATTTTTGGACGTTTCAAGGAGATTCCCCCCTCTTTCGAAACAGCGTTTGTTTTGGATTAAAAATTGTTACCTAAGCTTAGTCTAGAACAATCTTATGGTCTAATTTTCATTTCTATGAGTATATTGTGATATGTAGGGACAAGGTAATGTGAATTTAATTCCTTCAAATAAGGAATTTAAATCTATAATACATCCTATTCTACCATTCTTTAAGTTCATTGCATAATTTGGTGTTGGATAGAGGAGGTCTTGTTTTTGTGGCGTTCTAGGATCAAAACAGCTTTTTTAGCTATTGCCGTTACGATAATGGCAGCTTCACTCATTGTCTATCCCGAGGAATCTTTTGAAGCCTCTATTAGAGGATTAGATATGTGGTGGGAGATAGTCTTTCCATCTCTTTTACCTTTTTTTATTATCTCTGAAATGTTAATCGGGTTTGGAATTGTACGATTTATTGGAGTACTACTCGAGCCTTTAATGAGACCACTATTTAGGGTACCCGGTGTGGGTGGTTTTGTGTGGGCAATGGGAATGGCATCCGGCTTTCCAGCTGGAGCTAAGCTAACAGCACGTTTAAGACAGGAAAAACAAATTAGTAGGATTGAAGCAGAAAGACTTGTTTCATTTACAAATTCTTCAAATCCATTATTTATTTTTGGTGCCGTTTCAGTAGGTTTTTTTAAAAATCCTCACCTGGGTATAGTGTTAGCCTTGGCCCATTATTTAGGTAATATTTGTGTAGGCTTAGTAATGAGATTTTATGGAAGAAATGATCATGAAGAAAAAGAAAAGAAAAAAAACAAATCAAAATTTCCTATTCGAACAGCCCTAATTGCCTTACATCGTACAAGAGTAAAAGATAATCGTCCTATTGGAAAATTAATTGGTGATGCAGTAACCTCTTCCATACAAACATTACTAATGATCGGTGGCTTTATTATATTATTTTCTGTTATAAATAAAATTTTATTTCATCTTCATATTACTGCATTTTTGGCCAAAATCATTGAATATGTTTTCAAAGCCCTATCCATACCAAACTCCTTAAGTGTCCCACTTATATCTGGCTTATTTGAAATCACTCAGGGCAGTCAAATGGCAAGTCAAGTTCAAGATGCATCACTTTTACAATTGACTATTATTACAAGCTTTATTCTTGCTTTTAGTGGGTTCAGTGTTCAAGCACAGGTGGCAAGTATTCTTGCACAAACTGATATTCGTTTTCAGCCGTTTTTTTTCGCACGTATTTTACATGGTGTATTTTCAAGTTTATTAACGATTGTTCTTTGGAAAACGGTTTATGAACGATTTTATAATATTGAACAACCCTCCCATGCAATCCCAGTTTCATTGTTTAAGGAAGATTCCATTATTCATCATATACTTCCTTATATGAGTCATTATGGTCCATTATTAACAATCTCAGCCCTATGTTTATATACAATGATTTTAATGAGAAGATTTTACTTTAGCAAAAACTAAAAAATCCAATTTCCTCCTTGAGGAAATTGGATCTTTTTAGTTTTTAAATTTTTCTTTTAAGGCTTTTTGAACGGGGTGAGGTACTAAATCAGCAATATTACCATTATATTTAGCAACTTCTTTTACAATACTCGAGCTAAGAAAAGAATATTGATTATTAGTCATCACAAAAAAAGTTTCTATTTCTTCATCTAACACCCTGTTCATAGATGTTATTTGCATTTCATATTCGAAATCAGAAACAGCTCTAAGGCCTCTTAATATGGCATTTGCTTTTACACTTTTAGCATAATCCACAAGTAACCCTTGGAAAGAATCAACTTTTACATTTGGAATTTCTTTTGTTACCTCGTTAATAAGATTTATTCTTTCTTGCACACTAAATAAAGGCTGCTTGGATGAATTATTTAGTACAACCACATACACCTGGTCAAAAACCTTTGCTCCTCGTTTAATAATATCTAGATGGCCTAGCGTAATAGGATCAAAGCTTCCAGGACAAACTGCAATACTAGCCATTTTCTGCCTCCCCAATCATTTCATCTTTCAATTGATAAATTGAAATTCCGATAATTCCATATTTCTCTCTCTTTGTATTTTTTAGTAACCCAACCTCATCAGGTAATTGAATTTCCGAACTATGTTCACAAACAATAACACCATTACTGTTTAACATTTTTTCCTTCTCAATCGTCTCTAAAAGCTTCACTAATTGCTGCATTTTGTATGGTGGATCTAAGAAAATAAAATCGAACTTTATTTCCCTTTTTAAAATGGCTTTTAGGGCACGTTCTGAATCATTTCGATATACTTCTACCTTATCATTTAAATCGCATGCTGTAATATTTTCTTTAATAATTTGGAATGCTTTTGGGTCGCGATCAACAAAAATTACTTTATCTAACCCTCTGCTTAGGGCTTCAATACCTAACCCACCGCTTCCAGCAAATAAATCTAATCCAATCCCTTCCTCAAAATATGGCCCAACCATATTAAAGATAGCTTCTTTTACTTTATCAGTTGTTGGCCTAGTTGAACTTCCTGGAACAGCTTTAAGGCTTCTGCCTTTACATTTACCTGAGACAACTCTCATGATTTAATCACCACTATTATGACTTTTTCAACAAATATCCTACCATAACAAATGCCTCATTCCAAACTGTAAGATTAATATGCTCTATTTTATAAAGGTTCTTTTCTAAAACTTTGTTGCTTTTTGTAACTAATAAATAGGCATTTCACCGTATAGGGTGTTTAATTCATACGAAAGCGAAGAAAGGAACTGAGCACTTATTAAGAGAGCTCTAAAACCACTATCTATACGAAAACAACTTTTATAAAAAATAATAAAAAGGTGTATAAGCAAATAGTTTGTGGAAATAATGATAGTAACAGCATCTAATCGAGGATGTTGTTGCCAACCGCGGAGAAGACTTACGTTTCCCCATAAGTTCTTCCTCCGGTTTCTCCTCTCCCTTTGCCTTCTATCCTTATATAGGATATAGAAGGACCCTGCAACCATATGGTTGCAGGGTTTTTTCTTATGGCTCTTTTCTAAAACTTTGTTGCCTTTCCAATTTATTCAAAGGGATTTCTCAGTGCAGAATGAAACAACTCGTATAAAAATCAAGAAAAGAACTGCTCACTTGTTAAGAAAAGATGTAAAAATCCGTTTTTTTGGGATTTTTACCAAAAACACAATTTATACGAAAACAGCCTTTCTTATAAATCTTGATTATCCATTAAAATATTTTCCCCATCTTCTTTTATATTTATCTTAAATAAAGCGGTTAGCATGTTTTGGTCAATATAATAATGCTGCTTAATTTTGACGAAGGGAACCTCAAACAATCCATATTCATGACCATTCAATTGAAAATAATTTTGTGATGGATTAAATTGATACGATAGAGATTGTTTATGAACATATATTTGGTTATTTTTATAATCAATTTGATATCCCAACAACCCTAGGACTTGATCAACTGGATATAAACGCTTTGAGTTCATATAAAGTAAATCAACTTTTTTATCTTGTTCTCCATTCCATTGTATGAATTTACTCTCAACAAAATAAAGTAAAGGTATAGAAGGAATGTTAAGATTCTCTTGAAAAAAGTGAGTCTTTAGTCCTTTTACTTCACCTAAAATCGTATCCAGTTCTTTTTCATCCAAACTGGAAGGACTATTGATTACTTTTTGATAAAAATCACTCAACTCGTTCTTGGACAATTCCCTTTTCAGTTCACTTACTATTTCTCTCGTTTCCGGGTTAGCTGGTTCTTTATTAGATAGATAAGAACTAAAGACTTCCGATGCGGCGTCCGAATCAAATTCTAATTTCCGCTTAAAAAATTGTCTAACAAGTCTATTATCGATTTCTACAGGACTATGGTTTTTCTTTACGATTATCATATCTTTATTTTCATATTCAATTTCATTAGATGACACAATAACGATAAAGCTTATCTTGGGTAATTTTGGATATTGAGAAAATGTCCATTTTTTTTCGGGTTTTGCATTAGAATAATAGCCATAAGACAATTCTTGCAGATGATAATCTAACTTTGTTTTTTGAAAATATAAACTCTCAAAATCACCTTCTCCTGCAAATGAAAAAAAGTCAATGAGATCTAATTCTTTATAACCTTTTAATGGCAATCCTACAATCCATATTCCTTTGCGCAGAAATGATTCAGCTATGGTAACAGAGGAATGTTGTATAGAAACCTCTTTTAGTCTTATTTTCCAATTTGATAACAATGAATAATTTTTCTTACGATCCAAAGGGATAGAATAGACTATTTTTAGTTCTCCATCCTCGGATTGATAAGTAGTTGGATTTTGATCAATTGAGTTACATTTCTTCCCTGTCTTTGTTTGACAAGTCCATTTAGAAATATTGTCAGGAACCAAAATTTCATACTCGACTTTTGGGCTTAGCCCCGAGAAGGTTTGTTGGATATCCATTTTAGAAGATCCTGCAACTATTTGTATTTGTTGATTAGCTTCTTTTGTTATAGTAGTGGTACTACTAGTTGAATAGGCATGCCATTGCCACTTCAATAACAAACTTATTATCAGGGTTAAACACACCAGCAAGAGTAAAAAAAACTTTTTCATTATTTTTCCCCTTTGGGTTGATGTAAAAATTACTTCTATTCTTTTTTTCGTCATAAAAAGGAGTATGTTTAGAAATGTGCTACTAAAAGGCATATTTACTTCACCATTTTACATGATAAACTATTACCGTACTATATTTTTGGAGGACATAGAAATGATACAAAGATTTATTGAATTAGGCGAAGGATATTCGGATATATATGAATTAATAGAACTAACAAAAAACAATCAGCATCGATTAGCACACATGATGGCTTTTCATACGGATGTCAAAGGGAGAAAGGTTACATCACTTATTGCTGTAATGAAACCTACTGATGTTGGAGAATTTCAAGCTCTATATATTTGTAGAGAAGGGATCCCTAATCCACACATAACTCCAAATAAACGTTTTGATTTATTTAAAGAATTAGCTGATGAATTACAAAAAGAAATCATTGAAATTACGATTAAGCCTTCAAATGAGTTTAAAGAACTTGCCTTATTTTATCAATATGTGATAGCCATTTTAAGATTAAACCATTATATACCAGCGCTAAAATAGAAAAAATACTGAGCTATAACCCATTCTGACTTCTATGAATGGGTTTTTTCCCATAAAAAAAAGGAGGAAATCCCTCCTTATTTAAATACCCATCTTATAGTCATATTCTTTTGCTTTATCCGGCGATGAATTTTCATATTCCATTTTTAAAAATGGTTTGTACGACGGTTCTACTTTCTTCACAAAGGAATAAGCTTGAAGTTTTTCAATGTTTTGCTCTACATCTACTTGATCACAATAGATGACAACATACTTTAATCTTTTCGAAACGAAATGTACATTTCCGAATCTTCTTAACATTTTGGCTTGTTTAAGAGAGTGAAGCCAAACGATTATACCTTGGCGTTGACCAAACATCGTACATACTCCTTTAAAACTCGTTGTTTTAATAAGTCTAGCATATGTACAGAGCATTTTTCAATATATTAAAAAAAGTCTTACCATTTGTAGGCAAGACTTGCATTAAGGATAAGTTCTTATGAGCAGCCACAGCTTCCACCAGAACCGCATCCACCAGTACTACATCCTGATGAACTATCAAAGAAAGGGTTACCAGTTGGGACTTTAACATGACTAGAAACAGATTTACCAACAATCATACTTACTTCATCTAACAATTGTTGAAGGTCGTTTTCCGCGATTTTAAACTCAGCAACCAGTTCATCTAAGTCCATTTCCCTCTTTATATTTCTAATTTGCCCCATAACAACCTTGTAATCCGGATGATATTTTCCGAAACGTTGGACCTCTTCGTATCGATCTTTCATACGAACAAAGTTTTTAATTTTCCCCTGTGTTTCTTTATTGGATTGTAATTTATATAAACAAATCTGATATTGCTCTACAATATCTGATTGTAAGATCATCTTCGCTAATTCCTCTGCTTGGTCAAGCAATAGAATTCGTTCAGTTGTAGCAAGCATGCTTTTCGCCACCTCCATTACTAATATTAACATGATGAACAAAAAGCGCAAGCGTATTGATTGACTATGGATTGACCTTACAAAAATAAATTCCTATGGTATAGTGATAATTATTTCTTTTTTTAATGCTGTTCTTTGACCATTATGATTAATTAGCTCAAGGGCTATACGGTGGTTTCCTTTTCTTAAATCCCTTAGAACAAATGCAGCTGATTCAACCTCCTGCTTCATTTTTCCATCTATATAGACTCGCATTTTTCCCGTTTGAACATTTTTATTTTCAGACTTTCTAAAGGAAAAGTTCCTTATCATACATTCAACAAATACTTCATTCCCTTTAATATAGTGCTTTACCATAAATGGATCTTTATTGGGTTCAACCATTGCAGATGCTACGATTACCCTCCCCTTTTGCATATCATTGCTTTTTGACTCAGGTTTAGGAAGATCCTGCTGACAGGCAATTAAAGGTAAAGTCATGAGGAAGATACAAATACGAGCAATCTTCTTCAATATTCATCACTCCTTTTGCCTGTATTGTTTACTAATCCCACTAATTTTACTCGAGGCTCTTTTCTGAAACTTTGTTGCTTTTTCTAACTAATAAATAGGCAATTCACAATATTGGGTTTTAAACTCATATGAGAATTAAGAAAAGAGCTGGGCACTTTTTTAGAGAGCCTGTAAAAATCCGGCTATAGGGATTTTTACGAAAATCCAATCTATACGAAAACAACTTTACTCGAACATTAAACTTTAAAAAGCTTTCTCCATTCATGAAAGAAAGCAAGTAAAAAATTATTCAGTTTGGTTCATTGCTTGAAACATATGCATCATCATAGAGGCCATTTGAACACTGTTAGAAAATTTTTCTACATGATCAGGAATTGTTTTCCTAAAATAATGGAGGGATGCGACTTCAAATGATTGTAAATCATGTGGATTTCTACCTAATTTCCTATACCATATTGGCTGTTGCCTAATAAATTCTTTTAAATCTTTCTTTTCCTGAAGGTATTCCATTATTTCTGTCCTCATCTACGAATTTACCCCCTTATTAATCTTTTCGAAAAGAAAATGGATGGGACGGTTGTCCTGTTTGGTTTCGATTACTTGGTTGAGATGGTGTTTGAAACTGAGACAACAGCCCTTGAACGGCGCCGATTGCTTGACTAACGTGGTTTATATGCTGCTGCATTTGATTGGCATCAATCGTTTTTAAATAACCAAATAATTGACCCATCCAGTCTGACTTTTTCTCTTCTGTATTTTCGGAGGTATCTTTATTTTTATCCTTTTTCTCTCCAGAATGACTAAAATTTTCCCATCTTGGGTCATCCTCACCAAGCAAATACCAGTCTTCATACAATTCTTGCCAAGAAACATTACCGCTTCTAACCTCTTTTATGATTTTAGGATTTTGCCTTACAAATTCCTTAAATTTCACAACATTGGGATGAAGTTTTTTGGAAGTCATTATTTTCACCTCAAATCATTTAGGTTGCGCCTAAGATAGGATATGAAAATAGCCAAAGAAATGTGAAAGTTAGACCATCAGGTTTGCGTAATTCTCGATTCAAACTTTTTAAAGACTGTTTTCGTATAAATTGTGGTTTTGGTAAAAATCCCAAAAGCCGGATTTTTATATTTTTTCTTGAAAAGTGAACAGCTCTTTTCCTGATTTCTATACGAATTTTATCATTCTGCACTGAGAAATCCCTTTTAATAAATTTGAAAAGCAACAAAGTTTTAGAAAAGAGCCTTTGTAAATGATAATATAAAGAAGGACAATTTTTTTTAGTTATAGAAAGCTTCAACATTCATATAAACTGAAAAGACAATTCATTTTAGACCCAAAGACAATTTCATCCTAAATCTGCTGAATAGAGGAAAAAATATGGTAACGGCTATTCTTATTCCGGCAATACTATTCTATTTTTATTGGTTATCAAGAAAAGAGCTAAAAGAATATGAAAAAAAATGGAACAACTTAAATAACCTTCATGAAGAGGCAATCGTCACAGGTGAAATTCTACAGTTAACCGTCACAAAGAAAAGATTTTACTATCATCGATTTATTCAAGTTATGGAAATTCAGTTAAAAACCGAAACAAAAACGATACCTGTAAAGAGAATTACTCCATACAGAAAAAGCAATGAATCAGTTAAACTCAAATCAGGTAATTTTGTCCGCCTCTACGGAAATTGGCAAGAAAATGAATTTCAATTTTTACGATATGATGTAATAAATTAAAAGGAGCTATGTTCATAGCTCCTTTACTCTTCCCATTTTTGTATAAAATTTTGTGTATAGTATTTGTGGTACACACCCACACCGAGATGTGTATATTCTTCACTAAGGAGAGTTTCTCGATGCCCTTTACTATTTAACCATCCTTCTACCACAGCAGGTGCATCAATATAATTTGCGGCAATATTCTCACCTGCCAGTTGATAAACCACATTGGCTGTCTTTAACCGATCAGATAATTCACCATATTTTTCAGAGGTATGCGAAAAGTTAGTAGTCTCAAACATATCCTTACTATGACCTAGTGCAACCTTTGAGGTCTCATCATCCCATAGGACAGGCTCTAATTTATGTCTTATCCGTAAAATATTGGTTAGATCAAAGATTTGCCGTTCCGTTGCTTTTTCAATAGCATCCCATTCCGTCTCCAAAATTGGTTTAGGCTCAAGTAATTCTCCTCGGTACACTAATTCATATGGACGTTGTTTTATCAACGTAGATGGATCTATAAAACGTACACTAGACAACTTTCCAGTAAATTTATCGAAATATAGTTCAGCAAATATATTATCTAATTGTATTAATGGCCTCATGTTAACATCTGTATCATTTAATTCAAATCGATAGGAGCTGTTGTCCAAATCAATGTTAATATTCGTCTCAATAAAAACAGTAGAAAATATTTTTTCTATTGGCTGGCCAATTTTAAATGGTGCGGCATCAATATCCTTACCAATCACATAAATAGTTACTACTTTATTATCTTCTACTCCTACTTGTACATATTGATCATATTCAGCATTATATATATACCATTTGTAACCATAATAAGAAGGATCAATTCTTGCTGGTTTCCCTAACAATTGTTCCATTGCTTTAATATCTTTCCCTATTAAGACAGATATTCCTTCTGTTGGTCTATTTTGAGAAGAGTAGTTCGTATCTTGAGGATTGGTTTGAAGGGAGCTATCAACTTCTGAGGTGGGCTGTTCATTCTGAATTAAAGCTTCGTTTTCTCCATCCTGACTGAAGCTTACATAAAAACCAACCGTTAAAAATACTGCTACTAAAATTAATATTCGAATAAGTCCGCGCAGAGGTTGCCCTCCTCTCTTTTACTCTCTATCTTCAATATATGATAGTTATAAATTATTATATCATCATTAATTGCATTGTTAGATAGTAAATACAAGATTCGTCAAAAAAAATTTAAAGGCGCCAGAGGCGCCTTTTTTAATGTTGAAGTCCATTATATCCTGGTTCCGATATTTCTGATAAAGCTTTTTTAGCTTGATCATCTGTGAGATCACGTACTGCAAAGTCACCAAGAGCTACAATACCAACTAGTCTGTTGTCTCCCTCAACTACTGGTAAGCGGCGAATTTGGTGCTTAGCCATAATTTGCGCTGCCTCTCTAGTAGTAGTTTCAGCTGTAACTGTAATTAGCTCTTCACTCATAATATCTTCCACTTTAGTCGATCCTGGGTGTTTCTCAGCCACTCCACGGACAACAATATCTCGGTCCGTTATCATCCCTACAAGAGTCTCTCCATCGACAATGGGAATGGCACCAACATTCCATTCCTTCATTTTAGTTGCAACTTCAAACACATTATCTAATAATGTACAACACTCAACATCATCAGTCATAATATCACGAATCGTATCCATACCTTACCTCCTAATAGTGTTCTATGAAGAATGCCTCTTAACACTAAAGTAGGATACCCTTTAATTGTCTTTCCTATCCGCCTATAAAATTAAACGATTTTAAAATGATATTGTTAGACGTTGCAACTTCAACATTTTTCTACTATTATTAAACTTGAGATATAAAAGGGTACGCTTAATATAGCGTGTATGATGGAGGGACTTATAATGAGATTTGAGAACACTAGCATCGAAGCCATCAAAGCGGATTTAAACCGTATTGATGAAGTAATGAGTGATTTCGGTCTTGTTCGTGAAGGACAATGGGACTATGAACGAGTTACATACGATCGTAAATTTGAACTTAAAGAAGGCGTTTTCTATCTACGTGTAATGGGACATGCAGTAGAAGGCGATGTTGGCACACATAAAGCTACGATTCAATTAATGAAACCATTACTAGGCAAACATTATTATCCACATGGAGTTGAGTATGGAGAAGGCGAAAACTTCCCTAAAGCACTTGTTTCCCAATGTGAAAAAATTCTTTCTGATGTAAAATCACATTTAGACAAATTTGCACTTTAATACCTAATACAAAAAAGACGCATATTATTGCGTCTTTTTCATTTATTCATCTATTAAATATTTCACTTTTATATTGATGGAAGAAACATTAAAACCTATAATATCCTTTACTTCTTCATAAATTCTTTTTTGAAGTTCTTGAATGTCATTCATGAACATGTCTACACTTCTAACATTTACGGTAAGTTGAATATATATTAGACTGTTCTCCATTTCTACATATATTCCATTAGTGAGAATTACTTTTCGTTGAAAAGACGATAAAACTTCCTCCATATATTGTCGGTGTGGTTCAATATTTGGCATCTCGCTTAAATTAGTCTCCACAATAGTTAATATGATTTCTTTTAGAGCGCGAACAGTTTCCGTTTTCTCAGGATAGAAATGATACATAATAACCCCTTTCCATCCGAAAGTACAATAAGATTACTGTTTGATTTATGAAAGATTTATTAGCTAATCATCGGATTTTACTGTTTATTTTATTAAATGCGATATATAATTTAATTGTTACTTTTTTATAAAAAAAATAGTTATTAGTCAGTTTCTAGTTATTTAATGTGCTTTTCTGAAAGGGGTTCTACGTTGTCTGGAATTATTACTCGTCGAAATATTATTATTCTCATCATAGTAGCAGTTGTGATCACCTTAGGTTATCTGATTCTACCAGTATCCGTTCCACTTATATTAGCCTTTATAACAGCGTTATTACTAGAGCCATTAGTTAAGCTAGTACAAGAAAGGATCAAAATAAGTCCACGATTATCTGTTGTCCTTATTTTTATATGTTTTCTTTTATTTATTGGTTTATCTGGTTACTTTATTACAACAAAAGTAATTACTGAGGCTATTAAAATAATCCAAAATGGGCCGGTTTATATAACTGAAGTTTCCAATGCATGGGTACTTGCTGAGGACAAGCTTACGAAAGCTGTTAAGGAATTACCTAAGGAAGTTGTAGATGAAATCAGTAAACAAGTTCAAGGTTTCCTGACAAATGTTAAAGATGATTTAATGGCTTATGTAAATATTAACAATGTTAAATCTTTATTGACCAATATACCTAATTTTCTTGTCAGTTTTATCGTATATTTAATTGCTTTATTCTTATTTTTGTTAGACTTACCAAGACTTAGAGAAGCACTTTATCAGCATTTGACTGATAAGACGGCTGATAAAGTACACTTTATGACTTCTAGACTTTCGTACGTTATTTCTGGCTTTTTTAAAGCTCAATTTTTGGTTAGTGTAATTATATTTATAGCTTCACTGATTGGGTTATTATTCATATCTCCTGATATTGCACTAGTTATGGCATTAATTATATGGGTAATTGATTTTATCCCAATTATCGGGTCTATTGTCATCCTTGGCCCATGGTCATTATTTCATCTTTTAACAGGGGACATTGGCTTAGGAACACAATTAGCTATTCTAGCTGCATTACTATTAATTATTCGCAGAACAGTGGAACCTAAGGTAATGGGAAGTCAAATTGGACTATCTCCATTAGCTACTTTAATTGCTATGTACTTAGGTTTAAAGCTACTCGGTATAGTAGGATTTGTTATCGGTCCCCTACTATTAATAGCGTTTAATTCAGCTAAAGAAGCAGGGATTATAAAAATTAACTTTAAAATATAAAAAAGAACTGACATCTCAAAAATGTCAGTTCTTTTTATTTATAAACCAAGTATTGCTTTTATTACAGAGGTCGTTTCTCCGCCTTTATAAAATACATAGAGAAGAAGATAGACTGCTACACCAGTAATCGCTGTAAAAAACCATACCACACTTGTAATAGGTCCTAATTTACGGTGGATAATGAGTTTATTTTTATATCCAGTTATTAATGTAATAATTCCAAAAATAGCACCTGTCGTTGCTAAAAAGATATGGAAGATTAAAAACAAAGTATAGTAAATTTTAATATTTTCGGGACCACCAAAAGAGGTATTACCAATAAATATGGTTCTTGAAGCATATATGATAAAAAAGATTAAGGCGAAAATAGCCGCAGTCATCATCGTCTTTTTATGAGCTTCAATTTTCTTTTGTTTTATTTGATACCATCCAATTGCTACAGTAATTGCACTTAAGACAATAAAGGTCGTACTGATTGTAGGTAAAACTGGAATTGACATAAACTACGTCCTCTCGAGCAAATATTTAATAAAAATAAGGGTTCCAACCCATTTTATGCTAGAAAAAACACTATTTCAAGAAAAACAAATAAAAAACTCCCAAGATTATTGGGAGTGATTTAATAGTTAATAGCCTGAAATAATGTTTAACACCAATAGACTATTCCACAAATCGGGGATTCATTAAATCAGCTGTATCTGACTCTTCTTGTTCCTTTCGATACCAGCTAAAGAATGTTTGAGCCAAAACAACACCATAAACGATTTCTTGTATAATTTTCATAATGACCCCGCCAAGACGTTGATCCTCTAAAAGAGACATCGAATTAAATACTTCGGGTCCACTCAAGTTAAGACTTGCTAACGTTGCACCTGGTACACATAAACTTAACGCTTGCATCCACGCAGATGGATCAGAATAGGTAGCATACATTGGATTATCCGCAAAGATAATTAATCCACATGCTGGTGTTAAAAGAATTCCATTCCCAAAAATATATCCTACCTTCATCAATCCACCAATACTTTGATATTCAGGTAAGCGATTCATTAATGGCCACCACATAAATATGGCAAAGATAAACAAAAACACAGTGTAACCTGCATGTGACCACATATTCATTTTGATAGCATCAAAAATTAATGGTATATGATAAAAGGAAAATAATCCATTAAAAAGGATGATTGCAATTAGTGGTTTAGTAAAAAATGTAAAAATAGGTTTGATAAAAGTAAGATTCAGTACCTTTCTCCATATCCAGTTAGGGATCGCAACAATTAAAATAGGTGGAATAACTAAATATAATACAGCCATTTGAATCATATGTGCATAAAACATTAAATGTCCCATTAAATCTAACGGACCACCTTTTGTTAAATACAAAGTAATCATAGCTGTAATAAATAAAACGCCTTCAGACCGTTTTAATGGTTCAGACCCCTTGAACAGATCCCGTTTAAAATGTGTTACTAGAAAAAATAGTATAGTAATTACGATAAGACTCATAAAAAAGTATGGGCTCCACATCGCACGAAACCCGAACATCTCTAGTGAAAACATTAAGATCACCTCTAATATAAAAGCTATATCACCATTATAGTCCTACGATACTAGAACCGCAATAAAACGGTCATTCCTTTATATCCCATCTTATTAAATTGAATGTTGAATGGCAAAGAAAAAGGAAATCAGACTATATCCGATTTCCTTTTTTAAATTACCACCAAATGATAGTTGAAAATGCAAGTATTGTTACAAATCCAACAAGTACCCCTGAGAAAAGAAACAATGATGGTGCTTCGTGACCTTTATGGCTCATGTGCATGAAATAGAATAGCTGAAAAATAACTTGAATAACAGCTAGTAATAGAATAAAAGGAACAATAAACCATGCTGAATAATCTTGAAAACCTACTGCAAAGAAGGCAATAAGTGTTAAAAAGATCATCATAGAGAATGAGGTCACTTGGTGTCTCATTTCCTCTTTACTTTTTTTACGACGGTATTCAATGTCGACTCTTGGGTTACCTGAGTTTGGTTGTTGATTAGCCATCAGTTTATCCCACCATTCCCATTAAATATACTACTGTAAAGATAAATACCCAAACTACGTCAATAAAGTGCCAGTAAAGACTTGCTACGTAGAATTTTGGTGCATTGTATAGATTTAAACCTCTTTTTGAATTTCGAATCATTAGAGTCAAGATCCACATTAAACCAAATGCAACGTGCCCTCCATGGAACCCAGTAAGGGTATAGAAAGCAGATCCAAATGCACTACTAGTAAAAGTGTGATGATATTCATGTACATAATGATTAAACTCATAAATTTCAAGTCCTAGGAATCCAGCTCCTAACAATACAGTAATAGCTAGCCATAACTGCATTTTCTTGAAGTTAAAGTTCTTCATATGGTACATAGCATAAACACTTGTTAAGGAGCTTGTTAATAATAGCATTGTAGCCATAAATACTAACGGTAGCTCGAATAAATCCTTTGCAAGTGCGTGTTCTGCACTAGGAACCTTATCCTTAAGAGCAATATAAGTTGCGAAGAGAGAAGCGAAAAGAACAGTCTCTCCTCCTAAGAATAACCAAAAACCGATAAATTTATTTTTACCTTCTAGAGTTGCTTTTTCTGGGGCAGCAGGCCATGTCTCATATGTGAATTTTTCTTCTGCGTGCATTATGCCTTAACCCCCTTATCATCTTCATCCATTAATTCTTCTTTATGAATATGGAAACCATGATCATCTTTAACTGAACGGTAGAACATTGAACCTAAAGTGATTAAGAATCCAAGAATTAATACAAAAATACCCCATGACTTTTCTGAGTGATACATCGCACCAAACGCAGCTACGAATAATCCGAAAGCAATAAATAACGGAGTAATAGATGAATTTGGCATATGGATATCACCAAGTGGTTCAGCAGGTGTCATTTCTTTTTTGCCATCCATTTTTTCAATCCAATATGCATCTAAACCACGAACTAATGGTAATTGTTTAAAGTTATAGAAAGGTGGTGGTGATGGAATTGACCATTCTAATGTTCGGCCATCTCCCCAAGGATCGTTTCCAACCTTTTGATTTTTAACAGATGTGATAATAACGTTTATAAGTAATACGATAACCCCAGCAGCCATGAAGAATGCACCAACCGTACTGATCATGTTTCCAGTTTCAAATCCTTGACCTGGTAAGAACGTGAAAACACGGCGTGGCATACCCATAACACCTAGGAAATGCTGAATAAAGAATGTTAAATGGAAACCAATTAAAAATAACCAGAAAGTAATTTTTCCAAGAGTTTCGTTTAACATAGTTCCAAACATTTTTGGCCAGTAAAGATGTGTACCAGCTAAAATAGCTAATACAACCCCACCAACAATAACATAATGGAAGTGAGCTACTACGAAATATGAATCATGGAACTGATAGTCAGCTGCAGCAGATGCAACCATAACCCCAGTTACCCCACCCATTACGAATGAAGGAATAAATGCTAAAGCATAAAGCATTGGAGTTGTGAATTTAACACTACCGCCCCACATAGTAAATAACCAGTTAAAAATTTTAATACCTGTTGGAACCCCGATTGCCATTGTAGCTACAGCAAAGATAGAGTTCGCGATTGGCCCTAATCCTGTAGTGAACATGTGGTGAGCCCAAACCATGAAACCTAAAAATCCAATTAAAACTGTCGCAAATACCATTGAAGAGTATCCGAATAGGCGTTTACGTGAGAAAATGGCAAAGATTTCAGAGAAAATACCAAAAGCAGGAAGTACTAAGATATATACCTCTGGGTGACCAAAAATCCAGAAGAAATGTTCCCAAATGACAGCATTTCCTCCAGCACTAACATCAAAGAAGTTAGCTCCAAACATACGATCAAAGATCATTAAGAATAATCCGACCGTTAATGGTGGGAATGCAAATAAGATTAATGCAGATGTAACAAAAGTAGTCCATGTAAATAATGGCATACGCATATAAGTCATACCTGGTGCACGCATTGTGATAATGGTTACTAGGAAGTTGATACCCCCGATTAACGTACCCGCACCAGAAATCTGTAAACCTAAAGCATAAAAATCAATACCATGCCCTGGTGACTCTAATGATAAAGTTGCATATGAAGTCCAACCTGCATCAGGAGCTCCGCCAAGGAACCATGAAAGATTTAAGAATAATCCTCCAAAGAAAAATAACCAAAAACCAAGTGCATTTACAAATGGATACGCAACGTCACGAGCACCTATTTGTAAAGGCATAACTGCATTCATAAATGCAAATACGAGTGGCATAGCTGCCAAGAAAATCATGGTTGTACCATGCATTGTTAAGATTTCATTATATAGTCCTGCACTGACAAAATCATTGTTTGGTACAGCAAGTTGTATACGGATGAACATTGCTTCTAATCCACCGACTAGGAAGAAAAATCCACCAGCAATTAGATAAAGGATAGCAATTTTCTTATGGTCTACTGTTGTTAAGAAGTCCCAAAGAGTTGCTCCAAATCCCTTTTTCTGAGCTAAGGTACTCACCGTTTTACCTCCCTTTCAAAACTAATTCCAAAATTATTCTGTTACTTTTAGACTCATCAAATACTTAGTTAAAGCATTTAATTGGTCATCAGATAAATCAGCATACTGACCTGTCATTTTATTACCAGGCTTGTATGTTTCTGGATCTTTTATCCAGTTCTTTAGATTCTCTTCATTATGATCTAAGATACCAGCGATTCTAGATCTTTCGCCAAAGTTAGCTAAGTTAGGAGCAAGTCTTGCTGCCTCAGGTCTTCCATCTTGTGGAGTAATGGCATGACATCCAATACAGCTTTTCGCAAATACTTCTTTTCCTTCTTTTTCTTCAGCAGTTGTTGGTTCTTGTTCTTTAGCATTTTGCATAGCTGTTGACCATTGTTTAAATTCATCTTGTGAAAGGGCTTTTACTTTAAAGTCCATTAAAGCATGGGATGGACCGCAAAGCTCAGCACACTTACCATAGAATAAGCCACCGGCTTCGTTAGCTTTTTTAGAATCAAATTCTAACCAGAACTTGTTAACATTGTCTGTATTAGTATCAAGCTTTCCTCCAACTGCAGGAATCCAGAATGAGTGCTTTACATCTGATGCTTTTAGGTTAAAGTAAACTTTTTGATCTGTTGGTACCACTAATTCTTGACCTGTAACGATACCTAAATCAGGATACTCGAATTCCCACCAATAAAGATTAGCTCTAACATTTACAACTAGAGCTTCACTCTTACCTTCTTTATCTTTCTTATCCATTTCAGATACATCTGCTAATTTAAATGTAGCAGCAACTGTAGGAATGGCTAAGATTAAAAGTAAAAGAATTGGAATAGTAGTCCAAATTACTTCAAGTGTATGACTACCTTCTACTTGCTTAGGAATCTTGTCATCCTTTCTGCGAAACTTGAAAACAACAATTAGGAAAATCACTGTAACAACAACGATTACCCCAACCATAATGATGGTACTTAGCTTCATTAAATCATACTGCATTTGCGCAACTTCTCCGGCAGGTTTTAAAGTTGATAAATATGGTTTCCCTGCACATCCGGAAAGGATAAGCGCCAGTATAGAGAATAATGAAAACAGACGCCATTTTGTAAGCCTTCTCATAGCTTAATCAAACCCCTCTTTCTTTTTTTCTTTTTTTGAAATGTTTGATCAATAAAAAATATAAATAAATTCCATCTTACAAAGAAAAGCAGAGCGTTAATACCGCATTAGCTAACCAGAAAAATGAAATTTGATTAACCGTTAAATCAAGGTAACAATAACCATCGCTACAAACATAATAGTCAAATATTGTAACGAGTATACAAACATAAGTTTTGCCCACTTTATATCATCTTTCATTTTGTAACCATACAAACCAATAACTAACCATCCAACATTTAAAATGGAAGCTAGCACCACAAATGTAATTCCTAAAGATGTTAATAAAAATGGTAGAGGCAACAAAGCTAAAACCCATAAATTAATGTGGTTTTTGGTGGTTTTAAAACCTTTTACCACAGGTAGCATAGGAATTCCTGCTGCACGGTATTCTTCAACACGCCTCATGGCTAATGCATAAAAATGTGGAGGCTGCCAAACAAACATAATAAGGAATAAACTCCATGCAATCATATCTAGATTTCCATCTACAGCTGCCCACCCAATTAGTGGTGGAACTGCTCCAGATACACTACCGACAACTGTATTTGATACATATTGTCTTTTCGACCACATCGTATACAAGACTACATAACTAAACACTCCAATAATTCCAATAACCATTGCAGTCCAAGTTGTTAGTGCAAGTAATACTGTTCCAAAAACTATAAGGAGTATACCTAAAATTAAAACTCCAGAAGGTTTAAACTTTCCTGTTACAGTTGGTCTATCCTTCGTTCTTTCCATTAAATGATCAATATCGCGGTCAATATAGTTATTAATACTGCAGGAACCAGCGATAATTAATGATGAACCAAGTAATGTAAAGAAGATGATATCTAAGTTATTTAGAAATCCAATATTTGAAAAGTGCAACGCTAACCATAACCCTGTAAAGGTTGTGATTAAATTAGAATTTACTATTCCAATTTTTATCGTTGCTAAGAATCCCTTCCAGAAACTAATATCAGTATGGGTGGTCTCAAGGTTGCTACCTTGGTCTAACGCCATATCACTGAAAGGCTTTGGATTAGACATAATAAACCTCCTTTTTCACCTATTACAAACACAGTCGACATCCATTCATACTATTATTTAAATACTATATTTGCAATAACAAACGAGGGAAATAAAATAGAATGGAAAAATATGTTTCCACTATTTCGACAGTATTAATATTTGTGTAGAAAAACATTTTCTTTCTCAATATATTAAATCACACTTTTGAACTTTTTTGTGAACTTTTTTTGTACATTTTATGACTTTTTTATGTCAAATTTGAAATTTTAATGTAGTAACCCCTTAATTTAAACTTGAATTTAGAAGAAAATACGTTTGACTTTTGATTGTCTTTAGATATGTAGAATGGATCTTACTCGAAAGAATATTATCCTAATTTATTTCTAACAGAAGAAAAGAAATCTTTCAATATTTATTAATATAATAATAGTGTTTATTGGTTTCGAATTATTCTAATTTTATAAATTTTATATTTTACGTATTCCATTCTGTTCTTTTTTATATTTTTCAGCTATTATTGATAAGGGTTTGCAATAATTGTTATCAAACAAATTCCATTATACAATTCATTTTTATAAAAATACAAATATCTGAACTAATTAGTTCAAAGTAGGTGGTAATATTGTATCGGCTTTTAAAATGGTTTGCAGTTCTAACCTCAATCGCTATGCTTTTTATCTTATTAGGTGGAGCTCTTGTCACAAAAACGGGTTCTGGAATGGGGTGTGGTCGTTCTTGGCCACTTTGTAATGGTGAATTCATTCCCAGTGAAATTAACCTAGAATTAATTATTGAACTCTCACACAGACTTGTATCAGGTGCTGGTGGAATTATGGTGTTAGTCCTATCTATCTGGACCTGGAAATCGATTGGACATATTAGAGAAACAAAGTTTCTTTCCATCCTTTCTTTTTGTTTTTTACTTTTACAAGCTTTAATAGGAGCCGCAGCAGTAATTTGGGGGCAAAACAGTTTTGTCCTTGCGCTTCATTTTGGAATCTCTTTAATATCTTTTGCCTCAGTTTTTCTTCTTACTCTTTTAATATTTGAAGTTGATAAGAAATTTGAAGCTGATAAAATTCGTCTTGACTCCAGGATGAAAAAACATATATTTGGTGTTTCTATTTATAGTTATATTGTGATTTATACTGGAGCTCTTGTTAGACATACAAAAGCAAGTCTTGTATGTTTAGACTGGCCTTTATGTTCGAACACTAATATAAGCTGGCCAACTACTCTATACGAATGGGTGCAAATGGGACATCGCACAGCTGCTGGTCTTATCTTTTTATGGATTGCTTATAGTTTTTATTTAGCTTATAAAAATTATCGAAATCAAAAAGTGATTTATTGGGGCTGGTTGATAGCATTAATATTAGTTTCCCTACAAGTAATAACAGGCATGCTAATTATTTTCACTCTATTAAATCTATATATTGCATTAGCACATGCTTTCTTTATCTCATGCCTTTTTGGTGTACTAAGTTATTTAATTTTATTAGCATCAAGATCCAAAAAATAAAGCAAGAAGCTTTTTTTTAGCTTCTTGCTTTTTTTATACTCGGATATGAGCTGAATTTTTCGATACCATATTCCTCTTTATTTCTTTCTCTTGTTTTTCTTGTGTGTTTTTATATTTGTGCTCGTAATTAACAAACATAGAAACATTAACTAGTATCCCCATAGCAATAGAAAGCTGTATTAAAGAAGAACCTCCGTAACTTACAAATGGTAATGGAACACCAGTAATCGGAATAATGCCTGAAATTCCAGCTAAATTTATAAAGGATTGAATTCCAATCATACTTGAAATTCCAATAGCTAATAAACTTCCAAAGGGATCTTTGCATCTCATTCCTATTAAGATTCCTTTTAACACAATAAATCCTAAGCATAAAAGAACAAAACCAACACCCCAAATACCTAATTCCTCTGCAATTACAGCCATAATAAAGTCAGTATGAGATTCTGGAAGGTATCCAAGCTTTTGAATACTTTTCCCCAATCCTAACCCATTTACGCCACCAGAACCAATTGCTAATAAGGAATTAACAAGATGAAAACCCTCATCTTGAGCAACTGCAAATGGATCTCTTAGCGAGGTAAAACGACTTATCCTCTCTGCAGAAAAGATTTCACTCTTTAGTGCCAAAATAATGGGAGTTAGGAGAAGGAGTACAATTGAAAATAACCTGATTATATTCTTTAAATTCATTCCAGATGATAGAATAATCGTTCCAGCAATTATGATTATGATACCCGCTGTTCCATAGTCTGGCTGAGCAGCAATTAATATGAATACCAAGAAAAGGTATAATAATGGTGGTGCTACTCCTTTATTAAATTCATTTATATAACCCTGTTTTTTAGCATAAACGGCCGAAAGATAAACAATAACACTTATTTTTACAAATTCAGAAGGCTGAATGCTGAATCCACCAAATTTAATCCAGCTCTGCGCATTTCCAGCTACATGCCCAACAAAGAATAGAACTCCCAAAGCAAATAAAGAAGTGATTACCATGGGAACCAATATCTTATTATCCATTAATGCTTTATAGGGAAATAATGCAACAAAAACAAAAATGATAGCAGACATGATTAGAAAAATCTTTTGCTTTTGATAAAAATGATCACTGCTTACTTCATAAAATTGCAATGACGAAACCATACTTGCACTATAAACCATCACAAGGCCAAATATCGAAAGAAGTATAATAGTAATAATGAGGGAATAATCATAGGACTTTAATATTTTTTTAACCATAAGACCTCTTCCTAATTTTAAATATGTATATGAATTCTATTAAAATAGAATATTTTCCTGCTGTATATTAAAAAGGCCAGAAATAGATTGACCATTCATGATTTTACTATTACAAAAAAACTCAAACAATTTAAACCAATCGTTTGAGTTTTAAGATGTTATTTTTTTAAAGAAGCCTCATGAAGTACAGATAATTCCTGTTCTAGTTTCCCCAAGATTGTTTTACCTTCTTTTTCATCAACTAATCCTAGTCGAACAGCAAAGTCTATTTCTCTAGATAAACCGAACATCTGTGTATCCAATACCTCTTCATAAAGAGGACATTGTGGCATTGTTAAGTTTTCCATCTGTACTTTGATCAACTTTAGTATTTTATCAGCGTCAGCCTTTAAAATGGCTAGAGCTTTTTCTTGGTGATTTAGTATCATTTCAGACGCCAACATTGATCCCCCCATTTCAGAACCATGCCTATTCTTATCTCTAAATTTTAACTTGATAAGCTAAAAAATGCAACATTTCTTTATTTTATAAGCTCGATGTATATATATTTTAAGAAAAATGACTTTTTTATTTATTATTTGTATAATCAAAGAGGATATATTAAGGGGGAGACAGCATGATAGAAAAAATAGTGATGATAAACGGAAAAGTAAACTATAGTATAACCTTAGACCCTAGTGTATGGATTTTTGACGATCGAAAAATAGATATAGATACTTACTTTTATACTGAAAAAAAGGAAAAAAACGAGCTTGAGGAATATACTAAAGAAGTATCAAGTCATTGGGATCGTGAGATTAGAGAAGGGGCAATACTACCTCCAACAATCGGAACAGAAAAAAAATATATGAAAGAAAAGGTTATTAGTGGGTCATTTGCCATCCCATTTCGTCCCTTTTTAACAAATGCCGCTCCTTTAGAGGATGCAACAAAGCTAATTGTAGTAACTGAGGATAATCAAATAGAAATGGGCATTGATACAGCTTTTAACCTTATTATCGGATTTTCAAAAAATGGCAAACCGCTTTCTGAAGATGGTCCTATCCATGTATATTTCGGAGACGGTTCTAATTTAGATGCTCCTATCAAATATGTTAAGGAGTTTCGTATTGAATAGAAAATCTATAAAAGGAGGCACAATAATCTGCCTCCTTTTCTTTTTTTTATAATGGGCTATGTTTAAGATTCGTATTGATATTTAGTTACCATAGCCTTTATAATAACTCGGCTGCAAGACGCGCTAAGCCCGATCTCTCCCCTTTTAATAACTTTACATGTCCTGCTACTGACTGTTCTTTAAACTTTTCCACCACATACGTGAGTCCATTATTATAGGCATCTAAATAAGGATGATCAATCTGTTCGGGGTCTCCCATCAGAACAATCTTACTTCCCTCTCCTACACGGGTTAAGATTGTCTTTACTTCATGTTTTGTAAGATTTTGTGCCTCATCAATAATAATAAATTGGTCAGGAATACTTCTACCGCGAATATAAGTTAAAGCCTCTACTTCAATGGAGCCCATTCCCGCTAGAATGGCATCTAATTCACCAGGTTTTTTAGTATTAAATAGAAACTCTAGATTATCATAAATCGGCTGAACCCAAGGACGGAGTTTTTCCTGTTTCTCACCAGGTAAGTATCCTAGATCTTTACCAACAGGTATAATAGGTCGTGCCACTAGAAGTTTTTTATATTCATTGTAATCCTCTGTTTCCATTAACCCGGAGGCTAATGCTAGTAATGTTTTTCCTGTCCCAGCTTTACCAACTAACGTTACAAGAGGGATATCCTTCCTAAGCAAGAGTTCAATGGCCATCGTTTGCTGAACATTTCTTGAGCGAATCCCCCAAACATGGTCATGATTTGAAACAAGTTTTCTTACTTTCTTTCCGGTTTTATCTACCATCCCAATGGCCGATGCTGACCCCCCTAATGCATCTTTCATTACGAGAAATTGATTGGGATAAAAAGGATGGTTCGCTACCTCAGACAAAAGTAATTCCCCTTTTTCATAAAAGCGTCCTAATATTTCAACAGGGATGTATACCTCTAAAAAACCTGTATAAATAGATTCATCTTCAATCACTCGATCACTTAGAAAGTCTTCCGCATATAGACCAATGGCATCGGCTTTTACCCGTACTAGTGCATCTTTACTAACTAGTATTACCTTTTTGCCATTTTCTTTTGTTTCCTCTTCTAAATATAAATTTTTGGCAACAGCTAATATACGATTATCATTTGTTTTCTCAACGAATATTTCTTGTAATTGCTGAAAGGATCTATGATTTAATTCAATCCTTAAGTAGCCACCATTTTCAAGTTGGATTTTTTCATGTAACTTACCTGTTTCCCTTAAACTATCTAGTAGCCTCGAAACCATCCTTGCATTTCTTCCCACCTCGTCCATATAACGCTTCTTTGAGTCTACTTCTTCAAGTACTACTGCTGGGATCACCACTTCATTATCTTCAAAAGAAAAAATGGAATAGGGATCCTGTAATAAAACGTTAGTATCAAGAACATATATTTTATTCAATCTGTCGCCTCCTGATCTAATGTTCATTTTTTGGTAAATAATAGATGGGACTTTGCTTAAAATATATGTTTGGTCGAATAAAGATAGAAGAAATTTTACACAATAAAAATAAATGAAAAAACTAGTGAACATTATTTAAGTATAATGCTACTTCCTACTGATGAATTTATCTAAAGAAAGTCAAATCAATATAGGAGGAATTCTTCTCATGAGAATATGGTTTCTAATCGTTGCCTCTTTCCAAATTTTAAGTGGATGCAATAATAATAATGTGGCACAAAACCACAAGGAAAACCTAATACAAGTTAAAAATTCAAACCTACAAAACGTGGATAGAAAAACAGGTCAGCAAATTGCTCAGCATTTAGTCCAACTTACTACAAGTTTACCTAATGTAGAGGATGCTTCAGCCGTTGTTTTGGGTAATTTCGCCTTTGTTGGAATAGATGTTGATTCAAACATCGAACGATCACAAGTTGGGTCGATAAAATACTCTGTTGCAGAAAGTTTAAAAAAAGACCCTTATGGAGCAAAAGCCGTGGTTATTGCGGATCCTGATATAACAGCAAGACTTAAAGAAATTACCCAAGACATAAACAATGGAGAACCAATCAGAGGAATAATGAATGAACTTGCAGACATTGCGGGAAGATTAATGCCGGAAATACCTGCTGATATAGTTGATCCTAAGCCTAAAAATGGAATTCAGGATCCTAAAAAACAATTAAATAAATCTGAACAAAAGAATTTAAATAACAAGCAAAATAAACAATCAAATAATCAAATGGATTAAAATAAAAAAACTCATGGTCCTTAACCATGAGTTTTTTCACTTAGCTCTTATTGTTTTAACTAATCATTAACTCCGTTGATATATATATTTATATCACCAATCATCTTCTTCGGTCTTTGGACGATTAAATTGGAATTTACCAGTATCTAAACGTATTTTTGTTCTTTCCGCAATCCTCTCTTCACATACTTTACACATAAATGTATGAATAGGACGATTTCGAAGCCGCTTAGCTACTAGAGATTCACTTTCAATTGTTTCCACTTTATCACATATTACACATTTTACCCTCATAAGACACCTCTGAATAATTAACTATCTTATTGTATAGTATATCATTGTTGAATGTATGATTGTAAACACAACATCCTTAGATCCTTCTAAATTGTTTTTAATAGGCTCTTTTCTAAAACTTTGTTGCTTTTCTAATTTATTAAAAGGGTATTCTCAGTGTAGCATGATTAAACTCGTATAGAAATCAAGAAAAGAGCTGCTTACTTTTTAAGAAAGGATGTAAAAATCCGGCTTTTGGGATTTTTACCAAAACCACAATTTATACGAAAACGCCTTTTAATACCTCTTAGTTGAAGAATGATTATATTTAAATGTATGATGTTATTAGAATAAAGGAGGAGTTACAAAAATGCCAAATCAAGTTGAACCTAAACTTATTAAGCCATTATTTGATGAATTACAAAAAGAACGTTTTGTTACCTTAGCTACTGTTGATTTTGAATCTGCAGGTCCAAACGTTAGTGCGATTTCCTGGATATTGGCAAAAGATGATGAAACCGTCTATTTTGCGGTAGATAACCGTTCCAGAATAATCCAAAACATTAATAACAATTCGAAGGTGGTTATTAATTTAATTGCTAACGAGTCTACATACTCTATTAGTGGAACAGCAAATGTTATACAAGAAAAGCTAAATGATGTACCTCTTAAACTTGCTCTTGTTCAAATAAAAATTAATGAGGTTCGTGATGTCATGTTTTATGGTTCAAAGATTACAGTTGAGCCCCAATATGATAAAACCTATGATAAAGACGCAGCTGCACGCTTAGATAAACAAGTGATGGATGCAATGAGAAATGCTTAATTAATTTGAATATATAATTGTAAAAAAGAACTCGCTTCAGAAGAAACGAGTTCTTTTCTATCATTCAGGATAATTTAGGTACTTTTCAGGCTCTTGGTTTATCTGATTAAGCATAATTTCAATAAGTTCCCTAGGATATCGTGCCTTTTTCACTTCATTTTGATGCTTATACTCTAAATAATACATAACAGCATCAGTGGTAACAATTATATCCGAAACACCATGTTCATTTTGTAAGATATCATCAAACAATTCCTTTGTTTCCACCGCAGCCGTATCATCAGGACGCTCGTCACAAACAACTTTTATTGTTAGCCAATTGTATAGTGAATCTTGTAGAGATTTCAATCTTACCCCTCCGAAGAATTCGCTTTCGCCTCTGCCTTTTTAGATTGTTTTAAGCGAATTTTATATATTATTAGTATAAGAGCTGCAACTACTAATCCCTCTGCAACCGGTAAAAATACACCTAAAAACGTTAAGATGGTACAGCCGATTATTAAAAAGAAATAAATGATGATGGATTTGCCAAGAGGTAATTTCTTGGCAAACCCTAACTTATAAACAATGATGGATAAGACGATTGTTGTAATATAAAGTAACCACATTCCCACTTCAGGCTGCTCATCAACACGAAATAAAGCGGCAAAGAATGATAAACGTTGGCTAACATCCATATCCGGCTTATCCCCCTTTCTTTAATTCGTTTCAGCGTACTTTTTCTTTTTAGTTACTCTTTCACGTTCGTTTTTATCTAGAATCTTTTTACGTAATCGAATGGACTCAGGTGTGATTTCACAGTATTCGTCATCATTTAAATATTCTAATGACTGTTCTAAGGACATAATTCTTGGCTTTTTCATCGATGTCGTCTGATCTTTATTTGCTGAACGAATGTTTGTAGCTTGTTTTACTTTCGCGATATTAACTGTCAGGTCATTCTCACGTGAATGTTCTCCGACAATCATACCTTCATAAATATCAGTACCAGGCTCAACGAAAATAGTTCCTCTATCTTCAACCCCTAATATTCCATAAGTAGACGCTTTTCCAGTTTCCATAGAAACTAGAACACCTTGGCGGCGTCCTCCAACTTGGCCTTGTGCCATTGGTTGGTAGCTATCAAACGTATGATTGATAATACCATATCCACGAGTTAACGTTAAAAACTCTGTTGTATAACCAATTAATCCACGAGCAGGTACCATAAACGTTAAACGAACCTGACCGCTTCCGTTATTAACCATATCGACCATTTCACCTTTACGTTCACCGATAGATTCCATTACTGCCCCAGTATTTTCTTCTGGGATATCTATTTGGACTCTTTCAATTGGTTCACAGCGAACTCCATCAATTTCACGAACGATTACTTCTGGCTTTGATACTTGCAATTCATAACCTTCACGACGCATGTTTTCAATTAAGATAGATAAGTGAAGTTCACCACGACCTGAAACAATCCATTCATCTGGTGAGTCCGTGTTTTCAACACGTAAACTCACATCTGTTTCTAACTGGGCACGTAAACGCTCCTCAATTTTACGAGCCGTTACATATTTCCCTTCTCTTCCTGCAAAAGGAGAGTTATTAACTAGGAAAGTCATTTGTAATGTTGGCTCATCAATTCTTAATACCGGTAACGCCTCTGGATGTTCAGTAGGACAAACTGTTTCCCCTACGTTAATATCATCCATCCCTGATACAGCGATTAAGTCACCAGGGAAAGCTTCTTGGATTTCTTGACGTTTTAATCCGAAGAATCCAAACATTTTTGTAACACGGAATTGTTTAATAGACCCATCTAGCTTCATAAGTGCTACTTGTTGTCCAACTTGCATAGTGCCTCGGAAAACACGGCCAATTCCGATTCGGCCAACATAGTCATTATAATCAAGTAAAGCTACTTGGAATTGTAATGGTTCTTCTCGATTATCAATCGGAGCAGGAATGTGTTCTACGACCGTATCATATAATGCTTGCATGTTTTCATCTTGCTTATCAGGGTTCATACTTGCTGTTCCATTGATAGCAGATGCATAAACTACTGGGAATTCTAATTGTTCTTCATTTGCACCAAGTTCAATAAACAAATCAATTACTTCATCCACAACCTCAGCTGGTCTAGCAAAATCACGGTCAATTTTATTGACAACAACAATTGGTGTTAAATTTTGCTCAAGAGCTTTTTTAAGAACAAATCTTGTTTGTGGCATACATCCTTCATAAGCATCTACTACAAGTAATACACCATCAACCATTTTCATGATGCGCTCTACTTCTCCACCAAAATCTGCGTGTCCTGGTGTATCAAGAATGTTAATTTTTGTATCCTTATACTGAATAGCAGTATTCTTAGCTAGGATGGTAATACCACGTTCTCTTTCAATATCATTGGAATCCATTGCTCTTTCTTCAACATGTTCATTTGATCGGAAAGTTCCAGATTGTTTTAATAATTGGTCAACCAATGTTGTTTTACCATGGTCAACGTGGGCGATAATCGCTATATTTCGTATATTTTCTCTAATATTCAAATATGTTCACTCCTATGAGATAAGTTCATTTTATGACATTTTTTTCACAACTAAAACATTATACCACAATTAAGGTAGAAAACTAAAAGCTTTTTGTGTAATATAAAAGATATGTTTATTTTTTAACTATCAACTCCCATTCAGTACGGAGGTATATGAGAATGAATCAAATTAAATGGCCTTTTCTTTTTTTAGCCATTCTTGCAGCTATGGCTATTATGGGTATAGGTGTTGCCATTGGTGAAAGAAGCTTAATAGGAATTTTTGCATGTATACTTGCTTTAGTTTTTGTCATGGGATACGGTTTTAAAACAAAAAAGAAAATGCGTGAAAATGGAAAATTATAATGTTCAAAGATAGATCAACAAAAAGAGGTTAGATTGTAAAAATCTAACCTCTTTTTTTGCGGAAAAGAGAATTTATTTTAAAAGATAATTGGATAATATTTGTTGATGTAAATGAGGTTTTGCGACAAATACTGAACTCTTTTCCATCAAGTTTAGCTCTTTACCTTCTATATTTGTTGCAATACCGCCCAGTTCTTGAACAAGAATAATACCTGCAGCAAAATCCCAGGGTGCAAGTCTCATGCTAATATAGGCATCAATACGGCCTGTGGCAACATAAACTAATTCTAATGCCGCCGATCCGTATGATCTTGTTCCACGAACATCTTGAACAAGCGGAACAATCTTTGTATAATCAATCCTTTTATTTTCTGTAGCCCAAATTGCATTTAAGCCAACTATAGCTTCAGAGATATTTGTTTCCTTTAACTTTGGTACGGGCTCACCATTTATATAAGCTCCTTGGCCCTTTCTCGCATAATATAATTCGTCATGTACCACATCATAGATGATTCCTATTTGTCCAATACCGTTTTCATATATCCCAACGGAAATAGCAAAATTTCTTTGTTGATGAATAAAATTCATGGTTCCATCGATTGGATCAATAATCCAAACAACTCCATTTAGATCATTCAACGTATCACCAAAGCCTTCTTCTCCAAAAATTTTATGTTGAGGAAAATGCTCTCTGATTTTTTCTATAAAAAATTTTTCAATATCTCTATCCATATTGGTTACAAGATCATTAGGGCTAGATTTAGTTGTGATATCCAAGGTAGTCGAAAAGGAGGACCGAATTCTTTCTCCAGCTTCTTTCGTCCATTGTTTTGCATATGTATCAAGTTCTTCCCACTTCATCCTAAATTCCTCCTTACTTAAAAAGTATGTACATATTAATTAGCTTATTTTATATAGCTTTTGCTTTCAAGTTATATAGTTTCCCGATATATATATAATCAAGCATAACATACAAAAATAAACGAATTCCTTAGAAAAATGGAATCCGTTCAGCAATTTTTAAAGTTCTTGTAAATTTAATAGCTCTTGACGAATTTTTTCGAGTTTGTTTTTGCATTTTAATTTTTTCGCTTCATTATCTTCTTCCATGGCCTCAAATAATGTAGCTAATTCATAATCCATTTCTAATTTGAGTACAGCTGTTCTTTCTCTTACTGCTGCTTTCTTTTTTGTTTGGTTCATTAATTGTTTCATTGGACAACACCCCTTCCGAAATAACCATTGTTTTTTCTGATTATTTTTACTATTATCTTATGTTGCTAACTCTACAGGGGTAACAAAATTGGACATATACCCAATTTTTTAAGCACAATTATTTTAAGTTTTCTGGCATTATGCTAAAATAATGAGCAAACTTAGCAGGAGGATCCTTTATGGAATTTAGCGGTTTTTCTCAAGAAGATTTTGAAGTGTTTACAATAGAAGGTTTTGATGCAAGGATGGAAGGATTAAAGTTAAAAATTAGACCTAAACTGGAAGCATTAGGTGGTTACTTTACACCCACTTTATCGTCGATAACAGGAGAAGAAGTATTTTCTCATGTAGCAAAACATGCACGCCGGACGGTTAATCCTCCAAAAGATACTTGGGTTGCTTTTTCACGAAATCCAAGAGGGTATAAAATGCTGCCTCATTTTCAAATCGGTTTATGGGAAACACATCTTTTTATTTGGTACGCTGTAATATATGAAGCTCCACAAAAGGCTGAAATTGGATCTCGTTTTGAAAAGAAACTTTCATCTGTTTATAAACAGGTTCCAGCTGAATTTGTTTGGTCAGGCGACCACACAAAACCTGGTGGTGTCAGACATGATCAATTAGGAAAAAAGGGCCTAAGTGAGCTCCTGGAAAGGGTCCAAACTGTAAAAAAGGCTGAACTTTTATGTGGTTATCAAATTGATAAAAATGATGTTATCAATATGTCTTCTACTCAGCTCATTGACATCATTGAAGGTACATTTAACACTTTATTACCACTTTATAAGCTTTCTTAAACAAAAAAAATAACAGGAGATACTTTATGAATAATAAAGTGTCTCCTGTTATTTTTGATAATCATTATTTTTTCATTCGAATTTTATCACCGCTTGCTGCGTCTTTAGCTTTTTGTATAGTGCGATAAGAAGAATATCCGCTGATTTCTTCAAATTCCCCACATAATGTTTTTTCTTCTGATTTACTTGGTACTATTTCTTTAAAGCGACGATAAACAGTTAAAAGTATATCACGCTCAATACCTTTTTCATAAGCTAATTCAATGCATTCATAAAATTTTATTACATCCACAATTTCGTCTGTTGACCAAGTATGATCAATAGGATATTGATATTCCACTTTAAATCATTCTCCTTATTCACAAAGTTCATTTTCATTTTGCCCATTTTTCTCTAATCTTGGTAGCATCCAGTATCATTCTATGTATCAATTCTTCCACACTAGGAATATCATTAATCATTCCCATTACTTGCCCAGCCCAAGCAAAGCCCTCGTCTAATTTTCCATCATAGATAAATTTTTTATTGGCTTTCCCACTAATATACTCCTTTAATCGTTCATAGTCAGCATGGTTTTCCTCAAGCTTTAGGATTTTTTCTGTCCACTTATTATATATTGCTCTTGCAGGTGTACCTAATGTCTTTTTTATGACCACTGTATCATTTTCTGTACCTTCGACTAAACATTGCTTGTAACTATTTGATGCATGGACACATTCTTTCGTGGCAATAAATCTGGTACCCATTTCAATTCCTTCAGCTCCTAAGCTAAGAGCAGCCATTAAACCTCTTCCATCACCTATCCCACCTGAAGCAATGACCGGGATACTAACAGCGTCAACAACCTGTGGAATTAAAACCATTGTTCCAATATCATTTTTACCAAGATGTCCCCCGCCTTCTTGACCAACCACCATTACGGCGTCAGCCCCGAGTTCCTCTGCTTTAACTGCCTGACGTTTAGCTGCTACAAGAACTAGTTTTTTGGTATCCACACCTTCTAGCTGTTTAAAAAGAGGTGCTGGATTTCCTCCTGTCATGCTAATCACTGGTACTTGTTCCTCTATTGCCACCTCTAAAAATTTTTCAAATGGTCTTCCATGCTGTCCAATCGCAAAATTAACACCATATGGATTTGTTGTCATCCCTTTAACTCTATGTATTTCATCTCTTAATAAATCAGGAGACCCCAAGGACATAGCTGTTATTTGACCTAACCCACCAGCATTCGAAACAGCAGCTGCCAGGTCAGAGTAGGCTAAATATGCTAGTCCCCCTTGAATAATGGGATACTTAATATCCAATAGTTCTGCTACCCTCGTATTCCAATTCATTTTTATCCCCCTTTATATACATTCTTTGATAAGTTCGATTTTTATGTTTTATTTTCCTTTATTAATCAAAAACTATATAAAATCAGTTTACTTATTTCAATATTTTTCACTATGCAAGCATTACGATAAGTGCTATAATTCATTTGTTTTATGACTTTTTATACATGGAATAAAGTTAATTGATTTCTATAGATAAGAAGATAACTTCTGTCATTATAGAGTAAAAATGACTTTTTAACATTTTGTTTTTCCTGCTACAAAAATCTCTATACAAAAAAATGTATAGGTAATTCAACTATAAAGAGGTGTGAGATAAAATTGTCGCAAAATGAAACTCCACTTTTTAGTGGTTTAGTCGCACATGCAAAAAAAAATCCAGTTCAATTCCATATCCCTGGTCATAAAAAAGGAGCTGGAATAGATACAGAATTTCGTAACTTTATCGGGGATAATGCATTATCTATTGATTTAATTAATATTGGGCCGCTAGATGATTTACATTCTCCTAAAGGAATAATCAAACAAGCACAGGATTTAGCAGCTGAAGCTTTTGGAGCAGACCATACATTTTTCTCTGTTCAAGGTACTAGCGGTGCTATTATGACTATGGTTATGGCGGTATGTGGACCTGGAGATAAAATCATCGTACCACGAAATGTTCATAAGTCTGTTATGTCAGCAATCGTGTTTTCTGGTGCAACTCCTATTTTTATACATCCAGAAGTGGACTTAGAATTGGGAATTTCCCACGGTATTACGAATGACTCCGTTTCAAGAGCTCTTGAACAACATCCTGATGCTAAAGGTGTCCTAGTCATTAATCCTACTTACTTTGGTGTATCTGCAGATTTAAAAAAAATTGTTGAAATTGCTCACTCGTATCATGTCCCTGTTTTAGTAGATGAAGCACATGGAGTTCATATTCACTTCCATGAGGACTTACCGCTTTCAGCGATGCAAGCTGGTGCAGATATGGCTGCCACAAGCGTTCATAAATTGGGTGGCTCTATGACACAAAGCTCCATTCTGAATGTTAGGGAAGGTCTTGTTTCTTCCAAAAGAGTTCAATCCATTTTAAGTATGCTAACAACAACTTCGACCTCCTATCTTTTACTTGCTTCACTTGATGTAGCTAGAAAAAGATTAGCAACTGAAGGAAGAGAACTAATTGATAAGACCATAAAATTAGCACAATATATGCGAAGTGAAATTAATAAAATTGACCATTTACATTGTGTTGGGGAAGAAATATTAGGTACAAAAGCAACTTTCGATTATGATCCAACAAAATTAATTATTTCCATTAAGGATCTAGGCCTAAATGGTTATGATGTAGAAGTCTGGTTAAGAGAAAACTTTAATATTGAAGTAGAAATGTCTGATTTATATAATATTTTGTGTATTATTACTCCAGGGGACACTCAAAGAGAAGCTGATATCCTAATTGAAGCATTAAAAGTTCTATCTAAGGAATTCCATCATTTATCTGGAAAGGTATCTGCTCAGGTATTATTGCCGGACATTCCTAAATTAGCATTAACGCCACGAGATGCCTTCTATTCAGATACAGAACTTGTTCCAATTAATGAAGCAGTTGGAAGAATTATTGCTGAATTCGTAATGGTCTATCCACCAGGTATACCTATTTTCATCCCAGGTGAAATTATTACAAAGGATAATCTGAGTTATATACAGAAAAATATGGAAGCTGGACTTCCAGTACAGGGACCAGAGGATGATGAAATCAAGCATCTTCGAGTAATTATGGAGCATAAAGCTATTCAATAGCATTATGGTATTAGACAAACAAAAATAAACAGCATTCACATTGAATGCTGTTTTTCATATTAATTATAATTATTCTTTTTCATGATGATGCCCTGTTTCGCAGCCATCACATTTACATTTAGAGTAAAGAATTGTCACTTTTTCATCTTCAAAATGATCGATAGTAGAGTTACAAGTTTGGCATACAATTGTACCCATTTTTTCTCATTCCCCTTTTCATAATAAGTGGCTGCGCAATATTGAAAGCGCTTTAATAACATCCTCAATTAAATAATAATATAACACATTTAAAATTTCAAGCCTAAATTGTATAACATATATATTTCACTAGCACTCATAATATACATAAAAAACAGACCTTTGAGCCCAAAGATCTGTTTTTTAATCTTATTCGTATTGAGTCTCAAATGAAATACCGGGGATTGATTCTCTAAAGAAATCTACTAAATCTGAAACTTGTTCTTTATTTGGGATACGGAATACTTGCTGTAAATGATCGATATCTTCTATGTCTCTTAAATCGAGGAGAGTTGAGCGGCCAGTTTGCATACAGACGACAAGGGGTTTTCCGAAAAACATGTTAGTATAGATAATACCAAAATCATACCTAGCGTTTTCAGTTGCAAAACCAATAAATCTTACCTGTACTTTTTCATGTTCATCATATAATTTATCAAAAAGCTCCATAGAATTCCTCCTTATTTTGAATATTTAGAATATTATTATAAGTTATTTGTGTCAATAATTCAATAAGTTTTAGAAAAATCTTTCTTAGATGAGTTGTCATACGATTTTATTCAGTGCTAGAATATGAATGAGCAGGTAACTAAGGAGGAGATACCGTTGGCAAATAACGCTTATATTAAATTAGTCCCTTCATCCGAAAAAACGGATATTAGCACAGACGAAATGAAGGATTTTTTCTTTTATTATAAAGATATTACATCCAAGACGGGGGATCAATTAAACTGGCAGTTTACGGATGCGGCATTCCCATATGAAATTAAGGAAGAACCGTCTGGTAAAGGGCAATGGTTTTATCTATACTCTACTCATGATAGATATAAGGCTATTTTACTCGGGGTTGATAAGGAAATGATTGACAATGGTGATGGGACCCAAAGAGAACAAACATACATACAAATCACTTTACCAGAAATTTCAACCTATGGAGATAAAGGCAAAGCCAATGAGTTTTGTAAATTTTTAGCAAAGAAATTGAAAGCTGAACTTCATTTATTTAATGGTAGAATTATGTATTATTACCCAAGAAAATAACATTAAACATAAGAACAGCCCAGAAGCTGTTCTTTTCTATTTCGAAAGGAGAAGAAAAAAGCTTGAAAAAAATTGTTATATATACAGCGATTATCGCTTTTATTTTCACCTCATTATCACCCAAGATTTTTTTAGTTTATATTGAAAAACCTATGAATAATTCTGAACAAACGATTTCATTTGGAGGTCCAATTCCTTTTCTCAAACAAAAAATTCAGCTTTCAGAAAATACGAAAGATTATCCTCTTGAAATAAAATTACAACCTTTAAAAGAAACAAAAACAACTTTTTCCTTTATTCCGTTTCTCATTTCTTTTATTATTTCATTCATCTTACTATTTTCAGTAGCTGGTCTATTTTTAAGGTTTATGACAAAAAGTGAAAATAGAGACCATAAGTAACTATATGGTCTCTTTGAACTTAATAGTTTATAAAGGATTCCCTTTTATGCTTTGGCTTTATTAAAGAATACTGTTGATTTACACCCCCTGTTGTTTGGAGCGGAAGGCACGAAGACTCCTGTGGAAGTACGGTTCAGGGGAGACCTAGTAAAATGATCCACAGGAGGGATCATTTGTACCCCGCAGGCGTAAACGCCGAGGAGGCTCGCCGAAACGCCCAAGGAAAAATTTGTTTTTTGAAAAAGCCGGCAGTAGGGCTTTTTCATAATTCTTCCCACGGAAAGCGAAGTGCCTGAAGCGGAAATCAACAGGCAAGTTTAACAGAGCTTATATAAAAACTACTTAAACATATTTAGAGTAAAGTGAAAGGAAGCATATAAGGATAAACTAAATGTTGTGATAAATATTGTTTTCTTTGCCGATTTCATTATTGAGTTACCTATCTGTATGGCTAAATAGAAAAATATAAAAAACATTAAGACATTATAAACAACCTGATCATGTTGCGAAAGCCATTCTAACAGAGTATATCCACTCCAAAGGATTAATTGTAATAAAACCACTACATATACCCTCATTACATCCTCCATCCCCTTTAATATCACTTAAACTAAATATATGAATGGAATCCATCAGTTATTTTTCATTTGTGTAACAAATAAATGACAAGCCTATTTTTACCTATCTTCTATGCTAGAATATAGGTAAAATTGACGAATTTTCGACACTTACTTATATTTTTTAATAAAGCGAGGCGTACAAATGAAAGGGTTGGCTCTGGTTTCTATATGTACCATACTATTTTTCATAGCCTCTTGTAATAATCATTATTCTATTGATTCTTTATCGATTAAAAAGAATGTAAAACAAATAGTCTTTTTTACAGATGAGGCAAATGTTCAAGTTGAAGCACCTTATTATGATGCTATAATTGAACTGCGGAAAGATTTTCCAGAGGAAATAAAAAATATGATGGTTCTTACAAAAGCTAATGGTAAAAAGTATTATGAATCCTTTAAAATAAAAAGTTCTCCGGCCATTGTTGTTATTTATAATAATCAAATCGTCTCTAATATCAACGGTAAAGTAACAAAAGACCAAATCGTACAACCAACCTCTAAAGCACTTGAAATACAAAAATAAAAGTCCTTTTCAAATTGAAAAGGACCTTTGTAGCAGACCTAAAACGTTTTAGGTCTGCTTTTATTATTTAATAATATGAATTGGACTACCAAGTGCAACTTCTGCAGCTTCCATTGTAATTTCACCAAGAGTTGGATGAGCATGAATAGTCATTGCTAAATCTTCAGCTGTCATTCCAGTCTCAATCGCCAGTCCTAACTCAGCAATCATGTCAGATGCACTAGGGCCAGCAATTTGAGCTCCAATGACTAATCCGTCTTCTTTACGTGTAATTAATTTTACAAAACCATCTGTTGCATCAAGTGCAAGTGCACGGCCGTTTGCAGCGAACGGGAATTTAGCTGCGATAATCTCTATACCCTCTTCTTTAGCTTGAGCCTCTGTGTATCCAACTGAAGCTAATTCAGGATCAGAGAAAACGACAGCAGGAATTCCTAAATAATCGATTTCTGAAGGATGCCCAGCAATCGCTTCTGCAGCAATTTTACCTTCGTATGATGCTTTATGAGCTAATGGTGGACCTGCTACAACATCTCCAATGGCATATATATTGCTGATATTTGTTCGGCACTGTTTATCAACATTAATAATACCACGATCTGTCTTTTCAATACCTACCTGCTCTAAACCTATCTCATCGGTATTTGGTTTACGACCAACCATAACAAAAACATAATCAGCTTCGACAGTCTTTGCTTCACCATTTACTTCATAGGTAACAGTTACACTATTTTCGTTTTCTTGAACACCTTTAGCCAATGCTTTTGTTATGATTTCTGCACCTTTTTTCTTTAGGTTACGTTTAACAAGTGCAGACATTTGCTTTTCAAAACCATTTAAGATTTCATCTGTACCTTCTAAGATGGTTACTTGGGTACCAAAGTTAGCATAAGCTCCTCCTAGCTCAGTTCCAATATAACCGCCACCGATAACGACAATTTTATTTGGAATTTCTTCAAGGGCTAATGCTCCAGTTGAATCTAAAACACGTTTTGAATATTTAAATGCAGGTAATTCAATCGGACGAGATCCCGTTGCAATAATGGCATTTTTAAAAGTATAAGTTTGGGCAGAATTTTCGTCCATTACACGAAGAGTGTTAGCATCTACGAAATACGCTTCACCACGAACGATATCTACTTTATTTCCCTTTAACAGGCCTTCAACTCCACCTGTTAATTTCTTAACCACACTTGCTTTCCACGCTTGTACTTTGCTGAAATCAACTTTTACATTTTCAGCTGTAATACCAATTGAATCAGAATGCTTTGCTGTTTCATAACGGTGTCCAGCTGCAATAAGCGCCTTGGATGGAATACATCCAACATTTAAGCACACTCCACCTAGAATTGCTTTTTCAACGATTGTAACTTTTTGTCCTAGTTGTGCAGCACGAATAGCTGCAACGTATCCACCAGGACCTGCCCCAATGACGAGAGTATCTGTTTCTATAGGAAAATCTCCAACTACCATCGATTACGCCTCCATTAACAATAGTTCTGGATCGTTTAATAAACGTTTAATATGATTTAATGCGTTTTGAGCTGTTGCACCATCAATCATTCTGTGGTCGAAGCTAAATGATAAAGCTAATACAGGAGCTGCAACAATCTCACCATCTTTAACCACTGGTTTTTCTGCGATTCTTCCAATACCTAAAATTGCAACCTCTGGGTGATTGATAACTGGTGTAAACCATTGTCCACCTGCAGAACCAATGTTAGTGATGGTACATGAAGCACCTTTCATTTCATCTGGTGCAAGTTTACCGTCTCTAGCTTTGCCAGCTAATTCATTGATTTCATTTGAAATAGTGAATACAGACTTACGGTCAGCATCTTTTACAACAGGGACTAATAAACCTTTCTCTGTGTCAGCAGCAATACCGATATTGAAATAATGCTTATGAATAATTTCACTATTTGCATCATCCAATGATGTATTTAATACTGGATATTCACGAAGTGCACTTGTTAATGCTTTAACTACGTAAGGAAGGAAAGTAAGTTTGATTCCTTTCGCAGCTGCCACTTCTTTAAATTTCTTACGGTGTGCAACAAGCTTTGTTACATCTATTTCATCCATTAAGGTAACGTGTGGTGCGGTGTGCTTAGAATTTACCATTGCTTTCGCAATTGCTTTTCTAATACCACTCATTTTTTCTCGTGTTTCTGGATATTGTCCTTGAGGAATTGGAGCTGCAGCAGCTGTTGGTTGTTCAGTCGTTACAGCAGCAGTTCCTTCTTGAGCAACATTAGCATCCTGTGGTGCTGCTTGAATTGCTCCACCACTTAGGAATGAATCAATATCTTCTTTTAAAATACGTCCATTTTTACCAGTACCCTGTACACGAGAAATCTCAACACTCTTTTCGCGAGCATATTTACGTACAGAAGGCATTGCAATAATTCGACGGTTAGGGTCTATTTCTGGCTGTGTTTCTGCAATTGCATTAGCTGTAGTACTCTCATTGTTAGAAGGAGCCGCAGTTTGTGCTGGTGCTGGTGCTGGTGCCGATGGAGCTTCCTCTTGCTTTGGTGCTTCTTCCTCATGATCACCTTTAAATTTTAAATGTTCATATCCAGGCGCATCAAAAGTAATTAAAGTTTGTCCAACTGTTGCTACAGTGCCTTCTTCTACTAAAATTTCTTCAACGGTACCAGCAACAGGAGATGGAATTTCTACAACAGCTTTATCGTTTTGAACTTCACATAGCACATCGTCTTCTTGAACCTTATCGCCTTTTTTTACAAACCACTTGACGATTTCCCCTTCATGGATACCTTCACCAATATCAGGTAATTTAAATTGAAATGACACGGATTTTCACCCTCCTAAATTTCACTGTCTCAAACATATCAAACATGAAAAGGGCAGACATTTGCCCTCTCCCCTATATTAGAATTCTAAAACCTTTTTCGCTGTTTCGATAACATCTTTGTAATTAGGTAACCATACTGTCTCTGCTTGTGGGAATGCAAACACTGTATCTGGTGCAGTCACACGTAGTACTGGAGCCTCTAAGCTCAAAATTGCACGGTCATTGATTTCTGCAACAACATTTGCAGCAATACCTGCTTGTTTTTGAGCTTCTTGAACGACAATCGCACGTCCTGTTTTTTCAACAGAAGCCATAATTGTTTCAATATCTAGAGGGCTAACTGTACGTAAATCAATTACTTCTACAGAATAACCATCTTTAGCGAGCTCTTCAGCTGCTTTTAATGATTCATGAACCATAGCTCCATAAGTGACAATCGTTAAATCTGTTCCTTCTCTTTTCACTTCAGCTACACCTAATGGAATGGTGTATTCTCCTTCAGGAACTTCTTGACGGAAAGAACGATATAATTTCATGTGTTCAAGAAAAATAACTGGATCATTATCACGAATTGCAGAGATTAGTAATCCTTTTGCATCGTAAGGGGTGGATGGAATAACTACCTTTAAACCTGGTTGTTGTGCCATTAATCCCTCTAAACTATCAGCGTGCATCTCAGGCGTATGTACACCGCCTCCGAATGGTGAGCGAATAGTTACTGGTGCGTTAAATCGTCCACCTGAACGATAACGCATACGTGCTAACTGTCCAGAAATAGAATCCATTACTTCATATACAAATCCAAAAAATTGAATTTCAGGAACAGGACGGAAGCCTTGCAAAGTAAGACCAACAGCTAAACCACCAATTCCAGACTCAGCAAGAGGTGTATCAAATACACGTTCTTCCCCGAATTCTTGCTGCAGGCCTTCAGTTGCACGGAATACCCCGCCATTTACGCCTACGTCTTCACCGAAAATTAATACATTCGGATCATTTCGCAGTTCTGTACGTAACGCATCCGTGATTGCTTGAATCATAGTCATTTGCGCCATGGCTTACTTCGACTCCTTCTCTTTATATATTTCATATTGTTCTTTTAAGTTATACGGTAACTCTTCATGCATAATAGAAATAAGGTCTGTTACTTTTTGCTTTGGAGCTTTATCAGCTTCTGCAATTGCTTCTTTAATATCTTCTTTTGCTTTTTCAATTGTTTCATTTTCCATCTCTTCGTTCCAAATTCCTTTCTTCTCTAGGAATTTACGGAAACGAACAAGTGGGTCCTTTTTCTCCCATTCATTATCTAACTCAGCCGTACGATAACGAGTTGGATCGTCCCCTGCCATTGTATGAGGACCATAGCGATAAGTTAAGGTTTCGATTAAAGTAGGTCCTTCGCCATTTATTGCACGTTCACGAGCTTCACGAACTGCTGCATAAACAGCCAATGGATCCATTCCGTCTACTTGAATGCCATAGATTCCTGCAGCAACAGCTTTTTGTGCAAGTGTTTTAGCTGCAGATTGTTTAGAAACTGGAGTCGAAATCGCAAAACGATTATTTTGAACAATAAAGATTGCTGGAGCACTATAAGCACCTGCAAAGTTAATCCCTTCATAAAAATCACCTTGGGATGTTCCACCGTCACCAGTGTAAGTAATAGCAACAGACTTTTGGCCACGTTTTTTCATTCCAAGTGCTACTCCTGCAGCTTGAACATATTGAGCACCGATAATAATTTGTGGAGCAATCGCATTTACTCCCTCAGGAATTTGTCCACCTTGGAAATGTCCTCTTGACCACAAAAATGCTTGTGATAAAGGTAATCCATGCCAAATCATTTGGGGAACATCACGATATCCTGGAAGAATAAAATCTTCTTTTTCAAGAGCAAAATGTGAAGCTAATTGAGATGCTTCTTGTCCTGCTGTTGGAGCGTAGAATCCTAAGCGTCCTTGACGATTTAGAGAGATGGATCTTTGGTCCAATATACGTGTATACACCATGCGACGCATTAATTCCTGTAATTGCTCATCACTTAACTCTGGCATTGCTGCTTCGTTAACAATTTCGCCTTCTTCATTTAATATCTGGACTGTCTGAAATTGCTTCTCAACATTTTCGAATTGAGTTGTTGAATCGAAAATTGCTTTTTTTGTGTTTGAAGCCATCTAAGTCACCTCTTCCTCTCATATAAAAATTAAAATGACAATAGCCAATACTTACTTAGGTTACCCAAAGACACGTATTATTAGAAAACTTTGTTCTGTATGAAAGTTGACGAAAAAAACGTACTTTTGACTAGTTTTCCACAGAAGATTAAGAATCAATCATCATCATAGCATTTTCAGATATACCGTCTGTATTAGTTATTTATTAAAAAATTATAATACAATTTTTCTCTACGTTTTTCAGTTTACATCACAGCTTTTATATTCGTCAATCACTATGCTTTATAATTTAACAACATAATTAACTTATTAAAATGAAATCACTTCATCATTAACTGTATTATTTATTTCAATATAACTGTACCACAATAAACACTAATCAATACAAATAAAAAAAGGCGGATTATATTCCACCTTTACTCGCCCTCAATTTTGAACCCAGCTTTTTTATAAAATGCTAATTTCAATTCATTATATTTTTCCGTTTGAATATTAAATTGTTCATTAATTTTATATACATCCTCATACTTCATATTAATTTTATTTAGCTGTTCTTCAATCTGGTCAATGCTTACATCACGATTTTTAAACAATTGGTAAAGTTCCATATCATATTGTAAGGCTTGAAAATAAGCCACTTGAAGTTGATCATGCAGCTTATATCTTTCCATCATCAATTCGTATAAGTTTTTAGCATCGGTTTTAAGTGAGTTATCTTTTAATTCTTTTATATAAGGGGTTAGTTCTTTAAATACTTGTTCTGATTTTTCAATGCTATCCGTTTCTAAATTCATTAATTTCTTTCTTTCATCCACTAATGAGATAGCTTCGTTAGATAATTGCTCTATTTTATCGTGTTCCTTCATTCCGATGCTAATAATCTGATCGTACAGCGCTTTTTCTTTTTTCTCAGCCTGTACTAAGGGATCTTGTTGTTCTTTGAAAGCATTTTCAGCTACAACGACTTTTTCCATTACATCGTACATTTTTTCAGGAGCTGTTCTTTGATTTAGGCAACCACTTATTAAGAAAATACTAAAGAACAATATAGCCAAACCAAGTTTCTTTTTATTCATCTTTTAACCCCCTCCTTTAACAATTAATACGATATCAGTTGCGGTTCATTTTGACAACAAATGGTGTAAAAATGATGAATAAAAGGAATTAATAAGCTTGTCCTCTAAAATGATATTCTCTTTCTTATTGTTTATGACTAGGTATTCGCCCATACAAATATAGATTTCTGACATAGGCTATATAACCATCTGATGAATTAGTCAGATTAGTTTGTTTGAGGGGTTGATCGTAATGTATGGATACGGATACGGATATGGTTGTGGATGTGGATATGCTTATCCAGCATATGGATTTGGTAGAGGGTTTGCATTAATAGTGGTTCTTTTCATCCTATTAATCATTGTTGGATGTTCTTGTTGGAAGTTTTAAGAAAGCACGGGAAGAGTAAACCTCTTCCCGTTTGTTTTTTAGAAAAAGAATAGAAATATTAACTTTTTATGCATTGTCTGATAGACTATGAACATACATATGAAAAAAGATAGTGATATCAGGAGTGATGGTACTATATGTTAACAATGAAGGATATTATTCGTGATGGTCATCCATCATTACGGCAAGTAGCAAGTGAAGTTGTTCTACCCGCTTCCGAAGAAGATAAATCTATTTTAAAAAGTCTCTTGGAATACGTCATTAATAGCCAAGATTCAGAACTTTCCCTTCAATATGGCCTGCGACCAGGTATAGGCCTAGCAGCTCCGCAAATTAACGTATTGAAAAGAATGATTGCAGTTCATGTAAAAAATGAACAAGGACAATTATATAGTTATGCTTTATTCAATCCTAAAATTATGAGTCATTCAGTTGAAAAAGCTTATCTAACCTCTGGTGAGGGCTGTTTATCAGTAGATGAAAATATACCTGGATATGTCCCACGTTACGCTAGAGTAACTGTAAAAGGTTTTGATTTAGAGGGTAAAGAAATTAAAATCCGTTTAAAAGGATTACCAGCTATCGTCTTCCAGCATGAAATTGACCATTTAAACGGAATTATGTTTTATGATTATATTGATTCTTCTAATCCGTATAAGAAGATTGATAATGCCATTGCGATTGAAAGATAAAAGGTTGATCTAAGAGATCAACCTTCTTTATTTGTCTTTTTATATAAGCTGGAGTTCTTTTAAACCATACCATATTCCTTCTTCTGATACGTCTCGGGTAATAAGATTTGCTTGCGATTTAGCTTCACCCACTGCGTTACCCATTGCAACACCTGTTCCAACTGCTCTAAGCATCTCGATATCATTTAACCCGTCTCCAAATGCATAGACATCCTTAATGTCAAAACCAAGAGTTTCAACCATTCTTTTAATCCCTTCAGCTTTTGATCCTCCAGCGGGTAAAACATCAACAGAATAAGGATGCCATCGAATAAAATGAAAACGGGAATAATCCGAAGTATATAAATGTTCTTCACTTTCCTCACAAAAAAGAAGAGATTGGAAAATTTCATGTTTTTGATAGAAAAGTTCATCTTTTTCAGGATGAGGAAACTTTAAACTACCCATACTGTCTTCAATAAATTTATGATGATCAACACTTGATTTCATCGTGTGTTCATTCATAAATATAAGGGGATGACCCATTTTCTTACTATTTTCGGATAGCTGATGAATCTCATTTTTATCTAAAGGGTTTTTATAAATGACCTTATTTTCAAAAACAACATATTGTCCATTAAAACTGACAAATGAATCAATATCTAATTCTTCTCTAAGATTTTCAAACATAAATGGGGCTCTGCCAGTTGCAATAGCAACAAAAACCCCATTTTCCTTTAATAGCGCTAAAGCCTTCTTTGTGCTTAGAGGAAGATTCTTATCATGATCAAGCAACGTTCCATCTATATCAAAAAAAACAATCTTTTTCATTAGTTGGTCTCCTTTTACTGGATGTTAGGCAGAAATACTTGTTTAACTTTTATATTTTCCTTTTTTTAAAATAGTATATTGTTCCCTCAACTTATCCCTTTTGGCTTCATTACTTTCCTACTTTACCAAAGACAAGTATTAAATTCCATTTCATTTACTTAAATATTGACAAATTCAGTACATTCCAATTAATTCCACGTTTCTTTATGAAAAAATATGTCAGTTTATCATATAATAAAGTAAAGAGAGAAGGTTGAATCGTATATTTTTTCTATTTATTAGCCTCCCCTTCTTTACATTGGACAAGGAATGTTTAAAATAGGAAGTAAGGAGATGATCCACCATGTTAAAAAAGCTCAGAGAAAAGCTTTTGAAACAGTGGAAAGATTTACTTAGAAAAAAAACAATTGCTTAAATTTGAGCCCTTCATACTTGCGAAGGGCTCCTTCCTTATTGTAAATTTAATCAGTGCTTCTATTTTAAACCTTGTTTCCCAAATATAGGTATTTGCGCTGAAAATAGAAAATACATGAAATAAATGCTAATTTTTTATATAATAGAAAAAGTTAAAATGGAGTTAGGAGCGAGCTAAATGATTTTTAAAGTATATTATCAAAAATCTATTACAGAAGTACCAGTAAGAGAGAACACAAAGACGATGTATGTTGAAGCAAATTATGAAAGAGAAGTTAGAACAAAATTAGCTGATCGAGGTTTTAACATTGAGTATGTTCAACCTGTTGTAGATGCGTTTTTAGATTACGAAAAACAAAACGAAGATTTTAAAGTATTGGAGATAGATTAATTTATGAAATTTGTTAAAAATGACCAAACAGCCGTTTTTGCTTTAGGTGGTCTTGGTGAAATTGGTAAAAATACCTATGCAGTTCAATTTCAAGATGAAATTATTCTTATTGATGCCGGGATTAAATTCCCTGAAGATGAGCTATTAGGAATTGATTACGTTATTCCAGACTATACTTATCTTATTAAGAATGAAGAAAAAATTAAAGGTTTGTTTGTTACACATGGACATGAAGACCATATTGGTGGGATTCCTTATTTACTTAGAGAAATAAATATTCCAATTTATGGCGGTAAATTAGCATTAGGCTTTATTAAGAATAAATTAGAAGAACACGGTTTATTAAGAAATGCTAAATTAATCGAAATTAAAGAAGAAGATATTATCAAATTCAGAAAAACCTCTGTTACGTTTTTCAGAACCACACACAGTATTCCGGATTCTTACGGTATTGTGGTAAGAACCCCAAATGGTCAAATTGTTCATACAGGGGATTTTAAGTTTGATTTTACTCCAGTTGGAGAGCCAGCAAACTTAACGAAGATGGCGGAAATTGGTAAAGATGGAGTGCTATGTCTTTTATCAGATAGTACCAATAGTGAAATTCCTAATTTTACAATGTCCGAACGTCGTGTTGGAGAAAGTATCAATGACATTTTCCGTAAAGTCGATGGCCGAATCATATTTGCTACTTTTGCCTCCAATATACATCGTTTACAGCAAGTAACCGAATCTGCTGTTCAAAACGGAAGAAAAATAGCTGTTTTCGGCAGAAGTATGGAAGCAGCGATATCAATTGGACAAGACCTTGGCTATATCGTAGCACCAAAGGATACATTTATCGAACCTAGTCAAATCAATAGACTTCCGGCTAATCAGGTAACTATCCTTTGTACAGGAAGCCAAGGGGAGCCAATGGCAGCCCTTTCACGTATTGCCAATGGTACACATCGACAAATTCAAATAATACCTGGTGATACAGTTGTATTCTCTTCATCACCTATTCCTGGAAATACAATAAGTGTAAGTCGTACGATAAATGCATTATTTAAAGCAGGAGCTGAAGTCATTCATGGGCCTCTCAGTGACATCCATACTTCAGGGCATGGAGGTCAAGAGGAGCAAAAACTTATGCTTAGACTTATAAAGCCAAAATTCTTTATGCCTATACACGGTGAATATCGCATGCAAAAAATGCATTCTAAACTAGCTGTAGATTGTGGTGTACCTGAAGAAAATTGCTTCATAATGGATAATGGTGAAGTATTAGCACTTTCTGAGGATACAGCTCAAATTGCTGGAAAAATACCGTCAGGAAATGTTTATATTGATGGTAGTGGTATTGGCGATATTGGTAATATCGTTCTACGTGACCGAAGAATTCTTTCTGAAGAAGGTTTAGTTGTTGTAGTCGTTAGCATCAATATGAAAGAATCCAAAATTGCATCAGGTCCTGATATTATTTCACGCGGTTTTGTCTATATGAGAGAATCTGGTGATTTAATCAATGAAGCTCAAAATTTATTATCAAAACATCTGAATAAAGTCATTGCTGATCGCAAAACTACCCAATGGTCTGAAATTAAAAATGAAATTACAGACTCATTATCACCATTTTTATACGAAAAAACAAAACGTCGTCCTATGATCCTTCCAATCATTATGGAAGTATAAGTAGGAATAAAAGAGCCTGGAATCCCATTCCGGGCTCTTTGTTATTGTCTACAAAACCTATTATCATGGGATATAATTGTCAACATTATTGGGATATCGAAATAGTATATTGAATAATAATTTTCTGGGGTGATTCTATGGCAGTAGTAAGAGCGCGTGAATCTGATATCAATTTATTAGCTAGATTACTTAGAGCAGAGGGAGAAGGGGAAGGTAATCAAGGAATGTTGATGATCGGAAATGTAGGAATCAATCGCATTAGAGCTAATTGTTCGGACTTTAAAGGTCTTAAAACCATTCCCCAAATGGTCTATCAACCCCATGCTTTCGAAGCCACAACGAAAGGATATTTTTATCAGCGTGCTAGAGAAAATGAAAAACAATTGGCACGAAGAGCTGTGAAGGGGGCCAGAATTTGGCCATCCAAATATAGTCTTTGGTATTTTAGACCTTCGGGAGATTGTCCTCCAACTTGGTATAATCAACCCCTTGTTGGCCGTTTCAAGCTTCATTGTTTTTACGAGCCAACTGGTAAAGAATGTGAAAATGTCTATAATACTTTTTAATGTCTTGAATAAAGTAGTGTTGACTTTCACTCCAGGTTGCTCGCTTTCCGCAGGGCGGGCGGTAAGCCTCCTCGGCGCTGCTAGCGCCTGTGGGGTCTTACCTGTCCCGCTGCTCCCGCAGGAGTCTCGCACCTTCCGTTCCAGTCAACTATTTGATAAAAAAATTAATTTAAAAACAACAATCATTTAGAAATTGAATTTTTATAAAGTTTGTTGTTTTTAAGTGAATTATTCTTTTAATAATCTGAGTTGATTGTAGTGGAGGGCACTTGACTCCTGCGGGAAATAGAGGGAAGTGGGAGACCTAGGTAAAATGATCCTCGCGAGGGATCATTTCTACCCCACAGGCGCTTGCGCCGAGGAGACTCCCATCCCTCCCAAGATGAATTTGTTTTTTGAAAAAGCCGGGAGTAGGGCTTTTTCATAATTCATCCCCGCGGAAAGCAAGTGCCTGGAGCGGAAATCAACGGACAACTTTAGCCTTAAAAAACTATTTATATGAAAAGAGACAATATAAAAAAGGATACGCCTCTTGTAAAGAGTGTGTATCCTTTTTCCATTTTACTGGATTACTTTTTTTTCAAACCGATTGATATCTGCATCTGCTCCAATGACTATGAGTATATCTCCTTTTCGAATCGCTTCACTAGCCTGTGGAGACACTAAAATTTCAGTTTCTCTTTTTATTGCGACAATATTAATTCCATACTTCGCCCGAATATCAAGGTCAATTAAGGAATAACCGTCTAATTTACTGCTGGCAACAATTTCAACAATACTATGTTGGTCTGAAAGCTCTAAGTAATCTAGTACATTATTTGAAACTATATTATGAGCAATTCGTTTTCCCATATCTCTCTCGGGATGAACAACATGGTCCGCACCAATTTTACGCAGCACTTTTTCATGGTAATCATTTTGTGCCTTCACGGTAATATTTTTAACACCTAGCTCTTTTAAGATTAAGGTAGTTAAAATACTTGATTGAATATCGTCTCCTATCGCGACAATTACATGATCAAAGTTACGAATACCCAGACTTTTCAGCACCGCTTCATCTGTAGTATCCCCTACTACAGCATGCGAGGCAATCATTGCAAATTGATTGACCCGTTCTTCATTATTATCTATTGCCATTACTTCCATTCCTTGATCAGCGAGTTCCCTGCAGATACTTCCGCCAAATCGTCCTAAGCCTATAACGGCAAATTCTTTTCTCACTAGTTATTCCTCCAACGGTTGTAATGAAAAAACATGACTATATTTTAACAAATTAATAAACGTTTAGAAAGAATTATCCTTTTTCATTATTTTTTTGTTCTGTTTTTTCATTAGACTTATACCTTTTAAAACCAAAGTATAATATCAATAAAAAAACTGAAATTATTAGTAGTATTGGTAAGTTTCCAACTACTAAAACAAATAGTCCTGAAAATGCACTTAAGAGAAAATTGGTACTGGATGCAAATTGTTTCTTTGTTTTTTCCCATGTATTCAGTTTATCTTTTTCAATATCCGGAACAATAATATTATCCTCATATAAATGAATGGTAACAGTTGAAAATGAGGTTTGATTTTCTAAAAATTTCATTCGTCCTAAAACCTGCTCAATTTCTTCTTGCACTCTGGCTAAATCACTAGATATTTTTAATAAATCCTCTGTCTTATTAGCCTTCTTCATAAACTCTAATAAACGCTCTTCTATTACTCTTTTAGAACGAAGACGAGATTCTAGGTCTACATATTCTTCTGTCACGTCCTGACCATTAACATTGCGTTCTAAGACCTCTTCGGCCACCCCTTCGGCATCATCTAAAAACGCTTGAAAGTAGTCTTGCGGGATACGTAGAGTTATCGTCCCACTCATTTGTTTATTATCATCACGAAAAACATTGGATTGAACAATATATCCGCCATAACTACTCGCTTTCTTTTCCAGACTGCTATGAGTCGCTTCATAATTTTTCACTTTAAGCCGTATCTCAGCTTGATAGATAACCATCCTCTTACTACTCTCAATAGTAAGATTTTTAGTCTCCTCCGCTTTTAAATCGCCCACTGCATTTTCTGTCATTGAAATGGATTCCTCTGAACCGCTCTTGGCATGATCCATACTCATTTTTGCTTCTTCCTTTTGACCACTACAAGCACCTAATAGGAAAAGGAGAAGTATAGATAAACAGAAAATCCATAATTTCCTCATAGTATCACCCCACTGAATTGTTTTAAGAACAGACGCTTTTAGCAGATAAAAGTTACAATTTCTCCTTGAGATTAATATCTTAAAACAAAAAAAAGCGTATGAAATTTAAGTTTCATACGCTTTTTAGATAGGAGTCACCTAATTAACTAGCACTAAAAACTTGGTATTGTGCCTTAACAAGGTGATAATATTCTCCTTGTAGTTCCATTAGCTGATCATGACTGCCTTTCTCGATAATTTGTCCATGGTCAAGAACGAAGATTTTATCTGAATCTCTTATCGTCGAAAGTCTATGTGCGATAATAATGGATGTACGCCCGTTTAATAATGTCTTTAAAGCTGTTTGAATTTTCAATTCCGTTTCGGTATCAATACTTGCTGTCGCCTCATCTAAAATTAAGATTTTTGGATTCGCAAGCAATGACCTAGCAAAGGATAATAATTGTCTTTCTCCAACCGATAAGATGTTTCCTCTCTCTTCTACCTCAGTTAAATATCCATTTGGCAGCTTTTCGATGAAGGAATGAGCACCTACTGCTTCCGCTGCCTGCATCACTTCTTCATCAGTTGCATCTGGTCGTCCGAAACGGATATTTTCCATGATTGTTCCTGAAAAAATAAAAGTATCTTGTAGTACAACACTTATTTGGTTGCGAAGACTTTTTAGTGAGATATCCTTTATATCCATCCCATCGATTTTAACAGTTCCACTCGTAGAATCATAAAACCTACTAACTAAGTTTGCAATGGTTGTTTTACCAGAACCTGTATGACCGACCAAAGCTACCGTTTCACCTGCTTGTATTTCTAGGTTAATACCTTTAAGTGCTGTTCGTTTATCATCATAGGAAAAGACAACTTTTTCAAATTCAATATGGCCAGCTAGCTCTTTTAAGTCAACTGCATTCGTTTTTTCAGCCACTAATGGTTTTTCATCGAGAAACTCAAAAATCCGCTCGGATGAAGCCATTCCCATTAATAATTGATTATAAACCTGACCCAACCTAGATATAGGCTCCCAAAACATTCCTAAATAAAAAGCAAAAGAGACAAACACACCGATCGTAATAGTTTCATTTTGAATTAAATGAGCCCCAAACCAAATCAATACAGCAGTTCCCAACGCATTTGTCAATTCAACAAGAGGTCTAAACATCGCATTTTTTTGGGAAGCAATTCTCCAACTTTCATAGGTTTCCCAGTTTACTCCATCAAAGAAAGCCATATTCTCCTTTTCTTGAGTAAAAGATTGTGTCACTCGAATCCCCTGAATACTTTCATTTAAATGTGAATTTAACTTAGCTTGCTTTAAACGTACTAGCTGCCATGCACGACGAATATTCTTTCTCAGGCTTGTAGAAATAAAGAACATAATCGGCAGAATAACAAGGACAGCTAAAGTTAATGCAGGACTTAATGTAAATAGGATAATTATGATTCCAACAAGAAGAACAATGTCCATTAATAGATTAATGGCTCCATTTGTAAATAACTCTTGTAATGAGTTGATATCATTCATAATACGTACAAGAATGGAACCTGCAGATCGTTGATCAAAAAATCGATGCGAAAGATTTTGAACATGGGTGAACAAATGCTTTCTTAGGTCATAAATGACACTTTGGCCAAGTTCGTTCATCCATTTGATTCGAAAAATATTTGCCATATATGCTGCGGCATATAGCACTCCAATTGTTACAACCAATATAGTAAGTAGACCCATATCTTTATGTTTGATTGCTTTATCTAGCGTGTATACACCAATTAAAATCGGGATAGCTAGGCGAACTAATGTCGTTACAATTACCATAGCAATGGATAGCGGAAGTAAATTCTTACGATAGGGCTTCATATAACTAAATAACCGTAGCATCTGATGCCAATTAAACGGTTTATCTATGACTTGATCAGTAGAATAATGGAATCGTTTTAAAACATTTTCATTTATATTCTTTCTTTTCATGATGACACCTCCCCTTTTCATCCAGTTTGAGACGATACAATTACCGCTTGATCCTTATATTGAATTTCAAATATTCTTTGATATAAGCCATTATTTTTAACTAATTGTTCGTGGATACCACGTTCCACAATTCGACCATTTTCTAATACTAATATTTCATCAGCATGCTTTAAAGATGAAATACGGTGAGCAATAATAAAAGTTGTTCTGCCTTTCATTACTTCAATAAGAGCTTTTTGTATTTTAAACTCTGTTTCCATATCGACAGCACTTGTAGCATCATCCAATATTAATATACTTGGGTCTACACATATTGCACGAGCAATAGCAATCCGTTGCTTTTGCCCTCCAGATAATCCCATACCTCTTTCACCTAATATGGTGTCATAGCCATCTGGAAGTTCCATAATAAAATCATGGGCTTGTGCTCTTTTGGCCGCATCAATAATTTCCTCCATTGTGGCATCTGGTCTACCATAAGAAATGTTAGCTTTAATGGTGGATGAAAATAAGAAAGATTCTTGTAGAACAAATCCAATATTGCTTCTTAACGACTGTAAAGAATATTCACTTACATTCTTGCCATCAATAATTACTTCTCCATTTACCGGCTCATAGAATCTGGTTAACAATTGGGTTAAACTCGTTTTACCTGAACCAGTGGAGCCAATAAGACCAATCACTTTTCCTTGATGGGCTTTAAAGGAAATATTATAGAGCGCATCCTTTGAATCCTCATCATAGCGTAAGGTAACATCTTTAAATTCTACCTCGCCGCGAAGTTTTTCAGTTCCAAGAGAATGATCCCCATCAGCTATTTCCTTTTCTTCCTCCAACACCTCTAATAGTCTTTCACCCGATGCTTTCGCTTGTGAAAACATGTTAATCACAAAGCCTAAGTTTACAATTGGCCAAATGATATACCAAACTAAACTATAAAAAGCAACCAATTCACCTGGTTTTAATTCAGAGTTAATAACTAAATATCCTCCATAAGATAACAAAAAGACAACACTAAGATTCCCGAGGAACTCCATTAATGGGAAAAATTTCGCCCATATTATAGAAGTGGATAAATACTTTTCTTTATAATCACTATTGGAATCATTGAATTTTCCAATTTCAAATTCTTCGCGGGACAAAGATTTAACTGTATTTATCCCACTAATATTTTCTTGAACCTTCGTATTTAGCTTCCCGAATGATTTTCTAATTCCTCTAAAGGCAGGATGGACAGCCTTTTCAAATTTGTAAACGACAATCGCCAAAAAAGGTAATGTGGCAAGCGTAACTAAAGTTAATGTGACTGAATAATAAAACATAACAGCAAAGCTTATACCAATTAAAACGATTAATCTAATTAATTCTGCAATACCGAAGGATAGAAAAAATCTAAAGCCCTCAACATCCGCTGTTAAACGTGACATCAGGTCTCCAGTCTTGGCATTATCATAATAACGAAACGGCAAAAATTGAAGCTTTTCATAAAGTGAATTTCTTAATTTATAAACTGTTTTAATTCCGAACATATCACCATAATATTGATTAATGTAAGTTGCAATCCCTTTTATAAACATTAGAATAATAAAACCTATGGCAAGATACGGTACCCAATTATACTTTTTCCCCAATACGACATCGTCGATTGTTACTTGTAAGATCATTGGATATACCACTGTAATGGCTGTTACTAACATTAAGAACGCAATTGACCAAAAAAAGTACTTTACATATGGCCAATAAAAAGGCTTTAGCTTTTTAAACGTATTCATGATGACCCTCCCTTTGTTTGAATCTTTCTATTTTTTTGTAAGAACATAATAATAAATATATCGAGTTTCGAAGTATTTTTCCAGTCTTTTGCCTGAATTTTTTTAAAAGTGTAAATAAACTTTTTCTTTACTTAGGCATAAAAAAACAGCAATCACAAGGATTGCTGTTCATTATTCTGCTTTTTCCATTTCATCTAAAACGCGATTTACTCGTTTTTCTAACATTTTCATTCCACTTCCACCTGCTTGAAAATGACGAAGGTTACCGTCTTTATCAAATACATAATAGGCAGGAACGTATTGGTTTTCAAAGGCTTCTGTTAATTTATGTTCATTATCAACAAAAATAGGCTGACTAATACCATGTTCATTTGCAACCTTTTTAATCTCATCAAGATTTAAATCTTCTTCTGATCTTGGCATATGAACGGCTACTACATTTAACTTGTCCTTAAACTGGTCCCGGAATTGATTTACTTGCGGCATAGCTTCTTTACACAGATAACAGCTAACTGACCAGAAGTGAATTAAGGTAGGTTTTTCTCCTACTAACTGTTCTTTTGTTACTTCCCCATTTAACCACTCTGTGGCACCGTTTAATTCTGGCATTGGTTCACGTAGTTTCATGTTTTATAACTCCTCTCATTAAAAGATGTTCCTCATTGCCTGCTTTGGTTTTAAAAAGACCTAACTTTAAAGAGTTAGGTCTGAATAGATGAGTAAAATTATAGTGTAGCTTGTCCAGGTTTCCAGTTTGCTGGACATAAACCACCTGTTTGAAGTGCTTGAAGCACACGTAATGTTTCATCTACATCACGGCCGATATTATTATGGTTCACCACAGAATACATTAATTCACCTTCAGGGCTAATGATAAATAGTCCACGAAGAGCGATACCTTCTTCTTCAATTAATACACCATATTCACGTGAAATCATGTGATTTGTATCGGCAGCTAATGGATAATTTAATACTCCAAGTCCATTATTTTTACGATCTGTATTGATCCATGCTAAGTGAGTATGAATTGTATCTGTAGATACTCCAATTACCTCAGCATCTAAGTCTTCAAACTCATCATAACGATCAGAAAGAGCTGTAATTTCTGTAGGGCAAACGAAAGTGAAATCCATTGGATAGAAGAAAAGAACAGTCCACTTGTCATTCTTCATATTTTCTTCCAAGCTAACCTTTCCAAACTCCTTGTTTGGTAATACTGCATCCATTTCAAAACGTGGTGCTTGTTTTCCTACCATACGTTCTGGCATATCTAACCCCTCCATTAAAAATAATATTATTAGGATTATGTAAGTTCATTTGTTGTTCTATAAATCAAATCTAGTTTAGCATTTCTAATAGAAAAAATAAAATATTCTGCATTTATCTATATTTAGTTTTCTTGACCTTTGAATGATAAATAATTTCCTATAAAAGAAATCCCTTTCTCAATAACCGATTCATCAGGGTTTAACTTAGAATGATGAAGTCCATAATCAGAAGCTACCCCTAACCAAAACATAAAACCTGGTATCTCCTTTAACATATAACCAAAGTCTTCACCTGTCATTGCTTCTTTACATTCAATGAGTTTCATTGTTTTATTATGTTGTATAAACTCCATAAATTCTCTTGTTTCCGTTTCATGATTGTAAACCTGATGGTACATACAACCAAAGTCAATGGAGGCTTCACATTGAAATCCTACTTCAATACCATTCACTAGTGCTTTAACTCTTTGTTTCACTTTATTCATCGATTCAGGTGAGAGGGTTCGAATAGTTCCCTCTAGTCTTGCACGTTCTGCTATGATATTTTGGACGGTCCCACCCGTAATTTTTCCAATCGTAATAACAGCACTATCCAAAGGATCTACATTTCTCGAAATAACCGTTTGCAGTTGAGAAACAAGTGCACAGGCAGCAACAACCATATCATTCGTTTGATGTGGATAAGCAGCATGACCGCCTTTACCTTTTAAGTCAATGAAGAGTTCAGATGTATTTGCAAATAATAATCCTTCTTTTACAGCGATGGTACCGACCGGATACTCTGGTGCAATATGTAAAGCCATAATCATATCCGGTTTCCAATCTTTCATAATATCTGATTGAAGCATCGGTTCTGCCCCACCAGGACCTTCTTCTGCGGGTTGAAAAATAAACAAAACATCATCCTGAATCGGATTATTAATGATATATGTCAATACTCCTAATGCAATACTCATATGAAAATCATGCCCACAAGCATGCATTCTGCCTTCATGAGTAGATTGAAATGGTAAGCCTGTTTCTTCTGTTATGGGTAAACCATCAATATCAGCTCGATATCCAATTGTTTTACGTGGATTTAGGCCATGAACCTTAACAAATAACCCGGTTTTCCATTTTTTAATGGTTAGACGATTCTCAGGCAGGCTTGAAAGATATTCAACTAAATAAGCTTGTGTTTTAAATTCTTGGAATCCTAATTCAGGAATTTTGTGTAACTCTCTACGAATGTTTACAAACGTACTCAAAGACGAGTCCCCCTATTAGAAAAGCTATTTAATAATGACGCCTCATTAGAAATAAAGCGTGGAATACACTTCCACGCTTTGTTTTATAGCTGACGTAACTCTTGTTTAATTTCTGTTTTGGATTTTGTTTTTTCATCGATTTGTTTAATAACACGTGCTGGCGTACCGGCAACTACTGTATTTGGAGGAACATCATCAATTACAACTGCTCCAGCAGCAACTACTGCACCTTTACCGACAGTCACACCTTCTAACACAACTGCATTAGCCCCAATTACAACATCATCCTCTACAACCACTGGTTTTGCTGAAGGCGGCTCGATAACACCTGCTAAAACAGTTCCAGCACCAATATGACAGTTCTTTCCGACGGTAGCACGTCCACCAAGAACAACGTTCATATCAATCATTGTTCCTTCTCCAATTACAGCACCAATATTGATAGAAGCTCCCATCATAATGACAGCATTATCACCAATCTCTACTTGGTCACGAATAATGGCACCTGGCTCAATTCTGGCTTTAATATTTTTCATATCTAGTAAAGGAATAGCCGAATTACGTCGGTCATTTTCGACAACAACATCTTCAATTTTTTCCTTATTTGCTTCAAGAGCTGCACTAATTTCAGACCATTCGCCAAATACGACTCCTGTATTTCCAGTAAGGAATGTTTTCGCCCCTGCACCAAAATCAATACTTTCTAAATCACCTTTTATGTATACTTTTACCGGTGTCGCTTTTTTACTATTTTGAATAAAAGAGATAATTTCATTTGCATCCATCATTTTCAATTTAATATCCCCCTTTTAAGGTATTTACTTTTACTAAATCATACTTTAACAAACAACAGTATTGAAGACAAGTATAATTCATTTTGCATCTTTTCGTTCGTTTGCAATAAATTCTTTTATAAGTTCAACAAATGCCTTTACTTGTTTTAACTCAAAAGCAGACTCATATCCTAAAAGCCATGTATCTCGGCTTAACGGCTCTCCATTTTCATCAATTAATGGGATTTTAAAAATATTTTTTTCGGCACCATTTAAGGTAATAGCAGGTAAAATAGCATACCCAATTCCATTAAACGTCATCTGTTTACATGTTTCAATTTGGTCCACAACGACGGTCCGCTTCGGGGTTGATTGAAATCGTCTGTGCCACCAATCTTGTATTTCCTGATAATAATTGGAATCACTCTTAAATTGAATAAATGGCCGATCTGTTTCTAAGATTTGTTCTGTTTTCGTAATTTCGGTATCAACCAAATACAAACTATCCTTGAATAAATGAATTTTCACACCCTTCCAATCGGGTGTTCCTCTAATAATCCCAATATGTACTTGATCTTCATACATCGCTTTTAAAATCTCGGAACTCCATCCGGTGATAAGAGAAATTTTTGCTTGTGGATATCGTTGGATGAACATTTTTAAAACCTGGGGAAGCCAATTCTGCCCCACTATAGAAGCTACTGCTATTTTTAAAGTTCCATGCACTTCATTTTGCAAGGCATGAAGTGCCTCACGTACTTCTTCTTCTCTTTGAAGAGTTTCATTTATAAACTTAATCACATGCTCTCCAGCCGGCGTTAAAGCTAGTCCTTTTTGAGATCGGACAAAAAGTTTTGTTCCCCACTCTTTTTCAATACCTTGTAACCGCTGGGAAAGGGCCGGTTGCGATACAAAAAGTCTCTCTGCTGCTTTTCTCATATTCATTTCCTGCGCGAGTACAGCCAAAAGTTGAAACTCTGAAATTGATGACATTTTTATACCTCATCATAAGTTTTTCTTATAGTATATCTTGTTGATTATTTTTTTTCATTATAAACAGCTAGTAGATTCTAACTAAATATATAAAACTCCACCCGTTTAGGTGGAGTTAGATTTATTTACTCTTTTTATTAGATCTTCTTGTATGTTTATATAATAATTTTAATACAGCTCTTCTAGTTAAGATTCCCTCGAAATACCCTTGATCGTTTTCAATACATAGGAAAGGATGATCGACTAATAGCTCCAAAGTAGATAATACAGGACTATTTATAGTGATTCTGGGAATGGAAGGATTCATGACATTTTCCACACGGTTTTTTTCTAATTTCTCGAATTCGATTCTTTCTAATCCTAAAATGGATTCTAACACCACAGGTGTACTAATTAAGCCTTTTAGCTTATATTGCATATCTAATACAGGAATTGCTGTATATCCACTTTTAGTTAATACCAGTAAGGCATGCTCGAGTGTATTTCCGATTTGAACGTGAGCAACTCTTTCAGATGGTATCATTAATTCTTGAATGTTTATCTCTAAGAATTCATTACTTTGTAGGCTGATCATTCAAAAAACCCCTCAAAATTTGAATATGAATCGCCTTCATTTTAACATACATTTTTGTCTAAAAGTGAAAAATCTTCTTAAACGTTTTGCTTTTCAGGCATATAACTAGCCTTTACTGGTTTCAATATTTCTTTTTTCAAACAGGCAATGGGGACATTGAAAAATGACATTTTGATTGGATTGAGCTGTTAGAACCCTTCTGCCTATCTCTTCTTCTTTTAAACAGTTAGGACATTTAATAGTAGGTATCATTTTTTAACCACCTCAGCTTTATTTTACTTAAAAAAGAGTATTTGAATTCAAAAAAAAGAGACCAAAAAGTGGTCTCTTAGTTATTGAATCAAATCAAATATTTCAATGGTAATCATATCAATATTATCAAATTGGTAACGCTTCGGTTTTTCCTTCTCATTATATACTTCTAGCTCAAAGGTTTCCGTTTTTGGGTGAAATGTAACTTGGCATTTTCTTTCCCCGTTTACTTCAAAATATCTTTGGGAAGATTCTCCTCCATTTGATTGCTCTTGTAGGTTTTTTAAACGAGTTAAAATTCCTTGAAGTTGTGACATACTCTCTCTCCTTTCAAACCAAACACTACTAGTAGGTTTCTCTATTAACATGTTTCTATCCTGAAAAAATCTTTCAAGTTTTTCCATTCAATACATATCAATATTAACAGAATAAAATAACTAAGTGTGTTTGCACAAGTAAAATAGTGAGAAAGAGCCATATTTTTTTCCTTTTTAAAAGAGTAAAGAGAATCTATGATTTATTTTTCTTTTGAATAGGAAGGAATAAAAGGGATTGTCTGAATGAACGGAAAAATTGATTTTTTTTGGAAGGATCGCACTTAAAGTAATCAAGCTTTGGTCTTTTGTATGAAAAGTTGAATTTTCTTCTTTTTCTTGATAGCCAACCTTTGTAGAATCCTTTTTCATTTGCTCAGCTTTGTCGATGATTCTTCGGGGAATATGATTATATAAATAGTCAGTTACTTTCCATTCATTTTTTACTTTTTCTATCAAGATTCCTTCATAATGATCGTCGTAACCTACAGGACCCTCATGATTTTTTTTAAAATATTCAAAAACGTATATTTGCTTAGACTCCATCACCACTTCTGTATTCTCTGTAAACCTACGGTAAGGAATGAAATACTGAGCAAAATCAGTACCATATGTACAATATTTCCCATCCTCCGCATAAAGGTTTGCATCTAGAAATTTCTTCTGGTATTCCTTTGAAAAATAAGGAGTTAATACCTCATTAATTTCCTCCATACTTCTAACCTTCTCACTTAAAGAGGTCTGTTGATGAAATGCTTCCTCAAGAAATTGCATTACCCCATCACGATTTTTCAATTCATTTCCACTTGCTTTTGGGGATATAGGAATGATCAATAAGAGCAGTACAGTAAAAATAGCGATAAATACTTCTTTTTTCCTCATTGTGTTTCCCCCTCGTCCAATCTTTGAGTATATTCATTCTAACAACAAACGATGCTGAAGAAAGAATAAATCGTTCGTAAAAAACTGCCATCATTAGACAGAAAATAACTATTGTTGGCTTTTATTTACCCCATTTGACAAAATATTAACTTCAAATAAAAAAAGAGTCACACGGACTCTTTTTAAAATTTTAGCTTGTCGTATAAATAATCATAACTAATATCAATAAATAAAAAATCTTTTTCATTAATTGCAAATGAAAAGGTTCGAATTAACTCTCCTATTTCAATATCACTATATAAATCGGATAGTATTCCCTTCTGCTCTTTTCTCATATAGATGATATTTTCAAGAAAAAATGGTCTCCAGCTCCAATTTTTATTGATATATTCTTTTTGCAAAACCCAATAATCATTTTGTTTAAAAATATTCGCTGACTTTTGAAAACCATCCTCATCACATACATATAATCGGAATGCTATCTCATGGAATTCTTTACTCAAGATTGTTAACCAATCATCGTATGTTTCCAGTTTTTTATTCTTTGCTAAAATCATTTGCAGCTTTGATTGAAGTTTATCTCTCATTTCAAGCAAAGAAACAAGATTCTTTTTTTCATATGTAATAAATTCATGAATTTCTGTTTTCAAACGTTCCTTCAACAACGTACGACTTAAGAAAAGCTCGGAAGGTTTTTGTAGATAATACCCTTGATAATAACGTCCGCCGTTTTTCCAAGCAAACTGTAATTGATGTACCATTTCAATATTTTCAAATAACAATGTTGCTCCAATCTTTCTTGCTAACATAGAAAGGGTAAACAATACATCTTGAAATGCTCTTGATGTTTCAGTGGATTTTAAGGCTTTTAAATCAACCTTGATAATTTCTGGAGAAAGCTGGCCGATACGGTCTAACTGACCATTTTGATCGCTTCCAATCTTATCCATAGCTATTTTAATGCCATAAGTACGATAATAATTTAATAAATGGTCTAAATGTTCTAGGTCCCCTTGTTCCAAACCGCCTGCAATTTCTAAAATGACACGATTTAATTGAATTCCTTTTGTTTCATATTCCTGTAAAATTCCCAAAAAACTTTCTTCTTCATCATATAATAATAATTGGGCATTACGGTTAATAAATAGCATAACATCTTCATCAAGGGAAAGAGACTGTTCAAGAGCTTTTCTTAATACAAGATTATCCACTAGCAATCGATATTCTTCAGGAATTTGTTCATCTTCAAAAAAATACCCTATGCTAATCGGCCCACCTTTACTAATATACCTCCCAAAAACTTCGTATCCTATAATTCGATGTTCATCAGCGCTAAAAATAGCCTGAAAATAAGGAGCAACATTATCTAAGTCAGTCAAAATGTCTAAAGCATCCATCAGTAGACCTCCTCTTCTTCCAGTTTTTCTAAGGTGCTCTTCTATCACTTATTTCATCGTTTTCCAATAGATATCTTGTTAATATCCCTCTATTCAAACATATACTAACCATGCAGAAAGAAAGGATGTGCTTACATGAAGAAGATCCATTTTTTTGCTGCAATAATTCCACTACTTGGGTGTAGCCATGTTAGTCCTGAATCTCAAACTTCACTCAATAGTGAAAATAAAACTCAACAAATACAGAATACAACAGATACTCAGATGAGTGAATATATAAAGGTACAAAATCCGCCTAAAAAAGAGCAACCTATAGAAGTCAACTCTTCTAACAAGGATAAACCTGTTGAGGTTATTTCACAAATAAAAATAATGAACGTACCGCTTGTTAAGCAAAATCCTGAGTTAAAGTATGGATGTGAAGTAACAAGTTTAACGATGGTTTTAAACTATGCAGGGGTTAACGTTAACAAAATGGAGCTTTACAGAAAAGTAAAAAAGGATGCAGATCCTATAAGACGTGCATCAAGCGGTGATATTCTTCAATGGGGAAACCCCCATGAAGGATTTGTTGGAGACATGACTGGAAGGAATGCAGGGTATGCTGTATTTGATAAACCAATTGAACGTTTGGTTAATGAATATTTACCGGGAAGAGCAGTTAATTTAACGAACCAATCATTTGATAAGGTAATCGAACATGTATCAAAGGGGTATCCGGTCGTTGTTTGGACTACAGGGGATTATCGATTACCCGATAGATGGGAATCTTGGAAACATGGCACCCAAACGATTAAAACTCCTCTTGACCTTCACGCTGTTGTTTTAGTGGGTTATGATAATCGATTTGTTTATTTAAATGACCCATTATCAGGAAGAAAAAAGGTAAAAGTAAATAAGCAACAATTTATTGCTTCTTGGAAAGCTTTACACTCTAGAGCAGTTAGTTATAGATGATGATGATGGACCAAAAAGAAAAACTTTCTTTTTGGTCCCAATTATTTTTTAAAATGGAAACTGATTTAGCCATTGTCCTCCATCCATCGTAATACATTCACCATTAATATATGACGCATGCTCTGAGAATAAGAATGCAGCCAGGCCTGCTATTTCTTCTGGTGTACCCAGACGACCAAGAGGTACGCTATTTAAGGTTCTCCGAGCTGCCTCCTCTGATTCCCAAAGTTTTTCTGCTCCTCCTGTCCGTTCAATTGGCCCAGGAGCAATAGCATTGACTGTTATGCCGTATTTTTTCCCCCATTCTACAGCTAAGGTTCTTGTCATCGACAAAACGCCTGCTTTTGCAGCTGCAGAATGAATCACTCCAGCACCGGCATTCCAAGCATATGTAGCGACAATGTTTATCATTTTTCCTTTTATCCCTTTTTCAATCCAATACTTACCTACTTCACTGCTGCAATAGAATGTACCATTTAGTACAATATCAATAACCGAATTCCAACCATTAACACTTAATTTTTCAGCTGGACAAATAAAATTCCCAGCTGCATTATTGACTAGAAAATCGATCGTACCGAATGTTTGAACGGTCTCATTTACCATTTTTCTAACATCCTCTATATTTCGAACGTCCATTGAAATAGGAAGTACATGTCCAGCTACTGATTCAATTTCATTCTTTGCCATTTCTAATTTTTCTATACTTCGCCCTGTTATAACTACTTTTGCACCTTTTTCTACAAATTCCTTTGCCATATACTTACCCATTCCACTTGAACCACCAGTGATAATAGCTACTTTTCCTTTCATCCAATCCCTCCAAAATGAATCATCATTCATTTTCATTATAACATATTTAGGGAATATTCTAATAATTTAGAACAAAAATACTTATTTCAAATCTGGTTAGATATTTTACTTCTTTTTCATACATATCTTTGTTAGTATTAAAAGGAAAAATGAATGTAAGGTTGGTTTTTTTATGCCTAAAAAGGTTTCAAGGAGAATTTTTCTAAGAAAAGTTATAGGTTCACTATTAACACTTGTTGGTACTGGTTATGGGGGATATTTTTATGCCCATCAAATTGAACCAAGATTATTAAAGGTTAATTCCTATACGATTAAACATAATGATATTCCAAAAAGCTTTAATGGGTTTAAGATCGTTCAATTCAGTGACACTCATCTTGGTTTTCAATACGATTTAGTTCAATTCAAAAAAATGCTAAGAGTGATTAAAAAACTCGAACCTGATGTTATATTTTTTACTGGAGATTTAATGGATGCACCTAACCAATATTCACACCAGGAAGAAATTATTCCATTATTAAAGGATCTGGAAGCCCCCTTTGGGAAATTTGCTATTTATGGTAACCATGATCATGGAGGTTACGGATCGAATATATATAAAAATATTATGGAGCTTTCCAACTTTCAAATTTTATTAAACAAATCATTTGAGATAAAGCTTTTGGATCAAAACAGTATATATATTATTGGTTTAGATGATGCCATGCTTGGTAACCCCAATTTTGATATGGCTTTACATAATATCCCTGATGATCAATTCAAAATATTACTTTCCCATGCTCCAGACCTTGCTGATCAAACGGTAGAATACGGTGTACAACTTCAATTAAGCGGACATAGTCATGGTGGCCAAATTCAAATTCCTTTTGTAGGTGCTCTTATTACCCCTCCGTATGCAAGAAAATATCGAGAAGGTTTTTATAATATTAATCATTTAAAGCTTTATGTAAATCGTGGTATAGGAACGACACGCTTGCCATTCCGATTTATGTCCAAGCCCGAGATAGCTGTTTTTACATTACAATCGTTAAAATAAAAAGGAAGGCTTGTTATTTCATTATAAAAAGCTGTTTTCGTATAGATTGTGGTTTTCGTAAAAATCCTTAAAGCCGGATTTTTACAGGATCTCTTAATAAGTGATCAGCTCTTTTCTTCATTTCCATATGAGTCTAACACCCTATATCGTGAAATGCCTATTTATTAGTCTCAAAAAGCAACAAAGTTTCAGAAAAGAGCCTTATAAAATAACTACCTTCCTTTTATAATTTTAGTTTAAATACTTTTTTTCAATATCTTCAGGTGTTAAAGGTTTTGCAAAGTAAAATCCTTGTGCCTTTTGACACTTTGCTTTTAATAAAAACTCCACTTGTTCTGCCACTTCGACTCCTTCGGCAATCACTTCCAATCCGAGACTTCTTCCTAAATGAATGATTGTACTAGTTATGGCTGCGTCCTTTTCATTTAAGAGGATATCCCGTATAAAAGATTGATCAACTTTTAAGACATCTATCGGGAACTGTTTAATATAACTTAAAGAAGAATAACCCGTGCCAAAATCATCTACTGAAATGCTAACACCGAGTTCTTTTAAACTTTTTAATACAGGTATTGTCTCTTTTTTATCATGCATTGCCCCTTCTGTTATTTCTATTTCTAAAGAAGCGGGTTTTATCTGATAAAAGTCAATCATTGCTTTAATGGTTTGTACCAAATTGGTTTGTTGAAATTGTTTTGGAGAGATATTAATGGCAATCCGAATTTGGTTATAGCCTTTTTCATTCCATTTCTTTATTTGCTTACAAACGGTTTTAATAACCCAATTACCTATTGGGATAATAAGACCTGTTTCCTCTGCTAAAGGGATAAATTCCCCTGGTGAAATAAAACCTAACTCAGAAGAATTCCAACGAATAAGAGCTTCAAAGCTTTTGACTTGAATCGTCTCCAAATCAATCTGCGGTTGATAATACAAAGTAAGTTCTTTTTTTTCAATGGCTTTTCGTAAATGCGTTTCTAAAGAAACAACATTATGAATGGTTGAATTCATATCTGAGCGATAAAACTGATAGTGTGCCTTCCCACGTTCTTTCACTTGAAACAAAGCTTCATCTGCATTTTTTATTAATGATTCTGAGTCCCTACCATCATATGGGTATAAACTGATACCAATACTTGGGGATATATAATATTCCTTTGAATTGATATAAAACGAGGAAGTAAAACTTGATAGTATTTTTTCAGCAACTCGAGAAACCTCTTGACGGTTCATGTTCGGCAGTAACAACATAAATTCGTCTCCACCCTGTCGATAAACCCGAACACCATGTGATTGTATACTAATTAGTCTTGTTGCAACCTTTTTTAATATTTCATCTCCTATAAGGTGACCAAGTGTATCATTTAAATATTTAAAGCGGTCCAAATCTATGGATAATAAGGCAAACTCTTTCTTTGAATCCTTAGCTAAAAAGATTTCATTATTCAAATCATCCAATAGTGCACGTCTATTTAATAACCCTGTTAGTTGATCATGAAAAGCCATATATTTTAAGGTTTCGGCGTTTTTGGCTTGTTCAGAGATGTCACGAGTAATAACATAGATTCCTTTTATCCCATTATGAATAATGATAGGAACTGTTTTTATATGGACAGTCAACTGATTACCATTTTGATGGTTAAAACGACAGTCCAATGATTCTAAAGAATAACCTGATTCTGTTTGCTGCAACATATTTTTAAGATTGGTTTGATCATGGTCCGACACAAAATCAAATATGGATCGATTTCTTAGTTGTTTTTCTGTATATCCCATTAATTTATAGGCTGCTGGATTGGCCTCTAAAATAATGCCATCCAGATTAATTGAAAAAATCCCATCCAAATTATGATCAACAATGGAGCGATAATGTTGTTCACTTTCAACTAGTCGATTTTTTTCAATTAAATTTTCTGTTACATCCCTTGTAACAGCAACTACAAATTGTATATCTCCTTTTGCATTTTTTACTGGAGTTAAAATGGTTTCTCCATATACCTTTACACCATTTTCTATTATGAGTTCATCGGAAAAAACGGTGGTCTTACCTTCTTTCATTAATCTTTCATATTCATTTTGGAGATAGATAGCCCTATCTGGAGGAATAACCTCTTCTATTAGCTTCCCAATTGAGTTTTGATTAATTCCAGCTTTGTTTAAACCTGATTCATTGGCAAACATATATCTAAATTTCGGTCCTTTTTCTACTTTCATAATAAAGACCACATCTTTAACATGCCGGAAAATAATATCAATAATCGTTTTCTCTATTTTTTTATTTGTTTGAATTCCAGCAGTAAGAATATCTTCTAGTTTATTCATCGAACCATCCTTATTTTGCTATATATATTATTATCGGCTAACTATTAAAATTATTTATCTTCGCTATCTTAGTAAAATTTTACCGATTTTTCTTCTCTGCATTTAAAGATATAGCCAGTAAGAGAAATTCGGTAAAAATTTTGTAGAATGATTCTTTTATTATTAGATTTTTATTTTTATAAAAAATAGATATAATAAAATATGAATAACAAATGAAAGGAGCTATAATTGTGGATAGGAAAATAAAAATCCCCCACCAATTAGAACCAACAATAAGCAACCTCTCTCAAGCAATCTTCACTGTGAATCGACACGCCAAAACGGCTCCGAATCCAAAACAACTTTATCTTTTAAAGCATGAAGCATTAAAAAAACTCTTAAGAGAAGGAAAAGCTAAAAAAGTGGGACTTCACTTTTCTCAGAACCCTGGGAAGAGCCAGCAAAGATCGGACGTTTTAGTGGTTTGTGATCAATATACCTTTCACATCCCCCCAACAAAAACAGATTTCTCTGAGCTTCCACATCTAGGTAAGCTTGATGAAAACATTCGAAATCCAAAATCTTCACTCTCTTTAAACCAAGCAAAAAAACTTTTACATTCTTATACAGGAATAAAGGACCAAGACGCATCCCATCCTAAATCCCCTAAAAATTATCATAAGCCTGTTTTTAAAAAACTTGGAGAAAGCTATTAAAGGTTGTGCCCAAAGGGACAACCTTTTTCCATTTTATAATTAGGTATAAAATACAAAAATTAGTAAGAAACTATAGCTGTATGATTATTTTTATGAGGTGATAAATATGGATGCAAATCGCGTAAAACAGATATTATCTTCTTCTGCTGATATTGAAGTAAAGTACAATGGGACATCTGTATGGATAGATCAACTAAATGAGGACGGCCGAACTGCAACAGTTCATCTTAGAGGGCCATTAGAAGAACGTTCAACCGTAGAAATTGGAGAGCTAATAGAGGGATAGTGAAATAAAAAAGACGTGCAATTAAAGTGGCACGTCTTTTTTCCTTTAGAGCACAAATTTATCAATTTTAAGGACTAATTCTGCAATTTCAGGTTTACTTACTTGATAGTTAGCTCCTACCATTTCCCCTTTATGTCTTAGATCATCTGTAATTAATGAGGAAAATATGATAACTGGTAGCTTTTTTAAATTTGGGTTAGTTTTTATTCTTTTAGTAAGATGATGACCGTCCATTTGTGGCATTTCGATATCCGTTATGACTAATTGAATTTCATCTACAATGTTCTTCCCCTCTTCAACGAGGCTTTCTAGATAAAAAATCGCATCTTTACCATTCTCAAAAAACTCTACTTGATCGAACCCGGCTTCGGATAGTGTATCAAATAATAGCTTACGAAGAAGCGGTGAGTCCTCGGCTACCAATAATCGTTTAGTTGAACGCTCTCGTTTACCTAGCTTTTTTACTTGTTGGACATTAATACCTGAATCAGGATTAATATCGACGACAATTTTCTCAAAATCTAGTAAAAGAACCATTTCTCCCCTTAATTTCACAACACCAATTACCTGACTATTTTGACCTTGGTACATTTCGGAAGGTTTTTCTATTTCCTGCCATGAAATGCGGTGGATTTGGGTAACGGAATGAACATGGAATACGATCTTTTGTTTATTAAATTCCGCTACAATATATTTATCATCTTGAGGATTTTCTGAAGGTGGTAAGCCAAGAGAACGGGCTACATCTACTACTGGTAAAACCTCACCTCTAAGTTCGATTATACCCTCTACAGTTGGATGTGCGTGGGGAATAAAAGTAACCGGAATTGGATGAATAATCTCTTTTACTTTGATTACATTAATACCAAATTTATTCTTACCAATACAAAACTCTACGATTTCAAGTTCGTTTGTGCCGCTTTCTAATAATATCCCTTTATTGTTTTCCATATAAATGCGTCCTTCCTATTTCATCATCCCTAGCTTCTTTTACTATACCACGAAAGACCTAATTAATAGATAGGGATTTTTACGAAAACCACAATCTATACGAAAACAGCTTTTATGAAACTTGGATGGCGTTTATAATTTGTTTTTGGTGATGTAGATCGTGTCCAATAAAGTCCTCAAAATATTCCTTTACGGTTAAAGAATGTTCGCCAATTGAAAATCTAATCCTTAAATCCTCTTCAGTAAATTGGTCAATATATTGGAAGTATTTTTGCCTTCCCTCTATTATTTCATTGATTAGTTGTTCCTTTGTGATTCCGCTATGTGCATATTCTTTCGCTGTATCATTTACGTGTTGGAAATTAGGATACCCCTCTTGTTTAACACCTTCCTGAAAATGCGGAAATCTTTCATTTAACGAGTGTTTATCCCATGATAATAGATGGGAAATAACAGCAGCAGTCGACCACTTATTTTCAGCAATTGGAGCATACCATTTTTCATCATTTACATTCATAAGAGATTGCAGCCACTCTTGATAATTTACGTAATGCATCCTAATTTCTTGTAGATTCAATTTATTTCCCCCTCATACAATTACTGCATAATCCTCTTATAATTTATTTTTTTAAAACTACGGTTCCCGCAATAAGGTCATGCAAAGATTGTTTTTTCTCTGTAAAGGCTGCAATAATATAACCAATCATAAAGATGGAAGATAAAAAAGCCATAGCTAAATATCTGCCGAATGCTCTCCAAAATGAGATACGCTGACCTTTTATATCGGTAACAATTAAACCAAGTAATTTTTTCCCTACGGTTCCTTGCCATTTGGATGCGTGCATGCCTGCATAATATAGCACTGTGAGGATAAAACTTACTAGAATCGATAGCAAGTACGCCCCAATAAAGAGTAAAGCTTGTTCGTCTGTCATTTCATTTTCCATGTATGCAGGATCAAGTAAAACATCAAATCCTACGGCTGCTCCAAATACACTAATCATGATGATAATCATAATAATGGCAATAGGAATGCCTACAATAATACTATCTAACAAACTAGCCACAAAACGAATCCAGAACCCAGCATATACCCTCTTTTGCTCCTGCTGTGTTTCATAATTTCCCATCTATAATCCCCCTTTAAGTAATGGATATTTCTCCCATTATAGCATCATCATGTTTTCTTTAACAGATATCATATTAACGATGAAATATTCACCTTAAACTGTTAAAATAGGAATATTATACAATGCGGAAGGATGAAGCAGAAAGTGGAACATTTAATTAATCCAAAGGTAAAGAACATAGAAATTTCGGGAATCCGCAAATTTTTCAATCTTGTTTCTGGGACAAAGGATATGATTTCCCTCACCATAGGTCAGCCAGATTTTCCAACTCCCGATCATGTTAAAGAAGCAGGAAAGAAAGCCATTGATGAAAATTTCACTACATATACACATAATGCAGGAACACTTGAATTAAGAAGGGCAGCTTCTCAATTTGTGAAAATAAAATATGGATTAGAATATAATCCTGATTCAGAAATAATAGTTACTACGGGTGCCAGTGAAGCGATTGACATTGCTTTCCGGACCATTTTATCAGAAGATGTAGAAGTTATTTTACCTGGCCCTGTTTATCCAGGCTATGAGCCGATCATTCGTTTATGTGGAGCAACACCTGTTTATGCTGATATTCGCCCACACGATTTTAGGTTTACTGCAGATGTTATAAAACCATATTTAACTGACAAAACACGCTGTATTGTCCTTCCTTACCCTTCTAATCCAACTGGAGTAAGTCTTACAAAAAACGAATTAGAAGCTATTGCAACATTAATAAGAGGTAAGGATATTTTTATTCTCGCAGATGAAATATACAGCGAATTGATTTATCAGCAACAACATACATCTATCGCTACCTTTCTAAGGGAGCAAACAATCGTCATAAATGGTTTATCAAAGTCTCATTCCATGACCGGATGGAGAATTGGCCTTTTGTTTGCTCCAGAGGATATTTCAAAACATATACTTAAGGTACATCAATATAATGTAACCTGTGCCACTACCATTTCACAAGCAGCAGCTTTAGAAGCACTTACAATTGGAATAGATGATGCTCTTCCAATGAAGGATGAATATGAAAAGAGACGAAACTATGTTTATCATCGTCTGGTTGAAATGGGATTTGAAGTGATTAAACCGGATGGAGCATTTTACTTTTTTATCAAAATTCCAAATTCGGATATTACCTCTATGAACTACTGCTTATCCATGGTTGATAAGGTAAAGGTTGCAGTCGTTCCGGGTAGTGCCTTTTCTACACTCGGAGAAGGATATTTCCGTCTATCCTATGCATATAGCATGGATACCTTAACAGAAGGGTTAAATCGAATAGAACAATTTATAAAGCTATAAAAAAATGCCCTTAATCGGGCATTTTTTTTGAGTAAAAGTAAAATTATCCTTTAAATTCACCATTATTTTTAGATGCTTTTTCTTTTTTTGCTTTATCTTTATGAACTTTGTTAGCAGCAGCACTTCCAAATTCATGAGCAAATTCTTGGTTTAAAACAGCAGAGTCAAAGCCTTTTTTATTTTTTTGATCTGCATCGTTTTTCTTAGTTCTTTTAGCCATAGTGTTACCTCCCTTTTTCCTTACAAACTTATTATGAAAAAGAGGAGATCTTTTTATTCGATTAGTTTTGCTGTTGCCAATACTTATATAAGGCTTGTGTACCACTATTTTCCTCGCCCATTTCAGCTAGGCGGTCATACATGTTTTTGGCTAATGAAAGTCCTGGAACATTCATTTCAAGCTTTTCTGCTTCTTCAAGAGCTATTTTCATGTCTTTAATAAAATGCTTTATATAAAATCCAGGGGCAAAATTTCCTTGAATAATTCTCGGTGCAAGATTGGATAATGACCAACTTCCAGCAGCACCAGATGAAATGGTTTGAAGTACTTTTTCAGGGTTTAACCCTGCTTTTTCAGCATAGATGATCGCTTCGCAGACACCAATCATATTAGTAGCAATGGCTATTTGATTACACATTTTTGTATGTTGACCTGCACCTGCTTGTCCTTGGTAAGTGATATTAGTTCCAAGTATCTCAAAAATGGGCTGCATTGCTTCGAAGGCTTCTTCATCCCCACCAACCATAATAGCAAGCTTACCATCTCTTGCCCCAATATCCCCGCCGGATACAGGTGCATCAAGAGCAAATATACCAACTTCCTTAGCTTCATGATATATCCTTTTTGCGAGTGTTGGTGTAGATGTAGTCATGTCAATTAGATATGTATTTTTAGAGCTATTGTAGATAAGTCCTTCTTCTCCAAAATAAACTTGCTCAACGTCAGTTGGATAACCGACCATTGTTATCACAACATTTGCAGCATTTGCAATATCCTTTGGAGTGTCTAACCATTTAGCTCCTGCTTCGATTACTTCTAATGCCTTTTCTTTTGATCGTGTTGAAACCACTAGAGAATACCCAGCTTTAAGAAGATTTTTAGCCATACTTTTCCCCATTACACCTAAACCAATAAATCCTATGACAATTTCATTATTTTTCATCATTCTCTCCACCCCAATATATATATTAAAGTCTAAATTTATTTTAACAAAAAAAAGACCAAGTTATCAGAACTTAGTCTTTTTTTCTCTCGCAATTTTACGCATTATATAGCTTTCCCTTATATAAGTTAATTAAACAGTATTGATGAATTTATATTGATTTCACCATACCACCATCAACTAGAAACGCACTTCCCGTCATATAAGCATTTGCATCAGATGCTAAAAAGACGACGACTTTAGCAAACTCTTCTGGGCTACCATATCTATTTAAAGGAATATTATTTTTCGCTTCTGTTTCAACTTTTTCCCTAGTTGAACCAAGTTTTTTAGCAGTTACTTCATCTAGATGTTTCACACGGTCCGTATTGATTCTTCCTGGCGCTACAGTGTTAACAAGAATATTATAGGGTGCAAATTCTTGAGAAAGGGTTTTTGCTAGTCCTACTATACCTGTTCTAAAGGTATTCGATAATATTAAACCAGGTATTGGCTCTTTAATAGATGTGGATGCAATATTAATAATTTTCCCACCATTCCTTTTCAAGTATGGTAAGGCTGCACGGATCATTCGAACATAGGATAATAAATTTAATTCAAATGATTTATACCAATCCTCATCTGTTATCGATTCAAAATTACCTGCAGGAGGTCCACCAGCATTATTAATAAGGATATCAATCGTTCCTAATTTCTCAACTGTTTCAGCAACCAGCGACTCAATATCTTCTGCTTTAGTAATGTCTGTCTTTTTATAATAGACCGTTCCATTCGAATTGGTTTGCAACTGTGTTGCAACATTCTTTAATTTATCCTCTTCCCTGCCACTTATCATGACATTTGCACCTTCTGCTAAGAACATTTCCGCAATTGCTCGTCCAAGACCTTGACTTGATGCAGCTATTAAAACTGATTTTCCTCTTAAGTTAAAATCCATTTCGTTTCGTTCCCTCCCTGAAATTCATTTTAACGCCATTATAGCAAAAAAAACCGAATGTCGTTAAACATTCGGTTAAGCCGACTATGAACTAGTCGAATGATCAGGGGGGAAAGAAAATGGTTTACCACAAACCTTACCAGTTGATAAGAGTTATTTACCCCTTATTTCTAAAATTCAAACATTAATTTTTGTTTTTTGTAATTTCATGAACAGCCGCGATGACTTCTTCAGTAGTACTCATTTGAATGACTTTCCTTGCTAATTCTTCTGCTTCAGACTTAGTAAAATGGCGGACCAGTGAACGTGCTTTTAAAATACTAGTCGCACTCATGGAAAATTCATCTAATCCAAGCCCTACCAAGATTGGAATAGCAACCTCATCCCCAGCCATTTCACCACACATCCCTGCCCATTTTCCTTCTGAATGTGCTGCATCAATGACCATTTTAATGAGTCTTAAAATGGCAGGATTATATGGTTGGTATAGATAGGACACACGTTCGTTCATACGATCTGCTGCCATCGTATATTGAATTAAATCATTCGTACCAATACTAAAGAAATCTACTTCTTTAGCAAATTGATTCGCTAACACTGCCGTGGAAGGAATTTCGACCATGATCCCTAATTCTATATGATCCGCTACTTTTTCACCTTTTTGAATTAAATTCTGTTTTTCTTCTTCAAGTATGGCTTTACCTTGACGGAATTCATCTAAAGTTGCAATCATCGGAAACATAATTTTTAGATTCCCATAGATACTTGCTCTTAAAAGTGCTCTTAACTGAGTACGAAAAATTTCTTGTTCCTCTAGGCAAAGACGAATTGCCCGAAAACCCAAAAACGGATTAAGCTCTTTAGGTAAATCTAGATAAGGAAGTTCCTTATCTCCACCAATATCTAAAGTTCTTACTACAACGGGTTTGCCATGCATTCCTTCTAATACTTCTCTATATGCTTTATATTGTTCTTCCTCTGTAGGAAGTTGGTCTCTTCCCATATAAAGAAACTCCGTACGGTACAGCCCGATAGCTTCACCGCCATTTTCAATTACACCTTTTAAATCTTTTGGAGTGCCGATATTGGCAGCAAGTTCAATTTGGTGGCCATCTTTTGTTAAGGTTTTCTCATTAACTAATTTTGCCCACTCTTCTTTTTGTTTTTGGTAATCAGCATGTATTTGTTCATATTGATTAACAACTTCTGGGGTTGGATTTATATGTACTTCACCTTTCAAACCATCCACAATAATCAAATCCCCATTTTGAATGGATTCTGTGGCTTTCTTTGTTCCCACCACCGCAGGAATCTCCATTGAACGGGCCATAATAGCTGAATGTGATGTTCTTCCACCAATATCTGTCGTAAAACCTTTTACATAGTCACGATTAAGTTGTGCTGTATCTGAAGGTGTAAGGTCCTCTGCAATGATGACAACTTCTTCTGCAATCAGACTAGGATTAACCATTTGCACTTTTAATAAATGAGCAAGAACACGCTTTGTCACATCACGAATATCTGCGGCCCTTTCCTTCATATAATCGTTATCCATTTGTTCAAACATGGTAATAAACATATCAGCTGTTTCTTTCAAGGCATGTTCTACGTTTACCTGTTCTGATACTATTTTATCTTCGATTGGTTTAATTAATTCAGGATCACTTAATACAAGTAGATGTGCCTCAAAAATTGCTGCTTTATCTCTACCTAAATCCGTTTCTGCTCGATCACGAATTTGCTCAAGTTCATTTTTAGAAACAGCTAATGCATCTCTAAAACGAGAAACCTCTTCTTCTGGATTGCTAACTGTAGTTTTCGAAAATGTTAAGTCTGGTTCGACTAACTTATATGCCTTAGCAATGGCAATTCCATTTGAAGCTGCGATTCCGTTTAAAAATGTCATTATTCAGCCAATCCTTCTTTTTTCAAAGTTTCCTCAAGGCTATTTACAGCTTCTACTTCATCGGAACCTTCTGCAGAGATTTTGATCTCAGCACCCTGCCCCACACCAAGAGACATAACTCCCATAATGGATTTGAGATTCACTTTTTTATCTTTAAATTCTAAAAATACTTCAGAATCAAATTTACTTGCTGTTTGTACTAGTAATGTGGCTGGTCTAGCATGAATACCAGTTTCTGCTGTCACTTTAAATTGCTTTTCTACCATAAAAAATCAAGCTCCTTTATTGTTTGGAATGTTAATTTGATGCTAATAAATATGAAGGAAATAAATCCTATTTCTAGTTTCTAAGGTAATCAAAAAGATCTTTTTAGTCAACTAACGCGAAAAATGAAATTGGTAACATAGATGGAAACGATTTTATTCTTCCCAATTTACTATAAGAAATGTAAAAAATTGATTTTGATTGTTCATAGAACGTTCAAATTTTTTAAATAAGATATGAAATCAAAATAATATATTTATGCTAAAATTTTTTCATTAAAAATGTATTGGTGGTACATATGATATATAAAAGAGAAGAACCATTTAGATTTCACTTTCAAGCTCCTATTTCAGCTAGTTTAAAAATATTTAAAATAAATGATCATAGAAAAGAATCCAGCCAAGGACTAGCACAAGTTTTAGATGTAAGTCCAAATGGCCTAAGAATCAAAACTCTTTATGATCTACCAGTAAATGAGAAAAAATTCTTAATAGAAATTTCATTTAGAATAAATGATAAACCAATTAGAATTTTAGGAAACCTTGTTTGGAAAAAACAAGAAGGTTCATCTTTTATTTATGGGTTAATAGGTAGGGAAGATTCGGAAACTAAGAATGAAGTCATAGAGGAACTTAAAGAATTTACAAAAAGAATAAAACGCAAATGATAAAATATTAAAAATGCTGGCTCAAAAACTATCCCGTTTGGATGAGAGGGAATGATGAACTAATAACTTAAAAATAACGTACTCTGTGTCCTTTAAAAATTAGAGAAAACATTTATCGGACCTACAATCCGCTATTTATAAAAAATAAGGTTTTCTTTCCCTTATAGGACACACGTTCCGTTATCGAGGTAAAAGATGGTCATTTCAGCTAGATAATAAGCCACTAGCGTACTCTGTGTCCTATAATACCTCCAAATTAGCGTAATTGACACACATAACGAACCCTGTGTCCGATAACTTTTCCAAAGTGACTTGTTAACTAGATAATAATTAGAACTGTTCGAGTATGTTCAATTTTTCATAATATACACCTATGTTCTAGCCAAAGAAAATAGCCGTGATTCCAAATTTGAAATCGACGGCTTTTTTATTGTTAATTTAATTATTATTTCAAGCGAATTAGCATTTCTTCGAGGCAACCAAACGGACTACTCAAAAAACCGCAATCTTTACCTTTATTCTTTTATATTTTTAAGAACATTCCATACAAATGAGAGAACACCAAGAACTGTTAAAGTTGCACCAACTGCTATTCCAGGCAGAATAGCTTCGTTTTGTGTTGTAACTAGGGTAGCAAGGGATAACATCATAATGGGCAACCCAATATTATGAAGCCAAAAATGGACGGTTGCCAAACGATTATTAGTTAATGAAGGAAATAGATGATAAATGATTCCTGCTAAAGTTAAAGCCGTCCAACCTAAAAGATTGATATGGACATGAACTGGAGTTAAATCATACGAATGAGAAACGGACATGTAATAACCAAGTAAAATTCCAATGGCAAAATAAACAACCGAAATTTTAATCAATCGAATTCCCATTTTATCACTCCTTGGATTAAAAGTTCATAAATCTTTAACAATATATGAACATATCCTTCGGCCTAGAACTTTCGTATCAGATATTAATTACGACTTTCATTCTTCATATATCATCTTTTTTGTCATTCCTCCATCAATCGTGATATTTTCACCATTCACAAAATCATTTTTAGCATCACATAAAAAAATACAAGCTCTTGCGATATCGTCTGGTTTACCTACACGATTTGATAAATGTTGAGAGTGATCGATTGGTTTAAGTTCATCATAATTTACGGTTTCAATCCAACCTGGACTAATGCAATTCACTGTTATGGCGTGAGGGCTTAATGTGTTGGCTAGTGCATGAGTTAAAGCCACAATACCTCCCTTTGATGCACTATAAGCCTCAGTATTGGGTTCTGACATAAATGCTCTAGTAGAGGCTATGTTTACAATCTTCCCTCCATTTTTCTTCATAAGTTTAGCTGCTTCTAAAGAACAGAAAAAATATCCTTTTAAATTTGTGTCCATCACATCATCCCAGATTTCACTTGTCATTTCCCAGAAGGAGTGAAATTTTGATATTCCAGCATTGTTAATTAAGATATCAATACTTCCAAATAATTCGTATGTAAACGTCATTAGATCTTTAATTTCGTCTAAATTTTTCACATTCGTTTTTTTAAACTCAACTATCTTCTGCTTTTTTTTCAGTTCGTTTTTGAGTTTATTACCATTCTCCTCGTTTATATCTGCTATCACTATATTTGCATTTAATTCAGCAAATTGTCTTACAATTGACCTGCCAATACCGTTTGCTCCACCTGTTATAATGACTGTTTTCCCTTTAAAACTCATCATGTCACCTTCTCTTAAAATATGGAAAAGGACGGTTATTAACCGTCCTCCAACAAAAAATATACTTAAAAAAACCTATTCATCATTATACTATATTCTTTACAGGAAAATCATTTCACCTATTATTTTGCAAAGCGATGATTTCCGATAGTTACTGTTACTTCACGGGAAAAAATCCATTGACTAACTGCTGTTTTTGGATTGTAAAAGAATAATGAGCCACTACCTTGTCCTCTAAAAGCTAAAGCTTCATTGACAGCTCTCTTAGAAGCAGCATCGGCAGGCTGATTGATCTGTCCATTTTGCACTGGTGTGAACGCATAATGTCCGTTTGAGATTTGATAAATAACAGATCTAATAGAGTTTGGGAAATTAGGGCTAGATACACGATTTAAAATAACAGTAGCTACTGCCACTTTACCTGCATAAGGTTCCCCGACTGCTTCTGCACGGACTAAACGTGCCATTAAATCTTTGTCTGCTGCAGAAATAGTAGAACTTGGAATGATCAGGTTTTGTCCAGCTAATAAATAGGAGCTATTTGTGTTATTTGACTTCATTAATGTTTTAACAGGAATTCCATACTTAACTGCAATTTTCCAGTAAGTCTCACCAGATTGGACTTTATGAGTAGTTGTTGCTGCTTCTGTATAGTGATTTGCAGTAAATGCTGACATTGATAGAATTAATCCAGCTGCAATTACTAGTTTCTTTAGTTTTTTCATTTATAATTACCTCCTAGTAGTTGTTTCGCTCTACTACTAGACTAGCAGTTGTAATATTTCAATTCATGGTCCAAAAAATGGTAAAGACTATAAAGGTCTACCAATCCTTTGTCAGTAAAATGCTTACACAGATATAAGAAATATTATCCAAGAAACTTTCATCAACTAAAAATTTCCAAGTTAGGATAAAAGTAGAGCAAATTTTACATTATGTTTCAATCATGTTACCAACCATTCTATAAAAAAAGCTACCATATGGTAGCTTTTTAGCTTCGAGGAACTTCTAGATAGTGATAAACTGCTGCACCACCTCGTTGAGCAATACCACGAAAATGTTTAAAGTCCTCTCTTTTCACAAGAACTTTACGGAAAACTAAAAAATCCTCTTTGGAGACATAATATTCGTTTATTACACCATTTTTTAATTGATCTAGCCGTTCATTAATTAAATCCGCATTCACCTTTATCACCTACATTTATTCATATATAGTAGATTATCATATTTTTTTAAAAATCGATGAAGGAATAGACAAAAATATCAATTTATAATTTTCTGATAAATTAGTTTAATTCATTTGTTTTTTATGTTAAAATAATCTAAAACTTTGACAAATTTTTGAATATTAATGTTTGTATTTTTTCCAAAATGATTGAAAATTCTTTACGAAAGGAACATTTTAGTGCAAACTGATAATATTGCAATTGGCGTGTAAAGGAGAGGAAATGGTTGAAAAAAGCAGAAGTTGGTAATGTCATCGAATTTAGAGAGGGCTTACAAGGTATTGTAGAGAAAGTAAACGAAAACTCTGTCATCGTTGATCTCACTTATATGGATAATTATCGTGATTTGGAACTTGACCAACGGACAGTTGTTAACCATAAAAACTATAAAATTATTAAAGAAAAAGCTATTTAAAGAGAAACCTAAACAAGCATATTCATATGCTTGTTTATTTTTTACCTCTTCATAGTTCTAGATCCTATTATTTTTGAAAACTACATTAGAAAAATGTTTGTTTCTATTAATATCGGGTATATATATAAGTAGTATGCCTAATATAAATGATAAAATAGGAAAAAAACAATGCCGACAGGAAAAAACTCACTGTCAGCATATTAAGGATTATTCTTTTTCAGGATTTGCTCCATTTGCAAGTTCTTTAAAAGAATTTACTTTACCGTGAGGATTTTGGTCTTGTTTACGGACAGTCCAAGCTCTTTCCTTCTCTCTTTTTGCTCTAGTCATTTAACCATACTCCTTTCCTGTTATCTAGAATCTTATTTACTAATGATGTGAATGACACATGTGGACTTCGCTAACAATATCTTTACTTACTGAAGACGAAGATTAGTAAACAGTCATAGCATAATCATTTTTTATCCTTTTTATTAGAATTAGTTTATTTTCCTTTTTACATATCCTTTGTATTTTTTTGTTAAAATAAGTTGATAGAAATAAGGAGTCATTTTTCAATGAAAAAAAGCATGCTTGATATCCGTCTTGTAATCGGATTTTTGCTTGCTCATCTTCTTTTCTTCTTCATATCTAAGCACCATCAAGTTTTCTGGTACATGTTTACGGCAAGTATGCTTATATTAATAAGTTATTCCATTATAAAAGAAGAAGTAGATGATGCAGTTTCGATACGGGGTTATTTGACCTATGGTATGATTTCAGGATTCCTCCTATTTGTTCTATTTTTTTTAGGTAATCAAGTTCTTAATTTAATAAAAATCCCTGTCCAGGATCAAATAGTAAGATTATATGATTTATTTTCCCCAACGTTATTTTGGCATTTTATCTCATTACTATTAATTGCTGTACCAGGGGAAGAAATATTTTGGAGAGGTTTTATCCAAAAACGATTGTTACAAACTGGATTTTGGAGCAGTATTCTTATTTCATCCTTCATGAATGCATCGATTAATATATACACAGGTGAATGGATTTTAGTATTTGCAGCTCTATTGTCTGGAATCTTCTGGGGATTCTTATATGCATGGAAAAGAAGTTTACCACTCGTAATTGTTTCTCATTTAATATTCGATTTATTTATATTTTTTATTTTTCCACTAGAAAATTTTCAAAACGATGTAACACTTTCCCATTTTTTTCGTCAAATTTTGTAGAATTACTTCATAGTTAAATTGGGAGGAACCTATTATGAAATTTTACATACCATCATTTTTATTATCTACCATTTTTATTTTAATGGTCTCTGGATGTGGGACTACCAGTCAAGATGATTTGACTCAAACCAACGGAGCAAAAAATAAAGTGACTCTAAAAGATTCTTCAACCTCTCAAAGTGGACAGAGTACTAATGATGTTTCTGAAGAACATATCCGTATATTGGAGCAAAATCTTGTTTATCAAAAAAATGGTCAGGAGGAAAAGGACACTGCATTCCTAAAATATAGTGATAATCAAAACTATTCTATCTATGTTTTACCTGATTTTGAATTAGCTGCGGAAGAACCGTACAAAGATATCCTTTATGTAAGTAAAAATGATTCTATTTTTATGAGAATTGAATTATTGCCTGATGACGTAGATTGGAATTTAGTTAAGGAAGAAACCAGCTCACAATTAAAAGCTGTTTCTCAAACGATTAAAACTCAAACACCTGTGGATGATGAATTTTTCAAAGATACCATTATTTTAGAGGCTGCTAATGAGGAAGACATCGTGACATCCTATTTAGTTAATAATGAAGACTTACAAATGAAGCTAACCATTTTTAACAAAAAACAAGAAGACTACCGAGATGCGCTGTTACAAATGGCAAAGACTATTATGAAAGAAACAAATAAAAACGCTGGATAAAGAGTAAAATTCTCTTTATCCAACGTTTTTTATTTTGGCAATGGTTTCATCCACAATAGTATAAAAAATAGCAAGCTGATATAGCCAAATAACGGATATAAATAAGAGAGTAAAGTACTATAATCGACTAAACTAATAAAATAAGTAACCATAAATATAAAACATACGATTACAATACTTGGCATTGCGATATATCGTTTTAACTGACGCTCTAATCCAAAGACATTGCCAATCACGGAGGTGAATATCTCACCATAAATAATGAGGATAAAAATCCAATAAAGACCTGAAGCAATGTTTTTCATTATGACAGCCATCGGAATTTCATAGGATTCAAGATTCGGAAGCATAACAAGTGTGATATGACTTGATATTAATATTAATGTTAATGCTATCCCGCCAAGTATCCCTCCCCAGCGAATAGTTCGATCATCTTTAATTTCTGAGGCAACTGGAACCAATACTGCTTGAGCTAACCCTAAATTTAAGGCAGAATATGAAAACGGAGTAATTACTGTCTTCCATCCATCTTCCACAAAAGGTATAAAAAGAAAGTTCTCGATAAAGTTAGGCATTTTTATAGATAAAATCATTAACAGTACGCTAAACGATATCATCATTGGAACAACAAACGTATTAACTGCAAATATCCCCTTAATTCCAACAAGCATGACAATAAAAGAAAGGGCTATAGTTACAATGATTCCTATCATTTTATTTATACCTAGCTGTTCTTGAAATATAGCACCTGCCCCTGATAGCATCACTGCACAAACTCCAAGAAGCATAAATAACATTAAAACATTTATGAACATTCCTATATATTTACCAAACAAATATTCATTAAATTCCTGATAAGATTTTGCACCGATTATGGCAGCTGTTCTCATTAATTTAGACCCTAAGAATATGAGTAAGTAGCCACTCATTAATATACTAATAAAACCAAAAAAGCCAAATCGGGAAAAAAACTCTACAATCTCTCTTCCAGTTGCAAAGCCGGCACCCACCACAGTACCTACATATACAGCTGCAATTTGACAGGCAGCTCCCCAATTCGTTTTCACTGCATCTCCTCCTTCCTTTTATGTATATGAAGAAAAGGACAAACAATGACGAGCTCTTTTGGTTCAAATAAAATTTCCTTTCATTCCCTGTGCAAAATACTTGAAAGTCAAAATAGGTCAAATTATACTATGGTTACAAAGGTCAAAATAAGTCAAACCATTTTGATCTTCTTTTAACCTATCTAAAATTTATAATTTTATTTTTAATATATTTCTCTAAACATTTGAAATCATTGGGAGGAATGGAAAAATGATGTGTCAAAATTGCCAAGAAAAAAGTGCAAAATATCAGATTCATTTGAATGTCAATGGACACAAACAAAGCTACCGTCTTTGTCAGGAATGTTATCAAAAACAAAATGAAAAAATGCCAACACCAAATGGCTTAAAAGGTAAATCTTCTTCTCATTTTCCTTTTGAAGATTTCTTTTTCAAGAATATACAGTCACCTTCTTATTTCAATCATCATGAAATGACATATGAAGATCCTCAAAATAAGACTGCTTCAAATGGAAATAGCTTTTTAAATCAATTTGGCCGTGATTTGACTCATATGGCAAAAGCTGGTTTAATCGATCCTGTTATTGGCCGTGAAGAAGAAATTAATCGTGTCATTGAGACCCTAAATCGCCGTAATAAAAATAATCCCGTTTTAATCGGAGAACCCGGTGTTGGGAAAACAGCTATTGCAGAAGGATTAGCTTTAAAAATAGCGGAAGGTTCCGTTCCAAATAAACTATTAAATAAAAGTGTCTATTTATTGGATGTAGCATCTTTAGTCGCGAATACAGGTATCCGGGGTCAATTTGAAGAAAGAATGAAGCAGTTAATTACAGAACTCCAACATCATAAAAATATTATCTTATTTATTGATGAAATTCACTTAATAGTTGGGGCAGGCTCTGCTGAAGGTTCAATGGATGCTGGGAATATTTTAAAACCAGCTCTAGCGCGTGGAGAACTGCAGGTAGTTGGAGCAACGACATTAAAAGAATACCGAAAGATAGAAAAAGACCCTGCTCTTGAGAGAAGATTCCAACCAATCCAAGTACAAGAGCCGACACCTGAACAAGCAATTGAAATTTTAAAAGGAATTCAAGGAAAGTATGAAAAGTATCATGAAGTAAAATATACAGAGGATGCTATTAAGGCGTGTGTTACCTTATCACATCGTTATATTCAAGATCGCTTTCTTCCGGATAAAGCAATCGATTTATTAGATGAAGCAGGTTCTAAAATCAATCTTTCCTTTAGCGAAACAGATATTTCTCATATTGAGAATCGATTAAAAGAGATACACAATGAAAAAGAACAAGCTTTACAAAGAGAAGATTATGAAAAGGCTGCAAAACTCCGAGACGAAGAAACAAAGCTAGAAAATGCATTACAAGAAACACAACCTTCCAATACAGCAACTGTTGAAGCGGCACTCATTGCTGAAATTGTACAAAAGAAGACTGGTATTCCAGTTGGTAAACTGCAATTAGATGAAAATAAGAAAATGAAAAACCTAGAAGAGAATTTAGGTAAAAAAGTAATTGGTCAAGAAGAGGCAGTTAAAAAGATTGCAAAGGCAGTTCGCAGAAGCCGCGCAGGTTTAAAATCCAAAACACGTCCAATTGGTTCCTTCTTATTTGTTGGACCAACTGGAGTGGGTAAAACAGAATTAACGAAAACCCTAGCCAAAGAGTTATTTGGGTCAAAGGATGCCATGATTCGTCTAGACATGAGTGAGTTGATGGAAAAGCATAGTGTCTCTAAATTAATCGGTTCACCTCCAGGCTATGTCGGTCACGAGGAATCTGGACAACTAACGGAAAAAGTTCGTAGAAATCCTTACTCAATTATTCTTTTAGACGAAATTGAGAAGGCTCATCCAGATGTTCAACATATGTTCCTTCAAATACTTGAAGATGGCCGTTTAACAGATAGCCAAGGCAGAACGGTAAGCTTTAAGGATACAGTCATTGTCATGACAAGTAATGCAGGTGTTGGAGTTAAAAATATAACGGTTGGCTTTGGACAAAACGAAACCTACTCAGAAGCAAGTATACTTGACTCACTTAGTCATTATTTTAAACCTGAATTCTTAAATCGCTTTGATAATATTATAGAATTCAAATCGCTTGAAAAGAAACATCTTCTAGCGATTGTTGATTTAATGATTGAAGATCTGTCAGAAACACTTAGAGAGCAAAATGTTACATTGTTAGTGACAGCCGATGTTAAAGAAAAAATCGCTGAACTTGGCAATCACCCTTCATTTGGTGCCCGACCATTACGTCGAGTGATTCAGGAACAATTAGAAGATAAAATTGCAGATACCTTACTTGATAATCCCGATATGAAGAACGTCACAGTAAAACTAAGTGATGGTCAAATTGTTGTTGAGGTATAACCTTTTCCAATTAAAGAACCCAGTGAATCAATTCACTGGGCTTTTTATTTATAGTTTTTGATCGTCAACTGAATTTAACCAGTTTTCGATTTCACCAACAACTGATTCCACACATCCATCTTGGAATGGAGAGATCAATCCTGCTTCCTCCGCTAATTTAGTAAAGGATAAGCTACCCCCTAGCTGGCAAAGGTGATGATAGTCTTTCCAAGCCGATTCTTGATCTTCACGCGATTTTTTCCAGAATTGGAACGCACAAATTTGAGCAAGTGTGTAGTCGATATAATAGAATGGTGAGTTATAGATATGACCTTGTCGTTGCCAGAAACCACCGTTTTCTAAATACTCATTTCCATCATAATCTTTATGTGGTGAATATTTTTTCTCAATTTCACGCCAAGCCTGCTTTCTTTCTTTTGGTGTAGCTTCTGGATTTTCATAAACCCAATGCTGGAATTCATCAACAGAAACACCATATGGTAAGAACAATAATGCACCACTTAAATGTGCAAATTTGTATTTATCAGTATCTTCCTTGAAGAAAAGGTCCATCCATGGCCAAGTAAAGAATTCCATACTCATGGAATGAATTTCACAAGCTTCGAATGTTGGCCAATTATATTCAGGAATCTCAAAATGACGACTTGAATAAACTTGGAAAGCATGACCTGCTTCATGAGTTAAAACATCAATATCTCCAGAGGTCCCATTGAAGTTAGAGAAAATAAATGGAGCCTTATACTCATCGATGTAAGTACAATAGCCACCACCCGCTTTACCTTTCTTTGCAACAAGATCCATCAGATTATTTTCTTGCATAAAGCTGAAAAACTCACCTGTTTCTTTTGAAAGCTCTTCGTACATCTTTTGACCATTTTCAATGATCCATTCAGGGCTTCCCTTTGGAGTAGCATTCCCACTTTCAAATTTAAAGCCTTCATCGTAATACTTTAACTTGTCAACACCGATACGTTGACGTTGACGCTCTTTTAACTCGGTTGCAATAGGAACGATAAATTCCTTTACCTGATTACGGAAATTAGCAACCATTTCAGCATTATAATCCGTGCGGCTCATTCGATAATAGCCTAATTCTACAAAGTTTTTATAGCCAAGTTTTTGAGCAATCTCTGTTCGTACCTTAACTAACTCATCATAAATTCGGTCGAATTCCTCTTCATTTTCATTGAAAAATCCAAACTTGGTTTCACTAGCTAACTTTCTCATTTCACGATCCTTAGATTCAGTAAATGGATCTAATTGAGCTAAAGTTCTTTCTTCTCCCTCAAATTGGATTTTGGCAGATGCTACTAGCTTTGTATATTCAGTCGATAATTTATTTTCCTTTTGAAGTAATGGAATAATATCAGGATGGAAAGTTTTTAATTGTCCTTCTGCCAAATCAAATAGCTGGCGACCCCATTTTTCTTCTAATTCAGCACGGAAAGGTGAAGATACTAATGCTTCATAATACTCAGAAATGAGACCCTCAACCACTGGTGCAATTTCATCCATATAATCTTGTTCAGCTTTATAGAATTCATCATTTGTATCAACGGAATGACGAATTGAGCAAAGATTAAACATCGTACCAAGATGTCCTCTAATCTCATTTATCTTTTTCATGGCATCATTTTGTTTTTCGATATCATCTGCTGTCTTAAACTGTTCAAGAGAAATATGAAAGGAAGCTTTTACTTCTTCCATATTAGGTCTTGTGTATGTATATTCTTCAAATTTCATGATGAATCCCCCTTTTTATCTATTATAAAAATTCTATAACTATTTCGATACTCTAATAGAAAAATCCTCTATTTAGATAAAAAAAAACAGTCCTTATAAAGGACTGTTAATACTTTCCTACAGATAAACCAAGTTTTTTTAATAGTTCAATTGCGGTTTCTTTTTCATCAGCGGTTAAACTAGACATCAGATCATGGATTCGTTGTTCATGATCAGGAAACATATCACCAATAAATTTCTTACCCTCTTCTGTTATTTGTGCATATGTTACTCTTCGATCCTTAGGACAGGCTACTCTTGTAAGTAATCCCTTTTCTTCTAATTTATCTACCACATAAGTGATGCTGCCGCTAGCTAATAAAATTTTACCGCCAATTTGCTGAAGTGGTTGGTCTCCTTTATGATAAAGTAACTCTAGAACAGCAAATTCGGTTGGATTTAATCCTTTAGATTGTATTAATTTATTCACTTGTTCATTTATCGCTTTGTAAGCTCTGGATAGAACAATAAAAAGCTTTAAAGACTGAGTAGAGTCATTAGTCATTTCGTTTCATTCCTTTAAATAGCAATTTTATAACTATGATTCCATTTATCTTGAATTCAAAGTTATTATAGTGAATAAAAAATGCCTTGTCAATTTTTGATACTACTGTAAGGTTCAAAATAGCATGTTCCTCTTAAAAGAAAACATAGAAAAAAGGCATTCATTAAAAGTAGCACTTTTAAGAATACCTTTGAATAAAAAATAAACACTTGTTACCCAGTTTTAATTCATTCTTCTAATTTCTCTATGCCTATTTCCTAAAAAAACATAAATTAGAATAAGACTTATCCAAACCATTAAGGCACCATTTAGTAAATTAACATTAATAGCCAGGGATGTATGTTGAACGATAAGTGGACAAATTAAGAATCCAACAAAGAATCCTATTCTTGAAAATAGCCCTTGTAAGGAAAACGCTTTTCCCCGTTCATGAACAGACGTTTTTTGTAAAATGGTATTAACCGTAACCTGAGATAGCCCTTCGAAGACCCCAGATACGAATAAAAATATCAGAATCCACTCTTGACTTGTTTCTCTAAATACGAGAATCATTGCTGCTGAAAAAAAGAACAAAAATAGACAATATCGAATGAAACTATCCTTCTTATTGATCAATATTGTTCCAACCAACATTCCTGCGGAAGCAGTTGCCCAAAACAATCCATTAGTCAAGGCTTCTAGCTTGAATGTGCTTGCTAAAAAGGGTAAGGAATAATTATTTGCTGAAACTGCAAATGTATAAAATAAGCTAGTAACAACAATTATAGCGACGGGGCCTTTCTTCATGACAGAAAACAACTTTTTTCGATCGCCAAAATGTTCTTGAATTTTTGGAACTGAATCCCACCGTAAGGATACCAAATAAATAGCTGCTATCAAAAATGTTAAGCTATCGAATAAGATGACAGGCTTGTGTCCAAAAAACTCAGTAGTCCAACCACCTATTATAAATCCACAAATACTTACAATAGATCCAACTCTAACAATTAAAGCATTTATTTTTGGTGCTTCTAAATGTCCAAACATATCAGGAATAGAAGCTGAGTAACTAATATAAAAAAGTTGATTTGTACATCCAAGAATAAACGCAGCCATACAAATTGAAATTGGATGATAATAAAAAATAGGAAGTAGGACGGATAAAACATTGATTCCGTCGGTCAAAATCATTAGTTTTCTTCTGTCCACTCTGTCTATAAAACTACCTGCTATAAAGCTGGTTATGATTCCTCCAATTTGTCTAACGAGGAAAAAAGCCATCAAATACCATTCCGCATTTTGAAATGATAATAATAGTACCGATAAAGCCATAAAGTTCATTCTTGAAGCAAATTCTGAAAAACCAACTACAAATACATATTTTTTCATTTATTTCTTAACCTCCGCTTTTGGCGGCTCAGATACAACGCCCCTGTTAGGGGCGCTGTTGGATGATTTCATTCACCATCTGCTTTCCTCCTTTAACTTTTCTTCATTTTTTAATTACGTGGGTTGTATCGTTGCCTAATTTTACTTTTCTAAAAGTAATTATCTAAATTATATTAAGATTCCAAGCAAAGAACACGATAATTTTATTGTTTTGTAAAAAAAAAGAGTATACCAAAAAAAGCCTTTGATATACCCTTTTATATATTAGATTAAATTTCTCTTATTTTTATAAGGAGTTCTTCCTTTTCTTCATCTGAGAGCATTCTCTCTGCCATAGGGAAAAGTACATTTTCTTCTTTTGCAAAATGCTGTGTAAGTGTAAAATAAGCATTTTTAATTAAGTCAGCAAATATTTTCTGGTCATCTATAGAAAAAGTTGAACTTAGACTCGTTTTTTCTAAAAATGTTCCTATATAGTTTTTGGCTTGATCATGCTCATATTCCATAACCGCGATTGGTCCACCGTTTCGGCCAATGTATTTTTCCATCATTTCAAAAAGTACCCCTTCTTCTCTTTGAGAATGTGGATCCAATTCAGTAATAAAAACCTTAACATCATTAATTAATTGCTGAAATGTTACGTCTATATGATCTTCAAGTTCTATCTTTTGCGTCAGCTCAAAAAGTCCTTCTAACTTACTTAATAATGGAGTATGCTCGCTTTTCAGCTGAGCCAATCCTTCACAAAGAGAGCCCTGGCTCATGCCCCCAAATGAACTCATACAACCTTCCATAACACATAACTCCCTTCTGCATTATTACATTTTAAGTATAAACAGATAAAAGGTTAGATGTTGTGATTCACGTCACAATAGAAGATGATTCCCTGATGACAAAATAGTCAAAAAATTTTAACAAATATAAGATAAAAATCATTAAAGGCTCGCATATAATAAGCTTAGAGGGTACTATATTTATAGGAGGTTTTAAAATGAACCAACCTGATTATCGGGATTTTTATCCAAAATCTTTAATACCGATTGGAGTAAATGATCAAGCTGCACTAGAATTAATACCGTCGTATACTAAGTCTTTTCAAGCTACACATTGGTTAGTTGCCTTACAAGCAAAAGTAAAACCTGAATCAGAAGAAACTTATCACTGGCAGGTTTACCTTTTTCCAACGGATTTGGAGGGTTCATATACTTGGAGTAACCCATTATTAATTTCTAAATTTGTTAATAGTATCGACGAAGCACTTGAAATGTCAAATGAACTTGAAACATATGGCAGAGATGATTCTATTATCTCATCTAAATATATAGAAAGAATTAGTTAGACCCTTCCGCTACGAATTCCTCTTTTAGCTTCACTCTTTTTATTCCCTTATGTGAAAAAATATACATATGCAGTTAACACCGAATTCAATAATAATCCTCCTTATAAAACGAATAGCAATTTTTTGGACAGGCTTTAAGTCAAAAAAAAAAGCTACTGACGCGGATACATCAGCAACTTTATTTGATAATAGGGGGATAAATTAAGCTAACCTAAAGACGATTCCATGCCCACCCTTTGGATATTCCCATTTGATATTTTGATAAGGACAGCCGATACGGCAGCTTCCACATTCGTGGCAGCCTTCATAACCTACTTGCATTCTGGAGCCTTCCCATTTATAAACCTCAGCTGGGCAAAATACCGTGCAAAGTTTATCGGGACATTGTGTCATACAAACATCATGATCTAAGACAGTTAAATGTGACTTGGTATCACACTTAAAACGAATCAAATACTGTTTTTCTTCTAGTGTTTTTGTAGACATTATTTCACCGCCTTCCATGCGCGATACATATCTTTAATAACATTAATAGTACCTCTTTCTTTTGTGATACTGCGCATTATTTCTTTTTGCTTATCACGTTTTGGGGTACCATCAACGGTAAAGAACTTACTCATAGCCTTATTCATCATTGGAACATATTCTTTAAAATATTGAGGATACTTTTCAAACGTATGAGCCGCATCCTTATACTTTTCAAGATCCTTTATAATAAAGCTATCATATAACTTTTCTCGATAAACATTTAAACTGGATTCACTAAAATCATTGCGGTGTTTTGCTTCAATAATTGCTTCTGCAGCCATTTTCCCAGAAGACATCGCCATGTTTGAACCCTCTCGGTGAATCGCATTAACAAGCTGAGCAGCATCCCCAACTAACACGACACCGTTTCCAGCTACTTTTGGTACGGAACGATATCCTCCTTCTGGGATTAGATGAGCTAAATATTCTGCAGATTCTCCACCTTCAAGTAAAGGTTTTACCATCGGATGGTTTTTTAAATGATCTAATAAATCATATGGCTTTAATTTGGCCTTGATCATACTTGAAAGAGTTGTTCCAACCCCAATATTTAAGCTATCTTTATTCGTGTAAAGGAAAGCTGTTCCTAAATTCCCCTTTGTGGAATCACCAAAAATTTCAATCGTACAGCCTTGATTATCGGAAAGATTAAATCGTTCATTAATTTTATCCTTAGGGAGATTAATAACCTCCATTACTGTTAATGCTACTTCATCTGGACGGAACTCCTTATGGAAACCTAGTTGTTTTCCTAATAACGAGTTAACACCATCTGCTAGTACCACCACATCAGCGTATATTTCACCATCTGGTCGATCAGTACGTACTCCCACTACTTTTCCATTTTCCACAATACATTCCAAGACAACCGTTTCATTAATTAATAAAGCGCCTGCCTCTACAGCTTTTTGAGCAAACCATTGATCAAATTGTGCTCTAAGTACAGTAAAGTTATTATAGGAAGATTCTTCTCCCCACTCTAGACCTTTGTATCCGAATTGGACAACTGACTCTTTATCCATCATCCAAAAACGTTGTTCAATAACAGGTCTTTCTAAAGGAGCTTCCTTCCAAAATTCTGGAATAAGTTCTTCCATCTGCTTTCGATATAAGACCCCACCCATTACGTTTTTACTACCAGGATATTCACCGCGTTCAATTAATAGTACCTTTAAACCACTTTTTGCACATGTTAAGGCACATGCCGTTCCAGCTGGTCCAGCTCCCACAACAATTACATCAAATTTTTCAGACATAGCTCAATTCACCACCTGAAGTTTTAAGTACCTGTTTAAATTGCTCTATTAATTTAGGTAAAATTTCCATTGCATCTCCCACAATACCGTAGGTTGCTACATCAAAAATAGGTGCATTGGGATCTTTATTGATTGCAATGATAATTTCTGAATTCTTCATTCCAACTACATGTTGGATAGCACCAGAAATACCAATAGCAAAAAATACTTTAGGTGTTACGGTTTCTCCTGTTTGACCGATTTGTAGTGAGTGTGGTAACCATCCTGCTTCAACTACATCTCTTGAACCACCAACACTGGCACCAATGGTTTTGGCAAATTCATGAATTAGTTGGAAATTTTGATAATCCCCCATACCTTTACCACCACAAACAATAACATGTGCATCGGCAAGATTTGCTGTATTTGATACATCTTTCACAATCTGTAGCACTTTTGTACGCATTTCTTCTTCTTTTAAAGAAATGGTTTCTTCCATTATTTTCCCCTGACGGCTCTGGTCAGGTTCAAGAGCTTTCATCACTTTTGGTCGTACTGTCGCCATTTGTGGACGATGTTTTTTACAAAGAATGGTTGCCATAATATTGCCGCCAAAAGCTGGCCGGCTTGCTTCGAACAACCGGTTTTCAAGATCAATATCAAGCATTGTCGTATCAGCTGTTAATCCCGTACTTAAATCTGTAGCAACAGCACTGGCCAAATCTTTTCCATTTGGTGTTGCTCCATATAAAAAGATTTCTGGCTTATACTTTTCAGCTAATAAAATGACACCCTTCATATATGACTCTGTTCGATAGTCCTTTAAAACCGGATGGTCAATGATATACACTTCATCTGCACCATAATAGATTACTTGATTGGCTAATTGGCGAATTCCATCACCGAGCAACACACCCGCTAAAGGAACCTCTAACTTATCGGCTAATTTTCTTCCTGCTCCCAATAACTCCAATGATACGCCTTCAATTTCCCCTTCATTTTGTTCAATGAATACCCATACCCCTTGGTATTCTTCCAGATTCATAGAGGACCCTCCTATATCAATAAATTCTATTGAATATTAATTTGTTGCACTTGTCGTAAACAGTTCTTTTTTCTCCATTAACAGATCCATAAGCTGTTTGACCTGTTCTGTAGAATTACCTTCTAATCTTTTACCACCTTCAGGCTTAGGAGGAGTAAACATTTTTCCTACAATAGTTGGTGAGCCCTTTAAGCCTAGTTGGACACGGTCTACATTTTCAAGATCTCCTACCGTCCAAACTATGGACTCATATCTTGCTGCATTAATCATATTCGGCATAGGAGAGTATTCAATTTCATTGATTTCTTTTTCGACTGTTAACAAGCATGGTAATTGAGTTTCAATGACTTCATATCCATTTGTAAGTTTCCTCTTTATTTGAACTTTTTTATTTTTAACATTTACTTCTGAAACTTCAATCACATTTGTTACTGGAGGAATGTCGAGACGTCTAGCAATTCCAGGACCTACTTGACCTGTATCACCATCAATGGCATGTTTACCACAAATAACCATATCAATTGGTTTATCCTTCGCTATTCTTTCTAATGCCTTCGAAAGTGCGTAGCTTGTAGCAAGAGTATCTGCCCCTGCAAATGCACGGTCTGAAATAAGATAGCCTTCATCAGCGCCAATCTCAATACTTTTTTTTATGACTTCTGTTGCCTGTGGTGGACCCATTGATAAAACAGATACCGTACCACCATGTAGTTTTTTTAGTCTTACAGCCTCTTGTACAGCATGTGCATCATATGGATTTAAAATGGCTGGTGCACTACGGCGGTCAAGAGTGTTCGTTTTGGGATTAATTTTAATAATTTTGGTATCTGGTACTTGCTTGACACAGACGACAATGTGCATGAATACTAGACCTCCTCTATGGGTAGATATATTTGAAAGCAAAAGCCTTCATCATATAATTGAAAATGCTTTTATTACGATATATGTATCGTAATATAAGCATAGTACAAACGATTAAAATAAAGGGTTAACAATCTATGAACATTTGAGAGTATTTTCATACTTTGTTAAAAATTTGTAACCATTTTGACCCTTAAAATATGCTATATAGTGATGTTGTGATCCAAAAGGGTTTCACTTAATACGCTAGTAACACATGATGTAAAGATGGAAATATGTATCGTTTAGTAAAGAAGTGTAGTAGAATAGATGCATTCCATGGATGTCCAAAATTCTCATACAGAAATGTCATTCATTTTGATGGAGTAAAATTAAGAAATTGAAAATAAACTGTTTATTATACTATAAGAAATATAAAGATATAGACAATGATATAAATCACACCCATACGTTCAAATATGAAAGTTCAATAAATAATTGTCGAAATGAAGGAAAGGAACAAGTGCTATGAAGGAAGTATTGATTGGAAGCATTTTATCAGCCTTATCAACAGGTTTTGGGGCTATGATTATCCTGTTTATGAGTCAAAATGTTACACACCGGTTTCGGGATGTTTTGTTAGCCTTTACAGCAGGTGTTATGATGGCTGCTTCTACGATGGGGCTTATTCCTGAAGCTTTAAGCTACGATGGTTTTATTCCGTTAGCTATTGGAATTATTCTCGGTGTTTTTGTCTTAACTATAATGGAAAAAAATATCCCACATATAGATTTACAGCATTCAAAAAGTGGACTTAAATTTGATGAAAAGGCATTGTTAATTATCGCGGCTATTACCTTGCATAATATTCCAGAAGGCCTCTCTGTTGGAGTAAGTTATGCATCAAACCATGGAGAAACTGGGAATCTAATCGCATTTGCTATTGGGTTTCAAAATGCACCTGAAGGACTATTAGTTGCCTTATTTTTAATCAATCAAAAAATAAATAAGGTTAAAGCTTTTATCATCTCAACCTTGACCGGGGCTATTGAAATTATCACTTCTCTATTAGGGTACTACCTAACTTCTTATCTAGATGCACTTGTGCCTTATGGTCTTGCCTTTGCAGCAGGAGCCATGCTTTTCATTATCTATAAAGAATTAATACCTGAGAGTCATGGAGATGGAAATGAGAGGAATGCTACATATTCCTTTATAGTCGGCTTATTGTTTATGATTTTCATTATCGATATATTTTAAATATATATAAAAGGACTGAAAATCATTCAGTCCTTTTTTCTATCTTATATATATATAATCTCTGAGGTCAAAGAGGCTCGTGGCCATACTAACATATGCTGAACAGAAATTTTTATTTCATTTTTACTTTTTGGTTCATTGCGAAAGGTACATTGGTATTCATATATTAATTTATCTAGTTCTTGACTATAATGTAAAGTTTCTTGGCTAGTAAACCCAGTGACTTTTGCGGACAACATCATCATTTCTCTAATCTCATTGATCTCTTCTAGCATTCTATTTGAATGCACCTTGTCTGTCTGGCACAACTCTATTTCCTCCTAATCCACTTTCCACTTATACATTAAGGTACTTAATTTGTATACCTGATGAATTATGACAATAATTTGAATAAATGTAAATAGATTCGCAATATTAGACAAAACTTCCAATCAACTCTTCGGATTCGACAACAACCTTAGGTATTATATCCTATTTTTCGACACTAACACCCCTTATAATAGTCAAAAAGACCCATCACCTAAGTGAAGGGACTTTATCAAAATATTAAGCTTCTACTTCTTCTTTTTCGTAAATAGGTACCCAGCCCTCTGTTGTAACAAAGATACGAATAGCCACAACTTTTCTATCCTCTTTTAAAGTAAAGTAATGTCGAATATTCGGTGGAACAGAAATTAAATCACCAGGATTTAAATGTACCTCAAAGAAAGCTCCGTCTTTTCCTTGGATAATAAATACGCCATGTCCGCTTACAATAAAACGAACTTCGTCGTCAGTATGATGATGCTCTTTTTGGAAATTTACTAGAAGTTGTTCTAGATTCGGTGTATTTTCAGATAGAGAGATTACATCTTGAGCCTTATATCCTCTTCTTTCAGAGATAGCCGCGATTTCACCATCAAATGTATTTAATATTTCTTCTTTTTCCTCGTCAGATAGAAGATATTTCTCATTAAGATGTGCTGGAAGTTTAGTAATATCCCAGTGCTCATAAATCACTTCTTGGCTTGTTAAAAAGTCTAATACTTCCTGTTGATTTTCAATCAGATTACCGTTTTCTTGAAATTTAATATATGCCATGTCAATTCCCTCACTTTTTTTATTTTAGTCTCTGTTATATAGGAATGTTGATTTCCGCTGCAGGCACTCGCTTTCCGCGGGGCGTGCTGTGAGCCTCCTCGTCGCTGGCGCTCCTGTGGGGTCTCACCTGTCCCGCTTCTCCCGCAGGAGTCTCGCGCCTTTCGCTCCAATCAACATTGTTACAAATCGATACTGCTCTTTAACAGAGCAATATCTTAAAATTTAATTAAATTAAACTACTTTAAATAATTGGAAAGGTTTGTGTTCTAATAATCTCAGTTGATAGCGGAATAAGAATTCTGATGCTTCTAAGATTTTTTTTGCTTCGAAAGCGGTTCTTCCCCAAACTGTAATTCCATGATTACGTATTAATACAGCACCTGAGTCACCATGAATATGTTCTGAAAATGCCTTGGATAAGGTTGGTATATGCGCATAATTGCGGATAATTGGTATTTTTAATACAGCATCTTCTTCCCATTGATCAAAAGCTTTAATCAGTTCTTGGCCTTGAAAAGAAACCTCTCCTCGGTCACCGTAAATCTCTGATATAACATTGTTATCGATGGTGTGAACATGCAAGCTGCAACCAGCATTAGTTCTTCGGTAAATTTCAACATGTAATAAAGTTTCAGCAGAAGGCTTTAAATGGGTTGGGACAGCTGGTTGACCAAACTGATCTACTAATAAAAAGTCCTCATCTGTTCTTTGGCGCTTATCTTTTCCACTTGCTGTAACTAAAAATTGCAATGGCTCGTTTTGCACCTTAATAGCTAAATTTCCACTTGTGCCCATAAACCAGTCTCGGCCAGCAAGCTCATCCTTTACATCCGCTAACTCATTCCATTTTTCTTTAAACATTTGCTCGATTCACCCCAATCCATTTTTTAATTAAATCTATACAATCGTAAAACGTTTCGAACTTTTTATATTGAATGCCTAATTCTTCACACTTATCAGCCAAAAACTCCCTAGCAAAAACAAAATCCGCTTGTTTTGCTGCTTCTAAATCTGTAATGGAATCTCCAATTACGATTGTGAAATCATTTGGATTTTTTAATTTTCTAATAACACTGGGTTTGCAGCATCCACAACCGTTATCACAAAGATCATCGCAAGCATTCGGCCAAAGTATATTGATTGTATGATTCAAAAAATCTGCGCTGTTACAATATATACTAGTAAATGGTCCATATGGCTCTAAGATGGGATCTACAAAAAAGTCAATCCCCCCACTTACAACATGAAAAGGAATTCCTTCTTCCTTTGTTAACTGTAATAACTCAGGAAAACCATCACGTATGACAGCATTTTTTAAGGAAAATTGGACGATATCATTTTTTAGATTGCTTGGGAGCAACGCAAATAATTGGCCCACTCCATTTTGAATGCTAACTTTTTGAGACAATATATCGTCTTTTATTGCTTCCCATCCAGGAGGAGCAAACTCTTTCATGATCGCAATAATATTGTCTTTTTCCGTGATTGTTCCATCAAAATCACAATAAATAACAGGTCTGCCCATTATGAATTCACCTCCACATATCCCCATAACTCAAGGGCTGTCTTTAATTCTGGGTATGTTTCGGCACCTTCTATCAGAGTTTGGCCCTTCAAATGTACATCAATCGCTTGTCGAAACGCTTTTCCACCACCTATTGCACCCAATGGGTGGCCGTGAACACCACCGCCTGCATTTATGATAGAATCTTGCCCGAAATCATTAATTAATAATGGAACCAATCCAGGATGAATTCCAGCGGATGGTACAGGAAATGCTTTCTTATAGTAGGTATCTTCTTTTATTAGCTCCTGTTTAATCGATATTGCCTTCTCTTTTTCTAATGCTACAGAACCATAAGGTGATGGGAATAAGGATAAATCTGCCCCAGCATATCTCAAGAGTTTACCAAGTAAGAGTGAGTGAGATAATCCATAGGAATTAGAAGAAGTAAGGGCACCACTTACTGCTGGATGCGCCATTATTGGCAATCCAATTTCATCATCTTCACGCAATTCTTGGAGAGTATCTAGCCCATAAGCAAAAACATTAAATAATAATAAATCAGCACCTAACTCTTTCGCTTTTCGAGCTTTTTCTTTTAAACGAGAGGTCCGTCCCGATAAATTAACCGCATACAAAGTCCGATGTCCAGATTGTTCATAAGTGTTTTGTAATACTCTTTTTCCTGATAAAATTCGTTCTTCAAATGGGGTTAATCCATTATCAAAAAGGATTTCATCATCCTTTACAATGTCAACCCCTCCTAAGGCTTGTGCTTCAAGTTGTCTAGATAAGAAATTAAGATCTCTCCCGATTACACCTTTAAAGATACTCATTAGTAACGGTCGATCGTAAACACCTAATTTCTCCCTTATTCCGTTTATCCCAAACCTTGGACCTGGAAAGATATCCTTTAATTGATCAGGAAACTCTAAATCTAGTAATTTGACCTTTCCGTCCAATGATAATTTCCCAAACACTGTGGTTAACATAGCCGGAATATCTGCTGAGAAGTTTACAGGAGGATAGGCAATCTTTATAATGGCTTCCCCTTCATGTTCAGGATCTTCTTCGATAGAAACTACTTTGCCTTTATGTTTTCTTAATTGATTTTGCTCAAGTTCAGGTAGATCAGTCCATGATCCAATTGTTAATCCGAGAGCTATATCCTCTGCTTTTTTAAGTGGGCTACCCTTGATATCTTTAATAAGATACGTAGCAATTAAATCATTCATCGTAAATCTTCCTTTCAAACTCATCTGCATGACTATTCTTTGTTTGCAATTTTCACAATAAAAAAACCTCTTCAAATAAGAAGAGGTTAGCATACATAACTAACGTCCTCTTATCTTTCAGCTTTTTCGCTGCAAGAATTAGCACCGTGCTTTATGAACGGATTCATAAAATCGGTTGCCGGGCTTCATAGGGCTAGTCCCTCCGCCTGCTCTTGATAAGAAAATCGTTTATTTATTTTATACGTTGTAAATGTTATTTTTCAAATTAATTTGGATTATGACAGGATTTAATAACATTGTCAATGGATTATTTGAAAATTTCTAAAGATTTAATTCTCTCTACTGCTTCTTGCATTCTTCCTTCAGAAGTTAAGAGTCCAACACGAACATAACCTTCTCCATAATGACCAAATCCTACTCCTGGTGCGACAGCAATATGTGCCTTTTCTAATAAAAAATCCGCAAATTCTTCAGAAGTATAGCCTTCCGGGACCTTTAACCAAGCAAAAAATGAACCTTTTGGTGCACGAACATCCCAACCAATTGACTTTAATCCCTCTATCAAGACGTTTCTTCTAGATTCATATAAGGCATTTAGCTCTTCCACACACTGTTGTGAAGCGTTTAAAGCTACTGCTGCAGCTTCCTGAATTCCTCCAAAAATGCTTACATAAAGGTGGTCCTGTAACAGTTCAATAGCAGAAATGACACTGCGATTTCCTACCGCAAATCCAACACGCCAGCCTGCCATGTTATAGGTTTTGGATAAAGTATAGATTTCGATTCCAATATCCTTAGCCCCTTCCGTTTGTAAAAAGCTGATCGGCTTTTGTCCATCAAACCCAATTGCGCCATAGGCAAAGTCATGTACCACACAAATATTCGTATTCTTTGCTAATTCTACCGTTTTTTCAAAAAATTCAAGAGATGCAGTAGCACCAGTAGGGTTATTGGGATAGTTTAAAAACATTAATTTCGCTTTTTCAAGAATTTCAGGTTCAATCGTTTCATATACAGGTAAAAAGCCATTCTCTTCTAGCAAAGGCATTGTAACCATGTTTGCCTGGGCAAGCGATACACCTGACCAATAATCTGGATACCCTGGATCTGGGACAAGTATGGTATCACCAGGATTTAATAAGCATTGCGGAATTTCTACTAAGCCTGCCTTACCGCCAAATAGAACCGCTACTTCCGTATCAGGATCTAAACTAACCCCATATTCTCTTTCATAAAAATCGACAGCAGCCTGCTTGAAATACTTATATCCCTGAAAGGGCGAATACTTATGATTTATGGGATTCGCTGCTGCTTCCTGCAATTTTTTTACAATATGTTCTGGTGTCGGCTGATCGGGATTACCTTGCCCAAGATTAATGACATCATGACCATTAGCAACAGAAAGGGATACTTTCTTAACAAGAGAAGCAAAAAACTGCTTTGGTAAACTATTTAATAAATTAGATTGTTGAAAAGTCTTCATCTACATTCACCTACACAAATCTATTAGAAAATTTTTATTGAAAATCTAGTCACAAATGATATAACTTTAATGACAGAATGTAAAGAAAAATTTAAAAGATTGTGGTGAGTCATGATGAAATATAAAATTGCTCTAATCCAAATGTCGATAGAATTTGGGAATCCAGAATTAAATTATCAAAAGGCAGAAGCCCAAATTGAATTAGCCATGCAAAAATCACCGGATATCATTGTCTTTCCTGAATTGTGGACAACAGGTTATGATTTAGAAAACTTACCAGTTACAGCAGACCAACATGCAAAGAAAACGATTGATTTTCTGCGAGAAAAGGCTAAAAAGTTCAATGTACATTTTGTTGGAGGATCCATTGCGAATCAGGAAAAAGATGGTATCTATAACACCCTTTTAATCATTAATCGCCAGGGGGAACTGGTGCATCAATATAGTAAACTTCACCTCTTCCAATTAATGGGTGAACATTTATTTCTTAAGTCAGGAAAAGACGAAGGTATATTTGCATTAGATGGCGAAATTTTTGCTGGTCAAATTTGTTATGATATTCGCTTTCCTGAATGGATCAGGGCGCATGTTCTAAAAGGTGCACAAGCGATCTTTGTTGTAGCGGAATGGCCATTACCAAGACTTCATCATTGGAAAACTCTATTAACTGCAAGAGCAATAGAAAATCAATGCTATGTCATTGCATGTAATTGTGCAGGCTCTAACCCAAGTAATATTTTTGCAGGACATTCTTTAATCATTGATCCTTGGGGAGAAATTGTCGCGGAAGCCTCCGAGAGTGATGAGATTTTACATGGAGAAATAGACTTAGAGAACGTCGTCAAGGTGCGTAATACCATCCCAGTCTTTCAAGATCGAAAGCCTGACCTATATTAAAAATTTTCTAAAAAAAATGAATTGACAATATTTAATAAAGCCTGTTATTATTTTCATCGTATCAACTTCAATTGAATATTTACATTTTTCTCTTATCAAGAGATGGCTGAGGGATTTGGCCCTATGAAGCCCAGCAACCGACCGTAATTCCATTGTGAAATGTGGCGCAAGAAAGCGCCTTTTATTTAAGGCACGGTGCTAATTCCAACAGAAAGTTAGACTTTCTGAAAGATAAGAGGTGCGAAGACTATTCTTCAAGCCTCTTTCTTATGAGAAAGGGGCTTTTTTTCTAGCCCTTCACACCAGGAGGAATGAAAAATGACATTATTAACAGACAAAAAATATGAACCACTCACTGAACATTCTGCTATTGATTTAGCCATAAAATTAGGAATTTTCGCTGAGAATTCCACTCTAACTTGCTCAGAAATTGGAGACGGTAATTTAAACCTTGTTTTTCGTATAACAGATACTACTAGTGGCCAGGGAATCATTATCAAGCAGGCCCTTCCTTACGCAAAGGTTGTTGGTGAAAGTTGGCCGTTAACGCTTAAAAGAGCGAAAATTGAAGCAGATGCCTTAAAAATATTTGGTAAACTTGCACCTGATTATGTTCCAGTTGTACATTTTACGGATGATCAATTAGCTATTACTGTTATGGATGATCTATCTCATTTGACTATTGCTAGAAAGGGTTTTATTCGAGGAGATCAATACCCATTACTCTCCAAACATTTAGGTGAGTATTTAGCAAAAACACTTTTTTATACTTCGGATTTTGGAATGAATCAATCAAAGAAAAAAGAACTCCTAGGGCAATTTATCAACCCAGAACTTTGCAAAATTACGGAAGATCTAATTTTTACAGATCCTTATACTGATTCACCTACAAATTCCTATGAATCAGAATTACAAGCTACTGTTGACAAAATCAGAAATGATCAAGAACTCATTTTCCAAGTAGCACTGTTAAAAATGAGCTTCTTAACGGAGGCAGAAGTATTATTGCATGGAGACCTTCACACTGGAAGCGTTTTTGCGAGCTCAACGGAAACGAAAGTTATAGATTCGGAGTTTGCTTTTTACGGACCAGCTGGTTTTGATATTGGGCAAGTTTTTGCGAATCTACTCTTCCAAGCTTTAGCTAACGTTGAAAAGAAATCTGAAATTCTTACGCATGTTGAAACATTTTGGAACGAGTTTGTATTACATTTCTCAGAGCTTTGGAAAACAAATAATCAAGAACCACACGCAGCCATTCCAGGTTTATACGAGTCAGTTTTAAATAAATATTTCAATGATTCATTGGGGTTTGCCGGCTGTGAATTAATTCGCAGAACGATAGGTCTTGCTCATGTTGCCGATCTAGATAGTATTGAAGACAATGAACAGAGAATAAATGCTAAAAAACAAACCCTTTCATTAGGGAGCTTATTAATTAAATCTAGAAAAGAAATAAAATCATTCACTGATTTCTTAACTCTCTTAACAAAAAGCTTATAATGTAAAAGAGACAGAACTGGCTTAAAAGCCATTCTGTCTCTTTTAACCATCAATCTTCGCCCACATTTCAACTGGATTAAGTTCATAAATTCCATTTTCACGATACATATAATGGTTGATGATAAACTCTCTACGAATTGTGGCATAATCATCATGAAAACGAAGAATATACTCATTTATTTCCTGCTCAGAATATTTTCTCCCTCTTTCAAACCCCTTTAAGATATGTTCAAACACCAGTAGCTTTTTCTTTCTTTGTGCAGGAATTGTTTTTAACTTCCCATCTTTTGTAAAGAAATTAGCAATTATTTTTTGCTTTTCATCACTTATTTCATTCACCTTTGTATCCTTCCCTTCTACTAGCTCCATCAATGATTCACAATATTGATGGACTACCGAATGTTTCAAATAAAAATAGATCGTATTTTTGTCACGTCTTTCATAAACAACATTTATATCCCGAAGCTTTTTTAAATGATGAGTGATGGTTGGTGCAGTTAAGCCTAACTTACCTGCAATGGCTTGACCATGAAGTGGTCCACTTGATAATAATGACAGTATTCTTAATCGTGTTGGGTCACCCATTGTTTTATGAAAGTCAACTAACCTGTTTAATTGCATAGCCATTACTCCTCTATTTTAGATATACATCTAATTAGATGATAATCTAATTTATTAATTATTGCAATATTTTATAAAAAAAATAATCCTTTTTCAGGATTATCATTCATTCGTTCAATCTATTTGGGATAGGTCAATATATTATTTACTAGATAAATATATATGAAAGGTAGTGCCCACATTTTCTTGGCTATCGACTTTAATTCTCCCATTATGCTCTTCAATAATTTTATAACTAACCATCAAGCCTAAACCCGTTCCACGGTCTTTTGTTGTATAAAAAGGCTCTCCTAGTCGCTTTAATTTTTCTGGAGGAATACCAAAGCCCTCATCTTTAATCGAAATATGAATTTGGTCATCTTTGTATGATTCAATGAAAATTGTAATATTTCCACCAGCTTGCATCGATTCAATAGCATTTTTGATCATATTAACGAACACCTTTTTTAGTTGGTTTGGTTCACAAAATATAATCGGTAGATTTTCTTGATAGTAGGTACGAAATTGGACATTATACATGACTGCTTGGGCATTAAGAAGCTCAACGGTATCCCTCATAATTTGGACGATATCTACTTTCGAATACTTTACTACCTGCGGCTTTGCTAGAATCAAAAATTCATTAATAATAGAATCAATACGATTCAATTCAGAAAGGATTACTTGGAAGTACATCGAACGATCTTCTCTCATTTCGCCTTGCAGCAATTGAATAAAGCCTTTTAACGCAGTCATGGGGTTGCGGATTTCATGGGCAATACCGGCAGCAAGTTCTCCTATTACATTTAGTGTATCGGATTTTCGAAGACGTTTTTCCATTTCTATTTTTTCCGTTACATCTTTGATTACAATAAAATTTACATTTGAAAATAGGTGGAAGATAGAGCTAAATTCGAAATGTTTCACCGTTTCTTCATCAATGTAAATTTTTGAAGTTCCATGAAGCTGACCCGTTTTTTCTAATGTACTTATTATGTTTTCAAGCTTCTGCTTGTTGCCATTTGTATCCGGCAATAAATTTATTAAGTCTTTCCCTAAAATCTCATCTCTTGACGTTTTGAATAATTGACATGCTGCTTGATTGACATCAATAATTTCCCCGTCATCATTCCAGAGAACTAGGCCTTCTAATGAACCTTCAAATATAGTTCGGAATTTTTGTTCACTTTCTCTTAATTCCAGTTCCATCCGGTAACGTTCACTTACATTTCGAAAAATGGTCATATGAAATCCCTCTTTTGAATGTAAGCGAGAGGTAAATTCGATTAATTTTTCTTGACCATTGGGCATTTTTAAAAATAACTGGTCGTTAACTGCTCCTGTTTCAAATAACTCCTTTAGTATTTTCCTATATTGATGGTTCTTTTTTAATATAAACTGATCAAAATTAGCTCCAATGATATCCTGATATCCACATTCAAAGATTCGGCAAGCTGCCTGGTTTGCATTGATGATCTGACCCTTCATATCCCAGAAAATAATTCCGTCCATTGCTTCAATAAATAATTCCTTAAAAAAATAGTCATATTGGGCAGACTGCTCTTTTAGGTTCATTTTTTCAGTTTCATCCCTGAATACAGAGATATAATGACCACTATCTTCATCAAGGCTTGTTACGACACTAAAATAAGAGATACCATTTTGATGGAGGATCGGGAGAACTCCTCTAGCATTCCGATTTTGTTCTAATAAAACTTTTTGTCTTCGAAGCTTATAATGTTTGTCTTTAGGTACAAAATGTTCAAGAGTATATCCAATTATTTCGTCTTTATTTGTATTAATATATTTACAGAAGGAACGGTTTACATCCAAGATAACACCATCTTGATTAAATATGACAATTCCGTCTAATGTTTTATTGAAGATATCAAAAGTCTGTAAATTGGGGTTACACGGATTATTTACATTACTATTATTCATTAAAAAGCATAACCTCCCCAGCAACATAGAAGTATATATATATCTATATTTCTACAAAATGACAGAAAAATCCTTTTTATATAGCATACAACTAAAAATTTTATCGAATACTTTCCTTTTACAAGGCTCTTTTCTTAAACTTTGTTGCTATATGTAACTAATAAATAGGCATTTCACAATATACGCTGTTAAACTTATATGGAAATGAAGAAAAGAGCTGGGCGCTTATTAAGAGAGCCTGTAAAAATCCGGCTTTAGGGATTTTTACGAAAACCAGAATCTATACGAAAACAGTTTTTTACAAAAAAAAAGAACTGTAAAAAGCTTTACAGTTCAATAGTAACTTATGAAAGTCTAAATCTCGAAATCATATCATTTAATTGATCAGACAGTTCTGATAGTGATTGGGCATTGTCTGAAATTTCTTCCATAGAATGATTCGTTTGTGTAACTGAGGCACTTGTTTGTTCGACACCAGCAGCTGATTCTTCTGAAATGGAAGCAATATTTTCAATAGATGCATTCATTTCTCGAGAACTTTGAGCAACTTGTTCAAGATTATCAGATATTTCTTTTACCTTATCTGTCATTAATGTTACAGCACTATAAATTTCCTTGAAGGTTTGGCCGGTTACTTCTATTTGAGAAGTACCTTCTTCTACTTCATTGTATCCCAACTGTAGGGAGCTCACGACATTATTAGATTCTAGCTGAATACCTTGAACGATTTTCGTAATATCTGAAACAGAAAAAGAAACCTGTTCTGCAAGTTTTCTTACTTCATCCGCAACGACAGCAAATCCTCTGCCATGTTCACCGGCTCTTGCCGCTTCAATGGCTGCGTTTAAAGCAAGTAAGTTTGTTTGACCAGCAATTTCATGTATAACTTTGACCAGTTTAGAAATTTGCTTTGTTTGGTCGTCAAGTCCTCTCACTTTCTCCACAGATGTTTTCATAATATCGTTAATTTTTACCATTTGCTTTTGAGATTCCATCATTAGAGAATCTCCTTTTTGCGTCATCATCATGACATCATTTGATGCATCACGAATGACGTTTCCACTTGCAGTTGCTGCCTGTACCTTTGTTAAATACTCTTCCATCATTTCAGATAGAGCAGTAGCATTGTTTGCTTGTTCCTCCGAACCACTCGATAATTCCTGCATAGTCGAAGCCACTTGCTGACTTGATGCTCTAACTTCTGAAGCAGCTAGATTTAACTCCCCACTCCTGCTATTTACATGATTGGAAACAGTAGATATCTCTTGAATCATAGAACGAAGGTTTTCCTTCATTAAACTAGTAGCGCGGCTAAGCTCGGATATTTCATCTTTACCATTCGCTTCTATTAAATCTACATTCAGATTACCATTAGCAATTTCAGTTGAAACAGATACAATATGTTTTAATCTTCTTGAAATGATAGCTCCAATTAAAACGATTGCTAGAATCCCAATAATGGTAGAAACAATGACAGAAATAACAAGTACCGTTAATGTTGAGATAAGGCTGCCTGTTGCAGATGATATTGCATCCTTTTGTTCTTTTTGCATCATTTCTTTTAATTGGTTTAGCTTGACAACATTATCATCAATTAAATTATCAACCTTTAGTTTTCCTAGACGATAATTTCGTTCATGCTGTAATTTAACTTCAGGTACAATAACACTTGTAAATTGAAGATTCATTGAATCATCATCTTTACTCATTTGAATAAATAACATCTTTTCTTCACTGGTGGTTAAACCTTTTCTAATTTCTGCCTTTAAATTTTTTAGTTCCTCTGATAACTCTTCAAAGCGTTTTGTATGCTTCGGATTAGAGTCAATTATGTAATTCCCTACCGAAACTCCTTTTTGATGGAATAAAGCAGCCGCATCAGAAATACGTGTAGCCTGCTTTCCCGTTAGTTCGACTAAGTCCATCTTTTTTTGAACCGAGGTTAATAGAACAAAAGTAATAACAGTAGATATAGCAAAAAGACCAATTGTAATAAATAAAGCGACCCCATACTTTTGTCCAAGCTTTAAATGATTCCAAAACTTTGCTGCGGAAAGAAGCTGTGTCCACTTTTCTAGAAGTGGCTGTTTTTTAGAAACCTTTTTCTTCATTTTGGGCTCTTTTTTCTTTCTTTTTAAGAATTTTACACCTTTCATGTTGTTTCTCCCTTCTCCCCCATTTACAAATTATTTGAAAATTCGACATTACTTTTTATTATTATAATTGAAAAGTAGGCATATTTGAAGAAAGAGTTTCAAATTATAATGAAAAAAGGACCAGTTCGAATGAACTAGCCCTTACTAGAGATTATAAATAAGGATTTTCGTGCTTTGCCTTTAAGCGCTGCCATCTTTTTTCAACTTCAGCTTCAAAACCTAAAAGCACATCTTTGTTTTCTTCTTTTAATAAATGTTTTGTTTTCCCCATATATTTTAACCACTCAGAAAGTGTAACGCGTTTATTTTTTTCTTCCGGGTTATATGTGATTGCAGTCACACCTTGTTCTACTTCATATAGTGGGAAGAAACAGGAATTAACAGCTTGTTCTAAGATCTTTTCACCATAGCGATCTTCCGATTTCCAGTTTAATGGACAAGTAATAAGAATCTTACCATAAACGGTTCCTACATTTTGTGCATACCACTGTGCTTTAGCTGCTTTTTTAATTAAGTCCTGTGGAAATGCTTCTACCCCAGTAAAGACATAGGGAATATTAGTAGAAGCCATAATTTGAGCTGTATCTTTATGATGGAAAGCTTTTCCTTTTTGAGTTTTCCCTACATTAGAAGTACTAGTCATATGCCCCATTGGAGTAGAGTAGGACATTTGAGAACCCGTATTCATATAGCCTTCATTATCATATTCAAGGATAATTAATTTATGGTTACGAAGAGCTGTTCCAATTGCAGAGCCCATTCCAATATCCATACCACCATCACCTGTAATCATAACAAATGTGGCGTCCTCTGATACCTCAATTTCCCCTCTTTTCTTTAATTCCAAAAATGCCTCTACAGTACCAGAAAGAGTAGCAGCTCCATTCTGGAATAAGTTATGAATCATGGTTTGCTTATGAGAAGTGTACGGATAAGAAGTTGTTGTTACATATGCACAACCTGTTTGATATAAAACAACAACATCCCCTTCGATTCCTTTGAAGAATAGCTCTAACCCACCGAAAATTCCACATCCTGGACAGGCACCATGACCAGAAGCAATTCGCTTAGGTTTATTTGTAAGATTACGAAGCGGTGGGATTTTCACTTTTAGCTTATTTGTTTCTTCATCCACTTTCACTTCAATTAAACCTGATTTATAGGCATCACTATGTTGAGGTGTAATTACAGGCTTTATTTTTTTATCTGTATTTCCTGGGACATGCCCGTAATAATCAAATGGCTTTTCTGCAAAACCATTTTCTGCTGCCTCAATGGCCATTTCGAAAAACTTTTCGGCATCGTCTGCATAGAAGTCCTTTCCACCAAGACCGAATACACGACTTAAAACAACTGTTTTATTATCTTTATCATCTTGTAGGGCTGATTTAATTTCATGAGTAAGGTTTGGACCGTTCGCACCATATGAATCAGCACGTTCCCCAACCAATAAAGCTTTTACATTTTTTAATGCTTCACGAATCTCTTTTGCCGGGAATGGTCGAATAATATTAGGGCTGATAACACCCACTTTTATTCCTTTTTCTCTGAATCGGTCAGCAACATCTTTCGCAGACTCAGCAGCAGAATTTAATAGAAACAGTGCTACTTCTGCATCTTCCATTTTATAGAGATCCAGTACAGAATATTCACGCCCGGATAGTTTAGCATATTCAGCAGCAACCTCTTTATAAACCTCACCCGCTGCAATAATTGCCTCAGATTGTTGGAAATGATTATTGATTAAATCATCTCCATTCATATGTGCACCAATCGTAACTGGTTTTTTTGGATCACGAGCAAAGTTATAATCCGTTGGACACTCACCTACAAATTTCTGCACAACACGACGATCACTAAAATAATTTACTTTTCTCTTTTGATGAGAAGTAAAGAATCCATCATAGGCTACAATCACAGGAAGACGTACCTTGGAGTGTTCCGCAATCTTTAAAGCCATGATATTCATATCGTATACAGCTTGTGGAGTTTTTGCCGTTAAAATTACCCAGCCAGTATTTAATCCATAATATAAGTCAGAATGATCACCACGGATGTCAAGAGGTCCACTAACAGCACGTGTTACTAGATTCATAACCATTGGTAAACGCGTTCCAGCTTGTACAGGCAATTGTTCAATCATATATAAAAAACCGTTAGCACTTGTCGCATTAAAGACACGTGCACCTGTAGCTGAAGCACCGTAGCAAATACCAGCAGACCCATGCTCACCGTCAGCGGGGATTAGTTTAATGTCATGCTCACCACGTGCTTTCATTTGATCTAAAAATTGTGCTACTTCTGTTGAAGGCGTAATTGGGAAGTATCCCATGATATGATAATTGATCTGTGCTGCAGCCATAGCAGCCATTTCATTTCCCGACTCGAAAGTAGTGACTTGTTCAGCTGCACCCTTTACTATTAAGTTTTCTTCTAAGATAGACATTAAGATATACCTCCTAACACGTAAGGAAAGTTCTGTTTAACTCGATTTGCTTCTGCATAACCAATCATTTCACGTAAATCTTGCAATGCGTCAGTTGGACAAGCTTCCACACACTTCAAGCAACCTTTACAATATTGATAATCAATTCCTTTTAAGAACATTTGTTTACGGCCTTTTTTATCCTCGCCTTCCTCCCAAACAAAGCAGAAATCAGGGCAAACAGTATCACAAGCAGCACAGTTTATACACTTTTCTTGTTCGAATTGAGGTAAAAAGCCTTGGCGTGATCCACTTAAGTCTTTAAGGATACTATTGGCCTGTGTAGTAAGCACTCCACCAATATCCTGCGTTAGATATCCTAATTGAGGTGCAGGACGTTCAAATCTCTTACCGACGGCATCTTCTGGAGCTTCATATTTCTTAAATTTAACTTCATTGTATCCGCGATTGAAAGTACGAATATTAGGTTCAACCAAGTGTGGATATTTTTTTTCGAATGTTTTCTTAATGACATTACGCATTACATCTGGCTCTAAGAAGTCACATATTCTAAAAAGTGCTCCTAACATTGCTGTATTTACCTTCGTTTTTTCTTCAACAGCAATTGTTAAAGCATCAACAATAGCAACTGTGCCATATTCAATCTTTAAGTCTCTTTTTATATCATCAAAATCTCTTGTAGAATTTACAAGAATAATACCATCTGGTCGCATGCCACTAACAACATTGACCATTTTATATAATGCTTCATGAAATACACCTATAACATGTGGTTCCTCTATTGGACTATGATCTCGAATTTCAACTTCTGGATCGCAATAACGAATAAAGCTTTTAACGGGTGACCCTTTTTTTTCTGAACCATAGGAAGAAAAATTAGAGCCATTTAATCCTAACCCGAGTACACCTGCTTCAGCCAACATTTTCCCAGCTAGATTTGCCCCAAGTCCTCCAATTGATTCTAGACGAATTTCATAGAATCCAAGTTCATTCTTTTGTGGTAAAATAGACAATTTGCTCCCTCCTAAAACTATCCTTGAGGAACTTTCCCCTATTGCCATTGTATAATGTTTCATATTTTTCCTCTGTGATAAAAGTCATACTTGATACAAAAAATTTTATAACACATTTATTTTTTATAAAAAACTCCTTGTTATCAAAGGAATGGCATCGGTTCCAACAATATATAACAGGCTTATTTTTGTAGTATAACAGGATGTACGAACTAGCTTTTCCCTGTTATTCCCTTTTATTTTCCAACAATTTCACTAGTTTCAGATAGAATAATAGGGGTAAAATATTTATGTATTTTTAAAGGGGGGCATGAAGGAGGAAACGATTTGAAGCATCGTGAATATTACTTCGATAATGCCAAATTTATTTTGATTTTTTTTGTAGTCTTTGGACATTTTATCCGACCGCTAATTGAGGATAATGAGCTTGCCTTAGCCATCTATAAAGTGATATATACTTTTCATATGCCTGCATTTATACTAATCTCAGGATTTTTCGCAAAAGGAATTCAACAACAAGGTTATATACAAAAAATTACCAAAAAGTTAATATATCCATATATCATCTTTCAGGTTATTTATTCTATCTATTATTTTTATTTATACTCAAAGTCGGATTTATCCATTAACTTCTTTCAACCACATTGGTCATTGTGGTTTTTAATCAGTCTCCTGTTCTGGCATATGATGTTGCTCGGTTACATTAAGATCAAACCAATATATTCTATTATTTTTGCTGTATTAATCGGCCTACTTGCTGGTTATGTTAGTTGGATAAATAGTTATTTAAGTTTATCTAGAACCTTTGTATTCTTTCCGCTTTTCCTTATTGGCTACTATCTAAAAAAAGAACAATTTTATCATTTAATAAAGCCGAAATTTAAGGTTCTTTCGTTCATTTTGATTTTAATAGTGTTCACCACTTTTTATGTGTATCCAGATATTAACGAAAAGTGGTTATTAGGTTCAAAGCCATACGAAGCTCTCGAAAACGACTATGTATTAGCTGCCATAAAAAGACTTGGGGTTTATGTTATAAGTTTTATCATGGTATTAAGTTTCTTTTCATTTGTTCCAAAAAGGAAACTTATGGTTTCAAAGCTAGGCAGAAATACTCTATATGTCTATTTACTGCATGGTTTCTTTGTTAAGCTATTTCGATCCATGTCTGTAGAATCCTATTTTCATAACACAGGATTCATTATTGGCCTAGCCTTATTATCTTTACTGTTAACGTTGATATTATCAAACAAGTGGCTAATCAATACGTTAAAACCTTTATTTGTGTTAAAGCTGCCTAAATTTAAAATTCAATAGAATTAGAAAAGCGCAAGCGCCTTGGTTAGCCCCGACAAGCAAATGTTCTCTAGCGTAAGAAGTTTGAACTTTGACTTCTTACGCTAGAGGTTATTTGACCTCGAGGGGCTAGGCGCTGGAGCTAGACAATTTTCGAAGTCCCAAAAAGTTATACTTTCTTATCCTGTAATAAAAGCGCAAGCGCCTCAGAAAATAATATCTGTGGCGCTTTTTATATTCTGTAAACATTGGTTTCAAATAATATTCCCCCAAATACCTTCTTTTTACATCTACCTAGTTTTACTAGTATCTTTTTTGACAAGAATAAAGTAAAATAGAATGTTGATTCACTTATACAATGTTTTATAAGGAGTATTATATATGAATATAATCTGTACTACTTTAAATGCAAAATATATACACACGAATATTGCGATACGATATTTAAAAGCTTTTGCCCAACCTGAGTTTGACATTAAGCTTATTGAATATACGATTAAGGATCCGGTTATGAATATCGTTTCAGATTTAATCCAAAAGAAGCCTGCTGTCATTGGATTTAGCTGCTATATCTGGAACATCGAAGAAACCATAAAAGTAATAAAAATGATTAAAAAAATTAATCCATCTATTCAAATTGTTCTTGGAGGACCAGAAGTAACTTACGATGTTCTTGATTGGATGGTAAATGTACCTGAATTCGACTTTATTGTTATAGGTGAAGGGGAAGAAACCTTCAAACAGCTACTTGTGCAGTTACGTGATAACAAAGATGTTAGCTCTGTTCCTGGAATTGCATACCGCCAAGAAGATAAAAGCATTAAAATAAATCCACAACGAAATAAGTTGGATTTAAAAGAATTACCATCCCCTTTTAGGTTTGAAGAAGATATTCCTCATTTGTCAAAACGAGTGACTTATATTGAAACAAGTAGAGGTTGTCCATTTAGCTGTCAATTTTGCCTTTCTTCCATAGAAGTTGGGGTTCGTTATTTTGATCGAGAAAAAGTGAAAGAAGATATTCGTTATTTAATGGAAAATGGTGCAAAAACAATTAAGTTTGTAGACCGCACTTTTAACATCAGTAGAAGCTATGCAATGGAAATGTTCCAATTCTTAATTGATGAACATCTGCCTGGAACGGTATTTCAATTTGAAATAACAGCAGATATTATGAGACCAGAAGTAATTGAATTTCTAAATGAAAAGGCCCCTAAAGGCTTGTTCCGATTTGAAATTGGGGTCCAATCCACTAATGACTATACAAACGAGTTAGTCATGAGAAAACAAAACTTCTCAAAATTAACACGTACAGTTTCACTAGTAAAGAACGGCGGCAAAATAGATCAGCATCTGGATTTAATTGCAGGTTTACCCGAAGAAGATTACTCTTCATTTAAAAAGACATTTAATGATGTGTTTGAGCTTCGGCCGGAAGAGCTCCAACTTGGTTTCTTAAAAATGCTTCGCGGCACAGGCGTTAGATTAAATGCCGATAAGCATGATTACATTTATATGGATCATTCACCTTATGAAATCTTAGGTAATAATGTATTATCTTTTTCAGATATTATTCGTATTAAACAGGTAGAAGATGTTCTAGAAAAATATTGGAATGACCATCGCATGGACCATACAGTAGAATATCTAGTTTCCCGTGTTTTTGATACCCCATTTGACTTTTTTCAAGATTTCGGAACGTTTTGGGAAGAACAAGGATGGTCAAGAATTGGTCATCAATTAGAGGATTTATATACACGTTTGTATCAATTCCTTAAAACTAGAAATACTGCAGACCTTGATGTGATAGAAGGATTAATGAAATATGATTATCTTCTGAATCAAAAATACAATCCTCGAAAACCATGGTGGGAAGGCAGATTACAAAAAGAAGACCGTTCTGTTATCTATAGGGATATTCTTGAAAACCCAGAATCTTTAGGAAGTGACTTTGTTTCTTTGCAATTAAACGAAAAAGAACTATATAAGCATACCTTGCTTGAAACACTTTCCTTTGATTTACAGCGTTATTTACAAGAAGGAATTATTAAACGTAAAGACAGTTTTATTCTAACCTTCTTCTCTCCTTCTAACGAAGGTACAAAAATATTTGGTTTTTAAAACAAAATTAGCCCCAAGGGGGTAGCCCCTTGGGTTTATTTATTACGTTCTTTTTTAGATTTCTCTTTTTCCTTTTGATTGGATATAGGGTATTCATAAAACTTAATACCATTAATATCTCCAAACTCGATTCCGAATTCAACATTGGTAGCTTCTCTAAGCTTTTGTTTCTTTTGTTCCATTATGCTCTTCCTGCTCTACCTTGTTTGGAATTACGGTTCGCACCCTTCATTCGGTTTTCACCTTCACTAAATTCAGCTGAAAATTCCGATTCTGCCACGTTCTTCTTAGGTGTTTTACTATATTTATCAACAGCATCAAATTCTGCTTTGCGTTTAGCCATCTAAAATACCTCCTATTTTTTCTAAATCTCTTTTATTTTGTCTCTTTCTTTTAAAAAGATACTTCCTATTATTTTCTAAAAATTGCTCAACATAAAAAAAGCAAAGGTTATTTAAAATAAGAAAAAAGGAAGTGATATCTTTGAAAAAGGAAAAAAATCAAAATGATTTTTCTATCGAGGAAACCCTTCCTCATCAAATTAATTCCCCAAGTTTTAAAGAGACTGGGATAAAAATGCAACCACCATTTAAAAATTCGCATGGTGTCATCATTGGAGATAGTCTTTATTCATCCCCTAATTCCCCATTAGAAAATTGGAGTGATGAAACTGACCCTGAAATTATGGCTGGCGAAGAGTGGGTTCATCCAACAAATGATATTGGTTGGAATTCAGCAGAAAACCGTGAGTTGCTCGAGAGTAAAAGAAAACCTCAAGCCTATCCTTTTATGCATCCAACAAAAGATGTTAGTCATGGGAAAGATTAATAAACAAAAAAGGTTGGCCAAGGCCAACCTCTTTTGTTTTGTTTTAACCTATAATAACTTTTTCCTTTGGGTAATGGAAATTTGGTTCAACTCTTTTACCACCAATGATAAATAAGAACGAAAGAATTCCTACCCTACCGATGAACATAAGAATAATAATGACTAATTTTCCTAAAATGGATAACTCTGGTGTTATACCAAGAGATAACCCAGTAGTTCCAAATGCAGATGCAACCTCGAAAATTAACGCTAACAACGGTTGATTTTCCGTAATGCTTAAAATAATGACCGCAATAAAACAGATAAATAATGCCATCATCGTCACTACTAATGATCTTATAATATCTTCCTCATATAGTTCTCTTTTAAAAACCTTAATAGAACGATTACCTCTTGCAAAATGAAAGAAAAACAATAAATTTAAGGCAAAAGTAGTTGTCCGTATTCCCCCACCAACTGAACTTGGTGATGCACCAATGAACATCAAAGCAGATAATATTAACAAAGTCGAGTCATGAAAGTTATTCATATTCATTGTTGACAATCCACCGTTTCTAGTAGAAGCCGACTGAAACAGAGAGTAAAACAAAGCTTCATGCCATGACTTATCTCTAAAAAAGTGGTGAATTTCTAGGACTAAAATAGCAATTGTTCCAAAAATCAGCAACCCGAAAAAGGTAACAGTGGTTAGTTTTGTATATAAAGTAAAGTGAAATTTTCCTTGTGGATTTCGGTTAAACAAATATTCCTTTGTTTCAATTAATACTGGGAACCCAATAGCTCCTAAAATCAATAAAATAATATTAACAAATTGAACAAAATAATCATGGGCATATGGGATTAAGGATTGCCCGGTAATGTCAAAACCCGCATTTGTCGTTGCACTAACAGAAGCAAATAAACCATGTAGAAAAGCTTCTTGCCAAGTAGGATAATATCTTAGGAAATATGACCCTAAGATTACAGCTCCAATAATTTCTATTAAAATAATGATGATTAAAATTTGCTTTAATAATTTTACTAAACCAGAAAGACTGGTTTGATTTTGATCTGTCATAATTAATCGGCGTTCCCTTAAACCTATTTTTTTCCCTAGGATTAACCAAAAAAAGGTTCCAAGTGTCATGATACCAATTCCACCAAACTGAAGGACAAACATTAATATAAAGATCCCCGTCACACTAAATGTATCTGAAACAGTTATCGTCGATAATCCTGTAACACTTACAGCGCTGACTGCTGTAAATAAAGCATCTAAAAATGTCCACTTGGCATTTTCTTTTAAAGAAATTGGAAGGCTTAGTAATGTCATTGACACGGTAACAGCTAGTATGTAATAAGCAACAATTATTTGGGCTGGCGCTAGCCGTGAAAGTATTTTTCGTGCAAATATATTCATAAAAATAAATCTATCCTTTCCAGATGTCACTCTTCATCCTATATTAAAGAAAAATCTTCAAGGAATAAAGAAATATCTCCATTTCCCAGTTATTTATAAAAAATTGAAAGTTTTATCCAAAACCAAATATAAAGCATATGTACATTCCCATTAGAAATAAAGAGAAAAATTACCTCTTATGAAATGATTAATTTTTAGCAAACTATATTTACAGAGTACCAAAATTCTCTGTTATTCATCCATCAAAAGGTAAAAGGAGTTGAGAAGTATGTCTAGAAGTAGTAATAAATTGCTTGTTCCTGGTATCGAACAATATATGGATCAGGTTAAATATGAAATCGCACAAGAATTTGGTGTTAACTTAGGTTCTGATACAGTTTCTCGAGCTAACGGATCAGTTGGAGGAGAAATTACAAAAAGACTAGTTAAACAAGCTCAAGCTCAATTGGCTGGAAATAATAATCAATAAAACTTAATATATAATGGCAAAAAGTCCGGACTTTAAATGTCCGGACTCTTCTCTATTTTTTATTTTTTTGATTATTCTTTTCTTCTTTATGTTTTTTATCTTTTTTTCCTTTTTGATGATATAATTCATCGTTATCATCAGACTGATTATTCATTTTTTTTTTTGAATTATGAGTAGACTTATCCTTTTTATCTACTTTACTTTTTTTTTCGTTTGATTTCTCTTCAGACTTTTTTAGTTGGCCCGGTGCTTGGGCCTTACCTTTTACCGGATGATTTTCTTTTTTACTCTGATCATTTTTTGGCATACTTTTCTTATCTGACTTTGGCGTATTATTTTTTTCAACAGGAGGTTTTTGCTTGTTGGTAGATTTCTGTTTATTTTCTATTTTCTTCTCTACACTCGGTTGATTTTCTTTAAGTTTCCCAGTTGTTATGCCCTGTTTATGTGCTTCTTCTCTTTCTTCCTTAGTTCCCTGAACAACTGTTAATTGAAGGTTCTCTTCTTCTACCTTCTTTTCAATCATTTCAATATCTTCTTCAAGCTTCTTTTCAATCTTATCTTGCTTTTTATCTTCATAAACAGTTGATATGACAACCTCATCATGGTTTTCAAAGAAGCCTTGTTCCTTGATTTTTTCAATTATTTGAGTCGTTACAGCTGAAACATCTTTCTTTTTCCAATTATCGATTTCAGAAATAACTAACTTACCTTCTGGATTGTAAGCCTCCATACTAACTACTTCTAAATCTTCATTAACAGCTAATTCAATGCTTGGATTTACATCAATGGACATGTACGCATAAACATCGTTACTTCCAGACATAGGAAGAAATGAAGCCGAAGCAATGACGATTGCAAACATTGCTGCCACTAAGGCCTTTTTCCCAGGAAGCTGATAAAACAATGAACTTTTCTTCGGGACTACATTAATTGGAAAAAAATCAATTTCTTGTCCTATGATATATTCTTGTTTCTCTTTACGAGCTTTTAAAAACTCGCCTTCTGGGGTTAATAATGTTAAAAAACGTCTGTCAATTTCCATTACTATTCCTTTTTTCACGTTTTCAACACCCCTTTAATATAATCTTTTAAATAAACATAGTCATTAATTAAAATCAAAGAAATCGCCATAATATACTTACGATTTCTTTCAATTGTTTTTCTACTTACTTGGACGATATCCTCTAACTGTTTAATGGGAAGTCTTTTCTTCTCCAATAAGTAGGTTCGTAACTCTTGATCATCCACTAGTAACTTTGCAATTTCCATTGCATTTTTCCTCGCGTCTGCATGCTTCGGAGATTGCTCAACCAAATCCTGAAATGAAAGATCATATTCCTTTAAAATTTGCTGAAACTGAAGGATTTCATGCTTTCGTAATTCGGTTTCATTTTTTTTCTGATAGTCAACAATGGAAATTTCATTTTCAATAGCTAAGCTTGGTGAATCATCATCATGATTTTGTGAAGTAAAATCAATACTTATACTTTGATTTTTAGAATGTTTTCGGATATAGTCAATAACCCTACGTTTAATCATTACTTCTGCAAAACTAAGTAATGAACTTCCACGGTCAGGTGAATATTTTTGGATTGCTTCATGAAATGCAATAAGACCAATGCTAAATTCATCGTCTGATTCATGAATATATCTTTTACATACAGAAGATACCGTTTTGGCGACAAACGGTTTATATGAATCAATCGTTTCATTTAATAATAGAAGATCGCCTTGTTGAATTTTGAGCACTGTTTCTTCTAACGTCTTTTTCCGCTTTTTTGCCATAAACAATAAACTTAGCATAAGCCTCACCTCTCTTTACCTAAACCATTATATCATACGAAGATGATATCATTTTTTAGGGGGTTAGGCATTAGAGAAAAGATAGTCCGATTTACTCGGACCATCTTTTCTCATTTCATGGTCAAAGATTATTATTTATGACCATTTGCTTCTTTGTTACCTTTTCCGTGATTAGACTTGACTGTTTCTTTTAATGCCTTTACTTCCTTTTTTACTTCAGCGCGTTTTCCTTTTAATTGAGCTTTTGCTTCTTCTCTTGCCTTTTTAACTTCTTGTTTAACATCTTTACGTGCTTGTTTTTCTGCAGCCTTCACTTCTTTTACAGATGGAGCAACTGTTGTAGTTGTGTCTTCTTCTACCTCAGTTTCAGTAGAACCTTGAACGTCTACATTTATTTCCTGATCATCTGTTTCAGATTTAGTTGTCACATCAGTTTCAGTAGTTGCATTTACTTCTTCTTGATCATCTGATGCTTCTGCTTTATCTGCTTCTGTTGCTAAATCTTCTTCGATTTTAGCTAATTTTTTCTCTAATTTTGCATAGCTCTTTTCAATGTTTCTTTGTAATGCAGCTTTTGCAACTGGATTTTTCACTTTTTCCATTGCAGCTGTTAGTGCAATAATATTTTGAGATAGAATTTCTTTTACTTCTTCAACAGTACCCTGATCTTCATTTACAGGAGCTTCTACTGTTTCTTCTGTATCTGCTGTTACATCAGTATCAGTATCAGTATCTCCTTCTACAGTTGCATCTTCTGAAGTAACTGTTTCATCGGAAGGATCTGCTTCTTCTAAGTTAGTTGAAGCTGTTTCATCTGTAGTATTAGTGTCCTCTAAATCAGCTGAAGTTTCTTCAGTTGTTTTAGCTTCATCCGCAACCTCATTATCATCTGTTTTTTCTTCGATTACAGTATTAGATTTTGCCATTTCTTCTAGTGCTTTTTGGATTGTTTCTACCGCTAAATCTTCATTACCATCTTCAAAAAGGCTTTGAGCTTCTGCTAATCTTTCGGAAGCAAATTGAGCAAATAGTTTAGCTTCTTTTACGTCATCCATCGTTAAAATTAATTGTAGTTTTTCTAAAGCTAATTTTGCAAAATAAAAGAAGTCTCCAGGCACTAATGTAGGCGCATCCACCGTTACGTCTGTTTGAGTTTCAGTTGAGGATTCTACCTCAGATGTAGCGTTATCTTCTAATTGAACTGTTTGTACTTGATTTTCCTCAGATGAATTATTTTCATCTGCAAATGCTAATGAGGAAGAGAAGGTAAATGATCCAGCTAGGACCATTGCTAAAGCTGTTTTAGCTACTTTATTCATTTCTTTTTGATTGATAAATTTCTTCAATTTCATTCACCTCGAATAATATTTTAAAAATGTTTTTTGCGATTGCTTTTTCACTAAATGATTACGAGATTATGTTTCACGCTATGGGGGTTTTAAAAAAAATAACAAAAAAAAAAGCAAAGTCAGGGATAAAATACGATCCACAAACTTTGCTTTAAAAACAAATATTCACGATTTTTTATAATTATCGAAGTGAGCTAAACTTTAAAACAAACATTCGGATTAAATAACCGACCAATAAACCTAATGGCAGAAAAAAGAACATTGGCAGAAAAACCGGACCAAATTTTATATTAAATATCTCCATTTTGGGTGAGTACATTAATCCCACCGTTAAAAAATATGCTGCAAAAACAAAGGGAAAAAAAGCTAACCTTTCTCCTTCTGGCATGGCATGTCTATAAGAATCCCACATAGCAAACATATATAAGCATGGATAAAACATTAGCCATTGATAGTCGGTTACTTCGGTAGCTTTATCAATCTCCCATAGAAAACTATACATAATGGCTGAGTTAAATCTACTTTTAATATTTACTAAAAATTCTAGGAAGACAAATATTGCACCTTTAAAATACTGACCCACCAATAATTGCCCAAATCCCGGAAGTGCTACACTCCATAAAATCGCTTCGATCTTCGTCAATTTTTTCATAAATTCGCCCACATCTTAGAAAGGATATTTTTATTATTATTATTCCAATTTGTTGGCATTTTTATCTCAAGAAATGACGAATTCTATCTTTAATTGTAAAGCAGTATTATATTTTAATTTGATACTCTGGTCTATTTTTATTTTTTTCATAAAACAATACCATTGCTTTTAATCCTTCTTTAAAATCAGGACAACTTATTCCTGAATCCTCTAAGTCCTGTTGGGCATTAGAACAGTCAAACTTGCCTTTCCACTCGAAATAGTCCAATGCTTCTCTTTCAACCCTTAATATTTTTTGAACGGTTTTAAATTGCAAGAAAAACTTAGCAATATTTAAAGGTAAAATCCCCTTAGGTGTTTTTTCAAGAAGCTCATTCATTAAAAGTTTATATATTTGAGTAACAGGGTACGGGTTTGGGTCAGTAAGATGATAAGTTTTCCCTTTCCCCTTTGGACTAAAACTTAAATAAGTGGTTGCTTTTAAAATATAATCAATTGGTACTAAATTAATAACGGCATTACTAGTTCCGAGGTAAGGAATAATAGGTAAGAATCTTAGTCGATTAAAGAAATGTAAAATAAAATAAGGACCATCAAATTTAATGGTTTCTCCTGTTTGTGTATGGCCTTTTACAATACCAGGTCTAATAATCGTAACAGGTATATCTTTTTTCAAATCATCCACAAGTAATTCTGCCTCATATTTAGTTTCTTCGTAAAAATTCTTAAATTTTTCCGGTTTTACTAATTCATTTTCATATAAGATTCCCTCTCTTAACCCTGCAACATATGCAGTACTAAAATAGGTGTATCGTTCAAGACTTGGTAATTGTTTTACCCATTGATTTAGATAGTCCGTTCCTTTGACATTTACAAGATATGCAATGTCTTTCGGAACAGCTAAATCATAAATAGCTGCTAAGTGAAAAACATGTGTAATATCTTTAGAAAGTTGCTCTTTTTCATTTTCACTTATTTTAAAGATTAACGGGTCTGTGATATCACCTTGAACAATTTGAAATCGATCTGAACTAAGATTAAATTCATTAAGAAACCTTTCTCTTTCCTTTTCTGCTTTTTCTATCATAGACGGAACTACGAGAACAATTAATTTGTCAGCAGGGTTCGTTTTCCAAACCTCTCGAATTAGCTGATTACAAATAAAGCCTGGAAATCCCGTAAAAAAATAACTTTTTGTTTCCATTTCATCACCCTTTATTAAAATGCATTTATTTATATTTTAATTGGATAAAACAGAAATCGTCAAACTGTAGATTGAATCTTTAGAAAAATCTAACCACTTTAACAAATTAACGCGCCGGGGGTCTGACCCCCGGCGCGTTAATTTGTTAAAGCAAGGATAGAATGAGAACTGCAGCTGTCCCCCACATTATAATGGCAGAAACTTTATTTAATATCTTGATGAGGTAACCAGATGAATCTATTTTTCCAACCATTTTCCCTACTAATGAAAGACCAAAAAACCATAACCACGAAACAAGTATACAAGATAGTGTAAATATCCATTTTTCAGATCCAGTATAAGTAATCGATGATGTCCCAATGACTCCAATAGTATCAAGAATAGCATGAGGATTTAACAAAGATACGGAGGCTGCAAACAGTATCTGTTTTTTTGCGGAAAATACCTCAGACTCTGTTTCATCTTTTTTAAGTTTTGTATTCCAAGTTGAAAAACCCATAACTAGTAAAAAAACAACACCCACTAAGATTAAAATCGTTTTTATCCAAGATAAACCTAAGATGATAACAGATATTCCAAGAACAGCAACCGAAATAAGAATTGTATCACAAATGGCAGCCGTTAGAACAACCGGTATTGCCCTAATAAAACTAGGTTGTGTAGCCCCTTGATTAAATACAAAAACATTTTGCACGCCTAATGGAAGGATTAGTCCAAAAGCCAGTATGAATCCATGAATAAATGCATTTAACATAGTAAAATCATATATCCCCTTTTATTAATTTCGAATAACAAGTAATCCTAATTCTACCATCGTTCTAATGAATTATCTTTATTATTATGAAAAAGCGATTCTCCTTTTAAAGAGAATCGCTTCTAATTTTATTCGTGTTGATCCATTGGATTATATAATTTCACTTCTGGGTTTTTATCTTGGAACCATCTTAAAGCAAACTCATTTTCAAACAAGAAAGCATACTTATCAAAACGATCTTTTACTAAAATACTGCGGGAGCTAGAAAGGTTTTCTTCAACTGAATCTCCTTCTAACCATCTTGTAATTTTTGAGCCTAAACGTTCCATAATAACTTCCGTGTTATATTCATTTTTCATACGGTGCTCAAATACTTCAAATTGAAGCTGACCAACAGCGCCTAGATAATAATCATCTGTTTTGACCGTTTTAAATAACTGAATCGCACCTTCTTGTACTAACTGTTGAATCCCTTTTTGAAAGTGCTTTTGTTTCATTACGTTTTTGGCACTTACTCGCACAAAAAGTTCAGGCGTAAATTGTGGTAAACGTTCAAATTGGAATTGATTTTTTCCTACCGTTAAGGTATCTCCAATTTGATAAGTACCAGTATCATATAGTCCGATAATATCACCGCTCACCGCTTCATCGACAGTCGATCTATCATCCGCCATAAATTGAGTTGATTGAGATAGCTTTAACTGCTTTCCTGTCCTCGGAATATTTACAGTCATCCCTCGTTCAAACTTACCAGAACAAATACGCAGGAAGGCTATTCGGTCACGATGTGCTGGATTCATATTAGCTTGAATCTTAAAAATGAACCCTGAAAAATCTTCAGAGAGAGGATTGATTTCCCCAACTGTTGAATTTCTTGGCTGTGGAAATGGAGCAAATTTTAAATACGTTTCTAAAAACGTTTGTACACCAAAATTAGTTAATGCACTACCAAAAAAGACAGGTGTAATAGATCCATCTCTCACACGTTCAGGAGAGAATTCATTTCCAGCTTCGTTAAGAAGCATAATTTCTTCTAACGTTTGATCATACAGACCAGTAACTTTTAAAGCATGATCTCCTTCTATTTCTCCATCTTCATTTAATGGAACAAATCTTTGGTCTTCCCCGACACGGAATTGTTCGATACGATTATAGAAACGATCATATATTCCTAAAAACTCTTTTCCCATACCAATTGGCCAGTTCATTGGATATGACTCAATCCCCATTACCTCTTCTAATTCAGCTAATAGCTCAAGTGGGGCTTTCCCTTGACGATCTAATTTATTTATAAAGGTGAAAATTGGGATTCCTCGCATACGACAAACTTTAAAAAGTTTTAATGTTTGTTCCTCAATCCCTTTGGCAGAGTCAATAATCATAACCGCACTATCAACAGCTGTTAACGTCCGATACGTGTCTTCAGAAAAATCTTGGTGCCCAGGGGTATCTAGAATGTTTACACGAAAACCATCATATTCAAATTGCATGACACTGGATGTAACGGAAATCCCACGTTGTTTTTCAATTTCCATCCAGTCACTAGTAGCAAATTTACCGGTTTTTTTAGCTTTTACGGTACCTGCATCGCGAATTGCCCCTCCAAATAGTAATAACTTCTCTGTTAAAGTTGTTTTACCTGCATCGGGATGGGAAATAATCGCAAATGTTCTCCGCGATAAAACTTCATCTTGTAACTTTTTTACCATATCTGAAAATCCTTTCTTTAATCCCTTCATATTTAACACTCATAAATTCAATCTTATCTTTCTCTTCCTTACTTTGCAATCCACAATTTATTCATATCCAATGTTTTCAAAAAGGTGCCTGCCATTCCGCCTATCACACACCACCGCTTTAAAGCAATGGGGGTCTGACCCCCATTGCTTTAAAGCGGTAAAAAGACATATTTTGCAGGTTCTTTCTTCATACTATAGGAAAAGAGGTGTTAAGTATGGATGATAAGAAATATGAAGAGGGTTATAAAAAATACGAAACAGCTGCAAAAGATTATATCGAACAACCAGAGAAAACAAAAGAACTCATCCATAAAGCTACTAAAAAGGCAGCTGACAAAAAGAATGCATTACATGAGGTATGGGACAGACTACATCTACTTTTTGATTTAGTTACGGCATGGAGAAAAGGGGATTACAAGAAGGTACCAAAAGGATCGATTGTAATGATTATTGCTACCATTTTATATTTCGTTTCTCCGATTGATATTATCCCCGATTTCCTTGTAGGCCTTGGTATCTTGGATGATGCAGCCGTAATAGGTTTTACTTTAAAACAAATCGCATCAGACCTTGATAAATTCAAAGCTTGGAAAGACCAAGAAAAAGAGACCCTTTAGTTTTATAAGAGGGTCTCTTTACTTAGAGAATTGATGATTACCAATCACATTTGTCACTGTTCGTGATAATTGCCATTGATTCTCAGAAATATCAGGGTTATAAAAGAATAATGCCCCGTCACCCTGGTCTTTTAATGCTAACGCTGTTTTTACAGCTTTTTTATCCATTTCTCCTGCAGACTCTTTTATAGCTCCATTATCAACTGGCTGAAATTGTCCATCTTGATAAATAACCTCTTTAACAGTATTCGGAAATTCTTTGTGATCAACTCTATTTAATACTACTGAAGCAACTGCGACTTTTCCTGCGAAAGATTCTCCTTTTGCTTCTGCATGAACAAGTCTTGCAAGTAATTCTTCTTCCTTCTTAGAGATACTTTCTGGTACTAACAATCTATCACCCATTTGAAGCTTCTTCTTATTTGTTGGATTTAATTCCATCAATTCGAGCTCAGAAACACCAAATTTTAAAGCAATTTGAAAATAAGTTTCTCCTTCTCTAACCGTATAGATTTGAGTTTGATCAGTTGTCTCTGCAAAAATATCCATGGAATGCGGAAGGGAAATGGATAGAAGGGTGATTAGGAAGATAAAGACTAGCTTTTTCATGCTATCAACCTCCATTTATGTTTAATAATCAACAACATATACTAGCCTAACATGCCTAAAAGTCAAGTTCCACCCCAAAATTATTCCATGGAAAAGATGGGTTTATTTACTAAAGGCTCTTTTCTAAAACTTTGTTGCTTTTGTAATTAAAAAAGAGAGATTTCGCAATATAGGGTGATAAAAATCTTTTTAAAATCAAGAAAAGAGTTGCTCCCTTATTAAGAAAAACTGTAAAAATCCGGCTTTTGGGATTTTTACCAGAATCACATTCTATACGAAAACAGCCCTAATAAATAAAAAAAACTCGGTTTTCACCGAGTTCCCCATTAAGCCTCTCCATTTATTACATCAACACGTTTGACTAAACAATATATCCCATCGATAAATGGCCATATCCCAAATGTAAGCCATCCCAACAAAAGGATAGCAATTCCAAGACCAATATCACCTAAATAAAAACGATGGGCCCCAATAACACCTAAGAAAAACCATAATAAAAATGTAACTACCTTAGATTTTTTTTGCATTATAGCCCTCCAAAAAAAAGATTTTTCTTGTACCTATATTGATTCATACCGACTAATGACTATAAATATTCCTTAAAAGTAGTATTAATCAAATTTTTACAAGATATTCTTTTATGGAGTTCCATACATTATAAGTAAAACCCAGTACAATAAAGTACCGGGTTTGGTGCTCCTTCACACTAGAAGTTAAAGCAAGCTGCTCCAACAATAATTAAAAGAATGAATAGAACAACGATTAAGGCAAATCCTCCATAGCCAAAGCCTACTCCATAGCCATATCCACATGGGTTACAGCATCCATAACCGTATCCGTACATACTCTCACTCCTTAAGCTTTTTCAAATATCATTTATAAATTAGCAAATCCATGAAGCCCCAATAATAATTAGAAGAATAAACAATACAACTAGTAATGCAAATCCTCCACCAAAACCAACTGCACCTGACATATGAACAACCTCCTTCTCAAATTTCTATATATCCTATTCAATAGTGAAGAAATGTGCGAATAACTATAGGCAAAATGGGCTTGCATCTCTAAATCTAATTTAAATAAATAAAAGGCAGCTTGTCGTAACAAGCTACCTCAACAACACCTTAACAACCTACCCTAGTGTTTCGTATATAATAAAGATCTTTACTTCTATGAAAAAGTTTTATCAATCGCCTCAGACAAATTTAACTCTACATCTTTAAGATAGCGTTTTGTAATATTAATATCCTTATGACCTGCTAACTTTGAAACCGTACCTAAGTCTACCCCATTATTTATAAGACGATAACAAAAGGTATGTCTTAGCTTATGAGGATTTACCTCATACTTTTTTAATATATATTGAACAGCTCTTGTGGTAATTCGTCTCTTATTAGATGAAGTAAATAAAGGTACTTTACAATCTAATTTATCAAGAGTACTTAAATAGGAACATACATGTTTCTTTGCTTCTTTTGAGAGTGGTATGACACGTTCTATTTCTCCATTATTGTTGTTCCGAATGAATATTTTTGATTTATTTTCATTTAACTCTATATCAGTAATATTCAGATTACATAATTCCGATACTCTTATTCCTGTGTGTAAAAGCAAATACATCATGGCAACATTACGTAAATTACCGTCCATTTCTACTTCTTTTAAAAGGATAGTCTGTTCGGTTAAATCAAGACCGCTCGGTGTCTCGAACTTTTGATCTTTAACCTTTCGAACAATATTCGCCATAATTTTAGGGTTTCCAAGAAATTTTGAGAAAACGCTCAAGGCAGCAAAATGTTTTTCCACAGTACTGGGGCTTTTATCTTTTTCTAAAAAAGAAATATAAGATTGTATTTGCTCTTCATTAAGGTCATCAAACGACAATCCATGATTTTCTAACCACAATTGTAGTTTGTTAACAACCTCTAAGTATGTGTTGATCGTTCCTTCTGCTTTACCTTGATCCAACAACCACTTTGAAAAAGCTGATTTAGCGTTCAATTTCATTGGAATCATCCCCAAATCTTTTTTCATCCTAATTATTATAACATACTTTTTAGAAAAATCAGATTCACTATGATATAAATAAAAGACCCACACGTCTTGGCTATTTATGGCTGCTGCATTCCTGCCCTGACCTGTTCATAGCTTTAACGTTGGATCTTTAACTGGGCTAGCTGGATTTGAACCAACGCATGACGGAGTCAAAGTCCGTTGCCTTACCGCTTGGCTATAGCCCATCGATTTTATGGCGGAGTGGGAGGGATTTGAACCCTCGCGCCGGTTGCCCGACCTACACCCTTAGCAGGGGCGCCTCTTCAGCCTCTTGAGTACCACTCCATTAATATGTTATTTCATACAAAACTTTTGTAAGCCGTATTCTGTTCACAAAGTGCTGCAAACGGAAAATATCCTTGCACTATATGGAGAATCATCTATCTCATAGTATATTTACTATGGTGTCCTTAGGTTCTATTTCCCTTTAGACACTTCCCCTACCATCGTTTGGGTTGCTCGCTCGTGGGGTTTACCTCGTTCCACCTTCAATGTTTCCATCGAAGCTACGTCACTGTGGCACTTTCAAAGTATTCACACCATATTCAATTGAACTTAGGTGTTTTCCTTGCCGTCAACCATTTAAGGCTGCTCTAGCTTACGGTTTCGCTAGACACGAACACTACAGACATCTCAGTCTGTGCGAGTACGGACTTTCCTCACAAATACAAGATTTGCGCGATTCTCTCCAGTTTTGTATGTTCTAACAAAAATTATTTTATCACTTTTATTCGTTTAAGTCAACTTCTGCGAATAAATGAGTAATAAATAAAAGCGGGTGATGGGAATCGAACCCACGACATCAGCTTGGAAGGCTGAGGTTTTACCATTAAACTACACCCGCATAATTAATATAATATTTTATTGTATTCCTATCTTAACATATCCAAACATTAAGTTCAAATGTTAATTAATGGGGCGATCGAGGGGAATCGAACCCCCGAGTGCCAGAGCCACAATCTGGTGCGTTAACCACTTCGCCACGACCGCCATCTTATTATGATATAAACTTATTTTGTCCATATTTTAAAAAAATATGGCGGAGGAAGAGGGATTCGAACCCCCGCGCGGTTTAACCCGCCTGTCGGTTTTCAAGACCGATCCCTTCAGCCGGACTTGGGTATTCCTCCATATTAAATCAAAGTAGCGGCGGAGGGGATCGAACCCCCGACCTTACGGGTATGAACCGTACGCTCTAGCCAGCTGAGCTACACCGCCATAATTTTAATAATTAAATTCATGGTCGGGAAGACAGGATTCGAACCTGCGACCCCTTGGTCCCAAACCAAGTGCTCTACCAAGCTGAGCTACTTCCCGATAATATGGCGCGCCCGAAAGGAGTCGAACCCATAACCTTCTGATCCGTAGTCAGACGCTCTATCCAATTGAGCTACGGGCGCATATAATGTGTCTACCATTTCAACAAATTATTTTAAGGTAACCTGCGAATAGGAACTTTGGGACAAGAAATATATTAACATCCCATTTCACAGAAGTCAACTTCTTTTCAATAAAAAGGTTCCTTTTACAATCAAAAAAAATGATGGATTAGGAATTTCATTTTATCTAGTCCAAGCTATAAAATCAAGATAAAATTTAAGAAAAAAGAACGCATGAGTTAAAAAATGCTTAGTAACTCTACATGCGTTCCATTAACAAATTTAAGATAAAATAAAACCTTTATTGCCTGATATCCAAAATAAACTCCAAAACCTATCAGTGATAATCCAGATAGTAATGATATGAGGAAAATCATTTGATTTGTAAAAACCTTTTTAAAACTGCTAGAAATGATTGCCATTGTAATATCCCAAATAAATAATCCAATAAATATTGCTAAGCTATACGTTAACAATTGTTGGTGATTATAAGATGCTACTGTTTTAGCTAGAACTGAACCATAAATTCCTAACCAAAATAAGATCGTAAGTGGGTTTGATATTGAAATGAAAAAGCCATTCAAAAATGACTGGTATAACGGAACTTTCGTTCTATTTGAACTTGAAGTCTTTGGTTGCGCATTTAGTAAACTTTCAACACCAGTATAAATAAGAACAAAACAGCCGAATAACCAAAGAAAAGTCTGCATAAATGGAGTTTCTATAAAATTCACTACTCCTATGTAAACAGCAATCATATAGATTCCATCTGCTACAAATGCCCCAATCCCTACAAACCAGGAATGCCAAAAACCAAACTTTATCCCCTTGTCCAATTGAGCTGCATTAACAGGACCGATTGGAGCAGCTAGGGATAATCCTAATAATATGTAACTCAGAAAAACACTCACTCACCTTTGCTCCCTTCTGAAAAAAACATCTCTAAGAAAACTTATTCAGAAGGATAGACAAGTACAACCTTTTTTTAGAAAAAAAGACAAGTTGTTTGTCAACGAAAATTTCATCAAAAAAGAAGTGGCCAAAACTTTCTGGCCACTCAGTTTGTTAATTATTTACTTGATAATTTAAAAGAGAGAAAAGTTCATTTTTTTCCTTTTCAGATAAATCTCTCCACTGACCTATTTCTAAACTACCTAATTTAATATTCATGATTCGAATTCGTTCAAGCTTTGTTACTCTATATCCAAAAGCTTTACACATCCGTCGAATTTGGCGATTTAACCCCTGGGTTAAAACAATTCTAAAAACACGGTCACTAATTCTTGTTACTTCACAACGCTTTGTTATTTCGCCTAATATTTCCACTCCATTTGACATCCCTCTTATAAAATGTTGGTTATAAGGTTTGTCTACTGTTACAATGTATTCTTTTTCATGATTATTCTCTGCACGGAGTATCCTATTCACAATATCTCCATCGTTCGTCAGTAAAATTAATCCCTGGGAATCTTTATCTAATCGACCAATTGGAAAAACTCGCTGTGGATGATTGACAAAATCAATAATATTCCCTTTTACTTGTTTTTCAGATGTACAAGTAATTCCTACAGGCTTATTTAATGCAATGTATATTGGTTTTGGTTTTGACTTTATAGGTTTACCGTCAATTAGTACTTCATCTCCAGGTTCAACTTGACTTCCTAATTCGCATATCGTTCCATTAATAGTCACTCTTTTTGCTTCAATTAATCGGTCAGTTTCCCTTCTAGAGCAAAAGCCAGTTTCAGCAATATATTTATTTATTCTCATTAAAATCCTCTTCTCTATAACCATTGTTTCATTTTAATTGAGATCTATGTAATTTTGTTAACTAACGTCTAAATTATATAGTAAAGAAGTAGCGAAAGGAAATACCAAGTGGATAAATATAGATACACTTACGCTATTCGTTATTTCGAAATAGTTTTAATCCATTTCTTATAGTTCATACTAATATAACTTATCATTTTTTCGATATAAGATAAAATAAATAAATACCCTTATTATATCTAGTTTATATATCAATATTTTATAATTTCGAATAATTTTTAGTAAATGTAACCAAATAGACTAAAGTGAATTTTTGTTATTTACAAAAAATTCTGCTCAGTGTATTATTCAAATACAACTTTCGACAAAATTTTCAACTGTGAGGAATTTTTATATGAGCTTATTTCGTAAAAAATCAATTTCCGCTTTACTGCAAGAATCCGAAAATAAAGGATTAACGTTAAAGAAAGATCTCGGTGCTTTTGACCTTACTATGTTAGGCATTGGAGCTATAATCGGTACTGGAATTTTCGTTTTGACTGGAGTAGCCGCTAGCCAACATGCCGGTCCTGCACTTATTATCTCCTTTATATTATCTGGACTTGCCTGCGTTTTTGCAGCACTTTGTTATGCTGAATTCGCTTCATCTGTTCCTGTTTCTGGAAGTGCTTATACTTATAGCTATGCTACCTTTGGAGAACTCATTGCTTGGATATTAGGATGGGATTTAATTCTTGAATATGGGGTTGCTTCATCAGCTGTCGCTGCTGGTTGGTCTGGTTATTTCCAAGGGTTACTAGGTGGGTTTGGAATTTATCTACCGAAGGCTATAACAAGCGCCTATAATCCATCCGCCGGAACCTATGTGGATATTCCAGCTATACTTATTGTGTTATTCATCATGTTTTTACTAACACAAGGTGTTAAGAAGTCAGCTCGATTCAATACGATCATGGTTATAATTAAATTAGCGGTAGTCTTTTTATTTATTGGAGTAGGAGCTTGGTATGTTAAACCTGCAAACTGGACTCCATTTATGCCTTTTGGTTTTGATGGGGTAGCAGTTGGAGCAGCAACTGTATTTTTCGCTTATATTGGTTTTGATGCCGTTTCAACAGCCGCAGAGGAAGTAAAAAATCCTAAACGCAATATGCCGATTGGGATTATAGCGTCATTAGCTGTTTGTACGATTCTTTATATTGTCGTATCAGCTATTTTAACTGGAATTGTTCCTTACACTGAACTAAATGTTAAAAATCCGGTTGCTTTTGCCCTAAACTATATCCACCAAGATTGGGTTGCTGGTTTTATTTCATTAGGGGCCATTACTGGAATTACAACTGTTTTACTAGTTATGATGTATGGTCAAACACGTTTATTCTATGCAATAAGTCGTGATGGATTATTACCAAAAGCCTTTTCAAAAGTTAATAAACGTACTAATACACCAGTTGTAAATACTTGGGTAGTGGCAATTATTGTTGCGTTTTTTGCTGGGGTTATTCCATTAGGGAAGCTTGCTGAATTAACAAACATTGGTACACTATTTGCCTTTATTGTAGTTTCATTAGGGGTTTTAGTATTAAGAAAAACTCAACCGAATTTAAAACGTGCTTTTAAAGTTCCTTTTGTACCAGTTATCCCCTTACTGGCAGTTTTATTCTGTGGCTATTTAACATTACAATTACCTGCTACCACTTGGATCTCATTCTTCGTTTGGCTTGTCATTGGGTTATTTGTATATATGTTATACGGACGTCGTAATAGTCATTTAAATCAAACAGAAGGAAAAGAAAAGCAAACAACCTAATTTATAAGTAAATTCAGAGGTGAGCAGAAAGGACCCTATTCTTTCTGCTCATTTTTTGTTATTCCAAAATTACTCGGTATGTTAATATACAACTAGTTAATAATCTTAAGAGCTATTCAAAAGGAGAAAAACATGATTAGAGTCATCGCCGTAACGAAAGATTCAAAACTCGTTTCTGATCTACATGTTCATGATTTACACCCTGAAAAATACAAATGGTTTTGGGTAGATTTTGACCGTCCTACAGACGAGGAAATTGACTTATTAAAAGACCCTTTTCAATTCCACCATCTTGCTATAGAGGATTGCATACATACGCTACAAAGACCGAAATTGGACTATTATGATGATTATTCATTTTTTGTTACTCATTCGATCAATCCAGAAACTTTTGAAAAAGAAGAGGTTGACTTCTTTTTAGGGGAAAATTATGTTGTTTCCTTTCATCGAAAACTATCAATAGAATTAGAGGAAGTTTGGCAACGTTTTTTCGTATCAAAATCTGCTAAAAACTGGACACCATCCCTTGTTTTTTATCATGTTCTAGACAAAATTGTTGATAATTATTTTCCGCTGGTATATCAAATTGAAGATGCATTAAATAATATTGATGAAGAATCAAATAAAAAATCAATGGAAGTATTATTAAATCAATTGTTCGATGCACGCCATCATCTTCTAATATTAAGACATACCATTGTGCCAATGAGAGATTTAGCCTATCGAATGCTCAACTCGCAGCGACTAACGGCAATTGTTCATAAAAAAGAATATTTTGCAGATATTCATGATCATTTACTTAAATTGTCGGAAATGATTGAGGCAAGCAGAGAATTAACAACCGATATTCGAGATAGTTACCTCTCATTAAATTCACATGAAACGAACCGAGTCATGAAGGTGTTAACGATTATTACCACTATTTTCATGCCTTTATCTTTTCTTGCGGGATTATACGGAATGAATTTTGAACATATGCCTGAACTTTCATGGAAGTATGGCTATTTTGTTATTTTAATACTAATGTTCACCATAAGTACCGTTATGTTTATTTGGTTTCGAAAAAAAGGATGGTTTAAATAAAGTAAAAAGACAAGACAAGCAATAAATGCTAGTCTTGTCTTTTTTTCTATTTTATCGGTGTGGATTCTAATTTTTGTATCAGTGTATCTTCTTTTTCCTTGGCCATACCTGCTCTCATTTCAGCCGAACCCCTTACCTCTTTATACCATTTTAATGTGTCTGTCGCAGTCTCCTCTACCGGTCTAAAGGACAATCCTGCTGAGATAGCTTGGTCTGTATTGGCAGCAAGCATTCCACTCATATCTTTTCCGTCTGAAAGCGGTCTAGCATCCGGGATCCAAAGAGGCATTTCCATCCAAGGACCGACTTCATTTTCTAGAAGAAAATCATCATTTGCCCATACAAATTCTGCATTGGAACTTAAACCTCTTTTAATTGCTTGAAGTAAATAGTTCATTGTTAAATGGTTATCTATTCCTGTAGCGTTAAATACTCCTGTTTGATTATTTTCAACCATATGGATGGTCCACTTTGCCAAGTCTCTTACATCAATATATTGAACCATTCTATCAGGGTTACCTGGAGCCAGTACTTGCCCTCCTTCATTAATTCGTTTCACCCAATACGTAAATCGGTCAGAATTATCATAAGGCCCAACGATTAATCCCGGACGAATAATTAAGCTTTTAGAAGGAATTGCCTGTAAAAGAACTTGCTCACATAAGGATTTTAGCTCCCCATAATGGCTCATAACTGGTGAATCACTTCCCTTTGTTACCTCTTCCACTTCCTCTTTTGTCATAGTTAGGGTCTCTGCATCCTCATTAAAGTTCTTTTTTGAAAAATCCTTATAGACAGAAATCGTTGAAATAAATACATATTGATCAACCTGATTTTCTAAAACTTGGACAGATTTCTCCATTGTTTTAGGTAAATAACCACATGTATCAATAACCGCATCCCATTTCCGACCTTTAAGCTGCTCTAAATCCTGAATTTGATTCCGGTCTCCGAAAACTTGTTCAACATCTGGAAAAACCTCTTTGTTTGTACCTCTATTGAATAAAGTGATTTCATGGTTTCTTTTTAGTCCCTCTTCCACTAAAAATCTTCCTAAAAATCTTGTACCACCAATAATTAATATTTTCATATTTTCGCCCCCTTTTTATCCTTTAATTTATATTCTAAATAATTTGAAAATTTAACTCAAATTTTGAATCACAAAACTGTTCGACTTTTTTTAAATGAATGGGTTTTATTTGTTTAAGCTCGTTCATAAAATGTACAAGTTTCTATTTTAGGATGGAGTGGTAATTTGAATGTTAATGTGCTTTTGAGTTATATAATCCTTGGGTTAACACTAGCCGCTCCCATTGGACCGGTAAATTCTTCGCGAATTGATAAAGGGATTAAAAATGGTTTCTGGCATGCGTGGATTGTAGGGGCTGGCTCCATGATTGCAGATGCTATTTTCATGTTGCTAGTATTTTTAGGGGTTGTTCGTTTTTTGGACATACCTATAGTGCAAATATTTCTTTGGATTTTCGGCTCATTTGTCCTCCTTTATTCAGGTGTTGAGAGTATTCTAAAATCTAATGTTATTTCCTTAAATTACAGCCGGGAAAAAGAATCCTTGTTTAAATGCTTTATGACTGGTTTTATCATGTCTATTACTAGTCCATTATCTATTTTATTTTGGTTAGGGATATACGGCTCCGTTTTAGCTAAAACAGCCTCATCCTATGGAAATGGCTTATTAATAATCTATAGCTGTATGATATTTCTAGGTTTAACGATTTGGGATATCTTCATGGCATTTTTAACAACTGGATTTAGAAAGTATTTAAACTATAAAAGCCTTATGGCTATTTCTGTTATCTCTGGGGCTTCACTCATTGTTTTTGGTTTATATTTTGGATACCAAGGAATTAAAGCTCTCTTTTGACCATAAACATAAAAACCACCAAAATTGGTGGTTTTCTTTGGTTATTCGGTTATTTCTCCTTCATATTCTGTCGGGTCAACAAAAGAAATATATAACAGATATACTACCATACCAATAGCGGTTAATAAAAATGCCCAGCCAAGTGTTAATTGGTCAATTAGTAGATAGTTATTACATAACTGAACAGGGGATTTTATATAAAGCCAACCCAAAAGAAAAAATGAAACAGTGAAGAAAATAATAACGGTGTTTTTTGTAATTGAACCAAGCTTTTTCCAACTATCCCGTAATGGTACACCTGCTAAAAATGGGATACTAATAAATTTGAAAATTTCTACTGTAGTGACTGTCAGTGCTTCATCCATGGATCGAGGCAACATCCAATAAACCATTATGATAGAAAATAAAATAATACCAGGTAATCCATTTGAATTCCATTTTTCAAAAAATCCCGGAAAGCGTTTTTGAAAAAAATCAGCCATCAGTAATCCCGCAATGACCAACATAGGCATTTGCATATGCATATGAATAGCCATCACCGATTCCATAAAATTTGCTACAGGAGGAATAACTAAAAATATTAATAACAGTAGCCCATAAAAAGATTTATTCATAGTCTACTCCCCCTCTTCTTTAAGAATATCTAATATTTTATCCTTTGCTTCTGCTGGCTTCATATAATCCATGACATCCACTAAAGTCCCTTTTTTATCGACTAAGTAAAATGCAGAATTATGAACAAAGTTTCCATTTCCATCTGGAATAACGGTTACCCCAAACTTATTTAACAATGAATCTAGTTCAGCTTGGTTTGGGATTCTAGCCATTCTCCACGTTTTTCCATCACTGTTAAACATATCTTTATACACATCAAGTCGAGCTGGATCATCCCTAGTTGGATCAAAGCTAATACTAAGAAATACAATGTCTTTTCCTATATATTTACTGGGTAGAGTATGGTATACCTGGCCCATGTTTTTTTCTAATTGAGGACACACCGTTCCACACGATGTATACATAAATGTAATTAATACAAATTTATCCTTAAACTCAGAAATAGTATATTTTTGTCCATTGCTATCCTCTAACGTAACTTTTGGAAACTTAGGCTGGACATCTATTAGTCTATTTACTCTAGCCTTTTCAGCTGTATAAGCAGTGAATCCATCTGTTCCTATATAAAATAAAATGAAACCGAATAGGAAAACGATTAATAATGCGATGGTATTACTTCGATTTTTGATCATTAACGATCACTTCCCACAATGTTTTTAAAACAAAATAGAGTAGAAAGAGATAGCCCCATCCTAGAGCTATCTCTTCTTTTTTCTGAATTACCAAGTTTTAAATGGAGGTGAACCTGGAGGTGCATTAACAATCATGTCTGTTAACGGTACGACATATGCCATTGCAATTACAATAATCGTAAGAACAACCCATAATCCCCAACGCTCAGTCCAATATGGAGTTTTTGGTGCATTTTCCTCTTCTTCAGCAATTGGGAACTCTGTTTCTCCCTTTGGTGCAAAAAACATCATATTAAATACTGCGTAAACTTGTATGATAACTGCAATTAATAATAATGTTGCTCCGATACCTAAAAGCGTCATATATGGCTCCCAGCCTAATGCTGTTGCATGATCCCCATAGGTTGAATAAGATGTTCTGCGTGGAGCTCCAAATAATCCAACCGTATGCTGAGCGCCAGACATAATAATCATACCAATTGTCCAAGTGATTGTTTGAACAACCCCTACTTTATTCATTTGTGGTGTTAATATACGATTTGAAATATGTGGAACTAACCAATAGCTTACTCCGAAGAATGTCATAACTACTGACATCCCTAAAGTTAAGTGAAAATGTCCTACAATCCACATTGTATTATGAACGACACCATCTAATTGATTTGTGGTTTGAGCAATACCACCTGCACCAGCTGGAATAAAGGCAGCCATTGCAATAAATGGAGCTAGGAATCGAACATCCCCCCATGGTAATTTCTTAAACCAACCAAGTGCTCCTTTACCGCCTTTTGCTCTTCCTGTTTTTTCAAATACTCTAAACATAGCATATGCTGTCATTAATGAAGGGAATCCGATTGCTAAACTCATAAAGACGTGCATAAACTTAATCTCAGGTGAAATAGCAGGGTCAACAATCTGATGGTGGAATCCACCTGTGATGTTCATAATAACTAAGGGAATAACTACCATACGTGTTAAGAAATCATTCCAACGGTGTCCACCGATAATTTTCGGGATAATGCAATACCATACAGATACAGCTGTTAAATACCAGATGTTAACTGCCGTATGTCCGAAAGCCCAGAATAGAGTACGAGCAACCATAACATTAATACCATCGGTCCATCCAAGTACCCAAGGAATAATCATGAAAAGCACTTCAACTGCAACGAAAGCAGTTGCACCTACTAATAAGATAAATACACCCGTTGCAAAAAATGATAAAATAGGAAGATGTTTCCCACGATTATTCTTTCTCCAATTTGCCACTTGGATAAAAGCCCCAATTGACAGCATCCAAACACCTAATACAATAAATACAAGACCGAAATAAAACATAGGATGAGCTGCCATTGGCGGGTAGAAAGTATACATAACAGAAGCTTCATTCATTAAAATTGGAATTACGGCTAAGACAAAGCCGAAAATCTTCATCCAAAAGCCGATCCACGCCATCTTTCTTACTTTCGGAAGAAGACCACCCAGTGTATGGGAAAGTCCAGCATAGAAGTAACCGATTGTAAAGAATGCAGATAATACAACAACTAAGAGGATACCGTGTGCTGTAAGTACCTGATAATAATTAAGCCAAGATGGTAATTCCAGAAGTCCAGCACGATTTAAACCTTGTAATAAACCTAATAATCCACCAAGTAGTAATGCTAAAAAGGCAACAGATAAATATAATTTCGTTATTTTTGCATCTAGAGGATTTACACCCAATACTTTATTTGTTTTTTCTTTAAATACGGATTTTGTTTTACCATTCTGATGTAAAATTGATTCCACTGTACTTCCCTCCTTTATTTAACCGTAATGGTTGTACTCATCATTTGGTGTCCAGCACCACAATATTCATTACATAGCACTAAATAGTTACCAGCTTTATCAAACTTTTGAGTTGCTCTTGTGATATGTCCTGGCATTACCATCGCATTCAGATTTGTTCCCGCAACTTCAAATCCGTGAACAACATCCTTCGAAGTCATAATAAAATGAACGGTTGATCCAGCAGGAACTTCTATATTACCAGGGTTAAAGCTAAAAATTTGTAAAGTCATAACCACTTCATATTCGTTTTCTCCAACCTGTTTGATTCCAGGTTGATCAAAAGGTGCGGTTTGGTCCACTTTCTGTGGATCTATCGTTTCTTGATTTGTTGGCGGTCCCATTTCTAAGGCGAATCCTTGGTAGCCAGTAATTAACATGAAAATCATGATCATACCAAAGCTCAAGGTAAGCCATATTTTTTCATCCAAATGCATCTTCATTTCTCTTCCCCCTTAATATCTAGCCATAAATAGCCCGAATAGTACAAAATACGTAACAAGTATGACTGCTCCAACTACTCCTACAGAGATCCATGTTCCAACTTTTGACTCTTGCTCTTTATTTACTTTTGAAGCTCCCATTGAAATTTAACCCCCTTTGATATTTCATACTTACATAATAGTTGCGAATAATTATCAATGATGTGAAGTGCATCACATAAAATGGTTGATTTAAATTACTGTTTGTAGAGTTTTAAAGATAAATGGTCCAAATAATAAATGTATGCTGTCTTTAAATAGCGTTATTATCACTATTGATAAGCTTATTAACATGTTTTGCAAAAAATAGCTTTACACGAAAATAGACAAAATTAAAAATGACAAATTTGTGAATGTTGCCATAAATAAAAAAGATGCACAAGTAGTTTGAATGAAACTACTTGTGCATCTTTTATTTTTAAAGAAAATATCTAATTAAAAAATGGCAATGTGACAATAACCATTAATAAAAACATGATGGTTATATAGTTAACTGAATAAAGGAAAATCAAATGAGCCCAATTGTAATCATTTTTAGCGAAAAATCCTTTAATACTTAATACAATCCATCCAATGTTTAACGCTGTCGCAATAACTAGAAACGTTATTCCAAGCGATGATAAGAAAAATGGTAATGGCATTAAAGCTAAACTATAAATAAGAACTTGACGTTTAGTAAATTCAAATCCATATACAACAGGAAGCATAGCAACCTTAGCAGCTTTATATTCATCATATTTTTTTATTGCTATTGCAAATGTATGAGGCATTTGCCAAATAAATAAGATGAGAAACAAGATGATTGGCACAATATTAAGCTTTGGTTCTACTGCTGCCCAGCCAATTAAAGGTGTAACTGCACCTGAGATACTTCCAATCACAGTATTAAGCGTATATCTGCGTTTAGACCACATTGTATATAAAATAACATAGGTAAACCAGCCGACAAATGCATAAAAAGTAGCCTCAATTGTGGTAAACAGTAAAAGAATTAAACCAAGTATGCTAAGGGATATTCCCATTGTTAGGACTACCTTTAATGAAATGTTACCAGTTACCGTAGGACGTTTTTGTGTTCTTTTCATTACAGTGTCAATATCTACATCGTACCAATTATTTAGAAGTAGCGCTCCAGCCATTACTAAAGTACTTCCTGCTAGAGTTATAAATAAATCTTGCCAATGGTCCGTAATAGAAATATTGCTAAAATACAGAGCTAACCAAAAACCACTAAAAACAGGAATAACATTAGATATTAATACAATCGCTTTAAAAAGTTCTTTTATATCAGAAAGTAGTGTAGTGTTGACTGCTTTATTAGATAGAGTTGTTTTTCCAACCTCTTGTAAAGACGGTAGTACTTCTTTACTCATCAAGATCCTCCCCATTTAATTCTTTTTTCTATTTAAACATAAATAAAAATTTTTAATAATGATTTACATCACAAAGATAGTGAAAATCTTCAAAAAAGATGAAAAACACCAGAAGTCATTCTGGTGCTTTCTTCTTTACCTATATTAACATAATTAATCTAAATAGGATTTAAAATTTTGCTTTTTCCAGACTTTTTTATTCATGATTAAAGCTACCAGCCCGATAATAGCGACAAATAATAAGCTCACAAAAAATCCTGGACGAATCGTTTTTTCCATTAAGGTTCCTGTCACCGCAGCAAAAATGAGCAATAAGCCAATAAAAGCTAATGTTTTGCCGAAAAATTTATTATCAAGTATACGTAATGCTGAGATGATAATAAATGACCAATTAAATAAAATCAATATTCCTGCTGCTGTGGTGATATATTCATATATTTTTCCTGGTAAAAGTAAGGCCGTAATGATAGATGCCAATAAGCCAACTGTGGCAAGTCCTAAAGATGGTAAAGGTAGGTCCTTCCATTTTTTTAGTTTTTTTGAAAAAACCTCTGGGGCATCTCCATCATCCGCCAATGTAACTAAAAGCTGTGTAACACCAAACAATGATGCTGTCATAGTTGAAAATCCCGCTATAATAATCGCCCCATTAAAAACATGAGGAAAGAACGAAATATGATATTTATCAAGTGCGGTAACAAAGGGACTCTCTTTTTCATTAAAAGCTCCATGGGCTACCATGGTAACAGCTAGTCCAAGTGAAACAATATAAATAATCGCTAATACAATTAGCATGATGATTCCAGCTTTAGGTGCATCTTCTTTCTTTTTTAATCTTGTGGCCATGAGACCAATTACTTCAATCCCACCATAAGCATAGTAGGCATAGATAAGAGAAGACCAAAAGCCTTTCAGGCCTTCTGGAAAAAAATCATGAGATGATTTCGGTATTCCTGGATGCTTTACATCTCCATCAATCCAACCAATTAAGGCAGCGGCTGCAATGATAATAAACATCACAATGGCAGAGGTCTTTATGATTGCTAATAGATTTTCAACCTTATCGAATCCACTCGTTCCCGTTAATACAACAATAATGGAGAGTACAGCATAACCAGCGGCAAAGACCCAAAGAGGTACATTAGGAAACCAAAATCTTGAAAGAATAGAAAGAGCCGTTAACTGGCTGCCCATTATCAATATATTGGAGGACCAATAATTCCATCCGCAGCTAAATCCTGCCCACTTCCCGTATGCCTTATTTGCATAATAACAGAAAGATCCATCCTGTGGATCCTGAGCTGTCATTTTAGCTAATAAACTATAAACGATATATGTACCAATAGCCGCTAGCATAAAGGAGATGACAATCGAAGGTCCCGTCATTTCGATTCCTATCGTAGAGCCAAGAAAGTACCCCGTCCCGATTGTGCAACCAACACCTATTAAGGATAGCTGCCACCAGCTTAATTCCCCTTTTTCGGCTCCCTTTCCTTTACTTGCATTACTAGTAGAGCTGCAACTCGTATTGCTCAAACTAATACCTCCTTTTACAGGTATTATGGTTTGATAATTAGCTTCATTTTATGTAATTACTTGGAAATGTCTTTCGATAAATCCTTATTGCTCTTAATTAAGTACATTTTCATTATCCTCAACACCTTCATGTCTCTTTCTTCATATATATATTTGAGATATTACGTACAAGAGATAACATGGATAGATTTACAATGACAGCCTCTAAAATATTTAATAGAGACTACTTATTATTTTCAGCAAACTTTCTAAAGTTTTAAAAGGAGAGATGATTTTGAAACTTATAGCTTTTTATTTGCCTCAGTTTCACGAGACTGACGAAAACAATCGTTGGTGGGGGAAAGGTTTTACTGAATGGACGAATACAAGAAAAGCAAAGCCTTTATTTCCTGGACATTATCAGCCAAGAGAGCCGTACCAAGACTATTACTATGATTTAACAGACGAATCAGCAAGAGAATGGCAAGCCCAAATTGCAAAAAAATATGGTATCTATGGATTTTGTTATTATCATTATTGGTTTAAAGGGAAAAGGTTTCTTCATAAACCATTAGATGCAATATTAGAAAAGGGGGAGCCTGATTTCCCTTTCTGTCTTTCGTGGGCAAATGACCCATGGACGAGAACATGGACCGGTTCAAACCATGAGGTATTGGCAGATCAAAACTACGGAGAAAAAGTAGATTGGAAAGAACACTTCCATTTTCTATTAACAGTATTTAAGGATAAAAGATATATTAGAGTAGAAAACAAACCATTATTTCTAATTTATCGTCCAAGCGATATTCCACAATGTGAGGAAATGCTGGAGTACTGGCAAGAATTAGCTGTTGAAAATGGACTTGATGGAATTTATGTAGTCCAAACATTAAATAGATTTAACAACCCTATTATTAAAGGATTCGATGCTCGTATTGAGTTTGAACCAGGATATACAATGCATTTAACAAATGGTATCCGTTCTCAAAGAGCCATTGATGGTTATAAGCAAAAATTTACTGTAATGGATTACGATAAATACTGGTCTAGTATACTAGAAAGAAAATCTGATACGGCTAGTGTTAAGACTTATTTAGGAGCTTTTATCGATTGGGATAACTCCGCTCGCGTTGGAGGAAATAACCCCCTCATTTTCACCGGCGCGTCCCCCGAAAAGTTTTCAAATTATCTAACACAACAAATAAAGAAATCTATAGAAATGAATAGTGACCTTTTGTTTATAAATGCTTGGAATGAATGGGGCGAAGGAACCTATTTAGAACCAGATCAAAAATATGAATCTCAATATCTTGAATCAGTAAAAAAAGCATTGGAGAATAATGGTTTTTGCCTAGAGGTGAGCGAAAATGACTGATAATCAGTTTCAAATCAGCAAATTGTATCAATTCGTTGATTCGGTAAGTGGGTGGTTATCAGTTGCGGAACAAACAGCACTTTTACATTTGCCCTCTTTTGTTGATCATTTAGAAGGGGAAATTGTGGAGATTGGTTCCTTTAAAGGAAAAAGTACTGTTGCATTAGGCCTTGGAAGCAAGTGGCTAAGCGAAAAAAAGCGAACCATTTTTGCCATTGATCCTTTTATTTCAAACGGATATTATTCCAATTATTTTCATGAATTTCAAAAAAATATTCTAGGTTTTCGTCTCTCAAATTATGTATCACCAATAAAAAAATTCAGCCATGAGGCCATACACGATTGTCCTGAAAGCATAGCTGCCCTTTTTGTAGATGGAGACCATAATTATTCAGGGGTGAAAAGAGATATAGATCTATTTGCCCCAAGAGTTGTCCCAGGCGGATTTATAGCCTTTCATGATTACACAGTTTATGCAGATGTCAAAAAAGCGGTGGATGAACTATGTGAAAGTAGAGAATATGTCCTAGTTTGTGATTACGATAGTTTACGTCTGCTTCGTAAAGTCAAAAATAAAATGTGATATTTATGTAGCTCAACTTAAACCTGAATAAAGAAAATAAAAAAAGCCTCAATTCCCTTGTTTCGAGAAATGAGACTTTCAACTTGATGACCTGTGAGGGACTTGAACCCCCGACCCCTTCCCTGTCAAGGAAGTGCTCTCCCACTGAGCTAACAAGTCATTTTTTAAAATATACTAATAATTATTAGGGATTTGTCCACGAATGTCAAGTCATAATTAACTAAATCAGGTTTTTAAAAAATAGGTTTGGCTAGACCAAGTGGCAGCCAAACCTATTTTTTTAGACATTCGATAGTGCTTTATTTCCCCCGTCTTGTCTCTTCATCATGAATTGTAAAGCTATTAATAGTGCAAACAATCCAAGACCAACCATATCTGAAACACCTTCTGGATAGATTAATAGTAATCCGCCAACTAACCCTATGATTCGCTCGTACCAATAAAGCTTTCTAAACCAATAACCGATAATACCGGCACCAATAGCAGTCATGCCTGCTAAAGCTGAGAATACTACCCAAATTAAGTATGTCCAGCTAGTATCAATCATGAGTAATTCAGGTGATAGAACAAACATGTATGGAATAATAAAGGCGGCAATGGCTAATTTTGCAGAATTCACACCTGTTTTTATAGGTTCACCACCAGATACACCAGCTGCTGCAAATGCGGCTAATGCTACTGGAGGGGTTATGTCTGCAATGATGCCAAAGTAAAACACGAACAAATGAGCAGATAAATCTGGTACTCCTAATAAAATGATGGCTGGAGCAGCAATGGTTGAAGTAATAACATAGTTAGCCGTTGTTGGAGACCCCATGCCAAGAACTAACGCTGCAAACATCGTAAATACTAACGTAAGTAGCAAATGTCCGCCTGCTAAATCAAGTAATCCGTTTGCTAATTTCAATCCTAAACCTGTTTTTGTCACTACCCCTACTATTATTCCTGCTGCTGCGGTTGCTGCAGCTACTCCTAATGCTGTGCGTGCACCGTCAACTAATGCATCAATTGCATCTTTGAATCCAATTCGAGTTTCTTTTTTTATCGCACTCACTACAATTGTAATGACAATGGACCAAAGCGCAGCTCGCATGACACTCATCCCTGTCATCATTAAAACGATTACTGTTAAAATTGGTACCAATAAATAAATCTTTTTTAATACTTCTTTTCGATTTGGCATTTCCTCTTTTGTTAATCCTCTTAAACCAAGACGTTTTGCTTCAAAATCGGTCATAATCCAAATTCCCGTAAAGTATAGTAATGCTGGTATCGCAGCAGCCTTGGCAATATCCCAATAGCTTATACCCCCGATAAATTCAACCATTAAAAAGGCTGCCGCTCCCATAATTGGTGGCATTAATTGTCCGCCTGTAGAAGCTGCTGCCTCAACAGCCCCTGCAAATTCCTTCTTATACCCCAGTTTTTTCATCATTGGAATCGTAAAGGAACCGGACGTAACTACGTTAGCTACGGAGCTTCCACTAATTGTACCTTGTAAGGCACTTGAAAAAATCGCAACCTTGGCTGGTCCTCCTATACTTCTGCCGGCAATGGATACTGCCAAATCATTAAAATATTGTCCAACCCCTGTCTTTACTAAAAAAGCACCGAAAAGCAAAAATAAAAAAATAAAGGTAGAAGATACCCCTAATGGTGTTCCTAATATCCCTTCAGTTGTATAAAACATCGTTTGGACTAATCGTGTTAGATCTAAACCTCGATGAGCTAGAAAACCTGGCATGTAAGGGCCAAATAGGGCATAACACAAAAATAGACCTGAGATAATCATGATTGGCAATCCTACAGCACGGCGAGTTGCCTCTAAAACTAACAAAATAGCTGCTAAACCAATGTAAAAATCTAAATCTGTCAAACGCCCTACCCTCATAACAATCTCATCAATCATTAACGGCCAATAGGCACCTACTGCTATCGCAATGATGGCTAAAATGACATCATACCAAGCCACCTTGTTTTTTTGAAGATTTTTTTTTCTTGCTGGAAAAAGTAAAAATATTAATGCTAGAGCAAAGCCTAAATGTATGGACCGTTGTAATTGTGCTGTCAATTGTCCAAAGATAGCAGTATACAATTGGAACAAAGAAAAAGATAATAGCCCAAAAAATACAATCCAACCAAAAAGTCCATTTAATTTTCTAGTCCTAGCTTCAGGATCAAATTTCTCTAATACCGCTTGTTGTTGTTCTTCAGATAAACTTCCCACATTAAGACTCAAGAATATTCACTCCTCTCATGATTTCTAAAAGATTTACCTTTTTTACATGTATTCGAATCCATGTTCCGGGTTCGATAGTCTTTGATAATGGAAATTCCTTCTTATGATAAATAATCGTATGATTCGCTCTCACTTTACCGACTCTTAAATCAAATGAAGGAAATATTCGCTTCATATTTTTTATGTAGTACTTCCCATCCTTTTCCTCAAAAACTTCCCCTTCAGCTGCATTTGCTGGCATACCAATCGCAAAATCCTCATACATCAGCTCATATTGTTTTATTTCATTCTCTTTAGTAATAGAATAGCTTTCTATTACATTCGTTAAATGAATCGAATGGGTATATTTTATCTGAAAAGTATCTTGTTTTTTTAAAGGAAGATAAGCGAGAATTTTTCCTGTATTTTGATATTCGAATACAAGAGCTTGTTTAAATGGAAGGAATAATAAACTTGATATGATTAAAGCAATAAGGAGGATGAGTAAAATTGTTCTTCTAAAACGTAAAACGTCTTTCATTATTACCTCCAACATCATCTCTATAAGCGAATGTGACCGGTCTTAAACCAAAATTGGTTTTTAGACCGGTCCATTTTGTAAACCTATTCGGCTTTTATACCCTTTTCATCATAGTATCTTTGTGCACCAGGATGAACATCAATTCCCACTCCATTTAAAGCCTTTTCCGCTTTAATAAGCTTTCCTTTAGCGTGAGTGATTTTATTTGTATTTTCAAAAATGGCCTTTGTAATGTCATACACCACATCATCGGATAAGTCGTCTCGAACCACTAACATGGCTAATACAGCCACTGTTGGTACAGCATCTGTTAGTCCATATACACCAGAAGGAACTTCATCTTTTGCGTAATATGGATATTTTGAAATTAATTCATCCGCTTTCCCAGCCTCAATCGGAACGATCACCACATCCTCTGTTGCAGCTAACCCTTCAACTGCTCCAGTTGGTGTTCCAGCTGTAACAAAAGCAGCATCAATGGTGCCATCTTGAATTCCTGCTGTAGATTCATCAAATGAAAGATGCTTTGCATCGATATCATCCATTTTTATTCCATGTACTTCAAGAATTTGCTCTGCATTCGCATAAGTTCCTGAACCTGGTGCTCCAACAGACACCTTTTTCCCCTTCAAATCATCTACTGTTTTTATCCCAGACTTTGCAGTTGTAACAATTTGTACGGTTTCAGGATATAACGTACCAATTGCCTTCACATTATCAACTTTATTATCTTTAAACATTAATTTTCCTTCTTTTGCATAAGAAGCAATATCTGTTTGCGTAAAGGCAATTTCCGCATTTCCATCTTTTAATGTCGTCATATTTTCAGCTGAGGCACCTGATACCTCTGCATTTGCCTGAATACCTGTTGCATCAGAAATAATATTAGCCATTGACCCACCTAGTGGATAATATGTACCACCAGTACCACCTGTAACAATACTAATAAACTTTGGCTTTTCAGCTTTTCCTTCTTTACCTTTATCAGAATCTCCTGATCCTTGCTCTGTCTTACTTCCACATGCTGCTAAAAATAAGGAAAGAACCAAAATAAAAATGGTTGCTAATAGAAAACGTTTATTTTTCAATTCGCATCCCCCTTTTTTAAATTTAAAATTTATTTCCACTATTAATACAATGCAAACAAGTCCGATTTTATGCATTATTAGAATAATCAATTAAAGGTATGAAAATGCATGAATGAAACAATTCTAAATAGGATATGGTACAATTTTGATATCGCTTTCTTTCAAAAGTAGGGAAATTTTTATTAAAGGAAGGATTTTATGAATAAAGGATTAACCAAAGATTATATACTCTATAGCCATTCCTTGAAGGAAGAAGTACCGTTGCTCATTTATTTTCCAGCATCCTATTCTCCTCTTTATAAATACAATTTATTAATCGCTCAGGACGGACAGGATTACTTTCAACTGGGAAGAATAGCAAGAATTGCAGATGAATTAATACATAACAAAGAAATGGCCAATACCATTATAGTTGGAATACCCTATCAGAATGTTAAAGATAGACGGGAAAAATATCATCCAATAGGACAAAGAAACAAAGACTATATTCGTTTTTTAGCACATGAACTTGTCCCTTTCCTTGATAAAGAGTTTCCTACCTATCAAATGGGTATGGGGCGCACCCTTATAGGTGATTCTCTTGCTGCAACCGTTTCATTACTAGCAGCTTTAGAATATCCAAACACATTTGGAAAAGTGATTCTTCAATCTCCATATGTCAATGAGATGGTACTGTCTAAAGCTAACCACTTCAAGGATACCCATTTAATCGATGTCTATCATGTTGTTGGTTTGGATGAAACCTCTGTGGAAACAAAAAATAGAGAGGAAGAAAACTTTTTGGAAGCAAACCGAAAACTATCTTCCATATTTAAAGCAAAGAATTATCCTTATTTCTATGAAGAGTTTAATGGAGATCATACCTGGACCTACTGGCAACCCGATTTAAAAAGGGCTTTATCTTTGATGCTTAAATAGAGCATTTTACCCTTTACAAATTTCATATTAAAAATAATTTAGACAATTTCAGGTCATTTTTTTGTATTGTTACTTTTATCCAAAAATATTTGTTATAATATTTAGACATATTAATGCTATCTTAATGAAAAAAACTTTTATTGGGGGTATTAAACATGAATTATGGTGTTGTTATTTTTCCATCCAAAAAGCTACAAGATTTAGCCAATTCTTATCGAAAGCGATACGATCCACATTACTCGTTAATTCCTCCACATTTGACATTAAAGTATACTTTTACAGCCACAGATGAAGAAGTTAGAAACATAGCCAACCAATTGAAGGAAATTGCACAAAATCACAAACCTTTTCCATTAAAAACCTATAAGTTTAGTTCGTTTCATCCAGTTAATAATGTTATTTATTTAAAAGTGGAACCAACTCCTGAACTTGAAGGACTTCATGCTGATCTAAATAATCGATTATCCGGTGAGAAGAGTGAGTATGCTTTTGTCCCACATATTACGATTGGCCAAAAACTATCGAATGATGAACATTCAGATGTGTATGGTTCACTTAGAATGATGGATGTGAACCATACTGAAGAGGTAGACCGATTCCATCTACTATATCAGCTTGAAAATGGTTCATGGACCGTATATGAAACATTTCGTTTTGGAAAGGAATAATGACTAAATGAAGTTAAAAGTAGTAAACAGCGATGAAGAACTTCAAGATGCCTTTAACATTCGAAAAACCGTTTTTGTTGAAGAGCAAAAAGTCCCCTTGGAGGAAGAAATTGACCAATTCGAAGATGCTTCCACCCATTTTGTTTTGTACAATGATCAAGAAAAACCCATTGGTGCTGGTCGCTTCCGTATTTTAGATGAATTAGGAAAAGTAGAACGGATATGTGTATTAAAAGAAGCTAGAGGAACAGGAGCAGGAAAAGTGATTATGCTTGGTATAGAAGAGTATGCTAAGAATCTACACATTCCTACCTTAAAACTGAATGCTCAAACCTATGCGATTCCCTTTTATGAGAAATTAGGGTATCTTGTTATCTCCGAAGAATTTATGGATGCTGGTATTCCGCATAAAACCATGAAAAAAACTCTTGTCTAAATTGACAAGAGTTTTTTTCATACTTTCACCATATCAGTAAACACTACCTATTAAGGGGTGAAACATTGATGGAGTTTGTCCATATCTTTTCAGAGTTAGTGGTTGGTTATGTTGCGCTTTTTATATTGGCAAAGATACTAGGGAAAACACAGATTACGCAAATTACCACTTTTGATTTTATCTCTGCTGTCGTTCTTGGTGAATTGGTCGGAAACGCCCTTTTTGATGAGGAGATTGGGATAAAAAAGATACTCTTTGCCGTGATGATTTGGGGAACTTTAATTTATACGACTGAAATTATTACTCAAAAATTTAAAAGAGTTAGGAAAACCCTTGAAGGTGAGCCATCGATCGTCATTCGAAAAGGTAAAATTGATTATAAACAATTAAAGATAAATAAATTGGATATTAATCAACTTCAACACTTATTGCGGTCGAAAGATATTTTTTCGATAAGAGAATGTGAATTTGCCATATTAGAAACAGATGGAACGATTAGTGTTCTCCGAAAGCCTTCATTTGAAAATCCTACAAATCAAGACTTAAATCTACCATTAAAACCCGTTCATCTGCCTATCTCTTTAGTTTTAGATGGAGAGCTTGTTCGTGATAATCTCCAACTAGTTCAATGGGATGAACACAAACTTTTACAAGAGATGAAGCCATATGGTATTTCAAAACTTAACGAAGTATTGTATGCAGAATGGAAAGAAGGAGAAGCTTTGCATGTACAAACGTACTAAGCTTCTCCCTTTTTTTATTAGATTCGTTCATTAAAATATTGACCTTTACCAGTAAGTTCCTTCATTATTTCCTCAGCTTCCAGATTTTTGTTTCTAGTTCTTTGCTGATTGTATCCATGGTTGAAGTTCGTTTCTGGAGAAATTGGTTTTAAAGGAGAAATGGCCTCTGGTTTTATTAAACGATGTTGTGATTTACTTTCTCGCGACAAGTACTGAAGATCTCGTAAAGAAGTATAAGGTAAAATATAACCCATTTTATCCACCCTCTTTTCGTTTATAGTATATAATTTCTCCCACTTCTCCCTATTCCCCTTTATTTTTTATTGAAACCTTTTCCTCTTCAGGTCTCCACTCAATTCTGATATGATAGTCTGTATGAATGTTTACGAAGGGGATCTACTATGCAAACTGCTTATTACAATAATGAAATGATACAGCTAGAAAGCTATCCTCGAGAACTCTTTCATCAGCTATATCTATCGGCTAAAAAAGATAAATTACTATGTCCTGTCTGTAAGGAACCCGTCCAATTATATTTAGGGATGAAAAATCCCCCCTATTTTTACCATAGTCGTTCACCATTGAAGACTTGTGAAATGGAAGTTCCTGTTGAGAATAACGATGATACCTTTATTGAACAAAATGGGTTTCGCATTCCGAAAGGCAGAAATATCTTAGAAGGAAAAACAACGGCTAAAACCTTTCGAAAAGCAAAGCTTTTACCTGTAAAAGTAATCGTTTCAGCACACGAAGCTCCTGCTATTCAACATCATTCAAATGATTATATCCAAACACTTCTCCAATCAGGTGTTCCTCTGGACAACAATCAAATACAGGCAGTACTTGATACCAACAGACCGTTACTTGTACTTTCCGGTGCGGGTAGTGGGAAAACAAGAGTCTTAACAACAAAAACAGCTTTTATGATTAATCAACAAAATGTAGATCCTAGCAGCATGATGTTAGTAACCTTTACTTCAAAGGCTGCAAATGAAATGAAGCAACGACTTCTCACTTATCCAAGAATACAAGTTAATCAGATTAATAGATTGATTACTGGTACGTTTCATAGTATCTTTTACAGAATATTAATGCACCATCAAGCAGAGAAATGGAAACCTGAAAAAATTCTTAACAAAGATTGGCAAAAAGAAAAAATTATTAGAGAAGCTGCAAAAGAACTAGAGTTAAACGAAAAGGAATTTGCTTTTGATTTAGCCCTACAACAAATTGGATTTTGGAAAAATTCCCTTATCTTTCCTTCTGAAGTAAAAGCGGAATCAAAATGGGACGAACAGGTAGCATTTTTGTATCAAAAGTATGAGCTATATAAACAAAATAATGGATTTTTTGATTTCGATGATATGTTAATTGGATGTTTTCAGTTTTTCAACGAAAATCCGATTATACTAAAAAAATATCAGCAGCGTTTTCATTATTTTTTAATCGACGAGTTTCAGGATATTAATAAAGTTCAATACGAGCTTATTAAACAATTATCGGAAATTCATAAAAATGTTATGGCCGTTGGCGATGATGACCAGAGTATTTATGCTTTTCGCGGAAGTGATCCAGAGTATCTTATTCATTTTGAAAATGACTTCCCAAATGCAAATGTAATAAAACTGGAGGAAAATTATCGTTCCTCGCATGAAATAGTCGCTTCTGCAAATGAAGTCATTGCTCAAAATAAAAAGAGACGTGTCAAAATAATGAGGGCCCAATTTTCTACAAATAAGCCACCTGTACTGTTTTTCCCTTATGACGAGGAAGAAGAAGCAACGATGGTTGTTACTGAAATACAGGAAAGAATTAAAAAAGGAGCAAGGCCATCTGACTTTGCTATTCTTTTTAGAACCAATGCCGCCTCCCGAGCTATTTTTGAAAGACTTGTCAGTTCAAATCTTCCTTTTCGTATCACACAAGATGCTGAATCCTTTTATGACCGCTTTATTCCTAAAAGTGTTTTAGCTTATTTAAAATTAAGTATGAATGAAGATGATGCTGATGCGATTAATACCATTCTTCCAAGTTTATTTTTAAAACAAGGTTTGTTGCGCGATATTAAGGCATCCAGCATTTTAAAGGATTGTAGTTTTGTGGAAGCCCTTGCGTCTTTAAAAACAAGTTATGCTTTTCAAGCTAAGAAACTCCAAGCACTTCCAAGCATCATCCGTTCACTGAAACATCTTTCTCCAAGTACAGCAATCGAAAGAATTTCTAAAGACATAGGGTTGGAAGATTACCTAAAAAAACGTGGAAGTGAAGGTAATAAATTAGAAAAAGGTTCGGATGACTTAAAGGATTTAAAGGTCGCTGCAAAAGGATTTGACCATATACAAGAGTTCTTACTTCATGCTGAGCATATTTCAGCTCAAAATAAAGAAATGAAAAAGTTGAGTAAAAGTTTTGACAATGCTATTACTTTAAGCACGATACATCGCGCAAAGGGTTTGGAATATGAAACGGTATTTGTTCTCGGAGTGGTGGATGGAAGTATTCCACATGATTTTTCCTTAGATGAATTACGTAATGGTAATGCGGATGCATTAGAAGAAGAAAGAAGATTGTTGTATGTAGCGATAACAAGAGCAAAGAATAGACTTCTTTTATCCATACCAGAAACTAGACGAGGAAAAAGTACTCATCGTTCTCGATTCCTAAATAAGCTTATTAAAAAGTAAAAATATATGAGGGTGCTCCGTATTAATTGGAGCACTTTTTTTATTTTCAAACAGAATTTGTAGATATCTAAACCCATATTCTCACGAGACCGTGCCATATCTATTTTCAAGTCATACAATACTCTAGGAAAATATTACTTTCTGTATTTATTAAACCATACAGCAAAAGGAGGACTAGGATTGAAAGGGATTATTTTAGCCGGCGGAAGCGGAACCCGATTATATCCTTTAACACGGTCGATATCAAAGCATTTATTGCCGATATATGATAAACCTATGATTTATTATCCGCTCTCAACTCTTATGATAGCTGGCATAAGAGAAATATTAATTATTTCTACTCCTCACGATACTCCACACTATAAAAAAATGCTTGGAGATGGATCTGAATTTGGAATCTCCATCCACTATGAGGTCCAACCTTCTCCAGATGGAATTGCACAAGCATTTATTATTGGAGAACATTTTATTGGAAAGGACCAGGTTGCTTTAATTTTAGGTGACAATATTTTTTATGGAAACAACCTCCCAGACCTATTATTGGAAGCAGCCGATCAGAAACAAGGAGCTACTGTATTTGGATATTTTGTTGAGGATCCTGAACGATTTGGTGTGATAGATTTTTCGGAGGATGGAACTGTTACCTCCATAGAAGAAAAACCATCACAACCCAAAACAAATTATGCTGTGACAGGCTTATATTTTTATGATAACAAAGTGATTGATATAGCCAAAAAGATAAAGCCTTCTGGCAGGGGTGAACTTGAAATAACAGATGTAAATAAAGCATACCTTGAATTAGGAGAACTTACAGTTAAATTGTTAGGGCAAGGTAACGCTTGGATGGACACTGGTACTCATCAATCCCTATACAAAGCCTCTCAATTTATCAAGACAATTGAAGAAGCACAAAATATTAAAATTGCTTGTTTAGAGGAAATTGCTTTTCAGAAAGGTTATATTTCGAGAGAAAATTTACATCATCTAGCATTGCCGTTATTAAAAAATGATTATGGGAAATATTTAATGAAAGTCGCAAATTTAAACGATTAAAGAGGTGGGATATGAACATCAAAAAAACCAAACTTCAAGGTGTATATATCCTTGAACCGAATGTTTACAGTGACAATCGGGGATTTTTTATGGAAAGCTACAATAGAAGTGTACTAAAAAAACTCGGGATAGATCTGGCTTTTATTCAAGATAATCAGTCTCTATCTAAAGAGACTGGCGTATTACGCGGGTTACATTATCAGCTAAATCCAAAAGCGCAATCCAAGTTAGTTCGAGTAGTTACCGGGGCAATCTTTGATGTGGTTGTAGATATTAGAGAAAACTCCCCCACCTTTGGTCAATGGATTAGTGTTATTTTAAGTGAAGACAATAAACGCCAAGTCATAGTTCCAAAAGGCTTTGCTCATGGTTTTTGTACCCTCGTCCCCAATACAAACATTTTCTATAAAGTAGATGAGTATTATGATCCTAATCTAGAAAGAGGAATCCTTTGGAATGATCCTGACCTTGACATTGATTGGCCAGTTTCAAATCCAATATTATCGGAAAAAGACAGTAAGCTTCCTTTATTAATAAATGCTGAGATCAATTTTTCAATAAAGGAGGACAGAAAATGAGATTACTCGTTACAGGTGGAGCAGGGTTTATCGGTAGCAACTTTATCCAGTACTTTCTAGAAAAATATCCTGAAAAACATATTATTAATTATGATAAATTAACTTACGCTGGAAATTTAGAAAACTTACATTCAATTAAAGATTCAGATCATTACTCCTTTATTAAAGGAGACATTACCAACCAAGAGTTACTTGAACATGTAGTAGTGACTTATGGAGTAAACGTAATCGTCAATTTTGCCGCTGAATCACATGTTGATAGGAGTATTACCAATTCCTCTGAATTCGTAAAAACGAATATTATGGGAACACAAACACTCTTGGAAGTGGCAAAAAAATATCATCTCCGTTTCATTCAAATTTCTACTGATGAAGTATATGGCTCACTCGGTCCAACTGGATACTTTACCGAAGACACCCCTTTATCCCCCAACAGTCCCTATTCAGCCAGTAAAGCAAGTGCAGACTTCTTAGTTAGAGCCTATCATGAAACATTTGGTTTAGATGTAAATATCACTAGATGCTCCAATAATTATGGACCTTATCAATTCCCCGAAAAATTAATACCGCTCATGATTATTAAAGCACTAAAAGGAAAAACACTACCTGTCTATGGGAATGGTCAAAACATTCGAGATTGGTTGCATGTAAAAGATCATTGTTCAGCGATTGATTTGGTTATCCATAATGGTAAATCTGGTGAAATATACAATATCGGCGGACATAATGAACGTACCAATCTTGAAATTGTAGAACACATTGTTAAAACATTAGGAGTATCCAAAGATTTAATTACGTTTGTTAATGATCGATTAGGACATGATTTTAGATACGCGATAGACTCCAGTAAAATTCAAAATGAATTGGGTTGGAAGCCACGTTATACATTCGAACAAGGGATCCAAGAAACGATTACTTGGTATCAAACAAATGAAGAATGGTGGAAAAAGCTGATTTAAATTTTATAGTAGGGTTTAGAGGGGGGATTTGAGATTACTAGAATACTAGTGACTGGTGCACAAGGACAGCTCGGTTCAGATTTGGTTCTCTTCTTAAAACATTCAGGCTATGATGTTGTTGGTAAAGGAAAACAGGAACTAGACATTACAAATGAAGAACAAGTACTTCAAACCATTTCACAATTGCAACCAAATATCATTATTCATTGTGCTGCTTATACACAAGTAGATCAGGCGGAATCGAATATGGACCTAGCTTTTCTTATCAATGGAATAGGCACTCGAAATATCGCTATAGCAGCTGAAAGCATTAAGGCAAAATTGGTTTATATCAGTACAGATTATGTGTTTGATGGACAGTCAAATGTACCCTATCATGAATTTTCACCCGTTTCCCCAATCAATATTTATGGTCAGTCAAAATTAGCAGGAGAGAATTTTGTTCGGGATTTTCATTCAAAATATTTTATTATTCGTACCTCTTGGGTTTACGGAAATAATGGAAGCAACTTTGTCAATACCATGCTTAAACTATCAAAAGAAAAGGAGCAACTGATGGTGGTAAATGACCAAGTTGGCTGTCCAACTTATACTTTAGACCTTTCTAAAAGTATTGTTCAAATAATGGAAACGAATAAATTCGGCACTTACCATGTATCTAATTCAGGTAGCTGCTCTTGGTATGAATTTGCAAAAGAGATTTTCAGACTAAGAAACAATCCTATTAATCTCATACCTTGTACAACGGAGGAATTTCCCCGTCCTGCTAAGCGACCGAAGCATTCCGTTTTAGACCATTTAGGATTACGGATTAATCATTTTGATGCTATGCCTCATTGGAAAGATGGGCTAAACCGGTACTTACTGGGCAATAAGAAAATGGAAGATAAGTAATAAATAAAAGCAATTTGAAAAGCTCTCGGGTCCCGAGAGCTTTTCACAGTATTAACATATTAATCTAAAGTTTTTAATATCTCATCAATTCGTTCGACATCTTTAATAAATTGAGGATAATTCTTCACTCGATTTCTGTAAGAGTTTAAAGCAGTTTTGAATAATTCATTCGTATCAAGAAATCCATCTTCTCTTGAAGCAATCATTATATCCAGCCATTCACCAAAAGCCTTAAATCCCAAAACATTATTATTTTGTTTAGGATGTATTCGAAAATAACTAAGTGCTTCCGGGATATATACAGCCTTCCCCTTGGATAACAATGATAGCCAAGCCGCTAGGTCATTAATAAGTGAATACTGTTTCCCTTGATATACCCCAAATTTTTCGGTTAGATCCTTTTTGCGAAATAACACTGTCGTAGGTTCGCCTATAACATTGAGACAATTTGTTAACACAAAATTTCCAAACCGTTTGCCTTCTAAAATTCGGGTTTCTTGATATAGTTTCATAGTCGCACGCATAGGGGAAATGAAATGACCGGATTCATTAATAGTCTGCCGATAAGAAGTAACGAGTGTAATATTCTCAAATTCATTAAAAAAATAGATCATTTTCGCAATTTTATCTTTATGAAAAACATCATCATCCATTAAATAATTAATATACTCACCTGATGCAAGGTCGAAGCATTTATGCCAATTTTCTAGGAATAGGTTCCGTTCGTTTTTATGGTACTTAATCTGAGGATATGATTTTATATAAGGAACAAGCATTTCTTGCACCCTATTATCTGAACTATCATCACAAATAATGATTTCAATATTTTGATAGGTTTGTTGCAATACGCTTTCGATAGCTATTTTTAAAGTATCTGGACGATTATATGCTGGTATCACAACACTTACTAAGGATTTTCCCAGAATGATTCCCCCTTTCTCTTTGGTTAAATAATAGTTAATGAACGTTTAGCATTTTTTTAGACTTCTTTTAAACTCTGCAGGAACCCCTGCATATAATGAATGCTCTTGTACATCATCTTTCACGAAAGATCCCCCGCCAATCACAGACCAGGATCCTATGGTCGTTTTTTCACGAATGGAAGAGCCTATTCCTATAAAAGCACCTTCCCGTAAAGTGACATTCCCTGCAATTTGAACTCCTGGAGATACAGTCACATAATCCTCTATTTGATCATCATGACTAATCCCTACTCCTCGATTTATAATGACAAAATTACCTATATCTACATTCGTGGTAATAATAGTCCCTTCACAAATGACATTACCAATTCCTAAGCGATTTCGTTTAGAAATAAACACAGAGGGATGTATTAATGAATCTGCAAATTGAAACCCAAAGTTCTTCGTTTTTTCAACTAGTCGTTTCTTTAGGTACGGATCCCCTACACCTGCACAAACAATCTTCACGTCATTTTTTAATGAAATAATATCAGGTAAATCACCTAATACAGGTACATCATCCACTACCTTCCCTTTCACTTCAGGTCTTTCATCTAAAAATCCCAACACTTTTATACCTATTTGTTCACATAGATGAAGAACCTCACGACCGTGTCCTCCGCATCCCCAAACAACAAGCGGCTTTATGATAACCCCATCCCTTCTACAATTCTCTTAACATCTTGAATGGTCATTTCTTCCCATAGAGGGAGACTAAGGATGCGTTTTGAAAGATTTTCGGTGACCTGTAAAGTGGCATGTTGATAAGATTTAAAAAGTGGTTGTTGGTGGCAAGTCGGAGAAAAGTAAGTACGAGCTTCTATATTCAAATTTGCGAGAGATTGGATAATATCGCTGTTATTTTTACCTTCTGGACAACAAATTGGCATAAATTGATGAGGGATTCCTCCCTCCGTTTTTTGAACTTGCCAGCCTTTATCGAATAATCCTTTTTGTTCTAGTTCGTTTAAGTACCAATGATAAATTTGTTGTCGCACATTCATTTTTTGCTCATATACATCCAAAGTAGCTAAGGCGATTGCTGCCGTGTACTCTGATATCTTCCCATTCAAACCAAGTAAATTGGTTTCTCTGTTACTCGAAAATCCAAAATTCTCCGCTTGGCGAATTTTAGATATTAAATCCTTGTTTCCACTATAGATTAGACCTCCCTCCCCTACTCCAAAAGATTTGGTTGCATGAAAACTAAACACAACAAAACCAGGGAATCCCTTTCCAAAGTGAATTTGGTCTTTTATTGCACCGAAACTGGCAGCTGCATCTACAACCACAGGAACCCCAGATTCATGAATCTTTTTATAGAATTTTAGGTCCATGTTCGTTCCGAAGGTTGCATAGGGTAGAACAGCAGCTACGTCATCACCCAATTTTTCTAGACAATCCTTAAGTAAACTCTCATTCATAGACCAGTTATCAGAATTAATATCAACAAAATAGGGCTCTAACCCACTCCAAATTGCTGCTAAGGGAGTAGCAGCAAACGTAAAGCTAGGCATGAGAACATACTTACCCTTCGATTTCCTAATTTGAGAAAGAGCCAATATCAAGCCAATTGTTGCATTATTGACTGTTATGACTGCTCCATCATTGTCAAAATATTGATTCATGACTTGTTTTTCAAACCGTGTATTTAAAGGACCAAAATTACTATAAAGTCTAGAGTCTTCTATTTCTTTTAAATACGGGATTAGAGCCTCGTGCTTAACAAGATTTGGTCGCAAAAATGGAATTTGTATCATAAGTTGCTTTTGTCAACTCCTTATCAACTACAACATTCATTCCCTTGAACTTCGTGATTCCATTGATTTAGTATCGTCAAGGGCATATCTTCTTTCCTTTCCCATATATATCTATGTAGATAAAAATAATGAGTGAGTTTGTATTTTGAAATTGATTCATTAAGGAAGGAAGAAATATTTACACGCTATTTAACCAATTTTTTTAGAGGGGGAATATGAGTTGCCTTCCACTGAAACTCCTTTATTGACAACCCATCTTTTTATTTCGAAAAAGAATAATTTAAATGGTTTTAAGGATATGTTAGCTAAATTGAAAGAAAGCGGCATCACTGTAAAAGTATATGCTCCTACAGACTCGTTATTAAATATTCATCCAAAGAACCCAAGAGTTTATCTTTCCCTAGGACCAGAATGGCAAGAGTTTAAAACACTAAATAAATTACCTCATCACGAAAGAAAACGCTGGTTACATTATTCTTCCATAGAAGAGATTCAACCCTATAAATTATTTTACTGTTGGCTGAAAAGCACTGATCCTCTTCCTGAAAATAGAACCATACCATCCACTCGATTTTCTTCCGATACTCCCTTAATATCCATCTTTACAGCTAGCTATAGATCTAAAGAGAAAATTCAACGACCGTATCGATCTTTATTGAATCAAACATACACTAATTGGGAATGGATCATTGTAGACGACTCAGGTGATGATGATGAAACCTATCATCAGAGTTTGCTTACCTTAGAGGACCCAAGGGTTAGAAGATATCGTCAAGACTTTCGTAATGGATATATTGGGGCCATTAAACGGTATGCAGCTGGGCTATGTACAGGGGAAATATTAGTAGAAGTTGATCATGATGATGACCTCACCACTGATTGTCTTCAGAAAATTGTTGATGCATTTAAGCAAAATCCAGAATGCGGTTTTGCCTATGGAGATTGCACTGAAGTTTATTACGGAACTAATTTTGCCCATTGGTATGGGTGGGATTGTGGGTATGGTTATAGTATTCATTATCGAGTCTGGGTACATGAAATGAACAGATGGCAAAATGTACAAAGACATACCACCATTAATGCAAATACCATTAGGCATTTGGTGGGTTTACCAAATCATCCACGAGCGTGGACTCGGGATTGTTATCATCTAATTGGAGGACATCGTGAAGAACTTTTGGTTGCAGATGATTACGATATGATTGTTCGAACATTTCTTTGTACAAAGATGGTGGCTATACCTCATTTACTTTATATCCAATATCGAAATGAGCATGGAGATAATTCCACTTTTACTCGGAATCAACAGATTCAGATCCTAATACGGGAACTTTATCGCTATTATTATCAAAGGATTTGTTCAAGAGGGGAAGAACTTGCTTTACCGGAACTCTTACCTTACAGCCGAGTCTGGGAAACGCCTCCTGACCATCCTGCTCGGAAAACGGCTCATATTATAAATGAAGATGATTCTAAAGTGTCTATCCTATTTCCTATCCCCTATTCACAATCTGATCATGAACATTCCCAATTACTTAAGACTCTACAAAAGGGGTTAGATACTAATTTCAAAGAAATGGAAGTAGTCGTTGTAGGCAGGATTCCAGAAGAAGTAGAGAGTTATGCTTCAAAGGCACCAATGGGAGCAATTCGCTGGTGGCCAATGGAGCCGAATGATTCATTAGAAACTTGTATTCAGTATGCTAAGTATTGTGCTTCGGGTAAGGAGATAATTGTTGTAGAACCTTAAGGGAAGTAATTAAAAACCATTTAGCCTACTTATAAACTATTTCATAATAAATCTGAAACCTCAGTCCATTAGAGATTGAGGTTTTTAAATTTAATATGAATAATTTAAAAATTAAACTTCTTAAAGCCGCCTATAAATGTCAACACAAATATGTACAATTTCGCTTGTATAAGGATGTACAAAATTACTCGTTTTCTTTAGCTAAATGATCTTTTAAACGATATGAATTGCCTACCATTGTCACCACAGTCGCATGGTGTAAAATTCGATCTAATATCGCATTAGCTAGCTTTGGCTCCTGGAAGACTTCATCCCATGCTTTAAAGTTTATATTCGTTGTAAATATCGTACTGCGCTTTTCATAACGCATATCAATAAGTTGAAAAAACATTTTCGCATCCTCTTGATCAATCGGTAAATATCCAATTTCGTCAATAATCAAAAGCTTATATTTTGCATAGTGTTTCAATCGATTTTCTAAGTGATTTTCCAACCTCGCTCTTTTCAGATTCTGTATCAAATCATGGCACTTGATAAAATACGTACTTGTTCTCTTCTTAGCTGCGTGAATCCCAATTGATGTGGCCAAGTGGGTTTTACCAACACCACTCGGTCCTAAAAAGACGATATTTTCATTTTTCTCAATAAATCGTAACGTTAAAAAATCGAAAATTTGCTGTTGATTGATGGACGGTTGAAAATCAAAGTCAAAATCCTTCACTTCTTTTAAATGTGGAAAAGCTCCAACCTTCACCATAGAATGAATCATATTTTGTTCACGCACATCAATTTCGTAATTTGTTAATTTAATAAGGGTGTCCACAAATGATAATTGGTTTTGTACGCTGAAATCTATAACTTGATTTAGATGCACCATCATTTGTTTGAGTTTTAAATACTCTAAATTATTTAGTAAATGTTGATAATTTGTACCGGGATTCATTATTTATACACCTTTCCAATCGCTGCTAGATTTTGTTTGGCTAATTCATCAATCTCAGGATAATACGGGGCTGAAACAAGTAGACTTTCTCTATAATGTTCTTCCTGATAATTGAGTTTTGCGTTACTGATTGAGTGTTGAGCGATGAGTTTCGTGTTATAATAAATCCATAGTTGTTCATCGTACACTTGTAAGCCTACTTTTTTTCCTCGGTATTCGGCTGGTACCGAATATTGATTGGATTTGTAGGAAATCATGTTAGACGCATTGACTTTTACTTGTGTATGTTTGATGCGATAGGAATCTCTTACTTTTTCAGTTGGTAGCTGGAGTAAGTGATTCCTTTCTTTTTTAAATTCAAAAACCGGTATTTTACCTGTTCCTTGATGCAACTCGTGATTAATTCGATTACATAAATCTTGTATAAACTGATGTAGCTCTTCTAAAGTTAATTGCCCTTGGTAAGCATGAATTTCATCTAATAACTTCATCGTTGATTCTACTTTTCCTTTGGTCCTTGGGCGGCCTGCAATACAAGGTTTTACTTTAAAACCAAAATCCTTCGCAAACTGCTCAAACTTTGAATTTACTTTCCCGCCAGAAAATTCTGTTCTTGCCTCGTCCATTACGGTTTTCATATTATCCGTTACAATTTCAGTGGGTACGCCTCCAAATGCTTCAAATGCCTCCGTTAAAAAAGAGAGCAGTACACTTTGAGACTTAGAGATACTTAAATAGAAAGCACGGAATCTAGAATACGATAGAAGTAACACCGCAACATTGACTTCTACTTTTTCCCCATCTTTTGTTTCAAACTGAATACTTTCCTTCCAATCTAGTTGAGCTTGTTTGCCTGGAGGTGTTTCAAAACGAACCGTCCCCGTAGGGGAAGAAATACGCTTCTCATCCTCAAAATAGGCTTTAAATTCTGGTGTTCGTGCAATATAGGCACGGAATGCAGAATCAGAACAATTTAAACCGTGGTTATCCTTAAGATATTGCCAAAGCACTCGCCGATAATAAAAAACCTGCTTTGAATCTTCGCTAAGAAGGGCTGCAATAACTTCATAGTATTCATCAATTTTAGAAGGCTTTTCTCGTTTGCGTTTCGGGACAAATCCCCCCAGATACTTATCAATCGTTCTTCGATCCACACCTAATTCTTCTGCTAATTTACTTTTATTAATTTTCATTTTTAAATGCTCCATTAGTTGTTTAAATTTTGGCAAGTCTGAAAGACTCTTAATCTCAAAATTAGTTTCAACATTTAGCGTTATATACATACTAATCCCCCCAAGATTAGTATGAAATGAGCAATCGATTTTGTACATTTTTATTCAAGCAAGAATGTACATATTTAAATTAGCATTTCTACCGCCTATTAAATACTAGGTACTTAGTATACATTCCCCAATTTTTCAATAGAAATTTTAGCACCTCATACTCCAGACAATTCTTTGGCCAAGTTTTTTTCTTCGCACACCTATAGGTTCTATAATAACAAATCTTAAATAACGAATTTCGGCTCTTGATTATGGATACAAATCTATTTTTAATAACTGCCGTGTCAATTATTTCAAGGAATTAATAGAGTATATAGACAACTAATAAAGTGAGGTGTAAAAAATTTGTCGTGTATTATTTGTGGAAAATTAAATTGTGAATGTTATCATGCCGAAGACCCTTTTAATAGGTGTAATCGTGGAACTCAAGGACCTCAAGGACCTCAGGGACCTGCAGCTGGACCTCAAGGCAACCAAGGTCCTCAGGGACCTCAAGGCAACCAAGGACCTCAGGGCAACCAAGGACCTCAGGGCAACCAAGGACCTCAAGGCAACCAAGGGCCTCAAGGCAACCAAGGACCTCAGGGCAACCAAGGACCTCAAGGCAACCAAGGACCTCAAGGCAACCAAGGGCCTCAAGGCAACCAGGGACCTCAAGGCAACCAAGGGCCTCAGGGACCTCAAGGCAACCAAGGGCCTCAGGGCAACCAAGGGCCTCAAGGTAACCAAGGTCCTCAAGGTAACCAAGGGCCTCAAGGCAACCAAGGACCTCAAGGTAACCAAGGGCCTCAAGGCAACCAAGGACCTCAAGGTGACCAAGGGCCTCAAGGTAACCAAGGGCCTCAAGGCAACCAAGGGCCTCAAGGTGACCAAGGACCTCAGGGTGAACAGGGACCTCAAGGCGACCAAGGTCCTCAAGGTGAACAGGGACCTCAAGGCGACCAAGGTCCTCAAGGTGAACAAGGACCTCAAGGCGATCAAGGTCCTCAAGGCGACCAAGGGCCTCAAGGTGACCAAGGACCTCAAGGCGACCAAGGGCCTCAAGGTGACCAAGGTCCTCAGGGCGACCAAGGGCCTCAAGGCGACCAAGGGCCTCAAGGCGACCAAGGTCCTCAGGGCGACCAAGGGCCTCAAGGTGATCAAGGACCTCAAGGTGATCAAGGACCTCAAGGCGACCAAGGGCCTCAAGGTGAACAGGGACCTCAAGGCGACCAAGGACCTCAAGGTGAACAGGGACCTCAAGGCGACCAAGGACCTCAAGGTGACCAAGGACCTCAAGGCGATCAAGGACCTCAAGGCGACCAAGGACCTCAAGGTGACCAAGGACCTCAAGGCGACCAAGGACCTCAAGGTGACCAAGGACCTCAGGGCGACCAAGGTCCTCAAGGCGACCAAGGTCCTCAAGGCGACCAAGGTCCTCAAGGCGACCAAGGACCTCAAGGTGACCAAGGACCTCAAGGCGACCAAGGACCTCAAGGTGACCAAGGACCTCAAGGCGACCAAGGACCTCAAGGTGACCAAGGACCTCAAGGTGACCAAGGACCTCAAGGCGACCAAGGACCTCAGGGTGATCAAGGACCTCAAGGCGACCAAGGACCTCAAGGCGACCAAGGACCTCAAGGCGACCAAGGACCTCAAGGTGACCAAGGACCTCAAGGTGACCAAGGACCTCAAGGTGACCAAGGACCTCAAGGCGACCAAGGACCTCAAGGTGACCAAGGACCTCAAGGCGACCAAGGACCTCAAGGCGACCAAGGACCTCAAGGCGACCAAGGACCTCAAGGCGACCAAGGACCTCAAGGCGACCAAGGACCTCAAGGCGACCAAGGTCCTCAAGGCGACCAAGGACCTCAAGGCGACCAAGGACCTCAAGGCGACCAAGGTCCTCAAGGCGACCAAGGACCTCAAGGCGACCAAGGACCTCAAGGCGACCAAGGTCCTCAAGGCGACCAAGGACCTCAAGGCGACCAGGGACCTCAAGGTGACCAAGGACCTCAAGGTGACCAAGGACCTCAAGGTGACCAAGGACCTCAAGGCGACCAAGGTCCTCAAGGTAACCAAGGACCTCAAGGTGAATGTGATTGTGAAGATGATGATGTAGGATGCACATGTACAGCACAAATAGCAAACTTATTAGAACAAATTGTTCAAAAAAATACAGATAGTAACCCAAATAACAATATAAGCGTTTCTATAAGAACTGCTGAAAATGGTGCCATTGGTAACTTTACTCCAGTAAGGCTTATTCCAGATTCAATAATGGATCCAACTCTAACCCCTGGAGTAGTTGTTGGTGCGGATGGAACAAGAATTAGTATCTGTGATATTGCTGCTCTTACCCTTTTAGGAAATGCTACGTTTACAAGCGCAGGTTTAACATTCCTAAACCTACCAGAACCTGCAGACACTTCGTGTGAAGGAATATGTGAGTCCGCAATTAGAGTAGCCTTAAATGAATTGTTAGGAACAAATGTAGCTATAGGTACAGGTGGTACAACATTTACGGGCACAATTAATCAAGTCTTCGTTGGAATTGTTAACCAAGGCAATATTCGTGCTATAACAACATGTAATATTGGGTTCATTAATCCGTAAAGTAAGGAGAGGGAGTGAAAGCTCCCTCTTTAATAATTTTATAAAGAGAATTACATTTCTCTATCAAACATTGACAATATCCACATTTAATAGAGTGTATGAAGAAAAGTATTCAAGAGATTAATAGAAAGTAAATTACATAATACTATTAAAAAATTACTCTATAAATCAAAAATATATAAATTCCAAGAGAGAATAATTATTTTGATCCTTGTTATTATTTAAAATTTAATTAAATCAGTTAGGCAACATCCTCACTCAAAAAATAAATTTAGCCGTATGCTAATTTTGAACAATTATGTAAGGAGTGAAAATAAAATGAGATTTGGTAATTACAAATATAAAGATCATGAAAGAGAAAAACATTGGCATTTGGATAAGCATTGTGAAAGTAGTGACCATCATCACCACCATCGTGATGAGAGCAGTGAGCACCATCACCATCATCATGAAGAAAGCAGTAGTTCAAGTAGTCATGAATGGAAACATGAGAGCAGCAGCAGCAGTAGTAACAGTAGCCATGAAACTGAGGAAAGTAGCAGCAGTCATGTTTGGGATCAAAGTAAGGATCTTGACCATGGCAATACCAAGCATCAACAAGGTTGTGTAGAAGATGTTTTAAAAGCAATCCTTCATGCACAAAAGAAAGCCAAAAAAGATAAAGAGTGCTGCGATACTTCATGTAAAGGGTCCATTCAGGAATTATTAGGAGAAAAAAATAAAGTCAAGAAAAACACAATACCTTTCATTTTGTACTGTGGAGGTTGTGAACCTTTCAAAGCCACAGGTGTGAAAACTTACTGTAGCCGCAAATCTAATGAGGAAAAGTTTGCTTGTATTACTTCTTTTATCTTTAAAGTGAAAAAAGTTAAAAACGGTTGTGCAGTTCTTGAATTATTAACATTTAAACAGGATAAGTCTCATATGGGAAAAGACAGTAGTCATGACCATAGTCCATGTAATCAAATTCACTGCAGAAATGTTAACGATTTAAAAAGATCGGGAATTTGTATTACAGTAGACCTTTCCTGCATTTGTGCGATTACCTGTTTACCTGCTGTGTATTTATAAAAAATACTTTTATTAGGTAACCAACATATCCATTTTCAACAGTTAATCTACTCTCACTTATGATTTTCTGCCAATTCCCTCAAATCAACCAAAAAAGGTGAACTTAGCTATATAGTTCACCTTCATTACATAGAATGATTATCCTCCAAAAGCTTCAAGAACTTCATTTAAATCTTCCATTTTCAGCTCCATTGAGTGTCTTATCTGCTGATTCCTTGAGCGTAAATCTAATGAAGAAAGGTCTTTAATCGTAGAAACATTTACCAACATTTTTTTTATTTCCAATAACTCAAAGAGGATTTCTTCTGAACCGCCTTTGCCTTTTACCTTCCTTGGATGAAGGTATTGATCAAGAGCAGATAATACTAAATGAATCAATGTATTGTTATATGCGTGATATTCAATTTGTTCCTGTATTACTGGAGAAACAGGAAAAGTCTCCCCTGTTTTAACATCGATATACGTATCAGGGAGTGTAATTGCTGTTTTATTGATGTAATCTGTATATGTTTCTGACATTTCCATCACCTACTAGCTCTTTACTGTAGTAAAGTTAACATTATTTTCTTGTTCCTTTTTTAGTTGGTTCATTTTTGCTAAAATCATCAAACCAAGTACATTCAGCTTTTCCATATCCTCAGGGAACATTAAATCAATTGGACGCCCTCTTTCTGACCATTTGACAGCCGCTTCTTGTATCTGTCTCTTAGCCAATTTAGCAGCACCTCCAACAGCAATATATCTAGTTGCACCCTTAATTTCATTTGAGCTGCTGCGAACACGGTCAAACCGCTCAAGATACTTACTTGCTAATGCTCTTAACTGAGGCACAATATACTTGCTGATATCTTTTCTTACTCCTGCAAATGGTTCTACATACCACTCGGATTGCCCAGCAATTAATTTTTCTTCTAATTCTGAGCGTGAATCAAATTTATATAGCTCATTTTTACTAACCTTTTGGATAATATTATCAATAAATTGATTAATTCCAAATGGCTCCCCTTCAACAGAAGCAACAGGTTTGTTATTTTTAATACCCACAAAGTCGACTGAATCTCCTCCTAGGTCACCAATAATAATGCCTTTTCGAGATTCGGTGATTAAAGAATTATCCTTAATTCCTAAGGTTTCTTGGTCACGTGTCAGACCTAAGTAAGCACATGCTCCCTCCGCCCCAACGATGACATCTTTCACATGAATCTTAACAACCAGTTCCTTTGGTTCAGGAATACCTGGAACCTTATGAAAAATAACGGTATGTGTACCAATTAATCGCTGTTTAAAATTGTGTTTCTTGTCTTTGTATTGAGTCGTAGGCAGCGAAATAGCTAATTGATCGATTGTATAGTGAATATCACTTTCTTCATCACCCATTAATACCGCATGATAAGCCGCTAGACCAAAAAGCAAGATATAGGTGCGGTCCTCATCAACCTTTTGATTATTAAAAGCTGTTAAACTTACATCTCGTTGTTTGGCAGCTGCCTTCCCAATATAAAACAATTCTCTTTTATCAAGTATTGCCTGACTTTTGATTTCAACTATCAGATTTTCTTCAAATACTACATCATCATCATCATATGGTTTTTCATAGTATTCTTCATCAAATAATGAAATGGCATTTGGAATGTTATATTCGCTATTGACTCCTCTATCAAACGATAAAGCCTTATACCAACTGTTTCCTATATCAACGGCAAAATAGTTATGATTATTCATGATCTCTACCTCCTTTTGAATCATATGCAAATCAGGAGTTTCATTGTGCGTGTACCCATTTTTTTAAATCATTACTTTCATTGGATTTTTCCACGAATGTACTGATACATATAACTATGCGAAGGAAGATTAGCTTGCATACCATAAATTGAACCTTAAATTAAAAGGAGGAATATGATTAATGAGCAATAATTGTCAAGATAATAATTGTGTTGATTTTGGTCAATCTGCCGGTGTAGATGCATGTTGCAGTTCTCAGGTAAATCCTGTTACTCAGCCTGGTAACCCAGTCACTGGTCAAGCTGTACTAAGAGTTCCAGTTACACTTGCTGAAAGAAGAGTATCTACCGTTCTTTCCACACATATTAATTTCCCAGATTCTGTTCTGGAAATTAAAGATATAAAAAAGAGGGTGAAAATTGTTCAATGCAGTTTAATGTTACAGCCAGTTACATGTCCGGAAGATGCTTATAACCTGGCTGACGCAACATTAGTGATTAAAGGTTTTGTACGTAAAAACATTCAATACGCAACACCAACAAGCGATATTTCAGCTGACTGCGTATCTTCTACTCTTAGATCACTTACAACTGATGTACCATTTGAATGTATGACTATCATTCCAGCATCTGCATTTTTATCACGCCCGCAACGTCCAGTATTGAATGCTCGTGCAGAATTTGACTTCTTCAGATCACAATCTTTAGGGGTAGGTTTTCCTGAAAAAGATCAGCTACTTTCTAGTGACCTTTCTCAATTCCACCAAACGAGCACTGCCTATTACAACCAACTTCCATTCTGCGAAATCCTCTCACATAATATTCTTGAATGGGATGAATCTGTAGATCGTTCTGGTTTGGGTGTAAATGCTCCATTCGAAGAAGGAGTTTTCACACGTATCAGTGAAAAAATGGTATTAAATTTTGACATCAAGGTCTTACAAAATCAGCAAGTGGTTGTTAACCCATTGACTTTTATACCGCCTACAAATAACGGAAGATAAACTTTGCAATCGCTTCGCATTCAGCAAAATATTTGCTTTAGCAAAGCCATTAGGTCAAAGTTCTCCCTTCAAAATTGTAACTATTATCCTAAACTTGGCATTACCAAATATGGTAATGCCTTTATTTTTTATCAGTGTTAATGGTTCTAATACCTTTATATTCATACCATTAAAATCCTGTCACTTATATTAAGTCTTCCATTCTATTGTAAAAATTGTATCCTTGACCTTAAATATATGAATTTGAATTAAAAAATTTTTTCCGCCTATGTCCATGGGCGTTTACCTATACATAGTCATATGTCAGGCATAGGATACACTATTCTGATTTACCTAGGAGGAGAAAAAATATGTCTGAGAAAAAAAATAAAAAAAACCATCATAAATGTGACGATCACTGTGAATGTGAAGCAACACACCATCATCATCCTCAAGTATCTATTGGTAAAATTGTCACAAAGGTGCCTGTTGTATTAGCAGAGCTTACTTTACAAGCAAATGTAGATACAAACATTACATTTCCAGAACCTGTACTAGAAATTAAAGATATTAAAAAAAGATTAAAAATCACACAATGCCGATTACTTTTACCGACCAATAAGCTTTTTATTAAAGGATTTGTTCGCAAAAACATTCAATATGCAACTCCATCAACTGATATTTCTGGAAGCACAACTACATCGGTTTCATCTGATTTACACTCATTGACAGTAGATATTCCTTTTCAGACTATTACTGAAATTAAAAAATTCATTTCATGTCCAGTTATGCCTGAAATGAACAAACGAAAAGAGTTTGATTTCTTTGTATCCAAACCATTACCATCTGGTTATCCAGAAAAAGATGAGCTGTTAACAAGCGATTTATCTCAATTCCACCAGGAGAGTTCTCAATTTTATAATGAACTGCCATTTTGTGAATTAATTTCAAGCAGAATTATTGAATGGGATGAAGCCGTAGATCGACAACCAATTCCAGATTGCGCTCCATTAGATGAAGGGTTTTTTACAACCATCGAGGAAAAAATGGTTATTGACTTTACAATAAAGGTACTTCAAAATCAACAAATTCGGGTTACATCAACAACAAACGATCATGATTGGGAAGAAGATTGTGATTAATTTTTATTAGGGATAAGTGGACAAAAACGGGACTATGCGGCCAAGTTTGTATAATCCCAATTTCTTAATTTGAGATGAATAAAAGGGGTATATTCGCGAGAAATAAGGAGGCGACAGGAAAGAATGCTATTATGCATTCCTTCTTAAAAAATGAAAACTGAGAGGAATGTTTTTCATGAAATGAAATCGAAAAAAAACGATTTAGAAGAAATAATCGGAGAAGGTTATTCTTATAGACGAAGCACTAGAAAACCAATTATATTACCACCACCTTTGAAGGGCAATGACTATCAAAGAATGTCGCTAAAGAATAAAAAACACAAATCGGATAACATAAGCAAAGATGACGATCATAAGGTTCTTGCCATTGAAGAAGATACACAAAATGATAAGGGTTATTTTGAGCTTACATCGTCAATATACGAAGTATTGGAGAGCTCCTCTGATAGACTAGATGAATCCTCTTACTTATTAGAGACTGATGAATCTTCTTCTTCCCCAGAGGAATCATCTTCAAATAATGATTTTACACTTGACAAGGAGTTAGTGAACAAATTTTCTTATATGCTGGACAGTGAATCGTCTCATATTGAATCTTCTTCCTTTTACGAATCAGATTCTATATATGAATCTTCTTCTTATTCTGAGGAGTCTTCTTATCACGATGAATCTGATTCTTTAGATGAGTCTTCTTCTTATTTTGATGAATCTTCTGGTAAGGATGAATCTGATTCTTTATACGAGTCTTCTCCTTATTCTGAGGAATCTTCTGATCAGGATGAATCTGATTCTTTAGATGAGTCTTCTTCTTATCCTGAGGAATCTTCATGTCAGGATGAATCGGAGTCATTAAATGAATCTTCTTCTGAGGAATCTTCATGCCAGGATGAATCTGATTCTTTAAGTGAATCTTCTTCTGAGGTATTTCTTTGCCAGGATGAATCTGATTCTCTAAGTGAATCTTCTTCTGAGGTATTTCCTTGCCAGGATGAATCTGATTCTTCAAATGAGTCTTCCTCTTACTCTAAGGAATTAGATTGTAGTCAAGATGAAAGCTCATTAGAAACAGATTCAACACTTCCAATAGTTAAGATTCCAGTTGTACTTGGACTGTTAAACTTAGATTTAGATATATATAATACGATTAATCTTAGTATTCCAATTGCCAACATAGTCAACATCGATTGGAGTCTTAAATCATTTGATTGCAAAGTACTACTACCTTCTCCAAATGTTTTCTTAAAAGGTGAACTTATCGGAGAAATTGAATATATTAAGGAAAATGATGAAAATTCTTTACACTTAACTAAGATTCGTATTCCTTGGGATAAAGTAACGGAGATAGATTGGCTGCATTGCCCTGATTTGCCAAGTAGCCATCAAGCGGAATACATGTTTAAATCAAAGGATGACAAGGAGATTCAGATTGTCCGTGAATGTCATAACCAATTCGCCTGCCCAATTTATCCTGAAATCCACCATATTCATATTACCTGGCATGACGAATTATTATCAAAGACCAGTCAAAAAGAACTTGATGTACAAGGAAGGGTTCTTTTAGCAATTAATCTCTTACAATCTCAGTATGTAAGTTTATGAAAAAAATCTAATAAAAGAATAAACAGGGCATCTATAGATGCCCTGTTTATTCTTTTTAAAATTTATCACTTTATTCTTCATTTTCTAATGCTGCAGGGGTAGGAACACCTGGTGTTCGAACAAATTGATTTTGTGTTAATCTTAAGAATAATCTAATTTCCACTTTTTCAGTTACTCGAGAGAATCTTCCAAAAGAATCGAAATCTTTTAGAAGGTCAATTTCAGTAATAATTGTATTTAGTATTTTGCATTCAATTGGATCAGTGAAATACTCAAAAGTTCGAGATCCAGTAACACATCTATTAGCTGAATGTTGGTCATCGCCAAGCTCTCTATACTCATTAAAGGAAGCTTTTTGGCTAAAAGCTATACCAGTAGTTCCTGCAGGATTTCTAAATGGTGTAATTAAAGGTACCCTTTTAATTGTTGTAAATGGGATGTCAACACTAAAATCCCTTACAAATCCGCTGCATTGCTCTACATATTGAATGTTTTTATGCAAGATACCTGTTAAAAATAACTTTACGACCATCCCAATTGGTGACTGATCTGAAGGCACCGCTCTGCATTGTTTTAACGATATGTTTTTCTTAATCCATTTGATTTCACGAGCAGGTGTTGGAAGATGAAAATCGTCTTCGACATCTACTTCAAGTTCGAAATTCTGAAGAACAACATCCTGCAAAGTACCTGCAGGTAATCCTGTGTTAGGTAAACCCACTGCAGTGAACTCAGAATCTACCGCAATTATTTTTCCTGTTTGACAAGCAGAAAGTGGAGGGCAACTTTGATTTCCATTATGCCCATGACTGTTACATCCAGTATTTTTTTTCATTTATTTCACTCCTTTTTTTTTTATCAAAAGAACTCAGAAAGAAATAACCGATTTTCGGCTACATTCTTTTTCCTTTTTCTTTTGACTTACTATTTTATATGATTAAAATACCAAGAAGGAATGGACGAGTGCCGTTAGACTTTAGCATATTTTTGATTATGTATTCAGATGAGCTCTCCATTTAAGAATTGATAACCATTTATTATTAATAATTTACATAAAAAAACGGCTGTTTGAAGTTGAGCTTCAATCAGCCGTTTCAGATATTATTTTTTATTAATCATCTGGGAAATTGTATTGAAATCTAATTGCTTTCCATCATTTACAATGGATTTAACAATTTTATCTTCCATATCCTTTGATACGGGCTTGTTTGCTATTTGAGAAACACGACGAATGACGCCTCGAACTGTTTTTTCATCTTTAAAGTTTGCATTTTGTAAAGAGTTTGCTAAGTCTAAAATATCTTTCATATTGACGCCAGTTTTCTTTTCTACATTTTTGAAGAATCCATTATCCATCTTGTATATCACGCTCCTTCATTCAACTACTTTATAATATGAAGGAGGCTTAAATCGGTGTATGTTTAATTGAATAAGCGCAAAATTATATGATAATTCCCATTTTCTTACCCTTTAGGTTTAAACAAAAGTGCCCCAATAAAACCAAAAATGATAGCGGCAGAGATCCCTGAACTGGTAACCTCAAACATTCCCGTTAATACCCCAACGATACCATGCTTTTCTGCTTCATTCATAGCCCCATGAACAAGGGCATTTCCGAAACTTGTAATAGGAATGGTTGCCCCAGCCCCTGCGAAGTCGATTAACGGTTCATATAGACCGAAACCATCTAAAATAGCACCTATTACGACTAATGTACTTAAAGTATGTCCGGGGGTAAGTTTAAAAACATCAAACATAATTTGGCCAATAACACAAATGATTCCCCCTACTACAAAAGCCCAAAAAAACATCGCAAGCATAATACTCCCCCTCCTAACTATTCATTTCAATTGCTACGGCATGAGCAATGCATGGTATGCTTTCATTTTGCTGAAACGTTAGTGGAGACAAAAGTGCCCCAGTTGCAACGACCAAAATCTTTTTCCATTTTCCTTTTTTCATTTCATTAATTAAATGACCATATAAAACCGTAGCAGAGCAACCAGCACCACTTCCACCTGACTGTACCGGCTGCCCATCCTTATAAATTAATAATCCACAATCTTGAAATTTGCTTTTATCAAAGGTGATCCCATTCTTCTGTAAAAGTTCATATGCTGTATCTCTACCAATTCTTCCTAAATCACCTGTAACAATTAAATCGTAATCATCGGGAGATACACCTAAATCCTTAAAATGCGCTGTAATCGTATCAACTGCTGCAGGTGCCATAGCCCCTCCCATATTAAATGGGTCAGATAGTCCCATATCCATGACTTTACCAATTGTTGCAGAAGTCATAATAGGTTTTGTTTTATCACCATTATTCGAAGTGACAAGCGCCACTCCAGCACCTGTTACAGTCCATTGAGCAGTCGGAGGTTTTTGACCTCCATATTCTGTTGGATAACGAAATTGCTTTTCTACAGCAGCATTATGGCTAGATGCTCCTGTTAATATGTAGTTGGCACCTTGATAGTTCACCATAAAAGAAGCTAATGCTAATCCTTCCATTGAAGTGGAACATGCACCGAAAATACCGAAGTAAGGTATCTCCATTGTCTTGGCAGCAAAACTAGTTGGTGTAATTTGATTAATTAAGTCACCTGCTATCAGAAACTCTACTTTATCTTTTTGTAAATTTTCTTTTTGCAAGGCTGTTTGTAATGCTTCTTCTAATAACAACCGATGTGCTTTTTCGTAAGATTCTTTACCCATCCATAGATCATCATGTAATATATCAAAATCAGCAGCTAGGTTCCCATTTGCTTCAAATGGCCCACCAGACACACCAGTGGAGATAATCATCGGACGATTTTGAAAAACCCAAGATTGTTTTCCCTTAAGCAATCAAATTACCCCCCAAGTGATTAATAACGTTTTGATTAGTGCTACAATAAAAGCTGAGAATACCCCAAATAAAATAACAGAGCCTGCAAGTTTAAACATATTTCCTCCAACCCCTAAAACAAACCCCTCTGTACGATGCTCAATCGCAGCGGATATAACAGCATTACCAAAACCTGTTACTGGTACAGCACTTCCCGCACCTGCAAATTGACCAATACGGTCATAAACACCAAACCCTGTTAGAAGCATAGATAGGAAAACCATTGTTGCAACAGTCGGATTTCCTGCCGTTTGTTCAGTGAAATTAAAAAATGCAATATAGAAATAAGTGATAGCCTGTCCGATTAAACAAATAAGACCTCCAACAAAAAACGCTTTCACACAATTTTTAAGAACAGGTCTCTTTATTTCATGCTTTTGTTCAAGTTTTTGATATTGCTGCTGTTGTGGAGTCATTTTTTGTTTTTGTTTATTTCCCATCTAGCCCACCTCCTATGTTAATTCTGCTTTTAATTGAATGATTTTTTGTAATTCTTTTTCTGCTTTATCATTTGAATACTTTGGATTTTTTGCTTTTTCTTTTAATTCAAGAGCTTCCATAAATATTTTATAATCACTTGAAACAGTAAAATTTTCATCCGGATAATTCTTTTCAAGCTGTTTATTTATCTTTTTTTCAATCTGCTTCATTCGAAACCTATGCAAGTGCTTTACTTTATACACCACAAGTGTATCTTTTTTCCCTTTAATGACGGCTACGTCATAAATTTCTTTATACTTCATAACGTCCTTCTTAATATCTTTTGCTACATTCTCTTCACTTTTATTGATTTGAACAGGACTTGGATTGGTTGTTTTAATCAAGGATAGTCTGCTGTCCTTTTCTGCTTCACTCTGATTACATCCTGAAATCGTTATAGTTAGTAGGAGCAAAATTAATAAGAAAACTGTTAATTTTTTCATACTTCCTCCATCCATTTCCTAAGAATAAACAATATGTTTTACTATTTTCTGCTTGTTGTATTTTTTTATACGAATTAGTAAAAAGGTATAAAATAAAAAACGCCTATCATTTGATAGACGTTCAGTCATTTTTTCTTTCCACAACCACACCCTCTTTTTTTTCTTCTTCTCCTTGGAGTAGTTGCTTGGGGTTGCTCTGTTTTTTGTTCAGCCTGTTCTTTAGAAGATGGTCTTTCCATTTTTTAACTATCCTTTCTATATAGTAAATTTTTATGGAGTATGCGGATAAGATTCTGAAGTTCATCTATTTTTCTAATAGAACTTGAATGATGGAGGCACTACCAGCTATGGCAAGAACTATAATAATGGGGCTTATAAAAGATGGCCAAAGTATATAGCTTATATAAATAATGACCGCGCTCCAAATCCCTGTACACCAATGACAGCTTAATAATTCTCCTATCCAATATTGAATTCCCTTCCCCTTTATTTCGATATATGTTTCTGTTGTACCATCTGGCAATATTTCTTCTACATTTTCATGAAACGGACGTCGTAAAAATTCAGTGATTGTGTCATAAACAATTAATCGAGTAAGTCGAAAACTCGCTAATATTAATAGGATAAACTCAAACCAACTCGGCATTTTTTAAACCCCCTTCATCTTTACGCTAAAATCTTATCCTACCTTATATTATTCAAAGAAGAATCAACTGCTTGGGCATTTTCCTACTAGAGACATGTCTTCATATGATAAAAACACTAACAAAATTATTATTAATAAATCATTTTTAGACACTTGCCCACACCAAAAAAGGGGCTATTCATATAGTATTAAAGACAATAAGTCAAAATTGAAAATTATATTAAGGAGATGAAAAATGTATGTCTTGTAGAGGACATGGTCACCATGAGAATGAAAATTGCGTTTGTGGAGTACTAAGAGCAATCGTTGACGCACAAGATCAAGTCAGCCCAATCGAAGAGGGAGATTGCACAGTAAGCTGTGAAAGATCTATACAAGAATTATTAGCTGGAGTTGTTTCTCCAACTTCTGGCCCAAATACTATACCAGTTATACTTTATTGTGCATGTGAACCTTTCCTTGGATTTGGTGTTAGAAAAACAACAACAGCACCAGTTGGAAGACTTGATTGTGTAAGATCTTTCATATTTAGAGTAAACTCTGTTGACGAAAATTGCTGCGCTTCTTTAGAACTATTGGAAACAGGTCACAGTAATCAGGGTAATCATTTTGATGTTTGTGATCAATTCCCTGGTAATTCTGTAAGTCCAGAAGATATTACTGGAACTGGAATTTGTATCACAGTTGACTTAAGCTGCTTCTGTGCAGTTACATGCTTAGACCCAATAACATTATAGTAGATAATTCGAAAGTGGGCTTACTATAAGTAAGCCCATTTATTTATATGCCAATAATATTAATATCAACAATTTCAGCATCAGATATTTGAGTATGCTGTTTTCCAGTTCGTGTATCTATTTTAATAACCCCATCTTTGTATGAAATAAAATATCCCATATAAATATTATTAATTGTTATAAATTCATATAAAACCTTTATTTGAACAGGCGGCATTTTTTTTAGTTCGTTAAGTTTATTGGATAAATCTAAATGATTAAAGTGGGGTCTTTTTTTAGTTTTTTTACTAACAGTGGATTCATTGGACTCTTCAATAATTACGTTCACAACTTCTTTATCAAGTTCCTCAAGTCTACTAGTAGATAATGTAGTATTTTCTAGTAATGTATTAAAAGGTTGTTCTTGTATAGAATCTAAGTAACGAATATATTGTGTTTCTTCGATTTTCTCTTCTTCCACTTTTACTTCAGATGATAAAATCCCTTCGATAATAAACTCCATAACTTTTGGATCATCTGTTTCTTCCAATACAGAACCCACCTGACTAAGGGTATCCATTTTTGTTTTTGTAAGGAGTTCGTCAAATTTTCCGAACTGCTGTTCTTTCTCTTCTTCAAGATTTAATTCCTTAGAGTGGAGTTCATCTAATGGTTTATTTTTTCGATTTTTAACAAAGAAGGATTGCTGCATTGGGGCAATTTGCTTATTAAAAGTGGGTTGTTGAATATAAAGAAGAGGTTGTTGATTTTTCTTTGAAGCCATATCTATACCTCCAAAATAATTATATTTACCATCCATATATTATGCTGGGCTGCCTAATTCGTTAATAAAAAAAAACCGCCAAGTGGCGGTTTTCTATTTTTATTTTACCCTAGAATATGATACCCAGAATCTACATGAATGTTTTCGCCAGTGATTCCACGTGATAATTCACTGAATAAGAATACTGCTGTATCGCCAACCTCTTCTGGTGTGGTTGTACGACGTAATGGAGCACGTTCTTCGATTTCTTTTAGGATGGAGTTAAAATCACTTACTCCTTTAGCAGATAATGTACGAATTGGTCCAGCTGAGATGGAGTTAACACGAATTCCTACTTTACCAAGGTCAGCAGCTAGATATTTTACGCTTGCATCAAGAGAAGCTTTTGCAACACCCATTACATTGTAGTTGGAAACGACGCGCTCTCCACCTAAATATGTTAGAGTCACAATGCTTCCGCCTTCTGTCATCAAATCTTTTGCTACTTTCGCAACTGCTGTTAAAGAATACGAGCTGACATTATGCGCAAGTAAGAAGCCATCACGAGTAGTATTCATGTAGTCACCTTGTAATTCTTCCTTGTTAGCGAAAGCAATACAATGAGCTACACCATGGATAACGCCGACTTTATCTTTAATAGACGCAAAACAGTTTGAGATGTCTTGATCATTTGTTACATCACAAGGAAGGACAATTGTTTCCTCTTGGTTAAGTGATTCAGCTAGCTCACGAACACTACTTTCCATTCTTTCACCCGCATAAGTGAAGATTAATTTAGCACCTGATTCATGAAGAGAACGCGCAATTCCCCACGCAATACTTCTTTTATTTGCTACACCCATTACAACGTACGTTTTGCTATTTAAAGAAAGATTCATTTATGTATGCCTCCCAAATAATATTACAAGTTATTAGTACCTAGTACTAATATACACGAAATCAAAAAAAATGAAAAGCTTGGACACCGCATTTTAACGCATTAACGCACTGGGGGTCTGACCCCCAGTGCGTTAATTGGCTAAAGTGGGTTATTTAGTTTTTAGTATTTCCTAACACCATTCGCAGAATTCGAGCTCACGTTTTAGTTCGTCAACGTATTCTTTTGAGCCTGTTACGATTAAACGGTCATTCATTTGTAGTTCGGTATCGCCATGTGGAACGATGGAATCTCTGCCCCGCAAGATTCGCACGAAAATTACGTCACCTGTGAATGGAAATCTTCTTATACTCATCCCTGCAAACTGTTCATTAACCATCCGAATTTCATATAGAGATGTTTCCTGATTATTTAGGATGTTCATTAAGCTTGGTGATTCAATTAATGCTCGCATCAATGTTTTAGTTGATAATAAAACAGAAAAGACTTCGATATCATGCTCTTTCAGCCCTGCTTCTAAGTCAGGTGCCTCAATTCTTACGATGACCCGATTTACACCTTTTTCTTTAAAAGCAATTGCAAGTGTCGCATTTAGTTCATCGTCTCCAGTTGAGACAACTACCACATCCGATTCCATTACAGCGGTTTCCTCAAGTGTTTCTATAGAATAATCTTCAACCTCAATAATATCAAATGCTGAATCGGCAATTGGAATACCAGCTCTTTCCTCTTGCTTTAAATGATATAAGGTTGGTTCATATAATGAGGATTTTAATTCAAGGGATACAGGCATTGTGACTTGATTGGCTCCAACAAAAGCGACCTTGATTTTTTTTGCTGTAACCGATTCTTGTGGGAACATTTTTTTAAAGACAGTAGGGGTAATAACACTTGTGAGTACTGCTACTAATATAAGTGTCCCGCTCATTTCAGGAGAAATAATTTTAATTCTTTCTCCAATCGTTGCTGCAGCAATAACAAGCGATAATGTTGAAGTTAACAAGAAACCTGATGCAATGACCGTTTTCTTATCATACCAGAAGCTTAACAAATAAGTAGGAATGAATTTGGATATTAATAATGCAATAAACAAAAGCGGAATCAATAATAGCAACTTAGGATCACTGAATAATGACCAAATATCTAAATTTACTCCAACCATTACAAAGAAAATCGGAATTAAAAATCCATATCCAAAGGAATCAAGCTTGTGTACTAGTTCTTGATTCGGTGATAGTAAAGATACTAATACCCCAGCTAAAAAAGCTCCTAAAATATTTTCCGCCCCTACCGTTTCAGATACGGCTACTAAAATAATAATCAATGCAAAAACCGCACGGGTACCAATTTGAATCGTTCCTTTAGACATCGCCTCAAGGAAGTTCCGATTTTTAAACCTTTTTCCAAGAAAATAAAGTCCTACTCCTGCTGCAAAAAGGATTAATAATAACCAAGTATTTCCGCCACTCTTATCGTAAAGAGAAACAAATACAGCTAATAAAATCATTGTCACTAAATCAGCAATAACTGCGACAAGCAGAATAATTTGACCAATAGCTGTTTTGGTTAAATGCGCTTCCTTTAGTGTAGGTAAAACCACCCCTAAAGAAATCGTTGAGATGATTAGCGTCATATGAAAGGCATTTTCAATAAAGCCCATCAACACAAATAAGTAAGATAAGCCTAAAGATAAAATAAAAATACCTACAAATATCAGACTGGCAACGACAAAGGTATTAGGTTCTAATTTTCCATTTGTAAGCTTTTCACGCTTTTTTTTGCCGGTAAAAGCCGAAAAGTCTATCTCTAATCCACTTAAAAACATTAAAAAGATAAATCCTAATGTAGACAATGTTCCTAACCATACATCATCATGAACGATATTGATTCCACTTTTTCCAATAATTAACCCCATAATAATTTCTGCTACAACAACAGGTATGAAGTTTAATTTAAAGCGATGCATGAGTATTGGTGTAATAAAAGCTACGACCATGACAATAACTAACGATGCTACTGATTGATGCTCCATCCATCTCCCTCCTTTTAAGGTGCTAAATAATTCATAAAAATAGTGGCCATGCCAAAATAAATTAAAATACTAATAATGTCATTAATGGTTGTGATAAAAGGACCTGATGCAACTGCTGGGTCTATTTTAAATCTATGCATGATTAATGGAATAAAGGATCCTGCTAAAGTCGCAACAAATAATGTCGAAAAAATAGAAACTCCAACCAATACCCCAAGAAAAAAGTCGCTTTGCCAAATAAACACGACCAAGGTGACCACGATTCCACAGGTTGCTCCTGTTATTAAACCAGTTCCAGCCTCTCTTATCAACAATTTAAACTTACTCTCTTTCTGTAAGTCACCTGTTGCAATCCCGCGAACCGCAACTGCTAGTGCTTGGGTTCCCGTATTTCCGGCCATTCCAGCTATTAGTGGTATGAACATAGCAAGAATCGCTACTTTACTTAGCGTTTCCTCAAACTTTCCAATTAAACTGGCGGTAAACATCCCTAAAAATAAAAGAATAATTAACCATGGTAACCTTTTTTTCGCTGCAGATATAGGGTTTCGGTCAAGTGTATCCATATCAGATACCGCCGCCAATTTCGAATAGTCATCTGAGGCTTCTTCCTCCATAACATCCATAATATCATCGACAGTGATAATCCCTAAAAGATGGTTTTGAAAGTCTACAACTGGTACCGCTAAAAAGTTATAGTCCTTCATTTTCTTCACAACTTCTTCCTGGTCCTCCCCAACTGAAACCGAAACGACCCGATCGTACATTATTTCTGATATCATCACATCGTCATGACTCACAATTAAATCTCTTAATGAAATAACGCCAACAAGATGCTTCTCCTCATCAATCACATAAAGGTAATAAATCGTTTCGGCTCTAGGAGCTTCATTTTTCAGAATAAACATAGCTGAACGGACCGTTTGATTTTTAGATATAGCGATAAATTCCGTCGTCATGATACTTCCAGCTGTATATTCTTCATAATGGAGAAGCTCTTTTATTTCATCTGCAGCTTCATCATCCATAATCGTTAAATAACTGGCTACTTGATCTTTGTCCAATTCATTTAAAACATCAACTGCATCATCGGCATACATATTAGATAACATATCGGCCGCATAGGTAGGATTCATTTCCGCCAGGACATCTTTATATTCGGCTTCCTCAATCTCTAAATTTTCAAAAAGGGAAGCCATCTCTTCAGGAGATAAATAGTGATAAATCGTTGATCGAAGATCCTCATGAAGATTTTGAAAAAAGATAGCCTGATCATATGGATGTAGGTGCAAAAATTCCTCACGAAACGTAACCATATCTTCATTCTTTAAGGTTTGTTTCAACAGAGCAGAATTCATTTGCTCCTTACTTCCCTCATTATATTCTTTTTGCTCCTTCATCTTGTTCCCCCCTTTTCCAATATTTTTTCTTTCAATCAACTTTTTTAAATCAAAAGCATTCCAAATTTATCGATGTTTATATTATTTCCCTACTTTACCCTTAATCATTTTAATTGAATCTTTTTGAAGTTGTTAATTCTATTCCTCTTGGGAATACTTTTTATGACTTATTATCAGAACGAAAATCATTCAGGGAGGCTAACAAATGAAAATAGATATTATAGGTGATATCCATGGGTGTTACCCAGAATTTAAAGCATTAACTGAAAAGCTTGGATATTCGTGGATAACCGATATTCCAATACATCCCGAAAAACGAAAACTTGCTTTTGTAGGTGATTTAACTGACCGTGGCCCGCTGTCTCTTAAAATTATAGAAATAGTGTGGAGGTTAGTAAAAGAGCAAGGGGCTCATTATAGTCCTGGTAACCATTGTAATAAGCTTTACCGGTTTTTTCTTGGAAATAAGGTTCAAGTTTCACACGGCTTAGAAACAACAGTCGCTGAATATGAATCTTTAATTCCACAGGAACAAAAACGCATTAGAGATATGTTTATAGAGCTTTACCAAAATGCACCACTATATCAAGTACTGGATGAGGGAAAGCTAGTCATTACACACGCAGGTATTCGTGAGGATTATATTGGAAAAACACATTCAGGGGTTAAAACCTTTGTCTTGTACGGTGATATAACAGGTAAAACAAATCCTGATGGAACACCTATTCGCCGCGATTGGGCAAAGAGTTATAAAGGAAAACCATTAGTTGTTTATGGTCATACTCCTGTAGAGAACGTTCGCTGGGTCGGCAATACGGTAAACATTGATACTGGTGCCGTATTCGGTGGAAAATTAACCGCTCTCCAATACCCTGAAAAGGAAACTATTTCTGTATCTTCTACCATGCCATTTGTTGCTGAAAAATTTAGAGAAATCACTTAATTTACTCAAAAGATAAGGCTGGCCATTTAAGAATGGTCAGCCTTTATTAATTTTTCGATATCAACAGGGTTTTCAATTTCAAAAGTGAAAACTTCCTTATTAAAAGGATGAACAAAAGCTAGTCGTTTACAATGCAAGGCTTGACGGTTAATATAGCACATATCGCCACCATAAAGATCATCCCCCAATAGTGGGTGTCCAAGATAGGACATATGCACCCTAATTTGATGGGTTCTTCCGGTTTCTAGGCGCAGTTGAATATAACTATAATCGATAAAATTTTGTAGGAGCTGATAATGGGTACAAGCATATTGCCCTTCTTCCGTTACTTCCCTCTCTATGATACTATCTGATTTTCTGCCTATAGAAGCTTCTATTGTTCCTGCTTCATTTTGAATAATGCCATGAACAAGAGCAATATACGTCCTTTTTACAAGTCCTTTTTTTTGTTGTTCACTTAATAAATGGTGGACATGCCGGTGTTTGGCCACTAATACTAATCCAGAAGTATTACGATCTAATCTCGTTACAATATGAGTAGCTGCAGATAATCCTATCGTCCCATAGTAGTTTAGCAGTGCGCTAGCTAAACTTCCTGTCGGATGCTCTCTAGATGGAATTGTATTCATGTATGCAGGCTTATTGACTACCAACACATATTCATCTTCATAAACAATACTTAATGGTATTGCTTCCTTTATGACTCCCTCACTAGGGATTTCTAGTGGGAAAATAATTTTTAAAAGATCTTCATTTTGAAGTTTGTAACGCACATTCATCTCAAGATCATTGATTAATATTTTTCCACCATTAAACTTAATATCTGTTAAAGCAGCTTTTGATATTTCTTGTTCTTTTAAAAAGTCTTTAATCGTCTTTTCTGAATCTTGATGGCTAATAATCCAAGTAAGAGAAAATGGTTGTTCCATTTAATTTGAATCCGATATAAATGAATCATGTACTCTTTTCCAAAAAGGAAAAGGTCGGAACCTGGCAAAACGAATCTTTTCATTTGCTACTCGAAATTGTATCGATTTAACATCCTTATGTAAAAGTGTTAAATGGTCAACGGTTACTTGAAAATCTGGACGATTAACTGGCTTTAACATACATGTATGATGATCTGGAAGGATGAGAGGTGAGCCTACCGTACGAAATACTCTATTGTTAATCGATGCCATCTCAGCTAATTGGATAGAAGGTAGTGACGGATGAATAATGGCTCCACCTAATGCTTTGTTGTAAGCTGTACTTCCAGATGGAGTGGAAACACAGAGTCCATCTCCTCTAAAACGTTCAAAGTGCTCTCCCCTTATCTCAACATCCATTACTAGGGTACCTTCTACACTTTTCACAGTGGATTCATTTAATGCTAAATATCTTGTTTCTCTCCCGCCATTTTGATATCGAATAATTACCTCTAGGAGCGGATATTCAATAACTTGATAGGGAGTTTTGGCGATGGCGATGACTAGTTTTTCAATTTCCTCTGGTACCCAATCAGCATAAAATCCTAAATGCCCTGTATGGACACCAACGAAAGCCGTTTTATCCAATCGACTGCTATACCGATGAAAGGCATAAAGTAAAGTGCCATCACCGCCAATTGATACTACAATGTCTGGTTGATCCTCATCGTAAATAAGATCAAAATCCTGTAAATATGTTCTCATTTTTAACATGAGAGTACTAGATTTTTGATCACCTCTGGTCGTAATGGCAAAACGCATCAACTTTAGCTCCTCTTATAGTAAAATTGTTTTATTTCTCTCCATCTTGAGCTTCCTTTTTTCTAGTAAAGAATGCTTGGGCTTCTTGTATTTCCCCGCGTATTTGCGACATCTCCTCATCCAAATGGAATGCTGCTTCTGCCGCTCTTTGAAGCCTTTTCTTGATATCCTCTGGGAAGTCACCTTTATATTTATAGTTAAGTGAATGCTCAATTGTAGCCCAGAAATTCATGGCTAATGTTCTAATTTGGATTTCCACGAGAATTTTTTTCTCTCCCTGGATGGTTTGAACAGGATATAAAATAACCATATGATAAGAACGATACCCACTTTTCTTTTGATGTGAAATATAATCCCGTTCTTCAATTACTTCAAAGTCATTTCGATTTTTTAACATACGTACAACTGTATGGATATCATCAACAAATTGGCACATCATTCGAAGTCCTGCAATATCCTGCATTTCTTCTTCTAAACGATCGAGTGCAATTCCTTTTTGGTTGGCTTTATCTAAAATACTTGCAATAGGTTTCACTCTCCCGGTAACAAATTCAATCGGGGAATGACTAGTATCCATTTGAAATTGGCCTCTCATCCCTTTTAATTTGACCTTAAGCTCTTCCACTGCCTGCTTATAGGGTGCCAAAAAATAGTCCCATTGTTTCATATGATTATCACCTCATCCATATTTCTCTATTCTGTAAGGATGACAGATTAAAAAGTGCTTTCTACTTTTTCAACCATAGCCTCACCATAATTACTATTACCTCTGATATTGTCTATTAGGTATTCTAATTCTTCCTTAAACATAGGTAATGGCAATGTTTCTTTTTGGTTATAAAGGACAGGAGTATGAGAATTTTCCAAAGCAACCTTTAAAGTTGGCCATATTTCTTCAGGTAAAACAATATATGTAAATTCATCATTTACTTCTATTAGATAGATAAAAGAAAAATGATCAGAATCAACTAGCATTTGCTCTTTTGCTATAACATTCGTTAAATGAAAATTATCTTCTACATTTAAGAATAATGTATTATCTTCGATTTTTGCAGACCTAATATGTACTTTTTTTTTCATTTTTTCTACCTCCATTATTCTTTTTTTATTTTAACATAACCTTAGCATTTATCATAAAGTGAAACTTTCATAGGCAAGAGTTTTTTATCCTTCTTTTCCATGATAAACTATGGTAGAAAGGATGAACGACTTTGACACAATCCATTGAAATCGAATTTAAGAATGAACTAACGAAAGTAGAATATGAAAAATTAAAAGATCATTTTAGACTGGATTACTCTCAATTTTTTCTCCAAACAAATCATTATTTTGATACTGTTAGGTTTAGCCTTAAGGAAAAAGGCTCTGCATTAAGAATCAGACAAAAAGCCAACTCTTATGAACTTACACTTAAACAACCCTACCAGGATGGACTTTTAGAGACCAATCAAGTTTTGACAGAAGCCGAAGCTAAAGAAGCAATCGAAAATAATCAAATCCCTGGAGGACATGTCTCAGAACTAATTTCTGAAATGCAAATTGATGTTAACCAAATCCAATTTTTCGGAACTCTAACAACCAAACGCGCTGAATGGGAATATGAAAAAGGATTACTTGTTTTGGATTATAGTACCTATTTAAATACTGACGACTATGAGTTAGAATATGAAGTAAATGATAGAGAAAAGGGACAAGTTGTTTTTCATACACTTCTAAACTCTTTACAAATCCCTATACGGAAAACTGACAATAAAATTAAACGATTTTATTTACGAAAATATAAGTTATTATCCTCTGATGAAATGGATAAAGATCGCTAAAGGGGAAGAACAATGAACGTTGATAAATTAAAAGCTATGTTAGAATTGAAGGCATTACAAAATTTTCAAACCACAACTGCCAATCCTTCTGGTTCTTCTTTATTCCAAGAATTATTGAGTGAACTCTTAACTGAAAATGAAATAACAGCTTTAAACGAACCATTACCAAATGAATCAAAACCTAAAGCTGCAGCTTTGTTCAATTCCTATATACCCCCATTTAACCTAAAAGAATCTAAAATGGGGAATGCAGAAATAAACAAAATTATTGAGGAAGCAGCAGAGCATTATCAAATTCCTAGTAAATTAATCCGTTCGGTCATTCAGCAAGAATCAAATTTTAATCCTAATGCGATTAGTTCAGCTGGGGCATCTGGATTAATGCAACTAATGCCTGACACGGCAAAAGGATTAGGGGTTCAAAATATTCTTGATGTAAAGGATAATATTTTTGGCGGCAGTAAGTATTTGCGTCAGATGTTAGACCGCTACAATGGAGATATTCCCTTAGCTCTCGCCGCTTACAATGCAGGTCCTGGGAATGTCGACCGCCATGGTGGAATTCCACCATTCCGTGAAACACAAAACTACGTAAAAAAAATTACGGACCATTACTTTTCATAAGGCTCTTTTCTGAAACTTTGTTGTTTTTTCTAACTAATAAATGGCAATTTACAATATAGGGTGTCAAACTCATATGAAAATGAAGAAAAGAGCTGGGCAATTATTAAGAGAGCCTGTAAAAATCCGGCCTTAGGGATTTTTATGAAAACCACAATCTATACGAAAACAGCTTTTCATAAAAATAATTATTAAAAAACTGTCTGTTACATTTCATTACAGACAGTTTTTTTATTATCCAATAAGGCTCTTTTCTGAAACATTGTTGCTTTTTGGTAACTAATAATTAAGCATTTCACAATATAGGGTGTTAAACTCTTATGAAAATGAAGAAAAGAGCTGAGCACTTATTAAGAGCTCCTGTAAAAATCCGGCTTTAGGGATTTTTACGAAAACCACAAACTATCCGAAAACAGCTTCCAATAAAGAGCGGTTTCCATCTAAATACAGAAAAGTAACCGTTTTGAAGCTATTTGTTTGAGTTATACTAATGGCATTGCTAAAATAAAACAAAAAGCAGTAGAGAACATAAAAGATAATAGCCATTTTTTCCCTACGATGCTTATGAAAACAAACTCATTAAAAGGAGTTATCAACATGATTGAAAAGCCTCTTACTCCATTTGAAGCAATTGGTGAGGAAAAATTACATCAATTAGTCGATGCATTTTATTCACGGGTTAGTCAACATCCTGATCTAGCTCCTATTTTTCCAAAAGGATTTAATGAAATTGCTAGAAAGCAAAAGCAATTCTTAACTCAATATTTAGGTGGTCCATCTTTATATACAAATGAACACGGACATCCAATGATGCGTGCAAGACATTTACCATTCGAAATTACACCAACAAGAGCTAAAGCATGGTTATCATGTATGAGTGAAGCTATGGATGAGGTAAATCTGACTGGACGTGTTCGAGATGAATTCTATTCAAGGCTTATCCTAACAGCCCAGCATATGATCAATACTCCTGATCCCGATGACAATTTCGATGGTGATCTAGAGTGAAAGTAAACAAACCTTGGTCCACAAAACCCTTCCATAGTTCTGATAAAAAGCCAATTGAAATATATATGTTCATTGACCCATTATGCCCGGAATGTTGGGCACTAGAACCAATCATCAAAAAATTAATGATTGAATATGGAAAGTATTTTTCTATAAAACATATATTAAGTGGAAGAATAGCCACACTTAACATCTCTAAAAAGAAAAATTATGAAAGTATAGCCGAATTCTGGGAAAAGACCGCTAGCAGAACAGGTATGTCATGTGATGGTAGCTTATGGTTAGAGAATCCTGTCTCCTCCCCCTTCATTGCATCTGTTGCCATAAAAGCAGCAGAACTACAAGGAAGAAGAGCCGGAATTAGATTCCTACGTAAACTTCAGGAAGTGTTATTTTTAGATAAGCAAAATATCTCTAATTTTGAAGTTTTAAAGAATTCAGCTAGTAGCATTGGTCTTGATGTAGAAGAATTTATAACAGATATCCATTCTGAAAGCGCAGCTAAAGCATTTCAATGTGACTTAAAAATCACAGCTGAAATGGAAGTTGACGAAATTCCAACTTTAGTATTTTTTAATGAAAACGCTGAGGATGAAGGGATAAAAATCACTGGTTATTATCCATACGAGGTGTATGTTCAAATCATTGAAGAAATACTACAAGAAAAACCAGTAAAACAAGCCCCTCCACCACTTGAATGCTTTTTAAAATATTTTAGTTTAGTTGCATCCAAAGAAATTGCAGTTGTTTACAACATGACGATTTCACAAGTAGAAAGGGAAATGAAAAAGTTATTATTGAAACAAAAGGTAGAACAAGTTCCAGTTAAATATGGAATGTTTTGGAGATATATTGAATAACAAAGAAGCACTTTCAAATGAAATGCTTCTTTTTTGTTATTCTACTAAAACAAATATCAAAAAAAGAAAAGGACCTTGCATCTTTTGCAAGGCCCTGTTCTATCATACAAACAAAGGGGATGGGAGAAATCTTTCACTTCAAACAAAGGGGTAAATGTTTGTTTGTGAACAACTTCATGAATAAAATATATCATGGATTCCTATCAAATTACAGTAGTTTGTATTTTATTTCACAATATTGTCAAAAAAACGGTATGAGGTATTGATTGTAGTAATATAATTTACTAAAGGTCTTGTGTATTAAGTACAAGCACATATTTTTAGGAGGAGACGAACATTGAAAAAGTTTACTATTCCTCTCATGATTCTTATGATTTTCATTTCTTTTTACCTGCAAATCCTTGGACTAATGAATTTGATCCCTTTCTTTGTAAGTGCACCTATTCTATTTTTATCCTTCTTATTCCTGCTAACTTCAATTAATAGAAGAAAACGGTTTAGAGGGTTTAAGTAAGAAAAAAGCTCAATCGCCCAGAACTACGAAAAAAAGATGTTCATTTTTCTCAGCCCGACACGCAAATGTTCTGTGGTGTAAGAAGTTCTTACTTTGACATCTTACACTACAGGTTATAACATTTATCGGACCTACAATCCGTTATTCATAAAAATATAGGTGTTTTCTCCCCCTTATAGGACACACGTTCCGTTATCGAGGTAAAAGGTGCCCATTTTAGTGCGATGATAAGCCAATAGCGTACCCTGTGTCCGATAACATCTCCAAAATAGGCTATCTGACACAAATAGCGGACTCTGTGTCCTAAAAAAACAAAAGAAAACATTTATCGTACCCAACAAATCCGTTTTTAAAACTACTGTTCAATTAGTGTTCAGTTTATCTTAATAGACATCCCTGTTCAGCCCAAAAAAATAGCCGTGATTCCAACATTGAAATCGACGGCTTTTTTTAAGTTGTTTTTTAAGTGTGAATTTGCGTTTTCTCTGCACCAAACGAAAAGGTTACATTAGGATGGCTTTGTATTATTATCTAGGATAATAATCTTTCCATTTCATTTAGTTTTTCTTCAAAAACCTTACAAGCTTCTGCAATAGGATTTGAGCTTGTCATATCCACTCCAGCTTTCTTTAGAACCTCGATAGGATAATCTGAGCTACCTGCACTTAAAAATTCAATATAGCGCTTTACAGCAGTTTCGCCTTCTTCAAGAATTTGTTTACTTAAGGCAGTCGCAGCACTAAACCCAGTTGAATATTGATAAACATAATAATTGTAATAAAAATGTGGAATTCTAGACCATTCCAGCCCAATTTCTTCATCGATTACAATATCTTCTTCCCCAAAATATTTTTTATTTAACTCATAGTACATTTCAGTTAGAGAATCTGCAGTAAGTGCTTCGTTATTTTGTGCTTTTTGGTGAATTTGATGTTCAAACTCAGCAAACATCGTCTGACGGAAAACCGTTCCACGGAATCCTTCAAGATAGTGGTTTAGTAAATATAATCTTTTTTGCTCATCATCAATTGTTTTTAATAAGTAATCATTTAACAATGCTTCATTACAAGTGGAAGCCACTTCGGCTACAAATATGGAATAATTACCATATGGATACGGTTGATTCTTTCTTGTGTAATAACTATGAACGGAATGACCAAATTCATGTGCAAGAGTAAATAAATTATTTACGTTATCTTGCCAATTCATTAAAATATAAGGATTTGTTCCATATGTTCCTGAAGAATAAGCCCCACTACGTTTACCTTTATTCTCATGAATATCAACCCAGCGGTTCTCAAACCCTTCTTTAAGGACATTCAAGTATTCTTCTCCAAGTGGTGCTAACCCTTTTAAAATTAAGTCTTTAGCTTCCTCATAGGTTACTTCCATCTTTACATCTTTCACTAGTGGAGTATATAGATCGTACATATGGAGTTCTTTAACACCAAGCACCTTCTTACGGAGCTTCACATATCTCTTCAATAAATGAAGATTATCATTTACTGTATTAATCAAATTATCGTATACACTCTCAGGAATATTATTGGCTGAAAGTGCCGCATGTCTTGCCGAAGAATAATTTCTAATTCGAGCATTAAAATTATCTTTTTTAACATTGCCACTTAATGTACTGGCAAATGTATTGCGGAACTTCCCATATGTGTCGTAAACAGCCTTAAATGCATCATGTCTTACACGCTGGTCAGCACTTTCTAAAAAACGAGAATATCGGCCATGTGTAACCTCAACATCATTCCCATTTTCATCCTTTATATGTGGGAATACTAAATCCGCATTGTTAAGCATTCCAAATGTATTTGCAGGACTTCCTAGAATCTCACCTGCTTCAGCAAGTAATGCTTCTTCTTTCGCACTCAAAACATGTGGACGTTGAAGATTTATTTCCTCAAGGGCATGTTCATAAAGTTTTAATTCCTTTTTTTCTTCTAAAAAGCCTTTGATTTTATTTTCATCAATCGAAAGAATTTCTGGGACAATATAAGCTAACGTACTTCCGACCTGAGAATAAAGATTTCTGATTCGATCATCTAAACCTTGATAGAAGGAATTAGTCGTATCTTGATCATATCTCATATGTGCATATGTATAAAGCTTCCCCACACGCTCCATAAGGAAATCCTGTTTTTGTAAGGCCTCATATAGTGTATCAGCACTTTCACTTAATTTCCCTTCATATTTTTCCAAGGTTGGGATTAATGCTTTTACCTCTTGAAACTCCTTTTCCCAAGCTTCATCTGTTGCAAAGACATCCTCTAAACGCCAAGTATCTTCCACTGAAATTTCACTTCTTGCAGGAAGTGTTTGAACCTTAACCTCGTTTGTCATCTTTATACCTCCAATAATCACTTTGAATTCTAAAAAGTCCTTTTTATGCTATTCGACTTTCCTTTAGAAATTCCTTTTACATTTATATATTATGTCCATTCCTTCGATTACATTTTAAAAAATAATATTTGCATATTTTTGATAAAAGGCATTTTCCATATCTTTTTGTTCCCTAGGTGAATTGGGAATCTGAAGATCATTCTCTATTTGAAAAATATCTTGATTGAGTTGTCTAATAATATTCGTTTTTACTAGTAAATCTACATATTGAGCAACTGGTATGAGTGGTGGATATATATCTCCTTCTGAATAATCCTTTTCAACTAAGGGTAGCGTTCTTAATTGTATCTGTTTTTTACTTATCCTTTTTATAAATGCCATATTTATGTCGTGTCGAGAAAAAGGATTCCGTGTTCCCCTTTTTAAAAGAATATCAATAAAAAAATAAGTTTGCCAAATTAGCGGAGGTGTTGTGATAAAAGGACTATCCAGGACAGGTAAACCAAGATAAGGAGGTAATAAAAAAAGATTGAGGTGATTTTGATAAATCAAATTTAAAAAGGAGTTTTGGAAGGAGCCATGGAACTGAATTTGTTTATATTTCCAATAATCTAGTTCCTTTAACCATAAAGTCGGGTCCAATCTTGGATGATTTTGGGGCGCCAACAGATTTAAAATAGTAAATTCATCTTTTTTTCGAATAGTTTGTTTGGAGAAAACATTTCGATTGGTAATAGCTTGTATGGATTCTTGAAGAATAAATGTTTCCGTTTCTGAACAATAGTAAGGAATCATCCACGAACTGGTGGGATACTTTTGGAGGAATAAATAATGAAAATCAGATAATGCGGTAATGGAAGGCTTCTTTCGATTAAAATGATTGGCCCCTAAAATCCAAATAGGAGTATAATGATTTGCCCGGTATCCTATGGTTCTTTTTCTAAAAATTTCTTCACTAATGTTTGAGCATTGGTATTCTATCACATATTTCCTTGAACCAACATAAAAGAGAATATCCGCTCTCTGCTTGATTTTTGAATCATAGAATTCCATTTGCGGATTTAAGTTTTGTTTCATTAACCATTGATAAAGCTGAATTTTTCCATTTAAATGATATTCAGATTCTTTTTCGTGTTCATACTGACAACTAGTTCCCTTCAAATGTGAAAAATGAAAAATCCTTTTGTTACCTAGTTTTAAAATCATATTTTCATGACATTGAGGACAAAAAAACTGTTCTTCTTTACGTAATTTTTGCAAAGATTGCTTGTCTTTATAATCCATTAAACAAATTCTTTGCTCATTTTTCAAGATAGCTGTTAACAAGTAAATTTCCTCCTTTCCAATTTCTTATCTAATTCGATAACGCGTAGAGAATCTCCTTCAAAAAAAAGAACCCCTGTTAATTAAACAAGGATTCTCTTTATAACAATGGTGATAATAAACGCGAAGTTGATTCTAATAGCCTTAAACCGAGATGACGTTTTTTAAATGTTTCTAAATTTAGTTCTTTTGAGTTCTTAATATCCTTTAAATAATCATTTACTAGCTTTTGAGTGCTCCTTGTTCTATAGAGAAAGGCGTTTACTTCAAAGTTTAAATGAAAACTTCTCATATCCATATTGGAAGTTCCAATAGAAGCTAACTCATAATCGACAATAACAATTTTACTATGCATGAATCCACGGTCGTATTCAAAAATTCGAACTCCAGCTTCCATCAATTCCGGGAAATATGATCTTGAGGCGTGAAAAACGATTCTTTTGTCTGGTTTTTTAGGTACAAGAATCCTCACATCAATTCCACTTAATGCTGCAATCTTGATAGCCGAAAAAATATCCTCATCTGGGATAAAATACGGTGATGCAATCCAAACCGTTTTCTCGGCTGATGTAATCATCGAAAAGAAAATATTTTTTATTACGCTCCATTCATTATCAGGTCCACCCGCTATCAGTTGAACTCCACCATGTATGTTCTCTTCCAAATCAGGTGACAAATATTCTGCCGTTAAAAAACTATGATTAGTCATGTAGTACCAATCTTGTAAAAATATTAATTGTAAAGAACGTACTGCTTCCCCTTTAAGCATAAGATGGGTATCACGCCAAAATCCAAATTGATTACTTCTCCCTAAGTATTCATCCCCAATATTTAAGCCTCCAACAAACCCTACAGAGCCGTCTATAACTATTATTTTTCTATGATTTCGGAAATTAAACTTATTGTTTAGAAAGGGAAGTCTTACTGGACCAAAAGGTACCATTTCTACACCTGCATTACGTAATTCCCGGATAAAAGTCTTAGATAACTTCCAGGAACCAACCGCATCATATAAGAAACGTATTTTAACTCCTTCCCGAGCTTTTTCTATTAATAGATTTTTAATTTCTCTTCCGATTTCATCATCTCGGACAATGTAATATTCTATATGAATATGGTGCGTAGCTTTTTTTATTTCATTTATAATACATTTAAAGGTTTCTTTTCCGTTTGTTAAAGTCCTAGTTGAGGTGGCAAAAGAAATCGGGCTATTCCCTAGCTTTTGAGCTAATGCAAAAAGTCTTCGTTGTTGGTCACCCATCTGCATCATTTTTTCTTCACTTTTAGGATCTTCTTCTCCTTCTATCGTTAAAAAAGCTTGTTTGTCTAAAAAATACTTTTTTCTAAACATTCGCTCCTTCCGATAGTTGCGTCCAAAAAGTAAATAGAAAAAAAATCCAACTAAAGGGAAACTACCTAATACTACAAGCCATGTTAATGTTTGTGTTGGGTGGCGATTTTCTAAAAAGATGACAAAACTAATAAAGATAACGGACAATGTGATGAAAATACTAGAAATCCGTAAAAAACCACTTCCGACATATTCTTTAAAATAAGAACCAAGAAGGATCAAAACCGAAACAAATAGGATTACACGTACGGTATTTTTCAAATTTCATCACCTACCCCAAAAAACTTCGATCTCTACATTAGAAGTTTAGATTACGCAATACGAATAATTTTACTCTATAATCTTTAAAGATATATAGAAAAAAGACCGATTTCAACCATGAAATCGGCATCTCTTTTATAAAAAGTGTTTTCTTATTGTTTCAAATACATTTTCAGCTATAACTTCTTTTCCATATTCTTCTAAACGATGAATAGTCATATGAGATTCAATCCCATATTCCATTAATACACTTAATAGGTTATCAATATCTTCTTCACTAAACATCTCTTCATCAAACTCAATATATAAATAATATTTATTTTCATATGCAAATAATCTAGTGAAGATATCGTCAAGTCCTGGACGTTTGGAAAGAGAAATAACATCTTCAATATCTTTAAATGAAAGTAGGAATTCTAATGGTTCATCAGAATAATCCTCATCGTTTTCATCTTTATTCTGGTTAAATTGCTGATCCAAAAGATCCTCAATTCTCTCATCAACTGGTGAATCCTTATACTTATCAGAAAGCATTGGTAAATCAAATCTTTGACCGTCTTTACCAAGTTGTGCCTTTGTAACAAGAATTTCTAAGCCTTTATCAAGTGCATGAACCTGAATCCAAAGTGGACCTTCAACCTCAAATTCCTCTTCTTGATGAACTTCATCCATCATTTCCCAAAAAAGCTCTTCACTCCGTTCTCGATTATACCAGATCTCTTCACGATCAAAGCCTCTTTGTTCTATATCAACATAAGAAATATAAAATTTTACGGTATTTTCATTAATTCGTTCTATTTCCATCATACACTCTCCCTTCTGGTATATGATTGAAGGAATAAAATACCCCTGTACCTAGGGGTTTTTTATTACACCAAATGATAAATGATATTGTATACCTTGTACTTTCATTTTATGACAAAAGTAGTAATATGGGAAATAAAAATAACTAAAATTTAAAAAATCATCAAATGCCTATATCAGAACATTATTAATTTATATTAGATTATTATAACAATTATTTTTTAAATAAACAATTTTCAAGGTATGATGTCTTAAATTAGACAAAAAAACCTTCTATGTTAAAAAACATGAAGGTCCTTTTTCATACATGATTAATTTACTAAACGCTGTGCTTCACGAAGTTGATAAGTTCTAACTTTCCGTGGAAGAAATCTTCTAATTTCGTCCTCATTGTAACCTACTTGTAAACGTTTCTCATCCAAAATAATTGGACGTCTTAATAAGCCAGGATTTTCTTTGATTAATTCAAAAAGATCCTGTAATGGCATGCTTTCAACATTTACGTTTAACTTTTGAAAAGTTTTTGATCTCGTAGAGATGATTTCATCTGTTCCATCCTCAGTCATTCGAAGAATTTCTTTTATCTCATCAATCGTTAAAGGCTCAGCAAATATATTTCTTTCCGCATAAGGAATTTCATGCTCTTCTAGCCAGCTTTTAGCTTTTCTACATGATGTGCAACTTGGTGAAGTATATAACGTAACCATTTCCTTCACTCCTTATTATAAAATCTTATATAATAAATTTTAGATTAAAATAACTTTAAAAAAGTAATTTCTATAATGATTATACATCATATAGATTTAAAAGGGTATACTTTTTATAAGAGAACGCCGAAATTTCAAAGAGATAATCTCATATAATATAAGACGAATTAAACGTAAAAAGGTTTCATTTTTAATATAAATAAATTATATTTTTTCACTTCACCATAATATTCGAAAGGCGTTTCCTATTTTTGAGTATTCTTATTTAATTTTTAAAAAAACCTCTTAATTCTAATTACCCCTTATATGCCTATACAAACATTAAATAGGATTTTATTCTCATTTAGTTTTACGAAAATGAAAATGCTTTCATTTATTATAATGGTATATAGAAAAAGTTCAGAGAAAATATATAATTACCTCTTTTATTAAAGTAAAACTTCTTTTACAATTAGAGTATAGGCATATAAACTCGATATCAATGTTGGGTCTTACTAACGGCTAAAAGAAAATGGAGGTTTAACTATGGCTGGTTACATAACTGATCTTACAATTGTTGCTTTACTGATTGTTGGGATTACCGCTTTAATGGGTGTAATGACTAATGGAATTGGCGAAAAAGTTTTTGGCGGAAAACACAAATCCGAATTTGTTGATAAATCAGCTAGTATGCAAACAGGTTGGAAAAGTGTTGGCGGAAAGAAAAAATAAATGATCTTAAAAAACTAGCTACTAAGCTAGTTTTTTTATTTTCGAAAAAAATTTTTTAAATATTAAATATTTATAAATAATTGAAAATTTACCGTAGTTTTTTTGTCATTATTGTAGTAATATAATGTTTAAAGCTATATTACATTAACGAATAAAAGTACTAAAGAGATCATTTATCTAACTTATCAAATAAAAAAACGATCTCAAGTTATGAGATCGTTTTTTGTTTAAATTAGCTGTGCTTTATATTGTTTAAATTCCTTCTCTGAACAATTCACAAAATGTCCTGGAGATACTTCTCTCATTTCAACTTGTTCATTTTCTTCATAATTATGAACACTTGGATCATAAGATCTTCTTTTGCGAGTACGTTCAGACTCTGGATCAGGTAACGGAATTGCAGATAACAATGACTGAGTATATGGGTGGAAAGGGTTTTTGTAAAGATCTTCAGCTGGTGCAAGCTCAACTAGCTTTCCAAAGTACATAACTCCAATTCGATCACTAATATACTTTACCATTGAAAGGTCATGTGCAATAAACAAATAGGTTAAGCCTTTTTCACGTTGCAGTTTTTTCATCAAGTTAACTACTTGTGCTTGAATAGAAACGTCAAGTGCAGAAATTGGCTCATCCGCAATAATAAACTCTGGTTGAACTGCCAGTGCACGTGCAATACCAATTCTTTGTCTTTGACCGCCAGAAAACTCGTGTGGATAACGGTTAGCGTGTTCTTTATTTAAACCAACTGTTTCTAATAGGTCATAAACTTGTTGCATACGTTCTTTTTTTGTTTTTGCTAAACCATGAATATCAATGCCTTCTGCAATAATATCTGCAACAGTCATACGTGGATTTAATGAGGCATATGGATCCTGGAAAATCATCTGCATTTTTCGATTGAATTTCTTTAATTCTTTAACAGATTTTTTCCCATGAACATCTTCACCATTAAAAAGCACTTGACCATCAGTTGCATCATATAGACGAATTATGGTACGACCAGTTGTAGATTTACCACATCCGGATTCACCAACAAGACCAAGAGTTTCACCTTTATAAATATCAAATGAAACACCATCAACAGCCTTGACCATATTCGGTCTGCCAACATTAAAATGTTGTTTAAGATCCTTTATTTCTACTAATTTTTCTGCCATTTTATTTCCCCTCCGTTACTAGTACAGGCTTTTCAAAAGTGGAGGATAGTTTACGCATTTTGCGTTTTACCGCTTCCGGTGGCTCAACTTTCGGTGCGTCCGGATGCAATAACCATGTCTTTGCAAAATGTGTTTCTGAAATTTGGAACATAGGCGGTTCTTCTTCAAAATCAATTTGCATGGCATATGGATTTCTCGCAGCAAATGCATCCCCTTTTGGAGGATTTGTTAAATCTGGCGGTGTACCTGGAATAGCAGCCAATTCAGATTTGTCATCATTATCTAAGCTTGGCATAGAAGCTAATAATCCCCATGTATATGGATGGCGAGGATCATAAAAAATTTCATCAACTGTCCCAGTTTCAACAATTTGACCACCGTACATAACCGCAACACGATCAGCAACATTTGCTACAACACCGAGGTCATGAGTGATAAAAATAATAGATGTATCCATTTTAGATTGAAGGTCTTTCATCAATTCTAAAATTTGAGCTTGAATCGTAACATCCAATGCAGTTGTAGGTTCATCGGCAATAAGAAGCTTTGGATTAGCTGCTAGAGCAATTGCAATCATCGCACGTTGTCTCATACCACCTGAAAATTCATGTGGGTATTGATTAACCCTTTTTTCAGGCATAGGGATACCTACTAATTTAAGTAATTCTATTGCACGCTCTTTTGCAGATGCAGTTGATAATTTTTGATGTTTAATTAGCCCCTCCATAATTTGACGGCCAATTTTCATCGTTGGATTTAATGAAGTCATCGGATCTTGGAAAATCATACTAATTTCTTTCCCGCGAACCTTCTCCATTTCCCTATCCGTTAAAGGGACAATATCTTTACCTTCAAACAAGATTTGTCCACCTTTAATTTTACCAGGAGGCATAGGGATTAGTTTCATAATCGTTTGAGTTGTAACAGATTTACCAGAACCTGATTCTCCTACGATAGCTAACGTCTCACCTTTATATAAATCAAAGCTAACACCGCGTACGGCCTTTACTTCTCCTCCATATGTTTGGAATGAGACTTCTAAATCTTTAACTTCTAATAATTTTTCCATCTTCTCACTCCCTATTTACGTAGTCGTGGGTCTAATGCATCCCTTAATCCATCCCCAATTACGTTAAAGGCAAAAATGGTTAATGCGATAAATGTCGCCGGGAAGAATAAACGCCATGGGAAATATTTAAGGGCTGGTAATCCATCTGCAGCCATTGTACCCCAGCTGGCAAGTGGAGGTGTTAATCCTAATCCTAAGAAACTTAAAAAAGATTCAGTGAAAATAGCAGATGGTACAGTAAGAGTCATTGTAACTAAGATAGGACCCATTGTGTTAGGAATTAAATGTTTACCCATAATTCTAGATAAACTTGCCCCTAAAGTTCTTGAAGCAAGAACATATTCCTGACTCTTAAGTGATAATACTTGTCCACGTACAATACGTGACATATTAATCCATCCAGTAATTGTCATGGCTAAAATCATTGTTCCAAGACTTTGCCCTAAAACTACCATAAGTAAGATAACAAGTAATAGGTAAGGAACACCATATAAAACATCGGCCGATCTCATCATAAGTTCATCAGTACGTCCGCCTTTATATCCAGCAAATCCGCCCCAGAGAACTCCAATAGTAAAATCAATAACTGCCGCCATAACACCAATAAGTAATGAAATTCTTGCACCCTCCCAGGTACGTGCGAAAACATCACGTCCAAGGTCATCTGTTCCAAACCAATGTACAGCTGATGGTGCTTTATTTGCATTAGTAAGATCATTTGTAGCATAGTCAAATTTAGTCATGTAAGGTCCAAAGATAGCCATAAAAATTAAAATAGCTAATAAAACAATACCGAACATCGCTAAATGGTTTTTACGAAAACGCATAGATACATCCTTCCAAAAAGAAAGACTAGGTTTCGTAATTTTTTCAGCTTCAGAGTCTTTTGTACCGACTATTTGGAATTTTTCTTTTGATATCTGCTGCATATTTATTCTCCTTTCTTCCCACCAGCTAATTTGATTCGCGGATCAATTAACCCATAGGCGATGTCGACGAGAAGAATAGAAACCAATAAGAGGACACTATAAAACACAGTAACTCCCATGATAACTGTATAATCTCGGTTTGCAATTGAAGTAACAAAGTGAGAACCAAGTCCTGGAATACCGAAAATTCTTTCGATTACGAAGCTTCCAGTAATGATACCAGCAGATAAAGGACCCATATAGGATACAACTGGTAATAATGCATTTCTAATTGTATGTTTAATCGTAATGACACCTTGGCTTAAACCTTTTGATTTTGCTGTACGAATATAATCATTTGCAAGTACTTCTAACATGCTAGAACGAGTTAAACGTGCAATAAATGCCATTGGTGTTGATGCCAATGCTAGTGATGGAAGAATAGTATGTGCGAATGAATCCCAACGAGCAACTGGTAGTAGGCCTAGCTTTATTGCAAAGATATATTGCAAAAAGGATGCCATAATAAAAGATGGAACAGAAATCCCAAGTACAGCGACAATCATTGCGCCGTAGTCTTGCCATTTATTGTGTTTTAGTGCAGCAATGACCCCTAAAAGCACACCGATCGCAACAGCAATCAGAATAGCTTGAACCCCTAATGCTAACGATACAGGGAATCCATCATTAATTAAGTCATTAACCGTTCTTGATTTATATTTAAAAGATGGACCGAAATCCCATTGTGCAATGCGTCCTAAATATTCACCATATTGTACGTACCATGGGTCATTTAATCCGTAATGTTCATTAAGTGCAGCTTCGATTTCAGCCGGCAATTTTTTTTCAGATGTAAAGGGGTTTCCGGGTGCTAAGCGCATGAGGAAAAACGTTGCTGTTACAATAACGTATAAAGACAACAACATGTAAATTAAACGTCTCGTGATGTATTTAGTCATTATGCACACCTCCAATTGTTAGTAAATTGCGAAAGCTTCCTTTCAGAAAGCAAGGTATATGAGCACAAGCCCATATACCTTATTATCATCTTTATTTAATTGAAAGCTTATTCAAAATAAGCCCACTTTAATTGAACATCACCTAAACCAGATACTACAACGTCTTTTAAGTTTTCTTTTTCTACCCATACGTTTGTATAGAAGTAGATAGGAGCAACAGGCATTTCATCCATGAAGATAGCCTCAGCATCCTTTAACATTTGTGCACGCTTATCAGCATCTGTTTCTTTTTGTGAATCATCTAACAACTTCTTGAATTCAGCATTTTCCCAAAGTGTATCGTTATTACCGCCGTTCTTTTCACGGAATAATTCAAGGAAGTTAATTGGATCGTTGAAGTCACCTAACCAACCCATACGCCCAACCATGAAGTCACCTTTGTGAAGCTTATCGATGTAAACAGCCCACTCAGCATTATCTAGAGTTACTTCTACACCAAGTTCTTTTTTCCACATATCTTGAACAGCTTGAGCGATTTTTTGGTGTGCTTCGCTTGTGTTATAAGATAGTGTGATTGCTGGTAATTCAGATACATCTTTTAATCCAAGTTCTTGTAAACCAGTAGCTAAGAATTCTTTTGCTTTTGCTACATCATTGTCAGAGAAATATCCTTGTTCATTTTCAGGGAACATGGACGGAGGAACAGCAGCCATTGCTGGAATCTGTCCACCTTGAGTGATGTTTTCAACAATTGCTTTTCTATTGATTGCATAAGCTAACGCTTTACGGATGTTTTTGTTCTTTAAAGGTCCATTTTCAGTGTTAAACTTATACCAGTAAGTTCCAGCAATTGGCTTAACAATTAAATCACCAGAATCTTTTAATTGAGGTAATGCATCAGTTGGAAGTGTTCCAAATGGTGAACCTGCACGGTCTAATTCACCGTTATCAAACATAGATAATTCAGTATTAGGGTCGTTGATCATGTACATTTCAACTTTAGTTAATTTTACAGTGTCAGCATCCCAATAAGTATCGTTCTTTTCAAGAACAATTTTATCTTGGTGAGACCATTCAGTCATCTTGAAAGGTCCGTTAGAAACATAATCTGCACCAGCTTCTGTGTACCAGTTTGGATTTGCTTCAGCAACTTTGTGGTTAACTGGGTAATAAGTATAGAAAGCAGTTAACTCTAAGAAATAAGGTGTTGCGTTTTCAAGTGTTACTTCAAGAGTTTTGTCGTCAAGAGCTTTAACTCCTAAAGTGTCAACACTAGCTTCACCAGCATTAATTTTTGTAGCGTTTGTAATATAGTAAAGTTGGTAAGCGTATGCAGATTGGTTAGCTGGGTCTAGAGCCCATTTCCATGCATAAACGAAGTCTTCTGCTGTAACAGGATCTCCGTTTGACCATTTAGCATCACGTAATTTGAAAGTATAAGTTTTTAAATCATCAGAAGTAGTAATTTCTTCAGCCATAGCATTCTCTGGCTTTCCGTCTTTACCAATACGAGTTAATCCTTCAAATGTTTGTAATAGTACTCCACCAGAAGTTGCATCACTTGCAAGACCTGGATGTAGTGCAGGTGGTTCTGAGTTAATATTTACACGAAGTTCTTGAGGCACATCTGCTGCTTTGTCGCCTCCGTCTGTCCCTTTGTCATCAGCATTGTCTTTACTGCCAGCACAAGCTGCTAAAAACATACTAAGGACAAGTAACATGCTAAAAAAGACCGATAATCTTTTCTTCACGGTTTTACCCCCTATTTTTTTTCTGCAAACGACTTTACAATTTTTACATTTTCCAAAAATACAATTGTTCATTCTGAGTGTATTGAGAGAATAGTCAAACAATTTACTTTACAATGAGACATTTCCTTAAATGAATAAAAAAAGATAAATTACTATAATAATAGTTTTAACTCAAAAATAATAGTAACTTTCTCTTCATTTAAAATTAAGGAATTTTTTTATTATTAGAAAATGTAACAAAATTGTAATGTTTCGCTTGGTAGTTTTATTATAAATATTTTAAAAATTTAATGCAAGTACGATTTTTTACATAAATTTTATTATTCAAATATAACAATTGTATAAAAGCTTGAAAAACAACGTTTTATTCGACAATTTTCTACTAGTTTTTTTATAAAATTTATTCATATTTCTTTTTAAAAAAACAAATTTATCGAATTTTGTTTTTATTTTGGTAAAATAAGTATGCTTGAACTTGATTTTCAAGTAAAAATGATTTATCTTATAAAAAAAACAATTTATTTAAAAAGCTATGAAAAAGAATAGTACATTCAATTGTCGGATAGATAGAGAGTTTGTGGTTGGTGTAAACAAACATCCCAATGAATGGAATGGACTTTTGAGCTTTGAGCAGGATGATTGAACAATCTTATGGCTTAACGTTTGCCTTACGTTATCAAGGTTCCTAACTAATGATTAGGATTAAGAGACTCATTATGAGTAATTAGGGTGGCACCACGGACCATTCGTCCCTATTTAGGACGATGGTCTTTTTTTATTTATATATAGGATGTGTTAAAGGTTATAATTAATTTTAAGATTATGTTGATTGGAGCGGAAATCAACAACCATGATTAAGAGCACCTATATATAAGTAAAAACTAAAAACAATTTAATAATTGGAGGAAACCTATTTATGCAAACTATTTTTTCTGGCATTCAGCCAAGTGGTACCATTACACTTGGAAATTACATTGGAGCGCTCACCCAATTTATTGAGCTTCAAAATGAATATAATTGCTACTTTTGTATTGTTGATCAACATGCCATTACAGTTCCACAAGATCGTTTAGTACTGCGACAAAACATTCGCAGCTTAGCTGCCCTTTACTTAGCTGTTGGCATTGATCCCGATAAGGTTACTTTGTTTATTCAATCAGAAGTACCAGCCCATGCTCAAGCTGGTTGGATGCTACAATGTGTAGCCTATATTGGTGAATTAGAAAGAATGACTCAATTCAAAGATAAATCTGCTGGTAAAGAGGCTGTAGTTGCAGGACTTTTAACATATCCCCCATTAATGGCTGCCGATATTCTTCTATATAATACAAATCTTGTACCAGTAGGAGAAGACCAAAAGCAGCATTTAGAGTTAACGAGAGATATCGCAGAGAGATTTAATAAAAAATATAATGACATTTTTACTATTCCAGAAGTTAGAATTCCTACAGTAGGGGCAAGAATCATGTCTTTGCAGGAACCAACTAAGAAAATGAGTAAATCAGACCCGAATCAAAAGGCATTTATTAGCTTGTTAGATGAACCTAAACAAATCGATAAAAAAATAAAGAGTGCCGTAACTGACTCTGAAGGTTTAGTAAAATATGATAAAGAAAATAAACCAGGCATTTCAAACTTAATTTCGATCTATTCGATCCTTTCTAAAAAGTCTATTGCTGATATTGAGGCTCTTTATGAAGGGAAAGGATATGGTGAATTTAAAGCAGATTTAGCACAAGTTGTTATAAACGAGTTTGAACCCATTCAAAAAAGATATCATGAATTAATGAAATCTACTTATTTGGATGAGGTATTAGACCAAGGTGCTGCAAAAGCAAATCTGGTTGCTAATAAAATGATAAAGAAAATGGAAAATGCAATGGGATTAGGTAGAAAAAAGTAATAAAAGGAAATGATAAAAAAATAGTCGAGGTCACAGTGACCTCGACTAATTTACTTTTGGACCATGTTCCATTTCCCATAGCTTTTCAAAAAATGGCTGACCTTTTATTATGTTTTCACAAAAAGTTGAATGTTTAGGACTCCAACCTGGTTTCACTTCTTCATATAATTGGTTCCAAATCATTTCAAAATCTAGATCTTGAATATAAGAATATTTAACAGGATTCCATTCTGTATACCAATAGCGAATCTCAGATGTATTTTTTGAGGAATACAGCTGGTCTAGCGCCATAAATAGTAATTGCTTGAGTTGTCTCTCTTTTCGAGTTAAACCTGTCATTAATTCTGGCTCTGGAGCTAAGATGTGAAAATCCCTTTTCAATAATTGCTTATTAAAATTGTACTTTCGTGGGGAATGATTTTCAACCATTTCATAAACAAGCTGTTCTTGTCTAGGGATTAGCCTACTTTTTCTAATTGGAATATTGTAACCAATAGTATCAACAGCAATAATTCCAACACCATCTGTCACCACGAAGCAGTATTCTAATTGAATTCTCTCATGATTTTTTCTTAAAAAAGCTTTTTGAAAAATATCATCTAATAATTGTTGCGGTAATTCTGATAAGTCATTCTCTAAATAATGGAACAAAATGGGTTCTACCTTTAATAGAGGGACTTGATCTAGTAACTCTACACTATCATCTTTTCTCCATTCGTGAAAATGGCAGACATTGTATCCATTTTCTTCTCCTTCAAACCAATTGACCCAAACATCATGAAGATATAGCATGGTACGACCCCTCACTTCAAGAAACTGTTTGTCCATCAGTATGGGCAGTCATCAGTAAATTTATTCCTATTTTGATATCATTCTCCATCATTCCACTTATCAACTGGATAATAAATACTAAACCATGTGAATATAATGCCTATCGGAAGCAAATAGCATTCAATTCTTTTTGATATAAATGTTAAATATTCTAATACACTATTACCCATTGTTAGTAAGTTTAAATATCCAATTGTACTTACACCCCCGGTGCAAGCCAATCCGAAGCCAGTAAGTAATAAGAATACTCTAAATAACATATTCATTTCCCCGAACTCTAATCATAATATATAGTCGATGGCCCACGGTACACACCCTCAAACTTGTCCATTTTTCTACTATATATATGAAGGCAAGCTATTATTATGTACTATTTATCTCCAATCATATTCAAAAAAAATAATCTACCATTTGTCATGGTAGATTATCTGTTAGATTTAGGGTTAAATGCATCTTTTAAACCTTCACCAATAAAGTTAATAGATAAAATGGTTAATGTTAAAACAGCTGCAGGCGGAATCCAAATCCACCATTTAATTGCTAGAACATCTGGGCTTCGTGCTTCGTTAAGCATATTCCCCCAGCTTGGGATATTCATTGGAACCCCAAACCCTAAGAAGCTTAAACCTGTTTCCGCAACAATCATACCAGCAAGAATAAGCGTGGCTTGTACAATAATAGTTGACATTACATTTGGCAACAAATGTTTAAAAATCGTCTTGGCTGGAGAACAACCGATTGAAATCGAGCCTAAAATATATTCATTCTCTTTTTCAGCCATTACTTTACTTCTCACAAGACGTGCCACACCGGTCCAGCTAAGTACACTAATGACGAAAATCAAGGTTGCTGTTCCAGATTCCAAGAAAATTGATTTTAATACAATTACAAATAGTAAGAATGGGAAGTTCATCATAAAATCTGTAAATCTCATTAATGCATTATCAACCCATCCACCAAAATAACCAGATACTGCACCAACAATGGTACCAATTGTTATAACTGATATTGTAATGGTGAAGGCAAGAAGTAATGACGTTTTACCACCATGTAGAGTACGTGCGAAAACATCTCTTCCTGACTTATCTGTTCCAAAAAAATGTTCAGCAGATGGCGTTTTACCAATTTCTCGAATATTAATTTTTGCTGTATCTTCGATAGGCATTGTTAGCGGTTCTGCTAAGATTGATAAAGCACAGACAGTTAATAGAAAAATTAAGCTGATCATCGCAACTTTATTTTTCAAGAATTTTCGGCGGGCGAGAACCCATGGTGATTGGCTTTTAGGTTTAGTAGGTTTTACTAAAGCCGGTGTACTTTCATGTGATACTGTTGGTTCCATTCTCTCTCACCACCTAATTTAAACGAATTCTTGGATCAACTAAACCGTATAAAATATCTGCGATTAAGTTACCAATTAATGTTAATATTGTTAGCATCAAAGCAATTGCCATCATAACTGAATAATCACGAGAACCTACTGATTCAACGAATAAATAACCGATCCCTGGATAAGAGAAAATCGTTTCAGTAATCGTTGCTCCCCCAAATAAAGCAGCAATGTCAAATCCAAGTAGAGTAATAATTGGAATGACTGAATTTCTTAGTATATGTTTATTATAAATCACTGATTCTTTCGTACCTTTTGCTCTTGCTGTACGAACATAATCTTTGCGAGAACTTTCAATCATATCATTTCGTAAGAATTGGGTATAACTCGCAGTTGCCATAGAACCTAATACCAATGCAGGTAATATGGTATGTTTAATTTTACTTACATAATAGTCAAAAGACCCGACTTCTACACCAGATCCAATACTACCACTCGCTGGAACCCAGCCAAGTTTAATCGCAAAAACATAGATTGCTATTAACGCAGCAACAAAGCTTGGTATAGCTAAAGCTAAATAATTGACACCTGAAATTAAATAATCTCCAACTGAGTAAGCATGACGCCCTGAATAGCGCCCCATTAAAAACGCAAGCATGTAAGTAATTAATAATGAACTAATACCTAGAATAATGGTATTTGGTAGTCTTTCACCAACTAATTCCATTACAGGCATTTTATGAACAAAAGAATCCCCGAAATCTCCTTGTAGAACTCCGCCAATCCAACGAATATACTGAGTAGGAAGAGGGTCATTTAATCCCATTTTTTCGCGCATTTCCTCGATATATTGCGGATCTGAATTAAGCGGGTCTATTTTTCCAGAAAGGGCATCCCCTGGCATTAATTTTGCCAGGGTGAATACCACTACTGAGATAAGGAAAATAATAGGAATCATTCCTAGAACTCTTCGGATAATATACTGAAGCATACTCCATTCTCCTTATCAAACAATGTATTTAGAGTAAAGATGATTATTCTGTGATGTGCCAGTTATAGAACTCGTCTGTTCCAAATGGAGTTACTTTTACTCCGCCAACACGTTTGTTGATTGCCCATGCATCTTCACGTTGTTCGAAGAAGATTACAGGAAGCTCTTCGTTAACAAGTTTTTGCCATTCAGCATAAACTTCTTTACGATATTCGATAACGTCTTTGTTTGGATCTTCAGGGAATTGAACAGCTTTCTTAATTAATTCGTCAGACTTTTCGCTGTACCAACGACCCATATTCCACTTGTCAGTAGATAACCAAATACCAGATGGATCTGGATCTGCAGAAAGTCCCCAAGCACCATGGAAAGTTTCAACAGTTGGATCATCAGCATCGATAGAATCATAGAATAAGTTGAAGTCTTTTAAAGCTCCACCGTTAAGTTTTGCATTTACCCCAACTTCTTGCCAAGATTGGATTACGAATTGAGCACGAGCTTCAGAAGTTTCTGCACCGCTCATAGCGTCAAAGTTAACTGTAAATGGCTTACCGTTTGGATCTTCACGGAATCCATCACCATCAACATCTTTATAACCTGCTTCATCTAATAAAGATTTTGCTTTTTCTGGATCAAAATCATATGTGTTAATTTCGCTGTCATCAACTTTTGCCCATGATACTGATGGGAATGGAACGTTTAATGGTTTACCTAATCCGTTACGGAACGCATCAACGAATGCTTGACGATCAAGAGCATATGCTAAAGCTTGACGTACACGCTTATCTTGGAATTTAGGGTTATCCATTACAACTTTTCCAGCTTTATTATCGTAGTGACCAAGGTCAATACCGATATAGCTGTAAGACATTGCATCAGTTGTTACAGGGTTGATGTTTGGAAGAGCTTTAATTTGCTCCCATTGGTCAGAAGGAGCGTTCATTACATCAATTTCACCGTTTTCAATTAAACCTTGAGCAAGGGAACCATCAATAATTTTGTAAACTACGCCATCTAATTTAGCTGGGCCACGCCAGTAATCATCAAAACGCTCAAATTCAATCATTTCACCAGGAACGATGTTTTTCACTTTAAATGGACCAACACCGATTGGATTTTTACGAACTTGATCAGAGTTTGGTAAATCTTTTGCAGAGATATCTCCATAATAATGTTTTGGTTCTGGAATAGACCAAATGTTATCTAGTAAGTTAACTGAAGCTTCTTTTACAGTAACTTCGATTGTGTAATCATCGATTACTTTAATACCTTCAATTGTTTTTGCTTTACCGTCTTTATACTCTTGAGCACCTTTGATCATTTCTACGTTTGCGAAACGAGGACCTTCATAAGATGGATCAGCAATTAAGTACCAAGCATATTCCATATCTTCAGCTTTTAATTCTACACCATCATGCCATTTAACACCTTTTTTAAGGTTAAAAGTTAACTTTAAATGGTCATCAGAAAGTGTCCAATCAGCCAAGTTTGGTTCTGGTTGTAATTGGTCATTTGTTGCAATTAAACCTTCATGCATAAATTGAAGTGCGTTTGCATCGTCTTCCCCTTCATAGAATGCAAAAGAAAGAACGCCTTTGAATGGTTGTGTATAACCAAATGTTACTTTACCACCAGATTTTACTTCGCCTGTTTCTTTACCTGCGTTGTCTTTAGGCTCTGTAGAAGACTTTTTGTCTCCTGAACAAGCAGCTAAGAACAACGACATGATCATTACTAGTGAAACTAGCCATAATGCTGACTTTTTCATGTTTTTCCCCCCGGTAATTTTAATTTAGTTTTTGAAACTTAATTGTACAAGTGACATGCAACCCTATGCCCAGGCTTCACCTCCTTCAATACTGGCTTCACGCTTGAACACTCAGGTCTAGCGTGAGCACAGCGCGGATGGAATGTACAGCCTGAAGGTGGAGCGATTGGACTTGGTACATCGCCCTCAAGAATGATTCTATCCTTCTTTTTCCGTGGATCTGGCTCTGGAATAGCTGAAATTAAAGCTTGTGTATAAGGATGTAAAGGCTCAGCATATAAACTATCTTTTTCTGATACCTCTACAAGACCACCTAGATACATAACGCCAATTCGATCACTCATGTGTTTTACAACACTTAAGTCATGCGCTATGAATAAAAAAGTTAAGCCAAACTCGTCTTGAAGTTCTTTTAAAAGATTTAAAACTTGTGATTGTACGGATACATCCAGCGCTGAAACTGGCTCATCCGCAATAATCAATTTTGGTCTTAATGCAAGAGCCCTTGCAATACCAATACGTTGTCGCTGTCCACCTGAGAATTCATGTGGATATTTATAGTAGGCATCCTCTGGAAGACCGACCTTTTCCAAAAGATCCATTACTTCATCTTTTAAATCTTTTTGTGACTTCTTCGTATAGTTACGAATTGGCTCAGCAATTAGGTTTCCAACCATCATCATTGGATTAAGTGAAGCATATGGGTCCTGAAACACCATTTGAAAATCTTTCCGGATTTTTCTTAATGATGTTCCTCTTAAGTTCGTAATATCTTGACCACCAAAGATGATTTTCCCCTCAGTTGGTTCCAATAATCTAAGAATCGTACGTCCTGCAGTAGATTTACCACAGCCCGATTCACCAACTAAACCTAATGTTTCTCCCTTTTTTATTTCAAAGGAAATATCATCTACGGCTTTAACAACTGCTACCGTTTTTCTTAATATTCCACCTTTTATAGGATAATAGGTTTTTAGATTACGTACCTCTAATAGAGTCTCTTTTTCATTCTTATCCTTAATTGCAGAAGTAGAATTTTTCAAATCTGTTGCACTCATTATGCTTTCACCCCTTCTTTAGGCTGACTTGTTTCATAGAGTAAACAAGCCACATCATGATCTTTATCGGTTTCAGCTAAAAGTGGGGTAACACTTGTACATTCTGGCATTGCTTGAGGACAGCGTGCAGCAAACTTACATCCATGTTTAGGCATATTCTTTAAGGATGGTACGATCCCTTTTATCGTGCTTAGGACTTCTACGTCTTCATCCATTTTAGGAATAGCTCCCATTAGAAGCTTTGTATAAGGATGTTTTGGGTCATGGAATAATGTATCTACATCTGTTTTTTCAACTATTCTTCCAGCGTACATAACTATTACTTCATCACACATTTCAGCTACTACTCCTAAGTCATGTGTGATTAAAATGACAGACATGTCGTTTACTTCTTGAATTTCTTTTAATAATTCAAGTATTTGGGCTTGTACAGTAACATCAAGCGCTGTTGTTGGTTCATCTGCAATCAGTAGCTTCGGTTGGCAAGCGATTGCTATCGCAATCATAACCCTTTGTCTCATACCACCAGATAATTGATGTGGATATTCATCTACAATTTTTTCTGGTCTAGAAATCCCAACACTTTTTAAAAGTGCAACGCTCTTTAGTCGGGCTTCTTTTTTCGAAATTTTTTGGTGATTAAGTAATACTTCTTGTAATTGGAATCCAATTGTGAAAACTGGATTTAATGAAGTCATTGGTTCTTGGAAAATCATTGAAACATCTTTTCCACGGACTTTATTAATCTCTTTATCTGTTAATTTTTCTAAATGAACACCATCGAAAAGAATTTCACCTGAATGTATTTTCCCTATACCTTTAGGTAAAAGCTTCATAATGGAGAGAGACATAACGGACTTACCGCAACCGGACTCACCTACGATCCCGACTATTTGTCGAGGCTTTACTGTGAAAGAAACATTATCCACTGCATTGTAATATTGACCATCAATGGAAAAAGCTGTTTCTAAATTTTTCACTTCAAGCAAAGGTGCGTCGCTATGGATATTTGTGCTCATATGGACACCTCTTACTTTTTTAAATTATCAGTAAATTTTGCTTTATTTGAATAAAATATTATTACAGATTTATTACAATTGCAATAGTTTTTTTAACTTTTAGAAACTAAAAGTTTAGAGATAACGAAAAAAGCCTGTTTATTCAGGCTTCTTCAGAAAATTTTTTTATAAAAATTTCGGGTACCAAAGAAAATGATGCTTTTGTAGAAAAATTTTCGTGCTTCCTATACTTTCGAACTATATGATACCCGCAAGTATAGCCTAACATCTTTGGTACAAACCCTTTTCCGAACAATAAATGATCATGAAGACTATCTTTTTTCTTTATTGATAAATGCTTTTTAAAATATTTTTGCCAATATTGGTTAAATTGTTCATTTGGTAATTCTTTACTCCAACTAGCTACATACTTTTTTCCTAAATGCTCATGAACAGCATCCTCTGCAAGCCCTTCCATAATGATAGAGTCAAGTAGTGTATATTCATTTAATGGTTTAGTTAATCCATTCATTCGGCAAACATGATGATATTCATGAATGATTAGTGCTTCTAGTTCTTGACTATCGTCTAAATTTGATAAAAATAGGAATATCTTATCTTTAAATGATACTCCCGATTTTGTCTGATTTGACCTAAATAGCAAACGACTGCCCTTATCTATAGGAAAAATATAAATGGGTACTTTGGGTCCTTTCCAATCTTCTTTATACTTGCTATAAATTAATTGGACCTGATCCCATGTCCTTCCCTTTTTTAGTTCTTCGAATACATTCTTACTCTCAGAATTAGGTCGATACATTCCAAATTGGACCAAGTATTGATAGAAACGTTGCAATTCACTCTTGTTTTGAAAACCACTCATTTTCTTACACATTTCTATAGGATGTTCAAATGAGTCCCTTAACCAAATGTCAGTTCTTTCGACTCCCATTACCCCACCCCTTTTTCTTCATCTCTTCACATAGTATGTAGAAAAAGTTAAAATGCCCGTAAATTTAGAAAGAGACAAAAAAAGAGAGGAGATGATGGAACATCCCCTCTGCAGTATTACTTTTCAAATCTTTTCAACGCAATCGTCGCGTTATGACCACCAAAGCCTAAAGAATTACTGATAGCTGCTTTAATTTCTTTATGGCGAGCTTCATTTGGGACATAATCAAGATCACATACTGGGTCTGGTGTTTCTAAATTAATCGTTGGCGGTAAAATATTTTCCTTAATGGCTAGAGCAGTAAAAATGGCTTCTACCCCTCCTGCTGCCCCCAGTAAGTGCCCTGTCATTGATTTCGTGGAACTAACAGCAAGTTTATATGCATGTTCCCCAAAAACTGTTTTAATTGCTTGCGTTTCATATTTATCATTATATTCCGTACTTGTACCATGAGCATTAATATAATCTATATCATCAGGGTTTAAGCCAGCATCATCTATAGCCATTTTCATAGCACGTGCTCCACCTTCTCCTTCTGGTGCCGGCGCTGTAATATGATAAGCATCTCCAGTTGCCCCATATCCTACAATTTCAGCATATATCTTTGCGCCACGTGCAAGGGCATGCTCCAGTTCCTCTAGAATAACAATACCCGCACCTTCCCCCATGACAAAGCCATCACGATTTTTATCAAATGGACGACTCGCTTTATTAGGATCTTGATTGGTTGATAAAGCTGTATTGGCACAGAACCCAGCTACCGACATTCTTGTGATTGGTGCTTCAGCCCCACCCGTTACCATTACATCTGCATCTCCGCGTTGGATGACTTTAAATGCGTCACCAATGGAATTCGTTCCAGTTGCACACGCCGTAACGGTACAAGAATTAAATCCTCTTGCCCCGAGGGTAATCGATACTTGACCTGTTGCCATATCTGGAATCATCATGGGTACAAAGAAAGGACTTACTCTTCTATAGCCACGATTTAAGAATGTTTCAAATTGATTCTCGAACGTTTCCATTCCACCAATACCTGAACCAATCCAAACACCTACTCTTGGTGCATTTTCTTCATTAATGATTAAATCTGCATCCTTTACAGCCATTAACGAAGCCGCTACTGCATAATGAGTAAAACGATCCATTTTTCTAGCTTCTTTTTTATCAATAAACTCTTCCACATTAAAATCTCTGATTTCGGCAGCTACCTTTGCTGGATATTCATCAGCATTTACTCTTGTTAGTGGTCCTACGCCAGAGACACCATTTTTAATATTATTCCATGTTGTCTCAACATTACTTCCCAGTGGAGTCACAGCTCCTATACCTGTAATCACTACCCGACGTTTCATATATTTTTCAACTCCTAATGTATGTTTGTTCGTTTATCTTCCCCAACGTAATGCGATGGCTCCCCATGTTAGACCGCCACCAAAACCAACCAATACGATTAAATCATCCTCTTTTATTTTTCCGGCTTCTAATTCTTCAACCATTGAAATCGGAATGGAAGCTGCTGAAGTATTCCCGTACTTATTTACGGTTTTTGACATTTTTTCTTCAGGTAATTCCAGGCGTTGTCTAGATGCTTCCATAATTCGAATATTTGCCTGATGAGGAATGAGGAAATCAACATCTTGTTTGGTAAGACCGGCCTTTTCTAAAACATTAACACTGCTTTCTCCCATTTGTCTAACAGCGAACTTAAACACTTCTCTACCATTCATTGTAATAAATTGTTCTTCTTGGTATAAATGCTTTCCTCCTGACCCATCAGCACCTAACTCAAATGAAAGAATTCCTCTTCCTGCCGATACCTGCCCAAGGACGACAGCGCCAGCTCCATCACCAAATAATACAGCTGTATTTCGATCGTTCCAATCCACAATTTTCGTAAGTTTTTCCACACCAACTACTAGTACATATTTATAAGTTCCACTTTCAATAAATTGCTTGGCAGTTACCATTCCATACATAAATCCTGCACAAGCAGCACTAATGTCCATTGCTGCTGCTTTTTTTGCTCCAAGTTTATCCTGTATCATACAAGCAACAGATGGAAATGGCTGGTCCGGGGTAACAGTTGCTACAAGAATCATATCAATCTCAGCAGCTGAAATACCGGCATTTTCGATGGCTTTTTGTGCAGCAGCGTACGCCATGTCAGATGTATCAACATCATCTGTAGAGATTCTTCTTTCTTCTATTCCTGTTCTTGTTCGAATCCATTCATCAGACGTATCCATCATTTTCTCTAAATCAAAATTTGTTACTATTTTTTCTGGCAAATATCTTCCGATTCCTACAATACCTGCGTTCATAATGATCCAACTCCTTTTTTTAGGGAAAGCAGATGTTATTTGATATCTAGTTTTATCTTTCCATCTAATCCGTCATATAAGCATTTTCATTTGTACTAAAATAGTTTCTCTTTAATATTATAATCAATTATTATGACTTGGTACTAATTTTAACAAATATTGTTCCTTTCTTGCAAGAGTTTGTATTTATTTCAGGCATTAACCCATACCATTAGAACCTTTTACCATAATCTAAAGTAATGAGTATAAAATTTTGAGGTGATAGGAATGTCAAATAATAAAAGGTCTCAAAGCGATGATCCGATTTCAAAGTTTATGTTTGGAGATAAAACAAGAAGAAATGATTCTATAGATGAAATCGAAAATGAAAATTCTAATAATAGTACCATTGATTACGAACAACTTTTTAATACATTTGATACTCTTGTGGAATCTGCTAGTAAACTTAAACCTTTATTATCAAAAGTAACACCATTAATCGAAAAACATTTTCTCAAAAAAAAATAAGCAGCTCTAATGGCTGCTTATTTTTCATTCGCTAATGCTTCTTCTTTTCCTAATTCATAGGCTTCATTCATCACTTTTGTAAATAGAGTCATCAAGGGCTGAATCATTTCCATAGATAATTCAACACCAGCCTGGTTTAATTGCTGCTGTGCTTCTGGAAAGTACTTCATTGCTATTTGTAAAAATTTCATTGAATTGTCTTGCATTTTCCAATCTCCTTATTTTTTATGGTTGTTTGTGCTTAGCTATGTAAAATCCTAAAACTAACTCTCATTTTATACTGTCATTAAACAAATGAAAAGAAGCTATAAAAGCTTCTTTATAATTTCAGCTTGATTTTTTTGATGTTTCAATGCCTCGCTTAAGGGAATATTGCCTTTAACTTTTATGATTTGGCAATCTTCATGAATTTGTAAATCTTCCTTTTGTCTATTTTGGTAAAATGATTGTAGATTTAAATACTCTGCACATTTTAACCATTTATTCCCCTCTTCACTTTGTAAAATAATTTTTGACGATTCATTAATATTTAAAAGAGAAACTAATTTATCTGTCAGGTCATCAATATATATGGCATCCATCATACATTCTCTTTTATCAAATACCATTTTGTCTGTTTCTTCCTTTAGATAATATTGTTGAAATAAAAATGTTTCTGGCTGCCAGGGTCCATAAACGGTTGGTAAATAAATAGTTTGAAGCGGTCTATTAAATTTTTTCAGCCAATTTATTTGTTCTTGAATGAGGAAGGGAACCCCATTTAGAAACTCGTAAGGATAAAGACATACGAATTTTAACTTGTCAGGATGTCTACAAGTAAGCGCCATATCCAGTTTCATAAATGGATGGCTTACAAATCTTTTTTCATCTAATGTATGAAAGAAATCATAATATGAAATGATGATAGTTGTTTCTCGATCTTCTTCAAGAATATGAGTATCTTCTCCAAATGAACGTTCTTGAAAATTCGCATTTCTTCCAATCATTAACTTTTTATTTTCTATTATATCTTGTAATTCCCCTATATCTAAATGATATCCATTCACTTCATAGCCTTCTTCTAGTAACTTCACACAAGTACTATATCCAACAAAACCATATGTTCCAAATATAATAACCTTGTCCATTACATATCCTCCTAAGAAAAAAGCATAAAAGTCCTTTTTGTGTAAAAAGGTAAGTGCCACTTCCTTCTCGAGTACTTACCTTTTCTATAAGGCTCTTTTCTGAAACTTTGTTGCTATTTGTAACTAATAAATAGGCATTTCACTATATAGGGTGTTAAACTCATACTAAAATGAAGAAAAGAGCTGAGCTCTTATTAAGAGAGCCTGTAAAAATCCGGCTTTAGGGATTTTTACGAGAACCACAATCTATACGAAAACAGCTTTAAGCAAACTTCATTGTATCCTATGCGTAAAGGTTGTAATTTATAATTCTTTTTCAAATTGTTGAAAAAAATGGCTCATAATCGGACCTAATTGCCCTTTCTTTTCTGGCAACAAAAAAGTGGATTGAATATGGTCATTTTGTTTTTCCCAGTTTGAAACTATCCTTTTGGAAACCTCTGAATTTTGATAAGCACGTCTATTGGATAATACATGTATGATCTTAATCGGTACATGCGGGACCTCGTTTGTTCCTTCCATTAGAACCACTTGCTCCTCAACCTTTTCTTTTTCAATCTCATACGATTCAGAAATCTCTTTTAAAAGCTTTTTATAAAAAAATTTAGATTCTTTTTCTTGTTCTAACTGATGTTTTAAGGAAAGGATAGGATTCAAGAGAACGATAGACCGAACGTTCCCCTTTAAATTTTTTAAAAGATTTAAAACAATAAGGGCTCCCATTCCCTCTGCAATAATATGGATTTTACTATTTAATATTTCCGTTCTCATTATGTGATGATAAAGTCTTTCTGCCATTTTATACGCTTTTTCATTCCCCCAATGCTTTCCATATAAATTCGAATAGAATATGGTATATCCCTTTTCTTTTAGATGATTCATTAAATACTGCTTCCCCTCATTTTGTAACCAGAAGCTTTTTTGTTCATCAACGAAATGTCTCTCATCTCCGATTATGAGGATACCAAAACCATTTGGCTTTTCGGAGTAATGAATCATATTCCATTCCGTTTCCAGTTTAAAGTTTCGGTTCTTCATAACGAAATCTCCTTTATCTAATTTCCTTTATTATTGTATGTATTTTCACAATATTTGAAAGGGAAAATGCCTATAAAATAACATATTTTAAAATAAAGCTTTTCTTTATACTCGAGATAAAAGCTGTTTTCGTATAGATTGTGGTCTTCGTAAAAATCCCTAAAGCCGGATTTTTACAGGCTCTCTTAATAAGTGCTCAGCTCTTTTCTTAAATTTCATATGAGTTTAACAACCTATATTGTGAAATGCCTATTTATTAGTTACAAAAAGCAACAAAGTTTCAGAAAAGAGCCAGATAAACAATTTAAATGTGTTTTTACTCTATTCAACGTTTCACATTTGTCTTTCATATGGTAAGATGATAGGGGAAAATATAAGGCAAGAAAGCCTAATTTAGGCAAGGCAATTTATAAAATAGTAAGAGGTGAATTATGATGCGTTACTTTTGGACATTCTTTTGGACATTCCTTTTAGTTCAAATGCTTAATTATGTTGTATCTTCCATGAGTGGAACTGAATTCAACTTTGTTACTGGAACGATTCTTGCAGTGATTGTAACCGTTTTACTATTTATCGTTTCGCTAATCATTCCCAATGATCCTGTTGAACATCATGGGGCACATTAATACACTGTTCTCATGATAAAAAGCCATCCACATTTCGGATGGCTTTTTCATTTTTTTAAGGTTTTCTTACATAAGTCCAATGACGCTTATCATTAGATGTTTCTGGGAAAGGGTCCCCTGCATTTAATTTGATTTTTTTTGGATTTACAACATTATCCCCAGTATCTCCAATTTCAATATAATATCCGTTATTAGGTGCTTTATGTCCCGATTTAAAAACATGGCTTTGGCCCATTATAACCATCCCTTCTTTGAAATATCATTAATAGTATTACCTTTTCATAAAAGAAAACATCGGCAATTTTCTCCAACAAGATATTCCAAAGTATGACAAATTATTTCCTGAGCAATAGTTCGTTACTTTCAACCTAATATGAGACGGATAAAGATAAAACAAAAGAAGATCGCAGCATTTATGATTTCATATATCCCCACTTTTTTAGCCGAAATGGACCTACCATAAAAAACAATCGATCTTATTAAGCTAGGTAGAAAGGCTAAAAAAATCAGCCATTCACCCAAAAGTATCCATAAAATAGTGGCAAATAAGTGATACCCCCATGAAACCCACTTAAAAGAATGATTCTTTTTTTCCCTAATCATTGTTTTCACATAAAAAGTGCAACCAATAAAAAACAAAAAGCTTGTGATGAATACTAATATGATATTAGCTGTCATTTCCTCTGAGACTAGGTATCCGCTTGCAACTCCAGCTATAGCAAAAGTAAATACAGCACTAACATCATTTCCTAATGATCGATCTTGATTCCTGCTTGAGTAATACGCATTAATAAAAAAGAAAGGAATCATCATAATGCCAAAATAGAAAAGTTTTGGCTGGTGCCATATAGGGATGGATAAAAATAAAAGTGCAGGTACCATATATATGAAAGACCATTTGATATGAAAGGCCATTTTCTTTCCTTTAAACAATAGCAACATTGGATACGTTGCTAAATAAAGAAACAACCAACCAATAAAAAAAGGAACATGCTGCCATATCATGCTTGTTGCTGCGACTCCAAGCCAAAATGGTATGATTAACATTGCCCATGCACCATGTTGTTTTGGTAGAAATACCTTCATGGAAATCACTCTCCTTGATTGCTTATTTCCAATATATAAGAAATGTACAAGTAAAAAAGTGAACATTATCACTTCATAATAAAGAAAGAAGGCAATTCTGCCTTCTCTTCACATTTTATTAACTTTTAAATCATTTATATGGATTGGTTGTTCATCGTTCCGGTTGATTTCATTTCCAAATGCTTAATCATCCAATTTAAACCTTCTACACGATTTAATAAAAATGTTGGCAACTCGATTCCTTCAGGTATAATTCTTTCATTCCAAAAGAAGACAACCTTTATATTGGATAATTCTTTAATCAAATGTAAATCCTCTGTATTTTTTATGATTAGAGCTTTAGGAAACTCGGCAAGTTTATGACCCTCAATTAGGAGTAGGTCAAGTTCAAAGGAATGCAAACTTTTTATTTGTTCTTCCAGCGTCCACTTCTTTTTTTCTGCCTGTAAAATTAAACGCCCATCACCTTCGACAATCGATGCTTTAGCTCCGGATTGAATATACTTGGCGGCATCTTTTTCTTCATTTATATCAGGTCTTCCACCATGTCCATGGTGTTTAATTATGCCTACTTCTATATTTTTAGGGGATAGATTTTTAATCAATGTATTGATTAGAGTCGTTTTTCCACAATTTTGATAGCCAACTATTTGAAATATATAGGGCTTTACCAAGGCCACTCACTACCCGTTTGATCTTCCAAGAGTAATACATCTACCTTTGTTCCCTTTTCATATCCCCTTGTTCCACCAGGTAAAATCATAAGAGAATTGGCTCCAGCAAGGCTCATGACAATATTAGATTTATCAAGACCACTGGGTTCTACTTTTATAACACCATTTTCCACATATACATGGCTGCGAACAAATCTCATAAATGGATTTGCTTTTGGAAAGTCGGCTTCTAATATTGCCTGCTCTTTCCTTAAATGTGGACGATCGGATAATAATATTCTTCTAATAATAGGTCTTGCAAACAATTCAAAACCAACATAACAAGCAGAAGGATTACCAGATAATCCAAATAATAGCTTCCCATTTAGTTGTGCAACAGTCGAAACACTACCAGGACGCATTGCGACTTTATTAAACAACACTTCGGCTCCAAGCTTTTTATAAATCGCTGGAAGATAATCATAATCACCAACTGATACACCACCAGTTGTCAATAATATATCTACTTTTGTTAGAGAATCTTTTATAGCATTAAAACATGTATCAAAGTCATCCGCTAATTTTCCAAAGTAAACCACTTCTGCTCCTACGCGTTCAATTTGTGCAGAAATCATATAGGAATTACTATTACGAATCTTTCCTGGAACAAGGTCATCACCAACTTCTAAAAGCTCTGTACCAGTAGCAAAAAGTCCAACTTTTGGCTTTCGAGCTACAGGGACCTTATCATAACCGAATGTAGCTAGCATCGCTTGAATCCCTGGGTTTATAAATGCTCCTTTTTTTACTAATACCTCGCCTTTTTTTGCATCCTCTCCTTGAAAAGAGACATTATCCCCATTTTTGAATGAACGCTTAATACTCATAAAAGCTTGGTTATTTTCTTTGTAATCTTTTGCTAATTCTAACATGACTACAGCATCTGCTTCTTCTGGCATCATAGCACCAGTCATAATCCTTACTGCTTGAAAAGGGCCCAATTTTTTATTTGTAACCATTCCCGCACCAATTTCATCAATGACCTCAAAAGTTATTGGACTATCCTGGGATGCCTTTTTGGTATCGATTGAACGGATAGCATATCCATCATAAGGTGCCCGGTCAAAATGAGGTACATCACTTGTTGCTACTAAATCTTCTGATAAGTATCTTCCATAGGATTCAGTTATCGGTATGTATTCTGTTATTCCTTGTATTTGATAATCCATTACCATTTGAACCGCTTTACTGATGGCAATAGGATTTCTTTTTTCTAGCATCATATCCACTCCTACAGGTTTTACTTTGTTATTAATTGAACATGTAAACCTATTATAAGATTAACTGACAGGAAAAAACATGGCAAACTTCACACCTAAGGATATTTATTCTAAATCCTATAAACATGTTAATAAAGTTGTCAAAAATATATCGTTTTGGTGTGATACATGTCACCAACCTTTAAACCTCTTTACAGTATCCTTAGGTAGTAAACCAATAAATATTTAGATTCATGATAATAAGGAGGATTTTTCATATGAATTTCCCATTTACAGAACAATCATTAGTAAGAGATATTGTTAATGATTTCCCTAAATCAAGCGATGTGTTTAAACGTAACCGAATTGACTTTTGTTGCGGTGGGAATACGCCATTAGTAACGGCTGCTACAGCAAACCGTGTCAATTTAGAAAGTCTAATTGAAGAATTAAAAGACCTATACGAAAAAAAAGAGAATAATGAACAAAATGATATGGAAGTGTGGATGAAGTCTGATTCTAAAGCGATTATTGATCATGTAATCGAAAGATACCATCGTCCACTAGAGGAAGAACTCGGTTCATTAAGTCCATATGTTACAAAAGTGGCAAAAGTTCACGGAGATCGTCACCCAGAATTATTAAGAGTGTATGAGCTATTCTACGAATTGAAAAAAGAACTTTTAGAACATACAAAAAAAGAAGAGGAATTTTCTTTTCCATTAATTTTAAAGCTTGAAGATGGCAGTGTTGAAAATCGGGAAGAAGCATTAAAAGAGATGGCCCAGCTGGAAAAAGAACATGATGCAGCAGGTGAGATTCTAAGGGAAATACGTTCTATTACATCCGATTTTGAGTTACCAATTGATGCATGTGGTACTTACCGTCTTGTATACAAGCGTTTAGAAGACTTAGAAGGTGAAACCTTCATGCATGTGCATTTAGAAAACAATATTTTATTTCCAAGATATTTATAAGAACAAAAAGCGCAAGCGCCTCGATCAGCCCCGACAAGCAAATGTTCTGTAGTGTAAGAAGTCTGCACTTTGACTTCTTACACTACAGGTTATTTGACCTCGAGGGGCTAGGCGCTGGAGCTGGATTACGAAAAACTTTCTCTAAAGCTATCCACAAGTTTAAAATTTATAAATTCCTTAACCATAATAAAGAAACAGGCTGCATATTTAGCAGCCTGTTTCTTTATCCACCAATATAAGACATTTCTATCTTTTTCCGATTTTTATTTGTTTCGGCTGTACGTTCATCCGAATATCGGTCATTACGATGATTCCATATATCTGTAATTCGTTTGATAATTTCTTCATCTGTTACACCACTGCGCATAAAATCACGAATGTCGTGTCCATTTCCATTAAATAAACAAGTGAATAGCTGTCCATTTGCCGACAATCTAGACCGAGTGCAGCTTGAACAAAAAGACTCAGAAACGGAAGTGATAAATCCTACATCGGTATCTGTTCCCTTATAACGATATCTTTTAGCCACCTCACCGAAATAATCAGGATCAACTGGTTCTAGTTCGTATTTATTTTTTAAAATATGGTATATTTCTTTTTTTGTAACAACATCATCCATACGCCAACCATTGGTTGCTCCAACATCCATATATTCAATATATCGGAGCTGTAAACCTTCATTTTTACAATATTCTGCCATAGGTAGAATTTCCGAATCATTTAATCCCTTTTTAACTACCATATTAATTTTCACACCAAGACCCGCTTTTATGGCAGCATCTATTCCATCGAGTACCGGTTTCGTTCCAATATTACGCCCATTAATTTCACCAAATAATTGATCATTTAAACTATCTAAACTTACATTTACTCGTTTTAATCCTGCTTCTCTTAATGATTTTGCATGTTGTGGTAATAATACACCGTTCGTTGTTAATCCAATATCACTTAAACCATCAATTTGACTTAACTTCTCCACTAACACAGAAATGTCCTTTCGTAACAGTGGTTCCCCGCCAGTAAGTCTAATTTTTTCTACTCCAAGACTAACAAAAATTTTAGCTAATCTTTCTATTTCTTCATAGGTCATTAGCTCACTTTTTGGCAAAAAGGCAAAATCAGGACCGAAAATTTCTGCAGGCATACAATATTGACATCGAAAATTACAACGGTCTATTACCGATATCCGCAAATCTCTTAATGGACGGTTTAATTGATCTTTAATAATTGTTTTGTTCAAGATAATTCAACTCCAAATTGGCAACGTTAGGTACCTATTTTCGTTTTAGATGTTTCGTATACCAAGAAAGTTAATTTCAACATAAATAATTACTTTATATCATTTAATCATATCATCAATATCCATATGAGCAAATGAAATTTACTTAATTGGTCAGATAATGTACAAATCCAAATGGAATATATCGATAGAAATTCAATTTTCAACATTTTAAAGTTATTTAACTTTTTTATTTATTGACGGTTTTGTGAAAAGCCTTTTTGTTTTATATTGATTGTGATTTAATTACGTTTATAACACCACTGTGCGGTTTATCACAGGAATTAAAAATAATAAAATCAAAAAGGATGATTCCTATGATTAATAAAATTAAACCAACCCATTCAATTGAAATAAAAGAACTTTTACACTTTGCTGATCGAAAATTTATAAGTCAACGAGGTGCGTTCCTTTTTCAAGAAGGAATGGATGCGGAAGAATTGTATATTATTATGTCTGGTAAGATTCAAATAAGTAAAATTACAACCGATGGCAGAGAATTGTCTTTAAGGATTTGTGGTGCCAATGATCTATGTGGAGAATTGACATTATTCACATCTAATCCTAAATATTTATTAAGCGCTAAGGTCCTTGAAGAAGGAGAAATTGTCGCTATAAAAAAGGATGTTATTGAAAGTGAAATTTTTCAAAATCCTACTTTAGCCTTTGAGTTTATGAAATGGATGAGTGATCATTTTAGAAAAACTCAAACCAAATTCCGCGATCTTGTATTGAATGGGAAGAAAGGCGCTTTATTCTCTACTTTAATTCGTATGACAAATAGTTACGGTATTGAAAAAAATGATGGAATTCTAATCGATCTACCTCTTACTAATCAGGATTTAGCTAATTTTTGTGGTACTTCACGGGAAAGCACTAATCGTATCCTCAATGATTTAAAAAGAGATGAAATTATTTCTATTAAAAGAGGAAAAATTACGATTCATGATTTACAGTTTCTAAAAGATGATATTGGCTGTGAAAACTGTCCAGCCATCTATTGTAGTATTGAATAAAAGGGATGGTTACCCATCCCTTTTTTATTATATTTGATTTTAGTTGGTTTGTTTTTGTCGCATTGATTTTGGTATATAGACACAGAATGGTTCACTTTCTAGATAATCACCTGTCATGGCATATGCTCTTGAACGTGAGCCTCCACATACAAATCTAAACTCACATTGACCACATTTTCCTTTATACAGGTCGGGATTTCTCAAAGATTGAAAAATAGGTGATTCACGGTAAATTTCTGCTAATGGTTGTTCTCGAATATTTCCTGCTTTCACTGGAAGTAGACCACTTGGATATACATCTCCAATATGAGAGATGAACACGAATCCATTTCCATCGTTTACCCCTTTTGGAGCTCGGCCAAGCCCATCAATCGAACCGGTTAATCCCTGTTGAGTAAGGGCATCTAAATATTGAATTTCTTCTTTTTGTTCTTTTGCCTCACGCATTTTTTGTTGAATAACCACTCGACGATAATGCTGTGCAGCAGTTGTTTTTATATCAAATGATACTCGTTTACTTAGATCGTAAAGCCATTGAAAAACTTTTTCATGTTCAACAGGTGATATCATATCTTTTTCTTGACCGCGGCCTGTTGGCACAAGGAAAAATACGCTCCAAAGTACACAATCTAGTTCCTCAATCAGCTTTGCCATTTCATCTAAGTAATCGTAATTATAACGTGAAATGACCGTATTAATTTGAATTGGTAAACCCACTTCGTGTAGATATTTAATTCTCTCCATTGTTAAGTCAAAAGAACCAGCTGTTCCACGGAAGTGGTCATGAATTTCTGCTGTCGGTCCATCTAAACTAAAAGCCCAACGAGCCAATCCTATTTCTTTTGCTTTCTCTATCGCTTCTTTTGTTACGTTTGGTGTTGCACTTGGAGTCATTGATACTCTTACACCTTTATCTATTGCATATTTCGCAATATCGAATACATCCTCACGCATCAGTGGATCTCCACCTGTAAACACTAACATTGGATTATTCATTTCATATATTTGATCTATAAGTTTCTTGCCCTCTTCAAATGAAAGCTCCCTCGGGTCGCGGCGATATTGTGCCTCTGCTCTACAGTGCAAACATTTTAACTGACAAGCTCTAGTTAATTCCCAAATGACAATAAATGGATCTTTATTAAAGTCTCTGCTAAACATATTCTAGCGCCTCCTATACAAAGAGGTTTCTAATAAAACCACCTTTTATAGATGTATTATATTGCAGAAACTATCGGAGCAAAGTGAGGTTCCTCACACCCACCTTTTATTTCATAAAAACTATGACGTTTTTGTGAAAACAAAAAAACCACTCTCATTCGAGAGCAGTTCCTTCATTATGAAATAGTCAAGACTTCATATTTAGTTGCTAATTCAATAAAATGTCCCATAGAACTTATCGTACCCACGGAAAGCTTTTGGGAAAGTTCGTAGTGATCCACACATGTCTTGCATGCATAAATGGAAACTCCCCGATCCATAAGCTCCTTCATGTGTACCGATACAAAGGATTCATCAGTTAGTGTAAAGACACCTCTATTCATGCAAAAAATAGCATATGGAACCTCTTCCCGTTGCTTTAGTAGAGTAAAAAAGGTCTCTAACACTGACTCTCCTAGTTGGGTGTCGCCTTTTCCAAATTGATCAGAAGTGAGCAAAATTACTTTATTCTTCATAACTAACTCCTAACGAATACCTAGAGCAATTTTTGCATATCTTGACATACGGTCCTTTGTCCATGGTGGATTAAAAACGATATTGACATCCACTTCATTCACTTCAGGAATATCTGCTAATGATCTTTTTACTTGGTCAACAATAGTTCCAGCTAATGGGCACCCCATGGAAGTAAGGGTCATTGTCACTTTTGTATTACCGGATTCGTCCATTTCAACATCATAAACTAATCCTAGATTTACAATATCAACACCTAGTTCAGGGTCAACAACAAGTTCTAAAGCACCCATGATATTTTCTTTTAATTGCTCGTCCATTTCTTTTTCCTCCTTGGTATACTAACTTTATTTATAGTAGCATAAAAGTTTTAAAATCCTTATATTATTAGGTTTATTTCAGGTGGGTTTCAAACCATTCTACCGTTTTTAAAAGACCTATACGGCTAACCTTATGATCAGCCTTTTCATCAACAATAAATTGCACTTGTTTATTTTCATCCTTAATACTTTCAAAAAAATCATAGGAAAATCTAAATGGAACAATCGGATCTAATTTCCCATGCCAAAACAGTAATGGTCTATTCCTTAACAATTCGGGATGCAATGATAAATCATATTGTTTTAGTTTTTCCAAAAGAGCTTGTTTTTCATCCTCAGTTATAGGAAGGTTGATACCGTGTTTTTCCATTTCTTCCAATTGCAATTGAGCAAATTGGTTAAAAGAAGGAAGACCCATTAAACATACAGCTGATTCGATCCAATCATATTTTGTTACGGATCCTAGAGTAACAATTCCTCCCATTGAGGTACCAGCAACACCTATCTTATTTCCTTGGATTAAGTTCCTTTTATGAAAATATTCTTTTATTAACGGCAATTCCTCTATTGTATTCAATACAATATCCCAGAAATGATAAGCTATTTCCTTAGTATTTATACTTTTGTGCCTCTCACCATGGAAAAGTGCTTCAGGTAATACTACTCTCATGCCTTTTTCCGCTAATAAATAGGCATAATGCAGATTGTGTTCTTTTGCACTAGAAAAACCATGAATGAATATGACTAAAGGTAATGATTTAGATGCTTTTTGATGGTCCACAATATGTAAACATGGAATATCTTTAACATCTAGTTTTTCTACCATAATCACGTTAAAAACCCTCCTAAAACCCAGTATATATTTTACGTATAGTGATTGAAGTGATTTTTTATACACTTATAAGAAAAAACTGTTAACATAGTAGTAAGTAAAACTGTAAATTATATCTATTTTTTCACTATATCATGTATACAAAGATTTTCTCAAAATTTATCATTGAAATACTTAAAATTCGTTGTTCAAAGAGGGAGATTATATGTCTGACAAGTATTTAATTGCACTGGACTTAGATGGTACATTATTAAAGGATGATAAAACAATATCTCCGATTACGAAAAAAGTTCTTGAGAAAGCAAAAGAATATGGGCATCAGGTTATGATTGCAACCGGAAGGCCTTTCCGTTCTAGTGAAATGTATTACCGAGAGCTTGGACTTGATACACCGATCGTAAATTTTAATGGGGCATTCGTACATCATCCTAAAAATAATAACTGGGGAGCTTTTCATTCTCCATTAGATATTAAAGTAGCAAAAGATATTGTAGAAGCATGCAATGATTTTAATTTGTACAATATTATCGCTGAAGTGAAGGATGAAGTGTATTTACATTATCATGATGAAAAATTATTAGATATTTTTGGGTTTGGGAATCCTTCGATTACAACGGGGGATTTAAGAAAGTTCTTGACTAAGTCCCCGACAAGTATGCTTATCCATGCTGAAGAACAACATGTTTCAACAATAAGGAAACACTTAACAGATGTTCATGCAGAAGTTATTGACCATCGCCGTTGGGCTGCACCGTGGCATGTTATTGAAATTGTTAAATCTGGATTAAATAAAGCTGTTGGAATCCAAAGGGTTTCTGAGTACTTTCAAATTCCATCAGAAAGAATTATTGCTTTTGGTGATGAGGATAATGACTTAGAGATGTTGGATTATGCTGGTTATGGGGTTGCTATGGGAAATGCAATTGAACCATTAAAGCAGGTAGCAAAAGATGTAACTTTAAGCAATGAAGAAGATGGAATTGGTATATACTTAAATGAACTACTTAACTTAAAAGCCATTTAAGTAAAAATGGATATATTAACCATCCATCGTATAGTTTTCCTATTTGAAACCGGAAATAATGAGCATACTATAATTGAAGCGGCAATACAGCTGTTTCATCCAAGTATGCTCTTAATATTGGAGGGATTTCGAATGGGTAAACGTAACAAGTCAAAGCGCTTTGTACAGCAAGGGGTAGACGCAGTATCTAAGCATGATGATCGTATCCCATACCACATGACTTATGCTGAGGCCGAAGCTCAAAAAATGGCAAATGTTAAAGAATCCTCGCTTGGAGGAATTTAATTATGGGAAACAGATTGTTTCAAGAAGCAAGAACATTTGTCGAAATAGCAAAATCAGCTGAGTCTAGTGAAAAACAAACTGCCATATCAAGAGCAAAAAATGCATTATCATCAGCATATGCTAATTCAACCGTTGCTGAACAAGCACAGCTTCGTGAAATGCAAAGTGAATTGGAACAGTTACAATAACAAATATGCTGAAAAAAGCTGGTACGTTATACGTGCCAGCTTTTTTATTTATTATTATTTTAAAACTTTGGGATAGGAATAAATAATGGCTCCTTTATCATCTTTTTCATACAGATACAAAATGAGCGGTAGTTGACGTGGATATTTTTCCTCTTTTGGTATCACCAGTTCGAAAGAAAAATCTTGCCATTTTGGATAACTTTTTTCAATTTTTTGTTCCGTTTCAGCTATCCACTCATGATGCCCATCTTCAACAAGATAATAAAGGGATCCTAACATTGGACGAGCTTTTCCAGAAACAATAAATCCATTATTCTTTTTACTAATTTTTATATTCTTAAATACAGGATTTTTCTCCGGTATGACCATCTCAGCTTCGTCTACAAGAGAACTGGTATCTCCTATTTTTTCTCCATTGATCGTTCTGGCTAACAATTGAGCGATAACTTTATACTTCCCTGGGATAAGCTTTTTATGGTCCGAATAAACAAGGTCCTCCGTCCAAACTTTTGTTTCACCGGATTTTAATCTTATATGTTGAATCGCCTGTAGGAAAGATTTACCTTCAGAAAACTGATACACAGTTTCATTTTTTTCATTTACTATGGTCATTTCATATAATTGTGAATTATTGAATTCAAATTCCAATGTATTCTTTCCTTCATTAATTAAAAAAATCTGTATACTTGCTTCCTCTGGTCCTGTTACAGGATTAACCAAAAATTGAAACCCTTCATTGTCAGTAATCTTTTCACCAAACACATCATTTGGAACAATCATGGTCATTAATAAACTAAAAAAAATCAGAATATTTTTCATTGATATCCCTCCTATTATTTCAACTAATCCTTTCGAAAAAAACCAAAGATTCCTGCTGTTTCCACAATATTTGTAAAAGCATTAGGATCAACTTCTTTTATGACTCTTTCCAAATCAAAAAGCTCGTATCGAGTAATCACGATAATTAACATTTCCTTATCTTCATTTGAAAATGCCCCTTTTGCTGGTACAGAAGTGATTCCCCTAACCAATTTGGCATGAATTGCTTTTTTTAATTCGTTTGATTTTTGGGAGATAATCATTGCAGTTAGTTTTTCATGTTTCGTGTGTATGGCATCAATTACCCTAGTGGATGCATATAAGGTAACTAATGTATAAAGTGCCTTCTCCCACCCAAAAAGGTATCCAGCAGTTAAGATAATAACGGCATTTAATAAAAAGATATAAGTCCCAACCGGCTTATCCTTCATCCTTGATAAAACCATTGCAATAATATCTAATCCTCCCGTTGAAGCTCCCCATTTTAAGGTTACCCCCACTCCAACAGCTGAAATGACGCCGCCAAATACTGCATTAAGCAGTAAATCCTTCGAAACGTGAACAACTGGCAAAATTTCTAGAAAAAGTGTCATTAATAATACACTAAAGAAACTGTATAAGGTGAAGGATCTGCCGATTACTTTCCATCCTAATATTGTTACTGGAATATTTAATAGTAAAAGTAAAATACCCGTGGAAATGGTAAATGGGGTATATTCCGTAAAAATACGAGAAACAAGCTGAGATATTCCTGCAAACCCGCTTGCATACACATCTGCTGGTATCAGAAAAAAATTCATTCCAACTGCATTTAAAAGGGCACCGAGCATGACTACGATCATTTTTTTGATTTGTAACCAAAGCATTGAATCTTCCTCCCTTCCTATTAAGTTTTCTCCCATTTTCATTCCGTATCCATTTTAATCATTCTAATTGTATTTTTTCCTTGAAACCTATACACTAATAAAAAGAAATAGGAAAAAGAAGGTGACATTATGTCAGTAAAAATATTAGCTGACAGTGCTTGTGATTTACCCTTGAGTTTTTATCAAGAATACCAAGTACAATTACTACCATTAAAGGTTTTAATAGACGACACAGAATATGAGGATGTAGTTTCTATCCATCCAGATTCTGTTTATGATGCAATTAGGGCTGGAAAAGTACCAAAAACCTCACAAGTTTCTCCTACTACCTTTGAGAATATTTTCACTGAGATGGCTAAGCAAAACCAAGATGGAATTTATATCGCTTTCTCTTCTGAGTTATCAGGTACTTATCAGACAGCGGTCATGATTCTAGAACAAGTGAAAGAAAACTACCCAGATTTCCAACTAACGATTGTTGATACAAAATGCGCTTCTTTAGGACATGGTCTTGTTGTTAGAGAAGCTGCAAAGCTAGCTGCAGACCAACATTCTAAAGAAGAAATTCTTTCAACTGTTCAATTTTTGACACAGCATATGGAGCATTTATTCTCTGTAGACGATTTAGATTATCTAGCTAAAGGTGGGCGACTTTCTAAAGCTTCTGCCTTTTTCGGTGGTTTGTTAAATATAAAACCGTTATTACATATGGAAGATGGTAGACTTGCCCCTTTAGAAAAGCTACGGGGTAAGAAAAAGTTATTGCGTCGTATGGTAGAAATGATGAAAGAACGAGGACAGTCCATAGGACTTCAAACAATTGGTATTAGTCATGCAGCTGATGAAGAAACAGCAAATGAATTAAAGGCTATGATTGATGAAGAACTTAATCCAAAGGAAATTATCATTACCTCCATTGGCTCCGCCGTTGGTGCCCACACGGGACCAGGGACCATTGCTTTATTTTTCTTAAATGAGGTTGAAAAATAGAATTAAATTTTTTACATACTCCTTTCATAGAAGACAGAAAATAATATCTGTAAATTACTTTTACCGGAGGGAGTTTTAATAAATGTCACATACTTCAGATAACGATAAAAAAGCAAAAGATAATAATGCATTAAGACATGAAAAAAATATGATGAGAGAAAAGAACCGTCAAGCTGGAAAGAATCAGTATTCTAAAAAAACAGACCATAAATAAGAAAAGCGCAAGCGCCTTGGTTAGCCCCGACAAGCAAATGTTCTCTAGCGAAAGAAGTCTGAACTTTGACTTCTTACGCTAGAGGTTATTTGACCAAGGAAGAAGTGATTTTTCTTCTTCCATCGAGGGGCTAGGCGCTGGAGCTAGACAATTTTCGAAGTCCCAAAAGTTATGCTTTTTTAAATAGAAAAAGAAAAAAAGAGCAAGATTTATTCTTGCTCTTTTTCTTCTTTTAGATAAGTCCAGCCTGTCTCTTGGTAAACTCTTCCTTCTTTTAGTAATTTACCTATAGCACGTTTAAATGCACCTTTACTCATCCTAAATTTTTCCTCTATGTCTTCTGGCATACTTTTATCCCAATATGGCATAGCTCCGTTTCGAGAAATGAGATATTCTAATATGACCTCGGCATCCGTTCCAAGAGCTTCATGCTTTCTTGGCAGTAATGAAACGTTGATTGTACCATCATCTTTTACATCCACAACTCTTCCTTCTACCTTTTGCCCAAGTCTTGGCTCTATTTTTCTTTGGCTCTCATGTATGAAACCTCTATATCCCTCTGCGGTAATCATCCATGTTCCAACTTTTGCTGTCCGATAAACATATCCCTGGATATTCTTATTTAGGTCTTTTTTATTTGCAGGTATCGAGATTTCAGAAATAATTTGCTCTGATGCAAGTTTTGCGTAAAGACGATTATTGCGGTTTACTCTCAGTGTCGCAAAAACCATATCTCCTTCTTGGGGCCAAACATCCTTGACAACAGGTAAATCCTCTTTTCCTAATAATAGATCCTTTTGCAGTCCAATGTCTAAAAATGCACCAAGATCCTCTCTTATATCAACAACTTTTACCCAATCATATATACCTAAAGAAATAAAAGGTTTCTTCGTGGTAGCTGCAAGACGGCCGGTGGAATCAATATAAATAAATACTTCCACTTCCTCATCTAATTCATATTCTTTTGTCGTTTCATTATTGTGTAATAAAATATCTTCCTCGCCATCTGATAAGAAATACCCAAAGTCAACAATACGGACAATAGGTAAAGTAATTACATCTCCTATTGATTCATTTATAAAAGCCAAAAGGTTGTCCTCCTTTAATCAAAAACTTATTTCAATTATTTATTACCTAAAGTTGTATGAACTGCTATATTCTACTATAATGGAGCCAATAATAAAATGTTTTTTTCGGAGGTAGTTATGTCGAAAGAGAGCTCATTTGATATTGTGTCCAAAGTTGACTTTTCAGAAGTCACAAATGCTATTAATTTAGCCATGAAAGAAATTCAAACAAGGTATGATTTTAAAGGCAGTAAAAGTACTGTAACACTTGATAAAGAGGATTTAGTGTTGGTATCTGATGATGAGTATAAACTTGAACAATTAAAAGATGTATTATTTGGTAAAATGTTTAAAAGAGGAATCCCTGTTAAAAATCTTGACTACGGAAAAATAGAAGGAGCATCAGGTGGAACTGTTAGACAACGAGCTAAGTTAGTACAGGGTATTGATAAGGACAATGCCAAAAAGATTAATACGATTATTAAAAATAGTGGTTTAAAAGTAAAGAGTCAAATTCAAGAAGATCAGATTCGTGTTACAGCTAAAAGTCGTGATGATCTGCAGAAAATTATTGCAGCTGTAAAAGAAGCTGATTTATCCGTTGATGTACAATTTATGAATTATCGATAATCATTAAGGAGCGACAACGGTCGCTTCTTTTTTTTGACCATTTTAACCACCGAAAATTTCCTCGGTTTAAACCTAATAAAAGTTGGAATAGTTAATAGAAGCAAATCTTTTTTAGGAGGGGTAAGATGAGTCAAAGCAACCAAAATCAAAAACATACATTTCCTGCACAACATCAGGATCAACAGCCTGGTGTTGAGACTAATATGAATCCTAAACCAACATCTATAGACTTAATTTACCAAGGAAGTGGTAAATTAAAGGATAAAGTAGCCATTATTACAGGTGGGGATAGTGGAATTGGAAAAGCTGTGGCTATTTATTTTGCTAAAGAGGGCGCAGATATAGTCATTTCCTATTTAAATGAACATGAAGATGCGGAAGAAACAAAAAATCTAATAGAAAAAGAAGGACGAAAATGTTTACTATTACCTGGGGATATTGGGTCAGAAGCCTTCTGTAAAGAAATGATCGTAAACATTATGGGACACTTTAAAAAAATCGATATTCTGGTCAATAACGCAGCAGAGCAGCATCCTCAACAAAGTTTGCTTGATATTACTACAGAACAACTTGAAAAAACATTCCGAACCAATATTTTTTCCATGTTTTATTTGACTAAGGCTGTTTTACCCCATCTTCATAAAGGTGCTTCGATTATTAATACGGCCTCGATTACAGCATATGAAGGTAATGAACAGCTTATTGATTATTCAGCTACAAAAGGGGCTATCGTGACCTTTACAAGGTCTCTTGCTAAATCATTAGTAGGTCAAGGTATTAGAGTGAATGGCGTTGCTCCAGGGCCAATCTGGACCCCACTCATCCCATCGACCTTTCCAGCTGACCAAGTTTCAACATTTGGTAGCAACACACCAATGGGAAGAGCTGGTCAGCCATACGAACTTGCTCCTAGTTATGTATTTCTTGCTAGTAACGATTCTTCCTATATAACAGGGCAAATGATACATGTAAATGGCGGCAAAGTGATAAACGGGTAATCATGTTATTATCAGAGCAATGTAATATAAAATAAAAAAGCGACAGTTAAATGTCGCTTTTTTCACTCAATTATTAAGTGCTTCCTTTTTATTACTTGGCATTTCACAAGATTGACGTTTAACGATCGTATGAGGAATAATAATCCTCTTAATTGGTTCCTTTGGATTTTCAATTTTTTGAATAAGGCTCTTAGCAGCCTCAAACCCTAAATCAAAAATACCAATATCAACTGATGTTAAAGGAGGTCTTGACATCTCAGATAACATCACATTATTAAAGCTGATAATCGAGATATCTTCAGGAACTTTGATTCCCATCTCATCTAGTGTATTTAAAACACCAAGTGCCATTAATTCATCGACAACAACAAGAGCTGTTGGTGGTTTTTCAAGAGACATTAGTTCTCGTACAGCCTCTTGACCTCCTTCACGAAGAAATTCTTCATGAATAATATATTCTGGTACTAAAGAAATAAATGCATCACGAAGTGCCTTTTCATAACCAAGTAACCGTTCGACTGTCACAACCAGGTTCAAATCCCCGCCAATAAATGCTATAGCGTCATGACCAAGATTGATTAAATACTCGGTTACTTCCTTGGTAGCACGGAAATTATCATTATCCACATGAGTGATTTCTTCTACTTGTTTAAATGGTTTTCCAATTACTACAAATGGAAAATTTCGTTGTTGGAGATATGATAAGATTTTGTCTTCTACTTTTGAGTAAAGTAATACCACTCCATCTACCCTGCCTCCTTGTACCATTTGAACAACACCATCATAAATATCATCTTCCGATTTTCCCGTTGTCATATATAAGGCATATTGCCTTTCATTAGCTGCTTCACTTATTCCCCTTAGGACAGTTGGAAAAAAGGGATTTTGAAATACTTTATCCGTTGAACTTGGCATAACTAAGCCAATTGCTTGTGTCGATTGGCTTGCGAGGCTTCTGGCGATAAAGTTAGGATGATATCCAAGTTGGTCCATTGCTTCTCTCACTTTTTCTTTTGTTTTCTCACTAATCCTTGAACTGTTTGCAATAACTCTGGAAACTGTTGATGGAGCAACATTAGCCAACTTGGCTACATCTTTTATTGTAACCGCCATAAATACACCTCCCCCGTCCTTTTTCTATTTTTAAGAAACACTACTTTAAGCTTGCTAATTTATGATTTTTTTCTTTTTCCTTTTTTCCATATAAAATAGAGAAAAGTTGCAAAGGCTGCATAAACAACTCCCATAGCTGAAAGGTAAGGAATGTTTAAACCTGTTTTCTCAGCTAGAGCATAAACTTCTGCTTCTTCCCTATCAATAATTAAATCGTATTTTCCATTTTTACTACGTGCTAAATCATTAGCTAGAAGACCACGTAATTCTTTTCCTTGCTCAATATCTTTAGCCGTTAAAGTAATATGCTGAGATTTAGAAGTATTATTGATTGCGATAATGGTTACTTCTTTTTGATATACTCGCTTATAAACAGCCATACCATTTTTTTCATACAATAACTCCATTGTCCCCCTTGTCAATGAAGGAAGCTGTTGTCGTAATTCACCAATTTTACTAATATAATCGATGATTTCCTTATCAGTTCGAAAATCCATTTGTCGACGATTATCTGGATCTTTACCACCGTTTAGTGCAATTTCACTTCCATAATAGACAATTGGTATTCCTGGTGTTGTATACAAATAAGTCAAGGCCAGTTTCCAGCGGGTACCAGGATTTTGATTATTTTCAACCATATCATGAGTAAAACGTATCGTATCATGATTATCGAGGAAAGTCCCCATTAAGTATGGATCTTCGTAAATCGTCTTGTTTCTATCATAATTTTTAAATAATGCATCAAGCCTTTGATCTGGCTTCGCAAATGCTCTTCGCAAATACTCATTTAATGGATAATCAACAAAACCATCGATCCCAGCTTTATCATAATTAGAGATATAAGTAGGGTCATTTGACCAAACTTCACCTAATAAATAGAAGTTTTCTTTTGTTTCTTTTACCGTTTTAGAAAACTTTTCCCAAAAAGAAGTTGGAACATGCTTTACAGTGTCTAAACGATAACCATCAATATTGGTTTCTTTAATCCACCATTTTGCAGCATCTAGTAAGTATTTTTCAACTTCTGGATTTTCCTGCGCTAAATCTGGTAAACCATAGATCCATCCATTTTCAAGTTGGTTTTGGTCTTCCCAATTGGTAATCTCCTTATTCTCATGAAACCAATCCTGCTTTTCAGGGTCTTTTACCAAAGGGCTACTAGGTGCTACATGATTTGCGACAAAATCTAAAATGATTTTCATATCTCGTTTATGGGCTTCAGATACAAGTTTCTTAAACGTTTCAATATCACCAAAATGTTCATCCACTTTGTAGAAATCATTTATCCAATATCCATGGTACCCTTTATCCGCATTATCAAAAATAGGTGTTAACCAGATTGCAGTAAATCCCATGTCTTTTAGATAGTCAAGCTTATCTATAATACCTTGAAAATCTCCACCATGATACGCAAGTGGATCCTTGACATCTACATCCATATCATTGGTTGTATCACCATTATTAAAACGATCTACCATTAAAAAATAAACTGTCTCATCTTGCCATTTTCTATCTTCTTTCTCCATCGCCCCTACTGGAAGAGCGTAAATAAGAAGAAACGGTATTAAGATGAGTGAAAAAAGACTTTTTTTCATCCATGCTCCTCCTTCATGACTTAGGCAAAGGAATTTATAAAAATCCTTTGCCTAAGTATCCTTACATTTAATAGATTAGCTTTGTTGTCCCTCAGTCGTCAAACGTAATTTAGTACGTTGGTTGCACTGGAGTGATTTTCTAAAAACAAAGCTAATTATACCAAGTAAGCATGGATGAATAAAATGTTGTCTTTTTAATTCCCCAATACAAGGAAGTATATTGTACGATCATCCCTTGTTTGCTCCAGCTTTTAGACCTTCAACAATATGCTTTTGGAATATTAAGAATAAAACTGTAATCGGAACGGCAACAAGAATTGCTCCCGCCGCAAATGTCGTAAATTGAGTGTTTGCTTTACCTGTTACAAATTCAAAAAGTCCAATTGCCAACGTTTTGTTTTCATTGGAACGCAGGACAAGACGAGCAAAGATAAAGTCCATCCATGGTCCAATAAAGTTATTAACAGCTATAAAAACAAGAATTGGTTTAGATAAAGGCATCATAATTTTAAAGAAAATAGTTGTATGGCTCGCACCATCCATTTTTGCTGCTTCTTCTAAACTTCTAGGCAGTCCATCAAAATATCCTTTTACTAACCATGCACCAAATGGAATGGACCCACCTGCATAAACTAGAATTAAGCCCCAGTGATTATCTAATAAACCAATTTGAAGCAACAAGATATAGATTGCAATCATACCCATAAACCCTGGGAACATTTGCAATACAAGCATAGTCATTAACCCTTGTTTTCTACCAGGAAATCTAAAACGTGAAAATGCATATGCAGCTGTCACAACAAGTAAAGTAGAGATAATCATATTAAAGAACGCGATCTTGATTGTATTTTTATACCAATTTAGATAATCTGTTTTTTCAAATAAGTCTCTAAAGTGGTCTAAAGTTAAACTGTCTGGAATTAATTTTGTCGAAAAGAGTGAATCCCCCGGGTTAAAGGCTCCGATAATGATCCAATAAACAGGATATAAAACAAAAATAGATGTTAGGATTAAAATGGCATATATTAGCCCTACAGATAAACGATCATATAGTTTTTTATTCATCATGACATCATATCCTCTTCCTTAAATGCTTTTGTTCTTCTGAAGTTCCACACGGATAGTGTTGCAACTACCACGAAGATTAGGATCGATACAACAGAAGCCATGGCAAATTGACTTTGTTCAAGTGTCATCTTATAAATCCAACTGATTAAGATGTCAGTAGACCCTGCATAGCTATAATTCACATCAACAGGCTTACCTTGTGTCATAAGATAAATAACGTTAAAGTTATTAAAGTTTCCAGCAAAACTCATAATTAATAATGGTGCAGTTGAGAACATAACGATTGGCATGGTAATTTTCCAAAACTTTTGAGAAGCCGAGGCACCATCAACATCAGCCGCTTCAAATAATTCTTTGTCAATGGATGTCATAACCCCACTCATTAGTACTAACCAGAATGGAAAACCAAACCACATATTTACGACAACAAGTGTTGTTTTTGCCCAAAACGGGTCAGATAACCACGGAATGGCAGCTAGTCCAATTGCTTCTAAATATTGGTTAAGCGGACCAAATTCACCGTTGAAGAGATTTCTCATTACTAAAATACTAATAAATTGTGGAATTGCCCACGGTAAAATGAAGATACTTCTCCAAAATTTCTTGAGTTTAATACCTCTATGATTAATGAATACGGCAAAAATTAATCCTAAAAAGAAAGTAGTTGCTGTTGAAAGAATTGCCCATATAACTGTCCATGAGAATACACCATAAAATGTATTACTCCATGTTTTTAAGTTGAATAAGTCAATGAATGTTTGAAACCCTACCCAATCAACCAATGCTTTTGGCGGCAAATGATTTGGTCCAGAGTAGTTTGTGAATGCAATTAAAATACCAAATAAAAGCGGTAGGATCGTTAAAAAGGCGGTAAACAGAATCGATGGTGTTAATAGGATATAAGGGAACCCATTTTCCCAAACACTTGACAATGTCTTCTTAAACGAATTAGGAATAACTCCATGATCTCGTAGCTTCCCAACCTTATAAGCATCACGTACATTCAAGTAATAAACCCATACAAATAATAAGAATAAAATTAGATAGATAATTCCTTCAATCATCAAGAAGATAGAATGGTCACCCTGTATAATTTGAAATCCTTTTTGAGTCTGTGGAGTTTCTCCAAGTGTTGTAAGTCCCCACATTGCATATCTAAACGGCAAAGACCAGAATACAAGTAAATAGATTTCTAAAGCGATGAATAAAATCCCTTTAATAAATTGGCGATGGTAAATTTGCCCAAGTCCCATGAGCAATACGGATAATAATGCTCCAACCTTTGCTTTTGAACGCACCGAATAAACCCTCATTTCTCTTATAAATTTCTTTGAAATATAATTTGTATAGTAACTGCTATTTTATTTGCAGAGAGTTTTCAAATTCAGATTATTTCCACCTGTGTAAAAACCGAGCCAATACCATAAAGGTATCGGCCCTTAACATTTATTTATTATTTTGATTGAGTGGCAATTGCATCTTCAATCTGAGATCTAGCAGCATCAAATGCCGCTTTTGGATCAGTATTGTCATTCCAAATAGTTGTATATGCTACACCCATTGGACCCCAAACTGATTGCATTTCTGGTATATTTGGCATTGGAATAGCACTCTTCGCTTGCTCTAAGAAAGCCATTGCATATTCATCAGCTTTAATCGCATCGCTGTCAAGTAAACCGTTGTGTGGTGGTACTTGTCCAGTCATTTCAAAACGTTTTTCTAACATTTCTTTGCTTGTTGCAAATTGTGCTAATAGAGTAGCAGCTTTTGGATATTTAGAATAAGAGTTTACATAGTAAGCTTTAATTCCTGAGAATGAAGCAGGTGTTTCACCGTTTTCAAGTTTTGGTAGTGGAGCAATTCCAAAGTTTACGCCTGCATCCTGGTGGTTTTTGATATCCCATGGACCAGAGATACGGTATAATAATTTTCCTTCATTAAAGAATGTAGAAATTACGTCACCAGTAATATCTTCAACTTTTAATGGAAGTAATTCATTGTGAAGCTTAGATACGAATTTAGCTGATTCAATTGCACCTTCGTTGTTTACACCAAGGTCAGCTGGATTTGTGTTGTTATCACCAAAAATGTAACCGCCGTATCCGCCAAAGAAAGCATGTGCAAAATAGAAGTTACCTGGCTCATACATAATTCCAAACTTTCTGTTATCCTTTGTAGAATCCTTCATGAATTCTTTAGATTGTGCAAAAATTTCATCCCAAGTTTCAGCTGGCTTAGAAACTAGATCTTTATTGTAATATAAAGCATAAGTTTCGATAGCTAATGGGTAACCGTAAAGCTTAGATTCACCATCAGTAGTGTAAGATGTACCACTAATAGCTGCATCCATGAAATCTTGCTTATATTGATCTGCAAACATATTTTCATATACTAGACCAGAAGTTACTAAGTTACCAACATGGTCATGTGGAGCATGGAAAACGTCAGCACCAAGACCAGCAGGTCCGTCAACCTTTAATTTTGCTGCAGCATCAGTATGCGCAACTTCCTGAACTTCTACAGGAATGTTGTACTTTTTAGTGAATTCTCCAGCAACATAGTTTGCCCATTCACCTTCAGCACCACCGTTATCCCAAAGGATTAGAGATGCACCTTCTTCAGGCTCGATTGCAACTTCTTCTTGAGTTGTTGCTTCGCTTTCTTTTTCTGTGTCTTTCTCTGCTTGATCTTTTACCGGCTTGTTACATGCTGCAAGAGCAAAAATTAACATAGCGATAAATGAAAGCTTTAAAATCTTTTGCATTGAATTTCCCCACCTTTTAGATGAAAATGTTTTTATTTCATGCACGGTTGTGCATCGAAATCGATTTCTTTCACTGCGAAAACGTTTGCCTAAAAATGTAATATTGAAATAGTATTTTTCCATTCTCGCAACTATTTATGCAAACGGTTTCTTTGTGAATAAGTTAAGTCTAAACCGAGAATGGATAGATGTCAATTCATATTTTTTTCACTGTGCAAACGATTTCACTGATGTTATAATCATAACAGATAGACAAATAATGTTCTATATAGTTTTTTAATATTTTTTAGCTGTTTTGTGGCATGTTCATCATATCGACATTTTTAGGAGAGTGACCAACTTTGTTTAAAGAATCCATTTACCACAGACCAAAAGATAATTTTGCTTACGCTTATGACGAAAATACTCTACATATCCGTTTGCGTACCAAAAAAGGAGACATTACCTCTGCTGTTCTTATTTACGGTGATCCTTATGAACATACAGAAAATGGATGGGTAACGAAAAATGTTCCTATGATCATAAGTGGTAGTGACCAAATGTTTGATTATTGGTTTGCGGCTATTCAACCAGAATACAATCGCGAACGATATGGTTTTCACCTTTCAGACAGTAAAGAATCTCTTATATATACTGAAAAAGGTTTTTTTGAAGAAGCACCTAAGGATACTGGCTATTACTTTTGTTTCCCGTATTTAAATAATATTGACGTGTTTAGAGCTCCAAAGGAAATTAAAGATACTGTATGGTATCAAATCTTTCCTGAAAGGTTTGCAAATGGAGATGAAAAATGGAATCCTCCAGGCACCTTACCATGGGGAAGTGCAGAACCAACACCAACCAATTTCTTTGGCGGGGACTTAGAAGGAGTTATCAAAAACATTGATTATTTGTCTGAACTTGGAATAACAGGAATATACTTTACTCCTATCTTTAAAGCTCATTCGAATCATAAATATGACACGATTGATTATTTGGAAATTGACCCGCAATTCGGTGATAATGAAACATTTAAACGAATGGTAAAAGTGTGTCATGAAAAAGGCATAAAGATTATGCTTGATGCGGTATTTAATCATAGTGGATTCTATTTCCCACAATTCCAAGATGTATTAGAGAACGGTGAAAACTCACGCTATAAAGATTGGTTTCATGTTAAGGAATTTCCGCTTGTAACAGAACCAAGACCCAATTATGATACCTTTGCTTTCACTCCTTTTATGCCTAAGTTAAACACTGAAAACCCTGAAGTAAAAGAGTATTTATTAGAAGTTGGTCGATATTGGGTCAGAGAATTCGATATCGATGGCTGGCGTCTTGATGTAGCAAATGAAGTGGACCATGCCTTCTGGCGTGAATTCCGTCAAGAAGTAAAGAAAATCAAACCTGATTTATATATTCTAGGAGAAATATGGCATGACTCTATGCCATGGTTAAGAGGCGATCAATTTGACGCTGTCATGAACTATCCTTTTACCACGAATATTCTTAACCTTTTTGCAAAAGAAACGATTACGCCAAAAGAATTTGTAGAAAATATGAACACGGTTCTTCATATGTATCCTAAAAATGTAAATGAAGTTGCTTTTAATCTAGTTGGCAGCCATGATACACCAAGAATTCTAACGGAATGTAAAGATGATCTACGTAAAGTAAAACTCATTTATTCCATCATGCTAACTTTTATCGGCACACCATGTATTTACTATGGTGATGAAATTGGGTTAACTGGTGAGCAAGATCCTGGATGCAGAAAGTGTATGGAATGGGATGTTTCTAAGCAAAATCGGGACCTATTTAACCATGTCCATAAACTAATAAAATTACGAAAAGACAATCCACTGCTTGCGAATGAAGGTGAACTTACCTTTATCCCTTCAGACTATCACGACAAATGTATTGCTTACACGAAATCAAATGGTTCTAAAACATTTATTGTGGTTGTTAATTCAACAGACCAAGTTACTGAATATGTTTTACCTTTTAATCTTAAAGGCAAAAAAATTCTTAACGTTTGGAATAATGAGGAGTTTGCAGCAGAAGCAAATGACTTAACCGTAACATTAGATGGATTTGGTTTCACCATTCTTGAATTTTAAGTTAGATATTTACGAAAAGCCTCTTTCCTGAAAGGAAAGAGGCTTTTCGTTTGTTGATAAACGATTTTATTAGTCCACCACTTGAATTTGATAATCGTTAAACCAGACATGAATTTGCGCCAAGTGAGCTAATAGCTGTGGACCTGACATCAATTGACCAAACCAGGGCTCTTTATAAGAGTTTCCACCGGTTTCTACTAATTCATTTAATTGTTCTTTATTCAAAAACTCATATAATGCTGAATTTTTATCCTGAAGTATTTCCTTTAACCACGAAGTGACAGCTTCTGTGTATTTAGGATTATGTGTTTTAGGATAAGGGCTTTTCTTCCGATATAAAACTTCATTCGGTAATATACCTTCCAGAGCTTTACGAAGAATTCCTTTTTCTTGATTACCATGCATTTTATACTCCCAAGGAATATTCCAAACATATTCCACAAGGCGATGATCTGCAAAAGGGACTCGAACTTCTAGACTTGCTCCCATACTCATTCGATCTTTACGTTCTAATAATGTTGTCATAAACCATTGCTGATTTAAATAGAAAAGTTCTCTCCTCTTCTGTTCTAATGGACTTTCACCTTCTAATCTTGGTGTTTCAGCCACAGATTCCATATACCTTTGCATCACATAATCATTTATTTTTAATTTTTTATGCCAATCTTCTCTTAAGAGCATTTGTCTTGCAGCTGTTGATCTCATCCATGGAAAACCTTCCCTATTAAAATCATCTTCACGATGGAACCATGGATATCCACCAAAAATTTCATCCGCACATTCACCCGATAAACTTACCACAAAATCTTTTTTGATTTCACGACAAAACCACAAAAGGGATGAATCTATATCGGCCATGCCTGGTAAATCCCGAACATGAACCGCTTCGATTAAATATTCGACTAATTGTTCTTGAGTGATAATAGCATTATGGTGTTTGGTGGTAAAAGTATCTGACATCAATTGTATATATTTTGAATCTGAATCAGGTTGGAATTCATTTGATTTAAAATAGTCATTATTTCCTTCGTAATCAATAGAATACGTATGAAGCTGACCCTTTCCTTCCTTCTTGAAGGCTTTTGCAGCTATTGCAGTGATTGCACTTGAATCCACTCCACCAGATAAAAAAGTGCATAAAGGTACATCTGAAACTAGTTGTCTTGTTACTGCATCATTTACTAAAAAACGTACTTTTTCAACAGTTTCTGAAAAGCTGTCCTTATGCTCTTCACTATTCACACTCCAATATTTCCAGATTTTCAACCCATCTTTATTAAAAGTTAATGTATGACCAGGACGTAGTTCGTTTATATTTTTAAAGACTCCGTGACCTGGCGTACGAGATGGTCCAAGACCGAATATTTCTGCCAAACCATCACGATCAACCTCAGCTTTTACCTCAGGATGTGCAAGAATCGTTTTTAATTCAGAACCAAATAGGATTCCACTGTTCAATTCTTTATAAAAAAGTGGTTTGACTCCTAGTCGATCTCTTCCAATAAATAGTTGTTCTTTCCTTTCATCCCATACCGCAAACGCATATATGCCATTTAAATGATCAACACAATTCTCAGCCCATTCTATATAGGCAGTTAATAGAACTTCTGTGTCAGAATGACCTTTAAAGGAATATCCTTTATATAGGAGTTCTTTTCGAATATCCTCTGTATTATATAATTCACCGTTGTAGCAAATCGTATATTCATTACCATTTTTCTCCTTTTTCATCGGCTGTCTTCCGCCTATAGGGTCCACCACAACTAACCGTTTATGCCCGAATCCTACATGAGTAGCAGTCCAAATATTGGTATCATCTGGTCCCCGCTTCGCTAACGTCTCTGTCATTTTATGAAGTGAATCTGTCTCTAAACCTATATTTTTTTTGAAATCTACCCAACCGGTAATACCACACATATTATCATCCTTCCTTTCCACTTTTAGGCCCACCTTGTGAATGTTCTATCATATGCACTTTATTTAAATTAGTTAATTGTCCTAATTTCGGAGGGATATCGTTTAAAATTCATGGATTCTGTCTACAAAGGAAGGTGAAAGCTACAATCACGGAGGTTAACAGATGAGTCAAACACAACGCAGTAAACTTTTAGAATATCAAATTAGAGCCTTTACGGAAGGTTCCATTGAGTATATTAATAATCAATGGGTATTCTTCGATAGCGAAACAGAAGAAGCCTCCTTACTTGAAGAATACCTTCATCAAGAGATTGAATTATTTCGATTAAATCGCTGGAGAAAAGGGATATTATTTGAAGAAGGAAAAGTGTGTTTACCTAATGAGACTCTTTTCTTAGAAGACCAAGATCTTATTCGAATTCGAAAACATTTGGTTTATTCATTAGAAAAGATCCTAGAAGATATAAATGACGATGCTTTTTTTCAATTCGTTACTACACTAAATTCACTTCATTTTTCGATATATGATTGCATTTACTGTTATAATCATCTAAGTTTTTTAGAAAATGAGAGAGGAAAAAATGGAGTTAATTTTATGGTCTTTGACAATCAAGAACAAATCTGTAATGTACAACATCATTTTTGCTACTTAGAAAAAACGAGTGACCGCTTTGAATTCACTTTAAACAGCGGAAAAAGAGTAGTGATAGAGAAACTAATTTCATGAGAAAAGGGCAAGCGCCTTGGATCTGGACAATTTTCTAAGTCCCAAAAGTTAAAAACCCGAAGTTCTTCTAGAACTTCGGGTTTTCTAATTATTTTTGATTGTAAAAACCTTGTTCAAACTGTTCAACACGCAGCGGTTTATGGATGTAAAAACCTTGTGCATAATGACATTTCATATCTTTTAATAATTGAATCTGCTCTTTTGTTTCTACTCCTTCAGCAACTACTTCAATATCTAAACCATATCCCATCGTAATAATCGCTTTCACAATCGCAATATCAGATGATTCATTGCGAAGGTTATGGATAAATGAACGGTCTATCTTCAGCTTATTAATCGGCAAATTCCGCAGATAACTTAAAGAGGAATAGCCAGTACCAAAATCATCAATTGAAACCTTTACACCTATTTCTTGTAAAGCCTTCATGGTATTGATACTATTTTCAATATTTCTTAACATGATACTTTCAGTAAGCTCTAATGTTAGACATTTCGGTTCTAGTCCTGATTCAGCTAAAGCATTTTTTACATCATATAAAAAGTCCGGTTTTTGAAATTGTTCTGCTGAAACATTGACAGATACAGATAAGTCCTTCAAGCCTTTTTCTTGCCACTTTTTATTTTGCTTACATGCAGTATAAAGTACCCAGCTGCCAATTTCCTGAATTAACCCTGTTTCTTCTGCCAAAGGTATAAAATCAGCTGGTGAGACTAATCCCAGCTTAGGATGATTCCATCTAATTAAAGCCTCGCTACCATATAATCTACCAGAATCTAAATCTACTAAAGGTTGATAACAAAGGAAAAATTCATTTTTCACAAGAGCTTTTCGTAAATAACTTTCCAATTCTAGTCGGTTCATAGCCTGTTCATTCATTTCTGTCGAAAAGAAAGTAAATCTATTTCCACCTTGATTTTTCGAACGATTCATGGCGATATCTGCATTTTTTAATAAAGCATGCTCATCAAGCCCATCATTGGGAAATAAGCTGACTCCAATGCTAGCAGAAATAAAGAATTCTTGATTTAAATAAAAAATAGGTTTTGAAATTTCTGCTTGGACGGTCTCAACCATTTTCATAACGGATTCCATTTGAATTTCTTTAGTTAGAATTAATGTAAATTTGTCTCCGCCAAATCTGCCTAGATAGCTGCCACTCGGTAAAGAAGATTTAAGTCGGTCGACAATATCTCTTAATATGGAATCTCCTGCATAATGACCTAAACTATCATTAATAATTTTAAATCTATCTAAATCCAAAGATAAAACCGCTAGCATTCGTTTTTTCTTTTTAGCTCTATAAAGCATTTCCTCTAGAATTTCTGTTAATTTTAAGCGGTTTGGCAGACCTGTATCCTGATCAAAATAGGCTAATTGGAAGATTCTCTCTTCTATTTTCTTTTGTTCTGTAATGTTTCTACCTATTCCGTAAATACCCACCACTTCGTCATTAATAGTAATTGGTATATTCTTCATTTGAAAAAGCTGTATATTCCCATCCTTTGACGGAATTTCCAGGTTATAATGTTGCTCTTTCCCCTTTAAGGTTCGTGTAAAGTGACTCTTGACCCTCAAGATATCATCTTCATTAATATATCTTAAAGCAGGCTTTCCTAAAATTTCATCCCTACTGTATCCAAAGGTATTCTCAAAAGCTAAATTAACACTTGTAAAACGACCATTTAAATCCGTTGAATACACAAAATCAGTATTGTTATCAAATAATGATCTGTAATATTGTTCAGAAGTTAAGATATTATCATTTAAATTCCGAATTTCATTTTGTGATTCTTGCATTAAATGCGTTAAGGTAATCATGGTCTGCAATTGAACTGGATAGGTATATTCAAAATGATTGATATTCATCTCTTTTGAAACACCAGTTTCTGAAATAGCTAAATAACTTAATGAATGACCAATGATTTGCGGTGTTAAACCTTTTTTATAGAATATTTCACCATACGAAAAAAATCCGCTTATAGGTGAAATTGTGTTTAACATTTTCATTTCTTCACCAGTAAAATGGCTCATAAACCTTTTACGCGCCATACAGTTATAAACAAAAATAGTTTCGGGTGTTTTTTTCGCTAATCGTTTCAACTGGGTTAAAGAGTTATTTATAATTTCACCCATATTGGCATAAGCAAAAGTAAGTTTTTTACCTTCAACGACTTTACGATTAACATCAATAGCCCCATTTTTATGTAGCTTTGTAATAAAAACAGAAACTCTCGACCCATTATCTTCAAGAATAAACGGAAACTCGACGCCTGATTGTGGTAACCCATCAATGAAGGTATCACCTAAAAACTTTCTTAAGATATGGATAGGTCTTTTATTATCTATTTCTAAGATGGTCGTGCCTTTTGACTTTGTCACTTGAAAGCTTTGACCAATTTCTTGCCATTCAAAATTAGTAAAGTTCTCAATAACTAGATCTTTCCCTTGTAATGAAACAGCAACAATCCCTTTAGATGTCATTTCATCCCCAGTAAAGACAAACGCTTCTTCAAATTCACCATTATCTCCTGCTATCCCGCCAGCTAGAACGACATTTGGACACTCTTCGTGTAAGCCTTGCAATAGCTCTTGAACGTTTACATCAAAACTAGTTGGGAACAAGATAATTGCCTTTGTCTCCGGCGAAGTTATTCTGGTCGTGATACTTTTCCCCATAAGATAACTATTATCTTCAAATAAATCTAAATGAAGAAGAACAGATTGCAATTCTACTTGTTCAAAAGTGGTAAAAGAGAGAACAATTTGAAAGTCATGTACTTCTCCTTCAAAGATTTCACCTGCTGTTGTACACCCAATAACAGTAGCATTGGGTAGATATCGTTTAAGGTTATTTTGAACCTCCGATATTCTTTGCTTTTCAGGAGAACCAGAAAATACTTGAACAAGTACGTTCGAACTGTGTCTAAGTTCATTTTTTTCTATGTATTCAATTAATTGTTCGTCATTTTGATAAAGACAGGATACGGATTTGGCCACATTTATCACCATTTTTTAGAAGTTCTTACATTAAAAATATCACAATTTTCGTTCTAATCCTATCAAAAAAAATAAAAAAGCTGTCATTTTGACAGCTTTTGTTGAAAAATGTCTATTTTTATTGATTTATATGTCCAATTCTTAAAATCCTAGCGGAAGTTTAAACCCTAAATAAAGAGCTAATAGGAAGGCAATGATAAATTGGATCCATAGTACTTTAGTTGGCTGGTTCTTTGATAGCTTTGAAAGGATCATTTCAAAAAGACCAATAATCCAAATTCCGATAGCTGCTTTTAAAATATACTGTAGACTTAAATCGGTACTTAACATACCATAACCAAATAAAAGAATTAAACCAGTTGCTAGAATCAATAAATAAACTACTCGTAAAACCATTTGCATGATTTTAAAGCCCTTTGCCTTCCCTGACTTATGAAGGGAGATAGCAATGAAAAAGAGGATAAGAGCTAAAAACCAAGACGTTATATGGGCGTGCGTCATTTAAGTGCCTCCTTATGTATTGTTCCTCCGTATCTTATCACACTTTAAGGAAGATAAAAAAGTTTTATATACCAATGTTATCAAAATAACTAGTATATTTTATTTTCTAGTATTCCAATCGTTTCAACTTCAATGGTTACAACATCACCATGTTTTAAAAACTTAGGTGGCTTATAGCCTTTTCCAACTCCAGCAGGTGTACCAGTAGCAATAATGTCCCCTGGTTCTAGAGTCATCCCTTTTGAAAGAACGGATATGATTTCTTCTATATCAAATATAAAATGTTTTGTATTTGAATCTTGTCTTAATTCACCGTTTACCTTTGTTTGAATATTTAAGTGGTTTGGGTTATCAACCACAGATTTATGTACAATCCAAGGTCCCATTGGACAAGAAGTGTCTAGACTCTTTCCAATAAAGAATTGTTTATGCTTCGATTGTAAATCACGAGCTGTGATGTCATTGATAATCGAATAACCAAAAACATAATCAAGCGCTTCTTCTCTTGATATCCCCTTTCCCTTCTTCCCAATAATGATTGCTAGCTCTCCTTCATAATCTAATTCATTTGTTATATCTGAATGAGAAAGTACATCATGACTTGGACCTACCACAGTAGTTGGTGCTTTCGTAAAAACCATCATATGTTCCGGGATATCCTCTGCACTACCCATTTCTATAGCATGCTCTACATAATTTTTACCGACACAAATAATATTCTTTTCAGGTTTATGTATGGGGGCAAGCATTCTTACTTGATTAATAGGGATATGCAGATCGGTTCGAGAGTGAAATACACTTGATTGATTTTGAATCCTATCAATAAAATCCGAACCCAGCTTTATACATTCAAGCAGACTATCAGGTATGATCGAGCTTCCAAAAACACTTTCTTCGACTCTTTTTAAAGGAATAATATGCTGCTCATCATTTGTTATCATTCCAACAAATGGACTTTCTTCACCCACTGCTGTAACTAACTTCATTTCATCCACCCCTTCTTCATTTTTATTAATTTTACTATAATACAAACCTAACAAAGATAAAATTAAAATACATGTAATAAAATGGATGAAAGCGGTGGGCTCCCCCAACCGCTTTCATGTATTCCTACTAATATTTTTTACTTCTGGAAAGTTTGGACGAATTGAATGATAGCCGGACCTAACAATACAATAAATAAACTAGGAAAAATAAATAGAACTAAGGGAAAAAGCATTTTTATTGGAGCTTTCATCGCTTCCTCCTCTGCCCTTTGTTTGCGCTGCTCTCGTACCTCGCTAGATTGTACACGCAATACTTGTACCATTCCGATTCCCAATTTTTCTGCTTGTAATATACTACTGATAAAAGAACGCACCTCATCTACTTCGACTCGATCCCGAATTCCCGATAATGCCTCTCTTCTTGTTTTTCCTAGTCGAATTTCTTCCAAACAACGATGGAATTCGTCAGCAAGTACCCCATGTTTTTTTGAAACCACTTTGTTTACGGCTGAATCGAAGCCTAACCCAGCTTCTAAACTAACTGTTAACAAATCTAATACATCAGGAAGTTCCTTTAAAGCAGAGTGACTTTTTTGCTTCATCTTTTGTTTTAGATAAAAGTTTGGCAGAAAAACAGCAATTAGAATCCCAATGAAAGAGAATAATATGATTCCGCCGAGTCCTGCACGTAGTAACGAAGCATAGCCACCAAATAATACTGGAAGAATGACAAACAAAGCTGTCTGTACTAAACGAAAATCAACCGGAGTCATTCCAAAAGGATTTCCGGCTAACTGAAGCTTTCTCTCGAGCTTTGCCTCTTTTTCTCCAGGCATTCTCTTTTTAAAACTTCTTTTAAAATCTGACCAAAATGGGCGCATAAAACGATGAAAGAAAGAGGATTTTATTTCCTTTTCTATTGGTTGATTTACAGTTTCCTTTTCACCTTTAATAAAAACGGCCATCCTTTTTTGAAGTTTATCCTTTTTTTCCAATCTAACAAGGAAAATCCCATAGACCAAGAGAGTAATACAAAAAAAGAAAGCTAAAAATAGCATATTCATTTACACCTCAATAGTGGTAATTTTTTTAATTAACACAAAACCTATAACACCAGATATCCCTCCTGCAATAGTTAAGGCGATACCAATTGGATGGGTAAACAATGTCCCAATATATTGAGGTTCTATTAAATAAATAACAAAGGCTAAAATAATAGGCAAAAGTCCGATCACAATACCGGATAATCTTCCTTGAGCGGTTAAAGTTTTAATTTGTCTTTGAATTTTTGTCCGGTCACGAATTGTTTCAACGATTTTATCCAAAACCGTTGCAAGATTTCCACCAACCTGCCTTTGAATAAGTATCGCTTGAATCATTAAATCCAAATCTTCACTAGGCATTCTCTCTTTTAGTTCATTTAGTGAATCCTCAAGACTGCTTCCATATTGCATCTCCTTTATTACGGTTTCCATTTCCTCTTTTATCGGAGAATCCGCTTCTTCAATAACCGTTTTTAAAGCTTGTGGAAAGCTAAATCCCGCTCTTAAAGAGCCTACTATGGTTGAGATCATATCTGGCAAACCATCATTAAACCTTGCCATTCTCTCTTTTTGCTTTTTCTTTAAATACCATCTGGGAATTTGAAACCCCATTAATAAGCCTATAGGAAGTAATAACCAATTACCTGTAAGTAAGACCATTAAGCCTCCCAGCAAGGCGGTACTGATCCATTGAAAAAGAACATATTCTTCAGGTTTAATTGGTAGACCTGACCTAGATAGCATGGATTCTAGTTTATTGTTCTTCTCCTTAGATAAGACATTTTTACGAATGCGCTGCTTGGCTAATTGATATTGAAGAAATAAATTAAAGTGTTTAGGATTTAATTTTTGCTCTGAATGAGCTAAATATCGCTTCATCCGCTTTTCAAGCCTTTTATCTGAAAAAAATAAGAGCCTTAATAAATAGATGAAGAAAAAAAAGGAGGTGAACAGAAAGAAAAGTAAGATTAGGTAAATCATTTTCACCACTCCGCTTCATCAATAAATACACTTGCCGGAATATGAATTCCTGAGTTTTCAAGACGTTCATAAAATTTGGGTCTAACCCCTGTTGGAACCAGCTTCCCGATAATTTTCCCTTCTTCATTTACTCCTTCTTGGTTATAGGTAAAGATATCTTGTAAGACGATTACATCGCCTTCCATCCCTTGTACCTCAGTTATACTGATGATTTTTCTTGTACCATCCTTTAAGCGGGATTGTTGAATAATTAAGTCAATTGCTCCAGCTATTTGTTCCCGTATGGCTTTCACTGGTAGTTCCACCCCAGCTAATAAAACCATGGTTTCTAGCCTGGCAATCATATCACGTGCACTATTTGAGTGACCGGTTGCTAATGAACCATCATGTCCGGTATTCATCGCTTGAAGCATATCTAATGCCTCAGCACCACGAACCTCGCCGATAACAACTCTATCAGGGCGCATCCTTAATGAGTTTCGTACTAAATCACGAATCGTAATGGCACCTTTCCCTTCAATATTAGGTGGACGGGATTCTAATGAAACAATATGTTCTTGTCCTAATTGAAGCTCCGCTGCATCTTCTATCGTGACAATACGTTCATCTTCAGGAATAAAATTGGATAACACATTTAGGGTTGTCGTTTTCCCAGAACCAGTCCCACCACTTACAAATATGTTAAGTCTGGCCTTCACACATGCCTCCAAAAAAATCGCCATCTCTTCTGTTAAGGTTCCAAAATTGATTAAGTCAGAAATTTGAAAAGGATCTTTTGAAAATTTACGTATGGTGATCGTTGGCCCCTTTAATGCTAATGGCGGTATAATGGCATTTACACGCGATCCATCAGGCAAGCGGGCATCTACCATCGGTGAACTCTCGTCGATTCGCCTACCAATTGGTGCCACTATTTTTTCAATCACAGCCATCACGTGCTCATCATCCCGAAACTGAATCGAAGTTAATTCAAGGCGCCCATTCCGTTCACAATAGACTTGATTCGGCCCGTTTACCATTACTTCGGAAACCTCTTCATCCATTAACAATGGATTAATGGGCCCAAATCCAGTAAGGTCATTGGTTAATTCATCAATCACTTTCTTACGATCAATTTGCCCACGAAATGTTTCATCCTCTTTAATAATCTCAATTGCCATACTCTCTAATTGAGGAATAATTCCTTCCACATCTTCATCCTTCAGCTCACTTAGAATCTTTTTATGGAGGAGATTTTTTAATTCTTGATGTTTATCTACCTTTTTCACTATGGTGTTTTCTTTGCGATGATCCCGTTTACGGTTATCCCGAAACACATTTCGTATATCAACCTTTGGAGCAGGAGGATTATCAATAATGGATGATTCTATCTCTGAATTAACGACAGATTGTTGTGTTTTCTCTTGGATACGATCTAATAAACTCATTCATGGATCCCTACCTTTTTCTGCTTGCGAGAAATTAGTTTTGATAAAAATGAAGGCTTATTCGCTTTCAATAAACCAATTTCTCTTCGAGAGGTAATTTGTTCAGCCATTTTAAACACGGACTTTGCAACTTCCGTTTTCCCTTGATTCATCACAAATGGTATCCCAATATTTAAAGACTGAGAACAAACTTGAAAATCATTTGGTATATAAAATGGATTTTCATCTCCTAAAATTTGTGCAGCATCTGTTGCCTGTATGACGCTTTCCATTGTTGCTCGGTTTATCACAATACGTATTTTCTCTTTTAAACCTAATATTTCAAAGGTTTCTAACATTAGTTTTGTATTTTTTAACGTGGCCATTTCCAAATTTGTCACAACTAAAATTTGATCTGCTTTTTCCACAAAGTTTAATGTATGTTCGTTAAAGCCTACCCCAGTGTCAACCAGCGTATAATCAAAGATTTGAAGCATATGTTCCATTACTTTATTGACCTTTTCCTTTGACATTAAATCAGCATATTCTGGTCGTTCAGGGGCAGGCAATACCTTTACTCCACTTTCATGACGGCAAAGATAACCAGGTAAGCTGTATTCATCCAGCGTTTCAATTCCTTCAATTACTTCTTTCATCGTAAAAGTTGATTGAAGGTCCATAGCTAAACTGACATCTCCAAATTGGAAGTCCCCATCCACTACCCCTACAGAGATATTCTTTTTGTAAAGTGCAGCAGCAATGTTAACTGTTAATATGGTTCTGCCAATCCCGCCTTTTGCGCTACAGACTACAATCATCTCACCACGATTCGGACGTATGTTATTCTTACCTGTTTGCAATTCATCTTGGCTTGTCATGATTATTCACCTTCCATTTGGTTTGCACTAATTTGAAGCCTTAACTTCCTTTTCTTTCTCAATAGGTCTTTGATGCAATATAAAATGAATGCTGCCCTGTTCAGCAGAATTAATAAGCTTTACTGCATCATTCTGCTTTAATTCAAGAGTTACCGAGCTATATTCTACATAAGGCTCTTCTGTTTCTTCCGAATCTACTAATTTTCTTCCTACTGCCAACACTCTTGCTTTTTCTAAAAGAACAACGGAATCTACCGATGTTTCAGTAGCGCTTTCCTTCTTTGCTTTTGAAAAAACGACATCTACATCATCTTCTGGTTCTATTAAGTTTGAAACGGATTGATTAAAATTCACTCCCACGGAAACTGCCCGATAACCTTCTCTAATTTTTCTCGATACAAAAAGTTTTTCTTCCTTTTCCGTTACCAATCGATGTGATAAAATCGCCTCTCCCTTTACAATGACAGAAGTGGCAATCTTCCCTTCCGCTGCATCTATACTTTTTAAAGCCTCTGGATGAACACTTTTTTCTGGCATTGAAACAAGTTCTAGTTTACTTGCCGAAATTCTTTCATTCTTTTCAATTTGCTCTTTCGCAACCACTACTTTAACTGTATTAGTAGTAGAAACAGTAGCTGCATCAAATTGCTTCATATAATTAAAAAATAAAACGGTTGTGATGACTCCCATAACAAGAGCCACGATTAAAACGATTTTCGATCGCATTTATGCTCACCTACTCTGTTAATCGGATGCTATAAGCTCCTTTAAATAAACTGCCTTCTTCTTCAAAACCAGTTCCTGCTCTTTTAATAAACATCCCTCTGATAGATGTATCCTTTGAATCCATTGGGTCTGTTATATAGAAATAGGCAAATCCAGTAATTTCAACACTTTTTAATTGGTTTTGATCAATTTTATTTGGTTTGTAAACGGGAACTAAAATGACCCTTGAACAATCACGGTCGTTTACATCACGGGGCATTTCCGTACAGCCATTCACTCGCTCTTGTATCACTTCTCTTGTTTTACCTGCAATATTTCCTGTCTGTGTTTCAAGGACCATCCCTGTTTGTAATTCCTCTTGATAACCATTACGTAGATTTTCTTCGAATGGTTTTGCTCCAGTACTACCTAACGCCAAAACGCCAAAATTACCATACTCTACCCCAGATGAATCTACCTTTAATTGATAAGGCTTTAAATACTCTAGAGGAATTCGGTCATCAATTCCTAATGGGGCAGCTCCCACTGCTCGTCCCATTGTTCGCAACTCAGCTGCAGCATGAACTTGCACATCCATTTTTTCAAACCCAAATAATCGAGCAAAAGATAATTGGACTGGTTTATTCAGGTCAACAGCCACTCGCTTTTCCATCTCAATTTCTACTTTTTCTAATGAAGATTCTTCTTTATGTGATTTAAGTATATCCATTACGATGGTTTCTACTTTATCTTCTTGATTGGTTAACTCTTGTGCACCTGACAATACAGCACTATTGGCTACCTTTTGGAGATGACTTTTTGTCATATAAACTAAACCGCCATCTATCGCTAATCCAGCCATCCCCAATAACCCCATAAAGGCAATGGCCGCGAAAACAATAGCATTTCCCTGTTCCCGCTTAAATAGATTAAGTATTATTTTTTTCAATGTCCCACCCCTTACTCAACCCTTATCGTCGAATCTGTTTCGATCCATAACAAAGAAGGAAACAAATGCGATAAGAATGGGGTATATAGTTGAAAGGGATACTTTAAATCAACGGTCATATAATCACCGGAATGCCGGTCTAATTCTTTTGGAGTGATATTGACATCTAAATTAGCAGCGTCTCCTAAATGAACATAATTGTGCGCAAACTCGATTATTTCCGAATCGCTGCCCCCTAAACCTCCAACTCTAACCGTTTCCTGTGCTGCCATATTCAAATGAGAATAGGAATATAAGAATCTTCCAAAATCCAGGATTCCAACCAATAAAAGCAAAAGGACTGGCAATAATAATGCTGTTTCTACCATTGATTGGCCACTTTCGTTATTTCTCATATGGCCATTCCTCCAGCTGATGCCCATATTTCACAAATGGCTCCTGCTGCTATAGCTACCCCATAAGGATAAGTAGTTGATAAGGCTTCTTTATCAAGAGAAAACGGAATCTTAACACCCTGCTTTAAGCATGAAAGATAAAAAATGGTATGTTTAATCCGTGCCTTCACCCCTTTACGGAAAAGAAAGATAAAAATAGCAATTAAACCACCTGCAAGTCCCATATACAATGCTGTCATCAAGACGAAGCTGGTCCCTTTTAATGCTCCGATAACGGCTAATAATTTGACGTCTCCTGCTCCCATACCACCCATGAAATAGGGGATAATTAAAATAGCTAATCCAACCATTGTCCCTAAAAATGTTACAACTAATCCGTCCCATCCACCTAAGACAACATTTAAAATCCATGCAATGCATAATACAGGAAACAAGACGACATTATAAATCTTTCTCTCTTTTAAATCTGTTACCACACAGATCAACAATAATAAAATTAAAATGACATTACTCCACATGCATCTCCCTCTTTTCGAAAGGGTAATTTTTTACAAAAAAAGCCCCACGTTACTAAAGAACGTAAGGCTTCTTTTTTACACCTCGATGACTAGTATCATAATAGACTCTGGCAGTTTGGAATGTAGATTGATAATAATATTATAGAATATATAAGTTCTTTTCCCTCTACAGCTTAGCCATTCCGCCTTTCATATTACTACTAGCCCTCGGAACTTGTTAATATCTCTAAAGTATTCGTAAGCATTGTTACAACGTTCTCGGATAATCCTGCTATTAATCCTAGAACTGCCACTGCAATAACTCCTATAACAATACCGTATTCAGAAAGTCCTTGGGCCTTTTCTTCTATAAAGAAACCTTTAAGAGCCTTCATTACTTACTTCACATTAAGGAGTAGTCGTAGTGCTATCGCCAGTTTCAGCTCCAGTTACTGCTGATACCACGTTATCAAACATTGTTACGATTTGCTCACGTAGTAAAGCTAATGCTCCAACAACCGCTACTGCGATAATTCCTAATACTAAACCGTACTCTGTCATCCCTTGACCTTGTTCTTCTACTACTAAGCCTTTTAATTTGTTCATCATTTTTCATCAAACCCCTTATCCAATAATTTGTATTTTGTGTCCTACTTTCGTTCCTGACTTCTGTATGGTCCCTGATGGAAGTTCTAAAACAGAATGACCATTTTTATATACCTGTCCTATTTTTGAAGGCTGCAGTTTTTCATCTACACCAACAATTTCTAAGTCTTTATTTAGATAAAGAACATCAATAGGATAGTTCATAAAAAAGGTGTGTATGGATCGGCAGGGTTGAATATGCAAGCCATGACCTTCAGGCAAACTTTTTGAAAACATTAGCCCTCTTAATCTAGTAAAAAAAGAATGTGCTTTTGTTAACTGGTTTGCTAGTTCCGTACCGTTTGATAGGTTCATGACTTTCATTCTTTCACCTCCATTTTTGCAACAAAATAACCCCACCTTTAACCGAAAGGGGGGTCATAGAACATATGATTCACCCTGATCTTTCGGTAGCTGGCTGGCATAGTACTTTTGCACCTTAGCCCCTATAGCTTTGCGTCACTGATTTTCATCAGTTTTGCCTTTATCGAGATTCAGTGTTTTATTTTTTCGACTGATCTCTTGTTTTTATGATAGTATTTTTCAAATATATCTAAAATCCGTCAAAAATATCATTTTTTTCTGAAAATTAACTAGGGCTATTTATCTATTTTTAAAGTCACTTAGATTCTTTATATGCCATTCTACTTATTTTTATGAATATTCCTTTACATTTTATACAATTACACCGATATAATAGGAATTTACTCCTTTGACATTTTAAAAATATTGTCGATTGTCTAGGAAGATGATCTACCTTTTCTCCAAGTTGGTTTTTTACAATAGGAAAATGCTCTCCAAATCCATTCAACAGGTCCATAGTGATGGCTACGCAACCAAACTGTACTTATCAGTGCTTGAATCAAATAAATAGTCACAGCGATTAGTGTCCCTGTTCCGATAGAAATTTTGTTATAAAAACCAAAACCATAGCTATAAAAAAGCAAGGTAGCTACTAAAGATTGGAACAAATAATGACTAATTGCCATTTTCCCAACTGACTGAAAAATTTTTAAGGGCAAAAACTTATCCATCAATAAAATGATAAGAATAGCGTAGGTAAAACCCAATAAGGGCCCTCCAAAAATATCCTGTATGTATTCCGTAAATAAATTTCTAAAAACAAACGGCAGAAGTTTAAGAACGCAACCAACGCTTCCAAAAATCAGCAATAGTTGTGTCAACTTTTTCTGATTAATGATGTTATTTCGTATCAAATTTAACTTAGCAATACCTGCTCCTATTAGGATAAAAGGAAAAATGGAAAAAAATAATATAAGGATATTGTCTAAACCATTTACTAAATACCAATCATGGAATCTTTGTTTTGTTATGGCAAAAAAAGAACCATTTTGATAAACATCAACCAAACGAAGTGCTTCTTCTTTATTGAAAAAGTTTTCAACTGGAGAAAAGAGACTGACCACAAGTAATAATAAGCTAAATAAAATATTCGGAATCATATAAGAAAGAATTCCAATATATATTAATCTTTTTCCACTTAAATGAAGAAATAGGAGAGCACCAAATCCAAATACAGCATAATTCATTAATATATCACCATGCCAAATAAAATAAGCATGTATACATCCTATAACAAGTAATAGTAATAATCTCCTTACGGCAATACTGATGAAGGATAATCCTTTCACCATGGCTCTTTCTCTTATCACCACCAAACTAAAACCGAAAAGACAAGCAAAGATTGGATAAAAACTTGCTTGAACAAAAAAATCAATTAAACTATACAAAATATGTTGTGACTTCGAAGGCCACCATTCATAAGGATTTATATAGAGCATTGGAGAATGGAAATCAAGCATATTCGTTAGAAAAATCCCCAAAATCGCAAACCCTCTAATCGCATCTATTGACTTAATTCTTTCAAAATCTTGGATTTTCATTGATAACCTCTCTTCACATTATTTCCTATAGAAATTTTAACATTATTCACCAGTAATATTAAAACAAACAAGAAAAATAGGCATTTTAATCACAATCCCATCTAGAATACATAGGATAATTAAGAAATCATTACACCTCTTTTGCCTTGTAGTGAAAACATAATCTTTTATGTTAGAGGTGGGAGGGTAAATTCAGAAAAAGGGTGTACGAAAATGCCAGCGATTGTCGGAGTTGTGCAAGTTATTGCAATAGGAACAAGTTCCGTTTTTAATATCGGGGATGTTTATAAGATTATGCCTATTGCCAATGCAAAAACCTATGCAGGGGCTGGTTCCTTTAATACAGGGGAAGGCGTATATATTCAAAACTATCAAAGTTCAACAAATACCTATGACCATGACGGTTTTGACCAAGGCATTTTATTTAATGCATAAAGCTTTCTATCGTAGAGAAAAAGGTGAGCTCAATGAATTTTTATATCCAACAGTCCATTCAAATTAATACCATTAAAATAGGCAGTGTAACCAACTCGAGTGTCCTTCAGATTGGAAGTGCAGGAGTTATTCGACCGACTTCACATCTTTTTAATACAGGTGGATTTATAAAGCCAGCTCCAGAGGCAAAAAAACCTACTACAAAAGTAACTGAAACCCCACCAACAACTGCACCAACTGTAAGTGATACGGTGAAAGCTCCCGCAGTTCCCATATCTGTACAATAATTAGAGAAGATTTGCCTGGGGAGGGTTAAAACATGAATGATCAATTTTATGACTATATCAGACAACTTCATAGTGTTGTAGAATCACAAGGAAAAAAATTAAAACAATTAGAGAAAACCGTTCAAACACTAGAAGAAGAGCTAAAAGGAATAAAAAATAAAACACCTATAAATGTTGAAAGAATTGAATATAAATTTGATCAATTAAAAATAGAAACTTTAGAAGGTACACTTAATATTGGCCTTAATCCAACAGATTTAGAGAAAGGTATAGAAGATGAATTTTCAGTAAGCGGACAACAATTGGCACCAAATCCTGTTGGACCAGCTGCACGGATGCAATACACGATGAAAATAGAAGAGTCAATCCTTCATTATCTTGAAAATGAAACGAAAACGATTATGGATCAATATGCTCAGGAAAAAAGGATACAATTAGATGATTCCTATGTATCTTTCGTACAAAATGATGTAAAAAAGCAATTATCTAATCGCATTGAATTTTATGTTAATCAGATTCCTTCAGCTCAAAGAACACCAGAACATTTAGCACAAGCAGAACAGCAAATTGTTAAACTAATTAAAAATGATATTCAAAAAGGAATTAAAGTATTTCTAGATAACCTTCCTGCAGAAGTAAAAGGAGGAACCGACTCATGATATTTCAAGTATATAATCGTGAAATATGTGTTACTACGATTCAGGTAGACGGAGTAACGAGCTCATCTTTGTTAATGGTTGGTGATACGCAAACCATCCAATTATCTTCTACTTTCGACACACCAGCAGAATCCCTCATCATTGGTCCATTTGTTCCATTATCACCACAGGCTTGATTGCGATGTTAAGTCGAAGTTCACAAGTTCAAACAGTAAAAATTACCTCTGTAGCCATTGGGTCAGTCACACAAATTGGTGATTCATGTATCATCAATGCTCTTTCAAGAGCATTAGCTGTTCAAAGAGAATCTGAAATTTTCCTAGGCAATGAAGGTGACTATTCAAAGTATCCAATTTTCTCTGAATTAATCCCGCTACCACCCATAGAAGACCATGTCGTGATGCAAAGGATGAATTTATCACCAATCATTCGAGTAGGTCATATTAATGTAATAGGTGTTTCGTCCGCTTCGGGGATTCATATTGGTAGTAGTGAACATATCTGTTTAGAAGCACGAGTAAAACATATTCGTCATTTAGAAAGTGTAGATGAAGAAGAAGCTTCCCAATTACCAGTATCCACTGATTAATAACGGTCTTGTTGGAAAACTTATGGAGATCAAATAAAAAAGGCAATTAAAAGAACCAAACCAAAAAAGGAGTTAGATCATGCCGGCGATTATTGGACCTGTTCAGATTGTCAACGTGACTGGTGGGGTCGTTCATTTTGGGGATTCATTATTTCTTTCTCCAAAGTCCGCCTCCAAGTCAAGTACCGGTGCAGGTGCTGTCAACACCGGTATCGGTTTCTTTACAGCAAATGGAGTTAGCACAAACAATGTCTTAGATACAAATCTACTCGATCAACCTGTTTCGGGTAATAATTAATTTGCATAATGAAAAAGAAGACAGTCCAGACTGTCTTCTTTTTCATTTTTTATATCATTTTTATCACATGTGCCCCGTCAAAGAAGTAGAGATAACTTTCCTTTATTGGCTTTTTTAAAATTTGCTCTAATGCACGAGTATATAGCTCAATCTGCAATTGATATCTGCCCTTTAAAATAGGTTCTGCTTCAGAGAATCCACCTTTAAAACGCTCTGTAATTGTATCGGTTTTATAATCAAGGAGGACCGTCCCTTCTGAATCTTCAAATACACAATCCATTACACCCTGAATAAAAATCGGCTCATTTTCTCCTTGGAAATCAGGATACACTTCTTTCGCAGGCAGTGAAAAACTAAATGGAATTTCTCTTTGTATTCGATCAGCTTTTACTAACCGCATTCCAATTCCTGTTTCAAAAAAACCTAAGATATGATCTATATTTACTACTTCTTTTTGTTCTTTTGTTAATAATTCCTTGTGAACTAAATCTTCTAGAAGGATAGATATAGACTGATGGGTGATGGGTTTCCCCAGGTCAATATGCTGCATAACTAGGTGTAAAATGGTCCCTTTTTCTGCAGGAGAAAAAGATTCCTTTTGAAGGAATTTTGGTCGTTTTAAAATGGGCTTTTGAAACTTCTTTAATAAATCGTGACCACTTTCCTCCGTACCTATTTCCCTTTGTCTTTTCATTTCAGAAACAGATTGCTTTGAACGATAGTTCGAAGCTGCTTCATATGGATAGCTCCAATCTAGTTGAGCGTTAATCTTTTCATACCATTCAGACTGGACTGGTACCATCTCTCCCTTTTCAACTAGTTCTAGGTAATTACCACTTTCCGTTTCTTCATCCTGCTCTATGTCTCTTATTTCATCTGATTTAAGAAGTTTTATTTTCCAACAGGATGGATGATTTAGAATATCCTCAACAAGCAAGGGATGTAACGTAGCATCATCTTCACGTAAATTTTCACAATCGCTATGTCTAACTAGAGCAGGGCCAATCCAATCAAGATAGCTGCCGGCATTAATGCGTTCAAATTCCTTCAGTAACCAATCTTGTTGAGAAATAGTGTTTAACCATTTCTCTCTCTTCTTTTCGAGATCTTTTACTGAAGCAATTAAAAATAATTTTTCTTTGGCTCTTGTTAATGCCACATACAAGACCCGCATTTCCTCCGCAAGCATTTCTAACTTCTTTTTTCTTTTAAAGGCTAATTGAGGCAAAGATGGGTAGGAGATTCGTTTTTCTGAATCGACATATTTAGCAGCAAACCCATATTCTTTATCGAGCATGAACGATTTTTTTAAGTCCATCGTATTAAAGTTTCTATCTAAACCTGCGATAAAGACGAAAGGAAATTCTAACCCTTTACTGCTATGAATCGTCATGACTCTTACCACATCTTCCTGCTCTCCTAAAGCCCTAGCAGCACCAAGATCGTCTCCACGATCCATCATTCTTTCCACAAATCTTAAAAATCGAAATAATCCTCTAAAGGACGTTTTTTCATATTGACGGGCTCGATCGTATAATGCCCTTAAATTAGCCTGTCGCTGTTTACCACCTGGCATACCACCAACAAAATCATAAAAATGTGTATCGCGGTATAACTGCCAGATTAACTCTGATAATGCTCCCTTTCGAGCCTTTAAGCGCCAATTTGTTAATTGTTCCATAAATTGAGTCAGTTGTTCTGTTAGTTTCCAATTTTCTAACGTTACACCTTTTTTGGTAAAGGCAATTAGAGAATCAAAGAATGTACCTTTTTTAGCAAATGTTCTAATGGTTGCCAACTCTTCTTCAGTTAAACCTACAATGGGAGAACGAAGAACCGAAACTAATGGTATATCTTGATTTGGGTTATCTATCACCCTTAATAGAGACAACATAATCGCTACTTCTGTTGCTTCAAAATAACCCGTAGATAAATTCGCATAGATCGGAATACCTTGATATTTAAATTCCTCCATAATTTGAGGTGCCCATGTCATTGAGCGCAATAGAATGACAAAATCACGATAGGTAGCAGGTCGAAACGAATTTGTTTTCGGATTATAAACAGGTTTCTTTTCTGAAATATATTCTTTAATCTTCCCTGCCATTAATCTAGCTTCAAGCTGTGCTTGTTCTAACTCGACTGCATCAAATTCAGTTGTTTCATTATCATTCTCTTCTTTACGTGAATCCTCGTTTTTCTGAAGATCGACAAGTACCACTTCGATGGAGAAATCATCTGAATCTGGATATGGTGCCCCTTGCTTTAATTCTGCCGCTTCATCGTACTCAATTTCGCCAACCTTCACACCCATTAACTGTTTAAATAAGAAATTTGTTCCGTGCAAGACCTCTTTTCGGCTGCGGAAATTTTTAGCCAAATCAATTCTTAAACCTGTTTGATCTCCATCTGTTTGAAAACGGTTATACTTTCCTAAAAAAAGATTAGGTTCGGCCAATCTGAAACGATAAATGGATTGTTTCACGTCACCAACCATGAACAAATTGCCCGTTTCTTCTTTTTCCTGTGAAACCATATTAATGATTGTTTCTTGAACCATATTTGTATCTTGGTATTCATCAACTAAAACTTCTTTAAAATGATTGCCGTACATTAAGGCAACTTCTGAAGGAGACATCTCTCCTTCAGGAGATTTTTGCGTTAATATTTGTAAACACATATGCTCCTGGTCAGAAAAATCGATTAAACCTTTTTCTCTCTTTATCGCTGCGAAGCGATGTGAAAAATCCCGTACTAGTTCCACCAAGGTTTCAATATGGGGTTTCATTAAAACGATATCTCGTAGAAAACTTTCAGGTTTTCTTGAAAATAGCTCATCCTTTAAGTCCGTTATTATTTTCTTTACTTTATCTCTTGTTTTTTTTGATTTCTCTATTAAGTTTTTATCAAACTCATCCCCACGGCAACTCTTTAATGTTGAAAATGGCAACGTCTGAATGGCTTCATATATACTCTGCCAGGAGTCATTGTTTGCCTTTATTAAGGAATCAATTAGTTGTATATCAAGGTTGAAGGTTTCTGCTCTTGGCGCAGGACCTGCTGGTAATTTTGTTAATTCTAAGCCCTGCTCTGCTAAATCCCGGGCACCTTCTAACTGTAGACCAACTTCAAACAGCAATGGTTTCATAAAAGGTAAATTTTCGATAGGTGTAGTTGTTTCCACTTCGTACATTGAAATGACTTTTTGCAAATACTCCTCTGGGGATGGATTAGACATGGCAAAATCGTAAAGCTCACCAATGATCGTTTGTAATGCGATATCACTGCGGTCATTGCTAAACATATCGACTAATTGATAAAAAGCTTCATTTCCCACTTTGCCATATTCAGCCTCGAATAAATCATCCAATACCTCATCTCTTAGCAGTTGAACTTCCGTTTCATTCGCAATCCTAAAACCTGGGTCAATGTCAATCAGGTAGTAATACTTTCTTATTACCTCTAAACAGAAGGCGTGCAGGGTGGAGATGGACGCACGATTTAATAAACTTAATTGTTTCCTTAAATGGGTGGACTTTGGATTAACATTAATGGCTTTTTCTAACGCTTCTCCAATACGATGACGCATTTCGGCTGCAGAGGCATTCGTAAATGTAACCACTAATAATTCATCCACATTAATAGGGTCTTCCGTTGATATGATTTTTTGAATCATTCGTTCTACTAATACAGCTGTTTTCCCTGACCCAGCCGCTGCAGCCACGAGAATATCCTGATTTTTAGCAAAAATAGCTTTCCATTGGTCCTCTGTCCAAGTGGCTTCAGCTGGTTTAGGTGGAATCATTACCTTAGACATGTAAATCCTCCTCCTCCTTCTTTGTTAGACCTTCTATCACTTGCTCTCTCGATTTGGGAACTAGAACACGGAAATCATTTTCAACAATAGATTGATCAAAATGACATACTGGTTTGTATGAGCAGAATGTACATGGTGTTTTATCTTTGAGCTTATATGGAGCAATGCTAATATTCCCATTAATCATTTCATTACCTGTGGAAACATACTTATTTCTCACAAAACCTCTTAATAAATCAAATTCATCCTTTGTTGCTACTTTTGAATTTTTTGAAAGTGTCCCGTCCTTATTAATACTAGCTGAAATGATTGGCGAAGAGCTCGAGTCAATTCCTTCATCCATTAATCTCAATACGTTCGGTTCTGCTAATAGTAATCCATTCATTTTAAATTTTTTAAAGAGTTCTGCCTCAATCTGATCCAAAGTTAATGCTTTTTTCGATTGAACAAGCGGATTATGCACATGGAAATAAAGAACTCCAGCGGGTAAGGCTTGTGATTCTACAAGTTTACTTGAATAGGAAATGACAATATCTAAATATGTTAACATCTGTAAAGCAAGACCATAGTAAACCTCCTGCAAACTAAGGTCCTTTGCACTCGATTTATAATCAACAACCCTTAAATAAACCCCATCTTGATTTGTTGCTTTATCCACTCTGTCAATTCGTCCAACCAATGACATGCTACGTCCATTTTCTAATTCAAATTGTAATGGCGGCAATTCTCCCTTCGGACCAAATCCTAGTTCTAGTCCAACCGGTGCGAATCCACTTACCTTTGCTTGCTCACTTAGCACAAAGGAAGCACGACTTATAATTTGTTCTAGCTTTCTTTTAATATAATGATGGCGATTGGAGCTTAATAGAATTTCATTTTGAAGTCTAGGTGCTAATGCTTCAATTGCTTGTTTTGCCAACTCCTCGCAATCACGACGATTCATTTTGGCCCAAGATTTATTTTCATCTATAATCGTTTGTGATATATACTTTAAAGCCGCATGGAAAAGTTCTCCAATATCCGGGGCCTCTAAGCGGAATATTTGTCGTTCCCTCAGTTGTAGCCCATACTGGACGAAATGCGAGAACGGACAGCTATGAAAAAGTTCCATTCTTGATACACTTGCTTGGATTTGTTCCCCATACAGTTCTTTGGTTAACTCATTCGATAATGGCACAGTTCTATTAGTATAAAATAAACTTGACAATACTTTTTTTGACGAATTCTTCCAATCCTTATTTTCAAGATAATAGTTGTATAAATCCCACCAAAAATCATACATAGGATAATTTCTTTTCATTAACTGCAGCTGTGTCGTGAGATAGCTTAATCCTGTTTTTTTGTTTGCAGCGTACTCTAATTGCTCTCTTTCGAATAATTCACTTATATCCGATACAAAGAAATGTTCCTCATGCTGTGGAAAAAGCTCCTTCATTCGACTGATAAAGGAAGAAGGCATAAGTCCTTTTCCTTCTTCGTTTGCTAAAGGATAGGTTAAATAAAGGACGTCTGATGGCAAAGTAAATGACTTATATGCCAAGAATTGCTCATCTAATAGCTTTATTTTGCTGCTTGGACCAATCTTTAAACCATTCGTAATCAGTCTTTCGCGATCATCATCGGCTAATATTCCTTCATCAGAAAATTTAGCTGGGAATACCCCTTCATTCATCCCGATAACAAAAGCTGCTTTCATTTCAGATAGTCTTGATTTTTCTAAATCTGCCACGATAACCTGATCTAGTGCTGGCGGCACAATCGAGAATTTTAAAGTTTCTAATCCAGCATCTAGAATCATGGCAAACTGTTTAACCGTTAATTTTTCATCCGCAAGCATTTCAACAAATTCATCAAGAAGATCAATGATGGCATTCCATGCTTGGTCATGTTCCCTTGCTTGTACTAAATTTCCTTTTGATTCCTCTACTAATTTCCATTCTTCGAGTTTTGCAGGGATATCTAATTCTTCTAAAAATAAAAATAACGCTTCACAATATTCGATCGTCTTTTCTGACTTGTTTAATCTTCTAACTAAACGTAGAATGGGTGCGGTTATTTTCAACCTAATCTCATTTAGCTCTTGTTCAAATCTTTTTTCCTCATCTGTTTGAATCTTAGATTCAAATTCTATTCCTTTATACTTCCGATAAATCCAACGTTCCTTTTTAATCCATTGGTTTCCTTGGATTCCATAGGCTAATACAAAGTTTTCAAGCTTGTCCGCTTGCTCACGTAGGATCGCTTGGTTTTCCTTTAACGGAAAAAGAAGTTCCGTTTTAATAGCACGAAAAACTGGTTCATAACGCCAATTAGAATGTAAAATTTCTAAGGTTGAACGGATCAGTTCCACTAACGGATGGTGAAGCATCGTTCTTTTTTGGTCAATAAAAAAAGGAATATCATAATCTGCAAAAACCGTTTCAAGAATTTCCTGATATTCCTGACCGTTTCGAATTAAAACGGCAACATCACGATAACGATAAGATGGAGACTCGCTTACTAGCTGTTTTATTTGGCGAGCAACACCCTCAACTTCTGCACGGCGATTGACAGCTTGTCCAATATGAATATTGGACTTTTGTTCAAACTTTACTACTGGTCTAGTATCGAAAAAAGCTTCCAAATGTCTTAAGGAATCGTTATTCCATCTTTTTTGCTTTGTAAAAGGTACTATATTTTCTAGTTCTATACCTTCTGTATGGGCAATTTCATAAATGGTTTGACATGTTTCTCCTGATAATCGGAAAAGGTGCAGTTCATCTGGTGGTGTTTGATAGAATGGCTCGTCTAAGGTCAAAGCAATCGTGACTCTTTTGCAATTTTTCATAAGAGCTGCGATAACCATATATTCTTGTGGTGTAAAACTATCAAACCCATCGATGTATACCTCAGCATTTTGAATAAAACTAGATTCATGTGCTTTTTCAGTTAGTAATCGAAAATAGTCTTCTGAATCTAAATATTTTTGATGCAGGGATTCTTCAAAACTTTTATAAATCAGTTCTAAATCATGTAATTTATCTTTAAGCACTCTTGTTGTACGAGGATCTTTATCAGAGAGTGTCTCACGTTTTATACTTAATTCATTGGGTTGAATACAATATCTTTTAAATTCAGTAAGCATTTGTTCCATCTGCTCAATAAACCCGTTTTTATCAGCTGCTTTATCAAATATTTTTAGATCAGCCTTTTTTTCCTCAATAATCTTTCGAATCAACATATTTAAACCAACACTGGTAAGATGCTGTCTGCTGATTCCACCTGTTTCTTGCAATACTCTCCACGCTAAACGGGAAAAACTAAACACTTGTCCCCTAATCATTCCATTTATATCATTACCTGTTATGAGGCGATATTCTGATAGAAAAGTCATTTGATCCGGTACTAAATAAATAATGGGGTTTCCTTCTGGTTTTTCTTTAAGATGGCTTTTCATTTCATTAAAGCAAAAAGTTGTTTTTCCAGTCCCCGAACGACCAATCAATAAACGAACAGACATCTACTTCGCCACCTCTTTCTCATATTTTATCTATTAGTATCTTACCACACAAAAGACACGAATACATGTTCGAGCTACTGACAAATAAAGTAAAAAAAGCGCATAGCTGCGCTTTTAACTTAATTGATGATTTTTTTTACTTTTTGAATTTAATCTTAATTCAATTCGTTTTCCTATATACCATAATAGAAAGATTACAACAGCTACTATTGCCGTTCGAAGTGGCTGAGTTATTAACGAACGAATATCATATCCGATAAAACTAATGATAAAAATCATTACCATTTTTCCAGATAGAACAGCTAGCATGTATTGGGCAGTGTTAATTTTTGATAAGCCAGCCACAATATTCACAACCGCTGATGGAGTAAATGGGAAACAAAGAAGAATAAATAATGGACCGAATCCGTGACGTTCAACCCAACCCATTAATTTTTGAACTTGAGAATGTCTTTGTAAAAAAGAGAAGAACCGTTTTTGACCATACTTTCGAAAAACAATAAAAACGATAAATGCTCCAGCACATGCCCCAATCCAGGAATATAGAAATCCAACCCACAAACCAAAAGCACTCGCATTTGCCATAATAAATAAAAATAGAGGTAAAAAAGGAAGGAATGCTTCAAGCATTGGTAAAAATATTCCAGGTAATGGTCCCAATGCTCGATACTCTTGAATTAATTTCATGATATTTTCTAAAGTTAACCATTCTCTTAGCGTATTAAAATCCATTTATTTATACTCCCTTTTAAACCAAGCATGTCCTATTTATTTTCCCCTAAGGTTGTTTAATAAACTCATGAAGTGCCGTTTTATTTACTTCCTCGTCTATCCAAAGGACAGCTCCCACTCCTTCAATTCTTCTGTTTTCAAATGACCCGTCCACAGGAATACGAAGTGTTGGGATATTTCCTCGATCACCAGATAAGAAATCCTTCCCCATAAATAATATATTGGTTGTATTTAAATTAGTATTTACAAATGGTTTTACTACCCCTACCAGCTTTGGCAGTTTAGGGATCTTCTGAATACTTGTTAATTGATTAGCAACTTCTTTGATAACCTTTTGTTGTCTTTCCACTCGACCAAAATCTCCAATGGCATCATGACGGAACCGTACATATCCTAATAAATGCTCACCATCTAAATATTGCTCCCCTGGTTCTAATGTGACGCCAATTCGTTCAGACATTTTCTTTTCAACGTCAACCTTGACGCCCTTCGGGAAAGCTTCATCAATAACATGAACAAACCCTTGAAAGTCGACTATTGCATAGTATTGTAAATCGATATCAAAGTTATTTTTTATCGTTTCCCGCAATAATTCCGGTCCGCCAAAAGCAAATGCAGAATTTATTTTATTGTAGCCATGATCCGGTATATTTACATACGTATCACGCATGATGGATGTTACTTTAAAGGTACCCTTGTCTTCATGATAATGGGCAATCATAATCGTATCCGCCCTAGAAGGTTCGTCTCCCCTTGCATCACTGCCTAATAAAAGAATATTGGTTCCACCATACTGATCCTTATCTCCATTAAATTCATATTTAACTTGTTCAGGTGCCTTTTCCTCTGTTTGTGAAATCCCTTGCTTATATTGAAAATAAGAGTAAACCATTGTTCCCAAAAACAGGAGCCCAATGAGTAATAAAATTCCTCTTAATCTAACTCTTCGCCTTCTTTTTTTCATATGTTTTTCTGATCTCATGTTAATCAGTCCTATCCTTTACATTCTTAATTATTATTTGTATTATTTCTCCACCCAATGTAAATACTCTAACCTCTTTACTATTAAAAGTTCAAGAAAAATATGTATAAACACAAATAAAAACCTCTTTTTGAAAAAGAGGTTTTTCCTTTTTTAGTTAAATTTTACTTTTTATTTTCATTTGCTTACTGATATTTTTCCAATGTTTTTTTTCATCTGATTGGGCCTTTTTATCCACTTTTCGATCTAAATAAGCTAATTCTTTTAAAAGCTTTTTATAACTATATAAACGTTCCTCTGGTAAATCACCTGATTCGATCGCCTGATGAACCGCACAACCTGGTTCTTTCTCATGCTTACAATCACGGAAACGACATAGTGCAGTTAGATGCTCGATGTCGGAAAAGCTCTCTGATAATCCTTCATTGCTTTCCCAAAGCTGTAATTCTCGCATCCCTGGAGTATCAATCAAAACTGCTCCATTTGGCAATAAAACCATTTCGCGATGTGTAGTCGTATGCTTCCCTTTATCATCACCCACACGGATTTCCTGAACAACTTGTTTTTCTACTCCTAGAAGGATATTGGTTATCGTGGATTTTCCTACTCCAGATGAACCTAGTAAAGCTACTGTATTTCCTGGCTGTAGATATTGCTGAACATTTTCAAGACCGCTATTTTCTAAAGCACTAATCGCTATAATAGGGACTCCTAAGGCAATAGATTCAACCTCTTTTATCTTTTCATCAACATTTTCGCAAAGGTCAGCCTTACTTAAAATAATGACTGGATTCGCTCCACTTTCCCAAGTTAACAATAAATATCTTTCTATTCTGCGTAAATTTAAATCCTCATTTAAGCTATTTACTAAAAATATAGTGTCCACATTTGCTGCAACAATTTGTTCCTCTGTCACAAGTCCAGCCGATTTTCTAGAAAATTTACTTTTTCTTGGTAGGATAGCATGGATAGTACCACGATTTTCGCTTGTTCTCTCCTGGATAACAACCCAATCCCCTACAGCAGGATAATCTTCTCTAGCAGTTGCCATAAAGGCAAATTTTCCGGATACTTCACAAAGTGGTTCTCCATTTTCAGTCCAAACGCGATACATTCTTTTATGCTCAAGTGCTACCCTTCCTAAAGTGTAGCCCTGCTCTAAATATGGGTTAAAATTTTCTTTTATTTGTTCATTCATACCAATTAAGTTTAAGTTCAATTTTTGTTCCTCCAATATGCTTTTTTCACTTTTTTTACATAATAAAAAACCATAGGCACGCACAACCCATGGTTTTAATAAGCATTAGAGGACAAAAAGATTCTAATTAACTGTATTAACGCACAGATGGGCTATGCAACGATATTCAACAATGAGATATTGATTTAATTTACTCATTACACGTCACCCACCTTTCAAATAATTAATAGTAGTATATGCTATATTTTGAAAAATGTAAACCCAATATATTCCTAAATTTCAAATAAATACTTCAGCAAATAATGCTGAAGCATTTTTTGTTTATACGTACTGGTTAAACCAGTCTTTAATAGCATTTAATCTTTCTAGTCGAAGCTTTGGATGACCACTTCTTGAAAGTTCATGATTGGCTTCAGGGAAGCGTAGAAATTTAGTTGTTTTATTTTGTCTCTTTAATGCAATAAACAGCTGCTCTGCTTGCTCGATTGGGCAGCGATAATCTTTTTCACTGTGTAAAATTAATAATGGAGTTTTTACTTGGTCTACGTAAGCAAGTGGTGAATGCTTCCATAGAGTTTGAATATCACTTAGGTCTGATTGGACTTGCCACTCGGTAAAGTAATATCCAATATCACTTACGCCATAAAAACTAATCCAGTTTGAAATGGAACGCTGTGTAACAGCAGCCTTAAATCGATCGGTATGACCAACAATCCAGTTTGTCATAAATCCGCCATAACTTCCTCCAGTAACACCCATACGGTCTTTATCTAAGAAAGTAAACTTCTCTAAAGCAAAATCTACTGCATTCATTAAATCGTTATAATCATTTCCACCATAATCGCCTCTAACGGCATTCACAAATTCCTGTCCATAACCATGACTTCCGCGCGGGTTTGTAAATAATACAGCAAAACCTTCGGCAGCAAGTGTTTGGAACTCATGCATATAGCTATTTCCATACATTGCATGTGGACCACCATGTACTTCTAGTAATAAAGGATATTTATGATCTTTATTAAAATTAGCGGGATACATTAACCAGCCTTGAACGTTTAGACCGCCTTCACTTTCAAATTCGAAGCTTTCAACTGGAGACAGAGATATCTCTTCCAATACCTTTTCATTTACATTCGTTAATCTTTTAAGCTCACCTGTTGTTATTTTTAAAGAATATAAATCACCAGGATGGTCTGGCTTACTAATAGCTACTACTGCAAGGTCATTTCCATCAATGGATACCCCATAAACATGTTGATTATCTAATAACGCTGGATAAATTTCACCATTTAAATTCCCATAATAAAGTGCGGTATTTCCATTGTCAGTTGCTTGGAAATAGAAGCTATGATTATCGTTTGCCCAGAGAATTCCCACGTTGGCTACGCCTTGTTGGAAGTCGCCAATCGTATAATCTCCTACTATAACATCCCACTCATTTGTTAAACAGGTATGCGTATCCTCCTCTAAGTCATAAATCCAAAGCTTTGTAAGGGTTGCATTTTCAAATTCTCTATTGTGTCCTGTCATAGCTAAATAACGTCCATTAGGAGACCATGTAACTCCTCCAAAAAACCCGTCGCTATTCGTTTTTTTATGTAATTCTTTTGTAGATACTTCTAGAAGAAATACATCCATTAAAAAAGAATCATCCCGGTTTTCAGTTAAGTCCCCAGCCACGGCAATATAGGTTCCATCAGGAGACCAGCATTGTAGGTGCAGGTCAGCTTTACCAGATGTTAATTGTTCAACATCTCCTGTTGCAATATCTATGATTCCAATTTGTCTGTATGTACCTTTCCAGAATCCTTCTGCATCTGATTTATATTTCATCTGCTCGACAACTAATGCAGTAACTTCCTTTGCCTTTACGTCATCTTTTTTCTTTTCCTTTTGCTCTAAATCTTGTATATCTTGACCTTCTTTTAAGGAAATAGAAAATGCCAATTTTTCACCATCCGGTGAACAAATAAAATGACTTACACCATTTTCAAAAAAGGTAAGCTGACGTGCTTCCCCACCTTTTTCTGACATAAGAAATATTTGCATACTGCCTGTACGATTCGATAAAAAAGCAATCTTGTCCCCATTAGGTGACCACTTTGCATTTTGGTTACGATTGTTCCCAAATGTCCATTGAGCGGCTGGTGTATCCTCCGTCAAATCTTGGATAAACAAATTAGATGTATAGGCTTGTTTTTCTTCATCCATGGATGTTACTACATAAAGGCATTTCTTTCCATCAGGTGAAATCAATGGATTTGCAACTGATTTCAATTGGTACAAGTCTTTAGGTTCCATTCCTCTTTTGACCATTCTTTTCTTCCCCCTAAAAAGCATAGAAAATTATTTCGACAACAGAAATAATTTTCCTGCGTAAATAATTAAATTTTTTCAGTCCAAAAATAAAGATATGTCTTTATTCCTAATTAAAAGATAATTATTGCAAAAGTTTAAAAGTTACTACGAAAAATTTTAGACAAACAAAATACTTTTTCATAAGGGAAGAATCTTGCTTTCACGCCATTTTTCTTGTATGATTTATACGAACAAACGTTCTTAAAAGAAAGGAGACTTTTCATGACTCGTATACCAGAAGCTGAAAGAGATATCATCGAAAAAGCCATTTATTTGCCGATGGTATTAATTGTATTAAATCGAGACTTATTAGTTTTTGAGAAAAGTCCATTCAAACTAAGAAAGCCCTATTTAGAATTAATTGAGGAAGCAATGAAAATGATTCAAAAAGAATTATATGAAGTCAAACAATTTTTAAGAAAAAATCAAATACAAGTAAAAGAAATAAATCGTGACGAATCGTTTACCATGTTCTCCTTTCTATATAAAGGCTATGAAGAACAGCATAATTATTTTAATCCAAGAATACGTAACAAAGTACAAGAGTTAATGGAATATTATTTGTTTAAAAGATATCTTCACCAAGGTTAATTTTATTGAAGCCTATTTACCCTTATTCAAAAAATTGCGGTTCTTTTCTTAATAGGAATTTTCCATACTCGTCCTTACTTTCTGATGCTGCCATATACTTTGGAGTATGAAGATAAAAATATGCTCTTCTTTCCATCTCATTCATTCTCTGATTGAGTTTTGTTCTTAAATGAGCTGTACGAATAACTTGATTGTTAAATGATCTTGTTGAAATGGGTACTTCAAAAGTTTCCTTATTGCGAAAAATGACATTCGTATGATTAGGTGAAGTTTGACGATATTGCAAAACATGTTCGTGTGAAATCCAAATACATTCAGGCTGGCTCGGAGAAGTGGTGGGGAAGAAATAAATGGAATTTGTGGGGTCAATGGCAATTGGGGCTTTGTGAGTAATCCCAGTTAATTTTCTACAACCTTCTTTACGACCTTCGTAACTGCTTCCGAAGAATTCACAACTGGTTTTTATGATTTCAAACGGCTTAAACGGCGAGAGAATTTCATCCTCTAATTCATAAATCTTGGAATAAGTCTTACTGCCATAAAGAACTGGGATAATTAACATTGTGCAGGGATTAATTTCATATTCTTCTATAATTTTATCTTTCAAAATATTCAACTCCTTTCTTTTATGACAACATCATAACATTCATGTTTAAAATATTTTAACAATTTGTGAAAGATTGCTAAATTTGACATAAAAAATATTTTCTGAAAATTATAAATTTTTAGTTGATATTGTTCATTGAATTCCATATAATATAAAAAAGCATCAGGGGGGATACACATGAAGGATAAATCCTATTCAAATTTAATGAAAACCGGTGCTATGAATCGTCAGCTTGAAAAAGAAGCATTTGTCCAAAATTTATACATTGAAATGTTTTTAAGAGAAATCCAACTCAATTCCGAAAAGGAAAAGCTCCAAAAACAAATTGATGCTGCGATTGATCAGCGCCAAAAAGATGTATTTATGAAATTATCCAAACAACTTAACGAACTAAACAAACGTTTCGGTACCTAGGGAGAGACTTAATATTAAATCGGAGGAATTTAACATTTCTTATGATTAACACGGAACATTTTACTTTTACTCATAAAAAATAGGCTCACTATTCAGATGACTGAAAAAGTGAGCCTATTTTTTATTTTTTATTTTGATGTTCTATGTTCTAATTCGTATTCCTCAATTCTTGAAATCCTCTCAAGCATGGTTGGGTGACCGTATCGGAAAATCTTCACTAATAACGGAGGGTTAACCTGGCTCAAACCTGAACGAGTTAGCTCTTGAAAACCTGTAATGGCACTTTCTGAGTCTTTTGTCATTTCTATCGCATATTTATCTGCCCTTGCTTCTTGATAGCGGGATACAAAATTGGACAACGGGCTAGAAACAAACATTAATATAGATAAAACCATTAATATTAAAGGGAGTGAACGAATATCTGCTACACTTGAAATTTTCAACTCTCTTCCCCAGTTAGTAACGACCCAATTTATGATACGATACGTTAAATAGAGGCCAACTAAAGATAGAAGCAAATATCCAGCAATTCCAAAATACAGATGTTTTTCGACATAATGGGCCATTTCATGTGCCATGATAAAAAGAATTTGATCATTATTCAAGCGATTCAAAGTAGTATCCCAAAGAACAATTCTAGAGTTAGATCCAATTCCTGTCACATAAGCATTTAAAGCATTGGTTTTTTCCCCCATATTTACTTCATAAACATGATCAGCTGGGATATTCGCTTCACTGGCTAGTGATAATATCTGTTTTTCTAGTTCTTTATTTTTTAAAGGGTAGAAATCATTATACAAAGGATCAATAATTACAGGCTGTACAAACATTAGAAACAATGTAAACGGCACTGAAAGAATCCATGCAAACAACCACCACCTTTTCTGGCTCTTTTTAATTAGCCAATAAAGAACAACGACTATAATAAGCATCATTCCATAGTTAATCCAAAAGTCGATTAACTCATCTTTCATCCAAGAGGCAAAGCTCTGGGTTGATATATGATAGGTTTTAGATAACGAGTAACTAATATAGCTTAGCGGAAATGTAGCTATATATGCAAAAAGAGATAACCAAATCAGATAGATAGCTTTCTGAAAAAAACGATTCTTTGTTGTCTCCTCCGCCCATTTCTTAAATGCGTTTGAAAGACCAATAATTAGAATGAATAAATAGAACAGCCATTCAAACGGAGTCGATAGAAAAAACAATAAATTTCTAATTTTGGAGTATTCTTCACTAAGCATCAATTCGCGCCCATTTAAAAATGTAGCAGGATCGGCCTTTGAACCTTCATATTCAAACGGAAGGCTTGTATCTGCGAAATAAAATAGGTACCAGTAAAAAAATAATCCGTATAGTGTGTAAGCTATAACGGAATATATACCCATTTTCCTTACCATCTTTAGACCCCCTCTTTGTCCAACCTTCTATTTTAAGTTTAGTTAAAAAATGATTTTTTAGAACAATATTATAGATTTTTTAAATTACCTACTGAAATCATAAAACCTAAAAAAAATGGTAAACCAAAAATATCTACCCTGTGTCCGCAAAAAATGAGAGAAAACATTTATAGGACCTATAATCCGTTATTTATAAAAATATCGGTGTTTTCTTATTCTTATGGGACAAACGAACCGCTATCGAGGTAAAAAGTGACCATTTTTGTGCGATGAGAAGCCAATAGCGTACTCTGTGTCCGATAACCCCTCCAAAATAGCAGAATTGAACTAAATAGCGTACCCTGAGTCCTATAAAAAATAGAGAAAACATTTTCCCGGTTTAGATTACTTTAAGATAAAAAGCCGGCCTGTGTTAGACCGGCTTTTTTCATTATACAAAAAAAGAGTAGATAGTTAAAACAGCTATCGAACTAACTACTACCACAATAACGTTTGCACCCAAAAAGGCAGTTAAGAAGGCAGCTGCTGCTCCCAATATCCCATACCATATATCCTCTTGAATTAAAAGGATCCCTGGAAATATTAAAGCACCCAGGGTAGCAAATGGAACATTTTTTAATACGCCTTGTAAAAAAGGGGGAAGCTCTTTACCTTTGAATAAAACAAATGGAAGCATTCTTGGTATATAGGTGACGAGTCCCATCCCAATGATCATCCAGAGGATTTCTACTTTCATGTGGACTCTCCTCCTTTTGATCCTCTATTTTTCAACCATTCTATAGTTTCAATGATGACAGCAGATAAAATAGTAGCCAAGACGATAGACCATCCTGTCGATAATAATTCTGCGAACGTAAAAATGATATTAAATAAGGCAGCTAAGCTTGCGAGAAAAATCGCCTTCATACTTTTTTTCAAAGAAGGAACCAAAAGCCCAATAAACATAGCATATAACGCAACGGACATACTCTCTTGTAAGGTTTCTGGAAGACTTGATCCAACAAGATGACCTACTCCTGAATTGACGACCCAGCTTGCGTAGGAAACAGAAATGACACCAAATATGTACCCTGTTGAAACATTTCCCTCTTTCGTAGCCGCAACAGAAAACGTTTCGTCTGTTATTCCAAACGAGTATATTGCTTTATAAAGAGTTCGATCATCATCCACTTTTTCATTGAGTGATGCAGACATCAAAAAATGACGAATGTTTACAATAAAGGTTGTTAATATTATTTCAAATGTACCTGTTCCTAATGTTAAGAGCGATAAGGAAATATATTGTGATGCCCCAGCAAACACGATTAAACTCATCATTACTGTTTCAAAAATGGACAAACCACTTGTTTTTGAAAGCAAGCCAAAGGTTAATGCAATTGGAAAATAGCCAATGGCAATACTAATTCCAGCCTGTATTCCTCTTTTAAAATCGGAGGCGTGTCTTTCCATCACCATCTCTGTCATGTCAATCATCACCACTCTTTCTAAAATAGATAGTCTAATAACTTGAAATCTATTATACATACCAAAAATCGGTTTCACAATAAACTATATTTCGTTTTACGAAAAAAAGGAGTTGGTCACTTAAGTGTCCACTCCTTTTTCCTATCTAAACTAATATCGCTCGATCGGTCATGGATCCACCACGTATTTGCTGGAACTCCTTTAATAAGACCTCGATAGTAAGCTCCTTCTTTTTCTTTTCGTCTGCTTCAAAAATGATTTCCCCTCGATCCATCATAATTAAACGGTTACCTAAATCAATAGCCTGCTGCATATTATGGGTAACCATTAAGGCAGTTAGCTTATTTTCTTCTACTATTTTTTTTGTTAAGGAAGTAATTAGTTCTGCCCTTGATGGGTCAAGTGCTGCTGTGTGTTCATCTAATAAAAGAATTTTCGGTTCAGTAAAAGTTGCCATTAAAAGTGATAAAGCTTGCCGTTCACCGCCTGACAATAAACCAACCTTAGCCGTTAATCGATTTTCTAAGTTTAGTTGAAGCGATTCTAATTTCTCTTTAAAAAAGGCTCGCCGATTCCGTGTTACACCTAGTGAAAAACCTCGGGCTTTTGTTCTAGAAAAAGCTATAGCTAAATTTTCTTCAATTGTTAAGGATGGTGCTGTTCCAGCCATAGGGTCTTGAAATACCCGACCAATTAATCTAGCTCTTTTATGCTCTTTCATGTGAGTAATATTTTTTTCATTTAGGATTACTTCACCTAAGTCAGGTGTAAGCTTCCCAGCAATTAAATTTAATAATGTTGATTTTCCGGCACCATTACTGCCAATGATGGTGACAAAATCACCTTGTTTCATTGAAAGATTAAGATGGTTTAGTGCCACTTTTTCATCGACTGTTCCTTCATTAAAAACTTTATAAATTTGATTTAATTGCAGCAAGCTTTTCACCACTTTTCTTTTGAGAATGGGTTGTCTTTTGCAATGAAGCAAGCAATCTACTTTTCTTATTTTGCCTTTCTTTCCACTGTTTCCAAGTCTTAGGGATAATTAGAGCACAGATGACGATAAAGGCGGTAATCATTTTCATATCACCTGTTTCTAAAAAATCGACCCTAAGAGCAAGAGTCACGATAATACGATATAAAATAGAACCGGCTACTACCGCTAATGTTGCCCTAACGATGGTTTTGGCTCCAAAGACCGCTTCCCCGATAATAACCGATGCTAGTCCAATAACAATCATTCCGATTCCCATACCAACATCGCTGAACCCATTGTATTGAGCAACTAATGCGCCTGATAAAGCAACTAAAGCATTGGATAATCCAAGACCAATAATTTTTAAAAAATCAGTATTAGCAGCAAAGCTTCTAATCATTGTTTCGTTATCACCTGTCGCTCTGATACTTAAGCCGATTTCCGTCTTTAAAAACCAATCTATTACTAGTTTCAACAAGAATACTAGTAAGCTCATTATCACAACAATAGCCCATGTTTTTGGAATAAAGCTTGCAAGACCAATACTTGATAGGATTGACTGTATCCCTTGATCAATTCCAATTGCTTTCCATCCTTCTGACACCCAAGTAAAAACGGTTTCTTCTGATAGTAACGGAATATTGGACTTCCCCATAATACGCAAATTAATAGAATAAAGAGCAATCATCATAAGAATCCCTGATAGTAAAGGATTTATTTTACCTTTTGTGTGCAATAATCCAGTTAATGACCCTGCTAGGAAACCGGCAATGAGAGCTGCCAAGGTTGCCGCAAAAGGATTAACATTTTGAGAGATTAGTATAGCTGTAACGGAGGCACCCGTAACAAAGCTGCCATCCACTGTTAAATCAGGAAAATCTAAAATTCTAAAAGATAAATACACACCTAAAGCCATTATTGCGTAAATGACCCCAGATTCAAAAGCACCAAAAATTGCCGTTGCCATACCTCAACCATCCCTTCCTTTTCAACGCACCACCACTGCAAAGCGCTGGGGGTCTGACCCCCGCCGCTTCACCGCTTTGCTGTACCGGGGGTCTGACCCCCAGCGCTTTAATGCGTTATGGTATGAATACCTATTTGTTTATTCAATGACTTCTCCAATTTCGTTCCATTTGTCATTCCATTCGATGTTCATTTCTTCTGCTGCTTTTTTATTTAATTGCAGTTTTAACTTTTGCGGGTATTGTACAGGTAATTCAGATGGTTTTTTGCCTTCTTTCAGGATTTTCGCAGCCATCTCTCCGGCTTCATACCCAATGTCAAAATAATCGAATCCATATGCTGCAAAGCCACCGCGTTTTACGGAATCCAGTTCTCCGACAAATAACGGTATATCATTATCATTAGCTACTTGTATGACTGATTCTAAGGCCGAAACAACTGTATTATCAGTAATAATATAAAATACATCCGCTTTTCCAATCAGTGATTCAGCAGCTTGTTTTACTTCAGATGAAGAGGAAACCGTCGCTTCTTCTAACTTCATATTTGCCTTCTCTAATTCTTTTTTCACTAAATCAATCTGCGCCACAGAGTTTTGTTCCCCTGAATTATAGATAACTCCTACATTACTTTTCGGCATATTCTCTTGAATAAATTTCACTACATTCGGAATAGCATCAGGATGTGTATCAGTCGTCCCAGTAACATTGCCGCCAGGGCTTTCCATGGAGTCAACAAGTCCAGCACCTACAGCATCGGTAACAGATGTAAATACAATCGGAATATCCTTCGTTGCATTTAGAGCACCTAGCGCACTTGGTGTTGAATTAGCAAAGATTAAATCTACCCCATCCCCTACAAAATTAGTAGCTATCGTCTGATTATTATTTTGATCCCCCTGTGCAATTTGAACATCATACTTCGCCTTTACTCCTTGATCTTCCAAAGCCTTCTTAAATCCATCAAAAGCTGCATCTAATGATGGGTGCTCGACAATTTGTGTTACACCAATTGTCACTTCGTTTTCCTTATCTGAAGAAGAAGCAACTTTATCCGCACCACACCCGCTTAAAATAATCGAGCCTAATAGGCTTATAATCGATAATTGTTTCAGTCTCTTTTTCATTTTATTTATCCCCCTTGAACACTTCTTTCGCACTTAAACGCTTTTATGCTTTTATGCACTAAATTATACTGTGTTATCCATTATTTTTGCAAACTATTTTTTAGAAAATTTTAAAATATTATATTTCAATACAAATAGATAATCTATTTACTTGATACATTCCCTCTAGCAATCTATTATTTAAATACATATAATTTTTTGAAAAATAACTAAAAGAAAGTTGGGTTCCTTAATGAAAATTTTTATTTCTGCAGATATCGAAGGTATTTCGGGGGTCTCTACCAATCAGCAATTAAAAACTCCTAGTGAATATCAACGTTTTCGCAAATTAATGACACAAGATGTAAATGCAGCGATTGAAGGAGCTTTCAAAGGTGGCGCTACAGAAGTAGTTGTGGCAGATGGTCACGGAAACATGTCTAATATTTTTATAGAGGACCTCGATTCTAGAGCATTACTTGTCCAGGGTAGCAACCGCGTCATGTGTCAGCTTGAAGGCTTAGATGACAGCTTTGATGCCATTATGTTTGTTGGGCATCATGGACGTGAAAATGGCTCTGAACGCACCATTATTAGTCATACCCTTGCTGGAATTTGTGTAAATGAAATGAAAATCAATGGGAAAATTGTCGGGGAAACAGAGATGAACGCCATGGTAGCTGGTGATTTTAATGTTCCAGCTATATTCATCTCGGGTGATGATGCTTACGTAAATGAGGTAAAGGAAACATTGCCAGGCGTAGAAGCAGCGGTGGTTAAGCGTGGTATTGATCGATTTGCAGCTGAATTGATTCATCCCGAAAAAGCCCAGGCACTTATTAGAGAAAAAGCAGAAGTAGCTGTTAAAAGAATTCCTGAGTTTTCACCATTAAAGGTAGATGGACCAGTGACATTTGAAATTGAATTCAAGGGAACAAACCAAGCATTAATGACTACAACCATCCCTTCAGTAGCATTAATTGGCCCAAGAAAAATAACTTTCACATGCGATGATATGGTTACAGCCTACAAGCATATGTGGGGATGTGTGATCATTGCGATTACAGCTACAAACGGTGTCTTAGGAAATGTAAATGCTTAAAAATGAAACGGAGTCCTTACGAATTTTTAGTAAGGACTCCGTTGCTTTTATATCCAATTTACAAAAATGATTCAAAACTAATATCTAAATAAGGAATCTCCCTTTCTATTCTCTCCTTCAAATTAGAAAGTGTATATATTTGCCAATCTTCTAGATGCTCCATATCCCATTTTTCATTAAATAGAGTATAAAGAAAAAACTCACGAAATTTTAAAAACAATGGAATCTGTATTAATATAACCCTATTTAATACGTTTTCTTGTCTATATCCTTCAAAAAATGAGTGTAAAAACTTCACAGGAAAATAGGTATCATCTGGATTGAAGGACATTCCTTGCCATGCTGCATGGTAAAAGGAAACAGCAATATCATGTGCATACCAATTGTAGGTACAATCAGCAAAATCAAATATCGTCATTTGTCCATCTTGAACAAAAAAATTCCCTTGGTGAAAATCACTGTGGATTAACCCATAAGTATCTAGTTCTCTCGGAAGGGCTTGAATCATCTTTACTAACTTTTCAAATGAATTAGTCGCTTCCTCGCTAACTGAAGATAAAAAATCAGCTATTTTTCTGATATCTGGAGAAACTGGGCTCCATGCTGGTCTTTGAATAATGCGACAATCATGCTCTTTGGAAATGGAATGCATCTTGCCCATTGTCCTCCCCCAATGTTGAAAAAAAGATTCATTCCATTCGTTTGGATTGCTTACCATTATCGGATTTCCCTTGGCATAGGAGAAGGATGCTACGAGGTAGGTATTATGATTCCACTTTATTTTTTCTATGTATTTGCCATGCATCGAAAGAAGCGGCCTTGAGACTGAAATTCCTCTTTCGGCAAGCATCTCAATATATTCCATTTCCCCAATGGTCAGATCTACATGTGATAGTTGTTTGCTGTTGGAAATACGCAAAATTCGTTTTTTCTTACCCTGTTTATACTCGTAAACATCATTCTGAAACCCGCCTGTAAGTTTTAAAAAATCGCTACCATTACTTCCCCAAAAGGAAATCGCCGATTCTACCAAATTATTCTCAATCATCTCTATCTTATTTCCTCTCTATTAACCGTGAACTTTAAAGAAAACTCCCATTTTCACATTCTGTCAAAATCTATTTTTCATTTTAAATTTCATTTCATTTGAATTCAAACTAAATAATAGGTTATTTTAAGAATGAGCAGAAAATCTGCTCAAAAACTTCGTCGGGAGTGATGTATCGTGGGTAGAAACAAACTTTTGGTCCCTGGAGCAGAAAATGTTCTGAATCAGATGAAAGAAGAAATCGCCAATGAGTTTGGAGTTCAACTTGGTGCTGATACGACCGCACGAGCAAACGGTTCTGTTGGTGGCGAAATGACGAAACGTCTTATTGCGTTAGCAGAACAGCATCTTAGAGAACAACAGAATTTTTAAAAAGAAAAAAATTTATTTATCCTGTTGATTCTCTGAATAGAGACCCATTTTTATTGGGTCTCTTTTTTTAATAAAAAGCAACCATCAATTGTCATCAGAACAATGGTTGCTTTTCTCCAATATTATTTTCCTTTGAAAACTGGTTTACGTTTTTCTGAAAAGGCTTGAAGGGCTTCGATTCTATCTTCTGTAGGAATCGTTACTTCATAAGCTTTTCGTTCAATTTGAAGTCCGGTAGCTAAATCGGTATTCATTCCTTGTTTAATCGCAAATTTCGCTTGCTGAACACCTACTGGTCCATTTTGAAGAATCATATTAGCCCAATCCAATGCAGATGACAAAAGCTCTTCGATTGGAACGACACGATTAACAAGCCCAAACTGAAGGGCCTCCTCTGAAGGAACCCTTCTTGCTGTTAAGATTAATTCTAATGCCTTTGCCTGACCAATTAACCTTGGGAGTCTTTGCGTTCCACCAGCTCCCGGGATAATCGCAAGACTTGTTTCTGTTAACCCAAGTAATGTTTTTTCAGCAACAATTCGGAAATCACATGCTAACGCAAGCTCCATGCCGCCACCGAATGCATAACCATTTATTAGAGCAATGGTTGGTTGAGGAAGTTGGTCAATAGCATTAAATACCTCATTAATTTTAAATAAGTTTCTTTTTACTTCCTCATTCGTTAATGATTTACGTTCTTTAAGATCGGCTCCAACACTAAAAGCTTTTTCACCTGCACCTGTAAAAATAACGATTCGAACGTTAGGATTAACACGAATTTGTTCAACCACATCCTGTAATTCCTTTAACGTGTCATAATTAAAGGCATTTAAGGCTTCCTCACGATTAATAGTTACGATAGCAATATGCTCATTTAAATCAAATAATATATTTTGCACTTCAATTGCTCCTTCTATTATATTTTTCAATATTAAAATTCTATTATTTAACTAAATAATCCTTTAATAGAATGGAGCTATATGGAGTACTATCCTTTCATTTCTTCCAAAACTTTAGTTTTTAAAGCTCTTCTTAAGATTTTCCCTGTTGTATTTTTTGGGAGTTCTTCAAGGAAATCAATTGTACTTGGAACTTTATATTTGGCTAAATGTTCTTTACAATACTGCAAAAGTTCGGCATCTGTTAGGTCGGCATTTTTGCTCACCACATAACATTTTACGGCTTCTCCTACGTTTGGATCTGGAACACCAAGAACGGCAACTTCCACAATGTCCGGATGATTATAAAGCACTTCTTCTACTTCACGTGGATACACATTATAACCACCAACAATAATCATATCTTTTTTACGATCAACGATATAAATATAGCCTTCCTCATCCATCTTTGCTAAGTCGCCAGTATAAAGCCAGCCATCTCGGATTGTTGCTGCCGTATCTTCCGGAAGCTTATAATACCCCTTCATAACATTCGGACCTCGAACAATCAATTCTCCCACTTCACCAACAGGCACCTCATCACCTAACTCATTAACCACTTTATTTTCAACATTGATAATGGAAGTACCTATAGAACCTGGTTTACGTGGTCGGTCTAATGGGTTAAAACAAGTCACCGGTGAAGCTTCAGATAAACCGTAGCCTTCTGATATTACCACATTAAATTTCTTTTCAAAATTCTTAAGTAAAGCCACTGGCATAGATGCTCCGCCTGAAATACATAACCTAAGAGATTGTAAATCCTCTGGGTTTACATCTGGGAATTGAAGTAAGAAATTATACATGGTAGGTACTCCAGCGAACACAGTAGCTTCATATTTTTTAGCAAAAGCAAAGACCTCTTTAGGACTAAACTTTGAAAAAATGATAAGAGTTGCTCCGTTCATTAAAGGAGCATTTAAAGAGACTGTTAAACAGAAAACATGGAACATTGGTAAAACTGTAATAACACGGTCACTTTCATTCATTTTCAGGTAATCGCTTACATCTTTTGCATTCGAATAGAGATTTTTGTGAGTGAGCATTGCCCCTTTTGGTTTACCAGTTGTTCCAGATGTGTATAAGATGACTGCAACATCTTCATCTTGAATATCTGGTTCCACAAAATTCAACTGCCCGTTCGCTAGGATGTTTGTAAACGATTTCAATTTTGGGAAAACAGAAAGATTCTCTACTTGTATAGATTGTTCATTTTCTTTTGGAGTTTCACAAATTAGGTAATTCTCCACATTTGGCAGTAGCGGGTTCATCTTTTCAATTAGAGGTAGTAATAAATCAAGGGCTATCACTACCTTAACATCGCCGTTTTTCAAAATATAGCTAATCTCATCGGGAGTATAAATAGGATTGACTGGAATAACTGTAGCTCCAAGTCTCAGAGCTCCGTACATCCCAATAACAAAATAGGGTGAGTTTCCTAATAATAGAGCAATATGATCCCCTTTTTTAACCCCAAGTTGTTCTAACCCCGATGCAAACATTGTAACCGCCGCGTCTAATTGTTGATATGTAGTTGTTTGTTCCATGAAGTAGAATGCCGGTTTCTGTGGTAATGAACTTGCTGTCAGATGAAGCTGTTTTGATAAATTCATTTTCCCATCCCCTTGTTCATTAATTGAATGAATACTCATTCATTTTAATTGTGAATATAATAAATTTTCTAAATATATTATATTGAAAGAAATTTTTGGATACAAGAGAAAAGCATAAATTATTATAAGAAAACGTTCACCACACCCTAACCTTTAACGCATTAACGCATCGGGGGTCTGACCCCCAGTGCGTTAATAGATTAGAGTGATGAAGTCTTCTTTGGTGATGTTGCCGAAGTAGTGTTGGATGTTTACTTCACTTAGAGCATTTTCGATTGATGCTTTTTCATATTTTTGCCCAATTAACAGATTTTCAATTTCGCTAACATCCCCCACTCCAAAGAAGTCACCGTAAATTTTACAGTTTTCTATTTCACCTTTACTTACTTCAAGTCGAATATCAATTTGTCCAACAGGGAAACGATGGGAATGCTGCATATTAAACTTAGGGGATTTCCCATAATTCCAATCCCAATTTTGATATCTTTCCTTTGAAAGTTTATGAATATTTCCCCAATCTTCCTCGGTTAGGACATATTCTGGTATTTCAAGTGATTCAGAGAAAATATTCTTAAGAAGAAGACTGCGAAATTCCTGAATATCCATTTTCTCTGGAAGGAATTCTGAAATATTAGCCACGCGGCTTCTGATTGATTTAATACCCTTTGATTCAATTTTATCTTTTTTAACATTTAGGGCTGAAACGACACTTTCAATTTCAGAGTCAAACAATAAAGTACCATGACTAAACATTCTGCCTTTAGTGGAGAACTGTGCATTACCTGAAATTTTTCTACCCTCTGCTAAAATATCATTTCTTCCGCTTAATTCAGCATTAACCCCTATCTTTTTTAAAGCTTCTATAACAGGTTCAGTAAACTTTCTAAAATTATGAAAGCTGTCCCCATCATCCTTAGTGATAAAACTAAAGTTTAAATTTCCTAAATCGTGATAAACCGCCCCGCCGCCTGATAAACGACGAACTACATGAATATCATTGCTTTCAACATAATTGGTATTAATTTCTTCAATGGTGTTCTGATTTTTTCCAATAATGATAGATGGTTCGTTTATGTAAAATAATAAATAGGTTTGATTTATGTCTAAATTCTTTAAAGCATACTCTTCAATAGCTAAGTTTATTCTTGGGTCCGTAATTCCTTTATTATCAATAAATAGCATGTTTGAACACTCCCTTTATATTTCGAAAATTAATCCTTCTTCTGCCAAAAGAACTTCTCTTCCATAATTCTGCTTTGCTTCTTCAATGAGTTGGGCTAAATCACCGTAGTGCGGTAAATGAGTTAACACTAATGTTTTTACATTGGCTGCTTGTGCAAGTGTTCCGGCATCCAAACTTGTCATGTGGCCAGCATTTTTTCCATTTTGATTTCCATAAAAATTACATTCACAAAGCAATAAATCAGCATCCTTACTAAAAGGAATTAGTTCTTCCTTAAATGAAGTATCTCCCGTATAGATCAGAACTTTCCCTTCAACTTCTATCCTCATTGCATAACAAATGGCTGGATGATTCGTTTGGACAAAAGAAATGTCAAATGGTCCAACTTTAAGCGGCAAACCCGGGTTATAAGCAATGCCCTTCGTAATTTCTTTATACGAAAGCTTTAGAAACTCTTGCTGATCCTGATTATGTCCATAAATAGGCAGGGTACCAAAGCTCTTTCCCAAAAAACCTTGAATCAACTTTGCATGCTGAAGAACTCCGATATCTGCAATATGATCTGGATGATAATGTGATAATACAACAGCATCTATCTCTTCTGGATGTATGACATTTTGAAGTTTAGATAATACACCACTACCGCAATCGATTAACAGATTAAAACCATCATGTTCAAGAAGATATCCAGAGCTTGCCTCATTTTTCTTTGGATACCCGCCCCAACAACCAATTACCGTTAGCTTCATTTCTTTCCCTCCGTATTGATTATTTTCCTACTTTCACTATATACGATTCAATGACAAATTTCACGTTTGTAAAAGTTCACAAAGTGTTCCTAACCATCCTGTGTATGCAACGAAAAACAGATATAAAATAAGGTTGTAAGGATTTTCTTCATTAAAAACAACGGAGGTCATCCAAATGCTTGAGAGCGTAACAGAATTCTTTAAAAATTTACCCCCTAAAGTTTGCAGTGAATGTGGAGAAATTGTCGAAGAGCAGCATGAATGCTACGGAGATACATGTAACAAGTGTCTTGGGTTAACAGATATCAAAGAATAAGTCTAATAAATGGATAAACCAGCCGCCCAAAGACGACTGGTTTTTTGTTTAAGCTGTTTTCGTATAGATTGTGGTTTTGGTAAAAATCCCTGAAGCCGGATTTTTACAGGGCTCTCTTAATAAGTGATCGGCTCTTTTCTTAATTTTCATATGAGTTTAACATTCTGAATAGCGAAATGCTATTTGTTAGTTACAAAAAGCAACAAAGTTTCAGAAAAGAGCCTTTGTTTACAAAACGATTTTTTAATTATTTGTACTTAACACTTCAAATTGGCGTTTATGTTTAAAGCTAAAGAAACTTAATGTTAAGATCATACATGCAACTAAGAACCCAACAAGTACGAATGCATTATGCCACATATAGCTATAGTCACCACTAGAAATGACAGATTTAAAGCCGCTTACTGAATAAGTCATTGGCAATAATGAACTTATTGGCTGCAACGCATTAGGAATTAATTCTAATGGGAAAGTACCAGCACTTGTTGTTAATTGTAAGATTAAAATAATGATTGCCACGAAACGTCCTGCATCTGCTAAGACAGTAACCAATAATTGAATTAATGCTATAAAAGTTAAGCTTGTTACGATTGTAAATAATAGGAATAATGGTACACTCTCTACCTCCAGACCAAGTCCGAATAGAAGAATAGCAGATGCAATTAAAGCTTGGATGATACCCACACCAGCTAAAACTCCAAATTTACTGATAAACCAACTCCATGCATTTTTTGGCACTGCAACTGGCTCTCTTAATGGAAAAACAATCGACAATAATAAACCGCCAACAAATAATCCTAATGATAAGAAATATGGTGCAAAACCAGTTCCATAATTCGGAACATGATTTATTTTCTCATTTTTAACGTTTACAGGGCTGGCCATCATTTCACTTGTCTTTTTAGTTGGATTAAATTTTGATGTTTCTTCTGCACCATTATGAAGACCGCTAGCTAACTCATTTGCACCTTTTGTAAGCTCTACGTTCCCCTCTTTTAGTTGATCAGAACCGTTCTTGATTTTTCCTACACCTTCTGTTAGTGCATTGGATCCTGTTTCTAATTGATTAAGCGCCTTAGAAAGCTCTGTTCCACCTGAAGCAAGCTGAGTAGACCCATTTTTGACTTCCGTTAGCTTTTCACCAAATAAGGAAACACCTGCTTGAAATTTCTTTTGCCCCTCAACAAGATCGCCAAGTCCTTTATTTAACTGTTGTGAACCTGCTGCTAATTGGCTGACACCTTGTTGAAGTTGTATTTCCCCTTGCTTTAATGCACCTAAATTTTCCGCAATCGATTTGCTTCCATGAGAAATTTTCCCAGCACTATCAGATAGTTGAGTAGTGCCAGTAGCAACTTGCTGACTTCCAGCCACTAACTGCTTCATTGTCATTTGAATGGTTGCCTTCTGTTCTGGAGTTATGCTTGAATTATTTGCTAAAAGCTGTTCCATTTGTTCGTTTAAAGCTTCTAATCCGCCACTTACCTTTGCTGCTCCAACGGCAGTTGCTTCAGCTCCAGCTTTCCATTGATCGACTGAGGAACTTAATTGTGTAGCTCCAGTTTCGATTTTTTCTGTACCAGCAACTAAGGTTGGAGTCTTACCACTTAATTCTTCAATCCCTTGTACAGCATTATCAAAACCACTTTGGAACTTTTCGCTACCTGCTACAAGCTTTGCTGATGTGTCTTCAATTTTTTGATAATTTTCATCAAGCAAAGTGATTCCATTAGATAACTTATCTACTCCTCTTGTTAATTCCATACTACCTGAGTTTATTTTAATAACCCCTTCATTAAACTCAATAGACTTCTCTGCAAGTAAAGACAAGCCATTTTGCAAATCAGTGGTACCATCTTGGAGTTTTAGAGAACCTTCATATAGCTGTTTAGCTCCATCACTAGCATCAGTAATTCCATTGGACAACTTATCAATTTTACTAAAAATCGTATCTGAATAGGTTTCGGTGATTTTTTCAGATAATGAAGATTTTATTTTCTCTATTGCCGTAGAACCGATTTGAGCTGATAGAAAGTTATAGCTTTCATTTGGTTTATAAATTAATTCTAATTTCTGCGGGTTTTCATTCATTAACGTTGTAGCATTTTCAGAAAAATTTTCTGGTATTTCAACTAACATGTAATACTTTTGATTCGTTAGACCTTTTATCCCTTTTTCCTTATCAACAAAAATAAAATGAAAATCATGACTTTCTTTTAATTTTTCTTCCAAATCCTTGCCAAGAGATAACGTTTCATTTTCGAAATCAGCCCCTTTGTCACTATTGACAATAGCAACTGGTAAATCATCTAAATGATCATAAGGATCCCAAAAGGCCCATAAGAACATTCCACTATACAAAACTGGAATAAACATGACGGCTAATATGGGAACTAATAACTTCTTGTTTTTTAAAATGGCTAATAGTTCTTTCTTCAATAGACTTCTCATAGCTGTTTCCCCCATTATAAAAATAAAGTGACTAATTTGTTCATTTAGTCATTTTCCATCAAAAAAGAAGGATATCCTATTTGGATAATCCAATAAAAATATATTGTTTAAATAAATTCAAAATTTCCTCTTTATCAAGTGGCTCATGATTCTTTTCCCAATCAAAAATTAAAGCTACATATAGCTTTAGCATCACAAAGGCTGTTAGTTCTGGATCACATTCTTTTATATCACCACGAATGATAGCCTGTTTAACTCGTTCTTTGATATAATTTAATATCATATTTTCTAAGGTAGAGATAACATCTAAAACAGCAGGAGTTCCTATTTCCTTCTCTTCTTGAAAAAGTTTAATCGTTAATTGATGCTCTTTTCTAAATTCCAAAATTCGATACAATGACTGATGGACATTTTCATAAAAGGATAAAGATTCATCATAAGTTTCTTCCGCAGCCATTTTCATTTCTAAAATAAGTTCTTTAATAATTTCATCAAAGAGCTCTTCTTTATTTTTGAAAAAGGTATAAATCGTTCCTTTGCCAACATTGGCCAGCTTCGCTACTTGGTCCATCGTAGTTGCTTTATAACCAAATAACGAAAATGATTTTGTTGCCGCTTCTAAAATTAATCTTTTACGATCAATAGACATAGATCACCTCACAAACTGACCAAATGAGAATTTTAGTCATTTTCTCGACTTTTCTACTATATCACTGCACTTTATATTAATCAAGTCAAAAATAGGATGGCTTTATGAGCCATCCTACATTCTACTACTGATGAATGAATTCCTTTTTCAAAGAAGTTAGCTTTAAGAAATCTAACACTTGTTGTACTGCATTTTCTCCTTGATCCACGCAGTCAGGTAACCCCATACCCTCATAGGAACTTCCTGCTAGAAACACACCAGGTAACTCCTTTTGCATTGCATTTTTCACCGTTTCAACACGTTGTTTATGCCCTACTATATATTGTGGCATTGTATCCTTCCAACGAGTAACTATCGAGAAATCAGGTTCCATCTTAATATTCATCGTTTTATTTAGATCATCTAAGACAATTTTAGTAATTTGATCATCTGATAGGTCAACGATGGTTTCATCACCAGCACGACCAACATAACACCGAAGCAATACTTTTCCTTCAGGAGTCGTATGTGGCCATTTTTTATGTGTCCAAGTGCAGGCTGTTATAGAATAATCACTATTTCTTGATACAACAAATCCTGTACCATCGATATCTTTGACAATCGCTTCTTTCGGAAAAGCCATCGCAACGGTTGCTACAGACGATGCAGGCATATCTTTAAATACATTGAAAAATTCATATTGAGAAAATATTGATTGAGCGATATGATGACCTACACAGACCACTACACTGTCCGCCAACAATATTTCCCCATTATTTAATTCCAACTCATATTTATGACTTTCCATCTTGATTATTTTTTCGACTTTATACCCTTTTAAAACAGAATGAGGTTCTAGACTCTCCTCCATTCTGTCTGTTAATGATTGTAGTCCAGTCGTTAAAGTTAAGAAAATTCCTTTATTCTTTTTTTCTGGATTTGAATTACTGGGGGATAAAGTCGTTGACTTCCTCATTCCTAAAATTAAACTCCGATATTTTTGTTCTACTTGATAAAATTGTGGAAAAGTAGACATCAAGCTTAATTGATCGATATTCCCTGCATAAATTCCTGAAAGAAGGGGCTCAATTAGATTTTCAACCACTTCATCACCTAATCTTCTTCTGAAAAATCCCCCTAGACCCTGGTCTTCTTTAGGATTCGATTTTGGCAAGAAAAAATCGGCTGCTGCTCGTAGTTTACCGGGTATTGAAAATAAGCCAGTTGTCAAAAATGGAGCTATTTGTGTCGGAATGCCCATGATGGAACCACCAGGCATCGGAAATAGACGCTGATTGACTAATACAAATGATTTCCCAGCTGTATTTCTTATCAGTTTATCTTCCAACCCAACATCTTTTACTAATCTAGACATACTTTGTTTCCTAGCTAGAAAAGAGTCTGGCCCGCGTTCAATGGTAAAACCATCTTGGACTATTGTTTGCATTTTCCCCCCAAGACGGTGGGAGGCTTCGATTAGTTTTATTTCAAGTGGTAAATTCTTTTCTCGAGCCACTTTTTGCAAATAATAGGCAGCCGTAAGTCCAGTAATTCCACCTCCGACCACAACAACTTTTTTGATATCCTCCATTTCGCTCGCCTTCTTTTCACATATCTCTAAAATGGGTATCCTTCCCCACTCTACTCTAATAGCTTAAATATCGCTGAAGCCATAGCTTCAATAAACTGTGGATTAGTGTTAGGCATTTCCGGTCGGTAGTAACTTGCACCAACCTCGTCTGTAACAGCCTTACATTCATTATCATTATCGTATAAAACCTCAAGGTGGTCAGAAACAAATCCAACAGGTGTATATACAAATGCCTTATATCCGTGCTGATTAAATAAATCTCTCGTTAAATCTTGAACATCTGGTCCAAGCCATGGTTCAGGGGTATTTCCTGCACTTTGCCATCCGACTGCATAATGAGAAACTCCCGCTCCTTTGGCAATTAAATCTGCTGTTTCTTGCAACTGATTAGGATAAGGGTCACCTAATTGAAGAATTTTCTCTGGTAAACTATGAGCAGATACAATCAATGCAGCTGTTTCTTTTTCTTCCGGTGGCATTTTAATAAATGTTTCTTTAACTTTTTGTACCCAATAGTCGATAAATTTCGGCTCTAAATACCAGCTTTCAACTGATTTTATTACTGGACCACCTAATTTTTCTGCTTCTTCCTTTGCACGTCCATTGTATGATTTCACACTAAAGGTAGAGAAATGAGGAGCTAATACGATACTTACCGCTTCCTCTATCCCATCCTTGTTCATTTGTGCAACAGCATCCTCAATAAAAGGTTCTATATGTTTTAGTCCAAGATACATCTTAAACTCAATTTCATCTTGTATCTTATTTAAATATGCCTCAAGACTCTTACCTTGTTCTTCAGTAATTTTAGCTAATGGTGAAATTCCACCTATGGCCTCATATCTCCCACGGAGCTCTTCTACCATTTCCTCAGATGGTTTTCTCCCTCTGCGAATATGTGTATAATATCTTTCTAAATCTTCTTCTTTATATGGCGTTCCATAAGCCATAACAAGTAAGCCCATTTTCTTTTTTAACACAACTACACCTCATTTTTTCCAAAACATTAAAAAATCTAACAAACTTATTTTGCCAAAAACACCTTCTAATTACTATCAAAAGGCTTTTATTTGTTTAACTTTGAAGCTGAGTATTCATGAACAAAACTAGTTAATTTCTTCAATACTTCTGGATTAACAGATGGGAATACTCCATGTCCTAAATTAAAGATGTAGCCTGGTTGCGCCATGCCCTGATCAAGAATAGCCTTTGCTCTTTCCTCAATTACTTCCCAAGGAGCTAATAATATGGCTGGATCTAGATTTCCTTGAACCGTCTTGGTAATTCCCATTTCCCTTGCTTGATGTATCGGTAATCTCCAATCTAATCCGACAACATCAAGAGGTAGGTCATGCCATTCTAATGCAAGGTGGCTTGCGCCAACTCCAAACATGATTAATGGCACGTTTTCTCCTCTTAGTTCCGTAAAGATTCGTTCCATGGCTGGTTTAATGAAATAACGATAATCTTCAACATTTAAAGCTCCAACCCATGAATCAAAAATTTGGACCGCTTTTGCTCCCGCTTTCACTTGAGATTTTACATATGTAACAGTCATTTCAGCCAATTTATCCATTAGAGCAAACCATGCTTTTGGTTCTGCATACATAAAAGCTTTCGTTTTATTGTAATTTTTTGAAGGACCGCCTTCTATCATATAACTAGCTAATGTGAAAGGCGCACCAGCAAACCCTATTAAAGGGACAGATAATTGCTCTTCTGTTAAGAGTTTAATTGTATCTAATACGTAAGGAACATCATCTTCTGGATGAATCTCCCCTAATTTTTCAACGTCTGCTAACGAACGAATGGGGTTCGAAATGACTGGCCCAATCCCAGATTTAATTTCAACATCCACACCAAGTGCCGGAAGAGGAGTCATGATGTCCTTATACAGGATCGCAGCATCTACATTATATTGCTCAACAGGAAGTCTGGTCACATAAGCGCATAGTTCTGGCTGGTGAGTAATTTCAAATAAAGAATACTTCTCTTTTATTGCTCGATACTCAGGTTGTGATCGTCCTGCTTGACGCATATACCAAACTGGAACATAATCCGTTTTCTCTCCACGAGCTGCTTTTAAAAATGTTTCATTTATGATTTTAGTCATATTTAATATGATCCACCTTTCGTAAACTTGTCTGCATACCATTGTAATATATAAATGTCGAAATTAGAAACTAAAGAAAATGAAAATTATTTAGTCTGTCTCAAATATATCTTTTTTGGAGTAAATATGTATATATACCTCTTTTAAATGTCAAAAAATAGTCGTATTTATGTACCTATTTTTGTTAAATATTGGGTAAAGTTATAAAAATAAACGCCAGAGGTGAAAAAATGAAAATATATATAACTGCAGGAACCTATTATTTTTTAAATAAAAAGAAACAAACCTTCCCTAAAGAATCCATGCTATTAATAGAGAATGCTGAACAGGCTGTATTACTTCATGAAACAAATGGAGAATCTGTTTTTAACGAACCTAGAAGTTTTGGGGTGTTGGTTTCAAAAGGGGCATTCATAAATGAAGGGTTTGTCGTCATGCACTATTTTACTGTTACGGAGGAAGGGAAAACTTTATTTGAATATCGAATAAAAGAGACCCTAAATGTAATAGGGACTCAAGATGGCCTATTAGCCATTAGAGGCTTGCATTCTTTAGATTCTAGAACATATTTAATTTTAACAATATGGGATCAAGAGGAAAACTATAAGGAATGGAAATGCTCAAATTCGTATGAGCAATATCATGATCTATTATTAAAAGATAGTGGCCTGGATTCCGTTCCTAATATCTTCACCAAGCCTTCCTATATTTCTACTTACCATACTTCTGAAGACTCTTAAGTATAAGGCTCTGTATTTCCGCTACAAAATCAGCTTTTGTCTATCCATAAAATTAGGTAGGAGCTTTTTAAGCCCCTACCTTTTTGATTTTAATATGCCATTGCGATTAGCATAAACTGCTGCTTGTGTTCGGTCTGACACGTTTAATTTGCTTAATATATTACTTACATGAGTCTTAACCGTTTTGATTCCGATAAATAACTCCTCACTAATTTCTTGATTGGTCATCCCTTCACCTAAACATTTTAAGACATCTAATTCTCGTTCCGTTAGGTCATCATGAGGTTTCCGCCCGCTCTGACGGAAACGATTAATCATTTTATTGGCTACTTTCGGTTCGATGATTGTTTCACCTTGGACTGCTTTATAAATTGCTTGGACAATCTCATCCGCGGATGCCGTTTTAAGTAAATAACTAAAGGCTCCAGCCTCTAAAGCAGGAAATACTTGTTGATCATCATAATAACTTGTAATAATGATAATTTTACAAGTAGGCAAAAAACTCAATATTTCCTTTGTTGCATATATTCCATTCCCGTTCTCCATTAATAAATCCATCAAAACAATATCTGGTTGCACCTGAGAAACTAATTTGATTCCATCATTTCCACTACTTGCTTCTCCTACCACTTCTATATTTGGTTCTGTAAGTAAATAAGAAATGATTCCCCTACGAACCATATCATGGTCATCTACTACGACTACTTTAATTTTTTCCACTTAAGCCTCTCCCCTTTTTATGAATGCGGATATCTAAATATGTGCCTTCATTTTCCTTTGAGCGAATATTGAAGATTCCACCGATTTCTTCACAACGTTCCCTCATTGTTTTTAATCCATAAGAGGCAAAGCGGTCTTTCGAAGGATCGAACCCTCTACCATTGTCAGATATATATAAATGGATATCATGCTCCCTTTCTGTCAATGTAATCTTTACTTTATTGGCCTCTGAATGAAGAAGAATATTGGAAAGTGCTTCTTGTACAATTCGAAATAGATGTTCTTCGGCAGCAGTAGAAAGGTTTTCAATTTCATCAATACTAGCTTGAAACTCAAGATTTGTTTTTTCCTTTAATTCAACAATTAATTTAATAATACCTTCACATAAGGAATCTTCTGAAAGCTGAACGGGTCTTAAATGAAGTAGTAAGGCCCTCATTTCCCCTTGTGCTTTAGTCGCTATATCCGCTATTTCTTTTATTTGCTCTTTTACTTTACTCGGATCCTTATCTATTAATCTTAAAGTGGCTGAAGAGAGCATACTTAAAGCAAATAATTGCTGACTGACTACATCATGCAAATCCCGAGCTAATCTTTGTCTTTCTTCCATCACAGCAGCAGTATGAGCGGATTGCGCTAATGTTACTTTTTCATCGGCAAGTCTTTGCATGGAGTAAGCCTGCTCTTCTAAAAAAATAGCCAATTGATTTAATTCTTCAACGATCGGTCCCATTTCTTCTAAATCAGAGCTGTTTAACCTTTCAGAAAGTTTCCCATTTTTCAGACCCGAAATGAATAAATGTATATCACCCAAATGCCCCTTTAAATACGTACTATTTTTCAGTCCAACATAACCGCTTACAAACAATTGGATCATTAATATATAGAAAAAAAGCCAGAATGATATTTTGATTGAAATAACAGGTTTTTGGGAGATAAATAAATAGACTTGTAAGCCCACAAAAAATAGTAAAGAACTAATAAAACCAGTCATGATAAAACTTTGGAAGAACCAATAACGGCTATGAAATTGTTTCATCAATCTTTGCTCCTATACTTGATCGATTCGAATCGACCCTATTTTTAATTCGATCATGATATTTAATTTTTTTATGGCATCCTCATATCCAGGAGTCTCATACACTAAGTTTCTATTAATATCATTGGAACGAATGTCAAAAATCCTTATATCGCCTATTTTCACTTTTGCCTGAACATGTACAGCTACATCATCAGGTACAATCATTTTTACATCGCCTATCCAGCCTTGCACGATGATAGGCGTTTCTTTTTCAGGTATATAAGCTTTACTAAAATCTATAAAATAGTCCCCTATCGTGTTATATAGATTCATAGGCTCTAGTGACCAATTAGATTTCTTTATTTCTATATCCCCAATGGAAAAACTCCTAATTTTCTTACCGCTAGATGATTTAGAATCAGCTTTCCAGGTTTGAGAGTCAACTGTCTCTTCGTTTTTACTCTCAAAAGGGATATCCGAATTAAAAAATATTTTAACTTTATCCTTCCTTATTAATAACTCTAATCCAAAATAAATAATAATCACCGGCCATAATTTCCAAAAATCCCCAAAACTAAAATTTACTATTTGAAATCTGTCAAGACATAACATTAATGAAAATGATAAAAAGAAAATTCCCCAAAATAAGCTTGCTCTACTATGTCGTTTAAATGCCTTAACTAATAAGTAAAAGCTGAAAAGGAACATAATATACGGATATAATTCGACAATTAGTACTTTTATTTCCAAGGAAATGACTCCTACATTCAACAATAGTAGAAATATACCGACAAATAAAAGCAAGGCTGCGAAAATGACTTGATTCATTGATTGACGCATAGCAATCATCCCTCTCTTCTATCTATAACATTCTCTATCCTAATAAAAAAACCTTTATTGACCTCTTTATTTTAAAATATATCTAATAAAATGAAGTACATTCTCTAGCACGCTTTCTACTCCGTCTACAGACTGATTTTTCTCTTAATTCTTCTCACCATTTTTCCGAAATCTCATATTGTGTATTACATCCGTAAGAGGGCGATTGCCTAATTTACTCGGACTCAAGGAGGAGTTTTTATGGGGGTTGAATTAATTACACTTCATTGGATATACGTCGTTTTCATTGCCCTTATCATTGGCTTTATGGTAATGAGAAGGGATACATCCCTTATCTGTATAGTAGGCATATTTTTAATAGCCATCACCGCCACTGGATCACTCAGTCATTCGGTAAGTAGTATTTTTAATAGTTTCATATATGCCATCACAGAGTTATTATCGACGATTTTAGTTATCTCCATCATTGTAGCAATGAGTAAAACACTCACATCAACAGGAATAAACGATGTTATGATCTCTCCTTTTTCCAAATTAATCAGAAATTCTACCATGGCTTACTGGACAATCGGGATTCTCATGATGATTATCTCTTGGTTTTTTTGGCCATCTCCTGCAGTAGCTTTATTGGGGGCAGTTTTATTACCGGTCGCATTAAGAGTAGGTCTTCCTGCTTTAGGGGTAGCCGTAGCTATGAACTTGTTTGGACACGGAATAGCATTATCTGGTGATTTTATTATCCAAGCAGCACCAAAATTAACAGCAGACGCAGCTGGATTACAGGTTAATGAGGTTATTCAAGCAAGTATTCCATTAGTTATTACAATGGGAATCGTAACGACAATTGCAGCCTTTTTCTTACTTAAAAGAGATATGAAAAGAGGTATATTAAAAGTAGAAGGGTTGGAGAACAATGCACTTCTAGGTGAACAAGGTGAAGATGCTGCACTTTTAAGTTTGAATCAAAAACGTTTCTTTGCGTTATTGATACCACTATTATTTGCTATTGATGTAGCAGCTATGTTTATTTTAAAACTACAAGGCGGCGATGCTACCGCACTTATTGGTGGTACGTCCATTTTTATTCTGATCTTAATTACATTAGTAACTCATAAAGGTAAGGGACTTGAAAAAACAACAAGTTATTTAATTGATGGATTCCAATTTGGATTTAAGGTATTTGGTCCAGTTATTCCAATTGCAGCCTTCTTCTATTTAGGAGATTCTGGGTTTGGTAAAATTATCGGCGACTATTTACCTGCTGCTTCTCAAGGTATAGTCAATGACTTAGGGGTAGCCTTAGCTAATATTGTTCCTCTAAATCAGGAAGTGGGTGCCATTACGTTAACTGCAGTAGGGGCCATCACAGGTTTAGATGGTTCAGGGTTCTCTGGTATCTCTTTAGCTGGTTCAGTGGCTAATTTATTTTCACATGCTCTTGGTGGGGGTGCCGCTACTTTAACTGCCTTGGGTCAAATTTCTGCCATCTGGGTTGGTGGAGGAACGTTAGTGCCATGGGCCATCATCCCTGTTGCAGCAATTTGTAATGTAGATGTTTTTGAGCTAGCACGAAGAAACTTATTACCAGTCGTTATTGGTTTAGTTGTTACAACTATCGTAGCAATGTTTTTGATTTAAAAACAAAAAGCGGAAGCCCTCGAACAAATCTCTGTTGATTTAGTACTAATTGCCAAAGTCACTAAGTAATCTTATGCATAGCATTTTTTAAAAAAAGGGGCTTGCCATATCGGCTTAGCCCCTTACTTTTGCTTTTTCCTTTATCTGCTGATAAATTAAAATCCACAAAAATGCCCATATAAAACCAAATGCATAACCGGCAATTACGTCTGAGGCATAATGTACATTTAAAACCAATCTACTGATACCCAATAATAAAATAATCACTACACAGCTGGCAGCAGCAATCCATTTTCCAACAGTTGATGGGATATACTTTACCAAGAAGTAGGCAAGAAGCATATAGAGAATGATCCCCACCATAGCATGTCCGCTTGGAAAACTTAATGATGCTTCTTCTCCTATATGTTCTAGTGAAGGTCTTTCTCTTCCAATCCAATTTTTCAATAATTTATTTACTTCATTACCTAACCCAACTGCCAAAGCTATTGTTGCCATACCAGCATAATCTTTTTTCTTTATCCATAACCATAGAATGGTAAGAAGGGCTACTGTTCCAATTCCTAACTTATAACCAAGCTGTGTAATATAATCAAATATGGTTATTGCGGTACTGTTAGAAGTGGTAAAAATAGCTGAAAAAGTTCGGTCAATCCAAAGAGATTCGCTATGAGTAACTAAGTAAAGTAGGTAAATACCAATTAACCCAGCCACCAAGCTATAGATGAAAAAGTGTTTTTCGTATTTTTTGTTCATGTTTTTCCTCCAGAAAAAATTTTTACAAGAATTCGAGCTTATATAAAGCTAGTATATACATTTAGTGCTATAATCTTAAATAATTATAACCTGAGGAGAGTGGTCAATGTGTACAAAAATTTATTTGAAAATTTAGAAAAGTATTACGATGAAATGGTTGAGATCCGTCGTTTTTTACATCAACACCCTGAACTCTCTTTTCAAGAAGTTCAATCAGCCGATTACATAAAATCGTTTTACGATAAACTTGGTGTAGAAGTAAAAGGCAATGTCGGCGGTAACGGTGTTGTAGCAAAAATCTATGGTGCTAAGCCCGGTAAAACGGTTGCTCTACGTGCTGATTTCGATGCCCTTCCTATACAAGATGAAAAAGATGTTCCCTATAAATCTCTTATTCCTGGTGTCATGCACGCTTGTGGACATGATGGACACACTGCTACTCTACTAGTCTTAGCTAAAGTTTTACATGAAAATCGTGCTGAGTTAGAAGGAAATTATGTTATGATCCATCAACACGCTGAAGAATACGCTCCTGGGGGAGCAGCACCTATGATCGCAGATGGATGCTTAGAAGGTGTAGATGTTATTTTTGGTACTCATTTATGGGCATTGAATCCTACAGGTACGATTCAGTATCGAGTTGGACCAGTGATGGCAGCATCTGATCGCTTTGAAATTATCATTCAAGGCAAAGGTGGCCACGGTGCTCAACCTCATAAGACGAAGGATTCTATCGTCATTGCTTCCCAGCTTGTGATGAATCTTCAACAAATTGTTAGTCGTCGTGTAAATCCTATTGATTCTGCCGTTGTAACAGTTGGTTCTTTTGTTGCAGAAAATGCCTTTAATGTTATAGCTGACCGTGCAAGACTAATTGGAACCGTTAGAACCTTCAATGAAGAAGTTCGTGCTGATATTGAAGCAGAGATCGAAAGAATCATTAAGGGGACGTGTTATGCTTCCGATACGACGTATGAATTTATCTATGAAAAAGGATATCCAGCAGTAGTAAATCATAAGGCAGAAACCGAATTCCTCATTCAATGTGCAGGTAGTGTACCTGAAGTCGATACAGTAGAAGAAACTGAACCACATATGGGTGGAGAGGACTTCTCCTACTATTTACAAAAGGTGCCTGGAACTTTCTTCTTTACAGGTGCAAAACCGGACGGTGTTGATGAAGCATACCCACACCATCATCCTAAGTTTGATATTAATGAAAAGGCAATGCTTATTGCGGCGAAGACGTTAGGTTTAGCTGCTATTAATTACCAGAAGACAAATACTCTTTCCACTCTTGTTAAGCAATAATATGGCAAGGACCGGTAACATGACCGGTCCTTTTTATTTTCATATGTAAAAATGTATAACTTTTGGGGACTTCGAAAATTGTCTAGCTCCAGCAGGGAAGAAAGTAATTCATTTCTTCCTACCTAGCCCCTCGAGGTCAAATAACCTCTATCGTAAGAAGTCAAAGTTCAGACTTCTTACGATAGAGAACATTTGCTTGTCGGGGCTAACCAAGGCGCTTACGCTTTTCTATTCAATTGTAGGATTGGTCGATAATATTCTTAGCCGATAAGCATTCATTGCCGTATTTCCTAAATGTTCAGTTAAGCGATAATTAGCAAATGCCCCTACAATAGCTCCTAACCCTGGTACCATTTGCAATAGCTTTACAAGATCAATATAATCACGATACTCTTGCTGAAAGGTTCGCCAGTCTATTTCCATAATCGTTTCATCTTGACTTTCCCATTCTTCAATCATTTTTAAAGTATTTACTTTGGCTTCGTCCTTAGAAAAAGCTAATTGAAAAACATATAGTAAAAATAGTCGTTCTTCATATTTTCTAGTATCATATCCGTAAATAGAAGCTACTTCAAATAAAAATTTCATTTTAATCGTTAAAAATAATGGGAAATCCGCTAAACCTACAAAAAAACCTGCTGCACCTGTCCCAGCCCCTTCAATCGTGGCTGTTCGGCGATAACTGTTCAGTTTTTCTTTTAGTTTTTCATCCTTCTGTTGTAGTGATAAACCTTCACCTTGTGCCTTTTTGGTAGTAAATTGAGAACCAGTTAAGGTTGCTTGGACCATTCCTTTCATTGCTTCAGTAACTGCAGAATGAATTTTTTCAGGAATTATCTCATTTACCTTTTTCTGTGCTTTGCGTGATAATCGATCGATCATATTAGGTCTTTTCAATATTTCTTGTTTCCAACTAATGAGCTCATGATAAACGTTAAGTTCGTATTCATTCATTGTCATCACACCTTTTTCCAGCTATAAAAGCGAACAAACAACTTGGAGAAGGTTAAACCAAGCAATATTCCTAATAAAGTGTATAGCCATTCTCCCTTTACAAGGAATACACCCGCAAATACTAATCCCTGTATCGTTAAGACGATGGAGATGATTTTTTGAAAAGCCAGAGACCTTTGTCTCTCATGGATCGGATATAAATCAAGCCATAAAATGTTTTGATGGTGTTTTTTTAATGGCAGCAGTTGAAAACCAGTTAAATACATAAACAGCAGAAGGAATAAGAACTGACCGTATACAAAATCCCAAAAATAAATAAGAAGACTGCCAATTACAGTCAGTCGTACAACTAAGCCAAAATAATCTCCTGACCTTAAAAAGGTTCTTGTTAATAGATAGAATTGAGTATTTTTATTATCAAAAATAATTTTTGTGGTTAGCCAATCTAACCATTTCCGTCTTTTAACCACATCCCTTAATTTAGGGACATCTGTAAACAAATTGGCGATTCGGTAAAAATGAGTGAGCCGGTCTTGTTCCAAAGAAATGATTTCCTCCCACTTTAGTCCTTTTTTCTTTGTGGTTTGCTGAAAGAAAAGAAATAAGCCTAACATCACTACAACCAAAAATCCTAGTAAAGTTTTATTAGCAGACATAAAAAGTAGGTATACAAATACGGTATTTAAAGAAAATCTTACGAAGGAATCAATAAATTGTACCTGTTTTTCTACATAAAATTGAACCTTCCACTTTAAAGCTAGGTTCCATATTTTCAATAATAAACAGCAGATTAAAAAATAGAAAAAATCCTTAAAGGAAGAACCGTATACTTGAACATATATCGGCATTAAAGCAGCAAGGACCATTACAATGATATATGCCTGTAAAATGAAACTGACAATGCCTGATTTTAAAAAGTAATTCTTCAATCTGGTTTCAACAGGTATAAGGAAAACTCGATCCGCTTCTAATAAAAAGGTGTAAATCGGACTATAGGTTAAAAGTATAGATAAAATGACCGACATAATCATCGCAGCCGGAAATTGATCATCTAAACTTTTAACCCACTGTTGATAATAAAAGGTTAAAGAACCTATGATAAAAATCAAAACAATCATTAGATGTCCATTAAAAATATATCGGAGGTAACGACTTATTTCTTTACCAGTTTTTTTGGACCGTTTTGTCCATAACTCTCTAACATCAAGCATAGTCTTCTTCCTTCGTTAATTGTATATATAAATCATCCAATGTGGCATTAGGCATATGAAACTGTTTTCTGAGTTCTTCTAACGTACCCTTTGCCCGTATTTTACCTTCGTGTAAGATAACAAACCGGTCACAATACCGTTCCGCAGTCGCTAAGATATGCGTAGACATTAAAATACCGGCTCCTTCTTCCTTCTTCTTTTTCATAAGATCTAATAATGACTGAATTCCTAATGGATCCAAACCTACAAATGGTTCATCAATGATGTATAGGGAGGGCTGTACCAGAAAGGCACACATAATCATAACCTTTTGTTTCATTCCTTTTGAAAAATGTGCCGGAAACCATTTTAATCTTTTGGCCATACGAAATTCTTCAACAAGACTTTCTATTCTTTCTTTATATTGAGATTTTCCCAATCCATATGCCATAGCTGTAAGCTCAAGATGTTCCTGGAGGGTTAATTCATCATAGAGAATAGGAGTTTCAGGAATAAATGTAAATTGGTTTCGATAGGCCTCTTTATCATTAATAAAAGATTTTCCATTAATTTTTATTTCTCCTTGATGTGGCTCCATAAGTCCAATGATGTGCTTAATGGTGGTACTCTTCCCCGCACCATTTAAACCAATTAATCCTACAATTTCATTTCTTTCAACAGAGAAGGAAACTTTTTGTAGAATGGGCTTCTTCGTGTATCCTCCAGTAAGTTCATTAATTTCTAATAAAGGCATCCATGTCGTCCTTTCTATACGTTATCGTATTCACTTACTACGTATTGTATCAAAAATGGTTTCATGAAAATAGAATTTCCCCTTAGGCTTAAATAGTTAAATTTCATGAAAATGAAATTTATATGTATATAACCTTTCAAATTGGTTATTCTAAACTTTGAAGGGGACAACCACTATCTAATTGAAAATGAGGTGTCTGTTAAAGACAATATTCGTTTCAATCCAGAGGCTTCACAACGTTTCAAAAAATAAGGGGATGGTTACGATGCGCAAGTGTGCCTTTTAATCCATCAAATTACTTGTTGCAACACCAAATTTTAGAAAATGAGGTGTTTGTCGCAGACAACATTTCCGCTTTATAAGTTGTGATAACATATAAAGAAATAAGGGGATGGTTGTTTTGAACAAAGTAAAAGGTTCCTTAACTTGATTAAATAACTCATAAAAAATGAGGTGTTTATCAAAGGTACTTTCCCGAATTAAACGTTTGCTTTGAAGCAGTAACCCCTTCATGAAGGTAGGATTCCTAGCGAATCCTGCCTTTCATCTTTTTTCTGGAATATGGTAAAATGTGAAATAAAGACCAGAGAGGGGAAGAAAAAGATGAGTGATTGCATTTTTTGTAAAATAATAAACGGTGATATCCCAGCTGCAAAAGTTTTTGAAAACGAACATGTTCTTGCCTTCCTTGATATTAGCCAAGTGACGAAGGGACATACACTTGTCATTCCAAAGGTACATAAAGAAAATCTTTACGAATTAACACCAGAGATTGCCGCAAAACTTTATGAAGTTGTACCTGCAATAGCAAATGCCTTAAAAGCAGAATTCAATCCAATTGGTTTAAACTCTATCAACAATAATGGAGAGCATGCTGGCCAATCTGTTTTTCACTTTCACTTACATTTAATCCCTCGATATGGTAAAGGTGATGGATTTGGGGCTGTTTGGAAATCTCATCAAGAACAATATTCCGGACAAGACTTAAAAGAAATAGCTTCTAGTATTAGCAAGCATTTATAAATATCATAAGGAATTATCAATGGGCTCCCTCACTAGGTTGAGCCTTTTTATTTTATTTTTAACTAGTTGTCCAATGAGGTTTCCTCTTTTTAAAAGTTTTTCCAATTTTCTCTAAACTTCTTCACTTATTTTCATTTTCTGTTAGGATTATTTAAAAAGAATAGGAGTGATTTTTAGATGAGGAATGCTCTTAACTTTAATGCTGGTCCCTCTGCATTACCTATTGATGTTCTTCGAGAAGCACAACAAAATCTTTTAGATTTTAATGGTACGGGTATGTCGATTATGGAATTAAGCCATCGGAGTGATGTTTATGGAAGTATTCAACAAGATGCCAAGAGTTTACTTCAAAAATTATTAGATATCCCCCCTGAGTTTGACATCCTTTTTTTACAAGGTGGAGCTAGTCTTCAATTTTCAATGATCCCGATGAATCTCCTATCCCCTAATCAAACAGCTTATTACATCCTTTCCGGAGTATGGGCTGAAAAAGCTTTTAATGAGGCTAAAAAGAATGGTAAAACGGCGATCTTAGCTTCAAGTAAGGATAAGAATTATAATTATATCCCCTCTAATTTTTCTATACCTGACAAAAATTCTGCAGCTTTTGTTCACCTTACCAGCAATAATACTATCTACGGTACTGAATGGAGAAATTATCCTTCTTTCCCTTCCATCCCATTAGTAGCCGACATGTCAAGTGATCTCCTTAGCAAGAAGATTGATATAAACCAGTTTGATTTGATTTATGCCGGTGCTCAAAAAAATCTTGGTACAGCAGGTGTTACTGTGGTTTTCATTCGGAAAAGTCTATTGGAACGTTCAAAAGCAACCCTTCCAGCTATGCTCAACTACCAAATTCATTCCCAAAATCAATCTTTATATAATACACCACCTACTTTCTCTATCTATATTTTATATTTAGTCCTAAAATGGATAGATCAAATGGGTGGAGTAAATGAAATGGAAAAACTAAATATAGAAAAAGCAACTACATTATATGAAACAATCGATAAAAGTAACGGTTTTTTCATAGGTCATGCAGAGAATAACTCTAGATCTAGAATGAATGTTACATTTAATTTAGTAACAGAGGAATTAACCCAAAAATTTTTACAAGAAGCATTGGATTATGGATTTATAGGATTAAATGGCCATCGCTCTATCGGAGGCTGCAGAGTTTCTATCTATAATGCTGTACCCTTGTCCCATGTTCAGATTCTAATTAATTTCATGGATGAATTTAGACGGAAACTTCAATGAAATTTTTACTTTAATCTGTTAAAATCCTATGATATAATGACAACAAGCTTTTCGCAGCAGGCAAGAGTGCACTGTTGGAGAAGTAATTTTAAAATAGAACAGATTAGCAGAGGAGAGTTGAGAAATGAATACAAAAAATCTTGTTGCTCTTTCCCTACTTGTAGGAATTGGGGCAGTACTTCACGCGGTTATACCTGGCTTTTTCTTAGGAATGAAGCCTGATATGATGCTCACCATGATGTTTTTAGGAATTATTCTTTTTCCAGACAAGAAAAGTGTACTGTTATTAGGACTAGTCACTGGTTTAATATCTGGTATTACTTCTACCTTTCCAGGGGGACTTGTACCAAATATCATTGATAAATTTTTAACAGCATTTATTGTATTTGGATTATTTGTAGTCTTAAAGAAATTTAACCGTTCACTAATTTCTGTAGGTATTTTGACTGCAGTAGGAACTCTAGTTTCTGGATTAGTATTTTTATCATCAGCTTATTTTCTAGTTGGCTTACCTGGCCCTTTTGTTGCGTTATTCGCAGCCGTTGTTTTACCAGCAACAGCTTTTAACACAATTACAATGGTGATATTGTATCCGATTGCTACAACAGTACTAAAACGAACTAAATTAAATACTCAATTTAACTAATAGTAAAAGCCTGACCTTTATTCTAAAAGGGTCAGGCTTTTTTATTTAAAGAAAGCAAATAGAATGCCAATTAACAAAAACAATATCCCCCCCATCGCAAATGCCCCTGCTCTTCTTCTTAAGATATATTTTGGTGGATAAACACCAGGGCGCTTTGAAGCAAAGAAAAAATGGGCCATTCCTAAAAAAAATAAAATACTTAATGCGAAGATAATAAACATAACCCCTTTCAATCTACCACCACCAAAACATTAAGATGATTTTGCTATTAAAACCATCTTATGTTAGAAACACACTTTATATGAAATAAAGATAAATATGAAAAGGATTTTTTAATTTTTTATCGAATTTTTAAATAATAAAATTAATGTAAAAATCAATTTTTATTTATTTTATTATTATTTCTAAAAATTTTGTAAATTTATATCTTTATTAATTTTTGTTTTATTGGCATAATGTTAATAAAGAAATAAATAAAGAAGGTGAATTTGGGGATGACAGACAAACTTTATTCAATGAAAGAAGCTATGTTATTTAGTCAAAGAATTGCTCAATTAAGCAAAGCACTTTGGAAATCAATCGAGAAAGACTGGCAGCAATGGATTAAACCATTTGACTTAAATATCAATGAACATCATATTTTATGGATCGCGTATCATTTAAAAGGCGCTTCCATTTCTGATGTAGCTAAATTTGGCGTCATGCATGTTTCAACAGCTTTTAATTTTTCTAAAAAATTAGAAGAGCGCGGTTTATTAAAGTTTTCTAAAAAAGAAAATGATAAGCGAAATACTTATGTGGAATTAACGGAAGAAGGAGAAACTATTTTATTAAAATTAATGGAAACGTATGAACCAGATAATAATGCTGTTTTCTCTGGTGCCTTACCTTTGAGAGATTTATATGGGAAATTCCCAGATATTATCGAAATGATGGCGATTGTACGCAATATATACGGAGATGATTTTATGGAGATTTTTGAAAAATCTTTTAATAATATCGAAACCGATTTTACAGATGAAAATGGTATGTTAATAAAAAAACAACAAGCTAATCGGGAGCTTGTTTAAATTTTAAATATATGTTTTTAACTCACTCATTAGTGGTAAAAATAAATTTTGAGTGATACATGCCATTATGACTTCTTTAATAGAAAGTTTACGATTAAGTGTATCCGAAAATTGTTGATAAAGCGGATGAAAATAGACAAATCCTTCCGCTTTTTGTTTTTCCAATTCAATGCTCATATTCTCACAAAGTTGGAAAAATTCGTAAACTTCTTCCTCCGTTAATCCATGTTTAATTACGAGCTTATAAAATTCATCTTTGGATTTTTCAAGCATAGAGACAATAAGCTGCTGATGATATTGTATAAGTTGTAGTTTTTTTAACACTTCAGATTCTTCCAAAAGTCACACCCCAATTTAAATAAATGTATAAACGAAAATATTAATAGTATAATGTCTAAAAAACATATTGATTTTTTCCTTCTTTCATCGTACATTATCTTAGTAAGTTTTCAAGTGACTAACTAATAATTTCTCCATATGGAGGTTCGATTCGATGAATTGCTGGAAGACGATTAATATCTCTAAACAGTACGGCTCACAAAGACTTTTTATTTTGTCTTCCCTAACGATGTTATTTTCGTTTATTATTCTCTATGTACCAGTAACTTATTTGTCTGTTTCACCATTAAAAAGCAATCACCTATTGTTATTGGTCTTAAGTTTATTTTTCATGTATCCTCTCCATAAATTCTTCCACTTTTTACCGATTGCTCATTTAGGCGATCGTGTAAAAAAATCAGTGGATCTAGTAGGAGGCTTTATTCCTGTTATTCGTATTTGTGTAGAAGATCCGATAAAAAAATGGAATTTTCTTATCGCTTTATTTTTTCCTTTTCTTTTTATAGGTATTTTCATTTTTATTGGTTATATTGAACTTCCAAACTATAGTCACTATTTTACTATTATACTAGCTTATCATATCGGTCTTTGCGTTTCTGACTTTATTCGAGCTAAAAATATATTATTTGCTCCAAATAATTCTTACATTGAGGAAAACGATGAGGGCTTTGAAATCTTAGTATACAAATCAGCATCTTAATATACAGTGATTGTGCCCGTTTTTTTGACTATAAAATAAGTTGCGGCATTTGTTATAAATGCCGCTTATTCTAACTTTAAGGAGGGAATCGTTGATGATCTCCGTTTACATCATCTTTGCGGTTTTTATTTTATTTTACATAAACAAACTAACGAATTCTCTTTGCATTCAAAAAGATATCCCTGAAGATAAACAACCAAAGGTATTTCAGACGATAAACATCTTGGTTACAATCCTTTTAATTTCATCATATGTAGAAATTTTATACACATAATAAACAAAAGCGGTGAAGATGATTCACCGCTTTTTTCATTAATATACCCATGAAGCTCCAATAATAATTAATAGTATAAATAGAACTACTAAAAGAGCAAATCCTCCACCAAAATGTCCTACTCCACCTGACATATTATTACCTCCTAAAAAAAGTTTTTTAGCAACATGTTCATCAAATTACTTTAGATTAAAGAACATGGAGAGATAATTCTCCACGTTCTTCACTTCATATTAGTACCAAGAAGCACCAACAATAACTAATAAAATGAACAATACAACGATTAAAGCAAATCCTCCGCCGTAACCTCCACCCATGGTAACACCCCCTTTATCTTTAGCTACCTTATACTATTCATGGTAGGGTTGTTTCGAATAGGCGATTATCATGCCTAATTTATTTTTCTTAACAGTAAGCTGCCCCTACAATAATTAACAAAAGGAATAAAACGACATTTAACGCAAAAACTGAATAAAAGGCGCCATGTGTTTCTTCCTTTTTACTCTTCGTCATATCATATGTCTACCTAGGAATTTTGGGAATTAAAATTATCGCCTATTTTTTTGTCCAAGTATTAAGGTATTTTTCATAATATTTTTGTTCTTATAGTCATTTGTGATATAGTAAGCTTTGTGATATAAAATTGCATAAAGAAATTAATATTTAGGAGTGTTCAACATGAAGAAGTGGTTTCTAACCCTTTCTATTGCTGCCGGAGTCATTGGTTTAACAGCATGTAATCAAAACGATGCCAGCTCAAGTGATGTAGTAGTAGAAACAAAAGCAGGGAATGTAACAAAGGACGAGTTATATGAAGCTATGAAGGACAAGTATGGCCAAATGGCTTTACAGCAATTAATTTATGAAAAAATTCTTACTAAAGAATACAAAGTAACAGATGAAGAACTAAATACGAAAATGGACCAAATTAAAGCAGATCTTGGGGCTAATTTCGAAATGGCTTTATCACAATATGGATATAAAAATGAAGATGAGCTAAGAGAAACCATTAAAATTGGCCTTCTACAAGAAAAAGCGGCTATTAAGGATGTTAAGGTAACAGATAAAGAAGTGGAAGAATACTACGCTACCTACAAGCCTGAAATCAAAGCTAGACATATATTAGTGGAAGATGAAAAGACTGCTAAAGAAGTCAAGAAAAAGCTTGATACAGGTGCTAAATTTGAAGATTTAGCAAAAGAATATTCTAAAGATCCTGGTTCTGCTGCAAATGGTGGAGACTTAGGCTGGTTTGGACCAGGAAAAATGGTTCCTGAATTTGAAAATGCAGCTTATGCTCTTGATGTGAATCAAATCAGCGAGCCAGTGAAATCTGAGCATGGTTTCCATATCATTCAAGTAACAGAAAAGAAAGAAAAGAAACCTCTAAAAGACATGAAAAAAGAAATCGAACATGATTTAAAGGTTTCAAAGCTTGATGCAGATTCAGTTCAAAAGGCTATGCAACGTGAAATGAAAGCTGCAAAAGTGGAAATTAAAGACAAAGATTTAAAAGACGTGTTAAATACAGAAGCAGAAGCTGAAACTAAATAAATCAAAAAAAGGACTGACAAGCTGTCAGTCCTTTTTAACCTTCATATACTCTTTCTTTATTCACTGTTCTGCTATCTTTTTCTTTTTCAAGACGTTTCATATAGATTTCACCTTCACGCTCAATACTCTCCATTTCTAACTGCCTCTCTTCTTTCCCTGTTCGAATGGCCATATAAGCGCTAATGATAATGCCGAAAAATACTGCAAACACCCAAATTGGAATATTCATGATATGGTCTCCTTTCAAATAAGGTTGTCCACCTTCTCTATTAGGATATTCACAGTATTCCTCTTTTATTCTACTAAAATATAATCTACCACTATTTACTTATTCAAATCTATTTATGAAAACTAGGTTTATAAAATGAACGATTTTCTAACGCAAAGACTCTCTCAGTAAATTCTCCCGGCTTCACTCTCTCAAGGGCTCGGTCTAGCATATTCATCTTAGCATCCAAGTTATCAATGTAATGTAAGATTTCTGCTTCTTTAATTAATGGCGGTTTTGGACTTCCCCATTCGGCTTTTCCATGGTGAGACAGCACCATATGTTGTAGCATTAATACTTCTTCACCTGTGATATCAAGCTCTTCCGCTGCTTTGCCAATTTCATTTACCATAATCGTGATGTGCCCTAATAGATTTCCTTCTAAAGTATAACTAGTTGAGATTGGCCCTGATAGCTCTACAACCTTCCCCATATCATGAAGAATAACGCCTGCATAGAGTAAATCTTTATCTAGAGTAGGATATAAGTTGGCAATTGACTTGGCTAAATCAAGCATACTTACCACGTGATAGGCTAAACCAGACACAAACTCATGGTGATTTTTGGTTGCTGCTGGATACTCAAGAAAGGCTTGCTGATGTTTTTTGATAAGATAGCGTGTGATTCTTTGGATATTAGGGTTCTTCATATCAAAAATATATTGCGTTAATCTACCCGTCATCTCATCCTTAGAAAGTGGAGCAACTTCTAGAAAGTCTGAAAGATTTACAGCATCCATAGGAGTACTTGGGCGAATATGTCTAATTTTCAATTGGTTTCTTCCACGATAGCTTTGAATTTCACCGTTAATTCTTACAATACTCTCTGGACCATACGCTTTTATATCTTCCTCAGAAGCATCCCAAAGCTTTGCTTCCATTTCACCGCTTTGATCTTGTAATATTAGTGTTAAGAAAGGCTTCCCATTACTTGCTATTCCCTTTACAGAACTTTTCACTAATAAAAAGAGATCCATCTGTTCTCCAACCTCAAAATGCAGTATACCTTTTTCCATCTTTCCGAACACTCCTCTCATCTCATCTAATTATATTACAGATTTATAGGAAAAGTAGTCCTATATCCATTTCCTTTTTACCCCATTATAAATGTTGCTGAAGTAACTCTTTACCTGAATTCATTTGATAGACTTGTGCCTCTCTAAAATATCTTAATAAGTGTGAATGGCATGTAAAAAATAGAATCTGATGCCCTTCTATTTCACTTAATAACTTAAGAACTCTTTCTGTACGTTTCTCATCAAAGTTTACAAAACTATCATCGATGAGAATAGGAAAGTTCACTTTTTCAAAAAGGGTTGTTGCTAATGCTAAACGAATAGAAACATAAACCTGCTCCATTGTTGCCTGACTTAATTCATTTGCTTCAAAAAAAGTATGGTCCATCCGTTCAATTAAAAAACCATTTCCTTCTTTTTTTGAATGAATCCGTACATATTCACCCATTGTTAAATAGGAAAAATACTCTTCCGCTTTTTTTAGTAATAATGGTAGTTTTTCATTTTTATAACGATCTATTGTACAGGTCAGAATATGCTTTGCTGTAGCAAAGGTACCCCAAATCTTCGCCTGTTCCTCCAATTCATATTTCTTTTGCTTGAAACGATGAAGCAACTCAGAATAAGTACCGCCTTCCTCAAGGATAGCAATTTGATATTTAATATCAGCCAAATGATTTAAATCATTTGATACTTCAATTCCTAATTGTTGATACTGTTCTGATTCCTGGACTAATAACTCATTTAATTGATGGATATGATTATATGGGATAAAGTCGTTTATCATATATCCTGCCATTTGTAATTGCTTTTCTAAAGATATCTTCTGGTCTATTAAATTTTTTCGTTTCAAAGCTTCCTCATAATTGCTTCGAAAATCCTCTTGGCAAGTCGCCCCTACTTCATCAAATAATTCTGTTTGTTCTTTAAGCAAGTATTCATGTTCTTTTTCAACGGTGATAATATCTGCCTGAAGTTCTTCTAATTTTTGTTGTAGTCCTTGAAATTGAACATTTCTTTCCTTCTCTTCCTTTAAAATTTCTTTTAATCGGAAGACCAATTCAACTAGGTTTGCTTTAGTTTCAGGTAAAAATCGTTCGACCAATTTCATGATATCTGTTTGAATTTCATTTAACCTTACATTTAGTTCTTTTTTACGTCCCAATAGTTTTTTCTTTTCTAGTGTTATTTCCTTCATATCGGTAATGATTTGAAAGCTATCGTCCACTCTTTCAAATGGGACTTGTTTTGGTAGTAATAAGGCTCCATATAATTGATTCATCGATTCTTCTAATTGTCTTGATTCTGTCTCCCATTCTTCAAATGCATCGATTACTTTTTCATATCTATGCTGTTGTTGTGAATATCTTATTTTCGCTGTTTGTAATTGTTCACGTATTCTATCATCTATTTGTATCTTAGACTGTATGAACTCCGGCTCCGTATCGTCATAGGCAGATATATCTGTAAGTAATGTTTTTTCTTTTTCTCGGAGCACAACTATTAGTTCATCCTTTACAGAGGATATATTCGTACCTTTCTTTAAAGTCATGAATAAGAGAATGACTAAACCAATTCCAGTAATAGCAAGCAGGAACCATTGATGTTTTAATCCACCCCATCCCCCTAAAACCAGGAAAAATAGAACAAGAAAATAGGTGGTACCTTTCTGTTTATCAGAATGAATTCCTTCTGTTCGTTTAGTTGTTTGATGATAGAGTATATCATTTTGAACTTCTCTTAAATCTTTTTGGAGCTGTTCCCTTAAGGTACTTTGTTTTAACTGTTTTCCTAGTTTTTCTCTTTGAAACTCTGGCAAAGTTTGTTCAGTTAGAGCCTTCATTTCTTTTTCAACCAAGTCCAGAGCATCTTTCTCTTCATTAAAATGATGATCTAGCATCTTTTTTTGGTCCATGAGTCGAAAAAACTGTGCATGTGCTTGTCTTACTTTTTCTTTCATGAATATACTAGTGTCCAAGTCTAACAGTTGATTTTCGTCCAAAGGGAAATGAAGCTGCTTCCTAAGTTCATTAAGTCTTTCAGAAATACTATTTAGCTGATGTTCTATTTTGGAAGACTCATTAACTAGCTGATCATAAATAGAAATCTGTGAAGTAACATTCTCGATTTCTGCCTCATGCTTGAGGAGTGTCTGATTTACATCTAAAGATGATAATTGTTCTTTTAACCGATTTTTTTTATCTTGCAAAGCCGATAATTGCGCTTCTAAAGGCTTCATCATTTGTATCAATGCATCTAAACGTTTTATTCCATCTAATGGAAAGGAAGGCGCATTTGTTTTTTCTAGCTCAGAGCTTAGCTCACGCCACTCCTGGACGTAAGGAAAAAGTTTTTTCCATTCCTCTATGCGATTAATTTCCGTTTGAAGACCTCTTTTCTTAGATTCTTTATGATGAATAGACTGTTCTAAATTCATTTTTTCATCTATAAGTAAAGAGTATTCTTCATTTTTCATTTGAGCTTCCCTTACTTTTCCGTACAAATCCTGCAATTCTTTTAGTTGTTCATTTAAGATTGGTTTTTTACCCCCAGGTTTAAAACGTGTTTCCAATTCCTTTTTCAGTTCATTTTCCACTTTTACAAGTTTATCTGTACCAACTGCACCTGCTGAGAATAAAAATTTGCCTAAATCTTCCCCTTTAACTTGGTGAATGTTTTGCAAACCATTAAGGTTAAAGGAGTATATATTTTGATACATGATCTTATCGATACTTTTCATTAGTAGAGCTAATTGTTCTTCGCCACCAATTGTTCCATCCTCAAACTTTACGATTACATCCCCTGTAGCTTTTCCTTTTACTCTTTCTATCACTACTTTTCCTGAAGTAGGATGGAGTATGATTAGCTCTCCCCCATACTTCGTGTGACTTTTCGGTTCGTATCTAAGGTCGTTCTGCTGTTTTGTAGGGAAACCAAATAAGATGCTATGAATAAAGGACATGATTGTAGATTTTCCAGCTTCATTTGGACCATAAAAAACTTGGAAATCTGCTAAATGATTCATTTTAACATTTTCCATTTTTCCATAGCCGTAAATATTGATTTCTAGTATCTTCATTTTTCCACCTCCCCTTTGTTATTTATCAAAAAGATATTGGATTACTAGCTTCTCTGCTTCAAGTAGGATATTTTCTTGTTCCCCTTCATTTAGTCTACTAATATATTTGCGTGCTAAATGATGTTGGTATAAGGGCTCTAAAGCACTGTCTATGTCAGTAAAAGTTTCGATTGTTTCAAACAGTTCCTTGAAAAAACCATCTTCTCCTTTTAAAGCCTCTTTGTCGTAGGTTTTTAGCTCATTGGTTTCAATAGAAGAGACCCAAATAAAATTCTCTTCATTATGTTCATTTTCTTGAAGAATGTCTAATAAGTCACCATTAATTAAACTCTCTTTTCCTTCAATTGGCTGAAGGTTATTCAAAATCAATTTTATTATTTTTCCATTTAATTGTATTACCCTAAACTGATTGATCGTATCTAAACATAGGCGGAGAATATCGTGAAAGTCATGACTTTGACTAACATCTATTTCTAAGGTATCCCATTCTATATCAGCAGTATCGATCCAGTTTAATTGGACATCAGTTTCACTTAAAGTTACTTCGTAGCACCCTTTAGGCCCAGCTTCTTTATGATGCCTACCTTGAATGTTCCCAGGATAAAGGATCGGAGGAAATTCACTTATAATTCTTTGCTTATGTATATGTCCTAATGCCCAATAATCAAAGCCTTTTTCCAATAGATCTGTTACAGAAAAAGGGGCATAATTTCCATGAGTACTGTTGCCTCCATCATTTCCATGGAGTATACCAATATGAAAATCGGCACCTTGTATTTTTTGATAGTCATCAATTTTTTTATCCATTACTTGTCTGCGGGGATAACTAAATCCATACAAATGAACTTTTGTATCACCCTTAACAAAGGAGTGCATTTCAACCTCTGGTCCAAACAAAGTGACATTGAAAGGTAATGGGATTTGAGCCCAAGTTCCACCAAGGTGATCATGATTGCCATGAATGAGGAAAACAGGAATTCCAAAGGAGTTTAACCTTTCCATTTCCTTGCTGAATAGAACCTGTGCACGGATACTTCGGTCCTCCCCATCATAAATATCACCTGCTATAATGACAAAATCAACCTTGTTGTCTATTGCTGCATCAACCAATTGTTTAAGTGCCACAAAAGTACTATTTAATAATCGTTTATATATTTTTTCAGGTAGGTGACTTAAACCTACCATTGGGCTATCTAAATGAAGGTCAGCCGTATGGAGAAACTTTATCTTTTTCATAGACTCTTCCTTTCAAGTTATCTATCTGTATACTATTTTACCATCCACAAAAAGCGAATGCACGTTCTTATTTCAGTTCGAACCCTCTTTAACACAGTAACGCGCCGGGGGTCTGACCCCCGGCGCGTTACTGTGTTAAAGGATTTATTTCATTTCTTCGTTTTGGCTGTTGTTTTGTGTTGTGTTTGCTTTTGATACTTCTGCGGACAGTTGTTCAATGCTTTGACGAACATTTCCTTTTCCTGAGAAGTTTTCTAATAGTTCTTTTACATCAATTCCTGAAGATGCTTTTAGAGATTCCTGCAGGGAAGACATTAAATTTGTGGCATAGCCAGTGATTTTGTTAGCACCACTGTTTTCACCATTTCCTCCCCCAGTATCCACAACTGTGATTTTATCAATATTAGATAAAGGAGCTGCCACTTGTTTCGCATATTCAGGAAGCATTTTCACAATCATCTCAAGAATTGCAGCCTGACCGTATTTCTCAAAGGCTTCCGCAATTTTTTGTTTTGCTTCAGCTTCTGCGAGACCTTTTAATCGGATAATTTCAGCTTCTGTTTCCCCTTTGGCCTTTTCTGCTTCTGCTTTAGCCAAACCATCCATCCTAACCTTTTCTGCCTCCGCTTTCGCTAGTGACTCGATACGATATTGATTTGCATCCGCTTCCGCTAATTGTTTAGCCTTATCTGCAGCTGCTGCCTGTTCAACTGCATAACGATCTGCATCTGCTTTCTTTTTCACTTCAGAATCATATTGTCTTTCGCGACGTAAGATTTCTTTTTCTTCGAGTTCAATTTGTTTTTGACGTTCAATAATTCGAATTTGCATTTCCTGCTCTGTTACCTCTTGCTTCGCTCTGGCTGTTTCAAGGTCGTACGCTTGGTCAGCTCGTGCTTTCGCTACATCTTGTTCACGACGGAAATCGGCAATTTTCATTTGATTTTCTTTTTCAGCTTCAGCAATTTCAGTTGCCCGCTCTAGTTCAGCCTTTTGAGCATCCTTGTCTGCTTCTGCTCTTTTAATACGTGTTTCTTTTTCAGCCTCTGCTGTAGCAATATCTGCATCTCGTTTTACTTGAGCAATACGCGGCTTCCCTAATGATTCTAGGTAACCGTTTTTATCTCTCACATCTTTAATAGTAAATGAAACAATGACAAGCCCCATCTTAGCTAAATCTTGTGAAGCTACCCTTTGAACTTCTTGAGAGAACTTATCACGATTTTTGTAAATTTCTTCTACTGTCATCGATCCAAGAATGGAACGCAGATGTCCCTCTAAAACCTCTCTCGCTTCATTTTCTCGATCTTCTTTGGGTTTACCTAAAAACTGTTCCGCAGCAGTAGCAATTTCTTCAATGGAACCGCCAATTTTAATAATTGCAGTACCATCTGCCATCACTGGTACACCTTGCTCCGTATAAACTTCAGGAGTTGAAACTTCTAGTTTACTAGAAAGTAAGCTTAGAGGCTCAGATTGCTGGAACACTGGAAAAATAAATGCACCACCGCCACGAATAATCTTTATTTTATTACCAGATTCATCTACATGGACATTTTTGCTTCCCAAATAACTACCCGTGATAATTAAAGCTTCATCGGGTCCCGCTGTTCGATATTTGGCAATAAACACAGCAATAAAAGCAATTAACAAAAATACCACTAAACCTACTACAATAAATACAGGTGTAAACATTAGCATCCTCCTTAAAGTAAATATTGTTCTACTTGATCATAAGGTAAAACGAGTAGAACTCCATCTTGAACATCAATCACCAAAACCTTTTGTCCTTCAGCAATACCTTTATTTTCAAAGCACTTCGCGGATTTTGCAATCGTCCCGCTGCTACTTTGAATAATCACCTCACCGAAACCGTCTATGGGTATCGGGATAATAACTTTTCCCACTCTTCCCCTTAATGAATTCTCTGAATAAGCAAGAGACTCCTCTGCTGTTGATAGTGGAATTAACACGAACACATTCAATAAAACATCAAGAATAATAGCCAAAATAATGGACAGGAATAGTGTGAGATAATGATTAAATGATGTAAGTAATTCAAATAAATAGCCTGTTGCAGAAGCAAAGGTTATAAAAGCTAAACTTAGTGTAGGGTTTAAAAAACCCGTAGCTTCTGCGATTCCTTCCAGTACATCCCCAAATAGGATATAAAGGATGGTTACAGCTCCTGAAATAATAAGGATTGTTAAATAAATTGATTCAATTGAAGTTCCAAATAGCTCCATTATTCTTCACCTTTACGTGTTTATTCGTGATATTCTTATTTACGAGTCATCCCAAGGAAAGTTTCACAATTTATTGAAAATTTATGAACATTTTTAATTAGATATAGTGTTAATATGATAAAATAGATCAGTACGGCAGAATGTTGGAGGTCTTTATGAAGCAATGGACAAGGGATATACAAATTAATGCACCAATTGAAAACGTTTGGAAATTATTCGATGGCACATTAGAAGATATGCAAAAAATTATGCCGCAGGTTAGAGAAAATAAACTTATAAAGGAAACTCCTAATAAAATTGGAAGTGTCTATTTGCAAGTATATGGAGAAGGAAAGAAAACTCAGAAATATGAAGTCGAAACGATTGATTACCTTGATACTCCTGATGAGAAAAGATTAAAGATTGCTTTTAATCTTGCTAAAATGTTTGAAATTACAGCAGATTATGAGTTAACGAAGGTAAATGAATCTAAAACTCTTTTTAGATATACGTCTACTAATCGACCATTAAAGTGGTTTTTAAACTTAATTCTGAAACTTGCCAATGATAAAGTGGTTGTCCAGTTTACAGAACGTGTAAAAAGTGTCGCCGAAGAAGAATTTTCTCATACGAAAGAAGTAACTGTTTAAATAATATAAAGTAATTTTCGTATAGATTGTGGAGGTTTTCGTAAAAATCCCTAAAGCCGGATTTTTACAGGCTCTCTTTATAAGTGCTCAGCTCTTTTCTTCATTTTCATATGAGTTTAACACCGTATATTGTGAAATGCCCATTTATTAGTTAGAAAAAGCAACAAATTTTCAGAAAAGAGCCTAATATAAAGCCCATGGAGGTAACTTCCCCCATGGGCTTTTTCCTATTTAGAAAGGAAATGTTTGTCCTTCATGAAGATTCAAAATAAACTGCTTTACTAAATCCTTTGTTGCCTCTAGGTCGCTTAGGTCAATTACTTCTACTGGAGAATGGGCATATCGAGAAGGAATAGATAATACTCCTGTAGGAATTCCTTTGTTCGCATAATTGACGGCCCCTCCATCTGTACCAATTCCAGGGAACACTTCTAGCTGATAAGGGATTTTGTTTTCCTTTGCAAGTTTGATAAGCAAATTTTTCATTGTTTTATGAACAATTAAACTAAAATCTAGTACCTTAATGCCTGTACCATTTCCTAGAGCTAAAGTTTGGTCCATTGTTTCTTCGGGAGTATCACTTACAGCTGTTGTATCAATAGCAATGGCTGCATCAGCATTAATATGTTCAGAGGCTGTTTTTGCACCGCGAAGACCCACTTCTTCTTGTACAGCAAATAAAAATACTAATTCCCCTGCAAATGAACTCGATTGCAGTTCCTCTAAAACTTGGACTATCACCGCACAACCAGCTCGATCATCCAATGCTTTTGAACGGATTTTTTGTTTTTGACTTGGACCAAAGACTTGAAACTCAGTTCCCCATGTAATAGGAGTCCCAATTTCAACTCCTAACTCGTATACCTCTTCTCTTGAGCTTGCGCCAATATCTATGTATAACTGTGAATGTTTTCTAATTTTTCCTGGATCATCAAACTTTGCATAGTGAGCTGAAATCGTTCCAATCACACCTGGAATGTCGCCATTTTCCCCCATTACTCTTACGGGTTGAGCAAGCAAAATTCGATCATCATGACCTCCAAGCTTTTCAAAACGTAATAAGCCGTTAGATTCAATTTTCTTAACAATAAAACCAATCTCATCCATATGGGCAGTTAATAGAATTGTAGGACCTGGCTTGTCACCCTTTTTTCTAGCAATGACATTACCAATAGGATCAATTTTAACCTCATCTACTTTGTCCTTCAAATACTCATTTAAAAAATAACTAACAGAATGCTCATAGCCACATGGACCAGAAAGATTGGTTAATGTTTTTAATAGTTCTATCATCTCAACTACCCCTTCCTCAACTATTTCTAAGCTCGAAATACTTTCACTTATTATAATTTATGAATTTTCAGTAATCAATAAAAACATGAGGAAAAGACCTAACAAAAAGTTAGGTCTCAGAAAGAATGTTTATTTACAACTTTATAGTTGCTTTAGAATACTTTCCATCATTTTGATTAATTCTTCTTTTGAAATTTTACCCTCAGTGAAAATCTCTATCGTTAGCTCTTTATTATTAGACAACTCTTTGTTAATCAATACCCCATTATCATGAGTTACGCCTTGCAGCCCCAATATTTCAATGGATTCTGGATTCGTTCGCGGAAGGGTAAATCTTGTATTTGGCTTTATCTCTCTAATATAATAATTTAGTTGAAAATGGTTTTCTAAACCCTCACCTTTACTATAATAGATATGATAACTTGGCTCGGAACTATTAATATTTAATAACTTCCCTTTATCATCGTAATTAGGTATTCCACTGATTCCCTCTTCGTTTGTATAATGATAACCTTCTGGTAGATAGGCAGGCTGTACAGGAAGAAAGCCCATAATTTCTTCTGCATTCTCATTATCAAATTTGACCATATGGTTTGTTACAGACTCAGGAGCATCTTTATCAGGTTGAAACGGATTTTGATTCTCCACTACTACTTCCTCATTCCCAATCTTTAATTGGATAAAATCCATTAATTTTCCAGCATTAGCAAAAGATCCAAAAGAAAGCCCTAGTACCATAATAGCTGCAGGAACGAGCCATTTATAATTCCATTTTGACTTCTTCTTGCTTTTTTGAATATTCCCCCAAATTTTATCAAAGTCTGGAGCTGGTATCCCTTCACTACTCTTCATCATTTGACTAAACTCGTGCTCACTCTTCATTTAAATACCCTCCTTAACAATATCAAGCATACTTCGATTGGATATATTTACACGTAATAGTTTTAATCCATAATGGCAGCTCGCTTTTACCGTTCCTTCCGTTATACCTAACAAATCAGCGATTTCCCTATTTTTCATATCGTGTAGGTATTTTAGAATGATTACATCCCTAGCTCGGTCAGGAAGCTTTGATAATAGTGATAACATATCTTGCTGAAGATGTTTCTTGTCAAATTCAGACTCCAAATTGGTGGAAGCCTTCTCCATTTTAAATATATCTTCCACCACAATAACTTTCTTCTTTCTCTTCAAGTAATTTCTACACATATTTAATGTAATTTTGAGTATCCAAGATTTTATATTTGCTATCTTATGATAATCTTGATGAAAGATTTGTATAAAAACATTTTGAGTCATGTCCTCTGCCTCATGTTTATCTTGTAGCATGTAAAAACATGTTTTATACACTTCCCATTTATACGTTTCAAAAAACTCTAATTCTGACATTCCATATCCCCCCTTTTTTTCAATTCACATATATAACAATTAACAGAGAGAAAAGGTTTAAAAACATTTAAAAAACGCTAGGATTTTTCTTTTCCCAGCGTTTTTGGTTACATATCATTCATTTTTCCCTAATTGAATCGCTTTTTTTATATCCTTAATAGAATTAGATTTTCCGTACATTAATACTCCGCCTCGATATACCTTGGCACCAAAAATTCCTAAAAATACAATCGTACCTACCAAAATCAGGATACTTAAGGAAATTTCCCAAAAAGGAATATTCAGCATTCCCACACGCAAGAACATAATCATGGGTGTAAAGAACGGAATAAAGGATGTTATCCTTACATAAGAAGCCTCAGGGTTTCCTAAACCAAAAACGGCAAGCATAAATCCTGCCACCACTAATAGGGTCATTGGTGTAATCATTTGTTGAACATCCTCAATCCGGCTGACCAGAGACCCAAGAAAAGCTGCTAGAGTAGCATATAAGAAATATCCTAATACAAAAAAGACAACTGCAAATACAATAGTCATATTCGGCAGACTGTTGAATCCAAAAAACTCAAAAAAGCCACCATCCATGGTACTTAAATTACGCTTTACAGAAATGTATCCTACTGAGAGCTGTATTGCGAGCTGTGTTAAACTAAGCAATCCAATCCCTAGTATTTTTGCAAACATTTGCTTTACTGGAGAGACACTTGATATTAAAATCTCCATAACCCTAGAGGATTTTTCTGTGGCGACCTCCATCGCAATCATATTCGCGTACATAATTACTGAAAAATAAATAATAAATAGTAGAACGTAAACTAAACCTCTAGCCTGATTAAGTTCCTCTTCAGTCTTTGCATCTTTTTCAAGTGCCTTTTTTTCAAAATGAACCGGCTCATTTAATTTGGCTAATTGTTCCATTGTTAAATTGATTTTAGATGCAGTTAAAGCTGTTTTTATCTGCTGTAGGGCCGTTTCAAGCTCTCTAGAGATTTCCGTTTCTGCTAAACTTTTTGTTTTGTAAGTGGCTTCAGGTAGGGACTCTTTATTAAAAGAAAGAGTTAACAGACCATTATATGAACCATCTTTTATTAACTTTTCTGCTTCTTCTGTACTTCCAGAAAAACTTTCGAGTTGAAGCTCCTTATCCATTACCTTTATTTGATCCATGAGAGCAGTCTGTAACTGCTCCGTCTCATCTATTATAATCACTTTTTTATCTGAATCTTTATTAAAGTTTTCTAAAATTCGATTCATATTGGTTAAACCTAAAAGTATAGCGACCGATATGATTGTCGTGATAATAAAGGATTTTGTTTTAATTTTTGATGTATAGGTATGAAAGAGAATAATCCAAAATTTATTCATAGGAAGCACCTACTTTTTCTATAAAAATATCATTGAGGGACGACTCTTCAAGGGCAAATTTACGGATAACCCCTTTCCCAACAAGATCCTTTAAGATACGCTGAGCCATATCCTCATTTTCTATTTGAATATTAGCACCTTCAACCGTAGTTTTGAATTTCGTAACTCCACTTTGATTTTTAATGAAATCAAGTGGAAAGTCAGCATGTATGATAAGGTTCTTTTTACCAAAATTACGTTTAATTCCTTTTAGTTCTCCATGAACGACGGGTTTACCTTTGTGCATGATACATAAAAATTCACAAAGTTCTTCCACATGTTCCATACGATGGCTTGAGAATACAATTGTCGTTCCATTCCTTTTTAGATCAATCACGGCTTCTTTTAACAGTTCTACATTCACGGGATCCAAACCGCTAAAAGGTTCATCTAGGATTAAAAGCTTTGGTTTATGTAATATAGCAGAGATAAATTGTATTTTTTGTTGATTCCCTTTTGACAATTCCTCAACTTTTTTATTCATATATTCTGGTACTTTAAAACGGTCCAGCCAATGCGCCAATTCCTTTAGTGCGTCCTTTTTGTTCATTCCTCTCAAACGAGCTAAGTAAACAACTTGTTCGCTCACCTTAAGCTTTGGATACAATCCTCTTTCCTCTGGTAAGTAACCAATTAGATGGCTAGTAGAATAATTGATTGGTTGACCATCCCAAGAAATTTTTCCTTCATTAGAATCTAATAGACCTAAAATCATTCGAAATGTGGTGGTTTTACCTGCACCGTTTGCCCCTAAGAATCCAAATATCTCTCCTTCGGGAATAGTAAGAGTTAGATTACTAACAGCTGTGAAATGACCAAATCGTTTTGTAACACTTTCAATTTTTAGAACCATAGGTCTTTCCTCCTTATCTCTATTTTTTATACGAACAATATGTATGAAAGATTCATTTCTTTTTGCACATTTTTTGAAATTATGCAAAAATAATAGTAATTCATTTTTACAAAGGGAGGATTACCTGTGCAATCATATAAATTAACTGCCTTTGAAGTAAACGGGGAAAAACTTATAGATGAAACCTTTCAAGCAGCAAATGATAATGAGGCTAAAGCAAAAGGAGAGCAATTGCTAAGAGAAAAAAATTTATTAGAAAAGACACATCGTTGTGTTTCTCCAACTGGTAAACTATTATTATTCCATGTTTAATTAATTTATTGATAAAAAACAGGGGTGTCTACACTATAAATTGTAGTCACCCCTGTTTTGCTTACTTCCCTGTGAAACTTGGTTTACGCTTTTCCACGAAGGCCTGGATTCCTTCGAGATGATCTTTTGTTTCTCTCATTTTGCGTTGTCCTTGTTTTTCTAATTCGAGAATTTTTAGAAGTTGAGGTCTATTACAATCTGCTAAGATTTTTTTGGTTTTAATCATAGCCTGAACAGGTTGTTGAAGCCACTCTCTCACTTTCGTATTTGCAGCCTCGCTGATGTCCCCATTCGTTATTTCATCAATTAATCCCATCTCTAAGGACGATTGTGCATTATGTACTTTTCCTTCCCAAATCAGGTTTTTAGCCTTAATTTCTCCAAGACGTTTTTCTAAAAAGAAATGTGCTCCACCATCTGGGATTAACCCTATACCGATAAAATTCATGGCCAATTTACTTTCTTCCTGAGCTAAAATATAATCGGTTGCTAAAGCAAGGCTTACCCCAAGACCAGCAGCTGCTCCAGAAATCGCGCTAATAGTTAACTTAGGCATGCTATAGAGCGTAACAATTAACTCACTTATAGAATCCATAATCGTAAAGAAATCATTCTCAGAGTCAAGTGTTAACATCGATTTGATGTCGCCACCAGATGAGAAAGCTCTACCCTTTCCTGTAAGGATAACAACATCTATATCATCTAAGTCGTTAATTTCTTTCAGTTTTACAACTAGGCTTTTAATCATTTCTTTATTCAGTGCATTTAATGCATCAGGCCGATTCATTTCCACTGTTGCCACACGACCATCTACTTTCAATAGTACCGTGTCTGTGGGTGAACTAGTGTTCAACATAAACCCCTCCTTCATATTTTCATCATCCTCTTTTCATTATAAATTGAAACTTGTAACATCGTAACCTCTTTTCAAACTATTTTTAATATTAAAACTACATTAACACATTAAAGCGGTGGGGGTCTGACCCCCACCGCTTTAATGCGTTAATTTGTAACTTATACTCCTACTTCTTCCTTTTCCTTTTCTTCCTGTAAGTTCCCCATTGGACCGAAGAATTCGAAGTGAATTCGATCTTCAGTAACACCTAATTTTATTAATGAATTATAGATAACCTTCATGAATGGAACTGGCCCACAGAAATAGTAATCTGCAGAGTTAGTATCTGTATTATCCTCTAACCATTCTTGAGTGATATATCCTTCAAAATCAAAGTGCATATTTTGGCGATCTTCTTCTGTTGGAGAATCATAGAAAACATAAGATAAAACATTTTCATATTTACTTAAAGTATTTACTTCATCACGAAGTGCATGTACCTTCCCGTTTTGTGCAGCATGGATGAAGGTTACTTTTCTCTCTGACTGGTGCTCTACCACCGTATTAAGCATACTAACCATTGGAGTAAGACCAACTCCACCACTTAATAAAACAAGTGAAGATTTCTTGTTCATATCCAAAATAAAGTCACCAGCTGGTGCACTTATTTCTACTACATCTCCCTCATTAATTTGCTCATGTAGATAGTTTGAAACCATTCCATCTGGGTGAAGGTCATTCTGTTCTTTTTTAACACTGATACGGTAATATTCTTTATTTGGTGCATCAGAAAGACTATATTGACGGATATGAGTGTTTTCTTCGCCTTCAATGGTCATTTTCACACTAATATATTGACCAGGAATAAAGCTAGCAATTGCTTTTGTATCTTCTGGTTTTAAATAGAAAGATGTAATAACGGCACTTTCCTGCACTTTTTTATCAACGATGAAACGACGGAAACCATCCCAACCACCAACTTGATTCTTAGCTTCCTCATACATTTCATCCTCAATACTAATAAATGCATCCGCTATCACATTATAAGCCTGACCCCATGCATCGATAATTTCATCTGTTGCTGCATCCCCTAAAACATCCTTAATCGCAAGTAATAAATGCTTACCTACAATTGGGTAATGCTCAGGTTTAATTCCTAAACTTCTATGCTTGTGGGCAATTTGTTTTACTACTGGAATAATAGCTTCAAGATTATCTATATATTGAGCAGCTGCATAGACAGTTCCAGCAAGAGCCTTTTGTTGTCTACCTTGTTTTTGGTTAGCGTGATTAAAGATATTCAATAATTCCGGATGATTTCCAAACATTAGTTGATAAAAACGAGTTGTTATTTTTTCACCATGCTCCTCTAGAACCGGAACAGTCGATTTTACGATTTCAATAGTTTGCTTGTTTAACAATATATTCACTCCTAAGTTGTTTCTAAGATTCGCATAGTGATTATATATAAAAATATATACTAATATAGTGATTTAAATCACACTTTTAGAAATACACAACAAAAACACTACAACTCAAACGATTTTCCAAATCGAAAAAAAGAAGGATAGGTCTTAATCCCTATCCCTAAATAATATCTATTCTAGCTCACTCCTAGCCTTTTTATCTCTAAAAAATAGAAAAAGGGGTAAAGCCATCGATAAACCAACTACCAAATTTGCTAATAAACAAATCCACCATTCTTTTATATGTAATCTTTTAGATTCTACGTACATAAATACCCAAAAAACGATAGAAGAAATCAAAAAATCTACGGCAAAAAAGGTTGAGATGTTATTAACAAATAAAAGGTCGAAAAGTAATTTTAAATTTAATCCATTTTTAACAAGAAAAGGAATAAAGAAGGAATACGGTAAGGCCGCACCAATTACCGTTAAGAGTATATATATTTTTCTCATTTATTAATCTCCATTCTTTTGTTTTTCATTTCATACTCCTCATTTAATTTCTATGATTTTATTCGAAACACCTCTAACTATTACAATTTTTTCCTAATAGAGATTTTAAAAAAGGAATACTGACTTCTTTACGTGAATATTTAATTATATCAATTATGAAGGTGGGATTGTTCTGAAAACTGCTTTATTAGTAGTAGATATGCAAAATGAATTTTTTGAGGATGAAAGTAGTAAAAAAAGTCTTGAGGAAATATTAGGGGTTGTAAACTTTTCCATCAATGTGTTTCGTGATGCCCAGCAGCCGATTATCTTTATTCAGGATGAGGATGCTGGAGAAGGACCTGAATCATACGGATATCAATTAGCAGAGGGGCTCCATGCTGAAGATACGGATTATTATGTATCAAAGCAATTTTCCAATTCTTTTTGGCAAACAAGTCTAGAAGAAAAACTAAGAGAATTAAATGTAGGAATGGTTTTGATTTGCGGTTTCGCTGCTGAATATTGTGTTCAAGCGACCTATCAGGGGGCACTTGAACGCGGCTTCGAACCAGCTCTCCTTCAACACGGTATTGCAAGTATGGATCAAAGATATATTGGTTTTGTTCAAGAAATCAATCGAACGGCATCTATAAAAGTAGTTCAATATTTATTCAATAATAAATAGAAAAAAAGCAGGAACATTTTGTTCCTGCTTTCTCTTTTAAGGTTTTACAGCTTGTCCTTCTTCAACAATATGGTATAGAAGATGCGCAAGGTGATGAATAGGTCCGTAAGTTTCTTCTTCATCATCTTCATTTGCTTCTTCATTAAATTCTAAGTCATTTAAATATAAAGCCATAAATTCATAAAAGTCTTTCATCTGAAAAGAATAACAAGCAGTGGGATCCTCATTATCCTCTTCATATTGAAGCATCATATGAGAAACATTTCCGTCTTTGTCCTCTGCATCAAAAAAAACAAAAAAGCCTACGTTAGTGTCAAGCTCAAATAAGTGTCTTGTACCACCTTCTGTCGCATTTTCAAAATCTTCTTCACTCAATTTTTGAATTTGCATGGCATCGACATTATCTTCTTTATGAAAACCTACAACAAATGAATTCAATCTTTTCCCTCCATTTCCAAAATCATGACCACAATAATATACCCTATTTTACTCGTTTTTATCTTCAAAAAATATATAAATTTTCCATTTATTCATGTTTTCTTCCTTCTCGCACAAAAAAGGACCCTCTTCTTAAGAGAGACCCATTAATGGTTAAGCTAAAAACGCTAATACCTTTTGGACTGCGGCTTCACCTTGATCAATACAGTCTGGTATACCCACACCTTCAAAGGCGCTACCAGCTAGAAATACACCTGGTAATTCTTTGGATAAGCCATCCTTTACAGCTTGTATCCTTTCCTTATGACCAACAGTATATTGAGGCATTGTTTTTTTCCATCTAGTGACAACATGGAAAAGAGGCTTACCTGTAATATTCATTGTTTTATTTAAGTCTTTTAAGGCAATATCAATAATCTCTTCATCCGTTAATTCGACTACTTCTTGATCACCAGGTTTTCCCAAATAACAGCGTAATAATGCCATATCCTCAGGAGTAGTTCCCGGCCATTTCTTATGGGTCCAAGTACAAGCGGTAATTCGGAAATCACTGTTTCTCGAAACCACAAATCCTGAGCCTTCTATATCTTGTTTAATGGCGGACTTTGGAAAAGCCATCGCCACATTTGCGACGGATGTTGCTGGCATATTTTTAAAATGATCCATAAAAGAATAGTCTGATAAAATCCGTTGGGCTTGTAAATGATTAGTTGCTAACACCACACTGTCAGCTTCGACGATTTGCTCATTGGATAGCTTCAACGAATAGCCGTTTTCTTTTTGATTAATCCTTTCAACTGCTACACCTTTCGTAACACTTTCTCCCAATCTTTTTTCTAATTCAATAATGATATCTTCCAGACCAGTGGTTAATGAAATAAACATTCCTTTTTTAGATGGTTGTTTATTTGTTTTTTTAGGAGCAGACGGCATCGTTCTATTTAATCCAATTACAAGACTTCGATGTTTTTGTTCGATGTGATAAAAGTTCGGGAATAAAGACATAAGGCTGAGCTGATCAATATCACCAGCATAAATTCCCGATAATAGCGGTTCTATCAAATTTTCTACTACCTCATCGCCCAATCTTCTTCTAAAAAATGCACCAAGAGACTGGTCACCCTGTACCTTCCCTTTTGGCAGAATAAAATCCCCAGCTGCTCTTAGTTTACCCATTGGTGAAAAAAGACCAGAAAACGCAAATGGTTTCACTTTAGTCGGTATTCCCATAAAGGAACCTTCTGGCATCGTATGAAGCTTTCCTTTTACAAGAATATAAGACTTTCCTGCTGTATTTGACACCACTTTATCCTTTAACCCTAGATCTTCTATTAACTTAAGGGCACTTTTTTTACGTGCTAAAATGGAATCTGGTCCTTTTTCAATGATAAAACCGTCTTTTTTGTAGGTTTGAATAACCCCTCCAAGCTTATTACTTGCTTCGATCAATTTCACATCTATTGGGAGGTTCTGCTCTTTTACTTCTTTACGCAAATAATAGGCTGTCGCTAGCCCAGTAATTCCTCCACCGATTATAACAACTGTTTTTTTTGTCATATTTATTCACCTGCTTTTACTATAATCGTTCTTTATATAAAAAGTTGTTAAGTTTTTCACATATCTTTAAAAATTTAAAAGAGAAAGATGTAAGTCCTTCTCTTTTAAATTCATTGTATATGAAATTAATTTAAAATAGGTGCTTATCCCTAAATTGTAATGAAATGTTTGAAATTAGTCGTTTAATTTTTTTGATTTAGTTCTTCACGTACCACATCTCTTAAGGCACGTTTCAAGAACTTTCCAACTGAAGTTTTCGGAATATCCTTTAAAAATAGAATTTCATCTGGAAGCCACCACTTAGCAAATTTCGGAGCTAAAAAGTTCAGCAGTTCTTCCTTTGTTGTTTTTCCTATATAAGTATCTTTCAAAACTACACAAGCAATAGGGCGTTCCTGCCATTGTTCATGTGGAATGGCTACCACCGCTGCTTCAAAAACGGCTTCATGTGCCATTAATGCATTTTCTAAATCAACGGAGGAAATCCACTCTCCGCCACTTTTAATTAAATCCTTTGTACGATCCACTATTTTAACAAAACCTTCTTCATTGACTGTTACAACATCTCCCGTATAAAGCCAACCATCTCTAAATGCTTCACTACTTCTTTCATCCTTATAGTATTCTGAGGCAATCCATGGTCCTCGGAGCGTTAGCTCTCCCATTTCCTTTCCATCCCATGCCACCTCTCCATCCTTACCTAGCACCTTCATTTCAAGTCCTGGAACTAAAATGCCCTGCATGGCTTTAATATCGAGTTTTTCTTCATCCAACAGCTGTTCCTGATAGCTTTTGAGAGTTGAGATAACAACAAGAGGACTTGTTTCTGTCATACCATAGGCATGCATAAAAGGTATTTTATGCTTTTGCTCGAACGCCTGAATCATCCCCCGAGGTGCTGCAGAACCTCCACAAAGAATAGACCTAAGGCTACTCATGTCATAACAACCTTCATCAAGTTCTTTTAGTAATCCTAGCCATATTGTCGGAACTCCTGCTGTAATCGTCACTTTTTCTTCTTGTATAAGCTCTGCAATTAACTTTGGTGTAAAGTATGGACCAGGTAAAACTAAGTTTGTACCAAACCAAACAGCTGCAAATGGTAAACCCCAAGCATTTACATGGAACATCGGCACAACCGGAAGAGCAATATCCTTCTCACTAACCGCTGCACTGTCAGCCATTCCAAGAGCCATACTATGTAAATAGATTCCACGATGAGAATAAATCACTCCTTTTGGATTTCCCGTTGTGGCTGAGGTATAACACATTCCAGCTGGTTCGTTTTCTTCAATATCATCTGGATATTCATATGTTGGATCTGCTTGAGCAAGTAATTGTTCATAGTGATAGACCGGTGAAAGTGTTGTATCTGGAAGTTCATCTTCATCAGTCATAATAATATAAGCTTTAACTGTTTGAAGAGATTCTTGACATTTTTCTATTAGAGGAACGATATCAGAGTCAATTAGTAGAACCTGATCTTCTGCGTGATTAATAATATAGGAGATATGCATAGTTGAGAGCCTAATATTAATGGTATGGAGAACCGCACCACTGCACGGAATAGCGAAATAGGCTTCTAAATGGCGATGATGATTCCAGGCTAATGTTCCTATTTTGTCACCTCTTTGAACCCCTAATTTTTGGAGAGCGTCAGCTAATCTTCTAGTCCGTTCTGCCATTTCTTTATAAGTAAAACGCTGTATGCCACTGTGTGTTCTTGAGACAACCTGCTTTTTTGGAAAATACTTCTCTGCTCTTTTAATCATTTGCGTCATTGTTAATGCAGTATCCATCATTCATTTCATCCCCCTTTTAGTAAAAGCATATTCCTAGAACCTATGAATTAATTTCTGAATTAGATGCTTGTTCCATTGTATGTGTCATTCATACTATTTCATTCTTAATAGGTAATATTTTTAATTTTTAAACCCTGTAAAAAATACCTGTTGGTCGTAGCTGTTCTTGTAATCGAGACGTTATTTCAATTTTTCGTCAAATAGTTTTGACGAATTGGTGAAGCTTAATAGTGTGACCATATTTTCTAGAAACAAATTAATATATATATAGTGTAATAATCAATTAAAATCTTTTGAGGGGAAGCGATTAATATGTTAGTAAAATGGCTAAGAGAAAACACAGTTTCAGCAGTATTATTGACGGCTTTAAGAATATTTTTAGGTTATAAGTGGATGACAGCTGGTTTTCACAAAATAACCGATGGTTTTGATGCCAGTGGATTTTTAAAAGGGGCAGTTGCTAATCCTGTTAAAGGACCAGATGGAGTAGTATATGGCTGGTGGGCATCATTCCTAGATAGCTTTGCTCTTCCGAATGCAGACTTATTTAACGTTTTAGTTCCTTGGGGTGAATTTTTAGTTGGTTTAGGTCTTATACTGGGATGCTTAACAACTGCCGCCGCCTTTTTCGGAGTAGTAATGAACTTTGCCTTCCTACTTTCTGGTACGGTGTCCCACAATCCAACTGATATTATAATGGGAATCTTAATTATGGTAGCTGGATACAATGCAGGAAAATATGGACTTGATCGTTTTGTTTACCCATACCTTGGCAAATATTTCAAAAAAGTCAAAGAAGAGAAAAAGGCTACTGTTTAAATAAAGGGAGGATGATTCTTCTGGAATCATCCTCCTGTTTTTTTATTTACTTTGCTATGTTTAAGATTGGTGTTGATGATGTTTAATTATTTATAGGACTTACATTCCGTTATTTCCCTAAAATAGACGTTTTTTTCTAATCTAAAGGACTCAGGTTCCGCTATTGACTATATTTCATTAGCAAATGGCATACTTTTAGTGAGATAGCGGAACCATAGTCCGATAATCCTCTAAAAACAATCATTTTCGTCATATAACGGAACGTGTGTCCGCTAAACACTACTACTTTGGTGATCCTGTACTAGATCAACCATGATTTTTAGCATAGCCATTTACTTAACGTTATCAGAAGCAAAAAGATCTTCTAATATGTCTAGTTTCTTTTGTGTATATTCTTCAAAGCTATCATTGTATGTTTTCGGATCCTTTGGATTAGAGAACTGTATAATCTTCCCTGTTTGTGGATGAATAAATTTACTTGCTGCACCACAGCCAAGGCCAATAATCGTTTGCACTTCTTCCATTATGATAATATTGTATAAACTTTCCTGAGTTGGAAGAGAATATCCCACATTTTCTAAGTTACCTAGAATGTTTTTTTGACGGTATAAATAGTACGGATGGTATCCATGTTCTTCTGTCCATTTTTCAGCTAATTCCATCATCTGTTCTACTTCTTCTCGATTTGCTACTTGATACTTTTGTTTATTTTGTGTCATTTCAGACGCCCGTTTAAAGGATAAAGTATGAACGGTTAATGACTCAGGCATTAATTTTTCTGTTTCATTTAATGTATGACTAAACTCTGGGAGCCCCTCACCGGGAAGTCCAATAATTAAGTCCATATTGATATTATTCATATCCATCTTTCTCGCAAGATGGAATTTTTCCACTGTTTCTTCTACTGTATGATGACGACCAATAGCCTTTAACGTTTCCTGGATATAGGATTGTGGATTAACACTGATTCGGTCAATATTCCACTTTTTTAGAACGTTTAATTTTTCAGGAGTAATGGTATCAGGTCTGCCTGCTTCAACTGTTATTTCACGAATATTCTCGACGTCTGGAAAGGATTGATACATTTCCTCATAAAGCATATCCATTTCTTCAGCTGTAATACTTGTAGGTGTCCCACCGCCATAATAGACCGTTGTAATTCTTATTCCTTTTTCTTTTAACCATTTACCTGTCTTTCTCATTTCGTAATGGAGGCCACCTAAAAAAGAATCCACTGAACCTTGGCGTCCATTAATCGCATATGCCGGGAATGTACAATAAGCACATTTAGTAGGACAGAACGGAATTCCTATATAAATGCTAACCTCATTTTGTAATTGATATAGATCCGGTAATACGGCTAATTGTCTATCCACAATGTTTTGCATTAACTGAATTTTTTCATTTGAAATTAAGTATTGTTCCTTTAATTCTTGATGCGCTATATCGGTAGGAATACCTTCTTGAACCTTTTTATGCAGCAACTTCGTGGGACGAATCCCTGTTAAAAAACCCCATTTTTGCACAATACCTGTAAAGTCTTGAAGAACTACTAGGTAGACAGACAGCACCGTATTCTTCATTTGCTTCCAGCGTTCCTTTTCCTCTGTTGCGGTCAATTCTTTCTCAAGTTTTTTCGTGTAAACTTGCCCAACAGAGTCACATAATGTGGCCTTTGCCAATACGGTCTCTTCAATGTGAATGTCCAAATTAATCTTTATATCATAATCCGTTTTCATATCGTAAGTAAGATTTGACTCTTCAAAAAACAAGTTTGCAATTAATTGTAATGGACGATGAAACCGTTCATCCTCTATTCCAGTTATGAGTATACGCAATACAATCACCTTTTCAAAATAAGCTTTCTCTAGTGTATCTAATCGACCTGTAGAAGGTCAACAAGAAGAAATCGGTAAGACTTACTAGTTGATAGCCACTGTAGGAGCCTTCAATCAACATTCAGATATTTAAGACCAAAACAAAAAAAGACTAAATCCGGGCCATACACCGAATTTAGTCTCTCTTCTTTAGTTCTTAATAATATTCATTTTGCGTAAAAACTCAATTGGCTGCTGTTTTCTAAAGTGTTCTTTTACCATATAGGCAACGCCTTGTTCGTTGTTGGAACGAGTTACCCAATCCGCAGCTTTTTTTACCTCAAAGGAGGAGTTACCCATCGCTACTCCAAGACCAACAGCATCAATTAATGGGATATCATCTTCGGAATCCCCTATATAAACCATTTCCCTGCTAGAGATTCCAAGACGTTCACCCAAATATAATAATCCATTTAATTTAGAAATACCTTCCGGGACAATATCTAATCTAAGCTTATTGATTTTAACAGTATCAACTTCAACAAACATCCCTTTCAGTGCTTTCATCACATCATCCAAATCCTCCTCATCTTCAAAAAACACTTCAAATTTTGATGGAGTCATTGGATTTTGTGTTAATGCTTCACTGACAGAATCTACAAACTGGTGAGAATAAAAAGCAGGCTCTGCTGCCGAAAAGATTGTTTTTGCCATAAGATTATTTGATAACTTGGAACGATTACTTAATGAAAATTGTTCATTTACTAAACGAAACTGGCACTCAAATCCTTCTAATAAACGAGAAATCTCGAATGCAATATCCTCTTCTAGTCTTTTCACAAAAATAGGTTTCTCATCTGTACTTGAGATGTAGGCTCCTCTACTTGTAACAATGGGATTATTTATTTTTAAGGAATTGGCAAGTTTTTTAGCAGAAGGGAAGCTTCTAGATGTAACGAGTGTGACCTCTACACCTTTTTGCTGTACATATTGAATGGCTTCCTTTGCCGAACGGTGTAAGCGACTATTGGACTGTAAAAGAGTTCCATCAATATTTAAAGCCAATAAGCGGAATATCATATACTTTTGCCCCCTGTTCTTGTTGATAAGGTTTCTTTTCTTTAAAAAGAATTTTCCTTATATCACATTTATGAAAAAATAAGAAAAATTAGAACAAGGGTATTGTTTGTAAACACAAAAAAAGCTGGCATCTGCCAGCTTTTCAAAACCATTTATTGCATTGGAGGTCCATAAAGATCTTCTAACGGTTTCATAATAATACGATTTAATTCGGCAATAATCATACTCATTCTTTGTTCAGCTTCCATAAGCTTCGCAATTTTAGGATTTTGTTGGACCAGTGCTACTGATTTTTGCGCTTGCTCTACTTCAGCTTGAGTGATTTCCTGACCCATCATTTGCTTTTGCTGTAGGTTCATTTGGATCTTGCGGAAGTTGTCGAACATATTTTTAGCTGCAGGGTCACTATTCACTTCCTTATAGCTTTGAAGTAATTGTGCATATTCAGCACTGCCGCGAATAGCCTTTTCCATTTCGTAGGCTGCATCATATAAATTTGCCATTTTATTTAACACTCCTTATCTATAGGCACTATTCAATCACTATAACAAACTATGCGATAAAAAGCCAAAAGTTACCTATACTTTAAAATAGAATGGCGATTAGACCTTGGAACAAGCCGATGATACCTCCTAGTAAGGCACCTAAGTAGGTAATCATTTTCAATTCACTGCTTGTAATCGAAAGAACCATTTCTTCTAATCTTTGTACAGGGAATGTCTCTACTTGATTAGTAACAATTTGGGCTAAATGAAGTTTTTCTAAAACTATGCCAATACGTTCGATTAACCAATGAGTTAGTCTTTCAACCATGTTCGGAACAAACTTTTCCACAATGATTTCTTTATAATCAGCAACGAGTGCAGCAACAGGTTTTTTCATGATTTCTTCTACTTGAATGACTTGATGTGAATATTGTTTAATTGTATTTAATAATTTATCTTTTTCAAGCCAATCTTCTACTTTTCCGAATTCCCACTGGGAAAACTTTTCCCATTCCTTATGTAAAAGAGTTTCAAGAAGATCACTAGTCCCCTCATTACTTAAAAACTTTATCAGCTCTGGTTGTATTTTATCTGCTAGGCTTACATTTCCTAAAAACATTTGCAGCATATTTCCAAGCATGCCTCGTTCCTTAAGGAAATCATCGAACATTCGTTGAATACGCGCTTTCCCTTCTATACTTGAAAAATATTCTATTCCTTTATCAAGGATATATTGAGAAACAATCGGAATCTTCAAGGTGATTTTTTCTTGAACTTCATTAGGAATAACATCTTTTATCGGTTTTTCCCGATATTTCATCGAAATCCGCTCAAATGTTTTTTCGATAAACAGATCGATTTGTCTTTTGACTTTGGTCGTTCCATCTTTAAATTGTAATTGCTCTAACCACTCTTCTACCGTCTTTTCCGATGCCAAGAACTTAGATATTTCAGTTTTGGCAAGCGCCGTTACATCAGATTGAAATTCTGTTTCACTTAACTTTTTTTGTATCCCTTCCGGAGTTAATAAATGGCCAACCACCATATTTCCTAATTGTCTAGCCAACTCATCTCGTCTTTTTGGAATAAGTCCTGGAGTAAAAGGGACACGCCACTTTCCAATATAAATCGCACGATATGGTCTAAAAAGCATTTTAATGGCTAAGTGGTTGGTAAACCCTCCTATTAATGCCCCAATAATTACCATAACTAAAAATGTTATAAATACTTCCAATCTACATCTACCTTCCTAAAAAAATCACCAATCTAGGCTTTTGTACATACGATACTATATCCATTTAAGCCCAACTATTATTATAATTCTACATTTCATGACGAGCAAATGAGGATTGGTACTTGTGAATAATTTTATCCCAATTAGGGTTGTTCCCCATCAGATTCACACTACAAATGAAATGTCGCTATTTATTTCAAGACCATTGATAAAAAAATGGAAACTAAAATTAAATAGCATGATTAAAGTTTGTATTGGGAAGCATTATATGACTCTTGAAGTCTGTGAAAATGAGAGTAATGAAGATCTGATTTTAATATCCGAACGTTTATTAGAGGAAAGCTACTTACCCATTCAAACTTACACTTTCTTTGCTCAATTTATAAATTCTGCCCATACTCTTCGTCTAGCGCCACTCATTGGTTTATTAACGGAAGTAAATGAGGATGATCTGGAAAACCCAAACTTTCGATCTGTTCATTCCTTTAGCGAGGAATTAGATTATGTGACTAATCATCTAGGTGGTTTTTTCTATGTTTTCTCCCTTCAAAGTATGAATGAAGGCTTCATTACCGGCTTTTATAACCAAGATGGGAAATGGAATAAAGCTCGTCTTCCCATACCCGATGTCATTTATAACCGAATCCACTCACGAAGGATTGAGCATAGTACCTCTTTCCACCAGTTTCGAGATCAAATACAATCAGATTTCATTCCTATGTTCAATGACCGTTTTTTATCAAAGTGGGAGGTATACGATGTTTTATTTACAGAAGAACATTTACGTGCCTTTATTCCTTCAACGAAGTTATATTCGAAGAAAAATTTAGAAGATATGCTCGATCAACATGATACTTTATTTATAAAACCAATTCATGGGAGTCAAGGAAGAAATATAATCCGATTAGAAAAAGAAGGTTTCTCCTCCTATTCCATTCAATTTAGTTATTTTAAAGAAAAACAAAATAGTCTTCACATAACCAACTTAGATGAGCTACATGTTACCCTCCTTCCTTTTATAAAAAAGAGCTCATATTTAATCCAACAAGGCATACCCTTTATTCAACACCAAAATCGCTTTATTGATTTTCGAGTGCTTTGTCATAAAAACAACCAAGATATTTGGAATGTCACTTCTTCCGTAGCCCGTCTTTCTGCGGATAAACAATTTGTTTCCAACATCGCTCGTGGAGGAGAAACAATGAAACCATTAAAAGCTCTAAGTCTATTTTTTGACCGGAAAACAGCCAAGCAACAAATGGTACTCATGAAGGAATTAGCAGTAGAGTTTGCTTCTATAATGGGCCAAAACTCCGAGGGATTGACTGGTGAACTGGGAATAGACATTGGAATCGATAAGGAAGGTCATCCTTGGTTAATTGAAATAAACTCTAAACCCTCAAAGAACTTTGAAGAACAAGAAATAAAAATTAGACCTTCGGCGAAAGCCATAGTATCTTATTGCCTATATCTTGGACTTGAACACGCCACTCAAAAACTTCATGGGTATAGCTCCATAAAGGAGGAAACATAATTGAATACATTTGGAATCCTGACAACGAAGGATACTGAAATTCATTATTTTACTGAAATCGCAAAAAGGGCTTCACATGTAGGAATGACTTGTTGTCGGTTTTTTCCGATTGACATTGATCCTATATCGCAAGAAGTTACCGGACAGATGTTTAATTCCGAAAATAATAAGTGGGAACATTCCGTATTTCCAATCCCCAAAATACTTTATGACCGTTGTTTTTACAGCCGAGATTCTCTATCACAAAAGTGTATTCCCATTGTTTCTTGGTTAAAAAGCAGAGAGGATATCTATTTTCTAGGATACGGCTTACCTAATAAACTAGAATTATATCATGTGCTAAATCAATCTTCCCTTAGTCCGTATCTCCCCCCTTCCAAACCAATTAAACTTCCAACGGATGTTATAAAGGAACTACAAACAGTAGAGAAAATCGTTCTTAAACCCATTGCAGGTTCACAGGGAAACGGAATATTTTTAATTGAAGCTGGCCCACAAAAATTGATTTCTGTTAAAACCTTCAATCGCCGTAAACATATTTATCGAGAATTTACACAATCTACTATATTTTTATCCTGGATGGATACCCTTCTCTCTAAAATGGATTATTTTATGCAGCCCTATCTTGAACTTACTAATAAACTAGGAGAACCCTTTGATGTAAGAGCCCTTTTACAAAAGCAAGAAAATGGGGAATGGACGGAACGTGGGCGAGGTATTAGAGTCGGTCACAAAGATGGAATCCTGTCAAACATAAGTGCGGGAGGATATATAAGGGAATACGAACCGTGGATTAAACAATTATTTTCAACTTCATTCGAATATATTGATAATGAGTTAAACGATATCCTATTTAAACTTCCATCCATTTTGGAAAATACATTTATGCCTTTATTTGAATTAGGCATCGATATCGGGATTGCTAAAAATGGAGGCATTTGGATTCTGGATATCAATTCAAAACCAGGTAGAAAAGTTATCCAAGAAACTTCTCCCGGTAAGAACGATGAACTTTACTATGCTCCCCTTCTGTATGGAAAAACGTTAACGAACTCTGAAAATAAAGAGAGGAAGAGATACGATGCGAAAACGTTATCCAATTAAATTCAGTTCACAATTGGTCAAAACCGTTTATTACCCTGCTGAGCTTAAATCAAAATGGAACAATGTCGAACGTATTGCTTTTGGAAGTTATTCCTGTGAAGCGAAGATAAAATCGCATCCTCAAAACCAAGATATCATTGTCATAAGTGAGGATTTAAAAGACGAATTACATTTTCCAGATATGATGATTCCACTACACCTTTTCTACGAAAATGACACACTCTTTATCGGACCCATTGTAGGAATCTTCACCTCTGGATTTACTCCATTTCCATTAAGACCCATAGGTGATCGCTCCTTATTTTTTTCAAAATTACTATCAGTCGAAAAATCAGTTGGGGCTATTACCTTTGTATTTGGAGAACAACATATTAATTGGGAAGAAGGATTAATTGAGGGTTATTTTTATCATGCAAACGGATGGGAGAAGCATATAGTTCCATTTCCAAATGTTGTTTATGATAGACTTCCAAATCGATTAAGTGAAAACAGAAAAGAACAACGTTTAGTGAAGGAACGGATGCAATCAGAGTACTTAATACCTTGGTATAATCCTGGGTTTTTTAATAAATTGGATATTTACGAAAGGCTTTACAATGACATCTCTGTTTCGCAGTATCTTCCAGAAACAGAACCCTTTACCTCTTTTTCTGCCATAGAACAAATGCTATCCCAATATGGCCATGTTTATATTAAGCCTATTAACGGTAGTCTCGGGCTAGGAGTACATCAACTCCTTTTCGACAAGGTCGAAAATTATTATTATTGTCGATATTATGATGAAGATGGAGAGAAAAAGCTAAGAAAATTCTCAACATTAGAGAGTTTAATGAATACTATTTTCCGTAGACGTTCTCTAGAAAAAATGATTGTTCAACAAGGTATTCCATTACTTAGATATGAAAACCGCCCCATTGATTTTCGTATTCACTCTAATAAGGACGCAAATGGGAACTGGCAAATTACAGCTATGGCCGCAAAGATTGCTGGTATTGGTAGTGCCACTACCCATGTTAAAAAGGGCGGACTCATAAAATCATTGGATGAAATCTTTAATCAAGAAGAAAAAAAGCTCTATATTCCTAAACTTAGAGAGGCTGCCCTAAAGCTAAGCCAATCGCTCGAAAAAAATCTAGAAGGAATCATCGGGGAAATTGGATTTGATTTAGGCATTGATAAGGAAGGGAATGTTTGGCTATTTGAAGCGAATTCAAAACCCGGTCGGTCTATTTTTACCCACCCACAATTAAAAGAATTTGACCTTTTAACAAGAAAACTTTCCATTGCATTTGCCATTTTCCTCACTGAAAAGTCGATTTATTCACCAGGGGAAATATTCAAATGAATATTTTCTATTGTCGAGAGACCAAAAAATGGTTTCATGATAATGACCAAGTTTATACATTTGGTGGCTCCCATAAAGAGCTTATACCTGAATCTAAAACAAGTACAAATCAGGAAATCCCTTTTCAGTTATCGTTAAAGGACCAACATATTGGTCCTTTAATTGGCATTATGACTTCTTCAAGAAATAAATCATTAGTAGGAAACTGGCAGCTTTTTATTCGAATACAAAATGAATTGCTTAGAGCAAATGCCCTATCCATTGTATTTTCCTATGAAGATGTATATGATGACGGCTGGCTAGAAGGCTATGTTTTTCTGCCTTCACAGAAGGAATGGCTAAAAGCGAAAATTCCCTATCCTGATCTCATCTACAATCGGGTTCCATATAGAAAAGATGAAAAATCAGAGCGATATGATACTTGTTTAGCCAGATTTCATGAAAAATGTATTCCTATTTTTAATCCAGGGTTTATTGATAAATACCAGTTATATCAAATTTTAAAAAAGAATCAAGTGGTCAAACACTACCTTCCCGATACCATTCTGATTGAATCATCTAAACAACTTCAATCTTTTATTGAAAAGCATAAGGATATTTATATAAAACCGAGGGAATTATCAAAAGGACAAAAGATTGTCAGGGTCTATTATCATAAGAACCGATTCATTATGGAATCACAAAAAGAATGCAAAATGTTTCATAATATTGAAAGCTTATGTCATGACCTTAATTACATTCTTACCACTAAGAGGTTCATTGCCCAATCTACTATTGTTCCAGCACTTATTGACGATAAACGGTTTGATTTTAGAATCATTGCCCATTGGTCCGTATACAAGAAGAATTATATCGTGACAGGAATAGCCATTCGTGCCTCTGATTCTTATCGGCTAACGACTCATTTAATGAATGGTGGAAGTATTTTTCCATATAAGCGAATTCAAAGTGAAAGCCATGATTCCTTCATAAAAATGTTGGTAGAAGAAATCGGTGCAGCACTATCATCTGAACTAGGTTTTTTTGGTGAGTTCTCGATAGATGCTGGCTTAAGTAGGGATGGGAACTATGTTCTTTATGAAGTAAACTCTAAACCGATGAGCTTTGACGAGAAGGAAATCGAACAAAAACGTATCGTTATGCTATGTGAATTATTTATTCGAATATTATCAGATAGCTAGTAAGAAGGCCGCCTCTGTCCTTCTTCTTTTTTTTGCACCTATTTGATAAAATGGCGATGGAGGGATTGACATGATTACACATTTTCAATATAAAGCTTTATACCAACACCAACAATTACCTGGTTGGACTTTCTCATTTTATTTTCAAAAACAAAAGTTTTCAGGTATTTATCACCCTGATGGAACAATCGAATGGACATCCAGCCTTCCGAAATCGGAGGACGAAGCTACATTAAAAGAGCAAATTCATGAGTTAATGCTTTTTCATGTGTACGATAAATAATGTAACCATTTTACATAGTATGATAATCTCCTTTCTTTGTAAAAATATAAAGAGGAGGTTGTTATGATGAAAGAGAAGAACAATGAACGTTTTGAAGAAGATTTAGCTTATGAAGGAAAAGATAAGGTATATTTAGATGAGGACAGAATCATTAATGAAGGTTTGTCAGGTGGCTCCGTACATATGAGAGGAGAAACCACTAATATTGAGGAAGCAAGAGATCTTGTGGAAGAAGAACCACCAAAGTGAAAAAGGTAAAAAAAGATAGGGAGACTCCCCTAAATGGGGATAAGTCTGCCCTATCTGCTTTTCACGAGCATATTCACCGCTTCTTGTATTGCATCTTCCGCATTTTGACCCATATCATTTGCTTCACGAATACATGACTCTAAATTTTTTGCCACAATAAAACCAATTGCACGATCCACAGCAGATCGAACAGCAGATAATTGTGTTACTACTTCTTTACACTCTTTTTCTTCTTCCATCATTCGAAGAACTCCTCTTACTTGTCCTTCCAAACGCTTTAAGCGATTTTTAATTTCTGGTGAATATTCTTGCGTCATTACTAATCCCTTCCCTTGCCAACATATGTATTTAATATTATACCCTATAAATAGGCTTTAACCAGTGAAACTTTTAACATTCTTTTTTTTTACTGATATAATGAAAGATACTTATTACTTAAGACGATGAGGTTTAATATGTTGAAGAAATTATATTCCCTATTTCCAAACTTAATAGTGAAAAATGAGAAACCAGATCCAACCCAAGCTCATATCTGGTTTCTTATTGAAAAAAACAAATGGATTGGAATACCTGAATCTGATTTGGTTGTAGAACAGTTAATTCTTTTAAAAACACTATTTGATTATGTTGAAAGAGATAATGAATTTGTACAAGCATCTTTAATGGCAGAGAAATGGTACCAATATTTATTCCAAAACGGACCGAAACCTCATAATGATGAAAATGATTATCGCTTGATTTATTTCCAATGGTCTAACGGAAAAATCAATCATATGGATTTTGAATCAGCTATCCATGCGTTTTATGACTCCGAAGTAATAGTTGTTTGGGAAAATGATTTTAAAGGAATTATTGTTGAACAAAAAACGAATCACATTTTAATGGAACAAGACTTTATCGCTATGTTTGATACACTTAAATCTGATTTTTTTATTGAACCTCACTACTATATCGGAAAATTCCGTAAGTTAACTGATTCTCTTTTAAGTTTAGTTGAACAAGAAAGGTCATTGTTCGAATATGCAATAAACTCCTTTAAGCAAGATAAACTTTCTCATTTCGAAAAAGTAACACCACAACACATTGCTCTAAATTTACCGAATACTTTAAAAACCATTATTCAACATGATATTTTACCTGTATTTAAAGAGGACCCTGAATTATTTACAACCATTAAATATTTCCTAAAAAATAATATGAATGCTAGCACAACAGCAAAAAATCTATTTATTCATAGAAATACATTGCAATATCGGCTAGAAAAATTCACTGAAAAAACAGGGATTCCATTGAAAGAATTTTATTCAGGAATGACCGTTTACTTAGCATGTATTCTATTTGAAAATCAAGAATGACAAATTGCATAAAGGACAGTAATGAATATTTGTGCACTTTGTCTATATATGAAAATGATTATCTTCGGTACACTAAACCTATGAAAACGATTTCTTAAATAGGAGGCTATTAAAGTGGCTGAATTAAAATTAGATCATATTTATAAAATTTACGATAACAAAGTAACGGCAGTTTCTGATTTCAACCTACACATTCAAGATAAAGAATTTATCGTGTTTGTTGGTCCTTCAGGATGTGGTAAATCTACAACATTACGTATGATTGCTGGACTTGAAGATATTTCAAAAGGTGAGTTCTTTATTGATGGCAAACGTGTAAACGATGTTGCTCCAAAAGATCGTGATATTGCGATGGTTTTCCAGAACTATGCATTATATCCTCATATGACTGTTCGTGATAACATGGCTTTCGGTCTTAAACTTCGTAAGTTTCCGAAAGATGAAATCAATCGTCGCGTTGATGAAGCTGCAAAAATCTTAGGATTAGAAACTTATTTAGATCGTAAGCCAAAAGCATTATCAGGTGGGCAGCGTCAACGTGTTGCTTTAGGTCGTGCAATCGTTCGTGATGCTAAAGTATTCTTAATGGACGAGCCACTTTCTAACCTTGATGCAAAACTACGTGTACAAATGCGTGCTGAAATTGCAAAGCTTCACCAACGTCTTCAAACGACAACAATCTATGTAACGCATGACCAAACAGAAGCTATGACAATGGCAACACGTCTTGTTGTTATGAAAGATGGTGTTATCCAACAAGTTGGTGCACCAAAAGATGTTTATGAAAAACCAGAAAATATCTTTGTTGGCGGATTTATTGGTTCTCCTGCTATGAACTTCTTTAATGGTAAAGTGGAAGATGGTAAATTTGTCATTGGAGATGTCTCCATCGCGATTCCAGAAGGTAAAATGAAAGTACTTCGTGAACAAGGTTATGTTGGTAAAGAAGTTACTCTTGGTGTACGTCCAGAAGATATTCATGACGAGCCTGTATTTATTGAGGCATCAGCAGGAACAAAAATCAATGCAAAAATTGAAGTTTCCGAGTTAACTGGGGCAGAAACAATGCTTTATTCTTCCATCAGCGGCCAAGACTTCATTGCTCGTGTTGATTCCCGTTCTAATATTAAGCCAGGTGATGTAATGGATCTTGCTATTGATATGAACAAAACTCACTTCTTTGATAAAGAGACAGAAGCACGTATCCGATAATATTTTACTTAAACAGCCAATCAAATCGATTGGCTGTTTATTTATTCCTCAATTAACAAAACTTGATCTTTTTGACAAGACAAGCAAGTAAATAGATGTGGACATTGATGATCTGAAAAACTGTTAGGGTAGCCATCCTCTAATTTTAGTTGGTCTATTTCCATATAAGCACTGTAATCATCGTAAAAGTCCATTTCTTTCCCGCTATCAACCATTGTTCCACCACATTGACAATTCAATTGTACTTCTTTAAAGCCATTGCATAGAGGACAAATTCCCATATAATGATCCCCTTCTTTTTCAATACTTAAGATGTACTATTAGGTTGTGTATTTTTCAAAATCCCATAACGGAAGAAATTACCTATTTATTAAAATGAATATTGTCCAAAAAACTTAGCATAATAGACATTACAAAGCAACACAGCAACAAAACAAAACAAAACAAAGCAAAGCAAACAGGAACTGCCAACATGTGAGGAGTTGCAATCTTATTCAACTTAACAGACTTTCCTTTAATCAAATACAAAACCTATAAATTAGATTTCCTTGAAACACACTTTCTTATTACTTCTATAATGGGTTAGGCCAAGGTGGCAATGGTTTATCACCATAAATGGTTCAATTCCATACTAACCCTAAAAAAAAATCAAGAGGAGTGTTAGATTATGGCAAGTAGCAACAACTCAAATCAACTTTTAGTACCGGGAGTAGAGCAAGCTCTAGACCAAATGAAGTATGAAATTGCAAATGAGTTTGGAGTTAATCTTGGCGCAGACACAACTTCTCGTGCTAATGGATCTGTAGGTGGAGAAATTACAAAGCGTTTAGTAGCAATGGCTGAGCAACAATTAGGCGGTTTCCAAAGATAATAATATAAATAACTGAATATGAATGGCTTAAGCCCCCTTTTACAGGGGGCTTCCTACATAAAAAAAACTTGGCAATTCGCCAAGTATTTTTTTATTTATTAATGATGATGTAACTTGTAAAATAAGTAAGAATCATAATACTAGCAATAATTAATGTTACTGAAAACTCTTCCATTTTTTTGCCCCCCAGTTTTATCTGAACAATCCCACTTTTAAATTAGCATAATCTAACCGGAGGGAACGGAAGAGTTGTTTCAATTTTGTGACAAAGTAATGAACATTATATGGAGTTTTTTTTACAGTAAAAATAAACAAAGCAGTCCTTTACTATAAAGCCAAAGGACTGCTTTGTTTTTATCCTGCCAGAGTTTTACCACCGAGCTGTAGTTGATACATTTGAAAGTACTTACCCTTCTTCTCCATTAATTCATCATGATTACCTTTTTCAACAATTTTCCCTCTATCTAAAACTAAAATTTGATCTGCATGACGAATCGTCGATAAACGGTGCGCAATGATAAAAGTGGTTCTTCCTTTTTTTAAGACCTCCATAGCCTCTTGAATTAAGCTTTCTGTCTCTGTATCTATACTGGAGGTCGCCTCGTCTAAAATGAGAATAGCTGGGTTAAAAGCAAGTGCTCTTGCAAATGATATTAACTGACGTTGTCCACTAGAAAGAGTACTCCCCTTTTCAATCACTGGTTCATCAAAACCTTTTTCTAAGTTTTTTAATACCTTATCTGCTCCAACATCTTTTAAAGCTTTTTCAACCTGTTCCCTTGTAATCGAAGGGTCATCAAGGCTAACATTGGAAGCAATCGTACCAGTAAATAAAAACGGATCCTGTAATACAATTCCCATATGTTTTCGCAACGTTTGTCTAGATAATTGGGTAATATCCATTCCATCAATGGATATTTTTCCTTTTTGACAATCATAAAACCGAAATAAAAGATTCATGATTGAACTTTTTCCGGAGCCGGTATGACCAACTAATGCCACTGTTTCTCCATGCTTCGCTTCAAAATCAATATCCTTTAACACATACTCTCCTTCTTTATAACCGAAGGAAACATGCTCAAAACGGACATTACCATTGTAACGGGGAATATCATTTTCACTTACATCTATACCTGGTTCATCTAATAAATGGAAAACTCGTTCTCCCGCAACTAATGCTTGTTCTAGGTTGGCTAACTGATTGACAATCCCCTGTATCGGCTGAAACAAACGATTGATATAATCAACAAATGCATAAAGCATTCCTAACGAAATGATACTATTAATGCTTAAGGATTGGGCACCAAAGTACCAAATAAAAGTGACAAACACTATATTTCTTAATACTGCAACTAAATTATGAGATGTTAACGAATTTAATCGGAGCATTTTGTTTTGGAACATAAAATGTTCTTCATTAAATGCCTCAAATTCTTTTTTCGTTTTGTTCTCCCTACGAAATGCTTGGATAATGTTCATACCTTGAATGGATTCATTTACCACGGCGTTGATATCACTTACTCTAGAACGAATCACATGATTATATTTAGAAGCAAATTTTCTGTAGATGATCATCCAAATAAAAATGATCGGAATCAATAACAAACAGATTGCTGCCAATTTAGGATTCAGAATAAATAATGCAACATAAATACCCGTTAAATAAATACCACTTGTAAAAAAGGTCGAAAGAACAGTTACGTATAATTCCCTTATAGCCTCCGTATCATTTGTTATTCTAGCAACTACCTTTCCAGCTGGTAAATTATCAAAGTATTGGATCGGTAAGCGTTGAATGTGTTTAAAAACATCTTCTCGCATATTTTGAATGATACGATTTGCAGATTTTTGGAGAAGATATTTTTGCCAGTATTGGAAAAATGCTGCAATGACCAATAAGATAAAATACACGCTTAACAGAATGATAATTTTAGATATCTCAGGCTTGTAAAATGTTAATAAACTCTTTCCTTCTAACAGCTCAGCCTTATATGATTGAATCCCCTCTTTACTATTAACGGTAAGAATACCATCTTTATATGAGCGTTTTCCATCCAATGCAATGGCTCCATCAACAAAAACGTAATTTCGTCCTACTTGTAAAACTCGTACTTCCTTACCTTTTGCTTCTCCAGGTTCAAAATACTTTTCACGTTTGTAAAAATGTTCTTTAAAGTTAGCTGTTAACTTTCCTTTTTTCGTTTCAAACCATTTATTTTCAATTCCTAGAATATGTTCATCAATCATTTTTTTAGCTACAAACGGCCCTGCCAAATCTGCAGCTACTGAAATTGACAACATCAATAATGCGGCAATAATGATTCTTTTATATTTTAAAGCATATTGCCATAATCTTTTTCCTTTATTCATGAGGACACCGCCTCCTCTTCTGCTTCACTTTCGACTTGCTGACGAATATATTGATCTCTATACCATCCACCCAATTCCATCAATTGTTCATGCGTTCCTTTTTCGATCATTCTTCCTTCATCTAATACAATAATCTCATCTGCATGCTGAACCGCAGACATTCTGTGTGTCGTAATAATATTTGTTTTTCCATTTCGTTCTTGACGAATATTATCAATGATCCTTTTTTCTGTTTTTGCATCAACAGCAGAAAGAGAATCGTCCAATATCAATATTTCTGGATTTTTGATTAAAGCTCTGGCAATGGAAATCCTTTGCTTCTGTCCACCAGATAATGCAACCCCTTTTTCACCCACTAAAGTATTCAGCCCTTCTGGAAGTAATTCTAAGTCCTTACGGAAGGCTGCTAAGTCAATGGCTCTATCTAGATCCATTTCGGAAGCATCTTCTTGACCAAATAATATATTTTCTTTAACGCTTCTCGAAAAAAGGAAATGATCTTGTGGAACATAACCGATCCAGCCTCTTACTTGATCCAATGACTGTTCCTCAATTGCTACATTGGCAATTGAAATTTCTCCTTTTCCTGTTGGATATTCCCTTAGTAACTGTTTGATAAAAGTTGTTTTTCCACTACCGGTTTTCCCAACAATCCCGAGTGTTTTCCCTTTCAAAAGGTTTACTTCGATATTTTGTAAATTATTTTGCTTAGAAGACGGGTATCGAAAAGTCACATCATGGTATTTGATTGAATCTGGTGTTTGAACCATTACTGGAATAGTTGGGTCTGCTACATCCTCTTGATAGGATAATGTTTCTTGTAATCTGTCTAAAGAAGCATTTCCACGTTGCATAATATTAATCAATTCTCCAATTGCGAACATTGGCCAAATTAACATCCCTAAATAAACATTGAAGGAAACAAGTTCACCAAGCGTTATAATTTGATTAAATACTAAATAGGCACCATAACCTAATCCGATTAAGTAACTTAAACCTACTAAAACTTTAATCGTTGGATCAAATAGAGAATCAATTTGAGCAACCTTTAAGTTCTTATGAAAAACATCTTCCGTCATTTGATGAAAACGGTTTTGATCTGCCTTTTCTTGTACATAAGCACGTATGACCCTTACACCGGAAACAGATTCTAAAACCCGATCATTTAGTTCACCAAATGCATCCTGTGATTCCATAAATCGCGCATGTATTCTTTTTCCATAAATCTTCATTAATAATGCCATGATTGGAAGGGGCAGAATAGATGCTAATGTAAGCTTCCAGCTGATTAAAAAGCCCATCGTAAAAAGTATGGTTAGCATAAAAACACTTGAATCAATTAAAGTTAATATTCCAAATCCCGCTGTTATGGAAATAGCCTTTAAATCATTCGTAGCTCTTGCCATTAAATCTCCCGTACGATTCTTTTCAAAAAAGGTAGGTGTCATCCTTAAAAGATGCCCCATAAAATTAGAACGCAGCTTTCTTTCAACTAAAAAAGCTCCACCAAATAACTGATACATCCAAATATACGTGATTGCGTAAGAGGTTACTGTTAAAGCTATTAAATAGCCGATATATTGTATGAGCCTTTCCATTGACATGGTGCCTAAATGAATATGATCAATAGCCATCCCCACTAGTTTTGGCGGGATAACATCTAGTACCCCCACCAAGATTAATAAGAGAATCGCTACTATATAACGTTTTGAATTTTCTTTAAAAAACCATTTTAACTTCCAAAGTACTGATAACATAATGTTCTCCTCTCTACTATCAATTTAAAATTAAACTAGCCACTCTCTATCTCTCCAGCACTACTCATTAGTAATTGACAAACCATCCATCTCATCATTATTTCCTCCTTTTGTTTTAAAAAATAAAAAAGACATACCGCAAGTATGCGATATGTCTAGATAACTAAAATTGGACATAAAAAGGCACACGTTACGTATAGAGCGTAACCCATGCCTTAAGTTCAACGTATTTAAAAAGACTAAATAATCACAGAAGGATAGGTTACATCATTTATTTTATTTGCAGTCATTAATACATTTACTAAGATCATGATATAGCCCTCCTTTTTCCTTTTTTTTCATCTTTTAGTAGATTAACATCGAACAAGCTCTAAAGTCAATTGTATTTTCGAAATATTTCGAGTCCAATTAATTATTCAACCAATACTGCGGTACCATAAGCTATGATTTCAGAAGTATTTTGCATAATTGCAGCTGATTGCAGTCTCATACCCACAATGGCATTAGCCCCTTTATTTTTTGCATCCTCCACCATCCGTGCAATGGCTCTTTGTCTAGCTTCATCCATCATTTCTGTATATTCTTTAATTTCACCGCCAACAATTGTTTTCAAACCAGCTAAAATGTCCTTCCCGATATGCTTGGATTGTACAATATTACCTTTTACAAAACCTTTAAATTCCTTTATTTCTTTACCAGGTACAAAATCAGTAGTCACGATAATCATTTTCTTCGTCCTCCTTTTTTTCTTTTCTTTTCTCCAACATCAGTAAGAAAAACATGATAAATATGGAAAGTGCATATACGATATAGACGATAATTGCAATTTTAATATTAATAAATAATAAAACAATCCCTACCAGCTGACCAATGATGGCTATAAAAACCAAGAGAAGTTTTAATTTTTCCATAAAAATCTCCTAACTATTGTCAATCAATTCTTTTCTGCCACACTTTTCGAACAAAAATTAAATAGACTATGGTAGGAAATGGAGCTTGAATTAAACCTAGAATTCCCCATAACCAATAATTATGTTGGTTCTTCTTCGCATTAATAAATAAAAAAAGACTTTGGCTCAACAAAATAATGACAACAAACATTATTAATATTGGTGTTGGTTCTTCATTCATAGCCTCTCACCTTCTTTACAAAGTTCATCATGCTGTATATAACAACAAAAGAAATTCCTATCCCTTGTAAAATGATAAATATGATAGGCATTTGATAAAGGGAAATGATGATTCCGCTTAAAATAAAAACAGCAATAAGAGAAAATAATAAAATCTCCTTTTTCCATTTTTCCTTAGCCTTTTGCTTTTGTTCTAATACCAAATTTTCAATCCATTTTTGACTTGGAGTTTCAAATGGCAAACTGTTTAAAGAATCAAGACCATGAGAAATTTGTTTTAATGTTTCATCTATTTCAATTTGTTGATCTATTTTCAATGGAATAACCTTGGATTTCTTCATCCAGCTTTAACTCCTTCCGTACTGTTAATATACCGTTATGAATTCGAGATTTAATGGTCCCAGGTGATAATCTCATCATTATTCCAATCTCATCATATGAATACCCATAATAATGTTTAAGAATAATCGGTATTCGGACCTCTTCTGATAACTTTCCTAATGCAGTTAAGGCATCATTCCATTCTTCATTTCTGCTTTCCAAATGCCACTTTATTTTGCGAAATGATTGCTCTTGTGTTTGCCAATTTTGTTCTCTTTTTGTTTTCCTTAATTGATCCACATATTGATTTGTCGCGATTGAAATCAGCCAGGACGAAAATTTCGATTTTCCATTATAAAGATGTAATTTCTCTATGCACTTCGTCATTGTTTCTTGAGCAATTTCCTCTGCCAAATCTATATTCATCGTTATTTTGATTAAATATTTAACCAAAAAAGGATAGTTTTCATGGAATAGCAAAGCAAAAGCAGAAGTATCGCCCTTTATCGCCAACTTTATTAATTTTTTCTCGTCCATTCCCATCCTCACTTTCGCTCTCTATCCAACCTATCTAAACATAAGACGAACAACCATTACATTTTGTTCATTATTTTTTTTGTTTTTTTCATAAAAAAAAGGTGACTATTGTCACCTTTAACTATAATGCACTTTGTTCAATTGGAGAAACTACTTTAGATTTTTTTTCAGATGAAACTACATATTTTGGTAAGCTTAACATGTAGTAAAAGCCCACTAACATCAAACATCCGCCAACCATCCAATATAGCATCTCTACTGTAAGAACTTTTGGGAATGCAACAGCGATGACACCTAATGTAATGGATTGCGACAACATCATAAGTGGATTAATCCACCCTTGAACTCTTCCCATCATCTTAGGGTCAATAATACTAGGCATCCAACCACCGATGGCAATATTCACGAAAGGAAGACCAAGTGAAGAAATAAACATCAGCCCCATAAATAAATAAATATTGTTAGTAAACGATGATAGAACGGTAAAACTGCCTGAAACTAATAAACCAAATATAATCAATTGATATAATTTGACTTTTTGTGAAAAAATCGATGCAACAAAACTGCCTAATAGGACCCCAGTTCCAAAAATAACACCGATCCAAATGGAAAGCTCTTCATATGAATTTGGTGCAAGCTTATATTTTAAGATAAAGATAGGAATGACAGAAAATCCTCCATTCACAACCCCAAATACAACAAAACCAATCAACAAAGTACTTAGCAGTTTATTGGATAATATATACGAAATCCCCAATTTGAAATCCTTAAATACTAATTTTAAATGTAAATCATTGAATGTGTGTTTTCCATTAGGAAGACGTACTTCTTCAGAAATGTTAACTGACTTTATTAAAATAGCACTTATGAGAAAAGTGATGGCGTCAACAATAATGGCACCATATATTCCTACAGACCAATAAGCAAATATCCCTAGAGCATTACCAAAAAGCATAAATAAGCTCATGACCAACTGATTTAACCCTGCCGCTGTCGTGTATTCATCCTTTTTCAATATTCCTTGCACCATTGCACCTTCAGCTGGCATAAAAAATTTAGAAATCGCACTCCTTAAAAAAAGCATAAAAAAGATTAAAGGCATCCAACCAATTATGATTGCTCCAATTAAGGTAATGGAGAGAATAGCACTAAGCCAATCGCAACTATACGCTATTTTCTGACGATCCATCCTGTCGGCAAACACACCAACAAGAAAGAATACTGCCAATGTCGGTACTGAATACATTAACTCTGTTATGGAAGCATATATAGGCTGATTAGAAAAACGGTCTAGCAGATAAAACATAAATGCGGTTAATCCGATGGTGCTTCCCATTTGGGATGTAAAAGTAGCAAAAAAAAGATTCCGAAACGTTCGATTTTGAAAAATCTCCCGAAATTTTTTCATCCTGCATTCCCCTATTCACGATTTGATACTCTTATCATAGTAAAAAGGGAATATGTGGTATAGCGACTTGTGATGGTTTTTTTCTCATTCTCAAGACGGATGAAGACTGAGCTTTATTTTTTATAGAACTCCTAGTTTATCCAAGATGATTGAGGGTAAAGAAAGATAACTACTTGATATAAAGGGGTTTGTTAATATAATGGAGATCAATTCTACAAAACTAACTATGCATAATAAATTTTGCACAAAAAAAATACTAGATATATTTCAAACCATTAAACAATTTGACGGGAAGACCTATATTTGTTGTAACTACAAAATTATTGATGGAGAAAATTTACCTAGATTAGTTTCTTTTTTACTTACTCTTCAACCCAAAACAAATATTAAAATTATTGCAGAAGGAAGAAATGTCCATAAACATCTTAGCTTGTTAAAAGATATGATGACAAAGAGTGCAGATTATATGAAAGTGAATCCAAAAACAGTGCTGATTTCGAAAAAAACAATGTATATATAAAAAGACACGGAAATGGATCCGTGTCTTTTTGTCTTTAGTTGTTAATCTAGATCTATCTTTTTTCCTAATATGGTTTAAACCATTCTCTTTGGTGCAGCACTAATAACTAAAATAACTACAATAGCACTTATAATGAAGCTAGGTAACATATATGTTCCATTATAAAGTAAAGAATAAAGAGCGACATTTTGGCCCTCAGGAGCATATTCACCGAAGAAAACAATGCCTGAATAAAAATGGGCTAAAAATCTTAAAAGGCTTCCAAGTAAGATACCTATTGTTGCTAATGTCATCCATTTGCCTTTCTTCTGTGCTTGAACTGCACCTTTAACTTGAGAAGCAAAGATTCCTGCTAATCCTAATACGGAAAAGGCAACTAAATAATCGATAATTCCTTGAACTGGTGTATAAATTTGTGAGTATCCTAATACAAACTGAAGTAGTCCAAATAAAAATCCAGTTAATAGCCCACCTTTGATTCCCCATCGCAATGCCATTAAAAACACTGGTACCATTGCAATAGAAACGGATCCACCTTGTGGCCAAATTCTTGAAAATACAAAATTGGATACTAAGTCTAGTAAAAAGGCTAATGCGGTAAAGACTGCAACCTCTACTAGAAATAACGTTTTACTCTGTTTCATTTCTCGTTTCCCCCTTTTTATAATTGGAAACGTCTGACTAACCAACCCACTGTGTTAAAACACGATTGATATAGTTTTTGGCAAATAAAAAAACAATCTGGACGGTTTTGGATGGTCCACATTGCTTCTATCCATAAACCACATTCCTACGCTAGCATTAACTAACAGGTTCAAAGGGTTAGAACTCAAACGCTCACTCTCAGCCGGCTTCCTGCGGCCCCCCTTGTGGAAATTATTTAATTTTAAAAGACAATTTGACTATACAACTATTTATCTTTGTTTACAAGTAAAATATTTTACTAACCACATTATGAATTCAAGTATAATTCCAAACTCACAACCCTTATTACCATATAAATCCAAATTTTGATAGAATTTTTCATCTCTCACTTTTTTTCGCCATAACTTTTCATTTTTCTACAAAACTCGATGAAGGAGATTAACAAAACTGCTCGAATACTATTGCTAACACCTATATTTTAATTTGTTTTACCTTCTGGAGGGCTACTATGTTATCCGAAACTGGATTTTCAAAATTAATAGACTACCTGTTAAGCAGGAAGGAAGAATTATTAAATGAATGGGGCAAAAAAATTATTATTTCATATGATGACCCCTTCAAGTTACAAATTCGTGATAATGGCGAAGCCATGTTTTCGATATTATTAAACATTTTCACGATGACAGATCAACAGTTAGATGATCATCTTAAACGTTTAGCTGCAAAAATCGCTATGGAGAGAGTTCATGCTGATATCAATATCGGTGATTTTGTTTACAATGTTAGCTCTGGGAGAACCATTTTATATCAACAATTATCCCAATCTAAACTTGAATGGGAAGAAATGCAGCAAGCTATGAATAAAATTAACTATTGTTTTGATAAGTTCTTATATTTTGCTGTTTCAAGCTATACAGATGCTAAAAATAAAATCATCCAGGAAAAAACTCATCTTATAGATTCTACTCATGAAGATCGTTTAACACTCTTAGGACAAATGACATCCAGTTTTGTCCATGAATTTAGAAACCCGCTTACTTCGATAAAAGGATTTATCCAATTAATTAAATCAGAGTATCCAGATATGAAATATCTAGATATTATTTCCAATGAACTTGAGCAATTGAATTTTAGAATTTCCCAGTTTCTTTTATTATCCAAAAAGGAACTGATCGGCAAAGAAAAAACAACATTCTCTTTAAATACCATGCTTGAGGAAGTCCTCGTGTTCCTATATCCAAGTATTTTAGATGTTAAAGTAAAAATTATTAAGGAACTACATGATGACGTTAATATTTATGGATACGCAGATGAAATTCGACAGGTTCTTATTAATATTATATTTAATGCTATCGATGTTTTAGGTCACTATCGCATGGAAGAACCAATTATCGAGATAAAGTGCTTTATCATTCCAAATTCTTTTGTACAAATAAACATCGGAAATAATGGACCGATGATTCCAGAAGAGCATCAAAAAACCATTTTTGAACCATTTTTCACAACGAAAAAACTTGGTACAGGTTTAGGACTTTTTGTATGCAGAGAAATTATTGAAAAACATAAAGGTGTTCTAACGTGCAGTTCTCATATGGATCGAACCGTTTTCTCGATTGTTCTTCCGTTAAATAACTCTTCTAATCATTAAAGGAGTATTATATGTTTACATTAAAAGTTGATCATGAAATTGAATTACAATTATTTCAACTCCAACATGCTGATGAGCTTTATAAACTAGTAAATCAAAACCGAATTTATTTACGTCAGTGGTTGCCATGGGTAGATTCGATGGACTCCCCTTTACAGTATCATTCTATTATTCCGATGTGGTTACGGCAATTTGCGGATAATAACGGTTTTAATTTAGGAATACGTTATAAAGGGAATTTAGTGGGATCAATAGGTTTACATCATATTGATTGGAGAAATCTACAGACCTCTATTGGCTATTACCTTGGTGAAGGATATCAGGGCAAGGGAATTATGACCAGAGCTGTTCAAGCTTTGTTAAATTATGTTTTTTTTGATTTACATTTAAACAGAGTCGAGATACGCTGTGGAGAAAAAAATAAGAAGAGCCGTTCCATTCCAGAAAGATTAGGCTTTGTACAAGAAGGAATCATTCGTGATGGTGAAAACCTTTACGGTCATTTTCACCACTTAGTTGTTTATGGCATGTTAGAAAAGGATTGGAGAAAGTAATGAAATGGATATATAGGAGGATGACATTTTATTTTGTCATCCTCCTTTTTGTTTCTTGATTATGATTCTGGTTGTTCCTGTAGTTTTAATTCCTCATTTGCTTGGTCACGTTTGATTCTACTACTTCCTACTGATAAAGCCACAATAACTCCTAGAGCAATAAAAAGTAAACCAAACATAAAAAGGGACGAAAATGATTCTGCCCATACTAATTTGATTGATGTAACGATTCCATTCCTAATTTCACCAGGAACCGGAAGGACATCCGGTTTCAACAATACTCCAAATAATTGGTCTGTTTCCTTTCCTAGTTCTTCTAAAACTTTTGCACTAACAGGGTTCTTCTCTGCCGAAACTGCTTCCTTCATCTTATCCTGTATCGAGTGATTCATCATCGCATTTAAAATGGTCACTCCAATAGTTCCTCCTATTGAACGGAAAAATGTTGAAGCAGATGTAACTGAACCCAATTGATTTTTTGGGAATTCATTTTGAATGGCAATCATTAAGGTTGGCATAACTAACCCCATACCTAAACCTAAAATGATCATATAAAGATAAGCAGTTAATTCACTTGAGCTTACTCCCATTGTACTCATTAAGAAAAAGCCCAGCGAAGTAATGAGCATCCCAAATGTTAAAACTGTCCTAAATCGAAACTTTAATAATAGTCTTCCACCAATTACACTTGCTAAAATGAGGGCAATCATCATTGGGGTCATAGTTGAACCTGCCCTAGTTGGCGTAACACCTAAAATTCCTTGCATAAACATAGGAACAAACATGATGGCTCCAAACATTCCTAACCCTAGTAAAAATCCTAATATATTCGTTGTGGCAAAAATGCGATTTTTAAATAAACGCAAATCAAGAATAGGCTCTACGGCTTTCTTTTCAAAAATAAAGAAAAGAATCAATAGGATAACAACTGCACCAAATAACAGTAAGCTAGTGGACGATAACCATGCAAACTTGTCGCCACCAAAAGTTAGTCCTAATAAAAATAAAACAATGGCTGGAATTAAAGTTAAGATCCCTAAATAATCAATATCGACTTTCCCATTTTTTCGGACTTCTTCATTTTTCAGACCAATAAAAATCATGAATGTAGAAATTAATCCAAAGGGAACATTAATGTAGAAAATGGAATGCCAGCTTATGGAATCTACAAGAAGGCCTCCAATAAATGGACCAATGACTGAACTGAGTCCATATATTGCACCAAAAACGCCTTGCCATTTTGCCCTTTGTTCAGCTGTAAAAATATCTCCAATAATGGTTTGTGATAATGGCATAATCATTCCACCGCCAATACCTTGGATCGCGCGGTAAATGATAAGCTGCTCCATTGATTGGGCTGTTCCACATAGGGCAGATCCAGCAATAAAGATGATATTTCCTAATAAATATAGCTTCCGTCTCCCATATATGTCTGACAATTTTCCAACGATGGGGATAACGGTTGTTGAGGTAATCATGTAAGCAGTCGTAACCCAAGCAAAAATGGAAAATCCATTTAAATCACCTATTATGGTTGGCATTGCTGTACCAACAATGGTCTGTTCTAATGCACTAAAAAACATCCCAATTATTAATCCGGTTAAGATTAATTTTGTGTTCAATTGTTTTTGTTCCTGTACCATCCATATCACCTTCTAGTGTCTTATATTCTGTTTACAAACCAATCATTGACCAACGAGTCACCTTATTTTATATCCATTTGACCAATCGGTCAATAAATTTAAAAATAAAAAAAAGATAAACAAAATAGAGTTAGCATGGTCTATTTTGTCTATCTATTTTTCTACCTTTGGAAGTTGAAAGATGGTTAAAATTTGATGTATATGTTTATCAAATTGTTGAACACCAGAGAAGTTTGATAACATACCTTGGATCACAGCAGTTCTAGGTTTTTCACGTGATACTTCTGCTTCAAGTACATCTAAAGAAATCTCAAGGTTTTCTTTATCTTCAATGTTATCTAACTGCATCCGCATCTCAGTAAATATCTGATGAATCTGTTCTGTTTCTTTTGATAAAAATGATTTGGTTTTAAATAATATTTTATCCATTACACTTTCTGAAAATAATGGCTGCTCATCCAATAAATCTTTATAGATAGAATCCATTCGTTTTAATAAATATTCAGCTAGCTCATTAAGGTCAATTTGCTCAAAATCAAAAAGTAGGATTCGATTAAAGGATTGAATTAAACCGTCCATTAATACGGATAAATCCCATAAATACGGTTTTGACTCTAGTCCATAGATAGAAGTAAAACCATTTCTATAAAACTGTAGTGTTTCTAATCTCATGGTGTAGATAAGCTTTTTAGTTGAATCATTTTTAGGAACAGCCTGTTCTTTTGTAATCATAATAAGAAATTCTTTATGATCTAAGAGCTTTTGAAATAAAATTTTTAATTGATGTGTAAACTTTTCACGTGGATTGTAGGTGTCATTCTTAAATTCAAATATTTCTTTTTTAAAACTTTGATGATAGTAATGAAAAATCGCCAATAATAAAGCATCCTTGGATTTGAAATGTAAATAAAAGGCTCCTTTTGATATTCCACTATTATTCGCTATTTCTTGAATGGATGTGGAAGAAAAACCTTTTTTGGCAAATAGTTTTATCGCTTCCTCAATAATTACTTTCTCTTTTTCATTAACCTTAATGAGAATCACCTACGATCTACAATCATTCTTTTCTAGTCTGAAATATCTTATCGAAATATGACCGAATAGTCAATAATTGAAAAAAGAGTAGCCAACCAAATGTTAGGCTACTCTTTCTAATTAATTTTCCTTTTTCCATACCCTTAGAACGTATCCTCCGCAACCACATTGATCAATAAACTTCATTGAAATGTTTTCTTTGTAAAGTTCTTCTAGTAAAGGTTGCAAATAATCGACTGGATTTCCAAAATGACTGGAGGTTACCAAATTCACATAAAATCCAGGCCTTGTTATATCAACAGCTTCAATTGCATCCTTAATAATTAGATCGATATCATCTTCATATTCGTCATGCTCAAGATCTTTCGTCCAATCCTTGTTCATTTTATAGCCCCCTTGTTTTGCTAAAAAGAGAACTGTATCTATGCCTTAGACTTTAAAATAATGATCTCTTCCTCGGCTTTGGCAAGCATAAGAAGTTGAGAATCTAAACGCTTTTGAATAGATTTAATCTCATCACTGCCATTTCCAGAAAAATTCTCTTTTAACTCTTCTAATGCCTCTTTTATATCTGAAAGGTCAATTTGATTTACAGCTACTCTATGTTCAATACTATCGACTTTTTCCAATCTTGCTAATCTTTTCTCAATACTTTCTAATTTCTCGTTGTAAGAGAGGACAACTGTTTTAATTTCCTCTAATGATTTCAATAATCTCTCCATTTGGAATGTCACCTCTTCTTTTCTATATTTAAATCTTAACACCATTTTTAATATAAAGATGTTACAAATTAAGCAACAAATAATTCAGGAAAATATTTGAACCTAAAAAATGAAAAAAAGGCATAAGCCAATTTCTATTGTCATTCCTTTCATTGTATTAAAACTTGTTGGAATTTAATTGTAAATAAAAGTAAATAATATAAATAATGACTAATTCTCTATTTGTAAAAATTTCATTATTCAAGGGGTTTGATCATGCACCTATTAATTGCAAGTGTCCTTGGTATAACAGCTTATTTTAAAGGGAATTGGAGGGAGTGGAATAAATATCATTCAACTATCTTATATGTGGTAAACTTAAATCTATTGTATGAAGTACTTTGCCACGATAAGCTCTTATGGGTATACAATCCAACCCTCTTCCCTAAGTCTCAAATCTTTACAACTTTAATTTATAGCTTTTTTGTTTTACCAAGTATTACACTCATTTTTTTATCTAATTATCCGTTCAAAGAAGGGAAGAATAAAAAAGCTTTTTATATCCTTAAATGGGTTATTGCCTCGTATATAATTGAATCCATCTATATTTACTTTGATAAAATTGATTTAAAAAACGGCTACAAACATTGGATGGAACCATTGTTTTACATTGTTATGTACCTCATGATTCGTTTGCACTTTTCCCGTCCATTTTTAACGTATAGTTTATCCTTCGTTATCATAGTGGTATTACTTAACTTTTTTCACATTCCCATTAAATAATGGTAATATCCCCCCTATAAGGGGGCAAAAAATAGATTGCGAAACCACTGTATCCTCAGAAGCTTCAGACCAATCATTATATATAACCGCAACTCAAAAACTAGCCTTTTTATTATAAATCCACTTATTTTTACTCCATTTAAAAATAATCGTGTTTATAAATATACATTCCGCCTATAAAACTCTATAATAATCTTAATGTCTAACATGTTAAATGAATTTCAAGGAGAGCAACAAATCTAATGTGGAAAAAATGGTTAGTCGTAATTTTAATCTTACTTGTTTTTTACCTTATATTACCATATGTACTTCCCATAGTATTTGCCGGAATAACAGCGATTCTTTTAGAGGGAATCATAAAACGATTAATAAATAAAATACATTTTAAACGATTCCAAGCCGTTTTACTTACCTATCTCGCTTATCTAGTTTTCTTATTTTTAACCTTTTACTATGCTGTATCTATTTTGACGCAAAAGGCTACTGATATTTCAAAACAAATTGCATCAATTGTCGTCAATTTATATGATTCAGGGATATACCCTTTCTTAAAAAAGTGGGAAAATTATCTAAGTAATTTACCACCTGATGTTATTTCAACCGTGGAAAAGTCATTCGAAAAAAATATAGCGGGTTTAACACAATTTCTACAAAATACGGCTGAAAACTTAATTTCTTTGTTAACAACTATTCCAAGCTTTTTAGTAGAATTTTTAATCTATTTAATTGCTTTATTTCTAATTAGTCTAGAGTATCCAAACATCATTGCAAAAGTGAATTCCTATTTGAAAGAATCAACCCGTGAGAAAATCGATTTAGTTCTAAAACCATTAGCACGTGCATCAATAGGTTTCTTGAAAGCACAAATTATTCTTAGCTTTATTACTTTTATTCTAGCCTTTAGTGGTCTTTGGATATTAAATGCTCCATACAAAACTGGCCTCGCCATTTTAATTGTTATTGTCGATATCCTGCCAATCCTTGGGACAGGTTCTGTATTAGTTCCATGGGCAGTTGTGGCTTTTCTGCAAAACAATGATTTTTTGGGATCAGGTTTATTAATCCTATTCGTTGTCATTACCATTATTAGAAGGATTATTGAACCAAAAATATTTGCACAAAATCTTGGTATCTCGCCTTTGGCATCATTAATCAGTCTTTTTATCGGATTTAAATTAATAGGATTTATCGGTATGTTTTTAGGGCCTGGAATCGTCATTGTTTGGAATACTTTAGTTAAAACCAATATCATTAAAATGAACTTTAAAATTTGACCTGGCACTCCTTTCAAAGGGGTGCCTTTTCTTTATGTAAAGGGAATGATTATAGATTGGAAAATCCATAATAAGTTTATAAATGACCACAACTGAGGGAAAACATGCTGAAATATAATAGAGAAAAAAAGACTGTTACAAAAATAGAGCACTTTCAAATTCCAGAACCAGGTGAGATTGTTTGGTTTCATATGGATAGTACAGAACAACTCCCTAATATGATTGCGGATTTAGGTTTACATCCTTTAGCTAAAAAATTATTTACAGAATATAGTGACTACCCTAAAGTAAACATATTTAAAAATGAAGCGATTGTATCTTTATATATCATTAATAATGATTTTAAGGCGATTAAAATGACCATTTTAATAAGTGAACATTTTATTTTATCTCACATAGAAAATGATGAAAAAAAGTACCTCCAAGATTTAGAAAACTTCTTTTTAGAAAATCATGAATTTATGGAAGCAACCGGGCTCATCTTATACCATCTTATCAATCGTGCTTCCGAGTATTTTTTATCCGCGATTGATCGAATAGCAAATGAAATTCAGCATATTGAAAGACTTGTCTTTAAAAACCCTTTTGAAAATGAAATAGGTAAAAAGGTTTACCGTTGGAAATTAAAGCTACATGAACTAAGACAAATTGTTGAACCTCAAGAAAATGTGATTAAAACAATCACTCATTCGGATTTCCCATTTTTAAATGAGAATTCAGGTTTTTATTTTCAAGATTTAAAAGAAAACTTTGCAAGGGTTACTAGTGCCTTTGACACTTTTAAAGAAAATCTAAATGGAATATTTAATCTGCAAATATCGTTAAAGTCTGATCATACCAACGCTATTATGAAAACTCTTACCCTGGTAAGTGTTATCTTTATTCCAATGACTTTTATTGCTGGGCTTTATGGAATGAACTTTGAAAATATGCCAGAATTAAAGATGAAGAACGGCTATTTTTATGCCCTTACCTTAATGCTGGTTCTTGGCCTATCCATCATGTTCTTTTTCCGATTTAAGGGTTGGTGGGGAAAGAAAAGAAACTAAACAGACAAAGTATAAAATATACTTTGTCTGTTAATTTTTCTGGAGTTAATGCAAATTTCACATTTTTCTTGATAATAATTGTATAATTTAACTATCGGGAAGTTATACATATGCATGATTAAAACTAAGAAAAGGGGTTATCGAATGTCATATCCAAATACAAGGGAAACGATAAATTTAATAAAAGAAATTGTATCGATCCCAAGTCCTTCTGGTAATACCAATAAAGTAATTGAGTATGTTGAGAAATATTTAAGTGAATTTAATATTGAAACAAAAAGAAACCGAAAAGGCGGTCTAATTGCAACTCTTCCAGGTAAGGATACAAATCAGCATAGAATGTTAACCGCTCACGTTGATACACTTGGGGCAATGATAAAGGAAATTAAACCAAGCGGTCGTTTAAAAATCGATTTAATCGGTGGATTTAAGTACAATTCCATCGAGGGAGAATATTGTCAAATCGAAACGGCATCTGGAAAAGTCTATACTGGTACAATCTTAATGCATCAACAATCTGTTCATGTTTATAAGGATGCAGGAAAAGCTGAACGAAATATCGATAATATAGAAGTTAGGATCGATGAAAAAGTACATAGTGCGGATGAAGTCCGTGCTTTAGGAATTGAAGTTGGAGATTTTGTCTCTTTTGACCCAAGGGTCGAAATAACGGAAAATGGGTATATTAAATCCCGTCACTTAGATGATAAAGCAAGTGTAGGTATTTTATTGCAGCTAATCAAACAAATAAAAACAGAAAATATCACTTTACCTTACACTACACATTTTCTCATTTCTAATAATGAAGAAATTGGATACGGTGGAAATTCAAACATTACCCCTGAAACTGTAGAATATTTAGCAGTAGATATGGGTGCAATGGGTGATGGTCAGTCAACAGACGAATATACTGTTTCTATCTGTGCAAAAGATGCAAGTGGCCCATATCATTACGAAATGCGAAAGAAGTTAGTTCAACTTTGTGTAGAAAATGACATTCAATATAAGGTGGACCTATATCCTTTTTATGGTTCAGACGCTTCCGCTGCCATTCGCTCAGGACATGATATTGTACATGGCCTGATAGGACCTGGAATCGATTCTTCACATGCATTTGAACGTACACATCAATCATCCATTGAAAATACTGCAAAACTTTTATACCATTACATTCAATCTGAAATGATTAAGTAGCAATAAAGGGGTGTCTCAAAAGTATAAACTTTTAGGAGCACCCCTTTTTTATATGGTTTTATTAACTTGTCCGTTAATTGCCGTTCTGGGCACTTTATTTTCCGCAGTCCTCGGATTTATTTAGAAATTTCTTTTTCCATTACTTTTGTTGGTATGGACCAAATATAATAGGTGATGTAAACCACAATACCTAATAAGATTATTTTAACTGCTAGTAGTGGAACTAAGAAAAAGATGGAATACCCTGATGAAAACCATAACACCATTATACTTACAAACTTAGCTCTTAAGGGGATACCTTTCCCCTCTTGAAAACTCCTAATATATGCCCCAAGCCATTTTGTGTTTAATAGTTTATTGTACAAATTTTCAGAGGACTTTGCATAGCAAAAAGCGGCTAACAATAGGAAGGGTGTGGTTGGTATTAATGGAAAAACAATTCCCACAATACCTAGGATGACAAACAGGGACCCACATACAATTAATAATGGCCGAAATAATGCCTTCATTCCAAAATCCTCCCCGTTTAAAATTTTCATGATGATTTTATCTTAAGTAATTTACAATAAAAAGTAAAGGAAACCCTTGTTAATCAAGGGTTCCCTTTTTAAGCAGTTGACTTTTGACCTAGCATTTTTACAATTTCAAGCGATTTTACATGATACCCTTCCATCTCAAGGATCTTAAATTCGTATTCACCTAGAGCAATACTGTCGCCTTCTTTTGCTTCCATTTTTTCAGTCAATATCCAGCCGCTTATGGTATCTATATCTGTGTCATCAATTTCGAGACCAAACAAATCATTTACTTCCTCGATTAGTACCTTTCCGTCAATAATTGTTTTATGTTCATTTACCTTTTTAATTTCTGGTACTTCATCATGATCAAATTCATCACGGATATCACCGACAATTTCTTCAATAATGTCTTCAACCGTAACAAGGCCCGCTGTACCGCCATATTCATCTACAATGATGGCCATATGAACCCTTTCTTTTTGCATTTTGGCCAATAGATCATGAATAGGCATCGACTCCATCACTTTTATAACTGGCCGTGCATATTTAATAATCGGTTCCTGAATATTTCTTTTCTTCACAAAGTCAGTTAGAACTTCTTTCATATTAATCATTCCGACAATATGATCTTTGTCACCAGCATAAATCGGATAACGCGTATAGTTTTCTTCTGTAGCAGTGGCAATAAACTCTTCCATGATTTGATCCTTTTCAACCCCAACCATCTCAGTACGCGGAACCATGATTTCCTTGGCAATACGATCATTAAATTCAAAAATATTATTTACGTATTTATATTCAGACTGGTTAATTTCACCACTTTTATAGCTTTCAGAAAGAATCATTCTGAGTTCTTCTTCTGTATGGACCATTTCGTTATCAGCCACTGGCTTAAAACCAAATAGTCTTGATAATAAACGGGCTGATCCGTTTAGTGCTTTGATTATCGGGTACATCAATTTATAGAATAGAATAATTGGTTTTGAAAATAACAGGGTAATCTCTTCCGCCTTTTGGACGGCCATTGTTTTCGGTGTAAGCTCCCCAATGACACCATGTAAAAACGTAATGGTTGTAAAAGCAATGAAAATAGCCAATCCCGTTGACAATGATTCAGATAAATTAAAGTATGTGATAAGAGGATAAAAAAGATCTTCAATAGTAGATCCTCCTAACCATCCTAGCCCTAGTGCAGTAATCGTTATTCCTAATTGACAAGCAGATAAATACTCGTCTAAATTTGAGATCACAGTTTTGGCCGCAATTGCATTTTTGTTTCCCTCTGACACCAACTGATCGATCCGGGTACTCCGTATTTTTACAATCGCAAATTCTGTTGCCACAAAAAAACCTGTTAAAGCAATTAAAATTGCCACTATGATCAAATGATATATGTCCAAATAGTCTCCTTACTGTAATTCTACAGTGAAGGAATACACCTCCTAAGTGTAATGTTTTATAGTTATTTATTAAAAGAATGGAATAATTATTCTTCTCTTTTCACATTCTCTTGTAGAAACGCATGACAATTTTCAACAAAGAAGAAAATGAAAACCGATTAACTGATTAAATACAGTAATGATTGAGCAAGAGCACTGCCCTGGTTAGAAAGACGTTTAAGAATCAACTCTTTCTGCTTTCCATCTAAATTTTCTAATATTGGTCTTAATTCCTTAATCTCCATTTCAAGATGATGCATATACTCAGAGATTTGCTCGACATGCTTCTTCATGATCATTTCATCTACAGCAGTAGTCTTTGAGTTTAAAAGAACAATCAAGTTCTTTATTTCCTCTAAAGGCATATTCATCTTTTTATAATGATCCACAAGCTTTAAGGTTTGTAATGAGTCTTCACTATATAACCGATAGTTCGAGTCCGTCCGCATAGGGTTTAATAAGCCTAATTGGGTATAATAATCGATTGTTCTTTTGGAAATATCGGTCATCTTTGCTAACTCACCAATTCGATAGTACTTCCCAATAGTCTCACCCCTTTTTTATTAGATACTCTAAATGTATATGAAAACAAACCGTACAGTCAACGTTTTAGTTTCATATTTTGAAAATATAATAGTAGATAATAACAAATAAAAGGATACCATTTAGGCATCCTTTTATACTTTCAAAAAGTTTTATTTTACATCAATCATAATCACTTTATGCTCATGTATTTCTTGATCTTCTTTATTTACATGAATTTGAATATGGTAAGTTCCTTGTTGTTTAAAAGAGGTTGTAGCACTATAAATGCCATCTCCCTCCTCTTTTGCCTCTAACCATTCCACATTGTTACTATCATCATGTGAAATAATTTCATATCTTACTCTTGCTCCCTTAAGAAGAGCGTCTTCATGTTTAACAGTCGTTTTCAAACTAGTTTCTTTATTGATTACATAAGAAGGGTCCATTGCCATTTCTATCTCAATAGAACCATCGTGATGGCCATGATCATCTTCATGATTTTCAGCTGCCTCATGATCATGTTCTTCTACTGTACCTACAACAAATTCCTTTTTCGGCATTGCATGCATACTGCGAGCAGTTACGTGACTAATAACATAATATTTACCGTTTTCAGTAAAAGTCTTTTTAATGGAGTAGATACCCTTACCTTCATTTGCGCCTTTTAACATCTCATGTTCTTCCTGTCCATCTTTCCATACTTCAAATTTCACTTCATTTGCATCATCAACTTTTTCGTTTCCTTGAGTAACCAGAGCTTTTATTGTGACTTCCTCATTTGGATTGATGGTTTCTGGAGTTTGGATGGTTACTTCAATGATTTCTAAAGATTCGCGGCTGCCATTCTGATGTTCTTGTTCATTTTGTGAAGCACACCCCGCCATAATTCCGATTAATAAAATAACTGCAATAATTGCCTTTTTCATAATAGACTCCTTAATAAATTTTTTAGAATCACATATTTAATGCTAATGGATGACTTTGGACTAAACAATATAAACATGTGAAAAATATGTGAACAATGTGCATCAATAAAAAAGTCAAACCTAAGAGATGTTTCTCCTCTCAAGTTTTGACTTAAAGAGGTGATGTATAAACCTATTTTTTTAATGTATGAAAACCGTACTCCTGAAAAATTTTTAAAGCTTGGTCACTTTGTAGGAATTTGTAAAAACTTTTCGCTTCCTCTTTTTGTTTTGAATTTTTTATGACTCCCAACGGATAGATAATAGCTGAGTGGTCTCCAGCTTGAGCTACTCCTGTTATTTCAACTTTTTTTGAGATTAAAGCATCTGTTTTATAAACAAAACCGGCATCTACATTTCCTGTTTCGACATAGGTTAGAACCTGTCGTACATCTTTTGCAAATACCATTTTATTTTTCAAATTGTCCCAAAGCTGAAGGTTCTCCAGTGTCTCTTTCGTATATTCTCCAGCTGGAACGGTTTCAGGCGTACCTATAGCTATTTTAGAAATGCTATTATTGGTTAGACCAGAAATGTCCTTAAGTTTCAGCGAATCCTTATTTTTGTTTTGAATCAAAACCAGCTCATTACCAATTAAATCCACGCTGTCCTCTTTAGAGATATGGCCATTCTTTACTAGTTCATCGAATTGATCCTTTGAAGCTGAAAAAAATAAATCTACAGGAGCCCCCTGTGTAATTTGTTGTTTTAAGGCTCCTGAGGATCCAAAATTAAAATAAATCGTAACATCCTTATGATTTGTTTCATACATCTCCTTCACTTGAGTAAGAGCTTCTTGCATACTGGCTGCTGCTGATACAGTCAAACTCACTTCTTCACTTTTGGAGTGGGAGCAAGCGGTAAAGGTATATAAAATGAAGAATAGGATCATATAAATTTTTATTCTCTTTTTCATTTCGTTTATGTTCCTCATTTCAGAATTTTTACTTCTTATCCTTTTTCATTCTACCTAAACTTTCACCGATAAACTAGACTGTTAAATGGAAAATGGACCAATTCCTTAGAATGGTCCATAGTACTTTCTTATAAATATTTACGATGAATTCCCTTACCATCATACGTAAATAGCATATTTCGATTCTCAATGACACTTTCCATATGAACAGGTCTACCCCAAAGTTGGTAAATATATGGAAGAACTTTTTCGAGATATTTTAAATCTAATTCAATACCCTCAAACCAGTGCTTTAAATACAGTTCTCCATTTTTTAAATGATCTCCATCATTAACCGTAATATATGGGAAGCCTCCATTTACTCTCATGCTGACAAGCTGATCACGAACATGCTCCCACTGTTTATCAACCACTTTGTATTCCTTGCCCTGCTTTTGGAATAAATACATATCCTCTCGCATAACAAGATCCTTTGTTAAATAATTTCTTAGGAAAGATATATCTGATTCAATTTCACGAACTTCAAACATTTTTTCACGCCCTGAACAAGGCTTAACACCTCTGCGCTTCATTTCTTCTGTAGGATTATTATACCTTTCTTCAATATCCTCGAAGATTTTTATACCAAGATAGTAGGGATTAATACCTGTTTTAGAGGGCTGTACGACCCCGGCATTCAACTTGGCAAATTCAATGGATTCGCCACTAGTAAGGTCCATCTCTCTTAAGATTCGTTGATGCCAGTAGGAAGCCCAGCCTTCGTTCATAATTTTGGTTTCAAGTTGCGGCCAAAAATAAAGCATTTCCTCACGCATCATGGTTAAAATGTCCCTTTGCCAATCCTTTAATTCCCTGCTGTATGATTCAATAAAAAGTAAGATATCCTTTTCTGGCTGAGGAGGGAATACCTTTTTATTCTTTTTAGGTTCTTGTTTTTTATCTTTTTCATCTAAATTCCAAAGATCATCATAAGGAGATAAACTAGGTCTTATTTCCTCCTCAACTTCAACATCATCAAGTGTCCAATTTAGTTTCGGTCTCATTAAGGAAGGATCGATATGTTCTTCAATGGCTAAAACAGCATCCAGGAAGGACTCAACCTCTTTTTTTCCATAAAGGATTTCATATTGGCGAATTCGTTCAGCTGTGGCAGCCATACTCTCAACCATATCGCGTTTCGTATTTTGGAAACGAACATTATTTTTAAAGAAGTCACAATGAGCAAGAACATGAGCGACAATAAGTTTATTTTGAATAAGAGAATTGGAATCCAATAAAAATGCATAACATGGGTTTGAATTGATTACGAGTTCATATATTTTACTTAAGCCTAAATCATAATGAAGCTTCATTTTATAAAATTGCTTCCCAAAACTCCAATGAGAAAAGCGCGTCGGCATCCCGTAGGCTCCAAAGGTATAAATAATATCGGCTGGACAAATTTCGTACCTCATTGGGTAAAAGTCTAAGCCAAACCCCTTAGCAATCTCAGTAATTTCGGTTATCGCATATTCCAAATCTTTCCGACCCTGCTCGTTCATCCGTCACTCCCCCTTCATCCTCTTATCACAATGTATGAGATATTTGAAGGAATGATGAAAACAAAGTGAAAGGTATTATTCCACAACATTTAAAGGTAATAAAAAACAATAGCCCAAAAGTGGGCTATTGCTTCATTTCTTCAACTGTAAGCTGTAAAAGTTTGTTACTTTGAATACTATGCTTGACTTTCACCACTACACTTTTTTGTTTTCCTTCATCTTTTACCGCAAATTGAAAGGAATCTTGTACATCAGTTACTGTTATTTTCTCTCTTCCTAAATATTGATACTCTGTTACGGGTTCCCCCGGGTAGTCTGCTTTTACTACAGCAATAGCAATCTTTCCGTATTTTTCGTAATCAATTCTTTCAGCATGAGCTTGGGACATTCCAAAAAACACCAATATAAAGAATGCCATAAATGATAACTGAAGCTTTTTCATTTGAATACCACCTTCTTAGTTAAGCTTATTGATATTTTTTGCTTCATTCGCCAGCATCATTCCTAAAAATTGATTTCTTCTCCATTCTTCATCAAAAACACTTAATGGAGGGCTTGTTTCTCCAACCAAATAACTAATCTCAACTGTCATTGCTGGTTGGTGATAAGTTTGGATAAACCAATCGGTATATCCTGCACCAACCGCTTCTTTTGGAGGCTTGGCTAATTCATAACCTGTTAAAGATGCAGCCTTGTTGGCAATCAGAAAATCCCTTTGTTTATTTTCGCCATTATTATATTTCCAATATATCTCTCTTCCAGCCGTATGATAGGAAACCGCCATAATTGGCTTGATTTTTTTAGTGAATCTTACGATGGCTTTTGTCTCATGAGAAGCAATCGGCTTTTCTCCTTTATAAAATTGGTACGATGGAGAATTGACACCCTCACTAGGTACCTGATCCCACCCCGAAGGATATTGTCGATTTAAATCAATACCTATTGCATTTGCCTTCCACCTGGAAAAGTCTTTAGAATTTTGATTCATTTTTAGCAACTTTCCTCGATGGTATTTTGGAACAGCTGAAAGCCCCTCTTGTTGGATGGCTACACCATCAGGATTCAACATCGGAACAAACCAAATGGATACTTCATTTAAAATATCAGTTGGGTATTCGCCAATTTTCACTTTACGATGATAGGCATCTGCATAGGTTTCCAACATTTCCACAAGCAATGCACTAGTCATCCACTCCCTACCATGATGAGCCCCAATAAGGAGGATGTTTTTTTCACCAGATCCTAATTTAACAGCTAGTATTTTTCGTCCAAAATGAGAAAATCCCAGTGTTTTTATGACTAATTCATCTTTATAGTCTTTTTTTAGGGTATAAATATCATTCTTCATCTTTTCATATGTATATGGCTGTTCTAGCTTTGCACTTGCAGGAGTTGTATTTAACAACAAATAAATGGAACAAAAACAAATAAATAACTTTTTCATATTTTCCTCCTTTTTCGGTTCTGTTTTTACTGTTTATCATTTGATTTACTGACCAGATTTAAACATAAATATACAGGAAAATGTTGAAAACCTTATTAGAACAACAAGTCCAACATTTGTAGGGAAACTTTTTTGAGGTTTCTTCATAAAATAATTTCAACTCCTAGTAAGGAGGAGAGAGAAGAATGAATATTGTTGACTATGATCGAGCTTTATATTATACCCATCGTTCACAGTGGGATAATTTATTAATTTTAATGGTAAGAACTAAGGATCAGTTTTTATCTAAAAAAATTGAACATTTCCTTCACGCTTACCATTTTGAAAAAGATTACTCTATACTTGAAAAACATCTATATTCTCTATTGCGTTACATCGACCATGCTAATACAAACCTGTCTAATGAAGAAACTGAATTCAATTTTATAGAAAATGGCTCAATGTGAATTCCACCCAAAAGAAAAGGCTTGAACCAAAAGGTTAACCCCTTTTGATTCAAGCCTTTTCACTTTGCCCGATTTCTTTCCATTTTCTTTCTTTTATTTTTTTATTTGATGGTTTTTTTGTTAGTATCACAACCGTTAAAGCAATCAATAGTAAAACAGCTAAAAGGTAAAAACTATATTGGGTTTGAAATTGCGAATTTATATAAGTGAATAGCGATAGTAATAAAATTCGAATAGCCAAACCTATCGTACGGAATAAACTGTCGACACGACCGACAATTTGGTTTGGTATGTGGTCCATTAAAAAAGAATTACGTGCCACACGAGTGCCCGCATTTCCAAAGGCCAAAAGAGCGATTAGCACCAAATAGATTGGAACAGCTTTTGTAAAAATAATAATACTGATTGCGATTGTATAGACAAAAGTAGTTAACATAATGGAATTTTCATTGCCAAGCTTGGCTGCGAGAAAAGGAATCATGATTCCTGCTAGTACTGCTCCAATCCCATAAACCATACTTTGGGCTCCATAAATAGAACCTTCAACCTTTAATACATTCACTAAATAAACAGGAAATAAATAATTCGTTACCATAACCCCGATAAAAGGCATAAAAGATGCGATTAAAAAGAAAAATAATTTTGGACGTAACCTCATGTAACGAAAACCTTCCGTTAATTTCATCCAAAAAGAATCTCCCTTTTTCATGTCTAATTTTCTTTGCGCATAAGGAATAAGCCAAAAGAAAATACATGCACTTATATATGTGACCGCATCAAACAATAGAATCCATTCTAAGTTTATTTTTCCTAGAAGAAGGGCAGCTACTGCACCTGCAATCACACTTGATAACTGACCTTGAATTTCCATTGCCCCATTCAAAGCTTTATAGACGCTCTTAGGAAAGATCTCTTGCGTTAGTGCAAACATTCCTGGATAGAAAAGATTATAGTAAAAGCTTCCTGTTCCATACAGTAACATATAATGCCAAGTTGAATATTCAATTCCTAGAAATCCACTAATGGCAAATAGTAGCACCATAAAAAATCCCACTGTTTCACCTAACATTAATAATTTTTTTCTTGAAACACGATCTACTAGTTGACCAATAAATGGTGCGCTTAGAAAATTTATTATGGTCATCACGATAGTGGCATAACCATACAGAGTGGCGCCATCACCTTTTGAAACTAAGAGCCAGGGGATAGCGATCATCGTAATTCCTGAACCAATGGAGGAAAGAATATTGGCTGCAATGATTAGATAAAAACGTCGGTCTTTATATAATTCACTCATAAACTACTCCTCCTTCAAAACAAGATAACTTTTCGTATACAACTTTAATTCACTAATAAGAGCATCAACCATTTTCATGGAATCCTGTTTAATACTATCTTGTTGATACTCAAAACAGATAGGGTCTAAAACAAGTTGTCTCGGAATGGTATTTGCATATAACCCTCTCATCACTGTTCTCATATTATTTAAAGCATTTATTCCACCTTTTCCACCGCCAGCTACGGCAAGTAGAGCTACTGGTTTATGCTGAAAATGATCACTACCTAAGAAATCTAAAGCATTTTTTAAAACTCCGCTCATCCCATTGTGATACTCAGGTGATGCTAAAATAATTCCGTCTGCCTCTTTAACTTTTTGACTTAATTTTTGAACACTTTCTAGTTGTTCTTGCTCATCCTCACCTGTATATAAAGGAACTGCATCTTCACCGCTTAAGTCAATTACATCAACCCCATATTGTCTTGCAATACTTCTTGTAGCAATACCTGTTCTGCCGTTTCTGCGAGGACTTCCATTTATCATTAATATTTTCATTTTTCATTCGCTCCTTATGATTTGTATATGTTTATTATAGGAAAAGAAAGAAAACTCTAAATCGTAGAAACGCTTGATATTGTCTACTCTATTAGCTAGAGGTTTTTAGAACTTTTTCTCAGACTTTAGTTGTAGAAATAGGTTGTTCACATAAAATAAGTAGTGTTGACTCCCACTTCAGGTTGCTCGATTTCTAGGAAGTTCTCCAAGCGTGAGTTTACACATTTTCTTAAGCAAAAATAAAACAGGCAAGGTTACGATGACCTTGCCTGTTTTATCATTTTTAGTTTTCCATTAATCCGTTTTTTACAGCAAAAAGAGCTGCTTGAGTACGGTCCTGTAAATTTAATTTAGCTAGGACATTGGACACATGTGTTTTAACTGTCTTTTCCGTAATAAACAGAGAAGAAGCAATCTCCTTATTACTTTTTCCTTTTGCAATTTCTAACAATACATCTAATTCTCTTTTCGTTAAATCATCAATTGGCTGTTTTATTTCACGATTTTTATTAGTTAAATGAGATAATAAATGGGTTGTTGCTTTAGGATGTAATTGGTTTTCACCTGCAAGCATTCTTTTAATTGTGCGAACTAGTTCATCTGGCTCGATATCCTTTAGTTGATAACCTGAAGCACCAGCTTCAATGGCAGGAATCACATGGTCTTGATCAGAAAAACTGGTCAGAATCATAATTTTCATATTGGGTAATATGGCTTTGATTTGTTTTGTTGCTTCAATTCCGTCCATTATCGGCATATCTAGATCCATTAAAACGAGGTCTGGATTTAAAGTTTTCGTCATTTCAAGTGCTTCTTGTCCATTTTTCGCTTCCCCAATTACCTCAATATCTTTCTGCGTTTTTAAGAAAAAGATGAGACCACGTCTCACAACATGATGATCATCTGCGATTAATATTTTAATCGTCATTACCTATTCACCCCGTTTAAATTGGCACTTTAATTTTTATCTTAGTACCCTTTCCTGGTTTACTCTTTATGTCAAAAGTTCCTTTTATGGCTTCCGTCCGTTCCTTCATACTTTTTAAACCTAGAGATGGCAATTCTTGATTTTTATCATAATAAAATCCGCAGCCACTGTCTTCAATCGACATGATAAATACATTCTTATCTGATTTAAACTGTATTTTTACCTCAGTTTGTTGTGAATGTTTTTTACAATTAGCAAGCGCTTCTTGCCCAATTCTCCAGACCGCTTCTTCCACACGCCCCGGTAGGGATAGCACTCCCTTAACTTCGGTCTTAACTTTCAACCCAAGCATATTTCCATAACTGCATAGTGCAGATACTACTCCATTTTCTAATCCTTGTGGTCTTAATTGCCAAATCAGTGCTCTCATTTCAGTTAGAGCTTCCTGAGCTAAATCTTGTATATAGGAAAAAGTTTCCTTTACTTCAGGATGATCAGACATTTCACGTCCACCACTCGCGGTTAAGCTCAATGAAAATAATATTTGATTAACCGAATCATGCAAATCACGAGCTAAACGGTTTCGTTCTTCTGTTAAAGCAATGTCCTGTTCCTTTTGAATTAATTTCATTCTTTTAAGTGCTGTTCCAATTTGGAAGGCAATCGATTCTAAAAGGTCTAGCTCGTCAGCATGGAAATGGGTCTTATTTCGTGAACCGACATTTAAAACACCAAACTTTTCACTTCCTGCTCGGAGTGGAACAGAGGCGTGGTGGGTCATTCCTTGGGTTTCACCCCAATTATGTTCAATCGCATCTTCAATCCGTTTACATTCGATGATGTTCGTTGCCTTTTCTAATCGACCATCATTATAACGATCAAGACACCAACAATCTCCTTTACACATCAAGGAGCAATCTTGACTCGATAAGGCAGGTGGCAAGTTTTCTTTAGCCGCCAATTCATAATGACCCTTTTCATCCACTAAAAAAATCCAACCCGTTTCCATACCAGTCACTTGAAGTAATTTTTTCAAAACAGACGGAAGAACTTCGTTGACCTTTGTTTCTTTATTTAACAATTCGGCTATTTCTTTAAGTATGAGATGCTCAGAATGGTGTTTCTCCTCTACCATTATTTCACTCCCGAAAATTCAGTTTTCTCTATTATATCTTTTTTCAAAAAATTCTACCTTATAAAAAAGAATGAAACATATATAAGACTAAAGTCTTAAAGATAAAAAAAATCCTAAGAGCCATTTCTGCTCTCAGGTTTTAGATGATTAAGCAATAGGATAATTTTGAACTAATGGATGAAGCACAATTTCATCGATTAACATATGTTTTGGAGCGGAAGCCATATATACTACTGCGTTAGCGATATCTTCGACCTTTAACCAATCATGTTTTTCGGGTAATCCTTGTGTTGAGTTGGCAAAGTAGGTGTCAACCATACCTGGATTAATGGTTCCAACACGGATTCCATATTCACGTACTTCTTGGGCAAGAGATCCAGAAAAGCCTTGAACCGCATATTTAGATGCAGTATAGGCTGCACCATTAGGTATCGTATAACGACCGACATCTGATGAAATCGTGATTATGGTACCTGTTTTTCGTTCCTTCATATGCGGAAGCACCGCCTTAGCTGCAATAAAAACACCTTGAACATTTACCTCGAAAAGTTTACTCCATTCTTCCACCGTAACATCTTCTGTTAATTTAAAGAAACCAATACCTGCATTATTTACTAAAATATCAATTTTTCCATACTTATCAAGTGTAGCATTGATTACTTTCTTCATATCTTCTTCATTCGCTACATCAGCCTGAACGGCCATAACCTCAGTAAAGCCTTGTTCATTTAAATCCTTTGCAGATTGATGAATTTCTTCTGAGCTGCCTACAAGCGTCAATTTTGCACCTTGTTCAGCTAGCTTCAAAGCAATTTCCTTACCTATCCCACGTGATGCTCCAGTTACAATTGATACTTGATCTTTTACCATATAAAAAACTTCCTTTCTTGTTGAATCATCATGGTGTACGAATTCTTCACTATGCTGAAACAAGCTTTAGCTTTTGATCTACAAGATCCATAAATACTTGTTCCAGTTCCGTAAGCTTTTGTTTAGTTTCTTCCATATTTTCTCCATTAACACCGAAATAAAACTTTACTTTTGGTTCTGTTCCAGATGGTCTTAAACATATCCATGAACCATCTTCAAAAATGTATTTTAACACGTTAGATTTTGGAAGCAGAATATCTTCTGTCCCTTTCGAAGTTTCACGCTTACTTGTTAAGTAATCTTCTGCAGCTACAATATTAAATGAGCCAAGCTTTTTTAAGTTTTCATTTCGGAATGAAGTTAAGATAGCTTGAATGGTTTCCGCTCCTTCTTTTCCTTTCAAGGTGAGTGAGCGAAGTCCTTCAAGATAATAGCCATACTTTTTATATATGTTCATTAATCCTTCATAAACGGTTATCCCCATGTTTTGGTAATAGGCGCAAACTTCCGTTGCAAGAAGAGTGGCTTGTATGGCATCTTTATCACGAGCAAAATCACCGATTAAATAACCGTAGCTTTCTTCATACCCGAACAAAAAGGTATATTCCCTAGAAGATTGATACTGTTCTATTTTTTCTGCAATAAACTTAAATCCTGTTAACACATCTTCCGTTTTGATTTGGAAGGAAGAGGCGATTTTACGACCTAGCTCGGAGGTGACGATTGTTTTAAAAACAATCCCATTTTTCGGAAGAGTCCCTTTTTCCTCTTTTTGAGATAGAATATAGTCTAATAATAGGGCACCGGTTTGGTTTCCAGTTAGGACAACATATTCTCCTTCATGATTTTTCACCGCAATCCCCAGCCTGTCCGCATCAGGGTCTGTTGCGATAAGTATATCAGCTCCTAAGTGATTACCATCTCGAATAGCTAATTCAAATGCTGCATGCTCTTCTGGATTCGGGCTTTTTACCGTTGAAAACTGAGGGTCTGGTAATTCCTGTTCTGCTACTACATGTACATGTTTGTACCCTAAAGCCTTTAGTGCCTCTCTAGCAGGTTTATTGGCTGTTCCATGTAACGGAGTAAAAACAACCTTAATATCTGTTTTAGTAGAAAGCTGTGGATTTTCAGAAATAGTTAAAAGTTTTTCCTGATAGGCTCTGTCTATTTCATCTCCAACCATTTGAATGAGTCCCTGGTTAATCAGTTCTTTTTCATTTTGAACTTCAAGTACTAATTCGTCTTCAATGTTCTCAATATAATTGATGACAATATCAGCAGCCTCTGGAGGCAACTGAGCACCATCTGGTCCATATACCTTATAGCCATTATATTCCGGAGGGTTATGACTTGCGGTAATGACGACTCCTGAATAAGCATTCAAATAACGAATGGCAAAAGAAAGCTCAGGAGTCGGACGTAATTCCTGAAACAAAAATGCTTTTATTCCTCTAGAAGCAAAGGTTTTGGCAGTTTCTAAAGCAAACTCTTTCGATTTATGTCTGGAGTCATAAGCAATAGCCACGCCACGTGCTTTCGCCTCTTCCCCTTTTGACTCTATGTATGAAGCAAGACCTGATGATGCCTTTCGAATGGTATATGTATTCATGCGGTTTGTTCCGACACCAATTTCTCCGCGCATGCCGCCTGTTCCAAACTCAAGGTTTTTATAAAAAGCCTCTTCTAACGCTTTTTCATCTGTTCGGATTTGATTAAGTTGTTCTAATAAATCGGCTTCTAGTTGCTTATACTGCAACCAATTCTCAGCCTTATTTTTCCATTCCATTTATAGAATCCCTCCAATCAGTAATACTTCTTTAATTTCGCTTTAAATCATCATCTTCCTCTAAATATTAAACGTCGAATTATGACAAATAACGAGGATAGCTCCAAAGGAATTGTTTAAAATCTTCCTTTAACATCATACCTTTAAAAACCAATTTTATAAATATGCTAAAACGGCTTCACTCATACATGTTTTTTGTCGAAGTCTCTAATTTGAGATATTTTCAATTTTCCCTTAAGATAGAATATGTTAAGAGATATTAGATTGAGAGAATAAGGAGCTTAATATGAACGAAAAAAAGAAGGAAACGTTATTGTTTACCGCTTGGGCTGCGTCTGTAATTGCTATGTTTGGAAGCCTTTATTTTTCAGAAATTCGTCAATATGAACCTTGTTTACTATGTTGGTACCAACGAATTCTTATGTACCCTATGGTAGGGATACTAGGGATTGCAGTCATTAAAAAGGATTACAAAATCTCTTTATATTCCATGGTTTTATCCGCGATTGGCGGCGGAATCTCATTCTATCACGTTCTCCTTCAAAAGGTTAGCTTTTTTGCAGAAACAGCTCCTACATGTGGTAGAGTACCGTGCACAGGCCAATACATTAATTGGTTTGGATTTGTAACCATTCCGTTCTTAGCTCTTATAGCATTTATAATTATTTTTATTTGCAGCTTCATGATTTGGAAAAAGAAAGGACAATAAGAATGAAAAAAATAGTGATATTCCTCGTAATTATTATCGCCCTATTTGCAGGAGTGGCCGTTATAAATAATGTTCAAAACAAGGACAAACTAAGTGAAGGAAATCCTTATAAAACAAATGACCTTCATCAAGAAACCATTGACCAATTAGACGACCCTAACTATCAAAACATTATCCTTCCGGATGAACTTGAAACAAAGTTACAGAACAAGGAAGATTTAACTGTATATTTCTTTGCTTCTAACTGTCCACATTGTAAAAGAACAACACCAATATTAATGCCTCTTGCTGAGAAAATGGGAATTGATGTGGTTCAATTTAATCTTTTAGAGTTTGAAGCAGGCTGGGATCAATATGGAATTGAAGGAACTCCTACCCTTGTACGATATGAAGATGGAAAAGAAGTAGCTAGAATAGACGGTTACCGTGAGGAAGCAACCTTTAAACAATGGTTCGAGGAAAATGTGAAAGAATAAGGCTCTTTTCTAAGACTTTGTTGCTTTTCTGATTTATTAAAAGGGATTTCTCAGTGTAAAATGTTAAAACTCGTATAAAAATCAAGAAAAGAGCTGCTCACTTTTTAATAAAAGATGTAAAAATCCGGCTTTTAGGATTTTTACCAAAAACACAATTTATACAAAAACAGCCAAAATAATAGCCATAAAAAAACACGCCATTAACTTGGCGTGTTTTTTCAAACTAACATTTCATTATCCGGTCTTGAGTACATACTTAGGTTTTCCGCTTTTATATTTTTCGAGAAAGCAAAGTTTTCGAATCGAAAGGGAAAAGATAATCCAAACTCATTTAATGTCTCCGCATTTTTGTCAAAAAGCAAATCATATTTCGAATTTAAATGATTTCCTTCTAATATGTGGCATAATGTTTGTAGACTAGTAATTACTTGATAGGCATCCTTAAGTGTTCCCAAGTCATGAAAGGTTTCTTCGGATGTATGTAACACTTGTAAACGCTTAAATTCTTTTATCTCTTCATCTGAAAAATAAAGAGGAAATACATCTGTATAAAATTGTTCGATTAATTCTTTAATTTTCTCCTCCTGTTCCGGAGTAGATGCAAAAACAACTTTCACTTAAAAAACCACCCTTTATACCTCTAAACTGAGAATGATATAGAATAAGAATACCATATTTCTCAAGGATTTGAGCGTGGTAATTTAAGCCACATTTTTGGGGAAGGTTGTCAAAAAAGTTTAATAAAGGAGCCGTAAAATGATTCAGTCAAAACGTCAGGGATCGTGGCAGGAATTTTTAATACAACAGGAATGGGCAGGACAAACGCTTGAAATGCTATTTAAAGAAATATGGGGTGCCCCCAAAAAATTAACCCACCTATTTAGGATGGAAAAAAGAGTGTTGGTTAATCATATACTAGCAAATTGGAATGAACCATTAAATAAAGGTGATCGTGTTTCCGTTAACTTTTTCGGAGATTTAGAAGATAAAGTAGAACCTAGTTATATGGATGTGGACGTTTTATATGAAGATGACCACATTATTGTGGTGAATAAACCAGCTGATTTGGACACCCATCCTAACGAACCTGAACAAACGAATACATTATTAAACGGAGTTGCTTATCATTTACAAGTAACTGGTCAGGTTACATGGGTAAGACATATACATCGCTTAGATCGCGATACAACTGGTGCTATCCTTTTTGCCAAACATCCGCTTGTTGCTGCTATCCTGGACAAAATGCTAGAACAACGCCAAATAAAAAGGACCTATATTGCCTTAGTTCAAGGAATGATAAAAAGCAAAAAAGGAACGATCCATGCACCCATTGGCCGTGATCGCCACCATGCAACAAGAAGACGTGTTTCACCAACTGGTCAAGATGCCATTACTCATTATCAATTAATAGAAGCTTTTCGCACAAAAGATATGTCTTTAGTAAAGTGCTGGCTAGAGACAGGGAGAACACATCAAATCCGTGTACATTTTAGTCATCTCGGCCACCCCCTTTTAGGAGATACATTATATGGTGGAAATGCTACTGTAAATAGACAAGCGCTCCATGCTGCGAAACTAGAATTTACTCATCCACTTACAAAGGAAGCTATCTCCTGTACAGCACCTGTACAAGACCATCCCGTCATTTTTCCAGATTTTGATTTTACTAAAATTTAAATTTTGCATTAAAAAAGCTGAACGAAAGAATGCAACCCATTCTTCGCTCAGCTTTTTTTATACTTATTAAGAAGCTTTACGCATCATTTTCATGAGTAAAGTTAACAGGAATACAAGAACAATTGCTCCAATTAATGAAGGAATGATAGAAAAACCAGCGATAGCAGGTCCAAATGGATCGAATAAGGCTGAACCTAGCCAGGAACCAATAATTCCAGCAATGATATTTCCTACTATACCACCTGGGATATCTTTACCAACAATTAGACCTGCTAACCATCCGATAAGACCACCGATAACTAACATTAAAATAAATTCCATTCTAAAATCCACTCCTTTGTAGTTATTTGGTTCTGATGTAGCTTGTCTTTTTCGTTTTCGCTAGATGTAGACTGAACTTTTACCTAGCCGTCAATTGCTTGTACATCCTATATACCTCAGAAAGTGACATTTAAACATAAGGTATTGAAATTGTGTAAATACTATTTTTATAGTTCTTTTCTAAAAAACTATTGATTACACACCAAATAACGAATATTATATTAGTTGTGATTAAAAATGTTCGTGTTTACGGAGGGGTTTTTGTTGTTTAGGCTTAAAGAAAATAATACAAATGTAAAAACTGAAGTATTAGCAGGGATTACAACCTTTTTAACAATGGTTTATATTGTGATTGTTAATCCGATTATTTTAGCGGATGCAGGCGTACCGTTTGCCCAAGTATTTACTGCTACTATTATTGCAACAGTGGCAGGAACGTTATGGATGGGGTTATTTGCAAACTATCCGATTGCCATTGCACCAGGTATGGGATTGAATGCTTATTTTGCCTATTCTGTAGTTGGAACTCATGGAAATATTTCTTATATGACGGCTTTTGCAGCAGTATTTATTGCTGGGATTATTTTTATCATTTTATCTTTAACACCTTTTCGAAAAAATTTAATTGAAGCAATTCCTGAAAACCTAAAACATGGGATAACAGCAGGTATCGGACTATTTATTGCATTTATTGGTCTTCGTTTAACTGGGATCATTCAGGCACATCCAACCAATTTGGTTGGCTTAGGTGATCTACATACTCCATCAGCTATTTTAGCCTTAATTGGCCTCGCTGTGACCTTGATTTTATTGGTATTACGTGTAAATGGCGCTTTATTTTTTGGTATGATCATAACAGGTATCATCGCTTTCTTTAGCGGTCAATTATCTTTCAATGAAGGATTTGTTTCATTACCAAGTCTTCCTGAAGGATTAATTGTTTTGAATCCAGTTGATGCTTTTTCAGAAGTTATCCAACATAGCCTTTATGCAGTCGTGTTCTCCTTTTTATTAGTAACCATCTTTGACACGACCGGAACGATGATTGGGGTTGCTCAACAAGCAGGTTTGATGAAAGGAAATACAATGCCTCGTGCACGTGAGGCTTTGTTATCTGATTCCATTGCTACAACTATTGGGTCAATGTTTGGAACAAGCCCAACTTCAGCCTATATCGAATCGTCTAGCGGTGTAGCGGCTGGTGGTAGAACAGGATTAACATCATTAACAGTTGCGGTGTTGTTTATTATTGCGGCCTTTTTTGGTCCTCTTGTAAGTGCAGTTTCTGGAATTTCTGCGATTACAGCTCCTGCCTTAATTATTGTTGGTAGTTTAATGATGGGAAGTATTTCTCATATTAAATGGGATGAAATTGATGAAGCATTCCCTGCCTTCCTAATTATTCTAAGCATGCCACTAACTTCAAGTATTGCTACTGGAATTGCATTAGGATTCATCTCTTATCCACTGTTAAAAATAGTTAAAGGACAATGGCGCCAGGTACACCCCCTATTATATCTGTTTGCTGTTCTATTCTTTATTCAATTGGCATTCCTGCCACACTAATTCATACATCAAAAGGCTGTCGAGATCTTCTCGACAGCCTTTTTCTTCTTCTTTTATCTATATGCAACTAAGTCTTAAGTCTTATTTCAAATTAATACTCAGGTTCGTTATGGAAAGTTTTTCTAATAGTTAAGATAATACATGGAAAGGAGGTTATGGCCTCGAGCTTTTTGGTTATTATCTTAATGAACAAAAGTTTTTCTATACTTTTTTTGTCAATACACTTGTTTTTTATTACGCAAGTGTTAATATCTTAACTGTTGTATTTATAGTTATTTTTTACCATGAATGGAGGTTTTTACAAATGAGTTGGTTTACCAAATGGGCCTTTGGTAACAAAGTTGCAGTTACCATTATGTCTGTCTTAATCCTAATTTTGGGTGTTGTTAGCTACTTTACATTACCGATGGAATTTCTTCCTTCTGCAGATAATCCTCAAGTAACAGTTATTGTAATGGGGCAAGGAACAGATTCTAAAACGATGGAAGGTCAAGTAACAATCCCTCTTGAAGAGTCTGTTACAGGAGTAAAAGGAAAGAAAAATATCTTCTCTACTACTGGAGATGGATTTTCCAAGATAGATATCTTCTATGAATCTGGAACCAGCATGAAAGAAGCAAAGCAAGAAGTAGATGAAGCAATTGGAAAGGTACAGTTGCCTCAAAATGTTTCAAAACCAATTGTTGTACAGCTTAATACATCCATGATTCCAATTGCTGAAATAGCTGTTACCTTTGACGAAGGGATTACCCCTGAAAATGTAGATTTAGCCAAAAATAAAATTGTACCCTATTTAAAGGATATTGATGGTGTTTCAAATGTTCAAGTGTTTGGGGCAACAGATTCTTATCTCTCAGTGAAGCTTGATAATGAAAAAATGGCAAGCAAGCAGGTTTCATTTCAAAATGTCATGACATTACTTCAAGGAAAAAATATGGCAATGGCCGTAGGCGAAAAAACCATTAATGGTCAGGCAAGTAATATTCAAGTAGTTGGTACGATTGATACACTAGAAAAAGTAAAGCAGTTACAAGTAGCACCTACTGTTTCTCTTAAGGATATTGCGACTATTGAAGTGAAAAAACCAGAAGATTCATTGAATCGAATCAATGGTTCTGAAGGATTATACTTGATTGTACAAAAAGAGAGTCAAGCCAATGCAGTTTCAATTGGGAAAAAAATTAAGGAAGCTGCAAAAGACTTAAACAAAAAATATGAAAATATTTCCGTTAGTGTTCCTATTGCTACTGCCGATATGGTAGAAACATCTGTTAAAGCAATGATGAAAGAAGTATTGCTAGGGGCATTCTTTGCAACAATCGTTATTATGCTATTTTTAAGAAATATTCGTTCAACCTTTATTACGATCGTTTCAATACCTCTTTCTTTAGCATTTACCTTATTCTTACTTTCTCGTTCAGGAGTTACATTAAACATTTTAACTCTTGGTGGAGTTGCAGTAGCTGTTGGGCGATTAGTTGATGACAGTATCGTGGTCATTGAGAATATCTTCCGTAAAATGCAAAAGGAATCATTTTCCATTAAAATGGTCATTGATGCTACAAAAGAAGTTGGCTCAGCCATTACGGCTTCAACACTAACAACGGTTGCAGTTTTCCTGCCAATCGGTTTAGTTAGCGGCAGCTTACAAGAGTTTATTCTTCCATTTGCTCTTACAGTAACATATTCTTTATTAACTTCATTAATCGTCGCATTAACAGTTGTACCATTAATGAGTGCTGGATTATTAAAAAACACGAAACTACCTAAACATAAACCTTCAAAAAAGTTTTCAAACTTCCTTACATGGTCATTAAATCATAAATGGGTTGTTTTAAGTTTAGCATTTATCATTTTTGCTGGTTCAATCGGAACTTATTTTGTAATGCCAAAGGGAGCAGTCGATAGTTCTTCTGCAGAATTTATTCAGATGAGTTTGAACTACCCTAATAATACGCCAATTGAAAAAGTAAAGAGCGATGCATTAAAACTAGAGGATTATGTTTCTAAACAAGGTGAAGTAAAAGAATTTATTACTCAAGTTGGGAATAATGCCGATAGTGCCCAATTTGGAAATATCGGATCTCCAACCTCAGCCAATATTATGGCAATTATGAAGGATAAAAAAGATACCGAGGCTTTTATTAAAAAAGTAGAAAATCAGGAAAACGAATACCCTGATGCTGATTTCTCAGTTATAGGTGCTTCCCTAATGGGTGGTGGATCCCCACAAATTACGATTGATGTTTTAGGAGACAATCTAAAGCAACTCGAAGAAACGGCTAATACTATTAAGGAAGAAATCAAAGATATTAAAGGTATTGAATCAGTAGAAACAAATCAAGATGAAAAGAAGACCGTATACTCTTTAGTTGTTGATCCTGCAAAAGCTCAAACAGACCAAATTGCACAGCAAGTATCGGTGATGCTCAATAAGGTACCACTTGGTACTATTCAATTAGATGACCAAACAACAAATGTGTTTCTAGAGCCAATGCTTGAGCCAAAAACACCTAAAGATTTGGAAAATATAATGATTATGACTCCACAAGGTATGGTTCCGGTATCGAATGTGGCCAAACTCCAATCCGAGGAAAAGCCAACAAGTGAGTTCCATAAGGATGGAGAACCATATATTCGTGTCATTGCTTCCGTCGATTCGAAAAAACTATCTGAAATTTCTAAGGAAATTAACCTAACTATTTTCGGCAACAAACAAGCAGGCAAAAAGGGCATGGATCTTTCAGATGATGTGGAAGTACTTGTTGGTGGAGCCAGTGCCCAACAAGCAAGTGATTTTACTGACTTATTTATGACTATGTTAATTTCTGTAGGAATTGTATTCCTCATTATGGTCATTACATTCAAAACGGTTCGTGCACCAATTGCGATTCTCTTCTCATTGCCACTTGCAGCCATTGGGGCAATATTAGGATTGTTAATCAGCCGTATTCCAGTTGATATTACTTCCTTATTAGGTGCATTAATGTTAATTGGCGTTGTTGTAACGAATGCCATTGTTTTACTAGATCGCGTGAAGCAAAATGAACAAAAGATGATTATTCGGGATGCAATTGTCGAAGCTGCGACAACAAGAATGCGTCCAATACTTATGACTGCTGTCGCCACCATTTGTGCTATGCTTCCTCTTCTATTTAAAAAAGCTGAAACCGGAAGCCTAGTATCACAAAACTTAGCAATCGTGGTAATCGGTGGACTTAGTGTAGCTACCTTATTAACACTTGTTGTCATCCCTGTTGTTTATGAACTATTTCATTTTAAAAAATCTAAAAAACAGCGTTTAAAACAAGCTGAAGTTACTGATTTAAGCGCATAATGAAAAAAGAGCCAGCCCGCAAAATTTATAAGGGGTTCTCTTTTGGAGTGCAAAACGTGAAAAAATAACTCAAATAGCATGTTAAATCACATATGATTTAGCATGCTATTTTTTATTGGTATAAAAACGTTTATGACATTTAAATTTGAGAATGAACACTGAAATTAGCATTCCGAATAGCAAAGTGAGAATGAACATTCTCATGCTGTTCGTTTATAAGTTAAAACGGTTGTTAATACTTCGTTAAATTTGATAGGTATGGAAGATTTTCAAACATAAAATAGATGCACACGGAAGAAAGAATTCTTGTCCTTAATTAAGTAACCAGCGAAAGTAAAACATAAGCGGAGAATTTCCGGTTAAATTCATAATGGAGCTCATTTCGGGCTAAATAAGGGGAGATTTTCCGATTATGCCAAGCAAAATCACCCATTTTCATGTTTTTTGAGTCGATAGGCGGAATCTCTCCGTCTATTTAAGCTCTTTTCAGTGCTATTAACTAATTAAGCGGAATTTATCCGTCTATTTATCAAATTAGTTCGGATGTTATCTGATCTCCCCTTTAAATCTGTTAGTTTAATTCCAAGTATTACGACTTTGAAATATCATGGGTCATATTCAGAAGCAAAAAAAGCATGATGATTAAATTGCTAATCACCATGCATTTTACTACGTTATTTGTACTGTTATTTATGATTTTGCACTCCAAAAGAGAACCCGTTAGCAAAATTTAGGGTTGGCTCTTTTCATATTTATATTTCTGCTTCAATCTTATTGGTCAGATCTTTATAAACATCTCCATCGATTTCACCCGTAAATCGACTGGTTAGGATACCAGAAGTCATTGCCCCGCTAACATTTACCGCCGTACGCCCCATATCAATTAGTGGCTCAATTGAAATGAGTAATCCAGCCAAACCTACCGGAAGATCTAAAGCGGAAAGTACGATAATAGCAGCAAAGGTAGCTCCTCCCCCTACTCCTGCTACACCAAAGCTACTAATTGCTACAACGGCAATTACTGTAACAATAAAGGATGGAGAAAGCGGGTTAATTCCAACTGTTGGTGCAATCATAACAGCTAACATTGCAGGATAAATTCCTGCACAACCGTTTTGACCAATCGATAGCCCGAAAGAACCTGCAAAGTTTGCAATGGCGTCAGGTACTCCTAATGATTTTTGTGTCTTAATGGTTATTGGTAATGCCCCAGCACTTGTTCTAGATGTAAAAGCAAAGGTTAGAACCGGAAATGCTTTTTTCACATAAGTAACTGGATTTAGACCAGTTACAGATAAAAGGATCAAATGAATAACAAACATGACCAATAAAGCTACATAGGATGCAATGACAAACTTGCCTAGTTTTAAAATAGCATCCATATCACTTAATGCTACGGCTTTAGTCATTATGGCTAAAACGCCATAAGGTGTTAACCTTAATATAAGGGTAACTACTCTCATAATTACGGCATAAACAGAATCAACAAGTTTCTCAAACAGTTCTGCACGTTCAGGTGACTTTCTTCTAACACCTAAGAATGCAACCCCAATAAAGGCTGAAAAAATAACGACTGAAATGGTAGAAGTAGCTCTTGCACCAGTAAAATCTAAAAATGGATTGGCCGGCAATAAATCCAGCATTTGTTGGGGAAAGGTCTTATCTCCAATATCCGTTAATTTTTGCTCTAAAAGCTCCCCTCTCGCTGTTTCTGCATCCCCTGCATGAATTTGAATCGCTTCTAAATCAAATCCGATTGCCGTTGCAATACCTACTCCAGCTGCAACAGCTGTTGTTCCAATTAACAATCCTAAAATAAGAGTGCTAATTTTACCTACATTATGAGTCAGATTCATTTTGGTAAAAGCCGCTAATATTGAAATAAAGACAAGAGGCATAACAACCATTTGTAAAAGTTTAATATATCCAACCCCAACTAGATTAAACCAATCAATCGATTTGATAACTACCTCTGATGTAGGATCGTAAATCCCTTGTAGGATAAAACCATAAATGATTCCTACTGCTAAAGCTAAAAAGACTCTCTTTGAAAAAGATACATGCTTCTTTTGGAGTGAAAATAAACCAATGATGAGCAACAACATGACAATAATGTTAATCCAAAAACCAACTGTCATCTTTCATTCCTCCTCAATTATTAGTAAGCCATTCCAAGGCACGTATTCATATAAGTGAAGTAGGAATTAAAGTAAAAAAATAATAGTATGCCTTAATCCAATTTATGACTTTACTACTTTATTTATGTGAATTAGCAATTGAGGTTTTAAATTTTTATTCATCATGCACAGTGTATGTTTTTCTAGCTTTTATCAAATACTTTAAATGATATTCATGGAATATCATTGGATTTCAGAATATCCTATCCTAACTATGAGGTGATACGAAAATGAGTTATCAAGATCATTTAGATCAACATTCTCAACAGTTTCACCATAATTGGACAAGACCTAAGCGTACTAAATCTCAAGTAAATGGGCATACGCAACTGTCACAAAACAACATTATACTAAGAAGTAATGCGAAGGCACACAGATGGTAGAGGATACTTCTGAAAGACAAAGAAAGAAGACTTATGCGGAGTCTTCTTTCTTTTTTTCTTTTTTAAAATTTTAAATTGAGAAAGAATCGTTTATACTGTATGTAGGACAAAATGTATGGAGGATTCCAATGACTGAAACAAATAAAACAACTGAAACTGAAGCTCCTAAGAAAAAAATGAGCTTACAAGAGGCAATGAAACAGCAATTAGCTAATAAAAAGAATCAGCAAATGGGTGGACAATCAGGCTTTAATGGTTCACAATCCACCAAAAAAATGCAAAGCCAGCAAACTAAAAAAGTGAGTAATCAACGCAGAAAAATGGGCGTGTAATGAACGGTCAAAATAGAAAAGACATCTTCCCAGGAGCACAGGTTGATATTGTTCTAAAATCAGACCAAAGAACAGGTAAGTTAACCAGTGGGATTGTAAAAGATATTTTAACCAATTCAAGCTTTCATCCTCATGGAATTAAAGTTAGATTAACTGATGGCCAAGTAGGAAGAGTACAGACAATTAAGAGTTAAGCATCAAGGAGATAATCCTTGATGCTTAACTCTTTTTATCTCAGGATAATTTTTTATTAAAAGTGAGCTGATTCTTTTGAAGAGTGATTCGAATATTATATTACCTTCTTCCTTCTATCAAATTCCTACCCTTGAATTAGCGCAAAATCTTCTAGGTTGTATTTTAATCAAAAAGACAGAAGATGGTAATTGTTCAGGATATATTGTGGAAACAGAAGCCTATTTGGGACCTACTGACAGAGCTGCTCATAGTTTTAATAATCGGCGAACCAAAAGAACAGAAGTAATGTTTGGTAGTTCCGGACACGCCTATACGTATACAATGCATACGCACTGTCTAGTAAATGTCGTCAGTGGTAATAAAAATGCTCCCGAGGCTATTTTGATTAGAGCTTTAGAACCGCTGACTGGTATTGATCAAATGATAAAAAGAAGAGGTACTAACCAAATCAAAAATTTGACTAGTGGCCCTGGAAAGTTGACAAAGGCTATGGGGATTAATATGGATGATTATGGCCACCCATTATGGATGGAACCTCTTTATATTGTAAAAGGATATGAACCGATTTCGATTTCAAATGGGAAAAGAATCGGTATTGCTAATTCTGGTGAGGCCGCTGAGTATCCTTGGAGATTTTGGATTACAGGCAATCCATTTGTTTCAAGATAGAATTTTTGTAGATAGAGTTTGGGGCTTGAAGTTGATAAGTTTGAAATTCGGTTGATAAATTTGAGGTAGTGGTTGATAAATGATGAAATTCGGTTGATAAATTTTAAATGGGTTGATAAATCGGGTTTAGGTCATTAAATCAGAATTCTCTAGATAACAATTGGCATAAAAAAGAGCGAATCTATGTGATTCGCTCTTTTTGTACATTATTTATCTAAATCTTTCGGTGAAAATGCACCTGGTAAAAGGTCAGCAACCGTTATTTTTTGAGTATCACCTTTTAAATTGGTTAAGATGACTTCCATATTGGGGTCACAAAACTCTGATATGACCTGGCGGCATGCACCACATGGGGAACAAGGTCCTTCTGTATCCGCAACTACAGCCAAGGAGGAAAATTCCGTAACACCTTCAGATATTGCTTTGAAGAAAGCTGTTCTTTCTGCACAATTAGTCATGCTATAACCTGCATTTTCGATATTACAGCCTTTGTATACAGTTCCATCTTTCGCCAATAGGGCAGCCCCTACTTTAAAATTCGAATATGGAACATACGCTCTTTCCCTAGCATCGATCGCTTCTTTAATTAATTGTTTTTCCTCCATTGGTTTGAACCTCCCATGACTACTTATTGATATTTATTGTTGAAAAAACTTCATAATATATTCAACAACAACTCCGCCGAACCAAACCCCAACAACACCCATTACTGCCGAAAAAACAGGCGGAGCAGGTAAAGGCAATTTTAAAAATTTAAATAAAATACCTACAAGCATCCCAGCTATAGCTGCTAAAAAAACTTCTTTCATAGTATATGCCCCTCTTTATTAATTTAAGTTTAATACAAACTTGAAGATGTTTCACCTTTTACGATTGAGACACCTGAACTTGCGCCAATTCGTGTTGCACCTGCTTCAACCATGGCAAATGCATCTTCACGGCTTCTTACCCCTCCAGAAGCTTTAACACCAATATTTGGTCCGACAACTTTTCTCATTAAAGCAATATCTTCTACTGTTGCTCCACCAGTTGAAAATCCTGTTGATGTCTTAACAAAATCAGTTCCAGCTTTAACTGCGATCTGAGAAGCTCTTTCTTTTTCTTCATTTGTCAGTAGAGAAGTTTCGATAATAACCTTTGTTAATGCTTTACCTTTAGCAGCTTCCACAACCGCGCGGATATCTTGTTCCACTAACGCATCGTTTTTATCTTTTAAAGCTCCGATATTTATGACCATATCTACTTCCGTTGCACCATTTTCAATAGCATTCTTTGTTTCGAATGCTTTTACTTCTGGCGTATTGGCACCTAGAGGGAAACCAATAACCGTACATACCTTTACTTCTGGTGTATCCTTTAAAAGTTCTGCTGCTGTTTTTACCCAAGTAGGATTTACACAGACAGAGGCAAACTTATATTCCTTTGCTTCAGCAACTAATTTTAAAATATCTTCTTTTAATGTATCTGCTTTTAATGCTGTATGGTCAATCATACTTCCGATATTGTTTATCATCTATATCAACCTTTCCTTACTTTAGATTAAATTCTACCTAGATTTATTATTAGACTCTCCACTTGAACAAGTTATCCTTAAGGTAATCCTTGGCTTAAGCGGTAAAAGAGCTCTGAATAAATGTAAAAAGATACCCCATTAATCCATTTACTAAGAGTACCACTTAGTAAATATACCAGATTAATGAACAAATGTAACTATATAAATTTTACATTTGTAAAAAATAATACACTTTTCACTAATTTGTCACTAAATTTCAGTAGCTTTATCTAATAAAAATTGTGCTGTAAATTGATCGGTGATTAAGACGTTCGCATATCCACCTTTTAAAGCACCATATATACCTTCAATTTTATTTGGACCTCCAGCCACTAGGATAGATTGCTCCTTCTGTTTTAAGTCCTCTAAGTCTATCCCTAATGTTCTGTCATTAAGACTTTTATTACATACCTTTCCATCCTTATCAAAGAATCTTGAACAAATGTCACCCACTGCTCGTGGATAAAGAGTTTTTAAATCCTCTTCGGTAAAATAACCTAATTGAAATAAAAGGGATTCGGATTTTACAGGGCCAATAGTAAATAGTGCTATATTGGCTTGTTTACCTAGTTCAAGTATTTTACGAATGTGTCGATCTGCCTCCATCGCTTGTTTAACCACTACATGGTCAACAATTGCAGGTAAAGGTAAATGATGCGGAGTTGTATTAAACGCCTTCCCAAATAAATAGAGAATTTCAGATGCATACGTATTTGTTTCCGCATGTGACACTCCGCCCTTTAATTGAACGACCTTTACATCCCTTACAAACTTTTGTTTTAATTCAATGGCTACATGATAAAGTGTAGTACCCCATGTGACACCAATAATGTCCTGATCTTTTATAGTTGAATCTAAATAAGCAGCTGTCTTTTCACCTAAATAGTTTTTTATAATGTTATCTTCGTATTGCGGTATTGAGGCTATAACTGCTTTCTTTAGTTGGAATCTTTCTTCTAATTCTTTAGATAAATTCTCCACATTTTCAGTTGGATCCATTATTTTTATTTGAACAATACCCTCAGATTTTGCTTGCTGAAGGAATCTTGAAACGGTTGGGCGAGAAACACCTAACATTTTGGCAATATCACTCTGGTTATAGTCCAATAAATAATACAGTTTAGCTGCTTCAATCACTTTGTTAAACTTTGGATCTCGTTCCACCATCATCACCTACAAATCATAATCGAAAACACTTTTTATTCTAATCCGTTTTTGAACTTTTGTAAAATATTTATTTTACAATTGTAAAAGTGTGGTTCGCTTTTAGTTTATGTAAAAAACAATTGTATAAAGTTTGGTGGTGAAATGAAGTATTGGGAAAACTGGAAAAGGAACATAATAAAAAGGAATTCATGACTTTATTTATTTAGGATAGAAATGAGGAGCCTTTAGAAAAATGAAAACTTATCACAATGGGATATTTCGATTCCGTTTTTTTATAGCACTTCTTTGGCTGTGTTTAATCATCTTTTTAGGTTATTATGCTTTGAAATTACCTGGGGTTTTAAGTGGAAATGGATTTGAATACGCTGGAGATTACAAGAAGACAAATTTGATTCTTAAAAGTGAGTTTGGAAAGGCGAATACCCCAGTGATCATTCTTTTCGAAAATAAAGATCATATGGAGCCTAAGAAATGGAAAGAATCCATTCATTCCTTTTTTGAAAAAACCAAGGAAATCCCATATATAAACCAACGTATTTCTCCTCTCGACTCTTCAGATATGATAAAAGGAGACTTGGCTTACGGAATTCTTTTTTTTGCTCCATTAAAAGAAGATGAATTAAAGCCATTATTAAAGGATTTACGAGAAATGGCCAATCGGCAAAAGCATGGAGTGGTTTCGGTAACGGGAGAACCCATCATGGTGGAGGATTTAAACAAAGCTAGCCAGGAGGATTTGGCAAAGGCTGAAATGATTGGTTTGCCCATCGCCTTGATCGTATTAGTTTTAGCATTTGGGGGTTTTGTAGCAGCTTGTATACCATTAATCATTGGCGTAAGTTCGATATTAGTCAGTATGGGGATGGTTTACTTTTTTCATCATCATGTAGATTTGTCCATTTTTATTCTAAACATTATCCCTATGATCGGTTTAGCCTTAAGTATTGATTTTGCCCTTCTTTTTATTAACCGCTATAAAGAAGAAATAAGAAAAAATACTCGTGAAGATTCTTTAGTGATCACACTCCAAACAGCAGGACGGTCAATTATTTTTTCAGGACTTTGCGTATTTATAGGATTGTCTGGTTTGCTTTTTATTCAAATTGATATCTTTCAAAATGTCGCTATTGGAGGGATGATTGTTGTTTTCATTTCCATCCTATCCTCCCTTACTTTATTACCAATGATCTTATATTTTTTAGGTAACAAAATTAATGCTCTTCCTTTAATTAAAATAAAGAATAATCAAGATAAGATTTGGAATCGGTTTGCCCAATTTGTTATGCGTTATCCCATTCTTATTACCATCCTATCTTTGGCAGCTTTACTTGTATGCTTAGGACCCATAAGAGATATCCGATTAGACATCCCTGGTATGGATTCTTTACCGCCACATTATGAATCAAGAATTGCATACGAAAAGTATAAGGAACATTTTATTCCTAAAGAGTTAGATGAAGAAAATGAATTATTGATGGTTTTAGTAACTAAAAATGAAATATTAGATAAGTCCAATCTTACAGACGTATTTCAATTCATTAAGACTCTTAAGAATGAGAAAGTGGTCACCTTTGTGGAATCCCCTTTTTCTATTTCAAAAATCGAAAACCCGGAAATGTTTCTTCATATGTGGCAGCAAGACCCAAGGCTATCTAAAGGGCAAGAGTCTTATATACATCAGAATAAAATGTTAATAAAAGTTTATATAGACGATAAAATTAATAGAGGCAAAGTTCGTTCTTGGGTGAAGAATTGGGAGAAGAAAGAACTTCCCTTTCAACTTCATTTAGGAGGACAAATCAAGTTTGAACAAGAAATTTTTGATGAAATCTATCACAAAGCCCCATACGGGTTATTTTTAATACTTTTATCAACGTTCTTTATTCTAACGGCGGCTTTTAAATCCATTCTCATACCGTTAAAAGCGATATTTATGAATATGTTAAGTTTAGGGGCTACCTTTGGAATCGTGGTTTGGATTTTTCAATATGGTCATTTCAATATGACTCCCGTTTCCATAGGTTTAATCCTACCCGTATTTGTTTTTAGTCTAGTGTTCGGTCTTTCAATGGATTATGAGGTCTTCTTAATCTCAAGAATTCATGAAGTTTATTTGGAAACGAAGGATAATGGATATGCAACTGTACAAGGTTTGACCACTACAAGTAAGATTATTTCTTCGGCTGCTGCCATCATGATTGTGATAACCGGTGCTTTTTCTTTTACTGGAGTCATGCCGATAAAACAGATAGGTATTGGTATTGCTATAGCTATCTTTATTGATGCAACCATTGTGCGCCTTCTTTTAGTGCCAGCCCTAATGAAGCTTTTAGGCGATTGGAATTGGTGGTTTTTTGGCTTAAATAGAGGAAAGGCTGAAACGAATAAATAGGAGATTATGGATGCATAATCTCCTTTTTCATTAATCATTCATTTTTGTTTTCTTTTGAATTCAGTACAGAGTGAACGGCTGTTTCTATTTCATGATAGCTTGTGCATCTACATATATTGGATGAAAGCCATTCTTTTATTACTTTGTTGGAGGGATTTTCGTGGTTTATTATTAATCCCTGACAATTCATGATAAATCCTGGTGTACAATATCCACACTGAAAAGCAAAGTTTTCAACGAACGCATTTTGTATCGGTGTATTTTTTAAACCTTCAATCGTCGTGATTTGATGGTCAACTGCTTCAATAGCGAGCATAATACAGGATTTCATAGGGGTATGATCGATTAAGACTGTACAGGCCCCACAATCTCCATTCAAGCAGCCTGGTTTATGTCCCGTTAATCCTAGTTCATGACGTAGAATATATAAAAGCGTATCGACAGGACGTATCTCTACATTTTTTATTTCGCAATTAATATGAAATGGAATATTCATCTTATTTGATTGACCTTGTATCATTTATTTCCCCTCCATCCATCTCAAAAAGTCCATTAAGGTATTTTTAAGGACAAATAATCGGTAATCGTTTGAACCTTCAACATCGTTTAGGACAGGTCCTGGTATATGATGGAGTGCATTTTCTATCCTGTTTTCATAAGATATACCCTGGTTATTTAATTCTTTTTCCATTTCCAAAGACCTGAAGGGAAATGGACATAATCCACTAAATGCAAATCTCAATTCACCATTTATTTTTAATGTTGCTGCAGTTATTAACGGATAACCGGTTTCCCATTGCTGTCGCTTTTTAACAGCTATAAAAGGTAGACTTAAAGTGCTTGTATCCGTTAAAATCTGTACTAAAAATTCTCCTTCTTTTAACTGAATCTCTTTATTAAAAATAGACTGGATTGGTTCAACTCTTACTCCATTTTTACTGGCAATGGCAAATTGACTCTCTGCTAACAAGAAGGGCAAAACAGCTTCGCGGTAAAAAATCATCCCACATATATTACCGCCAACTGTAATTTTATTTCGTGCTGTTCGGTCAGCTATTTCGCTTGAGACACTTGTAAATAACGGAAATGGATTACGATCTTCTAATACCGTTAATGAAATTGCTGATCCTGTGACGAAAACATCTGTTGTTTCTTGAATGGACATACATTCAGGAATTCCCTTGATATCGATAATTGATTTGGGTTCAATTAAATTTAGCCTGCCGAGTGTAATAATTTCTGTTCCACCGGAGTAATACATCGGCTTTCGATTTTCTTGCTGCAGCTTGTCAAATAATTCAACTGCTTCCTTTATACTGGACGGTTTATAATAGCCAATCTCTGCTGCTAACAATTCTAAACCCTCCCTTCCTTTATTCGCCATAAAATTTCAGGAATCAGGGGTAAATGATTGATTTCTACATCCAACGCTTTGGAAAGACTATTGGCTAATGAAGCAGGCATTCCTAATAATCCATGCTCCCCAACTCCTCGCGCCCCATATGGAGCATCAATTTGTGGAGTTTCAACAAAGTCGACCACATACTGAGGATGTTCCCCAAACCTTATGGGACGATAGGTTCGAAGTTGGTCATTTAAGACTCTCCCATGCATATCAAAGAAAAAGGTTTCGCGGCCAGCAAAAGACAACCCCATACTCATTGCCCCCATTACTTGCCCTACGGCTCCCTTATGATTAAGTACTTTCCCGATATCAATGACCGAGATAGCTTTTAGAATCTTATAACGGTAGGTTTTCGTATCTATTTCAATTTCTACACCTTCTGCGCCAACCGTCCATTCTGGGCCAGGCCTTCCAGCACCCGTTTCCTTATCTAATAAAGTCATCCGTCTCATGATATAATTTCCATGTCCGATGATTTGACCACCTATTGAATTACCGTTTGGATATTTGTAACCATATGCGATATCTTTTACTTCTAAATAAGTATATGGTTGGTCTCGAAGGAAAACTTTTTCGTTTCCTACCTCTAAATCCTCCGTTGAAACACGTAATACCTGTGCAGCGATACTTTTTAACTGTCCTATCACATCATCTGCTGCTTGCAGGGCCGCTCGACCTGCCATAAAAGTTCCCCTGCTAGCAACCGTTTTCCAATGCTCAGGTGTATTTTGAGTTTCAACTTTCATTTGTACATGAACTTTTTCAACAGGCATTTTTAAAAGCTCTGCAACAATTTGTGCTAAGACTGTTTTTGTACCTGTTCCAATCTCGACAACTCCTGATATCAAATTAATACTCCCGTCAGGATTAAACATTAGAATAACGCCAGAGCTAGCATTCTCATCAATAGTTGAGGTTTTCCATATACAGCTTATTCCTTTTACTTTTAGGATGTTGTTTCCTAAATCCACTATTTGCCCTTCATTCCAATTCATTAGTTCTTTTAATCTGCTAATACATTCGGGTAAATTACCTAGATTACTTCTATTGAGGAGGACTTGTGTGGGAGTAGTGTGTCCTGGTAATATAGCATTTTTGTTTCGTAACTCAAGTGGGTCCATATTTAACTTATTAGCTAAAATGTCCATAGCTCTTTCGAATGCAAATAAAACCTCCGAATGAGCAAATCCTCTAAACGGGGCTGGATAAGGATGATTGGTATACACACAGAGAGAATCACACGAAATATTTTCGATGTGATAGGGACCTGTGCAATCTACTGCACCAGCCCGACTAAGATCAATCGCCTTATCAGAGTATGCTCCGCCATCCCATAAATAAAGGATTTCTGCAGCTTTTAAATGGCCATCCTTCATACATCCTAGTTTAATAGTAGCTTCGAGACCAACATGCCCCGGTGCAGTTATGAGATCTTCTTCTCTTGTATATAAAAGTTTAACCTGTCTACCACCGACTGCTTTTGATGCTATATATACTAAAATTTCTGATTGTACCGATCCTTTTCCACCATATGCTCCACCCACTAACGGAGTTCTAACAAGAATTTTTCCTGATTCAACACCAAAATAAGTAGCTATAAGTTTTTTAATCATGAACGGGGCTTGGGAAGTAGAAGTAATTTCAACTATTCCATTTTCATGTATTTGCGCAAAAGAAACTCGAGTTTCCATGGCGGCATGACTGGAAGGATTAAAGGAAAATCTAGCTTCAATCGTCACCTCACTTTCATCCCAGCCTTTTTTTATATCTCCTTTTCTTATTTTTTGTCGACTGGCAATATTCGTCCCTGGTTCAGGATAAACCATTTCTCCCTTTTCATAGTTACCTAGATTTTCATGCAGGATTGGTGCATTAGCTAGTAAAGCCTTACTTGGAGAATTTATAACAGGAAGAGGTTCGTATTCTACTTTTACAGCATCCGCTCCTCGTTTTGCTGTGATGGGATTATCAGCGACCACAACCGCTACCACTTCACCATGGTATCGAACTCGTTCAAAGGCAATGGGTGGACGATCCCGAAGTTCTTCCCCTGTTAATGGTAAATTTTCTCCTGTAATGATTGCTCTAACTCCAGCTACTTTCTCTGCTTCAGATTTATCAATATGACGGATTCTAGCATGGGCATAGGGACTTACCACCAATCTTGCATGTAACATCTCCCGATTTTCATAGTCGTTGGTATACTTTGCTTGACCTGTCACCTTTTCTAGAGCTTCTTTCCGTATTACGCTTTTGCCAATTACCCTCATATTTAATCACCACTTTCATATAAGGTGTTTCTCTTCTTCAACTATCAAAAAAAACTGGTTTGATTGCTTATTTTTATCATTTCGGCCATAATACTAGTGGCAATTTCATTGGGACCTTTTGCCCCAATTCTCAGCCCAATAGGAGAATATAGATGTTGAGGAATGGGACTGTTATTTAATAAACGCTCAGTCCTTTCTCTTGGGCCAAGGACCCCAATATAAGCAACATCTTTATCTAAAACGAATTGAAGAAATTCCTTATCTTTACTGAAATCATGGCTCATAATTACGATATAATCTCTTTGGCAGAATTCAAGTTTACAAACGATTTCTATTGGATTGCCAATAATAAATCGGTTTGCCTCAGGAAAGTTTTTTCCCGTACATAAACCAGAACGCCAATCACATAAAATGACATGAAATCCATTTCTAGTTGCTAAGGAAACTAGTGGCTTTGCATCATTTCCAGCTCCAAAAAGTATTAATCGTTTTTTCGGTTCATACACATGCACAAAAGTGTAGTTTCGATCCTTTTCATTAGATTGCAGGCCACTTTTGTGTGGGATTAGCTGGGCATCATATTTTTCCACTTCGATAAACTCGTATTTTACTACCATAAAATCCTTTGTTAGGTATTTGATATGTAAAACTGATTTTCCCATCAATAATTGATCTCTTAACAAGAGTAAATCGTTCTTTAATTGATTAGTTATTGGTTCTATTAAGACATGAATAATACCGTTACACCCTGCCCCTCGCCCCCATGCATAATCGTCTTCATGACTCATATCATAAGAAAGAATTCGTGGAGTCTGACTGTTGATAATCTCTTCAAACCGTTGAAATATATCTTCCTCCAAGCATCCAGGGGAAAGCATACCAAAATGGGTACCATCCTCAAGGATTAACATGGATGTGCCTTCCTTTAAATAGGCTCTTCCTTCTACATGGATGATTGTGGCAAGAACACTTTTTTGTTCACTTTTGGAAATGGCATTCAACAATTCGAGCATGCTTTCCATTGCTGCCTCCTAGTTTATAAGAAGTAAATGACAAGCTTATTTCTCGATAATTCTTCCTTAAAACCTATGATATAATTTTTGAAAAATGTTAGTGAATGAGAATAATATTAAATGGACATACAAAAAAATTCCCCCTTAGAGCTGGGGGAATACATGATGTTTTATTACGATTTAGAATTAATAAATGAATGGGTAACCATAGCCATAGCCATACGGCATGCCATATCCGTAACCATAACCATACGGAGAAAGTAAGGAGCCAGCTATCAATCCGCCTGCTAAACCACCTAAGAATGGACCACCAAAGCCCCATCCCCATGGTCTTCCCCAACCCCATGGGCGGCCCCAACCAAAACCGAATCCTGGACGGCCCCAACCGCCAAATCCAAATCCTGGGCGACCGAATCCACCAAAACCAAATCCTGGACGGCCGAAACCACCGAAATGGCCAAAACCTCCAAAAGGTCTAATTCTTTCATCCAATTGCTCTGTTAAAAATTGATTATTTTGAATATCATACATGAATATTTAGCCTCCTCTTTTTTTTCTCTCTAAATAGTATGCTCGTGCCTAAAAGAGGTATAGGCAAATACCCTTTTTAGGGAAAATTTGAGATAATAGGAAAAGAGTCTTTGGTTATGCAAACCAGAGACTCTTTTTAAATGTCCATTAATCAACAGATATGGTTTGTTCCTGAACTAAGGTCATTCCCTTTACAATGGCTTGGTTATTTATGGATAATAGGTGATGCTTTTCTGGAGATAATACCTTTTTCAAGGCTTCCTTAATAGAGTCCAACCCTAAAATCTGTGTTTTTTCCAGATAGGCACCTAATAAAATCATATTTGCAACCCGAGGATTTCCAAGTTCTATCGCTAAGGCAGTCGCATTCATTTTTATTACTTCAATATCATTTCTTGAAGATTCCTTATCGACTAGGGATGTATCTATAATAATCAGTCCACCGGTGCGAACCATTGGTTCAAATTTTTCAAAAGAAGGATTATTTAAAGCAATAAGTGTAGAAGGTTTGCTGACAAGTGGGGATCCTACTGGTTCGGTACTGATAACCACCGCACAATTAGCCGTTCCTCCACGTTGTTCTGGCCCGTATGACGGTAGCCACGACACATGCTTTTCTTCGTACATCCCGGCATAAGTTAATAATTGTCCCATAGACATAATCCCTTGACCGCCAAAACCTGCAATAATGATTTCTTCAAGCATTTTATATTCGCTCCTCTCTGTTTTTATAAATACCAAGAGGATAGGCAGGAACCATGTTGTCCTTTACCCATTCAAGCGATTCAGTTGGATCTAGTCCCCAGTTTGTAGGGCAAGTGGATAGAACCTCTACTAATGAAAAACCTAATCCTTTCTTTTGTGTTTCAAACGCTTTTCTAATAGCCTTTTTGGCTTTGGCTATGTTTGGAACGTCATGGGATGATACCCTCTCAATATAGGCAGCCCCATCAAGGGTCGCGATCATTTCACTAATTCGGATAGGAAGCCCTTGTATGTTAGGATTACGTCCTTCTGGAGAGGTTACCGTTTTTTGCCCAATTAGGCTTGTCGGTGCCATTTGACCTCCAGTCATTCCATAAATAGCATTATTGACGAAAATAACGGTGATATTTTCACCTCTTGCCGCAGCATGAATGACTTCGCTAATTCCAATAGAAGCTAAATCACCATCCCCTTGATAGGTAAAAACAAAACGGTCAGGAAGCACTCGTTTGATTCCGGTAGCCACTGCTGGTGCACGCCCATGTGCAGCTTGTGTCATATCACAATTAAAATATTCATAGGAAAGGACCGAGCAACCAACAGAGGCTACCCCAACAGTGTCTTCAAGAATGCCCATTTCCTCTAAAACTTCACCCACTAATCTGTGGATAATTCCATGTGTACATCCTGGGCAATAATGGGTTGGCTTATCCGTTAATCCTGTTGTTTTTTCATAAACAGTTATCATACTTCGACACCTCCTGCAATGGAAATGATTTTTTGATAAATTTCCTCTTGCGTTGGTACGATTCCACCCGTTCTTCCATAAAATTCAACAGGTGCATGCCCATTTACAGCTAGTTTAACATCCTCAATCATTTGTCCTGCGCTCATTTCTACTGTTAAATAGGACTTTACCTTCCCTCTTGTTTCTATAAATGGCTTTTCAGGGAATGGCCAAAGGGTTATTGGACGGATTAGACCCACCTTTATGCCTTCTTGTCTTGCTTTTTGGATAGCATTCATAGCAATTCTAGCAACTGTACCAAATGCAACAACTATATGATCGGCATCTTCGGTATGAATAGCTTCATATCTTACTTCAATTTCTTTTATTTGTGAGAATTTCGATTGAAGATGATGGTTATGCTTTTCTAAGCTTTCAGCATCTAGCTCAAGTGAGGTGATGATTTTCGGTCCCCCATCTCCTCGAGTTCCAGTTGTTGCCCAATTTTTGGGTGGAAGCTGTTTAGGGCTTGCTTCTTTAAATTCAACTGGTTCCATCATTTGTCCAAGCATTCCGTCCCCCATAATGATAACAGGTGTACGATACCGGTCTGCGATATCAAAAGCATCTTGAGTTAAGTCAACAATTTCTTGAAGGCTGGCAGGTGCAAGTACAGGGATATGATAATCGCCATGTCCACCACCCTTTGTTACCTGGAAATAGTCTGACTGAGCCGGTTGAATATTTCCAAGTCCCGGGCCACCTCTTACAATATTACAAACGACTGCAGGTAACTCTGAAGCTACTAAAAAAGATATTCCTTCTTGCTTTAGGCTGAAACCTGGACTTGAGGAAGATGTCATGACCCTAACTCCGGTCCCTGCAGCTCCATATACCATATTTATCGCTGCTATTTCACTCTCTGCTTGTAAAAATAAACCGCCTACTTCTGGAAGTCTTTTAGCCATATAAGCTACTAGTTCACTTTGAGGTGTAATGGGATATCCGAAAAAATATTTGCAGCCTGCATGTACGGCTGCCTCTGCTATTACTTCATTTCCCTTCATTAAAACCTTTGCCACGTTAACTCAACTCCTTTTGCTAAACAGATAATTTTTTCTTTTTAGGACGATAAACGGTAATAACTGAATCTGGACATATTTGAGCACATTTTGCACAGCTAATACATTTCTCTTGCTCCAAAACGGTAGCTGGCCGATATCCCTTTCCGTTCAAATAATCGGCAAGAAAAATGACATTTGTTGGACAAACATTTATACAGAGGCTACAAGATTTACAAATGTCTTCGGTAAATTCAACTCTTTTTTCCATTTTCTGTTTCCTCCTTATTTATTTTCCCAAGGGAGTTTCATATAACGATGTATAAAAATGACTGGATGTTGTTTAGAAAATTCGATTGAGATATCTTTTAGATGATCTGAGATGGTTGTATATAGTAAGGGGATTTTCGTTATTTCTGAAACTTGATTGGCTAATTCCAATCCTTTTTGGATGTCTTCCATCGTTGTTTCAGAACCAATATTCGTGTTGTTTATAATTCCTTTTATCGGTAAACGTGCGGCTTCTTCAATTCTTTGAATAGTAGATATTGCCCCATCTATTGTACTGACATATGGACGATTTCCATTTAATACAAACAGCATTTCTGGATTCATGCCTTTCCACTCATGATAATACTGACCAAGAGCCGTTGCCCCGTCCTTATCTCCACCTGCATCGATAATAATTCGATAAGCCGGGTCATGGAGAACACGATAAATTTCACCTGATACAATTGGTAAATCTGCCATAGCAAGATGTCCCTTTGGGGCAATCAATTCAATGTCTAGGTTTTGGAATTCTTGCTTGATGTCTCTCGTACGATAATAAGGATTAATGACATCTAAATCGTTAATGGCTACTTTTTGATGTAGCTTTCTTTCTGTAATAGCCTTATTGATGGCAATTTCAGTTTTACCACTGCCAAAATGGCCAGTGAAAATAGTGATTTTTGTATCCATTTTCTTATGGCCTCCATTAGTATTTGTAAGCGCTTACAGATAAGGTACTATTTTTATGGTCTAACACTCATTTATTATAAAAACTCTTAGTCGAATCCGCTTTGACTTTTATCACATTTATAAAAAAGAAGTTCCAAAAGGAACTTCTATTAAGACATAAAAGTAATGATCACCTTTTGTGGCATGTCACTTTCATTATAGACATCCTTTTTAATACGTTCACAAGATGGCATTTGGAACGAAAATTCTTGAACATTTTCAGGAATGGTACCTTCTAACTTCAGCTTATCAAAAACCATTTGCATGGCATCATCTGTATCAATACATTGGTTTGATCCTTCAAATTTTAAGCACTCTACACAAGTCTCAACAATATTTTCATCAATATGTTCTTGGGTGAAAACTAATTTTGCCCCTGTCATTTTTTCCACTTCTTTATTTTCTAATTCAATAATGGTAGTTACATTCATTTCTAACACCTCCGGTTATTTATATTTTCATTATAGAAAATATGGTTTCTCAATTGTGAAAAACAGAACAAAGTTCAAATTATCTTCAAAGCTTTGTGACAGAACAACGTCAAAAATACATCACCACTTTAAAGCACCGGGGGTCTGACCCCCGGTGCTTTAAAGTGGTAAATTATCTTGAATATTTAGTTTGTTTAATATGGTTTATTATGGGGAAAATGAAAATTGGTAGGGAAAAGTATAGTCCTATTTGTTCTTAGAAATGGAGGAATCAAAATGGATAACCAGCTTTCAAGTATGATTAATAAGCAAATAGCCAACTGGTCTGTATTATTTATTAAACTTCACAATTATCATTGGTATGTAAAAGGTAATCAATTTTTTACTCTGCATACGAAATTTGAAGAGTTTTACAATGAATCAAGTCTTCATATTGATGAATTGGCAGAAAGACTATTAGCCATTGGTGGACAACCAGTTGCCACAATGAAAGAATGCCTGGCCATGGCTTCTGTTCATGAAGCATCCGGAACTGAATCGGCTGAAGAAATGGTACAAGCTATTTCTAGCGATTTTTCTCTTTTAATTGGTGAATTAATAGAAGGAATGTCCATTGCTGAAAACGAAAATGATGAAATTACAGGTGATATGCTTTTAGCGATTCATTCTAGCTTAGAAAAACATGTATGGATGTTAAAAGCCTTTCTTGGAAGATCCGTATAAAAAATGCAAAAAGAGACTAGTCCAAATAAAGATGGCTAGTCTCTTCATTTTTTATGCTATTTTTTGGGTATCATTTTGTTTTTTCTGAGTTTGAGCTAATACTTGTTTAGAGAAGACAATTCCACTTGCTAATAGCAGCATACCAAAGGTGAATGTTTTGATATCTGCGGTACCGGCAATGATGACCCAGATAGAATAGGCCGTTGCTAGGACAGCAATCATTCCATCTACCCAACGATCCTTCATCATATTTGCGTACGTATCACCAGTAACGACCAATTTAATTTGGAATACAGATGAAATAAAGTAAGGTACTAAATAAGCTAATGTTGCCACATAAATAACAAAATCAAAAGCTGCTGAAATGGAATTAGAGATGGTAGAGAATATAAATAATTGTGCTAAGCCATTACTTAGTACTAAAGAGAAAACAGGAATTCCATTATCGTTTACTTTTAAAAATGATTTTAAAAATAGTCCCTGTTTTGCAGCTTGGTAAGGGACCTCCGCACTTAGCATTACCCAACCGATGGTTGAACCGATTAAGCTTACTAATCCAATAGCTGCTAATACCTTTCCACCAACTGGACCTAATACAGTTTGAATAGCATCGATTAATGGTGTTTCCGAAGCGATTAACGTTTCTTGTGTCAGCATTCCCATCACTAAAGTACTGATCCCAATGTAGATCGCTAATGCAATCAATAAACCTAAAATGGTAGCACGCTTAACGTCCGTTTGTTTCTTCGCTCTTGAAGCAAAAACAACAGCTGATTCAACACCAATAAAAGCCCATAAGGTAGAAACGGCTGCATTATTAATTTGTCCAAATAAACCAAATGTTTGACCAGCGTCCCCAACGCGTGGGGCAACAAATGGCACTAAGTTAGCAGAATTAAAGGCAAATAAACCTACTACAATAAACAGAAAGAATCCAATAACCTTTGTTGCAGTTGCCAAGAAGTTTAACTTACCTGCATTATCAAGGCCACGTAAGATAATAAAGTGAGTTCCCCAAAGCAAAATGGTAGCGACCAAAAAGGTTAAAGCATTTCCTACTTTTAATTGAAAAGAGCCAATTTGTAGAAGTTCAGCATCACTTGTTAAGATTGGGAAGAATGTAGAAAGGTATCCAGTAAAAGTAGTAATAATCGCTACGTTCCCAGCAAAGTTTCCAATCCAATATCCCCAAGATGCCATGAATCCTGAAAGAATGGATGCTTTCGAATCTTTCTTAAAAAGCTCCTTCGCATATATTTGCGGCCCACCTGTTAAGTTTGGCTTTCGAATCGCTAAGTTCCCAAAAACTAGTGCAATCATTAATACTCCAACACCTGTTAAAATCCATGCACCCATTACCCCTGCAGGACTCGCAGCTTCTGATAAAGAACGTGGAAGCATAAAAATCCCTGAACCAACCATGTTACCAATCACTAATGCTGTTAAAATCCAGAATCCAAGTTTGTTGTTCTGCCCCATCTGTTTTCGCCTCACTTTTCATCATCGATTTTCTAATATACTTAATATCTTACTCTATTTTAATTTTTATTTTAAAAAAACAAAAAACACACCTGAACACGGTGTGCAATTATTAAATGAACGCTTATCATCATACAATCTATGTCGAATTGTGTCAAAGGAAATTTTAGTTAAGTAAAGTGTTAAAGGGTGGGTCTTTTTCCAGATTTTATACCTACTTAATTTGTAAATGCATCAAGTATTGTGGACCTATCTCCCCAATTCGTTCTTCACCTGTATCATCGAATCCCGTTTTATCGTATAAAACTCTTGCTCCCTCATTTCTTTTATTAACGACCAGGACAATTTCATTCACCTGTGGAAAGTTATTTTTGACAAATTGCGGTAATTGCTGCATTGCTTTTTTGGCATATCCTTTTCCTTGTTCATTAAAATCAATGGATAAAGCACGCAGGAGCATAGCGTTAGGATTGCTAGTGAACGAACGTATATCCTCTCCATAGTGAAGAACAAAAAATCCTACCACCTCATTATCACTCGAAATGACAATCGGAAAACGGTTTTTATCTTGAATGGATATTTCCAAAACATCAACGGGAAGTCCTGTAAATTGATGCTGGTCTTCAGGTAACTGAAATGATAATAATTTTTCTTCATACTTTTTTTCAAAAAATACTAGTTGAACCAATACATATACCTACCTTCTATTATTTTACATAGGCTCTTTTCTAAAACTTTGTTACTAATGTTATTTATTAAAAGGGATTACTCAATGTAGTAAATTGAAACTCGTTTAAAATCAAGAAAAGAGCTACTCACTTCTAAAGAACTGCAATCTAAACGAAAACAGCCTTTACATAACAATATGTCTATATAGACATTCTAATACAAGGAGGTGATCGATGTGGACGAAAAGAATCGACACAATTTACCGGATTTCGACAGTCTTGATGATCGAATGATTGCACGACAACCTAGCTCGCCAATGCTTGTCATCAAAACAAATTTAGACCCAAAAGATGTCACCGAAGAAAATCCTTACCTTACAGATGAAGCTAATCAGGATAAAAATAAATTTCGCAACTTTTTTGAAGGTGACTCTTAGAAATCGAGTCACCTTTTTTCTAAAGACTCTTTTCTGAAACTTTGTTGCTTTTTCTAACTAATAAATAGGCATTTCACTATATAGGGTGTTGAAACTCATAGGATATGAAGAAAAGAGCTGATCTCTTATTAAGAGAGAGCCTGTAAAAATCCGGCTTTAGGGATTTTTACGATAACCACAAACTATACGAAAACAGCCTTTCTAAAAAACATGAAGGAGAATTGGATATGGAGATCGTTAAACCAGAACCCTTTACCTTTGAAGGCGGAGAAAAAGCAGTCTTACTTTTACATGGCTTTACCGGAAATTCAGCTGATGTTCGTATGTTAGGAAGGTTTTTAGAGAGTAAAGGTTATACGTGTCATGGTCCTCAATATAAAGGTCATGGCGGGGAATCTCCTGATGAATTGGCCAATTCTACTCCTTCTGACTGGTGGCAAAGTGTTCTTACCGGATATCAACATTTAGTAAATATGGGATTTAAAAAGATTGCGGTAACTGGCATCTCCTTAGGTGGGGTAATGTCATTAAAGCTTGCGATGGAAAAACCAGTTGTGGCGGTTATTCCAATGTGTGCTCCAATGGGATTTGTTCGTGATTCTGTTCTAAACGAAATGGTCCGTTCATACGCTGAAAGTTATAAAAAGTTTGAAGGAAAAACGGATGAACAAATCTCACAAGAATTAAATATGTTAACGAAACAACCTATTCCAGCCGTGCAAGGTCTCCTAGATTTAGTGGCAGAAGTAAAACAAAATCTACAAAATGTGGAAGCACCAATCCAAATCATTCAAGGAAGAAAAGACAATGTCATTGATTTACAAAGCCCGGACATTATTTTTAATCATGTTCATTCTAGTGAAAAATCAATTAAATGGTATGAGCAATCAGGTCACATCATCACGCTCGAAAATGAAAGAAATAAAATCGAAGAAGATATTTATCAATTTTTGGAAAGTCTCAATTGGAATGAACAATCTAATTTATTGTTTGATGTTAAAGAAACAGAAGCACCGCAAATTTGGTGGTAAAAAATTTTCCCCCTTTTAAAGACAACATTGTAAGCGTTTACTAACTTATTTTTCAAAAAAAACGGATTGACAGAACATTTTCTTAGGATTATGATACGACTTAGTTAAAAAAATTACATATTTCAAACTTATCAAGAGTGACCGAGGGATAGGCCCTATGACGTCCGGCAACCTCCTTTTTAGGAACGGTGCCACTTCCTACAGAATGATTTCATTCTGAGAGATAAGTCGTATAGATTGTTTACGATGCCTCTTTCAGATGAAAGAGGCTTTTTTATTTTTTCAAATCTGATATTCGGGAGGTTTACAGAGATGATTCGGATTGAAAATCTCGTAAAGGAATACAAAACAAAGAAGGGTACGGTGGTAGGGGTTAATGATGTTTCCCTAACCATTCAAAAAGGAGAAATATATGGGATTGTCGGTTATAGCGGTGCTGGAAAAAGTTCACTTCTCCGTTGCTTAAATCTGCTAGAAAAACCGACATCTGGTGCCATTCATATCGATAATCTAGAGTTAACTTCCTTAAATGAAAAGGATCTTCGAGCTGCACGGCAAAAAATTGGTATGATTTTCCAGCATTTCTATCTCGTTTCCTCGAAAACAGTTTTTGAAAATGTTGCTTTCGCCTTAAAAGCAGCAAATAAACCAAAAACTGAAATCGATGTTCGTGTGACAGAATTACTTGAATTGGTTGGACTGAGCGACAAGCGTGATGTTTATCCAGCACAGCTAAGCGGTGGTCAAAAGCAAAGAGTTGGAATTGCAAGAGCTCTTGCGAATAACCCACATGTTCTTCTTTGTGATGAGGCAACATCAGCACTGGACCCAAGTACAACGAAGTCTATCTTATCTTTATTAAAAAAAATAAATAAAGAGCTTGGATTAACCATTGTGTTAATCACCCATGAAATGGACGTTGTAAAAGATATATGTGATCGAATTGCGGTTATGGAAAATGGTCAAGTCATCGAGGAAGGTCCTGTATATGAAATTTTCGCAGAGCCAAAACAACCTCTAACAAAAGCATTCATTAATAGTGTTCTTCATTTTGAATTACCAGAACATCTACTCGAAAGCAGAGTAGGTACAATTGTAAAAATTCAATTTAAAGGATTGGTTGCAGAAGAAGCTGTTGTTTCCGATATGCTGCAACAATTCAAAGTTAAAGGGAATATCCTTCATGGAAAAATCGAATATATCCAAGGGACACCCTTAGGGATTTTTATTATGGAGTTATCCGGTGAAAAAACAGAAGTTAATCGTGCTATTGATTACATAAAGGTACGTACTAATAACTTGGAGGTGGTCTTAGATGCCGCTTGATTCCATCATTGAGATACTGCCGGATTTAAACAAAGCTTTTTTTGAGACCCTTTATATGGTCCTCATTTCATTAGCTGTTGCAATTGTAGTAGGGTTACCTCTTGGAGTTTTATTATTTGTAACGGACCGAGGTTTATTTTTAGAAAATCTACCTACTAAAATTCTTTCAGGTTTCTTTGTTAATACGATACGCTCCATACCTTTTATCATTTTATTGGTTGGACTCATCCCATTAACAAACTTAATTGTAGGAACAACTATTGGGCCTACTGCTGCAAGTGTTTCCTTGTCTGTAGCGGCCATTCCGTTTTTTGCTAGACTCGTAGAAACCTCTCTACGTGAAATAGACAAAGGTGTCGTGGAGGCAGCTGTTGCTGTCGGTGCCACACCTTGGATGATTATAAAAGATGTATTACTTCCTGAAGCTCGTCCAGGAATTGTTCAAGGTATTACTCTAACAACAATTAGTTTAATTGGTTTTTCAGCAATGGCTGGAATTGTCGGCGGCGGTGGAATTGGAGACCTTGCTATACGCTTCGGCTACTACCGTTACGACAACACCGTGATGTTCACAACAGTGATTGTATTGATTTGTTTAGTCCAGCTTATCCAACTATCAGGCGATCAAATCGCCCGACTTGTTGATAAGCGCTAAAAATATATTGATGGTGACAGGCACCTGTCGAATTAATTTTCTACAAAAATAGGGGGAAACAAGAAATGAAAAAGCTTTTATTATTATTAGTTCTAGTGTTGTCAGTTGGAGTCATTGCTGCTTGCGGCAATACAGAAAAATCATCCTCTTCTTCAGAGGATAAAAAGGAAATAAAAATTGGGGCAACTGCTGGTCCTTACAGTGACATGGTTTCAAAAGCAATTAAGCCGTTACTGGAAAAGAAAGGCTATAAAGTAGAAGTTGTAGAATTCAGTGATTATATTCAACCGAATAAAGCCCTTGGAAACGGCGATATCGACGCTAATCTTTTCCAACATAAAATTTACATGGAGAACTTTGCAAAAGAAAACAACTTAGAACTATCTGAATTAGTAGTCGTTCCAACTGCCCCAATGGGTGTTTATTCTAATAAATATAGTTCATTAGACGAAGTCGCTGAAGGTAGCACAATTTCATTACCAAATGATCCTGTCAATCTAGCACGTGCGTTAGGAGTATTAGAGGATGCTGGATTAATTACATTAGATCCAGACGTAAATCCACTTACAGTTTCTGAAAAAGACGTGAAGGATAATAGTAAAAATCTCAAATTACAGCCAATTGAAGCTGGCCAACTTCCACGTTCTGTTGACAGCGTTGACTTAGCTGCTGTCCCAGGAAACTTTGCTTTAGCCGCAAAAATGGATCTTTTAGATGCTCTTGTACTTGAAGACATGCCAGATGATTACCGCAACCGTGTCGTTGTAAATACGAAAGACCTGGATGCTACATTTGCAAAAGACATAAAAGAAGTAGTAGAATCCGCTGAATTTGAAGCAACCATGGATGAACAATTCAAAGGTTTTGGTAAACCTGCTTGGATGGCTAATCGTTAATAAAATGAACAGTATCATCCCGTTCGGTTGTGGCGGAGAAAATGATGATTCGCATTTGAATAACAACATAAATCCACAATAAAAGCCGTCGATTTCAATGTTAGAAATCACGGCTCTTTTCTTTGGCTAGAACAGAGAAGTTTATTTATGAAAAACTGAACACTAATTGAACAGTAGTTTCTAGAATTTATAAATAGCGGATTGTAGGTCCGATAAATGTTTTCTTTTATATTTTGCAGACACAGGGTACGTTTTTTATAAAACACAGGTCCTGCTTACTTTTCGCAAAAAAGAATAATAATTACTTATGGAAACAATTACTGATAGCATTTCCAAGCCCTTTCCCCTACCCTTTAATTAGGGGGAGATCATATGAGATATATAACAGTGGAACAATTAAAGAACTTGCCTGATTCTATTCGCGCAACGAAATATTTACAAACTATATGGTATCAAATTGAAGAAGGTTTTATTCAAACCCCGCTAGCTTTTAAACAACTTACTCATATTCAACATGAGGCTCCAGAAGGTTGGGAATTAAACTTTGATGGACTCTCTTTTTCATTAAGTAAAATTATTCAAAATCATGGTAATTTATGTATCTACATTCAAACTAATGGTCTAATCACTTATAAATTATTCTAGTAAAAACTCTCAAGAGCTCTTGAGAGTTTTTTTACATATTTAAAGCAATAAAAAGGAAAAATGAACTTGGGTTGTTTACCCACACCATTTAATCTTTGGAGGCAAGTTGAATGAACATGATGAACCAAGGAACTATTGGCGCAGGTGAAACGTTACAGTACCATGAGGTATTATGTAGTTCCATAAATGCAATTAATCAATTTCAACTATATCAACCATATTGCCAAGACCCAGAATTAAAAAACATCCTTCAAAACCAATTAAATTTCATGGTTTCTGAATACAATGCGATGGTGCAGGCTTTAAATAGCAAAGGAAATTCAACTTCCTTACCACCTGCCAACCTTAATAAAGCGTTTACGCCATCATATGGAATGACACCTTCATCACCCGAGCAGCCAAATAACTCGATGAACCAGATGAATGACCGAGATGTCGCTTCGGGAATGCGCGATTGTTCAAAGGCCTCCGCTATTATGAGAACCTACGCTGCATTAGAATGCTCTGACCCACAGCTAAGAAATATGATGGCACAAGGTGCAAGAAACTGTATTGATCAGGCGTATGAAACATGGACCTATATGAACAAAAACGGCTATTACAGGGTTCCCGTTTTTGATCAGGCTACAATGAACACGCTTCTAAGTACTTATCAATCAACTAACTCAACATTTGGAATGCCTAAGCAAAACCAACAATTAATGTAAATAAGGGGGAACATGGTATGCATACTACTCAACATGGTATCCAACAAATTAACCAATGCAAGCAGCTTGCTCAACAATTGATCAACCAAACGCAACAAGGAAATCAAATGTATCAACAAATGCTTCAATCGGAACAACAAAACATCCATATGTTAGAACAGCTTTTACAGCGTGAGCGTCAAGCAGTTCAAATCATCCAACAAAGTTTACAAGGACATGAATTGGCTATTCAGAAATGCCAACAAGTCATTAATCTTTGCGAGCAAATGGAACACCAATTAACTGGACAACAAACGTTCAACACATATGCCCAAACCAATTATGTACCAAATGTAAATACCGCCCAAACTCACTTCGTCCCAAATATCAACACAATGACTCATATGCCTACTTATCGGAACCTATAAAAATAATTTATAAGGGATATGTATCGTGCCAAAATTATTTTAGCACGATACATATCCCTAAAATAATTTTTTACCGATTCTTTTCCTTTTCAATCGTTTGAACTAACTCTTCTTTAGTCCGAATTCCTTTTAAAATGGTTTCCCCAATCATAAAGGTTGGGACCACTTGGATGTCTGCTTCGTTATAGGCGTGGTACAGGGCTGCTTTGTGAACTTCCATATATTCTCGACTCTCAAGAGATTGACGAAAATCCTCTTTATTAAGACCAATCTCACCAGCTAAATCCGTTAAAATATCCATTTTTCCTATATCTAATTCATCGATAAAAAAGGCCGTAAACATTCGATGATTATACTCATTTCCCTTCCCTTGATTTTTGGCAAACTGGTAACCTTCAAAGGCCAAATGAGTATAGGGCTGTGGCGACACTTTCGGTAAAATAATTGGGTTACCCAATTTTTGAGCTGTGGGGTATACAAAATTTTTCCAAGTAGTTTGGAGATACTCTCCTTCAGGCTCTAATGTTTCTGTCGGATACGGACGCAGTTCAAATGGCATCCACTCCACCTCAACAGCTGTTTCCTTCAGCGCCTCTTGTAGCGGAACCTCCGCTAAAAAACAATAAGGTCAGACATAATCTGAGTAAACTTTAACAACTAGTTCCATATATGAATCTCCTTTAATTATTCTCTATCAGCCATTTCATTATTGTTTGAATAACAATAATTATCATACTCCATTACTGTCAGTATAAAATATTATTTTAAATCAAACAAAAATGTAATCGTTTTCAGAAATAAATATATTTTCTAAATATATTGACATAGTTTTTTAAAGCTGATATTTTATATTTAAATAATTTTTAGTCTATTTAAAAAATTGATGACGAGAAGAGTAAGATAAGAATCTTGTTCTCCAGAGAATCGGTAGGGGTTTAAATCTAAACCCAATGGTGCGAGCCGATGTCCAGACCTTATCCGAAAATCATCTCCGAGATGCAATACTGAAAGGTTTTTTAGTAAGTATTGCCGGCTAGTCCTCCGTTACCAAGGAACACGTATGATTGTACGTTGAATGAGTGCCGCATAATGTTTGTATTTGCGGAACTAGGGTGGTATCGCGAGTTAACTCGTCCCTATTATTAGGGGCGAGTTTTTTGTTTTTTCATCAAGGCTCTTTTCTGAAACTTTGTTGCTTTTTCTGACTAATAAATAGGCATTTCACAATATAGGGTGTCAAACTCATATGAAAAATGAAGAAAAGAGCTGAGTCCTTATTAAGAGAAAGCCTGTAAAAATCCGACTTTAGGGATTTTTACGAAAACCACAATCTATACGAAAACAGCTTTAATCATAGAGAGGAGAAAGTAAGAAATGAAAAAGAAAGATACTCTATTAGTTGGTTTAATGTTATTTTCAATGTTCTTTGGGGCTGGGAATTTAATTTTCCCTCCTTTTCTAGGTTCTCAAGCAGGTACCGCTTTTTGGCCAGCAATAATTGGATTTGTATTAACTGGTGTAGGTTTGCCTGTACTGGTTTTAGTAGCCATTGCTTTATCAAAAAATGGTGTCCGTTCACTCGGTAATTATGTCCATCCAAAGTTCGGATTCTTATTTACAATAATCGTTTATTTATCCATCGGACCCTTCTTCGGGATTCCTCGTAATGCGAATGTTGCCTTTGAAATGGGGCTAAAACCATATCTCGGTAATACAGCAATAAATCTATCCGTACTCTTATTGATTTTTACCGTTATATTCTTTGGACTAGTTTATTTATTAAGCTTGAACCCTACTAAAGTAACAGATTATATGGGGAAATTCCTTACCCCAACCCTATTATTGTCCATTATTTCTTTATGTGTAATTGCCTTTATTCAACTTGATCAACCTTTACAGACCCCAGCTGATTCCTATCAAACAGCACCATTTATTAAAGGTTTTATCGATGGCTACTCAACTATGGATGCTTTAGCAGCTTTAGCATTTGGAATCGTCGTCGTAAGTGCTCTGCAACAAAAAGGCGTGGTGGAGCAAAAGCAACAAGTGAGCTACACATTAAAAACTGGTCTTGTAGCGGGAACTGCCTTAGCTATTGTTTATGTAGCACTTGGTTGGCTCGGGGCTAGTATGACTTCAGAAGGTCCATTCGAAAATGGGACTGCTCTTTTGTCCACCGCTTCAAATCTTTTATTAGGTAAAAGTGGAATTGTATTACTTGGAATTATTTTTACCCTTGCATGCTTTACCACTTGTGTAGGTCTTACGATATCTTGCGGACATTATTTTAATAAGCTGTTTCCAAAAATAAGCTATAAAGTAGTGGTGACACTCGTAACAGTTGTTAGTTTTCTAGTAGCTAATCTGGGATTAAATCAAATTATAGCCGTTTCTATTCCATTCTTAGTTATGGCTTATCCCTTAACGATTGTTTTAGTCGTGTTAGCATTCTTTCATCGATATTTCAATGGTTCACAGAAGGTTTATGGTTTGAGCATGTTATTTACCGGTGTTTTTGCTGTCTATGATGGATTAAAAATGTTTGGATTAGAAGTAAATAGCTTAAATCAGTTCGTTGGTATGCTTCCATTATCATCATATGGTTTGGCATGGGTAGTGCCTGCTTTATTAGGTTTATTGTTGGGTGTTATTTGGGCACGAATAACTAGAGACCATTCCGTTGTGAAGGTACTTGAAACTAGAAGTCAGAGGTAAATCTTTAACCATAAAATGGCCGTAGTACATTGAAAAAACCGCTAGGATAATGAAAAAACTTCATTCCTTGGCGGTTTTTTATTAAAATAATATAATTATAATGCTCTATATAGGTTTGCCATTTCGATGGCACTTACTGCTGCTTCCCAGCCTTTGTTGCCTGCTTTTGTTCCAGCTCTTTCAATCGCTTGTTCAATGGAGTCTGTTGTTAGTACACCAAAGATAACTGGAACTCCTGTATTTAATGCAGTAGAAGCTACTCCTTTAGCTGTTTCGTTACATACGTAATCAAAATGTGGAGTAGATCCTCTAATAACTGTTCCTAAAGTGATAACGGCATCATAATTATTGCTTTTTGCCATTTTTTGAGCAATTAATGGTATTTCAAAGGCACCTGGTACCCATGCAATATCTACATGGTCCTCACTAACTCCATGTCTTTTTAAAGCATCTTGTGCTCCGCTTAATAATTTACTTGTAATAAATTCATTAAAACGGCCTACAACGATACCTACTCTTAACCCTGTGCCAACTAAATGACCTTCAAATACTTTACCCATTTTGATTATCCTCCATTTAAAAATTAAGCATATGACCTAACTTTTTATATTTTGTTTTTAAATAGTTTTCATTTTCTTCTCTAACTTCCATTTGAATAGGAACCCTTTCTACAACCTCAAGTTCATATCCCTTCAACCCTTTAATTTTTCGAGGATTGTTCGTTAGAAGGCGCATTTTTTTAATACCTAAATCTTTTAATATTTGTGCGCCAATCCCATAATCTCTTAAATCCGGTTGGAAGCCCAATTTTTCATTTGCTTCCACTGTATCCAACCCTTCCTCTTGTAGCTTATAAGCCTTCATTTTATTTAATAGACCAATTCCTCGGCCTTCTTGTCGCATATAAAGTAATACACCACGGCCTTCTTTTTCAATTTGAGCTAAAGCTGCATGAAGCTGTGGGCCACAATCACAACGATAGGAACCAAAGACATCTCCAGTTAAGCATTCTGAATGAACCCTTACTAGTACTGGTTCATCTGAAGCAATTTCTCCTTTAATTAAAGCAACGTGCTCTTTGTTATCTACGACGTTTGAGTATCCAACGGCACGAAACTCTCCAAATTCAGTAGGAAGTTTGATTTCAATTTCACGATTAACTAGCTTATCTTTTCGGTTCCGATATTCAATTAAATCCTTTATAGTAATCATTTTTAGTTCATGTTGGTCAGCAATTTTCCGTAGCTCTGGTACCCTAGCCATTGTTCCATCTTCATTCATTATTTCACAAATGACGCCAGCTGGCTTAGCTCCACATAGTTTTGCTAGGTCCACTGCCGCTTCCGTATGGCCAGCTCTTCTAAGAACTCCACCTTTTTTGGCTATTAACGGGAAAATATGGCCAGGTCTTTTAAAATCAGCCGCTTTTGCCTCAGGATCTAGCATGTTCAGAACAGTTGCGGAACGTTCAAATGCTGAAATTCCTGTTGTGGATGATTTGTGATCAATACTGACGGTAAACGCTGTACCATGGGGATCCGTATTACGTGAAACCATGTTGTTAAGCTCGAGCTTTTCTGCTAGGCTTTCCTCAATCGGTATACAAATTAACCCTCTTCCATATGTAGCCATAAAGTTTATCACTTCAGGCTTTGCTTTTTCTGCCAACGCGATGAAATCACCTTCGTTTTCACGATCTTCATCGTCACAAACAATAACTACTCTTCCTTGCATTAGTTCATATATCGCTTCTTCAATTGGATCAAACATTCTTATCTCTCCTTATTTGAACCCATTTTCTTCTAAAAATTGCTCGGTAATACTCGACTTTCTTTTTGGAGTTTGCTCCGTATTCAATCGATTAGCTAAAAAGTGATCAACATACTTACCTAGCATGTCGCACTCAACATTGACCATATCACCAGGTCCTTTCAACCCTATGACAGTCTCACTTAAAGTATGAGGAATAAGGGATATGGTAAAGTGATCATCAGAAACTCCAAAGACTGTTAAGCTTGTACCATCAACTGCAACAGAACCTTTATAAATAATGTATCGAAGAAGTTCACTTTCTACTCCAATTTCATAGTAAACGGCATTTTCATATTGCTTTTTGCTTTTAATGATTCCTATTCCATCAGCATGGCCAGAGACAAAATGACCTCCAAATCTTCCGCCGGCTGCCATTGCTCTTTCTAAATTTACTTTCGATCCACGTTTTAAAGTTTTCAGACTCGTGGCTCTTACCGTTTCCGGCATTACATCAACTGTAAATTGGTTATTCGTAAAGGAGGTTACTGTTAAACAAACACCATTAACAGAAATGCTATCACCCAGTTGTGCATCTTTTAAGATTTTATTGGCTTCAATTGTTAAGACAATCGCTTCACCTGTTTGCTTAATGGTTAAAATAGAGCCAATCTCCTCAATGATTCCTGTGAACATTCGCTATTCATTCTCCTTTGCAGGATACTTTAAAGCTTTTGTCTTTATTTCAACGAAAAAAGACCCAAAAGTTTTCACTTCAGGGCCTTAAAATGACAATAAGAAATAGAGGCTTTAGTTCATTATTTAAAAAAACTAAATCCATACATATTCCTTCTCCCATCCAGACTATACTGTCGGCTCTGGAATTACACCAGATCCACCGCATAATAATTACATTTATTACACGGGTCACGGACTTAGAAGCTGATGCTTCATCACCGCCGGTTGGGAATTTCACCCTACCCCGAAGGAAATATTCAATTTATTATTCTTTATTATACGTTAATCCTTTTATAAAAGGAAATGAAATCACTCATTTATCTTTAAATCCCACTTACTTAGATGAATAAGGTCTATTTCTTTGTCACCGAAGAATCGGATTCCTTGAGCGCTCTCACTTGGATAAATTCTACCTGTCATGACTTTTTCACCATGATTGATAAATACCTCAAGCGACGAGGAATCAAGAAAAATATGTAAATGAAGCTGTCCATCTAATAGTTGTACAGGTACTTCGCGAACTCCACCAGGTCCTGCTCCAGATTTATTTCGATTAAACACAAACATTTCTGTTTCCTTGTTATAGGAGAGCACGGTTTCTTCCTTTTCACTAACTCTAAGTTTTAGTCCAAAAGTAGTCGCTTCTTTAGGAACAATAATTAATTTAAGTTCGATGGATTTTCCTTTCACATGAGGAATTTCGATTTCTTCTTTAACCTTTACATTTTGATAGGACAAGGGATTCTGACGTAACTTTTCTAATTCTTTTACTGGTGTACTTATGATTTGGCCATTTTTAATAGTTAATTCTCTAGGAAGTGTCATAGCCCCAGCCCATTTGTATTCTTGTTCGGGCATGGAACTTTCCCACATCGCCATCCAAGCAATCATAATTCTTCTTCCATGAGGGTCGATCATGGTTTGTGGAGCATATACATCAAAACCATAATCTAATAGCTGGAACTCCCCATGATGAAGCATGCCATTTTCAAAATCTAATTCTCCTAACATATAGCCAGATTGATGTAAATTATGATAAAGGTATCCTTGTGGACTTAAACCTTGAGGAGACATCATTAAAACATCATTCCCGTTAAGATGAAAGATGTCAGGACATTCCCACATGTATCCTAAATTACCGTCCCCTTTAGCAGCAACATTTATAAACTCCCAATTGATAAGATCCTTTGATCGATACAGAAGGATTTGCCCAATATGGTCTTTTGTTCTGGAGCCTAGCACACAATAATAATTCTCTTGATGTTTCCAAACTTTAGGATCCCTAAAATGATATGGATGGATATCTCCATTAGGGGCAGAGGAAATGACAGGATTTTGCTTTATTTTTTCAAAATGTATCCCATCTTCACTAAATGCTATACACTGAACTTGCTTCAAATCTGTATCATGATTTCTTCCTGTCCAAACATTCCCTGTATACATTAAATATAGCTTGCCGCCTTTTTCAATTGCACTTCCAGAAAAACAACCATCCTGGTCATAATCCTCACTTGGAGCTAGTGCGATCGGTAGATGTTCCCATGTAACTAAATCGTTACTTTTCACATGTCCCCAATGCATCGGTCCCCATTCAGGTGAGTACGGGTGATACTGAAAAAAAAGATGATATTCTCCTTTATAGAAACAAAATCCATTCGGGTCATTTATCCAATAAGCTGGTGCAGAAATATGGTATTGCAGCCGCCAATGATTTTGAGCAATCTTATCTTTCACTTCATTTACAGAGTTCTGTGCTTTTTGAATCAAGCTTTGATGTCTATTATTCAAACCGGTCACCATCTTTTTATAGCTTTTATCTTTCATTTTAATTTTATCAAATTTTATTGATAGTATTTATCTTTAGGCAGAACAGTCATCATTTTTTTGGTTTGCCATTGCTAGTTTTACGTAAGAACGATTTCCTAATGTAAAGAAAAAGATACTACCTAGTGCAATGATCGAGATAATCCAAAACATGATTTGGCCATTGAAATGACTTAGAAAGAAGCCTCCAACTACCGGTCCAAAAAAATGACCAATCTTGCGGAATTGACCTGCTCCAAAATAAGTTCCTCTTAAATGGTCCTCAGCTAATTGGTCTATTAAGATGCTATTAGAAGGGAAAATGAGAATTTCTCCTATTGTTAAAAGCGCCATGGCCAAAATAGCTACTACCCATCCATTTACAAAACTAAAACTGAATAACCCTAGAGACATACAAACTGAGCCGACAATTAACACTTGCATCGGTTTATAACTCTCAGCAACATGGCTGATTGGCATTTGTAACAACACAACCATAACAGCATTTATCGAAAGTAAAACAGAATATATCATGACTCCTTTTTCAATGGACCCTTCTAGAAACTGAGGCAAATTGGACTCTACTTGAGCATAGCCGATGTTAATCAGAATCACACCAAGAATGAGATATCGTAATATCTTATCCTTTCTAACAATTTTTACTGCTTCCATAAAGGTAGAACCTTTTTTCGATTCATTTCTTTGAATTGAAATGGTATTTAAAAATAGAACCAAAACAATAAAATAACTAAAATACGCTGTTCCTGTAATCACAAAGGTAAGCTTAGGAGAGCTATTCGCTAAAAAAGCACCAATTAAAGGGCCAACAGATGCTCCTATATTGATGGCTGTATATCTTAAAGAAAACACTCTCATTCTTTTTTCCTTTTTCGTTACATCAGACATTAATGCCTGTGAGGTCGGTTCAAAAAAAGAATTACTTAACCCACTCAAAGCATTTAACACAATAAACCACCCTGGACTATTCGCAATGGAAAATCCATAATAGACTAAAGCCAATATCAATAAAGAGGTTAACATAATAGGCTTACGCCCATATCGATCAGATAATTGCCCTCCAATAAATCCTCCTACGGTGGCCATTAACGGACTTATTCCAACTGTTAATCCTATTAATAAAGGATGAAGGTCCATATTCCTCGACAAATAAATAGATAGAAAAGGTAACGTCATAAAAGCTGTTCCTCTTGCAAAAATCGTTCCTATAAGTAGCACCCAAACAATTTTATGAAACTGATTAAAATAATCTTTTAAAATCTTCATGTTATATCCCCACTGTAATGGAATGTTTTTCTATTTGACTATACACTCTACATTTATATAAGTAAATTTTAAACATTTTATTTAAAAACATAAGAAAAACTTATAAACCGAATCCAAAAAAGCGATTCCTCCTTATAAAGAAAGAATCGCTTTTCCCATTATTCAAAGTCCGATCCTGCTCTAGGAATATTTTTCCCGTAAAAAATTTCATCCATTTCATTTTTCAATTGCTCGGTAATGAATTCTTGTTCTTCTTCTGTTAATTTGTCCTTAGGGTAACCAAATAAATAGTTATCTAAATCAAACTTTTTTAGCTTACACTTTGTATGAAAAATATTTTCTTGGTACACATTGACGTCAATCATATCGTACATTTCTTGAACTTCATCTGGGATATAATTTTGAATGGAACTAATATCATGGTCAATAAATAATTTATGTCCTGTTACGTCCCTTGTAAACCCGCGAACACGATAATCAATGACCATCACATCTGTCTCAAAAGAGTGAATTAAGTAATTTAATGCTTTTAGAGGAGAAATTTCACCACAGGTTGAAACATCAATATCTGCACGAAATGTACTGATACCTGCATCTGGATGATATTCCGGATAGGTATGAACGGTAATATGGCTTTTATCTAAATTACCTGTTACCGCATATGCCTTTGTCAATGGGACTGGTCCAGGTGATTCCTCAAAGTGTTCAGCAGGAGCTTCTTCCACGGGTCCTTCTGATACCAAGATCGTTACACTCGCCCCCTGCGGTACATAATCCTGCTTAGCAATATTTAGAATGTGTGCACCAATTATATCTGTTACCTCAGATAAGATTTTAGTTAATCGATCCGCATTATATTGTTCATCAATATAATCAATATATGCTTGGCGTTCTTCAACTGTTTTTGTATAACATATATCATACATATTGAAGCTTAAGGACTTTGTAAGGTTATTAAATCCATGCAATTCAATTCGTTGCTTTGGAGTTAGTTTCATTTTTTCGTCCCCTTTTTTCTTTTTCAATATCCTTATGTTTTATTGAATGGTCCAAATATATTCATTTTATTTTGTGATAAAAAGCCAGCCATTTTCAAGGCTGACTTTTTCTATTATGGCAATCGGTCCCCACGAGATGCTACATAAAGAGAATACCATTCTTCACGTGTCATTTGATCAGCTACATGGATTGCTTCTTTACTTTTTCTAATACGTTCAGGATTGGTTGTTCCAATAATAGGTTGAATCATCGCGGGATGCCTCATTAACCACCCAAGAACAACAGCTTCTGCGGAAGTATCTTTATTTTTTGCCATCTGCTCTACAAGCTCACGTGTTTTTAGAATGGATTCTGTCGGATTTTCTAACTCACGTCCCGAATACATACCATATGCAAAAGGAGCCCACGCCTGGATTTGAACATTTTCTAGCCGGCAATATTCCATAACTGATTCTGGGAAATTTATGTCTAAGCCTGCCTTTTGATTCACTAACACACCTTGTTCAAGCCAATCTATCCGATTCAAACTCATTTCAAGTTGATTAACAACCAGTGGTTCTGGAAGCGCTTCTTGTAAAAGCTTCATTTGTGAAGCATTCATATTTGATACACCAAAATAGCGAACCTTTCCAGCACCTTTGAGTTGTTCAAAGGCTTCTGCTACCTCTTCCGGTTCCATTAAAGGGTCAGGACGGTGCAAAAGTAAAATATCTATGTATTCCATAGTTAATCTAGATAGAATACCATCAACAGAGGAAAGAATATGTTCTTTGGAAAAATCATATCTTCCCGGTACATTCCCTTCAGCAAAGCGTATTCCACATTTACTTTGGATAATCATTTGTTCCCTTAAAGCTGAATTTCCTTTTAACGCCTTTGCAAAAACCATTTCTGATTTTCCCATTTTATAAATATCTGCATGATCAAACATCGTAATGCCGCTTTCTAATGCAGCATCTATAGCACGTTCAGCAATTAAGACATCATCCTTTGTATAAGGATCATGGTTCCACTCTCCACCTAACCCCATGCAGCCTAAAGCCAATCTGCTGGTGGATATCCCTCTTTTTTCTAATGGCATTTGCTTCATATTTTAATCTCCTTTTTCATGACTAAAGGTACAGCATTTATTTTTAAAGTCAAATATCAGATTATTGGTTGGTGTTGATACTTTTCAAGATTAACAATGCAATTATTTTTCACTTCAATTCCCTCACTTTGAAGAGCAAGCAATTGTTCATGGAACGATTCATCTTCCTTAATCACTATTTCACCTTTAGAGTTAATCACTCTGTGCCAGGGGAGTTGGTATTTTTTACTCATAGAATGAAGAATTCGAACTACCTGCCTAGCCCCCCTTGGGCTTCCTGCCAATTTGGCAACCTGTCCATATGTCATCACTTTACCCTCTGGGATACTTTTTATCACCTGTATTGCTCTTTCTGTAAAAGATTCCATAACATTCCGTTTCCTTTTTCCTGTATTTTTATCTTTTATCTGCCTAACCAGCCACCATCTACTGCCAGTAAGTGCCCATTCACATAATTAGAGGCATCTGAAGCTAAGAACACAGCCGTCCCCTTAAAGTCTTCAGGGGTACCCCATCGTCCAGCAGGAATACGTTCTAGTATTTGCCTATTTCTCGTGTCATCATTTATTAATGCCGTATTCATTTCAGTCGCTATGTAACCTGGAACAATAGCATTTACATTTATATTATGTTGAGCCCATTCATTCGAAAGTGCTTTTGTTAGCTGTGCCACACCGCCTTTTGCAGCAGCATAAGCCGGGACGGTGAAACCTCCTATGTACGAAAGCAGTGAGGCCATATTAATGATTTTCCCTTTCCCTTGTGGAATCATATAACGACCTGCTTGCTGGCAAAGTAACCAAACTGTTTTAAGGTTCACATTTATAACATCATCCCAATCTGATTCTGAGAAATCGACTGCTGGGGATCTTCTTTGGATTCCTGCATTATTTACTAATATATCAATCTTACCAAAATCAGAAACAACCTGTGGAATAGCAGCCTCAACTTGTGTTATATCATCTAAATCGCAAGGTATTATCATACATCTTTTTCCTAGTAGTTCTATTTCTCTCTTTACTTCAACATTTTCAGGGTTCCGTTGAAGAAGCGCAATATCTGCTCCTGCTTCCGCTAATGCCAAAGCTATTTCTCGTCCAATACCTCTTGTAGCACCAGTCACTGCCGCCACTTTTCCATCTAGTTTAAAAAATCTAGTACCATCCATATCCCCTCCTAGCTTGTCTAAATATAAGTATATAACAAAAAAGATTCGACTGGTGACTGGCACCTGTCGAATTTTAGACTAAACATTCCCTGTCGAATTATTTTATTTTTTTATTGGTATTTTTCCAATCCCTAATTCTTTTGCTTCTTTTCGAAGGGCTTTAATGAGACTAATGGTCATTAATGCCATGATTACTGAGAAGGGCAGTGCAGCTGCAATCATCGTGTTTTGTAATGCTTGTAGTCCACCAGAGTATAATAGAACAATCGCAATCACTGATAGCATTATTCCCCATGTTAATTTGATTCTGTTACTTGGGTTATGAGAACCGTTAGCCGTCATCATCCCTAAAACGTATGTCCCAGAGTCCGCAGATGTGATAAAAAAGGTGCCAATCAAAATAATTGCTACTATAGATAGGAAAGTCCCCATCGGGTAATGTTCGAACACACCAAATAATGATTGTTCAGTAGATAGGCTTGAGATTTCTGCAATCCCGTTATGTTCAAGCATGATCGCTGATCCTCCAAAAGTCGAGAACCACAAAAATCCAATGACAGAAGGAGCGATTAATACCCCGAAGACAAACTCCCTGATTGTTCTACCTTTTGATACACGTGCGATGAAAATTCCTACAAAAGGGGACCACGCTATCCACCAAGCCCAATAAAAAATAGTCCATCCATTAATCCAAGTTCGAACTTCCTCATTAAGTGGTGAAATTCTAAAACTCATTGATGGGAGATTTTGAAGGTAGGTACCGATTGTATTGGTAAATAAATTCAAGATGGTGAGAGTAGGTCCAAGTATAAACATTAATAAAAACAATAGTCCAGCAAGCCCCATATTGGCATTACTTAATATTTTTATTCCTTTCCCTAAACCAGACCAAGCTGACATCATGAACAGTACGGTTACGACGACAATGATTATTAATTGAATCATAAAATTAACTGGTAGTCCGAAAAGATACGCTAGTCCACCATTAATTTGCGTGGCTCCAAAACCTAGTGTAGTTGCTACCCCTATTACAGTCGCTAATACAGCTAAAATATCAATAATTTTACCAGTGGCTCCATCTACTCGTTTCCCTAAAATAGGTCTTAAAGTAGCGCTTATTAGCCCGCGTTCATCATGACGAAAGTTAAAATAAGCAATGACTAAGGCTACAATACCGTAAATAGCCCATGCATGTATTCCCCAATGGAAAAAGGTGAATCTTAAAGCATCTCTTATGGCTTGATTTGTCCCCTCTTCACCTCCTGTGGGTGAACTTAAGGCGTAATGACTAATTGGTTCTGCTGTTCCCCAAAAGACTAAACCAATCCCCATACCTGCACTAAATAGCATAGCAAGCCAAGTTCCAACTGAAAATTCAGGTTTTTCATCTTGCTTCCCTAATCTAATTTTTCCAATTGGGCTAATAAGAAAATATAAACATACAATGACAAAAAGTGTAACGAGGATGAGGTAATACCATCCAAAAGAATTCGTAATAACAGATTGCACGTTAGATGTAACGGTTTCTAATGTACTTGGGATAAAAACTCCAAAAAGGACCAGTATCAATAAAACGCCTAGAGATATGTAAAATACCATACGTCTTCCTCTTTTCTTTATTTATTATGTAAACCTTTTAACAAAAATCCTCCATTAAAATGAGTTGGTTCATAAGAAATAATAAAGGCAGTTGGAGTGAAAGATGTAATCATCTTCCTTAACTTTTGTTCCCGATTCCTTTTAGCCAGCACTTTCATGACTAATCTTTTTCCATCCTTTCCTTCTGCTAGCCATGATGTGACGCCATATCCCTGTTCTCTAATTTTTGTGGGAAGACTATGCTCTACAGAGTCTACTATTACCTCTAATACAATGTAGCCAAGTGCCAAAAAAACTTCAATTTTACCACCAAGATAAACCCCTAGTCCCCATCCAATACAGTAAGCTGCTATATTAATGGGCTTATCCAGATTATCAAGAACAATTGTAAGTCCCATTAAATAAACGAAAACCTCAATCATGGATAACAAAGAAGCAACAGCTCTGTATCCTTTAATGACGAGAATCACTCTTAAGGTAAACAATGAAACATATATGATATTCATAAGAATAATAATAAAAATAATGTTTGACATCACACACTACCTCCAATAGAAGATACGATTGCAAAAAAAAGCTCACTACTGACATACATAATACTTATCTTTTCATAAATTAGGGTTTATATGCGAATACAGAAAAAACCAACAGGTGGGATGTCACCTGTCGGTTTTTGTCTCAAATCTTAATTAAGCTAATACTTTACTTGGATCATTTTTGAAAAAGCTCTTCATGGCGTGAAAGACATCGGGTTTTTGTTTTAGGATGTAGTAGCGGAAATGTTCATCCTTGATGTTTTTATATGCGGACATTAACGTGGAATGGCGGTTGTATTGGTTTACTTCTCCGTAACCAAACATATTGGATACTTTCATTAATTCCTCCACTAACTTCACACATCTAGCATTATCAGAAGTTAGATTATCTCCATCAGAAAAATGGAAAGGGTAAATATTAAAACGTACTGGATCATATTTTTCATCAATGATTTCTAAAGCTTTTCGATAAGCTGAAGAGCAAATGGTTCCACCACTCTCTCCTTTCGAAAAGAAATCTTCCTCTGAAACTACTTTTGCCTCTGTATGATGAGCAATAAACTCAATTTCAACGGTTTCATATTTTGTTCTTAAGAACCGTGTCATCCAGAAGAAGAAACTGCGAGCCATATACTTTTCCCATACACCCATGGAACCGCTTGTATCCATCATAGCCAATACCACAGCTTTTGAATCCGGCTTTTTCACTTCATTCCAGGTTTTAAACTTTAGATCTTCCGGATAAATTGGATAAAAAGCTGGTGCGCCTGTCATGGCATTTCTTTTGAAAGCAGTCATCATGGTACGTTTTTTATCAATATTTCCCATTAATCCTGTTTTGCGAATATCATTAAATTCAATATTCTCCACAATGTTTTCAGCTTGTTCTTTCCTTTTTAGGTTTGGAAGCTCTAGCTGTTTAAATAGTGCTTCTTCAATCTCCATCAAAGATACTTCAGCCTCAAAGTAATCTTCACCTGGCTGATCCCCAGCTCCCTGGCCTTTACCTGGTCCCTTCTGCCCACTTGGCGACCCATCACGAGCAATGACATCTCCAACCTGACTGTCCCCGTTTCCTTGGCCAACATGTTTGTTTTTATCATAGTTATAGCGTATTTTGTATTCGTCTAATGAGCGAATCGGAATTTTTACCACATCTCGACCATTGGACATAACAATACTTTCTTCTGTAATCAAATCAGGTAGGTTATTGCGAATGGCTTCTTGGACTTTGTCTTGATGTCTTTGTTGGTCATCGTGGCCTTTACGGTGGAGGGACCAATCTTCCTTGGAAATCACAAACTGATGATTATTTACATCGGTCATTTCTGTACCCTCCTTATAAAATTTTTTCATTCACCTTTTTTGCACAGATTAGTGAAATCTGCATATGATATGGCGATGTTTTATGCTAGTAAAAATTAGTTTTGATTACTCTATACTATGCAGTTTTATAAAATAATTTACAAATAATTTTGACAATTAAGCTTTTGTCTATCTATGGACAAGCCTTTCTTAAAGTCTTTTATCCTTCCAAAAATTCATAACAAAGTGATCGGCTGGTTGATAGGCAACACATTGATAACCTTGTGAATAAATGAAATCAATAATCTCTGGTAATACCAGTGCCGTTTCTTTTTTAACATGAAATAAAATCACGATAGGTTCTTTCCGTTCTTTTAATTTTTGAAAGCCTTCCTTAACATTCGATACAATTTCCATTGGATTTTTGCCTGCGTATTTCCAATCCTCTGAATCAATATTCCAATCCCACATTTTTAGTTTTTGTTTAGCCATCTCATCACGAAACGGATTGGTCATATAGGGCTTGCTTCCGAAAGGAGCCCTCGTTAAGGATGATTGAATTCCTGTAATACTATAAAGTGTTTTTTGAGCCTTTAACATTTCCATCGAGACAGCCGATGCCTTGCCACCATATAATAATGACTTATTATGTGAAACACTGTGTAACGCTGGATAATGCCCTTCCTTTACTAGATGTTTAACATCTTCAGGAAACTTTTTCATTTGTGTTTCAATCATGAAGAAACTTGCTTTTGCCTTCTTTGCTTTTAGAACATTTAATATCTCCTCCATTCCTATACTCGGTCCATCATCAAAGGTTAGATAAACCTTCGGGCGATTCTCCCAAATTAATTTTTGATAAAATTCTTTGATTTGCTTCTCATTTTCTATGAGGAATTGTTCAGTATCCGTTTTGGCATCGGAATTTACTAGACGTACGATAGGTCCTTTTGATAGATATTGAACATCATATCCGAAATATTTACCTAGATCGCGTAAAGGTGCATAGGTTCTTCCATCCTGGACAAAGTTGTTAATTTTGATTCTAGTTCCCTCGAGAGTAATCATTTCATTTTGTTTCGTCATTAGTTTAATTGAGTTTTTAGGTGATGTAATGGTAATAGAACCTTCTGTTTTATCAACAGTAAGGGTAGCGCCCATTGCGTCACTAAGAAACCGAATCGGTATATAAGTGGTTTGTTCTTTTACAAACGGAAGGGCATCCGGAAAGTTAATCCATTCATCATTTATCGCAATGGGGATATACTTCACGTTAGAGGTTGCGGCAGCTTCACCATCGAAAGAAAATAGAAATAAGATCAGAAAGAAGAAATAAACCCAACCCTTTTTCATAATAGCGTTCTCTCCTTATCATCAAAACCTTTTCTACTATGTCTATTAAAATAGGACAGCATATATGATGAAATAATAGAATTAACATCAAAAACTTTACCCCTTTAAAGCGCCGGGGGTCTGACCCCCGGCGCTTTAAAGGGGTAAAGAAGGTTGTATGAAAGGGAACTAAATTATGCTTTATGATTTATGTTGAATCGGATCAGGTATTTTTTGATATTCTTTCTTTAATTCTTCGTTGGTTCGGTGTTTTTTCATTTGCTTTCCCAACTTTTTCATTTCTTTTTCATCGGCAGCCATTGAACTATTTTTGGGGGTTTTGTTTAAATCTAGATCTTCTTTTCTCATTTTTATCACCTCTATGATTCATTACCCCTAGAATCATTCGGACAAACTTCTTTTAGCGCATTAAAGCGGCGGGGGACTGACCCCCGCCGCTTTAATGTGTTAAATTATCTATTTAGCAAGCTTCCTACGTATCTTAGTAGCTCGTTTGCGGATGTGGAGTTATAGCCGTGTTCGTCAATTAGGCGAGCAACAACTTCGTTTACCTTCTTCAGCTGCATCTCATCAGGAGTTTTTGTGGAAGTGGTAATCTTCACTACATCTTTTAAGTCTGCAAATAGTTTCTTTTGGATTGCTTCGCGTAGGCGATCATGTGAATTATAATCAAATCGTTTCCCTTTACGAGCATACGCAGAGATACGAATTAAGATTTCTTCACGGAATGCTTTTTTCGCATTTTCAGAGATCCCGATTTGCTCTTCAATGGAACGCATTAGCTTTTCATCAGGATTAATTTCTTCACCCGTTAACGGATCCCTTAATTTATTCTTATTACAGTAGGCTTCGACATTATCTAAATAATTGTCCATTAATGTTTTAGCAGACTCTTCATAGGAATAAACAAACGCTTTTTGAACTTCTTTCTTGGCGATATTATCGTACTCTTTGCGTGCCAATGAGATGTAATTCATATATCGTTCTCGCAGCTCAGCCGTAATGGATGGATGTTGATCAAGTCCTTCCTTCAACGAACGTAGAACATCTAGTGCGTTGATAGATGGAATTTCTTTTCGAATAATCGTCGAAGAAATTCGATTGATGACATAACGTGGATCAATCCCACTCATACCTTCATCTGTATGTTCCTTCTTCAACTCTTCAATATCGGCTGAATTATAGCCTTCAACTTGTTCTCCATCGTAGAGCCTCATTTTCTTCACTAAATCAATATCGCCTTTTTTCGGTTCCTTTAGGCGTGTTAAAATCGTAAACATCGCTGCTACTCTTAATGTATGAGGGGCAATATGAACATCCGATACGTCACTTTCACGAATCATCTTTTCATAAATTCTCTCTTCCTGTGAAACTTTCAAGTTATAAGGAATTGGCATAACGATAATCCGCGAATGTAGGGCTTCATTTTTCTTATTCGAAATAAAGGAGCGATACTCTGTTTCATTTGTATGAGCAACAATCAACTCATCCGCTGAAATCAACGCAAACCTTCCTGCCTTAAAGTTCCCTTCTTGTGTGAGTGATAGTAAATGCCATAAGAACTTCTCATCACACTTCAACATTTCCTGAAACTCCATCATTCCACGATTTGCTTTATTTAATTCACCGTCAAAACGATAGGCCCGTGGATCAGATTCAGACCCATATTCGGCAATGGTTGAAAAATCAATGCTACCTGTTAAATCGGCAATATCCTGTGATTTTGGATCAGATGGACTAAACGTACCAATCCCCACACGTTTATCTTCAGAGAAAAAGATTCTTTCAACTTGAACATCTTCCAAGCGTCCACCATATTCCTTTTCCAACCTCATCATATTGAGCGGAGAAAGGTTTCCTTCAATTCGAATTCCATACTCTTCGAAAAAATCTTGACGTAAACTATGAGGAATAAGATGGAGAGCATCTTCATGCATCGGGCACCCTTTGATAGCAAAGACGGAGCCACGATCTGAATGTGAATATGCTTCTAATCCTCTTTTTAACATCGTCACTAATGTTGATTTACCGCCGCTGACTGGCCCCATTAAAAGTAATATACGTTTTCGTACATCCAATCTTTTAGCCGCTGGGTGAAAATATTCTTCCACTAAGCGCTCCAACGATTCTTCCAATCCAAATAATTGATTACTAAAAAACTTATAGCGCTTTACACCTTTTACTTCTTCAACACCCGCGTCTTTAATCATGTTATATACTCGTGAATGTGCTGACTGTGCCACCCATGGCTTTTCTTTTAATAATTGTAGATAGTCCCCAAATGTACCTTCCCAACGCAGTTTTTCTTCCTCTTCGCGAAACATCTCAATCTTTTTTAGAATATCCATATAGACCTCCCCTGTAGTAGCATGTAACATGATCAGAGACGATTAATATAATCTATGCGCTCGTTCAATTGAACATTCATTAACATTTCAAATGTAAGATTGTCCTTTTTTCTTTTTTAACAATATAAAAAAATAAGAATTAGCATTCACTCTTTTGTTTTATTAGGATATAATAAGCTTATCTGTATAAAAGGACCTTTAAAGAGGGAGGACTACATAACATGGGTACTATTCTTATCGCAGGTGTGATGATTGTGTTCTTAGCTGCCATTTTCACATCAGGATACAATGATCGTCCAGGATCAAATAAATAAGAAAATAAAAAAAGCTGCTTATTAGCAGCTTTTTTTATTTTCTTAAATGTAGATAATCCAGCTGTCTTAATGCCTCATAAATCAAGATAGCAGCTGTATTAGACAAATTTAATGAACGGATATTTTCATTCATCGGGATTCTTAGTGCCCGATCAAGATTGTTTTCAATAACATCCTTTGGAAGACCTGTTGTTTCTTTTCCAAAAATAAAGAAATAATCTTTTTCTTTATCGGAGTAATCAAAGTCTGAATGATTCTTTTTGCCAAATTTTGTGATAAAGAAAAATTCTCCGCCTTTATTTTTTTCGAAAAAATCATCTAAAGAATCATAATACACGATCTTTACATGCTCCCAATAATCCAATCCAGCTCTTTTTAACATTTTATCATCTGTTGAAAAACCAAGTGGTCGGATTAAATGAAGAGTTGTATCGGTTCCGGCACAAGTTCGTGCAATGTTACCGGTATTAGCTGGGATTTCTGGTTGATATAAAACTACATGTACTGGCACAATTTTCACCTCATCTAAATCTTGTTCATCTGCTATTATACCATTTAATCATGTTAACCATGATTATTCATCATCTACTACAGTAAAGAATTTATACTTGATATTGGGAGTATAGGCCGTTGAATCCTCATAGGCCCAGTATCTCATTCGGCTATTATAGGTGTGTGCATTAACTAATGGCATTCCATATGCATCTTTTCCGGTAACAATCGTATTGTGGTTAAAACGCCCATCACCTTCAAAGTCATAACATATAATATCGCCAAGTAATAATTGATCAGGACTAGTGACTTCACGTGTTCTTAATCCAACTGTTGAATTCTTTAAATAGATACGCAGACTGTTGGCTACCGCCCAGCTATAACTCCAGTTACTACTTTTTAACCACCATCCATTACCACGGTTGGGGTAACCTCTCATAGGAGCCCCTCCCTCATGTAAGCATTGAGAAATAAAATTGGTACAATCATTCTCAAACTTCTTATAAGCCGGATTATATTCGTTCCACCATCTCTCAGCATATTGCACAGCCTTCAAGCGATTATATCTATACTCCATCCTACCGTTAGAGCCACTTACCACTTCATCCTCCTCACCAACCCGAAAATCCTCCTTTACCGCATTAACGTACTGGGGGTCAGACCCCCGGTGCTTTAAAGTGGTGAAGTCTTCGTCGGGTTGTTCGGGTTGGGCAAAGAGGGATTGGTTTATTTCGGTGTCTTTTATTAAGGTCCCTTTATAGAAGTGGGCTAAGCGGTGTTCGACTTCTTCTTCGAGGTGCAGATTTCCTTTTTGTTTTATTAAGTATTGAAAGTGTACTTGATAAGTAACTTCTGTATTGTCTTTCCTATCAACTTTACTGATGATTTTACCAGTAGCTTTTGATTTCACAATCTCTGCGGAACGCGTTAACAGAGTATCCTTCTTCTTTTCTATTTTCTCACATCGAAAATCAGTATTACGTGAAATGGATACACATTGTTTCGCTCTATCTTCTAACAAACGTTGTAGCTGTTCTCTCATCAAAATGACACTCCTTTCATAAAATACATATGAAAGGAATTTGATTTTAACCTAAAAAAATAAGGAATAATCGGTAATCCGATCATTCCATTTTTTGTAAAAGGAATAAACCCTTTTCAATTTCAACTTTTGCATCTTCATCTGTTTCTTTTTCCATAGCGTTTTGAAGTACTTCCTTCGAGCGTTCTCCCCCGATTTTCCCAAGTGCCCAAGCGGCTGTCCCTCTAATTACTGGTCGAGAATCTTTGTTGACTAATTCAACAAGGTCATCCACTGCACTCTCGTCTTTAAAATGGGCAAGTGCAATAATGGCATTTCTTTGGATTGGTTTTTTGCCTCTCCAGGAGCCTGATAATGGCCCAAATTTCTCTTTGAATTCACGATTGCTCATATGCAGAACAGGCTTTAACAATGGCTTAACGATTTCAGAGTCGGGTTCCATTTCAGGATGAAAATAATAGTTTTTACCTTTATTTTTTGGACAAGCCGTCTGACATGTGTCACATCCATAAATTCGATTCCCTAGTTCTTTGCGAAATTCATCTGGTAGAAAACCCTTCGTTTGTGTTAAAAAAGCGATACAGCGATTTGCATTTAATTGACCACCTTGAACAAGTGCTCCTGTCGGACATGCATCCATACAAAGTGTACAATCATCGCATTGGTCTTCTATGGGACTATCAGGTTCAAAAGGAATATTCGTAATCATTTCACCTAAGTAAACAAACGAACCAAATTCAGGTGTAATAATGGAACAGTTTTTTCCACTCCAACCAATTCCGGCACGTTCCGCTACCGCCCGATCAGAAAGTTCTCCCGTATCAACCATCGACTTCAACTTTGCCTCAGGGACCTTTGATAAAATAAATTCTTCCAGCTTCTTTAAGCGATCTCTTAAAATATGATGATAATCTTGTCCCCATGAAGCACGGCAAAAGATTCCACGTCTTTCGCCTTTTTTACTTTGAACACGGATTTTCATTTTAGAAGGGTAAGCTAGAGCAATCGAAATAATAGATTGTGCGCTATCTAATAACAAACTAGGATTAACTCGCTTCTCAATATCCGACTCTTCAAAACCCGATTGATATCCTAATTCCTGCTGACGAATTAATCGATTTCTTAATTCATCGAAGGTTGATGCGGTAGTAAAGCCAATCTTATCAATCCCTATGGTTTTACTATATTGAATAATTTCTTCTTTTAATGATTGGATGCTCAAAGCTACCCCTCCTTTGAAAAAATATAAATGAACGAATTCAATGGAACTCTATTATTTTTTTATTCATACCTTCCTATGATAAACTATTTTTAATTACTTTTGGAGGTGGAAAGATTGGAAATAAAGATTTCCCCTGAGATTAAAACCTTGATTCCGGATTTTAAACTTGGCATTATTCAATATAAAAATATAGTTGTTTCCGAATCACCACAAATGTTAAAAGGCCGTCTACGTTTATTCCAAGAATCCATTTTCTTTGATTTAGAGGATAAAAACGTATCCGATCTAGTGGGAATAAATGAATGGAGACAAATTTTCAAAAAAACAGGAAAAGACCCAAATCGGTATCGTCCTTCCGTTGAAGCATTATATAGAAGAATAAAAAAACAAAACTATATCGAATCGGTCCAAAGTGCGATCGATATAAACAATTTCTTTTCTCTACAGTATCAAATCCCAATTGGTGTATATGATACAAAACAAATAAGTGGAAATGTCACGATTAGAATAGGAAACGAAAATGAGGAATATCTCGGTTTAAATGGAAGAAAAAACTCAGTTCATCAGTTAATTGTTTCTTCCGATGAGGAAGGTTCATTTGGCAGCCCTTTTGTAGATTCAGCACGAACACCAGTAACAGAAGAAACAACCTCTGCTCTACAAATTGTCTATTTAAGACCTTCTTTACATATAGATGAATGTTCTAAGCTTACTGAGTCCCTCATGAATATGTTTATACAAATTCATGGCGGGGAAGGAAATTTTGAAATAATAGATTAAAAAAGGAAAGCGAATCCTAGGATTCCCTTCCTTTATTCATTAGCAAATAAGGTTTTATTTAACCATCCAAGATTAAATTAACCTAACACTTTTCCCTGATTCACTGCTCTTGTAAATGGCATCAATGATTTGTGAAACTTGTAAAGCCTCTTCTGGTTTCACAATCAATTCCTCTAAACCTAAACAACTATTAATAAAGTTTTGTGCCTGAGGTATGCTCGGGTCATCTTCTCCAGGAACCCAATTTGCTTCGCTGTTTAGTAACATCCCGTGTTTCATTTGATTTAATTGGAATGGAAAAAGATCAATTCCACCAGTTAGACCTGAAATACTTAAACTCTCTTCATCATCCTTGATATTCGCCATCCAGGATGTTTCAAAAAGCAGAGATGCACCATTATCAAATTTAATATAGGCAGTAACATGATCATCGACTTCAAAGGTTTCGTGGTTAAAACTTCCCCACTGATTCAGTTGTTCAGGCATCTTACTTAAATGATTATAGGTACTTCCCGATACTTCGACTACTTTAGGATTTCCAAGTAACCAAAGGGACAGGTCGATAAAATGACAGCCATAATCGATTAGGCTTCCTCCACCTTGAAGTTCCTTATTTGTAAAGACTCCCCATCCAGGAACTTTACGTCTTCTTAATGCTTTTGCCCTTGCTACGATTGGCTGGCCAATTTCATTTTCTAGAATGACTTGCTTAGCAGCACGTGAATCCTTCATAAAACGATAGTGGTAAGCAATGGCTAAGACTTTTCCAGATTTGTCCGCAGCATCAATCATTGACTGGCATTCTTCAGGTGTCATAGCCATTGGCTTTTCACAAAGAACATGAAGGCCAGCTTCTAAAGCCGCTATCGTGATTTCTGCATGAAACTTATTTGGTGTACAAATCGTAACAGCATCCACATCCTTGAACATGTCACGGTAATCTGAATACACATTTGAAATATTAAACTTTTCAGCAACATTTCTTGCAGTAGTTTCATTCACATCACTAATCGCTTCGATTGTTACTTGATCGGATAGCTTTAAAAAGGTAGGGATATGACGCCCTTGGGCAATCCCTCCTACACCGATTACACCCATTCTTAATTTTTGCATTCTTTTACACCTCAAGCTAGAATTTCACTATTTTTTTAGTCTCATTTGATTCAAGTGCAGCAAGAACCACTTGAAGAGATTTCATACCCTCTTCTCCTGTAACTGGAGGCTCTGTATTGTGAACAATCGAATCGATAAATTGACTTATGACTTTGGAATTCTTTTGTCCTCCAGATTCATTCGTTTGTATTGCTCCAAGCTCATATTTTACAACTTCACCATTTTTATATTGAACAATTAACGAATAATTTGGATCGTCTTCTAATCGCAAGATGGCGTTTTCACCATATATAATAGTTGAATTATCTTCTTTGGAAACATATGACCAGCTTGCAGCCAATGTACCGATAATCCCGCTCTCCGTTTTCAAAATACATACAGCAGTGTCATCAACTGTTGCCTTTTCTTTTGCACTAGTTTCGATGAATGCTCCGACCTCTACAAATTCTTCTCCGAGTATAAATCGTAGCAAGTCAGTCTTATGGACACCTAAGTCGCCCATTGCCCCGATAAAAGCCTCTTCCTTTTTAAAGAACCAGCTGTCTTTACCGTCTGCACTCCAACCTTCTGGACCACCATGGCCAAAAGCAGTTCGGAAGCTATAGATTTTTCCCATTTCCCCATTAGCTATAAGTTGTCTTGCTTTTTGATGGGAAGGAACAAAACGTTGATTATGAGCAATCATTAGTTTTTTACCATTTTTGTTTGCTGCAACAATCATTTTTTCTGCTTCTTCACGAGAAGTTGCCATTGGCTTTTCACATAAAACATGTTTACCAGCATTCAATGCTGCAATCGAAACCGGTGCATGTAAATAGTTTGGAGTGCAAACGCTTACTGCATCTACATTGGAATCTGCTATTAAGTCATTAAAGTCTATATAAGCTTTTGCCTGATATTTCGCTGCGACTTCGTTAACACGGCTTTCAACGATATCACAAACCGCAACAATTTCTACATGCTCATTTCTAGCGTACTCAGGTAAATGACGGTGAGTAGCAATACTACCGCAACCAATGATACCGACTCTAATTTTACTCATAATAAATACTTCTCCCTTTCCATTCTAATTTTTTGCCTTGATTTCCTCTAATGCCTTTGCATTTCCATAAACAGGCTTTGGAAGCTTAGTTGGTTCAGCCCACTTGACTGCATTGATGATAACTCTTTGAACTTCTTTATTATAATAAGTTGGATATGTTTCATGACCTGGTCGGAAATAGAAAATCTTCCCTTTGCCTCTTTGATAAGTACAACCACTTCTAAATACTTCTCCGCCTTCAAACCAACTAACCATTAATAATTGGTCTGGAGCAGGAATATCAAAATGCTCACCATACATTTCTTCTTTCTCAATTTCTATATATTCTCCTAAGCCCTCTACAATCGGATGACTTGGGTCAATAATCCATATACGTTCCTTTTCACTTGCTTCTCTCCATTTTAGATCGCATGAAGTTCCCATTAAGGTTTTAAATATCTTAGAAAAATGACCTGAATGAAGAACAATTAAACCCATACCATCTAGAACTCTTTGCTTTACCTTTTCTACCACTTCATCTTTTACCTCATTGTGGGCAATATGTCCCCACCAAATAAGAACGTCTGTTTCGTTAAGTACATCGTCTGATAGCCCATGCTCTGGTTCATCCAATGTTGCTGTACGGACTTCAATATTTTCTTCTCCAAGAAATGAAGCAATGGTGCCATGTATTCCTTCTGGATAAACTTCTCTTACTTGTGGATTCTTCTGTTCATGGCGATTTTCATTCCAAACTAGTACTTTTAACATAAAAAGACCTCCATTTATTATTTAGCTATGTAGAATATCATTCTTAAAGACAATACAAATAAGTGCTTTACAAAACTACATTTCGATTTGATAACCCACATAAAGAGATTTTAGCGAATAAATATTATAGAAAGATAATTGTTTTATTCATATTCTATGATTATCACCTTCAAAGATTCTGATGATAATCCAAATCTATCCTCCTTCCTTTTCTTTAGTATATAGCGTTTCAACCTTCATATGGAAGTATTTTTGAATAATTTTAAACGTATTTATACAACATTTTCTAATCAATTAAAATGAAATAAAAAAACGCAATGCCTCATTTTTATAAAAATGAAACACTGCGTTGGTTAACATATGTATGGAGCGGGTGATGGGAATCGAACCCACGACATCAGCTTGGAAGGCTGAGGTTTTACCATTAAACTACACCCGCAAAAATACAGTCAAAATTTGTCGAATGAACAATAATTATTTTACATAAGTTATTAGACAATGTCAACCTAAGTAGAAGTGATTAAAAATCTATTTTTAAAGAAAATACATTACATATTCAGTAATTAGTATAAAAATATAACATTTTTTACAAAATTGTACAAAATATCATTGTGTAGGTCTTAATACCTAGTTATAATAAAATATGTCGTTTTTTGTCTCATCTATAAAATTGGGAGGTTAATTGTGAAGAAAAAGATAAAATATCAAATTCTTGTACCATTTTTAGCTATTATACTTATTTCTATCATTCTTATTTCTTACATAAGCTACGGATTATCTGTATCGATTATGTCAAAAGAATTGATTAACAGTGTTAAAAACCAAAATCAGCAAACGAATGCCTCTTTTGAACAGTTTTTTAACAGTGCAACTCAAACCTTGGAAGTAGTTAGAAACTCTTCTGAAATAAAGAATTATGAAAGTGATCGACCTGCTTTAATTGATTACATGCGTACCTTAAAATCAGCAAACTCTTCACTTACAGATATTTATATGGGTACTGATAAGGGTGAAATGATCATTGCAGATTGGGAGGTACCTTCTGACTATGATCCACGAACAAGGACTTGGTATGGAGATGCGGTAAAAAATAGAGGAAAAGTTATTTGGACAGAACCCTATGTTGATGCTGAAACAAAAGATGTTGTCGTAACTGTTGCTAAAACAATGGAAAAAGATAATCAGGTAATTAGAGTTGTCGCTATTGATTTATCCATTACACAATTAGTAGCTTCCCTAAAAGCCATGGAAGATGCTAGCTCCACTGAGATGTCTTTAATTGATGAAAACGGACAAGTCTTATACCATACCAATAAAAAACTTATTGGATCTAATATTAAAGATGAAAGCTTCTTTTCACAGATACATAATTTAAAGACTGTTGGAAACTTTAACTTTAAATATGAAGGTGAAGAAAAATCAATGATAGTGGTAAAAAATCCAACTACTCATTGGGCAATCACTGGCAGTATTAACATTTCAGATTTAAATAAGAAATCATCTAAAATTGTATTCCCATTAGCTGTTACTAGTATTATTTTATTAATCTTAAGTATCCTTGCTAGTATCGTCTTATCTAGAAAAATTTCGAGACCATTAAACGACCTTTCCAAAACTGCGAAAGAAATTGAGAATGGGAATTTAACCATTCGTTCAACTATAACAAGAAAGGACGAAATTGGATCTCTTACAAACAGCTTTAATCATATGATATCTGAGCTGCATTCGACTATAGTCGAGGTCGCAACTATTTCGAAGCAGGTCAAATCAGCCTCTAATATATTATCTCAAAGTGCAGATGAAAGCGCTGTTACTTCAGATGAAGTTTCTCAAGCCATGCAAGAAATTTCAGTTGGAACAATGAACCAATCTGAGCTTATTGAAAAATGTTTAATATCCATCCAAAATCTAGGCGATCAATTTGATTATTTAGACCAACAAATGAAACATATGATGGAGAACTCAGAATTAATGATTAATACTTCGGAAAAAGGTTTACATGTTCTTGATCATTTAAGAACAAATTCTACACAAACAAATGAAAAAATAAATACGATGGTTAAAGCTATTCACATGCTTGATAATCGCTCTAAAAATATCAGTACAATTATAAATACCATTTCGCAAATTTCTAATCAAACCAATTTATTAGCTTTAAATGCGGCAATTGAGGCTGCTCGTGCAGGGGAAGCAGGTAAGGGATTTGCGGTTGTAGCAGGAGAAGTAAGATCTTTAGCTGAACAAACAGGAATATCCTTACAAGATATAGAAAAGTTGATTTTTGAAATGCAAGAAGAAATGGGCGTCACCATTCAACAAATTGAGGAAACACATACTGTTACTGAACTTCAACAAGAAGGTGTAAATAATACGGAAACAGTTTTTCATGAGATTACAAAAGATATTAAGAATAATTATGAAATTATAAAGAATGTCCATGATCAAATGGATGTCATGATTTCTAATAAAGATTTAGTTATACAAACTTTTGAATCCATAAGTGCAATTTCTCAAGAAACTGCCAGTGGTGCTGAAGAAGTTGCTGCCTCAATAGAAGAACAAACTGCATCTGTACAAAACTTGGCAGCTCTAAGTATCCACCTAGAAGAACAAGCAAATCTATTAAAAGCACGCTGTGATGTATTTCATTTAGACTAAAAGATAATGAAAATATTCAGTGATAATGGTCAATACCTTGGGTAATCAGGGTATTGGTTTTATTTTTCTATTATCATGTGAAAGAAAGACTCATATTTGTAATTCAACCATTTACTGCACCTTTTTTTACATTTAGCCATGCAACTGTATATGGCTAAACGTATGACAGAGATCTAACCCTATTATATTTGCTTGTTTACCAGGTAAGAGTCGTAATTTAGATAAATAAAAAACGCTTCTTACAAAGTGTAAGAAACGTTGTTCAAAAAGTTTATTTAACTAATGTAATGATACCGGTGGTCGGGGTCGAACCGACACTCCAGAGGAACACGATTTTGAGTCGTGCGCGTCTGCCAATTCCGCCACACCGGCGCGGTTAAATAATAGTTTTGTAATGCCGAGGACCGGAATCGAACCGGTACGGTAGTCACCTACCGCAGGATTTTAAGTCCTGTGCGTCTGCCAGTTCCGCCACCCCGGCAAAATATAAAAGTGCCCCAATCCAACTCATTTAAGAAATGGAGGCGGCAACCGGATTCGAACCGGTGGTAAAGGTTTTGCAGACCTCTGCCTTACCACTTGGCTATGCCGCCAAAATAATTGGAGCGGAAGACGGGATTCGAACCCGCGACCCCCACCTTGGCAAGGTGGTGTTCTACCACTGAACTACTTCCGCAAATGGCTGGGCTAGCTGGATTTGAACCAACGCATGTCGCAGTCAAAGTGCGATGCCTTACCGCTTGGCTATAGCCCAATTATTTTATATTTTTAAATAAATATGGGGCGATCGAGGGGAATCGAACCCCCGAGTGCCAGAGCCACAATCTGGTGCGTTAACCACTTCGCCACGACCGCCATATTATTTGGCAGGGGTAGTAGGAATCGAACCCACACCAAAGGTTTTGGAGACCTTCGTTCTACCTTTAAACTATACCCCTATTATAAATTACTTATTTTCCATAGTGCAATTTAAGGATATCTATTTTCGCTATCGCGAAAAAGATTTGGTGGAGGGGGACGGATTCGAACCGCCGAACCCAAGGGAGCGGATTTACAGTCCGCCGCGTTTAGCCACTTCGCTACCCCTCCATTTAATTTTAAACAGTGCCGGCGAGAGGACTTGAACCCCCAACCTACTGATTACAAGTCAGTTGCTCTACCAATTGAGCTACACCGGCATGTAAGGAGACTTTTACACTTAGAAAAAAATCAAGGTGGCTCAGGACGGAATCGAACCGCCGACACAAGGATTTTCAGTCCTTTGCTCTACCGACTGAGCTACTGAGCCATAATTTGTTTTATTATTAAATTATTAAAATATAAATGGCGGTCCGGACGGGACTCGAACCCGCGACCTCCTGCGTGACAGGCAGGCATTCTAACCAACTGAACTACCGGACCAAAATTATTTTCAAGCTATGCTTGAAAATAACTAATTGCGGGGGCAGGATTTGAACCTGCGACCTTCGGGTTATGAGCCCGACGAGCTACCGGGCTGCTCCACCCCGCGACAATATTAAATCTACCTTATTAACTTTTCTATGTTCATATAGCATAGAGTAATATGGTGGAGGATGACGGGATCGAACCGCCGACCCTCTGCTTGTAAGGCAGATGCTCTCCCAGCTGAGCTAATCCTCCATTTATTGGTGACCCATACGGGATTCGAACCCGTGTTACCGCCGTGAAAGGGCGGTGTCTTAACCGCTTGACCAATGGGCCATATTAAATATTATAATGGCGGAGAGCAAGGGATTTGAACCCTTGAGACAGGGTTACCCGCCTACACGATTTCCAATCGTGCTCCTTCGGCCACTCGGACAGCTCTCCAAAAAATATGGCTCCGCAGGTAGGACTCGAACCTACGACCGTTCGGTTAACAGCCGAATGCTCTACCACTGAGCTACTGCGGAACAATGTTATGCCTGGCGACGTCCTACTCTCACAGGAGGAATCCTCCAACTACCATCGGCGCTGAGAAGCTTAACTTCCGTGTTCGGTATGGGAACGGGTGTGACCTTCTCGCCATCGCCACCAGACTTTTTTCAGTGACACTATTTTATTATAATGTTTTCCTGAAAAATTTCAAGAGGAAATTTAAAACTTTTTGTTCCCTCAAAACTAGATAATGTATTAGAAGAAGTAAAAACGAGTTTGCCTTATTTGGATATCCAAATATTTTGGTTAAGTCCTCGAACGATTAGTATCAGTCAGCTCCACACGTCACCGCGCTTCCACCTCTGACCTATCAACCTGATCATCTTTCAGGGTTCTTACTAGCTTACGCTATGGGAAATCTCATCTTGAGGGGGGCTTCATGCTTAGATGCTTTCAGCACTTATCCCGTCCGCACATAGCTACCCAGCGATGCCTTTGGCAAGACAACTGGTACACCAGCGGTGCGTCCATCCCGGTCCTCTCGTACTAAGGACAGCTCCTCTCAAATTTCCTACGCCCACGACGGATAGGGACCGAACTGTCTCACGACGTTCTGAACCCAGCTCGCGTACCGCTTTAATGGGCGAACAGCCCAACCCTTGGGACCGACTACAGCCCCAGGATGCGATGAGCCGACATCGAGGTGCCAAACCTCCCCGTCGATGTGGACTCTTGGGGGAGATAAGCCTGTTATCCCCGGGGTAGCTTTTATCCGTTGAGCGATGGCCCTTCCATGCGGAACCACCGGATCACTAAGCCCGACTTTCGTCCCTGCTCGACTTGTAGGTCTCGCAGTCAAGCTCCCTTGTGCCTTTACACTCTACGAATGATTTCCAACCATTCTGAGGGAACCTTTGGGCGCCTCCGTTACTCTTTAGGAGGCGACCGCCCCAGTCAAACTGCCCACCTGACACTGTCTCCCACCCCGATAGAGGGGTGCGGGTTAGAATTTCAATACAGCCAGGGTAGTATCCCACCGACGCCTCCACCGAAGCTGGCGCTCCGGCTTCTCAGGCTCCTACCTATCCTGTACAAGCTGTACCAAAATTCAATATCAGGCTACAGTAAAGCTCCACGGGGTCTTTCCGTCCTGTCGCGGGTAACCTGCATCTTCACAGGTACTATAATTTCACCGAGTCTCTCGTTGAGACAGTGCCCAGATCGTTACGCCTTTCGTGCGGGTCGGAACTTACCCGACAAGGAATTTCGCTACCTTAGGACCGTTATAGTTACGGCCGCCGTTTACTGGGGCTTCGATTCAGAGCTTCGCTTGCGCTAACCCCTCCTCTTAACCTTCCAGCACCGGGCAGGCGTCAGCCCCTATACTTCGCCTTACGGCTTCGCAGAGACCTGTGTTTTTGCTAAACAGTCGCCTGGGCCTATTCACTGCGGCTTTTCGAGGCTATTCACCCCAAAAAGCACCCCTTCTCCCGAAGTTACGGGGTCATTTTGCCGAGTTCCTTAACGAGAGTTCTCTCGCACACCTTAGGATTCTCTCCTCGCCTACCTGTGTCGGTTTGCGGTACGGGCACCTTTTATCTCGCTAGAGGCTTTTCTTGGCAGCGTGGAATCAGGAACTTCGGTACTATATTTCCCTCGCTATCACAGCTCAGCCTTCACGGTAACGGGATTTGCCTCGTTACCAGCCTAACTGCTTAGACGCACATATCCAACAGTGCGCTTACCCTATCCTTCTGCGTCCCCCCATTGCTCAAACGATAAAGAGGTGGTACAGGAATATCAACCTGTTATCCATCGCCTACGCCTTTCGGCCTCGGCTTAGGTCCCGACTAACCCTGAGCGGACGAGCCTTCCTCAGGAAACCTTAGGCATACGGTGGATGGGATTCTCACCCATCTTTCGCTACTCATACCGGCATTCTCACTTCTAAGCGCTCCACCAGTCCTTACGGTCTAGCTTCAACGCCCTTAGAACGCTCTCCTACCACTGACACCATACGGTGTCAATCCACAGCTTCGGTGTTACGTTTAGCCCCGGTACATTTTCGGCGCAGAGTCACTCGACCAGTGAGCTATTACGCACTCTTTAAATGGTGGCTGCTTCTAAGCCAACATCCTGGTTGTCTAAGCAACTCCACATCCTTTTCCACTTAACGTAAACTTTGGGACCTTAGCTGGTGGTCTGGGCTGTTTCCCTTTTGACTACGGATCTTATCACTCGCAGTCTGACTCCCACGGATAAGTCTTTGGCATTCGGAGTTTGTCTGAATTCGGTAACCCGATGAGGGCCCCTAGTCCAAACAGTGCTCTACCTCCAAGACTCTTACTACGTGAGGCTAGCCCTAAAGCTATTTCGGAGAGAACCAGCTATCTCCAAGTTCGATTGGAATTTCTCCGCTACCCACACCTCATCCCCGCACTTTTCAACGTGCGTGGGTTCGGGCCTCCATCCAGTGTTACCTGGACTTCACCCTGGACATGGGTAGATCACCTGGTTTCGGGTCTACGACCACATACTCATTCGCCCTATTCAGACTCGCTTTCGCTGCGGCTCCGTCTTATCAACTTAACCTTGCATGTAATCGTAACTCGCCGGTTCATTCTACAAAAGGCACGCTATCACCCATTAACGGGCTCTAACTACTTGTAGGCACACGGTTTCAGGATCTTTTTCACTCCCCTTCCGGGGTGCTTTTCACCTTTCCCTCACGGTACTGGTTCACTATCGGTCACTAGGGAGTATTTAGCCTTGGGAGATGGTCCTCCCTGCTTCCGACCGGATTTCTCGTGTCCGGCCGTACTCAGGATCCACTCAGGAGGGAACGAAGTTTCGACTACAGGGTTTTTACCTTCTCTGACCGATCTTTCCAGATCTGTTCATCTACCCCGTTCCTTTGTAACTCCATGTTGAGTGTCCTACAACCCCAAGAGGCAAGCCTCTTGGTTTGGGCTATGTCCCGTTTCGCTCGCCGCTACTCAGGGAATCGCGTTTGCTTTCTCTTCCTCCGGGTACTTAGATGTTTCAGTTCCCCGGGTATGCCATCAGTACCCTATGTATTCAGATAAAGATACTACTCCATTACGAGCAGTGGGTTTCCCCATTCGGAAATCTCCGGATCAAAGCTTACTTACAGCTCCCCGGAGCATATCGGCGTTAGTCCCGTCCTTCATCGGCTCCTAGTGCCAAGGCATCCACCGTGCGCCCTTATTAACTTAACCTAAAGGTTAATTCTCTTACTATAAAATAAGAGAGAAACTAAAATGGCAATTACTCGGTTTTCACTTGGTTTCTTCTATACGATTATCTAGTTTTCAAGGAACAAGACTACGAATTTCAATCACATCGTGATGATCTTCCTAGCTTAACTTCATGCTGCCTTGCGACATAGCGAAGCGAAGGAGCAAAAAAAATTGGAGATAACAATCTATTTAAATGAGATTGCTCTCTCAAAACTAAACACCAAACGATTAACACCAAAGATTTAAATGTTTTTTTGTGACCAATAATAAAAATATTCATTTTTACTCGGTCACTTATATTCCTTAGAAAGGAGGTGATCCAGCCGCACCTTCCGATACGGCTACCTTGTTACGACTTCACCCCAATCATCTGTCCCACCTTAGGCGGCTGGCTCCTTACGGTTACCCCACCGACTTCGGGTGTTACAAACTCTCGTGGTGTGACGGGCGGTGTGTACAAGGCCCGGGAACGTATTCACCGCGGCATGCTGATCCGCGATTACTAGCGATTCCAGCTTCATGCAGGCGAGTTGCAGCCTGCAATCCGAACTGAGAATGGTTTTATGGGATTCGCTTAACCTCGCGGTCTTGCAGCCCTTTGTACCATCCATTGTAGCACGTGTGTAGCCCAGGTCATAAGGGGCATGATGATTTGACGTCATCCCCACCTTCCTCCGGTTTGTCACCGGCAGTCACCTTAGAGTGCCCAACTGAATGCTGGCAACTAAGATCAAGGGTTGCGCTCGTTGCGGGACTTAACCCAACATCTCACGACACGAGCTGACGACAACCATGCACCACCTGTCACTCTGTCCCCCGAAGGGGAAAGCCCTATCTCTAGGGTTGTCAGAGGATGTCAAGACCTGGTAAGGTTCTTCGCGTTGCTTCGAATTAAACCACATGCTCCACCGCTTGTGCGGGCCCCCGTCAATTCCTTTGAGTTTCAGTCTTGCGACCGTACTCCCCAGGCGGAGTGCTTAATGCGTTAGCTGCAGCACTAAAGGGCGGAAACCCTCTAACACTTAGCACTCATCGTTTACGGCGTGGACTACCAGGGTATCTAATCCTGTTTGCTCCCCACGCTTTCGCGCCTCAGCGTCAGTTACAGACCAGAAAGTCGCCTTCGCCACTGGTGTTCCTCCACATCTCTACGCATTTCACCGCTACACGTGGAATTCCACTTTCCTCTTCTGTACTCAAGTCCCCCAGTTTCCAATGACCCTCCACGGTTGAGCCGTGGGCTTTCACATCAGACTTAAAGGACCGCCTGCGCGCGCTTTACGCCCAATAATTCCGGACAACGCTTGCCACCTACGTATTACCGCGGCTGCTGGCACGTAGTTAGCCGTGGCTTTCTGGTTAGGTACCGTCAAGGTACCGGCAGTTACTCCGGTACTTGTTCTTCCCTAACAACAGAGCTTTACGACCCGAAGGCCTTCATCGCTCACGCGGCGTTGCTCCGTCAGACTTTCGTCCATTGCGGAAGATTCCCTACTGCTGCCTCCCGTAGGAGTCTGGGCCGTGTCTCAGTCCCAGTGTGGCCGATCACCCTCTCAGGTCGGCTACGCATCGTTGCCTTGGTGAGCCGTTACCTCACCAACTAGCTAATGCGCCGCGGGCCCATCTGTAAGTGACAGCCGAAACCGTCTTTCAGCTTTTCCTCATGTGAGGAAAAGGATTATCCGGTATTAGCTCCGGTTTCCCGAAGTTATCCCAGTCTTACAGGCAGGTTGCCCACGTGTTACTCACCCGTCCGCCGCTAACCTTTAGGAGCAAGCTCCTAAAGATTCGCTCGACTTGCATGTATTAGGCACGCCGCCAGCGTTCGTCCTGAGCCAGGATCAAACTCTCCAATAAAGAGTTGATATAGCTCATAAAGTTTACTCTGGCTTTTTTAAAACTTCTATAATAGAAGCCTTACTTTTGTTAATGTTTGGTTGTTTAGTTTTCAAAGAGCAATTTTTATCACTTCGCTCAGAAGCGACTTTTATAATATATCATGTTGTTTTTTTTATGTCAACCACTTTTTAAAACTTAATCCGTCAACTACGATAACGATTATTTCGTTTTTCGCAGCGACGGATATTAATATAACAAGGATTCATTTAAAGGTCAATAGTTTATAATACTTTTTTAAGATAATTTTTCTTTCACCTTATAATATCTATGGTAAATTCCTTGTCCCTTTGTTTCAACACTTACCACTCTGATAAAATTCTTATCAATTAAGTACTCTAACAAAACCTCAAGATCAACCGAATAGGAAGATAACTCGTCATGTTCCATCATTTCTTGAAATGACCAATATTCTTGAGTTATTAAAATATCCATTAAATGTGAGATTCCAATCACGGTTCGTGAGTGAATAAGAAACTCACTAGCTAGGAAAAGAAGCTCTAAACGTTTGTCTAATGACTCTGAACTATTAACTAATTCTTCATATAACTTAAAGATTTCAGGTTCAATTTGTTTGACTTGCTGCCAAACGGTGACCTCAGGATGGAATCCATTTTCTATGACAGCTAATCTCGCCAAGTGGTGCAGTGAATGAACAACATGATTAAAAGCATCTAATGATTGATGGTTTTCAAAAAACGTTTTTCCATCCACATACCGTCTTATTAACTTAGCAAATTCTAGTCCCATTTTTAACTTTCTTCCATAGAAAGGAAATTCTCTTAATTCTGTTTTTAAATTCTCCATATATTCATTACGATCGAACAAGATTTTTCCATTTAAAAGCCAATCAAAAATCTTTCGATTAGAACCTAATAATATCCATTCCCTTAACTGTGATTCAGATACAATATGCATGGCTGCCTTTTTATCATCAGAGCTATAATGTTTCACAAACCAAGGATGCTCCGCTTCTTTTAAGATAATTAACAATATAGCATCAAAATTATCTGTGTAGTTTTTCATAAATCCTTTTTCTATTATTTGAACACCTAATGTATTAGGATGACTTGCTCTTTCTTGATAAATCGGCCTTAGAATGTCTTCCATACTTCTGCCTCCATTATTATTGAACAAACACCTCTGCTTCTTCCTTTCAAATGGTGTTGTTCAATTTGCTCTAGCTATATTTTCGACAATTATTGTTGATTTCCTTCTTCTTAAAGCAGTAAGAATTCTCGTTAACAAATTACTTATAACTTGTGTTATAGTTATCCATTAGGAGGGAATGGTTATGGCAACTAAATATTCCAGTAAAATTAATAAAATTAGAACATTTGCATTAAGTTTAATCTTTATTGGGTTTATCGTCATGTATGGCGGAATATTCTTTAGAAGTTCCCCTATTCTAATGACTATTTTTATGATACTTGGACTTTTATTTATAATAGCAAGCACGGTCGTTTACTTTTGGATTGGAATGCTTTCTACAAAAACAGTACAAGTAGTTTGCCCAAGCTGCGGAAAGCCTACAAAAATGTTAGGTCGCGTAGACATGTGTATGTATTGCAGAGAATCATTAACCTTGGACCCAACTCTTGAGGGAAAAGAATTCGACGAAAGTTACAATCGAAAAAGCAAAAAGGATGGCAACTAACGCCATCCTTTCTTTTTTAAATAAATGTTTAATGCGCTTTTTGAGCGGAACAATCAGGGCAAGCACCATAGATTTCCATTCGATGGTGACCAATTTTAAAACCTGTTACATGAGAAGCCAAATGTTCTACTTCATCAAGACCCGGATAGTGAAAATCAACAATCTTTCCACAATCCTCACAAATCACATGGTAGTGTTGGGATGTTATATAATCAAAACGGCTTGATGCATCTCCGTAGGTTAATTCTTTTACAAGACCAACTTCTCGGAAGACACGTAAGTTATTATACACAGTCGCTACACTCATATTAGGAAATTTCCCTTCAAGAGCCTTATATATATCATCTGCAGTTGGATGTGACATGGAGTTGATTAAGTATTCTAAAATGGCATGACGTTGAGGAGTTATTCGAACACCTGTCTCCTTCAAAGTATCCAATGCTTCTTTTAACTGGTTTGACACCGCCATGCACCTCTTTCTGAAAAAATTATTACTTTATAATGTTTATAAATAGTGTACTAATTATATATTACTCTTGTCAATATTATTAACCTGTACATAGTATTTTTCACGAATTTGGACGTAATGTTTTTTCCGATTGACCCAACTTAGCATTTACATACCTTGCTGCCACAAATAAAAAGTCAGATAGGCGATTCAAGTAAGAAAGAACTAGCGGATTAAGTTCCTCTCCTAGAGAAACTGCACTTCGTTCTGCTCTTCTAACCACTGTTCTTGCTACATGTAGGGCTGCTCCCCCGGGGTGTCCTCCTGGTAATATAAAGTTTGTTAATGACACCAACTCCGAATCCCAAATATCAATTTGGTTTTCTAATTCCGTAATGTCCTCTTCTTTTAATCTCCATTTTACTTCTTTACCAGCAGGTGTAGCCAATTCAGCACCAACATGGAACAAGGTAGTTTGAATTTTATAAAAGATATCGTCAAATGCCGTTTTACCTTCGAATGAAACATCTTTTAAATGACTTAAAGCCAGTCCAATGACAGAATTTGTCTCATCACAAGAACCATACGCTTCTACTCTTGCATTATTTTTCGCAACCCTTTGTCCATATATAAGTGAAGTTGTGCCCTTATCACCTGTTTTTGTATAGATTTTCATATTCATATCCCCTATCCAATAAGCCTATTAATTATTACGTTTCTATTTAATATGTATGAAGAAATCAACTAAATATTTCGAACACCCTTATCTTTATGTAACACCTTTCATATCTCTTTCATCATATCACCAATTTTCTGATTTTTAAAAGTAGTTTCCCTCTTTAACAAATCTCTAAATATAAAAAAAAGAGACAGACCAAACGGTGATCTGTCTAAAAAAATTTATCTGAGGAGGTATGCCCTAATATAATGTATGCATTTCGACTTTGATGGAATGGACAATAGCCTTGTTTATAGAAAATAGGCATGACAAATTTTCTTTAATGAAGGCTGTTTTCGTATAAACTGTGGTTTTAAGCTTTTCTTAAAAAGTGAGCAGCTCTTTTCTTGATTTTAAACGAATTTTATCATTCTGCACTGAGTAATCACTTTAAATTAATTTTAAAAAACAACAAGGTTTTAGAAAAGAGCCTTAATAAATGTTAGAACTTCCTCAACATGGTTAGTTACTTTTACTTTCCGATACTCTTTTACTAATCGACCTTCTTTATCAATAATAAAAGTCGATCTTTCTATTCCCATGTATTCTTTACCAAAATTCTTTTTTAATTTCCAAACATCATACGCTTTTGCTGCTTCTTGATTTACATCGGCTAATAATAAAAATGGCAAACCATATTTTTCAATAAACTTTTCATGTCTTGCCAATGGATCAGGACTTACCCCAATTATAACCGCATCCATCTTATCGAAATTTTCATGTTGATCACGAAAGTCACATGCTTGTGTCGTACAACCCGGAGTCATATCCTTAGGATAAAAATAAAGAACTACATTTTTCCCACGATAATCCGAAAGCTTTACCTTTTCACCATTATTTGCCTCTAATTGAAAATCAGGTGCTAATTCACCAATATGTAACGTCATATCAATTACCCCCAATAAAGTAATGTCTAAATAAAGACTATACAATTTTGAGAATAAAGACAAATAAATGAAATTACCATTCACGGATTGCCCTTGCAACAAAAGCAGCAGGTATCGTATAACCAATTAAGGCTTCAAATACCACAAGCATCCTTCCAATTCCAAGGGGATAAATATCTCCATATCCAACTGAAAATATGGTCATAGCGCTAAAATAAAAGCTAGATTCCAGCTTCATTAAAAATCCATCATCAGATGTTAAAACCCCGTCCTTTACAACTGGATATCCATTCATATCAAACAGAAGATATAAAAGAGCAAATCCTAAGGTTACAGTAGTATAAAGGATTGCTAACACGAAAAAATTTTCTAAGGATGCTCTTTTCCCTTTAATTCTATAAGAAGAAAACATCGTTTTTAAGCTCATCACAATACTAGTAGATATCGAAAGTAATAAGAGAACAAAAAGCATAATGAATCCCTCTTTTATTTAATATAATATCGCACTTAATATTTCATGTTTATGCAGGCTTGGCCTATAAAATACAGCATAGAATGTTTTAAAATTTAGAAAAGGGGATTCCATGTTTAAAACATGCTAGAATAATAACGCAGTGATTTTTAGGAGGAATTGTCAATGCAATTTAATCAATCAGAAAAAATTTATGAAGAAGCATTAGAACATATTGTTGGAGGAGTCAACAGTCCTTCAAGGTCTTACAAAGCTGTCGGAGGCGGCGCACCAGTTGTAATGGAACGTGCTCAGGGTCCTTATTTTTGGGATGTTGATGGAAATCAATACATAGACTATTTAGCAGCATATGGACCAATTATTACAGGTCACGCTCATCCACATATCACAAAAGCTATACAGAGAGCAGCTGAAACAGGTGTCCTCTATGGCACTCCGACACCACATGAAGTAAAGTTTGCAAAGATGCTTAAGGAAGCTATGCCAGCATTAGAAAAAGTCCGTTTTGTCAATTCTGGAACAGAAGCAGTTATGACTACCATACGTGTGGCTCGCGCCTATACCGGTCGTGATAAAATTATTAAATTTGCCGGTTGTTACCATGGGCATTCAGACTTAGTTCTTGTTGCTGCTGGTTCTGGTCCTTCTACACTAGGAACACCTGACTCAGCTGGAGTTCCTAAAAGTATTGCTCAAGACGTCATTACTGTTCCTTTTAACGATATTGAACCATTTAGACAAGCACTCGAAAAATGGGGAGATCAAATTGCAGCAGTTTTAGTGGAGCCAATCGTAGGAAACTTCGGTATTGTCGAACCGAAACCTGGATTCTTACAACAAATCAATGAACTAACTCATGCCGCTGGTGCATTAGTTATTTATGATGAAGTAATAACAGCATTCCGCTTTATGTACGGAGGAGCTCAGGATTTATTAGGAGTAACCCCTGACTTAACAGCTCTTGGAAAAATTATTGGCGGAGGACTACCAATTGGAGCTTACGGCGGCAAAAAGGAAATTATGGAAAAAGTAGCCCCTCTAGGACCAGCCTATCAAGCAGGTACAATGGCAGGTAATCCCGCTTCCATTCTTTCAGGTATTGCTTGTTTAGAAGTATTAAAACAAAACGGCGTGTATGAATATTTGGATCGACTTGGTGCATTGTTAGAAGATGGAATTTTAAGTGCGGCAAAGGAATTTAATATTCCCATTACCATTAATCGTTTAAAAGGAGCTTTAACAGTCTATTTCACAAACGAAAAAGTGGAAAACTATGAGCAAGCCGAGAACACAAATGGCGAGATGTTTGCAAAGTTCTTCAAACTTATGCTCCATCAAGGAATTAATCTTGCTCCATCTAAATATGAGGCTTGGTTTGTAACGATCGCCCATACGGAAGAAGATATTGAATCTACCCTTCATGCAGTTCGTCAAGCTTTCGAAGAATTAATGAATGCATAATTATACAAAAACTTGTACATCACTAGTGTCTTAAGCACTAGTGATTTTTACATTTTATAACTGAAAACGTTTACATATTAACATTCCCCACCTCTCCCTTCTATCCATAATAATGCATAAATAATTGATTTCTGAAAATTCTTATGATATTATAAAACTATTATTTTATTTTTATTCCTTTATTGATTTACCACAATAACGCTTTAATTCAGTATTTTATCCCCATTAAAAAACCCCATACATTTAATATAGAGGAGGTGAATCGGCTTTAACTGATATGATGTATAAGCCGAATAATATGAACAAAACTTGGAGTCCTTCTACGTTTAACAATTTTCACCAACATGAACATGATGCTTGTGGAATTGTTGCTTCTTTAGAAAAGACAAAAATCCCATCGAGAGAAAATATTTATCATTGCATTCATGCACTTGTGACAATGAATCACCGTGCTGGTTTCATTAATAATGAAGGTGATGGTGTTGGGATTCACATTGATATCCCAAGAGCACTTTGGAAAAATAAACTGCACAAAGTAGATATGAACCCTGAGATTGTCGATCAAGAGAATTTTGTGGTTGGACATATTTTTATAGGACAAAAAGAAAAGGAAGCTTCTTTAGCCTATATTCTTTCCACTTTTAAAAAGTACCAACTTGAAATTGTCTTTCAATCCTTGAACGAAATTGACCCTACAGCCCTTGGCACCATTGCTTTGCAAGAAAACCCTTTATTCCTTCAAATCGCATGTTTAGGCCCTCTTGTAAAACAAGAGCTTTCAAAAATTCTTTTTGAATTAACCATAGAACTTGAAAAAAATGAGGCCGTACATGTTGCTTCATTAAGTCAGGATTATGCTGTTTACAAGGTTTTAGGTGCGGGGGATATTTTACCAAAATACTATACAGACCTAGCTGATCCACTGGTAGCTTCAACCATGACATTAGGTCACAACCGTTATTCGACTAACACTTTATCTAGCTTTTTTCGTGTGCAGCCATTTAGTATATTAGGTCATAACGGAGAAATAAATACGATTCAAAAACTTAGAGATGAAGCTGTTAAATTGAACGTACCACTTGTTAAAGGCGGTAGTGACTCACAGGATTTAAGCAGAACATTAGAAACGTTCCTTTCTCGTGACGGGTACAGCCTATTCGAAGCAATGGATGTCATGTTTCCTCCTATTCTGAATGAAATAAAGGCATACCCAAAGCATCTGCAGGATATGTATACGTATCTTCGAGAGGCATGGGGACATTTTGCTCAAGGACCCGCTGGAATTATCTCGCGTTACCAGGATGAAGCCGTCTTTAGTGTAGATGCTTTAGGCTTAAGACCTTTATGGATGCTAGAAACGCTCGATTCTTACTTATTCTCCTCAGAGCCAGGAATTATCCCTTCATCCGAATATACGGGAGAACCGAAACCATTAGCTCCAGGTGAAAAAATTGGTTTCAAGTGGGATGGAGAAACATTAAAGAGATATGATCAACCTAGCTTCCAACAGGAAGTATATGAAAGACTGAAAAAACGTTTAGATATAATGAATTCCCATCAGCGTCTACAACCTCCTCCATTTGAGAAGGTCGTCATGATGAACTACCCTGAAAAAATAAATAATGGTCAGTACAAAGCATTTGGATGGGAAAGAGAACATGTTCAATTCGTGGAACAAATGGCGGAAAAAGGCGCAGAACCAATTCGCTCTCTTGGTCATGACTCTCCTTTAGCTGCTTTAAATCCAGAAAGAAAAAACATTGCTGACTTTATTAAGGAAAGTGTGGCTGTAGTAACAAACCCCGCTATTGACCGTGATCGTGAATCAGAACATTTCTCAACACGCGTGATCATCGGAAAAAGACCATCGTTAACGGAGAATAAAAAGGTAGATTCTGTTTTAGAGCTAACAAGTCCTATTTTAATAGAAGGTAAATTTGGATATGAATGTTCTTCCTTATTAAAACAGCCTAGTTTCGACCAGTTAATTCATTATTACCAGGAACGGAAACTTGTAGCCTATGTATCTTCCACTTTCCAAGAGAATGAATTAATCGAAGCAGCATTAGAACGTATTACAGAAGAAGCCCTTGCAGCCGTACAATCTGGAAAAACATTGATTGTTCTGGATGATGCCTTGGCACACCATGAACAATTTTGGTTGGACTCACATCTCGTCCTTTCTACTGTCGACCAGGCATTACAAAAAGCAAATGTACGAAGAAATTGCTCCATTCTTCTACGTTCAGCTTCCCTACGTTCCCTTCATGATTTAATTTTATCTGTAGGTTTTGGTGCAGATTTAATTAGCCCTTATTACATGTTTATAACTGTTTTGGAAAATGGTACAGAACCATTAGTGAATCTATATTCTGCTTTGATAAAAGGTATGGAAAAAGTGATCTCTACTCTTGGAATCCATGAACTTCGTGGATACGGCCGTTTATTCTCAGCTATTGGTTTAGACGAAAAAGTGGCTTCAGCCTTAGATATTGTTAATTTCTTCGGCGGAGATGGTTTAGGTCTTCATTTTGCAAAGATGGAAAGTGATGCAAAAGATAGAGCACGGGATTATCATGATGAAAACGCTAGAATAGGGAAATCATTTCATATTTTCCCACGTATCTGGAAGTCTGTCGGTGAAATAGCCCAAACGGGGAATTATTCCGTTTATCGTGATAAAATCACGGAACAAGAACAAGAAAACCCAACAACGATTCGTCATTTGACTGAATTAAAACCATCCCAAAAAACCATTTCAGCACAGGATGTTGATATTCGAGTTGGTAAACATGATTTACCTTTTGTGATCGCCTCCATGTCATTTGGTTCTCAAAATGAAATTGCCTTCCGTGCTTATGCTGAAGGCGCAGATCGATTAAATATGGTTAGCATGAATGGTGAGGGTGGAGAAATTAAGGATATGCTCGGCAAATATCCTAACACTCGTGGCCAACAAGTAGCTTCTGGTCGATTTGGAGTAAATGCTGAACTCTTGAACTCTTCTAATCTCATTGAAATAAAGATCGGTCAAGGGGCTAAGCCAGGAGAAGGCGGGCATCTTCCAGGTTCTAAGGTTACAGCAAAAATTGCTGAAGCAAGAAATGCAACCATTGGATCAGACTTAATCTCCCCTTCTAACAATCATGACATTTATTCGATTGAAGATTTAGCACAAATGATTCACGAAATTAAAACAGCAAATGATCAAGCAAAAGTAGCTGTTAAGGTGCCTGTTGTTCCAAACATAGGTACGATCGCAGTAGGAATTGCTAAGGCCGGAGCCGATATCATTACGGTTAGTGGTTTTGACGGAGGGACTGGGGCTGCAAGAATTCATGCTATTCAGCATGTTGGCTTACCTGTTGAAATTGGTGTCAAGGCTGCCCATAATGCCTTGCTTGAAAGCGGTCTTCGCCATCAGGTTGAAATTTGGGCAGACGGCGGTTTAAAAAGTGCAATGGATGTATTAAAAATAATGCTTCTTGGGGCAAACCGTGTTGGTTTCGGAACACTCTCAATGATTTCGATTGGCTGTACAACTTGCAAAGGATGTCATTTAGATACCTGTCACGTTGGTATTGCCACCCAAATCGAAACAGAACTTCAAGCAAAAGAACATGGACTTAGAAAATTTGTCCCTCGTAACCTCGAATTAGCCGTTCAAGGAATCGTCCATTTATATAGCGCTTTTGGTGAAGAACTAAAACAACTAGCAGGCTCTATTGGTATTCAAAATCTTCAAGCAGCAGTGGGGCGTTCTGACCTTCTTCAACAAGTAAAAGGAGAAGATCAATTAAATCTAGCTGAGTTATTAAGAACACTTGATATTGCTCAATTTAATCAACATGAAATGGATACTATTACCGAACCGGCTGCCATCCAAGCTGCTGTTGGTGCGGAATATTTAGACCAGCGAGTTGAAGATTTACATTATTCCAGAGATTTTTACAGCGTCACCTCTGAACAAAGGGTTTTAGGCAGCAGAGTATCCTGTCACCGTGTCCGCGGCCGTTTAGATGGTACTTATAAGTCTTTACCTCCTATTCAATTAAAATATAAAAATGGTTCTATCCCTGGAAATGGATTAGGTGCGTATAATAGTGCTGGTATCAACCTTGAGGTACATGGCGGTGCTCAAGACGGAATTGGTAAAACATCTTTTGGCGGTAGTATCGTCATTTTAAAATCAAAAGGGAAAGACGGAAAGTACTATAACGGATCTGTCGGAAAAGGCTTTGGATATGGAGCACAAAAGGGACTTTTAGTCGCACAAGGTAATGCTGATGCAAGAGCTGGGATTCGGTTATCAGGTGCAGATATGATTATCGGTGGTCAAATTCAAACACCACTTCCCGAGAAAGAGACAGGAAATGTGGCATCCCGTGCTAATATTAAAGGTTTTGCCTTTGAATATATGACGAACGGCAGAGGCTTAGTGCTTGGGGACCCTGGTCCATGGATTTGTGCAGGTATGACGGGTGGTGTCGTTTATTTAAGACAGCAACCTGAAATGGGTTTTACATTGGATGTCATGAAAAAACGGATTGCAAAAGGTGCGAAGGTATCGATTACTCCTCTTTCCGTAAAGGGAATAGCAGATGTTGAAGAATTGTTAACAAAATATATTCATATTTTAGTGGAAAGCGGTCAAATGGAGGAAGCGTCTCCTTTACAATCATTATTAGAGCATATAGACGAGCATTTTGTTCAGATTATTCCTGTCAAAGAACAAGCAGATCCTTCCGTATCTACAGAGTGATTCCTATGTAAAATGGCAATTGCCCTCGATTGTGGCAGTTGCCATTTTTTATCATTTTTTTCAGGTAAATGTCCCTTGCAGTTTCATACATAACACTGTATAGTACAATACTAGCAGTTAAAAAAGAAATTACACATGAAAGGAATTTTTAAGAAATGAAGCTTGGCGCCCGAATATTCAAAACGGGAATCGCAATCATCCTATCCTTGTTAGTGGCTCAACAGTTGAACTCCCCCTCCCCTGTTTTCGCGGGGATTGCTGCAATATTTGCCGTACAACCTTCTATTTATCGCTCTTATTTATCGATCATTGAGCAAATTCAAGGTAATATTATCGGTGCAATTATGGCCGTTTTATTTGTGCTATTGCTTGGTAACCATGTGGTTATCATCGGCTTAGCCGCTATTATTGTGATTACCATCAATCTCAAATTAAGACTGGAAAACACCATCGCCTTATCGTTAGTTACACTTATCGCGATAATGGAAACGCCTGGTGAAGAATTTATTAACTTTGCCTTTATCCGTTTTTCTACAATTATGATAGGTGTATTTTCCGCCTTTATCGTAAATCTTGTGTTTTTACCACCTAAATACGAAAACAGACTTTATCTAAAAATATCAAGTACAACAGAAGAAATTCTCAAATGGATTAGAATGTCCTCAAGACACGCTTCTGAGAATCATCTATTAAAAAATGATATTGAAAAAATAAAGGATACACTTGTTAGACTTGATCAACTTTATCTTTTTTACAAAGAAGAACGGAATTACTTAAAAAAGCAGAATTTAGTTAAATCACGTAAACTTGTTATTTATCGTCAGATGATTACCACAACAAAGAGAGCTCTTGAAACATTAAAACAATTAAACCGATATGAAAACGAGCTTCTTCAATTATCAGAGGATTTTCAACTTCAGCTCCAAGAACAGCTTGATTGTCTCATCCATCATCACGAACAGCTCTTATTAAGATTTATTGGTAAAACCAAAATCCAAACTGGTAGTACGGAGTATGGTGGAAATGTCTGCTTAAATAAAAAAGGGCTCTTTCAGTTATTTATTGTTCAAGAAAGAAGCGAGGAAAACGAAGCGGTTCTGTTTCACACGATGCAGGTCATTGCAGCAATTATGGATTACGGTGAACATGTAGAGCATCTTGAAACATTGATCAACAGCTTCCAATCCTACCACAAGGACGATAATGAAGTGAATATTGAGGAAAGTAAACCGGAACTTTAATCAAAACTCGCCTTATAGGGGCGAGTTTTTTATATAAAAAAACAAACCCATGTGATTTACATGAGTTTGTTTTAGCATGCCGGTTGTATTTTCGATTCTGGAACCAAAAGAACATTGATAATGTTAGAGTCGTTTATTTCTTTAATTTCACAGTAGCCATTCTCGTATGTATAAAAGATGATGTATTCTTCCCCTTGATAAATGACCTTTTTACCTAGCTCCAAGATGGTTCACCTCAACCTTAAATATAATTAGTATCTAAGTACCCATCTATTAGAGCCCTAAACATAAAAATGGTAATATTTTTAATTTTTTTCTAAAAAAAACTGTCCAAATGATGGACAGTTTTTAACTTTCTAGAAGAGAAACAGGTTCTTTTGTATCAATTTGTTGTACTTGAAACAGTCGGTAATAGCTCCCTTTCTTCTCCATTAATTGCTCATGGGTGCCGATTTCAACTATTTCTCCATGCTCAATTAATACAATTCTGTCTGCATGGGTAATGGTCGATAATCGATGGGCAACAATAAAGGTTGTGCGGTCTTTTGCTAGCTTTTCAAAAGATTCTTGGATAAGATGTTCACTTTCTAAATCCAGTGCAGAGGTAGCTTCATCTAGAATTAAGATCGGCGGATTCTTTAAAAATACTCGAGCAATGGCAATTCGTTGCTTTTGTCCACCTGAAAGCTTAACTCCTCTTTCACCAACTTTGGTACCATACCCCTGCGGAAGGCCCATGATAAATTCATGCGCATTTGCTGCTTTAGCGGCTTGAACAACTTCTTCTTCACTCGCTTTTGGATTTCCTAAAAGAATATTTTCTTTAACCGAGTCACTAAAAAGAAGATTATCCTGGAAAACCATTCCAACTTTATCTCTTAAGCTTCTCACTTTAAAATTTCTTATATCTTGACCATCAAGTAAAATTTCTCCTGATGACACATCATAAAAACGTGGTATTAGGCTTACAAAGGAAGACTTTCCTCCTCCACTCATCCCGACAAGTGCAATTGTCTCTCCCTTTTTAACCTCTAAGTTGATATTTTTTAATACTGATTCATTTTCATTATAGGAAAAGAAAACATTTCGGAAACTTACATTCCCTTTTACATTTTCACATTCGAAAGCATTAGGCTGATCGACAATATCATACTTTTCATCAATAAATTCAAACACACGGTCCATTGAGGCAATGGATTGCGTAATGCTGGTAGAGGAATTCACCATTCTCCTAAGAGGATTATAAAGCTTATCAATATAAGCAATAAAAGCAATCATGGTTCCAAGTGTTAAAGTACCTTGGATAACTTGAAAACCAGAATAACCAATCACCACTAAAGGAGCAATATCCGTAATCGTATTTACAGCTGCAAACGATTTGGCATTCCAACGAGTATGTTCAATCGCTCTTGTTAAGAAATTTTTATTTTGTTTATCAAACAGTTTTTGCTCATGATCTTCAATCGCAAAGCTTTTTATGACGGGCATTCCTTGTACCCTTTCATGTAAATAACTTTGCACTTCAGCTAAAGCCTGAGAACGAGACTTTGTTAATGTTCGCAGGTTTCCAAAAAAGTACCGTACAGAAATCGCATAAAGTGGAAAAAGGATGATTGACATAACCGTCAGCTTTACATCCATCGTAAACATGATCATAATGGCGATCACAATAGTGGCCATATCTAGCCAAAGGTTCATTAATCCTGTCACAACAAATGTTTTTGTCTGCTCAACATCATTAATCACTCTGGAAATGATTTCTCCTGATCTTGTATTAGAGTAATACTTAAAGCTCAATTTTTGGATATGAGTATATAATTGATCTCGAATATCATAAAGAATTTTACTAGCGGTCCATTGTGCATAATATTGGCGATAATACTCAATAGGCGGACGAACGACAACAAAGATGACAAACATAATTCCCATAATAAATAAAAGGTGGTCAGTCTTTTCGGTTTTAGATATTTGATCATTTCCAACAATATCATCAACCACATATTTAATTAACATAGGAATTAATAACGGAATAGAAAATTTTAAAATACCAATAATGATAGTCCAAATAATTTGAAACCGATAAGGTTTTACAAATTGCAAATACCTTCTAATACTGCCCAATTGTACTGCACCTCCAAAAGCTCTCAAAAAAACTAAAAAAAATCAATAAACCTGTTGATCTGATCAACAGGTCGGTTTTAATTTATTTTCTGTATGTAAGGTATCTCTCATACCAGGTATCAATAAAATCAGGTGCAAATGGACCTTTACGCTGATGAATCCATTTAATTAATTTTTCAACATTCTTTTTTAATATATGGTCAATAACCTCAGGATATTTCATTTCACGTCGATGACGTTCGTATTCATCTTCATCTAGCAAATGGTAAGTCATATCCGGGAACACTTTAATATCTAAATCGTAATCAATATATTTAAGTGCTTCTCCATCATAAATAAAAGGCGAGCTTAAATTACAGTAGTAATGAACCCCATCCTCACGAAGCATACCGATGATATTGAACCAATATTGGGAGTGAAAATAACAAATCGCCGGTTCTCTTGTAATCCAAGTTCTTCCATCCGACTCAGTTACAATCGTGCGATCATTTCCCCCAATAACAAGAGTCTCTGACCCTTTTAAAACGGTAGTCTCTTCCCAAATGCGATGGATATACCCGTTATGTTTATAGCTATGAATTTGTATTGGTTCTCCTTCAGTGGGAACGCCCATTACATTTCCCCTACTTTCATTTCCGAACATTTGTAACCCCGAAAGCTCAAAGCACGATACCTCTTTTTTAAGAGGGTGGTACTACGGCTAAACAATATTTTATCAAAACGACATAAGGCAACAAAGAACGATTCTTTTTTCTTATTATTATAACGGTTGTACGCAGAATTTAAAACAAAAGAGCCATTGAAATTTCAATGACTCCCCTAATTTTATAAGTTTTTTGGTATTTTTTAAGAAACTGGAGTCAAATCTAACGTTTGATAAGAACGAATGACTTCTTCTGTTTGATTTTCAAACACTTGCTGAATTTGCTTTAATTCTTCTTTCATCCGATTGATCTCGTACTGAACACTTTCTAATTCAGTCTCTTGCTGAAGCGCTTTTAATTCTTCCTCAATTTCTTGACATCTCTCTAATTCCGCCTGGATAAATAAAAGCTTTTCCATCGTTTTCATTTGTTCTGAAACTAAACGGTTAAATTGATTCATTTTATGCCACCGCCTATTTTTATTGTTATAGTATGTATTCGTGAGGGTCTCGAAGACTCCTTTGACTAGTTCTGTAGAGTAAAGGGAAGTTTTGTCGAAAAAAATAAAAAGCGGAAGCTCTGGAGCTAGATTCCGTAAATGCTCACAAAAAGAAAGCGCCCTATCGTTGTTAGGGCACTTTCACTAAGTATTAAGAATTAGATTGAGATTGTTGGTTTTGAGCTCTTACTTCAGCAGCGTCTGTTTGGCTTGCGAACTCAGTACCAAATTGACCTTGGCTACCTTGACCAGCACTCGCTTGAGATTGTTGGTTTTGAGCTCTTACTTCAGCAGCATTTGTTTCACTAGCGAACTCAGTACCAAAAGAACCTTGTCCACCTTGAGAAGCTGCATTTTGTTGTCTTACTTCTTGAATGTTTGTACCAGCTTGTGATTTGTTTGGTTGTTGGTTGAAATTTGCCATTGTTATCACCTCCACGAAGATTAATTTACCCATCGTGAAGGGAACTATCCTTTTTTACAGAAAAGATTTTTTGAAAAAATTCACTTTAATTAAGTATAAAATTAAACGAGTAAAGAAATACCGCCATCCACAATAAGTGTTTGACCGCGAATCATACTTGCTTCTTCTGATAATAAAAACATGACCGAATTTACCATATCATCAATTTCGACCATTCTGCCAGCAGGTGTTTTTTCCTTTGCTTCTGCTAATAATTCTTCACGATTTGGAAAATGAGTTAACGCTTCAGTATCCACTGCTCCACCAGAAACTGCATTTACTCTAATATTCATAGGGGCTAGTTCCACAGCCAAGTAACGAGTTAATGCTTCTAGTGCTGCTTTTGAAACACCAACAGTAGTATAGTTTTTCAAGTAACGAATCGATCCAAGGGAGCTAATGCTAACAATTTTTCCGCCGCCGCTTTTTTCCATTAGTTTCGCTGCTTCTTGTGCGCAGAATAATAATGCTTTACTGTTAATATTCATCGTCCAATCCCAATGAGATTCCTCTAGTTCCATCGCAGGTCTTAAGACTCCAGATGCTGCATTATTAACAAAAACATCTAATCGGCCAAAGGCTTCATTAATTTCCATAAACATCTTTTTAATTTTTTCTACATCACCAACATTAGCTTTCACAACTAATGCTTTTCTACCTAGAGCCTCAATTTCACTAGCTGTTTCTAAGGCTGCACTTTTACTCCGTGCGTAGTTGATCACAATATCATATCCTTGTTCAGCTAAACGTAAAGCCGTTGCCTTTCCAATTCCTCTGCTGCTTCCTGTTACAAGTGCTACTTTTTGTGTCATATGTAAAGTTCCCTTCGATAAGTTTTCTTTTTATTTTAGCTTTTTCATGAATAGATGACAATTCTAGATAGGAAAATAGGGAAGACAGAAGCTTTCATTACGATAAAAAAGGGGCAGATAAAGATGTATGTAGGCCGTGACATGACTGAGCTTTCTATGATGTCTAAGACTGATTGGAAAGATGATGAACTTGCTTTTTTCCACCATTCATTACAGCAAATGGTTCCTTATTTGAATAGTGAAGGGCAAACTATTCATCGTGAAATTGTAGAAGAAATCATGCGTCGTAATGGGTTAAATCGCGGAGAAGCAGATTATACACATGGTACAAAGATTGTGTATGATTGATATTGATTAAGACACTACGTAAAAAGAAGGACTCACTCCTAAAGAGTAAGCCCTTCTTTTGTAAACTCCAAAAATTGCTGGAACATTTTTTGATGGGAGACAGGGAATGCAAATGCCTCTATCTCATCAAGAGAAACTAACTTCAATCGTGGGGTTTCTTTTACGGTAGAAATAATTTTTCCTGAATACACCTGGATATACCATTTTAAATGCGAAAAGACATGTTCAATCTGACCAAGCCCTTCGTTTATTTCGGCCGTTACTTCATGCTGACTTTTAAGTTGATCAAGAAACTCATCTTGTCCCCTTTTTAATTCTGCATGGATTTCAAAATTAGGAAATTCCCAAAGGTTTGCCAATAATCCCGTTTCTGGACGCTTGCGAATGAGAATTTTCCCGTTTGGGTCCGTTAAGATACCAGCTACCAATTTCACATCTTTCACTTTTGTTTTTTTGGTTTTAACAGGTAGGTCTGTTTGTGCTCCTTGTTCAAAAGCACTGCAATGTTCTCTAACTGGACATAACAGGCAAGATGGAGAAGTAGGAGTACAAATTAAAGCACCTAACTCCATTAACGCTTGGTTAAAATAGGAAGGATTATCATGAGAAATTAATTTTCTAACCGCTTCTTCAAAAATCTTTCTAGTTGAAGGCTTTGCGATGTCCTCCCAAATGGAAAGAACCCTAGACAAAACTCTCATGACATTCCCATCCACTGCCGGCTCTGGTACTCCATAAGCAATACTTAAGACTGCTCCAGCCGTATAAGGTCCAATCCCCTTTAATTTAGATATTTCATTTGGTGTATTGGGTACGACTCCATTATATTTTTCTTGGACTTCTCTACAAGCCGTTTGCAGGTTTCTAACCCGGGAATAATAGCCGAGACCTTCCCATACTTTTAAAATTTTTTCTTCATCTGCATTGGCAAATTCCTCTAATGACGGGAACTGTTCCATAAAGTTTTGATAATAGGGAATAACCGTGTCTACTCGGGTTTGCTGAAGCATAATCTCTGATACCCATATACGATACGGGTCACGTTCTCTTCTCCATGGTAAGTCCCTTTTTTCATTAGTGAACCAGCTGATTAAGTCTGATTGAAAATCATTGATATTCAGTGAATCTAGTGTTTGTTGAAATTTTTTAGGCACTTTTGTTCCTCCAAGGTGTTAAACATCCCTTAAAAATGGGAATATAATATTAACGCTTCTTTTTAATACCATAAAAACCGATCTGTTGAAGACCACCTTTTATATAAGGGTCCAAACAACCGAATAGGGTATGACTTTTGGATTTTCTTAATTTCTTCAGGGCATAATAATGGGATTCCGTTGGCAATAAAAAGGTTTCGATGACCTTATGATTGGATTCGTTTAATTGTATCTGATCCGCTTCAAATGAATGTAATTTTGAATGGATTTGATGGATGACTTCTTTATATTGCTGATAAGTAGATTCAACAATTTCATATTCGATGACCATTTGTATTTCTGATTTCATTCCTTCATCTCCCTAGACTAAACCATAATTATTATTGATGACAAGTAAGAATGCTTTAAAAATTTTTCCCTATAAAGGAGGGCTTTTCCTTTTGGATACAGGTACACATGTGGTAATGGGACTTGCTCTGGGCGGATTAGCTACTTTAGATCCTGTGTTGGCAGATAGTTCTGCAACGGCGACAAGTGTGCTAATCGGCACTTTAGTTGGATCCCAGGCCCCTGACATTGATACAATTCTAAAATTGCGCAATAATGCCGTCTATATTCGGAATCATCGTGGGGTTACCCATTCTATTCCCGCTGTTATCCTTTGGCCTTTAGGGATTATGGCGATTATATATCCACTTTTTCCAGAGGCTAATTTACTCCACTTATGGATTTGGACATTTTTGGCCGTATTCCTGCACGTATTTGTCGACATATTCAACGCTTATGGTACACAAGCATTGCGACCTTTTTCGTCGAAATGGGTCGCATTAGGAATTATTAACACATTTGACCCGTATATTTTTGGGATTCATGTCGTCGGAATTTTTGCTTGGGTATTTGGAGGACATCCAGGTTATATCTTTTTAGCTGTTTACGCGATTCTCATCAGCTATTACTTTTTCCGTTTCCAAGCACAAAGAAAGGTGTTGCATAAAGTAAAAGAAATAGTTCCTGATGCGACACAAGTCATCATTGCTCCAACTATGAAAACACATGAATGGCGGATTGCGGTTATGAGTGAAACAAGGTTTTATGTGGGAAGAGGGATTAAAGGGGAAGTGAAAATTTTAGATGAATTCGAAAGAGTCGCCGTCCCAAAAACAGCTGTGCTTGAAGCCGCTAAAAAGGACAAAAATCTTTCCGCCTTTTTATCCTTTTCCCCTGTTTATCGTTGGGAAGTAGATGAATTTGATGATCATTACGAAGTAAGATTTATTGATTTACGTTATAGAAGTAATGGACATTATCCATTTGTGGCAGTCGTAAAGTTAGATTTAGAGTACAATATTTTAAGTTCCTACACCGGGTGGATTTTTAGTGAAGAAAAGCTGCAGAAAAAATTAGAATTTCTTCCGAATTCATAAGAGAAAAACGTAAACGACCTGTAGCGACGTAAAGAAAGGTCTGGCCCTTAAAGGGGCTAGACCTTTTAATGTAATGTTTGATTGTTTAATAAGTGTTTGTATTTAGGATTATTGGCGACAAATTCATGAAGCTTTGCACCTTGATACTCAATCCATTGACGAACCACTTTTTCGGTCATTTCAGGACCCTGGTAATCCCTGCCTGCTTTTGCATAGGTTGATTCAAAGTCACTCCATAAAAGTTCCACCCATATTCTTGCTTGAAGCTCATTTAATTGGTTATTTTTTTCAAGCAAAAGTTGAATTAACTTTTCTTGGTATTCTTGCATAGAAATCACCTCTAATTCCATTATTCCTCTTGATAGCTTTTTTTAAATGAACAAATAATAAAGGTACGTGATAAGCATTGGATAGGGCTTTGTTTATCACGTTTATCATTCATTAGGAGGGTTTCGCATGGTACGAAATAAAGCTACTCATTTCCCAAACCAACATAGCATTAAACTCGAGGGTGAGCCTCGAGCAAAAGCTGAGTATGCTTCAAAAAGAGCGGATGGTACCATCAATACTCATCCACAAGAACGAATGAGAGCCTCCACTACTCGTTCAGGTGATACACCTGAAGAATTTACAACTGGATTTTAATCTTGACTGGCTCCCTTTTGGGGGCCTATTCTTTCATTTCTTTTAACATGGAAATAGGTAAAGCTTCTTCCACTGAATTTCCTCCGAGTCGAAAGCCCCAAGCAAATACCCCATTTAGATACTGGACTTTAAAATAGGTTCCAGGATCCCCTTCTATTTCATACACTTCATTTGATTTTATTGTTTTTGGATCTATTAAGTAGGCCTTAGCCATGATTGCTTTTCTTTCCAGTACCGCATATTCATTAACCATACCTAATTGTTCTGCCTTACGTGCCTTTTCATTTAACTGGGAGATTTCTTGCTGTAATTCATAAGCAGACATTTGACTGTATCTTTTTTCTTGCTCCATATTTTTTGTTCTCCTTTTTTAAGTAGATTTCCTATTCTTTAGTATAATAAACATTAGGTACGGAAGAAACTATTTCATTCTTCCTTTAAGGAAAGGAGAAAGCTAAATGAACGCAATAGTCATTACAGGGGCTGGATCTGGTTTAGGAAAAGAACTTGCATTATTATTTTCTCAAAATAATTTTCATATCCTATTAATGGGGCGATCGCAGGATAAACTTCAAAGTGTGAAATCAGAAATTGAACAATTGGGCGGTAAAGCAGATGTGATCCAAGTAGATATTCGCTCTTTTCAAGATGTCTCTGACAGAGTAAAGAAAATTAGTGAGCACTATACTTTATATGGATTAGTGAACAATGCGGGCATCGGCTATTTTGGTCCTTTTGAAAAAATAGACGAACAAGAAATAATCGAAATGACAGAAACCAATATTTTAGGCACAATGTTCATGACTAAAGCAGTATTACCTATCTTCTCTCAACAGAATTCAGGACATATTATTAATATAATCTCAACTGCAGGCTTACGAGGGAAAGTAAATGAAGCAGTTTATGTAGCAAGTAAGTTTGCTGTAAGAGGATTTACGGAAAGTCTGCAAAAGGAATACGAGAATAGTGATATTAAGTTTACCGCAGTATATATGGGTGGCATGGATACACCATTTTGGGAGAATAGTGACCATATTAAAGACCCTTCTCGATTACGTTCACCAAAAGAGGTTGCTGAAATTATTTATTCCCAATTAAACGAAGAGTCAATTGTGATTGAGAGTCAGAAATAAATAGGAGGAGTTAAGACCTCAAGTGTGCGTGGGCACTTTGAGGTCTTTTTTTTGGGGATGGCCTTCTTGAAAGTTGATAAATCTGAAATTCGGTTGAAAAATGATAACTAGCGGTTGATAAAATGATTTTTTGGTTGATAAACTTCGTATATCGGTTGAAATATCAATTTTGTTAACTAGAACAATCTCCTTCACAACAAAAAAAGACTGGAACATGTAGCTAGTTCCAGTCTTCTTGTTCAAGATTCCTCAAAAAGTCTTCTATATGTTCCATAGAAAAACCCTTTCGATAGAGAAATTGCTTTATTTTATGATTATCTTCGCCATATTTTTTGATAGCCTTTTCACCTTGTGTTTTAATTGCTTCAAATTCTGTATCCTCTTGCACTGAGTCCTTCATTTCCATCATGGCTTCATCTATTATGGAAAAAGAATATCCTTTGCGACTTAGTGCTTGCTTTAGCTTTTGTTCAAATACAAACTGGGAGTCATTCCTCTTTTTCTTTTGAGCTTTTTGACAAAGCTGGATGGCTTTTGAAAGTTGCATCTCATAAGAATATTCATTTATCGTTTTTTCCATAATATCAGGTGAAATTCCTTTTTCCTTTAATTCAGCTTTCACCACATTAGGCCCCTTGTCCGTTGTATTCATTTGAGTTCGAACATAGGCAAGTGAAAACTCTTCATCATTCAAATATTTTAAGCTATAAAGACGGTGGATAACTTCTTGAATAACAGGATCTTCATTTTCCTTTTGCTTCAGATGGTCTCTTACCTCTTTTTCTGAACGCATCCTTGCAGCTAGACACTGAATAGCGGTACTTAATGCTTTTCTTATCGTGTCTTGATAGAGAACCTCCATTTGAGTGAACTCATCTAATTCCACTCCTTTTTTAAGCTGATACTTAATGAGAACATCCTCGTCCACACTAAAGGCATATTTTTCACCTGTTCCATCATTCACATATATATTAAAGCGATCACTTTGTTTCTTTTGTGTGGTGATTTTCGTAATATAGACCACATTCTTCACCTCTCTTTCAATGTAACATATTTAAGAGGATTTTTTTACGTAAATGGTTTAAAATGTCTTTACACAGGGGAGGAGGAATTTTTTTGAAAATGGTTATTGCTGGTGGTTCTGGCTTTGTTGGAAAAGCACTTAGTGATTATTTTTTAAACAAGGGGGATGAAGTGCTTGTCCTTACCCGTAAACTTCCATCTCCATCTCATTCTTCCAAGATAAAATATGTTCAATGGCTCACTCCTAACAGCCATCCTAATACTTATTTAGAAGATGCGGATGTTTTAATTAATTTAGCTGGTGAATCCATCAATAGTGGCCGATGGAATGAGAATAGAAAAACTAGAATTCTCCAAAGCCGGTTAGATGCTACAAATGAACTGCTTAGAATCATAAAACAATTAAAGAAAAAACCAAAGGTATTAGTGAATGCAAGTGCAATTGGTTACTATGGAACATCAGAAACGGAAACTTTTACAGAACAGAGTTCAAGTGTTGGAAGTGATTTCTTAGCTGAAACCGTCAAGAAATGGGAAGCCTTAGCTATAAAAGCGGAGGAACTTGGTGTTCGCACGGTATTATGCCGCTTAGGTATTGTCCTAGCTAACAATGCAGGAGCTTTACCTAAAATGGCCCTTCCCTATCAACTATTTGCAGGGGGAAAACTTGGCAAGGGAAATCAGTGGGTTTCCTGGATTCATATCAATGATGTTATTCGAGCCATTTCTTTTGTGATTCAACATGAAAATATTCGGGGTCCAGTTAACTTTATCTCTCCACAACCAGTTACAATGGATCAGTTTGGCAAAGAACTAAGTAAAGTATTACATCGTCCTCATTGGATACCAACTCCAGAAATCGCCTTAAAACTTCTTCTTGGAGAAATGAGTATGCTTATGCTGGAGGGGCAAAAAGTTTTACCTCAGGCCCTTTTAGAACATGACTTTGTTTTTGAATATTCGACTTTAGATAAAGCATTAAATAATCTTTTTCAAATTTAATCGTTTATCCTCTTCCTTTTAGGGCAAAAATAGGGAAGTCAGCATGAGTATGTCTCTACTTCGATTTCACATTTTAGAAACGAAAGGATAGGATGATCACATGTCAAAGTCAGGAAAAAAAGACAAAGTAAGAAGCAATTTAACAAGTATGCAAGCTGTTACATATTCTAACGAGTTCAGACGCGCAGATCGCGCAGCTGGTTACACTCAAAAAAGTACCAGATAACTCTCCTTATATTTTCTTTCATTCAGCAAACAATAAAAGTACGAAAACGAATTCCGTTTTCGTACTTTATTGTTTTGAAAGGGGATCATAACGATGGGCAGAGCACATGGACATAAAACTCGTGATCGTAACAAAGGAAGCCTTCCGCAAACGCCAAAGAATTTAAAAACGGATGGCATTGATGAAGAATACTCAGCTGAGCTTGCTGATCAAGCGGATTTAGAGGCTCAAGCACGTGCTAATGCTGCAAATCAGCGCGTTAGTACAAATCGGAAAAGAAAATAGTTTGAGGCAAAAAAAAGGAAGCAGGATGAATTCATCCTGCTTCAACATTTATATAAGGGGGAGTAAAACTAGTTTAAAAAGTAAGTACCACTTCAGTACTTCCTCTTCACACCTATACTATACGCCGAAGAATTTCCTCAAGCAATGCATTTCACAGTTTCTTAACATATTTAAATTGGAAATATGAATATAGTGTGACAACCTTAATGTCCTAACTAACACAACCTTGCGGATAAATTGTGTATAACTAAGGATATCCTGTGAGTAACTCTGTGTATAAACCTGAGGATAACTTTGTGGATAATGTTGATAAGTATAAAAACTAGTGAATATATCATACTTTTGTCAGTGGATAAACATGGGGATATAGAACCATTATCGTTTTTCATTTGCAGTTATCCTCATTTATCCTATAAAGGATTTTTTAGGGAAATCGACGAATTAGTTAGGAAAACTATTTTCGGAGGTTCCTATGAGTCTTTTTTCAAAAATGGATACCATTATTTTACGAGTTGCTGATATTAAGGCAGCCAAGAAATGGTACGAAGAGGTATTAGAGTTCACCTCGTCATATGAAAGTAACGGTGATCACGCTATTGTTATTTTTCCAATAGGGAATGGACCTTCTATTACGCTTTATGAATGGCAACACGATGAAAGTCATTCTCCTGCCTCTTCATCCTATCCTATCTTTTTTGCTGAGAATATTGAGGAGGTTCATACAAAGCTCACGTCAAGGGGGGTAGAGACCTCTGAACTGCAAAAAGATGGGAGTACCACGTTTTTTACCTTCTACGATTTAAATGGAAACAAATTAGAAGTTTGTTATTGGAGTTAATAGGAAAAGAGCAGGTATCTATATGATTCCTGCTCTTTTTTATCATGATTATTTATATACAATCTCACTGCCTGAGAAAAAGCTTTGTCTCCAATCCTCTATAATTGGATGGTGTTTTTCATTTTCGTTCGTAGAGTAGAAATTGACATTTTCTCCTTCGGTAGTAGCAGCCCACATATTGCCAGAGTTATCGAAAACAACTACACCTTCTGCTATTCCTTCTAGACCAGGCATATAACCATGAAAGGCATACAGATTTTCGTCTTCTGTTGGAACAGGTGAAATTTGCTGGAATGTTACTCTGAAAATATCAAGGTCATCACCAACAAGCTTTCGAAATGTATTTTCCATATCTTTGTCTAAAAAAATACCGAAAATCTGATTATACTCTTCTTTATCTTCTAACTCATAATCCTCTTGTTCCGTTGATGAACTATCCTCTTCGGCATTTGTTTCCTCCATAACAGCTGTAGCCTCTTCTGCTACTTGTTTTTCTCCATTATCCGTTTCTTTTGAATCTTTTTCAGAACAAGCAGAAATGATAAATAGAACCAAAAACACACTAAAAATTGATAAGATTTTCTTCATTCCCTACACCTCTAAGAAATATGATGGATAGTCTTCAAGATAGAAACGAGAATAGCATTCTATTAAACCTACTAATCTATCTTAATATTAGGACTATTTTAACATATTAATACGTAATGGATATATATAGAAAGAAGAATATTAAAATTTAATGAAGCGTTTCACTTTTATTCATAATTTATTCATATTTTCTAGATACAATGAAAGTGTTAGAAACAAGCCAGTTTCATAAACCCCCCTTTTGATAATACCTGACAATACAATTTGTCAGGTGTTTTTTTGTTTTTTTGAGAATAAAAAAATACCGATAAGAAATCCTCTTATCGGTATTTTTTATTATTCTTCTTCATTATTCATTTCATGAACTCTGACCTTTACCTTCATAATTCGTAGTTCTTTCATTTCATCTACAGAGAAGGTAATATTTTTATATTCAACCTCAGGGTGTTCATCACCGGTAGGAATATAACCAAGTTGCCCAATCACAAAGCCACTGACGGTATCATACTCCTGTGTCGGTAATTCCACTTTAAGAAAATCTTCCACTTCATATAAATTTGTTGTGCCTGGGAATAGGTATGTATTGGTATCAAGCTCAATGATTTCCTCGTCATTATCATTAGGTTCGTCGTGTTCATCAAATATGTTTCCGACGATTTCTTCAATTAAGTCTTCTATGGTAACAATTCCATCCGTCCCACCGTATTCATCAACTACGATGGCCATATGAGTGTTATTCTTTTGCATATCCTTAAACAATTGATCGGTTCGGATAGATTCTAGAACGTAAAAGGGTTCACGAATAAGTTCTCTTAAATTAAATTGTGTTTCATTACAACTTTCAATAAATTGGATTAAATCCTTTACGTGTAAAACCCCGACAATATGGTCAATATTCTCTTCAAACACCGGAAATCTCGTGTATTTTTCTAGGTTAACGATATTGGCCGTTTCTTTTATATTGTAATCGATGGGGATAGCAACAATATTAGTTCGATGGGTCATAATATCGGAAACCGTTTTATTATCGAATTCAAAAATATTATTAATCATCACCATTTCAATATCTTGAATGGTTCCTTTTTCTTTTCCAACGTCAACCATCATTCGTATTTCTTCTTCAGTCACATTTCCATCCTCTGCATTTGGATCAACACCAAACATGCGAACAATGACGTTCATGGATAATGTTAATAATTTTACAAAGGGAGCCGTAATTTTAGACAAAATAGTAAGTGGCATTACAGCAAAGTTTGCAATTTCTTCTGCTTTTTGCAAAGCTAATCTTTTAGGAACAAGTTCTCCCAACACTAAAGTAAAATAAGATAAGATCAATGTGATGATAACAACAGAAATGGTTTCAAGAAGATCTTTAGAAAGAGGAACACCTATTTCTATTAAATATTCTGCAAGTCTTCCCGCAAAGCTTCCCGCTGCAAAGGCACTCGCTAAAAATCCGGCAAGTGTAATTCCAATTTGAATAGTCGCTAAAAAACGACTTGGTTCTGATAATAAGTTTTGCAGAGCTTTAGCCTTCTTATCTCCACCTTCAGCTAAAAGCTTTATTTTATTATCATTTAATGAGATCAAAGCGATTTCTGATGCAGCAAAAAACGCATTTAAAATAATCAGTACTAAAAGTACCAATATTTCCGTAACCAAAAGACAACCCTCCAAGGTTAATAAAAAGTACCAATTTTCCTTTAATGGAATAACGGTTTATTGTTTTTATTTAAGTATAACCTATTCATGAAAAAATTACTAAAAAAAGAAATAGGCTGAAGGCGTTCAGAGAATTTTACATATTATTTGACAGGGTTATTTAGTCAACTCCTTGAGCCTTGCCTTTTACTATATACACCACACATTAAGCTAATTCACTAAATCAAGACTGAATTGACCTTATGAACTGTATTCAGGAATAATCTGAATGATATCTTGATCTCTGCTTTCCACACCTTCATGAAAAGTTAATCTAGTTTTGAAACGAAATGATCGATTTTCACTCGTTAATGGGATGCTATTTGGCAGTTTCACTGTAAATACTATTTGATCAGATTCTTCTGATTGGATGATTTTAGAGGTTAAAACGGTTACAGTATTAATCACCTGTTCCTTGCCATCATCAGTCATAACTAAATCACAATCAATTTTTTTAATTAATTGCTCGATTGTTCCACCTTTTATTAAAAAATAGCCATGAATCGTCTCTCCAGGAAAATAGGATTCCTTTGGTAAAATCAGATCGATTCTGGCAGAACCGATCCCTAATAAGGACATATATTTTCTTAATATCAATGAATATCCCTCCAAATAAACAAAATGGATTAACCTTTAGAGTATTTATCCTCAATCCGTTTTTCAATTTTTTCAAGTTTTTCACGGTCTTTCATAATCTCTTCTTTATTTTTCTTAATTAATTCTATGATGGATGTTTTCAGTTTTTTCATTTTTAAACCCTCTCCTTTTAAAATAATCTTTAATAAATAAAGAAAACCTTTACCGATATTGGGTAAAGGTTTTTTAAATAAATAAAGACCTTTACCATTTGGTAAAGGTCTTGCTAACAACAATTGAGTTGCCAACAATGCCGAGAGTATAAGTACTCTGAAATGACGACATTATTGTAAAAGCTACTCCCCTTTAGGAGGCAATCTATGAATTTATTAAATTAACTATATTATAACACTGTCAATTATGTCAATTAGTTGGGGGTTTTTCTTGCCCTAAATATTGATCTAGGAAATCATATATTTGTGAGAATACATATAGCTTATTCTGAGGTTTGTTTAGTGAATGACCTTCATCTTCAAGCAGGATATATTTTACTGGATGGTTTTTTTTCTTGAGTTGGGAGACAATTCGATCAGATTCTTCTTTGGGGACTCTCGGGTCATTTGCTCCGTGAATAACCAAAAGAGGAGATATAATTCTATCTATAAAGTGTATCGGATCAATTCGATCAAAAAATGGACCGTCTTTTTCAATGGTACCGTATTCTTTTTCACGAAGTATCTTGCGCCATGGACTTGTGTGAGTAAGAAAGCTTCTAATACTTGAAATTCCAAACATATCAATAGCTGCAGACCATAAATGTGGAAAATGAGTAATAGCTGCAAGTACAACAAACCCTCCATAGCTGCCACCCATAATGGCAATTTTACGTTGACGAAAATAATCCCCTGCGTTTAGCAGCTCCGCTAAAGTTATCACATCTTTAACAGAATCCATTCTTTTTCGATTATCATCAAGATGGGTGTAGCTCTTACCATATCCTGTACTACCACGGATGTTTGGAGCATATATCGTATATCCTTTTTGTAAAAGCTTTTGAAAAAACGGATTGTAGGTTGGACGAAATTGACTTTCTGGACCTCCGTGTATATAAAACACAGCAGGTTGCTTTGCAGCAAGCACTTTAGGTTTGTATATAAAAGTAGGAATCTGTAGTTTATCAAAGGCTAAATAGGAAACACTACTAGGTTCAATCATAGTTTCCTCTACACCAGGCGAAGGAGATAGATTAGTTAGTTGTTCTACTTCCATACTTATTAAATCGAGTGCCCATATATTGGTGGGATTTTTAGGGCCATTAAAAACGAAAGCTAGTTTATCATTATTTGGTGAAAAGACATAATTCATAATAACTCCCATTGGGGTTTCCCAATGATAAAGTGAGCTAGTCAATAAATCCAGTAGATAACCTCTTGAAATCCCCGCTTCATTTACGGAATAAGCTAATTTTGTTTTATCCTTACTTATGGTCAAACGTTCGAAATCCCAATTTTTTTGTTCAAGCCATGTCAACTTTTTTGTTGAAATCTCAATCATAGCCAATCCCATAAATTCTCTATCTTTATTGGTTAAAACAAAAAGATGATCACCTGATTGATTAAAATGTGGATCATGAAAGCTAGCTTCCCCCTCATGAATGGTTAGCCAATTAATTTGTTTTGAATCCAAATGAAGCAGTAATAAATCATTATCAAGTTGGGAGTTTGTTTTTTCAATTAAAAGGGATGAGCCATCAGGGGACCACCCCATTGAATAATAGATTCCATCTCCCTTTAGCACCTGGTAAAATTCAAGTGTTTCAATATTCTGGATATATACATCATAATAGGCCGGGTTACGCCGATTACTTGACCAAGCAATCCATTTTCCATCGGGAGAACTGCCGCCATATCGATGAATATGTTCCGGAGAATTCGTTAATGGAATCGTAGAACCATCTTCTTGTAATAACAATAACTGCTCCTTTTCATTAGAGTAGATGTCGACACCAACAATCCGCTTCCGCGTTCCATTTATGTATGTCACAAATGTAACGTTTTCCTTAGATATTGGTTGGGTCGGCATCCGATGATAAGGATCCTGTTCCCATAACTGGGGGACCCCTGTAAAGTTTGAGATGAAATTAAGTTTTTTTCCACACGGCTGGTATACGGGGTGCGTAATCGAATATATCAGAAATTCTAGATCTCGCTTACCGTAATCCATATGCCCACCCCTTATCTTTTTGGTCTATACATTTTAATAATCTATTCATAATGATTATTTTTGACATTAAATAGGGGATTTTTTCTTGCCATTTTTATCGTACTAAACTAGGGATAGCGGATGATTAATTTATCCGATTTTGCACGTGACACGCAAGACAAGATTCGTTGCTGGGATTTTTTTTGTTCTTCACTTAGGAACGTATCATAATGTTCAATCTCACCTTCTAAAACCTTTAATTCACATGTCCCGCATCGCCCAATTCTACAGGAAAATGGAACTCTTTTCCCTGCCGCTAATAAAGCTTCTAAAAGGGACTGGTCTTTTTCAACCTTAATACTTTCCCCATCAGGTAACGTGACTTGGAATGGTGATGGGTTCATTACATGGGGGGCAGTAAAATGTTCAACATGAATACTAGATGTTGGATATCCTATTTTCTTAGCAACTTCAACGAAATTTTTCATAAAATGCTCTGGACCACAAATATATACACGAGTACCAATCGTATGGTTGAATAATGAGTCGGTGGTTAACCGTTTTACATTTGAAAAATAAAAGGAGATTTGTTCATCATAATTTTCTTTTAAATAGGAATAAAAAGCACAGCTTTGATGCGATTTTGTGGTGTAATGCAATTCAAACGAAGCGCCATCTTCCTTTAATACCGACATCATCGATAAAAAGGGCGTAATTCCAATACCTGCTGCATAAAAGACATGGTGTTTTGCCTTATCACTTAATGGAAAGTGATTTTTAGGAAAACTAATATGAAGCCTATCACCCACATTCACATGATGGTGCCAAAAAATCGATCCACCTTTTGAATGATCACTTAATCGAATCGCAATTTGATAACAATCTGGCTGTTCTTGATAATTAGTTAATGAGTAAGGTCTGCTAATCAACCCATTGGGGCCATCCAAATAGGTGATAATATGTGAACCTCCACTAAACGGAGGCAATGGCTTCCCATTCATAGCTCTTAGTGTAAAGGATTTAATCTGCTTAGTTTCTTCATGTATGGAATCTACATAAACTGGAATCGTTTTTTCTTTGTACATATCTTTACCTCTAATTAAAGTTTTGCTACATATCCTAAATAAGCGTTCTTTACTCTCGAATAATGATCTGAAACAACAAGTAATAACTGGCAATACGAACAATGGATTTCTTGATCCATTTCGAGGTTCTTTCCCTCTGTCATCCCATGACAACGGCAACAAAATACTTTGATTGTTTGTTGCCCATAACCAATAAATTGTGATTCCTCTTCGGTAAATCCTATCTCCTCAACTACATTTTTGAAAACGAACAATTCTTCCCAAGGAAGCGCTGCATAAAGATAACTTCCCATTTTCTGATCTTTCAGCCACTTTGTGAGATCAAAATCGATATCGTCTTCTTTCATAACGACTTTAAAAGGTGTATTTTTTTTAAAAATTTCTCCTATAATAGGTTGCAGCAAACTGATCCCCTTTTGATCCGTGTAGAACAAGTACTCCCTCTTTCCTTCTACAAAAAAAGGTGCTTTATTAGGCATCAAGGTCCGCCCCACTTTCAAGTCTATCTTTCAAGTAATCTATCACAGCATCCTTGAACAATGAAAGACCTTTATAATCTACTATATATGGAGGAAGTTCCTTTAAAATCCGATAAAAGGATTCGAGCCATTCTCTTTTATTGGCCAATTCTTCTAAGGCTAAAAGATGTGTATGAATCGTAAAGAGAATTCCATTACTACGAGACAAGCGAGAGAGAGTCTGGACTTCAACTCGTAAATGGACAAGTTTTCCTGCATTCTTCTTGGTAACAAGCTTACGACCTTTCCCCCATTGGTCAAAAGTTTCAAGTGAAGTATCAAGTCTATTCCCTGCCATTAAAGACCAGTTCTTTCTTCCCCATGGATTCCCTGGCTCTAGTTGCAAGAGAAATTGTAAAATTCGTTGATCCAACCCAGCTTCTTTAAACCCAGGGATTGGATAGTGAATTTCTTGAAAATTCATCCCTATATCAAAGGCTAATGACCAGTTAGCTGGAAAGCATAATTGTCCCGCATCTAAATATAAATTAGCATCTCTTTGCATCATTAAGATCAAATCTTCTTGTACATGTCTTCCAATAAAGTCTAGTGGTTCAATAGGTAAACTAGTATGGTCTCCCATTATAAATTCCTGTTTTTCGTCTAATAATTTATTATGAAAATTCCAGTTTGAACCGTTTTTTTTCACTTCAAAATACTGAGGATAATAGGTTATAAGATTTTCAATTATGAGTTCAACAATCTCCCATTGTGCTTTCTTGGAATAAGGTAAAGATTGATAACATCTAGTAGGATACTTATTTAAAAGATCTCGCTTTAGCTTGATTTCCTGGCTGTATGTTGAAGTAATTTCCACACACTTTGATTTCTTTAATGGAATAGAATTATTCGAGTAACGATAGATATATTCATTCTCCTTAAACGGGAATGGAAATGATTCATTGACATCTCCCTTCTTCACGAAACCACCCTTTTTCTGAATATTGTTTATCCTCATTTTAATGAAAAAGATTTAAAAATAAAAGGAACCATGTCGGTGAAAATTTATTGTTGCCATCTTTTGATAAATTGTATAATGACTTAACGATTAAAATTTAAAGGGAGGGGTTACATTGAGAAAAAAGCTAATCTTATTACATTCTATTCACGTATTAGCATTTACTTCTTTATTAATCTCTGGTTTAGCTTTATACCTCCCTACTACAAGAGCTTGGTTAAATCAGCTTCATTTCCCTTTGGTTGCCTTTCATCTAAGTGTAGCTTGCCTTTACATCCTTATCGTGCTCGTTAGCTTTAACGACATCTTCAAATACCTTTTGAAAAAGCCACTTATAAAAAAATATAATGTTTATCTTATTGTTTTAGCTGCTTGCCTTTGGATCTCTTCTGGTATTTCCATGTATTTTCAAGATTTCTTACCCTTCACTATCCGAGGCATAGCTGTTGTTATACATGACTGGAGTACATTCTTATTTCTCCCATGGGCCATTACCCATAGCGTTGGTCATCTATTAAAGATTCAAATGCCGTGGCCAAAATGGTGGCGTGCGAAATCACCTATTCCATCCACCATTACAGAAAACCAATTGGAACGAAGAGATGTACTAAAGTTTTTAGTTTTTGGATTTTTTTCGATTGTGTTTGGCGGTTCCATTCGTTGGTTTTCTCCCATTTTATCGATTCCATCTGAACAATTAAAAAGAAGAGGATATTTTAGAATTTATAATGTAACGAACGATATTCCTGTATATGAAAATCAGACTTGGTCATTAACCATTGACGGTAGGATTAACGAAAGAACAAACATTACATTAGCTGATATCCCGCGTTTACCTCAAACCACCATTGTTACAGACTTTCACTGTGTAACCGGCTGGAGCGTCAGAAATGTAGAGATGAAAGGAATATTATTGAAGGATCTTTTTGATTCATTACAGTTAAAAACAACAGGGAAATTTGCGACTGTCTATTCTGGGGATCAAATCTATTTTGACTCTTTTACAGTTGAACAACTTCTGACGGATGAGGCCATTTTAGTTTTTGAATTAGATGGACAGCCATTAAAAAATGCCCAAGGATATCCCTGTAGGCTTTATCATCCTTCCTTATATGGCTATAAATCTGTTAAATGGGTAGAGAGGATCGAATTTACTGACGAACGTCAAATCGGTTATTGGCAACAGAGTGGAGGATACGATGTAAATGGTTACCTTTAGACCTGTAAAAAAGTGGGTAATCCCCATTTTAGCGATTATGATAGGAAGCTATATTGGATTTTCCTTTTTACCAAGTCACCAGGAATTTGCTTACAAGCAGTGGGTTCAACAATTAAATAAAAATGAACAAAAATCTTACCATGTTAAAACAAATTTTTTAAAAGATGATTCTATTGCCTTTGAAAGTAATGGATATTGGTCTTCTAAACATTCGAAGTTTCGTATTGAAACACCTGTGTCTAATGGAAGCTCTTTTCAGTTTGACGTTTATCTGGAAGAAAGCCAGTTTTATATTCATACTGGGAATGAATGGAGAAAAGGACAATATCCACATCGATTTATTGAGGAATTATCTCCTCTAGATAATCCCTTTCAATGGTGTAAAGAGATACTAAGAAATGCAGATAAAATAACTAGAATAAAACAGGGGGAAAAGGAAACTTATACCGCTTTTTTTCACACATTTCCCGAGATAGAATTACAGGGTATTTTACTTAAAAAACAAAAAAATAGTTCGCTTTCTATCAGTTTTCAAAAAGGACAAATTCAATCGATGGTCTTTAAAGCTGCACCCATTAGACCAAATGAAGTTCCTTTCCTCAGTATCTATCCAGAAAACATGGTCTATCAGATCGACTTTACCTTATATAACGGCAAGTTGCCTAATCTCCCTAAAGAGGCTTCCTCAAGCATCCCAATAGATTAAAAAGGTATCAAGAAAACACTCTACTTTCTTGATACCTTTCTTAATATTTTTATTTGAGTTTAAAAATTAACTTTAGCTAACCTCTTGCTTACTATCCGTACTTTCGACATTTTTAAAATTTGTCTCTAGCCATCCGGAAATTTTTTGTAAGCCTTCTTCGTGAAGAGGTCGTTTCATCAATTCCTTAAAAATCTTCCTTGCATTTAGAATACTTCTTGGCTCTGTTTGAACTCGTAATCCATGCTCCATGTTATGAATAATATGATATTCACTCTTCCCTGTAACTAATGGAGCTAATTCAGTTAAGACTTTATTGTCTACTAATGGATCCTTATCTCCATGTAAAGCGAATACTGGACATTTTACATTTTTCAAGGTTTCTCTAGTGTTACAAACACTATGCTCTCTGAACCATTTGGCTGGCTGTTTAAAGAAAAACTGAATTTTTATAATGTCTTTATCCGTCTGATTCATTTTCTTCATAAGGTTTTCGACTTGCTTTTCACCTTTCACATCCACTTTTAATTTACGATTTAACCAGCCTTTAATACCAGGTGTTTCGAAAAGTTCTTTGTAGGCAAGTTGACGCTGTACCTTAAGAAACTCCATCAAGTTATCTACTCCTCCGGATAAAAGCATTAAGCCGCCTAATTCAAATGATTCTGTTAGTTTCGTAGCAATAATGGTTCCTTCACTATGACCACATACAATCACCTTTTGTGCATCCACGTTTGGATGAGACATCATGAATTCAACCGCTTTTTTTGCGTCAACCATTAAGTCGGATAAACCTGCCGCCAACCAATCCCCATCTCTTTTTCCAGTCCCTCGTTTATCATATCGAAAGGTGACAAAACCTAAACCTCCCATGTACTCAGCCAATTCCTTGTATAAATTGGTTGTATATTTCCCTTTACGATCATTTCCATTACGATCAAGCGGGCCTGAACCGGCAATGATTAAGATGGCTGGATATTTTCCTTCCGTTGAAGGTATTGTTAGTGATCCGTATATTGGATTTTCACCTTGTATGATGATTTCTTTTTCCATGTTAAACACCTCTTATTGTTTTTTTTCAGGAATGATGATAGTCGCTAAATTTCTGCCTTTTCGTTCTGGCGATGGTTCATTTAGCATTGCTTTTTGGATTAGCCCTCCCATTTCTTTTGCTAACTCCAAAAACTCTTCATCAGTTAAGTAAAGATTGGCCAAACGATAGCTAACACCGTCTCTAACTATATGGATATCGTCTTGGTTTAAGTAATTTTCATATATGCCAAGCAGCTGAGTGGTAAACGTTAAAAAGAGCTCTAAGTGTTGGTCTTTTGATAAATTCATCAGGTCTTGTTGCGAGTTAATGGATACTTCCTTTAATCCATATATCTTTTCAACCGTTCCTCTTATTTGATTTTCTTGTACCACTTCGATGATGTTTGCTTCTAGAAGTTTATTTATATGACGATATAAGGTAGCTGGAGGAACATCTTTTAAACGTTCTGCTAATTGCTGTACATTTCTCTTTTTACTATTTAGAAGAGACTGAACGATTTTCATTCGGACAGGATGTAAAATTAGCTTTGATTTTGAATCTTTCAAACCAATCGCTCCCTTCAATTCATTTTCAGTTATTATTATCATTTTTGATAATAATAGTTTAAAAAAATAAAACTTTCACTTTAAGTATTATTATCACTTTTGATAATAATACTTAAAGTGATAATAGTCAACTGTATTTTTCCAAAATTTCTCTTCTTTTTAAATTAATCATAAAACTCATGGTGAAAACAAAGACTAAAGGAAATTCGTTCTAGGAGATAGTTATCATGAGAAGAAAATTGCTTATGATTAGTGCTTCATTATTCTGCTTTTGCTTTTTAGTCTCCACTGATTCTGTTTTAGCATCTTCTTCTACCTACAAACGAGGAAAATTTGAAAAAACAGGACATGTTTTTTGGGATATTCGCACAAAAGAAAAATTAGTTGCCCTTACCTTTGATGATGGACCAGACCCTATTTATACACCTCAAATTTTAGACGCACTAGAAAAATATGATGCTAAAGCTACCTTTTTCGTTATTGGACAAGAGGCCGAACGTTATCCAGAAATCATTAAACGTCAGGCAAAAGAAGGACACGAGCTTGCTAATCACACCTATCGGCATTATTTTAAAGACAATTTTAATAAAAATAAATTAAAGTCAGAATTAACTACTGCAGGAGAGGTCATTGAAAAATTGACCGGTAATCCCCCTGCCCTATTTCGTCCCATTGCCGGCTATTATGATGAACAGATTATTGATACAGCGATTGAAAGTGGGTATGAAGTGATTTTGTGGTCATGGCATCAGGATACAAAAGATTGGAGCAAGCCAGGGGTAGGAAAGATTACAAACAATGTAATATCTGATACTAAACCAGGCGACATTGTCATTTTCCATGATGCAGGAGGAGATCGTTCACAAACAGTAAAAGCTATCGAGAATATTCTTGAAGTTCTGTACGAAGAAGGATTCAAATGCGTAACAGTCTCTGAAATGTTAGGACGATCTGAACCGTTTTTAACACAGCCTTTAAAAATCGCACCATAGATATATAAAAAGGAAACACAACTAGAAGTGTTTCCTTTTTATTGAGCGATTCTATTTTTCCTTAAAACATAAGCTAAAGCAAATAAAATAACAGGAACCAATAAAACTAATCTTAGTTCACCACCAACACCTGCATAAAGTGCAGCTGGTATGAAAGATATACCACTTAGAAAAAAAGCACGCCACGATTTTTTTACAAGACCATAGATGATACTAACCGCTGATACCGCTACCGAAACCCAAAAAAGATATCCTACTAATAATGAAATCATTTTCATTTCCTCCTCTCGTTTGTACTCTTATGATCATTATCTACTATTTGGAAACAGATGGAAATAAAAATAATTCAGTTTATAATCAAAAATAATAGGAATAAAGATGAAATTTGATTAAACTATACATTATGAATTAGAAGGAGATATAAACAATGACAAATATACCAGATAAAAGACCATGTTCAGATTCTAGAGTTTTTCAAACAAATCGAGTTTTACCTCCAGACACGAATAATCATCATACCTTGTTTGGTGGTAAATTGATGGCTTCTATCGATGTAGTAGCATCCATTTCGGCTGCCAAACATTGCCGTTCAGAATGTGTTACAGCCTCTATGGATTCGGTTGATTTCTTACATCCCATTCGTCCTACGGATGCCGTGCACCTAGAATCATTTGTTACCTACACAGGAAGCAGTTCGATGGAAGTATTCGTAAAGGTTATTGCAGAGCATTTAATTACCGGAGAAACAAAGGTAGCAGCAACAAGTTTCATTACATTCGTTTCATTAGATGAAAACGGTAAGCCCAAACGAGTACCAGCTGTTTATCCGGAAACTGAAGAAGAAAAATACTTATTTCATTCAGCAGAGGAACGAACAAAATCTAGAAAAGCGAGAAGGAAGTTAAGTATTTATTTAGCTGAGCAAATCGAGAAATATTAGTGAATTGGAAAAGCATAAGACAAAATTACCAAGCAGCCTTCAAGGGCTGTTTTTTGTTTTGTCTGGGCAGGTTCAGATTTGAGACATGTTTTCATAATCATTAAATATACTATACCAACAATGGAAAAGGAGTGATTTTATGTTATCCTCTATTGCAGATCGTGTCTCAAGAGGTGTCCAACGATATTTACCTGATGCCTTTGTCATTGCCGTTCTACTTACTTTGTTCGTCTTTATTGTCGGTTTTTTCACTAATCCAGCTGAGCCCATTTCCCTTTTTAAATCCTTCGGCGATGGCTTCTGGGTATATCTTTCTTTTACCATGCAAATGGTGCTTCTCTTAATGACAGGAATGGTCCTCGCCGCTGTTCCCTTTGTAAAAAAGGGCTTGGAATCAATTTCATCTTTAGCTAATACCCCAAATAAAGCCTATGTTTTAACATTTGTTGTTACAGCCATTGCTTACTACATTAACTGGGGCCTTGCAGTTGTAGTTGGAGCTATTATTGTCCGTGAGATTGGTAAACGAAACCAAAATGCCCACTTCCCTCTTTTAGTTGCTGCAGCCTATTCCCCTACGGTTCTTTACACTGCCGGATTATCAAGCTCAATCGGTTTAACAGTTGCGACAAAGGATCACTTCTTAGCAAATGTAATGGGTGTTATTCCTACTTCAGAAACGATTTTTAATCCTTCTACTATTATTATTTTTGCTGTCTTGTTTATCACCATGCCAATTTTCATTTGTTTTATGGCACCAAAGACAAATATAAAGCCATATGTGGCTAGAGAAATTCCTGAGAAGAAACCGAATGAATTGGTGCCTGCCGATACACCTGCTCTAAAATTAGAAAGAACACCACTTCTTGGAATCATAACAGGAGCAATTGGACTCATTTATGTAGTAAATGAATTTATAAATGGCCGTGACCTTGATTTAAATATTATCAATATTCTTTTTCTCTCATTAGGCCTAGTTCTTCACCGCTCTCTCGGACAATTTGGTGAAGCATTTAAAGAAGCAGCTGGATCCACTTCGCCGATTATTTTACAATTTCCCTTTTATGCTGGAATCATTGCTGTTCTCGGTAGTTCAGGATTAGGGCAAATGATTATTGACGGTATGGCATCAGTAGCTAATAAAGAAACCTTTGATGTATTTACGTATTGGTCAGCTGGGCTAGTCAATCTACTTGCTCCATCTGGTGGTGGACAATGGGCTCTTCAAGGACCATTACAGGTTCCTGCTGGTATGGCATTGGGAGTAGACCCCGCCACCATCGCCATGGCTGTCGGCTGGGGAGATGCTTGGACCAATTTAATTCAGCCTTTCTGGGCACTTCCTATTCTTAGTGTTGTCGGTCTTCATATTCGTCATATTATGGGATATTGCTTCTTATTGGCCATTTGGGTCGGGGTTATAACAACCATTCTTTTATTCTTTTTATATTAATATTAAAATGCATTTAAAAAAGCATGGATAAAAGTGAAATCCATGCTTTTTTCTTGTTGCAACTTTTTATAGGACATAGAATCCGTTATTTTTATAAAAAAGGCTATTTTGATGGTGTTATAGGACACTGGGTACGTTATTCGCTTATAAACACTTAAAAATGACAAGCTTTCACCTAAATAGCGGAACATAGGTCCGGTACGAACAAGAAATCACTATTATTTTCACAAATAACGGAACGTAAGTCCGATAAAATTCCACCCAAGGGAGCCGCATCTTATAAAACTATTTTACTCTTGTTTCAAATAAACAAAATCATAGGTTATATCTTTTCCATTAAGAAATTCCTTTTAAAATATCGTAAAATCCTTTTTTAAAAAAATAAAAAGCCAATTAAGTTTTGACCTAATTGGCTTTTACTATTTTATTTAAACTTTTTAGGGAATTGCTTTACGATTCCATCTGTTAAAAAATCAGCCATGTGAATAAGATGCTCTTCATTTCGATCTGCCGTGCGAATATCGTTTTCCCAATCCTTTTTGAGTCTGTCGACAACTTCATCATTAGTCAGTTTTAGGTGCAAATAAAACATATCGGTCAATTCTTTTTTATTCCATTTTGGGTTGGCACTTGATAAGAACGCAACAATCTGATCAGCGTTGCGAGTCCACTCTTTATTCAATTTATCCACATTGGCTTGGTCACCTTTTTTAGCAGCCTCAACGATACTTCCAGCAATTAGAATATGTTCATTTAATAGTGCTGTTAGCTTCGTTCCCGCTTCTTCCCCATAGTAAGGTTTAATCGTATCACCGATGTCGACTTGATTTTGTAAAAGTCTATTTAACACGGCTTGTTGATCTTCTATTCCTGCTAAGCTGCTGACAATAAAACTTCTTGTCCACCAGGCATGTTCGATCCATAACTCCTGCATTCTATATTTTAACTTAATATGAGACTCCGTGTAGCTAGTACCCTTCGCTGGAGCCTTTTCTGCTACTGCGTTCAGCTGGGAACTCATAAAGACAACTAAAACGAATGATAAAATGAATGACAAATAGTGTTTTTTCATCATGTATTCTCCTTTTGCATAATTTTAACCCCGTTTTATTATTTATAATATTTTCAATCTTATACAAAAAAAGGAGCAAGAAATGTAGGATTTCCTGCTCCTTTTTGTAAAAACTATGCTGTTAGTTGTGTTTTAGATTCATGACGGTGATAATGCCGGTCTATTAAGTAGCCGCTTAATGAAGCTAACACCTGCTGGAACAGCATTCCAACCACAACGGGTACGGCAACGGCTGCTGGGAAATATGAAGTGGCTATAACAGCCCCAGCACTAATATTTCTCATCCCACCAGTAAACGTTAATGCAACAACCGTTTCTTTATTTTTGAATATAATTTTTCCAATGATAAAAGAAAAGAAATATCCAGTTATGGCAATAAAAAACACTGCTATCGCTATAATAACAAGCTCTAAACTAATGTTTCGTAAATGCGGAGCTACTACCGCACCATTTAACATGACCACTGCACCGATACCAATTTTCGAAAAAGGAGCAAGCCGTGGACTCCAAACCTCTTTCACCTTTCCTTTAGTTAGATGGTTAATGAGCATCCCTAATAGAGATGGAATCACAATCATTCCTAGCAGCCCTGTCATGATACTGGAAACATCCATTTCAATTTTTTGCCCAACGATCAGTGAAATCGTGAATGGTACTAGTATCGGCGAAAGTAACGTATCAACTAGGATTAGTGATAAGGTAATTGGAATATTTCCTTTGTAAATAGAAACCCAGATCATGCTTGTTATCCCTGTTGGAATGGCCATGCCTAGAATTAATCCTGTTATTGTAAAAATATCTTCACTAAATACGATATGTCCGATGCTCCAAGCCCATAATGGCATGACAACATGCAAAATGAGTAGCGTTATCACAATCGGTAGTGGATGCATAAAAGCATCCTTTAAAGACCCAAAATTCGATCCTAAGCTACCGGAAAAAGTCATAAAAGCGAAAATCCACGGGATTAAAAAAGAATAATCCTTTATATACGCAGATACTAATACCCCGAGCACTACACTTGCCGGTGTAATGAGAGGCATAATTTTTTCTAGTTGTTTATTAATACTCTGAAGCATGATTTGGTCTCATCCAATCGGTTATGATTTAGACGGATTTTTATATTCCTTCCAAGCTGTTACTCCGCCTTCTAACACTACCACATTATAATCCTTTCCAGCTAAAATCTCAGCACATTTAGTTGCCGAATTTCCAGTTGTGCAGGTAACAATAATTTCCTTTTCTTTTGGTAAAACGGCAAGTAGATTTTCATCCAAATCAAAAATAGCATTCTTCGGTATGTTCCAATTTGTACCTTCAATATGAAAAGCTTGATATTTATCAGCTGCTCTTACATCTAAAAGTTGAACATTATCTTCCTTTAACATTTTTTCTGCTAATTCTTTTGGCGATATTTTTCTAATAGTCACTAATATTTCGCTCCTTATCATATATGTTTTATTCAAAAGCCCTTCTATTGTACAAATGAATTATACTCTTTTTCTAAACCCAATAACGTCTGCAGATTCTTTATTTCTTTGTCGTATATCATTCTACTTCTCTTGAACTTTTGTCTTCAGAATTTATTTCTTTCACCATTTTTACGATTTCTGTTTCATAATTCAAATGTTCATAGAATCGAATAGCTCTTTCATTATTAGCAAAAACATGAAGAACGATCTGTTTATAACCTTTTTGAATACTCCATTCTTCAGCAGTCTTCATGAGCTTTTTGGCAATCCCCTTGCCCTCCCCTTCTTTTGAAACGACAATAGATGAAATATAACCCTGTTTTTCACCAGTAAAATAGTCTTCATTTTTACTCATATGTAAAAAGCCTAATCGTACTTGATTTTCGTTTTCGGCAATAAACATATCTGAATCAGAATCCTTTTGGCCAAATGATTCTTTAGCCATTCTTACTTGAGCTTCATTCATTGCCTGGGGGTCTCTCCACCCCATAAAGGCAAATTCATTAAATCTTTCCGCAAGACTAATAATAAACTTTCTGTCCGAATCATTAACTTGTCTTATATTTATTCCCATAATATCCCCTTATTTATAATGATATTGGAAGTATTTAACTAACTAAAGATATGATAATATGAAATTATAATGAAGGATAGGAGATGAAGGAAAATTGCAAAAAGATTTGATTAAAAGACTGACATCCTATGTAGTGGTGGATACACAATCGAACGATGAAAGTGAAACATGCCCTTCCACCCCAGGTCAATTAACATTGGCTGGAATGCTTGTAGATGAACTAAAAGCAATTGGTATGACAGAAGTAACAATGGATGAAAACGGTTATGTGATGGCCACTCTTCCTTCTAATACGGAAAAAGGAGTTCCAACCATTGGCTTTTTGGCCCATGTAGATACGGCAACGGACTTTACTGGAAAGAACGTCAAGCCACAAGTCGTTGAAAACTATGACGGTGAAAACATCGTTTTAAATGAGGAATTACATATCGTCCTAACAACAAAGGACTTCCCGCAAATGGAAAACTATAAAGGTCATACCTTAATCACTACTGACGGTACTACACTTCTTGGGGCAGACAATAAAGCAGGAATTGCTGAAATCATGACGGCAATGGAATATTTAATCCAACATCCTGAAATAAAGCATGGAAAAATAAGAGTCGCTTTTACTCCTGATGAAGAAATCGGCAGAGGTCCTCACAAATTTGATGTAGCAGCCTTCGGGGCTAATTTTGCCTATACCATGGATGGCGGCCCACTCGGGGAACTTGAATATGAAAGCTTTAATGCAGCTGGTGCTAAATTAACATTTAAAGGTAGCAATATTCATCCAGGTACTGCTAAAGGAAAAATGGTCAACTCTGCCAAAATAGCAATGGAATTTCATAGCAAACTTCCTGCAGAAGAAGCACCTGAATATACAGAAGGATATGAAGGTTTTTATCATTTAGGTTCTTTTCAAGGTGATGTCGAGAAAACAACTTTATCCTACATTATCCGTGATTTTGATAAACAAAACTTTGAAGCACGTAAAGCAAAAATCGAAAGCATCGTAAATGAATTACGTACAAAATATGGCCAGGATAATATTTTGCTTGATATGAAAGATCAATATTACAACATGAAAGAAAAAATAGAACCGGTTAAGGAAATTGTCGACATCGTAGAGGAAGCGATGATAAAGTTAGACATTAAACCAATCTTTAAGCCTATTCGTGGCGGCACGGATGGTTCTCAACTTTCTTACATGGGACTTCCAACTCCAAACATCTTCACTGGTGGTGAAAATTATCACGGAAAGTATGAATTTATCTCCGTTGATAATATGGAAAAAGCGACAAATGTTATTATCGAAGTGGTTCAACTTTTTGAAAAAAGAGCGTAAGAAATAGAGGTCTCCACTCAAGTGGGGACTTTTTTTGTTGATGTTTCTTGTTATTTTTGAAGTTTTGAAATTTATGATATTATAAAAATCAATTAAATATTTTTTCTGAACATTATCGAAAATACTGAAGGAAGATGTTTATGATAAATTTGGTTATCGAAAACTTACGAAACGAATTATATGAAAATACAAACATATCAAGTTTAACTTCTAGAGAAACTCTACAAATAAGCCAGCAGCTAAACCAATTTTTAAATTACCAAGGCCGAACAACTATGTCCACATCCGAAGTAGATTATTCACAATCCAGTGTTCATTCAAATGCAATTTTAAACATTTTAGAAGTAGCAGAAAAAGAAAAATTGGATTTGAATTCTCTTATTGAAACCAAAATTAATCGATCACAGAAATGGTACGATATTAATCTGGTCAATTTATTGCTAGATACCGTTGAAAAAAATTACGGTTTGGATGCTGTAGAATATATGGGTGAGTTTGTTCCTGAGAAATGTATCTTTCCTGATTCTATAAAGGATTTTAAGAGCTCATTGGAAAACCTAACCCAAATTTATTGTTTAAATCATAAATCCAAGGTTTATATTGGAGAATATTTACCATATATGCTGACCACTAATGAGCTGCATATGTTTTGCTATACTCCCCACTATCATAGCGCTTTTAATCACGGTATCATAAAAGGACTATCCAAAAGATTTAATCACTCTCTAAAGCTTTCAATTATGGAAAAAGATCATGGTGGTCAATTTAAAATTCGATTATAAATCAAAAAGGGAACTCATCCGAGCTCCCTTTTTGATTTGTTTTAAAATTCCTCCTTCTTTGTACAGATATGTTCATTATAAAAGGTTGCGACTGAGGCAGTAACGTATGGAGTTAGCCATAGTAAACCGATTCCTAGTGTAAATAAGCAAAGAATTGCCCAGCCAAGAAAGCTTATATACAAAATTAAATATTTCCATTTGTAGCCCTTCATCCGCTTTTTACTTTCTGAAATGGCTTCAAGCACCGAATACTCTGGATGATCTTTTAATATGAAAAAAGTTTGTGAATAAGAAATAGCTTTTATGATGCCAGGAATAATCAATAATAAGGACCATAAAAAGACAAATATCCCCATTAAGAAGGATGCACCTATTAATTTAAAGGAGGTTGTTCCATCCTTATAAACAGAAAATACTTTCTCGATTGAAACATTTTCGGATCTAATGACTCCTAGATAAAACCAATAAGTGGATACAGACAGTGGAATCACGGCTAGGGACACCAAAATATTAATTAAATCAGCTGCAATTGGAGTTTCCTTTTGATACCACCAATTAGAGAATCCCCCACTTATAAATACCTCCACTAAATAAGGAAAAATAGTGGTAATGAGATAGACTAGTAATGTCAATTGAACGGCCAATCCCCATTTACCTTTCAATGCCCTTCTTGCTGTTCTTTTTATCTCTACAATGGACATACATGATCACTCTCCTTTGGTGTAAACTCTTTTCTATGTATACGTACAAAATGACATGTTAGCATCGAAATTTTTACTTTTAATAAAACTAAAACTTTTGTCCTGTTAATTGGAATTTTTTTCATTCAGTACCTTGCAATATTCAGTACTGTGTTATATGATAATACTTGTGGGAAAATTTGTTATTTTTTCACATTACTACTATACATTAGTCAGTACTAAACATGATAAGGTAACTGATAAAAACTAGGAGGTTAATTCCTTGAATGTTCAATTTAAAAAAGGGGTTCTCGAGCTCTGTGTACTGCTCCTTATTTCTAAAAAGGACCAATACGGATATGAATTAGCCCAAAATATATCCAATAAGATTGAAGTGGCGGAAGGAACCCTTTATCCATTGCTTAGAAGGCTAACAAAAGATGACTATTTAACAACATACTTAGCAGAGTCGACAGAAGGACCTCCAAGAAAATACTATTCTTTAACCCATCTAGGTAAAGAATATATGAATCTTTTGGTTGAAGAATGGAAGCAGTTTTCAACTGCTGTAAATCAATTTATAGAGGAGGGAATTGGAAATGATGCAAAATGAGTTTTTAACTAAATTGGAAGAATTATTAAGTAGAGTCCCTGAACTAGATCGTAAAGAAATGCTTTATGACTATCAGGAACATTTTGAAATTGGCTTAGCCAATGGGAAGAGCCAAAGAGAATTAATGGAAGAGTTAGGTGACCCTCATGTTATAGCCCGGGATTTGTTAGCTGAATACCGAATTGGAAGAACTGAAAAAGAAAAGGAAACGGAAACGGATGAAGTAAAGGATAAGCCTTCAACAAATATATTTCGATCTATTATTGCTGGGGTTAGTTTAAGTTTATTTAATCTCATTTTTATAATTGGACCTGTCGCTGGTCTATTTGGAGCTTATGTTGCTCTATGTGCGGTTTCATTTGCATTAACAGTACTACCCTTAGTGATCCTAACCTCCTATTTTCTAGGATATAGTTATGAAACCTTTGCTGTTAATTTCTTTGTGTCGCTTACAGCAATTAGTTTAGGTTTGTTAATGAGTATCGGTATGATTCAGCTCGGCAAACTTTGCTCAAGGGTGATTCTTCGATATATCAAATTCAATGTAAAAGTAATCAAAGGAGGTCAAGCGGCATGAAAAAACTAATCTACAGCTTGTTAGTATTATTTATTATTGGAGTAATAGGAACTTTAGTATCTGTCAGTGCCTCCGGCGGGTTTTCATTAGACACATATGATGTGAGTGACCAAGCAGTAATTAATAATACTGATATCTCTGAAATTGAAATGGACTTATCTTCTACTGATATATCTATGCATCCAACCGAGGATGAAAAAATCACTGTAGATTTTAACGGAAAAATAAGCAAGAAATTGAAAAATAAAATCACATTGGATGTACAAGAAAAAGGCAACAGGCTAAAAATCGGCTTAAAAGGGGAAGACCAAGTTAAATTAAATATTGGGGTATTAATCATTGATACCCAAGTGGATGTTTATTTACCGAATAAAGTTTATGATTCTTTAAAAATTGATAATTCATCTGGCGATATTGAAATGAAGGATTTAAATGTAAAGGAATTATCACTTGAAACAAGCTCTGGTGACATCATTCTTCATAACGTGAAAAGTAACAGTCATTTATTCCACACCTCTTCTGGAGAAATGAATCTTTCAAATGTTATAGGGGATTTGACACTTGAAAGTTCTTCTGGTGATATTTTTATCCAAAATGAACAAGCATCCGGTAATATTAACGCGAACACTAGCAGTGGAGATATTTCTGTTGAATTTCAGAAGGAACCGAAATCATTAAGCATCAATTTTGGTGCAAGCTCTGGCGAAGCTGATGTTACATTAAATGATGTGAATTATGAGGTGAAGTCAGAACATCAAGTAATTGGTAAAATTGGCTTAGGAGAATATAAAGTGAATGCTCACACTTCTTCTGGTGATTTTTATTTAAAATAAGATCTGTCCTAAAGCCTTTCAAAAAATCAAATAAAGAATGGCAGCTTACATCGGCTACCATTCTTTATTTTCTACTATTTTAATTTCACTTTTACCTTTCCTTCGATCCAAGCTGGGAAGAAGCTAATTTCGAATGATAAAGGGCCCTTTTGATTTTTCAGATTAGCTATTTGAACTCCAAACTCCTTCTCAATCTCCTGTTCCCCTATGCCACTAAAATAGGATGTTTCAGGATGAATTTCAGTTCCATTTCCATCCATAATTTTTCCGAAAACAAAATACGGGAAATCCTCACCATTTTTCATCGTAAAATCAAGATGGTCACCACTCACCTTAACACTTTTTAATATTTCACCTTTTGGTTGCTTCAGAATTTGTTGTTTTTCCGTGTCTACAACTACATATTTTTCAGCCTTATCAATAGCTTGCAATTTATCCATAACAAGATACAATTCCTTTGGTTTTCGGAAATAATTGCTTTGAAGATAAATAATCTCTTCGTCATCAGAGATTCTAGAGGCAGAAGTACCGTTTGTATTCTTGTTCCATGCCTCACCATTTTCATCCACAAGTCTTAAGTCCTTAAACTCTAGTATTTTCTTCGTATTATTCGGATCCATTTTTAGATGTACCGCTACTCTTAAGGGCTGTACTGTTGCTGTTAAAAACGTCATTTTTTGCCCTTCAATCTCAACCGTTTTATTAATTTGATACGTTTTTTTCGTTTGCATTTCTTTGTTAAGTGTAAAAGGAATAGTATAGCTGGACTCAATATCCCCTTTTAACTGTAAGTTAAGCTTATATTCCCCTAATTTGATAGGCTTTTTGAAGAAGTAATCTAGCGTTCCGTGATATGACCTTTCCCCTTCTTGCGAAAAGTGGGAAGACCCATATGATATAGATGACAAATCTAATTTCTCTCCATTTAAGCTTTCAATAATTGCTTTATCGATGTACAGCTCCTTCACTTTTTCATTTGATTCTAATGTGTAGAAAAGCACCATTCCACTTTCATCTGCAATGGCTCCATCAATCGTTACTTTTAATCCTTTATTTTCTTCAAAAGCTCCGATAGGCTGATAGTAATCATTTTCGATTGCTGACATCATTCCTTTGTCATAACGAATTAACTCTACTACTTTTTCCATTCCAGGAATCACCGTAATATAATCAGCAAATGCTGGTGACATTCGAATGGAAGTGAAAAAACCTATTAATAAGATGGCAGCTGCAGTCAAACTATACATCCATTTTTTTCGACTAGGTTTCCGTTTTTCTTCTACCTTCGCTTTTTGAAACCCAGCTAAAATCGCCTGGTCCAATGATTCTATCGATATCGGTATTTGGTCATACATTTTTTTATACTCATTTAATTTTTCTTCTTCATTTTTAAACATGGAAGTTCCCGCCCTTCTCTTCTAGCTTTCCACGAAGTGACTTTAGCGCTTTGTTGAGCCAAGTTTTTACTGTACCTTCTGGGCACTGCATCGAGCTGGCTATATCCTTAATTTTCAAATCATGAAAATATTTAAGCGTTAAGATTTCACGCGAACGCTCATCAAGGCTTAACATTGCATCCTTTATTTCCAGTTCCGCATGATTTTCGGCAGTACCCTGGGTCTGGATCATTTCGTTATCTACTATTACTCTCTTATTTCTTTTTAATTGGTCATTACAATAATTAATCATGATTCGAATGAGCCAAGTTTTAAAATAAGAAGTTTCCCGAACGGTGTGAATATTTTTATAGGCACGATACGTAACCTCCTGTATCGCTTCCAAGGCATCTCCCTCATTTCGAAAAAATGAAAGTGCCGCCTTATATAAATCAATCTTGTAAATATGAATCAGTTCTAAAAACGCTTCATCGTTCCCTTGAATCGCTTTTCGAACTAGTTGCTCATCAGTATTCATATCATCGCCCCCCTTACTTCCCTATGGTTGTATCTATTAGACATCCAAGTTGGAAAAAAGTTTTGTTATGTGAAAATTTTTTTATTTATTTCCATTATATTTATTTACCAAATAATGATAAAATGGTTTCTTGTAAATCAATCACTTATATAACTAACATAGAATTGCATTGAAATGGGATTAGGAGAGGAATGTACATGTTAAAAAAAGGTTTTATGGTGTTCGGAATTGCGTTAGTCCTACTAGTGGTAGGGTTTGTTGCTATGTTTGTTTTTTCTTCATCTTTTAACCCTAATAAATATGAAGGCAGTACATCTGAAAAAATTGCACAGTATATGGATGATAAAGGTGAAACTTTTCAAGGAACTGTGCTAGTTACAAAAGGTGAGGATACTATTTTTGAAGAAAGCTATGGATGGGCAGACAAAAAGAAAAAAATCAAAAATGATGTTCAAACTCAATATCAAATTGGCTCCATTACCAAATCCTTCACATCTGCAGCCATCTTAATGCTTGAAGAAGAAGGAAAGTTAAAAACGAGTGATACCATTGATCAATACCTCCCAAAGTTTCCAAGAGGGAATGAAATAACCATTCATCAACTATTGACTCATACTTCGGGAATCTATAATTACACGTCTGGTAATTTTAATCAGAAAAAAAAAGTATCACCTGAAGAGATTGTTCATTGGTTTGAAAATGAAGAACTAGATTTTGAACCTGGGAAAAAGTTTTCCTATTCTAACTCTAACTACATCTTACTAGGCTTGATTATCGAAAAGGTATCCGGTATTCCTTACGAACAATTTTTAGAAAAAAATATCCTTAAACCTGTTAATCTGAACATGACAACAGCAAATCGTAATGAAGCTGAGGGGCTTGCTGTTGGCTATAAAGGGACTAAAAAAGACACGTTAATGGATAACAGTATTCCATATGCTGCAGGAATGCTCATTTCTACCGTTGGCGATTTAGATGCTTATATCAAAGCCATCCATAAAGGAAACCTATTAAATGAAGAATCCCAAAAGGAATTATTTCGTCCAGAAAAGGAAGATTATGCTTACGGCTGGATGAACAAGGAAGTATTAGGGGAAAGAGTTCATATGCATAACGGGGGAATTAACGGATTCCGTTCTATTATGGAGTATTATCCCGAAAAAGATTATACAGTTATTGTCCTAAGTAACAATGTCATGACCAATGTTGACAGTATGGCTCTAGACCTTTCAGCTATTTTATTGAATAAAAAAGTAAATGTTTTCAATAGATATTAGGAAAAAGGATGGTGTAGTTCATTTGCACCATCCTTTTTATTTATTTTCTGACGGTGTTATAACTGAATGTTGATTTCAATGTGTTTGAAAAATAGACGGAAAAATTCCTTTTATTTTGAGAAATACCCATATTTCCTTTAAAATAAGGGGAGTTTTTCCGGTTATCCTATCCAAACCTTTGGGTTTCTGTTGTATTTAGAGCCGTTAAGCGGAATTTCTCCGCTTATATCTACTTCTTTAACTTCCTCTATATACATTAGCCGGAATTTCTCCGCCTATTAATTCATACCTACACGAAAATCAACAATGAATAATAACAAAGCCTATTTTTTTAAACTTGCAGGTAGCTCATCAATTAGTTTTTCCGCTGCTCTTCTATACATATTACTAATATTAGCTAAGGAGGCGATCATTAAAATTTGTTCTAATAAAGGATCATCCATATTCCCAATTCCCTCATTTACTTCTTCAGCATGAAGCTTTAATTCCTCATAAAAACTCTCAGCATTTTTAGTATGAATGGTTAGGTAACTATTATAGAACGCTTCTAAATCAATTTCTTCCTTTTCAATTTTGACATTAATACCATCAAGAGTTGACTTAATATCACCAATCGAAAGAGCTCCTTTTAGCTGATAAATTAAACTTATTAGGATCAGGTGCTCTTTCGAATACTTTTTATTTTTAATAGGGAAAAATAACTTTCCTTTTGCATAGTTATTAATCATCGTCTTCGTTAATACTTTTTCATCCTCATTTCGCTTAGAACGACTGAATTTATTTTCAAATAGTTGTATCACTTGGTCCATATACAAATCTATTTCCGGAATATCGTCTAAGTGAAGATTATGGTTTAAGCCCAGTTCTTCCATCCATTCTTGTAAATTTTTCATTACATTACCCTCTGTTTTCTTTCAAGATTATTTCTATTATAACGAATTAAATTATGATTGACTAGGTTCTGTTATCTATGTATCATTATATGTAGTATTAAAAACTACATAAAGGAGTGTTGATATGAATACTTATATTCGAGAGCCAATTAATGGACTCACCCATTTAGTCGGAGCCATTTTATCCTTCATTGCTTTACTAGCTATGGTCATCAAAACTTCGATGACGACTGGTTCACCGCTAGCCATTACAGCTGTTATTATTTTTGGCCTTAGTATGATTTTACTTTACTCTGCATCGGCCACCTATCATATGGTGATGGCACGAGACAAAGTGATTGCTTTTTTGAGAAGACTTGATCATTCCATGATTTTTATCTTAATTGCAGGAACTTACACTCCTTTTTGTCTCATAAGCTTAAAAGGGATAACAGGTTGGATTTTATTTTCATTAGTAACGACAATTGCTGTTTCAGGTGTCATTTTTAAGCTCGTTTGGTTTCATTGCCCAAGATGGCTATCAACCTCTCTTTATATTGGAATGGGATGGTTAATTATCTTTTTTGCGGCACCTCTATCAGAAAATTTAAGCCCTCAAGGTCTTTTCCTACTTATTCTTGGAGGCGTTTTATATACAATTGGTGGCGTCATTTATGGAACAAAACCGAAATTTTTAGAATTAAAATATATGGGCTTTCATGAAATCTTTCATATTTTCATTATGCTTGGAACCTTAGCACATTTCTTGTCTGTCTTTTTATATGTAATATAATAGACAGAAGAACTGCATGAAAATAGGAGGAACGGATTTGGCAGAGCATAGATTTCTTTTGAAGGCTAATTGGCCAGGATTACGTAATGATGTGGGAGACATTGAAACAGGCCATTTAAAAACAAAGGTCTCGATACCACCTGAGATGGATGGACCCGGTATCGGAACAAATCCTGATGAAATGCTCCTTGGGGCAGCTGCAACTTGTTATATTATCACTTTAGCTGCGATGATGGAAAGAAGTCGTTTAGAAAAGGATCAGTTAACCATGACGTCTGAAGGTATCGTGGATGTAACAAAAGGTGTTATTACGTATAAAAAAATTATTCATCGTCCGCATATCATTCTTAAACATGATTCATCGAAAAAGGATTTGCAATTAGCTGAAAAGCTGGCTAGAAAAGCAGAATCATCCTGCATGATTAGCCGTGCTATTAAGGGAAATGTGGAAGTCGAATTACATGCGACGATCGTAGTGAGTCTTAAAAATAAGCAGGAGTAGTTTCTAAATGGAAACTACTCCTTTTTTGCCTTTCTATAATAGTAAAATGTTTTAATACTGAACCTTCTGGATACGATTATCCAACTGATAAGTAAACGGATTTGGAAGTGATTTAAAATAATCCACCAGCGCATCCAAATCAACTGGTCCTATCACTTTATTTTGTGCTTGAGTAAATACCGTGAATCCATCTCCTCCACCTGCAAGGAAGGCATTAGCCGTTACCGTATAGGTTTGATTAGGGTCTATCGCAGTTCCATCTGGAAGGAGAATATTTAATACTTTTTGTCCAATAGGTAAGTTAGCATCCCATGTATAGGTAAATCCTGATATTTGAAGCATATTAGTTTTTGTGGTGCTCCATTGCTGATTTAAAACATCCCGGATTTGCTGACCTGTCATGGTCATTTTCACAAGGTCATTATTAAATGGCTGAACCGTGTAAATTTCTCCCCACGTAATGTCCCCAGGATTGATATCAGCACGAATGCCTCCAGGATTCATCAGCGCAATATCCGTTTTCATCACCGCCCTTTGTGCATCGGCAATTAAATCACCCATGACTGATTCGCCATTTGCATTTTGCATAGCAGTTAGATTTGAAGTAGTGGAACCTACTACTCTATTTACAATAGGTTCCACTTTCGCTTCGTATTTTTCAATCATCTGTTTAATTTCTGGATCTGGATTCATTCCTTCTTGGAAGGTGGTGACAATTTCAGCATTTTTGGAGACAATATCCTTTGTTTTTGGATCGATTTGGATATCAACATCCGAAAAAGCTGTACCGTACGAATAAGATTGTACCACTAATTTTTTATCAAACGTTGCATTCATATAAGCATGGTTGTGACCACCAAAAATAATATCTACTTCATCATCGACACCATTTGCAATCCTAACTAGGTCGCCTGTTGGATTTTCCCCATTTACACCTGAGGTTCCTGGGTTATGGGCTAATACTATGATGGATTTCACACCTTGTTTTTTTAACTCTGATGCATAACGGTTTACAGCTTCTACTTCGTCTGTAAACTTCAATCCAGCAACACCGCTTGGTACAACAACAGTTGGTGTTTCAGTTGTCACCACTCCAATAAAGCCAATTGGCATACCGTTTACTTTTAAAACTTTATAAGGTGGTAAGATTGTTTTACCCGACTTTTCATCGATTACATTTGCGACCACCCAGGGAAAGTTAGCACCAGCAAAGTTCCCTGTTTTTTCATGCGTTCCCCCGTTAATTAACCGAAGTAATTCCTTTACCCCTTCATCAAATTCGTGATTCCCTACCGTTCCAATTTTAAAACCAAGTTTATTAAGGATTTCTATCGTAGGCTCATCTTGTAAAAGAGCTGAAACAGGTGGACTTGCCCCTACCATATCCCCTGCCTGTACAAGTAATGTATTCGCATTTTCTGCTGCCCTTTGCTTTAAATAAGCTGCTAAAATGTCCACACGTCCGGCAGGTTTACCAGCGACTTTTCTAGTAACATTTAATTGACCGTGTAAATCATTTATTCCCAATAGTTGCACTTGAATAAAACGGTTGTTGGCCGCAGGTGGCTGTTTCTTTTCTTTACGTAATTCTAATTCTGGACGATTGGAAATATGACCATGGTATTCTTCAGATAACCCTTGATCATCAATTGACGTATTTGTTTGGTTTTGGTTGTCATATTGATTTTGAGCATTATTTGTTCTTAAAAGATTAACCTTATTCATTTCACCTTCTGTATTACCAACCCGTCTTAGTCCCTGACTATCTCCATTATTTTGACCAAGTTTTGATGCACCTTGATTCCCTGTACAGCCAATTAAACTCAAAATAGCTAGAGAAATAAAGACTTTATAAAACCATTTCATAACCTACCTCCTATTGCAGTCATTACTAACATTGGTATTTTTTGTGTCACAAGATAGAATTATTCAGTCCCTAAGACCCCACTAAAATTTGTAAAAAAGTTTTCCACCACGCCTTTACAATGTAACAGTGTTATGTTACATTGTTTTCATAGGAAGGTGAACGTAAAATGGTTAATGATTTAATTTCTAAAAAGGATTTATTAGATTTGACTGGTATTTCTTATGGTCAGCTTTATAGATGGAAACGGAAGAATTTAATTCCTGAGGACTGGTTCATACGAAAGTCAACATTCACAGGCCAAGAAACCTTTTTTCCAAAAGAAAAAATCTTAGAACGAATTGAAAAAATTCAATCGATGAAAGAAAATCTATCTTTAGATGAATTGGCTGATATGTTCTCTCCTTCTCTTGGAGATGTCCAATTAAATCCTGAAGAACTTTTAAAACGTAACATTGTTTCAAAACCTGTTCTCGACTTTTATTTAACCCATTATGGAGACATACAAGAATTCACTTTTGAGCGTATTTTAGAGCTCTTTATTTTAGAAAAACTTCTTCAGTCTGGAGAAATCAACCTTGAAGAAGGCAAAATGGTCTTGCAAGTTCTAAATGACCATTACAAAGAAGGGCAATCCACACACACCCAGTTACTATTTATTCGCAAACTTGGAATCTCTTCTTGTTTAATGGTCTCTAATGAAGAAAGTTTATACTTTGAAAAAGGCACTCGAGTCGTCGTTGTTCAATCGATTGCAACATGCACAGAAGAATTAAAAAGCAGATTACTGTAAGGAGGAGAAACAATGGTTACAGATAATAAATTAGGCGATTTGATGATAAATGGTTTTGGCAGTGCAAGCGGCGGTGAATTTGACCAGGTTAGTATTAATGGAAAAGGAACGGTCAATGGAGATCTGCAATGCCATCTTTTTGAATGTAATGGTTCTGGGGCTGTTAATGGCGATATAAAGAGTGAAAAGGTGAAGATTAGTGGGAACGCCAAAATAAATGGTAAAGTCTATACTTCTGATTTAAAGGTTGAAGGTCGAGGAGTCATTAAAGGTAATGTTCTTATGAGTAAAATGGTCGTTTCCGGCACTACATCTGTCGATGGGAATGTAAAAGGTGAAGACCTGAAAGTCCAGGGAAAGATTGTGGTGGATGGCGATTGTGAGGTTGAAGCCTTTAAGGCAGAAGGTCAGTTTAAAGTTGAAGGACTTTTAAGTGCAGAAACCATTGAAATTTATACGTACGGAGAATCGAAAGCTAAGGAAATTGGCGGCCAGACGATTAAAGTAAAGGAAAAATCGAACTTCCTTCTTAATCTTATAAAAACAGTTAAATCTGTACAACTAGAGGCCGATCTTATTGAGGGAGATCATATTACATTAGAAAATACAAAAGCCCAAGTGGTTCGTGGAAATCACATTATCATTGGTCAAAATTGCGAAATCGCACTTGTGGAATATAAAGATACCTTTAAAACAGAAAAAAATGGCTATGTAAAAGAAAATAGACAAATCTAGTGTCGGGGATGAGGGAGAAAAATGGCAGAAAAACGAAATCTAGTTATTAATGGTTCCGGAAGCTCTGGTGGAGGATCCTTTCATAAAATTAATATCCGTGGTGAAGGAACGATTACCACAGACTTTGATTGTGAGAGTTTTAAAACATTTGGTTCTAGTGATATATTAAAAAACGGCAAAGCCAATAAATTTGAAATTTTTGGTGAAACCGAGATTCACGGAAATCTTGAAAGCCAGCAAATGAAAATCTTTGGAACCACGGAAGTAGATGGTTATGCTCATGTAGGTAAAGCAAAAGTATGGGGAACGCTTGAGGTAGGAAACCGTTTTTATGGTGAAGAAGCTGATATAAAAGGCAGCCTTTCTGTAAAGGGAGACGCGGAGTTCGAAACATTTCGTTCATCAGGTGCTTTTGATATTAAAGGATTATTAAATGCTGGGACTATTGAAGTGAATGTACGTTTTGGACAGAGTTCTGCCAATGAAATAGGCGGAGATAAAATTACCGTAAAGAAAAAGCTTTCGTTCTTTCCATTTTTGAAAGGTGAAGGTTCTCTACATGTTAAGGTGATCGAGGGTGATGATATTTTTCTAGAAAATACAATAGCTGATATTGTACGGGGAAATAACGTTCAAATCGGCTCAGGCTGCGATATTAAAATGGTTGAATACAAAAATAGCTATAAGGTTCACCCTGATTCCAAAGTTACTGAGTATAAACAAATGAGCTAGATGCCTATATTGGCGTCTAGCTTTTTTTCGCCTACTTCTTACATAATTCTTATCTGATAGTGGGAAAATGTAGAAAAAGCTATTTAGAGAGGTTTCTATGTTTAAAAAAAGAATCAATAAGCTAATGGATAAATTGAAAATGGATGAGCAATATAGTGAACAATCTTCATTGAAAGATATCAATTTAAAGGAACAAATCATTGATTCTAGCTTAGAAAAAAATATTGAAACATTCCAGTTCCTTTATTCCATTCCAACTAATACGGATGTTAAAATTCGTCAGATTAAAATGAGCGGTTTTCCGAAAAAAGTAGCCATCTTGTATATCAGTTCCATTATTGATACCAAAATTATTGAAGATAACGTGATAAAAGCTTTACAACAAAATAACGACCCTTCAGCTAGGATCGAAAATATTATATCAGCGGAATCTGTAAACATTTTACAAAAAATAGAGGATATCTTAAAGGAAATTAACAAAGGAAGTGCAGCTCTTTTTGTGGAAGGTGAAGCAGAAGCATATTTGATTGGTGCTGCCAACTTCCAAGGTAGAAGTATAGAAAAACCTGAAAACGAAGTATCTCTTAAAGGCCCAAAAGAAGCTTTTAATGAAAAAGCGATGACCAATATTTCGCTTATCAGAAAAAAAATCAAAAATGAAAACCTTGTTGTAGAATCTACGACCATTTCAAAACGCTCAAAAAATGAGCTATATATTGTGTATATAAAAGATTTAGTGAACAATGAGCTTTTACAGAATGTGAAAGATAAGGTAAACAGTTTTGATATAGATGCCATCCAAAATCTTTCAATCTTGGAAGAACTGATAGATGAACGACCAAGGTCTCTTTTCCCAACGATATTATATACAGAGCGTCCAGACCGTGCTACTCATTACATTGAGGATAGTTTTATTGTATTACTGATGGAAAACTCGCCTGGTGCGTTAATTTTACCAGCCACCTTTTGGTCTTTTTATCATTCATCCGATGATCGCTATCTTCGTTTTTTATATGGCAATTTCACTCGTTTTATTCGTATACTCGCTTTATTTATCACATTATTTACATCTGCCATTTATGTAGCGATAACAAATTTTCATGCTGAAATGGTCCCTGCTGACCTTCTCTTAGCGATATCTGCAAATAGAGAAAAGGTTCCTTTTCCCTCATTTATAGAAGTGCTCATGATGGAAACAGCGTTTGAATTAATTAGAGAAGCTGGTTTAAGGGTGCCAAACCCTATTGGACCAACGATTGGGATAGTGGGAGCCCTTATTCTGGGTCAGGCTGCTGTACAGGCTAATATTGTAAGTCCAATTGTGGTTATTGTTGTCGCTTTAGGTGGGTTAAGCTCTTTTGCAGTCGGAGATATCAGTATGAATTTTGCTATAAGGTTGAGTAGATTTTTTATCATATTTTCAGCCGGGGTATTTGGTATTTATGGTATGACAGCCATCTTTACATTGGCTCTATTTTATTTTGTTTCCTTAAAATCCTTTGGTGTTCCATATTTAGCTCCAATGACTCCTAAATACATATCTTCACAAGATACGATTTTTAGAAAAATTATTAAAAACGAAAGATTTAGACCAGGATACTTAAAACCAAAGGATATCGAGAAAAAAGCGGGAGACACAAAATGAATCAATCAGGTGGAAAAATTGGAATAAAAGAATACGTAGCATTGGTCACTCTCGTAATCGGGACAAAATTAGCGGATAATACTCCTGCCATTCTATATGAGAAAATGGATAATGCAGCTTGGATGTCCCCTATCATTATTGGGATAAGTTCCATTATACCCATCTATTTTCTATTAAAGGTACTATCTTTATATCCAGATAAAGGTTTAATGGAAGTGTTCAAACATCTCTGCGGAAAATATATCGGTTACTTGATTGTACTGGTTTTATGGCTGATTGGTTCCTTTGCCATTATTATTGATTCTGCCATTTATACTGATATTATTGGAACAATGTACTTTACCAAAACACCAACACTCATCCTTTATCTAATCCTTATGGGTGTTAGTGCATATGGCGCTAAAAAAGGATTAGAACAAATTGGCTCAGTTGCCTGGTCGGTTATTTTTTATATAAAAATAACTTTATTCGTTGCATTAATTTTATCATTTAAGCAGGGAAATATTGATTATCTATTTCCCTTTCTAGGACAAGGTCAATGGGATATTTTGAAGGAAAGTTCACTGAAATTGTCTCTTTTTGCTGAATTTCTTTACTTAGGGATTATTGCTTCAAATATTAAATCATTTAAGTACTTTCGAAAAGGTACATGGATATCACTTATTATGTTAACGATTGAATTACCAGTTGCCATTGCATCTTTTTTAATTCTGTATGATTATGAACCATTAAAATTAGTGAACTACCCTTTCCATGAAACAATTCGGTACTTATCACTTGGCTTTTTATCAAATATTGAAACCTTCTTTTTCCCTTTTTGGTTGATATCAGCCTTTGTTCGCTTTTCTTTCTACTTATATCTATCTGGAATGATGTTTGGCTGGCTTTTTAAAATCAAAAATTTTGAATATGTCATTCCTTCTTTAGCGACTTTATTTATTTTTTTAGGAATGATACCTGAAACTCCAACCTTTCAGATTTACCATGTACGTGATAATTTGCTTACCCTTATCACTCCCTTCTATTTTTTCTTACCTATATTATTGTGGGTGATCGCTAAGTTAAAAGGAGAAACCAAAAATGATAAAAGTGATAGGTAAATCGTTATGTATGATACTTCCTTTACTCCTTATAAGCGGTTGTTGGGATCAAAAGCAGGTGGAAAAAAGGGCCTATGTTTATGCGATTGGTTTAGATAAAGCGGAAAAGGAAAATCGGTTCAAAATTACCTACCTTATTGTGAACCCTGAATACGGTACATTAGCAACAGGAGGAAGTTCTGACGCAAATCCATATGAAATAATCAGCTTCGAAACCCCGGATTTAATCACCTCTAGAAACCTTGCTAATGCAGTAGTGGCTAAGGAAATAACTTACGACTTATTAAAGGTATTTTTAGTATCAGAAGAGCTTGCTAGAGATGAAAATTTTATAAGATGGATTTATGATGCGACGAAGGACCGAGAAATTCGCAGAGATAATTATTTTGTAATAACGAAAGAAAAAGTTACAGATTTTTTAGAGGAGAATGACCCAAAACTAGAAACAAGAATCCAAACCTATTTTAATTTAATACTCGAACGTGGTATTGAAACAGGTATTATCCCCAAATCTGAATTACATAGATTTTTCAAAATAACAGAAGCAGATGCCGATTTATTTTTAGCCATATATGGAACCACTCGAAAGGAAGATGAAGAACAGCAACCTAAAGAAGAGGATGATATTTTGGCTGGCCAATTAAAAACAAAGGGCATCACTAATAAAACACAATTTCTTGGTTCAGCTGTTTTTAAAGAAGGAAAGATGATTGCAAAACTGACTGGGGAAGAAACTAGGATTTCCGTCTTATTAAACGATACACTAGATACCTCAGACATCTTAACGACGTATCCTGATCCTTTTGATGAGCGATTTCAAATTGCAGCGAGAATTGTGAAAAAAAGTCATAACAAAGTAAAGATGAATTTTAAAAATGGCCCAGGAGAAATAGATGTTACCGTCCCTTTAACCGTTGAAATATTGTCTGACCACAGTATGACAAACATTGGAAAAAGTTCACAAAAAAGGGAGCAGTTGAGAAAATTTCTTGAAGAAAAGTTAAGTCAAAAAATGCGAGTCTTTATAAAAAAGACCCAAGAAGAATTTAAAGGTGAGCCCTTTGGTTGGTCATTAATTGCCAGAAAGCAATTCCTAACCATCCCAGAATATGAAAAATTTGATTGGATGAAATCTTATCCAAATATGAAAGTAAATTTAAAAGTGGACGTTCATTTTGGGAAATTTGGAAAGCAAGGTGAAGTGCCTAATCTAAATAAAGTGAGGGATTAATTTGACTGCCTTTACGATTGTGCTAATCATCTTCATCTTTTTTTACACCGCAGGCTACTCTTTACAGCTCTGGAAAGAAAAAAATAAACTAGGCTCTATCTCTGTTTTTATTTTAGCCTTAGCACTTGTTGTGACACCATTCTTTACTGTGCTAAATAAATAAGGTGCCGTTTTTGGCACCTTTTTGTTTTTCTTCCTATTAACCTAGATTAGATTGTGTGACTGGCTGATATTTTCTCATTGGCCCCTTTTTTAAGGCATCTTTTAAATAGGACTCCCCGTTAGGACCCGTTTTCTTTAATAGCTCCATCAAGTATGTAATATCATCCATTGCTCTATGAGTTTGATATTTGGTAATGTTATGAGCCTGCAAGAGAGTTAAAAGTTTACTATTGGTAAAGCCATATTGTTTCCACGGTATACTTCTCATAGTACAATACCATTTTAACTCATTTATTTCTGGATACATTCGATACATAAAACTACGGTCAAATGATGCATTATGAGCAAAAACAGTCTCTGCCAAGTAGAAGTATTTTTTTATTTTCACATCTGGAAAATCCTTTCCACTAACTGCTTCATAAGGAATGCCATGCACTTGGAATGCCCTACTATAATTCCTCTTCGCTGTTGAGGAAATAGGTTCTCTTAAAAAGGAATCCTCTTCCTTTATATCAAGAATTTCTCCTGTATCTTCCCGATAGGAAAACAATTTCATGGCTAATTCGATGATTTCATCTGAATCAGGTCCAAGGCCAGTTGTCTCTACATCCAACATCAAACCTAGCTTTTCATTTATACTCAACACGATCCCCCGCTTATCCATAATAAAATAAGCATATAACAGCTAAGCGGGGAATTCCAGATAAAATAGCTGACTAGCAGCCTCCAATCATTTCCATGTTATTTTTCCATCAATCTTTTCATATAATCTTGTAATTTTCCCTTAAGATCAGGTCTTTTCATGGCAAAATCAATGGAAGCCTGTAAAAAACCGAACTTATCCCCTACATCATACCGATTTCCTTCAATGATATAAGAGAAAATATTTTCGTTGTTTAATAAGATATCTAAAGCTTCTGTAAGCTGAATTTCTCCATTTGAGTCCGGGGTGACACTTTCGAGAATATCAAAGATTGCAGGAGTTAAAATATACCTTCCGATAATGGCTTGAGTGGAAGGTGCCACTTCTGGTTTCGGTTTTTCAATAAGCTTTTTCACTCGAAACATATCGTCAAATGGTTCAGTATAATGGACAATCCCATATTTCTGTACATCTGACCACGGAACCTCTTTACAGCCAAGGATGCTTGAATGGACTTTATGATATTGCATGAGCATTTGTTTGAGGGCTGGAACTTCACTATCGATGATATCGTCACCAAGAAGGACAGCAAAAGGCTCATCTCCTATAAATTTTCTAGCACATAATACGGCATGACCAAGACCTAATGGTTCCTTTTGTCTAACGTAATGGATATCTACCATATTAGAGATACGATGGACCATTTCATGCAGAACATCCTTGCCTGTTTTTCTTAAAAGTAATTCAAGTTCGACAGACTTATCAAAATGATCTTCAATTGCACGTTTATTACGTCCCGTGATAATAATAATATCTTCTATCCCTGATTCAACCGCTTCCTCAATAATATATTGAATCGTAGGCTTATCGACGATCGGCAGCATTTCCTTTGGTTGTGCCTTGGTTGCCGGTAAGAATCGCGTACCTAATCCTGCAGCTGGTATAACCGCTTTTCTAATCAAACTTTTCCCCTCTTCCCTCTTTAGCCAGATTCAGATTACCTCTATATTATTTTATGCAGCTTTAAGGTTGGCCTAGTTCTTTCACATTCAACGAGTAAAATCATTCTTTATAGTTTTAAAAGCAATAAAGTTTTAGAAAAGATCCTTTGTAAAAAATGGATAGTTTGTATTTTAAATGCAAACCTTAAGGAAGAAGTAAGGAAAATCGGGTTTTAGAGGTGTAGAGATTGGGTTTGTTTAAAAACATCACGGAGCAAAAACTTTTATTCTTCGCTTTACTCGGCATTGCTATTTGTCTATCACCACTTTTTATCTTAGGTGAGGACGCTCATATTCGAGTACATGATAATTTAGACTCCAACCTTGCCTGGTATAAAGTTTTAACGAATAGCGGAGAAATAGTTGGGCCGATTGATGCCACTATTCTACAAGTGATAAATGGATTGCCACGAAACGCATTTGGAACTGAATTTAGCTTAATTGTTTGGATCTATGCTCTTTTTCCAACGATGTTAGCTTACGCCATCAGTCAAGCCATTACTCGAGTTGTAGCATTCTTGGGCATGTACCTTCTTCTTAAAAAACACTTCTTAACAAAAGATGAGTATGCCTTTATACGTATTGGTACTTCTCTGGCATTCTCCCTTACGCCCTTTTGGCCATCTGGAATGCTCAGTACACTAGGTATGCCACTGGCCCTTTGGGCTTTTCTAAATATTCGTAATGGCGAAAAAGCATGGACAAACTATTTTGTTCTAACTCTTTTACCCTTTTATTCAAGTATCGTTCTTGGTTTTTTCTTTTTTTTGAGCGCAATGGGAATATTTTGGCTTGTTGATGTCATTCGTGGAAAAGGATGGAACCCCCGTTTCTTTCTATCCATTGCCTATATGACATTGATTTTTTTTATGACTGAATATCGATTGGTTTACTCATTTCTTTTTGACGATGAACCCAATAGTCGAGATGAATATTTTCATGCCAGGCTTACCTTTTGGAGGAGTCTTCGATTAACATGGAAAAACTTTATCTACGGACACCATCATGCAGCAACGATTCATACAGCTGTCATTTTGCCAGTTATCTTCATTGCTCTTTTTTTCGTTATCTATAAAAAAATATGGAAGCAGGAAAGAGTATTTGTCATTTTGTTTTGGCTAAATCTCGCCCTTTCAGCTTGGTATGCCTTTTGGTTTTACAAAGGATGGCTACCTTTAACAGAGAGGTTTCATTTTTTAGATACCTTTAATTTTGCTAGATATCACTTTCTTAGGCCGTTAATTATTTATGTTCTTTTTGCCATTGCCCTTCGGATTATTTGGCTACAAGGTCGAAACTGGCGGAAATGGACAACTATACTAGTTTTAGCACAAGTGACCATTGGCTTCCTAGCAAATGAAGAAATAATTTATCAAAATAAACCTACATTTCGAGAATTCTTTGCTGTCCAGCAATTTAAACAAATTAAAGAACACATTGGGCTGCCACAAGAGGATTATCGGGTAGTAAGCATCGGACTCCACCCTGCTATTGCTCAATATAACGGTTTTTACACTCTTGATACCTATAACAATTTTTATCCTTTAAGCTACAAATATAAATTTCGTCAAATCATCGAAAAAGAACTAGCCAAAAACAAAACCATTCGTACTTATTTTGATACCTGGGGCGGCCGTTGTTACATTTTCACAGCAGAGCTTGGGAAGCATTATATGTTTAAGAAAAAATCCAAAAGGCACTTAAAGAATCTTGAATTAAATTTAATGCCTTTTAAGGAAATGGGCGGAAAATATATTTTCTCTGCTATTCCGATTGAGAATGCTTCTGATAACAACCTCATTTTGGACAAAGTATTTGAGTCAAAATCATCTGCTTGGAAAATTTATCTATATAAAGCGCTATAAGCATTTCAACTAGTGACTAAACATCAGGAGGACTTTTCATGAACGAACCGATACTAACGATTGTAGTCCCGTGTTTTAATGAACAAGATGTTTTACCCGATTCTATTACACAATTAAGTGATTTTTTAAAAAATCTGATCTCTAATCAGGCTGTTTCTGCCAATAGTAAGATTTTATTTGTGGATGACGGTAGTAAAGATCAAACATGGTCCATTATCTATAAAGAGAGTTTGCAAAATCAGCTAATTAAAGGATTGAAGCTTTCGCGAAATGTTGGCCATCAAAATGCCTTACTTGCTGGTTTATTTGCGGTAAAAGATGCCTCTGACTGTGTCGTTTCGATTGATGCTGATCTTCAGGATGATATCCATGTCATCAGTAAATTTATAGATAAATTTAAACAAGGTTATGAAGTTGTGTATGGGGTTAGAGAAAGCAGATCAACGGATACCTTTTTTAAAAGAAGTACCGCTCAATGGTTTTATAGGGTAATGAAGAAGATGGGAGTTGAGCTAATTTATAACCATGCTGATTTCCGATTAATGAGTAAACGTGCCCTTTCTGAGCTAGAACGATTTGAGGAATCTAATATGTTCTTAAGGGGGATTGTTCCTCTCATCGGTTACCGCTCTACTAGTGTTTATTATGACCGAAAGGAACGCTTGGCAGGTGAAACAAAATATCCATTAAAAAAGATGGTCTCCTTTGCTTTTGATGGAATCACATCCTTTTCGATTACTCCGATTCGTTTTGTATTAATGATTGGCTTCCTATCGTTTTTTATCAGTCTCATTTTTGGTGTTTATTTTGTTGGATTAAAGTTTTTCGGCAGCACTGAAACAGGCTGGACATCCCTGATTACCTCTGTCTGGTTAATAGGGGGTTTACAGCTAATCGCCATTGGTTTAATCGGAGAGTACATAGGTAAAATTTACAAAGAAACGAAACGCAGACCAAAATATTTTATCGATATTGATACATTCAACCTTCCAGTTCCACGTCATCTCATTCACGCGGAGGTCCAACCAGATGAATTATTTAACGTTGAGATTAGGAAGCTTACTTAAACGAAGCCATCCCTTCACTAGATTTTTACTCGTTGGAGTCATCAACACTTTAATGGGATTATCCATTATGTTTACCTGTTTTCATATCTTTGGATGGACGTATTGGATTTCTACCTTTATAGGAAATAGTATGGGGGCTGTTGTGAGTTATCTGCTAAATCGAAAATTTACTTTTAGCAGTAATGTGACATTGAAAAAAGGATTACCTAAATTTATTTTTGTTATCCTTTTTTGCTATTTTTTAGCCTTTTCGACAAGTGAATGGTTTTGTAATTGGATGACTTTCCTAAATTGGCAAACCTTTATGAGTCAGGAGGAACAATCGATTTTAGTAGGTTCATTCCTTTACACCCTATTAAATTATGGCGGACAAAAATACTTTGTTTTCGGAGTGTTGAAAACACGACTTTCTTAATGTTAGTCGTGTTTTTAGGTTTCTTTTTTTAAATCGGTAAATAACTTTTGAAAATAGACTGTACAAATGATATTTTTTATAAGGCAGTCATTTTTACTAGAATTTATTTAGCTGGAGGGTATTTTTTGATTACTCTTATAAAACCACTATTAGTTAACATCACGATCTTATTTTCTTTTACTTTTAATGCAAATTTGTTCTTTCCGTTTCAATCCAAGATCCCTCTTACTAAAAAACAAAAAGTCATTTATGGCTTAATCGGTGCATTTGGTGCTCTTCTTTGTATGTTTTATCCCATCGAAACTTTAGGTGAAACTTTTTTTGATTTAAGAATGATTGCCATACTCATCATTACTTTATATGGGGGATGGCTCTCTGGTGCCATTGTTTTAATAGTGGTATGTATTTTCCGATATGTTCTTGGCGGTAAGTTTATTTTAATAGGTATACTGGTATCTATTATGGCCTTTTTAGTTGGGATCGTTTTTCGAAAAATTCCAAAACGAACGTTACCATTATTCTTAAAAGGGTCCATTATCGTTCTATCCTATTTTGTCATCTATATAACCATTCTTTATTTTACTGTCCAATCTTTAGCTTTATCCTTTTATTTGATTTACTTTTTTGCCTTTTATCTAACTTTTATGGCCTTACTTTTCGTAATAGATATTTTAGTTCGGATTAATAAGCAGTTTGAGGAAATGGTCTATATGGATAAATTAACGACGATTGGTCAATTAACGGCTTCAATTGCTCACGAAATTAGAAATCCCATTTCAACCGTTCGGGGATTTATCCAATTTTTAAGCAAAGACACGAATGATGATCAATTCAAAAAGTTCTCCCCTTTAATCCTGGAAGAACTAGACCGAACGAACAGTATCATTACAAACTATTTAAAAGTAGCTAAGCCTGAACCCTTTCAAGTCGTCAATGTAAGATTGGACGAGATTATCAATGACTGTGTACAATTACTAAGACCTCTAGCATCCTATTATAATGTGACCATTGAGATTGAACATACAGCTCCATATTATATCAGAGGCGATGAGCAGCATTTAAAACAAGCATTTATGAATGTTATCAAAAACGGAATTGAATCGATAAAAGGGCAAGGTACAGTTTTGATCAGCCTTCAAGCAGATTATTTTAAAAATACGGTTGAGATTAAGATCAAGGACAATGGAAAAGGAATGACTCAAGAGCAGCTAAAACATATTGGATTGCCTTTTTATACAACTAAAACAAAAGGTACTGGACTAGGAAGTATGGTTACAAATAAAATTATCCGTGAAATGAACGGGGCAATAGAATATGATAGCGAACTTGATAAAGGAACTACTGTAACGATCAACTTCCCCATGCTTTCTGGCAAAGATATAAAAAATTGATGATTTAGGAGTGTTCTTGTTTGAGTGAACAAATAGTAAAAGATTGTTTAAATGAAAAGTATGGAGATTTTATCCCTATTCGATTAGCTGGCGGCTACACAAATGAAACGTTCTTATTACAAGGGACAGACCCCTTAGTGATTGCCAAGTTATCTCGTTCGTTAAATGGTGATGTAGAAAATGAAAAAAACGCTCTACTACTCCTTCGTGACACCGGGATAGCACCAAGATTCTTTGATTTTATTAAAACGAGTGAATATTTGATAACAGTCATGGAGTTTCGAGCTGGTAGGAACGGACAATCTATTTTAGATCATAATGAATTAGAAATGACAAAAGAATTATATAAAAGCTTAGGCGCTGCACTTGCGCGAGACATCCATTCTATTAAGTATAGTGATTCTGCTAAAGGGATAAGGGAATGTAATGTATATGAAGTGAATTATGATTTAGATTTTGTCCCTGAACCATTAAGAGAAAAATCTAAAGAAACCATAAAAGCCCTCCAAGATGAAAAAAAAGACTGGGTTTTAACACATGGTGATTATGGAATACATAATGTTTTATATTCGGATGCTAAAGAACTAATTGTCATTGATTGGGAATGGGCGGAATGGGCTAACCCTTTAACAGATATTGCATGGGTATGTTGGTTTACAAGATTACACTATCCTAATTATGCTAATGTTCTAAATTCATTGTTTACGAATGAATATAGTAGGAATGGCATCGCCTTCTTGTCTCCTGAAAAACTTCAATCATATTGTATTTATAAGGTTTGGAAGGTACTGTATAAAGTAAAAAATGCTCCTCAAGAAGTACAAGAGGAATGGGTTAGACGTTTGCAATGGACGTTTGAAACGGATATATTTGATTTTTTTAATTGAGAGAAGCTTGTGATAAAGGAATCACAAGCTTTTATAACTTTCGGTAGCTATCTGTACATTAATATAGCGTTTCTAATCAAAAATGATAGGAAAAGTAAATGTAACGAAAGCTGCCCAAAGTCCATAGACCGGCAAATACTTCGTAACAGCATCTTGTATAGATGAAGGTCCGGATTTGTTTTGTAGGAAACGCATATAGGAGAGCATAATCCAAATTAGATTTGCCCAGATAAGTATGTTTACTCCTAAAACAGCAAGTCTATTAGGTGTAATCCCATAAGAAGAAAGTCTGAACACAATAGCTGACAAAGCTACACTGTCAATGATTAGCGCAAGCACAATTAAGGCAAAATTGATATAATCTGAAATGTTCTTTTTCTCGTCTGAGTCGCTCTCGGTAATGGAAAATATCGTAACGGCCAATACACCAAGAAGGATACCGTTAAAAGCAATCAAGAAATTGCGGTCTAAGAATGGATTTTTTCCGACCCATATAACCGTTACAAGATAGACCAACAACGTGACCAGGACAAGAGGACTAAAAATTTTAGCTATATAGGGTGTAATGTTCTTAGCAAGCTTAAGATTCATTGAGACCAGGTATGCAGCCACAATCGCGAGAGCGGCAGCACCAAATAAAACGACATTACTAAAATAAAAGTCTTCTATATTCAAGCCGACAAAGCTAAATAACCGCATGGTTAATGCTGCCAGCACCATTCCGCTAACTGCCATGCTGGCGTAGAGAATACCATATTCCAAATTAAATTTAATATAGGCTAATCTTGTACTGCCTTTTGAATATTCATTTCCTGTAAATGCCAACCCTAACAATACCCATAAGAATATAGGAAGGTGTATATAAGCAAGGATCATACTGTCCTTATAATTTAAAGGCAGCATATTAAGATAAAACCCGGAAATTAGAAACAACACTGCTAGAGAATAAATAACACTTTTTTTCGGAGTATTATTGAAAACAAAATAGGCAGCGATAAAGGGAATGATACCAAAAACCAGATTAATGGGAGCAATGGCTTCTTGTTCAACAAAATGGAAAATGATCCTGGTGCTTATCCCGGCCAGAATAGCTAGAATGCCCATGACTAAGAAACCTTTTTGAAGCAAGGAGGTTTTTTCTGTATTAGCCGTCTCCTTGAAATGCAATCTTTCATACCAAAAGCCAAGAACCTGAGAATCAGGATTTTGTTCCCACGCGTGTAAGAATGACTTTTTAAAAGCTTTCGGGTCTTTTCTGTACATTTTCTCCAGTTCATGGGGATTAGCAATATTTTCAATAATAAGATTGTTAATGTCCATAGTCATACCTCCCCTAATATTTGTTAGACTACATTTCTTCCACAATGTTTAACGGTCTTCGTCACTCTTGTATTCTAAAATATCACCTGGCTGACATTCTAAAGCCTTACAAATGGCTTCTAAAGTGGATAATCGAATCGCTTTTGCCTTCCCATTTTTCAATATAGAAAGATTCGCCATTGTGATTCCAACCTTCTCCGAAAGTTCTGTTACGCTCATTTTTCTTTTTGCTAACATTACATCAATATTGATTATAATTGCCATTGTTATTCACCTCAGACTGTTAAATCATTTTCAGATTTTATAGCAATTGCTTCTTGTAATAGTTTTTGCAGGACAGCCGCAAAGACTGCAATAACCATCGATGCAAAAGGAACAACCAATCCGACCAAGATAACTCCTGGTGCGTCATCTACTTCCGCAAAGAGATAAAAGAGTGGCCAAACCAGCACATGCAAAATACTGATGGTGATTGCACAGTATTTGATTTTCTTTAAAGCTTTTACAGATAAATCGGAGAACGCATTATTTTTGTCAATATAGCGTAAGAGTTTGAAAGCCTGAAACAAAGCAAAGTAAAAAGGTATCGCTGATGCATCAAAAACGATGAAAACAAGATATTTTATTAATGAAAACTCTGGAAGCAATTTTGTTGATAGATGTGCCAACTCAGGCACCAAAAAGATGCACAGAGCAAGAACGGGGATTCCTAAAAGAATAACAGCTATTTTTAAAAACAACGTTGTTACTTTTTCCATAAAAAGCACCTCACTTATTTATTCTGATTTTGATTCTAATATATATTTTATTGTTTCTCAATAAATTTTTATTAAATTTAATAATAATTTTATTGTTAGGTTTTAATTTAGTAATAATAAAAAACATTTCTTATGTAAAGAAATGCCTAAACGTTAAACCAACGGTTATTTTGTCATCTATTGACTAGACAACAAGTTTAACGGAAAATAATTCTAATGAATGATTATTCGTTTTTAAGGAGCAGATTCCTTTTGGCATTAAAACGTGAATATAAGCACATGTTTAAGTACCTTTTAATTTATATAAGTGTGACGTTAATTCCTTCTCTGATCATTAGTTATTTTATCGCGCACAAGCAAGTAAATGATTGGAGGGATACTTATAAGGATAGAGCGCAATGGTATGCCAATTTTCATTCAATGACGATTGAAAATTTTCTTGGTGAAACCATCGGTAGCTTAGAAATGCTGGCAACGTCTATTAAAATCCAGCATAACAATCTAGATGAAATTAAGAGTATTCTCATTGAAACACATGGAAAAGATCCTCGTTTTTCGGGCTTCTATTGGGCTAATCCTAATGGTGATTTGGTTATTAGTACAAACCCTACCGACAAAATCGTCAATGTAAGCGATCGTGACTATTTTCAGCAAGCTTTAAAAACAAAGAACACAGCGATATCTGATGCACATATCGGGAGAGTCACAGGTCGATATATCGTGACAATTGCTTCGCCTATCGTCATTCGAGGTCAGGTTAATGGTGTTCTACTTGCTAGCCTACGATTAGATAAAATTGAGGAGAATATTAGAAGCCTACTTAAGGAAGAAAAAATTGTGGTAACGAATCAAGTTGGACAACCATTAATGAAAGCTGGACTCATTGAGCCACAAAATAATTATATTAAATCAAGCCAAAAAATTACGGAAATACCATGGACAATCACTGCCTTTATACACTCCGATGATGAAATGGTCTTTCGAAATTCCTTTATTCAGGATCTAGTTATCTTTCTTACGATAACAAATATTATTTTTTTATTAATGAAATATATACTTTTAAGACGGAAAGTAAAAAAGGAAAAAGAACTTGCAGAATTACAAAAACTCGAGCTCATTGGCAATCTTGCTGCAAGTACAGCCCATGAAATACGAAACCCTTTAACGGGAATAAAAGGTTTAATCAAATTAATGAATGAAGACAATCATGATTCAAAAATGAAATACTATTTTGATGTCATCCAGACAGAACTTGATAGAATCAATACCATTGTTAGTGAATTATTAGTGCTTGGAAAACCTTCCGTTCAAACATTAAAAACCTGTAATGCCAATGATATTATTGCTGAAATAGAGCCCATTCTTTATTCGGAGGCGAATTTTATGAATGTACAGCTGTCTGTTCATTATTCTCCTTTCGAGCTTTCTATTTCGTGTGTAAAGGACCATTTAAAACAGGTTATTTTAAATTTATCGAAAAACTCCTTACAAGCTATGCCTAATGGTGGAAAGCTTACGATTTCTTTGGAAAAGTGGGATGAAACTTGCGTTATTAAAGTTACTGATACAGGCGACGGAATGCCAAATGATACGATTAACCAAGTATTCAAACCATTTTTCACGATGAAAAAAGATGGTTCAGGATTAGGTTTAACTGTTTGTAAACGTATCATCGATACCCTTGGTGGCAACATCACTTTAACCAGCAAATTGAACGAAGGAACACAGGTGGAAATTACCTTGCCTCTTTCTAAAGACTGAGATTTACTGTTTTTTTTAATCAAGGGCAAATAGATGTACCAAAAGGAGTCATGAACGTGGAAAAAAAACAGGCTATCGAATTATCAAGGTTGATTGAGGCTTGGGGAGATTCTCATTCGTTACATTTTCAATTAGACAAATTAGATTCCATTAATAATCGGTTAGAGAACTTTCATCAGTGGACGAAAAATAAACCAATTATCGCTGGTTACAATATTACAAGGCTAGGAGAAAATAGTTATTATTTTTTATTTATCGATTGGCATCGGAACGATCATTATTATTTAGTCATATACACCCAAAATAAATCTACTACCCTTGCTGAAATAAGGCAGATCGTAGAAAATAATGACCAAATGGAACTCCAGTGGAAATATAATCCGTTGAAGCGTGATGGAAAAAACGATCAAAGAAAAGCATACTTTAAACAAGTATTTGGAGCGACCACTATTCACATACCTTTACCTAAAAATAGTGAAGAAGTAGAGATTTTTATAGAGCGACTTTTTAAACTTTGCTCTAATCGGGTTAAAGCTGACCGGATTGTAGAGGTTTTTCCTCTTTCCTAATTTAATATTATCACCATAAAAAACATCAATCTAATCGAGCTCGGTTGATGTTTTTATATTATTGATCTATATGACAGTAAAATTTATATAAATCTTAAAAATTCTTAATTTTTTTAATTCCATTTTCCTGTACAATATTGGTAAAGGGGGCAAATACCATGAAGCGTTTAACTAAGGAAGAAAATAGTTGGGTTTTCTATGATTGGGCAAACTCTGCTTATTCCATTATTATTACGACAGCTGTTTTTCCACTTTTTTATAAGGCAGCTGCGACTAATGCAGGTGTTAGTGCTGCAAATTCCACTGCTTATTTAGGCTATACTATTGCCATTGCAACCTTTATTTTAGCAATGTTAGGGCCCGTATTGGGTTCGATTGCTGATTATCAAGGGCTAAAGAAGAAGTTTTTCACCTTCTTTTTCTCATTAGGAGTAGCGGCTACAGCTCTTCTCGCATTTATTCCAAGTGAAAATTGGTTATTATTATTAGTTTGTTATACCATAACGGCTATCGGCTCTGCTGGTGCCAATGTGTTTTATGATGCATTTCTTGTTGATGTGACCTCGGAGGAACGCATGAATCGAGTTTCTTCTCGCGGATTGGGTATGGGCTATATTGGAAGTACCATTCCTTTTATCATAAGTATTGCTATTATTATTTTAGCTCAAACAAACACCATTCCCATTACAACTGGTACAGCTAGTAAAATAGCATTTTTAATAACAGCCGTTTGGTGGGGGCTATTTACCATACCGATGTTTAAAAATGTACATCAACGCTATTATATAGACCGTGAACCAAATCCCGTCATGAATAGTTTTAAACGTCTTGGCAAAACACTCAAAGAAATCAGTCACTATCGCGCCTTATTTTTATTTCTACTAGCTTACTTCTTTTATATTGATGGGGTAGGTACGATTATTTCGATGTCAACAGCTTATGGTTCTGACCTTGGCATTAGCTCTACCAATCTTCTAATCATCCTTTTTGTAACACAAGTGGTGGCAGCTCCATTCGCTATTTTATACGGGAGACTCTCTGAACGATTTACCGGTAAAAAAATGCTTTATGTTGGAATCATGATTTATATGGTGGTTTGTATCTATGCCTTTTTTCTAAAAACAACCTTAGATTTTTGGATTTTAGCCATGCTTGTAGCGACTTCTCAAGGAGGCATTCAAGCCCTAAGCCGTTCGTATTTCGCCAAGCTTGTTCCTAAAGAAAACGCCAACGAGTTTTTTGGCTTCTACAATATTTTTGGAAAGTTTGCTTCCATCATGGGACCATTATTAGTAGGGGTCACAGCCCAGATGACAGGAAATTCTAATAGTGGCGTATTCAGTCTCGTTATTCTGTTTATCATTGGTATCATTATTCTAGCGCGTGTTCCTGAACCGAAGGCCGACATTCCAAACTCGATTCAACAAACATTATAAGAACGACCAAAACCGCTTAGTCTGAAACTAAGCGGTTTAAATTTAGCCTATTAGGCACATTCCTCTATAGGGAAAGATAGGGTTATATACGTTCAATAATTGTGGCATTCGCCATTCCATGACCTTCGCACATTGTCTGTAAGCCAAAGCGTCCGCCAGTTCGTTCTAAATCATGCATCATACTTACCATAATCCTTGCTCCGCTGGCACCTAAGGGATGACCGAGAGCAATCGCACCACCATTAGGATTGAGCTTTTTCGGATCCGCACCAGTTTCCTTTAGCCAAGCCAGCGGCACAGGTGCAAATGCTTCATTCACCTCAAAAATATCAATATCCTCAATGGAAAGACCTGCTTTTTGTAAAGCTTTTTGTGTTGCTGGAATTGGCCCTGTTAGCATTAAAGTCGGATCAGAGCCCACCACTACTCTTGTGTGTACAAGAAATCTTGGCTTCAAGCCTAACTCTTCTGCTTTTTCACGGGACATAAGCAGTAATGCAGCAGCTCCATCACTAATTTGGCTAGCATTACCTGCATGAATAACTCCCCCTTCTATAAAAGAAGGTTTTAAGTTTGCTAGAACTTCTGGTGAGGTTTCTTTCCTTGGACCAGAATCAGCATTCATCACTGTTTTTTGTCCATCCGATTGTGACACTTCTATTGGAAATATCTCTCTTTTAAAATAACCTTCTGCTTGCGCCTTTAACGCCTTTTGGTGACTTTCATAGGCGTACTTATCAAGTTGTTCTCTAGTAAATCCATATTCTTTAGCAATTCGTTCGGCTGATAAACCTTGATGAATGATTTCATGCTGTTCCTTTAGTCGCTCGCTAAACGGTGCTCCTTGATAATTTGAACCAATTGGTACCCGTGACATGTTTTCCACACCACCCGCAATCACCACATCCATATCACCTGAAAGAATCGCCTGTGCTGCAAAGTGAACGGCTTGTTGGCTCGAACCACATTGTCTATCAATCGTTGTTCCTGGTACATGAATAGGAAATCCCGCAATCAGCGCGGCCACTCTAGCAATATCCCCCGCTTGTTCACTAGATTGAGTGACACAACCTAGAATCACGTCATCCACTATTGCCGGATCGATTCCTGCTCTATTTATTAATTCTTTTAATGTTTCTGCTGCTAAATCGTCAGGGCGAATGTCCTTTAACAAGCCATTTCTTCTCCCTACAGGTGTCCGTACGCCTTCTACTATGACTACTTCACGCATGTTCTACGTCCTTTCTAATGCCTTTTTAAAATTTATCCATCAAACTTGGGAGTAATTCCGTCAAGTTTTATGTTAATTCCGTCAAACTTGGGAGTAATTCCGTCAAGTTCACAATTTATACAAACTTGCAGGCATACTCATAACATTTTACAGGCCTAAGTTTTTCGCAATAATTGTTTTCATGATTTCATTTGTACCTGCATATATACTTGCTACAGGAATATCCCGATATCTTCTGGCAATCTCGTATTCTTCCATATAGCCGTAACCGCCATGAAGCTGCATACATTCTGAGGCAACTTTTCTCGCTGTTTCAGTCAGCTTCCACTTTGCCATTGAAACCTTGGTCACAATATTCTTTCCTTCTATATGCTCTCCGATTAATTGGTCTAAAAAAGTTCTTCCCATCTCAATGTCAGTTGCCATTTCAGCTATTTTAAATTGTGTATTTTGAAATTGGCTAACGGCTTTGCCAAAAGCCTGACGTGATTTCACATAATCGATTGTCATGCGGAGCATTTCTTCTGCGGCTACCTGTGCAGCAATTGCAACCACCAATCGTTCCTGCTGTAATTTTTCCATTAAATACAGAAAGCCTTTCCCCTCTTCACCAATTAAATTTGACTTAGGTACAAAGCAATCTTCAAAAATCAGTTCTGCTGTATCCTGGCAATGCAAGCCTACTTTATTGAGCTTCCTGCCACGTGAAAATCCAGGTGTATCCCTTTCAACTGCAATCAAACTTACACCTTTATGCTTTGGTATTGCTTTTGGATCTGTTTTACATGCGACGATAATTAAGTCAGAATGGATTCCATTTGTAATAAATGTTTTCGAGCCATTTAGGACATAGTGGTCATCCTTAAGAACAGCGGTCGTTTGGATATTAGCTAAATCTGATCCCACACCTGGTTCTGTCATAGCAATCGCTGTAATCATCTCGCCTGTTACACACTTTGGAAGCCATCTTCTTTTTTGTTCCTCAGTGCCATAGGTTGAAATATATGGAACAACGATATCATTGTGCAAGCTAATCCCTACTAAACCAGAACCCACCCGTTCAAGCTCCTCATTAATGACAGCAGAGTAACCCCAATCTGCTTCAAATCCCCCATAAGCTTCATCAAGATCAGGACAGAGATATCCTCGTTCCCCCATTTTCGTCCAAAAAAGCCTGGGAACCATTCGCTCTTCTTCCCACTTTTCATAAAAAGGATAGGCCTCTTTTTCAAGATATTTTCTAAACGCTTTGCGAAAAATATCATGCTCAGGCTTTAAGTAAGGATGGTTCATTTTTTCCCCTCCTATCTTTACTGCAGCTTCATCTCTCATTACTTAACAACTATTCAATGATCACTTCTATTATACTAAAAATTCAGTCAACTTACTTTCTTAAGTTTTTGTCCCAACATATGGATATTTCTATAAATACTGGAGAAATTAAACATGAATCTTTGAAAAAATCAGGAGGATTGTTTATTTTGAATTTATACAGCAACATGGAGTTTGAAATGAAAAGCACCTTTATTCCTAATATCAGTAAATCGGACAAATTAAAAGTCATAGAGGTTACAGACGGAAGTGTTATCGTTCAAATGGAAAATTCTAATTGCCGAGGCGTTTTTCCATTAGATAACTTTCAATATTGGATTAAAAGAAGCTCACTCGTTCATATAAATGAACATGCAAAAAAAACTTCTTAAGTATAACACTTAAATTGAAACACCTCTTATATCAATTATGATTTAAGAGGTGTTTATTATGGCGTTTATTTTTTTCTAATTTGATTGATTTCATCTACAAGTACCTTTAAGCCATTCCCTTGTACAGATGCTTTCATTGTAGCTTTATAGGTTTCTTTATTTTCTTGAAGCTTCTTTAAGTGATTGTTTAGGGTTTCACTATTCAGGTTTTCCTCTTCTAATGTTAAAGAATAGCCCTTTTCCTCAAAGGCCTTTGCATTTAGAATTTGGTCCCCTCTACTTTGTTTTTTACTTAACGGAATAATTAACATTGGAATTTTCAGTGCTAAAAATTCAAAAATGGCATTGGAGCCGCCCCTTGTTAAAACAAGATCGGTTGCTGCCAATATATCTGGTAATTCATCACTTACATATTCAAATTGTTTATATCCCGAAACCTGAGCTAAGGATTGGTCGACGTTTCCTTTTCCACAAAGGTGAACAATTTGATATATTTTCGTCAGTTCTGTTAATGAATCTCTGACGGTTTCATTAATTTTTTTTGCTCCTAAACTCCCTCCCATTATGGTTAATATCGGGAGCCTATCGTGGAATCCAAGGAGTTCTCTTCCTTTTTGGGCAGAACCAATTAATATTTCATTTCGTATAGGTGAGCCAATCACACGCGTTTTATCTGCTGGGAAAAACTTTTTAGTCTCTTCAAAAGAGGTAAAAATTCTTGTTGCAAATCTTTGCGAAATCTTATTCGCTAGTCCTGGTGTCATATCACTTTCATGAATATAAATAGGAATCCCCAGTGATTTAGCCGCCACTATAACGGGAACAGATACAAATCCACCTTTTGAGAAAACTAATTGTGGCTTGATTCGTTTTAACGTTGAGCGAGCTTCTAAACAGCCCTTTAAAACTCTAAACATATCAACGACATTTTCAAAATCTATATATCTTCTGAGTTTTCCACTTGTAATCGGATAATACGGGATATTTAATTTTTCAATTAATTCTTTTTCAATTCCCTTTTTCGATCCAATATAATGGATATCCCAATCTTCAAAACCAATTTCATTTATAATTGCTATATTTGGTGTCACATGTCCCGCAGAACCTCCACCTGTGAACACAATCTTCTTCTTGGACATAGTTCCTCCTGTAAAACCTTTATTTCATCATATATAGTATATTTCAAATCAAAATTAATCATGACAGAATCCGTTTGCTACGACAATAGCTACACGAAAAAAAAGCTGAAAAAATCAGCTTATCTCTGCTCCTTACATTATGAACTGCTTCATACATAAATACAAATGGTTAAATCCTTAGTGAAGCCCATAGACATCCGATTTAATCGGACACACGTTCCGTTAATTTAGGAAAACGATGTATTTTAAGAGGATTATCGGACTATGGTTCCGTTATTGCACCTAAAGTATGTCTTTTTCCAATTAAATATAGTGACTAACGGAAGCTGTGTCCGATAACATGGGGAAAAACGTTTATTTTAGCAAAATAACGGAACCTGTGTCCTATAATACAATTTGAAGGTTATAAAAAAATACACCTGATCCATAAATGATCAGGTGTACACCAAAGATTTATTTCTCTTGCATTCCAGTGTAAATCAGTATGGCATCTCTTAAAAATTCGGCGGTGCCAGGCTGTTTTTTATCATAATAAGCAGTAAACCGCTCATCATCTACATACATTTGGGCAAGACCGGCATGTGCTTCCTTACTGTATTCTTTCCAATAGTAAGTTAACCATTTTTTGTGTAAATCTGCCGCTTTTTGTGCCAGTTCGCATGCTGGGTCACCTGTCTTAAATGCTTCTGCTAGGGTTGACTGTACTTGGTCTGCAAGTGCCGTTACCTCTTCATATTGTTCTTGAGACATGTTCTTTAGCTTAGCGTTTGATTCTTCAACCCTCTCATCACCGTATTTTTTACGGATCTCCCCTCCATATTTCTTTTCGTTTTCATCTATCATTTTTTGTTTGAATCCTTCAAACTTTTCATGGTTGGACATTTGATCTATTCTCCCTTCCGTTAAAGCAATTGTTTTTTCAACATTTGCAATTAACAAATCCAATTGATTTCTTTTTCCAAGGAGCTTCACGCGATGTTCTCTAAGTGCCTTTTCTCTATCAAATGAAGGGGACATCACTATTTCTCTAATACTTTCTAGATTTACACCCAGTTCTCGGTAAAATAAGATTTGCTGTAGCCTATCCACTTCAGCTTGACCATAGATCCGATATCCAGATGAATTGATTCTTGCCGGCTTAAGAATCCCAATTTCATCATAATATCGAAGGGTTCTGGTGCTAATGCCTGCTAGATTACTTAGTTTTTGTATGGTATATTCCATGCGATAACCTCCTTACGAGATTAAGATACACCTTTACGTTACGTGAAGGTCAATTACTTTAACAAAATTTTTTCAAAAAAATAAACCACCTTTGCAATCATGCAAAGTGGCCATTTTTTGTTATTTGAGCAATTTTAATAATTTCTTCTAAATAGTAATAGGTATTAAATTTTCCTTGAGCGATTAATTTTCTAATTTCTTGAATCGTTGCCCATTTTACTTCACTAACCTCTTCGACCTGTAACTTACATTCTTCAAGACTAAAATCTTGTTGAATGAACCAAACATCACAAAAATTATTTTCTCTTTTTAAAGATAAAACAATTTCTGCATATCCCTTCTCTGCCTTCAACCCCACTTCTTCATACAGTTCACGCTGACAAGCAGTATAGCTATCCTCTCCTTTAATGGCGGAGCCACCTGTGATGGCCCACATATTAGGATTTGAGGAAACGGTACTTGCTCTTTTTTGAATTAAAAATTCCCCTTTGCTGTTTATGATCCATATATGGACAACTAAATGGTATTCATTTTCGTGAAGCTTTTCACCTCTAATAATGGTTCTGCCTGTTCTTTCTCTATTCTCATTATAAATATCCCAAACTTCCACATTATCCTCTCCAACACTCATTTTTCGTTTCGACCTCTGACCCGAGTTAAACTATAATTCTTCATAATCCGCGAAACTCCTTCTTTTCCTTTTTCGGAAGACTATTTCTAAAAAATTGGCTGGTGATTCTCACCACGTTTGGCACTTATTCTTATTTTATGATAGTGTAATGGAGTATTATATTTAAGGAGGATTTTTAAATATGACAAATCAACATGATTCAAATGCATTACCACCTAAAACTTGTTCAGTCGATCGTTTAGTTACGTTGCCAGCGGATGTTGAATTGGTACTTGCAGGTAAAAAAACAGCTACCCGTCGAAACGGCCGCTACGCTGACGTAGGAGAAATCATGACTCTACAAGGTAAGGATTTTGTAGTGGAGAAGGTTTATTCTCAATCTTTAGGCGAGTTAACTGACGAGCATGCCAAACAGGAAGGCTTTGAGACCGTAGAAGAGTATAAGCAATCCATTCTTTCTTATCACCCTGGTATGCCTTGGCTTCCACAAATGAGAGTTTGGGTGCATGAATTCCGTCCAGTTAACGAGTAAACAATTGTAAGATATGTATATTTTTTATCGTATCCTTCTTTTTTTACACGTGAGCAGCGTAATTATGTCAGTAGGACCCTTCTTTGTTTTAATTGCCATTGTAAAAAAGCTAAAGACAGCAGAAGGAAAAGTCCAAACCATCTACATAGATATTTTTCGTTTAACGGTAAGAATGGTGAAACATGCTGGTCATGTGTTGGTAGGCTCGGGGATTCTTTTAATCATATTAAGCGAATATTGGTCATGGAAAACCCCTTGGATCGTTGCCACACTCTTTGTCATGTTTGTATCCATTTTCTTCTTAGCTCGGGCATTTACACCTGTTCTTAAAAAATTTAATGAACCTAATCCAAATAAGGAGCTTCTGGTTAAAAAATTAACCCGTACCGTTTGGATTTATCTGTTCTTATTAATGACCATGCTTTGGTTCATGGTTGCAAAACCTGCCTTATGGCAATAAAAACTGGATGGCGCCTACGCACCATCCAGTTTTTTAATTTATTTTAAATTAGTGGGTAATGCAGAATACGTTACTTTGGAATCAAATTTAATAACTTGTTTTGCCCCCACATGGTAGATCTTGCTTTTGGTATCCATGCTATAAACACGGTATCCGCTACCTGAGTTTAAGGTTCGCACCTTCTCAAGACCTTTTGACGTTTGTTTGTATAAGGTAATTTTACCTTTTAACATAACTTTACCAATCTGACCTTCTTTTACTTCAACCCCATCCCAGTACTTTTTCTTTTCAGGAGCTGGCTTTTTTGGTTCATCTTTAGGCATTACAGTCATGGATGGTAATCCAGAAATATAACCAACTCCACCCGTTTTGTTGATACCTATTTCTCGATCTACCGCTTTTAGTAATTCTTCTTTGTTTACTGCCGTTATTTCTTTCCCGTCAACCTCATCACCAGGATGTTGGAAATTACTCATCAGGTAAGCAAAACCGTTCCGATCATCTGCCATTTGTAATCCAGTTGATTCGGCTCCAGTAGGAGTGGATAAAACACGTGATAACTCCTTCGTATCGACATTGTACGCCCATACAAAGTTGTTTGTATGCATACCACTGTCTTCACCAATAAACAACGTTCTCATTGCTTCTGAAAAGCTAAGATTATCTGGATTAGCAATCTTATCCGGGTTAGCTGTATTTCCATAAGCATCGGGAGTAGCAAGATCCTCACCTACTAACAATCCATTCATAGAAGAAGCAACATAAGCACTATGAATACTGTTCCCTTTATGATCTTTTTGGCCACCAGAAAGGTTAATTTGGAAAGTTACACCTGATTTTCTTTTTGGTAATTGAATATGGTCAGCAGGGTCTATACCTTTTGTATCCTTTTCCATTGATTTACTTACGTCTGACATCGCCACATATACTTTTTTATCTTTATTATTTACCGTCATACCCTCCATTTTATTAAATTCGGAAGTAGCTCCTAAGATGGCAGCATATCGACGTGATTCAAGAAAGGCAGCGGCTTTTTCCATACCTTTTTTAACCTTTAAATACTCCGTTTTTCCGTAAGAGTATTGCTTAATAGCTGTAAAACCTTCTGTAGGCTGATCAGAAGTTTCAAAGATGTCGCTAAATTTTGTTCCTTTATCAATGATTTTTTTAATTTCAGTATCAGTAGCATGTCCAAGGTTTATCCATTGAAGTTCACCAGACCCGCCATTTTCTGTACCCGTTTGATTAAACTTAGCCGCATATAACGTCCCTGAAGATAGGTCAGCAGCTTTGTCTGCCACATACATAAACATCATCGTGTTTGTACCATCATCTCCAAAGAAGACTGTACGGTTGTCTGCCATAACTTTCGATAATTCATGAGATTTTCGACCCATGCTATAGTGCTTGACTACTTTTGTAGAACCATCAGCATTTACTTTAATCTCTGGAACATATCCATAAAAATATGGGTTTGCTTTCTTTTCATCACCAAAATATAATTTGGCATAACTTTTTGTCCAAGTTGCTGCGGAAGATTCTGGATCAAATTCAAAGCTACGTGCATCTGGCTCATACTCTTCTGAACCTAAATGTGTGTTCCAAGGAGAAACAGAACCGTTACATGGGATCCAAAGCCCGTTCACTTCAGAAAAATCAATTTTCTTTACTTCAGCAACCGTTAACTCACCTGTATTTTTGTCTTGATTAAATTTAGTGAGAGACATAGATGCTGGTACTAAGCCGTAAGTTGAATTCCCTGCTGCATCCATTGTGTCATATTCATAATGAGTAACCATATATAGATTACCGTTTATTGGATTTAAAAAACTATTTGAATCTGGTGCATCCGATACAAAGTAAGTTTTTTCTGGAGTGCTTGGATCGACAATAGGATTTCCATTTACATCAATTGGAATCCCAGCTGCAATCTTTTCCCCTTTATTCGTTGCTACTTTATCTTCTGATTTGAATAAATAATGATATGTTAATGGAAACTTCTTAACGTCGCCGTTACTATATTTCACTTCTACAGATGCATCCGTATAGGTTTTCACCATTTGCTCTACGGTTGTTGGTGCCTTCATTCCATTAAACTTAACAGAATCAATTTTTACATCCTTCACAGATGCTGCTGTGGCAGGAGTAACAGCGGGAATCATCAGTCCAAGTGCTAAGGCAAATGCTAACGTCTTTTTATTAGAGTTTTTCATTGTAAGGATAACCTCCAGTTTTTTGTTGGTTACTACTCTTACTATTAAACTAAATAATTGTAAACGTAATATTAGATTGATATATAGTTTTTGTTATGAAATTATTAAGCTAAAGTAAAAAATGGATGGTTTCTAAGAACCATCCATTTTTTAACTATTTCTTCTTAATATCTACCAAATATGCATAACCATTTTTTACTTTTACTTTTGCTAAAACTTCACCCTTCGCAGCTGCATTTTCCCATTCAAGCCCTGTGTTATCTTCTACAAAGTATTTATCTAAACTATAGCGGATATTCGCTACTTCTTTTTGACCGATATCCGACCAAACATAACTAAGCTTCCCTTTAAGATAAATGCCCTTTTTAGGTTTTTGCAAGGTTACGTGAATAGGAACATGAACCCCATTCTTTTTTTCTAAGGCAACAAAAACGGTAACGTCACCATGTCCTTTATCCAGCTCAGCTAAGACATCCTTTTCCAACAAATTACGAGGCACTTCCTCTGCTTCATAACGGAGAGTGATATAATCGCCACGAAATAAATCTGATGGGTCAACCGGCTTAGTTTGAAGAAGGATTTCATCACCAACTAATAGCGTGTAAAGCGGAGTTACAGCCATAGCTAGTAAGATGAGAACTGGCAGTGCACATGCTAACCATAAATGTTTCGTTCGTTTAGTCATGACCAGTTCCCCCTTTTTTACGTTGTTTTTCAAAATAAAAACCGAAGCCGAGTAATAGTAGACCTCCGATGATAAAAACAAACGACTTTGGTAAAAACGCAAAAGAAATATCTAAATAAAAACGGAAAATCATGAAGCATAAAATAACGATACTTAATAAGCTTCCTCTTTTGATCAGATAAAATAAAAAAAGCACATATAATAGAGAAAAAGGAATATAAATCCAATCGTTTGGCCAAACATCCTCAAAGGATAATAGGAAGGCTGCTGCGCCGTGTACTAGGTGCCCTAGCGAAATATATACATTTCGGATGTTTGATCTAACCAAAACAAGTGCTAGCCCTAACACTAAATACACTAGTCCATATAGGTAGATCCATTCATCATCGCCTCTTATGAAAAAGTTTAATAGTGTTCCAATGAAAGCAAGTAGTTGTATTCCTGTAATAAAGCCTGTCACCTTTGAAAAACCGATTTTCTCATTTAGTACATAGATAGCTCCTATCCATAGGAGGATCCAATATGGGATAGTACCAGAAAACCAATCTAGTTGGTTACTTAAATAGATAAGAACAAACAATGAGGCTAGCATTAAAATCCATTTATCTTTTAATACCCAGGCAAGTGGTAAAATTCCTAATGACCACCATAAAAAGGCATCCTGAAATTCTCCTCCAAAGTTAAACATTTGTCCTATGAGGAAAATGCCTGCTCCAAATACGAAAACTCCTAAATAATAAAAGCTTTTTGACGTTTTGGGGTACTGAGTTTCCATCTTAAAACCGGCAAAAATACTTCCAACATACAATCCAAGTATAAGAATAAATTTGGCTAGTTTACCGATTTCACCCCAGTTGCTGGCGATAAAGCTAAGGATTCCAGCACCAATTAAAATCGAGCCAACATATAGAAGTGTCTTAGTAAAAGATAAACCTGGTTTTACTTCATATAAATCTTGAATATCCTTTGATTGTTCTGCTGTGATTCTCTCCGTTTCTTCAAGATAATGAATCTCTCTTTTTAACATTTCCAAATCTTTTGCTTTTAGGCTACGCTTTGTAGGCAAATTCTCACTCCTCTCTTTTTGCTTCATTATTATATTCACTATGACTATTTAATATAATTTTGTTTTTTCACCTTAAGTATAGCGTATTTTTTAAAATGATTGTTGCATTTTGACAAAGGTAGTTACACATAGAAAAAGAGCCCACAGTGAGCTCTTTAAATTTAAAAACCAAATTCCATCTTATATTATTTTAATAAACCACTTTCAATAAAATGACTAAGCAATCCCTAATCTATTCCAAATGAAAACCGACTAAACCAAACAAATATTTTCTCTTTTAAACTTATCTTTAAAAAATTCATCCAATTTTGAAAGTATCAATTATATTCTGTAAGTTTTCTGCTCTAACATTAAGTTCATTAACAGAAGATGCAATTTCTTCCATGGAAGCTAATTGTTCTTCTGTTGAGGCAGCAACCATTTGAGTATTCTCGTCTATTATTTTCACTTGCTGTGAAGAACTCAAAATAGAAATATTTAACTCTTCTGCTTTTTTAGACATCTCTTCAGTATAAACAACAACGTTTTTAATTTCATTTGCAACATCATTTGTTCTTCCATTTATACTAGAAAATGATTCCCCAGCTACTTGAATTAAAAGCATTCCCTCATTTGTTTCTTTTGAGACAGATTCCATTGAAGAAACAGTCAATAAAGTATCTTGTTGGATATCGAATATTAACTTCCGTATTTTCCCTGCTGAAGATGAGGACTCATCAGCCAACTTTCTTACCTCGTTAGCAACTACGGCAAACCCCTTACCATGTTCCCCTGCACGTGCTGCTTCAATGGCTGCATTTAAACTTAAAAGGTTTGTTTGCTCAGCAATAGATGTAATAACATCTAAAATTGTGCCAACTTCTTTTGAACGTTCGACTAATTTTTGTATTACCTTTAACGTTTCATTTACAGCCTGTTCTATCGTTTTCATTTGATTTATAGCTTCTTTTATATTCTCATTCCCTAATTCTGCCTCTTCTGTGGTTTTCAATGTAAACAGCGATACCTTTTGGGACCTTTCTGTAATAAACGATAGTTGTTCAGATAATTTTGTTACTAAATCCACATCACTATTTGCTTGAATAGATTGCTTCTCTATAAAGGATGCAACCTCTTCAATAGAAGAACTAATGGTATTGGTTGCTTGGGTCGTTTCTTCCGTAATAGCAAGAAGTTCTTGGCTTGCTGCCGCTACTTCTTGAGACACATTTTGGCTATTGAGAATTACTTCGCTAAACGATGATACCATTCTATTTAATGACTCACTTATTGTAGCAAATTCATCACGTGAATAAACTGAGATTTTCCCCGACAAATCTCCAGCTGCCACATACTCTGTGAACTTCTCTATGTTTAAAACTTGATTCTTAATTCCAAAATAAAATCCCAACACCAGATAAACTAGAAGAAGTATCCCCCCTGTTACAGAACCAATAACTACTTTCTGCCCTGATTTCATTTTTTGTATATCTGAGAGTAGTAATCCGTCAAGTTGTCTTGATTGGATTTCAAGTAGGCTAAATATTGAATTTATTGTATCAGTCGTTTTTTCAAAATATAGACCAGGCTCAATTGTAATTTTCTTTGCTGATAACAATTCTTTATCAATGATTTCAACTATTTCTCTTGCATTGTCAATAGAACTTGTAAATTCTTGTCCTATTGTTTTTTTGAAATTTGGATCTAGTTCAATGATTGTCTGATAGTTTCGATTGGTAGTAGTAATATATTCATCCATCATTTTCATTAGGTAAATAAGTTGAATTCGTTCCTCTTGCGTCATTGTTTGTCTCGTCGCAATTCCAACGCCTGTTGCTCTTGATTTCCCCATATATTCTGTGATTTGGGGTAGATTATTTACTAACAAATTGTTCAGGTGATTGTTTACCAAATTTGGATCTAATGAAAGGTTTGTTTCATCAGAATTATTAATTAAAATTTGAAACAATAGATTTATTAATTCGTTATGGATATTAATGCTATCGGGAATGGATAGATGAATGCTCTCTCTATCCACTTCGTTCCATTTGGCCTGAATATTTTTTATTCCATTAGACACCTTAGGTATATTTTCTTCCTGCTTAACATGCTTTTCTAATACGATTAACTGATCCTGAATTTTCAACTTAACTTCATTTAATTTGGATTCAGCTTCACGATCACCACTCAGCACATTTACGGTCAGGCCACGATGCTGTTGTGCTAATTTTATAAGTGGAAAAATTTCCTGTAAGACCTTAACGCCTGTGCGTTCTTTTTCAGCAAAAGATATTTCATTTTGAGTTTTAATTACCATGTTCATGGATAATACTGACACAGTTAAAAGGATAATGAGAAAGAGTACCATAAATTTTTTAAAAAATGATAATTGATTCAATAGCTTTACAGCGGGACCAAAAACTACTTTCATAATGGTGAATTCTCCTTAGTTTCTTTATTATCGGTCAATGGTGATAAGTAAATTAAAAGTTCTTTAAAAGGCAATGGTTTCGTATAAAGGTAGCCTTGTACTTCATCGCAACCCATCTGTTTTAATATTGTATATTGCTTAGGAGTTTCAACGCCCTCTCCGACTACCCTCATGCCAAGTTCATGGGCAAGCTTAATAATCATTGCTACAATACTTTTTCCTTCTTTATCCCCCGTTATCTTATTTACAAAGCTACGGTCTATCTTTAATACGTCCGTTCGAAATTCTTGAAGATAGTTAAGAGAGGAATATCCGGTTCCAAAATCATCTAAGCTAATGCTAAAACCATATTCACGAAATCGATTAATAACTCTGTTAACCCGCTCTTTATTATGGATAAATACTGATTCAGTAATTTCAATTTCAATAAAGGAAGATGGGATTCCCATGTTCTCAATCATTTCTATGTATTCATTCACAGAATTTACACTCAGTAATTGCTGAACTGAAAAATTAATTGATACCTTATATGAACTATGAAACTTTTCATTTATAATTTTTAACTTTCTACAAGATTCTTCAAAAACCCACTGGCCTATTGAAATCATTAACCCGTTTTGTTCTGCTACACAAATAAACTCATTAGGACTTATAATTCCTAATTCAGGATGATTCCATCTAATCAATGACTCAAATGAAACAATCTTATCTGTCACCGCATCAACTCTAGGTTGAAAATAGACTTCTAACTGATGGTTTCGAACGGCATTTCTTATGTCATTCTTAATTAAAAACGCGCGATAATTCAGAATAGCTAGAGATGTATCAAAAATCTTATATTGATTTTTCCCTTTTTCCTTTGCAAACTTCATTGAACTTGTTGTATAGGTAAGTAAAGTCTTCTTTTCCGCTGCATCAATTGGAAAATGACAAAGTCCCAAACTAATCGTCATATAGATATCATTTTCATTAACAATAAAAGGCTTTTTAAACATGTCCATCATTTTCTCGCCAACAGTTTTACAGAAATGTCTATCACCTGGTACAATTAAGGCGAATTCATCACCTGCTATCCGAGCAAGAAAGCTATCTTTCTTAAGATTAGTAGTTATTCGATTTGAAATTAACTGTAGAAGTTGGTCCCCTACCTCATGTCCAAATATGTCATTGATGTGTTGAAAATCATCGATATTAAATATAGCTAATACCCAATTATTCCGATTCTCCACCATGGTTTTTAGTCTTGATTTGAAAAACAATCGATTAGGCAAATTAGTCAAAGGGTCATAAAACTCTTTAACTTGTAACTGTTGCTTGATTTTTTTTTCTTCTGTTAAGTCTCTAAAGTTTATTACCATCCCATTAATTCCTGGGTGATCGTAAAAATTGGTCAAAATTAATTCATGAACATAATATAATCCGTTAACATGACGTGCTCGTATTTGGAAACGGACAGGCACTTGTGGATGCATCAATGCTTGATCATACTGTTGATAAAAATAGGAGCAATCCTCTCTATGTATCAATTGCACCACGCTTTGATTTAATACTTCACGTTCGTCCTTTTGGGTTATTTTCTTATATGTTGGACTCATATAACAAACATTAAAATTAGAATCGATGATGGCAACCCCTTCATTTGCATGTTGAATCATCGCATGGATCCGTTCTGCACTTTGATTTAATTCTTCCTCCATAAGTTTCTTCCGAGTAATGTCATTTCTAATAGACACAAATTGATAAGGTCTAGAATTTTTATCAAGAAAAGGGACAATGACAGTATCTACCCAATAGTTGGAACCGTCTTTTGCTTTGTTTTTTACTTCGCCTTTCCACACCTGTCCACTGCAGATGGTTTTCCACATTTGTCTAAAAAAATGGCTGGAGTGATATCCTGAATTAATTATTCGATGATCTTGCCCAACCAATTCTTCCTTTGAGTATTTAGAAAATTCACAAAATCTATCATTTACATATGTAATCTTTCCAGTTCGATCAGTAACAGCAATGATAGATGAAGCATCTAAAGCTTGTTCTAAATTACTAGAAAGAAGAGAATTAAATGCCAATGTATAGTCACCACTTTCACTTTAAAAGAGATATTTTTGTTTAAGTCAAGTCTAGGATGGTCTGAAATTGATGTGAGGCAATATCACACTTCAGCAAGAATCTTAATGATTGATACGAAATTTTAAAGACATCAATATTTTTAAAAAACATCAAAACAAATGACTTTTCTACTATATTTCTTATCCATTACTAGTTCAGATGTAACAAGCATTTAAACTATAGCACAGTGTTTACATTGTTATATCTATAAAATTCAGATGTCATAAATTGTTCAAGTTTAGAAAAAAATCCTATAACAATCTGTTGACAATTGTTATAATTTTTAAATACATTTACAATTTATACCTGTATTTATTTGACTCTTAAGGATTTTTAAAATCGGCTACATACAAAACAAATCGAGATAGAACTAAGTTCTACCTCGATTTAAACTAAAAACTATTAATCTAATGAAATTTTTACTTTTTTGTCTGAAAAAGATGTTTTTGTATATCCTTCAATATCAAATTGTACAGGAATAAATATATCTTCCTTATCTTCACTTACCATTTCAATATGGTGTTCAGATGAAAAGAATCTTGGCTGGTTAATACTGTTTAAGCGGTAGAAATAATCTTCATATTTATAAGTGGAACCGTCTTTATCAACATAAAACCCATTGATGCTTGATCCACCTGAACCATGGCCGTCTTTATTATAAAATTTTACATTTAGTACTTCATAATTTCGTTTTGATGATAACGCTTCTTTCAGCAAGATTTGTGTCGGATGTCCGATTTTAATTTCTTCAATGGAAATCTCATTACCTAGATATTCAAATGTTTGCGGAAACTTTTTTGTCATGTCGACTTTGTATTGTTGATGATCCTCTATGGTATAACCAACCGAACCAAATTGAATCTGAATTTCCTTTGGTTGTTCTAGGTAAAGTGAATCAAACATAGCTTCGGTTGAAATCCAACCATTTTTACCGCTGCCTACTCCGGTATAGCCAGTTTGTATACCTAGTCGATCATTTACATAATCCTTAATATTCGCTTCCAAACTAGAAATTTGAATATAGTTAAGCTTTTTCATAGGATCACCACTTTTATACCTATAGGACAACATGGTTACAGTTGGCGCAATGGTTAACTTCTCAATTACGACCGGATTTCCTTCCACTTGCGTTTCTATATTCAATTCATGAACAATCACATCATGTTTCTTTACTGGAATAGTGAAACTCCACTCTCCATCTATAAATTCATTTTGGCCAGTAGGTATACTTTTGTAAAACTCATTATTTGTTGAAGAATTTGCTACTTTTTCAAGTTTCTTTAACTCCAACTGAATACTTCCTTTTGCTACTGACAATGGTGCTAAGGCTAATCTACCTCTAAACACATTTTCAGAATCAGAATATAGTTTGAAATGACTTCTTATAGGTGACTCTTCACTATCTTTCCAAATTTGAGCTTGGTTCACTATTTCAAAGTCATCGTTGAAGTTAATCATATAGTTATTTTCATTCAATGTGTCCTCGATTTCATAGTAAATAAGAGTTTGGATATCATCTGCAACGACATTAGTAACCTTTACCTTGACTCCATTGCTTTCTGATACTAAGTTTAGATTTTCTGTTAAACCATGTTGAACATTCTTCTCGATTTTTTCATTTTCTTTGTGACTTAAATCTTGCCACCAATCCATTACCGATGTAAAACCATTGGTAGCAAACGCCGTGCCGACAAAAAAGGTTAGCAACAATCCCGCAACTAAGCCCATCGTAGCCTGCTTTTTGAATAACTTTTTATTTTTCTTCTGGGTACTCTCTACTTTGTGTTTCACATTTTTCATAAATTGATCTGGCACTTCAATCGATTCGTTTTCATGGTAGAGAATGGAGATCACTTCCTGAATTTTTCTCCAATCCTCTTGGCAACTTCCGCATTGTTGAAGGTGCTTTTCTACTTCTTGTCTATTTTTTTCACTTAGATTTCCTTCCAATAAATCTACTAAGCTTTCTTGAATAGCATTACAGTTCATTACCTTCACCACCCTCGATTACTTTTCTTAGCAAAATAAGTCCCCTATATAATCTGGATTTTATTGTCCCTACTGGTACCTTTAAAATCTCGGCAATTTCATCCTGTGAGAAACCCTTCATGTACTTTAAAATGATAATTTCTTTATATTTTTCATCCAGCTGAGCTAGTCCGTCTAGCACCTCTACCTTGGTCTCATGCTGACTCATATCTTCCGTAACAACGGGCCCCTCCATTTCTCTTTGCTTATTTTTTCGATAAAGGTTTCGACACTCGTTTATAAAAATAGAGGTTACCCATGTATCAAAATATTGCTCTTCCTTAAGCTGATGGATTTTTTCATGAACTTTGATAATCGTATTATGAAAAACATCCTCGACATCATGGTGACTTTTTAAATAGGCCCATCCGATTTTATAAAACTTTGATTTCCGTGTATCAAACCAATGGATTATGGCATTCATATCTTGTTTTTTTATCTTCTTTAACATCCTTGAATCCGATAAAGATACAATCACAATCGTCTCCGCTCCTTTCCCTTTGCTGCTTTATGTATCAATTAGAGTTTTTAAGTCTATGAAAAGTTCCATCACAATGAAAAAATTTTACAAAAGGCTGTTTTCGTATAGTTTGTAGTTTTCGTAAAAATCCCTAAAGCCGGATTTTTACAGGGTCTCTTAATTTGCGCTCAGCTCTTTTCTTCATTTCCTATGAGTTTCAACACCCTATATAGTGAAATGCTATTTATTAGTTAGAAAAAGCAACAAAGTTTCAGAAAAGAGCCTTTCAAAACAAAAAAATCGCCTAAATGGACGATTTAATTGCATCATAACTTATTTCATATCGCTCGGTAAACTAGCTTCTTCCTTTATATGTACAAACCAGGAAAGAATAGTGGTGCTGTCTCTCACATTTTTATCTCTAATTTCCTCTAACAGCATTTTGACACTTTCTTCATTTGAAAAGTTTGCAAATGGCTTATGGATTTCTTTAGGGTCTGTAAAAAAAGTATTCGGGCATTCTGTAAGACCATCTGTTGTAAGAAATAGTTGATTCTTTCCTTTTCTAAGTTCTTTTCTTCCAGTACTGTAACAAGGAACAGGCAAATCAAATGTATTCACCTGTCCTACCCATTGATAAAAACTTCTTTGATTTTGCTGGTATTCGTTTAAGGCAGATAATTCCGGATGAAACAAATATAGAATACAATCTCCTATTGATAACCACCAAAGAAACTTACCTTTTCTTGCTACGCATAAGCAAGCTGTTTCTCCTTGAACCTTTTGACATGCCTCTTTAAATGATTCACTTTGGAAAGTGGCTAAAAGTTGTTCATTTAAACGGTTGAAGGCTTCATTGATAGGTAGATCCAAACAATTTTGGATTTCCTTTTTATGATTTTGAAAAGTATGGATAACTAATTCAGCACTTTCAGCCGTATGGTGAGCATCTAACAGGATGACAAATTCCCAATCCTGCTCCTCATTGACCCAAATCAAACATCCATCTTCATTTTTATACTGCCCTTGAGCTGAGTTTCCGCCGAAGCGTCCCAACACGATCTGACCAATCGGATGTATATCTAGTTCATCTACATAATTCTCTTGACTCCCTACCCAGTAATACTCTTTTATTTTATTCATAATGATTCATCTCTAAGTAAGCTTTCAATCTATTACACAATTCTATTACCTTTTGATTGTTACCCATAGGAGCATTAGGTGCATCATAAACAGCAAAAGGTGCCCAATATTCTTCAGGTGTATGAGGATAGCGAGCAATAACATGCATATGAAGATGAGGAACAGCATTTCCTGAAACAACTGCATATACATGCTCCGCTTTTTCTGTCTCTTTTAAGGCTTTACTGATTCTTGCCATAATCATTCCGAATGCTTTTGCCTCGTCTGGGTTCATTTCTGCTAGCGTTGGAACATGTCTTTTTAAGTCAATCATCATATGACCTAAATAATTGGGCTGTCCATTTCGGTCAATATGTCCAACATAGACAAATTCGTCCTCATAAACAATGCTGCCTGCTGTTTGGATTTTCCCGTTATGCTTGTCACAAATAAAGCAATTTTCACTCATGATTCTTGTCCCTCCCCGAAAAAATAAAAAGCCTATCATCTCATAAAGAGACGATAGGCTATGCTAACGTGGTACCACTCTTCTTAGTTTGTAAACCACAAACTTTCTCAAGACTCGATTACGGGAGTAAACCGTTTAGACCTACTTTTTTCAGCCTAACCACTCCTAGGCGAGTTCGGGAATGGTATTGACTGTCTTTCACCAACCGACAGCTCTCTTCACAATACGAATTCCTTACTATTCCTAATCTCAGTGTTTTATATGGAAAACTTTTACTTATCTTATAAAACTTTGAAATATTCTGTCAAGTACTCTATGAAAAAATGGATCTATTTTTTCGTAGTAACCAAGCCTCGACCAATCAGATTTGCAGAAACTGGCTTCTTACCAATTTCCCTTGCCCAAACAGATAGTTGACCCATGTGATGTATTTCGTGGGCAATCATATGTCTCATTACTTCTCCCCATGTAAAAATTTCTATTTTCCCATCAGAATCGTGATCTTCTAATAATCGATTTTCCATATTCTCGTTCCAGCTCAGCACAAATTCTTCCACTTCGATATGAAAACGATTATTGAGTTCTCTTATTCTGTCTATGCTGCGATACTCTTCAAAATTCTCTTGAAAATCAGTTTTCCCTTGAATAATACGAATCCAGCTCCACTCCACATCGATAATGTGGAAGAGGGTATGTAGGATTCCCCCTACTCCTCCAGTGCGATTTACTAATAACTCTTCTTCCTTCACATCCTCACACCACTGTAACCACTCTTCCCTAACCATCCAATTATATTGAAACAAAGTTTGCATGATAGTTGCCTCCGATTCAATGATTCTCTTAATTTCCTAATTTTAACATATTCACTTAAAGTATACTAAATAGAAAAAAACTGCTTTTCAAAGAAAAACAGTTTTAAAGTAGAAATAACATACAATAGCTGTAAAAATTCCAAATGATATGAATGGTAATCGAAACCCACAGCGATCTTGTATATAGATAACTTAGCATAAATAAGAGACCCATGAAGCCGGCTGAGATATACGCGCCTGTATGACCTGCTGCAAAAACAACAGTCGAAAGGCTAATCAGAATGAGAACATGATATTTCCCCAACAAAAGCTTTGGTAATAAGCGGTATAGTATTTCTTCTTTTACTGGGGTGAGAATGGCAATAGCTAGGAAAATCAAAAATAAGGTTATCCAACTATAATGATCATTTGGATCTAAATTTAAGCTTTTTAATTGCTTGTCATTCGATTCAAGTTGATAAATTCCATTAACAATTTGTTGAAAAACAAAGTTTGTGACAAGAACACCAAGTATCACTATATAGGTTTTACGTTGTTTAAACACAGCAAGCTGCCAAGTTGTTTTTCTAAAAACCTGTAGCCTAAATGGTCGTATCATTAATATGACAAGGAGAACAATAATTGCATCTAGAAATAATCCCTGATAGGGTCCATTTAAAATTTTGTCACTAAATCTTGTTCCTGTTACTTCATCAAATATGACTAATGGAATAATAGAAGCAAACATGAGCAATCCATATACAAGGACAGCAAATATAAAGTGCTTCCATTTAAAAATGGAAGGGTCTATTGGAGGCTGAGAGTTTTTAAGTTCTAATTTTTCCATAAATGTGGTTCTCCCCATAAATAATAATCAAAATAATCATATCATGGTGGTCTATTTTTGTCTGAAGGCAGTTGTTACTAAGCTTGGATATTTGTTTTTTGTTTAAAATTTGGGATGTTTCCGACTTTGTCACAGGGTTATCCGACTTTCTTAAGTAGTTATCCGACTTTCTTTCGTACTTATCCGAGTTTTTCACAAATGTTTCCGACTTTGACACCATTCTGTCACATTCTTATGCAATTACCCCACCATTCATGTCCAAAAAAAAATGACCGCCACATCACGACGGTCATCCGATACTATTAGTTATTCATTTTAATTATCACACTTGTTAATGGTTCAATGGTGATGCTTGTTTTTGTTAGTGTAAATCCTGATTTTTTAGTTACTCCATTTACACTAGCTTCGTCACTATCTGCCAGCACTTTACCACTTGTGAGGTCTACCCCTAAAGTTAGTTTACGCGCCTTCGTATCACCATTCACAAATACATAATAAGCATCTTTACCATTAGATGATACATTTTTATAGCCAATTAAAACGTCCATTGACTTTATTTCCGGAGCTTCCATTAATGTGACATTAGAATCGACAAGTTCCTTCGTTGGTAATCTGAATGCGTCCGTTGATCTTCTAATGTTGATAAGACCTTTTGTATATTCCATCGTTTGTTTATGAATTCCTGGTTTCGTTACCTTATTCCAGTCAAACATATTGATGGCATCAGTAGAATCAAATGAGTTACGGATAAAGTAAGGTTGTTCAAATGGATTCCCGTTTTCATCCACCATATAAGTAAAGTCACTTTCTGGTTGTCCCTCAGCCAACCATTGCTTAGTACGACCATATTCTTGACCAGCATGGATAAAGGACGTACCTTGGCTTGTTAAAAGAATGGTGTTACCAAGGCGAATTCGTTTTTGAATTTCGTCCTCATGTTTTGCGGGATCCTTTTTAATCGAAAGCGCAATGATGTCATGAAGAGTTAAATCATCATGCGCTTCAATATATTGAACGACATCGCCTGGATCATCCGCAGTGAAGTTTCCTGGTTGTGCCTTAATATTGTTTAAGATTTTTTGGATACTTCGTGCCCCATTTGTGATAAATCTCGGCTGACCTTCAATACCATGCCCGGATTTTAATTCATTTCGGATATCGTCGGAGAATGAAGCAGCACTGTCAGTAAAGGCCATCCAACCTTGGTCCGCAGCCATTACGCTCTCCTCACCGTCATCACCATCATACAGTCTCCAACCTTCACCAATCATAACAACATTAGGATTGATCTTTTTGGCTTCATCATAAGCTAGCTGAATAGTATCCGCATCATGGTCTCCCATTAAGTCAAACCGGAAGCCATCCACCTTATATTCGTCCGTCCAGTATTTAATAGAATCTACTAATAGTTTTCGTGACATTTTATGAGTGGTTCCAAACTTACCGCCACCATAGCTCTCTTTCGGATTTCCATCAATGTCCATAAAATGATAATAGCTAGGGACAAGATCCTCAAAAATCTCTGCTCTTGGATTATGGTTGTATACGACATCAAGGACAACACCCATGCCCCTTTTATGAATTTCGGCAATCAGTTCCTTTAATTCTTCAATTTTTAACTCAGAATTAGCTGGATCCTCTGAATACATTCCTGTTGGTGAAAAATAGCCATGCGGGTCATATCCCCAGTTATAGTTATTTCCTTGCGAAGAATAGTTCATTTCTCGTTTATGATTTTCAAACTGATTTCCATTGTAGTAACTCATGATTGGTAACAGCTGGACATGGGTTACACCTAAATTAGCAATATAATCAAGCTTATCAATGAAAGCCTTGTACGTTCCAAACTGGGCATTTAATTCTGGCTCTATGCTTGGATCAGACGTAAAGTCTCTGACATGAACCTCATAAATAATTGAGTCTTCTCTTTTTTTGAATCCATCAATATTAGCATACTGAAGCTTAGGACCAAGCATGGAAGGTTCAACAATGGTTGCTTTTCCAACAGGGTCACTGCCTTTATCGTTAAATCCTGCGATCGATTTCGCATATGGATCTAGTGCAAGATTTGTTTGACCATACACATTTACCTTATATTGATAATAGTAACCTCTTAATTGGTCTAAGCCTGTATTTGTTTCATTTAAAGTGACTTCCCAAACTCCGTTATTTCCCTTCGTCATGGAGATATCTTCTTTAACGACTTTTTCCTGCTTATTTTTATCATATAACACAACGGAGACATTCGTTGCTGGCGGTGACCATAGTTTTAAGGTAGCTGTCCCATCTTGATGTAAAGTAGCCCCTAAATCATCACCATCATAAGCAAATTCTTGATCCAAAAGCTTCCAAGATACTCTAGCCCAAGTCTTATTTCCTTTATATTTAACTAGGTAAGAGTGATTTAAATCAAGTTCCTTAGAAGTAGTAATAATAAGATTCATCTGCTCTATCTTCACATCACTGATATCTATTTTTTCATCTTTATCATTTAGAATTTCGATATCATCCTTTTTAATCGAATCCAAGCTGACACTTAACTTAGCTTTCACTGTATTTTTAGTCATCACTTGAGCCGATTTTAAACCAGCTTCGAAGGAAGGCTCACTCACATAAACTTCTTCATTACCTTCTACCAACCAAAATTCTCGTTCTCCTGTAATCGGGAATACTCTATCTTTATCCATATCCTTCGTATCTCCTTTATGAGGAATAAAATTTAATCCATTTTTTATATCAATGACTTTAATATCCACATACTTGCCCCATTTTGATTCTTGATCAAACAAAACAGGACGGTTCCAATCTACAGCCAAATCGATAGCTTTTTTACTCTCATTCTGATTCCAAAGGTGTAATCCCCACCCATCGTAATCCGCTTGATTCCGATGATAATGAACCCTTATATATCCTTCTGGTACTGAGGAAACAGCAACCTTATCTTTATTTTCTTTTTTAGCGGGTTCGTCTGTTTTACACCCTGTTGTAATCACCATGAGGAATAAAATAATCAAAATGACAAATTTATTCATACTGTGTTTCAAATCTTCATACTCCCCTTTTTATAAAAAATGAGGTATTTCACCCACCTTTAAAAGTAGCACCTACTTTTTATTACGTTTTAAAAATTACGCAAGCGTTTGCACAAAAAGATATGACTAAACTAAAATTCAAAAGATATCTCCCCTATCCAAACGACTACTTAAAGTTTAACAGTACCTTTTCCAAGGTACAACAAACTTTTTCTAAATATGGAAGGCTGAATGAAATATTTCAAAAAAAGGACATAATATGTCTAAGGATGTGACTCTTATGTTTCATTTGGCTCAAGACTTCATTCTATTTTTTTATAACACCACTACCTTAGGAAATATATCTTACGATGAGGTAATAAAGGCAGAAAAAGTTTTTTATAAATTGCTTAAATCCTACTGGTACCAACAAAATTTTTTAACAGCACGATGGTGGTTGTTAATTTTTTTATCGATTGCCCCTCCATTTATTTGGTGGAAGTTTTTAGATAAAAAGAGAGTTATTGAAATTACTGCATTTGGACTTTTTTATGGAGTAGCTGCTATTATTCTCGATACAATTGGTAGTAATGCAATGATTTGGTCGTATCCAGTTCGCCTGTCACCTTATTTATATCCGCAAGTTTACCCTTACGATGTTGGTTGTGTGATTATTCCATTCATGTTGGTTTATCAAAAATGGGGTGAAAAATTTAAGAAATACTTCATCATGACAGGAATTCTTTCTTTTCTTTTGGCTTTTGTTGCAGAGGTGATCATGGAATGGCTCGATATTTACCATGGGTATAGTTGGAAACATGTCTATTCGTTCCCTGTTTATTGGCTGCTTGGGATTATTTGTTGGGGGATTATTACAAAGTTTAAAAAGTTAGAGCAGGAATAAAATTTTTATTATCAAAGATCTGTTATTATTCATTGTTGATTTTCGTGTAGGTAAGAGAATTAATAGACGGATAAATTCCGACTATTGTATATAGAGGAAGCTAAAGAAGCAGATAAAAGCGGAGAAATTCCGATTAACGGCTCTAAATACGACAGAAACCCAAAGTATTGGATAGGATAACCGGAAAAACTCCCCTATTTTTAAGGAAATATGGGTATTTCCCAAAATAAACGGAATTTTTCCGTTTATTTTTTTTACACATTGAAATCAACATTCAGTGATAACATAGCTATTATAAAAAGAAAAACGATACTCCTAATTGGGGTATCGTTACTCAGGATCATGTTCGATAAAATATTGGACTTGTTCTGGATACTCTAATAGCTCTTTTTTACCTTTTTCACTTATCGAATAAAGGCCACGTTGAATTTTATCATACCAGCCATAGTAGTTTTTATTTAGGATGGACAAGGTTTTTTCACCGGTTCCTCTTTGACGCAATAATTTCGGTGACAGGGGACCATGACGGGCAAGCAGCGTTGCAATGTGAATACAGCTTTCCTTATAGGCAGTCATAATTTTTGTTTTATTGCTTCCACCTACATTATAATCCCCATTGCGTCCTTCTATTTCTTTTAATAGCTGTACCCTTTTCTTTTTGTTTAACTGCCTACTTTTAGTACCATCAAAAGGGGCCGGAGAAACAACCACGTCCATTTTCGTACTGCTTTTTAAAAATTGGACGATGATTAGTCCTAATTCTAACCTTCTCATAAGATGAAGGATATCTCTCCACTTTTTCGACCTTAGACTGTACTTTGGCTTCGGAATAGCAACATAAACAAGGTCCGTTAAGCGTTGGCGTTTTGTAGCTTGAATGAGTAAATCGACTGTTAAATTTAGTTTTAGTTCTATGAGGATTAATTCATTATCTTTAATGACAGCCATATCACAGTGCTGAACTTCCCCATAAACATTAAAGCCCTGTTTGGTAAAATAATTACGTATCGGTTTATATAAATCAGTTTCATTTAATTTCACTTTTTTGTCTTTCATTTGAATCCCCTCTTTAAGAGGTAGTATAACATTAGTGAGCTCCCATTTTTCTAATTTTTTTCCTATATTCATTCGTTAAACGGGAATAATGAAGAAAAAACATTTGCATTTCTTTCGGTTAACTGTCAATCTTAATAAATATAGAAAAGAATAGTAGGTGATTGAACTATGATTGAAGTAAAAACTTCCACCCTAAGCGATGGGGAACTTAATAGAGGGGTATTTGCTACCCGAGATATAAAAAAAGGCGAGCTCTTACATGAAGCACCCGTTCTGCCGTACCCAAATGAGGAGCATGAACATATTGAAAAAACAATGTTAGCTGATTATGCGTTTGAATATGGAATCAATCATTCTTGTATCCTTTTAGGATATGGAATGTTGTTTAACCATTCTTACACACCAAATGCTACTTATGATATCAATTTTGATAATCACACATTTGATTTTTATGCTTACACGGATATTAAAGCGGGCGAAGAGATTTTGATTAACTATAATGGTGAAGTCGAAAATGATGATCCCCTTTGGTTTCAAAAAGATTATGAAGAGAGAATAAAGGAAACCGACTGATTTTTTCAGTTGGTTTTTATTTTGTACTTTTTTTGAAGTTGCATTTTCCTCCTGAATTAAGGGAATGTTATCTTTTGTGAAATTTTTCTAACCATGGAGGAAATGAACTTGAGCGAAAATTACGTATGGCAGGATGTACTTCAAACTGTAAAAAAACTAGATCCCAAAAAACTTGAAATCGTCAAAGCTACGTTACCTGCAGTACAGCAACATGGTGAAGCCATTACAAGAAGATTTTATCAACGCCTATTTGAGAGTCATCCAGAATTACAAAATGTCTTTAATATGACACATCAAAAAACGGGACATCAACCAAAGGCTCTAGCTGATGCTGTCTATGCCGCTGCCGCAAACATTGAAGATATGAGTAATATCATGCCTGCACTAGAACGAATAGGGCAAAAACATAGAAGTATGCAAATTAAACCTGAGCAATATCCCATTGTCGGTGAAAATTTATTACGGGCGATTAAAGAAATTTTAGGTGATGCCGCAACCGAAGAAGTTATTGATGCATGGGCAGATGCCTACGAGGTTATTGCAGATGTCTTTATTCGTATGGAAAATGAACTATACAAAACCGCAGAGAATCAGCCTGGAGGATGGGCAGGCTTTAAAGACTTTAAGATTTCCAATAAAATTGAGGAAAGCGAAGTCATTACATCCTTTTACTTAAAACCAAAGGATGGTGCAGAGTTACCAAGGTTTATACCGGGGCAATATATCACTCTCCATATCGATATTCCTGAGGAAAAATATATTCACCAGCGTCAATACAGCTTATCAGATCGACCTGGTACAGATTATTTTAGGATTAGTGTAAAACGGGAAGATGCTCCTGTGGATGGTGCTCCTCCAGGTGTGGTTTCAACAGATTTGCATCAACTATTTAATGAGGGAGACACGCTTCCAATTTCAGCCCCGGCTGGAGATTTTTATTTAGATATGGAAAGTGACACACCGGTAATTTTGATTAGTGGCGGAGTGGGTCTTACCCCTATGATGAGTATGTTAAACACGCTCGTCCATGAACAGCCGAATCGAAAGGTTTATTGGATTCATGCCGCCCAAAATAGTAAGGTTCATGCCTTTAAAGAACACGTTCAAGAAGTGGCATCTAAAAGTGAAAATGTTAAGGCGTTTACGATTTATGATAGTCCAACTGATGAAGACAGAAAAAATAACCAATTTGATAAAGAAGGATACATTACGTTAGAGTGGCTGCAAAGTGTCCTTCCATCCAATGAAGGCCAGTTCTATTTCTGTGGTCCTACACCTTTTATGAAAGCTGTTAATAGTGCTTTAAAAGAATGGGGCGTTAGTGAGGAAAATATTCGCTATGAGTTCTTCGGTTCCTTCGGTAATATAGAAAGTGTTTAAGGAATGGTACACTCCTAAGTCCTTATGTGGGGCTAGGAGTCTTTTTCTTGAAACTTTTTCCTCTCCAGAGTCCATCCCTCTTTTTTTCTCCGTACACAGACTGTAAAATGGACATTGAAAGGATGTGGCCACATGGCAGTATTATTGCCTCACATTGAAGATTCCAATAAAACCAATTACTTCCCTCCAAAGGGTGAATACGAAACATTTCAAGACGAAGCGCATTATGCCGAAAAGGTTAGGGAATGGGGACTAAGTTCCACAAAGGATGTAAAAAAAGAATTTTGGTATAAAGAGAAAACACATCAGCGACTAGTGACCATAAAAGGATATGAAATCTTTGGACAAACCGGAGAATATAATACCATCGTTATCGAGTTTCAAGATGGAAATGTGTCTTGTATCCATCCTGCCTACTTAAAGGAAATGCAGTCATCCAGCTTTGGTAAGGAATTAAAGACTGTAGATGAAACAGATTCAACTGAAGAGAGTACTGAGACGTCGAAGCCTAAAGCTCAGACTAAAAAAGAGCAAACAGAGCCAATAGCTGAAGAAAGTATAGTTTCTGGACAAAAATCTGAAGAAAAGCAGAGTGCTGTGGCTGTGACATCCCCTTCTAAGAAGGAAACGAAAACGAAAAAAGAAAAGCCAGCAAAATTAGTATTACCCGAGGATAAAGTACATTTTACAGCAACGGTTAAACAATTTGCCTTAAGCTGGAATCATTTTAATGAAGAAAATGATGAAGTAGTTGTACTTGAAAACGTCATGATCGAACAGGAAGAACCAACAGAAGTTGGACTTGCTTGGTGTGCGCATAGTAAAACGTTGAAGAAATTTGAACTCGCTGTAGGAGATACTTTAGAGTTTGATGGAAAAATCGTTAAAAAGAGTCTTCCAAAAGGTAAGGATGTAGAAGATGAGGCAATGCGACTGGAAGTTAGTGTTGCTTATAAAATCAATAATCCTTCAAAGATAGTGAAAAAATAGATAAACACCAAATGGCTTGGGAGCTAATCCCAAGCCATTTTTTTTGCAAATTACTTCGTAAACCATTATTCATACACCGTTCTAGCCTGTGAATTATATTTTATCCATTCACCTAATTCTGTTTTATTAAAGTACTTGTTTCCATGTACCTCAATGTAGGGTATAAAACGGTATGTATCATGAACTGAGAGTTGTTTTCTTTCAGAATCATCCATGATGATGATTTTTTTCAGTTCTTCCGGAGACATACTTAAATATTTGGCCGTTTCTTCTAATGTTAATAATCCTTGGTCTGTAACAAGATTTGTAGGATTACCCTTTCCTTCATCATTAGATGATTTTCCTATCTGAAATCCTGCATAAGCGATGGAAATGCTTAATAATACAATCGCTGCTGTTAATACATAATTTTTCATGGAGATCCCCCTAATAAATATTTATGTATCTCTCATTCTATAATATGGGAATAATTACCTCAAATAAAAACTTTATTTATATAAAAAATGAGGCCACCAAAAGGGTGACCTCATTTAAATAGTGCTATCTAATACGGATAATTACTTCTTTAGTATTATTCCTGAAAAAGGAAATTGCTGATATGATGTACTTAAGTAAGTATCTTTATTAAGTAGGAAGGGAGACAGCTATTTATGAAAAAAACTGAATTAAAACAAATGCTGGAAACCCTTTTACAATATAAAGAATCTGATATTACTTTAAATATTAATGGACAAAGAATTGTTCGTTTTGATAAAGAATCTATGCGCTTTCAAATGACGAAACTGGAAAATGGTTTAACAGAAAGCTTTCTGGATATCGCTACGACCTTAGTGGCTATTTTAAAAGAATTTAATGATGACTTCCAAGAAGCGGCAGAAATTTAGCTGCTTCTTTTTTAATAGGTTAGAAAGTATAACTTTTTGGGACTAATCAAGGCGCTTGCGCTTTTCTTATAATACCCAGATTCTATTACGATAAACCTATTAAAATCTTTTCTTTTAAACAAGGGTAAGAATTTAATAGAAAAATACTCCTCAGGGTTTTGGCTAAATTATAATGCTCGATATTTTTTTAGTGCAAAAACGTTCAGCACAATAAATACCATTGCAAATAATACTAATGCTAGGATGTCCCCTCCGATTGAAGCAATACTTAACCCCTTATACATGATTCCCTTTAGAGCGTCTGCCGCATAATACATAGGCATTACTTTTCCAAAGGCCTGTAGCCAATCTGCCATTCCCTCCATTGGAAATATTCCCGCAAAAAACACCTGTGGTATGACAGCAATTGGGATAAATTGAATCATCTGAAATTCCGATGCAGCAAAGGTCGACAGTAATGTTCCTAATGATAATGCCACAAGAGCTAGTAGTAAATTAACTAGGATCACATTCCAAATTGACCCGACCATGACCATATCTAGAACCGTTATGGAAAAAACAACTACAATAACCGTCTGAATAATAGCGAAGATGCCATAGCCTATCAAATAGGCGACGACGATTTCACCACGTTTAATCGGTGTTGAAAGTAATCTTTCTAATGTTCCGGTAGTTCTCTCTTTTAATAAACCAATACCTGAGATAAGAAACACAAAGAAGAACACAAAATAACCTACTAAAATAGGACTTAATATATCGAAGAAAACGGTATCACTATCACCATAAACATATTCAGTCTCAATCTCTTTTTTGGTCATGGTTGTTGATGCATTGCCCTGCTGGATCTGTTTTGCTTGAGCGAAGGATGCTACAGCTTGATTGACCTTCATTTGCAACGCCTTAGAAGTGGAAGGATTACTATTTTGCAAGGTTAATGTAAACTCTCCATTTTTCATTTGCAAAAGGCCATCCAGATCTTTATCCACTACCATATTTTCAGTTTCCTTTTCGTACGTTTGGACATGAATATCCGCTTGCTCTAACACTTCCACCAGATGTTCATCAACATTTACGATACCTAGAGTAAGATCCACATCCTTACCGTTAAATAAAAAATACATAAGAGTTAGGATGAGTAAGGGGGCAACAAATAACAGTGCAAGAGTTCGTTTATCGCGAAGCATTTGTTGGCATATTCGTTTAATGATGGCCCATATTCTCATAAATTTTTCCTCCTGCCTTCAAGAATACTTCATCAAAGTTATCAGCCTGGTAAAAGGCTTTTAATTCTTTTGGTGATCCACTAGTTAAAATTCGTCCATCCCTTACCATTGCGACCACATCACATTTTTCCGCTTCATCCATCACATGTGTGGTGACAATGATTGTTTTTTCTTCTTCGGTTTTTAAACGAATAAGTTCATTCCAGATAGATAATCTTAATTCGGGGTCAATCCCGACTGTTGGTTCATCTAATATTAAAATCTTTGGATCTTGAATCAAGGCGATTGCCAGTGATAAACGGCGCTTCATTCCTCCTGAATAGGCAGCAACCTTTTTATTTAAGTCTGGTGTCAGGTTAACTAACTCAGCTGCATAGGTTATTCTCTCTTTCTGTTTTGCTCTATTAAGCTTATAAAGAGATGCAAAGAATGTTAGATTTTCTTTCCCAGTCAATTCTCCATATAGAGCATCTGATTGTGCCATGTACCCTATTTCCTGTAAAACCTCTAAGTTAGGCATCTTTTTTTCTAAAACTTGAATGGTCCCGCTATCTGATTGATCCATTCCAACAATCATTTTAACTAATGTTGTTTTACCTGCCCCTGAAGGCCCGATAAACCCATATATCTGCCCTTTTTCAATGTTGATTGTCACATTGGTAAGAACTTCTTTTTTCCCAAAACTTTTGCTCACTTTCTCTACCTTGATCGTTTGAGTCACGTCTTATACCTCCCCTGCTTGATAAAAAATGAACATCGTGTTGATTAAGTTATATATTTAGCTTACAGGGTAAGTGCCTGTAAAACAATAAACAATATCGGCAAAAGTGTTGATTTATTTTTTGAAGAAAACAGCAAGAGGTGTATTTCAGAAGTTTTTTATAGGACTCAGAATCCCTTATTTCGGTAAATAGCAATGAATTGGCCACCTTAAAGGACTCAGGATCCTTTATTTATCAAAATTAATGATAAAATGACTGTTTTTAATGTAATAGCGGAATGTGAGTCCTTTCCACGGGAATTAATAGCCTTTTTTTCACAAATAACGGAACGTGAGTCCTTTCTCCCCAATGTAATAGAGTCCTTCATACGAAAGTTCTCTACTTCTATATAAAACTAGTTGGTCCCTTGATTCCCGCAACATGAGCGGGTCCTAGGAAAGTCATTTTGGCTAAAATTAATGACATTTCTCTCGGGGACTTCTCCATACCCGTTTCTAACCAGTGTTGGATAACCCCCAGATGGGCCGAGCTAACATAGGCGATTAAAAAATCTACCGGAACCAGCATGTCTTCTTTATTCAACTTAATAACTAAATGCTGAAGAAAACTCTTCTTAATAAACTCTTTTAACCTAACCTGAAAAGAAGCATCACCATTTGGACCGAGAATCACCTTTAAAAAATTTGAATTCTCCTGAAAGTACTCAAATAGTTTAATCAGGAAGGGTAAAGGTTCATTTTGTAGGTTATGTTTCATGACCTCGAGAGGGTTTATTTGACTGACAACTTGTACAATCGTTTCTAGCTCCTGAAAAATCTCATTTTCGCTTTGTTCCAATAAATCAAATTTATCGCGATAATGAATATAAAAAGTTCCACGATTAATTTCTGCTTTGGCGGTTAGGTCTCGGACTGTGATGCCATCAAACCCTTTCTCCTCCATAAGCTCAGTTAGGGAGTCCCTTATGATTCGTTTTGTTCTCATTGTTCTTTTATCTGATAGACGTTCTGACATTTTTGTGCATCCCCTATTCCTATTGATAGTCAAATTATAAGTGTACGACACTCTTTTCATCAACACGGTGTTTATTTTTTTACAAAAAAAAGACTTAGTCCATGACTAAGCCAGTTATTTATCCTTTTCTTTTATTAACCTTTTTCGATCGTCAGTTTGTGGAGGTTCCTCCATCCATCCATGTTTAATCATAATATTAGCACCATCTTCGGCATATAAGGCGATTTCAGGTATTAACATGGCATACCTTGCAGCCAGGTCCCGTCTTGGACTTCCCGACATAGATGAACCATAATTTCCAATTCCGGCAGCAATCATCGCAGAAACATGAAACATCATCAGTTTATCTGAAAAGACCTGTTCTGTTGAATCCGATAGAGCGGTATCCCAGGTCATCGGTGCAGGTAAATCCTCTTTTTTCAAAATATCACTAAAATAGTCCATATGTTTTTGAGCGATTTGCTTGCCTCTCATTAAGTATTCTTTTACCTCTTTACGCTCTGCGAATTGGGCAAATCCAGTTATCAAGGTTTTTCCTATTGCGTTCGTTTGAATATTATTAAAAAGTAAAGTAATTTCAATGGCAGTTAATGGTCTTTTATCTCCAAAAAAACCAGCTAAAAACTGCTGTTTTTTAACAAAATCGACTTTATCTGGATTGGAAATAAAAGGAGGTCTAATATAAGTGCCTTGTTTCAACATTAATTCCCTTGTTAAATCTTGCAGTCCCACTGCTGTTTTTAAAACATTCTTAAAAAACTGCACAACATCAGGTCGAGTGGCGAATCCTAAAGCTAGACCACTTGCAGCCATTCCTAAAATGGACACGTTCCGGATGTACATTAACACATATGTATCAGAAAATAACTTGGGTGCATTAGGACGAACATCCTGATCTGTGAATCCAATGGGAATCGGAAATTTTTCTTGAGTGAAAAAATCTCGTAAAAAGGATATATTTTTTTTCGAACCGTTAATAGCAAACTCAATCACAGGGCGTACTTCTTCATCTTCTACTTTTTCTAAAAAATGTTTCATTACGCATATAGAGGCCGTATCATTTATATACTGTGACCATAAAGGGGATATCTCCCCTGCAGTTAATCGTATCTTGGTTTTATCTTCCACTTATGACACCTACTTACGAATTATATATGGATAGTATTCCCAAGATTTTAAAAATATATGAGAGATTGCTTGATATGTTAAAAAACTAGGCAAAACAACAACTTCTCGTAAGTAAATTTTTAAACAAACACTTTAATAGACTTTATGGATGTCATAATAGAGGCCATGATACCGACAATTCCAACGATTACAAGTGAATAAAGCATTCTTTCATCCTTGAGTACAAAAACGCCTGTTAAAATAACTGCCGTATCAATTAATAAAATGATAAATCCTACATTAATTGAAAACCATTTTGAAACCATTAAGGCAAGGAGGTCCATTCCCCCAGGGCTGGCATGAATCCTGAGCATCATCCCGACCCCTGTCCCAATGAAAAGCCCCCCTATTACCACGTTTGCCAATAGAGGTAAATGAAAGAATCCACTGATGGGAAAGAGCAAATTTATACCAACAGCTGAAATAAAGGTACCTAGCAGCCCTTTAAAGAAATAGTTCAAATCAAATGTAATGGCTAGAAAGTAAATAGGTAAATTTAAACAAACAAACGTTATCGCTAATTTATAGCCCCATAAATAATTCGCCAATAGACTTATTCCCCATAGTCCCCCATTTACCAAATGAGAGGGGAGAACAAAGCCATTAACACCAACAGCAATAAGAACACTCGCCACTCCGATCGTAAAGATACTTTTTATCATGTAAATCTCCTTAAAAAGTATTTTTACTTGAATTATATGAAAATGAAACAAGCTTAATTCCTAAATACAATTAGATGTTCCTTTCCCCTTTATATTTCAATCTCTAGTTATATTGTGATTTTCTATTTAATACTCTTTTAGTAAGGCTGTCCATTTATGTTCATTGGAGGAGGAAATCGATTGATAAGGCTTAAGGATGCAGTAGAGGAATTGGATGAAATAGCTCTTAATCTTCAATTTTTACAAGGTCATTATTATGAGGATCAACATTTTTTTAATGAAAAAGACCTCGAGACCTTAAGGGATCATTTACAGCTTTTCAGTGAAAGATTTTCATCAGCCTATATTTATCAGGATTTGGAATTAATTGATTATGGAACTATTATCGAAAAACTAGTATCACTAAAAGAAGTGGATTACCAAGACTTGGAGCATGATGGCATATTGAACCCTGATACTGTGGATGTTGGTTCCTTTATTACTACTATAACTGAGGAGCGTTATTCGGCTCTATTTTTTGAAGCACAGCCACACTTAAACGAATTACGATTCTGTATCAACAAAATTTTAATTCTATAAAAGAAAGATACCCAACCTTTAGGGGTTGGGTATCTTTCTTTTATCTTATATCTTTTCTGTAACCTTCCCAAACTTCTCCACAAAATCTTCCGCTGATAAAGGCTTGCTAAATAAATATCCTTGGACCTCATCACAGCCATGAGTTCGAAGGAATTGAAGCTGTTCTTCTGTTTCAACCCCTTCTGCAATGACTTTCATTTTAAGGTTATGTCCCATTGTAATAATGGTGGTAACAATATCACGATCATTAGAATCCTTGGCAATATCCTGGACAAAACTTTGATCGATTTTCAAACGGTCTATGGTTAATCTTTTTAAATAGTTTAAGGAGCTATAGCCAGTTCCAAAATCATCTATCGCGACTTTTACCCCAAGTTGCTTTAATTCTTGAATTATCCCGATAGCCATTTCCACATTCATTGTCATGCTTTCAGTTATTTCCAGCTCAAGGTACTGTGGATCAAGCCCCGTTTCTTCTAAAATTCTACATACCATCGAAATTAGATTTGCTTGAAAAAACTGGCGTATCGAGAGGTTGACCGAAATCACTAAGGATGGCCAGCCGTTATTTTGCCAAATAACATTCTGTTCACATGCTGTTTTAATGACCCATTCCCCAATTGGAACGATTAAACCTGTTTCTTCCGCAACTGGGATAAAGCGATTTGGTGGGATACTGCCTAGTTCTGGATGATTCCAACGGATTAAAGCCTCAACTCCACAAATTTGATTAGTTACTAAATCCACTTGCGGCTGATAGTGGAGAACAAATTCATCACGTTCTAATGATTTACGAAGGTTTTGTTCTAAAACAAGCTGATCATTTAAAACTTTTTCTTGTGTGAGTTGATAAAATTGGTATGTATTTTTCCCTTGACGTTTTGCATCATACATAGCTATATCTGCATTACGAATTAAAGTTTCAGGATCATGACCATGAGTAGGAAACAAACTTATTCCAATACTCGGTGTAATCACGACTTCATGCCCCTTCAATCGGAATGGACGTGATAAAGCCTTAAGGATTCGCTTTGCGACAAACTCTGTTTCTTCCTTTGTCGATTCTTCAAGAAGGATCAGAAATTCATCTCCTCCTTGGCGTCCAATAAAATCCTTTCGACGTAAACTATATTTCAAGCGATTAGCTACTTTTTGCAGCAATAAGTCCCCAATACTGTGACCCAGCGAATCATTGATGACTTTAAAGCGATCTAAATCTAAAAATAGTAAACTCGCTTCTATCCTTTTTCCAGCTATTTCTTCTAATGTATGTTCAAATCTCTTTTTAAAAAGACGTCTATTCGGGAGACCCGTTAATGGGTCATGGTAAGCCATGTGGTTAATCGTATCTTCTGCTTTGTAATGTAAAATAGCCAATTTAGCCAGATAGGTTGCTTTTTCAATGAGCTTTAATTCTGCCTCTGTTGGTAATGCAGGTTGGTTAAAATAGATAGCAAAGGTTCCTAATACCATATCCTGATTATCTAGGATTGGGGATGACCAGCAAGATACTAACTGATATTTTTGAGGGATATCTCGGTATCTTGTCCATAATGCATCCTTACTAATATCCTCTACGATTACCATCTTCTTATAGTGCGCTGAAGAACCGCAAGAACCTGCACGAGGTCCGATAGATATACCATTTAATGCTTCCATATAACCCTTTGGTAGATTAGGAGCAGAGCCAATATGAAGTCTTGACTTGCTTTCATCGGCCAGCAGAATCGAACAGCGTCCTCCGTTTGATAGCTTTTCAATCATATAAATGATTTCATCGAAAACTTTCGTGATGAGTGCACCTTTAGCGATCATCTCCAGCACCTTAGTCTGTCCGTCTAAAAGGAGTTGAGCTTTATTATTTTCGGTAACATCCTTGATAATACTGAATACCCCGACAATCTGACCATTCGTGTAAATCGGCATATTCTTTACACTTAAATCTAGTCTTTCGCCTTTTTTATTGTACATAGCTGTTTCATATTCTAATGGATTCCCTGCCTTAACTTGTTCAAAAAATTCAACAACCCTTTCTATATCTTCCGGAATGAGAAGATCTTGAAAGGACATGGATAACAATTCCTCTTCAGAGTAACCGGAGCACATTTCTGATTCGGGATTTACACTTGTAAAACGCCCTTCTAAATCAAAGCTTAAAACCGCATCCGTATTATGTACAAACAATGATTTATAACGTTGTTCACTTTCAATTAATAAGGACTCCATTTTTTGGCGTTGTGTAATGTCTCGGGCAATTCCCGTCACTCCCACAATATTTTCATCCACAATAAGGGGGACAGCCGTGACATTGAACTCCATCTGTTCACCTTTACTATTAAAAATAGACATTTTAAAGGTTTCTCTATTCCCTTTTAAAGCGCTATAAAACTTTTCGTTAGCAAAATTTCTTTCTTTTCGGGGTACTGTTTGGAGGAAATTAGTATCAATGAGATCATTCCAATTAAAACCTGTTAACTGCTCTACTGTTGGATTGGCATTGATAAAATTCCCGTCCTTATCAAGGAAAAAAATAATATCAGGATTATAATGAAAAAGGGAGTGAAGTTGTTTTCTACTCCATTCGTGATGTTGAATTAATTTTTGATATTTTGTATCCGTTTCTATTAAATGGTCGTTAGCTTTTATATATTTTCTGATAAAAATAGCAAGGATGAGGATAGCTGTTAATGATATTCCACCAATTAACCCTTCGTTTTGTTTCCAAATCAAGTGTCCAAAAAATTCTACAAAGGCTAATACAATTAAAACTAGTATGATATACTTCGACAACTTCATTACAGCACCTCTTTACTCTAGAACAGTATGTATCTAAAAAAAACTATTCCAAAAGGAATAGTCATCACTAAAAATTTACGATGCTATTCGGCAACCCGGCGATCATGGCTGATGATGAAATCAACTGTGTGTTCTTATTTCATCGGTAACTTTAGACCCGTAGCTTTGCGTCCCAAACTTTCGTATTGGTTTGCCTTTTTCAAAATAGGAATATGTAACTAATTTTTAATTATTTTAACAGTTAATTGGCATGAAATAAATAGATTCTTCAAATTTAACAGTGGGAATAATTAACAGTTTGCAAGTATAATCATTCATAGACTCCTAGCCTAAAAAACTTTTAATAAAAATAAGCCAAATAGAATAGCTTACCGTCTAATGGTTGTATAAAACGTCAAAAACTGGAGGTCATGACCATTAATCACTTAGTCAAGAAAGCTCAAAAAGGAAACGAAAAGGCTTTTTTAACCCTTTTCCAACAGTATGAAGAAGATATATATAGAACAGCATTTGTGTATGTTAAGAATCAAAATGATGCTCTTGATATTGTTCAGGAAACGGCTTATCGCTCATTTAGTAAAATAAGCACCCTAAAAAACCCGGAATATTTTAAAACTTGGTTAATCAAAATCACCATTAATGCCGCTCTTGATTTTTTAAGAAAGGAAAAGAAGGTCATTCATTTGAAACCTGAAACATCAGAGTTCATTCCTACCCCTGAGGTAGACCTTTCTCTTTCCATTACGCTTAAGGATGTCATGGAAAACTTAACGGAAAAAGAAAAAAGTGTCATTCTCTTAAAATATTATTACAATCATACCTTTGCTGAAATCTCAAGTATTCTCGAGCTTCCATTAGGAACTGTAAAATCCGTCATCTATCGTGCACTCGAAAAACTTCGTACTCATTTAAAGGAGGAAGATATTTGTGAGAACTAATCTGAAAGAAGAAATGAGCAAAATTGAAATTCCAAATGAACTTCATAATAGAGTAGTTTTAGGTGTAACAAGAGCAAAATTAGAGAAAAGGCCAAATGTCCTTTTCACAAGAAAAAGAATATTTGCAGCTGCAGCAGTTGTGATTATTTTAGGGTCATCCATCACTCTCGGTTCTTCCCAAATAGCAGGTGCAGTAGAATCGTTTATCACTCGGATTTTTGGTTCGGAACAAGAATTGAAGCAAAGTTTTCCAAATGCAAGTGGTGAAGATTTGAATCAATTTGAAAAACATCTGGAATTAGCCAGTGCCAATCTGACTGCTGAAGAATTTCGTGATTATAGTCAGTTGCAAAAAGAGGCTGCAAAATTAGTGAAAAAAATGACTGTGACAGAAAATGGCCAAGTTATTCAAAAACCGGAGGAATTAACTGCTTCAGAACAAAATAGACTAGATGAAATCAGTCAGCAATTACAGAAATATGAAGCAAGGTTAGATGCTATAACAACCCATACAGTTGAAGAAGCTCAAAAAATGGTGGATTATCCGATTAACAAACCAGCGTTTGTTCCAGAAGGTTATCAATTAATAAACAGCACTGCCCATTCAGATGAGGAGCAACCTGGAAAAAAACCGATTGTCGTATTCGAGTATCAGAAAGGGGAATTTGGATTTAGAACCTTCCAGCAATCACTAGATCAAGAGGATGATTTAGATAGACGTTCTTTTGAACACTCTGATTCTTATTTATTGAAGGGCTATAAAATGGATTTCCACTACTCAGATGGAACTAACGTTCAAGGGATGAGACTTATGAGCGAAAACCAAAACTTTAAAATTGTTATCGTGGCAGACATTTTATCTAAAGAAGAGATGGAAAAGATTTTGCTATCCATGGTATCAGAATAAAAAAAATACAAGAAGCAACCCCTTTCTATATTAGGAAGGGGTTTTCAAGTTATCAACTTTCGTTTGTCTGATCTTTCGGGTTACCGGAAATAGGGTCTGTACGAAAAACCTCCAACCCCTTTAAGAAAGCATCCCCACCAATACCAGCCAGAATCGATATAAAGATAATTCTAAATAATGAGTCTGTATCAGCTGATATGACGAGAACCACGGCTGTAAAAGCCCCCATAAATACTTCCTCTAGAAATCCCAAATAGATAAATTTTTTGGTTTTTCTAGGGATAATGATTTTCCCCCTTTTTCTCACATGACCCAAAATACCAACCAGTCCACCAATCAGTAAAGCGAAGGCAATGTTTCTCATCCATCTTCACACTCCTAAAGCCGAGATTTTTGTTGCGACCTTAGGTAAAATCTTGGTGTATTTCCATTATATAGAATTTAATCATAAGTTAGTATGAATAAATATACCGAATTTTCTGATATATATTAGTAGGACATGTTTACTACCTTATGAGCGATAGCTAATACAATTCGTACTTTTCGCTCAGGCGGTAATAGCTTTTATACATCCTTTGCAAGGTCTACAATGGAAGCCTCGGTCACTTTTTCCAAGTCTTGAACAGATAGCTCCATCTGCATACCAATTTTCCCACCGCTTACAATAATTGTATCTAAACCATTTGCACTACTATCAATAAACGTCGCATATGACTTTTTCATTCCGACAGGAGAGCAACCACCTCTAATATATCCAGTCCATTTTTGAATATCCTTTACAGGGATCATTTCAACCTTTTTTTCTCCTGCTGCTTTGGCTGCTTTCTTTAGATCAAGCTCCACTTCAACTGGGATGACAAAAACGAATATAGCTTTACTATTTCCCTGAGCAACGAGAGTTTTGTAGACCATCTGAGGGTCCTTTCCAATTTTACCAGCTACCGAAACTCCGTCGATTTTTCCATCTTCATGATCGTAGGTCATTAACTGGTAAGATATTTTTTTAGCATCTAGTATTCGCATTGCATTTGTTTTACCTTGTGCCATGTTCGATCACTCCTTAACGTCTTATCTTTCTTTATCATAAAAGCTGTTTTCGTATAGATTGTGGTTTTAAGGCACTCTTACTAAGTGCTCAGCTCTTTTCTTAAGTTTCATATGAGTTTAACACCCTAGATTGTGAATCGGCTATTAAATTTGTTAGAAAAAGCAGCAAAGTTTTAGAAAAGAGCCTTCATAAATTAGGCTGCAAACAGTGAATAGTACTATTCTCAAACTAGGCTTGGCCTAAATCTACTGGCTAGTAACCTACTCGCCTGCTGTGGGTCAATCTCGTAAGCTAATAATTCCTCGACATTACGCTTGGCTGTTATTAATCTTTCACCTGAGGGAGAAATAAGACTGGTCGTACTCTCCTGACCATCAAGTGCATAATTCACACTAGCAAAATAAATATTATTTTCTAAGCTTCTTCCTACCATTGCTCCATTAAAAAATTCCGGATTATGTACCTTGCCTGTAAATTGTGGATGAAATACAATACTTGCTTCACGTAAAGCTGCCCATCTTACCGTTTCCGGATATCTCCAGCCTTCGTGGCAAATGACGATTCCAAATTTAACGTCATGAATTTCAAATATTTCTCGACCTTGTCCTGGTTGATAGCCATAAAAATCCTCATCAGGATCGATCTGATTTTTCGTTTGATAGCCCAACACTTCACCGTTTTCATCTATCACAAAAGCAACCAAGTGTAGGCCTAATTCGTCTTGCCATTCGGTCGGTAAAATCACTGCCAACTGATATTCTTTTGCTAAGGTACAAATTTCTTCTATGGCAGCCTTCATTTTTTCGTGATGATATTCCTCTACTTGAAAACCAACCCCACGTAAACCTGGAAGGATAGACTCTGGAAAACAAATAAGCTGACACTCCTCTTTCTTGGCTAACATCATCATTTGTTTCACTTTTTCAAGCCCGTCTTTTAATGATTTTGGAAATCCCGTTTGAGCCAATCCAATCTTCATGATTTTTTCCCCTTTTTATCTTATCTATGTGGATTATTTTACCATAGGTTTTTAAAAATCGTAAAAACGGAGAGTGAATAGGAAAACTAGCGGACATATAATCCGTTCGGAATAAGCTACCAAGAAAAGACAAGCCCAGAGTCCTATAAACTCTGAGCTTGTTGGTGTACTGTTTATTGTCGAGGATAATCTGTTTCCCTTTTAGTTTATGCCCACCACATATTACCTGGGGTTTCGCGAATCAAGACATCATTTAAATTTTGCACCGCGCGTGAAAAACCTTCTTCAATAGACATTAGCGGGTCTTCATGCTCGATGCTCACGACGTAATCGTAACCGTATGTACGTAGCGCACTCATCATATCGGACCATTCTTGCATACTATGTCCACAACCAACACTGCGGAAGGTCCAAGCACGTGTTTGAACATTTCCATATGGTTGCATGTCAGTTAAACCGTACATATTCACATTATCTTGGTCAATATACGTATCCTTGGCATGGAAATGGTGGATAGCTCCTGCTTTTCCTAATATTTTAATCGCCGCAACCGGATCAATTCCTTGCCACCACATGTGACTAGGATCCAGATTGGCACCAATTGCTTCACAGGTTGCCTCACGTAGCTTTAACATGGTATACGGTGTGTGAACAAGAAATCCTCCATGTAGCTCAAGACCAATTTTCACATTGTGCTGCTGGGCAAGTTCACCGATTTCTTTCCAGTATGGAATCAATTTGTTTTCCCATTGCCAAGTTAACACATCAGCATATTCCATAGGCCAAGGAACAACTGGCCAGTTCGGTTGTTTTGCGTCCTCACTATCTCCCGCAGTACCTGAGAATGCATTGACAACTGGTACCCCTAATAATGAAGCAAGCTTAATGGTTTTTCTTAGTGTTGCATCTGATTCTTCAGCAAATGCTTTGTCAGGTGTAAGCGGGTTTCCATGGCAGCTAAAAGCGCTAATGGTTAAACCACGGCTTGTAACTGCGTTTAAATATGCGTTTCTTTTTTGTTCATCTTCTAAAAGCTCATCCAGTGGACAATGTGCATTTCCAGGATAGCAACCAGTTCCAATTTCAACTGCGTCTAGTCCAGATGCTTTTACATGATCAAGCATTTCTTCAAATGTTTTATTAGCAAATAATACTGTAAATACGCCTAACTTCATTACGCTAGCACTTCCTTTTTGAAAGAGATAATTTGTTTCGTTTCTTGAGATTCAAGCGCTGCTAAAATTATTTCCAGTGATTTCATTCCTTCTTCACCAGTAATAAGAGGTTCTTTATTTTCCAAGATGCTTTCCACAAAGTGATTGATTACATGTGAAGTGGTTTGGCCGCCTTCATCATTCGTTTGAATTTTATCTAACTTATGGTTTACCACACTGCCGTCACGATATTCTTCAATTAAAGAATAAACCGGATCGGCTTCAAGTCGAAGGATACCCTTCTCACCATATATTACCGTGGAATTATCGCCACCTGCAACATACGCCCAGCTTGCTGTTAGTGTGCCGATAATACCGCTTTCTGTACGTAAAATACAAACGGCATTGTCATCCACTTCTGTATTTTGCTTCGCATTAGTTTCAATAAATGCCCCAACCTCGGAAAATTCCCCTAATAAATAACGCATTAAGTCCGCCTTATGAACACCAAGGTCTCCCATCGCACCGATGAAGGCTTTTTCTTTATTGAAGAACCAGCTTCCTGCGCCGTCTACACTCCAGCTCTCAGGACCAGGATGACCGAATGTTGTCTTAAAGCTATAAACCTTTCCAAGCTTGCCACTTTCGATGATTTCTTTTGCTTTACGATGCGATGCAACAAAACGCTGGTTATGAGCAATCATTAACTTTTTCCCATTCGCTTTTGCAGCGGCAATCATCGCTTCTGCTTCTTCTTTAGAGGTTGCCATTGGTTTTTCGCAAAGAACATGCTTACCTGCGTTTAATGACGCAATCGAAACTGGCGCATGTAAGTAGTTTGGCAAGCAAACACTAACGGCATCTACTTCTTCTAGATTGATAGCTTCTTGATAATCCGTAAATGCCTGGGCACCGTATTGCGCTGCCATTGCTTCGGCTCTTTCAGCCACGATATCGCATACAGCAACAATCTCTACTTTATTATGAAGATGATATTCTGGTAAATGTCGATGTTTAGCAATGCTTCCACATCCAATAACGGCTACTTTTAATTTTGTCATTGTCTTTTTCCTCCAATATATTCATTATTCATCAATGTTTTTAAATAGTTCATGCTGATTTCAATACTTTTAAATGGTGTAAGGCTACTTTGGTCCTGTTCAACAACCCACCATTCAACACTAGCCGATTCCCCTAAGTGAAGAATACTTTCAATATCAACGCCACCTGTTCCAAGCTCTGCGAAAAATTGTTCTTCGTCTTGAGTCATATCTTTTAGATGGATAATGGGGGTTCGATTTTTATAACGGTTGATCCATTCAATCGGATTTTCACCTGATTTTGTTAACCAATAAACGTCTAACTCGGTTTTGAGATTTTCCGGAGAAGTGTCATCAAAAATGGCTTCAAGCGCCATCCTGCCATCGGATAAACGAGTTAATTCAAAATCATGATTATGGTAAAGTAATGTAATGTCTTCCTGACGGCATCTCTGACCTATTTTTTCTAATAGTGATATGAGTTTTTGGTAGTCAGCCTCACTTCTCCGATTTTCAGAAATATAAGGACAAACGATATATTTACTGCCAAGAGTCTTCTGATCTTGAATAACCTGCTCTAAGTTATTTTCTAAATCCTCAAGGGGGACATGACTACCAGCTGCCTTTAATCCCAATTTATCCAAAATGAATTTAACTTCTTTTGGAGGTAATCCACCATATCCGGCAAACTCAACCCCATCAAAGCCAAGCTCGGACACTTTTTTCAATGTACCAGGAAAATCCTTTTCGCTTTCCTCACGCAAAGTATACATTTGTACCGCTATGGGAATTTTTTTCATCGTTCACCCTCTTCTCCCTTATTTTCAAAAGGCTATGTTCGTATAAATTGTAGTTTTGGTAAAAATCCCAAAAGCCGGATTTTTACATCTTTTCTTAAAAAGTGAGCAGCTCTTTTCTTAATTGTTATATGAGTTTTATCATTCTACACTGAGAAATCCCTTAAAATAAATTAGAAAAGCAACAAAGTTTTAGAAAAGAGCCTTTCTAAAACATTACCTATTTGCTTTTCAGCTTACACGATGTCTGTTTTCATGAACATAGATGATATAATTGTTATATACACTATTTTGCTATTTTCATATTTTGGATGTGAAAAAAAATGACGATTAAAATCCGCTACTGCGGTTATTCCTATCATAAACAACCCTTTTATTCTCACTATAGATCCGGCTACCCATTCTACTTATTTCGTTTACAAACAGAAGGCTTCTGTGATGCGATTGTTAAAGGAAAAAAATTAGAAATTGAAAAGGGAGATTTATTGCTGATTAAACCAGGAGATCATTATGAATTGCTCATTGAAGAAACGCAAAAGGTTTCCAAAGAGCCTATGGTAATGAGTGGGGATTATCACTTAGTCTGCGAAGGCTCGTGGGTGGATGAGTGGTGGAATCGTTCTAGTAAACCTACCATATCGAGAATTGACCTTGATGAAAAGTTGATATCATTATGGCGGCATCTCATGATCGAAGAGCGCCGTCCTGCCGCTGAAGAACATAATGAACTATCAAGCTATTTAATGAAAGCTCTTTGTCTTTCTCTTGAACGGGCAGTGAACGAAACTGCTCCATCGTTTAATCGGCCATATGCTGTTACACGGATGATGCGCTATATTGAAGAGCATGCGACCACTGCATTTAAAGTGGACGATGTGGCTCGTCATGTCGGTCTAAGTGTCTCAAGGTCTGTTCATTTATTTAAAAGCAGTGTCGGAAAAACGATGATTCAATATGCACTGGATATTCGTTTATCTGTTGCTGTGGAGCGTATGAAATATACCTCTATGACACTAGAGCAAATTGCCGAGGACTGTGGATTTGGTGCTTATCCTTATTTTCATCGAGTGTTTCATAAGAAATATGGGATCGCGCCCGGGGCATATCGGAGGCAGGAGTAGGGGTGATTGGGATTAGGGGTTGGGGGTTGGGAGTTGATAAATGTAAAATGCGGTTGATAAAGTCGGAGTTGCGGTTGATAAATGGGGATTCCGGTTGATAAATTTCTAAAAGCGGTTGATAAGTGAATTATTTATTGGTAAAAAACAAAAGTCGATGGGGATTCATCGGCTTTTGAGTTTGTCTTATTTAAAAAGCTTGTTAATCTCTGTCAATAAGTTGAGCATATACATCAGAGGTCAGCATACTTCTCTGAAAGTCGAGCATATCTTTGTGAAAGTCGAGCATATCCTCTTGAAAGTCGAGCATATCTTTGTGAAAGTCGAGCATATCTCTCTGAAAGTCGAGCATATCTTTGTGAAAGTCGAGCATATCTCTCTGAAAGTCGAGCATATCTCTCTGAAAGTCGAGCATATCCTCTTGAAAGTCGAGCATATCTTTGTGAAACTCGAGCATATCCTCTTGAAAGTCGAGCATATCCTCTTGAAAGTCGAGCATATCTCCCCGAAAGTCGAGCATATCCTCCTAACTGCCGAGCTATAATCAAAGCATTTTTCAAAAACAGGATCGGATCTCACTCAAAAAATTGAAAAATGGGTATCTAAAACGAAAAAAGTTCATTTAAATAATCAAATCTCATCCCAAAATACGTTAAACTTGTCCAATCCAATTGTCATCATGACGTTTAAACGCTGCTCTTATTTCATTAACCATATCAACTGGAAGTGGGCCCTTTTCAACAAGCTTCACGTTATGTTTTAGGTGTTCAAGATTACCTGTTCCTACGATACAGCTGCTTACCCCATCTAAATATGCGGTAAATCTTAATGCCAGTTCTCCCAAATCGATACCATGTGGATTCAAATTCATCTTCTGCAATCTTTCCCAATATACCTCGGAATAATGTCCCACTGGACGTTCATTGAATCTCCATGGTGCATTGGCAATGGGGCGTTTTGCAATGACCCCCATTGATTTTGTGTTTGCTTGAGCCAATCCATTATCTATAACACGCTGGTCACAGATATTGATAGAGGTTTGAATGCTGCCAAAGGCCCCAGTGGATATGGCATATTCTAATGCTTCATTCTCTCCAGAATAAGCAGCGACTCTCACTTTTCCTGTCTTAACCGTTTCTTGAAGAGCTTCTACTACTTCCCCTTTTTGTAACGTTTCTAAAGGACAGGAATGAAGATGAACAATATCAATATAATCCGTTTTCATTGTTTTTAGTGCTAAATCTACGCCAGCCATAATACAATCATAGGTCCAGTCCTCAAATCCAGGAACACTATATCCTACTTTTGTGGATAGAACAAATTCTTGTCTTCTTTTGGATAAAAACTTGCCTATACGTTCTTCTGAAAGTCCGTAGCCACGTGCTGTATCAATAAGTGTAATCCCAGCATCTAAAACTTCATTTAATAAAGTTTCAGCAGAGCTATCATCCATCTTAGAATCTCCGATATGACCTGCACCAAAACCAAGTACAGACACCTTTAAACCTGTTTGGCCAAATTCTCTCATTATTTCAGACCACCTTTCAATCTCTACACCCATAGTGTGCTGCTCCTGATTCCTGATTGTCAAGCCTGTTCCAGGTGAAAAAATAAAGAAGACGATACATGTCGTCTTCTCTATTCTGGAAAGTATGGATTTAAATGAATAAGCACTTCTTGTATATTGTCATATTTATCCATAAGGGTTAGTTTAATTTCCTTTGAAAGGTCGTGCCCCTCTTTAATTGTCTTCTGATGATCGATTGAAATTCGAAGGTCCATTAATATGTAATGACCATGCTCCCTGGCTCGTATTCGGTCAATTCTTTTTACCTCCGTAAACGATGAAATCAGACCGATATATTCGTCAAGTGTCTCAGGGTCAATATTCCGTTCAAGGAGGATATCAAAGGCTTCGCCCAACATTTCCTTGGCTATTTTAAAAATAAGATAGGCAACAAAAATACTCGCCACTTTATCCCCGTACATAAGGAAAGTAATATCGAATTTATCTCCCAAAATGGATAAAGCAACCCCAATGGCAGCTGCAATCGAAGCTACTATATCTGCTTTGTGGTCTAAAGCTATTGCTTCAATGGCCTTACTGTTATGACTTTTGGCCACTCGTAAAGAATATCGGTATAAATACTCCTTAATCGCATAAGAAGCGATCGCCACCCACATGGCTAAAATATTTGGAGTAGTAATTGGATGGAATAATCCAAGGATTCCTTCCACCACGACATATATGGAAACTAGCAGCAGGAGGATTCCAACAATTCCTGATACAATGACTTCTGCTTTACCATGGCCATATGGATGTTCCTTATCGGCAGGTTTATTGGCTATTCTAATGACCAAAAGAACGATGATAGAAGCAAAGACGTCTGCTGCGGAGTGAATACCATCTGCAAACACGGAATCACTGTGCCCGATCCAACCAATAACCATTTTTCCTATTGTTAAAATAATATTAATCCAAACACTTATCCAAGCGACTTTTTTCGCTATATTTTCCCTTTCCCCCATAATCTTCTCCTCAAAAAATAAAATAGATTTGTCCTTCTTTTCATCCCTAAAACATCGTAACAATTAAATACTGTGTGGGTCTACAGCAACCTTTTTTCATTAACCTATACTATTAATAGACGGGAAAAAGTTTTGCCTTAAGGAAACTAGTCCAATTTTTCATCAAAGAATCCTAATGCATATTTTATTCCCTCTTCGATTTCATTTGTTTCATACGCCACTAAATCCTCATGTGAAATTTGCAGCTTTGTTTTAGTTAGGGAATAACCGCTATCTAGATTAATATCAAGCAATACTTCATACCCTTCTGCTGTTGATGTGATATCAATAATGTCATAGTCACGAATGGACGTTCCAATCTCATATTCCAAAGGCTCTAGTTCTGACATAAAAGCACCTCCTAGGTATTCATCGTAACGTTCACTATTTTATCCTAAACAGTTGGCTGTCATCCGTAAAAAAAACAGACCTCTTTTTTAAGAAGTCTGTTTTTATCTATTATTCACCTAAATCAACATTATGATATACTTGTTGAACATCATCTAAATCTTCTAATGCATCAATTAACTTTTCGAATTTTGCTTGAGCATCTTCTGGAAGTGTAATCTCGTTTTGTGCAAGCATCGTTAATTCGGCTACAGTGAATTCTGTAATTCCTGCATTTTTGAATGCTTCTTGTACAGCATGGAATTGGTCTGGTTCTGCATAAACAATCACTGATTCGTCTTCTTCTAAAATGTCACGCACCTCTACGTCTGCTTCCATTAATAGTTCAAGAACTTCATCAGCTGATTTGCCTTCCATCCCAATGACAGCTGTTGCATCAAACATGTAGGCTACAGAACCACTTACACCCATGTTTCCGCCGTTTTTGCCAAATGCTGCACGTACATCTGATGCTGTACGATTCACGTTATTGGTTAATGCATCTACGATGACCATAGAGCCATTTGGTCCAAAGCCTTCATAACGAAGTTCAGAGTACGTTTCATCTGAACCGCCTTTTGCTTTGTCAATCGCACGGTCAATGATGTGTTTTGGCACATTGTATGTTTTAGCACGTTCTAACACAAACTTTAACGCTTGGTTCGACTCTGGATTTGGATCACCAGATTTTGCTGCAACAAAAATTTCTACACCAAATTTTGCATAAATACGGCTAGTATTTGCATCCTTTGATGCTTTTTTTTCTTTAATATTATTCCACTTACGACCCATTTCGTTCCACTCTCTTTCGACTTCTATTCTACATCCCTTGATGTATTTATAAGCGCTGCTTTTACAACACTTTTTCAAAATATGAAAAATAAGTTCGAGATGCGTTTAAAATGCATTCGGCCTGTTATATTATAACGCAAATTTGCTATTTGTTAAAACAAATAGTTAAACAACCAACACCATAAGTTCATCATCAAAATACGTATCATCTATTTTAATGGCTTTCTTATCTATACCGTAAGTCTCAAAGCCTAGTGATTGATAAAGTTTTTTCGCAGGTTCATTGGATGCGATCACACCTAAATAAATCTGTTCAATATGTTCCAGGGTTTTAGCTTTGTTTATAGCTGCCACCATCAAAGCTTTCCCAATCCCTCTCATGCGGTTATGAGGGTTTACGTACATCGCCGCAATATTTGCTCTGTGTTTTAGCTTGTTTTTCGTTTCAAAAATTAACGTCACCACTCCCACTAACTCCTGCTGAAAAAACGCACCAAACGTTAAGGATTCCACGCCGTTTAATCGGCCTTTATATCTTTCTAACAAATAATCCTTTTCCTCCTCATAACTGGAACTAAAGCTGTCTGGATTAGTTTGTAACCCTTCCAATCTAATTTTTCTATATTGCTCTGCATCATTAGAATCGAGAACTCGAACTTCCATCTTATCTCCCCCTATTCTGGATCTCTACCCATACAATAATGGATTTACAAATTGTTTGTAAATATTGATTTATTACCTCTACAATTTAGGACATCCTACTGTTAGGAGGTGAATCATATGAAAAAGCAAAGCTCTTCAAAAGATGAAGAAATTAAAAACAGCAGCCCGATCAATAATGAATATTCCATCTCAGATCTTATTTATTCTGAACAGGATGATCTAAATAATCAACAAATGAAGCACAACAATGAGTGAATATCTTATCGCAACAGCAATTTAAAAAATTGATGTTTTTTGTTTCGAAAATATTTAGCGTGTCGAAATAAAATGGTAAAAAAATCCCCTAAGTTATGCTATACTAAATATAGTTTTTTCAGAAATTTTAGAAAGATATAAAAGGGGAGATTATGGTGACAAAGGTGAAATATCCTGAAGTTTGGGACTTGGATGTATTTTTCCCAGGAGGTAGTGATTCTCCACAATTACGGGAACATTTAAATCTTATTGCCCCACAATTAACAAGCTTTGAAGAAAAAGCACAGCAATTTAAGGTACCGGAATCAGTGGCTGCTGCGGGTGAAATCGCTGAGTTGCTTGAGGAAATCACAAAGATTCGCACCGATATTGGTCAAGCTAGATCCTTTATTGGATGCTTATTGGCTCAAAATACGACAGATAAAAAAGCTTCTGTTCTTCAAGCTGAAGTATCTGGTATCCAAGCCCAACTTACTACCGCTATGCAAAAAGTACAAAAAACGCTTACAAATACAGAGGATTCAGTATGGCAAAGTCTGCTTGAAATGGAATCTCTTCATCCATTTACGTTTGTTTTAAACGAATGGCGTGAACAAGCAAAACAAAAGCTTTCTGAAGAAGAAGAAAGTCTTATTACAGCTTTGACAGCAGATGGCTATGAAGCTTGGGGCAATTTATACAACTCTGTTGTCGGTGAAATGAAGATACATATTGGAGATAAAGCATTATCCGTTGGTCAAGCAAATAACTTAAAATCCAATTCTGATGAAAATATCCGAAAAGAAGCTTATCAAGCATTAGAAAAAGCCTGGACCGAAAAAGAGGATTTATTAGCGAAGATTCTTAATCATCTTGCTGGATTCCGCTTAAACGTTTACAAAAAACGCGGATGGAATGATGTGTTACAGGAACCACTTGCCTATAACCGAATGAAGCAAGAAACGTTGGATGCCATGTGGGGCGCTATCAGCAAGCATAAGCAACCATTTGTTGATTATTTAAAACAGAAAGCTACATTACTAGGAAAAGAAAAGCTTGAATGGCATGACCTGCAAGCACCTGTATCGAGCAGCACACAAAAATTGGAGTATCAGGATGCGGCTGAATTTATCTTAAAGCATTTTGGCCAATTTGGACCTGAATTAGAAAGCTTTTCACGAAAAGCGTTTGAGGAAGGCTGGATTGAGGCTGAAGATCGTCCAAATAAAAGAGTGGGTGGTTTCTGTACTGGTTTACCAAAATCAGAACAATCCCGTATTTTCATGACGTATAGTGGAACGATTGGCAATATGGCAACACTAGCTCATGAATTAGGTCATGCCTTCCACTCCCATGCTATGAAATCTGTACACGGGTTAAATAGACAGTATGCGATGAATGTTGCCGAAACAGCTTCCACATTTGCAGAAATGATTGTTTTTGATGCGGCTGTGAAGGAAACCACTTCAGATGCAGAAAAAATCTACTTACTCGAAGAAAAAGTGAAACGCAGTATGATGTTCTACATGAATATTCATGCTCGCTTCTTATTTGAAACGCGTTTTTATGAAGAAAGAAAGAACGGCATTGTTTCCGCTTCTCGTTTAAATGAATTAATGCATGAAGCTCAAAAGGAAGCCTATGTCGGTGTATTAGATGAGTTTGACCCACATGCTTGGGCATCCACCTTGCATTTTTACATTACCTATGTTCCTTTCTACAACTTCCCATATACCTTTGGCTATTTGTTCTCATTGAGCATTTATGCAAAAGCATTAGAGGAAGGAGAAGGCTTTGAAGAAAAATATATGGCCATGTTACGTGACACCGCTGTCATGTCAGCAGAGGATCTTGCGATGAAGCATTTAGGTGAGGATATCACGCAAGAAGCCTTCTGGGAAAAAGGTATCGCCTTATCCGTGAAGGATGCAGAGGAATTTTTAACACTAACTTCAAAATAGGTATAACAACAAAAAAGCTTCTTTCTAAGAAGCTTTTTTGGTTGTTATACGGGACTATGAGAAATTTAATACCTGATCCGTCGTTACGATGGTAGCAAACTCCTCGCTTAAATTCACCATTGTCATATTATGAATCTCATCCGCTTCATAGACTTTTCCATCTGGTCCTTTACGGTCAAAGGTTGCCGTCGCATCGGTCACTAGAAAAGTATGAAAACCAAGGTTGCCAGCCATTCTAGTTGTCGTTTCTACACAATGATTCGTCGTAAGACCCACAATCACCAATGTATCAATGTTACGTTCTCTTAAACTACTTTCAAGATTCGTCCCGATAAAGGAACTATTTACACTTTTGCGAATGATTAACTCCCCTTCTAAAGGAACAATAAAGTCTTTAAACTCCCTTTCAGGGGTAAAATCACCTTCCACATGCTGAATATGGTAAATAGGTCGCTCGGTCTCTCTCCATTTTTTTAATAACCGTTCAATATTATCTTCCGCATGTGGATTATTTCGTTTCCCCCATCTAGGATTTTCAAAAAACTTTTGTACATCTACAATAATTAGAGCCGTATTTCTTGGTAATTGATTCATTATAAGCCCCCCTTTATTCCAAAATTATAAATCTACTTTCGGAAAAAATTAACATTATTTCCAAAGCCTTTCATTGGATTTACTTTAAAAATGAAACTTTTTAAAGGATTATTTTTTAGAAAAAAAATAGACCCTTAACTAAGGGTCCTTTGCGCATTGGTGGATGTTTTCATAATGACGTGATAGTAAATGATTTGGAGCGTTTGGGCTAAAAGATAAATAGGGATAGACCAATGCATTTTATACCCTTTTTCGTAATGGAATAATCCTAGTTTATGACCAATCCATTCCATAAGAAGCGAAAAAGTGCTCCAGATTAATACATAAGGAAGATGCCCAAATCCTTTGACATTTAGTTTTTTATAGAAATAGATAAAAAAGTAACCATACGGTCCATACATGACATAGCTTAAAAAGTCCATAAACTGATAGGCGGAGCTATCGTTCACATCGTAATAGTCCCAAGGCTCCACACTTATCGTATGATCATAAAACATACCAATTAGAAAACCAAATATAAAATGGGCAATTCCTTCTAATAACGTAAAAATTTTGGGCATGATCCAGATGGCAATGGCTAAGACAATAAGACTGATAATAACCATCCATTCATTTGCATCAAAGGATCTTTCATAGACTACGTTCATGTTTGGTTCCTTCCCGTTTTGAAAGTAATAGCAATAGTTTGCTTATTAGTAATCCAATTAAAAGGTAAGCAATGTTAATAAATAAATCACTTATCATATTCCATCGGAGGAACTTTTCTACTTTAAAATATACGGATAGAACGTCCATCACCTGTAAAGTGCTTAATATGAGGATAAAAGCGCTCACTTTTTTTACCCAACCATCAGAAAGCAAATAAAGATTGCAAAATATGAGTACTAATAAAGGAATGATAATTTCTCTGTGGATTAGTAAAAATATAAATAGGACCTCATTATCCGTGGTTTTTATTTTCTTTAGTACCAATGACATGATGCTTATATAGTTTCTAGTGGAAATCTCCATCAGCATAAATAAAATGGAGTTTTGTAAAAATGACATACTTTTTTTCATAAAAAAAGCGATATATGAAATCACAACCACTAAAATAATCGATAAGGGTAAAGCCATATTTTATTCTCCTTATTCTCCTAATAGGAGTAATGTCTATATTTTCTCCTTGTTATATGAAAAAATGCCTATAATTTTATTGGGAGGGTTAGAATGAAAAAAAAATTCATCTATTTATTTGAATTATTCTTAACCTTGATTTTTTCTCCGCTCTTTGAATATAGAAGTTTAGATACCAGAATGGTTGATCGTCATATTAATGAATTAAAGCAATACTCATGGTTTCTTCTTCTATACGAAGACGAGAAGTTCAGAAGATTATTTTATACAAACTATAAAATTCGAAAGTATCTAGAAAGTCCCTTTCGAGTCGAGAGGCTAATGAAAAATAGCCATGCTCAAGAAAAATTTAAACAATACCTAGGAAAACAACTATTGAAATAAATGGGATTCTCTTGCGTTTTCCTTGTTTGTGATATAATGACGAAAGTGACATATTGGAGAGGTGACAAGGATGAGTGTACATAAAGATTTAGCCGAACATGCATCAAAACAAAATGAAACGTTTAAAGAGTTTTTAGCTCTTGATCAAAAACGAGAACAATATATAGAAGAGGCTGTCTCACTATGTAAGCAAGGCAAACCTTTTTCAACGGATAAGATAAATCAAGTGACTAACATAATGAATCAAATCAACCTGCGTTTCGTCCCAGAAAGAAAATTTGTAACAGTTGAAATGGTTGAGGAGTTTGTAAAAAGAAAAGAGAGCTAACTTCTTTATTGAAGTTTAGCTCTCTTTTTTTGTGTGATAGGGGTAAAAGTTGATAAATAGGAAATTTGGTTGATAAATGCTTGTTTACGGTTGATAAATAGTCGAATTTGGTTGATAAATTTCAAAATACAGTTGAAAAACCTCAACAGAGGTGAAAATTTTCATAAAAAAAGGCTATCTATGAATTCCTCCTTAGACAGCCTTTTTGGATTTTAGTTTAATTGTTTGGTTCGTTTTCTTGTGATTCTTTATTGTAATCATATAGTGTTCGATCAATCGGCTTAAATCCTTCTGGTGTATAGAAACGTAATAAGTCACCATTTACCACTTTGTCAGAGTAAAATAATTTTTGCTCGACACTCTTTTGTAGCTTATGGGCTTCTTCCAATCGATTCTCATCTAACAACAAGCCAGTTTTTGAATCATAGAAATTACCCTTTGCGTAAGTGATAGTAGGACTTACATAATCACCATTTCTAAAAGCAACAAGATCATCATGTTGTTTCGATAATAGATCCGTTCCAAATTGAACATAATCTTTTGTATCCAAACCTAGTAAGTGAAGAAGCGTTGGTAAAATATCCACTTGACCACCGTATTCGTGGTTGACTCCACCGTCTACACCAGGCACTCGAATGAACAATGGTACACGTTGTAATCCAGCTGTTTCAAAAGGTGTAATTTCTTTGCCAATAACTTGTTCCATTGCTTTATTATGATTTTCTGAGATACCGTAGTGGTCTCCGTACATAATAATAATGGACTTATCATATAAACCTGATGCTTTTAGATAATCAAAGAATTGCTTTAAAGCTTCATCTGCATATCGTGCTGTTTGGAAGTACGTATCAACAGATTTATCACCCGTTGTATTTGGCGCTATTGTCGCATCTTCCTCTTCTATCGGATAAGGGAAATGGTTAGATACGGTAATAAATTTTGTATAGAATGGCTGAGGTAATGATTCCAATAATGGAATGGATTCCTCATAGAACGGCTTGTCCTTAAGTCCGTATTCAACCATAGCTTCTTCGTCCATTTGATAATAGTTTGAATCAAAGAAATGATTATATCCAAATGACTTATAAATCTCATTACGATTCCAGAAGCTTCCAGAGTTACCATGGAATACAGCAGATGAATAACCATGTTGACCTAAAATACCAGGTGCAGCTTGGTAAGTGTTCATCCCTTTAGTAGTAAAGGCTGAACCTTGCGGTAAACCAAATAATGAGTTTTCTAACATAAATTCAGCATCAGATGTTTTCCCTTGTGCTGTTTGATGGTAGAAATTATCAAAGTAAAACGTATGCTTTTCATTTACTAATGAATTTAGGAATGGCGTTACTTCTTCTCCATTTAACTTGTAGTTAATGAGGAAGTTTTGCATCGATTCAAGGTGTAGATAAATGACATTCATTCCTTTTCCAGCACCAAAGTACGCTGGATTTGGAGTTGCATAATTTGACTTTGTAAAGTTAATAACTTCTGTAATATCGCTGCTATCTGCCATAACTCTTTGAGCAGATGCTTTTGTACTTTGAACCGCATCATAAATCGTGTAATTATACATACCTAAATATTTCACAATATAATTACGATCAAACCCTCTTGTTAATAATTGAGGCCGGTCTGTTTCGGCTAAAGAAATATTGGCACTTGAGATCGCTAAGGCGATTAAAAATAATGCCGCTACTTTCCTGCGAGTCATATTTTTCACTTCAATTTTCACAGAACGGAAAGCAAGTAATAATATTAAAACAATATTATCAAGGAAAAATAAGAAATCATATGGTTTTAAAAGAGACGTTACACTTGTACTTACATCACCAAAGTTTTGAGTCTGTGTTAATGTTGGCAATGTAATAAAATCATTAAAGAAACGGTAATATAAAATATTGGCATATAAAAGGAATGATAATACGAAGTCGATAATCATTAACCAAATATACTTTCTACGTCCTTTAAAGAGGGAAGCAAATCCTAAGAATAGAATAGCCGACCCTAATGGATTAATAAATAAAAGAAACTTCTGTAAAGTATTTTCAATTCCTAAGTCAAATTGCGTTAACTGAGCAATGTATGTTTTCATCCAAAGGAAGAATACCGTCAAAAAGAAAAAGCCAATATATTTAGTAGAAATACTTTGACCCTTTTTTAATAAGTTATTCATTTTTATTGCACCTACCTTATAGCACATTATTATGGCATAAATGAAGTATGATTGAAATATGAAATTTGAACCAATTAAACTAGCATCTATTTTAACAGTTAAATATGAACATTTTATGAATAAGTCCAATTTAATTTTTAAAAATTTGTCTCTCACAAGAACATTACTATACTCCTTTTACAGGAAATGTCAAGACCTAAAATATCTGTTTTTTAACATAAGTTTGTCCTCTCCTCACCATAAAAAAAAGGCCGTCAGTGACGTTCCTTTTTTAAAAAGGTCCTCCATTATCATTTCCATTTTTTATATTATTTAAGTATGTTTCGGCGTAGATTCTTTCGGATGTTGAAATGTTCTTTGCATTTTCATCGGGGTTGAAGTTTGTGATGCCATGCTTTTTATGCCACCAATCAACCAGTAACCCGAAGCCAATTAAGATCGCCATAAAAACGATTAACCACCACATATGACCCCTCCTTTAATGTATTAACCACCTATTTATTTTATTCCCTATATATTAGACGTTTTTATCCTTAAAAAGTTTCATAAAAAAAAATGCCCTTTACGAGCATTGCCAAATCAATTGAATATTTCTAAAAACCATGGGTAATCAAACTGTCCCTCGGATATCTTTATAAATTTCCCGGCAATCCCAAGATGGGTGACCCCGTTTTCAAAGGCGACAACTGGGGTATAAGTCGAAAAGAAAAGAAAATTCAACCTTTCTAATTCTGTTGGCAGATTGGAATCAGGTTGCTTCCCATATATTTTTTCAGAAAATCGATCATAATCATCTTCTGTTGGATTCGTTGTAAAAAGAAATCCAAACATAAAAACAGCAGTGAAGATACTTATTTTCCATTTTTTCATTTTACTCTCCTTTAAAGAAAGCATTTTGACCGAATGAACTCTTTAAAATTTGCTTCACCAGCTTTTTCAACCAGATCTTGCAAATTAATTTTCTCTAATACATACTCTATTACCTCTTTATAGATTTGATAACCTGAATCTTTGTCTGTTTCTATAATTCCCCATATTTCGTCTTTGTTTAGCTGTTGCGGTCGATCTTGAAATTGTTTGGCTGTGTGGATGGCAAATCCTTCAAAAAACCACTTTGGTCCCATCTTTTCCTCTTCACCATGAAGGATTCTAATATGTAATTGATGGGCCAATTCATGGATGATCAGTTTCTCATAGAAATCACTCTCATATCCTTGGGGATAAATATCTAAGTAAACTTCTGGAGAAACCATAAGTAAATGATCATTTGCAACAATTGCCGACGCCGTTTTTGGGATGATGACATTTTCTTCTAAGCCAAATGCCATACAAACTGCTTTATCGAAATCCTCTTTTGTCGAAAAAATTTCAACTTGATTAATTAAAAAAGTATTTGTATAAAAATTCCAATTGCGTGATTTTGCAAAAAGGTTTATGTTTTCCATAGCCTTCTTAATCATTGCTTGGTAAGTCCCCCTATTTTTTTCCAAAGAGTCTGGTAAAAGAAGAGGCAACTCAAACTCCCCTATGGTTCCTAACATACTTCTCCCCCTATTACTTATATAATAGACAAAACAAATATCAACGTACTATTTCTTTTTAGAAATATGTATAAAAATGTAAAATTGATCCTTTATCTAATTTGCTTTAGTTTAATTTTATCAACAAAAAAAATCTAGTAGCAAGACTAGATTCTTTTTTTTATCTCTTCTCTTATATCTTCTATTATATTGTCAGTCAATTTTGCTGGAAGGGAGTGTCCATCTTCGAAAATCCATGCATTTAATAATTCAAGGTCTTCTTTTTTAAATGTAATGCTATATTCTTGATGATCATAGCTAAATTCTGCAGTAACCGATTCTTCACCATAAAAATCATCATCAATAATCATGTGTGTCACTTCATATTGGTTCACTTTTTAGTCTCCTTACTAACCATTCTTAATTTTAGAATTAGCATTAATAGAATGTTTATTCATCTATAATCATGGGCTGGAAATCCTGGCTTCGGAAGCTAAGGGAGCTCTAATTTTAACTTTTAATATACATAAAAATGCGAGGACCATACTTCCTGCTGCGGTATAGAACAAAATCCCAAAACCAAACCAGTCAATTAAGAGTCCTAATGTAGGGGGAGAAATGATCGCTGCTAAAGAGGAAACTAGATAATATAAACCCGTTCGTGTTCCATAACTATGTTCACTTCCGGTAGCCATAACAAATGGGTATGCATTGATATTGACAAGAGCCCAGAACATGCCTCCAACTAGAAGAATAGATCTTAAAGCTAACGCTGAATGAACACCGCTTAACAATATAAAGACAATAATTAATCCTAATATCCCAACCATAATTACTTTTCTCTCACCATACTTCGCGCCTAGTAAACCACTTGGTATTGAAAAAAGAACGAAACTTAAAGAGAAAAAAGCTAAAGAGAAAGCAGAAGCACTTCTAGATAAACCTATCTCGTTGACACCGTATAGTGTAAATAAGGCTTCCATTCCCTGAATGGAAATGAACCAGAAAAAAATGGCTCCTAAAAGAAAGAGTGTTTGCTTATTTAATTCTGTTTTATATTTCATTGTAGGTTGTTGGATAAAATTAGTTGAGATTCCGTCCCTTGATTCATTAATATTTTTATAAATGACCCACAATGCGATTAAGAAAATGATAGAAACAGCTATAAAAGGTAAGGATTCCATGACACTAAATAAGAATGCTCCCACGCTAAAGGCTAAAATAGCCCCTAACCCTCCCATGAAGTTGATGATACCGTTTGCTTTCGTGCGATGGGCTTCGGGCGTAATATCTGGCATAAGAGCGATAGTCGGGGAACGAAAAATAGCCATAGACAAGTTCATACACAACATAAAAATTATGAGCGTCACTAAACTTTGATGAAAAGGAATAAGCGCAAAAAAGACAGAAGCAAGAGGGATGCCAACCAATAGATAAGGCATTCGCCGACCAAAACGGCTACGCGTTCGATCACTTCGGCTCCCAATATAGGGCTGCAAAAAGAGGGCGATATAATTATCCATTGTCATCAGAAAGCCAATTAATGCCGTACTTGATAAATAATTATTTAGAAAAAATGGAACAAAGCCATTGTAAAGTGCCCAACCTATACTAATACTAAAAAATCCAAACCCTAGCAGCCATGTTTTTTTCATTGCAACACTCCTTTATGGGTGTCTACTCCCAAAAAAAGGAGCGCTACTATTGTATGCGTAGTAGCGCTCCTTTTTGCTTGTATCAACTTTTTAAATAAACGAATGAAAGAATAAGGCGAATAGAACAGCATCCCTCTATCCTCATCTTCGATCTTTGCATAAGCTTTGTCGATCCACCGCATCCGGCGGTTGTTCCATCCACCCATGCTCGATTAACATGTTGGCCCCATCTTCCACAAATAAAGAGATATTCGTGAGAGATTTCAAATACATTAATCCAATGTCACGTCTCCCGTTAACCGCCAGTGAATTTCCAAAAGCCCGTATCTTCATAGAAAACATATCTACTTTATGAAAGATCATTAATTTATCAGAAAAAGGAGCAATGGTTGATTTCGTTACTAAATGGTCAAGTAAGGATGGTGAAGGTAAATCATTATTATGCAGCTGTCTCATATAACGTTCTATTGATTTTGCCGTAATTTCTTCACCCTTCAAGAAAAACTTACGGGCTTTTTCCATTTTTGCCACTTGACCAAATGCAGTTAATAGCGCTTTGCTTGTTGTATTGTTTTCAATATTATCGTACAGATGAGTTATTTCTAATGCATGTAATGGTCGAACATCTCCAAAAAAACCTTTTAAAAAATCTTCATCTTTTACAAAGTCTACTCTTTCTGGAATCGGGATAATCGGAATTTTAACGATAAATCCTTTTTTCCAAAGGATTTCATTAAGTTGACCTAACAATGCTATCGTGCGTTCTATACAATGGATAAAAAAGTCTTTTACATCTGTTCTCAACATTAAGGGAATCGCAACTCCATAAATACTCATTCCTGCTTTTGCTGTGTATTTTAAATAATGGACATAAAACTCATCCTCAAATAACCGTGGAGCATCTAAATTGACATCGTCTTCTGTAAAACCCACTGGAATTGCGCAGCCTTCCTTATGAAATATATCCTCAATGGTACTGATAAAGTCATTACATAAGTTTAAGGCATTTTGGACTACTATTCTGATATCCTCATCATCTACATGCTTTAAAAAATAACGTAAAATACATTTTGACATACTGTTCCCGATATACGAAGCCCATAACTTTCCTAATTCAGCTGCTGTTAATTTTTCATCTAAATTTGATTTAGGTGAGCTTATATGTATTTCTTCCAAATGTCCCTTGTTTTCCATATATATCCCCTTGCGCTTAGAAGAAATAGAACTTCTTCCGTGTTTTACCTTATTTTTATCTATTTTGAAAAAAATATTCTATCCTAGCCAAGCTTTTCCACAGAAATATATATTAATGGGATATCATAAAAACTACCCTCGCAAAAACCCACCTTCCGAATGTATAACCTGTCCGGTAATCCAACCAGCTTCTTCACTAGTTAAAAATGCAGCTAAGCGTGCCGTATCTTCAGGCATTCCAATCCTACCCATAGGGAATTTGGGTAAAAGGTGTGTTCTTATGTCATCTGTCATCCATGTCGTGTCTGTCGGTCCGGGATTAATGGCATTAACTGTGATGCCTAAATGAGCCACACCCGCTGATAAGGACTTAGAAAAAGCAGTTATCGCTCCTTTTGTTGATGCATAAGCTAATTCATCAGACATAGGTCCCAACTCTTGACCTGAAGTCATATTAATGATTCTTCCAGCACTCATATTCCTTTTCTCAAAACGTCTAACAAATTCTACGGATAATAAAAAAGTAGACCTCATATTAACGGCGTAGTGGTCGTCAAGTATCCTGGCATCTAAATTCATATAACCATCATTTATCGAGTGGGCAGCATTGTTTATTAATATAGAAGGAAAGGCTAATTGTGAGGTTACATTGTCTAATATTTTATGAGCAGCATCCGCTTCTGATAAATCTATTTCTAAGCTATTAGACCGAACACCAATCTCCGATAACTCCTTTTGAAAAATATCCGGCCACCCCTTTTCTGCATTCCAATGCGTAAAGAATATATTTATTCCTTGTGATGCTAATTTACGACAAATAGCAGCGCCAATCCCTCTTTCACTGCTTACTCCAGTAATTAGGGCAACTTTATTTTTTAAATGATTCATTCTTGATTCCTCCATTAAACTAACGTATTCATTTTATTCATAATAAAAAGCAGACCCTTGAGAGGTATCTGCTATCCTTAAATGTTGTTCTTTTCATTCCTAATAATAACACAATTGGGATTTGTTGTATGTATTGGTCTTATGGTTGAAATCCCCCCTATCAAACAGGGCAGCTGCCTAGTAGGCAGCCCTGACTTCTAGTACTCCATTTTACTTAAAAAGTCCCTAGTCTAAAGATATCAAATTATCGCTTATACGTTCCATGTCCATGATGATAACCGTGACCTGGAATATAGGTACCATGTCCGTGATGGTAACCATGACCAGGAATATAAGTGCCGTGTCCATGATGATAGCCTTGGCCTGGATGATAGGTGCCATGCCCGTGATGATAGCCTTGGCCTGGATTGTAGGTACCGTGTCCATAATGATAGCCTTGGCCTGGATAGCCCACATGTATTGGATAATAGCCGTGGCCAGGAATAAAAGCACCAGGGTAATGTCGATCCATTCTTTTCCCCTCCTTGAACGAATTAACATATTGTATGTTTACATCCTCCAAATAGGGTAGATTCCCGCCCAAGCTTGTAAAATAAAAAAAGCCGCTTAAACGCGACAAAATGAAGTTATCCTATAGATAGCTCTATGGAGTGAATAGCCTTAGATAAAGTTGATTTAATCGAAACTTTATGGAAGGAAAGTCCCAATTGCACAGTTGTTTGAGCTATTTCAGGTCTTATCCCAGAAAGAGTAGTCCTCACACCAATAAGATTTAAAGCTTCAATTAATTGAAAAATCTGATGCGCTACCATCGTATCGATGATAACCACACCGGACAAATCAAGAAGTAGTTGATTTACTCCTAGTTTGGCACATTGCTCTAATGTACTCTCTAGCATGAACTTGGCACGTGCTGTATCAATTTCTCCCACAAGAGGTAATATAGCGACATCTTTGTTTAATAAAATAACAGGTGAACTTAATTGGATAATCAACTCTTGTTGGGCTTGAAGCCTTCTCTGTGAATGATTATTATACTCCTCTGTAAACCAAATCATGACTTCACTAAACGTTTTGATCACAATTCGGTGCCAGGCATCGATTTCACTTTTGGAATATTGATCCTTATGAATTTCACTAAATTCGATAATTAAGTTGAGGTATTGTTCTTGTGTTCGAAAAAATTCTCTGAGTATATATTGAATAGGGGTTTTTAAATGATTTTCGTCTTGGGCTACCTTCACAATCCACTTTTCCAACTCACGAAAGAATTCCGTTTCCTCTTTTACAAAAACCTCACAAAAATGCTGGTGAAATTCATAGTTTTGCTTCTTAATATTTTGAATGATGTCAGAATCATTAGAGGCATACACACCAGAATCTTCACTTTTATCTAGCGCTTCGTACCATTCTTCCGTTAATTGCCAAGTTTTTTCTATAAAAAATTGATATAATTCTTTATTTCGATGCATTTCTTCTCCCCCTACTTTTTGGACACAAGTACGTTTATATTAAGTGTGGCTTCTCTTAAACTATCGAATCATTACTATTTACCCTTTTTCTGAGTAATAAAACCTATATTCTTTATTTTTCCGATCCTGTATAGGCAAATTTATTTTACAAACGATAATAGTGGAGGTGTTTATATGCCAAGTAATCAAGAAAATGACCAAACAATTAAATATAGTATATGGGAAACACGTACGAATAGTAATCAACCTGCTATAAATGGAAAAACTCTAGAATCCATGCAAATAATTAACATGGAATCCAACCCCATGGATGAACAAGAGAAATCATAAAAAAGGTTTAAACAGAAATAGAAAAGACCAAATCCTGAAATGTGATTTGGTCTTTTTTTGTATTATATACAGCAGAACCTACTTAACGGGTTGTCATTATTATTCTTATAATTTTGCTTGAACTGAATTTAATTTGCTCTCCATCGAATGGACTTTATCTCTTCTGTCATCGATTCGAATGTTGGTACAAACTCGCTGTAAGCCTTTTTGAAATGGGACTTCATGAATCTCTTGAACAACTTCTAGTAAAACCTTTAAATCCCCTTCAATCAGTGTACTCATTGGAGTTAATTGATATTTAATTTCACCTTCATGCTTTGCTAATACCTTTTGTATTTCAGCTACATACTCACTTACACTTGGGGTGCTTGTTCCTACTGGGATGACCGTAACATCAACAATTGCCATCTTACTTCCTCCTGCATTCCTATTTTTTCTTATCATAACACAAGGATGGACTACACACGAAATGGCAGGAAGGAACTCCAGAGGATGGTCAATTTTTCTTTAAAAGAATAAATTGCATTTTCTCCTCTTGAATGCCTTTTTCTTTCCAGCTAATAAAAGCTAACAATTCTTTATGTTTTTCAATATATCTGCATTCCCCTTTACATTTCCATGTATAAGTACCATTATTGTTTAACTTCGGAGTCCCCATTGCATAATAGGGATGGATATTCATTTCTACATTACTTACATTATGCTTCCCTTTATACTGAATCCTTAGATTATAACTTGTTTCCAAGCTAACAATCTTTGCACGGTATTTTACTGTCCAATCATCCGTTTCACCTTGATAGGAAACAGACTTTGTTTGAAGGAAAATGATATAAAAAGTAGTTAATAGGAAAAGTATAATTAAAAAACGAATTAGTTTCTTCCACATAAAAAAACACCTCTTATATAAGGCTCTTTTCTGAAACTTTTTGCTTTTTCTAACTAATAAGTAGGCATTTCACCATATAGGGTGTTAAACTCATATGAAAAATTAAGAAAAGAGCTGAGCTCTTATTAAGAGAGCCTGTAAAAATCCGGCTTTAGGGATTTTTACGAAAACCACATTCTATACGAAAACAGCTTTATTTAAAGAGATGTCCAAATCTAACATAATATGTGGAAACTTATGAAATATTATATTTTTCTTTAAAGGTTGGACTTAATTCGCTCCAAACATCAAACTGGTTGCCATCTTTATCCCAAAATACAAAGTTTCTTCCCTGATGTCCTCTATTTTCGATTTCTCCCACTTTTATATTTTTCTCAAGAAATTCCTTATGTAAATCCTGCAAGGCATTCAATCCATTTACTTCAAAGGTGATAGAAAAACGGTCATACCCTTCTTGATCAAGAAAATTAGAGGTTTGATTGTCTTTTGCCTTTACTAAAAAGAAACTTTGATTTGCTAAATTAATGATTGCTTTATCATTGTCTTTGTAACTTAATTCAGCTCCTAAATTGGTTACATACCACTGGGCTGATTCATCAACATTCTGAACAGGTAAATAGGTTGTTCCCACCCTTAAAAGTTTCTCTTGCATCACACTTTCCTCCTTTCATCTTCTACTTTTCCTAAAATAGTGTTCATTCTGTCAGCTTGTTCCTGTTTATTTATGTACTCAAAAAAGCCAAGTCTATTTCCCCACGGGTCCGAAAAAGTTCCCCATTTTACTGGGACCTCTGCCTTTGAGAATATTTCAAAATCCTCTATATATAATTCTTTTCTAACACGACCCTGTTCTGCCTTTATATCCGGTACCCCAAACCGAATGGGGCCACATCCATCAGATGGTGTTCCTTCTGCTAATTGTAACCAAGTTCCTGGAATTAGCTCCCACTCCGCGAACCCCTCATGAGGAATAAAATCAGGCCTTCTATTAAGTAAAGTAGAATACCATTTTTCACCTTCTGAAAAGTCAGTTACTCTTACTTGATAGGTAATTTCAAAAATCATTGCTCCCTCCAAAAAATAAAGGGTGGCAAAGAGTCACCCTTTTTTTATTTACATATTCTTAATCAAATTGTAAATACTCTAATACATTTCCAAAAGGGTCACGGAAACTGATAAACTTTCCTGGAGGACAGGAGGTTGGCTCGTCAATGATAAAGGAAACTTTATGTTCTTTTAATTTTTCTACAGTCTGATAAATATCTCCCGTTTTTAGGGCTAAAACCACTCCTGGCTTATAGCTTTCTTGGTTATGGGAAGAAGTTTCTGATTCCTCTAAGACAATCGGCAGCTCCCCATGCATAAGGGTAACGATTTTAGGACCATATTGTTTATTGATTTCAAAACCTAAAACCTTTGTATAAAAATGAATGGCCTCTTGAAGATCTGGTACATAAATTCCGATAACGCAAACTTGACTCATCACGTTGTCTCCCTTCTATTACACTTTATAGAAGGTATTCTACACATTACAGAAATTCCCTTTTAATTTATTGTAATTCTAAATGTTTGGTACAATTAAAAAGAATACATTCCCACTTTCTTTCTATATTCTTGAGAATGGTGATAGACGTATTATCCATATTGGTTTTTGAAAAAGTTTCTGGCATTAACCGTTGTAAGGTAAGACCAATCAAGGCACCGTGACTTACTACCAATATTCGCTTTCCTGGATAGTTTTGAACGATTTCTTCTAAAAATTCTATTCCTCTCTGCGAAACATCTCCTCGTGGTTCCATCCCAAGATTTAGTTCACGCCAATTTGTTCCCCATCTTTGAATTCTTTCTTCCTCTGTTGTACCTTCAATAAGACCACAATTTATTTCTCGAATTCTTTCATCTATAACCGTAATTGGCAAATTTAGTTTATCAGCTATGATTTGTGCTGTTTCCCTTGCACGAGTTAAGGGACTAACCGCAATCATATCCCACTCTTCTTCTAATGCAAGTCTATGAGCTAAGGCCACTGCCTGTTGTTTACCTGTACTATTTAAAGGAATATCAATGATTCCCTGTGACTTTCCAAGTTCATTCCACTCCGTAATTCCATGCCTAATGAATCCTATTGTAGTCATGAGCCATCTCCCCATTTTAAGTGTAGCTTTCTTAGGTTAAATTTTACCACTTTACAATTTTACTTAAAAACTAGATTGCGAGATTTTCATCCCAAATAAAAAACAACAAATGTAGCAGTCCAATTAGTATATGAATTGGGTTGCTTTTATTTGTTGCTATAAAAGAGTTTATGCGTGTACATATATTTTTATAAAAATATAGCCTTTCATTTCTTGAATTTCCACTATATAGTTACAGGGAAAATAATTTTTAAGGAGTGGCGCAAATGTTTATTAAACTAAAAAAAGAACAACAAGAACTCATGATATCTGACATTCAATATTTCTTTTCTCAAGAAAGAGATGAAGAAATAACTGAATTTGCTGCAGAAAGAGTATTAGATTTCATTAAGGAAAAGCTTGCACCACACTTTTATAACGCCGCTGTCTTAGATGTAAAACATGTAGTTGAACAGCAATATTCTTCTCTTGAGGATGAAATCTTAACACTTGAACGTCCGATCAAAAGATAAAAATTATAGGGATAGATGATTCCCTTTTCAAAATAATAAGCTGAAAACACAAGTAAGGAATAAAAACTTGTATATTTTCAGCTTATTGTAGTGAAATTTGAATAAATGGAATCACTATATTTTAGAGTAACCATTTTTTTAATCTCGTTAAATTTTCTTCTAGAAAAAGTGCATTTTTTTCAATTCCTCGACGTTTGCACCATCCAATACTATTGAAGGCATCAGTAAATCGATAAAATGGTAATACATTTTCTAGGTCAATTAATGGTCTGATACTTTTATAGCCTTCTTGATAGGCTTTATAGAAGTTAACATCTAAACTTAAAAAATCGCGATACAATTTGGTGAAATCTATTTCTGTTGAACCAAATCTCACACTCTCAAAATCGATCATTCCTATAACTTTACCATCATTAACAATAATATTGGCTGGACGAAAATCCATATGTACAAAGCTTGGTCCATCCGGAGACGGGAGCTGCTGTTTCATCTCTTCATATTTTTCAATGGCTTTTTTGTATAATGGTTCATCCAAAATATCCCTTACATCTTCAGCAAAACTATAAAATTGGTGTTCAACAAAATTAGACCAGTTCGGATATTCATTATCTATACCCGTTAACACTTTCTCTGCAGGAGGACGTATGGAATGCATCTCAGCATGAAGGATTCCCACTTGGTACGCTATTGTTTCTGTTGCCATAGATGTTAACGGTTTTCCTTTTAATTCAGATAATAAAAAAGCACCATAACATTCCTCATCACCAGACCAGTAATCTATCATTTCAGGAATGGAAACATTTCCTTTTAAAATTTCATAGGCTTCCAATTCCCTTTGAAACTTTAATTTTGTAAAAGGAATTTTCAAAAAAACATTTTCACCATTTGACAACGTACATCTATAAACGGTTGAGCTATGTGAGTCCTCAACCTCATTAATTGATTGTACCTGCAATCCAAATTGTTGAATGACACGATTTAACATCAAACTTACCCCCATTTTAAAATAAACCTACCTCTTGTTAACAATTCAAATTATTAATAAAACTTGTATATTTTTAGTATATAAGATCAATTCGTTATGGAAAGAAACTAAATTTTAGTTCTTGATGAATTTCTTGTTAAAGAGAAAGCTTATATTGAATTAGTTGTGTCTGCACCCCTAAGTATTCTTCATAACCAAATTTACTTATTTCTTTAAAGCCTATTTTCTCAAACATTTTTCTTGAGCGCACATTGGTTTCGTTTGTTTCTGCGATAAATACCCAAGTTTTTTCAGGCATAATTCACCATACATAAAAGAGAATGATAACCAATACCCTTCCCCCAGAGTTTACTTTCACCAATAGCAATTCCTACTTCCGCAGTATTACCTTTAATACACGCCAAATCCGCATAACCAATTAACTTGTCATTAAACTCTATTCCCATTCGAACAAAATCTTCTTTTTTATTATTCACACAGTTACTCCACCATAGAGATAGTTCCTCATCACTTCTATTTTGCGGCCATCCGTTAGCAATACAAAAATGAATATCCTTACTCCAATTCAAGGCTATCTTATAATCATCTAACTCTAAAGGTCTTAATTTTATATCGTCAGGTTCCAATGCCTATCCCCCTAACTATTATATTGTTGATATTCAGATGCTAAGGTTCTCCATCTATCCATCCAAAGATCCATTAATTATAAAATACTATTTTATTATTGGTGTTCTATTCCCTTCTGCCCAATCATCTATAAATGGTTTTTGACGCGGATTTAAGTTCGAAGGAAGTTCTGTCTTTCTGAAGAACCGATGTCTTCTACTTTCGTCATCTTTTTGTTTTATTTCACCTATATATTCTTTGGCTTTGAAAATAATCTGAACACTAAAGACCATATCTCCATTTGGATATTCCACGAAACATTTTTCTCCTGAGTAGATACCAAAAAGGTCTAAATCTACTACTTTTAGTCCCGTTTCTTCATAAGCCTCTCTCTTTGCGACCACCTGGAATGCACCAATTATCTTCATCCATGCGATGCTGCAATAGTATCTGTTCATTATCCTCTTTAATTATCCCGCAACCAACTGTTAATAGGGTCTCATGACCAATATACTTTCTCATATCTTTTATATAATCCATCTGATAGTCTCCTTCATCGAACTTATTTTTCATTCTTCGACAAATAGTATCCAAAATCCAATGGTAAACAAAATCACTGAAAGGATAATACCGAATGATATTTGGAATAGCATTTGCTTGAATTTCTTATCATCATTTTGAGCTTCTTGGCAGTCCATAAAAAAAGACAATAATCCCGATGTGAATATGGTATCCCATATTTTCCATATTTTATCTTTCTTATTTTTGTCATTTTTATAACCCAAGTTTATCCCTCCCTTAATGTAAGATTACCATATAAACCCATTATCATTTTTAAAGTAAACTGTTTTTTATCGAAATTCGCACCAAAAAAGCCGATATAAACAAGAATAAAAACTCGTTTATTATCGGCTTTCTGAATTATTTACTTATGCTACAATAGCACTTCGTTAGCTTATGTACAATATTTCACAATCCTGTTTTTGGTATAAAAAAGGCGACCTACGTCCCTTGAAGATCACCTTTGAGATAGAGCTTTTCTATCTACCGCTTGCGGTTGTTGCTCTAGCCAACGATATTTAACCATCAAAGTTAACCATTCATTAGCTTCATTAATTGTTCTCGCCATTAATTTAACGTAAATAGCGATTACATCAGCTCTTGCAGAAGTTGCTAGAGCTGCTCCATAATATGCGATAGCTGCACTTATCTTGAAGCCTATATGAAACATCATTACTTTGTCAGAAAAAGGACTGGTAGTTATAGGTAAGACATCCGCTTCCCAAGAATGTGGAGTTGGAAGATTATCCTGATGCAATAAAGCACTTAAACTTCTTATACTTCGATCAGATTGGTCGGTTGCTTTGGCAAGAAATTGCCTTACATCATCATTTTGTGCAATTTGGCTGAAAGCCATAGTACCAATCTTTAATAACATTGTCTTTTTTATATTAAAGTAAAGATTACTAATTTCCATAACGTTAAGCGGTTTTGGGTCTGCAAGCAAATCAGAAATCATTCCCTTTTTTTCAACGAATTTAATGTTTTTCGGTGGTGGAATTATGGGTGACTTACCGAAATTCCCTCTTGATTTACTTAAACTGATGAGTTTATTTAATAATTCTGAAGTTTGTGCTGAACATTCTATATAATAATTTCTAATATCATCCCGCTCACAGGCAGAAATGGCTAAACTGTAAGCAGTTAATCCATGAATCGTCATTATTTCCAAATCATAAATAACCAATGGATTCGAAAATATTCGAGGGGCTTCGAAGTTCACATCATCCTCTAATGTATACCCAATTGGAATGGGGTAATTGGCTTGATTGAAAAAATCTGTGATTTTCTTTATATGCTGTTTGGACAATTGCAATGCAAATTCTAAAATAGATTGAATCTCTTTGTCCTGAGTATGTTTATAATAAAAGGTATACATACAAATAGACGAAGAGTCCCCCAAATATTGGTTCCAGAGGTTAGCGGCTTCGGATGCGGTGAGGGTTGTATTCGATTCTGTAAAGTTGATGTTTCCCATAGTGACCTCCTAATAATGTTCCACATGGCATTATTTTTTGTTGGAATTTAAATTACAATTCACTAATGTATAAATCTTTTTGGGAAAGATGTGTTAGCGTTTAATGTTGATTAAATACTATTAAATTAGGCTGCCATAAAATGACAGCCTAATCGTTTTTTTGTTTAACTAATGCCTTCGTTAGCTTAATAAGTCTCCAATTTGTTTTTTATCCTTAATATTACATAATCCCCCGTGGTAACAAATCACATTTTCAATATCAAGGTTTAAAAATTTCTCAAGAGAATCAATTGCAGTTTTCAAATCCAATGTCGTTTGGGGTATGGGTCTCCGTAAAACACCATCTGCCACTACCATAGCATCACCTGCGACAAGAGTTTTGCTTTGCTTTAAATAGAGACTAATATGACCAGGAGTGTGGCCTGGTGTAAAAATAATTTGAATACCACCACAATATGAAAGTTCTTCACCGTCTTCTAATGTTTTATCTACCTTTGATTTTGGCGGATTCTTATATAGAAATTGCATTTGTTCTGGTAATGATGCCCATTCTTCTTCGCTCATTCGATTGGGGTCAGTTTTAATAAGAGGAAATGTTCCTTCAATAAATGGCTTATCGAGAATATGTGCGTAAACTTTTATATTGTTATTGGATTGGTATAGTATTTCTGGGAGGGAACCTATATGGTCTAAATCCTGATGAGTTAAAATTACAGCTTTCAATTTATCAAAGGAGACTCCGACTTCGCTCATAGCGAGACGTATTTGTTCGAATTGTCCAGGCATACCAGTATCAACTAAAACAGCCGTATCATCATCCCATATCAATGTGGGATTTAATCCAAAACCCTGGATCTTTAATTCTAAGATTGCCAATCCTTTATCGATTCTCATTCAATCTCCTCCTAATTTATAAACAAATTAAATCTGATTACATAGATTAATTTATCATCCAGAGGGATTTTTTACAATGCGTAAATATTTAATTTTACCACATAAAAATATTTTTGTCAATATTTATTTATGTTAAATTTTACCTTTACTTTTAAAATTAATTAATGTCTTATAGCGCTAACCTTCCCTTATATACAGTATCGATAAAAAAAAGGTTAATAGAATGCACCTTTTATCGTTGATTACATGTAGTCATAGATACAACTTTTTAAGGGGTTGATTTAGCCCTATATGGGTACACTTGATCCTGAAATGCTGAAGCAGTATTTTATCAGGCAACTAGTCTATCCTTCATCCCTACCGCGCTTTCGCTTACTAGCCTAGAAGTTTAGTTTGGAAGGAATACACTTCCACACTAAACTTCTAGGTTGTATCTTTCCCCTGCTAGACATGCTATTTCCATATCTTTGAAAACGTTAAATACTATAAAAACTACCTGTATATAATAAGTTCACAAAGTTAAAAATCTGGTCATTTTTGTATCATTACATACGTTGAATACGGTAGAAATACATACTGTATATAACTTCCCGTTAGTTCCTTAAGAAAACTTTTTATTATTGTATAAATATTAGCCCCTCTACAATCGTTGATCCTTGAATTACAGTCTAAATAGTAGTTGATTTTACAAGTTAAACCTCACATTAAACAGACAAAAAAAGCTCAGAGTGGCTCTGAGCTTTTTTTATAAGTCTTATTCCCGTGTATCCGCTTCAAATTTCTATTCGTACGTCCTAGTTCATTTTAACACCACAAACCCTGACTCAACATCCTCTATTATACTTTAAATCTTCTAATCAATAATTGCAGTTCTTCTGCCATCTTAGAAAGGGAAATAGCTGAAGAGGTGATTTCTTCCATTGTAGCGAGTTGTTCTTCTGTTGCTGCTGAAACTTCTTGGGTATTGGAAGCAGCTTCTTCCCCAATTTGCGTAATATATTTCATTGCTTGAACCATTTGTTCGGAACCGGCAGCCATTTGCTGTGCAGCTGACGAGACCTCATGGATTTGATTGTTTACTTTGTTTACAGAGCTTTCAATATGATTAAACGACTCCCCAGCATTATGAATAACTTTAATCCCACCAGAAACCTCTTGTATAGCAACACCCATTGACTGTACAGCTTTATCCGTTTCCGCTTGGATGGCTGTAATCAAAGTAGAAATTTGTTGGGCTGATGCGGCAGATTGTTCGGCTAACTTACGTACCTCGTCTGCGACAACGGAGAATCCCCGACCATGTTCCCCTGCTCTTGCCGCTTCAATGGCTGCATTTAAGGCTAATAAATTGGTTTGAGCTGAAATGTCTGTAATCGCATCGATAATTTGACTAATTTCGTGAGAACGTGCTCCTAATCCATCTATTACTTCTGCTAAACCATTAACGGTTTGATTAATAGAATTCATTTGTTGAACAGCAGTTTGGATCGATTGTCCGCCTTCTGTGGCCTTTTCAGAAGCCTCCAACGCTGTGGCGGAAACGACTTGAGAACTGCTGGCAATTTGATGAACACCAGTGACCATATCATCAATGATTTGCGATGTTTCTTCTACACTCTTAAACTGCTTATCTACACCTGCTGCTACCTCTTGAATAGTGTAAGTAATTTGTTCAGAAGCCTTACTTGTTTCTTCTGCACTTGCGGAAAGTTCTTCAGAGGTTGCCGCAACATGTTCAGCATTAATACTTACCTGCTGAATTAATTCTCTTAAATTTGCAGCCATCTGGTTAAACGACCCAGCTAAATCACCAATTTCGTCTCTATTTTTGATGTTGATTCTTTCAAGAGTTAAGTCACCTTCCGCAATTTTTCCAGCAGCTTGATTTATAGCAATTACTGGTTTTGAAATGATTTGACTAATATAGTAAGCAATCACCATAGCAAGTAATATGGAAACAATACTTAAGATTGAAACAAGTTGTCTAATGGAATCCACTTTCTCCGTTGTTTCAACATTTCCATCATCTAACAACTTTTGCTGAAATGTACTTAGTTCTGTTACTTTTGCGTTAAAACGATCGACGATATCTCGACCCTCAGTCAAAACTAATCTCGTATACTTTTGAGTTTCATTATATTGTCTAGCTTTCATCGCTTCGTCTGCAAATTCACGGAACTCTTTCTCTACATCGTTTAGTTCCTTTAATAATTTTTTAGCTTCAGGCTGTTTAATTATTTTCGATAGGCTTTCGCTTGTAATCTTATATTGCTCTTCTGCCTTTTCATAATTTTGTAACGATAAATCATCCCGTGTAATGAGGTAACCTCGTAAAACACTTTGCTCACTCTTTGCTGCAACTTCCAATTCTTTAATCATAATCAGCTTTTTAGCCTTATCTTCAATTAAATTTGTGTAGTTTTGGTCTACAGCAGTTAGTTCATAATAGGCAACTCCCGAAATACCTATTAAAATCAGTAGAACTGCCAGAAATCCACCAAATAGTTTTTTCCTTATGGTCATTTTCATCGTGATGTCTCTCCTTAAATAGTTGATTAGAAAACTTATCTTTAATATCGGCTAAATAGCACCAGTTTTTTAGGTAAAACGGACTGTTCATAGCAAAGCTTGTCTAATAATTGCTATTTTTGTCACAAAAAAACCCGCAGTACCATGACTGCGGGATGAATCTTTATTTTGCACTTTCAGCTTTTACCGATTTATCTTTTTCCAATAAAACAATCAGTGCTGGTAATAATACCCCTCTAATTAAGAACGTATCTAAGAGAATCCCTACCGCGACGATAAAGCCAAACACAAATAATACTTGGATTGGCTGGGTCATTAAAACAGCAAAGGTAGCTGCTAGGAGAATCCCAGCTGAGGAAATCACTCCACCTGTGGTCGATACCGCAATTTCTACCGCCTTTTTAACGGAATGCTTTCTCTTCTCCTCAAGATAGCGGGAAATTAAGATGATATTGTAATCAATCCCAAGTGCTACTAGGAAAACAAACGAATAAAGTGGGACACGGTTACTGATCGAATCAATATCAAAGAATAGGCTGCTAAGGAACATTCCTAAACCGACGGCTGCCAGGAAGGAAAGTAAAATCGTGCCCATCATATAGATTGGCATTTTTAAAGACTTAGTTAGGATAATAAGCATCAATAAAATTAAGATTGTTTCAAGTAAGACAATCACGACCAAATCCCGATTATTGACAGAGCGATCATCCACTTTTACGGCTGTTTCACCTGCAAAATATAGCTGGCCATTTACATTCGCTTTTTTAAGGAGCTGTGGCGCTTGATTACGCATTTTTTCTAAAGCATCCATTGTTTGAGCTGAGTATGGACTCTCTTCAAATGTTAGTGAATATTGAATGACCTTTCCGTCTTCAGCCACACCATTTAAGCGAACATTTTGAACAAGAGGCTGGTCATCTAAAACCTTTTTTAAGTTTGTTTGATCTTCTTCTGTGATAGTCTCTTTTGCCTCTAATAATACTGTTGTTGGGGCCAAATCCCCTTTTTCAAACTTTGCTTCTATAATTTCATAGCCTTCTCGCGACGGCATATCCTTCGGAAATGATTTGATCGTATCAAATTCATATTTCATATTAAACATATTCCCTGCAGATAAAAGTAAGAAAACGCCAACTATCGCCATAGAGAGGACTGGCTTATTGACAACCATGCGTCCAACCTTGCTCCAAATGGAGTTGGTCGACATTTTTTTCTCTCCTACCTTTGGAATCTTCGGCCAGAAAGATTTTCTTCCGAAAAGGGTAAACAACGCCGGAACGAGTGTGATGGACGCAATCATAATCACTGCCATTGTTGTTCCAAATATAGGAGCAAAGTTTCGATAATCACCATACTCTGCAAAAAAGAGTACAAGCATGGCGGCTAAAACCGTTCCTCCCGAGAAAAATACAGGTGTCCCCGTTTCTCTCATCGCCGATTTCATAGCATCAAATTTATTTTCGTAATGCTTTAATTCTTCACGATAACGAGAGAAAACAAATAAAGAATAATCAATCACGGCGGCAAATAACAAAATCGTCATAATGGATAAGGATTGATTATTCAATAACAATCCCGCTTTACCCATTAATCCAAGTGTTTGGTTTACTACTTCATAGACAAAAGCAGCGGCAAGTAATGGAATAAACGCTAATAAAGGCGAACGATATATCACGATTAATAAAATTAAAATTAATCCGACAGTGGAAAGAAGCAGTACAATATCTGCTCTAGAAAATAGATTTAAAGAATCCACTGCAATTCCTGCAGGTCCAGTAATTTTCAACGTGAGGTTAGTAGACTTATCTGTAAGCTTCTGAAGCTGTTCTAATCCCGTTCTTAGCTCTTTCGTTTCTAGCGCTGAATCAAAAGAAAGTGGAATAACAGCAGTTTTTCCATCCTCTGAAAAGAAACCGGCTGTCGCTTGCGGCGGCAATGAAGCTAACGGAATGATCTGGTCGAGACCTTCAATCTTTTCTTTTTCTACCTTTTCTAGAAATTCTATGAGACTAGAAAGTTCAATTTCCCCTTTTTTCGATTGAAAAACCAATAATGCGGGAACCCCATCATTGTCTTTAAAGTAATGATCCACTTTTTCTTTCGCTATAATAGACTTAGCATCTTTGGGAAGCGAATCAATCTTTGACACTTCATAATCCTTCGCACTCGGTGCAAGACCTCCCATCAGGACAGCTGCAAAAAACCAAATGGCCAACGTTATCCACATGCCCTTTTTCGTTGAAACAAAATCTGTTATGGATTGAATCCAGCTTTGCATGATTTATCCCCCTTATAACCATAGGTTGTAAATGTGACATTTTTGTCACTTTCGGTAAAAAAAAGACACTTTAGTCATCATTATCATTTAAAGTGACAAAAGTGTCAATTACTTTATTATAAACATTCCATGACAAATAATTTCCTTAATGGATTGGACCCATTCCGATTTTGGAATACCAAAATGGTTAGGGATAGCGATGGTTTGAAAAATCATTCCTAATATAAGCATATCTGGAAGCTGTGGTTTTAGAAGTTTTTCTTCTCTTCCTAATTGGATAAAACTTTTTAATTGTTCGTACATCACTTGATGAGATTTTTCTAGTTGCTCAATATTCGTTCTAACCTTTTCATTGGCATGTGCCTGAAGCTGATGAGCGAGCCCCAATAGCTGATGAACTGTACTATGGCTAAACATTAAGTTAAATAAAAAATCGAATTGAGCTTGAAAACCCTCGTGTGTATTAATTTCTTTAAGATCAACAAGAAATTGATTCATTTCGTAGATCATAAAATCTGAGATTAACTCTTCCTTGTTCTCGTAATATTTATATAGAGTTCCTCGTGATACTTCTAAACGATTGGCAAGCGGACCGAAGGAAAATCCGTCATACCCATGTTGGACGACAAGTTCTCTTGTTTCTTGAAATAATTGTTCGATTGAAAACTTTCTTTCCCGTGCCATAAATATGCTCACCCCAATTCTTATTATAAGGAAAGGGATGAGGGTAAACAATGTTAATGGTTAGTTGGATATAAAAAATGGGGATTCTTAGTTTGTGATTTTTGGGGATAGTTGTGACAAAGTTAGTAATAATGCCGATTTGGTCAGATATATTCCTGAAACAGTCAGATATATGAGCAAAAGAGTCAGATATATCCCTATTTTGGTCAGATAAATGTTTCACTAGATCTTAAGCAACCCTGATTTTTGGCTACACACCTTTGAATTCCTTACCAATAATCAATTATTTTTTATAATGTAAAGGTTTATGTCATCGTTTATCCCCTGAAGTGCATACAATTTCTAAAAAGGGGGACGAGTTATGCATATAAATGTTTCTGCCATGAACCTTTTACGATATGTTGTTGCATATGTTTTTATCATTTCGGGTGTGATGAAATTTATCAGTACAGAACTAGGGAATCATTTTATCCATTTGGGATTGCCTTACCCTTTAACCATTATGTATGTGGTAGCGATTGTAGAAATCATTTGCGGAGCAATTATCTTAATGAATAAGAGCGTAAAGAAAGCCACGATGCCTTTACTCGTGATCATGATTGCTGCTTTTTTATTAACAAAGGTTCCCCTTCTACACTCAGGACTTTTCACATTTGCTTTTAATGCGAGATTAGATATTGTCATGTTAGTTTTATTGTTTATCTTATATAAATCCCATCATCGATAAGAAAAAAAGGTATCTCCTTGAAAGTAACCCGTTCGGTTGTGGCGGAAGAAAATGCTAATTGCACTTTTAAAAAACACTTAAATCCACAAATAAAAAAGCCGTCGATTTTCAATGTTGGAAAATCACGGCTCTTTTTTTTGGCTAACAAAATGAGAGGATGAGATTCAATGTTAATAGACATAGCTTGATAGCAGGACGTGTGTCTGATGGGAGTGGAATTTATTAATAGCGGATTGTAAGTCCGATAAATGTTTTCTTTTGTTTTTATCGGACATAGGGTACGCTATTTGTGTCAATTAACGTTATTTGGAGATGTTATCGGACACTGGGTACGCTATTGGCTTATCATCGCACTAAAATGGGCACCTTTTACCTCGATAGCGGAACGTGTGTCCTATAAGGGTGAGAAAACACCCATATTTTTATAAATAGCGGATTGTAGGTCCGATAAAAGTTTTCTCACATAAACACTGATATATTAACGAAAAAAAGAGGTGCCTGCTTTTTCCACTATAAAAATTTCACACAAACTGGATTCGGAACGGTAATATCTGATTGTAAAAGAGTTAATTTTCCAGTTTCTATATCCCTTGAATAGATCACCAGGTTGCTGGAGTTTTGATTGGCAGCAATGATGAATGCTTCTGTTGGGTCTATCACAAAGTCTCTTGGCCAATCTCCTTCCGTTGAAACACGTTCAACCAATTGAAGCTGACCGTTGTCACTATTTACACTGAACACGGCTATACTGTTGTGGCCACGATTACCTGCATAAACAAATTTACCATCTGATGTGATATGTATCGCACTGCCTTGGTTATTTTCAGTAAAATCAGCTGGAAGAGTGGAAATGGCTTGAGTTTGAGTAAAGCTGCCATTTTCATAATTAAATGCTAAGGTTAATACCTCTGAACTGAATTCTGTCATAACGTAAGCAAATTTTCCGTTTGGATGGAATACTAGATGTCTTGGGCCACTGCCAGGTTGAGTGTTTAAGCGTGAAACTTCGGTTAGTTCTCCATTTTCACTCACTTCATATGTAAGGACACGGTCTGCACCTAATTCCACAACTGCCAGAAACTTTTCATTTGGTGTGACGCCAGCATAATGAGTATGAGGTTTTTCCTGTCTTGGATCTGGGCCTGACCCTTCGTGATTCATGATGGAAACAGGTTCGCTAATCCATCCCGTTTCTTTATCTAATAAATAAGAGTCAACAGTCCCTTTATGATAATTGGCACTAAATAAATACTGATTCTGACTATCCATGCTCACATGACAAGGAGAAGAGCCTGGTGCCATTTGGCTATTAAGCAGTTTCAATTCAAAGGAATTTGAGTCAATCGAAAAAGCTGCAACTCCCCCTTCTTCCCCCTTTTTTATAACGGAGTAAAGAAATTTTTTGTCTTTACTAATATTTAAATAAGTCGGATTCTCTAAATGGGCCGCTTCCCTTACATTCGTAATCTTTGCTTCCTTTGTATGAAACTCAAATGAATAAATCCCTCTACTTTCACCGTTTGTATAGGTACCTATATATCCGATAAACTTTGTATTCTCTGTCATGGTGATGCTCCTTCCATTTATTTTCCTGCTTTAATTTACCATAGTTTTTTTAAGAGACTCAAATTTTCAGTTTGGAGTCATCGAGAATTCTTTTTTAAAAAATAAATAACGAGTTGATGAAAGCCGACTAAGACCAAGAAAATAAGGGGATATAAACACAATGAATAATAAATGTTCCAACCGTTGTAATAAAAAGTTCCACTCCATAAATATAGATTTTCGAAAACGACGGCAAGAAGAACACACCCAAACAGAAAATAAAGTTCGGATTGCCACTTTTTATGATATGGATATAGATTTAAAAAAATGGTATTCACTGCTGGATAGATACCAATAACATATAGTAAACTTTCATAATCCGGGCCTTTTTCAAAGTATCCATATAAATCATACCTTAAGTCTAAATAAATATCTGTTATCAACTGAAAAATCATGGCAAATAAAGTGGTTGCCACTATTTCTATCGCTGAAATTCGTTTCGGCATGTAGTAAGCAATGAGATTAAAAATGATGACGGTTGTTAAGAGAAAAACCATGGAAATAGCTCCGTTCTTAGTTAACTACTTTCTTTTCCTGTTCTTTAAAATTCCTTCATTCTAATTCCGCATGGCTAAATAGAAAACACCAAATAGAGCATAAATCACTATCAAAATAAATAGGCCCCAATAAATGTTTGATTTGGTATAGATAGGCATTCGATATTGTCTAGGTACAAGACGGTCACCGATATAGTTAAACAACCGTACATAAACCCAATAAAGAGAATAGGAATCCCAAAAATCCCAACCATTTCTGAATTTTATAAAACCCCAATATTCTTTTAATAACACTTCAATGGTAAAAATACTTGTGATCATCATAAAGAAAAATGGAAAGGTATGTCTCTTTGGTTTAAATCTTATTGTGATTAGCACAAGTAGACTGAAGCTAATGGCTACTGCAGGAAGTACCTGCCAAAGCGGAAGGACAAAACGATAAAAACCTAACCAATAAAAGACTAGGCACAAAAAGGACGATAGCAATAAACTAAGCAAAAGGACTAGCCTATATCCAAGAAAATTCTTTATTAATAGGTAAAGGCAGCCCAAGCCATTGAAAAAGATAGCAGAGAATAAAATCATATAGTGAATTTCTGTTTGGTTCATAAAAATCCCCTCATAAAGAGATTGAATATTTCTAGGTTTCACTTGCCATCTTTTTTTATTCCTTATATTAGATAGGAATGTAAAGAGCAAAAGTAATATTTAATAAGGACATGCATACATTTTTAATAAGGCTCTTTTCTGAAACTTTGTTGCTTTTTGTAACTAATAAGTAGGCAAATCACAAATAGGGTGTGATAAACTCATATGAAAATGAAGAAAAGAGCTAGGCACTTCTTAAGAGAGCCTGTAAAAATCCGGCTTTAGGGATTTTTACGAAAACCACAATCTATACGAAAACAGCTTTTAATAAAGATTTGGTGGACAAAGGGGTGATTTTTATGAAGAAGTTTATAACCTTAATTGGTTTATGTGCGATTTTTGGATCGGTTATTTATTTAGATTCTTCTACTAATTTACTTTTGGATGATTTTAGAACCTCGGTATTGTATCCTTATGCCCCTGAAGAGGTAAAAGCAGAAATGGCTGAAGAAGTAGATGCTCAAGCGCAAGAGAATGATGAAAATGCCCTTATTCCTTCCCTGGAACTCCTGTATGAAAATGAAGAAGAGATAGATGGCTATATCGTAGAGACATATCGTGAATACGAAATATACAGTGATGAAAAAGGAAACAAGATTAAACAGGTTCCTACCTCACACTTCGAATATATTCGCTATAAAAAATAAAAAAGAGTCAGATATCCCTCATTAGGTATCTGACTCTTTGCTTTTTTTACTCTAGGTTATAGCCTTTCTTCTCCACAAACTCTTTCATATACATCCTTTTTGGGCTATGTAACATTTGAGCCATTTGTGCGGTCCATGTATCTTTTCTTTTTCCATTTGTACGTTCATGGTAATACTCAGAGATGAGTTCATTATATTCTTTCAGCTGCTGCTCGTATGTTTCCTTACTTGGTTGATAGGTTTCCTCATGATAAACATTTTCTAAAGGTAATCTTGGTTTTTTATCCGTTTGCTGTGCTGGATAACCTACCACAACACCAAAAAGAGGAATAACTCTTTGTGGTACTTTTAACAACTCACAAACAGCTTCTAAATTATTTCGTAACCCACCTATATAACAAGCACCTAAGCCCATAGACTCCGCAGCAATAACTGCATTTTGTGCTGCCAAGGAGGCATCAATTAAGGCTACCATAAATTTTTCCGTACTTTGTAGGGATCTCATTAAATCTTGGTTTTCCATTTCCGCAACCAACTCATGACGATGAAGGTCTGCACAGAAGACAAATAGATGCCCATTCGATTCAACATAAGATTGATTTCCAGCAATTTCAGCAAGCTTGCGCTTCGCATCCAAATTTTTAACCCCTATAATGGAATAAGCTTGGATAAAGCTTGAAGTAGAGGCCGCTTGGGCACTTTTGACAATGGTTTCAATTTGTTCGGTTGATAGTAATTGTTCTTCAAATTTCCGAATGGAACGATGATTTAAAATCAAGTCAATAACCTGGTTCATATCGTGCAACTCCTATTCTTTTTATGTATTTAAATATAAGTTTAGTATAAAGTGCAAAAAATAACCCAAAATTTGTTTTAGATGAGAAAAGCGCAAGCGCCTGTTGGAAGCAAGCCATTTTTCGAAGTTCCAGAAAGTTATGCTTTCTTTTATACAAAAAAACACGCTGAAGGGTCAGCGTGTTTCACTTTTATTAGTGGTTTGCGACTTTTTCAAGTCCACCTGGTTTATTATGAATAGCTATTTTTTCAACTAACTTGTTACTTTCTTTATTTAAACCAATGAGGTTAACCTTTACTCCGTTTTGGTGATATTTGATGACCACTTTATCGATGGCTCCAACTGCAGAATCGTCCCATAAATGGGCTTGAGTTAGATCTAAAGTTACTTCTTTTACATCTTCAGTAAAGTCAAAACTCTCCACAAAATCAGTGACAGAAGCAAAAAATAACTGACCGGAAACACGGTAAATCTTTTTATGTGAGCCTTCTGATGCCAAAGTTGTTACCTTAACTTTTGAAATTTTTGAAGCAAAGAAAATGGCACTTAGAATGATTCCGATTAAAACACCCTTTGATAAGTCATGAGTCATGAGGACCGTAATGACAGTTGCAATCATCACTAACGTATCGGTTAAAGGCGTTTTGTGGATCGATTTCAATGCTGACCAATCAAATGTCCCAATGGAAACCATAAACATGACCCCTACAAGGGCAGCCATTGGAATTTTAACAAGAAAACCATTTAGTAAAATAATTAAGATCATTAAGAAAGCACCGGCAACAAACGTTGACAGTCTTCCTCTACCACCTGATTTAACATTAATAACCGATTGTCCAATCATCGCACAACCAGCCATACCACCGAAAAATCCAGATACGATGTTAGCTATTCCTTGTCCTCTTGCTTCCCTATTTTTGTCACTTTTCGTATCTGTCATATCATCGACAATCGAAGCTGTTAATAAAGACTCAACTAGACCAACAATCGCAATTGATAAAGAATATGGGAAGATAATCTGTAGGGTTTCAAAATTAAATGGAATATTAGGAATTAAAAAGATAGGTAATGATTGAGTTAACTTTCCTAGATCTCCAATCGTGCGAACATCACTACCAGTAAAGATGGCAATAACCGTAATGACGATAATCGCTACTAAAGGCGATGGAACTGCCTTTGTAAAACGAGGCAGTATATAGATAATCGCTAACGCCCCAGCTACCATTGCATACATAGCCCAAGACTCACCAACAAAGTGTGGTAACTGTGCGGTAAAAATTAGGATAGCTAACGCATTTACGAATCCTATCATTACAGAACGTGGGACGAATTTCATTAACCTTCCAAGCTTTAACGCTCCCATAACAATTTGAATCAATCCTGTCAAAATCGTGGCAGCAAGTAAATATTGCAATCCATGGTCAGCGACAAGAGTCGTCATCAGTAAAGCTGTTGCCCCTGTAGCAGCAGAAATCATCCCTGGTCTTCCACCCACAAAAGCTGTCACAACAGCAATACAAAAGGATGCATACAAACCAATCATCGGGTCTACACCTGCGATGATCGAGAAGGCAATGGCTTCCGGAATTAGAGCCATCGCTACGACCATTCCCGCAAGCACATCCCCCTTAATGTTCCCAAACCACTCATGTTTCATTGTATTTAACTTCATTAAGCACCTCTCTCCAACACTTCACCACATTAACGCACCGGGGGTCTGACCCCCGGTGCGTTAATGCGATAAAGCTTTTATTATATTGTTTTTGACTTTCAACTCTCATGAAAGTCGGGGTCCGTTGTTAACAAAATAGAGTATATATAAATGTGACAGATTTGTGAAATTGAATGGAAGCGGAAACATCCGTATTTTCCTTAACTATTCTCGTCATTCCTTCCATTTTCGTTATAGGTTTCATAAATTGAAATTATCATTTGGAAATTAGAGGCAGTTTAAACAAGATAAAAAATAAAAGAGCTTCTCTGCAACAAAAGAATGTTGACAGAAGCCCTTTTCACTTTCTAACTTTATACCTTTATACATTTGAATTCATTTTTGATTGTTGTTCAGAAAACCAACGGGTCGCTCTTTTCTCCATTTCCGAGACAAATGGTTTCTTTGCTGGGCTATAATCACTTGTGAGATTGAATCGCTGCGTTAGCTCTTCTTTAAATTGACTATACCTAGCTACTTCCTCAGGATGGGCTCTTAAATAATCACGAAATATGATGTGCCGTTCGATTTGCGGATTATCGAATTGATAAAAATGAATGTGATGGGTTCTTTCTTCTCCACCTTTTCGAAATAATCTTCTACCGGCTATACCCCAGTCTCCTGCAACGTCGTACCCGAGAGATGCCATCCTGTCATTAAAAGTATCAATCTTATCAATATCTTTTACGATACACATCATATCAATAACAGGTTTGGCTTTTAGGCCTCGTACGGAAGTGCTTCCAAAATGTTCAAATCTTTGTATTTCATCACCAAAAATCGATTGGAGAATTTGGACTTCATCCTGAAATCTTAGAGCCCACTCTTCACTAAACTCAGATAAACGCACTTGCATATGTATCCCCCTATCACTAATCACTTTTCTATACATATAAAAAACTAAGAGATTAGCTCTGCTGAAATCTCTTAGTCCTGTAACCGTCTATTTCACAATTAACACTGGACAATTTGCCCGTTTTGCGACTTTGTGACTTACACTTCCCAACACAAACTCCTGAAAAACATTTAATCCTCTGCTGCCAATCACTACTATATCAAATTGATGTTTATTGGCATAATCTACGATAGTTGGACCAGGCTCTCCATGCAATATTTTTATTTCGTACGAAACTTTAGATTCCTGGGCGATTCGTTCCACATCTTTCATTCGTGCTTTTCTTTTGTCCTCAAAATTAGCCGAATTCCAATTTTGAAGAACATCCGATTTTACTTTATCATGATCAACTACATATATGACTTCAATTTTGGAGTTAGGGCTACTTTTGGCAATATGAATAGCATTTTCAGCAGCACGTTTGGAATGCTCCGAACCGTCTGTTGCCAACAATATCTTTTTGTACATATTCCATTCCCTCCCTTACTTTCTATTTCTTTATTAACCCAAAATATTCCTGTCTAAATAATCGTCCAGCATCCTTTTTTCAGTTATATTTAAAAAGTTGAATCCAAAATCCATTTTTAAACGCCTTATAGATGTAAACCTAGAGGAGGTGTTTCAAATCGAACATACACAGTATTTGATCAAACAAATTCAAAATGGGAATCAAGACGCTTATACAGAACTGATTCATCCACTAATCGAAAAAGCTTATAAAACTTCTTATTACCTATTAAAGTCCAAAGAGTATGCAGAAGAAGTGGTGCAAACTGCGATGATCGAGGCTTATTCCAATATCATGCAAGGGAAGGAATTTCGAAATTTCCCAGCCTGGTTTCATAAGTTAGTTTCATCTAGAACCTATGACCTTATTAGAAGAGTGACTCGTGAACGGAAGGAAACACTGGATGTTGAATTAACAAATATTACGCTGAGCCAAACAACATTTGATCATGTAGTTGATTCTGAAACAAAACATGAAATTAGTGATGCAGTGTTATCACTTGAAAAAGAAACGTATCGAAACGTCATCGTCATGTACTATTATCAGGATCTATCTATTTCAGAAATTGCCGAGATTATGAATCTAAATAAATCAACGGTAAAAACACATTTAAGAAGAGCACGAGAATCGATGGGGAAAAAATTAAAACTCAAAAAAATGATAGAGGTGAACTAAATGCTAAAAGTCGATCATCTTTTAAAAAGAGAAAACGAAGAAAGTTTACAAAACATTGAAGTTCCTTCATCACTCTATTCTTTTGCCGAGAAGGTTCCTGAAATTTTCAAGCAAGAATATCAAACAATTACTAAAAAGCCTGTCAATAAACGATGGGAGAAGAAAGCAATTTCCTGGGCTGCTGCCGCTGCCATCATAACTTTTGCCGTCGGTCTTTCTTCGGACGTGATTGCTAATTATTTCGAAAATGTACCATTTATAAAAATGGAGAAACAAGAAGGCTTTAAAGAGAATTTTAGCAATATGCTTCATGCAGCAAAAAATGAGCAGTTTACCTCTATCGGGCAAACAGTTGAAGATCATGGTATCAAAATGGTTATTACCGATGCTATTTACGATGGCTCTCAAGTGGCGCTAAGCTTCTCTTTCCAAACGAATAAAGAAATGAATCACGTTTCTTCTTCTAAAATGAAATTACTTTTTAATGGAGACAAGGAAAGCTGGTCATCTATACAGGATTTTTCCAAAGTGAATCAAAATGAATATACCGGAGCTATGAAAATCTGGGTTCCTGACACGAAGGTAAACAAAGAAAAATTAAATGTAGAACTACAATTTTCTGAAGTATTAGGTACACAAGGAAAATGGAATTTTGACCTTAACTTAAACAAAGTCGGACAGACATTCACAACCGGCTCTTCCCTTCCCCTACAGGACATGGATCTACGAATTGATAAAGTTATGTTCACTCCATTAAAAGTAGAAGTAACCTCAACGGGTAATGATGTAAAAAATGTCATCATCAACTTGAAAACTCCTGAAGGGGTGAACTTGGCTGCGATTGATAGTTTTGAAAAAGAGAAAGAAAAGAGGTTCCAATATCAACCGATTAACTCAATCCCTCAATCGGTCATTTTAGAGGTGACAAAAGGAGGAACTACAAAAACAGTTATCCTCCCATTAAGTAAATAAAGTTGAAGTATTACGATTCCATTTAAGCAGAAATATAAATTTTCCAGAAAAAACGTCTTTCCGTTAGGAAAGACGTTTATCTAATTCTAATAGAAGTTTATTGTTTTCTTGTATATCTTGATAAATACCTTCAATTTCGGTTGAAATGGTATTCTCTTGTTCTTTTATAGATTTAAGCTGCTTCGCTGCTTCTTCCTGTTGGTTTGTAATTAGTTTCAATCTGTTGGCTAGTTCTCCACTTTCTGATTGTATGGAAAGAATGCCTTCAGAAACAAATTTTAATTCCTCATTCTGATCCTGTACTTTTGTGTTCATTTTATGCATAACATGATCAAAATCATTAAAGGATGAGAAACTTTTATTGATTTTATCTTCAATTCCATCTAATTGATCAGATATTTTTTGAGAGGCTTCCGCCGAGGCTGTTGCAAGCTTCCCTACCTCTTGTGCTACGACTGAAAATCCTTTACCTTGTTCACCTGCACGAGCTGCCTCAATAGATGCATTTAGCGCTAGGATTTTGGTTTGTGCAGCAATACCAGAAATGGTAGAGCTTATCGTTCCGACTGTTTGAGTTAAATTCACAAGTTCTTTTAATAGGTTTGACGTTTCAACCATATGAGAAGTCGCTTGCTTATTATCATTGATAATCTCAATGGATTCTTCCACAACATGGTGAATTTTATCGGTATAGGTGTTTATTTTGGATTCCATCGATTCAAACACCGTAAAAAATTGCGATAAGTCATTGGTATTGCCTACAAATTCGTTTTCTAATTGATAAATGGAAGTAAAGTTATGGTTAACACTATTCTTTATTGTTTGAGTAGATAAATTTATATCATAGAAAGTTTCCTTTAATGCTTCAACAAAAACAGTTGAGTCACGATTGTTATCACTTAATTCGTTTTCCTGATTCGAAGGCTTAATTTCCTGTACCTTGGTTAAGATATCTTCAATGGCAGGTCGATCAAATTGAGAATCACCTATGTAGCTATAACAAATCGTATGATTTTTATCTAAAATATAGGTACTTGGTATGGCAATACGAAAACTATCCCATTTGATTGGCACAAACACTTCATATTGTTTAATAACCTTTCGATCCTCATCAGAAAGAATCGGAATTTTGATACCTTCATGCTCCACAAAAGTTTCAATACTCTTTAAGTTTTGACCTGCAATTCCTAAAAGTTGAACGCCTTTTTCTTGTAGTAACTCAGAATATTCATTCAGCTGAACCAGCTGTTTCCGACAATTAGGTCACCATGTTCCTCTTAAAAATGTAATAATAACAGGCTGACCAGCAAAGTCTGATAAACGAAATGTCCGATTAAAAGTTGCTGGTAGATTAAATTCAGGTGCTTTTTCCCCAACACGTAAACCTTTATTCGCCAAGAGATCACTTCCTTCCACTACGAATTCAATAACAAGTTAGTCATGTTATTATCGGATTAAAATTTATATTTGTTTAGACATTTATATTTAGAAAAAGGACTATTGGAATAACAGCCCCTTTTCAATTTGTTATCAAAAAAACTCCATATGATGTTTATCTTGATTATAGTAATCCAATCGATCTTGCAAGGTCCCTGTATGGAATTCAAATTTATGGCCATCAGGGTCAGTAAAATAAATCGACTTTCTATCTCTATCATCTCTTGGTCGACCCGTTAAAATGTTTACTTGTAATCGAGTTAATTTTTCAACCATTTTATCGAAATCCGTTGCATCTATCGAAAAGGCAATATGAGTATAAGAATGAGCAATTTCATTACGCGGAATACCTTTTTCAACGTTCAATGCCAACCATATACCATTCAAATCAAAATAAGCTGTACTTCTGCCCTTAACTAATAATCTGGCATCCAACACATCTTGATAAAATGAAATGGATTTTTCTAAATCTGAAACAGAAAATAAAAAATGATTGATGCCTTTAATGGTCATGCGGACACCTCCTTTTCTTGATTTTAAGTGAATTGCACTTTTTTTCGTATTAATGATAAGGAAATAGCAAAACTATAGTTAAAAGAGTTAGGAGGTATTCTATGGGATTTGTAGTCTTTTTCTTCGTATCATGGCTTTTTATTTCTATCTATTCGACGATTAAGAAAAGGCTATCAATAGTTGAAAATACCTTTGTTTTTCTAATCATACTGATTATTAGCATTAATTACTCATGGATTGTTATAGAAGAATTAAAGTTTGTATCCGTTTCAAAAAACCGCTTGGATTACGCATCATTTCTTCTAAATCGGAGCATTAATATCCCTATGTTAATCATTATCCACTTAAATCTATTGCAATGGTGCAAAACTCTAGTAATGAAAACAGTTGTTATTCTTTCTACGGTAGCCATATTAACTGGTTTAAGCATCTTTGCGAACCATATGAATATGAGTAAATATGAGCATTGGAATTTTGCTTTTGATGCTATTTTCTTTATGTTTTTAAGCTTAATTGCCATCTTGTTGTATAAACTATATGCCAAAGTCACTCTAAATGCGGTGGATTATTCATGATACTATGGGAAAGTTTTGATAAAAATGAAATATATATTCTAAGCATGTTGGTGATTGCATATGTTGCTTTGTTTCTTTTCCCCAAAAAATTACCTCTTAAGCTGACTATTTTGTTTCTAGTTTGGGGATTTGCAAGTTCCACTTTGTTTGATTTTACAATTGGTGGCGGCTTGCTTGATTATTACAAAGTCAACGATTCCAATAAGTATGAATTGACCGATTTATTATCCTATTTTTTGTTTGCACCGTTTAGCTACTTTTTCATTTATTTCTATGTACGTTTTAAAATCAATAAAAAGAGGTTCATTTTTTATATCCTTGGATGGTGTATCATAGGGCTAGTTATGGAAAAAGTGTCTTCCTTTATGGGTGTTACCCATTATCAACATGGCTATAAAATTTATTATTCATTTGTAGTATTTTTAGTTGTCCAAACAACAACCGCACTTTATTATGAATTAGTCAAAAAGCACCTTAAAAATTATTCCTTATAAAAAGAGAAAGCACTCTTTTGTTATTCAATAAAGAGTGCTTTTCTTGTTTATGCCAAGTTAGAAAACTCTTCTACCAATTCGTTGAAACGGTTAAGCGCATTTTCGATTGGGGTTGGTGTCGTTAAGTCTACACCAGTCTTTTTTAATAATTCCAACGGATAATCTGAACTTCCGCTCTTTAAAAATTCTAAATACGACTCTAATGTTTGCTTGTCGCCTTCTAAAATTTTAGTAGCTAAATGGATCGCAGAAGCAAAACCAGTTGCGTATTTGTAAACGTAGAAAGGTCGATAGAAATGCGGGATTCTTGACCAACCATACTTTACTTCCTCATCAAAGATAATCGCATCTCCATTGTACTCTCTAAACAAAGCTTCATAGGTCTGATTGAAGACCTCTACATTTAATGGAACTCCCTGTTCTGCCAATTCATGCGTTCTCTTTTCAAATTCCGCAAACATAACCTGTGTAAAGAATGTTCCTTTGAATTGATCAATAAAATGATTGATTAAGTGCTTTCGAACCTCTTTGTCTTTTTCGGTGTTTAATAAGTAATTAATTAATAAAACTTCATTGACTGTTGATGCTACCTCCGCAACAAAAATACTATAACGTGCTGTAATTTGCGGCTGATGCTGAGAGCTTAGCTTGCTGTGAACCCCATGTCCACACTCATGTGCCAACGTAAATAAACTATCTAAATCATCGCGGTGGTTCAAGAGAATATATGGATGCACTCCATAAATACCAAGATTGTAGGCGCCTGAACGTTTCCCTGGCGTCTCCCTTACATCAAGATAACGTTTCTCTTTAAAATCTTTCAAGGTATTGATATATTCCTCCCCAAGAGGTGCTAATCCCTTTAACATGATTTCATAGGCTTCGTCATAAGGAATCACTTGTTTGACACCTTTTACTAAAGGTACATTCAAATCATATTGGCGAAGTTCATCTAACTGCAGCTTTTCTTTTCTAATTTCGGAATAACGATGCATTGGAGCAATATTTTCCTTTGTTGCTTTAATCAGATTTTCATAAACCTCTTTAGGTACGTTATCACTGAAAAGTGCTTTTTCTAATGCTGAAGGATAGTTCCGAACTTTTGACATGGTCACATTGTTTTTAATGGCTGCAGAAAGGGTAGAAGCAATCGTATTTTTCGACTCTACATACGGTTTGTAATAAGATTTGTATGCTTCACGACGCTTTTCCCGGTCCTCGTCTTCTATTAATTTAGAATACATTCCTCTTGTTAGCTCAACCTTTTCACCATTCTCACTCGTTACTTCTCCGAATTTAATATCAGCATTATTGATCATGCCGAAAGTGTGACTAGGTGCAGACAGTGCTTCTCCTAACTGTGATAAAAGCTCTTCCTGATCCTTGTTTAATACATGTGCCTTATAGCGGAACGACTCTAATAAATCCTCTTCAAAATATTTCAATCCATCTTCTTCTGCTATGTATCCTTTAAGCGTCTCCTCTTCCAAACTTAAAAGAAAAGGCATAAAGAAGGAAGTTGCTGCACTTACTTTGATACTGAGTGCTTTTACACGATCCAACAGGGCTTGAGATGAAGTCACTCTCGTATCTTCATCCACCTTCAACATAGAATAGGCATATAGATGATTTAGTTTATAGGACAATTCTTCTTGTTGTTTTAAAAATTGGAAAAGGCTTTGGCCATTGTGGATGGCTCCATCATATTTCTTTAATTCATCCTTTAATTGATCGATTAGCTGAAAATCTTCTTCCCAGTTATTTAAATCGCTATAAATATCTTCTAGGTTCCATTTTTCAAGAGTGGGTACTTCCGCTCTGGAAGTATATGTAGTCGTAGTCATGGGTACGACCTCCTTCTAATAGTTTGACACAAGATTATGAAAGTTCAGTATTATTGTATACCTTTTTGGGATTATGTTCTAATATTTAAGTTTTTCCACCATTCTTTCAAAAATAAAAATCCTCACCCTTTTTTTGGGCTGAGGACATAACTATTAAGAGGTAACATTCTTTCTATCTGTTTTCTCAGGATGATTTAAATTTAAAACTTCCATAGTTTCTAATAAAGCCAGATTTATATTAGAGTTTTGTGCTGCATGAAATAATCTATCCATCATCTCTGTTGTCTCTTTGTAATATGGAGGATTATCAAATGTTTTGTAATGGATAGGAACTAATGTTTTGGCTTTTAATAGATTTGCTGCTGAAACAGCTTGTTCTGGATTCATACATGCGATTTGACCACTTGCTTCCATAATTGGGATATCTATTTCGGCCCCATTAATGGGTAAAAAGGCCATATCAAAAGGTCCGAATAACCTTTCTATTTTCCACCAATATCCATGCCAGAGAGTATCACCACAATGAATGATTTTTTGGGTTCCCCCTTCTACGATCCATGCAACCTGTTCTGATCCAAAGCCATCCATTGACCAAGTAGCAGTTATCTGTAATTCTTCAATATTTAGGCTCTCCCCTATTCCTACACCTATTACATTAGTAAGTTTTGATTTTTTAACTTCTTTAACTGAATCATAGGAAACATAAACCGGAATATCAGTACCGAAAGTTTCAATAATACTCTCTGGATCAAAGTGGTCATCGTGTAGATGAGTAATGAGAATAGCCGCTATTTCTCCCAGGTCTGAAAACTTAATTAAATTTTCCTTTGGATTTCCTCCCAGTTGAAAAAATTTCTTAGGGTTTTCAATAGGATCAATTAGAATACTAGTTGTGCCTAAACTAACTTTTATACCCGCCCATGATAATTTTTGAATGAACATGAAAGATCCCTCCCAATTAAAAAAAGTGTGGAAAATTGTTCCATGTAAGTATTTTATCAATAGTGAGTATTTTTTTGCAACTTAATATTGATTTGAAATTTAAAGGTATTATAAAATAAAATAAACAATTCATTCACGGTAGAAATGAAAGGGAGAAATTATGGGGAAACAATATAACTTACCTTGCAATATTGCAAAAACATTAGATCTAATTGGGGATCGTTGGACTTTACTAATTATTCGTGAATTAATGACGGGTAGAAAAAAGTTTAATGAAATGAAAGAGGAATTAAAAGGTATTGCTCCTAATATCTTGTCTGAACGATTAAAAGCTCTCGAGGAAGCAGAGATTGTAACTTCAGATTTGTATTTACATCATCCCCCACGCCTTGAATACGAACTTACAAAGAAAGGGAAAGATTTAAAACATGTCTTAAATGCAATCGCTATTTGGGGAAACCAATATTTTGATAAGAAATATTTTGAGGTTGTTCATTCGGAATGTAATCACGAAGTTGAAATTACCTATCATTGTCCACATTGTAAGAATAATACTAGTGATTATCATTATAAATTTCTTGAAAATTAGAAGGATGCTTAAAGGAAACTTATCCAATTAAGGTTTAAATATCAAGAAGTTGATAAATTTTTAAAGCGGTTGATAACATTGAAAAATAGGTTGATAAAGTGGCGTTTTCGGTTGATAAATTTTCCAAAGCGGTTGATAAGTTGCTTTTTCAAAAAAATCTCCGTTAAAAAGAGTACTGTATTGGGTATACAGTACTCTTTTAGTAGATGTTTTATTAAATTTTAATCAATGCTGGTATATCTAAAACCTCATTTAGGTTTTTAACCACAAAATTTGGCTTCGAATCTCCTGTGGCCGCCTTGCCTTGTCTGTTTAACCAAACACTGTTAATTCCTACCTGGTTGGCACCAAGAACATCGCTTGTTAAAGAGTCCCCAACATGAAGAACCTCCTCTGGCGAATAGCCGCTAAGCTCCAGAGCATGGTTAAACATATCACGGTGAGGTTTATAAACCTTCACATCTTCACTCGTGACAACGCCATCGACTTTAATGTTCAATAATTGGATGGCTTCCATAATATCAGAGGAATCCACATTAGACAAAATATAGACAGGAAGAGTATTTTTTTCAAAGAACTCAACTGCATCCTCATAAATAGCCGGGCTTTTCCATTGACTAAACATGAGTTCGAGCAATTCTTCTTCCTTTGCACTGGATTGGAAATGGGCAAGCGTATTTTGTAATGAAGTGGTACTTACATCCCTTTGTTTGAGGAATTTCTCACCATGGCTGTTGTTTAATACTTGATTAAACTGCTTCATCCAATAATAGCCGATTTCCTCAAAGGAGCTTTCCGTATCGGATTCTTCTTTGATTTTATGACATATCTCAATGAGAGATGCCTCTTCTTCATGAACAACCGTTCCATAAAAATCTAAAAAGATTGCTTTTATTGCCATTTCATTACCCCTTTCCAAGTTGCACTCATGATGTACATTCTACCCCTTTTCTGGATAACCTTCTAACAATTTGCTTATTCACTTTCAACAAATAAAGATATCTTTTCACAGCAAATTTTAATAAAATAGAAGTACTATTTAGATAATCGAAATAATATAAAAAGTTAGGAGGAGGGGAAATTTCAATGGGTACACCTTTAATAAAAGACGCACCGTTACAAAGCGGAATAAATAAAGAAAAAATCTGGACACGTGATTTTACTTTAATATGTCTTTCAAACTTTTTTATTTTTCTTGGATTTCAAATGACTTTACCGACCATTCCCCTATTTGTTGAAAAATTAGGTGGAAACGACCAATTAATTGGAATGGTTGTTGGAATATTTACATTCTCAGCCCTTCTCATAAGGCCTTACGCTGGCCATGCTTTGGAATCATGGGGCCGACGTAAGGTCTATTTGCTGGGATTAGCGATATTTGTGATTTCCGTCGGTACATACGGAATTGTAGGGAGCTTATTCTTTCTATTTCTCATGCGAATGGTTCAAGGCTTAGGCTGGGGCTTTTCTACAACGGCATCCGGTACGATTGCAACCGATTTAATTCCTGCTAAACGACGTGGCGAAGGGATGGGATATTACGGTTTATTCGGTAATTTGGCTCTAGCGTTCGGACCCACACTTGGATTATTTTTGGCAGGTATCCTAACATTTACACAACTGTTTTTTATATGTGCAGCTCTTGGCTTAATCGCTTTAGTCTTATCATCACAGCTAAGGTTTAAAAAAGTGGAGCAGCCAAAACAAAAGACGGCAGCAAAAAAATGGGATATATATGAAAAAAGTGCCATTCGACCGTCTATCCTCTTATTTTTTATTACATTTACATTTGGCGGAATCGCTGCCTTTTTACCGTTATACACCACGCAAAAAGGCATAACAGGGATACAATGGTATTTCCTTTTCTATGCAATGGCCTTAATGTTGACGAGAACATTTGCAGGAAAGATTTATGATGAGAAAGGTCATAAGGCCATTTTTCCTCCAGGTGCACTCCTTATTATCATTGCCATGCTCTTTCTAGCTTGGTTACCAAACAGCTTAAGCCTATATGCGGCGGGTGTATTGTATGGACTAGGATTCGGGATGATCCAACCTGGATTACAAGCATGGTCAGTTGAAGCTTCTCCTGCTAACCGAAAAGGGATGGCCACTGCTACCTTTTTCTCCTTCTTTGACTTAGGAATTGGTGTAGGGGCAATGGTATTCGGGCAAGTAGCCTTTTTATTCGGATACTCCAGTATTTATATAACAGCTGCTATCTCCGTCACTGTTGCACTCCTGCTTTATTATCTATTATTAGGGAAAGCTCAAACCAAACCATTATAAAGAAAGTGTCAGGCTTAGATAAGAGCCTGACACTTTTTCTATATTCCTAGATGAAATATTTATTTTTATGCTGTATTAATCATCAAATGGCATTCATAAAATGAAAACACAACCTGTCCATTAGAAAGGAATTAAGCGGGATGCCTATACATATGAAAAGGATTGGAAAATTTTATCCCTTACTTATCTTTATCTTCCTTTATGTAAATGTTTTTATTTTATTTAGTCTTTTGTATCTTCTACTAGATTTCTTAGGCTTAGGGTCTTTAAAAGAGGAAGTTTCAACAAGTAAGCAGCATGTATTATTTCCGGAAAAAGTAATAAGAGCTTTTCATTTTAGTGCGACCACCTTTATATCCCATGGCTATAGTGAAATTAAACCAGTTGGATGGTCTAAAGCCATTGCCTTTATGGAAGAAACGATCGGATTTTTGGTACCTGCATTTATCATGGTTAAGTTTTTCTCGTTAGAAAATGAAAAGCTGGTCCGCAGTAGAATGTCTCCATCTCAATTTATTATAAGAGCCTTTTTTATTCTAATAGGGGCCCTATTTGTATCATTGGGATTGGAATTTTTCTTAGTCCCTAATAAAATTATTGATGGTGGAATTGTAGGAGTATCGATCATCATGTCCTATTTAACAGGCTTTAAATTAGAGTTTTTCCTATTAATTCTAAATCTACCCTTCCTCTACTTAGGTTACAGACAATTTGGCAAAAAGTTTTTGGTCATGACTTTGTTAGGTATTACCCTTTTATCCTTAGTGACGTTTTTTCTATACAATGTTCCAGTTCCAACTGATAATCCTTTTTTAGCATCGATTATGGGAGGTGCACTTTTAGGTATCGGTGTTGGGATGGTCATCCGGTCTGGGGGGTCTCTCGACGGTACAGAAATAATAGGGATCTTCGTTAATAAGAGGACCTCATTTTCAATAGGAAAAGTCGTCATGTTTATCAATGTCTTCATTTTCTGTTGTGCCGGATTTGTTTTTGGCTGGGACAAAGCTATGTTTTCCTTAATCGCTTACTATATCGCTTCCTATATGATCGATTTTACAGTAGGGGCATTTCAAAAATAAAAGCAAAAAAAAAACGCAATACTTCAATTTTTAAAATTGAAACACTGCGTTGGTCACAATATGTATGGAGCGGGTGATGGGAATCGAACCCACGACATCAGCTTGGAAGGCTGAGGTTTTACCATTAAACTACACCCGCATTATAGATCTGCCAAATGAAGATGGCAGGGGCAGTAGGAATCGAACCCACACTGAAGGTTTTGGAGACCTTAGTTCTACCTTTAAACTATGCCCCTAGGTTATTATTGCTTTCTCTTTTAAGGAAGTGCTTTTCGCTGTCACGATGTTAAGGAACTTTCTTTTCGCTATCGCGATTATGGAAAGTTCTTTTCGTTGTCACGATGTTAAGGAACTTTCTTTTCGCTGTCGCGAAAAAAAGTTGGTGGAGGATGACGGGATCGAACCGCCGACCCTCTGCTTGTAAGGCAGATGCTCTCCCAGCTGAGCTAATCCTCCATATTTGTTGTCGTTTCGCTGTCGCGATGTTAAGGAACTTTCTTTTTGCTGTTGCGAAAAAAAGTTGGTGACCCATACGGGATTCGAACCCGTGTTACCGCCGTGAAAGGGCGGTGTCTTAACCGCTTGACCAATGGGCCGTATTTAACAATATTACTACCTTGTGAAGACATTTATTATATTAATATATTTCTAGTATACTTTTCAAGAGGAAATTTAAAATTTTTTTAGTTTGATATTTTTCAAAGTTATAAAAGGAGTGCCATCTGTGTGTAAGTAGTTAAAATAAATTCTTTTATATTCGCCTAATTCTCAATGAAGCCCACTACATATGTTGATTAAATTATTATGGGACTGAGAATCCGTTATTTTGCAAATATCCCTCTTTTTCATAGCTCTTACGGACACCAGTTCCGTTATTTGCCCGAAATCACTAAAAATAACTTCAAATTAACTAAATAACGGAACGTGAGTCCTTTAACTTACAAAAATCATATGTTTTTACTGAAATAACGGAACGTAAGTCCGCTACATGTTCCAATCCGAACGAACTAAGAAATGATCCTGCTATTTCTATTGCTTCCTCACTTATTTGAACTAGTTAACCTAAGTTACGCCTACCTACTTTTATCTGCGTTATTTCAAAAAAACACTGTTCTAAAAGTGAACAGTGTTATTTCAATATTTTTTCGATTTTTCTCAAAGTCTCAGGGGGACAGCTTGCTTCAAAAAGATGAAGAAGCGCTTCGACAGCCTCTTTTTGATTTAATGGACAATCAGAGACTTGGTGTTTATTCGCCCAATGATCATAAGTTTCATAAGCCGTAGTACTCCAACCATTCTTTTCACCAAATTCATCTTGCTTTTCTTTGACGCCTGAAATGACGATATCCAGACTCCCCTGCAATTCAACTAATGCATTGTCAAAGGCCCTTTTATTCTCCTTATCTTTCATTCCTGCCTTTGCTCTTAAAACCCTAGTGTCAATTCCCTGTTCCTGACTGATGATGGTATACAAATCAAATGCTTCCTTTGAAACATAGCCATTATGATAACGTCCTTCTACACTCTCTGAATATCCTAAAGCAGATTTAAATAATGGAAGTTGCTCTTTTGAGAGAAAAATAGCCTTCTTCTTGATGAACTTTCCATAAGCAGCAATTCCATCGGCAGCAAATCTAGTACGACATATCCAAGGATCATTCTCGGTCCCTGAATGCCATTGATTTTTTTCAGTGATACTGTCCAATGATGGATAATCGGGTAATAACGGTGCAAGCGGCAACATTCCAACTTCTTTAATTACTTGGACTGCTTCTTCATATGTAGATACTTGATCATTTCTCATCTTAAACCCTCATTTATTAAATTTGATGACGCTTTAATTCTTGATTCAGTTTTCCCGTCAAGATATATCCATACATTTGAAAGTCTGCACGAAGTGACCAAAAGGGATGGCCAAAGGTGGCTGGCTTGTTCCCTTCAATAAAAAAGTGACTATACCAGGCTAGTCCGTAGGCAATAATCGGGGCCAATAGTAAATACCATACATTAAAAAAGATAGCTAGAATAACAAATAAAAAGACAAAAGATGTCCCAACAAAATGCCAGGCTCTTGTTGATTTTTTTCTATGCTGCGACAAATAAAATGGCCAAAACTCTTGGAAATTAGAAAAGTTTTTATTCATATGGATTTCCCTCCTTTTTTATTAATTCTATGAATATAGGGATAATCCTTCTCTCAAAGAAACAGTTAATATGAGGAACATTTCAAGGGCTAGGCTCTTCCAACTTAGCCTAGCCCTTCATTATCAATTTTCTTTACATTCCTCCAACCTTTTTCTAGCTCCAGCCCTCCAGTTTTTTACGGCTGATATCGAAACCCTCTCCTTTTCAGCAATCTCCTTCACCGTTAACTGATCCACGCAGGTGTAATAAAGCCATTTTCTCTGATGTGGCGTTAAGGTGTGACAGTGTGATTCTAATAGTAGCTCTTCCATTGGATTTTCCTGTTCCGAGTTCGGAATCATTTCCCAAAATTCTTCTTCGGGGTATATATTACGTTCCTCCAGTTTTTTCGTTTTATTTAAATCGGTTAAGATCCTTCCCTTAATAAAGGTATAGGCATAATTAGTAAAGTTCCCCTTATTAGCATCAAAGGCTTTGCTTGCATCCCATAAGGCAATGAGACCAATTTGATAAAACTCATCCTTGTTTTTATAAAGTGACAGAGATCGAATAATTTTATAAATCATTGGTTGGTATTGTACGGCTAATTCTTCAAAGCTTTCCAAGGTAATGTCCTTTCAGAAAGCGCGCTCTTCCATGTATTCCCGGGTACTTCTACCATAACGGGAATGAAAATTTCGTTCGAATCGATAAAATACAAATTTGAAGCAGTTTTTTTGCTAAAAATGCAAAAAAGGGCTCCAAATTTCAAATTTGAAGCCCTTTTTCGCATTTTTGGACAAATTCTAACCATTTTTCATTAATTTAATTGGAATCCATAAAAAACGCTTGGAATACAACATCCAAGCGTTCATGTTAAAACTATTATTCTTTTGTAAAATCAATCGTACTTCTTACCGTATCAATTGGACGAACTAGTTTTTCTATTTGTTCACGCTTCGATTCCAAAAATGGTGGCAGTGATAATTTTTCACCAAGAGTTTCATATGGCTCATCACCCATAAATCCAGGTCCGTCTGTGGCAAATTCAAATAAGATTTGAGGTGCCACTCTCGCATATAAAGACCCAAAGAAGAATCGGTCAACAAAACCTGAAGTTTGGAAACCAAAACCTCTTAATCGTTGATCCCATTCGTCAATAATGGAGCGGTCCTCAACACGGAAGGCTGCATGATGGACTGTACCAAAGCCTTGGCGCGCCTGTGGAAGAATGGTATTATACTCTACTACGATTGAAGCACCGTTTCCTCCTTCTCCAACCTCAAATAAATGGAAAGAACCTTCACTTCCTGTTTCTTTAAAAAGTAAAACCTTTTCCAGCATTTCTTTAAAATAATCAAAATTAGCCACTCGAACGAAGATTGGTCCGAGACCTGTTATCGCGTATTCTAACGGAATGGGTCCCTTTTGCCATGGAGTTCCTGTTGTGACTCCCTCATCTGTTTCATCAGAAATCAACTGATATTGTTGATCATCAAAATCGACAAAGGAGAGTGTTTTTTTACCAAATTCCACTTTTACTCCCGTGTGTTTTACTCCTAATCGGTCAAAGCGCTTAACCCAATAATCGATGGCGGCATCACTCGGTACACGAAAAGAGGTTTTTGAAATCTCATTTGTACCATGAACACCTTTAGGAATGCCAGGAAAATCGAAAAAGGTCATATCTGTACCTGGGCTACCCGTATCATCAGCAAAAAATAAATGATACGTTTGAATATCATCTTGGTTTACAGTCTTCTTTACTAATCGCATTCCTAATATATAAGTAAAAAATTTATAATTTTCTTCCGCACTGCTAGTAATAGCCGTTACATGGTGTATTCCTTTTAAATGGTTCATGATGATAAATCCTCCTTAACATCTTGGATGATATATTTTTCCTATTAAAATGAGGCACTAATCATTAATATTAAAAATTAAATTATCTTTAATTAATATATTTTTATTTCGAGATAAATTTAACACGAGAATTTATTCCCTGTCAAGCGCTGGTTTCTTTCATTGGAGTTATGGTAAGGATTTTAGTAGCAGACAGAAACACCAATTAACCCCATCATTAGATGGGGCGTTCCTTTTTACATTAACTTTCAATATTATCTAAGATGTTATCCGTTTCCTGATCTTCCTTTAAGGTCAATACCTCTTCAACAGGCTGATAGGATTCACCATAAAAGTGCTGATCTTTATAGGTATGGAACATATCATATGTCTTTTTCATTGCTTCAAAAATCATCTCTTCAGACTCATTGTTTGGTGCCCAATAAAGGATTTCCATCGAACTTATTTCTTTTGTAGCCAATGATCTTCTTTTGTAACCAATGGACTCTGCATGCTGAAAACCTTCACGCTTATAAAAACGTAATCTCTTTTCTGTATCGCTATCTTCATAGTTAACAGGCTCTACTTCGAGGATGATTGGCTTTTCTTTTTGTTTTAATTTTACCAATAGTTTGTGTCCTAGCCCTTGACCACGGGCATCTTTTGAAACAAAGAGGTAATCAACAAATACAAAGTTGTCTAATTCTACATACATTAACACATGGTTTGGCCCTTCATCTTTATGATAAATATCCCCGCGTTCCTTCAATAAGGTTTCCATATGCTCTTTTGATTTCATTTCTTCGATAGGAAAATATTGATTTAGCTTCTCATACCAATGCATATTATATCTCCTTTTATTCAAATCGAACCTTTGATACAAGAAGTATGTGTCGGGAGTTTCGTTATTATTCTACTTACAAAAACAGATGGTGAAGAATGTGAGAAGGATTATGACAACTTTATGAAAACACTTATCTCTGGTCACATTTTTTATATTTCTATGTTATAATTTATTTGTGAAATAATTCACAAATAAATATTACGCAAGCAAAAAACATTTTCAGTCCAAAATTATAGGAGGGAACGCTTGTGTTTAACTTTATCTATTATGAAATAAAAAACTGGTGGTTAGGTGAGCCTATTGACCGTGCTGAGGAATTTGAATTGATGGAATCCAAGCACACAAGAGTACATCATGACGAAGATATTTATGAAATCATTCGAGTACATTAATTTTCTAAAAATAGTTAAGAGAAGCTTTAACTCACAGCTTCTCTTTTTTTATATTAAATAATTATTAACTATCACAATAAATCTAAATAATAAATAACTTTCCATCCTTTTGGGAAAAAATAAAGTTAACTTGAGTTTTTAAAGAGGGTAACTTTATGCATATTCTTTTGAATGGTATATTCCTGCTTGCTGCAGCCAAGTGGGGAGATTGGAGACATTGGCAAAAATATTATCCTACCTTCTTATTTTTTATTGGAGGGGATTTATTTTATAACGCTGTTTTACATAAACATAGACTTTGGATTTACCAAGAAACCATCTTTGCTGAAAATCTTTTATTTGGCCATTTGGTGATTAATTTAATGATTATGGCTATCGCTTATGCATCCACAATATTAATCTTTCTTGGCCATTATCCCCAATCCAAAGTAAAACAAGTTTTATGGTTATTATTATGGATTTTTATTTATTGCCTCATTGAATTTATAAACACGAAATTTTTGAATCTACTGACATATAAGCACGGATGGAATATGCCTTTATCCATTTTATTTAACTTTGTTATGTTTCCGGTTTTAAGAATTCACATGAACAGACCATTGATAGCTTGGGGCATTTCTATCCTATTTTTTATATTCCTATACAATTATCTTGGTATCCCAAGAGATGTATTTAAATAAGGAGTTGTTCTTTTGAACAACTCCTTCATTATTTTATTAAAAGACTATTTTGCCTTTTGCTTGTTGAATTCCTCTTTAATTTGGTTTAACAGTTCTTTATTGGTTAAAACCTCATAACCTGTTAATGCCATAGCCTTTGCACCTACCATCATTGCTTCTCTAGCTTGTTCACTCATAGCTGCTTCACGGAATTCATGTGTATGGCAAGCATATGCTTCATTACATATTTTAATATACGGATGAATCGCAGGAACCACTTGGCTAACATTTCCCATGTCCAAAGATCCAGAACCGTCTCGATCTGTAAAAATCTCTGATTCCTCTACTCCAAGTGCAACTAGCTCTTTCGTAAAAGCCTCAGATAGATAGTCATTCGTGATCATATCATCGTATGAAAACTCATAGTTGGATATTTTTAAGGTAGCACCTGTTTGTAAAGCTGCTCCTTCTGCACACTTTTTCACTTTTTCAACAAGTTCATTTAAATAATCACGTCTTGCGGCCCGAACATAGAATTGTGCAACCGCATAATCAGGTACGACATTCGCTGCTTTTCCACCCTCCGGAATAATTCCGTGAATACGTACATCAGATGTGACATGTTGTCTTAAAGCATTTATGCTGTTGAAGGTTTGCAGAACAGCATCTAATGCATTGATACCTAAATGTGGACTTGCTGCTGCATGAGAAGACTTTCCAAAAAACTCAAACTGAATGGCATCCATTGCTAGAGAAGAACCACTTTTCATATAACGGTCTAATGGATGAACCATTAAGGCAATATCCAGACTTTCAAAGATACCAGCTTCCGCCATCGTTACCTTTCCACCTTTTGTTTCCTCTGCAGGTGTACCAAAAACGATGACTTTACCGCCAGTCTCTTTCATTACCTTACTTAGACCAATACCTGCAGCAATCCCCATTGTTCCAATTAAATTATGGCCGCATGCATGACCAACCTCTGGAAGCGCATCATATTCTGCCATATAACCAATAACTGGCCCTTCTTTTCCGCTGTCAAACGTTGCAGTGAATGCCGTCGGTAAACCACAAGTTCCTATTTCAACAGCAAAATCATGCTTTCGTAAAACTTCCGTTAGAGCGGCACATGCCTTAAATTCCTCATGACCAAGCTCAGGATTCTCTCCGATATAGATACTCAGGTTATAAAAATCCTCTCGGCAACGTTCAATTTCTTCAATAATGAATTGTTTCAACATTTTCCCCACCTTTTTGTTAATGTATAAAAATGCATATCCCTTTTTCTCTTTCGGGACACGAATATTTTTAAAAGCATGATTATAGCATATAAAATAAGTTGTTTTTAGACAAGTAGAAAAATTTATCAACTTGTATAAAAACGACATTATTGCTGAAATTGGTCAAAGTTTATTTATAGATAACTAAAAATGGGAATACTACCACCATCTAGCTGAATGTAGGAGGATATGAGCATTGAGTAAAAGTGAAAATCTATTATCCATTTTTGCCTTAGGTGGTATTAATGAAATCGGAAAAAACATGTATGTGGTTCAATATGATAATGACATTGTGATTATTGATTGTGGCGGTAAGTTTCCTGATGAAAGTTTATTGGGTATTGATTTAATTATCCCTGATATGACCTATTTAGAAGAAAATCAAGAAAAAATCAGAGCCTTAATCGTGACTCATGGACATGAAGATCATATTGGCGGTGTACCTTACTTTTTAAAAAAGTTAAATGTCCCTATTTATGCAACCAATTTTACACTGGGCTTAATCGAACTAAAATTAGACGAGCACCGTTTAAAAGGTGATACTACGCTTATTTCGATTCACTCGGACTCAAAATTAGAATTAGGAAAGATTGGTGTATCCTTTTTCAAAGTTAGCCACAGTATTCCTGACTGCTTAGGGATTGTCTTCCATACACCTGCAGGAAATGTGGTACATACCGGTGATTTTAAATTCGATTTAACACCTGCTAACCACCAATATTCAGATATCCATAAAATGGCGGAAATAGGTAAACAAGGTGTTCTAGTTTTAATTTCAGAAAGTACGAATGCAGAACGAAAAGGCTTAACCCCATCCGAGCTAATGGTAGGCGAGCATATGGATGAAGCCTTTATGAAAGCGGAAGGTAAAGTGATTGTTTCCACCTTTGCTTCCAATGTAAATCGGGTACAACAAGTGGTACATTCCGCTTTAAAAACCAATCGGAAGCTCGCCTTACTTGGTCGCAGTATGGTCAATGTGGTACAAGTGGCCATGGAACGCGGTTATTTAACGGTTCCAGAAGGGATGCTTATTGAAGCTCATGAAATTGAAAATTTTGCACCTGAAAGGGTTGCCATTCTTTGTACTGGAAGCCAAGGGGAACCAATGGCTGCCCTCGCACGATTATCAACTGGAAACTACCGAGATGCCGTCATCTATCCAGGGGACACCGTGATTCTCGCTGCTTCACCCATCCCTGGGAATGAGAAAGGTGTTTCTCAAATCATCGACAATCTTTTTCAGCTCGGCGCTAAAGTGATTTATGGATCAGGCAGTACCACAGGAATGCATGTTTCAGGACACGGCTATCAGGAAGATTTAAAGCTCATGCTGACCTTCATGCAGCCTACCTATTTTATTCCAATTCACGGTGAATATCGAATGCTCTATCACCACAGTCAATTAGCAGAATCTGTAGGTGTTGAAAAAGGAAACACCTTTATTATTAAAAATGGTGAAGTCGTGGATATCGAAAATTCAGTTGCTCGCCAAACTCGCAGTGTTCCTGCAGGGGATACGTATGTAGATGGATTAAGTGTTGGTGACGTTGGAGCCATCGTGTTACGAGACAGAAAACAATTATCGGAAGATGGGATGCTCGTCATCGTTCTTACATTAAGCAAAAGGGATCGAAAAATCATCTCCGGTCCGGACACGATTACCCGTGGATTTGTTTTTGTTAAGGATTCCGAAGATCTCTTAAGAGAAATCAACAGTATGGTAAGAAAAACCGTTAACGACCTGCAGGAGGACAATGTTCGTCAGTGGAATATTATCAAGCAAGCCATTAAAAAGACGGTTGGACAATACCTCTTTGCCCAAACGAAGAGAAAACCAATGATTTTACCGATTATTATTGAAATTTGATGTTCATCCTCTTAAGAAAGCAGTGTGATTTCTTCCAAGAAATCACACTGCTTTTTGTATGTAAAAATACATTATTTAGCTGCCCACACCTCAATCTCAACCTTAATTTCTGGTCTTGCTAATGCAGCTACGTAAGCTAATGTTGTTGCCGGAGGGGATTCAATGTAAAACTCACTCCATTTTTCGATGTAGAATTCTCTGCTCATTTTTTCAGTAAACCAAAAGTTAACCTTAAAAATACTACTAGCATCTAAGCCTTCACTTTTTAAAATCAATTTTATATTTTCTAAAGCATTCGCAAATTGGGCTTCGATCTCGCTTGGCAAATGACCATCTTTATCATTTCCTATTTGACCTGATAAGACAACTAGGTCCGCATTTTTAGGAATGACAACAACATGACTATACTGAGCAATCGGAGGGGCAACCTGATCAGGGTTAGATTTTTTGAATTCCATATTTTTTCTCCTTTAAATTGATAAGACTATTTTAATCTATTTACTGGTTCGCGAAAACAATTATAGAAATCATTTATAAATACTGATTCCTCCCACCCAAAAATAATGAAAAAAGGCACTAGAATGACATCCCATAGACTGTTATAATCGAAATTATATTAAAATAGTTAAAACAATTCCAAACATTCTGTTAGTAAGACAGATAATTATAACAAGTAAAGGGGAATGTCTATGAAACTCTACGGTTCGGAAAAGGTCCAGAAAATGACCTCTAGTATTTTTCAAGAGGTAGCTAACCGAAAACAGGAAGCTATGGCAAAAGGAAAAGATGTAATTGACCTAAGCGTAGGGAGTCCAGATTTCTCTCCCCCGTCTTTTGTCATGGAATCCATTGCGGAATATGCAAAAGATCCTAGCAAATATGGATATACTTTAAAAGGACTAGATGAATTTAATGAGGCAGTATGTTATTTTTATCAAAAACGTTATTCTGTTGAACTTGATGCTAGAAATGAAGTTCTACAGTTAATGGGCTCACAGGATGGGCTTGCTCATCTTGCAACTGCGATCATTAATCCTGGTGATTATGTTTTAGTCCCTGATCCAGGTTATCCAATCTATGAAGCTAGTGTAACAATAGCTGGTGGACATATTTATCCAATGCCATTATTAGCTGAAAATCAGTTTCTACCACTGCTTGATGAAATTCCTTTAGATATTTTGCAAAAAACGAAAATGATGATTCTTAGTTACCCAGGGAATCCAGTTACAGCTCTTGCTGATGCAAACTTTTTTGAAAAGGTTGTACAGTTTGCAAAGCTTCATGACATTCTGATTGTTCATGATTTCGCATACTCAGAATTAATATTTGATGGTAACCCTCAAGTTAGTTTTCTTTCTGTTCCAGGTGCGAAGGAAGTGGGAATTGAATTTAACTCCCTATCCAAAACATTTAATATGGCTGGGTGTCGAATTGCTTATGTTGCGGGGAATTCTCAGGCCATCCAAATCCTTGCCAACTTTAAATCTCATATTGATTATGGTATTTTTTATCCGATTCAAAAAGCTGCGGTAAAAGCTTTGACTTCAGATTATTCATTCTTAGCAGAACAAGTGCAACACTATGAAATGCGAAGAGATGCTTTGGTTTCAGGACTTCAAAAAAGTGGTTGGGAAGTAGCTAACTCCCCTGCAACCATGTTCGTTTGGGCAAAAATCCCCACTGGTTGGAAATCTCGTGACTTTGCTTTTGATTTGATTGATCAAGCAGGTGTTGCAGTCATTCCCGGTGATGCCTTCGGAAAACAAGGAGAAGGTTATGTACGAATCGCCATGGTTCAGCCTCCAGAACGGTTGTCTGAGGCAGCTAGACGAATCCAGCAATTTTTAGGCGTTTATACAAAATAAATCATTATCCTAGCTTCATTTTGAGAAGCTAGGATTTTTTTAGTAATGAATAGTCAAGGTCTGTAACTATACTAAATAGAAACTGTATAAGGGTAAATATTTGAAAATTTTACTAATATTTTGGTTTATTATAATAAATAAAGGGTATTAGATTTAAAAATATAGAAGCAGTATAGGGGGGAGTATGATAATGGAGAACATTCATGAAGAATTAGCGAAGATAAAAGAATTTATCATATCAAATAAACAGGATTTTGAGGACACCTTATTAAAAGAAGCCGTAAACGTAAAAGAAAAAATTGAAGAAATTTTAACGGTTGGCAATATTGATCTTGTTAATAATGCACATAAGCTTGTGATTTTTGTTATCGATGGCAAAGAAAAAGACCTTCAAGCCTTTGCCAAGAAAGAAGCCATTGCGTGGGCAACTCAATCTCTAACATTGTCATTTAAATTAGAATGGGTTCAAGCGATTAGAAGAACGTTCTGGAATTTCATTCACTTATACAACGATAAAATAAAAAAAACATCGATTGAAGATTTTTTTATTATTGAACAGCAAGTTAATAATGGTATTGATCAATTTTTAAATGTGTTTTTTATTAATTATTCTACATATAAAGATTCATTAATCACGGCACAACGACAATTAGTTGAAAGTCTTTCAGTCCCAATTATTCCTATTACACCATCCATTTGTATTTTACCTTTAATCGGTTCCATTGATTCTTTCCGCACCAGCATTTTGGAAGAAAAGGTATTAAGTGAAATTGGACGATTACGCATCCAAACCTTAATTATTGATCTATCCGGAATTGCAGATATAGAAAATGACACTCTTGATCATTTAATAAAAATTATTAAGGGAACTAAAATGATGGGATGTAATACAGTATTAACGGGGATAAGAGCGGAAGTCGTTAGAAAAATGGTTCAAATCGGCGTTAACTTTGATAAAAACACTAAAACATTAGGAACTTTACAACAAGCTCTAAAACAATATTTCATTGGTTAATCGAGATCCCTTGTACAGATGACTGCACAAGGGATCTATTTTTTACTGGTTAACTTCTGTTGATACTTGCCAAGTAATACCGAACTTATCTGTTACCTGTCCATATGCTGGACTCCAAAATGTTTCTTGTAGCGGCATTTGAACCTTTCCACCGTCTTCTAACTTTCCAAAAACCTCTTTTGCTTTTTCAACATTGTTAATCATGATCGCTATGGTAACTTGGTCACCAAGATTATAAGGTTGTCCTGGGAAAGTGTCGGATAGCATTAGTGTAGTGTTGCCAATCTTTAAATTAGCGTGTAACACACGATTTTTTGCTTCTTCAGGCGTTGGATGGTTTGGATCCTCTGGCATATCACCAAATGTTTGAAGTCCCAATACCTCTGCATCTAAAGCACTTTCATAAAATTTAACAGCTTCCTGTCCATTTCCATTCGTCACTAAATATGGAGAAATCCCTAAAATCATCCCAGTCACCTCATCTTATTTTTCAAAACAGAACTAATGTTCGTAAAAATATTACCATAGTTTTCCAAACTAAGCAATAGCCTAACATAGTCTTAACAGGAAATATTTATTTTAAACTCTTCCCTTTGCTTTAAATTACATTCTCTCCCAGTTGACGATTTGCCTAATGTTATATAAAATACATGTATAGTTAATGAGTTAAAAACTTTAATACTCCAAAGGGGAGTAGCTTACAGTTACGTCGTCAATACGTGATGGTCACATCACCGGCTTAACTGGCAACATGATGTTGTTTGCGAGACCTTTACCAGATGGTGAAGGGATAATTTTAAACTTTAAACCTTTACCGATTATGGTAAAGGTTTTTTTGATACCTTTTTTGGAGATTATAGTTATAACTCATTAAACATAAAACAAAAAATAGATGGGGGAAAAACATGAAAAAAATCATCTCTGCAATTATTACGGCAACACTATTATTTTCACCGGTTGGAAGTGTCGTTTTCCAGGACCATACCACAACGGTTGAAGCAAAAGGATATAAATCAGGTAAAAGAAGCTTTAACACTAATAAGAGTCCAAGTACCAATTCCTTTTTTCAAAAAAAATCATCGACAACGAATAAATCTACTGTTTCACCATATAAGAAAAAATCTTCAAGCGGCTTAATGAAAGGTTTAATGTTAGGTGGTCTTGCAGGATTATTATTTGGCGGTTTATTTGCCAACATGGGCTTCTTAGGGTCCATGCTTGGATTAATGGTTAATATCATTGGAATTTTGATTTTAATTTCAATTGTTCGTAAGCTTTTTACCTACTACGTGAATAAAAAAGTACAAGAGGAAAGAAATTCATGGAGAAACTAATCATTGCTGAGCAAGACATTATTAACGCGATTTGCGTTTATATTTCTCGCAAAAAGCAAATTACTCCGCAAGAGGTAGAAGTGGAATTAATGTATGATGATGATTACGGTTTTTCTGCTGAAGTTTATGTTGCTGAGCGTAAACAGGTACTGATCAATCTAAACATTATTGAAGCATTGCGCCTATGGTTAGATGAATTTTTAAACCGTGATCCTTATGCCGGAATCGAGCTTGTCCTAGATGATGAAGAAGGAATTATTGCGGTAATAAACGGATAGTGATGAATGAGGAACACCTTCGAAGTTTTCGGAGGTGTTTTTGTTTTCGAGAAATACTATTTATAGAATTAAAAGACTTTCAAATGTAAAAACTACCCATAGCATGTTCTGGAGGTGTAGGCAAAAGATGACAACAAAACAATCACAACATATCCCACGCCATATCGCTGCTTTTGTCTCCCCTTACTCCATCAATTATTTACATTTGAAAAATCCGTGGATTCCTGTTTGGTGGTCAGCTGCTTTTCCAGGATTAGGACAAATTATGATGTGCAAATATGTGATCGGATTTATTCTAATTTGTTGGGAGATTTTCATCAATCAAATGGCCCAAATCAATCAAGCCATTTTGCTTTCGATGATTGGTGAATTTGAAAAAGCAAAGGATGTCATTAATTTAAAATGGTTTTTGGTTTATATTCCCGTCTATATTTACGGTATGTGGGATAGCTACACCAAAACGGTTGTTTATAATAAAGATTACTTATTATGTTACAAAAATGGATATGAAATTATCTCGGATAATATCAATACACTGGAATTAAATAAATTAGAAAAAAGAAATCCTCTTTATGCTATTATTTGGTCAATTTTCACACCCGGTATGGGTTATCTCTATATCAATCGATTATTATCTGTAATTATCTTTTTTATCTGGTTTATTGTCATTGTATATTATTCAAACCTATTACCTTCTATTCATTTTACAATGTTAGGCGATTTTAAGGCAGCTATTAAAGCTATTGACCCACAATGGTTTCTTTACTTACCATCTCTTTACCTATTTGTCATCTATGATTCTTATGTACAAACCGTTGAATATAACAAGGTATTTGATAAAGAACAAACGACATATTTTAAACGTGAATATCAGGATCCAAACTTTAGAATGCCATTATAAAAAAGGTGGTTAGGGTTTTGTATATTGTCGCATCCTTCCAGCATTCAAAAGAAATTGAAATGGCTTTAGCTGACTTAAGTTTAATGGGTCTCAGCAAAAGTAATGTATTAGTATTACCATTAGATAAACGATTGGGTATAAGTAAAACTTTTGATTCTAGTGAATTAACAGATAGAGAAACGTTATTTGATATTGCGGCTATTTTAGGCATGATATTTATGCTCTTAGGATCCATTTATGGATTTGTATTAAAATGGGGACCCATTATATGGGGATTAATTGGGTTAGTAACAGGTATTTCGATTGGATTTCTAATCAAATTTTTATACATAAAACGAAAGCAATCGAATAGATCCCAAAAACTACCTAACGCTCCAGATATTATTGTCATCATCCATTGTGAAGAGTATCAAGTTGATAGAGCTAAAGACGTCTTATGGGAAAATAACGCATTGGGATTGACTACTTACAACAATACGCCAACCTCATCTACTAAATAAAAAAGCATCAAACGCCATTTCGTTAAAAAATAGCATTTGATACTTTTAATGATTGGTTATTTATGTTCATTCAAATAAGCCCATGCGTATTGTGCATATAGTTCAGTACCAGTTACGAGTGCGTCTTCGTCAATGTTAAATTTACCGTGATGATGTGCCCATTCTGTATCTTTCTCAGGATTTCCGCTTCCCACTAAGGCAAAACTTCCAGGAGCCTTGTCTAGGAAAAAGCTGAAGTCTTCGCCTCCCATTGTTGGCTTTTCACTGTAAAGAACATCTTCCCCAAACGCTTCTGCAGCCACCTGCTGAACAAGCTTCGCACTGTATTCATCATTGATAACAGCTTGAGACCCGCGCATATATTCAAGCTTTGCCGTGGCACCATACATGGCTGCCACCTGTTCAGCATAATGCTGTAGCTGGGTTTCAATATGATCCCTTGTTTCAGCATCGAAACAACGGACAGTACCTTCGATGTATGCATTTTCAGCAATGACATTAAAACGAGTACCTACATCCATCCTACCGACCGTTAATACAGCTGGTTTTTGGGTATCGATCGTTCTGGATACGATGGCTTGAACATTCATGACAAAGGAAGAAGCAACGATGGCAGCATCAATGCAATCATGCGGCATCGCACCGTGTCCTCCCTTTCCCTTGAACGTCACTTTAAAAAAATCCCCTGATGCAAACGAAGGTCCAGGCGTACAGGAAACTTTATGAGTCGGCATTTGGGACCAAATATGAATCCCGAAAACATTATCGACTCCTTCCATCGCCCCCTGTTTCACCATTTCCTTAGCACCTTGAGCGATTTCTTCAGCCGGCTGAAAAATAAGTCGAACCTTTCCAGGCAGTTCATCTTTTATTTCATTGAGCGCTTTTGCTGCCACTAATAACATGGATGTATGGGCATCATGACCACATGCATGCATTTTTCCAACTTCCTTTGAAGCGTAAGGTAATTCTTTATTTAATTCTTCGACTGGTAAAGCGTCCATGTCCCCTCTAAGTGCTACAGTTTTACCAGGTTTTCCGCCATTAATAGTGGCAATCACTCCGGTAGGCTCTGTTCGACGGTATGAAATTCCTAGACGTTCGAGGTATTCACATACAAAGGAGGTTGTTTCTTTTTCCTCCCATGCAATTTCAGGCAGGCTATGAAGCTTCCTTCTTAACGCCGTTAGTTCCTCCCTATTGGTTTGAATCGCTTCTTTCAATTTTGCATGAATCACTTTACTCCGCCTCCGTTAGCTTCTTGGCTGTTTCAAAGAGTATTTGTACGGCATTTGCCAGATCACGGGAATCGGACCATTCTTCCGGACAGTGGCTTAGTCCATTTTTGCTTGGTATAAAAAGCATTCCGACATCAGTAAAATCAGAAAGCACCATCGCATCATGGCCGGCTCCACTATTAATCGAGCAAGATTGGATACCTAATTCACTGCTTTTTTGTTTGAAGAGAGAAATAATGTCGGGATTCATTCCTTTTGGCTGAATATATAAAAGCTGCTCCGTTTTGGTTTGAATGCCATTTCCACTATATGATTCTATTAAACTGTATACTTTCTTCAGTACATTTTGAACGTGCTCTTCTTTTCCTGAACGAAGGTCTACCGTAAAAACGACTTTATCAGGAATGACATTAGCCCCATTTGGAAATACATTCAATCGGCCAGTCGTCATAACGGTTCCTTCGCCTTCTTCGATTGCCATCTCCGGTATTTGAGCAATGATTTTTGCGGCTGTCACTAAGGCATCCGAGCGTCGATCCATCGGTGTTGTTCCTGCATGACCCGCTTGACCTTCCACCGTTACCTCTAATTGAGTTAACCCAACAATCGCTTCTACAATCCCAATCGGAATCTGCTTTTCCTCCAAAATCGGTCCTTGTTCAATATGCAATTCGAGGAATGCCTTCATTGTTTTGGGGTCTCTTTTTTTCGGAAGAGAGGAATCTAGTCCGATTTTTGCCATCGCCTGGGCGGTCGAAATCCCATCTTTATCTTTAAGATTAAAAAAATCTTCCTCGCTAAGCAAACCGGTTATTCCTCTAGATCCCATTAGCCCGCCGCCAAACCTCGAACCCTCTTCCTCTATCATCGCGATGACTTCTAATGGATACTTCGGTTTCAGTCCATTTTTTCGAAAAAGAGCTGCCACCTCAAGAGCAGCTACGACTCCTGCTGGTCCATCATAGGAGCCACCGTTTGGTACCGAATCAAAATGGGAGCCAATCAGAACACTAGGAGAATCTTCTAGTGTTCCTTCCAGCTTGCCAAAGATATTCCCTAAACCATCCTCCCGCACCTGTAAACCATATTCTTTCATTTTTTCCTTTAGATAATTTCTAGCCTGTAAGTCTTCTTGACTATAGGTAAGCCGCGTTGTTCCTTTACCAGGTGTAGCGGTGAACTGACTGATCGCCTCTATATGTTCTTCAATGCTAGCTTGAAGGTCCTTCACTATCTACCCCTCCGTTTTTTTATGCTCTTTTCTGAAACTTTGTTGCTTTTTGTAACTAATAAGTAGGCAAGTCACAAATAGGGTGTGATAAACTCATATGAAAATGAAATAAAGCGCTAGGCACTTCTTAAGAGAGCCTTAAAACCACAATCTATACGAAAACAGCTTTTTTACAAGAGTCCGACAAAAATACCTGCGAGAATAACTGATACTATCGTAACAGTGATAAATCCACCTACTAACATTGGCGGAAGCATTTTGCTAGTCAAAACTTCTTGTTCCTTTTCATCATCTGTTAATGTTTTAATCACTTCGTTTGTAATAATGTAATCTGCAGGGAATCCATATAATGCCGTTAGGGAAACGGAGAATGCCATTTCCTTACTCACTTTTAAGACCTTACCCATGAAGAAGGAGAAGATATACATTCCCACGACACCTAGAACGATTGTACCAACTAATGGAAATAGTAGTTCCAACATCATATCTGGTGTAGCCTTTTTTAATCCATCAAAGATGAATAGCATTAGACCCATAATGGCAAATCCAAATCCATTCGCTTTTTGTAAAACCTGTCTTTCTAGGAAACCAACACTAGTCGCGATGATTCCGAATAATAAACAAATAACAAACGGGCTAATCGAAACGACTGGTGCTAATAGAGTTGAAGTTTGGAAGGCTAAGAATGCCACAAATGCCAATCTTAAAAATTTAAAGAAATCTGTGTTATATTTTTCTGGTAAATTTTTAAATAATTTAAGTTCTGTTGTTTGGGCTGTCGCTGCAATTTCGGATTCAGCTTGGCCTTGTTCTTTTACTGTTAATTCTCCATTACGATATTGTTGAAGAAGTTTTCTACCTTCTTTTTTCAACATAATGGACGTAATTGGGTAACCTGCGAAACCTTGCATGACATAGATAACGATAGCGAATACAGAAAGGGAAACAAGTCCAGCTTCTTTTGCCCCTTCCGACATGATTAAGGCAGAAACAACACCACCTACTAAAGGAGGAACAGCAACAACCATTGTTTGATAGCCGAAAATCAGCGATCCAACTGTTAATAGAATAGCGACAATTCCTAAAATACCTGAAAGAGCAATTAAGATGGTTTTCCACTGTCTTTTCAATTCTTGTAGCGATAATAGGGTACCCATATTCGTGATTAAAAGGTACATCAACATCGTTGCTACCACTGGCGGTACTCCTGCCAATTCAACGATATTTGGCGGAAAGAATGTCCAATACCCTAGTAAAAACAATGTTGCGCAAATAAACATAGATGGTACCCAAGCTTTTGTGCGTACCGCAACAACATCTCCTAAAAATAAAATGAACAAAAGAATGACTAAAGCTAACATTTGAGACATATGACCCCTCCACCTTTTTTCAGATTATATTCTTCGAGTCTCGAAAAATATGATTATATGCATGATAATACATTCTCAGTTGTCAGTCAATTAGAATTTTCGGAATATTCTTGAAACCGTTTACATTCCTAATCTAGTATTTAAATAGAAAGAATAGAACTTTTTTGATAAACTTTTTCAAATATTTTTTAAAAGAAAATAGAAAAAACACCCGCTAATCTCTTGGCAGGTGCCCTTCCAAAACTCTATGGCAATTCTACTTGTTCCTTTGCAGCATCCCATTGGTAATTCATTTCTTGCCCATTGCTTGTTAAGGTAAAATGCAATTTCTCTCCGTCCCAGTAATGCGTATGGGTACTCTCTATCACGGTGTTGGGCATTTTTTCATAAAGGAATTGATTCTTACCTTTTTCAAGATCCATGACCAATACTTGCGAACGGAATTCCTTATCATCATCTGAGAAAAGGTCTAATGCAGCATACTTTCCATTAGGAGAGACAATAATATTTTCCACGCCGATATTCTTCATACCAGCCATTTCTGTAATCGTTTCTTTTAACGTAAACGAATTCTCTTTTTTATCATAAACGATCACTTTTACGGAAGATGATTGACCCACTGATTGATCTTGTAATACCTGAAGTCCAAATACGACCTTTTCTTGATGAGGAAGATACGCTAGAGATGCGATCCGGAAATCTCCTTTTGGTAGCAGTTCTTGTGGAATGGTCTCTTTTTTAAATAGGATTTCTGTCTGCCCAGCTTTAGTTATCACAATCGAGCCATCATTTTGCTCCCCAACTTCTACTCCGTCTTGAAGATCCTTCATTTCACTTATCAAGTAACCATGATCCTTTTTTTCTAAAAAATAACGGACATTTTTAATCGAATAGTATGGATTAGCCGTGTATGCCCAATTTTCTTCCACATCCACATATTTACGATCACCTTCTGTACCAGTTCCCACCACAGAAAAATGGACGGGATGCGGATTGGAAGGGATGAAAAACTCCTGATTATTTTTTAATAGACTGCGGGCAAAATCAAGGTCTCTTCTTATCGTAGCTTGGTTAAATACTTTAACGACCTCTTTCTCAGAAAGGGCTTCCTCCGCAAGGTCTATTCGCATGATCCTCATTCTCGAGCCTTCCATATTTTGATTTTTCAACACGTAGATACTTTCGGAATCACTGCTCCAAACGGGATTGTAGTAGCTGTATAGGCCTGTAATTGTAAGTACTTGCGGAACATTACTTGGCTGAAGCTGGCTTAACCAATCCTGCTCGCTGATATAATAATGGGGTGTATTAGCCGTCACTACTTTTTTGGTTTTTCCATCAATATCGGCAATCCAAATTTGATCAACAGATTCTTCTATGAATGCATTTTTTTGTACCTCTCGGCGCTGCGATTCGGTTTTCACATAACTGATATACTTTCCATTTGCTGAAACAGATGGAAAACGCCCTTCATCCAAGACTGTTTCCTTTCCGCTTTTTAAATCTTTTAACATCACTTTTGAATCCTTTTCTAACACAATCTCTTTCTTTCCATTAACATAAGATGGGGAAGCCCCTTCACCTAGTTTCTTTAGCTTTAAGTCAGCAATATTCATTTCATAGATAGTAGATTCTTTGACTGTAAAACCATGTTCCGGGCTTTGCTCCATTATTTTTTGCACAAAAAGAATCGTATTTTCGTTTTTCCATGATGGTTGTTCATAGGATACGAGCATTCCGTCTCCTTTTAAAAGTTCCTGATAGTGTTCCTTCCCGACATCGAACAGCCCTATTGCTCCTCCCGCAGATAAAACTACCTTTGTTCCAGAAGGATCGATTTTCGCATCGGTGATATCTTTCTCCAGCAAGGAATGAAAGCCATTTTGATCATAAGCAAACAATCCTTTTCCAAAAACAGGTATATAGACAGTCCCTTGATGTTCAGAGACACCAAGCGGGCTTCCGGAACCGATATCGACAAATGACACTTGGTTTTGTACCTGAAGCTTTTCTGCTGCTACTCCCTGTATGCCTGTTGGTCCTTGGTAAGTAAAGACCCCAACTATTAACAGCGCTGCAGCAACTAGAGCCCCCCACTTCCCCCAGGGAAATCTTCTTTTCTTTTTCAAAAATTCTTTCCTTAACGTTTGTTTCAATTCTATATTGATGGGAATACGTTCTTTTAACTTGATAATGGATTCTTCCACTTGTCTTTCATCCACTCGTTCCCACTCCTTCGATACATTTTTTCACGAGAATACCAACCTTCTTCAGAAGCCGAAAAACACGTGTCTTTAAAGCTTCCTCGGTTTTCCCTATCACTTGGACAATCTCTTTATATTTTAGTTCTCCAAAGTACTTTAGCTTTATCAGCTCTTGGTCTTCTTCCGGAAGATAAGACATCGCCTTTTGCAAACATTCCATATCATCTTCCATTTCGACTTTTTCTTCAAAGGAATCGCTTTGGGCTAGTATTTCCATCACTTCACCCGTAACAACGTCCTTCTTTTTACGATAAAAATCAATAACCGTATGACGAGCGATCGTCATGAGCCACGCCTTTGCGTTTGAGTCCTCTTGAAGAGTTGAAAATCGTTCAAAGGCTTTTCGAAAAACGTCACTCACCACATCATCTGTATCCCACTTATTTCCTACCTTACTATAGACATAACGATAAACATGATTAAAAAATCGGTCATACATATCGATAAAAGGTTCTTTCATTAGGGCCCCCACCTTTCACATTACTAATAACGATGCGGAAAGAAAAACGTTACATGTTATGGAAAAAATTTCTTCACATATTTTAATTATAGATTAAAATGAAAATACTGGTAATTTAGTAGAAAAAACACTCACTAACCACTCAAAATCGACAGTCTAGTAGACTAACAGTTTTTTATTAGGAAACAAAACTTGAAGTTAATCAAACGATTGATTTATCTCGCTTCCTTGGCAATTTTATACTATTTTCATTCCTCAATGGCTATCATCTATTTCTTTGATATACTACTAGTTAGATAGAAAAAAATGAATCTCCGGGGAGTTAGCTTATATGAAAAAGAAGATGATCATTATCCTTTCTGCCATTGTTGTGGTTTTAGTGGCGGCATATGGCTTTGTAGGAAATTATTTTTATAACTATGCTTTAAATGCTCATGATAAAAAGGAATTTATGGAGGGGAATCCTCATTTAGCGGAAAGTACTGCTGTCAATGCGACGGTGGCAGAAGAAAATGAAATAGCGGATGCGGAATTCATGAAAAACCATCCTCCTACTACGATGAATGTCATTTCTTCAGACAAGCTGCATTTAAATTTGAATGGCTATGTTTTTCAAAACGATCCATCCAATCACAAATGGGCGGTGGTCGTCCATGGATATACAAGTAATGCCATGCAAATGGATCGTTGGGTCCGTCACTTTTATGAAAAAGGCTACAACGTTCTTGCTCCTGATCTTCGTGGTCATGGAAAAAGTGAAGGCGATTATATCGGTATGGGCTGGGATGACCGAAAAGATTTGCTGCTGTGGGTTGATCAAATTATCAAAAATGATCCAGAGGCTGAAATTGCGCTTTTTGGTATTTCGATGGGTGGTGCCACGGTGATGATGGCTTCAGGTGAGGAGTTACCTAAAAATGTAAAAGTCATTGTCGAGGATTGTGGGTACTCATCGGTTAGTGATGTTTTCATCTATCAGTTAGATGATCTGTTTGGATTACCTGAATTTCCAGTATTAAATGCGGCCAATACGGTTACTAAAATTCGCGCTGGCTATGATTTGTATAAAGCATCTGCCGTTAAACAGGTAGCCAAAAGTAAAACTCCGATTCTATTCATTCACGGTGACGCAGATACGTTCGTTCCTTATCAAATGGTAGATGAAGTGTATAACGCAGCAAAAGTCGATAAAGACAAGTTGGTGGTCCATGGTGCAGGTCACGGTGATTCGGAAAAGGTGGATCCTGTTGCTTATTGGAATCATGTTTGGGGATTTGTTGGGAAGTATATTAGTGAATAAAACAGAAATACACAAAACGTCCTTCTTACTTTATGTGGAGGGCGTTTCTTTTTTGTGAATATGTTTAAGATTAGTGTTAGATTTTTTTATAGGACACACAATCCGTTATTTCCCTAAAATAGACCGTTTTTACTGATTTATAGGACTCAGATGCCGTTATTCACTAAATTTCATTAGCAAAAGGCATCTTTTTAGTGAAATAGCGGAACTACAGTCCGATAATCCTCTAAAAACAATAAATATTCGTCATATAACAGAACGTGTGTCCGATAAAATTGTTTTCAAAAAAGTTAAAATGGAACTGTAACATTTTTGTAGTTCATTCGTTGTTGTAGCGAAGGGGGGCAGAAAATTGGATGAAAAGCGTAAACAAACGCTAGACGATATATATCGAAAATACGCTGAAGGCCTGTATTATTATTTACTGCATTTATCTGGGTCCCCTTCCGTTGCAGAAGAACTCGTTCAAGAAACCTTTTATCGTGCTACCATCAGCTTGTCTTTTTTTAAGGATGAGGAAGTAAAGCCTTGGCTCTATAAAATTGCTCGAAATGCTTATATTGACGAATGGCGTAAGAGACAACGGTGGAAATGGGTGCCTTTCTTTGAAAAAGAAGAAATGAAAAGCCCATACGGTATACCTGAGGAAGAAATACTTTTAAAAGAAACGAAACAAATCGTTGCGGATTTGCTAGATTTGTTACCTGAAAATTATCGAACCATTCTTTATTTCCGTGAGTATGAAAATTTCTCTTATACTCAAATACAAGAAGCAATGAATCTTAACGAATCGCAGGTAAAAGTGATGCTGCATCGTACTAGAAAGAGGTTAGCTGAACTTTCGGATAGGATGAAAGGAGTTAAAGATGAAGACGGACTGGACGAATGAAAAAGAGAAAAAGGTGTTTTGGAAATATCGTTTTCTATTAACCTTTCGTGTGATTAGAGTGATCGTTGCCCTACTTTTTCTTTATGGGATTTATATGATGTTTTTATCGATTGGCTATCATAAAACCAATTTAGATAATAAACATGAATATCTAATGAACTTAGCAATGGATTGGACCCAAGCAGGGAATTACGGAGATTTCGAGCCACATTCAACAGGTGAAATCACCCCTTTTTTTAGTCAAAAGCTATCCTTTCCACTCTATAAAACCATAGGGAAGGAAGAAAAACTAATTGGGAATGTTCACGTAACAAAAAGAGTGATCACTTCTTTTTCCACAAAAGAGATTGAATATGTAAACCCGGCTGATTCAAAAGCCTTTCACTTTTATTTACCTGAGGACCCTCGGACAGGTAAATCGTTAAAGCTTTCCGATTCAGATGACGTTTGGAATTCACTAGAAAAAGTACATGAGGGAACAGTTGCTAACTTTGCTTTTTCAACAACTCGCTATTTCGAGCCAAAGGAACTACTTCAGCTATTAGCCAAATATGATGTGGACGTTTTATGGATGCCACTGTATGCAGGTGAACTTAAAGACATAAAAGATGTCGGCTATTCCCAAGCCGGGGGAAGCTATTTATCTGTTGAAACGTTAGGGCTATCGAAAGCAAGATATACGGAAGATTACTTATCATACTCTGAACTTTTAATTGATAAGGATAAAATCGAGGAAAATGAAAAGCTAATGCTTTCAAATATGGAAATGCTCTTACAAAATGAAAGTAAAACCTATGTTGAGCATCTGCTAGGATTGAGATACTTACAGGAAAGACATGATTACTTAGAAAAAAACGGCTTTAAGGTATACGGTGCCGTTATTACTGGACCTGTAAAGGAAATCTTGAAGTTAAAAGAGCTCGATGTGATCCAAGGTGTACAGTTAGGAGAATTTGATTATTGGAATTGGGTAGAATAATAAAAGAGTACCTTTCCCATTTTACTAGGAAAGGTACCCTTTTCATTTATTTATGAAACCGCTCCAACCCGGGCTTTAACTCCTTTTTCCTCCACGATTTCCGGATGAACTTTTCGAATGACAGCTGGTCTGGCAAGGAAAAGAACTACCCCAATGAGAAGAACGGCTGACAAGATTAATACCCATTGTCCTGGGAAGATATCATAGAGAAAGCCGTATAGGACCATCCCTAATGGCATCAGTGCCATCGCCATTGTCTCAATAATGGAAAAAATACGTCCCTTATATTCATCAGCTATAATCTTTTGAAGCATAACTTGGAGAGGCGTATTCACGACCATAATCATGCTTCCGAATAGGAACATGACCAAAAGATAATAAGTAAAAACTAAACCGTAACTCCATGAAGTCAGGAGCGGTATAGAAATGGCAGCCATGATCGTACCAAGTGCCAAAATTCCACGCTTAGAAACTAGAAGTGGGAATTTCACTTCCTTTCTCATCGAAAAGTAAATCGACATTAACAGCATTCCCACGGAAAAGCTCCCTTGTGTAAAACCAAAATGCTGCGACTTCATCTCCATTTTTTCAATAAGAATAAAAGAATAACCAACCTCAAAGGCCCCAAATAAGAAATTAATAATCAAACTAATCCACATCATTGTTAAAATAATGTTTTGTAATTTTAGATATTGAATCCCTGCTTTCATACTTTGCCACATGGATTCTTTACTCTCTTCTTCCGCTACTGATTTTTGATTTGCGTATAATTTAAAATTCATCGTAGATTCAAGTAAAACCGCGACGGCAGAGGCCACAATATAAATCGTTAGAAAAACAGGAATCGAAACTGCACCATACATCAATCCTCCAACTGCCGGGCTTGCGATAGTGGCAAAAGAGATAGACATTTGATTAAGCGACATCGCCTTTTGAATTCGGTCTTTATCAATTAATCCTGTTATCGATGACGTAAACGCTACTGCTGAAAAGGAAGAGGCAATCGCCAAAATACAAGTCGTGATATAAATGGAAACGAGAGATAAACCAGATGTTATCGTGACCACTAAAAGTCCCGCTATCGTTAGCGCTGTAACGATTTGTGATACAATCACGATCATTTTTCTAGAGTATTTATCGGTGATGACCCCAGCAAAAGGGGATATTAACGTTCTCGGAAGTATATTACATATTAGATTCGTAGCAAAACTAGTTGCAGATCCTGTTAGTTGTAAAATATAAAAACTAATGGCAAAAGCATATACTTGCGCCCCAAAAGTAGAAATGAGCTTACTGACCATAAATGTATATAGATGGTATGTTGCTTTTTTTAACCTAACACTTTCCTCCATCATGACACCTCATTTTTTAAAAGTTTAATTTAATTAAACAAATCATATCATAACTTCCATTACCTGGCAACACAAAAGTTTAATTTAATTAAACAATCTAACCACTTTCCATCCTGACTGAAGTTTAATATAATTAAACTATTCATCGATAAGGAGTGTTTCGATTTTTATGCTCGGAGAACGTATTCGAAAATTAAGGAAGCAAAAAAAGATGACACTTGAAGCACTTGCTGGCGAGGAATTAACAAAAGGCATGCTTAGCCTGATAGAAAATAACAAAGCCAAGCCATCAATGGAAAGCTTAAGTTATATTGCCGAGCAACTAGAAGTGGAAGTGTCTGATTTATTAGATGTCATAAGCTCCCAAGAATTACGAGGGATCTTGGAAGAAGCTGAAAAGATTTACAACAATGAAGACATAAAGGATCAAGACAAATATAAACAACTAATGGAGCTCGTTGAACCTCATGTCTCCCACCTGACTCAAGGGTATGAAGCGGCACGCTTATTAGAAATCTATAGCTACTCGCTCTACTATCAAAAGATACACAGATGGCAAGAGCCCTCTGATCGGGCTGCAAATATGTATGATCAATTAAATCTGACATCCAAGAGGGTACAGATTGGTATTTTTCGTGCAAAAATTCGATTTACCCATCATGACTATTCTGAAGCACTCGACATTTTTTTAAAAGAACGGCACGATATCGAATTGAAACATGCGTACATCGATCCTTTGACGAGGCTTGATCTTGATTACCATGAAGCCGTTTATTTCTTCGCTGTTGGTGATTCCGACGCGGCCACACAAGTCATGGAAAGAGCCATTCAATTTTCAAAAGAGAAGAGAATATTTTATCTTATTAATGATTTGTATAGGCTTGCGGCTGCCCATTCAAGGTTATGCCAAGATGGGAATAAAAAAGAGAATTACTATAACAAATTAAAACAATATGGAGAATTTGCCGAGCACTTGCCTTCTATCTTGTTCTGTAAGCTTATGGATATTATGGACCTTATGGAAGATCGTCAGTACACGGTGGCACTCGAGGAAATTAATCTACTGTTATCCGAAACGGATCCAGTAGAACTTTTAGGACCATGGATTTCATTGGAACAAGGCAAAGTTTTCTATCATCTTGGACGATATGAAGAAGCCCTTGATAGCCTAAATAGTGTTGTTCCACCACCTTTGTACCATCCATTTGATTTATCGCTTATTTATGTACTAGATGTATACAAAGCGCTTGTACATATGGAATTAGGAAATGTGAGTGAAGCTGTGGATTATGCAAAAAAGGCTGTTCAAAACTATAAACCACTTCCAGATACATCCTTTAAGGAATTTAGCTTGAAGACTTACACAAAAGTACTTCAGGTGGCTAAATCGTGAAAAAATCGTGATGCTGATGCATCACGATTTTTTTATGATATTAAGTTTTCATCTGTCTTATGAAATACTTTATTTATCTTAGGGTGGTGCGTTTTGTTGTTCATCACGCTCGGAAGATTCTTACCTCAAAGATTATTCAAATCGAATTCTTCTCATCCCTACGACTAAGAACAATATTGCAAAGCCAAACAATACTCCTAGACTATCGACGATATCGATTAATGTTCCGCCGTTGGCCATGATTTCGGTGAACCCTTTCATCGCCCAGGTTTGCGGCATGAATTCGGCCATTTTTTGCATGAAGACTGGTTCAATTTCGAGTGGCCAATAAACTCCGCTAATCATACAGGTTGAGACAACGATTAAGTTTCCAATGGATGCCTGTTGTTCCACTGTTTTCACCATGCCTGCTATAAATAATCCTAAGCCAACTATCGCTAATAACATAGCTGAGACTAAAATCACGATGGAAACCGGATTCCCCCATTGGACATCAAACAAAAAGTGAGTGGTAATCATTAAAACTCCAAACTGGATCCAGCCAATGAGAAAGAAGGATAATAAATACCCAAAGGCAATTTCAAATCTTGAAGCGGGAGCTGTTAATAATCGATACCATACTCCATTTTTTCTCGCTTCTAAAATCGTTCCCGTTACACTCATCATCATAATCATCACAAACATAATGGAAAATCCAGAGGCACGGGCAGATAGTCCATTCAGCTGTGGAGCAGATTCCTTTTTATCTACATTTACTTGACGAACTTGAAGTGGCACCTCTTTTTGCATTTCCATTCCGTTATACATTTCTTGCCATGGTTTATCGCTATACTGGCTCCACTTCTTAGAAGCCGTTACTTCGATATTCATTTTTGCAATTTTATCCGCTACAAATTGTGTAATGGTGGCACTAGATGTAAGCTCAGGGATTTTCTGAAAGCTAACATTTTGAAGCATATCTTCCTCGAATCCTTTTTTGATAAAAATGGCTCCAGGTACGTCTTTTTCCTCCAGCAATTTTTTCGCATTTGTTGCCGATGCTTTTTCTACATCAAAAAGGGCATTATCTTCTTTTAATTGGTTATAAAGAGTATTAGAAAGAGTACTTTTATCTTGATCGACAAACAAGATTTTCATCTTTTCTTCCTCCCCATCACTAATGAGGGAGCCAAAAATTAATGTAAATAAAAGTGGCATGGCGAACATCAGCAAATAGCTTTGTGGTTTTTTTAATAAACGTTGGATTTCCATGACACATATAGCCCATGATTTTTTCATCATCCATCAAACTCCTTATCGAGCCTTTAATCGCCATGTACCGACCATTAACGAAACAAGACCCATTAATAATAAAACCGTTATTGGTAAAAGTAATGCATTCCAAGAAGTACCTGACATAATCTCTAAAAAGCTTGTTAACGCCCACTTGTTTGGGGTAATATTCGCCACCATTTGAAGAGAGTCAGGGAAAACATAAATCGGCAGCATGGATCCGCCTAATATGGCAAAAATTTGAATCCCTATTCCGCTAATAACATCAGTTGTTTTTTCTTCGGAAACAATAGCAGCAAGGATCATGGATAATCCCGAAACGGCTACGGCATAAGACATTCCGACCGCTATCACTTGTAGAACATTGCCGCCCCAATCAACTCCATAGAATAGCGTTGTGGCTGTATAGAAAATGATCAATTGAATAAGGGCAAAGAGCAGGGTGCCGAAAAACTTTCCGATTAAAATTGAACCATTACTTGTTGGTGTCATCATCAGGCGAGCTAATGTTTCCGTTGAACGCTCTTGAAGGATTGATTTAGCACCCATCGTGGCATTAAATAATAAAAACATAACGGCCATTCCTGCAGCGTAATATTGCATAGATGAAACAAGCTTTTTCCCAACCGATTCTTCTTTAATGGAAACCTGTTGTTTCCCAGCCTCCATAATGTCGGCTAGAACAGTGTTTGCTACTTCCTTCATATCTAGTTCTGATGCCTTGGATGCAGCTAAATCATTCATGACCGTATTGGTACTGACGGACAAGGTCTTTACTCGGTCACTGTAGGACTCGATGATAGACTGAATAACGGTAGCTTTTAATTCTTTATCTGATTGTGAATAAATGGCTATCTCTTTTAGGGCACCTTCACGAATATCCGAGCTCCACTCTTTCGGAAAGCTCAGGCCAACATCAATTTTTCCATCGTTTAGCATTTTTTGTAATTGTTCCTCAGAATCTACTTTCTTCACCTTTACAAACTCTAACTCTGGTAAAACCTCTTTACGGAAGGTTTGCGCTAGTTCGTCTTGGTCAGCCTGGTAGAGTCCCAATGTGGTTTCACTGAAACCGCCATCGCCCCCCATAACCGAACTTAAAGCAGCTCCCAAAATCGCTGTTAAGACGAGCGGCATAAGGATCATCGATAAAAATCCTTTTCGGTCCATTATCCGAATCTTAAAATCCTTCCAAGCTATTGTTAAACTTTTCATCGTTCATCCCTCCCTTAATCACGAAGTGTTCTTCCTGTTAATGAGAGGAAGAGACTTTCTAAATTTGGTTCCTGAACTTCAAAGGAAAGCACCTGGATTTGATTTTCCATAGCGGTGGCAATGATTTCCCCAAATGCTTGTTGATGGTTTTGAACAAAAACTTCTACCGTTTTGCTTTCGGGCTGGACGAGCACTTTTTCTACATTTGTTACACTTTTTAATGAAGAAATAAATGTTTCGTTTAAGGCATCGACAGTTAGTTTAATCATCGTTCCACCCGCTAGACGGTTTACTAAATCCGTCTTCGTTCCTAAGGCGATCATTTTTCCTTGATCGACGATACCAATACGGTCGCATAAAAACTCTACTTCTTCCATGTAATGGCTTGTATAAATAACCGTCATTCCATTTTGATTTAACTGCTTTACCGTCTCTAATATATGATTGCGGCTTTGCGGGTCAATTCCTACGGTCGGTTCATCCATAATGAGAAGTTCAGGCTCATGCATTAACGATGCTCCGATATTAATGCGTCTTTTCATCCCGCCGGAAAAAGTTTCTATCTTATCCTTGGCACGATCACTTAAACCCACATATTCTAAAACTTCGTCTGCCCGTTTTTTCGCTTCCTTACCTGATAGTCCATACATTTTTCCCCAAAATAGTAAATTTTCTTTTGCTGACATGGTGGGATAAAGCGCAATTTCTTGTGGTACGACTCCGATTTTCTTTTTTATATCAAGAGGATTTTTCTTAACTGAAATTCCGTCTACCGTTACCTCGCCAGAATCGTAGGTTAGCAGACCGCAAATCATGCTGATCGTAGTAGATTTTCCCGCACCATTAGGTCCCAGCAATCCGAAAGATTCACCTTTATTGACGGAAAACGACACGCCGCGTACAACTTCTTTTTTATCAAACGATTTTTTTATATCATTCACGATTAACATGTGAGAACACTCCTTTTTCCTAATTTCTACATTCATTGTATATCAAGAAGAAAATGTTTCCATGTAGCGCAGGATAGAATTAAATCCAATAAAAAAAGACCCATGCAGGCCTTTTTATCATTCATCTATGCCAAAAGTCATATGCTTAAAGATTATTCAAAAGTGGTAATTCCGTATCGAACCGCAAAGATAGCAGCTTGAGTGCGGTCACGAAGCTCAAGTTTATTAATTAGATTGGAGACATGATTTTTAACAGTACCTTCTGTTATAAAAAGGACATTAGAAATCTCTTTATTGCTAAAGCCATATCCAAGCTGCTTTAGTACCTCAAGCTCTCTTTCGGTTAACTCCTGGATATTTATTGGAGTCTCAATCTTTTCGTGAGAGGGTTCTAATTCCTTTGTCTTTTTCAATTCTTTAACCATTTGTCCTGTTATATCTGGTGGCAGAACGATTCCTCCAGAGTGAACCGTCATGATCGCTTTTACGATAGTGTCAGTTGACATGTCCTTTAGCAAATAACCGCTAGCACCCTCTTGTAATGCTTCAAAAATTAACTCGCTATCTTTAAAGGTGGTTAACATGAGCACCTTTACTTCGGTTATATTGTTTGTGATTAATCTAGTAGCCACAACCCCGTTAGTCCCCGGCATTCGGATATCCATTAAGACAATATCAGGCTGTAATTGTTGAGCTTTTTCATAGGCTTCATTTCCGTCACCCGCCGTCCCAACAATCTCTAGTTCAGGTCGAAGTCCTAGTAATGTGGCCAACCCGTCTCTAATCAATGGTTGATCATCAACAATCATTATTTTGATCATCTTACTCCCCCCGTTCTCCATGTTCTTTTTAAAAGTGGAAAATGAACGTTCATCCGAAACCCTTCGCCTTTGACACTTTCAAAACGCACGGATCCTCCATGTTCTTCAATCCGTTCCTTCATATTAATGAGTCCAAACCCAGGCTGTATCGATAGGGAACCTTTTCCGTTATCCTCAATAAATATGGATAACGTTTCTTCTGAGCAATCCATTTTTAATAGATAAGTAGTAGCCGCTCCATGTCTCTTCGCATTGGTGAGAGATTCCTGAACGATGCGAATAATCGTAGGCTGCAGGGAGATAGGAATGATAGCTGGATCACCGCTTAACTCCAGAATAGATTCCATCTGTGTCGTTTGATAAAAATCGGCCATTAGCTTTCGAATAGCAGGAATCACAGGTTGTTGATCCTCATCTTCCTGGTGAAGAGTTCTGACGGACAAACGAATTTCCTGAAGAGCATCTCTAGCCAGATTCTCACAAACTACCATTGTTTCTTCTGATTTCTCTATATCTAGTTTTAATAGAGCCTTGCTCAGCTCCAATTGAACGAGTAATGCTGTCATTTTATGACCAACCGTATCATGAATTTCTCGTGCAATCCGGTTCCGTTCACGAATTGTGGTTAATTCTTCTACTTGTTTGGAATAGCTTTGTAGCTGTGTATGGGCTTCTGACAAGGCATTATGGGAATCATGTAATTCTTCCAATTGCTGATTCATCGTTTCTCTAGCGGCCAGTAACTTCCGTATCAAATCTCCGACAACTGCCCCGAAAACAACGAAGGATACGCTGATCATATTATCTAGTAAATCGGGAGAACCCGTAACTTTCCACCAATACACCTCCACCAACACCCATAAAACGAAACCAATGGCCGAGCAAAGTTGTAAGAGCTTTTTATCAGATATATTGATAAAGACAGTTACTGAAACGACTCCTAGGAAAATTAAATAAAGCGTGTTTCCTGGAAATAAGATTCCGTATGTAAAGCTAAGAAGAATATCAACGAAAAGGAAAATTAGAACCCTTTTCTTCAACTTTGCCGAAAAAATTAGAAAATGATTAAGGAAAAATAGCACCCCAGCCGCTAGGACAAACCATTTCAACTGCGAGTTGTCTTCTGGAATCATCTTGTAATAGACAAAAGATAATAGGAAAATCATGATTAAACGAGTGTATGTTAACAAAGGCTCACCTCATACGTATGAATCAAATATACATTTTCATCATACTACCTATAAATGGGAAATGTATAGAAGTTTTGGGCAAAGGAAGCTTTCATTAAGATCGAACAATAGATAAATGATGTTACGATTCCATATCGGTTATAAGAGAGACTAGCTTGTTTATCGTTTTCCAATTTCTAGTTGTCGCCGAAGCGTCTAGTTTTTGAAGGTTATTGGCAAGTTTAGAATTTCGTATACTTTTACTGAATAGAAGGTATACTTCTCGTTTTATGATTTTATAATCTTCCTTTTCATCTTTATATGAACTGAATTTTTCGATACCCTCCTAAATGGGGTTCCTCAGTTAAAAATGCAACGTAAAGACTCTCTCCCTCCGCTGATGCTTCTGCAGCAGAAATCTCCGCGTCAGTGAAGGGGCAATTCTCGGCAACTAATTTAAATTCATCTGCCGTTCTTAAGGTGATGGGGACAGATAAACCAAAAACCTCTTGAATTTTATTCTCTAGTTGATTTCTTAAGGTAATTTCTTCTTTTTCAGATTCGAACAGTACATTCCCACTTTGGATATACGTTTTAACTCGACTCAATCCAATAGTCTCAAATGTATGTTTCAAGTCCGCCATTTTTATGATATTTTTCCCACCTACGTTGATACCTCTTAATAGTGCCACATAAATTGCCATCTAGTCCGATACCCCTTTTCATACTTCAAAGTATTAGTTAACAATCATTATATCTAAAAATAGTCAGGCACCACAAAAAGACTTACGTCACTACTGGGTGCCTGACTAAATAGTTTTTATTGATCTTGATGAGTTTTGTTCTTCATAGTCTTTGCTGATGGACATTTTCCAATGGAACTCTATCTGGTTTGTCCTTCATCACCCTTATGATGGACATTTTTCTAGTGGTACTCTATCTGTTTTGTCCTTCATCACCTTGATGATGGACATTTTCCAATGGAACTCTATCTGGTTTGTCCTTCATCACCTTGATGATGGACATTTTCCAATGGAACTCTATCTGGTTTGTCCTTCATCACCTTGATGATGGACATTTCCCAATGGAACTCTATCTGGTTTGTCCTTCATCACTCTTATGATGGACATCTTCCAGTGAAGCTCTATCTGTTTTGTCCTTCATCACCCTTATGATGGACATTTTCCAGGGGGACTCTATCTGTTTTGTCCTTCATCACCTTGATGATGGACATTTTCCAATGGAACTCTATCTGGTTTGTCCTTCATCACTCTTATGATGGACATTTTCCAGTGGTACTCTATCTGTTTTGTCCTTCATCACCCTTATGATGGACATTTTCCAGTGGAACTCTTTCTCTTTTGTCCTTTATTCTTAAGGTGCCATACTACGTTTATTGTGATTTTGAATTCCAAAGTGAATTTTGGAAAAATAAAAAGCGCCAAGTATGGAGATAGACAAAGTCTATCCACTGTTCCTGGCACTTTCTATTTATTTCATCACAAGTCCACCATCGACATTCAAACACTGTCCCGTAATAAAGCTAGCTAGGTCTGATGCTAAAAACAGGACCGTTCCTGCAATATCTTCAGGCAGTGCTAAACGGCGCATTGGTGTTAACTTGATGATGGTCCGTCTTACGTCTTCTTTCGTCTCAGAGCTGGAGTCCGTTGGGTACGTTAGTCCAGGTGCTACGGCATTTACGGTGATTCCAAAGGCGCCAAGTTCTTGGGCAAGGTTTCTTGATAATCCTAGTAAAGCCATTTTGGCAGTGGAATAATCATGGTAAGGAACAATTGGGAAATCGATTAAATTGCTGACAATATTAATGATCCTTCCTGACATTTGTTCCTTCATATGAGGCATGGCCGCTTTACAAATGTTAAACGCACCACGGACATTCCCGTCCCATTGCTGCTGGTAGTCATCCCACTCAATATCCCATGCTGTTTTTCTCGTTTTAGGGTTGAATGTGTAATGACTTAGAGCATTGTTAACCACAATATCAATTCCTCCAACGGAATCGATGATTTGTGCCATCATTTCATTCACTTGATTTTCATTTTGAACATCCGCTTGGATGGCGACCGCTTGACCGCCTTGGAATTCGATTTCGCTGACAACGTTTTCGGCCAGGTGTTTATTTTTCAAATAATTCACTATGACAAAGGAGCCTTCATCACCAAACTTTCTAGCGATAGCTGCCCCAATTCCTCGGCTTGCTCCTGTAATTAAGACGATTTTCCCCTTTAAGTTCATCGTTATCCCTTCCTTCTATTCCACATCCGGATCATAGCATTCAAGATCGTGTTCCACATTGCGTTCAATATCTGTTATTCGAACTAAGTCGAGCAGGTTAAAGCCTCCATCATGATGCCAACCAGGTTTTGCACGATTCATCTCCCCAATCGAACAGATTCTGTTAACTCCATATGAACCTAGTAAACTTGCCATTTTAAAAAGACGATTTGGCTTGACGGCCAGTCCACACGATTGGATATATTGCTCAAACGGTTTGATTAATACCGAATCCTTTTCTAAGTTTTCTGAAGAAAAGACATGAATCGAACGATTTAAGGGGGATCCCTCAAAACCTGGTACATCATGATAAATAACGGTCCACGATGTGTCTGTTGGACTTGCATAGACCAAAACCTTTCCGTGTTGAATCGCTTCTAACTGATAACGATTTCGCAGTTTCTGAATCGTCATTGCTTCTTCATCCGATACCTTTGCCCTTGGTCTTTTTTTCTGGTAACGTTCCAGTTCCGCGGCAAGCATTTGGGCAAATTGCTTCGGATTAATGGCTCCACCTTTTTCTACAAAAACGGTTTGCGGTGATAGACAGCTTTGCTGATCGTAAATGGCTATATCTTCAACCAATTTATAGATTGTTTCATAATAATGATCGGGAGTTAAGACTTCCTTTCCAATCATGGCAAAGCTTATCTTATGACCATAGGTTAAAAACTTTTTATAAGAAGGAACTTTGGGTCTAACATTTTGAACAGTTTCGTTAGAGCCGTATACAATGATGGCATCCGCGGATTCAATGGCAGGTTCTTCTAGATTGTCTTTGCCACCCTTCCATGGAAGAATGGCAATCGTTTCGGCTAATCTTTCATCGACTTCGGCTAATGACTTGGCAAATAAAACTGGCAGTAGAGGTTCAGATGTCGATGTTTTTCCTAAATTCGCTGATTTTAACAACAGTCCCATGACTAAACTCCAAATTTGAACACCAGGAACATTTCCTGAAAAAATATGAAAAATGGTTCTTGGTCCATAGGCTCGACTCATGCCACCAGACTTTCTAGGATGAAAGTCATCGAGCATAGCAGGCTGGTCAAACTCTTCATCCAAAAAGCGCAGCAGCTCTTTTTTCCGAAACGTTCTCATATACCTTTTAAGCTCTAGACGAACCATTTCGGCATCATATCCAGTTATCGATGGAATCAGTTTCTCTGCTAACTTTCGTAAAGGGTATTCTGGGTCCAACCATTTTTGAATGGCTAAATCTATTTTTTTCACAATTTCATAGACTGGGAGGGCAGCAAGATATTGATCGCGATTCACCTGAACTGCATTTGCAGCTTCTTTTATCTTTTCGTTTGTTAAGATTGGATATTTTAAAACATAGTCGGTAGCACCATGGATGATTTGTTCGTTAAAATCCGTTAATTCTACCGATTTTGGTACGTGAAACACTGATATTTCCATTTTACCTGACACCGCCTAGATTGGATTGCAGCAGTTGATCGACGGCAATGGAACAACCTCTTGCCTCTGAACCCTTGATTCGACCAAGAAGTTTAAAACCGTGCTCCGTTTTATAACCGATATCCTCCGTTAAAATGGCCAGGCAGGAATTCCAATTGGCGAGATCATAATGAGCAAGGACCCCTGTTTCTCCATCTTCAACTGGCTCTAAAGTATCGGTATTTAATACAATTGTTTTCACCCAAGCAGGACCTTTTTTTTCAAAAACAAGTGAGTCATTTTCATAGTTTGATAGAATGGTCTGGTCATAAATTTGCGAGCTTAATTCGGTCATGCCGTACATGTTGATGCAGTGACTACGCTTAATATGGAAGTACTGGTGAAAATCCGCATATAATTGTTCCATTTCAACCTCACGCGATTGTCCCTTAAAACCTCCTGTATCAAAAATTCGACTTTCCTCTGAAAGCTGAAAATGTATCCCATTTCCCTTCAAATAATCCAGCAAGTGAACATAGGCGAAGGTAGCTCCCATTAACATAATGGGCTCTTGGCGTTGTTCACATTTTTTCAATTCGTTAACAAGCTGATCCATTTTCAAGCCTGTTTCATCAAAGAAAAATTGACTATTTTCTGTTCCAAAATAAGTTACCGCATTCGTAAGGTACCTTGAAAGAGAAGAATTCTGATTCAAATCTGCAGCCGGCGATAAAACAAATATAGTAACTTTTTCACGGTCAGGAAGAACATAGTGCTTAAATGGTCCTCTCATAGAGGCATCCCAGACGGAGAGCGTAGGGTGATAATTTTTCCCCTTTGCCTCCGGGTTGGTCGTACCACTTGTCATAAAAATGGCTTCCGCTTCTTCCAGTGGTTCACATGATAAAGTTAATTCCTTATACCCTTGAATAGGCATTGGCGTAATTTGAGTCCAATGCTTCACGGTTAACGGTGTTTTTTTACGATTCTGGCAAAACTTTTTATATGGTTGATTATATTGAAATTGGTAGCGAAAAAGCTTTAAGGCTAGGTCGTTAAAATGAGAGTCCTCGTTAGAATTAATGAATTGTAGTATGTCTTTGGTAATGTTTAGCGAATCCTCTCTCATGATTGTTCCTTCTTTCTAAGTAGGTTCGGTATGTTGACAAGAATAAGCTGAAGAATAATGGACATAAACGCTCCGATTAAAATACTGTTGGTGAAAAAGGTTCCAATAATTCCTTTTGCATTGGATGCAAAATCAGGTAAAGAGATGGCGAGCATGATGGAAATTCCAATTATCATATAATTCTTATCGTTTTTTTCGACCTTGGCTAGTATTGAGATACCAGTGTAGATTAAGGTTGCTGCAGCTGGTAAAAAGATACCGCCTACAACCGCATCTGGTGTTAAGGCAAGAAGAGCACCTGCTTTCGGGACAAGCCCTAAAATTAGAAATAGAATGCCTGCTACCATCACTGGGAATCTTGAGCCAACTCCAGTTAATCGTAATAACCCGACATTTTGTGCATACGCCGTCGTAGGAAATCCTCCAATTAAAGAGGAAACCATCGAACCAGCAGACTCTCCGGCAAAGCCGTTACGTATTCGTTTCGAATCTAACTCTGTGTTTAACATCGATGCGGAAGCCTGGTAAACACCCATTGCTTCAATTACCGCAACAATATACGCTACAAAAAAGGTAATAAAGGTGCTCCACTCAAAGGTTAATCCTCCATAAGGCAAGAAATGAGGCAAACCGAACCAGGCTTTTTCAGAAATCATAGAGAAGCTAGTTTTTCCATTCATCAAAGCAATAACATCCCCGATAACGAGGGCAATTAAGAAAGAAAATGACTTCCAGATTCCCTTCCCAAAAAGAGACAATAGTAGAACAATGATCGCTGTCGGAATCGATAAAATTAAGGTGGATGAACTCATAAAGTTCTCATCCCCGGGTGACCCGCCTAAAAATTCATATAACGTAAAACCTGATAACGATATCCCCACCAAAAAGATGACAGTTCCAGAGATCACTGGTGTGAAAATACCCTTCAAACGATTAATCACGCCCGTTACAGATAAAATAAATACAATAATCGCACTTAAAAAAATACCTCCACTGGCTGCTGCCAATCCATTGGCTTTACCAGCTGAAATCATAATCGAATCAAAGGCGGCGGAAGGCCCTTGTATGATTGGTAGTCGAACTAGTTTAGTAGCTTGAACTAGAGTAACGAGCCCTGCTGCAATAAAGATGGCGTTGACCATATTAGCCGCCATCGCAAAAGGTAATCCAATCATGGCCGCTACAAAAATCGGGTCAAGCCAAACATTTGATACGAATACATGCTGCAGGCCATATAGTAAGTTTTGAATAGGTGGTAGCTTTTCTTCTATACCAATTGATATTTCATTTTGAGTGTTTTCCATTTTAGGTTAGTCTCCTTTTATATCTTGTTGTTGGATATTTTGAAAGATCACTACCTTCTTTTTTAAAAAGATCGAGAGAATGATAGCTCCGATTAATGCTCCAGCAAATGAGCTGAAAATAAATAATGGGATAAACCCAAATAACGTCGCCTTTTGACCAAGAACGAATGTGGCAATCGGGTAAGAAAGCAAAGCCCCAAGGATTCCTGTTCCAATCACTTCTCCGAAAAAGGCCATATAGATTTTTCTCGTTTTTAAAAATAACAGCGAAGCAAGGAGTGCCCCCACCATACTTCCTGGGAAAGCAAAAATAGAGCCGGTCCCCATCATATTTCTTATTAAGCTGGTACATAGGGCTTGTGCCACCGCATAATATGGCCCCAGCAGCACTGCAGATAATACATTAATAAAATGTTGAACGGGAAAAAGCTTGGTGAACCCAATTGGAATAAAAAATAGATTACTAGAAATGGTTCCAATGGCGATGAACATGGCTGTCAGTGTGAGCTTATGAGTTTTACGCATAAAAAAATCCCTCCAATGTTTTTAATAAGCACTGAGGGATGACCTTTTCATACATTCCATTCCTGAGATTACAAGACTGGTACATGTAATAAGTTATCACTATTTTACACTTCCCTACGCTGGTATGATCCAGATCAGGTGCAAGGGTTTAAGACCTTTTGTGTTAGTGGTCTAATCTCAGCCTATTGTTTCGATTTTGGCTCCCCCAGTGCTGGTATTTAGTTTTTAGTTGTATGGTAATCAGCTTTCAAGACTACAATGACTCAAACACACTTTTTCTCAATTCTCTTGCGGCTTCACGAATAGAATCCGCATGGCTTATTGCAGTAATAACGGAGACGCCATCAGCTCCACCTTTCATAACAACACCAGCATTTTCAGCTGTAATCCCTCCTATTCCTACGATTGGAATAGTGATTCCTTTTGCACGGAATTCTTCTATTAGAGTGGTACCTCGTGATTCCTTCGCAGCTTCCTTTGTTTTAGTCGGAAAAATGGGCCCCAATCCAAAGTAATCAGCTCCGCCTTCTATCGCGATCATGGCTTCTTCCAAACTATGAACAGACACGCCAAGAATTTTATCGCCTATTATCTCTCGAACCGCCGCGACCGGTTCATCTTCTTGCCCAATATGAACACCATCGGCATCGAGCAAAATAGCCAATTCAATGTCATCATTCACGATAAAAGGGATTTGATGGGCTTTGCATATTTGCTGAAGTTCCTTGGCTAGTTTCACTTTTTCCTCACCTACCAAAGCTCCGCTTCCCTTCTCACGAAACTGAAAAAGAGTAATTCCTCCTTCTATGGCTTCTTCCAATACTTCACTTGGCGTCTTCCTGCAATTCGTACTTCCCATAATAAAATAGACTTTTAATAGTTCCGTAATCATTTTCCCCCAACACCTACCCAATTTCTTTTTCGATAAGCCCAATGATTAGTTGGTCCATGTCCTCGCCCAATTTGTAAATCATCCTCAATTGCTGCCTGGATAAAGTTCTTTGCCTTTGAAACGGCTTCATAGACACTTAAGCCCTTTGCCAATTCTGCTGTAACCGCCGCTGAAAAAGTACAGCCTGTTCCATGTGTATTCTTAGTGCTGATTCTTTTACTTGAAAAAGTGGTAAATTCGTTTCCATCAAACAATAAATCAATTGATTCCAAATGATTTTCATCATGGCCACCTTTAATCACCACATGTTTTACCCCTAAATCATAAAGCCTTTGAGCTGCTTCTTTTTTATCTGCAAGGGTTTGAATAGACATATCAGTCAAAACCTCTGCTTCTGGAATATTCGGTGTCACGATCATTGAAAGCGGTAATAAGTATTGCTTTAAGGCAGAAATGGCTTCCATTTGTAGTAATGATGCTCCTCCCTTTGCAATCATAACGGGGTCAACCACGACATTTTTCCAACCGTAAGTTTGAATTTTTTCAGAAACCGTTTGGATAATTTCTGCATTAAAAAGCATCCCTGTTTTCAATGCATCCGTTCCCATGTCATCTCCTATCGATTCGATTTGCTTGACTACTGCTTCTGCTGTCATCGGGTATACAGCTTGCACCCCTAACGTATTTTGGGCCGTCACAGCGGTTAAAGCAGACATCCCGAATACCTCTAATTCTTGAAAGGTTTTTAAATCGGCCTGGATTCCAGCACCGCCGCCACTATCTGAACCTGCTATGGTTAAGGCTTTTTTCATCACAAAGACTCCCCTCGTTTGTTGAACTGACCATGCTGCTGAATATCTTCCTCAGATACAAGTGATAATTGATTTAAAAACTCTATTTGAAAACTACCCGGACCGCTATTTGTGAGAGCGGCTTTCTCTGCAGCAACCCCATAGAAGGTTAAAGCGGAAACAGCTGCCAATAGAAGGTCTTTTTCTACTCCGGCAAAAGCACCAATGACAGAAGTTAACAGGCACCCCGTCCCTGTTACTTTTGTTAAAATTGGATGTCCATTGGAAACCAAGTAAGTGGTTTCTCCATCCGTTATGACATCGTCTTTCCCAGTAATCACAACAATGGTTTTTAATCTTCTAGCAGCAGCTACAGCCAGCTCCAAGTTATTCCCCTGATTTTCACCAGCATCAACGCCCTTGATTTCCCACTTTTCCCCTACTACATTGGCAATTTCAGCTGCATTTCCTCTTATGATCGATATGTTTACTTCACGCATGATTTTTTGAGCGGATTCCGTTCGGAAAGGAGTAGCCCCTGCCCCAACTGGGTCAAAAATGACGGGAATTCCATAAACGTTTGCTGTTCTTCCTGCTAGAATCATAGAATCGACCACTTCACGGTTTAGTGTTCCAATATTCAATACAAGTGCACGCGAAATTTTTGCCATATCCGCTACCTCTTCTGGTGCATAGGCCATTACCGGCGATGCTCCTAAGGACAATAATCCATTTGCTGTAAAATTGGTGACTACTACGTTGGTGATATTATGTACAAGCGGATTTAACTCCCTCACCTTTTGCAGAGTTGAACTGATACTGTTGTGATCCATCAACTTTCCTCCATTCATTTAAATAAGCTGTTTTCGTATAGTTTGTGGTTTTGGTAAAAATCCCTAAAGCCGGATTTTTACAAGCACTCTTAATAAGTGCTCAGCTCTTTTCTTCATTTTCATATGAGTTTTTACACCTTATATTGTGTTAGGTCTATCTATTAGTAAGAAAAAGCAACAAAGTTTCAGAAAAGAGCCTTAAAAAAAACAAAAAAAGCCAGATCCAAAAAAAATTGGACCTGACTTCAATAGTCTGAGAACAAAAAACATTCACACGGCTACTTTCCTACGCTGGTATGATCCAGATCAGGTCCGAAGGGTTAAAAAACTTACCGTTTTCCTCTCAGCCCGAAACAGGGCACCCCTAGTAGTTCACATTTATTTAATTCAATCTTATGATAGTCTACATTTTTTTATTAGTAAAGCATTTTCTTCAATTGAATAAATATTCATCACCACTAAAGTTGTATGCATTCTAGATATATAAAAGTTTAAATTATCTTATAAATTCATTTATGCAAATTCTCCTATATAATGAGGTTTATTATCTCTTGACTTTAGGAGTGATTTTGATTGAAAATCCTTGGAATTATAACAGGTTCTATAATTGTATCCATCGCCTTTAATCTATTTTTAATCCCCCATGAAATTATGAGCAGTGGCATTAGTGGCTTATCCCTCATACTAGGAATGATTACTCCTTTGAATGCAGGAATATACAATTTTTTGTTGAACTTACCATTATTAATCATTGGTTATATAAAATTAGGAAGAACATTTATTTTTTATACGATACTATCTGTTGTGACTATTTCCATTAGTATGTATTTTATTCCGATTGATGAGATTGCCAGTAACTCTATTTTATCCTCTGTCTTTGGCGGAGCTTTAGTCGGTTTAGGCATTGGGATTATTTTTCGCTCGGCTGGTTCATCCGGTGGATTTGATATTATCGGAATGTTATTATCTCGTCATAAGGATTTTCCGATGGGGACATTGTTATTTGCAATGAACGGTTTTGTTATTCTGATTTCCGGTTTTCTTTTAAGCTGGGATGCTGCATTAAATACGTTAGTTTCCATTTTTATTACCGGAAAAGTGATTGATTCCATTCATACTCATCATGTCAAAATAACCCTTATGATTATTACGCAAAAAGGGGAAGAGATGAGACAGCATTTGTTGTCCAATGTGTATAGAGGAGTCACAATCATTGATTCTGTAGGAGGGTATTCTAACGAAAAAAGTAATATCCTTATAACTGTCATTTCCCGTTATGAATTAACAGAAGTGAAGTCACTCATTCATGAAGTCGACCCAACTGCCTTTGTGAACATCACGAAAACGATTGAAGTAATGGGATTATTCCATCGAAAAGAAATTGCCTCATAAAAAGGTAGGCACCGTATACGATTACGGTGCCTATTTTCTTATTATTGGCCATCTGCTCCATTTGAGGTTACACGTCGAGTATGATCATCTTCAAAATTATTTTTTCGAAGAGCTTCTACTTTGTCTTCTAATAATTGCTTTTGGTCCACTTGGGAAGAAGGCGTTGTCTTATCCTTTGACATCTTTTCCCCTCCTTTTCACTAGATTTTTCACCCTTTTATTTTGCATTGAATTAAAATTATCATTCCTCACCCACAAAAAAAGTGCCTGCCCCAGGTAAGAACCTTGAGGAAGACACTAGATGGATAAGTCATATTTTCTATTATAATTATTCAGTTACATTTTCTTGAATGATTTCAGCAGGAATCATGATTGAAAAATGTGTACCCTTGCCTACTTCACTAGAAACTTTAATGATGCCACCTAAAGCTTCAATAATCCGATAACAAACCATGATTCCAATTCCAGTTCCTGTTTCCTTTGTCGTAAAAAATGGTTTTCCTAATTGTTCAATTTGTTCAGGGGTCATACCAATCCCTTGGTCAATGATATCAATCGTGACGTATTTATTTTGTTTTCCAGCCTTAATTTGAATCGTGCCACCTTGTGGCATAGCTTCAATGGAATTTTTTATTAGGTTTACCAATACCTGCTCCAATTTGCTTCTTTCCGCCCTAATAAATAGTTGGTTTGCAACAACTGTATGAAATTCAACTCCCTGCACTAATGCATAGGGTATCATCACATTTACTGCTTTTTCTATTTTGGTTTTTACCTCAAATATCTCAAGATTCTCTGGATCTGATTGTGGGCGGGCAAAACTTAAGTAATCCGTTATGATCATCTGTGCACGATCTAATTCATTTAACATGATTTCACCAAAAACTTGCAATTTCTCCTGATTCATATTTTCTTTAGCAAGCATTTGAATAAAACCACGAACAACGGTTAATGGATTTCTAACTTCATGTGCAATAGAAGCCGCAAGATGACTAACAACACGCATTTTCTCCGCTTCTTGTAATTCGTCTGTAATTTGTATGTGTTCCCGGTGTTTTTCTATTAAGAAAATCAAGATATTAATTCCTAATGTGTTTGATATAACAAAATATAAAAAGAAAATAACCATGTCTTTTGTTATATAAAAACCAGACCTTAAACTGATTGCTGTTAAAGAGACTGTCATAACCATTACTGATAAAAAGAAACTAAGTAAAGTTGATACCTTTAATCTTTTTTTATGCGAATAATGTGGGAACTTCTTGATTTGATAGAAAATAAATGGAAGAACAATAATATGTGATATAAGGGTTAGGTATATCCCCTGTCCGCCAATAATAACACGGTAACCAAACATAAAGGCAGATAGAGAAATCCCTACCCAAGGACCTCCATATAAAATTCCAATAATTAACGGAACATCACGTAAATCATATAAGTATCCGTCAAAAATGGATATCGGAAAAGACATACAAAGCCAAATTGAAACACTGCCAATCATGAATCCAATAAGTACATCTCTTTTAGTTGTATTTAAGGAGTAACCTTTTGTCCCAAACATTTGATAGAGCAAAATAGGAAGCAGTGTGCTAAAAAGTTGTACAATGAGGTCCTTCATTTGTTAATATTCCTTCCGATTCAGAAATTAATTAGGATGCACTCAATATACCCCTTGGCGGTATGTAAAACAAAAAAGCCAAAATAGAACTCCTTATGGAGCGTCTATTTTGGCTTATGCATGAGCTCAATCGAAATTGTCTATCCATCTTCCAAACAAAGTTTTTATGAAATTTACAGAACCGCAACCGATTTTAATATTAAAAAGATAATGACTTCCATTCATCCATCCTTTTCAACTGTAACTTAATAAAGCATGATTAGCAATAGAATAGGAAATAATAGTAAAAATAGAATACTACCACTTCATATTCGAAAGGCTGAGTGTAATGCAAGCTTCTATTCAAGAAAACCTTTTAAGTATCAGCAATTTGACAAGTAAATTATTAAGAAAAAATTTCGGAAGAGGTCCAGACTCGTGTCATGCCTCATTAAATAATCGTTTTCTTGTCTTTTACATACGGGGATTTCTTACACCAATGGAAACTGTTCTTCTAGAAAACGGGAATTCAGATAATATTGAAATTTCGAGAAATATTGTTATGCAAAATTTACTTTCCCAATTAAAAGGGGTACTTGAAATTGAATTTGAGCTTGATGTTGTATCTTATTATCATGATTGGAACTACCCGAACAATACAGGAACCATTATCGTTGAATTTGAAAGTGCCATTATTACTGTTCAGAACATCGATTCCTTCCCACAACATGAGCCTTTAGTTAATGAAGTAAATCGAATTAGTATATTGGTTGAAAAAAGCCCTGAGAAAATTGAGGCATACCAAATAACGAATAAACTTTTTTTGGTAAAGAGGATTGGTGTTCTAGTTCCAATCGAAAAAGCACTGATAGCAAAAGGGTTTCAACAAACACTGAATATAACAAAAGATGAATTAGAAAAATCCTATCTACATCGTGATGGTCGTTTTGAAACGATTTTTAACCAACCGGTACTCGATATCTTTGTTGATTGGAATTTTAACGAAGATAACAGTGTCATATGCTTTGTTCTAAAATCCTTGCCTTAATTCAGATCAATTAGTGGAAAACGAATAGAAATAATCCATTTATAACAAAAAAAATGCTTCAAATAAACTCCTCATATCTATTTTTAATGAGGAGTTTTTTTGAACATAAAATTTATGAACGTCTTTTCTCTGTTATGGCCTCAGAAATCATGTTATACATTTTTTCTACACCCTTTTCCGAAGCTTCAAAATGGTAAGCATGATCCGTTGAAATTCCCATATTTTCTGCCTCTTTGGCTACATCAATATTGGCCCCCATAAAAATAAATTCCCAATGATATTTCTCTTGTTGATGCAAAATGAGCTCCTTTACTTTTTTATAGGTGAATTCACGGCTTGCGTTTTCCATTCCATCCGTTGTAATAACAAAAATCACCTTACCTGGTCTATTTTCTTCTTTTGTGCAAGACAGCCTATAACCTACATCTAAAATCGTCTTTCCAACCGCATCCAAGAGTGCCGTACAACCGCCAACGAAGTATTCATTTTCTGTCAGTTTGACCTCTTTCGCATCTATACCGTTCCATAATACTTCATACTCATTATCAAATAATACTGCCGTTACTAAGGTTTCCCCCTCCACTTCACTTTGTCTTTTTATAAATGCATTAAAGCCTCCTATCGTGTCACCTTCAAGTCCAGCCATTGAACCACTGCGGTCAAGTAAGAAAATAATCTCCGTGAGTTTGTTAGTCATCTCTACATCCTCCTCAAGTTCATCATGATATAATAGTAGCTATGTATCACCATTAGTTGGTCGCCTAAAAAGCGACATTTTTAGGAGGTATGTTTTGTGATAAATAGAATGATTCTAGAAGAGCTGCAGGAGTATATCGATCATCACTTAAACAAAATGATTTTAGCGGAATCAATGATTTCCTCAAAATATATAGAGCATCAAATTCTCGAGGACCTGCACTCTAGCGAATTAGAAGATTTTATTAAAACAAAACGAAAACCTACTTTTCAGAAAGTTTTATTTCAATACATTGATAAAAAAGAAGCTAGCGATGTGGAGATTTACAAAAAAGCAGGACTAGACCGTAAGCTATTTTCCAAGATACGGTCAAACGCTAACTACCACCCTAGGAAAAACACGATAATTTCTCTTGCCCTCGCTTTGGAGCTAAACATAAAAGAAACCGACAAGCTTCTCAGCTCTGCCGGTTACTCTTTGTCGGACAGTGACACCTTTGACTTAGTGATTCAATTTTGTATCGAGAAAAAAATTCATGATTTGGATGATGTTAATCAAGCATTAGATTATTTTAGTTTAAAACCGTTGAGTGGTGTAATTTAAAAACTCTCAGGAAAAGTCCTATTCCTGAGAGTTTTCTTTTCTACATAAAGAGATGAATTTTTTGTCTTTCCAACTTTTATTTCCTCGGAAATTGTAATTTTAAAGAACCCCTACTGGTATGAATTGTCACATTTTAGAAGCTTATTGGAAAGTCTCAGTTGGTAAAAGTGGGTGGTTATTTAAGATATTTTCAACTTCTTCGTAGCCAATTGGAAAAGCAAAATTATATCTTGCTGGCAGTGCAAAAACGTATTTTGAGTTCCGTCCTAGCTCACTTGGGCCAATCGGTGCAGCACCAATATGGAACGTCTCATTTTGAAGTGATTCCCATTGTGAGAGTGTAAAAACAATAATAGGGATATCTTGTCGTATGTTTTGAGAAGTCCACTCTGGATGTCTAATCAACACTAGCGGTCCTGTTTCGACAACCTTTTCCCCTTGTGAGCCATCTAACGCAAGCCCCTCCCACTTTTCAGTCACAATCTTATAACTTTCCCAGCTGGCAGGTAAGGTGAAATCAAATCCATATTTAGTATTATGATACATTACAGAACCGGCTTCGGATTGTTCCTTGTTCACTTCTTCTGTAGTTTCATTTGTTTGCTCTGATTCACCTACTGTTTGCTCTGAATCATTTGCTTGATTAGGGTCATTTATTGGAGAAGCTTTTCCTTTAGATGCACAACCATACAACGAAAGACTTAACAATAACATAAGGGCGATTACACCCAATTTTTTCATATGATAACCTCCTGAAAATACCTTATATATAATAAGACGGAACTGTTTCGGTTTCGTTTCATAAAAATAAAAAGAGGGCTTAATTTTTTAGTACCCAATCGAAGGAATGGACTATTGCATAAGACTGGCTTCCATAAAATATGATAACAATAAGAGTCCTAATGGAAAGGATGATGAACATGGCTATTTTTAATAAAATTGCTTTATTCTTTGTTGTTATATATTCCGTCTGTATTATTTTGAATACGTATTTAGGAGAATATGAACGAGTACAATCAAATGTGATCTACTTCTTAATGAATGGATTTGCTTATATCGTATCGGCATGGGAAATGGAGAAAGAAAAAATAGTACTAAATTAATTAAAAAGCCACGCTTTTCCGACTTGGAAAAGCGTGGCTTTTTTTCATATCACCTAACGGACTTGTTGTTATTTCCCCTTTGATCTTTCATATTGTAAAAAATGTTGAACAAACTAATAGCAATGATTATCGGAGTTTCAGGGTTTCAAAGGAGGTAAATTCCATAAAGAAGGTTAGGAGAGCATTTATGATTATTCTTATTTTTTGTTTACTTTATATCACGATATTTGGAGTAGTTATTTTAAAAGATAAACATCCAAAGATAAGTAACTCCTTTAAGGAACAGCATCAAGTACAAAGGTTCTATGGGAATGAACCTTCGCAAGACCGCGTTATTTTATTAGAGGAAAAAACCTTTGCGGGACTTGCACGTGTCAATCTAATGGAAAATGCACAAGAATCGATTGATCTTGCTTATTACGCCATTCATAAAGGATACATTACCGATTTGATTTTAGGAATGATTTTAGATGCGGCTGATCGAGGTGTAAAGGTTCGAATCCTACTGGATGGAATTTTCCATGGGCTAAGATTTAGTTTAAAAGATACTCAATACGCCTTAATCAATCACCCGAATGTCGAAATTAAATATTATGAGCCGTTTCATCCACACCTGCCTTGGACGTGGCATAATCGACTCCATGATAAGTTATTTATTATTGACCATAAGTATGCAGTTATTGGTGGAAGGAATATCGGGAATCGTTATTTTGTTGAAGAAGGTGAGAAAAACCCTACCAATGACCGAGATGTTCTAATCCTTAATACCGAGCCGGAGTCAAAGGAAGGCAGTGTCCTCAACCAAATGGAAGGGTACTTTAATGAAGTATGGAACCATCCATATACAAAACATCCATTAGAAAGGCTATCCGAACGGCAACAAAAGAAAGCCAAAGAAGCTAACCAGCAATTAAAAGAGAAACTGGAGAATTTAAGAAAATCGGATAAAACCTTATTTAATAATTATTATGATTGGTTGAAAATGTCCCTTCCAACTAAAAAGGTTACCTTTATTCATAATCCAATCCAAAGGTTTAATAAAGAACCTTGGGCATGGTACGATTTAACGAATTTAATGAAAAATGCTAAAAGGTCTCTTGTCATACAAAGCCCTTATGTCATTCCAACGAAACCGATGCTTCCTTATATGGATAAATTACAAGTTGCGCCAGAGAATACGACTGTTTTAACAAACTCGTTAGCATCAACGGCTAATGTTATTGCCTATTCAGGACATATCAAACATATCAATGGCATGGTTAATAAGGGTGTGAATGTATTAGAATATCAAGGGCCAGACTCTATCCATGCCAAGACCTTTATCTTTGATGATCGTTTGAGTGCCATTGGTGCTTTTAATATGGATGCCCGGTCTGCGTTTTTAAATACCGAATCTATGGTGGTTATTGATAGCGAGGAGTTTACCGAAGCCCTTAAAAAGGAAATGGATCATTATTTTAATAAGAGCTTAAAGGTTGCGAAGAATAAAGAATATGTAGAGGACCCACACTTAAAACCAGGTAAAGTAAGCTGGTTTAGATCTTTCAGTGTTAAGGGACTATCCTATATTACCGGTTTATTTCAACATTTGTTATAAAGATGTCTCCTTCCAATAAGACTATAAAACTTTTCTATTCACTCATGAAAGATTATAATGAGAAAAATAGTAACTTACTTTGGAAGGAGAAGAGCATTGGATATCAAATTAAATCAAAAGATCATTCAAGATTTGTGTGGTACAGTCTCCTTCAAAAGAGGAGACTCTTTTTATCGTAATCATAAAGTAACGCTTTTAACATATAGCCCGGACCTATGTGAAGCAACGGTCACAGGTGGTGAAGATTTCTATGTCACAATTAAGAAAAATGTCCATGGTGGTTTTTCGACTAAATGCAGCTGCCCTAAGCTCGCTTCTTTCCAAAAAGATTGCCAGCATATTGCGGCTGTTCTCCTTGCCATTCAGGACAAGCAACGGCAAAAGGTCTTACACCAGGATAGCGATATAGAACATCAAGAACTTTCGAATGGATTATTAACCCTTTTTAACGATAAACCTAATAGGTCTAGTGGCCATCAGCGTCATTTTGAAAATAGAGAAGTTTTAGATGTAGAGTTTACTTTTCAACCTGTTTCACTAGGAAATGAGGAACATCTTTTTACGGTGAAACTTACAATAGGTAAATACCATGTTAAGGATATTCGTAGCTTACTGGGGCACGTAAAAAGAGGCACGCCCTTCCTTCTTTCTGATACGTTCACTTATAACCAAAGCCAACATTGCTTTCAGCAACAAACGGATGCCATGCTGCAACAGTTAATCTATGTGATGGATGATGAAAAATGGTACAACAAAGGTCAAATGGCCATTGATTTAACCAACTTACTTATTCCCCCTTCCTCTTGGGAACGGATTGTACCTTTTCTTAAAAAAGCGCCTTTGGCTAAGCTTACTTATGATAGACAAACTTTTCACCAACTGTCTTTTTCAAATGAAGACCTCCCTATTCATATTAAATTGGAGGAATCGAATGCTGGTTATCACCTAAACATAGAGGGTTTAACCAACCTAATTATTTTCCAGTCATATGGTGTTGTTTTACATGAAGGGAAACTGTTTACAGTGAAAACGGAGGATAGTGAGCGACTCATCGAACTAAAGGGGATGCTTTATACTTCTGAAAAAAATCATATCCCCATTCCGAATGAGCAACTTGATTTATTTTTTGAAAAAGTGCTCCCAGGATTAAAAAAACTGGGATATGTTCAAATAGCCGAGTCTATAAAAAGTCGAATGGGTAAGTCACCTTTAGTGGCAAAGCTTTACTTAGATCGACTCGGAAATCGTTTGCTTGCTGGGCTTGAATTTCATTATGAAAATTGGGTGATTAACCCACTCGAGGATCATCAAAAAAGCTCCATTGTTTTACGTGATACAAAAAAAGAGGCGGACATCCTGCAGTTAATGGAAGAAGGCCAATTCGCAAAAACAGAAGGCGGATATTATTTGCATAATGAAGAACTGGAGTATGAATTTTTGTATTACATTGTTCCAAAGGTTCAAAAGCACGTGCAAATATATGCAACGACAGCTGTTAGAAATCGAATTTTTCGAGAAAATACTCGCCCTCAAATTCGTGTAAAAGTAAAAAAGGAACGCACCAACTGGCTTGAATTCAAATTTCAACTAGATGGTATTGCAGATAAAGAAATTCGCGACATCCTTCAAGCGTTAGAGGAAAAACGCAAGTACTATCGTTTGAAAAACGGCTCGTTGCTATCATTGGAAACGAGAGAATTTGAAGAAATCCAACGCTTTCTTCGTGCAGTTCCTGAACAGCATGAGGATTTAGAAAGTGGTTTGAATGTCCCGATTGTTAGAGGACTTCAGCTGCTCGATTCGGTTGATCACCAGACTACCTTTGAATTTGAAAAATCATTCCGAGGGTTTTTGGATGACTTCTACCATCCAGAAAAATTAGAATTTGAAGTCCCCTCTTTATTAGCTGACATTTTAAGAGATTATCAAGTCAAAGGCTTTAAATGGCTAAAAACTCTGGCTAACTATGGATTTGGGGGAATATTAGCGGATGATATGGGGCTAGGGAAAACCTTACAAAGCATTGCTTTTATTATTTCGGAGTTATCCACGATACGGGAAAGAAAACAGCCTGTATTAGTAGTTTGCCCGGCATCTTTAACTTATAACTGGCTTAATGAGCTCATGAAATTTGCTCCCGATGTTCAAGCCATTGTCATCGACGGGACAAAAGAGGAACGCTTAAAAGTGGCAAAAGAAATGGATGAATTAGACGTGGTCATTACCTCCTATCCGCTGTTACGCAGAGACATCAAGTGGTTTGAACAACGAGAATTTCACACGGTTTTCTTTGATGAGGCCCAAGCCTTTAAGAATCCATTAACCCAAACAGCACGAGCGGTAAAAAGAATATGTGCAGACCATCTTTTCGCTCTAACAGGTACCCCTGTCGAAAATTCCCTAGAGGAGCTTTGGTCGATTTTTCATGTCGTATTTCCTGAACTTTTTCTTGGACTAAAGGAATTCAGTCATCTGACAAAGGTAAAGGTTGCCCGGCGTGCTCGTCCATTTCTATTACGCAGACTAAAAGAGGATGTATTATCTGAGCTTCCTGAAAAAATCGAATCTGTTGACTCGGCTGAATTACTTCCCGACCAGAAAAAACTGTATGCTGCCTATTTGGCCAAGCTTCGTGAAGACACGTTAAAGCATTTAGACAAAGACACCTTTCGTAAAAATAGGATCAAAATCCTTGCTGGCTTAACTCGCTTGCGCCAGATTTGCTGTCACCCAGCCCTTTTTGTGGATGGCTATAAAGGAAGTTCTGCTAAATTTGAACAGTTGCTGCAGATCATCGAGGAATCGAGAATCTCAGGCCGACGAGTATTAATCTTTTCGCAGTTTACAAAAATGCTTGGATTGATTGGCCGTGAATTTACTCGACGAGGACTTCCGTTTTTTTATTTAGACGGACAAACACCTCCAGAAGAACGAGTTGAAATTTGTGAGCAATTTAATGGTGGCGAACGAGATTTATTTCTCATTTCTTTAAAGGCTGGAGGTACTGGCCTAAACCTAACTGGTGCAGACACGGTTGTCCTCTATGATCTATGGTGGAATCCAGCTGTCGAAGAGCAAGCTGCTGACCGAGCCCACCGCATGGGCCAAACAAAGGTCGTCCAAGTCATAAAGCTCGTTTCACGAGGAACCATCGAGGAAAAAATGAATGAACTGCAAGAGAAAAAGAGACTGTTAGTGGAAGAAATTATCGATCCTGGAAAGAATGGTACACAAACGCTTAGCGAAGAGGATATTCGTGAAATTTTGATGATTTAAAAGGATTTTGAGCACCACCCTTTTTTGAGGGGTGGTGCTTTTTTAGTGGATTAAACTTGAAAACTAGGTTGGGTGCTGATTGATTTGTTGATTTTTTAGAGAAACCCACATGCTTTTGAACAGTGGATTTCGTTTTATCAACCGGATTTCCACATTTATCAACCGTTTTGGCCCATTTATCAACCTCAAATCAGACTTTATCAACCGATTTTACAATTTATCAACTTTTCGGTAAAAAATCTCTTTGATTGTTTCTCTTTCTGCCCAATTTTAATAGTACACATAAAGGGTTTCGGAGGTAATTAACTATAAATTGTCGAATACCTTTTTAATAATAGGAGGTAATGTTATGGCAGAATTTGATTGGATGAAATTAGAAGAATTTATATTGAATAAAATGGAAGAAGAGAATATTGCAGGAGTTTCAGTTGGAATCTCATCCAACGGAGAAACGATTTTTCAAAAAGGGTTTGGTTATCGAGATGTGGAATTACAGTTGCCAGTGACTCCAGAAACGATCTTTGGAATTGCTTCCGTAACGAAATCCTTTACTGCCTTAGCCATTATGGATTTGCAAAATCAGGGTTTGTTATCTGTTCAGGATTCTGTGATTCAATATTTACCAGAATTCAAACTTTATGGTGTACATGATATGAATTCGATTAAAATCTGCCATCTTCTTTCTCACACGACAGGAGTTCCACCTATGGAACGATTTGAAGCTTGGAATCATTTCAGGGATCATTCTGCCTATTTAGCAAAAGAAGAGTACGAGTTATTAGGTGCCCCTGGTGAATATTTCAGTTATTGCAACGATACTTTCCTATTATTAGGCGCGATTATCGAAAGAATAACAGGAAAACTTTTTCGAAGATATATGACAAATCAGCTGCTCGAGCGACTTGAGATGGACAGATCCACTTTTAGCTTAGAAGAGTTAGAAAAAATGGATAATGTGTCTGTGCCTTACCATTTTAATACTAAATTGAATAAGGTTGAAAAAGTAGATTGGCCCAAACTAGGAAACTTCGAGGTAGGCGGAGGAATCCGTTCAAATGTCGTAGATTTACTGAAATATGGTCAAGTATACATAAATGGTGAGTTTCCACATTCTCAAAAAATGTGGGAGCCCTTCATTCAGGTTGGACGAAATTCCTATTATGGGTATGCATTAAATGTCACTCCTAATTATGCAGGTGAATTTACACTTGTCCAACATGGCGGGGGGCAACCAGGTGTGTCATCAAACTTTGGTTTTGTTCCTGAGAAAAAATTAGTTGTTACGGTGCTAACCAATGTTGGTGGTGTAAGTGCCGGTGATATTTGGCTTGCTGCTGTGAATACGGCTCTTGGGTTACCAATAGAGCATAAACAAAGTGAAGAACCGTTTTACGAAATGTCAGTTAATGAAATAAAGAAATTTGTGGGTACCTATACTTCAAAAGAAGGCGGCAATACCAAGATACTTTTTGAAGATGGAAAATTATATGTAGAGATGGATGATCAAAAGTTTGACCTTCGAGCAAGCGGGCCCGATACCCTAGTTTTAGTAAAATTTGAGAAGCCGATAAAGTTCTATTTTAACAACAGTGATAAACCTTGGGCTTTGTTTAACGGCTCTAGAGTTTTAAGAAGAATATAGTTACAGATGGCACCACTACTTGTGGTGCCTGAAATTTAGCCTTCGTAAAATGAGTCCTCTGCTGGTAATTTTGTTTTGCGGATGAAATGATGAAACAAGTGATGAACTAAGCCTAGAAAAACAAATATCCATGCAGCCATTGCGATATACACCATGAATTTTGGTATAACCATCAAAAATGGAACATCTAATGCCTTGGATAGTTGAAAGGTGCTGGCTGTGTACATGGCCAGAGGGAACGCCATACCCCAAAACTGTGGATCATAAGAAAGCGGGTATCTATGATAAAAGTGACGCCATATCATCAGAATGAATAACAACGGAATCCACCATGTGCCCATAATCCAGAAAAACAGTGTAAACCCTTTTAAAAAAGGGGTGATTTCTAACAACAGGTTCCAGTCATGTGAATGAAGGATGAGCGTGGAACCTGCCAAAGTGGTGATCGCAACTGCCCCCATATTAATCCAGTATGGCGGGGTGAGAGCAGAATGATCTAATTTTAAAAAAGTAAATCGATAAAAGATTAGCGTAATGATGTTTAGATATAACATACATCCTAAAAAGTACATACATAATGTAATAAATAAAATGATTTCCTGCCCATTTTGGACATACGAAGAAAGCAGAGTTCCAAGGATGGAAATGGATTGAGAGGCAACAACCGCAATCAACCATGCCCCATTGATGCCATCAGCAATAGGTGGTTTTTCCTTTCTCACCGTAACACCCGCAAAAAAGGTATACATAATGACAATCCACAAAAGAATAGCTAGTACCCATAAGTATTTAGCGATGGAAACATAATCAGCAACGATAATCAGCTGGCTTCCTAAAACACAGGTTCCAGCCACTAATGTGAAAAATCCAGGGCCAATGGTGTGACTTGTTATATCCGCTACTACTCTAGGAAAATAGCAAAAAAGGCGAATGAGGGTAAGCAGCCATAAAATAAGGTAAGCAACCAAATTGACATACAACAAAAGCCTGCCAATCCACTCCATCCCAAGCTGATAAGTTCCAATGGATAATGCGCCTGTTGCCATAACTAACGCAAAATAGCCTGGAAAGAGATTTACTGCTTTTTGTTTCAAATAGTCAAACACGTTCTCACTCCTACAGAGATGAAATATTGAACCATATCTATTTTAGCATAAAAGAAAATAGGGGGTTCTCCCCTCTGCTTTATCATATCTCTATAGTTGGAAATCTCAATTAGTTTCTAGTTTAGCATGGATAATTAAGCGATGAGTACCTGTATCAATTGGATCACAGGTGATGAGAGTCAGGATTTTATGCGAACCTTGTGACTCTAGAACAGATAAGTTATCAGGATTTACAATTAAAATGTCATAAACTTGATAAGTATAATGATTCTGTTTATCCTGTACCTTTATTTCGTCTCCAACCTGTATTTCATTAAGTCTATTAAACATTTTTCCAAAAGCACGGCTTCTATGGGCAGCAATGGCTGAATTCCCCACTTGACCAAGTGGAGCTGTACCCTCTAAATGCCCTGCTGCAATCTCAAGATTTTTAAGGTCCGCACCTTCTAAAATAGGCAGCTTTAAATCAATTTTCTTAATTTCAATCGTTCCTATCATCCCTTGCTGCTGGTTTTCGTCTGATTTCTGCTGAACGCTTGTTTCTGAATGTGATTGCGAATCATTGTCTTTAGAGAATGCTTTTTCTAGAGTTTTATAGCTTTCTTCTAACTCAGAATTTCCCACCTGCTGTTGCTGTTCCCATTCTTGGAACAGCTTTTCTTGCTTATATGAACTATAAATCTGCATTCCTTTAGGATAGAGCATAGTTCCAAGACCTAAAAGGACTAATAAAACGGCTAAGAATTTCTTCATCATTGAGCACCTCTATTTAAAAAGAGAGAGAATGATTCTCTCTCTTTATTTAAGCTTAATTATTTTCGTTTTCTAAAAAGGTAGAAGACACCAAGTGAAGCTAATAGAAGTCCTAATAGATAAAAATAAATTGGACTGGATTCACCAGTTTTAGGCAGTACACCTGTTAAGGTTGGATTCTTCTCATTAGAACCTTTACTTGTTTTTTCTTCAGCCTTTTCTTCACTAGGTTTAACCTTTACCTCCTTGGAAGGAGTGACCTTTTCAGAAGAAACAGGCTTAGATATAACTGGTGCAGATTCTTCTTCCTTCTTAGGCTTTTCACAGCTCTCTAACCAATAATTAATTGTCCCCTGTGCCTCAACGCCAATTCTTACTTGGTCAATTGGGACAACGACTTCCCCTGTTGGTGTCATAAGTTTAAACCCTGTTATATCATCTTTTACATATTCGCCTTTGTCCTTTAGCTTATAAAGCGGAGAATTCCCTTGTGTATACATTTGCTTCCATTCACCGTTCCACTGAACGAATACAGAAGTAACGGATTTCCAACAATTTTTTAAATGAAGATGAATTTGGGTGCTCTTGTTTGTATTAGACTGATTTTTTGAAGAGGTAGTATGGTTCTTTTTTTCTGTTTTGTTTGGAGTATTTTTTTCTAGAGAGTTATGGTTATTTTTAAAAGCATTTTTTTGAGGAAGATGAGTGGATTTTTGATTAAGCTGTTTTTTGGGGGCTGCTTTATCCCTGCCATGTCCTACATATGGTTGATGGGTTTTATGTTGGTTATTATTTTTCATATGATCTTGTTTATTATCAGAGCCTTTCGCCAGACCTACTGTAGGAAAAATTAATAGGAAGGTTAGGATAGCTGTGATCATTAGAGAAATGATTCGGTTTAAGCGGATATTTTTCATATTCAACCTCCTTTCCCTTCTAAACTAAGATTAGATAACTAGTGATTTATACTATTCATTTCTTTTCTATGAGAAACCCTATCGATTTTACTAAAAGTGCCTACAGTTCCTATTACTTTGTATGAAAATAGAATTATGAAAGAAGTACTAGGATAGGCGAAAGTTGATAAATCTGGTTTACGGTTAATAATGTGCTCTAGTTGGTTGATAAATGTACAAATGCGGCTGATAAAAACGAAAATCCGGTTGATAAAATCATTTTTTAGATGCTAATAGGAAAAGTGTATAAATGGATTTCTATTAAAATATAGGGATTTAATGTTAATAGCAGCCCCTGTAGAACTAGATATGCAAACAACTGCACGCCAATTTGGTAGACGAATATACTAATAGGAATCAAATACTGAGGTGATGGTATGTACTCATTAGATTTCCCTACGATTCTTGCTGGACCCATTATTCGTCGCCTTGCCCCCTCTGAAGTTTATATATGGATTGCGTTAAGTCAGCGGCAGGCTATAAATTCCGAAATTTACGAGATTACCATAAATGAAGACAAAACCCATTACGACTTACTTCCAACATATACCATGGCACAAGAAATCCAACTAGGTAAGCAACTATATGTTTATCTTATCAAAATATCCCCTAGTAACCGATCCTTCCCTACTGACACCCTACTTGGCTATAATTTAAAGTTCTCCGCAGGGAATCAACATTTGGATCTGAGCAGTTTTGATTTACTCCATCCTCATCAACCTCAATCGATTGTATATGGAAATCTTCAGTATCCTACGTTCCATATTAAAAAAAGGTATGATTCAAAAGTAATATATGGCTCTTGCCGAAAAATTCATGGGGATGGCGAGGATACTTTAACTCTAGCGGATTCACTTCTTCAAAAGGAATTTAATAATTTCGCCGAACGACCAGATTCACTGTTTCTCATGGGGGACCAAATATATGCGGATGATATTCCTGACCCGTTAATTCATGTCCTAACCAAATTGGGTAATCAACTTATCGGGGATGAATATCTTTTAAATATTGATAAACAACTAGATAATGAACCTTTTAAAATGGCTCTGGAACAGGTAAATGGCAGACAATTTATCATGGAACACTTATGTAAATTCACCTCAAATACCGCTCATAACCATTTAATTAAACTTGGGGAGTACGCTGCACTTTATTTACTATCATGGAGCCCGGATCTTTGGGAGCTAGCTGTGGAAAATCAACTATTCGAATCATTTGAAGATTTACTAGAAAATAATGGAATATACTTTATTTTCTCAAACGAAGACCATCAATCAAAGGAATACCGGTATGAAAGGTCCAATTTACAAAAGAGATATTTAGAACAGCAAGAAGCATTAATTCCATTTCAGCATTCTCTTTATCAAATAAGAAGACTGTTAGCAAATATTCCAACGTATATGATGTTTGATGACCATGATATCACGGATGATTGGAATCTTAGCTATGATTGGAAAAATAATGTCTATTCCGCACCACTTGGCCGGCATGTCGTTGCAAATGGGCTAACGGCTTATTGGGCCTTTCAAGGTTGGGGAAATCAACCAAAGAATTTTGACCTTTCTTTTTTAAATGTGGTCGAACAATACTGCCATTCTTTGATTGCTGGAAAGATGTCCAGCCAATACAATCAATGGTTAGACTTAATGTGGCACTTTAATGGTTGGCAGTTCGTTACAGCTACTCAGTCACCAGCACTATTTTTAGATATTCGCACCCATCGAGAATACGAGTTAACTCCCCAACCTTTAAAGTTTGGAAAAATCATTAAAGAAAAACCACCTGCCCCTATTCTTGTAAGTGAGGAAGGATGGGCTGCCGCTTCTAACCTTCTAAGGGAGAGTGGTTGGAGAAGCCCACAAGCTCTAATCATTATTTCCCCTACACCTGTATACGGTCTGGGATTGATCGAATCCTTCTTACATGATTATGTCTATCCTCTTAGAGTTCTTGGAATCAATATTCAAAATGCCATTGATTACGAAGCGTGGAAATATAATGGGAAAGGATTTACCGAATTCCTACTTCATATAGCGGAGTGGAATCCGAGTGAATGCATCATTCTTTCAGGAGATGTTCATTATGCTTCCTCAGTTAGGTCAACCGTTTCTTTTCCAGATGGCCGTGACTTACAAATTAGCCAGTTTACTAGTAGTCCTATTAAAAACTCAAGCTTTTCTGGGTTTGGAGGATTGCTTTTAAAAATAGCGATGATGTTCAATAGTTTCCAGCGTAAAAATAAAGATATTCATAGATATTGTGATGAATTTTTCCATATTACCCGGACAGATACTGAACCAGAATTTTTTGTTTGGAAAGACAAACTCCGGTATCAACCATTACATTCTACTAACCTTATTGAAACAAAGAACAATCTTGGAATTTTAACATTGAACGGTAAGGGAGTTCAAAACAAGTTAATGATAAAAGAAGAGAAAACTTCAAACGGTTGATAAATTTTTGTGGCGGTTGATAAATGTGGAAATGCGGTTAATAAAAGTTCAGGATCGGTTGATACTTCGGCCAAAGCGGTTGATAAAAAAAAATAGAAGTAGTCACCCTAAAATGACTACTTCTACTAAAAATATTACCTAACATATGAAAAAGAAGCACGATATTGGTCTAAACGATTCAATAGCTTTACTCTTAAGTTCGCTAGCCATTCCGGATGGTTCGCAGATTCCGCTATATCAACGGCTTTCAGCACTCTAGCAAAAGTAACTAGATTATGCATTCGTCTAAACATGGACAAGTCTTCTAGTAGACGAAAATCAAGTTTAGTTTCACTCTTATACCCTGAGATAAATGCTTGGAACGATTCATTATTTACATCTACTTCATCTTCAAAAAGATCTCTTAAGGCAAAGGCAATATCAGCTACATACCAATGATTCACACAATCATCGAAATCTAGCATTCCAATCTGCCCGTCTTTCCAACGCTGGTTATCTAGCTCGAAATCGAAATGAATCAAACCGAAATGATCATCAGAAACTTCTAATCTCTCTGCCCAATTTAAAATCTCGTTTAATTCATCTCTTGCAGCCGTTTCTTCAACCGGTAAAAGGTTTTGGACAAAGGATAATTGATCCCTCCAACTTTCGCGTTTTAAACGGTATTGTTCAGGCATCATTTTAATAACCTCATGAAGCTTTCCTAATGCACTTCCCCATGTAAAAAATTGTTCAAGCTCTAGCTCTTCTGTTTCAAATTGTTTGCCAGGTAGAGCCTCAAAAACAACCGCATAAAAAGTGCCTAATTCCGTTTCAACCGTTTCTATTAAACGGTCATTTTGTGATTTCACCGGCAGTGCGACTTTCACTGGCTGTTCACGAAGATATTCAAGAATCTCCATTTCAGCTTCCAGTAAAGCTAGATTTTTTTCAGAGGCATCACTGAATCTTAAAAAGTAGTGAACCCCTTCTCTCTTAAAAACAAAAAGAAAGTTGGCGCTTGCACGGAAATAGAAAACCTGTCCTTCGTCATACCCCCATCTTTCAAGAATTTTCTCTGCTAACGGGCTTTTCCATTCCTCATTCACTGTTTCTACTACTCTTTGCATCATACTTAAATTCATCATTTTATTTTCCTCCAGTATAGGTAATTTGAAAATATCCAACTGGATTGAATGTCATAGAAAAAGCCACAGGGTCAACAACCGTAACCCTGTGGCTTAAACGTTTTTTCTAATAGTGTTGTTTACTCTACACACGTAGGAGTAAGAGCTATTCCATTCAATTCCAAGGTTATCTTCATTTGGTTTTGCATCGTAAACTCTCACTCCCTTCTCTTAAATGTAAGGAAACTATACCATTAATTCCATAAATAGTAAATTATTATTTTTATCTATTTGTCATTTCCACCCATTTGTTATGTTGTATAATAATAAACGGTGTATGGTGTTTTAATTGAAAGGACGTTATCCCTTGTTTGAAACCTTACTATTAAACTTCTTATTTTTACTATTTCCAGTTGTCATTGTTTTAATATTTTTTGAAAACAGACCACACTCTTATAATAAAAAGTTATTGATACTCCTATCTACCCTAACGATGATTCTATGTATTACCATGCCAATCAAACTAAAAATTGGTTTCATTTTTGATTTACGATACATTCCGTTTATCATCGTCGCTCTCTTTGGAGGATATAAACATGTTTTCCCCCTATATGTTGTCTTAAATGTTTATCGTTTTTATATAGGCGGAGAAGGAACCATTCATTCCTTTCTTTTTTCAACATTGATCTTTATACTAGTTCCACTCCTCCATAAAAAGTTTATACAAATGGATTCCAGACATCGAATCGTAACTGCCACAATGGTTTCGTTTTTAACGATGGGACTTTACCTTACCATCTTAAGTATCATTTTTGGAAAGTTAACGAAGGAATTTTGGATTCTCACCTTTAATGCATTATCCACGCATGTTGGGGTGATGGTCATTATTATGATTCTAATCGAGCAAGTCAGAACCAATATTAAAAATCGTGAAAAATATCTACAATCTGAAAGATTAAATGTAGTCGGTGAGTTATCGGCGAGTGTTTCTCATGAAATCCGAAATCCTCTAACCGTTACTAGTGGATTTCTACAGCTATTAAATCAATCCAAAACCATCACACCTGATGAAAAAAGATACATAGAATTATCGTTACTCGAATTGAATCGAGCCGAAAAAATCGTTAGTGATTACCTATCATTCGCCAAGCCACAGTCAGAAAATATGGTGTATTCCAACTTAGAGGCAGAGGTAGAATATACGAGAAATCTGATTATTCCTTATGCCAATATGCATCAAGTGGATGTTCAATTTCATTTTCAAAATTCATTACATACCCATTACGACCGAAATCAAATTCAGCAATGCCTAATTAATTTATTTAAAAACGGAATTGAGGCAATGAAGGATACTGATGGTGGTACACTTTTCATCCATATATCGGAAAAAAAGCAAACGATTGAGATTAGAATACAAGACACTGGCATTGGCATGACAAAAGAAGAAATTGCACGACTAGGCAAGCCGTACTATTCCACCAAGGAGGAAGGTACAGGACTTGGTATGTTGATGGTTTACAGTACAGTCAATAAAGTAAAAGGGATTATCGAAGTGGAAAGTGAAAAGGGCAAAGGTACAACCTTTTTGATTAAAATTCCTGCAAGTTAAGTGAGGTAAATTCGTTTTTTTTATTTATAAGGTTATAATATATTGTTGAGTTATATTGAAAAACTTGTTAAAGAAGGTTCCATCATGAAAATTTCAGCTCTATCAGAAAATAAATTGAATCGATTTCTTGGAACACTAGTCATTGCCCTTATTGGCGGATTTCTTTTTAGTCTTATCAAGATCCCTGTTCCATGGCTATTAGGTTCAATGACTGCTATTTTGATCACATCGCGGTTCCGCCTTTTTCACTTTTTCACATGGCCCAGTTGGATTCGAGACATTGGATTGATCATTGTTGGGTATTCAATGGGATTATCTTTTACCAAAAGTGCTTTACTGCAAATGGTTGTCAAACTGCCATCCATGCTTGTCATGACATTGACCATTATCTTATTTGGAGCAGGGATGGCGTATTTCTTCTCTCGTCTTACTGGAGTCGATTATCCCACCGCTTTAACGGGGAGTATTCCAGGTGGTCTTTCGCAAATCATTACTTTTGCGGAAGAAGTAAAAAATATTGATATCACGACGGTCGCTTTTCTACAGGTGACAAGAGTGCTCATGATTGTCTTTTTTGTCCCGCTTCTGATCTTCTCTCCTTTATTTCCAAAAGGAGAATCATCTGTAGCAACAGATTTATTTTTAAAAGAACATGGGAATTTTTCCATTCCCTTATTCATTTTATTTATGTTGATTTCTTTTGTTTTTGCATTGCTGGGTAAAAAGATGAAATGGCCTACACCCTATTTACTAGGTCCAATTTTTAGTACAGCAGTTCTAAATATTATTGGGTTTGAAGGCCCTCCAGTTCCCTCCGCCTTATTAGTCATTTCACAGTTAATGATTGGCGGTTATATAGGACTGTTATTAAAGCCTGAAAAATTGCAACATAAAGGAAGAATCATCACATTGGCCTTATTAAATGGGATGGTTATGGTAGCTGCTTCATTTGTGTTAAGTTTACTATTTGTCCATTTTTACCACTTCACACCAGTGACAGCGTTCTTGAGCTTAGCCCCTGGTGGTGCGGACCAATTAGGGATCATTGCACATGAAGTGAATGCCGATCTTTCGATGGTAACCGGCTATCAGTTATTTAGAGTATTCTTTATCTACTTTGCTGTCCCACCCTTGTTAAAATGGGTATTGGTGATAAGTCAGCGAAAAAAGCAAAATAAACTCTCGGAAAAGATATGGTGAAAAGAGCATGCCAAATAGCCTTCCTAATTTTTTAGGAAGGTTTTATTTTTTTTGTTTACTTAGTTGTTGCCCAACTACCTTGCTTTTTAAATACTTTGCTATATATCAATCTGTTTTATTACTTTAGCTGGATTACCTCCAACGACAACATTGTCTGGTATATCTTTAGTCACTACTGCACCCGATGCGATGACAACATTGTTTCCAACCGTTACGCCTGGGTTTACTATTGCACCTCCACCAATCCATACATTGTTTCCAAATGTAATCGGTTTTGCATATTCTCTTCCGGAATTACGTTCATTTGGATGAATCGGGTGTGTTGCTGTATAGATTTGGACTCCAGGTGCAAGCATACAATTATTACCAAATCGCACTTCACATACATCTAAAATGATACAGTCAAAGTTTGCAAAAAAATTCTCTCCAACGTGTGTGTTGGACCCGTAATCACAGCGTATATTCGGCTCCATAAATACATTTTCCCCAGTTGAACCGAGTAGCTCCTTTAATAACTGTGTCCGTTTTTCTCCTTCGGTTTCTAATGTTTGATTATATAATCTTACTTTCCGTCTTGCTTCCTCACGTTCTTTTACTAATACAGGATCAGTAGGATCGTACATTTCACCAGCCAACATCTTCTCTTTTTCAGTTCTCAAAGTACCATCTTCCTTTTCTAAATGAATATATTGGTCTTTATATTTCCATTTTTTAAAATATAAAATGCTTACTCCACTATACTGCCCCTTTAATGCCTTAACACACTAATCTTTCAAGCTCCGATACTTTTATCCACTTGCTGTCAGAAATTTCATTTTCTACGAGATTTAAATATCCCCCAGTAACCTCTCCAATAAAATGAAATAAAATAACTTGATCGTTCGTACTACTAATAAAATTATATACACCAGTCGTGCCAATCAGTTTTACCTTAAACCCCGTTTCCTCTTTTACTTCCCTCAGAGCTGAATAGAGAATGTCCTCACCATATTCAATATGTCCACCCGGAAAGTTCCATTTATCCAAAGCAGTAGGTTTACTTTCTTTAATAATCAAGACTTTATCATCAATAAAAATTGATACACTCGCTACTAAAACAATTCCATTTTGCGACATCCATTTCACCTCAATTTCTTTAGTACATTGCAGAACGATAAAAATATGTTTATACCCTACTTATTTAAAAAGAAAATGTATGGTTAAACCACTTAATTTGTCCAAGCTATTGCTATTTTCCTTCATAAAGTATTCTGTAAGTAAATATTTTCGAAGGGAGGAATTATATATATGGGAAGAGAATATCGCTATAAGGAAAAAAATTATGACAATTCTCATGAATGTGAAGAATGTATGGAACATGAGAAAAAGGAATATGGAAAAAAAGAACATGAGAACAAATGTAAGGGATGTATTTGTGACCAGTTAAGAAAACTGCAACCAGGAACTGAAGTAGATTTATTTTTATCTAACGGTGCACGCATTGAAGATGTAGTATTTGTTGCTTTTAATGACAAAAATTGTTGTGCTTTCTTTACGGGACTTGAGAATGAACCGCCTGGTTCAACTCTTATTGTGGATTGCAAACGAATCGATGCGATTAATATTGAAGGTAGAGAATGTTAATTCATACCTTTAACTAATATTTAAATCCCTTCTTTACGCAAGACCAAATTTTTATCAATTGAATTTGGTCTTGTTTGTTTATTATGCTCCATTCATGTTTGCAGGGTCATGATTGGTTTTACTTTACAGAATTTATTGCAGAAACCCCTCAAAATGAAGGGAGCCAATGCCTTTGTCACATTTGCCCCATTTACATTTTATTTAGGATGAGGATGAAGAGTGTTATTTCGGTAACACAGCCTTCATTGGATAAACTTCCGTTTTTAAAATTCCTGCAATAACGCCAGGGTCATCTGCGATGAGCGTTGGGACTTGCTCTGTGTTCTCAACTTCAACAATAACAATTCCGTGCGGGTCATTCGGATTTAGGACTGGTCCGAAAACCACAACAATCCCTTGATTTAGCTTGTCCGTCCAGTAGCTAACATGTTGCCCCATGATGCTCCGTTCTTCTTCGGTCATGTCTTGAGAAAAAGTTGTTCTCGTTGCGATGATTTTCAACAAAAGGTGCTTTTTTTCCGAGGTATTACCCGACATATGAAAAACCTCCATTAGCTACATTTGTATTTTTATTGTCATGATTCACCGTTAGTTGATTTGTGTTTAAACAAATTTATACATAAGAATATCATCTACATATATGTCCTGACTAAACTTTACTTCTTTAATTTTACGTCCCTCTTCTATAAATCCCATACTTTTGTACAATGCGATAGCACGCTGGTTTGTTGATAATACACCTAAACTAACCTTCTCAATTAGTGGGTTCTGTTCGGCCCAATTTAAGAGTTCTTTAATAAGTAGTTTTCCAATCCCTTGATTACGATACTCTTTTTTAACCATTGCAGTAAAAGAACCAGTGTGAGAAAGCCTTTTGGTACTGTTAGATCGAAAGACAATCATACCAACAACTTTCCCGTTGATTTCAGCCACAATTAATTGTTTTCTTTTATTCTCTAAGATTTCCCCAATCCAGTTTCTTAATTGTTCTGATGTCTCTTCAAACTCTTCTATTACGGAAATCATATACTCATTTTCTAAAAAAACCTCTTTTTCAAGTTCTAACACAGCTTCTGCATCATTTATATTTCCTGTTCTTAAGGAAATTTGAATAGGATTTATCATCATTATTACCTCAGTTATCCTTGTTTTTTTGTAATACAATTCCACACATATGAAGTAGATACCTTCTTTCCCAACCCACTGCGTTTGTTCCATTTAGAAAAAGTATCATCAAATTGCATGGAGACTTTTTTGAATATAATTGTATTAGCTGTAATAATGATTATCTTCTTTATTATTTTAATGGGTGTTTTTTGGAATGAACCTTAAGGTGAATTCCCCTATAAAGGTCAGAAAAGCGATCCTTCGTTATTGAAGAATCGCTCTATTCCTTAAGTATCATTTTTAATGTCGTTTTATCATTGATTCTTTTTCCTTATTAATTCATCTCTATCAGATGCCATAGGAGGTTGTTCCAACCATCCATTTTTTATCATAATATTTGCTCCATCTTCAGCATACAACTGGATTTCTAAGGATAGCCTGTTATACATGGCATTAATATCAGCTCTTGGACTTTGACTGATAGCTGTACCGTAAAAACCTATACTCAAACCAATTAAACCAGATGTGAAGAACATCATTAGTTTATCAGAAAACGTATAGGTTGTACTATTTGTTATTTCTGAATCCCACCCCATAGGTGACGGAAGTTTACTCTCCTCTAACTTACCTCTAAATAATTGAAAATGTTTATTTCCAATTTCTAATCCTTTTAAAAAGAATTGTTTTATATCCTTACCTTTTGCAACCTGACTAAATCCAGTAAGAGCCGCAACTCCCAAAGCATTTCTTTGGAGATTGGCAAATAAATTGTCTACTTCAGCAGCTGTTAATGGTCTTTTCTCGCCAAACACATCAAACATAAACCATTGCTTTTTCACAAATTCAACCTTCTCTAAATTAGGTATGTTAGGAGATCTAATAAACAATCCTTTAGATAAAAGTAATTCGGTTGATTTTTTATTTAATTCCATTGTTTCAGTAAGGCAATCCATATAATAAGTTTTAATGTCATCCCTTACAGATGTTGCTACGCTCGCAGCATATGAGGTAAGTCCAATCTTAGACATTTGGTTTATAAAATTAAGGACAAAACTGTCAGAATAAAGTCGAGGAGCAGTTATGTCAACATCCTCTTCTATTTTAAAACCATATGGAACAACATTCTTTTTCTCAGTTAAAATATCTGTAATTTTTTGAATATGTGATTGAGATAACTCTAGAGCAAATTTAATGATTGGCTTAATTTCATCATCCTCAGCCTTTTCTAAAAAATACGAAAGAACACATATGCTTGAACTATCATTTAAGTATTGCATCCAAAGTTGGGCAATCTCACCTGCTGTTAGCCGGATCTGGCTTCCCTTTTCCTTCATAAGTAACCTCCAAAAAAGATATACTAAAATATACCTTCCCCATAAATTACCTATAATATGTATTAGTTACACCAATCCCCTGATGTGCAAAATTAGTAATGCTATGGGAACATTCTAGCTTAAACTCCTTCCGTTATTGCTTAAAAATGATCATGTTATTAGAGGCTATATATATTAAATTAATCCCAATAAAAAGAAGCCTATATCTTTAGATTACTTAGTAATCTTAGATACAGGCTCTATATTTTGACAACTGCCTTAATTTTAAAAGGCCACTGAATTCTTAACTCTTATCTTTTGATTGATAAGCCATCTTTCTGATGATTTTCTCATGTTGAGGATACAATTCCAGTAACTCCTCTTGGTCAAACAATTCAAAGTCTTCAAAGTCAAATCCAGGTGATACCATACATCCTACTAAGGAGAAGGTGTCTTCTTCGTGAACTGAGGAACCAAATATCGTATTTTTAGGTACTAATACTTGGGGAACTTCCCCTTTTTCAAAATTTAGACCTAACTTCATTTCTTTGTATTCTCCACTTTCATCGATTACATGAACCGTTAAGGAGCTTCCTCCATGGAAATACCAAAGTTCATCCGATTTTAGTCGATGAAAATGAGAGATATCATTGGATCCTAAAAGAAAATAAATACTAGTGAAAAGTTTACGCTCCTTGATACCTGGAATGACAGCATCCGAGGCATATGTACTTTTATAATAGCCTCCCTCTGGATGGGGAAGGAGTCCAAGATTGGTGATCCAATATTGCGCATTTTTTTCGATCATAATGAATACCCTCTTTTTAGATTTAAGTATTTCATAAAAACCTTCTTTTGTTAACCATTTCTCAAGCCAATGCCACAATAATGACTCCCACCGCTATGAGACCAATACCAATCCCACCTAATAAGCTGATTTTTTCACCTAAAAATAGAACAGCAGCTATCGTAACAATGACCACACTAAGTTTATCGATTGGGGCGACTTGAGAAACCTTTCCATACTTTAGAGCTAAAAAATAGAAAATCCATGATGTTGCCCCCGCCACTCCAGTCAAAGCAATATAAAAAAGGGATTTTTTGTCCTCGAAAAGAATCGGAATTTTATTCAAATTACCTTGAAAAATTACTACCAAAATAAGAAACAACGACATAATAATCGATCGGACCGCAGTAGCAGTATTAGAATCAACCGTTTTAAGTCCCATCTTCCCAAAAATCCCAACCGCCGCTGCCGTCACAGCGGATAAAAGGGCATAGACTAGCCACATATAATAACACTCCTAGATAGGCTTATTAAAAATAGTGTAAACCTAATAGGTGGGAAGATATGTATGTTTGTGAATTTTGTACTCGAGCATTTCTCCCTGAAAGTCGAGTATATATTTTTCAACTCGGTCATTTCCCCTTGGAAAGTCGAGCATTTATTTTTTAACTCGAGCATTTCCCTTCGAAAGTCGAGCATTTATTTTTTAACTCGAGCATTTCCCCTCGAAAGTCGAGCATTTATTTTTTAACTCGAGCATTTCCCCTTGAACGTCGAGCATTTATTTTTTAACTCGAGCATTTCCCCTCGAAAGTCGAGCATTTATTTTTTAACTAAAGCATTAATTGGATGCTATTTCGGTTGATTAAATGGAAAAACCGGTTGATAACCTAAATAAATAGGTACCAACCGGTTCTGATTATTAATTTTATTGTAAGTTTACTGGTCTTTGTCCATATATTCTTTGATTTTTCTTTCTTCCCAGGCTGATCCGAAGTTGCCATATGCAAAAGTGGATATACCATGGGCTAAAATCCCAATTCCCCAACCACCTAGTGGATATAGGAACCACCAATTGCCAGCATCTGAACTAAGGTTAATGACAAAAAGTAAAATATTCACTAAAATGTAGAGCGTTAAATGTAGGTAAAACGCTTTAAGCATTTGCACTTTTTTCTTCGCTCTTAAATATTTTTCATTCTTTTCCATTTCTTCATCTCCCTCACAAATACAAAATTACCCATTTTATTAAAATTATACCACCGCTAGCTCGTTTAAGGGGGAATAGTTTTTACTCATAATTCTTTTCGAAGTCTTCTTCTGTCAAGTTGGATTGATTCTCTGTTTTTTGAATCTGAACCATTAATTTTTCTATAAAATCAATTTGTAATTGGTAGTGCGCAAACATGTTTTCATTTGATAAAATGCTAGTTCATCGGTAAATGGCTCATATTCCTCATCATATAAATAGGATTATCGTATTCTTCTAGATTTCCTAGCATCATGTATTCTCCTTTATCTTACATCCGCATTCGTTTCAAAGTCATGATCCTGGTCTAATCCTAAACTTTCAAGAAGCTTTTCGTGAACTTCTTCTAATCCCTCTCTTGTCGGAATAAAATAAGACCCTCCGTTTACCCTCTGATCTTGACCTGCAATCGCCAGAGATTGGATAGATGATCTATTTATTTTAGAGTACCGTCTTTGAAGATCATATATTTCTTCTGCGGTTAAATCGGATTCCACGTGTTTGCCAAGAATTTCTGATATTTTGCCAACTTTTAAGATGGTTTTAGTTGAAACAGCTTGATCGACTAAGGCATGTAAAAATTGTTCTTGTCTTTCGTCTCTTGTATACGTTGCATTGACGGCTCTTTTTCTCATACGAACAAAGGCAAGGGCTTCTTCTCCGTTCAAATGAGTCATTCCCTGTTCAAAATGAATTTTCTTGTTATCGTCAAAAATGTTTTTTTCCCAAAACCCTTTCTTTATATCGATATCCACACCACCTACCGCATCGACAATTTCACGAAAACCGTCAAAATCAATGGCAATAAATCGATCAATAGGTACATCTAATAATTTTTCAATTGTTTCAATTTGAAGTTTAGCTGCACCATATCCAGTGATCGATCCATAGGTATAGGCTGAATTGATTTTATGAATGCCCGTATATTCGCCTGCATTGTCAATCATCACTCTCGTATCTCTTGGAATCGTGACCATCTTCATTTCATTGGTATCGGGATTCAGCGTTACCACCATCTGTGTATCCGCACGCCCATCCTTGCCATCTGTCGAATACTTTTCAACGCCTAATAGCAAAATTGAAATAGGCTCTTTCCCAAATATTACTTCTTCTTCCCTAAGTTCCGACTTATTTCCATCTCTTTTTAAATCTACATAAGTATTATTAATTGTTTCATTTGCTTTATAAATTAACATGGCTCCATATCCTACTACTGATAAAATTAATACCCCTAAGATGAGCAAGATTGTCTTTTTTTGGCGTTGCCTTTTACCTTCTATTGTTCTAGTCAAAATGAGTGTAGCTCCTTTTTATATAAATCTTCCTATAATATAAAACGTTTTAATCTAGTAAAAGGTTGCATTTTCATGTAAAAAAGTGAGGAGATTCCTAGTTTAAGTGTTCTCCGGATAGTAAAGAAAGAGCCTCCAGTTAGGAGGAGGCCCTTGTTGTACGATTAATTTATTTTCTTTTTATCCTTACTCATAATAATGATTTCATAAGGATCGTTCCTTACAGTTTTGGTTCTTTAATCTGTCTTTGGCAATAAAGACTTGTTTTTACCGTATTGGTATTTTATAAATGGATTTTCTACAATTCATGCCCCTGCGCCAATCGAACCATTATTTCACGATTTCATTCCATTGCTTTTCAAAATTTACAAATGAATCATTGTCTTCTTTACGGGTTTCAACTTTTGTTTCATTCCATTCTTTATAAACAAGGTATAAAACAAATGCGGCCCCAACTGCCATAATAGCAGGGATGTGATGGAAAATAGCATTTAGAACAATGAACCCAATAATGACCAAGAAAATTTTCTTACCCGTAGATTTTGTTTTTAAGAACTTTTTAAAAATATAATAGAGCAATCCTAAACCGATTAGAAGTCCAATCATCGGACCGATTGTATGAAGTAAGATGATAGCTGCAACCCCACCAACTATTAATAAACCAAGTTTTTTCATTGTTTTTTCCTCCTAATGTTATCTTGATTTCATCTTACCTTTTTTTGTTATTTCATATAATTGAGCTTAAGCTTGATTTTTATATAAGACTTGAGACCTAGGGAAGGTAGTATTCACAAATAATACATTATGCGGCCTTGAGTTTTTTTATTAAAATTGAGTTTAGAAAGGAGTGAAGTAGATTATGGTTTTTAAAGAACGAACGGAATCAATACTCTTAAGAATTTTAAGGATTCTACACTACCGCGGTGATATGACACCAGAGGAAGAAAAGTATTATTGGAGCCTAGAAAAGGGCTATGAGGGTGAATGTCAGTTTGATCGTTTGACTGAAAAACTTCAGAATGAGAGCTACGTTTTGAATGACCTTTTACTAGAGTTTAATAATAAAGAATTTCAAATTGATACTACGATTATTCATCAAGGTACGATTTTCCTTTTTGAAATAAAAAATTTGGAAGGGGATTATAGTTATGCTCCAGATAACTTTCAAATGGTTTCTGGGAAAGAAATTAGCAATCCTTTAGATCAGCTAAAACGAAGTAAATCATTGTTCCACCAACTTCTCCAACATTTGAGAATTAACTTAGAGATTGAAGCCTACGTGGTCTTTATTAACCCCGAGTTTACTTTATATCAAGCCCCTATGAATATTCCTTTTATTTTTCCAACACAGATTACTCGCTTTTTGAAAAAGCTAGACATGAAGCCATCACATTTAAATAGTTCCCATCAAAGGCTAGCTGAAAAATTAGTTTCACTCCATAAAACAGAATCGGCCAATTCCAAACTACCATCCTACGACTATCAACAGCTTAAAAAAGGAATAACCTGCAAGACATGTTATTCATTCTCAGTGTACGTAGAGGGGAGGAATGTAGTTTGTAGCGATTGTGGTGGAGTAGAATTGATATCGGCAGCGGTTATGCGTTCTGTTGAGGAGTTGAGGCTTCTTTTCCCTGAGAGGAAAATTACCACCAATTTAGTACATGAGTGGTGTGGGGTGGTGGAGTCGAAGAAGAGGATTAGGAGGATACTTCATAAGAATTTTACAAGTTCAGGTGTTCGTCAATGGAGTTATTTTGAAATTAGAAAAGATCGTGAGTAACTGTTTTAAATTCCATCCGTTTTGTCCATCATGACTCTTATGATGGACACTTTTTATATTTTTCTATACCATTTTGTCCATCATGATTCTTATGATGGACATTTTCGTATTTCTCCTATACCGTTTTGTCCATCATGATATAAATGTCAACACAAATATGTACAATTTCGCTTGTATAAGGATGTACAAAATTACTCGTTTTCTTTAGCTAAATGATCTTTTAAACGATATGAATTGCCTACCATTGTCACCACAGTCGCATGGTGTAAAATTCGATCTAATATCGCATTAGCTAGCTTTGGCTCCTGGAAGACTTCATCCCATGCTTTAAAGTTTATATTCGTTGTAAATATCGTACTGCGCTTTTCATAACGCATATCAATAAGTTGAAAAAACATTTTCGCATCCTCTTGATCAATCGGTAAATATCCAATTTCGTCAATAATCAAAAGCTTATATTTTGCATAGTGTTTCAATCGATTTTCTAAGTGATTTTCCAACCTCGCTCTTTTCAGATTCTGTATCAAATCATGGCACTTGATAAAATACGTACTTGTTCTCTTCTTAGCTGCGTGAATCCCAATTGATGTGGCCAAGTGGGTTTTACCAACACCACTCGGTCCTAAAAAGACGATATTTTCATTTTTCTCAATAAATCGTAACGTTAAAAAATCGAAAATTTGCTGTTGATTGATGGACGGTTGAAAATCAAAGTCAAAATCCTTCACTTCTTTTAAATGTGGAAAAGCTCCAACCTTCACCATAGAATGAATCATATTTTGTTCACGCACATCAATTTCGTAATTTGTTAATTTAATAAGGGTGTCCACAAATGATAATTGGTTTTGTACGCTGAAATCTATAACTTGATTTAGATGCACCATCATTTGTTTGAGTTTTAAATACTCTAAATTATTTAGTAAATGTTGATAATTTGTACCGGGATTCATTATTTATACACCTTTCCAATCGCTGCTAGATTTTGTTTGGCTAATTCATCAATCTCAGGATAATACGGGGCTGAAACAAGTAGACTTTCTCTATAATGTTCTTCCTGATAATTGAGTTTTGCGTTACTGATTGAGTGTTGAGCGATGAGTTTCGTGTTATAATAAATCCATAGTTGTTCATCGTACACTTGTAAGCCTACTTTTTTTCCTCGGTATTCGGCTGGTACCGAATATTGATTGGATTTGTAGGAAATCATGTTAGACGCATTGACTTTTACTTGTGTATGTTTGATGCGATAGGAATCTCTTACTTTTTCAGTTGGTAGCTGGAGTAAGTGATTCCTTTCTTTTTTAAATTCAAAAACCGGTATTTTACCTGTTCCTTGATGCAACTCGTGATTAATTCGATTACATAAATCTTGTATAAACTGATGTAGCTCTTCTAAAGTTAATTGCCCTTGGTAAGCATGAATTTCATCTAATAACTTCATCGTTGATTCTACTTTTCCTTTGGTCCTTGGGCGGCCTGCAATACAAGGTTTTACTTTAAAACCAAAATCCTTCGCAAACTGCTCAAACTTTGAATTTACTTTCCCGCCAGAAAATTCTGTTCTTGCCTCGTCCATTACGGTTTTCATATTATCCGTTACAATTTCAGTGGGTACGCCTCCAAATGCTTCAAATGCCTCCGTTAAAAAAGAGAGCAGTACACTTTGAGACTTAGAGATACTTAAATAGAAAGCACGGAATCTAGAATACGATAGAAGTAACACCGCAACATTGACTTCTACTTTTTCCCCATCTTTTGTTTCAAACTGAATACTTTCCTTCCAATCTAGTTGAGCTTGTTTGCCTGGAGGTGTTTCAAAACGAACCGTCCCCGTAGGGGAAGAAATACGCTTCTCATCCTCAAAATAGGCTTTAAATTCTGGTGTTCGTGCAATATAGGCACGGAATGCAGAATCAGAACAATTTAAACCGTGGTTATCCTTAAGATATTGCCAAAGCACTCGCCGATAATAAAAAACCTGCTTTGAATCTTCGCTAAGAAGGGCTGCAATAACTTCATAGTATTCATCAATTTTAGAAGGCTTTTCTCGTTTGCGTTTCGGGACAAATCCCCCCAGATACTTATCAATCGTTCTTCGATCCACACCTAATTCTTCTGCTAATTTACTTTTATTAATTTTCATTTTTAAATGCTCCATTAGTTGTTTAAATTTTGGCAAGTCTGAAAGACTCTTAATCTCAAAATTAGTTTCAACATTTAGCGTTATATACATACTAATCCCCCCAAGATTAGTATGAAATGAGCAATCGATTTTGTACATTTTTATTCAAGCAAGAATGTACATATTTAAATTAGCATTTCTAATCATGACTCTTATGATGGACACTTTCGTATTTCTCCCATACCAATTTGTCCATCATGACTCTTATGATGGACACTTTCGTATTTCTCCCATACCGTTTTGTCCATCATGACTCTTATGATGGACACTTTCGTATTTCTCCCATACCGTTTTGTCCATCATGACTCTCATGATGGACACTTTCGTATTTCTCCTATACCGTTTTGTCCATCATGATTCTTATGATGGACACTTTCGTATTTCTCCTATACCGTTTTGTCCATCATGACTCTTCTAATGTACACTTTTTATCCCGCTTTATCCAGTATCCCCCCTTCCCCAAGGCAAAACTTACATGTATATTTCTAGAACAAACGTTCTATAATATATAGTAAAGGAGGGAGAGATATGCGCGGAATCTTGTTAAGAGCATCAGAAAGGCAGTTGCCAGTTGAAATGATTTATCTTTCAAAAAATGGGGCTATTTCTCAAAGAAAGATTAGAGTTGTTGATTTAAAAGAAGACAGAGTCAAGGCTTATTGCTTCTTAAGAAAAGGTTATCGTATATTCTGCCTCTCAAATATTTTGTCTGTTTCCCCTATTCAGGATAGAAATAAAGGTGCTTTTAAAAAAAGTGTCAGGGTCTCTGATAAGAGAACCTGATACTTTTAAAGTAGTACGTATCTAAAAGAAGCTTCAAGATTAGAAACCATCAATTTACGGAAACTAGCTGTCCCAATCTCCGAATCCCTTTTTCAATCTGCTCTTCATTCGCATAACTAAACGATAACCGCAGATACTCCGCACCGTCCTCAGGTTCCAGGAAAAAATACTTTCCTGGGATAAAGGAAACACCTTGTTCAAGAGCTTGTGTTAAGAGTTCCGACGTATCCACCCCGGGGATTTTTACCCAAACGAAGTAGCCCCCGTCAGGCACATACCAGGTAACGGAATCAGGAAGAAATTCCGCTAATGAACGGACCATCGCAGTACATTTTCTCCGATATATATCTCTTAAACTATCCAGCTGCTTTTCGAAGTCTAGATTTTCCAAATAGGCAGCCATACTAGATTGTGCGAATGGATGATCTAAGTCCTTTTTGAACCAAGATAGTGCATGAATAAACTCACTTGCCCCTGCTACCCAGCCGATGCGCATTCCTGGGGCGACCACCTTGGAGAGTGATCCGACGTGCAGAACTCGGCCGCTTGAATCCATTGCTTTTAGTGGCACTGATGGCTCTGAAAATGACAATTCCCCGTAAGCATCATCCTCAACGATGAGGAAATCAAATTCTGCGGCCAGCTGCAACAAATGCTTGCGGCGCTCTTTTGTCATTGTCGTGCCGGTTGGATTTTGAAAGGTTGGGATGGTGTATAAAAATCGGGGTATAGCAAGTCCATCACGCTTTCGTTCCACCAGCAATGCTTCTAATTGTTCCGTCAGCAATCCCCTCTCATCTACAGGCACACTGATAATCTGCTTGGTATAGTTTTGAAAAACTTCTAGGGCTTCCATATACGTGGGAGACTCGACAGCCACGACCGCGTCGCTATCTAGAAAGATGCGGGCAATTAGGTCGATTGCCTGACAGGCTCCTGAGGTAATGATAAGTTCCGTTTCGTTAATCATCATTCCTCGTTCTGACAATCTTTTTAAAATCAATTTCTTTAACCCTTCTATCCGTGGACTTCCGGTATAATGTAGCGGCAAATCCTTTTCTTCCTCAATTAAAGTTGCCACCGCCTTTTTCAACTCAGTTGCTGGAACCACTTCTGGGTCAGGATGGCCTGAACTTAAGCGAATACACCCAGCTGGAAGATTCGGCATCCATGCTCCAGGCGGGTCATTCTTTAGAGCTGAGCTAATTTTTTCAGAAAAAAATGATTCTAAATTCAATTTGCACACACCTTTTCTTCTGTTTCTTGAAATTCCCCTTAGATCTCCTAGTGTTTTAGTCATTGCCATCGTATTAGGTTTAATTGTAGCAAATCTACTTTTAAATGGGGCATCCAATTCTAAAAACATCCGTCCAAACAAATCAACGAATCTATAAAACAGTAGGTCTGCTCTTATGTGAGCAGGCTTATTTTTTTCCAATTATCTCCACAACCCATAAATAAGTATTAGGTTGAAAATCAAAAACATATTCTTTAGTAAGTATTGGGGTTGTTAACACCGTTTTTGGGATAGAATGACATAGTAAAAATATGGCCAATTTCGCTGGAAAGAGTGGAGAACATGAGGGAAATTACCTTTAAGGCTTATGCTGTCACGAACGAAATTGATTTAAACAAAATCGCCGTTCACTGTGGGATTCCAAAGAAATTCACTTGGGAACAACCCTTATTTTTAAGAGGAGATATGCTGAAATCCATCCTGAATAGTCATGTCAATGAATCGCAGAATGTCCTCGTCTTTTCCTTTGGGAGTGTGGTTTTTATTAATCACACACATGCCGGTGAAATCAATCGGTTTTTAGGCTTCATTCAATCCTTTGAACCGGAAATTGATTTAAAAAGTCTAGATAGGTATACCGACGATTACAGCTTGCATATTAGTGAGACGGATGAACTCGAGCTGACGGATGAATATGTCAATGTGCCTCAATTTGAAACGTTCTATCCTGAGCTGATTTCCACCGTATTAGCCAAATCAGTGGCATTGGAAAGAACGGAAGAACAATTAGGAAAAATTCATGATAAGCTTGAAACGATGATTGATCGTCTTGAAAAGGGGAAACTAAGAATTGGAAATAAGGAACTTGCACGGACAACGGCAAAAATTGTTCGTCATGAGTATAACACCCTCGCCTATATCATGATTTTAGATAAACCAGACATAACTTGGACCAGCAGTGATGCGAGTGAATTTTATGATAAGATGACGGAGTTTTTCGAGTTGAATGACAGATATAAAATTTTAAAAAGTAAAACGGATATTCTGTATAACATCATGGATGGGTTTTCGACCATCAGCCATTCGATTCGGGGTTTATTCGTCGAATGGATTGTCGTGATTCTTATTTTAATCGAGATTCTTTTAACTGTCTTTCAGATTATCGGTTGGATTCCGTGAGCTATGACCCAAAAGAAAACACCCAAAGCCATTTGGGTGTTTATTTTATGTTACATTTTAATATTCGCTCGTGGACACTTTTCAGCAAGAATCTTCATGAACTCCTCTCGATCCTTTGGGGAAATAAGGGCCATACCATATTGCCCGTAAGAGATTTCTAGTCTCTTTAATGATAAAGCTGGACTAGATAATGGGTTCATGGTTTTCTTTACAGACTTAATCGAGTGTAATGGAATAGTTTTTTTGAATGGACCATACCGAATGACTAAGTTTTGATCATCTAAAACATAATTGGTTGTTAACCAAATCCAGATAATAAAAATCGGGAGTACGATAGAGGACAGCAATAAAACCAGTAATGTCCCGATATTAGATAAATTTTCTTCGATTTCATAAAAAACGCTTCCGATGGCAAATAGCATGGCTCCCCAAACAATAATGGTTAACCACCAGTCTTTTTTCGAAGGGAATTTCAATGATTCCACCTCCAAGGTATAAGACATTAATCTAAACGGTTATTTCATCACACGAAGATTGGCTTTCCACGGCCCAACATCCTCTTTATAACGACCGGCCATCACTCTTGTGATTTGGGCGATATGACTGAGATCATGGGCGGGCCACGTAGCTAACAGATTTCCTAGTTTGACGGCTCCAAAATCGGGATGAACTCCTGTTTGTTCTAAATCCGTATCATGCCGGATGAGCATTTTAAGTTTTTCTATGTTTTTTTCACGGAGCTCTGAAAACTCCTGAAGTAGTTGGTCTATTGTCTTTTCTTTATTTAAAGCAATTTGGCTAAAACGGTCGAAGGGTTGGAAGGTTACAGCTTCACCTTTAGATAAAATCAATTCTATCCGAGGAACAATATTATACTTTTCAGATTCAATGAGATGTCCGACTACATCAAAAGGGCTCCAAGTGGACTCCCCTTCATTGGCATAAATCCATGTGTCCGACAAGCCTGAAAGTAAACTATGTAACGTTTTCGGCGTGCGTTCAAGAATTTCAATCGCTTCTTCGATTTTAAAATTCACTGCAAAAACCTCCCTTAGTGAGTTTTATATTACTACCTAATTTTACCATAAGTAGGTCATTAATGAATTAAGGAAGCTCTTAAAGTATGTGTTTCATTTTCTAAATAAGCTTTTAAACAGGTTAACATGTAAACCCAGCCGCCTTTTTGACCGACCATTTTATTCAATAATTGGGGATCTTCCTCTTTAAAACCTGACTCGGTTACTTCAATAGCAGTTGTTGAGGCATCCAATTCTGTTATAGAAATGGTTACAATCGTTTCGTCGCCATTTCCGCCCCAAGAGTACATGATTTTCTGATTCTCGACGACTTCTAAAACATGAATGACCACTTCTGCATTGTATTCTTCATATCTCCAAGTAATCGTCTTACCTTGCTCCACTCTATCAGTTCCTGATGAGAACCAATAGTTTGCCATTTTTTTAGGGTCCACAATGGCTTCAAACACTTCATTCTTAGACTTGAGAATTTTAAATTTCGTTGTAATTTGAGTATCCATTCTAAAACAACTCTCTTTCGATTTATTTTATGTAGTTACTGATAAAAAAGAGATGGTTTTCCCCATCTCTTCTGATTCCTACTTAGCTTCGTATCATTATTCTTTTTTTCAAATAAACAATTGATTGAACTAGGATTAAGATCAAGAGTATGATTCCTAGCATTTGAAAGCTAACGTGAATTGAAAACAATTTGGAATAGTATCCAAAAAGCAGACCAACAACGATACTGACCACATTATTGAAAAAGGATGAGACGGAACTAATAGTCACCCTCAATTCATCTGGAGATTCATCCAGGATGAATCCAGTATAGACAACTGTTAAGGCTTCTAATATTCCGATAGCAATCATCAGAAACAAAACGCCCCACCATTCCAAAACGGTTCCAAATAGGATAATGGATAAACCTGGAATTAGGAATATCAAAATATAGAAGAATGGCTTTTTAAGCATTTCTTTTATTTTTTCAGCAAAAAATCCCGAAAACGCTGAAATGACCGTGATACCTAAGCTAATTAAGCCAAAATATTTAACGCTGATTCCTTGATCGGGATAGACTAACATACTCATTTCATGAAGCTGGCTATATAAGACAGCCCCAATGATGGCGCTAACAAACAATACATTTTTTAATTGGGGATTTTTCCAGCTCAGTTCCAACCCCGTTTTTAAAAGGGGGAGCATGGAAGTCCATTCTACCTTTTTGGCAGCTGATATACCGATTTTTTGTTCATGCAGGTTTAGAATCAAGACAATGGCAATAGGGTACCCAAATAAGGATAGCCAATAGTTCATTTCATAGCCGAAACGGTCGGCAACAAAACCTCCGATAATCGCGGCGATTCCTGAAACAGTGTATTTTACAAACTTTAACCGTCCACTAATCTGTACATAGGAATTTTCTTTATTTTCTTCTTTTAACGTTTGATATAAAAAGGATTCCAAGGTTCCAGACCTTAATGAACCACCTAATGCAGCTGCAAAATACGCTAAACCAAACATGGGAAAACTATGCGAAAAGATACTTACAAAGAACTCAAAAAAGCAAATGGCTAATCCAAGAGCCAGCGTGTATTTCTTTTTCCAAATATCCGCTAGGACACCAGCTGGAATTTCAAAAACAATACTAAATACGGAATAAAGAATTAGGAGATACTGCATATCAAGAACGGTAAGTCCTCGTAATTCTGCAAACACTCGTTCAATCACGTACGCAAATATCAACGACTGAAAAATGGTAATCCCATAGATTAAGGTTAGATTAACTTTTAATTTGTTCATAATGATCCTCCTATCATTGACTGTGATTTTTAAAATTCATCAAGTCAATTGGAGGAGGTGGCCTCGGTAGAACGGATCAATATCAACTGCTGCCTTTATTAAAAAACATGTTGGTTTGCTCCTTTCCTAGGTTATTGTCTCCAATAAATTCCATACATTCATTTTATTATGAACGTTTGGATCGGAGCAATAGCATGTTAAAAAGTTTTAGGATTGTGGTTTGTTGGGAAGTTGATAAGTAGTGGATTGCAGTTGATAAATGCGGAATGCGGTTGATAAATTCTTGTTTCCGGTTGATAAATTTAAAAATTCGGTTGATAAACCGTATTTTGAATGATAAAAAGCCTAATACTAATTACAAAAGGTCTTATCATTCCCAAGTTGGAAGGATAAGACCTTTTATATATCAATATTCATTTCAGTTTTCCTTTTCTTTCATCTAATTTCTTTGTTTTTATTTGGCCATTCACACTTTCAATTTGTATTTTCCTTATACTCATGTCACCTTTCTCTATAAAACTATTCTTTTTTTTGATTGATACCTCACTTTCTATGGATTTACTCCCTACAGGATGTTTATACAGTTCCCTCGCTTTCTTTGCAGCTATTTTCACTTTTCTACCCTTTCTACGTACCTCCTTCTTGAAGAATGTTTATACGATCTTCTACCCTCCCTCTTCTATTTTTCAATTTACCACTTACTGTATGTAGTAAGTTCGCCTATCCTTTTATCATTGGAAACATCCCTTTCTTTATGGTAAGATGCTTGAAGTTGTGTGGCGTATTCTTATATTAAACACTTATCTGTATATTGTAAATATTCAGATTATTTTATTTTCAGCCAATTTATTATCATTTTCGTAGGAATTCTGCCTATTTCTCCAAAATGCGCACTATTTCGCAGTTTTTAATAATTATTTTCTAGTTGAATTTTATCTATCCCAACCTTCCGTTTTTTCAATAGCTCGTTATACTAGAATTAGTTACAGTATTGGAGGGAATGTCATGAAAAGTTTAGCGGTTTTCTGCGGTTCAAGTCCAGGTGCATCGGAAGCCTATACAACGGAAGCGATTCGGTTTGGAAAAGAGTTAGCGAAACGCCATATCACCTTGGTGTACGGAGGGTCCAGGGTTGGAATTATGGGGGCTGTTGCTGACGCTGTTTTAAACGAAGGCGGAAAAGTTATTGGGGTTATTCCTCAATTTTTAGAAGCGAAGGAAATTTCCCATAAGGGTCTAACGGAGCTACATACGGTGGAAACGATGCATGAACGAAAAGCAAAGATGGCAGAACTAGCCGACGGCTTTGTAGCCCTGCCAGGTGGAACGGGTACCCTAGAGGAATTCTTCGAAGTATTGACTTGGGCCCAAATTGGATTGCATCAGAAACCATGTGGGCTGCTCAATATTAATGACTACTACAGTCCCTTGAAAAATCTATTTGAGCATATGGTAGATCAGCTATTTATCCAGGAAAAATTCAGATCGATGGTGATCATGGAAAGCGAACCAACGGAATTGCTGGACAGGTTTCATCAATATATCCCGCCAGCAGTAAAGTCCTTTTAAAAAAATGCACAATAAAGCCCCCTTTGAACTCATTGGGGGCTTATTCTTTATGCTGTTTTGTTAAAATTAATTTTTTTGCCTTCTTTCAGATTCTTTCTATACTCAGCTGTTGCTGTGAAAACAACGTCCGTTGAGGAGTTAAGTGCTGTTTCAAAGGAATCTTGTAGAACACCGATGATAAAACCTACTCCGACCACCTGCATCGCGATATCATTTGGAATACCGAATAAGCTTGTTGCTAGAGGAATTAGTAATAACGAACCGCCTGCAACCCCTGAAGCACCGCAAGCACTAATGGCTGATACTAAGCTAAGAAGAATAGCTGTAGGTAGATCTACATGAATGCCTAATGTATGAACAGCCGCTAGTGTTAAAACGGAAATCGTTACCGCCGCACCAGCCATATTAATGGTCGCCCCTAACGGAATCGATACGGAATAAGAATCTTTATCTAAACCTAGATTTTCACATAATTTCATATTTACAGGAATGTTTGCTGCTGAGCTACGTGTAAAGAATGCGGTAATACCACTTTCCTTAACAGCTTTAAACACAAGCGGATATGGATTTTGGCGAATAGCGACAAACACAATAAGTGGATTGACAACAAAGGCTACAAATAGCATACAGCCAATCAAGACAACCAGTAGTTTTCCGTAGCTTAGTAATGATTCAACTCCATTTGTCGTAATCGAATCGATGACTAGACCCATAATTCCAAGTGGAGCAAACTTGATCACCCAAGTAACCATTTTAGAGATGGCATCTGAAAAATTAGAAATGACTGTTTTCGTTGTATCGGACGAATTTTTTAAAGCTAACCCAAGAAGTATCGCCCAAGCTAAGATACCAATATAATTTGCATTGAAGATGGCTTTTGCTGGGTTATCCACAACATTTAGAAGTAATGCTTTAAGAACCTCTACAACACCACCAGGAGCAGTTAGATCCTGAGCACCCTCTGTAAGAGTTAAGCTTACAGGGAAAATAAAACTAACAATAACGGCGATTAATCCAGCTAAAAAAGTCCCTAAAAGATACAAAAAGACAATTGACTTCATATTGGTTTGATGACCGCTTTTGTGTTTAGCGATGGCTGACATAACCAAGAAGAGTACCAAAACAGGTGCTATAGCTTTAAGAGCTCCGACAAATAAAGAACCAAAAATGACTAATGGTTTTGCTACTGTTGGTACGAATACAGCTAAGGCAATACCCATAATGAGACCAATAATGATTTGTTTGACCAAGCTGATTTGATTCCATTTTTTGAGCAAATTTTTCATAGAAGTTTTCTCCCCCACTTTTTCATATCTCATAAACGTTGTTTCCTTCACGATGATCCAAAGCTGATGACTTTAAATCTATTATGTTATATTATAGTGAAAATTCGGATATATTACAATAGTTTTATGAAAGGGCTTACATTTTCATAATCCCTTTAAATTCAACTGTTTTCACCATTTAAATACTTTTATTTTAAAAATAATAAAAATTTACCAAAATAGTATTTTCACTATTAAGAAACAAAGAACCGATTCTCATGCATCATTTTTTTGATGCACAAGAACCGGCCCCCTAACTCCTAACGTTCACGACTCACCATATAATTTAATAGATGCTTAAGAAAGCTGATATTGCGGGGGAGTTCTTGCAATGCTTCAACCGCAAGGCAATAATGATCCCACATTTCTTTTTTAGCTCCTTCTTTACCTAACACGGAAACAAACGTGGAATTATTGTTTTCAGCATCCTTCCCTGTTGGTTTTCCTAGTAAACTCAAATTCCCCTCTACATCTAAAAGGTCATCTTTAATCTGAAACGCAATCCCAGCGTGATGGGCAAATTTTTTCAAAACGTTCATCTCGGACTCTTTAGCTTGGGCAAGAATGGCTGGCATGATCAGAGAAGCTTCGAATGCCATTCCTGTTTTATAAAAGCACATCGTATTTAACTCTTCCAAGGTCAATTTTTTTCCTTTGGAATTGAGGTCCATCGCCTGCCCCATACACATCAAACCTGTCATTCTAGCAGAATATTGGATTAATTGGAGAACGGTTTTTGAATCAAACTGTTCAAGAGAGGTTTGTTCCTCAATAGCCTTTTGTGTCAGAAAAAGACCCGTTAATTCTGCTATGGCCATATTATAAACTTGATGCACGGTTTTGCGTCCTCTGCGGATGGATGCATTGTCCTGGGACGGCAAATCATCAAAGATTAAGGATGCCGTATGCATATATTCCAATGATTTTAAAAGCGGCAAAATCGCAGATTGATTTAATCCATATTCTTTAACACCCATAAACCAGGCCACGATTGGCCGTAACCGTTTGCCATCACCTTCGAGACTGTAGTTTCCCGCATCCGTAATTGGTTCATCTAACTCCGTTTTAGGAATACGAAGCGTACTATTTATTTCTGTTCGGACGGTTTCAATTGTATCTATAAATTCTTGTTGCTCTTTCCTATCATTTTTTAGATTCGTAATAATGTGGTCCCGTAACAGTTTATCAAAGAAATCCACATCATCGGCTTTACTGACCAGCTGTTGAACAAGTCGGTTAAAGGTCGGATTTCCAGAAGCAAACAACTGCATGACTTCATTATATTTTTCTTTTCCTATTCGTTCTTTAAAGCGCTTAAGACCGTTGATGGCTCGGTCTAAAATCACTTCACATGTCGTAGGGTCAGAGTGATAAACGTTGTGAATCAAGTTGGAGATAACCGTCCAATATAATTCAAAGGGATTAATTAAATCCTTGCGCGTGCGGTGATATTTCAGATAGTAGGTATAAGGCGTGACAGCACCTTCCTCTAAATCATCAAACATATCCGCAAAATCATCAGCCAGCTGGTTGTAGATGCCGTAGAAGAAGGTTCGATTGTCAAAGCCTTCATCCTCATTGGCACTTAAGACAGAACGTACGATTAATCGTGAGGACGATGATTTTAAAATAATCGGTATGTAAAGCTCTTCATTCGTGTAATGATGATTCGATAAATCCTTTGTGCGGTCCACTTCCTGCGAATGAAAAAATATATAAGACTGATCGAAAAATATGGGAAGCGTCTCAGGTCTTTGATGGGATTTAATATATTGATAGGCTTCGCGAAGTTCAGAATGAATATAGCTGATTAAATTCTTGTTAGGGCCGGTCCAATCGCCTAATCGCGGTACAGATCCTGTTGTAAGCGTAGTACGAATTAAATCTGAATATCTTTCCTTCTCGCTTGCAGATAAGACGTTTGCATCAAGAAGATCGTCTATAAAGGGATAGGTTAGGCCATAGGAATACCCTAGTCTAATCGCCTCATCCAGTTTTTGAGAGCGTTGTTTAGGTGAAATCCCCTCATCCATTTCATCCATCACATGCATAAGGACTCCAGCGATGATTTTAATGAGCTTTCGCTGAGCATGCTCCGCGTCCATCCCTTCTGGAATATGGGTGGATACGGTTCTTAGTTTGTTTATCAACCAAATGATGGTCGACTCGATCCCTTCCCTCTGGGCCCAGCGATACATCCAGGCCAGGTTGAATTCTTCTTCTTTGTTTTTGGAAGTCAGGTGATTCTTTAAATGGTCCACCATACGGCGAACTTTTTTCCGAGTCTCAGGTTCATCTAAAGCTTTTCCCAAGTCGCGCATAAAAAGATAGGAGATGCTTCGGTTGAGGTAACCGTCCAATTTACCTGTATAATCTAACCATTGGATATAATGATGATATCCCTTTGAGAGAGGTTGTGATTTTCCTTTTAAAAAAATAGATAATAGCGGATGGCGAATATGGTTGTGTTTCCAAGATTGAAAATCTTTGGTTAAGGTAGATATATAGACCTTTTTTTGGACCTGATTGTATAGTGTTTGAAAATATTCTGCAGCCCTTTGCTCTGCCAACTGATAGCATGCATCAGCGTTTTTAATGGATTCAGGATTCATACTATCATCCTCTGCTCAAAATTCTTCGTTTATGCTTATGTTACCAATTCCTTTATATGAAATCCAACCAGTACATGAAAGTTTTATTTATGTTTATCTATTAATATATGTCCAACCTGTACTTATCAAAACATTTTCTATTAATCTTTTTTTATTTCCTTTAAGGTTTGGATTTTTAAACCATGGACTGGAGTGCTATTGGACAGCTTATAACTTTGGGTGGCTCGGTTTGTCCATTAGAGCTCTTCTAATGGACAAGTTCTACCTCCGGACCACTTGTTTTGTCCATTAGACACCTTCTATTGGACATTTGCTTTATGATTTGGAGCAGCTTTGTCCATTAGACACCTTCTATTGGACATTTGCTTTATGATTTGGAGCAGCTTTGTCCATTAGAAAGCTTCCACCTTTTGATCGCTAGTTTGTCCATTAGAGAGCATCACCATTCCCCCCAAAAAATAAGGCACCGTTTGCGGATAAAAACATCCACGAACGGTGCCTTGTTTGCACTTTTAATGCTTCTTCTTCTTTCCTTTTTTAGGTCCCTTCTCTTTCCACTTTCCTTTTCCCTTCCCATGTGACTGTTTGATCACTGGTTTTGGTTTTGGCGGAGTATCCGGTGATCCTTTAATATACAGGTCCACTCCCACTCGGTACACATCGCTTGGCTGCTTGAAACTTGCTTTTTCCGTTCCGAATGCCTGCATCATTTGTTTAAACATGAGCTGAGCGATTTTGGTGGTGTCTCCCTCCATATAGTTTCCAGGTCCATTCTCTGAATATCCCGTCCAAACGGACATGGTGTATTGCGGAGTATAACCGATCATCCAGCTATCATTGGTTACTTTTTCGGGATAGCCATATTTGGCGCGGGTTTTTCCATCAAAATTGGTGGTACCCGTTTTTCCGGCAATATCTAGACCTGAGACATTGGCCGTTTTTCCCGTCCCTGCGTCAAGGACATTCCGTAACATGTCGGTAATCATGTAAGCTGTATGCTCCTGCATGACCCGTTTTGGCTTCGGTATAAAGCTAACTTCCTTATTATTTGGAAAAACCACTTTTTGAACAAAATGCGGTTGATTATATACACCATTGTTTCCAAATGCACTGTACGCTCCAGCCATCTCAATCGGATTTACCGTGTTACTCCCAATCGAATACGATTCATAGATTTGATTATTTTTAAAATGGATGCCTAACTGTTGGGCAAAGTTTTGCGCCTTATCCATCCCGACTTCCCTAAGGGTCAAAAGGGCGGGAATGTTATAAGACCATTGAAGCGCTGTACGTATCGATAACATCCCATGGTACCTTTGGTCCCAGTTGGAAATCGATTGGCCAGTGGAATAGGTAGTCGGTTTGTCGTTCAACTGGTGATGGGTAGACCATTTTAAATATTCTATTGCAGGTCCATAGTCCAAAATCGGTTTGAAAGTGGACCCAGGCTGACGTTTTAAATTAACCGCGAAATTGTATCCACGGAATGAGGCTTGATAATCATTTCGGCCACTTCCGATTGCCCGTATTTCACCCGTTTTGGTATCTAAAAAGACAAAAGCACCCTGGAAACGTTCGTTAGGATAGTTGATTAATTGATTCGTCTGAAGCATCTTATCCGCATATTCCTGTGTTTTCGGATCAATCGTCGTGTAAATCGATAACCCATCCGTACTGATATCTACATTCTTCAGTTTTCCTTCGACCTCTTTTACAGCGGCGTCAAGAAACGCTTCATAAGGCATCCCCAGTTTACTTTTAGCAACTATTCCTTTGGTAACCGGAACCTGCATGGCCTCCTGCATTTGTTTCTCGCTAATATATCCTCTTTTTTGCATGAAGGACAAAACAAGATTACGCCTTTTCGTAGCAGATTTGACATTTTCCGGATTGGTAGGATCATAGTTATTTGGACTTTGCGGTAAGCCCGCAATCAATGCAGCCTCTGGCAAAGTTAATTGATCTAAATGCTCGACATCCAGTCCGTAATAATTCTTGGCAGCAGCTGCTATACCATAAGAACGGTTACCAAGATAGATTTTGTTCAAATACATCATCAAAATCTCTTGCTTCGAATACTTTTGCTCTAATTTATAGGCAAGGTACCATTCCTGCACCTTCCTTTTTAAGGTTTTCTTTGGTGTTAAAAAAGAGTTTTTGATGACCTGCTGGGTAATCGTACTTCCTCCCTGTGATCCAAAGTCCCCCGTCACATTCACAAAAATAGCCTTAGCAGTTCGTTTCATATCAATTCCATGATGCTCATAAAAATGAGAATCCTCTGTGGCAATAAAGGCATTTTCCAAATTTTTAGGAACCTGCTCATAACTGATTTTGGTTCGTTTTTCCTTCCCATATTCATAGAGGAAATTTCCGTCTTTATCATAAAACTTAGTAGAAAGTGGATCTACTAGATTGGAAGCATTCAGCGGTGGGGCATCCTTAATCATATTGGCAAATGTAAGGGCTCCGGCCACCATTAACATGAGCCCAAGCACCAAACAGGCAAGTAAAAGCTTTCGAATAAGAGAACCTTTCTTAGGTCCTCTTTTACTTCTCTGCTTCTTTTCTCTTTCCGCTTGCTTTCGTTCCTCACGATAACGATATGGTTCTGACATAAATGTTCTCTCCTATGTTGAAGATACATGATGCAAAAGTAAGTTTTTTATAATACACGTACGTAACGAATCGAAGAAGTATTAATCCAGTAATCTCCTTGTTCACTTTTAGCGATAAAGGAATTTTGATCAAGAATTTTTGCTAATACCTCTTGGATCACTTCTTGTTTATTCACATCTTTCTCTTTTACAAAACGCTCTTGTTTTATTTCATTTTCTAATGTGTAACTCACAACATATTCCTTCAAATGAACCCACCCCTTGAGTACGATAAAAGAATTTTAAAAAATAATATGCAAAAATACCTATTCGAAACGTCACTCCTTTTTATGGGGGTAGAGAATTGGGAAGGTTCTTGTGATCCATTTTTTAGAGCACTAAAATCGCCCCTTGCCTCAATCTGAACGGTTATTTTATAATGATGGGGAACGAAAATTTTCGAAAAATAAAGGGGGCTATCAAATGGCATATCAATTCCTATTGCCTAAGTCTTCATTCACTCATGCAAAGCCTGTTATTGGAAAGGCGATCCTTTGCATGGGGTTTAATCTTGATTCATTGAATCGCCAATTTTGATAATCGGCTTTGCACCTTATTTGCTAAAAAAATAAATAAGGGGCTGGCAATGATGAAATACTTGAAAGCGAATGCCGTTTTACCAGAAGAATTAATTATGGAAATACAAAAATATGTCCAGGGAGAAACCATCTATATCCCCAAATCTGACCCCACTCGTAAATGGGGAGCCAAATCCGGGAGCAGACGGTTTTTTGAAAATCGAAATTCCTCTATTAGGACTGCCTTTAAACAAGGAAGAACGATTGCATACTTAGCTGACGAATACTTCCTTTCCACTGAAACGATTAAAAAAATTGTTTATGCAAAGCACTGATTCTTTCAGTGCTTTTTTATGTCGAGTTTGATTAGAATGAATTTCGACCTTTTCCGATGCCAAATGAACGTTTATAGTAATAGAGTACGAAGGGTGGGATGGTCATCATGGAACCATTTTTAAGAGTAGATCAGTATCAATTTATTAAAAACCAAACGAAACATCTCATAAATGGATATGCAAGCGTGAACGACAAGAAGGTGCTGAACGCACTAAAATCAACAGTATATGATAAGGTACTGAATCTCTTTCATTCTATAAACGAGGATCAAAAACTGCTGGTAGACCGGATTATCGAGGTGGAGGATCATGCAAAAGCAGAAGAATATTTATCTGCCTTAAAACCTTATGTCATTCCTTTTCAGATGGTGACAGAGCAGACTTTAAAAAAGCTTTTTCCGAAAGCAAAGAAGCTTAAGCTGCCTTCACTAGATGAGATAGACCTAAAAGAAGTAACCTACCTCGGCTGGAATGATAAAGGTACAAACAAAAAGTACATCATTGCCTTGCAGCCAAAAGGGTTCGTCGGCCTTGAAGGCTCCTTTACCCCAGCAAGTAAAAAAGGGATATGCACCCTTTGCAGTCGACATGCTCAAGTTGGTCTGTTTATGTCCGAAACAAAAGGCGCTGTCCAAGGCACCTATACAAGAAGAGGCAACTACATTTGCCAGGATAGTATAAAATGCAATGAAAACCTCACGTCTGTCGAGAAGCTGGATGAGTTTATCGAGCTTCTGAAAGGATAAGAGAAGGGGACAGCTGTCCTGCTTGAAAGCAAAGGGGCGGTTCTTATGCTTCATTTGAAGCACGAGAACCGCCCCCTTGTTTCATTTTTTCAATAACGCTGCTACTGCCGAATCCACGAATTTCCCTTTTTCAAAGTATCGTTGATATAAAATCCCTTCATCTTTAAATCCTAGTTTAGCTAGAACCTTGCGAGAGGCTTCATTTTCAGGATTATAAATGGCCTCAATACGGTTGAGTCCCATTTTTTCAAAACCAAAGGGAAGAATAGTTTGTAGAACCTCGGTCATAACACCCTTTCTCCAATGTTCGGGCGTTATCTCATAACCAATTTCCGCCTTAAAATGCTCCGGCTCCAATTTATGATAGCCACAGGAGCCGATTAACTGATTGGTTTCTTTAAGGGCAATCCCCCAACGAATCGCCTTCTGTTCTTGAAATCTTTGTTCAAACCGCTGGATTAAATCCTCAGCTTGTTCAATGGAAGTAAATGTATCAAGATTATAGTATTTTGTCACTTCATCCTTTGAAAAATAGTGAAATAGATCGTCCGCATCCGATAATTCAATTTTTCGCAGATAAAAACGCTCTGTTTCAAGTACGGGAAAGCTTTCAAAAATCGTGTTCATATTATTACTCCTCTGTGATGTGTTACTTATAAATACGACATTTTGAAAAATTCCCCTGTTTATGGGGCAATTTTTCGCCGAACAACTGAAATTTCAATATTTAATGAAGGGTGTAAATAATATTCTATTAAACCCATCTGTAATTTTTTGCTTTTAAAAAATACCAAAAGACAATGATGGACAATTCTACTTTCCTTCTTACTCAAAATGTCCATCATTAACTCGATGATGGACAAAACGATTCTCCTTCTTACTCTAAATGTCCATCATCAACTCGGTGATGGACAAAACGATTCTCCTTTTTACTCTAAATGTCCATCATTAACTCAGTGATGGACAAAACGATTCTCCTTTTTACTCTAAATGTCCATCATTAATTCGGTGATGGACAAAACGATTCTCCTTTTTACTCTAAATGTCCATCATCAACTCGGTGATGGACAAAACGATTCTCCTTCTTACTCTAAATGTCCATCATTAACTCAGTGATGGACAAAACGATTCTCCTTTTTACTCTAAATGTCCATCATTAATTCGGTGATGGACAAAACGATTCTCCTTTTTACTCTAAATGTCCATCATCTACTCGGTGATGGACAAAACGTTTCTTCTTTTTACTCAAATGTCCATCATCTACTCGGTGATGGACAAAACTCACCTTGAACAACAATCGAAAATAGTCAACCAGGCCCGAAACGGTTTAGGTATGGGGCGATTATTAGCACCTTTTAAAACTTTACTCTATTTTCAAAAACATAGCTTTCAATGTCCTCTTTAAGTGCGGAAAATCCTAGTGGACGAGTTTCGTACTTGTCCGGTTCTTTAAATTTATAGTTGGTTATCCGAACTAGTCCGGCTGTTCGCAACAAAGTTAAATGATAGTGAAGATTACTTTTGGAAAGCTTCATCTCTTTACCAATCTCCGTAAAGGTTTTCGGCTCCGAGGTTGATAGATATTGTAATATTCGTAATCGTTTCGCGTCCGCTAGTGCTTTCGTTTTTCGCATAAAACTAATAGATGGAATGGTAGCACTCTCGCTTGGAGGATCAACGGCAATATGGACAAATAAGGTATGTTTCAGATCATGGAATTGATTGAGAGGTGCCACATGATAAGCGGGCACTAATATGACATGATGCAAATCCTCCATCGGATATACGCGAATACCATTTGTGCATCTTTCAACGAAATCGATTGGATCCATGGTTTTTGCCTCTTCTTTTAAAATAGGTACCCGATCGGCTAACATCTTAATGATCTCATCATCCATTGAGTAAGCTTCATTCCAACTAGTTAGTATTTCCGTATAGAACTCACGAAAAGCTACGAGATCCTTCGGGTGCTCTTCCCCAAAATAAGGGTATAGCATTTCATACATTTCTCCCACGGAAGATTGATGAAACCACTCTAAAAACTCCGATAAAGAATTCTTATTCGGACACTTCCACATCAAGATCATGACATAACCTAAATATTCCAGCTGTTCCTCATTCTGAATCTTTTCCTTAAAAGAGGAGCTTACTTTTGATTCCATCGTTTCAAACCACTGTCTATCTAGATCATAATTAGATTTTTTATGAGTAAAAACCATCATACTCAAGGCTAATTCGTAGAGAGGATGAAAATCGATTTCTGTTTGATAGGTCATAACGGTTACAATCCCCTTTATTTGGAAAAAAATAATTGACTTATTCTGAATATAAAATATAATAGAACTAATTTCAAGTTCAAAAATTTTTGAACCCTAACAAAAGGAGGGTTGATATGCTTGACTTATTAAAAAATCGTTCCTTTTTTATCGTTTGGCTAGGTCATGCTATATCGAGCTTAGGGAACACATTTTCAGCCTTTTCCATTGCATTTCTTGTCTATGATATGACTGGTTCTAAGTTGGCGATGGGCAGTATTATGGTTGTCTTTTTTGTATCCAGGTCAACAAGCTTATTATGGTTTGGTCCCTATTTAGATAAATGGGACCGAAAAAAAGTGATGATTTTTTCGGAATGGTCAGGGGCCATTGTATTCCTATTCCCTTTACTTATGTATTCCTTAGGGAAGCTTGAAATATGGCATCTGGTGGTCGTGTTAGGGATTACGGGATTAACCGTCCCCTTGTACCAACCATCTTGTTTGGCCTATATCTCGCAACTTTTGCCAAAAGAAAGACTTTTAAAAGGAAACTCTATCATGGATAGCACAGGTCAACTGATGATGCTAGTAGGACCTGCCTTAAGCGGAGTACTGCTCTATTCGTTTGGGGTAAAAGTGATTTTGATAAGTTTAGTCTGTTTATTGAGTATGGCAGGAACTCTACTACTATTTGCTACATCTTCCTCCCATTCTCAAAAAAGGGAGCAAGAAAGCTGGGCAACCCGATTTAAAGAGGGCACTTCCATCTACAAAGAGCATACGTTTTTATTATGGTTAGCCTTATTGCTAGTGATTCTTAATTTTTGTAAAGGTGCCTTCTTTCCGATGTTCCTGCCCTATATCACAGAAGTTATTGGCGGTTCAACCTTTCAATTCGGACTTTTTGAATCATCGTTAGGGCTAGGCATGATTTTAGGAACATTATGGGTTGGTTTTAAAAAAACCAATCCTAAACATCTACGCACAGTTATACTTGGTTCTGTCATCGTGGACGGATTATTTTCAATGACACTCGGTTGGGTACCCTCCTTCACTCTTGCGGCTCTATGCATCATTGTTTCTGGATTTTGTATGCCAGTGATGACCGTGAACAACACCACTCTTTATCAAAAAAATGTTCCAGGACATTTACTAGCAAGAGTGTTCAGCGTTCGAATTCTCCTGACTACCATCGCGACTCCTCTAGGAGCGGTAAGCGGTGGGGCAATAGCAGAATGGTGGGGAATTCCGGTGCTTTTTACGTTGATTGGAATATTGATGATTTTTACTTCATCCATGGCCTTCTTCCTGCCAAGTCTTCGAAAAATCAATTCATTAGATGAAAAAGAACTATTACACTATAAAACCATTTAAAGGAGTGTTTTACATGATAGCTCAAAACCAATTAGTAACGAAGGAAATCCAAAAAGAAATCATTCACAAAATTGTAGAGCATATGAATAGTGATTATATTTTTCCAGAGAAAGCCATTGAAGTGAGTGACTTATTAATTAATAAGTTACAAAAGGGCGAATATGATAGATTGGAAGATTCAACTGACTTTGCAGCTGCTTTAACGAAGGATTTACAAAGTGTCACCTTAGATAAGCATATAAGAGTGAGATTTAACCCTGAGCTGACTTCTGCTGAGGCTGAAAAGAGTGAGGAAGAATATTTTGCGGAATATCAACGAAAAGCAAAAACAAATAATTATGGTTTTCATAAGGTAGAACGATTAAGTGGAAATATCGGCTATATCGATCTTAGAGGTTTTGAGGATCCACAGGTAGGTGGCGAAACAGCCATTAACGCCATGAACTTTATTACCAACACTGAAGCGCTTATTTTTGATTTGCGTAAAAACGGCGGTGGAAGCCCTGGCATGATCGCTCTTATTTCAAGCTACCTTTTTGACGATGAAACGCATTTAAATAATTTTTATTATCGTCCGGATGATTCTTTTCATCAATCTTGGACGCTGCCTTATGTACCAGGAAAAAAATATGGCAACAAACCCGTTTACGTTTTAACAAGCAACTATACCTTCTCCGCAGCAGAAGAATTCACTTACAATCTTAAAAATCTAAAAAGAGCAACCATCGTTGGAGAAGTAACAGGCGGCGGTGCACATCCAGGCGGAGTAAGACAGCTTAGCAATCATTACCATGTCTTCATACCAACCGGAAGAGCCATCAACCCCATCACAAACACAAACTGGGAAGGAACTGGGGTCGAACCTAATGTAAAGCTAACGGGAGAGGAAGCTTTTGATTATGCTTACCGGGAAGCGTTGCAACATGTAAAAGAGAAGTATCAGGATCAATTTGGATATAAGTTTTTAGTAGATGAAGTGGATAGTGCGTTGAATTCTTGATAGATAGATTGTAAGTGCCAGGCAGCAGTGTCTGGCACTTTTTTTAGGTGTTTTTTGGCTGGGAAGTTGATAAACCTGTAATTCGGTTGATAAGTGGTGGATTGCGGTTGATAAATCTCCCGTTTCGGTTGATAAATCTTCAAAAGCGGTTGATAAACGAATTTGGAAGAAGGATCTCAAATTAAAATAGTGTCATTTAACAATTAGACAAAAGTCTTTTTGCAGAAATGACACTTTTTTATAGAGTCGACCTAGTTTATTTCTAAATCATCTTACTCGTCTGTAGGGGATAAAAGGAGATTATTAGAATTAATTTCTAATTCAAGTTTTTTTAAATAAAAGGACCTACATATATTGTGCCCCTTTTCTTCTAAATTAAAAAAACTGCCAATATTAACAAAATAAAATAGAACAAATGTTCCTATAATGGTATAATAAGTTGAATAGTACACATAAGGATGTGGTGATGAAGATGTTGGTTTTGGAGAAGCCAAGGGAGTATAATAGTATAGATTATGATGGACTTTGGAAAAAACTTATTCAAGAGCTTTTTGAAGAGTTTGTCATGTTTTTTGCAACTGATCTCTATGAGGACATAGATTTCCTCAAAGAACCTGAGTTTTTACAACAAGAACTTTTTCAAGAGCTTATTCAAGAAAAGAAAGGAAAACAAGTAGCGGATCAAATCGTGAAGGTTTTTCTAAAGAACGGTGATGAGAAATGGATCCTTATCCATATTGAGGTACAAGGTGGCCGTGACCAAGATTTCTCAAGAAGAATGTTTCGATATTATTATCGTATTTTCGATAAGTACGAACGTGATATTGTTGCTATTGCCCTTTTAACGGATGAATCTAAACATTTCCGCCCTAATGTATATCAACGCTCATCTCATGGTACAGTATTAACATACCGATATAATATCTATAAATTTATCGATCATTCTGAGGATGAACTATTACAATCTAGAAATCCTTTCGCAATTGCCGTTTTAGCTGGAAAATATGCTAACGAAGCAAAGAACGATGTTGAAAAAAGATACAGATTTAAACACAAATTAATCCGATTAGTCTTGCAAAAAAATAACATTCCTCAACAAGAACAACGTGTTTACATATCTACGCTAGTTTACTTCATTGATTATTTACTACAACTTCCACAAGAATTATCACAGAAATTAAGAAATGAGATTATCTTATCCAAGGAGGTTAGCCAAATGTGGCATTTAGATCGAAAAAATCTACCACCTACTTTAAGTGAATGGGAAAAGATTTTTAGAGAAGAAGGTCAAGAGCAAGTTGCTATCGAGCTTCTAAGAGACGGACACCCGATAGAGTTTGTTGCCAAATATGTAAAAATCCCAATAGAAAAAATTGAAAAACTAAAGGAAAGTTTGTAACTAAATAAAGTGCCAGACACCACTTTTGAAAATTTTCTCCTGTGGTGCCTGGCTCTTTTTTTCCGTTTTTTTTGGGGAAGTTGATAAACTTGAAATTCAGTTGATAAATGGTGGATTGCGGTTGATAAATATCCATTTGCGGTTGATAAATCTTCAAAAGCGGTTGATAAACGGTTTTTTGAGAAGCCTCTGCTAATAAATAAAGTGTGATTTACAGGTAAATGCCTGTATAATCACACTTTTCATGGAATTAGTTCGTCTTTGCTAATTCTATTAGCTTATCCAGTTCAGCAGGATTAAATCCTTTTACCGCTTGGTCACCTACTGCTGTTACCGGGATTCCCATAAAGCCGAACTTTTCAACTTCTTCTTGATATTCCGGATTGGCTAATATGTCTCTAACCTCAAACGGAATTCCTTCTTCTGTAAGCATATCTTTCACCTTCGTACAATCTGTACAGCCTTTTGCGGAATAGACAATTACTTGTTTAGTCATCTATAGTGAGCCTCCTAGTGCAAATCTTTAGTGATTTTTCTATGCGAAGTATACCATTTTCTTTCTTCATCTTCTAGCATGAAAACTTTAAACATTCATATCCATCATTGCCGGCATATTGATTTCTTTTACACAGGAAGCTTTGGAAAGAAGGGTAATGGCTTTTACTAATGAAACAATATCCTGAACAGGAATACACCTTCCATTATAGTGTTCTAAAGCCTTTTCTACTCCTTTTTCAAATGGTATACCCGTTGCGATACTGCCTGGATTTATACAAGTTACACCTATCTCATAGTTCCTTAGATTTTCACGTAAGGCACTGGCAATGCCACGAATTCCAAATTTAGAAGCGACATACGATAACTGCTTGCTTCCGTTATTTTCGATACCATCTGTAGATCCTATTAAAAATACCTTAGCATTTTTAGATTTTTTTAGATTTGGTAATAGTTTCTGAGTACACAGGATTGCTGCGGTTGTGTTGACATGGAGGATGTTTACAATATCCTCTGGATCATCCTTTTCAAAATCATAATGACTTTGCCAACCTTCTTTTTCCCAAATCCCTGCATTATAGATAAGAACATCGATTGGCTCATTTTTTAAAGCTTCTGCAATATGTTGGATGGAAGATTTCAACGATAAATCGGCCTCAATCCATGTCCGAAGAACACCATCTTGAATGTTTATACTATCTGGTTGATTTCTTGATACCATCCAAACATGGTCACCTTTTTCCGGCAGCCCTTTTACGAAGGCATCACCTAGTCCTCTGCTGGCGCCTACTATTAGATAATTCACTTGTTTTCCTCCATTCCTTTTTAAAATTGGTTGTTAATCTATGATACACCTTATGGGAGGGAAAACATTATCTAAAAGTCTCAACATCTGTCTAGGGTGGTTTTCATAACAAAAAAAGTCACCATGCTTTTCCAATCGCATTGGTGACCAAATTTTTTTTTATAAGAAGCCTCTTCCCTAGGCTATACCGCGGTATTTCATCGCTAGCCCCTTTAAGAAATTTCTCGCGTATTTATCTCCACATACAACATATTTCGGATGACCTTCTTTTCGAAGAATGGCACCGAGTTCCCCTTTTGTTACTGTAACACCTGCGAGTTTCAAGATATCTAGCATGTCCTCACTGGTTAACGATAGTGCTATTTTGACTTTTTTCAGCAATACATTGTTCACATGTCTGTTATCCTTTAATGTCATTTCAGGTTTTTCTGGTTGTCCAGGTTTAGGTTCTTGTTTTCCTCTTTTAAAAATAATTAGGCCATTTAAAAAGGACTCTAACATGAAAGGATTACACTTTATATAATTTTCCTCATCTTCATCTAAAGCTGCTTGATGATCGCTGTCCTTTGATTTGATGAGCATCTTTTGCACTTCTTCTAATGTGACTTTGTAGTCTCCAAGTTTAAAAATCTCGATCATTTCGGCATCTTTTAGATTTAGTGCATATCTTAATCGAATCAAAATATCGTTATTATTCATATCCATTTTATCTATCCCCTTTTATCACAGCCATATATATTCAACATATCGTTCATAGTATCGCCAATATTATGTGTTTTTGAACAACCGATTAGATTACTATCATTGTCAAAGTAATAGTTTACCACTTTCAAGAAGTGTTTTTAAGAGGAATAGAAGAAAAAACAGGAACCATTGTTTCTTCATGACCATTTATAAAAAATGGCGGCTTTCACGTATGTATGATTGATTACTATATTATTAATACCTTTTTAAAATTATTGAATAGTATGAAACAAAATCTATTTGTGGAGGAGATGAATTTGGAGGAGGAACGCCAAAATGGTATGGAAATTGGAATTTATACATTAGCGGATTTATACCCGGATCCACATACAGGAAAAACCATCAGCGCAAAACAGCGAATAGAAGAAATCATTCAAGCAGCCAAAATGGCGGATGAAGCAGGACTGGATGTCTTCGGGGTAGGAGAACATCATCGTTTAGATTACGCAGTGTCCTCACCAGCAGTCGTGTTGTCAGCTATTTCACAAGTCACAAAGCAAATTAAGTTGACCAGTGCTACAACCGTCTTAAACACGATAGACCCAGTACGTTTATTCGAGGATTTCGCAACACTTGATCTTTTGTCAAATGGGCGTGCAGAAATCATGGCGGGGCGTGGAGCTTTTTTAGAGTCCTTTCCCCTTTTCGGGTATGATACTAAGAATTATGACGAATTGTTTGTAGAACACCTGGAACTTTTACTTCATCTAAACGCGAAGAAAATCGTTACCTGGGATGGTTGCTATCGTTCTTCATTGAAGGATGCTGAAATTGCACCACGACCTGTTCAACAAAAAATTCCAATCTGGGTAGGTGTGGGTGGCACTTTGGAAAGTGCAGAACGAGCAGGTAGAATAGGTACCGGCTTAGCCATCGTAATTCTGGGCGGAGAGCCTAACCTTTATAAGCCTATGGTTGACCTATATCGAATAACAGCTGCTCAAACTGGTCATCCTCTAGATAGCATGAAGGTCGCCGTTACTGGGCACGCTTATATTTCAAAAACAAATGAGCTGGCCATAGACGAATTTTACCCATATCATTCCAATTATTGGCTTCACCTCAATCGTCGGTATGGAAAAAATACCACTTTTTCAAGAGCTGATTTTGAACAGTTATCTGGAAAAGAAACAGCTCTTTTTGTTGGTAGCTCTCAACAGATCATTGAAAAAATCATGCGCCAATACGAGCTGTTTGGCCACCAACGCTTTATGGCGCAGATGGACATAGGCGGTATGCCTTTCAAAAAGGTTGCCGAAAACATTGAGCGGTTGGCAACAGAAGTCGCACCTGTGATTCGAAAGGAAACCAGGAAGTAGTTTATGTAAAAGCATTTTTAAAGCAGGTTCTTAATAGTGCCCTGCTTTTTGTATCTATTTTTTCAATTTGTATCTTCGATGTCTTCGATGTCTTACTTTATAGGACTCTCGTTCCGTTATGTGTGACAAATCCGCTATTTTGGAGGGGGGATAGGACTCACGTTCCGTTATTACTATAAAAAGCAGACATTTCCTATTATTTATGTTAAATAACGGATCCTCTGTCCTATAATGCTGTAAATTTTGGCTTTTTTGAGGGAATAGCGGATTCTGTGTCCTATAAAAAAGCGACCATTAACCAAGTTACTTGAACCTTGAACCTCGTCTTAAAAAAATTCCTCATAAATTCAAAAGCTTGGATTACAGTTAATCCAAGCTTTTTTGAGTGCAGCTACAATTCAGCAAAATTAAGCAACCACAGGGTTATTTAACTAAGGTAAATTCCACAAAGTCCTCTATACAACTGTCAGGACCAATAAACACTTTAAACTTTCCAGCTTCACTTTCCCATTTCTTACTGGCGGTATAAAATTTTAACATTTCTTCGGTGATTTCAAAGGTGACTGTTTGAGCTTCACCTGGTTCTAAACTAATCTTTTTAAAACCCTTCAGTTCTTTAAGTGGTCTTACTACACTTCCTACTAAATCTTGAATATACAATTGCACCGTTTCTTTACCGGTATATGCTCCCGTATTCTTCACAGTAACCGAAGCAGTCAAAACTTCTTCTGATGACATAGAAGCTTTATCTAGCGTTAAACCAAAGTATTCGAAGCTAGTATAAGATAGCCCGAATCCAAATGGATAAAATGCTTCATTTGGGATATCGGTGTATCTTGAAGCAAATCGATTTCCCTCATTCCCTTTTTTGAATGGTCGGCCGGTATTAAACATATTGTAATGAATCGGAATTTGTCCAACGGAATATGGAAAACTCATGGATAGTTTTCCAGAAGGATTTACATCATTAAATAAAACATCTGCGACAGCATGGCCACCTTCTGTTCCTGGGAACCAGGCTTCCACAACCGCACTTGCCTTTTCATGTACTTCCCTTAAATCAAGCGGTCTACCATTAAAGAGGACGACGATAATCTTATGATTAACGGCATGAATTTTCCGCAATAAATCAAGCTGAATCTCAGGTAGGGTAATCTCGGCACGGCTTCCACCTTCCCCACTTTGAACCACATGCTCACCTAATGCTAAAACAACCACATCTGCTTTCTCCGCTAGCTGAAGCGCTTCTTTTAAATCCTCTTGGGCCGCGACCGAGTCGTTTGGACCAACTGTCGGCTCTCCACCAAATCCTCCAATTAATACACCAGGATTTAGAATCTCGCATCCCTTTGCAAAGCTTACATCAGCCTCACCAATCTTATCCAAAACCGCTTGCTTAACCGTCACAACCGTTTCCTTGTCACTATGAATCGACCATAGCCCACTAAGTGAAGTATTATCGACATACGGTCCTATAAAAGCGAGCTTCTGATTTTGTTTTTGCAATGGCAGGACACCATCATTTTTCAGTAAGACAATGGATTCCCCAGCGATTTCTCTTGATAGACAACGATGATCGTCACAAAGTAATAATTCCTTCTCAAGCTCCTCACTCGCATCTCGATAAGGATTTTCGAACAAACCTAATTTATTTTTCAGTTGTAACACTCTCATAGTAGAATCATTAATCAATTTTTCAGGAATAACGCCTTCTTCTACTAATCTCTTTAAATTTTTAACGTAAATGGAGGTCATCATGTCAATATCGACACCAGCTTCGATTGCTAAACGTGCTGCTTCCTTTTCATCGTCTGCAACACCGTGGGTCATGAGCTCAGCAATAGCGGCATAGTCGGAAATTAATACACCGTCAAAGCCCCATTCTCCTCGAAGAATATCATTCATGAGTGTTTTGTTTGCTGTCGCGGGAATGCCATCGACCGTATTAAATGCCGTCATGACTAACTCACAGCCTTCGTCGATCGTCTCTTTATATGCTGGCAAATAGTCCTCTCTTAATGTTCGCTCTGAGAGATCGACGGTATTATAATCTCTTCCGCCAGCAGGGGCTCCGTATGCTGCAAAGTGTTTGACACAAGAAGCGATAGTGCCGCTCTCTAACAATGATTCACCTTGATAGCCTCTAACCATGGCTCTTCCCAACACGCCATTCAAATAAGTATCTTCCCCCGTTGATTCCATTACCCTTCCCCAACGCGGGTCTCTTACTAAATCGACCATGGGTGAAAAAGTAACATGAAGCCCAGAAGCACTTGATTCCTTCGCAGCAACAGCTGCACTTTTTTCCACTAATTCAGGATTAAACGTACACCCTTGTGCCAATGGAATCGGGAATACTGTTTTATAACCATTAATAATATCCGCCATAAACAGTAAGGGAATTTTGTGACTATTTTTTTCCAGATACTGTTTCTGAATGTGATTTAACTTTTTTGCTCCAACGACATTTAAGCTTGAGCCTGTCAGGTCAACGGTTTCTTGTGTCAGTCCTAAATAACTTGTAGGACCTGTAACAACATCCTCACTTTCAAAAAATTCTCCTGTTAATTGAAGCAATTGATCGATTTTTTCATCTAACGTCATTTTCGATAATAGTTGATCTAATTCTGTCTGTTCCATCCTTTTTGCACCCCATTATCTATCTACTATTCTTTTATTCGTGTCCATTTTTATCAAACTATTTAACGCCATCGCTATGAATTCAAAATTTCATCAATAGCGGTCAACTCATCCTCACTGAATGTTAGATTATTTAGAGCCTCAACGTTTTCTTTAATTTGGCTGACTTTACTTGCTCCTATAAGAGCTGAAGTAATTCTTCCCTCTCGTAACACCCAAGCTAGAGCCATTTGTGCAAGGGATTGGCCACGATCACCTGCTATAACATTCAACTTCTTCACTTTAAGAATGACATCTTCTGTCACGTCGTTTTTATTCAAAAAGCTATTTGGCTTTAAGGCTCTTGAATCGCTTGGAACACCATTTAGGTACCTGTTAGTAAGCAAACCTTGTGCCAATGGTACGAAGGCAATGCTACCAACTCCATGATCCTCAAGAAGTGAGGTAAGTCCATTTTCAACCCAACGGTTAAACATCGAATAAGCTGGTTGGTGGATCAGCAGTGGTGTACCCAGCTGATTTAAAATGGAAATCGCGCGTTCTGTCTCTTCCACACCATAATTAGATATACCCACATACAAAGCCTTTCCTTGCCTAACGACATGATCGAGCGCCATCATCGTCTCTTCTAACGGAGTTTCAGTGTCTGGTCTATGGTGGTAAAAAATATCAACATAATCTAATCCCATACGAGACAGACTTTGATCAAGACTAGATACAAGATATTTTCTCGATCCCCAATCCCCATAAGGTCCTGACCACATCCCATATCCAGCTTTGGTCGAGATGATCATTTCATCACGATAACCGGTAAAATCTTTCTTTAAAATTGCACCAAAATTTTCTTCAGCAGACCCTGGCGGTGGGCCGTAATTATTAGCGAGGTCGAAATGGGTAATTCCTAAGTCAAAAGCAGTACGAATAAGGGAGCGCCCATTTTCAAAAGTATCCACCCCGCCAAAATTATGCCAAAGACCAAGGGAAATGGCCGGTAATTTTATTCCTGATCTTCCACAGCGATGATACTTCATCGATTCATATCGTTGTGTATTTGGTTGATATGACAATATTAAAACCTCCTACTATTATGAAAAAGAGGGCAGATTCTCCTTCCTTTTCTGCCCCCTTTTTATCGTTAATTTTTTTGAATGACGATGTTATCTAAGTAAACATTGGTTGCAGCATTTCCATCTACTATATTGCCTAATTCAAAGACCAATTTCCCATCATCATACGATTCTTCTAACATATCAAAGGTAAAGCTATATGTTTTCATTTCATTGGTTAAGTCAAAAGTTTGTGTAGCCGCATATGGAATAAACCAAGGATCATTGCTTAGTTCTTTTCCAATATTTACGTTCATTTTTCTTGGAGCTTCGGCTCGAGCATCAAATGTGACGGTATATCTGCTGCCTTTTTCAAAAAGTAAATCCTTCTGAAAAATCTGAGGTGAATACGAGGCATATCCTACTTGCTTAATAGCTACCTTTAACTCACCTGACTCGGCTGATATCGTTCCTTCTGCATATCCACTCCATTGGTCACCCCACCAGGAGGACCAGCCTTCAGTGCCTTGATCGAAGGTACCATTATCAATTCCCGGGGTAGATAATTCAACCTCAGGTTCGCCAGCATCCTTTACCTTAACTACAACATGATCGATCATGATATCATGTGCACCAACTGGAGATTGAGAAGATTTCCCCATTAAGAATTTAAGGGCAGCAAGGTCATCCGTTGGCATTTTAAACGTAAATTGGTAACTCTGATTTTGTTCTGTGAGTGCTATTGTCTCACTTAAAAATCTTATATACTGGGCATTTTCAATAGAAAGCTCGATATCCCTTGGTTTTGTCGATCGCGCTTCAAAGGAAACCTCATAATTGACCCCTTTTGCAAGTGACATGTTTTCCTGTTGGAGGATCACACTCCACGTTTCATCTCCCTCACTTCCGATGGCTGCTTTTGCCTCACCATTTTCCAAAGTAATGGCTGCATTGGCATCATAGTGAACGTATTGACTCCATGAAGTAAATCCATCTTCAAAATCGCCATTTTTTAATGGAAAAAGATCAATATTTCCATAGTCAGGTTTGTCACTTGTTTTGATTAGCACGATATCATCTAAATAAACATCTGCATCATTTCCACCAAGATTAAAAACAATCTGACCATTCGGATCCGTTATCTCTTTAGGCATTGTAAAGCTTACCGTTTTTTCTTCCATATTTGTAGTAAGCTCTATCACTTGCGGACTTGAATAGCTTGTATTACCATCCTCACTCTTAAAATCAACTTCTATCGTTCTCGGTTCGGTAGCTCTTGCTTTAAATGTAGCTTTATAGTCATTGCCTTTTACAAGATACAATCCTTTTTGATTTACTTTTATATTGGATGGATGACTACCCCCATTTTGTATAGCAACCTGCAATTCTCTTGATTCCTCATTAACAGATGCAAACGCGGTAGCTTCTTCTACTTCGAAATTCCAATAATTAAATCTACTCATATCTCCTTGATCAAATGTTCCATTATACACATGGTTTCCATCAGCTAAAGGCTGTTTAGAAGCGTTATAGTCTTCTGGCAATCCCGTAATATCCTCGACTCGAACATTCCCAATCCAAACAGGATTGGAACCATTTCCTCCAAGGTTAAATTCTAGTCTCGATTGAATATCCGTTTCATTGAGCATATCAAAGGTAAATTCATAGGATTGGATTTGATCGGTCAGTTTATAGGTTTCCTCATTCGAGTATTTCACCCAACCTCTCGATGCACCTGCACCGACTTTTACCATCATATTTCTTGAACCATTTGACTTAGCATCAAAACTAACTTTATATTTTCCACCATTTCCAAGAGAAAGGTTCTGTATTAGCTGTAAGGAATACAACTGAGAGCCTGGATTGGTGATAGTCGTTTTAGCGAAATTGGTTTCATTCAGCGGTTCCACACTTAAGGCTCCACTGCCACCAAATTCAGGCAGATGAACAAAATTCCAGTAGGTTGGATGTAAATCGATCTCTGGACCGTCGACCACTGTAATGTTTTCAAGATAACGATTGTCATAGATCAAATTGCCATCTTCCAATGGCTGCTTGGCACCCTCAGGTAAGACAATCGGCTCTGCAACAGGTTCAATCGGTTCTTGATAGTCTCTCTTCTTTAAGTCATAAACGCGGACATAATCAATGGACATTTCTTTTGGAAAAAGTGTTGTTTCATCAGGGTCGCCATCAAACCAGCCCCCAACTGCTAGATTCATAACAAGATAGAATTCCTGATCAAATGGTGCTGGAAAAGCATATTTAGCTGCTGTATCCTTCCCTTTTGAATACCAATTGTTTTGTGTTTGATATAACTCTCCATCTACATACCAACGAAGCTCTCCCGGCTCCCATTCCAAGACGTATGTATGCCATTTATCGATCCCTCTTTGTTCTGGAAGTTCATATTCTTTACCTGAATATTTATTATTCGGCCAACCTTCACCATAATGAATCGTCCCCGCTACTGTATGAGGTCTACTGCCCCATGCCTCGACAATGTCTATTTCACCTGATGCAGCCCAAGCCCCATATTTGTCCGCTTCCGGAAGCATCCATATTGCTGGCCATAGTCCTTTTCCAACAGGAAGCTTTGCTTTTATTTCGTATCGGCCATATTTTTTACTAAATAAACCTTTTGATTTAAGTTTGGCAGAGGTATAATCATATGTTCCGAATGCATCTGATTTCTGTTCTTTTTTTGCTTTTATAACAAGATTTCCGTCTCGGATGAAGGCATTTTCTTTTGAATCTGTGTAATATTCTTTTTCGTTATTTCCCCATCCAGGAGTAATGCCGTTTCCTTCACCGTCTACAATCCAGTTCCCAATATCATATGTCCATTTACTGCGGTCAATTTCATTACCGTTAAATTCATCTGACCATACAAGTGACCATTCTGATTTGTTAGACTTTCCCTTTGGAGTTACCTCATTTTCATCCCCACTGCTTGAAGCCGCAAAATTTGTCCCTGGTAAAACCAGTAAAGTACTCATTAAAATGGCTAATGTTTTCCTCAAACCTTTCCCTCCTTTGTATTTATTATTTTGGCTGTGTTATTACTGAATGTTGATTTCAATGTGTTTGAAAAATAAACGGAAAAATTCCGTTTATTTTGGGAAATATCCATATTTCCTTAAAAATAAGGGAAGTTTTTCCGTTTATCCTATCCAAACCTTTGGATTTCCGTCGTTTTTAGAACACTTAAACGGAATTTCTCCGCTTATATCTGCTTCTATAGCTTCCACTATATACATTAGCCGGAATTTCTCCGCCTATTAATTCTCATACCTAAACAAAAACCAACAATGAATAATTTTTTATATCTATTAATCTTCCAATCTTTGATAGACACGAATATAATCAATCATCATCTTTTGTGGAAAAGTGGTGGATTCATCAGGATATCCTGGCCATTTTCCGCCTACTGCCAGGTTCAATTGCAGATAAAACTCCCGATTAAATGGAGCTGGGTAAGGATGTTTAGACCCATCATTTATATTTTTGCTAAACCATTCTGTTTGCTTGGCATATAGAACATCGTCTACATACCATTTGAACTCATTTGGTTCCCAGTCTAAAGTGAATACATGAAAGTCATCCGAAAATTTCTTATCTGGAAGTGTAAAGCTTTTACCTGTATATGTGTGAGGTACACCATAATGAAGTGTGCCATGCACAGTCTCAGGTTTATGTCCAACCAATTCCATAATGTCGATTTCCCCACAGGCGGGCCAGCCAGAATAAGCTTCCATATCTGTTGGCATCATCCAAATAGCTGGCCAAATCCCCTGGCCTTCAGGAAGCTTGGCACGAATGGAAAAACGACCATACTTCCAATCTGCCTTCCCCTTTGTCGTAAGCTTGGCAGAAGTATAGAATCGCTCTTTGTACGTTTCCTTATGGGCTTCCATCACGAGTTGATGGTTTTCGATTCGGGCATTTTTAGTTCGGTTAGTATAATATTGCCACTCCTCATTTCCAAATCCCCAGCCTCCATCCACAAAGTTCCATTTCGTTGTGTCAATCTCTGGAGTGTTAAAAACATCTTCCCAAACTAGCTTCCACTTTTGATCATCGGTGTCTCCTTCGTTTGAAAGCGCAATCATTTTTGAGTTTTCTTTCTCCAAGCCAACCATCCTCCTACAAACATGACTTTATAATTCATTTTACCTTTGAAAAGAAAACTTCTTGAGATAGATAATTTTGAAAAAGGGCTCAATATTTTAGAAACGAAAAGCGGAAGCGCCTTGATTAGCCCCGACAAGCAAATGTTCTCTAGCGTAAGAAGTCTGAACTTTGACTTCTTACGCTAGAGGTTATTTGACCTCGAGGGGCTAGGCGCTGGAGCTAGACAATTTTCAAAGTCCCAAAAAGTTATACTTTCTTTCCTATAAAAAAAAATGAGCTTCTCAAAAAAGCTCATCTTTACACATGTTCCCGATATTCAGTTGGTGAGATGCCTTCGATTTCTCGAAAAACTCTTGTAAATTGCTTTGGATTTTTGTACCCAACCATTTCACTTACTTCAAATACTTTATATTCTGGTTGTCTTAAAAGGATTTTTGCCTCTTCAATCCGAATTTTTTTCAAGTAATCCACAAAGTTTTGCCCCGTATATTCCTTAAACATATGACTGAAATAAGAGTAATTGAGAGAAATATGATTAGACACCACGGCAAGATTCAAATCTTTATAATAATTTTCTTTTATAAAACAAACTGCCTGTTCCAGGTATTTTTGCTCTGAATACACTAATTTTATTTGTTTGTTATATTCGTGCAATCTCATCAGTAAGTCTTCTACAGCTTGAAAATATTCGTTGAAGTTATCAAAGTTATACATATTTTCTACTTTATTAAGCATCTTAAAAATTTCAACAGACTCATCCCCCAGCTTTGAGAAGAAACATTCAAAAACAAGTTGATTGAGCGACTGATTCAGTGACTCCATATATTCTATTGGAGAACCGGATATTTTTTCATAATCAAGTACTTTTAATAACGTAGATTTTAATTCTTTATCTCTTTCTGTACCTAGCATATTCGCAATCTTTTTAATCAGATCAATTGGAATTTCCATAGATTCCGGTTTGTATTCCGCAGCTTGAAATGAAAAAAGTTGATTTCTTGGGAAAAGAAAATGATATTTAAGAGCATAGTCTGCTTCATTATAGGCTTCTTTAAAATCTCTTATGTGTCTGTGGTGTTTACTAACTCCAGTGGAAAAAGTAATATATTTTTCTTTTTTCAAGTGATCCTTTATTCTCTTAAAAATACTTTCCTCTGATATAACTACCACACGGTCGTTACTATCGATAAAACAAATCGTTTGATAATCTGATTCAATATTGCATTGGGCAATGAATGGTTTAATTCTAATTAGTAAATCTTCCCCATCCATTTCCCTTTTATGATCAAATATTCCCACATAATAACCATTTTCAAATGGAGGTAATTGCATTTTTTGAATTAAATATTCGATAACTCCAGGTTGAATATTTGGATTCAGTAAAATGAAATTAAGTTGACTAGTTCGATATTCTTCTAGATGTTGATAGGTTACTTGATTATTTTTTTCTAATTCTTCTAAAATATTGGTTAACGTATGATATAGTTCATTTCGATTAACAGGCTTAAGTAAATAATCTTTCACCTTATTTTTAATAGCGGCTTTTGTAAATTCAAAGTCATCATAGCCACTTAAAATGACCATAGCAGGTGCTTTTTGATCGGATTGTTGAATGTGTTCAATTAGTTGTATGCCATCCATCCTCGGCATTTTGATATCTGTAATGAGGATATCTACGTCCTTTATTTTTTCAATCGCCTCAAGACCATCCATTGCCGTTTCGACTTCAACTTTACTTTCAAATTGCCTTTTAATCATGGCTTGTATCCCTAAGCGAATATTCTTTTCATCATCTACGATCAAGAGCTTATACATTTAACTCGCCCCCTTGATGTTTTTATGTGGCAAAGTAATGGTTACCATTGTACCCTTTGTTTCTTCACTCGTGAAACTCATACCATATTCTTTCCCATATCGTAATTGAATTCTTTCATTCACGTTTCTTAAACCAATTCCATTTCCCGTTTTTCTGATGTTTTCTTGGACTTCAAGTTCAGGATTGATATTATCATTGAGTTTTTTTATTTTTTCTTCTGACATACCAATACCGTTATCAATTATTTGGATAAAGATGGTATCCCTTTCTACATAGGCTTTTACAAGAATGATCCCTGGCTGGAAAGGGATATTGGGTCTTACTCCATGAATAACAGCATTTTCTACGATTGGTTGAAGGGACATTTTTAGAATTTCTTGATCTAAAAGCTGAGGTGGAATATCAACTTCTAAGGATAATAAGCCATCCAATCGTAAATTCATAATTTCTATATAATTTTGAATGTGTGCGATCTCCTCATTACAACTCACAACATCGTTTTTCCATTTTAGGTTATAGCGCATCATTTCTCCCAATGAAGTCACCGCATCCGATATCGAATAATTCCCCTCTATTTCTGCCATCATCTTAATATTTTCCAACGTATTATAAAGAAAGTGTGAATCAATTTGTGTTTTGAGAGCCTTTAATTCAGCTTCTTTTGTTGCAGCTTCTTTATTGACGGCATCTGCTATTAATCCTTTAAGCTTATTAAGCATATTCCGATAATGGGTAGCCAGTTGACCAATTTCCCCATGACCATTAATATCCACTTCTACGGAAAAATCACCTTTTTCTACCTTTTTCATCGAATCAATAAGCTGAAACATTTTCTTGAACAGAATCGAAGTTAAAAAGAAAGTGAGCAGCGAAAGGATACCCACTAATAAAACAATACCCGCAAAAACAATATATCTCGTTTTATTTGTTTCTTTATATACGTCATCCAATGAGATGATATTTAACATATACGAATCCAGCCCATCAAGATAGGTAGACACAATCATATAAACCGTACCATGATCGTTAAATAAAAAGTGAAAGGGGACTTGTTCTTTATTTTTTTCAAATTCCTTTTTTAGTTTTTTTAGATTTATTTTTTCATCTTCTAAAAAGGTATTATAGGGACTGCTAATGATTTTCATATACGGGTCAAAGACGATTAACTCTGAACTTCCGTCATTTACGGAACTAAACATTTTCGGAAAAAAATTGTTTAATAGCATACTAATTTCAATAATGCCGAGATGCTCGTCTTTTGGATAGTCCAGTTCTCGCAACACCGACACTTTTGAGCTATTCTTCGACACAAGACGTCCTAGAATATCGTTATTCTGATCAAACCACCAGAGCTCTCTTCCATTTCGCTTAATGACTTCTTGTCGCCATGGTTCGTTTACGATCCGATTTTCACGGAATAAAATCGGCCACAATTCCGTTACGTAAGGATTAGAGGTATAGAGGTGAATATATTCGATTGTGGGGTTATTTACTTGAAGCTTTGTAACATCAGGAAATTCATTCATCTTAAAATCGATTAATTCGCTAATATTCGTTTCATTACGAGTTCTAACGAAATCGATAAACTGGCGATCTGCTACAACCATTTGGGCTGTTCTACGCATTGATTCAATATTATTCATAATATGAATTTTTTCGATTTCTAATAAATATTCATTTTTATTTTTAATATCTTTTAAGACACTATCAAATATTTGTCTAGTATAGATGAGGGTAAAAGCCATAATGGGGATTAAAATAATGAGAACGTATAAGCCCACTAGCTTATTTTGTAACGATAATTTACTTACCATCATGTTAGCTGTCTGTACTAGTTTACTGAGCTTTTTTATGAATGTCCCCATCATCGCTCACCTACCTTTCTACTATCTTTCTACTATGTTATCATTATAGTTTTTTACATTTATAAATAATAGCCTATTAACAAAATGGTCATAAAACGACTAATAGAGACTACCCTAAAATAAATTTTAGGATAGTCTCTGAAATGACGGTATTAGTTACCAAGCTTCTTTAAGTTAATTTCATACATATCTTGTTGATATTTTTCAACTTTGTCATAACCGTATGAATCACGTTTCTTTAAGAAACCTTCATATAACTTATCAAATTCTTTATCTGATTTGGCAAGTAATAATTTAGGTAATGTTTTACCCCATTCTTGTGCAATTTTACTTGCTGCCACACCTTCTGCAGATGTTCCGGTAGGACTGATACCGTCAAAGGCTGCAAAGCTAACTGTTTTACCTTTTGTCCAATCTTCCATTTGTTTGAAAGGTTCAGCTGCAGGTGGAGCCCATTCAAGGTTCATATTTGTATCCATTAACATCCAATATTTATAAGAAGCTCCATATTGTTGATCAAAAGCTGCACGGTCCTTGTTTAATAGGTCTAGTACTTCTGATTTAAATTGAGGCTTACCATCTACTACATCGTAAGTTTCGCCTTCTTTACCTAAGTAAAGGTCTTTTTGTCCTTCTTCACTAATTAGGTAACTTAAGAAGCGAATCGCTCTTTCCTTATCTTTCACGTCTTTAGAAATTAACGTAACGGTCCATCCAGCAATGCCGTCTCCTGCAAGAGTTGGTGCATCACCGTTTGAGTTTGCTGGTCCATCAACTGCCATGTAAATGGAATTAGGATCTTTTGCATATAATGCTTGTTGCTGAGCAGCTAAATCACTGCGTTGATATAACATCGCAAAGTATCTACCTTGGGCAATTTTTTCTTCCATTTGTGGACGCTTATCAATAAAAATATCTTTTGCTAATAAACCTTTGTCGTTTGCATTTCTAAACGTTTTTAACCAAGCTAAATATTCTGGATCTTGAGAACGGTCATAAACCTTTCCGTCTTTTTCCATTGGAATCGCTAAGAAATTTTGTAAATAACCCTCAAGCGAAGTGTTCCCAACATCTGTAAATTCATTTAATCCGAATGGAATTAATGGTGCACCATTTACTTCTGGGAATTTCTCCTTAGCTGCTTCAAGTGCCCCTAAGAATCCTTCAGGTGTACTCATATCAGGACTTCCAATTGCTTCATAAATATCTTTTCTTACTAAGAATGTTTGGTTAGATGGTTTAAGGTCCTTATAACGGTCAAAATCTTTTGGTGATGAAGACGCGTTTGGATAACCATACGTATTTCCGTTTTCTTGTTTATACCATTCGATTTTTGAATCATCTGTAACCTTAAAGAAATAAGGATCGTACTTGTCTGCTAGTTCATTTAATGGAAGAACTAGTTCTCCCTCAATCATTTTCTTAACTGCATCTTCCCACCAACCGATGGTCACGAAATCAGGTAATTGACCAGAGGCAATCATCGTGTTCATTTTTTCTGCTTCATTTCCTGCTGGAGAAATGAAGTTAACGGATACACCCGTTTTATCTGTTACATATTTAGAGACAAGATCATCTCCCCATTTTGCTGTATACCATGAAAAGTTTACATACCAATCAAATGTAATTGGTGATGTATCTAATTTCCAACCAGGCTCATCCGCAGATACAGGTGTTTTTGATTCTTCTTTATCCTCGGAAGCGGTTTCATTTGTCTTGCTAGTACATCCTGCCATCATAGCTAAAAATAGTGCCATTACAAGCATGAAAGTAAAACTTTTTGACATCATACTCTTTTTCATACTAGACCCCTCTCTCTCATTTTTTAGCCATGTTATCTTTATATCATTACTTTATTTTCAGTCTCTGAACAGGATCAATGATGAAAAATTCCTGTTCAGTTTTTTCTCAAATCATTTAGTAACTAATTATAAAATAACACGGCCATTGCATATTTTTTCTTTTACTATTTAAATTTCTTCTCAAGAAGAAAATTTAAAACGAATCATTATAAATCAACCTTTTACAGATCCAATCAGCATTCCTTTTACAAAATATTTTTGTAAGAAAGGATAAACTAACATGATTGGTAGTGTCGTTACCACCATTGTGGCTAATTTAATAGATTGTGAGGTTACTGTTTTCGTTGTGATTCCACCTGGTGCATTCATCATCATTTGGTTTGAACTGGACTCTGCCACAACTTTGTATAAATAGGTTTGAATCGGTTGTAAATCAGGATTGTTTACGAATATAACCCCTGCAAAATAATCATTCCATTGGTAGACTCCTTGGAATAAAGCGATCGTTGCGATAACGGGCATTGATAATGGAATAATAACTTTGATAAAAATCATGAAATCATTTGCTCCATCAATCTTTGCTGCCTCTTCAAGTGAAGTCGGTAATTCTCTAAAAAAGGAAACGAAAATGATTAAATGGAAAAAGTTAAACATGGTTGGAAGGATATACACAAGAAAGTTATCAAATAATCCTAAATCTCTAATAAGTAAGAAATATGGAATTAATCCTCCACTAAAGAACATCGTAATAATTCCGATGACCATGTAAATATTTCTTCCATATAAATCCCGTCTTGATATCGCGTAGGCAACCATAGCCGTAAAAAATACATGTGATAAGGTTCCAATGACTGTTTTAGCGATGGTGACTCCAAAGGAAGTAAGAATCCCCGGATTAGCAAAAACAGCTTTATAGTTTTCAAGGGTAAATTCTCTCGGCCACCAATAGATGCCACCACCCATTGCGTCAATTCCATCATTTAGAGAATTCACGACCACATACCAGATAGGATAAATCGTGATGGCGCATATCAGGATCATGATGAGAACATTGATATTATCAAAAATATACTCGCTCTTTGTTCTTCTATTTAGTTTAAAAAGTTTAAACATGCTCCCCTCACCTCCCTAGAACAATGATGACCCATTGATTTTTTTACCTATTTTGTTCGCTGATAATAATAAGATGAAAGCAATGACCGCTTTGAGTAACCCAACTGCCGTTGCATAGGAATATCTGGCATTTTGAATACCCAATTGGTACACATAAATATCGATAACATTGCTAGCGCTTTCATTAAGAGCATTACGAAGAATCAATATTTGGTCGAAGTTAGAATTAAGTACACCACTTACAGCTAAGATAAATAGAATCGTGATGGTTGGTCGAATCGAAGGTAACGTAATATGCCACATTTTTTGTAGCCGATTTGCTCCATCAATGGTAGCGGATTCATATAATTCCGTTGATACACCAGCAATCGCTGCTAAATAAATAATGGCTGACCATCCAAGCTCTTTCCAAATATCAGAAAGGATCACAATAGACCAAAAGTTATCAGGTTCTGCCAAGAAGTTCGTTCTTTCATCAATGACACCCATTCCCATTAAAATATCATTGATAATTCCAATATCCGCTAACCAGGTTGTTAGGATTCCACCTAACACGACCCAAGATAAAAAGTGAGGAAGATAAGAAATAGTTTGTACTGCTTTCTTAAACCTCAGTGAGGTTAATTCATTTAGCATTAAGGCAAATATGATTGGAAGGGGAAAACCGATAAACAATTTAATTAAACTAATTCCCAGTGTATTTTTTAATACAATCCAAAAATTTTCATCTTGAATAAATTCCTTAAATTGCATTAACCCTACCCAAGGGGCCTCTGATATTGGTTTAATAATGCTGTATTCCTTAAAAGCAATAATCAATCCATACATCGGAATATAATTGAATATAAACATCCAAACGACTCCGAGCAGTGCCATGGCTTGCAAATACTTCTGCGATGCTAGCTTCCTCAACAACCTTTTTCTTTTTTCCTTTTTTGTACTGGTGTCAATAAATGCTTCTGATGCTGGTAATTCTGTTGGTTGAACTTTGACATCCATGGTTTCACCACCTAAGCTGTGATTTCTTAACTTAATATTAAAAAAGTATAAAGAAGAATATAAGCTATCAAATTTTGCTTAAGGGTGCATAATTTTAGGTTCCTAGTATCTTGCCAAAGAATTGATACCACAGGAATGGTATCGTTTACATTCGGCAAATGATAAGACCGTTTTTCGAATGGAATCACTAATGTAAAAAAATGCTGCATCCCCAACTTTTTAAAAAGTGGGGATGCAGCATTTCTTCGTGTCTATAAAACTTCCTAAATAAGCCCTGTTACGATTGCCCCCGCTGGAACCACGAACTCTGTCACTTGACCAGCTAAACGTAAAGCAACTGGTACTTCTTCAGTAGAGCGGTTCAACATAACCACACATATTGAACCATTTGGATTTTTCAACGCAACTACGTTCATTTTATCTGTATATTTGGTTGAAGCGATTCGTTTCGCTCCTGGCTCAATATAGCGACTGAAATGTCCGATGTACGTGTAGGAAAGCTTTTCTTGAACTATATCGTTATCTGTATCACACATAATCGGAGCATCACAGAAGTTGCCTACGTGATTAGGTCCACCCTCTTTATTTAAAAGAATGTTCCAGTCGATAAACGCATTCATGCCAGCATTGATATTACCGATGATGTCATACGCATACATTTGCGCATTTTCTAGTTGTCCTGCCTCGCTAAACCGGCTATATTCCACACAACCTTCTGTAAAAATTAATTTCTTGTCAGGAAACTTTTCACGAACAAGTCGGATCGCATCAAAATGTTCACCTGTGTACCAATGGAAGGCAACCCCTGCAACCATCTTGTCTGTCTCAGCATCAATAATGGTACATGCCCGTTCAAACATTCTTTCTTTATTGTGATCCCAAATGCTAACCTCAATGTCTTCTAAGTTGTTTTTTACAAGTGCTGGATATAAATAATCGCGTAAAAATTCTTTTTCTTGCTCAGCTGTATATAAACAAGAATCCCAGGTTTGAGTGGCATTTGGTTCGTTTTGAATCGTTAGCATATCGATGTTGAACTCTTTATCACGATACTGTTTAATGTAATGGCAAATGTAATCGGCCCAAAACTCACGATATTCGGGTTTTAATGAGCCGCCAAATGTCCGTTGACCATTGGTTTTCATAAAGGCAGGCGGGGACCAGGGGGATAACATGACACTTAATGGTTGAACTGCAGTTTGCTTGGCTTGTGTTAAAAAAGGGATGATATATTTTTCATCTCGTTCTAGTGTAAAGGTTTTGAACTCTCTATCCTCAGGATCTTCGAGAGCGGCGTATTGCCCTAACGAAAAATCACTGCTATCGATGTGAGTTCGAACGAGGTTGTATCGATTTCCAGTAGGACCAAAATAGGCCTCTAAGATTCGTTTTTGCTTTTCCTCACTCATCAAGGAAAACGTGTAACCTGCCGCTTCTGTAATAGCTCCTCCAAACCCATCAAATGTTTGGTATTCCATTTCTGGGTATAGATTAACAACTTTCATCTCCACCCCTTGGTCAGTGGAAAAATCTTTGGTATCTTCATAGGTGTTTTTTTGGTCATCATGGTAGGTGGTTGTGATTAGTTTAATATTCATCTTTGTTAACTCCTTATTTTTGTATTAAAAAACATAGAGCGTCTAAAGAATACAACTGGATGAAAAATTTGGCAATCATCTTTTTTAAAAGATTTGGAGGTTAAAGGGATAAATCTCTTATCCAGCCTAGTTGAAATTTTTTTAATAGATTCTGTTTTAAGAAGTGGTTTTTATACGGTGAAGGAAGGCTGGTGGATGGTGGCTGATTCCTATCGGACACAGAATCCGTTATTTGTTCAAAAATTACCTTTTTTCGAGTCTTTAAGGACACAGGATCCATTATATGCCCAATTTCATTGAAAAAAACCGTATTTTAATGAATTAGCGGAACCTCTGTCCGATAACACCCAAAAATTACGGCTTTTTATTAAAATAACGGATCCTATGTCCTATATCTCGATCGGCAAACATACGCAAACTTCACAAAGCATCATGAGCAATAAAAGCATGAACTCCTTTATTTCCATTCACAATTTGGGTAATCCGTAAGTCCACTACCATTGACGCATAGGCATAAGCTTCCGCCCTGGGTATTCCGTACAATTCGCTCATTAAATCTAGCATTTCATTTAGAGCCATCCACATGGCTTCGTTTAAATCCTCGTGTATGCCCATCGTTAACCATCCTGTTGGCGTTTTAGCGCGCGGCATTTTTATGGAAACATCTTCGGAAACAGTTAACGTTACATCCACCTTCTCCATTGCACATTCTAAAGCTGGGCCGCACACCTCCCCATCACCCTGGGCCGCATGACCGTCACCTATTGAAAAAAGTGCTCCCTCTACTGGAATAGGCAAATAAAGCGTACTGCCAGCAATTAATTCTTTACAGTCGAGATTTCCACCCCATGGTCTCGGTTCAACCGTCGTATGCCTGCCTGGCAAATTCGGAGGCATCCCCATAATCCCCATAAAGGGACGCATCTTAATGCGATAATCAAATTTCCCAAACCTGCTTTTGGCTATTAGATTTTCTCTATCAAGATCAAAATCTAGTGTTACTTCATCTACATCCAGAAGATTTGTCTTCTGATTCCAATAGCTTGGGAAGCCTCCTGCCGAAACCCAGCCATAGTCCCCAGGTATGATTTCATTTATTTGAATTTCCAATGTTTGGCCTGCCTTTGCTCCATTAATCCATACGGGACCTACTAAAGAGTGTCCAAATTGATTGTGCACTCTTTCCTCGGCAAGTCCTGTGAATTTCTTTCTAGGACCACCTAGTTCTAATCGTTTTTCAATGGCCCAGGCGGAATCAAGTGTTTGAAAAATGACGGAGTCACCAGAATTGATTTCTAACGCCGGACGAAGATCCCTATCGAAAAAACCATGTAACGTATGTGAATCAGGATTAAGATAATGAGTGGTTGCCATTTTTATCATCCCTTTTTTCTAAAATTATCCAACTAAGCACATTATAAAATAGATTTTTTACTTTATAAAGTAAAATAATTACTTTTTGGAGAATATTTTAAATAACCTTAGGAACATCATTGTAACTAGAAGAAAGACTACTATTTAGGATAAAATTAGTAGGACAAATCAAAGAATTCGTTTCATAGACAAATCTAAACAAGAAAGGTTGATTACAATGAATGAACGGGATAATGAGACCCTTTCTCTGAAAGAAAAAGCCGTATCGTTTCTGAAACTCGTGGCGTCAGGAGAAGTTCGAGAAGCTTACCAAAAGTTCATCGGCCCAGATTTCCGCCATCATAATGCTTATTTCAAGGGTGATGCACATTCCCTTATGATAGCGATGGAGGAGAATGCTACCCAAAACCCTGACAAGACTTTTGAGATCAAACGATCGATTGAAGATGGGGAATTTGTTTGGGTTCACTCTCATGTGAAGCAAAATCAAAATGATCCAGGAGCCGCTTTGGTACATATCTTCCGTTTCCATAATGGCCTTATTGTTGAAGCATGGGACATTGGAATGGCTATTCCGGTGAATTCTCCTAATGAGAATGGGATTTTCTAAAAGGGAAAACCTATTTTGATTCTCAAGTAAATATTTTCAAAAAAAATAGTTGTTTTCCTATCAAGAGGAAAACAACTATTTTTCTAAATATGGTGATACTTGTAGAATTGGTTGTCATTTGCAAACAGTTATACAACTACTTATTTTGTTGTTTGATTAACGACATAATGAATCGCCTCAAGTACATACTCCGGACGTGGCATTTGCAAGCTATGTCCTTTTCGGTCACTCGTCTTGTGAAAATGGTTCTTTGAACGTGAAGCAAGCTCTTTCTGCATTTCTGTCCAGTTTCCGCCAAATCCTGGGTTGTTAACCACTGCAATGGGTAGGTCGCCAAATTGGGGATTTTCCTTACTTGTATTTAATCTTGATGCTGCCACTTCAATATGTGCTTGAGCCATTTTAAACTCTGCACCAGCTGTTCTTCCTGCAAAAACCTGATAAACCATTTCTTTCCATTGTTTAAATTCAGAGGAGCTAATTTGCTTACGATAATACGATTGTTCACTCCCAAACATGGGAAGGATTCCTAATACATTACCAAAGAAGCGAGGAATTCCCAATGGAGAAAGTATTCTCAGTATTTTTAACATGACACCCAGAGCAGCAAATCCTTGTTTAAATTTAACATCATCTTTAAGAAATTCGTGAGTTGAGTCTAAAAAGACTAAACCAGACACTTTTTCTGGATATTCCATTGCATAGAGACGGGAAATCAGCCCTCCTAAGGAGTGGCCTACAAGTATGCAGGGTCCCGTAATCGCCATTTTTTCCAATAAATCGTGTATTTCTTTGACAGTATGATCTGGGGTCGGGTCCGGGCCTAGATCACTCGATCCCATACCAGGTCGGTCAAACGTAATGACACGAGTAAATGTTGACAGTTCATTTCTTATATGTGTCCACGAATAAGAGGAATCACCAGCACCATGAATGATTACCACCGTAGGCCCATCTCCCCCAGAATCAGTAACGTGGAGACGGCGTCCTCCCATATCAATCATTAGACCGGGAATCGTCTTTTTTCTTACATTGCGACGTGAAAGTTGCTCATACAAAACCCCCACAAGGGCAAATATAATAATGGCAATAACGATTTTCATTTCAACACCTATCTTCCTATTAAAACTTTTTTATAATGTCATTTGTTAATAGGATTATCCTTAAATAGGATAAATTTACTAAATTAATATTATAATAGCATACATTTGATATTTTCAGAAAATAGTATAAAAATCCCTCTAGTAGGAATCTGCCCGATTTTGCTCTAATACGATTATTTTCAGATCCTTGTGGAAATACTTATAGGGTTATTTCAAAATATTTGAGGAAGTAGCAGGAGTAAAGTATGTACTTATTTTTGAAGATTATCATTTGTGTCGCCTTTATCTTTCTATGGTTGCGTGCTTGCAGAAAAGATATAGTACAGTCTTTAGGGCATTATTTTTTTATCCTTTTTATCACGAATCTCCTTTATGATGTGCTTGCCCTGAACCATGGGTGGATTACGATTAAAGAAAACAAATATAGTCTCATCCATCTCATCATGGACCGGATTATTTTACTGCCGTTTTCTCTTTTCTTTTTACAAGGAATTAGTAGGAATCTCTCTATCAAATTCTCCTTATCTCTATTATGGATATTATTATTTAGTCGTTTTGAAACCCTAAACGAGATGTTTCACATCGTTGAGTTGAAGAATATGACTTTTCTAAAATGGAGCTATATGGGAGGTTCTATAACGCTTCTCTCCCTAGCATTCGCCTATTTTTTAAACGAATTAGGAAGGAGTCGAATTCATAATGCCCATTCCAAGTAAATTTGATGAAAATGAAATTTACTTACTTATACTAGGTGTTCCCTTAATGATCGTATTCGTGAACCTATTACCTAAACGATTTCATTACTCCACAAGTACGGTTATTTTTTTATTGAATATTTCATTAGGAATAGCTGTAGACCATATTCTCGCCGGACCACCACTGGATTTCTACGATGTACTCGATACAGAAAAATTCGAGTTATTTGACTTAGTTTTATACTTATTTGTGTATGGACCATTCACTTATATTGTTGTTTATATATATTATAAATGGTTTTTTCATAAGTCCAACCTAAAGAAACTTCTTTTTTTGATCACTCTTACTATACTTAGTTTGGGATTGGAAATAATCTCAGCCAAACTCCATGTTTATGTTTACAAAGGGTGGCATGTTTATTATTCCATACCTTTTTACTTTTCTTCCTATCTTTTGAATTTTTGTTTATTGCATTTGTTGAAGATAAGTGAGAGAAGAATTTAGTGTAAAAAACAAAGCGGCTAGACTCCTTTATAGGAATCGGCCGCTTTTTCATCTGAATTTAAGCTAAAAGTTGATAACTGTTGGAAACCGGTTGATAAATGGTGGATTTCGGTTGATAACGCTCCTGTTCCGGTTGATAAAATCTTCAAAACGGTTGATAAGCATTTTTTTACCAAAAAATACATGTCTCGGAACCCTTTCCTTTCTTAGATTAATTTATTCCAATTTGGGCAAATTACTGTAAAAGTATCGAAAGGAGTGTCGAATAGTGAAAAGGTCTCTTTGGATTATTTTAACGATATTTGCTCTGATTCTTGGCGGTTGTAATACAAATCAAGATTCAAAGAAAAAGGAAACTGCTTCAGAAAAACAAAAGAAGGAAAACAAGGGCGAGGATAGCGTGCAGGGCCCCGATGATAATAATCCTAAGGATGAATTGACTAATACAGATAATCATTCTTATCAGCATATGGATTATAAAGCGAAGGCCGCTCCTAAATTTGATTCGAAGGAGTTAACCACTCCTCCATCTGGGAATTGGGTGACAAATGGTGGAGATATTCACAATAGCCGCTATTCTCCGATTAATAAGATTACTTCTTCTAACGTAAAGAATTTAAAAGTAGAATGGGTGACGAGTTTAGGCTCTGGATCTGAATTTAAATATTCTGGTGAGTCAACTCCACTGGTTTATGATGGCGTGATGTTCAGCATTACTGGGGCTGATCATGTCCAAGCTATTGATGTAAAAACCGGGAAAATCATTTGGGAATATCGACCACAGCTTGCCGAAGGTCTCAATACGGTCTGCTGCGGGTGGACGAGCCGTGGTGTTGCATTAGGAGATGGTAAAGTCTATGTTGGATTATTAGATGCAAGATTGATCGCTTTAGATCAAAAAAACGGTAAGGTTGTTTGGGAAACGAGAGTGGATGATTGGGAAAAAGGCTATACCATAACAAGTGCCCCCCTCTATTATGATGGTAAAGTCTATACGGGGATCGCTGGCGGTGAATATGGAATTCGCGGGTATGTGGCCGCTTATGATTCAGAAATGGGCAGACAAATCTGGAGAACCTATACACTGCCTGCACCAGGTGCTAAAGGAAGTGAAACATGGCCAAAGGATAGTAAGAACTGGTTAACAGGCGGAGCACCGGTTTGGCAGACTCCAGCTATTGATCCAGAATTAGGGTTTATTTATTTTTCCAGTGGGAATACCTCACCTGACCTTGATGGAAGCAAGAGGGCAGGCGATAATTTATTCGCCAACTCGATTCTGGCGCTTGATGCCAATACGGGTGAATATAAATGGCACTTCCAAGAAGTACACCATGATATTTGGGACTTAGACCCGGCTAACCCGGTCGTTCTTTTTGATGTAAAAATGAATGGAAAAATGCGCAAAGGGATTGTCCAAGCTGGAAAAACAGGATGGCTCTATATTTTAGACCGAACCAATGGAAAGCCGCTCATTGGGATCGAAGAAAAACCTGTTCCCCAGGATAAAAGGCAAAAAACATCTCCTACTCAGCCGCATCCAATTGGGGATAATTTTGTCCCACAAGAAGTGACGAAGGAAGATGTCGAACGAGATTTACCTAAGGATTTTAAAGGTCAATATGGGAAAATGTTTACTCCATTTTGGGATACACCGATTACCCTTAAGCCATCGCCTCAAGGGGGAGCAAACTGGCCGCCATCGGCTTATAACCCGAACACAGAGTATTTTTATGTGTTAGGAAATGATAATTACTTTGCCTATGCTCATTACGGCGAAGAAGAAAAGAATCGCTTTGAGGAAGGGAAAGAATATATCGGAAGTGTCTGGCAACCGGTTCAAAATTCCCCAAGCCGCGGAACCGTTACGGCACTCGATATTAAAACGAATAAGATCGTGTGGCAAAAGAACTGGGATGCGATTGCTTATAGTGGTCTTTTAACAACGAAAGGTAACCTATTGTTTACAGGGCATAATGATGGACGTATTATTGCCTATGATGCCAAGAACGGCAAAGATTTATGGGAGTTTAAAATGGATGCCGGTGCCAATGCGCCACCAATCACTTATGAAGTCGATGGAAAGCAATATATTTCGATCTTCGCTGCTGGAAATACGTTAGCAGGTTCCAAACATGGTGATAAAATCTATACCTTCTCCTTAGAAGGTAAATACGGATCTTTAGAAGATATCCCTAAGGATGCGATTAATATATCACCTGTTAAAAAAGATACAGAAAAACAGCAAGCAAATAATAATGAAAAAGCCAATAATGAAGGCGTTGATACGGCCGAAGGAGAAAAAGTTTATAAAAACAATTGCTTAGCCTGCCATGGTGATGCAGGAGCCGGCGGACATAATGGTCCAAACTTACAGGAAAGCAAAATGGATCGTGACGCGATCATCAAACAGGTGCAAAACGGTAAAGGTCAGATGCCTGGATTTAAAGATACATTAAGTGAAGATGAAATAAAAGCTGTTGCCGATTATGTATTGAGTCTTAGAAAGAAATAAGCAGTAAAAAAGGTAATCGTCCTATATTGGGCGATTACCTTTTTGATTATTTTTTATTGGCCGATGCCTTTTCTGTTAAAGATAGATGTATTAAACGGTCATCTTTTGCAGTTGGTTTCCCACGATTGTCACGATTACTCGTAATCGTATACAATTCATTGTTTTCAACCAACACATCTCTTAATCGACCAGCTTCTCCATAGAACTCATTAAATTGTTTGTTGGCAGGCTCATACGTAAATATTTTTTTACCCGCTAAAGAAGCCATATACAGTGTTCCATCATGAAAAGCCATACCGGATGGTGCCCAAGTTTGATCACCAGATTGAAGAACTGGTTTCATCATACCCTTTGCTTCTTCATCCCCTTGGATAACAGGCCAGCCATAGTTTTTACCGGCTTGAATCAGGTTAATTTCATCATGTCCGGATTCTCCATGCTCTGAGCTATAGAGGTTTCCATTACCATCCCAAGCTAATCCTTGAGAGTTACGATGGCCGTATGAGTAAACATAGGAATTTTTAAAAGGATTATCCACTGGAATATCACCATTAAGGTTCATTCTTAAAATTTTCCCAGCTAAACTAGCTAGGTTTTGGGCATTTTCTGACTTGCCTACATCACCCGTTGTAGCATATAACATTCCATCCGGACCAATTTTAATGCGTCCGCCATTATTAACCGTGCCGCCTGGAATTCCATCTAACAGAATCTTATCTTCCATCCACACATTGTTTTTCAAATGTAGTGAAACGATTCGGTTTAGCGTCTTACCGTCTTTCTGATAAGTGTAATAAGCAAACCCTTTGTTGGATTTTGCAAAATCAGGAGCTAATGTAAAACCAAGAAATCCTCCTTCTCCTTCATGGAAAATCTCCTCTGTCGCCTTTACATTCTGTACCTCAACTAAACCCATGTCTCCATCAATTTGAATAATGGATCCTTCCCTTTGGCTTAAGAAAAAAGAACTACCATTTTTGTTAATCGTCCATGGGATATACAAATGGTTGGCATTTACACCCCCATCATCTGATACAGATACCTCAACTGCTTTTTTCATGACTTCATTAGCTTCCTGCTGAAAGGCATCCTGCTTTTTCTCAGCATCGTTCGCCTCTTCTTTACTATCCCAAAAAGCAAGTCCAAGCCCCGCTACTAAAACAACCCCGAGCACACTATAAAATACTGACCTTTTCAAACTATCACCTCAAAATAATAATCATATCACCTACAGTGTAGACATCATTCAGATTATTCAAACACAATGGGATAACAAAATTACAAAACCATTGGAATTGAGTGGTAAAATGGTTTTAAAAAAGTTATATTGGTTGTCTTTTTACTGGCAATCAGTGGGATAACACCTGTTAGAAAGGATGCAATTATGAAAAAGGTATTTATCGGTATAGGAATTGGATGTTTTGTATTTGCTACTCTATTATTTGGCACGTACAAATTGATGAATGCAAGAACCTTTCAACTATTTGGAGGTTTAACCTACCAAGTAGAAACGGATCAAAAGGTAGTGGCCTTAACGTTTGATGATGGTCCGACAAAGAACGTTGAGCAGATATTACCTTTATTAGAAAAATATCAGGCAAAAGCGACTTTTTTTCTTATCGGAAATGACATCGAAAAACACCCTGAAGAAGCCAAAAAATTAGTCGAAGCTGGACATCAAATTGGTAATCACACCTTTTCACACAATCGAATGGTGTTTAAATCACCTTCTTTTATTAAAAAAGAAATCGAAAAAAACGATTTTCTCATTCGCAAAGCCGGATATAAAGGCGAAATTGACTTTCGACCTCCAAACGGAAAAAAATTAGTCGGATTGCCATATTATTTACATAAGCACAATCGAGATACGATTATGTGGACCTTGGAACCTGATACCTATTTCGCAACAGTTTCTGAAAAAGTTGAATATGTAAATGATAATATGAAACCAGGGTCGGTCATCTTGATGCATCCGATGTATGACCAATCGGGAGAAGAGCTGAAAGCAATCGAGGAAATATTAAAAGAGCTCACCAATGAGGGATATCAATTTGTTACAGTGAATGAACTTCAAGAGATAGCATCACCAATAAAATAACCTCGGGAACAATACCGAGGTTATTTCTTTTTATTTCATTTATCCGTAAAACTTGATGCAAAACGTTCCGCCTGTTTTTTAATAGGCTCTGCCTTCTGTACATCCCCTTGAACGCTTTTCTATCATTAAACGCTTCGCACATTTACACGAACAAGTTCCTTTTTCGGCTGTTCTATTTTCAAAGTAAGTTCTCCCGTTTCCTTTTCATAGTACCAGCCACTATCTGTATGATTCAAAGCCTCTTTATTGGAGACGGCAGCAAAGTCTTCAATCCGGTAGTCTTTTATTGGAAGATGCTTAAATTGAATGGTCCAATGCTTTCTATTGCTTTCGTAGCCATGTTTCTTTGTTTTTATTTCCAGGTTAAGCTGGCCTTCTGTTTCTTTCATCGAAAGATCAAAAAGGTTGAAGACTCCTTGCTCATAAGCTAGTGTTAATCCATCGTCCTCATATAATTCAAATACTCCATTTGCGGAACCAGAACAGTATACGGTCAGTTGTAAATTTTCTGGAGATTCCGACATCGTTGAAGGAACAGATTCGGTGTTAGGCATAATGGCACCGGCTTTTACATACAAAGGCATTGTATGTAATGGGGCATTCGCTAGAATATGATTTTTCCCCTCGTATTTTTCACCAGTCCAATAGTTATACCAAGTTCCTTCTGGCAGATACACCGCACGATGATCCGTATTTGGACGATAAACAGGTGCCACTATCACGCTGTCCCCCAATAGAAACTGATCACAAAGATTGAACACATTCGGATCTTCTGGATATTCTAAAATCAGCGGGCGCATAATGGGCAACCCATTCTCCGCAGACTCTCTGAATAGAGAATACAGAAATGGAAGCCACTTGTATCTTAATTCAATGTAGTCCTTACAGATTTTTTCAACCTCTGGACCAAATTGCCACGGCTCCTGACGAATGCTTGATAACTCACTATGGTTTCGGCAATATGGGAATAGGGCACCCATTTGAGTCCAGCGTGCCAACAGTTCTCCAGAAGTGTGGTGGGCGAAGCCGCCAATATCTGGTCCAGAGAACGGTATTCCTGATAATCCCAGGTTAAGTACCATTGGCATAGCCATGGCCATATGCTCCCAAAAGCTGCGATTGTCTCCTGTCCATACGGCCGCATATCGTTGGATGCCTGCATATCCTGCACGTGTCAGCACAAACGGCCGGTGTCCATCTAAGTGGCGCTTTAAGCCTTCGGCAGTTGCTTTTGACATCAGCAAGCCATATAAATTATGAATTTCTCCATGTGTGACAGGATTCCCGTTGTTCCCGTGCATCGTATCGACATCCATCGTTTTACTCTCGTTAAAAACGGCAGGCTCATTCATATCATTCCAAATACCTTCGATTCCCATTTCAGTATAGAAACGATGTAAGTCACCCCACCACTCTGAAACCTCATCTTCGGTAAAATCAGGAAACGCACTTATTCCTGGCCAAACCGGTCCCATAAAGGGTACGCCATCTTGCTTTTTACAAAAATAATTCCCATTAGTCCCTTGCTGGTAAATTGTATAGTTCCCGTCTACTTTTACTCCTGGGTCAACAATAGGAACAACACGGATACCCATTTCCTTTAATTCAGCCATCATCTCTTTAGGCTTCGGGAATCGAACAGGGTCAAAGGTAAAGACTCGATACCCATCCATATAGTGGATATCAAGATAAATCACATCACAAGGTATCCCCTTTTCACGGAAGGTCCGTGCAAGCTCCAATACCTCATCCTGATTCATATAGCTATAACGAGATTGATGATAGCCAATTGCCCAATGAGGTGGTAGTGACATACGTCCAGTTAGGGTGGTGTATTGACTCACCACATCCTTTAGTTTTGGACCAGCTATGTAATAATAATCAAAGGCTCCCGTTTCGGTTCGAACGGTCATCGCATCTGCCTGACTGCGCATATCAAAGAACGAACGACCAGGATTATCTAGGAAAATCCCGTAAGGACTTGTTTGATCATGAACGATGACAAATGGTATCGATTGATACAAAGCTTCAATTTCGGGAACATGTGGAGCAAAGACATCGGAGTTCCACATTTCGTAGCGTTCTCCTCGTTTATCTAAAAACCCTGTTTTTTCACCCAATCCATAATAATGAGCGTTCAAAGAGGTTTGAAACACTCCTGTTACTGCCTTGTTAACATCCCAATGAAGGGAAACATTCTCTGCAACCATTTGTTCATTTACATCTAAAAAACGAATTGAACTATTTTCTTTTGTGATTTCAACCTTTACATCAACCGTGTCCCAGATAAAGACCGTATCCGTCTCCTTTATACTGGCACCATCCGGCTGTTCCGAATCGTGTTTGACAACTGCTACGGTCGTTTTCATATCCAATGAATCTGTTGGATGTTCTCCAATGAATAATTTAACTCTAACAATCCCTTTAGATATTTTACTTAATGCCATCTTGCCATTTTCACCTTGAACGACAACTAAATTCCCTTTATTCTCAACACTCACTACTTTGCCAATGGAATAGGCTTCTACCTTTTTTTCTATCTTCACTTTATCTGGACTAATGGCTTCGCTCGTTAACATTAGGAATCATACCTCCCTACTAATTTGTCAGTACTTCATATCAACCATTGATTCATTTTGCATTATAAACAGTGTTCCGCAATTAGCCTATATGATTGGATTTTGTCCTCTAGGGAATGGGTAATCGTGACGATCATGATTTCATCCGCTTTATACTGTTCTGCTAGTTCAGCCAATTTCTCTTTAACTTTATGAGGGTCGCCAATCATCATCTTTTGCTTCATTTTTTCTATTGTTTCCTGTTCTGCCTCATTTAGTGGATATTGCTTAGCTTCTTCAATGGAAGGAACTCCAGCCCCACTACCTTTTCCTCTTTGCAGAGCCCAAATAAGGGTACTTAAAGCTACCTCTTCTGCCTTTTCATTCGTTTCCGCACAAATGGCGGATATCGTTAAAACAACTTGAGGAAGGTCACCTTGTTTTCTTGGCTTAAAGGAATCCAAATACTGCCCGATAATAGCTGCACCATCTTGATCACTCATAAATTGTCCAAAGGTATACGCCATCCCATATTCAGCCGCCAGCAAGGCACTTTTTTTACTCGTGCCTAAAAGCCATGGAACAGGTGCTATTTCTGGCACTGGAGCAGCTGATAACTTTGTAAACTTATGTTCGTGTGGGAAATCATCGTCTAGAAATTGGAGAAGCTCCTTAACCGAATTCGGCATATTCCAAACTTGCTGTAAAAATTGATCTGACAGGGCATTCGTTGCTTCTGCTGACCCACCAGGAGCCCGTCCAATGCCAAGGTCTATTCTTCCAGGAAATAATGTAGCTAAAAGATTAAACACTTCTGCTACTTTATAAGGCTTATAATGTGGCAGCAAAACAGCGCCAGAGCCAATCCGTATTTTTTGCGTCTGTGCTCCTATATAACCAAGCATCACTTCTGGAGCCGGACAGGCTAGTCCTGGCAGATCATGATGTTCAGCTATCCAATAACGTGTATAGCCCAGCTCCTCCCCAACTTGCGCCAATCTCACCGAAGCGTTTAATGCTTCTCTTGCGGTCTGATTGTCTGAAATGGGGGCTTGGTCTAAAATACTTAATCTCATCGTTCAATTGAGCCTTCTTTCTCCGTTTCAATAAAGCTTACATGAAAATCCCCAACCTGATCTTTTTCATATAAATTAGTTACCGACGTATAGTATTCCTGAATCCTTCCACGGAACGTCTGCTGATGTTCAGGGACTTTAATAGTGAAAGTACCTTTATATAATAAAGTGGTCACATCATGATATTCTTCATGTGTTACTTTAAAATCTATCGTGATTAGCTTACGTCCATTAACTTCAGCTTCTTGATAGGTTTCAACTTTTAGTAAAAAATCATCTAAAACGATTTCTCTTACCATCTAATCGCCTCCGCCGAATTTTATTATTTCAATTTTTCTCCAGATAGCCCTATTCGGTTCTTTATTTAGTATATATTTTTGGAAATAAACTTACCAACTGGATCATTTCTTCGTACTTTTTCATCTGTTTGCTATCATTTTTTTAGTAATTGACTTTTTTGGAAAGTTTTTCTATTATTAGAGTCATTGATGACTCTTTAAAAGGAGGATACAAGTTTGTCACCGATTGTTTCAAATCAGCATAGAGAAGAACGGAAAAATTTAATCCTGCAGGCAGCCAAAGAAGTTTTTATCAAAAAAGGGTTTAACGGAACCACGATACAAGATATTATCAACCATTCCGGAGTCAGTCGAGGAGGTGTATATACATATTTTAAAAATACAGAAGATGTCTTTATTGAACTTTTAAGAAAAAGAGATTTGGAAGATGTTTGGGATATGGAGAAAATTTATAACCCAGGGCGAACGAATTGGGAAGCACTTATTTATATTTTAGATATCATTCAGGATAACATTGTTGCCCAAGAGGACCGTTTAGTTCCTGCAATTTACGAATATTATTTCACTACTGGTTGGGCAACTAAGAAGCATCTCCCCTTTTTGGAATCACGAGTGGATCAAGCATGGAAAAGTTTAGTTTGGATCCTTCAAAAGGGAATAGACGAAAAGGAGTTTAGTCCTTCGGTCCCGATTGAAGATATAGCCAAAACAATTGTTACTTTTTATGATGGAATCAATTTAAGCTGCTTGCAACTTGGTCCTGATAAATTACATTTACCGAATCAATTTAACGTCTTTCGAAGTTTTCTTTCTACTTGTTTATTTCATTTTAAAAATGAATAATGGGAGGTTTCTATGAAAAAAACAACATTAGGTGGAATTTCCGCCATTCTTGTAGGATTGCTTTATTTGTTGACAGTCATCATTGTCTTGCTATCTCCACCAGGAGAAAATGCTGTCGTTGACCATGTCACCTACATGAATCAACTCATACTGGTTCATTATATATTAGGATTTTTGGGGATTTTGGGTGTTATGGTTGTCTTAACCCTCTCTCGAACGATAGAAAAACAAACCTCCCACAGTGAATGGTACCCTTACTCCAAAGTAATGGCGATTATTGGGTTTGCATTACTCGCTATCAATAATCTTCGGCAAACTGGATTGGACCATGAACTAAGCCATGAAGCGTTACATACTGGCGGAGCTGTTTTGGATACAATCGTTCTCGCTTGGGCAGGTCTAGTAGAATTAAGTCCACAAGGTTGGCTTGATTTTGGATTCGTAGGTATTTGGATTTTTACAGTAAGTGTTTTCTCTCTTAAAAGGAACAATCAAAAACTATTATCCTATTTAGGTTTAATTGGTGGAAGCTGTTTTATCTTAACCGTACTTGGAAATGTAACGGGGCTTTCTTTACTTGTTATGATTGGAATGGGCTTAGGTGGATTAGTGATCGTTCCTGCCTGGTTTATTTATAATGGTGCCTTATTATTGAAGAAGTCTAATTTAAACACTAGCATAACAACCAATATGAAAATTTAAATGTGGCATAGTGCAATTATAAAAGGCCATTGTCGTGGTATGAATACGGAAGGAAGCCACCCTGCTGGTCAGAAGCAACGGGTGGCTTTTTTAAAGCTACGGGGCGAAGCTGTAAAGGACACAGAATCCGCTATTTGATGAAAAATGACCTCTTTTTGGATCTTTAAGGACACAGGATCCGTTATTTGCCTAATTTTCATAGAAACTACCCTGTTTTATTGAATTAGCGGAACCTGTGTCCGATAACACCATTAAAAATGGGCTTTTTGCTTAAATAACGGATCCTATGTCCTATCATCAAGTCAAGTCCTAACAATTGTGTAAATTCCTATCTCCAATGTTACAACCTATATATGTTATTTAGTGTTTTATAATTTGGATTACTGGAAAGGGGGGCCCCCCTTTCCAGTAATCCAAATTTCGCTTCGAGTTTCTCTATATTAATTTCGTTGCGTGTATCTTTTATTTAACACGATAAGATTTTCATTCTCCATTAAAAGTGCTCCTATAAGACGAAATGCCGACTGTGTATTGGGGAATATACGAATCACTCTTTCTCGTCTTCTGATTTCTTGGTTTAATCGTTCTAATGAGTTTGTACTCGCAAGATGACGATGGTATGTCTCTGGCTCATTAAAATATTGGATGGAATCTTCGAATCCATCCTCTAATATTTCAATTGCATTTTTAATTTTGGGGTTATCTTCGTAACGTTTAATAAATTCATCTTTAAATAATCTAGCTTCTTCACAAGATATAGTTTGAAAGATTCTTCTCATATCTGCGATAACTTGACTCATTTCCTTTTTAGGGAGCTTGTTTATGATATTACGCTTGAAATGAACGGTACACCTTTGCCAAGCCGTTCCAATAAACTCGCGTTCAATTGCTTTCTTTAATCCTTTATGAGCATCGGAGATAACAAGTTTAGGGGACTGTAGACCTCGCGCTTTTAAACTCTGCAAGAAGCCTTGCCAGGCTTCAAAACTTTCAACATGATCAATTTTCAATCCAAGAATCTCTCTTTTTTTCTTCTCATTCATAGCCGTAACAATATAAACTGCTTTTGAGACGACTTTATTATGCTCACGCACCTTAATATACATAGCATCTGCAAATAAATAAGGATAATATTGAACATTAAGAGGGCGATTAGCCCACTTATTTACAATAGGATCAAGCTTCTCCGTTAATGATGAAACGAAAGATTTTGAGACAGCTTCACCACAAAGCTGTTCAATTATATTTGTAACTTTACGTGTAGAAACACCGTTAACCACCATTTCTAACATAGAGAGAACAAGGGCTTGATCAACCCGTGAGTATTTCTCAAAAACTGTTGGAGAGAACTCACCCTCCCTAGTCCGAGGGACTCGTAATTTAATCTTTCCAATACTGATAATAAGTTCTCTTTCATAATAACCATTTCTGTAATCACGGCGCTCTGATGAGCGTTGATAGGAACCAACTTGTAAATAATTATCTCGTTCTTTTTCCATATACTCATTTAAAACTAAAACGATTGCAGACTTTACCACTGTTTCAATATTAGAATTCATTATGGAGTCTTTTAAAAGGTCCATATCTAGGTTAAACTGTAATTGAGTCATTTTATATACCTCTTTTCAATGTTTTTCTTGGTCGTTAAACATTGTTGACAAGAAGGAATAAAATGACTCATTTTCTTTTTACACAATTATAAGGACTTAATCTATCATCAAACATACTGGTCAAACTCAACTATTCTATTAAAAAACGTTTCCCCATTCACTTACGTGGTAGCCGCTGCATTCGAACTATTTCGTCTTTGGATGGCATTAACACCCATGACAACTGCAATTAATTCTTCTGTGGAGAGTTGATCGGAATGATTGGTCAACTGAAACGCAGGCGAGGAAAAGAACCCGCTAATTTTATGAAATGTAGCAACGATGGTTGTTTCGTCCTGATAGACGTCATATTGCTTTGAAAAGGCTTCAGATTCAATATAATAATAGCCTCTACCTTCAGCCTGATATTCATATCTTTTGGAAAAGAAAGAGAGCTTTTGTTTTAAGGCTCCGATTTCTTGTCCTTGACCATCATAGACTCGCCATTTCATGCCCATAAAAGGAAACTTACCGCTAGCTATCACATTTCCCTCGTTGTCTAATACCTCCACACTAGCAGAAAACATACTTTTTAAATCTAACTCGCCTACTTTATTCTTTGATTCGTTAAAAATTTCCGTTGTGCCAGCTGAAAAAAAATTATCTTGAAAGTAAACAATGGAATCCACAGTGATCAGCTCCTATTAAAGTCTTTGGACTTTCAGAGAATATAATAATGTTTACGAATGAGGAATAGGGGAAGTTTCAATTTTTTCCAAATAGGTAGCATAACCATTACTGAAAATACTACAATGAAATTAGTATAAAAAGATAAAATGAAAAAATGGGAGATGGGAAATTGGAGAAGTCAAAGGTACAAATGGAGATTGAACAATTTTTCAAGAAAAAAGTAGAAAAAGATCCAAAAGTACACAATGCTTATTTACGTGTATATTCACAGAAACACGGTGTTGATATTACTTTGGCTGCTGGAGAAGAAGCGATTCATGCCGAACAACCTTTTTATATCGCTAGTATTAGTAAATTATTTACCTCTGTTATCTTTGGACAGTTAGTCGAGCAAGACCTTTGTTCGTATGAGGACAAAATCTCACAGTACTTAGATTCAGACCTATTAAATAATCTGCATATTTACAAAGAGAAGGATTATACCAACGAGATCAAAATCAAACATTTACTAAATAACACCTCAGGCTTAAATGACTTTTTAGAGGATAAACCGGTAAAGGGAACGTCTATGCCTGACCTGATCGTGGATGAACCGAATCGTACATGGACTCCGCATGATGTCATCCATTGGGCCAAAGAGAATATGAAAAACCACTTCCCTCCAGGAGAAGGCTTCCATTATTCCGATACGGGCTATCACCTATTAGGATTTATTATTGAAAAAATCACAGGCTTACCTTTCCACGAAGTGCTTAATAATAACATCTTTGAACCCCTAGATATGAAACACTCCCATTTCTTCCGTACTGAACCATTAGAAGCAAGCCCATACAAGTTAGCTAAGTTGTATATCCGTGATACAGAGGTTTCCAATCACCAGAGTATGAGCATCGTTTATGCTGGCGGTGGCATCGTATCCACCACTAGTGACTTGTTAAAGTTCATGAAAGCATTAGTTAATGGTCAAATTTTAAAGAAAGAAACGATTGAAAAAATGAAAAGTGATTGGGGTAAGTTCTTTTTAGGAATTGATTACGGATATGGATTAATGAATATCAAAACGGTTCCTGTATTAATGCCAGCAAAATATAACTCTTGGGGAAATGCAGGCTCCACGGGTGCGTTTATGTTTTACCATCCTGCGACTGATGCCTACCTCATCGGAACCTTAAACCATTTTGGATATGGTCAAAAGGGAATTAGATTAATGCTGCAAATGGCGGATAAGCTCTTAAAAGCTACTAAAAATTCAGAGGTATTATCGTAAAAGGAAAGGAGCAGACGATTATTCTCTGCTCCTTTTTCACGAAGAGTAACCTGGCACCCAATAGCTTAAGGATGAATAATCCCTTCTTCCTTCGCCTTAAACACAGCTTTGTGCCTTCCTGTTACTTCTAATTTAGAATAGATATTCGAAATATAGTTCTTAACCGTTCCTTCCGTTAAGTAAAGTTTCCGGGCAATTTCCCGATTGGATGCACCATTCGAAAGTTCTTCTAACACTTCGATTTCTCTTTCAGTAAGGCCAAAGTTGTTTTTGTTGGTTTTTTCCTCTTTCACCTGTTCAGACGGATTAACCCATTGATTAATTAACTGCCTCGCTATCTCCTGAGTAATCAAGGTCCCACCATGATGGACAAGTCTGATTCCCGCTGCAAGATCTTTAGGATGAATGGCTTTTAATAAATAACCTTCAGCACCTGCTGCTAAGGCATCCCTTACATAACCTAATTCCTCAAAGGTTGTTAAAATGATGACCTTAACATCAGGAAATTCACTTTTCATTTGAGCTGTTGCCTCTACCCCATTTAGGATTGGCATATGTATATCCATTAGGACAATATTAGGACTAACCTGTTTCGTTAAATCCATCGCAACTTGTCCATTTTCAGCCGTGCCAACTATTTCAAAGTCTGTTTCCCCACCTAATACGATGGAAAGACTTTCACGAATTAATTCCTGGTCATCCACAATTAACACTTTTATCATCGTGTTTCATTCCCCCCCCCTTAAACGATTTATTGGTAATAAACACGTTATAACCGTTCCTTCATTTAATCTTGATTCAATGGTCATACTACCTTGCAGCGATTCCAAGCGTTCCTTCATTCCGTTAAGGCCAAAACCATAATTTATCTCACTTATCCCTATTCCATTATCTTTTATGGTAAGAACCACATAAGAGGCTAATCCCTTAAGTGTTATGTGAATCTCGGTAGCATGCCCATGACGGATAGCATTGGTCAAAGACTCCTGAAGACAGCGGATAAGGGCTATCGTTCCTTGAGAAGAAATATTCACCGATTCTCGGGTTTCATGTTCAAAATGGATTTCAGTCTTCGTATGCAGCGCAAATTCATCCGCAATATGTTTCAATTGTGAAGCTAATTCCTCTCGTTCCTCATTTGGTGAAATCTGATGAATATGACTTCTAATTTCATCTAACGATTTCCTCATCACAGCGCTTAACCGTTCCACTTGTTCCTTTGCTTTATTTGGAGAAGTTTCCATGAGAAACGCTGCGGCATCAAGTCCCATAATAACGGAGGTATAGGTATGACCGATTGTATCATGAAGGTCTCTTGCCAGCCGATCCCGTTCTTCCAATAAAGTGACTTTTTCAATCTGCTTGGCATACTCTTCTAAAAGTTGATTCTGCCTTTGGTTTTCCTCCAATAAAATTTGCGTTTTCTTTTCTGCTTCAAGAACTTTCGAAACCGCTGTACCTATAGCAAAAAAGAATAGACCCTCAATTACCCCTAAACCCAGATGATCGATACCAATGGCAAGGAAAGCTAGAAAAGGAACAATAGAAAAGCCAGCCCATAAAATCCATCTTTCTTTTCCTTGCCTGCTATAAATGCCGGCACAAAGGGCAGGGAGAGCTAAAAATGAAGAATATTCCCCTAATAAATAACACCCTATGATTAAAAATAATCCGCTAAAGATTAATTCTAAAAATGAGTAGTGTTTGACACCAAAGCTATCAATCTTTGTTCCAGACCATTGAGGGATTAAAAATGCGGCAAAAAACATAGGCATCAACAGCCAAAGGAAAGGTTGATTAGCAGAATAAATAACCAAAAATAATAAATGGAATACAAACCAAATAATCCTTGTGATTTGGGCCGTTTTATATACCCAATGGGTTTCTTTGTGAATCGGCAGCATAGGAAGCTCCTTCTATTAATCTGTTTTTTTATATATTCCACAATGTATTCAAGTTTCCTTTTTTTCAAGCTTTCGAGTCATAAAAGTCATATGACTCCCTATATGACGAAGTTCACTATGAGGTATGACCCCATCTATTTCATAATGAAGATACAAATTGAAGAACAAGGGGAAATTGAAAATGAAAAATTTTTTATATCGTCATGCTTTAGCGTTATTTCTTGTAGTCATGTTTGGAAGAGTCATTCTCGGAATGCTTGCCGTAAAGGGAATTCAATTGATCGATCCAACACTTAGTATTCAAAAGGATTTAGGATGGTTAGTCATGCTGATTTATGCTAGTTTTACTTTTTTAGCTGTAAAGTGGGTCAAAGTCGACAAAGAGATTGGTTTGACCATGCCAAAGTCATCGAAAGATTGGTACGCTTGGATACCGACGCTGATCATACCTTTAACCATCGTCTATCTTCTCGGTTTTAATTCCACCTGGGGACATATTCCGCTTCTACTGATTGCAGCGGTTGGTGTTGCGGTTAATGAAGAAATTTTGTTTAGAGGCATTCTACTTCGAGCTATTTTACCATTTGGAAAAACAGTAGCGATTATCGTTCCTTCCCTATTATTTGGTGCAGCCCATCTTTCTAATATATTTGTAGGCGGTGATGTCACATTTGCTCTTTTCCAATTCGGATGGACGTTTTTTAGCGGTATGGCCTTAACTACAATGGTTTTAGCAAATAGAAGCTTACTTCCTGCGATTGCCTTCCATTTTGTATTGGATGCAACCGAATATGCAGCAACGGGAGAATTTGGTGTCCATAGCGTTGAATACTCTATTAAATGGTTATCGATACTTTTCTTTCTCAACGTAGCATTCTTCCTTTATTCGCTTTACATGTTAAAAAAATCAAATACAAAAAGTCAGAACCTATTTATGGCTGGAATGCCGAAGTAAACTAATCCAATAAAAACGAAGGACAAATCATTTGCGATTTGTCCTTTGTTATTTATTTGTAATAACCTATCAAGTCTTAATAAATGAAAAGTTCTTTCTTCAAAGGAAGATACCTATGCTTCGTGAACCATATTAAGTTACAAGTTTATTCGGGGAATAACAGGTACAAAAAAGTAGCCTATAAAGGAACGTTTGTTCTATAAATTTATTTCATAAAATGATAAAATAATAGTATTACAACTACATAACTCAGGGTGGCGGCTGACACTCCCCAGCAAAGGGGGTGAACGCTATGACGACATACCAAGTACTTACCATTATATTTGCAGCTCTTACTTTTGAAGCTGTATTTATATCAACCATTATAACTATTGTCGTCGCAATAATTAAAAAGAAATAGCCACCCTGCAGACCAAGCAACTGGTGGCTATTTCTTCATTCTTCAAAAGGTCAGCCGCTAAATCCTGCGGCATGTGTGTTGTAATGATCAGGTGTTCTCAGCACCTGATCTTTTTCTTTTATACCCTTATTATAGAAAAGATATTCCCTAAACACAAGATGAATGAATTTCTTCTATTAGTCTAGTTTACTAGGGATCCAGCTTTTCGCTTTTTTAATAACGAAAAAGAAAAGACTTCCAGCGATTAAGAAAAAGACTTCAATAACCCAAATGCTTGGAATGACTTTAATTTGATAAAGTGCCGCAACGAAGTCAATGGCTGCATGGATAAGGATCGCGATAAATAGGTACTTGATTTTTGATTCAACAACCGCTCTTAGCACAATTAAAGAAAATACAATGTGAAAAATGAGGGCAGGAACTCTCTCAAGACCGCCTACTAAAATCAGTCCGAAAGTTTGAGATAAGTATAGGTTTTTAATCCCCTCCACTTGATCACTAGGAAGTGCACTTCCTAGTGTTGCTTCGAATTGGCCAGAGTTTATTAACGAAGAATACACGATGGCCAATACCATATTTAAACCCGCGATCAGTAATACCTCGATTCCCCCATGACCCAATCCGAAAGATAGACCATCTTCATAGGTTCGACTCTTTTTCAAAAAAAAGCGTAATACAATGTATCTACCAACCTCTTCAAAAATCCCGGCGGCTAAAGCACCATATAACGCAAATAAATAAGGATTGGTTGACCATTTCAATGATGGTCCTGATGGATCAATAACAGCAAGATGTAATAATTTTTCCAAAACCTGAGAAAAAACAATAAATGTTATAATACCGGCAACTAACGCTTTCCACGACATCCACTTTTTCTTTACAAAATAAATGACCAAGCCTACTGGGAAAGCAACAGCAAAAACAATGACGATTGCCATAGCAATAAATGAACTTTGCGGAACCAAGGCATTTCCTCCTATAATTTTGTTAATATATTCCTAATTTTCATTATATATTTATTTCAGAAAATTCGACAGAAGAATTTTCCAATATGACCGTAGTAGATTCTCCTTTGGGTAAAGCAAAAGATTTTTGGATAGGACAGAGAATCCGTTATTTCCAAAAAAATGAGCTTTTTTCTTTCTTAAAGGACACAGGATCCGTTATTTGCAAAAAAGCATAGTAAAAAGGCATGCTTGAGGTACATTAACGGAACCACGGTCCTATAACCCCCAAAAAAACAAGCATTTTAGTCAAATAGCGGAACGTGTGTCCTATAAATTAAATCGCTGCGCTCAATGTAAATCCAAGCCTGTTTTAGTCGTAAAAAAATAGCCACCCTGAAGCCAAGTAACTGGTGACTATTTCTTTCTATATAAACGTCATCTGCAAAATCCTTCGGTAACTTAGTTACCCTATAATCAATCCTAACACCTAACATATTTACGTTTGAAGCCAAGTCTCTTCCTATCTACTTCCTTTTGGATATTTTCAGAAGCATTCAGAATGCTGCTTTTTTTATTGTCCCGCTTGATTTCAACTGGCCCAACTGCTTTTGCTGTTTCAACCGCCTTTTCGTGAAGCGGCAAATAGGAAGTCGCAACGGTGTAGATAAAATTATTCATAGAGGATTTCGTTCGGTCTTGAGCATCGTGAATTGTTTTTTCCACCTGATCAAGCATACCAGCAATCTTACTTTCTCTAAATTCACCGTCCGGTCGATTACCCAATAGCCAGCAGTAGCAGCTCCACCCTGCAGACATTTTTAGTTCTTCACCACTTGCGATCCATTTATCGGCAACAGCTTGTGCAATATCCGTTTCTGCCAAAGTAACAGCCACCACATAATCCGATAGCATATAAAAATACGCTGCCTCTATCCAACGCTCGAAGTCCTCCTCCGTCATTGCCATCGGATCCGCAATGATTCCTGCAAAATACATGGCATCATAGTTCCCGGTGGCATAAAGCTGCTCGGCTAAAGCCTGATTTTTCTTGATTATTTTGGCAAGTGGCTTCATTGCACCTGTAGCCACGCCGAAAAGCGGCTCGTGTGCACCATTGCTTATGTAAGTCTTTTTAATCCGTTCCTTGCCAAGCGCTTCCAGTTCCTGCATAACTGTTTCACAATCCATATTTTTGCCCTCCCTTTTCAAGGTAGTTATTTTCAGAATCGTCGCAATAATTAAAAAGAAATAGCCACCCTGCCGGCCAGCATTGGTGACTATTTCTCCCAGAATAAACGGTCAGCCGCTAAATCCTGCGGCATGTGTGTTGTGATGATCAGGTGTTCACTGCACCTGATCTTTTTTGTATACCCTTATTATAGAAAAGATATTCGTTTAACTCAAGTGAATATCTCTCTTTCTAACCACTTCTTTCACCATTAATTCAACATGTTACAGAACGGATTAGGACGAGCAATATATTCTATTTAGAAATTCAGAAAGTGTAGGACATTTTTTCAAAATATGATTGAAGTGCTTACGCTTTGTAAAAGGGGGTTCAATATAGGCTTTGTTAAACTTGGTTGTTGATATTGAAACTTTTTGATTCATTCATCCGTCTGTCTCTAATAGAAGGGGAGATTTTTTTGAAGAAGTTGTTTATTTTTCTCATTTTTATATTTGTCATTGCAGGTTGTTCGGCTGCGAAGGAAGTTGATTTGTCAAAACAACAATTGTATGGTTTCCAACCAAATACCAAATTGCAAAAGGAACAATTACCTTCGTTAACCGAGGAACAACAAGCCGGAGAAAACACGTTGTTAAGATCTGGAGATGATGTTAGTTTTGTCATTACTCCTCAAAACACAATCTTGAGCATAGAAGCTCGTTCGGAAATGAAACCGATAGATAGCAAAGATGGAATCAGACAGGGAGATTCAGTGGATAAAGTAGTACAACGATTCGGCAAATCATTTTCCACTCGTGTAGAACAAGGTTCTAAGATCTATACATATCAGGATTTGAAAAATCATTTATTTCTCGAATTTTGGACCTCTAATGACAAAGTTGATGTCATTCGTTTGAAAACACAATTTAAATAAGAACTCTTTGAGCCACTATAATAAGTGGCTTTTTCTATTGAATAAAAACAGTGAAGACCATGGCACTTCCCCGACAATTTATAACAAATAGAGACATGTACTGTACCTCATCCTATTGATTCGCATATTGTAGTATATAAATTTTTTCGGATAAAAAGAGGAAGTGAAAAAGTGTGAAGAAACTATCCATTATCATTCCTGTTAAGAATGAAGAAGAAAAATTATCAAAAATAATAAAGGAGGTAAATAAATTAAATCCGTTAGAGATCATTGTCATTGTAAATGGTTCTACTGATAACACAAAGCAAATCGCAAGTTCCTCACAATGTAAAATAATAGAATATGATGAACCATTAGGCCACGACATTGGACGGGCAATTGGTGCTTTTCATGCAAAAGGGGAAGTACTGTTATTTTTAGACGGGGATATGATTATTCCATATATGGAGCTAATTCCATTTATCGAAGCCATTGAAAATGGCTATGATATGGCGTTAAATAATCTAGAAAGTATTCTAAAAAACAATCAGCGTCCACATTCCGTTTCTATTGTAAAAAAAGTCATTAACGATGCATTAGGTTATTCCGAACTCTCTATTAATTCTCTAGTCGCAACTCCTCATGCCATAAGCAGAAATGCCCTTCAACATATCGGTTGGAAAAATCTAGCGATACCACCTCTTGCACAAATGATTGCTTTGAAGGAAAAGTTATCCCTCACTTGTCCAGCTTTTGTTGATGTAATTAATAGAAACAAGATAAGATACGAACTTCATATTGACCAATCATTGGAATCTCCCTACAAACCTATTGAAGATATTATTTTTGGTGACCACTTATTAGCCATAAAAAAATTAATAGATTGGAATGGAAAACATGGTGCCCAAGATTCTAGAACCCAAGAGTTTTCAAAACATTATATTCACTTGAAGAAAAATAAGATTATCAAGCAAAGTGCTGTTTTAACTGATACATCCAAAGGAAATGTATATCAAATAACAAGAATCATTCATGCTTTATTCGCAGCTGGAGCTGAAGAAATAGTATATATTTCAACCGAAAATAATCCGAGAAAGCTTAATAAGATTCTTTCAACAGGAGTGAAGCTTATTTCTTTAATAGATGGTACAGCTCCTTTTGTTAGTAGAGCAATTGGTGCCTCGATATCTTCTGGTGATAAGGTTTTATTTATGGATTCTAGTGATTATTGTTCTCCAGAAGAAATCCATCAACTTTTTCGAGTAATAGAAGATGGAGCAGATGTTGCCTTACTTGATCAGAGCCTACAATTAGACAACCTTCACCCAATAAACAAATTAGATTCGCTACAGTACTTTTTAAATATTGTCATGAAAAAACCCGAGCTTTGGAATAATTCTTTAAGTTATTCCCCACACGTAATACGTAAAAAATGTATAGAGAAAATTGGTTTCGATTCGTTATTGTTTCCCCCTTTAGCTTACGTAAAATTACTAGAACATGACTCTAAGTTTTCCCTTGTGTTTACAAAGAAAAGACTCTCTAGTCCAAAAGAATATATAAATGATGAACTTATGGTAGCTGATCATCTATTAGCATTGGAGTATTTCTTATCGAAGACAAATGACCGTGGAAATTTTTCAAATGGTGATAGAAATTTTTCAGCACTTGATGACTTGGTTAACAAAGAATGCTAATGATATAGGACTAAATCATAGGCAAAAAACAAATACGATTTAATTGGAGGTTACATGGAATGACTAATTTTGACGAAAATAGTTGGGAAATAAAAAAAAGGATTGGTTATCCTGAGGAAATACAAACAGAAGGTTTACATCGCGGAGGAGAGCGAATAGTCGAAAACATACTTGGAAGTAATAGAATCCTCCCATTTGAAATCGAAGAAATAATCGAGGAAGGGATTAAAAGCTTATCCCATCATATAAAAGAACTAAAAACTGCCTCCGAAGTAGAAGCAGAGATTATGAAAGCTTTAGAAGCTAAAAAAGGATTCTCCCTTATCCGAATGGGAGATGGGGAATTAACAACCATGGCGCATGACATCATTATCCCAACAAGAGAAATACTCAGTACTCCAAGGTTGAATTTTTTACCTTATGCGGGAGTAACATTACCCGATTCCCCATCAAGAGACCTACTAGCAAAAAATATAATGGAAGCAGATATGGTTGGAATTCCACATTTAAGATGGCCAATGTTTCATCTCCTATTTATTAAACTAGCAAAATATCATAAATGGCCCTTAAATAATATGGTATTGACACAATCTGTTATCAATTATGAACTTCATTTACAAACAAACTTATTTCATCATTTACTATCAAAACATAAGGTCTTGTTAATAGGAAATCGAATGAAAGAGGGTGAAAAACTATTAAAAAATCATGGATATACAAATATAGTAGGCTCTATTCCAGTGGAAAATATTAAATCTGTTCCGCTAGTTTTACAAAGAGCAAATAAATTTGACTATGATGTAGCATTAGTCTCTGCGGGAATATCGGCCAATATCATTTGTGTAGAACTTGCCAAGAAAAACAAGATTGCCATTGACTTTGGTCATTTAATAGATGAACTGATAAATGGAACAAAAGTAATAAAAAACAACTAATTTTCCCCCTGATTTTTTTGCGGTCACAGGTTCTGCTTCCCTTAAAAACCAAGCCTATTACACACGTTTTTTACAAATAAAGGATCCTGTATCCGATAAAAACCATTTTTTTGCGGAACTACTGCCCGCTCAAGATTATAAAGTGAACACAAAAAAATAGCCCCCTTCCTGTTAAGCATAGGTGACTACTTCTTTATCCGCTTTATCCCGCGGCACGAGTGTTCATCAAAGGAACAGGTTCGCACTAGGTTTTCCGGTGTCTCAACACATAGCAATGAGTTATGTTCATCTATTCATTTAGCAAATGCAAAGTGTTGCCCCAACAATGATTAATAGAATAAACAATACAACGATGAGTATAAAATCATTGCATCTATTAACTGGAGCCGCATAACAAAAGGTTGGAGCTTCATAACAATAGGTAGGTGCCACGTAAGTAGGTTGAGGAGGTATGTTAGCACTTAATACTGGAGGTACATTTGCGCCTAATACAGGTGGTGCATTTTCGTTTCTAAACATTTAAACACATCCCTTCGTTTCTAAAGAGGTTTAATATTTCTGGACACTATAGTATACACGTCTAGCAGAAAATGGAGCCCGTCTAGAAAAAAATATCGATTGCTGTTTTTTTCCTGGGACTGTGTCATGTACAAGAAGTATGGGCTAGAACAATGACCTTATGTATGCTTTTCACTTCGTAAAATGAATAAAACCCATCTTCAAAAGATGAGTTTAATTGGTTTTATTATAGGTGTACATATTAAAATAAGATAAATACTTTGCATAAGATATCGAACATTGGTCATGATGTATGACCATACTCTGCATTTTGAAAGTTTGATTAACTCGTGAGGACCAAGAAAGTTTTGCTAAATCATTAAAAGACGGCCTTGTGGTTAAATTGGTCCGATAAGCTGATGTTTGACTTCCTGGCTTTCTTCTTTTATTCAAAAGTTCAATCATTTTTTCAGTTGACCAGATTCCAAATCCATGACCAAAATAAGTTCCATCTCCTAAATCAACAGCATTTTGTCCTCTCCACCAAGGCTGTTTTGGATCCACCTCCGGATTATAAAAATAAACGACATCACCCGGTAATAGATGGTTTCCATAAAATGTGTAAATACGATAATCAGTATCTAGATGCCAACTGTATAAATAAAGATTTTGGAAGTAATAATTAAACGGCGTTTCACCGATTAATTTTAAAAGAGCATAATAATATATAATCACTATAGCCGTTGCACATTCAAATGTATAGAGAGAGCTATTTATGAAAATATCCCGAATTGCATCAGATGGTTTCACACCATTCTTCAAATGAAAGCCACCTAAATTCGTTACCTGCCAGTATTCAGGGTTCGCACGAGAAGCTGCAAAAACATGAAACTTTGCACCACTCTTACTCATCTCTATTGCACTATTTATGATATTTTTCCTTAAACTCAACTCAAACCATAATTCATTGAGGGATGGATAGGAATAGATAACCTTAGCTTCCTGCATTCGTTTAACAATGACACTCTCAATACTTCCAGACTCCCACTTGTCACTTTTTTGAAAAGGCTTCCCTGATACCTGTAGCATATGATCCCCCTCAACTTTAGCCAAAATATCGCCATTCTTATTAGCTAAAGTATTCGAGAATCATTGGGTGGTGAAAATTAGTTGGAGAACAGGATGAGGGTAGGGCATTACTGGGGATTTCAGGGACAGCGGGGACAGGTTCATTGTTCCACTTAATCGAGAAGTAATCGTGCTTCTGGACACGGGGGGTTTTCTTTAAATTCCATTTATAGGACAGAGGTTCCGTTAATTCCCCAAAAATGAACCTATTCTCTTCCTTATAGGACACAGAATCCGTTATTAACGATAAAACATAGGAAAAAGGCACGCTTTTGGTACAATAACGGAACCACAGTCCGATAGCCCACAAAAAATCAAGCATTTTAATCAAATAGCGGAACGTGTGTCCGATAATTTAATTACTCAGCATGGAAAGTAACATTAAAAGAACGTTTGTTCTGTAAAATTAGTATTTAAAATGATAAAATAATAGTATTACAACTACATAACGCAGGGTGGCGGCTGACACTCCCGAGTGAACGGGGGTGAAAGCTATGACGACATACCAAGTAATTACCATTATATTTGCAGCTCTAACTTTTGAAGCTGTATTTATATCAACCATTGTAACTATTGTCGTCGCAATAATAAAAAAGAAATAGCCACCCTGCCGACCAAGCTACGGTGACTATTTCTCCCTGAATAAACGGTCAGCCGCTATATCCTGCGGCATGTGTGTTGTAATGATCAGGTGTTAGCGCACCTGATCTTTTTCTTTATACCCTTATTATAGAAAAGATATTCCATTAACTCAAGGGTATTAATTTTTTCGGTTAATAAGATAGCAAATAATTATTATCTCTATTTGCCATCTTCCAAGTTCGAATCTTATAAGACTCTGTCATACTAGAAACAAAAGGATCAGATTGAGCCATTTTTTCTGCTTCATCAAACGATTCAGCTCGAATCACAATCATTCCACCATCATAATCAGTAAATGGTCCACAAAGAACAAGTTGACCATTATCGTCCAATTCTTTTAAAAAAGCTACATGCTTATGAACTAACTCTTCAGAGAAACTTCTTCCAGGATTCATTGTTAAAAAAATGACAAACACCGTGGTTTCACTCATCCTATCATTCTCCTCTATTCTTACTCCAGCCATCTCTTTTATTTCATGAAATCTACCAATCCCAACAGAATTGTGTATAGACCTTATTAAATCGGAGAGCCAATTTTGTTTAAATATAGTTTCGCAATTTGCTCCTGACCAATGATTCGCCATTTTACATCTTTTTTATAGTTATTCTTCAATTCTTCTAGTCTTTCATCAAATTCTGTCTGAAAATCATCAGATAAATCACCCATGATAAACAGATAAGCCAGTGGAGAATTTGAATTTTTTATACATCTTTCTAAGTCTTCCAGTGGCCTACTAGTTGTCACTTTTCCTTGATAGTTTTTACATTGTACGGGAATATCGTCGTATAATTCTTCCCCATCAATCGGGTCAAGGATTCTCATCGTTAAGTCCCAGCCTAGTTTAGAATCGCCTTGCTTCTTTACTTCAAGTCCAGGGATGGAAGCTATTAAATCTGCGATAAAGGTTTCAAAATAGGCACTCGGATACTTTTGTGAAATACGTTCATAGGTCTGCTTGATCACAGCTTCTTCCAAAGAAGTCCTCTCAAAATCTAAGGAACGTTGACTTTGATTAGCCTTTATGAAACTATCATCTTTTTCCAATGATTTCTCCACTATGGAATCCAATTCAGCCTTCGTATCTTTATCGTATATTTCGTAATAATGCCCTCTTTTGGAGATATGATGGCGAAGGGATTGAGATACAGCTTCTGATTCCACATTGATAGCATTTTCCGTTAAAAGTTTACACTCTATGTAATGATTAAAATCTTTTTCCTGTGGGTCTGTACTTCCGTAATTGCCAACTACTTCAGCAATAAGGAATTGTCGTAATGGGCGACTAAGTTGAATGATGAGTCGATCTCCAGGTGTTAGGCGATTGACTAAAAATTGGGTGTATCTCCAAACGACTTTTTCTTCAGCTGTTCTTTGTCCAGCTTCTTTTGCCTGAATAATTGTTAAATTCGAGCCTGCTGAGCTCCAACCAAATCTAGCTCTACCGCTCTTAAGTTCATTCAGCATCCACTCTTCTTTCCCTTTGCGTATAGCAACGTATTTAAAATAGCGAGTCATGTTGTTCCTCCCCCTGCAACTTTATCTCTTCATAATAACCGCAAAAATCACTACAAACCCATGCGGGATAAACAATATCCTGCACCAAATCTCCATTCGGCATTTCTGTGATGATATCCCACGCATCTTCTATCATTCTTGCACCACAATCAGGGCAAAATAGCAGTCTATTATTTTTCATATACATCTCCTCTTAGGTACGGTATTAATCCTCGTACCTTAGATTCCATCCATTATTCACTGTGTCGTATTGTCTAATGAATCTCGCTTCCAACTGTCTTGCCTCCTCAACACTATGACACAGTTTAAGAGTTACCGATGGCACCCCCAAATTTTTACTTTTTATAAAAATCTTACCTCTACATGCCTCTGCCTTCAATTAAATTCTAATAATAAGTTAATTTACAAAGGTACAAGAATAACCGGGCATTTAATTAAATCTATCCCAGGGGGTGGAACTTGTCCACGGATAGTACCAGGTTCCAAAAATCATTATTTTTTCTTCAGTAATACTAGTATCTTCATATATCTAGCATAACCTAAGTAAATAAGGTTAGGTCCAGGTTGGAGGTTAAGTATTTCCCCAAAATATAGAAATTAATATCTATCAGTGGTAATATGTAAAATTAAGGGTATTATCATTTTAATTGGACACACTCCGAAGTTATATAATTGTTGAAACATACCTTCCCACTAAGGGGTGATACTGTGTTAAAAATGAATCAATTAAAATATTTTGTGAGTGCCGTCGAGGCTGGTAGTCTGACAACTGCAGCTAAGAACCTATTTATTTCTCAACCGGCATTGTCCAAGCAGTTAATGCAGCTTGAAGAAGAGCTCGGTTGCCAACTCTTTGTTCGAAAAACAACTGGCCTTTCCGTCACCGAAGCTGGGGAGCATTTTTATCAAAGGGCTTCTACTATAATAAAAGAATTAGAGCAGATCATGATTGAAATGAGGACTTTTTCTGAAAAAAATGTATTAAGAATTGGGACTCTACCTAGTATTGGTAGTTATCTTATTCCTAGTCTCGTTCCGAAACTGAACCAAACCCACAAAATTGAACTAACGATTAAAGATACCACTTTAGAACTCGTAGAGATGTTAACCAGTGACCGAATCGACTTTGCCTTTGTCCAGGACGCGACTCCCCCTAAGAATATCCTTGTTGAAACTCTATTTAAGGAACCTTATGATCTTATTTTACCTATACATTCACAATCTAAAGATAAAGATGAAATCCTTTTAAGTGATTTTCTAAAGGATCCCCTTATACTACATAAACATCCTTGTGATATAAGAGAATTTTTCGAAAAATACTGCAAAAAGAATGGGCTTGATTTTTCAGTTGCGATGGAGCTGGAATTTAATGACTCCATCCTTCCCTTCGTAAGCAACGGGGTAGGTTCAAGCATTTTACCAAGAATGGTTTCGAGGCAGATTAAGGATCCATCTGTTATCGTCAAATCCTTAAATGATGAAAGCTTTGGGAGGTCCATCGATTTTCTTTATAAACCGTCAATCAAAAAAATCGCCAATCAAATCTATCAATTCGTGAATGAAATGAAATAAACTAATATGATTTCTTCCGAGTTGAATGAGTTATCGTATAAATCAATTAATATAACTCTGATAATCATGAAAAAGCTTGAGGAAACGTTATCCTCAAGCTTTTTTTTAATACTATGACTATGAAATTGAACGAATTCTCTTTGATATCCTTTCCGTTCTAGTCATTCGACCGCCAATTCCCGTTAAAAAGAGAGGAATCAGCAAAAAAATGGTGACACAAAGATACGAATAACCAATGCTATATTCTGCGATCAAGGATACTAGTAAAGAAAGGATAATCGTAAAGGAAAGACTTAGCAAAGAGATGGCCCCCATGATTCTCCCAATATACTCCTGATCTACGAGATTAAATACAAATGACCTAGACAGGACCTTCACATTTCCTACGAAAAAGCCTATTAGTACATAAAAAATAAACGCCAGCGAAAATTGGCCAACTAAACTAAATAGGGTAGTGAACAAACCTAGGAACACAATCGAACTTATTAAAAAGCCCAATAAATTTTTCCGCTTGATTAACAATGTACAAATCACGGCTGAAATGAAACTACCAATTCCTGCACCGCTATCAATGATGCCTAGTGATACCCCGTTTCCCTCAAGAATTTGATAATTATATGGGGCAATTAAAGCATTGATCGCGTAAAAATAAGGTAAAGTCATACTCGTAGTTAACACGAAATAAAAGGCTTGTTTATTTTTAAATAGATACCTCCAGCCATCTTTGAAATCAGATAGATATTGATGTCTGGAGCTTTGATTTTCCATTCCTCTAGTCGTTTTTTGGGGAATTTTAATAGCCAAAAAGAGAACGGCTCCAATTAAATACGTTAAGCTTGCTAATAACACCGACTCATGTACCCCATAGGCGTCGATTATCCAACCAGCTAAAACTGCAGAGGATAATAATCCTATCTGCCAAGCGCCTTGAACAATGGCTATACCTTGTGAATATAACTCCTTAGGAAGTAATTCCTTCAAAACACTTTCTTTCGTTGGTTCTAAAATATACCAAAATATATAACTAAAAAAGATGGAAATAAAGAAGATAGAAATGGTGAAAAAACCTAAGAAATAGCTTAAGGGTATTATCACTAATGAAAGAAATCGCAATAGATTGCATATTATCGCTATTTTATATTTGTCATATTTATCGATTAAAACACCGATAAATGGTGCCAAAAATATGGATGGCAATAAAGTAATTACAAGCATTTTGCCAATCTCTAATATGGAATCTGTTTTCTTTAATACTAAAACGATTGAAGTTAACCCAAAAATCCCTTCCCCTAAAACGCCAATTAATGCCGCAAAAAAAAGATAAGAGAAGTTTTTATTCCTAAACAATTGAATGGTTTGCATACCTTCACCCCTAAACCTTGATACCTCAAGGATAACAACCAATCAATAGGTGCAGGTAATACTTAAATCTAATAACTATATAACTTTAAATTATAATGTATATAAAATATCGCTATAATAGCTTTTGGCTTAAAAACATAATTCCTAAGATTCTTTATTTTTATTATTCCGAACTCTAAATGCATAAAAATAGAGTTGCATATGCAACCCCACTTCAGCAACGATGGAAAGCTCAGGAATGACCTTCCGAATCTCTTATTCTCTCAATCAAATTTTATATACTAAGTTCCTCTTCATAAATATTGTTAGTCTATATTTATTTACTAATTAAGATAGTATTACTAGTTAAATGCTCCGGATTCAATTCTTGCAATTCCGAAAGCGTAAATAGCCCATCCTTTCTAATCAGAACATCATCAAAATAGATCTCTCCACCACCATACTCTGGGCGATGGATTAAGACCATATCCCAATGAATTGTAGAGTTATTCCCATTATCTGCATTCTCATACGCTTGCCCTGGGGTAAGATGAATGCTTCCATTGATTTTTTCATCAAATAAAACATCTCCCATTGGATGATTAATAAGCGGGTTCACACCGATTGCAAATTCACCAATAAAGCTAGCCCCCTCATCTGTCTGAAATATTTCTGTTAATTTTAAAGTTTGATCAGAGTAAACTTCAACAATTTTTCCATTTTTAAAAAATAGAGTGACATTGTGAAAGGTGATTCCTCGATAGATACATGGAGTATTAAAGGTGATGGTACCTTCAATACTGTTCTTGATCGGTGCAGTATAAATTTCACCATCTGGAATATTTTTTTCACCAAAGCAGGCAATAGCAGGCATTCCTTTTATAGAAAAAGTAAGATCCGTTCCTGGTGATAGGATTCTTACTTTATCGGTTTTATTCATCAAATTGACTAATGGCTTCATGGCCATTTCCATTTTCCCATAGTCAATTGTACTAACATTCAAAAGGAAATCTTCAAATTGAGAGGTGTTCATTTTCGCCTTTTGCGCGAGCGATTTTGTTGGGTATCTTAAAAGGACCCATTTTCGTTGATTGATAAAAAATTGGTCTACCTTATGAAAAAGTTCCCCTTTCATTTGAAATTTCTCCGCTGGTACATCCTGCAGTTCTGAATCATTATCTTCACCAATAATCGTGATGATGGCATCAATATCTTGATAACGCTGAAGCTCCCACTTGGCAGACGTCTCCAGTTGCTCTGCTTGATAACCTAATGCCATTTGTCTCTCGATTTCATCATCATAAATCTCAAAATACGGATAGGCACCAACACTGTAGACTTGATCAATTAATTCTAGAATCAAGGGCTTGGCAATGATGTGCCCTCTGATTAAAACTCTCTCCCCGCTACCTAGTTTAGTGGAATGATGGATAAGCATCTTGGCTAATTTAACGAGTCGTTCATTACGCATTTTCTATGGCTCCCTTCCTTAGACACAAAGTTATCTTGATTCATTTGTCCTACCTTAGCTTATCAATTCTATTGAAAAACAAGGTAATACATAAATTGAATACTCAAATAACTGTTAGTTATGGGAAGTATTAAAAAATTCAACAACTAAGATACATATCCATATGGATTCATACACCTTTAATGTTGAATGAGCTAGGTATGTACTTATGAGGGTATCCAACGCAAGGATTAACTTGGTATCTTAACCTTATCCACTAATTTCCCTTCATCAAATTGTCTTCCTCTTTTCTTCACGATCGCTTCTACTCCATCTTTAGTTGGAATTGTTTTTCCTGGTTTCCATGAATGAAATGATTACTGAACTTTTTTTATAAAAAATCCGACTGAAAAATTCCCTTTTAAGCGGACAGAGATTCCGTTATTTCCTAAATGTGTAAGAACTTATTCCAATTTGAGTCATGAAGCCACTCCATTGTCTTAAAACCGGGTATTCAATTAAATCTATCCAATAGCCTGTCCCCTGTTTATAATGAAATATATAGGAACACGAAATAATTTTTCACTTACATTAACAATCTTTAAATCTAGACAGGGGGACTAAAATGGCCACCGCTTCATCTATTCAAGTGGGAAAAGTAGAACAGAAAGACACGAAAACACTCTATAATATCTTGTTTATCATTAGTATTTGTCACTTATTAAATGATTCTTTGCAATCCGTTGTTCCGGCGATGTTCCCGATTTTAGAAAAATCGATGGGATTAACATTCACGCAGCTTGGATTAATTACCTTTTCATTAAACATGGTGTCTTCTGTTTTACAGCCAGTGGTAGGCTGGTATACGGATAAACGTCCAAGACCTTATGCACTCCCATTAGGTCTAACAAGCAGTATGCTCGGTATTTTAGGGCTAGCGCTTGCTCCTTCCTTTTGGATGATCGTCATTAGTGTTATTTTTATTGGATTTGGTTCGGCCGTTTTTCATCCTGAAGGGTCACGCGTAACTCATTTGGCGGCTGGGAAAAAAAGAGGCTTGGCACAATCGATCTACCAAGTAGGAGGAAATTCCGGCCAAGCATTGGCACCCATTTTTACAGCACTTATTCTAGTACCTCTCGGTCAATTTGGAGGAATCTGGTTTACCATTGTCGCATTTATTGCGGTTATGTTTCTCATTTACATTGCAAGATGGTATTCAAATCGTCTAAAGGTTCAAGCCAGTGAGATAAAGAAGAAAAAAGCGGTTAAAGATGGATATGCTCCTAATATGAAAAGTATAAAGTCAGCCATACTTATCTTGATTCTGCTTGTTTTTGCTCGTTCTTGGTATAGCAGTGCGATTTCTAATTTCTATACGTTTTATGCGATTAAGTCATACGATGTCACCATTGCTCACTCACAAATTTTTATTTTCGTTTTCTTATTCATGGGAGCAGTGGGGACATTCTTTGGCGGACCATTGGCCGATCGTTTCGGAAGAAGAAATATCATCTTTCTTTCCATCATTGGCTCTGCCCCAATGACATTATTGTTGCCATATGTAGGACCTACCTTTGCGTATATCCTACTCGCTTTAACTGGTCTTATCTTAATGTCTAGCTTCTCCGTTACGGTTGTTTATGCACAAGAATTATTACCCGGCAAAATTGGAACCATGTCTGGTTTAATTGTTGGTCTTGCCTTCGGAATGGGAGCCATTGGTTCCGTTGCACTTGGTGCTCTAATCGATATGATGGGTATTCAAACCACTATGATCGCTGTATCCTTTCTCCCTATATTAGGACTGTTAACTTTACTTTTACCTTCGGATCAGCAGTTGAAGGAATGGAGTGGGGCTTAATCTAGCTTTTATAGAAGAAACGAGGCTTTGGACAGCGGGGATGGGTTCATTGTCCGGCTTATATGATAAATAATCGTGCTTCCGGACAAGGGATTTGTCTATAATTCCATTGATAGGACAGAGGATCCGTTATTTCCAAAAAAATGACCTATTTTCTAAAATAAAGGACACAGAATCCGTTATTAACGATAAAACGCAGGAAAAAGACACGTTTTTGTACAATAACGGAACCACAGTCCGATAACCCACTAAAAAACAACCATTTTAGTCAAATAGCGGAACGTGTGTCCGATAAATTTTAACACTGTTATTGAGAGAGTATCCTAGCTATATTATCCAATAAAAAGGATACAATAATTGATTGAATAAAAAGTAATTATCTTAAGAACATTTGTTGCTCTAACTTTAAAGTTGTATTTATATCAACAATTGTTACTATTGTTTTCATCGAAATAATAAAAAGAAATAGCCACCCTGCCGGCCAGCATCGGTGACTATTTCTCCTCATATTAACGGTCAGCCGCTAAATCCTGCGGCATGTGTGTTGTAATGATCAGGTGTTCATATCACCTGATCTTTTTCTTTTATACCCTTATTATAGAAAAGATATTCGAATAACTCAAGGGATGAAGTACTTCATGCAAATATATCATTTGTTACTAAAGTGAAACCTTATATATTTTTTACGATATCGATTTTTCAATATTTGCTTAGGAGAAATTGTATATTTCTATTACGTACACACTCTTACGTATTGTCTTTTGTCGATACCTGACACTGGAACTCTAAAAATCCTCGAACTCCTTAGCGTCTACCACATAGGGATTGGAGTCTTCTTGAATAAATCGGACTGCATTTAAACCAATCATTTGCGCAGGTATAGAAGTGTTGCCGTCTGGTAAAATAGGACAGATGGAAAGATCTGCGACTTTCAGGTTTTTAGTACCAAAGACATTGAGATACCCATCAACCACTCCTTCTTTAATGCTCCTAGCCATCCTACATTGTCCACCGAAGTGTTGAATATTGCGATACGTAGCTTTCACATATTTAGCAATTTCTGCTCTTTTTTCTGCCTCATTTGATATCTTAAATACATCTTCAGCAGGGTATACAACCCTATAAATACCTTCAGGATCAAGTTTTTGAGCTTTCTTCATAATTTTGTAAATTTCAATATAACGATCGATCATGAATTCTAAGTCATTCGGATCTTGTAATGGATTGAGGTTAACGGATGGATAAGCTTCAGGATCGCTGTGAGCGGCCAAAATCTGTCCTCTGCTTCTCGGGTTATTGTCGAATATTCCAATGCTCATTACATTTGTCCTTTTTTTAGGATCAAACCCCCAGTTGTTAACGAAGATATCTGCTTGTGGAAGAAAAGAAGGCGTTATGCTGCTATAAATTTGAAGACGGCGACCACCTGTTTTCGCTTCTCCTTTAAAAGCACCAAGTGGAAATGGTAGATCAGGGTCAGCATTATTCACTTCTAAAAGTCGGCTAGTTTCTACTTCAACCCCCACTCCTGCAGTAAATTGAGCTTGAAAATTGTGGCCAACATTAGGACTCTCTACTAATGTCGATACACCAATTCTGGCTAAATCTTTAGAATTCCCGATTCCTGAACGTTGTAGAATAACCGAGGAAAAATTCCCCGCAGAAATAATGATCCCTTTTCTTGCAAAAGCTTTTTTTGATACCCCGTTCCTGACAAACTTAACACCTACAGCTATATTAATGTCTCCTTTTCGCTTAAATAAAATTTTATTGACGGTTGTTTTTGCTAAAATGACCAACTTTCTCCGACCAATCCCCCATTCATTAGGGTGGAACTCATTTCCGTGGGTAACAACATTCTCATTTAAATATCCGGTTGCCGTAGATGAACGGACAAATTTTCCGTCCACCTTTTTATTCATAGCCTGTGATTTATAAAATGTGCAATCTTGTATTCCTGTATTATAATCTTCAACAATTGGGATATTCAGGACTTTCGACGTTGCCCTCGCTAATATTTTAGTTAGTCCGTTATCGCTCTTAGGAATAATTTGTTGTCTAACATGAATGGGTCCATCTGTTCCTCGTTGTTTTGGATTTTCTGTTTTACCTGTATACGTTTCGTTCTTTTTAAATAAGGAACGAATATGATCATATTTCCATTGAGGCCCAACAAGCTCTCCCCACTGATCATAAAGTTCACGACTTCCCCTTACTGCATACATGGCATTATGTTCCGAGCTTCCACCAATCGCTCGACCACTTGAAACCCTTAGCTGGCTATTAATATTGGGTTCCATAGTGGACATTATATTAAAAGAGTGCCTGTTATCAGTAGCTAACAGGCCTGAGCCAGGGTTAGAAGCACTGCTTAACTCTTTTCTCATGTTTGTCCCTGACTCAAGAGTGAGTACGGAGGTTCTGAAATCATCTGATAATTCTTTTGCGACAATCCCACCTGCGGTTCCAGCACCAATCACGATATAATCAAAAACATACTTTTTGTGCTTTTTCTTTTTGTGCTTTTTCTTTTTATCACTCATTAATCTATCTACCTACTTTCATACTTAAATATTTACCTTAAAATTATGATATGTAGGCAGACTCTTATTTGTATAGGTACGTATACACCCCATTGTTATCCGCAGTTAACAAGGAAATCTTCTCCTGTTTGACTTAACTCTCTATGTAGAAGCTTTACAACCTCTAAGGAAATGTATATTATTTCCAATCAATAAAAAAATGTTGACAAATTATAAATAATAATGATAAAATAATAAATTTGATAAAAATTGTAATATGTGTTATACTTAAAAGGATTTCAAATTGGAGGCGATTCAGTGTTTCAAGTTGGTGATTACATTGTTTATCCCATGCAAGGTGCCGGAGTTGTTGAAGCGATTGAAGAAAAGGAAATCTTAGGTGAGAAACAGCCGTATTACATCATAAAAATGCCTATTAGTAAAATACAAGTAATGATTCCTGTTAAAAAAGAAAAAAGTTCACGAATACGCTTAGTTACTGATATTCGTACACTTGAAGACGTATTGCACATTTTCCAACATGGGCAAACCGATATAAATCTTTCAATGAAAGAAAGATTTAAAATTAACATGGAAAAACTAAAAACAGGAAATATGAAAGACGGGGCTGAAGTGGTACGTGATTTAATGCGCATTAACAAAAATAAAACCCTCAATTCAAGTGAAAAGCAAATGCTGGAAAACGCCCGCAAAATTTTCATAAGTGAACTTGGTCTAATAAAAGGGCTCACCGAAAATCAGGCAACTGATTTGTTAAATAACAAGGTTAGCTAAGTGCGTTACTGTTTAGTAGAACTTGGCATCCACCTATAATGTTTTCATATAGCTACTTCTAAAAATCTTTTTCAAAAAATCTAATTGATATTTAACCTCAATTTTCCACTTTGTTAGAATTCAACTTGGTTCGTACAATTCACTAGATATTTTATATATAATACTGCCTGACACAAGCGATTAGGATACACACGTCTTGTGCCTTCAAAGCATTTAAGTTCACAATTCATCCTATTTTTGGTAGTAAATCTAAAAATAATCGGTTTTAACAGGATAGTAGGAGTAGCGAAATGCTGCTCCTATTTTGTTTGGCCAGACCCACCCACAAACTTCTCAAACTCCTTGAAAAAACACGGGACGTATCTTTTGCTCCCTTTGTTTAACAGGACAGCGGGGTGCACTATATTCATTGCCCCACTTGAATGACAAATTATCTCGCTTTTGGACACTGGATTTGTCTCTTAATTCCATTGATAAGACAGAGGTTCCGTTATTTCCATAAATTTGACCTGTTTTCTTTTTTATCGAACACAGTATCCGTTATTAACGATAAAACACAAGAAGAAAGCACTCTTTTGGTATAATAACGGAACCACTGCGACTAGAATAAAAAGTGGACACCTCTTTAACGAAGATCATAATTGGTTATGATGATATTTTGCCAACGAATGGCTGGTGGTTCCTTAAAAGAGGTAACGTTCGGAGCAATTTGCACATGCCCATGATAGAAGGCATGGTTAGAAAAATTAATCAATTCTTTATATCGCGAACTATAAACATATTAAACGGCGGAAGCTGCTTTTCATCTCCAGCCACAACAATCTGCTTAGCCCGGAATACCGATGGAATACCCACTTCAACCGTCAACTGAGAGGCTTCATCGAAAATGACGGGGTCAAATAAGTCCTCGACTAAAGGAAATATTGCCGATACCATTTCCGGTGAGGCTAACCATACAGGTAAAATATCAACTAATCCATCATCAGCAAACGTCATACAATCTACTATTTGAATAATACTATTTTCACAAGTGACATTAATTCATTTTTATTATAAAATAAAATTATAGGGAGGTGGAAATGGATTATGTCTAGAGTAGAACATGTTGCATCTTATTTATTAAGTGTTAGCAAACCTGGTACCTCTTGGTCTATTACTCCACTTAAACTCCAAAAATTATTGTATTATTGCCAAGGTTGGTATATGGCTTTTAGTAAAGGCGAACCTCTTTTCAATGAGGATCTTGAAGCTTGGGAACACGGTCCTGTAGTTCCTGACATATATTTTAAATATAAACACCATAGGTATTTAACAATATCAACTGAAATTTTTGAAAATAAAAACCGCAAAGGTAAAACTATCTTTGACAAAAAACAGCTTGATATATTAAATACGGTTTGGGAAACCTATGGACATTATGACGGTAAATATTTAGAAGAGCTTACTCATCAAGAGGACCCATGGTTAGAGACACCAAAAAATACTGTAATCAGTAAAAATAAGATACTTAAGTTTTTTTCACAACAAGCTCAAAAAGCATGATTCATATAGACGGGCGAGGATTCCTCGCCTCTTTCTTATTTAAAAGGGGATTTCTTCATGTTTCATTTATTTAAAAGGGCAAAACAATGGGTTGGAAATTTACAATTACAAAAGCCAATACTAAAGAAACAAACAAAAAAAAAACTACTATCAATTTTAAATCTATTATCCACAACAATGCTTTATGTTCAAAATAAAATAAATAAAATAATATCAGATAATATCCATATGACTCTCATTGTTTTATATTTATTGTTCATAATTATCTATTTTATTATTCCACCAATTACACAACCAGCTTCTGAATCATTAAAACATCTGATAAACCATATATTACTATCAACGGGTTTCGAAGGATTCGGAGATGCAACAATTAGATACATTATTATTACAATTACCAATTTGTTGGTAACTGTGCTATCCATTTTGTCTGCCATGTATGTTTTTACCCATCGTGAACAAAAATCTATTTCTCCTTCACTTTACAATGAAACGAAAAAAAATGGTTTAGTTGTCTTAGTTGTATTAATTGTAGTTTTCACCATGATAACTGGTCACACACTTGCCTCTAATATAGATTCACTAATGCAGCAAAAGGATTACAAAAGCTATAATCCACTACATGTCACCAAAATGCTTATCATAAGAATTAGCATTTGGACAGCAGGTATTATTTTTGCAGTAATATTTGTAATTGAATTGATAAAATACTTATTCCTTTCAATGAATGCAGATAAAATGTTAAAAAAGTCTATTAAACTAGTCTCCAGATATTTAGATGTTCTAACTGGCTTTTATCGAACAAAAATGTTTGATAATTTCCTAAATGAAAGATATAAAGCATTGCATCATAACGTTGAGAGTATCTTTCAATATCTTAAATTTCTTGGAGATAACAATATGAATAGAGACTTTGATGAAAATATTGATTCTCTATCGTTGGTTATTAATAAACTTAAAAATTTCCATAAAAAACTTGGGGATGAAAATGTTTCTAGTCATTTATTAAAAAGGGACAATGAGCATTTTTTAGGTATTTATAATTCTTTATTAAGAAACACGTTATCCTTGACTTTACACTTGTACAAGAATAATCATTTTAATAAAGGTAAGAAATTATCAGATTTGTATTTTTCTATTTATTTAGACGGAGAGGATAGTCTAAAACAGCATTTTACTTTGAGTCTAAATGAATATTTAGATTCTCTTGACCCCTCGAATGAACGTCAATTAAAGCACTTTCTAAGCGGACTTAAAAACTTGCCAGAAGACAGTACATTAATAATTTACAAAAATTTAATTCAAAGGTTAATTTTTAAAGGAAATTTAGGATTATTGACCAATGTAGTATATGACTTTAAAGAGCATATCATTGAAGGCGTTAATCGAACAAAACCCAAATTAAATCCAATGTTTAAAGCAATTGCAGCGCAAAACCAAATAAAGATGAAAAAGAATGCCATTATCATCCTCTTACAATTGCTGGTAAAGGCTATTGAAATTTCTCAGTATGGAACAGCTGGTTTTCTGGCGAAGTACATGGTAACAAATTTTAATGGCGAGGAAATAAATGAATCTTATAGGAGTTTAAGACAAAATCCCACATCTTTTACCTCTATCCTCGAATCCTCTGAAGATAATAAAATCAAAGAGGATGACCAAGAGATTAGTTTAGTTGGACTAAATGCAGAAACAATAGATTATTGTTGCAAAAAAATGTGGATTTTGCTTTATGGTCAACAACAATTCGCAATAAAAGAAAAACTGTGGTTTATTCGTGATAACAATAGTTTTAACGAGCCTATCAATCTTGAAATGGAATTTAATGGTTGCCCTTATTCAAATTACGTAATGAAAAAGGTCCAATCCGCATCATCAAAATATGGCATGTTATTTTTTAACGATCAAAAGATAATGATGGACATATATCAAAAGTTAAATATTGAACACCACTATCCTATAGAGTCAAAACAACCCCAATTTTCTTAATATTGGGGTTGTTTTTTTTTTACACTTTGCATAACTTTAGAATAAAACTTGCTAAAAATTATTAATAACGTTAGACGAAGTAGGTATATTGCAGAAAATACCCTTTAATAGGCCGACCCCCTGGTCAAAATAACAATATCTATCCAGCGAACGAATAGAATGAATAAAAAGGATGAAAAAAGCCTTTGCAAATTTAAATTAAAACCAATTGATTGGACAATCATAATTTATCCTTGAGATTAATTGAAACAATATCTAGAATAGCCATTTAATTCTTCCCTTATTAAAGAATTTACGTTCTCGTTATGTTCAATTCAAAAAAAACACAGGAACGCATCTTCTACTTCCATTGTATAAAAAAGAAGCGTGAGATATGTCCCCATACATCGTGAAACATATTGTGAAACAAGATAAATTGGTAGTAACAAGCGCGGAATAATACTGGATTTATTGGAGTATGTGAGTATGCAATTAAAATGCAACATATGAAAAACCCTCTTAAGCATAATGATAAGAGATGTGAATCCCCAGTCAAATCACTTCTAGTTGATGCCCTAACAAGAATTCTCGGAAAAGCACTTGTTGTTAAAAACAATGGAACTGTTTGAGCAAAAAGATTACAGCGCGGATTCCACTTATTTCTCTAGTGTAGATCCAGTTATCTTTGCGATTGAAGTGGAAGGAAACATATACCATTCATGCCCAATAAAAAAAGAAAAAGAACGTGATGCAGCATTAGAACAGGATATTTAATTACTAATAAAAAACAACCTAAAAAAGACGCTTAGGGTCTTTTTTAGGTTGTTTGCACTAGTGCATTCTCTGAAGTCGAATAAATTGAGGTTGGTAATATATCCATTAGATTCTTACCAATATTCCACATCAATACAGGAGGAATTGCGTTACCAAGTGCTCTGTATTGTGTTCCTTCCGATTTAATTAATTTATAAGAATCAGGGAAGGATTGAATCCTTGCTACTTCCCTAGGAGTAAACCTACGATACCTATCGTTAATTTTTAGGACAGGGTCTGTACTGTTTAGACTAACCTTAGCTAAATGAGCTCCAACCGTATTACATGGTTTGAAAATATCCTGTGCTCGTCCTTTATTCATCTCTTTCTTAGCATTTAGCATTCCTTCTACCGCTTTATCGCTAAAATAGTATTTCTCATCAACTTGACTTTCAGGAAAAATCACATCTATTAATGGAACATACGACCTACCAAAGAGACTACCTTCCTCATAATGGGTTGGTTCTGGAAACTTATAATCAATTTTCAGATCATTACGAATTCCAACAATTATTACTCTTAGTCTGTTCTGTGGAACTCCAAATTCAGCAGCATTTAAGAGCCTATATTTTACTGTGTAACCTGCTGCTTCAAACTCTTTAATAATCAAAGGGAACGCTTCACCTTTATTTGCAGATAGAAGACCTTTAACATTTTCAGCTATAAAAGCCATAGGTTGCTTCTTTTTTAGTATTCTTACCATCTCAAAAAAAAGTTTACCGGATTCATCATTTTTAATTCCTAATCTCTTAGGATTTTGTGCAACTATAGAAAAGGATACACACGGGAAACCGCCAACCAAAACATCATGCTCTGGAATATCATCTTCATGAACATTTCTTATATCTTGTACATCAGGAATGATATTAAAATTTTCACTAAATATTTCTGCAATTTTTGCATCTATCTCATTTGCATAAACTGTTTCAAAAGGTAAAGAATCATAATATTCTCCTAGGAACTCAAATCCACCTTTTAGTCCCTTATCTCCTCCACCACAACCTGAAAACAGCGATGCTACTTTGTACATAATTATTTCACCTACTTTATATTTTAAGTGTCTCCTCTTTTCCACACCTATTCGGGTCAAAGATTATATCCATTCCGTTTCTAGGGGTTGCAGACAGATTTCCAAGTTTATAGTTACCAACTGGGTCCTGAATAGTAATTAGCTTTACTGCTCCCTTAGTTACCATTAACCGATAAACGTAGTATCTTTCTTTATTTGATTCTGCCGCGCTCCATTCATTTGGAGTCAAGTGAAAACGCATGAAAGACAACGGAGTGGCACTTGAAGTAGTCTTTACTTCGATATTACGATGAGTTTCATCTATCTCTCTTGAATTAATGTCATACCCAATAGCATATTGAGTAGGTATCAATTTTATCAGATGTTCAAGGTCAGGTCGACCTTCCTGAACTATTCTTTTCTTCTCATGGTTGAGTATTAGGCTCTCACCAATTGAGCCTATACTTCCTGTTGTAGATAAGCCACCTTCAGCAATTACTCTATCAAGGTCAATAAGACTTTTTAATTCCCGATATTGTGATGCAGATTCAGCTACCAACGCAAGTATATCCGTATCGAAAAACCCTTCATCACGTTGAGTGTTAAAATATGTAACCCACTCTGCATCTAATTCTTTTACTTCACGAAGTGTAAGTGTGGACACGTCAGAAATTTCATCATAATAATTAAATAAATCATTAGTAGGATTAATAAATCTACGAATAGCAATACTTTCAACTCGATTTATATAATATTTATGGCTGGCATGTCTGACGAGTAAATTTGCTTGCACCATATAATCTAAAATATCACCTGCATAGCGTATTACATCACCAGTCCAATCATATTCCATTCCATTGTCCCTATTCTCTTTTATTAATTTCCAAGTATCTTTTTCTGGTCTACCGTCCCTTGTTACGCGAAGGTCATTAAATATACAATGTGTTGCTTCTGACTTACTTATTCCAGCGCGAACTCCTTCATGTTCTTCGACTTCGCTTAACATTTTTAAAATGTAAGAACATGGTCTGAAATTAATTCCGTTTCTTAGATATTCCAGATTAACATGTTGCTTTAAAAACCCACCTGGGTACTGAAAGTGATAGCAAAAAAGCTTGAAAAATTTGACTAAATCTTGATTATTCGCTAATTCAATTGCTCGATGACTTGGTTTCAGAAATCTTCCTTCTAGCTCGATAAAACAAAAAAGAGCATCTATTTCAGTCCGCCAATTATTTATAGTTTTTTGGGATTTTGTTAGATTACCAGGATATTTTTTTATGGCAAAATCTAAATCCAATACAAAATCTCTTATCGGTTTCCTTCCAATGGCAGTTATTTCTGTTGCAAAATAAATTAAAACATTTTCTATGTCATTCTTAAAGCGAGGTCTAGGATGATGTAGTCTAAAAAAGTATTGGCTTGGTACACTGTATAGTGTCATTTGTTCACCCCAAATTATGAATCCTAATTAAGATATTTAATTAATTGCTCTGCTATAGCCTTTGCTAACAATGGTGGAACTGCATTTCCTACTTGTCGATACTGTTGAGTTTTATTTCCATAAAAGATAAAGTCATCAGGGAATGATTGGAATCTAGCATTCTCTCTAACTGTCGGAACTCGGTTAGCTTTATAGTGAAAATGGTGGCGATGCCCCGTATCAATAGTTAAAGTAGGTCTTTTACTATGATATCGTGTCCATGCCACATTAAAATTCCTTTTGCCTTTAAACTCTTCAGGAAGATTTTTATAATTCCCACCTTCTGGTACAAGGCTGATGATTTTTATGGTTTGCTCAGTGTGTTTTGTTGCCAAGTGATTATGAATCTCTTGAGAATTTTTTCTGCAGTATCTCTGATAATCATTTTGTGGCTCACCTGTATAGTGTTCTATTTCATTGCCAAGAGAGTTCTCTAGCAATGGTAAATCATTTGTTGCATCTTCTGCTGTAATCCAATCATTCTCATAGAAAATCTTCGGCTCTGGAAAACTGAAAGTTTCACCTTTTTTAATACCAACAAAGAACACTCTCTTTCTAATTTGAGGTACACCGAAATCGGCAGAATTTAACAGCTGATACTTCACATTATAACCCATTTTTTGGAATTCTTCTAATATGCTGTCCTTAATTGCCCCTTTAAACAAACTTACGATACCTGGTACATTTTCAATTACAAACGCTTTAGGTTGCAGTTCTTGAACAATCCTGATAAATGATAAATACAACTTATTTCTTGGATCATGTAACTTTCTTGGTCCTGCCAAAGACATCCCTTGGCAGGGTGGACCCCCAATAACTACATCAATATTTGTATGGCCAACTATCTTCTTAATTTCTTCCCCAGTAATCTCAGTAATATCTGTACTTAGACCAATACTGCCTTTATGATTTTTGACGAATGTATCTACTGCTGCTTTATCATTATCAATTCCTAATAAAGTTTTGTAACCAGCCAGTTCAAAACCTAATGATAATCCCCCACACCCACTGAAAAGGTCTATGATTTTATACATTTATTTCTCCTCGAATCTATTCTTATTATTAAATCATTTATTTCAAAATTAGAATTGAGTTGACAAAAAACTCTTCATAATACCTCATTGTAACAAAAAAAGACAATATGCAGTATGGAAATCATTGAAAATTAGTAATGGGTACAAAACTGTTTTAAATGAGGAAAGAAATGTCCCAGTATAGGGACATTTCTTGATAGTGTAATTACTAATTAGCTTTTCCCACTTTAAAAACCGCTTTAATTCAAGTCAAAATAATTTCCCTATAATCCTTAGCAAGAAAATGCTAATGTATCTATTAATTTATAACCATTACCTTGATTTTCTATTATATTAAATTTTTTCAAATTATTAATACATTCCTCAATTCATCTTTTTTGATTATGTTCTCATTATTTGTTTTTTTATACATCTTCACAGAATCTGCTAGTTTAATTCCTCTGTATTCTCTCAGTCTTGACACCTCTTCTACGTTAGAAGATTACAATCATACATTCTAGCCCTTTATAAATGAATTTATGTAGCTGGTTAGCAACGAAACATTAGATAGGTCAAAGCCGGGTTCCTAATTCCTATCAATTTTTTAAGAGGTACCAGTTGCAAGTACTAGGTACCAACAAAAGACAAATAATCAATTTGTCTATGTAGTGCTACATAAAAAAGCGAACACGTGAACTGTTCGCTTTTTTTATTTATTGAATATCAGGGTTAAGTTTTTTTGTTTAGGTTTTTTTCTCTTAATTCTTTTAACGAATAAAAGGTGCCTCGCCATTGGATGCCGCCTTTGATATAGGTTAAGGCAACTGCCCGTATGGTGGAGTAGAGGAAGATCGTTGTGGTGACTGGGTATACGGCTATTTTCCACAGTGAATAACTCGTCATTTTTACAATCGTTACTCCATAAAGTGCTAGAAAAATCAGTAAGAAAAGAGCACTCATGAGTTGTACTCTGGGGTCATGCGAAAAAAGCGTAAAAATAGGTAAAAAATGAGTGACTAGAATGGAAGTAATCGCAAATACCGTGACGACAAGTGAATAGTGTAATCCGGCGAAGGTGTTTTTTTCCAACCCTTTAATAGCTTCTTTCAAGGATGGATACCATTCCACCCATACTTGATGAACACCAGAAAGAAAACGCTGTTTAAATCCCTGTTGTTTAATCGCTTGTCCCAGCTTCAAATCATCATCGGGACGATTTTTAATCGCCTCATGGGTTCCAATCTGCTCATAAACATCTCTTTTTATAAGATTAAAGGCGCCGATTCCCACCCCACCTTTTCTTGAATGGTCATTGTTCGCTGTCCAAGGGCGTTTGAACACACTAAATCCATATAGAAAATAGCTGATAAAGGCTTGAAGCCAGAAACCTCTTGCCTGTAAATCCGGAGCAAGGGTCAAATGACCCACATTCTGAGCCTTCATGTAGGTGAGAGCCTTACTAATAGTGTTCGCTTGGAAATGAATGTCAGCATCGGCAAATAATAAAAAATTCCCAGAAGCTGCTAGATACCCTTTATAAAGGGCATGATTCTTTCCCAACCACCCTCCCGGCAATGTTTCAATATGTATGGGAACGATCCGTTGGTGCTGATTGGCTAACCTATTTATTTTCAAATCTGTAGCATCCGTGGAACGGTCATTGACGACAATCAGTTCTAGATTTTGGTGAGTTTGGTTCAGAAGTGATAAAATGGTCGCCTCAATTGATATTTCCTCATTCCTTGCCGCTATAATCACCGAGACCTGCTCATCATTTGCTAGAGGTTCAACAGCAGATAGTGGCAATACGGTTTGAATACCTCTCCATGTATCAACAAATATGATAATTCCAATGATGATCATGACACTTAAAATCCAAATCAAGGTACTCCCTCCCATAAATGAAATCCGGATTCTCTTACTTATTCATGGAAATGCCTATTCCTTTACTTTTTTCCCAATCTTGTGGTGTGGTGGGGATAAAAAAGACAATTCCCACCACTCTCTGCAGCTATTTTTTATACTTTACCATAATAGTCAGTAGAATGCCTTATCACCAAAATCACCGAATCACCAAACCTCACCAGCCGTAATATCTCTTGCTGCCATCAATTAAAGGTTAAACATTTATCTGTTAGCTCGAATCTTGACTCATTGAAAAGTGTTTCATACGCTACAATTGCTACTCTTTGGGTCGCGGTTGATAAATTTGAAAAACGGTTGATAAATTTAATTTGCGGTTGATTAACCGCCAAAACCAGTTGATAAATCGATTTCCCCCCAAAAAAAGGCAACAAAAAAACGGTCCAGAGCTCTCAACAAGCTCTAGACCACTTTTTTTGTATCTAGCAAATGGATTTTCGATTTAAATCAAACATTTTTTCGATTCCATGTTCAAGAATTCTCTTAACAAAACGATCTTTACCTTCTTTAAAATAGAAATGGATCTCTTCTCGATAAAGAGGAATCAAAGTATGGAAGTAAATCGGCCATTCTCCTTCCACCACTTTTCCTTCATCTAAATAAGGCATTTTAAACACATCTGAGATCGTTGGAAAAGGTGGTGCAATCATGACTCCGCAGAAGTCAGTCTCAGGGCAGTAAGATTCCAACTTCGAATCAAAATGAAACGTTTCAACCCCGAATAGGGCGGCATACGTATTTCGCATCTCTTCTTCCGATTGGTTAGGGAATACGAACCACTGTCCTAGCCAGTAGCCTTTTCTCATCACATCTTTTCCGAAATTTTTCATAAGCGTTACTGGCCAACCATTTATATCCCAATCCGCAGGGAGGTGCAGCATGAGTTCGGCGTATGCACTATCGACCGTCGAAGGCGCCTGCATTTTAAAGAAGCTATTTCCTTTTGTGATAATCGTGTTAGCCTTTATTTTAGAATTCGGACGAACACAATATAAATCTACTTCTGTTAACAGATTAGATGGATCGACTATTACTTTATCAATTTCACCGACATGTTCTTGAATATGTGCTTCAAAATCCGTTTTTGTCACAATTCTTAGAGACGGATTCTTTTCAGTGTAAATCGTTTTCTTTTTAACATCAGTACCTGAATTCCAGATGCTAGTAAACCTAAATCCCTTCAATCCATTTTCCTCTACTCGTTGCTTGAAATCATCAGATACGATAGGAACGAGCGAGGGTCTCGCCGTTTTCTTTATATAGACGAAAAATATATGTTCCTCTTGAACTTTTTCCTCTATAAAATCATATTTTTCGATGACACCCCATTTGCTCATCTTCGCGGTTTCCTCATTCAAACAATCTAGTACATTCATAATATTAATCAGATAGCCATCATATTGGTCATGGTGAATAGGTAAGATTTCTACTGAGTCTGAAATGAGATCTTTAAGAACCTCCACTGCCTTCTTTGTAAAAATAGGATAGATGGTATTTTTACCGTAGCTTATCATGTCTCCCGCGTCACCTGGTTCAATTGTCACCAGCTCAATAGGGCTCCACGTATCCTTCATTGAAGTACCCGTTAACCCTTTTCTATCACTCATGACTTGATTGGATTGGTCATCTTTTCCCCATAATTCGTCAACAGTAGGATCTACACGAAGTTCCCAGAATCTCATTTGTTATCACTCCAAGTCTTTATATAAGAAATCAATTTCACCATTTAATAATTTTTGTCGAGTATCGTTCAAGAAATCAATCATGGCATCTCTACCTAATCCTGCTTCATCGATGGCTCTAATATTGGAGGAGATATAATCAATATATACCTGTCCGTGTCTAAACATTGGATTTCCTGAATCCGTGAAATTCAAGAAGGCATTATGAGTGACTTGCCCTGGCCAGTCAAGATTTTCTTTCGCAGGCAGGTACACTCCATTGGCTGCCGAGTTAATATGAATGCCATTTCTTTGTAAAATATTCACGATATCCTGTCCTGCTTGTTTCGCTGGCACAATATGATGAGTTTCCACATCTGCTGGTCTTGTCATGCCCGCATTGACTAGTTCATCACTCAAGATTTTAGATGGCGCTGTACCATCTCCATATGTCTTGCTTAGGTTCGCCAACGTATCAGCAGATAAATTGTTAATTTTGCTAGCATAGGTGTCAGCTAGATTATTAGCCTGATTTCTTAATGTCTTGATTAAGTCAACATCGACATTTCTTCCATCTTTTAATGCTTTATTAATCTCTGACAGTTCGCGTTCGGTTAGATGGGTAGCATCACCTGTTTGACTTACTAGCTTTCCATTCCATGCATTTGGTGTTAGTATACCATCCTCCGTTGCCTTCGTCAGTTGAACGGCACTATCTACTGACCAACCTTCGTCTAAAAATTTGACGATTGTTTTTAAGTCTAATCCTTGTTTCACAAAGTCTGCTATCTGCTGTTCTGTTAAAAGTGGATTACAGGAGGCAGCTGCAATGGCTGCTGTTACACATTTCGTTTTTTCTAGTAAGTTTTTGAGACTAGTAAGACCGTCTAGTCCTTGTTCATCCGCTACCTTACTGATTAGATTAGGGTCTACTCCACTTGCATTCAAGTCATTAATAACCTGTTCAGCTTGTGGCAATTTTTCAGGACCATCAATACGGGCAATGTCTTCGGCGAGGTCATCACCAATGTTATCAGCCGCTCTGGCGACATCATCCATTTGGTTTTTAACCCCTTTAAACAACGCTGTTAATCCTGGCAATACCTTATCCAGAACCTTGAAAATCCCAAAGACAGACATATTCATGATTAAATCGCCCATCAACGCACTAGCATATTTATAGTCACCCGTTTTCCAATACATAATGATGTTTTCCAACGTCATCACCAGTGCAATTAAAGCAATGACAAATAACGCAAAGAAAACGAACATCATAATCGGACTAGTTGCGGCGAGGAACGCCATCGCAATCGTGATGACATCAAATATCGCCCATGCAAGTGCCGCTAAACCAACTAAATTAACACCAATATCAATGGCTGCTGAACCTCCAGCTAGACCACCGCTGATCATATAACCGGCTGCTCCTGTTGAAGGGTCCATGACAATATAGCCTGCCCCATGCCAGTCATAATAACTGAATTCTTTTTGCGGAATCGTAACAACCTTTCCGCTGTTAACCGCATTCACGATGTCTGTTTTCACAGAGCTTGATACGGTTATTTCATTAAGCTGATCCATGTTGTCCTTGCCAATCGTATAGATTGGGATTCCTCTTTTGCTTGCTTCCGTTAGGATTTTAATAGAGGAAACGGAAGGTACTTGAAAAATTTGCTCATGAATGCCGTGCTCCATAGCTGAGCCTATCACACCGGTGTTCATCATGTAGCTGATTTCTTTTTCCTTTTTCCCTTCTAGACTGACCACTCCAAATACGTCGTGATCGACGTCGATAAAGAACGATCCGCCTGTCACCTCAACCGGACTGAAGAACATATACTTCACATTTGGTTGATAGCCTGTCATCGCTTCACTAATCTGACGTGTGGAGCTTACTTGGTACGCATTAGCCGCTACAGAATTAAAGGCATCCAATTGAGCAAAATAGGATTTTCCGACACTATTTAAAATTTCACCCATGACTTCATCTGTATAAATACTATCCTCAGTAGCTGTATCTTTGACAGCCATAATCCGATCCTTAATGGTCTGTAGTTCTTCTACATCTATTTTTCCATAGTCAAAGGAAATGCTGTAAAAACCTCCAGCCGTAACAGGATTCGTCACATTCTCTACGGGTCGACCTGCATGCCCCATCGCAATCGTAAATTGCTGTCTATTACCAAAACCAACAGCCTTCCCTTCTGTAATGATGTCACCATCAGCCTTTAACTGCGGCTTCAGCTGAAGCATGTAAGCTGGTGTTTTAAATAGACCACCGTATTCTTCTATGATCTCTTCATCCTCTTGTGTAGCTGGAATCCAAGAAAGGGTAATTCTTTTTCCATACAATTCAACGGCCCTAAATTCAACGTTAAAATCATTCTCACCGGAAAAATTTAAGTTGAACGGGTCATTCCCCTTAATAGAAAAGCCGATTTTTTCACTGCTTGCAAGTGGAATCGTATTGGTTTCTGACAGTACCGTTATCGTTTTGTACGGAAGTGTCAGCGGCAGTAATCCGAGATTTTCAGGGATAATTTTCTTACCACCAATCAATTCTTTCGCATCCGTGTCTTCAAGATGATGATCGGCTATATATTGTTCAATTTTATCTGTTGAACCATCTAGGAAACTACTTAAATCAGACATATCAAGATTGCTAATCGAACTTCCGTAGATCGATTCATTGCCTTTCATTTTAAAAGCATCGACAATTTGCTCTTCGGAAACTCCAGCTATTTCTAGGATATCCAAGCCTTTTTCGATCTTATATTGCTTAAAACTCGGGTCAAGAGGAACCCATATCTTCTTCCCCTTTTTTGCCCCGATTCCACGATAATTTTCATATGGCACATACGCTTCTACCCAGGTATGTTCAAAGCGTGCAGCGATAATTTTACCACCAGACACAAGGGAGACGGTTGGAATCCCAAGTGAGCTTAGTACTTTGATGGCTGCTTCTGGAGTAGGAGCTCCTGTCCAGCTCTTTACCTTTTCAATTGGGACCTGTACGGTTCCATTCACATAACGAGCAGGGATGTCTTTGTATCTCAGCATCGAAATTAACAGGGAGGCTTGATCATAATCATTCCCTGTCATTTGATGCAAGGTACCCGTAGCCCCTTTTCTAGAGCCGTAGTATGGAACGAAATCGATGTTATTTTTGATATATTCATAGATTTTGACAGGTGTTTCCAAAGAATCGGCAAGCTCTTTGATTTTAGGTGTAAGCTTTGTTTCAGGCGTTTCAGCTAAGTCTGCCTCTACAGGGGTTACAGGTAATCCTTGCTCAGATGAAATGCTTTGTTCCAATCCCACATATGCCGGGGTGACCCCTCCACCAGTAGCTGGTTCTGGAGGAGTGATGTTTGCATTGCTATGCGGTAGTGCGCCAAGCGGCTGCTGGGGCTGCTCTGGATTTAATGTCTTGGCAATCTCATCTAGCTTAGTTTTTATTGCATCCTTATCTTTTCCCTTTAATTCCTTTACAAGGGTTGATAGTTCATCAAGCTTATCGAGTAAAGCTTCAAAGCTGTCCAGTTTTTTATCTAATTCTGCCTTCAGCTGATCATGCTGTTTTTTCGCTTTAATTGCATTTAATTTATCTAGAGTCTTGCCATTTTCAGCAAGCTCTTTGTTTATATTTTTTCGAATATCCTGTAAAGCCTTTTTCGTGTCGTTTGCCTGCTTCTTTAATTCTTTTAAGTCTCCCTCTTCAAGGGATGCTTCCATTTTCTCAACATATTCAAGCAGCGTTTCTACAAAGCTACCTAAAGTCGTTGTCGTAGTTGGCTTGTCATATTTGATATTTGCATTGGCTTGTTTAATGTTTTCGATTGACTTTGCAAATGCTAGTTCCTTTGTGGGAAGCCCAAAAGAGAATGTGAAAACAACCAACACAAGAAGAACTACCCATTTCATTAATTTCTTCGACGTCATTTTTTTATCTTCCTCCGTCTAGTTTGATGATTTGGATGCTCACTATTCACGAGCAATCATGGTTTCCATTGTGTTAAATTTCAACATTCCATTTGCTGTCGCATAATAGGAATCTAGTGTTACAGGGTACGTTCCTGCTGCTTCAGGAAGCTTCAATAGCACTCTGAATGTGTACTCCTGACCTGTAACGGTCTCAAATCTCCATGCACTCGTATCTGGAGACATCCATACCACCTCTGAACCTTGAGGAGTCGTTAAGATGATTTCTGCTCCAATAGATGTGTTTGCCTTCACTTTTACTTCCAGCTCTGTATATTGATTGCTCGTTTCTATAGTTGGTGTCACCAACTCAATCGATTTTTTCAAAATGGTAGAGGTTTCGCCTTGGCTACTACCAAGATCGAAGGTGAATAAAAGCGTTTTTCCATTTTCATAATTAGAAGTGACAACCCCAGGTGAGTCTCCTTTTTTGCTCGTTAATACAGCTTGCTGCTCCCCACCTTCCAGCTCCACATTTAATGCTTTGCCTGTTCCACTTAAAGTGAAAGGACCAAAGTAAGAATTGGCTAAGAAATCAACTTTGTAATCATGTGGAGTTGTGCTTCCCTTTACTTTCACACCAAATAGATCCATATTTTTAAAATTATCACCATTTGCGTGATGGGATGCGATAATTCCGTTTCCTTTTGCTACTTCTGCCGCTAACTCTTCGTCATCGTGTCCGGTTAAAGGAAGTTGACTATCAAGTAACATGTATAGATTGTATTTTCCAGTTCGTAATTCGCTCATAAAATCGTCACGGTTATCTACCATTTGATAGAAAGCTGACATGCTTTCAAGCGTTTCCTTTGCTAGGTTGATGTTGTTGTTACTTTCAGCCCATACTAAAACTCGAGGGCTTACGATCTGACTGAGCGTGGTTTCATATGGTTTTTCCACTTGAATATAACTGCTGCCTAGTGGAACCTCTTTGCCGTTTGCAAGAATCGCATCAAATACGACCATATAAACACCCGTTTCTAATGGTTCATGCTCCCAAGCCTTTTCCGCTGTATAGCTTGATCCGATTTCGATGTCGGTTTTTTCTTGAATCGTTCCAAGTACCTTCTCGGATGCCGTATCCACAATTCGAATTCTTGCTGTCACGTCAGTTAGATTCACATTTCCTGTATTATTCAAGATGTATTTAAACTGAACTGGGTCTACTGGATAAATATTTTTCTCAAGTACTTGAATGTTACCCGAAACGCCCATGACTCCTTCTTTTTCAGAAACAATTTCAAACGTTGCTGTGCTTTCGGATAATTTGACTTCACCTTTCAATACTTCAGCGGTCACTGTATAAATTCCCGGCTTATTTTGAGCTGTATTCCAGTTTGAAGTTAAGGTTAATTGTGCTGCAGGAAGCAGTTCTGATGCTGCTTGTTCTGCTGTCCAAATGATGTTGCCTTGCTCATCTGTAATCGTTGTTTTTAAGATAAGGTTATTTTCTATACTGTTTGTGCTGTTATTAATGAGATCTGTACGAATTCTCACTTCTTCATCTGCAGCGTATTGTTGTTTATCAACCGTTATTGAGCTAGTGAGGTCACCATCTGCTTCAATTTCGAAGCTAGCTTCTGTCACGGAGATGGCCTTGTCATTTTCGCTCCAAGTCACCTTTACCTTATAAAGTCCTGCCATTGTTTGACTGCTATTCCAAGTGAATGTGGTTGTTTTACTTTCTGAACTATTCCATGTCATCGGAATGTTTTCCTCAACTACTTCTACCAAATTTCCATCCGCATCCGTTATTTCGACTTTTCCTGTAAGAGTGGATGCTTCTTTTGTAAGATTGGTAGCCGTATTGGTGATCGTCACATTTTCGTTTGCTTGGTAGCTTACCTTATCCGTTTCTACCTTTGAATCTAGTAAATATTTATTAACCGGAATCTTTAAATCTGGAAGATTAACCGTTACAGTCGTTTTATTTTTATCGACATACGTCAACTTCGTATTTTTCGTAAGATGAACGGTTGTATCCGAAAGAAGATTCGTGCCTTCGTATGTTACTTCAAATGGCTTTTCCTCCCCGATGACCATTCTGTCCATTGTCCATTTTAGAGTTTTTGATCCATCAGCATGTTCATCGATACTGCTTGGGGCTGGATTGATTTTCAAAGGGTCTACAGTCATTCCGTTTGCTGGTATGGTTGTTTCAAGAACCACATCTTCACCGGCATTATCAAAAATTTCTCCAGCGAGCATCGTCATCATCTCGTCCAGCTGTGCCATCGTTGGACTGTATACATATTTGCCACCTGTCATAATGGCAAGCTGCTCCATTAAGTATCGGTCGGCACCTGCACCTAGCGCTATCGAGAAAATTTTGTAGCCTTTCGCTTTCGCTTTTTCTGCCTCTCTCATGGCGTAATATCGCGATGAATCACCATCTGAAAGGAGAACGATAACCTTATCTCTGCCTTCTTCGCTTTTATTGTTCAATATTTCCATGGCTTTGCTAAGTCCACGGGCTATATCCGTTCCATCCCATGGAGAAGGTGGCGTTTCGGTAATTCTCTTTTTCAAAAGTTCTTTATCTGCCGTTAAATCCTGCTGAATCCACACACTGCCTGCAAATTCAACAACGGCACCCTTGTCTTGAATTTGAAGTAAATCTACTACTCTCTTAGAAGCATCCTTGGCAAAATCAATTCTCCAAGGCTTTGTGGTTGACCAATCACGGTCTCCCCATTCCATACTTCCTGAATTATCAATGGTAAGGATCAAATCAATCGGGTTTCGTTTTGGCATGTCAGGAGTACCTTCACCCTTTAGCTTCAGCTGAGCTGTAACCGAGTCTGTACCAGGGAATAAAACCGTTTTATCCGTACTTTGTGTAGCATCGATTCTTGTTGGAGGTGGAGGCGGCAGCACCTGGAACGTCTTTTCACCTTGAGCGATGACATTCGTTCCATCAAAAACTTCAGATTTAATCAGGTAATCCTTTGGTACAGTAGTATCTGGGGTGAAGATGAGAGATCTTATTCTGCTAATTTGATCTGCTGCTTTACTTTCAAATGTTTTCGTATCCTCGGCCATAACTGTTGTTCCATCCATAACAGATGTTTTTAGGGTTAATGATTTGTCCATATTTGAATTGGAAATGATCGTAATTTCTGTACTCACCTCTCCTGAAGTGTTCACTCTCTTATTTTCAGGATCTGTGGCAATGGAAACCGCTCCAATGGTAAAGGTTGGATTGATGACAAATGGCTTCTCTAGGCTTGCAATGATTCGACCACTTGTATTGTCCTTTACCTGTGCAATAACCGAATAATCGCCTGGAAGACTATTTTTCGTATTCCAGCCAGGAAGTCCATCTGTTTGTGCAGAGATAATGGTTCCATTCTTTTGTTTAATAAAATAAAGAAGGGTTGCCTGATTCGCATCAAAAGTGCTATCTACTCTGATTTCAAAAGAATCATAGGCATTGTAACTATAGCTTTCTATCTGACTATCATTTTCGTTTTTCCATAATTGTATCGAGTCTATTTTCGCAAAAGGCATATTCATTTTTTCTTGAAGTGCCTTTAAAGCAAGAGCGGTCAGATAAGGGTCACTAAACCAGCTGCCGTCTGATTGCTGTACACTGACAATGGAGTTATCTATATTTTTTAGTACATCTGCTCCTACCGTATTTAAAATAGCTCGATAGGATAGTAGACTATCCATAATCGAATCTTCATCCATCCCCCATGTCTGGGTAGAAACCAGATATTCTCCAGCTAATCTCAAAGCTGTTTGCAGCTCACTGGATGTCCGATTTGTCTTAGTCTGAAATTCACTTAAAGCTAATACGGTTTGAGCCGTCAAAGAAATAACTGAGTCATCGACTTGATTAAAAGCCCATGATCCGTTGGCTTGCTGCTTACTAATGAGGTAATTTACGGCGTTTTCTAAAACAGCTGGGTCTGTATCCTCCATGGCCGTTAAGGCATTTAGGATAAGCGTGGTATCTAAAATATCACTTTCATATCCCTCTGCAATTCCCCAGCCACCGTCTTCATTCTGGCTTAGGATTAATAGATTTTGAAGGTCGTAATTTTGGATGAGCGGTAATACTCGAGAAGCTACATCAAAATTATGAATCTCTAATTGTTGCAACCAAGTTTTAGACTTCTCCACATTTGCAGGCAGCCTATTATTTTTGGAAAGATAATCGGCTACTTCCGTCGTGTTGAGAAAGGCTAACTCTGCACTCCCCCAACTTCCATCCTCGTTTTGGGTCGCTTCAAGCCAATTAACAGACTTAACGATCGCTTCTTCTAATGGTGGTGTTTCCGCATAGCTTGTAATAGAGGTGATTGGCGACAAGAGCATACCAAACATGAGAAATAAGGCTAAAAGACTTTTCATACATGTGTTTTTGTACAATATTTTCTCCTTCTCCTTTCGACTATTACTTTTTGGAAAATCGCTTTGTTTCCAATGTGATTCGTTCATCCTAAGATTCTTTAAATTTGGCTCTTTTCTAGGTCAATATCCATTTGCGCGAATAGTCTTCACGAACTATCGCAGACTAACTTTTTACAAAAATTGACATTATATTCAAAAAGAAATCCTTAAATCTAGGGCTATTATCACAAGGTTATTATAATTGTTACAATTTTGTGAAAACAGAGTACTATTTACTATTTTGGTAATATTTACTAAGTGTTTCTAGGTCAAAAGTTGATAAATTTGAAATTCAGTTCATAAGTAAGCGAAAAAGGATCCACACCTCATTTTCTAGGCATGGATCCTTTAAACTGTTATGATTCTTGATCGTTATGGTACCGACATAGACAAAAATAAGAAGACCATTTGGACGAAACCAATCTGGGCTTTTAGTTTATCTAATTAGATGTTATTTCTTTAATTTGCTGTTGCATACATGAACATATCAATGTCCGCCTTAGTATTAGTAATGCCGCCTACACCGAAGTTTTCGATTAAGAAATTCGTTACATTTGGTGAGAGGAATGCAGGTAGTGTTGGCCCAACGTGAATATTTTTCACACCAAGATACAGTAATGATAAGAAAACGATGACGGCTTTTTGTTCATACCATGCGATATTATAAGACAACGGTAAGTCGTTTACACTTTCTAATCCGAATGCATCCTTCAGTTTTAAGGCTGTCATCACTAAAGAATACGAATCATTACATTGACCGGCATCAAGCACTCTTGGAATACCATTGATGTCACCTAACTCCAGCTTATTATATCTGTATTTCGCACAACCAGCTGTTAAAATAATCGTGTCTTTTGGAAGTTCTTCTGCAAATTCCTTATAGTAGGTTCTGCTCTTATGTCGACCATCACAGCCAGCCATCACAAAGAATCGTTTAATATCGCCATTTTTAACGGCATCCACCACTTGGTCGGCTACCTGGGCAACTTGATTATGGGCAAATCCACCGATGATTTCACCTTTTTCAATTTCAATTGGTGGTTCACATTGTTTTGCGTGCTCGATAATAATGGAAAAATCTTTTGTTCCATCTTTCTTCTTTTCAATATATGTTACGCCTTCCACTGCCGTAGCACCTGTTGTATACATTCTTCCTTTATATGATGCTTTTGGTGGCACAATACAGTTGGTTGTCATTAAAATAGGTCCATTAAAGCTTTCGAATTCACGTGTTTGTTCCCACCATGCATTCCCGTAATTTCCGACAAAATGATCATATTTTTTAAAGGCTGGATAATAGTTTGCGGAAAGCATTTCACTATGAGTATAAACGTCTACCCCAGTACCCTCTGTTTGTTTTAAAAGTTCTTCCATATCTTTCAGGTCGTGACCACTAATTAAGATTCCTGGATTTTGACGTACCCCGATGTTTACCTTTGTCATTTCCGGATGGCCATACGTGGAGGTATTGGCGGTATCCAATAATTCCATTGCCTGAACGCCATATTTACCACATTCCATTGAAAGATTGATTAACTCTTCCATTGACACTTGATCATCTCTTATGAGGACAAGTGCTTTTTGCATAAAGGCATAAAGCTCATCATCTTTATAATTTAATTCTCCTGCATGCTGTAAATAAGCTGCCAATCCCTTCAAGCCATAGGTGACTAACTCTCTTAATGAACGAATATCTTCATCTTTTGTTGCTAAAATACTCACTTCTTGAGAAGCTGATTTTATTTCAAGCTGGTCATTTGTTTCCCCATACCAGGTAACAAAATCACTCGTATTCTGAAGTGGGTGACCTGCCTTTTCAATCACTGCTTTTATTTCTTCACGAAGATTTAATCCTTCTCTTACTCTATTAAAAAATTCATTTTTATCCCAATTGGCATTTGTGATGGTCATGAATAGTCCATTAACAATAAAATCATCAGCCTTTGTATTATGTAGTCCAATTTCACGAGCCAACGTATTAACAATCGCAACGCCCTTCATTGTATAAATTAATAAATCCTGCATATTAGCTAAATCATCTTTTTTTCCACAAACCCCAACAATCGTACAACCGGTTCCATTTGCTGTTTCTTGGCATTGGTAGCAAAACATACTCATCAAAATACCCTCCTATTTTTCATTCTTATTAACAAATCAAATTCGTGATAAATCACACAATATTTAAATGAACTAAATCACAATTTCCATACTACCAACTACTAAAGTTGTATTTATGTGACAAATATCACAAAAGTATTCATTGACATAGAATTGTCAAAAAAGGAGAAAATGATAGGTTTCAGATTGCCATAAGTGGCATTAATAATAGGTTTATTGGCCAGCGGTTGATAAATTTGAAAACGGTTGATAAATACCGATTTTCGGTTGATAAAATGAAATTACGGTTGATAATTTTCAAAAACCGGTTGATAAATTGATTTTCTGTTTGTCAACCAACACCGTTTTGAATAAAAAACACCTGTCACTCGGCTACAAACCGAACTGACAAGTGCTTATCTATTTTTTTGAACAGTATTTAGGATAAAGAGTCTATTTCTACCAACACTTCGCCATTTCTTAGACATTACTTTTGGGTGTCTATTAGCCTTCTCATTTTTTCTTTGATAAATGTTTCGATTTTTGCGTGCAATGATCCATTGCCGTTAAAATAGCAGAGCGAAACCCTTCTTGTTCAAGAGCGGCAACTGCTTCAATTGTTGCTCCACCAGGCGTACAAACATCATCCTTTAACTCTCCGGGATGTTTTTCGGTTTCAAGAACCATTTTCGCCGCTCCCAAAACAGCCTGTGCCGCAAGTTTATAGGCTTGTTTCCTTGGTATCCCTTGTTTGACTCCCCCATCTGCTAACGCTTCAATAAACATGTAAACGTAAGCAGGTGAAGATCCACTGATGGCAGGAATAGAATCCATTAATTCTTCTGCCATTACTTCTGCTTTACCGAAGCTATTAAAAAGACGCAGCACCTTATCCAAGTCTTCCTGATTGACTTGTTGATTATGGCAAATTGCGCTCATCCCCTCTCCAACCAACGAAGGGGTATTAGGCATTGCTCTCACTACCTTCACTTTTGTTTGGAAAAAGCTTTCTATGTAGTCTAAACTGATTCCTGCAGCGATTGTGACAATCACACTTTGTTCATCCAACGCCTCTGCTATTTCTTTTAAAATAGCATCATGAATGTTAGGTTTTATCGCTAAAAACAGGATATCCGCATGTTTCGCAACCTCAATATTATGACTTGAAACTAAAATGTTATATTTCTCTTTAACAGAGTGTAAAGTTTCGTCTGTTACGGCACTTGCCATAATTGCTTCGGGCTGGACAACTTTCGATCTTATCATTCCCTCAATCATCGCTTGCGCCATTTTTCCACAACCAATAAATCCAACTTTCTGGTTCATTTCATTCACCTTTCCTTCTGTAAAGCATACTCATGGTTAGCAACATTTCTATATGTAAAAACCTTAACGTTTCAAAAGCAAAAATGCAAAGGAGAGAGTTCGTGCTTCAGGTCCTACTAAGTGCTCAACCGCCCATCACTTATTTGGGCGATTCACATAGTCTATAGTATCAACTTTTAAGGATGTATGATGATGAGACAGTTAAATCCAAAACCTATAATAGGTCAAGCTTGGACAGGAAGACATGTTATTTTGCTTCAGTGTACGGTTGATAATCAGTTTTTAAATTTATATAAAAGCTACCATGCACCGATTGAGCCACCTCGTCCCAATTGTGCAGAAACGTTATCACAGTTGCTTAGTATTGGATATAAGATCCATGCCGTAACCCCTATTACATCTAACATCATTCAATACTTTTTAGTGCTTTAACACAATAAATAGGGACATTGACTGTATACCTAGGAAACCTGATTATGTGCAAATCCCCCGATCATTTCACCGTTTTTGATTTTCAATTTTTTGGCATTGGTTATAACAAAAAAGAGTAGACTTTGTAAAAGTCTACTCCAAGAAAAATTCCAGCTATTCTCCTTCTGAACCATGTTGGTCAATCATATGCATTTAAAGCATTTACGCTATGAGCTAATGCGGATCCTGCTTTTAACGCTGTTGCGACGAAAATGCTTTCGGTTAGTTCTTGTGGTGACACTCCCAATTGTTTTGCTTTTTTGGTATGTGATTCAATACAGTATGCGCAGCCCGTAACATGGGCGACGGCCACCGCAATTAGTTCCTTCTCTTTTCGGCTAAGTAAACCCGCCTTTAACGCTTCCCGGTCAAAGTTTGCAAATCCTAGAAATGTCTCTGGATTTATATCTTTCATTTCGTTGAAACGGTTGAAGTTTGAACGAGAATATAAATCTTCTTCGCCCGTCCCCTCATAAGCATTTAATGCGTTGGAACTATGTGCAAAGGCAGAACCTGCTTTTAATGCGGTTGCCACCATGACAGCCTCCATGATTTCTTCCTTAGTTGCTTCGAGCCTCTTTGCGCTTGTTACATGGCCTTCAATACAATAAGGACATCCCGTAACATGTGCTACTGCAACCGCAATAAGTTCTTTCATTTTCTTTGGTATAACTCCTGGAGATAATGCTAATCTATCAAACTCAACAAAAGCCCGAAAAGTTTCTGGGGAGTACTCCGCTAATTCTCTTAATCTGCGAATATTGGATTTTCGATATAAGCTCTCATTATCAGACATGCAGCTCGCCTCCATTTTTCAGATTTGGTACCACCCTTCTGTTTTTTAACAAGTTTTCGCCATTGCAATCGCCTCAACCTCGATTAATACATCCTTTGGTAGTCGGCTTACCTCTATGGTTGATCGTGCTGGACGATGGTCACCAAGAGCTTTACCATATTCTTCATTCACAATCGAAAACTGATCCATATTCTTTAGGAATAACGTGGTTTTGACAATATGCTCCAAGGATAGCCCCTCTTCTTCTAAAATGGCCGCAATATTCTCCATCACTTTCCTTGTTTGTAAAACAATATCTTGGGTTACAACCTCATTGGTATAAGGATCAACAGGAATTTGACCCGATAGAAAAATAAATTCACCTACTTTTACTGCCTGCGAATAAGGGCCAATGGCCTTAGGAGCTTTTTCTGTAAATATGACTTTCTGCATTTTTCGACTCCAATCTGATTATTATCGTTTTGTATTTGATCCAGATACGGATGCTTTAGCTTTTACTATCGGCTTCATTAAAGAAATCAAGATTCTTTTTCACTCCATACTTCTTACTGTTGCCAACAATATTCACGTATAGGGCTGCCAATACTATATAAATAATAGTTCCGTAGATATATTTAGAAGCAAGAGAAGTAATAAGAAGGTAGCTTTGTGCAAAAAGAAGAACAGCGGCAATGGCACAAATGAGATACAGTGCTTTTGTCGGAAGTTTAAAAGGAGCGTTTTGATAGAGTTCTGGAAATTTATTCGGTAATCTTGTTGCAGCTATAATCGGAATAATCCCTGCTACCATATAAACTCCTGTCCCCAATGCCGAAATCGTTTCAAGTGGAACAGACATAAAAATGGGAATACATCCAATCACATAAAACATGGTTAAAAGCCAATGTGGTGTGCCATATTTTTGATTCACTTTACCAAGTGACTTTGGCAACCAACCATCCTCACAAGCAATTAATACACCTTTTGTGACCCAAGATAAAGTAGCATTTAATGTAGTCGCTAACGCAAACATAGCCCCGCCAATCATAAAGAAGATAAATAAAGGTTCTGGAAGTATGGTTCTTGCCACATCGGTAAGCGGCTTATTAGCAATCTCTGAAACCGGCAGCACCCCGACGGCAATAGTAGCCATAAACGCATATAGTATGCCGACACCCACAGTTGTTACAATAATCGTAAGCGGGATATCTCTACCTGGTCGTTTCATTTCACCACCAAGTTCGGCAACTACTTGTGCTCCTCCTGTTGCAAAAGAGAGTAAGGCTACAGCTGTTAAAAATCCAATACCTCCAGCAGGGAACATATCCTTCGCATTAAATACAGCGTAATTAACTTCTGGCATACCCCAGAAGGCAAAAATAGCAAGAGCTACTACTAGGACAATAACCATTACTTTTTCAACAATAGCAGCAAATTTCACACCAATTAGGTTGGTTAGAAAAAACACAGTAAGAAGTAAGAAGGCTAAAGGCATAATTGGAGCTGATGGAACAAGTCCTTGAACGTATTGGGCAAAGGATATCGCATAAACCGCGAGAGTTAGGTTACCTACGATAAACATTAGCATCCAAAAAAATCCAATCTTAGAGGAAAGTAATCTACTTGAGTATCGATATAACCCTCCGGTAGTCGGTATAGCCGATCCCATAACAGCTATTGGTAGAGTAGTAAAAATCGTAAAGATGGAGGATAAAATAAATGCAAGCGTCACACCACTTCCTGTCATACCAATTGCCACACCGGTTAACGCCATCACTCCTGCTCCAATAATCTGACCTACCGCTATTCCCATTACATCTCCAAGACCCAGTACCTTCTTTAAATTTGCCTCTTGACTCAAATCATTCACCCCACTCTTGGATTTCGAATATTCAGACATTAAGATACCAAAAAAAATATGACACTTCACCGCTTTAAAACATTGGGGGTCTGACCCCCAGCTCTTTAAAGCGGTAAAGGGATTACCTTTTAAACTCTGGTAGTATTTTTGCTTTTCATTAATTCAGGTCTTCAAATTCCCGGACGATTCGCTCAAGTGCTTCTTTTATCAGTGGACGTGGAGAGGAGATGCATATTCGCTGAAATTCCTTTCCTTCTTCACCAAACATTTTCCCGTCCTCTAGCAGCACATTGGCTCGATTGTAGATACGATCGTGGACTTCCTCTGGAGTAATGCCATACGCACTAAAATCCATCCACATGACATACGTTCCTTCTGGAATTTCCACTTTCACCCTTGGCATTTTTTCAGATAAGAAACTTCTCGTGAACTCCAGTGTGTCATCAAGGTATTCCTTCAGTTGCTCCAACCATTCTTCTCCTTCATTGTAAACTGCTATCAGGGCGGCAATCGTAAAAGGAGAGGCTAACTGAAACCCCATGGTTTGACTAAAGGTTTTTCTAAGTTCCGGATTCGAAATAATCACATTGGTGCAGTGAAGACCGGCCACGTTAAAGGTTTTGTTAATCGCTGTACAAGTAATAAGGTTATCCGAATGATTAGCCGCCTTTGCCATCGGATAGAAGGTTTGATTCCTTCTAATTAAGTCTCCATGAATCTCATCAGCCACAATTATGACGTCATGCTCTAAACAGATATCATATAGTCTTTTTAATTCATCTTTTGTAAAAACTCGTCCGGTTGGATTATGAGGGTTACATAAGATGAACATCTTGGTGTTCACCTCTTTCGCTTTTGCTTCAAAATCCTCAAAATCGATGGTATAATAGCCCTCTATATTACAAAGAAGAGCATTATTTCTTACGACTCTACCATTTCCCTCAACCGACGCTGTAAATGGCGGATAGACAGGTCTTTGAATAATGATTCCGTCTCCTGGATTGGTAAATGCTCTTACCGCAATATTTAAAGCGTGAACAGTGCCTGGGCTATAGACAATTTCATCCTTTTGAATATCCCAGTCATGCCTTTTCTTAAACCACTGTTGAATCGATTGATAATACTCATCTGGGAATATTGAGTATCCATAGATTCGATGATCAACTGTTTTATGCAAAGCTTCTATCAATGGTTGAGGAACCGGTAAATCCATATCCGCTGTAAATAATGGGATCGTCGCTTCATCATATCGATCCGTAAGACCCATTTCCTTTATCAATTGCCCTCCATCCCATTTGACCGAATAAGTATTTCGTCGATTCACGATTTCATCAAAATTGTATTTCATCATCCATCCCCCTCTTTAGGTTAATTTTTGTAAATAGCGATAAATGGTCGCTTCGGAACTTTTCAGCTGAGTAGCTACTTCTGACACCGCCCCCTTTATTAAAAATACACCTCTTTCATTCAGTTTTTGAATGATCTCCATTTTCTCATCCGTTGACATTCTATCTGGAGGGATATGAACCTCAGAAAGCGTTTTCATTATTATGGAAGTCGTCAACTCCTCAATTGATGTATGAAAATCTTCAATCGGATTTGTCTCATTACCTGGACTCTTCCCATTTAGATGTAAGCCATTTGAAGGTACCTCCAATGTTCCATTTATTAAAGTATCTAACAGGTGTCTAGTCTCAATCATTTTACTGACATCCATATTTAGGCATAGCATCCCAATGACTTCTCCATTTTCATCTTTAATAAAAAATGTTGAGGAACGAACAATCTTCCCCTCTTGAGTTTTACCGGCATAATTTAATAGAAAATCCTTTTCTAAATAAGATTTATTTTTTAAAATACTTAAAGCCAAGTCCGTCAATGAACCGCCAACTTTTCGTTGACTGATATGAGAATTTTTTATCGCAACAATCGAATTCTCAATATTACGAACATCGTGAAGGACAACCTCACAATGATTTCCCATCACACTTCCTAAGAATTCCACTAAAGGAATAAAACTCTGAATTTGTTTTGTACCTGCCAATTGTCACACATCTCCCTTAATCGAAAACAAACACATTTCATTTAATCTCTAAATTTCACAAACAATAAAAATTAATTATCGCCATAATTTTTTTTTATCATGATAATTTATTCTTAATATATTTATGGTCGAAATAATATATTCCGAATTTTTCGTAAAATAAACCAAGCTGTTTAAGATCAAGGGGTCGATCAGAAGCTTTGCGTGTAAAAGGTAATAAAACTGCAAGCTGTGCCTTGCTGTTTTATTACCAAAAGCGTTTCAAATATTGAAAATCACCTCCTTCGGCTGTAAAAAGTGAGAAATTTACTAAATTGAAAAAACCGCTTGCTAAAACTAATACCATTAGTTATAATAAAACTAACAATATTAGTTAAAAGGAGATAAGATGATGAGAGTAATTAAAAACGGGTATTTGTATCAAGTGACATTTATGGCTAACGTTTTTCCAGTGAATTGCTATTTAGTGGAAGAAGAGGATGGATTGACTTTAATTGATGCTGCTCTTCCTTTCGGTTCCAAGGGGATATTAAAGGCGGCAGATTCTATCGGGAAACCCATTACCAAAATAGTTTTAACACACGCACATGAAGACCATGTTGGTGCTTTAGATTTGCTAAAAGATACCCTGCCAGACGTGCCTGTCTATATTTCTGTTCGAGATAACCGTTTAATGAATAACGACCGTACATTGGATCAGGATGAAGACCAAACTCCCATTAAAGGCGGAGTTCCAAAAAAGTTAAAAACCAAAGCAACTATTTTATTAAAAGAAGGTGATCAAATCGGGTTCCTGACTGCGATCGCGTCACCAGGACATACACCAGGATCCATGTCTTTTTTCGATAAACGAACAAAGGCATTAATCGCTGGTGATGCCTTCCAAACAAGAGGCGGAATTGCCGTTGCTGGGGATGTAAAACCGTTGTTCCCCTTCCCTGCTTTTGGTACTTGGAGTAAAATGACAGCATTGAAGAGTGCAAAAAAATTAGCGGAGCTTGAACCGAGTCTGCTGGCAGTTGGCCATGGGGAAATGATAGAAAATCCTGCATCCGCAATGAAACAGGCAATCGATAACTTAGAGAAAAAAGTAAGAATAGGAGCATAAGTGATGTCACCCAGACCTAAAATCGGACTTGAATTAACGACCATACTAGAAGCTGCATCAGATTTAGCTAACCAATATGGAATGCAAGAAGTTACCTTGGCAAACCTGGCAAAAAAACTAAATATCCGCCCACCATCACTATATAACCATTTTGATGGCTTGCCAGGATTAAGAAAAAAGTTAGCCATCTATGGACTTGAAAAACTATATGAAGATTTAACGATGTCGGCTATTGGAATATCAGGCACAGAAGCCCTTCTTTCGTTAAGCAAAGCCTATATTAATTTTGCGCGAAAGTATCCAGGTCTTTACGAAGCAACCTTAATGGCACCCGATCCAGAGGAAGTCGAAGTCCAGGAGGCAGGGGGAAAAATCGTCCATTTAGTCGTTCTGGTATTACAGTCGTTTCAACTAGAAGGAGATTTGGCTTTACATGCTGTTAGAGGCTTGCGCAGTATTCTGCATGGATTCGCGGCTCTCGAGCAAACGGGAGGCTTTAAAATGACATTGGATTTGGACGAAAGTGTAGAAATCGTGATAACGGCCTTTATTAGAGGGATGAAGGAATTATAAGGACCTGGCTTTGGGGCTGACAAGAGAGGCTTTGTTATTACACCACTCCGAAATGATAAAAGGAGAAGCCATCACGATGGCTTCCCCCTATTCTTTATTGAAATGCGCTATTATAGTTTTTTAAAGGACCCTAATTCCGTTATTTGTGAAAAAAGCATCCTTTTATTAGCTTTATCTGACTCTGGTTCCGTTATATAGGTATTAGAACCACATTTTCAGCTAATTTCAAGCAAATAACGGAACCAATGTCCGATAGGTTCTTGAAATGTTGACGTTTTGAGTAAATAACGGATTCTCTGTCCGATAGCTTCCTTAAGCCAAGCTTATTACGACCAAACTACCGACCTATAAAATGTAGAAATGTATCATCATTAAAATAAAATTAAAAAGAACCTTTGTAGTCATTTAAACCACACTCCTTGTTCTCTCAATTGTTATTTTAATCATATCGCGGTTTTATTAATCCAGTATGAAGATAGAGTATTTTATTTATTAATTTTAAAAAATGAGAAGCAATAATTATGCTTTCCATCATCATTCTGTTAATTAAAAATTAAACTAGCCCTTTGTTTTATTGTTCTTGAAAAATCTCACCAAGATCAACACGGAATCCAGGCAAAAACTTCGATGTAATACTTCCAATTTCTGTTTTCATATCATGCTGAACATACAGAGCTTCCTCATTTAAAGCATATACCGAAATGGAATTTAACATAGGATTCACTATCCAGTACTCTTTAACTCCATAATTCATATAGAGATTTAATTTGGTAATTAAATCATGGGTCTGATTAGAAGGACTCAGGATTTCTACGATAAGATCGGGTACCCCAACATATCTAGTATCGGTAAATCCAGTTTTCTCACATATGATGCTAAGATCCGGAATGACAATTTTAGTCCCTTCCATTTTTTCATTTTTTAATTCAATATCAATCGGAGCATGAAATACTTCACAATGCTTCCCCTTAAGAAAATTTGCCAATTTCATAAATAATTTACCCGAAATTCTTTGATGCTTTATCGTTGGTGAAGGGGAGATATAGACATACCCATCGATATACTCTAGGAGTTCATCGCTGCTCTCTCGTATTTCCATGTATTCCTTTACTGAAATACGGTCATTTCGATATAGACTCATATCCTCACTCCTAACCGAACATATTTTCTTGATTTTACCATCTAGCACCTACCTTTTTGCTATCGGCTGAACCTACTGCTACAGAACACTTTCAAGCGCAAAAAAGAAGCATGAAAATAAACCCATACCCAACATTATAAGTTTCTTTTAATAGCTTCAATTTCCTTATAATCTAGTTCTGTAATTCGTGCGATTATTAATTCCATTTTAGCCGGATTTATTTGCATTTTTACTAACATTCTCAAAAATTCTTTTTCACCTGGATTTTAATGCCATTTTAGCACATCCTTCTTTAGGAATTTCAAAAATGTTTAAACGTCTATGAAAATTACTTTTGTGAAGATGCATTTTCTAAAGATACCATTTTTTCTATTTGTAGCATTGCGGTAAGTACGTAAATGAAGGCTTCATGCATGGGAGAAGTTTTTAGGTGCTTGTCGAAGTAGTAATGTAGGTGGTTGGCGATTTCTTGCCTGGCTTCAAAATCAAAATGATAGAAATCGGTAATCGGGAAAAATAGTCCGCCTCCTAAAGGGATTAAAGTTCCGAAAGCTATTTCTCCTTTTATTGGAGGGGTCGCGTGTGGGTCAAATACTATGACATCTAATGTTTCTTCTGCTAGCATATCAACCGCAACAAAGACTCTTTCATTAAATGTGTATCCTATAAAATAGAATTTAGATATCACCTTATCACATTCCCTTAACCAGGAAATGAGAATTGGCTTTTTCCTCAGCCAATGATGGTTTTCCGTAATATAGTCCTCTATAATGCTTGTCCCTTTCTTCTGGTGAGATTCATAAAATAGCCGCCACCAAAATATGTTCTGCATTAACCCCTGAAGTTTTTCTTCCCTCACATGAAGATCAGCTAAAATTTCCTCTAAAATGGGAATGTTATCTTCATAATACAAATCCAACGCATACTTCATAAAATCTCTGAAAACCTCATTGACCATTTCCTCTCGTAACTCTTGAGAAACCGAGTAATCTGGGCGGAATTTTTTAGAGTTTGAAGCCGTCTGTACAAATTCCATCACATTTTCATCTGTTCCTTTTCTTTTCATTCTTTTTCACCCCTCCTGTTTCTTAAAATGAAACTGTATTGGTTACGCCAATACATTACCATAATCCGTGTAAAATTAGGCACCAACTGAAAGGGGATTTTTGACGGTATTGTTACATTTTCAAAAAAGATAGTGTGCCAATTTGACTAATGATTTAGGTAATTATAAAATAAAGTTAGCTAAAATAGCTAATTTAGCTAATAGAGGATGATTTTGATATGATCATTAATTCCACCGAATTACAAAATAATTTTGGAAAATATTTAATGCTTGCTGCACAAGAGGATATTATTATTACTCGCAACGGTACTGAGATCGCCAAACTAATTGCTGTTAGAGAGGCAACGGAAACAAGTACAACTAGGACAGAGCAAGTTCGTGAAAAGGCTCAAGATTATAGCTATGATGGTAAAAAGGGGACATATGAAGAGTTTCTTGAACTGCAGAGAGAATCCGAAGAAAGATATGAGTACATTGATGGAGAGATCTATTTGTTAGCATCTCCAAAAACAGCTCACCAAATTGCTTTAACAGAGCTATTTGTTATCTTTTATAATTTCTTTCAAGGCAAAAAGTGTAGACCGATGGTTGCTCCATATGATATTGAGCTAAAGAGAACACAAGATAACATTAATATGGTTCAGCCTGATATTATGATCATTTGTGATTTGGAGGAAAAGTTAAACGAACATGATTATTATAAAGGTGTCCCTTCACTTGTCGTAGAGATACTTTCTGAAAGTACCCGAAGGAAAGATATGATCAAAAAGCTTGATCTCTACATGTCCTGTGGTATCGAGGAATACTGGATTGTGAATCCATTTAACAAAGAAGTCACTGTCTATCTTTTTGAAGAAAAAAACATAAAAAATAATACGACATTTAAACATAATGAAGTGGTTCAATCTTTCATTTTTGAGGGATTAGGTGCTGAAATCAAGCGGATTTTTAGATAGCGTGGTACTCGGACAGGTCCCTTACACTGGTATATTCCCCTGTCCCTATTCTCTCTAAAAAAAGTGGCCAGCACTTCCATAGCGTTATTGATAAACTCGCTTGAAGTGCTGGCACCAATTTTAATATATAACTCACTTCATCTACCTTAACTCAACAATAATATGGCTATCCCCACAAATGAATTCAATAAAATATGGGTCACCATTGGTACAGCTAACCGATTGGTATAATAATAAGACGTAGATAAAATCAAAGACATCCAGAATCGTTGAAGAAGACCAGCTAGCGACATATGCCAAACAGCAAAGAGGATGGAGGTGATGAGAATACTAAGGAAAGGGTTAAACTTCCTATGTAATATCCCCTGAATACCTCTTCTGAAAATAAGCTCCTCTAAGACAGGGGCTATTAATGCCTGAACAATGATTACCATCGGGAGGGTAACTAGCAAACTTTCACTATTCGAACCACCTGGATTTAAGGCTTTTAATGGTATAGAAGAGATCATTTTCTGACCAAGTACGATAATAATGAAGCCACCCAAAATGACTAGTAGCGATTTGACGACAGAGGCTCTATCCTTCTCAAACAGCTTTACTTTACATTCATCCTTTAACAAATAAAGAACGATGATCAAAACAATCGGTGGCACCATTAAGTTTATCATTGCACTTGTAAAACTACTAAAATCCACCACCCACTTGATCAGATCGAACAATAAATAAGTGCCAAAATAAATTAACAAAGACAGTAAAACTTTCTTGTTCATTCTTGCTAACCTCATTCTATGAAATTCAATAATTTGTAAATTATACCATATTCATAAAAATAGGAAGAATCTCCATTTGTCCCTTCGTTCCATTTAAAAAGCATGCGGAAACTCACTCCACATGCTTTTACGGTTAAAATATAGGTCCAACATATTCGGACTGCGGTCTAAACAATACATTGTTTTCTGCTTGCTCCAACACATGAGCACTCCACCCTACTACTCTACTTGCCGTAAAGGTTGGCGTAAACAGTTCTGGTTCCATATGAATAGCCTTCATAATGGCCGCTGCGTAAAATTCCACATTTGTATAAAGGGCACGGCCAGGCTTATATTCTTCCAAAAGCTTAATCCCGATATCCTCTACTTCCATCGCAAGATCCAACCAAGGATCGTTTCCGACAAATTCCTTTAGCTTTGTTTTTAAAGAGATGGCACGTGGGTCCTTCGTTTTATAAATTCTATGTCCGAATCCCATGAGTCTTTCTCCGATGGTTAATTTTTCACGGATGACCTTTTCGATATCTCCGTTTTTTGAAATTTCATCCAATAATTCAATGACTTCTGATGGTGCTCCGCCGTGGAGTGGTCCCTTCATCGTGCCTATTGCAGATGTGATCGCGGAAACCAAATCGGATTCGGTTGAAGCGGTGACTCTTGCTGAAAAAGTGGAGGCATTCATTCCATGCTCCATCGTGAGGATCATATACGTTTCGAGCGCCTGAATATGGGCTTGCTTTGGCATTTCACCAGTTAACATATAGAGATAGTTTTCCACATGAGTTAGATCGGTTCTTGGATAAACAAATGGTTTTCCTTCTAGAAGTCTTTTTCTAAAGGCAATAATGGTGGGAATCAAAGAGGTTAGTCTGATTGCTTGAAAGATGGTAGGCTTCCATTGGTAGGTGTGATTTCCTTCAGCTGATATGCACGTTCTGATGACACTCATTAAATCCATATCCATCGGAAGGCTTTTGATTAATTGTTCCATTTGCGGTTGGAGCATTCGATTGCTGCTCATTTCTTCTTTTAATTGGTGTAACTCCCCTTCATTTGGCCATCTGCCATACCATAATAAATAAGCCGTTTCTTCAAAAGAGTGATTCTTGGTGATTTCCAAAATATCATAACCTCTATAAATGAGTATCCCTTCCTGCCCGTCTATATGACTAATAAGCGTTTCTGCTGCCACGATCCCTTTTAATCCTTGGTTTATCATGGATATTCCCCCTTTTCTAAGTTATTAATATTGTATAAGATAGATAGTATTAAGAATATTAATTATTTTTAATTATATTAATTAAGATTTTTAATCAAAGGGGTTTTCAGAATGGAGTTAAGTTGGATTCACACCTTCATCACCGCTGCTCAATGTGGAAATTTTAGAAAAACAGCCGAACTCTTATATATTTCTCAACCATCAGTGACCGTACATATTAAACTACTAGAAAAAGAACTAGGCGTGAAATTGTTTCTTCGTGACGGCAAAAAAGTCAAACTAACAGAAGAAGGACTGCGCTATTTAGAGCATGCCAACAAGTTAATAGACCTCTACCAACATGGATTGGAAGACCTGCAATCTTTTAGTCAAGGTTATACACATAAGCTATCTTTGGCCATTTCCCCACTTATAGCCGATACCATCTTTCCTTATGTGTTAAAAACCTATTTACAGAAAAATCCTACTGTTGAAATTTCCGTTCAAATTCTCGAGTCAAAGGATATTGAGAGTGCGGTATTAAATGATGAAGTAGATATGGGGTTATCCTGTTTAAATAGTGTTCATCCCGATTTGGTGACAGAACTCCTTTATAAGGATAAAGTCATTCTTGTTGTTCCTCATGACGGAAAAGACTCTGAAAGTGCTCCACCGCTTGATGAAGAAGATTTTTTAACAACCACTATGATTCTTACACATAACCACCCCGATTACTGGGACGGATTGTGCAGAAAAATTAGAAACAAATATCCAAAGTCCCGAATGATGAAAGTCTCACAGGTTCATATATCCAAGAGGTTTATTAGTGAAGGCTTGGGAGTTTCCTTTTTACCAGTCTCAACGGTGCGAAGAGAGTTACTAGAGGGAAGTTTATTAGAGGTCCCTGTCTATTCCTTTGAATTACCGGAAGCGTCTACCTATGCGATTATGAAATATAAACATTCGATCCAACAGGAATTTTTAACCTTTCTTTCTGGGTATCGAATTTAAAAGTGTCAGGGTATAAATTTACACTAAAAGAAGAACCTTGCTGCTTTTCTTCAAGACTCTTAAGCTATTTTTCGATAGCTTTTTTTTGTGGCATTTTTGAAAAAATGGATTTATAGACTGCCGAGGAGTTTAGACTTTTAGCGGAAAATAGGATTTAGTAGAAGAGCATCTCATTCCGTCAGTTTTCTTATATCCATATAGTCGTCAATCCAATCAATGAATAGCTGCTAGAAATATTATAAAGCAGATGGACAAGAAAGAAGGTGAATTTAGCATGTCAAACAGACACAATTATGACTTAACAGGTACTTGGAAAGGCTACAACAGGCATGGAGAATACATCGCCAATTACTATATCCGCCAGACAGAAGCAGGTAGTTCTGTACAAATCCATTGGATAGGTCTATCAAGGGATCCTGACTATTTTTCTGAGACTTTCTATGGAAACAGAGTTGGGGATCTCATTATCGGGCAATGGGTGAATGTTCCGAGAGGCGCAGCCGATAATATTGGTTCACTCCAAGTCCGAGTGGAGGACAACGGTCGTAAATTGGTACAAGTTGATGCAACTGAAAACTATGATGTCGTCAAATGGAAAAAAGTCAGCAATGGTTTCCCACGTGGTTCATATTCATAAGTAAAAGCTGGACTCGAACTGTCGTCATACTAAAAAAAAATTGATTTTGTCGCGAGGTCTGACTCCCTTCATCTTTGTAGGGAGTTTTTTTTAAAAATCCCTAACCATTCATCTCGCTAGGGATCTCTTTATCAAGAAACTATTTTACAAACGAAATAATGACAATACTAACAATAGAAAAAATGAATGCATGTTGACCATTGACCCTCAGCCCTTCCTTCATTCCCGTTATACCAGAAAGTCGACTGACCATGAGGCTGAGACCCGAAAAAGGGCTTAACGCAGTGGAAATCGACCACGATAATAAGAGAATTAAAGCAAGTGCGACATTACTGATTCCGAGCTCTGTTGGATTTAATTGCATCGCTAACACACCAACAGCCGCAATTTGATGAATCCCAATATAGCTGACAACAAGAACAAAGATTAAAATCGCTATCGCGAATAAGAAAAAGGACTGATTGGCAAAGCCAATGAGGATGCTGCTAATGCCATTCATCGCTGTTGTTCCTTTCATCGCGAAGGCTAACATTCCGGCACTCATAAATAACATGATTTCATTATTTAACATTGGAACAGTACGATCACGGTAGTCAACCAATAAAGGATGCATCTGTCTCCAATTGGATTTTTTCAATCCAAATACAGAAGGAATGACGATGGACACTAAACAAACGATAACCATCATTGACCAATGGGTGATACTTTCCACCCCAAGGCATACCCCTAATAATATAACTACAAATAAGACTAGTTTGAATAAATGCTTTTGTACTCTTTTATCAAGTTGACCGTTTACCGAACCACCTAATGCCAAAGGATGCCTTTTTACCCAAAAAACAAATAATAGATTTCCTACGATTAAAGAAAGCAGACCGAGACTGATTCCATAAAGAATGTATTCATGAAAGGAGACATTCAGATAATGAAGCACTAATGAAACAGAAGCAAAATAGGGTGACCACATGATAGCAGTCGTAAATCCCATAATATACCCCTTTGCGGTCATCGCAGACGGGAACTTCAAATCTTCCAAAAACTCATGAATAATTCTTACTGACCCAAGATTGAGGATCGGGCTCAATAAAAATAAAGTCCCTGTTATTCCTGTAAATAACTTTTTCGGTTGGTGTAAAAAATGATGCAACAAATGAGAAATCGATTCAAAATAACCTCCAAGCCTTAGAGGAATCGACAGAAGTGGTACTAACGTTAAAAGCGTTAGTAAAGGTAGAATTAAAATCAGACCTTCACTAATTCCGTCTATACCAGTCCCCTTACTCCACTCCACCGCGATCCCAACGGCCATCATGATTAAACCGGCAATACGGGGAAAACGGCTTGCTTTCGTGACGCTTCCAAAAAAAGCAATCAACGAAACAACTACCAATAAATACTGCAGCCATTGGATCTCCACGAAATACTGTATTAAAAATAAGATACACATTCCCAAAATAAGGTAACTTCTCATCTCTATCTCCCCTAAGCTGAAAAAAAATCATTTAAACACGTAAGCTATTTAAATAGTAATTGTAAATACAATCAGTTGGCAATGATAAATTTCGGATGGCGAAACTCTGCGGACATAGAGACAGGAATATTGATATATCTAAAAGGTCATAGTCGCGGTTGATAATTTTAAAAAACGGTTGATAAATAAGAATTTCCGGTTGATAAATCTTCCGATGCGGTTGATAAATCTCAAAAATCGGTTGATAAACCACATAGGTTAGCTTGATGACATAAATTTTAAAAATAAAAAACCGCTCTTCCCTCCGAAATACGAAGAGAAAGGCGGTTATACAGTTTAAAAGTTCACTAGATTTGTAGGTTGTTCTACATTAGCCGAGGGACTGTTCCTCTATGCAATGACCAACTTATCCTTTTTAACTGTCGGCAATAATAAAGTGACTTCTGTTCCAACTCCTGGGGTGCTTTTATACAAAACTTTTCCGTTCATCGTTTCGATAATTTTCATCGATACAGTGGTACCGAGCCCTGTGCCTTTATCTTTTGTTGTATAAAATAATGTCCCAATCCGTGAAAGCTGTTCCTTGTTCATTCCTTTACCTGTATCCGTGATGAGAACTTTACTATTTTCCTCATCAGGGGAAATGATTTTCACACTGACACTGCCACCCGCACTAGTTGCTTCAATTGCATTTTTTATAAAATTAACCATAGCCTGCTTTAGTTGATCCCGGTCGGTGTAAATGGATGCTTGAGTATCATCAAATTGACTTTCAAGGATGATACCTTCTTTTACAGCCAGAGGTTCTATTAATAAGATAACCTCCTGCATGACCGCCACCAAAGGAACAGCTTCCATCTTTTCAAATTGTGGTTTTGCAAAATTTAAGTAGTCATTGATAATGGATTCCGCTCGCCCCAGTTCACTCAGTATCAACGTTAAATATTCATCATTCTTAGCATTTTCTTTTTGCTTCATTAATTGAAGAAACCCCTTTACAACCGTTAGAGGGTTTCGAACTTCATGAGCAACAGATGCCGCCAGTTCGCCTAAAATATTTAGCTTTTCAGCTCGTAAAATGCTTTCCTTCATTTGCGTTCTTTCAATCGCTAATTCATTTAATTTGGCTGTGAGGATGATACCAATGATAAATAACAAACCAAAGAGCCATATATCTAAGTGCATAATGCTATGTCTATGATTATTACTCATAACAAAGAATGCCCCTGAAATAAGCATCGGCCAAACTGAAACTAATAGGGAAACCATCATTCTTTTTTTAGGACTGTAGGTAAAAAAGTTCTTGGCCATCATAAATGGAAGAATAATGGAAATTAAACAACTAGCTAATCCTAATAACAGTTGCTCTCCACCCATGAGCAAACGACCTGTGAGAGCGATCCCAAGCACAATTCCACCTGCCATTGGCCCACCGTATAGGATCGATAGAATTAAAGGAATATAGCGTAAATCCCAATTATGCCCAAAACTATGATAAGAGAAAAGCATACATAGTATAGCGGAGGCGCCTTGTAACAAACCGCACATGTATGGGGAATTAAAAACTTTATTATTCCCAAACCATATCAGGTAAAGCAGAACTGGTGTTATGACAATTAGTATTTGTAAAAGAAGTTTTTCCGCTAGCATCGTCTCTTCCACCCCACACAATCTATTATGGAGAAAGGTTCGACAAAATCCTGCATTTCCCTTCCTACACTACAAAATAAAAAAGAGAGGATGGAGGAATAAACAGCCTGTTCCTCGTTAAAAATTCGACGGAACAGGCAGTTATCTTTTTTAGTATATGTAGTCCCTACACCAAAGTCTTTTGATGTTCAAAACAATATATCTTCCCCTCAAACTTTTTATTAGATAAACAAAAATCTCTTACCTTTTCCGAAACAGGTGCTGAACAAATACTACATTTATTGGATGCCTGCACCTTATTTTCTTCAGGTTTATTACTATTATCATCTTTCAATGCTTGTTTATGAAGTTCTCTAATAGCTGGGTCCTCAATGTTTTCTTGCTTAATAGAAAGATAGATTGATTCTATTTCTTCGTTGCTTAAAAACGGTTCCTTTGACTGCAGTTTTAGGACAGATACTTTTCTATGTATGTATTCGGATAGCTCTATGTCATAGACGATTAAGTCATTAGAGGAGATTTTTCTAAATTCTAAGTCCACCTTAAAGGTACAACGTTTTGTAAAAGAGACCATTGAAATAAAGTTCTTATGATGTTTTGGAGAAATGATGTTTTTTAGGGCCTGAATGTGACCATAGTTTTGAATAAAGGGATTCATCATTTTGAATTTCCCATTCACTAGCCACGTTTTTCGCTCTTTCCCTCCATAAATAGTACCCTGATAGTTTTTTGTCTCAATCACAAAGATTCCATATGGCGTGATGACTACATGATCTATTTGTGAATAGCCTGATTTGGCTTCTTTATTCTTTATTAAAAGGTCACTTAAATATCGATACTCTTTTGGAAGCTGAGCAAGTTGAATATCAATCTTGTATTCTCCTAGTTCACCTTTTCTAGCTGCAACCTTTTCATTGTTGATAGTGTTAACTTTTTTGGGTTCTTTCATAAGTATAGCTGTCTCTTCTTTTTTGCTCTTTTTAAATAAATCTAGAAATGACATTCGTATTCCTCACTTTACTGGTGCCGGGTACTTTATAGCATTCTTCTCCATCTTCGCCAGAACTGCTTCTTCCAAATCAATCTCCAGCTTGTCCGCTAGTTGTATGAGATAGATTAAGATATCGGCCATCTCTTCCTTCATATTTTGAAAGGAATCCTTATTGTTGACGGCTTCCTCACTGCTTTTCCATTGGAAGTTTTCGAGAAGTTCATTGGCTTCTAAAGAGATTGATATAGCCAGGTCTTTTTCATTATGGTACGGTTTCCATCCTCGTTCATCACGGAAATTTAGTATCGTTTGGCGCATTTTATCCATGTTTGTTTCTCTCCATTCTTGTTAACTAACTTTGTTGTTCAAGGTATCAATTTTGCAAAATGGCGGAGGTACTAGTGTGTATAAAAATTTTATCGGACACACGTTCCTTTATTTTATGAAAATATGGTGTTTTTAGAGTGCTATAGGACCGTGGTTCCGTTATTACCCCTAAAGTATGCCTTTTTCCAATGAAATACGGTGAATAACGGATTCTGTGTCCGATAATCTATAAAAAAACGTCTATTTTACGGAAATAGCGGATCCTGTGTCCGATAAATAACTAAACTATCATTATCCCTGCTGATTCATCCAATTTTCTCTCGTTAACTTCATATTAAATGCATCAATCATTTCGCCTTCAAACTCTAAATCTGCTTTATCAACACTATCAACCACAAATCCGACTTTTTCATAGACTTTTATGGCTCTTGGATTGAAGGCATAAACACCTAAAGTGATTTGTTTTAGATCTGTATTTTTAAAAATATGGTCGATGATTAATTGAGTGGCTTCTGTGCCCAATCCTTTATTTCTGCCTCTAGGACCAATGAGTATTCTGAAATTCATACTATGATTGGTTTCATCATAAAGGTTAACTACTGCTTCTCCAACTAAGATATTCTCGGTTTTATCAACAATAGCAAGATCTAATCGGTCCGTTTGCTCATTTCTGGTGCTGTACCAATTTATGATCTGTTCTCTATCAAACCCTGGGGAGCTTCCTGTTAATTTTAAAACCTCAGGATCCTTTAAGCATTCTTCTAAAAAAGGGAAATCCTTCTCTACTCTAAAAGGTCTTAGGATCACTTTTTCTCCAACCATTTCTGGTTTAGCAGCTAAATCCACCATTTATCTCACTCCATTAATCTATTATTTATTGCACGTCATATGGTTCCATTATTCACTCATATCCTTATTTTACCATAACAACCTATACGAACTCCCAATTTAACGGTAAAACCTTATACCATTTCATCTTAAAATAAATATTCTTTTTATTTCGAAAATTACGTTCTATTTCGCCTGTCGAAATGATAAAATAGATTCATAGTTTACAAATTTGGAGGTAATTAAAATGACGAAACGTCCTGTTACAGCAGAAGATTTATGTAAATTTAAGTTTGTCGGTGATCCTCAAGTTTCCCCTACTAAAGACAAAGTAGCCTATGTTTTAACACATGTGGATCACGAAAAAGATGGCTATTATTCTTATATTTATGTGACTGATTTAAGTGGGAAGGGCCGACAGTTTACCTCTCATTATTCAAAGGATAGCTTAGTGAAGGATGCAGCGCCAAAGTGGTCTCCAGATGGAAGTGCCATTGCGTTCCGTTCTAACCGCACAGGAAAAAATCAAGTTTGGCTTTTACATACAGATGGTGGAGAAGCGATTCAATTAACAGACGTAAAGCAAGGAGTTGGCGAATTTGTTTGGTCTCCAGACGGAAAGCAGCTTGCGCTTACTGTTCATGGTGAATTTAAGCTTACCTCTGATAAGGACGAAGAGAAAAAAGAAGACAAGAGTGATGTGAAGGTCATTACGAGACTTCGTTACAAAGGTGACGGAGTTGGTATTTATAACGACGACCGTAAGCATGTTTACTTATTTGATGTTGAAACGAAGTCTTATACAAAGGTGACAGACGGAGAACATGATTTTGGTCAACCACGTTTCTCTCCTGATGGAAAAACTTTATTCTACGTTGCAACGAAGGCGGAAGATAAAGAGTGGGGCTACCTCCCTGCTGTTTGGAAATACGATATTGCTTCAAAAGAAGAAGCTCTTTTATACCAAGGAAATGGTTATGTCCATTCCCCTTCTGTTTCTCCAGACGGTAAATGGCTAGCAGCTGTGGGCCATGCACGTGGTGAAAGAAGTCAAGGGAATGCGAACGTTCTCCTGCTTTCAGTTGAAACAGGTGAATTAACGAATTTAACAGAAGGCTTCGATTACACGGTTGGCGACCTAGTTGGTGTGGATGCAAAGTATGATACGGCAGAATACCGCGTTATTTGGGACGCAACAAGCTCGAACATCTACTTTAGTGCAACGGTTGGCGGCGATTGCCAGTTATTCAAGGTAAACCTTGAAGGTGAGGTTTCCGCTGCATTATCCCCTACCGTTGGAGTGGTTACTTCTTACGATATCGTAAGTGATGACCAAGCGGTTCTTGTTCTGGCTACTCCTCATTCAACAGGAGACGTTGTAACTCAGGATTTAAATAATGTCGCTAATGTGGTAAAACTAACTGATTGGAACCAGGAGCTTTATACTGAAGTGTATTTAAGCACTCCTGAAAACTTCCATTATAAGAGTACAGATGGCTGGAATGTTGAAGGCTGGGTATTAAAGCCTCATGGTTTTGAAGAAGGTAAAAAATATCCAATGATTCTTGAAATTCATGGCGGTCCAGCAACGGCTTATGGAAATGGTCTACACCATGAAATGCAGTTAATGGCCTCTAAAGGGTATGTCGTTCTTTACACGAATCCAAGAGGAAGCCATGGCTATGGTCATGACTTCGTCAATGCGGTTATTGGTGATTACGGCGGTATGGACTACGAAGATATTATGGCTGGTGTCGATTACGCTTTAGCCAACTTTAACTACATCGATGAAGACCAATTATTTGTTACGGGCGGAAGCTACGGCGGCTATATGACTAACGTGGTTGTCACTCGTACAGACCGTTTCAAAGCAGCGGTTACACAACGCAGTATCTGTAACTGGCACAGCTTCTACGGAACAAGTGACATTGGTTTCTTCTTCACCGAATGGCAGCACGGACATGCGGATCTTTGGGATGATGCCCATAAGCTATTAGAGCTATCCCCACTTCACTATGCTCGTAATGTTAAAACACCAACTCTTATCCTGCACAGCGAGCAAGACCTACGCTGTCCAATGGAGCAAGCGGAGCAATGGTATGTGGCTCTTAAGCGTCTAGGTGTGGATACGAAATTTGTTCGTTTCCCTGATGAGAACCATGACCTTTCTCGTTCTGGTAAACCAAAGCACCGCTTAGAACGTTTAAACCATTTAATTGGTTGGTTTGATGATCGTAGAAATTAAGAATAGAAAAAGATAGATGAGAAAGAGCTCAATGGGCTCTTTCTCTTTTTTTCGGTCTTTCGATTTTTGTTTTACTCAGTTAGGTAGCATTCTCATTTTTTAACGATTAAGGGTTACCAAAGGTACATCTGTGTCAAACTAAGTGATAGCATACTAGTGAAAAGGATGTGCCTTGTATGGATTTTTATCAGAGCCAGGATACGTTAACTGCCATAGAGTGGGCTCTTCGTGCGATTATTGCTTTTATTTTTTTATTAATTGTTACTAGAGTATTAGGTCAGCGTGCCATCTCACAATTAAGACCACTTGATTTTCTCATGGCATTAGTGATCGGAAACATTATTGCCCACCCTTTATCAGATGAACACCTTGAAATGAAAGGGTCCATTATTTCAACTATTGTATTAGTCATCTTGTATCTTCTTGGCATTTTTATGATTCTAAAATGGCCAACTTTTAGAAGACTAGTGAATCCTAAGCCGATCAACATTGTTCAAAATGGAGAAATTCTTCATAAAGGATTAAAAAAAGCACGAATTTCCGTTGATATTTTATTAGAAGAATTACGAGAAGCTAAAGTGGAAGATGTAAAGAAGGTAGCCTTAGCCATTTGGGAGGCTGACGGAAAGATTTCCGTTTTTTTAGATCCAAAGTACGAACCCCTTACACCTGACTCCATGAAAATACATACAGAGCCTTTTGATATGCCAAGAGTGATCATAAAGGAAGGTATTATTAATTTAAAGGAGTTAAAACAAATCCAAAAGGATGAAGATTGGCTAGTATCCAATTTAAAACGCTTATATCAAACCGATGTAAAAAACGTACTGCTAGCTACCATAGATAAGAAAGAGAATATTAAGGTGTTTTTATATATGTAAAATGCCTGTCCCTACATGCTTGGTTGCTTGTTAGGGGCAGGCATTGTTTCATTAGTTAAACATCTAGCTCTGCTTAAGTTGATCATTGTGGGTTAAAAATTGGCCTATACGTTTTAAAGGACACACATTCCGCTATTCAACGAAAAAGTCTGATTTTACTAGGGTTATCGGACTGTGGTTCCGCTATTGCATGAAAAGTATGGCTTTTCCTCTTATTTTTCGTATATAACGGATTCTCTGTCCTATAAACATTGAAAAATGATGATTTTTACGGGTTTAGCGGATTCTCTGTCCTATAACTATGAAAATGGTGTTTTTATGAGATTAGCGGATCCTCTGTCCTATAAACCCTAAAAAAGCGATTTTTACGGGATTAGCGGATTCTCTGTCCGCAAGCAAACACACATCAAAGCACACACACCTCCCCCCAAAAAAAAACAAGCCTGCTCCCCCCAATAGGAAAGCAGGCACTACCATTCTAAAAATTCTCCACTTGCTGCAGCGATTTAAATTGATTGGAAATCATCTGATGATAGACTCCCTCTTGTGTCATCAGTTCATCATGATTGCCTTTTTCGGCAATTTCTCCGTTTTGAATGACCATAATCGTATCGGCATCGCGAATGGTGTTCAATCTGTGAGCAATGATAAAACTCGTTCGTCCTTTCATCACATTCGCCAAGGCATCTTGGATATGCAGCTCAGTACGGGTATCGATGCTGCTCGTCGCTTCGTCCAAAATAAGCAAGGACGGCTGGCTAAGGATGACCCTTGCAATCGCCAATAATTGTCGTTGTCCATGGCTTAAATTTCCGCCATTTTCCGATAGGACGGTATCATATCTTTTCGGCAAACGATTAATGAATAGGTCCGCATTCGCCATACGCGCTGCTGCATACACTTCTTCATTGGTTGCATTCGGATTACCATATTTAATATTTTCCATAATCGTTCCCGAAAACAAATACGTGTCCTGAAGAACAATTCCAAAGCATTTTCGCAAACTTTCTCTTGTATATTCTCTGATATCACGGCCGTCTATCAGGATTTCCCCTTCCGTCACATCATAGAATCGGGTTAGTAGATTCACGATTGTCGTTTTACCTGCACCGGTTGGACCAATTAAAGCTGTGCTGCTGCCTGCTTCAGACTTGAAGCTTACATTTTTTAAAATTGGAACATCATTCCGGTAGCCAAAGCTAACATTTTTAAATTCCACCACACCATTAGGGTTTTCTAGAGAAATAGCATCTCGACGGTCCGCAGGTTCTTCTTCCCCATCCAGGATTTCAAATACTCTTTCTGCCCCGGCAATTCCTGATTGTAAAATATTAAAGATATTAGCCAAATCGTTTAATGGTCTAACAAATTGACGGGAGTACGTGATAAAACTCGCAATGACACCAATCGTGATCATATTTTCAACGGCTAAGTATCCCCCAACCACTGCCAAAATGGTAAAACCAAAGTTATTGATGACATTCATGATTGGCATTAAAAATCCTGCGGCTATTTGTGCCTTTGTTCCGACGTTTCGCAGTCTCGTATTGATTTCTTCAAATTCGGCAATCGCCTTTTCCTCATGATTAAAAGCCTTCACGACTTCTAAACCGGAAATCGTTTCTTCAATATGACCATTTAGCATTCCCAGCTCTTTTTGTTGGTTTCTAAATAATACTCTTGTTTTTTTGGCAATCGATTTTGTTAAAAGAAAGACTAAAGGCACCGTAACTAGACTGGCCAATGTTAAAATCGGGCTTAAGACGATCATCATCACCAGTGACCCTAGAATAATAATCGAGCCTGACATTAACTGGGTCGTAGATTGAGAAATCGTATTGCTGACGTTATCAATATCGTTCGTCAATCGACTCATCAATTCTCCATGTGTACGAGAATCAAAGAAGGATACCGGTAGCTTTTGCAGCTTTTGAAAAAGATGACTTCTTAATCTCTTCACAATCCGCTGAGCAACTCCTGACATCAGCCAGCCTTGTGAAAAGTTCAAAATGGCGCTAGCGAGATAGGCGATTAAAAGTGTCACGATCACCACATGGAGTAATCCAAAATCGACCCTTTTTTCTAAGGACATCGCATCAACCGCTTTCCCTATTAAAAATGGTGCAGACAGGACAATGGCGGAATCGATTAAAATAAAGAAGAAAACGGTTGTTAAAAGCTTTCTCTCTTTTCCAAAATAAGACCAGAGCCTTTTCAAGGTACCCTTAAAATCCTTAGGTTTTACCACCTGTCCCCGCAAATGGGCAGCACCGCCCGGACGGCCAGGAAGAGCTGGAACGTTTTGATTTTTTTGATTCTGATTTGTTTTCTCAGACATGTTACAGCACCTCCTTACCAAACTGTGACTGGTAGATTTCTTGATAGGTATGGCAGGTTTTTAATAAATCATTATGTTTTCCATTCCCCACTAATACTCCATCATCTAACACTATAATTCGGTCGGCATCCATGACAGAGGTAATCCGTTGGGCAATCAGAAGACAGGTCAGTCCCTCAGCGTACTTTTTCAAGGAATCTTTAATCTTAGCTTCTGTTGTCACATCGACAGCACTTGTACTATCATCGAGTATTAAAATTTCTGGCTTCTTGATAAGAGCTCTGGCAATGGACATTCTCTGTTTCTGACCACCTGAAAAATTAACTCCACCTTGCCCAATCCGAGTATCATACGCTTCCGGCGATTCCATAATAAATCGATGGGCATCCGCTATTGTGGCCGCTAATTCGATTTCTTCCTGAGTAGCATCTTCACGCCCCCAGCGAATATTTTCGATGACTGTTCCCGTAAACAAGATTGCTTTTTGAGGAACGATCGCTACTTTCTCTCGTAACGCTTTCGGGTTAATTTGACTGATGTCTTCCCCGTTAATTTTAATTTTTCCACTTGTTATATCGTAAAAACGCGGGATGAGACCCACAAGGCTACTTTTTCCTGAACCAGTCGAACCAATGATTCCAACGGTTTCTCCTGGCAGACAGGTAAAGCTAATATTTTTCAGAACAGGATCTCCGGATGCTCCTTCATAGGAAAAAGAGACATTCTCGAAATCAACTCTTCCACCTTTTTCCACACCGGTAGTCGTCTCGTTTTTCCACGTCATGTCATCTTCTTCGGCTAACACTTCTCCAATTCTGCTTGCTGATGTTTTCGCACGAACAAACATGTTAAAAACCATTGATATCATCATTAAGGAAAAAAGTATTTGTGTCATATAGTTCGTAAAGGCAATAACATGCCCGACTTGGATGGTCCCTTTTTCAACTCCAAAGCCTCCAACCCATAAAACAACTACAATTCCTAAATTCATCACTAACATAATCATTGGTGCAAAGGTGGCGATTACACGTGCCGCGGTGATGGATCGATTTTGAAATTCTTCATTAAACCCGCTAAATTTTTCAATTTCATAATCAAAACGATTAAATGCCTTCACTACTCGTACACCAGATAAATACTCTCTCATTACCCCGTTCACTTTATCTAGGGCACCTTGTACCTTTGAAAAAAGTGGTATGCTCAGTCTCATATTGATGATAATCAAAACAGCAACCATCGGAACGACAACGGCCAAAACAATAGAAAGATGGACGTTTAACCTTGTCGCCATAATCAGCCCGCCAATTGCTAATAAAGGTGCTTTAACGAAAATTCTCATCAGGCCGTTTACGAACATCTGGACCTGTCCGACATCGTTCGTTAATCTTGTGATCAAGGAAGCTCGGTCATAGCGGTTAATATTTTTAAAAGAGAGCTGTTGAATTTTTCGAAATAAATCGAACCGCAATTCTGTGCCAAAATTTTGTGAAGTGATACTTGCCAGGATACTTCTAGTGGAAGCAGCTACCGCACCTAACAAAGTTACCCCAAGCATCACGGCTCCCATTTTTAACACATAATCTAAATCCCGATTCACTACCCCCACATCCACGATCTTCGCCATAATCGTAGGCTGAAGTAAATCACAAACCGCCTCTAGCGTAAGAAATAATACCGCAGCGCTAAATGGCTTCCAGTATTTTTTTATGTACTTGCTGAAATTTCCCATACCCAATCCCCTCTTAGGTGCCTGTCACTTCCCAAAGTTTGTCGAACCTATTCGGTGCAGCATTAAGAACCTATATGAAAATTCTGAAAATGATATTTTTGTCTATTACTATAATATCACTTTTTAAATAAATTTCAGTTTTGAAGTTCCGATTATCGAAATAAATTGCCTTTGTTTTTTAAAAGTATTCATTGTTGATTTTCGTGTAGGTACGAGAAATAATAGGCGGAGAATTTCCGGCTAATGTATATGAGAAAGCTAAAGAAGCAGATATAAGCGGAGAAATTCCGATTAACGGCTCTTAATACGACAGAAATCCAAAGGTATGGATAGGATAGCCGGAAAAACTCCCCTTATTTTTAAGGAAATATAGGTATTTCCCAAAATAAACGGAATTCTTCCGTTTATTTTGCAAACACATTGAAATCAACATTTAGTGATACCATAGCCTAAAAGAAAATGCCTCTTTTTTCGTAACAAAAAAGAAGCTAGAAAGTTTCGCTAGCTTCGTTCTTTTCTAATTAGCCCTAATTAATCCCACCAGAAGAACCATACCCTTGAATGAATAAGGGTACCCGCTAATTCTTTGACGGTTCCAACGCCTTGATACACAATATCCGGACAAAATCCAAACTGTTCCCATGCCAATGCTTCCGATTCCTCCTGCGTTGTAGGCGGGTGTTCAACATAAAGTTCCCACACATCATGGGTTACTAATGCAGGTATTGCTCCATACTTATCGTACCAATATTTAAAAACAGCTACTTGTTCCTCTGGTAAAGGGCATTCATTGAACCCTCCCATTGGGATCCAAGCCGCTGCTTCCCAAGGTTTATCCGTTGGAACTTTTGCGAGAATTAATTTTTGATTCACGAAATCTTCTAATGATCGAAAATTGTTTAACTGTTCACTAACTGTAAACTCACCCACCATATCTTCTTCGTCGTCATCCTCATCAGGCATGACATCCGCAAGCATCCGTTTAAATAATGCTGTTTCATCGATATCCTTCGCCTTGGTTAAAATGGTCTCGGGATGATCTTCTGGATATTCTTTCTCATCTTTATTAAAGATCTCTACCATTAGTTCAGAAGGAACGATGAAAATGGGCGTGAATCCTTCTTGTTTACCTTGATGAAGCGCTTGCTGATAGCTATTCATCGTATCTTGAATATTTTTTACTTCTAGAATTTCATATTCGAAACTCAAATGATCCGCGATTTCTTTGATGACATCTTTTTTTCGCTTACGAAATTTATCAAAAATCCCCATCAACTTCCCCCCCTTAAAATTGCCGCTCCAATGCCAGTCAGCTATACTCCCTTCCCTTACCCGAATCACTAATTTCCACCAGTTCTTCTGGATAAGGTTCAAAAAAGGTTTGAACTTTTAAGTAGTCATTTTTAAAGCGAATGACCCACGATTTTAAAACACTAGTTAAACTGCTTAACGGAACTTTATCGTTTCTATATTTTTCAAGCATTTCAGCAAAAAATTGCTTCTCATCATCGGAGAGCTGCTGCTTGAAATAACCGGCAATATGTTGACATACATTGATATTGGATTGATCTCTTGGCTTACGTGCAAAAAGACGATGTAATTGTTTCTCATAAGCTTGGTAAATCGTATGGATCGGTTGTTGTTTATGACTAGCGACTATTTGCCCCATTTCTTTAAGGGCTGCTTGATTGTAAGCCATAAAGAGGTATTTATTTTTCGAATGAAAATCTATTAAAGGCTTAATGTGAAGCTCTGGATGATTTTTGAGTTCCCTAAACGCTGCATAGGTAAATATTTTAGTCAGAAAGTGCTCCCGAATCGAGAAATTACTTAATCTGCCTTCTTCCTCAATACCGTAAGAACCAAAATGCTCTAATACCGCTTTTCCAAAATAACCACTGTCTTTTCCGATAACAGGGGCCCTACTTAAACCACTATAAACCTTTACATCTTTTATCCCACAGGTAGGTGATTTACTCTTTAAAATAAATCCGTCTATATCATTTAATTGGTGTAAAAATTGTCTAGAAAAGGATTCCATTTCGGAGGTAAGATCTTTTTCAGTTGAAGGTTGAACTAGTTGACGAACCCCCTCCGTTTCGACTATTCGAATGGTTTCTCTAGGGATCCCAAGGCCAATCTCTACCTCAGGACATACTGGGTAAAAATCTACAAATGCTTGAAGTCTCCTCACCAATGGGTCAGAAATAACATCTCCATTGTACCTGCACTCGGCAAATTCCAAGCATTTACTCACCACCACTTTCGGTTTAACAAACTGATTCATATCATCCCTCATTTTAATCACATGTTGGAGTTAGATTAGACCCGTGTTTATTTCTTGTCTTATTCTATCCTTAGATTTTAAAAAATAAAGGTAATTGATCTATCAAAAACCAAAAAGTCCCACTCTAATCGTACATTTTAAAAGATGTACGAACACTATCTTCTTGTTGGAATATACTTTGAATTATAGCTTGAAAGGAAGATAACAATGACAAGATTATCTCCACCCTGGTATACATTGTGGAATGAAATAAAAAATACAATTGGGAAGGATCCTTCCATTCATATTGAAAATTTAGATGTCAGCCAAAATCCTTACCAAATTAACATTGTAGTCGACGACGACAAAAAGGGCAGTGCCCTTACAACCATTATCGCGGATACACATCAAATGGGAAACATAAGTGTATTGGTCCAAGTAATAAACAATCAAGGTGTCTCATATCAAGGTAAGACTGTTCATTCTCCAATTGAATTATCCGATATTGTGACAGCTGGGTTATCTGGAAATCCCCTTTTTGTGAAAAGTATCGTCCAACGAGTATCACCTGACCCGAATGCCCCAACTAATGTTTTCCCCGTTTTCACTAAGTCTGTAGTTCAATTTTTTAACGATGATTTAACAGACCTATACCATAATTACAATAATGTCACGGCCATTGTATTCAGCGATATTTTAAAAAGCACCGTTAATGGAATGACATTGGATTGTTCCACAGACATTAATTAAAAAAGGCACTCCCTTTCCTGGGAGTGTCTTCTTATACTGTCACTTCGAGTAAAAGCCAAAAAGTAGCTTAGATTCTAGTAATTTTGCTAAAGTAATATGAAGGCAATACAAATAAATCAAAAAGAAGGAGCATTCATGAATAATCAGAGACTATTAGATCAAATTCAATTTATTGTGGAAATTGACAAGTTGAAATCTATCTTCAGACAGTCCTTTATTATGGATAAAAGCCGTAACGAAAATGACGCGGAGCATACTTGGCATTTATCTGTAATGGCGATTATTTTGTTAGAGCATGCAAACGATGCTCATCTTGATATTTTAAAAGTATTAAAGATGATTTTAATTCATGATTTGGTGGAAATTGATGCAGGAGATACTTTTCTTTATGACGAACAGGGATATATGGATAAAGAAGAACGGGAACTGAAGGCTGCTAAACGTCTTTTTGGTTTACTCCCGGCTGATCAGCAAGAAGAGTATTTTTCATTATGGCGTGAATTTGAAACTAAGGAAACGCCTGAAGCTAGATTTGCTGGAGCATTAGATCGCCTCCATCCACTATTACATAATTATTATACAGAAGGTCACACGTGGAAAAAGCATGGTCTTACTAGCGACCGCGTTTTAGACAAAAATAAGCAAATTGAATGGGGCTCTAAGGAGCTTTGGAAGTTTGCAGAAGACTTAATTCATGATGCAGTTCGGAAAGGGTATTTAGAAAAATAACTAGAAAAAGGAGAGGGAATCTACCCTCTCCTTCTTTATAACTTAATCGTAATTTCTGATCCATCTTTCGATTTCACATGAACAAGATCTGTTCCTTTATGATTTTTCAATTCTCCTATCAATTGTTTGAGCAGTCTTTTGTCTATTTGTGGAATAGTGAAATTAATTTCTTTATCATTCATAGCCTTTTTGGTCCGACTGTTTATGAGGCGCGTGATAGTTTTTGATGAAAGGACAGAAATACCCAGATTGAGAATCGTGTATGGAATTGGAACGGTGAAGTTTTTGTCCTTTGTTTTGACTTTTATATCTATCATATTTATGCCACTATTCAATGCTGACGGTGACGATATCACCATTGGCTGAATTTACTTCGATAATTTGACCATCTATTTCGTTTTCGATTGCTTTTAAAATAAGGTCGATATCTTCTTTTTTAATATCCTTCACATACTTTTCAGACTGTGGAATACTTGAGGCGATGCTATGTCCAGCTAATAATACAACTTTGACTAATTTAATCGGCAAATTGACACTCACTCTATCATTTTCTTCTGAGACGACACGGATTTTTAGCGTTTTTTCTACGTAATTACTTCCTTTGGAAGGAAGGCCACTTCTCTCCTGTTTTGCTTTTAAAACATCAATAAGCTCTGACGCCTTCTGAGAATCAATTTTCCCCTCTTGAACCATTGTTAATACTTTTTCAATTTCTACATTCATCTCCAGTTCCTCCTATTCTTCTTTTAAAAGTTTAATCGCTTCTTCCGAAGTGATTTCTCCAGCTTCTAACATCGCAATGATCTTTTTTTCATCCACATCATTTTTCTTTTTCTGTTCGTATCCTAGGGCTGAAATAATGTCATTTAGCTTCCCACGTACAGTTGGATAAGAAATGCTCAGTTCTTTTTCGACCTCTTTGATATTTCCTCTACATGCTAGAAAAACTTCAATAAAATATAGTTGTTCCTGAGTTAACGATGCTAATTTCGTTAATTCAAATTCATTTTCTATGGTGGTGTGACAATGAGCACAATGAAGCTTTGTTATTTTTAACGTTTTGCTGCAAACTGGGCAATTGGTGATGACTGGATAGCTCATTTTAAACTCCTTCCTTCACTTTGTTTTCATTATATATTGAATTAATTAAAAAGATGATAAAATAATTTAATATTTTATTGATTTATTTTTTAATAATTTAATTATAATATTAAATAATTTAATATTCAAGTATCAACTTCCATTTCAAAACTATATACATAAAAAAAAGGAGAGGATTCTGTCCCTCTCCTTTTTTTCATATTTAAAAAGCTCTTTTTTCTGGCCATGACCCTTGAAGTTTTCTTATTTGAATGATTTGGCCCGTATGGTAGGCATCATGCATATTAATACTGGAGATCATTTTAGAAAAGCTCTTTCCATTAAACTCTTTATTAAAATCTTCTTCCGTGAAGCTACCAATCAATTTTTCAAGCTTGTTTTGATTGTCATTACATCGAACAAGCATCTCTTCCCAAGCCAACTCGGTACAGTATTGAAAAGTATCATCATTATCTTGTGCACTGTGTTGAAAAGTCTCTCCTTGGAGTTGTGCTAGTAATCTTTCCTTATAAAAAAGAATATGACTAGCATTTTCCCATATCGAATTGACCGCAACACCTTCAGGCTTCCAGTTTGCTTGTTCAGCCGTAAGTCCCGTTAGAGCATCTTTTAGCGGCGGATACCAATCTTCGGTACCATAACTAAATTCCAACTGTTTTTGAATCAGTTCTTTTAATTGCATCGCCATTCCCCCATCTATCCTTATCACCAAAATATATTTAAAAAGAGATATAATTATTCATTTTATCTCATCATTATATTGTTATTCATGTGAAAAACTAGATAAATTCGAAAGTTAGTCTCCTGTATTTTGTAACAAAAGGCAAAGTGCTATAATGGAATGAGATAGATATGAAAGTAGGTGGAGAAATGAATACAGCAAAAGAACGATTACTAAAAATTATTGAGGAGATACCTGAAAGTGAAGTAGCAAAGATTTTGGATTTTGCCGAGCATATAAAATCAAAAAAAGAAAAAGAATTGACCAAAGATTTAACGAAGACAAGTGAATCTAGTCTAGATTTTTGGGATAATGACTTAGACGATGAGGTATGGAATAATGTATAAACAAGGTGAAATTGTTTTTGTACCTGTTCCTTTTAGCGATCTGTCACAAAGAAAGCAACGTCCTGTTCTAATCATTTCAAATAATTCCTACAATCAATTAACCAACGACCTTCTCGTAGCTGCCATTACTTCACAACTTAAAGACTTGGATTATTCCGTTGTCATTAACTCAGATGATCTTGTAAAAGGTTCCCTTAAATTAACTTCTTCCATTAGGTCTGACAAAATTTATTCTCTTTCCAAAACAATCATCCTGAAAAAATACGGAGAAGTAATACCTGATATTTTACATAAAGTTATCATTAAACTAAACGATGTTTTGAATACTAATAAATAATTTCACAAATTCATCCAATCACTTAAATTTCACAACTAAAAACAAGCAGTATACTAGAATTAGTCCATTCATAAACTCCTCTCTCACCTGTTCGACACCTCAAAAATCCCTACAGAAAGCTGGTTAATTTTTTCTATATAAAAAGCCAATCAATGGCCATCCTACAAGCAAGAAAGCGATATAAATCGTTAAAAAAGACACCGCCATCATTGGGGTGCCTGACACATTTCTCTTAACCTTCCGTTGTAAACTTATACCCAATCCCTCTTAATGTCACGATATAAGGATAATCTGTATAAAGGGCAATTTTTTCTCTTAAATTCTTGATATGAACATCTACTGTTCTTTCATTGATTACCTTTTCATTCTTTTTATAAATGGTATTGATGATTTGTTCCCTTGAAAAAATTTGATCTGGGTGGGTCATAAAAAGATATAACAACCTATATTCAAAATGGGTTAAATCTAGTACTTCATCGCGGAATTTCACGATTCCTTTTAACGGTTTAATTGTTAATCCTTTATAACTTAGTTTACTGCAGCGATTGGCCGTTCTTCGTAAAACCGTTTCAATTCTGACCAATAGTTCCTCTAAATTATATGGTTTACCGATGTAGTCATCTGCCCCTTGTTTCAGTCCTTCAATCCGATCCAAGTCAGTATTTTTAGACGATACAATGATAATCGGCACATTACTGTCCAGTTCGTAACGCATCCAGGAGCAAACTTCGAGTCCATCTATATCAGGCAGAGATGTTTCTAGAAGCACAAAACAGGGATCGTGTTTTATATACATTTCACGAGCCGTTTCCCCATCCACTGCCTCCAATATTTCAAAACCTTGCCTAATCAGATGAAATCTTAACACCGCTCTATTTTCACTATTGCTATCTATAATTAAAATGGTTTTCCCTCTTAATTTTTTATCTTCCACGTTCTTCAGCCCCTTGCCTCTATTATAATGATTAAAAAGAGATTCACAAAAGGTTGTGTTCTATATACAAAAATGACCCGTGTGAAACGGGTCATTCGCTATTTATTTCTTTTCCGCACCTTTTTTCCCTGCAAGTGTTTCATAGGCTGCATCATCTGGTGCGTCACCTTTTGGCCAGTCATAAATTTTGTCAGGAAAATCAGGTCTATCCATAGAGTTAATGTATGCTGCGATATTCATTGCTTCTTCATCTGTAAAGGAACCTGCTTCATATCCGCCCATTGGTGCTTTTGGCATGAAATTTTTAATAAAAGCTCCTGCTGTTCTTACACGTGCCATTCCCGCCCCAATGTTATAGGATTTTTCTCCCCAAAGAGGAAGTCCAGTCGCACCACCGTCGCCACCTACACCATGACAGGTAATGCAGGCTTTATTGTAAAGTTCTCGGCCGGCATTCACATCTAACTTAGCTAAATCACCTTCAACTTTTGGCACTTTAGCCCAAGGTCTTTCTTTCGTACCATCTGGAACATTGCTTGAAATATAGTTATAATAAGCAACCATCGCTTTCATTTCCTTGCTATCTAATGGAAGTGGCTTACCATTCATACTTCTTTTAAAACAACCATTGATACGGTCTTCGATGGTAACTACTTTTCCAGCACGTGGATTGTATTGTGGATACGTTTTGGAAATACCTACTAGGTCAAGGGATGATCCAACTCCACCATCCGCATGACAGCTTGCACAGCTTAAATTGTTTCCTACATTACCATCTAAAACTGTATTTGTTTCATTATGTTCTTTTAACCCTAATTTGATTAATTCCCCTTCTTCCCCTGCAGGAACATCGTCCATACTAGGTGGTAAATAAGGATGTTCTGGCTTTGCTTCTGTTTGTTCTACTGGCGTTGCTGGTGCTGCTGAACTTACAGCTGGGTGCCCCTTTGAATCTAGTACAAATAAGAAAAATACAGTAAACCCAAGTGCGATCGTAGCAACAATGGCCGCAACGGAAGTAATAAAAAATTTATTCATCATTAAGCTCCTCTCCATATCGGGGGACTTCTCATTAGAGAAGATTTTTCCGAATCGTCTTTACAAACTCATTATCCAAAAGGTTTGTTAAGATTCGGTTAAGGAAAATTGAGCGTTATGTGAACTCAGGGGTATTTTATAGGGTCGTTCACCAAATGTACAAAAAGTGGCTATTGGAGCGGAATTTTGTTAGTAGGATGCGGGTGATTTTTATAGTGGAAGTTGATATGTTGGAAATGCGGTTGATAACACGGTGAAATAGGTTGATAAAATCCTCCATTCGGTTGATAAATGTTGAAAAACGGTTGATAACTGCAAGTCTTCAAAAAAAAACAAGCACGAGTTCCCCACTCATACTTGCTTTCCCCTGTATTTCAAGGCTTTAGCCCCGTTTAATCAAACGTTTGATTAATAAATTTTGCCTCTTACACTACCATTTTCCAGCTTGATAATGCTAACCAGTGCTCCTTTTGTTCATAATCGGGCATGATTTTACCAACCAACCTCCAAAAGGAGCGGTCATGGTTTAGATGAACCATATGGCACATTTCGTGGACTACCACATAGTCAATGACATCTAGTGGTGCCATCGCCAGCTTCCAATTGAAGGTTAATTGCTGCTTGGCATCGCAGGTTCCCCAATTGGTTTTGCTATCGGTTATCCGGATCGAACGCGGCTTTGTTTTGAAGTTACTTTGATATTTTCGAATACTCTTCTCGACTAACAGCTTACATTGCTGATAATAAAACCGTTTAAGTGCCTGCTTGATTTTTTCATCCTCCAGCTGTTTAACGGATATATGTAACTGATCATCTTTAAAAACAGCATTATCCTGTGCGATAGTTGGATCATGGATGATTTGGATAGGATAAGTCTTCCCTAAATAAAGGAAACCTTCTCCCTGTTCGTAAACTTTCTCCTGCTTCCCATCCAATCTATCCTTCATATCCTTCTTCTTCTGTAAGATCCATTCCCATTTTTGCTCTAAAAATTGGAGCACAGTTGGTTCCGGTGTACCTTTAGGAGCCTGTACTTCCACATTTCCATATGAATCTATTTTTATGCTAATCGATTTACGTTTCTTATGTATTAACTCAAAGCTAATCGTTTCTTCTAAAAAGGTATGAATCATCTTTATCACCTGGAGAATCTTTTTTGTCATTAATCATAACATAAAAAACCCCTTTGCATTAAAGGGGCTGACGGCTTTCCAGTTTCCTCTCCCGTTTCATCAACCTCCCCATTGGAAGATAGGTGAGTATAAATGTTACTAGTGCAGCGCTCTCAAGGCTTATATAATACATAATCCCAGTGCCGAAAAAATTTAAGAGTGTTTTCGTTTCTGCGGGATTCGCTAAGAAGAAGAAATTCGTATCTAGGAAGATATTCAAAATAAAGACAGGTACAGCAATCATATTCAGAGTTAAAAAACTAGTAAAAATAGCTTTTCTTGGAACCCTGTACCCTTCAAATAAGATGAAATATAAGACGGCAATCGGAATCGCGGAATGGTGGATGAAGTATTTTAAGAAACGAAAGTGAGGAAATTGATAAACCATATCAGGTGTGACCATGGCTAAAATCGGAGGAATGGTACCTATAAAAAACAATAAGTGAAATACCTTTTTATTAGGTTTTAAAAATAAAAATATGGCTAAAAATGTACTAAGCGAACAAAGCTGAATAGGGAGATCCGCAACTTCCCAGTCATTTATTAAGATTAACCATAAATGATGGGATATCTCACAAACAACCAAAATGCTAAAAAGTGTCCATTTTACCTGCCGTTGGTACGGCTTAAGTCTCTTTCTATAATAAATGAAAAGAAAATAAGCGATGAAGAATAATAGGAGCGTAACGAGATGGGTCATTGAAAATATCGTGAAATCTCTCATTTCTGTCACAGAAAACATGATTTCAACACCCTTCATAGTGGAATTACATGCTGTTATCTACCATTGTATTCACCCGAATTAAATCTAACACGAATTTAGGGAAAAATAGGCTTTCATAGGGATTGCTGCTTCAGAAGTTGATAAATTTTAAACTTGGTTGACAAAATAAAGTCTAATTGCGCTTTAAATACAAAATCCAGCTGGAATAAATAGTGAATTGACATTGATTCATATTATGATATATTAAAATAGTAATTCACTTTAATAGATAAAAGCATAAAAGCATAAAAGCGCAAAAGGATTTTAATAGAAAGGTATGACACCATGGAAAACAATCACCCAGATTTAAAAAAGGGATTATTGCCGAGGCATGTCCAATTTATTGCATTGGCCGGCATGATCGGAACAGGAATTTTTAAAGGCAGCTCTGAAACCTTAAATATGGCTGGACCTAGCGTTGTTATCGCCTATTTGATTGGGGGATTATTGCTCTTTATTGTCATGGGCGCCCTCGGTGAGATGGCTACCGTTTTTCCCAATTTAAATGTACAACGTTTGGTGCATAAAGCGTTCGGATTCCAGACCTCTTTTATCGTCGGCTGGCTATATTGGATTAACTGGGTTCTTGTCACCATTGTCGAGCTAATCGCTGCAGCAAGCTTTTTACAATACTGGTTTCCGAGCATTCCATTATGGATATTAAGCCTGTTATGTGCGGCATTGATTGTTGGGATTAATCTTTTTCAAGTAAAACACTATGGCGAAATGGAATTCTGGTTTGCCGGAATTAAAATTTTAGCACTAACATTATTTATTATTTTAGGAGCATTGATTTTCTTTGGAATCGTTCCGAGTTCGATTCAGGATCCTATCTCGAATTATACTGGACATGGCGGATTTTTCCCTAATGGAATGGGAGGAGTTCTAAGTGCATTCCTAGTTGTCATGTTTTCTTATGGTGGGGCAGAATTAATTGGGGTTGCTATCACAGAAACAAAGGATGCCGAGCGTGTTCTTTCTAAAGTAATCAAAGGAACGGTTTGGAGAGTTATTCTTTTCTATGTTCTTCCCATCCTTATTATTTGTGGAATCATCCCTTGGGATCAAGTTTCGGGACAAGAAAGCCCCTTCGTCCAAGTCTTTAGCATTGCAGGAATTCCAGGTGCAGCGGATGTCATGAATTTTGTGCTCATCACTGCCGTTCTTTCAGCTGCTAATTCTGGTATTTACGCTACATCTCGGACTCTATTTTCGATGTCGCAAAACGGTGAAGCACCAAGAGCCTTTTTAAAAATCACGAAAAAAGGAATTCCGTTAAACGGCATCGTCATCACAACCCTATTAATCTTATTGGGTGTGTTCTTAGCCTATATGATTCCTAACCAAGTCATTGGCTATTTAATGGCGATCCCAGGGTTTACGGTCATCTTAATTTGGTTAAGTATTTGTTTAGCACAGTTGAAGCTTCGTCCATTATACAAAGAAAAGCCAGTCTTCCAGCTAAAATGGTTTCCTTATACCACCATCATCGCCATTTTATCTCTAGGCTTGATTTTCTTAGCTTTCTTATTTAATAAAAATAATGTGATTGGGACGATTGTTTGTTTAGTTGTCGTCACTGTTCTTACCGGTCTTTCATTTGTTTTCAAAAAGAAAGCTAACTAATTCATTTTAGTTAGCTTTTTTTATGGCTCTTTTCTAAAACTTCTTTGCCTTTCGGGATTTTTACCAACCACATTTTATATGAAAACAACCTTTTTAATAAAGAATAAATGGATAGTCAAACTTTTCATAATGCTTTTCTGCAAATTTTTCCAAACTATCAAGGAACAGTTGATATTCCACATTTCCTTCATCATAAACATTATTCAGTTGGGCTTTCACCATTTGATCTTTATTTTTCAAATAATCGGCGTATCCATGGTGATAGTTCGCTCTCTCTTTCAAATACTTTAATAAATGAGGATGTGCTTTATTGGCAGCCTCCTTTTTTAATGCTTGTTCATATAATTTTTCATAGGTTGTGGCTAAATGTTGATAATCTTTTGGCATGACTTCTTTTTTGGTTATCTTTTTATTGATGCTTTTTAATTCATGATTGATCTCAAAAGCTATTTCTTTATCAAACCAGCTTCTATATTGATCATAATCGGAAATAGGTTTCATTTTAATAAACAAAATACATAAGATACATAAGAGGATGGTGGCAATCCCTTTCATTCTTCACATCCTTTTCAATTTGACTACCTGTTCTTTTATTGTAAATGACCCTACTAGGTGTTTATCAACCGAATCCCCGCATTTATCAATCAATTTTAACATTTATCAACTTTCCCTCCCTTTACTCTTATGAATCTCAACAAAATGGTAAATAAAGAGAATAGGAATTCATTTTTCTAAAAAAGCGAGGTGCAATATGAGGCTAATTAAAAGATTAGAGTGGTTATGGTTTTTCGGTTTAGTCGTATTTGGCATCGGTGTCCTTTTAGATCTAGTAAACAGGCATTTATATTTTCCGACTTTACTTATATTTATTATGTATTGCGTCCTTTATTATCTTGCCTCCTCAAAAAACAAAGAGGAACATTCAAACACCTTCAAGCAATGAAAAAGAACGGACAGTTCATATTACTGTCCGTCCTTTCTTTAACGTTATTGTGTAATCTCAGTTGATAGTTTTAATTTTTTTTCTTTTAGGAGAATCAGAATAAAATAAACGACGTAGTAGGCAAACATGATTAAGACAAGTCCTGAAGACCAAGAATTTCCTACATACATATTCATTTGATTTAAATCATTAGGGGGGGATACCGGAGTAATTCCGTTCCCGCTCATTAATCCCATTTCATAGATTTTGTAAAAACGGAACATCATTCTCCCTAAAAATAGAACTGTAACCAAGCTCCCTATCCAAACATTTGGCTGAAAATACCATTTTTGTCCACGTACCTCATAATGCGTCAGCCCTGCTCCATAAAAGGCCAGGAATGCTCCTATGGCAATACCTACAAAATCTGAAATCAGGCTAATTGGATGTGTCAGCGCTCCTGAGAGGAAAATCAATCCAATTACAAGAAAAATAATTGTTCGCGTGACTAACTTCCTTGTATTTAATTCCTGCCAACCGATATTTCGGCGTATTCTCCGGTAAATACTAAAGGCAACTAACAACAAAATACACAATATTGCAATGAAATGCTGGTTCATTATATCCCGCCTTATCCTTTTTCAACTATTCCATCATATACTTTTTTGAAGATATTGGGCATAATTCCCACTAATTTTTTAATAAAATACTATTTTTAAATATGTATACTCTGCATTGCCATGGCGAGTATCACCGTTATAGACGTATTTGCATGATCCATAAGTAAACCCACCTCTCCACCCCAAAAATGAATTAATGCCTTTACACGAAAAAAGGTACCAGTAAGTTGTTTCATCCTTGGATTCTGTTTCGGATCCTTAGTGCAGTAAAAAGGAGAAGAATTTGGCCGCTAATAAAACGTTCGGGAGCATTCCTTATGTTTTTTCTCTCTTCATCCAACTTAATGGCGTTCATTATGAATACTAGTTCGTGTAGAAGAAAGAAAAAAACGCCGATACGGCGTTTTTCTGACTACTCGCATTAAAATATTTGTTCTTTGTTTATTCTATCTTATCGTCTTTTTTTTCGATGGTAGTTCAGTGTGAGTTCGGTTCAAAGGTTCATATTTTTTAAAAAATCAATACTGATCAACGGTTGCACCCATTACGGCAGCTGTTACGAATGGTAATCCTTTTAATTCCATGAGCTGTTCTTTCGTACCTGTTACGACTACGCCGATAATCATACCATCCTTTTGGTTTTCCTTTACCACGTCGTAAAGGTGGTCTTTTGCATAAGAGGTGTAATAGTTATTGTTTTTACTATCCTTTAATCTCTTTACATCTTCAATAAAATCGTCTTCTGTTCTTTTCGTATCCTTAAAGGCTGGATCAAAGTAAGCATCAAATCCGTAGACTTCCTGAGCTTGTTCAGGGATAGCAATGGTATCTTTCTTTTCAAGCTCTAGTCTTTCTTTTGAATAGCTGTTTACGCGATACCAGGTTGCATCTACATCCTTTGGTAGCATTGTATTGATAGCGTCAAACGTATACCCCTTATCCAAGGAAATGGCCATTTCTATAAACTGATCATCTTTCACTTTCTCTAAAATATCGAAGTCCTTAAAGTAATGCTCATACTTTAAGGATGGGTGATAGAATAGTAAAACACGCTCTCCGCTCTGATAATCATAAAAGCGATCTATTTGTGGTGAGCTTGCATGCTCATTAATTTGTACACTACCCCTACCTGAGGCAATTGGGTGACCAGATCCGAAAACATTAAATTCAACCGTTTCATCTTCCCAAGGAATCACTCGTCCTTCAATCATTTTATATTTTTTTGAGGTAAACGTTCCATTTAAGAAGGAATAGTTAAAAGAGTTATTACCTAGAAAAACGTTTGGTCCTGAAATGCGCTCATGTAATTCAAGGTCAGAATACACATCCCAGTGTTTCTGATTCACAAGTGCCGAATTGGCGGCAACTCCAGCGAATAATAAAACAGGTGTAACAATAATCGATATCACCGTATTTCGCAAAATTGTTTTTCGTTTTGCCTTTTTTACTAACTTCTTTACATCTTCATCTTTAAACGCGAAATCCGAGTCTAGTTCTTCTATCCCTTTTTGTTCCTCATGTTCATGCTTACTCATGTCTCATCCCTCCTAAATAACTCCTTAAATTGCGCCCTAGCTCTGGCTAAATACGTTTTCACTTTGTTTTCGTTCATATCTAACACATTCCCAATCTCTTTATACGAAAGCAAAGTGTCATATTTTAAGAGAAGGATTTGTTTATAGACCGGACTTAATAAATTTAACGTTTCCCGCACCTTTTGTTGCCCTTCATTCTCTACCATTAGATCATCCAGCATTTTTTCATTGCTAACCATGTCACATATTTGTAAGTCAGTGGTTCGATTCATTCTGCGGCATACATCATAATATTGATTGATTGATACCTTAAAAACCCAGGCCGACAATTTATCCTGATCAATGGAATCCATATACAGTAAAGCTTTATATAAGGCTTGCTGGACAATATCTTTGGCATCTTCTCTGTTACAGCCCTGTTTGACTAAATACAGGAAGACTTTGTTTGATAAATCTTTTATCTGTTCGTTGAATGCAGCATTCACAGCCCTTTTTTATTCTCCTTTCGAAAGCTTTCACATCTATAACGGTCTAGTCAGTAAAATGTATACAACTATTTTAAAAAAACCTCTGTTAATGGTGGATGTTATTTTTATCATTGAAAAATAGACGGAAGGATTCCTGTTACATCAGCAAATTGACATATTCCCTTATAAATAAGCTGATTTTTTCCTGTTAAGCTATGCATTGCCATGATTTTAAGGTTATCTAATCAGAACATCTTCGCCTATTTCACCTTCAAACCACTAATTTTAACATAAATTTCCTTCTCTTGATAAAAAAAACACTCCTATTGTTTTAAGGAGTGATCACTTAAAATACTAGGAGTGCGCCTCGATATTTATCTTTTTAGAAAAGTAACCCACAAAAACAATTACTTTCCTACCATTACTTCCCTTTTTAAAGTTCGGTTTAACTCACCCGAATTCATATAGGCTGTTCCCATTGCTATTAGAAGTAAAATTCCGGTTACCACAAATATGCTGTGGATTGGGAAGACTCCTGCTAAGTATCCTCCAAAAATTGGACCTATCATCCCGCCTACTTGGTTCGCTGTTTGGTTCAAACTAAATGCTCTGCCACGGAATTCTTCTGGTGTGGACTTCACGACTAGACCATTTAATGAAGGGTAAACAGCACAGAAGAAGATTCCATAAATAAAGCGGATAATGGAAAACCCCCATATATGTGTAAAAACCAGCTGTGCTAATGTACCAAGTCCACCGCCCATCAAACCAATAAATAGGACTCGTTGGAAACCAACTTTATCAGCCCATTTCCCCCAATAAGGTGCAAATAATGCACTCGCGACACCTGGCAGCGAAATCACAAATCCGGTAAGTAACGAAGCATAAGCGGAAGAACCACCGAGTTTTGTAATATATAAAGGAAGAAGCGGATCAATAATCATGATGGAACAACTGATAATTAAAGTTAAGATCAGGACAAGCATGAATGGTTTATTGCCCAGAGCCACTTTAAAGTCATTTTTAATATTGCTTTTTTCTTTTGCTGGCTTGAAATTTTCCTCTTTAACCCAGAAAATAATCAGGAATGTCGCCAGACCCACAATAATACCCGCAGTAGCAAATGCCCACCGATTACCTACTAATTCCGCCATTCCTCCGCCAAGCAGCGGTCCAATAATCATCCCTGACGCTGATGCAGAAGAAATAAGAGAAAGGGCATATCCGACTTTGTCATTTGGAGTGTTCGTACCGATTAATGCAATCGCTCCAGGAATGAATCCACTCAATAAGCCCTGTAAGATACGAAGTCCTAAAATTTGATACGGATTCGTCACAAAAGCCATTAATACATAGATAACAAAGAGTGCAAACCCTGCCCGAATAATCATCGGCTTTCTACCGTATTTGTCGGCCATACCACCCCAAAACGGAGTCGCTACCGCACCTGCAAAAAAGGCGGCACTGAAGATGAGCCCTGACCACATCTCGGTATTTTCATGAACCCCTATTTGTAAAAGAAATATCGGTAAAAAAGGAATCACCATTGAAAAACTGGCCGCAGTAAAAAAAACGCCAATCCAAAGTATCCACAAATTACGCTTCCAAGTTGGCACATCGTCCATCTCCCCAGCAAAGTAAATGTATTAAATTTTCCCCAATGTTAATTTTATAGTTTTATATTATCAGAAAAAAAAGTATTTTCATACTCGAAATATTCGGTTTAGGAAGTATTTTTTCAAAAAAGTCCCATGTGCTAGTTGGGTTGGTGCGCTTGGGACAGGTCCTATTTCTTCTGAAAGTTGATAAATGTAAAATTCGGTTGATAATAGTTTCCTGGCGGTTGATAAATTCCTATTTCCGGTTGATAAACTTTGAAAAACGGTTGATAATGGTTTGAAGCTCTCCTCTACACCTTTAAATCTATCCATAAAACGGATATTCTTTTGGGACATGATAGACTCTTGTCTTTTTATCGCCGGAAAAACGCAAATTTAAGGAGAGTAATAGTCTTTGGGCAATTCTAGCGTTTGGAAGATGGAGAAATCGGCGGAGTTCCTTATTGGTAATCGTGGGTTTTATGAGAAGAAAGTAATCACGGATTGCTTTTTCGTGGGCTGTTTTGGAGCAAGTATGGCAAAGGGGACAAATCCAGTTTTGTTTATGATAATGCATTCCTAATTTTCCGCAGCTCGGACATTGCACCCCTGTTAAAATTTCACTGGTGGCCATTTTGTATTCGGCTAGCATGGTGTGACTCCAGATGGATACATGACTATTGATAAGAGTCTTTGCTAATTTTTTAAGTGCTTTCTCGTTTAATTGTTCTTCTGGGTGAAGCCTATCCACTTTTTCTATCCTATTTTTGATATCAGGGGACTTGCATATTTTTTGATAGATTTGTTGGTGATCTGGATGTGTTTTTAATAGACCTTTTTTATTTGCAAAAACAACGATGTTTTCCACTGGTAGATTGGCCAAGCCGCATGATTGAAGCCAGTTTTGTAATTCATACTGTTGGCGTTCCGCTTGTAAAATGGGGCACGGATAGACCTCGGTGCTATCTCCCTTTGTTTGAATGAGCTGGTTTAATGGGGTATCTAAAAAGATAGTACCTGAGTAGTTTTTTGCTTCCAGAATGAAGGTGTAGTGTGAGGTAAGAATAAGCGTGTCGATTTGAAAGTGATACTGATCATTTTTTAGCCTAAGGCCATGGAAGATCAGATACCTCTTTTGGGACAGAGTGCTTAAATGGTAGTCGAGGCTTTTTTCACCGTGGTATCCAGATGAATAGGAGCCGAGGTCATTTTTAATAGTGGGAAGTTTGGGGTGATTGGGGTCAATTCTTTGCTCTAAGGCTTCACAAAATGGCACTTTTAATGGTTTTGGTCTTGGTTTTTTGATCAATTTTAACCCTCCTTTTTTCATTAAGTAGTTATTTCCTCACTTTTGGTCAATTTCCTGCCGAAAACCTGGCCCATTTTTTTCAAATTGATGACCTTTGTGAAATTTATCAACCGATTCTTTCAATTTATCAACCGATTCTACGAGTCTATCAACCGCAAAAATCCCCTTATCAACCGCCCCACCTATTTATCAACTCCCCGCCCCAAAACCTTGGTATTTCTATACTTTGTACCATTAAAATTGTGTTAATATCACTTTGCTCACCTTTTCACAAATCGTTCACTTTCACCTCTCATTTTAGTGATGGAAATCACGAGAACGATTTACAGAAAAGTTAAACTATAAATGTAATCAATAATAAAAAATATATAGGAGTTTAATTGGAGGGAAAAGATTATGAGTAAGTTTACTAGAGTGGCAGCAATGATGGTTACTTCTGTGTTAGTATTAAGCGCTTGCGGTGGTAAGGATAATTTAGTAGTGGAAAAAAAGGTTGAAGCAGAAGCAAATTCAAATGTCACAACACAAGTTTTCGGACCTCATGAACATGTAAACCAAAAACCTACTCCAATCAAGATAAACAGAATTGGCGAGCATGAAGTAAATGTGGAAATGACCGCTCAAATTACAGATATTGAAATTTCTAAAGGAGATATCTACAAAGCTTGGACCTTTAATGGTGAAGCACCTGGTCCAGTGGTTGTTGTGAATGAAGGCGATTTAATCAACTTCAAATTAACCAACATGGACCCAGCGGTACCGCATAGCATGGACTTTCACGCTGTGCATGCTGCCCCATCTGTTGATTTTGCAAACGTGATGCCAGATGAAACAGGTTCATTCACTTATCCAGCAAACAATCCTGGCGTGTTCATGTACCACTGCGGTACAAAACCAGTTTTATCTCATATCGCCAACGGAATGCACGGTATGATTATTGTGAAGCCTAAAGATGGCTATCCAACTGATAAGCAAATCGACCGTGAATATACGATTATTCAAAACGAATGGTACAAATACAATGACTTAGAAGATTTTACAAATGGCGTTCCTAAAAATGTTGTCTTCTCTACAAAAGCGTTAAAAGAAGGCGACCCTAATACAAATGGAACAGTCGGCGCTTTAGTTGACCATCCGCTTCTTGCAAAAGTTGGCGACAAGGTTAGATTATATGTATTAAACGTTGGTCCAAATGAAGTGAGCAGCTTCCACGTCGTAGGTACCGTTATGGATGATGTCTACATCGATGGAAACCCATACAACCAGATGAAAGGGATGCAAACGGTTATGCTTCCAGCTAGTGGTGGTGCGGTTGTAGAATTTACTGTAACAAAAGAAGGCAGCTATCCAATCGTCACACACCAATTCAACCATGTTACAAAAGGAGCCGTTGCGGTTCTGAAGGTGACAAAAGACGGTTTAGATGACGGCAGTGAAACAATGTCTCACTAAAATAATAGAAGCGCCGGTGGATTCGTTCCACCGGCGCTTTTGTTATAAATAGTCGATATGACCTTTTTTTGATAGTAATTGCGATTATCGTATCACCTTAAATTTTGGTGAAAATTTTTAAAAATTAAGGTACTTCCCTGCCATCCTATGGATTTTTCAACCGGGTTTGCCATTTTATCAACCGCTTTTACGGATTTATCAACCGCATCCGCCACTTTATCAACCGCCCAGCAAATTTATCAACTTTTTCCCCTCTCCACTCTAAAATCCCACAAAAAAAAGAATCCCCCCTAAGGAAGATCCCCATTAACCTTAATCCACAAAAACGCCCCAACCATCAGAATATCCACCATGCGGTTTACATAGCTCATCTACTTTTTTCTGCATCTTGACTATTTCACTATGGTTCAGCAGCATTTTTTTCGAAAAACTGCATAACCACTCATCGGTTTCATCATCTTGCTCTAAAAGGCAATTAAATCCTTCCCCTTTTAGTACTTGGGAAACCTTTTCACCTGTCGTTTTATTGGGTACTGCCACAAAAAATTCAACAGATTGAGGTTTTTTAAAACTTATCCCTTCATTATAAAGGCTTCGCAACGCTTCTCCATCAGCATCATTCGGAAATTTCATTCAATAGTTCCTCCATCTTATTTCACATCTAGTTTGACTATTATAGCACAGGAAACGCTCATCGAAATCCATCGAACGATAAGTTATCCCGATTTCCTAACCAATTGTAAGGTCGCTTGGTACAATGAAATATGATATTTTTGTGCTTCAAATTCTGGCTGTATCATCACATTGATGGTTAACTGAATATTTTCTTCCAAAAAGTAAGGGCTCATGACTTTTAATTGATGGCTCCATATTTCTTGTTCCGTTGGTGTCATCGTTCCTTCATTTCCCCACTCTTGAAAAATGGCAACAATGTTGGAAAGATAGTGGTAGCCCTTCTTTAAATCCATCATTTTCTCTGATAACTCTTCCAATATCTTTTTACTCTTTTTACCTAACGGGTTATATTTCAAACTATTGGAAGCTGTTGTTATATCTTTTTTTGCTTGGTGAAGTTCCTGCAGCAACCCTTTTACCCTAGCTTCGAGGGCCAGTCCCTCTGCTTGCCTACAACCAGTTTGAACCCATTCTCCTGTATCGATGAAAAACTTTGATAATTCACTAGAAAATTTTTCAAACCTTCTGATTGCTTGTTTCGTATAATTCGGCGGAAAAATAAGCATTTGAATCAAAATGGCGATCATCGCGCCAATTAAGGTATCTCTTATTCGATCCATCGCGTAATGTTTGGTTTTATGTTCGAAAACAAAAACCAGTAAAATCGTTAAAGCAACCTGATGAAGAACCGTCTCATCCCGCTTCATCCATTTGGCAATAAAAGTTCCTCCTAAAATAAGTAAACCAAGTGTCCAGCCGTTTACACTTAACTTACTTGCAATAAAAATCGTACTAACGATCCCAATCACAGTCCCAACCATTCGATGCCATGAATACCGTATCGATTGGTCAATCGTGGTTTGCATACAAAGGATAACGGATAATGGGGCCAGATAGGGATGATTGGATCCAAAAAGTTTGGCGATTTCCCATGAAAGACCAGAAGCCACCGCCATCTTCCAAATCAGTAAAGACTTATCTTCATAATGCTCTAATGTTTCGCGAGTATTTTGCATGTTAATACCTACTTTAATAATGTCATACAACCTTTTGTATTTTTTACATAAAAGTAGATTTATATTAAAAAATTACTCACTAGAAGATTGCTTTTTCACAACCCAAATACCAGCATCCAAGTTTGTTACATGTACAAAAATCGTGTTAATTGTGCTTTTTACTGGGCTATTCATTTCTTACTCTTATTAATAATGACGTCATTATTAGATTTCATCTATTGGTACAAGCAAAAAAAGTAAAGTCACATAGTATATGTCATCAAACTATTGGAGGTGATAGTTTTGAAAAACCAACCCGAAGATCCAAATGGATTAGTATTAATCGTTGTGTTTTTCATCCTCTTTATTATCACAGTTGGAATCAACTTCATGATAAAATAGCAGGTTACATCCTTTTCCGGTAAAAATGGGGCTCATCTCTATCCCTGTCCAGACATATAATCCGGTATTAGATATTTTAACAGCTTCACATGAAATTTATGGTAAAATATAGATAATCATAAATTATTATTGCTCAAAAAGGAGGTTGTGATGGTTTCCATTATATATACCATTCTATTAATAATCATTTTCCTTATTTTAGTAAGAAAAAAGAACGATGAGGAATCTAATTTTCCGTTAAAGGTAATAGGTTACTTTATTTTAGGCTCCTTCGCTTTTAATCTAAATCATATTGCACTTCCACTTGGGTTTGTGATTTATCTGTTATTTTTCCATCCTACATTAAATGGACATGTAAAACGTACAGCCGCTATCTGTGGAGTGGCTGCATTTTTACTTGTTCATTGGATCCTGCCAGGTACCATGGAAGCATGGGAAAGTCGTCCACATTTTATTAAACAAGAAATCGAATCCGTTTATACAATGGACTTTCCTTACCAATTGAAAATGGTAAAAGAGAAATTCAAACTCGAAAACAATGATCTAAAACTTGAGGATTTTGAAGTAGAATATTTGAAAGATGGTTCCATTAAAGATTTGAGTTGGCAACTTGCAACACCTAATAATGGCAAATATACCATATATCAAATCCGTTATGAACTAGGAAAAAATAGATATCGTGTGACGAAGAGCCAGGCTGATACTTGGTTTCATTATGACCGGTTAATCGATGCTCAACATTTCTTCGAACATATCAAAACACTTAATATGAAAGAAATTACTCTAGGTAAAGGTGACTATCCATACTATGTCATTCAAAGTACAGGCGAAAGAGTAAATTACGCAGCTGAAGACGAATCACTTTTTATCGTAAAAAATGGTGAAATACAATCAATTGATAAAAACCAACTTCCTGTTGAGGGTTATATGATTAGAACCTTTGCGATGGAAAAAACGGGAGAACAAAGAAATAAACAAGGGAATCTCACACAAGAAAGCTTCGAAGGAACTGATACATCTACTTATTTTGTTATAGAATAAGAAAAGCGCAAGCGCCTTGGTTAGCCCCGACAAGCAAATGTTCTCTAGCGTAAGAAGTTTGAACTTTGACTTCTTACGCTAGAGGTTATTTGACCTCGAGGGGCTAGGCGCTGGAGCTAGACAATTTTCGAAGTCCAAAGAAATTATGCTTTCTTATCCTATAAAAAAAGCCTTACTTCTTACAACTTAAGAAGTAAGGCTAACTGAATAGAAGTACTATGTTATACCTCACGAACTTTTATCCTCCAAATCATATGATGGGCTCCTTCTCCCCAATAATCTTTTAACAAATAATCTGGTTCTCCAAATTTCTTTTGCCAGATTTTTTGTGCATTTCTATATCCGGAATCTAAACAAAATTCTTTTATTCCTCTATTCTTTAAAGCAGCATTCATAGATTCTAATAGTTGATTACCTATGCCTCTTTTTTGATAATTGGGGTGTACAAATACTGTTCCCACTTCATTCATACCTTTCCATGCATGATTAGTACATTGGTTTATAAGCTCACTTGCTGGACCATATTCTATTGTGCCAATTATTTGGTCGCCATCTTGAGCAATTAGAAAATATCTATCTTTACCGCCACTTTCGATATCTCTATTTAGGTAGTTGTTCTTCGTTTCGATTTCATCTTTCATATCCTCTAACAAATGCCCGATACCCTCTTTATGAAAAGTATCAGTTATGACCAATCTGAATAACTCTTTTAATTGGTTTACATCCTTTACTCTTGGTCTTCTTATGACAAGATTCATTTTCTAACACCTTTCATTTTTATAAAAATCTGTCCTACATAGCAGAATAGTAAAAATAGGCTTGTTTGGAATTTGAGTTTAAATTCAAGTACTAACAATAATAGCCATCAAAAAATGGTTATTTATAGTTTTCAAGGTATTGTCCCTTTTCAAAAATATCTTTTGAACTTAGGGCGGTCCATTCCTCCGGCGTTTCATTCGGGTGTAACTCGAGATACGATTTGACCATTTTATATCCTTCACTATAACCATAAAACCTTGGAAGGTCTTTTCCACCCCTAATAATTTCTAATGACCGCATCAAGTCATACTTTTCAAGATCTGGTTCAACTTTTGACCAGTTATCTTTGTTGTAGGTTAAATCAACTGGAGTAAAATCTATTTCGGGATATACTACCTTTTCATACATGACTGCTTTTCCTTCAAATATAAGATTATCTAATACAGAAACGGAACTATTTTTATTCAAATATTTTTCAGTCCAGACACTGTGATGGTATTCATGGGCTAAACCTGCTCTTATTGCATCATCGGTGTAGTATCTATTATAAAGGACAATAATTTTCCCCGCTCCAACTGTTACCATTGCTGCGTTTACATTTGTGGAAGGAAAAACACAAACTGTTGTTTCTTTTTCTGAAGATAGAAGGTTTGAGGATTTTATGAGAGCTTCTCTGATTATTTTATCGGTTTCTTTACTCTCCATTTTTTCGGTTAATATCTCCATTTCAGTTAAACGTTCCGGAGCTACATTTAGGATGGAATCGGCCATATGAAGGTATTCTCCATTTTGGAAGCAATCATTGTAAATAGGTTTAATTACCTCTTCTTTATAAATGTCCATTTTAGAATGACTAGGTTTATCTTTGACCTTAGCTATATAGTTAGGAAAAAACTTATAGGCATTGACTATTTTGTATTTTTGTTTTGTTTGAGGGTGTTCAAAAGAAGAAACAATATTTTCATATATTTGTTTTTCATTTGATTCGGAGAGGCTTTTCTTCGTTTTTTCTGTTTGCGTACAGGAAGTCAGTGAAAGAAGTAAATAGATTAGAATAAATGTTGTACCTATTTTTAGAAAGTATTTCAACAAAATCCCCCATTTAAAGAAGCATTTATGATAATTTCAAACTATTAAATCTACATAAATTTTACCATATTTTAGGTATAAGTAACTATTTATTTAGATGTATTAAGCATCTATCTCTAAAGTAAAAACACATGGAAAAGGCTTTACTTCTCCCTGAAGTAAAGCCCCTAGTTACGGTATTTGTTCTACTTGTTGTTATGAATCTAATTTAAACTTTTCAATTTCGACTTTTAAATCATTGATTAAATCGTTTAACTCTTGCGCTGAATCTGAAACAACGACAATTGCATTTAATTGTTCTTCGATACTAGAAGTAACTTGTTCAGTAGAAGCCGCCGATTCTTCACTTACTGCGGCGATGCTTTCAACTGCCTTTGAAACATTATCTTTAGAAGTAACAAGTAATTGAATGTTTTCGTTGACATCTTCAATGATTGATTGGATTCCACTTACAGAACCTGCAATCTGATTAAACGACTCTTCTGTTAGCACCACAGCATCAAGCTGTTCCTTTGCTAAAAGTTTCGTTTTATCCATTTCCTTATTCGCAATATCTGTTACTTCCATTATACCTGATAAGGTTTGGCGAACTTTATCAGTTGCTAGAGAAGTTTCTTCCGCCAGCTTTCTCACTTCACTTGCAACCACCGCAAAACCTTTACCATGTTCACCAGCACGAGCAGCTTCAATGGAAGCATTTAACGCTAGAAGGTTGGTTTGCTCTGAAATGGAATTGATTGTCTTGATTATTAATTCTATCTCTTTTACTTTTTCAGTAAGTGTTTCCATTACTTCTTTAGTTTGTGATACGGAAGTTTCCGTATCATTGGATTTTACTTTAAGCGTGCTTACGCTTGTCAATCCAAATTGATTAGATGCTACTACTTGTTTAGAAGCAGCGCTCATTAATTCGGTTTTATCTGACATTTCTTGAATTTGACTTGCTAATTCAATAGTGGCATTAAATGTATCATCGGCATCACTAGCTTGTTGAACAGCCCCTTTAGAAATTTCACTTATGGCCTTCCCAATCTCTTCACTAGAAGCGGTCGTTTCTTCTGCAACAGCACTTAGATTTTGAGAGGTGCTTGTAATACTATGAACAGAATTATTCACCTTGCTAATTAATGCTTTTAAATTCACGACCATTAAACTGAAACTATTGACTAGTTCCCCAATTTCATCTGAGCGATCTGTAGTATTAACTTTTACTGATAAGTTTCCATTTGCCACTTCTGCCGCATGATTCGTAATGGCTGTGATTGGCTTTGACATTCTTTTTGCAAAATAGTACGAAAGGAATCCACCGATGATGACGGAGAGAAATAAGGTAATAACTAGAGCTAAGAGAACTTGATTGGCCCCTTTATTAAAGTCCATTTTATAGGTTCCAGCCGAAATGACCCAACCCCAATTTGGATCGATTTTATTATAGGAAATCTTCTTTTCAATTGCCTTATCATCATTTGGCAATGCCCAGCTATACTCGACAAAACCACCACCATTTTTTGCTACTTTTATTTGCTCTTGAACGAGTAATTTGCCATCTACATCTTTCGTTTCCCATACATTTTTACCTTCTATGGATGGATGAGCCACTTCAAGGCCATCTTTATCATATACCACAAAATATCCATATTCCCCTAAATCAACGGGATTTGAAATGGTACGTTTTCCATCTGCATTCATCTTACCGATTAAGTATTCTTTTACTCTTTCTTGTGCATCTTCTAAAGAGAGCTCTCCATTTTCAACTTGTTTATTAGTTGAATCGATTAATTGGATAGCCATTTCGACACCATTTTGTAAAGTGGTTTTGCCTAATCTGTCCATTTGATCTTTTGAGATAAAGTAAGCAACTGTTCCAATAATAATATTCGGTACTATTAATACGATTAACATCATCGATATTAACTTATGACCAATTTTCAACTTCATTTTTCTCCCCAACCTTCATAATCTTTATATGATTATGTATCGACCTTATCCATTTAAAGATGAAGGTATTAAGCGCTGGTAAATGTTTGCAATTACTTCAAATTAATAACAACTGTTTCAAAATCGTGTATTTCAAATTTCAATATTTCCTGTTTATCAGCACAAAAAAAAGCGAGAATTCCTAGATGAATGAATCCTCGCTAAGGTCATATTTGCTTTAAAGTTTCACTTAGTCCTCTATTCTTCAAGGCAATATTCATAGATTCTAATAGTCGATTACCAATGCCTCGAAAGTTAATGCCTCTCTAACATCTAACATAAATTACTATTTTAAAGGAATACTACCTTTTATACATTTTTAAAAAAGGAGGGCTATATCCATTGAAAAAAAGGGGTTTTATTCTTTTACTTTTACTAATTGGTTTATCTCCCATTATGGTAAATGCGCATGTAAAATGGTTTACGGAGAAGGAGCCGGAAAAGGTTCCTATTGAAGAAATCCTTTCAACTGAATTTATAGTGTTATCCTTACTCATTGCGCTTTTTTTAGCATTATTATCCCAATTCATACCACAGCTAATGAAAATTCCCGGTGTCTCCCGCATCGATATGAAGTTAGATGGGTATCGGAAATACTCTCGTTACATTCTTAAATACGGTACAGCGGTTGCATTTATTTTACAAGTGCTCAAAGGAACGATGTTTGCACCTGAGTTCTCTATCCATCATACTTGGCAAACCGTTCTCATGTGGATCATTATTGTTTTACTGTTCATTCCCCATCATTTTGCAACAAAAATAGCTTCCATCATCATGCTTGGTTTATATATTCATATATGGAGTTATTCAGGTTGGTTTCATATGCTGGATTATGGATTTTACCTGGCTATTATCGGTGTTTTATTGGTTGGAAAAACGAGATTGGAGACAGCAGGGTTCCCTTTTCTTTACCTTGGAACAGGTTTAAGTTTATGCTGGGTTGCTGTGGAAAAATGGGTCTATCCTATTATGACAACAGATATTATCCACCGCCATCATGTCCCTACTTTTGGTTTTGCACCTGAACTATTTGTTGTTCTCTCCGCGTTTATTGAATTTGTCGTTGGTTACTTGTTAGTCGTTGGTATTCTTAACCGGCTATTGGCCGTAGTCGTCACCATTTTATTTATCCTAACAACGACCATATTTGGCTACACAGAAGTAGTAGGTCATGGAATGATTCATATTGTTTTAATCATTTTTATAATCGAAGGAATATCCTTTTATCATCCACCCATTACTATGCATAAGACCCGCTTGGACCAAATGATCTTTGTTTTCCTAAACTTTTTATTTGTGCTAAGTACATTTTTACTGATCTATTATCGATTTGCATAAAGGCTTAGAATGGAACTACTTGGAAGGACTCTCTAGAAGAGATTATTGAATAGCATTTTCACATCAAGGAAATTTCGTCATGATAAGGAATCCGAAATTAACTCATATGATTTACAAAAAAGCGAGAATTCAAAATTGAATCCTCGCTAACTCTTTTTTATACTTTGTATCCTTAATCCATCTACCGCTTTAAATAAGCGATTCCATCTGGATGAATTCCCACATCAATGCGAGATTCTTCCTTTAAGGTAGTCATGTTAATTACGGAAATATCATTTGTTTTATTGTTTGCTACAAATGCAAAAGTGCCTTCTGTATTAAAAACAATGCCGCCAGCCCAGCTGCCTACCGGAATTCGTTTGATTTCCCAAGGACGTACCTGGTCGTTTATTTTTTGTTCCGTTAAGATAACGGAAACATCACTAGAATCACGGTTCGCTATTAGGGCATACTTTCCATCTGGTGAAAAAACAAGACGGACCGGAACTTTTCCGACACGACGTTTATGCAGAACCTTGTACGAATTGATATCCATCACAAACAACGTATCATCGTCTTGGTTCGCAACATACAGTAGCTCTCCATTTGGATGAACAGCTACTCCCTCAGGACCAGGTCCTACTGGAAAGTGATTCACGATTTCCTCTGTTTCCACGTCAATTACTGTGATATTATGACTACCGATATTTGGAACATAAACGGTTTTTCCATCTGGTGAAAAAGAAATCATATGGGACCACTTTTGAAAAGTTGGAATGACTTTTTCAATTTCATCCGTTTCAGTATTAATAATAAACACCTTTTCACTGTAAGTGGAGGCTAAATAAAGCTTCTTACCATCCTTTGTTAAGCCAAGGCCATGCGGAAAATTAAAATCCGGATGCTCCAGTCTTTTCACAATTTCATATGTATCGTTGTCAATCACATCAAGCTTATTCCCTAACGAACAAGCCACATACGTTTTTTTACCATCAGGAGTAATAATGACTTCATGCGGGTTATGATCCGTTTCTATTGTTCTTTCAATCTCATTTGTTTCTAAGTTAACGATTGATATCGTATCTTCATCTTTATTTAAGACAATTAGATGCTCTGCCATCTTCTTTCCTCCCTACTATTGATATCTGAATTTTAACACAATTATTTCGAGAATAGAAATAGAATCCTTTTTATAAAAGGCTATGTTAATTATCTCTGTTAAATTGGCACAAATGGCTAGAGTAGTAGGGTTTATCGGACACACGTTCCGTTATATGACAAAAATGTTTGTTTTTAAAGAATTAAAGGACTATGGTTCCGCTATTTCACTAAAAGTGGCCCTTTGCCTATGAAATAAAGTGAATAACGGAACCTGAGTCCTTTAAAGTAGAAAAAACGCCTTATTTTAGGGGAATAACGGAATGTGTGTCCTATAAATTTAACATCCATACTACTCCTTAAATAACTATAAAAAAAGGGTGTCAGAAACTGCACCAACGCAGTATCTGACACCCTATTAATCTATAGATTAGTCTCTATCTTGATCATCATGGTCTTCATCTTTATCGTGATCTTCACGATCTTTGTCGCCATCATGGTGATGCTTATCTTTATGCTTCTTTAATTCTTCACGGTGTTTCTTTTCAGCCTTCTTAGCTTCTTCACGTTTCTTTTCTTCGGCTTTTTTTGCTTCTTTGCGCTTCTTTTCTTCTGCCTTTTTAGCTTCTTCGCGTTTCTTTTCTTCCGCTTTCTTTACAGCTTCTTGTTCCTTTTTCTTTTGTTCTTCCATAGCTTTAGCCGTTTTCTTAGCTACTTCTTTATTGATTTTCTCAACCTCTTTTGTTTCTTCTTGTTCCGCTTTCTCTTCCTTCTCACTTAATTCTGCTTCAAGATGAGTCTTTTTAGCTGCTGCTTCTTCAGCTGATATTTCACCGCTAGCTAATTCAGCTTCCATTTCACTCATCTTCTTTTCAAATTTTGCTTCTGCTTCTTCAAGCTTTTTATACTTTTTATCTAACTTTTGGAATGATTTTTGAATGTTTTTCATGATTGCTTTTTGAGCTTTAGGATTCTCAATTTTTGCTAAAACTACTAGCAGTGCATCAATATTATGGGCTAACTTGCTTTCAACTTCTGTTGCTTCAGTGTCTTCTGTCACCACTGTTTCTTCTGCCTTGTCTTCTTCCGCAACTACTGCTTCATCTGTTGCTTCAGCTTCCTCTGCTACTTCTGTTTCATCTGTTGCTTTATCTTCTTCTGCAACGTCTGTTTCATTTGTTACTTCTGTTTCTTCGCCAACAACTTCTTTATCTTCTTCTGTAGTATCTACTGTCGTTCCTTCTGCTGAATCATCTGTTACAGAAACTTCAGATTCTGGTAACTTTTCTGCAGCAAGTTCTTGAGTTGCGATAGCTTCTTGAAGAACTTTTTCTGCTTCTTCTTTATCTCCTTTTGCAAGTAACGCATTTGCTTCTGCAATACGCTCAGCAGCATACTTAGCTAATAGCTGTGCCTCTTTATAGTCGTCCGTCGTTACGGCTAGACGAACCTTTTCAATCATCATTTTTACAAAATAAAAGAAGTCACCAGGGATTAATGATGGTTCCTCCATGTCTTCTTGTGGAGCTTGTACAACCGTTGTATCTTGAGTAGTTACATCTGTTTCTTCCGTTGTTTCCGTTGTTTGAGTACCGTCTTGTGAAATAACGTCTGTTGTTGGTGCTTCGACGTTTGATACTTCTTCTGTTGCCGTAGATGAACCAGTCACTTGGTCATCTGCAAATGCACTTCCTGCTCCTACTGAAAAAGTAAGCGCTAATGCTGAAACACCTTTTACGACAAAACCAGTCAAATTCTTGTTTTTCATCATGATTTTTTTCCCCCTATGTATTGGTTACTAAAAACTACGTCGAATAAATAGGGGGTTTGTCGGTACTAGTAAAATTACTTTTTAAAACACTACTAAAGTCTATTTTTTCAAACCTATCATACTCCTCCTAAAAATTATTTCACCAAAATTTAACATATATAGAACATACCTCCTAAAGTATTAAAAAAATAGTGATATTTCACCTAAATAGGTATTTACTCCCTATAAAATACGTTATATAAATATAAGTAATAAACTTAGTCCTATGCACATAGTGGAAATGTTCTATTATTAACTTTAGGAGGAAGAAATGAACATCTTTAAGAAAAACGCAATCGAAAAAGTTAATATGACAAATATGGAACTTTCTTTATTAGCTTCAGGGGATGGTACCGAGGTCATTCATCATAAATTACACCCTGGTGCCCGTTTAGCTATGATTCCTGAAGAAGGATGGACCGCCATGGAGCATATGTACATTCTATCTGGTCAATTAATCTATCAATCTCCAAAAGGTGAAGTACTTTTAGAGCAAGGTGATTCCTTTTTTGCCAGCCCGATACAGGAACATGTAATTTTTATTGCAAAAACAGAGGTCCAGCTTCTCTATGTCACCTCTCAACCACAATTTCATGCGTATAGTAATTCCGTTCGAAACATGATGGACTTGGCCGTTTCCGTCGAGCAAAAAGATGGATATACAGCAGATCATTGCAATCGAATTAAAGAACTATCCATGATGGTTGGTGAAGTAATGGGGCTATCCCCTGACGAACTGTACATATTAAATTTAGCTGCATTTCTCCATGACATTGGAAAAATTAAAGTCCCGAATGAAATTCTAAATAAACCGGCTGGACTTACTGATGATGAATACGAAATCATGAAACAGCACACGACTTGGGGACGAGAAACTTTAACTGCAACTGAAATTGTTGACTTAGTGAAAGCTGGAGAAATTGTGGAACAACATCATGAGCGGTTTGATGGAAAAGGATATCCAAATCAGCTTAAAGGAGAAGAAATTCGAATTGAAGCTGCGATTATTACCGTTGTAGACGCTTTTGACGCTATGACCTCTGATCGGGTTTACCGAAAAGGAATGGAAAAGGACATAGCTCTAAATGAGATTATGAAAAATAAAGGGACGATGTTTCATCCATTAGTGGTAGACGCATTCTTCTCTATTAAAGATCAAATCCATTAAAGGAGGTGTGATTATGAAAAGATTTTTACTAGCTATTGCCATTGTTGCTATGCTACAAACCGTTTTCGTTGGTGTTGCTGGGGCTGAATATTTACAGAAATCCGACCAAACTATTTCGGTTAATACTGGACTTGGCCTTTATTCGCCATTAAATACTGGCAGCTTAACGTTTAAAACTCAAGAAGCTATCCATGATTTATTAGGGGACACTACAGGATTAGATGTTGACCATTATTATCTTTGGGTGGAAGTAGACGGCAACCAATTACTTGGTGTTGATCCAATCCGCGCTATGTATTAATAAACACCAAAAAGGACCTAAGAGATTAGGTCTTTTTTTATTGGCTTTTTTGTAAGACATTGTCATTTTTGTGAATATATCAAAAAAAGCAAGAAAAGATTATTTTTAATGTGATATAAGTCACATTATTACGCGACCTTTATCCTATATATTTAGATAGTTTACAATATACTCTGCTGAAATATTTATTTGAATTTCCAATTCTTAGGTCCTCTACGAGACTTTTAACTAACTATATATTAGGTGACTTTATGATAAATAAAATTGATGAGTGGCTAAACCGTCCAACTTATTTTCGTTATTGGTTTGTTATTATCTTAATTATCAATATCATGTATTGGGATTATTTTGAGCAACAACATCTATTTGTTTTTTATATTCTAGCAAACATCTTTTTAGGAATCGGTTTTTACGACCAGTCTACCCTATTTTTATTTGTCGCGACAACTTTAGTTGCCTTGACAAGATTTTTACTAGATCCCTATCAAACAACGATGCTCACTTTCATTATTCTTTTGTTAACCTATTTTTTAGTCGTAGTGATTTCTTCTGGACTCATTAAACGTAATAAAAAAATTAAAAGGTCCAAACTAGAGTTAATCTCAGCTTTATCGAATGCTCTAGATTCTAGAGATCCTTACACGATGCATCATTCTAACAACGTAGCACAATATTCTCTAGAAATAGCTAAAAAAATGAATCTATCTGATTCATTATGTGACGTCATTTATAAAGGGGCTTTGCTTCATGACATCGGGAAAATTGGAGTTCCCGAAAACATTCTACTGAAGCCTTCTAAATTAACAAATGATGAATATACAAAAATCAAACTGCATTCATCCATAGGGCATGAAATTATAAAACATGTTTCAGATTTTAACGGCACTGGAATTTTAGACATTGTTTTATATCATCATGAAAGATATGACGGTAAAGGCTATCCACTTGGATTAAAGGGGGAAGAAATTCCTTTAGTTGCGAGAATTGTAGCCATCGCAGATACGTTTGATGCGATGATCTCTAAGCGGGTATACAGGGATGAAATGGATTTAGATAGTACTCTTGAAGAAATAAGAAATAACAGAGGAACACATTTTGATCCGAAAATTACCGATGTGTTTCTCAGTCTGTACGAAAATGATGCAACCGTTTGGAAAGATAAAGAACAGAAGATTGCTAATTAGATATTCACTATCAAAAAAATGCCATCTCAAATCTTTTTATAGGTTGAGAAGGCATTTTTTTGAGTTAGCCACTAGTTGTCTATTTAACCTGCGTTAATAATGCTGTAACCAGTTTGCTTAAAGTCTCTTTTCCAATAAAGGGGGCAAGACTTGCAAGAATATCTGAGTTCAAATTTTCTACATCTACATTTTGGATTAGATCTTCTATGTTTTCTTTACTTAAAAATGGAGCAAGCTTTACGATTCTGCTTGCATCTAAATTACCCTCTATCACTTGATTGACAAGCAAATGAAGCGTTTCACCACTTAAAAACGGAGCCAGTTTTTCAACTTTTTTCCAACTTATAGTACCTTCCTTTGCTTGATGAACTAGTTTCTCTAATTGGTCTTCTTCCAGAAATGGTGCAAGACTTACAATCTGTTCGGCATCGACACTTCCATCCACCACCCAGTCTACGATACGAGTCATAGATTGCCTACTCAAAAAAGGAGCCAGTGCTCGAACCTGTTCCCACCCCATTTGACCATCTTCCAATCTTAGAACTAGTTTATCTAAGCTTTCCTTTTTTAAAAAAGGAGCAAGACCCATTAGCTGATGTACTTCTAATGTAGCAGGTTTTTCTACTAACTCCATTAATAGTTCTTGATTAAGAAACGGAGCGATTTTTGAGATAACATCCCAGTTCACTTCGTTTTCTGTTGCATGTCGTACAAGCTCTGATAAGGATTCTGTACCTAGAAATGGAGCAAGCCTAGTTATGAATTCAAAATTGATGTTTTTGACATTTAAGTTTTCCGAAACCTTATTTAGTGTACTTGCCTTAATGAGAGGAGCAACTTCCGTTAGGTCCTCCATATTGACTTCTCCATTATTAATCATAGCCGCAACTTGCTCTGTCCGATTTTCAGAAATTTCTTCTACTAATTTACCAACTTTTGAGACACTCTGATTTTCCCCAGCACTCATTAATTCATCAATCGAAATTCCGAAAAATTTAGCGATCATAGGAAGGGTAGCAATATCCGGAAGCGAGTCCCCTCTTTCCCATTTAGACACAGCTTGATGACTGACATTCAGTTGTTCAGCAAGTTCTATTTGCGTCATATCCTTCTCTTTACGAAGCTTCGAGATATACGCTCCAATTTTACGTGTATCGAGCATTCAAACTCCCCCTAGGCAAAATATCCAGTGCGCACTGTTACGATAATCTTAGCATAGCGAACCAGAACAGCCTATCAACCGGTAGTTGAATGATTAAAATTGCACTTTTTCAACTGTCAGTAGAAAAACAACAACCGCTTTACCAAGTTATCCGACTTTGTGAGCCGTGTTTCCGACTTTGTCACAGACTTATCCGACTTTTTTAATGAAATATCCGTCTAAAATGAAGATGTTTCCGACTTTGTCACACTTTTTACAAATAAATCCAAATCAAAAAGAGAGATTGCGTTTAAGCAACCTCCCCTACTTTTTATCGATTGTAGTCAATTACATATAGATATGGGATACGGATGTCACCAGCGCTAGATGTTACATTAATATATCCGCTTTTGAATTCAGGAGTTCCTTGTTGTCCGCCAGAGGCAACTCCTCTATTCACAACATTAACTGTAATTTGTGCGCTTTGATTTCCAGCCAGAGTGACAGAATCAGCACTTAATTCTAAATTTTCATCAGCACTTAAGTTGTAAGTTATTGCATCTTCTTCATTAGTTGGATTCTCTAGAGTAAAGCTCATCTGATAAGTCTGATTTCCAACTGGACGCACAAGACCAAAACTTAAAGAGGATGGGAATGCCATTGCTGGCGTATTCATTGCACGACCTAAATCAATTAAGCCCGCCCCTACTTTAAGAGGGTCTTTTTCATCTGTATCAGGTAACACACTTCCAGCCACATCATGCGCTGTTCCCATTAATGCTGCTTTCACTTCCGCTGGACTCCAATCAGGATGAACAGCTAATAATGTTGCCGCTGCACCTGCTACATGTGGTGAAGCCATTGAAGTTCCTTGATAAAGCTCATAGTCGCCGCCAACAACGGATGAGTAAATATTAACACCAGGAGCCGCAACATCCGGTTTCAATGTGTAGTTTGGTGTTGGTCCCCATGAACTAAAGTTAGCTAGTAGGTTGGGAACGGCGGCAACTTCTGATAAATTAGGGTCAACTGTAACTGTACGATCACCTGTCCAGTGAACTAATGTCTGCCCAGCTGAATTCCCAATCATAACAGCTGGAATCGAAGCTCCATCTGAAGACATTGGAATTGGTTCATCCACACCATCAAGTTGATAGATAATAACAGCTTCTGCTCCTGCAGCAGCTGCATTGTTAATTTTTTCAGTAAATGTACATGCACCGCGTTGGATAACTGCCAGTTTTCCTTCTAACGGTGTGCCACTTACTGGAGTACAAGCTAGCTTATCTCCACCCGCAACATCTGACCATAGTGCATATTCACCTTTTATTTTTTCCGTTACGGTTCCTCCACCAGAACCAGTAGTCGCAACCGTTTTTCCACCATCAAATGCTTCTGAATCTAAAAACATTGCAAATGAACGACTATTAGTCGTTGCCGCTACTGTAATTACCTTTTCCGCTGTTCCCGGTGATCCAACGGTATAGTTTCCTGGCCCCTCGTTACCCGCTGAAATGGCCACTACTACACCTGCATCCACAGCTGCATTTACCGTCATATCAAGTAAATCAGCACCTTTGTGAGGCGTTCCACCTAAGCTTAGGTTTAGTACATCCATTCCATCTTTAACAGCCTCTTCAACAGCTTTAGCTATAAATAAACTCTTAGCATCTTCCACTTGTCCTGGGAAAACGTTATAGTTTCCTAGATATGCACCAGGTGCGACTCCGCTAAGTGGTTTGTTGCCAAGAGGTGGCATTGTGCCAGACTTCCCAGCAATGGTTCCCGATACATGTGTACCATGGCTTTCCACCGCTTCAGCAGTCTGCCACGGCTCCTGATGGAATACTTTTGCTACAATTACCTTTTCACTAGTAAAACGTGTATCCCCTTTTGGAAATCCTTCCGGTGCTTGCATTCCATCATTTGGTTGAAGGAATGGATGTTTAAAATCAATACCAGAATCAATGACACCCACCTTTATTCCTGCACCCGCATTCGCCTGACCTCCAAGTGCTGTCCAAACTGGAGCTGCATTAATCAACCCAGTACTTGTGCTCATCGCCTTATGATAGGTCGCACTGTACCCTTTATTCACAACACCTGGTCCACGGCTGATTTCTTCTAAAGTAGCACCGTTTAACTTAAGGCCGATTCCATTATAAGTTACCGCATATTCCGTTACGACTTCCACTTGTGGAAGCTGTTTCGCCAACCATTTCTTATAATTTTCACGTTGAGATTCAAGTCTTTTTCCATATTTATTTGCTGCCGGGGAGTTTAATTTAACTTTTTCCCCTTTTGCTGGCTTTGTAGATTCGTAGCCTTTAATATTTCCATCATAGGATGCGATCGGTGCATCACCAAACTGAACAAATGCATATTCCGGATCCGTACTTTGATCCACTGTTGACAGCTGCCGATCATCATTTTTAACAATCCCTTGTGTTGGTATCGCTGCTGCAAATAGTAAAAGTAGAGTTAATGAGATCCCTAACAGGTTTCTAAATTTCCTAACTAATTTCATCCACATTCCTCCTTCATATATGTATCAGTTCATATCTATTGTTCGTGTCCAAAAAAAATAACACTACTAAAGTAGTGTTTGCATCTAGGAAAATAAGCTTGTTTTAGTAGTATTCATACAAAAACATTTAGTTCTTTCTCACATTAAAGCAGTGGGGGTCAGACCCCCACTGCTTTAATGTGAGAAAGAAATTCTTTTGAAGTCTTCCAAACTTACAAATGTTGAATACACTGCTTCAAAAGGACAAGTTGGCTATATTCATTTCATTTACCAGTGACGTAAACGTCCATCTGTCTACACACTTAAACGCTCTTGATGATACAGTCCCCTTGTAGGACTTACCTCTTTTGTGATAACCTCTTTTATTATTTTCGCCAATACACTACTATAAACTAAGCCATTGTCTCCATAAGCAAATAGGAAGTAACAGTTTGGAAATTCTTCGTATTCACCAATCATTGGAAGTCCATCATGTGTTCCGCCATAAAATGCACCTAAATAATACTCTGGATAAACCTCTATTCTCGGAAAAAGCTTATTAAATTCCTCAATCAATTTATCTTTTTTATGTATAATTTTAGAATCACGTTCTTCAGGAAAAGATGTATTATCATCTAATCCTCCGATGATAATTCGGTTATCTTTTGTGGTTCGCATATAAATATACGGTCGAGCCGTTTCCCAAATAAGAGTTCGCTTATGCCAGTCATTAAAGCTTTCAACTTGATTGGTTATAACTGCATACGAACTAGTCACCACACTGTTTTTCTCTTGTTTAAACTCTAATCCTTCATAGCCTGCTGCAATAATCACATAACGAGATTTGATCCTATGACCGTTTTCAGTAAAAAATGTGGTATTTTCATTTGTAAAAGACTTTTCACTTATTTTCGTATTTTCAAAAATTCGCACTCCATTTTTATGGGCTAATTGTAGTAATCCATGATTATATTTATAAGGATTAATTTCGCCGTCATTATACAAATAAAGTGCGGATTGCTTTTTAAAAGGATAGCGTTCACTTATTTGATTTTCTGAAAGTAGATCTACTTTAAATTGATGTTTTTGAAGGAAGGCATACTCTTTTCGGAGATTCTCAACACCTTCTTTATCACTAGCATAATAAAGACTATCTCTCCAAAAGAATTCGGGGTCAATATCCATTTTAAGAGAAGTCTTTTCTATATCCTTTATTGCTTCTTCGCATAGCTTCGTATGTTGAATAGCTGCTTCTTCACCAAATGTATTCACTAGTTCAAAAAGCATTTTATCTCCTAAATATTGAAGAAGAGCTGTGTTTACACATGTACTTCCTGCCCCTATTCTTCGTTTGTCGACGACCACGACGTCTAGGTCTTGCTCACTTAGTAAATACGCACATTGCGCACCTGAACTTCCAGCACCAATAATAAGAACATCGCACTTTATATCTTCATCCAACTCTTGATACCTTGTTGAATTAGGATATGTTGTTTGCCAATAAAACCTTCCACTATGTAAGTCCATTTTATGCCACTCCTAAAGATTCAACTCATTTTACTAATATCTCCAATTTATAAATAATATTTCCATTACTGAAAAAATAATAGTCAAACGCTATATAATACATAAGGATTTGTTAAATATCTTTGTTGAACTGGCACTAGTGTAAATCATTTTGCAAAGTCGTGGCTAATTAAGCCGTAAACATTCAATTTAGGCGGTTCACGTTCCCTTAATTTAAGGAAATGTTTTTTTGAAGATTCTCGGACTATGGTTCTGTTATTTTCCCTAAGTGTGGCTTTTCAAAAAAATAAAAAAGAGATTGCCACAAAACAATCTCCCTTTCTCATTAACGGTTGTAGTCAATTACATTAGATATGGAATGCGAATATCACCATTAGAGGATGTTACGTTGATATCAACTCTTTTGAATCTAATGTTTGTATCAGGAAAATAGGCTTGTTTTGACCGTCTTCTATTCTACCTAAACCATCGGATACTTTCTCACATCGATCCAATCCTCCGCCTGTTCCAGTTCCCCCGCTAATTGGAACAGTAGATCCTCCCGCCCTTTTGCAGCAATAACTTGTACACCTACCGGCAACCCATCCGCTGTTAAATGAAGGGGAAGAGACATGGCTGGTTGTCCGGTTAAATTAGCTAGCTGGGTAAATGGAGTTCGTGATAGGTTTTTTTGGGCAATTTGATCGACAATACCAGCCTTTTTTAATAGTCCACCAAGTCCTAATTTTCCTACTGTGCTAATTAAAAATTTTTCTGAAGACGATGGCTCTAATTCTCCGATTTTTGCAGGAGGAAACGCCGTTGTTGGAGTTAAATAAAAATCATATGTTTCATGGAACGTTTCCATTTGATAGGCTGCCTTGTCCCACTCTCTAATGCTTAGGGCAAATTCTTCGGCTGTTGTTGCTTTTCCTAACAGTCCTAATAGCCATGTGGTAGGTTCGACATCTTCGAAGGTAACCTTTTTACCAAGTGTTTCTTCCAAAGAAGTTAATAATGCTGCCGTTTCCGCAAAGTACATCATTAAATAGCTCTTGGCGATTTTATGTCCATCTACAGGTGCATCTACTTCCTCCACTACGTGTCCCATTGATTCTAATAATCTAGCTACCTTTAGCACAGCCTTTTTACATTCGGGGTGAACTTCTGTGCCAATGGGCGAGGAAACGGAAAGAGCAATCCTTAATTTTTTACCAATTGGTGTACGTGAAGCCTGAAGATAGCTTCCTTGAAAAGATGGAGCATAGTAAGCAGCCGCTTTATCATACTTATATAGTTCATCTAACATCGCTGCACTATCTCTTACCGACCTTGATAATACATGCTCAACGGAAGCCCCTTGCCATGCTCTGCCATAATGAGGCCCAACCGGTGTTCTGCCCCTTGTTGGTTTAAGTCCGAACAAACCACAATAAGCAGCGGGAATTCGTATCGAACCGCCCCCATCATTAGCGCCCGCAATGGGAACAATTCCAGAGGCCACAGCAGCTGCCGATCCACCGCTTGAGCCGCCTGGCGTCACGTTTAAATTCCACGGATTTCTGGTTGCACCGTAATGGTCAGGTTCGGTAATTGCCACTAAAGCGAATTCTGGGACATTCGTCCGACCTAGAAAAATAACCCCTGCCTCACGTAACCTTTTTACATATTCCGAATCAACTTTTGATTTAAAACCTTGAAGCGCCTTGGATCCCGAGGTGATAGGTTGTCCCTCCATCTCTTGTGAGATATCCTTTAAAAACATTGGAACCCCTGCAAACGTTCCGGAAAGGTCAGTCTCTGCAAGCTTTCTGGCTTCTTCGTACATCCGGTAAATCACTGCATTTAATTTTGGGTTGAGGGAGTTGGTTAATCGAATGGCTTCCTCCACTAATTCTTTTGGGTGAACCTCTTTTTTCTTAACTAATTCTGCTAAGCCCAAACCGTCATATTCTTTATAGTGAAACCCCAACATGCTATCACCCACTTTCATTCTAGTAATTTTCTTCTATAAAAATATGAAAATTTCCTCTATGATATTCTTCTAACAAGTATAAAAATATCCGGAACCTATAGGGAAACTATATTTTTTCAAGAAGCTATTTCAGATTATATTTACTTCTGCCTTCACTATAAATCAAATGCCGAGCAAGTTTTTTGATTTTTAGATATCTAACCATACGCTTATCTAACATAGTCATATTATGTAATACAAGTCACTTATGAAACAATAAGGAGGTAGATTATGAATTTAAAGAAGTTTGTAGACTCTTTACCTATCCCGACTGTACTGAAAAATATAGACACGACACCCGACGGCATTCCTTATTATGAAGTAACCATGAAACATGTTAAGCAAAAATTGCATCGTGATTTGCCGCCAACAACCGTTTGGGGATATAACGGAATGTATCCTGGACCAACATTTGAGACTACACGAAATCAACCTATTTATGTGAAATGGAAAAACAAATTACCTTTTGAACATATCCTTCCTGTCGATCGAACGATTCATGGAGCAGAACCTGATCAACCATCTGTTAGAACGGTTGTTCATTTACATGGTGGACGTGTTAGACCTGAAAATGACGGATATCCAGAGGCATGGTTTACTCGGAACTTTGAAAATGTTGGACCAAAATTTGAGCATGACGTTTATTATTACCCCAATTGTCAACGACCTGCAACCCTGTGGTACCATGACCATGCAGTTGGTATTACTCGTCTAAATGTATATTCTGGGTTAGCTGGTTTGTACCTATTACGTGATGAACATGAGAAGAGCTTGAATCTTCCTAGTGGAAACTACGAAATTCCATTAGTGATTCAAGACCGTTCCTTTTATCCGAATGGTGATCTCTTCTATCCAACTCAGCCTGGCCACGAGCCACCTCCAGCACCTCAGCCGCCTCCTCAGATTAATAAGAAACTACCCAATCCATCTGTTGTTCCAGAGTTTTTTGGCAATACCATCTTGGTTAACGGAAAAGTGTGGCCTTATCTGGAAGTCGAGCCAAGAAAATATCGCTTCCGTGTTGTTAATGGTTCCAACTCTCGTTTTTACCGTATGCGTCTCAGCTCTGGCCAGAATTTTATTCAAATAGGAACAGATGGAGGATTATTAGAGCATCCGGTACTAATTTCACAGCTCATTCTGGCTCCTGCTGAACGTGCAGACCTTATTATTGATTTTTCCAAACATATAGGACAAAACATCATCCTTACCAATGATGCACCTGCCCCCTTCCCAGATGGTGATGTTCCTAATGAAGACCTAAGTCAGATTCTACAATTCCGCGTCAATCTAAAACTCGCTGGTCGTGACCGAAGTGAAGTTCCTAATCGTTTAAGTTGTTTGGAACACCTAAATCCTGCTGATGCTATTACACGTCGTAAAAATGTCCTGGTTGAAAGTACCGATGAATTCGGTCGATTAAAGCTCCTATTAAATAATATGGACTGGGATCAACTTCCGATAACGGAGACCCCCTATAATGGTACGATTGAAATTTGGGATTTATACAATACAACCCCTGACACCCATCCGATTCATTTACATTTAGTCCAATTTCAAATTTTAGGCCGTGCAACCTTCAAAGGAAATCCAACGAGACTTAACCGCTCTATTGGAAAAATGCGTCCACCTGACCCGAATGAAATGGGATGGAAGGATACGGTACGTGCAAACCCAGGAGAAGTTACTAGAATTATTGCCCGCTTCGGTCCATTTACAGGAATTTATCCTTGGCACTGTCATATTCTCGAACATGAAGATCATGAAATGATGCGCCCTTATGAAGTCCTTGAAAATGAATCCAAAGGTAAACTAAGTTCCTCACAGTGCCCGGATGATACCTTTAAACAATGCTTCGACTGTGAAGACTGATTGAGTAATCCACTAAATATAGCTCTCTTTACCAATAAGCAGTAAACACCCCGTTACGGATTGTAACGGGGTGTTGTTTTGATGAAAGCTGTTTACGTATAGATTGGTTCTAAGCTTTTCTTAATAAGTGAGCAGCTCTTTTCTTGATTTTTAAAAGAATTTTATCGCCCTATATAGTGAAATCTCTCTTCTTTTTTAGTTACAAAAGCAACAAAGTTTTGAAAAGAGCTTTAATGAATACTCAAATAAGTTTCATGAATTAACGGATTGTTAGCAAGCTCGCTTGGCTTACCTTCGACCTTTATCTTCCCATTTTCCAACAGATAGCCCCAATCTGCTATTTGTAAAGCAGCTTTCGCGTTTTGCTCTACTAGAATGATAGTCGTATCTGTTTGTTTCAATTTGAACAGTGTTTCGAAGATTTCCTCGACGATTAACGGGGCCAAACCTAGTGAAGGTTCGTCGAGCATTAAGACTTTAGGACGTGCCATCAGTCCCCTCGCAATGGCTAGCATCTGCTGTTCTCCGCCACTCAGGGTTCCCGATAATTGCTTTCTTCTCTCCTTTAATCGCGGGAAGAGCTGATACATTTTTTCCATATCTTCGTCGATTCCATCTCGGACTGTTTTAGAAGCACCATAACCGCGATAACGATTGTAAGCACCGAGGCGCAGGCTTTCTTCTACTGTTAGCTCTGCGAACATCCCTCTTCGTTCAGGGACCAAATTCACTCCAACATAGGCAAGCTTTTCTGCTGGTGAACCCGTAATGTCCTGACTCTCTAAAAATACTTGTCCTGACCTTGGCTGCAGTAAGCCGGCAATTGTATTTAACAAAGTTGTTTTCCCAGCCCCATTGGCACCAATAATCGTGCTTAATTGACCTTCTTTAATTTCAAGGTTAATTCCTTTTAAAGCATGAATGCTTTCACGGTAAACATGTAAATCGTTTATTTTTAAAATAAGCTTCGCGTCACTTGAAACTACTCTTTCTTTATAGGACTTTTCCATATCTCGACCAAGGTAAGCCTCAATTACCTTTTCATTTTCCTGAATTTCAGCTGGCGTTCCTTCGGCAATTTTACTGCCAAAATCAAGAACAATCAGGCGATCCGAAATTTCCATAACGGTGGATAAATCATGTTCAATTAAGAATATCGTTAAGCCCTGCTGCTTTAACTTCTTAATCAAGGAAATCATCGTTCTCCGCTCTTCCACACTTAAACCCGACATCGGTTCATCTAGTAAAAGTAGCTTTGGTTCAAGCGCAATAGCCCGAGCGATTTCAAGCAGACGCTGTTCACCAAAAGATAAATCTCCTGCTAGCGTGAGCGCCTTATCCTCCAAACCGATGAGTCTTAGATTTTTCATTCCTAATTCGGTTGCCCGTTCTTCCTTATGTTTCAAATGTGGAAGCCTGAGCATAGAGCTAATAATATTCGTTCTCCTTGTATCCTTTACCGACACCATGACATTTTCCAATAACGTCATATTGTCAAAAATTTGCAGGTTCTGGAAGGTGCGGGCAATGCCCAGTTCTGCAATTTCGTTTGGTTTTAAAGCATTGATTTTTTCACCATTAAATTTCACTTCACCTTCATCAGGTGAATACATTCCCGTAATACAATTAAATGTTGAGGTTTTGCCAGCGCCATTCGGACCGATAAGAGAGACGATTTCCCCTTCTTTAATATCGAAGGTGTTTTCATTTACGGCAATAACACCGCCAAATCTCTTTGTCACTCGATTGAATTCAAGCAATGTTGCACCCATCTATGACTCCCTCCTGAACCGCTGACTGATTTTTTCAAAAATGCCCATGATTCCTTTTGGCATATAAATCATCATGATGACCAATAAAAGCCCAAAGAAGATAACTTCGACCGCGCCACCAGCACTTTCACCAAAGATAAATGGGACTACCTCACGAAGTACTTCGACAAGGAGAGTCACCACAACGACCCCAATTAATGGACCGTACATACTCGCTAATCCGCCAAGCACGGCCATCACCACAAATTTGATCGACATCTCAAAGCTGAAAATCGCTGGGCTGATAAAACTCATATATGACGCATATAATCCTCCGCTTAATCCCGCAAACACCGCACTGACCACAAACGCAGATAATTTATATTTGCCGATGTTGATGCCCATCGATTGAGAGGCAATAGGACTATCCTGGATGGAACGTAAATTTCTACCCCAAGAAGATTTTAAAAGGTTTTTTGTTAAAAGAAATACGATAACAGCAATAAGAGCAATCATATAGAACCAAGTCATATCGGATGCAACCGAAAACGATCCTATTTCAAAGGATGGAACCCCGATTAATCCGGATGGACCGCCAGTTAGCTCGGACTCTTCGATTAAAATAATATTAATTACGATCCCAAAACCAAGGGTTGCTAAAGAAAAATAATGACCTTGAAGATTTCTTGTTAAGTACCCGATTAAATAAGCAATTCCCCCTGCTAAGACCATTCCAATCGGAATCGTTAAAAATGGAGAAAGGGAAAGTTTGATTGCTATGATTCCTGAACCGTAAGCACCGATTCCCCAAAAGGCGGCTTGCGCCAAGGAAACAAGACCTGCATGGCCCATTAACAAGGAAATCCCAATCGTAGAAATAAAATAAATACCTATTAAAACAAATACACCTGTTATATAGGTACCTGCCAAATAAGGAAAGGCAACCAACAGTATAAGTAAAAAAGGAATCAGGAATATATTTCTTTTCGAAAGGGGTTTTACGGTAATCGATGATTCATTGCTGATGATTGTTTTTTCCATATAGATCCTCCCTCCTTATACCCGTTTTCCGCTCTTCGTTCGAATAATGCCTTGTGGCATGAAGACAAGCACTAATAATAAAATGAAAAAGGCAATCGCATCTTTATAGCCAGATGAAATTAATCCTGCCCCTAATGATTCGATCACGCCCAAAATGATTCCCCCGATTACCGCACCCGGAACACTGATCAGTCCACCCAGTACAGCGGCGACAAATCCTTTTAACCCAATCATCAATCCCATATCATAGGTTGCTAGAGAAATCGGAGTGACCGCTACCCCTACAATACCGGCTAAACAAGCACCAATCATAAAAGAAAGCAAGCCCATCCATTTAGGTGAAATCCCCATTAAACGGCTTACCTCACGATTCATCATACTGGCTCTTAATGCAGAACCTAACATTGTTTTTTCAAAAAAGATATACAGTACCAGCATTGTAATGAAGGTAATGCCAATGATAAAGAAATCTTGACGTGGTATCGCTGCACTTAAGAAACTGACTGGCTCTCCTGCTAAAAATGGCGGTAGGACCTTTGGAGAGCTTCCAAAAATAAGTAACGCAAGACCACGTAACACAGTGGATACCCCAATCGTGATAATAATGAGGACAACCTCACTGTTAAATCGGGCTGGCTGAAGCGCTAGTCTTTGCACCAGCGCCCCAACAATCGTAGCTGTGATGACCGCAGCTACAGCCGCTACCCAAAGGGGGGCACCTCCGGAGACCATTGCGGCCGCCGAGATTCCCCCCACCATGACAAATTCACCTTGAGCAAAGTTGATAACACCGTTTACGTTATAAATGGTCACAAACCCTACTGCGATTAAGGCATAAATTCCACCAACTGCTAAACCGGATAGTAATAATTGTACAATTTCCAAACTGCTTCAATCCTTTCTATTCCGGAATGACCCAATCGCCATTCTTGACTTGAACCATAAGAGCATCTGCTGAACTTAACCCTTGGTGATCCTTTTCACTTAAGTTAAAAACGCCTGTTACGCCTACTACATTTTCTAACTTCTCAAGATTGTCGCGAATCGAATCTCTTGTGACCTTATCTCCAGATTTTTCAATCGCTTTGGAGATTAACAGCATTGCATCGTATGCCATACCATCAATTGGACTTGCACCTTGTTTTGTTTTTGCTTCAAAGTCTTTTACGTATTTTGTAATAATTTCCTTTTGAACATCGCCGTCTCCGATTTGATCAGAAACCCAAACCTTACCGGCAGATACATATGTTCCTTCAGCTGCTTCTTTTCCTGCTAATTCAACAAATGCATTCGAGCCTGCACCTGCTGGATATATCAGCATATTATCCATTTTTAGCTCCCAATAGTTACGGTTCACGATCGATGCAGCTGGTGGAATCGACCAGACAATGATCGCGTCTGGATTTAAGCCTTTAATTTTCGTTAACTGCGGCTTCATATCTTTATCGCCCATTCCAAACTTTTCAACGGCTACAATATTAATGCCGTTTGCTTTCGCTACTCCTTCAAACGTCTTTAATCCGCTATCACCATACGCATTATTCAAAGCCATGAAAGCAATGTTCTTTTTATTTTCTTTTTTCAATAACTCTACGATACTAGTAGAAATATCTTCATTGTCTACAGGAGTTTTAAACACCCAGTGTCTTTCCTCAGCTGGCGAAGAGATCGCATCCCCTGACCCTATCGATACAAGTGGTACTTTACTTTTTTCAATATAAGGAAGTAGAGGCATCGTTGTTGGTGTTGTTCCTCCCCCAATAACAGCTACTACCTTATCTTGCTCGACTAGCTTTTTCGTCACGACTAGAGATTGCGTTTCGCTTGATTCATTGTCATATACAACAAGCTCAATCTTTTTACCATCAATACCGCCATCATCATTGATTTGATCCACTAGCATTTGGATGGCATCTTTTTGTGGAACACCCCATACTGCTGCAGGTCCAGATAACTCTAAATTGACACCTATCTTAATCGTTCCTTCTTTGGAGCTAGTCTTCGTGTTACAAGCTGCAAGACTAAAGATTAATAGAATGCTAAGAAATAGCGTAAACCATTTTTTCATTTTGACTCCCCCATCTTTTTTTTAAAAGTAATGTCTCTAATTTAATTTTTTACATTATTTAGTTATCCAACTGTATTTGTAGTCTTTGTCTTCGATGTCATGGGCATTTTTTAAGACTTTTAACGGTCTGAATGTATCGATCATTACGGCAAGCTCGAGTGTTTCTTTCTTGCCTATACTTGCCTCAATTTTTCCAGGATGTGGACCATGTGGAATTCCTGATGGATGCAGGGTAATGGAACCAAGCTCTACCCCTTTTCGACTCATGAAATTTCCTTCCACATAATAGAGAACCTCATCGCTATCAATATTACTATGATAGTAAGGGGCCGGGATGGCATCTGGATGATAGTCATATAGACGCGGTACAAACGAACAAATGACAAAGTTATTTCCTTCAAAGGTCTGATGGACTGGTGGTGGCTGATGAATACGTCCGGTTATTGGTTCAAAATCCTCGACATTGAAGGTATATGGGAACAGATAACCGTCCCAACCAACGACATCTAATGGATGGTGCCCATAAACATGCGAATGCATATGGCCGCGTGATTTCGTCCGAACCTCAAACTCGCCACTTTCGATATGAGTATCTAGTGTTTCCGGACCATGGAAATCTCTTTCACAAAACGGACTATGCTCCAATAGCTGCCCAAAGTGATTGCGATATCTTTTTGGTGTTGTGATCCAGCTGGTTGTTTCGATCACCAGGAACTTGGATTCACCTGGATCTGGAGTAACTTTGTAAATCGTTCCAACCGGAATGACAATGTAGTCACCAGGTCGATAAGGAAGCGTTCCGAAAATCGTCTCCACTTTTCCGCTTCCATAATGAACAAATAAAACTTCATCCCCATCACTATTTCGGTAAAAATAATCCATTGCCTCCGTCGGTTGGACAATCCCAATCGTTAAATCCTCGTTGCCAAGAATATATTCTCTTCCTGCGACAGGATCGTTTTTCTTCGTTAATTTACTTGTGTAAAAATGGCGTGGAATAAGAGCCGCCTGCTCCTCATAATTGAGTTCCACTTTTCCTAATAATGTTGACTCCACCATCGCCGTTGGTGGATTATGATGGTATAAAATCGACTGAAGTCCAGAAAACCCTTTCGTTCCCATTACTTGTTCCCTATAAAGAGAACCGTCTTCCTTCTTAAAAACTGTGTGTCTTTTACGCGGGATTTCCCCTAACCTTTTGTAGAAAGGCATGGTTGCTTCCTCCTTATCGTTTTTCCGTTTTCATTTTTATCGTATTACGTTCATTCCTTTATGGATTGAACGTTTGACATAGTTGGATGGAAATGAACTATCTCACTTCCTGAACCGCTTCGTTCCATTCGAGCTTTTTAGCTGGTAAAACGCGTCCTGTTACTTCTCCAAAACCAACTCGATAGCCATCTCCTTGGCACCAGCCTGTCATTAACAATTCATCGCCATCATGAAGCCATACACGTTCTTCGCCATTTTCAAATTGAAGTGGCTCTGCCCCGCGCCAAGCTAGTTCCATCATGCTTCCACGTGATTCTCTTTCAGGTCCGCTGATGGTTCCAGATGCTAGTAAATCACCCGGGTTTAAATTACATCCGGTAATCGTGTGATGGGCAATTTGTTGGGCAATGCTCCAATATAAATAGTTGTAATTGCTAGCCGTGATTCGCTCTGGTGCTTCCATGTTTTGACCTTTTAGATAAACCTCTAATTGAATGTCAAATGAGCCAGCCTTATTGTTTTTTAAATAAGGTAGAGGCTCTGGGTCCTGTTTTGGCCCTGTTACTCTAAATGGCTCAAGTGCTTCAAGTGGTACGACCCATGGCGATATGGATGTGGCAAAGTTTTTGGCTAAAAATGGACCAAGCGGTTGGTATTCCCACGCTTGAATATCACGTGCGCTCCAGTCATTCACTAAAACTAATCCAAATACATGATCTTCCGCTTTATTTACCGAAATAGGGTTCCCTAACTGATTTCCTGAACCAATAAAGCAGCCAACCTCTAATTCAAAATCCAGCTGTCGGCAAGCTGAAAATTCAGGTGCACTTACAGTAGGCGGCTTAATTTGACCTTGCGGGCGGTGGATATCCGTACCGCTTAATACAACCGAGCTTGCGCGTCCATGATACCCAACAGGTAAGTGTGTCCAGTTTGGCATTAATGCATTTTCTTTTCCACGAAACATAGTTCCGACATTGGAAGCGTGTTCCTTTGAAGCATAAAAATCGGTATAGTCGCTAATCTTCACAGGCAATAACATTTCGATTTTACTTTGAAGTGTGAAGGCTTTTTCTCTTAAAGAAGCATCATCGCGAAGGGTTGGCACATCTTCTTTTAAAAGATGTTGAAGGACACTGCGAACTTCCTTCCATGCTTGCTGACCCATTTCCATAAAAGGATTTAAGGTTGATTGATGAAAAACGTTCTGGCCTTTTACTGGTGTATAATCAAAAAAGCCTGCTTCGTCTAGTACAGAAAGGTCTAACACATATTCCCCTATCGCTACACCAACACGTGGTTCTGCATGAGTTCCTTTCGGTTGAAAAATCCCATACGGTAAGTTTTGAATAGGAAAATGGGAATCTGAATTTACTTTTATAAATGAACGAATCACTGGGATGCCTCCTTTAAAAATTTCATTTCTCTTAATTCATCACGCGGTTCATCAAAACTGCAGGAACCATATGAATACAATTGTTTTCGATATTTCTGGATATCACTAGCCTCGATGATGACATCCTTCCAAAATAGCCCTTGCTCCTGAAATTGGAAGTGGTTTGGTTCCTCATCTATTAGAATTTCAACTAGTTTCTCTTTTTCAAGCTGATGTGCGAAGGCTGCCAGCCCTGCTGTAAAAACATTGAGAAAACCGTACATTTTGGTTTGTACTTCTTCCCGGTACATCCGAATAGGATGGTGCAATCCAGCTGTAAATTTTAACGGCAGCTTTCTTCGAGCACATCCTGATAAAAAAGCAGCAACCTTTTCGGGTGACGGAAACATGTTTGCTTCTAGCCCACCGGTCCGAAGCTTAAGTCCCAATGGTTGATTGGTCACGGCATTATGAGCAGCAAAAGCATCAAATGTCTCTAAAAGATGTTGTTCCCAGTCTTCTGTGTTGGGGATGGTCACTTCGCAAAAAAGCTTCACATTCCCCTGTTGAGCCAACTCTGACAAAACCGCCAAGTCCTCCACTTTTGGAATCGATAGAGGCATTGGAAGTTCAACTGCTTCTACCTGTACCTTTTCCCCATGCTTTTCTTGGAAACTAGTAATCTGTTGTAAAACATGTTGAAGGCCAGTTTGGCAGCCTTCCATATGTTCGCTTTTCATACCTGTAACCGAAAAGGATAATACTTCGATTGGCAATGTGTTAAGAACGAATTCCTCCAGTGATGAAGCAGGAATAATAAAAGTCCCCAGCATCCATTCGTCTTCACTTTGTTTATAGGAAATAAAGTTTTCAATTGCTTTTTCAAGTGATAAACCTGCCGGTGGGAATAATCCCGCATAATCGATTAGATTTTCCAAAAATGCTTGTAAACTTGCATTTTCCATTTCTTTACTAGTTGGCTTTAGCTCCATCTTTTCTTCGCTCCTTCGATATTAGGACTTATGATTCACGAAAAGCGCAAGCGCCTTGGTCAGCCCCGACATGCAAATGTTCTCTAACCAATGAAGTCTGATTTATGACTTCATTGGTTAGAGGTTATTTGACCTCGAGGGGCTAGGCGCTGAAGCTGGACAATTCTCGAAGTACAAAAAGTTATACTTTCTGATCTTTTAACGAAGCGCACTGCCCTTTTAATGCCACTTGCATTGACACTAATTCTTTCGCTAATGCCTCAATACGAGATAACACATCATGATCGGTTATTTCATTTGCCATATTAAAATGGTTGGTATGGGCGTAAACATAGCTTGGTGCAACATAAGCACGGAAATATCCCGCAATTGGCTTTAGCTGATTTTCAATAACTAAATAATGCTGATAGGTCCCACCATTTGCGACAAACCCCATGACTTTATGGCGGAAAACATCCGGTGAAACGATATCGAATAGATTTTTTAACGGTGCTGGCATTGAGCCATTAAAAATGGGGCTGCCAATTAAATAAAAATCAGCTTCGGATACCTTTTGGATCGCTTCTCTTGTGTCATCATTGTATAATTCCAGCTTACGTCCATCACAAAATTGCATTTCATAGTTTCTTAAATCGAGAAGGTCCGTTTCAATGTCAGGATTTACTTTCTTGATTTCTTTTAGAACAGCCTCCACTAACACAGCTGTTTTGGCACCTAAAATCGTCCCCGAAATTCCAAGTATCTTCATCTGCTTCCTCTCTCCAATCGCTATTTTTATGTTAAGACGATACTTTTACACCACTAGCAAAAGCAGGCATCACCTTTTCCGCCACGAGCTCCATGGATTGAAGAACTTTTTCATGTGGCAATCCACCAAAGTTCATAAGCATCATGACATGGTCACAGCCAGCTTCTTGATATAATCGCAGACGGGCAATCACATCTTCTGGAGTCCCAATTAATAGTTGTTCACGCTCTTCTAAATCTTCAAATTGCGCACTTCTTCCATACTGACGAGTATCTAAATATAGGTTTAAATGTTCTCTCGCCACTTGTTCTGCTTCCTCACGGGTTTCAGCCACAAACGTATGGAGTGCCAATGGAATATTGATTTTGCTCTCATCATGACCTGCTTCACGATATGCCTTTTTATAATCATCCAAAATTTGTTTTAATTCAGGGATCGAACGGCTTGCCACGTATGGAACTCCCATAATGTTATAGCCCATTTTTCCAACAAATGTTGATCCAACTGGACTTAAGGCACCAATCCAAGTTGGAACCTTCTTTTGTTTCGGAATAACCTCCAGCTTCACATCTTTGAACTGATAATAATCTCCTTCATGTGAAAATCTTTCACCTGTCCAGGCTTTTTCAATAACGGCCAGCGCATCATTAAAACGGAACGCTTTGTCTTTTCCTTCTACATTAAAACCAGCAAATTCATGTGGAAGATAACCGCTTCCTAACCCTAAATTTAAGCGCCCATCACTTAACACATCTAGTAAGGCATAATCCTCTGCCACTTGAATAGGATTTTTAAACGGCAACGTCACGATCGATACCCCTAAACGGATGTTCTTTGTATGCTGAGCGGCAACAGCCAAAAGCATCTGTGGAGTTGTTAAGATTCCGTATTCACTAAAGTGATGCTCTGCAAACCAAACGGATTCGTAACCTAAACGATCTGCCTGAATGGTTTGTTCTAACACTTCTTTCATTAATTGTTCATGGGAACGATTAAATTTTTCCTTGTAGTTATCAAAAACAGTAAATAGACCAAATTTCATGACGATTTCCTCCGTTTTTTCAATTTTGGACAACAAAAAAACCAGTAGCAAAGAAACATCTAAAAAACTGAAAAAATATCAGATTCTAGATCTTTTTTTACCACTGGTTTTTAATCTACTTAATTGAGATTGGGTCTCTCTCCCTTTCCCCATAGATTAGCCAGTTAAACAACATGTTAATATAATTATATATAAATTATATAACGAATATTCTAAAAATTGCAAGCGCTTTATTACTTGTTACCTTACTTCATTTTACTTTCCATATAGCGCTGGTAAGCGGTAATAAACGCTTGGATAATCGCCTTTTGCGGAGAAACTAAAAATCTCGATTCTATTAATTTTGTAAGATGATCGATGCCATTTTGAAGAGATTGTCCACGCAGCAAAGAGGATAGAAAGTTATTCGTGATATCCTTTATAAAAGTAAAGTCACAATCTACGATGATATCTGTCTCTTTATCAATAATCAGTAAACAGCCAAGGGACTTCTGCAACTCAAACACCGGAGTTCCTTTCGGCAATGGAGCAAATCCCGCTACATATACATAACTGTCTTTCATTTCGCCTCTCATAACTCCTACCTCCATCTCAAAAAATTTCTATATTAATAGTTTATCATTACGGGTTAGTAAGAAAAAGGTGATTGGTGGCAGAAATGGGGGTGAAAATTTCACTTTTACTAGTCTTCCTTTTTGGTAGGAGCCTTATATCTGACTGTTTTCGTGATTTATCTGACCGTTTTCGTCATTTATCTGACTGTTTCAAGTATATATCTGAACATTTTTGGATTATTACTAACTTTGTCACAATTTTTACATATTCTACCAAAATTCAACCTTAAATAACCTTACTGCATAAACAGAAAAAGACCCAAATTAGGGTCTTTTCAAAATTCTTTAAGCACCACAGCATTTTTTATATTTTTTCCCGCTGCCACATGGGCATGGATCGTTTCTGCCTACTTTTGGATTTAAACTACTAGGTTGATTTTGACGCTCCATATCCTTTGCGAAGTCTGCTTCATTTTTTTCAGCGATACGCTTCCATTCTTCTAAATAGGGATGATTCTCACCCATTACTTTGTAAAATCCGTATGCTAGTTCCTCTATTTCAACGAGATACGATTGTGGATGATTCTTCAAATAAGCTTCTATTTCAGGTAAGGCGGCATCAGATAATTGATGGCACAAGGCTTCAAATACAATGCTTTGGTCGTCTTCATCTGTCAGTTCTGTCATTAAGTCCTTTAAAACCTGAGTAGCCAATGGAGTTTTCGTTCCACTTAATACGGAGATAGCAAAAATAGATGACTCCTGCATTCGAGCATATGGAACCACCGATTCTACCACTTCATCACTTTGAAAGGAAATTAACGCATCTGCCGTTTCCTCCAGTAAGATGTCATCATCACGATCGAGAAAACTCACTAATAGCGGTATGTATTTAGGTAACTTCAGTAAACCAATCATATAAACAGCAAGAATACCATGATAGGCAAAATATTTTTCATGGAGCTGTTCTCCTAATATAAGGTCTATTTCGTTCTCATCCACCCAGCCCTTATGAATAAGTGTCTTCACTAAAAGTTTTGCCTTACTATATAGTTGATGGTTATGTTCGGGTGATTTCCCCAAACCTCCTAGTAAATCTCCATAGGTTTCCCAGACTTCTTCTTCAGACCCCTCAAGTAAAATACGATAGAAATCCCAGTTATCCTTTGGTGCATATGGTTCCAATTGTTCCCGATACTTGAAAGCCAACTCAGGTTCTATCTTGTCTACTAACCGTAAGTATAAATATTGATTGGATGCATCTGAATTTTTCAGCCCTTCTATTAAAAACATTACTGCTCTTTCGCTAAAAGGTAACTTTTCTAGATTCATTAATATGTTGAATTCCTTCACCTTTGACTGGAGAGCGTCATTTAATAGCCTCTCCGTCCATTCGGGTGGCACAAACGGATAATATTCACTAAGTAGTCTTAATATAAATTTTTGAATAAGTAATTCTTCACTAAGCAGATGCGGTTCTATTTTTTTCAAAAATGACAATGCCTTTTTCCTCCTTGTTTCCTTCTTACTAATCATGATAACCAAAAATAGTATCTCAGGCATAATAAATTTCACTTTTTACCAAACTATTAAAACAACTCATTTTAGATCTTCTGTTTACTTTTACAAATAAATGGCGGTCATTTTTAAAAAAATATTGAACTTCATTACATAAAATGGTATATTTTGAAAAGTTAGGAAATTTAATTATTTAAGGAGGGGATTGTTGTGTCGTATATAAAATTTCAGAGCAAGTTGACGATGGTATCTACAATCCTTTACATTTTTTCTTTTAATCATTAATAAACTAAGTAGATTAAAGACTATCGTAATGAACGTAGTCTTTTTTTATTGATTGTATTTATTACATCGTCATTCTTCCTAACCATGCTCTGATGTTTTAAGCAAACGAAAGGGATGGTTTTTATGAATAGGAATTTAACTGACGGACAGATTGTTTCCATAGTATCGATGAAAACGAATCAAAAGTATGAGGAAAAAGTGGAGTCATTCCGAATTGAATATTTAATTGATGGTTATCGGGTTATTGGTTTTATAGTAAAACCAAAGAATACCGATAACGGCCCCTTACCAGTACTCATTTATAATCGTGGAGGCAATAGAGAATATGGTAAGATCGACGAAGAAAGGTTAGAACGATTAGCTTCCTACGCAGCCAGAAATTATGTTGTCCTTGCTACTCAATACCGTGGTAACGATGGTGGAGAGGGTAGTGAAGAATTTGGAGGAGCAGATATTCGCGATATATTTGCAATGTCCTGGTTAGCCGATACACTACCATACGCTGATTCCAATCGAAAAGTAATGTTTGGCCATTCTAGGGGCGGATTAATGACTTATATCGCTATAAAACTAGGTATTGATATAAAAGCTGCTGCAGTTGTAGGTGCTCCGAGTAATTTATTACGAGAGTCACTCCCTTTTCCAATGGATCAGATTCATGAAGAACTTATCGGAAATAAGGTTGATGAACGAGAAAAATTTATAGCGAGGTCTGCTTTATTCTGGCCAGATAAAATAAACATCCCTATATTAATATTACATGGAGATAACGATAATAGAGTACACGTTGAAGATTCGATAGAATTATCCAAATTACTCGAAGAACACTCTAAGATTTACAAGCTTGTCATCTATCCAGAAGGTGACCATAGATTATCAAACTACCAACAGGAACGTGATAAAGAAATATTTGAATGGTTTGATCACTATTTAACCTACTAGCTATTTTTTTATATTTAAAAATGAAGCCCTAACTCCACTGGAAGTTAGGGCTTCTATTTATGAGGCAAGAACTTCAAGTCCTTTTTGTTATTTACCTCTCACCTTTTTGTCTCTTTCTTCTAATGTAAACATTAGATAAGCGATTCCACCTGATAAAAGGGCCGCACCTATAGCTATGATCCATCTTATTAGAAGGGCTATTTCCGAATAATCTTTATTCAGCATCCACATCGCCAGGATGGCTACAAGGATCATAATGGGAATAACGGTTAACTTTTTCAAAGCCAAACTTCCTTTCCTTACATATCGACTAAGATAACTGTTTCAATTTTAACAAAAAAGGATGCTTAAAAGCACCCTTTTTAACTGATTTTACTTTGTGCTACCACTGAACTCTCTTGGTTGCCTGGAATAAAGAATGAAGTTAGCACAGCCAAAATACTTCCGAAGAAACCGAAAATAAACAAATGATGGATGCCCTCCATAAAATTCGCTCCACTTGTTAAGAGTGCTCCCATAATCGTCACTCCGATAGCGGTACCTGTGTTTCGGCAAAACATGAAAAACGAAGTAGAAATTCCTTTTTCATGAGCCCCAACAAGCTGTTGAACACCAATGATTCCAACTGTACTCAATAACCCAAAAGATAGTCCTTGAACAATCATCGCCAAGAATACATACCAGAAACCATGGTTATCATTCAATAGAACCAATAGAATGCCTGAAAGGAATAGCAAGACATTCCCAATCATTAACAATGGTCGGTATCCGTATTTTAAAATCCATTTTCCTGCTGGAACTGCCACAACCATCCAGCCAATCGCCGTACCTAGAAGAGCCACCCCACTCATGAAAAGCGATAGGTGTGCAATATTCTGTAAAAATAACGGAATGTAACTCGACGTTCCAAATAGAGCGACTGTCCCTAGGAAGGAATTGATATTAATCCAAGTAAATGTCTTATTTTTAAACATGGACAGTGGGACAATAGGTGATGTATGCTTTTTCTCGAAAAAATAAAATCCTATTAAGAATAAAGCTCCAATCACACCGAATAATAGTTGATTTTCTTCAAGCACCGTCACTAAAAGAAGGAAAGTGATACCAACTGCAAATAATAGAGCTCCAATATAATCGACCTTTGCTTTCTTTGGCTGATACTTTTCTTGGTATGGTAAAAGCGTCAACAATGCAATGATACAAATAGGTAAATTAACAAAGAAAATCCATCTCCATGTCATAACCTCAACAAAAAATGCTCCTAGTAAAGGCGCAAGGACAGCAGATAAGCCCCACATACCGGTAAACAAAGCTTGGATTTTTCCTCGTTTTTCAACAGAAAAAAGGTCTCCTGCAATAATCGCTGGAAAAGGCATCATAAATCCGGCACCTATTCCCTGAACCGCGCGGAAAATAACTAACTGAATCATACTTTGTGATAACCCGCAAAGAAGTGACCCGAATAAAAAAAGGATAATTCCAGATGCAAAAACTCTTTTTCTTCCGAATAAATCAGAAAGTCTCCCTGCTACAGGGGAAAGAATGGTACTCGCAATCATATATGACGCGAAGGACCAAGCATATAAATCAAATCTTCCTAACTCTTTTGCGATAATCGGCATCGTTGTGTTCATAATTGTGGTATCCATCGAGGCCACCAGCATCGCCAGAACAATGCTAACCATTACGGTCGTTCTACTTTTCATTTTTCTTAACCCCCATAATTTTTCCAATAAGCAATTTTACTCCATGGAAGGCATATCTGTCACTTAGGAAGATTGGGCTTTTTTATAGCTTGCACTTCGGTGGTAAAAATAAACAGGTTTTTGTTAGGTGGGGTTTTGGGGAATGAGGCTGGGGAATGGGTGCGGTTGATAAGTTGCTGGTTTCGGTTGATAAAACTTGAGTTGCCGGTTGATAAATTCCAAATTTCGGTTGATAAAACTTGAAATGCGGTTGATAAGCCACAGTCTACACTAAAAATCCAATTAAAAAGCGAACAGCACATTGACTGTTCGCTTTCTTTTTTATGATAAAGCTGTTTTCGTATAGTTTGTGGTTTTCGTAAAAATCCCTAAAGCCGGATTTTTACAGGCTCTCTTAATAAATGATCAGCTCTTTTCTTCATTTCCGTATGAGTTTAACACCCTATATCGAGAAATGCCTATTTATTAATCTAAAAAAGCAACAAAGGTTCAGAAAAGAGCCTATGATAAAATTCGTTTTTCGCCTTCAATGGCTTTAATCGGGTCAATATTTTGCGTGAATTCAAGAGTTCCAATGTATTTTCCATTCTCATCACGAACTGCGAAGTAACGGATATAAACATATTTATCACGGAACTTAATCCAGAAGTCCTCGCTATCTTTTTTACCTGATTTAAAATCCTCCAATAGCTCCTCCACGACATGAACACTTCTTGGGGGATGACAGTTTTGCACTGTGCGGCCGATAACGGCTTTAGTGCGTGCAAATATTCGTTCTTTTCCATGGGAGAAGTAACGGACGACATCTTCATGGTCAATGAAGGTAATATCAACCGGTAGATGATTTAGAAGCATCTCCAATTGTTTAAGTGATAGTATCCCCGTTTCCATTTTTATATAACCTTCAGAGATTGCTTTCTCATCTAGATGATTACGGTCAGGTTTCCACTCCGCTTCTGGCCCTGTTAAGCAAAAGCCAATTTCATCGCTTTCGTGGGCAATTTTCACCCACTCGTCTTCCGTCAAATTTTTCAACGCCATCGGAAAAAGAATGTTTTCTTCGCGATACACCATGGCTAATACTTCATCCATTACATAATGGATTACATGGATAACTGCTTTTTTATCGCCTTGGTAATGGGTTAGTTTTTGCTTAGCGTCCTTGATGGCATCGCGGATAAAATCGTCGATTCTCCACATATTGTTGGTTGGTCCATAAATTCCGTAATTTTCAAGATATGGAAAAATCAAATTCTCTTTACGGCTAAAATGCTTATCGATATCTAATAAAAGATTCATATCACTCAATAGCTTGTAGACATTCTCAGGTGTATCCTCTTTTTCAAATTGTTCTAAGTTAACTTTCACGCTCAATTGAACTAATTTTTCCAATTCCCGGTTCTCTAACTTAAAGGTATGTACCGGGTGCCCAGGCTGGTCTTCGGGGCCAGCAGTTGAATGGATTTCTTCCTGAATTGTTCCTTTAAACATTTCGGTGTGAGCTGCATATATTCGTTGCACTTCTTCATTAGAAATTCCATCGTTTTCTAAAAAATCATGGGAAAGTTGAGCAATTTCATCCACCGTAATTTTTCCAATGAAAGCATTGAAATGAGCTTTTACCTCGTCGATATTTCTCCCGTTATGAAGATCTTGAAAAACTTGTCTTATATTAGCCATTCGATTTGTTTCTGTATATAGTTGTAGTTCACGATTATTAATCATTTCACTCATAAGAATTCTCCTTCGCTGTGGAATGAGAACCTATTAGTTCTCACAATTAAAATAGCATTTTTTCAAAAGAGAATTAGTGATATACATCATTTGAAAGGTGTAAAACTTAACATTGTCATGAAATGGACAAAAAAAAGCAGAGACTTGGGCTCCACTTCACGTTACTCCTTGTTTTTAACAAATTGCGAGATAAAAATAGTTCTTGTGTTTTCGTCTGTTAATTCCCCACTAATTATCTCAATCAATAATAAATTAAAGCCTTCATAGGATAACTGGTCTGAAGGTGGAGACAATTTTCTAAGATGATTTTCCTCTAACAGATAGTATTCTCCTGGTAAACCGATACCTTCTTTCCATCCAGATGATCTCAATTTAACGTCTTTCTCATCCCTGATAAACACCTTTTGTTGGTTTAGGATTTGAAGTCTTTTAAAAAATTCATTGGCATTCATTAATCCTGGATATTGAAACCAATCATTCACCGTTTTTTTCGTAATAATCACTTTTTTCTCATCCTGACAAGATCGACAACTATTATATTGATAAATCGTATATTTATTTTCCTTTTGCATAGCCAAATTAAATCTTACCTCTTCAATGTCTCCATCCTTTGTTAGGTAAACATTGAAATCCTCTATTCTGGCATCATCAGAAGTGCCACTATTGATTTCTAACTCTTCTTTGAACTTTTCCCAATCTTCTTCTATATTTAATTGATAGATATTATCTTCAGAAAAAAATCGAACTTGCGGTACATTTACCACATTAAAATAATATAATGCGTAAGCTATTGCTCCCAATACAATTAGTATTATCAACATATAGGTTCTTTTTTGTTTCAAACCATCACCCCCGGATGTTTCATTTTCATTGTAGCATAACAATTCCAAACATTCCCAATGTATAAGTCATGAACCGTGTAAAAATAGAAAAACTAAGATACAATAGTGGCAAACACAAATGGAGGTTAGAATGATGAAAAACGTCGTTATTTATACACAAGAAACTTGCCCGCCATGCCATGCGGAAAAACTTTGGCTAAAAGAGAACGGAGTGGAGTTTGAGGAAAGAGATATTCGCAAGGATGATCGTTACATGCAAGAAATTATTGAATTAGGAGCTTCCGCTACCCCCGCAACGGTTATTAAAGATGAAAATGGTCAAGAAGTCGTAATGGGCTTTGACCAAGAAAAATTAGCAGAAATTTTAGGACTATAAAAAGATAGGTGTCCTCCTCATTTGGAGCTGACACCTATTTCTTTTTCTGCCTCCATAAAAAGAGTGCCATTCCAATATAAACCCCAAAGAGAAGAATAAAGAACACTGGTGTAGAAAGAGACATCGGCATTACCCCTACTTCAATTCATGCAAAGCTGGATGGAAGAAATACAATAGAATGATGATGATAGGTATGGATATCATCATCGCAAAAGCCGGTCTTTTATAATGCAAACGTATAATGACAAAAGAAATAACGTTAAACAATAGGGACCACCAACCATTCCAACCATTTTCATATACAAATAGCCCCTTTTTCGTAAAAATCCATTCAATCACAGAAAAATAAGCAACCCAAATTCCGATATAAAAGTACTTCTTCCTACCTTTTGGGAAATATTGAAGATACATCATGATCACAACTGGGAGTATAAATAGCGAGAAGGCAATTTCTATTATTGTATGATTGAGCCAAGAAACCGTAACCGCTTTATATCTCCATAAGGTATGTTGATAAAAGATGAAATTATATAGTAGGTTACAAATTATATAGTACTGAACAGTCGGATAGAATTCCTTCCACCGTTTCCAATCGATAAAAACCTTTGCAAAAAGAATATAAACGACCATGACGATTAATAAATACATGTAATATAATTCCCTTATACATTTTTATCTTCATTTTCTCCAAGTTTTCTTTGTCTAATCAATTGAAATTATTACTTTCGTGTTTACACGATTAAAAATAGCCATAACAAAGGGATTGCCCTCTACAGGAGCAATCCCTTTTCCATTTAATCAAACGTTTGTTTAGTTTTTTTAGTTGATAAACCTCACTAATTTCAGTTTATCAACCGAATTTCGAAGTATATCAACCGGAATCAGCATGTTATCAACCGCTTTTTCGGATTTATCAACCGTTTTAAAAATTTATCAACCGCAGACACCAAAATTATTTTACGTACTCGTCCTTCATTAATCCCAACAAATGATTGTCGTGATACTGTCCATCGAAAAAGAGGTCATCTCGTAAAGTACCCTCTAGCTTGAATCCTAGCTTTTCGTAGGCAGCAATTGCACGCGCATTGAAGGCATATACATTAATACTAATTCTGCGTAAATTTAATGTATTAAACATATAATCGATAATTAATCGCAAAGCTTCCGTCCCATATCCTTTACTTGTATACTGTTCATCTGTAATAGCGATTCGGAAACTTCCCTTTCTTTCGCGATGTTCGATATCAACGATGGCTAAGTCACCAATGACTTGATCGTTTTCTTGTAAACAAATTAATAAATCGATTCTGCTATCATTTTCATTCCATTTATTGATCGCATTCTCCAACATTTCTCTTGTTAAAAAGTCTGTTGTTCCTGTTAATCTTCTAATATTAGGGTTTGAGACAGCTGCTAAATAATGATCCACATCCCCCTGCTCCACTCTTCTTAAATAAACACGATCGTTCTCTAAATACTTAATAATTTCCATATAGATTTTCCCCCGTTAATTTAAATAAACTATATAGTCGGTTTTCTTATTAATCAGTATAATGCACAAAACCACTTTTTTCCAACAAAAACTCCACCATCTCAATTTTAAAAAGCTTGAGAGAATCCTCCCAAGCTCCACTCACCTTACTTGAAACTAAACTCTTAGCCGATAAGCCTTTACCACAATCCCATCCTCCAATGGTACAAAGTCAAATTGGGGGATGTGTTCAAATCCGAGTCCTTCATATAACCGAATGGCATCTTTCATAAATTCTGCTGTATGTAACCCAATGGAATGGTAACCTGTTGCTTTCGTGCGATAAATACATTCCATCATTAATGCCCTTGCTATTCCTTTTCCACGCATCTGTGGGTTAACAGCTAGCATCCGTATTTCAGGGTATTCCAACGGATCTATATACCCTTCATAAGCTTCGATTTTTGCTGGAAACAAAGCCACACTGCCCACGATTTCCCCATCCATTTCTGCTACAAGAAGTTCGACCTCTGATTGGGTATCAGCTTCCGATGTAATGGACTATGTAAGAGCCTTCCAATGCCCTTTTGGTATACGTTCTACATGTTCTTTATATGAAATAATTCTTTGCTTCCGAATGAAAGGTAATTCTGTCTTTTCTGCATAACGTATGATCATGTTAAGAATCTCCTATGAAATATTTTCAGTCTTCGCACTTAAATACCTTTAGAGGGTGGAAGAATTATATACTTCGTTTATGAAGGACAACATTCCTCTTTTTTAAACCAAGAATGTCCATCATAACCCCGATGAAGGACAAACCCCTCCTCTTTTTTTGCCCAAATGTCCTTCATAACCCTGATGATGGACAAAACTCCTCTCTCTTTTAACCCAAATGTCCTTCATACCCCCAATGAAGGACAAAATTCCTCTCTCTTCATCCAAAAATGTCCTTCATACCCAAAACTATATATTTATGGATGATTTACCTCCAAATGGTTAAACTAAACCTGTATTTTAAAAGGAGATGACTTTTACATGAAATCCTACTCTGTTCATTATTTCGATTTTACTGGTGGAAAAGGCGTTGCTTACTATGATGCTACCAATGAAATTGTTGCAAGGGACCGATTTCTCGCAACCCATCCGAATTGCAATGTCGATTATATTAAATGTAGAAGTGTTGATGGGAATCTCCCAAAATAAGCGTTCCCCACTCTATTTCCAAGTTTGATCCAATTTATCTGAATAAAAGGTGATGGCTCTTTTATAGTGTAAGATGTCTTCATCTGAGGTCGTTTCAACAAGACATTTTAATAACAGCTCCATTGCACGTTGATGTTCTTTTAAGTTATATAGTGTCATGGAATAAAATACCTGCAGTGCTCTATTACCAGGGTATAATGTCACCCCTTTGGAAAGAACATCTTTAGACTTCTCATATTCCCCTAAGGTTCGGTAAGTGCTGCCTAGTCCTAACAGTGCGCCTTGAAGCTCCTCCTCAGGCAACCCCAACTGAATTGCCTTTTCGTAGTATGGTACCGCAGCTGCTTCTTCCCCTAAAACATCACAACTCCATGCACATTGATAATTAACCATTGCGTTCTCAGGAAACTCATTTGCAAGTTCTCGAAAAATTTCGTTTGATTCCTTTAATTTGCCTTCTTTTCGCAAAACAAGAGCCCTATCCAGTCGATTTTCCATAAATTTTACTCCCCTTTTATGTTTTTTTCATGTCATAATGATTGGTAGCGTCATTTTTAAATTGAGGTGTCCTTTTTTTGAAAAAATCATACCTATTAGCAACGGTTCTATCCGTTCTATTATTTTCCTTATTTTCACATTATCTCTTCCAATTAACCTACTATCTGCACCCCATTGCTTTAGTGACTGTATTAGTTTGTTTATGGGGATTGCTTGCCTTTTTCATTCTCTTGATTCGCAGGGAACGGATTTTTGTGTTATATCATCGTTTTATCTGGTTTATTTCTATATATACCATTATGCTGTTAATTTTATTATTTTTCCGGCCAGGAGATCATGCATTTAACAATTATAACCTTGTACCTTTCTCAACCGTTCACTTTTTCTTATCTGGAAGAGTAAACCCATTTATCTCTTTTTATAATTTAGTGGCTAATGTGGTGTTGTTTATTCCATATGGCATTTATCTTTTGGCTCGAAAAAATCATACAAGCTTATTAGCGTATGTCTATTTACCTTTTATTACAATCTCCTTAATCGAAATGATGCAGTTGCTTACTCACCGAGGCAGTCTTGATATCGATGATCTCATTTTAAATATGCTTGGCGTCTTTTTAGGCTATCTTTGTTATCCCGTCTTTAAGCGTGTGATCAAACTTGTTTAGTAGCTTAGTTATCTGAGTCAGAAGGTGAAAATCCTTAAAAAATTCGCTCCCATGAATAACCTAACAAACATTTTGCCTTCCTTAAATTTCGCCGTTCAAAAGTTGTTCAAAATGATTTTACAAATATGTGAATGATTACACAAACTCAACTTTTTCAAAAGAAAGTTTGCTATATTTACAGTGTAATCATTAATTATTCATTTCTTAATAAAAGGGAGATGTTTCACATGTTAGTAAAATGGTTAAGAGAAAACACAATTGCCGCAGGTCTATTAACAGTCATTCGTTTATATTTAGGATATTCTTGGTTAACAGCAGGATTTCATAAGCTCACTGGAGGATTTGATGCCTCTGGATATTTAGCAAATGCAGTAGCAAACCCGGTAAAAGGTCCAGATGGCGGTCTAGTTTATGGCTGGTATGTAAGCTTCTTAAAAGGTTTTGCCCTTCCTAACGTAGATATTTTTAACACAATCGTTCCACTTGGCGAATTCTTAGTTGGTTTAGGATTAATCTTAGGATGCTTAACAACAGCAGCGATGTTCTTTGGTTTAGTGATGAACTTTTCTTTCTTCTTAGCTGGAACTGTATCTCATATCCCAACTGATTTATTCCTTGGAGCAATCATCTTATTCGCTGGTTTCAACGCTGGTCAATTCGGTTTAGACCGCTGGGTGATCCCTTACATTCGTAAAACTGTTTTCAAAAACATTAAAGCGGTTGAAAATAACGCATAATGAAAAAGGTGCCGGGCAACTGCCTGGCACCTTCTTTTTATAATATGACCGTCACTTTAAATAAATCCCCGTCCACATCAATTTCTAAGCTGCCCTCATGTAGATCAATAATGGATTTTGCGATAGCAAGCCCAAGTCCTGACCCTTCCGTATGACGAGAAGTGTCTCCTCTTTTAAATCGCTCCAACATCTCATCCGTATTTCCACCTAGCTCATATTTAGAAATATTTTTAAATGTAAGGCTTACTTTTTCTCCAACTGTCTCTACGTTTATATACACTCTTGTATGATTTAAGGAATATTTAAAGATATTCCCTATTAAGTTGTCGAATACACGCCATAGCTTTTGGCCATCTACCGTTACATAGACCGGTGATTCAGGCTTTGATACACGGAATTCTAATGTGGACTGTTCTATCGTTTCGTTATACTCCGCAAGTGCTTGCTCAACTAACTGGCAAACATCAATTTTCTCTTTCTTTAGTTCAATGTTTCCGCTGGTCATTTTGGAAACTTCAAATAAGTCATCGATTAAGACCTTTAAACGTTTCGATTTGCGGTCAATGATTTGAAGATACGACTCACGTTCTTCTACTTCCAGGTCTTTATTTTTCAAAAGTTCCGCATACGTAATAATTGATGTAAGCGGTGTACGTAAATCGTGGCTTACATTTGTGATTAGCTCCGCTTTTAAACGTTCACTTTTTGCCTGCTCATTCTGTGATAATTTTAAACGTTGCTTTACTTCATTTAAATTTCCTGCTAGTTTTACTAAAACAGATTTCCCCTTAACAGGTAAATCTTTTTCGAAATCACCTGTTTCTAATTGACTAGCAAATAGAAGAATACGATTAAAGTAACCTATCTCTTTGATCATCATCCATCCTAACGGAATCCCGACCACTATCATTCCAATAAAAAATAGAACGAAAAACTTATTATCCACTAGAGAAAGCAGCGCCGCTGCCCCAAACATAAACACGATGAAGAGGATAGCTACTACTTGGGCACCCACATGCCAATTCATAAAAGCTTCTTTAACATGTTGAAAAAGTCGCCCTGTTAAACTATTTTTCCAATCTGCTATTAACGTTTCTCGATTTTTCAAACTATCATAGAACTGTTTTCCTTGAAAAACCAAGAATCCGACTACCGGCGTGAGTATTATAAAGGAGAGGATTCGGTTGATTTCACTCCATACATCCATATAGATATTAGAGTACCCGTTATCGACAATAAAGATCATGGTAAAAATTACGGTGATGATCGTAATCAGCAATCTTATATCCAGTGGTACTTTCTGAAACACTGGTGCCCATTTCTCGTGAAAATCAACCAGTACTACCTTTTTATGTTTATATAAATAAACACAAGCTGCTAATGCAAGAATCGAAAAAATGCTGTTGATAAAATAAAGAATTTGGCGTTCTCGATATTGCTTTGCCTCTTTTAATATAAAATTGGTTTGTTGATTAGATGCAAGGACGGCAATTTGCCCTTCATAAACCTTTCCATCCTGAATCGAATCTGAAATAACGATATCATTTGCTTCATTAAAGATCGGTTGAGATTGCGATTGAATGGCCTCATGATTAGGCGAAGGATAATTTCGAAGGAAAATCGCATGGTCTTGTTTAGAAATTCCCTCTTCTGTTGGATCATCTAAATTCGTGAAAACCTTAGCTGTTTCACTATCTTTTAAATAATAGGAAAATGCCGACTGATATAGACGAAACTGGCCTTTATTACTCTCTCTATCGTGAAAGTAGTCTTCAATCGTTTTTTGTTTCTCTTTTAAGATTTTTTCTTTCACGTATTCATCGTCTTGTAGAATCTTCTTTAAATCTTCTATCTTTTTATCTCTTTCTTCTATTAATATCGATTCACTATCAAGAAGGTTTGCTCTTGCTTCTTGAATTCTATTATCATATTCAAGCTGAATATCGTTAATTTGCAGAGAGATATCTCCAAAACGTCCACGATATCGTTCCAGCTCTTCCTCAGAAACGGTCATGTTTTTGAGCATTTCTTGTTTCGTGACAACATTTAATTCGTAACTGTTTAAATAATCAATAAAACTAGATAACTGACTTTCAAATTCACCTGTTTTAAAATAACTGGTTTTAAAGTAGGTGCTTCCTTGAGCCAATATGGATAATACTCCGCTAGCTCCTAGGGTAAACAAAACGATTATAGATAAGAGAATTCCTCTATTTTTCCACTTTATATCCAACGCCCCATACCACCTTTAAATATCTTGGATTTTTTGGGTCAATCTCAATTTTTTCACGGATTTTGCGAATGTGTACAGCTACCGTATTTTCCGCATTATACCCTGGTTCCTTCCACACATTTTCATAGATTTGATCAATCGAAAACACCCGTCCGGCATTCACCATCAATAATTCTAAGATTTTATATTCAATTGGTGTTAATTTAACATGTTCTCCATAAAGCATAACTTGTTTAGCTGACTGGTTCAGAATTAAGCCATTGATATCAATGACCTTTTCCACACCATCATAGGTTCCAAGTGTAACGTATCTTCTTAATTGTGACTTTACTCTAGCAATCAACTCTAGCGGATTAAAAGGCTTGGTCACGTAATCATCCGCACCTACCTGCAAACCAAGGATTTTATCAATATCCTCCGTTTTGGCACTTAGTATAATAATAGGTATATTTCTTTTCTGACGAATTTTTAAGGTTGTGGTTATTCCATCCTGCCGAGGCATCATCACATCTAGTAACACTAAATGCACCTCAGTTTGGTTTAACATTTCGATAGCCTCTAAGCCATCCGCTGCCTTCAACACAGTTATTCCTTCATTTTTCAAATATATTTCAATCGCATCTCGAATTTCTTGTTCATCATCCACTACTAATACCGTATAATTGTTCAAATTTATCACTCCCAATTAAAACTATACCATCTCCACCCATAAATACTAGATACTAGAAATTAAGATTCTTTTGACGAAAATACCTTTTAAGAACCTTTGTGAAAAACACTCCTAAAAGCAGGATTAGAACAGCTCCCCCTATTTGATGAAGATTTTCGCCAATGCTTTCAATTTTCGAACCAAAATATCTTCCAATTAAAAATAATACAGATGTCCAAACAAGAGCAGAAAGATAGGAAAAACGAGCAAAGCTTAAATAGGAATATTGATAAGTCCCCATTAGAAAAGGGATACAATGCCTCATAATCGGAAGTCCATAGCTTAAAGCTGCTGCATAACCCCCATATTTTTGAATATAAATACTGGCTCCCTGTACATTTCGGTTTATCTTTTTAAACCTTTCAAGCTTTTGAAGCAGTCGATTTCCACCCTTTCGACCAACCAAATATAAAATAGTGGCATTAAGGATAACTGTTAGGTAAACGATGAAAAACGTAAGCAACGGTTGAAAGTGATCCATGGTTGAGATGATACCACCCGTCATGACCAATATTTCATTCGGAATCGGTAGCCCTAATAAACATACATAAAACGATGAAAACAAAGCTAAATACCCGTGCTCACTTATAAACTCAACCACTAATCCTAAATCCACTACTCATCCCTCTCTTTTTACAAACATATATAAATGCTGGTGGTAAATTAAATGGTGTAAAAAGTATCCGCACTTGATCAAAATACTCCCTTAACAAGCTTTTCATATGTAAAGAATATTGAAAGGCAATAAAGACGCCTTCTTCACTTAATAACTCCGACACCTGTTGAAAAATATTTCTTCGTGTGCTTTCAGGAAAATTAGTAAACGGTAATCCAGAAAGGATGCAATCAAATTGCTGAATCCCATTTTGATGTGCATTCGTTTTTAAATAGTTGGCATCTTTAAATACCTTTACCTCTGGATAATGGTTCCGTAGTTTCTCTCGTAGATCAGAGTCAAACTCATATACGAACAGCCTACAATCATTATTTTTTCTTTCTATAATGGATTTTGTAAAAACTCCCGTGCCTGCGCCTAGTTCAGCAATCGATTTTATCTTTCCCCATTGGACCTGACTGAGCATCTTATCCACTAAAAAGCTCGAGCTAGGAGTCACACTCCCCATTTGCTTTGGTGATTGCAAAAATTTATATAAAAACTGAAGTCTTTGTGTACCATTTAATGTCAACAAATTAAACTCCCCTCTCATTTACAAATCCAATTCTATCCAACAAAAATGAAGAAACCCCTAGCGAATTTCTTATGATTTTCTTAAGATTTTTTAAAAATCATCTTAGGAATTGGCACCTTTTTTATTTTCCCAAAACAAAAAACCCCTTTATATTGGGGTTTTCCTACGTCTTTTGCATATTAACAATACTTAAACAGTGTTAATGTTCATAAGTTGTTCATAATGATTTTACAGAAATGTGAATGTGTAAGAAATTCCCACTTTTTCCTCGAAGAAATTGATATATTAACAGTGTAGTAGAAATCATATTAAAACTTTTTAAAAACTAAGGGGTGTTTCACATGTTAGTGAAATGGTTAAGAGAAAACACAGTCGCAGCAGGACTTTTAGCGGTTATTCGTTTATACATCGGGTATTCTTGGTTAACAGCAGGATTTCATAAGCTAACTGGAGGATTTGATGCATCTGGCTACTTAGCAAATGCCGTAGCCAATCCAGTAAAAGGTCCAGATGGCAGCATGGTTTATGGTTGGTATGTAAGCTTCTTAAAGAGTTTCGCAATACCAAATGTTGATATCTTTAACACGATCGTTCCACTAGGTGAGTTTTTAGTTGGTTTAGGCTTAATCTTAGGATGCTTAACAACAGCAGCGATGTTCTTCGGACTTGTCATGAACTTTGCCTTCTTCCTAGCCGGAACAGTATCTCATATTCCTACTGACTTATTCTTTGGAGCTATCATTCTCTTCGCTGGTTTCAACGCTGGTGTATTCGGTTTAGACCGCTGGGTGATTCCATTCATCCGCAAGACTGTTTTCAAAAATAAAAAAGCTGTTGGAAATAACGCTTAACTATATGAGGTCGGGCACCATCCATTTGGATGGTGCCCATTTTATTGAAGAGACTATGTTATGAACAACAATTCTCTTCCGTTTCGCATAACAAATGTTCTTCATAAGCCCGATGAACAACTTATCTCACCATTTTCTTTCCAGAATTGTTTTTCATAAGTAAATTCGTGGCTTCTCCAGACAATACCGATCCACCCAACTTCATTACCAACAAAGCAATTAAAAAATTCTATAACATTACCGTTCATAAGTTGTTCAAAATGATATTACAGATATGTGAATGATTGCACAAACTTAACTTTTACAAATAAAAGTTTGCTATATTTACAGTGTAATCATTATTCATTCATTTTTTACTAAGGAGATGTTTCACATGTTAGTGAAATGGTTAAGAGAAAACACAATTGCCGCAGGTCTATTAGCAGTCATTCGTTTATATTTAGGATATTCTTGGTTAACAGCTGGTTTGCATAAGCTTACTGGAGGATTTGATGCTTCTGGATATTTAGCAAATGCAGTAGCAAATCCAGTAAAAGGTCCAGATGGCGGTTTAGTATACGGTTGGTACGTAAGCTTTTTAAAAGGCTTCGCTCTACCGAATGTTGATATCTTCAACACCATCGTTCCTCTTGGAGAATTCTTAATTGGTTTAGGACTAATCTTAGGTTGCTTAACAACAGCTGCGATGTTCTTTGGTTTAATGATGAACTTTGCGTTCTTCTTAGCTGGTACTGTATCTCATATCCCAACTGATTTATTCCTTGGAGCAATCATTCTATTCGCTGGTTTCAACGCTGGTCAATTCGGTTTAGACCGCTGGGTGATTCCTTACATCCGTAAAACAGTTTTCAAAAATAATAAAGCAGTTGCAAATAACGCTTAACTATAAGAGAGCAGGCACCATCCAATTGGATGGTGCCCGCTTTTTGATAAATAAATCTCTCCTTGATGGCAACAAAATGTTCATCATAGGCACGAACTTTACCATCCCCTGCTGGCACCGCCACCACCTGATGAACCACCGCCTCCACCGCGTGATCCACCACCACCGCCGCCTCGTCCACCACCACGAGACAAAATCGATAATATAAAATACGTAAGCGTGCCACCAAAAAACTTAAAATCAAGAAAAATCAAAACCACTACAATTAGGATGATGAGCCAGGTAGGTATACCTAATCCATTGTTTCCTGAATTACTCATCTGCGGCTGATCCAAACTTGGCGAAGACGGTCCAAAGATTTCCTTTGCATCTATCCCGTATTCTTGTAGGACCTCATATGTTAACACTTTATACGTTTGTAATATAGCTTGGTTGGGCTGTTGTTTTTGTAAAAGTGGAACGGTATATTCATCTAGAATCCGACCTACTTTTCCGTCTGGAAGTCTTCCTTCTAACCCATATCCGACTTCAATTCTTTCTTTTCGATCATTCATAGCCAAAACTAATAACACACCATTATTTTCCTTTTGACTACCAAGTCTATATTTTCGAAAAGCTTCATTTGAAAATTCCTCGATAGAATAGTCCTCAATTGAATCCACTGTCAGTACAGCAATTTGTGCAGTTGTACGATTTTCAACCTCTCGGCCCCAGTTTCTTAACTCAGCTCTTTCGGTTTCACTTAATACATTGGCAAAGTCTTGGACGTAAATATCCCCAACTGGATTTGGAATAGTTATTTCCTTAGCAAGTGCATTTCCGTTTACAAAAAGGAAAAAGGAAACGACTAGAAGAAAGCTGACTACCCTATTGATTCTCATCCACCATTGCCTCCAAAGTCCACTTCTGGTGCTTCAGTTGCTTTAGGGTCTGCTTTAAAATATTGTTTTTCATCAAATCCAGTGATATTAGCTATAATCACTCCAGGAAATTGTTTCACTCTTTTGTTATAGACCGCAACTTGATCATTATAATCCTTTCGAGCCACGGCAATTCTATTTTCTGTACCTGACAGTTCATCCATTAATTGAGTAAATTGCTGGTCTGCTTTTAAATTTGGATAATTTTCAACAACTACCAGCAATCGGCTTAATGCCCCCGATAGTTCTGCATTTGCAGTAGCTTCTTCTTCGACTGTTTTAGCACCTGCTAATCTTGCACGAGCATCTGAAATAGAGGCGATAACTTCTTTTTCATGGGAAGCATATCCTTTAACCGTATTCACGAGATTTGGTATTAAATCCAGTCTTCTTTGAAGCTGATTCTCAATTTGAGCATAAGATTGATCTACATTCTCTTCCAAACTCACAAAGTTGTTATAACTTGACATTAACATGCCGCCAATGATAACAATTACTAACACAAAAACTCCAATTCCCAACAATCCTTTTTTCAACATTTCCACACTCCTTTATATTAGTATATAAAACGTTAGTTAATTTTTCCATTTTACCGATACTCGATAAGGCTATGTTAAAGGATAGGACACAGGTTCCGTTATTCCGGTTATATAGATGTTTTTTCCTAGTGTATCGGACTCAGGTTCCGTTATTCACAATATTTCATCGGAAAAAGGCATACTTTAGATACGATAACGGAACCATAGTCCGATAATCATTAAAAAAGCCATCGTTTTTGCAAAATAACGGATCGTGTGTCCTATGAAAAACAAACCTTACCGTTTCAGCAGCAAAGTTGTTCTTCATAAGCCCAATGAAAAACAATCCTTACCATTTCAGCAGCAAAGTTGTTCTTCATAAGCCCGATGAACAACACTTCTCACCACTTTCTTTCCAAAATTGTTCTTCATAAGCTCAATGAATTACAAATCTTTTCAGTTTCACTATACATATGTTCTTCATAAATTGCTTTTCCTAACACTGATCTGCTTCAGCTTCATTACCTAACCTATCAATTGAGATTAACAACACCCCAACATTATTAACGTTCATAAGTTGTTCAAAATGATTTTACATATATGTGAATGATTGCACAAACTTAACTTTTACAAATAAAAGTTTGCTATATTTACAGTGTAATCATTATTAATTCATTTTTTACTAAGGAGATGTTTCACATGTTAGTGAAATGGTTAAGAGAAAATACAATTGCCGCAGGTCTATTAGCAGTCATTCGTTTATATTTAGGATATTCTTGGTTAACAGCTGGTTTGCATAAGCTTACTGGAGGTTTTGACGCTTCTGGATATTTAGCAAATGCTGTCGCAAATCCAGTAAAAGGTCCAGATGGTGGTCTAGTTTATGGCTGGTATGTAAGCTTCTTAAAAGGCTTCGCTTTACCGAATGTTGATATCTTTAATACTATTGTTCCGCTTGGAGAATTCTTAGTTGGTTTAGGATTACTCTTAGGATGCTTAACAACAGCAGCGATGTTCTTCGGCTTAATGATGAACTTTGCCTTCTTCTTAGCTGGTACTGTATCTCATATCCCAACTGACTTATTCCTTGGAGCAATCATTCTATTCGCTGGTGTCAACGCTGGTCAATTCGGTTTAGACCGTTGGGTCGTTCCTTACATCCGTAAAACCATTTTCAAAAACATAAAAGCGGTTGAAAATAACGCATAACTAATAAAAATGCCAGGTCCATAGAAATTCCTAGACCTGGCATATTTTATCTATTATTTACCTTCTTGTATCGCTTTTTCTAATTGAAAGTTAGCCTTTACAACACCAATCTTATCCTGTCTGGCATTTAAAACTGGTACATGGACATATTCTTCGAGCTCGGCAAACATTTCTTCGTTTCCGATTCCTAATTGTTTTAAAACTTCCATTGTCACGACACTCGTTGCACGTGGCGTTCCATCTTCCACTTTAATGGCAATTCCAATTCCGGTTTCTAGATCTGCTAGACATTGGACTGCTTCTGCACCGGCCTTGGCGACAATTCGGCCATTGTAAACCTTCATTAAATCAGTATCAAAACGTTTCGTCCCACCGACCATTTCTGGATGCTTGATCATTGAATCACGAATTGTACTTAACGTTTGAGCTCTTTTACCTTCTGTAAACGCCTCCGGTTTGGCTAATCTAGCAAAACCAAGCGCTACATTTTTTAATGGAAGCTGGTGAACAGGTACACCGCATCCATCCACGCTAATTTGAATTTGTTCTTTCGGAAAATCACAGACTTGTTCAATTGCTTCTAAAATTCTTTGCTGATGCGGATGAGCTACTTCTCGATATGTATTTACATCTTCCTTCATATATACAGTCGTCGCTAACATACCCGAATGTTTCCCTGAACAATTACTAAATACAGGTGAGAGCTCTTTTCCTTCACGAATAAGCTGGTGATAGCTTTCCATATCTCTTGGAATATGGGTACCACATTGGAGATGATTTTCTTCAAGCCCTACTCGGTGCAGAATATCTAATACAGTTTCACGGTGGAATGGTTCTCCACTATGGGACGCACAGCTAAGTGAAATTTCTGCAGCTGAATAGTTAAATGCTTCAGCTGCTCCAGATTCAACTAATGGTACTGCTTGAAATGGCTTCATTGAGGAACGAGGAAACGTAAATCGATTGGGATCCCCATAAGAATACAACAATTCACCTTCTGCATTCACAACGGCTACATGAACATCATGTGTACTTTCTAAATATTCACCACGATAAACTAACACAGCTTTACTCATTAGAACCCTCTCCCTATTTTTGTGAAATGTTTGCTTAGGCTAAACGATAAGATTATTTATTTTTTACAAGTGATAAAATAATAATGGTACCAATAATACAGCCTGTTCCCAGCCATTCTGCAAGACCGAAGCTTACATTTAGCCAAACGACTGATAGTATCGCAGCGGATAAAGGTTCGATACAGGCAAGTAAGCTGGTTTCTGTTGCACTGATGTAATGTAAACTTTCTAAGTAACAATAAAAAGCAATAATGGTTCCAAAGATGACGACAAATGTTACCCCAAAGAACGAGCTTAATGACCATTCACCCTGGAAACTCCATGGAGGATGAACAAAACTGAAGCTAATTCCTCCGATTAACATCCCCCACCCGATTACAATTGTGGAACCATATTTTGCAAGTAGCTGAATCGGATTTAGTGTATAAAAGGCAAGAGCTAAAGCTGAAATTAGTCCCCAAAACAATGCCGTTCTTGTAATCGATAGGCTATGAATATTCCCTTGTGTTACAAGTAGAAATGTGCCAACAAGCGCTAATACTACCGCGACCATTTCCGTCGAGTTCGGCAATCGTTTTGCTTTTATTGCTAAGTAAACAGAGATCATCATTGGTGCAAGATACTGTAAAATTGTTGCTGTTGCCGCATTGGATTGTCGGATAGCTTCAAAAAAGGTGTACTGAACGGCCAACATTCCAAGAATACTGAACAAAAGAAGATTCAGAACATCGCGTTTATTTTTCCATATCTCCCATATGCCCACACTTCCCTTAGAACTTGAAGCCGCTATGAGCAAGATCGTTCCCGAAAATAATAAACGGACAACCACGATCCAAGCAGGACTGATTCCTTGCTGCTGAAATAAATATTGTGCGACTGTTCCTGATATTCCCCATAAAGAGGCTCCTGTCAGGACTAAAGCCATTCCTTTCGCCCTTCCATTGGATATGGCTACGTTTGCTGAGCCCATCACATCTCCTCTTTTCATTATGTAAATACTGTCTTTGCATGCAGGATTGGATGTTAGAAAATATGTATTACTTGTGATCTTGTTTTTTCGTTACTCGAAAAGATCATTCTGAAAAAATCGTATCACCAGCGAGAATAGTTGTAAATAGATTTTTTGACTGAGAAAAAAATGAAAAGAAAGGAAAAAAAGCCCCTCTTTCTCAATAAAAAAGGTGCCTTTAACAGTTATCTATATTGCAAGCTCCTAAATACTAAAAAAACCCTTCTCCATTTTGAAAAGGGTTAGTTCTCATCTTGCAGAAGATTATCAGTTGCATTCTCATTTTCCAGATTCATTTCTGGTTCCACTGATTTTTTTGAATGTAACTCAGCTATCTCTTTTTCGAGTCTCTTGATCGTCCTTTGAAGCTTATACTGACGCAAAATCCCGAACATTCCCACCACTAATCCTCCCAGCAAAGCTGAGCCGATGATAATCAGAATCAGAGGGATTTCTGTATATCCGAATAAGTAATTCACTTTAACGGAAGAAACATTGACAACCGCAAAGATAGCTACTATTAATGAAAAAATAAGTCCTAGAATCATACTCCATTGAAAACGCATGTTGGACCTCCTTATGTTAGATTTTGATTTAATCGTAACATATTATGGATGTTAACAAAATAAAGTACCATCTACCTCAGCGGGACCCAGATTATGGAGAGAGAAATAGACGAGCCATTAAAATGAAGGAAGTCCTTTTACTGGCAGAGCATAAGTGCCAGGCTTCTGAGCCGTATTAATTTTAAAAAGGAGGGGCTGCTCCCTCCTTTTATTAATCATTTAAAAACCTGTCTTACTGTCCCTTTTCCATTCTCAACATGGACTTCTGCGTAGGCTCCATTCACAAATGTCATTTGTGGAGGTTGATGACCACAATCAATATCATAAATAATCGGGATTTGCAGTTCCTCCGCAAGGTCGTTGTATACATCTTCAACTGTATAGCCTTCAATTGGCGCATTGGCACTGCTTCTGCCAAACATAATGCCCGAGCAATTTTCAAACCAGCCCGCTAACTTCATTTGTACTAAGGACCTACGTAAATCAGCTGTATTCATTTCACAGTTTTCTAAGTACCAAATCATTGGTTCTCCGTCGAAATATGTCTCTCTAAATCTTTGAACATTTCCATACGGTGTACCAATTAGATGTCTGATAATATCGATACATCCTCCTAGTAAACGCCCCTCCATATCTACCTTACTTTCAGAAACCGCTTTCCAGCTGGTTGGTTCTGTTAAATGAAAGACACAAGGTGATGGGTCACTGTGATTCCATTGCTTTTGATATTTTTCGGAAGAATGCTGAACGATAGACTCTCCCGCTTTCGTTGATAAAACAGCTTGCCACATGGCAGTCGTTTCATCTGAATATTCCCCTCTTAGGTCGGCAAAATTAGTCCCATGTGCAGTGGCTATTCCTGTTTGTAAGGTAATCGCTAATAACAATAGGCTTGTATCTGAATACCCTAAAACCCATTTTTCAGGCAAACTAGTAAAATCCACATCTTCTAGTATCTCAACTGCAAGCTCCCCACCCCATGGAGGAATAATCATATCGATTTTTCCATCCCGAATCATTTCATTAAATTCAGACGCTCGTTTCTTAGCTGGAGCCGATTTAGCCTTTTCTTGTGTCCAAACTGTTCCCCCACATACAACATGGAATCCTTTTGATTCCATCCGATTACATGCTTGCTTGAACATCTCATGCAACACGTCCGGCACTCCAGATGAAGGAGCGGTTACTCCTATCGTTGCTCCTTCTTTTAAAGTAGGATATTGAATCATCTACACCCATCCTTCAAGTTTATTTTGAATACTATTTCGTTATCTTCCATTGAAATCCTTCTAATCTATAATCCTTTGTCATGATAGAATAATAGAAAGTTACTATTACTCAGGGGGCCAATTATGAAACTTTTAGAAAAAGCCAAAAGTCTTCCTTCCTCCCCAGGAGTTTATTTTATGAAGGATGCACGGAATCAAATCCTATATGTAGGGAAAGCCAAAAATCTTCGAAATAGAGTGATATCCTATTTTAGAAACTCTAAAGGTCATTCCCCTAAAATAAAGAAATTAGTTCAGCATTTACAGGATTTTGATTATCTACCCACAGATACAGAATTCGAAGCCTTCATGCTTGAATGCAGCATGATAAAAGATTTAAAGCCTATTTATAATCGAATGATGAAAAATCCACAGTCTTTCACATATATCCATATTGCTACAAAGAAAGGGCATCAGGATATTAAAATCACTGACAATCCCAACGAACGGGATCTTTGTTTTGGCCCCTATACAAGTAGGTCTATAGTGGAAAAGGCCATTCTTGGATTGAAGGAATTCTATAAAATAATGTGTGGAAATCCTACCAAGAGAGGGACTGCTTGCCTAAATTATTCACTGGGACTTTGCATCGGAATTTGTCTTGGGGGTTCTGCAGCTGTTGAATATGAGCTGATTATAAATAAAATCATCGATTTACTTAAGGGGACTAATAAGGACGTGCTTAAAGACATGGAGCAAATGATGCTCGAAGCCTCGGAAAGATTTGACTTCGAGAATGCTGGCAAATATCGAGATACGATGGAAGCTGTCCAAACCCTACTTTATAAAGAAAAAGTAATCACCTTCACGGAGGAAAACCATCGAATCCTGATGCTTGAACCTTTAACAGAAAACACGTTTAAACTCTTCCTTATTAAGAGGACAGAGGTTTTATATAGTGAGAAGTTTACCTTAGAAACAATAGAAATGTTGAAAAGCCATTTCTATACTCATTTTCAAATGAACCAAACCTTGCCAGCTCGCCACGTTAGTAAAGATGAGTTGGACCACGCGCAAATTATCTATAGTTATCTTAACAAGGATGGGGTTAAGTCTGTTCTTCTTCCTAATGAATCTCTCTCTCCTGAAAAGGCAGATTCTATCTTCGAGAGGTTATTAAATACATCTTTGTTGACTTAAGCCAATCATTTGGCAAAATGGCTGTTGGCTGTTATCGGACTCACGTTCCGTTATTTTACAAAAAAGCTTGTTTTTAGAGATTTATCGGACTATGGTTCCGTTATTACACCTAAAATACTCCTTTTTCCTATGAAATATAGTGAATTACGAATTCTGTGTCCTATAAACTACGAAAAAACGTCTGTTTTACGGAAATAACGGATTCTGTGTCCGATAAAGAAACGAAAACAAAAAGTGTAAGTTTTCCAACTGGAATCCTTACACTTTTTCTAGTTATGATCGTCATTCTTCGTTAACATCCGATCCATTTTTCGAACAAGCCCCAAAAAACCTCTGGTCATTAAAAACGTCGTTGTCAGACTTAAAAGACTATGCCAGCTTGTCCATTTTTTATATTTTAAGAGGCGTGTTTTTTTCTCGGCGATCGTTTCAATGATGGTCATAGGAATGCTGAACACAAAGACTTTTAGGAAAATCTCCTTTATGGGAGCACGCATCGTCCATTGATTAAACCAAACACAAGATAAAGGGAAAAGTAATAAATCATACAATATGTTAATTTTAAAGGTTTTAGGAAAAAATCGAACGGGATAACAAATCTTATTCCATTTATTTATCACCAGAGAATCAATAAATCCGGATATAAATCCTTTAAAAAAGAAGACAATAATCCAGTCCTTTACCGGCTTTTTTGCCATTGTAACCAGAGATATTAACCCAAATAGTAACAATCCATATTGAATCTTCATATCTCTAGAACGCCGCCACATGTGCCCCACCTCCACATCTATTAGAATGTGTCAGAAGGGGTAGTTCTATTTATTCAGAAGAAACATTTTTCGATATCTAATTTTTAATAGCCCCCATTACCTCATAGCTGGAAATATCGATTTCTGTTTCTTGCCCTAAAGCAAGTTTTGCTAATTCTGCACCTAAATAAGGACCACTTGTTAATCCAGAAGCACCCAATCCATTAGAAAGTAATAGACCTTCAATTCCAGAAACACCACCAATGACCGGAAGAAATCCCGGGGTAAAAGGTCGAAAACCTACCCTTGTTTCTAAAATGGTTCCGTTCATTAAACCTGGAGCCACTTGCAAGGCTTTCCCTAATACCTCATTGATTCCGCCCGCCGTTACTCGGTAATCTAACCCTGCTTCGTCCTCATGGGTTGCTCCTACGACCACTCGCCCATCTTCAAATGTAAGGATATACTGGTCATTCGGCGGCATTACTACTGGCCAATCACTTGTATTTACATTCGGCATTTCAAGATGAACAATCTGAGCTTTTTGAGGTGTGACCGTAAAATCCACTCCTAATGGCTCAAGCAATTCCCTTGCCCAAACACCACCAGTCACCAGCACCATATCCGCCTCTAGATCTTCTCCATTTAATTCGATACCAGTTATTTTTTTATCCTTATAAACTAAAGCAGCATTTCCTTTTAAAAATTGTGCCCCGCGCTTCACCGCTGCATTGATCAAAGCATTTCGAAGCTCCCGTCCATTAACTCTTGCCCCACCACTAACATAAACCGCACCATATTCCTCACTTAATGGTGGAAAAAGTTTTTTTGTTTCCGCTGGTGAAAGTATCGTTATGTCTCCTATCTCGGGTGCACCGTCCTCACGTCGCTTGCGGGCCCTCTCCGCCATTTTTTCTAACTTTTCAACGTCCGAATGAAGGCTGATAGCCCCTACTCGTTTATATCCAGTATGTGTTTCCCCAAGTGCTTCCAGCTGTTTGATCAGTTCAGGATAGTAACGGGCACCACCTTTTACTAACTGATACCAAGCTTTATTCCTGCGTTGTGACAGCCATGGGCATACAATTCCTGCTGCTGCATCTGTAGCCTGTCCAAGATCCTGCCGATCCACTAAGGTTACGTTTGCCCCTTCCTTAGCCAGATGATAAGCTGCGGATGCACCTAAAATCCCCGCTCCTATTACGATAAATTTATTCATATTTACACCTTTTCTATTTGCAAAAATTTACGATTGATTCTCTAACCAATCAATCAGTTCAGCGATGGCATCCTCCAGGTCCACAGCTGCTGTTCCATCCTCAGGAATTTCCTCGATACTGTTTTGGAATTCATCCAATATCCCCGATAGGTCCGCCAAGTTTTCACCGGACTTCTTAGATTGCTTCACACGATTCTTTAAATTCTTAAACTCCTGATCTTCCGCTAGCTCATCCATCACACTCCAGACCTCCTGCAATACGGTCTCTAATTTTTGCACGGATGTATGCAGCCTTTGAAATTTCTGTATAGTTGAATCCATCTTTTCCCCTCCTTCCCATTATTTCTACTAGGTTTATTATATATAAATCAGCCTAGATTAAAACATTTAAAAAGACAAACATCCCCCTTTTTTAAAAAGAGAGATGTCTTTTGATCAGCCGATGGATGTTAAAATTTCAGTTTTAAAATAATGGATTGGTTGATAGGTTTCCGAATAATTATCACTCGTAAAAATGGTTACTAATTCATCCTCAGGGACTACAATAATATATTGTCCTCCGTATCCCATCGCGTGAAAGATATGAGGTTTCATTAATTGACCTTCATCATCTTTCATCACCCACCAATGGTATCCATAGAAGCCAAAACCATATGTAGTCGGATATTGGGCAGTTGTCGATTCGCGAACCCAAGATTCACTAATAATCTGCTTATTTTTCCATTTCCCTTTTTGCAGCATTAATTGACCAATTTTTAGAAGGTCTCCTGGCTTAAGAGATAAACCAAAACCGCCAATGGCGATTCCTTTTGAATCGTAATGCCACTCATAATCCCGAATATCTAAAGGATGAAACAAATATTTTTCTGCAAACTCCGTGAGCTTTAAACCTGTAGCCTTTTGAAGAATGGCACTTAATAAATGGGAGCATCCTGAATTGTAATACATATTTTCACCAGGAGGTTCAACCATTTTACGTTCTAAATTAAACTTCACCCAGTCTTTACTATTGATCATCGGAAAAGGTCTTCCACCCCAGCTTGAAAACTCTGGCCAATCATACCCTGGTGTCATGGTTAGCAGATGTTCAACCGTAATCTCCTTTTTATCTTCTTCAAGATTGGGAAAAAAGTCTGCAATCGATTGATGAACGCCCTTTATTTTCCCTTGATCGATAGCTATTCCAATTAGCATAGACACAAAACTTTTGGTAACCGAGTTTAACTTTTGTACTTTGTCTTTTATCTTGTTATTTCGGTAATATTCATACACGGTAGAGCCTTTATGAGATACAATACAGCAATTTATCTTCTCTTTTTTCAATTTTTTATCTAATGCGAGCATTATTTTCCCCTTTTTAGAGTGTGAAGCTAGTTCTTTTTGATAGATATCCGACTTTTTTGAGGAGATATCCGACTTTTTTAACGACTTATCCGTTATTTTTTATAAAATATCCGTCTAAATCGCTCATGTTTCCGACTTTGTCACAATATTGGTATTTCCCTACCAATCCTACCTACCCTCTACCCCACTCAAAAATTCATTTACCACCTGTCTATATTCCTCAGGCTGTTCCAGATAACCTGAATGAGCACTTTCCTCTAAAATATGTAGCTTAGCTCCTGGCACTAGGCTGCTGAAATAGCTTGTTGATTCAGGTGTTGCCTCATCAAAACGGCCACAAAGAAATAAAGATGGTGTTTCGATTTCATGAAGTCTAGGTGTACAATCAAAGCTTTTAAGATTTCCTGTTACACAAAATTCAGAAGGTCCCCACATTGTATTGTAAATATCCAAATTCCCTAGTTCTGAACGCTTGGCTCTTTCTTCTGGGCTAATTTCAACTCGACAAATAAAACGCTTCGAAAATTCCTTCATCGCTTCTTTATATTCTTCGGAATCCGTCTGACCTTCTGCTTCACATCGTTCGATCACTTCCTGCACATCAGAAGGCAGCTGTCCTAATAAACGTTTTGCATCTTCTGCCCAAAGAGGTGCACTTAAACATGGGCTTGAAAAAATAGCACTTTTCACTCCGGTTGGTTTTGTTAGCAAATAAGCTACCAGTAAGGTAGTTCCCCATGAATGCCCAAGAATATGAACCTCATCCAATCCTAGTCCCGCTCTTACTTCTCCTAGCTCCTTCACATAGCGATCCAAATTCCATAATGATAAATCTGTGGGACCTTTCGAAAAACCAGCTCCAAGCTGATCATAATAATAAACATCCCGCTCTACAGCTAACGAATCCAATCTATGTAACGGCAGTGAAGAAAAACCTGGCCCTCCGTGTAATATTAATAAAGGAGTTAAGTGACCTCCGCTATTTACTTTTCGATACCATACCTTTCCCCCAGTTACTTCAACAAATCCTTCTTGAATTTCCATCGCCTATTCGCTTCCCTTCAGTCTTTATCATGTTTACTTTTTTCTGTATTTCTCTCTTAAAATCCTTCCTAATCCGAAAAAATAGCCACCCAGTTCCAAACTGGGTGGCTCACAACCATTAATTCTCAGCTAATTTCGTTGAAAACTTTTTTTCAGCAGGTACCTCTTGAATTGGGTCTTCTGCTTGTTTAGCACGTTTGATAAACAAGGCAAGGATTAGAGCAACCGCAGAGATAAACACGGTTACAAAGAATGCATCGTTAATTCCTTCTAACATCGCTTTTGCCAAAATTTCCTGCTTCATCGTAGCTAACATTTCAGGTGTTGGTTGTTGCTTTAAGCCCTTCATAGCGGCTTCACCTAGTTCTGTAGCATGCGTTTTCGTACGGTTTGTCATAACTGTTACGAGTAATGCCGTACCAATCGCCCCTGATACTTGTTGTAAGGTATTGTTCATTGCCGTACCATGTGGATAGAAACGCTTAGGTAACTGATTTAACCCATTTGTTGAAACTGGCATCATTACCATTGACATCCCAAACATACGCACGGAGTATAAAATAATTAAATGATTATAACTCATTGTTAATGTTAAATTACTGAAAAGATAGCTTGTTACCACTAAAATGGATAAACCAGTAACAGCTAGAATACGTCCACCAATTTTATCAAACAGTTTTCCGGTAATTGGAGACATTAGAGCCATGATAATAGCCCCTGGTAACATCATTAAACCTGCATCAAATGGTGAAATTCCACGAAGTGTTTGAACATAGATTGGTGTTAAAATCATCCCTGAAAACATCGCCATTGTGATAACCATTGAAATGGTAATGGATAAGGCATACATCGGATATTGAAAAATTCTAAAATTCAACATTGGGCGTTCTTGCTTTAATTGGCGAATAATAAACGTTGCAAGAGAAATAACGCCGATGGCAATCGTTAAGTACACTTCCGGGCTATCCCAGCCTTTTTTCCCTGCAGAACTAAATCCATATAATAATCCACCGAATCCAACACTGGACAATAGTAATGAAACAAAGTCTAATCGTAGTTGAACTTTGTCTTTTTTATCTTTAAGTAGGAAAACCCCTACTAATAGTATCGCTATGGCAATTGGTGTAACAAAATGGAATAGCATGCGCCAATCGTAATGTTCGATAATCCAACCAGATAAAGTTGGTCCAATTGCTGGTGCTCCCATTAGAATTAAACCGAAAACTCCCATCGCTGTCCCACGTTTTTCAATCGGAAAGCTGACAAGCATAACGTTCATTAGTAATGGCATCATAATAGCTGAACCAGAAGCTTGAATCATTCGACCTGCTAATAGAATAGGAAAGATATGGGCAATTCCTGCTAAAAGAGTACCGATTGTAAATAAGCTCATTGCGGTTAAGAATAGTCTTCTTACCGTATATTTTTGAATTAAGAATGCTGTAGTTGGGATCATAACTCCGTTGACTAACATAAATCCTGTTGTTAACCATTGTACCGTTGATGCATCTACATCTAAATCTTTCATAATAGAAGGTAATGCGATATTTAATAATGTATTATTTAAAAAAGCAATAAAAGCACCGATCATCAATACCGCAAGCATTCCATACGGTGGACGAGCAGCTGGCTTTTTTACCGTTTGATCCATTGTTTCTCCCCCTTAAACTTACTGTTCATTTTTTTATACTCAAATTACATACTTACATATAATATACTCTCGGTTCAATTTTTGCAATCAAAACATTTTCCATCTTTGAACATTTGTCATATCAACCTTTTTAGGGTACTATACGTTTATACAGTCAGTATAATTTTCCCCAAAGGTGATCTCTATGAATGACCGCAAGAGACGTGTTGTAAAAATTGCTCATCAATTATTTATTGAAAAAGGATTTCAAGCCACTTCTATTCAAGATATTTTAGATGAAAGCGGCATTTCGAAAGGGACCTTTTATAACTATTTTTCGTCAAAAAATGAATTATTAGTAGCGATTTTTAAATCCACTTATGAAAAATTAGAAAAAGATCGTGATGAGCTTCTTATTGGCGGGGATCGTTCCGATATAGAAATTTTTGTTAAACAAGTGGAATTACAAATGAAAACGAATCGTGAAAATCGATTGATTTCTTTATTAGAGGAAATTACGGCTTCCAACGACCCTGAACTCAAGCCACTCATTGAAGTATCGCGTATGAAGAATGTACGATGGTTATTTGAGCGTTTCAATGATATTTTTGGGGAAGACAAAAAGCCTTATCTACTAGATTGCTCTATCATGTTCTTGGGAATTTTAAGAGAAAATATTAAATTCTATCAACTTGCAAATGACCTTAGCGGCACCAATCTTGGTCGAGTTATTCGCTACAGCGTCAATCGATTAATGAAACTGGTTGATGGCTTGGCAGAAACAGGTGAACAATTAATCCCACCGGATCAAATGGATGATTGGTTCCCCGTTAAGAAGAAGAATTGTAATCAAGCTTTATATAAAGAGTTCCATCAAACTGTTGGCAACTTAAAGAAAGCGATTAACGGAAACCCGGAACAATCCAAATATGATGAGTTATTAGATTTTATATTAGATGAATTATTGGATTCTAAGCATCCAAGAAAATTTTTAGTGGAAAGTACTCTTATTTCCTTAAAAAAGTCTGAAGGATTTTATACAAAAGACATACAAAAACTCGATCGCTTAATCCACGATTATTTTCATTCCATAAATCAGGAAAACTAAGCCCTCTTAATTTTGAAGGCTTTTTTTTCATGGATAACTTGTCCATATTTTGGCAAATATCAGGCTGAGCTGGGAAATTTCGGCTTGAGAGCTCCTTACACGAACTGACCATGCAAATATTCACCCTACCTCACTAATTGAGCCATATCCTTATGACTTTCCTCAAAACCCTTGATATCCATTTTGAACATGTTAAGATTATGACATTGTTTCAAAAAATGGGAACAAAAACACGAACACACAGGGAGAGATTTCATGTTATCGAAGAAAAAAATTGCTTTTCTAGGTGCTGGTTCTATGGCAGAAGCTATGATCGCAGGCATTACTAACACTAGTCTAATTCCACCTAAACAAATATATGTCAGCAACCGAAGTAACAAAAAACGTTTACAATCGCTTGAAAAAGGATATGGTATAAACGGGGTAACCAAGGAAAAATTAAACTTATCCAATATCGATATAATCGTCCTCGCTATGAAACCAAAAGATGCAGAAACCTCTTTACTATCCATCAAAGAATCCATTCGACCCAACCAACTTATTTTATCCGTATTAGCTGGTGTTACAACCTCATTTATGGAACAGTATTTACCAAAAGGACAACAGGTGATTCGGGTTATGCCGAATACATCTAGTATGATTGGAGAATCTGCAACGGCTATATCATCAGGAACGTATACAACAAAAGAAAGTATGTCCATTGCAAAAGAACTACTCCATTCGATTGGAGAAGTTTATGTGATCCCAGAAGAAAAAATGGATATTTTTACGGGAATTGCCGGAAGTGGCCCTGCCTATTTTTATTATTTAATGGAGCATATGGAACAGGAAGGTTTAAATGCAGGTTTAACAACGGAAACCACTCGTCAAATTATTGCCCAAACCATTGTGGGGGCAGCAAAAATGATACAAGAACAAGGTGAAACCCCAGCCACCTTGAGAGAAAATGTTACTTCCCCTAACGGAACCACTGCTGCTGGTTTAGCAGCCTTAGCTTTACACGGTGGAGGAAAAGCTATTTCCCAAGCGATTAAACATGCCGCTAATCGCTCAAAAGAAATTAGCTCTCAATTGGAAGAGTCCCTTAAGAAAATCCCAAATAAACAAAAAGCCATTTAGTTCATCATGTTAAGTTGAACATTGAGTACCTTTCGTAATTAATTAAATACAGGAGTGATTAGATGATCCCTGGCACCAAGCCACAGCGAATAGTCATAAAGATAGGAAGCAGTTCCTTAACAAGTCGACACGGAGAGATAAGCCGAAAAAAGCTGGAGAAATTAACAGAGCAAATTGTAATTTTAAAAGATGCAGGCTATGAGATTGTGCTAGTCTCATCAGGTGCTGTAGCAGCAGGATATCGTAAACTCGGTTGTCTTGAAAGGCCAACTTCATTGCCTGAAAAGCAGGCTGCTGCCTCCATTGGCCAGGGTTTATTAATGGAATCTTATTCAGAGCTGTTTATCTCACATGGCTACGTCGCTGCACAAATATTGATAACACGCAGTGATTTTTCAGACGAGGTCCGTTATAAAAATGTTCGAAACACCCTTAATGTCCTACTCGAGAGAGGAATTATCCCCATCGTAAATGAAAACGACACTATCACGATTGATCGTTTAAAATTCGGCGACAATGATACCCTTTCAGCTAAAGTAGCTGGATTAGTGGATGCCACCCAATTAATTATTTTATCTGATATTGATGGGCTTTATAGTGCCGACCCCGTCAAAAATCCTAAAGCGACACTTTTGGAACGAGTAAATGAAATTACTTCTGAAATTGAGACCGCGGCCGGTGGATCAAGTAGCTCCATTGGAACAGGAGGTATGAAATCGAAAATAGAGGCTGTAAAAATCGCTATGGCTTCTGGAATTTTAACTTTTCTAGGAAATGCCTCTCATAAAAATATTGTTGTTGATGCTGTAATAGGGAATGCAAGAGGAACCTATTTCAAAGGAAATTCACCACTTAGTCATTTAGACCAGAAGAAAAAATGGATTGCCTTTCATTCTGGCCCCGAAGGTGAAATTATTGTTCACCCCACTGCTAAGCAGTGGCTTCTATCGAAACGCCAAAACCTCTTACCTTCTGGAGTAGTAAAAGTGAATGGTCCATTTAATAAAGGTTCTGTTATTCGAATTACTGATACATCTGGTAACGAAGTCGGTTTAGGTGTTGTTCACTTTTCATCTGAAGAGTTGCAACCCTTCCTGGAGGAGAGTACCCAAAAAATGAGTGATGCACCATTCATTATGGATATCAATAATTTTGTTTGCCATACAGATGTTCTGATTTCAATCTAGGTAGTTTAAATACGGGAGGGATTTCATGACTTTAAATGTAAAAGAATCAACAATCGTTGAAACACAGGCTATTGCCGCAAAAAAAGCTGCTAAGCAGATGAACTTTCTATCAACAGACGACAAAAATGACGCTTTGAACCTACTAGCGGATCATCTTGAAGCTGAATACAAAATGATTTTGCAGGAAAATGAAAAAGATTTGGAAGCTGGAAGAGTTAAAGGATATGATGAGGCATTTTTAGATCGGTTGGCTTTGTCTAAAGTACGGATATTTGATTTTGCTGATGGACTTCGCCAAGTCGCTATGTTAGAAGACCCAACAGGTAAAACCATATCAGACTGGACATTAGAAAATGGATTACGGGTAAAAAAAATAACAGTCCCCCTAGGAGTCATCGGTATGATTTATGAGGCTCGCCCTAATGTGACAGTCGATGCAACAGGTTTAGCATTAAAATCAGGAAATGCGATTATTCTTAAAGGTGGTTCCTCTGCCCTCCATTCTAATAAAGCGATTATTAAGGTTATCCATCAAGCTTTAGCTAAAACAAAAATACCATCTGATTCTGTACAGTTTATCGACAGTACAGACCGAAAGGCGACCCAGCAGCTATTTACAATGAAAGAACATATTGATGTTTTAATTCCACGCGGCGGTGCTTCCTTAATACATTCCGTTATCAATCAGGCAACCGTTCCCGTTTTAGAAACAGGTGTTGGAAATTGTCATCTTTACATTGATTCTGAGGCGGATGTTAAAAAAACGCTATCTGTTTTAGTAAATGCGAAGACGGATCGGCCTGCAGTATGTAATGCAATCGAAACAGTAATCATTCATAAAGATTGGCTAAAACAGCATAAAGAAGAGCTTATTAAAACCCTTAAGGAGAACTCCATAACGGTTTTTGGCGATAATGTCACTTTAGAAACGATACCAGACGCGCTCCCAGCTACAGAAAGTGATTGGGCTAATGAATATCTTAGTCTTCAGATTGCCATAAAGATTGTAGATGAATTGGATGAAGCGATAAACCATATCGAACGTTATGGCACCAAACATTCAGAAGCGATTATGACGGAAAACAAGCAAACAGCTGAACATTTTATGAAATTAGTGGACGCATCTGCCCTTTATCATAATGCCTCGACTCGATTTACGGATGGTGGAGTGCTAGGATTTGGTGCGGAAATTGGCATTTCCACGCAAAAGCTTCATGCAAGAGGACCAATGGGATTACCTGCATTAACAACAGTGAAATTTTTAATGACAGGTAATGGACAAATCCGCTAGAATATCACCTTCTTAGTTTCATAGAATGCCTATTTTTATCCACTTGAAAGGAGGTGAGAATATGGACTACGGTTTAACAACGGCTACATGGTTATGGCTGCTTATTCCAATGCCAGCAGTAGTGATACTTTCTTGTATTCATTATTATGCAGAAAAAGGAGAGGATTTATGATCATGAGTATCAACTTACCTACGTTAGTTTCGATTATTATTTACTTAATTGGTATGCTAGCTATCGGTGTGATAGCTGCAAGAATGACGAGCAGTTTAAATGACTATGTACTCGGAGGAAGACGGCTTGGTGCAGGAGTCACCGCATTAAGTGCCGGAGCCTCAGATATGAGTGGTTGGCTCATGCTCGGCTTACCTGGATCTATTTACTTAAGCGGAATGGGCTCCATTTGGTTGCCAATCGGCTTGGCAGTCGGTGCCTATCTAAACTGGCAGTTTGTCGCGAAACCTTTACGCGTCTATACAAAAGTGGCCAATGATTCCATTACCGTCCCCGGTTATTTTGAAAATCGATTCCATGACAAATCAAAGATTCTTCGCGTAGTCTCTGCCATTGTTATCTTAATCTTTTTCACTTTCTATACATCTGCTAGTTTAGTAGGTGGCGCGATTCTTTTAGAAAATTCATTTGGAATGGACTATATACTCGCTTTATGGATTGGTGCAGCTGTCATCGTTTCCTATACCTTTTTTGGAGGATTTCTTGCAGCAAGCTGGACGGACTTCGTTCAAGGGATATTAATGTTTTTAACACTTATTGTGATTCCTATTGTGGCCATTCATGAGCTTGGCGGATGGGATCAAACCGTTCAACAAATCGGAAATATAGACACTTCTTACTTAAATATCTATTCAGGAGCTACGCTAGTTGGTGTTATTTCGTTACTGGCTTGGGGATTAGGATATTTTGGGCAACCGCATATTATCGTTCGTTTTATGGGTATCAAATCGACAAAAGAAATCCCAAAAGCTCGTTTTATCGGCATGACTTGGATGATTCTATCCTTATTCGGAGCGATTTTTATCGGTTTCGCAGGAATTGCTTATTTTGCAGATTCACCTTTAAAAAATTCAGAAACTGTCTTTATCGTGTTCTCCCAAATATTATTTAATCCATGGGTTTCTGGATTTTTACTCGCAGCCATTCTCTCAGCAATCATGAGTACGGTTGATTCTCAATTGCTCGTTTCTTCTAGTGCTTTAGCACAAGATTTTTACAAATCAATTTTTAGAAGAAATGCTTCCCAAAAGGAAGAAATGATTGTTGGCAGAATTGCTGTTCTTGGTATTGCTGTAATCGCCATCCTATTAGGCTATAACCCCGATAGTAAAGTATTAGAACTTGTTGGTTATGCATGGGCTGGATTTGGCGCTGCCTTCGGACCTGTTATTGTGATCAGCTTATTCTGGAAACGGATGACGAGAAATGGGGCACTTGCAGGAATCATTGTTGGAGCTATCACTGTCATTACTTGGTCTCAGTTAAAAGGCGGACTTTTCGATATCTATGAACTCGCACCTGGTTTTCTTTTTGGGGCTCTTGCCATCTTTATCGTTAGTCTGATTGATAAAGCTCCTTCACCAGAAGTACAAAAGGAATTTAATACGTACAAATCTAAGATGTTGGAAGCTTAAGATGAAACATCCCTTTCTAAGTGGAAAGGGATGTTTTTTACCTATATGTCGATTAAAAATTCTGAATCGCTTTTTCCTGTTGCAGAATAGACTCTCTCTTTATAAAAAAATTCCTTTTCGGCCGCCAATAATACGGTGGAACTCCTTGTCCCATAGCCTTCACTGTCTATAAAAATGGGAGAAAGAATTCTCTCCCATTCGATTGAAACTCCCGTTTGCGGTAGAAGTTCATCTTGGGCTGGATCCGCATGTTGGAGCAGTGTAAAAAGTGGTTCCACCATGTCGCCACCTGTTTCTATTGTAGATTTCAGTCCTTCCTTGCCTCGTTTCACTTTTGGCCATTCCGTATTTAATAAATGATTACTTACCCCATATATCCCAGGCTTTAGTGGTTGAATATTATTTTCGATATTCGAGTAATAGTAAAGTGCATTCTGATCACCCACTATTAGATTAAATCCAGGATAGGATTGTCGGGTGTCAGCTACTTTTTTCATATAATCATGTGGATCGCCCATTTCTTTTAAAAAATTTGCAACTAATTCGCCCCTCGACCGCTTCCCTTCTGTTTTCTCCTTTGGATCACGATAATTCGTTAATGCTGCAAAATGACCTGATGTCGTAATCCCCATCCAAGTTCCCATTTGCTTTAAATCGCGTCCAGCAAGGATATGAGGATGATCCTCCCAATAATGAACCGGTGCTGTCGGTCTTTCGAAAAATTCATCCCGATTCGCAGCGACAATTAGCTGATAAGTGGGATGTACCCGATAAGCAAATAAAATTAAACACATATTGAATCACTGCCTTCTTCATTTTTAAATTTATTATAGCGAAATGAGGAAAGATTCGAAAACGATACACAGATTCTTGATAAATGTGGGATTTCGGTTGATAAATCTGAAATTCGGTTGATAAAAGTTCTATGCCGGTTGATAAATAGACAAAAGCTGTTGATAACCATAAAAACGGCCCACATTCCCGCTTAAAGTTATCCACTTTTCAAGACAAATCCACAATTTATGTAGATAACCGACTTAAAATTGTAGATAAGGTTCACAAACAGTTTTTGACTTATCCACAATCCTCCAAAAGAGCTTATCGAACTAAAAACAAGCTTTTCTTTTACCCCCATTTCTTCTTGTTAAACCCCTTTTAATTCCATATACATTGTCCTTATCCCAGGTAAACAAGCATATATTGTATGAGGTAAATCACATTCTAGGAGGTCATTATGTTTTACTTTTTTGAAAAGGCTATTTTAGGGATGGCCATTTTGCGAATCCTTTCTGGTAGCCTTGAAGTATTTGTTGGTTTCTTAATTTTAAAAGTAAACAATATCGAAAAAGCGATGATTGTGAATAGTTCTCTAGCTTTAGTAGGCCCATTCGTATTAATTTTAACGACTTCTATAGGCTTAATGGGACTTGCTGACAAGGTTTCCCTCACAAAGATTTTTTGGATTATTGGAGGGGTCGCTTGTATACTTTATGGTGTTTTAAAAAACAATTAACCTCTCGAAATATTTTTTTGGGATTTTGATAACCATTTTTATAACAAATCCATCCCTTTTGCACGACATGAATTCAATCCCCATATGATAGTACCAAGACAAGAGCTATAGAAAGCTGTGGTGCAATCTTATGGAGGAATCTCAGATTTATTTTCAAAATCTTCAAGAACATAAGATGACTTTTGAGCAAGTATTCGAGCACATTATCAAGTTTATGCAGATAAACCCTAATGGAAGATATCGTCTAATGGTGGGAACAGATTCGCAGGTTCATAAAAGGCATACTATTTTTATAACGGGTATTGTCATTCAAAATGCTGGAAAAGGTGTGTGGGCTTGTATCAGAAGGGTCATCGTTCCAAGAAAAATGCTGCAGTTACATGAGCGGATTTCCTTAGAGCTATCTCTTACAGAGGAAATCGTCTCGATGTTTACAGAAGATAGAAAAAATCAATTAATCTCAATCGTTCTTCCCTATATTTACAAAGGATCTACCTTTTCAATGGAAGGTCATATTGATATAGGTGCCGGTAAAAGAAATAAAACGAGTACCTTTGTGAAAGAAATGGTAGCTCGAATGGAATCGATGGGAGTTGAGCCTAAAATAAAGCCCAATGCCTTCGTTGCTTCCAGTTATGCCAATCGTTATACCAAATAATTTAAAGATGCCATACAAGTTTCTTAGAGGACTTTCCATGTGAAGGTCTTATTTTTTGTTACCTATCAAAGGCTTGTTTAAATACTTCATGCTATTCCCGTAACTAAATTCTCCCTTATTATAGGTTTTTAAATCTTACATATATTAAAATAAGGTATTGAAGAAGTTAAAAAACGGAGGTTTCCCATCATGGAAGATTTAAACAATTTATTTCGAAAAAGAATCGATTTTCCTGAAAACGAAATGATTACTTTTGAACAATTAAATAGCATACTTGAAAAAACAGCCCTAGCTATTCCTTTTGAAAATTTATGTGTGATTCGCAAAAAGACTGCAGACATTACACAACAAAACTTAATACAAAAGATACTTCAAAAAAAGGAAGGCGGATTATGTTATGAGTTAAATACAATTCTTTATTATTTTTTAAAGGAAAATGGATTTCATGTGAACTTAGCCCGTGCCATTGTTTTTGAACAAGCCAGTCAGGACTTTGCAGAAGTCGGGCGTACTCACGTTATTATTCTTTTACAGCATCAGCATGAAACGTATGTGGTAGATACGGGCTTTGGTGGTAATTTGCCTTTACGTCCCGTTCCTTTACGTGGTGATACTATCAGCTCTTTTAATGGTGAATTCCGAATTCGTCGGAAGGAAAGTGAGCACGGAGATCATATTCTGCAAATGAAATTAAAACATAAAGATGAAAATTGGAGAACAGGATATGCCTTCCACTCCCTCCAACTGGTAACAGATATCTCTGAAATGAATGAGGTTCAGCAGTTAATTATGGAAAGCCCTAAATCGCCCTTTAATAAAACTCCATTGATTACAAAGCTAACGAAGAATGGTAGTCAAACATTAGCCGGCACTTCCTATACACAATGGACGAATGGGAAAGTGACAAAAGAGGATATTGACGAAGAACTTTTTTACGATTTGGCAAAAAAACACTTTCAGTTAGAAGAAAGCACGAAATCCAAGTAAAGACTAGTATTGATAGGCCTTTTGTAATAATTTCCTTTCTTCTCGACCAAACTATATTAAAGGGTTATTCGTATAATTAAACATGTGCAGGATTTCAAAGGAGTTTACTCGAATGATTTTATTCTTTTATATCATATTGAATGTGATGGTAATCATTCTTTTTTCAAAAATGAAGAAATACCTGCATAGCCTAGAAATCCTTGTCTATTGGCTGATTAGTTCCTATGTCTTCCAAAATTTTTCTGCTTTCTGTTATATGAATTTCAAAACAATTGATATTCCAGAAGTTTTTAGCCTTGAATTTGCCCATTTTATTAATCGAATTATCCTTTATCCAGCTCTTATGGTTGCCTTCCTTCAATATTTTCTCATGTTGAGTTCACGTTTTAAAAAGCTATTATTCATCATAAGTTCTGTTTTACTGCTAACAGGGCTAGAATGGTTATCTGATTTTTTAGGTGTGATTAAACATATACACTGGCATTTTTGGTGGTCACCTGTTTTTTGGTTGGCAGGGCTGTTGTTTTTAATAAGCTTTATGACAATCTTTCGTAAGCTTTTGTTTAAAGGAGACTGGAGATTATGAATGTTACCTTCGATTGGAATGAATGGTATTTCATTATTACAACCATTATTATTCTCTCCTTGTTTTACCCGATACGAAACTATTTCCCTTCTATATTAGTGCTTATTATTTGGGTGTTTTGCATCGGATTGGTAGCGAGCATTGATTATTTTCTTCTGGCCACACCGTTTAAAATGTATTATTTTTCCGATAACAAGACCTATGAGCTCTCAGGTGCACTCTATCACTTATTTATGTATCCATGTGCTTCTCTTCTCTTCTTATTTGGGTATGACAAATGGGAGCTTTATGGTAAAAAAACAGTTGTGTATATATTATGTTGGACAGGCTTTTCACTATTTTTCGAATGGCTTGCTGTTAAAAATCATGCCCTTACCTATACCGGTTGGAAACTTTTTTATTCTATTCCAACTTATCCAATAGCTTCTATCTTATTACTATTGGTTTTCCACTACTCAAAAAAGAAACTATTAGACATTCAAATCAGCAAATAGGGAAAAATCCCTCCTGTTTCTTTCTATAATCTGAATATTTTTTATTTTTATCTAACAAAAATCGACCAATTTCATCTATAATGAGGGTATTAAATCTACTAATTGAGGAATCAACTATGCTAGAGACCTTCAAAGTGTTAATTGTTGATTTATTTTTTATCCTACTCATTTCTCTATGTACAGAAATGATCATTGACAAACAAAACTTTTCAAAAAATAAAAAAGCACTCCTTTATACGATCGCTTATGGATTAGCTATTATTATTAATATGATTTTTAACGTTCGGATCGATAATTCGTTCCAAATGGATTTGAGACATACCGTTTTTGTTATGGCAGGTTTATACGGTGGGATACGCTGTATGATACCCCTTCTTGGTTTTATCGTCATGTATATTGGGATTCTTTATCCGTACGAAGCATGGGCCAATCTTATAGCCGTCTCAGTTGAAACCATTGCGGTTATCTTTTTGTCAAAGTATTACCATGACTGGCGATTAAGAAAGAAATTGGCTTTGTTGGGATTAGCCACTATACTCAATGGTCTTTTCGTTATGAAATCAGTGCAGTATTTTTTCGATTTCACAACAGGATATGACTATCTGATTATCGCCTTCTATGGAGGAAGTATTATTTTACTTGTGACCATGTTAGAGTGGGTGAGAAATTCGATTGCGATCAACCGTAGAATACAACGAGCAGAAAAGCTAGAATTAGTCAGTCATTTAGCTGCATCCATTTCCCACGAAGTTCGGAATCCCTTAACCGTTACCCGCGGCTTTTTACAGTTGCTTGAGTCTGAAGAATTTCCTATTGAAAAAAGAAAAGAATTTTTTCAGCTTGCAAAGTCGGAATTGGACCGTGCAGAAGGCATTATTCGAGATTATCTTACATTCGCAAAACCATATCCACATAAAACAGAAATATTAAATCTGGAGCATGAAATCAATCATATTTTAGAAATTATCAATCCACTCGCTAATATGAATTCTGTTACGATCCTCACCCAAATAAGAAACGGACATATTATGGGGGAAGCTCAACTTTTCCATCAATGCATCCTTAACATTATCAAAAATGCTATTGAAGCAATGGAAACAAATGGCGGATCAATGAAAATTGAAACAAACATTTTAGAAGACATGGTCGAATTATCCGTGTCAGATACTGGAACAGGCATGACCAAGGAACAAATGGACCGTCTTGGTGAGCCTTACTTTTCTACGCGTGGTAAAAATGGGACAGGACTTGGAATGATGGTCGTTTATAGTATCGTTCATTCCATGAATGGAAAAATTCAGGTCAGAAGTCTATTGGGGCATGGGACCACCTTTGTTCTTCAATTTCCTAGAATAGGGAAGGCTGAAATTCCATCTGTATCATAAGTTCACAAAAAAGGTAACTCCCTTAGAGGAAGTTACCTTTTTTCTACTCTACGGTTTCTCTTTCACTTGCTTCACTAACCTTCTCGATTTTATCGACGAACATTTGAAAAACTTTTCGCTTTTCCTCCAATTCCATAATATATTGTTTAAGCTCATTAAATCTTTCCTCAAAAGGCTTCTGGTAAATGGTTTTAATATTGCTGATAATTTTTTCGTTAATCGTCGATTGAATCACTTGTTTTGTAATTCCATATTTATAGGAATACAATTGAAGTTCACTTTTAACCATTTCATACTCTTGGTCTATTTCCATTTTTTGTCTGACCATTTCTTCTTTCCATTCTAAAAGAGAATTCTGAACATACATCTCCATTTAGGGACCTCCTCTATTAAAGCTAAAAATACATATGTATCCTTATTACACTATTTCAGGTTTATAGCTCATTTATGGGGGTTCATTGTATTACATTCCTTTTACAAATGCGGCAACCATTTTCTGTTTATTCCATTTATTATTATTTTCAAAAATTAAGAGGACAAAAACAACCCCTCTCATACGTATGTTTTTTTGAGGAATACTATATTAACACTTTGTTTTTAAAAAATGTTATGATGGTGGTCACCCTTACTGATATTATTTCAACATAGTAAAATATTCACATCATTTGTATTAACTTCTAGAGAGGATGGAACGATGAAAAGATTTGGACTAGCATTACAAATATTAATTGGATTAGTACTAGGGATTGCTGTTGGTGCTATTTTTTATGGTAATCCAGAGGTTACGACTTATTTAAAGCCCATTGGAGATATTTTTATTCGTTTAATCAAAATGATTGTTATTCCGATTGTGGTTTCAACCCTAATTATTGGAGTCGCTGGTACTGGCGATATGAAAAAGCTAGGGAAGCTTGGCGGGAAGACGATTATTTATTTTGAGATCATCACTACTATTGCCATTATCCTCGGATTACTTGTAGCTAATATCATCCGTCCCGGTGAAGGCATTGATATGACTCATCTTTCAAAAGGGGATATTTCTAAATATATTGAAACAACCGAAACAGTTGAAAGCCACACTATGGCTGATACATTTGTCAATATTGTCCCAAGCAATATCTTCCAATCACTTGTAAACGGTGACATGCTTGCGGTCATTTTCTTTTCTGTACTATTCGGTCTTGGCGTTGCTGCTATAGGTGAAAAAGGAAAGCCCGTTCTAAGCTTCTTTAGTGGTGTGGCTGATGCGATGTTCTGGGTTACCAATCAGATCATGAAATTCGCCCCATTCGGTGTTTTCGCTTTAATCGGTGTAACCGTATCTACCTTTGGAATTCAATCTTTGCTTCCGCTTGGAAAGTTGGTTCTTACGGTTTACGGGGCTATGTTATTCTTTATATTTGTGGTTTTAGGAAGCGTAGCAAAGTTTGCCAAAATCAGTATCTTCTCTCTTATAAAGATCTTAAAGGACGAATTAATTCTTGCTTATTCCACAGCAAGCTCTGAAACGGTTTTACCAAAGATCATCGAAAAAATGGAGAAATTCGGTTGTCCGAAAGGGATTACATCCTTTGTGGTTCCGACAGGATACTCGTTTAATCTTGATGGATCTACTCTTTACCAGGCAATAGCGGCTCTCTTTATTGCTCAGCTATACGGAATTGATATTAGTATTGGAGAGCAGATTACATTAATGCTTGTATTAATGGTCACCTCAAAGGGAATTGCAGGTGTACCTGGAGTCTCTTTCGTTGTACTTCTTGCTACCCTTGGTTCTGTTGATATTCCTCTAGAAGGACTTGCCTTTATTGCTGGGATTGACCGAATTTTAGATATGGCGAGAACAGTCGTAAACGTAATCGGAAATTCTTTAGCGGCTGTTGTCGTTTCAAAGTGGGAAGGTCAATACGACTTCAAAAAAGGACAAAGCTATTTAAACTCCCTTGATGATCCAAAGCAAGAAAATATTGCATAATATTCAGAAGAAGTGTCATTGACTTGGTCAATGACACTTTTTAATCTATTAAAAATTAATTTTTACTAATATTTCCACTTTTTGATTAATTTATCTATCAAATTGTATGTACTTTTCCAAATTTTAGCTTATAATTAAAATAGCATACATCTCTCACGGACAACTGTTCCTTCTAAAAGAACAGGATTATTAAAGAGATGAAGCATTTTGAGAGGATTGAACGGATATGCTGAGGGTCAGATTATTCGAATTAATACTATTTTTTATTTCTTTGGGTTTAGCCATAGAATCAAAACATATTATGGTAGAAAATCATATGTATCTAAAAGCATTTTTCCTATTTTACTTATTTTCTACCTTATATCAACACCTTCGTGTTATCACGAAAAATGGAAGTGCTAGCTTTGATTATGGAATAAGCTATAGTCTTGCATTTGCCATTTTTAGTGGCCCACTCGGAATATTCCTATTTGAAGTGGCTCATAGATTCACCATTTACTACCATAGAAAGCGAACCAAAACGGCAGATCCTGATGAACTTTTTGATACCTTTTATAATATTGGTTCCTTTGCCATTATTAATTCCATTGCCTTTTATTTATTCCAATGGCTGTATCCTAGTTTCGAAAATCTACCATTTGGATTCTGGATTTTAATGGTTTTACTAGTTTGTGTGAATTCAGTACTCACCGATATTCTACTATCCATTGTCTTTTCATTGTCAGGTGATTTTACGACAAAAAAAGATGTGATTGATTTCTTCAAAAGCAGAAGCGTTCTTGATATGGGAAAAACCGCCTTCACAAATGGGCTGCTATTGATTTTCGTTCAAGAGGAAAAATGGGACATCCTGATTAGCTTGTTTATCTTAAACTATATCGTTAGTCGCTCGTTCATTTCCAAATCTCAGAGCGCCCAAAATAAGATGGAACGCGATAAATTTGAGCATATGGCATACACTGATTTTTTAACAGGCGTCCCAAACCGAGCTTTTATGGATAAAAAAATGGCCGAGCTAAGTGAAAACGAATCTGAAGAATGTATCGGCATCGTAGTAGCAGATATTGATAATTTTAAAAGCATCAATGATAGCTATAATCATTCCATCGGTGACCAAGTCATTCAGCATTTTGCTTCTACGCTTAAAGATAACCTAAGCGATGATGATTTTTTGTTTCGAAGTGGCGGCGAGGAATTTACCCTTTTCCTTTGTAAACGAAACTATTTCCAATGCAAGGATTTAGTGGAAGAGATTTTACATAAAGTCGAAAACAGCACCGTCCAGTGCGAGTTCCAAGCTAATAAGACCTCCATTTCTTATACAGCTTCGTTTGGACTTTATTTTTTCAAAATAAACGATCCAGTAACCATTGAAAAAGGATATATTTACGCAGACCAATTACTTCTCCAATCAAAAGAACATGGCAGAAACAGAGTAACCGTAAAGAAAATTTCATAATAATGAAAGAGCTGGGATATGTAATAGTCTCAGCTCTTTTTTATTTCTATTTTATTTCTATTTTGAAATATTTTCATTTCAAGATAAAACGTTTGACTTTATGTTTTACACGTAGTAATCTTTATAAACAAAGCTTACGAATAGTAAGTAACTTTATTATAGGAGGAAAATAGAATGCTATCAGCAGAACAAAACTTCTCGACTGTTATTCGTGAACGTCATTCGGTTAGAAAATATGATCCTACTGTAAAAATCTCACAAGATGAAATTCTAGATATATTAAACGAAGCGACTCTTGCCCCATCATCTAGCAACCTGCAACCATGGAAATTTCTTGTTATCCAAGACGAGGAGACAAAAAAAGAACTTCGTGAGATTGCTAACAATCAAGAGCAAGTTGAAACCTCTTCTGCTGTGATCGCTGTACTTGGCGATAAAGAAATGTATAAAAACGTGGAAAATGTTTATCGACCTGCCTTAGAAGCTGGTTTGATGGATGAGGAAAGATTTAACCTTATTGTCCAAAATACTACTAAACTTTACTCTTCTGCTTCGGTTGAAGGAAGAATCAACATTGCTAACTTTGATACTGGACTTATCTCCATGCAATTAATGTTGATTGCGAAAGCAAGAGGTTACGATACTGTCCCAATGGGTGGATTTAATAAACAGAAATTTATCGAACGTTTCGATATTTCTGATCGTTATTTCCCTGCCGTGTTAATCGCTTTAGGGAAAGCAGCAGCCCCAGGACGTGAAACAACTCGTTTACCAATTGAAGAGATTGTGAGTTTTATATAATGATTAAAAGAGCCAGGAATCATTCTATTTTGAATGGAATGACCCCTGGCTCTTTACATTTTTTTACATAAAAAGGTAGTGCTTCATATAGATAATTGTTGTATGATAGAGTGGCATTTTTATATTTTGACTTCTATGTATAACAGAGTGAGGAGATACTTTATGCTGAACAACTGGAAAACGATATTACTTCTCGCCATCCCATCTATCGCTTCTTTTGCATCGATGACCGTAACAGGAATGATAAATCTCATTATGGTTGGAAATTTGGGGGCAATGGCCATAGCCATTGTTGGGGTTTCTAACATTGTTATGTATAATGCATGGGCTATTTTTTCTGGAATTGGCAATACAGTTAATTATCTTGTTGCCCAAAACTTTGGATCAAATAATATGAAGCAAGGAATTGCACGTACGTATATTGCTCTACTTTTAAGTTTAATGGCTGGCGTGATCATCCTCTTTACCGGCTTATTTGGCTCAGAAGGGATTTTAAACGTATTGGGCAGTTCCCCAGATATGGTTTCAGAGGGAAAAAACTATTTACAAATCCGTTTTTTTGCCATGATTTTTTCGATATTAAGCTTTGCTTTACATGGATTTTTCCGAGGAATTGGTAATACCCGAACACCTATGATTGCCTCTCTAATTGGAAATGCTTTTATGATTTTCTTTACGTACACATTGACTTATGGGAATCTTGGTTTACCTAATCTGGGTCTAGCTGGTGCCGGATGGGCTCTTTTTATCGGGGAAGCTGTTGTATTTATAATAAGTGCTTTTGCTTTTTTGAAGACATTGAATGCTCAATTTCATCTTGTTGCCAAACCTGTGTTAGATTTCATTGAGTCCAAATTGATGCTAAGGGAAAGCTTAAAGCTTGGAACACAGGAATTCTCTAAAAGTATGGCCATGTTTGTTTTCACGGCATTTGTTACCCGACTTGGCACTCATGCACTTGCAGCGAATGAAATTGCACTCAGCATCATGAGCTTTGGGTTTATGCCAGCAGGTGCATTCGGTTCGACTGCCACGATTTTGGTTGGTCAAGAAATCGGCAGAGAGAAATCGTTTCAAGCAAGAAAAATGGGTACAGAGACAGCCATTATGGGTAGTATTTTCTTATTAGTATTAGGTACAGTAGAATTTTTCTTTGCTGAATCCATAGCAAAAATCTATACAGATGATCCGCTGGTGTTCGAACTAACCGCTAAACTGATTATGATTTCTGCATTTCTTCAGCTTTTTGATGGTTTCTTTAATTTTTATGGAGGCGGTCTTCGCGGGATTGGTGATACCACTTTCCTGCTGCGCACCTCTCTTGTGTTAGCTTGGGGATTCTTCATTCCATTGACGTATGTGATGGTGTTCATCCTTAAGCTTTCTAGCTACGGAGCATGGCTGGCCCTTTACACCTACCTTGCCCTATTCGGCATAACACTATTAGTACGCTTTTACAAAAAAGACTGGAGCAAAATAAGCCTCAAACAAGCTGCAGCCTAAACGGCACTTTACCGCATTAACGCACCGGGGGTCTGACCCCCGGTGCGTTAATGCGGTAATTGATTTTCATATATTCTTAAATTAGCATAAACGGCTGATAGTGCAGGCGCCTCTATCTCTTTTTCTTTGGCCTTCTCTAATAAATAGCCAAAGAAATGGTCTCCTTCAACAGGCATTTGTTTTTCCATATCTCTTTGCAAAGATGACTTCATTGCATAGCCAATTTCATTAACTCTATTTAGTTGTGCAGCTTCTATTCCGTTAGCCAATGGCACTCCAAGCGCACGCATGATATCAACCGTTTCTCCTAGAACCTTTTGAATCGTTTGTAACCCGTACAGCTGCTCACGAATTGGACCAATAGGTGAGCGAAATAAGGAGGTCACTCCACTTAACGTCGTTATGAACAAGTATTTATGCCACATATCCTGATCAATATTATCAGAAAGTCTAAAGGTTGCTTTCGTTCCAGAAAAAACATCCTGCAACTTCAAAACCCGATCCGTTGTCTCACCTGACTGTTCTCCAAAAACCAATTCATTTATCGGACTCGTTTGAATAACTCTTCCTTCCGAATCCAGTGTTGTTTCAATAAAGCACAATCCCCCTAACACACGTTGTTCTCCAAATTCCTTATTCAAGATAGGCATATGGGCCATTCCATTTAATAAAGGAAGAATCATCGTATGTTCACTAACATATGGCCGAACACTTTCGATTGCTCCACTCAATTGATAAGCTTTTGTGGAAATCAGAACAACATCAAAGGCTTCAGCCCTTTCCCCACTTATAATACATTTAGGCTTCAACGTCATATCACCATGGACACTCTCAATGACTAAACCGTTTTGTTCCAGTTGTCGTTTCCTATTTTCCCGTACTAAAAACGTCACGTCTTCGCCCTTTTCCAATAAGCGTCCTCCGAAATATCCCCCAATAGCTCCTGCTCCAACCACTAATATCTTCATCCCTGTTTCCCTCCCTTTCATAGCTCCATGTTAAAAGTGCACGCTCAGGTGCGTGCACTTTTCCTGTTTTAATAGGTTAGGTAAGCAACAATTATGCCTCCAATAACAACCATTATCATAGCTATTTTACCGAATAAGGGGAGTGTTTCCCTCTTAGCTTTTTGATTGACCCGGTCCTCTTGTTCCTTTACCGTTTTCCGATAATCAGGACTGCAGCAACCCATTACGCTACCTTATTCCAATTCGAAATATCTTCTTCAAGCGGAAGATTATTGGCACGCGCCTTAACAGCTGCCTTAAAGAAGATCGCGATAATGGCCGCTGTCACAATAGCGCCAACAACATAAGACACGTTTAACGGTAAATTGAAACCAATTGTCGCGTTTAATATATAAGTCATGGTAGCCATCGTCATAAAGATACCTGGAATCATCGCAATCCAATAGTTTTTCTTTGCGATAAACAGGTACATTGCACCAACCCAAAGCGCAATTACCGCAGTTGATTGGTTCGCCCAAGAGAAGTATCTCCATAGAAGGTTAAAATCAATTTTAGTTAGAGCAAAGGAAAGCACGAATAAAGGAAGTGCAATCCATAAACGGCTTGTTAATTTCTTTTGTGCAATGTTGAAATAATCCGCAATAATCATACGGGCACTTCTGAATGCTGTGTCTCCAGAAGTGATAGGTAAAATAATTACTCCTAGAACAGCAAGAGTACCACCAATAGCACCTAACATTAATTTAGAAGCTTCCGCTACTACTCCCGCAGGACCGCCATTAGCTAAGAAATCATTTAAACCAGTATAACCATCGAATAAACTCATGGCAGCAGCTGCCCAGATCATGGCAATGATCCCTTCTGCTATCATCATTCCGTAAAAAATGAAACGTCCTTGTTTCTCATTTTGTGTGGTACGAGAAATAATTGGTGTTTGAGTCGCATGGAATCCTGATAAGGCTCCGCAAGAAATCGTTAAGAATAATAATGGAAAAATTGGTAAGTTATCTGGATGGAAGTTTTTAAAAGATAACTCTGGAATCGGTGCACCTGTTATCACCAATCCACCACCAACTCCAATAGCACTGATTAATAGTAAAGCACCAAAAATCGGATAAAAGCGTCCGATAATTTTATCAATGGGCAGTAATGTCGCTAAAATATAGTAAACAAAGATAGCTGCAATAATAAGTCCCATAGCTGCCCAGCCATTCATTAAGTTATAGAGTAAACCAGCTGGAGCTGTTACGAAAACCGTACCCACTAATAACAGCAGGAGCACAGCAAATGCATTAACCACGTGCTTCATGAACTTTCCTAAAAATTTACCCGCTAACTCAGGTAAGTGCGCCCCGCGATTACGAATCGAAATCATTCCTGTTAAATAATCATGTACCGCACCTGCAAATATACAGCCAAGCACGATCCATACGAATGCTACCGGTCCATAGAGAGCCCCCATAATCGGTCCAAATATCGGTCCAACCCCGGCAATATTCAATAATTGAATCAAAGAGTTCTTTTTTGTATTCATTGGTAAATAGTCAACTCCGTCTTGATTAACATAAGCTGGAGTTGTTCTTTGTTCCTTCACCCCGAATACTTTTTCTACAAATTTGCCATACGTAAAATAACCAACAATTAAAAGTGCAATACAGGCAAGAAAAGTAATCATCTATTATCCTCCTTTTTGAATTGTATACGCTTACATAAATTATAAGATTGATATAGAGGATTATGTCCAAAGTGTGGTTAAGATGTAGAATATGCGGTTTAACGTGTAACTTTGGAAGATTAAGATGCATGAGCAGAGATTAGTTTTCTGAAAATTACATATTTAGGGGTGACTGAGTATGTAGAGTTTACCTTTAATAAAAAAGTAGATTAAATGGTTCTCATTTTGGTTAATTCTTATAAATTATTTAAATAAGTGGAGAAATTCCATTTAAATATTATATTTCTATCCGTATCCAATCTAAAAAATATCAATTTGTAGGGAAATCTTTTGGAGATATGCTCGAGAATTTAGGGATATGCTTGTCCTTTTAATTTTATGCTCGACTTTCAGAGAGAAATGCTCGAGTTTAAAAATATATGCTCGACTTTTCAAGAGAAATGCTCGAGTTTAAAAATATATGCTCGACTTCTCAAGGGAAATGCTCGAGTTTAAAAATATATGCTCGACTTCTCAAGGGAAATGCTCAAGTTTAAAAATATGCTCGACTTCTCAAGGGAAATGCTCGAGTTTAAAAATATATGCTCGACTTCTCAAGGGAAATGCTCGAGTTTAAAAATATGCTCGACTTTTCAAGAAAATTGCTCAAGTTTAAAAATATATGCTCGGGATTTCAAAACTTATGCTCATCATTATTAAAATTAGACATGAACGCTCGGAACCCTGTAACAACTTTCTATCCACCACAATTAAAAAAGCACCCACCCAGGTGCTCTTTCCATGCAAAACTCCTTACAACTCCAACCTTACTCTCAAGGCTTTTACATAGTTACGGCTGACAGATAAGAGTTCTGTTCGCCCTTCGATTTCAAGCTGATAAGCCCCATTGAACCAAGGAGTCAAACGGGTGACGTATAACAAGTTTACTAGATAACTTTTATGAATTCGAAAAAAGGAGAACGGTTTTAGCCGGCTTTCGAGATCCTTTAAAGGAGTTTTCGTCTCGTACGTTTTTGTTCGGGTTATGATCCTTGAAAATTTATCATCCCTTGATACATAAAGGATTTCATTAGGTTCAATATACAAAATTTCTCCGTCTTCTTCTACCGCTAGCTTTCCGGCTGGACGATTCCCATCACTAGTCCTAGGTGATCCTAATTGCTTTTCAATTCGCTGAATTGTTTGTTGAAGCTGCTCTTCGTCATATGGCTTTAATAAATAATCAATCGCTTCGTAACGAAAAGCTTCTGCTGCAAATTGCGGATAAGCCGTTGCAAAAATAATCAGTGGTACTTTTTTCAGCTCTAATATGGATTTTGCCACTTCCATTCCGTTCATTTTCGGCATTTCGACATCTAGGAAAATCACATCGGGCTGAAGCTGGATGGCTTTCATAATAGCTGCTTCACCTGACTCTGCTTCACCCACAACCTGAATCGTTGGATAGGCATCCAATAAATGCTTTAACTCATCCCGATTATAAAGTTCATCATCTGCTATCATGGCCCTTATTTTTTCCACGGTGACTTCCCCCTCACATTAAGCTAATAAAAAACTAATCTCTGTACCCTTATGTAGCTCACTTTTAATTTGTAATGCTGCTTCGTCCCCAAACATCATCGTTAGCCTTCTATTAATATTGTAAAGCGCAAGTCCCGATCCTTCCTCAGAGTGAATCGTCTCTTTGCCAATCAACTTCACTCTCTCTTTACTCATTCCTTGTCCGTTATCCTCCACCTTTACAACCGTAACATTCCCTTGTTTTTTAACCGTTATCTTTATCAAACAGTCGTTTACTTTTTCTTTTATGCCATGTTTAATGGCATTTTCGACAATTGGCTGCAGTGTTAGTGGTGGTATTTTTTCAAAAAGAGTTTCGTCATCAATGTCATATACCACTTTTAACTTATCGACAAACCGAGCTTCTTCAATCGCTAGATAGGCTTTCATATGTCTAAGCTCTTGTTCTAAGGTTGTCATGCTCACAGTCGTCGCCGTTAAGTTTTGTCGTAAAAAATGGGACAAGGAAACTAGTAAAACCCGCGCTTTAGCTGGATCTATCCGAATAAGCGAAACTATAGTATTCAGTGTATTGAATAAAAAGTGAGGTCTGATTTGTGCTTGGAGTGCTTTTATTTCCGCTTCCTTTGCCAGCTGATAGGCTTTGTCTGCCTCTGCTAGTTCAAGCTGATTACTCAGTAAAATGCTCAGTCCAGAAATCAGTTCCATCGCTAGATTGGTAATTTCTTTTTCAGAGTTGAAGTAAAATTTGAGTGTTCCAATTGTCTCACCTCGATGCTTTAACGGGGCAATCACTGCCGCTCCAAGTGGGCAATCCTCAAATTGACAATGAAGAGTCTCGTCATTCGCAACAACCATATTTCCATAGCGGATAACATCCCTTGTCACTTGTGTTTGAATCGGACTATTTGCTTGGTGATGGTCATCTCCACGCCCTACATGTGCTAAAATATCGGTCAAATTCGTCATTGCAACGGCCTTTGTTTGTATCTCTTTATGTAAAATTTTACAAACAGCTAATGCCGTTTCATTATTCATTCCATTCCTTAAAAAGGCGAGCGTCTGATCGGCAATACGCAACGTTTTCTGAGCCTGGAACGCACCCGCTTTCTCTTCCTCATTTACAACCATCCTAATAATTAAGAGAAATAGAGCGGAACCAAGTCCATTTGCAATGATCATGGGCAAACCAATCATCGAAACCAATGTCGCCGCTTTTTGAAATGGATGTGCTAGTAAAAGAATAATCAGCATTTGAATGGTTTCAGCTGTTGCCCCGATTAAAAAGACAGACGATAAGGTAGCATGTTTATTTTTTCGATGAAAAAATCCCGCCAGAATCCCGGCAATAATAGTGGCTGTACCACAAGCAACAGCCGTAAAGCCACCTAAAGTAAAGCGATGAATACCGGCAATAAGGCCTGCCCCTATGCCGACTTTATAACCACCAAGAAGACCTGCCAATACCACTCCAATCACACGTGAGTTTGCAATCGCTTCATCTGATGCTAAATCAGCGGCCCAGCGGTTATATTCCTGTGTATCGGTATTAAAAGCGAGTCCCGTATACGTTCCAATAATGCCAAAGAATCCAAAAAACAGAATAGCCTTATACTGTTGTCGTCGGTTTAGGCTCTCCCGGTAAATCATATCTCTAAAAAAACGAAACCTTGTTAGTATCAAGGCAATCGTGACGATAATGCCTAGTCGTTCCAGCATAGTAATTAACAGTTCAAACATGGATACGCTCCTTTCACGACAAGATGAACCGTTCAATATGTAAGTAAGACTTACCTAATTATTATTTTACAGCCTTTTTCGTTAAAAGTAAGGACAAATTTTATCCATAAAAAAAATGCCAGACATCGTCTATCTATGTCTGACACTCCTCCCGCCTTAATCAGGTTTCCCAATATTTAAAAAGAATGATTGAAATACGATATCTTGTCTTCCTTCTAACTTGTTATAATCGATCACCTTATAGCCAAGTCCTTGATAAAGCTTCGTTCCCCCGTCTTTATACATGGCGGTTTTAATGACAAATAGCGGTCGTTTTTGAGCACTTACCAATCCGTAATCGATACTATACATCAATATGGGAACGAGAAGTACCACAATAAATTTAACAAAACCTCTTCTCCGCATGGGTATTCCCCCTATCTTTATAAGGAGTAGACGGTAAATCTGTCTTTTTAGTTACTATTTAATCTTTGCATATACACAGGTGTCTCTTAATTCCTTTCGATCTACGGATACATCTTCGTTTTTTAGGATACCTTCCAACCTAAAGCCTGCTCTTTCTGCTACTGCCCGACTTCTTAGATTCTTTGAATCACAGCGAATTTCTACACGACGAGCGTTTAGTTCTTGAAAAGCAAACTGAGCAATCGCTTGAACCGCCTCCGTTATGTACCCTTTGCCGCTGAATCGCGTATCAATCCAATAGCCAATTTCAAACTTCGGAATATCCCAATTAATTCGATGTAATCCAGACGAAGCTACTAGCTCCCCTGTTTCTTTTAAAAAGACTAGTAATCTTAAATCTTTTCTACTTAGAAAATGACAATAGGCTTCTCGAATATTACTTTCTACATCCTGAACGTTTTGCTCTTTATGGGCAAAAGGCATCCACGGCTTTAATTCTTCAAGTGAAGCCAAAATCGCCTGATAGACAGCTTCTCCATCTCCTGGTCTTGGTGCTCGAATAATTAATCGTTCGGATTCAAACTGTTCTGGAAAATCTAATAAAAGTGGATTCATTTTGACACCTCATCTTGAAATCGTTGTATCATAATTCCACATTCTAAAGAATTTTCCTCTTTTTAAAGCAGAACTTTATAATAGGACCTTTTCGTATAAATTGTGGTTTTGGTAAAAATCCCAAAAGCCGGATTTTTACATCTTTCCTTAAACAGTGAGCAGCTCTTTTCTTGATTTTTATACGAGTTTTATCGTTCTACCCTGATAATTTAATTAATTAAAAAAGCAACATAGTTTTAGAAAAGAGCCTTATAATAAAACACCGTTGAATGCAGCTCACCATTTGCCGACATGGCATAGTAAGGGATCTTCCCCGCTTCGTAATACCCAAGTGATGCATAAAGAAAATTAGATTCATCTCCCTCTCTTGTATCTAATACTACTAATGAACAGCCTTCATTCTTAGCTCTTTCTTCTGCTTTTTCCATTAATAATCGGGCAATTCCCTTACGCCGAAAATGGGGATGGGTCATTAATTTTGCGATTTCCGCTCGATGTTTCCCATTCGGCTTTGGACATAAATGCAGCTGGATGCTTCCAACGATTTTATCATTCATCATCGCCACATATAAATTCACTTCTGGCTTTAAAACCGATTCCCAATATTCCTTTGCTTCTGTTTCTAACATCGGAGGCAAGAAGCCAATCGAAGCACCTTCTTCCACTGTTAAAACTAAAAGTTCTACAAGATTATCCATATATGTATCAACTGAATTTAGTTCCTTTATCATCATTGGTCAAATCCACTTCCATTCTATTCAGATGGACCTAACTATATAAAATAAAAATATTGGTTACAAGAGATTTGTGAGAAAACCTGACAAGCTTTTATAAAAAGGCTCTGTTATAACTGAATGTTGATTTCAATGTATTTGAAAAATAAACGGAAAAATTCCGTTTGTTTTGGGAAATACCCATATTTCCTTAAAAATAGGGGGAGTTTTTCCGGTTATCCCATCCAAATCTTTGGGTTTCTGTCGTATTTAGAGCCGTTAATAGGAATTTCTCCGCTTATATCTGCTTCTTTAGCTTCCTCTATATACATTAGCCGGAATTTCTCCGCCTATTGATTCTCACACCTACACAAAAATCAACAATGAATAATAACAGAGCTATAAGAAAGATCGTCACCATTTGACGATCATTCTTCATTTAAAATCTTACCTACCCTCTTAGCGGAGAACTTAGTGAGTGAATAAATGGTGTAGGTATCATTAAGATTCATAATCGTCCCAGAATCCTTACTAATCCACAGATAGTATGAGTTTTTTCCCATTACAATTTTAAATTCGGGATCGGCCATATCGACTATACCCGGCTGCTTTTTAGCACTAGCAATCGCATTTCGAATTTGATTGATTTCTGTTTTATCCTCAATCTTTATGAATGAATTCGCTTTTACTTTTGAAAAGCTTTCCATCTCGTACACTTGTATTTGATCTATTTTTTCAAAAGAACATGCATTTAAAATAATAGCCAATATGAACAAAAAGCCAACTAAAAGCTTTTTCACCCAGTCATCCCCCCTACTATTTTGACGATATAATTCTTGGGAAGTTTCAAGCTATAAGAAAAAGTAGCTGCATTCACCATCATAGGCCTCCAAGCATAAACATAACTATTGAAAAATAGGGGAGGTTTTTATGATGTATGGTGGAGCCTATTATAATGCCTATCCTCCATATGGAATGTATCGTCACCCCCAATATCCTCCTGTCGATATATCCATCCTTAGTCATTCAGTAACCGCCTTTCAAAAAATCGCTAACGAGTCCATTAGAATACTTAAAAAACTGGCGGAACCTGAATTTGCCCGAAGATTAATGACTGCTGCTCAGATGGGGAATCAACGAGAAGTGGACCGTTTAGTTAAGTCGATAGGAAGTAGTACACCTATCACAACAACCTACACTCCCTCAGGTTTATTATTAACCATCCATGCGGAAGCTCAAGGTACTCAATGCTGTACATTGACGATGTTTCTAAAATGGGGAAGATGAAATCGTCCTTATAATGGGCGATTTTTTTTATGCTTATTGACTTCATCGTGAAGAATCAAAATTTTGTACAAGTTCCCGCAATTAAGATATGGTAAAAATAAAAAATTGGTTAGAAGCATTAGGGGGAACAACGTTGAGCAAGAAGGTACATTACGCATGGGTCATTTTAGCTGTTTCTTTCTTAGGGGTTTAGCTGCTCAAGGGGTTCGTTTCTCTTTTGGAGCCTTTATGAGTTCATGGGAGGCGTACTTCTCAACGAATAGAGGCACCATTTCTGCTATTTCATTTCTTAGTTTTATTGTGTTTGCCGTATCACAGCCGCTTGTTGGGAAATGGATCGATCATTTTGGTGTCAGAAAAATTTTCGTCTTAGGGACCTTAACGGTCGGTGCAGCCACCTTATTAAGCTTCTTTGTCACATCGATCTGGCAGCTATTTGTTTTGTACGGATTGGTGGCATCGATTGGATTTGGGGCTGCATCCGGAGTTACAGCATCTGTAACCGTGTCAAAATGGTTTTCCAAGAAGCAAGGCTTAGCACTGGGATTAGTAGAAGCAGGGTTTGGTGCAGGACAAATGGTCTTGGTTCCCAGCTCTATCTTTTTAATCGAAGCGTTTGGGTGGAAGTGGACTGTTTTAATTTTAGGGAGTCTATTAATCTTTGTCGTTTGTCCTAAGCTACTTTCTGATTATTATAAGGGACAATCGGTTGGCTTACTTACCGGCTGGCTGTTTATGAGCCATCAGCTTGGATCAGCATTAGGTTCCTATCTGCCTGGTGTCTTATTCGACCAAACAGATAGCTATCAAATCTCCTTTCTTTTTGCCATTATCCTACTCATAGCAGCTGGATTTTTTAGCGCCCTTTTACCTAAAGTTCAAACTAACCATCTTTCCTAAAAAAAGTGCCATAGACTTAAGTCGTTGGCACTTTTTCATCTAATGATAAAATGGATAAATTCTCTGCAAATCCATAATTAATTGCTTCACTTCGCTCTGGGTTAACCGCAAAGGCATTTGGTCATAAAGTGTAATAATTTGTCCATCCTGTTCATTTTCATGTTTCTTTAAATATTGGTATAGACTTTCTAATTGAGTTTCTTTTATGGTCGACTCCGTATAAAAATGCTTAACCCTTTGTAAAGAAAATTCATTACGTTCAGGATCAAATTCCCCCGCTATAATATTACCCTCAATATGCATCCTATCACCCCTATGTTTCATGAATGATTTCAGTTTTCCCTAACTCTAAGCACTTCATAAATCATGATCTATTTATTGCCTATAAATAATGGAAAAATTGGGGATATGTCTATGCACTCTTAAAACTAGACACATACACTATCTCGAAGTAAATCATTCAGAGGAGAGATAATAAATGGAAAAAAAGCCCTATGTAAGTCCAGCAGTTATGGCACCTCAACCCATGCCAGTAGCACAACCTAATATGGCACCACAGCCATATGTTGCACCTCAAGTATACGAAACATGCCCACCATATCCATATCAGCAGGATTGCTGCTATATGATGGAGCCATGTTGTCCACCAATGCCAATGATGATGCCAATGTGTAATCCATGCATGGCACCTATGCATCACCATTGTTGTATGCCAATAAATCCTTGCTGCCATCCATTTTTTAGATAAAATAGTTATATATTCATAACACCCTGGTTATTCATAAACCAGGGTGTATTTTACCGTTTCAAGACCACTTTATCCTCTTTACCGAGTTATTTTGCTCTCCATCATTCTTTGAATTCAAAAATCACCTACTTACTTTGATAAAATTCCAAAACATCCTTCGCACCTTGAACCACTTTTTCTATAAGCGTTTGGGGCTCAACAATCCTAATATTTTTGGAAAAGCCTAAAATATACTCAACGGCTTCCTGTTCGGAATGAAAGTTAAGTGTTGCTGGTATCCAATGACCTGCGGTTGGGGATTCAGTCTTGATTACTTTAATAAATTTACCGGTAAAGTTTATCCTACTAAAATCTTCAGGACTTACCTCCACCTCTACTACATAGCTGGGAAGGTTTTGAATAAAGGCCGATTTAGATTGGTTCCAGTACTCTGCTAAATCAAATGATTCTGGTCGTTCAAATTGACCCTCCTCTAAAGAAGCAGAATATATTCGGGATAGCCGATAATTTCGGAATTCTCCGTTCTTCAAAGCTACTAAATACCATTTATTGCTTTGAACAACTAAGCCTAAAGGTTCAATCATACGTTCTTCTGCATTTTCTTCAGACTGTCCATAAACTATTTTTAGTTTTCTATTTTCAAAAACAGCCTGTTGCGCTGTTTGAAAACAGACTAGTTTCTCCTTTGTTTGTCGCCAGTTACCGGTATCGATATAAATCCTTTCCCATACCATTTTTGCTTCATGCTGGTAATGACTTGGTATTGTCGCAAGTAGTTTATGTCTTGTATCAATGGACTGATTCGGTTCAATTCCTAAGTCCTTCAGATAATCGGCAAATGGCGAAAGAAATAATGTTTTTATTTCCTCCAGTTTCAATCCGGTTAATCTGCTTCGAAAGTTATCCATTAGCCTCCAGCCACCCTCTTTTCCTCTATCAGAAATAACAGGTATACCCGAGGCACTTAATGCTTCCATATCTCGATTGATCGTTCTTTCAGAAACATCTAATTCAGTTGCTAATTCTTTGGAGGTCATTTTCCCCCTATTTTGTAAAAGGGTCATTATATTAATTAAACGATCCGCTCTCATTTTTTCATTCCTTATTATTTTTTATATATGACAAAAGATGTCTTATTTAAAGTATATAGTAAGTTATAGTGAAGAAAAAGGAGGGCATTATGATGAAAAACCTAAAAGGTAAAGTTGCGTTAGTGGCTGGAGCTACACGGGGGGCAGGACGTGCGATTGCAGCCATGCTTGGCGAAGCTGGAGCTACCGTATACGTAACAGGCAGAAGTACAAAAGGCAGCCTCTCATCAATGGGAAGAACGGAGACTATTGAAGAAACAGCAGAGCTTGTTAATCAATATGGCGGAACAGGCATTGCCGTTAAAGTCGACCATACAAATGTGGATGAGGTAAGGACCCTTTTCAAACAGATTGAAAAAGAACAGGGAAAGCTAGATATATTAGTTAATGATGTGTGGGGTGGAGATCCACTTACAGAATGGAATACCCCTTTTTGGGAACATAATCTTCAAAATGGGCTTCAAATGCAAAATCAAGCAGTTCACTCTCATATCATCACTAGTCATTTCGGGGTTCCTTTGATGGTTAAAAATAATCAAGGTCTTGTGATTGAGATAACGGATGGGGTTGACTATCAGTATCGAGGAAATCTTTTTTATAGTTTAGCAAAAATATCTGGCATACATTTGGCTCAAGCAATGTCACAAGATTTATCCAACTATAATATCACCGCAGTTGCTGTGAGTCCTGGATTCCTTCGATCTGAAGCGATGTTGGATCACTTTGGGGTAAAAGAAGAAAATTGGCAGGATGCAGCTAAGATTGAACCACATTTTATCGCATCAGAGACTCCTTACTTTTTAGGGAAAGCAATCGTGGCATTGGCAACAGACCCAAATGTCCATACAAAAACAGGGAAGGCATTAAGCTCATGGGAATTATCTAGAGAATACAAGTTTAAGGATATCGATGGAAGACAGCCTGATTGGGGTAAATATTTTGAAGAAAACATTTTACATGCAAAATCATGAGAAAAGAGCCTTTTGATAAGGCTCTTTTCCGCTGTATTATAAAGTTAAGATAACTGGACCATTTTTTGTAATAATGAGTGTATGCTCATACTGGGCGACAAAGCTTTCCTCTGTTGCAAAAGTCCAGCCATCCTCCATCTCGAAAACTTCTTCTTCCTTCGTTGAGATAAATGGTTCAAAGGCTATCACCATTCCGTCCTTTAACAGCTCATCATCCCATGGCTCATGATAATTATAAATATGGTCAGGGGCTTCATGAATCGAACGGCCTATACCATGTCCTGTAAGGTTCGTGATGACGGTTAACCCATGTTTTTTAGCTGTGTGCATAACAGCCTTCCCAATTCCACTCTTTTTTGAGCCCGGCTTAATTTTTTTCAATCCTTCTTCAAATGCCTCTTTGGCAACCTCACAAATTTTCGATAAAATCGGATCCCCTTCACCAACTACAAAGGAAACACCTGTATCAGCAAAATAACCATTTTTTGAACCTGATACATCTATATTTACAAGATCTCCTTCTTGAATCACACGGCTTCCTGGAATTCCATGAGCCACCTCTTCATTCACACTAATACAAGTGAATCCAGGGAAATCATAGATACCTTTCGGTGCAGAAACAGCTCCCGCCTTTTCAAAAAGATCTCCTGCTATATCATCAAGTTCCTTCGTTGTCACTCCTGGTTTCGTTCTTTGGACTAATTCATCTCGGATTTGTGCCACAATTTTCCCTATTTCCTTTAAACCATTGATATGCTCTTCTGTCTTTGCAATCAAAACTTTCACCACCAATAATAAATTCCATTAATACCACGTTCTAAATTGTACCCCTACACTCGAAAAAAACCAAATAATACATTTAATATGTAGAATTCTATTGCTATTACATACTCTTTATTCTAATATTCTGAATATAAATAGGACATTTTTCCTAGATAAGGTTATAATTAGGTTAATAGTTAGGAGGGGTTGAAATGAAGGATATCCAATGGGGAACACCTGCGAGTCTGGCATGCCTTGGAGTATTTTTTGCAGGTTTAGGATTTTTTCTTAGTGTGATTTGGAAATTTTTTTTATAAAAAATATCATAAAAACAAGGTGTCGTATCTCCTTCACAAACTGAGAAATGACACCTTGTTTTTTAACTGGCTAACTCAACCTGTTCAAGATTTTCCTTCACCTTTACCAGAATGATAATGCTCATAACGATTATTTAGTATCACCTATTATCTTTTAATAGATTTATTTTTTGTTGCACCCTCCAAATTCCCCAAACCAGCAGGGCAAGTATTCCAATATAGAACCCTTTTATTAAAATGGTGTAATCCCCTGTTTGATTAAAAAAGAAATTAAGTGAAAGGACCAACATTGCCAATAATCCCACAAGCAGGCTATGCATTAACCCTTTATATTTTTGTATCTTCGATTCGTTATCTGAATAAATGTCCGGTGTTTCAGCATTACTAGCTTTTGTCCGAAAATAGTGCCAGCTGCCAAATTGAGTGACATGCTCCCAGCCTGCATCTTCAAAAATGGCTTTATATTCTTCTAAATCTTTATTACTTGTTGTCTTGTAATCTAGTTTATAGACATAGTTGCTTGGCTCTATTTTTTCAAACGTATATACAAACCTAGATTTCTTTAAAGCCCAGCCTTTTTGTGTCATTTCTTGTAACCATTCTTCCTCTTTGTTGTCTTGCCAAGCGAAGAAAATTTTCCAAACCTTTTTCGTTGTTACCATTATTGATCCACCTCTATATCGGCTACTATATTTTTACTAACTTCCACAAGAGTGTTTAAACGTTCCCATTCAAGCTTTACGACTTGTTTTCCTATATTGGTAAGTACGTAACATTTTCTTCTCTCTTCATCCTCATCCGTTTTGACGATTAATCCCTGTTTTTCTAATTTACTTAATGCACCATACAATGTCCCAGGTCCAAGTTTTACTTCTCCTGTACTCATTTCCTCTACCTTTTGCATAATTCCATATCCGTGTAAGGGGGTCACAAGTGATATTAATATGTAATAGGTTGTATGTGTAAGGGGGAGATATTTTTCAGTAGCTGTATTCTTCATGATAACCCTCCTATTTTTATATCGGCATCTGATACGTCGAGCTCCGATATTACGTCATATGATATATCGTACATCGATATAATAACTGGTATTTTTTTACTAGTCAAGAGGTATTTGGAAACTTTTTAAAAATACCAGTTTGGAAATTCTAATTGAATTATTTATATTGGACAGTTCCTACTCTTTTCAGAGGTGTCTTGTCCATTAGAACCCTCCTATTGGACATTTCTTATTCTTTTCAGTGGCGCTTTGTCCATTAGAGCCTTTCTATTGGACAGTTCCTACTCTTTACCGAGACGTTTTGTCCATTAGAGCCCTCCTATTGGACAATTCCTACTCTTTACCGAGACGTTTTGTCCATTAGAGCCCTCCTATTGGACAGTTCCTACTCTTTACCGAATCGTTTTGTCCATTAGAGCTCTCCTATTGGACAGTTCCTACTCTTTACAAAGGCATTTTGTCCAATAAACGCTTTCTATTGGACAGTTCGAACCTATAGTGGGAGAACTTTGTCCATTAAAGGAATTTTCAAGTGATTTATATGAGTTTCCATAAAAATAAAAACACCTCCTAAACCATCTTAGGAGGTGTCCGTCTGTTATTTTTATTTTGTAATCGTCGTTGGACCTTCAGGATTAATCGAACAAGAAGTGTTGCAGGATTTATTTAATGAACAAGCTGCACATTTTCCTTGTGTGCTTTTTTTAATATGTCGTGTCAGCATCCAGCCGGCATAACCAAAAATAGCTAAACCAATTATGATATTTACTAACATGTGTCACGCCTTCTTTCTAGATTAATAGTCCACCAATTTGATAAATAACAATGGCAATGATATAAGCAACCAGTAAGGCGTAAATAATGGAGAAATAAGTCCATTTTGTCGATCCTGTTTCTTTCTTAATGGTCGCTACTGTCGCTAAGCAAGGAACATATAACAGAACAAACGCCATAAAACTAAAAGCAGAAAGATCTGTATAATGTTCACTTAAGATTCCTTGTAAGGAAGTTGTATCAGGTACATGGTAAATGATATTCATCGTGGAAACAACCACTTCTTTTGCCATAAATCCTGTTAATAAAGAAGCACCTGCTTGCCAAGTTCCAAATCCTAATGGTGCTAAAACTGGAGCTATTAAGCCACCAATCATAGCTAGAAAACTATCATCCATTTCCACATTGAATCCATGTGGACCTGCATAAGCTAATAACCAAATTAACACAGAACCACCGAAAATAAACGTTCCTGCTTTACGAATAAATCCTTTACCCTTCTCCCATGTGCTTCTCCAAAGTGTTAAGGCTTGGGGGACACGGTAAGGAGGCAGTTCAATCACAAACAAGCTGCTTTCTTCTTTGAAAAATAAAGAAGAAAAAATTCGTGCTACCACTAGTGCCACAACAATACCAAGAACATATAATGATAAAACCACTAACGCTTGATGTTTCACAAAGAATGCTTCAACAAACAAAGCATACACGGGTAAACGCGCCGAACATGACATTAAAGGCGTCAAAAGAATCGTTAATAATCGTTCCTTCGGTTGTTCAATCGTACGTGCCGCCATAATCCCTGGTACATTACAACCAAAACCGATAATCATCGGGATAAAGGCTTTCCCATTCAGTCCAATTGTCTCCATCACTCGGTCCATAACCATTGCTACCCTAGCCATGTAACCTGAGTCTTCCAAAAATGAGATTAGGAAGAACATGATAAATATTTGTGGTACAAAAACTAGAACCCCGCCAACACCGGCGACAATTCCATCTAGTACTAATGCTTGTATGAAGCTTGATGCCCCAATGGCCGTTAAACTGCTTTTCAAAATATTGGTTAACGGACCTGAGAAAAAGGCATCCAATAAATCTGCTAACGGAGAGCCGAGCCAATCAAAGGTTAACATGAACATGACATACATAAATAATAGAAAAATCGGTAACCCTAGAAACTTATTTGTAACAATTTGGTCGATGACCTCTGTTGCATTTTTCTTTTGTAAGGAAGCAACTGAAGTTACTTCGTTTATAATTGCCATGATTTTTTGATCACGAATATTATAAATATATTGTCTAATCGCAGGATTATATCCTCTATTTTCTAATTTTCCTTCTACGTCCTTTTTAATTTGCAAAAGGGCCGTTCCATCAATATTTAAACCATCTAAATAAGCTTCCACTCGTTTATTACCTTCTAAAAATTGAATCGCAAGCCATCTTTTGTTCATGCTCAAGCGATCAGGAAGAAGCTTTATAACTTGCTCGATTGAAGACTCTACAAAGCCGTAATCAATTTTGAAATGAGAAGCTTTTATCTCTTTATTTGAAGTGAGCGTTAGTTCCTTACTTAATACGTCACAGCCTTTGCCTGAACGAGCAATAATCGGAACAATACTTACACCAAGCACTTCCCCAAGCTTCTTTTCATTTATAGACATTCCTCTTGTCTTAGCAACATCAATCATATTTAAACCGACTAAAAGAGGTTTGCCAAATTCTAATAACTGTATCGTTAACTGTAGATTTCTCTTTAGTTGAGAGGCATCTACAATATTTAATATTTTTTCAAATTCGTCCGTTAATAGGAATTCCGTTACGACTTCCTCATCTTTGGAAAGAGGATTTAATGAATATACTCCTGGAAGGTCTATAAGCTGTCCGTTGTGATGACGAAGCTTACCAACCTTTTTTTCTACCGTTACTCCACTCCAGTTTCCAACATATTCATAGGAACCCGTCAAATTATTAAATAATGATGTTTTCCCTGTATTCGGATTCCCGAATAGAGCAAATTGCGACATTCTATTTCACTCCGATACTTGCTGCTTCTCTGCGTCGTAAACTAATGCATTGGCCACATACCTCAACCATCACTGGACCACCAAAAGGCATTGTGCATTTCAAACAAACTTCCTGTCCTTCAAAAAGTCCCATATCTATTAAACGTTGCTTTACTAAATCGCTAACTTTTGTAAGATCAAAAACGGTAGCTGATGCACCTTGCTTTAAATCTGTTAGATTCATGGCAAAGCCTCCTAATTTTACTAACTAATAATGATAATTGTTCTCAAGGAAATTATAACACTAATTTTCTTACTGTGAACATGTAAATTTTCACTTCTTTTTGAACGTTTTGTCACAATTGATATGGTAAAAATAGGACATATATAATTTGATGAAGTTTTAAGGGAAATTTGACTGGCTATTTTTATACAAAAAAAATCTAACACCATGTGCTAGACTTCAAATTCCAACCTTCGATAAAGAACTAATCGGGACCCCCATTCCTACTATAATATATTCACGAAAACCAAAATTGACTGTTTGGGTTGTGTCTAATAAAAGCTGTTTGATTAGGTTGTTTCAATACTCCTTCATCATGAACCCTTGGGCACTTGTTTGCATATAGTACTTTAAAGATTAAATGAGGGTGAAAATATGCAAACCATCGTAAATTTATATTATTTAAAAATTAACAGTATATCAGGGAACGGGTCTGTCACGATTGGGGATGCCACTCATAATAGTCATACAGCTAATAATAAATCACAGGGTATCAATTCATCATACGGTGATACCTCTCCTACTGAATCTATAATGGAAAGTACTTATATTGATCCAGATGTAAATGATCAAACGGCTATTGCTAACACGGATACGGCAGCGGCTGGCGCCCCTTATCCAGTCCCACTTCCAGTACCAGTCCCTGAAAACGAGTAATTTGGAGGTTTATTATGCCCTATCAAATAAATATTTTTAATATCAAGGTAAATGGTATGACCAATAATGCCAATGTTGACGTTGGACCAACTGTTCATAACAGTCATACCTCTAACATGAAATTTGTTGGAACAAACTTTTCTTTAGGTGATATATCTCCTTCTGCCTCTCAGATTAATTCCGGAATGATTGACCCGGATATTAGTGACCAAGGTCAAATTGCGAATCCATCAGCACCAATCGCAAATCAGCTATAATCCTTACATCATTTGGAGGATACTATGAACGTTGAAAAAATGAGACACTGGCTGGAAATGTCTAACAAGTTGCAAGGAAATGATTTTTGGAAAAAAATATTTGACCACCATCCTCCTGAAACATTTTTTCAGAAAAGAGGAAATTACCCTTTGGCGGATTGTTATCAAAACGATTCATCTATATGTCTTATTCTTGAAATTCCTGGTGTTCAGCCTAATGACATTCATATTTCTCTTCAGTCAAACTCACATCTACTAATCAAAGGAATGATTAAACCGTTATTTCCAAAGGAAATGGTGATAAATACAGAAAGATTCTACGGGGAATTTGAAAGAGTCATTCATCTACCCGAGCCAACGGAGCCACACCTTATTCAGATTCACTATCATCAAGGATTGATTCAAGTTACCTACCCTCGGCAAAATATTCCCTTACCCATCAACTTATTTTCATAGCCTACAGCAAAATTGGTTAAATTATTTCCAAATAAGCACCAAAAGAAGAGACTCACATTGGAGTCTCTTTATTGTTTCATTTTTGGATCAAGAACATCTCTTAGTCCATCTCCCATTAAGTTAAAGCCAAGAACCGTTAACATGATGGCTACCCCTGGAAAGAATAAAGTCCAAGGTGCTTGCATGATATAATTTTTCGAGTCAGCTAGCATTTTACCCCATTCAGGTGTTGGAGCTGAAGCCCCCATCCCCAGGAATCCAAGGGCTGCTGCTTCGATAATAGCCGTTGCAATCGCTAAGGTAGCTTGGACAATAACAGGCGAAATACTATTCGGCAATATATGGCGTAAAAGTATTCTGGAATCCTTCATACCGACAGCTCGGGCTGCCATAATATATTCCTCTTGCTTCACACTAAGTACCTTTGAACGAACAAGACGGCCAAAGTTTGGAATATTAATGACTGCAATCGCAATTAACGCATTTCTTAAGGATGGTCCAAGAATCGCAACTACCGCAATAGCCAAAAGAATACTTGGGAAAGCAAGCATAATATCAAAGACTCTGGAAATAATTGAGTCAATCCAGCGACCATAATATCCTGCGATAATTCCTAACATGGTCCCAAAAATCACAGATCCTAGTACTGAGAAAAAACCTACCCATAAAGAAATTCTTGCTCCATAGACAACACGTGAGAAAATATCACGTCCAAAATCATCGGTACCAAAATAATGTTCGCTTGATGGAGATTTAAAGCGTTCCACTAAGTTCTGCTCATCAAAGCTGCTAGGTGCAATGACTGGAGCAAATATCGCCACTACGATAAAAAAGACCACAATCACTAAACCAGCTAATGCGAGTCTATTTTTTGTAAAAGAAAGCCACGCTTCTTTCCATGGAGGTACTAGCTCTTCTTCTTTCACATTCGGCAAATTTAGCTCTGCCGAATTTTTTGCAAGTTCAGCCACTCTAGATTCCTCCCTTTCTATTTATTGTATTTAATTCTCGGATCTACTACGACGTATAATAAATCCACTATTAAGTTAATGAGCACAAAAATCGCGGCGATAATTAAGATACCAGATTGGATGACAGGATAATCACGGAAATTAATCGCATCATAAATATATCTTCCAACACCTGGCCAGCCAAAAATCGTTTCCGTTAATATCGCTCCACCTAAAAGCAATCCAGTCTGTAAACCGATGATGGTTAAAACAGGAATAATGGCATTTTTTAATGAATGCTTGTAGACTACCCAGAACATTCCCAATCCTTTTGCACGAGCTGTACGAATAAAGTCGGACTTCATCACCTCTAACATCGTTGCTCGGGTCATTCTAGCGATAATCGCCATTGGAATCGTAGCTAGCGCTAAGCTTGGTAATAATAAATGCTTAATAACGACAATAAATTGGTCAAATCTTCCTTGCAATAAGGTATCAATCATATACAAATTGGTAATTGACTGTATTGGATCTCTTACATCATTTCTTCCCGTTGTTGGTAGCCAACCTAACTCAATCGAGAATCCCCATTGCATCATTAGCCCTAGCCAAAAAATCGGCATAGACACTCCAACAAGGGCAAATACCATCGCCACATAATCAAACCAGGATTTTGAAAACCACGCACTAATAATTCCGGCATTTACACCGATAACAACCGCTATGATCATTGCTGCTAGGGTTAATTCAAATGTGGCTGCTAGGTATGGCCAAAGTTCTTGATTGATTGGTGCATGTGTTCGTAAGGAAGTTCCTAAATCACCTTGGAAAAGGGAACCTAAATAATCGAAATACTGTATGTACCAAGGTCGGTCTAACCCTAATTGTGTTGTTAATGCAGCAATGGAATCTGCTGTAGCTCTTTGTCCCAGGATAACCTGAGCTGGATTTCCTGGTATGGCATGAATAATGGCAAAAACAACAAGGGTCATTCCAAACAGAACTGGGATTAATGAAAATAAACGGCGGACCGTATAATTGAACACTGCTTTCACCCCTTATTCAAAACATTGAAGCCTATATTTATATCTCCTATTAGTTAATAAAAGGGGAGGCAAAGCTCCCTCCCCTTTTCAAACATTGTTATTAGGTTCATTGCTTTAAATGATTAATTTGCAAATTCTACATTGATTAATGATTCAGATCCAGTTGGATGCGGAATATAGTTCTTTAAATCCTTACTTGCTGCTAATAATGGAATAGAGTGAGTAAGCGGAACCCATGGAGCATCCTCATGAATGATAACCTGAGCTTGCTTGTAAAGCTCATTACGTTCTGCTTGATCAGTAATGGTTTGAGCTTTAATTAAGATATCATGTAACTCGTCACTGCTATAGTAAGCGTTATTGTTACTTCCAATAGCATCTTTATCAAGTAAGGTATATAAGAAGTTGTCAGGGTCTCCATTGTCACCTGTCCAACCCATCATGAAGGCACTAAATTCACCAGCTGCCGCTTTTTGTACATACGTAGTCCAGTCAATTGTTTGGATATTAGCCTTCACACCGATTTTCGCTAAGTCTGCTTGAACAACCTCAGCAACCTTCATTCCTTCTGGTAAATATCCACGTGGAATTGGCGGTGCCCAGAAATCAATTTCAAATCCATCCGCATATCCTGCTTCAGCTAATAATTCTTTTGCTTTATCTACATTGTATTCATATGGTTGAACTGCATCATTGTAACCTTCGATTGATGGAGGCATTGGGTTAACCGCTGCATCTGCTTTACCACCATAGAAAGCATCAATGATCGCTTGCTTATTAATAGCATAGTTAATCGCTTGACGTACTAGCTTGTTATCAAACGGTTTTTTCGTATTGTTTAATCCAATATACGATACGTTCATAGATGGACGTTCAAGCACTTGAAGGTTAGCATTTCCTAATACTGCTGCTTCGTCAGAGTTATTTAATCCATCCATAATATCAATCTCACCATTAACAAGAGCATTTAAGCGAGCTGTATTTTCAGGAATAACACGGAAAATAACTTTACTTAGCTTAGGTAATCCTGCTTGCCAGTAGTCTGGGTTCTTTTCAATTGTGATCGTATCATTTGCTTTCCACTCCACAAATTTGAATGGTCCAGTACCAACTGGGTTTGCTCTGAATTCATCCCCATACTTTTCGATAGCTGCTGGGCTGGCAATACCGAATGGAGACATTGCTAAGTTCTTTAAGAACGGAGCTTGTGGTCTTTTTAAAACAAATTGAACTGTATGTTCATCAACAGCTGTCACTTCTTTAATAACGTGACCTTCATCGTTTACATAACCACCAAACATTGTATAGTACGGGAATTTTTCTTCATCCCCATTCATCCAACGGTTGAAGTTGAAGACAACTGCATCTGCGTTAAAGTCAGTGCCGTCATGGAATTTAATACCCTCACGAAGCTTGAATGTATAAGTTAAAGCATCATCAGAGATATCCCATGATTCAGCAAGACCAGGATTCACTGTAGTATCTGAATCACCAAACTGAGTTAGTGTTTCAAAAATATTTTCTGTTACCTTGAAGGTTTCCCCTTCAGTTGTTGTAATTGGATCAAGAGAAGCAGAATCCCCTCCGCGTCCGTACACAAGTACATCTTTTGCTGGTGCTGTATTTTCTTCTGTACCATTATCTTTGCTACTGCTGCTGTCTGCAGGTTCGTTTGTTTTGCTTGTACAGCCAACAAGGAACATACTGATTGCTAAAATCGCAATCAACAGCATTTTGAAAGAATTTTTCTTCATGCATTTTTTCCCCCTATTTCTTTTTTATATATCATCAATGCGGCATGCTACTCGTTGTACAAGTGACATGCAACAAAATGACCATTTAAATCGCGCTCAGTTGGCCTTGTTGTTTTACAAATATCCATACACTCTGAGCATCTTGTATGGAAGGCACATCCAGATGGAGGGTTCGCTGGGCTTGGAAGCTCTCCTTCAATCAAAATAGTTTCCCTTTTAATATCTGGATCAGGAATTGGAACGGCAGATAATAGTGCTTTTGTATAGGGATGCTTTGGATTTTCATAAAGCTCCTCACTGTCTGCCAATTCTATTAATCTACCTAAATACATCACACCAACGCGATCACTAATATGACGAACAACACCTAAATCATGGGCAATAAAGATATAGGTAAGCTGAAATTCTTTTTGAATATCCTTCATTAAGTTCAATACTTGAGCTTGAATGGATACATCGAGTGCAGAAACAGGTTCGTCCGCAATAATTAACTTCGGCTTAGTCATTAACGCTTTAGCGATACCAATTCGCTGCCGTTGTCCTCCACTAAATTGATGAGGATAACGTTTGGCGTGATAGCTGCTTAACCCTACTACTTCAAGCATTTCTCTTACTTGTTTTTTTCGTTCCTCTTTTGTTCCTATCCCATGAACAATAAGAGGTTCTTCTAAAATTTGCTCAATCGAGTGACGCGGATTTAGCGATGCATAGGGATCTTGAAACACCATTTGGATGTCTCGACGAGTTTTTCTAAGTTCAGACTTAGACATACTCGTAATCTCTTTATCTTCAAACATGATTTTTCCATCACTTGCTTCAATTAAACGCATGAGCAACCGACCAGTGGTGGATTTTCCACAACCACTTTCCCCAACAATTCCTAATGTTTCCCCTTTTCTCACATAGAAGGATACATCATCCACTGCTTTGACATCACCTTGCTTTTTCCCAAAAAGTCCCCCGGTTATCGGGAAGTACTTTTTCAAGCCATTTACCTCAAGAAGTAACTCCGACATGCTCGTCACTCCTTTCATTCATTGTATGTAGGAAACATCTTACCTCATGTCCACTCTTGTCCATTGGAAGTAATTCAGGTGATTCCTCAAAGCATTTTCCAAAAGCAGACTCACATCTTGCAGCAAAGCGGCAACCCTTTTGGATTGTTCCCGGTGCCGGTACACTGCCTGGGATGCTGTAGAGACGGTCTTTTTTTCCACGAAGATCCGGTACAGATCTTAACAAGCCTTTTGTATATGGATGCTGGGGGTTTTTAAGAATGGTTCTTACATCGCCTTGCTCCACAATTTGACCTGAGTACATCACAATGACACGTTCACAAATTTCAGCTACAACTCCTAAATCATGAGTAATTAAAATAATAGAAGTGTCAGTCTTCTTATTTAAATCTTTCATTAAGGCTAAAATCTGTGCCTGGATGGTTACATCAAGTGCTGTTGTAGGCTCGTCCGCAATAAGGACCTTAGGATTACATGCCATAGCCATGGCAATCATGACCCTTTGTCTCATCCCACCGGATAGCTGGTGTGGATGTTCTTTTAATATCCCTTCTGCTCTTGGAATTCCAACTAGCTTCAATAATTCCAGGCTGCGAATTTTAGCTTCAGCTTTTGATAAATCAGTATGTAATCGAATGGCTTCCACTAACTGATTGCCAATGGTAAACAATGGATTTAGAGAGGTCATCGGCTCTTGGAAAATCATCGAGATTTGATTACCACGGATTTTACGCCACTCTTTTTCTGATAGATTCGTTAAGTCTTTACCATCAAATGTGATTTCACCATTCTCCACCTTGCCAGGAGGCATTGGAATTAATCCCATTGTTGTTAAAGAGGTAACACTTTTACCACTTCCGGATTCCCCAACAATCCCCAGGATTTCTCCGTCTTTCAAATCAAAGCTAACACCGTCTACAGCAGCAACATATTTTTTTCCTGCTAAAAATGAAACCTTTAAATCTCTTATTTTAAGAATAGGATCCTTGCTCACATTTACACCTGCCTTGAAATTCGATATTCTTTATTATCTGATTATTACAATATAATAAATATTACGACTATTATGACATATATAATTCTGAAAATTCTGTCGAAATTTGTCACCACTGTAAATTTTTTTAAAAGAATGTAACTTTTGGTATAATGTTATTCTAATTTTTGGTATTTCCTATGCACCCCAATGTCTTTCATACATTAGCGCAACAAGGATACAAAACTTTTTACATGAAAAATTTATAGGGTGAGAATCCTGTTTGTGGAAAATTTGCCCACCATATATTTAGAGTCCCTAAATTATTATTCTAATATTGCTATACCTTCTATAATTGACTATCATCAAAATTTATGATGATGACTCTGATATCATTCCTATTACTCTATTTTCTTGAATTAAAGTTTTTTGCTTCTATGAAAAGCGCAAGCGCCTTGATTAGCCCCGACAAGCAAATGTTCTCTAGAGTAAGAAGTCTGAACTTTGACTTCTTACTCTAGAGGTTATTTGACCTCGAGGGGCTAGGCGCTGGAGCTAGACAATCAAAAAAAGATTGAAAGTCTCTCTTATTCTGCTTTTATATTTGTTAAGATTATATTTAGATAGACGAAACATACTGGAGGGATGAAGAATATGAAGCAAAGGAAGTTAGTCATTACACAAAACTTAGAAGAACGTTTAGTTCATAGCCTAAAAAGTGTGGCTGAAGGATGGGAGTTAATCATCGGAAAAGAACCGGAAGTATGGCAGGAACATTTAAGGGATGCAGAGATTATTGCCGGGTGGAAAAAAGAGATTGCTGCTTTTGGGTTTGGAGCTGATTCCAAGCTTAAATGGCTGCAAGCTTGGAGTGCAGGCGTCAATAATCTGCCCTTAGCTGAATTGGAGTCCAAAGGTATCCATTTAACAAGTGCTAATGGTGTACATGCATTCCCTATCTCCGAAACGATTTTTGCACTGATGCTGGCATTAACAAGAAAAATTCATACATACGTGAAAAACCAACAATCTAAAACATGGCATCATTCAGGACTGAAACTGGAGCTACACGGAAAAACAGTTGGAATCATCGGGGTTGGAGCGATCGGAAAGGAAACAGCGAAAATTGCCAAGGCTTTTGGAATGAAGGTATTAGGAATCCGCCATTCTGGGGCAGCAGAAGAGTTTGTTGATGAAATGTATACAACGGAAAAATTAAACGAAGTCTTACCCCAATGTGACTATGTAGTTATAACTCTGCCATTAACGAAAGAGACACATCATTTATTTGGTGCTGAGCAATTCAACCTGATGAAGCCTTCCTCTTTCTTTATCAATATTGGTCGCGGAGAAATTGCAGTTGAAGAGGAGCTTATTAAAGCATTAACAGAAGGCAAAATCGCTGGAGCTGGTCTTGATGTTTTCGAAAAGGAACCACTTTCTGAAGACCATCCATTATGGGACCTTGAAAATGTCATCATCACTCCGCACACAGCCGGATCAACCGAAAACTATAATCAAAGAGTCATCGAAGACATCTTCATTCCAAACTTTAAAAAGTATAACGAAGGGCAAATCCCTTCCATTAATCTAGTCGACTATCGAAAAGGATATTAACGCTTTAACGCGACGGGGGTCAGACCCCCGTCGCGTTAATTTATTAAAGCACCGTACTCTTTATTTGAACTTTTGGATTGGGACATAAATTTCAAAATTGGTTTGCGGGGCATTCGGTCTAAACTTTTCTCCATAGGCTTCTAAATGATAGTCCTGGTCTAGCTTTTCAAATCCATTCCTACTTATCCACCTATATATTTCCTCATAGGTTTGTATAACCTGATCTAGCTCCAATGTTTTAACATGCGTCTTCACCGCATAGGTCGTAGCTGGGACAGTGATCTCCGTCATTCCAGGTGGGACACTATCACTTTCCCTTTTATTTACCTCAACCGTGATAAAGTAACTGAAATCCTCTTTTCGATACTTTGCCAAAGCCACTTTTTGTATTGGATATTTAAGGTTTTTGATTTCACTTAATCGACTTAAAAGCTGCAGCCATAGTCTAGGAGCTAATATTTCCGTTTCTTGCTTGGCTATGTATGGAGCATCAAAGGTAAAGCCCACATAAGTGGTCTTTGGCTTAAAGATGATTTCAATTGGAGCGGAATGTTTCTCTTCTAATATTCTATAACCTCCATTACTTCCAGGCTCAGAATATAACGCAATGCCAAGTGTGCTCAATTCTTGTAAATACCGCCACATCGTACGATAAGATACATGAAATTCATCTGCTAATTCCTGAACAGTAAAGCTTCTTTTTTGCTTTACTCTATCCATTAACTCTAGAAATCTTTGTGTTTTACTCATATATTTTCTTCTTTCCTATTGAATTATGTCAGGTTTTGGCAACATTCTCATGTATTATAAAAGAGATAGAATTTATTGACAATAATAAAGGTAGGGACTAAACCATGCAAATCGTAAAGAAAGAAGCGTTTAATGTTGTCGGGAAAAAGGTCATTGCTCATTGGCAGGAGCTTGGGGTTGAAATGCCCAAAGCATGGAAAGAAGTAATAGAAAGAAAAGCAGAAGTGAAAAACCGTATTTCTCCTAATATCCTAGATATCTGTCTCCAATTAGTAAATGAAGAATTCACTCAACTCGTATGTGTGGAAGTATCAGATTTGAGCGAAATTCCAGAAGGATTCGAAGGTGTGCATATCCCGGAACAACAATATCTTTATACGAAACACACTGGGTCGGTCATGGAAATAGCACAAACCTTCGGCGCCATGATCCAATGGGCAAAAGACAATCATTTAACCATCGACCCATTAGATTTCAAAATTCAATACACCCACGAAAATAACCCTGAAGAAGGCTACGACCTCTACTTCAAAATCATCTAAAACGAAAAAGAAACAAACACACTTTACCGAATTAACGCACCGGGGGTCCGACCCCCGGTGCGTTAATTCGGTAAAGGAAGCATCCCCCTCAAAATTTAATTAGTCAATCGAAATATTTTATTGTACAAAATATTCAAATAAATATAAAATTAATATAAACCTTTTAGTCTTTTTTACATACCTGTCCCATAAAATGAATTGGGCTAAGAAAGAAAAATGCAAGCTATAAACAAGGGGGAAAATTCAATGACAAAAACGATTGAAAGACGTCTCACTCGTGCTGAAGTACCAACGGAATTAACCTGGAATCTTGATGATCTAATCGTTTCAGATGAAGCTTGGGAAGCTGAAATGGCAGTAATTGAAAAAGATATCACTGATATCGCCAAGTTTAAAGGTCAACTACATACTGATGCAAAAACTTTATTACAATGCTTAACTGCCCAAGAACAAATTTCGATGAAACTTATTAAAGTTTGGACTTTTGCCAACTTAAGACAATCAGCTGATGGAACTGACCCTGTTAATCAAGCAAACTCCTCCAAGCTTTCCGCTTTAAGAACAAAAGTGAGTGCAGCCTTATCTTTCATTGATTCTGAAGTATTAGCTTTGCCTGATGGAACGGTAGAAACCTATTTAAAGGAAGAATCCAAACTTGAACCATTCCGAAAAAATTTAACAGAGCTGCTTCAAAACAAAAAGCATAGATTATCTCCTGAAACAGAAGAAGCGATTGCTGCCCTTGGAGAAGTCCACAATGCACCTTATAATATTTTCCTAATGAGTAAATTAACAGATATGCAGTTCGCACCTATTGAAGATGAAAAAGGCAATGAACTGCCAGTCTCCTTTTCCCTATTTGAAACACGTTACGAATTTTCACCTGACACTTATGTACGCAGAAAAGCTTACGAATCATTCAAAAATACATTAAATCAATATAAGAATACCTTTGCTACCACCTATGCAACAGAAGTGAAAAAACAGGTTGCCCTTTCCCGCCTAAGAAACTATGATTCTGTCACTCAAATGCTACTAGACCCGCAGCAGGTGACAGAAGAAATGTATAATAACCAGTTAGACATTATCACAAAAGAGCTTGCTCCACATATGAGACGTTACGCACAATTAAAGAAACGCGTTTTAGGTCTTGATAAAGTGCTCTTCTGTGATTTAAAAGCACCGTTAGATTCTGATTTCAGCCCTAGCATGTCATATGAAGAAGCAAGCAAATTGATTCTTGAGGCACTTAAAGTAATGGGACCAGAATACAGCGAGATTATGGAAAAAGCCTTATCTGAACGATGGGTCGACCTTGCGGATAATGTGGGTAAATCAACTGGAGCTTTCTGTTCGAGCCCATATGGATCCCACCCATATATTTTAATTACTTGGCAAAATACGATGCGTAATGTTTTCACTCTTGCTCACGAACTAGGTCATGCCGGGCATTTCTATTTAGCTAATAAAAACCAAAGAATCATGAACACTCGTCCATCTATGTACTTTGTTGAAGCTCCTTCTACGATGAATGAAATGCTTCTCGCTAATCATCTTTTCGCAGGAACTGAAGATAAACAAATGCGCCGTTGGATCATTTTACAGCTTTTAGGAACCTATTATCATAACTTTGTTACCCATATTCTTGAAGGCGAATACCAACGTCGAGTGTATAAGCTTGCCGAAAATGGTGCTGCTCTTACAGCTACCACACTTTCAGAAGTAAAAGGTAATGTTCTTTCTGAATTCTGGGGAGATACCGTGGAGTTGGATGAAGGGGCAAACTTAACCTGGATGCGCCAGCCGCATTATTATATGGGATTATATTCTTATACCTACTCAGCAGGTTTAACCGCTTCTACTGCTGTTTCGCAAATGATTCAAGAGGAAGGACAGCCCGTTGTGGACCGCTGGTTAGATGTACTTCGTGCTGGCGGAACCATGAAGCCGCTTGAACTAATGCAGCATGCTGGGGTAGATATGTCAAAACCTGATTCAATTCGCAAAGCAGTTGCTTATGTAGGCTCATTAATTGATGAGCTTGAACGTTCATACGAATAAAAGGTTCATAGTAAAAACAAAACGGTTGCTCTTCGAAAGCAACCGTTTTGTTTTTAAACTTGTAAGTATCTTTTTTTCACCGTAACCAATAGTGGTGATACCATTTTAAAAAATATATAACCAATGAATACCCCAAATGTGTTAAAAATTAAATCATCGATGTCTGCACTTCTAAACGTAAAAACGGCTTGAACGACTTCTATCGTGAATGAAAAAAGGAACCCCAAAAAGACAGTTTGAAGTAAACCTCTTTTCTTTTTTGCCAAAAAAGGAATAAAAAATCCAAGGGGAACCATCAAGATGATATTAGCTAATAAATAGTACCAAGCTAAAACGGAATTTCTACTAAACTGCAACACAATCTGTTCAAAAGGTACTAAATAAAGCTGAATAGCATTCAGGTTTTGAACATAAAATTCAAACGGTTCGAATGTAACAAAATAAATCCCATTTAAATAAAGAATCCATAAAAGCCACTTTATTTCGTGAAATCTATTAACGTTTTTCTCCTTCTTTTTCAATCTATAGATAATCCATAGAATGATGGATAGAATTAGCGTTATTACAAATGGTACTGTTATCAAGATCTCTTCACCTCATACTTTAGACGAAGTCGAGCCGATTAAGTTTCAGGTTTAACCATTTATTCCCTATTCCACAACAAACTAAAACGGCAAAACAAGAAAATCATGATATTCCCGACAAGAGCAATTAAGAAAACATATTCAGGATGGGTTAGTTCAGATAGCCAGCCTGCCGCGAAGATAGCAAAAGGCATTCCAAGTTTAAAAATAGAACCTGTTATTCCACTTATTCTCCCTATCAATTGTTGAGGAGTAGATTCTTGGCGGTATGTCCAGATACACACGCTACTAATGGTTGTAAACAATCCGTTTAATAAAAGTCCGATACCCACTACCCAAAAAATGTTAGACACCAAAAGGGTATAGGATAGACCTATCAAAAGAGTTGTCACAACAATAATGGGTCCTGTTGACCACCTTTCTCTCACTTTGCCTACTATTAAACTTCCAATTAGGCCGCCTACACCGGCAAAGGACAATAGCATCCCAAGCTTGGCATCAGTAAGCTTTAATACATCCTTTGCATAAAAGATGACCGTGGTATCCACCATACCTGCTGTTGAATTTAGAAAAATGACGGTTATCGTGATCAGCCATAATGTCTTGTTATGGTATAGCTCCACCCAACCTTCTTTTAACTCCTTCCAAAACCCTTCTTTAACAGAACGTGACACTGATTCATCCGTTTTTAACATCAGTAGAACAAAATAAACGAAGACAAACGCTACTGCTGTTATCAGTAATCCTAAGTGTAAGCTCGAAAACATTAAAATGATTCCAGTTATAGTTGGCCCCATAATACCAATCAGCGTAGAGATAAAATTAAAGGAAGCATTGGCGGAGGTTAACATTTCATTTGGCAATGATAACTTAACAATGCTTGCTCTTGCATTAAAATAGGCATAACTAAACATCATTAATAAAAAGCCGCAAACATAGAATAGCAGATTTGAACTAACACCCCACTCTATGGCAAAAAACAAACTAAATAAAATAATGACTTGGAAAAAAATCGCCCAAAGTGACCAGCGTTTTTTATGAGCACGGTCCACTAAAACCCCAATAAACATGGCTAAAAGCAAATTCGGCAAAAACTCTATCCCTCTCATCGTGGACATCACCACAGCAGAGCTTGTGTATTGATACAGGATGAGTGGCAGTGTAAGCTCATATATTTTACTTCCAATAGAAAAGACAGCACCCGAAACTAGCAAGATAACAAAATTTGCATTCTTCCAAACGGATGGTTGCCTCTCTTTCGTTAGTACTGCCCCTCTCCGCTTTTCCGTCCATAACATTAAGATCACTTTCCTCTTTACCAGATTGATATCGAGAATTATACTTTTTAAAAAGAAGAAGAAAAAGCGAAAGGTAGAAAAAGGTAATTTCACCTTTTCTAAAATAGTGATGAACATAGAACAATATTATCTCACATTGAGAAAGCACTTTCGGCATATCCCTGAAGGTGAAAGTTATCCCGTTCGAATTGATGACATAACGGAAATTTTAGACTGCACGCGTAGGAATACACAATTGGTTTTAAACAGGATGTCTGAACAAAATTGGATCCTCTGGCAACCCGGCCGTGGACGTGGAAATCCATCACAACTGACATTTAAACAACCGCTTCATGACTTTATTTTAGAAAAAGCAAAGCAGCTGGCATTAGAAAAGAAACTAGACGATGCATGGAAACTCATTAATGAAGAACACATTCAACTCGTTAAATTTGAATTCACCGAATGGCTGTATCGTCATCTAGGATTCCACTTAAACAATGAACAGGATGTCCTTCGTTTTCCTTTTTATCGTCCTGTACTAGACTTAGATCCCACCTTCGTTCATCGCCGCACGGAGGCTCATTGGGTGAAGCAAATTTTTAATACTCTCGTAACCTATGATTCAAAAACGAAACAAATTGTACCTGAGCTCGCGTACTTTTGGGAATCCAATGAGGATTATACCAGTTGGCGATTCTTTTTACGAAAAGGCATTCGCTTCCACCATGGTAAGTCTTTAACCTCAGAAGATATTGCCTTTACTTTTGAGCGCATTCTAAAAGAATCAAGCGATGATAATATAAAAATGATTCTAAAGGAAATAAAAATCATTGGAAGATATTCATTTGAATTGATTCTCCGCGAGTCAAATGTATTATTTATTCACTTCCTATGTTCCGAAAATTTTTCCATCGTCCCCTCTGATATGGATGAATGGAAATTTGGACATCCCTTTGCACGATTGCCCATTGGGACTGGACCTTTTCGAATGGAAGAAAATAATGAATCCATGTTAACCGTTACCGCTAATGAACATTATTTCGCTGGAAGACCCCATCTAGATCGAATCGAAATGTGGGTATGGCCGAATTATGAGGAAAGCCGGATGGTCCATCAGTTAGAAAAGGACGATATCTATTTCGGAGAATTTCCCGTTAACAAAGATTCACATACTCATATTCAAAAATGGGAGAAAGGCTGTACCTACCTTACCTTTCATTTAGGAAAAGAAGGGCCCCTTCAAGATGAACATCTACGTTCTGCCATTCATTTGGCGATAGATCGTAAAAAAATGTTAAAAGAGCTGAACATAAGTGGAATACCAGCTACCTGTTTTTTTCCAGAGCAAAGCCGGGTGAATTTTGCAAATGAAAGTAATATCGAAAAAGCAGTAAAGCTGTTAAAAAATTCATCCTATAACGGGGAGACCCTTTTCCTCTATACATACGAAATGCCGACGAATGAACGAAATGCTAAATGGATTCAGAATGAACTTAAAAAAATGGGTATCCAAATCGAAGTCGTTATCCTACCTATTAAGGATTTAACTCAACGAGACGTATTCATGAAAGCAGACCTTATTGTTGCTGGAGAGGTTCTTGGGGAACAGGAAGATATTTCAATCATCGAGATGTTTATGAATTCTAATGGGGTTATTCATAATCATTTAGGTGAAAAGCAAAGGCAATTCGTCAATGAACATATTTCATTATGTAAAAAAGAAACGGACCTTGCTATTCGCATGGAATACCTGAACAAAATTCAACAATCATTAAAAAATGATTTTAACTTACTTTACCTTTATCATGTTCAACAAACGGTAGTGCATAACCATTCCTTACAGGGAATGATGTTAAATTCTTGGGGAAAAGTAGACTATAAAAATATCTGGTTTAAACACTCAGATTAGGAGATGAAAATATGATTACATATAAAGAGCTGCACCACGTCAGCCTTACGGTTACAGACCTTGAACGAGCAAAGGAGTTTTATGGAAGAATATTATGCCTCGAGGAAATAGAAAGACCTAACTTTGATTTTCCTGGTGCGTGGTATGGCATTGGAAATCAACAGCTTCATCTTATTGTCCATCCATCGTCTCAGACCATTCGCCAAGAAAAATCTTTAAGCAGCAGAGAAGGTCACTTCGCTCTTAGAGTTGAGGATTACCATAAGGCTCTAAACTGGCTAAAGCAAAACGGTATAGAGGTTTTAGAAAAGCCGGATAGCAAAAGTGGTTTCGCCCAACTATTCTGTGCCGACCCCGATGGCAATTTGATTGAACTAAATGTGGATGCTAAAGATTTGTAATTAAAAGAAAGACAGACACCTTGGAATGTCTGCCTTATCTATTCGTTCTATTCATCGGAATCCCGCTGAACGACTTTCAATTCATTTCCGCCTTTGTTTTCAACAATATGCTTTAGTATCGATAACTTGTTACTCCAGAATTGTTCAAAATAAGACAACCAGTCTTTTAATTCTGTTAAAGATTCTGGTTGCAAACGATAACGTTTTTCTCGCCCTACCTTTCTTCCGCTCACTAATTGAGCTTCCGATAGAATTTGGAGATGCTTCGCTATCGCTGTCCGGCTCATTGGAAAATGAGCTGTAATCTCTGAAATCGGCAATTCCTTTTGCGAAAGTAATCGGAGAACCTCTCTACGAGTCGGATCAGCTATTGCTTGAAAAACATCATGTTTTTGAGCTGTTGCGGACACTTAGCTCTCCACAACCTTTTGAAGTTTTTGCATAATACCTGTCCAACCCTGAGACATTGTTTCACGAATAATAGCGCTTTTTTGGTTTGCTTTTGTAATCGTTTCTTCAGCTGATTTCCAACCGCCATGGATGAGCGTAAACTCTGTTTTATCACCTAACTCTTTTAAAATAAAGGATACAAACCAGCCATCCGTATCCCATTTAAAAGTAAGCTTATAAGGCTCATCAATTTCGGTCACTTTACATGGTGATGGGCCAAATGGTGATTGAATATGAAACTCATATCCCATTTCCAATTTGAAATCATTCGGCATGAACCAGGAAGATATTCCTTCTGCCGTTGATACCGTATTCCATACCTTTTGAATAGGAGCATCAAAAACAACGGTTTGCTTAATATCAGGTAGTGTAGCTTGATTTGTTTCCATAATCTTTTTACCTTCTTCCATCTAAATATAAAACCATTTGGTTTCACTTTTTACATTATATAAAACCATTTGGTTTCATGTCAAGGTTGACCATTCCCTTATTATTCACCCTGCTTTAGGGCTTTATCCTTGTTCTGGAATTCAATCAAACGTTTGATTAATAATAAAAACAGGCATCCTCCCCTTTGGAAGATGCCCTCATTTTTGATTATTCCGCTACTCTAATAACAATTTTTCCAAATTGCCTCGCTTCTTCAAGCTCTTGATACGCTTCTTTGATTTCTTCTAAACGGTACACTTTTCGAGAAAGAATTGGGTGTAGCTTCTGTACTGCATAAAACTCTAGGGCTTCTTCTAAGTCTTGTTGACTAACCATTTCTGTTTCAACCAGATTTACTTTCTCTAATTTTTTTCCATCCAGCGGTCCAGTTGTAGAACCAAATGAAAGTAAACGTCCATTTTCAGAAAGCGATTGGATGCTGCTTTCAATGGAATCCTTCCCACTGCTGTCAATGACAACATCCACCCCTTTACCAGATGTAAATTCCAATACTTTTTCAGCAATGTTCTCTGTTTTATAGTTAAAGCCCGCAATTGCACCCATTTCAATTGCACGCGTGATTTTATCATCCGAACCAGATGTCACGATCACCTTCACACCTTTTGCTAATGCAAGCTGTAGGATAAATAAGGCTACCCCTCCGCCAATTCCTTGCAATAAAAGAGTTTCCCCTTGCTTTAATTTACCTTGAGTAACCACATTTCCCCAAGCGGTACTTAACGCAAGTGGAGTTGCTGCCGCTTCTTCAAACGTTAGGTATTCTGGTTTTCTTAAAATGGCACCAGCTGAAATGCTTACATATTCAGCAAACGTTCCATTCTCCGGACCCCCTAGGAACCTTTCATTCACCATGTCATACGGATTCAATATGACTTCCTCTCCAACAGACCAGCCTTCTACTCCAGGTCCTAATTCCGCAATCACACCAGCACCGTCTCCACCAGCGATTAGTTGATTACCAAGACTCTGCACATAAGACCAGCGACCGCTATTTACATAAATATCACGGTGGTTTAACGCCGCGGTTTTGATTTTCACCAATACTTCCCCTGCATCAAGACTCGGCATAGGTACTTCCTCTAATTTTAATGACTTTTCTATATTTGGATTGACTGTAACAGCTAACATTTTATCTCTCCCCTTATTGTGATTTATTTTTATTATAAAACGACACTTTCTTTTAACTGTCCACCCTCGTAATCCTCCAGCGGATGAAACTTCAGCGTTGGCAACTTTTCAAGAACCCTCATTCGTTCTTTTACCTGCACTAAAAATTCCTTACGTTCATCCTCACTAACCCCAGACGGAACAATAAATGGCTCGATGACCTCCATGCCGGAAAAATATAAAATTTCATGTTGGAAGTTAAACAAACGTTCATCCATTTTCCCTTTTAAACCATTCGGTCCGTAGCTTCCCAAATGTCGCCCGCCAGTAGTAAAGGATAACATCGCCTTCTTCCCCTTCAAGTTGCCATGATTGTAAAGTCCAGGTCCGTAAGCAAAACCAGCTGCAAATACACGATCAAACCAGCCTTTTAAAATGGCTGGCGATGAGGTCCACCACATTGGAAATTGAAAAATAATAAAATCAGCCCAACTTACTTTTTCCCGTTCTATTCGTAAATCCTCTGGAACTTCTTCTAGATTTTTCGGCACGACTGTATCACTCAATTGGGCAACAGGGTTAAAGTTCATTCCATATAAATCAGAAACTTTTGCTGACACTCCCCTTTCAACCAATGCTTCTACAGCTGCATTCTTTAGGGCTGCATTATAGGATGTCGGAGACGGATGAGCATATACCATTAAAACGTTCATTGCATTTTCCTCCATTTGTAAAAACGAATTATTTATATTGTTCTATTTTTATAGAACAACTAGATAAGTTCATTATAATGTACAGAATTAAAATTGCAACTATTTCCCACATTTAATATTTTTTTCTATTATGGTAGACTGATTATAAGAGGTGAAACAAATGGGATATAGAGTGGTTTTTGAGTTTTCACCGTTGTACGAATTGGTGAATAGCCTTGAATTATTTCTTTCAAAAAAATCTATAAAAAACGTAGACCTTGGAACCGATTGGGTTAAGCAGGTCCAAGAAAATTTGGATGCTCATCATATTGACTTCGGAAACCCTAAGGACATTCCTTGTTTTAGTTATTTATATTTGTTGGTTTGGCAATCTCCAGAAAAAGAAAATATAGATGTCTTTTTAAATTGGCTCCGCTCTCTACAACCAGGTGATTTGTATGAAAAATTGTTTTCATATGTATCGGAATCTTTACCAACTGATTTAACAGTTATTCGGGATCAATATGTTCATCTGCTTCATATTTGGAATGAGCAATATTTTTCAAAAATGGATACTGAAATACTAGACTTATTAAGAGAGTCTTTTCTTGAGTGGGAAGGTAAGCCGATGGAGGAGGATCCTATTTCATTTGTAGAAAAAGCTTCCGGCGGATTAAAAATCGAGGCATATGAAGGATTACAGCAGGTTATTCTCATTCCCTCATACCATATGAACCCGCTTATCAGAATTAATAAATTTAAGAACATTGCTCAAATTTTATTTCCGGTTGACCGACCAGAAATGGATCCCTATCAACCTTCTAAAAAATTAGTAAGACTTACAAAAGCTTTAGCGGATGAAAACCGTCTTCGAATATTGAAGCTTTTATCAGAGGGTCCCAAAACGTTCTCGGAAATTTTAAAGCATTTTGACGTTTCGAAAAGTACCGTCCATCATCATGTTATGCTGTTACGTACAGCTGGACTTGTCACAGCCTATCACACGGACGAGTTTTGCAGCGAATTCTTTATTTATCGACCAATCGGTATGACTGAACTAACTGAACAATTTAATCATTATATAAAAAAATAAGCTGCCCCACGGCAGCTTATTTTAATGTCTATAAGAAGCTTTTTGACGTTTGATGATCAGTTCCTCTATTGTTCCAGAACCGAGCAAAACCCCCGTAATAATAAACAATAGCCCTAACAGATGATGCTGAGTAATTTTTTCCCCTAACATGACAGCTGAAGCTACCATGGAGAAAAAGGTATTTAAGTTTAGAAAAATGGAAGCCTCCGCCGCTCCAATTTTACTAATCGAATGATTGTAAATCATATGACCTAAGGCGGTTGCCACTATGGCAGAGAAAAAAAACGCTACCCAGATACCTATCGGCAGTTTCCACATCCCTTCAAGAGCACCAGGTTCCTTTACAAGACTAATCGAAAATAAAATCAGCGAACCAAACACTAACATATAACCTGTTAATAAACGCGGATCCAATGTTTTGGCCGCTTTACTTATAATGATGAAACTTAAAGCTTGGGCAAGAATGGATATAAACACAAATAAGTCACCGATGGACAACCCCGATAATCCTTTTCCGCCTGATAATACGGTGAGAAAAACCCCAATACTACCAAGAAGAAAACCAGTAGCCCGAACCATTGTTGGTTTTCTTTTAAGAAAAACAGAAGATAGAATCGCGGTTAACAGCGGACCAGCTCCTAGTATAAGTCCACCATTTGTTGCTGTTGTTTGAGTTAATCCTACAGACAAAAAATAATGATGACTGACCACATTTAATAATCCGCCAAAGATAATGTACTTAAGTTTATTTATCGTTGGCTTTCGGACTTTCTTCATAAAAGAAAGTACGATCAGCACGAATATACCCGCTGTAAAAACCCTCAGTGAGGTAATCGTAACTGGTTTCACATGACTAACCAAAATCTTCAATATGGAAACATTAAAGCCCCAAGCAAACATAACCCCGACTAAGACGAGATATATTCGCGTATTTTTCATAGTAGGACCTCTTCTCTAGTGGAATTGAATTTTATCATTATATCAGACTTTGAAATAAATAGACCTACTTTATTCGCTTCCCTAAATATGATGCAAATTTAGGCTCCTTTTACTGCCCTTTTTTCGTAAAATCATAATCCAATAGATTCTCCCTTTCATATGGTAAAAAGGCAAAAAATCTTGCCATTTTAGATTTAATACGGAGGTCATCACCATGTCAAATCAACTTCGCCAAGCTGTTGAAAAGGCAAGAGAATATTACATTGAAAAGCTAATAGAAGCTGGTGTCTATAAGCATTCGGAGCAGCAACTTTATGAACTCACCTTAAGTGAAATGAAACAGCTTTATAAAAAATATAGAGCAGTTAAGTAAATTCCAATACCACACGTTAGGTTTTCTAACATATAATGTTACTAACACAAAACAAAGGTGTGGTGAACATGGTATGGAAAATAATTATAAAGAAAAGAAAGTGATTACCATAGGTATTGTACGAGAACTAACAGGCCTTTCTGAAAGACAGATTCGATACTACGAAGAAAGAAAACTACTGTTTCCAGAACGTACAGCAGGTGGCAGCAGAAGGTATTCTTTTTCAGATGTTGAGTTGCTTATGGAAATCGCTAATAAAATTGAAGATGGAGTCCAAACTTATGAAATCAGACAAGAAATGGTTCGCAAACAAAAGGCAATCAATGAAAAAGAAATCCGCAATAAAATGATACAAGGACAGCTTAACGCCCAATTTGGCTTCAGAAAACCTTAACTCCCCCAATTAACCTTCCAGTCTCTTACTCAATAAAAATGATGTTAGATATCCTTACAGTTTTATAGATAACACTCCTTTCAGATGAGAAAATACAAATTATATTCATAATCTGGAAGGGGCGAATGTTAAATGGATACTTTATTTTTAATGAACAGCCTGTGGGTAATGGTAGCTGCTGTTCTTGTAATTTTAATGATCGGAGGATTTATTCTTCTGGAAACTGGTTCAACCCGAATGAAAAATGCTGGGCATATTGCTGGTAAAACCATTCTTACTTTTGGTATCTCCTCCATTGTTTTTTGGGCTGTAGGATACGGCCTCATTTTCGGGAAGGGTAATGCTTTAATTGGCTTCTCTGATTTCTTTTATTCTGGATATGATATGGAGGGGCTTAATCTCTCCGGTTCCGTCTTCTTTTTATTTCAGCTAGCCTTTGCAGGAATTTCCTTAACGATTGCTTTTGGAGGTTTTGCAGAACGAGCTAAATTATCTGCCTATCTTGCCTTCGCCTTATTCTTTTCTGTACTGGTTTATCCCCCAATTGCCCATTGGATTTGGGGAGGGGGTTGGTTAGCTGAACACGGTAAACAAGATTTTGCCGGCTCCACGGTTGTTCATTTAACCGGTGCAATGGCTGCGCTTGCTGCTACGATTCTATTAAAACCTCGAATTGGTAAATTCAATAAAGATGGCTCATCCAATAATCTCGAAGGACATAATCAAGTATTTACGGCGCTAAGTGTACTGTTATTATGGGTGGGGTGGTTTGGCTTTAATGCCGGCAGTACCATTTCCGTTGATGGTGCCTTCTTTGGATTTGTTGCCCTTAACACAAACCTCGCTGCTGCCGCTGGAACTATTGCCGCCTTATTCATTTCCTGGATCGTAGTCGGTAAAGCCGATGTCCCTATGATGTTAAATGGAGCTCTTGCTGGGCTTGTTGCTATTACCGCTTCTTGCGCTTTTGTTCATACATGGGCAGCCGTCGTCATTGGCTTTATTGCGGGTATTCTCGTCTTCTACAGTATTCGCTTTTTTGAAAGTAAAAAAATAGACGATCCCATTTTCGCCTTATCGGTTCATGGTACAGCAGGGATCTGGGGAACATTATCAACTGGCTTCTTCGCCACTAAAGAGTTAGCAACAGTTGGAAAACCAGGCTTATTCTATGGTGGTGGATGGGAGCAATTAGAGGTCCAGGCAATAGGTATTTTCACTTGTGCAGCCTACGCTTTTGTTGTGGCATTCGTTATTCTAACCGTCATGAAAAAGGTGATGAATGGATTACGTGTCACAGAAGAAGAAGAGATGATGGGCTTAGATATGAGTGAACACGGAAGCTATGGTTATCCTGAGTTAGTAAAATCTGAACCGAAAGGACAAGTGATTCATACAACTCACCATACAACACAGACCAGTTAAAAATAAAAGGGATGTTCTTTTCAAATGAACATCCCTTTTGATATGAGATTAAACTCCCGGAAACCATCCTGGAGAGTTCACTATAGCCTGCCATAAAGGATCCGGAACAACAAGTCGATCCTGTGCATTTTTATCAATTTTTGTTTCGATTTCGTTCTCTTTGCCGCTTTCCACTTTTTGAACCCAATCTGGATCAATAATTAATTCCCGCCCTAATGCCAATAATGGAAGACCTGTCTGTATAGCTCTTCCCGCATCTTCAGCACTGTAAATAGAACCAACACCTATCACAGGAACCTTATCGCCCACACGTTCATGAATGATTTCTAATCGAGTTCGAGAATCTTCTACTCCTCTTCTTGGCTTTGCCCAGAAATCCGTTTGCGAGACATGTAGATAGTCTAAATTTTTATCAGCTAAGGCATCGATTAATACTAATGTATCAGCCATTGTAATACCTGGGGTTTCAGGCTCCTCTGGTGAAAAGCGATAGCCAACTATAAATGGTTCTTTCGCATGCTCATTAACCACTTTCTGAACTTCATCCACTACAGCAAGTGGAAAGGATAATCTTTTTTCAATACTTCCACCCCAACGATCTTCACGACGGTTGGAATGTGGAGAGAAAAATTGTTGAATTAAGTATCCGTTTGCACCATGAATTTCTACGCCATCATAACCTGCCTCAATCGCACGGCGTGTCGCTTCGCCAAAATCACGAATAATCGATTGTACCTCTTCATCGGATAGTTCCCTTGGAACATTTGAACCACTTCGTTCCGATTGGACCGCACTTGCACTAACTACATCTCCATTCACTAAGTCTGACGGGCATTCACGACCACCGTGAAAGATTTGCAGAATCGCTTTTGCCCCTTGCTCCTTGATGGCGGAAGCGAGTCTTTTAAGACTGGGAATCATTTCATCACTATTTCCAGCGAATTCACCTTGAAACCCTTTACCATTAGCTGTCACAAACGTACAAGCTGTAATCACCATACTTACTCCGCTAGATCGCCGAGCATAGTAAGCTACCTCTGAATCAGAGACGGTCCCATCAGGATTTGAGGAAAAATTCGTCATCGGTGCCATGATAATACGATTTTTTAAACTTACACCATTTCGGAATGAAAATGGCTCAAAAAGTAGTTTGTATGTAGGATTCATGTTGTAAGCCTCCAGTTGTTTTTATTGTTTCGAAGCTATTTCATAACGTACTAATGTTGGTGGTTCCGCTAACATAGAACCTGTTGCTTCTTTAAATGCTTTATAATGTTCAGTAGAAAAATGATGTTCAAGTGCAGCAGCATCCTTCCATTCCTCGACCATCACAAAGCTATTTGGCTCAAGGGTGTCCTCATAAAGATGATAGCTGTTGCAACCCGCTTCCGCCTTTGAACCCTTCATCACTTCACGAGCATGTTCCAGATATACCTCGCATTGTGTTGGGTCCACCTTAATATAGGCATGTAAAACTAACATTTGCATTTCCTCCTTTAAACAACTGTTCTATTTTTCCCTATTTGTTTAAAAATATCTCGAATTAACGGTAAATCACTCTAACAAAAATTACAAATAAACTGCCTTCTGTATTGCCAAAAATATAAATTTTCCGATAATCTAAAGGAAAGAAGAAAGAATGGATGGTACAACCAATATGGATCAAACCGATTTAAAAATACTAGAGGAATTACAAGCCAACGGAAGAATGACGATGACCGAATTGGGTAAAAAAGTGGCCCTGACTGCCCCTGCTGCAGCGGAGCGGGTACGAAAGCTTGAAGAAAGAGGGATTATTCAACAATACTCCGTGGTCATCAATCCTGAAAAAGTCAATAAACCCATTTCCGCGTTTATATTATTTGATACCGAACGTTGTGAGCAGTTTGTAGAATTTTGTAAAAATCATCCCGAAGTTGTTGAATGCAACAGACTAGCTGGGCAATACAGCTATTTAGTTAAAATTGTTACTTCATCTGTTTCTCAGTTGGAATTGTTTATAAATAATACAATGAAGTACGGAAAATCAACCACTTTGATTGTGTTGTCTTCACCAATACAATCTGGTCCAATACGGTTTGGGGATGAGGGTTCGAGCATATCCTTCTGAAAGTCGAGCATATTTTTTTAAACTCGAGCATTTCCCTTTGAAAGTCGAGCATATTTTTTCAAACTCGAGCATTTCCCTTTGAAGGTCGAACATATTTTTTTAAACTCAAGCATTTCACTTCGAAAGTCGAGCATATTTTTTTAAACTCGAGCATTTCCCTATGAAAGTCGAGCATATTTTTTCAAACTCGAGCATTTCTCTCTGAAAGTCGAGCATATATTTTTTAACTCGAGCATTTCCCTTGGTTAGTCGAGCATATACTCCAAATACTTCTCATGATACAAAGTATTTTAGCTATTTTTTTCAAAAAACCTTACTTTTCTCGTAAAAAATCTCTAAAAAATGTGCATTTATCCTAAAAAACACAAATAAAACGTTCCAAAATCTGAATGTTAGTTACCAAAGGGATTCTCTCCCAAAGGTACCTAACATTTTTTCATTTAGCTCCTCATGCCGATCTTTCAAAATAGACTTTTCCCATAGGATAGCTTATTGTACTTTATACGAACTAATCAATAAGGAAGGTTATTCTACATGAACCCACGTGTTGTCTTTCGAATCCTAATCTTTTTTATTATTTACACAGCACTGACATTCTATATTGGATGGAATCTTTGGGCTTGGTTACATGCCGCCTTAGGCCTGGAGGATAAATGGGTGCTGGGAATCATCCTAATACTACTTTCTTATTCTTACTTAATCGGCCGTTTCCACCATTCCTTTACGATTTTCAAAATCATAGGTGCCTACTGGTTTGGCATTCTTCAGTACGCTGTTTTAATCTTACCTGTTGCAAACTTAATGGTTTTCATTCTCACTCTTTTAGGTTTTTCACCTGAAACTGTTATAGCTGCAACAGGCACAATCGTTATCATTACCTTTATCGGTCTCTTACTATACGGAACATTCAATGCTTATAGCCCAATCATCCGTACCTATACGTTGGAAATACCGAAGCTAGTTAGCAACAGAACCCAATTACGAATTGCTATGGCTTCTGATATGCATTTTGGCAATTTATCCGGCTTAGCACATTCTCGTCGTCTTGTAAAAAACATAAACGATATGAAACCCGATTTAATCTTATTACCAGGTGACATCATTGATGATGACCCAAAACCATTTATTCAGAAAAAAATGGGGGATGTATTGAAGGATTTATCAGCTCCATTAGGTATATATGGGGTTCTCGGAAATCATGAATACTATGGTCGAGCGATACCTGAATTTATCGCAGAAATGAATCGCATTGGCATAAAAATTTTACAAGATGAGATTGTCAAAATCGATGAATCCTTTTTCCTTGTGGGACGCAAAGATAAAACGGACCATAAACGTCAATCCATTGAAGGGCTTGTCAAAGGTCTCGATCATACTTATCCCATTATCATGATGGACCATCAACCGGCTGAGATTAAACAGGCGGTTCAAAACGGAATGGATCTTTTATTATCCGGACATACACATCGAGGTCAAATGGCACCTAATCATCTGATCACCAGACGAATATTTGACCTTGATTGGGGCCACCAACAATTTAATCAACTTCATGCGATTGTTTCGTCAGGGTTTGGTTTCTGGGGGCCACCACTTCGAATTGGCAGCCGCTCAGAAATCATTCAAATCGATGTTAGTTTTACAAAAAATATTTAAATCCCATATAAAAGTGAGAGCTAATCCACTAAGGAATAGCTCTTTCTTCTATGAAGATTATTGGCCTAATGTAACGGTACTCTTCTCAACTTTCTCCTCCATTACTTTAGAAATAACCGGTAGAACTAAAAGAGCCGCAAGAGCACAAAAAATGCCAATCGCCAAAAAGCTGTATTCAACAAGTAAATACGAAGCCGTTCCTGAAGCAAATGTCATTCCTAAATACATAGCCGAACTATTTAATGACATGACCGTTCCTCTTGTTTTAGGATTCAAATCCGCTATTAAGGAAGTTAAAGATGCCTGCCCAAACCCAATTGCTGCACTCCACAGTATATGAACTACAACTGCCAAAAGGAAATATTGCGTCATCCATGAAAAAAGGAATACAAATAGAGCAGCTGAAAAACTCGCAATATAAATTACCTTTTTCAAACCCACTTTATCGGACCATCTTCCTCCCATGATATTTCCTACTACACTTGCAAAACCAGCAAGGAAAATGACGATTCCTAATTGATCTAACTCCAAATGAAAGTTTTGCTGGTAAAAGACCCCTATATAAGAGAACATTCCATGAAGTCCAATTGTCCATAAAAATGTAGCCAATAGCGCAAACAAAACAGAAACATTAGTAAATACCCTTTTGAACTGACCTAAATAGGCTTTAACTGGTGAAATTTGAGTCTTCATTTGTGGTGAGTTTTTTGGTAAGCCTATGATATTCAGTCCAAATATAATAATAGAAAATAAACCGATGATAAGAAATGTCCATTGCCAAGAGGTCACGTTTGCAATAAATGCTCCAATTGGTACTCCTAAAACGGTCGAGCCAATCATTGAACCCATGACTATTCCCATTGCCCTCCCTTTCTTTTCCGGAGCAATGGTATCTCCGATGAATGCAAAGATACTAGGAATCACCATTGCTCCAGATAATCCAGTAAGGGCTCTAAACACTAAAATAATAGGAAACTGAGTTGTCATTCCGGTAAAAAATGTGCCGACTGAAAAAATAAACATGCCCACTGTAATCATCTTTTTTCGTCCAATTCTATCGGAAATTGGACCAAACAAAGGTGCCGAAACCCCATAAAACAACGCATAAACGGTAATTAATAAACCGCCTAGTTCCAATGGAGCTTTGCTAGATTGCAAAATTTGCGGAATCAAAGGTGAAACCACGAGAGAGTCAAGTCCGATAAAAAAAGCGGTTAACCCCAATAAGAATAATAAACCTTTCTCATTTCTTTTCATTTTCATTCTCCTTTTTAAATTACTTCATATATGAAGTATTTATCGATGCTTTTTTTATTTCATATGTGAAATATACACTTAAAATAGAAGCCTAATTAACTTAGGCTTTTTTCTAGCTTTAACATCATTCCCAAAAGACTTTCCTGTTCTTCATTACTAAGCACTTTGAAATTAGACTCCAGAAAGGATTGGTATAAACTAGTCAAAGAGGCTCGCAACTCCTCACCTTTTGGCGTTAAATAAACTAAGGTTTGACGTTGATCATCGGGATTCTTAGTTGTTTGCACTAATTCGTCACGGACCATACGATTAATCAGTGTAGTCATATTACTTGGAACACAACCAACTAATGTATAAAGTTTGGTCATTGTCATCGGTTCCCCACTCTGCAAAGTAGTTAAAACCCCAAATTGTACAGGAGTAATCTCTTTTTCTTCGAGACATTGACTAAAGTGCTTTTGGGAAAGATTATTAACATCTCTAATTTTTAAGTAAAGAAGACGAAGTGTTTCGAGTTGCATAACTTTTTTGCCCTCCACCAAATATTTCACATATGAAATATATCACATCCAATATGAAATGGTCAATAATTCCAATTCCTAATTTAAACTGGAACTAGGAGTCTTACTCGCTACAAACCATTTCTAAAAAAAAAAGAGCTAATCCATCATAGATTAGCTCTAATTTTATTTCCCCACTACGTTTTTCTTATACCACTCTGCAGCCGCTTCTACTTCATCATATGTCAATTGATGCCCTCTATTTTCCCAATGTAGATGAACTTTTGCATTGGCTCTTTCTAATATAGATTGTAATTCAGCAGATTCTAACGGGGAGCAGATAGGGTCATTGGTTCCAGCACCGATAAATACAGATGTTCCAGTTAGGTCTGGTAATTCGATCCCCTTTATTGGAACCATCGGATGATGGAGGATTGCCCCTTTCAATGCATCTTGGTAGTGAAACAATAAACTTCCTGCTATGTTTGCACCATTAGAATACCCAATTGCAATCACATTTCCGCGGTCAAATCCATATTTTACGGATACTTCATCTATAAAATCATTCAGTTCCTTTGTTCGAAAAATTAAATCTTCCTCATCAAAAACGCCTTCTGCTAGTCTGCGGAAAAATCGAGGCATACCATTTTCTAACACATTTCCGCGCACACTTAAATAGGAAGCATCTTCATCTATTTTACCTGCTAAAGGGATTAGATCTAATTCATTTCCACCCGTTCCATGAAGTAAAAGAAAAGTCGATTTCGTGTCATCCTTACCTTTTTGAAAAATATGTTTCATCTCTGATTCTCCTTCCTAACTCATTCCACAAACATGTTTAGTCTAGTTCTCTTACTGTAATCGGAATCAATCCTTGTTCAATCTTCTCTCTTTGTGATTCATATTGTGGAGGTAGCATCAATTTTTCTCCCATGGTAGCCTGTGACTCATCATAAGCAAAACCAGGTGGATCTGTAGCAATTTCAAAAAGAATTTCCCCATGTTCTCTAAAGTAAACCGCATTAAAGTAATTCCGGTCTTTAACGGGCGTTACCCCATATCCATTGCTTTCGATAAGCTTTTTCCAGTCTAATTGATCTTGGTCATCCTTTGCACGCCAAGCAATATGATGAACCGTTCCGACACCCATTCTCCCTCGGCCACTTGATGTCTTCTTTAAATCAATGATATTTCCAATGATACCTATGGAACGAAATCGAACGAACTCTCCTTCTTCACCGACTTTCTCTAATCCCATTACATGTTCAAGAAGATGTGCGGTTTCATCAGGTCTTGCAGATAGAAGAGTAGCTCCGCCAAATCCCTTAATAGCTACATCAGAAGAAATACCATCAAAATCCCAAGTGTTCTTTTGACCATCTTCTCTTTCGACTATCTCTAAATGAAGACCATGCGGATCCCCAAACACTAGATATTCTTCGCCAAAGCGTATCATTTTTGTAAAAGGAATCTTAAAATGTTGTAATCTCTTTTCCCAGAATTCCATAGCCCCTGTTGGAACAAGATAGGATGTCACCCCTACTTGACCATCGCCAATTCGCCCTGAATAAGCATCTGCCCATGGAAAAAAGGTAATAATCGTTCCTGGGTTACCACTTTCATCACCAAAATAAAGATGATAGGTTCCTGGGTCATCAAAGTTAACGGTTTGTTTCACTAAGCGTAGGCCTAATACACCCGCATAAAAATCAACATTTTCTTGAGGATGTCCGACAATCGCTGAAATATGATGAATACCCATTGTTTTTTTAGTCATGCCGTTCACTCCTTTATTTCTAAATACAATATTTTTCCATCAAAAATAGTCTTCCCTATTCTCATAGTTTCCAAATATCAAAATATCTCAAATTAAAGTATCTTGAATTAAGGATAAATGAATAAATAGAATTTGTCAACTAAGCAGACAAAAGGAGTGCCGAACCCCACTTACAGGTTCGGCACTCCATATTATTTTATTACTATGCTGCTCTTTTTAGATGCTTAAACTGGCCCTTTGATAATACAGTCTTTTCTAGTCTGTGGCCTAAAATCCCAGCAAATACCGCTAAGATTACATCCTTTGGAAGCGGAACAACCATCCAAAGCCAAGCCATTTTATAGCTGAAGCCTTCTGGTGCAGCAGCCCAAAATTTATAGCCATAATACATCCAGTTTGTTCCAACTACATAATTAATCACGAAACCAACTAATGCAGCTACCACAAAAGTAGTAACACTTCTGTTTTTTTCAACCATTTTCCCTACAACATACGCGACTAAAATAAAGGAAAGAATAAATCCAAATGTAGGGCTAAGTAAAGTAGAAAAACCGCTTCCAAATTGCGCAAAAACAGGAACCCCAACTAAACCAACTAATGTATATGTAATCATGGCAATCGAGCCAACACGACTACCGAGTACTAGTCCTGCTAAAATCGCAAAAAAGGTTTGTAACGTGATCGGCACTCCTCCTACAACCATAAATGGTACAATCGAGGTAATATTGGAGCCAATCGCCATTAAAGCAACAAACATCCCCACAAGAGTGATATCAATCGTTTTTAAATTTCTCACACATTTTCCTCCTTAAACTATCAACTTACTAAGTTAAAGATAGTGGATTCTCCGACCTATTGTCAACCTATTTTTATTTTTGGTTAACAATAGGTTTTTAGAAGGACAGTATATGAATTTAAACCGCTTCTATTAAAAATATAACTATACTAGATTTATGCATATTGGAATGAAAAAGAGAATCCGTGCAGGTGCTGAATTATTTTCAAATAAATTGAAGTCGTTTTCTTCATTACTTCGTCTAAAGATAGAACTTCACAAAGGAGGCGAAACATGGTACACAATCATGTCAATGAACAAGCTATATTCTCTGGAAAAAACCAAGAGGAAGTTCTTGAGAATATTATGAATAGCTATGGGTCAGCTATTAAAAGTCTAATTTATAGTTATATGAAAGATTGGGAGATAACGAGTGACCTTACACAGGAAGTATTAGTAACCATCTATTTAAAATTAGACACCTTCCACCATAAATCATCGTTGAAGACTTGGATCTATTCCATTGCCATCAATAAATGTAAGGATTATATGAAAAGTTGGCATTATCGGAATACCGTTATTAATGAAAAGCTTTTTTTCTTTATGAGAGATTCAAAGAAAACGCCTGAAGAACAGATCATTGAAAAAAGTAATAATAAGGAGCTTGAGAAAGCCATTTGGTCACTTCCCCTAAAGTATAGAGAAGTTTTTCTCCTTTACTACTATCAAGATTTCAGTTTGGAAGAGGTTAGTGAAGCTCTAGGGATTCCTATTGCTACTGTAAAAACAAGATTATACCGCGGAAAGGAAAAAGTAAAAAAAAGTTTTATCCCTAATGATAGAGGTGAATTACATGGATAATTTAGGTCAAGAAGTCAAACGTGTTTTAAATGAATCAATGTCCCCTCAATCCACTTTAACAGAATTAGAAAGGCAACAAGTTCGCAGAAAAATACGAAGCTCGAATGTTAGAATAAAGAAAAAAGTAGACTTATTTCCAAAAATATTAACCGGTTTAGCTATGTCCGCTTTTTTCATCTTGATTGGAGCGTTTATTGGGAATCAATATGGTGGCCCTATAGAAAATATTAGTGGATCATCATCCCACAAAACAGAAGCTATAGATCACAAATCTGTTTATGAAAACATGTCAGATGGTGAGGTTTTAAATGGCTGGACACTTAAAAATGATTATGCAACGGACGGAGCAAAAACGACCCAATCAGGTTTAAGAACAGCTTACTTTGTTGGTAGAACCACTGTTGAGGGAAAGGTTATTTTTTACGATGAAAAGGACATTAAAAATCCTTCAAGAATGGTCTTTTATCCATCACAAAAATCTCTTAAAGCATTGCCTATTGAAGAGGGAACTTCAGAAGAGATTGTTTTCAGTTTTGAGCAGCAACAACAGCTCGAATCCATTTTAGGAATGATGCCGGGAACCGAAAAAGAAGTTAAAATGCTGGTTAATCAATATACCGCTTATTATAAGTCTGGTTCAGATATTCCAGATGTCATTTCCTTTTTAAAAATCATGCAGCCAGGAGAAAAAGAATCGATTACAACCGATCATCTTTTTACCATCAATGATGATTTACAGTTTGTATTACCTTCCCATCTCCAAAACATTTACGAAACATTATTAGTTAAAACAAAAAATAATTCTTTAAAGGATTTAACACCATATGAAGTTTTCCAATTATATTGGTATGCAGAGGAACAAAAAGATTACGATAAACAATATGCCTTATTTATTGATGATCCGGACCAAATACCTGTGTTTGCTTCACTTGAAGATTATTTAGAAGCTGCCAATAAATCGATCAACCAATATTATCAAAAAGACATGATGGAACGCATTAAGCATCGAACTAAAGATAACCCGTTAAGAGAGGAACTTATCGATGAGACTCATGCTAACATTATTATTAATGAAGAAGAAGGAATTGGCTTTGGGTTAGTAAAAAACCAAGAAGGCATTTGGAAAGTAAAATGGCTTCCTCTTCAATAAGAAAAGCGGATGCGCCCGTTTAGCACTGATATACTTTCTTAAGCTAAACAAATACCCCCTTGCGACGTCGCAAGGGGGATTTATTAGTTTACTTTTTTTATTAAGCTTTGATTGGCTTTTGAAGTTCTTACCTCCACTGTTAACGTCCCTTTACTCATAGAAGCCTTTAATAACAAAGGCACTCCTGTTGTATTTTCAAATCTAAAGTCTAGCCCTCCGTATGAGACGGTTGCATCCCTACCTTTAGGAACATATCCAACATTTACTGAATGATGATGTTTTTCCACATAGTCGACTCCGATTTGATCGACAGCATTAAACAAGGTTGATGAGGTTTGGCAAATTCCTCCGCCAATTCCTTCGACTAATTTTCCATTCACAGCTTCCATTGCCTTTTGATATCCATGTTCAGCATCACTTGGTCCAACAGTTGTATTAAAGGAAAAAACATCCCCAACTCCAAGGATTACGTTGTTAATCGCCTGTGCTGAAAGCTCGATATTCTTCGTTCTTCCTGCTACACTGCTGTCAAAATGAGTCTGGTAGGTAGCAACTACCACTTCCCCTAATTGTGGAACCTCCTCTAGCTTGTAACCACTTTCCGTTACATAAAGCGGCAACTCTACCGTTCCCCCTTTAACCGATGCAGCCAGTACCTTCTCCAATAATTCCGATTCCTCGAGTATTACTCTAGGTTTTCCTTTGATAATTTCGCCATTTTCACCGACTTTGTCGGGAATCATTCGTTGGTCATAACCTGATTTTGTTTCCGTTCCTCTTGCTGCTGCTTTGACCCAGCTCCCAATTTCCTTTTTATACTTTTCTAAATCTGTTTCATAGCCCATCTCACCCGGATTAAAGGTCTTAATAACCTCTTTTGTATTTGGTTCGACTACTGTAACGACAACTGGTTTTTCTTCTTCTATCTTCTGCGCTTCTTTTTCTAATTCCTCCATTTTCTTTAATGCTGCTTCTTTTTCTTCCTTTTCCATATCAAGCTGTTTCTCTAATTCGGTTATTTTTTTCTCTAATTCTTTTTCAGTTGATGTTTTTTGTGAACATCCGACCAACCCTAAAAAACTAATGGCTACTATCAGTAAAATAATCCATTTCGTTTTCCCCATGATTCTCCCAACTTTTCTTTAATTTTGATTATCAATCTCCCTTCACCCATTCTATTCGGGGGTCTTTTCCCATATGCCACAGTACAAGCTGGAACTTCGTGTATCTAAATAAAATACACATTTCCTTTTTGTCTTTTTTGTGTCTAGGAATCACATTTCATATAAAGATTTCATCATTTTATATTGATAATTTATTACTATCGCTATAGTATATAAGTATAGATAACAGATACCCTACAGGGCATAAAACAATACCTATTTTTTAAAAAACATTGTTGCCCTCGGTGTCATTTGTGAAACATTTCACACTTTTATATTCCTATTTGTGAATTATTTCACAAAATTATCACATTCATTATTTTCGGTTTCATTTTAAAGGAGGAAATACACATGTCTAAGAAAATCATCATTGTAGGTGGAGTTGCCGGAGGCGCTACTGCAGCAGCTAGATTAAGAAGATTAGATGAAACATCAACCATCGTTCTTTTTGAACGTGGCGAACATATATCCTTTGCTAATTGCGGTTTACCTTATTATATTGGAGAAACGATTAAGGATCGTAATAAACTTTTAGTACAAACAGTTGAAGGAATGAGTAAGAAATTTAATTTAGATATTCGCAATCTGACTGAAGTAGTAGAAATCAATCGTGAGAAAAAGACGATTTCAGCTAAAAACCTTCGAACAAATGAAGTATATGATGAAAGCTACGATACATTAATTCTCTCACCTGGGGCGAAACCAATTGTTCCAAATATTGAAGGTTTAGCCGATGCTAAAAACGTATTTACCCTAAGAAATATTCCTGATACAGATAGAATTAAAACGTTTGTGGACGAGCAACACCCTAAAAGAGCCGTTGTTATTGGCGGAGGCTTTATCGGCTTAGAAATGGCTGAAAACCTAGTAGAACGCGGGATTGAAGTGACTGTCGTTGAACTTGGCAAACAAGTAATGGCACCCATTGATTACGAAATGGCCTCTATCGTTCACTCTCACTTAAGAGATAAGGGTGTCGACTTAATTTTAGAAGATGGCGTAAAAGCCTTTAAACCAGGTGGTACGATTGAGCTTGCAAGTGGCACAAAAATCTGTACTGACATGTCCATTTTATCCATCGGTGTAAGCCCAGAAAATAAATTGGCTGTTATGGCTGGATTAGACGTAGGCGGACGTGGCGGTATTCAAGTAAATGAATATCTACAAACCAATGATCCTAACATCTATGCGATTGGTGATGCTATTGAGGTAAAAGATTATATTAATGGTAATGCAGCGATGATCCCGCTTGCTGGACCAGCCAACCGCCAAGGACGTATCGTTGCAAATAATGTGTATGGCAAAAATGAAAAGTACAAAGGTACTTTAGGTACAGTCATTGCAAAAGTCTTTGACTTAGCGGTAGCTTCTACTGGATTAAATGAAAAACAACTTAAACAATTAGGCAAAAACTATCAAGCTGTTCACATTCATCCAAGTTCTCATGCTGGATACTACCCAGGTGCTGCACCGATTGCATTCAAGTTACTATTCAATCCTGAAACTGGTGCAATTTACGGGGCACAAGCAGTCGGTGAGGATGGTGCTGATAAACGTATTGATGTCATTTCAACCGCTATTAAAGGTAATCTTTCTGTTTATGATTTAACCGAAATTGAATTATCATACGCACCTCCATTTTCATCTGCCAAAGACCCTGTTAATATGGCAGGTTATGTGGCTACTAATATCATGGAAGGAGACGTATCTACGGTTCAATGGGATGAGATCGATGAAATTGTTGGAAACGGCGGACTGCTCATTGATGTCAGAGAACCAATTGAAAGAGAAATGGGCTTCATTAAAGGTTCTATTAATATCCCGCTTGGTGAAATTCGTGAACGTTTAAATGATATTCCAAAGGATCAAACGATTTATGTAGCATGTCAGGTTGGCTTAAGAGGTTATTTAGCTTCAAGAATTCTGAAGGAAAATGGTTATGATGTGAAAAATTTAGACGGAGGATGGAAAACTTACTCTGCCGTTTTCAATCAGACTGTTAAGAAAGCAGCTCAAGGTGCTGCTGAGGAAGTGGAAGTAGCTATTAAAATTGACGCTGCTGGATTATCTTGTCCTGGTCCAATCATGGAAGTTCATAAAAATATGAAGAAGCTTGAAAATAGAGAGTACCTACAAATTTCAACAACCGATTGTAATTTTACAAAGGATATATCCGCATGGTGCCAAAAAAATCAGCACACTTTAGTAAGAACAGAAAGAAATGAAAAAGTCTATGTAACCACTATCAAAAAGGGATCTTAATAATAGCTTGGACTGTCGCTTTTGCGGCAGTCTTTTTGTTTGTTACTTTCTTATTTAAAATTCAGATTGTATGGTGAATCAATAATAAGGTTCCCTCACTTGAGGATGGATGCCGATAAAAAAGACAAGATCAGAGTCCTATACACTCTGATCCTGTCACATATTTTTATACTTCACTTGTATACTTTTCAGGCAATAGCTCCATCACATTGCATTTTACTAACTCTCCATTGTAAGAAATGATGACATCTGTATCTTTTCCATAATCACTTATTAATTCTCTACACATGCCACAAGGAGCTACAACCCAGCATTTTTCTATATCTTCATGTGGATGAGGGTGGGCAACGGCTACAATCGTATCAAATTCATGATCTCCTTCAGAGATAGACTTTCCAATTGCCATAGCTTCACCACATACTGTTATTCTGCCTACATTTGCTTCAACATGTACAGCAGCAAAAACTTGGTCAGATGTTGTTCTTACCGCTGAACCAATATGATGCCTTCCATACCTATAATTTTTTATAATTACCTCTTCGGCAGCTTTTATCAAATCATAGTCTCTACTTTCCAATGGTCTTACGTTTAACATAATGATTTCTTCTCCTAACATCATTGCATTCGTTTTTAAAAGGTTGTTTTCGTAAAAATCCCAAAAGCTGGATTTTTACAGCTTCCCTTAATGAGTGAGCAGCTCTTTTCTAGTTTCCTAAAGAATTTTAATCAAATTCTTATGTAAAATCATTCTTTATTAGTTTTAAAAACAACAAAGTTTTAGAAAAGAGCCTTTTAAAATGACTTTTGTTCTATACCCAGCATTTTACCATAATCTTCTTATAATTTAGAAAATATATTAACATTCCATAGTTTATAAATACTTTAAATCAAATTAATCTTTCACTTTAACAAATGGCTATGTTATCACTGAATATTGATTTCAATGTGTTGAAAAATAAACGGAAAAATTCCGTTTATTTTGGGAAATACCCATATTTCCTTAAAAATAGGGGGAGTTTTTCCGGTTATCCTATCCAAACCTTTGGGTTTCTGTCGTATTTAGAGCCGTTAATCGGAATATCTCCGCTTGTATCTGCTTCTTTAGCTTTCTCTATATACATTAGTCGGAATTTCTTCGCCTATTAATTCTTATATCTAACGAAAATCAACAATGAATAATAACAAAGCTTAACAAATAAAAAAAGAGCCCAAAAAGAGCCCTTTTAAAAAATTTTCTGTATTAATAAAATGACTCCTACCAGGAGCCAAACCAATGTACCAGGTCATATAGGAGTTCCTTTTTTCTGGTTTGGTTGGTTTTGATTGATACCTCAAGAACCTGTGTTACAGTCATTCATTTTTTTATTTTCTTTTTCCACTTTGATCACTCTTCCCTTTGCAAACATAGTCTGCATTTTTGATTAGAGTTTAAATTAAAGATATACTACTGTAAACTGTCCTCCACCGAATAAAGTCCTCATGTAATCAATTTTTACATTTTCAAAATAGACTCTATCCCTGGCATTTACTAAAAACTGAATACCATCTAATTCTGTTATTTCATCATTGTCTAAAGCTGACTCCTCCAGAGTCAGACGAAGCTGCGGACCACCTCAGCCAATTCCCATATTTAAACGGATTAACGGCTTTACTCCCTCTGAGATAAGGTCTTGAAGTTCATTTTTTATTGCTGTAATTGCTGCGTCTGTAACCTTTGCCATATGTTCTCACCTCATCTTCCATTAACCAATACATCAAAGGAAGGAACAATCGAATGTTCCCTCCTTTCATTATTTTATATCCTAGTTTTTTAACGCCTGCATAATGCCATTTGGATCAAATCCTAGTACCCATTTTCCATTAATATCTGTTTGCGGTACACCCATTTGGCCAGTTGTTCTTACAATTTGCTGCATAATAGCTGGATTCGTTTCAACGTTTACTTCTTTAAAAGGAATATTTTGATCAGTTAAGAAATTTTTTAACATCACACAGTAAGGACAACGTGTTGTTGTATAAACCGTAATTGAATTCATTATCAATCACCTCATAATGATTTATAGTACTCTTATTCCTCAACTATAGAAGATGTGAAAAATTACTCAACATTTCCTTCCCAAGCTAGCATTCCGCCAGTCATGTTAATCACATTAAAACCTTGGCTTTCTAAGAACATTGATGCATTTCCACTTCTTCCGCCTGAACGACAAACCATAACGTATTCTTTTGACTTGTCTAATTCATGCATACGGAATTCTAATAAACCTAATGGAATATTTACTGCACCAGGAATTTTTCCTGCACGTACTTCGTCCACTTCACGAACATCGATAATATTTAATACCTTTTTATCATTTAATAAGTTTTCTACTTCTTTAGCTGTAATGTGTTTCATGTTATACTTCCTCTCCTTATCTCCAGGCGCTTACTCCGCCTTTTACGTTTGTAATTTTTGTAAATCCTAATTTTTTAAGAACCTTGGTTGCCTTTTGGCTTCTCATACCACTTTGACAAATCACGACAACTTCCTTATCTTTTAATAATTCATTTGCCTTTTGGTTTAAAAGGTGTAAAGGGATATTTTTAAACCCGCGAATATGATTTCCTTTAAATTCACCAGGAGTTCTTACATCAACAAATTGTTTATTCTTATCTGTTAATTCATTTTTCAATTCAGCTGTTGTAATTTGTCTTACACCTTTAGTTGGCAATAAACGTTGAATAAAAAAGATAACGATAAGACCAATAATAATATAATTAAGATATTGCATTCGATATCTCACCTTCCTATTTATATTTTACCCAATAGGGTATAATTTCATCGAAAATAAATACGGGTATTACCCCTGGACATTATTATCTACTTTTAACAAGTAGGTTAATGGCTTCCTTTAATAATTGTTCAGAATCCTTTTCCCCACTATCATCAGCTTTTCGAACACAATCTACTATATTGGAACTTACTACCACACCAATGGTTCTGTCAATGGCTGTTCTAGCAGCTGTTAATTGAGTGATAACATCCTTACAATCTTTATTATCTTCCATCATTCTAATAATGCCTCTTAACTGTCCTTCAATCCGTTTTAATCTATTCTTAATTTGGTCATTGTAATCCATCATCCATCTACCTCCTTTACCCTTTTTTATCATTACTGTAGTCAGTACCCTTTAATGTTAGATCGAAGGGCAAATGAATAACGGCTACATCAACTATACTATACCCCGTAAGGTATAAAGTCAACACCTTATCCTAAAAAAATAAATGTAAAATTTTATGTAAAAATTTCTCAATATGACTAAGGTTTTAAACACTATATTTATAGAAGGAACTTGATATACCTCATTTCTTTTTGTCTTTTTTGTGAACTAACACACATAATTTATTTAAATTATCATCGATTCATATTGCTAATTTTATATACCCCTTATAGTATAAGAGTATAAAGCTTCAATACCCTATAGGGCATTTTAGAAAAAACTTGTTTTTCGTGATAAATCGCACAGATTCATTTTATTTTCATTGTTAATATACCTATAAAGGTATACAAAAGGAGGAAACACTAATGTCTAAGAAAATTATTATTGTCGGTGGAGTTGCCGGAGGTGCTACTGCAGCAGCTAGATTAAGAAGATTAGATGAAACTTCTACTATCGTTCTATTTGAGCGTGGTGAACATATATCCTTTGCTAATTGTGGTTTACCTTATTATATTGGAGAAACGATTAAAGACCGAAATAAACTTTTAGTTCAGACCGTTGAAGGAATGAGTAAGAAGTTTAATTTAGATATACGCAATTTAACAGAAGTAGTAGAAATCAATCGTGAGAACAAAACAATTTCAGCTAAAAACCTTCAAACAAATGAAGTATATGAAGAAAGCTATGATACATTGATTTTATCTCCAGGAGCAAGACCAATTGTTCCAAATTTCGAGGGCTTAGCTGATGCTAAAAACGTCTTTACGTTACGAAACATTCCTGATACAGATAAAATTAAATCATTTGTTGATGAACAGCTTCCTAAAAAGGCCGTTGTCATCGGCGGTGGTTTTATCGGATTAGAAATGGCGGAAAATTTAGTGGAACGAGGCATTGAAGTAACGGTTGTTGAACTCGGTAAACAAGTCATGGCACCGATCGATTTCGAAATGGCTTCTATCGTCCACACTCATATGAAAGAAAAAGGCGTTAACCTCATTTTAGAAGATGGTGTAAAAGCCTTTAAAGATCAAGGTAACACGATTGAGCTAGCTAGCGGAACACAAATTAGCACCGACATGGTGATTCTATCTATTGGGGTTAGTCCTGAAAACAAATTAGCCGTTATGGCGGGATTAAATGTCGGCCAGCGCGGTGGTATTCAAGTAAACGAATACCTACAAACCAATGATCCTAACATCTATGCGATTGGTGATGCGATTGAGGTAAAGGATTATATTAACGGAAATGCAGCGATGATTCCACTAGCCGGTCCAGCCAACCGCCAAGGTCGTATTGTGGCAAACAATGTTTATGGAAAAAATGAAAAGTATAAAGGCACCTTGGGTACAGCTATTGCGAAGATTTTTGATTTAGCTGTAGCTGCTACTGGAATTAACGAAAAACAGCTGATTCAATTAGGAAAAAAATATCAAGCTGTTCATATTCATCCAAGCTGTCATGCTACTTACTATCCTGGGGCTGCAGCCATTGCCTTAAAATTATTATTTAACCCTGAAACAGGAGCTATTTACGGAGCACAAGCAGTTGGTACAGATGGTGTAGATAAACGAATTGATGTCATTTCAACCGCTATTAAAGGTAACTTAACCGTCTTTGATTTAACGGAAATTGAATTATCCTACGCACCTCCGTTCTCTTCAGCAAAAGATCCTGTCAATATGGCAGGGTATGTAGCTTCTAATATCATCGACGAAGATGTATCTACTGTTCAGTGGAATGAAATTGATGAAATTGTTGAAAATGGTGGATTACTTATTGATGTTCGTGAACCAAAAGAAAGAGAAAATGGCTTTATCAAAGGTTCAATTAATATCCCACTTGGAGAAATTCGTGATCGTCTAGCTGAAATTCCAAAGGACCAAACCGTTTATGTATCTTGTCAGGTTGGATTAAGAGGATATCTAGGTTCTAGAATCCTTTCAGAAAATGGCTATGATGTGAAAAACTTAGACGGTGGTTGGAAGACTTATTCCGCTGTCAAAAACTAATTTACTTAAAAGAAGACTGCAGCACATATGCCGCAGTCTTCTTTTTCTGTTATTTACCCAGTCTTTTAATCATTCTTTTCGCAAGTAATACATCAATGGTTCTTTGTACATCTTTCAAAATGACATCCCACTTTGCATTTAATTCATCACTTAATCCAATATGAAACGTTAACTTAAAAGGTTCAATTCCAATTAAATATCCCTCAATCGACTCTTTCTGCTGATACAACTCTTGGAACAAATGAAGATTATGCGGTGATATATGTAGAGGCTGAGATTCATGCAGTTCCTCTAAGGAAAAAACAGATAACTCACCGGGATCCTTTCCCGAAAGAACCGCATCCACAATCATAACAAATGTCGCTCCATCTATTAATTCTAGACAATAATCTATATCTGATTCTCCTACTAAATAAAAAATGTTCGGTGCGGAAGGATGTTTACCCAACTCATTAACCAAATAAATCCCAATCCCATCATCCATCATTAATTGGTTTCCAATACCTAGAACAATTATCCTTTCCATTAGAACACCTTAATCGTTTTCACTTGTTTTCCTGGACTGTAGACATGAGTGGCACATGACATACAAGGGTCGAATGATCTTAGGATTCTTCCAATTTCTGCAGGTTTATCCGGATTCTCTATTGGAGTTCCTATTAAAGCTTCCTCTGCAGGACCTCTATAACCATTGTTATCTCGTGTAGAAAAGTCCCAAGTGGAAGGAGTAATAATTTGATAAAATGAAATTTTTTTCTCATGAATTTTCAGCCAATGACCAAGAGCTCCTCTCGTCGTATCCACTAATCCTCTTCCAGATGCTGATTCCGGTAGCTCCCATTTTTTCTGGACATCGACACCCGGAATGATTTGTTTCAATAGTGTTTTCATGATTTGGGCTATTTTTTTCGTTTCTAATGCTCTGGCAATAGTTCTATCCATTGCAGAAATTCCATTGTCATATTCTCCACTTAAAATTAATCTGGCTAATGGCCCCACTTCAAAAGGAAGGTTATCGTATCTTGCAGCTTTTACCCAGGAATAAGCTTTTGTTTTATCCATATCCGGTTCTGCAACAACCTCCTCAGGCTTATACGAATTTTCATTTGCTTTGTACCAGGAATAATCAATTTTTTCCTGTATTTTATTTTCATCAAATGGCTCCGGACCGGAGTCTATTTTTGAAATAAGAGGGTCTACATATAGGGTGCCTAAATCTTGATAATGGTTAAAGGAACCATACGTCATAAGGTTTCCATAGCCACCACCAAGGCGAAAGTAATCTGGATAATAATGAGCAATATCGTACACATCTGGAATCATTTTTTCATCGATAAAAACAATGATTTTGTCTAAAAGCGAATCCAAATGAACGACTTTTTCTGCAGTGGCTTGAGTGGTGATCCCACCGATAAAAACGCCGTGATTATGCGGAGCCTTTCCTCCTAAAACAGCGAGCATTTGATGAGCAGATCGGCTAATCCCGAGGGAATCAAAAAAATGTTTTGAGATTCGGTCATTAATCGATTGGGGTAATCTAAAATCTTCATGATCTGATTGAAAAAGAGGGTTTTGTTCAATTTTTACAAAGTCAGGGACTGTATATTGATAGAAATGTCGAATGTGGTTCTGTAAAAACTCACAGCAATGAATGATGTCTCTTAAATATCTGCCTTGCTCTGATGGAACAACCTTTAGCGCATCCTCTAAGGCTAAGGATGAAGCCATTGAGTGGGCAGAAGAGCAAATCCCACATATTCTTTGCGTAAAATAAACAGCATCAAATGGGCTTCTCCCCACTAACATTTGCTCAAAACCGCGAAATAAATTTCCTTTTGTTTTGGCATCTACCACTTTATGATTCTCCACCAGCACATCAATTTCCATAAAACCGCTTATTCGTGTTAACGGATTGATGATGATACGTTTACTCATTTTTCACCACCCTCGTTGTGTCATAACTGATGAACGGGGCCATTGCATCAGGAAAACCAAACTGTGCACAACCAATACATGGCGTATCATCCCCGATTGGCCAATTCACATGCCCGTTCCACTGCCTTGTTGGACAATCGATTCTTGTAACAGGCCCACGGCAACCGAGCTTAAACAAACAAGTTTTGTCGCCTAATTTTTCAGCAAAAATGCCACGATCAAAAAATGGCCTCCTCGGACAACGGTCATGTATAAGAGTGCTATAAAACATAAGTGGACGACTTAAATTATCCGTTTCAGGTTCCCCATATAATAAAAGATGGGCTAGCGTTCCTATAAACCAATCAGGATGAACAGGACATCCCGGAAGCATAATCATTTTTTTTGAAGGAAGAACTTGATTTAACCCTACTGATTCAGAAGGATTTGGCTTCGCCGCTGACACCCCGCCATGTGTTGCACAGGCACCCACAGCTAAAATATGTGTGGCTTTTTCACCAAACATCTTTGCTGCCTCGAGACCAGTAAGAGGTTTTCCCTTCCAGCTTCCGATTACATTGTATAATCCATTATTTTTTAAAGCGACAGCACCTTCCACCGCTAAAATATAATCTTCATCCAATGAATTCATCAGCTGTTCTATTGCACTCTCACCTTCTGCCGCCATTAAACTATTGCTATAACGAAGGTTAACCATGGAATTTAATAGATACTCAAAGTCAGGGTTCTGTCCGTTTAAAAATGAAATAATATTTCCAGAACAACCGTTTAACTCTAAGTAAACAAGATTCTTTTTTTTAACAAGTCCTTTATCAAGACTCTTAAGCACTGTATTCGTTAATCTTGCCGCAATCGCTTCATTCGTCAAAGGCTCTGGAGGTAATACAGGTTGTTTTGTCATGAAGCCAGCCTCCCCACAATTGGTAATGTAGCCAAAATCGATTGTTGTCCCGCATGGCATGAAGCAAATTCCTTTGTATAATCCTTCCCTGCTGTTAAGGCAAAATGTGTGGCTGCTGCCCAGGCACGATTATTTGTCACATCATAAACAATTCCATTGACCGCTACATAAGCAGGACTACCATTTTTGCCATTATAGGTTGCTAACTCCTCTAACGTAAAAATACGTTGATTCGATTGTGGAGGTGATTGATTAGGTAAAGGTGTGATAGCTGGTTGAATATGGTTATTCGATGGTAGTGATTGGTTATTCCCGACTGGTAATGGTATTGGTGAATTATGGGTACTTGATGGCACGGAAATAGGTGCTTGTGCAGCTAAATACGGTTGATTGGACTTCACTTGGTTTGCAAGCAATTCACTTAGAAAATGAATAGATGATATTCCGTCCCATAATCGTTGAAGTATTTGTTGTTTCATCGCTTGATCATTTAGAGTAGAAAGCATATAAATATCCTGTCGTGCTTGAGTAACAAGGTGATTAAGCTGAAGCCTAAGCAATTCGATGTTATACATGACGTCCTCTCCTTCAGGCAGATTCACCATATCCTATGCATTTGTCTACATAAGATTAACAAATTCTTGGCAAAAGCATCCCTGAAAGACGAAGTAGCCGTCTTGTCGTACCTACAGGAGTTTTTAAAAGTAGTTTTCCATGTGAGTCATTACATGAGTCGACATGACCTATCACGCTAGCAGCCTTGCCTAATTCGTTTTTCTTAAGGATGTGAAGAGCTTTCTGTTGATCCTTGGAATCGATAATGATTAGTACTTTCCCTTCATTTGCAAGATAAAGAGGCTCATACCCCAAAATATCACACGCCCCTTGAACTTCATGACGAATAGGAATAAAGGCCTCGTCTATTACAGCGGTAAAATGAAAGTCTTCACATAATTCAACTAATGTTGTGGCTAACCCTCCCCGAGTTGGATCTCTCATTAACCGAATTCCGTCTATTTCTTCCATTAACTCTTTTATTAAGTGGTTTAATGAATGACAATCACTCTTAACATCCGTAAACACTCCTAATTCTTTTCTAGCACTAAGGATGGAAACGCCATGGTCCCCAATTGTACCACTAACGATGATGCAATCTCCCTCTTGTATCGCCTCCGGATGAAGCCTATTCTTTTCTTCCATTATCCCTATCCCCGTTGTATTAATAAACAGCCCATCAATACTGCCTTTTTCAACTACCTTTGTATCACCTGCAATAATTTTCACTCCAGCTTTATCAGCTTCCAATGCCATACTTTTAACAATTTCTTTCAATTCTAATAGTTTAAATCCCTCTTCAATAATAAACCCTGCTGTAATAAACTGAGGTATAGCCCCACTAACAGCTAAATCATTGACAGTCCCCGTAATAGCTAGCTTTCCTATATTTCCTCCTGGAAAAAAAATCGGTTTTACCACATAGCTATCTGTTGTTACCGCAAGTGTCTGAAAAGGACCTGTCAGAACGGCTGAGTCAAAATGAGTATGTTCGTTATGCCCAAAGGCTTCTATAAAAACATCCTGTATGAGTTGGTGGGTTAACTCCCCACCTTCCCCGTGGGCAAGGCTAATTCGTTGATTCAAAGTTATCCCTCCCTCATGTAGCGATAATGTGCAGCACACGTCCCCTCAGTCGATACCATACATGGACCTATTGGATTGACAGGAGTACAGCCTTTATTAAACAAAACGCACTCTTCTGGAGTAATTAATCCCCTGATAATTTCCCCACATCGACATTTCGTTTTTCTTGGCTCACCAATTGAAACCTTAAACCTTTTTTTCGCATCAAATTGGGCATATTTTTCTTTTAAAACTAATCCGCTTTTCGGAATAGCACTCATACCACGCCATTCCTCATCAAAAGGTTCTAAATATTCCTTTAGTAAGCTTTGAGCAACTAGATTCCCTTCATTTGTAACGACAAATGTATAGTCGTTAATAATTTCTGCCTTATTTTCTAAAAGCAGCTGTAATATTTTATAAATACTGCTAAGTAATTGAACAGGTTCAAAACCAGTGATGATTCCAGGAAGATGATAATCCTCTACTAAATATTGATAACTATTACTGCCCAACACAATGGAAACATGACCCGGCAAAAGAAAGCCATCCAGTTTTACCTCACCTGAATCAAGAAGGGCTCTTATAACAGGCTCTACTAATTTGGTTGTCATCCAAACGGAATAGTTCGTTAATTTCTTCCTCTCTGCCTCTCGTACAGCCAAAGCAAGTATGGGAATCGTTGTTTCGAAACCTATCCCTAAAAAAATAACTTCCTTATTAGGATTTTCTTCTGCTATTTTGACACTATCTAACGGGGAATAGACCACTCGAATATCTCTTCCGTCCGTTTTCGCTTTCATCAATGTGTACTTCGAACCGGGTACACGCATCATATCACCAAAGGTACAAAGGATTCTGTTCTCCCCTTCGGATAATTGAATCATCGCATCAATTGATTTTTGGTCAGTCACACAAACCGGGCAACCTGGTCCTGCAATTAACTGGACATGACCTTTTAATCTAGTTTTTATTCCCGTTTTAGCCAATGCCATCGTATGCGAGCCACAGACCTCCATTAAAACAGGTAATCTACCGTACTTTTCTTTAAATTGAATAGCTAATTGAATAACAGCATCGACTGACCGTTGGGCTAATCCAGAATCAGAATAAAGGTCCATGACTTCCATCTAATACATTCCTCCATTCTTCTATACTCTCTCTAGCAAACTGTTCATCTACAATCGTCATGGCCTGCCCTGCATGCAGTAATACGTAGTCATCAACCTTCACTTCTGGGACAAAAATAATCCCCACATACATTCTAGATCCCATTACATCTACCAAAGCTCTTTCCTCTTCCATTTCAACCACCTTAGCTGGAACTCCTAAGCACAAATGTTGTCACATCCTTTGACTTTTGGCTTGTTAATCTTTTAAATAGGACGCGATGACGATTTGCCCTAAAGACAAACCGCCATCATGGCACGGAACTTGTTGATGTGTATAAACAGTAAATCCCTCATCCTGAAGACGTTTTTGAAGCTTTGCTGCTAGGAAAACATTTTGAAAAGATCCACCTGAGAGCACGACCTTTTTATGAAAATCCGGGTTATTTTTTACAAGGGTAAGGAGCATTTCAACAATGCTTGCAAGAATGGTATGATGAAACTTACGGATCATTTTAATAAGGGGCTCATGAGAAAATCGTTCTTGAAGGATTTGTTCTATCATTTGAGATAAATCGAGTAGCTGTTGCTGTTGATTATCATCCATTTTTATCTGATAATCATATATTTCATCTAGGATTTCATCGTATTGAAGGTTCATATAATCAGACAACTTTATAGCTGCCTCGCCTTCATAAGTTGAAATGAAACAAACTCCTAAAATAGCACTTACAGCATCGAATAATCGACCACATGTACCTGCTAAAGGTGTATTAATTTGATTTGCAATCATTTTTTCTATCAATTCAATTTCCTTCGACTTCTCCGGAAAAAGTTTAATGGCTATTTCCTTACCATCATGCGGCCAGTAATGAAGCAGCATTCCAACCGCATTTCTCCACGGCTCTCTAACAGCTTTTTCTCCGCCTGGAAGGGGGGTATATTGTAAATGTCCAAGCCGCTTAAACGATTGTGCATTTCCATACAAAAATTCAAATCCCCATATATGGCCATCATCTCCATAACCTGTACCATCTAAGATGATTCCAAAACACGGCTCTTCTAGTCCATTATCTACCATACAAGAGACATGATGAGCGTGGTGATGCTGAACGAAGACTTTCTTTTTATCGGTAAAGTTAACCATGGCGTTTGCTTCATATAGGGGGTGCTTATCAATAGCTATATACTCCTCCTCAACGCCCATCCATTCCTTAAAATGTTGAAGTTGTTTTAGAAAAGAATCCTTCATTTCTTCACTTTCTAAATCACCTATATGGGGGCTCATCATAATTTGATTTCGTTTTCCAATAGCAAAGGTATTTTTTTGATTTCCACCATAGGCCAAAATCCTATCTACATTGGCTTTGGTTTGAATCGGCTCAGGAACATACCCTCTGGCTCTTCGTAAAAATAGATATTTATTTTCATAGCATTGAACAACGGAATCATCTATCGGTTGATAAATTTTTCGATTATGAGTCAAAAAATAAACAGACATCTCCCTAAGATGTTCATGAAATTCATCCGTATATGGAATGGGAAAACCAGAAGGATTCGCACTCGTCATGACTAAGCAATCCAAGTCAGACTCCTCAATGATTAAATGATGTAACGGCGTGTATGGCAGCATGACTCCAAGAGTAGATAAACCCGGAGATAAATTCTCCGGCAAACCACATTCCTTTCGTCTTTTTAAAACAACGATTGGCATTTCAGGACTTGTGAGGATTTCTTCCTCCCTATCGTTCACAAAACAAATTTTTTTAGCAACCTGTAAAGACTTTACCATAATGGCAAATGGCTTTTGCGGTCGCTTCTTTTTCTGCCTTAGCAGTTCGACCACACACCAATTATAGGCATTGCAGGCTAAATGGTAACCGCCTAAACCTTTGATAGCGACAATATTTCCTTGTTTTATTAGACGGCCCACATTATTGATAGCTTTATTATTCTGTGCTACTATTTCCCCGCGATGATTTTGAAGTGTAATGGTTGGACCGCATTCCGGGCAGCAAATCGGTTGCGCATGATGTCTTCGATTGGATTGGTCTTGATATTCCTCCTTACAAGCAGGGCACATAGGAAATTCATGCATCGAAGTTTGGGGCCGATCATAGGGCAAGTTTTTGATAATGGTATAACGCGGTCCGCATTGTGTACAGTTTGTAAATGGATAGTGAAAACGTCTATTTGCGTTGTCTGTTATTTCCTCTAAACATTTCTCACAAATAGCAGCATCTGCTGCTATCCATGGAAGGGAGTCGCCCTTTACCACACTTCCCACAATTGAAAATTCTTTATAGTTACCATTGGGGACTTGATTAATGAGCATATCATTAATTTTTGCCAAGTTGGGGGGCTTCCTCTTTATTTCGTCCAGCATACTTTGTAAATCACTTTCTTCCCCTTCGGCTATAATGGTCACCCTATCAACATTGTTTTGTACAGTTCCAGTTAGGTTATATTTTTGAGCAAGAGAATAGATAAATGGTCGAAAACCGACTCCTTGTATCTTTCCAGTCACAATAATTTCTAATGCTTTATACATCGCTGATAACTATCCTTTATCCAATTAATCCATTTCTCCATACCATCCCCCGTTCGTGCTGAAAGAGCCATTAGTTGAGCTTGGGGGTTAATTGCCATTAAATCGTTTTGGGCTTCGTCTAAATAAAATGATACATAGGGAAGAAGATCTATTTTATTAATAATCGTGACATCCGATCGCTTAAACATCACTGGATACTTTGGGATTTTATCATTACCTTCAGGGACACTTAACACCACTACCTTATAATTCTGTCCTAAATCATAGCCAGCTGGACAAACTAAGTTTCCGATATTTTCTATGAAAAGAATATCCATTGTTTGAAAGTCAAATTCTGGTATTGTTTTGGCTATCATTCTTGCATCGAGATGACAACCTCCCACTGTATTAATTTGAACCGTTTTGATTCCTAATGAACGTAATCGTTCCGCATCTCGTTCTGTGGCTAAATCCCCTTCAATAACACCTATGGTAAATTCATCCGCTAAAGCCTTTACTGTTTCCTCCAATAAAGTCGTTTTACCAGCACCAGGAGAACTCATTAAGTTGATGACAAGTATCTTATTTTTTTTAAAAACTTCTCGATTAAATTCAGCAGCCAAGTTTTGGTCCTTTAAAACATCTTCCTGAAGCTTAATCTTCACCCTCACCACTTCCTTCATAAGATTCAACCCTAAAGGCTTCACCCGAAATGAGTTTACAGCTCGGTTGATTACACTTGGGACAAAGAGCCATTTGATAGTCAGGTTCAAATTCGAAATCACAGGCTAAACATTTTGATTTTGCCATTTCACGAAATAGTTGTAACTTTGTATTTTCATCTATCAGGTCTAATCCTTCTTTTTGAAAATAGAAAAATGCCAGCTCTAAAGCATCGGGAAGTACATTGGAGAAATCCCCCACAATAACTTCTATTTGTTTAACTTTTACAAATCCTCTTATTCTAGCATCCTCACATATACGAGTAATAATCTCATACATAAGAGACATTTCATGCACACGAACACCTTCTTACTATTATCCTTCGTAAATTTTATGCATGTTTCTTTTAAAAAGAACTTTATAAAAAAGCACTTCCCATTTTGATGAGAAGTGCTTTTCACACTAAACCACTAAAAAATAACTTCCAAATAATATAGCAATCACAATGATAAAAATACTTAGAGTAATGATATATTTTTTGGAGGCCGTAAAGGTTTGGGTATTAATCGTAGTAATTTTGATTAAATAAACAACGGTTGCCATGATGATCGTAATAATTCCTAGAGCAACTGAAGCAATACCAATCATATTAGCTAGAAAATCTCCAATTGGAGAAAGCGTAGCCTTCATATTAAAATGCAAATTGGTTACTAAAAATCCAACCCCAATTATAGCAATGGCAGTCCGAATCCAAGCTAAATATGTACGCTCATTGGCTAAGTGCTGTTGAATATACTTTGAGTCAATCGTAGGTTTAACTTCTTCAACTTTTACTTTTTTATTATTCATTTTCCACGCTCCCCGGTAAGTAAGAAGCTTGCTGACGAATTCCTCTTTTACTATTCGCCCTTAAAAACCATTTTAATTTTAATCTTCTTCTCAACCTATTATAATCCAATTTCCATATAGTTAAAAAGGGAACCCTGAATGGGTTCCCTTTTTAATTGAGTTTTTATTCTGCGTGGTGAACCGCACAACGGTTTGGTCCGATTTCTAATTCCATCATCTTATCATTGTCAACTTGATCTACACCACGATTGATCGCAACAATTTCTTCAAAGTTTGGCGGCTTAACAGAGCTTGCAGATTTTTCAACTTGATTTAGGAATTCTTCTTTAGGAGTCGTAAACATTTTTTCATTGCGAGTTCTAATATTTCCTAAAGAGTCTCCAATAAATCCGTTAGAGTTGATTTCAGAATCTAGGTCAGCATAGTGACCAGGTAGTACAATGACGTCATCAGCAATTTCGGAAACTTTATTATGAACAGTATCATATAAATCATTTGCCCATTCACGAACTTTATTACCAAGGTCAGGTCGACCTAAACCACTAATAAAAATCGTATCACCTGAGAAAAGAAGCTTATTATTTACGAAAAATGAAACACTTCCAGGAGTATGTCCAGGTGTTTTAACAGCTAATACTTCAAGTTGCACTTGCTTAAATTCAATCTTTTCATAGTTCTCTAAAGCCTCAAAGTTGAAGACAGCACCTTCACTCTTCATTAGGTAATACTTTGCACCTGTTTTTTCAGCAAGCGTATGGCCACCTGAGATGTGATCAGCGTGTAAATGAGAATCTACGATATGAGTGATTTTCGCACCTTCCTCTTCAGCCGCTTTTACATAATCATCTACAAAACGTGCAGGGTCGACAATCAATGCTTCGTTGTCTGACACTACCATGTATGATAAACATCCTTTACCAACTCGAATGAATTGGAACACCTTAACATCTTTATCTTCATAAACCTTTACTTTTTCTAAATGCTCGCTCCATGCTTGCATTCCATTATCCAATGAATAAAGATTTTCAAACCCAGCTTCTTCTAGCATTTCTGCGACAAATACTGAAGATCCACCTTTTGCACAAATAACAACTACATCCTGATCCTTTGGAATCTTATCTGCAATCGGCTCAATCCCATCAATTAGTTCAAAGTATGGGACATTTAAGTAGCTAAAATTTTCTCCTTCTACCTTCCAATCCTTAAAGTCGCTTTCATTACGGACATCTAGAATAAATAAGTTTTCTTTGTTTAAGACTTTCTCAGATAATTGTTCTGCTTTCATTAATTCAACTGCCATTCTCAATTACCCCCTATGGTATAATTTTATTTAAAAAAATATATTGTATTTTAATTTTAAAATTATCTTAATAAGCTTAACTCCCTTAACACATTTACTATAATATACCCCGTTAGGTATATTGTCAACATGTTAATGTTATATATTTTTAAATAAAAAAGACAAGACGATTTTATTTTATCGTCTTTGTCTTTTTATAAGCTTTCCTATTTTCTATTCAATACTATCTGTTAATCCCTTCATCATATCCTTATCCATTGGTCCCACTATTTTTTTACGAATAATCCCATTGGAATCAATAATATAACTAGTCGGAATGGTAAAAGCTTGATAGGTTTGTCCAACTTCACCAGGACTATCTAACAGTACCGGAAAAGTTAACCCATAGTCTTTAATAAACTTTCCAATATCATCTTGATTTTTTTCAGCCGTTGTTAAATTAACTGCTACGATTTCGATTCCATTATCTTTTTGTTCACTATAGAACTCCTGCATATGCGGCATCTCTGCTTTACAAGGCGGACACCATGTAGCCCAAAAATTTAAGATCACTTTTTTACCGGCCATATCAGATAATTTCATTTCTTTACCATCTAATGTTTGCAGCTGAAAATCTGGAGCCTTATTTCCTTCTTGTATTCCTATATCAGCATTTATATTTCCTGTCGTTGCAACTGAGTCTTTTTCTGTTTGTTCCACTTTTGATGACCCTGTTTTAGATGTAGTAAAATCATAGATTCCCCATCCAACAAGAACTACTAATCCTATAATAACGAGCAAATTTTTCTTCAATATCATTTTTCACTCCTTTAAATAAGAGAGACACACTACGTTATCCATCATTTAGTAAAATTCCCACTTATTATGGAAACATCCATCTTATTTTGTTATTTTGGTTAAAAACCTCTTCTAACTTTCCATCTAAGCATTAAATAAAAAAGAATGGAGGCTAAAGATCCCACTATTAGATGGAGTAACTCGTTTTCTTCTTGGAAGAATAGATATAAAAAATGGTAACTTCCAGTCACGATTAAACCAAAAATGATTAATATTCTTATCATCATAGTTCTTGAAATCAGTTTTCTTGCGTGATAAATGAAATACAGGATCGTAATGAGGATGGCGACCACAAGTCCTTTTTCTCCTCCTGTAAAATACAATAAAGAAAAAGGACTCTTTATTATTAATTTTGGTTCTAGTAGAATTAAACTCCCTTTCCACACTAAAAAAAAGATAAAAATACCATTTGATAATAAATCAAAGATTTTTTTACTTAAATCTTTTTTTAGAGATCGATTTAGCCAAATTTTCATAAAGACGATTCCAATCACAAAGGCTAGCCCAAGAAGGACCCATTTGACTAATATTGCGAAAGAACCTATTTGTAAGACGTTCATCACAACCCCCATTTCTACCAGAACTTCGATTATTACGTAAGATTGATTACTTCTGCGGATTCATTAATTTCAATTGATCCAATAACAGATTGAATCATGCCACAATTTTTAATCGTTACTTGTAGGGCTTTTTCCACTTGATCAATAGATAAGTTTTTTCCTTCTACAATAAACAAGAAATCAATTTTAGTAATTTTATTTGCTTCTAATTTATTTCTTTCAACATTTGCTTTTATTCTTATGTTACTTACATCCAAACGTTTTTTATCCAGTATTTTTCTAAAAACCCCACCACTACATCCAACTAATGATGAGATAAACAGTTCTACTGGTTTAAATCCCAATGAGGAATCAGGAGAAATGAACAATTCCTCAAAGTTAGTATTTAAGCTAAATGCTCCTTCTTTTAATTCATATTCAAACATCATTACATACCTCCCTATGTCATCATACTTTATACTGACATGAAATTATTAAGCTTTGATTAAGAAAACTTAATAAATATAAAGAAAAGATATGTAATTACCCATACGGGTATAATAGTATTAAAAATAAAAATGGATGTCAACCCAGAGAAATGATAGGAGAATGTATCGAAAAATAAACAATTAATAAAAGCGGTCACTGTTAGTAAGTGACCGCTTTATTCCTCTTTATTATTATTATAAAAAATCATACGGGTGGATATGGAATATAGTATCTCAATGGATAAGGTACTGTCCTTAACCAAGGTATATAATTCACTGGGTTTACTGTAATTGCATATTTAAACATATTGTTCATCATCGAATCCATTCCCATAAATGAAATCGTCATTACCATGTACATTGCCTTAATCGTATTGAATTGAGAAAGCTCTGTTACATACACAATTCGGTTGGCCATTTCCCCAATTTGCCCTTCCGTCCATAAAATACGGTCTGCCATAAATCCGATTTGATTCTCTGTATAAAGAACTCCATTTAATGATTGAGTATAGGTATCAGCACCAGATTGACCCACATAAACAATCGCATTGCTCATTGCCAAAGCAATCACCTCCCTTAATTAGAATACGGGGAGGCGTAATAATGGGAACTAGTTTAAAAGAGATTTTATAAATCCAAAAGGAGAGGCTTTCCCTCTCCTTACTTTGCTAACTCTTTTGGCAATGTTTTTAAAAATGACATCATGAGTGTCAATGCTTCACGTGTATCCTTTTGGGTAACAGCCTTCATTAATTGCATGGAAGTTAGCGGTTCTTTCCCTTGGGTTTCCTGTTGTGCTTTATGGAAAGCTGTTAGCATTCCTTCAACTAAGTCCAATGCTCCAAGCTGCACCATGGTATCTGCGATTTCAACACCCTTAACGGCTTTTTCAACCATATCTGTTACCATTGGACCCGTCATACCTTGCTTCATACTTGAAACTAAATCAGCCAATTGCAGTAAGGATTTTAATACCCCAGATTCTTCTAATCGCTTAACTTCTAGTAGAGTGCGTTCAAGACTTTCCGCTACCTCTGGTAAGGCTTTTAATAATGAAAGAGTTTCTGGTTGGAGAATATCATCGGCCATCTCAACCATTTTAACCCCTTTTTCTGCCATGTTGGACACCATTTCACCTGTAATTCCTTTTAAGGCAGCATCGGCAAAGTCTTTTATTTTGTCTTGCTTAACAGCATCAATATGAGGTGTTTCTAAAGTCATTTAAACCCACCCCCTTCTATAAAATCCCTTTAGCATTTAACCAGTAAAGCTCATTGTAGACCGCTTTAAACCAATGAAGCAATTCTGATGTTGTGGCAGGCTGTGGTGGGTTTTGATAATCAAACGTAATCATGCTTGCATCATCTAGACTATTTTCAAGGAAGCATGCTACTTTCCCAATATAAACAGCCGTTTCGGGACGTCCACTTATACGACTAATGATGTTCGCAACTAGTGATTCAGATTGATAGTGTGCTGTGGAACCCGCTTTGCTGATCGGAAGATTCGTTGCATCTCCTATGACGTAGATATCATCTTGACCAATCATTTTTAGAGATGTACGGTTTGTTGGAATAAATCCCGATTCATCACCTATACCAGAATCAATTACCGCTTTTGCTCCTGTGTGAGCAGGAATGGTGATCAGCATATCATATTCATGCTCCTGCCCGTCCATCGTGATAGCTACTTTCCTATTAGGATCTACTTCTTCTAAATTAAAGAAAGTCTCGTATTTTATATCTCTCTTCTCAAACTCTGGCAATGCCCATTCCGCAACAGGTACTAGGGAATGGATTCTGCCAATTGGATAAGCATATTTAATTTCAATATCCTTCCGTTTCCCTTGCTTTCTAAAATAATCATCCAACATCAATGCAAGTTCTAAAGGTGCAGCCGGACATTTGTGTGGAACATCAATGGTAATCATAATTTTACCTTTATCTATTTTCGCCAGATCTTCACGTAGTCGTTCTGCCCCTTCAAGGGTATAGAAATTATGAGTTCCTTCTTTTAGTCCTGGAACACTATCAAAATCAGGATGTGAACCTGTCGCAATAACTAAATAATCATACGGATACTGTACCTTGTTAGAGGCTACCATTTTCTTCTCAGGACTAATTTTTTCAATATCATCATAAACAAGGTTAACATGCCTATGAACAAGGGAATCCTGTTTTCTAATAAAATGTTCAGAAGGCTTTTCGTTAAAAGCAATAAATAGATAACCTGGTTGGTAAATATGTTTATCTGTATTTGAGATTAATGTAATTTCCACTTCACGTTTCTTTATTTGTTCACCTAGTTGGCGAGCAAGCTTGTTTGCGACCATCGTTCCAGCACTGCCGCCACCAAGGACTACGATTTTTTTCATATGTTTACACCTCTTTAGCAGATATGTTCTGCTTAAAATTATTTGACTTTTCTTACTGCAATTCTAAATTCGTCATTTTCGTTCTTAGTGTAAACAATCTCGTGACCCATTTTATTAACCCATTCAGGAATATCCACAGCAGACCCTTTATCAGTGGAAATGACTTCAATCACATCCCCAACAGTACCTTTTTTTATTCCTTTTACAAGCTCCATTAACGGCCCAGGACAAAAGACGCCTCTAGCATCGATTGATTTAGTTAAAATAACTTCACTCATTTTTCCTACCTCCAGTTTGTGAAAAATATGTTATAGTGGAACTAAGGATTTTAGCTAGGAAGAGGAAATAGATACAATGGCCTGCACGCCGTATCCTTCCTCTCCCTTTTCTTCTTTACATCGTAATAACGGTTGCACCTTGTGTCATACCTAGGAACTTCGTTACACCAATCACATCATCAAAAACATCAATCATATCTTCTTTTTCCCAACCCATGATATCCATAGCTAATGCACATCCATAAATGTTTAATTCCCCAGTATCCTTGCCTTCTTTTAACAAGTCATCAAATAAAGGAATCTTCTTGGCTAACAATTCCTTACCAATTGTGCCTGTCACAAAGTCAGCACTTTCAAAATTATCTTTTTTGAATGGTTTAAGTGCATTCATCGTTACAAATACATTTACAGTCATACCGGACATGGATGCTACAGAGCCTACAAGGGAGCCTGCATGAAGTTTTTCAAGATCCTCTGATAACAGAATAATAGCTAATGATGGTGCTTGCTGTTCCATAATTAATTTCCTCCTAGATAGAGAATAATTTATCTTACGGTTTCATTATACCTATACCCCCATAACTATGTCTGTTACTGTAATGTGAACGTTCCGTAGCCAAATGGTGACAAGACAAGCTTTAAACAGTATTAAACATAAAAAAGAGCCGGTTTGAATCACCGACTCCTCACATTACTTTTGTATTATTCTACTGGTTTTTGAGCGACTAGCTGGATGACATGGGAAAGTCCATTATGTCCTTCCCCTTCATGCCGAACCACTTCTCCCATAAAAAAGTGAATCATTTTCCAATCAGAGAACACTTTTAAAAAATCTTCAGGGGAATATAAAAAGGCTTGATCACGAGGACCTCCACTTTCGTATGGCAACTGGAAAATAGAATAAACCTCTGTTATGTAATGACCTCCAGGTTTAACTGCTTTTTTTACATTATCTAATGTTTTTTCCCGTAGTTCCTTTGGAAAATGGCCAAAAATACAAACGATTTGATCCCATTTATTTTCATCCCATGGGGCTTGATTTAGATCCACAAGTTCCGTCTTTACTTCCACACCCTTTTCTTGGGCTAGTTTTCTCGTTTTCGCTAAGCCGCTTTCAGCATAATCCCAAGTTGTTACATTCATCCCTTGTTGAGCTAAGAAAACAGCATTTCTTCCTTCACCTTCAGCGATAGCTAGGGCATTACCCTTATTTAAAGATAGCTTAGTATAGATATCCTTTAAAAAGACATTTGGCTCTTTTCCATAAACAAAATTTTCTGTTTGAAAACGAGCATCCCATTGATTCATTCCTTTTCTCCCCTTATTTTTTCTTCATTCTTATATTTCCCTAAATATTAAATTTAACCCTTCCTCACCTATCACAAAAAAATAGAGGCTATTGCTAGCCTCTTAAAAATAACCTTATTTTGCTATCTATAATCGAATGACAGTAAATTGTCCACCACCGAATAAAGTTTTAGTAAAATCAATCTTAACATGATCAAAATAAACTTTATCTCTCTCATTTACTAAAAACTGTACTCCATCTATTTCTGTCACTTCATCACTTTCTAAAGCTGACTCTTCCAGAGCCAGACGAAGCTGCGGACCACCTCAGCCAATTCCCATAGTTAAGCGGATAAAAGGCTGTTTTCCTTCGTCAATAAGCTCTTGAACTTCTCTTTTAACGGATGAAATGGCAGCATGTGTTACTTTTACCATCATCATTCCTCCCAATCTTAGATATCCTTTAAAAATGAACAAATAAATCGGCTGAGACAGCTTCATTTAATACCCATTTTATGGGCACCTGTTCCGCTGGATAAAGGAAATTAGGCTCATTTTTCATATCTAAATCGACAGCAAATAATTGAACCCCCATCTCGACAGCCAAATCAAGAAGTTCATGAATAGATGGTGCGTTAAAATCATTTAATGCATTGGAAAGGTATTCGAGTCCATCTGAAGGAATCGGAATATAGTTTTTATCTAAAATATTTACACCTTTACGGGAAAAAGCTAAAAAAACCTCTGCCCCAGATGAAGCTGCCCCTACCGCAATATTCAATGGTGGATAAACAGATTCTAATTCATCATGAAGGGCAAGAACAACCACTTTTCTTGGTTTCATTTAGGATGCCCCCTTTCAGAAGCTTAATACAGCATCTGCTTCATAGGCTAATTCTAAAAATGTAACAACACCAGCTAATTCCGCTCCGTCAATCAATTCTAATCCATCGGCAATTAAGACATTCATTTGACATCCATATAATTTTATACCTGCATTTAATGCAGAGTTGATTAATAAACCAAGGTCAATGCTATGGGTTCTATCCATTTTTTTAAGATAACGTTGGTCCAAGACTCTTGCTCCATCTAAATCAAAGAAAATAGAAACTTCCATATTCTCTTTTACTTTTTGAAGAGCATCTTTTAACACATAGGGTACATTTGAACTTAACGAAACAAAATAAACAAACTTCTTGTTCGCCATTTTACGTCCCTACTTTCTTTACTTTTCTTATAAAATATCCATCCATGTCTTTACTGCAGTAATAAAAATTAATGTTCCCATTATGACTTGAAGAACTTTTGTATTCATTTTTTTACCAACATTTGCTCCAATCGGTGATGCGATTAAACTAGCAACAACCATAATTAATGAAGGCAGTATTTCTACCTGTCCTGTTGAGACTTTTCCTGTTATCGCTCCGATTGAGGATATAAGTGTAATGGCAAGTGATGAAGCAATCGTCATTCTTGTAGGAATTTTTAACACAGTAAGCATAATTGGCACCAAAAGGAATGCTCCTCCAGCACCTACAATACCAGCCCCAATTCCTACGATAAAGGCTAATACTGCTCCAAGCCATTTGTTAAATTTCACCTGTTCTAAAGGAATATCATCAATTCCCTTTCTAGGCACAAACATCATCACAACAGCTATTAATGCCAAGACTCCATACACAATATTGATACCACTTTCAGGCATATGTGTAGAGCCAAATCCCCCAATAAAACTTCCTAATAAAATACTAATTCCCATATAGGCGATTAGCTTTTTATTTAAATAGCCACCTTTACGATAGGCCCAAACACCACCAATTGTCGCAAAGAAAACCTGTACAGCTGTAATTCCTGACACTTCGTGTGCTGTAAAATGTCCTACACCAAGTAAAACTGGTATATATAATAACATTGGGAAATTGATAATGGCTCCGCCAATTCCTAACATTCCTGATATAAAAGAACCTACAACACCAATGAAGAAAACGGTAATAATAAACGCTATATCCATCATGATGCCTCCTTAAAAAAAGGGAACCCTTCTCCGGCTCCCTTTTTATTTTTAACCCTTCTTAATCCAAAACTTTAATACATTATCTTCTTCTTCATGCTTTACTAATTCATGACCACCTGATTTTGCCCAAGCAGCTAAATCATTTTTTGCTCCTTTATCTGTTGCATGGATTTCTAATACTTGACCACTTTCAAGCTCATTCATTGCTTTTTTTGTTTTTACGATTGGCATTGGACAAGCAAGTCCTTTTGCGTCTAATACTTTATTTGCTTCCATTTTTTCTTCCTCCTATTAATTAAACTTATCGAACCGCACAACGGTTTGGTCCAATTTCCATTTCACGTTGTTTTTCTGTGTCAGGATTCATTTTACCCATATTGGTTTCACGAATTTCTTGATAGGCGTTGGGTTGAGGTGGTAAATTTTCGGTTACCATTTTTCTAAACTCATTTTCATCTGCAATGTTTAAACCGTGATTCTTCACGAATAATGTTCCCAATCTTTCTGATACACTGCCGTCTTCATTTAATTCATCAATGATCATAAAGTGAGCAGGAAGAACTACTAAGTCCTCTGATAATTCTCTGTAACGCTTATAAAGACTCTCTCTTAAATCGCTAACCCAATCTTGAGCTAAACCAGCTAAATCTGGTCTTCCGATTGAATCGATGAAGAGGATGTCTCCAGAAAGTAAATACTTTTCATCCACAACAAAGGATGTAGATCCAATTGTATGACCTGGAGAATATAAAGCGTGTATATTGATTTTAGTGTGACCAATTACTACATCATTTCCGCCTTCTAACGGTTGGTACTCAAATGTTACTTCCGTTGCGTCCTTAGGAGGTAACCAGTAAGTCGCATTTGTTTTTTCAGCAATAACACGTCCGCCAGAAATGTGGTCAGCATGTAAGTGTGTATCAAATACATGTGTAATTTTAGCACCGATACTGTCAGCAAAGTCAGTATAGACATCTGTCATACGAGTGGAGTCAATAATAGCAGCTTCTCCATTCGAAACGACCATGTATGATAAGCAGCCTTTACCGATACGTACAAACTGATAGAGTTCTCCACCATCGGTTAAATCTCCAACTTTAACTGGCTCTAGATGTTCGCTCCAAGCCTTCATTCCTCCAGCAAGATACGATACATTTAATCCAGCATCAGAAAGCATTTCTGCTACCATAATAGATGATCCTTCTTTTGCACATACAACTAAAATTTCTTTATCTGTTGGAAGTTGATCCATGATCTCTTCCACACCGTCAAGTAACTCAAAATAAGGGATATTTAAATATTGAAAGTTTTCGCCTTCAATTTTCCAATCATTAAAGTCCGATTCGTTACGTACATCAAAAATAAATAATGGTTCTTTATTAAAGACTTTTTGTGTCACTTCTTTAGATGTCATAGCTTTAACAGTCATCCTCTTACCCCCATTAGTATATTTTAATTGAAAAAAAATTTAATTTAGAATGTTAATGTTACATCAGCATCTTTAGCGAATTCTAAGAACGTTACAGCTCCGCCCACTTCAATACCATCAATAAATGCTTCCTTCTCTAGACCCATTACGTCCATTGTCATTTGGCATCCAATAAATTTCACACCTAAATCTTTTGCCATTTCTACTAATTCCGGAATAGCAGGTACATTTGCATTTGCAAATCCTTCAGCAAAATGTTCTTTACCTTCTGGCATTGGAAGTTGTTGATATGCTTGTTTATGGATTAAGTTTAAACCTTCAAATGTAAAGAAAATGGCTACTTCTTGATCAGTTGCAGCTGCTGCAGTTGCAATATTATAAACTTTATATGCATCAAATAATCCACCATTACTTGCGATAATTGCTACTTTTTTACTCATGTTCATTTCCTCCTCGTTTTAAATACGCTATTTTTTAGATTGTTTTTTTAACCGTTAATTGTTTCCGTTTTTCCTGACCAATCACTCATACCAGGTACAACATTAAATACTTTTGCAAATCCGTTTTCAGCTAACTTTTGTGCAGCAAAATCACTGCGGTTTCCTGTACGGCAAACGACATAGATTTCTGTATCTTTATTTAATTCATTTAGACGATTTTCAATCTCACCCATTGGAATCGAGATCGCATTTGGAATATGATTAAAGGCATACTCTGCTGATTCTCTAACGTCAAGAACTACAATGTTTTCATTTGTTTCAAGCTTCTTCTGCAACTCATCATTTGATGTCACATTTGGATGTTTTCTTTCTGTTTTTTCTTCACCAGAAGATTTTCTTAAATAATGTTTTAAAACAGTATCTTCTTCAATTGTTCCTAAATATTGATGACCTGTGCTTTCAGCCCAAGCTTTAATATCCGCTTTTGAACCTTTATCCGTTGCTTGAACTTCTAATACTTGACCTGGCTCTAAACCAGTAATTGCTTTTTTTGTTTTAACAATTGGCATAGGACAAGCTAAACCTTTTGCATCTAACACTAAATCTGTTTTTATAGATTCCATCTTCATCCTCCTAATTACCTATATGGGTATATTTTTATTTAAAAAAATATAATTTCGAAGTTATTAACATTACCCCTATGGGTATGATGTTAACTGATAATAAAAAAAGTGTCAACCCATTAATTTTATACTTCTAAATAACAACTTTAAAAATATAAAAGGAAACAAGCGACAATACTTATTTAAAAAATATGATGTTTATCAGCTACAAAACTTAGTATATACCCCTCTAGGTATAAAGTCAACTGTAAAAAAGGAAGTTTCAATTGAAACATTCCCATTTAATAGGTTATTTACTTTTATCAATACATTGAATTAATCGTTCTTCTATGTCTTTTGCGAGTTCTTTCAGCTTTTCATCATTTAACATGCTAATTAATGCTGTTGGTTTCGGCATACCGATTTTTGTTTGATTTGTGTCACTGAATACAACGATTTTACATGGCAAAAAGTATCCTGCTAATTCATTTTCACTTAATACTCTTTGTGCCTCAAAAGGATTGCAAACCTCTAAAACCTTGAATTCCTTATTAAACTCTAATCCTTTATCTTGAAGTTTTTCTTTAATATCGAACATCCACAGGATCCCGAATTTTTCTTCCTTTAACTTTTCCTCTAAAGTTGTAATTGCTTCATCCACACTTTTATTCGTAACAACCGTATAGTCAAACATAAAAATTCCCCTTTATATTTTAATGGGTTAACAACCTCTTCAAACCTTCTTTTTCCTCCATGATTTCTGCTGCCGTTCTTATTCCACATTTCCGAATGATGGGTAAAGGTGGGCACCATCCTTGGAAAGCGTGCCTTAGCATAAAGAAACCCGCAATGGCAGAGATTAAAAACCATGCTTTTTTACCAAACAAACCGAGTAGAGCTGTTATCACAACAATTACCGCAAAATTTGTTTCTAGTGTTCTTTCTGTGTCCCATTCATAATCCAATTCCCTCATTCTAGACAAGATTTCAGCATCACTTCTACCTTTATAGGCTTCGATATTTGATTGGATTCTTCTGCGGATCTTTTCGTTTATTTCTGGTTCTGTATGTAAATTCACCTTCATAGTTGTAGGAGAAAATAGTTTACTTAAAAGCATATAAATCAACCTCCTTTTTCTTTTACTATTATTCGCCTAAGTAAGATAGGTTATTTGTTCTTTTATAGTAAATCCGAAATATTATTAAAAATGAAAAGAGGTGAATCCATGAAAAATAACAAAACTACTCCATTTTTACTGACAAGGAGTCTAGTTCCAGAAAACCAAGAATCACCTATTCACTTTTTAAATAAATTTAAAACTCCAATAATGCTATTTCGGTTGTAAGAGTGAAAGTAGAGTAAAGAAAAAAGAAGGTAGTAGGTACACTTGTACCTATTACCTTCTTCTTTTTTATCTTACCGCACAACGGTTTGGTCCAATTTCCATTTCTCTTTGTTTTTCTTTTTCAGGGGTTATTTTTCCCATGTTGGTCTCACGAATTTCTTGATAGGAATTAGGCTGTGGCGGAAGGTTTTCCGTAACTGTTCTTCTAAATTCATCTTCACTTTCAATATTAAGACCATGGTTTTCTTTATAAAGTCTTCCTAGTTTTCGAGATACACTTCCATCTTCATTCATTTCTTGTGAGGTCATAAAGTGGGCAGGTAATACTAATAATTCATCTGTAAGCTCTTTATAACGCTTGTATAAGGTATTTCTTAAATCCCCTACCCAGTCCTCTGCTTTACCGGCTAAGTCAGGTCTTCCGATTGAATCAATAAATAAAATATCGCCAGTCAGTAAATATTGATCATCCACTACGAACGAGGTACTTCCTATTGTATGGCCGGGCGAATAAACAGCTTTAATGGTTGTATCGCCTACCTGGTACTCATCCCCGTCATTAATTTGTTGATACTCAAATGTCACCTCGCCTGCATCCTTTGGCGGAAGATAGTAGGTAGCACCCAATTTTTCAGCTATTTTTCTTCCACCTGAAATATGATCGGCATGTAAATGAGTATCCAAAACATGGGTTAATTGAATTTGATGTTCTCGAATAAATGCTTCGTATGGTTCAAGCATCCGATTTGTATCTATCAATGCACCTTTTCCGTTGGACTCGATTAAATAGGACAGACATCCTTTTCCTATACGAACAAATTGATAAATAGCCCCGCCATTTTTTAAGGTACCAATTTTTATTGGCTCTAAATGTTCGCTCCAACCATTCATACCATCCGCAATCGAGTATACGTTTGTAAATCCTGCCTCAGCTACTTCTCCAGCAATATATTCAGAAGAACCACCTTTAGCACAAACAACATAAATAGCTTGATCCTTTGGGAGTTTATCAACAATGGAGTCAAGACCATCTAATAAATCAAAGTAAGGCTTATTAATGACATGTACATTTTTACCCTCAATCTTCCAATCATCAAAATCATCTGTATTTCTAACATCTAGAATAAAAACTTCTTCATGGTTTAAGATTTTTTGGGTTAGCTCTTTAGCTGTCACGGTTTTTACAGCTGTTTCCTCTGTCATGTATGCCCCTCCTTGTTAGAAAGTAAGTGTTACATCTGCATCTTTTGCAAATGACAAAAACGTTACGGCTCCGCCCACATCGATTCCTTCTACAAAGTGTTCTTTTTCTAAACTCATCACATCCATGGTCATCTGACAAGCAATCATTTTTACTCCCATCTCGGTAGCCATTGCCACTAGTTCTTCTACCGGTGGAACATTTGCTTTTTTAAATCCTTCTTGGAAATGCTCAGCACCTGCAGGCATCGATAAATTTTTATGACCTTCTTTATGGATTAAATTTAATCCTTCAAACGTAAAGAAAATACCTACCTCTGCATCTGTTGCGGCTGCAGCAGTTGCTATATTAAATACCTTATACGCATCGAACATTCCACCATTTGCTGCGATAATTGCTACTCTCATTTTTATTTCCTCCTTATGAATGGCTTTGATTAGTAGGTCCTGTCCAATCTTTCATTCCTGGAACAACATTTTTTACATTGCTAAACCCTTTTTGAGTTAATTGTTGTGCTGCAAAATCACTGCGATTTCCAGAACGACAAATTACATGTATTTCATCACTTTGATTTAATTCCTCAAAGCGCTTTTCTAATTCACCTAACGGGATGTTTATAGCACCAGGAATATGACCAAAGGCATATTCTGCTGGTTCCCTCACATCTAAAACGGTTACTTTTTCATTTCCCTCTATATGTTTTAACAAATCATCTAAATTCGTTACATGAGGGTGTTGTTTCTCTGGTTTTTCCTCTTCTGCACTTGCCTTGCGAAGATAGTGTTTTAATGTACTGCCTTCCTCAATTGTTCCTAAGTATTGATTACCAGTACTCTGAGCCCAAGCTTTTATATCAGCGGTAGACCCTTTATCAGTTGCTTGAATTTCTATCACTTGTCCTGGCTCCAGGTTGGTCATCTCTTTTTTTGTTTTTACAATCGGCATTGGACAAGCTAAGCCTTTAGCATCCAGTACTTTATTCACTGTCACTTCCATATTTTCGCACCTCTCATAAACAGCATTAATACCCTAATAGGTTGTTTCACTTAATGTTTAAATATTTATGGAAAATGAAGCAAGAACAAAAAGCGCAAGTGCCTCGATCAGCCCCGACAAGCAAATGTTCTGTAGTGTAAGAAGTTTGCACTTCAACTTCTACACTACAGGTTATTTGACCTCGAGGGGCTAGGCGCTGGAGCTGGATTACGAAAAACTTCGTCAAAGTTATCCACCAGTGTAAAATTTATAAATTCCTTAACCAAAAAAGGCATCCACCTTAGTGAACGCCTTCGTTTTTATTCTTTTATCCCTTCAAGCCAATCTTTATAACACTCTTGGCATAATGGCTTTTCTAAATGTTCATTTTGATAGATAAACGCTCCATAAAAATTGGTTTCTTCTAATGGAGCATGACAATAAAAGCATTGCTCGTCCATCATCATTCCCCCTGTTAAAAACTTATATGATGCGCTCAGGGGAGGAAAAATAATGTGGATGTTTATGCCATTCATTCCTTCATTTGTTTAGGTTCTTTTCTAAAACTTTGTGGCTTTTATAACTAATAAAGAGTGATTTTACATTAGAATTTGATTAAAATCCTTTTAAAAATCTAGAAAAGAGCTGCTCACTAGTTAAGGAAATCTGTAAAAATCCGGCTTTTGGGATTTTTACGAAAACCACAATCTATACGAAAACAGCCTTTGTTTAAGATCTTTCACAAGCATATTTGTCTTTATCCCTATCCATTTTTGCCTGATAAGCAGGATGATTTGAAGGTACGCCATTTGGATAAACTTTTCTTAATTCTGTGCAGTTTTGAAAAACTTCCTTTTTATCACTTGGCAAGGATGATGCTGGCTCTGATTTCGGTTGGCTATCCTTATTGCTTTCTTTTTGATGGAATATCTTCTTCGAATCAAGGTCTCCTTTGGTAGTTCCGTTTTCTCCATATGACCATAATCCTGTTTTATTTTTTCTAGCTTCTCTTGCAAATTGAATAAAATAATCACTGTATTTGACATCAGGTGGATAAGTAGAAGGCTCAGCATATCCCTTTAATACTAATTCTGCATTAAACATTTTGGTGCGAATTTCATTTTCATCCATCAAATCAGTTGGAACGGATAACCATATAATTCTTAACAGACGGTTATATCGATCGGTTTCGGAAACGTCCATTTGCATCCAAATTCTTTTTCCTTCTAACTTCGATTTCGTATAATGACTTGCTTCTTTTCCATATTCCTCAGTGCGTGTGGTCGACTCCGGTGTATTGACTCCAACAAAGCGAACCTTTCTGCCATCACTTAATTTAACCGTATCACCATCAACCACTCTTTCAACCATAACAGCTTCAAGATTTAGTTTTTTTGCGTCTTCTTCTATTGTTCCAGTTGTATCCTCGTTATTTACTTTCTCTATCGTTTGCCCTGTACAGGATGTAAGGACTGCCATTAGTAAAAATAGGAATATGTATCTTAAATAATTCAAAATAACGCCACCTCAGTTTTTGCTTCTTTGCTTCTTTGCTTCTTTGCTTCTTTGCTTCTTTGCTTCTTTGCTTCTTTGCTTCTATAGAAGTATACAAAAATAAGGAACTAATGAAAACTTGATAAATACCTATATTAAAAAAGAAACCCTGCTTAATGAAAAGCAGAGTAAAAATTTTTAGGGAAGATCCTTTATTTTCTCCTCAATCATGGTTCTAGGTTTAACATCTGGAATTTCTTCTGGGTAACCAACCCCGATTACACCAATTACATCATAATCCTCTGGCACAGAGAGAATAATACGATTTTTAGGAGTAATTCCAATGGATGACCAAAAAGAACCAACCCCTTCTGCCCAGGCAGACAGCATAAAATTCTGTATAAAACAGGCAGTAGCTGCACGATTCTCTTCGCGTTCCACTTCATTTTTCCCATGCTTGGATAGGACAACGAAAACCACCGGTGCATCTCCAAAGTTTGTTTTATGATTTAATTGTGCTCTTGTTTCAGGTCCAATAAAATAAACTTCCCAAGGCTCTGTCATTCGATGATTTGGCGCCATTGTTGCTACTTTTAGCCAAGAGAGGATGTCATTACGATCAATAGAATCTTTTTTAAATTTTTTAATATTACGTCGGGTTTGGATGATATCCATTACATTCATTATTTAACCTCCTTGTTAACCATATTTATGAAAAATTCAAAATAATAGTAACTCTTTCTAATTTAAAAGGTATAAAATAGAAGCAATCCAATTATTAGAGTAGTTAAAGGAGAGTTGTTTTTTGAAAAGCGTAGCCGTTATTTCTGATATACATGGAAACATGACAGCACTCGAAGCTGTTCTGGAAGATATTCGAAATCGCGACATTCAGTTCATTGTTTGTTTAGGCGATTTAGTTGGAAAAGGACCCCATTCAAGTAAAGCAGTTGACCGAATCCGCGAAGTTTGTGATGTTGTTGTTTTAGGGAACTGGGATGAATTTATTCAAAATAGTACCGACAGTGAGTACCTTAGGTGGCACCAAGAACAGCTGGGTTCCGAACGTTTGTCTTATTTAAGGACCCTACCCTTTCACTTTGATTTTTACATGAGCGGTAAATACATTCGTTTATATCATGCTTCTGCTAAAAGTGTTCATCATCGGGTTGTACCAATGGTCCATCCCCAGGAAGAAAAAGAAGCCATGTTTCTTAACACAGAATGGACCACTCCTTTAGAAGATGGAATGCAGCCTGATGTGGTTGGTTTTGGAGATATACACGCCGCATTAATTGAGCCCATTGATGAATATAAAATCTTATTTAATGCCGGAAGCGTCGGTAACCCCTTAGATATCCCTCAAGCTACATATGCAATACTGCATGGATATTATGGTTCTAAAGAAACCGGCCCATTCTCCATTGAAATTGCTCGTGTCCCTTATGATATTGAAAAAGAAATCAATATCGCAAAAGAAATGGGGATGCCCGGTATCGAAGCTTATGCACTGGAATTGCGTAAGGCGATTTACAGAGGTTCAGCCAAAGCGAAGGAATTTTTGGAGAAGGCCTAAAACATTATAAGAAATACTTAAAAAAGAGAGTGGATGAGATGAGAAAATATTTCTTTATCGTCAATCCTAATGCTGGTGGCGGAAGAGGAAAAAAGGTTTGGCACCAAGTAGAAAATGAGCTTCGAGCAAACCAAATTGACTATCAAGTATTTTTTACAGAATATCAAGGGCATGGCCGCCATTTATCTGAGGAAATTTCACTTACTTTTAAAAATGAGGTTAACATGGTCATTGCTATCGGTGGAGACGGAACGATCCATGAAGTGGCAAATGGTTTACGTAAAACTCCCGATATTCCAGTGGGCTTCATCGCTGCAGGATCTGGTAATGATTTTTCAAGAGGTTATCATGTTTCTAAGCAAACGCTTCATGCATTGCACCATATTTTAACCTATCAAAAAGAAGAAGCTAAAAGATATGATGTAGGTCAATTTCATTCAGATAGTTACGAAGGTATTTTTACAAGTTCAATTGGGATTGGTTTCGACGCTTTAATTGCCGATGTGACGAATAAAGCTCGCTATAAACGCTGGCTGAATAAAATCAAATTAGGTTTTGGCGCCTACGTCATTACATTACTTCGATTACTTTTTACATTTAAACCTTTTGATACAAAAATGAGTATTGATGGCAAAGACTTTGATTTTACCAACACATGGCTCATTGCCATCAACAATATTCCTTATTACGGTGGCGGGATGAAAATTAATCCCGCTGCCTCTCCGGAAGATGGAATACTTGATATTTGTGTAGTCAATAATTTGAGTAGATGGAAGTTACTATTGTTATTTTTAACCGTTTTTAATGGCGGGCATATCCGCTTGAAAGAAGTTAAGATTTTAAAAGGGAAAAATATCTCGGTGGATACGTCTAGAACAGTTCCCTTTCATACTGACGGGGAAGTGAATGGGGCTACGCCTGTAACTATAGAAGTTTCTCCAAAGAGCTATTATTTTGTTTCTGAATAGATTGTGTGGGTCTGGATGAAGTACTTTTTACGGTTGCTCTGGATGAGATTTGTTCTTCATCGGGGTTATGAAGTACTTCTTTCACTTCATCTTGATGGGTTTTGTTCTTCATTAGGCTTATGAAATACTTTTTTCAGTTGACCTTGATGTGCTTTGTTCTTCATCAGGCTTATGAAATACTTTTTGCACTTCATCTTGATGGGTTTTGTTTTTCATCGGGCTTATGAAGTACTTTTTACGGTTGGTCTGGATGAGTTTTGTTCTTCATCAGGCTTATGAAGTACTTTTTGCACTTCATCTTGATGAGTTTTGTTCTTCATCAGGCTTATGAAGTACTTTTTGCACTTCATCTGGATGAGTTTTGTTCTTCATCAGGCTTATGAAGTACTTTTCTCGCTTCATCTTGAGGAGTTTTGTTCTTCATCGGGGTTATGAAGAACTTTTCTCGCTTCATCTTGAGGAGTTTTGTTCTTCATCGGGGTTATGTAGTCTTTCTTCACCATAACTAAAAGCCCTCCCCCCAAAAAAAAACAAATAAACCTACTGCGTTTTTACAGTAGGTTAGATTATTAACGTTTATTACTTTTTGGATCCAAAGCATCACGAAGGCCGTCTCCAATAAAGTTAATGCAAAGTACTGTTAAGAGTATGGCTAAGCCTGGTGGTATCCAAGCTGCTGGACTGTTTCGAAGTATCCGCAAACTTTGTGCCTCGGAAATCATATTCCCCCATGTTGGTGTTGGTTGCGGGATACCAAATCCGATAAAGCTTAGAGCTGATTCTACAATAATATACGTAGCCATCATTAATGAGGCGTTTACAACGATCGGGCCAATGGCATTTGGAATAAAATGCTTGAAAATGATACGGAAATCACTAGCACCTATAGCCTTAGCACCTAGGACAAATTCCTGTTCCCGCAAAGATAAATAGGTGCCTCTTATGATCCTTGTTAAATTCGGCCAGGAGGTTAGGGCAATAATAGAGATAAATAACCCTATTGTCACTCTTTCTAATATAGCAACAACCGTTAGTGCGATAACAAGAAAAGGTAAAACTAACATCATATCAGCAGCACGCATAATAATTGCGTCCACTTTTCCACCATAATAACCAGCGATGGAACCTAATGTTACCCCTATTACTAATGTGAAAAGCATGGCACTGAATCCTACCACAAGAGAGATTCTTCCTCCATATAAAAGTCTTGCGTAAATATCTCTACCGGAACTATCCGTACCTAAGATATGTTCATTACTTGGAGGACGCTCAACTAATAATAGATTTGATTTCATTGGGTTCTGGTCTGTTAATAATGGAGCAAAGGTTACCGCTAAAATGATTAAAATTAATACAAATACACCTGCAACTGCCAATTTATTTTTCATAAAACGTCTTACGGCAATTCGAAATGGGGTATTACTTTTATCTATTTTTTTTACTGACGTTACATCTGTATGGGTTCCAATAGTAGTTTCTTGATTAGCTTCCACGTCTCTCACCTCATTCATAGCGGATTCTCGGGTCTACTACACAATAGAATACGTCGGCAAGCAGATTTCCAACAAGTATACAGACACCCAGCATTAGATTGATTGCCATAATAACCGGATAATCGCGACTTGCGATTGAGTTAATAAACAATGTCCCTAATCCAGGATATTGATAAACTCCTTCTGTTATAATCGCTCCACTTAATAAACCGCCTATTTCAAACCCTAAAAGGGTCACAATTGGAATCATCGCGTTACGTAAAGTTTGTTTATACAATACGTTTCGCTCTGTCATTCCCTTTGCTCTAGCCGTTCTTATATAATCGCTTGCCAGCACATCAAGAACCTCTGATCTCATAAAGCGCATATAGGTTGCTGTACCTGCTAAACCAAGCGTTATCCCCGGCAAGATAAGGTGATGTAGCCTATCGATAAATACCCCAAATCCTTGAATATCAGGTGAAGAAACAGTGCCTTGTGCAGGGAACCATCCGAGCTTGATAGAAAAGAAATAAATGGCCACTAAACCGAAAAAGAAGTTTGGAACAGCTAATCCAAAAAATCCAAAGGTTGTTGCCCCATAATCAAACACAGAGTATGGATTACGTGCGGAATAAATACCAATTGGGATTGAGACGATTAGCGTAATAAACAAAGTAAAGATACCTAAGTAAAACGTATTATCAATTTTATCTCCAATTAATTCTGTTACACTTCTTCCCTTATATACATAGGAGTCTCCAAAGTCTCCTTTTACTACATCCATTAACCAATGAAAATATTGAACCGGAATTGGATCATTTAACCCAAGTGCCTCTCTTCGTTGTTCAAAAACTTTCTTATCGATGTTTGGATCAAGCTGCTCTCCCGAAAAAGGATCACCAGGAGCTGCTTGCATGAGGGCAAATACAATCATGGTAAGGGCGATTAGCATCGGGATAAAGATGAGAATTCTTCGTATCAGGTATTTATACAAAATTTCCCCCTCCATTTATAAGAAAAGCGCAAGCGCCTTGATCAGCCCCGACAAGCAAATGTTCTCAACCAAGGAAAAAAGAAACTCATTTTTTCCCATATGAAGTCCGAATTTTGACTTCATATGATTAAGCTTATTTGACCAAGGAAGAAGTGGTTTTTCTTCTTCCCTCGAGGGGCTAGGCGCTGGAGCTAGACAATTTGCATAGTCCAAAACTTATACTTGCTTATCTTTAAAAGAAAAGAGCATACGGCGTCATACCGAACGCTCCTTTCTTTATCTATTTGTTACTCAGTTACATACCATTTTTGTGGATCGTTTATAAATGAGAATGGTAACACTTCTACACCTTGTAAACGTTTGTTATGTGCCCATAAACTGCTCTTTGCATATAGGATTAAGGCAGGAAGGTCATCACCAAACATAACTTGCCATTCACTGTATTTTTGTTTACGATATTCTGGGTCAAATGCTCCTGGCGGGGAATATGCTTCTACTACCAACTTATCTGCTTCTGGATTGTTCCAGCGAGAATAGTTATAAGCCGCTGTAGAGTACCATAATCCACTAGGATCTGGATCTGAAGTATCTAAGCTCCATCCTGCTAAATAAAGATCCCAGTCTTGTGCATTTAATTCAAGATCTTCGTAGTATGCAGCTGTTTCTTTCGGTTGTCTTAGCTCAATGTCAATTCCTACTTGCTCTAGCATTTCCACAATGATTGGTGCAGAACGCTCACGAATTTGGTTACCAGTTGGATAGTTCAGATTTAACACCCACTTATTTCCATCTGCATCTTCACGGAATCCATCGCCATCCACATCTTTGTAACCAGCTTCATCAAGAAGGGATTTAGCTTTTTCAGGATCATATTCGTATTGATTTGGATTTTTATCATCATATGCTTCAAATTGAGTAGCGATTGGAGAGTTTTGTACAATACCGCGGCCATATAGTAAACCATCAATGATTCCTTTACGGTCCACTGCATAGGCAATCGCTTGACGCACTGTTTTGTTAGATAGTTTTTTGTTCTCCGTCCACTTAGATGGGTCTAGAGTTAAATCACCTTTTGCACGGTGGTTGACCATCATACCCATGATTTGATAACCAAAATCCGGCTGCTCAATGATTTGTACATTTGGAAGAGCTGCAACGGTTTCATAGTCTGCAGGTTGGAATCCGTTTGGATCTGCTACGAAATCAATTTCTCCTGTTTCTAATAGTCCTAAAATAACGGCTTGATCAACAATCTTCCAAACAACGCTGTCTAGGTTTGGTTCGCCCTTCCAGTAATCTGGGTTCTTTTCAAGAACATATTGTTCGCCTTCAACCATTTTTGTTAATTTAAATGGACCTGTACCAATTACTTCGCCGGCATTACGAGATGCTCCAGCAGCAGGCATATCTTTAATAGGAATATCTTTGAAAACATGCTCTGGAATAATTGGGAAAGCTGCATCAGGAAGTGCTAGTACGTTCGGTTGTGTAAACTTAAATGTAACCGTATGGTCATCTACCGCCACAACACCTGGAAAATCAGTTGATTTGCCTTCCATAAATTCTTTAGCACCAACTAATCTTTCCACATAATTCGTTCTAACCCCTCCAGCTTCCACATAACCAGGGCTAGCGATTGTCTTGTAAGTAAACACAACGTCATTGGCTGTAAACGGCTCACCATCATGCCATTTAACGTTTTCTTCTAACTTAAAAGTAACTTCTGTTTGATCCTCATTAAATGTCCACTCTTTTGCTAAACTTGGGATAAATTCAAGATTTTTATCTTGGCCAACTAATCCTTCATGAGTAAAGGATAAAATGTTTGCTTCATAAGCATCTGAATAGAAAACTGGGTTGAAAAGGCCTGCAGGAGCTGTATCCATCGCACCAGTAATGGTACCGCCTTTTTGTGGTCCTTCACTTGTTTGTGGATCTTTATTGGTATCCTCTGGTTTGTCAGTAGTATTATCTTTTTTACCACTACATGCCGCTAACATTCCTAGAAGTAACATTAGACATAACGTTAATAACAAGCTTTTTTTCTTCAACTATTTTGCACCCCTTTTTTAATATTAAAAATTTACAACCAAACCTACCCTTCGTTCAGCACCACCTCCCTAAGATCGACGAACAAACGTCATTGTTCGTTGTTATATAAGTGGCACGCGACAAAATGACCCTCCGTTACTTCCTTTAGCTCAGGACGTACAACACTGCAGCGCTCGTGGACTCTTGGGCAACGAGTTCGAAATGCACATCCTGAAGGCGGATTAGATGGGCTTGGTAAATCTCCAGATAATAGAATCTTTTCTCTTCGACTGTGAATATTGGTAGACGGAACTGCTGATAATAAAGCTTCTGTATATGGATGTAGTGGAGTTTCATAGAGGTTCTTTTTAGGTGCAATCTCTGCTAGTCTTCCCAGATACATAACCGCAACACGATCACTAATATGTTTCACAACACTTAGATCGTGGGCAATAAATAAATAGGTTAGATTAAATTCATCCTGAAGGTCTGCCATTAAGTTAAGTACTTGCGCCTGAATGGAAACATCTAGGGCAGAAACGGGTTCATCACAAATCACAAACTTCGGATTAAGAGCTAGAGCACGTGCAATACTAATCCGTTGTCTTTGCCCACCTGAGAATTCATGCGGATATTTAAAACGATCGTCTGGTCTCAAACCGACCTTTTCTAATAGATTAATAGCTTTTTCAACTCGTTCCCTTCTCTTCATCTCGGTTTGAACAATCATAGGTTCTTCGATAAGCTCAAAAACACTCATTTTCGAATTAAGAGAAGCGAATGGATCCTGAAAAACGATTTGCATATCTCTGCGAATCGGTCGGAGCTTCCGATTCCCCATTGTGGTGATATCTTGATTTTCAAAAATAATCTGACCTTCTGTCGGGTTCATTAATCGAAGAATGACACGACCTAAGGTGGATTTTCCTGAACCCGATTCTCCGACAATTCCTAATGTTTCACCCCTTAATACATTAAGGGAGACATCATCAACTGCTTTTACGTGGCCGACGGTATGCTTCAGGATTCCGCCCTTTATAGGAAAGTACTTTTTTATATTTTTGGCTTGTAAAATATAATCCTGGTCGGTCTTTTTTTTCGATTTTAACTCGATCACTGACACTAGAAAAACCTCCTATTCATATAAATAGCAACGTACTTTGTGACCTGTTTCTATTTCTAGTAATTCTGGATGGCTTTCTAGGCATTTCGCCATGGCACTTGGACATCGGTCAGCAAATCGACACCCTTTAGGAAAACTATGTGATGGAGGGACCATCCCTTTAATAGCTCCTAATCTATCAACCTCTTTTTCTAGGCTTGGCAAACTTTCCAGCAACCCGATAGTGTAAGGATGCTTCGGTTTATCAAATAATCTTTCGATATCGGTTTCCTCGACGATTTGACCGCCATACATGACCATGACCCGATCTGCATATTCCGCTACTACACCTAAATCATGGGTAATTAAAAGGACGGCCATATTAAATTTTTTCTTCATATCATCCATTAAATCCAAAATCTGCGCCTGTATCGTTACATCTAGCGCAGTGGTTGGTTCATCTGCAATCAACAGTTTGGGATCACAAGATATGGCAATCGCGATCATGGCTCTTTGGCGCATTCCTCCAGAAAGCTGATGTGGATATTCATCCACCGTCGCTTCAGCTCGAGGAAAACCTACAATTTTAAGAAGTTCAATGGCCTTTGTACGTGCTTCTGCTTTTGAGATTTTTTTATGGCGCATTAATGTTTCAGCGATTTGTGTACCAATCGTATAAACAGGATTTAAAGCCGTCATCGGCTCTTGGAAAATCATTGCAATATCTTTGCCGCGAACCTTTGACATTTGTCTATCCGAATAGTCAACTAGATTTTTACCGCCAAAAATGATCTGGCCATCTTCAATCTTTCCCGGTTTCCCTACCAATTTCATAATGGATAGAGAGGTAATACTCTTACCGCTCCCAGATTCACCTACAAGAGCTACTGTTTCTCCTGGATTAATAGTGAAGTCCACACCATCTACCGCTTTAGCTACTTTTTCTTTGTCAATTTTAAAGTAGGTCCGTAGTCCTTTCACTTCCAATAATGGGGCTTGAGCCAACTTCCTTCACCTCTGCGAAAATTACTTTTTTTAATAATTACTCTGTCAACAGGTTTTTTAGTACAAAATTGTGGGTAAAGGCAAAAATTTATTTCAAAAAGATTACATTCATTTCAATTTTTATTTATTTCTAACTTTTCATTTAAAGATTATGAGATAAAAAGATTTATTAGTCATATAGATTTATTGTAAAACACTGGAAAATGTATTAATGGAAGTTTAACAATATAGAAATAGATTTGGAGGGGGACTTTTTTGGCTTGGAGATTAACGAAAGGGCTAGTCATTATTTTGATGATTTTAGTAGGTTTTATTTTATTACTTCTGCTGCCAAGGGAAATGAAAATTACCCACGTTCACTTTAATGTTTTTACGGCAGATTTCCCCTTTAACATGGAAATTTACAAAGAAAATATTAGTCAATTTATTCAAACAATAAAAACGGAAAGAGGGTTTGGCAAGACCAACACTGGCGTACCTATAGTACAGGAAGTCCAAACTCTTTTAAGCAGAAGTTTGTTGATTATCATTCCAAGCCTTTTGATTAGTATGATATTGGGAACTTTTTTAGGAACTCTTCAATTCTATTTTCGTGAAAAAGTATGGGGGAAACTAATCTCCGTATTTTCATGGCTCTTTTCTTCTATACCAGATTTCTTCCTTTTTATCGCTTTTCAATATCTGCTCATTAAATTAATGAATGCTGGTCTTACTCGCTTTAGTCTTTATGGACAAGACCATTGGTATAGTTTTATTATCCCGTTAATTGCCATAACCCTATTTCCGCTTGTTCATATGGCAAAATTTATTTCTATGAGTTTAGAAAAAGAAATGAGTCAGGAATATGTAAGAACCTCCTATGCGAAAGGGTTAGTTAGTATACAGGTCTTAGCCCGCATGCTAAAAAACTGTCTAAGCGGACTGTTAAATCAGACTCAAGTCGTTATGGTCTATATTTTGACGGGCTTACCCATCATCGAAAAATTATCCAGCTATCGGGGAGCGGGGTATCAATTGCTACAAAGTATCCTCGGGAATGAAGATAGGAGAGCACTAGCTCACATGATTCCATTTTTAATCATCATGCTTGTTGTTCTTCTGCTAGCCGAATCCATTAAGCGCTGGCTATTACCTCATCAGATTGGGGGAGAATCAAAGTGAACCTCATTACTTTCTTGAAAAAATACTCCCTTTTTCTGTTAGGAAGTTTTATGTTACTCCTGCTTCTTGGAATTACTTTTTTAGGGGAATACCTACCTTTTGTGGATAGGGAATTAAATGAAACGAAATATATTTGGAATGAGAAACATATCCCCATTGCTCCACCTTACGCTCCATCAGAGGACTTTATTTTAGGAAGCGATAGATTGGGGAGAGATCTGTTAAGTTTATTGATCATAGGGGCTAAAGAAACTTTGCTCTTTGTCGTTCTTATTACCATCATTCGTTATACAATGGCTGTCCCACTTGCTTATTTGGCTTACAAGCGGATTGCGGGAGCACAAAGCATCATTAATTGGTTAAATGGAGCTTTATCATATGTTCCTACTATTATCATTATTGTATTATTTGCAACACTTCCGCCCATTCTCACTATTGATGAGAGGCCGCTATATATGATGCTTTTACTAGCTTCAGTGGAAATAGGGCGAGTAGCTAAGATGGTGAAACATGAGATCGAGGATTTAACAACAAAGGATTTTATTTTAGGAGGAATATCTGTTGGCGCCTCTTCTTTCCGCTTAATCAGAAAATACTATCTGCCTTTTCTTTACGATAAAATTCTGATCAATATGGTCACGGACCTTGGAAAAGTGATGTTTCTTGTTGGTCAATTAGGCTTCATCGGTATCTTTCTTTCCCAAGAGCTCGTACAAGTTGACCCAGGCAAGTTTGAAATTTTGAATCGTTCGATTACCTGGCCAACCTTTTTTATGGATTCCTTCCGAGATATAAGAGCCTCCATCTGGATTCCTTTTTATCCAGCATTGGCCATCACTTATACCATCCTTACTTTCAATGTATTGGCACAAGGACTGCAAAATTTGTTTAAGAAAAATACGAATTTTTTTTAGAGCTTTTTGCAAAAAAACAGCCGAGAGAATTACCTCTTGGCTGTTTTTAATTTTATATAGATGTTACCTTTTCATTTAGCTCTCTAAATACTTGAGTTAATTCTTCTTTTGAAATTTTCTCGTATTGATCGCCGATGCTTACTTCACAATAACAGGAATTCTCGCTTGTCTCTCTAAGATGGCCTGTTAAACCAATCCCTTTTTCCTGATATAGCCCTACTAAAATCGGCTCTAGTTTTTCTTTTGAAATATCAAAATGAACATGGAACATATTTGAAACAGGTTCCAAAGGCAAAGTAACTATATGGCTGCATTGATTGTATAATGTCGCAAGCTCTTTCGCTTGCTCATAAAACTGTTCCATCTTATGAATTCTTTTGTCAAAATAATAATCAGCACTAATAATATAAGGAAAGAGGCTAATCAAATCTCCGCCATGCCGTCTTTTCCAAACCTTTGATTTTTCCGTAAAATCTTTTTCCCCTGCAAGAATAGCTCCAGCAATTCCGCCAATCCCTTTATAAAAAGAAACATAAACACTATCAAAAAGGGAACACACTTCCGCTGCTGTTTTTTTATAAAACGGAAGGATTTCATAAAGTCTAGCGCCATCCAAATGAAGCTTGATTCCTTTATCCCGACAATAATCAGAAATTCTTTCTAAAGTCTTATAATCTGGCAATTGTCCCCCGATTTCACGCTGTGGCAACTCCAACAATAAACAAGCAATATCTTCATTCAGACCCATTACATCCTCTAATTCAATAAGACGATTTTTATCTGCAAGTAAAATAGGATCTATATGATGTAACTCTTTTAAGCCATCTTCTTCGTGAATTTCTAAATGACTTAATGGATGGTAAGCCACTTTTTTAATCCCTTTTTCATCGCACCAGATTCTTAATGCAATTTGCTGAGCCATCGTTCCACTAGGAAAAAACACGGCACTCTCTTTTCCTAAATAGTCAGCCATTTTATTTTGAAATTCTTCTATCACTTTACCATTGCCATACATATCGCTCGGTTCGTCTCCAGCTACATTTTCAAATGCAGCCTTTAATACCTGAATGTCTCTATTCCCATGACCACCAGTTTGATATTTCGTTTGTTTAAATGCTTCTGTTAAGGAAATATTTTCGCTCAATTTCATAACTTCCTTTCTGGTAATTGGCATAAATGTGCCCGCTTTCCAAATCCTTTAATTATTTCTCCATTTTCCTTCTTAATTCCTGTACTACCTTAGACCATAAATTAAAAATCTTTCATTTTGATTTTGCTCATACAATCCAGGCAGCGGAATTTCCATTTTCAATTCAAATGAGGTGCTATTTTCTAAATAGTAAATATAATCCTGTGATGGATAATATAAAATAAGTTCAGTATCCCTTGGATTACTCTCAGCTGAATCGAGGATATTGTTGACCACTTTAATAAAAATTTGAATGGTAAACGGATTAAAAAAATAAAATCGGTTATCTTGAGTATCTATTTGGTATTCCTCTGCTAAGCAGCAATAAAACTGAATCTTTTCATCTTGGATTCTATGTTTCTTTTCAAAGCTGCTTTTATTTTTCATAGCCTCTTGATAAAATTCCTCATTCATTTCTATCCCTTTAACAGCTGCACCACTGACATGATGGATATAGAAGTTTAACCTCCCTTTGCCACACCCAAAATCGACCACTTGATCGCTGCTTTTTATATGATAATGAGCACATAACGTTTCTAATGCGCTATATGGAGTTGGTTCATATCGATGGTAATGAACGGATTTCAGGAAGCCCTTCTGCTCCCCGATTGTTTTTATGTTAAGTAAAGCATCATAGTACTTTTCTTTCATAGGTATTCTCCTGTATGTAATTTATTCACTATTGACAAGCGTACACATAGTAAAAAATAGTTCGTAATTGCTATACTTTAAAGTAACATATATGGACATGAAAACTTAAGGCGGCGAGTAAAAATGATTAAAATTATTACAGATAGCTCTGTTGATTTACCGAAAGAAATACTAGAAAAATATAATATTACTCTTATTCCTTTGAAAATCAACATGAATAATCAAGATTATTTAGAAGGCGTCGATTTAACACCGGAGGAATTCTTTACGATGATGTTCTCATCTGATGAGCTACCAAAGACTTCCCAGCCTGCCCCCGCCTCCTTTGCAAAGGCATTTTCACAATATAAAAATGAATATGAGGAGATCCTATGTCTGACGATTTCTTCAGGACTAAGTGGAACGTATCAATCTGCCTGCATTGGCAAGGACCTCTCCGATGCAAAGGTTACCGTTTTTGATACACTAGCTGGTTCGCAAGCTCACGGTATTCTTGCGATTCGTGCAGCTGAGCTTGCCCATAAAGGTCATACAATGGAGGAAATTGTATCAAATCTTACGGAGTATAGAGGTAAGATGAATATATTAGTCCTGTTAGACACATTAGAAAATATCGTTAAGGGTGGCCGACTTAGTAGATTTCAAGGATCTATCGCTAAGATACTTAATATTAAAGTCATCTTAGAAGCTGATAACGGCAAAGTAGAAATACGTGAAAAAATACGTGGAAAGAAAAAATTCCATAAGAGAGTATTAGAAATTATCGAAGAACGTGGATCTGATTTTTCAAATATAAGTTTCGGGATCACTTATACTGGAAATACCGAGGAAGCAGAAGCTTTAAAACAAGAAATTATCGAACAATTTCATCCCAAAGAGGTGCTCATTCATTATATGGAGCAACCATGGGTACTTATGCTGGAAGAGATGGAATGATTGTTTCGTTTTTATAAATAACATTAAAAGGACAGTTGAAACAACCTCAACTGTCCTTTTGTCGATTCATTCACATTGATTTCCCGATTAGCTTTCACTTAAAAATGCAATGAATGTAAATAGCCTTTTATATTGTAAATTTCTCTACTTCTTCCTTCATTTCTCGTGAGAAATTATCCAATTCCTCCGCTAAATGATTTAGTTGTTCCATTGCGGCTGTAGTTTGTTCACTGGAAGCTGAAACCTGTTCTGTCCCAGCAGCGGTTTCTTGACTAATAGAAATAATTTGTGTTGCATTTCCCATTAGTATATCTTTGTCTTTAACCATTTCTTTCATAGAGTAAACAATTTCTTGTATCTTTGTATTACTTTTTTCTATTAAAAATTGGATTGCACCAAAAGCTTTTTCAGTTTCAATAACAACTGGGTTTGCCTCTTCATTCATAACCTTATTAGTTTGATTTATATAACCTACAGTTTGCTTTGTATCTGCTTGCATTGTTCCAATGATTTCCCCTATCTGCTTCAAGGCTAATTCTGATTGCTCTGCAAGTTTTTTCACTTCATCTGCAACAACTGCAAACCCTTTCCCATGTTCACCAGCCCGCGCTGCTTCAATGGCTGCATTTAGAGCTAGTAAGTTTGTTTGGTTGGCTATTTCTGTAATCGTTTTTACAATCTCATTGATATTATTTGAACTTTTATTAAGTGATGTTACAGCATTAACAATTTCATTCATCATCTTATTTGTTTTAGAAAAACTTTGCTGAAGTAACACAACTTTTTCCATGCCTGCCTCAGAATTCTGATACATCACATTTGCTTCTACCTGTAATTCTGATGATTGAGTTTCTACCATTTTAATTTTTTCAGCTAAGTTATTAGTGGCAATCGAATTTCCTTCTAATAATTCAGCCTGAGTCATTGCACCCGAAGCAATCTGCTCCATCGTTCTTGATACTTCATTTGAGGCAGCTGTATTTTCCTCAGCACTTGCCACTAACGTTTGTGACGCGTCTGAAACCTGGAAGGAAATAAAGGAAATCTTTTTCATCATTTCCCGAAATTGCTCTAACATTAATTTAAATGTATTGGCTAATTGACCGATTTCATCCGAACCCGACTGCGGGATGGTTACAGCTAAATTCCCCCTTCCTGCTTCTTCGACCGCATTGGCAACTCCACTTAAGCGCTTTTTTAAATTGTTTGTAAAAAAATAGATTATAATTGCTGAAAAAACTGCGACCACAACTAATACTATAACAAGTTTTATTATGAAGGAGTTTGTCATATCTTTTACGTGAGACATAGGGTATGCAACAAGCCACATCCCTATTACCTCACCCTTAGCATTTTTAATAGGTCTATATTCTGCTAGATGAATGACTCCTAAAATATTAGCTTCACCTTTATAATTTTCTCCTTTATCAAGAACTACTTTGCTTATCTTAGGGTCAGCCTTAGTATTTATTTGTCTTTCTCCATCTGTATCCATAATCGTAGTAGATACCCGAACATCTCCCTGGAAGATAGTCACTTCACTTCCTGTCATTTTTTTTATAGCATCCACTACCTTATAAACACCATTTACTTTTGCGTCACCTTTATACAATTCATTATTTTTTATCGACCAATCTCCTGAGCGGGCTGCTTCAACAAAAGAATAACTTAAATTATTATCCGAAACGACTTTATCTCTAACCTGTTTTTCAATTCCATTCTTTATTTCTATTGAAGCAGTAATGCCAACTGCTATTGAAAAAATAAGTAATACTACTAAAAATAGGACATTAATCTTCGTCCCAATTCTCATCCTCTTAAACATTTAAATCCCCCGAAATTCATATTTTTTATTTTTAAAAAAGGTCTTCAATATTTAACAAAAGAAGTTTTTCCTGGGGTAATATGGAAGACATAACAATAAATTATCATTTGTAGGTTTTTAGGACTATGATGCACATCACTTAGAATTTGACCTCTGCAAAAAATCAAATTACTTTCTTAATCAAACTTTAACAAAACACACACATAATAAAATCAAAAGGAGTGTGTGATATGAATGATATTGGAGTCTTTTTTGCATTAATAGGTGGGTTACTTTCTTTCTTCTCTCCATGCGTTTTCCCATTACTGCCAGCCTATATAACCCATCTTACAGGCGGCAAAATTGAAAACTCTAAGATTCAAGTGAATAAACGAATCCTCTATGTACGATCCATTGGATTTATTATTGGGTTTAGTGTTATTTTTATTGCATTAGGAGCTTCTGCCAGTTTTATCGGAAAAATATTAATGAATTACCGAGTCATTATTATGCAGATTGCTGGGTTACTCATTATTATTTTTGGGTTACAAATGGCCGGGCTATTGAAATTTAAATTTTTAATGATGGAAAAAAAGATTGAATCTGATGTGAAATCAAAGGGTTGGTTCAGTTCCATCTTGCTTGGAATGGCTTTCGCGAGCGGATGGTCTCCTTGCGTCGGTCTTGCCCTTTCCTCGATACTATTACTAGCAAGTTCATCGGACACATTATCTCAAGGGATCATTTTATTAGGTGCTTATTCTCTAGGAATGGCTATACCGTTTTTCATTATTTCCATAGTTGTTTCTTATTCGTTAAAAACCATTAAGAAAATCAACAAATATTTATCAAAGCTAGCATTTGTGAATGGGATGATTATGGTTTTCCTTGGCTTTCTTGTATTAAGCGGACAAATGCAAAAAATCAGTGCTTGGCTATCACCATTTAGTTTATTTGATATATAAAAAGGTGGAGAAATCTTGAATCAAAAAAGCTTGATTGGCAAATCTGTGTTAGTTGTAGAAGATGATCCAAAAATCCGTAACCTGGTGAAAATCTATCTCCAAAAGGATGGGTATGAGGTGATTGAAGCGGTAAATGGATTAGAGGCAAAGCAAAAAATCGAGGAGTATGACCCCTGTATTTTAATCCTTGACCTCATGCTACCTGGTATTAGCGGTGAGGAGGTATGTACATGGGTTAGAGAGGATTTAAAAAGCTTGATGCCGATTATCATGCTTACGGCAAAGGTTTCAGAAAGGGATCGAATTAATGGGTTTCATTTAGGGGCAGATGATTATGTGGTCAAGCCCTTCAGCCCAGCTGAATTAATGGTTAGAATTGAAGCGGTTTTAAGAAGAACGGCTAGTCGCTGCGGGAAGTTAACCTTTACTGGATTTACTATTAAACCAGCAAAAGGAGAAGTTTGGATAAATGGAGAGCAACTTGAATTAACTCATTTTGAATTTAAACTTCTCCATACCTTTATGCAGCATCCCGACCAAGTTTTATCAAGAGACCAAATTCTAAATATGATTTATGAAAACAATGAAAAAGTCGTATCCGATCGAACGATTGATGTTCATATCAAGCATTTACGGGAAAAAATAAAAGAAAAAACACCTAAGGATTATATTCAGACCGTTAGAGGAATGGGGTATAAGTTTGTGGCTCTTTAGAAAATTGTCCAACCTTCTTTCAAAGCTTGTCGTTCTAAATAGCCTTGTCATTTTACTTGTCATTCTTCTTGCTGGAGCTTCAATCAAAGATTACGCCTGTTACTTAGTTAATTCTGAAAAAGTAACAGGATCCAATTTAGTTCATTATTTAGATGGATTTCTTTTGAAGGTTAGTATTATCGCATTTATTATCGTTGGCTTGTTTCACTATTTTACAGTTAAAAAACTTATCCAACCTATTAAACATTTATCGATGGCCACTAAAGATATTGAGGAAGGCAACATACCACCGAAAGTTGAAATTAAAACCACGGGAGAAATAAAGGATTTAATTCAAAATTTCAATTCCATGTCCGAGACGCTTCATTCTATTCAAGAGCAACGAGAAGAAATGCTTCGGGATATTGCTCATGAGCTACGGACACCCTTAACGAATATAAACGGTTATTTAGAAGCTTTACAAAATGAGGTTATAGAAGGAAATCCTGAATTATTCGGTTCACTGTTAGAAGAATCACGAAGAATCACAAGAATTGTTGAACTTATAACAGAATTAAATTCTTGGAATAACGGAAATTACTTTTTCGACAAGCAGTTCGAGCCAATTGCTATTAACAAAATATTAACGGATTCCTTAACCTCCTTTCAATTAAAGCTTAATCCTACATTCACAACCATAAAAATGGACATCGAACCTAAAAGAATCATAGGAAATAAAGACGGGCTTATGCAGGTTTTTACAAATATTCTTCAAAATATACTCGATTACAACACAGGTCTTTCCTTATCCGTCCAAGGAATAACAAAACAGGATCATTACATGATTTCCTTCACTCATTTTGGGCAATTTATTGACCCTCTCAAAAAGGAAATGATATTTGAACGTTTCTATCGGGTTGAAGAATCGCGAAGTACGAAATCAGAAGGTGCAGGTCTTGGTCTAGCCATCGCCAAAAGTATTATTACTGCTCACAAGGGAAAAATTAGGATTGAAACGGATGGTACTAAGCATTCCTTTTGGATTGAGCTACCTTTGCTTGTGGAAAATCATGAGTAACTCTCATGGGAACTAGCTTTAAACATCGTTATTTTGAAAATAGGCTTTAAAGGAGACCAAATTTCTTGAATAAAAATCTTTTATCATTTGCCATTATCTTACTAGCCATTGCCATAGTAGTAGTGAATTTTTGGAAACCAAATCAAACAGAGAGTCATAACTCGGATCAAGTATCACAGGAATCCCCTTCTACCGATGAAGAAATACCAGGAGTCGATCTATCGCAGGAGTTAGAAGGACAACCTGCTCCAGACTTTACCCTAACCACTTTAACAGGTGAAACTGTAAAACTATCCGATTTTAAAGGGAAAAAGGTCATCTTAAATTTTTGGGCTACATGGTGTCCACCATGTAAAGCTGAAATGCCTCATATGCAAAACTTTTATGAAGGAAACAAAGAAAATGGCATAGAAATCGTAGCAGTAAACCTTACTAGTATGGATAGCGGGAGAAAAGAAATTGAAGCTTTCGTGCAGGAATATGGACTTACGTTTAGTATCCCTTTAGATGAAGAAGGCAATATTGGTATGCAGTACCAAGCTTTCACCATTCCAACAAGCTATATAATTGATACAAAAGGAATTATTATAAAGAAAATCGTCGGTCCTATGGATGAGGGCATGATGGAAAGCTTAACAAAGGACATTGAATAAGAACAGCGCAAGCGCCTTGGTTAGCCCCGACAAGTAAATGTTCTCTAGCGTAAGAAGTCTGAGCTTTGACTTCTTACGCTAGAGGTTATTTGACCAAGGAAGAAGTGATTTTTCTTCTTCCATCGAGGGGCTATGCGCTGGAGCTAGACAATTTTCAAAGAGCCAAAAGTTTCACTTTCTTACCTAAAAAAAGGTCTTATCGATATTTTCGGTAAGACCTTTTTTGGTGGCTATGAATTTTTTTGTACTCCCACAAAATTCCCTACCGATTTTACCTCACCCAAACCCGCATTCCTACGTTTTCCAGTTAGAATAAAGTCTACTTAAATCCCGCTTTTCTCCCCTTTTCCTTCTCATTTTTTCACTTTTTCACACTCTTTTTTCACGCTTTTTTTCCCGCTTTTCCTCAAATTAGAATAAAGTTTTCTCAGTGATACAAAAAGAAAAAGGATTATCCCGTAAGGGATAGCCCTGTTTTTCTCACGCTTTTTTTACGAAATCTTTTTTCTCACTTGGAGAAGAAATCGGTAATGTTTATTGTGTGTTAAGTTAGAAATTTTGGTTAGTTACATAGTAGAAATAAGATTTAAGGAGTAAATATTCTGCTCTCTCTCTTTGAGCTATTGAACAACTTATTCACTTAAAGTATGTTTTTTCATACTTTGCTTATAAATTTTTGTTTATAATTAACTTACCAACATAAGACAATTTTAATGGCTTCTGTTTTAATAAAAAAATAAGGAGACAATACATGCGTAACGAAAAAAATGTTGAAGAATTATTTGATCCATTTTCCAATATGCACTTTGAATATGATAGGTGCTTTTTATGCGGAGTACAACTTGAAGAAGGAGAAACAGCAGAACATGTATTTCCAAAGTGGTTACAAAGAAAATTTGACCTGTGGAATCAACGAATTATCCTTCTAAATGGCACAGGATTACCATACAAACAATTAACAATACCATGTTGTGTATCTTGTAATGGTGGTTCCCTTTCCCGTATTGAAAGAGAAATAGAAATTGCTTATAGTTCTGGTTTCCAAGAATTCAAAAAGATTGACTCACAAAAATTGTTCCAGTGGATAGGAAAAATATATTACGGTATTCTATTTAAAGAGCTATCATTAGATGTTGACAGAAGAGATCCCTCTAAGGGGAAAATCACCTCACCAGATTTGCTTGAAAAGTTCAAAACCTTACATATGTTTTTACAGTCCATTCGACGACAGTTTGAATTTGAAGATACTATCCCATGGTCAATTTTTGTTGTAGAATTATCGACTTATGGAGATAAACGTGATTTTGACTATTTTGATAATCTCGTTACCCAAACATTTGCACTGAGAATGGGTAATATTGGAGTAATAGCACATTTACAAGATAATGGAATACACAAAGAATCTTTACAAGAATATTATGATGAATTTGATGGTATAAAGCTAAATCATCTTCAATTCAATGAACTTGTAGCTAAAGCTATGTATAACTCTACACTTTTAAATAGAACACCTAAATACATTACAGTGCTTCCTAATACGCCAGAAGAACCTGTTAAAGTAATTAGTCTTCCACTTCAAGGATTTTCTTCTATACCAGTTTTTGACGACTGGATTGTTGCAGATTATGCAAAATTCTTAGCATATTATTTGAAAGTTTTTGGAGTTACCTGTGACCAGATTTATAATGAATCTCTCGATAAAGCAATGACCTGGTTAAAAAATGAAGATGGGACTATAAAACAATTTGAAATACGTTAGCAACACTAATATACCAAATACCTGCATGCCAACAATTAAAAACTGCTGAGTTATTAATGTCAGCAGTTTTTTACCAAGATATTTATTTAAAAGCATTGTAATTATTGTTCAAACCTCGCCAAATAGAGGTGATATATTATTTTATTTCTAATCTATTTCTGTATTTTTCAAGGAGACTTTTTATTACCTTCCCTATCTTTATCCTTCTTACATTTACCACCTTTTCCCGCTCTGTTTCTGATTCAATCCAATCAAATGATTCTTCTTCCGCACCAACTAATTCGTTTAGAAAAGTTAAATTGTTTTCAAGATACTCCTCAAACATTTCTCTTTCTAATTCATTGTTATATATAATAATCCCCGAATAAAGTCTGTTTCTTGCCCATATTGCCTCATGATCATCTGATTGAAGAAATTTATGTAATATGTAGTCAAGGTTATCCTTTACATAAAATTTATAATAGCAAGTTTCTTCATTGTAGTTTCTATTACCTATAAATCCAGATTTTGGTACAACGGTTATATATCTTCCACCATCTAAAACAACAATTTGTCTACTGTACAGTTTTGTTCCGAAATATTTAATTTCTACCGTTCCATATGAGGTACTTTGATTTGTCATTAAGTACGAATAAAACTCAGGGTGTCCAATTTCATCATCATATTCTATTTCCACAGTAAATTCTGGATTAAAAATGTTATAGTAATTAGTTTCTTCTCCAGTCCACTCACTTATATATCGTAATTTCTGTTTTATTTGCTCTAATGGAGGTCTGTTAAGCAAGAAGCGTTTCCTCCATAGATATTCAATATGATTGATGTCAGCACTCTTGTCAATGTCAGTGTTTGTATCACCTATACGAGTGTATATATAGTTAGCTCTGACTCTTCTTTTGTGATCGTTATAGTCTTCAATTATAAAATAAGGAGTATCAGTGCTATTCTTTATTATTAATATATCTACTTGCTTTTCTTCGATTGAAATTGTTACTAATTCTACAGTTGGCCTGATTCCACCACTGAATTTTTTCCCTTTTAAAAAATCAATAATATTTTGCTGATTTTTTCTGTTTTCATCATTTTCTATGCCCTTTATTTCATAATTATCATTCACACCAAAGATGATATAACCATCCCTATCAGCTCTGTTGTTAGCCATACAAATAATATCATGTAACAAATCCGCCTTATTACTATGATATTTCTCTTTAAAATCCCAATACTCACCTTCTCTTTTGGATGAAATAATAGATTCAATATCACTACTTAGAGTTTCTGAAGCCATTTCCCCCGCTCCTCTTCAAGTTCGATAACTCTTGATTTTCCCAATACAACAATGAATTACATATAAATCTTTGATAACTTTTTGACTTCCAATAGCCCTTATTCATAAATATCATCAATTATAATTTCCACTTTCTCATTAACAAAGTCATTATTAGAAACAGGTGTCACAATACTCGCTCCATGTTTTTCAAGCCAAGTATAATATAATAGTCTAAGGTCTCGTATATCCATATCAAGCGACGCATATTTAGGTAAAACACCTTCTTCTACGAGCTTATTAAAGTGATACAACACAAGACTATCCCTCTGTTTATAAGGATTCGTAAAATATTCACTGAATTTTTCAAGATAATATCTCAACCCCCTCAATTTTTCAACTGTATTAGTCCTTGGAAAAGGATAGATACTAAGATCTATGATATTCATATTTTGAAGATTTTGATGGATTTCTTTAATAGCTGGTTTTAATTTATTCAAAAAATTAATATATAGCTTATTGTCTGTTGGAATCTTCATTGGTGCATCGAATAAACCAATAAGTTCATCAATAACCTCTTTATAACCGTAATTTCCAAATCTATTTTGATTTTCTTCTTTAAGAATTAACAGGTGTTTAAGTGGATTGTTTTCTATTGTTATAGGTATCTTGCTCCACTTATTGTTATACTCCTTTTCTTGTCTCTCAATTTCTTTTGAAAACTCTTTTAATAATAAGTAGCGTTTCTTAGCATATTTGACAAGTAGTTCGAAAGAAATCGACAGTTTTTTATCAGGTTCTCCTGGTTTATTGCTGTATAGGTAGACACTAAAATCTCCTGTACCATGCTTAGTTGACCATGAAGCAAAATACTTAAATTCCGACTCACTTCCATCCGCACTGGTGAGATTTACAGGATGGGCCGCAAACGAAGCTCGAAGGTGTGAAAAATACTTATCGTCAGAAATACTTTTATTAAAGATACTTGTATCTTTGATAAGATTATAGTTTTTTTGATTATAGAGGACTCTATAGATTTGTTGTATAGATTCTGTTAGCAAATCTATTAAATAAATGAACTGCATAACATTTATTGATTGAATGTCATCATTTTCATGATAAATATTCACATTAGGCATCCCGTTTACTACTATGTGAATCCAGTCCCTTGCTGAGAAGATTACATTTATTTTATTCTTTCCATCTAAATTACTGTAATTATGTATCAAGAAATCATCATGATCACTAATCGCTTGCTTAAAGTCCTCTAATATACCTGATTCCAGAAAATCTAAATTCACCTTACACCTCCATATTTACTTCAATTTCACATGTTTACTTTCCAAATTAAATGGATATCTTTAAGCGTTTCTTTTTCAGTTCGATATATCTCCCTAAAATAATTCAATCTTAGATGACCTTCCAACAAATGAAATGGGACACCCATTTTCATTCCTCTGTCATTCAAATAAGACGTTTCCTTATTTTCAAGAACTATAATTGGAATTGGCCATGTCATATGTTTAAGCATATAATCTTGCAACCAACTCTTATTCTCACGTTTATAAAGCTGATATCCTAAACTATTGATCATGCCATCATCATAGGACTTTATAAGACTAAATATATTATCTTTAGACCACTCTTCCTGAGTAAATTGCATCTTGTTAAAATTCAAAAAAGAATAATCCGAAACTACGCATGAATAATGTCTATGTAACCAATTTTCAAGCACACAGTCAGGTATGTTATTAGTTGATGAACTTACTCTTCCTTTATAGGACTCAAATGATTCCTTTTTAAAAGTATCATTACCTTTTGGTAAAAGAGATTTCAAAAAAAGATTTTCATATTCAGGCATCGTTTATAAACCTCCTGTATGTCCAAAGCCGACCTGTTTTACGATAGTTTAATAATAATTAAGTATATCATTGCAAAAGGTAAAATGTGGTATTATCTTAGAATGTGTTGAACTTATATAAAGAAGAAACATAGCCTTAATTAAGATGTAAAACTATAGTTTAAGGGGTAAGAAAATGAATGAAAATCAAACATTATTAATTTCTAATTGACCTTCCTGCATGGTATCAAAAATAAAGAGTCAAGGTTCTCCTTGACTCTAATTAATAACCGGTCCAGTATTTAATTATTAGTTTATACTTCTTCATTCCATGTCTTTAATCTTCTAAAGTGACCATGGTATTTTTTTCGAAGTCTTGATAAATTGGTATAACCCAATATTCCTGTTCCTGCCTTTAAGATTTCATCCCACAAATAGTTCTTAGAGAATCCATGTTTTGCGATTTCATCCAAATAAACTGTTACACTTTTAGTTAATACTTGTTTTGCATCTCTATCCAGTTCATCTCGGCTGTCTGAAACTCCGTATTCCCTTTCAAGAGCTTCATACGTTAAGCAAATTCCATAATAAACAGGAGGATTAACTGCACCATCCAAAGTATGCATTATAGCAGGATCGTAAATTGCCCCTTCAATCTCCACCCAAGAATGGCTAAATTTTATACCCTTTTCATAGTCTTCTACTTCACCAACTACAATGTCACACTCAATTCCTTGCTCAACTAATAAAATGTACAACATCGTTGAAATAAAATGACAACCACCTGATGCTTCTTCTGTTTTTGACAAATAATTTAATGTCGAAGCATATGCATTCTGAATCCCGATTTGTTGTGGATGCTGAATGTCAATTTCTTTCATAAATTTAATACATTCTGTTGTTAATAATTTTAGCAGTTCTAACTTACTTTGAGATTGCGGAATCATTTTTTACTCCTATCACTACATAGAATTGTGTGTATATTATTCTGTGTGTCACACTATTTATTAACCTTAATTGGGACTCGTTTGGGAGGGTTTTTATGGATCTCACGAAGTTTTTCCTCCTCATTTCTAATCCATTCCTCCCTCCTCAGTTTAAGTTCTTCTTGGCCCATATTGCAATTACCCCACACATTACCTGGAGGGTTGTAAAGATTAATAGAGTATATCTCGTAAATTTTTCTCTCAGTTGGACTACAATAATATACCTCGACATAAGTAAATAAATGTTTAAATGATTTTGTAGTACCGCTCTTACCTCTAAAATGTCTACTTATTCTTTTCCTAACATTTTGTGATTCTCCAATATAGATAATTTCCCCAACAGTATTTATCATGAAATAAAAGCCTGATTCATTTTGAATACATTTATAATCTGAAATAAATACACGTTCTGATAGATTCGGAAGTTCAATGTGTATCATTTAATGCCCCTCAATTCACTGCCATTATATCTTCAATTATTTTACAAAAGAATATTTTTTTATTTGTCCTCTTATCCCAGAATCTATTACATCTTAATCATTCACCAGATGCCTTGGGATAGAATGAAATCTTCCTTATTATTTCGATATTCCTTTCATATCTATTTCTTGCTCTCTTTTACTAAAAAGTGATTTTATCTTTTGAACAAAAGATTTCTCTTCCTTCTCCGACATCTCAATAAATTTGAAGAAAATCTCTTTATTGATTACCAAAACTGGACTATCCTCAATGATACACTCTGGTGGTAAGAAGTTAATTTTGTTCGCTCGTTCCTTGTTAGTTCTATCTCCAAACTCTTCAATTTTTATAAGGATTGTATTGTCATCTCTAATATCAAATACTTGCTTATGACTCCGATATAACTCTCTCCATATAAACTTTCCTCGTTCATCATAGTCATTAAACTTTTTCATCGGGAACCACTTTGGAATTTCCATCTCGCATTCCTTGTAATACTGAACAAATACCTCTCTTGCTATGGCAAGAAAGTCATCTGTCTTATAGAACTCATGCCCATCTTGAAGTCGTTTACCTATCCGATAAGTAAAGTCTTGGAACAAACTCGAATTAATTTTCGACATAATCTCACTAAGGTATTTGCTTGAATCAGCCATTGCCTCTTTCTGGAATGTATTATCAATTTGCAGATAGTAAATACGCATAGATGTCTGTGCGGTTACATCAAATCCAGTTGCATTAGTAGTACCAATCATTACAGGATGTTGTCCTTTGATTTCATTACTAATGTATTTAATTAAACGTTCTCCCTTCTTGGCCGCAGTGCTTGTGAAAAATTTAGGATCTATTTCATCAATCAAGATGGGATTCACATTAGATGAATGGAAGTAATCCCATATAACCGAAGAGTCTTTTACTTGTTCATAAGCAAAGTAAGGGTTTGTATTTCCTAACAACATTCCAATAAACTCTAATGCTGATGTCTTGCCCGACATTGATCTTCCTGCGATGATCATAAATGGTGGAAAATGACGACGAACGCTTTCTCTTCCTTCCTCACTCGCATAGTGGTCTCTCATATTCCAAATGTAGGTTGACATAAATGCGTAAAGTATGATTTCAAAAATCCTCGACTGATTCTTCAAGTCTGTTCTGGCTGTAAAAAGTTCATAAGCGTCAACGAATCTATTTATTAGAGTAAGATTTTCTCTTAATATATCAATATCGGTTATAGGTTTTGAAAATGGAATTAGCTCACTTTCCCCATCATCTATATTTATTCCATGATTAGTTGTAAGCAACATATTGTTTCCATTGTTATAAACAAGTTGAAATCTATGGTCTAATTCTTCTGACTTTTTACTTGTCTTTGAAAGAATACTTTTAATCGCTACTGATTTTTGTTTTAAACTTGCAACAGGCAGTAGTGTAAAACTATTGGATTTCTTATCTTTCTTGGTAATAACTTCAATAATTTGCTTAAATTGAGTAGCCTCTTCTTTCTCTACTTCCAACTTATCTGGTGTTAGCTTTATCTCTTCCATTTCCTCTTCACTAAGTTGAACTATCACTTTCTGACGTGTTAAATCATCAATCAGAATGTCCTTCATCATTTCTGGATCAGCAATCCAAACTTTCTCCGTTTCAGGTTGCTTTTTAAGCATCTCAGGTATGTAATCAACCGTTTGAGTAAAGATATCATTAAATCGATTTTCATAGATTTCATATAATGGGGAATTATCAAATACAAGTAACTCCTCATATTGTTTCTTATTGCCGAAGGCGGTCTCCGTAAAGTTAGCCGATCCTATAATAACCCTTGACACATCTTTACCTTTTAAAAGATAAATCTTTGAGTGAATGGGATTTCCTTTCTTTGGATATCTTATTGAAAATTTATTTGTAACAATATTTTCTTTCACATCAATTGGTAATGAATTAAAGAATTTTACTCTTTCGGGGATATCGAGCAGAGGGGCTATTCCAGTAGCAAAGGAATCAGCTACCGAGCCATCTTCTATACCCAATATTAAAGCAATATTTTTGAAGTTCTTAGTTGTGGAAAAAAAGAAATTAGGGGATGCAACGAATGATACTGCTTTAAGTTCATCGAAAAGAGTGATGTCAAATAGTTCATTAATACTCATTTGAACTATCTGATCATCCTTTACGATATTTAAGAATGTTTCATTTATTATGTCTTTGCCACCTGGTAAGTCCTCAAACATTGATAACTGGTCTTCATCAAACAGCCCTATCTGGCTCATTAAAAATCATCTCTCCTTTATCCAATTGAATCTTAATTTCTTTTCCAAATAAAATTACCACTATCATCGATAATAATATCTGGCTCTTTTCCTTGCTCTCTTATTTCATCTAACATTCTTTGGAATTCCATTTTCTTCTCTTTTGATGATTCATTAATGAGTCTCAACATTAGATTCTTAGGATTAATAACCATGGATTCGTAATGCTCATTGATAATATGCTCCAAGGCTGATGCCTTTGAAATCTTGAAGTTTAGTTGTGACTCCATGGTTTCTGCAATTTCTTCGAGTTTTTTCATAGATTCGTTATCAATTCTGACTGTTTTATAGTTACTCATTTCTTACTCCTTTTGTCCATTTTATATATACAGGATAAACAATGTTACATTATGTGTCAATATGTAACATTATATTCTTTTATAGCTATGTCTTACATTTATTTCTGGTTTCTGGATTTCTCAAAAGGTTTACACTATTTAACTACAGTATAAAATGATTTTCTTATAATTTTTGCCTAATGTATGTCAGCATTGGTTCGACTTCTATTATTCAGTTCTATCGTTATAAAGAAAAATGAAATGAATATCATTAAAAAATAACAAAGAAATCGTGAATTCTACTTGATATTAAATTCATCTAAGCGATTTTTACTTCAAAATATTTAAAAGGAGGTGGAATTAAATTGAATAAAAACGAAGTTAATATCAGCACTTTTGCTCAGACAAAAAGAAACCCGAATAATCAAATGAATGAAAAGGCATTTGAGTTTAATTTAGTTGATTTTATACTCCTATTTGAGTCAGATTATGACCTAACTGACGAAGAGATTATTGAAGGATTCCAGCACATGATTAACTCTGGAATTGTGTGGGAACTTCAAGGTTTTTATGGAAGAACAGCTCAGAATTTAATTGACAATGGTTACTGCTTTTTGCCCAAGGAGACTTAAACTAAGGACAATATTTACAAGCATATATTACTTGTGAGAGAAACTAAAATCCCATAAGTTTACCTCTTCATTAACGTAACATCTGTTACTATATTGACTAATTATCCTTAACAGCACATTTAAAGAAGCTGATACGAGCAAATACTAATGAACATTTCGCACGTTTCAACTCCTTTATTTGTGTTCTACAATACTTCAAATCTTTTTAGCTGTTTTACAATTTAATGGCTTAATTGATTATGTTTCTTCAAAGGAATAGAGTCTCTTCTTAATACATTTACCCATTACATTATAGTTTTGATAATTATATCCTTAATCCCTTTGTTGCCTCCTCCAAAACCTGCTTTTAACTGAATTTTATATACCGTTAGTTTTTCCCCCTGCTTTATCATCTCTTCAATAGCCCATACGATTTTTCTCACTCGATAGCTTTCAATATCTTCTGTTACATCGCTAATATATTGGCGGGTTTTCAAAAGTTTTGCATGATTGAACCATCGACTCACCCCAATCTCCCTTCTAATGGTACTTGGAGTAATCCTGATTGGCTTTCCCTCAGCATTCAATATTCTTTCAACTGCACTTTTTGCAAATTCTAAACATCCTTCATCACGTTTTTCCCAATCGATAATCTCCGCTTTCTGCTTCCTCTCTCTTGTCCTCGGTGTAACCTCTTCATACCATTCACGATCATTTACATATATCCATGTGTGAAGCCCCTTTCCTATTTGTTTTAACTGACTTCGGCTTACTCCAGGGTTCTTTTCGATTATCATTAACCATTGTTTTCTTCTTTCCTCAACATCAAATAAAGGAGTACGTTTAAGAAGTATAGTTTGTTTTCCAGTTGTACTCTTTGTTGAATATAGCTCTTCTACGGTAATTCCAAGGAATTGCAAAAATAACAGATGTCTCAATGGGCTTCTGTTCTTATTGTTGTTTCGAACAAAGAGCCTTAACCAGTTTGCTTCTTTTTCAATATCAACAACACTCTGCATCAACTCCAAATAATCTGATGGGTAGTAACTCAAAAAAGCCTCTATCAATCTTTCGATATAAATTTTTCCTCCTTTTGAAGCAAGGCCCCTCTCCCTCAATCTATCAATATAAAAATTAATGATAAAAGTTAAATCCTTTTTAATCACATGTTGCTTGAACAGGTACGACACATTTTCCATATATCTTAAATTAAGTAACATAAATTGATTTGGATTTGTATCCATCATCACCTCAGTATTACAAGTATCTTCATCCACACAATAGAAATCATTTCGACAATCTGTAATGACTACATTGCTATCCTTATAAAGAACCTTGTGTGTCGGGCAATATAAAGCCCCTGGAACCTGGGGAAGCCTACGCCAATAACTTTCTCCAATTTCCTCCAAATCCTCTTTATAGCATTTTGGACAATAACGCAAATAATTTGTTGATTTAACCTTACTTCCAGCCATCCCCACCATGTTTTCAATACATTTTCCGTATCCTTTCTCCATAGCAATAAATACAGATTGAGATTTCTGCTCAGATAACATAGCGGTATAAAACGGATACATCGTGTGATTGGTAATTATCTCTTTTATAGAGAGTTTTGAGGTTGGTGGAAGATTGGATACAAAAGTATCCAAATACTGAGGAAATAGAACCGATTTCCTTCCCATTCTTTTGTATATTTTAAATAAATCCATTTCCAATGCACGTTTGCTTTCCATTCCGCATATCTGCTTGTATCGTGAAATAACGCTAAATAATAGTTCATCCTCGTAAATTAAGGGGAGGAAGTTTATCATTTCCCTTCCCCTTCCATCCATAATGCCATATTGTCTATATAATCTTTTTCAACCAAAAGTTGATATGGTGTTGTGTCACCTGATATTTTTAACAGAACCCTAATGTCGTCATCTCCATTGTCGACAACCCTTTTTACGTTACGTTTCTTATGTACAGTTATCTTTTTTGTTGCTTCTTTTACTACCTTTGTCTTTGATTGAATGACTTCTATCCTTTCTTTACTTGGTTTTGAGATCTGAATATCGGAAGTATATTCAATCTTTCTTAAATCTTCGAATTGAGCCATCTTATATATATTTTTAGACCTTATTGCATCAAGCATCGGTTTCATCAACCTAAACTGATTTTCCGCACATCTTTTAATCATATCAACTGTAAACTCTTCTTTCCCATTGGTAATGCACATTTCTTGAACGTTTACAAATAATTTTACAATTAAGTCTGATACTCCTTGTGTTTGTTCGTAAAATATATCCACCAAATCCTTTGTTAATGGAACATATTTCTGATTCCATTGGTATCTCCATATAGATTCTAAGAAGAAATAGAACTCTTTATCATTCTCCATGTTATTCCAAATGATTTCTCCATTCCCCGATACTCTTCTTGATATTCTAAATTCATTTTGAAAAACAGAATAGCTTGCAGGAGTTCCGACAAAAAGAATAGGTACACCAAAGGAATTCATTAACGTAACAAAGTAATTCATCATTTGTTGGACACCTCTGTTCTGAAGGTGTTGAATTTCATCGATAATTAGCATACCGATACCGACGTTTAGAGCCACTTGCCCCATTAAAGGTAACATAGCATCTGTAGATAGATTACGAGATACTTGCTTTTGAAAAGTATTAGTCCCAAGTAATTCATCTATCTTCATAAAGAATTGTAAGGTTAATGATTTCAGACTTGAATTATGCGGAGTCTGAAGTGTTAAATGAGTAAGTTGAATTTGATTAAAATGTTGATAATTATAATAATTATGGACTACAATTTGAGGTATATTACTTATTACCCTACCCACTGTGGTTGTTTTACCCATACCACTATATCCAATTAAGGTTGCACTATTTGCAGTTGTTCTAAAATCTGCTCGACTATTTATATCAAAAGTTCGGTTAATGATTTGTTTTCCCGTTTTATTAATATACCTTCTATAATCCTTATCAAAGGGATTTCTTGCTATATATCCTTGATAAATAAGAGTATGGATTGTGTTCCAGATACTTAAATGAATTGGCAGTGGTTGAAAGAGTTTGTACAATCTATGAATTAAATGAAGTCTATAAGCACTATCCATATTTCGTTCTTCTTCCTTATAAGATATAGGAGACATCAATTTTTTTATGATTGTTTGTTTGTCAATTAAAGGAGGAAGAGCTTGTATAAAAGGGTTGCTATTATACTCTTCCAGAGGAAACTCATGATATTCTGCTTCCACTGCTCCCATGCCATTCGGTAAGAAGAAGTTATTCATCATCATCGTTCATTCCTAACACTTGAAGTCTTCTAAACACATCTAAATCGTTATTACATTCATAATTCTCGGTTTCATTTACTTGTACTTCCTCTATTAAGCTAATACTTTGTTCCTGTAGTTCCTGCCGACGCAATTCTCTTTCCTTTCTTCGGTTCTCTTTCATCCCTTTCAGTTTTTTGGTTTTGCTTATAGTGTTATCTATTTGCTCCTCTGTCTTTTGCTTTCCTACCTGAACAATTTTTGCTATATCGTCAAAGAGCTTCATCTTCTCTTTTAACTCTCTTTCTTTTCCCTCACTGTCTACCGACTTTTCATACTTTATTATTTGCTCAACCTCTTCAATGCCTTTATTTTTGAACTTCACAAAATGATCTACTAAGGTTAGCTTGTGAAATTTGTGGTCTTCTTTACCCCTGGTGTAGATATTTGTTAAGTCTCTCGGATCATACCAAACTTTAATCTTTGAACTACCTTTTATTCTTGCTGTTTGGAACCAATTGTTTTTCAAACTGTACTCAGATGCATAGAGCAATTGCCTAAACTTAACACCTTTTGATGTAATGGATGCTTTACTATCAGATGGAAGAAGATGCATCCGAATCACATCATCAGGTAATACACGTAACTGACCTTTTTGGTTTTTCAACCCAAACTCCCATATTTTCCTTGGAATCTTCTCAACCCCATGTACCAACATCTGTTCTGTTAAGGGGTAATCTTCTATAACGTGAAAATTGTTATAAAAGATTAAGCACTTTATCAGTATTGCTGTAACCTCCTCAATAGTTAAATTTGCTTTTAGGCGAGTATCACTCTCGCCTCTTTCACGAACTCTGCTCCCATTAACAACGCCTTCAACATGAGGCTTAATCATTCTATGCACCATATTATGGAACATAGACTCTATTAATCCCTTGGTCTCAGGTCTATAGCTTGGACTATTTTGTATTGAAATTCCCAATCCTTCTATAGCCCCTTCAATCTGCTTTCCATCTAATTCACCTCTATCAGTAAAAATGCGTTGGGGAATACAAGCTACATCCCATTCATCTTCTATATCAATGCCATATATCTTACAAAACTCTTTTTTAGGAGTCATGCTATTTAGTAGTGCTATCATAGCCCCACTATATGAATTCAATGATTCAAAAGTTAAGCTAAAACCAACCACAAGGCGACTATAAACATCGATTACTAAGTGAAGTAAAGGTTTACCTACTAAAACACCTCGGTTAATAGATGAAATGCAGTGGATATCTAAGGGGGTGGAATCTGTTTGCCATAGAGTCGCTGGCCCTAACCCTGCATCTTGTGTCGAATTCCCAATAATCCCTCTATATTTTTGATGATATATCCTTGATCCCTCCCTACTCGATACTTCCTTTTTAGCATCATTAAATTTTTTAAACCAATATAAAAATTGATTGTATGTGGGGATTTTTGCAAAATCCTCTAAGACTCCTATTCTTGTCCCACTTGCATCAATGTATTCTTCTGTGAAAAAATCCCGTATTGTGAATTCATAAACAGTCCGCAACGTATTTTGCTTTTCATTGTAGTAATATCTATTTAAACCTACCTTAAAATACTTTTTTATCTTTTCATCTATGTTTACTCCTTGCTTTGATTCGACTGAACTTGGTCTTCCCCGCTTTTTCTCATATGCTTTTTTCTCCTGCCCTTTTGCCCCGCACAAGTGATACGCAGGTAGGAGAGCATTTCGTATTTTCCCGCCTTTCCAGTATTCAATAAGATAATTCTTTACAGTGCTGTAGTTGACCTTAAAAACAGCACTTGCCTTTTTAATTGCATCTTCCCTGTACTTAGTAATGAAAATATGTTCTTCTATCTCCACTTGATCTAAGGCATAAGAAACGATTTTCCACGCTTGATCCCTTCTTTCTCTTTCGGCTTTGCTCAAATCCCCCTCGATTACATAGCGATGGAAAGGATCTTCATTTAATACATTGAGAACCTTTCTTTCTATTAAATCCAAAATTTTATTCTTCTCAATTGAGTAGGCCCACCTTTTCGCTTCCATATCGACAATATATATAATAGAAGAAAGGCGATTATTAAAAACAATACGTATAGTTTTTCCATCCTCATATTTCAGCAACGAACACTCAAACAGCTCCATTCACTCACCGCCTATTTCTTTAATAAGTCCTGTGCCGATAAACTAAAATCAATTGCTTTGCTCATATCAATAGATATCTCTTTTTTGGCTATTAAGTATCTAAACAGGAATATGCCAGTCCCCTTTTGCAAGCCTTTTTGCTTATCGAAAGTCCTTAACACTTCCTTTAATGAGTCACCACCATTTTCAACTAAAAACCGCAATAGCGTGATTGAAAGTATTTCTTTGTTCAGTTCTCCTTCACTACCTTCTAATAGAGTCTCTCTTACCCATTCAATGTTCTTAGCCAGTTGCCTTGGCAACTGTTTCTCGGTGATTATCTTCCAAGAGATCCCTTTACTTTCCCAATACCGTCTTTCAATTTCGAGCTTTTCCCACGTTACCTTCCGACTCAACTCTGATGTATTTTTTACAGTTCTTGCGACATACTTTTCGCTACCATCTGGTTCCTTCACAGTAAGTAGAAAACTCGTTGTAATTACAAAAGGCTCTCTCGACTCCTTATCAACAAACTTGTCAAAACGTAAATCATCCTTATGATCGATGACTTCCATGACATCCAAAAGGGGATATGACTCTCGAATGTCCAAAACTGAACTATACTCGAATGTCAGGAAAGCCCTGTACATATTGTCCGATTGCAAATGGAAAATTCTCGGTATTTTCACTCCCATTATTCGAGTTGCTCGCCCTTTCGAGGAAAACTCATGGGTTTTTACCCAAGGTATATATTCCTTACCAGCTCCATGACCTCTCCCCTCTTTTATAAATTTTCTAATTTTTGGATTTGAACTGTAATACGGTGATACATCCTTAATTCCAATCATCTTTTCACCTCATTTTAGTGGGCAAAAATAAAACCACGATTTCATATAGTCAATGCCCTCTGTTTTTTTTAAGGCTTTGGCTAAGAAATCGTGGTTCCTCTAAAAATATTCAGTTTATTAATCTTCATAATTAATTCCTTTCAATCTGTTTTACTTTACGATAAAAAGAGGTTCGAGATATATCTAACTTCGTATAAGTATTCACCGCTGTTTGTTTTCCTTCTTTCCATCGTTTATATTCTCTCATAAAATGTTCATCTATTCTTATAGGAGGTCTACCGAATTGAATTCCATTATCTTTAGCAATAGCAATACCCTCCAACTGCCTCTGTTTAATACTATCTCGTTCAAGTTCATACAAAGCACCAAAAATGGTACAAATAAATTTCCCTTGTGGAGTCGATGTATCAATGCTTTCTTTTAAACTAATAACCTCGATTCCCCTATCTGTCAAATCATTTACGATCTCCAGGAAATCTTTTGTATTCCGAGCTAATCTGGAGATAGACTCTATTATTAAAATGTCACCTTCTCTAATAAAGTTCAGCATCTCTTGTAGCTTTGGTCGATTTGTGTCTTTACCGCTTAACTTATCTAAAAAAATCTTTTCCACATTATGTTCTTCCAATGCTTTTATTTGTCTTGCTTCATTTTGGCTTTGTGAAGAAATTCTACAGTAACCTATTTTTATAGTAATCCCCTCCTACCGAATGTATGTTTGTATAGTTTCATTATAAGATGTTTCAAAACCTCTGTGAAGGGCCAGTAACATTCCAAAAGTATTAAAACGGTGTTTTGGGATACTCAATTTTATGCATCACAAATAGTATGATTTTGGGACACAAAGATAAGTTCATATTTCTACAAATCTTTATCTAATGCGATAATCATTTTATTAATAAAAATTCAAATTCCTTTTCTAAAAAGAAATAAAAAGACACCTTATCTTAGATAAGATGTCTTTTGCTATGATTTTCTACTAAATTTTAAAAAGTTACCTCAAATAGTAGTCTTGCTTTTTCATTTAAAGAAGGAGGCATTTGTTCTTGAAGGATTTCTTTTGGATGTCTTAACAATCCATCTCCATTGTGTGTAAGTGAATAGAGAATTAATTGACTCCCCTTATCAAGTAAATCATTTTCTAAGTGTTGAAATCTTAACTGCCAACGAAGCATAATTTACACATGAATCATCATTTTCTAAGTTTACTTCGCATACTGCTAAATTTAACATTATTTCAGAAAGAGTAAGAAAGTAGAAATGCCAATATTGATTATCAATAAAATCTCCATTTTGTATCTTATTCTAAAATAATTAATCATTTCTTGATATATTGGATTTAATGCAAGTTTACCCAAATTGTATTCGCCTTGGTTTATCTAAAGCTAAATCAAACTCAAATCCCTAAGACCTTCAATATATATTTTGTTTTCCGAGTAGTTACGTTTTTCCCTTTTATTAGCTATCGAACTATCCCAATCGTGCATAATAATATGACGGATAAGCATTTTCAAGTCATATTCATCTTTTACTTTTGAATCTCTATCAAAATGCCAGCCCTTATTATAGGCATGTGCATGAAAGATATAAACCAAATCCATTGTACTTATTTTATCAATTGGGTTGACAGCTATTATGATCCAGTTTGCTACAGGAGTATATATAAATAATCCTCTTTCTTTAAGCAAAAAGAAAAGTTTCGTAGACTGCAGTTTAACAACAGCTTCAACTGATGGAGTTTTATATTTAAAGACAGGTTTTAGGAGTCTATCATATATATGTACATATTCCTCTTTTTCTTTTGGTATCACAAAGTATGGTTTATCATTTTTCAAAATTTTTTTCAAGGCGAAAATATGTTCATTTTTCTTTTTAAATAATTCTTTTCTCTCCTCCTCTTGTTTTTTCCTTTCTTCTCTTTCTAATCGTTCTTTTTCCAAACGTTCTTCAAGTTGTTTCTTTTCTTTTATTTCCTTTTCTTGAAGCAATCTCTCTCTTTCTTTCTCTCTTTCTTTCTCTCTTTCTTGCTTTTCTTCTTCTTTGTGCCTCTCCCCCTCTTCCAATGACCTACTCATTAATAATATTTCTTCAATCAATAGTTCATCTATTATTTCACTTGATTTGTAAACACCTTTCTTCCGAAATATAGTTCTATAATCTGGCTTATGTAAACCATCATCATCTATTCTTACATTTAATTCGTAACCATTCTTCCGAAGTATAGTTCGAACATCTGGCTCATATAAGTTATGTATCTTAACAAAATTACAAATTAAAAATGGGTTATCACAAAAGTCTATTAGTTCTTGGATGTATTCCTTTTCAATTATTACATTGGTTATATAGGGATAAAGTGCATTAGGAACATTTTTATATCCCTTACGATCTCTTGATAACAACCTTTTATATTCAAAACACAAAACACTCCAGGGAATGTCCTTTGTTTTTGCAAAGTCACTAAATTTTACCTCTACTTGTTTTTCCACTTCTAAGGATTTATTTATCTCCTCATGATTTTTACTTATTTTTCTAATTTTCATAAACTGAATTCCACATTGATAGCAAAAGTTTGCTTTTTCAATGGATTCTGTACCACAATTTGTACAAAAGTTCATTTGTGCATCATTCCTATACCTAAAATTTTTTACAGATAAGGGTAGAGAAAGTCTAATTTTCTTTTGATACTTTCCAAACTATTTTAGTGATCCGCTATTCAAAATGTCAGGCTATAGATTTTTATCTTTTAGCCTTTTTAATCATTTTACATTATCCTTCCAAAATTAAGCATCATTAAGATTTTGACATAAAAGCCACGTAAGAGAATTCGATTCTATTTGTGTTTATTAATCGGTTGATATTGGGAGCAAGAAATCTACAGCACTTAATTGCAAACATAATAATATTTTTTTCCGATAGTTCTAACAATAATTTCGCATCAATATATAGTCTGTAATTTTTATATATTACAATTTCCAAAAGGAACATTTTGAGACAATTTAAGAGTGATATTCAAATGGATTAATAAAGTTGATTTTGTTACAAAACATTTTGTATTATTTTTACTTTTTTAAATTATCCATGAAGTATAATTTAAATATGAATAATTTCCTTTCCAACTTTCTATACAAAAATCAAAGGAGACATTAACACAAATGAATCCATTTTCATTAAAATATAAAAAGCCTGAAGACAAGATTACCAGTTTGTTTACCCATACATTATCTCAATGTAATCTAATTGAATCCCTTTTTAGATCTATATATGGACAAGAAATCTCTGAAATTAATAGAAATACATACGAAATTGGATTACAGTTACACAATAAATTTAGGATGCCAGTAAAAAAAGCATATTTACTTTCTATAAGTAATAACGGAGAAATTACAAGGGGCGTTACTTCAGTTGAAAATAAAGAGGGGAATCCTGATGCATATTTTTATGATAAACAAAATCAAATTATAGTATTATTAGAAACAAAAATTGGATCAGGAGTAATTTATGAAGATCAATTGGAAAGACATAAGACGAAAGTCGAATCCTTCACAAGCAAAAATTGGAAGCAGGAAACTGTTACATGGAATTGGGTAAAAGAGTTTTTATACAACCAATTATTTGAGCATTATCAACACAATGAGTTAGCTACATACATAATTAATAACTTTATTGGTGTACTAAATGATGAAGTGCTTGGTGTATATGACGAAAATTATTTCCTTTGGGTATCAGGGAATAGACAGACACTTATTAATAATCTCCTTAATGCTTTAAAGTCACAATTCAGCAATTATAATGTGTTATTACCAAACGGAAATCATAATGAGGTACGCCTTATGATTGGGAATAGCAGATTTGCCACATTTGTGTTAAATCAAAATAGATTTATTTTGCATCCTGGCGGTCAAAGAGGTTACAAATGGAGAGTGGACATTTGGAATAATTATAGAATTATTTATGACCAAGGTGCAAAATATCCCAATGAACTAAGTATTCCTTTTACTGCAATAGATGAAAATACTCTTACTTTAAAGTCAAACAATAATGTCAACACAAGAGATGATTATTTCAATCTAATTAATCTTATTTCAAAAACACTTATAGAAAATCCAAGGCTATCTATTTATTTAACCTTTAACACTTAACACTTGAATCTCTAAGAACCATTGTTAATCCTTTAAACTTTTCCATGTACATAAGCACACGTTTAAATATAAAGAGAAGAGCAGGTGTTTAAATGAAATACTTTTCACCAGGAAATTTGTTAGTTGGGGCATTATTGAAAACTAAGTTACAAAAAATTTATCCAAGGTTAGTTGATAATAAGTTACAAATAGCAATCGCATACCTAAAACCAAAACAGTATCTTAGCAATAATGTTGGTATAGCTTCATTACAAAAATCCAAATTATCAAAAAGAGAAGATTTTGTTGCTTTTAATAATTTGAATAGTAGACAAGATGTGAATAAGACTGATAGATTAACACTTAGGAAATTCAATCTAACAATTTGTTTAAATGATCAAGTAACTTTACCTGTAAAACGACTTGGGGTAAATAACTTAGAAATCTATGTTCCTGAAACATTAGGATTTGCCAAAAAAAGGCAAATTGTACTGAAAGAAAAATACTCTCAAAGATAATTAGAATGATGAATAAAAGGAAAATACCTAAAGGTAAACTTGAAGGGACTCTATATCTATATACTAAATTAGAACCCTGTGCTTACTGTATGACTGCTCTAAATGAATTCATTGAGCATACTGGTACAAAAGTATATCTATTATATGAAGAACTTATTTTTGAAATTGTACGTGACAATCTATCCTTCGGGCCACGTTTTATTACTAATATTATTGAACCTACTGATTATAATAAGCTCTTTGACTATGATCCAAGCCTTGCGAATAAAGTAAGACTTGATTACGCAAAGAGGGGAAAGAAATTTTAAAATAATTGTTAGTTATGAATAGAGTTTCCATCTACTAAAATTTTAACAACATAATCACAACAACATACTGCAAAAAATTAAAATAAAAAAACTCTATTCATAACTTTTAATTATAATTTAACTTCGAAATGCTGATGATTTTGAAACATTATTTTCCTCCTAACATTAATTTTATTTTTTTGTTTAACTACACCCTTAATTTATAGTTAAGTCGTGTCATCAGTTCTATTAATCCTGATTGAATAATTCCTGCCTCTTTATCCAATCTTTGATATTCCACTAATGTGATGTAATTTTCCATTACCGAAATATCTAAGAAGGAACGTACCTCAGATAGACTGCCAAGTGAGTAATTTAGATCTTGAAACCTCCTATCAGAAACAACTCCATTTGATTTAATCAGATTTTCATAGAAGCTATCTATTGCCCTTATTAATTGGTCAACTAAGTTGCTTGACTCTTCTTCAGGGAGTTTTCCAACCATCCTTTTGATAGCATCTCTAAATACTTTTGCTTTACCTATAGTAGCTTCCTGGTTTGTAGATTTCGCCTCCTTCATTGGATAACATACGGATGCCTCGACATCCGTTGACAGATAAGGTTCAATTCGTTTCATTAAAGCACCAATTATTCTTGAAATTTCTTCTGCACCATCCTGCAATCTATTATATTTTTCTCTCGTTAGCTTGCCTTGAATATACAATATATCTAACAAAGACTGACATTTTGCTAACATACATATTGCGATATCAAGATGGTCATATTCTCTACCATAATAATAATTTCCATTTCCTTCAGCCGTATTAGCCACTACAGCACAACTTGCTTTTCTCAAAGCATTCATTATAAACCTCTCAGGAGATGGCACAATTTTGATTAAGGTATATATACCCTGTACGAATAGAAGAGCCTTTTGATAGGCAATTAAATCACGAAAGTTTCCTACGTATTCCTTTCTTATCGACATATAAATCTCCTTTTATTTTTTATTCAAGTTCAAGAGTTTTAGTTGGGATTCATTTTAAAATGGAGAGTCTTTTTACTAAGGTTGATAATTAGAGGATTGGTTCTGGGAAAGTAGAAATTTAACTAACTTGATATTATCATACACAGCTTATCAAGTTTTGAGTCTATTCAACTTGCTCTATAGTGTTCGAGCTATTCAACCGACCAAAAAAGTTGTTTAATAATTTCACTACTTGAATTCTACACTCTTCAATAGTGTTCAGTTCTTCTCTTTTATTACACGTCAGTTCATTGAATTGTTGTAAATATTTACTCAATTTCTTCAGGTTATCCTGAGCCTCATTGAACATTTTTCTTCGTACCTTCATATTCAATTGCCCAATACCAGATGCAATGTAAAGGGGAGTGTGTATTGCTAATCGATATGCTTTCTCTGCCATTTCATAATGAATATCGATATCAACACTATCCACTAACCAATATATTGATTGCATTAGGTCGATTGAGCGATTGTACAAATGAGATTGACGAAAGTCTACTACCCTCCAACTTTTTACTTCTATATTTTTGACGTATTGTTTTAGCCTCTTAATTAGAGAAAAAGAAATTTTTAAAAGCTCCACTGCTTCTATATCAGCCTTTTGATATTGCTCAAACGTTATATAATCACGAACTAAAGCGAGGTCTATAAGGGATCTGCATTGACTAATGGATTTTATCGCAACATTAAGATAGTTAAATTCGTTGGCATGATACATGGTTACACGACTTTGGGCAATATTTGTTGCGATTGAAACTGCTGAATTACGTATCTTTTCCTGAATAACGGCATCAGGAAAAGATTCAGAGATATCATATAACCCCTTAGCAAAACTAAGGGATTTCATATAAACCGTTGACTTCTTTGGATCATAATTATATGGCTTTCTCATTGCTTGCATAAATTTCTTTTCTCCTACCCTTCTTGGCAGTATCCACTTGCAGGTCGTAGCGTATAAAATTGCTTCTTTTGTTTGTTTGAAGCTGTCTTAATTTCAAGTTCGAATTGATAAGCCATTTCCTTTGAATTAGAGAGGGAAAAAAGATTGGGATACTTCGAGTGTACATAAAATGAAGATTGTAAAAATGCAGGTAAGAATGGATACCTATTGGTGAACTTCTCAGTGGAAATTTTTGAAGTAATTAAAGAAGGAATCCCGTATTTGAAAGAAAGCCTTGATAATCGAGGGATAAGGTTTGAAGAATAAAAATAGTCTGTATGACTTTCCCATATAACAAATTTTATTCCTGGATTTTGTTCCAATTTTCGAGATATAAGATCGAGACAATCATGTGGCTGATGTGAGGGAAGAGTGATAATCTCTGTGTTAGTCATAAACGCATTGATTTCTAATTGGAATGATGGGGGTAGTGAGGGTAGAAAATCGAAGGTTCCTTGTCCAACTTCAGAGATTGAAAAGAACTCATGAGGGTTATATCTAAATAGCGTTCGGCTCAAATAAAGATCATTCAATGTGTATGAAGGTTGTTCTTTTTGAATTAACAAGGCTTGTGATCCTTTACTAATAAATCGCTCAGTCAGTTGAGTAACAAAGGCATCCTTCAAATATGAATCATGATATTCAAGCAAGTATATTCCTTTCTGTTTCATCCCCTCATATAATGCGTAGAAGTCGTGAAAACTCTTTTGTTCCAAGTGACTATTGTGGATTGGATTGTTCAATTCCAATTCCTCCTCTACTAATAGATTGTTTATAAGCATTTAGCATCGTTATTAACTTCATGGAGTATTCCTCTAATTCTTTTCCCAGCATCTCACCGCTCTTAATTTTACAATTAACTTCCATAACCAAATCAGTTAATTCAGCCTTAACCTGTTCCAATTCCACTAAAGACTCGATTATCTCAGACTTTTCAACAAGAGCATTACCAACTCTTCTATGAATTAAAATCATCCTTTTTCGAAGGGTTTCCATTTCCATACGACTAAAAGATTTTCGATTAATTGCTAACCAATTGAAAAGAGCCTGTCCTACTTCGTCATTGCATTCAAATAGCTGAAACTTACTTACTGTGCTATTCACTTATATTCCGCCTTTCTAATAATTTTGGTTTACCGCTACATAACCCAACTATATTAAGCCAGTTTAAGATATGGTATATACCCATTCTAATAAAAGTTCAAGCAATCTTCTACGCCTTACTTGTCGTACCTTGTTCTATAGTCTATATAGAAGTGAAAGGTTATTTTTTAAGCTACTATCTGCATTTATGGGATTCAAACGTTTTTGTGAAAATATAGTGTTGTTGGATGAAGAGGAGAAAGGAGGAGTTTCTAAACTCGAATTAATTGCTGTATTCAGTGTTGGCACAATACTTATCAAAATGGGATTTCTTCATCTATATCTTGATCATCTGAATCAGTTATTTCTTGTTTCAAATTGGTTATTTCAACTCTCTTAAACACTACTCTCGTTATTTCCTTGTGATCAAAGAAAACTGTTTTAGCAAAAACTTTTCCAAATGCCTTCGCAATGTTCTTTTCATTGATCTTTTTAATATTAGTTACTTTAGCAAGGAGTAGTTTCCTTGCTTTTTCTTCAACATAGGTAAGAAGTTCATCGGTATATTTTGGGATAGTATAGAAGGTTATGAGCCTACAATTAATCTCACCTTCTTTTTTGTTAATTGTTTTGCTTTCACGTTTCTGCATTTCTACCTTTTCTATTGTAGACGCTCTAATGTTCATCCCAATTTTCAATAATTCTAAAGGGAAATCTTTATCATGTGGAGGGATTTTGTGAATCAATCCGATTGAGGAGAATAAATTGATGACTTTAGAAATGGTGCTTGCATCTGTACCAATTAATTCATTTAGATGACGTGTTGATATATATACAACATACATATTCTTATAGGAGTGCTTCAGGAGTGGGGGGTGAATTTGCTCATTCTTCATCATTTCAACCAATATATTCATATATGATTTAGTCAACTTGTATATAGAAGGAAATCGTACCTTCCATTCTTTCATTGAGTTCTCGATAAATTCATTGTTATTCTTCTGCCGAGCTTTCTGTTCGATATCCCAGGCATTTTCTTCATAATCACATCCTAACAAATCTATGAGTCTCACTCTGATTAATTCGATACTTGTTAAATCAGGATACGCTATGTTTATAAGATCTAACAAGCTAAAACTTCTACACAGCCCATCCTTCTCCATCGAAAAATAACGATAAATCCCCTCTTTTTGATCTTTGTCAATCCAAGCAAAATGGTTCTTAAAAAGGATACATGGAAAGTATTCCTTCTCATTACAATTATTTAGATTGATAAACACATCACTGAAAAGGTTCACTTTGGTTACATACGTTATAAACTGCTTATGAGATATTACGTTTACTGGTAGTTCATGCTTAGTCCTTCTCGTCTCCAATGAATACAATCTCTTTTTCCTTTGCAGATAAATTCCTATTTCCAACATTTCCCCAACAGCAAATAAGGTTAAATAATCTTGGTCTTCCTCTTCATAACCGTTCTGTAAGGACTGAATGTTTTTATTCTTTGTGTTTCCATTGACATGATCTCTATTTGCTTTTGGTGATTCGAAATAAGAATCCCACACACTCATACACTGAAAACCTCCTTTTAATTAGTTGATTTTCAGTATATTGACTATTCTTTGACATGACAACGGATTATTTGCTCTATAGTGTTTAACTATCTTGATTAGGAGTAGATGGATAGGAACTTGAAACACAAAAAGTTCCGCAATAAAAACTAAATGTTATTTGATTGGGTTAATGCATAATCACAGCTATGTTTTTAATGGAATGATCCAATTAGACTTGAACAAATACCAATTTGAATATTCTACTGAGTCCATTGAGATAACTTCATTTTAATTAAAAAGAACTAAATAGAATTAGATAATTACAATTTGTTTATGCATCATTCAACTTGGTCAAAACATAAACCTATATATTCGATAAAAAAGTCTATCTGTTGTTACAAACTGAGATTATCATTGGTATTATGCGATATTCTTTATTCCACTTAAATTAGATTTATCCTTAATTAATAGGATGAAAAACGTAACTTTTAACTGACAAGCTACGCTTGTGTTAGAGACTCCTTCCAGTAAATCGTAGCTGTCTCAAATTTGCCATTGAAGATGGGGTTACTGAATATTCCTCTTTCAATTTATATTAGAATTTTGCAAGTGATTTGTTGCGGAATTAACAGCTTTTACTCATTTCTCTTTAAGGGTAACTTTTAATGGTCGCTAACGCTTGAAATTCATACAAACATGCAATGGAATCTGGTAAAGCCTAATGGTTCTAAGACTATATACCATCTATTAAAGATACTGGGCAACAAAAATCAACTACATCTTTTCTGCTAATACACTATACGAATCGAACTGCAATGTTTTGTAATACCAATTGTTCAACCCATGTGAAGGTTGAAGATTCCAATAAAAATACACCTATATAGGTTATAAGATAAATGAAGATTTATTTGCATACATTCTATGAAACCTGCAAAATGAGAGGAATCCGCAATATTGAGGTCATTAAATCCCCCGCATGTGATATTGTTTTGGTTCTATCAATATTACCGATAAAATTTGCACTATAAATCAAGAAATTCTCCCATTGAGTTTAGAATCTGTTCTACATAATTCCCTAAACATGGAGCCATTTGAATATATGAGCTTTAAAATCCATATAAAGAGACACTTATATGAAATATACGACATTGTAAGACAAATTTTTTCGTATAAATTCTTATATTTCATACATAATCACATATGATATAAGGATTAACAATCATTTATCGAAAGGAGAGGATAATTATGAAAGATATTTTAATAGCTTGTGATTCTGGCAAGCATAGTACCAAGGCATTATGCTTCTATAATGAAAAAGAACACTCTACTATTTTCCGCACCAAAGTACAAAAAGCAAAGAACGTTGATGTTGACCTCATAAGCGGTTCATTTAACGTTCATTTTCAAGGCGATTCCTTTTTGGTAGGTAATGTGGTAGGAGAAGACAAGGTTTCATACGAAATTACGAAAAACACCTTAGAACATCGTATTGCTATTTATACTGCCATTACACAATTATTAAGAAAAATAAATTTACCACAAGGAGCAAATATTCAATTAGCAGTTAATTTTCCTATCAGTTTATTTAAAGATCGATTGCTAAAAGATATGTATAAACATGAACTTATGAGCAATAGAGAGTTGATTCTAATATATGTAAACGACCAACTCTTCACTTTTAGAATAACTAAGGTTATGGTGATCAACGAAAGCATCGGCCCTATTTATTCGAGAATTGGTGAATTCAGAATGAAAGATTCTTTAATCATAGATTTTGGTTCCTTGAACATTTCGTTTTGTTGTTATAATGGAGTCCAATATGACCTAAATAGTATGGTAAGTTTAGACAAGGGAATCAGCACTCTACAAAATAAAATAGCTGAAAAACTGACTGAAAAGTTTGGAATCTATGTGAATAGCGATGATGCACTACGGATAATGAAAAATGGATATCTTTCTATTCGGGGAGAAAAACAAGAGAAAAGTACGGAAATAATTCAAGCTCTTACTAAAGAGCATGTTCAAGATATCTTTAACCAAGCTATGGGAAAAGGGATCAGCTACCACAACAGAGATATAATCTTTATTGGTGGCGGAAGCATCATTTTACAAAGTTTACTCCAAAAAGAATTTCCTCTCGCATCCTTTGAAGACAATCCTCAATTTTCAAACTGCAATAGCTTCCTAAGAATTCTTGGTGCTGTAAATGGTAAAGAAACCTCATAAACTAACAATTAGTTTTAGCAAAAAATACGAAGATGTTTTTCTTTTTTTAAACACGAAAGAAAACGCAAGTAAGTTTATATGCGAGCTGATTAGAAAGGAAATGAAAAACGTTGTTAATGAGGAGGATTTTGAGGAAAGGGTGTACAAGATTCTTCTACGATATCTTGAAAATAGAAACATATCATTAATTACTGATAAGGTATCACCAAATTCTTCCTTTCCCAATTCTCGTTTAAAGGATGAAGAGGTTGACTTATTAAATGATTTATTTGGATAACAAAAGAGACGGCTAAAGTTCCGTCTCTTTTGAATATTATATTTTCAACTTACACCCAATGCCTTAAACACAGCATCAATAGGATCTGAATAGAATACAGGTTGTACTTTAATTAACAAATCAGAGGGAACCGTTTGAAAGTCTACTACAGATGATGCAGGAATCAATACCTTTTTTGCTCCTGCGTCAACGCAAACCTGCAAGACGTTAGCAAACTCTTCAACCTTCTCAATGGTTCCACCAACGGTCATGTTCCCCAAAACAACTAAGCTCTCTTGTACTGGCTTCTCTAATGCTCCCGAACATAATCCAATCAATTCAGCAATGGCTAATTGAGGAGTTAGACCTATCCCTTGAAGATCAGCAATATGCATTAGGTAGTCTTTTGTTTTTATTGCAATTGTGCCACTAATGCTTTTGCTGTTCGCAGTAAAGTACCTGTACGAAGTATCCAGACTTTCTTTAACTGCTCGATTAGATCCAACACCTGACTTTTCAAATTTGCCAGAGCCAGATACAACCTGGTTTTCCAGTTTAAAGACTCCAATCATACCAGATTCACCAACACCAACTGTGTAAACGTGTCCTGGTTTGCCCATGCCTTCGGGAATCAGTTTGCCTCCACCCTGTTCAGGAACAGATACATATTCCTCTTGTAAGGACTCCTTATCTATATAAGAGAACATAACATCGTAGAATTCCATTCCACCGATTTTCTTTAGCTGTTCTTTTACACGTCTACGACCTTCAAGAGCATATTGAAGAACTTCTTCAACGTCTTCTCTTGTATATTCTCCATGTGGATATAACAGCTTCATAAAACCTGAAACTGTTTTTCTTACAGCGATAACATCACGCTGATTCAAATTATTTCCAAGTTTAAAAAATTGGTCAATAGAATCTCCGAAGGATCTTTTTCTCATTTCTCTAAAATACTCAGCTAAATAATCTACAATGAACCCATAACGATCTGTGAAGAAGTCTGGTCGCATCTTCGGAATTTCCCATCCTGGAAGGTAGTAGTGCATCCGATCAAAGAAAGCAGAATCATTATTCATCTCCTCTGGAAATGGTGCAAATAAGTGTGATGTTTTGATTAAAGAATCAACACTTTGATTAATATTTCCGACAAAAACCATGGAAGCAGATGCCGTTTTCTCTTCTTTTCCTCTGGCAAAGGAACCGCTTGCCATAAAATCTTTCATAATTTGTATTCCATCTTTATCCTTAAACCTGATACCAGCCACTTCATCAAATGCTACCGTATCCCACATACCCACAAGCCCAACCGTTCTTGATGACATATTGTAAAAAAGATTGGCTACAGTGGATTGCCCGCCAGACACTAAAATGGAGTTTGGACTGATTTCTTTGTAAACATGCGATTTCCCCGTTCCGCGTGGGCCGAGTTCGCACATATTGTAATTGTTTTCTACAAGAGGAACAAGGCGTAACAACAAATGCCATTTCACACGATCACTGAGCTGAGTAGGCTCCATTCCCGTAGAACGAACCAGTATATCAATCCATTCATCCTTAGTGAATTCTTTCCTTCCCTCGATGATTTCATTAAGATCCATATTAGGCATCTGAATGGGCTTTAGATTGCTAACACTAAAAGGACTCACATTCTTTTGCTCTTCATCATAGTAGTAATCCATCTTTAACATACACCAGATTCCCCCCGCCAAGAGCTTATCAAATTCCTTGACGTAGTTAGAGGATATTGGAACTTCTTTTAATCCTAAGTTCGAGAATTCTGCTTCATATGTATCTCTCTTTGGATTTAGGCGAACTGTCACCTTATCAATGATGGAATATTGACCGATTTCTCGAATCTTACTCTTAATCTTTTCCGCTTCATCGGGTCGCACAAAGTTTTCGGAAAGGATCTTCTTAACCCTCGCCACACCTTCTTTTATACTTTCATCATCATTAGTGGCCGCATACATCCCTAATAAGTATTCAAGTACATAAATGGGTACGTTAGCTCCTTCTTTAATGAGCTTCGTTAGATCTTTTCTAACTACTCTTCCCGCAAATACCAAGTTTAGTTTTCTATCTAATTCAAGAACATTAGATTCATTTACTCTCTCCAAATTTCTCCCTCCCTTATCTTAGAAATCAAAGTCACTTACGATTCCCAAATTGATGTTAAATGGTATCTTTTCAAGAATTACATCAGTCTCTATGTCTTTTATGGTTAGGTAATAATGCTTGTTTTTATCATAGGTCGTCGTTTTCAGGGCAAAACGTAACTTAAATGTCCGTTCTTCAGGGTTATCAGATGTTCGATCACCTATTATTGTCTCCTCATTAGAAATAACCACATCATTTTCATCTGCCATAAAAACTAATACAGTTCTCTGCACAACCTTATCTTCTACTTTTTCCATTTGGAAGAAAGAAAGATGGAATAAACTATTCGTAATTTTACGTAAGGAACTTGTCAACTTGATATCCACTTTAACAATTTCTCTGCTGTTGGCTTGTCCCTTGCGAATATTTTTGTATTTGATTAAAGGAACAACCACTTCCTGTAGGCTTGCTCCCCCATGAACAAAATTCACACCAGAACCTTGTATCTTAAAACGGATGGTTGATTTTGGAACATAAGCCCTTACTTGATGATCATTTTTAATGATAGAATTAATATTTATATTGAGAATCCCATCCATTTGTCTATTTTCCTTTGAAAGCATGTATCTTCTTTTCAATTCAATAGCCTGGATATCCTCTTTTTCAATTTTATCACTTTCTACTAACGGCTCTCTTTGGTAGACAAATCCATGATCGGCGGTTATTAAGATGTTTGTTCCAGACAAATCATCTCGAATGATTTTTATTAGTGTGGAGATTTCATCGATCGTCTTTTCCACCGCATTAAACGTATAGATTTCAGTGGAGGCTTTATCCCCCATGGCATCAATTGAATCATGGTAAATGTAAATCAACTTTTTCCCTCTAAAATGCTCTCTTCTGCCTGCTTTGTTCATGGCAAACACTTCTTGTGCATGGATGGCAACACTATCTGTAACTGTAGATTCAATGATTGCCTTCCGATTATCCAGACCACTTGATGACTTTCCATCAACCAAAACCCTTACGTTTTCATCGATATCTAATACCTTGTGCGGTAACAAAGAAGCCATGCCGAGTTTTGTAACAGAAGGAAGAACACTAAGAATTGGTTCGATCTCACAAGCACCTAACGTTTCTGCATTCAACTTCTCCACTATCTCTAATCCGACCTCGTATCTTAGAGCATCTGAAACAATGACAAAAGTCCGTTCACCCTTATACACTTTTGGAGCAACATATTGCTTATAAAATTCCTGCTGATTTGTAATCCCTGGAAGAACCCACTGATCTTTCATATCCGTTTCTACAGCCATAGACCAATGTGAGCTTAAATCTCCCATATACCAATTAGTATAGAGGTTTTCTACCATCGTTTTTAGCTTCTTCAATATCTCACTATTTGGTTCATTATCGAAAGCCACATAAAACTTGCGATAATATGTATCCATGAAGTGATACTCGTTCACATAATTCTTCCAAATATCAATCGCTGATGCCTTTGGAATGCCTGAGCTGTATTTCTTGTGGAACTCGTACATCTTCACAGTGTAGAATAACGCATCAAAGATAAATTGGTATCTTTCATAAAAATGTCTAACTCTTCTAAGATTAATGAGTTTGGTGTATTCCTCAAAATCTTCGTGCAATGCTTCAAGACTATTGGCAATATAAATGATAATAGCCTTGTCGAAATAAGGGAATGTATCTGCCTTTTTAAACGATTCAATCGGAAGTTGGCGAACAAGATCCGCTAATTGTAACTCTTGCTCTATCATTTCTGCCAATTCATTGTAGATTACATAGTCTACCTTGTGGTGCATCCAATGATCAATAAATACTAAGGAATTTGACTTGTTTCTTTCTGCAATAAAACTCTTTACGTTTGTAAGCATTGACTCCTCAACCGAATGACTTAGTGCAGTAAGAGTAAGATGCATAAATAGAGTCTTCAGAGTCTTGTTTTCCCTATCGAAGCCATATAAATGAGAGACGCACTTCCAAAACACATTCAAATCAAAAGACTTGTCCATTGAAATTATGTACTTATTTTCTTCTTCTGAAAGGCTTTCCTTTAATACCGTTCTTAGGACTTCTTCAAAATCAGGTGTTTTTAAATTACACAAAACACTCATGATTGCGATATCAATGGTCTCTTCCGAATAGACCTGAATCCCATAGGACTTAAATTTTTGTGTATTCTTTTTGTTGAAAAATTTCTCATACTTCTTCACAATTGCTCGTAATGATGGATCAATTCCCAAGTCGCTTAATAACAGAGATATCTTATCTGCATAAAACGTCTTTGAATAGTAAAGCGTATCCATAAGCCAATTTTCTTCTACACTCAAATCATCGTTGGTATAGATTAGATAATGGGAGGTCGAATCCTCCTCTTCAAGCAAATATTTTGTGTAGAAGTTGTTCTTTTCAGTTAGCTGATGAAATTTTACTTTATCAAGAGCTACTTGTTGGATTTCCTCAACAAACTCCCTATCCTTATCCACCCAAAAAACAATCTTTCTCTGTTCACCATCATTAAGCGATTCATTAAACATGGCAGTTAATGTGTTAATCACCTGTTCTAAATTCAATTCCACTCACCCCTCTACAATAAACTCCATAAAACAAGGATACACCAGTCATTACTGGTATATCCTCATGACTGCTTATATTTTTACTACAAGACCTTCAAACATTTCATAATTTTGCACTACGCCATCATCCAAATCAATTTCGATTTGCATATCAGCCATATGGTGCAACAATTCATCGTACTCTTTTAGTTCATCTATCTTCTTGTCTAATACCTTTAGTTCCTTCTTAGCATTACTTATCTCTTTTGTTGAATAATCGCCTTCAATTATGCTCAATAGATCCTTCTTCTCAGCATCAAGCCGAATTTGGTATTCATGGAGATAATCAGTACGAATACGAGATAAAGTTGTCTTATCATAGCGATGCATATAAATTAGACAATTAAATGCCTTTTGTTTCCCAGAAGTAAATAGCCAATAAATCGGTCGATTCTTGTACGTTTGAACATGATCCTTAAAGAACTCATTTAAGAAATAGCGTCTTATAGTTTCTTTTGCTGTTTCACCTTTTTTATTTCCAAGCGTTTCTGCAATAAAGTCAAGGTTTTCAGCTAATGTCTCCTTACCATATGTAGCTTGGATAAATTCGCTGAACCTTGAAACGATGTCGTCTTCAAAATAAGACTCAGGTAATATTGGCACGATATTGTCTTCATCAACAGGGTATGTTTGGTATTTATTACGTTTAAACTCCCCACCTGCATAAACAAGACCTTGTTCGTCTAATGAATAACGACCGAACATACACCCTATTACATAGGATATAAAAGATTTAATGTCTCGTATAATATCTGCCCTATAAATTATCACATCTTTTTCTTGTATATCTGGAGTAATTTCCTCGACTAAACCATATAGGTCTATAAAATATTGGTTAATTTCCTCTTCATTACGTTTTAACTCGAAAAATCTATTTTCTGTTGCAATTTTGTACTTCATCCAAACATTTTTTAATAGGCTTTCTTGTTCCTTATAAAAAAGAAGAGGATGTAACTTAAAATCCCATGATCGTTCAAATGAATCCCAATCTTCTTTTGCTAATTCTACATTTTCTTTGCTAATATTAATAATTTGTTCACTTAGTTTGCTATTTGCCTTAACGATAGGCAGTCTCTCTAAATCATTTACCTGAAAACTCATTGTCGGATTTAAAACTTGAATTAGTTGGCCAATAATTTTACTTGCTAACAAAGCAAGAACATAAAACACATTGTATTCTACGTCATTTTTAATAAATACTGATGACCCCTTCATATCGAATAAAAAACCAGGAGGGGAATATCTTACACTAAAATTATTGGTTGCTACATCCGACCAATTGATACCTTCTTTAAAATATAAGGTTGAGTCCCTTAATCTATAGTTTGTATTTTTACCTGAGTATTTGATATCATAGCCCTCATTTTCCATGTTAATCAAATACTCCATGTTTCCATACCATTTTCTATAAGAACCACCTTTAAAGTACGGAAACCATTTAAACTTGTAGTAGTTTATATCACTAAACTGCCTCATCTTAAATCCAATTTTTGAAACATTCACTTCTGTCCACATCTTTAGGAATTCATCGTTATTTCCAGTCATTATACCCGATTTGGGTTCACCAATATCCTTTAATTTTTCACCCTCAGAAAAGATCTCTATTGCTTTATCAGATAGCCAATACCCAAGTGGATATCCTTGAATTCTGAGAAAGTCCTTTTGATTTTTTTTAAAAATATATGTCTGTTCTAAACCCTCTATTGATTCTAAGGTCTTTGCCCTTTTCTCTTTTGCATTTCTAAGTTCCGTTAATCTTAGATAAATACCTTTACTTTTGGGAATATGATAATTCCTAAGAGTGAATGATGTTGTTTGTACAATCTCCCCACCTATATCTTCAAAAGCTCTTGTCCCTAAATGCAACATTGATACAAGAGAGTTTGTTGTAATTATTTTTTTTCTTAATTTCTCATAACTAAATGTAAACATCCAAGAATGTTGATTAATAAATGACATTAAGGCTTTATCTTTAAGTAGATGATTTAATTCCATAAATGGGGCAAATAGATCATTCTTTGTGTCGGGATAATTCTGATTTAAATATTCTACTAATGTTGTTGTCATATACCTTATTCCCATATAAGGTGGATTTGTTACTAAAATATCATATTGGTTAGTCAAAATCTGAGCTTGTTTAATAAGCTGTGGTAACAATAATAAGGACTTTTCTCTCAACTCAACTTGAAATAAATCTTCTACAGGATTAATCTTAATTTGGTTATATCTTATTTCAACAAGTTCTTTAGGAAATAACGTTATATTTAATAATGAACCAATTGTTTTAGCGTCTTTGAACTGAGATATGAATGACTTCATTTGGTCAGCAATTTCTCCACTTTCTTCTCCTGAAATATAGGCAATATCAGCTTCAGTTAAGTGGTTGGTTTCTTGTATAGAAATCAATTTTAATTCAAGTCCCTCTCTCTCAATACTACGTAAAAATCGAGAGTTATACTCTAATGCCTTCATTACGACAGAAAAACACGCAAGCTGGTACGCCCGATCATCTATATCCAATCCATAAAGATTATTTTCAATAATCAACCTTGGAATTTCTCTCTCCATATATCCACACTTAATATAAATTTCATACAATACATCAAACATATAAACGAGGATATGACCACTACCCATGGCAGGATCGATACACTTAATATCCTCAACCTTTAACTCTTTATTTATATAAGGAGCTAATTCTTCCTCAAAATCAACCTCTGAATCTGGATTTTCGATGTAAAATTCCCATTCTCTAAATAATTCTCTCTGCTCAGGATGGGATTCTACCCAATATCGTCCTAACGAGTTTTGTACCATGTACCTTACAATCCAATCAGGAGTAAAAAGTTGAGTTGCATAAGGTATTTCCTCTGATTTATATTTTTTCTTTGCTTTAAACACTCTGTCTTTCTCTTCAGCTATATAGAATTGATACAGCCAACCTATAATTTCAACCCTTTTCCAATTATCTTCTTGAATGAAATCAATGTCAGTCATTTGACGAATAAAAGAATCCTTTGCCAACAAGCCTTCTGGAAAGAGGATTTCCGTATAATCATCAATTGTTTCAAACATAAATGGTAAGAATCGATTCAACTCGTTGCAATGTTTAATAATTAGATACTTGAACAATTCTTCCGTTTCATTGTTTAATTTCAAGTTATAGATATACTCTCTATCCAACTCGATCTCTAAATCCAATTCTAATGCCTCATTTATCATATCTGGATCTGCACTATTTGGATTTGAAGAAGATAATACCCTTACACCAGTTGGTAGATAGTCATTCACTTCCATAAAACGTAGTGCTGTAAAACGGTTAAACCAAGTATAAGCGACTTCTTCCATTACCTGTTTAAATCCGATTTGATTAATACGAGTAATGAGTTTATCACGTTGAGTTTTTTCTTCTCTTAAAAGCTGTCTGCCATCTATAAAGATGGCATCCGAGCTTTCAATGTCTGCTTTTTTTATATTGTCTTCTGTGATTCCAATTTTCATTGCCTTTGCTTCGACTTTTTTTAAGAGTTCTTTTCTGGCACTTGTCGCAAAGGTTTTGAGAGCTGACTTATTCATTTTTACATCTCCCGACTAATCAATGAACTCGATTTCTTTATTAGACTTAATGATTTGTTTTAACTTATTTGATAACGTCCTGATGTACTTGTCTACATCGTCTTCTGAACGTAATTCCTTCACTACAATTAGTTCTGAGGCTTTAACCTTTTGCTTTTGAACGGTTGCAACATGTCCACCGCCAGATTCGTTACCGCCTCCATCAATTACTACAGGAGGTGTGACGACAGTTCTTCTATGCCATTCCTCTATTTCATGATTAATCTTCAGTTCGTATTGTTCTTTAAAACTTGTGCTTTGAGAAATTGTCGCATCAACTTTATATACGTCAACAAATTCTTCAACTTGTGCTATTAAGGAAGGATAATATTGTTCGACTCGTTCTTTTGTTTCGTTTGATACGCCATTCTGCTTTGCTTTCAGATAAAGGTAATCATAATCCAACTTGATTTTCTCTTTCGCATTTTCTTTTTTCTCTGATAGGACAATATTAATTTGATCCTCTATACCTTTAACGATTTCAGGGATTAGCTTTATTTTCCCATAAGGAATCGAATCATTTAAGATGTCTGTCAATTTCTCAATGTAATTTTCCGCTTCATTTCCTACAAGATAGGCTTTGTTTTCTTGATACTTATTGATAGCTGATAGCCCTTTATCAAAGATATCCTTTTGATCTGTACCAAAAAAACTCTTAACGTAAGTCATATCCTCTTCCCAATAACTAAGGTCTTTTTGTAGTTCTTTTATCTTTCCAAAGAATGATGCATTATCTAACCCTTTGTGGAATTCACCAAAATAACTTAATCCTTTGTCAAGCAAGCTCATACCTGGGTATTTTCTGCCTTCGTAGCGAGCCTTGTATGCATAAATTTCATTCATTTGTTTTTCAATCAATGATCGCATTTCTTTTACTAAACCGTCTTCGTCATCTGGCAAATCGGTTTTATTTAGCACCTCTTTGCAGACCTTCTTCGCTACCTTAATGAGTGCTTCATCTACTTTTTTTCTTTTTAAGATGATTCCTTTGTCTGCTTCAGATGTTTTTGTTAAAACAGTGACAATCTTGCTTGCATCTGATGCTGGCTCCAGGTACTCCGAGTTATAGCGAATTCGAATTTTTTGATCCCTTAGTAGCTCAGCAATAAAACCTTGGATATCAAGCTCTCTCCAGCCATAAGGTTTGTCGTTGAAACGGTCTACAATCATTTTGACTCGAATTTGCTTTTGAATCGAATCTTGAAGGCTAATAAAATCAGAAATTTCTTTGATTGCCAGCTCATTTGGTACTTGTTCCATGACTGTACTTAATGACAATTGCTCTTCTTTAGAGTTTAAAATTGAGCGAAGTTCATTTTCAGTACCTATAAATTTTTTTACATAGGTTAATTTTGTATAAACATTGTCTACCAATGAGTATAAGGCTGTATTCATTTTTTCTTTTACCGTTGAGCCTTTGACAGCCACGTTGTCCCCATTGATAAAGAATTGACCATTTTTAACCGCATCTTCTAATAATTCACGTACTCTACGTTTTCTTTCTCGTACCTCAGCCTGTTTGTTGTTCAAGATGTTCTGAATGCTCTCAGGAAGTTGAGTGATATTTTTTTTCTTACGATACTCCTCAATTCTTAGCACTTCTTCCATCTCTTCGATATACGATTCATTCCCACCTAATTTCAATAGTAATTCACCGTTTCCAGACGACATCATCATTAATTCATGCTCTGATTTTCCATAGTGGTCTGATAATGGAGATATAATATTCACACCAATATTGGATGTTTGATTTCCATAATTCTTTTCATCCATTTTCTGATTATATGAAAATGAATACTCGGATGAATAACGGTACTTTTTCTCTTCATAAAGGTCTTGGAAGATATAATTAGCAAGTTCTCTTTTAATCACATCTTCATCTACATTGATTGTCTTAATTTCTCGGTTGATATCTTGTTCATCATCAGTCAGGAAGATATAGAACTCTCCGTTTTTCTGAACAAGCGTTTGAGAAATGAGCTTTCTTAGGGATGCTTTTATTTTCTCTTTCAACTCTAATTTATCTTCATCAATGCTTGTCACCATAAGGGTAGCGATATTTTCAATATTCGTTGGAAGCTCTTTAATGTATTTAATCATAAACAATACTTTCAAGAGGTTCATGTTAAATTCATCATCTTTAAGTGCAGGATTTTCGTATGCTCCCTCAATAACTCTTGATATAGTCGGATTGAGGAATTCTTTAATCGTGTCATAGAATGCATAGAATGGAATTAACAACCCTTCCTCTGCATCCTTATAACGTAGTCCTGCCTCTTTAAATGCGGATAACATGGAACGTTCCCCTTCTGATAAATGCTTACCAGAAGAACCATGTCGTCTTACTTGCTCAAATACATTTTGCAGTAGTTTAAATTGATAGGGAATAAAAGGATAAACCTCTGCAAATTCTTGCTCGTTGTCGTAGCCCCTTAAATCCGCAGTGCTTTCTTTGAAACTAATTAAATTCTTCAGGATGGCACTTTTCTCTGGATAAATGACTTTGAGCTTATCGTTAGCAAAGTCTTTCTTTAAGAGAATACGCTTCTTAATTACTTCATCTACTGAAATCGATGATAAAGATAATCTCGTATCAAAGCGGCCCTGAATACGGGAGAAGTCATCTCCTTTTACCTTAACGATGCTATCAATGCTCTCTTGGGAAGTGACCATAATCCAGACTTTCCCTTTGGCGAAAGTACCCAAGTCCTCCGCAACTGTTTGAAGATTAAGCATGAGACTACGACTGTCCCCAATAAACTGACCAATTTCATCTACTAAAAACACCAGATGAAAATTCTTACCCTTCTGATCGATATACTCCTTTACATCCTTGGCAAACTTTTCAATGCTAATCTCAAAATTATTTACTCCATTCTCAAACCAATTTCGAGCTGATTCTTCGGACATATCCGTTACTTTTGTTAAGGCTCCTATTACGTAGTCAGCATCGAAATAGAAAGTATTTCGACGGTCGAACCATTCTTCACCTGCAAGTACCTTAAACTCAGCTTTAAACTGTTCGTAGACACCTTTTTGATCTAAGTATTTCTCCATTTCGGCAACGCCTGGAATATCTCCAAAATACCCTCTATGTTCATAGAACACCTTCATAAATACACGTAAAATCGCATCATCTTTCGACTTACTATCCATGGATGCCTTTGAATCGATATTGAATAGAATTACTTCTGTCTCAACGTCGGCAGTTCGATTCATGTTTGCCAGAACTAAAGGATCTTGTATTTTATTTTGGAAGAACTCAATGGCTTTTTTGTTTTTTACTTTCTTGTTTTCAATCAAGTACGCAAGGATTTTCAAGAAGTGGGATTTACCAGATCCGAAGAATCCGCTGATCCATACTCCCATTTTATCGGTAGTTCCATCTATGCCCTTTTGATAATTCTCATAGAATTTGGATAAGTGCTTATGTAACTCTTTTGTCACAACATATTCATCAAGCTCTTGATAGGTATTGTCTTCATCTGCTTGTGCAACTTTTATTACTCCTCTTATATCTCTTTCAATGTCTTTTTGAAACATATCTCTAATAATCATTTAGTATCCCCCTCTTCTCTAATCGACTAACGGAAAGGCTCGGTAATAGTTGTCATCCTTGAACTTGTTAAACAAGTGAAGTGATTGACCGTCATATCTGCCAGGGAAAAACATGATGACTGGTATCTTATCAATAACTTCTTGAAGATTATTTAAAATCGTGTGTGATCGAACAAATGGATACACCTTTCCTACCCCTGTGATGAATACGACATTGTGATCAACCAATTCCTCTTTGATTTTGCTCAAAAAGATTTCTGGCTTGGCAAAGGCAGACATGGCTTTAAAGAGGGCATCCTTCCCCTGTTTTTCTTCTACTTGGAATACTTGATCAAAGATTCGTTTTTCCTTTGCGATTTCAAGCAACATATTATATAAGTCGAATTCGATAATCTTGCGTCCAGATCCTTCATAATTGAATTCCTTCTTGATATGCTTCACGTAATCACGAACCACTAATTCCTCATTTGGCTCATAGTCAAAGATATAAAAACTAATCTCATTACCAAGTCCTCTACCTTGTATAAACTTGTCCTCTTTGATTTTTGGGATAATTTTATCCAATCTACGATTAATATTCGCCATGTGTTTAATCCTTTCACTCACCCATTGCTTTTAAATAAGCTGTATCACCAATAAACATAAGGTGACGCTTTAAATTTTCATCAAATAATAGCCTATTCAACTCACCTGTTTTTTTATCGTTTAGCAAGCCAGCCTCGTAAAGCAATTTCAAATAGACTTGTTTCAATTTATTTACTGTCAGTTCAGTCCATTTTGCCATTTTCTCGTCTTGTTCCGCCTTAGAAATAAAGAATACGTTCAAATCTTTCTTTTCAAGCAGATAATTATTCGATTCCAGCTTTTCTCGGATGACCTCGTTCATAAATTCAAAAAAGAGTCTATCCGTCTTCATAATGGAATATAGGTTTATAACCTTACCCTCTTCCAATGGACTATTCAGTACCCATTCCTGTAGTTGATCGTCTAAAGCATTTGCTCTTCTGATAACTGATGGTACAATGCGTTTAAGACTCGAAGTAAATTTATATTCGAAGACATTTTCCTCGATAACCTTTTTCTTTATTTCATCATTTGATAACCCTTGCCTTTTGAGCTTCAACACTTGCTTTAATTCGTACAATAAAAAAGAAGCCCCAGTAAGTGTTGCACTATAATCTAATTCTTTAGTCATGCATCCAAATCCTTCCACCGTACTTATCAAATTCTACTACCAACTGCACTTTTTAAAATTTGTTCAATCACTTCAAGCCTTCTCTTTCCACATTGTTGTCTTAATATCGTGGTAAAAGCACCTTCCTTTAGTAATTTACTTGGATTATTTATGTAGATATCAGTAACAGATTTTACGAGAACATCTTCATCTATCTTATTTCCCCAATAAGCATCTATTACGGAATTTAATGAAACAGCAAGTTCTCTTTGTGTTTTATAAAAAAGTTTCACCTGCAAAGTTACCACCTCAAAAATAAATCTTATTCTATTCTTATTTTATTCTTACTTTAAATTAAAAGCAAAAACATGGATATAAAAAAAATAAGGAAGAAATTCTTCCTTATTATATAGCCTTAAATTTTTCAATTCTTTTCGACAACAAATATAAATCGTGAATTTTTGTCATAGCATCCCACTTGCAATCAACTATGAACTCCATAATATCCAATAGAAACCTTTTTGCACATCCCTCAATTTTCTTATCATTGATAGTAAATTCATTTTGTATCAACAAATCAGTTAAGGTTAATATACCGCTTTTATTATCATCTTTTTGTTTAAGTTCATCAAAGCTCTTCTCAATCAATAATTCAAATGGGATGCCCAAAGCAACTGCTATCCTAATTAACTTAGAAAAGCTAATTTCATTCCTTTCTCCATTCTCTATACGATTAATAAAACTGGATGATACATTTGTCATTCTCTCAACCTGTGATAAACTCATACCTCTCATTGCACGATATTCTTTTATTAATTTGGCTATCTGATCTGTTGCTACATCTAATTCATGATTGCATTCTACATCATTATTCTTCTCCATACCTTTCCTCTCTCCTTACCTATAATCAATAGATTTAACCTGGGGGGATTTCCAAAAGGAAACCTTTTTATTAAAACATTAGATTATAGATATAATGCATTTTCATTATTCATAGTTAAGAAGGAAAACATTTTGAAAAAACAAAAATAAAAAGCCCTATTTTTTTCAGGACTTTTTTGTAGATTCCATTTTTATAAGAAAAAATTTATTTTAACATTCCTCATATTGTACTTCAGTTGCATATGCAGATTCATTGTCTATGTCTTCAGCCAGTATATAACCAAGCTCATTAATATCTTCTTTTTGCATATTTCCCATTCCCTCCAATTTTATTTTAGGTGATTCCTTAGAATGTCATCCAAATATTTATCAATATTTTTAAGTTTACTATAGTGGATAGTAACTAATTTTTCATTATTTTTCTTGCAATATTCAGTCTTTATTTTATCGTTACGCTTGATTTTTAAAAAACCATCTATGCCTCCAAAAACCTTAACTGGTTTTTCATGTTGACTCCCTTGAAATTCAATTAATAGCAAAGGCTTATTATTATCTTTATCTTCTTGATTTCGAAATATAGCAAAGTCGAATCGGAGTGGTCTTATATATCTACAATCCTCGAACCAAAATTCACTTTTGAAATCAATCTTATTACTTACCAAATAGTCTAATATCTTCTTGTTCCCTTTTGATTCCATACAACGGGGACATCTACTTCCAGATAAAAAGGAATTAGGTTTTACTGACCATTCATGTTGGCATTCCTCATGCCTCATTCTTATTTTAGTTTTATTGTTTATGTATTCACCAAGCACCGTATATTCTTTACCGACTGCATTAAATACATCTATGACGAATTCCTCATGATTTTTTTCAAAACCTTTACATTTTTTACAGCCATCAATACGGTTTATAAAGCAATTAGGATTAACAAGATATGTTTTTCCGCATAGGTTATGCTTTACCTTCACATTGGTTTTCATATTTATATATCTTGATAAGATGATATATTCTTCACTATGAACTTTCAAAACTCTCTTAATAAATTCTTGATGGGTTAATGGCAAATTCCCTGCACAACTTGGACACGATGTACCTTTATGAAGTAGATTAGTAGGTGCTGTTCGCCATACAAAAGAGCAATCCTCAATATTATGCTTAACTAAAATTGGTGTATCCATTGCAACGTACTGCCCTAAAACAATAATTTCGTGACCTTTTTTGGCAAATAGTCGTTCTTTAAATTTCTCAGTGGTTAGTTTTGCATTGGGCTTACAATTTGGACAACTATTTTCCCCTAATAATAAATAGTTTGGAACCGCTTCAAATTCTTCACTACATATATTATGTTTTACCAAGACAGGATCTTTATTGTTCTTACCGTAACTACCAATAACAGTAATCTCATTACCCCATATTCTCCCTACATCAGCAATGAATTGTTCCTGTGTTTTACGTTGTTTTGCTATATTACATTCTGGACATCGTGTACCATTTTCTTTACAAAAATTATTTGGGAATACTGCCCATTCATGATTGCATACTGTATGTTTTAGCCTTACAGGTTTGTCCCATCCAAAATATTCTCCAATAACCTCATACTCAATTCCCACTAACCTAAAGATTCTTAACCTAAATTCTTCTATTGTTAATTTTCTTGGCATACTTCCCATCCTTAAATGTATTTATGCTAAAGATACTTTACATCTATCCCACACATTTCCTTGAAATTACACCGCCTACATACCTCTTGATTAGAAGTTTGACTAAAACACGATGATGGGAGAGGAATATTTTTGTCTACTTCTTCAAGAAAACTCTGCATATAATTTATACTCATATTTATCAGTTCTTTCATGTTATCAATATCAATTGGTTTAACAGAGTAAGACTTGGATTCGTTATTTAGAAGATACTCGTTTCTTATCTTGATCTTACTAAGCTCACTGACTTTATATGCTTTGGATACGAAATGTGAGTACAATGCAAGTTGGTTTCTATCATTATCATCTGATTTTCCAGTCTTCCAATCTACTAAAATAAGGTTATCTCCTGTAATTCGATCTCTATAAAGTAAGTCTACTCTTAACCATATTTTTATCCCGTCTTTACTCATAAAACGAAATTGTTCTGTGTGAGGATGAACATTAATCTTCTTTTGTAGCAATTCGACAAAAATTTCGTTTTCGTAGAGATTATGTATAACAACAATTAGTCGCTCTCTTAAATTAGAGATTTTTTCATTAGAAACATTATCTTCATAGTAAACTTCATGAAGCATATTAATTCTGCTTGGCTTTTCGAACCATTTGTTATAGTCACTAAACGAACAATCAATAACCTCTTCAACTTGTATCCAAATATGATTAAACGCTTCCTTCTCACTAATGAATAGATGTTTACCCTTTGCAGTATCCTCGATAAATTTATGTACCCTTTCCCCCACAAACATTTCAAGATTGGTTAATTTTTTTAGACGATAGATATGTTTTGTAATTGCATCTGAATCCTTTAACCAGCCATTGTGAAATCCATAGTAAGAATGATAATACTTTTTAGCACACTCCAGGGCTGTTTTATGACGTGAGTTAGACCATGAAAATACAGGGTATTCTTGAATAACCAATCATATTTCCTCCTTTTATTGCAATGTATTGTTTGTGAGAAGAGGTAAAATATTTTTTCCAAAAAGAAAAGAGCCGAAATCCTATTTAGATTTCGGCTCTTTTTATATGGGTATTTATAATTAGTTTAATTATTATTTGAAACAAATAAATGCACCCTCTCAGAAACATTTGTTCCCATATTACACCACTGACTTCAACTTGTCAAATACTGGTTAATTGATGGTGAAATGTATTATTTTCACCCTTAATTTAAACTTCTTCTTTCACTAACTCCCCTTTAATTCAATAATATTTTAATTGTGTGTCTTTATACTCAATTTTATTTTAGTGTGTTTTTGAAAAACGTTTACTGATATATAGTACAAGTGGCATTATGGTAAAACTAATTGCGGATACCCAGCCAATTAATACCGCAAATTTTCTAATAAAGTTCAACCAAGCAATCGATCCAATTATTGTATTTCCATCACTCTGTAGTGTATAAACACCCCCAACCCCTGGTGTTGGAAGGGTTACAAGCGTTAGCACACTAACCCCGATAATTAGCAAAGATATTTGACGACTTTTAATAATTTCTTGTTCCTCAAATTCCTCATTTACTTGTAAAAACCATTGAATTGTATTTCCTATTACAGATATAACAAAAAAAGATATAACAAAAAAAGGTGATAAGTGTATATCAAAATCCATAGTAGCCTCCAAATTTGATTAAATAACCCAAATTTATCTATACGTGATAACAAACTCTTCATCTGATAGAGCTTCTGGAAGTAACACAAGTGTAATTCCATTTAGATATTGACCATATTTATTCTGTACTATATTAAATGTCTTACCTTCAGTAACAAAAAAGTATTTGGAATCTGCTACATTTTGCTGTAACTTCTCAAAATCCTTAACGAAATTAATTTTTTGGTTTGCACCAAGGTCATTCTCTTTATAGGGATACGTGGTCTTCAACTCACCAATTATCCTTTTTCCTTCAATGGTTGTTTCATCAACATCTAACCCAGGTGATCCTTGTGGTTTTAAAGCCATATTTAGTTCAGAAAAAGTGTATCTTTGATTAAGAAACTCTTTTATTAATAGGCAACCAATGAAACTCATATCATTATCTATATTCCCGATAATTCTTCTGAAATTTTTTAATGTTTCATACTGATCAACTAAGCCTTCCTTAGAAAAATCGATTGCCAATTCATTCGTTAAGAATGCTCTAACTTTATCTAACTTAGTAGATAAGTTTTCGATATAGTCCATCTCTTCATTAGATAAACTATTATTTCTCTCTATCTGAGTTACTTCTTCCTTTTCATAGAGACTATCATCTTTTTCGTTTCTAATAAACTGTACAGATTTACCGAATATAACCTTTCCTACTGTATATCCCGCATCAAGCCATGTTGCAGAGTGAGAATGTGCTGTTTTGCTGTTCACCCACCATGCCTGATAACTATAGGCTGAGTTTGGCAATGGTGCTTTTAAAATCTCTTCCATTTCATGAAATGACAAAATAACATTGGTATCTGTTAAACTCTTTAAATAATTTTGCAAAGGAAGATACTTTCCTGCAACTGAACTCATTTTCCACACCCGCTACTCTTTAATTTTTATGTAATATAAAAACACTTTAATGTACTTCTTCCACATATCCTATTCGACATGAACTTACAAAACCCTTGAACTCTATTAGGGAAAATCAACCATAAGAAGTGCTTATCTGATGATGCTATAATTACAATGAAAAGTATTATTTTATTTAAAGGATGGAACAATATGAAATCATTAAAAACAAAAGCACTTGAATGGATTGTTTCATTAAAAGTTCATGAGAAAACAACAGAGAACATCCCATATTACTTTAAGTTAGAGGCATTTGCTGATGAACCAGAAGTATATATTCGGACTACTGATGAAGGGTTGGAGTTTGGATTTGAAGCTACTCAATGGGTGGATGGACATACGCCAGCTATTGGTAAGTATAAAAAATATACAGTGAGATGGGAGGATTTGGAGTCATTAAGTAAAGAAGAAAAACAACAGATGATTCTTGACCTACTCATGAAAACTATCAATTCAAGGAAAAGGCAATATAGGAAGTGCCAATTCTGCGGAGAAAATGTACCAGTAGAACATAGATTTGATCGAGATACTTGTCATGGTTGTGCCAGTTCAAACTTTGGAGTCTTGTATTAAAAAATATTCTTTAATTGCAAAAGTTTAGATAACTAATAGATAAAAAGAGCCTACTTTTTTAGCAGGCTCTTACTTGTAATTGAAACCACAATTAATGAGTTATTGGAAATTATATAAAGTAGAAAAAAGCGAACCCATTTGCTAACCCCTATAGTAGATATTCTCTTTATTACTAAATCTAACTATAAGCTGTACTTCACTAAAACAATGGTTAGCAAACATTGTACAATGACACCAAACATTAATATGAATTTTGATACTTGTCTGCGAGTATCAAAATCTACTTCCTTTTTCTTTAATATTTGATCAATTTTTAATATAGATAAGATGAAACCACAAACAATAATTAGCATAACAACTTGAAGAACATTCACATTTTCACCCACCTATCACTCCCGCTTCTCAACTTCTTCTGCTCAATATTTCTATTGCATTATCAATACGACTTAGAATTTTACTAAATCCAAAATTTTCAATTTTGGTCACTGGATATAGATCTGGGTTTTTATTCTTCTTTTTACGTTGTACTTTTGCCCTCTTACTCACCATTTATATACTCCTCTCTACTTTCATTACTTAAAGAACAATTGTTTTAATAGGAAACCACCCATTAGACCGACCATTAAGATGATAATGTTAGACGCTACAGTAATTACAATGTTCTGCATATATCCCTTTGAAACTAACTTTTCAATTAAAGTGTCCATTTTCCAATTCCTCCTGGTTTCTAATCATGTTTCTCAGACAACACCATTAAAAATAAGAAACGCCTATTCACAGAGAATAGGCGTAAAAACTTTTAAATATAAATTTGTAGATTTGGCAATTTTTCATCACAATCACCTTTTACAATTTTTGGTGTATTTGAGTTGGTATCGCTATTATAAAACGTGTTATCTATTTAGTCAATAATACCTACATCTTCCTTTTCTCACACATGGAAAAGCCATTAATTATACTGGTTCACATTCTACTTTTATAGGTCTTTTTTATTATAAATCCCTTTTAGAATATTGGTAGTTTTTACTATATAAGGTAGAATGAAAGAAAGTGAGATAACTAATAAAAATGATGAAAGGCTTTGAAAATATGACAAAGATTATGAGTTTAAAAAGTGTTCAAAAAGCATTTATCTGCTTTGCTTTAGTGGGTTCATTATTTGCAACAGAAGCCTTTGTTGGGCATTACATTGTATCAGCAAGCACCAAAGCTCCTGTATCCAACATCAAAAACATTAATACGGTAATCAATAAGACGAAACAAAAGTTTCCACAATCATCTGTATTAAAAAGTGGAAAAGCCTTGGTTCCAATGAAGAGCGTATTTGAGAAGTTTGGCTACAAGATTACTTCTGATAGTAAGAAAGGTACAGTAACCGCAACGAAATCTAAATCGAAAATTGTGGTGACATTAAACAAGAATACCGCAGTGGTAAATGGCAAGACTGTAAAAATGTCTGCTAATGCCCAAACGATTAATAAAACCACTATGGTTGCCTTAGATTTTGCAGGAAGTGCATTAGGCGTAACTGCCAAGTATGACAGCAAAACGAATACTGCTTCCTTAACCAGTAAAACAGTGGTTAAAACACCATCTTCTACTAAGCAAGTGGTGAATGGGATAACAGTTAATTATGGTAGACACACTTATGAAGTAAAGAGTCAGGCTGAATACAATAAGGTAATGGAGATCGTGAATAAGGCAGTAAAAGATAATAAGGCTAAAAGTTTTGAGAGCTTAAATGAATTTAATATTTATTTCACCGAATATCTTAACGGTGCGAGATGGAATGGTAATGTTGATGATTTAGAAAACGATGAAAGACAACTTGCTTTATATGCATTAGATAGTAAGTTGGGAGAATTAGTTCAAGTAGGAGTAAAGAAAGAAACGATTATGAATGCGTATAGAGCCTATAAAGTATCAAATACTCTTTTAGAAGTAGCGAAAACTGTTGATGATGGAAAACCAAGGTCAGCATATGATGCATTAGTAGGTAAATTAACAGATTGCGATGCAGATGGTAATACTTATTCCGCAGTATTTGATGCTCTTGGCTTTAACACATCTATGTTAGCCAGAACTGGACATTCATTTATGATAGTTCTAATAGGAAACAAGTGGTACGATCCATCAAACGGTGGGTTTGCTGAGATAGATTTTAATTTCTACAAAAGTGAAGGTTACAGAGTATATACTCAACCACAAACTGGTTCAATCAAAATGTAAAAAATATTAAATATAGAGTTAAATCGCTATATTAAAAAAAGCATCCCGCATATTCGCAGGATGCTCTTTTTATGATTAGGAAGCGGAAGATGCTTCTTCTGCCTCTTTCTGTAACTCTTCGACTTGTTGCTTGCGAGTTTTTGCTGTTTCTTTCTTCACTTCTTTATTTTTATCTGATGCTTTTCCCGTTGCTTTTCTGACGGTCTTTTTCTTATCGGTTGTTGCTTTCTTAGAAGCAGGAGCTTTTTTGACGTTTTTCTTATCCTTTTCTTTTTCAACCACTGGCTTCTCTACAATGGTTAGGACAGGCTCAATTTCCTCTTGTTGTTCTACAGGTGTTTCTTCGGTCTTAGCCAATAGGGATTGTTCAATTTCTTCCATCGTTTGATCAGGATTTTCCATCGCCTTCATTACGTATGCCAGTGATGTGTTTTAGTCAGAATAAAAAATCCCTTATGTATAATACCGAACATTTGTTCTATAATAAACAAAAAGGTGGTTTGATAATATGATTCGTGATAGAGGGAAAATCAAATGGAACTCGGCGTATTTTATACCTGAACATGTAAAAATGATAAATAACCTTAAAGCTGATGATCAGAAGGAAAAAATGCCTATTTTAGATGAATACCAACTATTAGCTATCAATGAAATTATTTACGAAGCTATAGAATACGCACATCCAGTACAGATAAGAGTTTGGAAGGATGGATTTTTTGAAGAATACAGTGGCTTGATACACAGGCTTGATGAAATCAATTGCATCCTATATTTAGAAGAGAAAGATGGAATTATAGTAAGACTCAGTTTTAAAAATATTGTTGGGATCGAGCTTAAATAAGAAAGGGGAAAATTCCATATTTTGTGATATACTTAACAACAATTGTGATTAATTTAATGATATATTCATAAAGTGTTTTGTCATATTTATAAATAGGGGTACTAAAATGAAAACTACATTAATTTTATCACCTTTAGAATTGAGGGTTTATATAGAATTTTTAAGATTTGATTTAATTAATACAGGGATAAAATTAGGTCTAAATCATGACCGAACGGTAAAAGCAAGTCAAGAATTGGATTATTTTCTTTATCAATATCAAGTATTAACAGAATCAAGGGAATTGACCATTTAAAAATAAAAGGCTATTTTTTACAATGAAGAATAGCCCTCTAAAGTCGAATGAAATTCTAAAATAACCCTGTAATATGTGCTTTCCTTAATAGATATTTCCAATAAACCCACATTCCTAACAGCTATTTATATCAACTTATTTCTTTTCTCTTAATACTAACTGTTCTTAAATTATATTTTGGACATTACCAAAAATTCCTAATAACTCGAAATAGTATTCTTGGGATAAAAAATAGGATATTTAAAATTAAATCAAATAAAATTGAATCTCGAATATCAATTATTATACTCTTAATAAGACTGGGTTCCTTTACATTTTTTTGCTCTTTTTCCATTCCTCTATCTCCTATTTCAAATGAGTTTCTAATAAGGCTTATCCATTTTATAAAATTAACCCTTCGTTAGTTATAAAAAAGTTTAGTATCTATTTTCTAACTAAAAATTGTTACCATGCTTAAAAATAATATTAAGTTAATAATAGAAAACAGAGTCACCAAATATTCTTTTCTCATTCTTTCATATTTCCATTCCATAAAAGCACGAACAGTAAATAGGGTAAAAAAGAAGGCAATCATCAAAAGAAAAGTATCTTCAACAAACCATAATAAGATCATGAATCCAATAAATATTATCCGTTCAATCCATTTATGAGTAGTATTAACAGATTTATAAAAAGCCCAATTACTCTTATTTATTTTTAAGGCTCTCCTTAATAACCAGTCAGATATTAATCCGTATATAAGAAATACTATAATTAGTAATAATATATTCATTTATTGTAGCACCCTTTCTATTTGTATTAATCAAAGTTTTATTCGACAAGGTTTAAACTATATCCTCTAATTAACTAACCTTCCCGTTACCTGCTTTAAGAGCAATGTAAATAAAAAAACCCTCAGTCAAGAGAGTTTAATCTTCGTAGAGTCCAAATTCCCAAACCCCAGTTAATAGTCCAGCTATTTTATCCTCTTCAAATCCTTTTTCTATTAATACTTGCTCCATTTTTTTAACAATATTGTCTACGGGTTCTTCCCCATTAATAAACCCAACATTGGGGATATATAAAAACATCTTCTTGTCACCGATCTTCATTGATAACAGCTCCTTTTACAAATATCATTAGATATAAATCGACAATATCCTTGTGACAACATTATGAATGTTTTAAAACTTTATATAAGGTAGCCTATTTGGGGATATTTTCATTAATTATCTTGAATAATCAATTTGCTGTAATCAATAACAAACTATTTACTGGAATAAAAAAGAGCGACCACTTTTGCCACTCTTAGTCAACTTACCCATTCAACAAAAGAAGGTATTCTCAATAGACCTTTTTTTGTTAGGTTTCTATATTTCACTATTGCTTTCAACTTTGGATCAAGATAAAGGAACGAATCATTCTCATCAACAATAAGGTCTTTGTATTGGTTGTAAAACGCTTTACGACCTTGCGGAGCCATAAATTCCAATAAACCTGCATACTTCCCATTTTCAAAGTTTAGAAGAAGTCCAAACTCGTCTTTTCTCAGCCCAGAAATATAGACATTTTCGAATTTGTAATTTATTATCTTCAGCCAATCATGAGACCGCTTATTTATTTGATAGTTTGAAAATGCCTTTTTATGAACGATTCCCTCTAAATCATATTGCTTTATCAGTTCAAAGTATTGCTCACCGTTTCCTTCAATCCATTGTACTTTGTTCAACAAAGGCGTATCCTCGGTGATTGCTTCTCCCAGAATCTCCTTCCGCTTTATCAGAGGTAAACTTGTAATCTTTCTACCTTCAAAATATAGGATGTCAAAAACTGAATATGAAATCGTATGGTGTGAATTTTTGGAGATAAAACGTTCCATAACAGCCTCAAAGTCTGGTCGCCCTTGTTCGTCTGTAACTACAATTTCACCATCAAGAATAGTCCCATTGGGAAGAGGAAGATTCACCAATTTTGGAAACTTGGAAGTAATCTCATTATTATGACGGGTATATATTCTCACTTTATCATCAAATTTTGTCCAGATAGTTCTAAATCCATCTAACTTTAATTCAGTTATATAGGAAACGTCATCAAAAGGTTGTTCTGATTTGTGTAATAACATTGGTGAAATAAACATACTAACCACCTCATGACTATTTTAACATGATACTTTAAAACCCCTTATGGTAATTACTACCTTGTTTCTGAACTCCAACTTATAAAAGCTAATCAAGCAGATGTTTTATTTCATCAAAGTCACTAAACTTCATTCTTACAGACATAGGTCTACAAGTATGGTTGTTTGATATGCTTCTTAATAATTTAATAGCTCGTTCATTCTCTTTAGAGAGTTCAGATTTGTAGGATTCAGGTAGTTTTGTTATCCCTCTTGCTCTCACTCTATTTTTTGCTTTTATACCTACATTCTCCTTCGCTTGCTTCCTTATGTCTATTCCTCCAACGTTTTGATTCATAAAATTAATAAATTCAGATTGAGCCACACCTGTTTTCTCTTCAATGATAGGTGCAGTCAGGTTAAGCTCATTAGCATCTTTTGCAAGACTAATTGCAATGTTCCTTGCTACATCAGTGTTTTTCCCTTGTATAGTCTCTTCTAATTCCTCTAATTCTTCTTTATCAAATGAAAGTATATGAATTACCGTATCAATATCTATATTCTTACTAAATAAATTGATAATGATGCCCCAAATATCCGCTCTTGCTTTTCTAACAACCTCTTCAAAATTATGTAGGTTACTCATTTCATTTCCTGCCTTTTCTTTTTTATTTTTTTGAAAGACATCTATCAATTTGACTACTAATAGATAAGAAAATATAGCATCTTACTCTACTCTTTATCTACTTATTAAGTGACGATATCTTAATTTATCATTAAGCAAGTTTTGTTAGTTTCTTATCTTCTATGTAACATGTCATAGGCCGCATTGTGGGAGGCTCTATAGAAAGGGTTATATAACTTTTGTTCTGTAGGTAAATATTTAATCTCAATAGATATGTTTGGATTCTGCTTTTTCGCTTTATGATAAAGTAAAATCAGTTCTGACTGTGCTTTCCTTAATGAAAGATTCTCAAATTTTTTTTGGTTATTTAAAATATTTTCAATCTCATTAACATCTGAAAAAATGATTACACTTTTACAACCTGGCATCATATATTTTGTAAAATGTATTAAAGTAAAAAAGATGGACTGCATTTCTCCATAGATATTTTTATTTATGCAATCCGTTGGAAGGTAAACAAATTTTTGTTTAACAATAACCGAAGCACCTTGTACATAAGAGCAAGCTACAGACATTTCTTGGCAGTGCAATTTCCCTGAAGCATCGCAATAAATAAAAAGTGTATCATTACTCAAATATTGCTCAAAGATCATTTCCTTCAGTTCTTTAGGAACTTTCTCCTCATAACCCTCCCAAAAATTCGTTTTTATCAGTCGTTTTGTATTCCCTTTTGCTTTCATACAAATCCCTCCAAATTTTTAGTAACTCATACTTAATTGTAATTTTGGTAAAATATTTTTTCATAAAAAAACCCTCACATCTCTTAGAGATGTAAGGGTTGAATTTTTTTATTTGTTTTTGTTGTCTTTTGAATTAGATATCCCATTATCGTCACCAGTAAAAATATTATTATATTATATCTATTTTACCCTAAATAATGGAATATTTCCACCATATTAAGAGTGCATATAACTTACCTATAATCATCCATTTTGAAGTATAGGATAAAGCAATTGTATTTATAACCCAGGGTTCTCCCTAATTCCCCTTTGCATTCTTTTTATTAATTCTATAGATTTTTCGTACCATTAAATGCAAATCATCCATCGGCTTACTATCTATAATCTCAGTAATATCAATCGCCTTATAGATATTTTCCTTACCAATTTCAAAATCTGGATCTGTTTTTATTATTTCAAACGTTTTCAATATACTTCCCTGATATGCATAATGCTTGATGACTTTTCCCTTAAAGCTAATTGGTTTATAATTTTCGGCACAAGTTATAAACCATTGTAATTCATCAATTTGTTTCTGTAGCTTATCAATCCTGCGTTTTGCCTTATCAACATTTACTGATAATAAATTGGTATCCATTTTAAGCAAGCCTCCTTTTTATACAATATTCGACAATAAGGAGACAAATCCCATCAACTATTTTCTTTAAATGTGATCATTTATAGACATTTGTTTGATTCAATATAGATATAGAGGGAATGTGGATAACCTGTGGGTAAATCGTGAATATCTTAGGCTTCTTAAAAGAAAGGATATCCTCTGTTCAAATTTCATTAATTTAACAGTTAAAACTCTAATTCTTTTTTATTCAATATCATGACATACTCAAAAGTTAAATTACCATTGGAGTAACTGTTACTATTTACAGAACCCTCTGGAAAGACTTCTTTATTAGTTTGATCATATGGAATCCAACCAAAAAACATATTTTGGTCGGGAAAGAAATTGTGAGATAAAAAATTAGGCTGTTTTGCTGATTCTACTTTTGCAGAAGTTTTTATAAATGTTACCCAATCCTCTGGTAATTGCATTAAACCATACGATTTCTCTTGAAAGGATACTTTTTTCTCCATTTGTATTCTTGGATAATAATACTCATTTCCATTAGTGATATGATACCCTCTATCTCTGATTAAATAAAAATCAATAGAACCCAAGTGGTCTTTAGGATGAATATTCCAAACAAGATGGAACGATGAAGGATCATTTCTATCAATCTTCCATACCTTTGGTTCCCCTCTTGTATCAATTGACTCTACAATCCAATTATGTTTTTTCCATGCCCAGTAGCTTAAACCGTATTCGCCTTTATTTGAGATATAAGGCACTAAAACATAACGTTCTTCAACTGTAATAGTGTCTTGAATGAAATTTGCGGCCGCTTCTGGAAATACGCTATTAATCTCTTCAACTATTTGTTCATTACTTGGAAGTGGAGTTGGCTTTGAAAAATAAAACCAATATACGATAAACAATAGAAATATTCCTACCGCTATAAGAAACAATAATCTTTTCTTCATCATTTTATTTTCCTCCTTCAATCAGCGTCTCTTCAGAGCGAAAATAAAATTGTTTTTTTGATGTTGATACTAAAATTCCTTTTCCATCGTCTTCAATGTAAATAATTGCGTGAAGACCACTTCCCCATTTTGATGAAGTTCCTATAAGTTGATATGGAAACCGTTCGTTTTTCTTATTCGATTCGGTATTCATATATGTATCTTCGTACCACTGATCGCTATAAATCTTTTCTTGTTCCATTGTATGGAGTTGTTTTACCAGACTCTCTTTATTAATTAAACGTTCCTTTGCTGATGGGTGAATATTAATAATTGAGGCATTCTTAATATTAGAAATGTAGGTTGATGGCTCGCTTTTGGGGTATATGACATGATGGACTGGAATTGTTATAAAAGTAGATACCAAGAAAATAAAGTTTGCACAAAAACCTAACCAGGCAAAAGCTCGATAATTTTGCCACTTCTCGTTCTTACCTTTAAAGACAAAATACAATATCCATACTCCAAGAGGTAAAATGGGAAACTTAATTATCGTATCAAATATATTCCAATTAATTGAGAAGGAAAAAAGACCAATAAGTATTACCACCATAACCTTCCATACTTTTGGTTTGACTATTTGTTTTTTATATATTCTATAAGCAAAAAATGCTACAAAACTCCATGCTATTATTCCAGTTAAAATAGATATGACATTAAAAGAAAAATCTAAATTAAAATCCAAGCTGATCCCCCCTCTTAATATAAATATGAAGCATCCTCAATGAATAGAGATTATAAAAATGAGTATAGAGTGCGAGTTAGATACCTGAATAGCTCCCTGTTTAATTTTCCTGGGGGCTATAGTGTATTAATTTTTCTTTTCAATTGACAAAGTATCAAACATCGTAGATATATTTAATTTTGCATAGATTACATTTCGCACTTCTTCTACTGTTAGGAGACTTTTTCCATTCATGACCATTCTCACATTGCCACCAGTATTTTTCCCTTGCAAATGCTCCAACTTCATCAGGGCGGATATTACCATTTTTGGTTGGATGCCATTGCTTTGCAATTTCTGGTTTTTTTATTACTAAAGATCTTTCTCTCTTTACCTTTTTTGGTGCAAATCGACCATAAAGTTCATAGCAAGTTGGACAGCCCTTTCCATCAACACGACTATATACAACAGCAGGATAACTATGGTTTCTCTCACATAACCACCATACTTTTTCATGAGAACCTTTTGTGACATTATCTGGTGTCAGGTCATCATTTTTATTATAGTCCCATTCAATTGCAAGATGGGGATGTGTTTTGGATAAACAATTAGTTTCATTTACCCTTTTACCTGCACAATAGGGACATCCCTCACCCCCACCTGTTCGCTCATTGATTATTTTATCGTATGTCGATTTACATTTAGGGCAATCCCAAAACACAAGTTGATTTGAAAATGGTAAATATTTATTCGGTGAAGCATTGTTGTTTTTCTCAGAATTCCATTCTGTTGCTATCTGTGGAAATAATAATTCCAAGTTATACTCTTCTCTTGCTACTTGACCATCACAAACCTTACACCCATGCCCTTGTGCTTTACTACCGATTTGGGCTAAAGTTGAATGCTTTTGCTCACAAATAAACCAAGCCTTAAAATTTGAATACTGCTTGAAATGTTCTGGTCTCAAAGGGTAGTTTCTATCGTAATCCCAAATACTTTCTATTTCTGGATACTTTTCTAATAGGTTGTCCTTTTCTATGATTGGTGGAATTTGAGCAAGTATAGGAATATTATCAATATCAACATTAACCTTTTTTATCAATCTATTAATATCATTGGTAAAACCTTTATACTGTTCATTAATCATCGATAATAGATGTTTAATCATATTCCCAACTGTTTTATTTGAAGTACGTTCATATAGATATTCTTTTACTCCTTCAATTTCAAGAGACGATAATCCATTATCTCTGATCCTTATTAACAGATATCCATTTTCTATTAATAAACGGCTCTTTTCCTTATCGATTACTACTCTTTCCCTATGGGTATGTCCACCATCATACTCTATGACCAAATTAAAAGAAGGGATAAATACGTCTACAGATTTATACTTACCTATCCCCTCTATAGGAGCATTTAGCTGTGCATCTACAAAAAGTTGTTTGATATAAAAATATATCGCAAGTTCTGGAAAGCCTACATTATATCTTTCATGGCATTTTGGACATCCAGTATTCTTAATTGCTCTACTCTTTGCTTGCGTTTCCCAAATATGCTCACATTCTTTACAACGCCAAACAACACTCTTATCTGAACCAGCTCTTACATTGAATGGGGTATTCTCTTTATTTTCAGATGGATGCCATTCTTCAATTAGGTTGGGGCATTCCTCTGCTATAAATCCTCTTTTATTCTTCATTTTTATCTCCATATAATTACGCTGTAGATTTCTTTATGCTATCACTAAACATATCGCATTAAACCCATTGTGAAATCTATGTTTTTCATAAAACATTTATTGAATGCCAGTTATTTTTATTTCATTCCCCTTTTGATTCTTTGAAGGTTGTATATTACCTTCAAATATATATGTTTCCCCTTCCTCAATAAATGGAACCTTAGTATTCTTAAAGATTACGGCTTCGATTTCCAGTTCTCCATCTGATAGTGTAAGGAATTTAGTATCACTATTTGAATCATAATAGAATCTGGTAACTTTTGCCTTTACTTCAATATAACCCTCAGTTCTATCATCCAGGCTTTCAAAACTACTAAGAACCTTTTCTGTTCCAATTTCGTCAGCATCAAGTGCTTTGAATACTGTAAATCCAATTATAAATAAAGCTATTATTATTGGGTAAATGAGGAAAATAAATTTATTCCTCTTCTTCCCTACTATCATTTCTTCTTGCTTACTATTAATTTGATATGATTGCATATTCTTTTTTATTTGATTAAGCTCAGCATTTACAAGTGCTATTTTCTCTTCATGATCATTAAATCTTTCAAAATAACCATCTTCATCCATCTTAATATGGGAAACTTTAATACTCTCAACTATTTCCATTTGAGCATTATCAGTAAGAGAATAACCCTTAACTTGAAATTTGGTGGCTCTTTCGATGGCATTAACAATACCACTATCAAGCTGTTCAGAAAATAAGTGATATTTAAAATAATCCCTTTTATCTTCTGATGACCACTTATTAAGTTGATTTGCAAATTTATATTCAAAACTTCTTTTTGAAAACCCTAAATGTATCACGCAATACCCAATACTTTTATAAGGATCTCCCAACCCTAAATTTGGATGATTTGAAATCAAGTAATTTTTTAATCCATCTACGTGAGATTTAACCTGAGCTAATGGATTTCTATTGCCGAATCTTGTTTGTAAAACCCCGTTAGATAAAATACCCTCTATATTATTAATATTGATGTTTTTCACTTCAACTATCCTAAAACCATAATGAGGATTAATAATTAAAAAATCAGGATGTAATTCTCCTATATCTGGCTGTGCAATTATATATGTATTTTCTGGTAGGTATTTTTTAAGAATATCTCCAACTTTAATTTCGGCTTCAAGTCCTTTTTTATCCTGATTTCGTTTTGCTTCTTGTAGACTTTTTATTAAATCATCTCTTCCTTTAAAAATAGCCATTTGGGACACCTATCTTTTTTTACATTTTTATGTAATTATACCATTTCTAAATCTCTCAAACATGTTCTCTTCTAATTACACTCATTCGGAGTATGGATGTCAAAATGTGTATGTAAATTACCCATGAATTAAATGAAACAACGGTTTTAATCCCCTACTTACTCAATTTTTCTATTACACTTTTCTATTCTCCTTTGTTATCGCACAAAAAAGAACCAAATGGCGTTCCGATTACGCCTTTTGATTCCCTTTTTTCAATGTCTATCTCAGAATCCAATAGAATCATCAGATTCACTTTCCCTTATTTTATCGTTCCCTAATAAATCGGAAAGCAATTGGCGAGTATATATGAATTGATTCGATACATGATGCAACTCATTGTGAATAAAATATCCTTCATTCGCTACGTCTTCAAGAGCATCATCAAGCGTGTCTAAGTGACGGAATATCTGCTTAGGTACTTCGTTGTAATAATCCACGTCTTGATTAAGATATACAACATTTACCAAATGCTGAAGTGGGATAACATTGGATAATAAAACTGTTGCTAAATTGACTGCGACTTTATCGGAGTCTTTGTTTGTGTAATGGTAGCACTCTACAACAAATCTACTGATACTGATTTCAAGATTTTTAGTTTGGGTAATAGCTGAGGTGAATTGTAATTCGTTCATAATGAGGTCTCCTTTATATGGGGGGTTAGTTTGTATTAAGCATCAGATGGGAGTGCTTGAAGAGAAAGGATAAACACATCCTATGAGGGATTCATCTATGATTATGAATTCATACTATATCAGAACAATTGCCAGAACAATAGCTATGGTGTCGAACCCTGTTTAACCTGATACTACTGATCTCTAACAGACTAAGTGATTCATTTTCCTTTTTACGGCTTTCCTCTCAGACTTTTTACTCGACAAAAATTGAACCGAGGAGCGAATCTATGATACGCTCCTGATTCAATTGAATAGTAAGATACTACATACCCCCTATCGCCATCACACTCCATATCAATATGTTTTCCCTTGTTAAAATTTATTAATTTGGGAATGGCATAGATTTCAGATAATATCACTCGAATTAGCTTACTGCCTTTTCAAAAGGCACTGAGGAGTATATTTCAGGATCTTCTAATTTCAGGATCTCTATGTCAATGCATTTTCTAAAATAGAGTTTGTTGTAATCAAAATACACTTTGAAGTACCCTTCATCTTCCCAAATTTTATCAATATACTCTTTCTTCCTTTTACCGCCCAACTCGCTATCATATATATATTGAGCAACATTGGAAATATCGTATTTATCTCTGTCTTTAAATTTCAAAAACGAAGGTTCCGAACGATTTATAGCATAGTATCTTATGAGATCCTTTAAATCTTCAACTGCATATCTGTGAATCGTTCCTAATTCATGAAGGAAATTATCCACAACAGGAAGATCAAATAATTTTAAACCCATTTTCTCTACAGATTTAACATCTTTTAGCTCACCCGATTCAAAACAAAGAGGTAATGATTTTAGTAATTTTTGATATGCTTTTTGTGTGTTTTCATAAACCAATACTTCACAACTTTTCTTGAATAGTTCCCCATTTTCATCAGGAATCGATAGTGAAAATGAATAGAAACCTACTGGAATTGTTTTAATAAAATCCACACTTTCCAATTCAGTTGTATCCACAGAATCATCGGCTATTTTTATAAATTCCTCTATTTTCTTTAAAGAAATTAGTCTCGGTGTTGCCTTTACATTACAATTCGACGAATCATTCCAAACACATTTACCTTTATATAGCTTTTTAGGATTAATCCATGCAATCATGTTTTTCCAGCGATCGATAAAACTAACGATAAATGCCTTTTCAGTTCCGCCAGCTTTTTTTCCCCTTAAAGCCCTTCCTACCATCTGAGTCATTAATATTTCCGATGTGGTGGGTCTTGTCAAGAAGACAGTTTGTATATTGGGTATGTCAGTTCCTTCTGTTAGGATATTTACATTTATCAACACGTCGAATTTATTTTCCCGATACTTTTCAATAATTTCTTTGTTTTCCTTAGACAAACCACTATCATCTACAATATCATTGTCGGATGAAATAACGTATTCTGATTTAATCCCTCTGTCATTAAATAATTTATTCAACTCAATTGCATGAATCTTATTAATCGCAAAAACCAGTAGTTTTCCATATTCTTCTTTGTTATCAATATACTCTTGAACAATTCTTTTATTTCTTATCTTATTTTCCGCTATATGTTCAGCGATATCTGTAGGGATGCTGTCCAACTTTTCAATAGTATTAATATCTTCTTCACTTAGTTTAAATCTCATATCTACATTTGTTTTTAATTCTTTGAAAATAGGTTCTGCAAGAATTCCTCTACTTATTAAAGATTTTAATGAAACCTCGTAAACTATGTCATCCTGAAAGATTTTCTTCAATAATCCCCTTTCCTCTAATTTTGTTCTAAAAGGTGTTGCTGTTAAGCCTAATACTCTAAACCTATTAGTCCTTTTATCTATTACCTCCATTATTTTCCTGTAAGTTTTTGCAGTGGCATGATGGGCTTCATCAATAACAAGAAATATATCATCATGGTGATTCAACCAATTCTTTATTAGATGGTCTTTTCCTCTATACAGGCTATCTTTACTTGCAATAATAAAATCATCTTCTTTTTTTATATTTCGGCATTTATCATGTTTGCCTGAAATAATTCTGTAATTAAAGCTCTTTCTTTTATTAATTAGGATTGAGAAGGAATTCTTTTTAACTGATAATAAGGCTTGTTCTAATAATTCCTGTCTGTGAGCTATCCAAAGGACTTTCTTATTTGAGTTGATAATATTTCTAAGCACCCATTGGACTGCTGTTTGTGTTTTACCTCCGCCAGTTGGCAACACTAACAATCCTGAGAATCTTTCCGCTTCACTATTTCCAATCGCCTTATCCAAGGCTTTCAATGCTTCTTTTTGATGTAAATATGGTTCAATCGGATTTCTTTCTTCACGAACCTGAATTGTTCCTGCATATTGTTTTTTACTTAACTTTTCCATTTTTCTTTTCCTCCAACTCCGTAATAGCCAAATTTTTTGTTACCTTACCTACACTAATTTTTGGTAATTAAAAAACACAAAAAAGACTGATATATATAGTTTTACATTCTTAATTACAGAAAAATCCTTATTCCTACATCACTTCAAGACATACTTGTCCCATGAGTTTAAAGTAGAAATACTGATCTGCAAAAAATGTAAAGCTACGTATATCAGCCTATATATGGCTAATTAAAAGAATAAATAATAATAGAAAAATAGAAAAATTAGAATATGAACTTTGCAGAAATTATATAAAATTATAGCAACATTATACTACAAACTTTGACTATTGTCAACATCTTCCTGCATTTCCTTGTTATTTACAAAATATCTATTAGATTACACTTCCTCCCCATTCCATTTCCTCCAAACCCTAATCTTTATCTTGTGTGTATCTATTGATTTAATAGTTCCCTTTTTCTATTACCTTCTCTTACCCACTTATCCCCAATACTTTCTTCATGCATTTCAGGCTTTTCTTCTCACTTTATTCAAGAAAAAGACCGAAGGTCTTCCAGGCAGAACCTGATATCCTTCGATCTTGGTTAGACCTATTCTAAAAAGGGCAGTCTTCCTCTAATGATTTTATTAAATCCTCGATAATAGTATCTGATAGAGACGCTACTACATTCCTTAAATCTTCATAACCTTCTACATCATTAATCTGGACTAATAGTTCCTCAAAATAGTTTGATTCGACTCCTAACTTCTTTAGCTCACGCATTATTTTTTCATTTAACTTTCCATCTCTAATAACTTTGAAAAAGTGATCAACATATTCTTCGTCTTGTCTGGAATTACATTGGTAAGACCACAAGTATATAATCGCAATTGGTATTTGTAAGTAATATATCTTTCTGAATCGTTGGAATTCCACAGACATTTTATTCGAGATTGTAGACTGAGGTTGAGTAGATGGGTTAGTATTCTTCATAATTGAGGTCTCCTAAATATGAGGTATAGTTTTGGTAGTAGGGTGGTGTACAGACGGTACGCATTCATTTAATTTGAGACTGAAGATAGTCTTCAAACAACTCGATTTTTGAAGTTTTTTTAACTAAGAATGGCTGAATTTCTGTTTTATCAAGCTCGATATAGGCTTGATGAATTAAGAAGTAGATCTCCTCTACTGTTTCTTTGAGAGACTCTTCCTCCCAAAGTGGCTGTATGATTCTTTCAAAGCTACTTAAATGGTTGCCTACTTTTACATAGAATTCTATATTGTGTTGAGGTGCTGACTCTTCCAATACTTGTTTTAATGGCTGGATTGAAAGGATTGAAGGCATACTGGAGAAGTGATCGATTGCTTGGAGTAATTTCAAGTTGTCAATTGCTAAGAGCCGTACTGCGTTTTCAACGTTCTTGACCGCTGAAAATAGCTTACGATAAAGAGTGTAATCGGGTTGTTGAAGTGCTTTTTCTGGAATTACTTTGTTCATTTTAGAGGTCTCCTTTATTTGGGGGATTGTTTGTGGTAAGCATAAGACGGGAGTGCATTAGAAGGAGGATAGCACATCCAAGAGGAAATTCATTCATCTACTGCTTATGTTTTAATTATAGTCATACTTATAAAATAAACAACCCATCATGTGTCGAACCACTGTCGTACCCCTTATATCTCTTGAAATTAATAGCGTTGTACCTACAATTACACCTTTACCATTCCTCGCATTTCATTCTGGATAGAATATTTATTCTCATACAGATTTCCCCTTAATCCTTCACCCTTAACAAAAAAGAGAGAAAATATATAGCAATTTTCTCTTTTTTGTTTTCTACTATGTACTCCCACAAAATTCCCTACCGATTTTACCTCACCCAAACCCGCATTCCTACGTTTTCCAGTTAGAATAAAGTCTACTTAAATCCCGCTTTTCTCCCCTTTTCCTTCTCATTTTTTCACTTTTTCACACTCTTTTTTCACGCTTTTTTTCCCGCTTTTCCTCAAATTAGAATAAAGTTTTCTCAGTGATACAAAAAGAAAAAGGATTATCCCGTAAGGGATAGCCCTGTTTTTCTCACGCTTTTTTTACGAAATCTTTTTTCTCACTTGGAGAAGAAATCGGTAATGTTTATTGTGTGTTAAGTTAGAAATTTTGGTTAGTTACATTTTAATTCAAGAAGTGTACAGCACTCCACATGTGAGGTGTGAGGAAACATATCTACTGGCTGAATGTAGCCAACTTGATAGCTTTTGCTTAACGTATCAATATCCTTCGCTAAAGTCGAAGGATTGCATGAAACGTAAACCACTTTTTTCGGTTTTACTTGAAGAATGGTTTGAAGAAGCTGGTTATCTAATCCCGTTCTTGGTGGGTCGACAACTATAACATCTGGTTTCCAGCCCTTTTTTACCCATTTTGGTAAAACTTCTTCGGCTTTCCCTGGTACATATTTCGTATGAGTGAACCCATGTTTTTTCGCATTTTTCTTAGCATCGTCAATCGATTCTGGGATGATGTCCATTCCTCGAATTTCTCCTGCTTGGTCAGCCAGCCATAGTCCAATTGTTCCAACACCACAGTAGGCATCCACTACTTTTTCTGTTCCAGTAAGAGCAGCCGCCTTCTTTACCTCGTTGTACAACTTAACGGTTTGCTCTGGATTTAATTGGAAAAATGTTCTTGCTGATAACTCAAAGTGTAAATCACCTAGAGTCTCTTGGATAAAATCTTCCCCAGCCAAAGACAGTGTTTCTTCGCCAAAAATAAGAGATGTCTTTTGCCCGTTGATATTTTGAACAATCGACTTTACATGAGGAAGTCGATTTTGGATTTCTTGGATAATGGCTTCTTTCTTCGGTAATTCCTTTTGAGTTGTGATGAGTACAACTTGAAGCTCACCTGTTTGAATACCAACACGAGTTACGATGGTACGAACAATTCCTTTACGTGATTTTTCGTTATAAATAGGAATACGTAATTCTTGAAGGATTTGCTTGACCATACCAGTAGCTTCGTTGGTTTTTGGATGTTGAACGGCACATTGTTCAATATTAATGAGTTGATGCGAGTTTAATCCATACAACCCAGCTAAAACCTTACCGTCTCTTTCGCCCACTTGAAACTGGTTTTTATTTCGATATCCCCACGGGTCTTCCATTCCCATGGTTTCTCTAATATCAAGCTTGTCTAGCGCTAGCTTCGTATGGCGTTCAAGTGCCTGAATAATAATATCTCTTTTTTCTTTTAATTGTTGCGGATAAACTAGATGCTGGAGCTGACAGCCGCCGCATTGTTCATAGACAGGACAAAGAGGCTGTACACGATGCTCCGATTTTTTACGGATGTTTTTGATTTTAGCTTCCGCATATTTGGGATGAATTTTTGTTGCTTCTACCACGACTTCTTCTCCAGGTAACGCACCTGGAACAAAGACGACCGTTCTTTTAAAATATCCGACCCCTTCCCCATTAATTCCTAAACGCTTGATGGTTAACGGAAAGGTCTGTTTTGGTTCAATAATGACTGATTGCTCTTTCTTCATTTATTTCAACTCCAAGTAGATCTAATTTGGTACTAATTGTTTTCGACAAATATCGATGGGTAATTTTCAAAATACCGAAAATCACTTGGTGCCTGTCACCTTTTTACTCAATACTTCTCCAAAGGTAAAGAGCAGCATAGCTTAGATACGGCTCCCAAGGTTGTTTGTATTTTTCCATTTCTTCTAGTGTTGGTTTTCGGTCGAGATTGTATAGCTTTTTAAGGGCATTTTGTATGCCAATGTCTCCGGTCGGGAATAGGTTTGGTTTGCCGTACCCGAACATAAGCAAATTTTGAATCGTCCACGGTCCAACACCCTTGAGCTTAATAAGTTTACTAAAGATATCTTCTTCTGGTAACTCTTTAAGCACTTCAAGGTCAATTTCACCGTTCACAATGGCCTTGCTCACACCAATTGCATACTCTGCCTTCCTCCCGCTGAATTGCAGAGCCCTTAACTCTTCTACTGTCAGCGAAGCGATTTTTTCAGGCTGAGGATAAAACCAGACCCCCTCTTTTTCAAAGCCAAATGTATGCACAAATCGTTCGGTTAGCTTGTGGGCAAAGGATAGGTTGAGCTGTTGGTGAATAATACATTTCATTAAACAGCTATAAGGATCGAAGTCTAGGATGAGAGGTGTACCGTAATGGATTTCAAAAAGTTCTTTGAGATCCGTTTGACTAAAATGATGATGAGTATTCAAAAGGGACTGATCCCATTGCAGTATTTTTGTTACAGCCTCAATGGCCTTTGTTTTATCCGTTTCGCTTGTACTCGATACATTAAATGCTGGATTTTCTAAGTTACCGAGGCTTTTAATTTCAACTACAGCCGGTTTCGCATCAAGCCAAAGTGGTATTTTTAAGGTTTGTTCTTCTAGGTTGACGGCATGAAGCGGATCAAGTAATAGTCTTTCTAGAACTCGTTCAAAATTATATGGTCCTTTTATCGAAACAATTTCCTGCCACATTCCTTGTCCACCTTTACACATTTTCCCCGTATTATAGCATGATTAGTGTACTTTGTGGATTTTGAAAGAGACCTACAATGGATTTTTCATCTATTAGGTACTTTGCCTTTTCTCCTTTGTAGCTTGGTCATATACATAAATTAAAGAAAAATAACTAAGGATGTGAACGATTGTGTCAATCAATAGGAGATTTGTAAAACAAAAATCTGGCTGCATCTTTCCTCATTATCGTTGGTGTGGCCCAGGATGCAGTGGACCTGGCAAACCCATTAACGATGTGGATACTTGCTGTATGCGCCATGATGAATGTTTAAAACGTGGGAATTCCCCTTGCCAATGTGATGATGAATTTATTCACTGTCTTGCTCCCAAAATTAATACTTACACTAGAAAAGGTCGAGTGGCTGAAACGATGTATTATGCAATGAAATTAAAGATATTATTTACATGTAAATAGTCTACGGATTCCTTATAAGACAGAATTTCATTTTTAAAGCCTGATTATCCAAGATAATCAGGCTTTTGGTTTATAACTAATATAGCATTTCTTCTTTTAGGTTATGTCTTAATACAAAATCATCTAGACTTTTGAATTGATATCCTTGTTTTTTCAAGTCCTGGATCACTTTTTCTAACGCATCAGCATTGTCTTTAGATACAGTGTGTAGCAGCATGATAGCACCTGGATGGGCTTGCCTCATAATGTTATCGTAAGCATATTGAGCACCTTTTTGTTGATCTGTGTACCAATCCACAAACGCTAATGACCAAAACACATGAGTATAACCTAATTCTTTGGCTAGTGCCATTGTTCTTTCACTAAAAATACCACGAGGCGGTCTTAGGTATGCCATGCCCTTTTGACCAGTAATCGCTTCTGTTTCAGCACGTACTTTCTCTAACTCTTCTTTTAATCTCTCATCACTTACCTTTGTTAAATCAGGATGATACCATGAATGATTGCCAATAATATGACCTTCATCCACCATCCGCTGAACGATATCATCTGCTGATTCAAGATAATGCCCTGTGACGAAGAAGGTAGCAGGTACTTTTTCTTTTTTAAGTACATCAAGAATTTGCTCGGTATACCCATTTTCATAACCATTATCAAAAGTTAAGTAAAGGTATTTTTTATCGGGATCGCCTTTATAAAAGGCGCTATGCTTTTCAAGGATTTTTTCAAGTACCTTACCTGCATCAGCCCCGTTCCCATCCTTACTTTTTTTAAATCCCCAATGAATGGGTGCATTAGCGTTTTCAGCATGAGCTATTTGTATGTTACTGCAAATCAATAGAAAAACCCCAAACAGGATGGATAGTTTCTTCAACAACTTTTACTCCCCCTACATTTTTTTCTTATTATTTGTAAAAAGAAAAGAGAACATTCAACTGGGGGAATTTTTCCAATATAAAAAGCTGACCTAGAGAAATCCCCAGGTCAGCTATTTTTTTAACTAAATACCTTTTCTTTAAACTGTGCTAATTTTTCTAATGATGATTTATCTACATCAGCATGTAAGCTATTGCCATGAGAGTCCATTGTTACAACAGCAGTAAAACCTTCTACCTTTAGATGCCACATAGCTTCAGGAATTCCAAATTGCATTAAGTCGACGCCTTCTACTGACTTGATACAATCTGCATAATATTGTGCTGCACCGCCAATGGCATTTAAGTAAACTCCGCCATGCTCATTTAATGCTGCAAGTGTTTTAGGTCCCATTCCACCTTTACCGATTACAGCGCGGATTCCAAAGCGCTTCATAATATCACCTTGGTAAGGCTCCTCACGAATGCTTGTAGTCGGACCAGCTGCTTTCACATGCCATTTGCCCTCTTCATCCTTTAACATAACTGGACCACAGTGGTAAATGACTTGGCCGTTTAAATCTACTGGTGATTCATTGTCAGATAAATACTTATGAATCGCGTCGCGACCCGTATACATCATGCCATTAATCTGAACAACGTCACCTACTTTTAACTCACGAATTTGCTCTTCTGTAATTGGAGCTTGAAGGGTAACGATTTTTTGTTCTGTTTCAGTTTCGTCTTCCACTTCTTTTGAAAAATCAATGTGTTCACCTTCTTGGTACATCCAGTCATTGATTTCACCAGTTTCCGCATTGATTTTTACACCTAGGCGGCGGTAAGCCCAGCAGTTGTACGCAACGGATACAAAGAAGCTTGCCGGGATACGGTTAATGACCCCGACTTTACAGCCTAATAGGGTTGTTTCTCCGCCGAAGCCCATTGTTCCAATTCCAAGCTTATTGGCATTTTCCATTACATACTCTTCCAGCTGTCTTAATTCCTCAATTGGATTGACATCATCCACAGAGCGGAAAAGTTGTTCTTTCGCAAGCTCATAGCCGGATGTACGATCTCCACCGATTCCAACACCGATAAAGCCTGCGCTACAGCCTTGTCCTTGAGCTTGATACACAGAATGCATGATACATTTACGGATTCCATCTAAATCACGACCCGCACGACCTAATCCTTCGATTTCACTAGGTAAGCTGTATTGAATATTTTTATTTTCACATCCGCCGCCTTTTAAAATAAGGCGAGCATCAATATAATCTTCTTCCCATTGTTCAAATTTGATGACAGGCGTTCCTGCACCAAGATTATCTCCACTATTTTCTCCAGTTAACGAATCCACTGAATTGGGACGTAGTTTTCCATCTTTAGTTGCTTGAGCAATCGCTTCCAAAATAGCTTTCTTAATTTGTATTTGGTTTACTCCAACAGGTGTTTTAATTTTAAAAGTAGGAAGACCTGTATCTTGGCAAATAGGTGACACTTGATCGTCTGCCATTGAAATATTATTTGTGATTGTCGCTAAGCTCATAGCTGCTCTAGTCCCAGCATTTTCACGTGCCTTTGCAGCTTTAATCGCACGACGCACATCACGTGGAAGCTTTGTAGACGTTTCCACAATTAACTTGTACATACTTTCTTGGAATTTCTCCATTGTCATGTTCGTTTCCCCTTCCCGTTGAATCCCCTCTGAAAAAACATCTATTTATTTACACCGTTTATTATACTCCTATCAGAATTGTATGAAAAGATTTGATGTCTAGGAGCAAAAATTTCTAAATTATGTTACTGGTTAATGTTATTTGATCCAGTGTGGAAAATTACTATTACAACCGCTCTTCTATACAGGTTTCTTCACTTTTCCTTATTGTTGGACCGAACACCTTGACGGACTTATTTCCGCAAACCCTTTTGTCCGATAGAACACCTCTATCGGACATTCATCGCTTTTCTGCATACCTTTTTGTCCGATAGACCATCTCTATTGGACATTCATCGTCTTTCCGCAAACCCTTTTGTCCGATAGAACACCTCTATCGGACATTCATCGCTCTTCCACAAACCCTTTTGTCCGTTAGAACATCTCTATCGGACATTCATCGCTCTTCCACAAACCTTTTTGTCCGATAGAACACCTCTATTGGACATTCATCGTCTTTCCGCAAACCCTTTTGTCCGATAGAACACCTCTATCGGACATTCATCGCTTTTCCGCAAACCCTTTTGTCCGATAGAACACCTCTATCGGACATTCATCGCTTTTCTGCATACCTATTTGTCCGATAGACCATCTCTATTTATAATCCTGCGGTTTCATTGGACAAAAAATTAAAAAAGACATTAATAAAAAAAAGAGCCCCCTCACAAGGCTCTTAGCTTTCTCTATGATTAAATTCTTTACATTTGTTTTCTAGTTCATCAATCATGTTAATTAAACGATCAATATCCTCTAACTCAACCTCTTCAGGATCAATCGAATCTAATACATCTGAAAACATATTTAAGCGTGTTTTTAAAAATTGTACCTGTGAGCTTTTTTCTTGAATTGGACTACCCAAAATGTCCTCCCCTTTCTCTTTCGTACTCATACTACCGAAAATCGTAAAATTCTGCAATATCTATAGCCAGGTAGGAAGAAATGTAGTGCTTTCTTCGCTGCTGAAACTGGACAATTTTGAAAAAGAGCCGGAGAGTTTAATTTCCCGGCTCCTTTCCTTTACTAAAAATTACCGTGGTCTTTCTGTGGCAACGAACCCAAAGGAAACATGGTCTTGGACAGGTATCCAGGCTCCAATTCCTTGTGAGGTTACGTTTTTCACAACGATCATTTTTTTGTTACCCTTTAACATTAAGTAAACTTCTCCGTAGGTAACCTTCCCTTTTTCATTTACCGCTGGGGCATACCCATATAAATACCCTAGACGTTTTGGGGGGATATTATAAATTTGGTTCTTTTTTGTTCCGCCACCAATTACGGTTTCAAAAGCAAGAGGTAATTTTGTTTTTTCAATTGCTTTTAATAACATCATTTTTTTCACTTCTTCTGCATTTTGAACCTTTGCAGTTAATCCTCCACGAACCATTCTTTGTGCTTCTTGTACATAGTGAATTTGATATGGTGATTTACCACCGCGATTGTCAAAATAATTGGTGTTAATTCGTTGATATTCCCAATTCGGTGACGTTTCTGTTGATTCATAATTAAGCGGCCACTGCCCTAAGTAAATAATCGCACGATAACCAAGCGCAAATGGAGTACTATTTACACTAGATTCATTAAGCATTCTAATTAAGTCAGGATTTTCAATTTTCACCTTAGTTGAATCCAGTAATGCTTGTGTTAATTCACTCGGCTGCAATAATGGTAAATCCTGTGTTGAATTTGGATAGGTATTTTCCTTGGCAATGTTCATGACAGAATTCGGGATTTGATATTTCGCAACCTCTTTTGCTTCTTTTACTTCTTTTCCTTGTCCAGGGAGAGTAAAAGAAAACATAAATATTAGCCCAATAAGAACAGATATATATTTCTTCATAGGTGAACCCCTTTCACTATTTACATACAAACTTTTGCTCATAGTTTTTTCGGAGTTTAGGATTCTTATCCCTAATGAAATTATTTTTTCACTGACAGATGCTGGGCTAATTTTTCAAAGGTCGGAACAAACAGCTGAATGAATGGACCAATTAATACGAGACAAATAAAGGTTCCTAATCCAATTGGACCTTTTACCATCAATGCTAATAGTAGGGCAAACGCCTCACAGATGGTTTTAGCAATCGGCAAGCTAATACCAAAGCGTTCATTTAATGACACCATTAAATTATCAATTGGATTCAATGGAAACTTTGGTTGCAGGTAAATGGCTACTCCAAGGCCAATGATTAACAAACCTAATACTAAAAATAGCACTTTCACCAATAGTTGAGTTGGTTCGAATTGTCCTAAAACGATCAGCATCCAAAAGTCGATTAACGGACCTAAAATAAATATGGTAAATAAGGCGAAAAAATCTGGTCTTCTTTTTACAAGTGCTCCGTTCACGAACATGAGAGTAATTCCTACGAGGATGACAAATGTACCTACAGATAATCCTGTCATCCTTGATAAACCAACGTTTAGAGCATCCCATGCACCTGCTCCAACATTGGCTTTTATCGTTAAAGAAGCTCCAAAGCTTATGACAAACAATCCCACAATATAGAATAATAATCGATAAATAAATGGCATTTTTTTCTCCTCTAGTTTTGTTTTTTGTAACAAAATTGTAAAAATCTGAATATTTACAAAACTTAAATGAATCGTTATAATTAACTTAACTTCTACAAAAGGAGGGCCGAAAGCATTCGCTCATGAAAAAAATGTAGGGAGGTTGGGAATCTAATTTGATAACAATTCAACAATCGTGTTTGAAATAAAACAAAACATGAAAGTTGGTGATCGGTCTCCAAATTAGTAAGCGAATGATGAAATGGACCTTTAGTAAATATAGTTATTCCTTTTGTAACATAAAATGAACGTGACATACTTAAACTAGATTAAAAAAGACTCTGTACCTTATTTAGGCACAGAGTCTTTTATTTTTCAATACTTCTTTTATAATTTGTAAATATTTTACAACAAATAAAATCCAATCCCCATTATAAAGTAAGCCGCTAATAAAGTGAGCCCTTCAAACCAGTTTGTTTCCCCATCATTTGAAATAATGACAGTAACTAAGACAGCTGATACCATAGCGACTAACTCAGGCCAAGAAAAAACGAGAGGCATTGAAGTTGGAAAGAATAGTGAAATAATCACCAATAAAGGGGCAACAAACATGGCAATTTGTAATGTTGACCCAACCGCTATCTCTACTGCAATATCCATTTTATTTTTATAAGCCATTAAAATGGCTGATGCATGTTCAGCCGCATTCCCTACAATGGCAACAATAATAACCCCGATAAATAATTCCGTCCAACCAAACGATTCCGCTACGACTTCAAACGTATGAACTAAATTTTCCGATACATAAGCAACTGCTAAAGTAGCTACCGCTAAAATAGTAAGCGCCTTCCCTTTTGACCATTCTGGTTCTTCATGGTGTTCTTGATTTTCGGATGATTCATTTTGGTAAACACCTCGATGGGATACCAATTTGAAGAATAATGCCGCTAAGTATAAAGCAATTAAAATCACCGAGATTCCAATGCTTAAATTAATTGTTTTATGTTCATTCATATTGATAGAAAAAACTTCGGGAATGACAAAGGCAACAATAATCGCAAACATGAGTAATCCTGAATTATGCCTCGCATCATAAACATTAAAATTCTGGCGTTTATATTTTAATCCACCAACAAAAAATGAAAGACCAGCAACTAATAAAAGATTTCCTAAAACAGAACCCGTTATCGATGCGAGAACCACTTCCACTAGTCCTGCTTGGAGGGCAAAGATGGAGATAATCAGCTCCACTGCATTACCAAAGGTAGCATTTAATAACCCACCAATTCTTGGCCCAGCCACAATAGCCAAGCTTTCAGTTGCTCTTCCCATAAAGCTGGCCAGCGCAATAATGGTTAAACAATAAATTACAAATAGTATCGTACTCGGCCAATGCATCAGTGAACCTACCACCGATAAAGGGACCCCAACAAATGTCATAATCATAAAAATTTTATTCGCCATTCAACGTTCTCCTTTAAAAAATGTATTGAGCATCATAAGTCCATTTTATTCCAATAATACCCATTATCAAGTGAGATTACACTATTTTTTAGGATTATAAAAGTAAAAAATCTTGCAATATTCTCCAATAATCGCTACCATCATTAAGATTAATGCTTTTTAGGAGAATTATTATGAATACACAATCTAGTTACCGATTTTGGATATTAGTTAGTATAGTAGCCATATCAGGATTCAGCCAAGGAATGCTACTACCTCTCATAGCGATTATTTTTGAAAATAATGGTCTGTCTTCATCTCTTAACGGGTTAAATGCAACAGCTTTATACATAGGAATTCTGTTAGCATCACCATTTATGGAGCAACCGCTCAGAAGATTTGGTTATAAACCCATCATTATTTTAGGCGGATTACTCGTTGTTATTTCACTCGCTCTTTTCCCTTTATGGAAATCCTTCTGGTTTTGGTTTATCCTTCGTCTCCTAATTGGAATTGGCGATCATTCTTTGCATTTTGGTACTCAAACTTGGATTACTTCCTTTTCTCCAGAAAATCGGAGAGGACGGAATTTATCACTCTACGGGCTTTTCTTTGGAATCGGATTTGCAGCTGGACCGCTTATGACTCCGCTAATCAATATTCATGAAGCTCTTCCATTCATCATTTCTACCGTATTATGCTTAGTTGGATGGGTATTTTTATTTAGTTTAAAAAATGAATTTCCTGAAGAGGATATACGATTAAATTCCTTTTTTGATACATTAAAAAGATTTTCACAAGCCTGGAAGTATGCATGGGTTTCCTTTTTACCACCGCTGTGCTATGGATTTTTAGAGTCCTCTCTAAACGGCAGCTTTCCTGTATATGCTTTAAGGATAGGCCTGAATGTTAACAGTGTCTCGATTCTATTAGCCGCTTTCGCGATAGGAGCAATCGTTTTCCAGTTACCTCTTGGAATACTTAGTGATAAATTTGGAAGACGGAACATATTGATTCTGATATTATTTCTCGGATTTATTAGTTTTACTACAGCAAGTTTTGTAGAAGAATCGTATGTTGGTCTACTACTTTGCTTATTTATGGCAGGAATGTTTGTAGGTTCCACCTTTTCTCTTGGTATCTCTTATATGGCAGACTTAATGCCTAAAAATCTTTTACCTACTGGAAATTTATTATGTGGCATCTTTTTCAGTTTTGGGAGCTTAGCAGGGCCGTTTATTGGCGGACTATTTATACAGTTCTTTGCAGAAATTAGTTTCTTTCAAATTATCAGCACCTTATTTTTTATCATTTTTTTAATCGTTTTATTTGTTCGAGAGAAATCTTTAGTATCAGTAAATCATTGATTTATTGCCTTCGAAACCTTCGGAGGTTTTTTTTAGACTTTTTTAAAGTTAGACTTAAGTTTTGAAACCATTTCACCTCTCTTTCGTCTTATTGGTTGAAAGGAAGTGTTAATCCCTATGATTTTTAAAAATTTCACTATAATCGTTTCATCTTTATTGTTGTTAGCCGGTTGTGGTACAAATATAATTTCAGACGGGCCTGAGAAGACCGGTTCAACCATAACCTCTAATGACATCATTGATATCCACGGTAATGTAAAAAATCTGGAACGCCTAGATGTTTTTATGCAACATTTGAAAAATGGAGAAACAGACGAGATTCGGGTTACCCATTACACGATCGAAGGTGACCCCATCTACGATGAAGTCATTTTTGATGGAAAACAACTATCTATTACAAATGATACTACTGAGGATGAGTTTGGACCAAAAGAAAGAACGACTTATACCTGTCAAAATATCGAAAGAAACGAAACTAATAAAACTTTAGAATATATGTTGATAGATTGTGAACTAGAAGAACAAAAAGGGAATCATCCGCTCATCAGTATTGATTATAACTTGGAAGCGCAAGATTACTTCGGTTTCCGTCTGGAATACGGTGTTGATCGAAAAAATGTGATTGATACGAAAGCGATGGAATTAAAGAAAGACCTTCAAAATGGCGAGATGGTAGCCGTAAGTGATTTTCAATTTACCGATTCAGAGTTACAGGAGATTTATAAGTTAATCGTATTAGCTGGCTACTTAAGTGAAAAGGAAGTTTCAACTAGCTGCCAGGCGGAACCGTTAACAAGCTACAAACTTACGGTATGGATTAATCAAGGTATGAGGGAATTTGAATGGAATCGCTGTGATTCTAGTGAAGACGGTAAACAAATGACTCAATTAGTAGATGATATCGTTAAAGTGTTAAAGAATAATCATATTTATAAGGAATTACCGGAAGTAAAAGGGGAATATCAATAAAAAATTGTACGGCTGCCCCTATTTTTTAGAAATCTCCCTTATAAATTAAGAGGAAAATCTTAATTCCGAAAAGATATCTGACTAAAATGAGAATATTTCAGACTTTTTCACAGGTTTATCTGACTAATCTTTCAATATATCGACTAAATTCAGGATATTACTAACTTTGTCACAAAAATGCAAAATATTACCAGCTCCACCACATCGAAAAAGCCTTCACTCATTATGTGAAGGCTTTTTCTAATTAAGCTTCCTGTCTAACTTTCCTTGGTCGGTTCACGATTACAATCCCAGACACTACAAGAATTAATCCAATCATCACAATGAAGTAAACCTCTTCTCCAAGTAAAAAGGAAGATAGAATGACTCCAAATACCGGTACTAGGAACATATAAAGGGAGACTAGTCCGACCTGATTATATTTCATGACATTATTCCAGAGGATAAATCCTGCCGCAGATAAAAACGCCAAATACAGAAGCATCCAAATCGCTGAACCGTTAAAGTGAAACGGAAAAAGCTTTGATGTAAAGCTTCCAACTAAAAGCAAACCAAGGGAACCGAAAACCATTTGATAGGCCGTCAGATACCCTACCTCCATCTCTTTACTCCCATTCCTAGCGAGGATATTTCCAAAGGCACCTGATAACATGGCAAGCATTAATAAAAGCTCACCCCATCCAAAGTTAATCGTCAATTCTCCTTTCGGAAGGTTAGCAAGGATAACCCCCCCAAATCCAAGTAGCAGTCCAATGGTTTTTACCATGTTGATTCGATCATTTTTATACATAAAATGAGCTAATAGGATTTGAAAAAACGAAGTTGTCCCCGCAATAATGGAGCCTTGAATTCCAGTAGAATAGCTTAAACCAATATAAAACAATACGTATTGAAAAAAAGTTTGGAAGAGACTTATTTTTAATACAGGAAAGAAGGTTCTTTTTTGAAATATCATATTCTTTTTTAACAATGAGAAAAAGATAAAAATGAATAGTCCAGCTAAAAAGAAGCGATATCCGGCAAATATCATTTGCTCACCAATTTCGTTCGGATGAATTTGTAAGCTTGAATAACTTAATTTGATAAACGGAAAAGCACTTCCCCATAAAAAGGTGGCAGCTGTAGCCGAAATAATGATCCCCAAAGGATGGGTGTAAAATCGTTGTGCGTTCATATTTTTAACTCCTACTCTTTGTAGCAATTTCTTTTCAAGGCCATAAACTATATGATATGATAAGAATATAATAAGTACAAATATTGTTTCTTGAGCTTTTACTGCTGTCATCCTTGGGATGGCAGCTTTCGTGTTTTTTAAGGGTATTGATTGTGATTCTTTTTCTCAATTAAAAAAGGGTTTTTTTAAAAAAAGGAAAATGGGGTGAATGGAAAATGACTGAGTTTGCTATGACGAAATCAAAAACCGAAGAAACAGGCCTTCTACAAAAATGGATGCCACATGCGGAATTAATTGCAGCTGCCATTTGCGGGATTTTAATTCTTGCTGGCTGGTTATTAGAACTGCAAGAAAGGTCTGCTATTGCAATCCCTCTCTACGTTCTTTCTTTTATCATCGGTGGATTTGCTAAGGCGAAAGAAGGTATCGAGGAAACGATTGAAAATAAAGAATTAAATGTAGAAATGTTGATGATTTTTGCCGCCATTGGCTCGGCGATTATTGGATATTGGACGGAAGGTGCCATACTGATTTTTATTTTTGCTGTAAGTGGCGCGCTTGAAACCTACACGATGAACAAAAGCTATAAGGAGATATCTTCTTTAATGAACCTTCAGCCAGAGGAGGCTCTTCTCCTTCGCAACGGGATCGAAGAAAAGGTTCATGTTTCCAAATTAAGTATTGGAGATCAGATACTCATTAAGCCGGGAGAACGTGTTCCTTCAGACGGTAAAATCATTAAGGGAATTTCGAACCTTGATGAGGCTGCCATTACAGGTGAATCCATTCCAGTTACAAAAAACATTGAAGATGTTGTTTTTGCAGGGACGGTAAATTTAACTGGATCGATTACAGTTGAAATTACAAAACCAAATAATGAAACCCTTTTTCATAAAATTATCCAGCTTGTTCAAAATGCACAAAGTGAGAAATCACCCTCACAGCTTTTTATTGAAAAATTCGAAGGTACCTACGTGAAAGTGATCTTGCTTGTCGTTACTTTAATGATGTTCCTTCCCCATTATCTACTCGGCTGGGGCTGGACTGAAACCTTTTATCGTGCAATGATTTTGTTGGTGGTTGCTTCTCCTTGTGCTTTAGTGGCATCTATTATGCCAGCAACCTTATCAGCCATATCAAACGGGGCACGCCATGGAATTCTTTTTAAAGGAGGCGTCCACCTCGAAAATTTAAGCCACTTAAAGGCGATTGCATTTGATAAAACCGGTACGTTAACGAAAGGGAAACCCGTTGTAACAGATGTATTTTTTGCAAATGGAAACGAAAGAGATCCTTTATTATTAACGGTTGCATCCATTGAAAATCACTCTAATCATCCGCTGGCACAGTCCATTGTTTCGTATGTTAAGAGAGAATTAAACAAAGAGCTGCTTCACCCGGAAACGATTGAAGATATTGCTGGAAAGGGTGTCAGAGCCATCGTCCATCATGAAGAATGGAGAATTGGGAAGGCTGATTTTATAAATGGCTTGGAATCCGCACCAGAAATAGTAGAAACCTCAAGCCAATTAGCAAGTGAAGGCAAGACGATGGTGTATATCCAAAAGAATAATAAAGTTCTTGGATTCATCGCTTTGAAAGATGTAGTGAGAGAAGAAAGCAGCAAGGCAATCAAGGAGCTTAATGAACTAGGTGTTTTTTCCGTCATGCTGACGGGTGACAGTGAAAAAACAGCAAGAGTGATTGCATCAGAAAGTAAGGTAGATGAATATGTTGCAGAGTGTTTACCTGAAGAAAAAGTGGACCAAGTAAAAAAACTGAAGGAACGTTTTCAGACCGTTGCAATGGTTGGGGATGGAATCAATGATGCACCTGCCCTCGCCACTGCAAACGTCGGCATTGCGATGGGAGAAGGAACAGATGTCGCCCTAGAAACGGCAGACGTCGTATTAATGAAAAATGACCTGCCAAGAATCGCAGAAGCCATCCGCCTATCTAAGAGAATGAATAAGATTATTAAGCAAAATATTGTCTTCTCCTTAGTTGTTATTATGTTACTTATTGCTTCCAACTTCATTCAAATATTGGATTTACCATATGGAGTTATCGGACATGAAGGCAGTACGATTTTAGTTATTTTAAATAGTCTTCGTTTACTAAGATAAGGGAATATGCTCGGTTTTTAAAAAGGGTGACTCTCGATAGAAGAGTCACCCTTTTTAAATTAGTGATAGCTGTTTGATCCGTTAGCGGAGGAAGATGTTTTGTTCCCTTTAGCACCCTTTGATTTTTGTTTCGTGCTGCCATCCTTCTTCGTATGCTTCGTCATCGTCAACCTACCTCCAAAATATAATGTAACGCTTTAAAGCACCGGGGGTCTGACCCCCGCCGCTTTAACGCATTAACTCATTGGGGGTCAGACCCCCAGTGCGTTAATGTGGAAAAGAGTTTTTCTTTTCGCTCGTTATTATTTTGGTCTATTTGAGCGGTTATATAGGAGGTAATTAGAGGCAGTTTTTTTTATTAACAGCCGACTTTTTTGCTGTAGTAGGCGTTAATTTCTCCGCCGATAATAATAATAAATCCAGTTAAGTAAAACCATATCATGAGAACGATAATGGCTCCAATACTTCCATATGTGGCTGAATAATTACCAAAGTTCCCCACATAATAGGAGAATGCCCAAGATACAACAATCCATCCTATTGTGGTAAAGATAGCCCCTCGTATCACACTGACACATTTAATTTTCTTATTGGGTGCCATCCAATACAGAACGGTAAAGAAGATAAATAATACAACCAAACTAACTAGCCATCTTACCGTATTCCAAATAATTAAAAACTCATTAGATAAACCGAACTCCGAAAACAAAAATAGGCCAATTTCTTTCCCGAACACTGGTAATAACAAAGCGACAATAAATACACCAATCATGGCAAAAGTAAACAGAATCGCCATACCTCTTGCTTTTACAAAGGATCTTGTCTCCTTAACGTCATACGCCTTATTAAACGATCGGACGATGGCATTAATACCATTGGAAGCAGACCAAAGTGTCCCTATAACCCCAAAGCTGAGTAACTTACCATTTTGATGGGCCATAATTTCCTCAAGATTGGATTCGATAAGATTGATGGTTTCCCCGGGAGCAAAATCTCGAAATAATCCAAGGATATCGAGACCAGATATTTGTAGGTACGGTAATAAAGTCACGACCACGATTAATAATGGAAAAAGAGATAGTAAGAAAAAATAGGCTAACTGTGCTGCCAGGCCAGAAACATCATCTTCCTCCATCCGATGCCATAAATCCAGTACGATCGATTTACTTATACCTCTCACCCAATCACCTCACCTTGATTATTCTATGGAATCTTCCTCTTTGTTACCTTTGTAGAATGCTTCCTTTGTTTCCTTCACCATTTCAGTTACTTCAGGAGTTAGTTCCCTAACTTCTTCAATTTTGTCCATAATATAGGTAAAGTCTTCATTCATTTGCTGTACCGTTGATTTCCATTCATTAGTCTTTTCTTTTATATTTGTAGCTATTTCTTTAGGATGTGTAAGTACATAAGAAATACTTTTACTAGCCTTACTGCACTTTTCTCCAACAGCCTGTCTTGTTTCTCTGTCTAATAAACTAAGAGCTGCTCCTGCAACAGCCCCTGCAACCATACCTTTCCAGAACTTATTGGTATTCCCCATTTTCTAACTCTCCTTCTAGCCTTAGTTTAGTCACTCGTGATAATTAATCATTCCCTATTTAAGTTATACCAAAACTTAACAAACATGAATATTATAGACAAGCTTTAATAAGCTTAATATTGACAATTGTTTTTAAAAATGAAAAGATTGTGAGATAGTAATCTTAGGGGGTATGGGCAAAGTGGACTTAACTCAAAAGTCAGTTGAAAATGTTGAATACATGATCGAAAAAATAAAAGAAAAGTTACGGGTTCTAAACTTTGGTGCAATCAAGCCTTCTCATTTTAATGAAGAGATGTATGAAGAACTGAAAGATATATATGAATTGGTAATGAAAAAAAATTCATTCAGTCCAAATGAAATGCAAGCCATCGTTGAAGAATTAGGTAGCTTAAAAAAATAAGAAAAGCGCTATTAAAAAAGGGTGTGCCCACTATAAACGATGCCCCGAAAAAAGGTACTTTTATGAAGACCTTTATTCGGGGAATGGTTTCCTACTGGGCAGACCCTTCATTTTTTATCACTTCAGCAATCAGTAGTGTATGATTATCCGATAGGGAGACTTCCTCCTGATTATCCAAATAGCGGACAATCGGTCGTTGAAGATTGGCAACCACTTTTGTTACAATAGCTGCTCTCCCATTATTTAATACCACCCTGCTCCCTGGTGTATACATTGGTACCCCTTGAACGAATAATTGCACCAATTCTAAACTAAATTCAGAACCATTTTTGGTCATCATCCATTCTATCGCTTGATGCGGAGCCATTTTATCTTTCGAAAGAGCATTTTCATAACCATTAGCAATCGCACAAATTTGTGCAAATTCATGAACCTGTTCTTCCTTTAATCCTCTTGGAAATCCTTTACCATCAAATCTTTCATGATGCTGGTAGCACACATGCGCTGATAGCAAGCTCACTTCTCTGTGTTTTCTTAAAAAATCAAAGCCTGCACTTGGATGTTGCTCATAATCTTTCGTTATGGCTTTCCCAATGTCATGCAGGAGTGCTCCAACTGCTAAATCTCTCAATTGAACGGGTGTTAAGGTTCTCATTTTAGCTAATTGAATCGTTAGTAATGCCACGTTTACAGAATGGGCATATAACCTTAATTCTTCCTCCAAATAAGAGGTCGGGATTAACACGATCGCCTTACGCTTGATGGTTTCTTCCACGATTCTCCCAGCAAGCTTTTGAATTTCTCTAATGGGAAATTCCTGTTTCTTTTCTATCGACTGAGATGCTTGTTGAATAACTCCTATTGCATCTATCCAAGTAGGCATATCCAAAACTTCATCCATGGTAATTCCAAATGATACCGCATCCTCAATAAAGAGATAATGGATATCCATCTGTTTTAATTTTTCTAAATAAGTTGGGTGAATGCTTCTACCAGCTGCTAAAAGGACCCGCTTATGTTTGTCAAAAACAGGTCGAGCCAGCTGCATTGTTTTCGAATTATAGTCATCTATCGTAATTAATCTCATGCGTACCCTCTTCTTTATTTTCCTAGTTGCTATCTCATTTCTTGGTCTGTCAAAATAATCGGACCTTCACTAGTAATCGCTATGGTATGCTCATATTGCGCAGAATACTTTCCGTCGATGGTTCGAGCGGTCCAGCCATTTAGATCCATTTTCGTATGATATTCTCCAACATTCACCATCGGTTCAATTGTAAAAACCATTCCTTCTTTTAAGCGGGCTCCTTTTCCCGGTAACCCAAAGTGAGGAACATCTGGTTTTTCATGAATAGTGGCACCAATTCCATGACCAATAAAATTTCGAACAACCGAAAAACCTTCCGCCTCTACATACGATTGGATTGCATGCCCTATATCTCCAATTCGATTACCTGGTTGTGCGACTTCAATAGCACGATATAATGATTCCTTAGTCACTTCCAATAGCCTTTTGGTTTCGTCTGAGACTTTTCCAACTGGATAGGACCATGCAGAATCTGCTAAAGCTCCATTTAAGTTGACAACCATATCAATCGTCACAATATCCCCTTCTTGTAAAGGAGTTTTCCGTGGAAATCCATGACAAACCTCATCGTTGATACTTGCGCATGTTGCGTATTCATATCCTTTATATCCCTTTTGTTCAGGAGTTGCACCGTGCTTTTTTAAAAATTGTTCAACAAACTCATCAATCTCCCAAGTCATGACTCCTGGTTTAATTAATTTGGCAATTTCTCTATGGCAAGCAGCAAGAATTTTTCCTGCTTCCTTCATCTTTTCAATTTCACGTGGTGATTTTAAGATAATCAAGTATTTCCCCTTCTTTCCTGAAGTGTACCTACTAAGCATAGATGTTATCTTTCATTTTACCCTTTTTTTAAAAATAGAAAAAGGAAGAAACACTCATTTATGAAGGAACTTTCCTCATATAAGGTTTTCAATAACATTAGAATAATTTGGAGTAGGTCCATTTTATGAATTTACGTAAAAATACGTTCTTTATATGGAACTTCTAATTATTTTTTGATATACTAAATAAAAAGTAAACAAAAGTGAAGTGAATAATAAAATGATTGGTGAACGTGTTAAACAGCTTCGTTTAGAGAAAAGAATGTCACTTTCGGAGTTGGCCGAAAAGGCTGGAGTGGCTAAGTCTTATCTTAGTTCTCTAGAGCGAAATCTTCAAACAAATCCTTCTATACAATTCTTAGAAAAAATATCGGTTGTCTTGGGGGTCTCAGTTGATCATATAATTAATGACCCTATTAACAAGGATGATCTAGATTCAGATTGGCTAACTTTAGTACAAGAAGCGATGGGTTCTGGAATATCAAAAGATCAATTCCGTGAATTTTTGGAATTTAATAAATGGAAATTAAAACAAAAAGATGATGAATAAAGAACAAAAAGCGCTGGAGCTGGATTACGAAAACTTCGTTTAATGCTAAATTTATAAATCTCTACAATAAAAAAGTATTTCTTCTACACGAAGAAATACTTTTTTGGGGTTATTTTTCTACAACTAGCTCTTTCACTGAATTTACATGGAGAAAATCTCTGATTGTGTTCAAATCCATTCCCATACTTTTTGCTTCTAAAATTAATTGAAGCCATTCTTTGTCTAATTCATTTACGCAGTCCAGTTTTCTACTCACCTTATCTCCCCCAAAATACATCTATCTGTATCTCAGGCAGCCCAGCCATCATCGTAATGCTTAGTACTCATTACCTTAGATCTGCAACTTTGCGCCCCTATCTTTCAATAAGTTAGCCCTTTTCTGATTGTTACTTAAGTAATAGTTTTACCCTATTATATCTAGTTCTTTTTTAGTAGGGTGTTGTTTCTTGTCAGGAACGTCCAATAAAATACCACCTTTTTCCAACAAATAGTGACAATTAATTCTACTTTATAGAATTTTCTAAAAATTAAACCTCTAATCTACTTACTTTCTAGGTAAAATTACTTCTAATTCCGTCGAATTTTTAACAATTATTTTCCAAACAATGTGAGATATTTATTTGACCACAAAAAAACACCCCCAAAGTTAGAAATTACTTGGTCCAACTTTTGGGGTGCACAGCATATGAGGACTTTTCAGTTTAAATCAACAAAGTTGCAGAAAAGAGCCTAATTAAAATATTTCTGATAAGTTTCTTGGAGCTTTTGTTTACTTAATTCAGGATTGACTGTTTCGTAGGATTGAAGGGTGATAATAGAACATGACATCCCTATTTTACAAGCATCTTCTGTGTTAACTCCCTTTAAATAGCCGTATAGGATTCCCGCTACTAATGAATCGCCTGCCCCTGTTACATCATCTACTTGTATCTCAGGTGGTAGAATGACACTGGCTTCTCCATTTTTTGTGAAATAAATAAGACCTTTATCTCCCCTCGTAATAACGACTCTTTCTACACCTTTTTTCAAAATTAATTCGGCTGCGCGAAAATAGTCTCCATCACTTTGAATAGGGAAATCCGCAAGGGCTTCAGCCTCAGACTGATTAGCAATTAACCATGTCACTCCATCAAGTTGATGAGGAAGCTTTTTTACTTTTGGGGCGGATACAGGAACAATACTTAATGGTATATTTTCCTTTTGACAACGTTTGATGATATAGGAAAGAATATCGGAAGGTAAATTGGTGTCTAATAAGACCATTTCGGATTCTCTTATGATTCCCCACTTTTTTTCAATAAGGGACCGCTGTATGGAATCGTATAAAACCATATCAGCTAAAGCGACAATCATTTCCCCTTCTTCATTTAAAACTGCTGTGTACGTTCCCGTTGACATTTGTGGAATAACTTCAGTTGGTGTAATATCGACAAATCTCTTTGTCTGATTCAAAAGCCATTCCCCTTCATGATCCCCTCCGACAAAACTAAGTAAAGAGGTTTGGCAATTGATTCTGCCAAGGTTTTCAGCAATATTCCTAGCTACACCACCACAGGAAATAGTACTGTTCGATGGATTAGAAGTCCCATATTCTAACCCTTCCAATACTTGAATTTTCCGATCTATATTAGCTCCACCAATACAAAGAACTTGAGTCTTTTTTGGAAAAATAAAGGATCTTCCTATAATATCTCCGCTTTCTTTTAATTCTAAGAGACCTTTTTCAACGTCTTCTAGAATTACATTTAACTTTTGTGATAGTTCCAAATTGGATATTTGCGGGTTTGATTTGACTAATTTTAACATCTTTATTAATACTTGTTTTTCCATGACTCTCAGTCCTTAATAAAGAATTTGTGCAAACGCTTTCTCTACTCTAGTAATTCGTCAAAAGATGTCGGTTTCCTTCTAAATAATTTTAAAAATAACTAATCTAAATATTATTTATTTTCTGAATTTTAACATATAATATTTATTAATACGAAGATAGGGGTAATCCACTAATAAATGAGGTGAACGAATTGACGATACTTCACATTTTGAATTATGCCATTCCTATTACTTTTTTAGGGCTATTTGGATTCTTCATTGATAGAATGTGTAAACCAGTTCCGAAAAAAGAAGAAGACTAAACCTTGTTTAGTCTTGGAATCTTGGAAGTATGAGAATTTCAACCCGTCTATTTCTCGCTTTACCTTCTTTGGTGTTATTTGATGCTACTGGTTGGAATTCTCCAAATCCTTTTGCACTAAACCAACGTGGATCCAGTTTATCGTTTCTTAGGACAATCTTCATGAAATTAACAGCCCTCATAACGCTTAATTCCCAGTTTGATTCAAAATTTGCATTACGAATCGGAACATTATCTGTGTGTCCACTGATGATGATATTTCGAGGAGGATCCATAACAAGTAGTCCTGAGATTTCTGTCGCAATATTTAAATCGACATTGCGGACCTCTGCTTTACCAGAATCAAATAACACATTATCTCGTATTGTAACAAGCAAACCTTCATCCGTTAATTTGGTGCCTAATTTCGCTTCAAGCTTTTTATTATGAATATACGTATTAACCTTCTTTTGCAAGTCCTGTAGTTCCTGTTGGTCCTTATCGATGTCTTCCTGTTTAGGTTCCTCTTTCGGGTTCACCTTTGTATCATTTTCGCTCTGAGGCATAGGGGCTTCGAAATCTAAAACGCCTGTACCACCAGCAAAAATTTGATTAAACGCTTTGGAAAAAGCATTAAACTTTTGTGCATCAATCGAGCTCATTGAGAACAATACAATAAATAATGCAAGTAACAGAGTCAATAAATCTGCATATGGGATAAGCCAGGATTCATCCACATGATCTTCATGATGATGCTTTTTCTTTCTCCTACTCATCCTGCTTCACAACACTTTCATTCAGGAATGCTTTGCGCTCTCCTGCTGGAAGATAAGATGCAAGCTTTTGTTCAATAACCCTCGGAGCCTCTCCTTCTAAAATGGAAAGAATTCCTTCAATCATCATCTGCTTTTGTTTCACTTCTTGCTTTGATTTTCTTTTTAATTTATTGGCAAAAGGATGCCATAACACATAACCAGTAAAAATCCCCATTAACGTAGCAACGAATGCAGCCGAGATAGCATGACCTAAAGCTTCTATATCATTCATGTAACCTAATGCAGCAATTAATCCTACTACCGCCCCTAATACTCCAAGAGTCGGTGCATACGTACCAGCTTGAGTAAATATAGCAGCTCCACCTTGGTGACGCTCCTCCATCGCTTCAATTTCCTCAGATAGAACATCCCGGATGTAATCAGCACTTTGACCATCTACAGCCAAAGTTAAACCATTTCGTAAAAAGGCATCATCCACTTCATTTGTTCTAGCTTCAAGTGCCAATAAACCTTCTTTTCGTGCCAGTTGTGCCCAATCAGAAAACATACGAATCAATTCTACTGAAGACATTAATTTTTGTTCTTTAAAAATAATTCCAAATAGATTTGGAACTTTCTTTAATTCATTTGTAGGAAATGCAATGGTTACTGCTGCAACAGTACCTAATAGGATGATGAGAATGGCTGCAGGGTTGACTAGCTGCGATGGGCTTACCCCTTTTAAAAACATCCCTACACCAACTGCTATTAATCCTAATATGACACCTATAATCGACGTTTTGTCCATATAACCGTTCACCTATCTTATCTCAAACTTTGATTAATCGATTCAGAAATTAATTCTTATCTTTTATTTCGACAATTTTTTAGTTTTCTTTAGAAATTTGAGAGGATTTCGTAGAAAGAAAAAAAGACTATGTGGAAATAGTCTTTAAAAGAGTACTTTTTGGATATGTGAGATTTGTTAATCTTAGTTGTTGTTGATTTCCGTTCCAGCCGCTTGCTTTCCGGAGGGCGTTCGTCGAGCCTCCTCGTCGCTTATGCTCCTGTGGGTTCTCGCCTGTAACGCTAATCCCCCAGGAGTCAAGCGGCTTCCACTCCAATCAACCGTTTCTCAAAATTTAAAATAATCTTTAACAGAGCCTTATATTTAAAAAAATTTTTTATCTATTTTTTGTTCGTAGTTTTTAAAGAGGGATGAGTTGGTTTTAGCGCCTCTTTTGGACATGACTTGATTAAATCGAAGCAGCTTTTCATTTAGGTTCTTTTGATGCTTTTGTTTTTCGTCTGGGTCTTCACAATTTCTTATTAAATTTTCTATGGAGAGCATTTCTTGTTTAAGTTTATTTTCTTCAGGAGAAAATCCTGCATTTTTCATCAAACGATAAGCCATGCGAAGGTCTTCTGGAACTCCTGATAAATCCTCTAAGTTCATCGGTTTACCTAAGCCTGGAAGATTGTCAAACTCTCCATCTTCATAGGCCTTTTTTATTTGTTGCTCAGCTATAATCGTAAAAAAATCCATCCTAAACCCTCTCCCTCGGACATTATCGATTACCCTATATGTATATTATAAACTATGTTGGAAGAAAAATGGTTACTTAATCAAGGATTTATGTTCTTCAGTGTTTCATTTACATACTCCTCCTATATTAGGGAAACCTATCTTTGTCAAAGTGAAAGGAGTGGATGTAAATGGCTCGTGGAAAACATTTTGAACATCAAAAGAAAGGTCATCCAGGACCTCTTCCAGAAGCTGGCGCTATGGTTGAACAACATGCAAAACAAAGCCTTGAGGACGAAGAGTTTATTGTTGTTCAAGAAGCTTTTAAAAATCGCAGAGAAAAAACAGAATAATAACAAATGGGATAAACGACAAGTTTATCCCTTTAATTGGTTCCCTGTATCAATTTGTCTCTTGTTTAGTAGGTGGTACCATAATCATGTCTTCTACCGATTTGTTTTTCAACCAGTCCGCTAATTTTTCAATATCTGTAGAAAAAATTCTATCTTTTATAATGGAAGGCACAATTTCACGTGATTTTTCATATAAGGATCTTGTGGCCGTTGCCATAAGATGAATCCCTCTGAATTCTAATGCCTGTAACGCACAGAATAACTCAATAGCTAGGACTCTTCTGGCATTCTGTATGATTTGGTAAGCATGCCTAGAGCCTATTGTACCCATACTCACATGATCTTCTTGATTGGCAGAGGACGGTATGGAATCTACACTAGCCGGATGTGCCAATGTTTTATTTTCAGACACGAGAGAAGCAGCACTATATTGTAATATCATTGCACCAGACTGCAGACCAGGTTCCGGGCTTAAAAACGCTGGTAAATCATTTAATTGAGGATTCACTAAGCGCTCGATTCGACGTTCTGAAATATTGGCAAGCTCTGCAACAGCAATTTTCATAAAATCCATCGCAAAAGCAATTGGTTGGCCATGGAAATTCCCACCTGATACCACCATATCTCCTTCATGGAAAATTAATGGATTATCTGTCGCCGCATTCATTTCAATTTCTAACTTCTCTTTCACATAATCCAACGCTTGCCAAGAAGCGCCATGAACTTGTGGGATACATCTTAACGAATAAGCATCCTGTACTCGCACTTCCCCTTGTCGTGTCGTCAATTGACTATCCTTCAAATAGTCACGAATTCTTGCTGCTGTTTCTACCTGCTGGTGATATCCCCTTGCAATATGAATTTCCTCTGCAAATGCATCCATAATACCCTTATGACTTTCTAACGAAAGAGACGCAATAAGCTCAGCTTGATAAGCTAAGTTTTCAGCCTCTAAATAACCAACGACCCCCATCGCGGTCATTGCCTGTGTTCCATTAATAAGCGCCAATCCCTCTTTTGCTTCCAATGTTAACGGTGTTATTCCTTCTAAAAATAAAGCTTCCTGGGCCAGCATTCTTTTTTCTTTATAAAAAACTTCTCCTTCTCCGACGATTGGAAGAACTAAATGCGATAATGGCGCCAAGTCACCGCTAGCCCCCAATGAACCTTGCTGAGGAATAACGGGAATAATATCTTTATTAAAATATTCTAACAACCTCTCCACAACAACTGGACGGATACCAGAAAACCCTTTTAATAAGGCATTCGCTCGTAATAGAAGCATTACTTTTGATACTACTTTTGGAAACGGCTCCCCTACCCCGCAAGCATGGGATCGAATGAGATTGATTTGCAGCTCTCGTACATCATTTTGATTAATACGAACATCACTGAATTTACCAAATCCTGTGTTGATTCCGTAGACGATCTTTCCTTCTGTAACGATTTTTTCGACGGCCATCCTACTTTTTTGAACTGCTGCCAAGCTTGCTTCCGATGCCTTGACAGGTAAATTTCGAGCCAGAATCTCTTTTATCATGTTTAGTGTTAGTCCATAACCTTTTAATTCAACCATCTATCTCTCTCCTCTACCACTTTAATAAAATAAAGAAAGAGCCTGGATTGATTAATCCAGGCTCCCGAGTACGATTTTTAATTTTTTGATCCGTTTAAGATGTATCATATTATCCTCTTCTTTCAAGAAGGGTTTAAATTTTCAAAAAATAACGATATTTACCTTTATTCTATGCTCGTGCTTCCATTTCTGTCAATAAGGTACTTGAAAATGACATTCTAAGGTATACTGTTTAGTGTAACTCGGACGAAAATGAGGTATTTCGTCCTTGAAAGGAGTTTGTTTTATGAAATCACTTATTCTTGCAGAAAAGCCGAGTGTAGCAAGAGAGCTTGCACGTGTTCTTGGATGTAAACAACAATCAAAGAGCTATATTGAAGGCAGCCAATATATTGTTACTTGGGCACTTGGGCACTTAGTTGAATTAAAAATGCCTGAGCAATATGATACGAAATATAAAACATGGAACTTAGAGGATCTTCCGATAATCCCCGAACGAATGGGTTTAAATATTATGAAGCAGACTCATCATCAATTTCGAGCTATTGAAAGTCTAGCAAAACGCAATGATATTAAAGAAATCATCATTGCAACTGATGCTGGGCGTGAAGGTGAACTCGTTGCTCGATGGATTTTAGAAAAAATAAAGTGGAGAAAGCCTCTTAAACGTCTTTGGATTTCTTCTTATACAGATAAAGCCATTAAAGATGGGTTTAAACAGCTAAAGCCAGGACAAGACTTCGAAAACCTTTACCAATCCGCTGTTTGTCGTGCTGAGGCAGATTGGCTTATTGGTTTAAATGTGACAAGAGCTTTAACAACAAAATACAATGACCCACTATCTGCTGGTCGTGTGCAAACACCTACTCTGGCTCTTATTTTAGAAAAAGAAAGCGAAATACAGAAGTTTGTACCGAAAGAATATTGGACCATAAAGGTTCCAATTGGCTCTAGTGAAGCAGACTGGGAAAAGAATGGCGAAAAAAGAATTTTTGATCAAGAAACGGTTAATCGAGTTAAGGAACAACTTGAGAACTCGGACGCTATAGTAGAGAACATTAAGAAAAATCCAAAGAAAGAAACACAGCCCCTTCCCTATGATTTAACAGAATTACAAAGGGATTGTAATAAACGATTCGGTTTCTCGGCTAAAAAAACATCGACGGTGCTACAACGTTTGTATGAACAGTATAAATTAGTGACCTATCCGAGAACAGATTCTCGTTATTTAACGACTGATATGGAAGGAACCATGTTAGAGCGCCTACAGGCTATCTCGGGAGGATATAAGGAAGAAACACTTTTGCCTATTAAAAATAAAGGCAAGGTCGCGACCAAGAAAGTTTTTAATAACGAAAAAGTAACCGATCACCATGCCATTATCCCGACGGAGGAGAGACTTCGCCTTGATGTATTAGACTCGGATGAACGGAAGGTTTACGATCTTATTACTCGCAGATTCCTTACCCTGTTTTATCCTGAATACGAGTACGAAACCACTCAAATCACTTTAAAAGCTGGCCAAGAGCAGCTAGTCCTTAGAGAAACCACTATCGTAAACCTTGGCTTTAAAAAGGTATTAAATAAAGAAAATGTCATTAGCGAAGGAACGAAAGCTAATTGGAACGTTGGGAAAACATACACACTCCGCTCCGTCCAAGTTGCCAAGGGCTTAACCGAACCGCCTAGCCGTTTTACCGAAGCGGATCTTTTAGGAAAAATGGAAAAGTTCGGATTAGGTACTCCTGCAACAAGAGCAGATCTAATTGAACGAATCATCGAAACAGAGGTTGTTGACCGTCAAAACGGTAAGCTAATCCCGACTGCGAAAGGGAAACAACTATTTGAACTAGTAAACGATGAATTGAAGTCTCCTGATTTAACAGCAAAATGGGAGAAACAATTAGAGTTGATTTCGAAAGGAAAAGCAAGTCCTAAGGAATTTTTAAAAAATATCCGTCAACAAACAGAAAAGCTAGTTAGTGAAATCAAAGGCAGTAATAAATCTTACCGCGCTCATAACTTAACTGGCTCAAAATGTCCTGAATGTGAGTCGTTCTTAAAGGAACGAAATACAAAAGAAGGGAAAGTCCTAGTCTGTTCGAATCACGAATGCAGCTATCGTCGTCGTAAAGATCCGAAGCTGTCAAACCGTCGTTGCCCGCAATGCCACAAGAAAATGGAAATCCATAATGGTAAAGCCGGTGCTTACTTCCAATGCCGCCCTTGTAATTTAGTAGAAAAGGCAGAAGCGAAGAAAAAAGCCGTGTCTAAACATGAAGAACGTAAGCTTGTTCAAAAATACTCTGCTAAGAATGAAGACTTTGGAACAAGTTTAGGTGATCTATTGAAGGCCGCTTTAGAGGATAAAGAGTAATAGTAAGTGAGAAAAGCAGTGATACGCGTATCACTGCTTTTCTTCAGTAAGCTTGTCTCGAAAACTCGGGGATAAATTTTGAAACTCGAGCATTTGTCTCGGAAAGTCGAGCATATTTTTTCAAACTCGAGCATTTGTCTCGAATAGTCGAGCATATTTTTTCAAACTCGAGCATTTGTCTCGAATAGTCGAGCATATTTTTTCAAACTCAAGCATATCCCTCCGAAAGTCGAGCATATTTTTTGAAACTCGAGCATATCCCTCAAAAAGTCGAGCATATTTTTTGAAACTCGAGCATATCCCTCGGAAAGTCGAGCATATTTTTTGAAACTCGAGCATATCCCTCGGAAAGTCGAGCATATATTTTTGTAAAACTTCTTTAGAAACATAAAAATGCAATTTTTTTACCACTTCCTATACGAAAAACGTTCATCATAAGCCATTTACAATGAAATTTTAGATAGAAAAACATCAAATTTGCTAGTTTAGAAAATTTTTAACACCCATCCATCCTCTAAAAACTCTTAATGACTATTTTGTAGATTTTTGAGATACTGTCCCCAAAATAGTTTTCACTATCTCCTCCACATTCATTTCATCCGTATGGATAAACTCTCCAAAGCCGGGATCCTTAAAAGCTGTGACACATTTTTGCGTTTGTTGGAAGCACCAATTCCCTTCTTCCTCTCCTCTTTTCCGTAATCTTTCATAAATCGTTTCCTCATGGCCGAGCAAACAGAAATGATAGGTTTGTGGATCTATTTGTTTAAATCCTTCCAATATGTATTCAAAGTTTTCTTTTTTATAAATGGTCATCGGAACAATCAAAGTTTTATTGTAGGTTTCTAATAAAGACTCTGCTACTTTAACAGTAAAAACTTTCCAAAGCTCCAAGTCTTGAAAGTCACCCGTTTGCTCAGCTTCTTTCATCACCTCTTTTGTGATGATAGTCCTCAACATATACCCTACTTCTTCGGGGTCATATAGCATACTATTGTCTATTTCCTTTAGTAAAGATTCAGAGACCGTCGTTTTCCCGACTCCGAAAGCCCCATTAATCATGATAATCATATAAAAACTCCTTCATCGATTTGCTTTTTACTAGTTCTATAAAAATGTTAAAAAACCTTTCCTATCTAGTATAAAGTTGGCTTCTCTACTGAAAAAATAGTAAGATATGGGAGTTACTGTGTCGAAAAGAGGATTAAACAATGAGAATCAGAGATTGGGATAAAAATTTAAAAATTCGCTTATTTGGCGAGAGTGTTATGAACATTACCTTTTGGATGTTCTTTCCCTTTTTATCCATTTATTTTTCGGAGGAATTCGGAAAAGAAAAAGCTGGATTACTGCTTGTTCTGTCACAGCTTTTTTCTGTGTTTGCAAACTTGTTAGGTGGTTATAGTGCCGATCGATTTGGCCGAAAAAGAATGATGGTTATATCCTCGTTTGCTCAAGGGATTGCTTTTATCGGTTTTGCCTTTGCAAATTCTCCTTGGTTTACATCTCCATGGATTAGCTTTTTTTGCTTTAGTGCTGTTGGTTTCTTTGGCTCATTTTACTGGCCGGCTAGTCAAGCTATGGTGGCAGACCTTGTAGATGAAAAGGAAAGAAGCCATGTTTTCGCGATCTTTTATACATCGATAAACATCGCCGTCGTACTTGGACCAATTCTTGGGGCCATTTTTTATGTTCACTACCGTTTCGAGCTTCTTCTTTCTGCTGGACTCATCTCCATAACCTTGGCCTTTATTTTATCCAAATGGACGAGAGAAACCTTTCTTTCAGCAAAGGCTACCGTTAAGCATGAAAATGATAGATGGTATCATTTTTTACTTCAACAGTTGAAGGATTATAAAATTATTATCGCAGATAAAACCTTTTTACTATTTATCGTAGCAGGTGTATTGGTTGCGCAAATTTTCATGCAGTTGGACTTATTAATTCCTGTGTATTCAAAAGATGTGATAGAAAATCAAACCGTCTTTTCACTAGGCAATTGGAACATGAAGGTGAATGGTGAACAAGGATTTGGACTTATTTTAGCTGAAAATGGATTGCTGGTTGCCTTATTAACTGTCTTTGTTACGAAGTGGATGAATGGTTACAAACAAAGAAACGTATTTATTTTCTCCTCACTAATGTATGCAGTCTCGATTTTTCTTTTTGGGCAAAGTGAATGGATTTGGGGACTAATACTTGCAATGGCCATTTTTACCATCGGGGAGTTAATGGTAGCTGGAATCCAACAAACTTTTATTTCACAACTAGCTCCTGAAGAAATGCGCGGGCAATATTTTGCAGCAGCTAGTTTAAGATATACCTTTGGTCGAACCATAGCCCCCCTTTCCATTCCAATGACGGTTTGGATTGGTTATCAATGGACGTTCGTAATCCTCACTCTTTTAGCCGTCATAAGTGCTGTCCTGTATGGGTATATGTTTCATGTATATGAGAAAAAAGTGAGTTCACAAAATCTACCTTGAAAGTTCACAAATTTGTAATATAATTAAATTACAAGAAGGATAAAAATATACTATAACCTGTTATAGTTAGGGGTTGCTGACCAATGGAATGGTACGATTATTTGTCTCCTAATACATTTACTGGCGTATTAACATTTGTGAGTATTTTTACGTTTGGCGTCATCGCACATATAAAGGTTTATACACATAAAGAACAATAACGATGAGAGCGGGATAAAATTCCCCTCTCTTTTTTTTGATTGGAGCTTTAATTGGAAGAAAGCTTGCACAGGTTATTTCCATTCCCGAAACATTTAAGTTTCCTTTTCTGAATAGAATAAGCTAAAATGAAACATGAACATTCTGAAAAAGGGGATTGGGATTATGACTGACTTTTACACAAAATTAGAAAAATACGCTGATTTAGCAGTTAAAGTAGGGGTAAATATACAAAAGGGACAAACTCTAGTTATTAATGGCACACTGGATGCTGCTGAGTTTGTTAGACTAGTCGTGAAAAAAGCTTACGAAGTGGGAGCACTAAATGTCATTGTCAATTGGAATGATGACACTGTATCTCGTTTAAAATATGACCTTGCTCCAGATGAAGTATTTTTGGAATATCCACAATGGAGAGCAAAGGAAATGGAAGAGCTGGCTGAAAATAATGGAGCCTTTATGTCTATCGTTTCTTCTTCTCCAGACCTATTTAAAGGGGTAAATCCAGAAAGAATCAGCAACTTCCAGAAAGCAGCTGGAAAAGCATTAAAAAAATATCGCCAAGCGATTCAATCCGATAAAAGTAGCTGGACCGTTGTAGCAGCAGCTTCACCTAATTGGGCAGCAAAAATTTTCCCGGATGCACCAAAAGAGGAGCAAGTTCCAATGCTATGGGAAGCTATTTTTAAAGCTACTCGTGCTGACTTAGAAAATCCAGTAGAAGCTTGGGTCAACCATGATAAATCTCTTTATGAAAAAGTACATTACTTAAATGGTAAGCATTATAAGAAGTTGCACTACAGAGCTCCAGGTACAGATTTAACCATCGAACTGCCTGAAACACATTTATGGGTGGGTGCTGGTAGCAAAAACGCTCAAGGACATGATTTTATGGCCAATATGCCAACAGAGGAAGTCTTTACCGTTCCTTTAAAAACAGGTGTTAATGGAACTGTATCAAGCACAAAGCCATTAAGCTATGGTGGCAATATCATCGATAACTTTAGCATTACATTTGAAAATGGCCGAATTGTTAGCTATCAAGCAGAACAAGGTGAAGAAATTTTAAAACGTCTAGTTGAAACAGATGAAGGCTCTCATTATCTTGGAGAGGTTGCCCTTGTTCCTCATCAATCACCAATTTCTCAATCAAATATTTTATTCTACAATACCCTATTTGATGAAAATGCATCTAATCACCTTGCAATCGGAAGCGCATATGCATTCTGTATTGAAGGCGGAAAACAGATGACCCCTGAACAACTAGAAGAAAAAGGGTTAAATGAAAGCTTAACACATGTTGACTTCATGATCGGTTCAGCTGAAATGGATATCGACGGAATTACAGCAGACGGTAAGGTGGAAGCTGTCTTCCGCAGTGGAAACTGGGCATTTTAATACTTAAAATAAAAAACTCACCTATATGGTGAGTTTTTTTGTTAAATCTAAGGATGACCCAGAAAATCTTCTTATTCGTAGACCCTTGTCAATTCCATTTTATCGGACACACGTTCCGTTATATGACGAATATGTTTGTTTTTTAGAGGATTATCGGACTATGGTTCCGCTATTTCACTAAAAGTATGCCACTTGCCAATGAAATTTAGGGAATAACGGAACCTGTGTCCTTTAAATTTGAAAAAGCGTCTATTATAGGGAAATAACGGAATGTGTGTCCTATAAATAACTAAAAATCCTCAATACTAATCATAAACTTAGCTCTTCAATAAAAAACGCCCCTTTCAAAAGAAAGGGTCATCTCATTTATCATTATCTGTTATCAATTTTCTCAGGATATAAATCATGGTTCATCATACGATATTCAGCCATTTGCTCGTATTTTGTTCCAGGTCTTCCGTAGTTTGTATAAGGGTCGATGGAAATTCCACCTCTTGGTGTGAATTTACCCCATACTTCAATATACCTTGGATCCATTAGCTCGATTAAGTCGTTCATGATGATGTTAATGCAGTCTTCATGGAAGTCTCCGTGATTACGGAAGCTGAATAAGTATAGTTTTAATGATTTACTTTCAACCATCTTTTGTTCAGGAATATAGCTGATATAGATGGTTGCAAAGTCTGGTTGTCCTGTTTTTGGACAAAGGCTTGTAAACTCAGGAAAATTGAATTTTACAAAGTAGTCACGATTTGGATGTTTATTATCAAATGCTTCTAAAACCTCTGGTGCATATTCAAATACATATTTTGTTCCTTGGTTACCTAATAGCGTAATGCCTGTTAATTCTTCGTCTTTTCTTCCACCCATGATGGAAAACCTCCCTTGTTCCGATTTAAATAGAAAAAGCCATATCCTCCTAAGGATATGGCTGACAATGTCAAATCAAATCCATAGTTTTTTATAGAGGGTTTTGAGCTATGAACCTCTCCCTAGTTTTAGGGAAGTTTATACAGTTTACTAACATTAGCTACTATAGTGAAAATCTCCCCTAATGTCAACGGAAAAATTATCAAGACTTTTCTTTATTGGAGTTTAGAAGAATATTTTGTTATTGTATACCTATAATGGTACAAGAATGACTTTTTTGGAGGAAAACATATGTGGAATGAGTTTAAGAAATTTGCCCTTAAAGGGAATGTGATAGACCTTGCTGTTGGGGTTGTTATTGGAGCTGCATTTGGAAAGATTGTATCTTCATTGGTTACTAATATTATCACCCCAATAGTAGGTTTTTTACTAGGAAGAGTGGATTTAACAAAACTATACATTCCTATCGGAGAAGCTAAAATTGAATATGGTATTTTTTTACAAAATATCATCGACTTCTTAATTATTGCTTTTTCCATCTTTTTAGTTGTACGTAGCATTAACCGTTTCAAGAAAAAAGAGCAAGCACCTGTAGAAACCACACCTAACAAAGATAAAAAGGAAGAGCTATTAATGGAAATCCGCGACTTGCTGAAAAAAGATTAGCCAAAGGCTCAGATAAATCTTTAAAACAATGAAACCTTAAGCTTAAAAGCTCGTATTAAAAATAAGAAAACAGAAGAGGTGAAGGATTATGTATGTTCAACAAACAGCAACTGAATATTTACCATCGGTATTAAGAGCATTTGCCTTATCCTTAGCAATTGCTGTGATCGGAATGATGGTAGGAGTATTTGTTCCGCCGGCTTTATTTTTACCATTGGTACTGTTGGAATTCGGGATGTTATTATTTGCTTTCTTTATGCGTAAAAGAAAAGCCATTTCCTATACGTTCTTATATTCTTTTACTTTTGTTTCAGGTATTACCACTTATCCGATTGTCTCGCATTATTTAGCGACAGTAGGTGCTAACGTTGTCCTAATGGCCCTTGGTACAACCACAGTTGTGTTTACTGGCCTAGCCATCTATGCCACTACTACGAAAAGAGATTTATCGTTTTTAGGTGGATTGCTAATAGCTGCCCTTCTAGCACTTATTGCCATTTCGATTTTTAATATCTTTTGGCCATTAAGTTCTACTGGTATGCTTGCCTTCTCCTTCATTGGAGTTTTAGTATTCAGCGGTTATGTCTTATTCGACTTCAATCGTATGAAGCATTACGGTGTTAGTGCTGAAGAAGTTCCTTTAATGGCTTTAAATCTCTATCTTGATTTCCTTAACCTGTTTATTAGTCTTTTACGAATTTTTGGTATCTTATCAAGCGATGATTAAACACTTATGTAAAGAGAGAGGGTTAGGTTCCGAGCAATCGGTACCTAGCCCTCTTTTTTCATTTAAACGTGATATAACTAACAGTAATTTTTGTTGTTCCTAATTATAATGTAGTTACCTTATAAATAACGAATAGAGGTGAGGTTATTGATATTTGGAAATGTAAGCGATTCATTCAATTTTCCCATTGAATTATGGCTATTTCAAGTATTGATCATTTTATTTCCAATGCTCTTATTTCAATCCTATTTTCGAAAAAAAATTCAGACCACGAAACATCGAAATGTCGTTTTAGGATTCCTTTGCGGGATTTCCATTCTTCTTTGTATGAGTGCACCAGTTTCGATCAGCGAAAGCTATATTTTAGATTTTCGCTATATTCCCCTAATACTCGTTTTTTTATATGGCAGTTATCGAATGGGGCTTATTCTTTCGGTTATGATTATCGCTTATCGCTTAGTCATCATTGGAATAGACGGAGTTTATTTAATTCTTTTTGTCAATATGGCCCTATTAACGATTCTATACTTTACCCAACATATGTATAAAAACTATGCTTATAAAGGGAAGGTAGCTTTTAGTGTGGGCTTATTAGCGGTTACCATCATTATTTTTGCAATTGGAACGCACTCTTTGACCAATTTTTCCACTATGAGTACAGGAATTAATATGTGGGTTATTTTTCTAACCCTTAATATGATCACTATGTTTACTTCCATCTATATCATTGAATCTTTAAATGAAATGGAGATCATTCATTACGAAGTATCTGAGTTTGAAAAAATGCATTTAGTTAGCCAATTTTCCATTAGCATAGCCCAGCAGATACAACAACCGATTTCTAACATGCATAAGACATTAGAAACCATCCAAAACTCAGATACATTTACAAGTGAGCACCGTTTTGAAATCAAAAATATTTTAGAGGAAATGACAGTTGCCAATAAAGTCCTAAACGACTATCTCTTATTGGCCAGTGATAGTGAAAAGGAATATCGTCTCTTGAATATCCATGAAGAGTTTGACCAGGTTCTACAATCCATCCACTCGTATGCCCAGATGCATCATGTTGAACTGAAATACATTCCTTCTTTTGAAAAGGATTTATACATTAAAGGAAATCGCGCACAATTCCAACAAGCCATTTTAAATTTTATAAAAAATGGGATTGAGGCAATTAAGCCTTATGGAGTGATTGAAATTGCCATCCATGAGATGCTGGAATCTATTTTTATTGTGATTGAGGATAATGGTGTGGGGATGAATAAAGAACAAATCAACCGATTAGGGAATCCTATGAAAAGTCTAAAGGAAAACGGAACGGGTCTAGGGACCATGATTGCCTACAATATCATCCATTCCATGTCAGGTAAAATAGATGTATCTAGTAAAAAAGGGAAGGGTACGACATTCTCTATCATCTTACCGAAAGCTAAAAGAACTTCTTAACGTTTTAAAAGCTACTAATAGGGTAATAGACTAATAGAAGTTCTTAAAATTTTTTAAGGAGGAGTAAATGACATGCAAAAACATTCGACTACCTCGTATCTATTAGCTGGGGCTGGGATTGGGATTGGTACCCTTGTCCTCCTATCAACGAAGTCTAACCGAAACAAGTTAGTTTCTGCCTTCTACCAATTTCAAGAAATGATGGGATTGAAAGAGAAGAATAGGTTTCCGATTAAAAAAGCAGGCCATCCTGACCCACATGATCTGGAAGATAATAATATGGTTTCCGAAGGGGCTATGTACTCCGTTCAATATTATAATGAAAATGAACTAATTAAAAATAAAGAATAAATAACTTTAGCTACCGTAAAAACTTATGTTTACTTACGGTAGCTTTTTCTTTTATGTAAATCTAACCTCAAAAAATATCCAACTTTGGTAAACACTATATTAATAGTAATAACCTTCCTTTATAATAATATATAATACTATTGAACTATTTTTAGGAGGTTGATTTATGACTATTTACGGACTTATTGTGCTTATCCATGTTGTGGCGGCCGTAACAGGACTAGGGGCTAGCTTTGCGATGCCGATTGTGCTAAAGCATGCAAAAACAACGGAACAAGCAAGGTACTCTTTATCTTTAAACCAAAAGATTGAAAAGGTTGTTAAAATCGGAAGTATTGCGCTTTTATTAACAGGACTTATCCTTGGTGCCTTAAATACTGCACTCTTCACTAAAGGCTGGTATATCCTTTCAATTGTTATTTATTTAGCTGTCCAATTTGTTGTTGCTGGGATTATGCCGAAGAAAGTTAAAAAGATGGAGGAAATTATCCATGCTCATAATGGGGATGACCTACCGAAGGAATTCTCCAAAATTAATTTAGAATTAAAACCATACAACACCATTCTCCATACATCCGCTGTTCTACTAATCATCCTAATGTCACTAAAACCATTTTAACGCATTAACGCACCGGGGGTCTGACCCCCGGCGCGTTAATATGCTAAAGCGCCGTGGATATCCATTCAATCCACGGTGCTTTTTTGTTTTATTGTACTAATGAATGCTTGAATGCATAAATGACAGCTTGGGTCCGATCTTGAACTTGGAGTTTACTTAAGATATTACTAACATGAGTTTTGACTGTTTTTAATGCAATGAATAGTTCATCTGCAATTTCTTGGTTTGTTTTTCCTTCTGCCATTAATAGCAGAATTTCCAACTCGCGACTTGTTAATTCTTCATGTGGTAGGTGCGTAGTCTTTTGGCGCATCTTTAACATCATTTTCCCAGTAACCTCTGGCTCTAATACAGATTGACCGTGGTATGTAGCCCTCACTGCGTTGGCAATCTCCCCTGCCTTTGACGTTTTTAACATATAACTAGTCGCCCCAGCTTCTAAAGCGGGATAAACTTTTTCATCATCTAAGAAGCTCGTTACGATGATTACCTTTGCTTCTGGCCATTGTAGAATAATTTGTCTTGTTGCTTCAATCCCATCCATTTCCTTCATCACCAGGTCCATTAAGATGATGTCCGGACGAAGTTCTAATGCCAATTCTACCCCTCGTTTACCATTATCCGCCTCTCCTACTACCTCAATATCAGGCTGGGCAGAAAGATAGGAAGAAACTCCAATTCGAACCATTTCGTGATCATCCACAAACAAAACTCTAATCATCGTCTTCACCCTTATTTGTTATTGGAACTTTTACCTCTAATCTTGTTCCTTTATCCTTTATACTTACAACCTTTAATGTACCGCCAACCTCTACCGCTCTCTCATGCATATTTTGCATTCCGTAAGAGCCGGCCTTATCTCCGTCTATTTCAAATCCTACCCCATCGTCCACGACCCTCATAATAACTAGATCATCTCTTTTTATTAACAGAACCTCTAATTTATTTGCTTTGGAGTGACGCAGAGTATTGGATACAGATTCTTGTAAAATACGGAAAAGATGATCCTCGATCCCTTTATCTAGTGAAATATCTTCTACCTTCCATTGAATTTCCATGGTAACCTTTTGCGATAATTCAATTAGCAGCTCTGCAATCCCTTCCTGCAGGGATTTTCCCTTTAAGGCTACTGGACGTAAATGTAATAACAGAGCCCTCATCTCTAATTGAGATTGATGAATCATTTCCTCCACCATCTTGAGCTGCTTTGTTTCACGATCATCGGAATTTGCCTTCGTTTCATTAATCGCAGACATTAACATGGAAGCGGCAAATAGCTGTTGACTGACAGAGTCATGCAGTTCGCGAGCTAACCGGTTCCGCTCTTGGGAGATAATTTCTTGAATTCGTTGCTCTTGGTCCTCCACTTTTTCTGTTACCATTCTTTGAGAAACCTTTGCTTTTTCCGTTATTTGTTTATGGATTCTCTCGATTCTTTTATAAACCGTATTTATTTCTTCACAAACATTCGGGTTAACTATTTCAACTGCTGCTCCCTCTTCTAATTGATGGAGTAGTTTATCAATGGACAATAAATTTTTTCTCCAAAAAGAACCCATTAAAAATCCAAAGATGATTCCAAGTCCAATGCTAACGGCGGGAAAAAATAATAGAAAGGGAATATCAAATATCGTGCGTTCCCACAGTTCCCACCAATCTGTCAATGGAAATACGAAGAAAAAGGCCGCAAATAACATAGCCATTAAGAGAATGGAAAAACTAACACCCCATAGTACTTGTCTTTGAAGTGTACTCATATTCTCTTCACCTCAATATCTCCAAAAAATACAGAAGTTAAAATTTTGACTTTTTGCTCTGCTTTTTCATATACAGGAGTTTGCAAATGAAAAACTTGGTTAAACATTTTTGATTCTTGATGTTCAAAAACAGTTGTAGATCCCATTAATACCGAATGATGGATCGATACCTCATAATCATATGGTACATAAATTTGCACATTTCCAATGAAATTACGAATAAAAATGACTGTTTCCCCTTTAGGTAATACGGTATAGCTTAAATCTATTACAGAATCACCAACACCTGTTTGAATATTAATATCATTCCATTCATATACATGGTCCGGCGTTCTTTGCTGGCCAAAAAACATATTACCAAATAGAGGTTTCCGACTGATAATTTGTTCAGATGGCTTAGGTTCTTCTTCCATCTTCACCACAGGACTATACACCTTTGGGTTCCTCTTGGAGCCAGCAAACTGAATCACAAAATGGATTAAAATAGCCAGTAAGAGAAAACGGAAGGTTATCATATGAAAAACACTTGCTGAAAAAATAATAATACCGCCCCAAAACAGGAACTTACCAAACTTTTGAGGCATTGCCTTTCTCCCAAGATAAACCATCGCACTGGAAATAAAAAGAGAGAATATAAGGCCATTATTGAAAAAGGTTACTTCCAATAAGAGGATGACTGCACCAATAATCATCATCCAACTGATATAGTCACTTTTTGTCTTCTTAAACATCCACTTATCCCCTCTCCTTCTACTTCCAAAATATATATTAAAATAAGACTAATAGTATCAAAAGGCGTAGACTTTTTACCTACGCCTTTTTAGAATACCATGTTTTACCTATGAAATAGAATGAGTTTGTTCAACTTTCATTTCTTTTTCTAATTGAGCAATTTTCGCATCAATTGTGCTGGGGTAATAGGAGCTATTCACTTGATGTTCTAAGCGATCTAAGTAGTTTTCAATTTCCTGAAATTTTGAGAAAGCACGATCTGAGAATTGATTTGAATCTAGCACTTGATTCATACGGTGGTTTGCACGAGTGACATTTTCTCTCCCCATTAATTCCATACGGCGGATGTGCATATCTTTCAATTTATGCTTCATTTCTTCGTATTTCTTTTCTAATTCATTTAACTGACTTTGGACCATTTGCAGAGAATTTTCTAAACGAGATGTTCTTTCCGCATACTGTACGTGTTCACTAGCTGCAAATTCATATAATGTCATTTCCCCAGCATTTTGGGCGATTTCAGCTTGATTTTGACGCTTATTAGCCATTTCCTTCGCGAATTTCAATTCACGAGTGAACTCATCTTTTAATGTGTATTGACGTTCTAATAGCTTGCGAACCTTTTCTGTTTCTTGCTCGCTCTGACGTAAATATTGATTTAATAACGCAATTGGGTTTTGCTTTTCTTTTTGGTCCATTGCTTGGTGTAAATCTGCTTCAATCATATCCTTAATTCTAGTAAATAAGTTTGCCATAATAAAATCTCTCCTTTAAATTATTAATGTTTAATTTCATTCCATTGATTTTCAAAGTTAACAAATGGATCATTGCTTTCTTTCACAATAACGGTTTTGGCTTGATTCCATTTTTTATAAACGATGTAAAGAACATATGCCGCGACTACTCCTAAAATAGCGGGTACATTATGAGCGACGATGATTAAAGCAACTAACCCAAGTAGGGACCAACCAACCTTCTTCATAGTAGATTCCGCCTTTAGGAATTTTTTGAAAACGAAATACAGAACGAGCAAGCTGACGGCAAGACCTACCATTGGACCGATGGTTGAAAGAAGAACCATTGCCGCAATCCCACCTGCGACTAATAAACCGAATTTTTTCATTTTCACTTCCTCCTTTCTATGTATTCATCTTACCTATTTTAAAAATTTCCTATAACGAGCCAGAGCGGTATTTTCAAATAGGACTTGAGGCGTAGACATAGGTAGGCCGCTTAGCCACTTTAACAAATTAACGCGCCGGGGGTCTGACCCCCGGCGCGTTAATTTGTTAAAGTAAATCGATGATTTTATTTTTGTATAAACATTTGTGTCCAGTAGGTTCCGTATGAACCACCACTTGAGTAACCTACTCCAATTTGAGTAAATTTAGCACTTAGAATATTGGCACGATGACCTGGACTATTCATCCATGAATTAACTACTTCCTGCGCCGTTCTTTGACCGGCAGCAATGTTCTCACCTGCACTAATATAAGAAATTCCAAAGTTTTTCATCATCGTAAATGGAGATCCATAGGTTGGGCTCGTATGTGAGAAATACCCTTTGTCTCTCATATCATTTGATTTATAACGAGCAACCCGGGATAATTCCCAATTAGCTGCCAGTGGTCTTAACCCATTTTTTGCACGTTCCTGATTCGTTAGTTGAATCACTTGATTTTCGATACTCTTAACCGCATCAAAGTTTGGGATATTAACCTTTTGCCCTGGATAAATCAAATTTGGATTTGGAAATTGTTTGTTCGCTGCAATTAATTCAGAAATCCCTACTTGGTAGCGAACCGCTATTTTCCAAAGTGAATCACCAGGCTGCACAGTGTAAGTTTGTTGTGCATGTGAAATACTCGGTACAGTAAACAATGAAACCATTAATGCGAATACAATCCATATGTGTTTTTTAAACATTTCGCACACCTCCAAATATATGGTTTGGAGTTCTAAAATAAAATATACGAAAATATTTAATGAAGTTATAATATATATAAAAAATGCGCGGAGGAAAAACGATGAATCAAGCTAATGTCGAGTTAAATCGTCCACTTTCTCGAAAAAGACGGCTAAAGAAGTGGAGTCTTTTAGCCCTCATTTCCATTCTTGTTCTTTATTTTTTATTAAACTTTGGTCCAGTAGAAAAAAGACCCAATCATCCTTTCTTTACTTCTGACCGTCCACTAGTCATCGCCCATCAAGGCGGGGAATTATTAGCTCCCTCTAATACCATGATGGCTTTTCAGCAAGCTGTAGACTTAGGTGTTGATGTTCTAGAAACAGATATTCACATTACGAAAGATGGGAAATTAGTGACCATTCATGACCCAAGTGTGGACCGTACCACAAATGGTAAAGGTTTAGTCTCGGAGATGTCCCTTGCGGAAATTCAAAACCTTGATGCCGGTTATCATTTTAAGGATTTAAATGGTCAATTTTCCTATCGTGGTAAAGGTGCATACATCCCTGAAGTAGAGGAGCTTTTTCAAGCTTTTCCTAATATGAAAATGGTTATCGAAATTAAGGATGATAATCCCCCTGAACGAATTCATGAAATGGCCGAAAAGCTTTGGAATTTAATTTATGAATATCATAAAGAGGACCAAGTCATCGTCGCTTCCTTTGACCAAAAAATTGTCGATCAATTTAACAAGATTTCCAATGGAAAAGTAGCCATAGCAGCAGGTGAATCGGAAATCCGGAAATTTATCATTCTAAAGAAATTCTTTTTAGCCAATTTATATCAACCAAAGGCAGATGCTTTTCAAATTCCTACTGAAGCCAGTATATTTAATCTTTCAACCCCTAGTGTCATAAAGGAAGCAAAACGAAGAAACGTAAATGTCCAATATTGGACCATCGATGATAAAGTGACAATGAGAACCTTATTAGAAAATGGTGCAAATGGAATTATGACAAATCGCCCTGATTTGCTGCTAGAAGTGTTGAAGGAATTAGGTTATTAAGACTGCATATTTCGCGGAAATGAGTAAACCCTACTAACATACATTGCAGAATTAGTCAGGAGTTTTGTTCATGTTCGAGCTGTCTTGGATGACCTATTTAATGCTAATCTTAGCTAGCTATCGATTAACTCATCTTATTGTTTTTGACAAGATTACCGAGTTCTTGCGTAAACCTTTTATGGAAAAAAAAGAAATTCAATCGGCAAACGGTACGGAAATCAAGGATGTTCCTAAAAATATGTTCGGCTATTTGTTAAATTGCTATTGGTGTGCCGGTGTTTGGAGTGCCATCCTTATTGGAGGCGGGTATCTGCTTATACCGAAGATTACATCCGTTGTCGTCCTCATTTTATCCATAGCTGGTGGACAATGTATTATAGAAACATTTGTTGGTGTGAATATTAAAAAGGTTAGTTATTATACGAAAAAATCAAAAGAGGTCTAACCCTTAGGGATGACCTCTTTTTCTTAAGCTGTTTTCTTATAGATTGTGGTTTTTGTAAAAATCCCTAAAGCCGGATTTTTACAGGCTCTCTTCATATGTGCTCAGCTCTTTTCTTAATTATCATAAGAGTTTACACCCTATATGGTGAAATGCCTATTTAATAGTTATAAAAAGCAACAAAGTTTCAGAAAAGAGCCTTTCTTATTTTCCCCCTCTTACAATCCTTGCAAAATCCTCCATGGTCGTTGAGTATTTAACGTATGTTCTTGGCAAAACAAAAAGATCGTCTGCCACTCCTCTTTCAACATATGGCCCTGGTGTCGTTGTTAATCCAAAAAGGTAATATTTTTTCGTCTCATTGACTACTTGTTTATTAAAATTCCCAAAAGGGTAGGATAACGCAATGACTGCTTTACCCGTGATGTTCTCGATCTTAATCTTTGAGGTATTCAGTTCATAATCGGCATTTTGGATTTTGGTTAAATCCGGGTGAGTTGCCGTATGTGATTGAATCGAAAAGAACCCTGAATCTGACATCTTTTTTAAGTCCTCATTCGTTAATCGATTAGGTTGACCGATAAAATTGGATATCACAAACATCGTTGCAACTGGTTGAAACTGGTCATCCTTCAATTTTTGGAACACAACAAACGCATTCTGATTATTTTTATAACCATCATCTAAGGTAATAAAGATTGGTTTTTTCACCTTGCTTATATCTTTCCAGCGTTCAAATGTCAGTAAGGTAAAACCATTCTTTTTTAAAAATTGCATTTGTTTTTCAAAATTCTCTGGTGTTACATACAACTCCTTTGAACCATGTCCTTTAAACTCATCGATGGAATGATAAACTAAAATCGGTACGACTTGTCTACCATATGCTTGAGTAGGAAGCCCCCACCATAACATCATCATGAATAATAAAATCGTTTTACGCATCCATCTTTACCCTTCATTTCCTTAGATTTTATTATTATTGTGACGAAATGGACCCAATTCTATTATTTTTCAAACAAAAATCCTTTTTACATATTTACCATGTTAATAAGCAAAAAAAATCCCTCCTTGCATATCTTTTAGAAAGGAGGGGTTTTTATGTCTATGTGGTGGATTACAACAATTGGGTTTATCATTTGTTTAGGTTTTTTTGGCGGAATATTTGTGTATGCATTAAGAAATGCTTTACCTACGGAAGATTCAACTCGAATTGATCCTTTGCCGGAAGACACTGATTTAACTCAATGAAAGTTTGATGCTTTCCTTCGCACTTGCTACTAATCGTTCATCACCCAAATCATGACCGTAAAGGGCAAGCAGAACCGAAACATACAAAGCGAAGAATCTTGCTCCAACCTTCGTTGCATCCGACACTTCTCCATATATTTGGAAAAATTTCTCCCTGCCACTTGGCGGTAAAAAACTGTAAACAATAGATATATCAATCGCAGGATGGCCAATATGAGTATCACCCCAGTCAATAATCCCGGAAATGACTCCATGGTCATCAACTAAAATATTTCGAATATGACAATCCCCATGGACAAGAGTTAACCGTGTATCTAGCTCAACTTCTTCTAAAGAATCTATCCATTCAAGGGCCGTTTGAGCGTCATCGATTAGTTGATGCTCAACGGCTTTTTTCACATTCTCAATTAATCTACTTTTTCGTTTGCCTATATTGGTTCGTTCTAACCGGTCAGGCGGAACCCCAACTTCCTTTGCTTTTCCAACAGGAAACTGATGCAATTTTTTCAAAAATCCCCCCAATAATTCAGCAGACTTTTCACGCACATCATTCGTCATTTCACCTGGCGATTCCCCATTTACGATTCGATAACCTGTAAACGGCCATTTATAGGTACTGCTTGCTTTGCCAAAGAAGATGGGTTCTGGTATATCAATAGGTAAATCTTGAACTAATAGCGGAAGCAATTTACTTTCAGTCATTAAAAGTTCAATGGCGATTTCTTTTCTAGGGAAACGAAATACATACTTTTCATTTACTTTAAAAACGGTATTGTCAAACCCCTTACCCAATTCTTTTACCGTGACAGGTTTTAACTGAGGGAATTGCTCTTCTAATAACCTTTTAGCTTCATTAACTGTTACTGCGACTTCAGGAGACCAAGCTTCGGACATGTAACCGTCGCACCTCCTCCCATTTAATGATGTAAAGCTTGTTCGATTGCTTGATTAAATTGTCCGATAATATCTTCAACATGCTCAATACCAACAGAGATTCGAACCACTTCTTTTGTAATGCCTAGGCTTTCCGCTGCTTCTTTTGGTAATGCGCGATGTGAAGTAATTAAAGGATGTGACACACTTGTTTCTACACCAGCAAGAGTTGGAGCAATTTTGATCCACCCAAGCGAGCGGAAAAATTCTTCTACATCAACTTTATTTTTTTCTAGTTCTATTGTGACCATGGCACCATAGCCATCATCCTTTACATCAAAAGGATAATAAACTTTGCGAATATATGGATTTTCAAGAAAAGCCTTAGCAAGCTGCAGCGCATTTCGTGATTGCTTTTCCATGCGAAGGGCAAGCGTTTTTAATCCCCTTGTTGTCAGCCATGCCTCAAAAGGACTGACATTGGCACCGAGATTGACTACTTTAGCTTTGGCTTTTTCAATCAGTTCTGTTTTACCAACTAATACTCCGGCTGTAATATCACTATGTCCACCAATATATTTAGTGGCACTATGAGCAACTAAATCTATTCCTAATGTAAATGGTTTAAGATGATAAGGCGTAGCAAAGGTATTATCCACTAACGTATATAAGTTATTTTTTTGGGCTATCTCCACTACGACTTCTAAATCTTCCACTCTTAATAACGGATTTGTAATTGATTCTGTATACAATAGTTTTGTATTTGATTGAATGGACTTTTCGATTAAGTCTGGGTTAGAAAAGGAAACAAAAGTTGTTTCGATCCCTAAATCATGCAATTCTGCTTTAAGCATATGAAAACTACCACCATATAAATCATCGGCAGCGACAATATGATCTCCACTTTTGACCACGGCTAGCACGCCAGCGAGTATAGCGGCTAATCCTGAAGAAGCAGCAACGCCATCAGGGGCCCCTTCTAAACGTGCCACGGCTTCTGCTAATTCGTCAGTGTTTGGATTGGCTGTTCTGGAATAAAGGTATTGGCCATTTCCATGATAGTAGCCTTCTAATTCTTCTAAATCTTGAAAAACAAAGGCAGAGGTTTGATAGATAGGAGTTACTTTACTTTTAATATTGCGTGTTTTTTTCTTTTCACTATGCAGAATTTCTGTCTCAAAATGTTTTCCCATCCTAAACACCTTCTTTTTATAATAAAGAACCTCTTCCCCAAAAGAAGAGGTTCTAGCATAATTATCTCAATTTTTCTTAACTTCCGTCAATGAACTTGTTAGTCCCTAAGCATTAAAACTAACAGTTTGCCTCGATAATTGCGACGCACCTTTATACCAATACTAGTATTAGATAGGAATACTAATTTATTTTTACCCTTTCGCACATGAAATTAATCATTTATTGCAAAAATAATCATGTAAACATAGACATAGGAGGAAATATAATGCAAATGAAGGATTTGCCTCAATTCCCTGAATCATATTGGCGTGAAATAGATTTCCCTACTTTCCCTACACTAGATAAGGACTTGCATGTTGATGTAGCCATTGTTGGTAGCGGTATCACCGGAATAACCGCTGCTCATTTATTGAGCAAGCAAAATGTAAAAGTGGCATTAATAGAAGCAGGAAAAATTTTAACAGGAACCACTGGACATACTACAGCGAAAATCACCTCACAACATGGACTAATATATGATGAGCTGATAAACCATTTTGGTTTAGAAAAAGCAAAGCAGTACTATGACGCAAGCAACCAAGCCCTTCAGTTTATAAAGGACACGGTTTCACAATCCCAAATGGATTGTGACTTTTTGGAGCAGGATGCCTATATCTACGCGGTAACAGAAGAATATGCTCAAAAAATCCAAAAAGAAAGCGAGGCTTATGAGAAGCTTAAAATACCTGGAGGCCAAGTGGATAGTATCCCATTTGATATCCAAATCAAAGCTGGTTTAGGTATGTCGAAGCAGGCACAGTTTCATCCGACAAAATATTTAACTCATTTAGTTAACAATCTTCCAAAAGATACAGCACAGCTTTTTGAACATACTACAGCCGTAGATATAGAGAATGCTGATGGGGATAAGCCAGTAGTTGTTACTCAATCTGGTAAAAGAATTACGTGTAATTTTGTTATTGTGGCTTCCCATTATCCTTTTTACGACGGATTAGGTTTTTATTTTACAAGAATGTATCAGGAACGATCTTATATTCTAGGTGTAAAAACAGAAACTGCTTATCCTGGAGGAATGTACATAAGTGCCGATAGTCCAACACGTTCGATCAGATTCACGCCCTACAACGGCGAAAATCTCATTTTAATTGGTGGTGAAAACCATAAGACCGGTCAGGGAATTGATACTTTTCAGCATCATGAGGCACTAAAACAATTTGCTGAAAGTCTATTCCCGATTAGTGATATTCCTTACCGATGGTCCGCACAAGATTTAATTACACTTGATAAAGTACCTTATATTGGGCCAATTACCCAAGGAAAGCAACGTGTGTTGGTGGCAACGGGTTATCGTAAGTGGGGGATGACCAACGGAACAACTGCCGCTATGGTATTAAGTGATTTTGTACTTGGAAAACAGAATGGCTTCTTAGAGCTATATACTCCTTCAAGATTTGAAGCCGATCCAAGCCTTAAAAAATTCACCTCTATCAACGCTGATGTGGCAAAACATCTAATAAAAGGTAAGCTTGAATTTGTACCAAAAATCCCTCAAGACTTAGGTAATGAAGAGGGAGCAGTCGTCATGGTTCACGGTAAAAGAGCAGGCGGCTATCGGGATGAAAAAGGTGAACTTCATTTAGTGGATACCACATGTACCCATCTAGGCTGTGAATGCGAATGGAACCATGCGGAAAGAACTTGGGATTGCCCATGTCATGGATCTCGATTCTCATATAAGGGAGAAGTCATGAATGGTCCAGCATTAAAACCGCTAAAAGTGATTAATGAAGATTAATTTCAATGTCGAAAAATCTTATAGAATCACCATTTCCTAGGAAATTTTGTCGAGATGAGGAAATTTTAATTACAAAAAAGGCTGCTCTAGAATGAGCAGCCTTCTTATTTATTACTCTTTTCCATTTGGACGTCGAGTTTGTTTGTCATCCATTCCAGTGGTAAATTCCACTAGTTCAGAGCTGGTACGGCCCTTTTTTGCATTTTTATTACGTTGAGCATTGGCATTACCAAACTTTTGTCTACCCATGAAGAATCATCTCCTTTTGCCGTTTTCATAGGTAGTATGCTTGAATCAGTTTGGAGTTATACCTCTTATAACTTTGGTGCTTTTCTTGCATTTGTTCCTTTTTCGTAACTATAAGCTAGTGCTAATAATTGCGGTTCACTGTAAGCAGTGCCAGTAAAAGTAATTCCAACAGGCTCACCTGATGCTGTATAACCAGCTGGTACAGTTATGGAAGGATAACCTGCTTTGGCTGGAATGCCCGCTCCAAAATTATTCGGGAAAACAATCGCATCTAATTGGTTTTCTTTTAGGACATGATCAATCCCTTGCTCTGTTGAATAAAACTGGTCCTCTTCCAATGCTTTTATATAAGCTTCTTCCGTTAATTTCCCACTCGTTTCCTCTGCTTCGAGTAAAACAGCTTGACCATATTTCAACATTTTTTCTTCATTTTTTAAATTATAATTAATCACGTCCTTTAATGAACGGATTGGGTAATTAGAATCCAAACCTTGTAAATAGGAATTTAAGTCAGACTTGAATTCGTATGTTAAAACATCATAACTCCACTTTCTCTTAACAGAAGGAATGGCCACATTCTCAACTACTTCTGCTCCTAGTTCTGTCAGCTTCTTTACAGCCTCATCCATTACTTCACGCTTTTCATCAGTTAAATAATCAAAAAAGACTTCTCGGGCTATACCTATTCTTTTCCCTTTTAACCCTTCCGGATTCAAATAAGAGGTGAAATCGGCCTTATTTAACTGTGTATTTGTCAAAGTGACTGGGTCTCTTTCATCAGTCCCCGTTAATACATTTAACAGAAATGCTGCATCCTTTACTGTACGTGCCATCGGTCCTGCCGTATCTTGTGTATGTGCAATCGGGATAATGCCTCGACGACTAATTAAACCAACTGTCGGCTTGATTCCAACTAAAGAGTTTTGGCTTGCAGGACTTAAAATGGAACCAGATGTTTCCGTTCCAACTGCAACTGCAGCTAAGTTAGCTGCAACAGATGCACCAGATCCGGCACTTGATCCACCAACATCAAATACTCCAGGTCCATATGGATTAAGGGTTTGTCCACCCCTTGAGCTATAACCGCTTGGCATATTTTCAGCCATAAAGTTTGCCCATTCCGTCATATTTGTTTTTCCAAGGATGACCGCACCCGCACTACGCAATTGGGAAGCAACAAAAGAATCTTCCAATGCATACGAATTTTCTAATGCCAATGACCCTGCACTTGTATGCATTTTATCATTTGTATCAATATTATCTTTTATAAGCACAGGGATACCATGAAGCGGACCTCTTGCCCCTTTGTCTTTTCGTTCCGCATCGAGTGCTGCTGCAATATGTAATACTTCAGGATTTACTTCTAACACAGATTTTAGCTTGGGTCCATTCTGATCATACTTAGCAATACGGCTTAAATACATAAGGACTAATTCTTTTGATGTAAGCTCGCCACTTTCCATCTTTTCTTGCATTTGTTCTATTGTAGCTTCTGGAAGCCATTCTTCAGAGAGTTGATTTAATTTTGGATTCTCCATTCTTCCTACCCCTTCTTTATTTCGAGTTTCTAAATATATTCGAGAGGAAACTCAAAATTCCTTTTTTACCATAATTAATTTTTCGAAAAATATTTTCGTTCCATCTATTCATTTTCTGACTAACAAAAAAAATAATTCTTTATTCCTATTAGAATCTTTGATTAATTGTCAAGTGTGAAATTTATTGTATTTTTCAAAAAATATATTAAATAGTTTGTCACTATCAGTATATAATAAAAACAATAGCCTACTGGAGGTGAATAATAATGGAATTAAAGCCATTTCATTATGATGGAAGTGTTCAAAATACATCAGAAAATAACGAAGCAGTACTTCAAGATTCCTTTGTGATGACAGATGAAATGAGAAAAAGCATCGGAAGAAATCCCTATTCTCTAGATACAAACGAATAATACAATCGACCTAAAGGATTTGTTAACAAAAAGACAAATCCTTTTTTCTTTTTAATAGCTAGAACCTTTCTTTTGACTTAATAGAAATGATTCTATATATTTATCTTGAATTAAAAATACTTTAATTCAATGGTTTTAATAATTTTTCTGTTTAGAATCAAACTATAATGTCCTTTATATTTTAAAAAAAGAAAGGTGATACAAATGGCACAAGTTCTATATATTACTGCACATCCTCATGATGAAACTCAATCCTATAGTATGGCAGTTGCAAAGGCTTTTATTGATACGTATAAAGAAAAAAATCCAAATGATGAAGTGGTTCATCTCGACCTATATTCTGAAAACATTCCACAAATTGATGTGGATGTATTTAGTGGCTGGGGAAAGCTTCGTTCAGGTCAAAGCTTTGACCAGCTATCTGAAGATGAGAAAACAAAGGTTGGAAGACTTAATGAACTAAGCGATCAGTTCATCGCTGCAGATAAATACGTTTTCGTGACACCTTTATGGAACTTCTCATTCCCTCCAGTAATGAAAGCTTACCTTGATTCTGTTGCAGTAGCAGGAAAGACTTTTAAATATACAGCTGAAGGGCCAATCGGCTTACTAACCGGCAAAAAAGCTCTTCATATCCAAGCTCGTGGTGGAATTTATTCCGAAGGTCCTGCAGCTGAAATGGAAATGGGACATCGTTATATAAGTATTATGATGAGCTTCTTTGGAATTCCTTCTACAGAAGGACTATTTGTTGAAGGGCATAATGCATTCCCTGAAAAAGCACAAGAAATTAAAGAAAATGCTATCGCTCGTGCAAAGGATTTGGCACATACATTCTAGAAAAGCGAAAGTGTCCGTTTACTATCTTGCCCTATAAAAAATAACACGGGAATGAGTCCCGTGTTATTTTTTTGCTCTTGGTTTTGGTTGTGTGGGCTTTGATTTAAATTTTTGATTTGTCGCTTTCTTTCCTTTAAAAGATTCTTTCGCTTTCGGTCTAGCTGCTTCTCTTTCCAATGGGTCCACAATTTTACCACTAAAGAATACCTTTTTATGAATATCAATTTTCAATTCCTGACTATACTGCTTCAGTTCTCGCTCTTCTCGTTCATTAACTAGAGAGATCACTACCCCATCTGCTCCAAAGCGTCCTGTTCTGCCAGAACGATGAATATATTGAGTCATATCCTTGGCAAAATCAACATGGACTACATGAGTCACATCTTGGATGTCTAATCCTCTCGCTGCTACATCAGAAGCAATTAACAGCTTTATTTTCCCTGTGCGAAGATTCTTTAGTGCTGTTTTTCGTTCATCCTTCTTTAAATCACTATGAAGCACACCAACTGGTATTTCTTTAAACTCTAATTTCCCAGCTGTGTAAGTGATTTCACTAATATCATTGATAAACGCAAGCCCACGAACACCTTCTAAACGACCGATTTTTTCTAATAACATTGGCTTTTCACGGTTTTCACATACAAAGTAGATGTGTTCAACATTTCCGGCTTTAATCGTCTCATCCTTTTTCACTTGAATCATTTCTGGATTTTGGGTTAGGTCCTTCGCGATTTGGATGGCTCGGTCTGTTAAGGTTGCGGAAAAAAGGACAACCTGGCGTTGGTCGCTTAAGGTTGATTTTACAATTTGCTTAATGGTATCAATATGTTCTGGAACAAGAAGCTGATCTCCTTCATCCAATACAACCGTCTTTACTTCATGCATTTTTAACTTTTTTTGTTTAATGAGTTCGAGCATTCTTCCCGGTGTTCCAACGATTAGTTGCGGACGCTTCTTTATTTTTTCAAGCTGTCTTGCCACATTGGCTCCCCCGATAAAGGATGCCGATCTAATCCCACTGCCTTCAGACCACTTTTGCACCTGTTCTAAAATTTGCATAACCAACTCTTGGGAAGAAGCTAAGATTACTGCCTGAATCCCTTGGTTTTCCGATTCAATTTTATCTAAAACAGGAAGTAAATAAGCCAATGTTTTACCTGTTCCAGTAGGTGATTCGGCAATCACATCTTTTCCTTCTTTAATAAGTGGAATTGCCTGCGATTGAATGGTCGTCGGGGTTTCAAATGCTGATTTTTCCCAAACCTTATGAATAAAAGGCTTTAATGAAAATAAATTGTCAGACATGGGTATCTCCTTTATATATGCATTTTATATTAGTATTTACCGAAAATAGAAAAAACTAGTATCGGTTATGATACTAGCTTATCGGTGCATGAATGTCTAGTTGCGTTTTTAGACAATCCTATTATAGTGTTCTTAATACTGCCCTAACAGGACTGCCGTCCGCTTCTTCCAATGGTAATGGTAAAGCGATTAATTCATACAATCCTGGCTCTACTTTTTCCAAGTCAATTCCTTCTAAAATATGAATACCATTTTCATGGAGATGATGATGTGCTGCCAACTCTTTACTGTCTAACGGGTCAACGGATGGTAAATCGACACCAATTAAACGAACTCCTTGTTCACCTAGGAATGAAGCAAGATCTGGGCGAAGATAGGGTATCGTCTCTGGAAATACATTCGAATTTACCCATGCATTCGTACGTATAAGTACTCTCTCTACACCTTGTAAATCAATAGATTCAAAGTCACTTGTTCCAATACTATCTTTGTTTTTCATATCAACAACAAGGGCTTTTCCCATGTATAAATTTAAATCTAGATCATAAATTCGTTTTCCTTCGTCATCAAAATGAAATGGTGCATCTACATGAGTCCCCGTATGGATACTCATTTCAAGTCTACCCACATTTACAGAACCACTGCCCGCCTTTGTCCAAGCTAAACGAAATGAAAAGGGCGTATCACCTGGCCAGGTCGGAACATTCTGACCAAGTTTTCTCGAAATATCAATAAGCTTCATTTCTTATCTCTACCTTTCTAGGCAATAACTTCGCGTTTATTTTCAAATTTCTCATAAAGTTTTTCTTGCATGATTTTCTTTAAAATTTGAACGGCCATCCATACATCCACATAGGTGGTGTAGAAAGCTACTGGAGCTAAACGAATAATATTGGGATTTCGATAATCTGGGATTACCCCGTTTTCCTTAAGAGATTTACAGATTCGTGCAGCTTCTGGATGTTCGAGCGCAACATGGCCACCACGGCGGTTATCATCTGTTGGATTTCCGATTTGAAAGCCGTATTCGCTTAGTTCTAATTCAATAAGCTCCATTAAATAATGAGTAATTTTTAGTGATTTTTCTCGGATAGCTTGAATAGAAGCATCAGCAAACATTTCTAATGATCCGATTAGAGGTGCCGTGCTTAATACATGCGGGGTTCCAATTTGATACGCACCGGCGTTATCTGCTGGGACAAAGGTATGTTCCATATCAAATTGCTTTTCTTTATTAGAACCAAACCAGCCTGCTAGTCCAGGAATTTTACCAAAATGCTTTTCATTTACATACATTGCCCCAACCCCTCCAGGGCCGCTGTTTAAATACTTATAAGTACACCAATAGGCAAAATCAACATCCCATTGGTGGAAATGATGCGGAATGGCTCCTACTGAATGACAACCGTCAAATCCAATAAGAATGCCTCTCTTATGCGCTTCGGACGTTAGTTTTTCAATATCTAATAATTGACCGCTGCGATAAAGAACAGTTGGAAGGATGACTAAAGCCACTTCGTCTGTCATCGCGTCGATGATATCCTGCTCTTCGATCATGCGCCCATCTCGACTTTTCACTTGAATGAGATGGTCCTTAGGATCGAGACCTTTAAGTTTTAATTGGCTTTGTAATGCATAGATATCGGATGGGAAATTTAATTCATCAGCAAGAATCTTTGTACGTTTACCCTCCGGCTTGTAAAAGGTTGCTACTAATTGATGAAGATTGGTTGTTGTACTAGCCGTAATCATGACTTCATTTGCTTTTGCTCCTACTAAAGGAGCACACATTTCTCCAAGCTTTTCAGATAAAGTGAACCAAGAATATTGGCCATCCATCCACCCATCAATTCCAAGCTCTTTCCATGAATTAGCCAATACTGTTAATGTGGTTTCTGCACGCTTACTCATTAAACCAAGTGAATTTCCGTCCAGGTACAAACTGTTTTTAGGTAAATAGAATTCTTCTTTATAAGAATGAAATGGATCTTGTTGGTCCAAGTGTTCAGCATATGCTATAGAATTTGGCTTCAATTTTCTTGCCTCCCTTAATAAACAACTTCCTTATTGTTTATATTCTTTTTAACCGTGAATATTACCTTCTTAAAAATGTAAAAACCCACTTTGTCTTTTAACGCATTAACGTGCCGGGGGTCTGACCCCCGGCGCGTTAATGCGTTAAAGTAGATTGTTTTGATATTACAATTATTTTTAGTGGAATGAATTCCAGAAGGCCCCACTTTTATTTAGAATGGTTTCTATTTCTGCAAAAGGAATTTTAAAGGTTGGGAATCCAGCGGCATATGGAGCAATTTCATATGGTTGAAAATAGAGGTATACATTTGTTTGATCTACATAGAATGGTTGTTTCTCAGAAATTCCTTTATAGCTTCCTGGGAATACATAAGAGTATTGCGGGTCATTCTTTATTTGTTCGCCCACTATTTTGCTAAGTACTCCTACGTAGTCGCTATCCTTCTTAAACAAGTCTTTTAATTTGTAAAAGACACCACTTTCTAAATCTACATGCGCATAAATTTTACTAGGCATTCCATGGGCAGCCCCAAATGGATACTTGTAACCATTCAATTCTAAAACTACGAGGCGGTTTTTATAAAAAAATATGTTGAAATCCCCTGTATAACTATAGTCCAATGGGTTATTAGGTTCTATCGCCCCTACACCCGAAAGCTTTTCTAACTTTTTGTTTACCTTATTTTGTAATCCTTCAAAACGCATCCCCTGAATTTCAGGATAATACACTAAGTAGTCCTTATTTGGTTTGTATTTTTTCTCAATAACTCGATAAGATTGACTCAATGAAATGATTTGATTTTGCGACCATACCAGTAAACCTTTTAAATCATAGTAACGCAGCCGCAAGTCAATCATTCCTTTTATCAATTCCCCTTCAAACGATAATTCTCCGCTGCCTTTCACAACAGGGTACTGTTTTGCTACCTTTCCGCTTTTATTAATGAAATACGTACTAGTTAAATCAGTCACGGATGCAAACCCATTCCGATAAGGGTGAACATCCGTAAATTTAAACTCTGTTAAGAAGTTTCCATTAATATCCGCAATCGCATAGATAGAGCCAATAAATGGCCTTTTTTCATCGATCGCTTTTCCAACTGCGATACGCTCTTCCCCTAGCATTAAAATATTATTATATTTGGGCTCAATCACAAAACTCCCTAAACGATTAATGAGCCCATATTGAAAACGAAAGTCCTCTCCCATATTGACAACTGCCCTTCTACTTTGGAACGGCTGTGCCCCCGTATAGGAAGGTTCGATCATTACTTTTCCTTCTTCATTTATATATCCAAATTTACTATCGCTTTTCTCCTGGAAAGACATAAGACCTTCGCTAAATTCACCCACAAGAGCATATGGAAAGCTTTGAATAATCTTTCCATTTTGGTTGATTAATTGAAATGTCCCATCCGAAAGCTTTACGACAGCCTTACCTTCATTAAAATCAGTGGCATATTCATACTGTAATGGAATGACTTCTTTTCCCTGCCTGTTTAAGTAGCCATATAAATAGGCACCTTCTTCGTTTGTACCAGCAAACATTGCTCTATTGTTTTTAAAATTGGCTATAAAGCTATAAGATTTATTTGTTAATTCTTTTCCCCGTGCATTCATGATCTTAAATCCTTTATCGTTTTGAACTACTGCTCTACCTTCTGAGAATGGATTTATATAATTGTACCTTGGAGTAACAATAAATTGACCATATTGATTGATTAATCCGTATTTACCATTTAACTTTACTGCAGCCAAACCGTTCGATTGAAAATCCTGTACATCTTCATATCTTACTGGTGAAACGAATTTACCCTTATGATTAATATAGCCCCACTTTTTTTCGCCTACTTCCCTTACAGAAGCTGGATATAAATCTATTCCTTTTACTCGGTCGGTATGATTTGTTGCTCGGGTCGTCCATACAGGGTACCAATTGGAATAATCATGTTTGAAGATGGTTAAATATCCTTCTGTTTCATACCGAAAGGATACAACCATTTCCTCCTGTCCATCTCCATCCATATCTTCCATATAAACACTTGGACGTTGTCGCCAATCATCCCATAAAATCTGTGCTCCTAGTGGTAAACACCTCTGTAAATCCTGATAAAACTGATTCATCCGTTCATAACCCCCAACACAACTCATTTATACCTATCATATGGTCACACACTTAAAATGGAGGCAGTCCCATATCTTTAAAGTGATACAGGAAAGTAATGTGGGGTGGGATGGAATGGATCCTACAGTTTAACGCATTAACGCGCCGGGGGTCTGACCCTCGGCGCGTTAATGCGTTAATGTCTTATTTGCTCGATGTAAGTGATTAATTGTTTAAATCCCACGTGGCCAAAAGGATCAACGGCTTTTTTTGATTATCTATTAACTTCCTGTAGATGAAAAGGCTTTAAGTCCTCTTTTCCAAAAGGCATAAGCTAATACCATACAGGTAACAGCCACTAATGGAGTCCATAATACAAACCACTTATACGCATCTTGGTCAATAAAATACGCTGCTGGATAAAAGGCAGTGAAACCGTAAGGGATAATCCATGTTAAAAACATCCGAATTCCTTTATGATAGATCGTCAAAGGATATCTAGCAAAATCACTTAAGTTAAATACGGCCCATACGATTGGCAAACTATCAATCATCCAAAATGAAAAGGTTGCAAAAAATAAATTAATAGCTATAAAAATTAATCCTGAAGATATGATCAACACAATTAAGATTAAGACTGGAATCAAACCCCAGGTAATATCTAAATGCGGAATTGATGTTCCTAATATGATAAGTCCGATTATTAATTGCCCAAAGCCGTCTTGATGGAGCCGGTCAGCTACCACATGAAATAATGGATTAATGGGACGTATTAATAGACGGTCAAGCTTTCCTGGACGAATATACTGCCACCCTAATGTCCACAAATTATCGAAGAAAATTTGGTGGATAGAACGCCCTGTTGCAGCAATCCCATAGATAAATAGGATTTCGTAAAAATTCCAACCATTGATTTGTTCGATGTGATCAAAGACTACTTTTACAAAAAAGATGGAAGCAAATTGCTCAAGCATGACCGAAATGACTCCAATCAAAAAGTCAATCCGGTACTCCATCATTACTTTTAAATGATTTTTAGCAAACTCCCAATATAACTTACTATATTTCTGCACGGTTCAACCCTCCTATCCTCCAAAAATGGTAACCTGTTTAATCGCTTGTGACCAAATAACCCTTACTAACACGTATAAGAAAATAAACCAAAAGAATTGAATCCCAATGGCAATATAAGCATCTGTACCTGTTAATAAACCAGAATAAATCGAAACAGGGGCATAAATCATCGCTTGAAATGGCAGGAATTCCGTTATCGTTTTTAGCCAATCAGGGAATAACGTGATGGGCACAAGAGCGCCTGAAAAAAAGGTAACCAATGATTCCTTTAACACACGTACCCCCCAAATGTTTACCGTCCAAAAGGCAAGAATTCCGACTAAAAAATCAAAGAAGGTTCCAATCCATATGCCTAATCCAGCACTCAAAATAAACAATAAGATCGTCTCAATAGAGGTAGGGAAGGATAATTTCAAAAAGAAATAAGCAACGATTAACAGTGGTAATGTTCCTTGAAACACGTACATGATTTTTGAGCCAACATCAATGGCAAACATTTTATAAATTAAATCGTAAGGCCTCATTAATTCGATGGCCACATTGCCATTTTTGATATCTTCCGCAAGTCCGCCACCAACCCCGCCTATATATCCCTGCAATAACATCGCAATCACAATATAGGTCAGCATGGTAGGTAAATCGATATTATCCAGTGTCGATTGATTTTCATAAACGGCTTGCCAAAAGAAATAAATAATTAGCAGCCGTATAATACTTGAAAACGTACCTGCCCAAAACCAGGCCGAGTATGCAGTGTTTTCCTGCATTCTTGCTTTCGCAATTTGCCAATACTTATTCATGAGCTACCCCCTGTTCCCCTTTGTTATATAGCTGCTCGACAATCGTTTCAATTTTTGGTTCCGCAATAGAAAGATCCTGGATTTCGTAGCAACTCATCATTTCTGAGATCACATAAGAGCTTGAAGTTTGTTGATGGTCAAAGGAAAGACTTACTTTGTTACCATCTTCTTCATTCTTTAGAACATCTACTTTTCCAATTAAATTCGCTGGTAATTCAAAGGCGGTGTCATTTAATAACTCAAAATGAATCACTCTTTTTTGGCCAAATTGAACCTTAATTGCTTGTAAATCACCATCATATAGGATTTGGCCGTCATCGATAATAATGATGCGCTCACAAATTTCTTCTATATCTTGCATATCATGTGTCGTAAGGAGGACCGTCGTGCCCCAACGTTGATTCATTTCTTTTATAAACTTTCTGATTTTCACTTTTACTGCCACATCCAACCCAATTGTAGGTTCATCTAGGTACACAACCTTTGGTCGATGCAAAAACGCAGCGGCAAGTTCACAACGCATTTTTTGACCTAATGAAAGCTGACGAACAGGCACACCTAATAATGGTTCTAAGTTTAGGACCTCCGTAAACATTTTTAGCGTTTCTTGGTACTGGTCTTCAGGAATCTCGTAAATATGCTTTAATAGATTAAAAGATTCACGAACTGGAATATCCCAAAAAAGCTGTGTTCTCTGTCCAAAAACAGCACCAATGTTCTTCGCATTCTTTTGTCGATTTTCATATGGGATAAGACCATTAACGGTTACTTTCCCATCTGTTGGAGTTAGTATCCCTGTGAGCATTTTAATAGTGGTGGATTTCCCTGCACCATTTGCTCCTATGTAGCCTACTGTCTCACCTTTACTGATTGTAAAATTGATTCCTTTTACCGCCCTTTTCGTTTCATATTTCCGGTAAAAAAGAGATTTTATTGCCCCTTTTAAACCCGGGTCACGTTTGACTAATTGGTATTCTTTTTTCAAACCTTCAACTGTTATCATCATCACAACTCCTCTTATTCGTAGAACGTATATTCGTTTTTTAGGCACAAAAAGACCACAGACTGCTGAAGAATCTGTGGTCGAAGATTAAATCTAAAGTATATTACGACACAAATGATAGGCAGGCCTGAGGTTCTGTATTCAATTGGATTCTTACTAAATGAAAGTTATACATCCTTCTCTGCCTCCTTCACTGATTACTCTCAAATTATACCTTCATAAGAAGAAAATGTAAATCACTTTATGCAAACGCTTGCTTTATCCCTTTACTGAGCTGGGGGTCAGACCCCCGGTACAGCACCGCGGTGAAGCGTCGGGGGTCTGACCCCCAATGCTTTAAAGTGTTAAACTGTCTTTTCTTTCAACATAAAAAAGCAAGAAAGCTAAAAGTTAGCTTTCTTGCTTGGATGGCACTTCTAATATGATTTTGGTTCCTTTTTCTGGTTGCGAGGAGATTTGTAATGTTCCTCCGACTGCCCGTGCACGTTCTTCCATACTAAAGAGTCCGACTCCTCGAGAATGTTCTTCTATTGTAAAACCTTTACCAAGGTCTTCAATCATCACTCGAATGACATCTCCCATTTCACGAACTGTAACGGCTGCTTCTTCTACATCCGCATATTTACGTACATTGGTTAACGATTCCTGAATCACCCGATAAATCGTCGTTTCGATATTGTAATGAAGTCTTTTGCTTAACACACAATCAAAAAAGACATCTATTTTATAATGCTCTGAAAAGCGGTTTAAGAATGAACGTATGGCTGGAATCAAACCGAGGTCATCCAAAACGGACGGACGCAGCTCCCAAGAAATATCACGAACCTCTTCAATTAATTCCTGAGCCTCATCCAACATTTGATCAATTAGTGGATGGTCCATTTCTGATTTCAAACGGTGAATCGTAATGAGATGGCTATATAAATTTTGGCCAATTCCGTCGTGCAGGTTTCGTGATAGACGTTTTCGTTCATCTTCTTGCACATCAATAATTCGCGTCATCATTTTTTGCAACTCAGCTTCGACCCGTTTTCTTTCGGTAATTTCATAACGAATGGACAAGTATTGATACGGTTTACCGTTTTCCTTTAAAAAAGGAACAATCGTCGTGTCTACCCAATAAAAACTCCCATCCTTTGCCCGATTACGAATTTCCGCTTTCCATACATGACCATTCCCGATAGTCCTCCACATATCCCGAAAAAACTCTTTCGAATGATAACCTGAATTGATGACTCGATGGTCTTGACCTAATAGTTCTTCCCTTGTGTATTTGGAAATCTGACAGAACTGATCATTGATGTATTTAATCTTACCCTTTTCATCTGTAATCGCCACAATCGAGGATTCGTCTAAGGCAAACTTAAAATCCTTCAATTCCTGAATTGATTTTTCGAGTTCTTCTACCACTCGGTCATACGAGTTAGAGTTAGGCGAACGATTTGGGTCAACTTCACTGCTTGTATCCTGGTTCATAAGTAGCCCCCTTTCATTTTCTTGGAAAAATGTTTTCCAAAAAAAGATTTTTCATAAACGAATGTGGCTCTTGATGGCTTCTTCTAAGGTAGAAGCTGACTTTTTAATAAAAAGCTGTTCGTCTTTAGAAAAGGTATGCTCAAACCGATTTCCTACCAATAAAACTCCTTTTGGGAGACCATTAAAAAATAAGGGTACTGCATAAGAAGACACCAACTTTTCCGCAAGCATAATTGGATAGTCCGTTGATTTCCCTAAGATATTCTCAGGAAAATTAGTGATCATCACAGGGCTGCCAGTGGAAATCACTCTTCCTGCATTACCTTTACCGTAACGAACTGTTATTCTTTTATATTTATCATTTAAATTCCCTACAGCACAATGCCATCTAACATCGGGCCCAACCTCATTTTGAATCGCTACACCTACAAAATCCACTTGGACATGTTTTAAGAGGTCCGTACAAAATTGGACAGCAATCGTACATTCTTTTATTTCTTCCATAGAGCACCATATCCTTTATAATCCATAACCTAATAACCCCTTTTTCAAAGCAAATTCCACCAGCTCAGGTCTCGTTTTCATTTGTAGCTTTTCCATGAGGTTACCTTTATGGGTCTCTACAGTCTTTACACTAATCACTAATTGTTCCGCAATCTCTTTGTTGGAAAAACCTTTTGCAATGAAGGTTAACACTTCTTTTTCACGGTCAGATAAAAGGTGGAAGCTATCAGGTGCATTACCGTTTTTGATACTTCCTAAATACTCTTCCATCAGTCTTTTCGTGGCGGATGGATGGAGGTAAGCATCCCCTTCTGCCACCCCTTTGATGGCCTTTAATAGTTCATCATGAGGAGCACTCTTTAAAATACATCCTGATGCACCAGCTTGAATCGCTCTAAAAAGATACTCTTCATCATCGTGCATTGTTAAAATAAGGATATTGATTTCCGGCATTTGCTTTTTCAAATCTAATGTTGCCGATAATCCATCCTTCCCATGGGGCATGCTTAAATCCATCACCACTACGTTCGGCCTTAGCTCAGTTGCTTTTTGAATTCCTTCATTTCCTTCAGATGCTTCGCCCACTACTTCCATATCTGGATGAGTGTTCAATAACATTTTTAATCCCATTCGAACAACCGCATGATCATCAACGAGCAGAATTTTGATCAAAGTTAACTCCCCTTTGTTCCCTTTTTTAACTTAACGGAAGAGAAATTTCGATAGATGTACCTTCTCCTATTTTAGAGGATATCACACATTCACCGCCAGTGAGAAACATGCGTTCTTTCATGGCCTCAAGTCCATAGGACCTTTTTGCTCCTAAATCAAAGCCTTTCCCATCATCTTTTATCACCATGTGTAAAGATTCTTTTGACCATTGAAAGGAAATATAAGCATTTGAAGTATCTGCATATTTCGCAATATTGGATAACGCTTCTTGGCATACTCGAAAAATAGTTATACTGCTGCTTTCCGAGATAAATTGCTCTTGACCTTCAGATCCAATCACGACTTCTATTCCAAAGGTAGAGGTATAAAGTTTTGCATAGCTTTTCAACGCTTGAAGCAGACCTAATGTCATCAGGGTAGGAGGATGTAATTCGACGGATAAAATCCGAATTTCTTGGATCGTTTTCTCCATGATATGGGACATTTCTTTTAAATAATTTTTTAAATGCGGCTGTTCCAAACCAGCTTCAATAAACTGCAAACCATTAAAGACACTATAAAGCGATTGACCTACACCTTCATGCAACTCTAAAGCAATTCGCTTAATTTCCTCTTCTTGTGATTGAATAATGTATGAACTGATATTTTCTCGTCCCATCTGAATCCTCCTTTCCCTTTATTTTTATATTTTCCGTATTAAATAATAGAGTCCGCTTTCCGTATCATAAGCAGACCAATCACGTTCACTTTGGCTGAAAGAACTTGTTAGTGGTACAGCAAAGAAATAATAGGTATCAAAATAGATTCGAAGATGAGTCTGATCAGGACATAGTTCAAGCTTTTTTATTTTTTTCTCGACCCAAGGAGGTTGAGTTTCGCTTTCCGCATCATGAATAGCTACTTCTACTTTTTCCGCTACAAACCCTTCTAAATCCTTAATGAGTTCCACAACTTCCACACCCTCTCGGATTATTCGGGTAAATATACATTTGAAAACCTTGGAGATATTGCCAAAATGTTTCACCGGCATTTTCCTCTAAATAATGAAGGGTTTCAGCTTCAGTCTTCCACGGGCTCATTCCCTTCACCTCTGCCACGACAATATCCGCACCTTCAGCCTTTTTTTCTTCCAAATACCAATTCACTCTTATCCCTTGAAAAACTTTTTTCAGCAAACCTTCAATTTCAGCACCAAAATGGCCGCTTTCTTCACGTACAAAACAAAAATCTAAATAGGTTTCACTGTTCATGCACGTTCGCCACCCTTTTTACGGTCACGTTTATAAACAAACCAAGCAACTGGAAAAAGAATGATATTCAAGCCTACAAAAATTAAGGTATTTACATAATTTTCATAAAAGTATTGGTGAACCATTTTTTGAGTGAAAATGATATTGAGCAGTAAGATTCCTGCTAAAATGAATACACTGATATAATTACGCTTCATAACGCTTCACCCTTACTGCAAAAATAGTTCCGTCTGTTACTTCTACTTCGATTTCCGGTAATGGACGTCTTGGCGGTCCAGCGGTTGGTGCACCGGTTTCCACATCAAATTTTCCGTGATGACATGGACAAATCATTTCGTTCTTCTCTTTTACCCAAAACACCGGGCATCTTAAATGAGTACAGGCATTTTGGTAAGCCACAAACTTATTTTCACCAAGGCGAATCAATAACGCACTATCATGTTCACCTGGAAAAGCAAACTCCACTGACTCACCAATTCCAACAGCATCTAAATCCGCAATTTTTTGATGCGGGTATTCTTTATTTTTTAAACCTAATAATTCTTTAGCTGCCACTGCACCCCATGGAAGGGAGGATACAGCAAAAACTCCTGCTGCTCCTACTAATGTTTTCATAAAACCACGACGATCCAGCATTCTTTCATTATTACGATTTATATTATGCGTATAATTATCCTCATCAAACGGGATTCGGTTATTTTTATCCGTCATGAAAATCCCTCCCTTAATTGAAATGTGTAAGGCGCTCAGCTTTAGGCGACAAGCAAAAGACGAGCCGGCATGAAGGTTGTTCTTTAACCTTCTTGCCGGATTGGCTTTTGACCTCGAGCCGATGGCGCCTGAAACTGGATCTAGAACAACTTTGTAATACCTTGGATAATACCAGGTAAGTTTACACGTACATTCGTTTCATTTTCTAAAAATGGACTGCTAGTTACCCATTTACCGCCATTCGCCATATCGTAAGCCGCTTTCTTAGCCTCGATTTCTTCTTCTGTTAGCCATTGAAGAGTGTTCGTTGGACATACACTCGCACACATTGGCGGAATACCATCTTTCGTACGATCAATACATAGGTCACATTTATACATTAAGTTTTGTTCTGTATCAAACTTAGGAATACCGTAAGGACAAGCAATTGTACAGTTTTGACATCCGATACATTTCTCTACTAACGCTGATAAAACAGCACCAGTTTCATGGATTTGGATTGCTTGTGCTGGACAGCTTCGGGCACAGGCAGGGTTCACACAGTGAAGGCACATTAACGGCATCGTTTGTCTGTTCACTAGTGGATTTACGTCATAAACGTAGTTTCGATTACGTTGTTCATGACCTCCACATTGTGTACAAGCAGCCAAACATGATCGGCATCCTATACAATTGTCCAGTTCAATATATAACCGATTCTTCATTTATTGCACCTTCTTCATTTCTAGTTTTTCGATCTGTGCTGCACATGCCTTGAACTCTGGCATTCTTGAAATCGGATCAAGTGCGGCATTCGTTAATAGATTAATAGATTGCTCATGACCAAAATGATACGGAACAAACACGGTGTCTTTTCGAATCGCTTCCGTAATTTTCACTTTATAGTCCGCTTCCCCACGACGGGTAAACAAACGAACCACTTCTTCATGCTCGATATTATATTTAGCTGCTGTTTCCGGATGAACCTCGACAAATGGCTCTGGGCACATGTCACGTAAGAACTTAATACGGCGGGTTTGGTTACCAGATAAATAGTGATAAACGACGCGTCCTGTTGTTAAGCGAAGTGGGTATTCCTCACAAGGCTCTTCTGCTGGTGGACGGTATGGTAATGCACAAATTTTTGCTTTTCCATCTGGATGATAGAACTTCTTATCTAAGAACATATGCGGTGTTCCTTTATCATTTTCATCCTTACATGGCCAGAAAACACCGTCTTGCTTGTCGATCTTATCCCAAGTTGCACCGTAGTAATCGGCGTATCCACCTTTAGATGCCAGGCGGAATTCGTCTGCCACATCACTAGCTGTTTTTAAGTGAGAGAAGTATTGACCTCTACCTAAATACTCAGCTAGTTCCGCTTGAATCTGCCAATCTGGTTTAGATTCACCTAGTGGCTCTTGCGCTTTATTAATTTTTATAATACGACCTTCAATATTCGTAACTGTTCCTTCATCTTCAGACCATGTTACGGATGGAAGAATGACATCGGCAAATTCAGCTGATTCTGATAGGTAAAAGTCAGAGCACACCATGAAATCTAGTCCTTTTAACGCTTTACGGACAAAGTTTTGATTTGGAGCTGAAACCGCTGGGTTAGAGCATAATAGGTATAATCCTTTAATCTCTTTTTGTTCCATTAATTCAAACATTTCATAGGCTGAAACCCCAGCCTTTGGCATTTCACCTGGTGTAATTCCCCAAACCTCACAAACTTCTTTTACATGCTCTGGATTGGTAATCTTACGATATCCTGGAAGTAGGTCTGATTTTTGACCATGCTCACGGCCTCCCTGACCATTACCTTGACCTGTGAAAGTTGCTACCCCAGCTTTAGGACGGCCAATTTTACCTGTTACTAATGCCATATTTGTGTAAGCCGATACATTATCTACACCTTTAATTTGCTGTTCGATTCCGCGGGCAAACATGACCACAGCATTTGGAGCTTTACCGTAGATTTCTGCTGCACGAATAATTTTTTCAGGTGCAACTCCAGTAATTTGACTTGTATATTCAGGAGTAAACTCCTTAACTAATTCTTTCGTTTCTTCAAAACCATTTGTATGGTTATTGATAAAATCTTCATCTGCATAACCATTTTGAATTAATAGATTTAAAATTCCGTTTGCAAGAGCTAAGTCTGTTCCTGGTCTTAAATCTAAGTGCAGATCCGCTCTTCTTGCAATTGGCGTTTCACGGGGGTCAGCTACAATTAAGTAACCTCCGCGTTCTTGAACGGCCCATACGCGGAACATTGAAGTTGGATGACACTCAGCTGTGTTACTTCCTGCAATAAATAAACAGTCTGTTTCATGAATATCTGTCCAAGGTAATGTGGAACCTCGGTCGACACCAAAGCTTCGTAGGAATCCTCCAGCTGCACTGGACATACAGAAACGTCCGTTATAATCAATGTAGCGTGTCTGGAGTCCAACGCGGGCGAACTTTCCTGTTAAATAACATTTTTCATTGGTCATCGATACGCCGCTGAATACACTAAAGCTATCTTTTCCATACTGTTCTTGTAGTTCTTTGATTTTTCTTGCCACTAATTCATATGCCTCTTCCCAGCTCGCTTCACGAAAACCCTCTGTTGTTCCTTTAAGAGCGGCATTATCACGAATAAGTGGTCTTAATATACGATCTTGGTGGTTTGTTTGTTGGTAAGCTGTAACCCCTTTAGGACACATTTTTCCGTGTGTTACAGGCCAATCATATCGTGGTTCTACCCCGATGATCTTGTTTGTTCCGGTATCTACGCGTAGGTTCATCCCGCACTGCATCCCACAATAGCTGCAATGTGTTTTTATTAATTTTTCGCCTGGATGAATGACATTTTGAACTTCTTTGAAAAATTTATCTCTGACTTTAACCTCTTGCATTCTGGTTTGCCTCCTTAACCTTCACTTGATGTGTAGGGAATCCTGCGAATCTTGCAATTCTGTATTTACGACGACATGGCAAGCAAAGCTCTGCAAGATGGAAGCCTTCTTTCATCGCGAATTCAATATCATTTGTATGAAGTACGTTCATAACATCATTAGTTTGTTCTACCGAAACAAAGTGATCTCCACATACCTTACAAGCTTTCGGTGCTTGCTCTGTATAATGCTCACGGTAGTTTCTTGCCATGACACTCATCGGTCTAAACGGAATGTGGGCAAGCTTTCCAAATGGCAAATAGATTAATGTAATAATCACGGACCATTGGTGGATTAAAGACATAATTGGCTGACCAGCCCCATGTAAGAAGATATTCATAAACGTTAACGCTAATCCAGTAATACTTACTAATAACAGCATGTATAACGGAAGAAAATCGTACATAAAGGTTTGCTCCGCACGAGCTTGCATATTTTTCAAACGACGGTATAACACCATTGTTACACCAGTGATCACCATTACCGCTGTAATGTTCAATGCGTTGTAAGACAATTGAGCGATGATGCCTTCTGCAGGAACGGTCATGAGATTAACTCCCATGAAAATGATGTTGTACATTCCGTTGTCATCCATTGTGAAGTACATCCAACTGAATACTAATGGAAATGTAACAAATGCTGAAAGGATACATCCCCAACCGATCAGAAGATGCTGAGTCCATCGGTAAATTCCCCGATTCCAAATAAATCTGTAGGTTACCAAATGTTCAGTAGTCGTTTGCGGAGTACTTTTTCTAAAAAGAAGCTTTAAGCCTTTTTTTATAAATATCTTAGTTGGTGGTCTTTCTCCCCAGGCAATAAATCGGTAGAAGAAGCCACCGATGAAAACAATTGTTCCGACCATATATCCATAAAGGTTTAAATCGACATGCGTAAACATGCGTGTACCGATAAAGCTTAATACCACAAGTCCAAGGACACTTAAAAACATTGACTTCGCAAAATGGGAAGCAAACGCATTATTAATCGAATGACCTGTTTGATTCGTTGTAGAAGTTTTGGCCTGCATCATAAATCCTCCTCAAAAAAATAACACTAACGGTTTGTTACTCTTAGTGTAAGAGTCCGTTAGTGTTTTCTATATCGGGGAAATCCCCCATCCTTTCAGGGAAATTCCCCTAGGGATTTTCCTAAAGTTGATTGAAGGCAGTCACGGCGCGGTTTATAGCCTCACTTTCAAGCTTGAAAATTATGAGTCTAATATTGTCTAAATTGTTACAAACTCAGATTAATTGATAATCTCTTTAACACTTTAAAGTGCCGGGGGTCTGACCCCCGGCACTTTAAAGCGTTAAAAAACACCTCTCTTTGGATGGGTTTCCCCACCTTCACGAGAGGTGTTTTGCTGTGTTATTTTAGGAAGCTTGTTCTTCGTCGACTTTGTATTCTGTTTCCCAATATTCTGCATTTTTGATGCCTAGTTTCTTGGAGTTAAACACAGGGTCAAGTCCTTGACGTTTTTGCTGTTCGTAATCCTTTAAAGCAGCCAGTGCCGGTTTGGCAAGGATGACAATGGCGATCATGTTGATCCAAACCATGATACCTAATCCGACATCACCAAGTGCCCAAGCCAAGCCAGCTGTCTTAACAGCACCGTAGAAGGTAGCTGCCATAATGACAACCTTCAAAAGTGCCATAGCCACTTTATTATCTTTTCCACGTAATAGGTACGCAATATTGGTTTCAGCCATGTAATAGTAGGCCATAATTGTTGTAAACGCGAAGAAGAATAGGGATACCGCTACGAATCCAGAACCAAAACCAGGAAGAACAGTATCAACAGCTGCCTGTGTAAATGCAGGTCCGGCTTCTACACCAGCTAAACCTTCTTTAATAAAGCCTCCATCTGGATTTGCTGTATTATACATACCAGTAAATAAAATCATAAATGCAGTAGCCGAACAAACTAATAATGTATCGATATAAACAGAAGCTGCTTGAACAAGTCCTTGCTTTGCAGGATGTGAAACTTCCGCAGCTGCAGCAGCATGTGGTCCTGTTCCTTGACCAGCCTCATTCGAGTAAATACCACGTTTTACCCCCCAAGAAATAGCCATCCCCACAATCCCACCGAAAGCAGAATCTAGAGCAAACGCACTTTTAAAGATTAAAGCGAATACGCCTGGTAGTTCACCAATATTCATGACCACAATAATGAGTGAAACCAAAATATAACCTAAAGCCATAAATGGAACAACATATTGTGCCACGTTTGCAATTCGTTTTACCCCACCAAAAATGATTAATCCCAATAATAGAATAATTCCAGCACCTGTTACATACGGACTAATTCCAAAGGCATTTTTTAACCCTGCAGCAATCGAGTTGGACTGAATACCAGGCATTAATACACTCATTGCTAAAAGAGCTGATACGGCAAAAAGGACTGCAAACCATTTAATCCCGATTCCCTTTTCAATATAATAAGCAGGACCACCGCGATATTGACCATCTTGTTTTACTTTATAAATTTGAGCAAGTGTAGATTCAATAAAGGCACTGCTAGCCCCGATAAAAGCAATTGCCCACATCCAAAAAACAGCACCTGGACCACCCATTGCAATCGCAGTAGCTGTTCCAGCAATGTTACCAGTTCCAACGCGGCCTGAAAGAGCTATGGCTAAGGCCTGAAAAGAAGAAACCCCCGCTTTTGAACTTTTTCCTTGGAACATTAACTTTACCATGTCTTTAATGAGCCGAACTTGAAGAAAACGTGTCATGATAGAAAAAACTAACCCTACGCCCAATAAAATATAAATGACTGGTGTACTCCATAAAATGCCGTTTAAAGAACTAATAAAACTCTCCAAACAAACTCCTCCTTTTTATATTTCTGAATATTCTACACATTTAGAATTATAAATTATTTATTAGTACAAGACAATCACTTGAGAAAAAATAGTTATTACATACTAGTAATCTAAGCTGCATAGAATAATAATTTAATAAAAAACCAGATCCACTATTAATGGACCTGGTTTTTTACATTTTATATTGTGGTAAACGAATGATGAAAGTAGTACCTACATTCAATTCACTCTTTACGATTATAACACCTTGATGATTTTCAACAATTTGATAGGTCACCATCAACCCCAAGCCTGTCCCTTTTTCTTTTGTAGAATAAAAAGGTTGTCCCAGCTGCGATAACTTTTCTTTCGGAATTCCAGATCCCTGGTCTGAAATTTCAATTACCACATCTTGATTATCCTGATGAATAGAAGTATGAATAACTCCACTCTCTTCCATTGCATCCATTCCATTTTTAATAAGATTAATGAAAACCTGCTTAATTTGATTTTTAACTCCCCAAACAGAAAGCTGATTTTTTGCAAGATCCATGGAAATTCTAATATTTTTTAAAGTTGCTTGGGATTCGAGTAATGTTATCACTTCTCGTAAGATATCCTGAATAATAAACTTTTCATATTGAACCTCCTGTGGTTTGGCAACTAATAGGAGTTCATTTAATATTTGTTCGATTCGTTCAAATTCCGAATGCATGATTCGAAAATATTCAGATTTAGGACTATTATCTACCTCAATGAGATGTAAAAAACCTTTTAATGAGGTTAATGGATTACGAATTTCATGTGCGATACCAGCTGCAAGCTGACCTATGGCTGATAATTTTTCAGATTGATTAATGATTTCTTCAGTCTTCTTCTTCGTTTGAGTAATATCATGAAATTGTACGATTAAGTTTGATAGGGAAGGATATGCACGAACTGTAAACCACTTTTGAAGAGGAGTATAGTATTCAGTAAACTCCATAACCGTTTGTTGCAGCATCGCCTGTTCATAATGTTGTAAAAACCTTTCACAATCTGGGAATTCTATTCTTGCATTTTTTCCTTTTAATTCAATCTTTGAACGGGCTAATAATAATTCTGCCTCATGATTTAAAAATAAAAAGTTCCATTGATCATCTAAACAAAATATTCCATCTTGAAGTCTATTAAGTATTTCTTCTTGCAAGATAAAGTCTTCCACTCGACTTTCTATAGGAATATGCAAAACATCATCCCCTTTCATTTTAGACATCATCCTCTTTATACTAACAAATTTTTCTAATTAGTAGTTAATTTTTACTGGATTTTCTAATCAATTGAGGATAATAATATTTTTGAATAAGTCTTTTTAAGCAAAAAGAGGGCCTCTATGACCCCCTTTTTATGAATTCCTTATTCGCATTTTAAGAAAAGGACCATTCTCTTATATCTTCTAAGTCCTGTAGTAACATCTTCTTACTATCTTCTACTGCGATTCCCTCAGCTATCTGGAGGCATTTTTCGTATGCTTCTTTTGATTTTTCTTTCTGGTTAAGCACTTTAAATGCTCTTGCTTGGGCTTCATATGCATATCCAATATAAAATGGAGCCACCTCTGATTGAAGGCTAACCTCTAAACAACGGTTTGCATAAAGAAGTGCTTGCTCTCCATTTCCAATGACAGCATAGACTCTTGAAATCTGCCAATATCCAATAGAAAGGTTTGTAGGAGTATGATCTTCCACCTGCGTCCAGTGCCAAAAGGACGTATGTGCTAGATGAATCATCTGCTCCTCCTCTAGAAAGGAACGTTCTTTTTTATCTAAAAAATCCCACACTTGATTGAAGCATTGGCTAGCCATTTGTTTATGGGAAAAAGAAATTGCCTGCTGTGCTTGGACCATCTCATTTCTCCTCTATAGTGAAATTTTCATTATACAATGCTACTCGATATGGGAATAATTCTGCTGTCATTATTCCACCTTTTACAGTTGGGTCATTTTCCATGATCCTACGAGCTTCCTCTTCATTTTCAACCTGAAGAATGACGATTCCAAATGTAGTTGGATCGAAGTTTGTCGTTCTTCCAGCCATAATCAGCTTATTTTCCAGAAGTAGTCCTTGTAAGGCTTGAAAATGTTCCATGACCAATTGATGATCGTTTTCGGTCCATTTCGCCTCGTCTAAAAGTTGGGGAATTAACTTTAATTTATATAAAAATTGCTCCACTTTACCGTCTCCTCTCTAAAAAAGGCAGAAACCAAATAGAAAATGGCTCCTGCCTAATACCTATTTATATGACAAAATTACCATCTCTAAAGATGGCTACTTCTTCCCCATCAGTTGTTTTTCCTGTGATGTTCAGATCTTCTGTTCCAAACATAAAATCAACATGTGTAAGAGAGTCATTTACACCTGCTGCTTCAAGCTCTTCTTTATTCATCTTGTCACCATTTTTAACACAAACAGGATACGCCTTTCCAATTGCTAAATGGCATGATGCATTTTCATCATACAACGTGTTATAGAATAAAATATTCAGGTTGGAGATAGGCGAGTCATAAGGTACAAGAGCTAATTCCCCTAAATAGCTTGACCCTTCATCTGTTTCAATAATATTCTTTAATGTTTCATAGCCTTTTTCTGCCTGGAAATGGACAACCTTTCCATCCTTGAATTCAAGAGAGAAGTTTTCAATTAAGCTTCCATTATGATTTAACGGCATAGAACTTACTACCTTACCATTCACACCAGTCTTTTTCGGAACAGTAAATAATTCTTCCGTTGGCATATTCGCCACAAACTCTACACCGTCTGGAGAGAATTCAGAACCACCTAACCAAATATGCCCTTCAGGAAGTTCTACCTCTAAATCAGTTCCTAATGAGTTCTGAATATGTAAGGATACAAGCTGCTTTTCTGCAAAGAAATTTCTTCTTGTTTTTAAGTTTTCACAATGCTCCTGCCAAGCAGCTACTGGAAATTCCTTGTCTGCTCTTACCGTATGGAAAATGACTTCCCATAAGCGCTCCACTGCATCTTGTTCCGACAAATCAGGGAATACCTTTTTTGCCCAAGCAGCTGTTGGTACAGAAACAACACACCAACGATTTTGGTTATTCATTCGTCTTTCACGGTATTCTCTAATCGCTGTACCGATTGCCTTGCTAGCTTTCATGATTCTATTTGGGTCAACATCCTTCATGATTTCAGGGTCGGAAGCATGGATATTAACAAATGCCGCTCCTTCTCTTGCATAAGATAAATAGAATTCTTTCTGCCATTCAGGAACATTTTCTAACGCTTCCTCTGGAGCTTTTAAATATTTAATTTTTGCCAGCTCATCGTCTTCCCATCTAACAACTACATTTCCTGCTCCTTCTTCATAAGCAACCTCTGTCATCAACCGTGCAAAAGGCGCCACCTCAACCGGTGCAAAAAGGACAAGCGTTTGACCTTTTTGAATATTAACTCCTGTTCTAACAATCAAACGTGCATACTGTTCTAAATATTTCTGGTTCATATTAGCCTCCTTAAATCTGTCTTTCCTATTTAATTCACCTTTTAGTATTTCAAATCCTTCCTATTTTAAAAATAAATAGACTCAGCATTCTATTTTTATTGAATCATTTACCTTTTTCCTTTTTACTATATTTCCCTCTTACTTTCATTTATAATGACAAAAAATAGTAAAAAGGAGCTAGATTCATGTCCACTTGCAGTGCATGCTTAACCTCTAGTCTTGTTTATCAAATTCAAATAGAAGATTCCTATTTTTTAGAGTTGACCGTTTGTCATTTTCAAAGGAATGGACACCAGCTTACTAAAAAGGATCATATCCTTTACGTAAATGAATCTATTATTCTCGATTTTTATGATTTTTGCCATGACCACATGGATGGGTCAGCTATTTCATTTCGCATTGCCGAAGAACCTTGGCGGCCCCTTCATGAGATTGACAAATTAATCAAAGGCCAATGGATCGATGATATTATTCAAAAGAAATTAGTTACTGTTCACATCCAACCAATTGTAGACACCGATACGGAAATTTTCGGCTATGAAATTTTATCTAGATTTTCAACTTCTGATGGACAATCCAAATCACCATTCGAAGTCTTTACAGCTGCTAGAGAGCGAAATCGTTTATATGCTTTAGATAAGTTATGCCGGATGAACGCAGTAAAGCATGCAGCCTATTTTGACGGTAAAGCCTTTATTAACTTTATCCCTACTTCCATTTATTCGCCCGAGCATTGTTTAAAATCAACCGTTGCGCTTGCCAATCAATTACAAATTGATCCTTCTCGATTTGTATTTGAGGTGGTTGAGACCGAAAAGGTTGATGATATCGATCATTTAAAAACGATTCTGAAATTTTATAAAGAAAAAGGATTTCAATATGCGTTAGATGATGTTGGCGAAGGGTTCAGTACCGTTGATGTCTTAACCGAGTTAAAGCCTCAATTTATGAAATTGGATCGGAAATTTGTGGATGGTGTTGCTAAAGATACAGTCAAACAAGCTATGGCCCTAAAATTACTCCATGCCGCTAACGAAATTGGTTCCACACCTTTAGCAGAAGGAATTGAAGACCAAGACGATTTCGAATGGTTAAGAGCATCTGGATATCAGTTATTTCAAGGATATCTATTTGGAAAACCTGCACCAATTAATTAAAAAGTAAGCCAGAGGATGCTCCCTCTGGCCTTTTCTAATAGCTTCCTTTAGAATAAGCCATCACACTTTAACCTTTTCAATAAAAACCCTTGAATGACCTTTCTCTCTTATATTGAGAAATATACAATGCAATAGACATTCAATATTCTACCTATTATGATGGAATTAACCTTTTTGTAGGAGAGACAACCTTTTGCTGATTTTAAACAAATTTCAAAAACGAATGCTCATCAATTATATGATTGGCTCAATGATTGCTGTATTTGGAGTCGGAAGCACCTTTATTTTTCATACCCTTGAATTGTCAAAACAAGAAATCTATTCACTGCTCCTTGTTATGTTCTTATCTGTTGGTGTGATGATTCTAGGGGAATTTATTGCTTTTAAAAAACATATACACCCCATAAAACAAACACTTACAACCGAAAATCCATCACTCGATTTAATAAAAGAAGCTTATCGTTCAGCTCATCGTTTTCCTATTTTAACCGTTCAACGGATTTTAGGACCTCATCTATTAGGTTTATCTATTACAGCATCCGTTTTAACTTGGTTATTAATCTATTTTCAATACATTCAATTTCCTTATACTTATATTGGCCTTGCTTGGGCAGGTGCTATTTTAGTAGGAATCATCCATGCAATGATAGAATTCTTCCTTTCTCAACGCTCGATACAACCTTTAGTGACACATTTTATGCGTATCGCAAAGAAGTCCTATGGCGAAACACTAACCCTTGGCAAAAAGGATGTCACTAGCATTCAAAAGAAATTATTAATCAGCTCTATTTTTATAGCGATAATCCCTATTGTGCTATTCGTTTTGGCTTCAGAAGTTCGAGTTGACCGTCAACCCGGTCATACTACAGAGGATTTTTGGGCATGGGCTTCAGTCTTATTGATCGTCATTATCTTCATTGCCATTCTTTGCAGCTTATTACTTTATGAGAATATTAAAAGACCAATCGATACTTTATTGAGTAGTATGAATCAAGTTCAAAAGGGGCAACTTGCTCTCATTGAAAATATCTATTCAGATGAATATAGTCATTTAATCAATGGTTTTAATCATATGGTAATGGGGATTCAAGAGCGTGACCGGCAAAACGAAGCTATGCTCGATCGTTTTTTTACAATCTTTGCTGCCACCTTGGATGCTCGAGACCCTTATACAGCTGGTCATTCCAATCGTGTTGCCGATTATACGGTTAAAATTGCTGAAGCAGCTGGGCTTTCTCTTTCAGAGGTTGATTTAATCCGTAAATCTGCACTTCTCCACGATATTGGAAAAATCGGAATTCGGGATTCGGTATTACTAAAGGAAGGCAAGCTGACCGATGATGAATTTGAACAAATTAAACAACATACTGTGATTGGGGCCAAAATATTAGAACAAGTGAATTTACCGTATGACTTAAAGCCCATCCTCCCAGGAGTTAAATATCATCATGAAAGATACGATGGCAAAGGCTATCCTGAAGGCTTAAGTGGTGATAACATCCCTCTATATGGAAGAATGATGGCCGTTGCTGATGCCTATGATGCTATGACCTCTGACCGTCCCTATCGAAAAGGCATGCCCATTGAAAAAGCATTAGCCATACTAGAGGAAGGCAACGGTACTCAATGGGATCCAACGTTTGTCCAACTATTTGTAAAAGAAATAAAAAAAGAAATTAGCGTTTAAGACAAAAATCCCTCGTTTTGAGGGATTTTTCATCTTTAGATAACACTATTTTTGATGGCATTAGAATCACTTACGTCCTGATCATTCGCTACACTTAATGGTAGATTAAATAATGTTATGTCTCCATTTGCCTCTCCGAATCCTTGATTTTGTTTATTAGATAAGAAAAGGTCCACTTGTTGTAAAGGTCCCATACTAATACTCGCTTGCCTATCCATGACATTTACTTTGAAAGCAAAGACATTCACTACGACTGGACTAAAAAAGACCATTTCATCACCCTTTCCCTTTTATCTTGCTGCTATATTGTTACTAGGTAATGAATCAAAGGATGAAGGAGAATCGATTTGATCTCTATCATCCACAAAACTTCTCGTTTCGGCAAAAACACCTTGGTCACCAAAATTTTGTCCAAATCCTTGGTTTTTCTTATCTGAATTACTCCAATCTGCTAATAAATTTTGGCCCACATTAACCGCAGAAGCATTTTCAAAGGAATTAATTTTCAATATATAAATATTTATATTAATAGAAGTACCTGCCACAAGTTCTCCCCCTTTTTATAATATATATTTATATTTCTTTTTTTTATGTGGCATAAGGAGGAAATCGCATTGGATTACGATAAGCTTAAACAATGGATGGAAGTGGCTCAGAAGTACAATAGCGGGAATTTTTGGGGCAACATTTTCGATACAATGAATCCAAAGGATACAATGAATGATTTTATGGGGGATCCAATACCAGAAGGTGGAAGAACGTCCCCCACTAGCGAATTTCCAACAACCGATATTTTTCTAACAAATGCAGAAGTGGTTATTTTTGTTGAGCTACCTGGTTTAGATAAAGAGGATATACAACTGTTTATTACCGGACATAGCATTATGATAAAAGGATATCGGAATCTTCCCCTAAATCCCCTTAGTACAGTACAAAGTGAAGGTGTTTATGGTGAGTTCCAACGAAAAATCCCCCTCCCTGAACCTACAGAGCGTGAACATATACGTGCTAGGTTTGAAAAGGGTTTACTAATTTTAACCTATCCTAGAGGACCTCAATACGAGGAGCCCATCATCATAGAATGATCGTTAATTATTTTTAATTGAATCAAAATCAATAAAATCGGAGTCTTCTATATTTGTTTTTGTTTTTAAAAAAACAACACCATCACCGATTGTTTCACCAAACCCAGACGTTTTTTTATTTACAACGTTTTTTCCCTTTTGCATGGTTTGAGATAACGAAACTGAACATTTCCTTCCAATAATATTCATTTTTATATTTCCAATAAAGATTTGATTAGGGTTATTCATACCGTTCCTCCTTTGGAAAAAAAAATAAGGTCGTGAGTTTTATGCCTATAAAAGGAATATTCGAGCAGAGTCAAAATGATGATTTTTTGAACGAACTCATCCATAAATTAGAACAATTTGAGCGAAGGTCTCAAAAAATAGATGCACTTGAAACTCAAATGACTCAACTTCTTAAAAGAGAGCAGCATTATTCAGCTCAAATGCTGAAATTAGAAAGCCATTTTACTTTACTGCAGACCCATATCAATAAACATTTCAAAAAATTATATGAAACCAAAGGTAAAACAACTCCAAACACTAAACTAGAACAGGAATATTCCTTGCTGGCTTCCCAAATGGAAGAATATCTGAATGAACTTGTTAGTTTAAAAAATGATATACAACAAATGAAGATGGACCAAGAAGAAACCACAACCAAACAACCTATCATATTCAATGAATACAAAATTGAGCATGTAACGATCGATAATTATGAAGTAAACAACAATATTGCTCAACTCGGTATAAAAGACCTTGGTGGCCAACTTAATATCGGAGCCACCTACGGAAAAGTCCCACCCGAAATCATGAAAGAAATGAGCGAAAAAGCGGAAGCACTTAAAGATACGAAAGAAGAATTATCCCAACAGAAAGACCAAGGGCTAAACGAACTATCAGAAGACCCAGAAGAAAACGAAGAAGAAAGCACAGAAGAAAGCGATTGGGAAAGCATAGACATCCTTTAACACACTAACGTACCGGGGGTCAGACCCCCGGTACGTTAGTGTGTTAAAGTGTTGATTCTATTAGAATGGTGTATTTAAGAATGACTACCTATCAAAAGAAAAACCTGAGCACCATTAAAAGGACTCAGGTTTTTCACGCTATTATTACTTAGCATATTTATAGAAGAATTTCGCCGTAATCGATCCATCAGCATTTTCTTTAATATCCGTTACATTGATACCAGAATCTGCTGGTACTGCACTGTTGGATTGCCAGAAGTAGTAGGATCCAGTGTGAACATTAGATGTAGTTGGAGTTAATTTAGAACCTGTCTTAAAGAAGTCTCCTGCATCACCACGGTTTACGTAATGTTCAAGGTCATATTTTCCATCCGCCTGTAAAACGGATAAACCGTAATGTGTCACGACAGTTCCATTGCTAGCCGTTTGTGATTGATTGTACTGGAAGCGCTTGTTCATCCAGTTTTCAACGTTGTTTGGACGGAATCCAGCACTCTTGTAAAGGTTTAGTACGTTTTCATCCACATGCCATGCCACTAATCCATGTGCATCAGCACCTTGACGAATTAAACCTTTATTAAAACCTTGCTGCTGAACGTTTTCAAACAAGAAATACTCAGTTCCATTAGAGCCTGGAACTTCCATTTTTACAAATGCCTTATCTCCATCTGCTGCATTAACCGGCTTTAAAGTAACAGTTTTCACTCCATCTTCAGGCTTCACTTCAATTGGTTTAGCCCATCCTAAGAACATTTTTGAGTATGGATCGAAATGAACAGGTGAGTTACCTGAGTAGGCAGCTGCATTCGGATAACGCATCCAAGAACCACCAGCCATCATCGAGTAGTTTCCAGTACCCTCAGAAGTATAAGCAGTGTCGTAGAAATCAGGTAAACCTAAGGCATGTCCAAATTCATGAGCAAATACCCCCGCTTGTCCTGGGAAAGGACCTGATTTGGAAGCTTCATCATATCCGCCAGTTGCCAAGTTATAACCTGCCACGTTTCCGCCAATTTCAGGCTGTACATTGTAGTTATCCACTAAAACACCGTCAAATGTATGGTCTTTTACAAATTGATCATACCAAGTAGTCCATTCTTCATCCGTTTCAACACCATCTTGGTTTGTATCAGGTGCTGTAAAACCTGTTTGATAGTATTTTCCATAATATAACGCACTTAATGAATTCCACTTGTGAGACCAGATTTGAGCAGGGTCACGGCTATATTCAGCTCCCGTTCCTTCATGGACGATGAATACGTTTGGTACAACCTTACCATCTGAAGTTTCAACTGCATATTTGGAGAAATCTACTACACTGTCAGCCGCCTTAAATAAATCGGTGACGAGTTCTCCAATATGAGCATCACCATTTTCGTTGTAGTACCCTCCTTCTTGATTAAGATAGTAAGATGCACCTTTTGGCAGTTCAACCCATGCTAAATCTGTATTTTCATTTTTAACTAGTGTTACTTTTCCATAACTAGATTCTTTATAAATATTCTGCATTGTGCTATTAGTTGGAGCTTTCACACCATTATATTCAGCATATTGTTTAAACTCATCTAGTTCATATGGGTTATACGTATCGCCAAAAATTAGGTCATTAATGTATTTAGGAGGAACTTGACCTGGAACATCCCCTTTAGGTTCGTCACCATCTTTAAACTTTGCGAGGATAACCAATACCGGAACGTCGCCAACCGCTGGTTGAGGTTTTACATGGTTATCTCCTGCCTGTTGGAATTTGGTGCCTTTGACCAGCTTCTCAGCAGGGTCCACCTTAGACATATTCACGCCTAATTCCTTTGCCTTTGCAGCAAGTTCTGGAGATGCTCCTACATAATGAGCCAAACTTAAGTCAGATTTACTAGTTGCCTTTACAGGAGCCTCACTTGGTTGATAGCCAGTTAGAGCGATTCCTCCTGCTAATGCTAGAGTTAAACCTGTTTTTGATAAAACCTTTAACAAGAACAACACATCCTCTACTAATTTAATATTTCAAATATATCAAAATAATCAGTCTATTAATTCGGCACATTGTCCTATTATTGAATAGTCCCTTTGATTCAAATTTCGTTTCGCTAAATAAAAAAAGCCCCTCCCTAAGTAGGAGAGACTCGTCCTTCATCTATTTCTATCTATCCGTTCAACCATTCTCGCTTTTCTAATCATTTGATTAATAACCTCTGAAAAAACTAGCCCAAAGGCTATTGCTCCAGATATCATAAATGCTTTTGCCGCTAGGTTGATAGCTAAGTTATAATCGTTTTCGACAAAGTTTCGCATCGCATCATAGGCCATTCCCCCTGGTACTAAAGGAATGATTCCAGAAACACTAAAAATAATACTAGGGGTGAGATAAATTTTTGCAAAAATTTGGCTCATCACCCCTATAGAAAAAGCAGCTAAAAAGGTAGCAAAAACGACATCTATATGATCATAGGTCATAAAATAGTAAATCATCCAACCGACCATTCCCACGAAACCACATTTGATAAGAGACTTTTTAGGAATATTAAAAAGAATGCCAAAAGCACCGGTTGCAACAAAGCTAGTCAATAGTTGTTCGAAAGCTACTCGCATACGTTCTCTCCTTATAAAAATGATAAAACCACTGCTATTCCTGCTCCAATGGCAAAGGCAGTGAGAAAGGCTTCTGCCCCTTTTGAAAGACCAGACACTAAATGCCCCGCCATCAAATCTCTGACTGCATTTGTTATCAATAGACCGGGTACAAGTGGCATAACTGAACCGATAATGATTTTATCAATTTCCATGCCGATTCCCGACCATACAAATAAAAAGGATAATAAACCAATCATCGTAGCAGATAGGAATTCTGCAAAAAACTTAATGGGCACGACCTTATGCAAGTAAACAAAAAAGGTGTAGCCTAATCCCCCTGTTATAAAGGCAGGGACAAAATCGATCCATCCACCTTTAAACATAATTAAAAAACAAGCACTAGATATGGATGCAGCAAGAACCTGTAACCAAACTCTATATGTAAGTTTCTCAGATTCCAGTTCTTTTAATAATCTTTTTGCTTCTCCAACCTTTAGTTGACCGCCACTTATTCTTCGTGAAATACTATTGACCATCGTCACTTTTTTTAAATCAGTGGTCCGATCCAGTATTCGTATTAGTTTCGTTTTCGTAGGCTCTTCTGCTTCTATTGAAAAAATAATACCAGTTGGTGTCACATAGCTATGTGATTGCTCAATACCAAAAGCAGCAGCCATTCTCATCATGGTGTCTTCTACCCGATACGTCTCCGCCCCGCTTTGGAGCATAATTTTACCTGCTAGCAAGCAAACTTCCATGATTTCATAGGTTTCTGATGTTTCAGGGTTCATTTGTATCTCTCCAAATAATCAGCTACAAGTTTATTTTTATAGTGTAAGGGTACCACCCCTCATAAATCAATGATTTCACAGGGAATAATAAAATTTCCCCAAAAATCCTTCTTCAATAAGAAAGTTACTAAAAGAGACATAAGTAATGACAGGCACCTATTTTTTGCACTGTAATAAGATAGGTTTGAAAACATCTTGAGGAGGAGAAAGAAAAATGGGAATGCCTACTATACCAGATATTACAGGGAATATAAATATTGATCGCGAGGACGTCATTAATTTACTACTTGCCTCCATCGCATTTGAAGAATTAGGGTTAGCACATTTAATTAATGCTGAAGCTGAAAAAATCCAGGCTGTATTAGGTACACTTGAAGGCGGTGTAAATTTTAACACCTGTTCTATTGATGATTTAACTGATATAAATAAATCAGTTAGAAAAACACTTCAAGATATTATAAAAAAAGAAATGCTTCTACAATTTAAATTAGAAAACGTTTTAGAAATTCCTGGCTTCGATTGTCATGGTCGTGGTGGCAAAAAACACCTTGAAGGAAAAAGATAATATAAAAATAAAATAATAAACAGGACATTACTTAACTACTAAAAGTAATGTCCTGTTTCATACTGATTTATGATGATTTTTACGGAGTTGGAGGTGTTGTCGGTGGAATATTTAATACATCCTCTAACTTAAATTGTAATAACATCTCTTTCTTAATTACTGTTTTAAGAGTATTATTCACTGCCTCATTTATATCCAATAATTCACCCACGGTTGTTGCAACTGGTACATTTGTGCCCAATGTACCAATTACTGCCTGGATTTTTTCGGCTTCAGCATTGATGATATGTGCCAAACCAAGTTCTTCAAAAGCAATGGAAGCCAATAACAGATTAATCACATCAACCCTATTGATTGATATCGAAGGGGTGACGTTTGGAATATTAGGAAAAGACATTCAATATTCAGCTCCTTTTGAATTTATATAAATAACATATTCAAAAGTAAGGATATAGCTTAGACAAACACCCTATAAAGTAGCATTCTTATCGCCCTATTTTTTCAATAATATCTTTCAAAACTTTAAGGTTTTCTTCATTAAAATGTTTATCAAGACATTCGTCTACGGAAATTCCCTTGTCGTTCATATATATTGTAAGAAGCTTTAGGGCTTCTTTATAAAGAGGAGCTATCAATAAACATTTCATAACGGAAACAATAGCTTCTTCCTTTTGTTGGAGATCGTTTTGACAAAGACTAATATAGTACCAAGCCTGAAAGGAACCTACTCCCCTTAGAATTAAATAATTCCTGTTGTCCTCCCCTAATTCTAGACATTCTTTGAAACTTTTTATGGAGGATTCATAATCTTCAAGATGATATAAAATCACTCCTCTGAAAAATCTCAAATCCACATAATCCGGATATAATAAAATCGCCTTTTTAATTCCTTCCAAAGCCATTTCAAAGTGCCCCGTTGCTATTAATATAGAATACTTTAATTTATACACCATAGATGGAGGAAGCACTTTTTCTCTAAGAAAAGCTAGTATAGATAAATTGACATGTTCTAATGCTTCTTGATATTTATTCATATTGTAATATTCCAACCCAATAAAATAATGAGCCCAATAAACATTTTCTCCGTCTTTTATTTGCCTCTTAAGCATCTTTAAATTTCTATCTGATTTTCCTTTCTTTTTTGTAATGGAATTAAGATATCCATAATGATGAACTTTTACATCCAGATGACCAATACGTGCATTTGATACATTTTTAAGGTCCAAGCATTCATGCATTTTATTTACAAACTGAATACCGTTATTACGAAACAGTCTGGTATGGGCAATATCTGTCGTGTTATTTACATCCACTTGATCTCCGTAATAATTAATTAAGTGAAGATTTATAATATCATAATCTTCGAAATGAGATCCTTCGAAGAATCCATTTTGGGCAGCTATATCTAATTCTTCATCAGCATCCAGCCAAATAATCCAATCCCCCGTGGCTTTTTGAATCCCATAATTTCTAGCATCCGCAAAACTGCCATTCCACTTAAACTTTTCTATTTTTGCTCCAAATGACTTACATATCTCCAATGTTCTATCCGTTGAACCTGTATCAACAATTAGAATTTCATCCACTATATCCTTCACACTATCAAGGCAGCGTGCTATGCAATCCTCTTCATCCTTTACAATCATACATAACGATAACCTAGTTGTTCCCAAAGACACATCCACCCTTCTTTTTATTGCTAATTTAGTATATTAAGAAATCTTACAAATTCTATGGGCAGAAGGTAAAAACAGGCTTTCCTAAAATAGGCTTCAGCTTTATCACACATAAAAACATTGAATACTATACAGAGAATGAAATTAAAAAATTATTTTTTAAAGGAGAGACCAATGCCAACAAGCTGGACAGAAAGCATAGCGGACATTTTAGATGAAGTGGAGAAATATAAACCAATTTCTATATTGGATATTGGAATTGGTTTTGGTAAATATGGGGTTTTATTGCGGGAGAGGTTTGAGCTTCCCTACCAGCGGTACTATAAAGATGATTGGACAATTCGAATTGATGGAATTGAAGCATATAAGGGGTATGAAAATCCAATCCATGATTATGTCTATGATCACGTTTATTATGATTCGGTTTCTAATTGTATCGAAAAGTTGCCTCTTTATGATGTAGTCTTATTAATTGATGTACTTGAACACTTCGAGAAAGAAGAGGGGCAAAAAGTCATAAAAAAAATACTCAAGCATACTAAAAAAGCCCTGATTATTTCCACTCCTCTTTATCCCGCAAATCAAGGGGACTATTTAGCCAATAAATACGAAGAACATAAAAGTAGATGGACCCAGCTTGATTTTGCAGAATTTGATTTTCATTATAGATTAATACGTATTTTAAAAAATGGAGCCCAAATTTTTGTCATTGTACCATCTTCGGAAAAGAAAAAGGAATTCCCCATCGATAACGATAATATCTCGTTTGAAGATAAAAAAATGGAACAGAAGAAACTTACCATTGGATATTTTTTACCACATAAAAATTTAACCGGCGGATTAAAAATGCTCCTTGAACAAATGAAACATTTACGCAAAAAGGGACATAAAATATACGCCTTTTATAGAGGCAACAACGAAGATAGTGCTTTACCAGCTTGGATCAATCTTCAAGTAGATAAGGAAATTATCGTTCCTACTGACCAATCATTTCTCTCCTACTTAAGCGATTGTGATGTTGGGGTTGCTGGATGGCTAGATCAAATACAGGAGTTATCCAGTGCAAGTATTCCTATTGTTTATTGGGAGCAAGGAAATGAATATCTTTTTGGGGATAGCTTAGATGCAAGTATCCGTTTATATTTAAAACACTTTTACCAACAGCCAGTCGCTATTACAAGTGTCTCACCCATCATTTCAAAAATTCTTGAAGCCCGCTATGGAAGAAAAGCCCCTGTTATCCCTAATGGAATAGACACCGATTTTTACCACCCTGGCCAACGTCCGAATGAAAATTTAATTTTGCTTGTTGGGAATCCAAACCTTATGTTCAAAGGCTTCGATGTCGCCATTCAAACCTTAATTCGTGTTTGGCGCTCTGGATATTCATTCAAGGTAAAATGGGTATGCCAAGTAAAACCTTCACTTGAACATATTCCCTTTCCTTTTCCTATTGAGTATGTTGAGATGCCAACACAAGAGGATCTGGCAAAATGCTACCGTTCCTCCGACATTTTTTTATTCACCTCATGGTATGAAGGATTTGGTATGCCTCCGTTAGAAGCCATGGCCTCAGGATTACCCGTGGTATCAACATCATGTGGCGGAAATGACGTTTACGCTAAAAATGGAATCAATGCGATCTTAGCAGAACCAGGGGATATTGAGGGATTAGCTAAAGGGATTATTCAACTGTTAAATGACGAAATGGCTAGAGAAGAATTCTCCAAAAAGGGAAGAGAAACGGCGTTGAATTTTTCTGCTTCAAAAATTGCCAATCAACTTGAAAAGTACTTGTATGAACTGGTTTGTCATCATAAAAAAGATTAACCGGGGTGGCTTATATTGCTGCCTCTTAAGAAAGACAGTTTAAATAAATAAAAGATGCCTCATAAGGCTATAAGCTCTTATGAGGCATCTTTTTTGTTAGCTCACCATTAAGGGAAGAAGATTTCTTGAACTTCACCTGGGTCCATTAAAGGAATTATAGTGATTAAACCAAAGTCACTATCCGTTACTGTAACGTTTTGAAGAGGAACATTACCAGTATTCGTTACTACTAATTTAAACTGCGGAGTTACTCCAGGTGGTAGTAAAGGTCCCGGAGACGTATTCGCATCTACATATGTTTCACCATTATCAACAGAAACTAATTTTTGAATGTTGATTGATGGATTTGGTTGTCCTTGAATACAGAACCAAAATGCTGGATCAGAATCCGTAACTTCGATACCGCTATCTTGACCTGTAGCAGTAACAAAAGCTATATTAGATTGTTGTCCTGGTGAAGAACATGCACTTCCTGTTCTGAAATGCACATCAGTTTCTCCAGGGTCTAGTTGACCTATTACAACGATTAAGCCCAAAGCAGAGTCAGTAATCGTAACATTAACAAGCGTTTCATCACCTGTATTGGTTACTGTATATCTAAATCTTGGAGCTTGTGGAGAGACGACAACTGGACCTGGTGCTTCGTTCGCATCAAACCAAGTTGATCCACCATCAGGAGAAACTTCTTTCACAAGGTCGATGGAGATATTTTGCTCAGCTCCAACATAGTTTGCAGCGTCACTATCGGTTACCTCAGTTCCACTATCCACCCCATTACCAGTAACTGTAGCAATGTTTGTATGCTGACCTAGTACTCCTGGTTCGATAGTTTCTACTTCCATTGATTCACCAACAGCTAACGTCGTTTGAGGTAAAGTAATATTGCCGTATACATCATCAGTTACTACAATATTTTCCAGATCTTCACCACCAATATTGCTAATCACATATTTAAAATGAACATTCGGTTGTGTTGTAACATTCAATACTGGCCCAGGTGGAACATCAGCATCTACAAATGTCAAACCTCCATCTACAGAAACTAGCTTTTCGATATCAATTAATGGTTCTGGAGCAAACTGTCCGCAAATTGTAGCATTTTCAGCCAGTGAGAATTCGCTGGAATGATTGCCGTCACCAATAACGATCCCGTTGATTTGTGTTGTTCCTTGAATGTCAGCTTTCCCCTTCACATCACTTCCCGCACGAACCAGGAAGTTTCCGTTGACTGTTCCACCGTTGATTGTAATGTCGCCACCAAGCACATTGAAGAGGATGTTTTGAGCCTGCACACCCCCTTGGGTAAGGATAGAGCGACCATTTAAGATGTCCATGCCGTTACGAACTGCATTTACCTCATTGTCAGCCCCCACATTAAAAATAACCACTGCGTCAGATGGTCCACTAATAATTAAGTCCCCATTTCCACGCACTTGAATCTTACCTTCAGTTGTACCAAAAGGATTTGGCGGTACGTTAATGACGTTGAGTCCGCTAACTACATTGATCGTCACATTCCCAGCGTTTGTATCGATGCCTGCAAATGTTTGAGTAGATGCAAGGCTCTTAGCTGTGTTAGATGCTGTAGCAATATCAACAAATAGTTGATCAGATGGTTCATTTGGTGGAACTGGGCACCCTGGGGGGTTATCTCCAGGCGTAAACCATTGGCAATCAAAATCTTGACTAGTGTATGTGCTATGAATTGGACCAGTTGGTCCTACCCATTGGATTCCACCTACCGTACCAGTATTGCTGTAGTTGCCATTGCCTTGTACACTGGATGCGTTAGCAACATTGCCACAAACCGTACCATTTATTGTCATTTTTTGACCGTTGGCGAAGTCCCAGTTGGCCGCAGATTGCAACAATTCACGAATGGTATCCCATTGGCCAGGACCAGGACCGTACGGTAATATTGTACTTGAACTCATATATTTTTCACTCCTTATTCGCTTATAGCGTTATTTTAAAAGCTCTTCCTATCAAGCAACTAAAATATGATAGAAAGCATTATCAGAATCTGTCACACCTACTCCGTCAAAAAATGCGGTAACTGTTGCTGTATTCTCAAAAATTTCAATCTCTGGTTGTGGTGTTGGTCCAGGTGGAATATTAAGGATATCTTCTAATTTAAATTGAAGTAGCATTTCTTTTTTGATAACGGTTTTTAAAACATCATTTACTGATTTATTAATGGATAGTAATTCATCAATACTAGTAGCAGCTAAGTCACTATTCGGTAGTGTCCCAACAACTGCTTGGATTTTTTCTGCTTCCGCATTAATAATGTGAGCTAATCCCAGCTCCTCAAACGCGATCGATGCTAACAGTAGATTAATAACATCGTTTCGAGAAAGATTAATAGATGGGGTAACATTAGGGATGTTAGGAAAACTCATATTTTTCACCTCTTTCATATTTTCTCAATAGTATATGAAGCCAAATTTTCCAACGAAAGGTACATTTACCCACGCCTTGTCCTCTTTTAAATAAAAAAGGCTTCTTTCCTATTAAGGTGTTGTGGAATCTGTCGGAGGAATATCTAAAACATCCTCTAACTTAAATTGCAGCAGCATCTCTTTTTTTACGACCGTTTTAAGAGTCTTATTTACACTCTCATTGACTTCTAATAATTGACCAATGGTTACAGCAGGAAGAGGTAACTGGTTTTGTAATGTCCCAAGAGCAAATTGAATCTTTTCAGCTTCAGCATTAATAATATGTGCTAAACCAAGCTCTTCAAAAGCAATAGATGCTAATAATAGATTAACTACATCCCCTCGAGCAATATCGATGGAAGGCGTTACGTTTGGAATATTAGGAAATGACATTTCTTTTTTCACCTCCTTATCATTCATTGGAGTTACGATGATAAGATATTCATAAAAAAGAAAAAGGTTTGGACTTGCTTCACCTAAAATTGGAAACTTATTAACTATTTTTTAAATAACTGATCCTGACAATTTATCAAAAATGAATACTACTCTTTAAGAATGCTCATATACATATAAGGACATCTATACCTAAAGGAGAAATGAGAAGTGATTATACCTAACGTCCTTCAAGACAAAAATCCTCCTTCCAATGAAGAAATAATAGCTAAATTAATGGAATCCATTGCCGAAGAGGAAATCGCTCTTGCTAATATCATTTCTTCTGAAGCTGATAAAATAAATGCATTTGTAGGAGAAAGCTTAGATTTCCCTACCTCCCCAACCAATCAGGAAATTCTTGCTTTTAATCAATCCATACATAGAATTATAGAATCAGTATTAATGAAGGAATGGCTTCTTTTGAGGAAATTAGAAACCGTTATATCTTTAAAAGAAAAAATAGATCACGGCAAACTTAACAACCCACTCATAGAATCAGAGGAACTAAATGAAGACTAAAGGAATAAATCAAGCAGGACGGTGAATCGTAATGGGAGAAGATTATCAGTCAAAATATATTCAATTATTTCATGATAAGCAGTTATCCCTTCACCGATATCATCAATCCATCGGAGGTCTTCTAGATGCTGCTCATAGGAGAAGTGGCAATCAACATTTTATTTCTGTTGTTCAACAGATGACGAATCAAGTTAAAGATTCTATATCAGATATCCAAAATATACAACTGAAGAAATTACAATTATTTTATAAACATAATCCTTCATATAAAGATTTTGCCACTCCTCTCCAAACGCAACCAATACCAAAAGTAATGACAGATTTTAAGGAAGTTAAAGTGACCAAGCCTAAAACACCACCAAAGAAAGTTGATACTGAACCGTTAAAGAATATGGCCTCATTCAGAAGTAATGTACATGGGGAAAAGACCAAGATCTTTATTGAAGAAGTTCAACCTCTCCCACCCTGGAGACCCCAATCATAAAATAAATAAAAAGGTGTATCTAAAAGAACCCTTCGATTCCTTTGATACACCTTTTTTATTAAGTATTGGTTGCCTTTATTATTTATGGTGATGGTGATGTTCATCCGGCGGTATTTCCATAACATCCTCAAGCTTAAACTGTAATAGCATTTCTTTTTTAATAATCGTTCTTAACATTTTTTCAACGCTCCTATTGGCATAAAGCAGATCCTCAAAACAATTAGCTACCTCAATCGCTTTTTGTAACTTCTCCCCTTCAGCATTAATCAAATGGGCTAATCCAATTTCCTCCAGAGCAATAGATGTTAACAGTAAATTAATAACATCTTCTCTTTTCAAATTAATATCCGGCGTGATATCAGGAATGTTTGGCATCGACATTACTATCCACCTCCAAGGTATCTTTCATGTCATGTATATTCCATTATGTGTATGTCCTATTTCAATAAAATATATTTTTTCACTTAGAAAAAGAACCCTTAAATTTATTTCTCCAAGATAATATTAATACAGATAGGGCAATCAGCATCTGCACAATTACTAAAAAAGAATCCCAGAAAGAAAAACTTATAATGGGCTCCTTCATGCCGGGGAAAATATGAAGTACAAAAACGATTAGCTGTGGAATATAATACAACACAAATAATGATAAAGAGATGACCGTTCCAAGGATATATAAAATTCCATATAGTAGAATGATCCCTTTTTCCTCTTTAATAAAAATAGATTGATTTTTAACATTTTTCAGGTAACTGATTGTACTTTCCATCAAGTTATAACAGCCTGTCATGTTTTCAATAACATAATAGATATCAGTTTTTATATAAATACAAAATTGATAAACCATCCTTAAAACAACATCAAGCACAATAAATTTTAAAATAGCTAAAAGGACACTCGGTGCATTTGGAAACAAAACCTCAGTAAAGAGAGCTAAAAATAATATTAAATTATCAAAACTTAAACCAGCTAGGTAAAGCGGGTATCTCTTCTTAGGGGGAAGCTTCCAAGCTAGTGATAAGTCAGTCTCCAATACTATGAAAAAAAGGCGATGACTGATCCCGAGCTTCGTCGGAAAACCATGAGCCCTAATGGCTAGTATATGACCATATTCATGAGCAAGGATTAATACTCCGCCTATTATGAACCATAGAATCATATTTATTGTCATGGAGTCGAAGATAAATAAATCAGTATAGTGAGGAAACAATGAAGGATCGAATATTAAAAAGAAGATATTCACCATAAATAAAAACATATATCCCATCATCATATTTCGGTTAAAAAACAATTCCCCTATCTTGGGCGAAATCCAAGTAAATCCAAGTTTACCTTCCTGATGATGAACTTGCTCAATACGATGATCATCCACTTCTAATACCAACTGCATTTCAAGTAGTTGTTGAACAAAAGAAATCATATCCACCTCATCAGTTGGATAACGCTTCTTTAGATCATTTTCAATCTCTTTTAAAGCATGACCTTCCTTTATTCTTTCTAATGCTACTACACAAACCTCAGGCATTTCGTAGAATTCTTCATTAACCAAGTCTTCTATTATATAATTTTTCTTATCTTTTCTAATGTTTAATGGATTTAACTTTATTTTTGTATCTAGGGTAATATTCAATTTCATCCCCTTCTCCTATACCTTTTTGTAAACAAAAAGATGCAACAAGTGTTGCATCTTTTTCTTAGTACTTCGGTGGAAGGATAAAGCACCACCAACAAGTTGTTTTCACTTTTTTTAACTTTCGGATTTTCATTGTTCCACCTCCGTTTCTTCTTTATCTCTATTTGAATAGGCATGAAATTCTACCCAAGAAGGATATACCTTTTTAAACGTCTTAACTAAATGAGGATCAAATTGTGTTCCATCGCCATCTATAATTCTGTTATACGCTACTTCCAATGGAAGTGCGGAGCGATAGGAACGCGATGAAGTCATGGCATCAAAGGCATCGGCAATCGAGACAATCCTAGCCATTAACGAGGTTTCTTCACCTTTTAATTGGTCAGGATAACCTTTGCCATCCCAACGTTCATGATGGGAGCGGATGACACTTATATAATTTTGTAAGCCTACTACATCTTTTACCGCTTCTGCTCCAACGGCTGGGTGAGTTTTTACAATTTGATATTCTTCATCCGTCAGTTTCCCTGGTTTCATTAAGATATAATCTGAGATTTGTATTTTTCCAATATCATGCAGTAAACAAGCATTATAAAACGATGTTAATTCTGCATCTGAATATTTGCCAGTCTCTTTCGCTAGTAATAAAGCATACTGTGCTACCCTTTCACTATGCCCTCTTGTATAGGGGTCCTTCATTTCTAATGTAGCAATAATCCCTTTTACAATCCCTTCTAATTGTTGATCATAGGATGTTTTGATCACGGAAAGATAGGATTGAAAACGAGATAGAATGATATAAGCAATGATTGAAAAAACAATGGTAATGGAAGCTGGGAGTATAACGTCTGGTACATGAATGAATATACCTACCAATATGTATTTCACTAACAATCCCGAGCTAACCATCCAGAAGAATCTTGTATTAACAAAAATGGGTGATAACAATAGCCAAAACACTTCAACCACATTACCACTCTCATAATCTGGATTATGAAGATAGGTAATAACGTCATTTAACAATGTTAAGGAAGTAAATGTGATGAAATAGAGGTATTTTACATAATGAATCAAGTTCTTTTTATGCAAATAAATACTAATCGGAATTAAAGAAAACAAAATAATATAAAGATAGTATCCTAAGACACTCGTTAATCCCACTTCTGTATGGGAAACGAATTTAGGATAGATATAAAAATATAAAGTATCATAACTAATGGTAATAACATAAAACAATGTTAAAAACCATTTGACTGTACGCTGTTCTTCATTTTGAAGAGCGGAAACTATGTATTTTTTTTGCATATTTTAACCTCTCTAATAACCTTAACTTTCTTTCATATATTATCGACATAGGAAGCATGAACCTATATGGTACAAAAGTCGCGGAAATATTCGTCATCTATCGACAATTTTCATATATATATCCAATTTATCATATTTATGTAAAAATATTTATGAATTTTTTTGAAAAAATAAAGAATTTCTAAAATAAGCTGAATTACCTTAGGATCCAATAAGAAAAATAGGTAAAAAGAACTATACCGAAATAGTGATATACCCCCATTTTCATTGATAAGTATGGAATTCTATTCCATTTTGGAGATGGACAATCTTATATGCTATAATGAACCATTGAAATTAGAATAGAAAGATGTGGGGCCACCATGCTTAGTTTTGAAGAAAAAATAGCGATTATTGAATCGTTTCCAGAACTTGAGAGAAAAAATGTTTCACTAGGAAGAGTAAACTATCACTTTGAAGAAAGTGCTTATGATAAGAAAAATGTTGTGTATCATTTGCACCCAAAGGGCAACGGATTTGTTTATGCAGAATATGTAAAAGGATATAACAAGGATGACAAGGGTATGGTCAATATTCGTGACTTCTCTGCTGAGGAATTGCGTACGATCATCCAAAAATCCATCCAATCACTTTCTCCTAAAGCTAGTGATGAAGCAGATGATGTAGTTGAAGAAGCATACGAAGAAACATGGGTAGATTATGAGAACTATAAACTTACCCTGTTAAAAGAGGACGAATTGTGGAATATCTATGCAGGACCAAACTTAGATGCCACATACAACACTTATGAAGAAGCAATAGAATATTTACGTGAAGAAGGCTTTAGACGCCGGTAAAACTAAAAAGTGTAAGCGCCAAAAAATAAACACCTCAACTGAGGTGTTTATTTTTTACAGACAGCCACTCCAATGAAGTATCTAACTCCTTCTCGCCTTTTTTCAAAGGTTGGTCCTCGTTGGTAAAAGATTTCAACAGAAGAAAAGCGCTCAAATAGTTGCTCAAATTCCTCTGGAGTCAATTGATGAACATGAAAGGGTTCACTCGTTGGCATACCGCGACCTCTACCAAATGGGCTTGATAAAACGAGCATCCCGCCCGGTTTTAACATTTGATATAAATGGTCCATAAAAAGCTGGTCATTTTCTACATGTTCAATGGTTTCAAAGCTTAATATCGTATCAAACTGACCTAATCTATCAGGAAGCTTTGGGTCGAGCGCATCTCCTTGCAGGTAGGTTACTTTTTGGTGATGATACTCTTTTGTCGCGTAATGAATAGTAGCCTCATCAATATCGACACCGACCATTTCATCTACTTCTCGCTTACGGTCCTTAGCCACTAAATGACAACCGTATCCTGTTCCACATGCAATATCTAACACTCTTCCTTTTATATAGGGTAGCGCAAAATAATAGCGGGCAATATGTTCTAATAACATCCCATTCATCATTTTCATTTCTTTAGGGATAATTCTTTCACCTGTCCATTCCAGCATTTTTCCACCACACCTATCCTTGTTGATCAGCTGGATAAATTAGCCCGATCTGTTTTCTTATCGCATCACAAATTTGAGATGTCATCCATGAATGTTGGAATGAGTTTATTTTGGATTCTGTCTGCCCCGTTTTGATCAGGTTAACAAATTCTTCTACTTCATAATACATTGGCTGGTGTACTTGAGGAATGCTAATCGGCTCGATTCTTCCATCTCTATAACGAATTTCCACTTTTTCTGGGGTTGAAATTTTATCAATGATGATACTTCCCTCTTCTCCTTGAATCTCAGAAGGGGAATACGAATTCGTAATTTTCGAGTACTGTATAACCGCTTCCAGCTCTTTAAATTGGAAGACAGCACTTCCTTGTCCATCTACCCCTGAAGAAAGCATAATGGCAGACGCTTTTATCTCCTCGGGCATTCCAAATAATACAACCATTGGATAAATGCAATAAACCCCTAAATCCATCAGTGCACCATTTGAAAAAGTGGGATTAAACGCATTTAAAACCGTACCTCGCTTAAAAGAATCATATCGAGAGGAATACTGACAATAATTTCCGAAAAACCTTCTTACTTTACCAATCTTATGTAGGTTTTCCTGGATACTTTTAAAAGTAGGCATTAAGGTTGGCTTCATCGCTTCCATAAGGACTACATGATTTTCTCTTGCAGCTGATTGCATCGCTTCTACCTCATGTACATTCGATGCCAAGGGCTTTTCACATAAAACATGCTTCCCATTTTGTAAAAAGAGAATCGATTGGCTAGCGTGGAAGGAATTGGGACTTGCAATATAAACGGCATCTATTTCCTCACTTTTCGCCATATCCTCTAGATTTGTAAAAATTGTATTCACTCCGTACTTTGCGGCATATTCTTTTGCCCGTTCTTCTGTTCTAGAATACACGGCCGTAAGTGAAAAGTCAGTTAGTTCCTTTACAGAATCGAGTAATTGGTCTGTTATAAAATTCGTTCCAACAACACCGAATCGTACCATATCTAAGCAGCTCCTTCATGATGTTTTTTTACATCATAACCCTTTGAATGAAAAATAACCATGGAAGGGACTTGATCATCATATAGCAGGTTGAGTTTAACGGACCTACAATACCATCGTTCCTGCTATCATTTTTACTGCTGTACCTCCCACACAAATAACCAGTTCATGATCGTTGTATGTAATCTCAATATCTAATGAACCAGGTCGTCCCACTGAATGCCCTTGAGCAATTTTAAAATAGGGAGTGTTTTTTGGATCAATAATACCCTCTAAAACTAAATAACCTGCTAATGCTCCATTGGCTGACCCTGTTACCGGATCCTCTGTAATTCCAACTGCAGGTGCAAAGTCCCTTGTGTATAGCATAGCATCGTCAACACCATCGAATGTAAATAAATGGGTTGTACTTAATCGAAGCTCTTTGTTCATTCGCCCTAATTCTTCTATTAATGGTGTTGCAGCATCGACTGATTTTCTTGTCTTTATCGGGACTAACAAGTGCCAATTTCCTGTGTACCCTAATTTGATAGGAAATCGTTCATCTAGCTCATCTATAGTTACACCAATTAGACGACAAATTTCATTTCTATCAAGGTCTATTTCTTTCACTTTGGGAGAGACTTGGGTCATGACAACCGATTGTAATCGACCTTCCACAACAGACCACTTCACCGGTACAATCCCAATATTAGTTTCAAGACGGATTTCAGCTGAACGTTCCAACCAACCATACTCTGTTGCTAAAATCCAAGAAAGAGCAATCGTTGCATGTCCGCAGAAATCAATTTCATCTGTTGGTGTAAAATAACGCACACGAACATCAGCCTGAGCATTATTTGTTTGAATAATAAATGCTGTTTCGGAAAGGTTTAGCTCCCTTGCTATCTTTTGCATTTCATATTCAGTGAGTTGGTCAGCGTTTGGTACCACACCAGCTGCATTTCCCCCAAAAGGCTGATCGGTAAAAGCATCTACATGAAAAACCTGCACTTCTTTCAACTAGTATCTCTCCCTTTAAATTGGATTGGTTATTTGGATTGGACTTTCATTCAAATTTATACTCGAATCATAACAAAAAATTGCTTGGCATTCATCCAAGCAATCTTTTTGTTAATTCATTTCTTCTGTAATCATAGTCAAGCTATCTGCTGAAAATGCAACTTCTTCAAATGCTTTACCTAATTCATTTATTCCTTTCACAAACGAATCTAATTCATTAATAATTTTAGTATTTTGTTGCATTCTCTCACCAATGGTATGTAGGATTTGATCGAAATGTTTTTCTGTTTTTAGCATATTTTCATTTCCAGCGTTAACTTCTGCTCTAATTTTTTCAAGGGATATAGTAAGTCCCTCTACTTGTTTATTCGTATTTTGAATAAGAGTGGAAACGTTTATAACTGAGTTCTTTGTCTGTTCGGATAATTTTCGAACTTCACCAGCAACGATGGCAAAACCTTGCCCAAACTCCCCTGCTCTTGCCGCTTCAATAGCCGCATTAAGTGATAGTAAATTCGTTTGATCGGCAATGCCTGTCACAATACTTACAATCTCCTGCATTTGTTCAGATATTTTTAATAAAACATGAACATCATCAGAGATATCATCAACTGTTTTATGGATATTTGTCATGTTTAATGCCTGATTAACAATTTGCTCTTTTCCCTGTTCTGCCCGCTCCTGAGTTAACTTAGAAAGTTGAATACCGGTATTATTAAGAGATACAATTTCATTGGATTGTAGTATCAGTTGGTTAAAGGAGGCATTTGCTTGTTCCGAAATAGCCGCTAAATTTTGAGATGCACTAGATACATTTTCACGTATTAGTACTTTTTGCTGTTCCGCTACCTCTTTTAATCTCGCACTTTCCACATCATATGCTTCTAAAACTAATTGTTGTTCTAAGTTTAGTATTTTGGAAACGGCTCTTATCGTCAGAAAAAGATCATCTTTTTGTACAACTCGTTCTTCAATGATATCTATAAGTGATAATAATAAATCCTGAAAAGCACACATATACCATTTCGTTTGTAAACCAATTCTTACATGCATATGGGCAATTTTTATTCTCTTAGCTAAGTATGAGTCATCAATGACACCATCAAACATCTCAACAATATGTTGTCTAAGAGTCTTCTTTAACCTTTCAATAGAACTGTGGTCATTTATGATTTTTAATAACAAAGGCTCATTTTCTAAATTTTGATAAAATCTATCAACTATGTTATCAATTTTTTCTGTCACAAAAGGTTTTAAGCTATGTATAATTTGCAAGTCTTTTTCCGAAAGGTCAATCATATTTACTTGTTTATATATATCACTATCTTGATTAATATCTAACTGACCCCTTATATTTTCTCTGTTTAATTTAACTGTCTCTTGCTTTATTTTTTTAAAAAACAATAATACTCCCCCTACTATTAGCAACTTGCATATAATGGAAATTATACAGGTTTAAGGGATTGTAGTTGTTACAATTTTGTGAACCTTTTTATACTTTAATAAAAAAAGATTACTTAGCTGATAGCCAAGCAATCTTTATTCCCCAATATTCTCTTCAAACCAAACCTGAAGCTCGCGTAAGGAATTGAAACTAAAAATTTCTTCCCCATTTTGGCCATTGTCCAAACCAGCATTTCCCCTTAATGTGATCTGCCCTTCATCACCAGAGATTAAAATAGCATAAGGATGATTTATGTTTATGTACCTTGCATCTAAATCAAGATCAAACCAATTTTTGCTTTTAAGAAAATCTTCATAATGAGAACTCACTAAAACTACCTCCTTCTCTACTAGTGGTAGTATTCCTCCAATTACACAAGGTTTATTTACATCTAGTACTGTTTTTCTGAAATAGACTCAATCACTTCAACACATTAAAGCGGCGGGGGTCTGACCCCCGCCGCTTTAATGTGTTGAAGTGTTTTTGACTTTTTTTATAGTTCTAGGTTACCTAGTTCGTAGATAGCGCGCGCATATATTGCTGTTGCTTTTAGTAAGTCATCTATTTCGATGTACTCATCTTTTTGATGGGCTGTCATTTCTTTTCCAGGGAAACATGCACCGAAGGCTACACCTTTTTCCATAAATTTTGCATACGTTGCTCCACCTGTTGATAACAGAGTAGGTTCCTGATTCGTTTCTTCTTGGTATACCTTTTGTAATATTTTGATCATCGGTTCTTCTGCATCAACATGATGTGGTTGTGACTCACGAATCTCCGCTACTACAAATCCGGTACCTTCGATCTTTTTAATTAGCTTTTTCTTCGTCTCTTCGTAATCAGTCGTTACCGGACAACGAACATTTAAATATACCGTTCCTTCTCCGTCTTGTTCATAAGATAAAATTCCTGGGTTTACTGTTAGTGGACCTGTAATGGAATCGGAGAATTCAACCCCCAGCTTCACACCATTAAAATCTTCATGTAATAGAGCTAATAAGGAGAAAAATGGGTTTGCACTATCTTTAAATGAGTAGTTAGACAAAAACTGTGCCAGCGTCGTCCCTGCATTTTGTCCTTTATGAGGTTCCATTCCATGAGCAGAGACGCCGAACAGAGTAAGCTCCAATTGATTTCCATGGACATTATGTTCATACCGAAGTTGATTTTCATGACAGAATACTTCAAAATTCTGGGCTAATGCCTCAAACTCCCCTTCTAAAATAACAGTAGCACTTTCAGGAACCATGTTTACACGACTACCCGATTTAAACGAAACAACTCTTAATGGAGCATCTTCATTCTTTTGTTCATCCTTCAACGATAGTTTTATATTCAATTGACCTTTTTCGGCATTAATCATAGGGAAAACCGCATCTGGAGCGAAACCAAGTGCTGGCATCTTTTCTACATCTTGATAATGCTTCATGCAGCTCATGCCACTCTCCTCATCCGTGCCAAAGATGATGCGAACATTATTTTTTAAAGGTAGGCCAAGCTCTTTTACGATTTTCAAGCCATAAAAGGCAGCCATCGTTGGACCTTTATCATCAATCGCCCCTCTTGCGAAAAGTTTCCCTTCACGAATGGTTGGTTCAAAAGGAGGAGTAGTCCAAACACCTGTAGCAGGCACTACGTCAACATGACATAACACTCCAACATATTCGTCACTTTGTTCATTATTTTTATATTCAAGGTATCCTGCATAGCCATCTAAGTTCTTGGTATTAAAACCTGAGTTCTCCGATAGATCCAACATAAAATCTAAAGCTTCTGCTACATTTCTTCCCATTGGACTTGTCTCGGTTTTACTGCTTAAGTCCTTAATGCTTTCAATTCTTAATAAACCTTTTAAATCATCAAGTAAAACATCTTTTCGTTTTATTACCTCATCCAACCAATTAACCAATACCTTCACCTCATTTTTCATTTTTCTAGTCAATCAAACAAACAACTTGTCTGATCCCTGCATTTACTATTTTAGCTCATTTAGAAAAGAGGTGATACTAATGAGTAATGTATCTATTCCTAGACCGCCTGATGTTGTAACGATTCTATGGCAACGAAACCCTCTTCATCCACATTCTCCACGTACTATTGTCGAGGCAACTGTAATCGGAAGCGCTGACCCATGCAACCGTTTCCTTAGAACAGGAGAAATTTACGCCTGTGCAAAAGAATGTCTTTTAGAAAATGACTTTACTAAAGTATTTGAAGAAAGATTAGGTGTATTTGGACTATCTGTTTTTGTACGAGAGTGCTAGCCTAGAAACTGAGAAAGGACATGGTCATGAATATGCCTTGTCCTTTCTTTCTCATTCCATCTATAAAACCTTACTTAAAAAAGCTTTTGTTCGATTATGCTGAGGGTATTCAAACAATTGCTTCGGTTCATTTTCTTCGACAATATAACCGCTATCCATGAAAATAACCCGATCGCCAACTTCACGTGCGAAGCCCATTTCATGGGTAACCACAACCATCGTCATTCCCTCTTTAGCCAATTGCTTCATAACCTCAAGAACCTCTCCTACCATTTCAGGGTCCAGTGCGGAGGTCGGTTCATCAAATAACATGATCTTCGGTTCCATTGCCAGTGCTCTTGCGATGGCCACTCGCTGTTTTTGTCCACCTGATAACGAGCTTGGATAAACATTAGCCTTGTCCTCTAAACCAACCTTCTTTAACAATTGCATTCCCTTATCTTTACTTGTTTCAACAGATACCTTACGAACCTTTAATGGAGCAAGCATAATATTTTCTAGGACAGTCATGTGCGGGAACAAGTGAAAGTGCTGGAACACCATACCGACTTCCGTTCTCACCTTATTGATATCCGTATTTTTATCTGCGATATCTAATCCTTCGATAAAAATATGGCCATTTGTAATGATTTCAAGCTGATTGATACATCGTAAAAAAGTCGATTTACCTGAACCTGATGGGCCGATTACCACAACCACCTCTTGCGGCTGAATGGATACATTAATATCTTTTAAAACTTCATGATGGCCAAAGGACTTTTTAAGATTTTGTACGATAATCATTCTGTTGTCAGCCTCTTTTCAAGTCGATTTAAAACGTAGCTTAAAGTCAACGTTAATATCAGATAAATAACCGCCGCTGTTACATATGGCTCCCAAACACGAAAATATTGACCTTGAATATTACGTACCCAATACATCAACTCTGGTGCAACCACGATAGAGGCTAACGAAGAATCCTTGATTAACACAATAAACTCGTTTCCTAGTGGCGGTATCATTCTTTTAAACGCCTGTGGTAGGATAACATATCTCATCGCTTGTACATGCGTCATTCCTAATGAACGGGCAGCTTCCATCTGACCTTTATTAATTGATTGAATTCCTGCTCGGAAAATTTCAGCAATATAAGCTGCTGCATTTAGTGATAAAGCAATGATTGCAGCTGCGATTGCATTTGTCCCGTCTATAAAGAAAGTAACAACACCAAAATGAATGAGAAGAATCTGAACCAGTAATGGTGTACCACGGAAAAAGGTTATATACCATTTAAAGGGCAATGCTAAAAGTCTATTTTTCATCATATTTCCTAAACCAATAAATAACCCTAACACTGTTCCTATGACAATCCCTGCGAATGACAGGCCTATTGTCAGTAACGTTCCCTTCAACAAAAACGGTGCATATTCGATAATGATGTCAAAGCGAAAGTTCATATTTTACCCCCTATGAAAAATTGCGTATGTCTATGGCTAGATATACGCAATTTCATTTTTCTAAGGCTCTATTTTCAAACTAGAATGTAGATTTCTGCTCCCAATCAACAAACTGCTTTCATATGAAATCTTGTCAAAATCTCTATTGTTTCTCTTGCTCGGCTTGAATGGTTTCTAAATCCGGCTCCTGACCAAACCATTCTTTATAAATCTTTGTATATGTTCCATCTTCAAAAACCTTTTTAATCGCCTTATCGAAATCAGCTTTTAATTCGCTTCCTTTTGGAAACATGAGCCCGTAAAATTCAGCAGAGAAGGTACCGCTATCTGTTAATACCTCTAGCTTTTGATCAGGATTATTCGCCGCATAGGCTTCCACAACACCATTATCAGCTACCACCGCATCTGCTCCACCGCTTGTTAATTCTAAGATTGCTAAATTATTATTCTCAAACTTTTTTATATTTTTATTGTTTTTACCAAGAAGCGCTTCTACCACCTCTTGTCCTGTCGTGCCATTTTGAACGGCAACTACTTTATCTTTTAAATCTTCTGCACTCTTAATGTCACTGCCTTTTGGAACTAGAATCTTATTGGTTGAGAGAAAATAAGGAAGGGAGAAGTCATAGGATTGTTTGCGTTCATCGTTTATCGTGATAGATGAAATGGCAACATCCGCTAACTTTCCTTCAATTTCAACGAAAATCGGATCCCATCCAACGTGAACAAGTTCCATTTGATAGCCTGCTTCTTTTGCAACAGCTTTAATAAAATCAGCATCAAAGCCCACAATCTTGTCTTTATCCATGTATTCAAAAGGGGCATAAGCAGCATCTGTAACGACTCTTATGGTTTTCTTGCTCTCATCACCGGAGCCGTTTTTCCCTTCCTCTGTATTCTCCTTACTCGTCCCACACGCTGATAAAATTAGTGTAAAGATTGTCAAAATCATGACCGATAAAAATGATATTTTTTTCATACCCTTCCCCCTGTTTTTTTAAATAGTAATATTGTCCAATTATATGATTCCGTTTTCCAATCTATAACTGATTTTTAAGCATTTAAACAGGGGAATGGCTTATATTTTTAATAAAAAAAGCAGCCTATGACTAAAATCGCCAGCAGCTGCCTTTGGGATGAAACTAATATAATAATTTTCCGTTCCGTATTTTGATATTGCCGTAGGAAAGAAGCTCAAGGTCCTTCCACACGGACTGCTTCTCTTTTTCAGTTTGTGTGATAATTTGGTCCTTATAAATCTTGTATGGGCTAATCGTCATTCCAATAGTAGTACCGTTTATATCTAAATGTAAGATAGCCGTTTGCGCTTTATCACCTTTCACGTAATCAGGAAATAAAAAGTTCCCTAATGAATAGGCAATCGGTTTCCCTTTATAATACTCAAACCCTTGAAGTACATGAGGATGACTTCCTATGACCCCATCTGCACCCGCATTGATCATACTTTTTGCCCATTGCTGTTGAAAAAGTTCAGGCTTACGATTGGTTTCCACACCCCAGTGGATATAAACAAACACAAAATCTGCGTTCTTCTTTTCTTTTGAAATCGCCTTCGTCACTAAAGATAGATCATAGCCATTTACAAGACCAGGTCTTGACGAGGTAGCAACCCAGCTTTGACTTGGCAATACCCGTGAAAAAGCCAATAGTTTAATCGTTTTGCCCTTTATTTTATACGTTTTTGCAGCATAGGCTTCTGAAGCATTTAGCCCCCCGCCAACATAGTCTAGCTTATATTTTTTTAAAAAAGATAAAGTGTCCTTAAGTCCGACTGTCTGATAGTCCATGCTGTGGTTATTAGCTATGGAAACAAGGTCAAAACCAGCATTTTTCAACCCCGTCAACGAAGCTGGAGCTGATTTAAAATTATATTCCTTAGGATATTTATTCGCTGTAGTGGTAATGGCTGTTTCAAGATTCACCACTGCTAAATCACTTTTGCTAACCTCTTTTTTCACCTGAAGAAATGGGTAATCTACCCCTTTTTGTTTAATCGTATTTTTAATCGACCAATCCATCATGGCATCGCCTGCAAAGGTTAAGCGGATGGATTCATCTACCTCTGTGACCGCTTTTTTATGAATATATCCTTTACGTTCACCTAGGATAACTCCATACCAATTGCCAAACTTTTGCGTGTACTCGATTGTTTGACCCTTTAAAACGGTTGCAATAGGAATTAAGGTTTTCGTGCTATTATCATAAATCGTTGCATCCATATTAAGCGTTATTTTTCCAAGGGATGTTTCCTTCTTAAATAGAACATTATTTGCTTCTTTAAGAAGTGTTGTTGACTTTTCCCATACATAACCTTTGCGGTTTCCAACCGCTATTTCATGCCAATTCCCATAATCACGTATTCTAGTAAATACTTGATTCGCATTCATTTCGCCAATCGGGACTAACTTCCCTGTTGAATTATCATATATGGTTACTTCTTCTTTTGTTTTAAAAAATTGCTCTGTACTGACTGTTGATGGTTGTTTCGTTGGGCTAGAGCTATTCATTTGGTTTTGATGATACTGATTCACAATCGATGCAATTTTGGCAATGACTTGCTGTGATTTTTCATAGGGCAAATTCTTTGTCGTTACGGCTAATGTATAAGGCTGCTTCGCATACACAATCGCTATATCATTATAAATCTGTTCATTCGGAATCATTCCTACCTTATGAGCGATTTCTAAACCGCTGATTCCTTTAGGAATGGTAGTGTTATAGATGGTATGTTTCAGGTATTCTACTAGTTTCTTTCCATATGTACTCTTCTGTGAATATTGATATAGATTTTTAGCATAAAGAGATAGGTCGTAGGCTGATGTAAGATTCTTCCCCTGTGGATAGGTATACATCCCGCCTAAATCTTTCATAAACTGGATAAAGGCATTCTGCCCAATCTTTTCTTTTAACATGATAAAAGCAATGTTATCACTATAGACCATTGCCTTTTCTACAAGCTCTTCAATCGTATATTGTGTTCCTACTTTACTATTTTGAATAACCCCACTACCACCATAATAATGATACTCTTGATAGGTAAGTTTTTCTTTTAAATTAATCTTTCCACTCTCTGCTAGTTTCATAACATATAATGCTAGCGGTAGTTTAATGGTACTAGCAGCCCTAACAGCTTCCTGACTATTTAAAGAATAGCCTACATTTGATATTAAATTTTTGTAGTGCACTGTAATATTTCCTTGCCAAGGCTTTATATACTGTTGGATTTCTTTATCAAGTCCTACCATTAGGTCACTAGATTTGGCCTTCGCCTCATGGTAAGGAAAAAGAGAACTCAACGTAAAGATGAATAAAACCACTAGCAGCTTTAAATTTCTAAGCAATGTCTTTCCCCCTTCTAATCTATGAGACCATTTTAATAGGAGGAAAATGAAAAAGGTGTCGAAAACAGGAGTTCGACACCGAAAATTTTACTAGATTTACCATTTTATTTTTCTGAATAAGTGAAGGAAGGGTTGTTGCTGGCTACCATCATCCATTCATATTGTCTTAATTGAAGCTCAAAAAGAGCTAACGGGTCATGGAATCTTTCTGGATTTTCTCTCATTTTTGTTAAAGATTCTTCATGAAGCATTTTTTGGTTTTCAGTTTCATCATATGTCTCTTGCAAAATGCTAAATGGATTTTTAAAGAATATTTTTAAATCACGCTCTAGAGACTTTTCAAACAAATCAAATTGCATCATAAACTTTGTGATGATGGAATTGGTTACATCTTCGTAATCTTCATTTTCCACAAAATTCTTGTACTTATGATAAAGAATCGATTTGTTTTGTTGAAGTGTACTCAATAGTTTTCCTGCACCTTTTAACAAAAGCTGTGCCGGAGTAAATTTGAGTAAAATATTGACTTTGTCGATTGTAACCCCGCTTGTTAAACGATCAGCATCTCTTCGCCAATCATCTAGAAGCTTAAAATCACAAGCTAATTCCATACGCTCTTCGTTAAATAAACGGTTAAATCCTTCACTCATCTCATTCAGGAATGTTTGGCTTTCATTCAGCTCTTCTTCAGAATACACAATCCAATCCTTTAGTGAATGATAGACCGTTGGCAGTACATTGTTTTTAAAATAATCTTCAATTCGTTTATTCATTTCATCATTCAAGAGTACATGAAGCTTTCCGTAATCACTTTCTTCTGTGATTATATCTGAGCAGCTGCGAATGATTTGGGGAATATTCGCATGAAGCTCTTCTTTTAACTCCTCTTTTTGATTAACAAAAAGCTTTTGTATTTCACGGATTTTATCATGCTCCATGTCTCCGAGCTGATGGATGGCACCGTTTAGCTTCGCCAGCATTTGGTCCTTGAAAGCAATGGAGTTAACAAGATTATTCTCTGCTTCCACTCTTTTTTCGAGTAAATTGGTTATCGCATGGCGGATAAAATATAAACATTTTTCTGTGCGGTTGATCTCATTTGGCGCATGACTCACATACGTTTCAATAAAAATTTGTAAGTCACGTTCTTGCTCTGCCTGATTGCGTTCAGTTGAAAAAGGAAGTACTTCCGCATTTGGGAAATATGCTTTTACCTTCAGCTTTGTTTCATTCACTAAACTAGTTTCATTTTGAAGTTTATCTAATTTTAGGATGAAATGAATGTTTAAATCCGGCATTTGTTCGCGAATTTTTAATAAAATTTCGATCTCTTTTTCCATTAATGGTGCGTGACCATTTAGTAAAAAGAACATGCTATCCGCTGCATGTAAATAATGCATGACTTCTTCACGATTAAAATGATTGCCGCTAAAACCTGGGGTGTCAATGATCGCCAGTTTGTTTTTAAATAAAAACGGACATGGATACTTACATTCAATAACCGCTCTGCCCTCTTTAGTTTGACGGTGAATCGTACTGCGAGAATGGAAATCTGTTATATCTTCTATTGAGCGAATGTTTGCATCTGTCATTTCATTCATTTCAATGTCTCGCTTATATTTATACATAACGGCTGTTGACGTTTGAGCTCTTGAAACATTATCTTCTAAGATAAAATTAATGAAAGCAGACTTCCCATTTCCGTTCATTTCAGCTACTAATAAATGATGCTTTTTAAAATCTACTAGCTCATTTATCACCCATTTGATTCGATGCCCAATTTGAATGTCAACGCCATCCGCCCATTCCAGTATCGCATCAAAGAGTTGAATCACTTCATCAAGCGAAACATTTTCCCGTTGTGTTTGGTATACACGATTCTCCGCTTCATTTAACGCAGCAGCATTTAAACTTGCAGGAAAAATCTCATTCCAAGCCAAAATAGCAGCTGACGCAACCGCTGACCCAGTGAATTGGATCCAATTTGACAGGAAGGCAGGGATGATTTCTTTTAATTCGCGGATAAAATATTGGCCCTTCATTAATTGGAAATACGAATCCTTAAAAAGTGGCTCAAGAGGTTTTAACGATTTAGGCTCTAAATTCGTAAACAGTTCATTCATCGTCTGAACCCATAAATAATAAATAGCAGGGTCTTTTTTATAGCTATTCATGAGATTCATGATGAGCTCTTGAAAACGATTCGTATCAACTTCGTATAAGGACGATAGGACATCAATGAAAAACAATGGCTCAATCTCTTTCGTATAACCATTTTTTACATAGTCATTTAAAAAATCAAACCAATGCAGGTACCCAGTTCGTTTAGCCTCACTCGCCACAAGCTCAACCGCACTTTTCCAATCCTTTTGTTCTTCAAAAAAGTCTCGAGCTATTTCCGTGACGTTTGGATAATCTGGATTTAAGTCGACTACTTTTTTAATCACTTTAAAAGCAGCGTCTAAGTGGTTTTGAACAATATAAAGAGAAAATAATTGTAAACCAATTTCGGTATTTAAAATGACTGAATCGGAGATGATGGCTTTATAAATATCTTCGGCGGTTTTATGTAGCTCCAATTCATAATAGGCATCGGCCATATTTTTCTTAGCCCAGGGCTCCAATTCATTATGGATATTTTCCCATTTAAAAATCGCTGTTTCTAAATCTTTGTGATGATAATAAAGCTCACCCTGTGCAAACCGAATAGCATTCAGATCGGGTATTTCATTTTTTTGTTCCGTCATAAAAGCCTCACCAAGAACTCTTATAGGGTGGGCTACTTCATTCTCGGACAAAAACTGCTCGTAATATCTCTTATTATTGAGTTGTTCTTCGGACATTCTATCTCCCCCCGACTTTACTCTTATACATATGGAATAATCCCTTTTCTTTTTCGTGATAAACCTTTTTTAATAAAGCTGTCTCAAAAAAGACATACCTTTATATACTTATTCGAATCCAAGCTGTTTTTTGTGTAGATAGATAAATTTTTTTCAAAAATAAAAAAAGAATTAACCTAATAAAGGCTAATCCTATTTTTGTTTATTAATTTCGTCTATTAATTGTTTTGTTCTTTTTGCATTTCCCTCAGCAAAGTTTTCTAGACGGTCTTTCAATTCTTCATTATCATGAATTCGCTCAGCTGTAATCAAATAGGTACGCATTAAATCCTCTTCTATTTCAACTGAATTTTCAAGAATCGTTTCTAAGGAATTTTCTTCATTTTTTTTATCAAAAATGCTCATATCAAAACCTCCTCATTATCACATCATTATGTTTTCCTAGGAGGTCATAAATATGTAAAAAGCCGACCGTTTTGGCCGACTTTTCTTTAAGAATTAGCTAATTTATCATCCGCTAGATTTATTTGTTCTTTAACTTGTGCAGGGGATGTTCCACCGTAGCTATTTCTAGCTGAAACCACATGTTCAGGTGAGAGAATGACAAATATATCTTTTTCAAATAAGGAACTAAATTGCTGATATTCTTCTATGCTTAAATCTAATAAAAACTTGTTATGTTGGATAGAGTATAAAACGATTTTTCCAATGACTTCATGAGCATCACGGAATGGCAAGCCCTTCGTTACTAAATAATCAGCTATATCTGTTGCATTCGAAAAGTCTTGATTTAGCGCCTTACGCATCACATCTTTTTTCACGGTCATTGTTTCAATCATTGGAGCTAAAAGCTGAAGGGAACCTTCTAATGTCTCCACTGTATCGAACATGCCTTCTTTATCTTCCTGCATGTCTTTGTTGTAGGCTAGTGGTAACCCTTTTAACACGGTTAATAGCCCAATCAGATTTCCATAGGTGCGACCTGTTTTGGCACGAAGGAGCTCTGGTACATCTGGATTTTTCTTCTGCGGCATGATCGATGAACCTGTACAGAAAGAATCATCTAACTCAATGAATTGAAACTCCTGGCTGGACCATATTACCATCTCTTCCGATAGTCTAGAAATATGCGTCATGATAATGGATCCAATTGATAGAAATTCAAGGATAAAGTCGCGATCGCTCACGGCATCCATACTATTTGGGTAAACAGTGTTAAAGCCCAATTGTTCAGCCACCAACTGGCGATTGATTGGAAATGTTGTCCCCGCTAGTGCACCTGCTCCAAGTGGCAGCCAATTCACTCTTTTTAAGCTATCTTGCAGTCGTTCCTTATCACGCTCAAACATCCAAAAATAGGCCATTAAGTGATGGGCAAACGACACAGGCTGGGCACGTTGTAAGTGCGTATATCCCGGGATTAACGTTTCAATGTTTTCCTTTGCTTGAGAAAGGATTGCTTGTTGTACTTCTTTCACTAGTTGAATTAGCTCAATCGTTTTATTTCGCAAATAAAGATGCATATCTGTGGCAACCTGATCATTTCGGGAGCGCCCTGTATGCAGCTTTCCACCGACGGGACCAATTTTTTCAATCAATAGCTTTTCCACATTCATATGAATGTCTTCATGCTCTACTAAAAATTCTACTTCTCCTTTAAGGACGGATACCTTAATTTCATTGAGTCCTTCTTTTATTTTTTCAACATCCTCAAGTGGGATAATTTGGCACGCTCCAAGCATATGAACATGAGCTAAGCTTCCATCTATATCTTCAATGGCCAATTTTTGATCAAAAGAAATTGAAGCCGTAAACTCTTCGACAAGCTTGTTCGTCTCCTTCGTAAAACGGCCACCCCATAATTTTGACATGGTGAGTACCTCCTGTATAAAAGAATTATTATTAAATGGTGTTTATTGAGGAAGATGAGTATATTTTTTCGAAATTTGAGGCATTTCCCCTGAAGAGTCGAGTATATTTTTTTAAACTCGAGCATTTCCCCCGAGAAGTCGAGCATTTATTTTTTAACTCGAGCATTTCTCCCGAAAAGTCGAGCATATATTTTTCAACTCGAGCATTTCTCCCGAAAAGTCGAGCATATATTTTATAACTCGAGCATTTCTCCCGAAAAGTCGAGCATATATTTTTTAACTCGAGCATTTCCCCGAGAAGTCGAGCATATCCCATGGAAATCTCTTCATTTCCCCTAACTAATCCGCACTTAACCACTCTAAATGCTTCAATTTCCATCAGAAACACCGCTCTTTTTGTTCCAAGCCACTCAATTTTTGCTAAAAACCACCAACAATCGTACTAAAAAATCTAGAGAGCCACTCCTACATGAAGCAGCTCCCCCGATTCCCAACCTATTACGCCTTCTCTACTACAGCTTCTTCCACCTTTTGGTTCACTTCGGAGTATACCTTTGTGGTTAATCCCCATAATTTAATGAAGCCTACTGCAGCATTATGATCAAAGGCATCCCCCTTTGAATATGTAGCAAGCTCTTCATTATAAAGGCTGTGAGCTGATTTGCGTCCTACCACCATATGATTCCCTTTATGCAGCTTGACGCGGATTGTACCAGAAACCACCTTTTGTGTTTCGTCAACGAATGCATCTAGTGCAGCCTTCAATGGAGAATACCATAATCCGTCATAGATCATTTTCGCCATTTGTTGGTCAATTTGCGTTTTGAATTGAGTGACTTCGCGAGGTAATGTTAAAAATTCCAGTTCTTTATGAGCATTAATTAAAATTAAGGCTGCTGGATTTTCATACACTTCACGAGACTTAATACCAACTAGTCGATTTTCGATGTGATCGATTCGGCCGACTCCATGCTTACCGCCAAGTTCGTTAAGCGCCTCAATCAAATCCACTAATCCTACCTTTTCCCCGTTTAATCCAATAGGTACACCTTTTTCAAATTCAATCTCGACATATTCCGCCTCTTCAGGAGCTAAATGTATCGGATTCGTCCAGTCAAATGCTGCTTCTGGTGCTTCAGCCCACGGGTCTTCTAACACACCCGCTTCACAAGCACGTCCCCAAATATTAGCGTCGATCGAAAATGGATTGTCTAAATCTACTGGAATAGGAATCCCATTTTCTTGCGCATATAAAATTTCCTCATCACGAGTCATTCCCCACTCACGTACTGGGGCAACTACCTTTAACTTCGGGTTTAACGCCTGGATAGATACCTCGAAACGCACTTGGTCATTCCCTTTCCCAGTACAACCGTGTGCAACCGCTGCTGCTCCTTCTTTTTCCGCAATATCAACAAGGATTTTTGAAATGAGCGGGCGTGATAGGGCAGAAGAAATCGGATACTTTCCTTCGTATAAGCAGTTTGCTTTCAAGGCAGGAAGGATATATTCCTTTGCTAGCATTTCTTTCGCATCGATCATATAAGACTTGATCGCCCCTACCTTTAGGGCTTTATCTTTAACCGCATTTAAGTCTTTCCCTTCGCCGACATCAAGACTAACGGCAATCACATCATACCCGTACTTTTCTTGAATCCACTTTACTGAAACAGATGTATCTAAACCGCCTGAGTAGGCTAAAACAACTTTTTCCTTTGCCATGTATGTTCTAACTCCTTTAATTTAAATAGTATGCATTAATATTTATTATAAAGTATTTTTATGCATTGTCTATCAAAAAAAATAGTCCATTCTACCCCATTAATACTTTTAAAATCGCTTTTTGTGCATGCAGTCGATTTTCCGCTTCATCAAAAACAACCGAATGTGGACCATCAATAATGTCTGCAGTCACTTCTTCCCCGCGGTGTGCCGGTAAACAGTGTAAGAAGATATAATCACTTTTTGCCTTCGAACAAAGCTTCTCATTAACTTGATAACCTTGAAACGCCTCAAGGCGCTTTAACGTTTCTTCCTCTTGCCCCATGCTGGTCCATACGTCCGTGACTACTACATCCGCCTGCTCCACTGCTTTCCATGGGTCATCTGTCACTTCTACTACACATCCTGTTTTACCTGCTTCTTCTTTGACAGCTGCGGTAATTTCTCCATTCGGCTCATATCCTTTAGGGCTCGCCACACTAATATGCATTCCCACTTTTACAGCACCTTCCATTAACGAATGGGCCATATTATTGTTGCCATCACCAATGTAGCACATTTTTAATCCTGTTAATTTCCCTTTGTGCTCTAAAATGGTTAATAAATCAGCCATTACTTGAGTTGGATGATGTAAATCGGTTAAACCGTTTATGACTGGTACCGTAGCATTTTCCGCTAATTCCTTTACTGAATCATGAGCAAAAGTACGAATCATCAATCCATCCACATATCGAGATAATACCTTCGCTGTGTCCGAAATGCTTTCCCCTCTACCTAACTGAATATCCTTTGAGCTTAAGAAAATCGCATGACCTCCAAGCTGAAGCATGCCAACCTCGAAGGAAACACGAGTACGGGTGGACGATTTTTCAAAAATCATTCCAAGTACCTTTCCGCTTAAATACGGATGCGGTTTGCCTTGTTTCTGAAGCTTTTTTAATTCTACTGCCACATCAAGCAGATAAAATAGTTCTTCCGATTGAAATTCGGATAAGCTTAGAAAACTTTTCCCCTGTAATTTAGCGTCTAATAAATGTGCCGTATTTTTAAAGCTTAGCGCATGACTCATCTCTACACCTCACTAAGTTCTTTTGATTGATGTAATTCCTTTATCGTATAAATCTCTGGCTGATCCACCGATACATTTTTTAAAGAGATCATTGCCTTTAACGTATCTAAATGTGTAAAGCATGGTACTTTATACCGCAATGCCTGCTCGCGAAGATAGAATCCAAACTTTTCTTGATTTCGTCCTTGTGTGGCAATATTTACGATTGCTGATACTTGATTGTTCCTTAGTAATTCATTCACCTGCTGTTCATTATCAACCATACTTTCAACGACAATCCCATATTTTTGTAAAAACAACGCTGTTCCTGCAGTGGCGATTATTTTCACATGAGTTTGGTACAGTTCCTGAAGATATGGCAGACTCTCTTCCTTAGCACGGTCTGAAATGGAGCATAAAATGAAACGATCCTTTTCTAATAGTGGGTGACTTCCTTCTATCAACAACACTTTTCCTAACGCTTCTTCTAAGGTTTTACCAATTCCTAATACTTCTCCAGTGGACTTCATTTCTGGTCCTAAGCAATAGTCCACGCCTTTTAGCTTACTGGAGGAAAAAATAGGAGCTTTGACTGAATAATAAGCAGGTTCTTTTAAAAGTCCTACCTCTGGACAAATATCCATTAAACTTTCACCTAATTGAACATTGGTTGCCCATTCAATCATCGGAATTCTCGTTACCTTACTGATGATTGGCACTGTTCTTGATGACCTTGGATTCACCTCTAATACATACACTTGATTTTCATGGATGACATACTGGATATTCATGATTCCGATAATCGGCAAGGCTTTTGAAATTCGATTCGCATAGTCTATAATGGTCTCTTTCATCTCCACGGATAAGGATACAGGTGGAAAAATCGAAACACTGTCACCCGAATGAACTCCTGCTTTTTCAATATGTTCAAAAATACCAGGAATGACGATATTCTGACCATCACTAATCACATCAATTTCACATTCCAAACCAGGGACATAACGATCTACCAATAACGGCCACATTTGTTCGTGTGCATCGAGGTTACTGATGTATTGAGCTAACTCCTCTTCTTTGTAAAAAGTAAACATCGATTGGCCGCCGATAACATAGGATGGACGAACCAGTACAGGATATCCAATCGTCTTAGCAGCTTCGATTAATTGCTGACTATCACTTGCTGCTTCCCCTTCAATATGCGGAATATCTAATTCCTTCAATAGTTGATAAAATTGTTCACGGTCTTCTAATCGGTCGATCGAATCAGTCGTCGTTCCTAATATCCTTACGCCTTCTTCTTCTAACGCCTCGGCTAAGTTTATCGCCGTTTGTCCGCCAAACTGAATCAACACCGCTTCCACTTGTTCCTTCTCAATGACATTCAATACATCTTCTAGAGCCAATGGTTCGAAGTAAAGCTTGTCGGCAATTGAGTAGTCCGTACTAACAGTTTCAGGATTATTGTTAATCACAATTGCTTCGATTCCTTTTTTCTTAATCGCTTCGGCAGCATGAACCGAACAATAATCAAATTCGATTCCTTGCCCAATTCGAATCGGTCCTGAACCAATAACCAGTATCTTGCGCTTATCTGTTGGTTCTACCTCATCGGAACCTTGCCAAGTAGAGTAATAATAAGGTGTAACAGCATCGAATTCTGCTGCACAAGTATCAACCATTTTATAACCTGGTTTCCAATTCCAATCCTTCCATCTGCTGCGAATCTTACTTTCTGATACAGCATAGATATGAGCTAAAAATTGATCACTGATGTTCATTCGTTTCGCTTCTTTTAAAAGCTTTTGCGGAACATTTCCCCATGTGAAAGAGCTTAATTCTTGTTCTAGCTTCACCACGGCATGAATCTTGTATAAAAACCATGGATCTATATCCGTTTTTTGATGAATTTCTTCAATTGAAATCCCTCTGAGCATTGCCTCAACCAATGCAAAAAGTCGGAGATCATTGGCTTTTTCTATAAGTTCATTTAGTTCTTTCATCATGATTGATTGTAAAGAAGTAGAGCTTAAACTAAATTTATTCATTTCTAAAGAACGAATCGCTTTGTTTAAAGCTCCTTCAAACGATCGATCCATGGCCATAACTTCCCCTGTTGCCTTCATTTGGGTTCCTAGCGTTCTGTCTGCCTCAGGAAATTTATCAAATGGGAAACGCGGTAATTTGACGACAATATAATCAATCGCTGGTTCAAAGGAAGCATACGTATTACCGGTAATGGGATTTAAAATTTCATCCAGATGATAACCGATGGAGCATTTTGCCGCCATTCTAGCAATCGGATAGCCGGTTGCTTTTGAGGCAAGTGCCGAGGAACGACTTACCCTTGGATTCACTTCAATGATATAATACTGGTTTGAGTTTGGATGTAAGGCAAATTGAATATTGCAGCCGCCAATAATTCCAAGCTCCCTGATGACCTTTACAGAAGCATCTCTTAAAAGCTGATACTGAACATCATTTAATGTTTGCGATGGCGCCACGACAATGGAGTCACCTGTATGAACACCGACCGGGTCCATGTTTTCCATGTTACAAACGATGATACATGTATCGTTGGCATCACGCATGACTTCATATTCGATTTCTTTCCAGCCTTTAATACTTCTTTCTACTAACACCTGATGTATCGGGCTTGCCGCGAGACCTTTTTTTAACCCAATCTCGAGGTCTTCCTCATTGTAAGCAAATCCACCACCATCTCCACCAAGTGTATAGGCGGGGCGAATGATGACAGGAAATCCAATTTTTTGAACAAATTCAAATCCTTCTTCGATACTTTGGATAATCATCGATTCGGGAATCGGTTCACCTATTTCAAGCATTAGATTACGAAACTTCTCACGGTCTTCTCCATTTTGAATGGATTCAACCGATGTTCCTAAAAGCTCCACTTGATATTTTTCTAAGATTTTTTGCTCATGGAGCTGAACCGTTAAATTTAATCCCGTTTGCCCCCCAAGAGTACCAATCAATCCGTCTGGTTTTTCTTTTATGATGATTTCCTCAATAGATGACAATGTAAGTGGTTCAATATAAACCTTATCGGCTATCGTTTCATCCGTCATAATCGTGGCCGGATTGCTGTTAATGAGGATGACTTCAATGCCTTCCTCTTTCAAGGCAATACAGGCCTGCGTTCCCGCATAGTCAAATTCTGCAGCTTGCCCGATCACAATTGGTCCTGAACCGATGACTAATACTTTTTTTAAATCTTTACGTAGCGGCATAGTGCACCTCTCCTGTAGAAGTTAATCTCGTGACAAAGTCTTTTAAAATATGAACCGTATCGCTCGGACCGGGATGAGCTTCAGGATGGAATTGTACGGATTGTATGGGCAGATGCACATGTCTTAATCCTTCAATCGAATGGTCATTCACATTTCGATAGGTTACTTGAAAGATATTTTTATTGATACTGTCATCTACGACTACATAACCATGATTTTGAGCGGTCATTTTCACTTTCCCGGTAAATAGCTCCTTTACTGGATGATTACCGCCGCGATGACCGTAAGCTAATTTTTCCGTTTTCGCTCCATACGCTAGAGCTAGTAATTGGTGACCAAGACATATTCCTAGTGTAGGATAATGCTGGGAAATTTTTTTAATCTCTAAAAACCAAGGCTGTAAATCCATTGGGTCCCCAGGGCCATTACTTAAAAGAACTCCATCAGGACGTAATGCTTTTACTTGCTGCAATGTCGTATTAAAAGGGACAACGGTAACAGAACAGCCTTCTGCCAATAAGGCATTCAAAATCGATTTTTTATAACCATAGTCTACTAATACAACATGTGGACCATTATTTTTATACGTAAGATATTTCTTCGTTGAAACTTTTTCTACCCAGAAAGCGTCCTGGACTGGGGCATTCTCATATACCTTTTTCTTACTGATCACTCCCTTAACCGTTCCTCGGGCACGAATCGTTTTCACCAATAACCGCGTATCCACTCCAGCAATTCCTGGTACACCAATCGTCTCTAATTTTTCCGAAAAGCTTTGAATGGCTTGATAGTGGCTTGGGGTTTCACATAAATCGCTAATAATCACTCCTGATAAAAAAGGATTGATTCCTTCATCGTCTAGTTGATTAATTCCATAGTTTCCGATAATCGGATAACAGAAGGTAATCATTTGTCCGGCATAGGATGGGTCTGTCATAATTTCTTGATATCCAGTCATGCTTGTGTTAAAAACGACTTCTCCAAAGGACTCCTTTATCTTACCGATTAAAGTTCCCTCGAAAACCTCACCCGTCTCCAGTATCAAATATCCTTGTTCCAAGTTATTCACTCCAACTCTCTAGAAATCTTGTAAAACCTTTTCCAATACAACAAAAAACTCTAACATTTCCTCTTTAGTGGCTGTTAAAGGCGGTAAGATACGAACGACATCCGGACCCGCCGTCAAGGTTAAAACATTATATTCCATCGCTTTTTTCACAATGTCCATGGCTTTTCCTTGGACAACCATTCCTTTTAATAGTCCCTTACCTCGTATATCAGAAATAATCGAATATTTATCCTTTAATTGATGAAGTTGCGTATCAAACGTCTCGGCTAGCTCATTTACTTTTTCTAATAGATTAGTAGATAAAATGTGCTGAACGGTTGCTAGCCCTGCAGTTGTAGCTAATGGATTCCCCCCGAAAGTACTACCGTGGCTTCCTGGATCAAACGCTTTAGCTACTTCCGCTTTCGCAATAATCGCTCCTATTGGAAAACCAGATCCCAGGCCCTTCGCAATACTAATCACATCAGGCTCAATTCCGTATTGTTCATAGGCAAATAAGGATCCTGTTCTTCCCATCCCCGTTTGAATCTCATCTATCATTAATAAAATCCCGTTTTCTTTACAGATCTTTTCTAACTGCTGAACCCACTCTAGTTCCGCTGGAATGACTCCGCCTTCCCCTTGCACTAATTCAAGCAAAACGGCACAGGTTTTATCTGAACAAAGCTCCTCTAATGCAGCCAAATCATTATATGGAAGGTAGCGGAACCCTGGCATTAATGGCAGAAAGCCTTGTTGAATTTTTTCTTGCCCTGTTGCGGATAAGGTCGCTAATGTTCTTCCATGGAAGGATTGCTGAAAAGTAACAACTTCATAGCTTTCAGTTCCTTTGACTTTTTGGGCATATCTTCTAGCCAATTTAATTGCCGCTTCATTTGCCTCTGCTCCACTATTACAAAAGAAAACTTGATCACCAAATGTATTTTCAACTAATAAAGCTGCTAGCTCTTGCTGCGAAGGAATATGATATAGGTTCGAGCAATGCCACAGATTATCCAATTGTTCCATTAGCTTTTCTTTTACCGAGTCTGGAACATGACCAAGATTACAGGTAGCAATCCCAGAGGTGAAATCTAAATATTGATTCCCTTTATCGTCCCAAACACAACTCCCTTTTCCTTTAACCAACGTGACAGGAAAGCGGCCATAATTGGACATGAGCGGTGACAACTCTGATATGGATGGACTATTTGACATATGAACTCTCCTTATTTAGTACAATTTTTGTTCCGATTTCTTCACCGTTACAATACGCTATCAAGCTATCTACTTCTAAGCCGTTAATAATGGACACTTCAGGTACATCATGGACAAGACCATCGATTGCCGCTTTTACTTTTGGAATCATTCCTCCAAAAATTTGCCCATCTTCTATCATGGCTTCCACTTCTGCTTTAGTTATATTTTTAAGAGTGTGTTTTATATTGTCTTTTTCAATATAGATTCCTGGAATATCACTTATTAAGCAGAGATTTGCTCCTAACGCACTTGCAATCGCAGATGCCGCAATGTCCCCGTTAATGTTATAGCGCTGGCCGTTCTCATCTATCCCAATGGGAGAAATAACAGGGATATAGCCTTTCTGAATGATTTCCTTAATCATATCCGTATTGACATCGACCACTTCACCGACAAATCCAAGTTCCTTTGCCCCTTCAACCGGTTGAGAATTCAATAATCCGCCATCTACTCCACTTATCCCAAAAGCATTTCCTTTTGCTGAGATTAGATGACGAACAATTTGTTTATTAACCGAACCACTTAACACCATTTCAACAATGTCTAATACATTTTGATCGGTTACACGTAGCCCATTAATAAATTGCGTCTCTATCTGGAGCGATTTTAGTAAGGAAGAAATTAACGGACCGCCACCATGGACAATGATGGGGGACCACTCTTTCGATTGATGTAATTCCACGATATTTTTATAAAAAGTAGGTGGGAGTTGTTCCAACGTACTCCCTCCAAGCTTCACAACAATATATTTCATCCCTCGTTCCCCCTTATGTCCGGTAGGAAGCATTAATTCTTACGTAGTCATAGGAAAGGTCACATCCCCAAGCTGTTGCTTGCTGATCTCCGGCATTTAAATCCACAAAAATATGAATGTTTTCCTGCTCTAAATACTGCTTTACTTCTTCTTCACTCATAGGCGCTGGCAGCCCTTTTTCAACCACTTGATAGGGTCCGATTGCTACGCTAACAAGATTCGGATCCAGCGTTACCCCACTGTAACCTATTGCACAGACAATTCTTCCCCAGTTCGGATCTGTTCCATAAATCGCTGTTTTTACTAGGTTAGAAGAAATGATTGCTTTCCCAACTGCTCGAGCGGCTTCAGTGGTTGGTGCCCCTTTCACTTGAATCTCCACTAGCTTTGTTGCCCCTTCTCCGTCACGGGCAATTTGTTTGGCTAATGACTCACAAACAACCTGTAACCCATCTAAAAATAATCCCCAGCCCGGATGATCGCTTGTTAACTTTTCATTATTGGCTTGACCGTTCGCCATCACTAAAACCATATCATTCGTACTTGTATCTCCATCAACGGTAATCATATTAAAGGTTTGGTTCGTTACTTGTTTCAGTGCATTCCATAAATCTTCGTAATCAATATTGACATCTGTCGTCACGAATCCGAGCATCGTTGCCATATTCGGATGGATCATTCCAGAGCCTTTTGCCGCTCCGCCAATACTAATCAACTGCCCATCTATCTCTAGTTGTACGGCGATATTTTTCACACCTGTATCCGTCGTAAGGATTGCCTGCTCAAATAAATGTGCGCCACTGTTTTCGGGTTGTAAAATTTGCTGCACACCATTCGAAATTTTTTCAATCGGCAATTGAACTCCGATGACCCCAGTAGAAGTAACCGCCACATAATGCTCCTTAATCCCTAGTGTCTTGGCAAATTCACTTTGCATGGTGTAGGCATCTTGTATTCCTTGGTCCCCGGTACATGCATTGGCATTTCCTGAGTTTACTAGAATCGCCTGAATCTTCTTTTCTACTTGAATGCTTTTTTGCGTTACCATTAAAGGAGCCGCTTGAAATAAATTGGTTGTATAAACTCCTGCTGCTGTTGCAGGCACATCTGAATAAATATAGCCAAGATCCAATCTTTTTCTTTTAATGCCACAGTGCATTCCACCGGCTGAGAAGCCTTTAGGTGTTGTCACACTGCCTTCCTTTATAACAATGATTTTTTCTTCGGACATCACTTGCATGACACATTTCCCCTTTAAATTTGATTATTCACCTTGCTTTTTATTGTTTCTGATTCCTTCCAATAGGCTTTGTGCGGTTGATAATTTTTTAGAGTGGTTGATAAAATTCCAATTTTGGTTGATAAATTCTCTTTTTCGGTTGATAAATATCGAAAATCGGTTGATAAATAGATTCCTAGTCAAATTCGACCCATATAAAGCAGCACCCACTGCTGCAAACTAGCTTTCTCTTTACGGATAAACTGGTATATCTAAAAGTCCCGTTCTGACATCCCAGCCATTCATAAGATTCAGGTTTTGAATCGCTTGACCCGCTGCCCCTTTTACCAAATTATCTATAACAGAAATGATCGTTAACCTACCTGTCCGCGCATCAGAATGAACACCTATATCGCAAAAATTACTTCCCAGAACCTCTTTCGTAGTTGGAAAATGACCTTCCTCTCGTACTCGGACAAACGGTTGGTCCTGATAAAATTCTTTGTATATCTTTATGATTTCACCTGTATTTACAGATTCATGCAGATTAGCATGAATGGTGCACATAATTCCCCTTGTCATCGGCACTAAATGGGTAGTGAAAGTGACAGGTGTAAGCGTTCCAGCCTCATCCCCTAAAATTTGCTCAATTTCCGGGATATGTTGGTGCGATCCCATTTTATAAGCCTTTAAGTTCTCATTTACTTCTGAAAAATGGGTACTGAGTGAAACCCCTCTTCCCGCACCAGAAACACCTGATTTTGCATCAATAATGATCGATTTTGGGTCTACTAATCTATTTTTAATGGCAGGGATTAAACCTAATAAGGTTGCCGTTGGATAACAGCCTGGATTCGCTATAAGCTTAGAATCCTTAATGTTTTCTTCATACATTTCACTTAATCCGTATGTAGCTTGCTGTAAATATTCATTATCCGCTGCTGTATGTTTATACCAATGTTCATAGTTCTCTTGTGAACGAAGGCGAAAATCACCTGAAAGGTCTATGCATTTTAATTCATACTTTAACAACTCCGGTACAAGATCTTTACTAATCCCCGATGGAGTGGCTAAAAAAACAAGGTCAGCATGCTCACTAATTGTTTTTGGGTCTAATGTTTGTAAGGGTTGTTCTATGATGTTAGTAATATGAGGGTATATATCTTGAAGATTACTTCCAGCTTGTGAGTTGGAGATGATCATTGTCAGTTCTACAAATGGATGCTTATGTAATAATCTCATAAGCTCAATAGAGCTATATCCTGTACCCCCAATTATCGCCACTTTCATTTCCATTCTCACTCCTATAAATGCTAATTTCTGAATTATTATACTTTCAATTTTATAAATATACAATATATTTATAAAAAAATAATTACTTTAACCATAATTTTTAAATACTTATTCATACATATATATAAATATTCATTTTTTGTATAAGAATGTTTCATAAACATTGTAGATATTAGAGTAGTGTTGACTTCCACTCCAGGATGCTCGCTTTCCGCGGGGCGGGCGGTAAGCCTCCTCGGCGCAAAAGCGCCTGTGGGGTCTTACCTGTCCCGCTGTTCCCGCAGGAGTCTCGCACCTTCCGCTCCAGTCAACGATTAAAAAAACATTTTTAAACATAATCTTTTAAAAATGAGCTTGTATAAAAAAAGAATTCCTAAGCTATAGGAATTCTTTTTTTGTTTATATGATGGATGAAGTTTTGAATTTGTTCAGCTGGGAGGGGTTTGCTGTAAAAGTATCCCTGACCAATTTTACATGCATTTTCTCTTAAGAATGATACTTGTTCTTCGTTTTCGATCCCTTCGGCTATAACATTAAAATTTAAGTTATGCCCCATATCAATAATCGTCTTAACGATGGACCCTTGATTGGAGTGGTCGATAATATCGTCGACAAACGATTTATCAATTTTTATATTATCAATTGGAAGATGTCTTAAGTAACTTAAGGAAGAGTATCCTGTTCCAAAGTCATCTATGGAGATTTTAACTCCTAATTCCTTTAATTGATTCAAAATAACGGTCGACTTTTCAATGTTTTGCATGATGCTTTCGGTGATTTCTAACTCTAAAAGTGATGGTTGAAGTCCTACTCGATTTAATACTTCCTTCACTCCGTCGATAAAGTTCTCATCCTGAAGCTGCCTTACCGAGATATTAACTGCAATGGGAACATAGGCCAACCCGCTGTCCTGCCATACTTTATTCTGCTCACAGGCTTTTTGTAAAATCCATTTTCCTAGTGGAACGATTAAACCTGTTTCTTCAGCAAGCGGAATAAATTCAGAAGGTGGAATAAAGCCTTTTTCAGGATGTTTCCATCTAATTAACGCTTCTATTCCGACCATTTCACTGGTACTTAAATCCATTTGTGGTTGATAAAATAAATCTAATTGTTCCTGCTCAATCGCTTTTCTTAGTCCATGTTCCATTTCCATTTTTCGTGATGATAGTCCATTTAGATGGGATGAATAGAATTGAAAATTATTTTTCCCAAGGTCTTTTGCTAAATACATTGCCGTATCAGCGAGCTTTATTAGCGTCTCTACATCAGTCCCATCTGTTGGATAAATACTAACTCCAATACTTGGCGTCACATAAAATTCTTGATGGTCTAGTTTTAAAGGAGTTGAAAATTCATCAAGGATTTGTTGAGCAATAGTGGTCACTTGGTCCTTATCCATATTCTCTAACAAAATAATAAACTCATCTCCGCCTTGGCGAGATACCATACCATGCTTTTGGACCACAAATTCTAACCGATTGGCCACCTTTTTTAAGATTAAGTCCCCTACGGTATGGCCTTTAGTATCATTTATAATTTTAAACCGGTCCAGATCCAGAAATAATACCGCTTGCATCTGATCCTTATTTTCCATTAATACTTTGTTTAAATACTGTCTAAATCTATTACGATTTGGCAATCCAGTAAGGGCATCAAAATAAGCCATATATTCAATTGTTTTTTCTGCCTTTTTCCGTTGAGAGATATCTCTTCCGACAACCTGCTTGGCCAATCTTCCTTCATAAAAAATAGGCATTGCAGACATCTCTACCTCTATACTTTTCCCATCAAGCTGCAAGGTTTGGAATTCGTATCTTACAATCTCTGTAGATTCCTCATCTACAGCTAAATCTACCGTTTTAATTTGTTCTAAAATATTTTGAGGTACAAATCGAGAAATCGGTAGACCAATCATCTCTTCTAGCTTCGTTGCACCAAATAGCTTACATCCCGCTTCATTGATATAATCTATTTTCCCTCGGCTATATACGGCAATAAAATCAGGTGACATTTCTACTAAACTTCGATAGCGATCTTCACTTTCTTTTCGATCAGTAATATCAAATAAGACACTAGTAAAATCAATAATTTGCCTACGAGAATCCAGGATGGGTATGCCACGATCCTGTATCCATCTTACCTCACCATCAGGACGAATAATTCGGTAAACACTTGTTGCAGCCTGACCTCTTAAAAAATTTTGTTCCCTCTCAAATAGAACAGGAACATCCTCAGGGTGAATGACTTTTTTCCAAAGGGAATGATCTGCGTAAAATTCCTCTGAAGAATATCCATAGAGTTTTTCAATACCGGATGTAATTAATAGAGTGTTAGATTTCAAATCATGAGACCAAATCGCGACGTCTAATGTATCAAAGATATTTTTCAATCTCTGTTTATTCTTCTCTAGTTCTCTCGCAGTTTGGTCCAGTCCCCGAAGCATCCAAAAGATGATTCCCATCGTTAAAACTAGAAAAATAGTATCTATAATTAATTTCATTGTTCCCTCTATCGGAAACACAATAGATATAATCTTGTCTAATATTTCCACGATAGCTAATAGGGCAAAAACAGTGATCCATTTACGTTTATAGGTTTTATCATTAATTTGTTTCAAAGTTTAATCTCCTCATGGTTATCTACACTTTGATTCTACTTATTCATAGTAAACATATCAAATAATGGTAAATTTAACAATATCAGAATGTTAAGAAAAAAACTGAATGGGGTTTCCATTCAGTTTTAAAACTCGGGTAAATGATCAAGATTATTTTCTTTGATTCCATCCGGTTCACTTCTAATGATATCCCTACCGTACTTATGGAAAACATCTACATGTGCAATTTTTCCAGCCTTTGCTTCTTCTAATGCTGTTAGATAATCTAGTTCCCGCCCCATATTTGTTTTAAAAGCAATGATATCCCCATCATCTTTTTTTCGTACGGCCACAAATTGCTCTTTCCCATCTGATTGATCATTATTCCCCTCTACTGCAGCTTTTGCTTCACCTTGCTCCTTATATTGGTTATAAATTTGCTCAAAATCTTTATTTTCCATTATCACACCTCCCGAACATACGTTTAGTATTTTCTGTTCAAGAGACTTTATGTGAAAAAAGTGACTTCTAACTTTGAAACTTGCCTACCTTCCCCACTTTTAAAGTGGTTTTAGCGGTTGTGGTACTTACATAAATTTGAGCTTCACTGATAGTAAAAAACACTGCCGTGCCAACAGCTAGATGCAAGACGGCCCATGGAAGATGTAAAGAGGTGACTACCGTTAAGATTCCAATTATTAATTGGAGCATAACTATTAAGGCAGCATAAATAAGGCGCTTTCGAATACTTTTGTCCCAGTTTTTCAAAATGGATCCAAAAGCTAATAATAGAATATAAACGGCTGAAACAACCCCCAGTCCTCTATGAATGGTTTGGAGAAGCTCTGGTGTTGAAATCGGTAGGAATATTTCACCACAGATTAGCCAGCCACAAGCAAGTCCATAGGACAAATGTTTAATATAAGCACCAAATGCTAAGGTAAGAACAAGGAGTCCCATCGTTATTTTTAAATGAAGATTTATCTTTTGCGGCAGATTAGACTCTTTCCAAACGTTAGGATAAGAGATGCTAGGGGCTGAGTTTTTTGAGATCCACAATAAACTATAAAGAAAAAACATTGCAATTAATAAATGTATACTCACGACAATAGCAGGTGTGTCTAGAACAACGACCACAGCTCCTAGTAGCACTTGAATGGTAAGCAAGAAAAGCATGGTCCAAGCCACGTTTCGAATCTTTCCAAGACCATGTTTTCTTAAAACGGAAATAAATAAGAAAATAGTCAAAAGTCCTAATATCGCTCCAATAATACGGTGAGTAAATTCGATGAGCGTAGCTCCCTTCAATATCGGAATAACGAGACCATTGCATAATGGCCAATCCGGTCCGCACCCCATCCCCGAATTAGAGGAAGCCACATAACCTCCAAAAACAATCAGTATATAAGTAATAATGATTGATACAAATGCTAAACGCTTAATTGGCAAATTCTGTACCTCCTAAAGTATTGAAATTTACCAATAGTGTAAAGGATGCAGGACAAAGTTTCGGTGATATGAATCACAAAACTTTCCTAAATTGTATTTCACACCCATTTTTAAATATTACGCCTAGGCATTTGCCGTGTCAGCTATCGCCTATTCTCCATATGTTATAGGGGATTTAATAAGATTAGAAAAAAGGAGAATTGCCTTGATGAATCCATTTGGTTATTACAATCCCAATGTTCCTCAGAGCCCTTATGTAAATGTAGAGTACGGATATAACCCTTATCTGCAACCCGTTCAAGAAGACGTATACCGCCAGCCACCACAGCTTGAACGTAGGGTAACAGCATTAGAACGTGAAAATGATCAACAAAAAAGAGAACTAAGACGGCAAAATGAAGAAATCCATCGACTCAATCAAGAGATCAATCGATTAAACAAAGAAATGGGCCGAATGAATCAGGAAATCCAAAGACTCAATCAAAATGACGAGCGCACAACCCGTCGCTTACAGCGTTTAAACCAAAGACTCCGCGCCGTGGAAAACAAACTTCAAATCCCATTTTCAGCAACAGAAGGCGGATTTTAAAAATTGGCAGGCACCTTATAAGGTGCCTGTATTTTGTTTTTCGAAAGAAAATCCCTATTAAACATATATTTTTTAAACTTGTCTCATATTTTAGAAAGAAATGGATTTTTTACATAAGGAGATAGATGATGAAGACATTTTTTAAAGCCACTTTGTTATTAGCTGCTACAGCGTTGATTGCTGAATGTATTGAATTCTTGATTAATCTAATCTTGGCTAAGGAATTAGGAGAAAAGGGATTAGGTTTATATATGACCATATTACCTACTATTTTTCTTATCGTCACACTAGCAAGCATGGAATTACCTATCTCTATTTCGAAGCTTATTGCGGAAAAAGAAGAGAAATATCACAGGAACATATTGAGCCAAGTTACGAAAATGGCGATTATTTTCACAAGCATTTTTATGGCGGTTGTATTTATTGTTTTACCACATGTTCCTATTTTTGATGCTTATCATCCCTCTGTTAGATGGCTTTTACTAATCATGGTCCCTATTGTTTCTTTTTCCTCTATAGCTAGGGGCTTCTTTATGGGAACCCATGCAATGGGGAAAATTGCCGTTGCCAACTTTTTAAGAAGAGGTCTTCAACTCTTTGCTTTAGTCTTGTTATTTCAATTACTCGATTTCAAAGCCGACATTTCTATATTTTTGGCACTATGCGCTATTGTGGCCAGTGAAATTGGTGTCTTCGGTTACTTATTACTAGAGTATCTAATCAAATTAAAATATTTAAATAGCAGGGCTTCTAGCCTAATCGATAAAAGAATTGTTCAAAAGAGCTTAGTATCTGTTTCGATTCCCACAACAGGATTAAGAATATTCCATGCTCTTACACATGCGGTTCAACCCTTTCTCATCAAAGCAGCACTGATCAAAGCAGGTCTTTCAGTGGACATGGCGACAGAGCAATTTGGTCTATTGGCAGGTGTTGCTTTAACCATTGGATTTTTCCCTGCCTTTATTGCTCATTCTTTATTGATTGTGCTCATTCCAACGGTTTCCAAAGCACATTCTCAAAAAGATTCATCTCTACTTCAATCGTTGTTAAAAAAGGTGATGCAGTTCACTTTCCTTTATGGGGTACCAGCGGTGATGATCTTTTACTTTTTCTCTGAATCATTAACGAAGCTCTTTTTTGATTCTCAAGAAGCCACCTTTTATTTACAATTACTTTGGCCCTATTTTTTATTTCATTTTTTTGTGATTCCCTTACAGGCCTTTTTAATCGGACTAGGACTTATCAAGGATGCCTTTTATCATCAATTATGGGCCTCAACCGTCTCCTTTTCCTTGATGTTTATTTTAGGATCTCTACATTCCCTGCAAATGGACGGAATTATTATTGGGATGAACATGGGGGCTATCCTTCTAACTCTTCTTCACTATTGGACCATTTGCAAAAAGATTGGAGTATCCGTCTTTGTACTAGAACCATTAAAAGATGTGTAAGACCTCCTGCCAAATGGAGGTCTTTTTTATCATCCTGATGAAAGCGTTTTATAAAAATTTACAATTATTTTTTTTATTTTTGTTGTCCCTCTAATATCAACAATGAAAACGCTGCCAATTTATTTGATTATTTTAAATTATCTGAACTCTATACTTTTTTGCTCTTGACCCTCTTTTTCAATGGTTGTATGATTAACGGCAATATCAGAAAAATTAATAAATTCAGCCAAGTTTTCTTCTTACGGCCTTTGGCCATATCTTCTTAAAAAAAAAAGATTTATATGGTATAAGGCTATTCTTTTATAGGTCGAATTTAACAGTTTAAAGCGTCTAATGGATAAAGGAGTGAGGTTTTTGAGTAGTCAGTATATTTTTCTTAGCGGAGCATTTGTAAAAAAGGAAGAGGCTGTCGTTTCCGTTTACGATCATGGATTCCTCTATGGAGACGGCGTTTTTGAAGGAATTCGGGTTTATTCGGGTAATGTTTTTCGATTAGAAGCCCATTTAAAAAGGCTCTATGAATCCGCACACTCCATTATGTTAACGATCCCCTACACCATCGAAGAACTAACACAAATCATCGTTGATACTGTTCGTAAAAATGAATTGAGCAGTGCTTATATCCGGGTTGTCGTTTCTAGAGGAATTGGAAATCTTGGATTAGATCCAGCCTCTTGTTCTGAGCCTAGAGTGATAGTCATTGCTGAATCCTTATCTCTTTTTCCAAAAGAATTATATGAACGCGGTTTAAAGGTTGGCTCGGTTGCAACCCGACGGAATCGACCTGATGTCTTAAGTCCGCAAGTTAAATCACTAAATTATTTAAATAATATTCTCGTTAAACTAGAAGCCAAGCAAGCTGGAGTTGATGAGGCTCTGATGCTAAATGACCAAGGTTACGTAACGGAAGGGTCCGGAGATAATATTTTTATCATTAAAAACGGAGTCATTTACACCCCTCCTGTCTATTTAGGGGCTTTAGAGGGAATTACACGCAATGCCATTATCGATCTTGCTAGAGAAAACGGATATGAAGTAGTAGAAAAACCGTTTACTAGACATGATGTTTATATTGCCGATGAAGTATTCCTCACCGGAACAGCCGTTGAAGTCGTTGCCGTTATCGAGGTGGATACTAGAAAAATTAAGGACGGAAAACCTGGTCCCATTACCAACCATTTACTAGCCGAATTTAAAAACTTAGTCATGAGAGACGGAGTTCAGTGTTACCCGGAAGTTAAAGATAAAGCATTTGTAAGTTAAGGAGGTTCACATGCGAAGTGACATGATTAAAAAAGGAATCGACCGTGCTCCCCACCGCAGTTTACTCTACGCAACCGGGGTCAAAACGAGCGATTTAGAGAAGCCATTCATTGGGGTGTGTAACTCGTACATTGATATCATCCCTGGGCATAAGCATCTCAATAAATTTGGAGAAATGGTTAAAAAAGCAATCAGGGAAGCTGGCGGTATTCCTTTTGAATTTAACACAATCGGTGTTGATGATGGAATTGCGATGGGGCATATTGGTATGCGGTATTCGCTTCCAAGCCGCGAAATCATTGCCGATAGTGCTGAAACAGTGATCAATGCCCATTGGTTTGACGGCGTTTTTTATATCCCTAACTGTGACAAAATTACTCCCGGCATGCTGATGGCTGCCGCAAGAACCAATGTCCCTTCCGTTTTTGTTTCGGGAGGGCCGATGGAAGCAGGAGTTTCTTCCACAGGTAAACCACTATCTCTCGTATCCGTTTTTGAAGGAGTAGGAGCCTATAACAAAGGAGCGATGAGTCAACAAGAACTATTGGATATTGAAACTCATGCATGCCCAACTTGCGGATCCTGTTCAGGAATGTTTACAGCAAACTCGATGAACTGTTTGATGGAAATGCTTGGTATGACCATTCCAGGTAATGGCACGATTGTTGCCACTTCCGAAGAACGTTATGAGCTCATTAAGGAAGCAGCTAAACACTTAATTGAACTAGTAAAAAAGGATATTCGTCCTCGAGATATTTTAACAAAAGAAGCCTTTGACAATGCGTTTGCCCTTGATATGGCAATGGGTGGCTCCACAAATACCGTTCTACATACATTAGCCATCGCCCACGAAGCTGGCATTGAATATGACTTACATGAAATAAATCGAATTGCTGAAAAAGTTCCATACTTATCCAAAATAAGCCCAGCTTCTGATTATTCCATGCAGGACGTTCACCTTGCTGGCGGGGTCAGTGCCATCATCAATGAGCTTTGTAAAATCGATGGACTCATTCATAAAGAGCAAATGACGATTACCGGAAAGACCATTTTGGAAAATGTACAGGATGCTGAGATTACGAACGATCAGGTCATTCGAAGAAAAGAAAATCCTTATAGCCCTGTTGGTGGACTTTCCATCCTGTTTGGCAATTTAGCGCCAGACGGCGGAGTCATCAAAGTCGGTGCCGTTGATCCCTCTATCAAAACGTTTGTCGGTGAAGCGATAGTTTTCGAATCACAGGAAGAGGCACAAGCTGGTATCGATAATGGAACTGTTAAATCAGGGCAGGTGGTGGTCATTCGCTACGAGGGTCCAAAAGGCGGACCTGGAATGCCTGAGATGCTTGCTCCTACTTCAGCTATTGCCGGCAGAGGTTTGGATAAAGAGGTTGCCCTCATTACCGATGGTCGTTTTTCAGGCGCAAGCCGCGGAATATCTATCGGCCATATCTCTCCTGAAGCTGCTGAAGGTGGACCGATTGCTTTCGTTGAAAATGGAGACGCTATTTTAATAGATTTAGAGGCACGCTCTATTGAGCTCCTCGTCGATGAGGAAGTTTTGGATCAAAGACGTAAGGATTGGAAAAAACCGGAACCCAAAATCAAAACAGGCTACTTGGCCAAATATGCAAAACTCGTAACCTCCGCCAATACAGGTGGAATCATGAAATTTTAATATCGCAAAATCATTGACGGGAATAAAGGAATAAGAAGCTAGTATTTACAGAGAGCCGGGTTGCTGGAAGCCGGTAATACTACTTATTCCGACATCCTCCCTGAGTATTAAGCTGAACCATTCTTTTTAGTAGGCTTAATCGGGTGTATCCAGCACTCGTTATTAAAAAAGAAGCTAAAGTATAGGCTTCATGAGGCAGTTTTCGTAAGAATACTGTAAAACCGGGTGGTACCGTGGAAAGCAAACAACCTTTTCACCCCGTTTATTCTGCATACTAGCAGTTTATTCGAGGGCGAAAAGGTTTTTTATTTTTTAAGAAATTTACCTATTAAAACCATTTTATAAAAAACGGGAGGGATTACAACGTGAAAGTTGAAGCGAAATCAGCCATTCAGAGTGTTGCACAGCCTAAAACAGGAGCAGACCTCTTAATTGAGACCTTAATCTCGGAGGGCGTTGATACTGTATTTGGTTATCCAGGGGGTGCCGTTTTACCAATTTATGATGCCATCTATCGGGCAGGTAATCAATTAAAGCACTTACTATTTCGGCATGAACAAGGCTCTATTCATGCAGCCGAGGGTTATGCGCGAATTACTGGAAAGCCGGGTGTTGTTATTGCAACCTCAGGTCCTGGGGCTACAAACCTCATTACTGGAATTGCTGATGCCATGATGGATTCTTTGCCACTTGTTATTTTTACTGGCCAAGTCGCTCGTGGTGTTATTGGAACTGATGCTTTTCAGGAGGCGGACATAATTGGAATCACTACCCCTATTACGAAGCATAATTACCAAGTTCGCACCATTTACGACTTACCTAGAATCATCAAAGAAGCCTTTCATATTGCTTCAACTGGAAGACCTGGGCCTGTTGTGATTGATATTCCAAAAGATGTTTCAGCTGATCCTGTGTATGAAGATGAATTTGAAACGAATTTTCACTTACCAGGATATCAGCCAACAACAAAGCCCAACCCCCTGCAAATAAGCAAACTAGCAGATGCCCTTTCAAAGGCTAGGAAACCTGTGATTCTTGCAGGTGCCGGTGTGCTTCACGGAAAAGCAGCAAACGAATTAAGAGAATTAGCCGAAAAACACAAATTCCCTGTCACAACCACACTTTTAGGACTAGGAAGCTTCCCAGGAGACCACCCGTTTTCTCTTGGAATGGCAGGTATGCACGGAACCTATTCCGCCAATATGGCTTTATATGAATGTGATTTACTTCTCAATGTCGGCGCTAGATTCGACGACCGCTTAACTGGTAATCTCAAGCATTTTGCACCACATGCCAAAGTTGCCCACATTGACATTGATCCAGCTGAAATTGGTAAAAACGTTCCTACTACTATTCCCATTGTATCTGATGCAAAAGAGGCTCTAAAGGAACTACTAAAATATGATTTTAATGTAACTCAACATGGTGATTGGCTCAGAAAACTGAAAGAAAACAAGCATCAGTTCCCACTTTGGTACAACGATTACGAGCAGGAGCTCTGTCCACAGTGGTTAATTGAAACACTGCACCAAGCTTCTAATGGTGATGCGATTATCACAACGGATGTCGGGCAGCACCAAATGTGGGCAGCGCAATATTACTCTTTTTCTAGTCCAAATCGTTGGGTCACTTCTGGAGGCCTTGGCACAATGGGATTTGGTTTCCCTGCCGCAATTGGTGCCCAATTAGCCGAACCAACTAGCACCGTTATTGCCATTGTAGGGGATGGCGGCTTTCAAATGACGCTTCAAGAACTATCTGTTCTTCAGGAAAGAAATTTACCAGTAAAGGTTTTAATCGTTAATAACGGTGCACTAGGAATGGTTCGTCAATGGCAGGAAAAGTTTTACGATAAGCGTTATTCTGAATCTCTCCTACCTGTTCAACCAGACTTTGTTAAGTTAGCAGAAAGCTATTCCATTAAGGGATTCAGAATTGATAACCAAGCTGAATTATTACGTATCCTTCCTGAAGTCCTTGCTTACGAGGGACCAGTCGTTATGGATTGTCGAGTGGTTACGAACGAAAATGTCTATCCGATGATCGCCCCTGGCAAGGGATTGCACGAAATGATTGGAGTGAAACCATGAAACGAATTATAACGGCAACTGTCCAAAACAAAAGCGGTGTTCTCAATCGTGTTACCGGACTACTCCAAAGACGACAATTCAATATTGAAAGTATCTCAGTAGGTACTACGGAAACTCCTGGTATTTCTAAAATGACACTAGTTGTGGAGGTTGAGGATAGTCAAAAGCTTGAACAGCTTACGAAGCAACTAAATAAACAAATAGATGTATTAAAAGTTTCTGATATCACAGATAAAGCAATTGTCTCTCGAGAATTAGCCTTAATTAAAGTAGGCAGCAGCGGGCAACTTCGCAGTGAAATTAAAGAAATTATTGAGCCTTTCCGCGCTACAGTCATTGATGTAAGTAAAGATAGTCTTGCTGTTCAAGTAACTGGTAAACCTGAGAAGGTTGAAGCATTAATTGAACTGTTAAGACCATACGGAATCAAAGAATTAGCTAGAACAGGCGTAACAGCCTTCTTAAGAGGAAACCAACCACAAGTTTCGGAACTACCTTCTTATTCACTATTACGATAAGAAGTTTCATAAACCAAAACCCATTCTGAAAGGATGAATAATCATGGCAAAAGTGCTTTATAATCAAGATATTTTTGAAGAGGTATTAAAATCGAAAAAAGTTGCGGTAATTGGCTATGGGTCTCAAGGTCATGCACATACTTTAAACCTAAAAGATAGTGGTTATGATGTAGTCGTGGGTTTACGTAAAGGTAAGTCTTGGGATAAAGCGGTAGAAGATGGTGTTGAGGTACGCAGCGTTGCAGAGGCAGTAGCTCAAGCCGATGTTATTATGGTTCTCCTTCCAGATGAAAAACAACCAAAAGTATACGAAGAAGAAATTAAACCAAATCTTCAATCGGGAGCCGCACTCGTTTTTGCTCATGGCTTTAATATTCATTTTAACCAAGTAGTTCCTCCACCAAATGTTGATGTATTCCTTGTAGCTCCTAAGGGGCCAGGACATCTTGTCCGCCGTACCTACCAAGAGGGAGCCGGAGTACCAGCCCTCTATGCTGTCCATCAAGATTATTCAGGTCAGGCAAAGCAAGTCGCTCTTGCCTATGCCAAAGCTATTGGGGCTGCCCGTGCTGGCGTATTAGAAACTACTTTCCAGGAAGAAACCGAAACGGATCTATTTGGAGAACAAGCGGTTTTATGCGGTGGACTTACTAGCCTCGTAAAAGCAGGATTTGAAACATTAACCGAAGCTGGTTATCAACCTGAAGTCGCCTACTTCGAATGTTTACATGAGCTAAAGCTAATCGTTGACCTTATGTACGAAGGCGGACTTGAAAATATGCGCTACTCTATCTCTGATACGGCCCAGTGGGGTGACTTTGTTTCAGGACCACGTGTTGTGAATGAAGAGACAAAGTCTCGAATGAAAGAAGTATTACACGATATTCAAACTGGTGTCTTTGCTAAAGGCTGGATTCTTGAAAATCAAGTTAATCGTCCTCAATTTAATGCCATTAATCATAAAGAAAATAAACATCCAATTGAAGTAGTAGGAAGAGAGCTTCGTGAGTTAATGCCATTTGTGAAACCGGCAAACTCTAAAAAGAAGGAAGTGATCTCAAGTGGTACACATTAACATCTTTGACACCACCCTACGTGATGGAGAACAATCTCCAGGCGTCAACTTAAATCAGCTAGAAAAATTAGAAATTGCCCGCCAGTTGGAACGATTTGGCGTTCATGTAATGGAGGCCGGTTTTCCGGCTTCCTCCCAGGGTGACTTCGAAGCAGTGCAAAGCATTGCTCGTACGGTTAAGAATGTCTCCGTTGCTGGTCTTGCCCGTGCTTCGAAAGCCGATATTGATACAACTTGGGAGGCACTAAAGGAAGCAAAGGATCCACGCCTTCATGTTTTTATCGCCACCTCCCCTATCCATATGACCTATAAGTTAAAGAAAACACCTGAGGAAGTAATGAGACTTGCCGTGGAAATGGTCCGTTACGGAAAAAGTAAGTTTCCAACTGTCCAATGGTCTGCAGAGGATGCCTCTCGTTCAGACCTCGATTTTCTCGTCCATATTATTGAAAAAGTAATTGATGCAGGAGCATCCGTCATTAACCTTCCCGACACCGTTGGGTACACGACTCCTGAAGAATATGGCCGCCTTTTCCGTTATATAAAAGAAAATGTGCCAAATATTGATAAAGTCACCTTATCCGCCCATTGTCACGATGATCTTGGCATGGCCGTTGCCAATTCACTCGCTGCCATCGAGAACGGAGCGACTCAAGTAGAAGGTACGATAAACGGAATTGGGGAACGTGCAGGTAACGCTGCTTTAGAAGAATTTGCTGTAGCCTTAAACATCCGCAAGGATAAATACCCATTTACAACGGGATTAATTTTAAAAGAAATTAAACGAACAAGTGACTTAGTTCGAAAACTAACCGGCATGTCGATCGCCCCTAATAAAGCCGTGGTTGGGCAGAATGCGTTTGCCCACGAATCAGGAATCCATCAAGACGGGGTTCTCAAGCATGCACAAACCTATGAAATTATCACTCCTGAACTTGTCGGAATCCAATCCAATCAATTAGTTCTCGGCAAGCACTCTGGACGACATGCCTTCAAAGATAAAATTGAACAATTAGGATTTTCATTATCAGAAGCAAAGCTTTTGGAAGCATTCCAAGACTTTAAATCTCTGACCGATCGTAAAAAAGAGGTAACAGATGAAGACTTGTTCACCATTCTTACGGATATTCAAACGACAGTGACGAATGTGAAAAAATATGAATTACTTGCCTTCCAGGTTCAATCTGGTACATCCAATCTACCTACTGCCACAGTTGCCTTAAAATCTCCAGAAGGAATTAGAGTTGAGACAGCTCGTACAGGTAAAGGTAGTGTGGAATCGCTCTACAACACTCTTGAAGCTCTTATAAAAGAAGAAATTCATCTTGAAAAATATCATTTAAGCTCTGTTGGCCAAGGTCGCGATGCTTTGGCAGAGGTTCATGTCAAAATGACCGTCAATAATGTCCCAGTTAGTGGACGCGGCTCGGCACAAGATGTACTAGAAGCCTCCGCAAAAGCATTCTTAAACGCCGTCAACCGTGTTTTTTATAACCAGGTTTTTATGAAAAAAGAAAAAGCACAAGTGTAGGGAGCAGTTTTGGTTTTTTGAACCGATTTTGAAGATTTATCAACCGGGATTTTGTTTTTATCAACCGGTTTTCACCATTTATCAACCGTTTTCAACATTTATCAACTTTTACACAGAAACACCTATTATTTTTTAAAAATAAGGAGGCCAATGCCATGAAAAAACATATTGTTCTACTCCCAGGGGATGGGATTGGTAAAGAAGTGATGCAGTCCGCTAAAGAAGTGCTAGCAGCCATAGGTGAAGAGTTCCATCATTCATTCAGCTTTGAAACTCATGACATTGGAGGGGCTGCGGTTGACCAACATGGCACCCCCCTTCCCCAACAAACTGTCGAGGCTTGTCAAAAGGCAGACGCTATTCTACTTGGAGCCGTAGGAGGTCCTAAGTGGGACCAACTCCCTTCTCACCTTCGACCAGAAAGAGGATTATTAGGAATTCGAAAGGCACTCGACCTTTTTGCCAATCTAAGACCTATTAAAGGCTTTGATCATCTACTTCATACTTCTCCTTTAAAGGAAGAAGTGATAAAGGGTAGTGACCTCCTTATTGTACGTGAACTAACAGGTGGTCTTTATTTTGGAACCCCTAGCGAAAGGCAAAATAATGGCCAATCGGTTGTAGATACCCTTTATTATTCACGTAAAGAGATTGAAAGAATTGTAGAAAAAGCATTCCAATGTGCACAGCAGCGGCGGAAGCTCCTCACTTCGGTTGATAAGGCAAATGTACTTGAATCGAGTAAGCTGTGGCGTGAAGTGGTCGAAGAGAAAAAGCAGCAATATCCTAAAGTAAAAGTGGAGCATCTTCTTGTTGACGCAGCGGCCATGAAGCTTATTACAAACCCGTCACAGTTTGATGTCATTGTTACAGAGAACATGTTTGGAGATATTTTAAGTGATGAAGCATCCGTTTTAACAGGATCCCTTGGAATGCTGCCTTCAGCTAGTCTCCGTGAGGACGGGGTTGGACTTTTTGAACCCGTCCATGGGTCAGCCCCTGATATCGCAGGTCATGGGGTCGCCAATCCAATCGCGATGATTTTATCTGCTGCCTTAATGCTAAGACATTCCTTCCAATTAGAGGATGAAGCTAGATTAATAGAAGAAACCGTTGAATCCGTCTTAAACGCAGGCTTTCATACCGCAGATTTGAACCTAAAAATTGGCCATAAGGTCGGCACTTTCGAAATGACTCAGCTTATTATTGATTCGATTAAAACAAGGAACACGGCTAACTGTATCATGAGCTGTTACGCCTAAGATAGGAGGTTTTATAATGCCTACAGCTAAAACAATCTTCGAAAAAATATGGGAACAGCATATGGTCCATCAGGAAGATGGTAAACCTGACTTACTTTACATTGACCTACACCTTGTCCATGAGGTTACCTCCCCTCAAGCTTTTGAGGGGTTACGAATAAATGGGCGAAAGGTGCGTCGTCCTGATCGAACCTTTGCAACAATGGATCACAATATTCCTACAAAGAAGCAGCATATTATTACGGACCACATTTCAAAAAAACAAGTTGAAACGCTAGAGCAAAATTGTCGTGAGTTTAATATTGAGCTTGCTGATATTAACCATCCTGATAATGGGATCGTTCATGTAATTGGGCCTGAGCTCGGACTTACGCAACCGGGTAAAACGATTGTCTGTGGCGATAGTCATACATCAACCCACGGAGCTTTCGGTGCCTTAGCTTTTGGTATTGGAACGAGTGAAGTGGAACATGTGTTAGCGACTCAAACCCTTTGGCAAGAGCGCCCTAAGACAATGAATGTCAAAGTTCACGGAAAGCTTCCTACAGGTGTTACGGCTAAAGATTTAATTTTAGCAATAATCGCTAAGTACGGTGTCCGCTTCGGTACTGGTTATGTGATGGAATATACAGGAGAAGCAATTCGTGCTCTTTCTATGGAAGAGCGAATGACTGTTTGCAATATGTCCATCGAGGCTGGGGCTCGAGCAGGGCTAATCACACCAGATGAAACCACATTTGAATATCTTCGTGATAAAAAATTCACACCAAAAGGTCTTGAGTTTGAAAAAGCTATTAATACATGGCGCTCTCTTGCAACAGACGAAGGAGCCAGCTATGATGCAGTCATTGAAATAGATGCTTCTGAAGTTGCCCCTCAGGTTACCTGGGGTACCAATCCAGGAATGTGCCTTCCTGTTGATGCTTCTATTCCGAGCCCTGAGGATGCAGCCACCCTTAATGAAAAAATAGAAATACAACGAGCTCTTGACTATATGGGACTTGAAGCTGGGCAACCGATCACTTCTGTTAAGATTCAACATGTGTTTATTGGTTCCTGTACAAATTCCAGATTAAGTGATTTACGAAAAGCAGCCGCTGTTATCCAGGGCAGAAAAATAAGTCCTACTGTACGCGCACTCGTTGTTCCAGGCTCAAAAAGCGTTAAACTAGCCGCCGAACAAGAAGGGCTAGATACGATTTTTAAAGAAGCTGGCTTTGAATGGCGTGATGCAGGATGTAGCATGTGTTTAGCTATGAATGATGATATCGTTCCACCTGGAGAGCGATGTGCCTCTACTTCAAACCGTAACTTTGAAGGACGACAAGGAACCGGGGCTCGCACCCATCTTGTAAGCCCCGAAATGGCAGCTGTTGCCGCCATTGAAGGTCATTTTGTAGATGTTCGACAATACTCTGCTGTAGCCGAGGTGATCTAAATGGAACCATTAAAAATTCATAAAGGGCTCGTTTACCCACTTAACCGAAGCAATGTCGATACCGACCAAATCATACCGAAGCAATTTTTAAAAAGAATTGAACGACAAGGCTTTGGGCAATTCTTATTTTATAATTGGCGTTTTGATTATCATGGAAATCCGCAAGCTGACTTTTCTTTGAATAGTGAAAAGTATAGTGGTGCTTCAATTTTAATCGCAGGGGAAAATTTCGGGTGTGGTTCTTCCCGTGAACATGCCCCATGGGCTCTTCTTGACTATGGTTTTAAAGTCATCATTGCTCCAAGCTTTGCTGATATTTTTAAAAACAATTGTCTGAAGAACGGAATTTTAGCCATTGAGTTAGATTCCGCACAAGTCGAACCATTATTAAAAAGGGCTGAAAATGAATCGTACGATTTAACCGTCAATCTAGAAAACCAAACGATCGAAGATGAACACAGTAATCTAATTCACTTTGAGATTTCTCCTCATTCAAAGGAAATGCTTCTCAATGGACTGGATGACATCGGATTAACCCTGTTATATGAAAAAAAAATATCAAAATTTGAACTTTCACATTAAAGGAGAGTGACTCCCTTGGGGATTCCTTAACGACTTATAAGATTTCGGATGCGATGGAACAATTGGCAGGTATTGTTTATCGGACTCCGCTTACTACCTCTACCTTTTTGAATAAAATGGTTGGGAAAAACATTTATTTTAAAATGGAAAATCAACAAAAGACGGGAGCTTTTAAAATTCGCGGAGCAAGCTATAAGATGTCCCGTTTAACAGAACAAGAAGCAAAGCAGGGCGTAATTGCTGCCTCTGCCGGAAATCATGCTCAAGGGGTTGCTTTAGCTGCAGCAAAACGAGGCATCGCAGCTAAGATTTTTATGCCTGTTACTACACCCGCCGCAAAAGTGAAAGCAACAGAATATTACGGGGCCAAGGCGGTTATCACAGGTGCTTCCTTTCAAGAATCATATGAAGCAGCCTGTATGGAACAGCTAAAAACCAATAGCTTTTTTCTCCATCCATTTGATGATGTGGATGTGATGGCAGGGCAAGCGACGATTGCCATTGAAATGCTAAATCAACAGCCTTTCCTCGATACGTTAATCGTACCAATCGGTGGGGGTGGTTTGATAAGCGGCGTTGCCTTTGCCGCCAAGCTTCTTAATCCCAAAATAAAAGTGATTGGTGTTCAAGCTGAAGGGGCAAAGGTGATGTATACCCATTTCCATCATTATCCCTCTCCTACTTCGGAAACTGTAGCTACTATAGCAGAAGGAATTGCCGTAAAGGAGCCAGGTAAATTAACCCTACCCATTATTCAAAAATACGTAGATGACATCATTACAGTAAGCGATAATGATATAGCTACCGCCATGGTTTACATGCTCGAAAGAAAAAAGACTTTAGTCGAAGGGGCTGGCGCAGCTGCCTTTGCTGCTCTCCTCGTGCATCGAAATTCGATTCGTTCCAAAAACTGCGGGATTATCGTTAGTGGCGGAAACATGGATTTATCGAAACTCGATCATATCCAACAGCTTGCAAAGAAGGATACCCTATCTTATTTAGCCTAATAAAAGAAAAAAGGCCGACCACTTACCATCGTGGTTGGCTTTTACCTCTTATTCACCTATATATTGACCTAAAAATTGAGCTACTCCTGTATAGGCTGTTATATTATTCTTTAATTTTACAAAGAAATGTCCTTCATCTTCAAAACGAATATAGGTTACAGGATGATTGCGGGCACGTAATTCGTCGACAATTTGCTCGGTTTCTTCAATTGGAACTCGCGGATCATTTGCTCCATGGAGAACCATCACCGGACAAGTGATTTTATCAACATGGTGGATTGGGTCAATTTGATCAAAGAAGTCTCCGTCATTTTCAATACTTCCATATTCCGCTTCTCTAACCTTTCTGCGCCAGGAACTCGTTTTCTCCAAGAAGGTTCGGAAGCTTGAAATCCCAACAATATCAATTGCTGCTGACCATATATCAGGATAGTGTGTGATGGCTGCTAATACCATGAAACCACCATAGCTACGTCCCATAATCGCAATTTTATCCGAATCCGCATTTCCTTCTGCTTTTAACCACTCCACTAATGATGTTAAGTCCTTAACAGAATCCATCCGTTTTCTCACATCATCTAAATGAGAATACGTTTTTCCATACCCTGTGCTACCACGAACATTCGGCGTACATACAGCATAGCCATGATTTAGGAAATACTGCAGAAACGGATTATACACAGCACGTATTTGGCTTTCTGGACCTCCATGGACAAACACTACCACGGGAAGTTTGCCTTCTACATTTTTAGGCGTATACATAAAGGCAGGTACTTGAAGCCCATCAAAGGAAGTAAACTGGATAAGCTCTGGTTCAATCAGTCTTTCCTCTACCATTGGCAACTGGGAAACGAATGTTAATCTTTTCGTTTCATTTGTTTGTAAATCAAGCTCCCAAACATCAGATGGGTTTTTAGGTCCATTAAATACATAAGCCAATTTTGTTTGATCCGGAGAGAAAGTCAGATCACTTATAACTCCGATTGGCGTTTCCCAAGTCTGAAGTTTTTTCACGTTAATATGATAAACAACCCCTCTTGAGATTCCCCCCTCATTAACGCTATAAGCTAATAGATTTTTATCTGAACTAATGGATAAACCTTCTAAATCCCAATTCCGTTGGTCTAACCACTCAAGTTTTTTCGTGGACAGTTCAATTGCCACTAGCCCAATAAATTCGTGGCCAACATTGGATAAACAATAGAGGTACTTGCCGTCTCCACTAAAATGAGGAGATTCAAATATCGCTTCTCCTTCATGGAGAGTTAACCAAGTAATTTCCCCTGTTTCTACCTGCAGTAAACCAAAATCATTGTCTAAATTGGTATTCACTTTTTGAATTAATAACTCTCCATTTGGTGCCCATTTAATTGGATGATGGGTAGCATCTTCTGTATATATTTGAAGAAACTCCAACGTTTCTAGATTTTGAACATAGATATCAAAAAAAGCATTGTGACGACGGTTACTAGACCAAGCAATCCATTTTCCATCAGGAGAACTTCCTCCATAGTGATGAATATGGTCAGGTGAATTCGTTAATGGCTTTAAGTCACCATTATCTTTTAATAAAAAAAGCTGCTGTCTTTCATTAACTCCTTCATCCATACCAATAATTCGTTCGGTTGTCCCTGTTATATAAGAGACAAACATGATTCTCTCTTCCGTAAAAGAGGCTTGGGCTGGCCATTGTTGCTGACTGTTTAACTCCCATACTTGTGGAAGACCTGTATAATCTGTGATAAAACTGAGCTTATCACCAGATGGACTATATATTGGATTTTTCGCTGTACGAACATGTAAATAAGGGGCAATTGCTACTGCATCCATGTGTTCACTACCTCTCAAGATTCACTAAATTATTTGTCTACTATGTAAGGAATCAACTTGTAAGGGAAAAAGTATCTTACTTTTTCCCTCTTTCGGTACTTTTTTTACTTTGAAGCTTCTACATTCTCTTGAGAAGACTCTAATGCTGCTGGAAAACCTAGTAACATATAAGCCATATGGACAATTCCATTCTCAAAATCCTGTAGTCTTATCGATTCGTTTGGTGCATGTGCCTTAGAACCAACCCAGCCCACACCTGTACTTACGATAGGAAGCTGAAGCTGTTCTCCAAAAATATACATTGGACCGGTACCTGCTGAGTTTGGAGCAAGGATCCCTTCTTTTCCGTATACTTCCTGTGCTGATTCCATCACATGTGAAATAAACGGATGACTGAAATCAGATCGGTAGGCTTTTTGGCCATTTAATGAAGTAACCTGGATATCATGGAATCCATTCTTTTCTAAATGTCTTTGCACACATTCAAGAATATGATCCGGATCTTGCCCCGGCACTAAACGGCAATCTACTTTTGCCTTTGCATTTTTAGGAAGAACTGTTTTAGAACCTTCACCCGTATAGCCACTAACCAAACCACAAATGGTCATGGTTGGCTGTAAAACCATCGCTTCTCTTGGATCCTGATCCTTTGCCTTTGTAATTAATGGTCTTCTTAAACCATATAGGTTTGTGACCGCTTCTTCATTAAAAGGAAGGGCATGAACAGCCTCCATTACTGCTTCAGTAGGCGGTTCCATTCCATCATAAAATCCTTCTACTAAAATCTCATTCTGTTGATTTTTCATTGTTGCCAATGCCTGTACTAATCTCCATGCCGCATTATCAACATAAGCACCAACCGATGAATGCATATCAATATCTGCACCCACACAAGTAAGCTCTAAATAAGCCATACCCTTAATACCGGCAACCATACTAATTCGGTCTTGTTCGTCCTTACCGCCAAATTCCCAAATGCACGCATCTGCTTTGAAAAGGTCACGATATTTTTGAAGGTATGGTTCAAGATTCGGACTACCGATTTCTTCTTCCCCTTCAATCAAAAACTTAATATTACATGGTAAACCGCCTTGTGTTTTTTGAAGGATCTTAATCGCTGTTAATCTAGCAACTAAATCCCCTTTATTATCCGCTACTCCTCTTGCAAATAATTTCCCGTCTCTAATCGTTGCTTCAAATGGCTCCGAATTCCATTCATCAAGCGGCTCAGGAGGTTGTACATCATAATGGTTATAAAAGAGTAATGTTTTAGAAGAATCCCCATTACTTCCTGCTGGAAAATAACCATACACCACAGGATTTCCACTTAAATCATCTAATGTTTGGGCTTCACCGCCAGCTTCTTCAATCATCTTCACTACAAATTGGACTGTTTCTGGAATGGCTGAATTTTGTGCAGAAATCGTTGGGAATGAAAGATATTCCTTTAATAAATCGACAGCACTTTCAACTGACTCTTTTGTTACATTTTTAAGCTCTACTAGATTTTGATTAGTCATATGAAAATCCCCTTTCTATACTGATTTATAAATATTTCGATAAACGAAGAAAAATTCCTTTATTTTTTCTTAATTATCTGTAAATTTTATTATTAAAGATGCTATCTTAGACTTGCGTATTGATTTCCGCTTCAGGCGCTTCGCTTTCCGTGGGAAGAATTATGAAAAAGCCCTACTGCCGGCTTTTTCAAAAAACAAATTCTTCCTTGGGCGTTTCGGCGAGCCTCCTCGGCGCTTACGCCTGCGGGGTACAAATGATCCCTCCTATGGATCATTTTACTAGGTCTCCCCTGACCCGTACTCCCACAGGAGTCTTCGCGCCTTCCGCTCCAATCAACAAGGGAGAAAATAAATAATATTCTTTAACAGAGCCATTAAAAAAAACTGCTGAAATTCAGCAGTTCTTCTTACGATTTATTTTTTTAATAATGGTTGGGTTACTTCCTTTACTCCGACAAGTCCGAGCATGGTTAGGAAGATTTTTTGCGTACCGTAAAAGGCATCTTTCGGGTCAAAATATTCTTCGAGAGTATGGCAACCGCCGTAATCACCGCCGCCACCTAAGGTTACAGCTGGGATACCTAAACTGATTGGGACATTGGAATCCGTGCTACTTGGATTATTCAACTCCGGTTCAAAACCTAATACACTTGCAGCCGCTTGGGCTGCTTGTACAATCACAGAGTCTACAGGCTGGCTGCCGGCAGGACGATCACCGACCAGTTCCGTTTCTACCTTAATAACGTCTTTGCCCCAACGTGAATTTTCATCTTTCGCGGATTGTTCAAGAATTTCTAATACTTCTTTTTCTAAAACGGATAATTCATCTTGGGATGTGGAGCGCATATCAAGAACCAGACTTGCACTTTGGGCAATGGTATTGACAGAGGTTCCTCCCGTTATCGTTCCAACATTAAAAGTAGTTTTTGGATTCTTGGAAACTTGTACATCCGAAATCTTAGCGATAGCTCTGCCTAGCGCATGGATGGCACTTGGCATTCCGAAATCGCCAAAGCTGTGACCACCAGGTCCTTTATAGGTTATACGGTAACGCCTGCTGCCAGTGGCAAGATAGGTAATTTCATTTGGAGTTCCTGGCTCGATGGAGATGAAGCCATCAATATCATGATTATCTCCAAATAATCCCTTTACTCCCCTTAAATCTCCTAAGCCCTCTTCTCCAACAGTCGCAACGAATAATAAATCACCGGTAGTTTTTACATTTGATTCATTTAATGCGCGCACTAACGTTAACAAAACAGCCAGTCCCCTGCCATCATCGGCAATGCCCGGTGCATAGATTTTTCCGTCTCGCTCCTTCGCTTTTACGTCAGTTCCTTCTGGAAAAACGGTATCAAGATGAGCTGACACTACTAATTTGGGTCCATCACCACTGCCAGATCTAAGTCCGTAAACATTCCCATGCTGATCCACTCTTACATTCTCTAATCCTAATTCCTTAAACCTCTTTTGGAAAAATTCCCCTCTGACTTCCTCTTGAAAGGTTGGAGCAGCGATTTCCGTTAAGTGCACTTGCTCTTTTACGGTATTTTCATTGTCTGCCTTTAAAAAGTCTAAACCAACTTTCACAGCTTGCTGTTTCAATACGAGTTCATATACTTCTCTAACATCAGTGGCAATATAACTGCTCATCTTCCTTGACCTCCCACTATTATAAAAACTAATACTTTTATTTTAATAGACGTTTTGATTTAATAACACTATATTGACTTATTATTTTAAATATTTCGTATTAGGGAATTTAGGGGGAACTCTTTTGAAAAAGTATACATTTCGTCCACTTCAAAAAATGCACATTCCATCCATGTCTCCGCTTTTATTCAATAGACAACTAAAGGAAATCGAATCCTTTCCTTTTCTAAAAACCGAAAAACTAAATGAATCTTTTATCTCTAACTCTTTGGAAAAAATGTTTCAAGATCAAAAAGTCATAGGAACAGGTGCTTTTGAAAATGAAGAGCTTGTTGGCTATCTGTTTGCCCAAATAAAATTTGATGAAACCCGAGGGAAGCATGCATGGGTTCCTTATGAAGGGGTAGCCATTAAACTTGAAGAATCTGGCGAATTGATTCGCTTACTGTATGCAGAGACATCTAAGGAATGGCTAGATTATGGATGTTATGCCCATTATGCTATTGCACCAATGGCTAATTTTACATATGTGGATGCTTTTCAGCGGTTATCCTTTGGCTTTGAACAGGTTCAAGGTGTGCTTGATATTGAAAGTTACCAACCTTTTAATCTTCAAAGTAATATTAAGACCAGAATGGCAAACTTAGAAGATAGAGAAGTAATAGGCAGCATGGCAGACATTATATCCTCCTATCAAAATGAATCTCCTGTTTATGCTGTAGCTTTACCGGAATATATTATGGAAATAAGAGATGGGTATAGACAAATAGTAGATGATGAAGATGCGTTTATAGTTCTAGCAGAACAAAACGGTGAACCTATTGGATTTCAAGCTTATTGGACCATCGATTCCCATTTAGCAGTACCAGAGCACGCCATCGAACTTAGTGTCGCAGGGACATTCCCACATACATCGGGAAAAGGAATCGGAAAAACACTAATGGATGAAGCCATTCGGGTATTAAAGGAAAAGAACATTAAATATATCATGACAGACTGGAGGATGACCAATCTTTCTTCTTCCGTTTTTTGGCCAAAATGTGGCTTCCAGCCGTTTTATCATCGAATGCATAGAATCATAGACCCTCGATTAGGATGGGCCAATTTCAGAAATCCTTTACTAAAAAAGTAGCTTATATTAGGAATACTATTTTATATATTTTCCAAAATAAAAAATAAGCCTTGATTCCTTTTGGAGTTCGAAGGCTTATTTTTTATTTTCTTCCACTGTCTTTTCAATATCTTTCTGTTGCCCATCCAACCATTTTTGAAAAGGATAGATGATAATCGCAACAGCTAACATTAGTCCGCAAATACCAAAATGTTGAACTTTTTTTAGTTTTACAATTCCCCATTTTTCTAAGAAAGGCAGAAATACAAATGAAAAAAAACTGTCCAATAATATATTAGCGAGCATATAAATACGGAAACCAAATCGATAGCTAAGACTGAAAACACCGATCGTCCCTACTAAAAATGGACCATAAATAAAAGAGATATCAATCGACTTCAACCAGGGAATCACTGGCTTTTTAAGCTTCCACCATCCTAAATGGTAAGCTGATACATACACTAATGTTACGAGGAGTGATGCAAAAATAGACACTGGTGTATATCTTCTTACATTTTTTTTACCGATGATAAAGGTCGTAAGCCAAGATACACTAAGCAAAGAATAAAACAATAATTTTGGAGACATTCATTTCACTCCATTAACGTAGTTACTCATTATTTTTCCTAAAGAAAACGAAATTATGCTAGTTAATGGGTGTCTATTTAATTAATTGTTAATCTTCATCCTTTACATCGATATCTTCTGGGATTGGTTCATTTAGAACCTCTTCCACTAAAAATTTGTATTTTTCAAGCTGTTTCAAATGGGTGTTAAATTGTTCTTTATAAACAAGGTACTGCTCACCATCAAAAAGAGCACGAACCTTTTTTTGTTGAATGAGTTTTTCCATTGCTTGTTCGCTCATACTTAAGTACTCTGCAGCCTCTTTTATCGTTAAATACATGCATGTATCCTCCTTATTCCTCACAGTTCATTATAATCGTTGAATAAAAAAAGGAGCAGCGTGATTAGTTGCCCCTTTTGTTCTATTTTAAAATTATACTGTTACTGCCTGTTTTTCAAGCATCGTTCCATTCTTAGCAAAGTTGGAATGCCATGAAAAGGCTTTTTCTAATACATGAGGGGTTTGGCCACCTCTTATAAGTGCTTCCTGATAATATTCACGAAGCTGGTTGCGGTACATGGGGTGAGCACAATTTTCGATAATGCGTTCCACTCGTTCTCTCGGTGCAAGCCCACGTAAATCGACATAGCCTTGTTCAGTTACAATGACATCAACATCGTGCTCGGTATGATCGACGTGGGAGACAAATGGAACGATACTGGAGATATTTCCGCCTTTTGCAATGGACTTGGTTACAAAGATAGCTAATCTCGCGTTTCTTGCAAAATCACCAGAACCGCCTATTCCGTTCATCATTTTTGTTCCGGAAACATGAGTTGAATTAACATTTCCATATATATCAAGCTCGAGCGCCGTATTGATCGAGATTAATCCGAGTCGACGGATGATCTCAGGATGATTGGAAATTTCTTGAGGTCGCATAATTAATCTTTCTCGATACTGTTCAAAATTCGAGAATACCTCATGCATTTTTTGATCAGAAAGAGTAATCGAACAGCATGAAGCAAATGTAACTTTACCAGCATCCATTAAATCGAATACAGCATCTTGTAAAACCTCAGAGTAAACCTCTAAATTTTCAAATTCTGAATTTAACATTCCGTGCAGAACAGCATTAGCAATGGAACCAATTCCAGATTGTAAAGGAGCGAGATTGGTTGAAAGTCTGCCAACTTCGACTTCACGACGAAGGAAGTCTATCAAATGATTAGCCATCATCACCGTTTCTTCGTCAGGAGGAACGATGGTAGATGGAGAATCCAATTGATCGGTAAATACGATTCCTCTTACTTTTTCCACATCAACAGGAATTCCAATCGTTCCAATTCTATCATTTGGTTTAGTAAGCGGAATCGGATCTCTTGATCCTTGTTTTCCTGGTTCATAAAGATCATGTAAGCCTTCAAGCTCTGGTGTTTGCGCTACATTTATTTCTATAATGATGGATTTGGCATTTAACGCAAAGGATAATGAGTTCCCAATAGAAGTTGTCGGAATCACAAGTCCATCCTCTGTAATTGCAACCGCTTCCAAAATAGCGACATCGACACCCATTACATCAGAACGGATTAATTCAGCTGTATGCGACAAATGTTGATCAACAAATAAAAAATCACCTTGATTAATTCCTTTGCGCATGGTTGGATCCGCTTGAAACGGAAGTCTTTTTCCTAAGATACCTGCTTCTGCAAACAATTTATCGACATCTGATCCTAATGATGCCCCCGTATATACATTTACCTTAAATGGTTTTTGCTCTTCTTGAACTCTTTTTACTAAAGCAAATGGAACCGCTTTCACGTCACCCGCACGTGTAAAACCACTTAACCCTAGCGTCATACCATCTTGAATCCAAGATGCTGCTTCCTCTGCTGTCACGATGCGATTTTGTAGACGAGGATCCCTAACACGTTCCATTTTTTTCTCCATAAACCTATCCCTCTCTCATAAATGAATATATAAAATCATTTTACCTATTTACCTATCAAGGTTGAGATTTAAGGATTAGATTAGAGAAAATTCAGATAAAACAGCAATATTCGATTCCCAAGCAGCATTTTTCTAAAAACCAAGCAGCTTTCTGAAATAACTAGAGTATGATTGGCTGACAGGAATTTGATCTCCGTTATTCATGGATAGCAAAAACGTGGAATGGGTATCTGGATAAATCATTTTAATATGATGAACATTGACGATATACGATCGGTGGCACCTAATAAAGTTCTCCTTCGGCAACAAATATTCAAATTCTTGTAGGGAGTTTTTATGAGTTCCCGAATATTCCTTTGTGTTCACAAACGTCTTTTTATCCTTTGCCTCTAAGTAAACCACTTGAGAAAATGGAATGGGAATCCAGCCATCGTTCGTTTTAACTGTTACAACAGATTTCCCTTCTGTTAACGCTGGATAAATGGCTGTTACGCATCCCTCTAGCTTTCCGTCATGCAAAAAAGGGACCGCCATCCCATGATAGGGAACTCCAAAAACATCACGATTGATAAATTCTGAAACTTTTTGTTTCGTCTCTAACGCTTTATAGGCAATTGTCCCTTCCTTAACAGGGTCCCCGGGACTTATTTTTAAATCAATTCGTTTGCTGGGTCGATAATAAATATATTCCTTTGTATTAGATACAGCTATTGAGATTTCATCCGAAAATAACTCTCCAATGACATCTAATAGCGATCTTACTGTTATCTTTTCCATGTCAGCCCCCTTTCCTCGGAAAAATTTTTTCAAAACATCATCATTTTATTCAAATAACTTAACAAATTCCCCATATCCTTCATCTATTAACTTTTCCTTTGGAACAAAACGAAGCGCAGCCGAGTTAATACAGTAGCGGGCACGATCAGGTCCAGGACCATCATCAAAAACGTGGCCAAGGTGCGAATCTGACGTTTTGCCGCGAACTTCTATTCTTCTCATTCCAAGGGAAGTATCAAATCTTTCGTGAATTTCATTACGACGCAAAGGTTTGGTAAAGCTTGGCCAGCCACACCCAGCATCATATTTATCCTTTGAACTGAATAATGGTTCACCTGAAATAATATCAACATAAATTCCTTCCTCTGTATGGTCCCAAAACTCATTTTGAAATGGGGGCTCCGTTGCATTATTTCTTGTTACTTCATATTGAATCGGGGTCAGTTCTTTTCTTAATTGTTCATCACTTTTACGGTTTCTCCAGTTCTCGCGGATAAAACGTGCTCGTCCGGAGCCCTCTTTATAAAGATTATAGTGGAAAGGATTCTTTTTATAGTAACCCTGATGTTTTTCCTCCGCTTTGTAAAATGTGCCTGCTGGAATTATCTCCGTTACAATCGGCTTTTGAAAACGACCACTCGCTGCAAGCTCCGCTTTTGATGCTTCTGCCTGATCCTTTTGTTCTTCACTATGGTAAAAAATAGCCGTTCGGTAGGATAGACCGCGATCATTAAACTGACCGCCTGCATCCGTCGGATCGATTTGTTGCCAAAATAATTGTAGTAATTTTTTATAAGGAAAAATAGTTGGATCGTAAGTTATTTGGACAGCCTCATAGTGTCCCGTCGTTTCAGAGCAAACTTCTTCATAGGTAGGGTTTTCAGTAGATCCACCCGTATATCCTGAAATAACTTTAAGAATCCCTGGCTGCTCATCAAATGGAGATACCATACACCAAAAGCATCCGCCTGCAAAAGTCGCCAACTCCCGTTGTTCCGTCATGATATCCACTCCTTTTTATCATGTTGTTTCCTAGCCATAATGATAGAAAATATTGATAGTAAAGTACAGTAAAATGAAAAACCAGTCATTTTTAGACTGGCTCTTTTACTTTTAATCCATATACATAAGACCATAAAAAAGCCAACTTCCGTGCGGTAAAGTTGGCCTTTTCATTACGATTATTGAGCTGGAATAAGAGGAATAGATGTAACAAGTCGCTCAAATTCGCAATCTCCATCTAGAGAACGAACTCGAATAGTAATTTGGCCAGGAACGACAGGTACGAATAAGACAGCCTGGAATTGGTTATTTGCTACGTTCGCAGTTGTTGAACCAACAACATTTTCATTCACGAGGATCTCAACGGAAACTTGATTTGTTCCTTGTGCATTTCCAAAAAATCTATATTGAGTTGCACCAGGTTGTGATGGTAACTCTAGGCGTGCTATTACTGAGACCTGACAAGTTGGGATGTCTAAAATATCCTCAAGTTTAAACTGTAATAGCATTTCCTTTTTAATCACCGTTTTTAGAGTTTGATTTACAGAGTCGTTTATGGCAATTAAATCAGCAACACTTCCAGCACGAACAGATGATTCTGGTAATGTACCTAGGACAGCCTGAATCTTTTCAGCTTCTGCATTGATAATATGCGCCAACCCTAACTCCTCAAAGGCTATGGAAGCTAATAGAAGGTTAATAACATCCTCCCTATTAATATCAATCGAAGGTGTTACATTCGGTATGTTAGGAAAGCTCAAATTCTTTCACCTCCTCATAGGTCGATTATTCATTTTATGGTAGAAAGTGGAGGTTGAAAGGTATAGAAACCTAATCTAAGTGTGACTTATCAAAATTAATAAAATAACCTAACTTGAAAGTAATAGTTCTATTCCCCTATTAATTGTCTCTACCGTCTTCAATGGGAATTTCATTTAAAAAGTCAGTCGATTTTGGGACATCTCACTTGACAAAATAATAAATTCTATATGATAATTTCTATTGAATTAGAATTATTCTATTTTTAGTAATAGTTCTAAATAAATACATTAACCATTGGAGGAAAATCAATATGTCATTAATCGGCACACAAGTATTACCATTCACTGCACAAGCTTTCCATAACGGAGATTTTATTACGGTAACTGAAGAAAACTTCAAAGGTAAATGGAGTGTAGTTTGCTTCTACCCAGCTGACTTTACTTTCGTATGTCCAACTGAACTTGAAGATCTTCAAAACCAATATGCAACTTTAAAAGGACTTGGAGCAGAAGTATATTCTGTATCAACTGATACACATTTCACACACAAAGCATGGCACGATCACTCAGAAACTATCAACAAAATCGAGTATGTTATGATTGGTGACCCTTCTCAAAAAGTTTCTCGTAACTTCGATGTATTAATTGAAGAAGAAGGTCTTGCTGACCGTGGAACTTTCATCATCGACCCAGACGGTGTTATCCAAACTGTTGAAATTAATGCTGGCGGCATCGGTCGTGATGCAAGTCAAGTGGTTGCGAAGCTTAAAGCAGCTCAATACGTTCGTAACAACCCTGGTGAAGTTTGCCCAGCTAAATGGCAAGAAGGTTCTGCAACACTTAAGCCAAGCCTTGACCTTGTAGGAAAAATTTAAGGAGCCAATTCCATGTTATTAGATGCAGAGATTAAAGCTCAGTTAGCCCAATATCTTCAGCTGATGGAGGGCGATGTTCTACTTAAGGTTAGCGCTGGATCCGATGCTGTTTCACGAGATATGCTGACATTAGTAGACGAACTGGCTACGATGTCATCCAATATTAAGGTTGAGCATGCTCAATTAGAAAGAACTCCAAGCTTCAGTGTCAATCGTATGGGTGAAGATACGGGCGTAACATTTGCTGGTATCCCCCTCGGGCACGAATTTACTTCATTAGTTCTAGCCTTACTGCAGGTAAGTGGAAGAGCCCCGAAGGTTGATCAGAAAGTGATTGATCAAGTTAAAAACATGAAGGGTGAATACCATTTTGTCTCTTATATTAGCTTGAGCTGCCACAACTGTCCTGATGTTGTACAAGCATTGAACTTGATGAGTATTTTGAACCCTGGCATTACCCATACCATGATTGACGGTGCAGCTTTTAAAGACGAAGTTGAAAGTAAACAGATCATGGCAGTACCAACCGTGTTCCTAAATGGCGAATCCTTCGGAAGTGGTCGTATGACCCTTGAAGAAATTCTTGCCAAGATGGGCACAGGTCCTGACGCATCTGAGTTCAGCGATAAGGAGCCTTACGATGTGCTTGTTGTAGGTGGTGGACCTGCTGGTGCAAGTGCAGCAATCTATGCAGCACGTAAAGGAATACGTACAGGCATTGTAGCAGAACGGTTTGGCGGACAAGTTATGGACACTTTGGGCATTGAAAACTTTATTAGCGTAAAGCATACGGAAGGTCCAAAGCTCGTAGCAAGCCTTGAAGAACATGTGAAAGAATATGGCATCGATGTGATGAACCTTCAACGTGCCAAGCGCTTAGAAAAGAACAGTCTGATTGAAATCGAACTTGAGAATGGTGCGGTTTTAAAAAGTAAAACGGTCATCCTTTCAACAGGTGCTCGTTGGCGCAATATTGGTGTGCCTGGTGAAGCAGAGTTCAAGAACAAAGGTGTAGCATACTGCCCTCATTGTGACGGTCCATTATTTATTGGAAAAGACGTTGCCGTTATTGGCGGAGGTAATTCCGGAGTGGAGGCAGCGATTGACCTTGCTGGGATCGTTAAGCATGTAACCGTTCTTGAGTTTAACCCTGAGTTGAAAGCGGATGCTGTACTTCAAGATCGTCTATACAGCCTGTCTAACGTAACGGTTCTAAAGAACGTCCAAACAAAAGAAATTACCGGAACTGACAAAGTGAACGGCATTTCTTACATGGATCGTGAAACAGGAGAAGAGCATCACATTGAATTACAAGGTGTTTTTGTTCAAATCGGCCTTGTACCAAACACGGATTGGTTAGGTGACACAATCGAACGTACACGTTTCGGAGAGATTGTGGTGGACAACCATGGTGCTACAAACATTCCTGGAGTATTTGCTGCAGGAGACTGTACGAATAGCCCTTATAAACAGATTATTATTTCGATGGGATCTGGTGCGACAGCTGCATTAGGTGCATTTGATTATTTAATCCGAAATTAAGCTATTAATATATTGAAAGTCGCTTGACTACCTGGGTAGGCAAGCGACTTTTTTTGTTTATATAATAAAACTTTGTTAAATATTTTTGTTAATTTGGCACAAAAGATTTTTGCAAATTAACCCTAAGCCTCATTAAGCCGATAAACAATAAATTTTATAGGACTCACGTTCCGTTATTTTATAAAATTGATTAGTTTTTTAGGGGTTATCGGACTACCATGGTTCCGTTATTGCACCTAAAGTATGCCTTTTTTCTATGAAATATAGTAAATAACGGATCCAGTGTCCCTATAAACTAGGATATAACCTCTATTTTACGCTAATAACGGATTCTGTGTCCGATAAAATGACAACTAAGAATTATCAACCATTTTATCAGCATGAAAAGAACCTTTAATCAAAGATAGATTAAAGGTTCTTTTCAATTCTTTAATTATGGCTGTTTTCGTATAGATCGAGGTTTTCGTAAAAATCCCAAAAGCCGGATTTTTACAACTTCCCTTAATGAGTGACCAGCTCTTTTCTTGATTTCCTAAAGAATTTTAATAAATTCTTATGTGAAATCATTCTTTATTAGTTTTAAAAACAGCGAAGTTTTAGAAAAGAGCCTTAATTATAGACCAGTTCTTTTTCGCTTTCACTAGGCTTTTTCTCAGTTGACACTGTTTCTTTTCCAATAAGACCGAGCGTTTGCGCAGTTAGAGTATTAACCTCTTGGAAAAACTCTGGGTTCTCTGTCAATGACACGCCATAAGAAGGTATCATTTCTATGATCTTTGATTCCCACTCTTTCATATGTTGTGGGAAGCACTTTTCTAGAACTTCAAGCATTACATGAACTGCTGTAGAAGCACCCGGAGAAGCACCTAGCAATGCAGCTACGGAGCCATCAGAGGCACTAACCACTTCCGTACCAAATTGAAGTGTTCCTTTACCAGCCTCTGTATCTTTGATGACTTGCACACGTTGACCAGCTACAACCATATCCCATTCCTCGCTTTTAGCGTTCGGGACAAACTCACGTAACTCTTCCATTCGTTTTTCTTTTGATAACAGAACTTGTTCAATCAAGTATTTTGTTAACGGAATGTTCTTTGCACCAGCTGCGAGCATAGTGACAACATTGTTTGGCTTGACTGAACCTATCAAATCAAGATTTGAACCCGTTTTCAAAAACTTTGGTGTGAAACCGGCAAATGGGCCAAACAGCAATGCTTTTTTGTTGTCGATAAATCTTGTATCAAGATGCGGTACAGACATTGGAGGAGCTCCAACTTTAGCTTTACCGTATACTTTTGCATGGTGCTGCTCTACCACTTCAGGATTGTTACATACCAAAAATAGCCCGCTTACTGGGAAACCGCCAATATGTTTTGACTCAGGAATACCCGTTTTTTGCAATAACGGCAGACTTCCGCCACCACCGCCAATAAAGACGAATTTGGCTGTATGTCTTTCGATATTACCGGTATCCATATTCCAAATTTTCAATTCCCATAAACCGTCTTCAGTCCGTTTAATATCTTCAACACTATGCTTATAGTTGATTTCAACATTTTGACTCTTTAAATGGTCAAACAACATGCGTGTTAAAGCACCGAAATTGACATCCGTTCCAGAGTCTATTTTGGTTGCCGCTATCGGTTCCTTCGATCTACGCCCTTCCATGATTAAAGGAATCCATTCCATTAGTTTTTCAGGGTCATCGGAAAATTCCATCCCTTGAAACAGAGGATTTTTTGATAGCGCTTCAAAACGATTTTTTAAAAAAGAAACATTTTTGTCTCCCTCCACTAAGCTCATATGAGGAAGTGGCATAATAAACTCTTGCGGATTAGTAATCAGATTACTGTTTACAAGATAGGACCAAAACTGTCTTGAAAGCTGAAACTGTTCATTAATTTTTATCGCTTTACTAATATCTATAGAACCATCAGATTTTTCGGGTGTATAATTAAGCTCGCACAGTGCCGCATGACCTGTACCCGCATTATTCCACTCGTTAGAGCTTTCTTCTCCAGCTTTTTCAAGTTTCTCAAACACTTTAATTTCCCATTCAGGTGCTAACTCTTTTAGTAACGATCCTAGAGTCGCACTCATGACTCCAGCACCAATTAAAATAATGTCTGTTTTTTTCTGTATGTTGCTCATGTTATCCTTCCTTATCCCCTATATTTGCAAAAAGGAGTAGGCACTCCTGCTTAGGTGTTATAAAAGCAAGGGGCACCACCCAGAAACACACCTTTTCTATTTTACTAATCTATTATAAATATTTATGGATTAAAATTTCTACCATTATCTGATAATTATAAACCATATTTTCATATTTAAAAAGTGAGAAGTACTTCCACATGGTCTAGATAAAGGGAAATACTTGGTCATAGATTGGGATTTTACAAGGGATAAGGCTTTGGTTTGTACTATCTCTTCTTTTTGGGAAATTTTATTATTGTCTTTAATTAAAACTTTCAGGGGAGAAGAAATGAAGCAGGAATTTTTTGAAGAGATACCAAGATGTCAGGGAAATTGGTAGAAGACATTATTACTTCTAAAAGTAAAAACTACATAAAGAGGTTAAGTAAAATAATCAGAAAAAAGGTATTATCCAAAATATACTTTTACACGCCCCTCCTTCTGTGCTGTTGCCAAACAGCTTTTTATAAAATCATGTATTTGTTTTTGATCCCAAGAATCAAAATTTGAACCTGAATCGTAAAATTGATTGAAGGCATTCAAAGCCTTTTCCATGTGGGGTATTGAAAAAGTTGCACTATCTCCAGAACCGCTAACTCCAGCATGAAAATGGTCTGCATCAAGTAAACGGTAAAGAATAGCAGCATTATAATTCCCCATGCTAAAACGAGCATAAGCAACTTCTTTCCCTGCGCTATTGTAGCCAAAAATATCGTGACCCATAATAATTCTCCTTTAAATTCAAATTTTTACACAGAAATCGTTTCAATACTGATACAGTGAAACAATTATCATGAATAGTTTATTTGGTTTACCACCCCTTTCAGGCAGAGTTTTATAACACTTTTTTGGAAAATATAGAAATTAGGGAGTAGACATAGTGTAACGCGAGGATTTATTTATAAAGCAGTGCAAAAAAGGGTTTCAATCAGTGGGCAATTTAACTAATTATTAGTCGCATGGGATATTCTTCAGTTAATATCTTTTTTAAGATTTCATATGTGGAGTTCTAAAAAAAAGAGGGAAAGCTAGGGGCAATGAGAAGTTTTCTATATTATAGTTCCATGTTTCGCCTTACCTGTCAACAGTGGATAATTCGACAAAATTCGAGTAAATTGATTAGTGCTCTGCTTTTATTGATATACGAGTTTTTAGAATTGCTATCATGACCATGTTACGCAAAAAAAGCAGTCTCCCAATTTGGAAAACTACCTATTTTACGCTTGATTACACAAAACTCCACATGTTTTGAAACAAGGCTGCTTGGGTTCTTCAGCAGCTGCATGGCAGACAATGGGTATTGTTACTCCAATGATATCTTCACAACATCATCTAAATATTTCTTCGTATTATACCCAAATATTTCAAGTCTTTTTGGAATCATTTCCTCTCCATTGTTACTGTTTAAACTTATCTTTTGAGCTGTAATGAAGTAACGAGGTTCTTCGATTTTTTCATTATTAGTGGCTTTTTTCGTGTTATATTCATTTCCATTTTTATCAGCAAGTACTCCGTCAATATCCATCTCCATTGAACCAGTGCTTCCATTCTCATCGAAAATAGCGAATTGAAGGGATTCATATGCTCGGTTCTTGATTACATGATTGCTTATGACAAGCCTGGTAGGCTGTCCAACTTCAAACTTGTCGATGGAGATGGAACTGCCTGCATATTCAAAGGTTTGAGGATATTGTTGTGAAGCATCGAGGTCGATGGTTTTTCTGTCTGTAACCATTAAAAAGGCAGAGTCCAATTGGATGTTAACTTCCTTTGGTTTTTCTACAAAAAGCGGGTCAAAATTCACCTGATAAGTAGCCCAATCCGTACCACCATGTGTAAAATTACTGCCATACATATCAGCTTTCACTTTCTTATTGTCCACTTCTAGGGTATTAAAATTAAGAACTTCAATACGCTTCTCTGCCTCTGCCATCATGCTATATTGCAGAATTGTCGCTGTCGGAGCAAAAATCAGTTTATCAAATCGAACTGGGATTCCCTCTACTTTTGTTTGTTTATCCAAAGCATATTCGGTAGCGGGGTGTTTTTTTACAGGAATTTCGAAGTTCCACTCCCCTGTATCCAATTGCCTATTTTCGTAAGCCATTTGGACAGAGACATTAGGTTTTAATTTTTGAAGCTTTGTAATTTTAAGTTTGATTGTCCCTTTATCCTCTCTCATTGGCAAAAGACTAACTTTTCCTTGAAACACATTCTTTTTTTCCTTATTTGCATCCGATTCCAGGTCAGGAGGATATTGTCTTGGCAAAGATACATGACTTTTAAATTCTGATTGATTCTCCAAAAATATACCTTCATTAACATCTACTATATATTGATTATCCTCCGCCGTATCTTCTATTTCATAAAAAACAAGTGTCTGAACATCATCAGCAATAACACTCTTGATGGTCATTTTCACACCGTTGTTCTCTGCCTTCAGGTTCAGCACTTCCGCCATGTCCCGTTGCAGAAATTCTCGCAATTGTTGGTCCTCTTCTGTATAGGTATAGTATAGATTGGAAAAAGACTTTGTAAAAACCTCTATACCCATCAATACAACGAAAATACTCGCAAATATAACCCCTATCCTAAAACGTTTTTTGTTTTTCAAACTTCTGTTTTTTTCTCTCTCAACCAGCCTGGTTTTGACGTTCTCTATTAAATCGTATGGCACGTAAAAATCGCCAACACCATCAGCAAGATAAACCATCACTTTCTGGAATTCAGCCAAGTCCACCTGGCAGTTCTGGCAATGATAAAGATGTATCTCGAAATCAACCTTGTCCGATCGGTCCAAAGTTCCTTCCAAATATTCGATGTAATTCTTATGATATTCTTTACAGCCATTAGAGCTGTGCTCATATCCTAGTTCTTTTTTAAGTGACTGGATTCCGATAAATAATTGTTCTCTTATCTTTCCCACAGGAATGCGAAGAAGATATGCCACATCTTCCAAGGGAAGTCCTTTTAAGTACTTAAGGGCTATGGCTTCCTTCTCTTCCTTCTTCAATGGATCAAGCACTTTAAACAAATCTGGGCGTTGTTCACTTTCCACTGAAGCTTGTAAACTACTTTTAATAGAGAGATCTCGGCAGGTTTGTATAAAAATGGATGTAACCCATGTGTCAAACGTTGATTCTCCATTGAATCGAGGGTACTCCTTGTTTACTTTTAATATAGTACGGTAAAAAAGTTCTTCCAATTGCTTTTGGTTTTGAAAATAGGTCAAGCCCAGAATATAGAATGATTGTTTATGCTGACCGAACCAATCAACGATAGATTCCAAGTCTTTTTCTGTTATCGGAGTAATGGATACGGGTTCAATTTTTGCCGGGATCATAAAACGTCCCCCCTTTTTGCGTTTTATTCTAATCATATTAGTATAGGGAATTATTTACAATACCTACCTTTTTAAGGACTTCTAAGCTTTTTTTATAATGCCCAATAAAGCATTATCATTTCAAATCGTCTGATTGATTAGATTAGTAGAGTTAATGGCACCTGCCGTTTGAATCATTGCTATCCTTTGCTTTCACAAAAAATATAGAAGCAGGCTATCCATTTACCGGAGCCTGCTTCCTTTTTTTATGATATGGAAGAAAATAAAATAACTTTCATAACCGCCTTCAATTAGGACACTTCTACTGTCCTTCCATTTCATCAAGATTCTTTGACGCAAAGTTATTAAGCAATTCACGCACTTCATCTGTTGTCTTTGTATTCATCAATTGATTTCTTAATTCACCAGCTCCGCGGAATCCTTTGACATAGATCTTAAAAAAGCGGTGAAGAGCCGTATAGGGCCGCAGCTCTAAATGCGAATATTTTTCATGTAGATCCATATGCAGTCTTAAGAGATCAAGTAATTCCTGACTGCTATGATCTTTCGGCTCCTTTTCAAAAGCAAATGGATTATGGAAAATTCCACGCCCAATCATAACCCCATCAACCCCATATTTTTCAACGAGCTCCAGACCAGTTTGACGGTCCGGAATATCTCCATTAATTGTCAAAAGTGTATTAGGTGCGATCTCGTCACGCAGTTTCTTAATCTCCGGGATCAATTCCCAATGCGCAGGCACCTTGCTCATTTCATTTCTTGTTCGCAGATGGATAGAAAGATTCGCAATGTCCTGTTCTAAAATGTGTTTCAGCCAGGTCTTCCATTCGTCTACATCCGAGAAACCTAGCCTTGTCTTAACACTTACGGGCAACCCGCCTGCTTTTGCGGCTTGTATTAATTCTGCTGCTACTTCAGGACGGCAGATCAGGCCGCTCCCCTTCCCGTTCTGCACCACGTTGGGTACCGGACAGCCCATATTAATATCTAAACCCTTAAAGCCCAGTTCCGCCATACCAATACTCATTTGCCGAAAGTTTTCAGGCTTGTCCCCCCATATATGGGCGACAATTGGCTGTTCATCCTCTGTAAAAGTCAAACGCCCTCGCACACTTTTGATCCCATCTGGGTGACAATAACTCTCACTGTTTGTAAATTCTGTAAAAAACACATCAGGTCTGGCTGCCTCACTCACTACATGACGAAAAACAACATCCGTCACTTCTTCCATTGGTGCTAGTATAAAAAAAGGTCGTGGTAAATCACGCCAAAAATTCTCTTTCATATTAAAATTCAAATCCTCTCATCATGGGATACCAGATCAGGTCAGTCCCAAAATTAAAAAGCAAAATGCCCCTGCTTCTTTTACACTTATACCATGCTTAAGCACCTTTTATCAAACCAAATTGAACTGTTTATTTTCTCCAAATAAAGATTTGTATCGGAAATTTTATATATTGACGATCTAGATTTACATATAAAATAGCCCAGTTTTTGGACTGGGCCATTTTCAGTATAATTAATTTAAAATGTTCGCACTGTTTTACATTCGGATTGATGGTTCATTCTTAGCTTTATTTCCCTATTCCCATTTAAACACAAAACTGGCTAACATAAACCCAACAACTAACCAACATCCTAAAATGAGAGTGTCCGTTCCTAATTGAAGAAAAGGGGTTCCAAGATTCATCGTCTCCCTCAAGGCAGAACTCAAATGGGAAATAGGCAGTATCTTAACAATGGGTTGAATAATATCTGGCATATTACTAATCGGAAAGAACACGCCTCCAAGAAACAGCATGGGAAACGTAACAAATCCTGCGATTGGCCCAGCACTTTCGGGATTTTTCGCGATCCCTGCAATAATAAAACCAAGTGACATAAAGGCAAGGGTGCCAAGGATAATGAAGAAGATTAAAGCAAGCCAAGAGCCTACGACGCTAATACCGAAGACTAAATTAGCAATTAAGACAACCAGTAGTGCTTGAGTTCCATTGAGTAATAAACGCGCTGTTATTTGAGCAGCGATGAAGGTGGATGCTTTGAGTCTCGTTCCTTGCATTCTTCGCAAGATTCCTCTTTCACGCCAAGCAGCAATTTGTCCAGCAACACCGTTCATGTTATTGCTCATAATCATCATAGCAACGATCCCAGGGACAAGGAAGTCGACATAACGTATATTTCGGGCTTCTATGCCAATTTTTTCAACGGTCATTAAAGGCTTGTAGCCGACAAGCGCTTTACTATATTGATCAATGATGCCATTTACAACGGTCAGGCCGAGTTCCGAGGTCGTGAGGTTTTTCTCATTATAATAAACAGGAAGGGAAAAGGGGTGTTCCTCATCCATCACGTTTGCTTCATACCCTTTTGGAATTTCAATAAGAAGCTGGACGTCTCCGTTTTTCACGGCGTCTTTCCCGCTTTTGACTTTTTTATACTTCTTCGTTTCTAATCCCTCATTCTTGTATAACAATTCTTTTAAATCCTTAGAAGCTTCTGTTTGATCAGAGTCGATTACCCCTACGGTTAACGAAAGGTTATTGCCATTTCCGGCAAAGGATCCCAGAGCTAGCATTAAGATAATCGGAAAGAGTAAGGTAAAAAATAGAACTTGTTTATTGCGAGCAAAGATTCTTAATTGTGCAAGCGTTAACTGCCAGTATGCTCTCATGACTCTCTGATACTCCTTCCTGTCATGTGAATGAAAACATCCTCTAATGTCGCTAAACGTGTTTGTAAATCTTCAATTTTAAATGAATGTTCTGTAATGGACTGAATTAAGGATGTTAAAGCTGTTTGTAAATCATCTGTATATAACTGGATAAAGGTATCTTTTATAGACACGTCTTTGACACCATCTAAATTTAAAAGCCATTCTTTTTTCGGTGGATTGCTTAAATGAAACTCTACGGTACTTGTAGATTGAAGTTTTTTTACTAAATTGGCTGGCGTATCAAGCGCAATTAATTCTCCTTGATCCATAATCCCGATGCGATCACAGAGCACATGAGCTTCATCCATATAATGTGTGGAGAGGATGACTGTCTTTCCGCGGTCTTTTAAACGTAGTACAATGTCCCACAAGGTTCTTCTTGCTTGTGGATCAAGTCCAGTAGTTGGTTCATCAAGAAACACAATTTGCGGGTCATGTATAAGAGCTAAGGCAATAGCAAGGCGTTGCTTTTGTCCGCCGGAGAGTCCTTTAATACGGGCATTTTTCTTTTCTGTTAAAAGCATCTCATCAATTAATTCATCGATGTTTACGTGACTCGGATAGAAACTTCCGTACAACTGCAGTATTTCACTTACTTTCAATAATTCAAATAAAGAAGTGGACTGGAGTTGAACTCCAATAACCTCTTTGACTTTGTTCACTTCTTTTTTTACATCAAAGCCTGCGAGTGCAGCGGTGCCTTCATCTGGCTTTCTAAGACCGACTAACATTTCAATGGTGGTTGTTTTTCCAGCACCATTTGGTCCAAGGAGGCCAAAAACCTCTCCTTTTTCCACCTGGAAGGATACCCCGTTAACCGCTGTGTGAGAGCCATATCGTTTTAATAGACCTTTTACGTCTACCATTATGTTTTTATTCATAGCAAGCCTCCTTAGGACATTTATGTAATCCTTATATTGGAAAATAGAGAATTAAAAAAGAAACAGCTATTTTAAAGCTGTTTCCTTATCAATTATACGCGATGATGGTCTGCACGCCAATTCTGAACAGCCTTTTTAATGTCATCTGGAGAAAGGTTCTCTTGGACAGCTCGCTCAACTAAATTTACGAATTCTTCGTCGTCCGTAAATCTAAGTGCAATCACTTGCTTTAATGAAAGCTTTGAGTTTAATAGCTTCCCTGTTAAACGATAATAACGAAAATTTTCCTCCGTACGAATGATTCGGTCCTGAAGCTGAAGAGCATATCCTCTTAGCTTAACTGTCACAAAGAAAAACAACAAGGCAAATCCTAACACAATCACACTTAGCAGCAACTGACTTTTTACATGTTGAAAGAAAAACACAATCGATAAAAGGAGCATAATAATTCCAAGCAAAGCGGTCCCAAAATGGTAAAGCGGATCAACTTTTCTATGATTTTTATAGTTTTGGTTCATGGTAGAGAAAACCTCCTTTTTTATTAGATTACCATCACTCATTCTATTCCTAAAGGATTTTCCTTATGTCTATTATGATTATTTTATCAATAGCAACTAATTATAAATTTTAACATGTAGGGAATCGTAGGCAGGTCCTCCTTTTATTACCTTTAAACAAACAAAAAGGACTCAACCAATTCTTTCATTTTTTCTATATTTATTTCCACATGGGAATAACTCTTATCTTACCACCAGGTTTGGTTGTATAATAGATTCTTACGGCAATTGTTATACGTCCAAGTAAATATCATTCAATAATCTTATTATAAAATTTTTACGAAAACAGCCTTTTATTAAGATGGGGCAGACTTCCATTTTCACAAAAAGTAACTTCAAGATAGAAAAAGCAACTAAATTCTATTAAGATATTCACATATGACATTAGATAAGGGGTTAAAAAAATGAGCGTATTAAACGTACAAAATTTAAGTCACGGTTTCGGTGATCGTGCGATTTTTAATGATGTGTCTTTTCGACTTTTAAAAGGAGAACACGTTGGACTAGTTGGGGCAAATGGTGAAGGTAAGTCGACTTTCATGAATATTGTTACTGGGAAGTTGCAACCCGACGAGGGGAAAGTGGAGTGGTCACGAAAGGTTCGTGTTGGTTATTTAGATCAGCATGCTGTCCTTCAAAAAGGGACTACGATGCGTGAAGCTTTGAGTACTGCATTTCAATATCTATTTGATGCTGAAGCAGAGATCAATGAACTTTATGCAAAAATGGGCGATGAAGGTGCTGATATCGATGCACTGCTTGCTGAAGTGGGAGAGCTACAAGAAACGTTAGATAGCAATGATTTCTATCAAATTAATTCAAAAGTTGAGGAAGTTGCTCGCGGTCTAGGATTAGACGATGTTGGACTCGATCGAGATGTAGATGATCTTAGCGGTGGGCAACGTACAAAAGTTTTACTAGCTAAGCTTTTGCTAGAGAAGCCTGAAATCCTATTACTAGACGAGCCTACGAACTATTTAGATGAACAACATATAGAATGGTTGAAGCGCTATTTACAGGAATATGAGAATGCATTTATCTTGATTTCACATGATATTCCATTCTTGAACAATGTGGTTAACTTGATTTATCACATGGAAAACCAAGAATTGAATCGCTATGTTGGTGACTATGATAACTTCTTAAAAATATATGAAATGAAAAAGCAACAGCTAGAGTCTGCTTACAAGCGTCAACAACAAGAAATTGCTGATTTGAAAGATTTCGTTGCTCGTAACAAGGCAAGTGTTGCGACTCGTAATATGGCGATGTCCCGTCAGAAGAAGCTCGACAAAATGGAAGTTATTGAATTAGGAAAAGAGAAGCCGAAACCAGAGTTTAATTTCAAAGAAGCTCGTTCATCTAGTCGCTGGATTTTCGAAACTGAAGATCTTGTTATTGGTTACAATGAACCACTTTCTCGCCCTCTGAATTTGAAAATGGAACGCGGACAAAAAATTGCATTCGTTGGTGCAAACGGTATCGGTAAGTCTACTCTTTTAAAAAGTATTCTTGGATTGATTAATCCGATTTCGGGTAAAGTGGAACGTGGTGAGTATCAATACATCGGTTACTTCGAGCAGGAAGTGAAACAATCCAACTACAACACTTGTATCGAAGAAATTTGGAGCGAGTTCCCAAGTATGAATCAGGCTGAAGTCCGTGCTGCTCTAGCAAAATGCGGATTAACGACGAAGCATATTGAAAGTAAAATCGAAGTCCTTTCTGGTGGCGAAAAAGCCAAAGTTCGTTTGTGTAAAATTTTAAACACTGAAACAAATTTATTAATTTTAGACGAACCTACCAATCACTTGGATGTGGATGCAAAAGAAGAATTGAAGCGTGCTTTAAAGGCATACCGCGGAAGTATCTTGATGGTATCCCACGAACCTGATTTTTATCGTGAAATTGCGACCGATATTTGGAATTGTGAAGATTGGACTACCAAAGTGTTTTAAATAAAGATTAAGGGGTACCCAAAAAGTAATTTTTACTGGGGTACCCCTTTTATTGTATAGGCCTTATCGAGAGTGTACTTATTTTATTTCTTTGCCCGTTACCACCTCCACCACTTAACGATGCCTCCACTTTTCACCTGTCGTCAGGTTGGTAAGATGATAAATGTGTCTGCTATGCGGCATATACTCGATTTTATATTGATGGCTTGGTTTAAGTCCTCAATGATCCCCTTATAAATGAGGACTTTTCCCGAATCTAAAGTGAATAGGGTACTGCTACCTGGTCCTCTTCCTGTACGCCGAATTACATCTATTTCCCTTGGACTCCCCTTATACACCTCAAAATCCTTATTAATGTAGTGAGGATAATCCATGATTTCTCCTCTTCCAAGGTATAACGTTAAGGAGATGATTCCAATGACAAATAACGTATTAAACATATTTTTAGAAAAGATGAATTCCTTAAATGATCTTACTTTACCTGCATACACAACAAGGTTCAAAATAATGCCAGTAATGAAAGCCAGCAAAAAAAACGGTCCGAAAATATAAGTAGCTAAAATCCCGTTAATCGTCACAGCAATAAAAAACGAAATAATAAATAATACTGCGGCTACTGAAATTTTTATAATATGCTTCTCCAAGTATTGTTCAATTGGGTGTTTTTCCGTTTCTTCTCTTTTTATAGTAGTAGAATCTTCCATATATTCGCCTCTCCTTCCTACCTAGTACGCTAATGGATACTATACGATAAACGATATATAATGGTTTCAATTTATTATAGAGAAGGAGATGAGCAAAATGAAAAGGAAGCAACTATTTGCTTCCCTAAATCAAGTGCATAATTTCTACTTAACACACTTATACAAAGTGGGCAGGTACAAATTATTAACAGCTATTCAATTTCTACAACCCTCGCTACTCCATTTCCGCACTTTTGGCACTTTCCCGTTAAGACAATTCCGGCTGAATGATCCTCAATTGTAAAACTCTCAATTGTTGCGACATTTGCACAATGCGCACAAAAAACATTATTTTTAAGTTTTGTTCTAAATTCCTTTGGAATAGAGAGCCATTTTTTATTTGCATCCATATAATAAACCTCTACATTAGTATTTTAAATAATGATATAGAATTGTGTTAATTAAGTTCAAGCAGCGCAACTGCTTCCACATGGGTTGTGTGCGGAAACATATCAACGGGCTGAACTTCTAACGTTTTATATCCGCCATCTTCTAGAATTCGTAAATCACGTGCTAAAGTTCCTGGGTTACATGAGACGTAAACGACTTTTTTAGGCTTCATCGAGATGATGGTTTGTAGTAACGCTTCATCACAGCCTTTTCTTGGGGGATCTACCACAAGCACATCCGCAGAGATGCCATCTTCGTACCACTTCGGAATCACTACTTCAGCTTGGCCAACCGCAAACTCTACATTTGTTATTTCGTTGAGTTGTGCATTTCTTTGCGCATCCTCGATCGCTTCTGGTACGATTTCGACACCGTATACTTTACGAGCTTTTTGGGCTAAAAATAAGGAAATCGTTCCGATTCCACAATACGCATCTATTACCGTTTCTTCCCCGCTTAAATTGGCATATTCGAGTGCTTTGTCATAAAGTACCTTAGTTTGTTCAGGGTTTACTTGATAAAACGACTGAGAGGATATCGCAAATTTTATATCACCAATAAAATCGTATATGACCTCTTCTCCCCATAACACCTTCGTTTCGTCGCCAAGGATTACATTCGTCTTTTTCGAATTGATATTCTGGATGATGGATTTTACTCCCGGGGTGCGTTCTACTATTTCATCTATGATATTCTGTTTATTTGGCAGTTCTGACGTTCTAGTAACTAGCACAACCATGATCTCACCGGAAACTAAACCATAACGAGCCATGATGTGACGCAATTGGCCTTTATGCTTTTCTTCATCGTAGGCCGGTATACCATGACGTTCACAAATATCTTTTACTACTCGAACCACTTCATCATTTTTTTCTTGTTGAATTAAACAGGCCTCCATATTAATGATTTCATGGCTTCGCTTTTGATAAAATCCTGCTATTAAACCGCCTTCACGCTCTCCAACAGGCACTTGAGCTTTATTGCGATACCGCCATGGCTCACTCATACCGAGAACAGGATGTACCTTCACATTTTCAAGCTTTCCGATACGTGTTAATACCTCACGAACTTGTTTTTCCTTTGCTTTTAATTGCCCCTCATAGCTTAAATGCTGAAGCTGACAACCTCCGCATTCCTTATAAATCGGACAAGGAGCCTTTACACGGTCCGGGCTCTCTTCGTATAGTTCGATCAATCTCCCAAAACCATAGCCCTTGTTTGCCTTTATTACTTTGATTTTCGCTTTTTCTCCCGGAAGTCCATTTGGGACAAATAATGGATATCCATCTACCTTGGCAACCCCTGCCCCTTCATGAGTCAAATCTTCAAAAACAACATCTATATAATCATTCTTCTTTACAGGTAATGTTACGCTCATTTTGTACTTCCTTTACAGGTTTTTTGTTCTTTTCATTATTCAAAGATTCTACCATAACTAAGGACAAAATCGAAATCCCTAGAATTTGAATTTACCGCTTTAAAGCAGTAAAAAGCGCGTTCTTTTGTAGAAGAACGCGCTGACGGTTTTACATAAAGTAGCTAAAGGAAACCTATTGTACGGGACGGTCCTCTGGTCGAATTTGGTCTAATGGTACATATACTTCTAGGTGGCGATAAAGATTTTCAAATTCAGCTGGCAGTAAGCCGCCAAATTCCCCATCTAGATTTAACTGTACTTTTTCATTAGAGGTAACTTTAATACGATTCGCTTGTGTATAAATCACATTTTCATCATGAATATGATCTCCACGAACGGCTAAAGATGCGATACGAATAAAATCAGCAAGGTTGGTCTTTTTCAAAATAAGAAGGGAAAACATCCCATCGTTTATCGATGAATTAGGAGCCAATTTTTCAAAGCCCCCAACCGAATTCGTTAAACCCACTAGAAAAAGCATTGCTTCTCCTTCAAATAGCTTACCATCATACTCGATTGTAAAGTCGGTTGATCGAATCGATGGCAACATTTCCATTCCTTTTAAATAATACGCCAGCTGTCCTAACATCGTTTTCAGTTTACTCGGAACTTCATAAGTAAGCTCCGTTAAACGTCCTCCACCAGCGATATTAATAAAGTAACGATCATTAATCCTGCCTATATCAACTGGAATGGTTTCGCCTTTGACAATAATTTCTGCCGCAGCCTCGATATCTCTTGGTATATGGAGGGCACGTGCAAAGTCATTCGTCGTACCAACAGGAATAATGCCAAGCTTTGGTCGATAATCCTGCTCCGCCAAACCGTTGACTACCTCATTGATTGTCCCATCGCCACCAGCAGCTACAACAAGGTCGTACCTTCGTTCAACAGCAATTCGTGCTGCACTTGTAGCATCCCCTGCTCCAGTAGTCGCATGACAGGACGTTTCATAACCTGCCTTTTCAAGTTTCTGAAGAACATCTGCCAAATGCCGCTTAAAGATCTCTCGGCCGGACGTTGGATTATATATGATTCTCGCTCGTTTCATACTATCAACTTCCTATAATTAAATTAAGTAACACCTTATATTTCCATAATATAATTTACCTTAAAACAAGTTTCTCAACAAATTACATGATCTTTAACTTTAAAACCATAATGAATATTTTGTCCAAAATAATCATATATCCTTTACCTCTAAATAGCAAAATTTAACCAAAAATAAGTTTTAATTTGAAAGGGCTATCCCTCTTTAACGCATTAACGTACCGGGGGTCTGACTCCCGGTACGTTAATGCGTTAAAGTTATTGATTTGTTATTGTTTTGTTAGGATGCAGACGGTGCAGTAGTGTGGGACGCTGTGAATGACTTCTTCTCCGAATTGTTCTTTTAGGGTATCCAGTAATTTAAATTTTGCTATCTCTCTTTCATCTTCCTTTAGTCCTGTCATCCACGAAATGGATTCGATTCTATCGACCCATTCTTCATTTGTAAATGAGACGGTATAATCGAATTTATAAAAATCACGTACATCGAATTTATTTTGACGCCATTCTTCAAACCATTCTACTGGGAATCCATTTATTCTTTGTTTGGATTGTGCCTTGGATCCAGCTGGTTTTATTCCTCCAGTAATAAACTTTTCCATAGCGGAAAACGTTTGCATAACAAGGGTCGATTCGGTTAAAAATCCTGAGTCCATAATTAGCAATGTACCTTTAGGCTTTAATATTCGGTTGATTTCTTCGATGGTCTGTTCTCGATCAAACCAGTGCCAAGCTCGCATAACGGTAACGATGTCAAACGCTGTAGAGTCTAAACCTGTTTGTTCTGCCGTTCCCAAAACATATGGTATGGAAAGAAAATCCTCTTCACTCGAGACATTTGCCTTTTCAAGGAGCTGCGGTGACGGGTCCACTCCAATCACCTGGGCATTTCTAATTTTAATTTTTCTTGTTAATACACCTGTTCCACAACCAATATCAGCAACTTTCTTTCCTGCGAAATAGATATTACGGAGCTGTAGACTCTCAAAAAGTTGGTGGGGAATATCATTTCGGGAACGAGAGTAGCTTTCGGCAACTAAACCAAAATGGGCTCCGTTCATCATGACACCTTCCTTAATTTTTAAAAATTGGGAATTTTCTCTATCATACCATCTTACGATACGAAAGTTCTATTCTAACTTACTATTTTAAAGAAATTTTCGTTCGACATAAAGAATCTATGATGATCATATATTCCAAAATTATTATATTAGAAAAGCTAAATGATATATTAATAAATCTTTTATTTTCAAAAATTTTTATATTGATGAATGATTTATGTAGGTGTTAGAATATTTTATAAGTAGAAAATATTCTAAAAAATATTTTCTATTATGACAAAGGGGGATAATGTATGACAAATGAGACTTATCAAATGATCTCTATTGGCATCTACATCATCGGCATGTTGCTGATCGGTTGGTATGCCTATAGAAAAACAAGCAATCTCTCGGATTACATGCTAGGGGGACGTTCATTAGGCCCAGCCGTTACAGCCTTAAGTGCTGGGGCAGCCGATATGAGTGGATGGTTATTGATGGGATTGCCTGGCGGAATTTATGTAAGCGGTTTAGCAGATGCTTGGATCGCTATCGGGTTAACAATCGGTGCCTACCTAAACTGGAAATTAGTTGCACCACGTCTACGTTCTTATACTCAAGTCGCAAATGACTCCATTACCATTCCTGCTTATTTAGAAAATCGTTTTAAAGACTCTACAAAATTACTTCGTATTGTTTCTGGAATCGTCATTTTAATTTTCTTTACTTTTTATGTTTCTTCTGGAATGGTTGCGGGAGCTGTTTTCTTCGAGAACTCATTTGACTATGACTATCATACAGGCTTACTTCTCGTTTCAGCCGTGGTTGTTGCCTATACTTTATTCGGTGGCTTCTTGGCGGTAAGTTATACCGACTTTATTCAAGGATTAATGATGCTACTAGCATTAATATTTGTGCCTATTATCGCCATCTTTAAAACAGGTGGAATTAGTGAAACTTTTGATACCATTAAAATGGTAGACCCTACCTTACTTGATTTCTTTAAAGGGACTACAGTTGTGGGTATAATCTCAGCAATGGCTTGGGGATTGGGCTATTTTGGTCAGCCTCATATCATCGTTCGTTTTATGGCCATTACGACCATTAAGGAAACAAAAAGTGCACGCCGAATCGGCATGGGCTGGATGATTTTCTCTTTACTTGGAACGATTTTCACTGCACTAGTCGGAATTGCGTTCTTCCAACAACATACTGAATTCACATTAAAAAATCCGGAAGCAATATTTATTGAATTAGGGCAAATTCTGTTCCACCCAATTATTGCAGGCTTCTTACTTGCAGCTGTTCTTGCTGCGATTATGAGCACCATTTCTTCTCAGCTAATCGTTACATCGAGTGCGCTTATTGAAGACTTATATAAAGTATTTGCTAAAAATGCTAGCGATAAAAAACTTGTTTTCCTTGGCCGTATGGCGGTTTTAGCCGTTGCTGTTATTGCAGCCATATTAGCTTGGGAGCAAAATAACACGATCTTAGGCCTTGTTGCTTATGCTTGGGCGGGGTTTGGTGCCGCTTTTGGTCCAACCATCCTTTTAAGCCTCTATTGGAAAAAGATGACCAACTGGGGTGCTATCATCGGGATGGTTGTCGGAGCGGTAACCGTTATCGTTTGGAAGAATGTTGGACTTGGTGACACCCTTTACGAAATCGTACCTGGTTTCGTTTTAAACTTCATTGTAGCTGTTATTGTCAGCATCATTACTTACGAAAAGAACGATGCCATCGAAAAGGAATTTGATGAATCGGTCGAATTATTAAAAAATGAATAGTTTTAAAAAAATGGATGGTGCTTGGCACCATCCATTTCTTTATCTCTTTTCGATTTCTGATTGTAATAGCTGGTTCACCATTTGCGGGTTAGCCTGACCTTTTGTCACTTTCATGATTTGACCTACTAGGAAGCCAACCGCTTTACTTTTTCCAGCTTTAAAATCTTCAATAGACTGTGGATTTCCATCCAATACTTCTGTAATGAATTTTAACAGGGCACCTTCATCTGAAATTTGAACTAGACCCTTCTCCTTTACGATTTGTTCTGCGTCTCCGCCATCTTCCACTAATTCTTTAAAAACAACCTTCGCTATTTTAGAAGAAATCGTTCCGTTTTCAATTAGTTTAATTAGTCCTGCAAGGCTAGAAGGTATTAATGCAATTTGATGAAGTTCCTTTTGTTCAGCGTTCAAATAAGCAGAGAGGTCTCCCATCAGCCAGTTTGAAGCTTGTTTCGGTTCTGCACCTGCAGCAACGGTTGCTTCGAAAAAGTCTGCCATTTCCCTAGTAACTGTTAAGACATTGGCATCATATTCAGGCAGCCCCCATTCCGCTATATAACGAGACTTCCGTTGATCCGGCAGTTCTGGAATTTCCGCTCTCATTCGTGCCTTCCATTCCTCATCAATATAAAGGTCTGTTAAGTCTGGTTCTGGAAAATAACGATAATCCTCCGAACCTTCTTTTACTCGCATTAAAATCGTTGTTCCGGTTGCTTCATCATATCTTCTTGTTTCCTGCTGAATAACTCCACCAGCTAAAACCACTTCACGTTGGCGTTTTTCTTCATGCTCAAGTCCTCTGCGAACAAAGTTAAACGAGTTTAGATTTTTCAGCTCCGTTTTGGTTCCGAATTCTTTTTGACCAACAGGACGAATGGAAATATTGGCATCACAGCGAAGTGAACCTTCTTCCATTTTACAATCAGATACTCCGGTATATTGAATAATCGACTTTAATTTTTCCAAATAAGCGTATGCCTCATTTGGTGTGCGAATATCGGGCTCTGAAACAATTTCAACTAAAGGTGTTCCTTGGCGATTTATATCCACTAACGAGTAGCCTTTTTCGTGGTTAAGCTTTCCTGCATCCTCTTCCATATGAATACGAGTAATGCCAATTTTTTTCTTGTAGCCATCTACCTCGATTTCAATCCAGCCATTTTCCCCAATTGGTTTATCAAATTGAGAGATCTGGTAGGCTTTTGGATTGTCTGGATAAAAATAATTTTTTCGATCAAATTTCGTATGGGTAGCTACTTCGCAATTTAGAGCCATTGCTGCTTTCATCGCATAATCGACTACCTTTTTATTTAAAACAGGTAACACGCCTGGGTATCCAAGGTCTATCACAGTTGTATTCGTATTAGGCTCCGCCCCAAAGTGGTTCGGACTAGCCGAGAAAATTTTCGAATCTGTTTTTAATTCAACATGGACTTCCAATCCAATAATCGTTTCAAAATCCATTCTTCTCACCCCTTACAATGATGGTTTTTGTTTATGATAATCAGTTGATTGTTCAAATACGTGTGCTACTCGGTAGATGGTACTTTCATCAAAATGTTTACCAATTATTTGTAATCCTAATGGCAGACCATTTGAGAAGCCACACGGCACAGAAATAGCTGGTACTCCCGCTAAGTTAACGGGAATGGTTAAAATATCATTCGCGTACATCGTCATTGGATCGCTTGTTTTTTCACCAATTTTAAACGCTGGCGTTGGGGTTGTAGGACCAACAATTACATCATACTTTTCAAAAACGTCTTCAAAATCCTTCTTTATTAAGGTACGTACCTGTTGAGCTTTTTTATAATAGGCATCGTAATAACCTGAGCTAAGAGCGAAGGTACCTAACATGATTCTTCTTTTTACTTCTTCTCCAAAGCCTTCTGAACGCGTCTTTTTATATAAATCAATTAAGTTTTCGGCATTAGGAGTTCTATATCCATAACGAACACCGTCAAAACGAGCTAAGTTAGCTGACGCTTCAGACGATGATAGTAAATAATAAGTAGCGAGAGCATATTTAGAATGAGGTAACGAAACTTCCTCCCATGTCGCTCCCTGGCTTTCAAGAACCTTCAAAGCAGCAAGAACCGACTGCTTAACCTCTTCGTTAACACCTTCACCTAAGTATTCTTTTGGCACGGCAATTTTCAACCCTTTAATATCGCCGGTTAAGGCTTGAACGAAGCTCGGAACAGGTACATTAGCAGATGTAGAATCCATTGAATCCACTCCGGAAATGGCCTCTAAAACATAGGCATTGTCTTCTACTGTTCGAGTAATCGGACCAATTTGATCGAGGGAGGACGCAAAAGCAATTAAACCAAAGCGAGAAATACGTCCGTATGTAGGCTTTAAACCAACCACTCCACAAAAAGAAGCCGGCTGACGAATCGAACCCCCTGTATCTGAGCCTAGCGAAAATAGAACTTCACCGGCCGCTACGGAAGCAGCAGACCCACCTGAAGAACCACCAGGAACGGTTTCTACATTCCAAGGATTTTTTGTTTTTTGGAAGGCTGAGTTTTCAGTGGATGAACCCATTGCGAATTCGTCCATATTCAATTTACCAATTGCAATCGATTCTGCCGCTGCTAACTTGTCCATTACCGTTGCATTGTAAATAGGATCAAAGTTTTCAAGCATTTTACTGCCACTGGTTGTTCGAATACCTTTTGTGACAATATTGTCCTTAATTCCAATAGGCATCCCAAACAGGAGGCCTTTTGCTGCATCTGTCATTAACTTATTATCTAAGCTTTTTGCCTGATTTCTTGCTTCTTCTTCATTTAAAGTTAAGAAAGCCTGGACTTGGTCCTCCACTTCACTAATTTTTTTAAACGATTCTGAAACAAGGTCTGAAACGCTCAGTTCTTTCTTATGTAATAATTGATGAAGCTCTGTCATTTTATGATCAAATAAACTCATGCTATCCCCTCCTTACTCTAAGATGGATGGTACTTTAAATTGACCGTCTTGGTGGTCTGGAGCATTTTTAAGTACCTCTTCACGCGAAAGCCCTTTTGCTGCTTTATCTTCACGTAAAATATTTTTCATATTTAATACATGTGTAGTAGGTTCAATACCTTCTGTATCCAACTCGTTTAATTGTTCTGCAAAGGTAATAATTGAATCTAATTGTTTAGTAAATTTTTCGGTTTCATCTTCTGTGATGGCTAACCTAGCTAAGTGAGCCACGTGTTTTACTTCATCCAAAGAAATCCTTGACATTTTTCTTCACCTCACGAACAAGATAATATTATCGATGATATCAAACTTTTTCTGTTTAAAGCAATGATTCTCCATAGAAATTAATTTATTTGTCCGAAATTTTGAGCATTATCATACTCTTCATAAAAAAGGCTATTCAATTAGTTTCGCACTATATATAATGGGATTAATTTACAAAAGGGGGAGTTATGATGGAATTTTACCGTTTTGATGCGGAAGTACGAAGAGAAATCCAGCAGTTTGGCAGCAAAAATGTAGGGATTACCCCTATCCAAAGGATGGAAGGTCCCTTATCGATTGGATGTATGCACTTTTCTTCTGATAGTGTACTAGGAATCCATCCTGCCACATGTCCGCAATTATTTTTAGTGGTTGACGGAGAAGGCTGGGTTCGAGTAGCAAATGAGGAGAAGATTGCCGTTCAAAAAGGGGTAGCCGTTTATTGGACTCCTGGTGAAGAGCACGAATCTGGTTCTAAAACAGGAATGGTAGCCATGATTGTGGAAGGAGATCACCTTGATCCAGCAAAATATTTAAAAGAATTAGAGAGAGCTCCACTTTAACACATTAACGCACCGGGGGTCAGACCCCGGTGCGTTAATGTGTTAAAGTGACGATACTTCTACTTCTTTGTTCGTTTCTAAGAGTGGTTCGTACATCATGATGGCGTGATTTTCTGCGATATCCTCATCTTCTATTAGATTGCCTTGACGGTTAAATTTTTTACGGGAGATTACATTTTGTCTTATATATCCTCCCCAATAAGCCGGAGCGATTTTATGTTCCTTTTCATAAATTTGATACGTGTGTAATAAAGGCTCTGATGCACGCCATTCCCCTACTAAATGGGTTTCTGTTAAATAAAGATGCAATTGAAAATCAACTTGTGTATCATTTCTTATTTGTAAATCCAAGTAGTTGTAAGCGCAGGTGGCGCCACTTCCAAATGGTTGTGTTCGATTTGAATCTGGAAATACATCATAACTATGTCGGTGTCTTTCCGTCACGGTTAGAGGGGTATGCAGTGTAATCCAATAAATTAAATTCGATAACTGACATAACCCTCCTCCAATTCCCTTATGAAAACTTCCGTAATGCAAAACCATTCCATCGACGTACCCTTTTCTTTTGGTAGGCTGTCCTATTAATCTCCAATAAGAGAAGGTTTCTCCTGGACGGACGACAATTCCATTTAACCTTTCAATCGCCAGTTTTAAGTTCGTCACTTTATTCGTTTGATACCACATATCAACGTTTTTCAGTTTCCTCATTAATATTGTTTGGTGTTTCATCCCTTCATAAGGAAGTAACTTTGTTATATCTCTTTTCGAGGCATACTTTTTTCCATCAGTAAACCATTGTACATATCTTTTCCATCGATAAAATACTTTGCCTAGCGTAATCCGGATTTGCGACCGCTTTTTTGGCCTTAAAAGGACTGGATTCATATGATATGTAGCCTCCTTATCCTAATTTCATTTATTTAAATAACCCATTTCTTGAATAATTTTACAAATTATAACTTTACTTATTATAATACTAGTATTCTATTAAAAGGAGATTCCAATAGATGAATTTACAATTACGTCATGTTACAGAAGATAATTTCTTTGATATCATTAATCTAAAATCAGAACTGAAACAGGAAAAAGAATATAAGCTATTTGAATCGATGGTTGGTTCCAATGCCTTTTTTATTGCCTTTGCATCGGTTAAGGGTTGGATAAATCGCGCTATCTATGATGGAGATACTTTAATAGGATTTGCAACACATGGATTTGATAAAGAACATAACCGTTATGAAATGGTTTCTATGATGCTTGGTCATAAGTTTCAAGGTAAAGGTTATGGAAAACCTGCCCTTAGAGCCATCCTTGACGATATGATCCATGAATATGATTGCAAAGAAATCTATTTAAGCGTAATCCCGGAAAATGAAAGTGCAATAAGAGTGTATACGGCTTTAGGCTTTGAACCCACAGGTGAGATAGTTAAAGCTTTTGTTGATGAACATATCTATTGTTTGAAAGTATCCTAAAACCCTATTCTTAGATTAGTTTATCGCTTTAAAGCACTGGGGGTCTGACCCCCGGTGCTTTAAAGTGTTAAAGGGGTTTTTGTTTTTACGTTTGTTTTGCGATGTTGTATTGGATTTGGAGGAATGGAATTCCGTATATCCACATTTGGTGGTGTGCTTGAAGTGTTCCAATACTAGTTTCTTGTAGGGTAAAGGTTTCTGCGAGTGGTAAACGAATGGTTATGAATCTTGTTCGAAAGTAAATTCCTTCGTCCCCGTTACCATCTTGATAGGAACGACTGGTTAAAATAAGATTAGCCCCGGCATTTAAAGGCTTTAATATACCTGTCATATTGCCCTTAGGCAAGGGAAGAGCAATATTCATGTACGTTTGTCCCTGATGTGAATGTAAGGAATATAAGGCAACAAAGATCGTCTCTCCACTTTCATTTTGACGAACCCACGCTCGTACCTTGTTTCGACCATCCTTTAAGGAATCAATCCCAACAATATCCCCAGACATCCTTTGCCAATCTTTTTGGATCCCTAAATGAACTTGCTGTACATGTCTACTTATAAACTGATAAATATAGGCAAACGGTATAAACCACTTGCTCCAGGTAATTCTTGCTTTTAACTCGTAATCCACTGTTTGTTCGTAAAAATCAATAATGCTTGATGATAATTTATTTACATCAAAATCAGAAGAAGTAAGTTCTGCCATTTTATCAACTAAACCAACGTATTTTTCTTTTCCCGTCAACTCACTCTTTGCTAAAAAATCCCCACCTATTAACCAAGTACCTTTTACTTTGCTCATAGGTTTACCAAAATGATTGCCTCTTAGCTTTGGAGATTCCAAGTGCCATCCTAATAGCCCGATTAAAATAACGGCTACTGCATTGACAGCTCCATGAATCCATATCATCTCATCGATGGACAAGATGACTCTTCCGCGAAAGGTTCCAGTGGCATACAACACCGAGAAGGTTATCGTTATGATTAAAACCGTCCCAGAAAAAACAAGAAGTCGTTTTGCCCATTTTTTTTCAAAACTAGTCGTCCATACTCGGTAACCATAACGTACCAACGCTAAAAAATAGAGGATAACTGCCACTAACTCAAAGGCTGTTGAATATGTAATTCCCACAGCTACCGTTATGGGGGAAAGCATAATAATGATGGTCATAGGCCAATCTATGATCTTTCGATTCAAGAGTCCAGCAAAGATTGGTAAAAAATAAGCAGAATAGTGAAAATGAATGGCCGTTAATAGCACGATAAGTCCGGAAAATCCCATGATGTTCCACTCGGCAATATAAGCAAAAAACCAGAAACCTCCTAAAAATAAATAGAGAAGTCCAAAATCGATAGATGTTTCACCAATTGGCTTCAAGCCTCGCTCCATAAGCCTTCTAAACCCGAGTAAAGCGACTAATCCTGTATAAAGGAACCATATACCTGCAAGCAGCAAAGAATCAAAAAGAAACGCCAGCATCGCACTAATCGCAGCAAATGGATACGCCCATTCCACCCATTTCGCCAACCAAAATTTTTGCCCACTTCTCTGGAACATTCCAATAAATGCAAACGATAACGGAATAAGGAATAAAATAGAAAACAACACGAATGCTTCAACCGGATGAATATGTGGCCATTCACTCACTAGAAAAAATATAAATATGATAAGGCCAATCCAGTTATTTCGCTTCATCATATATCCCTCTCCACTTCCGAAAAGCTACCTTTATAGAAAAAAAGTGAGCCAAACAAGGGATTTTTTACCTCTACCTGAATTCGATATACACCTAAATGGTCATCATAAGACTCTATAATAGTAGCTTCACCATGAAATATACGGGGGAGTGGAAGCTTTTCACCGTTAACGATTAACCATTGCTTCATGGAACGAATTATTAATGATCCGTTTTTTTCGTCAACAGTAAACGATAAGGTGGAACCCAAAATGGATGGTTTGCCAAACAAATCGTTGATCACACTGCCGTCATCATTTAAAAACATGGCCGCATCAAAATAGCGTTCAAACTTTTTAAAGGTGAACGTTCGATTCCATTCCACTATATCTTCCCCACTGGGACCTGAAATCACCTTATTTTCTATTAAAAAAGGAATCTTCCTACCTCTTTCAGGAAAAAAGACTCGGTAAGGGATTCCCAAATGGAACATTTTCCGGAGAAAAAAGTTACCTCCAGAGATTTCATCCATCACCCCTTTACCGATAAATCCTTTTTCCCTAGTCAAGGTATAGCGATACTGGAGCATAGGGTGAAGCTTAGAAAACTGTGAACCCAGGACTTTTTGATAAATGGAGGTCATTTTTTTCACCCCTTCCGTTTTCTTTGACAATGATTTGCACTTGGAAGATGATTGGAGTTTATATAGCCTATAACAGATAAAATTAGAATGGATACATTTAGTGTGATTGGATTAAAGGGATGATAATAACTGGTCATATCTGAGAGGACGGCGGCAACGGTCAGACAAACCATGAGTACGCTCTGAATGAGGAAAAGTTTTCGTTTTAAAAACGGAAGTATCCATAAAACACCAAAAATCATTTCGAGAGCCCCAACTCCTTTCACCACTAAAGGACTGTTTTCAACTCCAAATAAAGCAGACGTCATTTTTACTTCTTGTGGGTGAAGAAATAATAATTTAGGGACAAGTCCTTGATAAATCCATATAAAAGCCAGTGCCCAACAAATGAGCCAATAAGTAGCCGTTTTTATCATCGATTGACGCGGATGGTACCCCTTTTCCAACCAAAGTTTTAATGCATCAAAGCTCCATGCGGTTGCCCACCCTAGCAATGGACGAAAAAGTAAGTGATCAATCCATTCCCCAACCTTTCCAAATCGGGTATCGTAATCATATTGTGTTAGAAAATCAATCGTTTTCCCATTCTGTTTATATTTCCAATAGCCTCTTCCGGTTTGAATGAGTGAAAGAGGATGATCGGTCGAAAATTTCAGGGAAGAAACTCGTTCCCCGTTTTCATCCATCTTCTGTCCACCTGATTCACCCTTTCCAGCTATTTCGATTCCAAATCCAATCTTCGTTTTATATAGGAACTGTTGTGGTTTATTTTCGCATTTTTCCAGATAAGTAATTTCTGTAAAACGAACATCCCATTCAGTATGTATAGCTGGATTTTGAGTATATTCCCAAAGCCTGTCCATTGTTGTCTCTATATCCGTTTTGACAAAAATCGGCTTTTTCTTTGTCTGGACCACTCTAACACCACCTTAAAACAGGAATACTTTATTACTATGACTATATCATAATCCTATTACTAGTGCAGATCGTATCCCTGTTTAAGGTCCTTAGAATAGTTTTTTTAGTTTTGAAAAGATCCCTTTTTCATTACCCTTCTGTAAGCTTACCTTTTTCTTCAGTTCATTTTTCAAAAAAATCTCTTCTTTGTCTATGGCATAATCATACGCGACCACTAATCCAATATCCGTTTCCACCTCTTTATTATTAACCATCGTAAAAGGAAGCCCTATTTTTTTAGCCATTTGTATGAACTTTGAAAGGGAAGTGTACTCTATTTGACCATTTAAAAAGACATGCGCTTTCGGATTTTCCTTCATAATCTTTTCAAGCTGACTGTTTACCTTTCCTTCACGAACCTGCGCAATGGTTAAAGCTACGACAATTCGTTCCCTTAATGTTCCTAAAAAACGTCTTCTCTCTTCTGGTTTAATTTCCTTTGGGCCATACATCCCCTGTTGTAAATACTCATCCACTTTATCTCGTTCCATCATGACCACCTCCAATTTGCCTGATTCATACATATGATGATTGAAGTATTTTCGTGAAAAAAGCATTGGCTTTTCACCAATGCCTCATCTAACTATTATCCCTTTGCCAAGCGGTTCCGGTCTGGTAATGTTGGGGGTTGTTCAAACCATCCTTTGGTAATCAGTAACTCAATGCCATCTTTCGCATAGGCACCAACATCCTTTGTGATTCCCGCATATTTCCCTTGAATATCAGAACGTAAACTTGCAGCTGATGAAATCGAATATAACCCAAGGCCATACGTACTAAGCATATTAATAAAGGCAAGCATCAGTTTATCTGAAAAAGGGGCAACCGTTGATGCTGTAATTTCAGCATCCCATGTTGCTGGTGCTTGTACTTCTGATTCAGTTAATATATTTGAGCATGTACTAAATATGTCTTTCGAAAGTTCTTTTCCACGCAACAAATATTTGATGACATCTGTTTCCTTTGCTACTTGACTAAAAGCTGTGCAAATCATCATACCAATTAGATTCACTTCCATATTCATAAATAGGTGAGAAATTTCAATTGAATTTAGAGGCCGCTTTTCACCAAAAATATGTAACCCACCTAAATAATTATTGCTATTCACAAATTCCACACTATTTGGGGATGGAATATAGGGTGATCTAATATAAAGTCCACGCTCTAATAAAACTTCTTCTACTTTTAAATAAATTTCATACGCATGATCAAGGTGCTTTTTAAATAACGTTTTTAAATCTTTGCGGGTAACTAAAGCAAGAACGGTCACATCTTTACTCATCCCTGCTTTTGACATGGACTGTAAGAAATAAAGAATAAAGCCGTCTGAACATAGTCTAGGGACATTTTCATTCACATCTTCATCCGTAAAGCCTATTGGCAAAGGCAACTTCTCATTTTCAAAAATAGTGGAAAGCGATTGATAAAAACCTTCAATAAAAGCAAGGTCCTTTTTTAAGATGGATATGATTTCAACATCCTCTATTGAATTTATCATGTACTTGTATAAGCAAATAAACATTTTGCTCTCGTAGATGGATATCCATAAGGTTCCGATTTCTGCTGAGGTTAATCTTGTTTCATGGTCCATGATCCTGGGTTCTCCTTTTGCTTTTTTTATAGTATTTATTTTAAAAAGGAAAAACATACTAATATCGAAATTTAAGGACAAAACAAAAAGGTGTAATGCGATTTACATTACACCTTTAATACACGGTTTATAATTTCAAATAATAATCCTGAGAATGATAGGCTTCAAACCCGCAGGATTGGTATAACCTTAAGGCATTGGCATTCTTCGCCTCTACTTCTAGAAAAACAGGGTATCCCTGTTTATGTTCTTTTAATACCACATTAGTAAGAGCTTTTCTGCCGATCCCTTTTCCTTGATGCTCGGGTAATACCGCGAATCCATAAATCCATGCCTCTCCGTTAGTGTGCGAAACACGCATTTTACCAACAGGCTTTCCATCTGCCTCAATCATGAAGTATTCATCTACAAGTTTCATCTGGTTATGGTTATATTCACTCGCATCTGTTTCCTCAAAACCAAAGCAACGGACATCTAATTCAATCTCTAATTCAACATCTTTTGGTGTAGATGGTCTTAAAACAACATCCTCTTGCTTCACTAATTCTTTTTCCTGCCATTTCATTTGGTGCTCAGAAAAAGAATATGTGCAAGGTAACGTTTTTAAAAATCCCTTTGCTGATTCAGAATTGGAAGGAGCATTTAATAAAATACGTTTATAATTCCGTTCTACCATTAATTCTTCAGCCTTTTTATAAAGCTGTGTAAAAATACCTCTTCTTCTGTAATCAGGGTGTACCATTCCGCAAAGCTCTACTTTATTTCCAAATCCATACAAGCCGATAAAACCTACAAGCTTCTCCCCTTCATAATGAAAAAGGTCATGTGTTTCATTCTCAGGACGAGTCTCTAACATATCCCAATTTAGCTTTAATTCGAAGGGCTCTCCTGCCTCACATATTTTTTGCAATTCTTTAATGTCTACAAGTTGTTTACTTCTTAACAAATTTCTTCCTCCCGCGATACAATATCTCTTATTATTTCGTTTCCCTTTTTCACAAATCCTTCTTCATTTTATGAAAAAAAACTGGCCCGTATGCTTGAGCCAGCTTCCGAAACTATTAATGGTTGGTAAATTGAGCTTCTTCTGTGGATCCTTTTAATGCTGTTGTCGAAGAGGTACCACCGGATATCACCATCGAAACTTGGTCAAAGTAGCCCGTACCAACTTCTCTTTGATGTCTAGTGGCTGTGTAGCCATGCTCCTCACTAGCAAATTCGGCTTGCTGTAGCTCAGAGTATGCTGCCATACCGCGTTCTTTATAACCACGTGCTAATTCAAACATACTATGGTTTAAGGCGTGGAATCCAGCAAGTGTAACGAATTGAAACTTGTAGCCCATTTTTCCAAGCTCCTGTTGGAACTTTTCAATCGTTACATCATCGAGTTTCTTCTTCCAGTTAAAGGATGGTGAACAGTTATAGGCTAAAAGTTTATCAGGGAATTTCTCGTGAATGGCTTCTGCAAAACGTCTTGCTTCTTCCAAATCAGGTTCCGAAGTTTCACACCAAACTAAATCAGCATAAGGAGCATATGCAAGACCACGAGCAATCGCTTGGTCCAAGCCAGCTTTTACACGGAAAAATCCTTCTGTCGTACGTTCACCTGTAATAAACGGGGCATCATATGGATCAACATCACTCGTAATTAAATCAGCCGCATTGGCATCTGTACGTGCCACAACCAATGTTGGAACCCCCATTACATCTGCAGCTAAACGGGCCGCAACTAAATTACGGACGGCTGTTTGGGTTGGCAATAACACTTTTCCACCTAAATGGCCGCATTTTTTTTCAGAGGATAGCTGGTCTTCAAAATGAACCGCTGCTGCCCCTGCTTCAATCATCGATTTCATTAGTTCAAAAACATTTAACTGCCCGCCAAAGCCAGCTTCTGCATCTGCGACAATAGGAGCAAACCAATCAATTGAATCATCTCCCTCCGAATGATGGATTTGATCCGCACGCTGCAATGCTTGATTGATCTTTTTTACCACGTTTGGCACACTGTTTGCTGGATACAAGCTTTGGTCAGGATACATTTGACCTGCTAAATTGGCATCAGCAGCCACTTGCCACCCACTCAAATAAATCGCTTTTAAACCAGCCTTTACCTGTTGAACCGCTTGATTACCAGTTAAAGCACCTAATGCATTTACATAGTCTTCTTCATTTACTAGCTTCCATAGTTTTTCAGCCCCGCGGCGTGCAAGTGTATACTCTATATCTACTGATCCTCGCAGTTTAATAACTTCTTCAGCAGTATACGGTCTTGTTACACCTTTCCATCGCTCACTCAATTCCCAGCTTTCTTGCAGTTTTTTCACACGATCCGTCATAGTGAAATCCTCCTTTTAAATTACCAATCTACTTTTTATAAAACTTTCAGTGTATTTTTTTATAAAATTTCATAGCCCAGCAATGTTAAAAATTCAGCGAACTCATCTTCTAAAATCAAGCGATCGAATAAGGCCGCAGCTTCTGGAAAACGCTCCTTTTGGAAGGTTTCTTCGCCCAATTCTTGAGATATTTTTTCAAGTTCTTCTCTTTTCATTTGTTGGTACATTTCAGTTGTCACCTTTCGCCCATCTTCTAAAATCCCCTTCGGATGGCGAATCCACTGCCATAGCTGTGCACGAGAAATCTCTGCCGTAGCAGCATCCTCCATTAAATGATTAATGGGAGCTGCTCCACGCCCACTTAGCCAAGAAGCCACGTATTGGATTCCGACACTTATATTCATTCTCACGCCAGCTTCTGTTATCGTGCCTTCCGGAACCTCTAATAGCTGTGCTTCAGTAACCTGTAAATCTTCTAACTTTTTCGTTTGAATTTGGTTGGAGTCCTTCATTTCACGTTCAAAGACTTCCAATGCGACTGGAACGAGACCAGGGTGAGCTACCCACGTGCCATCATGTCCGTCACGCGCCTCACGCTCTTTATCCGCACGAACCTTTGCAAAGGCTTCCTCGTTAGCTTTTGGGTTATTACGTACGGGTATTTGAGCAGCCATTCCACCAATCGCTGGTGCATTGCGGCGATGGCAGGTTTGAATGGTTAAAAGAGAATAAGATCTCATAAAGGGAACTGTCATCGTTACTTGGGAGCGATCAGGTAAAATCACATCGGATTGTTCACGAAGTTTTTTTATATAGCTAAAAATATAATCCCAACGCCCGCAGTTTAAGCCGGCAGAATGCTCTTTCAACTCGTATAAAATTTCATTCATTTCAAATGCAGCCATAATTGTTTCTAACAACACCGTTGCCTTAATAGTTCCTTTTGTCACCCCTAAAGCATCTTGGGCATAGATAAATACATCGTTCCAGAGTCTTGCTTCTAAATGACTCTCAAGCTTAGGCAAGTAGAAATACGGGCCAGTCTCTTTATCTAGCAAACTTTTTACATTGTGAAAAAAGTACATGCCAAAATCAAAGAAGCTACCTGAAATCGGTCTTCCTTCCAATAGAAGATGTTTTTCTTCTAAATGTAATCCACGAGGTCTTACCATTAAGACCGCAGTTTCTTTTCTCAATTCATATTTTTTTCCATCGGGGTTTTCAAATGAAATCGAACGATTAACCGCATCCCTCAAATTTAATTGACCTTCAACAACATTTTCCCAAGTTGGTGAAGTGGCATCTTCGCAGTCTGCCATAAAAATCTTTGCTCCTGAATTGAGAGCATTTATAATCATTTTTCTTTCAGTTGGCCCTGTAATTTCAACTCGACGATCCAATAAGTCCTTTGGCAGCGGTGCGATCACCCAGTCTGATTTTCGAATCTCCTCGGTTTCAGCCAAAAAATGAGGTAGCATCCCATTGTTGATTTCGGATTGACGCTGTTTTCTGTTCTGTAACAGTTCCCGTCTTCTTTCTCCAAATTTTCTCTCTAACTGTTCAACAAAATGCAGTGATTCTTCTGTGAGAATCTCTGAGTAATGAGGCTTCATTTCACCAATTACTTCAATGCCAGTTGTTCGAGTGGACATTCCATTCGTCACTCCCTTTACATTTCTATGTTATAACACAGATTAAATTACTTGTTTGTATTATATAACAGTAAAACCGAAAAGGATACTCATATATTGTAAATTTTCAAACTTTTCCTTCGACTGAATTCGACACCACTTCACCGCATTAACGCAAAAGGGGTCTGACCCCCAGTGCTTTACAGCACTGAAGGGTCAGACCCCTCATTGTTTATTAGAACAATTCAGATGTTGTTTTGGCTTGCATGTGTTGAATTAGGTAGTCTGGGCCACCTGCTTTTGAGTCTGTTCCAGACATGTTGAATCCACCAAATGGTTGGTATCCAACGATTGCTCCTGTACAGCCACGGTTGAAGTAAAGGTTTCCAACATGGAAATCTTCGCGAGCTTGTTGGATCTTTTCACGATTGCTTGTTATAACCGCACCAGTTAATCCGTACTCTGTGTTGTTAGCAATTTCAATCGCATGATCAAAGTCACGAGCTTTACAAATACCAACAACTGGTCCAAAGATTTCTTCTTGCATAATGCGAGCTTTCGGATCAAGATCAGCAATGACAGTTGGTTGGATGAAGAAACCTTTTGAGCTATCTCCCTCTCCACCAGCTACTAAACGACCTTCCCCTTTACCAATTTCAATGTATTCCATAATCTTATTGAAGGAGCTTTGGTCAATAACTGGACCTGTGAATGTTTCTTGCATTTCAGGGTTACCAACTGTCTTTTCCTTCGTAATTTCAATCACACGGTTTAATACTTGGTCGTAAACATCTTCTACGATTACTGCACGAGAACATGCAGAGCATTTTTGTCCAGAGAAACCAAATGCAGAGGCCACGATGGATTGAGCAGCTAATTCAAGGTCTGCTTCGCTATCCACGACAATCGTGTCTTTCCCACCCATTTCAGCAATAACTCGCTTTAGCCAAATTTGGCCATCGTTTAATTTAGACGCACGTTCGAAAATGCGTAGCCCAACGTCACGAGAACCAGTGAAGCTGATGAAACGAGTATCTTTATGGTCTACTAAGTAGTCCCCAACTTCCGCGCCACTTCCTGGTACGAAATTTAGTACACCTTTCGGAAGACCTGCTTCTTCCATTACCTCTACGAACTTAGCCGCAACGATTGGCGTTGTAGAAGCTGGCTTTAATAATACAGTGTTTCCTGTTACAATAGCCGCTACTGTAGTACCAGCCATGATTGCTAATGGGAAATTCCAAGGAGAGATGATAATCCCTACACCTAATGGAATATAATCATAACGGTTAAATTCATTAGGACGACTTTGTACTGGTACACCGTCTTTAATTCTAAGCATTTGACGAGCATAGAACTCTAAGAAATCGATTGCTTCTGCAGTATCCGCATCTGCTTCATTCCAAGGCTTTCCTGCTTCTTTTGTTAATAGAGCAGAGAATTCGTGCTTACGACGACGAATAATCGCAGCTGCTTTAAATAACACATCAGCACGTGTTTCCGGCTTTACCTTTTTCCATGTTTTAAACGCTTCAACCGCTGCTTGCATCGCTTGTTCAGCTAGCTCGCGATTTGCTTTTGAAACACGTCCAATTAATTCTTCTTTATTACTTGGATTATATGAAGCAATTTTTTCTTCAGTTGTAATATACTCTCCACCGATCACCAATGGATAATCTTGACCTAAATAGCTTTTTACTGTTTCTAAGCCTTTTAAATAATCATTGCGATTTGTTTCGTCCGCAAAGTTAGTAAATGGCTCATGTTTGTAAGGTTGTACCATTCTTTTAACGCCTCCTATGTATAAAACGTTTTCAACCTTTTTCATTTTATCATGATATATGACAGTGCTTCAATGAATTGCAAATCCTTTTGAATTTTCAAAAAACAAAAAGAACCTAACGAATAAACTTCGTCAGGCTCCATCTTATTGTTACCTTACTCATAAATATGAACAAATGGTTCGTCTTGGTCGGCTTTACGGACGATAAGTGCTTCGGCCCCGCTTACGGAGGTTATGTTAACTTCAACTGAAATATAGTTTGGAAAGTGCTCCATCACGAGTCCTGTTACATATTGTGTAAACCCGATGGCTTCTGCTTTTCCATAGAATTGGATTGGAATGTTTATTTTTAAATCTTGCAGTTGGTCACCATTATAAAATGCTTTTCCTATAACCCCTGTAAAATTCGGAAAATATTTTTCCACATCCTGTTTGAAATTTAAGAATGATGTTACATCATCACGATGAGCATCGGTTGCTTCGTTTGACGGGAATAAATAATACTTTTCATTTACCTTTTCCCATTTATTAATATTGGAAGAGCCCTTATCTACAACCGTGTAGGTATAGAAGTTGCCTGGTACAACAGATGACTTACTTTGTTGTTCAAAAAGAGCCACCATAATTGGGACATCCTTTAATCCAGACTTGCTTCGTAATCTTCTTACAACCTCTGCTGCGATTTTCTTACCTTCTTTATCCATAACATCCTTAGCAATCTTCTTTTCATAGGTTGGACCGTATTGTACCGTTTGATAGTAATGAATAGAGTTTAAGGCCAAGCCTATGACGACCCCACCAAGCTGAACGGTATCATTCTCATTTTTAATTAAATAGTTATGCTCCAGGATGTGCGCTAAATATATCGGACTTTTAATATTCTGTTCTTTGAGATCGCCTTTTTCTTCTAAAACTGGATTTAAACCAATGTTCTCCGCCTCTGTTAAATTCTCTTCTTTTAACTGGGCTGGAGTAAACTTTCGGTTTAACCAAAGGCTCACTTCCTTACTATCTAACGCTTGCCCTTCCTGAAATAAGTATTGATCCGGATTAAAGGCTTGCTGAGCTAACCTCATTAAACCCGTTTCAAACTCTGTTATATCATTTCGGGTATTTAAATTATAAACGACCAACCCTCGAGCTTTACTTGGTTCAAAAGGAAGAATCGTCCGATAATACTGATCAGAGATTTTATACTTCGGTATGATCGCTTTCTCTTTTTTTGAGTCATTCTTTTCTTGAACCACTTCCTGTTGCTTATTAAAATTAGGTGCACAACCGCCTAGCAACAGAAAGAGGGACAGTAGAACCATGTAGAAAAGTCTCACAGATTCCCACCTCTTATTTTTCTAATTCTAAGAGCATTTTCTCCTCGCTCCATACTTCTATGCCTAACTCTTGGGCTTTTGTCAGCTTAGAGCCGGCTTCCTCTCCAGCAATAACTAAATCTGTCTTTTTACTTACACTGCCAGCTACCTTTGCTCCTAATGCTTCTAATCGATCTTTTGCTTCATTACGAGATAGCTGCTCTAGCTTGCCCGTTAAAACAACGGTTTTTCCAGCAAAGAAGGAATCCGAATCCGCTACTGACACTGGTTTTGGACCTTTGTATTCCATATTCACTCCGGCTTCCACTAGTTCTTCTAGTAATTCATGAACCTCTTCATTTTCAAAATAGGTAAAGATGGAGTCAGCCATTTTTTCTCCAATTTCGTTAATGGCTGTCAATTCATCCCTAGTTGCTTGAGAAAGACGGTTCATCGTTTCAAATTGTTGAGCCAATGTTTTTGCAGCCTTTGCACCAACATGACGAATCCCTAAGCCAAATAGCAGCTTTTCTAGTGAATTTTGTTTGGAAGCTTCAATGGCAGTTAATAGGTTCGTAACGGACTTTTCACCCATACGCTCTAATCCAAGGAGCTGCTCTTTTGTTAATTTAAATATGTCTGCTACATCTTCTATTAATTTTTCTTGAAAAAGCTGACTAATCACCTTTTCACCTAAACCATCAATGTTCATGGCATCTCGAGAGACAAAATGAATTAAGCCTTCACGAATCTGGGCAGGACATTTAGGATTGATACAGCGTAAGGCAACCTCTTCTTCAAGCCGGACTAGTTCACTTTCACATTCCGGACAGTGCGTCGGCATATGGAAGTCTTTTTCTTCTCCCGTTCTTCGTTCAGGCAGAACATTTACTACTTCCGGGATAATATCCCCTGCTTTTTTAATCACGACATAGTCACCAATTTTGATGTCCTTTTCGCGTATTAAGTCTTCATTATGCAAGGAAGCTCTTTGAACAGTTGTTCCCGCTACCCGAACAGGCTCTAAAATAGCTGTTGGCGTGATTACTCCTGTTCGCCCTACACTTAATTCAATATCCTTAAGGATCGTTACCACTTCTTCTGCAGGGAACTTATACGCTATGGCCCATCTTGGACTTTTGGCTGTAGTCCCAAGTTCTTCCTGTTGGTCAAGGGAATCGACCTTGATCACCATTCCATCGATTTCATAAGGAAGATGTGGTCTTTTTTCCGTCCAGCCTTGTACAAATTCAATGACTTCCTCAATCGTTGTAAATCTGCGGCGTTCTTGGTTCGTTTTAAAACCAAGTTTTTCTAAATAGTCAAGGCCTTGGCTGTGAGAAGTAACTCCAGTTGCTCCTACATCTGCTATCGAATATAAAAATAAGTCCAAATTTCTTGAAGCGGCTATTTTAGGGTCAAGCTGGCGCAAAGAGCCGGCTGCTGCATTTCTTGGGTTAGCAAATGGCTCTTCCCCATTTTCTTCCTTCATGGCGTTTAACGCTTCAAATGATTTTTTCGGCATAAAAGCCTCACCGCGCACCTCTATGGTAACTGCTTCGGATAGCCTTAATGGGATAGATTTGATCGTTTTTAAATTGGCTGTTATATCTTCGCCAATCGTGCCATCTCCACGTGTAGCGCCTTGGATAAATAGACCATTTTCATAGCGAAGGGAAACAGCCAGTCCATCGATTTTCAATTCACAAACGTAAGCAATATCACCACCAACACTTTGACGGACACGACGGTCAAAATCCTTTAAATCTGTTTCATTAAAAGCATTGCCTAAACTCAGCATTGGTGTGCGGTGTTCGACTTTTTTAAAGGCATCTAACACTGCCCCTCCCACCCTTTGGGTAGGAGAATCTGTTGTTTTGAATGCTGGGAATTGTTCCTCTAAAGCGACTAGTTCTTTTAATAACTGATCATATTCCGCATCCGGTACACTTGGCTTGTCTAATACATGGTACTCATAGTTATATTGATTCAACAAATTTTGTAATTCTTTTATACGAGATTCTGCTAGTTTTACATCCATTCAGGCAGTCCCCTTACCAAAGAGATTTTAAGCTTTCTTAATTGGTGCGAATTTCGCTAATAAACGTTTAATCCCAACAGGACTTGGAAAAGCAATATCAAGCTCTTTTCCTTCACCCTCACCTTTTACACTTACAACGGTTCCGATACCCCATTTGCCGTGTTCCGCCTTATCACCAACACGCCAATCAAAGTCTTCTCCACCTGTAGACTGTGCAGCGGGTCTTGTCACAGCAGGCTTTCGCACTCCTGGCATCATAGTTGTCTGACGACTGGCTTGAGCAAACCCACCACTGACACTTCCAATGCTTGCCATTCGGTTTTGCGGTTGGTATGGCTCGATTAAATCCACTGGAATTTCCTTAATGAATCGTGAAGCAGGATTCATGCTTGTTCGTCCAAAAAGGGTACGCATTTGCGCATTTGTTATATATAGGTCATTTTCCGCACGTGTAATGCCAACATAAGCTAAACGGCGTTCTTCTTCCATTTCTGCCTCTTCCATAAGGGAGCGTGAATGAGGGAAGACCCCTTCCTCCAGTCCTATTAAAAACACAACAGGGAACTCAAGTCCTTTGGCAGAATGCAGAGTCATTAAAACAACTGAATCAGCAGGCTGACCTTCTTCATCCAAACGGTCAATATCAGCAACAAGTGCTAAATCCGTTAAAAAGGCAACTAAGCTTTTATCTTCGTTTACTTCTTCAAAGTTCTTGGTAACAGATAATAATTCCTCTAAGTTTTCAAGACGACTTTGTGCTTCAATCGTTTTCTCAGCCTTTAGCATTTCACGATAGCCTGATTTATCCAATACTTCTTCCACAAGCTCTGTAACCGATAAAAACTCTTGTTGCTGAGTATATTGATGTATTAAATTACGAAATTCTCTGCATGCCTTTGTTATTTTAGGGCTAAGACCGATTAATTCAATCGAATCTAATGCTTGGAACATGGAAATATCGTGCATCAAAGCGAAGTTAGCAATTTTATCAACTGAGCTTGAACCAACACCACGTTTTGGAACATTAATGATACGCTGTAAGCTAATATCGTCATCTGGATTCGCTATTAAGCGTAAATAAGCTAAAATATCCTTAATTTCTTTACGGTCATAGAACTTGATCCCTCCGACAATCGAATACTCAATATTCGACTTCAGCAATGATTCTTCCATTACACGGGACTGGGCATTTGTACGATAAAGAATGGCGATTTCAGATGCCTTTCTTTTACCTGAATCGACTAGCTCTTTAATTTTACCAATAACAAACTGCGCTTCCCCTTGCTCACTATCGGCACGGTAATAAGAGATTTTGTTTCCTTCGGGATTTTCGGTCCATAAATTCTTTGCCTTGCGATTTAGATTGTTTTCTATTACTTTATTTGCCGCTAAAAGGATTCTTTTGGTGGAACGGTAGTTTTGCTCGAGGAGAATCACATTGGCATTTGGATAGTCTTTTTCAAAGGATAAGATATTCGCGATGTCAGCACCACGCCAGCGATAGATAGATTGGTCTGAGTCCCCGACAACACATAAATTTTTAAAACGGCTAGCCATCATTTTCACCAGCATATATTGTGCACGGTTGGTATCCTGATACTCATCGACATGAATATACTGAAACTTTCGCTGATAATATTCCAAAACCTCTGGGACTCTATTAAATAGCTGGATCGTCATCATAATAAGATCATCAAAATCTAAGGCTTGATTTTTACGCAGACGTTTTTGATATTCTGTGTAAACATCACTTACAACCTGGTCAAAATAACCGCCGGCCTGTTTGGCATATTCTTCTGTATCCAATAATTCATTTTTTGCACTGCTGATCGAACCGAGCAGGGCTCTTGGATCAAATTTTTTCGGATCGATATTTTTATCTTTTAAAATTCCTTTTATGACGGACTGCTGATCGGTCGTATCTAATATCGTAAAGTTACGATTGAAACCGATTCGATCGATGTCGCGTCGTAAAATTCTTACACACATGGAGTGGAACGTCGAAATCCAAATATCGTCTGCCGCTCCGCCCATCACGTTCTGAATTCTTTCCCTCATTTCACGGGCTGCTTTATTGGTAAACGTAATAGCTAAAATATTGTAAGGATTGACTCCCTTTTCAACCATTAAATAACCAATTCGATGAGTCAACACTCTTGTTTTACCACTACCGGCCCCAGCCATCAGTAATAAGGGACCTTCTGTTGTTTTTACTGCATTTTGTTGCTCCGGGTTTAAACCATTTAATAAACGTTCCGTCAAAAATTGCATTTCTCCATCACCGCCATATACAAACGTATGTTCTTATTTATATTTTACCTATTTCTTACGGGACAATCAAACCATTTCTTTTACGGCTTGTACCGTTTTTAACGCTTCTTCCAAATGATCATAAATCACATTCCCTACTACCACGACATCTGCATGTGCTGACATTTCCTTTGCCTTTTCGGCTGAATCAATGCCTCCACCATAAAAAAGGGTCGTTTTTTCGAGAACATTTTTAACTTGGGATACCAATTCAGGTTTACCATATGAACCGCTATATTCTAAATAAAAGATGGGCAGCTGGAACATTTTTTCTGCCATACGTGCATAAGCAAGCACATCTTCCTCATTGAGTTCTGTATTGGCATCTGTGTATTGAGCAGCTTTGCAATCCGCATTTAAAATACAATAGCCCTCCATCAATGTTTCTTCCCAATCCATTAACTCCCCATATTCCTTTAATGCTTCATGATGAAGCCCCACAATCCATTTTGGATCCCGACTGTTTAAAACAGTGGGAATAAAATAAAGATCAAAACCAGGAGAAATCGTATCGTTCGAAGAAATTTCATACACACAAGGGACGGTATATCTGCGAATTCTAGCCATTAAATCTAATACAGCCTCTAATGTGACACCGTCTGTTCCCCCAACCATAACCGCATCTGTTCCAGATTCACAAATTTTCTCTAGGGTTTCATCTGTTATCTCTTTATTCGGGTCTAGTTTAAATACATGACGCCATTCACGTACATCGTACATACGTTACGCCTCCTATCAAATCCCACTCATCTTTTATAAAAGTAATGGATAGCTACTTTTATCAAAAGCATGGGAAAAACATTTCACATTATTCCATTCAACCATTATAGCATTTGTACAGAGGACAAACAAAAACAAACAGAAGTAAAAATGTACCATTTATTGAAGAATCACTTTCATAAATAGTTTCTATTAATAATGACAAGATTAAAGAAATTCCAATCTCTTGATGGGCAAAACTACATGCCTTCTTCACTCAAAATTGGCCATCATTAATTCGATGATGGACAAAACCATTCGACTTCTTTTTAAAATTGTCCATCATGTACTCGACGATGGACAAAACTACTCGCTTTCTTTTTAAAAATGTCCATCATTAACTCGATGATGGACAAAACCATTCGCTTTCTTTTTAAAAATGTCCATCATTAACTCGATGATGGACAAAACCACTCGCTTTCTTTTTAAAAATGTCCATCATTAATTCGATGATGGACAAAACCATTCGCTTTCTTTTTAAAAATGTCCATCATTAATTCGATGATGGACAAAACCATTCGCTTTCTTTTTAAAAATGTCCATCATTAACTCGATGATGGACAAAACTACTCGACTTCTTCTCAAAAATTGTCCATCATGAGGACAGGTGATATTTAATCGAAACAAATTCAAAAAAAAGCTAGCTACCTCATTAAGTAGCCAGCCTTTATTGACTTATTATTCCTCAGTTGCTGTTGTTTGTTCTTCTTTAATACGGTCTAATGCCATTTCATAGGCATCATTACCATAGTTTAAACAACGCTTTACACGTGAAATCGTTGCTGTACTTGCTCCTGTTTCTGTTTCAATTTTATGATAGGTCTTTCCTTCACGAAGCATACGTGCCACTTCTAAACGCTGTGCTAATGATTGAATTTCATTAATGGTTGCTAAATCATCGAAAAATCGATAGCATTCATCTAGATCTTTAAGCGATAAAATTGCCTTAAATAATTGATCTAGTTCTTTTCCTCTTAATTTATCAATTTGCATATACTTTACCCCTTTAATATGAATTAATTATTTTCGATTGATATTGATTTTTGAAGTCCTTGGTCAGTTGGAATGACATTAATCCATGTCTTTCCAGGTACCATTAATGCTTCTACATCATTTTCAAACGGAACGATTAGCCCGTCCACATTTTTCCATGTAACTTCTTTTAATTTTCCTTTTTGAAGTAGATAGCCTTTTCCACCTGAAGTGAGATTAATTTCCCTACGACCATATGAATCAATAAATTTATGCTGCATTTCTACAATAAAGATATTATCTAAAAGGACCGGATCCTTGCTGTCGAAATCAATAGTTTGTTCACCGTTCGAAAAGCGTTTATATTTTTCTAATGAGTCATCATATTGGTAGATGACATTAAATAAATCACTTGAAAAATAAGACACCATAATCGACTTAGCCTCTTTTCCTTGTAAATTAGCTAAATCTTCTTTTTTGTAAAAATGGTAGGCTGGTGGTTGGCCCTTCATCGAAATGTTATTCTTTTCGGCACCCTTCAAGATATTCTCATAACTGATATAGGAATTATGTGGTGCCTTTCTGTCCTTTGAGCGTTTGAACAGAGTTCCGTCATATTGCATGCCATTTAGGTTATCAATATAACCTGATTGAAGCATTTGTTTGGCTTCAGGGCTGTACCCATGCGCAACATAAAGACCTTTCAAACCCTTTGCAAGCTCGATATAATAATCTCTTGCACTTCTAACAGGACCAATTCTTTCAGGTTTTTCACTTTGAAAAACGGCAAGAAATCTTGTCACATCGCCTTCAGCAAGAAGTTCATAAACCAAATCTGCCTTTTGGATTCCAGATTGCGGCCTTGCTTTTGGATGGTTATTAATCATCACAGCCACAGCTCGGTCATCCACTTCTACATCTGAACCTATTCCAGTCAAAGGATACGTATAAGGATATTCCTTTTCTTGTTCCGGTTCCGTTTGCTTTGGTTCCTCTTGCTTTGGTTGTTCTTTGACTGGCTTTGAAGTTTGTTCCTCTTTTGTACAACCAGCCATAAGCGCAACTAATGCTAGTCCTATTGCTATCCATCTAATATGCTTCAAAAGTAAACTCCCCCTATTTTAACCGGTGTCGGTTTACTCACATGTTGTCTCAGTCTTTGGTTAGTTGATTTAGTTTGGAAAACACTTCCGTTTTTTAATTTACTTTTATATTTTAACGCATTATCGATGGAAAGAGTATCATTTTATTCATGACATCATAGATCCCCTGTTGTGTGATTCGAATATATGGTAAATGCGTTGATGAAAAGAATAATAAGGAATAAATAGGATCACTGAAATGATAGCCTCTCTCTTGTAAATGGACAAGGAGTAGTTTTTCACGTTCAATAATGTCTTCTACCGGTAAGTCGGACATTACGCCTGCAAGTGGTAAAGGTATTTCTGCTAGAATTTCGTTATTTTCAACAAGTACGATTCCGCCACCCATTTCCTTCAATCGCTGAAACGCCTTTATCATATCTTGCTTACTTTTTCCAATTAATATTAAGTCTCCTGTGTTCGAAAAAGAACTTGCTAATCCGGAAACTCGGTTTGCAAAGCCTTTTAACATTGTATTAATTCGCCATTTCCCATGTCGATCCACCAGCATAAAATAACTTTCATCATGTGTATCCGCTAATACATCTGGGGATAAATCAATGTTAATGGAATATGGCTTTGTGATAACGGCATTTTCCATCTGAATTCCAAAAGGCATGGAGAACTGCATATCATCAAGCGTTAAATCCCAATCCAATTGAAGTGGTTTAAACCCATGTTTGTCCCATTGAATAGCATCCATTGGATCCGTAATGGCCATTCCATCCTTCTTCACCCAACGTCCTTTAGCCAGTACTGATTTTGGAGTTGGATTCATCTCATCTTCTAAGAAATTGATATTGGCTACACGTCCAGTTGCAATATTTCCGTGAAGGTATTCGATATTGTAATAGCGGGCAATATTAATGGTTCCCATATTGTAGGCATCAATCAATGGGACTCCTTTTTCAATCGCCATTCGAATCATATGATCAATAACTCCCTGTTCATGGAAAGAGGCAGAAGAACCATCTGTTGTAAAAATCATTTTGTCATAAGCCGTTATGTTCATTCGTTTCATTTCGTCTAATAAAAATGGCAAATCTGGACGAATCGATGAATAACGAAGAGAAACGGTATACCCTTGCATTAATCGATTAAATATATCTTGGCCTGTCATCGATTCATGGTCACAATCAGCACCAAATAACATCATTTTGGCTAATGTTTTTTCTGATGCACCTGGAAAATGACCCTCGATTTGCTTTCTCATCCGCTTCGTTTCTTGTATCCAATGAAGCATCATATCGTCGCCAGCTAATAGCTTCGGCCAGCCTGTGAGTTCTCCCCCTTGTAAAACCGCATCATGCTCTAACCATGATTTCACATTACTATGGGAAAAAAGGCTTTCCTCATCTATGACTTCTGTTTGTCCATCAAAACGGCACCACCAATACATGGTGACGGGATTATTTCGTAATTCACCCAAGAGTGAAAACGCTTCCTTTTTATCTAATTGTAATACCAAAGCCATATTATCATTGATTAAGGTTGTTGTCCCGTACTGTGATGCATATTTGGCAAAGGATTGGGGATTATATAGTTGAAAAGGATGTGCATGGGGTTCAATATATCCCGGAACTAAACATTCATTTGTACAATCTACTACTTCGCAGCCTTGTACATTTTCGGGGAGCTTTTCTCCCACGTACACAATTCGATCATCATAAATCCAAATATTCGCTCGCATCCATTGGCGAAAAACTTGATTTAAGTATTTGGCATTTTTTAATAGCATGGTTGGAGCAAGTGTACCGTCCAGCACAGCAATGTGCTCGCGAATTTGTTTATTTTTCCATCGATACCGCTGCTCTAGCATAACATTCTCTCCTCTCGTTGTAGGATATCTATTTAGTATATGGTCTGTTAAATGTAAGCACTTTCATTCATGTTAATTATCGTAACATATTTTACCGTTTAACGCACTAAAGAGTTGGAATGAAATTGTAAAAAATTTTGAAAGGAGAGTTAAAAATGAATGTTAAACCAAATATCGGTATTATCAACGCTTTAATACGTATTACTTGCGGATTAACCGTTTTGGCTTGGAGTACCTCTAAACTAGTGAAACACCCATGGAGAGATTCTTATTTATTTATGGCCCTTATGGGGGCAATGAAAGTCGGGGAGGGTATTTTACGCTATTGCCCGCTTACCGATGTTTGCGAACGCATGCAAGATAAAAACGACGGTGACGGCAATCAAAATAAAACCAACAACATCCTGCCTTACAACCCAAGCTAATCAAGCTAATATTTATTCACCACCGCTTTAACAATTTAAAGCACCGGGGGTCTGACCCCCAGTGCTTTAAAGGATTAAATTATTTAGGAGTGATGATTTTATGTTCTGGGAGTATATTTCTGATATGTCTTTTGTTCTTATTTCGCTGATTGGCGGTATTGTCGCTATTTCTTATGTGTATATTAGGAAGTCACGGAGACGTGCGCGATAGCTTTTTGGCCAATATCGTTTCTGTAAAATAAGCCATTCCATTCGGTTTGGGCTAAATACTGATAAACGGCTTGCTGGGCCTCAGGCAAAGTGCTTCCTTTTGCTGCAGCCAAAATGACACGGCCTCCATTGATGATCCAGCTGCCCTCTGAAGATTGGTTTGTTCCTGCATGATACATTTGTATATCATTTTCTAAGCTAGGAATAGTAAATGTTTCACCTTTGGAAACTAATTCTCCCGGATAGCCTTTAGCCGCTAACACTACTCCTACCACAGGCGAAGGGTCCCAATCAATAGTCACAGCTTTACCATCCAACACGTGTAAAAGAACCTCTAAAAGATCTGAATTCATTCTTGGCAGGATAACCTGGGTCTCCGGGTCTCCAAAACGAGCATTAAATTCAATGACTTTAGGACCATCCGAAGTTAAAATTAAACCGGCGTAAAGCACTCCGCAAAAACTTCTATCTTCTTGAACTAATGCTGCAGCTGTTGGCTTCAGTATTTTTTCTATGGCCATATTTACTGCTTCACTCGGTATTTGCGGAACAGGTGAATACGCACCCATACCACCCGTATTTGGGCCTAAATCGTTATCAAAGGCACGTTTATGATCCTGAGCAATCTCTAATGGAGTAACTTGATGACCATTCACAAACGCCATCAGAGAAAATTCTTCCCCTTGTAAAAATTCTTCGATGACAACGGAAGCTGAAGAAGACCCAAACTTTTGTTCCATCAACATCTCTCTTAAAGCTTCAAGTGCCTCTTCCTTTGTCATTGCCACTACAACACCCTTACCTGCAGCAAGTCCATCGGCTTTAATGACAATCGGGGCACCCTTTTCTTCCACATATTGAGCAGCTGAAGAATAGTCCGAAAACACCTCATAGCAGGCTGTTGGAATGCTGTATTTTTTCATTAAATCTTTGGCAAATGATTTGCTGCCTTCAATTAATGCTGCTTTTTGAGAAGGGCCAAACACTTTTAGCCCCTCGGCCAAAAATAAGTCTGCCAGGCCAGCAAGCAGCGGCATTTCAGGACCAACAAAGGTTAATCCAATCCCATTTTCTTTAGCAAATTGAACAAGTTCAGCATGATTCGTTTCATCAATACCTACTAGTTCTGCTACATCACTCATGCCTAGATTGCCTGGTGCAACAAATACTTTTTCCACCATGGCACTTTTAGAAAATTTATGACAAATGGCATGCTCACGGCCGCCTCTTCCTATGACTAGAACTTTCAAGCCGAACACCCCACTATTTTAATGTTTGAAATGTCTTACTCCCGTAAACACCATAGCGATGCCATATTCATCTGCTTTTTTAATCGAATCTTCATCACGAATGCTTCCGCCCGGTTGAATGATGGCTGTTACCCCCGCTTTTGCTGCTGCTTCTACAGTATCATCCATTGGGAAGAAGGCATCTGATGCCATAATGGCACCTGTTGCTTTTTCTCCAGCTTGCTCAATCGCAATATTAGCAGCACCGACACGATTCATTTGTCCGGCACCAATTCCAACCGTCATATCTTCATTAGCAAGAACGATGGCATTCGATTTCACATGCTTCACAACCTTCCAACCTAGCTTTAAAGCTTTCCACTCTTCTGCAGTTGGCTCTCTTTTCGTTACCACACGTTGCTCTGCATTTTCTAATGTAAAGTAATCTTCCTCTTGGACGAGTAAGCCACCTTGAACGGAAACAATTTTCTTTTCACGGTTTGCTTCCACGTCAAATGGAATCGTTAATAAACGTAAGTTCTTTTTCGCTTGTAAAATTTCAAGCGCCTCAGTAGAAAAAGAAGGGGCAATAATGATCTCAAGAAAGATTTCATGAAGCTTTGTTGCGGTTTGAGCCTCCACTTCACGATTTAAAGCAATAATTCCTCCAAAAATCGATACTGGATCTGCTTCAAATGCCTTATCAAAAGCGGCTAAAATGGTTTCACCTGTACCGACACCGCAAGGATTCATATGCTTGACCGCAACTGCCGCTGGTTCTTTAAATTCCTTAATAATTTGAAGAGCTGCATCCGTGTCATTAATATTGTTATAAGAAAGCTCTTTCCCATGCAGCTGCTCTGCATAAGCAATGGAAAACTCCTTCCCTAATGGCTTACGGTAAAAGTTAGCCTTTTGATGCGGGTTTTCACCATAACGAAGACTTTGCTTTAATTCATAAGTAACCGTTAATTTTTCTGGAGTTTCCTCTTGTACAAGCTCTGTCATATATTCAGCAATAAGTGCATCATAAGCTGCTGTATGTCTGAATACCTTAGCAGCTAGACGGCGACGTGTTTCTTTCGTTGTAACTCCCGTTTGCTTTAACTCCGCTAGAACGACATCGTAATCTTGAGGATCCACAACAACCGTAACGTATTCATGATTTTTAGCAGAAGCACGAAGCATCGTAGGACCGCCGATATCAATATTTTCAATCGCATCCTCTACCGTTACGTCAGGTTTTGAAATCGTTTCTTTAAATGGATAAAGATTGACACAAACGATATCAATGAGGTCAATCTCATGATCTTGCAATTGCTTTTGGTGACCTTCATCATTACGCTTAGCCAGTAAGCCACCATGAATCGATGGATGCAAAGTTTTAACACGGCCTTCTAAAATCTCAGGAAAATGAGTAACCTCACTAATTCCCATAACAGGCACGCCATTTTCTAGTAATGACTTCTTCGTTCCACCTGTGGAAATGATTTCAAAGCCAAGCTCTACTAAACCTCTAGCAAATTCTACAATTCCAAATTTATCGGATACACTAATAAGTGCTCGCTTTTTGCTCATCCTTTTTTTCCTCCAGTTTGTTAAAAAGATGTTGTAAGACAGTAGGATAAAGTTGATGTTCTACTTCATGAATTTTCTTTTGGAGTGATTCTGTTGTTTCATTTTCTGATAAAAAAACCGTTGCTTGCTCGATGATTGGTCCGGTATCCATTCCGGCATCCACATAGTGAACCGTTACACCACTGATTTTCACGTTTGCAGCGATTGCTTGACCGATGGCATCTTTTCCAGGAAAAGCAGGTAGTAGGGATGGATGGATATTCACGATTTTTCCTTCATATACCTTCAAAAGGGTAGAACCAATTAATCTCATATAGCCGGCAAGAACGATAAATTCTACCTCTTTCTCTTGCAGCTCTTTTAAAATAGACTCTTCATATTCTACCTTACTAGGGTAATTTTTAGGAGCAATCGATAATGCAGGAATACTGTGCTGCTTTGCTCTTTCTGTAACAAACGCACCTGGTCGATCACATACCAATAACGCAACCTCTGCCTCTAAAGAACCAGATTGGATATTGTCAATGATGGCCTGAAAATTACTTCCACTGCCTGAGGCAAAAATAGCTATTTTTATCATACATGAACCTCTTTGGGAGCGACGAATTCTACTCCTGTTTCTTCTGATACTACCCCTATTTCAAATGCTTGTTCACCAAGTTCATGTAAAGCAGTCATGATGGGCTCGGCAAGTTCTGCATCAACTGCAAGCACAAAGCCAATTCCCATATTAAAAATATTGTACATTTCCATACGGTCTAGTTGACCCTTTTCTTGTAGGTATTGGAAAATCGGCAAAATTGGCCAGCTACCTTCCTTCATTTCCACCCCTAAACCTTCAGGAAGCATACGCGGGATATTTTCAATAAATCCTCCGCCAGTAATATGAGCCATACCGTTCATTTTGAATGTTTTTAGTAAATGAAGGATCGATTTTACATAAATTTTTGTCGGTGTTAAAAGTACATCTCCAAGAGGCGCACTTAGTTCTTCTGAAAAATCGGTTAAGGAAAGCTGATTGGTCTCGATTATTTTTCGAACAAGTGAATAACCATTACTATGAACACCGCTTGAAGCTAAGCCAATAAGTACATTTCCTGCCTTAATTTCATTACCGGTAATAAGTTTCGATTTCTCGCAAGCTCCGGTTACATAACCAGCTAAATCATATTCACCATCCTGATACATGCCAGGCATTTCAGCTGTTTCACCGCCAATTAACGAACATCCTGCTTGAACACAGCCTTCCGAAATCCCTTTTACAATGGACTCAATTTTGGCTGGCTCCGCTTTACCACATGCAATATAATCTAAAAAATACAGCGGTTCTGCACCCTGTACGACAATATCATTTACACACATCGCAACCAAATCAATGCCAACCGTATCATGGCGATCCATTTCGAAGGCAAGCTTCAGCTTTGTTCCCACTCCGTCTGTACCAGAAACAAGAACGGGTTCCTTTAAGCCGCATGCTGATAGGTCAAACATGCCTCCAAATCCGCCAAGTCCACCCATTACTTCAGGGCGTACGGTTCTTTTCACATGCTTTTTCATTCGGTTTACCGCTTCATAGCCTGCTTCTATATCAACACCAGCTTGTTTATAGGCATTGGACATCTTTAATGACCTCCTTTTTAGGGGTGAAAGTATGGTTTATCAACCGGCTTTTGTGGTTTATCAACCGATTTTCGGGTTTTATCAACCGCTTTTAAGGATTTATCAACCGAGAATCGAGTTTTATCAACCGGCTAAGAACGTCTGACTCATTTTTTAAAAGAGATATCTGATGCTTTTCATGTTTTATCTGACTAATTTGATGTTTTATCTGACTCTTTTAGCGTTTTATCTGACTAATTTAGCAATATTACTAACTTTGTCACAATTGAGCCCGACGACTTCAATTATTTTTAAAAAAGGGGCTGGCGGTGCCAACCCATTTAGCATTTTTGAAAAGCTTGTAAACTTTCCGGATAAATCTCTGTTGGGTACTTCCCTGTAAAGCAGGCTAGACAGGACCCGCGTGTTTCGCCTTCTTCCTGGCGGCCAATGGCTTCCACCATTCCTTCTACCGATAAAAAGGTAAGGGAATCGGCTTCAATTAATTGGCGAATTTCTTCAACCGAGTGATTCGAGGCAATTAACTCCTCGCGTGTAGAAGTGTCGATTCCATAGAAACAAGGATTTTGAATCGGAGGTGAACTGATGACCACATGAACTTCCGTTGCGCCTGCTTCCTTCAACATCCTCACAATTCTCTTACTCGTTGTACCGCGTACAATCGAATCATCCACCATAATCACTCTTTTACCTTCCACAACTCCGCGAACAGGCGACAGCTTCATTTTGACACCTTGTTCCCGCAATGATTGAGAAGGCTGGATAAAGGTTCTGCCCACATAACGATTTTTGATTAAGCCCATTTCATATGGAATACCTGACGCTTCTGCATAGCCGATCGCTGCGGAGATACTGGAATCGGGCACACCGGTCACCACATCTGCTTCGATTGGCGCTTCCATTGCCAGACGCTTACCTAAATTTTTACGGGCTGTATGAACGTTGACGCCGTGAATATTACTATCTGGTCTTGAAAAATAAACATATTCCATCGTGCACATTGCTTTTGTTGTGTTATAAGAGTACATTTCGGAACGGATCCCTTCATCGTCAATGATGACGAGTTCGCCCGGAAGTACGTCTCGTTCAAATTCCGCTCCGACAATATCAAGAGCACAAGTTTCAGATGCCAACACATAGGCATCTCCTAATCTACCGATCGACAAAGGACGTAATCCATGCGGATCTAAGGCCACCATGAGCTCCGTTTCCGTCATGATTAAAAAAGCATACGCTCCTTTTAACATCGTTAATGCATTTTTGACACGGTCCTTCATTAAAGAAAAGCCGCTGCGCTTAATTAAGTGTGCTAATACTTCGGTGTCAGAGCTCGTTTGAAAAATACTGCCTTGCGTCTCTAGTTGGTGCTTTAAAGCAGTAGCATTGACTAGGTTTCCGTTATGAGCAAGTGCTAAACTTCCGCTTTGGGAGTGAAAAAGAAGAGGCTGAACATTTTCGTAGCCGCCTCCACCAGCCGTGGCATAACGAACATGGCCAATGGCAGCCTTCCCCTTGATATCTTTCATTGCATCGGAAGTAAAAACTTCCGTTACAAGCCCTTCCCCTTTTAGCCCCCTAAGGATCTCACCATCTGTGACAACCATGCCAGCACCTTCTTGACCGCGATGCTGAAGGCTATGCAAACCATAATAGGTGATTTCAGCTGCATTAGGATGACCCCAAATGCCGAAAACGCCACACTCTTCGTTTAATCCTTTTATTTCAGCAAGCATGGGATTGCTCCTCTCCAAGCCTTTTCCAGCTCAGCAACTTGAGACAAAATCAGTGTTTCATTGCCACTAGCAATTTTTAAAAGAGAAGAATCGGTTACTTCACCAATCAGCTTCGCTTCCACGATACTTTCAAACTGTTCTTTGTCTTCTTTTTTAATAGAAAGTAAGAAACGCGATTGAGTTTCACTAAATAATGCAGAAACAAGATTGCCGCTAACTTGAACTTCAGCACCTAGGTCTCCTGTTCCAAATAAGCTTTCAGCTACCGCTACTGCCAAACCACCTTCCGCTAAATCGTGAGCCGATTGAACTAACCCATGGCGAATAGCTTTTAATACCTGTTGACCGCGTGCTTGCTCTAGTTCCACATTCAACTCAGGAGCCTTTCCAAAAATGCGGCCATAGGTAAGCTTCTGCAGCTCACTGCCACCGAATTCATCCTTTGTTTCCCCAACTAAATAAAGAAGGTCACCCGCTTGTTTAAATTTCTGAGTGGTCACATGGTCAAGATCTTCTACTAATCCAACCATTCCAACTACAGGAGTTGGGTAAACCGCTGTACCATTTGTTTCGTTATATAAAGAAACGTTTCCGCCAATTACAGGTGTTTGTAACACTCGGCAAGCCTCACTCATGCCATCAACCGCTTTTTCAAACTGCCAGAAGATTTCCGGTTTTTCCGGATTGCCAAAATTTAAGCAGTCTGTGATGGCTAACGGTTCTGCACCTGAACAAATAATATTTCTTGCTGCTTCAGCGACAGCAATTTTTCCGCCTGTTTCAGGATCTAAATATAGGTAGCGTGAATTACAATCTGTTGTCATCGCCAACGCTTTGCGCGTTCCCCGAATTCTTACTACCGCTGCATCTGAACCAGGAGATACAACTGTATTTGTGCGGACCATATGATCGTATTGTTCGTAAACCCATTCTTTACTTGCAATCGTTGGCTGTTGTAAAAGTGCCAAAAGGGTTTCTTTATAATCATCAATGGATGGAATATCATTCTCCATTGCTTGGAATTCTTCAAAATAAGCTGGTACGGAGGAAGGCTTATGATAAACTGGAGCCTCTTCCGCTAACGCATCCGCCGGAACATTGGCAACGACTTCACCTTTATGAAGCAAACGAAGCATTTTATCGTCCGTTACTTTTCCAACCGCTACCGCTTCTAATCCATACTTTGAAAATAGGTCAACGATTTCTTGTTCACGGCCCTTTTTCACGACGATTAGCATACGCTCTTGTGATTCAGAAAGCATCATTTCATAGGCTGTCATCCCTGTTTCACGTTGAGGTACTAAATCTAGGTTCATTTCGATTCCGGAGCCTGCTTTACTTGCCATTTCTGCGGAAGAACTCGTTAAGCCTGCAGCCCCCATATCTTGAATTCCTACTAAGGCATCTGATTTCACTAACTCTAAACATGCTTCGAGTAAAAGCTTTTCCATAAAAGGATCGCCTACTTGAACCGCTGGACGGTTTTCATCCGAAGCATCGGTTAACTCTTCAGAAGCAAAAGTAGCTCCATGAATACCGTCTCGGCCCGTTTTGGCTCCAACATACATGACGGTATTGCCTACACCGTGTGCTTGACCTTTTTTAATATCTTCATGGTTAATTAAGCCGACACACATGGCATTTACAAGTGGATTTCCTTCATAGGAAGAATCAAATTGAACTTCGCCGCCAACGGTTGGGATTCCGATACAATTTCCGTAGCCTGCGATCCCTGCAACCACTTCTTCAAATAAATACTTCACTCGAGGAGAGGTTAACTCACCGAAACGAAGCGAGTTTAATAGAGCGATCGGTCTTGCTCCCATTGAAAATACATCGCGTATGATTCCACCAACACCTGTTGCTGCCCCTTGGTAAGGCTCAATCGCAGATGGGTGATTATGGCTTTCGATTTTAAAAACAACGGCCTGACCATCACCAATATCCACAATACCAGCACCCTCACCAGGACCTTGTAAAACTCGTTCACCTGATGTAGGGAATCTTCTTAATACCGGTTTTGAATTTTTGTAGCTGCAATGCTCCGACCACATAACCGAGAACAATCCAGTTTCCGTAAAGTTCGGAAGTCTTCCGAGAACCTTTTCAATCATCGCAAATTCTTCATCTGAAATACCCATTTCGCGGTATAGTTTATCGTTTTTAATCTGTTCCACAGTTGGCTCAAGCTTTAACGACATTTGATTCCCTCCAGCTTCTTACGATTGATTGAAAAAGTTTCAGACCGTCTGCGCCGCCTAAAAGAGAATCCACTGCTCTTTCAGGATGTGGCATCATGCCAAGGACATTTCCTTTTTCGTTCGTGATTCCTGCAATATTGGCCATACTTCCGTTCGGATTTTCTCCTTCATAAGTAAAAACAATTTGATGATTATTTTTTAAAGATTGTAGAGTTTGTTCATCACAATAGTAGTTTCCTTCTCCATGAGCGATAGGAACAGTGATCACTTCATCTTGCCCATAATCGCTAGAAAACATCGTTTGGTTGTTTTCTACTTTTAAGCTCACAGGCTTGCAGATGAACTTCAAGCTTTCATTACGTCGCATGGCTCCAGGCAATAATCCAGCCTCTAGTAAAATTTGAAAGCCATTGCACACGCCTAGGATTGGTTTCCCTGCTTCAGCTGCTTTTACGATTTCTTTCATGACATTGCTAAAACGAGCGATGGCTCCACAGCGAAGGTAGTCACCATACGAAAAGCCCCCTGGTAATAGAATCGCATCAAATCCTTCTAAGCTGTCTTGATCATGCCACACATATTCCACTTCTTCTCCAAGCTCATCCTTGATGGCATGAAACATATCGACATCACAGTTGGAGCCAGGAAAAACAATCACCGCGAATTTCACTGTGCAACACACTCCTCGATTTCATATCGGTAATCTTCAATAACCGTGTTGGCCAGTAATTTTTCACAAGCTTCCTTTACAACGACTTCCACTGGTCTATCTGATTTTTCAACTGTAAGCTCCATATACTTCCCGATGCGAACCTCTTCAATTTCAGAGAAATTTAAAGAATGAAGAGAGTTTTTCACTGCTACTCCCTGTGGATCTAGTACACTTTCACGTAAGGTTACATAAACTTTTACTTTATACATGTAAGGCTCCCCCTAATTTGGCTAAGATTTTTTCATAAGCTTCTGTCAATGACCCTAAATTACGTCGAAATACATCTTTATCTAGTTTCTCGTTCGTATTTGCATCCCATAGACGGCAAGTATCTGGGGAAATTTCATCTGCAAGTAATATCTGACCATTCTCATCGATTCCAAACTCTAGCTTAAAATCGACTAAAAGGATGTCTAGTTCTTCGAAAAGTTCCGTTAACACGTTATTTACTAGCAGCGCTTTTTGCTTTAAGGTCTCCAGTTGTTCCTTGGTCGCTAGCTGCAGTTCGAAAATATGATCCTCTGTGAAAAGTGGGTCGCCTAAATCGTCATTTTTGTAATAGAATTCCACTATGGTTTGGCGAAGTTTTTGTCCTTCCGGTAAACCAGTTCTTTTAGATAAGCTGCCAGCTGCTACATTACGGACAACGGTTTCTAATGGGATAATTTGAACCTTCTTCACTAATTGCTCCGTCGCAGAAAGCTTTTTAATAAAGTGAGATTCGATCCCTTGCTCTTGAAGCTTTGAAAATATCAAACTAGTAATCTCGTTATTTAAACGACCTTTACCAGTAATTTCAGCTTTTTTTTCACCGTTGAATGCTGTGGCAGAATCTTTGTATTCAACCCAAACGATTGACTCATCATCTGTAGCATAAATTCTTTTAGCCTTACCTTCATAAAGTAACTGTCCTTTTTCCACGTCTTACGCCTCCTAAAAATGTTAGGTTTCTTGCACCAGGGAAAGGTTTAATATATGAATATTAGGAATCTTCAGTCTTAGAGTGTTTAGAAGGGGGCCTTCCCCCCTCCTTTTTCGATACGGTTGAGCGTCAGTTCTTTAGCGAACCGCCGTTTCTATAGACCAAGTCGTTCGAAAATGGTGTCAACGTGTTGTAAGTGGTATTTGTAATCGAAGCAATCCGCAATTTCTTCAGAAGTTAGTTGAGAAGTAATCGTTGCATCTGCTTCAATTAGACTGCGGAAAGGCACTTGTTTTTCCCATGCTTCCATAGCTCTTGGTTGTACGGTGTCATACGCTTCTTCTCTTGAAAAACCTTTATCAATTAAAGCTAAAAGGACTCTTTGAGAATAAATAAGGCCTAAGGTGCGGTCCATATTTCTTTTCATATTTTCAGGGAATACGGTTAAATTCTTAACGATATTTCCAAAACGATTTAACATATAGTTCAACGCAATAGTGGCATCTGGTAGGATAATTCGCTCTGCTGATGAATGTGAAATATCTCTTTCATGCCATAGAGGAACATTTTCATAAGCAGTCATCATATAACCGCGGATGACTCGCGCCATACCAGTCATATTTTCAGAACCGATTGGATTACGCTTGTGCGGCATTGCTGAAGAGCCTTTTTGACCTTTCGCAAAAAATTCCTCTACCTCGCGGGTTTCACTCTTTTGAAGACCGCGAACTTCAACCGCAATTTTTTCAATAGAAGTCGCAATTAATGCTAACGTTGACATGTATTGGGCATGACGGTCCCTTTGTAAGGTTTGAGTTGAAATAGGTGCTGCTTCAAGACCAAGTTTTTCACATACATACTGTTCCACAAACGGATCGATATTGGCATAAGTTCCAACCGCACCAGAGATTTTCCCTACTTCAATCATCGTTGCTGCTTGATTAAAGCGAACCAAATTACGTTTCATTTCCTCATACCATAAAGCAAGCTTCAGTCCGAAAGTAGTAGGTTCCGCATGCACGCCGTGTGTTCTACCCATCATCACGGTGTATTTATGTTCTTTCGCCTTCTCTTTTAAAATCTCAATAAAGTTTTCAATGTCTTTTCGTAGGATCACATTTGCCTGCTTAATCACATAAGAAAGAGCTGTATCAACCACATCGGTTGAAGTTAATCCATAGTGAACCCACTTCTTTTCTTCTCCAAGTGTTTCGGATACGGCACGTGTAAACGCGACAACATCATGTCTTGTTTCTTCTTCAATTTCTTTAATCCGGTTAATATCAAAACTTGCATTCTCACGAAGCCTTGCCACATCTTCCTTTGGAATTTCTCCAAGCTCTGCCCAAGCTTCACAAGCTAAAATCTCCACTTCAAGCCATGCCTGAAAGCGATTTTCCTCCGTCCAAATCAAACCCATCTCCGGGCGTGTATAACGATCAATCATCCTCATATCCTCCGATCATACTTAACTTACCTATCCCACTTTATCACATTAACGTACCGGGGGTCAGACCCCCGGGGCTTTAAAGCGTTAGTGTGTAAGGGTTGGGGTTGTTGTTTTCCAGATGCTGCTTTTTTGTATTTCTGTGAGGGTGCACTCCATATCATCTGTTAAGATGTTGATGTGGCCCATTTTTCGTTTGAATTTCGCTTCTTTCTTGCCATATAGATGAATCTTCCAATCGTGATTCATTCCAGGTATTTCGGCTAAAACATTTTCGATATGCTCCCCTAATAGATTGACCATAATCGCTGGTTTTAATAGCTTAGTGCTTCCTAATGGCCACTGACAGATTGCTCTTATATGCTGTTCAAACTGAGAAGTTTCGCATGATTCAATCGTATAATGCCCCGAATTATGCGGGCGAGGAGCAAGTTCATTGATATAAATCACACCATCACTTGTCACGAACATTTCAACGGCAAGTGTTCCTACTAGCCCAAGATGGTCCGCAATTTGTTTTGCCTTTCTAACGGCATCCTCTTGGATGGCTAACGAAATTCTCGCCGGCGCAATCGTGGTATGGAGTATATTTTCTTGATGAATATTTTCAGCAACCGGAAAAATCGTTGTTTCCCCATCCAATTTACGATTCACAATGACCGATATTTCTTTTTCAAACGGAACCCATTTTTCTAAAACGCATTCTCCGCGCTGGAATAGCGAATCAGCTTTTACTAGATCATTCTTCTCTTTCATCACTAGCTGACCTTTACCGTCATAACCGCCTCTTGCCGTTTTCAACACAGCAGGATAGCCAATCAACTCTATTTTGGAAGAAAGCTCTTCTACACTAGTAACTACTTCATATGGAGCAACCTCCACACCAGCACCAAGGATAGCAGCCTTCTCCTTTATTCTGTCCTGGGTGATAGTTAAAAGCTTTGGCCCTTGTGGAACATAAGCCAATTCACATAACCAAGCTAATGTTTCAGCATCGATATTTTCAAATTCATAAGTAATTACATCACTTATTTCTGCTAATTCACTTATGGCTGTTCGATCATCGTATGCTCCTATGATTTCAACATCTGCTACTTGACCACAAGGAGAATCTTCTGTCGGTTCTAGTACAGCAATTCGAAATCCCATTGCTTTCGCCGCAATAGCCATCATTCTTCCGAGCTGTCCTCCACCAATAATTCCTATCGTTGCTCCCGGTAAAATGGTTTTGTTAAACAAGTTCATCACTACTTTCAAGGACTTCGGCTCTGATGGCCTCTCTTTTTGCTTCTAATTTATTTGCTAAACCGTTATCTACAGTGGCTAAAATTTGTGCAGCAAGTAAGCCTGCATTCGTCGCTCCCGATGCCCCAATCGCCACCGTTGCAACCGGAACCCCGCCTGGCATTTGAGCAATCGATAATAAGGAATCCAAACCATTTAATGCTTTTGACTGAACAGGAACGCCAATGACCGGTAAGGTCGTTTTAGCCGCTACCATTCCAGGAAGATGGGCTGCTCCACCTGCTCCAGCAATAATGACTTTTAAACCGCTACCTCTTGCTTCTTCCGCATATGTAAACATTAAATCAGGTGTACGATGTGCAGATACCACTTGTTTTTCATAAGGAATATTAAACTCCTCCAACACTTCACAAGCGTATCTCATGGTTTCCCAATCCGATTTACTTCCCATAATGACTCCGACTAGATTTGGCATTTATCTGTCCTCCTATTGGTCAAACAAATAAGAAAAGCGTAAGCGCCTTGGTTAGCCCCGACAAGCAAATGTTCTCTCGCGTAAGAAGTCTGTACTTTGACTTCTTACGCGAGAGGTTATTTGACCTCGAGGGGCTAGGCGCTGGAGCTAGACAATTTTCGAATTCCCAAAAAATTATACTTTCTTATCAAATTAAAAACCCGAACAAATAGCCTCTCCAAAAGAGAAAGCCATTTGTTCGGGCATCAAATCACGCTTTTAGTCGCCAAAAAAACTAGGGGTTCCCCTACATTTTTAGCAAACCGAACATATAGACTTTCCCTCATAGTCCAATTATTTACGGTAATTGGGTAGAAACTTATGGGCCATATTCCCATGGATATACGAGGGTAAGATTACGATACAATTAGAAAAAGAAAACCTTTTTCCTTCAACATCTATATCATACCAACCATTACCTTTTACTGTCAACCAAAAAATCGAACGATAATTTTTAAAAATGAACTAATGTTCGTGTTTTACTCGATTAATTTCGCTTCAAAGATAATTTGTCTTCCAACTGGTACATAATCGGTTTCACTGCCTTTTTTCACTTCTTGAAAAATAGGCTTTTCCGTTCTACGTACTGGCATATAACCGGCCTTCTTGATCCGATCTAAACATTCCTCAATCGTTTCATTTTCTTGTACTTCAAATTGCATCTTCTTTTTACTCATCTTAAAAAATCTCCCTCTTTTTTCCCTGCTTTAGATTTATTACTAAGATAATAGCACAACTTAACACATATGGAGGTGAACAAGATGCCAAGAGGAAAAGAGCTTGAACAATTACCAATGGCCAACAATATGGCTCCTGGTGTAGGAGAGGATCCAAGCCCAATGGATCGTGAGGCTTTAACAGGAATCCTTGGGGGCGATTATCCACACCCTAATAATGTAAAAAAAGAAACGAAACGTTAAGCCGGAGAAGTCATCTCCGGTTTTTTAACTTCTTTCGCTTAATAGCTCTGCTTCCACTTGTTTCACTAGCATCGTATCTTCAGCCAGCTTAATTCCATAATCATACAAGGTTTGAGCAATGATTCTTCTCGCCTCTTTCCCCGCATCCCAATAATCATCATCATTGACAAGCCCGGTAATCGTGTATTCAATGCCTCGAAAGGATGCGTTGATAGAAGTCATTCCATACACCTGAAATGGTTCAATGGGACCATTTTCTCCATCTAATTTTAAACAGTCCCATTTGGTTTCATTTATTTTTTCACAAGCTTCCTCTAATATTTTAAAAATGATTTCCGGATTCTCGCGATAACTGATAACCATCCTTTCAATTACCCTCATTCGATTGATATTATAATTATGGATTTGTTTTATTTCCCCATTGCTAATCGTTAATAGCCTCCCGCTCCATTCCCGTACCTTTAAATAACGAAGGCCGATATCTTCAACCGTTCCATTAAACGTATTATTAATCATAATAAAATCGCCTTTATGAAGCTGCTTTTCATAAATTAAAAAGATTCCAGCCAGTATATCCTTGATCAAGCTCTGGGCTCCAAACCCAACTACGACCCCAACAACCCCTGCCCCTGCTAAAACTCTTCCAAAATGCTCGACATATTGGGAAATGGCAAAAAAGATAATACTTAACGTCGCGGTATATTTTGTTAAGGAATGGACCATGCTCGCGATGGTTTGCTCTTTCCTTTCCTCAATAAAATGGGTCCGTTTGAAAAAATTTTGAACCAGTTTATTGATGATAATAACCGCCAACCAAGCAATCATGATCGCAATAAAAATACTAGTAAGTTTATACTTGTGAAGGTAATCTATCCAATCCATTTCAACACCTACTTTGAATCCATTCATAGGTTATTGTTTGCAAACTTCATAAAAATAACAATTGTTGGCAAAATTATTATTATCGGATATAATACAGAGAAAAGTGGATGAAGCTTGCTTATGCGAACTCCCACCCAAACTAAACAAACCAAAATCGATGAAAAAGAGAGTAATTATCTGTTCGTCCTAGCGAGTCAGGAATGGTGAGAGCCTGATACTAAAACAGTTAATGAACCGCACTTTTGAGATGCTTTTCTGAATGGAGTAGGAAAGGCCGGGGCAAAGCCTCGTTAACGTGAAGCTGGTTTCCCTTTATGGGAACAATTAGAGTGGTACCGCGGGATATTTGAACTCTCGTCTCTTTTATTAGAGACGAGAGTTTTTTATTTGTCTGTCAAAAAAATGAAGGAGGTTTATTTTATGAACTATGTAGGATCTTTCGCAGATGCGCTATACGAAATTCTACAGCCAGAGATAGATAAAGCAACCATCGAACAATTAATCGAAAAGCCAAAGATTGCTGATTTCGGCGATTATGCTTTTCCTTGCTTTCAGCTTGCAAAAATTAGAAAGCAAGCCCCTCCACTTATCGCGAAACAAATCAGTGATTCCATTACCTCCCCACTGATACAAAAAGCAGAGGCTGTCGGCGGTTATGTAAATGTTTTTTTGAATAAACAAATGGTTACACAACATGTCCTAGAGGCTGTCTTATCACAAAAACAAAATTATGGTTCTTTATCCATTGGAGAAAACAAGGTTGTCACCATTGATATGTCCTCACCCAATATTGCAAAGCCATTTTCGATGGGGCATCTCCGTTCCACTGTAATCGGGAATGCACTGGCGTTAATTTTTCAAAAATGCGGCTATCAGACAGTCAAAATTAATCATCTAGGTGATTGGGGAACTCAGTTCGGAAAATTAATTACAGCCTATAAAAAGTGGGGTAATGAGGAAAGTGTAAAGAAGGAACCGATTAAGGAACTCCTTTCACTATATGTAAAATTTCATGACGAAGCAGAAAAGGACCACACTCTTGAGGAAGACGGTCGTGCTTGGTTTAAAAAATTAGAGGACGGCCACGATGAGGCACTATCCCTGTGGCGTTGGTTCCGTGACGAATCCTTAAAGGAATTCTCAAAGATCTATGAATTGCTTAAAGTAGACTTCGATTCTTATAATGGTGAAGCTTTTTATAATGACAAAATGGGAATGGTCGTTGAAATGCTGGAGGAAAATGGGCTTTTAGTCGAATCGGACCAGGCTCAGGTCGTTCCATTGGAGGAACAAAACCTACCTCCTTGCTTAATTAAAAAATCAGATGGTGCTACTCTTTACGCAACCCGTGATTTAGCAGCAGCATTTTATCGCAAAAATAACTATCAGTTTGATCAAGCGCTATACGTTGTAGGAAATGAGCAAAGCCTGCATTTTAATCAATTAAAAGCTGTTTTAGCAAAAATGGACTTTGAGTGGTCTGATACTCTTCACCATATTCCTTTTGGAATGATGCTGAAAGACGGTAAAAAAATGTCTACGAGAAAAGGTAAGGTTATTTTACTAGAAGAAGTACTAACGGAGTCTATTTCTTTAGCAATGAAAAATATAGAAGCCAAAAATCCATCCTTAACCAATAAGGAAGAAGTTTCGAAGCAGGTTGGTGTAGGCGCTGTTATTTTTCATGACTTGAAGAACTTCCGAATGAATGACATCGAATTTTCGCTTGAGGATATGCTGCGTTTTGAGGGTGAGACTGGACCATATATTCAATACACAAACGCTCGTGCCAACTCCCTTTTAAGAAAAGGAAATTGGAACGAAACTGGTACCATATCCATTCATTTTGAGGGCAAAGCTCATTGGGAAATCATTTCCCTCCTAAGAGATTTTTCGGAAGTGATCTCAAACTCTATGAAAAAATTTGACCCTTCCCAAATCGCTAAGTACGCAATTGACCTTTCACGTGCCTTTAATCAGTATTATGGAGAAGTGAGAATTTTAGAAGAAAATGAGGAACTTCAAGCACGATTAGCTCTCGTTTCTGCTGTTACGATTGTGCTACAGGAGTCATTGCGACTACTGGGGCTGGATGCACCAAATGAGATGTAAAAATAAGAAATGCGGAAGCGCCTTGATTAGCCCCGACAAGCAAATGTTCTCTAGCCTAAGAAGTATGAACTTGACTTCTTAGGCTAGAGGTTATTTGACCTCGAGGGGCTAGGCGCTGGAGCTAGACAATTTTCGAAGTCCCAAAAGGTTATACTTTCTCACCTTATAAAGAAGGCTATGTGAAGTTTTCCTTTTCACATAGCCTTCTTTTTTAGAAAAATACTACATAGATCACTAATGCTAATACAATACGGTAAATCGCAAAAGGTACAAGCTTAACTTTATTAATCAGCTTTAAGAAGAAACGAATCGAAATTAAGGCAAATACAAAGGCACTTATAAATCCTGCAATGAAAAATGGCAGGGCATCCGACGTAAAGTATTGCCAGTTTTTAAGTAACGAAATTAAGCTTGCTCCTGCCATAATTGGAACGGCCATAATAAAGGTAAAATCTGCAGCTGCACGGTGACTTAAGCCAATAAGAACCCCACCAGATATCGTTGAACCTGAACGGGAGAACCCTGGCCACAATGATAAACACTGAATTAATCCGACTGTAAATGCTTGTTTATACGTGATTTGGTCAACCGTATCTATTACTGGCTGCGTTCTTTTACCGGCAAAATAATCAGCAAAAATCATAAAAACTGCACCAATGACTAATCCAATTAAGACTGTATAAGTTGAAAATAAGTATTCATCAATATAATCTTCAAAAAGAACTCCTAATACACCTGCTGGAATTAATCCAACAATGACTTGCGTTAACTTTAGACGTCCTTGGGGTTGGCCAGCTTCTTGTTTTACTTTCTTTAAACCAAACATTTCTAAGAAACGGTTAAAAAATACAATCACAACCGCCAATATAGAACCAAGCTGAATAACCACTTTAAAGGTATTTGCCACATATTTGGAACCTAACATGTCTACTGTTTTTAACCACATATCATCCACAATAATCATATGACCAGTAGAAGAAACTGGGGCGAATTCTGTGAGTCCCTCTACAAATCCAAGAATAATTGCTTTTAAAAGCATTAAAAAATCCATTATACAAACTCCTTATTTACTTTATTAAGTACAAATTTCTTTTTTAAAAACACCGATTCTTTAATAATAAATGCTTTTCCATAATAAATAAAGTTAAATTAGCTCACTGTAATAAACATGTAAATAGAGTATCTAATACAGGGAAATATAAAAGTAAAATAATCACTGTAAGGGGCATTTTATGAAAAAATACCTTTTGATTCTACTATTTGTCTTTCTCATTCCTTCTTTTGCTTCTGCGGAAAGAAATCAGTCTATAAAAGCAACTTTTATTAGAGGAGATGACTTATGGTTAAAAATAAATCAAACGGAAGTAAAATTGACTAATAAAGAGTATATAAGATATCCAAAATGGTCCTCAAATGGAAACTTGGTAGCCTATATCAAAGGAACAAAAAGTGACTTTCCACTCTTTAATGGTGAGCTTTGGATATACATTCTTAATACGAACAAACATATAAAGCTAAATTCAAATGTAAACAATGAGTATCAATGGTCTCCTCACGGGAATTCAATCGGGTTCATGGTTGAAAAAACATTATATCTATATCAAACTGATTCGAATAAATCTTTTAAAGTAGCAACTAATATTGAAAACTTTTCGTGGCTGCCAGATGGAAGTGGCTTTTTAACATCTTCAAAAGAAAGCACTCAACTTCATTCAGATCTTAAATTATCGATTGTTAAATGGAGTGTTGACCAAAATAAGCCCAAAATAAAACCCTTTTATACGATACCTGTTGACCAACATGAATACTTTGTATCTACGAGTCCATTTAAATGGTCCCCTGATAGGAAATGGATAAGTTTTTTATTGATCCCTACCGCCTCTTTATCTGCAGACGGCAACACACTATGTATTCTTTCAAGTGACGGAAAAACCTTTCAAAGAGTATCTGAGATGTTAAATGATATGAAATGGATGGAGTGGTCACCTTCACGTCAGGTATTAGGTTACATAAATGGAGTTGGAAGAGAAGCAACATCCAATAAACACCTAAAGCTACTGGGCGTTCCTTCATTCACGAAAACAAATCTTACACCAAAAGGTTTTGTAGATCGTGATCTAGTCTGGATGGGTAATCAAGTTCTATACGTTTCTCGTTCTAAAGAAAGCAGTTGGGTTCCTTTGGATAAAAGACCGTTACCTAGTTTATACATCGTGAATCTGAAAGCAAATAAACAGAAAAGAATTACATTTTCTTCTAAACATGAAGGTGATTTTAGACCACAAATCTGGAGCGACAAACTATTTTGGGTACGAACAGATAGAAAAATGTCTAATGTATTAATGTCATCCATTTCTCCTATCAGAGAAAATATATGGATTCAAAATATTGATACTCCAAAGCCATACTATGAAAAATGGAACTGGGATGAAGTTTTTAGTGTGTTTGGTACAGTTCAATAATCTCACTTATTCCAATCCATATTTATGGATTGGTTTTTATTATCCAAATTGTTCCATGATTGATATAATGAAAATATTATTTCTTCTGGGAGCTTATAAAATGAATCTATCAACATCATCTCCCCATCAGCTTGTACAGTTCAATGAATATGATATTCCTGGATTGATAGAGCTTTCGGCTTCTGTTGGTTGGGATTATGATCGATATGAAATTCAAACTGTCATGTCTTGTGGGAAAATTTTTGGCCATAAAAATGAAAAAGGTAAAGTTATTTCGAGTGCAGCCATTATGGAATACGGAAAAAGTTTTGCATCCATCGGAATGGTCATTGTCCATGATCTGTACAGAGGTTTAGGATTAGGGAGAATGGCCACGCAAAAATGTTTAGACTCTGTCTCTAGTCAAACTATTACGATGTTGATTGCTACTGAGGCTGGAAAACCAATGTATGAAAAAATGGGTTTTCAAACGACTGACAGCATACATAAATTTCTTTGTGACCACTATATTCCTAATCATACTAATAATGAAGTTCAACACATTCACCCGATGACAGTGGAGGATTATTCGAAGGTTTTTGAGTTAGACCAAAAGGCATTTGGGGAAAATAGACAACAATTTTTAGTTAATAGAATGGCACAAGCACAAGAAGCACTTATTCTAAAAAATGAAGATAACCAGATTATTGGGTATGGACTATCTATAAAAGGACCTGTTCATCTAGTCCTTGGGCCTATCGTAGCCCCTAACCCTCACATGGCATTTTCTTTAATAGATTGTCTAGCAAAAAATCATCTTGGACCCTTAAGAATCGATATTCCATCTGGAAATGAAAGTTTAATAGAGATTATTGAGAGAAGTGGCTTTATCAAAGCAAGCAACCCTCCCATTATGATTATTAATGGAAAGGAATTACCACCACGTAATAAAACACTTTTTGCGATCGCAGCCCAAATATTTGGCTAAGCTCTATTTAGGGAGGTTTAATATGGCAAAGGAATTTAGAGAATTCTTTGAGCGCTACAAAGAGATTTGGAAAAGCTCATCAATCAACGAGTTGAAAGAAATGATTTCGAAAGACTATCAAGCAAGAGAAATAACGGGTAATGATATTGTGGATTTTGGATATGAAGAATCTATTTCCGGTTGGGAGCAAGCCTTTACCTATTTTAAAAATCAAAGTAGTGAATGGGTTTTGAGTGAGATTTCAACTATTCCACTAAAAGAAGATGAAGTCATGGTTATACTTGCTGCATCTCTCATTATAGAAGGAAAACAATTAGAAACTTCCAACTTGTTTTTTCAAACCTTTAAAAAGGAAGACAATTCTAATTGGCATTTAGTTAGAAGTTATATCGAAGCTGGGGTTCGAACAGAAAAACTTAATAAACTATCATTTAGCTGGGCCAACTGAGAAAATTCGGTTGGTTTTTCCTTTGTTATTAAATGTTTTAGAGGAAATCTTTTAATTGTTTTTGCTAACAGATACATATATCTGACTAAATTTAGAATTTATCTGACTCTTTTACGCATATATCTGACTCTTTTGGAATTATATCTAACCAAAATTGGATTATTACTAACTTTGTCACAATATTACCAAAACATAGGAGCTATCAAAGCCTATAAAACACAAAAAAACAACCTTTTTAGGTTGTTCTTAATCGCCTGGCGACGTCCTACTCTCACAGGAGGAATCCTCCAACTACCATCGGCGCTGAGAAGCTTAACTTCCGTGTTCGGTATGGGAACGGGTGTGACCTTCTCGCCATCGCCACCAGACTATATTTTGTTGAGGTAAACTCTTTTCACTTACGTGAAAAAGTCTTGTTCCCTCAAAACTAGATAATGTATTAGAAGAAGTAAAAACAAGTTTGCCTTATTTGGATATCCAAATGTTTTGGTTAAGTCCTCGAACGATTAGTATCAGTCAGCTCCACACGTCACCGCGCTTCCACCTCTGACCTATCAACCTGATCATCTTTCAGGGTTCTTACTAGCTTACGCTATGGGAAATCTCATCTTGAGGGGGGCTTCATGCTTAGATGCTTTCAGCACTTATCCCGTCCGCACATAGCTACCCAGCGATGCCTTTGGCAAGACAACTGGTACACCAGTGGTGCGTCCATCCCGGTCCTCTCGTACTAAGGACAGCTCCTCTCAAATTTCCTACGCCCACGACGGATAGGGACCGAACTGTCTCACGACGTTCTGAACCCAGCTCGCGTACCGCTTTAATGGGCGAACAGCCCAACCCTTGGGACCGACTACAGCCCCAGGATGCGATGAGCCGACATCGAGGTGCCAAACCTCCCCGTCGATGTGGACTCTTGGGGGAGATAAGCCTGTTATCCCCGGGGTAGCTTTTATCCGTTGAGCGATGGCCCTTCCATGCGGAACCACCGGATCACTAAGCCCGACTTTCGTCCCTGCTCGACTTGTAGGTCTCGCAGTCAAGCTCCCTTGTGCCTTTACACTCTACGAATGATTTCCAACCATTCTGAGGGAACCTTTGGGCGCCTCCGTTACTCTTTAGGAGGCGACCGCCCCAGTCAAACTGCCCACCTGACACTGTCTCCCACCCCGATAGAGGGGTGCGGGTTAGAATTTCAATACAGCCAGGGTAGTATCCCACCGACGCCTCCACCGAAGCTGGCGCTCCGGCTTCTCAGGCTCCTACCTATCCTGTACAAGCTGTACCAAAATTCAATATCAGGCTACAGTAAAGCTCCACGGGGTCTTTCCGTCCTGTCGCGGGTAACCTGCATCTTCACAGGTACTATAATTTCACCGAGTCTCTCGTTGAGACAGTGCCCAGATCGTTACGCCTTTCGTGCGGGTCGGAACTTACCCGACAAGGAATTTCGCTACCTTAGGACCGTTATAGTTACGGCCGCCGTTTACTGGGGCTTCGATTCAGAGCTTCGCTTGCGCTAACCCCTCCTCTTAACCTTCCAGCACCGGGCAGGCGTCAGCCCCTATACTTCGCCTTACGGCTTCGCAGAGACCTGTGTTTTTGCTAAACAGTCGCCTGGGCCTATTCACTGCGGCTTTTCGAGGCTATTCACCCCAAAAAGCACCCCTTCTCCCGAAGTTACGGGGTCATTTTGCCGAGTTCCTTAACGAGAGTTCTCTCGCACACCTTAGGATTCTCTCCTCGCCTACCTGTGTCGGTTTGCGGTACGGGCACCTTTTATCTCGCTAGAGGCTTTTCTTGGCAGCGTGGAATCAGGAACTTCGGTACTATATTTCCCTCGCTATCACAGCTCAGCCTTCACGGTAACGGGATTTGCCTCGTTACCAGCCTAACTGCTTAGACGCACATATCCAACAGTGCGCTTACCCTATCCTTCTGCGTCCCCCCATTGCTCAAACGATAAAGAGGTGGTACAGGAATATCAACCTGTTATCCATCGCCTACGCCTTTCGGCCTCGGCTTAGGTCCCGACTAACCCTGAGCGGACGAGCCTTCCTCAGGAAACCTTAGGCATACGGTGGATGGGATTCTCACCCATCTTTCGCTACTCATACCGGCATTCTCACTTCTAAGCGCTCCACCAGTCCTTACGGTCTAGCTTCAACGCCCTTAGAACGCTCTCCTACCACTGACACCATACGGTGTCAATCCACAGCTTCGGTGTTACGTTTAGCCCCGGTACATTTTCGGCGCAGAGTCACTCGACCAGTGAGCTATTACGCACTCTTTAAATGGTGGCTGCTTCTAAGCCAACATCCTGGTTGTCTAAGCAACTCCACATCCTTTTCCACTTAACGTAAACTTTGGGACCTTAGCTGGTGGTCTGGGCTGTTTCCCTTTTGACTACGGATCTTATCACTCGCAGTCTGACTCCCACGGATAAGTCTTTGGCATTCGGAGTTTGTCTGAATTCGGTAACCCGATGAGGGCCCCTAGTCCAAACAGTGCTCTACCTCCAAGACTCTTACTACGTGAGGCTAGCCCTAAAGCTATTTCGGAGAGAACCAGCTATCTCCAAGTTCGATTGGAATTTCTCCGCTACCCACACCTCATCCCCGCACTTTTCAACGTGCGTGGGTTCGGGCCTCCATCCAGTGTTACCTGGACTTCACCCTGGACATGGGTAGATCACCTGGTTTCGGGTCTACGACCACATACTCATTCGCCCTATTCAGACTCGCTTTCGCTGCGGCTCCGTCTTATCAACTTAACCTTGCATGTAATCGTAACTCGCCGGTTCATTCTACAAAAGGCACGCTATCACCCATTAACGGGCTCTAACTACTTGTAGGCACACGGTTTCAGGATCTTTTTCACTCCCCTTCCGGGGTGCTTTTCACCTTTCCCTCACGGTACTGGTTCACTATCGGTCACTAGGGAGTATTTAGCCTTGGGAGATGGTCCTCCCTGCTTCCGACCGGATTTCTCGTGTCCGGCCGTACTCAGGATCCACTCAGGAGGGAACGAAGTTTCGACTACAGGGTTTTTACCTTCTCTGACCGATCTTTCCAGATCTGTTCATCTACCCCGTTCCTTTGTAACTCCATGTTGAGTGTCCTACAACCCCAAGAGGCAAGCCTCTTGGTTTGGGCTATGTCCCGTTTCGCTCGCCGCTACTCAGGGAATCGCGTTTGCTTTCTCTTCCTCCGGGTACTTAGATGTTTCAGTTCCCCGGGTATGCCATCAGTACCCTATGTATTCAGGTAAAGATACTACTCCATTACGAGCAGTGGGTTTCCCCATTCGGAAATCTCCGGATCAAAGCTTACTTACAGCTCCCCGGAGCATATCGGCGTTAGTCCCGTCCTTCATCGGCTCCTAGTGCCAAGGCATCCACCGTGCGCCCTTATTAACTTAACCTAAAGGTTAATTCTCTTACTATAAAATAAGAGAGAAACTAAAATGGCAATTACTCGGTTTTTACTTGGTTTCTTCTATACGATTATCTAGTTTTCAAGGAACAAGTAGTAGTAGCTACCTAAATAGCTACCGAGAGATTGCTCTCTCAAAACTAAACACCAAACAATTAACACCAAAGATTTAAATGTTTTTTTGTGACCAATGGTCACTTATATTCCTTAGAAAGGAGGTGATCCAGCCGCACCTTCCGATACGGCTACCTTGTTACGACTTCACCCCAATCATCTGTCCCACCTTAGGCGGCTGGCTCCTTATGGTTACCCCACCGACTTCGGGTGTTACAAACTCTCGTGGTGTGACGGGCGGTGTGTACAAGGCCCGGGAACGTATTCACCGCGGCATGCTGATCCGCGATTACTAGCGATTCCAGCTTCATGCAGGCGAGTTGCAGCCTGCAATCCGAACTGAGAATGGTTTTATGGGATTCGCTTAACCTCGCGGTCTTGCAGCCCTTTGTACCATCCATTGTAGCACGTGTGTAGCCCAGGTCATAAGGGGCATGATGATTTGACGTCATCCCCACCTTCCTCCGGTTTGTCACCGGCAGTCACCTTAGAGTGCCCAACTAAATGCTGGCAACTAAGATCAAGGGTTGCGCTCGTTGCGGGACTTAACCCAACATCTCACGACACGAGCTGACGACAACCATGCACCACCTGTCACTCTGTCCCCCGAAGGGGAAAGCCCTATCTCTAGGGTTGTCAGAGGATGTCAAGACCTGGTAAGGTTCTTCGCGTTGCTTCGAATTAAACCACATGCTCCACCGCTTGTGCGGGCCCCCGTCAATTCCTTTGAGTTTCAGTCTTGCGACCGTACTCCCCAGGCGGAGTGCTTAATGCGTTAGCTGCAGCACTAAAGGGCGGAAACCCTCTAACACTTAGCACTCATCGTTTACGGCGTGGACTACCAGGGTATCTAATCCTGTTTGCTCCCCACGCTTTCGCGCCTCAGCGTCAGTTACAGACCAGAAAGTCGCCTTCGCCACTGGTGTTCCTCCACATCTCTACGCATTTCACCGCTACACGTGGAATTCCACTTTCCTCTTCTGTACTCAAGTCCCCCAGTTTCCAATGACCCTCCACGGTTGAGCCGTGGGCTTTCACATCAGACTTAAAGGACCGCCTGCGCGCGCTTTACGCCCAATAATTCCGGACAACGCTTGCCACCTACGTATTACCGCGGCTGCTGGCACGTAGTTAGCCGTGGCTTTCTGGTTAGGTACCGTCAAGGTACCGGCAGTTACTCCGGTACTTGTTCTTCCCTAACAACAGAACTTTACGACCCGAAGGCCTTCATCGTTCACGCGGCGTTGCTCCGTCAGACTTTCGTCCATTGCGGAAGATTCCCTACTGCTGCCTCCCGTAGGAGTCTGGGCCGTGTCTCAGTCCCAGTGTGGCCGATCACCCTCTCAGGTCGGCTACGCATCGTCGCCTTGGTGAGCCGTTACCTCACCAACTAGCTAATGCGCCGCGGGCCCATCTGTAAGTGACAGCCGAAACCGTCTTTCAGCTTTCCCTCATGAGAGAGAAAGGATTATCCGGTATTAGCTCCGGTTTCCCGAAGTTATCCCAGTCTTACAGGCAGGTTGCCCACGTGTTACTCACCCGTCCGCCGCTAACCTTCAGGAGCAAGCTCCTAAAGATTCGCTCGACTTGCATGTATTAGGCACGCCGCCAGCGTTCGTCCTGAGCCAGGATCAAACTCTCCAATAAAGTGTTTGATATAGCTCATAAAGTTTACTCTGGCTTTTTTTAAAAGCTTCTATAATAGAAGTCTTACCTTTGTTAATGTTTGGTTGTTTAGTTTTCAAAGAACAATTTAATGAGACAACTTTTATATCATATCATTTTATTACGTTCACGTCAACAACTTTTTAATAGTTTAATAGTTGAAAAGTGAACTTTCAAATCACAACACTATCGGTGTTAAAATACAATATAAAACTTATCTTATCGGGATAAAAAAACACAGAAATGGATTCTATGTATTTTCGCCTGGCGACGTCCTACTCTCACAGGAGGAATCCTCCAACTACCATCGGCGCTGAGAAGCTTAACTTCCGTGTTCGGTATGGGAACGGGTGTGACCTTCTCGCCATCGCCACCAGACTATTTTGTTGAGGTAAACTCTTTTCACTTACGTGAAAAAGTCTTGTTCCCTCAAAACTAGATAATGTATTAGAAGAAGTAAAAACAAGTTTGCCTTATTTGGATATCCAAATGTTTTGGTTAAGTCCTCGAACGATTAGTATCAGTCAGCTCCACACGTCACCGCGCTTCCACCTCTGACCTATCAACCTGATCATCTTTCAGGGTTCTTACTAGCTTACGCTATGGGAAATCTCATCTTGAGGGGGGCTTCATGCTTAGATGCTTTCAGCACTTATCCCGTCCGCACATAGCTACCCAGCGATGCCTTTGGCAAGACAACTGGTACACCAGCGGTGCGTCCATCCCGGTCCTCTCGTACTAAGGACAGCTCCTCTCAAATTTCCTACGCCCACGACGGATAGGGACCGAACTGTCTCACGACGTTCTGAACCCAGCTCGCGTACCGCTTTAATGGGCGAACAGCCCAACCCTTGGGACCGACTACAGCCCCAGGATGCGATGAGCCGACATCGAGGTGCCAAACCTCCCCGTCGATGTGGACTCTTGGGGGAGATAAGCCTGTTATCCCCGGGGTAGCTTTTATCCGTTGAGCGATGGCCCTTCCATGCGGAACCACCGGATCACTAAGCCCGACTTTCGTCCCTGCTCGACTTGTAGGTCTCGCAGTCAAGCTCCCTTGTGCCTTTACACTCTACGAATGATTTCCAACCATTCTGAGGGAACCTTTGGGCGCCTCCGTTACTCTTTAGGAGGCGACCGCCCCAGTCAAACTGCCCACCTGACACTGTCTCCCACCCCGATAGAGGGGTGCGGGTTAGAATTTCAATACAGCCAGGGTAGTATCCCACCGACGCCTCCACCGAAGCTGGCGCTCCGGCTTCTCAGGCTCCTACCTATCCTGTACAAGCTGTACCAAAATTCAATATCAGGCTACAGTAAAGCTCCACGGGGTCTTTCCGTCCTGTCGCGGGTAACCTGCATCTTCACAGGTACTATAATTTCACCGAGTCTCTCGTTGAGACAGTGCCCAGATCGTTACGCCTTTCGTGCGGGTCGGAACTTACCCGACAAGGAATTTCGCTACCTTAGGACCGTTATAGTTACGGCCGCCGTTTACTGGGGCTTCGATTCAGAGCTTCGCTTGCGCTAACCCCTCCTCTTAACCTTCCAGCACCGGGCAGGCGTCAGCCCCTATACTTCGCCTTACGGCTTCGCAGAGACCTGTGTTTTTGCTAAACAGTCGCCTGGGCCTATTCACTGCGGCTTTTCGAGGCTATTCACCCCAAAAAGCACCCCTTCTCCCGAAGTTACGGGGTCATTTTGCCGAGTTCCTTAACGAGAGTTCTCTCGCACACCTTAGGATTCTCTCCTCGCCTACCTGTGTCGGTTTGCGGTACGGGCACCTTTTATCTCGCTAGAGGCTTTTCTTGGCAGCGTGGAATCAGGAACTTCGGTACTATATTTCCCTCGCTATCACAGCTCAACCTTCACGGTAACGGGATTTGCCTCGTTACCAGCCTAACTGCTTAGACGCACATATCCAACAGTGCGCTTACCCTATCCTTCTGCGTCCCCCCATTGCTCAAACGATAAAGAGGTGGTACAGGAATATCAACCTGTTATCCATCGCCTACGCCTTTCGGCCTCGGCTTAGGTCCCGACTAACCCTGAGCGGACGAGCCTTCCTCAGGAAACCTTAGGCATACGGTGGATGGGATTCTCACCCATCTTTCGCTACTCATACCGGCATTCTCACTTCTAAGCGCTCCACCAGTCCTTACGGTCTAGCTTCAACGCCCTTAGAACGCTCTCCTACCACTGACACCATACGGTGTCAATCCACAGCTTCGGTGTTACGTTTAGCCCCGGTACATTTTCGGCGCAGAGTCACTCGACCAGTGAGCTATTACGCACTCTTTAAATGGTGGCTGCTTCTAAGCCAACATCCTGGTTGTCTAAGCAACTCCACATCCTTTTCCACTTAACGTAAACTTTGGGACCTTAGCTGGTGGTCTGGGCTGTTTCCCTTTTGACTACGGATCTTATCACTCGCAGTCTGACTCCCACGGATAAGTCTTTGGCATTCGGAGTTTGTCTGAATTCGGTAACCCGATGAGGGCCCCTAGTCCAAACAGTGCTCTACCTCCAAGACTCTTACTACGTGAGGCTAGCCCTAAAGCTATTTCGGAGAGAACCAGCTATCTCCAAGTTCGATTGGAATTTCTCCGCTACCCACACCTCATCCCCGCACTTTTCAACGTGCGTGGGTTCGGGCCTCCATCCAGTGTTACCTGGACTTCACCCTGGACATGGGTAGATCACCTGGTTTCGGGTCTACGACCACATACTCATTCGCCCTATTCAGACTCGCTTTCGCTGCGGCTCCGTCTTATCAACTTAACCTTGCATGTAATCGTAACTCGCCGGTTCATTCTACAAAAGGCACGCTATCACCCATTAACGGGCTCTAACTACTTGTAGGCACACGGTTTCAGGATCTTTTTCACTCCCCTTCCGGGGTGCTTTTCACCTTTCCCTCACGGTACTGGTTCACTATCGGTCACTAGGGAGTATTTAGCCTTGGGAGATGGTCCTCCCTGCTTCCGACCGGATTTCTCGTGTCCGGCCGTACTCAGGATCCACTCAGGAGGGAACGAAGTTTCGACTACAGGGTTTTTACCTTCTCTGACCGATCTTTCCAGATCTGTTCATCTACCCCGTTCCTTTGTAACTCCATGTTGAGTGTCCTACAACCCCAAGAGGCAAGCCTCTTGGTTTGGGCTATGTCCCGTTTCGCTCGCCGCTACTCAGGGAATCGCGTTTGCTTTCTCTTCCTCCGGGTACTTAGATGTTTCAGTTCCCCGGGTATGCCATCAGTACCCTATGTATTCAGGTAAAGATACTACTCCATTACGAGCAGTGGGTTTCCCCATTCGGAAATCTCCGGATCAAAGCTTACTTACAGCTCCCCGGAGCATATCGGCGTTAGTCCCGTCCTTCATCGGCTCCTAGTGCCAAGGCATCCACCGTGCGCCCTTATTAACTTAACCTAAAGGTTAATTCTCTTACTATAAAATAAGAGAGAAACTAAAATGGCAATTACTCGGTTTTTACTTGGTTTCTTCTATACGATTATCTAGTTTTCAAGGAACAAGTAGTAGTAGCTACCTAAATAGCTACCGAGAGATTGCTCTCTCAAAACTAAACACCAAACAATTAACACCAAAGATTTAAATGTTTTTTTGTGACCAATGGTCACTTATATTCCTTAGAAAGGAGGTGATCCAGCCGCACCTTCCGATACGGCTACCTTGTTACGACTTCACCCCAATCATCTGTCCCACCTTAGGCGGCTGGCTCCTTACGGTTACCCCACCGACTTCGGGTGTTACAAACTCTCGTGGTGTGACGGGCGGTGTGTACAAGGCCCGGGAACGTATTCACCGCGGCATGCTGATCCGCGATTACTAGCGATTCCAGCTTCATGCAGGCGAGTTGCAGCCTGCAATCCGAACTGAGAATGGTTTTATGGGATTCGCTTAACCTCGCGGTCTTGCAGCCCTTTGTACCATCCATTGTAGCACGTGTGTAGCCCAGGTCATAAGGGGCATGATGATTTGACGTCATCCCCACCTTCCTCCGGTTTGTCACCGGCAGTCACCTTAGAGTGCCCAACTAAATGCTGGCAACTAAGATCAAGGGTTGCGCTCGTTGCGGGACTTAACCCAACATCTCACGACACGAGCTGACGACAACCATGCACCACCTGTCACTCTGTCCCCCGAAGGGGAAAGCCCTATCTCTAGGGTTGTCAGAGGATGTCAAGACCTGGTAAGGTTCTTCGCGTTGCTTCGAATTAAACCACATGCTCCACCGCTTGTGCGGGCCCCCGTCAATTCCTTTGAGTTTCAGTCTTGCGACCGTACTCCCCAGGCGGAGTGCTTAATGCGTTAGCTGCAGCACTAAAGGGCGGAAACCCTCTAACACTTAGCACTCATCGTTTACGGCGTGGACTACCAGGGTATCTAATCCTGTTTGCTCCCCACGCTTTCGCGCCTCAGCGTCAGTTACAGACCAGAAAGTCGCCTTCGCCACTGGTGTTCCTCCACATCTCTACGCATTTCACCGCTACACGTGGAATTCCACTTTCCTCTTCTGTACTCAAGTCCCCCAGTTTCCAATGACCCTCCACGGTTGAGCCGTGGGCTTTCACATCAGACTTAAAGGACCGCCTGCGCGCGCTTTACGCCCAATAATTCCGGACAACGCTTGCCACCTACGTATTACCGCGGCTGCTGGCACGTAGTTAGCCGTGGCTTTCTGGTTAGGTACCGTCAAGGTACCGGCAGTTACTCCGGTACTTGTTCTTCCCTAACAACAGAGCTTTACGACCCGAAGGCCTTCATCGCTCACGCGGCGTTGCTCCGTCAGACTTTCGTCCATTGCGGAAGATTCCCTACTGCTGCCTCCCGTAGGAGTCTGGGCCGTGTCTCAGTCCCAGTGTGGCCGATCACCCTCTCAGGTCGGCTACGCATCGTCGCCTTGGTGAGCCGTTACCTCACCAACTAGCTAATGCGCCGCGGGCCCATCTGTAAGTGACAGCCGAAACCGTCTTTCAGCTTTCCCTCATGAGAGAGAAAGGATTATCCGGTATTAGCTCCGGTTTCCCGAAGTTATCCCAGTCTTACAGGCAGGTTGCCCACGTGTTACTCACCCGTCCGCCGCTAACCTTCAGGAGCAAGCTCCTAAAGATTCGCTCGACTTGCATGTATTAGGCACGCCGCCAGCGTTCGTCCTGAGCCAGGATCAAACTCTCCAATAAAGTGTTTGATATAGCTCATAAAGTTTACTCTGGCTTTTTTTAAAAACTTCTATAATAGAAGCCTTACCTTTGTTAATGTTTGGTTGTTTAGTTTTCAAAGGGCAAATTAACTCATCGCCCAAAAGCGACTGTATTAATATATCATTTCAGCGATTTAATGTCAATAACTTTTTTCACTATCGAAATGTTATTAACTCTGTCGCTGTCGACCTAAACTATATTATCACCGTCATAATTTAAAGTCAACCAAATATAAGCTTGTAAATATTTACAGTTAAAAATTCTATTACTTACTTCTATATAATGAAAAAACCGGCCATATTCGGCCGGTTCCTTCTATGCTTTTACAATTTCAATCACATTTTCTTCTTTTAGAGCAACCTGCCCTGGTTTTTTAATTTGGATACTTTCACCCTGCCCAAGATTTGTGAACACGATTGGCGTGATAATCGAAGGTGCATTTGCTTTTATATACTCTAGATCCACTTTCAATAAAGGCTGTCCTGCTTCCACTCGATCATTTTCAGATACAAGTGTTTCAAACCCTTCACCTTTTAGTTTTACAGTATCAATTCCAACATGGATTAAGATCTCTCTTCCGTCATCAGACAATAAGCCTAATGCATGTTTTGTAGGGAAAAGGTTAATTACTTTCCCATTTACTGGTGATACAATCATACCTTCACTTGGAACTATCGCAAATCCATCTCCCATCATCTTTCCGGAGAAAACCTGATCAGGTACATCAGTTATCGGTTTAATTTCTCCTGCAATTGGTGAAATAAATGCTTCTTCTTTATCATTTTTAGTTTGAAGCGCTTCTGGATTAACTTCTTCTATTTGTTGTTCCACACCTTTTTCTGGTGCTTTCTCAATTGCAACTGGCTTTTTCCCACTCATAATATCTTTCATTTGACCTTTAATTGTCTCAGAACGAGGTCCAAAAATAGCTTGAATGTTGTTACCTACTTCCAATACTCCAGCAGCACCAAGTTTTTTCAATTGTTCTTTATTAACATCATTAACATCGTTTACAGATACACGAAGACGAGTAATACAAGCATCTAGATGAGCAATATTTTCTTTACCGCCCATTGCTTCTAGAATTTGATACGGAAGATTTCCGCCTTTTCCCGGAGCAACCTGATCGTCATCTTGCTCTTCCACTTCGCGTCCCGGAGTTTTTAGATTAAACTTACGGATAGCAAAACGGAATCCGAAATAGTAGATGACAGCAAAAACTAATCCAACTGGAATCACTAACCACGCATGTGTTTGCGGATTAATTAATCCAAACAAAATGTAGTCAATTAAACCGCCTGAGAATGTCATACCAATTTTTACATCTAATAAATGCATAACCATAAAGGATAATCCAGCAAAAACGGCATGAATAGCAAATAGTATAGGTGCTACGAATAAGAATGAAAATTCAATTGGTTCTGTAATACCTGTTAAGAAAGAAGTTAAAGCCGCTGATGCCATTAAACCACCAACTACAACCTTTCTTTCTGGACGCGCTTCATGATAAATCGCTAGAGCCGCTGCAGGTAAACCGAACATCATGAACGGGAATTTACCTGTCATAAATGTACCAGCAGTCAGATTTTGAACATTATCACTAATTTGAGCCATGAAAATACGTTGGTCACCACGAACCACTTCTCCAGCCTTTGTTGTATATTCCCCAAACTCATACCAGAATGGTGAGTAGAAAATATGGTGTAATCCAAAAGGAATTAATGAACGCTCGATTAAACCAAAAATAAAAGCTGACACGGTAAGGTTTGCATGCACCATGTTTTGTGAGAATGCATTTAAGCCGGTTTGGATTGGCGGCCAAATAACTAACATAATTAAACCAAGAACAATCGCAGTTCCAGCTGTGATAATAGGAACAAAACGTTTTCCTGCAAAGAACCCTAAATAAGAAGGTAATTCAATTTCATAGAAGCGATTATACAGGGCTGCAGCGATTATCCCAACGATAATCCCACCAAATACACCTGTTTGTAATGTTGGAACTCCTAATATACTTGCATAGTTTAAACCATTCACATCTTCTGGAGTAAGGCCAAGAGCGGTACCCATCGTTACATTCATGATGAGATATCCAATAATCGCCGCAAGACCGGCTACTCCTTCTCCTCCAGCTAAACCAACGGCAACCCCAACAGCGAATAGTAAAGCTAGGTTACCAAAAACAATATTCCCTGCACTCTCCATAATAGAAGCAACCATTCTTACTCCACTATTGTCTAAGAACGGTGCTATATCTAATAGTACCGGGTTTTTCAAAGCGGCACCTAATGCCAATAAAATACCAGCAGCCGGTAAAAGAGCGACAGGTAGCATTAACGCCTTGCCGACTTTTTGTAAAACACCAAATGCTTTTTTAAACATTGGCTATTCCTCCTTTAAATTTTTATCTCATAAAAGCGGTAACAAAATTTACCACAAAAAACAAAAAAGGCATGAGAAAAGAAATAATGAATGGTCTTAAGGATAGATTACCCCTAAGTTTCCATTTCAATTATCTTCTTTTACTCATGCCTGATCGAATCAGTAACACGTAAAATAAGTATAAATTATTCATGTTTATTTTGAAGCCTTTGCAAATGCATGGTTAAATAGACAGCTTCCGCATCATATATTGGCTTTTGCAGTGCTTGTTGCATCACTTTTATGAGTTTCCATGAGAGATTGTAGCACACAGGGTATTCATTCTTCAATAGTAATGCAATTTTTTCTGGTTCTTTCACAATTTCTTCATTTTTTACACGCTCGATGGTAAATCGTAAATGACGAACCAATCTCATATAATCGATGCTTTCTTTATCAATGGTAAATTGAAATTTTTCCTCCACCATATCAATTAACCTTGAGATGAGCTGATTATATTGATTCACTTCTGATATGTTTTTATTTGTTACTGCACTATGGATATGAAGGGCAATAAACCCTGCTTCACCTTCTGGCAGCGATAGATTTAATTGGTGATTAATGAGGTTAACCACCTCTAAAGCAATCGTGTATTCTTCAGGATATAAAGTCTTTGTTTCCATTAAGAAAGGGTTACCTAATTCTAATCCATTTTTTATTCGATTAATGGCAAAAAGTAAATGGTCTGTAAAAGCAACATGGATATGTTCGTATAAAGGAGATTGCATTTTTTGTTTAATCAGTTCTACTGCTGAAATTATGACTTTTTGAGTTTTATCTTCAATAAAAGGGAGTAACTTCAAATAATTAGTTTGCTCTCGTTCATTTGTTAAAACAAAGAGCTTCTCAATCGCTTCTGCAGACAACTCGTCACCTTTTTTTCGATTAAACCCTATTCCATTCCCGATTACAATCACTTCACCATAATTCAAATGGTCTGCAATTAAGACATTATTATTTAGCACCTTTTTTACCGTTAATTCCACCATGCATATACCCCTTTTTCGACACAATTCGACCAATACCCATTCTGTTGTTTGTACGATAAAAAGTCAACTTAAAGGATAAAAAAAGACCTTACCAATAACTAGTAAGGTCTTCTTTCATATTATATTAAAAATATGAAATAACATACAAAGATAGCAAATAAGAAATACATAATTGGGTGAACTTCCTTCACTTTACCTTTTACAATCATGGTTACTGGATAGAAGATAAACCCAACTGCAATACCTGTTGCAATACTATAAGATAATGGCATTGCAATCATCGTTAAGAAGGCAGGAACCGCGATTTCAAAACGACTCCAGTCAATTTTTCCTAATGATGAAACCATTAACACACCGACAATAATTAACGCTGGTGCTGTAACTGGTGCTGTTACCACTTCTAATAACGGGAAGAAGAATAAAGATAAAATGAACAAACCTGCTGTTACAAGTGAGGCAAAGCCTGTTTTAGCTCCTGCCGCTACCCCTGCAGATGATTCAATGTAAGATGTTGTGGTAGAAGTTCCTAATATGGACCCACAAATAGATGCGATTGAATCAGCGAATAACGCTTTACCAGCACGAGGTAACTTATTATCTTTCATTAAACCGGCTTGGTTAGCAACTGCTACTAATGTACCTGCATTATCAAAGAAATCTACAAATAGGAACGTTAAGATGATCCCTAACATAGTTGATGTATAAAAAGAGCTATCTCCAAAAGATGAAAATACTGCGCCAAACGTTGGTTTTAAACTTGGTACAGCGTCTACCACTTTATGCGGTGTATCAATTAAACCGAAGATCATACCTACAATGACCGTGATGACCATTCCGTAGAATACGCCACCTTTAATGCCTCTTGTCATTAAAATAACGGATACTAAAATTCCGAAAATCGCTAATAACGTATTTGGATTTGATAGGTCACCAAGTCCTACTAGAGTAGCATCATTGTTGACAATAATACCTGCGTTTTGGAAACCAATAAATGTTATAAATAAACCAATACCTGCACCAACTGCATGCTTTAAATCAATTGGAATTGCATTAATAATTTTTTCACGTAAACCAGAAAGGGTTAATAGTAGGAAAAATACACCTGAGATTAACACGGCTCCTAAAGCATGTTGCCAAGGAATTCCACTTCCTAAAACCACCGTATAAGCAAAGAAAGCATTTAACCCCATACCTGGAGCTAAAGCAAGAGGATATTTACCAAGTAGCCCCATAATAATGGATCCGATTGCTGCTGCTAATGCAGTAGCAACAAAAACCGCCCCATAATCCATTCTAAGCGCATCTGGTAAATCCTTAATATTTGCTAAGGTAAGTGTGATTGGATTGACAATTAAGATGTAAGCCATCGCCAGGAAGGTTGTAAGACCACCCATAAATTCACGACGATAATTGGTTCCAAGTTCTTCAAACTGAAAATACTTTTTCACTGTTTTTCCTCCTTTTGTCGTATAGGATTCCCCAAAAAACAAAAAACACTTCGGTTATAGCTCACCGAAGCGTTGACAAAGGTATGTGGAAAATAATTAGGGCATAGATAATAAAATAATAGCGATATAACCCCTAATATATATTCAAACACTCACCTCGTAGTCAAGCCATTTACGGTAGCTCGGTAGAAACTCTTGGGCCATATTCCCAACATTATACGACGTAAAACGACATATTTAATTTCATCTTTATTATACCTAGATATTTCGTACTAGTCAATAAAAAAACGAACATTTTTTCAAATGTCCGTTTTAATGTTCGTGTATTTACTTTTTTATTCCCACTCAATCGTTGCTGGCGGTTTACTTGTAATGTCATACACGACTCGATTGACATGTGCAACTTCATTTACAATTCTAGTTGAGATGGTTTCTAACACATCCCAAGGAATTCTTGCCCAATCGGAAGTCATACCATCTATAGACGTAACAGCTCTGATTCCGATTGTATAGTCATAGGTTCTTGCATCTCCCATGACACCAACACTGCGAATATCGGGTAATACCGTAAAGTACTGCCAGATGTCGCGATCTAGTCCAGCTTTCTTAATTTCATCACGTAAAATGGCATCTGATTCACGGACGATTTCAAGCTTGTCCTCTGAAATTTCTCCTAAGACACGAATACCTAATCCTGGTCCTGGGAATGGTTGTCTCCAGACAATTTCATCAGGAATTCCAAGTTCTGTTCCTAGTGCTCGAACTTCATCTTTAAATAAAGTATTTAATGGCTCAATTAAAGTAAATTGCATGTCTTCTGGTAGACCACCTACGTTATGGTGGGATTTAATGGTTTGTGCCGTAGCCGTACCACTTTCAATAATATCGGTATATAAAGTACCTTGTGCTAAAAATTCAATCCCTTGTAGCTTAGCGGCTTCATCATCGAATACATAGATGAATTCGTTACCGATAATTTTTCGTTTTTGTTCTGGGTCTGACACACCTTTAAGTTTGCTTAAGAAGCGTTCCTTTGCGTCTACCTTAATAACATTCATGTTAAAACCTTCTGAGAAGGTCTTCATAACGCCTTCCGCTTCATCTTTACGCAATAACCCATGATCCACAAAGATACATGTTAATTGGTCACCAATCGCTTTATGAATCAGAACCGCGACAACCGAGGAATCTACTCCACCGCTTAACGCACAAAGAACCTGTTTATCACCAACCGTTTGGCGAATTTTGGCCATTTCTACCTCAATAAAATTTTCCATTGACCAATTTCCACTTGCTTCACAAACTCCGAACACAAAGTTCTTCAGCAAATCATTTCCGTATACAGAGTGTAATACCTCTGGATGGAATTGAACAGCATATAACTTACGAGACAAATCACTCATTGCCGCAATTGGACAAGAAGGATTCGTTGCATCGATAGTAAATCCACTTGGTGTTTCAACGACTAAATCACCATGACTCATCCAAACTACCTGTTGTTCCGGAAGGTCTCTGAAAAGAAGGGAAGGATTTTGTACATCAATCGTTGCTTTTCCGTATTCACGATGCTTAGCTTTTTCTACTTTTCCGCCAAAATGCAAGGTCATTAATTGCATTCCATAACAGATTCCCAATATAGGAATACCCAATTCAAAAATCGCTTCATCACAACGGAAGGAATTTTCTTCGTATACACTGTTTGGGCCACCGGAGAAAATAATTCCTGTTGGGTTCATCTTTTTAATATCTTCTGCAGTAATTGTATGTGGATGCAATTCACTGTAGACGCCGAATTCCCTAATACGTCTAGTAATTAACTGGTTGTATTGACTACCAAAATCAAGTACGACAATCATTTCTTGGTTTTGAACATCTTTCACGATTGGTCACCACTTTCTAAAGATTACACACCTATTATACCCTTTTCATTTCTAATCGATTTATATACCCCATAAATAAAAAAACTAGAGTTCTGCTTTTTCCATCATTAAATAGAAAGGCAGAATTCTAGTTTTTAAAAGCAAAAAAAGATCTCTGCCTTCATAGTCAAATCATTTACGGTGATTTGGTAGAAACTTTCGAACCATATTATCGAGGATATACGAAGGGTTATTTATTTAGTATTTTATTATTTTTAACATAGCAATCTTTTAAGGTCAAGCAATTGTCTTTTTAATTAAATTTTCCCATAATTCTTTCGATTCATCCCATGAGCCAGTTTTCATAGAACCTTTGTACAAAAGCTGCTCATAACGTTCTGTTAAGCGACTCATTGCTCTCGTACCAAAGAAGTAGTCGATATATTTGGCATAGTCTCTCAAGGTTTGGTCCGACTTACGTTTTAGCCCATATCTTTCAAGTTGTTTTAATAAAGCCAAATAAGCTGGTCTAAAACTCTCATCTTTCTTTCGATATTTAAAAACCCAAACCAGATAATACGGCATCCAATTTGATCGCTTTCTATAAATCCATAATGCGACTATTGCTATTGCCATGATTCCAAAGAAAAACCAATGCCAATTGTTTTTAAAGAAGAAGCTTATTTCTGACCAAAATCTTTTAAAGGAGAACGTGGATGTTGATTGTAGTTTATCCTCACCTTTTAAGCGATCTGGTGTTTTTTGTTCTGGCTTTTTCGCTGGAGTTGGTGTTTGCTCGCTTTTCTTAGTATCATCTTGGTACGTATCATAATTTAACGATATGTTGTTAGAGAAACCCGGAGTCGGTTCAAACGCGAGCCATCCTGAGCCAGGAAAATAAACTTCTACCCAAGAGTGGGCATTATTATTGGTCACTTCATATACTTTGCGACCATTTCCGGTAAGCTGCTTATATTCGCCATCCGAATACCCTTTTACCCAACGGGCAGGAATTCCTAATGTTCGAAGCATGACCGTCATGGATGTTGAAAAATTATCGCAATATCCCCGTTTTGTATCAAAGAGGAATTGAGCTACATAGTCCTCTGACCCTTTAGGCACTGCTACATTTTTTTGATCGTATGAAAATTCCGTTCGGTCGAAATAGCTCTCAATAGCCTTTGCCTTATCAAACCATGTCTCTTTTCCAGCGGTAATCTCCAACGCCAGTTTTTGAATATCAACTGGGAGATTTTCGGGCACTTGTGTGTAACGACTATGAAATATCGGGTCTAAACGTGCTGTTTCAATTGATTTTACTTGCTTTAATTTTCGAACACTATATTTAGGTATTCGATATTGGAAGGCATATTCACTGACTTCTATATTTTTAAAATAAATCTTCTCGGTGGTAGGATTTAATTCAAACGCTGATTTAAAAGGTGTCTCAATTTTTTCAAGACCAAAAGGATAAATGGCATGTGGATAGTTCATATACGTATAGATCCTTGCCGTTTCTTCTTTTACCTCCACATCTGCTTCAAATGCATAGATTGGAAATGTACTATCTGGTAAGATGGTACGTTTTTGTACCTCTTCTTCAGAGGTCACCCAACCCTTACCCGTATAAACGTCTTTGGATTCGATTCTCCAATAGTGCCTTGCTTCTGATTCAGCACGAAATACCACTCGGTCATCACCAATAAATGGTCCACCTAACTGCGAATCATCTACCCCGTAACCGATCCTTTGTGTTCCTCCACTCTTATCATTTAACGATTTAATAAATGGTACCGGGTCTGGCCAAATCGGCTCCGCTTTTGGAGCAATAAAGCCTACACCTATACTCACGATAATTAAAACGGTCAGAGAGGAAAGCCATTTTTTTGAAAAAGAAAAATCCTTTGCTATTCTCTCTTTTGCTAGAATTCGCTGTAAAGTTAAGATACCCATTGCACCAAAGCCGGTTACAATCGTTCTGACAATAGCACTCGTAGCCGAATAAGGCGTAAATGTATCTAAAACCGTTATATAAATCAGAGTAATAAGGAAGAACAGAAAGATTCTTTTACGATTCAATAACCAATAATGGATAAGATACGTCATTAACCAAAGTAAGATGAAAAAAAGAACCGTACGGAAAATATTCGTGAGCATCGCCCATTCCCCGTTTAACATGTATGCGAAATTTTGAATGATGTCATCGATAAAAGGTGCATACCATTTTAACGAAAAGAATGCTTCATCAAAATAAAAAAGATGAACACAATTCAATATATAGAAAACTTTAACAAGAAAGCTAATCCAAACTTTTACATTAAAAAAAGCCAAAGCAAACGATAATAGAATGTAAAAGATGAAAACACCTAAATGCCCTGTATCCGTTAATTTTTCCAATGGACGGATCCATTCCCATAACAACATAAATCCAAAGATATATAATAAGAGGGTACTTATGTCCCGCTTGGATGTATTTTGACTCATCCCCTACTCACCTCCGAAAAGGCATTTGCAAATTGACCATCATGAACCATAACGACGCGAATTCCCCTTGCATTGGCAACTGACCTTAATGACAACTCGTTGGAAGACAACGACTCCTTTGCTTCCTTTACTAGAAAAATCATAATGGAACCCTTACCCCTCGAAAGAAAGCTTGCTTTTTCAAGAAGTTGCTTTGTTAATTGCGCCGTGACTAATAGAATGGAAACGTTTTGCTGCGTTAAAAATCCTTCTAACTCTAAAACTCGGTCTAAAGGAGTCGAACCTTTACCTTCTACTTTAGCGAGATGGTAAAACAAATGATGTTGCTGAGTTTCTCCTCCTCTAATGGGATAGGAATATCTCTCAGCTTCATAACTTAATAGTCCAACCTGTGCACCTTTTCGTAATATTGCTCTAAGAATCGATGCTGTGAAGGAAACGATGATCTCAAAATGAGAATTTTGCATACTATCCATCACAACTAATACATCATGGGATTGTCTTTGCTCGAATTCCTTGGTCATAATGTCATTTCTTTTTGCCGTTGCCTTCCAATTAATCCAAGAAAATCGATCACCTGGTTGGTATTCTCTTACTCCAATAGCCATTGACGTATCTCTTTGTACTCTTTCCCTTGATGCCGTCATACCTTGATCATAATGATTTTCAAATGGACGATAAATCATCTCTGTATAGGCCGGATAAACAATAATTCGACTAGAAAACGTGACTGTCTGCTCTTTTTCGATCAGTCCTATCAGGTCACCGGTTCTTAATCTTACGTCGTTAAAATGATGCTCTCCTCGAGGGAGATTTTCAATGACATAATCAAAAGAAAGCTCTTTGCGAAAACCCGGTATTAATAAAATCTTAGAGGAATGGGTTGTATTTGAAAATTGGAGTTTCTCTGTTAAAACATCCTCTACCACAAGATAAAATAGAGGAAATCGCATATTACGTTTGATCTTTATCTGTATCTTAAGAGGCTCACCAGCATGATATTCTGTTTTCGATAACACCCTCTCCACCTTTAAATCCTTTAGTGAATAGAAAGAAACGGCCAGGCTGAGTAAGGCAAATGGCACAAAGCTAAAAAACAGAAACCAGCTAACAAATCCACCCTGAAACATCGCATAGGAAAAGGTAAGGACTAATAATAAAATCAGAATCAGCAGCTTCCATGGAAACTGAATGAGTGAAATGACCTTTTTCATTTACTTCACAAGCCTTTGCACTGGCACTGGTACGCGCTGCATCACACTCTTAATCACTTCTTCTGCTGTTATTCCTTCAAATTTTGCTTCTGATTTTAAGATCAGTCGGTGTGAAAAAACATAAGGCGCTAAAAATTGAACATCATCCGGAATGACATAGTCACGATTATACATAAAAGCATATGCTTGAGCCGCTTTCATTAACGCAATAGACCCACGCGGACTGGCCCCTAAATAAACACTGCTATGTGTACGTGTTCTTTGAGCTAAATCAACAATGTAACGTTTAATCGTATCATCCACATACACATTTTTAATTTCAAGTTGGAGAGACTTTAACTCTTCTAAACTAACCACTGACTCTAACTCCTCAATTGGAGGTGTTTTTTGAGCACGGTTTAATACTTCCATTTCCTCATCAATCTCTGGATAACCCATTTGCATTTTTAAAAGAAAACGGTCTAACTGCGCTTCAGGCAGTGGATATGTTCCTTCATATTCAATCGGGTTTTGAGTAGCCATAACAAAGAATGGTTTCTCTAATACATGGGTCACACCATCAACGGTTACACTGCTTTCTTCCATTCCTTCTAGTAAAGCAGATTGAGTTTTAGGAGAAGTACGATTGATCTCATCCGCTAAAATAATATGGCCCATAATAGGTCCTGGACGGAATTGAAATTCCATTTCCTTCGGGTTGTAGATCGATACACCCGTTACATCTGAAGGCAGTAAATCAGGCGTAAACTGAATACGTTTAAACTTTGCACTTACAGACTTTGCTAACGCACGAACCATCATCGTTTTACCTACACCCGGAACATCTTCTAGAAGGACATGTCCATTTGCTAATAAAGCGACTAAACTTAATTCGGCTACCGTTCTTTTTCCAATCATAACTTTTTCTATATTATTGATAATTCTCTCTATTTGTGGATTCATTGTATCACGCAACTTTCTTCCCCCTCTTATCCTTTTTATGACAAATATCACTATTGATATATATTCGGTATTTTTTGTAAAAATCCTGTAACAAAGTTTAGAGCTTTGCTTTCGTTCGACATTTTGCCGTATGTTGTTAGACGAATTTTTAAGTGAAAAAGTTTCATATTTGATTTATGTATATTTTGGTAATCAAAGGGACATAGACAAACTAATATAAAGAAATTTTTCATAATTTAAAACAAGCTTAATAAATTATTAGTAAGGAAAAGGAAAGGATGGGGTTTTGATGAGTGAATTTATTAAATGCAATATTTGTGGGGATTTAACCAGCTTTGAGGAAACAACTTTTATTAACAATAACCCTATTTGTCCTACATGTCAGGATCATGCCGAATACACACTAACATCCTTAAATAGAGAGAAAGAATAAATGAAAAATGCTTCCGACTATCCGGAAGCATTTTTCTTTTTAAGTATGTTATGAACAGAAAACTTCTAATTCTATAAAGTTATCCGACTTTTTTTGCTGTGTTTCCGACTTTGTCACCAAGTTATCCGTCTTTTACAAAGAGTTATCCGTGAATTTTGATGATGTTTCCGACTTTGTCACAATTTCACACAAGTTTCCTTTTTTCTAAGCACAAAAAACCTGCCCTTGCGTTGGGCAGGTTTTGCTATATTACATTGTCATTATTCTCCTACTATTTTTGCATCCTTCAACATCTCATCCGTTAAGGTAATTCCCTCTTCTTCCGCTGCTTTTTTGTTGATAACAAGTTCTAGGTTTTCCGGGAATCCTACTGGAATTTCACTAGGTTTTTTACCCTTCAGAATATCTACTGCCATTCTTCCAGTTGTGTATCCTAAGTCATGGTAGTCAAATCCGTAAGAGGCAAATGTTCCACGCTTTACCGAATCACCTTCTCCGACAAAGGTTGGGATGTCTTTTTCATTCGCAATATTGATAACCGATTCTAAAGCAGAAACAACGGTATTATCCTTAGGAATATAGAATACATCCGCACGTCCCACCAATGACTCCGCCGCCTGTTTGACATCGGAACTAGTTGATACAGTCGTTTCTACTGCTTCTAGCCCAACCTCTTCCAATGCCTTTTTAGCATTTTTAACATTGACAACGGAGTTAGGTTCACCATTGTTATAAATGATACCTACCTTTTTAGCATCCGGGATAAACTTTTTAATGGCAGCAATCGTGTTCTTTATCGCATCAGGATGCGTATCAGAAGTACCCGTTGCATTTTTACCCGGCTTTTCGAGGCTTTCCACTAGCTCCGCACCAACTGGATCTGTGATCGCCGTAAATAATATCGGAATATCCTTTGTCGACTGGACGACTGCTTGGGCACTTGGAGTGGCAATCGCTAAAATCAAGTCGTTTTTGTCTGATACTAGCTTTTGGGCAATGGACATGTTATTGTTCATGTCACCCTGGGCGTTTTGATAATCAATCTTTAAATTCTTTCCTTCTTCATAGCCAGCATCTTTAAGTGCGGCGATAAATCCTTCTCTCGCAGCATCAAGCGATGGATGCTCCACGATTTGGGTAATCCCTATTTTTACAACCTTCTCCTTTTCCTCTCCACCGGTTACCTTACTACCGCTTCCACAAGCAGAAAGTAACAGTAATGCACTTGTCATTATGACAGCCAAACTTTTCTTCATGTTATGCTCCCCCTTCATTTTTATGTAAGTATGTATTTTCATGGTGACGATAAAAGATGCTTGTCCTTCTTTACTTGGTTGAATATTATAATATTTGTAATATTCTGATTTTAACACGTTATTTAAGGACGGGACAATAGATATTATGAAGGATTTGATTTAAATATGAGAGTTTTGTAAGTTTGGTATTGGATTTATATTTATAATCATAAAACCCTGTTACAGCTTCCTACATAACAAAAAGACGATGCTCAGTTAAAGCATCGTCTTTTTGTTATGGTTATCACTACTTTTAAGATATCGTTGTTCTTATTTCATGCCATGAAAACTAACAGCTAGTTTAGCTCCAACCACTGCATTGTTTTTGACTAAAGCAATGTTTGCATCTAAGCTCTTACCTTCAGTTAGTTCTTTAATTTTTCCTAGAAGGAATGGAGTAACATTTTTACCAGAAATATGATTTTCTTCTGCCTCTTTTAATGCGGACTGAATAACCTCATTAATAGCCTTTTCGTCCATAGCATATTCTTCCGGAATCGGGTTCGCAATCACAGCTCCACCTTTAAGGTTTAAATCCCATTTTACTTTTAACGTAGAAGCGATGGTTTCCACATCATCAGCACGTAAGTTTAAAGTATATTCACTAGTTCTTGTATAAAATGCTGGAAGTACATCCGTTTGATACCCAATAACAGGTACTCCTTTTGTTTCAAGGTATTCCATTGTTAAACCTAAATCTAATATTGATTTTGCTCCTGCACAAATAACGGCTACGTTCGTTTGTCCAAGTTCTTCTAAGTCGGCTGAAATATCCATTGTCGTTTCAGCTCCGCGGTGGACTCCACCAATACCGCCTGTAACAAAGATAGGGATTCCAGCTGCTTCGGCACAGATCATCGTAGCTGCTACGGTCGTTGCACCTAGTTTCTTAGTAGCGATAAGATATGCTAAATCACGTCGTGAAGCTTTGGCAACATCTGAGCTTTTACCAAACATCTCTAGCTCTTCATCGGATAATCCAATTTTAATTTTACCATCAATAATCGCAATCGTTGCAGGGACGGCACCGTTTTCACGAACAATTTGTTCTACTTCACGAGCCGTTTTCACATTTTGTGGATAAGGCATACCGTGCGAAATGATCGTGGATTCCAAAGCCACAATCGGTTTTCCTTGTTCTTTAGCAGCTTGTACTTCTTCTGAAAAAATTAAATATTGGTTTAAAGTCATGATAATTCCTCCAAGTCTTTTTGTAGTTGTTCTGCTGATAAATCCTGTCTTACGGTGTATGAAGACTGCAATGTTTTAGCTGCATTCATGGTTCCCGCTTTGGCAATTTCGATTAATGACTTGCCTTCCAGCCAAGAGTAAATGACAGCGGAGGAAAAAGCATCTCCTGCTCCCGTTACATCCTCAATTTCATGAATGTCAATGGCTGGTATATGATAAATTCCTTCTTGTTTATTACCAATCATCGAGCCTTGTTTCCCATTCGTTATCACAACATTAGAAACACCTTTCGATAGCCACTTGTTTAAAGCGTTCTTCCAATCTTCTTCATTTTGAATTTCCAAATTAAAGTACGTTTCAGATTCATCCCGGTTTGTAATTAACCATGTAACTCCCGTTAAATCATCTGGAAGATGGGTCATCTTCGGTGATGAAACTGGAATAAGCGCGAGCGGTATGTCATGGTTTTTTGCAAAATGACTTAAAAATTGAATCGTTTCTTTCGGGCAGTTTAAATCTGCGATGATGCATTTTGAACGACTTAATAATAGATCATTTTTTTGAAGCAATTCAGGTGTGATAGATTCGTACACTTCCATATCAGCTAAGGCAATAATGAGTTCGCCATTAGAATCTAAAACAGCTGTGTAGGAACCAGTGGACTTTTCCGGGAACTTGGTCACGTTCTCTAAGTCCATATAAAGAGAGGAAGACTCTTCAATGAAGGACCATTCCTTATCGTTACCACTAGCAGAAATAAGGTAAACCTCCACCCCAAGTCTTCCTAGATTTTCCGCCATATTCCGAGCAACACCACCGGCATTTTGGGAAGTATATATCGGATTGGACGTCCCTAACTGAGCTTTTTCCCTCATATGAAATTTACGATCAATATTAGCCCCGCCAATACATATAACCGGTTGCGATTCGGTTAAAATATAGGCTCTTCCTAGGATTTTCCCTTTTTTAATAAGACCCGTAATCATATTAGCAATGGAAGGTCGGGACAATCCCAATTCTTGAGCTAATTCTTGTTGTGAAATATAAGGGTTTTTACGTATTAACTCCAATATATATTGCTCTTTTTCATTTATTTTTTCAGCCACAAACTCACCTCACCCTCATTACTGCATGCTCTATTTTGGATTAAAGGCATTTAATTCTAGTATTTTCTAATTTAATGTTCCCCTAGAAGTATGAAGACTAAACAGTCATTCACTGAACTAATGTTTATAACTTAAACTTATGTTTAAATTATATCTTTATTCAACATTTGAGTCAACTTAGTTAAACTCACTCCTTTTCCCATTAAGCAAAAAAGCCAATCAAATTAAGTTGATTGGCTTTTTGTATGTGATTCCTACCCACTATGTCATCTAATTAGATAGAATGCTTACATTTTATCGTAATGTTTTTAATGCTCCACTCCATGCAACAACTTCATCTAGCATTGTATTTACATTATCCAAATGTAACTCTTGTGGTTTAAACTCTGACCCATTAACAAAGTCAGTAAATAGACTCAATGTTGGATGAGTTCGAACATCCGCCACTTTGAGTTCCCCAAGAATACCGCGTAAATGTTCCGCTGCACGAGCTCCACCAGTTGACCCATAACTTACAATACCAGCTGCTTTGTTATTCCAAGCCTCACGGGCAAAATCGATAGCATTCTTTAATGCACCCGTAATACTATGATTATACTCTTGAACGATGAATACGAATCCATCAAGACTTGCAAGTTTTTCATTCCAAGCTGCAATTCCTGGTTCCGTACCATCTGTTGTTCCTAAAAACGGAAGATGATAATCAGCGATATCTACTATTTCATAGTTAGCATCTTCTCGTTTGTCAGCAATTTCTTTTACCCATTCTCCAACTTGCGGACTAACACGCCCTTGACGTGTGCTACCTAAAATAATCCCAATATTTAACTTTTCTATTATCATAACTTCTTCCTCCTTCGTTTGCTTTCCAAAAAGTTTGTTTAAAAATCCCATTGTATACACCACCTATATGTTTTCACTTTTTCTGTTTCACTTTAGATTCCATTCTTAAGCAACTTTTCTTAATTCATTTGAATCCTTTTTAACAAATAGTTGATCTACTGATAATAACTTGCTACCGCTGATTAGAAGATAAACTGCCATTGCCAAAAATCCTAAATCCAATTCATATCCTGCCATTTGGCCATTTCCTAATAATCCTACTGAAAGTTTTACCTTAAGTATTGCACCTATCATTAGTAGAGATAGTATCGTAGAAACAATTCTTGTTCCCAATCCAACAATTAATGCGATCCCACCAATAATTTCTATTAATGCAACAGCATAAGCCATAAATCCTGGCAAACCAATACTGCTGAACCAGCCTACGATATTTTCAATTCCACCCTGGAATTTAACAACTCCATGAACTAAGAATAGTGCGCCTAATGTTACTCGTAAAATAAGTGCTCCGATTTCGTTTTTTAACAACATTGTATAAATCCTCCCTGTCTTGTCTTTTAGTATATTTTATAATTGAGAATTATGAATTCGAGATATATGATTAAAAAAATGATATTCAACTATTCCCGTAATTTGCTTTAATCTCTATCCTTTAAACCTTTAAAATTATTCGATTGCCTGAAGGGTCAGAAGTAACGAAAGAACCATTTTCTTCCATAACAGCTGCGCCAATACTTTTAAACTGAGTAATGATTTGATTTCTTTTTTCCTCGTTTGACAGCATTAACGTAAATGATTCTAGACCAACGCTATTAGGTGAAGGCATCGGTGCTCCTACGCCATTCCAAGTATTTAAGCCAATATGGTGGTGATACTTGCCATCCGAAATGAAAAGTGCCTGAGCACCAAATCGGTTAACTACTTCAAATCCTAGCCCCTTAGTATAAAATTCTTCTGTCTTTTTTAATTCAGCGACATGTAAATGGATATGGCCCATAACAGTTCCAGACGGTAGACCCTTCCATGATTGTTGTTTCCCGAATGAGAGTAAGTCAGGAAAATTTAACGGATCAACGGTCATTTCCACTTCTCCATTTTCCCAATGCCATTCGGAAGGATCTCGGTCTATATATATTTCAATTCCATTTCCATCTGGATCAGATAGGTAAAGAGCCTCACTAACAAGATGATCCGAAGAACCAAAACGCATACCAACTTCCATAAAGTGTTGAACGATTTTAGCTAAATCAGACCGCTTAGGTAAAAGAAGAGCGAAGTGATATAATCCTGTTGTTTTTCCCTGCATAGGAAGAACATTATCTGGTTGTTCAATTGATAGTAAAGTGGTCTTTCCATCTGCAGTTAAGTTTGCGAACCTTTCAGATTGTTCTAACACCTTAAATCCAATGACTTCTTTATAAAAAGATAAAGAACGTTCTAAATTTTGAACCTTTAAGTTTACCTGACCAACAAACGTTACCGGTTCACGATGAAAATTCATTTTGTTTCCCCCTTATTCATTATTTTGTTTGGATTTATTTAATGGTCTTTCGGTATATATATTGTTGCGAACTAACAAACAATTGATACACAACTATTGGTTAGTTAGTTACTTTATGTAAGTAAGTATATTATTATAATTTAATAAAGTCAAGTAAGTATTAAAAATAATTAAGGCTGCATTCGTAAACATTGTTGCTATTAGGGTTTGGTTGCCTTCTACTCCCAATCAACGGTTTGAAAAAATAAAAAAGGAAGCCTCTCAAAAGTTCAGTGAACTTATGAGAAGCTTCTATTAAAATCCTCTATATTAGCAAAAATGTTAGCAAACCACTCTCACCTTACTATTTATTATTAGAACGTACTAAGCCGGAGTTCATAAAAATACTGCACAATTGGATGCTTTAACTTCATCTTCTCAGCCATGTTTAACATTCGCTTTTTTCCAACTCGTCTGTCCACCAAAGCTAAAATATTCAATAGGATATCCTTGCTCTCAATGCTTTCCTCTATAGAAGTGGATAAAAACTTATTAGCTACAACGATAAAATTTGATTTACTTAATGATGACTGAACTGACAAAAGCTCCTTCGCATATTCTGATAATTTTCTACTTCTTGCAATTACTTGTAGACGATCCTCGGGAACAGTCCCCTTGATTTCTTTTCTTACCGCTTCAATTTCCTCATTGTTGATAGGAATTTGAATATCTGAATCATTCTTTATTTCCAGCTCAGTCTGATACCATTTGATTAAGGTAGTTACATCACTCATATTCAGTACATTCTTTTTATCTACTGTAATATAACAACTCCCTGCTTTATCAGGTAAATAACGGTAGCTTGTTGCACGGTATTCAACCCTTCCATTTAATGCAGGACAGAGAAAACTCTCCAGATTTTGCTTTACTTTGCTCCAGGCCATGTAATTCTCCTTAATTTTTATATTATAAATAGTTATTTAGTCCATCGCTCTATTATCCAATAATCATGCCTACCAAAAATAAGAGGTTTAAACTTCATACCAAAGCTTAACATCAAAGCTTCAAATAGTTCTGTATAAACTTCCCTTTTAGCTTTGCCAATTTGTTCGATTTGGTGATCATCATATCTTTTAAATCAGTAGGAAATGTTGTAAGCACATTATAGCCATCTTTGGTTACACGGATGGTATCGGAGTGTCGATACCCGCCTACCCCCTCAATATAGATGCCTGGCTCAATCGTAATCACCATATTTTCCTCCAATATTTCGTTGCTTCCTTCTGCAATATATGGCCCTTCGTGATTTCGCAAGCCGACTCCATGCCCGGTACGATGTAATAAACGATTAAGTAGCCCATGTTGATCAAAATATGCTCGTGCCTCTGCATCGATTTCTGCAGCCCTTACACCCGCTCGTACCATACTCAAAGCCCGATTTCGTGCGTTTTGCATATGTTGGAACATTTCCACATCGTCTTTGGTAGGTTGTCCAAGAAAAAACGTCCGTTCACACTCTGCTGAATATCCGTTAATTCGATGATAGGCCATCGCGACGTTCGGTCCATCCCCAAATCGATCACCTAACTCAGGAATACTATGCGGCATCGCACTTGTCGGTGCATTCCAAACTGCTGTGAGCAATGAAGTTGTGATTGGGTCAAATTGCTTTGTTTTTATTAGGTTGGTTTGTACCTTTTTTGACAACGTAAATGGTTCTAACACACTGGCACCGCGATAAATCGTATTAAAGATATCCTCCATTGCTTCATCGCATATTTTAGCACTCATGCGAATTTTCTCAAGTTCATAGACGCTTTTCACTTTACGTTGTGCTTCGACTAACTGCTCTAAAACTAGTTCCTTTGCTTGCATGAGATGATATAAGTCTGCACGCACGTTACTCTCGATTCCTACTCGTGAATAACCTTGGATCAACTGGTTTAGTTTATCATACCAATTGCTGCCCTCTGAAGATGGAAACTCCCAATAAGAAACAATATCATAATTGATTATATTTTTATGTACGTGGGATTCTTCAAGCTTTGGTACAAGTAATGTAGGTATTTGATTGGGGATAACGATGATGAAAAAGGGGCGTTCCTCTGGTTTGTATGTAATGTTTGTGTAATACCAAATATCTTCTTCGGCAGTAACAATATAAGCATCATATTTGTTCCTAATTAGCCTCTCTTGCAATTGCTTCATCCGGTTGGTTAGTTCTTGCTTGAGCATTCCTATCACCCCCACATATTTTTTACAATTTTATGCAGCAACTTATGAAAAATGATTTTTAGCTAGGTGAATGGAGTTTCTTAAGCACTGACTTCCAATAACTTCAAAAGTAATGAAAAGGAAGCCTCCCAAAAGTTCAGTGAACTTATGAGAAGCTTCTATTGAAATCCTCTATATTAGCAAAATGTTAGCATTACACTCTCATCTTACCAACAAATCCAGTTATATCAAGGGTTTGAGGGGAGTTATTACATCATGCCGCCCCTTAGGTGAGAGTGTGTAATATCTTACACGCTGTGCGCAAAAAGTGCTGTATATCAATATTTTGTAAATTTCTGTCTGTAACATCTTTAACGAGAAATAACCGTTTTTCATTTGATTGCGTTAGCAAAATGTTAGCATTATGTAGTAAATACGCGCTCATTTTATTAAAAAGACAAATAATACCGTTTGGGGCAACCGGTTTTACCGAAGTTTGATTAGTAATTATCAATTATCAAGAAAACTCTTAACCGCATCTAATTCTTCTAATTCTTTAACTTTCCTCTCAGCAATTTCATTCAAGATTTTAGCAACTTCTTCAATTTCTAACTTCTTATCGAATTTATCATTGCTAAATTTACTTAACAAACCTTCCTCCAATTTAATATAACATTTATATTCAGTACCTAGAACACTAAAGCTTTGTCTTAAAGTACTACTTGTTTCATCATTTAAAAAAACCTTTTCACCATCTCTTAATTTTTGTTTTAACTCCTTGATAATTTGGTCTTTTTTATTATCTATCATTATTATCCTCTCTCCTTAACTTTTTCTTATAATTTACTATCATCTACAATAGGGTAATCATAAAAATATTATACCAACTTAACAAACTCGTTTAATGCTGTAGTTCACACACTCCATATGTCTAGAGTGAATAGATAACACCTGGGGTGCTAGTGATATTATTTTAATATTTAGAGTAACTATTTTGCTTCAACTCGTTGTCATTAATATTATTTATTTTCGAAGCAAAATTATAGCCTCTACATAAAGGACCGTAACAAAAAGACATTGTATGAAGATACCATTTCCCCAGTGAAACACACCCTTATTCAATAGGATTCATACTGAATTACAAAGTACGTAAATTACGTATTACAAAAAAATTAATATGGTAGGTAAGGTATTTAACTTTTCGCTGCCTTTAATAGATTAAGTGATTGTTTTAACATCGCCAAGTAAGGGATAGCCAAATCGTTTTACCATTCCAACTCATCATCTTCCTGATAAAGTGAAGAAGCATAATCCAGATATTCCATTAGTATTCTTTTACTAATTTGATCTAGGCTAATTCTGTATTGGGTTCCATACTTCATATTTAGCTCTAATGCCGTAATATCGACGCCAAGAAATCTGTCTTCATTAATATATGTATAGTCAATATCTTCATATTTCGCAATGAATTTTGTAGTGGAGTTCGTTGAGTCTTTCACACAAACAGAATCTACAGTCAAAACGAGCCCTGATTTTCCCTTACTCGAAATACTCGTATCAATAATAGCAATTACATCCTCTTTTTTGCTATTGCCTTGGCAAATATAATCAACAGCATTTCTGACCCAGCTCGTATCCTCTAACCACGGTTTGTATTCAAAAATTTCCTCGAATTTTCCCTCTAATGCTGACTTTATACCGCTCATCTTTTGTCTCTCCATTCTCTTTAATGTATCGCAAGCGTTGTAATTCATTCTATAATACTCATTCAAGGACATATGCTCCTGAAAAATAGATTCATATAATTCATCTACCCTACAAATCTCGGGACGACTATCATAAATACTGCACTTATTTGTCCTAGTGTCCAAGTGAGTACAAATCCCATCGCCTCGGTCTAAATGTCGGTACGTTTCTGTTATTCCTACTGCCCTACAGCACAATCCACAACCATCACAATGAAACATATTTAGCCCTGCATCAATACTTCTAGATACTTATTCCCATTTTCAAGTACTCTCTCTGAAATTTCATCCAACTCTCCCTCTTGCTTAAGTAGGGAAGTATCCAGAATTCCCTTAATCGTTTGGGCTAGCTGTACGCACTTATAAATCTCTTGTTGTTCATCCTTAGAATAATTCTCCCAATTTACTCCTTTAGACTCGATGATCTCCCCTAATAGCTTAACTTGGTAGGCAAGGAAAACATCGAGTTTTTGTAAAAGTTCGGTTAATTGATTGGCGCGTGTAAAAATTGCTTTCAAAGCAATTCCGATATTCCTTGCCTGTTTTTTGAAAACTTTTGCCTTATCATAATTACCATAGGCGTTATTGAGAGCGGTCTTTGCTTGACTTGCAAAAATAGCTCCGCCAATTGCAAGAGCTGGTCCAGCTACTAAACCTCCTAGCACCGCCATTCCTCCTGCCATTCCGAGACCTCCAGCAGATAATGCCCCTCCTCCAAGCCAAGCAAGGGTTGCATTAGTCGCTGCAACACCAGAAAGAGTACCAAGGGCCGTACCTGTTGTAGCTGTTACGATTAGACCACCGAGGCCGCTCATGACGACACTATAAGTCCCATATGCTAGTAAAGCACCTGACCCAATTGCAGCTATACCATTGATGGCAATTTTCTTTGCTTCAAATGAAGCTTCCTTCAATTGTTTAAAGCTTTCACTTGTTGGATTGAAGTTTCTAAGTTCATCAATCCCTTCACTATTTTTTAAATTAATGTTTTTGATTTTCTCAAAGCTTTGGACAAACTCGTTAATTGAGGTTGATAAAATAAGAATTTTCACTTGACCTAGCTCAGTTATTGCCTCGTTTGTTTTTTCTCTTGCCATATTAATAAATTCTTCCGACTCTCTTGCAATATCCTGTGATGTTTGATTAAGTGATTTTGCTTTACCCATATCCCTTTTAGCATCAAAGCCTTTTTTGACTCCTGCTGCAGCTGATACCGCAGCGATCCCGGCTGCTATTGCAGGTAATAATGGTAATGGCATATATATACCCCCCTCAATAAAGTTAAAAATCTAAAACTGAATTTTTATCAATCATAAAGTTATTGAATTCATTAAAATTCTTAAATTTCAATGCTATACCCATTTCGATTGCAATATTGCTTAAGGATTTTGTAAATAAGTCAAGATTGTGGTTATTGCTGGAATCCTCTAACATGGAAAGACTTTCGGAAAAGACCTTATACCTATCAGCATAAAATTTTTCGACTAAGATGAGTAGTTCCTTCCCTTGTTTATCCATGGATTCCATAGCAGCAGTGGCTACGGCATGAATACGATTTCTCCGTTCATACGAAAGCCGCTCCTCTTTAAGGGTCTGCATACAAGCTCGGTAAATGGTCGAACTAGACAAATAACCAACCATCCCTCCTACAACTGTTCCAACGCCTGGAAAAACCATTGTCCCCACTGCCGCTCCAAAACTAGCTGCCATCATACCAGTCCCTTTCTCCCCTAACTCTTCAACAAGTTCAATACTATTGATTTCACCTTTCGCATAGCGGATTAATGATTTTCCAACCTGGACAGTCGCAGTTGCAATCATGGCAGGCATATTGGTTTTTGATAAATTGACAAAAACACTATTTTGACTAGTTGCCATAAATCCTCTGATGGCTGTATCTGTTGCTCCAACTACATACGCTGTTGCGGCACCACCCGCTGTGTCCTTCGCTACATCTTTAGTCGCATCGAATACACCTTTTTCACCTCGAATTAGGCTGGTAACATTTTGTGCTGTAGAAACTGCCGCCGAAATAACTGCTGCACTTTTGGCATTTTCTAGCCCTGAGCGATGCGCTGTTTCCAAAACATACTTGGCCGTTGCTAATTGAGGGTGTTCTCTTAGGAAAATTGCCTCCTTTGATGTAATTCCACTATCCTTCAAATCTTCTGATACTTTTCGGTAATTTGCTGCTTTTTGGTCTAATAGTTCAGCTTTATCAAAATTGCCTTCACTTCTTAATTTATCTGCTTGTTTGGATAAGCTATTGGCCTTATCCTCAGCATATTTCTTTGCAATCTCGTATTGTTCCTTTGGAACTAAAACATCATTCCCGCGGTACTTTTCCCATTTATCTCCGGTCATTTTATTCACTAGATTCTCAGAACTTCGCTGTATTTCTTCAGGGGTACTGAACTTACCACAAAACTTCATTTGCGCACCCCAAGAAGGATTTCCTGATTCGTCTACTGATAAAATATCGTATACTTGATCATTACCTCTACCAATATCATTTGATCGATGAACTCTATTATCATTCCTATTGATAATGTTCTCAGCATTTGTTTTATCAACATAGTGAATTTCAGCAGAAAAGCCAGCTTGTTGCTTAATGTTCTGATACTCAAAATCGGGATTCACCTTAGATTCAGAAACTTGCTTTAGTCCCTTTCTAATAATGTCACCATTTTCATCAATAGTCCCTTTATAACCTTTGATGTACTCGGATGCTGCTCTCCCATAGCGTTCTACATTTTCAGTAGTTGCAGCTCCTATAACCGAGTCCACTAGTCCGCTATGTTCTTTTTCCTTGTCCTTTTCATCCATTATAAAAAGCACCTTTCGTTACAATATTCATCCTAGGTTAATTGAACTACTTTCGGGAAATGTATAAATTATTATAGCTACATTTTATTATAAACCAAATATAAAACTCGTTAAATATAGTTATATTAGCCTAGTTTAAAGTTATATTTGAACACCTTGTACGTTTTTTTAGTATTATTATATCGTATCAATTTCTATTAGGTAAAGTTTCCCAGAATCAATTAGAACTCTCTGAATAAAAAAACTAGAGGCACACCTCTAGTTTTATAACTTTTGAAATATTTACGATTCTAATACCAACTTTATAGCCACTTCTTCTATCGTTACGTTATTGAAAACTAAAAAAGGCTTCTCAAAAGTTTTTCTAAACTTATGAGAACCTTTATTAGTTTACTTATGTTAGCAATCGCTCACAAATCCTTATATATCAAGAGATTGAGAAGCTATCACATCATGCCTCCCCTAAGGTGAGAGTGTGTAATATCTTACACGCTGTGTGTTACTGTAATATCTTTAATGGGATTTAATCGATTTTCACTGGGTTGAGTTAGCAAAGTGTTTGCATTTGCTTTATGACTACATTGACAATAAACGCCCATGCCATCCTTTTTTTCCAGCAGTTGCCGCTCAATTTACCACTTGCTGTTAAATAACTAGTCATAAAAAAACTTTAAAACGAATTCAAAAAAATATTAAAGATTATTAATTACATCAATTTTATCAATACCATTACTTAACTCTCCTATTTCACCACACCAACTACAAGTTACCCTATACTTTTTACTATTCCAGCAATTAAGATGTCCACGGCTGCAGAGGAAAAAGCCTTTTGCATCGCAGAAAGGACAACCAGGATATTCATCTCCCTCAATAAGGTTACCCTTTATGGTTGTTTTATCGAATCCTTCTTGTTTTGCGGCAGACTCTTTTATCGGGAATGCCCATGTGTATTCCCAAAAGTTAGAATTGATTTGTTCAAAACGAATGCCGTAAAGTGATTTTGAAGAGTTGCATTTACATAGAGCAATTACTACACGCATCTATTTCACCTACTTAATAATAAATGAAACAATCATCAATACAATAGTTACACTAAGTCCCGCAAATAAAAATGTAAATCTCTTGTTCATCGAATCTTTCGTTTCTTGAGCAAGTTTATATAACTGATCTATGTTAGTTGATTCTAGCTTGCTTAAAAAAGCAGAGTGTTTCGTTTCCAATTCGGTTTTATAGGCAGTTATGGTCTTTACAACGTTTCCAAGTTCAGATAAGTATCGATCTTGCTCAGCTTTAAACTTAGCCAACTCTTCTACCATAACGATACTATTGGCCGATTTCACCTGGTTCGGAAGGCTGTTAATTAAGCTTTCAAGTTCGAGAACAGAAGAAGTAACATGAGCTCGTAATACTTCATTTTTCTGTTCAGTGGTAGCAGGAACCTCTTTTAATTGCTCGATGACATGGTTACTTTGAATAGAGAGATCAGATGTTTGTGAATAAATTGTACGAATTAACTCATCTATGGCTTGTTTATTATGTTCCTGGATCGTAATCGTAGATGTATTGATTTTATCTAATAAATCCGTAGAAGAATGAGAGAATCCTTCTCTTTGCTTCTTAATTTGCTCTATTAATGTTGTAATAAGCAGATTAAGTTCATTAGAAGCCAAAACATTCTGATGGAATGTTTCTATTTCTTTCTCAAGCTGTTCAATAGATTCTAGCATACTTATGTCCTCCTAAACTGTTGAAACGTTTATTAGCATATATAGCCATTACACCGTAATAAATCGTATCTTTCTCTCCAGCTTCGTAAACTTTATTAAAGAATTCAAGGAAGGTAATGCCTAATGAATTGTCTTTAGAATCTAAATACTTAAGAATTGAAAGTCTTCCTTCTAAATTACATTTGGAGAAAATACTAAATAGAGAATCTTTTAGTTCAAGTAACTCATAACCCGATACATGATTCAGAATCCGTTCAAGTCGGTTACGGTCAAATCTAGAATTCAGTTGGAGCCCGCCTAAGAACAAAAAGAAGTCCAGTCTATACGAATAGCGGTTACTGTTTATTCGTTCAATATTGGCAATAGTATGTTTACCAGTACCTTTAAGAATTTTCGAAGTAAGCTCTTCGAGTGTTAGATTAGAGTAATATTCTTCATCAGTTATAATCTCAATAAATGGTAAGGTGAAATACTCCTTAATCTCGCTTGTGATTTTTTCGTTATCCCCTTCTTGGTTTCCCTCTATGAAATCCAAGAAATCTAAAAACTGCTCTTTGTGAAGATACAAATATTTAGCATAATACCAATCAACATAAACTTTGATTATTTCTTCAATAGTGGAGGCTCTAGCAATTTTGACAATACTCTCCCGATTACTACCCATAAAATCAAAATAATCAGAAGCTTTTTCCTTCATGCGATTAATCATTTTTTCAGCTTTTGAATATAAGTTGTGATTTGTTGAGCTAATATCCACAAAGATACTCACCGTATTTGCTTCATCGTTTGCTGAAAATGAATACCAATCATATACATAGCCAATAACATAAAGCATATATAAATTTTTACGAGCGGATTCAATGGTTTCGATAGCATATGGTGTAACGTAATGAGCTCTTCCTTCGTTCCTAAATCTCTCATACAGCACAATCAACTGGTTATATAAAGCTTCCTTTGAATCCGCATTGTTGTTAAGTTTACGGAAAGCATCTGTATAGTCGTTATCAAGCTGGTTAATCAATTCAGAAATTTGTTCTATCCCTGTGTTTCTTTTCAAGAGAGAAGGGTCCACATTCTTTGATGTACTATTTAAGTAAATAATATAAGAGGTAACTTGCTCATCTGCTCGTCCAGCTCGACCAATCTCCTGTACATATTCATTCTTAGATACAGGTAATCCAAAATGTATAATATTTTTTACATTCGGGAAGTTAATTCCAACTCCTAGATCTTCAGATGCAACTAAGACTTTGCATTTCCCATCAGCAAAATGATGATATGCGGTTGGGTTACTTCTAAGAAAAACATCCGCTTCGAACCCTACAGCGTCTGCAACTTTAAGAGAAATTCCTTCGTTCTTTGTAAATATGATGGTTCTCTCGTTTTTACGTAGTAATTCCTGTATAATTTCAGAAGTTGTCTCGTACATTTCATCAGTACTGTCAACACACCGGAAATCATAAGAGATATTATATTTATCAAAACCAATCGGTGAGAAGAAATTATTCTGTGGTATTGCTAACTGTTTTTGAATATCCTCAACAACCGTATAGTTTGCAGTTGCGGTAAAGCCAAGGAATGTGGTTCTGTCCAAGAATTTGTTTAGAAATTTAGACAACATTAAATATTCCGGTCTGAAATCATGTCCCCAATTAGACAGGCAATGGATCTCATCCAAAACAATAAAAGCAACTTGAAGATCTTTATTAATATGTCTAAATCTACTAAGCAAATTACGATTTTGAAATGTTGTCGGGGTGAGAAATAAAAGACTGTTATACATTTCATATTCTCGAAAATTATTGTCTGTCGTCAGTTTCAAATGAGAAACATTATCGAAATGGTGGAACTTTTGTAAATTACGGATTTGATCACGAATCAAAATGTCTGTCGGTGTCACTACAAACACAGGCAGTGGCTGAAGTAGTGAAGCCATATAATAGATTAGAGATTTCCCGCTTCCAGTAGGCATTATACAAACTGCGTGTTCCTTTGATGATAGCATATTTTTTAATGCCTCAAATTGTCCTTCCTTAAAACTGTCAAAAGGTGATATTTCGTTAAGTATATACTCTAAATCACGAAGATTACTTTTTTTTAAACTATAATAAATTCGCTGGCCAATCCAAAGTTCACGAGCATTTGAGATTAAATCTTGATTTTCTTCAATATATATTCCTTTATTTGATGCTAGTCCCATAGTACTGGCATTTCTATTAAACACTATTTTTATACTATGTGGAGCGATCCCAATAAGTCTGCAGAACAAGGCAGAATAGTGATTAATTATCTTAACTGCCAACTTTATTTCATCTTTGACTCCAACAAAATTCATCTCAAGCGTATCATTCTTTAGAAGGTTATTTTTCACCATCTGTAAAAGGATGATGGAATAGCGGAAAACATTCTTATAATCAAGGTTAAATACGGTTTGCCCTTGCTTAAGTAAATGAGGTTTATCCTCAACTTTGATTTTAGAATTGCGAACCATATAGTTGTACACAAGCGCATACACATTTGCATATGGGTGGTTGCATTTATATACTTTGTTTATTCCGCAAATAAAAAACCCATAGTCTGAGTTGCCCACTCCACAAGGAACGTAGATTCTATCTTGGTATTTAATTAGTTTAGTATTGACATAGTAGGTATCATACTCATCCCTAATATCAATTGGATTTTCAATAATGTCCATGTAACCATTTTCATCTGAATGTATCCCATGATTTGATTCTTCAAGAAGTTTTGCCGCTTCCTTTTTCAGTTCTTCTGCTTTACGAGTAGCGTCCAAAGCCAGAGCTGCCTCTGCCTCAGTTAATTTACGTAGAACTTGAACATCTACTGCTGAAAGCCAAGTATCAATTGCCCAAATAGCAGCGTCTTCCATAACAGAATACTGTTTTATAAGTTTTGTAATCAGATTATTTCGATCAAATTCGTTTACCGGAGAGGAAGATTTGAGTGTTTCAAGGACACCATTATCATAAGCCAGCATAAGCAAATTAACTTTTTTAAAATCGTTTGTATAAACATCGCTATAGAAGCCCTTTAATCTAACTCGAGACATGAGTATACTAGGTTTTTGCTGAAATACGGATTTTATCTCCAACTTATCCATTTTCCTAACCTTCTTTTATTATTGTAAATTAGCATCTGGACCTTGAACTTTTTCCATAGAAGGTTCCGTTGCAGATGTTCTACACTCCGTTTGAATATCATGTGGTTCCTTCTCTACATTATTAGACACATCATTAATCATATTTTGAAATGCGGTAAGTTTTAGTTCTGCTAATCTAAATGCAGCTTCTGCCTCATCATAATCACGCTGTGACTTAGCATAATCTTCCTTAGCCTTATTAAGTTTTGTTATTGTATCACCCATGTTTGCTTTCGATTCTGGAATTACAACAGCATTTGCTTTTTCCATTCTTTCTTTTGTTGAAAGTAAGTAGTGTGCTGCTTTCTTTTTTAGCAATAAAGTTGAATCGTATTCATTCTGCGCTTTTAGCAAGTCAACTGATGCTGTAATCTTTTCAATATTTAAGATTCCGGCAATTGAAACATCATCACCGCTTCCACGTTGTGAGAGCGTGGGAAGATAGTCTTTAACCTCGTTACAGCCTACTTCGAAGCCATGTTCACCGAAGATGGTTAAAACAGAGCGATAGAATGAATGAAGTTCATCATTACTGGAGTACGAATCATCAATGCCGTCTGTACCGATAAAAACCGCAAGAGGAATTTCCTTGCTTACAAAATAACGAAATTCTTCAGATGCATCAGAATCGCATATTGATGTAGTGATATTGGAGTGGCATTGTTCGTCCCAAGGTATAGGTTGTGAAAAGTTCCCTTTCGTATCTACGAAAACACATTTTCCATCTCCTATTTGCAGACCAAACCAATACTCTTTCGTTGCTCCGATAATCATCAAAGTGGTGCCATAAGCTTTTGCTACATTTTCTCCACTTTCATAATATTTTTTATATTTATCTGCTGCAACCGTCAATTCACTCTCAGAAAAAGGATTCTCTGTGCAGTCATCCTCAACAAAAGTATGCCAAGCTGAAAGGATACTTTTAGATAATTGATCAAATATGGTAGGGTGAATTGTCTCGTGGTTAAATTCATCAGGAGCAATCCCCTCCATAAATTCTTTCACACAGTTCATAGCTGCTTGAACAGCATATCTTGAACCTCTATCTGTACGAGGGTAGTTATCACTACCATGACCATCAGCAACAATAGCTATAGTCATGGTATCTGATGTATAACTATCAGATGCATCTTCACACACTTTATTTACACGGATATGTTTATGTCCAATAGAAGTTCTATTAAATGCCTTCATAGATATAGACAATGGATAAAAGCCTCCTTCTGAGCAATTTTCAATTACCAATTACTCCAATCAGGTTTATTATCAGAATCTAAGGTGTTCTCATTATCTACATCTTCTATTACATCCTTAACAATTTTTCCAGAATCCTCTTCTGGTGAACTTAAATGATCACTAGACTGCTTGCTATGGCTTTGGAATTCGGACGCACGAATACTTACCTTGTGGATCATCTTTTTAAGCATATTTTTGTCTTTAACTGTAATCACCGATTCATAATTACCTGTAAATTTTGCAAGTACATCCTTGTCTGCTTCACCATCAATATCAATTGCAATAGCAATTTTGATAGAATTCTTGAACCAGTTATTGTTTTTAACTTGAGCAAGACCTTTCTCCCAATTATCAGTAGGGCCACCATCACTGAACAACAATATAACCGGGGCATACGCACCTGTTTGGGATTGTAAAAATTCATTGCGGGATAGCTTCTTATCAAGTTCAATTAGGGCTGCACCAAGGTCAGTTAAACCACCTGCATTTAAATCATTCCAGATAATATCCTCTATGCCAACTGGTCCAGATTGCGGCGTAATCCAAGAACAACCATCAGAGAATTGCATAATGGCTACTCTAATTTCAGCATCATCATTTTCTTTTGAGATTTGAGTTAAGTCAGGAATGCATTCTTCCATAGCTGCATTTACTTTTCCTATTTTCTCGCCGTACATACTACCAGAAGTGTCGACAAGATAGAATAGGGTCATGATCTTTCGAGGAGCTGGTGCAATTTTATCAAGTAGTGACATCATTCATACTTCCTTTCATTAATTAAATAATTTTTCCACTATTTTGAGACATATTTCCAAACTCAATAACAAATCCACTTTGTACAGGAACAACATCATTTGGTGCTACTGCACGTTGCGTACCATCACGAAGATTCACTTTCCAGTTCAAAGTAGAAAGGTTTCTAATACCATATAAAGAGGGATTCTTTTTGTTGGCAATGACTTCACCTAGTACAGAGTAGATATCATCTTCCGAGGAATCGACATGCCAAAAATAAATCTTACTATCAAAAAGTAGCGGTACATGATAAGAACGTGTTTCAAGTGCATTCCATCTCGATAAAGGTTTCTCGCATTCAAAGCATTTGCTTGAAGGCCCATCAGATGCAAACATTTCCTCATTACAGTTAGGACATTTGATGATGTCGGCTTTAAGTCTAAAGAAAATATCGAGCCATTCCTTTTCAATAATTCTCGGTGCTTTTTTTAACATCACATCTCTGCTGAAGGCTTTTGCGAAAGCTTCCTTCACATATAATGGATATACGTTCCAAAACAATTTAAGATTATGGTCCGTACCTGGAATCGGACGATTTCGACTATCCATAGGATCAAAGATAAATACTGGGTCAGTTCCATAATATTTTCTTTCCAATTCCTTCGTCATACAAGGAGGGGTTGAATACCGTCCTTCTAATGGATGGTTGATAAACAGTAATCGGAATAAAATAACCGCAAGTGAGAACCTATCTGAAGTCTTATCTGGATCATTCAACATTTGCACAATTTCTGGAGCCATGTAACGCTGTTTGCCCATAATCCCAAGATTAGTTCCATATGGTGAAACATTGTCATTGTCACAGATGAGCACTTCTCCGTTTGACGGGTCAATGAAGAAATTACCATTGTTAATATCCTGATAACTGTATCCTCCATTATGTAACTCTCTATAAGCCTGAATGATATTGATAGCCGCATTAGCAATCGATTCAAAAGATTTGAAGCGAACCTGCTTTCTCTTTGCAGATCCTACAAAAAATGCCGTTAATTCCTCATAGCCTTGTGGACGAATATCCATAATATAGCCAAACTGATCATCTAATACAGAAGTTATACCAATCGGCCACAGGAATGAATTTGTTGGTGCTCCCTTGGCGATATTATTTTCAAGGTTAGCGTAAAACTCCTTTTCTTTCCCTTTAAAAACCCCTTTATGATACCACTTTAAAGCATATTCTTTCCCATCATAAGAGACCTTGTATACGGTGCCTTGTCCACCTGAACCAAATTCCGAAATAACATTTGCTTCTCCACCAAGTTTCATTGATACCTTATCCCCAGCTTTTAAAACAGCCATGTACCCTTAACCTCCATGTGTCTATTAGCATATTTTTTAATCTATTACTTTAAAAATCTTATCTTAAAAAACAATATTTTAAAATTATACTTAATTCAAAAATTTTCCTATTACAATAATAAACTATTTATAAAGGAAGGGCTAAAAAATAACTATATTATACCAATCTTCCTATGCTCCCGATCTTGCATCATTAAATCAGCTAATGCCTCTGATTGGTAAGAGTTAGATTGGAAATATGAATTAAGGTTCTTTATCAGTCGCTTACAATTTAGATGTTTCTCCAAAAAACGGTCTGCTTCCGTTTGGATAATGGCATCTGTTATGTAAGGATACGAATCTAAAAATTTGATAAACTGATTATATTTTGAGTCTATACGTATTGAACTTATGCCATCAAAATATGATGATAACTCATATCTATATCCGGCATTATCCAATTGAATAACCTGTATCTTAGCATTTGATTTTGTGTTAATGATGGTAGCATATAAAGGATATAAAGAACTTCGCTGGAACATCTCTTTCGCCTCTTCTGCTTGTAAAAAGAGACAATAATACTTACCATTTTTAACTAAATTATCGTAGTTGGTTTGGACTACCTTGACTGGTAACAATCCGGTTTCAGGATTATATAAATGTTTCATTAATTTACCTTTTGCTATTTCGATAAAACCTAAGGATTGAAGTCTCATTTTGTAATCCTTGACCGATTCAAATGGTTCCTTTTGGAGGGCAATGCATTTGAATGGAATACTTTTCACTTTTTCCACTATTTCTTCTTGTTCTTTCAATTTTTTATCAAATACAGCCCCCCAAGTTTGAATGGACCACAGGATATGTTGAGATTCTATTCCGTACTTATTGTAAAGCTGATAGAATATTTTTGAAATCAAAGTGTGATTCACTGTGAATTCTTGAACTTGATGCAATTCAGGTACAATATTCTCATGCATAGCAAACATAAGTAAATTTATTTCTCTGATCTTCCCCGGTAATAAATCTTTCAGAATTGCCTGGAACCTGCTAGGCTGATAAAATATTTCTATCCCATAACTATCCTTCAATTTTTTTAATAGACTCACAATATCTTCCAAATAAAAGCACCTCGTTTAACTCAAAATACATCGTGGTTTAAGCTTCTGGCACCCTCTTTAATTAAGGTGTTTCTATCCACAGTTAACTTATTTCCTTCTATGGAATTCTTGATTGCCTCTAAAACCGCTTCAAAAAGTATTTTTGAGTTTATTAAAAAATCTCCAGGATTAATGTGTAAAAAATGAATTTGATTACTAAATGCCCAAAGCTGCTTTAAATCAGTATCTCTTTTCTCACCAATCCAGCAGGCAAGTCGTATAGCAGTTTTACCTAAGAAAGTATTATTAAGGCGGGAGATTGCCAATTTATACTCCTCTGGACTATCCGTACACGGTCCATCCGTAATTAATACACAGATGGGAGGTACCCTTGATATACGTTTTCTTCTCTCAAATTCATCTGACAATAAATTAATGGCTTTAGATGTAGCAGTGGTCCCCCCTATTGCAACCTGAATATCGTGCCAATCTAATACTTTGGCTGGTACAGGCGCTGGGCCAATATGCCATTTTACTTTATCAGAAAAGCTGATACAGTGAATGAGCAACTCATAATTGGGGAACCTCTCAACTTCATTTGCTAATACTTTCATAGAATTTCTCAAAATTCCATTCAGCATTTCTATTATCGTTCCTTCCATCGAGCCAGATCGGTCAACCAGAAAATACAAATCTAGTCGTTCCTTTCGCATTCCGGCATCCCCTCTTCTTGTTGATATATTATTTTTGAGGCAATGTTTGAATTATTTCTTGCATTCTTTGATCGTCTTTTAATCGAAATTTTATTTCTACTCGGCGTGACTTTTGTCGATTAACACTGCCATCCTTATTTAAAATTAGTTTCGTTTCAGATCGTCCATTTGCTGTTATATAATCTTTCAACTTACCCTTAACAGGATAAGATGGGGAACTTTTACCAAGAATATATTTTGCTACATTAAATGCTCGACGTTGTGATAAATCAAGATTCTCAAAATAGTCGCCCTCATCATCTGTATATCCTTCGACTATAATTTCAGATACATGCCCTTCAAATTCTTTTGATAATAATGCGGAAATATACACTGGAATAACCTTATCAAGTTCCTTTTGAAAATTAGTCTGTAAAATATCCTTGCCTGACTCAAATAAAACATTACCTGAAAAAGAAACAGTACCTGTTTGTGGATCAATCTCAATTTTTAAATTTGATTTTTCAAAAGCTTCTTGTAGTGAGTGCACAATTTCTACCCGTATTCCCATTATCTTCTTTATTTTTTCACGATATTCTAAATTTTCTTTGTGGATTTTCTTACTTTCAAACTCTACTCTTGTAATATCTTTTTCTTTTTCCTTTAATTCAGCTGATTTCTCTGAAATCGTATACACCATTATTAATAATATAACTAATAAAATAGAAGCTAATAGATCTGTAAAAGTTGGCCAAAAATCTGTTTCTTCATTCCTCGTTTGAAATAACCGCCTATATTTTGTAAACATCTTTCTTCACCTTAAAGACTAGAGGTAAGTTTCTCAGATTCAGTTACCCACTGTTCCTTTTTTTCACTTTCTATTAAAAATTTCATCGTAATCGTTTGTTCTTGTATGTTACGTTCTAAACTAGATACCGCTTCTTTTAATATTTCAATATTATTTGAGAAAGTGGTAGATAAACTATTAGTAGATTGATCAAGTAGATTTAATTGACTATTCATAAGATTGGTAGAAGCTTCTGAGAAATCTTTAAATTTCTCTAAAGAATGGTTTAACTTATTAAAAAAGTTATATTCTATCGACTCTGAGATTTTATCCATCATTTCATTCCATTTAGTAATGTTCTCATTAATAAATTCCGTATTATCATTAAACATACCATCCATTTGATCGATGGTATATTGTGTACTGTTTAATAAATGACTATGTTTTTGTTCAATACCCTCGAACCGTTCAAATAATCTATTTTGCTGATCAAGTAACACATTTAGTCCAGATTGGATATCTAAAGAGAAATCATTTATAGATCCATTAAAACGATCTACTAGAGCTGTAGTTTTTAGAGTTGTACCAGACCATTGGTCAAGCATCGACTTAATGAGAGATGCATATTCTTTCTGATTATCTAATTGAATCGAATGTTCCTCTTGGAAATCTTTAAAAAACAGCAACATACTATCATATTGATTCTGTAATTTCCCTAATCCACTATCAAATGATTGAGAGAAGTGAGAAAACTTATTAGTCCAATCACCACTAAATGCAGTATTAAATGTGCCAAGTACTTCAGTAACGTTATTTACTAGTGAATTTGTTTCCTGCCTAATAAGCTTGAAATCATCTGTTATGGATTCCTGTTTGTTGATTAATGAAGTAGTAAACTGCTCTTGCGCAGCAACTTGTTCAGCTTGATATTGGTAATGATTATTGAAAAACTCTTCCAATTTCTCATGATAATTCTGGATGTTTTCAGCTGCTTTATTAATGATGTTTAGATTGAGTTCGTTGATTTTTGTCTGATTTTGAATAAAGGTGATGATATTATAGGAAGTTGTTTCAACATTACTGGTAACTTTAAGATTAGTTTCCTCCACATTTTTAAAGAATAAGAATAACTCACTAAAATTCTTATTAAGATGTGAAGCATCCTCCACAAACTGTTCCATAGAAGAGGTAACTCCCTTAAAGACATTACCAAATTTATCTGCATTTTGAGACAATTCTTCGTTAAATAAAGAGAGATGTTTAGATGCACCTTCAAATTCCTCTGAAAATTTCGACAACCCCTTTATTTCATAAAGTATATCCTTAATCGAACTGTGTAAAGCGTAAATTCCTAAGAGTACATTATCTTCCCTCTTAACAGCATTAGTTTCCAAATGTATTTCCATCTCTAGCATAATTTCAACTAGCATCTGTTCATTGTTATCTATTTTGGTCATAAATGTATGTAATAAAGAAAGGATAATACCAGTAATACTTGTATTAAAAGCCACTCCCATTCCCGAGAGAACACTCTTAGTTGCATCAGAATCTGCTCCTCCAAGACCTCCAATAGATCCAGTTAAGCCTAAAAATGTACCTAGCACTCCTAGAATAATAAAAACTGATGTATGGGATTGAATGAACCTGACAACCTTAAACAGCGGGTATGACCTATTCCATATGTTTATATGGTACTGGGAGATAGATGCTTCAACTATTAATTGAACATTTATTTTATCCCCATTTAGGCGTTTTTGATCATTATAGGCTTTTATTACCTGTTTCACTAAAGGGTCATTAAACTGTTTTTTCTTTATGTTTCGGTGTATATTCTGTAAATGCTTGAAAATAATTTTATTAAAAATGGTACTAATACTAAATAAGGCCAAAGATAATAGAATAATAATTGTTGATGGGATTGAGGAAAAAATAGTAAGAAGATATTGCACTTCAATCACTCCTTTTACATAAAGAAAGTGGAAACTCCATCACAAAGACAGTGTTTCAACAATATAGATTTATTTAATAACAATCTTCACTTGAGACTCACCAAAATTAATGATGATATTTTCCTGAACTTGAAGTATCCACAAGCCAAAAAAACTGAAGGATTCTCTCAGCTATATCGCCATTATAAACTGGAAATAAATTATCCATTAGAAAACCTCCTAAACATTAAAAATTATCCCTAGAATAAGATTAATTTAAATAGTATGAAAAATATGTCGAATTTTGTATATTTTTTTAGAAAATAGTAAAAAAATAGCGAAGTTTATTGTGAGCTTCTACACCTTATTTTTGTTGACTTAGATCCTTTTACACCTTAAGTCAAAACCAACAAAATTTAACATATTCATTTACAAATAATGCTTTAATGGTGGAATGAATGAAAAGGTTTATTAATAAACCTTAGATAATTCTGTTTATATTACGATGCTAAAATTTTATTAGGGGAAAAAACCTTATTCAACAAGGAACATTACATTTTTGAGTGTTAAAGAAAAAAGGGAGTCTTAAACTATATGGTTTTGAAACTCCCTCTTCCTATTTCCTTTATTCATCAATAAACCCATCAATCTTTACGTCTTCTTTTCCTCGTTTTACCTTGTGTGCTGGATTGTTCTTAAACACTTCACCTTCAACCATGTAGTTTAGAAATGGCCTAATCCTCATAAGTTTTGTGTTAATTGTTCCCGCTTGATTCCCTTTCTCTTGGCTCTCCCATAAATATTGTTTAATGTGACTGTAATTAATGTCTTTCACATTACTACCTGTTATCAATGCACTAGTAATTTCTTATGTTTGTCTTGGTTGTGTTCTTGAAACGCCTGTCATCCAAAAAGTCTTGAAAAGCAAATTTTAACAACATAAAAAGACTACCTCCTTGTAATTAGGAAGTAGTCTATACTTTAGACAAAAATCATTTACATGACTAGTTCACAAAATGAGTGAAAAACAGTATTAACTATTTCTCAAGATGAAGGCTTAAAGCCTACATCATGCCGCCCATTCCACCCATGCCGCTCATGTCAGGCATGCCGCCTTGACCAGCTGGTTCTGGCTTGTCAGCCACAACTGCTTCAGTTGTTAAGAACATTGCAGCAACGGATGCAGCGTTTTGTAATGCAGAACGAGTTACTTTAGTTGGGTCAACGATACCAGCTTCGATCATGTTTACCCACTCGCCAGTAGCAGCGTTGAAGCCTGTTCCAACTTCTTCACGCTTTAAGCGATCAACGATAACAGATCCTTCTAGACCTGCATTGTGAGCAATTGTGCGAACTGGTTCTTCCATTGCACGAAGTACGATATTGATACCTGTAGCTACGTCGCCTTCAGCTTGTAATTGAGCAACTTTGCTGTATACGTTTAGAAGAGCAACCCCACCACCAGATACGATACCTTCTTCAACTGCAGCACGAGTTGAGTTTAGAGCATCTTCAATGCGAAGTTTGCGTTCTTTTAATTCTGTTTCAGTAGCAGCTCCAACTTTGATTACCGCTACTCCACCTGCTAATTTAGCAAGGCGTTCTTGTAATTTTTCACGGTCAAATTCAGAAGTTGTTTCTTCTAATTGAACACGGATTTGGTTTACACGAGCAGAGATAGCTGCCGGCTCACCAGCACCTTCAACAATTGTTGTGTTTTCTTTCGTTACAACCACTTTAGAAGCGCGTCCTAAAGAAGCGATTGTTGCAGACTTAAGGTCACGGCCTAACTCTTCAGTGATCACTTCACCGCCAGTTAATGCAGCGATATCTTCAAGCATTGCTTTACGACGGTCACCAAAGCCAGGAGCTTTAACAGCTACAGCATTGAATGTTCCACGAAGCTTGTTTACTACTAAAGTAGCAAGTGCTTCACCTTCTACGTCTTCAGCAACTAGTAATAATGGTTTACCTTGTTGTACTACTTGCTCAAGAACTGGCAGGATTTCTTGAATGCTAGAAATCTTCTTATCTGTAATTAAGATATATGGATTGTCTAAAACAGCTTCCATTTTATCAGAATCAGTTACCATGTATGGAGAAGCGTATCCACGATCAAATTGCATACCTTCTACTACATCTAATTCAGTTGTGAAGCCTTTAGACTCTTCGATTGTGATAACACCGTCGTTACCAACGCGTTCCATTGCTTCTGCGATTAATTGACCTACTTCTTCATCAGCAGAAGAGATAGCTGCAACTTGAGCGATAGAAGCTTTGTTCTCAATTGGTTTAGAAATTTCTTTTAATTCATTAACAGCTGCCTCAACTGCTTTTTCGATACCTTTACGGATACCCATTGGGTTCGCACCAGCAGTAACGTTTTTCAAACCTTCACGAATCATCGCTTGAGCTAAAACAGTTGCTGTTGTAGTTCCGTCCCCAGCAACATCATTTGTTTTGCTTGCAACTTCAGCAACAAGCTTAGCACCCATGTTTTCGAATGCATCTTCTAATTCGATTTCTTTAGCGATTGTTACACCATCATTAGTGATAAGTGGAGAACCGAATTTCTTTTCAAGAACAACGTTACGACCTTTTGGTCCTAAAGTAACTTTTACTGTATCTGCAAGAGCGTCAACCCCGCGTAACATCGCGCGACGTGCTTCTTCACTAAATTTAATTTCTTTTGCCATTAGTAAAACCTCCCTGATTTTTTAATGTCTATTATGAAATCTCAGTGGTATTTATTAACCTACAATAGCAAGAATATCGTTTTCACGGATAATCAAGTATTCAGTACCTTGATACTTAACTTCTGTACCAGCATATTTTGAGAAGATAATGCGGTCTCCAACTGAAACCTCTAACGCAACACGCTCACCATTCTCAAGAACTCGGCCAGTACCTACAGCAACAACCTTTGCTTCCTGAGGCTTCTCTTTCGCAGAATCCGGTAAAAGAATACCGCTTGCAGTTTTTTCTTCTGCCTCAACAAGCTCAATGACAATGCGATCTCCTAGTGGCTTTAACATTAAAAATAACCTCCTCAATAAATTATGTAATTTTTAATTTATTAGCACTCTCTAGTCATGAGTGCTAACACATTTTATATATTAATGAATCTTCATTTGTTTTGCAAGTATCATGCATAAAATTTTCAAAAGAAAATCTCGACGAAATTAGACAAGGTTTCTATGCCTATTCTAGACACAACTATATAAGTATAAGCCTGTGTCTTTTCTTTTATTCTTGATTATGATGAAATGAAGTAGTTCTAATTGATACAAACGGTCTTTTATGCGTAAAATGTAATTGTAGAGTAGAAGTAAAGGAGATCAAACCGTTGAAAAAAGAATATTGGATTATCATCATTGTCTACATCGGCATGCAATTTTCCAGTGTTTTAGGGATTCCGCTCCTCACACTAACAGGAAAATTTTTAGGAAATACCCCTGCCAACTGGAAAATGGTTTATGTATCTTATTGGCTCCTCATTAGTTTTTCTATCACGACACTGATTGTACTTTTTATTTTAAGAAAAGAAATGAAATCCGATCAATTAGATAGAAGCCATACGATGTCATTTCAAAGGTCCTTGCTTTGGGCTTTCATCGGTATTTTCTTAGCCCTAATTTCACAATCGCTTGCTGCAAATATTGAAAATATGCTTGGAATTAAAATGGGTTCGGAAAACACGAAACAAATTATTAAGATTATTGAAACGTTCCCTCTTGTGATTATTGTTAGTTCCGTATTAGGACCTATTTTAGAGGAAATCGTCTTTCGAAAAATCATCTTTGGTTCACTTTACAAACGTTTTAATTTTTTCCTATCTGCCCTTATCAGCTCGGTTATCTTTGCATTAGCCCACACAGAGCCTGAACATACACTGCTTTACTCGGCTATGGGCTTTACCTTTGCCTTCCTATATGTAAAGACGAAACGAATCTGGGTTCCCATGTTTGCCCATGTAGCCATGAATACATTTGTTGTGTTAATTCAATCTGTTTTCAAAGAAGATATCGAAAAAATGATACAAGAAGCGGAAAAAGTTCAAAGCTTTATTTCATTTTTTTAAAATGATTTGGAGGATTTTATGAGATATTCACCTTTTGGCTCCGGCATCCTATATATTTTGCTAGGTAGTTTATTTACGTATTTTGCTATTCAAAATGTCCAAGAGGATGGCTGGGGCTTTTTCTCTTATCTATTAGTCATTCTTGCTACATTTGACGTAGGATCAGGGATAAAAATGATCGCCATCCATTACAAACTCAAAAAAACATTCAAAAAAAAATGAGTCCGCCTAATGGACTCATTTTTTATTCCTCTTCATCTGTCGAGTAATGTTTTAAGAAATAGATTAACGATTGTAGTTCGACTGCTAAATCAATATGGTGTACCCGAATAGAATTCGGTACATCTAATCGTGCTGGTGTAAAATTTAATATTCCTTTTACATTTGCGTTAACGAGTTTATCGGTAATACTTTGGGCAACAGGAGCTGGGACCGTAAGAATGGCTACTTGAATGTCTGACTTTACGATGATTTCCTCAAGTTCATCCATATGATATACCTTGACATCTCCGATGGTTGTCCCCACTTTTCCTTTATCTACATCAAACGCAAGTTCAATTTTAGTATTATTATTTTTTAAAAAATTGTAGTTTAAAAAAGCTGTTCCCAGGTTTCCAACACCTATGAGAGCCACTTTGGTTAATTCATCTTGGTCCAAGGTTTTTGAGAAAAAAGATAATAAGTAATTAACATTATATCCATAGCCCTTTTTCCCCAAGGCACCAAAGTACGAAAAGTCTCTTCGAATCGTTGCGGAATCAACTTTTACCGCCTCACTAAGTTCAGCTGAAGAAACACGCTGCTTTCCAGATGAATGTAAATTTTTTAAAAATCGATAATATAACGGCAATCTCTTTGCCGTCGCTTGTGGTATCTTCATCGTTTCATTATTCATTTACCATCCCATCCCCTACCTTGACTATTTATAACGTTTATTTAACTGGTTCAATCCTCTTAAAGTCACCATTTTTGCCGCCTGTTTTTTCGACAAGGAAGGTTGGTCCAATGACCATCCCTTTATCCACCGCTTTGCACATATCATAAACGGTTAAGGCACAAACGGATGCAGCTGTGAGCGCTTCCATCTCCACTCCCGTATTTCCTTTGGTTTTAACAGTAGCATAAATATGTAATATATAATCATCTTCCACGGCTTCCCAAGAAAAAGTTAAATCAATTCCTGTCAGCGGTATCGGATGACACATCGGAATAATGTCCCATGTCTTTTTGCAAGCCATGACGGCTGCTACTTGTGCGACAGCTAAGACGTCTCCCTTTTTCATGGTCTGATTGGTAATTCTTTCATAAATCTCTTTATTTAATCGAATACTAGATTGAGCAACAGCCGTTCGCACGGTCTCTGGCTTATTACTGACATCTACCATTTTTGCTCGGCCTTCTTCATTAAAATGCGTAAATTCTGCCATTTGATAGCTCCTCTCTCATTTAATATACACCATTTTTATCCTACTTGTTAAGACGATTGTAATTTTCTTCACATATATTACTGATGATTGCCGATACCATCAGATTAGGATACACTTGGTGTAGGTAAGAGGTGAATAATGATGATTTTATTACAAGTAAATCAACTATCAAAACATTTTGGTGCTGAAACTATTTTATCGAATATAAAGCTAGAAATTCAAACTCGAGATCGGGTAGCCCTTGTTGGACGAAACGGTGCGGGTAAATCGACTCTTTTAAAAATCATCTCTGGTCAAATGAGCTTTGATTCTGGAGATATTATAAAACCAAAAGAAGTAACCATTGGTTACCTCGCTCAAAATACTGGACTAGAATCCAGTCTCTCCATATGGGAAGAAATGCTGACAGTCTTTATACCATTACAACGAATGGAAAAAGAACTGCGCCTTCTTGAGGAAAAAATGTCCGACCCTTCTGTTTTAGAAGATTCTCTTCAATATGAACGTGTTTTAAAGGAATATGATATCCTTCAGGTTAAATTTAAGGAATCCGGTGGTTATCAATACGAGGCAGATATTCGTTCTGTTCTTCATGGATTGAACTTCCAGACCTTCGACTATAGCACCAAAATAGCTACCTTAAGTGGAGGGCAAAAAACAAGACTTGCCTTAGGGAAGCTACTTTTAACAAAGCCTGATATTTTAATATTGGACGAGCCTACTAACCATTTAGATATCGATACGTTGTCTTGGCTGGAACAATACTTACAAACCTATGATGGAGCCATTCTGATTGTCTCGCATGACCGTTACTTCTTAGACAAAGTGGTCACACAGGTATATGAAATGTCCCGCCGACAAATTCAAAAATTTGTTGGAAACTATAGCTCCTATCTCGATCAAAAGGCTGAGCAATATGAAAGAGATTTGAAGTTATTTGAAAAACAGCAGGATGAAATTGCAAAATTAGAGGATTTCATTCAAAAGAATTTGGCAAGGGCATCTACCACCAAAAGAGCACAGTCTCGTCGAAAAAAGCTTGAAAAGATCGAACGGATGGACCGTCCAAAGGGAGATGAAAAATCGGCTTCCTTTAGCTTTGAAATAGAGAGGCAAAGCGGAAATGAGGTTCTTCATCTAGAAGACTTAACGATCGGTTATCAGAACGATGCGATAGCCAGCCATCTTTCCTTACGATTAACTCGTGGTGAAAGCGTTGCTTTAGTTGGTCCAAATGGTGTTGGGAAATCTACTCTATTAAAAACAATTATTGAAAAACTTCCTGCTATATCAGGAGGAGTTCGCTTCGGTTCGAATGTAACGATTGGTTACTATGACCAGGAACAAGCTGAACTATCTTCCAATAAAAGAGTGTTAAACGAATTATGGGATGAGTATCCTTTAAAACCAGAAAAAGAGATCAGGACCATCTTAGGTAATTTCTTATTTTCAGGTGAGGATGTCCTTAAAATAGTATCCACTTTATCAGGTGGAGAAAAAGCGAGACTTGCTTTAGCAAAGCTTATGATGGAGAAATCCAATTTGCTGATTTTGGACGAACCTACGAACCACTTAGATTTAGACAGCAAAGAGGTTTTAGAAAATGCTTTAATTGATTATCCAGGTACCATCTTGTTTGTTTCACATGACCGATATTTCATCAATCGTATTGCCTCAAAGGTTCTTGAATTAAGCGGAGATGGTTGTACGGAGTTTCTCGGAGACTATGATTATTATCTAGAGAAAAAAGAAGAAATGATTGAATTACAAGCATTGGAGCAACAGAATAACGCTCCGGGAATGAATGCTACGGATAAAGTGGAAAAAAACAATTACCAGCAGGATAAAGAACAAAAGAAATTAGAACGACAACGAAAACGTAAGCTAGAAGAAATTGAGGAAGGCATTTCTCAGCTTGAAGAGAATATTGAACAATATGAGCTTCAATTATGTGACCCTGAAGTTTTCCAAGACCACGAAAAGGTTTCGGAAATTCATACGAAAAACGAGCAGGCAAAACTTGAATTAGAAGGCTTAATGGATGAATGGGCTGAACTAGCAGAATAACTTCCTATGATAACAAAAAAGCACGCCATAAATGGCGTGCTTATTCTGTATATCCCTTAAAGTAATTTTTCTAGTTCTTCTGCTGGCAGTGGTTTGCTAAATAAAAACCCTTGCATAAGGGTGCAATCTTTTTGTAGGAGATACTGTTTTTGATAATCTTCTTCTACCCCTTCAGCCACTACTTTTAAACGAAGACTTCGCGCCAAATTAATAATTGCTTCTACTATTTCTGAATTGCTGAAATCTGAATGGATTTCTTGGACAAATGATTTATCAATTTTTAATGTGTCAATCGGCAATGATTTTAAATAGCTTAAGGAAGAATATCCTGTTCCAAAGTCATCAATCGAGACTGAAACTCCATGTTCTTTAAGATTCTCAAGAGCAAAGATGACCTCTTTCGAATTTGTCAGCAACGTACTTTCTGTTATTTCAATCTCAAAGTATTTCGATTCTAATTGTGAATCTTGTAGAATTTCTTTCACTTGAGCAGCGAGCTTTTCTGGATCTAGAAATTGTCTTGCCGAGAAATTAACGGATAACTTAAGTGGTTCTACTCTATTCTTATTCCAAAGCTGAATCTGCGTACAAGCTTTTTTCATCGTCATTTCCCATAATGGTTGGATGAGTCCTGTTTCCTCGGCAATCGGAATAAAAATACTTGGAGGTATAAAACCAAGTTCCCTATCATTCCATCTTACTAAAGCCTCCACACCAACGATCTTACCAGAATTTCCATTTACCTTTGGTTGATAAAAAACCTTGATATTTTCCTCTTCAATCGCTTTTCTTAATCTCGACTCTATCAGTGGCTTTTCTCTAGTGATCTTATTTAATTCTTCATTGAAAATAACCACTCGATTTCCGCCCATATTTTTCGAGGCATACATCGCTATATCTGAAGAGGCAATAAGGGTATCGATATCTTTACCATGGTCTGGAGAAACACTAATGCCACAGCTTATGCCAAGATAAATTTCATTTTGGTCTAAGTAAAAAGGCTGTTTTAACTCGTGTACTATTTTTTCAGCAATCTGTTTAACCTCATTCAAACACAATCCCTTTATTAGGATGATAAATTCATCTCCACCCTGCCTCGTGATCACACTATTTTCAAGTGCCAATAATCCCTCAATCCGTTTGGATACCATTTTAAGCAGTTCATCACCCTTAGAATGACCTAACGAATCATTGACGTTTTTAAAGCGATCTAAATCGAAAAATAAAATAGAGATATTTTCATTCGTTCTCTCCGATATATCAAGAAACTCTTTCAGCTTGTCCTGTAAAAAGCGTCTATTCGGTAAGCTTGTCAATGGGTCATGCAATGCCTGATATTCAATAATGGTTTGACTATGTTTTAGATCGTTCACATACGTTTGTAAGTAACTTGATAAAGCATTAACGTTTTGCGTAAGCACTCCAAATTCATCTTTTCGCTTTAGGAACAGTTTTCTTCCAAAATTGCCCTGAGCTATTTCATTTACATGTTCGACAATTTGTCCAATTGGGTTGGTGATCGAACGGGAAAAAACAAAGCTAGTCAGCAATACAATGATCATGAAAACACTAGAAAGAAGGACATGGTCTCCTAACTCACGCATTAGTTGATTTTGTATTAATCCATAGTCGTACACTAGCCCAATCACGTATTGATCATCGTTCCCTTTATTGATAGGTACGAAGGTTTTCCTCACTTCTTTTCCGTTTAAATGTGCAGAGTAAGTTTGAATTTCTCCTGTTGTTGATGCCTTCTTAATCCATTCAGCATCCTCTTTTTCATTTATAAAATTATACTTTCCATACCAGATTGGCTCTTCCGATATCCTCGTATAACTATTCCCATTTAACGTCACCACTGATTTCTTTTTACCAAAGCTTTTGGGATTAAAAACGGTCAATTCCAGTACTCCTTCTAATTCCTTAGTAAAGCGGTCCATAACTTTTCCAGGCCCAAATTGTTCTTCATACCCTAGTACTTCGTTATCTCGTAAGTAAGGGTCGATAATATAATTAGTAGTTCCGTCAAAGTAATAACCCCATTTGTCTACATGATCCGGATTGCTTGAAGCTACTTCAATAGGACCAGACCAATAATTTGGTAAAGTTAATCCTTCATTTACACGAACTGGCTTTAATTCAAGGAGTTGTAAATAGGCATCGTACCAATAGCCCCAACCTTTTGTAGATAAATTAATTTCCTTTGGGTCTGATGATTTTACACCTATCACATCATCTTTTGTTTTAGCCATTAGCGTTATATGAGAAACCATCAGTTCCTTTGCTAATTGTTCCAATTGTTCATTCGTTACATCGTTATAATCGGCAGGTAAAGTTTTTTGAATAGCAATGGATGCTGTTCGCAATTCCTTTCCAAGTAAATTCTCAACATATAAGGAACCTTCCTTCGCATTCTCAACCTGAAAAGAAATCTCTTGCGTGATAAGTTTTATTTCCTTTTCATTAAAATCTAGTAGCGCTTCTTTCGATCGGAGATAATGAAAAGTATTATTTGCGAATAAAATAAAAAATACTAAAATAGTAAAAATCAATGGAAGCTTTTTCTTGATAGACAAACGAAACACTCCAATTTATTAAGTATAGAGTTCCTTCCGGTTTCCCGGGAAATTATTCTATAAAAGTAAATACGCGAAAGTTATATTATAGCAATAATCTCTTCTAATATGTTTAAAAGGAGTTTTGAAAATATTGGATTTTCCTTTATCAATCTAGCTCATGAAAAAACCTTGATACTGTTTGTAGTATCAAGGTCGGATGTTTTTAACATTTATAGCTATAATAAAAACCAGCAGTTGTTCTGCTGGTTTAAGACCCACTATCAGGGAACTTCATTCCTGTCCAATCTTCCCAATCTTGACACTACCTTTTATGATCATAGATTCATTCGCAACGGCTATAATATCTGCATTGGTTCTAGAATGGACTCTAATCCATGGATCAAAAGGTAACCCCTCTGAATTTTTCCAATAGGCATAAGATTGCATTGGTATTATGGGATATTTGTGTTTAAGAGCTGATCTGACTGGTGCTACCATTTGGTTAAATCCTTTATCTCTAACCAAATCTTTCATCCTTCTCACCATATATCCACTAATATTACTCCCTCTAAAGTCAGGGTTTATCACAACGGCGATGGCTGAAACAGTATTAAGTATTATTCCTTGCTTATTTTCCTCTACACCGCGCCTTAAAACATCGTCCCAGCCTTCAGGAAGATTGTTTTTTGTCCCATCCCAGGAAAACGGTACAGCATTACCACATGCAATTGCTTCGTCATGTTCATTCACTAGTAAAAATTGCAACTGTGGAAATTGTTTCGGAAGTTCTCCAAAATATTGAGCAGCCACGTCATCAAACAGCATGAATCTTGCCCATCCCTTAGCATGCAATTCTTCCATTTTCTTTAGCAAATCAGGTCGTTCTACTAGAGTAAAAATTTTAAAATTTTGATTATCCATTATTTCTTCCCCCAAAATATTATTTATTTTTAATATTTGGGGATGAAAACAATTAAGAGGATCATCTGATCATTCCTTTATCCTAATATTAATTCTATTGTATAAAACTTTTGTTAATTTTTGTATATTATCTCTATTAAAATCTTCTATTTTTCTTTTTAAAAAGTAATCCACAATTTTATTCAACATAGAATGGTTTATTTAATAGCTATCAACAGACTTTTCCACATTATCCACAGAAACAAATGAAATTGTACACATTATCCACATAACTGTGGGTAAAACTCATAGTTATCCACAAAAAAAAATCCTCTTTTTTAAAAAGAGGATTTAAAATATGATTTTTTAGTTGTGGATTTCTAAGTCTAATCCTGGATTTGCATTTAAAGCTAAATCTGCCCGTTGACCTTTTTCATACATAATCGTACCTGCTGCTGCAATCATCGCCGCATTATCAGTGCATAGGGATAACGGAGGAATGACTAATTCTACAGTTGGTAACTTAAGAAATGCTTCCTTTAAGGCGGCCCGCAATCCTTTATTGGCAGCCACTCCACCTGCTAAAAGGATTTGTTTTACCTCATATTCCTTTGCTGCTCTAACTGCTTTCGTTACTAACACCTCAATGACACTTTGTTGAAAGCTTGCAGCCAAATTTTCGGGAGCAATCTCTTCACCACGTTGTGCAAAATTATGAACTGTATTTATTACAGCTGATTTCAAGCCGCTAAAACTAAAATCGTAAGAGTCATTCTCTAACCATGCTCTTGGTAGATCGATAGTTGGTTCACCCTCATGAGCTAACCGATCAATATGAGGGCCTCCTGGATAAGGCAGATTTAAAACTCTAGCTACTTTATCATATGCTTCTCCAGCAGCATCATCTCTCGTCTCCCCAATGACTTGAAAATGCCCATGTTCTTTCATATATACTAATTCTGTATGCCCACCAGAAACAACAAGGGACAATGAAGGAAACTTCATTTCCTCAACTAGACGATTGGCATAAATATGACCTGCAATATGATGAACCGCCACTAAAGGAATGTTATGTGCAAAGGCAATGGCTTTGGCAGCATTTACCCCAATTAATAAAGCACCAACTAAACCTGGTCCTTCTGTAACAGCAATTGCATCTAATTGATTTAAGGAGAGATTAGCTTGTTGCATCGCTTCTTCAAAAACGATGGTCATTTGTTCTACGTGATGACGTGAAGCAATTTCAGGTACAACTCCCCCAAATCTTTTGTGACTTTCAATTTGAGAAGCAACAACGTTTGCCACAATTTCTGTACCATTTTTAATGATCGCTACTGCTGTTTCATCACAGCTTGTCTCAATCCCCATTATATATAGATCTTTTTCCATTTATAAATTCACCCACATTACTAATGCGTCTTCTTGATTATCTGTATAATAATTTTTTCGTATTCCACCGTTATTAAATCCAAGCTTCCGATATAGATTTTGAGCAACGATATTCGTGACACGTACTTCTAATGTCATGGATTTAGCTCCCATTTCCCTAGCTACCTCCATGATTTTAGTTAGAATAGATTCTCCTAACTTTTTCCCTCTATATTCGGGAAGAACAGCAATATTGGTTATATGTGCTTCATCTATGACAATCCATGCACCACAGTAACCAATGATTTTTTCACCATCTTCTAGTACAACATAGGTAGCAAATTGATTTTTGTATAATTCATTATAAAATGATTCTTTGCTCCAAGGAGTAGCAAAAGATAGCTTCTCTATTTCAACTATTTGATCAATATCCTCTTCCCGCATTAATCTAAAAATTAATGAATCATTCATTGAACTCTTCCTAACTATTTAGTTTCATTTATACCTTTAGCTTCCATCCATTTCACTTCAGCTTCCGCTAACCTGATATAGTTTGGAACAAAGCTATGTAAGTCCTCAACTGGACGTTTACTTCCTAATAATCCTAATTCCGCTGGTCGTGGATTATTTTCTGTTATACTCGCAAATACTGCCTGCTCTCCTAATGCAAGCTCTATTGCCTCTTGATGAATAGGTAAATCATTACCTACAAATAAAATGGGTTCATTTAAGGTCCTTAATTTCTCTACCCAGTCTATTGTAAGAATATTTTGGTCGGGCATTATGGTTTCTAAATGTCCATTTTGATATTGATATAATCCTGTATATATCTGTCCTCTTCTAGCATCAAATAAAGGTGAGATATAACCTTTAAAATATCTTCCGGTATTGGCAGCTAATATTTCTAAACTTGAAATTCCAACTATAGGAATATTTAGACTCCAAGCAAGTGTTTTGGCAATGGTTACGCCAATTCTCACTCCTGTATAGGAACCTGGGCCTTTAGCTACAACAATCTTGGTTAATTGATTTGGAGCTATGCCACAGTCCTTCATTAATGCTTGGATGGCAGGCATAGCACGGATAGAATGATTCACTTTTACATTTGTTATATATTCACCAATCACTTTATCTTCTTCTAATAAAGCAACACCCAATGTGTAATTAGAAGTATCAATCGCTAATATACTCATGAAAAAATCTCCTTACAAAGTTCCTCATATCGATTTCCGGAAGGGGTTAATGTTATTTTTCGATTTCCATCATCATGTGTAAGATAAATCGTTAATATTTGCGTTGGAAGTTGATCTTTTATTAAGTGTGCCCATTCAACAACCGTAACACCAGCACCCTCAAAATATTCATCAAAACCTAAGTCTTCATAGATATCCTCTAAACGATAAACATCCATATGATATAAAGGTAAATTTCCTTGATACTCTTTTATAATCGTAAAAGTGGGGCTATTTACATTTCTCTTGATTCCCAGACCCTCAGCTAATCCCTTTGTAAATGTGGTTTTACCTGCACCTAAATCACCTTCTAAGGCAATAACATCACCAGGTTTTAAAAGTTTTGCTAAGCTTTGGGCAAATACCTTTGTTTCCTCAGCACTTTTAGATATATATTGAAAATTCATTTTTACTAATCACCTAATTCATTCAAAGTAATGAAGTATAAAAAATCCTTAGGATCTTTCCTAAGGATATTGTGAGCTATATGTAGTTTACATGATTTTTTGAATTTGAGCAAAAAAACGAGATATAACATCCATTTTCATTAAAAAGACATAAAAAAAACGAAACACTTGTTTCGCAAACTAGTTCTCTATTAAAAATGGCGGTCCCGACGGGAATCGAACCCGCGATCTCCTGCGTGACAGGCAGGCATGTTAACCGCTACACCACGGGACCACTATAGATGATAAAATTTTAAACCTGCACTAGGTTTGCAATCGTTAACTGTCTCTTCCTCTACTAGTTAATTCGAAGAGGTAAATGCGTCGAGACAACTCGAAGTAAACTCATTGTAGTATCGCTCGTCGCTACACCACGGGACCTTATTTTAGATGGATTATTGCGGGGGCAGGATTTGAACCTGCGACCTTCGGGTTATGAGCCCGACGAGCTACCGGGCTGCTCCACCCCGCGTCGATAATAATAAAATTCCCATCATATAATTATAGTATAAATACTGCCTGGCGACGTCCTACTCTCACAGGAGGAATCCTCCAACTACCATCGGCGCTGAGAAGCTTAACTTCCGTGTTCGGTATGGGAACGGGTGTGACCTTCTCGCCATCGCCACCAGACTGTATTTTTTTGAGGTAAACTCTTTTCACTTACGTGACAAAGTCTTGTTCCCTCAAAACTAGATAATGTATTAGAAGAAGTAAAAACGAGTTTGCCTATTTGGATATCCAAATGTTTTGGTTAAGTCCTCGAACGATTAGTATCAGTCAGCTCCACACGTCACCGCGCTTCCACCTCTGACCTATCAACCTGATCATCTTTCAGGGTTCTTACTAGCTTACGCTATGGGAAATCTCATCTTGAGGGGGGCTTCATGCTTAGATGCTTTCAGCACTTATCCCGTCCGCACATAGCTACCCAGCGATGCCTTTGGCAAGACAACTGGTACACCAGCGGTGCGTCCATCCCGGTCCTCTCGTACTAAGGACAGCTCCTCTCAAATTTCCTACGCCCACGACGGATAGGGACCGAACTGTCTCACGACGTTCTGAACCCAGCTCGCGTACCGCTTTAATGGGCGAACAGCCCAACCCTTGGGACCGACTACAGCCCCAGGATGCGATGAGCCGACATCGAGGTGCCAAACCTCCCCGTCGATGTGGACTCTTGGGGGAGATAAGCCTGTTATCCCCGGGGTAGCTTTTATCCGTTGAGCGATGGCCCTTCCATGCGGAACCACCGGATCACTAAGCCCGACTTTCGTCCCTGCTCGACTTGTAGGTCTCGCAGTCAAGCTCCCTTGTGCCTTTACACTCTACGAATGATTTCCAACCATTCTGAGGGAACCTTTGGGCGCCTCCGTTACTCTTTAGGAGGCGACCGCCCCAGTCAAACTGCCCACCTGACACTGTCTCCCACCCCGATAGAGGGGTGCGGGTTAGAATTTCAATACAGCCAGGGTAGTATCCCACCGACGCCTCCACCGAAGCTGGCGCTCCGGCTTCTCAGGCTCCTACCTATCCTGTACAAGCTGTACCAAAATTCAATATCAGGCTACAGTAAAGCTCCACGGGGTCTTTCCGTCCTGTCGCGGGTAACCTGCATCTTCACAGGTACTATAATTTCACCGAGTCTCTCGTTGAGACAGTGCCCAGATCGTTACGCCTTTCGTGCGGGTCGGAACTTACCCGACAAGGAATTTCGCTACCTTAGGACCGTTATAGTTACGGCCGCCGTTTACTGGGGCTTCGATTCAGAGCTTCGCTTGCGCTAACCCCTCCTCTTAACCTTCCAGCACCGGGCAGGCGTCAGCCCCTATACTTCGCCTTACGGCTTCGCAGAGACCTGTGTTTTTGCTAAACAGTCGCCTGGGCCTATTCACTGCGGCTTTTCGAGGCTATTCACCCCAAAAAGCACCCCTTCTCCCGAAGTTACGGGGTCATTTTGCCGAGTTCCTTAACGAGAGTTCTCTCGCACACCTTAGGATTCTCTCCTCGCCTACCTGTGTCGGTTTGCGGTACGGGCACCTTTTATCTCGCTAGAGGCTTTTCTTGGCAGCGTGGAATCAGGAACTTCGGTACTATATTTCCCTCGCTATCACAGCTCAGCCTTCACGGTAACGGGATTTGCCTCGTTACCAGCCTAACTGCTTAGACGCACATATCCAACAGTGCGCTTACCCTATCCTTCTGCGTCCCCCCATTGCTCAAACGATAAAGAGGTGGTACAGGAATATCAACCTGTTATCCATCGCCTACGCCTTTCGGCCTCGGCTTAGGTCCCGACTAACCCTGAGCGGACGAGCCTTCCTCAGGAAACCTTAGGCATACGGTGGATGGGATTCTCACCCATCTTTCGCTACTCATACCGGCATTCTCACTTCTAAGCGCTCCACCAGTCCTTACGGTCTAGCTTCAACGCCCTTAGAACGCTCTCCTACCACTGACACCATACGGTGTCAATCCACAGCTTCGGTGTTACGTTTAGCCCCGGTACATTTTCGGCGCAGAGTCACTCGACCAGTGAGCTATTACGCACTCTTTAAATGGTGGCTGCTTCTAAGCCAACATCCTGGTTGTCTAAGCAACTCCACATCCTTTTCCACTTAACGTAAACTTTGGGACCTTAGCTGGTGGTCTGGGCTGTTTCCCTTTTGACTACGGATCTTATCACTCGCAGTCTGACTCCCACGGATAAGTCTTTGGCATTCGGAGTTTGTCTGAATTCGGTAACCCGATGAGGGCCCCTAGTCCAAACAGTGCTCTACCTCCAAGACTCTTACTACGTGAGGCTAGCCCTAAAGCTATTTCGGAGAGAACCAGCTATCTCCAAGTTCGATTGGAATTTCTCCGCTACCCACACCTCATCCCCGCACTTTTCAACGTGCGTGGGTTCGGGCCTCCATCCAGTGTTACCTGGACTTCACCCTGGACATGGGTAGATCACCTGGTTTCGGGTCTACGACCACATACTCATTCGCCCTATTCAGACTCGCTTTCGCTGCGGCTCCGTCTTTTCAACTTAACCTTGCATGTAATCGTAACTCGCCGGTTCATTCTACAAAAGGCACGCTATCACCCATTAACGGGCTCTAACTACTTGTAGGCACACGGTTTCAGGATCTTTTTCACTCCCCTTCCGGGGTGCTTTTCACCTTTCCCTCACGGTACTGGTTCACTATCGGTCACTAGGGAGTATTTAGCCTTGGGAGATGGTCCTCCCTGCTTCCGACCGGATTTCTCGTGTCCGGCCGTACTCAGGATTCACTCAGGAGGGAACGAAGTTTCGACTACAGGGTTTTTACCTTCTCTGACCGATCTTTCCAGATCTGTTCATCTACCCCGTTCCTTTGTAACTCCATGTTGAGTGTCCTACAACCCCAAGAGGCAAGCCTCTTGGTTTGGGCTATGTCCCGTTTCGCTCGCCGCTACTCAGGGAATCGCGTTTGCTTTCTCTTCCTCCGGGTACTTAGATGTTTCAGTTCCCCGGGTATGCCATCAGTACCCTATGTATTCAGGTAAAGATACTACTCCATTACGAGCAGTGGGTTTCCCCATTCGGAAATCTCCGGATCAAAGCTTACTTACAGCTCCCCGGAGCATATCGGCGTTAGTCCCGTCCTTCATCGGCTCCTAGTGCCAAGGCATCCACCGTGCGCCCTTATTAACTTAACCTAAAGGTTAATTCTCTTACTATAAAATAAGAGAGAAACTAAAATGGCAATTACTCGGTTTTTACTTGGTTTCTTCTATACGATTATCTAGTTTTCAAGGAACAAGTAGTAGTAGCTACCTAAATAGCTACCGAGAGATTGCTCTCTCAAAACTAAACACCAAACAATTAACACCAAAGATTTAAATGTTTTTTTGTGACCAATGGTCACTTATATTCCTTAGAAAGGAGGTGATCCAGCCGCACCTTCCGATACGGCTACCTTGTTACGACTTCACCCCAATCATCTGTCCCACCTTAGGCGGCTGGCTCCTTACGGTTACCCCACCGACTTCGGGTGTTACAAACTCTCGTGGTGTGACGGGCGGTGTGTACAAGGCCCGGGAACGTATTCACCGCGGCATGCTGATCCGCGATTACTAGCGATTCCAGCTTCATGCAGGCGAGTTGCAGCCTGCAATCCGAACTGAGAATGGTTTTATGGGATTCGCTTAACCTCGCGGTCTTGCAGCCCTTTGTACCATCCATTGTAGCACGTGTGTAGCCCAGGTCATAAGGGGCATGATGATTTGACGTCATCCCCACCTTCCTCCGGTTTGTCACCGGCAGTCACCTTAGAGTGCCCAACTAAATGCTGGCAACTAAGATCAAGGGTTGCGCTCGTTGCGGGACTTAACCCAACATCTCACGACACGAGCTGACGACAACCATGCACCACCTGTCACTCTGTCCCCCGAAGGGGAAAGCCCTATCTCTAGGGTTGTCAGAGGATGTCAAGACCTGGTAAGGTTCTTCGCGTTGCTTCGAATTAAACCACATGCTCCACCGCTTGTGCGGGCCCCCGTCAATTCCTTTGAGTTTCAGTCTTGCGACCGTACTCCCCAGGCGGAGTGCTTAATGCGTTAGCTGCAGCACTAAAGGGCGGAAACCCTCTAACACTTAGCACTCATCGTTTACGGCGTGGACTACCAGGGTATCTAATCCTGTTTGCTCCCCACGCTTTCGCGCCTCAGCGTCAGTTACTGACCAGAAAGTCGCCTTCGCCACTGGTGTTCCTCCACATCTCTACGCATTTCACCGCTACACGTGGAATTCCACTTTCCTCTTCAGTACTCAAGTCCCCCAGTTTCCAATGACCCTCCACGGTTGAGCCGTGGGCTTTCACATCAGACTTAAAGGACCGCCTGCGCGCGCTTTACGCCCAATAATTCCGGACAACGCTTGCCACCTACGTATTACCGCGGCTGCTGGCACGTAGTTAGCCGTGGCTTTCTGGTTAGGTACCGTCAAGGTACCGGCAGTTACTCCGGTACTTGTTCTTCCCTAACAACAGAACTTTACGACCCGAAGGCCTTCATCGTTCACGCGGCGTTGCTCCGTCAGACTTTCGTCCATTGCGGAAGATTCCCTACTGCTGCCTCCCGTAGGAGTCTGGGCCGTGTCTCAGTCCCAGTGTGGCCGATCACCCTCTCAGGTCGGCTACGCATCGTCGCCTTGGTGAGCCGTTACCTCACCAACTAGCTAATGCGCCGCGGGCCCATCTGTAAGTGACAGCCGAAACCGTCTTTCAGCTTTCCCTCATGTGAGGAAAAGGATTATCCGGTATTAGCTCCGGTTTCCCGAAGTTATCCCAGTCTTACAGGCAGGTTGCCCACGTGTTACTCACCCGTCCGCCGCTAACCTTCAGGAGCAAGCTCCTAAAGATTCGCTCGACTTGCATGTATTAGGCACGCCGCCAGCGTTCGTCCTGAGCCAGGATCAAACTCTCCAATAAAGTGTTTGATATAGCTCATAAAGTTTACTCTGGCTTTTTTTAAAAACTTCTATAATAGAAGCCTTACCTTTGTTAATGTTTGGTTGTTTAGTTTTCAAAGAGCAATTTTTGGAGCGGGTGATGAGAATCGAACTCACGACATCAGCTTGGAAGGCTGAGGTTTTACCATTAAACTACACCCGCATATTTAATTAATGTCCTACTGGTCGGGAAGACAGGATTCGAACCTGCGACCCCTTGGTCCCAAACCAAGTGCTCTACCAAGCTGAGCTACTTCCCGATATTATGGCGCGCCCGAAAGGAGTCGAACCCATAACCTTCTGATCCGTAGTCAGACGCTCTATCCAATTGAGCTACGGGCGCATATTAGTTCTTAAAAAAGCGACTTAACCATCATACCATTTTAAGATTTTAATGTCAACACTTAATTTTATATTATTTGGTGCGGCCGAGAGGACTTGAACCTCCACGGGGTTGCCCCCACTAGGCCCTCAACCTAGCGCGTCTGCCATTCCGCCACGACCGCATGTATAAATTAAGAACATCATTAATCATAACAAATCATCGCATTCTATTCAAGTGTAAACACTTGGTAAAAACAATGAAGTTATTGGTGCGGGTGAAGGGAGTCGAACCCCCACGCCTTGCGGCGCCAGATCCTAAGTCTGGTGCGTCTGCCAATTCCGCCACACCCGCATATAAAAAATAGTTTTTTAGTTAAACAAAAAACTGGTGAGCCATGAAGGACTCGAACCTTCGACCCTCTGATTAAAAGTCAGATGCTCTACCGACTGAGCTAATGGCTCATTTAAATGGCTGGGCTAGCAGGATTTGAACCTACGCATGTCGCAGTCAAAGTGCGATGCCTTACCGCTTGGCTATAGCCCAACAAAATAATGGCGGTCCCGACGGGAATCGAACCCGCGATCTCCTGCGTGACAGGCAGGCATGTTAACCGCTACACCACGGGACCAGAATGAATTTAAAGTTTTAAACCTGCACTAGGTTTGCAATCGTTAACTGTCTCTTCCTCTACGAGTTAATTCGAGGAGGTAAATGCGTCGAGACAACTCGGAGCATATCCATTGAAGTGTCGCTCGTCGCTACACCACGGGACCAGAATAAGTTTTAATATAGAATAGATAGCGACTCAATAGTAAACTATAGAGTCGCTAAATGGATGACCCATACGGGATTCGAACCCGTGTTACCGCCGTGAAAGGGCGGTGTCTTAACCGCTTGACCAATGGGCCTTAATTAAATGGCGGAGAAGGAGGGATTTGAACCCTCGCGCCGGTTACCCGACCTACACCCTTAGCAGGGGCGCCTCTTCAGCCTCTTGAGTACTTCCCCAAAAATGGCTCCGCAGGTAGGACTCGAACCTACGACCGTTCGGTTAACAGCCGAATGCTCTACCACTGAGCTACTGCGGAATATTAATATGGTAATTCTTACTTTTCTAAATATCGACAACAGTTTAAGCTTACTTGTCCCTGTCGACTCTTTATATTATAAAAATGACGACTAGGAAAGTCAAGGAGTAAAAATAACCCTTTTTAATCTCCTACAAAAAACGACTGCTGTTTTTTAAACAACAGAATGTGATTCTAACAAATAGATTAGTCGGTTGTCAACACCGATACCTTTTTTAGCTTTCCTTTACATTTTCCACAAACATATTTTTGTATATTAACAGCTCTCCTACGTTTAAAAACCAAAGAACAATCAGAACAAGTATATACATAAAGCTTTAAGCTTCGATTCGTTTTAGGTCTTTCCGGAAGTTGTTTACAAAATCGCGGAGCACCCACTTGTTTCATTAACTTTTTAAAATCAGGATCTTGATGTTTATATCCCTTCTTTTCTAAGTGAAGGTGATAATGACATAATTCATGTTTAATGATTCCGATTAATTCTTCTAAACCTAATTGTTCGTAATATCTCTTATTTAATTCAATATTATGCGAATGTAATAAGTATCTTCCGCCCGTTGTTTTTAATCTTGAATTAAAGGTAGCTTGGTGGCGAAATGGTTTTTGAAAATAGTTTAGAGAAATCTTCTCGACTAGTAATTGTAAATCTTGTTCATTCATTTCGCTTCCTCCTTTTTACAAGAACGTGACAAACTATTATAGCATATATTATAAATACCTATTTATTTTAAATCATGACTATATTAACCGTTAGTGTGGAATTTAAAGGACACACATTCCGCTAATTCGGCAATATTCACGATTTTCTCGAGTTTAAAGGACACAGGTTCCGTTATTCACTATATTTCAGTGTAATAAGGCATTCTTTAAGTACGATAGCGGAACTATAGTCCGCTAATCTTCTAAAAACAACCATTTTTCACAATATAACGGATCGTGTGTCCGCTAAATTTAAATATTGTCGGCTTAATAAAGCATAGGGTATTACACACTAAAACTCAGTCATTTTAGAAAATATTTAAAATCACTAACTCCTGCAACATATACATCTTAGTTAAGGAGGTTCCTATATGCCTACTTGGTTCCAAAATCAAATGAAAAAGGCATTTTTCGAAAAAAATCGATATCAAATTAAACTACTTAATCAATGCTGGTTTTTCTATAGAAAAAAGAACTGTTCGTAAAGATAAAGAACTGACTCTACTATTCCAGAGTCAGTTCTTCTTTTATTCGACTATTTATTTGGAGGGAGCATGGTTAAGGAAACACGCCCTTTTTGTTTATCGATCGAATCTACCCAAACGGTAACAATATCTCCTACTGAAACGATATCTAAAGGATGTTTGACAAATTTGTTTGTTAACTTGGAAATATGAACAAGACCATCTTGTTTTACTCCAATATCCACAAAAGCTCCAAAATCCACAACATTTCGAACAGTGCCTTGTAACTCCATACCAGGCTGAAGATCTTCAAGCTTAAGAACGTCCTTTTTCAATAATGGTGCAGGTAGTTCATCGCGTGGATCACGTTCTGGTCTTACTAAAGCATCGATAATATCCTTTAAGGTCAGTTCCCCTATGGAAAGCTCAGCCGCTACTTCGGAAACATGAATCGATTGTAATGCTCCTCTTAATTGTTCGGTACCTAAGTCCTTTGTCGTAAAGCCGTATTTTTTCAATAGATTTTTAACCACCTGATAATTTTCAGGATGGATACCTGTTCGATCAAGAGGTTCTTTTCCATCTAATACACGTAAGAAACCGATTGCTTGTTCGTATGTCTTCGCCCCAAGTCGAGGAATTTTCTTAAGTTGATCTCTTTTTTCGAATTTCCCTTCTTCTTCTCTCTTCTTCACAATATTGTTGGCCACTGATTTTGATAAACCTGCCACATATTGTAGTAATGATGAGGAAGCAGTATTCACATTCACTCCCACTTGGTTAACAGCTGTTTCTACCACAAAAGTTAAGGATTCAGATAGCTTTTTTTGAGAGACATCATGCTGATATTGCCCTACTCCAACTGATTTTGGATCAATTTTCACAAGCTCTGCTAATGGATCTTGCAGTCTTCGAGCAATTGAGACTGCACTTCGTTCCTCTACTTGGAAGTGTGGGAATTCCTCGCGTGCTAAATCAGAGGCAGAATATACACTTGCTCCAGCTTCATTGACAATTAGGTAATAAATCTCATGTTTTACTTCTTTTAAAAGTTCTGCAATAAATTGCTCTGTTTCTCTTGAAGCTGTCCCATTACCAATCGCGACCATTTCCACTTTATATTCATTGATAATGTCTAATGTTTTCTTTTTAGCTATATCTGTTTTGGAAACAGGTGGATGCGGATAAATCACATCGATTTTTAGAACCTTCCCTGTATCATCCACAACAGCTAACTTACAACCTGTACGATAAGCAGGGTCTACTCCTAATACGATCTTCCCTTTTAAAGGTGGCTGCAATAATAGATTTCTCAGATTCTCAGAGAAAATATGGATGGCTTGTCCTTCCGCTTTTTCTGTTAATTCACTGCGGATTTCTCTTTCAATCGATGATTGAATGAGACGCTTATAACTATCCTCAATTGCTTCTGTTACCTGGGGTGAGGATATGGCATGAGGATTTTTAATCCATTTTTTATTTAAGAAGGTGATGATTGATTCAACTGGCGGCTTTACGGCTACCTTTAAAACCTCTTCCTTCTCACCTCGATTTAAAGCTAAAATTCTATGGGGTACAATTTTAGAAACAGGTTCTTCGTATTGGTAATACATTTCAAAGATCTTTTTTTCATCTTTCTCCTCATCTTTGATACTTGTTTCAATCATTGCGTTTTTATACGTTTCGTGTCTTATCCATTTTCGGCTTGTTGCATCATCCGCAATCCATTCCGCAATAATATCTTTTGCCCCTGCAATAGCTTCCTCAACCGTTGATACTTCTTTTTCTGAAGATAAGAACTCTTGAGCTTTCGTTTCCACACTTCCGTTATCCGGAAAAGACATTAACCATTCCGCTAGCGGTTCTAGTCCTTTTTCCTTTGCAATGGTGGCTCTTGTCCGTTTTTTCTGTTTGTAAGGGCGATAAAGATCTTCTACTTCCTGTAGTTTGGTTGATTTATTGATTTGTTGCTGTAGTTCGTCCGTCAATTTTCCTTGTTCTGTTATAATCCGTAATACTTCTTCTTTTCGTTGCTCAAGGTTTTGTATGTATTGCCATCTTTCACTAACATCCCGTATTTGAACTTCATCCAAAGCACCGGTTTGTTCTTTTCGATAGCGGGCAATAAACGGAACTGTATTACCGTCTTCCAATAACTCAATAACATTTCTAACCTGCTTTAATGATAAGTTTTGTTCCTGAGCAATTTGCTTTAACAATATATCTTTCTTTTCAATGGTTTGTTCCAAATTTTAAACCTCCAACTCTTTTTACACTCTTTATCTTATTGTACCAAATCATGATATAAAACGTTAGAAATGCAGAATCTCTAAGGTTTATTTTTACCAAATTCTCAAAAAGAAAAGCCTACTCTTATGAGAGTAAGCTTCCCACGATGACCGTAGCATCGTCGTTTGACTGACCAAATTTCCTTGCAATCTCATCTGATATGGTTTTGACAGATAAATAGGGTTTTAAAAGATTTTTTATTCCTTGATAAACAAAACCATCAGAATGGATTAAAAATTTCGAATTCGGTTCGTATGAAAATCTTTGTGTATGGTAGACTTGGGGCCTCCCTGATAAATAACCAGAGACAGGTAAAGGATAAATGAGATGTCCATTTGGGGTGTAAAGATAAAAACGAATATTTCCTACACAGCTATAGACAAATTCACGAGAATGAAAATAGACCTTAAAAATGGAGACTGCTGCTCCTCTTTTTTCAAATAAAACTCTATTACATTCTTTCATTAAACTTTCTACACTTTCTTGGTGATTCTTTTCAATGATTTCCGTAACCGCTGATGAAGCCTCATGAGCATATTTACCGCTACCCAATCCATCAGCTACTACACAAATGAAATAATCTTCTGTTTCGATGAAGAAGTAACCATCTCCACATTGGGTTTTCCCCACTTTAGTTGACTGGTGTGCATAGACTTCGATGTTTTTTTGATATTCCGTCATGAAAGGCACTCCGTACTGTTAACATCTGAGTAGATAGCTTCTCTTAGTTTTTTAATCGCTTTTCTCTGTAAACGGGATACATGCATCTGAGATATCCCTAATTTATCTCCTGCATCCTTTTGACTTAGGTTATCAAGATAGGTATATTGAATAATTTGTCTTTCACGTTCTGATAATACATGTAGTACTTTTTCCAAGACGAGCTTTTGATTGATTCTTTCGTAGCCTTGATCTACGTCTCCTACGATATCTAGGAGTGTGACGGTTCCACCTTCCGCATCTGCTTCTATCGAATGGTCAACCGATAACGCTTGATAGCTTTTCCCCATTTCCATTGCTTCTAAAACTTCTTCCTCTGATACCTCTAACGACTTTGCTATTTCATACACCTTTGGGGAGCGCTGGAGTTTAACTGTTAATTCCTCAACCGTTGATTTAATCTTTGGACCTAATTCTTTAATCCTTCTTGGTACATGTACACTCCATGTTTTATCACGTAAAAATCTTTTTATCTCTCCGATAATCGTTGGTACTGCAAAAGCCTCGAAGCTTTTTCCAAATGAATCATCGTACCTTCGGATAGCACCTAATAGTCCTAACATCCCAACTTGATAAATATCTTCATGAAAGGATCTACCTTTCGAATATTTTCTTGCAAGCATTTCCACAAGGTTTTGATATTGCATCACTAATTGTTTTTGAGCTTCTTCATCTTGCTGTAACTGGTAGGCGCGGATTAACTCATTTACGGAATCCTTACTAGAGTGATTAGGTTGAGATGGTTTCTGCATCGATCTCCACCCGCTCTCCTTCAAGGTATTTAGTCATAAAAACAGTTACGCCCACTTTGTGATGAATTCTCACTTCATCCATCAAGGTTTCAATTAAGTAGAGACCTAAGCCTCCTTCACGTAAAAACTCAACAGAATCATGTTGATCATAAGGACCAAGGCCTTTACGTGCTTGCTCAAAATCGAAGCTATCACCATTATCCGCAACCATAATTTCGATCCGATCTTGGTAAAGACCATAACCTACCGTCACTTCTCCATGGCCATCATTTTTATAGGCATGCTGAACCGCATTGGTACATGCTTCACTGACTGCTATCTTTAAATCATCCAACTCTTCATAGGAAAATCCCATCCGACTCGCGATTCCTGATAAGGTTAAACGAACCACCCCAACGTATTCAGGTTTAGCAGGGATTTTCATCTCTATATAATCAAATGGTTGATTCATTGAACTTCACCCTCTACCACACTGTTTATCTCCATAATTTCAGCAAGACCTGTAATTTTAAATAATCTTTTTAATCTATCAGATAACCCAGTCAACTGAAATTGACCGTTGAATTTTCTAATGGATTTAAATACTCCTACAATTACACCTAATCCGGTACTATCCATGTATGTAACTGCAGAAAGATTTACGACCATTTTTACTCCTTCTTGTTCTGATAAAGGAAAAAGTTTTTCTCTTAGTTTAGGGGCCGTATACGCATCAATTTCTCCACCAACAAATACATCAACATTGGGGTGATTTTCCTTTATATCTATTGTCATATTCATAGCTGACCCACCTTTCTGAGAAATCATTCTTCTTGGTAATTTCTACTTACCCGTTCTCCATCAAACCTAAACATTTCTTTTTAGGATTATGAGGGTAAAATCGTCACGTAACTGGAATTGTTGAAGTTTTTCAAGTTCCCTAAAGATATTGTTAACAATTTCTTGAGCTGGTAAGTGGATATATTTTCGAATAAAACCAATTAGGGATTCTCTTTCAAGAAAACCATTTTCTGTCCGGCATTCTGTCACTCCATCAGACATTAAAATAATCATATCGCCTGGATTCACTTTCTTTTCATACTGAGGATATTTTGTCCTTTTTTCAATTCCCAATAAAAGTCCCTTAGCCTCTAGTTCCGAAAAGACTTTCGTCTCTCCACAATAAAAGAATCCAGGTTCATGACCAGCAGATGCGTATCGGAAGGTATGACTTTTTAAAGAATACATTCCATAGAACATCGTAATGAACATGCTTAAGTCGACATTTTGCTCTACTACCCTATTCAGATTCTCTAAAACCGTACTTGGAGTGTTTCGGCTTTCTGGCAAGCTATCCATGGCATATTTAATCATCGACATACATAATGCAGCTGGTATCCCTTTTCCAATTACATCCGCAATCGCGACATTAATATTTTGATTTTCATCTTCTACAAAGTGAAAATAATCACCATTCATAAGTTTAGCAGGAACGCTTAACGCGCCAATATCAAGACCTTCCACAGAAGGTATATCTGTTCCGAGTAAGGTTTGTTGGACATTTGCAGCTATCTCTATTTCCGTTTTAATTTCATGCTGTTTATGTCTTAAGCTTTGCAGTTCCCGATAAGCTAAACCATAGCCCATCATAACTTCTAGTAAAATATCAAAGGATTGGATGACCTTAGCCGACAAATTAGGTTCAAGCTCTTCCAGTAAGCTTTTATGCAACATGATAATTTCTTCAGGAGACACATGATGCTCGATTGATTTTCTACTGAATTTTTGACCTTGGTAAAGTGCTTGTTCGGATGGATTTTCCATATAATTCGCTAACATTTCTCTATATTTACTTTCCATTAATTCACGAAAATCCATTGTACTCCCCCTAACTATCGGAGCCATTTGGATGTCTTAATTTCCGTCCCCTTACCTGGTACTGAATCAATTAAGAATTCATCCATTAATCTTTTTACACCTGGTAGCCCTGCTCCTAGTCCTCCTGATGTAGAATAGCCATCTTCCATTACTTGTCGTATATCACTAATCCCAGGTCCACTATCAGTTGCTAGAATTTGCAATCCCGCTTTTCCTCCGATAAAAAGCTTTTCTATGCAGATTTGACCATGGCCGGCATATAGGTATATATTTCTAGCTAGTTCACTAATCGCCGTTGTAATACGAGCCTGATCAACTGTACCAAAGCCAAGCTCTTTTGCAACATTTCGACCAAGTTGCCTTGCTGCTACGATGTCCCATTCATTTATTATTTTTACGCAGGATTGGATGCCCATAAATTCTAATCCCCCAATTCCTGTTGTAATTTCTCCAAACCTTTTTCTAAATCTAAGGCAGTAAGGACATCATCCAAGCTTATACCCAATTCGATTAATGTTATCGCAACGGCAGGTTGAATACCCGTAATCACCACTTTTGCACCCATTAATTTTGACATACTAATGACATCACCGAGAACCTTAGCAATAAACGAGTCAATAAAATCAATGGAAGTGATATCAATAACAACTCCATTTGCACTCGTTTCATGAATTTTATGCAGTAAATCCTCTTGGAATTGAAGGGCAGTCCGGTCATCCAATTCCCATTGAATCGAGACTAATAAACAATCCTTTAGTTTTAAAATTGGTATCCTCACTCTGTTCCCACCACCTTAACGATTTTATGATTCGTAATTTCTAGGGCTGCTTCAATTCCCTTTTTCAATGTATTTTTTGTCGTAAATTGATTTAAATTAATGCCTAAATTAACGATGGTTTGGGCAATTTCTGGACGAATGCCAACAAGCATACACTTGGCACCTACCAAACGAACCGCTTCTGCCGCTTGGATGATGTGATGAGCCACCATTGTATCTACAACAGGAACCCCTGTAATATCAATGAGAACTACTTCAGATCGGTGCTTCACCACTCCGTGAAGTAAATTCTCCATAATTTGCTTTGCTCTTTCTGTATCAATCGTACCGACTAATGGCATAATTGTAATTCCTTCAAATACTGGAATGAGGGGTGCTGATAGCTCCTGTAGGGCAATTTTTTGTAGGGAAACCGTTCTTTCCCACGTCTTTGAGTAAGTATTGACAATTTCGTTGCGCATTGGAGTCATCCAACGATCAAATTCATAAACAATATCCATTTGATTATCTTTCGTGACAAAATCAACTTTGCTCATTCCCTCAAACACTAAACGTCCAAATGCTTGCAAGCCTTCCGTTACAAAATGTAAAGGCCATCCTAAGCGGACTACTTTTTCGGCAAAGTCTATTAATTTACTTTGAAATTCATCTTTCGACTCATTTATATTGGAAATGACTAAGTCAATAAATTCTCTGCTTGTCCCTGTAAAAACCTGATCGGAAACGACTTTTATTACTCGTTCATCCGCTTTTTCTTTCATTTCTTCCATCCACAATTGGAGCAAATCATTTTTGTTAGCATAAATATAATCTAATATTATGTTTTCCATGTCATCCTCCCCATTCTATCATATGCTTCTTGAGTGATTAGAATTATCATGTACCTGTAAAGGTATATAAATAAATTTGTAATATAACTTACTTAAATTATGATTTATATTTCAATTTAATGACAATTATGAATTCACGTCAATCTTAATGAACACTTTACTTTGACCTTGTTTTTTACCCGATTTTGATTATTGGTAAACCTATTTCTAAAATATTCTTATACATTGTTGCGAATTTGAATATTGGTTGCCTTTCACTCCAGGATGCTCGCTTTCCGCGGGGCGTGCGGTGAGCCTCCTCGTTGCTATCGCTCCTGTGGGGTCTCACCTGTCCCGCTTCTCCCGCAGGAGTCTCGCACCTTCCGTTCCAGTCAACGATTGTTTTAAAGAATTTCGTTCCAAAAACAACAATCTTTTAATAAGGCTATTTTCCAAAAGTTCGTTACCTTTTTAACAATCTGAGTTGATTGTAGCGGAGGGCACTTGACTCCTACGGGAAATAGAGGGAAGTGGGAGACCCCACAGGCGCTCTGCGCCGAGGAGGCTTCCATCCCTCCCCGTGGAAAGCAAGTGCCTGGAGCGGAAATCAACGGACAAACTATAATACGATAAAAATCTTTAAAAGTGAGCTGAAAATAAAAAAAGACAAGCATGTTTTGCCTGTCTTTTTTGCAGATACACCAGTATATTTTTATAATATGTATAGAAAACGCTCTCCTATCAAAGAGCGTATTTTCAATTTTAAAACTCGATGAGACCTAAACTAATTTGTAAGGCTTCATCCACTTTCTCCATCATTTCGTCATCGAGATGAGTAATCTTATCTGTTAACCGCTGCTTATCAATTGTGCGAATTTGTTCTAATAGAATGACCGAATCTCGTTCAAAGCCATATCGTTTCGCATCAATTTCAACATGGGTTGGCAGCTTTGCTTTTTGAATTTGAGCTGTGATTGCTGCAACAATGACTGTGGGACTAAACCGGTTCCCGATGTCGTTTTGGATGACAAGTACAGGTCGGACGCCGCCTTGTTCAGAACCAACAACTGGGGATAGGTCCGCAAAATAAACGTCACCACGCTTCACTATCAACGGATTATCCTCCGCTAACAAGACGTTCTACTGTGTGTTCCGCTTCGTACTCTGCTAAAAAAGCTTCCGATGCAATACTTAAATTAAGTTTGGCCATTTCCATATAGCCACGTCTCATGGCTTCGCGAATTTGTCTCTTTTTCCGCTCGCGCAAATACATTTTCGTTGCTTGATAGATGAGTTCACTTCTGTTTACGTTTTCTTGTTTCACAAAACCATCTAGCTCGTTTAACAGATGTTGCGGCAATTCCACTAAGATTTCCGTTGTTGCGCTGGATTCAGACACAAACAAACACCTCCACCATCACTACACACCATATTACTTACCATTTTTAATAATACCATTAATCAAGAAAGATGCAAAGTCTATTTGACAATTCCCTCCGTATTATTCTCAAAATAACCATACAAATACCATGAATCAAACAAAATTTTAAAAGAGAGAATATTCTTCTTATAGGCCTTCTAATAAGGAATTCTGCAATTCAACAATTTCCCCTGAACGTTTGTAGATTCTCGGTACCCGATTGGATATGATACAAGGAACTTCATAATTAATGGTTTCTAACTTTTTAGCAACCTCGTTGGTAGATATCTTTTCGCCATTTTGCTCCCCTATCAGAGTCACCTTTGTCCCAATAGGAACATAGTTAGGAAGTTTAATCATACATTGATCCATGCAGATTCTCCCTACAATGGGGGCTCTTACTCCCTCGACTATCACCTCTTGCCCTTGCAGCTTTCTAATCCATCCATCTGCATAACCGATTGGTAAGGTGCCGATCCATTCTTCTTTCCCTGTTTCATAAGTGGCCCCATAGCTAACCTTTTCTCCTTTTTGCAACTGCTTTACATGGACGATCCGGGAATGGAGACTAAAGGCTTCCTTTAAAGGAACAGGTAAAAGATGCTCTATTTCAACTGAAGGGGTTAATCCGTACATCGCAATTCCTATTCTCACTGCATTCCAGGAAGCGGAAGGAAACCTTAATGCTGCTGCGCTATTACTGCAATGAATAAGCTTTGGTTTTTCCTGAAAAGCATTTAGTAAAACTTGAAATCTCTTCTGTTGCAATTCAAAATAGGAATTATCTAGTTCATCTGCAGTGGCAAAATGGGTATAAACACCCTCAATAAGGAACCGAACATCTTGTTTTACAAAATCTTCAATAGCATTTACTTCTTTAGAATCTCTTATTCCAATTCTGCCCATCCCTGTATCAATTTTTAAATGAACAGGTAAGGTATCCTGTTGTTCTAAGAATTTTTGTGCCTCTAAAAACCATTCATATTGAAAAGCCGTTAATGTAATTTTATGCTGGACTGCTACTTTTACATCTCTTGGTCTACTTGCTCCTAAAACAAGTATCGGAGCTTCAATCCCCTTTTCACGCAAGACAAGAGCCTCATCTAAAAAGGCTACAGCTAGATAACTTGCCCCCGCATTCATCGCACACTTCGCTACTTGTACGGCACCATGACCATAAGCGTTTGCTTTTACTACCGCGATAATGCTTACATCTTCCGGAAGAATACTTTTTATGGAACGAACATTTGCTGAAATATCATCTAAATCGACTTCAGCCCACGTATCTCGATAAAAATATCCTTGTTCCTCCATCATGTTCACTTCCTATTTAACAAATCTTGTTGTTTGATTTAAAAATATTATTGAACTGTTTAAGTTCAATGTCAAATCTACTCCATCGACCTTTCTATTCTATAACATCTATCCAAGAAGAAAAGTCATTTACAAAAATTCAGGAGCAATTTCCCACAAAAAGAAGCAGACCCCTTATCAAAGGTCTGCTATCTTTCATTATTTTATTCCATCACCTTGAACAGAACGAGCAATGTTTACCATTTCTTCAGGGCTTAAATCATTGGAAGCAATCATATAATCGACTCCATCTTGAGTCCAAGTAATAGAACGATCTGTTAAAGCTCCAACTGTAAATCCTAAATCAACTGGCTCACCTTTGACATACGTTGCTGCTCCAGTCGTTGTAACCGCTTGAGCCATTTCTTGAATTAATGTGAAGGATTTTTCACCATCATACGTTAAAATAACACGCTTTCCATCTTCAAATGATACTTCTTTTTCTTCGATTAAACTTACACCTGGAATTTCGGTTGTTGGATATTTCACCGCGAATTCCTTCGCATTTACTTGAGCCATTGCTGGTAAGCCAAGCTGAGCTCCAGTCATGTTCTTTTTCATATCAAAATCGTCTTTATCAAAGCTAGCATTAAACTTCACTTTTGAGAATTCAACGGTTACAAGGGCATTATGATCAACATCCATCACTTTAACCATTGCAGGAGATAAATCCTTTTTGTTTAACTTAATTTCTTGGACAGGAAGCATTTTATTGTTTTGATAACGTGTTTTTGTTTCAAAAACATAATGATCCTTTGTAGATTCGAATTTTGCTTCCTTATCTTCAATAATGTCTTTAATTAAAGATTCGTAAAGGTAGGCTTGACTGCTATTTTGCGGCCAATCACTTTGGAATTTAAAGCTCTTGTTTAAAGCAGGTGTTAAAACATATACACCTTCGTCATTACGTAAAATCATTTGACTCTGATCTTGTTTTGCATTTTTTAAGTTCACACGGTAGTAAGTAGGATCCTTATGCCATATTTCCACTTCATATACTTGTGGTTCTGCCCCCATTTGCAAAGTCATTTTTGCATTGACTTTATAACTGTTTAAATCTCCTAACTTACTATTTAGTTCCTTGACCACATCTTCTTGTGATTTGGAACCGCATGCTGATAATACAAAAATTACCATTAGTCCAACGAAAAGCAGGAACAACTTTCTTTTCATTCCTTCAACCCCTTCTTGTCTCATTTCTAGCGTAAATTTTAAAAGAGACAACAAGACTAGCGGAACCATTCACCATTCTTTTGATTGAAGGGCTTAGATATAGTTATGGGTCAAGCATAGCCTTGTCTCTCCTATTTCACTATGAATATATGAGACAACCTGAGGGATTATGACGGACATGGATGACAAGCGTAAATATTTTTGAACATTTTTACTATTATTAACCTAATTTTTCAATAATCACCTGTGCAATCGCATAATCCCGACTGTGCGAGATAGAAAGATGAACACCTTCCTTGAACGGTAATAGGATATATGGTTTTCCTTTTTCATCGGATTCAATTTCAATATCAAGAAAAGATAATTCTTTCCCTATTCCCGTACCTTTTGCTTTTGCAAAAGCTTCCTTTGCTGCGAACCTTCCAGCTAGGAATTCAATCTTTCTTTGCTCATTTAATTGTTCAAAGACAACTTGTTCTTTACTTGTTAGAATGCGTTGTATAAATTTCGGTTGTCTTTCTATAATGTTTTTAATACGATCTAACTCAACAATATCGACACCTAGTCCAAAAATCATTGTTCAACTTCCTTCTAAATGTTTTTTCATTTGTATATAAATAGTATCAATAATGTTGCAGGAGGGCCTGTATGTTTACTAGAACCGAAAGTTTGAAGGATTTTCTACGTCTTTACCCCATGGTTTCTATTCTTATTTTCATTAATCTCTTCATGTTTATAGTTGGTTATGTACCATTCTTTCCAAGATCTTGGATTTATGAAACATTCTCTGGTGTCAATCTTTATGTAGCAGACGGTGAATATTGGCGGCTTGTTACTCCCATTTTTTTACACACTGGTTTCACCCATTTACTATTTAATAGTTTTTCCATGGTTCTTTTTGGACCAGCCCTAGAAAGAATGATAGGAAAAGGGCCATTTATCATGATTTATCTTCTTGCTGGTATCGGAGCTAATATTGCTACCTTTTTCCTTCAGCCCCTTACCTATATGCATGTAGGCTCTAGCGGAGCAATCTTTGGTCTTTTCGGCTTCTACTTGGCCATTACGACTTTTCGAAAAGAAATGCTTTCACATGAGAACTCTCAGTTAATTATGACCATCGCTGTGCTTGGTCTCATTATGACGTTTCTTCAACCAAATATAAATATAACCAGTCATATTTTCGGATTAATATCAGGGTTTTTGTTAGGCTATATTTTATTGAGGAAAAAAGCCTAATTTATAGCTTTCGTTAAGGATCCATTGAGTCTCTGCTATTAATTGACCCATGAAGTACTTTTTGAACCTTCACTTTTACAGTTTTGTTGTTCATTGGCCTTATGAAATACTTTTTATACCTTCCTTTTGCAAAATTGTTGTTCATTAGCCTTATGATGTACTTTTCGAACCTTCACTTTTACAGTTTTGTTGTTCATAAGCCTTATGAAATACTTTTTATACCTTCACTTTTACAGTTTTGTTGTTCATTGGCCTTATGAAATACTTTTTATACCTCTACTTTTACAGTTTTGTTGTTCATTGGCCTTATGATGTACTTTTTTGACCAATTATCGACCTATTTTGTCGTTCATTCTGACAATAAAGGTTTTTCATCTTATATAAAAACTAGAACCATCGATTTGTTCGAAGTGAGGATTATCTTGTAAATCCTTAGCTAGTTGGAACAAAGCTGCATCCTTTTGCTTCGCCTCTATCATACAATAAATTTCGCCCACGGTTCCTTTTATTTTTTGACAAAAGGTATCAACCATTTCTGGGTCAATATAATCCGCATGAGCTCGAAAGTCTTTTTCCGATCTTGGACTAGAGATATGTATTTTAATGGGTAAAGAAGAAATCTCCCAGGTTTTCACTACCCTCTCCCACTCATCATGCCAATTTTCTTCATCTCCATGGTTAGCCAAGTGATGATGCAAATCGAAGACAAGAGGGATGCCAAGTTTTTCACAAAGGTAGAGGGTGTCATTTAAAGTAAATGTCGTATCGTCATTTTCTAACATGACTGTATTCTGAATAGATGTAGGGATCAAAGACCAATTATGAATAAATTGCTCTAAAGCTTTTTCTTTATCATCATATGCTCCTCCCACATGCAAAACGCAACGGTGTTCTGGAGGTATGCCCATCCCCTTTAATAGAGCAAGATGTATGGATAGTGTTTTCACTGAATTTTGTAATATTTCCGCTTTCGTTGAATTTAGCAGCACAAAATGGTCGGGGTGAAAGTCTACCCTCATTGGGTGCTCAGACAGATACTGTTTTATATTCTCCAGAGGCTCTTTTAACGCCTTTAAATATTTCCAGCCTAAAAGCTCTTCATGACCTGCTAACGGGATTAACCTGGAGCTTAACCGAAAAAAATGAATCTCGTTCGCCGTATTATGCTTCAATAGCCGGAGACAATTTTCGAGATTTGAGGCGGCAATCCTTTCGAGCTTCCGAATAGCAGCATCCCGATCCTTTAACTTAGAGAATTGACTAAATGTCATGGTTTGGGAAGGAGAACAATTTTCTAATTCCATACTCATGGCCACATATCCAAATCGTATAATTGTCACACTAATAGCCTCCTATCGCATCGCACTTATACGTTTTAGAATTCCCTATTTTATTTAAAAATGGCACAAAAAAAGAACATGAATTTTTTCATGTTCTTTTTCACATATCTATTTAGCTCTAGCGCCTAGCCCCTTAGACTTAAAAAGGCGCTTCCGCTTTTCTATTTTATCTAGAAAAATTTCTAGGCTTTGAAGATTTATCTCTATTTCCGCCGCCGCTTCCACTTGGTTTACGGCCTTGACCTTGACGAGATGGACCTTTTTTTCGTGCACCTGCACCGCCACCATTAGAATCCTTAAAATTTCTGCGACGATCACGATCTTGTGGTTTTCTGTCACGTCGTTGTTGTGGTGCTTCTTCTGTTAATTTAATAGGAGTTGTATCCGGTTCTTTTGTAAGCATTTTTAACACAGCTGAAACTACAATTGAAGCATCATGCTCCTCAAGAATTTGGTCAGCCATACGCTTGTAATATTGAAGGTTATTTCCTTCAATTGCAGCCAAAATTTTATCTAGTGCCGCTTTTTGTTGACCTTCTAAAGCTTCATCTAAGCTAGGTGGCTTCATGCGCTCCATTTTCGACTTTGTCGTTCTTTCAAGAATGTCTAAAAAAGACTTCTCACGAGGAGTAATAAAAGTAATTGCTTCTCCCGCTTTACCTGCTCTCCCCGTTCTACCAATACGGTGAACATAGCTTTCAGGATCTTGTGGAATATCAAAGTTGAACACATGTGTAACGCCTGAAATGTCCAATCCACGTGCAGCTACATCTGTTGCTACAAGAATATCAATTGAACCGTCTTTGAACTTCTTCAATACTGAAATACGTTTTGCTTGGCTTAAATCACCATGAATTCCTTCAGCTGTGTATCCTCTTTGGTTTAAAGCATCGGAAAGTTCATCAACACGACGCTTCGTTCTTCCAAAAATAATCGCTAATTCAGGGGATTGAATATCCAATATTCTTGTTAACGTATCAAACTTATTTCTTTCCTGAACTTCAATATAGAATTGATCGATAAGAGGCACAGTCATTTCTTTCGTTTTCACTTTAATTACTTCTGGATTTTTCATGAATCGATCAGCAATTTTGCGAATCGGTCCTGGCATTGTTGCTGAGAAAAGTAATGTTTGACGTTCTTCAGGTGTTTTAGAAAGAATCGATTCAATATCTTCAATAAAGCCCATGTTCAGCATTTCATCTGCTTCATCTAAAATCACAGTATGAACCTTTGAAAGGTCCATTGTTTTACGATTGATATGATCTAACACACGACCAGGTGTACCGACAATAATATGCGGATTTTTCTTAAGAGAACGAATTTGTCTGCTTATATCTTGACCGCCGTAAATCGGAAGTACCTGAGCTCTTTTGCCGTAACCAACTTTGTAAAGCTCTTCAGATACCTGAATCGCTAACTCACGAGTTGGGGCAATGATAATTCCTTGAATACCGTTAATCTTTGGATCGATTTTATCAACTAACGGGATCCCAAATGCAGCTGTTTTCCCTGTCCCTGTTTGCGCTTGTCCGATCAAGTCCACACCAGTTAGGGCTACGGGAATTGTTTCTGCTTGAATAGGAGTTGATTCTTCAAACCCCATTCGTTTTAATGATTTCATCGTATCTTGGCTAATGCCTAATTCTTCAAACTTTGCCAATATTTTTCATTCTCCTTCGTCGAACTTTTATATTTTTTTCCTTAGTATCATACAAAGAAAAGCGGAAGCGCCATCGGAACAAATTTGTTCCCACGAAGATTACTAATAGTTTCCTTAGTGTTAAGCCTCGACAAGCATAAGACATATGCTGTCAGAAGGCTTCTTCGCCTTCTTAAAACAATGGCTCATGACAAATTAAATAAACGGGCTTTAGTTTATTCTTTAGAATAAAAGGGGTTTTTATGTTTCCCTAAAATAAACAGTTTTTGGTTTATTCCCAAAAATAAACAATTTTTAGGTTTATTCCCTCGAGGGGCTAGGCGCTGGAGCTGGACAACCATAAGACCTTTACAAGAAGATCAAATTTAAATGGTTATACTCTCTTATCCATCAAAAAAGACATTCTCCATATGGAGTATGCCCTAAATTTAAAAAGAAATTTCCTCTAGACACTTTGATTTCAATCATAACACCAAATAAACTCAATTGCAATCAATTGACCTTCACTCTGTTATTTTCCTCCAAAGCATCACTTTGTAAAAAAGCCAATATTTCTTCAAAGAGTTTTTCATTCTCATCACAATGACAAATATGGTGTTTAGATTTCGGGATATAAAGGAGTTCTTTTTTACTCGCTCCTATCGTTTCAAAAAGAAATTGGGCACTTTTCATAGGAACGATACCATCTGATTCGCCTTGGGCAATAAAAGTTGGAATAGTGACTTCTGGTAAGATTCTCCTCACTTCTGTCACCAATTTTCGAAATTGAATGGTAGCCCCTATTGGCGTAGCAGTAATCTTCTTTTTATAACGTAAAAACAGTTCGTTTTGATTTATTTCCCCTCTTAATGTATCCTTAACCATTTCTTTCATATCTTCTGTTAACTGTTTGAAATTAATATAATAAGCAGCAGCACTTAAGAGCACAAGCTTATCTATTTTATATTTAGTTGCCAAATAGCTGGCAATTAGACCTCCCATGGAGAAGCCAATACAATAAACCTGTTCACAATTATCTAAGAGCCCTTGTAATTCGTATTCGGCATGCTCCAGCCACTTTTGATAGGTTATACCTTTTAATTGCAACACTTCACCATGCCCAGGTAAGGTCGGAACACGAATCATCCAATCAGTCTTTTTTTCTAAATAATCGGCTAAAGGAGCTACTTCGTATGGAGCACCAGTAAATCCATGTATACATAGACACCCTATCATGATTTTCCACCACTCATCGAAAGAGTAAGGCGCCGCTCTCAATGTTGAGAAAAATTGGCGCCTAAAACCATATTATTTTTGTAATCCTTCTACTACTTCTTCTAGTTTCATACCACGAGAAGCCTTTACTAAAACCAAAGTTTGAGCATTTGTTTTCTTTTTTAATTCTTGAACTAATGATTCTTTTTCTAAAAAGGTAAAAACACGTTCTGGGGCAAAATATTTGTTCGCACCCTTTGCAATATTTTTAGCTAAATTTCCGTAAGTGAAGACATAATCAATTCTTTCAGGATTTAGTGACTCCCCAATATGATAATGGAATTCTTCTTCTTTCGGACCAAGTTCCAACATATCACCCAGTACTAAGATCTTTTGTTCGTAACCAGGTAAATAAGTGATCAGCTCAATGGCTGCATTCATGGAGGTAGGACTTGCATTATAGGCATCATTTATAATTTTTTCACCATTTACACCTTCAACAAGCTCCATTCTCATATTTGTTAGTTTTAACGTTTTAAACCCTTCATTTAGTTGGGAATATGGAATGTCAAAATAAACAGCAACCTGCATTGCAGCAAGGGAATTCATAATATTATGTGTTCCTAAAACAGGAAGATAAAATTCTTCTTCACTATTATTTACTTTAAAAGAGCTCCCCACATCACCTGATGTTATAACCGTTGGATAAATGGTATTTCGTTCGCTTCTCCCAAAGGTTTGGACGGTAGCATCCCCCTGATAGGACTGAAATTTATCTCTAAGTAACGGTTCATCACCAAAATAAACAATTAAACCGTTCTTCTTTAAGCCATTAATGATTTCAAGTTTTGCTTCACTGATCGCCTCTCTTGACCCTAAATCAAGCAAATGTGCTTCGCCAATATTGGTAATAATGGCTACATCCGGATTGGCAAGATTCGATAAAAAGTCGATTTCTCCACGTCCACTCATCCCCATCTCCAAGACAGCCATTTCTGTGTCTTCGTTCAACTGCAGAATGGTAAGGGGAAGCCCGATGTGATTATTATAATTACCCACTGTTTTTTGCACTTTATATTTAAGGGCTAATAGATTAGCCACCATATCTTTCGTTGTTGTCTTACCGTTACTGCCAGTAACCCCAATTACCTTTAGGTCTAGCTGATGTCGATAACTTTTCGCTAACTCTTGAAGAGCCGTTAAGGTGTCCTCTACGATAATAATCGGTAAATGAACAGGTGGGTTCGGCACATTCTTCTGCCAAAGTGCGGCCGCTGCTCCTTGTTTAATAGCCTCTTCTACAAATTGATGACCATCCATATTTTGACCGATAAAAGGAACAAATAAATTACCTTTTTCAAGTTTGCGTGAATCAATACAAACACCTTTTATGATTTGATCTTCAAAGGATTGGATATCATTCAAAACGGAAATCATTTTTGCTACTTCTTTCACTGATCTTTGAATCATGTAAACCCGCCTCCATCGATAAACGAATGAGGTCTGACCATTTGATGCAACAAATTCGGCCAGACCTTAGGTTGTTATTTCTCTAGTATTCTAATTCATAAGCTTCTTTTATTAAAAAGTATATTTGATGTTTTGTTTTTCGGCATGTCTTTCTGTTGCTAGTTTGACTAATTTTTTAATTAATTCCGGGTACTCAACACCTGTGTGTTTCCATAGTAGAGGGAACATGCTAAATGGTGTAAATCCAGGCATTGTATTAACTTCATTGATTAGTAACTTTCCGTCTTGAGTGAGGAAGAAGTCAGCACGAACAAGACCAGAGCAGTCTAAAGCTTTATAGGCTTTAATAGCCTGTTCCTTTAATTCATCATACGTATCCTGTGGGATATCGGCAGGAATGACTAACGCTGTATCTCCGTCTTCGTATTTGGCTTTATAATCATAAAAGTCCTTTTTAGGGATGATTTCTCCCGCTACTGAGCATTCAGGTTCATCATTTCCTAAGATTCCAACCTCAATTTCACGAGCTACGACGCCTTCTTCAATAATAACTTTTCGGTCGAATTGAAAAGCTTCTATAAATGCTTTTTCCAATTCCTCGCGGTTTGTACATTTACTGATTCCCACACTTGACCCTAAGTTAGCTGGTTTCACAAAACATGGGTATCCTAATTGCTCTTCCACTCTTGAATAGCTTATTTCTTTTTCCTTTTCCCATTCACTGCGAACAAAGGAGACATAGTTAACTTGTGCTAGGCCGGCTTGAGCAAAGATATTTTTCATAATAACTTTATCCATACCTGCTGCAGAGGCAAGGACACCATTTCCTACATAAGGAAGATTTAATAATTCTAATAGACCTTGAACGGTTCCATCTTCTCCGTTAGGTCCGTGTAAAAGTGGAAAAATAACATCTAAAGCTTGGGACCCCTGCTCTTTTTCCACTTGAAATAATGATGGAGCAAGAGAAGCTTGCGATCCTTGACCTTCTCCTGAAAATTCAAGGGCCTTTACGTTGTCTACTGGACCCATTAATTGAGGTCCACGTACCCACTGACCCTCAGTTGTTATATAAATTGGATGAATTTCAAATTGTTCTAAATCAAGTGCTTTTATAACAGCCATAGCTGTTTGCATGGAGACTTTATGTTCCGCTGACTTTCCTCCGTATAATAAACCAAGTTTTGTTCTCATGTTAGAACCTCCAGTTTTGATCAACGATTTTATTTTACCACTTTATTTAAAAAGAGACGAAAGAAAACCGGTCATTTTATTTCTAAATTTTTATATCTTTTTTTATATTTATGAAAAATGAGCTTGGTTGTATCTTACCATTTTCTAATTTCATGTCACCTTTTCATTTTGGCTAGGTTTATGTAAACCAAATGATTTAAACAAAGACCGTAAACACTCTATTAGAATAGAATTTATTGAGATATTTTTCTATGCAAATCCTTATTTTTAATATACTTTTAATTTTATTTATTATTCTGAATATAATTTTCTAACCACATAAAAAAACTAGTATTTTTTATTAACCCGTTCAAATAAATGATCGACCTATTAATTTACAAAATTAACAGGAGGGCCTGTTTCAGCAAAAAACAAAAGAAAACATTTATCGGACCTATAATCCGTTATTCATAAAAATATAGGTGCTTTTTTACCCTTATAGGACACACGTTCCGTAATTGAGGTAAAAGGTGCCCATTTTTGTGCGATGATAAGCCAATAGCGTACCCTGTGTCCTATAGCACCTCCAAAATAGCGTAATTGACACAAATAACGGTCCCTGTGTCCTATAAAAATCTAAAGAAAACATTTACCGTACCTACAATCCACAATTTATAAAATCTCACTCGCATCAGGCATACATGCCGCTATCAAGCCAAAAAAAAGAGCCGTGATTTCATTTCCAACATTGAAATCGACGGCTTATTATTGTGGATTTAAGTTGTTATTTCAAGAGAATTAGCACTTTCTCCGCCACAACCGAACAGATTATTCTTCGTAAATACTAAGGAGCTTATTACATTAGTAATTTCCACTCATTTAATTTCTTTTCGTATACTAATTTGGCATGACAGGCATTGATATCTAAATTCACTGCTTCGTCATACATATCGTCCATATCTAAGAAATCGCCAATGACCCAGATTGGAATTTCAATCCGTTGTCTGGTATCATCCCGTTTTTCCAAGGAAATAACCATACCCTCTCTCGTAAATTGAGAAATTTGGGTAAGGCATTTTCCGTTAACAGGCGGTAATGGCCGAGTTTTGCGAAAGTTGAAAAGGGTCTTTTTCGTTTGGGATTGGTTTAATTTAATTCCAATCACATTACCCAACATTTCATAAAAATCATTGATTTCTCGATAATAAATCTTATTAAAATACCCATCATCATGTGCTAGATAGGCAAATTGATTTCTAAGCTTCTGATAAAAAGGCTGCTTAAGGTGTTGTTTTAAATGCCCTAAATAAAGAAGCTCTGCAATTTCTTGTCCAGATAGTTCATTTAACCCGTCCACTTCCTTAAAGTCTAGCCAACAAAAGTTCCCATAACCATATACACCATCTTGGATTAACTTCTCAATTTTCTCTTGAGGTACATATTCAAGTAAGGTATGCATATTAAAGTCAGCATCATTAAATCGATGCTTTAACAGAAGAAGGTGCTTTAGTTTTGAAGAAAAGGAACGAATAAACTCACCAAACTCGATTCCATACGATATGACGTACTGATCATAATGATTATGATGTATGTAGATGAGATCACGTACATCGTGAACTTGCTTTTTCAATTTTAAAAACCTCCGAAGAAAAAGAAATGCAGATGTGTCTGGCTCTAAAAGATGTTATTTATATATTGTAACAAAAATATCAGGTTAAACGAAATATCACTCTGATTTTTTTAAAAAGCTGTTTTCGTATAGATTGTGGTTTTAGGGCTCTTAATCAGTGCTCAGCTCTTTTCTTCATTTTCATAAGATATGAGTTTAACACCCTATATGGTGAAATGCCTATTTATTAGTTAGAAAAAGCAACAAAGTTTCAGAAAAGAGCCTTTTAAAAAGAAATCATGGCTCCTCTTTCATCAAAAGTCGCTGTTGGATTCCAAGCTATTTCCCACACATTATTTTCTGGATCTGAAAAATAGGCCGTCCGTCCACCCCAGAAGGCATCACTTGGTTCCCGAAGGATTTGGGCTCCTGCAGCTCTTGCTGTCTCTATCGCTGAATCAACCTCAGCTGGTTCATTAACGTTTACCGCTAAAGTCCAACCTTTAAATCCTTCTTGAAGATTTCCAGCTTCTACTCCCATATCTTTAATCAATTCTTCAAGCGGAAAAAGACTTAAAAGAACTCCCGCTGTTTTAAATACCGCATATCCCTCTGAGCTATGAAATCCTTCTTCCCAGCCCAGCTTTTGATAAAACATTCGTAATTCTTTTATATTTTTTGCTCCTAAGGTAACTAAAGAAACTCTTTGTGGGACCATGATCTTTTTCCTCCTTGCTTTTTCTTACTCCTATAATTCGCTAACGAAAATGGAAAACCTTTTATTTCTAATATAATCTAGCTGCTAAAAGAAATCACTTTACCACATTAACGCAGTGGGGGTCTGACCCCCACTGCGTTAATGTGGTAAAATCCTAGTATTTTTCTAGTAAATGGAATAAAATGAGGGTTGTATAATACATTGAAGAGGAATGTGAATATTATAGATTATAATGTTGGTGATATGAATGGATAAACCAAAGAGACAAACAGAGAAGTTTGATTGGAGTTTAACTTTAATATTAATTCTTTTTTTTATGATTAGCTGTTTAGCTATCTATAGTGCACAAACGACAGCCCAATATGATGAGAATTTTCTTCTCAAACAAGTATTTTGGTATGTTGTAGGATCAATCATTATTTTCGTTGCTCTGTTATTTGACCCTGACCATTATAAAAGGCTAACCTGGTATCTTTATGGATTAGGTTTATTATTATTGATTGCCCTAATTATCGCTCCTGAATCCATTGCACCTGAAAGAAATGGAGCCAAAAGCTGGTTCATCATTCCAGGAGTTGGATCGATCCAGCCTTCAGAGTTTGTAAAAATCTTCATCATCCTTGCCTTAAGTAAACTCACCTCAGACCATCATGAAAAATATCCACTAAAAACGTTTCAGACCGACGCTTTTCTTCTCTTGAAACTTGGATTTGCAACAGCGGTTCCGCTATTATTGATTATGCTTCAACCTGACCTTGGTACAGGATTAGTTATCATTAGTATTTTCATTGGTATTCTTCTCGTTTCGGGAATCACATGGAAAATCCTTTTACCATTATTTAGTTTCGGAGCTGGTAGTGCCTCACTGATTCTTTATTTCGTTATTTGGAAGCCAGAAATACTTGAAAAGTATTTAAAAGTAAAAACGTATCAATTTGGGCGCATTTATGCTTGGATTAGTCCAGAGGAGCATCAAAGTAATTATGGCTATCACCTAGTAAAATCCTTGAGAGCCATAGGTTCTGGACTTATTTCGGGTAAAGGTTTCGGAAATCGGCAGGTTTATATTCCTGAAAGTCATACCGATTTTATCTTTAGTGTCATTGGGGAAGAGTATGGATTTTTTGGCGGAAGCATTTTAATTGGGCTTTATTTTTTATTAATCTATCATTTAATTAAAACAGCCCTCGATACGAATGATTCCTTTAACGCTTACATATGTGCTGGTATCATCAGCATGATCACCTTCCATGTTTTTCAAAATATCGGAATGACCATTCAGGTTTTACCGATAACCGGAATACCATTACCTTTTATTAGTTATGGTGGAAGCTCGTTAATGGGCAATATGCTTGCCATGGGAATCGTCTATAGCATTCGTTATCATCATAAAAATTATATGTTTCAATCTGGCGCGCAATATCACTTGTAAATGATTAATCTTTCACTTAAAGAGTTGCTCATTATCGAGCTCTCTTTTTTTTGGGCTTTTCAATCAATACAATCACCCAAAATTCCATATTCGCCTAGGTACACATATTGGGTGTTTCCCATATCCTATTAAGGAAAATAGGAAAGGAGGAATGGTTATGTCAGGTCCAGCTGGTTTTTATGGTGGAGGTTTTGCTTTACTTGTCGTATTATTCATTCTTTTAATCATTGTGGGTGCATCTTACGTTTATTAATTTCCCCCTGATCATCTCAGATGACTAAAAAATGAATAATCCAATTCAAAATTCCAACCTTTAATAAACGAACAAGTGGATTTATTCGAAAAATGTTTGCGTTGAACGCAATGGAAAAGGAGGTGTTCTAGATGTTTGGATATGGATACGGCGGATATGGATTCGGTGGATGCGGATGCGGTTACGGTGGCGTCGGATTTGGTGGTGGATTTGCCTTAATTGTCGTTTTATTTATTCTCCTCATTATTGTAGGGGCAGCTTGCTTTAACTAATCAATATATTCTTTTTAAAAAAGGAAGGTGAATTTTATGTGGGGATACGGATACCCAGGATATGGATATGGAGGATTCGGTTGGGGCTCTGGTAGCTTCGTTCTAATCGTAGTTCTATTTATCCTATTAATCATTGTTGGCGCTGCTTGGTGCTAATCGTCTTAAGTACAAAGGGCTTGCTCTTTGTACTTTTTTATTTTTAAGGGAGTTTTAGGTTAATATCATGGATGTAAATCATTAGGAGATTTTTCCCCTTTATGATACCTTTACAGTTAAAGAGAAGAGTATAGGAAGGGGATCAATAATGGAACTAAGAGCCTGGTTTGAAAAAGGGATGACTTTTGAGGAATATGTAAACTCCATGCAAGTCAACCAACAGGAAGTTAAACGAGTATATGAGCAAGTTACTTTTACAGAAGAGGACCTTTTGGCCTTTAAATCCGCTGCAAACCGAAAGTGGAAGGGAATTGTTTTAACAGCTGATTGGTGTGGCGATGCAGCCCTTTGTGTTCCTATCGTGCAAAGGATGGCTGAGGAAAGCCAAATGAAGCTACACTTTTTGATTCGGGATGAAAACCTCGAACTAATGGATCAATATTTAACCAATGGAAAATCAAGAGCCATTCCAATCTTTGTTTTTATAAATGAAGATGGTGAAGAGGTAATGGTTTGGGGGCCACGTTCAGCAGAGGTAGAAAAGATGATTCAATCATTAAGGAGCGAATTACCTGCTCCCGATGTGCCTGATTTCCAAGAAAAACAACAAAGTATGTATCGTCAATTCAAAGAAAAGATTACGACTGACCCTGAGGTTTGGCGTACCGTTATCGAAAGTGTGAAAGCTAAATTTTAGTCAAAGAAGCATGATTCTATGAATAGGGAATCATGCTTTTTGATTTCTGATGTATTTTTTTTCGGACCTAGAGTGTCCTTCTTACTTTTATTTCTGGTTAACGGTTTCCTTCCAATAAGTCCATGCTTTCAGATACTCAGGCAAATCTATTGGATGGTGTTTTACACAAGAAGCAATCCTCAAATATAAACCAATCAAAACTTGTTTATCTAATCCCTTAATATCTTCTACCGTAATGGCTTTTGCTGCTTCAGAAATCGTTTCTATTGTTAGATCATCTGGTGAAGAGCAAAAGGCGTATATTAAATCATAGACCGGGGATCCCCATACAGGTAACGGGTCGATGACACCACAAATTTTTCCTTCACGGAAAATAAAATTATGAACTCCGCAATCTCCATGTAATAAAAATGGCTTTTCTGTTTCTAAGATGACACTCTCTATCAGGTTATTTACTAGATGATAATCATCCATTCCAAGGATTGGGTTATTTACCCCATTTGCTTCTTCTACCCGTTTTAAAAGAAACTCCTTCCATGACTTTGATGGCTCATCTGCCCATCCCCACCCTGAAGCATGATGAACGGGTTTATACTCATTGATAAGTAGTTTCACGATAGCCTTTAATACTTCAAGCTTATTCGTTTTTGGATAGGAAGTACTCCCTTCCACAAACGAGTAAACCAAATACTCAAAGGTATCCGCTACATAGATGACTTTAGGAAGAAAATCAATCGTTTTATAGTTTAATAAAAATTCTGCTTCAGACTGGACTATAGTAGGTGCATTAAACTTCACCACTACTTTTGATTGATCAATAAAATGAAGAAGAGATAATTTACTTACCGTTCCACCCTTTAGTTCATCTACTTTTATGACTTCTTGTTTAATAACTCCCTCTTCCTTCAACCTTATTACAACATCTTGAATAGACATCTGCCACTTTCCCCTTTTATTTAATAACCGATAAAATTTCCTCTTTACGCTTCTCCCAATCATACTCACTATTATTTAATAAGATACTCTTAATCGATAGTTGGGATAGAATTTCTTTTTCAAGCTGTTTACGCTCTTTTAAAAAGTGAAAAACGCCCTTTTCTCCTTTTAAATCTCGAGCCTGACCGTAGGCTTGTTCTGTGTAGTAACAAGTAACAGAATCAAACCATTCCTTGGAACGTTCCTTTCTTACCCGATTTACACTATCCTCGATATCGTCTTGTTCAAAATAGAGAATAACTGGGTCTAACTCAGCAATAATCTGCGAAATTTTTTCAATATGATTAAATATTATTTCCTGTTTTACGTCATGTTTTGCAAGCAAAAATGTAAAAGGATTTTGTAAAAAACAGCATTCCAACACATAAATATCGTCATTTGAAAGAGTTTGATTCGTAAACTCCTGCCATCTGTCTAAAGTGACTTCATAAAAGTCCTCCACCGGCAATTCGTAGACATCATATGCTTGGAGAGCTTTATGTAAGTCTTGATTTTTTTCATATAAATGTCCATAAGGAATAAAGAGCCTTCCATTCTTTTTTTCTGCAAGAGAGTGAATTTCCGGAAATTGCTTTTCTAGGTCTTGTACTTGTAATTCCGTTAGACAGGCAACCGATTCATAATCTGCTGGATGTTCATGATTCCCTTCTAAAAAAAGTTTGACATTGTTGCCACGACTTTTTAAAACCTCTGTAAGCCATTGGGCTGTCGTTGTTTTTCCGGACCCTGGAATTCCCTCTACAATATATAACTTTCTCATTCTTTGTATTTCCCCCTGATTGTACGTATCCTTTAATACTTTGATAAAAGCAATCAAAAATCCTTCAAAAAACAAGTAGTTGCCATTTTTTATTAATAAAATGAATCGTTTTGGACAAAAATGAAAATATAATATCGCTAACCTACAAGTGGAGGTTTAATTAATGGAATCCGATCATAATGTACGTTTGACTTCCGCAGAACTAGCCAATTTATGGACTCAATATGTAAATGACAGTATGGCAGCGTGTGTACTCTCCCACTTTTTAATACATGTCAAAGATCCAGATATTAGAGAAATATTTGAGTTTGCATCTGAATTATCTCATTTACATTTACGAGAATTAAAGAAATTCTTCACTCAGGAAAGCTACCCAATACCTATAGGGTTTACGAAAGAAGACGTTAATGAAAATGCCCCACCATTATTCTCAGACATCTTTATGATTATTTACTTGTATGTCATGACTCTTCACGGGTTAACAGGCTATGCAGGTGCAATTGGTACCTCTATCCGTGATGATCAAATAGCATACTTTACGAAATGTAATTCTGAAACAATGGAGCTTTATCGAAGAACGATGAAAGTATTACTCGACAAAGGATTAAAAAGTAGGCCGCCATTTCTTAATGCACCTGAAAAAGTTGACTTTGTTAAAAAGAAAAGTTTTTTAACTGGATGGTTCGGAAACCGCAGACCTTTAAACGGGATTGAAATTAGCGGTATTTTTTTTAATATGCAAAAAACAGTTGTTAAAATAGGATTAGAATTAGGCTTTAGTCAAGTTGCCCACTCTAAAGACCTTCGTAAATATTTCCAAAGAGGCGCCGAAATTTGCGAGAAACATTTCAAACACTTAAGCAATACTTTAACAGATGATTATTTACCTTCTCCACAAAATTGGTATTCCGAAGTCACTAATTCTACCATAGCGCCTTTTTCAGATAAGCTTATGCTATTTCACATTGTATCGTTAGTTTCAGCTGCAATGGGGTATTATGGTGCAGGACTAGCTGTTTCGCAAAGAAGGGATTTAGCTGCAAAATATGAACTGTTAATTGCCGAAATAGGCTTATATGCAGAGGATGGGGCTAATCTTCTAATCGATAATGGCTGGTTTGAGCAACCACCAATGGCAGAGGACCGCAATAAATTAGCAGAACGTGAATAATAGAAAAAGACCGAAGAATACAGGGACTATCCTGTTTACTTCGGTCTTAATTATGCAATTATATTATTCAACTGTTACGGATTTCGCAAGGTTACGCGGTTTGTCTACATCACAATCGCGGTGAAGAGCAGCATAATAAGAAATCAATTGTAACGGAATAACAGAGATAAGTGGTGTTAACATGGAGTTCACTTCTGGAATCACGAAGCTATCTCCTTCTGTTTCTAAGCCTCTCATTGAAATGATACAAGGATTCGCACCACGAGCCACTACTTCCTTGACATTTCCACGGATGCTTAAGTTTACGGATTCTTGAGTAGAAAGAGCAATAACTGGTGTACCTTCTTCGATTAAGGCAATGGTACCATGCTTTAATTCCCCACCAGCAAATCCTTCTGCTTGAATATAAGAAATTTCTTTTAACTTAAGTGCCCCTTCAAGACCAACGTAGAAATCAAGGCTGCGGCCAATAAAGAATGCATTACGTGTAGTTGATAAAAATTCACGAGCAAGGCGTTCAAACTCTTCCTTTTCGTCACAAAGAACTTCCATCGCATTAGCAATAATACCCAACTCTTGAACAAGGTTAAAGTTAAGCTCATATCCACGGATTTTACCTGTTACCGCAGCTAGGATAGCTAAGACCGCCAGCTGAGCAGTATAAGCCTTTGTTGAAGCAACAGCAATTTCAGGACCTGCATGAAGTAATAATGTATAATCTGCTTCACGAGATAGTGTTGAGCCAGGAACATTTGTAATCGTAATGGCTTTATGACCCATTTCTTTTACTTCTACAAGTACGGCACGGCTATCCGCTGTTTCCCCACTTTGAGAAATAAAAATAAATAATGGTTTTTCAGAAAGCATTGGCATATTATAAACGAATTCACTTGAGATATGAACCTCAACTGGAATTTTCGCCATCTTTTCGATGAATTGTTTACCAACAAGACCTGCATGATAGGATGTACCTGCCGCGATAATATAAATGCGGTCTGAAGCATTCATAGCGTCTAGTATTTCTTGACCAATTTTCAATTCACCTTGATCATCTTGATACTTTTGAATGATTTTACGCATAACAAGCGGCTGCTCATCGATTTCTTTTAACATATAGTGAGGATACGTACCCTTTTCAATATCACTCGCATCTAATTCTGCTGTGTACGGAGTACGGCTAATCACATCGCCATTTAGATTTTTAATCGTTACTTCATCCTTTTTAACGATGACGATTTCTTTATCCATTAACTCAACATATTGGTTTGTGACTTGCAGCATCGCCATTGCATCACTTGCTACAACATTAAAATCATCGCCTAATCCTACTAAAAGCGGGCTCTTATTTTTCGCAACATAAATCGTTTCTTTATCTTGCTCATCTAGTAATCCAAGAGCATATGAACCATGTAGTAGTTTTAATGTTTTGCTAAAAGCTTCTTCAACATTAAGACCATCATGCACAAATAACTCAATCATTTGTACGATGACTTCTGTGTCGGTCTCACTCTTAAACTCAACACCCTTTAAATATTCACGCTTTAAAATGTCATAGTTTTCAATAACACCGTTGTGAACTAGCGTG